>NZ_CP107766.1:2535000-7517500 GCF_036345115.1 Streptomyces griseorubiginosus
TGGACCACCATGCCGGCCGGGGTGCGGATGGCGACGGCCAGGGCGTCCGGGATGGAGTGGTTGACCGCGACGAACTCGCAGTCGAAGGGGCCGATGCGTTCGCGGTGCCCCTCCGCCACCTCGAGGGTGTACGGGCGGATGCGGTGCTCCTGGAGCTTGGCCTCGATGAGCGCGAGGGTCAGCTTGGAGCCGATGAGCGGGATGTCCGGCTTCTCGCGCAGGAGGAAGGGGACGCCGCCGATGTGGTCCTCGTGGCCGTGTGTGAGGACGATGCCCTCGATGTCGTCGAGGCGGTCCCTCACGGACGAGAAGTCCGGCAGGATCAGGTCGATTCCGGGCTGCTCCTCCTCCGGGAAGAGCACACCGCAGTCGACGATGAGCAGGCGGCCGCCGTACTCGAAGACCGTCATGTTTCGGCCGATCTCGCCGAGACCGCCGAGTGGGGTGACCCGCAGGCCGCCCTCGGGGAGCGGCGGCGGCGGGGCCAGTTCAGGATGCGGATGACTCAAAAGACTCTCCTCACCACGCACGCCACGTACCGGTGGGCACGTGGCGCGCGTGACGTTCGTGCGTGTAGCAGTTGTCGTTGTGGTGTGCGGGCACCGGTGCCCGCGTATTCAGTTGTTGAGTCTGGTTGCGCGCCCGGCGCGCGAAGTCTGGTGTTAGAGCTGTACCCCGCCGGCGGCAAGATCGATCTTGAGCTGCTCGATCTCTTCGGAAGAGAGCTCGACCATGGGGGCGCGAAGGGGTCCGGCGGGGAGCCCCTGGAGGGCGAGCGCCGCCTTGGTGGTCATCACGCCCTGGGTGCGGAACATGCCCGTGTAGACCGGGAGCAGCTTCTGGTGGATCTCGGTGGCCTTCTGGACGTCGCCGGAGGTGAACGCCTCGACCAGGGCGCGCAGATCCGGGGTGACCACATGGCCGACGACCGAGACGAAGCCGACCGCGCCCACGGAGAGCAGCGGGAGGTTCAGCATGTCGTCGCCGGAGTACCAGGCGAGGCCGGAGCGGGCGATGGCCCAGCTGGCGCGGCCGAGGTCGCCCTTGGCGTCCTTGTTGGCGACGATCCGCGGGTGTTCGGCGAGACGGACCAGGGTCTCGCTGTTGATCGGCACGCCGCTGCGCCCGGGGATGTCGTAGAGCATGACGGGCAGCTCGGCGGCGTCGGCGACGGCCTTGAAGTGCCGGTACAGGCCTTCCTGCGGGGGCTTGTTGTAGTACGGCGTGACGATGAGCAGGCCGTGTGCGCCGGTGCGTTCGGCCGCGCGGGCGAGCTCGATGCTGTGGTGGGTGTCGTTGGTGCCGACCCCGGCGACGACGTGGGCGCGGTCGCCGACCGCCTCCAGTACGGCTCGTACGAGGTCCGATTTCTCCGCGTCACTGGTGGTGGGGGACTCGCCGGTGGTGCCGTTGATGATCAGGCCGTCGTTGCCTGCGTCCACCAGGTGGGTGGCGAGCCGCTGTGCGCCGTCGAGGTCGAGTGCGCCGTCCGCCGTGAACGGCGTGACCATGGCGGTGAGGACCCGCCCGAAGGGGGTCTGCGGAGTGGAGGTCGGAGCCATGGCATACACGCTACTCGGTGCTCATCGCACGGTCTGCCCTCGGGGGCTCGGAAAAGTCCGGACAAATGCGGAGCCCGGCACTGCCTGCTCGGGGGTTCAAGCAGTACCGGGTCCGTTTGATCAGGCTAGATGAACTTCTCTAAATGCCGCAATACGGACACTTCGCGAGGTGGACCCGTACATCTGTGCCCTGCGGCGAAACAGGCGTCCGTTACGGCGCCACACGGCCGTTCGCATTGAAGGCGGCGTAGGTGAGCGGCATGAGCTTGGCCCACTCCGCCTCCATCTTCTCGCCGACCATCTCGATCTCCCGCTGCGGGAAGGACGGGACCTTCGCCTGTTCGTGCTGGGTACGCAGACCGAGGAAGTGCATCAGCGAGCGGGCGTTGCAGGTGGCGTACATCGAGGAGAACAGGCCGACGGGCAGGACCGAACGGGCGACCTCGCGGGCGACGCCCTGCGCGAGCATGTCCTGGTAGGCCCGGTACGCCTGGCGGTACGACTCCTCCATCGCGTGCCCGACGGACTCGTGCTGCTCCGGGGTGCCCTCGACGAAGACGTACTTGCCCGGGCGGCCCTGCTGGACGAGCTTGCGGTCGGGGCCGGGGACGTAGAAGACGGGCTGGAGCTCCCGGTAGCGGCCGGACTCCTCGTTGTACGACCAGCCCACGCGGTGCCGCATGAACTCGCGGAAGACGAGGATCGGGGCGCTGATGAAGAAGGTCATGGAGTTGTGCTCGAACGGGCTGCCGTGCCGGTCGCGCATGAGGTAGTTGATCAGCCCCTTGGAGCGCTCCGGGTCCTTGTTCAGTTCGTCCAGGGACTGCTCTCCGACGGTCGACACCCTGGCGGCGAACAGCACGTCGGAGTCGGCCGCACTGTGCTTGACCAGTTCGACGGTGACGTCGTCGCGCAGTTCGATCTTGAAATCGTCGTCGGGGGTGGAGGTCACGTTCGGGGGGTTCCTTCCCATCACATCGGCGGTCGGCGCCCACTCTACGCGTGAACCGATTTGCCAATAGAGGGCACCATTTGCGGTACCCGCTCGTCTGTACAGGCAGGAGTTGTCTGTTCGATCCCCGAAGGGAGAAGTACCCCCATGCTGTTGCGTCGGCGCGAGCCCGTACCGTTCGCCTTCCTCGCCGAAGCCGACAGGTTCCGCAGCGATGTCACCCCTCCGCCCCGGGAGCGCGCGTCCGCCGGTGAGATAGCCGGGCGTTGGCTGCTGGGGCTGACGATCGTCGCCGGACTCGTGGGCTCACTGGTTCTCGGGATGCCGGCGCTGTCGCAGGATCAGGCGCCCTCACAGAGCCAGCAGTCCCAGGCGTCCCAGGGGCACTGACTCAGACGGGCCCCCTGAAGTGGCTCATGACAACACCGGCGGATAGCCTCACCGGGCACAGCCCACGCCTGGATCGAGTGAGGACCCGCCGTGCCCCTGCCCTTCCTGACGGCCGACCGCGCATTCGACACGACGGACGACGTCGCTTTGCCGTTCGACGACCGTGACCGCTGGCGGCGCCCCTACCGGCCCGGTCCGTGGCGGGTGGGTGTGGCGGCGATCCTGCTGCTGCTCGCGTCGTACGTGCTGTTCGCGGCGGTGATCATCGCGCTGACCGACTCGCCGTCGGAGGCCGCCGTGGTCCTCGGCATCGCGCTGCTCGTCATCCTGGGCTCGCTGCGGCTGCTGCGCATGGGGGTGTGGGTGAGCGCCCGCGGGGTCCGTCGGGTGGGCTTCCTGGTCACCCGCACGGTGTCCTGGGACCAGGTCGTCGCCGTGCGCACGGCCCAGCAGCCGGTGCGCTGGCTCGGACTCCCGCGCACCGTCCAGGGACAGGCCCTGACCCTCGTACGGCAGGGCCGGGCGCCGGAGGACGTGCCGCCGCTGCTGACCACGCACAACGCGGACTTCCTCGCGCGCGGCCAGGCCTTCGACCGGGCCGCGGACGCGGTGGAGGCGTGGGCGGCGGAGTACGGGCGGGTCTGAGCCGGACAGACGTCGAAGGGGCCGGTCCGCGGCGAACGCGGACCGGCCCCTTCGGTGTGCGTGAGGCCAGGCCCCGATGTCGGTGCTGTGGGGCCAGGACCCGATGTCGGTGCTGTGGGGCCAGGACCCGATATCGGTGCTAGGCCTCGATCGTCCTGCCGTCGTGCAGGGCTATCGCGCGCTGCATCGCCTTGCGGGCGCGCGGGGTGTCGCGGGCGTCGTGGTAGGCGACGGCGAGGCGGAACCAGCTGCGCCAGTCGTCGGGGGCGGCCTCCGTCTCGGCCTTGCGCTTGGCGAAGACCTCGTCGGCCGAGTCGCGGTCGATCCGGCCGGCGGGCGTGCGCTTCAGTTCGTCGACGGGCAGGCCGCCCTCGGCGTCGAGTTCGGCGGCCAGGGCGTTGGCCCGGCGGACGAACTGGGTGTTCTTCCACAGGAACCACAGGCCGATCACCGGCAGGATCAGCACCGCGACGCCGAACGTGACGGTGACCACGGTGCCGGACTCGATCAGCATGACGCCGCGGCTGCCGACCAGGACGAAGTAGAAGACCAGGACGGCGGCCGTGACGGCGTAGGACAGCTTGGCGCGCATCAGCCCAGGTCCAGGAAGTTCTCCAGGCCGAAGGTCAGGCCCGGGGTCGTGACCACGCGGCGGGCGCCGAGCAGGATGCCCGGCATGAAGCTGCTGTGGTGGAGGGAGTCGTGGCGGATCGTCAGGGTCTCGCCCTCGCCGCCGAGCAGGACCTCCTGGTGGGCCAGCAGGCCGCGCAGCCGGACGGAGTGGACGGGGATCCCGTCGACGTCCGCGCCGCGCGCTCCGTCCACGGCCGTCTCCGTGGCGTCCGGCGCGGGGGCGGTGCCCGCCTCGGCGCGGGCGGAGGCGATCAGCTGGGCGGTGCGCGTGGCGGTGCCCGAAGGGGCGTCGACCTTCTTCGGGTGGTGCAGCTCGATGACCTCCACCGACTCGAAGTACGGCGCGGCGATCTGCGCGAACTTCATGTTCAGTACGGCCCCGATGGAGAAGTTGGGCGCGATGAGGACGCCGGTCTTGGGGGAGGCGGCGAGCCAGCCGTCGAGCTGCGCGAGCCGCTCGTCGGTCCACCCCGTCGTCCCTACGACCGCGTGGATGCCGTGGCCGAGGCAGTACTCCAGGTTCTCCATCACCGAGGCGGGCGTGGTCAGTTCGACGGCGACCTGGGCGCCCGTCTCGGCGAGGGTCTCCAGCTTGTCGCCCCGGCCGAGAGCGGCGACCAGTTCCATGTCCTCGGCGGCCTCGACGGCCTTGACGGCCTCGGAGCCGATCCGGCCCTTGGCACCGAGGACCGCCACGCGCAGCTTGCTCATCTTCTTGCTTCCTTAAGGGGAGGGCTTACGCGACCGCTTCGTGCAGTCGGGCCGCCTGCTTGTCCTTCAGCGGGCCGATGACCGACAGCGACGGGCGCTGTCCCAGGATCTCGCGGGCGACCTCGCGCACGTCGTCCGGGGTGACCGACGCTATCCGGCCCAGCATGTCGTCGACGGACATCTGCTCGCCCCAGCACAGCTCGCTCTTGCCGATGCGGTTCATCAGCGCGCCGGTGTCCTCGAGGCCGAGGACGGTGGAGCCCCGCAGCTGGCCGATGGCGCGGCCGATCTCGTCGTCGGTCAGGCCGTGTTCGGCGACCTGGTCGAGTTCGTCGCGGCAGATCTTCAGCACGTCGTGGACCTGCGAGGGCCGGCAGCCGGCGTAGACGCCGAACAGGCCGCAGTCGGCGAAGCCGGAGGTGTACGAGTACACGCTGTAGGCCAGGCCGCGCTTCTCGCGGACCTCCTGGAAGAGCCGGGAGGACATGCCGCCGCCGAGCGCGGTGTTGAGCACGCCGAGGGCCCAGCGGCGGTCGTCGGTGCGGGCCAGGCCCGGCATGCCGAGGACGACGTGGGCCTGTTCGGTCCTGCGGCCGACCAGCTCGACGCGGCCCGCGGTGCGCAGGGCCCGCCTGCCGTCGCGCGGGGCGATGGGGGCGGCCTCCAGGTTCTTGAGGGCGCCGGCCTTCTCGAAGGCGGCCCGGACCTGTCGTACGACCTTGTTGTGGTCGACGTTGCCCGCGGCCGCGACCACCAGGTGGGTGGGGTCGTAGTGCTTCTTGTAGAAGCGGCGGATGCGGTCGGCGGTCAGGGCGTTGACGGTGTCGACGGTGCCGAGGACCGGGCGGCCGAGGGGGTTGTCGCCGAACATGGTGTGCGCGAACAGGTCGTGCACGCAGTCGCCCGGGTCGTCCTCGGTCATGGCGATCTCTTCGAGGATGGCGCCGCGCTCGACGTTGACGTCCTCTTCGAGGATCAGGGAGCCGGTCAGCATGTCGCAGACGACGTCTATGGCGAGCGGCAGGTCGGAGTCGAGCACGCGCGCGTAGTAGCACGTGTACTCCTTCGCCGTGAACGCGTTCATCTCGCCGCCGACCGCGTCGAGGGCGGAGGAGATGTCCAGGGCGCTGCGCTGGGAGGTGCCCTTGAAGAGGAGGTGCTCCAGGTAGTGCGTGGCGCCGTTCAGGGACGGGGTCTCGTCGCGGGAGCCCACGTGTGCCCAGATGCCGAAGGTCGCGGAGCGGACCGAGGGGAGGGTCTCGGTGACGATGCGCAGGCCGCCCGGGAGGGTGGTCTTGCGGACGGTGCCGATGCCGTTCTCGCCCTTGATGAGGGTTTGGGTACGGGCGACGGCCCGCGCCTCCGAGGAGGTGCGGGCCGTCGCCGTGGAGTTGCTCGACGTCACTTGTCGGTGTCGTCCTTCTTGTCCTCGGAGCCTTCTTCGCCCTCGATCACGGGGATCAGGGAGAGCTTGCCGCGGGAGTCGATCTCGGCGATCTCGACCTGGACCTTCTGGCCCACACCGAGGACGTCCTCGACGTTCTCCACGCGCTTGCCGCCCGCGAGCTTGCGGATCTGCGAGATGTGCAGCAGACCGTCCTTGCCCGGGAGCAGCGACACGAACGCGCCGAAGGTCGTCGTCTTCACGACGGTGCCCAGGTAGCGCTCGCCGACCTCCGGCATGGTCGGGTTGGCGATGCCGTTGATCGTGGTGCGGGCGGCCTCGGCGGCCGGGCCGTCGGCGGCACCGATGTAGATGGTGCCGTCGTCCTCGATCGTGATCTCGGCGCCGGTGTCCTCCTGGATCTGGTTGATCATCTTGCCCTTGGGGCCGATGACCTCGCCGATCTTGTCCACGGGGATCTTGACGGTGATGATCCGCGGGGCGTTCGGGGACATCTCGTCCGGGGTGTCGATCGCTTCCATCATCACGTCGAGGATGTGGAGGCGGGCGTCGCGGGCCTGCTTGAGGGCCGCGGCCAGGACGGAGGCGGGGATGCCGTCCAGCTTGGTGTCGAGCTGGAGGGCGGTGACGAACTCCTTGGTGCCGGCGACCTTGAAGTCCATGTCGCCGAAGGCGTCCTCCGCACCGAGGATGTCGGTGAGGGTGACGTAGTGCGTCTCGCCGTCGATGTCCTGGGAGATCAGGCCCATGGCGATACCGGCGACGGGGGCCTTCAGCGGCACACCGGCGTTCAGCAGCGACATGGTGGAGGCGCAGACCGAGCCCATGGAGGTGGAGCCGTTGGAGCTCAGCGCCTCGGAGACCTGGCGGATCGCGTAGGGGAACTCCTCGCGGGTCGGCAGGACCGGGACCAGGGCGCGCTCGGCGAGGGCGCCGTGGCCGATCTCGCGGCGCTTCGGGGAGCCGACGCGGCCGGTCTCACCGGTGGAGTACGGCGGGAAGTTGTAGTTGTGCATGTAGCGCTTGCGGGTCACCGGGGAGAGGGTGTCCAGCTGCTGCTCCATGCGGAGCATGTTGAGGGTGGTGACGCCCAGGATCTGGGTCTCGCCACGCTCGAACACCGCGGAGCCGTGCACGCGCGGGATGGCCTCGACCTCGGCGGCGAGCGTACGGATGTCCGTGACGCCACGGCCGTCGATGCGCTTCTTCTCCTTGATCACGCGCTCGCGGACGAGCTGCTTGGTCAGGGAGCGGTACGCGGCGGAGATCTCCTTCTCGCGGCCCTCGAACTCCGGGAGGAGCTTCTCGGCGGCGAGCGCCTTCACGCGGTCCAGCTCGGACTCGCGCTCCTGCTTGCCGGCGATGGTCAGCGCGGAGGCGAGCTCCGGGCGGACCGCGGCGGACAGCGCCTCCAGGACGTCGTCCTGGTAGTCGAGGAAGATCGGGAACTCGCCGGTGGGCTTGGCGGCCTTCGCGGCGAGGTCGGCCTGGGCCTTGCAGAGGACCTTGATGAAGGGCTTCGCGGCTTCCAGACCGGCGGCGACGACCTCCTCGGTCGGGGCCTCGGCGCCGCCCTTGACCAGCTGGATGGTCTTCTCGGTGGCCTCGGCCTCGACCATCATGATCGCGACGTCGCCGTCCTCCAGGGTGCGGCCCGCGACGACCATGTCGAAGACGGCGTCCTCGAGCTCGGAGTGCGTCGGGAAGGCGACCCACTGGCCGTTGATCAGCGCGACGCGGACGCCGCCGATCGGGCCGGAGAAGGGCAGACCGGCCAGCTGGGTGGACGCGGAGGCGGCGTTGATCGCCACGACGTCGTACAGGTGGTCGGGGTTGAGCGCCATGATGGTGGCGACGACCTGGATCTCGTTGCGCAAGCCCTTCTTGAAGGAGGGGCGCAGCGGGCGGTCGATGAGGCGGCAGGTGAGGATCGCGTCCTCGGAGGGCCGGCCCTCGCGGCGGAAGAAGCTGCCGGGGATCTTGCCGGCGGCGTACATCCGCTCCTCGACGTCCACCGTCAGGGGGAAGAAGTCGAGCTGGTCCTTGGGGTTCTTCGAGGCGGTGGTGGCCGACAGCACCATGGTGTCGTCGTCCAGGTAGGCCACGGCGGAGCCGGCGGCCTGCTTGGCGAGGCGGCCCGTCTCGAAGCGGATGGTGCGGGTGCCGAAGGAGCCGTTGTCGATGACGGCCTCGGCGTAGTGGGTCTCGTTCTCCACTAGGTGCTCTCCGTTACTTTTCGTCTGCGTTCGTCTTTGTCCCGATCCGCCCGTGTGGCGGGGGGACGTGCGCGGAGAAGCGCTCCATCTGGTGCGGGCCGGTCTTCGATCGAAGCACCCGGGTTCGCAAGGCCCGGGGGCCACTACCGAGGACCGGCGGCGGCGAGGTGCACTTCTCCTCGTGGTACTGCGTTGTGCTACCACACTACAAAGTGGGTGTGACACTGCGCACGTTTCCGTACGTACGGCGTGCACGTACGGGGCGCGCATACGGCAAAGGGAGCGGCCCCCGATCGTTTCGGGAACCGCTCCCTTCACGGCGTCCTACTTGGCGCCCGCCGCACCGCGGCGGATGCCGAGGCGGTCGACCAGCGTACGGAAGCGCTGGATGTCCTTCTTCGCCAGGTACTGGAGAAGGCGGCGGCGCTGACCGACCAGGATCAGCAGACCACGACGGGAGTGGTGGTCGTGCTTGTGGGTCTTGAGGTGCTCGGTCAGGTCGGAGATCCGACGCGAGAGCATGGCGACCTGGACCTCGGGGGAGCCGGTGTCGCCCTCCTTCTGGCCGAACTCGCTGATGATCTGCTTCTTCGTAGCGGCGTCGAGCGACACGCGTACTCCTCGTAGTCTCTTGGGTAGCCACCGAGTGCCCCTGGTCCACTTCTCAGGGGTGCTTCCGTAACTCGGGAGGCGGGGATCCGCTGGGCGCGGCCTCCAGAGCGCGGGGCTCCGGGGGTGCGTACACAAACGGCCGTCAGCCAGCGTATCAGCCCGGCGGGAGTGCCCAGGACCAGGCCGGCGTCGTACGAACGAAGCGGCGGCTGCCGCCCGTGTGGGTGACAGCCGCCGTCAACCGGTCGGGGCGTGCGTCAGCTGGTCATGCCGCGGGCCGCCGCGTACAGGTCGAGGACCGCGAGGCACAGCGGGACGAGGGACAGCAGCACCGCGCCCTCGCTCAGGTCGAGCATGCGGCCCCAGAACGGGGTGACGCCCTTGCGCGGGACGATCAGGGCGACCGCCACCAGGAGCATGGCGCCGAACGCGACCGCGGCGGAGAGCCAGACGGTGCGGATGTCCAGCGGGGCGTGGTTGTGGTTGTAGACGAGCTCTTCCATGATGTCGGCCGGCGGGTTCAGGGCGAGGCCGAGGACCAGCAGGCTGACGGTGACGATGCCCGAGATCATCAGGGTGACGACCTGGGACGTGTACAGGAAGAGTCGGGCCCGCATCAGCATGGCGAGGCCGGCCGCCAGCGACAGCAGCTGGGCCCAGCCGCTGGTGGAGAAGCCGAGCACCACACCGGCGGAGGCGACCCCGGTGACCGCGCAGCCGCCGACGAGGCCGAGCAGCAGCTCGTGGCCGCGGCGGGCCTGGTCGGTGATGAGCTGGTAGTCGACCGGCTCCTGCTCCTGCTGGTCCTCGGCGCGGCCGCGCTTGGCGATCTGGTCGGGCGAGCGGAAGCCGATGGGCAGCCGGGAGAAGCGGGCGGACCAGCCGGGCAGGAAGCCGATGACGGCGATCATGACGACGGCGGTGACGGCGGCGGTCTCGCGCGGCTCGGCCTCGGAGACGATCGCGGCGAAGGTGGCGAGAACGCCGATGCCGGCGCCGAACGCGGCGGCGATGAAGGGCGCGTCCTTCTGCGGGAGCATCAGGACGAGCAGCACGGCGGCGACGAGGACGGCGGCGAAACCGACGAGGAGGTTCAGCCGGCCGGGGCCCTCGCCCGCGTCGAGGCCCATGATGCCGGAGCCGCCCACCATCAGGTGCGGCAGCGAGGCGATGCCGAGGGCCACGGCCGCGTGGTGGTCGTCGTAGACCCGCGCGCGTACGGAGGCGAGCGCGACCAGGACGATGCCGGTGACGCCCGCGATGACCCCGGGCAGGCCGTGCATGTCGTGGCGCAGCGGCTCGGAGAACCACAGGGCCAGCGCCATCATGGTCAGCAGCAGTGCGCCGGCGGTCAGGCCGACGATCCGCATCATGCCGTCGTTCCAGCTGCGCCGGTCGGCCTCGACGACCGCGGCCACGGCGTCCACGACGTCGTCGAAGACGGCGGGCGGCAGCGAGTCCGCGAACGGCCGCAGGAGCAGCAATTCACCATCGCGTATCTGCTGTTCGGCGAGCGAGCGGCCGTCGTCGAGGACGGAGCCGTCCCTGCGCACCAGGTTGTACCCGGTGGGCGCGGCCTCCTCGGGCGTCTGTCCCGACAGCCGCAGGATCTCCGGGTATACGTCAGAGAGCGGCACGTCCTCGGGAAGTGCCACGTCGATCCGGCTGTTCGGTGCCGCCACCGTGACCCGGCAGAATCCGGTTGCTGAAACCGTACTCACCTGACGGTTCCCCCTAGTCCAGTACTCGGTGATTCGTCGCGGTTTGCCAGGGCGAAACCCGCTCCCCGCTGCGTTTGGAGCGTCACCCTACCGTCCCCTTGCGGCTTCTCCTCATCCCCTCCCGGCTCAACGGGCCCGCAGAACAGTAGGATCAACGCCCGACTCATGCGTTGGCAGAGCCCCATGAGTCGACGAACATACGGGGGCCGTCACGACGGGGGCGGTTCGACATTGCTATCGCGTGAAGGACTGGTGGATCGGTGAGCGTCGTCATCGTCAAGCGCCCGCCGCGGGTTTACCCGCCGGAGGTGCCGAATGAGGAGGTCAAGCTCGAGTCCCCTCCCGAACTGCCTCGTACCGAGGACGACAGTCTGCTGATGAACCTGCTGCCCATGCTGGGCATGGGTTCGTCGGCGGCGTTCTTCTTCATGCCGGGCGCCCAGGGCTTCATGAAGATCATGGGCGGCCTGATGATGGTGTCCACGGTCGCCATGCTGGTCGCCCAGATCGTGCGGGCCCGCAAGGGACCCTCCGGTCAGATGGCCGAGGCCCGGCGCGACTACCTCAAGTACCTGGCGCAGAAGCGTCGTGAGGTACGGCGCACGGTGCACAAGCAGCGCGACGCCCAGTACTACCTGCACCCGGCGCCGGAACAGCTGTGGGCGCTGGTCGCCGAGGGGTCGCGGCTGTGGGAACGGCGGTCCATGGACCAGGACTTCGTCCAGGTCCGCATCGGCCTCGGCCCGCAGCAGCTGGCCACCCCGCTGGTCGCCCCCGACACCGCGCCGGTGGACGAGCTGGAGCCGCTGACCGCCCACGCGATGCAGCAGTTCATCGCGAGCTACGGCACGCTCGGTGAACTTCCTCTGGCCATCGGGCTGCGCTCCTTCTACCACGTGACGATCTCCGGTGACGCCGAGACGGTCTACGGCCAGACCCGGTCCATGGTCGGCCAGTTGGCCGCGCTGCACTCGCCCGAGGACGTGGTGGTCGCGGTCGTGGCCTCGCCGGGCGCGGCGGTGGACTGGGAGTGGACCAAGTGGCTGCCGCACATGCAGCACAAGGAGTCCGACGGCGCGGGTTCCCGGCGTCTGCTCTGCTACGACCTCGGCGAGCTGGAGGAGATGATCGCCCACCAGCTGGAGGGCCGCCCCCGCTGGAGCCGGGACGGTTCGCCGGTCCTCGACCAGCCGCACGTGGTCGTCGTCCTCGACGGCGGCGGGGTGCCCGCGGACTCGGTGCTGGCCTCGGCGGAGGGCCTGCAGGGCGTGACCATCCTCGAGGTGGTGCCCGGTGAACTCGACGAGGCGCGGGGCTCGTTGTCGATCCGGGTGTGGCCGGACGCCATGGAGCTGGAGGCGGGCACGGGTGTCTTCACCGGTGTCCCCGACGTGCTGTCGCAGGCGCAGGCCGAGTCGCTGGCCCGGCAGCTGGCGCCGCTGCGCCTCGGTGCCGCCGACGCGGACGAACCGCTGCTGGCGAACCTGGACTTCACCGACCTGATGCAGATCGGTGACGCGGCGGGCGTGGACGTCTCGCGCACCTGGCGGCCGCGCACGCTGCACGAGCGGCTGCGGGTGCCGATCGGTCTCGGCGAGAACGGCGAGCCGGTCATGCTGGACATCAAGGAGGCCTCGCAGGAGGGCATGGGCCCGCACGGTCTGTGCGTCGGCGCCACCGGTTCCGGCAAGTCGGAGCTGCTGCGCACGCTGGTGCTGGGCCTCGCGGTCACGCACTCCTCCGAGACGCTCAACTTCGTCCTCGCGGACTTCAAGGGCGGTGCCACCTTCACCGGCATGGGGTCCATGCCGCACGTCTCCGCGGTCATCACCAACCTGGCCGACGAGCTCACCCTGGTGGACCGCATGCGCGACTCCATCACCGGTGAGCTGACCCGCCGTCAGGAGCTGCTGCGGCAGGCCGGCAACTACGCCAACATCACCGACTACGAGAAGGCGCGGGCCGCCGGTGCGGCGCTGGACCCGCTGCCCTCGCTCGTCCTGATCATCGACGAGTTCAGCGAACTCCTCGCCGCCAAGCCGGACTTCATCGAGATGTTCATCCAGATCGGCCGGATCGGCCGTTCGCTGGGTGTGCACATGCTGCTCGCCTCGCAGCGACTGGAAGAAGGCAAGCTGCGCGGTCTGGACACCTTCCTGTCGTACCGCATCGGTCTGCGCACCTTCTCCGCGGCCGAGTCCCGCACCGCGATCGGTGTGCCCGACGCCTACCACCTGCCGAACGTCCCCGGCGCGGGCATCCTCAAGTACGACACCGAGACGATGGTGCAGTTCAAGGCGGCGTACGTGTCCGGCACCTACCGGCCGAACGGGCCGATGGCGCAGGGCGGCGGGCGGATCGACCGCTCCCCCGTGCTGTTCACCGCGGCGCCGGTGCCGGTGCGGATCCTCGCCGAGCCGGAGCCGGAGACCCGGAGCAACCAGGTCGACGACGCGCTCGCCGACACCGTCCTCGACGTCATCGTCAGCCGCCTGGAGGGACAGGGTCCGCCCGCCCACCAGGTGTGGCTGCCGCCGCTGGACGAGCCGTTCAGCCTCGACCAGGTGCTGCCGGCGCTGGGCGTCAGCCCGGAGCGCGGTCTGCACGCCGAGGGCTACCACGCGCAGAGCAAGCTGATCGTCCCGGTCGGCCTGGTCGACAAGCCGTTCGAGCAGCGCCGTGACGTGATGTACGCGGACCTCTCGGGTGCCGCCGGTCACGCGCTGATCGTGGGTGGCCCGCAGTCCGGCAAGTCGACGCTGGTGCGCACCATGATCACGTCGTTCGCGCTCACCCACACACCGGCCGAAGTGCAGTTCTACGCCCTCGACTTCGGCGGTGGCGGCATGCTCGCGCTGGAGAACCTGGCCCACATGGGCGGCGCGGCCTCCCGTCTGGACCAGGAGAAGGTCCGCCGTACGGTGGCGGAGGTGCACGGCATCCTGAACGCCCGAGAGGAGTTCTTCCGCTCCAAGAGCATCGACTCCATGGGCACCTTCCGCTCCCGCCGGGCGCAGGGGCACTACCCCGACCAGCAGTGGGGTGATGTCTTCCTCATCATCGACGGCTGGGCGACCTTCAAGAACGACTACGAGATGCTCGACCCGGTCATCGCGGACATCGCGACCCGCGGTCTCGGTTTCGGCATCCACCTGATCATCACCGCGACCCGGTACACCGAGATGCGTCCCGCGCTGCGCGACCAGATCCTGAGCCGGCTCGAACTGCGCCTCGGTGACGCGATGGAGTCGGAGTTCGACCGCAAGCGGGCCGAGAACGTGCCGATGGGCAAGCCCGGCCGCGGTCTGTCGCCGGACAAGCTGGACTACCTCGCCGCCACGCCCCGCATCGACGGGTCGACGCAGGTGGAGGACCTGGCCGACGGCATGGCGAACCTCGTGCAGAGCGTCAACAGCGCCTGGCAGGGCCCGACGGCCCCCAAGGTGCGGATGCTGCCGACGATGCTGCACGCGTCCGAGCTGCCCGGTGGCGGCGACTTCGGCAGCCGCGGTATCGCAGTCGGCGTCGACGAGCTCACCCTCTCGCCGGTCTTCGTGGACTTCGAGACCGACCCGCTGTTCGTCATCTACGGCGAGAGCGAGTCCGGCAAGTCCTCGCTGCTGCGGTTCATGGCCAAGCAGATCGCGGAGCGGTACCAGCCCAACAAGGCGCTGTTCGTGGTGTCGGACTTCCGGCGCGCGCTGCTCGGCCAGGTGCCCGAGAGCCACATGTACAAGTACTGCGCCTCGGGTCCGCAGCTCCAGGAGGTCATGGAGTCGCTGGCCGGCTCGATGAGCCGCCGTATGCCGGGCCCGGACGTGACGCCGGACCAGCTGCGCAACCGCTCCTGGTACAGCGAGCCGGACGCGTTCATCTTCATCGACGACTACGACCTCGTCGCCACGTCGATGGGCAACCCGATGTCGGTGCTCCTGGAGTACCTGCCGTTCGCGCGTGACCTCGGTCTGCGCATCATCCTGGCCCGCACCACGTCGGGTGCCTCGCGCTCCTCCTTCGAGCCGGTCC
Source organism: Streptomyces griseorubiginosus (assembly GCF_036345115.1). Classification (GTDB taxonomy): domain Bacteria; phylum Actinomycetota; class Actinomycetes; order Streptomycetales; family Streptomycetaceae; genus Streptomyces; species Streptomyces griseorubiginosus_C. The sequence goes on from NZ_CP107766.1 coordinate 2,549,874, forward strand.
TCACCCGGATCAAGGAGCTCGGCGCGCAGGGCATCGTGCTGTCCGGCGACCCGTCGGAGGGCCCGGTGTTCAACAACATCAAGGCCGCGCCGATGCCTCCGGGCCGTGGCCAGTTCATCTCCCGCCGGACGAGCGGTCAGCTCGTGCAGACGGGTTACCTGCCGGAGAGCTGAGCCTGCTCTGGTGAGGGGGCGGGCCGTGTGTGCGGTCCGCCCCTCTTTGTTGTTGTGAAGATTCTTGTCGAACGGGGAGAGAAGTCGTGACGGACTACTTCAAGACCGACACCGCCGAACTGGGGCGCTTCAGAAAGACGTTGGAGGACGCGAAGGCGGAACTCGACAACGTCCGCAAGTGGATGCAGGACGTCACCACGGAGGGCATCGGCACCAAGGAGCTGGACGCCGCCTGTGCCGACTTCCACGAGCACTGGAAGTACGGCTCCGAGCAGATCGCCGAGCTGACCGGGAAGTTCGCGGACAGCGTGGGCCAGAGCAAGGCCAACTACGACGAGGTCGACCACGCCCTCGAAGAGGGCTTCCGCAAGGCGGCGGCGCAGGGAGGCGGCAAGTGAGCTCCTATCCTTCGCTGGGCTTCGACCCGGCACCGGGCAACGTCACGGTCGTGTCGGAACTGACGTCCCGGCTCCAGAAGTCCGCGCAGACCATCTCCGACGCCCACACGATGATCGAGAACCTGCGGTCGGGCGGCGACTGGGAGGGGGACGCGGCGGTTGCCTTCCGTGAGCAGCTCGACGGGGCGCTCCCGACGAACCTGAAGAACGCCCACTCCTCCATCACCAGGGCGGCGACCGCGCTGGCCGACTGGCAGAAGGCACTCGACGGCTACCAGCAGCGGGCGAGAGCGCTCGACGGGGACGCCAAGGACGCCAAGGGGAAGATCGAGACGGCGGAGGGTCAGGAGAAGTCGGCTGCCGCGAACCCCGATCTCAAGCTGGCGGGCAGGACGTTCACCGATGACGCCGAGCTGAGGAACGCGCAGGCGCGGCTGGACAAGGCGACCGAGGAGCTCACCAAGGCGCGCGAGGCGGTGACCAACGCCAGGACCGCCTACAGCGACGTCATCAGGAAGGCGCAGGAGCTCCAGGAGGAGCACGGCACCGACGCCCGCGGCAAGGCGCGCGTGCTGCGGGACTCCACGGACAAGCTGGCGCCCGAGGAGCCGAACTGGTTCGAGAAGGCCATGGACTGGGTCGGCGACAACCTCACCGACATCCTCGGCACGATCGCGGCCATCGCGGGCCTCGCGGCGCTGTTCTTCGCCGTGCCGGTCGGCCCCATCCTCCTGCTGGTCGCGGCGGCGGCGAGCGCGGCGACGCTGATCAGCCGGTTGTCGAACCCGGTGGTGCGGGCGTCGCTCAAGGACGGTTTCACCAAGGGGGAGTTCGACGCGGACTTCTGGAGCAACGCGGTGGGAGTGGTCGGCGACAGCCTCGGCATGGTGCCGGGCATCGGTGCCGTCGCACGCGGGGTCAACGGTGCGGCGCGGTCGGCGAGCGCCGGTGCGGAGGCGCTCACCCTGGGCGAGAAGCTGAGCAGTGCGGGCGGCAAGACCTGGCTGGCGGCCCAGCGCATCCACGCCGCCGAGAACCCGCTGACCACCTGGTTGGTGAAGGGCGCCGCCGATCCGTCCGCGGCGGCGAAGGTCATCGATGTCTCGGTCTCCGGCGCGGGTGCGCTCACCGGGACGTACGGCGTGGCCAAAAACCTGTGGGACGAGATCAAGAACCCCGTCGCGGAGAACGCGGCGACCGGGGCGGACGGGGTCCGGGCCGGCAGCTTCGACGGGGCCGGCCATGGTGCCACCGCTCTGAAGACGCTGAAGATCCTGTTCGGCGCGACGCACTGAAGGAGTGGAACTCATGACCGACGAAACGGACGAGTTCGAGTACGCCATCGACGAGTCGGCCATGGAGCGCGGCTGCGACCTGTGGTTCGCGCTCGCGCCCGGCTATGTGGAGGTCCCCTTCCGCGACCTGTTCGCCGATCCGGGGTCCCCGGAGGGCACGAGGGTGGTCGAGGCCGTCAACTCCCTTCTGGAGCTGGTTCCTCCGGAGCAGCGGGCCGGCTTCCTGGAGCAGCTGGCCGAGGCCAGGGCCCTGACCTCGGAGATGCGGCGGGAAGGCGTGGTGAGCTTCGCCATCGGCGCGCACGAAGGGGACGACGGCACGATGCTGGAATCGGTCGTGCTGCTGGCCCGGCGCGAGATCCCGTGGACTCCGCGCAAGCTGGCGGCGGCGCAGGCGGCGACCGCGCGGAGCAACGCGCTGCCGGTCTCCGTGGCGGACCTGCCCTGCGGGCCGGGCGCGTTCACCGAGTCCCTGGTGGAGCTGCCCCCTCAGGCCGACGCCCGGCAGCGGTCCCTGTACGAGGCGACCGCGTACCTGCCGTTCCCGGACGGGCGCAACCTCGCGGTCCTCACCCTGACGACGACGGCCGTGGACGCTCGCGAGCACTACCGTGACGTCCACCGCGCCATGGCGGAGATGGTGAGCTTCGACAATCCGCTCCCCGAGGAGTTCAAGGCCCAGATCCCCGCATCCGAGGTCGAGGCGTCCGTGCGCGCGGTCTTCGGCTGACCCGGGGGGAGTGAAACGCAGTGGATGTTCCCCTGACGAAGACGGCCTGGGAGGACCCGGCCACCCGGTCGGCCTGGCGCCGTACGGCCACGTTCCGGCTCAGTGCCTTCGTGCTCTCGCTGGTGTCCTTCGTGGCCTGGCTGTACGCGGTGCTCCTGACACCGGTATGGACGCTCTGGATCCTCTTCCCGGCCCTGTTCGTGCTCATCTACCTGGCCATGCTCAACACGGCGAGGGTCCTGGGCATCCGGTCGCTGCGCCGGATCCTGAAGGTCTACCCGTGGCAGTCCGTCCCGGGAGCGGCCTCGATCGCGAAGAACGGCACGACCCGGTTCTCCTTCACGGACCCCGAACGCCCGGACAAGTCCGTCTCCCTCGGTTACGGCAGCTTCCTGGGCAGCGGTCGCACGTTCTGGGTCCGCAAGGTCAGAGCCGGCGAGGTCGGCGAGGTCTGGTTCGCCGGCGACCCGCGTTTCCTGGGCGTCGTCGCCGTACCGGGCCCGCGTCGGCTGTTCGGTGTCGCTCAGCGCACGGCGGTGGACGACCGGATGTCGGCTCGCACCCGTGGCGTCAGCCCCGAGGCACGGGAGCGGGCCAGGGCCGCGGGAGCGCGGGTCGGTTGAGGGGCTGAGCAGTCGTGAATACGGCGGTGGCGGCGCCCGGAGAGGGTGCCGCCACCGCCGTACGCGTGCCGTCTGTCAGAGCCGTGTGTCCAGGAGCTTGCGCAGGGGCGGCGAGAGCTCGTGCACGGGGGCTCCGGCGGCCTGGGCCCGGGTCAGCTCGTCGAGGTAGCGGCGGGCCTCGCCGGACAGCTCCCGCTGACGTCTGCCGAGGCGGTGACCGGCGGTCCAGGTCCAGATGCCGAGCGCGATGAGCAGGACCGACGCGTACGCCGCGGGCAGGTCCTCGACCACGGCGTAGCCGATACCGACGGCTCCAGCGACGACGAGGATCCAGCCCGCCTCGTCGTGCCAGCCGCCCTGGTCGGCGATCCGCTCGTACTCCTCGACCTCCGGGGGCTTGGGCGGTGGAGCGACGGAAGTGGAACGGCCCCCGGCCGGTGCCTCGTACGACGGCAGCGGGGCCATGTCCAGCGCCGCGCCGCCCCGGCCGGTCAGCCAGGCGGGCACGTACGACACGGGGGCGCCGTGCGCCCGCGCCGCCGCGAGGACGTGCCGGTACCCCTCCAGGAAGGGGTGGCGGAGCCTGCGCCTGCCCTGGAGGTTGACCTGGACGAAGGCGGCGAGGGCCAGGGCCAGGACGACGGCCGGGGGGGTGACGGCGACCGCCATGTTGTCCGGCTCGCCGGAAGCGGCCCACACCAGCCACACGATCCCGACCGCGGTGGCCAGGGAGCCGGCCCAGACCAGTCCACCGCGCGAGAGCCGGCGCAGGGCCGCCTCGTGCTCGGCGAGGGTCCGCCCGACCGTCTCGTCGTCGAAATAGTCGTAGCCGTAGGTTCTGCCGACGTCCCGTACGGCGGTGGCGAGCCGGGGGTCCGCGGACAGTGCGCGGGCGCCGACCGGGAGGAGGCCCGTCGCGTTGTCGTTCATGCTGCGATCCTCAGCTGTCCGGACGTCATCCGAAGACGGAGTCGCCCGGCCCGCGCACCGTGCGGGTGCAGGGGGCGACGACCTCGACGACGAGCCGCTGCCGGCCGTGGATGACGGTGACGTTGACGCGGTGGCCGGTGCCGCTGTCCGCGGCCAGGGACACGCTCTCCCCCGGTGTGCCGGCCAGCTTGAGCCAGCCCTGGCTCTGGAAGGTCTCGTCGAGCCGCCCCACGGCGACCGCGAGCTGCGCGTCCTCGACCCCGTCGATCTGCCAGAGGTGGCGGGCCGTGCACACCGTCGTCAGCCCCTTGGACCAGCAGTCGGCGCAGGTCACCGCGGACACCACGTTGCCCTCGTCCATCCGGCCGCGGACGCCGAGACCGTCCAGGACCCGGCTGGAGAAGGAGTAGAGCTCCTGGACCACGGCCGGGTCGGGTGCCACGTCCGGGACCGGCTGGGCCCGGGAGAGCGCGGCCTCCATCTCGGCCTGCTCCTCCGTCGCCCAGTCCAGGGTCCGCACGATCGTCGCGAAGAGCTCCGAATAGAAGTCCCAGTCCTCCATGCAGGGCGTGGAGAGCTCGAACGCGAGCAGGTCGGCGTTGTTGGGGAGCGGGATGTAGACCTGGATCTGGCCGCGCGGCACCTCCAGGGGCTCCCCCGTGGGCGAGGCCTCGGCGGTGAGGGTGAAGGGGGCCTGGCCGATCCGTACGACGGCCTCGGAGTCGCCCTTGCCGGAGGGCAGGGTGCTGAGGCGGACGTCGTCGTCGGGGTAGGCCCGCCGGAGGCCGCTGAGGGCCTCCGACAGGACGTCCTCGGCGGTGATGTCGTGCAGCGGCATGCGGTAGACGGCGACGGTGGCGGTGCTGGGGCGGCCGTCGAAGTCCAGGTTGCAGAAGCCCGCGTACACGGCTCCGGCGTTGCGCAGGTCGTCGATGATGCCGGCGTAGGTGACGAACATGCGGAACCGGTCCTGGTCGGTGCCGCCCGGCATGACCTTGTGGACCGTCTCGTAGAGCTGCTCGGCCGCCTCTTCGGCGTCGTCCGTGCCCAGCGGGAGTTCGTGGAAGAACGGCGGGACCACCCAGCCGACGTGCAGGGCGAACGGCTCCGTGGCCGGAGCGGCGGTGGTGAGTTCGCTCATGGTGCTCAGGCCGCCAGGGTCTGGTGGAACTTGTCACCCGAGGCCGGCCAGGGCATCGTCGTGACCTGGGGCTCGGGGCGGGGCTGGCCGGTGGCCGGGGCGGGCTGGGTCGAGACCGCGGGCGCGCCTTCGCCCTCGTTGCCGCCGGAGATCAGGTGGCCGAGGCCGAAGCCGGTGGAGAAGCCCTTGACACCACCGGTGATGAGCGACGGGTCGACGGCCTTGCCGAACTTGCCGAGGCCCCAGTTGATCATCTTGGTGCTCATGGGGTTCTTGATCTGGTTCATCATGACCTTGGCGCCGGACGCCAGTGCCCCCGCTTCCCGGGCCCCGGTGAACAGCGCCTTGCCGCCGGAGATGAGCGCCTTGCCGGCGCCACCGACACCGGGGATCACACCGAGCGCGTCCAGGCCGACCTTCCACATCGGTGCGCCGCCCATCCAGTGGCCGGCCATCGCCGCGCCGGCGAACGCGACCGAGCCGGCACCGAGGATCGCCGAGGCGACCTGACCGCCGACGGGGATGACGTTGACGACGATGGCGGCGGCCGCGAGCGCGGCGGAGATCGTGGAGAACAGGTCCGCGTTGTCGATCAGGAAGTTCTTGAAGCCGTCCCAGGCTCCCTTCAGACCGTCCGTGATCTTGTCCCAGACGCTGATGTCCGGCGGCCGGTTGTTCGCGGCCTCGCGAATGGCGTTCTCGGCCTTAGCGGCCTGCTCCTCCCAGTACTTGCGGAGCGCCTCGCCGTCCTGGATGAGGAGCTTGAGGTCGGTCGCGGCGTCCTGGGCGGCCCGGGAGGCGGAGTCGGCCTCCTCCGACAGGGCCTTGGCCTGCTGCTCGGTGAGCTGCTGGAACATCGCGCCCTCGATCTTGACGTTGACCCGGTCGACGTCGGCGTTCTTCTGCTCGAGCCGCTTGCGGGCCTCGACCGCGCGCTCCTCCAGGTTCTTGGCCTGGCGCTGCATGGTCTCCAGCTCGTCGTGCCAGCCCTTGAGCGCCCGGGAGCAGGCGTTCATCGACTCGTGGCCCTGCTGGAGGTACTTGGGCAGCTCGCCGACCTTCTCCTGGAACTTCTTGGCGGCCTCGCCGTCCCAGATGCCGTCCGTCTTGCCGATGCCGACGAGCATCTCGCGCATCTCGTCGAGCTCGTCGCCGACCGTCTTGACGTCGTACGCCAGCGACTGGATCGTGTGCAGGTCACCCTTGGCCGGATTGAACGTCAGTCCGGGCCAGTTGGGATCGTCGAACATCCCCATCGTCTTCTCCCCGTTGTGTGCGTGTGCGCGTTGTCAAAGCGGTGGTGCGGAGGTGGTGCAGCGGTGCTGCGGGCTACTTCTGGCTGAAGCCCTTCTGCAAATCCTGATCGGTCGACCGGTACGCCTCGAGCGTCTTCTGGAGCCCCTCGTGCAGCTGCTTGGCGCCGTCGGCGATGCGCTTGATGCCGTCGCCCCAGTCGTCCTGGAAGTCGTCACAGGCGTTGTCGAGACCGTCCGTGCCCAGGCCCTTGGGACCGACCTTGTTCAGCCGCTCCTGGGCGCCGCGCATACGGTCGTCCACCTGGTCCAGCCTGTTGATCAGGGTCTTCATACGATCGACATCGATCTGGAAGTCCGCCATCCCCGTTGCCTCCCCGTAGCGTCATCGGTGATCGCCGGTCAGACTATCGGAGCAGCAACTTCCGGCCTACCTGGCGGTGTTCGCTGTCGCCAATTTGTGGCATGCGCACGCTCAGGCGCGGTCCCATACGTGCAGGACGGCCTGGGCGTAGGCGAGGCGTGGGTCCAGACGGGGTGAGGCGAGGCGGTACTTGCGGCCTGTCTGGTACTCGATCACGGGGTCCGGCTCGCCGTCCCGGCGCCACCGGGTCCAGGTCGGCGGCTCCAGCTCCCAGGCGGCTTCCTTCTTCGCCTCACCCTTCTCGCCGAGCAGCAGCCAGAGCGCTCCCTGCGCCGACATGACCGCCCAGCACAGGAAGTAGATCGGGGAGATCAGGACGAACACCGTCCACGCCTTGCCGGTCCCCACCTCGCCGGCCAGCGGTCCCTCTCCCTGGGCGGGCTGCACGCTCCACCGCACGCGGCGCGGCCACGGCAGGGTCCGGCCACCGCGCCGGGTGATCCGGCCGAGCGGGACGCCGTCGCCGCCGTAAACCTCGTAGACACCGTCGCCGACGGACCGTACGGAAGCGAGCGGTTCGCCGTTCGGGCCGCTGAGGGTGAACGGCGGCCGGCTCTGGCGGCCACCCTTCGGGGCGTCCTGGGGGACGTGGACGTACGCCAGCGGCGGGCCCTGGGGACCGGGGCCGGCCTGTTGGACGGTGGTGGCCGGCTCCCCCGGTGCGGCCTTGTCGTATCTGCGCAGTCTCTTGTTGGGGACGTGGATCACGGTCTCCGCAGGACCGGGCGCCTGGCCGTACGGCCCCGGTTGCTGAGCCTGCGGGGCCCATTCCTGGCTGCTGTGGTTCATGGCCGCCCAACTGTCGGTCCGGTTGACGTTGACGGTCGACAGACTCTCAAAAGTGGGTCGGCGATGTCGCGGGGTGGTCGGCGTCGGCGGGGCCGCGGCCGACTTGTCCACAGAACTTCCACACCCCGCACCCGAAGGTGTACGGCCCCTGCCGGATCAGCCCTCGGTACGGCGGGCCTGCCACAGGTCGCGCAGCAGCGCGATCTCCGCCATGTGGTGGATGAGTTCCAGGTTGGAGCCCCACAGCGTGGCGATGTACGGCTCGTCCGGGGCGGAGCCGTAGGGGTACTGGGAGAAGCCGATGGTGTCGAGCTGTTCCTCCGTCACCTGGCCGACGGCCTCACGCCAGCGGTCGAGCAGGGACCAGAAGCGTTCCTGGGCGAGGGAGGCGGAGGGGGTGAAGTCGACCAACTGGTGGGGATCCGTGCGGCGTTCGCCGAAGGTCCACTCCCATTCACCGGCGAAGCAGGAGTGGAGGTGCGCGAGCCGCCACGCGATGGTGGTGACCGGGCTGATGTCGGGTTCCACGGGGCCGGTGTGGGCGAGGACCTCCTCGACCCGCTCGACGCTCACGCTCCAGTCCTCGGCGATCTTGGCGACGCTCATGCCGTCGGCGGCCTGCCGGGCGACCTCGGCGTACTCGCCCGACGGGATGTCCGGGGCGCCCTTGTCGATGACCCACTCACCGGGACCGTAGGCCCGAGGTGTCACCGCCTCGCCGCGGCGCCGGATCGACCAGCAGCCGGGGACCGGCTCCCAGAGGTACTCCTCGTCGCCGAGCCCTTCGAGCCGTATCTGCGCCCGCTCCCTCACGCAGTCGAACTGGTCCAGCAGTACGCCCAGTCGGTCGGTCCGTATGCGTCCCGTCTCCATGCCCCGGCTCCCCTCGCCCTCATGTCCCGGCGGAGGCTAACCGCCCGCCGATGAGAGCGCGACGGATTTCCGCGCCCTCCGGTTCCGTTCGGAAAGGTCTGCGCCAACTGGGCTTCAGTTCAAGTCAAGTGACACCGGATCAACTTGTTCACAAGATTCGATCAAAGTTACGTTGCCCCGAGAAACTTTCGAACGGGGGTCCCTGTGGGTGTAGTCCTGCCGAGCGAGCTGGATGCGGCCCTGGACCTGATAGGCATCAGCTGGCCCAATGTCGACGAGGACGACTACCGCGACATGGCCCAGGCCATGCGGGAGTTCGCCGACGACATCGACGACGGCGCCGCGGACGCGCACCAGGCGATCACCGACCTGGTCGGCGGCAACGAAGGCCTCGCGATCCAGGCGCTCGAGAGGCACTGGGATCTCGTCAAGGGCAAGCACCTGACCAACCTCGCCGAAGCGGGCCGGGTGGCGGCGACCGCGCTGGACGCGGTCGCCGTACTGATCGAGGGCGCGAAGATCGCCGCGATCGCCCAACTCGGCATCCTCGCGGCGGAGATCGCGGCCGCCATCGCCGCCGCCCCGCTCACCTTCGGCCTGTCCACCCTCGGCGGTGTCGCGGGCACGCAGGTCACCCGGATCGCGGTGAAGCGCATCTTCGAGGAGGTGTGCGAGGAGATCGCCGGGCGGATCATGGAGGTCGCGATGGGCCCGGTCTTCCAGGCCCTCGGCGCGATGGCGGGCGACCTGGTCGTGCAGATCGGCGGCAACGCCCTCGGCACGCAGAACGGCGTCGACCTCGGCCAGACCGCGAAGGCCGGCGAGAAGGGTCTGGGCGAGGGCGTCGACACCCTCAAGTCGGGCGGGATGCAGCTGGCCAGCGCGGGTGGCGGCGGCGGTTCCATGCAGCTGGCCGGTGCGGGCGGGGACGGCGGGTCGAGCAGCGGAGGCGGCGGCGGTCAGTTCAGCATGGACCTCGACTCCTACGACCGCGCGAGCAACGGCCTCAAGGGCGCGGGCGGCAAGATCCGCGACGGGGCCGGCACCAAGCTGTCCCGCGCGAAGTCCTCGCACGGCCGTGCTCGGGGCAAGGACCCCCTCACCGACCTCCTCGACCCCATGGTGGACGAGGTCATGGAGGGCATCGGCAAGGGCGTCAAGCGTTCCGCCGCCCACCTCGACGAGAGCATGACCGGTGGCCTCAAGCAGATGGCCAAGCGGCACAAGGACAACGACGACGGCATAGCGACGGAACTCCAGGGCCTCACCAAGTCGCCGGGCCGCGACATCCCCGTCTACCACCTCGACGACAAGGGCAAGGTCACCCGGATCACCTCGGCGGGGCACCACGATCTCACCGATGACGACCGCACCCGCCTGACCTCGCTCAACCTCCAGGGGGACACCGTCCCCGAGCGGAAGGCGGGCAACTATCCGCTGCCCAAGGGCAAGCGGGAGAGCAAACCGTCGCAGCAGGTAGCCTTCGGTAGCACTGATCTCTCGCAGGCCACCAGGACGGCCCGCCAGGCCAACGGTGACTACGGAAGGACGTCGAAGGGGAAGTTCTCCAGCCGGAACTACGCCGCGGGCCGGTACGGAAAGCCGGGTGACGACGACGAGTTCATCATCGTCGGCCGCAGCAAATGGCCCGCGTCGCATTCGGAACGGCAGGTGGGGATACCGTTCCTCAATGCCGGGACCAAGGACCGGCTGACCGAGCTCTACACCGAACGAGAACCGTGCACGACCGGAAAAGGCGCGCAGAACTGCAGCGCCTGGATGTCGGAGTACCTCCCGAAGGACGTCCGCGTCTCCCATACCGTCGAATACGGCGACACACCGGATTCGAAGCAGAAGGGCAACGACGCGATGGAGAAGTACCTGAACGGCATGAACCCGAAGAAGAGGTAGCAACAGCACATGCCCCCGCTCGTCGACCACGCGATGATGGAGTCGGTCTTTCCCGCCGAGGAGATCGAGACGTGGCAGGAGGAGAAACTCCCCGCCGGACTCCACGCCTCGGCGCGCACGGTCCTGACCGAGGTCGGACTCCCGCACGACCGCAGCTCCTTCTTCCTCCTGGACGGCGCGCTCTTCGAGGGCGAGGACACCCCGGCAGCATTCCGCCGCTGCGCGGAACTGGAGCACTTCTCCGAGTACGAGGACATGCCGGAGGGCTGGGAGAAGTGGCTCGTCATCGGTGAGATCTTCTACGACGTCGTCGTGCTGGATCCCGAGTCCGGCACGGTGTACTGCCTGCCCGACGGCGAATACCGGGCCCTTCCGCTGAACCGCAGCCTCGATTCCTTCGCCTATTTCACGTATCTCCTCCAGCTGGAGCGCCCTAAGTACGACTACTCGGTGTCCGAGGACGTCGACGATTCCGAGGATGTGGCGATCTCTCTGCGGGAGCGGATGATCGAGGCCGACCCGTTGCCTTTCGAGGGCGTGGAGCCCGCCTGGTCGGAGGAGTTCGACTGGGATGACGAGGACGCCCCCCGCCTGCCCCCGTGGGATGCTGTGCTTTCGAACGTGTACGAGTCGATCGACTAGGCGGAATCACCCATGACAGCCCCTGCGGACCTTCTTCGCGATGTCGGCATTCCGGCCCGCCCGAATCCCTGGTTCGACCTCCGCGAGCGGCGGACGGACCTGCCCGAGGGGGCCGAGGGCTGGCTTCTGCTGGGCATGGTGCCGTATGACGACATCGCCCTGGACGGGGTCTCCGGGGTCATGCACTGCCTTCATGTCGCCGAACCCGAGGCGAGGTAATGGCGATGAACGACAGCGCGAGGAATGACAGCGATATTCGGCGCATCGGGGAGATCACCGTTCCGCTGACCGTCGGCCCGTATTTCACGACGGCCGCGTCCGACCCCGTTCCGTTGCAGGACTTCGCCCAGTCCGTCGGGCGTACGGTCGTGCTGGAGGAGTGCCGGGAGTGGGCGCGGTTCGGGTCCGACCGCGGGTTCGAGATCTGTGCCGATCAGGAGGGCGTCGTACGCGCCGTGCTCCTCGACTGGACCGAGGAGTCGCGGTTCGTCAACGGCACCGCGGAGGCCTTCGCCCGGTCGCTCACCGCCCTCGGACAGGGCCTCGCCCAGATCCTCGGCACCGACGAGCCGCAGGAGGCCGGCGCCGCGTACGCGGAGCTGGAGCAACGGCTGCGGACCATCGACCCACGGGCGTTCGAGGGGCGGGAGCACTGGTGGCCCCTCGTCCTGGACGACATCCGGGACACCGCGGGCGCGGAGTGGTTCACCGCCTTCGAGATCGTCAACGACCAGGGCGAGAAGCAGATCGTCACGCAGGCCGGTGACATCGGGGTGCACCCGGAGGAGCGGCTGTGGGCCCGGCTGCGGGCCGCGGGTGTCGAGCCGCAGCAAGTCCTGCGCGTCCACACCGAGTTGGAGGCCTGCTTCATGCCGGGCCACTACTGCTCGCTGTGGCTCGGCCAGGTCTTCCCCGACGCTCAGCTGACGCACAACTTCCCCTACGGCGAGACGGCCGAGTCCCGCGCCGAGGGCATCCGGCAACTGCGTGAGGCAGCGGCCCAGCAGCCGCAGTGAAGGGGATCCAGCACATCATGACCGCCGGTACGACCGTCACGCCGGACATCACCTCCTGGCCGCCGCTGGACGAGGAGAAGCGGGCCCAGGGGCAGCGGTTGCTCGACTGGGCGGCCGTCGGCGAAGGGCCCCGGCTGTGTCTGGTGCGGGGGGCAGGGGGCAGCGGCAAGAGCGCTCTGCTCGCCTGGCTGCTGGCCGGGACCGTCGGCCGGCCAGGAGTCACGGTCCACGCCACCGTGCCGTCCGAGGGGCTGACCACCGAGAGCTTCGCGTGGGAGCTGGGCCGCCAGCTCGGCTACGGCCCCCTCTCCCCCGACCGCCTGCTCGACCAAGTCGCCGCGGACGAAAGGCCCTTGCTGCTGCTCGTCCCCGATCTGCACCGGGCGGGAGCGGGTCCCGCGGATCTGCCGTCGGCCGAACCGGAGACCTTGGTCGCGGAGTTGCTGGAGCCGCTCCTGGCTCTTCCCCATCTGCGGGCGGCCGTTGAGGTCGGGACGTCGGGGCTGCTGGCCGCGCACGGCGGTGCCGAGGTCGTGGACCTGGGTGAAGGCGGTGGAGACGGCGACGGCGACGGGACCGGACAGTCTTCGTCCGTCTCATCCGTCTCGTCCGCCTCGTCCGCCTCGTCTGTCTCGTCTGTCTCATACGTCGATCTCGTGGCCGCGGTCCCGCGCACCGCCGACGGCCGCCCGGACTGGTCCCAGGCACCCGCCCCCGTGCTCCGCCGCATCCTCGACGCGGCGCTGCGCACCGATGACCAAGGGGCCGCCGTTCGCGGCCTGTTGGCCGATCCGGGGTTCCTGGTGCACGGCTCTGCCACCGCGCTCACGGCCACCCTCGCCGACGAGCGCATCCCCGTGCCCGGGCGACTGCGCGAGGTGTGGCGGCGGGCCGCCCCGGAACTGACGGCGTATCACACCGACAGCGCCGAACGGGCCGCCCTGCTGCACGCGGCCGCGGTCGCCACGGACCCGGGCCTCGCCGAGTACCTGCGTCCGCTCGCCGGACGGCACTGGTGGTCCACGGTGTGGGGCCGGCCGGACCTCTCCGTGAGCGCGCTCGCTTCGGTGCCGGGCGTGGAGGGACGGCTGCTGGCGGCCGAGCGGACGGGGCGGCTGGGGACGTATGACGTCGGGAGCGGGGGGTCGCTCGGGGCGGTGTCCGGCGTGAGCGGGGCGTCGCTCGGGGCGGTGTCCGGCGTGAGCGGGGCGTCCCTCGACACGTCACCCGGCGTCTCCGACCCGAGCAGGGCGTCCGGCCTCTCCGACGGGGCCGCCGCGTCGTTCGGTCACCCGGCTGTCGTACGACCGCGCTCCCTCGCCGCTCGGGACGTCCGCTCGGCGCTGCTGCTCGACGGGTCCGACGCGCTGCTGCCGCTCGTGACCGAGGACGACCCGACCACCGCGTTCGCGCTCGAGCGCATCGCCGAGCACCATGGTTCGGCCGCGCTCGCCGGGGAGGAGTCGCTGGTCACCGCGCTCGGTGGCGGTGGCATCCGGTCGCCGTACGCGATCGTCGGCGACCGGGGCGGCACGGTGCACGTGTGGTCCCTGGGCGAGTACCAGGACGTCCCGCGCTCCTGCCAGGTGCACGAGCAGCCGGTCACGGCCGCCACCTGCGTCGACACCGCCGACGGGCTGACGCTCACCTTCACGGCCGGGGCGGACGGCTCGGTGCGGCTGTGGGAGACCTCGGCCGAGCCGATGCCGGTGCCGGTGCAGCAGCGCCGGTACCGGACCACCGCGCTCGCCGCGGCGGACACCCCCGCGGGTCCGGTGCTCGCCGTGGCATGGAGCGACGGCGAGCTGCATCTGTGGCACGTGTTCTCCGGCAGGGTGCGGGTGCTGCCCTGGCTGCGGGGGTGCGACGCCCTCGCCCTGACCCCCGACGGACTGCTGGTCATCGCCGACCCCGGGGGGCTGTCCGCCGTACGGCTGCGGCTGGACGTCCTCTGGGAGCAGTGAGGTTCCCTGGCCGCTGGCCGAAGGGGCTGGCGGTCGCTGACGCCTTCGGCTCGCGGGCGGCCGGCGTCGGGGGCGTGAAGGAGATTCCCGCGGCCACCAGCGTGGCCAGTTCCAGGAACTCCTTCTCCGCCTCGGAGACCTCGGTGGACAGGGACACCACCACGAGCTGGAACGTGGCGGTGCGGACGGCCGACGTGCTCTCCCCTTCCACACCGAACAGCGCTCCGGGGACCGTGACCGCCTGGTCGGCCACGACGACCGCGGCAAGCCCCGCTGGCAGCGGGAGGACCGCCTTGTGCGTACCCGGCTGCTCCGGGTGGGCGCGCAGCGCGCTGTGCGGGTAGAGGTGGGGGTCCCGGGCGGGGCGGTCGGTCACGGAGATCTGGCAGATCCCGGTGAGGAGCAGGCCGTCGTCCGTGCGCAGGAGGAAGGAGCTGAAGTGGACCAGGCCGTCCTCGACCAGCGTGGCCAGGGCGGCCTCGAGCCGCCGTCGACCACGAGCTCCAGTTCCGTTCAGTGCGTCAGAGCGGTGCCCCGGCGTCTCAGTCGGAGACCCGACGCAGGAACAGCCACATTCCCTTGGTGTCGTGGGTCTGCGGGGTGAATCCCTCTTCCCCGGCGATCACTTCGGCCTCGCCGACGGAAATCTTCGGATACCGGGCCGGGTTGTCTGCGCTTACGACGAGCCCCCACGCGATCAGGAGGTTCACCACCACCAGCGCGACCAGCACGGCACCGATCACCCCGAACGCAACCGGACTGACGACACCACCGGGCGGAGCCGCGAACGGCACACCGGCCTTGTGCATCGCGGGGAGACCTCCGGGTGATTACGGCTACTACGGCAGGGCCCGCACGTTAGCGATGTCGGGTAAGGATTCGGCCGGGGTGAAGGGGCCGGCCCACCGCGCCGACATGTCCGTTCCGGCGCCGTACCGCCGTTGTTGCCCCTCCGGACGCCACGATCCCCTCACACGGGTTCACACCATCTGCCCTAAGGGTCCACGCCGCACCCATCGCTCTTTTCCGTATGGACCACCAGCTCTTTCCCCGCGGATGAGGAAGAGGTGTGGCGGTCAACCGACCACCATGATCGTGCTGCTCATCATGGCGGTGCTCGCGCTGAGCGGAGCCGGCTTCGGGGCCGCGCGGGACGTGGCATTCGAACGGCGTCTGCCTGGGTCAGGCAGACGCCGTTGGTTCTGGACCAGTCAGTAAGGGTCCTGTTCACCGGCTCCCTTGAAGCTCCTGAGCCGCCGTCCCGGGATCCATCCTCGCCACCCCCTGCACGGTGAAGCCGACACCCGGAGCGAGCACGCCCGACACGGCGGTCCACCATCGCCAGGCTCCGCTGTCCGGGACGAGCAGCAGGGTGGCCAGGCAGCCGAACGCCACAGCGAACCCCGCAACGCCCGGCAGGGAGGCGGTCACCAGCCAACCCGCCCCGAGATCCAGCAACCTGACCCGCCGTTCGGGGTCCGGCTGCGCTGGATCGGTGAGATTCTTCGCTACGGCCTCCTCGGCCACGCGGACCGGGACCGCGCCGGGCAGCTGCCAGCCGTCGTCGCCCACCAACTCGGCAAGGACGTCACGGCCTCGGCGCTGACGGGGATGCCAGAGCAGCAGGCCCCGCGTGCCGGACAGGACTTCGCCCGCTGCCTGGGTTCCCATCTGGGAGTGGAAGGGGACCGTGTGACCGCGGCATTCCAGCACGAGGCATTGCAACCGGCGAGTGTTCTCCCGGCGCTTCTTCTCGTCGGCAGCCTCGGGGCTTCCTGGCAAAGGCACTTCGGTGTGCTGTTCGGTGCCGGTGACGGTGACGCGCATGGTGCGCCAGTCCGGGGTGACCGTGCGGGAGGGCCGACGGACGCTTCCGGTCAGGGCCCAGCCCACGGTCGCGGCGAGAGTCGCCAGTAGCCACAGGGGTCCGATCACCCATACGCTTGCGAACTCCACCGCACGCCCGTCGAGTTGACGCTGCACCTCAGCGAGCTGATCGTCGCCGATGGCGCCGAGCTCGGGCCGCTCCGGTACGGACGCCACGTACAGCTCGCTGCCGATCCCCTGGCGCCGGTTGGTGTCTGCCCGGAAGGTCGCGGGCACGCTGCTCCCTCCTGCGGCTGCGGGAAGCAGGACGGTGTAGTCGGCTGTCGCGGAGGAGCGGTGACTGGTGCCCGCGTCCTGGTTCTCGATCTTCACGATGGGACGCCGTTCGATCGCCGCGCCCTCGCGGGCCAGGGCCGCGCTCAGGCCTGTTCCTCGCGCATCCGATGCGGCGAGCGTCACCCAAAGGGCCATCAGAGTGAGGGAAGTGACCACCGCGCCGCCGTAACGGATCGTCAGCCAGCGTGTGCCGCTCATCCGCTGGGGCACGGTGCCGTCGCCGCTTACCGGCGACGCCGAGGCCGCCCGCACGGCCCATCCGTAGGTCTCACCGCGGCGCCGGCCGCCGTCGCGCAGCACGGCCATCGCCCAGATGACCAGGGACGCGGCGAGCAGAGACACTGAGAACCACAGGACAGCCGCGCGCACCGGTGCACCCAGGAACAGCCCGGTGGTGGTCAGCGCCACAAGGGCGAGCGGTACGGCCATGGTGACGAACCTCCCGCAGAGCTGGTAGGCACGGATGTCGGTCACGGCCTTGTCAACGGTCCACTCGCTACTCATCCGAACGCCCCATAACGCCGTGGGTCGGGCCGATCCCGCAAGGCCCGCGCACTGTCACGGGCTCTCCTGCTGGTGTCGTCGGCCGCACCGGGTCGGTCCTCCTTGTCGTCGGCGTTGGGATCTCCGTTGACCGCCGCGTCACCGTGTTTGGACAGGTTGCCGCCCGCACCGAGCGCGATGCCGACAGGAACGTTGGTGGCGACATCACCCGTCAGGCTTCGCGCCGCCGAAAGGGTTCGCCCGTCCGTGGCCCGGTGAACAGCCACGCTCCCCGCTCCCCCGGTGAGACCTCCGGCAACCGCTCCGAACGCCATCTGCGAGCTGTCGAACCGGTCCCCGCTCCGCAGGTTGTTGACGGTGTCGCCGGCGACGGAGGAGAAGGCGCCCAGAGCCACGCCGTCGACAGCGTTGGCGACCACACCTCCGCCGAGCTGCGAAGCCAAGCGACCCGCGACGAACCTGCCGCCGAGGGCTCCCAGAACGCCGTTGACCGCATTGCTCTTGAAGTCGGCGTCATCGCCGGTGGCCACATTCGTCGCGACACCGGCCCCGGTCCCGGCGGCCCACTGGAGACCCAGCTCGACGCCCAGCCTCAGCCACTTACTGTTCCTCACCGTCGTACGAATGGTCTGGAACATCCGGGCCGCAGCGGCCAGCAGGCGCCCCAACCTCGTGGCCGCCTCCACGGCCTGCGCGCCCAAACGCACCGCATTCGCCGCCCCGGCGGCCGCCGAGAACCCGACAGTGACGAAGGAGAGCAATACGGACGCACCGATCGAGACCCCGATCTCGAGGTAGATCTGATGAATCTCGTCATTGATCTCCTCAATGTCGTCGGCCGCCTTCTCAAGCCCTCTCGCGGCCTGTTCGAAGAGCGGCAAGGTCTCCTCGACCGCCTTTCCGACATTCCGCCAGTACGCGTGGAAGGCTTCGGCCGAATCTCCCCGCCAGTGCTCGCCGAGGACACCTCGCACCATCCGGTCGAGCCCGCCGTACGCCTCCTCCAGCTCCTCCCCCATGGTCCGCCACCCTCTGGCCGCCGCACGCAGCACATCGGGACGGCCACCGGGATTCACGACCTCGATCCCGGCTTCGTAGACCTTTTCGGCGACGCTCTCCTCGCTCAACTCTTCCCGCCCCCGAACAGCCCGGCGAGGGCGTCGTCGGCCGCTTCGGAGTTCTTCGCGTTGTCCCGTACGGCCTGACTCACCGCATCGAACTGCCGAGCCAGATTCCCCAATGCCTCGACCATCCCGGCGGCCAAGTCGACGTAGGCCGACGTGACCTCTTCCGACTCCGTCAGAAACCCGAACCCGTCATGGATCGGTTCCGCCCCCGTCGTACGCTCGAATGCCTTGACCGCACTCGCCAGGTCATAGGCGCGCGTGTCGAACGCGCGCGCCAGCTGCCCCAGTTCCCGCGCATCCAAGTAGAAGTCCCCAGCCATACGCAGCTCCTGCTCCCCGTCCTCCGAGATCTTGACGTGCACTTCCGCAACCACGCACCGACCGAAGAGTCACGGGTTGCACACGATGGAAGGACGGAGTCAACGCAGTGCGGGCAAGCGCCCATTGCGGAGAACGCGCGGTGCGGCCGCACCGGGCGCGCCAGATCTCACGGGGTCCGCGATCGCCCCCTGCTTCGACACCGACAGCACTGTCCCGCCATGGAGGGGGGAGTCGGCGGCCGACCCGTCGACGAGGCGGGTCGCATACGGCGGGGTACGGTCACGCGGAGGAGGCGGACTGGCCCACAAGGCGAATTGGTTCAGTGCCGGCGACCGCGACCGCAGCCCTGCGAGGGGCAGTGTGCCCGGTCGCCAGAGCACCACGAAAGCCCGGCGATGCCCCTGATCAGGAGCGCAGAGCCGCCGGTGCGCCGCAGCCGTGCCGAGCCGCCGACTCCTCCGCGAAGTGGGCCAGATCCGCCCGCTCCTCGTCGGTGAGCGGGTCCGAGGTGAGCTTCCGGTCGCTGCCCTGGACCGGCGTGGCGTGGTAGTAGCCGACGCCCAGCGCGCCCTGGCACGCGGCCGACGTCCAGACCGTGGTGCTGTCGGCTCCCGAAGGTGTCTCGTGACCGCCGTACTTGCCGTTGACGACGGCGTCCGACGCATCGCTGAAGGGCCCGTACGCGGCGACGAGTCGCAGGTCGCCGCCGAGGACGCACTCCTCGACCGGCGACTTCGCGGCGTCGGTCTCACGCACGGTCGGCGCGGAGGTCATCCCCTCGCAGGTCCCCGTGGCGGCCCCGGTCGACACCGTGCGGGCGCCTGCCGCCGGAGCGGTCAGCTTGCCCGCCTCTCCCGGTTCGGACTCACAGCCGGTCTTGTCAGCCGCCCGCTGCGCCGTCTCCACGGCGGCCCGGGCGAGCTTGAGGCGTACGGACTCGGTGACTTCGACGTCGTACGGCGAATCGGCCGTCACCAGGATTCCGCTGCCCTCCTTCGGTGTCCAGTTCTTGCAGCTGAGGAGCACCGATGCCGTCGACTCCTCGTTCTTGTTGACCATGAGCCCCTGCCACCCGCCGTTCAGGGGTACGGGAGTGGCCTTCTCGTTGTCCTGGTAGGCGCCGTACGCGTTCATGGCGCCGGCCGTGGTCTCGATGGCGATGTCGATGCCGTCGACCGCGCACCGCGTCGCCAGACCGGTCGGCTCGGTCACGTCGTGCGCCACGTCGAACTGCCAGCTGGACACGTCGAATCCCAGACCGAGCAGGGACAGCTTGGACTTCCCCGCGAGATCCAGGACCGAGCCGACGGGCAGCATGCCGCTGCACGCCCGCGCGGTCCTGGCTGCCGGGTACTGGAGTTGGAATCCGTAGCACCCGGCCCCCAGCAGAGCGAGTGCCACCACGGAACCGGTCAGTCGACGTCGGCCATTCCCACCTCGGAGGCGCCGGAGGAGTCGGCCATCAAGAGCCCTGCCGCCTTCAGCCACCCGAAGGGCCCGGAGAGGCCGGTCCCGACGGCGTCGCCGAGGGAGCCGCCGAGCACTTGAAGACATCGTCACCGAGGTAGCTCGTGGCGATGGTCAGGGCAGAGACGAACGCATTGGTCAGCGAGTCGTCGAGAGTCCGCGCCGGCGGCGGCTCCTTCACCTCGATCTCAAGCATTGCGTGATCGCTCGTCTTCTCTCCCGGAATGGCACAGGGCAGAGCCAGCCACGCCCGGTTCTGGTTCACGTTTCCCTTGGCCACCCGCACCTTGGTTGTCTCCAGGTATCCGGTAGCCGACCCCACCTTGAAGGTCTTGACGGTAGAGGGGCCCGGAGACCTGTACCTGTCGAGGTTGTCGATGGTGTCCGAGTGAAAGAGATAGTCGACAACCACTGCGTGCTTCTTGCCGTAGAGCGAGCAAGACCCGGCAGCATTCCACTTAGTGGGCGAGAACTTGTCGACGTCCTCCTCGGTGACGCCGTCGTCGCCGACCAGCGTCTGGAAGGCCTCTCCGTCGAGCTTGCCGCCGCACACCGGCTTGCTCTCGTCGTTCGTCTGCTTGTCCGAGCTGCTGCAACCTGCCACGGCCAGCAAGGCAACGGCGACTGCGATCAGGTTTCGAGTTCTCCGAGGAGCGCGTGACAGCACAGCAATCATCGTCCGTTCACTGAGGAGTTCCAGGTGGCGCCCGCCGTATGGCCCGACTTCGCGGCCTGCTCCACGGAGCCGGCCAGCTGGCTGAGGTCGTCATCCGACATTTGCCGACCCGAGTGTTCGACGGCTTCCCTTACCGATTCAGCACTGGATTTGCCGACCGCAGTCCAGCCTTCGGCGTACTTGTTGGCCGCTTCCCGCTTGGCCTCATCCGTGGTGTCTTGTTGAACTTGTTCCACCACCATTGCTTGGACATCCTCGACAGCCCAGCCGGCGATCGTTCCCACGATCGGTGCGGCCGTTCCTGTCGCCGCGCCGACCGCCATACCAAGACCACGTCCGACCCACTTGTCACCGTTGGCCACGGCGTCGTTGAAGTCCTTGTCGGAGGCGGAGTGCTCCTCGAAAATGGCCTGATCGCGTGAGTCGCTGAGAAATCCCGCCACGACGCCCCCGGGATAGGTGACATTCTGCATCGCGGCAGTCAGGTTCGACGGGTCTCCCTTGGCCACCTCCTGCATCCAAATGGCCGTGTTGGCCTTGGACGCCTCGGTGATCGCGACATAGGCGTCGGGATCCCGCCCGACCGTCGAGATGAACGGCTCCAGGGTGCCCATGTCGAGGTGGGCATCCGCCCCGAAAGGCTTGATCGTGCCCTGTTCGTTGGCGATGGACGCCTGCACGTCCGCCATGTACTCCGCCGTCATGTTGCCCAGGCTGTCGCGGAGCGCGTCGCGGCCGGAGTCACTGGCGAGGTTGGGATCGCCGCCGATGGTGTCGACCACTTCCTTCATCAGGGCCGCGCGCTCGGCGGTGTGCTTCACGGGAGCACCGTCGTCGTCGAAGGCACGGCCCGAGGTGGCGGATTCCATGGCGTGGCCGAGGTTGTTGTACCCACTGGGGTTGGCGGGGTCACCGGTGTACCCCGGCCCCTCGGGCCAGTGCCGGTCCTTGAGCAGGTAGTCGAGGTGGTCCACCTTCTCACCGTCGATGGTGGCGTCGGAGGTGAGGAACTCTGTGGAGGCATCGGGGTTGTGCCCCAGAGCGTCCATGAAGCCGGTCATCGGGTCGAGCGCCCCGATGTTCGTCGAGCCCAGTGTCCGCGGGTACCCCCAGTAGGCATCCGGGTTCTGCCCGCCGTTGGCGCCGTTCTTCTCCGCGGTGATCAGCGCGTCGCCGTAGTCCTGGAGGAAGTCCTTGTCCCACTTGCCCTCGCTCATCAGGCTGCTGGTGAGCTGGTAGCCGCTGAGGCCGTACGGCGACTCGGTGGGGTTGGCGTTGAAGTCCCGTTGGCCTGCCTTGAGGAGGTCGTTCTGGAACTTGGTGATCTCGGGGTCGGGTCCGCCCTTGCGGTGGTCGTCCGAGGTGGTGGCCGTACCGATGGTGGTGCCCAAGTTCGCCTTGAGCTCCTTGAGTTGGGCCAGCTGCGCCTTGGAGAGCGTGGTACCGGCCGGTGGGCTCATGAGCTCGTTGTACTTGCTGAGCATGTTCTCGCCACCGGTCTTGACCGCGAACTCCCGTGAGAACTCGGGGTCGTTCTTGTTGGCGGAGAGAAGCAGGTTCAGTTTGGTGATCTCGGCGTCGGTGAGACGGTCCTTCTTGTTCATCAGCGCGGACGCCTGGTCGGCCTCGACGGCGTCGAGCGTGGTGTAGACGCTGGTGTTGAAGGACTGGTTGTCACCACCGTTGGCGTCGCGCTCCAGAGCCGAACTGGCCGCCTCGTCGGCGGCGGTGGCCACCTCCAGGACCCGCGTCAGCCGGGAGACGAGCGAGTCCAGCTTCTTCTTGCGCTCCTCGGCGAGGCCCGGCGAGGCGGACGCGGTCGGGCTGTCCTGCCGCGGGTCGACGTCCTCGACGCGGCCGTCGTCGTAGACCTTGTAGTGGTCGTTGCGGGCCTCGTCGAGCAGCGCGTGCAACTGCTTCTGGGACGCGGCGAATTCGCCGTGCGCGTCCCGCAGCAGCTTGCCGATGCGCTCCGCCTCGGTGGCGGCGTTCTCGTACTCGGTGCGGGCCTTGCCCATGGTGACGAACGCGGCGTCGGCCGCGTCACCGTCCCAGTGGCCCTTGAGGTGGTTGACGACCCGCTGCTCGAACTCCCGCTGCAGCGCTTCGTACTTGGCCGGCAGCGCCGCCCAGGACGCGGCGGCGTCGGCCAGCGGGCCGAGGTCGGCCTTGTCGAGGTAGGGGATGGACACCATGTGCGACTGCTCCTTGTGAGGGGGTTCCGGTACGACTCGACGGCTCGCCCGGGCGCGGCGGTACGGCTACCGCCACGGGCCCGGGGGTCGGCTCACCCGAAGGGCGTGCTGATCGAGTTCTGCCGGGCCCGTTCCTCCTGCTCGGTGCGGGTGTAGTGCCCGCTGGTGGCGTGGAGTTTGTCGCTGATGTCCTGGAGGAGGCGCTTGAGGTTGAGGACCTGGGAGCCCCAGCGGACGTCCATGGTCACCAGGGAGCCGGCGGTCGCCCAGGACCCGCCCTCGGCCAACCCGCCGGCCGTGTGCTTGTTCAGTCCCCGGGAGGCGCTGAGGCAGTCGTCGTCGGCGCCGTTGTCGGCGTTCTCGGTGTCACCGCGCAGTTCGACAAGGGCGTTGGCGGCTTCGTCGAGGCGCTGGGTGTCGACGTTGGTACCACCACCGCCGCCCCCTCCCCCACCCTCGGCGGGCACGGAGTTCAGCCGCGTCCGTGGCGTCGCCTGAGAGGTTCCACCCTGTTGTGGCCCATCGAAGGGAGTACTCATCCCTTGTCCCATCCCCGTTGTGAAAGTGGTGGGCAGTCCTGGTTCGCTCACTCGACGACGGGTCGCGTTGCATCCGTACGACAGTGAGGCGCCCACTCCGCCCAGCCCCGCCTCGGCGACCCAGGCACGGACATGCCAATCAGCAGGCCGAAGATACCGGATCTTCCTTTCCGGGAACCACTGTTGGCCGCACTGTGGACGCCTTGGCGATGCACTGGAGACCCACTTGGGATGCGCCAGGGACGCACCGGCGATGCACTGTGGATGAACCGGGGATGCACATGCGAACGGCCCGACGAGTTCCTGCCCGTCGAGCCGTCAGCCCTCACCGTGCTTCAGCCCGCCGGGGCCTCCACGACCGCGCCGGTCGGCGCCTTCGCCCCCACCGACTGGCCGAAGCCGTCGTCCGTCAGGTCCTGCATGTCAGCGCGTGTGCTGTCCTGCTTGATGAAGTACGGCTTGCCGGTGGTCGCCACGTACCACGTGACGGACTCCCCCTTCTCCGCCAGAACAACCGGCACCGCCTGCTGCCCGTCCACCGTGGTGACCTGCCCCTTGGTCGCCTTGCTGCCGGCGTCGAGCGTGTCGGGGGCGGTGACCTGCTCCTGGTGACACCAGCTGGCGAGCTTCGCCATGAGCGGGTTGCTCGAGGTGCCGTGGGTCCACTTCTCGGTGGAGAACGACTTCTCGCCGAGCGCCGAGTTCATGCCCTCGGCGAACGTCGAATCGGGCTTGGCCCAGATGTCGTCGCCCTTTCGGATGATCTCGAAAGAACCCTTCCCTGAAATCTCGACACTCCCCACACATTCCGTGGCGGAGAGCCGGAGGTCACTCTTGGTCCCCTGCCGCTCCATCTTCTCGTGGAAGGACCCCGCTTCGGCGTTGGTCTTCATGCCGGTGTCGTAGATCTCCTTGGCGGAGAGCTTGTCGATGCCGTTCGGCTTGGCAGCGGGGCCGGCATCCGCCGCCTTGGACGGCGTGGACCCGGCTGCGGACTTCGACTTCACGGCGTCACTGCCGCTGTCGCTGTTGCAGGCGGTGAGCGACGTCAGTGCGGCTGCGCAGAACAGTGCGGTGGCGACATGGCGAATTGGTTGGACATGTGTGCGCACGAATACCCCCGTGGAAATTCCTGATTACGGACGAACAGTCTTGATCATCTAAGCAAGAAGTCATCCGGCGCTCCAAATCGGCCCTCTGGAGGCGGAGTTGCGGCCCGCATTATTCCGAGGCGTCACGCTGAGCTGCCGATGAGCTGTCGCAGCTTAGCGGAGTCTGCTTGTGTGCCCAAACCGCGAAAGGGGGGTTAAAGCCGGGGCTGGAGCGAGGCGACACCAATAATTCACGTGACCCGCGCAGTGTTTGCACCCTGGGACTCGGGCGCGAAGGAGTCGACGGGGCTCGTGACCGCCAAGGATCGCCGCCACCAGCCCTATCGCCACCGTACGTTTGCGCGGCGGGTGATTCCCGGGACCGGCTGCTGGGACGGTGTGGTGATGTCGGTCGCGCGGACTCTGGAGAGGCGGGCGCTAACGCTTCCGGGCCTGCCCGAAAACGTGGCGTGGGCGCAAAGATGGTCAGACATCTTTGCGCCCACACATGAGGATCAGGATCCGCGCGGGACCGATCCTGCGACTACTGCTGCGGCGGCCACTGCGACTGGGGCGGGGTGGGCTGCTGCTGGTACGGGTTCTGTTGCTGCGGCGAGACGGGCTGCTGGTAGGGGTTCTGCTGCGGCGGGAAGGGCTGCTGGCCGTACTGCGGGTACGCTCCCGGACCGCCGGGCCCACCGTTGTTGTTGTTCTTGTTGCGCCGGGACAGCTTCACGATCAACAGGACGATGAGGCCGACCACGACCAGGGCGATGACACCGAGGACGACGAAAAAGATCATCTGCTTCTGGTCTGCCTTCTCTTTCTCTGCAGCGGATTCAGTGTCAGATGTACCGGTGCTTGCGGCAGCGGATGGGTTATCCGACCCCGGGGTGGCGAGAGGGCCGTACTTCGAGCCGGCGGGGATGTTTTCCGTCAGCGCGGCGAGAGGGCGGATCTCTCCGTAGCCGTACTTCTCGTCGGGGAGAGAGATGCCCTTGGCAGAATCCGGGAGGACTGCGGTCTTCACGAGGCGATTGGCGATTTGCCCTGCCGTGAGGTCAGGAAACTTCGACCGCAGTAGCGCCGCAGCAGCAGAGACAAACGCAGTCGAGTCTGACGTACCGTCACCGATCCGTAGCCTGTTTCCTGGAGCCCCCGCCGTCACGATACGTGTAGCGGGTGCGGTAAGCATAAGCTTAGGGCCATAGTTCGAATTTGCCCAGTACTTACCAGACTTGTCCACACCGCCGACAGCCACAACACCGGCAGCATTGGCCGGGAACGGGAGATCGGGACCGATCCCATCATTCCCCGCGCCAGCCACGATCAAGACGTCCTTGTCGAGCGCGTAAGAAACGGCCGCGAGATCCTCGGGCGAACCACTATTTTCGTATCGAGAGTCTACGAGGGTCATGGAGATATTGATGACTTGCGCTCCATGATCCACCGCATAACGAATCTCATCTGCGAATCCAGATCCGTGCTCCAAGTTTACGCGGATTGGAAGGATCTTAGCCTCTGGTGCAAGCCCGATCACGCCATCTGCCGCTCCTGCCCCGTGACCGTGTCCAGCGATGATGGAGGCCATCCCCGTACCATGATCGTCATCTGTCGGGGACGCATCATTGTCACCATCGACAAAGTCCTTGCCTTGGAGCACGTTGCCCTCAAGGTCCTGGTGCTCGGCATTGACCCCGTCGTCGATGACTGCGACCGTTACTCCTGCACCTTTCGAGACCTTCCAGGCGGATCCGGCTTGAAGCGCGTCCAGTGCCCACTGATCACGTCTTGTCTGGTCGGCGGAAGCAGCAGGCGCTACGCCAAGAATCAGCGCGCCAGTCAGCGCCATGGCACCCAACGCATGCACCGTTCGCTTCAAAGCCATTCCGTTTTCCCTATCCGGTTACTGAACGTGGGCGTGGCCCGGAAGCCACGCCCACGCATCCTGTCACGTGCCGGTGAGCCGGACTGCGAGCGACTACTCGATGACTCGAGGAGCTGCGTTCGTCTGCGGGGTCCAGGTCTCCTCGTCCTCGACCAAATAGTCGGGACGCTCGCCCTCGCGCTGCTCGTCTTCCTTACGGCGACCAGTACGCGAACCGGGAGCACCTGCGATACCGCCCTTGCGGACAGCACTGGCTCCCTTTCCCGCGGCACCGCGGCTGCTGTGCAGACCCGAGCCACCGGCAGTGCCCCTGCCTGCCCCCGTACCGGACTTGGGTGTGCCACCGACTACGCCACCACGAGCCGTGCCTCCGACGCGCCCGGCTGCGCTCTTGGCGGCACCCGCGCCGCCCACGCCGCCGGCACCCGCGCCCGCACGACCACCCGCCATACCCGCCGCCGTGCCGCTGGCACGGCCGACGATGCCACCACGAGCAGCGCCAGCTCCCGCCGCGCCGCCTACTGCGCCGCCGACGAAGCCTGCACCGCCGCCCACGCCGCCACCGCCAGCAGTTCCGCCGCCGACCGTGCCAACGCCGCCGACCGAAGGTGCACCGGTTCGGCCGCCGGCAATCCCGTCAATCGCAGTACCGACCTGAGGTTGCGTAGTGGTGGGCTTGTGCGCGCCACCCGTAATGCCCGAGGGCGGTGACACAGCCTTCGACGAGCTAATCGAGCTGACCTGACCTGTACGAGCCGTACCTGCCGTAGCCTGTCGCGGGCTTGCCGTCGCAGTCCCCGCAGGTACAACCACGGGCGCTGGCGCAACGCCACCCGGCTCACCGGGGTAATCCTCCCTGTCATTGACAGGGTTCCCCTTCCGCCACTGCCCCATCTCCGCAGCCCGACTGTTATAAGCCGCCCCCAACGCCTCCATCTTCACAGCCATCCGAAGCTGCGCCTCGCGCCCCTCCGAAAGGCTGCCCGCGTTCCCGTCAAGGGCCGCCTGCGAGCTTTCGCCGCTCTTGAGGGCGTTGTTCGCGCCCGAGTCGTCGCGGTCGCCCATGTTGCCGATGTAGTCGAGGGCGCTGGAGACCTTGCCCGGTTTCTCCATCGCCATGATCTCGGGCTTGATCTGCGCGAGTGTCGCGGCGGCGCCCTTGAGGGACGTCGAGGTGTGGGAGGCGTACTTCGAGCTGTCGGTGAGCTTCTTGCTGATCACCTGCGCCCGCTGCCGGAACAGATCCGCGCTCTGTCCCTCCCAGTGGGCGAGAACGTGCTCGACAGCCGCGTCGAGGCTCTCCTTGATCCCGCCGGGACCGACGAGGTCCTTGCTCAGGGCGTCCCACGCCGCCGCCACCCGGTTCACCGTGCCCGGATCGGCGTCACGGACCATGTCCTTCATCTGGTCCATGTCGTAGTTCAGCCCGAACGGCGTGCTGTGCTTCGCCGAAATGCACTGGTTCGTCTCGACGTACTCGAAGTCGTCGATGTCCTTGTCGCCCATGTCTACAGCCCCCTCATGCCCACGTAGCAGGACATCCCGTTACTTCCTGTTGAACGCCGCATAGTTCTCCGCCTCAGCGTCGCTGAACGCGTCATGCGTCTTCTTCGTCTTCTTCCCGAAGTCGTCCAGCACGTCTTCCAGGTGCGCGACGATCTCGTAGAGACGCTCCTTCATCGCTTCGTGCGCGTCGTACAGCGCCTTGGCCTCACCGAAGCCCGTCCCCAACGCGCCCTGCGGCAGGTACGTGTTGCCCATGCAGCTCGACTTGGACGTCGTCATGTCTCTGATGACGCCGTTCAGCTTGGTGATCGTCCCCTCGATCTCACTGAGATCGACCTTGTACTGCTCAGCCATAATGCTCAGCTCCCCGTTGACTCCACGTTGTTACCCACACCCTGCTTGCGCCGCCAGTCTCCGAGCACCCGGCCGCCTCCGAACAGCAGCAGCACCAGGGCGAACCCGGCGGCGACCACGTACAGCGCGTACCGTTCCGTTCGTTGCTGTTCGGTCTCGCCGAGGACCAGTGTCGCGGCCTGGACGTCGGCCGCGTCGCCCACGGGGCCGGCCGAGTCCGGCTTGGGGCCGTCGGCCGAGGGCTCCGTCGTGTCGTCGTTGACCGCCGCGGTCGGGTCGACCACGCCCCAGCCCACGAAGTCGTCACGGCCCGCCTTGGTCCGGTCCGCCGTCTGCTCGATCTGGGTGATGACCTGCTTGTAGCTCCACTTCGGGTGCTTGGCGCGGATCAGCGCGGCGACACCCGAGACGTACGGCGCCGCGAAACTCGTGCCCTGGTCGACGCAGTTGCCGCCCACCGGGACGGTCGAGACCATGTCGATGCCCGGTGCCGCGACGCCCACGAAAGGTCCCGACTGGGAGAAGGGGGCGCGGGCGTTGTTCCGGTCCGAGGCGGCGACCGCGAGGACGCCGGGGTACGCCGCCGGGTAGGTCTCCTTGACCGTGCCGTCCGCACCGTCGTTGCCGGCCGCGGCCACGATCAGCGCGTCCTTCGACTGGGCGAACTCGATGGCCGATCGGAACTCGGCGTCGACGGCCGGGTTCATCTTCGACGCGGTGTCCTGCGAGATGTTGATGACCTTGGCGCCCTGCGAGGCCGCCCACCTGATCGCGTCCATCATCGTGCCGACATTGCCGCTGCCCTGGTCGTCGTTCTGGCGGATCGGGATGATCGTCGCTTCCGGGGCCAGGCCGACGAAACCGGTGCCGTCGAGCTTCCGGGCCGCGATGATGCCCGCCACCTTGGTGCCGTGGCCCACCTTGTCGGTCTTGCCGTTGCCGCCCGCGTGCAGGTAGTCCTTGCCGTTGGCGACGGCGGTCTTGAGCTGTGCGTTGACGGTGTCCACGCCGGTGTCGATGACGGCGACCTTGACACCCTTGCCCCTGGTGTCCTGCCACAGCTGGTCGAGGACCACGCGCTGCAGCGACCAGGGGGTTCCCTTGATGACGTCGGACGGGAACGAGCAGCTGGTGTCGTCGACCTGGAAGCGCACGTCGTCGTCGGCCAAGACGGTCCGCACCCGGTCCGCGGCGGCTGCCGGCGCGGCGCCCGCGAAGGGCAGCCCACAGGCGAGGACCGCCAGGGCGGCGGTGCCTGCGGCGCTCCGACGCGCGGCGCGCGATGCCCCGGATCCCACTTGTTACGTCCTCCCGTTTTGTTTCTGTACGGGGCGCATGGACCGGCTACGAGCGGGTCACCCGACTATGAGCCGATGACTCGACTTGCGCCGATGACCCGGCTATCAGCCGGAAAGTCCACACGCCCCGTGAACCGCCGATGGGGGCGAGCGCGCTGTCGCACACTCGCCCCCATCAGACGGTCACGTCAGCCGCCCCAGATCTGGGCGTTCTTCGACTCGGTCGCCTGGTAGTTCTGGGCGGCGCTGTCGAGGGCCTTGGCGATGGCCTCCAGCGTCTGCTGCATGGAGGCGGCGCGCTGGTCCCACTCGGCCTGCTTGGCGCGGTAGGACTCCTGCGCCGAGCCTTCCCAGCTGGCGGAGATGCGCTTCACGCCGCTCTCGAGCTCGTCAAGCTGCGTACGGATCTTGCCCGCGGTGCTGCGGACGTCCTGCGCGGCCTGGGAGATCGTGGCGAAATTTACAAGAATCTGCCCGGACATCTCTTCTGTGTCTCCTCAGATGTATGGATGGTCGATCACGGACGTGAGCCGAGGCGCACGGGTCCGATCATCCGAAGGGGGACGAGGCAGCGATGTTCTGGATGGACGCGCGCTGCTCCTCTTCCGAAGCCGCGTAGGCCTTGGTGCTCTGGTCGATCGCTTCCTTGATGTCGTTCAAGATCTGGTTGATCTTGTTGGCATCCTGGTTCACCTGCGACTGCAGGTTGTTGTACGCGGTGGCCGCCGAGCCCTTCCAGCCGCCCGTGATCGTGTCGATCACGGTCTGCAGGCGGGAGATTTCGCCCTGGATCGAGGAGTTGACCGAGGAGATCTTGCCGCTGAACGCGACCATCTCCTCCTCGGTCATGGTGAACTGCTGTCCAGCCATGTTGTGTCCCCCATGAGACGTAGGAGTTCTGAGTAGACCCTCACTCGGAACGCCGTCACCGAATGGTGGCAGGCGTATCCAGTCCGGTCTGGTTCCACTCTAGTCGCATCCGCCGACAGAGCGAACATCAGTTGGGGCTTGTGGCAAGATCGCGATGAAGTCAACTCACCTTTTTCACAAGTGCGTTCGTGAAGTGTGAGTGACGACCCGCGATCCCGGAGCGGGCCTACGACCCCTGCGCCTGCTCCGCGTTGCCGCTGCTGAGCTCCGGCCCCGCCGCCAGCAGGTCCGCCCAGGTCGCCGGAACCGACGCCGCGCGGATCTTGCCGTAACCGAGGCGCACCTGCGAGGTGTTGGTCTGCTGGGTGTTGGCGTCCGCCTTCTCGCCGCCCGTGACCTCGCTGTCGTTGCGAGCGGGCACCGAGTAGCGCAGGCCGGTGTCGGTGACGAGGAAGGTGCTGCCGCCGCCGGCGTCGGTGCCCGTGATCCGCTTGAAGAGCAGGCCGCTGCCGGGCGAGACGTAGGTGCGGGAACCGCTCTGCGAGAGGTCCTTGGGATAGTCCCGGCCGCTCCAGACCGTCATCAGCTGCCGGTTGTTGTTCTGGTTGATCGCCCCGCCGTGCCAGACACTGCACGAGACCTTGTCGCCGCCCGGCTTCCAGTACGTGTTGGCCTGCACCACCGGCTGCTCGGGCCAGGTCTTCTCCGCCATCCACTCACCGTTCTCCGGGTGGATGTCGTTGAACCCGACCTGTGCCGGCGCCGGGGTGGCGCCCGCGTAGACGGCGTTGATGAACGGGCTGCTGAGCCACATCTCCGCGGTGAAGTCGGAGATGGGCCGCACCTCGTTCTTCAGCACGATGTACTTCTGCTGCCTGGCCCCGGTACCGGTCACGAGGACCATGCCCACCTTGGCCACGCGCGTGGGAAGCCCCTCGACGTTCGCCGCCGCCCCGGCGTCCCCACCCAGCGAGGGGAACTGGAGGTCGCCCACGACGTTCAGGGTCTTGAGGAAGTCCGCGCTGACGCGCTGCGGCTGCACCCCTTCACCGAACACGGCGCGCTGGATGTCCTGAAGGGCGTTCTCGCTCGACAGCCGCCAGGTCTTGCCGCCGAGCAGATAGGCGCTCCCGTCCGGAGTGACCATG
Organism: Streptomyces griseorubiginosus; assembly: GCF_036345115.1. GTDB lineage: Bacteria > Actinomycetota > Actinomycetes > Streptomycetales > Streptomycetaceae > Streptomyces > Streptomyces griseorubiginosus_C. The sequence goes on from NZ_CP107766.1 coordinate 2,581,183, forward strand.
TAACGCGGACCGTTGCCGCTGACCGAACCGGGATCCTTCGGGCCCTCGACGTAAAGGACCTTGTTCTGGTTCAACTCCCCGTGATTCTGGAGGAGCTTCTGGTAGTCGCTCTTGTCCAGCACGTACGTCGCGCTGACCGGCTGCCCGTCCTCGCCCGGGGCCTGGCACAGCGCCCAGGTCTTCGCCGTCTTGGCGTCCTCGGCGGAGGGCAGCCGGTCCGGGGCGAAGGGGATGCCGACCGTCGCGCCCATCGGGTACTTGCTGTTGTCGAGCACCGACTCCTTGATCTTGAGGACCTGGGGGTTCTCGCCGTTCAACAGCAGCTTGGCGGACGCCAGGTTGAGAACGGGGTGCAGGCTCAGCTTGTTCTCGCCCTTGGTCTTCACCAGCACGTAGCGCGTCGTCGACTCGCTGCCGACGAGGATGTTCTTGCCCTGTGCGTCCCAGCCCTTCGGCGCGGTCGGGCTGAGCATGCCCCAGGCCCCGAATCCGATGAGCACCAGCACCGCCACACCGAGACTCGGCAGGACGGTCTTGAGGGGCCGCGGCGCCGCCTCCTCCGAACCGTGCGGCGACGGCTGAAGAAACGCCGCCACCGTGCGCCTGCGCGCGAAGGAGTAAGCGTTCAGCTCATCCCGACGTGTCGCCATCGATGGGTCAACTCCCCGTTATTTCGCTTTGTTTCCGAATGCGGAACTCCCCAGGGCCGCCCGGTACTCCGTGACGTTTGCTCCTGCAGGGGCCTCTACTATGCCGTGTGACGATCGCACCGTACGGTACGGGGTACGGTGATCCGCCGCCAGCTCGAGTCGCGGCCAGACAATGCAAAGGGGTTGTACCGGGGGATGAGCACTGCGACCAGGTCCCGGCGCCGTAACGGCAGCCGTCGTACCCAGGAGAACCAGGGGCCAGGGCAGGTGCCGGAACCGGCACGGCCGGCCGCGGCCCCCAGTCCGGCCTCGCCGTCGCTCGCCAGGCGCCCCGGCAGCATCGGCCCGATCCGCATCCAGCAACTGGTCGGGTTCGAACTGGCCGCCGCGGTCCTGCTGATCGGCTGGCTGCTGCGCCCCATCGGTCTCACCGTCGGCATCGTGCTGGCCGTACCCCTGGTCCTGGCCGGGCTGCTGCGCCGGCGCGGCCGCCCGCTGCCCGAGTGGTTCACCACCGCCCGCGCGCTCCGCGACCGCCGCAAGCGCAACGCCGAACCCGTGCCGCCCGGCACCGACCCCGGCTTCGCCCCGGCCGTCGAGTGCGACCCGGCGCTGCGCACGTACAGCTTCCAGGACCGCGAGCAGCGCGAGATCGGCATGCTCGGCGACGGCACCTTCCTCACCGCGCTGGTCCAGGTGCAGGCCGCCGACACCCCCCTGCGTCCGTCCTACGGCACCGGGGACATCCCCCTCGATCTGCTCCAGGGCCTGCTGGAGGTGGACGACATCCGGCTCGCCTCCGTCCAGGTCGTCCAGCACACCCAGCCCGCGCCCGCCCCGCACCTGCCCCCGCAGGCCATGGCGGTCCGTTCCTACGGCCCGCTCCAGGCCCAGAGCATGACGCCCGGACTCCGTATCACCTGGGTCGCCCTCAAGCTCGACCCGGAGCTGTGCCCGGAGGCCGTGGAGGCGCGCGGCGGCGGGATGCAGGGTGCCCGGCGGGCCCTGCTGCGCGTCGCCGACCAGCTGGCCAGCCGTCTCATGGGCGCCGGTATGCAGGCCAAGGTGCTGAGCGAGGCGGACATCTGCGGTGCCGTCGCGACCTCCGCCTGTGTCAACCCGATGGCCACCACCGGCGGTGCCGCCCTGGACGGCAGCCGCTCCGGCCGCCGTACGGCCGAGACCACCCGTACCTGGCGCTGCGACGACCGGCTGCACACCACGTACTGGATCTCGAAGTGGCCGCAGTTCGGCGGTGGCGGCCCGGCCTTCCCCCGGCTGGTCGGCGCGCTGACCTCGGCGCCGACGCTCGCCAGCACCTTCTCGCTCACCATCAGCAGGCGGCGCGGCAAGCTGCTCGCGCTGTCCGGGCACGTACGGCTGACCGGCCGCGGTGAGAACGAACTGGGCGAGGCCGCCCAGCACTTGGAGCGGGCCGCGTCCGCGTTCAAGGTCGGCCTGGTACGGCTCGACCGTGAGCAGCTGCCCGGAGTTCTGGCCACCCTGCCGCTGGGAGGTACCCGCTGATGTCCACTCCCACCGTCCGTCCTTCCGGCCGCTCCGGCTTCGGGAACTCCGCTCCGGGCTTCCCCGGCCAGCGTCCCGGGCATCTGCCCCGCTCCCCCGAGCCCGCCCGGCTCGGTCCCGAGCGGCGGCTGCGGGAGGCCTTCGGGCTGCTCGGCCCGCGCCGTGAGCGCCACCTCGTCGACGCCGACGTGCTCGCGCAGCTGACCCTTCCGGTCGGCGACGACGGCCTGATCCTCGGCATCGACCCCGACAACCAGCCCGCGGTGCTGGGGCTGTGCCGCCCCACCCGGCTGGACATGGTGCTGGTGGGCGGCACCTGGCTCGCCCAGGTCATCGCCCTGCGCGCGGCGGCGATCGGCGCGCGCGTGGCCGTGGAGACGGCCCGTCCGCAGCTGTGGGCGCCGATGGCGCAGGCGGCCGGCGGCGGCCAGCAGGCGGTGACGGTGCACCAGGTGGGGCGGATCGCCCCGCAGGGGCCGTCCCCGGCCAGCCCGGTGCTCATCATCCGCGACCTGGGCATCCGTCCGCCGCGCAGCCGTCTCACCACGGCGCCCTGGCAGTCGGTGCTGACCCTGCTCCCCTACCTCGGCCCGACCGCGCCCCGGCTCCTCGCCAACGCGGACATCGTCGGTGTGCAGCGGATCTCCCCGCAGGAGTCCGAAGTCGTGGGCAAGTCCATGCGGTTGCCCCAGGGCGACGCCTCGTCCCTGTCGAGCCTGTCCGACAACGTCGCCCTGTGGTGCACGCAGAAGTCGCGGCAGTACGTGATGACCCAGCCCACCGACGCGGAGACCGGTCTGCTCGGCGCGCCCCGCCGGATGGACTGACGGACGGGTCCGTGGCGAGGCCAAGGTCTCGGCGCCTCGCGCGAGTTCGTGAGCGAACCGTTGCACTGTGTGAGGGGAGCGAGGCCAAGTAGGGTGCTCCTGCACGAGGTTCGCTCAGGAGAAAGGGCCCGCCGACCATGGCTGACGCGGACGACATCGCCGCAAAGACACCGGACCCGGATGTGAAGGCGCGAAAGGAACGGGAACGGGACGAGCTGTACGGCCTGGACATCTCCGGCGTCGAGTGGCACAGCGCGCCCGGGACCGAGGAGCACGAGGAACGCGTCGAGATCGCCTACCTCCCCGAGGGCGCGGTGGCCATGCGGTCCTCCCTGGACCCGGACACCGTGCTGCGGTACACGGAGGCGGAGTGGCGGGCCTTCGTACTGGGCGCCCGCGACGGCGAGTTCGACCTGGAGCCCGCGCCGCACGACGGCGGACTCCCGGCGGAGTAGGGGCGGCGGCCGGACCGCAGGACCGACCGTCCCGGGCTTCAGGAGACAGACAACCGTCACAAGGCCGACATCGGGGCAGGCGGCCGTCCGGTGCGTGCGAGCGCACAGCGGACGGGCCTGCCCCGCCGAGGCCTGTGGCGTTTACGCTTGATGCGGGTGCGACGTAAGAACCCACGGGTGGGTTGTTCGCGTCCAGGGGACTTCAGTCGGATCGGACAACAGGAACGGTCGCCCCCAGCCCGGCACATGAGTGCCCACACGGCACTTGGGTGCTCGACCAACCAGGAGGAATTGTGCAGAGCGATCGGGACGGGCTGCGCGCGGGCTGGACCACGCCCAGCGACGACCAGTCCGACGCGGAGTCCGCCACCGAGATGACGGGCGAGTTCACCATCGACTACGCCGCACCTGCCTGGTACACACAGAGCGCGGCGCCCCAGCCCGAGCCCGAGCCCGAGGCAGCACCTCCCGCGCCGACCCCTGCCCCCGCCGCACCTGCACCCCACCCCGGTCACCCCGATCCGTCCGGCCCCGCACCCACACCGTCCGCCGCGACGCCGCCGCCCCCGCCGTGGCCGGGCACCCCCACGACGGCCCCGCAGCCGCCGGCGCCCCCGAACCCGCAGAGCGGCTACGGCTATCCGCAGCAGCCGAACCCCCAGAGCGCCTACGGCTACCCCCAGCCCCCCGCACCGCCGAACCCCCAGAGCGGCTACGGCTATCCGCAGCAGCCGAACCCGCAGAGCGGTTACGGCTACCCGCAACCACCCGCGCCTCCTACGGCACCCCAGGCGGCCTCGGCGACTCCGCCACCTCCGGTAGCCCCGGCGACTCCGGCACCTCCGGCACCCCCGGTCGCTCCGGCGGCCTCGGCGACCCCAGCACCCCCGGTCGCCCCGGCACCCCCGGTCGCTCCCGCGCCCCCCGCGCCTCCCGTGGCCCCCGCCCCTCCGACGGCACCCGTGGCTCCCGCACCCCCGGTGGCTCCCGCCTCCTCCGGCGTGGACGGCACGGACGGCGCGGCCGTCTCCGGCGCTGACGCGGAAGGCCGTATCGACGCGCCCTCCGCCCCCGCCACGACGACGAGCGCCCCGGAGCCCCCGGCCCCCGCCGAAGCCCCGCAGGTGTCCGCCGAGGCGGAAGCCGAGGCACCGGCGGCCCCGGCCCCGACCGAGCCCGCCTCCCCCGAGGAGACCGGAACCACCGCCGAGGGCACGGACCCAAACGCGCCCGAAGCCACGGCACCGGAAGCCCCCGAAGCCCCAACCCCGGCCGCCGGCCCGGCCGTTGACACCGAGCCCGGCACCGACCCGGGTACCGAGCCGCAGGCAGTCACGCCCGACGCCCCGGCACCCCCCGCCGCCCAGACCGGTGCTCCGGACCAGCCCTCGGCCGCGCCGACCGGCACTTCGGAGCAGCCGCAGGCACCCCAGGCCCCCGCCCCCGACCAGCCGCAGGCACCCCAGCCCCCTCAGGCCCCCACCCCCGAGCAGCCCCACGCCCCCGCCCAGGGCTCGGCGCCCGAGCAGCCCGACGCCCAGCAGGAAGGCTGGCGTCCGCCGCCGGCGCCGCAGGGCGCGGTCCCGCCGCTGCCGCCGCAGTTCGCCCAGGCGGCCCCGGGTACGGCCCCCGCCTCCGCTCCGGAGTGGACGACGGGCGGCCAGCCGCAGCCACCCGCCCAGCCCGGCGCCCCGCTCCCGCCCGCTCAGCCGACGGCCCCCACGGGACAGCCGCAGGCCCCGCAGCCCGCCCCCGGCGGCTGGCCGGCCACCCCGCCGCAGCCGGACGGCCAGGCCGCACAGGGCGGTTACGGCTTCCCGCATCCCGCGGCCCCCCAGCCCGGCCAGGGCGGTTACGGCTACCCGCAGCCCCCCGCGCCCCAGAACCCACAGGCCGGCTACGGCTTCCCCCAGCCGCCCGCGCCCCAGAACCCCCAGAGCGGTTACGGCTTCCCGCAGCCTCCCGCCCCCCAGCCGAACCAGAGCGGCTACGGCTACCCCCAGCAGCAGCCCCCGGCCCACCCCGGCCAGCCCGTGCCGCCGCCCCCCGCGCAGCCGGAACAGCCGAACTTCCCGGGCCAGCAGCCGCCCCAGGCACCGAACCCCAACCCCTACGCGGGCGCTCCGGGCCAGCCCGGCGTGGACCCCCGTACCGGTGCCGCGTGGCCGGCCGCCGTTCAGCACGACCAGCGGCAGCAGGTGGCCGGCGCGGGTGCGCCGCTCGGCTACAACGCCGCCGTCGAGCTGACCTCGGACCGGCTGGTCAACAGCAAGAAGCAGAAGGCCAAGAGCAGCAGGCCGGCCCCGGGCGGCTCGAAGTTCAAGCTCGGCGGCAAGAAGGAGGAGGCCGAGCGGCAGCGCAAGCTCGACCTCATCCGCACCCCGGTGCTGTCCTGCTACCGGATCGCGGTGATCAGCCTCAAGGGCGGCGTGGGCAAGACGACCACGACCACCGCCCTCGGCTCGACCCTCGCCACCGAGCGCCAGGACAAGATCCTCGCGATCGACGCCAACCCGGACGCCGGCACCCTCGGCCGCCGGGTGCGGCGCGAGACCGGGGCCACCATCCGTGACCTGGTCCAGGCGATCCCGTACCTCAACTCCTACATGGACATCCGGCGGTTCACCTCGCAGGCGCCCTCCGGTCTGGAGATCATCGCCAACGACGTCGACCCGGCCGTGTCCACGACCTTCAACGACGAGGACTACCGGCGCGCGATCGACGTACTGGGCCGCCAGTACCCGATCATCCTCACCGACTCGGGCACCGGACTGCTCTACAGCGCGATGCGCGGCGTGCTCGACCTCGCCGACCAGCTGATCATCATCTCGACGCCGTCGGTGGACGGGGCGAGCAGCGCCAGCACGACCCTGGACTGGCTGTCGGCGCACGGGTACGCGGCGCTGGTGTCGCGGTCCATCACCGTGATCTCGGGTGTCCGCGAGACCGGCAAGATGATCAAGGTGGAGGACATCGTCACCCACTTCGAGCAGCGCTGCCGCGGTGTGATCGTCGTGCCGTTCGACGAGCACCTGGCGGCCGGTGCCGAGGTCGACCTCGACATGATGCGGCCGAAGGTCCGGGAGGCGTACTTCGACCTCGCCACGATGGTGGCCGAGGACTTCGCGCGCGCCCAGCAGGAGCAGGGGCTGTGGACGGGGAACGGCAACAACCAGCCCCCGACCATGGCGCCCCCGATGCCGGGCCAGCCGCAGGCCCCCGGCCAGCCGCAGCCCCCGGCCCCGCAGCCGCCGTTCCAGGGCTTCCCCGGCGCCCAGCCGGGCCAGCCCTGGCAGACGGGTCAGCCCCAGCCCGGCTACCCGCAGCCGCCGTACGACCCGAACGCGGGCCGGCCGCCGCAGCAGTAGCCCGACAGGAAAGAGGGCCGGCACCAGATGGTGCCGGCCCTCTTTTCACTTCCTGGGTCAGGCTTCGGCGCCCTCGATCAGCTCCCGGCAGCGCTGCACGTCGACGGCCATCGCCTTCAGCAGTGCGTCCAGCGAGTCGAACTTCTGCTGCCCGCGCACATAGGCGAGGAAGTCCACCGCCACGTGCAGCCCGTACAGGTCGAGCCCGACGCGGTCGATGGCGTACGCCTCCACCGTGCGCTCGGTGCCGTCGAACTGCGGGTTGGTGCCGACGGAGATCGCGGCCGGCATCGCCTCGCCCTGGACGTGCAGCCAGCCGGCGTAGACGCCGTCGGCGGGGATCGCGGTGTGCGGGAGGGTCTCGACGTTGGCCGTGGGGAAGCCCAACTCCCGCCCCCGCTGGGCACCTCGGACGACCACGCCCTCCACCCGGTGCGGACGGCCCAGAATCTCCCCGGCCCCCTCGACGTCCCCCTCGGCGACCAGGCGCCGGGTCAGCGTGGAGGAGAAGGGCTCGCCGCCGCCCGCCGCGCCGGACACGTACAGGTCGACGACCTCGACCTCGAAGTCGTACGTCTTGCCCTGCTCGGCGAGGAAGTCGACATTGCCCGCGGCCTTGTGGCCGAAGCGGAAGTTGGGGCCCTCGACGACCGCCTTGGCGTGCAGCTTGTCGACGAGGACCTTGACGACGAAGTCGGCGGGCGAGAGCTTCGAGAACTCGGTGGTGAAGGGGAGGATCAGGATCGCGTCCACGCCCAGGTCCGCCATCAGCTCGGCGCGGCGGTGGTGCGGGGCCAGCAGCGGTGGGTGGCTGCCGGGGCGGACGACCTCGCTGGGGTGCGGGTCGAAGGTGACGACGACCGAGGGAACGCCCAGCTCACGCGCGCGGTCCACGGCGTGCCGGATGATCAGCTGGTGCCCGCGGTGCACCCCGTCGTAGGAACCGATGGTGACGACGCTGCGCCCCCAGTCCTCGGGGATGTCCTCCAAGCCACGCCAGCGCTGCACTGTGACCGCTCCTCGTCGAACCCGTGTCCGTATTGACTCTCAAGACCTGCGCAGGTCTAAGGGTGCCATGCCGCGTGCCCGTGGCCCGCATCGGCATGGGGGCTGTGACCCGACGCACGCGCCCTGCGTGCTCCGCGCGGTCTCAGGCCGGCACCCGGACGCCCGCGAGGTTCCCGATCATCCGCCGGGTGCTGGGTCCGACCACCGCCGCCCACTCCCGCGGGGCCGCGGCGAGCCAGCCGGCCACCAGCGCGGCGAATCCGGGCACATGCCGGCCGAGGTCGACGAGCCCGCGGTCGAAGCGGGTGGCGCCGTCCGGGGTGCGGACCAGGAGGAGGCCGATGCGGTGGACCAGGGCGCGGATGTCGGCGTCCGCGCGGGCGGCGGCCGCGGGCAGCAGGGCGGCCAGGACCGCCGGTTCGCGTTCGTGGTCGAGGAGGTGGTCGAGGAGTTCGTCGCGCAACGGGCGGGAGGCGGGGGTGCCCGGGCCCGCGAGGACGGCCGCCAGCGCGGCCCGCACGCCTTCCGGGCCGCCGTCGAGGAGCCCGGTGACCAGTGGGAGGAGGACGGCCCGGGCGGCGGGCCCCTGGTCGAGGCGCCGGTCGACGTAGGCGGCCACGTCCCCGGCGGTCTCCGGGCGCCGCTCGACGGCCTCCCGCACCAGCGCGGTCACCCGGCGGGCCAGGGCGGGCGTGGTGACGTCGGCGAGGGTGCGCAGCGCCTCCCCGGCGCCGGGCCGCCGCAGCCGCTCCCGGAAGGCGTCCAGGACCGGGCCGGGGTGGGTGGCGAGCGCGGGGACCAGCGCGCCGGGCGGGAACTGCGGGTCGCCGGCCGCGAAGTACCCGAGCGCCTGCGAGAGATGACGGGCACGCGTGTGTGGATCGCGGACCAGCAGGGCGAGCGCGCCGCCGTGCAGGGCACGGTCCTCGGGGCGGGCGAGCAGGGCGAGGGCGGCGTAGCGCAGCAGCTCGCGGTCGGCCTCGGTGCGGACGTGCGGGGCGGCCCGCAGTCCGTACGCCACGGCGGCCACCCGCCGCGCCGGCCGCTCGTCGTGGGCCCACCGGTCCACGGCCCGGCACACCGCCGACGGCTCGTCCTCGGCCAGCACGGCGAGCAGCTCGTCGCCCCGCCGGTGCGCACACCCGACGAGCACCTCGGTGAGGTCGTCCAGGGCCCGGGTCCGATGCGTGTGCAGCAGCGCCTGAGCGGCCTCGGCGACGGTCGCGTGCGGGGTCGCGGGCAGCGCCCGGTCGTCGTCGAACCAGCGCGTCAGCTGCGGCTGTACGACGGTGGGGTCGACGGCGAGCAGCTCCGCCACGGCGTCCAGGAACCGCGGCCCGGGCTCCTGCGGGGGCCCGTCGGCGAGGACGAGCCGGCGGAGCAGGTCGAAGCGAGCGCCCTGCGGGAGCCGGAGGGCGGTCCAGAATGCGGGGCCGAAGCCGGGCGGGACCGGCTCGCCCCGGCGGCGCCCGGCCACGAGGCGGTCGGCGAGCTGCCGCAGGACATCGGTGTACGGCGTCGCGTCGGGCACCCGCAGGAGGGTCTCGGTGAGGAGGCGGGCGGCCCACCAGGAGTGCGGGTCGGCGTCGAGGGCGTGGATCAACTCCTCCAGCCGGTACGACAGTTGCGGTGCGCCGTGCTGACGGGCGACGAGGAGCAGGGCCTCGACGACGGGGCCGATGCGGTGGTGCGGGACGGGGAGGGGCTGCTCCCGCCCGGTGCCGCGGCGGTGGACCAGGACGCGCAGGGCCTCGTCCAGGTCCAGGTGCATGCCCTGGATCCAGTCGGCGAGTTCCTCGTGCGCGAAGCGGTAGCCGGTGCCGGCGGGGACCAGGAGGCCCTCGGTGAGGACGGCGGAGGCCCAGCCGGTGCCGCCGAGCCGCTTCGGGGCCGGGCCCCAGGGGAACACCGCCTCGAACGACGCGCGGTCCAGCTCGCCCTGACCGGGACCGAGGCTGCGGCGGGCGGCCTCGTGGACCTGCCCGGACACCTTCGCGGCGAGCCGACGCACGGCGCTGCCGCGCAGCCCGCCCGGGGTGGCCAGGCGTACCGCGATACGCAGGCACATCAGGTCGAGGTAGGCCTCGAAGACCTGGTCGCGGTCGACGGGGGCGTGCGGGGTGCCGGGGAGGGCGGCACGGACCTCGGAGAGTAGCCGGAGGGTGAGGGGGTGCCGGTCGTCCGGGGCGGCGAGGGTGCCGTCGGGGAGTTCGTAGCGGGCGCGGGCGCGGCGGGCCTCGTCGTCGGTGAGGTCGGCGAGGGGGACGCGGGGCGGGACGTGCCGGCCCGGGTCGCCGTACAACAGCTCCGCCGGGAAGTCCGTGCCCTCCCAGTACTCCTCCCGGCACGCCACGACCAGCCGCGCCCCGGTCTCCCGCAGCCACCGCGCCGTGCCCCGCGTCCACTCCGCGAGGCGGTGGGCGAGGACCGGGGGCATCTCCTCGGGACCGTCGAGGAGGAGGAACAGGGGGCGGCCGGCGTCCCGGGACAGCCGGGCCAGGCGTTCGGGGGTGACGTCGCCGAGGTCGGTGTCCGTAGAGGTCGCGACGATCCGGGCGGCCCTGCTGAGCGCGCGGCGCGCCGCGTCGGCCACCGAGTCGTCGGTGGCCTCCAGGTCGGCACCGCGCAGCCAGAGGGTGGGGGCGGGGGCGGGGCCACGGTGACGGCGGGCGGCGAGGGCCGCGAGTTCCGTCGTACGACCACTACCGGGCGGCCCGACGAGCCCGAGCACGGTGGCGTCGCCGTCGGTGAATGCGGCGAACTCCCGCGCGGTCATGGCTCGTTGTACCGGCCCCGCGATGTCCCCCCGCCCGACATGACCGGCCAGGGCACCGTGCGGCCCGTCCTGGCCCACTGAGGTGGCGGCCAGCTCCAGCACGCCGGCGAGGTTGAGGTCGGCACCGTAGGCGGGGACGGTGGCTGCGTTCTCGGCGAGCAGGGCGGCGAGGGGGTCGGTGGGGTCGTTCTCCGCGTGCCGGTCGGTGACCGGGTGCTCGGGGAGGGGGCCGGGGGCTGCGGTTTCTGTGCGCGCATCGGCGAGCGGGCCGGTCCCGGTGTTCCCCTCGATCTGCCCGGTAACGGCCTTCCTCGCGCGCACGTCGGCGGCAACGCCGTTGCCGGGGGACCGGAGGGGGATCGCGTGGGCGGTGTCGCGGGGGCCGCTCTGCAGGGCGGTGCCGAGGACGGCGACGACCGCGCCGGTCTCGGCGTCGAGCACGGGCCCTCCGGCGGCCCCGCCGCCCAGCCGCAGCGCGTCCCGGCCCGCCGTGCCGATCGCCAACTCCAGGACACCGTCGAGGAGATGGAAGCGGTCCGTGGCCGTGTAGGTCACGGTGACCGGGCCGAGCACCCGGGCCTCACGCCAGCAGCCCGCGGGCAGGCGTACGTAGGTGCCGGGTTCGACGGTGTCACGCACGGACAAGGGCAGCGGGTCCACACCGAGGCCCTCGGTCCGCACGAGCGCCAGGTCCCGCCCGGGCAGCGGGGTCACGGCGTCGGCGCTCACCACACAGCTGCGGTCACCGGCGTGCAGCACGATCCGGGCCAGCCCGTCCACGACCTCGTGACCGGTGACGACGGTGCCGTGGTGATCGGCCACGAAGCCGACCCCGCGGAGCCGCCCGGCCAGATCATGAACCCGCACGAGATAGTCGTCCCGCCCGACCCCACCCTGAGAACCCGGTGCCCCCCCACGCGCATACCGCGACCGACGCCCCCACCCCAGCGCCCGACCCCCCTCACACCCACCTCGACGGACCTGCCCCCCGCCACCGGCCGCGGGGTCCGCACCGGCACCGGGCAACACCGGATCCCCACCGGAACCGGGCCCCGCAAGCTCCCCACCGGAACCCAGCGCCGCCAAATCCCTACCCGAGCCGGGCGCAGCGAGATACCCACCAGGACCGGGCCCCGCGGGACCCCCACCGGAACCCGGCACCGCCAAATCCTCACCGGAACCCGCCCGTGCGAGACCACCACCCGAGCCGGGCCATGCGAGCCCCTCACCAGAACCCGACGCCGCGAAATCCTCACCGGAACCCGCCCGTGCGAGATCCCCAACCGAACTCCGCCCCGCGAGACCCCCACCCGAACCCGGCGCCGCGGAATCCCCACCCGAACCCGCCCACCCGAAGTCCCCGTCCGAGCCGGCCCCCGCAAAACCCGAACCGGATCCGGCCCACGCAGCCTCACCGCTCCCCCGGCCTCCCGGCCCTCCCCGCCCCGCGTGCCCCGCCAGCCCTGCCTCTCCTGCCTGCCCTGCCCGCGACGCCCCCAAGACCCCGCCGTCCCACCCCCCGCTCTCCACCCCGGAGGCAAGCCGTGTCGGTTCGCCGACGGAGTCACCCCCTGCCGTCATGGTCGAGCCTTCCCGCCGTACGCACGTTCCTGTTTTCGACGGTAGGCGCGGGGTGATCAGCGGGACAGATCGCGTGGTGAACGCGCCCCCTTCCACTCCCCCGGTTCACTCCGAGCGCCTGCCCGCGCGGGTGAATGGAAAGGGACGGGCGGATACACCCTAGGGGTGGGGGAACCGAGGGGGGACCGTGGAGCGGCGGCACAACCCCGTGATCGCCGCTCCACGGGCAGACCCAGCCCCGGTGCCCCCGAACAGGCCTCAGGAGAACACGGCCAGGCTCTTCGCCTTGCCCTTCTGTTCCTCGACCAGCGCGAGGAAGCCGCCCTCGGCGTCGAACACGGCCACCGTGCCGACACCCACGTACTCCTCGGGCATGTCGAGCCGCACCCCGTTGGTGAGCAGCTTGGCCCGCCGCGCGTCGACGTCCCAGCGCGGGAACGCCGCCGCCGCGGCCTCGCCGATCGGCATCACCGTCAGCTCCTGCTGGAGCTGGTCGAGGGTCCGCGCGGAGTCCAGCTTGTACGGCCCCACCCGGGTCCGGCGCAGAGCCGTCAGATGGCCGCCCACGCCCAGGTCCGCACCCAGGTCACGGGCGAGCGCCCGGATGTAGGTACCGGAGGAGCAGACCACCGAGACCACCAGGTCGAGGACCGGCGTGCCGTCCTCGGCGACCGCGTCCCGGACGTCGTACACCGCGAAGGACGAGATCCGCACGGGTCGTGCTGGGATCTCGAACTCCTCGCCCTCGCGGGCCCGTTTGTACGAGCGCACCCCGTCGATCTTGATGGCGCTGACCTTGGACGGCACCTGCATGATGTCGCCGCTCAGCTTGGCGATCCCGGCGTCGACGGCCTCCCGGGTGACCTTCGAGGCGTCGACCGACCCCGTGATCTCGCCCTCGGCGTCGTCGGTCAGGGTCGTCTGGCCGAGCCGGATCGTGCCCAGGTACTCCTTCTCGGTCAGCGCGAGGTGCCCGAGGAGCTTGGTCGCCTTCTCGACGCCGAGGACGAGCACACCCGTCGCCATGGGGTCGAGGGTGCCGGCGTGTCCGACGCGGCGGGTCTTCGCGATCCCGCGCATCTTGGCGACCACGTCGTGCGAAGTGAAGCCCGACGGCTTGTCGACGATGACAAGGCCGTCGGGCGTCCGGTTCTTCTGGGTCATTCTGCGGCGTCGTCCGTCTCGTCCTCGTCGCCCGGCTTCCGGTACGGGTCGGCGTCACCGGCGTAGGCGGCACCCGCCGAGACCTCGCGCACCTTCTCGTCGGACTGGCGGGCCTTGTCGAGGAGGTCGTCGATGGTCTTGGCGGTGTCGGGCAGCGCGTCGGCCACGAAGGTCAGCGTCGGGGTGAACTTCACGCCCGCCGCCGCCCCGACGGCCGACCGGAGCACGCCCTTGGCGCTCTCCAGTCCGGCTGCCGCGGCCGCTCGCTCCTCTTCGCCGCCGTAGACCGTGTAGAAGACGGTCGCCTCCCGCAGGTCGCCCGTGACCCGGGTGTCCGTGATGGTGACGTGTGAGCCGAGCCGCGGGTCCTTGATCCCGCGCAGCAGCTTCTGGGCCACCACCTCTCGGATGAGGTCCGCCAGCCTCTTGGCGCGCGCGTTGTCGGCCACTGGTCCGTCTCCTTAAGTACTTACTTGTTGCTTCAGTCTTCGTCGCTGTGGAGCCTGCGTCGAACCGAGAGCAGTTCCACCTCGGGCCGCCCGGCGACCAGCCGCTCGCAGCGGTCCAGTATGTCGGTGAGGTGTCCCGTGTCCCCGGACACCACCGCGAGCCCGATCTCGGCCCGTCGGTGGAGGTTCTGGTTGCCCGTCTCCGCCACGCTCACCGCGTACTTGCGCTGGAGCTCGGCCACGATCGGACGGACGAGAGAGCGTTTCTCCTTCAGTGAGTGCACGTCACCGAGGAGCAGGTCGAAGGACAGAGTCCCCACATACATGTGTGTCCGGATGTCCCGCCGGTTCGGGGTACGGGCGCCGCGTCGACGCCGATACGGGAACCGTACACGCAACGGCCGGGGCCGATCGACGGAAATTCCCAGAGGGAACGGCTCCGCCGATCGGCCCCGATCGCGTGCTGTGACGGTCAGCCTCGCGGCTTCTCGCGCATCTCGTACGTCGCGATGACGTCGTCGATCTTGATGTCGTTGAAGTTTCCGAGGTTGATACCGCCCTCGAAGCCTTCGCGGATCTCGGTGACGTCGTCCTTGAAGCGGCGCAGGCCCTCGATGTTGAGGTTCTCCGCGATGACCTTGCCATCGCGCAGCAGTCGGGCCTTGGTGTTGCGCTTGACCTCGCCGGAGCGGATGAGAACACCCGCGATGTTGCCCAGCTTGGACGAGCGGAAGACCTCGCGGATCTCCGCCGTACCGAGCTCGACCTCTTCGTACTCCGGCTTGAGCATGCCCTTGAGGGCCGCCTCGATCTCCTCGATCGCCTGGTAGATGACCGAGTAGTACCGGACGTCCACACCCTCGCGCTCGGCCATCTGCTGTGCCCGCCCGGCGGCGCGCACGTTGAAGCCGATCACGATGGCGTCGGAGCCCATCGCCAGGTCGATGTCCGACTCCGTGACCGCACCGACACCGCGGTGCAGGACGCGGATGTCGACCTCTTCGCCGACGTCCAGCTGGAGCAGGGAGGACTCGAGGGCCTCGACGGAACCAGAAGCGTCACCCTTGATGATGAGGTTGAGCTGCTGGACCTCGCCGGCCTTGAGCACCTTGTCCAGGTCCTCGAGCGAGACACGGCGCGTGCGCTTGGCGAAGGCCGCGTTGCGCTCGCGGGCGGCACGCTTCTCGGCGATCTGACGGGCCGTACGGTCCTCGTCGACCACCAGGAAGTTGTCGCCGGCGCCCGGGACGTTGGTCAGGCCCAGGACCTGGACCGGCGTCGACGGGCCGGCCTCGGCCACACTGTTGCCGTTGTCGTCGTGCATCGCCCGGACTCGGCCGTACGCGTCGCCGACCACCATGGTGTCGCCGACCCGCAGCGTGCCGCGCTGGACGAGGACCGTCGACACGGCGCCACGGCCGCGGTCGAGACGGGACTCGATCGAGATGCCCTGCGCGTCCTGGTGCGGGTTGGCCCGCAGGTCGAGCGAGGCATCGGCGGTGAGGATCACGGCCTCCAGCAGGGAGTCGATGTGCAGACCCTGCTTGGCGGAGATGTCGACGAACATGGTGTCGCCGCCGTACTCCTCGGCCACCAGCCCGTACTCGGTGAGCTGACCGCGCACCTTGGTCGGGTCGGCGCCCTCGACGTCGATCTTGTTGACCGCGACGACGATCGGGACGTCGGCCGCCTTGGCGTGGTTGAGCGCCTCGACCGTCTGCGGCATGACGCCGTCGTTGGCCGCGACGACCAGGATCGCGATGTCCGTCGACCGGGCACCACGGGCACGCATGGCGGTGAACGCCTCGTGACCCGGGGTGTCGATGAAGGTGATCTTGCGCTCTTCGTCGTTGACCTCGGTCGAGACCTGGTAGGCACCGATGTGCTGGGTGATGCCGCCGGCCTCGCCCGCGATGACGTTCGTCTTGCGGATGGCGTCGAGCAGTCGGGTCTTACCGTGGTCGACGTGACCCATGACGGTGACGACCGGCGGGCGGACCACCAGGTCCTCCTCGTCGCCCTCGTCCTCGCCGAACTCGATGTCGAAGGACTCGAGCAGCTCGCGGTCCTCCTCCTCGGGGCTGACGATCTGAACCGCGTAGTTCATCTCGCCCGCGAGGAGCTGCAGCGTCTCGTCGGAGACGGACTGCGTGGCCGTGACCATCTCGCCGAGGTTCATCATGACCGCGACGAGCGACGCCGGGTTGGCGTTGATCTTCTCCGCGAAGTCGGTGAGGGAGGCACCGCGCGACAGGCGAATGGTCTCGCCGTTGCCGCGAGGCAGCATCACGCCGCCGACCGACGGGGCCTGCATGGCCTCGTACTCCTGGCGCCTCTGCCGCTTCGACTTGCGACCGCGACGCGCGGGACCGCCGGGACGACCGAAGGCGCCCTGCGTGCCACCACGGCCACCGGGACCACCGGGACGACCGCCGAAGCCGGGACGACCGCCGCCACCGGCGCCGGGACCACCCGGACGACCGGCGAAGCCGCCGCCACCGCCACCGGGACCGCCGGGACGGCCTGCGAAGCCGCCACCGCCGCCGCCACCGGGACGACCGGCGAAGCCGCCGCCGCCACCCGGACGACCGCCACCGCCACCGGGACGACCGCCGCCACCGGGACCACGGCCACCGCCGGGGCCACCGCCGGGACGCGGGCCGGCAGCAGGACGCTGCGGCATCATGCCGGGGTTGGGACGCGGACCGCCGGGGCCGCCGCCGGGACGGGGACCGCCCTGCGGACGGGGCATGCCGCCCGGGCTGGGACGGGCGCCGCCCGGAGCCTGCGGACGGGGACCGCCCGCCGCGCCCTGGGGACGGGGACCGCCCTGGCCCTGACCCTGCGGACGCGGAGCGCCGCCGGGTGCGCCGGGGGCACCGGGGCCGCCCGGACGCGGGGCACCACCCGGACGGGGCGCCTGCGGGCGCGCCATGCCGGTGGAGCCGCCGGAGGTGAAGGGGTTGTTGCCCGGACGGGGACCGGCCGGACGAGCACCGGGACGTGCGCCCTGGCCGCCCGGACGCGGGGCGCCGGGACGCTCGGGACGGTCACCGCGGCCCTGGCCGCCCTGACCGGGACCGCCGGCCGGACGCGGGGCGCCGGGACGCGGGGCCTGCTGGCCGGCCGGACGCGGGGCACCCGGACGCGGGCCGGAGCCCTGGCCCTGGGAGGCCGGTGCGGCGGGAGCCGACGGCGGCGCGGTGAACTCGGGCGTGGTCGGAGCCGGGGACGCCGGCGCGGGGCGCGGCGCGGGCTTCGGGCCCGGGGTGGGACGGGGGCCAGGAGTGACCGGCGCGGCCGGAGCCGCGGGCCGCTCGGCGGCAGCCGGCTTGGGGGCCGGCGGGCGCGGGGCGGCCGGACGGGCTGCCTGCGCGGGAGAGGGGGCCGCCGGACGTGCCGGGGCGGCCTTGCGTGCGGGGGCGGGCTTGCCGCCTCCGTTGCCCTGCTGGAGGGCGTCCGTCAGCTTACGGACGACGGGCGCTTCGATGGTCGAAGACGCCGAACGGACGAATTCACCGAGTTCCTGGAGCTTGGCCATGACGACCTTGCTCTCAACCCCGAACTCCTTGGCGAGTTCGTATACCCGGACCTTAGCCACTTCGCTCCTTTTAGGTCCGGGTGCGTCCGGACCGTCGCTACTTCATGGGCGTACTCATCGCGTGCTCATCGAGTGCTCATCGCAATCTCGACCTACTTCCAACTCGCGGGGTACCAAGGCCGCACGGGGGTTCCGCACGACCTTCCTTACGGTGTTGCCTGCCGGCAACTCTCTGTCTGCTCGACGTACTGGCGCAACGCGTTTGTGTCGAGCGCTCCCGGGGCGCGCAGCGCCCGCGTGAACGCCCGGCGGCGTACCGCCTGGTCGAGACAGACCAGGGCGGGGTGGATGTACGCACCCCGGCCGGGCAGCGTACCGCGAGGATCCGGGACGCATGCGTCCTTGATCGCCACGGTGCGCAGCAGATCGGTCTTGGCCGCTCGCTGCCTGCATCCCACACAGGTGCGTTCAGGGCATGCGCGGGCGTGCGTCCGGCCAGACACTCTTAAGTCTACCTCCCCGTACCGACCTCACCCCTTGGGGGCAGGGATCGAACGGTTGTTGTCGTGATCTCAGCGGCGTACGGCTTGGATCTATTCCTCAGCCCTGTTCCGCAGCCGTGTTCCGGTCCTAGCGGTCCTGCTCGCCGCCCTGCTCGCCGGTCTGCTCGGTGTCCGGCCGGATGTCGATCCGCCAGCCGGTGAGCCGGGCCGCGAGCCGGGCGTTCTGCCCTTCCTTGCCGATGGCGAGGGAGAGCTGGTAGTCGGGGACGGTGACCCGCGCGGAGCGGGCCGCCATGTCCACGACCTCGACCTTGGAGACCCGGGCCGGCGACAGGGCGTTCGCCACCATCTCGGCCGGGTCGTCCGACCAGTCGACGATGTCGATCTTCTCACCGTTCAGCTCGCCCATGACATTGCGCACCCGGCCGCCCATGGGGCCGATGCAGGCGCCCTTGGCGTTCAGGCCCGAACGGGTGGACCGGACGGCGATCTTGGTGCGGTGACCGGCCTCACGGGCGATCGCGGCGATCTCGACGGACCCGTCGGCGATCTCCGGCACCTCCAGGGCGAAGAGCTTCTTCACCAGGTTGGGGTGGGTGCGCGAGAGGGTCACGGACGGCCCGCGCACACCCCGCGCCACCCGCACGACGTACGACCGCAGCCGCATGCCGTGCGGATACGTCTCCCCGGGGACCTGCTCCTGCACCGGCAGGATGGCCTCCAGCTTGCCGATGTCCACGAGGACGTTCTTCGGGTCGCGGCCCTGCTGGACCACGCCCATGACGATGTCGCCCTCGCGTCCCGCGTACTCGCCGAGCGTCGCGTCGTCCTCGGCGTCGCGCAGCCGCTGCAGGATGACCTGCTTGGCGGTGGTGGCGGCGATCCGGCCGAAGCCCGAGGGGGTGTCGTCGAACTCACGGGCCTCCTGGCCCTCCTCGAGGTCGTCGGGGTCCTCCTTCGCCCACACGGTCACATGGCCGGTCTCCCGGTTGAGCTCCACGCGCGCGTGACGGCGGCTTCCCTCGGTGCGGTGGTAGGCGATGAGGAGGGCCGACTCGATCGCCTCGACCAACAGGGGGAAGGAGATCTCCTTCTCCCGTACCAAGCCCCGCAGGGCACTCATGTCGATGTCCACGGCTACGCCTCCTCTTCGTTCTTGTCCTTGCGGTTGAACTCGACCTGCACGCGCGCCTTGTCGATGTCGGAGAAGGCGATTCTGCGAGCGGTGGCCTTGCGGCCCTTGACACCGGGGACCTCGAGGTCGAGGCCTTCGTCGTCGACGTTCAGGATCCGCGCGACGAGTTCGCCGCCCTCGGTCAGCTGAAACTTCACCAGCCGGTCCACGGCGCGCACATAGTGCCGGTGCTCCTTGAGGAGCCGTTCGGCGCCCGGGGTGCCGACCTCGAGGGTGTACTCCCCCGCGCCCATCGCGTCGCTGTCGTCGAGCTTCGCCGAGAGCGCGCGGCTCACATCGGCGATCTGGTCCAGGTCGGCACCGGTGTCGGAGTCGACGACGACGCGCAGCACACGCTTGCGTCCGACGGAGTCCACGGCGATCTCTTCGAGATCCAGGCCCTGGGAGGTGACGAGCGGTTCCAGGAGCTCTCGCAGCCTCTCGCTCTGGGTGGTGCTCATCCGGGTGACTCCTCGGCCGCGTGTGCTGTTGTGGGTAGGTCGCGTGTCTGGTCAAAGGGTATCCGGTCGCGAGGGGTGTTGCCGTCCAGGTGACGTCGGATGCGCGGGTACCGTGATCGCCGGCGGGCCCGACCTCCCGCCCGTGTGTTCGTACGAGCTTCCCGAGGACGTCTGTCGTGTCGTACCCCCCTCCGCCGCGCGTCCCCTCGGGGCCGCGCAGAAGATCCCTGCTCGCCTCGGTCGCCGGGGGCGCCCTGCTGGCGGGGTGCTCCGACGGCGCCGGAAGCGGCGAGGAGGGCACCGCCGGCAGCCCGTCCCTCGTCGAGCGGGTACGCGCGCGTGCGGCGCGGGACAGCCAGGGGATCGTCGAGCGCTACGACGCCGTCCTGGCCGCCCATCCCACGCTCGCGGAGCGGGTGGGACCGTTGCGGGCGGAAGCCGTACGGCATGCGCAGGCGTTCGGGGAGACGGCCCCGAAGGCGTCACCCAGCCCGTCGGACAGCGCCTCCGGCACACCGGGCGCCGCCTCGCCGTCGGCCTCCGCGTCCGCGCCGTCGGTCGCCGTGCCCGCGACCGAGAAGGACGCCCTGGCCCAGCTCGCCGCCGCCGAGCGGGCGCTCGCCGACCGGCGGGCCAAGGCGCTGCTGGACGTGCCGGGCGAGCTGGCCCGGCTGCTGGCCTCGGTGGCGGCGGCCGGAGCGGCGCACGCCTATCTGCTGACGGAGGGTTCCCGATGAGCGAGAAGCGCGAGGTGCAGGCCCTCCAGGAGGCCCTGGCCGCCGAGCACGCGGCCGTCTACGGCTACGGCGTCGTCGGCGGTCGGATCGGTGAGGCCCGGCGCGCGGAGGCCATGGCCGCCTACGACTCCCACCGGGCCCGCCGGGACGCCCTGGTGCGTGCGGTGCGGGGCCTGGGCGGGACGCCGGTGGCCGCGGCGGCGGGGTACGCGCTGCCCTTCCCGGTGCCGGACTCGGCAGCGGCCGTACGGCTCGCCGCGGTTCTGGAGGACCGGGTGGCGGGGGTGTACGCCGACGTGGTCCGGGCAACCGAGGGCGGGCGGCGGGGCACGGCCGCCGAGGCGCTGCGGGAGGCCGCGGTGCGGGCCGTGCGCTGGCGGGGCGAGAGCGTAGCCTTCCCTGGGCTCGCGGAGCGGGCGGGCGCGGCATCGCCCACGGCGTGACACGACGAGCGCCCACGGCGTGACACGGGATCGGCATCGGCATCGGCATCGGAAGGGGACGACTCGCGCATGGCTTTCGAACCGCCGCAGCGGCTGGTGCGGGCGCTCGCTGAGAGCGCCCCGGACGGTGACGCCTGGGTGGAGAAGCTGCCCGAGGCGACACGGCAGGCCGTCGCGCTGCGGGAGTTGACCGTGGAGCGGGTCCAGGTGCCGGGTGGGCGCAGCAGCCTTGTCGTGCTGGTGCGGCTGGCCGACGGCACCCCGGCGGTGCTCAAGCTGGCCCCGCCGCGGTCCCGGCCGGAGGCGGAGCGGGCGGCCCTGGCGCACTGGGGCGGCCTCGGGGCCGTACAGCTGATCGAGTCCGCCGTGACGGACGGTGTCCTGCTGCTGGAGCGGCTGCATCCGGAGGTCTCCGTGCGGTCGCTGCCGGAGGCGAAGGCGTGGCTGGAGGCGGCGGGGACGCTGCGGCGGCTGTGGGTGGCGCCGCCCGAGGGGGCCGGCTTCGAGACGGTGGCCGAGCGGACCGGACGGCAGGCCGAGGCCATGCGGGGCACGCCCGCCGCGGCGGAGGTCGCGGAGCTGGTGGACGCGGCGCTCTCGGCCCGGGAGGAGCTGCTGGCCGCGCCGCCCGAGGTGCGGTTGCTGCACGGGACGTTCCGGCAGAGCAAGGTGCTGGCCGGTGAGCGGGCCCCCTGGCTGGCGGTGGGGCCGGATCCGGTGGTCGGGGAGTGCGCGTTCGATCTGGCCCGGCTCGTACGGGACCGGGTCGAGGACCTGATCGCCTCGCCGTCGGGGGCGTCGACGACCCGGCGGCGGGTGAAGCGGCTCGCGGAGTCGCTGGAGGTGGATCAGGAGCGGCTGCGGGGATGGACGCTGTTCCGGGCCGTGGAGTCGGGGGTCCGGGCGCTGCGGGTGGGGCGGCCCCGGGACGCGGAGCTGCTGCTGGAGTTCGCCGGGTGGCTGTGAGGCGACGCCCGCGTACGCCGCCTCACCCCGTGCCGGTTCGCCTTATGCGGACAGGCGGGCGATCGCCTCGTCCACCGTCAGCTCCTCGCGCTCACCGGTACGGCGGTCCTTGAGCTCCAGGACACCCTCGGCGGCACGACGGCCCGCGACCAGGATCTTCGGTACGCCGATCAGCTCGGAGTCGGTGAACTTCACACCCGGGGAGACCCCGGCGCGGTCGTCGACCAGGACCCTGAGGCCTGCCGCACGCAGCTTCTCGGAGACGTCCAGGGCCAGTTCGATCTGGAGGGCCTTGCCGGCGGCGACGACGTGCACGTCGGCCGGGGCGACCTCGGCGGGCCAGCACAGGCCCTTGTCGTCGGCGGTCTGCTCGGCGAGGGCGGCGACCGCGCGGGAGACGCCGATGCCGTAGGAGCCCATGGTCACGCGGACCGGCTTGCCGTTCTGGCCGAGGACGTCGAGCTTGAGGGCGTCGGCGTACTTGCGGCCGAGCTGGAAGATGTGGCCGATCTCGATGGCGCGGTCCAGCTTGAGGCCGGTGCCGCACTTCGGGCACGGGTCGCCCTCCTGGACGACCACGACGTCGACGTACTCGTCGACCTCGAAGTCACGGCCCACGAGGACGTGCTTGGCGTGCGTGCCCTCCTTGTTGGCGCCGGTGATCCAGTCCGTGCCGGGGGCCACGCGCGGGTCCGCGATGTACTTGACCTTCTCCCCCAGGCCCTGCGGGCCGACGTAGCCGCGGACCAGGTCCGGACGGCCCGCGAAGTCCGCCTCGGTGACCATCTCGACGGCGGCGGGCGCGAAGTGCGCCTCGACCTTGTCCAGGTCGACCTCGCGGTCGCCGGGGACGCCCACGGCCACGATCTCGCCGTCGACCTTCACGAGGAGGTTCTTGAGGGTGGCGGAGGCCTCGACGCCGAGGTGCGCGGCGAGGGTCTCGATGGTCGGGGTGTCCGGGGTGGGGATCTCCTCGAGGGCGGGGACGTCGCCCGCGTCCACCGGCTTCAACTCGTACGTGATCGCCTCGGTGTTGGCCGCGAAGTCGCAGTTCGGGCAGTCCGCGAAGGTGTCCTCGCCGGCCTCGGCGGGGGCCAGGAACTCCTCCGACTTGGAGCCGCCCATCGCGCCGGCGGTGGCGGCGCAGATGCGGTAGTCGAGGCCCAGGCGCTCGAAGACCTTCTGGTAGGCCTGGCGGTGCAGGGCGTAGGACTGGGCCAGTCCCTCGTCCTCGGTGTCGAAGGAGTAGGAGTCCTTCATCAGGAACTCACGGCCGCGCAGGATGCCGGCCCGGGGGCGGGCCTCGTCACGGTACTTGTGCTGGATCTGGTAGAGGATGACCGGCAGGTCCTTGTAGGAGGACGCCTGGTCCTTCACCAGCAGCGTGAAGATCTCCTCGTGGGTCGGGCCGAGGAGGTAGTCGCCGCCCTTGCGGTCCTGGAGCCGGAACAGCTCGGCGCCGTACTCGTCCCAGCGGCCGGTGGCCTCGTACGGCTCGCGCGGCAGCAGGGCGGGGAGCAGGACCTCCTGGGCGCCGATCGCGTCCATCTCCTCGCGGACGATCCGCTCGACGTTGGCCAGCACCTTCTTGCCGAGCGGCAGCCAGGACCAGATGCCGGCGGCGGTGCGGCGGACGTACCCGGCGCGCACGAGCAGCTTGTGGCTGAGGACCTCGGCGTCCGCCGGGTCGTCGCGCAGCGTCTTCGCCATCAACTGGGACATGCGCTGGACCGGTGCGTTCGCCATGGTTCTCGTACTCCTGCCGGGAAAGGGTGATGGCCGGGGATGCCTGGCACCTTCCCGCCGTCCGCCGGGAGGGCGGGCCGCACGAGGTCTGGTACGTGCCGTCGCAGGGCGCCGGAGCCACCCTCGACGGGATCCCCGCGCGAGTTTATTCGAGCACGGGACGGTGTCGGGCACCCCCCGAGGAGGTTAGCCGGGGGGCCGGTGCCGGTGGAAATCCGTCAGCGGCGGCGCAGCGGCAGCGGGGCGCCCATCACGGCGTACGGCTTCGGGGCGCTCGGGAAGAGGACCTGGCGGGCGAGGTCCTGGTAGCCGAGGGAGTGGTAGAGGCCGCGGGCCGGGCTGTCGGTGTCGATCGCTGAGAGGATCGAGCGGGGCTCGCCGGCGCCGTCGGTGATGGTGGTGATCAGGGACCGGCCGATCCCGCGGTTCTGGTGGTGGGGGTGGACGTGCAGCTCGGTGATCACGAAGGAGTCGTCGAGCCAGAGGTCGTTGTGCTGGGCGCGCAGGTAGGGCTCCACGACGGTGGACCACCAGTGGGTGCGGTCGTTGGGCATGCCGTACACGAATCCCACGAGGGCGCCGTCGACCGTCGCGCCGAGGGCTCTCGCACCCGGGTAGGTCATGTGGCGCAGCACGATCTGACGCCGGACCGCCACCTCGTCGGCACCGAGACCGAAGGCGATGGCCTGCACCGCGAGGGCCTCGTCCACGTGGGCGGACAGGTCCAGGGGGCCGATGACGAGGTCCATGCGGGGAGCGTACAGGTTGGCGGGTTCAGAACAGGACGCTCATGAACGCGCCCACCTCTTGGAAGCCCACCCTCGTGTACGTCCTTCTCGCCGGGGTGTTGAAGTCGTTGACGTACAGGCTCACCACCGGGGCCACGTCCGCGAGGGCGTAGCGCAGCACCGCGGCCATCCCGGGGGCCGCCACTCCCCTGCCCCGGTACTCGGGGGCCACCCAGACCCCCTGGATCTGGCAGGCCCGGTCCGTCGCCGCGCCGATCTCGGCCTTGAAGACGACCTTGCCGTGCTCGTCGAGGCGGGCGAAGGAGCGGCCGGAGCCGACCAGTTCGGCGACGCGGGCCTGGTAGAGCAGGCCACCGTCACCGGCCAGCGGCGAGACGCCGACCTCCTCGGTGAACATCGCCACGCAGGCCGGCATGATCGTCTCCATCTCGTCCTTGCGGATGCGGCGGACGTACGGATCCGGGGCGACCTCGGTGGACATGCGGTCGGTGACCATGAGGGGCTGGTGGGCGCGGACCTCGCGGGCCGGGCCCCAACTGGGTTCCAGCAGCCGCCAGAGCTGGGCGGTGGGTTCGGCGGGGCCGACGATGGAGGAGCAGCGGCGGCCGGCCCTCCTGGCCCGGTCGGCGAAGGCTCGGACGGCTCGCGGGGTGGCGCAGATCGGCACGAGGTTGGCGCCGGCGTAGCAGAGGGACGTCAGCATGCCGTCCTCGTACCAGCCCCACATCTCGCCGCCGAGCCGCCACGGGTCGAGGCCGGCCACCTGGACCCTCGACGTCACGAAGGCGTTCGCGACCGGCTCACGGTCGAGGACGGCGAGCGCGGCGTCCAGGTCGCTCGGTTCGAGGACCCGGGAGGTCGTCTGGGTCAACACGGGCGGGGCCTCACGGTGGGGTCTGCTGATCTCCGCACTGTACCTGCGGAAGCTGGGCCGTGCCGACCTGTGTTCGGGTGCCGGTCGTCTCCGAGGCGCGGTGCGTTTCGGTGAACGCCCCTGGGGGCTGCGCCCCCAGACCCCGCTTCGGCCCTGAAGGGGCCTCGTCCTCAAACGCCGGACGGGCTGGGGGTGCTGGGCCGGCGTGGGGACTCAGCGCCCCTCTGACAGGAAGGGCGGATGATCTTCAGCGTTGAACGGTCCGATGCCCGGGACTGGCCCGCCGAGCAGCTCGCCGAGTTGTTCAGTGCGGGCTTCCCGCAGTTCATCACCGCGGACCGGCTGGTGAAGCAGTACATAGGCCGGGTGCGGGAGTTCTTCCCGGAGCTGGATCTGATGCTGCTGGACGGGAACGGGGTTCCCGTGGCTGCCGGATGGGGTGTGCGGGTGCGGTGGGACGGGCGGGCCGACTCCTTGCCTTCGGGGTACACGGACGCGCTCGTGCGGGCCGTCGAGGGGCATGAGCGCGGTGTGCGGCCGGACACGCTCGTGATCTGCGGAGCGATCGTCACCCCGTCGCTCAAGGGGCAGGGGCTCGCCGGACGCATGCTCACCGCGCTGCGGGACGCCGGGCAGCGGGCGGGGCTGCCTCGCGTCGTCGCCCCCGTGCGGCCGACCGCGAAGGCCCGCTACCCGCTGACGCCGATCGAGTCGTACATGCGCTGGCGGCGGGACGACGAGACCGCCCTCGACCCCTGGATCCGCACCCACGAGCGCCTCGGCGCCGAGATTCTCGCCGCGGCGCCCGGGTCCCAGACGATGACCGGGACCGTGACCGAGTGGGAGGGCTGGACGGGCCTCGCCCTCCCCGCGTCCGGCGACTACGTCATCCCGGACGGGCTCAGTGTGCTGCGGGTCGACCGGGCGGCCGACGTGGGTATCTACCGGGAGCCGAACGTCTGGATGCGGCACCGGTGAGCCACGGCCTCAGCCCGCCACCGACACCGACGGCTCGCCCGACTCCACGCCCGCGTCCTGCATCTGCTCGGCGATCTTCATCGCCTCCTCGATGAGGGTCTCCACGATCTTGGACTCGGGGACCGTCTTGATGACCTCGCCCTTGACGAAGATCTGGCCCTTGCCGTTGCCGGAGGCGACACCGAGGTCGGCCTCGCGGGCCTCACCGGGGCCGTTCACGACGCAGCCCATGACCGCGACACGGAGGGGGACCTCCATGCCGGTCAGGCCCGCCGTGACCTCCTCGGCCAGCTTGTAGACGTCCACCTGGGCGCGACCGCAGGAGGGGCAGGACACGATCTCCAGACCGCGCTGCTTGAGGTTCAGCGACTCCAGGATCTGGTTGCCGACCTTGACCTCCTCGACCGGCGGGGCGCTCAGGGACACCCGGATGGTGTCACCGATGCCCTGGGAGAGGAGGGCACCGAAGGCCACGGCCGACTTGATGGTGCCCTGGAACGCCGGGCCCGCCTCCGTCACCCCGAGGTGCAGCGGGTAGTCGCACTGCGCGGCGAGCTGCTTGTACGCCTCGATCATGACGACCGGGTCGTTGTGCTTGACGGAGATCTTGATGTCCCGGAAGTCGTGCTCCTCGAAGAGGGATGCCTCCCACAGCGCGCTCTCCACCAGCGCCTCGGGGGTCGCCTTGCCGTACTTCTGGAGCAGACGGCGGTCCAGCGAGCCCGCGTTCACGCCGATGCGGATCGGCGTGCCGTGGTCGCGCGCGGCCTTCGCGATCTCCTTGACCTTGTCGTCGAACTGCTTGATGTTGCCGGGATTGACGCGTACGGCCGCGCAGCCGGCCTCGATCGCCGCGAACACGTACTTCGGCTGGAAGTGGATGTCCGCGATCACCGGGATCTGCGACTTGCGCGCGATGGTCGCGAGGGCGTCCGCGTCGTCCTGCGTGGGACACGCCACCCGCACGATCTGGCAGCCGGACGCGGTGAGCTCGGCGATCTGCTGGAGGGTGGCGCCGATGTCGGACGTACGCGTCGTCGTCATCGACTGCACGGAGACGGGGGCGTCGCCGCCGACCGCGACAGACCCCACCTGGATCTGCCGGCTCTTGCGGCGCTCGGCAACCCTGGTCGGAACGGACGGCATGCCGAGAGAAATCGCAGTCATCTGCTGTGCAACCCCAAGTCGTGGATCAAGGCCCAGGTCCCGTCAGCGGCGGGCTCCAGGCTTCGAGATTACGGCACCGACCGGCCCACGAGCACATCCCGCCCGCCAAACCCACTCAATGGAAGACGCCCCGACACGGACCGTGCCGGGGCGCCCCCAACGCCGTATGACTAGGAGATTCTGACGGGGTTAACGACGTCGGCAATGAGGACCAAGATCGTGAAGCAGATGAAGATGCCCGCCACCACATAGGCCACCGGCATCAGCTTCGCCACGTCGAACGGGCCCGGGTCCGGGCGCTTGAGGACCCTCGCCAGGTTGCGGCGGAGGGACTCCCAGAGGGCGCCCGCGATGTGGCCGCCGTCCAGGGGGAGCAGCGGGAGCATGTTGAAGAGGAACAGGGAGAGGTTGAAGCCCGCGACCAGCATCAGCGCCATGGCGAGTTGCTGGGTCGGCGGGATGTCCAGGGTGAAGATCTCGCCTCCGACCCTCGCCGCGCCTACCACGCCCATCGGGGAGTCCGGCTCGCGCGGGGCGTCGTCGAAGGCCGCGTTCCACAGGGCCGGGATCTTGCCGGGGAGGGCGGCCAGGGAGTCGACGGCCTCGCCGACGCGGTCGCCCATCCACACCACGGAGTCGCCGAAGTCCTGCTTGACGATGCCGGTGGCGGCGCTGAAGCCGAGGAAGCCGGCGGTGACGTACTCGCCCTGGACGTACTGGCCGCTGGAGTCCTTCTTGGCGACCTGGTTGCTGGCGATCTTCGCCGTCAGTGTCACGTCCTTGCCATGGCGCTCGACGACGATCGGGACCGTCTTGTCGGGGTTGGCGCGGATGAGGTCGGAGAGCTTGTTCCAGTCGTCCGTCCTGACGCCGTTGAACGAGAGGATCTTGTCGCCCGCCTTGAGGCCGGCGGCCGCGGCCGGGGAGGCCGGGTCGGACGCCTTGCACTTCTCGCGGTTCTCGCTCTGGGCGATGACGCACTTGGAGACCGAGCTGACCGTGTTGGTCTGCTGGGAGATGCCGAAGCCCATGAGGACGGTGAGGAACAGCGCGACCGCGAGGATCAGGTTCGCGAAGGGGCCCGCGAACATCACGATGACGCGTTTCCAGGGCTTACGGGTGTAGAAGAGGCGTTTCTCGTCGCCGGGCTGGAGTTCCTCGAAGGCGGCCGAGCGGGCGTCCTCGATCATCCCGCGCCAGGGGGAGGTGGAGCGGGCGCTGATACGGCCGTCGTCGCCGGGCGGGAACATGCCGATCATGCGGATGTAGCCGCCGAAGGGGACGGCCTTGATGCCGTACTCCGTCTCGCCCTTCTTGCGGGACCA
The DNA here is from genome assembly GCF_036345115.1 of Streptomyces griseorubiginosus. GTDB lineage: Bacteria > Actinomycetota > Actinomycetes > Streptomycetales > Streptomycetaceae > Streptomyces > Streptomyces griseorubiginosus_C. Next base: position 2,609,652 of record NZ_CP107766.1, read on the forward strand.
GATGGTGGGGCCGAAGCCGACCATGTACTGCGGCACGCGGATGCCGAACAGCTTGGCGAAGGACAGGTGACCGAGTTCGTGCCACGCGATCGACACCAGCAGGCCGAGGGCGAAGAGCCCTATGCCGAGGATGAACATCAGGGTCGTCATGCACGGGCCTCCGCCGTCTGTGCCGTCAGTTCCCGGGCCCGGGTCCGCGCCCAGGTCTCCGCTTCGAGGACGTCCGCGACGGTGAGCGAGGTTCCCCGGCTCGGGGTGCCGTGCTCGTCCACCACCCGGGTCACGGTCTCCATGATCCCGTTGAACGGCAGTGCGCCGGCCCGGAAGGCCTCGACGCACTCCTCGTTGGCCGCATTGAACACCGCCGGGGCCGTGCCCGCGAGCTGTCCCACGTGTCTCGCGAGGTTCACCGAGGGGAAGGCGTCGTTGTCGAGCGGGAAGAACTCCCACGTGGACGCCTTGCTCCAGTCGAAGGCGGGGGCCGCGTCGGGGACGCGCTCGGGCCAGCCGAGGCCGATGGCGATGGGCCCGCGCATGTCGGGGGGCGTCGCCTGGGCGATCGTGGATCCGTCGGTGAACTCAACCATCGAGTGGACATACGACTGGGGATGCACGACCACCTCAATGCGGTCGAAGGGAATGTCGTAGAGGAGGTGTGCCTCGATGACTTCCAGGCCCTTGTTGACGAGGGTCGCGGAGTTGATGGTGATGACCGGTCCCATGGCCCAGGTGGGGTGGGCGAGGGCGTCCTCGACGGTGACCCGGGCGAGGTCGGCTTTCGTACGGCCGCGGAAGGGGCCGCCGGAGGCCGTCACGACCAGCTTGCGTACGTCGGCCCGGGTGCCGGAGGCCAGGGACTGGAACAGGGCCGCGTGCTCGGAGTCGACGGGGATGATCTGGCCGGGCTTGGCGAGGGCCTTGACCAGCGGGCCGCCCACGATGAGCGACTCCTTGTTGGCGAGCGCGAGGGTGCGGCCCGCCTCCAGGGCGGCGAGGGTGGGGGCGAGGCCGATGGAGCCGGTGATGCCGTTGAGGACGGTGTGGCAGTCGGAGGCGGCGAGGTGGGTGGCCGCGTCGGGTCCGGCGAGGATCTCGGGAAGGGGTTCGTCCGTGCCGTATCGCGCCTTCAGGGCTTCCTTCAGCTCCGGTACGACGTCCTCGCGGGCCACGGCGACGGTCCGCACCCTTAGCCGGTGCGCCTGCTCGGCGAGGAGCGCGACCCGGCCGCCGTTGGCGGAGAGCCCGGTGACCCGGAACCGGTCGGGGTTGCGCAGCACGAGGTCGATGGCCTGGGTGCCGATCGACCCGGTGGAGCCGAGGATCACCACGTCCTTGGGGCCGTCGCCCGCGACCGGGTCGTAGACGAGATGAGGGTCGGCGAGGGGGGCTGGACTGTCGCTCATCCCTCCATTGTGGCCGTAAGGACGGCGTAGGAGGACAGCGCGTCCCCTCGGGGGCGCGCTGTCCTCGCGCGGTCACCGGATCGGGCGGTGGACGTTCTCCTTCTCGGAGGGGCCGGGGGTGGCGTCAGCGATCCAGGCGCCTTCGCCGGAGGGGTCGACGATGCCGTCCTCGAGCCAGGTGTAGGTGCCGGACATGACGCCCTTGACGACCTTGCGGTCCTGGTCGTCGGTGTTGTTCCAGAGGCGGCCGAAGAGTTCCTCGACGCGCAGGCGGGACTGGTGGCAGAAGGCGTCGGCGAGCTGGTAGGCCTCGCGGCCGTGGGGCTCGGTGGTGTACAGGAGTTCGGCGCGTACGCAGGCCGCGGACATGGCGAACAGTTCGGCGCCGATGTCCACGATCCGGCCGAGGAAGCCCTGCTTGGTCTCCATCCGGCCCTGCCAGCGGGACATCGCGTAGAAGGTGGAGCGGGCGAGTTTGCGGGAGGTGCGTTCGACGTAGCGCAGGTGCGCCGAGAGGTCGACCTCGCGCTTGAACTCGGCGTAGGAGGTGGGGAGTTGTCCTGGTCCCGCGACCAGTTTGGGGAGCCACTTGGCGTAGAAGACGCCTGCGTTGGCGCCTGCCTTGGCCTTGTCGGAGAGGGACTTCTCCGGGTCGATCAGGTCGCCCGCGACGGACAGGTGGGCGTCGACGGCCTCGCGGGCGATCAGCAGGTGCATGATCTCGGTGGAGCCCTCGAAGATGCGGTTGATGCGCAGGTCGCGCAGGACCTGTTCGGCGGGGACGGCCTTCTCGCCGCGGGCCCGCAGGGACTCGGCGGTCTCGAAGCCGCGGCCGCCGCGGATCTGGACGAGTTCGTCGGCGACGAGCCAGGCCATCTCGGAGGCGTAGAGCTTGGCGAGGGCGCCCTCGATGCGGATGTCGTTGCGGTCCTCGTCGGCCATCTGGCTCGACAGGTCGAGGACGGCTTCCAGGGCGAAGGTCGTCGCCGCGATGAAGGAGATCTTGGAGCCGACCGCTTCGTGGTGGGCGATGGGCTTGCCCCACTGCTCGCGGGCCGCGGACCATTCGCGGGCGATCTTCAGGCTCCACTTGCCGGCGGCCACGCAGGAGGCGGGCAGGGAGAGGCGGCCGGTGTTGAGGGTGGTCAGGGCGATCTTCAGCCCGGCGCCCTCGGGGCCGACGCGGTTCGCCGCGGGGACCCGGACCTGGTGGAAGCGGGTGACGCCGTTCTCGATGCCGCGCAGGCCCATGAAGGCGTTGCGGTTCTCGACGGTGACGCCGGGTGAGTCGGTCTCCACGACGAAGGCGGTGATGCCGCCCTTGTGGCCCTCGGACTTGGGGACGCGGGCCATGACGACGAGGAGGTCGGCGACCACACCGTTGGTGGTCCAGAGCTTCACTCCGTCGAGGATGTAGTCGTCCCCGTCGGGTACGGCGGTGGTGGCGAGGCGGGCCGGGTCGGAGCCGACGTCGGGTTCGGTGAGGAGGAAGGCGCTGATGTCGGTGCGGGCGCACCGGGGCAGGAACTTCTCCTTCTGCTCCTGGGTGCCGAAGAGTTTCAGCGGCTGGGGTACGCCGATCGACTGGTGGGCGGAGAGCAGCACGCCGATCGCGGGGCTCGCGGAGCCCACGAGGGCCAGCGCCTTGTTGTAGTACACCTGGGTGAGGCCGAGGCCGCCGTACTTGGTGTCGATCTTCATGCCGAAGGCGCCGAGCTCCTTGAGCCCGTTGACGACGTCGTCGGGGATGCGGGCCTCGCGTTCGATGAGCGCCCCGTCGACCTTGGTCTCGCAGAAGTCGCGGAGCTGGGCGAGGAACCGCTCGCCGCGCCGGGCGTCCTCGGCGGGGGGCATCGGGTGCGGGTGGATGAGGTCGAGCCGGAATCGGCCGAGGAACAGTTCCTTGGCGAAGCTGGGCTTGCGCCAGACCTGCTCCCGGGCGGCCTCCGCCACCTCGCGGGCCTCGCGTTCGGTGACGACGGGCTTGGTGGACGGTGCGGACATTAAGGCTCACCTCGTCGCGAATCGGGATCTTGGTGCCGATGCGTTACTGACCGGTGCTACTCGATCGTATGTACCTGATCCCGGGCGAGGTCACCACCCCGCGCGCGGCCGTTCGGCCGATGTCGACGGAATACGGGGTGGTGTCCAGCCGGGTACGGGGTGATGCCGAGCCGCCGCCTTGCGTGGTAGGCAGGAAGCCGCACCCTGCGGAGGAGTCTCTGTCGAAGCGCTTCGACAACCTATGGACACCCACTCCCGGGGGAGCTACTGTCGAACCACCCCCACCCGCACCTGTTCGTACTGCGCACTGTCGAAGCGCTTCACAAAGCTTGGAGAGCTGGATGGTCACCCTCGCCGAGGTCGCCCAGCACGCCGGAGTCTCGGCGAGCACGGTGAGCTATGTCCTCAGTGGCAAGCGGTCCATCTCGACGAGCACCCGGCAGCGGGTCGAGGAGAGCATCCGCGAACTCGGCTACCACCCGAACGCGGGTGCCCGCGCGCTCGCCAGCAGCAGGTCGAACATCATCGCGCTGATGGTCCCGCTCCGCACCGACATGTATGTGCCGGTGATGATGGAGATCGCCATCGCGGTGGCCACCACGGCCCGGACGCACGGCTACGACGTGCTGCTGCTGACCGGTGAGGAGGGTCCCGACGCGGTGCGCCGGGTCACCGGCAGCGGGCTGGCCGACGCGATGATCCTGATGGACGTCGAGCTCGACGACGAGCGACTGCCGCTGCTGCGCGGCACCGACCAGCCGTCCGTGCTCATCGGCCTCCCCGCCGACACCTCGGGTCTGACCTGCGTCGACCTCGACTTCCGGGCCACCGGCGCGCTGTGCGTCGAGCACCTCGCGAAACTCGGTCACCGCGACATCGCTGTCATCGGCGAGGCCCCCGCGGTCTACGAGCGCCACACCGGTTTCGCCGAGCGCACGCTCGACGGACTGCGCTCGCGGGCCCAGGAGTTGGGCGTACGGCTGCTGCACCGGCCGTGCGACGGCGGCTATGACGCGATGGCCGTGACCGTCGCCCGCATCCTCGACGAGCGGCCCTCCACCACAGGCTTCGTCGTCCAGAACGAACAGGCGGTGGAGCCGCTGCTCGCGCTGCTGCGGCAGCAGGGCCGGGCCGTCCCCGAGGACGTCTCGGTGGTCGCGATCTGCCCCGAGCAGGTCGCCCTCCAGGCCTCGGTGCGGCTGACCTCGGTCTCCATCCCCGCCCAGGAGATGGGCCGGCACGCGGTGGAACGTCTCGCCGCGAAGCTGGAGGGCCGCGGTGAGGACGAAGTCGTCCTGATCGAACCGGAGTTGACGGTCCGGTCGAGCACGGGACCGGCGCCTTCGGTGTCCTGAGCACTCGGGCGACCCTCGAAGCCCCCCGTACACACACCACGGCTCGCACGCATCACGTCCCACTTCACGCATCGCATGTTCATGTGCCTGCGCGGCACGCCCCTGTCTGCACTCGCTGTCTGCACTCCTTCAGGAGCACTTTTCGTGAATCAGCCTGCCGAAATCCAGCCCAAGGTCAGCCTCGCGCAGTCCTCCCCCACCGTCGGCACGTTCCGGGAGCGGGACGGCGCGCTGGAGTGGAGCGGGCGCCAGGAGACCGTGCGGGTCGAGCCCTGGGGCCCGGACGCGGTCCGGGTGCGGGCCCGGCTCGGCGGACCGGTCCTGGAGGGGCTGCCGGGCGCCCTGCTGGACGAGCCGCCGGCCACCGAGAGCACGGTCAAGATCGGTGACGGAGAAGCCCAGTTGACGGTGGGCCGGCTGACCGTCCACGTCGACGCCGAGGGACAGCTGCGCTTCCTGCGCACCGACGACTCGTCCGAGCTCCTCGCGGAGGCCCGCGCCCACTTCTGGTGGCCCGGCTCGCGCCTGTACACGGCGGTCGGCAACGGCCACCACCGCCTGGAGCAGCGCTTCGCCGCCTACGACGACGAGAAGCTGTACGGCCTCGGCCAGCACCAGCACGGCAAGCTGGACCAGAAGGGCCTGGTCCTGGACCTGGTCCAGCGCAACGCCGAGGTGAGCATCCCGGTCCTCGCCTCCAGCCGCGGCTACACCCTGCTGTGGAACAACCCGGCGGTCGGCCGTGTGGAGCTCGCCCACAACGGCACGCGCTGGGTGGCCGACTCGGCCCGCCAGATCGACTACTGGATCACCGCGGGCGACCTGGCGGACGGCCAGCGCCGCTACAGCGCTGTGACCGGCCGTACGCCGATGCTGCCGGAGTGGGCGGCCGGGTTCTGGCAGTGCAAGCTGCGCTACCGCACGCAGGACGAACTCCTCGCCGTGGCACGGGAGTACAAGCGACGCGGACTGCCCGTCTCGGCGATCGTCTGCGACTTCTTCCACTGGACGCACCTCGGCGAGTGGAAGTTCGACCCGGCCGAGTGGCCCGATCCCGCGGCGATGGTCCGCGAACTGGACGAGCTGGGCATCAAGTTGGTGGTCAGCGTCTGGCCGTCGGTGTCGCCGCTCAGCGAGAACCACCCCGTGATGGAGCAGCGCGGCTACTTCATCGGCACCCAGTACGGCCCGATGGCGCACGCCGACTGGCCCGACAAGGGCGTCGCCTCCACCGTCCAGGTCGCCTTCTACGACGCCACGAACCCCGAGGCCCGGGATTTCGTGTGGTCGCGGGTGAAGGAGAACTACCTGGAGCCGTACGGCATCACGGCGTTCTGGCTGGACGCGTGCGAGCCGGAGCTGAAGCCGGGGTTCCAGGAGAACCTGCGGTACTGGGCGGGGCCCGGCCTGGAGGTCGGCAACAGCTATCCGGCCGAGAACTCGCGCACCTTCCACGAGGGTCTCACCGCCGCGGGTGAGGAGGTCATCACCCTCAACCGGTCGGCCTGGGCGGGCAGTCAGCGCTACGGCGCCGCGCTGTGGTCGGGGGACATCGGCACCGACTTCGCCACACTGCGCGCGCAGATCGCGGCGGGTCTCAACACGGCGATGTCCGGGATTCCCTGGTGGAACACGGACATCGGCGGCTTCCACGGGGGTGACCCGGACGACCCGGCGTACCGCGAGGTCATGGTGCGCTGGTTCCAGTTCGGCGCGCTGTCGCCGCTGATGCGGCTGCACGGGTTCCGTGATCCGGGGATGCCGCTCGGGCCGGACATGACGGGCGGGCCGAACGAGGTGTGGTCGTACGGGGAGGAGGCCGGCGCGATCCTGGAGAAGTACCTGCGGCTGCGGGAGCGGTTGCGGCCGTATGTGCTTCAGGTCATGCGTCAGGCGCACGAGGAGGGGGTGACGCCGATGCGGCCGCTGTTCCTGGAGTTTCCCGAGGACCAGGCGGCCTGGGGGGTGGACGACGCGTATCTCTTCGGGGCGGATCTGCTGGTCGCGCCGGTGCTGGTCGCCGGGGCGACGGCTCGGACCGCGTATCTTCCGGCGGGGGCGCGGTGGACTGACGCGTGGACCGGGGAGACGTATGAGGGCGGCAGGAGGGTGACCGTTGACGCCCCGCTGGACCGGATTCCGTTGTTCCTGCGGGATGGGGCGCGGTTGCCGATTCAGGATGTGCCGCGGTAGGTCGTTCGTCGGGTGCGGCGCCGTCGTGGCTGGTCGCGCAGTTCCCCGCGCCCCTGAAAAGCAGGTCAGTCCCGGCAGATCGAGGGCAGGGCTCGGATCAGGGCGTGGGTGTGCAACGCGTCCAAGTGGTTCTCGTGGTGGACCTGGAAGGCAGCCAAGGCCAGTTCGGGGCGGCATGCGAACGTGCCGCGGTCTTCCGACGTGTCGGCCAGAGCCTGGACCAGCGCGCTGGTGATCCGGTTGATCTGCTGGCGGACAACCGTCAGGTCGGGCTTGGTCGTCGGCGCCTCGTCGGGGTGGTCGGTCCAGCGCTGGAACAGGCCGCGCTGGACGACCTTGTTGGCCTCGATCTGGTCGCGGAAGATCGCGCGGATCTCGTCCGGGTCGGCGCCCAGTTGCTGGGCCTGTGCGGCCACGTTGTCGAGGACCTGCTGTTCGCGGGCCGGGTCGTCGATGGGGCTGTCGGTGCCCCACTTGGCGGCCGCGACGAGGTCGGCGGTGGCCAGGCGTTCGGCTGCCAGCTCGACGACGGGGTGCAGGGGGGACAGGGAGAGGGCGGTGGCGTGGGGGGCCGGGGCGGTGCCGGAGACCGGAACCGCGACCGCGGAGCCCGTCGCGGTGAGGGCGACGGCCGCGGTCGCGGTCAGGGTGATCAGGGCACGTCGGAGGGGGGTGGTGGTACGCATGCCCCCATCAAACCCGACGCTGCCCCACGATCAGGTCAACTGCTGCTTACCGTCAGGTTGTTGGTGGTGAAGTTCAGGCCGCCGGACGAGCTGGTGATCTCGAAGCCGAACTGGACGTCACCGATGGTCTCGTTGCCGAACCAGCCCTTGGTGTCCTTGATCCACTTCAGGATCGGCAGGATGTTGACCGTGCCGGAGCTGGAGTTGGAGGTGCGGACGAAGGAGAAGACCTGGTTGGCGCCGTTGGTGCCCTTGTAGACGGTCCAGGTGTGGCCGCCGAGCGTCACGTTGCCCTGCGAGGTGCCGAGCGGGCCGACGGCTCCGGTCTTGTTGACCCAGAGCATGATCTCGTAGTCGTAGTCGGTGTCCCAGATGTCGTACGACGTGTTGTACGCGCCGGACGACGGGACCGTGACGTTGTAGCTGCTGGAGAGCGAGCCCAGCGAGGTGATCGACTTGTTGATCACCTTCTTGGAGTTCGGGTAGGACTTGATGCCGCCGGTGTTGGGGTGGTTGGCGTTGACGCCCCAGTTGGTGCCGGAGTTGGCCCAGATGCACTGGCTGCCGGCGCCGGAGCCCCAGATGTTGTTGTAGAGGGTGTAGCCGTTCAGGCTCGTGTTGGCCCACTGGTCGCAGGAGCTCCAGACCGCGGCGGACGCGGGGGCGGAGGCGAGACCGACGAGGGCGCCGACGGCCATCGCCGGGGCCAGGACCGCTGTGGTGATCTTGTTGAGGGGGTTCTTTGCCATGGTGTCCCTTTCCATGGGTGGGGGGAAATGCGGGGGTGGTTACCACGCCCCCAGACGCAGGACGTGGTCTTCTCCGGCGACGAGGTCGAGCTGTTCGGCGCCGGAGGAAGTCCTCAGTTCGACGCGGTGGGTGCGCGTGGGGCGCAGCACCGCGGTCGCTTCGGTGGGGCTCCAGGTGAGATCGAGTTCCGCCCCGAACCGGGTGCGGATGCCGCGTAGTTCGCCCCGGGGGCAGCGGGCGGGGACCGCCGGCAGGAGCACCAGCCGGTCCGGTGTCGACTGCACGAGCATCTCGATCAGGACGGCGGGCAGGGTGTGGGCGGCGTCCGCGTTGTAGACGTGCCGGTTCGGGTAGTGCGCACTCATCAGCGAGTCGTGGAAGAAGTCGCCGCCCAGGACCTGGCCGAGGGCGTGCGCGACCCGTTCGCCGTCGCGCAGCCGGGCGGCGACGAGGGCGTGGTGCAGGTGTCCGTGCGCCGAGTCGTTCTCGGCGCCCCGGAGTTCGAGGGCCCGGTGGGCGGCCTTGGCGAGGTCGGGGGTGTCGTAGGGGGTGATCTCGTCGAGGGGCCAGACCCCGTAGAGGTGGCTGAGGTGGCGGTGGTCGTAGGTGTCGTCGAGGCCGGGCCAGGCCCATTCGGCGAGGGCGCCTTCGGCGTTGGTGCGGTGGGGTGGGAGCCGGTCGGCGAGGGCGTGCCAGGTCTGCGCGCGCTCGGGGTGGTAGGCGGCGGCCGTGCGCAGGGCGTGCCGGGCGGCGGAGAGGTCCATGGCCGCGTTGACCGCGCCCCAGCCGGCGTTGGCGGGGCGGTTCTCGGGTGAGTAGGAGGGGACGACGACGAGATGGCCGTTCTCGTCGGTCCGGTGCAGGAAGTCCTCGTAGAACTCGGCCACTTGGGCGAGTGCGTGTGCGGTGCGCGGGTCCTGTTCGCCGCGGGTCTCGTCGTGGTCGACGAGGGGTTTGAGCAGCCAGTCGGCGCCCGCGGTCCACAGGTGCAGCGGGTACTCGCGGTTGAAGTGGTACGTCAGCCCGGACTCGCCGTCGGAGTGGGGCGGGGCCACGACACCGCGGGTGCCGAAGATCTCGCGGGCGTTGTCCTGCCAGTCCGGTAGCTGACGGTGGATCAGGGCTGCGAGGGCTTCGGTTACTTCGGGGAGGGCCGCGCAGGCCGCCGACGCCGTCTGGAGGTTGATGTTGGCGTCGTTGGTGAAGGCCCCCGACCAGGCGGTGTCCCAGTCGCCGGTCCACAGACCGGTCAGACGGGGCGGGTTGACGCCGCTGGAGGAGAGCAGGTGGTAGCGGCCGGCGGCGAAGAGGCGCTCCAGGAGGGCGGGGCTGTCGGGCCTTTGGAGCAACTCCGAGCCGGGCAGGGCGCGTTCGACGGGGTCCGCGCCGAGGTCCAGGGTCACCCGCCGGTAGGCGGTGCGGTGCGGCTCGGTGTGGCGGGCGAGGAGACGGCCGTACGGGTCGCCGTGGCCGTCGGGCAGCAGCTCGCCCAGGGCCCTGGCCTCGGCGAGGGCGTCCGGCTCGTCGGTGTGGCGCAGCACCCGGGTCAGCAGCAGGACGGAGTCCGCGCCGGTGATGCGCAGGCCGGGGGGTGTGAGGGTCGTACGGCCGCCCGTGACCGCGACCAGGGTGACGCCGGTGTAGGCACGGTCGCTGCCGGGGTAGCGGGCGCGCAGGGTGAGCAGGGCGCCCTCGGAGGTGAGGACCGCGCCGTGGCCGACGGCCAGGCCGTGCGGGACGCCCGGGAGCCGGTGGTCGAGGGAGACGGCCAGGTCGGGGGTGGTGACCTGGTGGACGATGACGTCGTCGGCGCGGGAGACGAAGACGCGGCTGAGGCGGTCCTCGGACTCGGCCTGGACGACGCCGGTGGTGAAGTCGACGGAGCGGCGGTGGCCGGTGTCCTCGGCGCGGGCCGTTGCGCGCAGCCGGATCTCGAAGGCGGGGTGGAAGGGCTGCACCCATTGCAGCGGGCGTCCGTCCGTGAAGCGGTCGGCGGCGTCGCGCTCCCCCGCGAGCAACCGGTCCTGGAGCGCGGGGAGTTCGGCGGCGAGACGGGGTGGGCGGGCGTGTTCGGCGCCGTTGGGGCGGACCAGGGTGTGGTGGGTGACGACGACCCGCTCGTCGTGCGGGTCGCCGAAGAGCAGGGCGCCGTGGCGGCCGTTGCCGCTCAGGAAGCCGTCCTCCCAGCGGGCGGCCGGTGCGGGTTCCCAGGTGCCGTGGACGGGGCCGTCGTTCATCGTTCGAGTACCGCCACTCCGTAGCGGTCCAGCGTCACCCGGTCCGTGCCGGACTGCCCCGTCAGCAGGTCCCGGTGGGGGCCGGGCACCGCCACGGTCACCGACTCGCGGCCGTGGTTGAGGAGGAAGAGCAGGTCGCCGCGTGGCACCGCCTCGACGCCGTCGGGCAGTCCGGCGAGGGCGGGCCGTACGCCCGCGTCGTCGGCGATGCGGGCGAGGAGCTCGCGCAGGGCGTGCGGTTCGGGGAGCGTGGAGAGGTACCAGGCGCGGCCCCTGCGGAGGATCGCGGGCAGCCCGTCGAGCTCACCGCCCTTGTAGGCGGCCTCCGTGGTGGCGTCCTCGGTCTGGTCGATCTCCTCGGACCAGAGAGTGCCCCGGAAGGCACCCCGCGGGCCTTCGCACTCGGTGTGCTCGCCCGCGTCGAGCGGCCACCACTCGTGCAGGGTGCGGATGCCGAACAGTTCGCGCAGCCGGGCGTCCATGCCGCCGGGGCGTACTCGGTCGTCCTGGTCGGCGACGCCGGTGAGGAATCCGGAGACGAGGGTGCCGCCCTGGCGGACGTAGGCGAGGAGGTTGTCGATCGCCGGGTCGGTGAGGGCGTAGAGCTGGGGGACGACGACCACCTTCCAGGCGGTGAGGTCGTGCTCGGGGTGGGCGAAGTCGGTGGTGAGGTGGGCCTCCCAGAGGGCGCGGTGCCAGGACTTCAGTACGTCCGGGTGGTCGACCTCGGTGGACAGCCGGCCGTCCTGGGCGCCGGCCCACCAGGCGTGCCAGTCGTGCAGGATCGCGATGTCGTGAGCGGTGTGACTGCCCGTCACCTTCGGTGCGAGGCGGGCGAGTTCGGCGCCGAGCTGCTTGACCTCCTGATAGGTGCGGCCCTCCTCCCCGGCGTGGCTGACCATCCCGGAGTGGAACTTCTCCGCGCCCTGCCGGGACTGGCGCCACTGGAAGTAGCAGACGGCGTCGGCGCCCCGCGCGACGGCCTGGAGGGACCAGAGCCGGTTCATGCCACGGGGCTTGGGGTGGTTCACGCCCCGCCAGTTGACCGGTCCCGCGGCCTGCTCCATCAGCATCCAGGGCCCGCGGGCCTGCGAACGGGTCATGTCCTGCACGAGAGCGCCCTGTTGGGCCCCCAGCGGATCACGCGGGTCGGGGTAGATGTCGACGGAGACGACGTCCTCCTCCTCGGCCCACCGCCAGGCGTCCTGTCCGAACCACAGCGGCATGAAGTTGGTGGTCACGGGGAGGTGCGGGGTGGCCCGGCGGACGATGTCCCGCTCGGCGAGGTAGCACTCCAGGAGCATGTCGGAGGTGAAGCGCCGGAAGTCGAGGACCTGCGTCGGGTTCTTCAGGTAGTGCGCGTGCCGGGGCGTGTGCACCTCGGCCCAGTCGCCGTAGCCCTGGCTCCAGAAGGCGGTGCCCCAGGCGGAGTTGAGGGCGTCGAGGGTGCCGTAGCGCTGCTGGAGCCAGAGCCGGAAGCGGGCGGCGGCCTCGTCGCTCCAGTCGTAGGTGCAGTACTCGTTGTTGATGTGCCACATGGTGAGGGCGGGGTGGCCGCCGTAGCGGGCGGCGAGGTCCTCGGTGATGGCGGCGGCGAACCGCCGGTAGGTGGCGCTGGAGTGCGAGAAGTGCTGGCGCCCGCCCCAGTGCTCGGTGCGGCCGTCCTCGGTGACGGGCAGGGTGTCGGGGTGCAGGTGGCCCAGCCACGGCGGCGGTGAGGAGGTCGGGGTGGCGAGGACGACCCCGATGCCGTTCTCGTGCATCAGGTCCATCAGCCGGTCCAGCCAGCCGAAGTCCCGCTCCCCCGGCCGGGGTTCGAGCTTCGCCCAGGAGAAGACGCCGAGCGTGACGGAGTTGACGCCGGCGGCCCTCATCAGCCGGACGTCCTCCTGCCAGGTCTCCTCGGGCCACTGCTCGGGGTTGTAGTCGCCGCCGTAGAGGAGGCGGCCGCGGGTGGCGTCCTGGAGTCCCGGGGTCACGCCGGCTCCCCGTACTGGATGCCCCGGCCGTTGGTGGCGATGTAGACGCGGCCGTAGAGCCGCGGGTCGGCGGCGATGGTCGCGCCGATCCAGCCCCACTGGTGCCGGTCGTCGTTGACCCGTACCCAGGTCTTCGCCTCGTCGTCGGAGCGGTACACGGCGGTGATCGTCTCCGTGGAGCCGACCTGGTAGATCGCCGGGTAGTCGGCGCCGTCGGCGGCCTTGCCGAAGGCGAGGGTGTACGAGGCCCAGCAGCTGGTGAGCTTCGTGAAGGTCGCTCCGCCGTCGGTGGACCGGTACAGGCCGTTCCACTTGGTGCTCAGCCACAGGTCGGCGGAGCGCCCCGGGGCCGCGGCCAGCTGGAACTGACTGTCCCCGGACGGCAGTCCGCTCGCGCGCCCGGTGAAGGTGAGCCCGCCGTCGGTGCTGGCGAACAGGGTGCCCGTGTCGGTGTCGTATGCGTAGAAGCGCGTCGGGTCGGCCGGGTCGGCGAGCGGGGTGGCGCCCTTCGGGTACGAGGCGACCTCGGACCAGGTCGCTCCGTTGTCCGTGGAGCGCTGGGCGGGGTACTTGGTGCCGTCCCAGTGCACGAAGGTCCACAGCAGCACGCTGCCGTCGGTGTTGGTGGCGATCGGTCCCGGCGCGTCCTTGGCGAGGGCGGGCTGGGCCGCGAAGGGGGCCCAGGTCCGGCCGCCGTCGTTCGAGAAGGCGCCGTTGCCGTGGTCGCCGAAGCCCGTGCGGACGACGTACGACGGCTTGGCGGCGGCCTGGGCGAGGCCGGTCGCCGATCCGAACACGGGGTTCGACGCCATGCCGCGCGAGGGTGAGGCGGTGAGCCGCTCGTGGTACATCACGCCGACGTCCCCGAGCCCGCTGAGCAGGTGCGCCTGACCGGTCGGGGGCGAGATCAGCTGCCGTACGGAGGTCTCCTCCAGGCCGCGGATCTGCGGGGCCCAGTGCTTGAGGTCGCGGGTGCCGTAGAGGGTGGCGCCGGTGCCGTAGACGATGTGCTTCGAGTCGTACGGATCGACGGCGACGGCCTGGATCCACCAGCCGAACTTGGGCGCGTCGGCGCCGAAGGTGAGGAACGGCGTCTCGGACACGTCGAGGACTGCGGAGTCCTTCAGGGAGGTCCAGGTGCGGCCGCCGTTCGTGGTCCGGTACAGCGTGTCGACGGCCGCCCACCGGTTGTTGGTGGAGACGACGACGGTGCCGGGGCGGCGGGCGTCCACGGCGACCCCGCCGTAGCCGAAGGTGTCGCTGCCAGCGGGCCGGACGGGGGTGACGTCGGTCCAGGTGCCGGTGGCGACGGCCAGCTTGTGCACGCTGCCGTCGGACTGTCCGTTGGGTCCGGGGGCGTCCGCGTAGCTGACGTACAGCTCGCGGGTGTGGCAGTCGTAGGCGGCCCGGATCGGCACCTTGGCGGAGGTGCCGGAGGGCTGCCCGGGGACGGCTTCCCAGGTGGTGCCGTCGAGGGTGCGGTACAGGTTGGCGGTGGTGCCGTCGGAGTCGCCCCAGCCGGCGTAGAGGACCCGTCCGGCGGCGACGAGCAGGGTGACGCCCTGGCCGCTGCCGCTCGGGCTGCCCGGGAAGCCGCTCGCGGCGCCCCAAGTGGCGCCCCGGTCGGTGGACTTGAGCAGGCCGTCGTGTCTGGTTCCCAGCCACAGCGTGTCACTGTCCCGGGGATCGACGAGCAGCCGTTCCCCGGTCCCCCTGCCGTCCTCGTTGCCGCCGAGCTTCACGGTGAGGTCGGCCCGCGCCCAGGTGACCCCCCGGTCCTCGGACCGCAGCACGGCCCCGTTGCCGGCCCAGGACTGCGCGTAGGTGCCGAGCGCGAGATAGACCCGGTCGGGATGGGCCGGGTCGACGGCCATCGCCTCGACACCGAGCAGGTTCCAGTCGTCCCACCCGAGGTCGTCGTTGAGCGGAATCCACCGAGCCTTCCGGTCGTCCCACCGGTAGGCCCCGCCGATGTCGGTCCGGGCGTAGGCGAGCCCGCGGACGGAGGGGTGGAAGAGGACACCGGTGACGAATCCGGTGCCGCCGATGACGACTTGGCGCCAGCGGTAGGAGGGGGTGGCGGAGTCGGCGGCCGAGGCCACGCCGGAAAAGGACGGGACGGCGGTGATCGCGGCGGCGGCCGCGGCCCCGGCGAGAACAGCACGACGGCTGGGACCGGACGTAAGCATGACAAACCTCGCTCTGAACTAAGGGAAAGTGAGCCCACTCAGGGGCGCGGGGAACTGCGCGCCCAGCCACAGACGACCCGCGGCCGCCGTCCGTCAGAACCACCCCTGTGGGATGGCGAACGGTCAGCCCTTCACCGCACCGGTCAGCATCCCCTTCTTGAAATGCCGCTGCACGAACGGAGAAGCCACCGCCACCGGAATCAACGCCAGCACCATCACGGCCATCTGCAAACCCAGCGCCGACAACTGCCCCGTCCGCACCGCCTGCTGCAACCCCGTAGGGGCCTCCGTGTTCTTCTGCACCAACTGAATGAGCACGTTCTGGAGCGGCATCATCGACTGGTCGCTGAGATAGATCGACGCGTTGAACCACGCGCTCCAGTACCCCACCGCGTAGAACAGCGAGATCACCGCCAGCACGGCCCGCGACAGCGGCATGACGATGGTCAGCAGGATCCGCATGTCCCCGGCCCCGTCGATCCGCGCGGACTCGGTGAGTTCGGGCGAGATCCCCATGAAGAAGGCCCGCAGCACAAGGATGTTGAAGACGCTCACCGCACTCGGCAGGATCAGCGACAGATAGGTGTCGGTGAGCCCCAGCGACTGCACGAGCAGATACGTCGGGATGAGCCCGGCGCCGAAGAACATCGTGGCCATCATGGTCATCAGGAAGAACCGGTGCCCGAGACTCCCCGGCCGCGACAGCCCGTAGGCCGCCAGCACCGACACCGTCATCGAGAACAGCGTGCCCACGAGGGTGACCCCGACCGACACCATGATGGCCCGGCTGACCTGGCCCCCGCTGAGCAGTTCCGTGTAGTTGACGAAGGTGATGCCCTGCGGGATCACCACGAGTCCGCCGACCCGGTCGATCACCGGCTTCGGGGAGAGACTGGTGACGATGACGATCCACAGCGGACCGAGCACGCCCAGGCAGCACAGGAGCAGGAGGCCGCCCTTGGCGGTGAGCCCGGCCTTGCTGGGCTCCTCCTCCCACACCGGCCGGGCGGGAGCCTTGAGGCTGCGGACGAGCTGCGTGTTGAGGCTCACTTCTGGTACACCCCCTGCTCGCCCAGCAGGTGCGCGAACTTGTTCGCGGCCAGGACGAGACACACTCCGATGGCTCCCTTGACGAGGCCGACCGCGGCCGCGTAGCTGAAGTCGCCGTTCTGGATACCCATGTTCCACACGTAGGTGTCGAGGACCTCGCTGGCCCCGGCCCCGACCGCGTACCGCTGGAGCAGGAACTGCTCGAAGCCGACGCTGAGCGCGTCACCGACCCTGAGGACCAGCAGCAGCGCGATCACCGGGCGCAGTGCGGGCAGCGTCACGTGCCACATCCGGCGCCAGCGCCCGGCACCGTCCATGGCGGCGGCCTCGTACAGGTCGGTGCTGACCGCGGCCAGCGCTGCGAGGAAGACGATGATCCCCCAGCCGGCGTCCTTCCAGACGGCCTGCGCGGTGACCAGGTACTTGAACAGGCCCGCGTTGGTCATCAGGTCGAAGCCGCTGTGGCCGTGGTCCTCCAGGATCTGGGCGATGATGCCCGCGCCGCCGAAGATCTGCTGGAACACGGTGACGACGAGGACCCACGAGAAGAAGTGCGGCAGGTACATGATCGCCTGGGCCACCGCCCGGACCCGGGGCCGGACCACGCTGTTGATGAGCAGCGCGAGGGCGATGGGGACCGGGAAGAACAGCACCAGCTGGAGCACGAAGAGCACGATGGTGTTCTTCGCGGCGCTCCAGAACAACGGGTCGTCGATCATCCGCGAGAACTGCTCCACCCCGACCCAGGGGCTGTGGAAGATCGCGGTGATGCCGTTGCTGGAGACGTACGGGTCGTACTCCTGGAAGGCGACGACGTTGCCGAGCAGCGGGACGTAGTTGAAGACCAGGAGCAGGACCATGACCGGCAGCGTCATCAGGATGAGCGTGCGGTCGCGGCGCAGCCGCACCTTGAAGGGGACCTTCCCGGCCTTCCCTGCCCTGCCCGCCCTGCCGGCCTTGCCCGCCTTGCCCGGAACCCGGTCCTTGGCGACCGCGGCGGCGACCGCGGCCGCCGGTTCCTCGACGGCCGCGGGAGGACGGGTCCCGTCGGGCCGGCTCCCCGCCGTGAGAGACATCAGTTGCCGCTGCCGTTCTTTTCGAGGAGCTGCTTGTACCAGTCGCGCAGCTTGTCGCCGCCGGAGGACTTCCAGGTGGAGATGGCGGCCTGGACGTCGGAGAGCTTGCGGTTGCCGCGCACGTAGTCGAGCTCCAGCTGCTCGAACTGGCTGCCGAGGTTGGCCCAGCGGGTCGGTTCGACGATGTTCATGCCGAACGTGGACGTCTTCTTCATGAAGGCGCCCATCCGCTGCTGCCACTCGACCTGCTTGCGGGCGATCTCGGGGAAGTCGGGGTGGGCGTAGTAGGCGGCCGGCGCGGCCAGCATCACCCAGGCGTTGAGGACCTCGGAGTTGCCGAGGTCGTTCTTGACCGGGACGCCGTTCTTGACGGTGTAGTGGGTGCCCTCGACGCCGTAGTCGACGAGCATCCGCTCCTTGGTGCCGTAGGGCGCGGCCGCGAAGTCGGCGGCGGCGAGCGCGTTCTCGACCGTCTCCTTCGAGGCGCCCTTGCGGATCATCGACCAGATGGTGGCCGGCTGGCCCGCCCACAGCTTGGGGTCGCCGCCGTCGGCGCCGAAGATGTCCATGCCCTCGATGACGAAGTCCGGGTTGGAGGCGGCCTGTTCGGAGGTCTTGCCGTACCAGCTGGAGATGTTGTCGTTGTAGACGAGGATCTGCCCGGCGGTGAACCGCTGGCCCGCGTCGCCCGAGCGTGCCTTGTCGTCGGGGTGGACCACGCCCGCGTCGAACAGCTTGCGGACCCACTCCAGGGCCTCGAGGTACTCGGGCACCTCATGGCGGTAGGTCAGCTTGCCGTCGTCCCCGATGTTCCAGCCGAGGGTGCCGGAGGGGCGGACGCCGAACATGCTCCACGCACTCCAGGTCATGTCACCGCAGGCCCACACCTTGGCCTTGGCGCTGGTGGCCTCCTTGGCCCAACTGAGGAACTCGTCGGGCGACTTGGGGACGCTGTAGCCCTTCTTGTCGAAGATGTCCTTGCGGTAGAAGGGCGTGATCCAGTTCGCCGTGGCGGCCGGCATCGGGATCCCGCGCAGCGCCCCGCCGAAGATGCCCATGCGCCAGGCGTCGGAGGGGATCGCGGCCAGGTTCGGGTACTTCTTGACCTTGTCGCCCGCGATGTAGGGGCTGAGGTCCATGAACTTCGCGGTGACCGCGTTCGCGATCTTGCCGACCAGCTCCCAGCCGGGCACGACCACCATGTCCGGTATGGAGCTGGAGGCGAGGACCGCGCCGAGCTTCTCGCCGTAGGTGTTGCCGTCCTGGTTCTGCCAGGTGATCTTGGTGCCGGCGGCCGCGTCGAGCGCCGTGTAGTAGGCACAGCCGGCCTTCGGCGGGGAGCCCCAGAACGGCGACATGATCTTGAAGGGGGCGCCGGTGCCGAGCTTCTTCGGGACCGAGGTCCCGAGGGCCGCGAGGTCGACCTTGCCGGTGAAGCCGGCGGCGGAACCGTTCTTCGACGGGAGGTCCGGCTTGGCGACCGTGCTGGCGACGAAGGCCGGGAGCATCTTGTCCGCGGCCTTGCCCGAGGTGGTCCCCTCCTTCGATCCGCTGTCCGAACCGCCGCAGGCGGCCAGCAGCGGCATCCCTCCCGCCACCGCGGCGGTGGCGACCGCCGTCGAGGCGAGGAAGCTTCTCCGGCTGGGCCCGGAGGGACCGGAGGAGGGGGCAGCGGCATTCGGCGTCATTGCGTCAACCCTTCATGGCGCACCAGGACACCCGGCGGTGGGGCCGTCGGCTGAGGTGTCTTGAGTGGAACTGGCTGAGCTGAAGCGATCCCTCGACCGAATCCGTAGTCGAAGCGCTTCGATGTTGCTGTGAGGTTAAGTGAACCCCCCGGGGTGCACAAGGGTCGATCCCAAGATTCCTCGTACATACGGGAGGTGACCTTTTCTTATGCACCGCTTGAAGTGACGGTGTTGATCCCTTGACACCCACCCCACCGTCGAACCAGCATCGAAGCGCTTCGAAAGCATCGAACCGATCCATCGCAAGGGGATCCCCACGTGACCGCACACCCGCCGCACACTCCGCCATTTCGCGATCCGCAACTGCCGTTCGCGAAGCGCATCGACGATCTGCTGTCGCGGCTGACCCTCGACGAGAAGATCGGCTTCCTGCACCAGTTCGTGCCCGCCGTCGAACGGCTCGGCATCTCCGCGTTCCGCACCGGCCAGGAGGCGCTGCACGGCGTCGCGTGGATGGGCCCGGCGACGGTCTTCCCGCAGGCGGTGGGCCTCGGCGCGACCTGGAACACCGAGCTCGTACGGCGGGTCGGCGAGGCGGTGTCCAAGGAGATCCGGGCCATGCGCGCCCGCGACGACCGCGTCGGCCTCAACGTCTGGGCACCGACGGTGAACCTGCTGCGCCATCCGCTGTGGGGCCGTAACGAGGAGGGCTACTCGGAGGACCCGAAGCTCACCTCGGCCATCGCCACCGCCTACACCCACGGGCTGCGCGGCGACCACCCCACGTACTGGCGCACGGCCCCGGTCCTCAAGCACTGGCTGGCCCACAACAACGAGACGGACCGGGCCACCGCATCGAGTTCGGTACGGCCGCGCGTGCTGCACGAGTACGACCTGCGGGCCTTCCGCGAGGCCGTCGAGGCGGGCGCGGTGGCCGGGGTGATGCCGGCGTACAACCTGGTCAACGGCCGCCCCAACCACGTCTCGCCGTATCTGCGCGAGCAGCTGCGCACCTGGACCGAGGAGGAGCTGCTGGTCTGTTCGGACGCGGGCGCGCCCTCCAACCTGGTCGACCACGAGCACTACTTCGACACCCACGAGGAGGCGACCGCCGCCTCGCTCAGGGCCGGTGTCGACAGCTTCACCGACCACGGCACGGACAGCTCGCAGATGGTCGGGCGGATCCGGCGGGCCCATGAGCAGGGCCTGCTGACCGAGGCCGACATCGACACCGCGGTCCGCCGCCAGCTCTCGGTCCGCTTCCGGCTCGGCGAGTTCGACCCGCACTACGACCCGCACGCCGGCGTCACCGACTTCGACACCCCGGCGCACCGGGCGCTCGCGCAGGAGGCCGCCGAGCAGGCGATCGTGCTGCTCAGGAACGACGGGGTGCTGCCGCTCGCGCCCGACACCCGGATCGCGGTGGTCGGCCTGCTCGCCGACGAGTGCAAGCTCGACTGGTACAGCGGCACGCTCATCCACCGCTCGACCCCGCTGGAGGGGCTCTACGAGCGGTTCGGCGCCGAGCGGGTGGAGTTCGCGGAGGGGGTGGACCGGGTCCGCCTCAAGACCTCCGCTGGGACGTTTCTGCATGTCCCGGCGTCCGAGGACAGCGCGGACGAGGTGCGCGGCGCCGAGGGCGCCCTGGACCCGGCGCTGCTCGCGGGCCGCACCGACCTGCCGCCGCTGACCACCGACGCGCGGGGCACCGAGTTCGCGCTGATCGACTGGGACGAGGGTGTCCTCACGCTGCGCGCCCCCGACGGCCGCTATCTCTCGGTCGCCGAGGACGGCTACCTGCGCGCCTCCGCCGACCAGCCCGGAGGCTGGATCGTCCAGGAGACCTTCCGCCTGGAACCGCACGGTGACGGTCACCTCCTCAGGCATCTCGGCACGGGCCGCCACGTCACGGTCGCCGCGGACGGAGTAAAGGTTGCCGACGAGAACGAAGAGAATGACGCAACCGCGGAGACCTTCGAGCTGATCATCGTCGAACGCGGCGAGAACGCAGTGACCCGCGTCACGTCCGAGGCGGACGTCGTCGTGGTCGTCGCGGGCAACGACCCCCACATCAACGGCCGCGAGACCGAGGACCGCGCGTCCCTCAGGCTCCCCCCGCACCAGGAGCGCCTGCTGCGGGCGGCGCGCGCCGCGAACCCCCGCACGGTGCTCGCCCTGGTGTCGGCCTACCCCTACGCGCTCGACACGTCCGACCTGGCAGCGACCCTGTGGACGGCCCACGGCGGCCAGGCGGCCGGCACCGCCCTGGCCCGCGTCCTGGCCGGTGACGTCTCCCCCGCGGGCCGGCTCCCGCAGACCTGGTACGAGAGCGACGCCGACCTGCCCGGCCTGCTCGACTACGACGTGATCGGCAGCCGCCAGACCTACCTCTACTTCGAGGGCACGCCCCTGTTCCCGTTCGGCCACGGGCTGTCGTACGCCTCCTTCTCCTACGGCGATCTGGAGACCCGGGTCGACGGCGGCACGGCGCACGTCTCGTTCACGATCACGAACACCGGTGACGTCACCGCCGACGAGGTCGCCCAGCTCTACGGCCGCGCGGTCGACCCGGCCCTGCCCCGGCCGCGCCGCGAACTGCTGGCGCACCGCCGGGTGACGCTCGCTCCGGGTGCCCGGGCGGAGCTGTCCTTCGAAGTACCGTTGCGCGCCTTCGAGTTCTGGGACGTGGCGCGGGGCGGATGGCGTCTGGAGCCGGGCCCGTACGAGCTGCTGGCCGGCGCTTCCAGCGAGGACATCCGGCTGCGGACGACGGTCCTGCTCGACGGCGAGCTGGGCGCACCGCGTCCCGTCCTCCAACGGGGCCTGGACGGGGCGGACTTCGACGAGCAGAGCGGTGTGGAGATCGTCGACCGTACGAGGACGGCGGGCGACGCGGTGACGGCGGCCGAGGGCCGTACCGGTGAACTGGTCTACCGGGACTGCGACTTCGGCACCGGCGTCACCGAGGTGACGGCCCTGGTCTCCGGCGCGGGAGCGGTCGAGCTCTCGCTGGACGGGGGCGCGGTGCTCGCCGTGCTGGAGGTGGCGGAGTCCGGGTCCGGGCCGTACGACTACCTCACCGTCGGCGCCGGGATCGTCGCCGAGGGCGTGCACGACGTGCACCTCAGGCTGCGCGGCCCACTGCGGCTCGCGCATGTCGGCTTCTCCGGTTGAGGGTCCGCAGGAGCCGGCACACAGGAAGGGGCCCGGCACCGGAAGGCATCGGTGCCGGGCCCCTTCGGGGCGGCGGGTCAGCGTCGCTGCCGCAACACTACATGAAAATGGTTCCCATTTACTAGTGGGGGTTCCTCAGAGCGCCAGCCCCGTCAGCACCAGCACCCGCTCGTACGTGTAGTCGTCCATCGCGAACTTCACGCCCTCGCGGCCCACGCCGGACTGCTTGGCACCGCCGTACGGCATCTGGTCGGCCCGGTAGGAGGGCACGTCACCGATGACGACACCGCCGACCTCGAGGGCTCGGTGGGCGCGGAAGGCGGCCTGGAGGTCGTGGGTGAACACACCTGCCTGGAGGCCGTACTTGGAGTCGTTGACGGCCGCGAAGGCCGCGTCCTCGCCGTCCACCTTCTGCACGGTGAGGACGGGTCCGAAGACCTCCTCGCAGGAGATCGTGGTGTCGGCCGGGACGTCGGTGAGGACGGTCGGCGCGTAGGAGGCGCCGTCCCGGTCGCCGCCCGTGAGCAGGGTGGCACCGGCCTCGACGGCCTCCTTCACCCACGCCTCGACCCGCTTCGCCGCGTCCTCGCTGACCAGCGGGCCGACGTCGGTCTTGTCGTCGGCCGGGTCCCCGGTGACCTGGGCCTCCACCGCGGCGACGATCCGCGGGAGCAGCCGGTCGTACACCGACGCGTCGGCGATGACCCGCTGCACCGAGATGCAGGACTGGCCGCCCTGGTAGTTGGAGAAGGTCGCGATGCGGGTCGCGGCCCAGTCCAGGTCCTCGTCGGAGGCGTAGTCGCCGAGCACGACCGCGGCGCCGTTGCCGCCCAGCTCCAGCGTGCAGTGCTTGCGCGGCACCGAGTCCATGATCGCGTAACCGACCTTCTCGGAACCGGTGAACGAGATCACCGGCAGGCGCTCGTCCTGGACGAGGGCGGCCATCCGGTCGTTCGGGACCGGGAGGATGCTCCAGGAACCGGCGGGCAGCTCGGTCTCGGCCAGCAGCTCGCCGATCACGAGGCCGGAGAGCGGGGTGGCCGGGGCGGGCTTCAGGATGAGCGGCACTCCGGCCGCGATCGCGGGGGCGATCTTGTGGGCGCAGAGGTTGAGCGGGAAGTTGAAGGGCGCGATCCCGAGCACGACCCCCTTGGGGAAGCGCCGGGTCAGCGCGAGGCGGCCCTGACCGCCGAGGTCGGTGTCGAGACGCTGGGCCTCACCGCCGTTGAAGCGCCGGGCCTCCTCGGCCGCGAACCGGAACACCGACACCGCGCGGCCGACCTCGCCGCGCGCCCACTTGACCGGCTTGCCGTTCTCGTCGGAGATCAGCCGCGCGATCTCCTCGGTGCGCTCGACCAGCCGACGGCTCACATGGTCGAGGGCGGCGGCGCGGACGTGCGCGGGGGTGGCGGCGAACACGTCCCGTACGGCGTACGCGGCGGCCACGGCCTCCTCGATCTGCGCGTCGTTCGGCAGGGCGGCCCTGCCGACGAGCCGGCCGTCCCACGGGGAGGTGACGTCGAAGGTGTCCTCGCCGGTGACCTGGCGGCCGGCGAGCCAGAAGGCGTGGGTGGAAGTCATGTCCCCACGGTAGGTCCGTCGGGGCGGGATCGAACTTGTCCGGGGTGTAGCAGTGCGGCGGGCCGGCACTCCAGCCCGGCCAACGGCTCTTCCGTGGCCAACGGGTCCTCCGTGACGGTCCTCCGTCACGACGGCTATTCCGTGGTGGTCGCCTTCAGTGCCAGCCACAGCTCCATCCGTACGTCCGGATCGTCCAGGGAGCGGCCCAGGATCTCCTCGACCCGGCGCATCCGGTACCGCAGGGTGTGCCGGTGGACTCCCAGGTCGGCGGCGGCCGCGTCCCACTGGCCGTGCCGGGACAGCCAGGCCCGCAGGGAGTCGACCAGGTCGCCGCGGCCGGTCGCGTCGTGTTCGTACAGGGGGCGCAGCAGGCCGTCCGCGAACGCCCTGACCGCGTCGTCCGCGAGCAGCGGCAGCACGGATCCGGCGACCAGCTGTTCGTGCTCGACGTACAGCCGGCCCCGCCGCCGGGCGACCGACAGGGACTGCTCGGCCTGCTTGTATCCCGCCGCGGCGGCGATCGGCCCGACCGGGGCGGAGACCCCGATCACCAGCTCGTCCTCGTCGCGGGCGGTGACCGGCCGGCCCTCGGCCCCCGCGCCGTTCCTCGACGTCTGTTCGCGGGCCACGCCGGCCCGCGAGGCCTCCAGCGCCGCCGCGTGGTCCGCGCACGCGGCCACCGCGGCACCGCCGTCCGCGGCCAGCACCACCAGCCGCTGCCCCTCGCCGTCCCCCTCGGGCACGACCAGCACGGCCTCCCCGGCCCGCGCGGCGGCCGACTCGACGATCTCGGTGAGCGCGGCGAGCGGATCACCGTGCGCGCCGACGGCGGACACGGGGTTCGCCGTAGCGGCCTTCGGGTCCAGGTGCGCGTGCGAGTCGACGGACATCCGTACCGCCGCCGGTTCGGCGACGACCAGCCGGAAGGGCGCGTCCAGGAGCCCGCCGTAGAGGTCGCCCGCGACCGTACGGGCGTGCTCCGGCTCCCCGGCCAGCAGCATCCGCAGTACGGCCGCGCCGAGCCGCTGCTCGGCCGCGTGCAGGGAGCGGGAACGCTCGGTGGTCAGGGTGAGCAGCGCGATCGCCGAGTGCACCGCGTAGCGCTCGGCGGTGCCGAGGGCGGCGGCCGTGCCGACCGCCAGCGCGGCGCGCGGCCGCCGCCCGGTGCCCAGGGTGTGCAGCTCGACCCGGTCGTCGTCCTCGGGGCCCGCGACCACGGAGGAGGCGGGTGCGGGCCGCTCCCGCAGCCGTTCAACGTCGGCGGTGATCCGTGCCGCCCGGCGGCCGGCCCACTCCGGGGCGGTGGCGACGACGGCGCCCGAGGCGTCGTAGAGCGCCGTCCAGCCGTCCACCTGGGAGGCGAGCGCGGCGAGCAGCCCCTCCGGGCCGGCGGTCAGGGCCTGTCGGGTGAGCTCGCGCTGGGCGGCGAAGCCCGCGGTGACGGAACGGTACTGGTCGGCCGCGATCGCCGCGGACACCGCCTTGCTGATGGCGAGGAAGGGGGTGCGGCGGGGCACTTCGAGCAGCGGCAGCCCCTCGTCGCGGGCGGCGTCCACGAGGGCCTCGGGGATCTCCTCGTAGTTCACGCCGACGGCGAACCCGAGCCCGACGACCCCCGCCCCGGCCAGCCGTTTCACGTACCGCCGCATGGCCTCGGGGTCCTCGGCGTCCAGCTTCAGCGCGGTGATCAGCAGTAGCTCGCCGCCCTCCATGTAGGGGACGGGATCGGCGAGTTCGCTGACGTGCGCCCAGCGGACGGGGACGTCCAGCCGGTCCTCGCCCGCGCGCACGGTCAGCTTGAGCGCGGAGTGGTGGACGAGCGAGGCGAGGGTGGGGGGCATGAGGCCTTGGACCTTCGGAGCGGTGTGATCTCAGGTGGTGATCAAGTGGCGATCAGGTGGTGATCTTTTGGCCGCGGTGTATGAACGACCTGTGAGGATTCTGCCTCACTGTACGGTCCTCAGGTCACCTCATCCCCTCATCCCCGCAGATCCACCAGCAGCGGCGGCGCGTGCTCCCCCTTCACGCTGGTCAGGGACAGCACCGCGTGCCCCGGCGGCACCCCGTGCGCGAGCTCCGACGCGGACCACCGCTCCCGCTCGACCTGCCGTACGGTCACCGCCCGGGCGGTCGGCGCCTTGCCGGTGATGACCTGGCGCACCGCGTGCAGCACCTTGCCGGCCGGGGTCTCCGCGATGATCTGCCGGTCGGTGACGTCCCGGGCCTCGATCCACTCCTTGCCCCACACCTCGGCGAAGTCCTGCCCGTCCCACGGGGTGAGCCCCGCCAGCGCCATCCGGCAGCCGGTGGCCCCGAGGAGGGGTCCGCGCAGGGGCCGGGGCACGTCGTCGAGGGTCCGCAGCGTCAGCACGACGCCGGCGTTGCCGGACCGCAGCCGCTGGATGCCGCGCACGGCCTCCGGGGTGACGACCCCCGTGGCGTCGTCGAGGACGAGACAGGCGAACAGCGACCGGTCCTCGCGCACCGCGACACTCGCCGTGAACTGCGCGAGCACCAGCCGCGCCAGCATCCGGGAGGCGTCGGCGTGCCCGCGCTGGGGCAGGTCGATCCGCACCCGCACCGGATGGTCCAGGGCCTTCAGCGAGAACGGCCGCGACTGCCCGGACGTGTCGAAGAACCCGGCGAAGGCGGGCCGGTCGAGCAGCGCGACCCGGTCCGCGAGGATGCCCCCCACGTCCCCCGGGTGCCCCATCTGCCGCTCCCGCGCGTCGAGTTCGCGCAGCAGCGCGTCCTGCCCGGAGTCCTCCAGGCCCTCGCGCAGCGCGGCCAGCGGCGCGGGTGCGCCGTCCAGCAGCTGCCGCAGCTCCGGTACGGCGGGGAAGCGGCCGTGCACCGCCCGGAACGGTCCGAGCAGCTGGGCGAGCACGGTGGTGGAGCGCCGGGTGTCGCCCCCCTGGTGCGGCTCGGCGAGGTCCCCGACGAGCGCCTCGGCGAGCACGGCGGCGGCCTCGTCGGGATCCGTCGTCCCCCCGTACAGGTCGAGGTCGTACACCGACTCCGGATTCCCGATCTGTACGACGACGTCGTAGGCGTCGGCCGGTCCGAGCCCGGCGCCCGCCGCGCCGACGACCACGACGGCGGCCCGCCCGGCGAGGGCGTGCAGGCACAGCGACTCGGCGAGCGGCCGCACGACGGTCCCGGTCTTCCCGGACCCGGCCGGTCCGACGGCGAGCAGCGAGGTGCCGAGCAGCTCGGGCCCCAGGCCCAGCCCGGTCCCCCGGTAGGCGTACGGATTGCGGGCGTCGTCGGCGGTGGTGCCGAGCCGTACCTGTCCGGTCAGCAGATCGTGCCGGGCCAGCCGGCCGGGCAGGTCGCGGGCGCCGGAGGGGTGCAGACAGGCGGCGGCACCGTCCTTCAGGACGGTGCCGGTGAACGTGGCGAGACTGAACCGCCCACTGCGCACGCCCTGCCACGCCCGGAGGATCCGCGCATGATCCACATCCCGCATCAACCCGGCCTTGGCCTCAGCGGCCAGCCGCTCGGCAGCGTCCACGGCGCCGGCGGCGCGCAGGTCGGGGTAGGCGGCGGGGTCCTGTTCGGGGGTGGGCGGTGGTTCGTGGGAGGTCGCGGCCTTCTGACGCCAGGCAGGCGGACCGAAACGGCGCCAGACCTCGCCCCAGCGGCTGATCTTCCCGAAGATCGCGAAGATCCCGGCGAAGAACAGCGCCTCGTACGCATAGGACAGGCTGCTGAGCCATCCCGCGCGCCCCAGCGTCCACGAGTCCGGAGCCATCACGAACCAGGGCCACAGCCAGAAGCCACCGAGGAAACCGTTGTACAGCAGGGAACAGAGCAGCCACCCGCAGAGGAACCCGATCACGGCCCCGCTCAGCAGCTGCCGCGTCGGGATCCGCTCCGGTTCCTTCTCGGGCCGCGGTACGTGGCCGAAGCGCCACACGCCGGGTGCCGCCTCGGGCCGGGGGGTCCGAAGCCAGCCGAGAAACCCCGAACCGTCCGGCAGCGGGGGCACACCGGGTGCCCGCGCCGGCCGAGGCGGCACCGTCGGCGGTCCCGCCGGACGTGGCACAGGGTTCGCGTGCGTACCCCTGGTGTCCCGCGTCCCGTCGCTGTCCATCGCCCTCGCCCCTTGACCAGCCGTTCCGTCCACCATCAGCGGTCAATCTAACGCCCCCGCCAGGGGAGTTCACCGCTTACGCGGCCGGGCTCGCGGAGGTGGCCGATACCCGAGCCGTGCGCCGCTATGTCCAAGACGGACAAGCCATGCCGTCGAGAACGCCCACATGGAGCATGCCCGCCCCGCGAGGACGGCCCTAGCCTGCGAGAAAAGAAGGTAAGCGTCGGCAACACCCCAGGAGCCCCTCATGACCGCACTTCCGCAGGAGCGCCGCCTCGTCACCCCCGTCCCCGGCCCCAAGTCGCAGGAGCTCCAAGCCCGCCGCGTCGCCGCGGTCGCGCAGGGTGTGGGGTCCGTGCTGCCCGTGTTCACGGCGCGCGCGGGCGGCGGGATCATCGAGGACGTCGACGGGAACCGGCTGATCGACTTCGGTTCGGGCATCGCCGTGACCTCCGTAGGCGCCTCCGCCGAGGCCGTCGTACGCCGGGCCACCGCACAGCTCGCCGACTTCACCCACACCTGTTTCATGGTCACCCCGTACGAGGGCTATGTGGAGGTCGCCGAGGCCCTCGCCGAGCTCACCCCGGGTGACCACGCGAAGAAGAGCGCGCTGTTCAACTCCGGCGCCGAGGCCGTCGAGAACGCCGTCAAGATCGCGCGGGCGTACACCAAGCGCCAGGCCGTCGTCGTCTTCGACCACGGCTACCACGGCCGCACCAACCTCACCATGGCGCTGACCGCGAAGAACATGCCGTACAAGCACGGCTTCGGTCCCTTCGCGCCGGAGGTGTACCGCGTCCCGGTCGCCTACGGCTACCGCTGGCCGACCGGTCCGGAGAACGCCGGACCCGAGGCCGCCGCGCAGGCCATCGACCAGATCACCAAGCAGGTCGGCCCGGAGAACGTCGCCGCGATCATCATCGAGCCGGTCCTGGGCGAGGGCGGCTTCATCGAGCCCGCCAAGGGCTTCCTGCCCGCGATCAGCGACTTCGCCAAGGCCAACGGCATCGTCTTCGTCGCCGACGAGATCCAGTCCGGCTTCTGCCGCACCGGCCAGTGGTTCGCCTGCGAGGACGAGGGCATCGTCCCGGACCTGATCACCACCGCCAAGGGCATCGCCGGCGGCCTCCCGCTCGCCGCCGTCACCGGCCGCGCGGAGATCATGGACGCGGCCCACGCGGGCGGCCTGGGCGGCACCTACGGCGGCAACCCGGTCGCCTGCGCCGGCGCGCTCGGCGCCATCGAGACCATGAAGGAGCTCGACCTCAACGCCAGGGCGAAGGCGATCGAGGCCACGATGAAGGCCCGGCTGACCGCCATGGCCGAGAAGTTCGACCTCATCGGCGACGTCCGCGGTCGCGGCGCCATGATCGCCATCGAGCTCGTCAAGGACCGTACGACCAAGGAGCCGAACCCGGAGGCGACGGCCGCGCTCGCCAAGGCCTGCCACCAGGAGGGCCTGCTGGTCCTGACCTGTGGCACCTACGGCAACGTGCTGCGCTTCCTGCCCCCGCTCGTCATCGGCGAGGACCTGCTGAACGAGGGCCTCGACATCATCGAGCAGGCCTTCACCCGCATCTGACGTCACAGGCCTGACAGCCCTTGGGATTCCGGGGCTGCGGTGGCGAGCGGCAGAGGGTGTGAAGAAGGTGTGCGAGGTGGCGGTGAGGATGGGATTCTGCCTGTCGTACGCCGTCCCCCTGTCGTAGGTTCTTTCCAGATGAGAGATACACCCCGCCCACAGGGGACTGTGGGCGACATCAGGCCGGGGCCTCCCCAGCTTCGACCTGGTCGTGCCCTCGCGCACACAACTGGAGCCTCCGGCTCCGGATCTCCTCACCGATCGGACAGTCGCCCGCCCCAAACCCCCCGGGGCGGCCGACGACCCGATCTGATCGGCCGCCCCGGAACCACCCCCCCTGTTCCGGGGCGGCCGGCCTTCTTCCTCCTTCTCGGAATCCCGGCCCTCCTCTTCGCCCTGATCACCTGGCAGGTCGTCGAGGACGGGCCGCTTCTGCGTGCCGACGCCCGCCTCAGCCGCGCCCTCGTCCACCCGGACCGCCTCGGGGGCACCCTCTCCGACCTGGGCAGTGTCCAGGTGGCCGTACCCGTCCTGGTCGCGGCCCTGGCCTACGTGACCTGGCGGCACCGCCGCTCGGGCACGGACCGCTGGTGGCTGCCGGCCACCGCGGGAGCCCTCCTCATGGCCCTGGTCCCGGCGATCGTCGTCCCCCTCAAGATCTGGACCGACCGCTCCGGCACCCCTGTGGTCCCGCCGGGCACCGGCTACTTCCCCTCCGGCCACACCGCGACAGCGGCCATCGCCTACGGCACCGCCACCCTCTTCCTCCTCCCCCTCCTCCCCACCCCCCGCCTCCGCCGCGCCCTGCTCCTCCTCTGCGCCCTTCTGGTCCTCGGCACCTCCTACGGCCTGATCCGCCGCGGCTACCACTGGCCCCTGGACGTCGCGGCGAGCTGGTGCCTGTCCGCCGTACTCCTCCAGCTCCTGGCGCCGACCGCCAGGCGATACGGTCGAAAGCCGGCCCGGGACGAGAGCAGCCAGCCGGTCGCGTAGCGGCGGCCGGGACCGGGGGAAGCACCAGGTGACGGTCGCCTTCGAGAACCACGCGCGAGGCCTTCCTCACGCGTCTGCTGCGCGAGGCGGCTTCCGGCACCGGACTCACCGTGCGCGACCAGGCCCGGCACCGTGGAGTCCTGTACGAGGAGCGGACGGGACGTCCCTACGGCGAGGTCCGCCCGGACGTCCTGGTCACGGGAACCGTCGACGGCGAGCCGCTGTGCGGTCCGGTCGACGTGAAGTACAAGCTCTACGACAGCAGGCAGCTGAGCCCCTCCGACCTCTACCAGGCGTTCGTGTACGCGCACGCGCCGGCCCGGCAGCCCTCCGGCGGCCCGCCGACGTGCGTGCTGATCCACCCGGGGAGCGTCTCGGCGACACGGGGGAACATCGCCGTACGACGCTGGGACGGCACCTCGTCCGCCCGGGTGCGGTCGGTGTCCCTGCATCGTCCGTCGGTGCTCGGCGCCCTGGGGGACGCCGAGCGGGACTCGACGTTCGCGAAGGTGTGGGCGGCGGTCCTGGCGCGACCGTCAGCCGAAGTAGCCGTCGAAGGTCCTCTGGAACTCCCCGCCGGAGAAGCGGTCCCAGTTGATCGACCAGGTCATCAGGCCGCGCAGGGCGGGCCAGGTGCCGTGGGTGGGGTAGGAGCCGCAGTTCGTCTTCTTCGTGAGGCAGTCGAGGGTCCTGGTGACCTCTGTCGGGGAGACGTAGCCGTTGCCCGCGTTCACCGAGGCGGGCATGCCGATGGCCACCTGGTCGGGGCGCAGGGGCGGGAAGACGTTCGCGGGGTCGCCGGCGACCGGGAAGCCGGTGAGGAGCATGTCGGTCATGGCGATGTGGAAGTCGGCGCCGCCCATGGAGTGGTACTGGTTGTCGAGGCCCATGATCGGGCCCGAGTTGTAGTCCTGGACGTGCAGCAGGGTCAGGTCATCGCGCAGGGCGTGGATCACCGGGAGGTACGCCCCGCAGCGCGGGTCCTGGCCGCCCCACTTGCCGGTGCCGTAGTACTGGTAACCCATCTGCACGAAGAAGGTCTCCGGGGCCATCGAGAGGACGAAGCGCGCCCCGTACTTCGCCTTCAGCGTCTTCAGCGCCGAGATCAGGTTCACGATGACCGGGGTCTTCGGGTTCCTGAAGTCGGTGTCGTCGGCGTCGAGGGAGAGCGAGTGACCCTCGAAGTCGATGTCCAGGCCGTCGAGGCCGTAGGTGTCGATGATCGAGGAGACGGAGGAGACGAAGGCGTCCCGGGCGGCCGTGGTCGTCAGCTGGACCTGGCCGTTCTGGCCGCCGATCGAGATCAGCACCTTCTTCCCGGCGGCCTGCTTCGCCCTGATCGCCGCCTTGAAGTCCGCGTCCGACTCGACGTTCGGGCACTCGGTGACCGGGCAGCGGGTGAAGCGGATGTCGCCGGAGGTGACCGAGGTGGGTTCGCCGAAGGCCAGGTCGATGACGTCCCAGCTGTCGGGGACGTCAGCCAGGCGCGTGTAGCCGGCGCCGTTGGCGAAGCTCGCGTGGAGGTAGCCGACCAGGGCGTGGGCGGGCAGGTCCGTGGAAGTCCCGGCCGTCGTGGTCACGTTGACGGAGCCGGACCTCGCCGACTCCCCCGCCTCGTTGACCGCCGCGACCTGGAAGCCGTACGCCGTCGAGGGTGCGAGTCCGCTCACGGAGGCCGAAGTCCCGCTCACCGTCCGGACCTTGGCGCCGTCCCGGTAGACCGCGTAGCCGGTGGCGCCCGGGACCGCCGTCCAGGACAGCGTCACGCTGGAGGACGTGACCGTGCCCGCCTTCAGACCGGTGGGCGTGGCCGGCGGCTGTCCGGCCTCGGCACCCGGCCCGGTGAGGGACACGTCGTCCGCGTGGTACGCGCCCGTCCCGTACCAACCGTGCGTGTAGAGCGTGACCTTGGTGGTGGCCGGGCCGGTGCGGAAGGTGGTGGTGAGCCGCTGCCAGTCGGGGGCGGACTGGGTCCAGGTGGAGACGTCGGTGGTGCCGGTGCCGCTCGCGCCGAGGTAGACGTAGGCGCCGTGGACGTATCCGGACAGGGTGTACTGCGCGTCGGGCCGGACGGTCACGGTCTGGGCGCACTGGGCGTGGTCGCTGCCGGCCGGGGTTGCCCGCAGCGCCGAACTCCCACTGTGCACAGGGCTGCTGACCGTCGTACCCGCGGAGCAGGTCCAGCCGTCGAGTCCCGCTTCGAAGCCTCCGTTCCTCGCCAGGTCCGCGTCGGCCGCACGGGCGGCCGACGAGAGCGCGGTGATGCCGGGCAGGGCCAGCAAGGTGGCCGTCAGCGCGGCGAGGACGGGTCTGATGAGTCCGGTGCGTTCCACAAGGGCCTCCGGGCATGGGGGATTTGGAGGGTGGAGCGCGCCCAACTTGGTCCAGACCAATCCGGGTTGTCAAGACCTCCCGTCAGCGGTTCGGGTCCGTCCGGTCAGCCGTCGCCCTGTTCCGTCGCCAGCCCGGCCGCCGCCTCGTGCATCGCCAGCTCCAGCAGCGCCGGGTCGGTGAGCGTGCCCGAACCGTCCGGCGGCACCAGCCAGCGCACCCCTCCCCCGGCCACCCGGCCCGGGTACGGCACCACGATCCAGGTCCCGGCGCCCGCCGTGCGGATGCCGGTGCCGAGCCAGCGGGCCGCGGTGCCCGGCGGCACGAAGAAGCCCATCCTGGCGTCGCCGAAGTCGACGAGCACCGGGCCGAGTTGGTCGAGGATGCGGGTGAGGACGTCGAGCGTCGGATAGCCGAGCTCACCCGGCAGGATCAGGACGTCCCAGGCCTTGCCCGCCGGCAGCAGCGCCACCCCGAGGGGGTTGCGTTCCCACTCCCAGCGGCAGGCCTCGGGATCCGGTGCGACGGATGCCAGCCACTCGACCGCCGTCTTCGCCCCAGTCATGAGAAGACCTCCCTTTCTCTCTCGACGCTGTTCGCGTCACGAGGGAGAGGGAGGTCCCCTGGCAGGCATTACGCGGGTTCCGATTACCCGTTGGGGTGAATCAGATCACATACGATCGTTCAGCTGTCGAATCCCAGACCGAGTTTGTCCATCGTCCTGAGCCACAGATTGCGCCGGCCGCCCTGCGCGTCGGCGCGCGCCAGCGACCACTTGGTCAGGGCGATGCCCGTCCAGGCGAAGGGCTCCGGCGGGAAGGGCAGCGGCTTCTTGCGGACCATCTCCAGCGAGGTCCGCTCGGTCTGCTCCCCCGCCAGCAGGTCCAGCATCACGTCCGCGCCGAACCGGGTCGCGCCGACGCCGAGGCCCGTGTAGCCGGCCGCGTACGCGACCTTGCCGTGGTGGGCGGTGCCGTAGAACGCGGAGAAGCGCGAGCAGGTGTCGATGGCGCCGCCCCACGCGTGGGTGAAGCGGACCCCCTCCAGCTGCGGGAAGCAGGTGAAGAAGTGCCCGGCGAGCTTGGCGTAGGTCTCCGGCCGGTCGTCGTACTCGGCGCGCACCCGGCCGCCGTACGGATAGACGGCGTCGTAACCGCCCCACAGGATCCGGTTGTCGGCGGAGAGCCGGAAGTAGTGGAACTGGTTCGCCGAGTCCCCGAGCCCCTGCCGGTTCTTCCAGCCGACCGACGCCAGCTGCTCCTCGCTCAGCGGTTCGGTCATCAGCGCGTAGTCGTAGACCGGCACGGTGTACGCCCGCACCCGCTTGACCAGGCTCGGGAAGATGTTGGTGCCGAGCGCGATCTGCCGGGCGCGGACGGAGCCGTACGGCGTGCGTACGGCCATGCCGGCGCCGTACGGCTTCAGGGTGAGCGCGGGGGTGTGCTCGTAGACGCGGACGCCGAGCCGCAGGCAGGCCCGCTTCAGGCCCCAGACCAGCTTGGCCGGGTTGACCATGGCCACGCCCCGGCGGTCCCACAGTCCGGCCTCGAAGGTCGGCGAGGCGACCTGCTCGCGCACCGCGTCGGCGTCCAGGAAGTCGACGCCGTCGGCGAGGCCCTTGTCCTGGAGCTCCTCGTACCAGTCGCGCAGCTCCCACGCCTGGTACGTCTCGGTCGCCACGTCGATCTCGCCGGTGCGCTCGAACTCGCAGTCCAGGTCGTGCCGGGCGACCGCCTTCTCGATCTCGTCGAGGTTGCGGGCGCCCAGCTCCTGCAGCGTGTGGATCTCGTCCGGCCAGCGGGTCAGCCCGTTGGGCAGCCCGTGGGTGAGGGAGGCGGCGCAGAAGCCGCCGTTGCGGCCGGAGGCGGCCCAGCCCACCTCACGGCCTTCCAGCAGGACGACGTCCCGCTGCGGATCGCGCTCCTTGGCGTTGAGCGCGGTCCACAGCCCGCTGTACCCCCCGCCGACGACCAGCAGGTCGCAGGTCTCGGCGCCGGTGAGGGCGGGCTCGGGGTGGGGCCGGCCGGGGTCGTCGAGCCAGTACGGAACCGGCTGGGCTTCGGAGAGTGCCTTCGTCCAACGGCTCATGGCGCTCATGCCTTTTGCCTGTTACGGCGGTTGCTGACGACCATCGAGGCCAGGACCAGGAGTACGGCGACCAGGAACATGGCCGTACCGATGACGTTGATCTGGACGGGCGTGCCGCGTTGTGCCGAACCCCAGACGAACATGGGGAAGGTGACGGTCGAGCCCGCGTTGAAGTTGGTGATGATGAAATCGTCGAAGGAGAGCGCGAAGGACAGCATCGCGCCCGCGGCGATTCCGGGGGCCGCGATGGGCAGGGTCACCCGGAGGAAGGTCTGGACGGGACTCGCGTACAGATCCCGGGCCGCCTCCTCCAGGCGCGGGTCCATCGACATCACGCGCGCCTTGACGGCGACGACGACGAAGCTGAGGCAGAACATGATGTGGGCGATCAGGATCGTCCAGAAACCCAGCTGGGCACCCAGGTTGAGGAACAGGGTGAGCAGCGAGGCCGCCATGACGACCTCGGGCATCGCCATCGGCAGGAAGATCAGGGAGTTCACGGTGCCCCGCGCGCGGAACCGGTAACGGACCAGCGCGAAGGCGATCATGCTGCCGAGGACGGTCGCGCCGACCGTCGCCCAGAAGGCGATCTGGAGGCTGATCGACAGCGAGCCGCACATGTCGGCGACGCCGCAGGGGTCCTTCCAGGCGTCCGTGGAGAACTGCTGCCACTGGTAGTTGAAGCGCCCCTTCGGTTTGTTGAAGGAGAACACCGTGACGACGATGTTCGGCAGCAGGAGATATCCGAGTGTCAGCAGTCCCGCGATGACGACGAAATGACGCTTGAGCCAGTTGACGAGGGCCATTTAAACCAGATCCTCCGTCCCGGACTTGCGGATGTAGAAGGTGACCATGAGGAGAATCGCGGCCATCAGGATGAAGGAGAGGGCTGCCGCCGTCGGATAGTCCAGAATCCGCAGGAACTGGGTCTGGATGACGTTTCCGATCATGCGCGTGTCGGTCGAGCCGAGGAGTTCGGCGTTGACGTAGTCACCGGCCGCCGGGATGAAGGTCAGCAGCGTCCCGGAGACCACGCCCGGCATGGACAGCGGGAAGGTCACCTTGCGGAAGGTGGTGACGGGCTTGGCGTACAGGTCGCCCGCCGCCTCGTGCAGCCGGCCGTCGATGCGCTCCAGGGAGGTGTAGAGCGGCAGGATCATGAACGGCAGGAAGTTGTAGGTCAGACCGCACACCACCGCGAGCGGGGTGGCGAGGACGCGGTCGCCTGCCGTCCAGCCGAGCCAGTCGGTGACGTCCAGGACGTGCAGCGTGTTGAGGGCGCCGACGACCGGGCCGCCGTCCGCGAGGATCGTCTTCCAGGCGAGGGTGCGGATCAGGAAGCTGGTGAAGAAGGGCGCGATCACCAGGATCATGATCAGGTTCCGCCAGCGTCCCGCGCGGAACGCGATCAGGTACGCCAGCGGGTAGCCCAGCACCAGACAGAGGATCGTCGCGGCACCGGCGTACAGGATCGAGCGCAGGAACTGCGGCCAGTACTCGGACAGCGCGTCCCAGTAGGTGGCGAAGTGCCAGGTGACCTTGTAGCCCGTCTCCAGGGAGCCCGTCTGCACGGACGTGGAGGCCTGGTAGATCATCGGCAGGGCGAAGAAGACCAGCAGCCACAGGATGCCGGGCAGCAGCAGCCAGTACGGCGTGAAGCGGCCCCTCTTGCGCGGCGGCTTCTTCTCCGGGGCGGCCGGGGACAGAGGCGGTGGCGCCTCGGTGAGCGTCGCCATCAGACCGTCGCCTCTTCCTGGATGCCGGCGTCGATGTCCTGGGCGGCGTCCAGACCGAAGGTGTGGGCCGGGTTCCAGTGCAGGACGACCTCGGCGCCGGGCACGAGGCGGGCGTCGCGGTCGATGTTCTGGGCGTAGACCTCGAACTCGGGGCAGACGGGGCTGTCGATGACGTACTGGGTGGAGACGCCGATGAAGGAGGAGTCGGCGATCGTGCCGGTGATGCGGTTGCGGCCCTCGGGGATCTCCCCGGCCTCGTCCGCGTGCGTGAGGGTGATCTTCTCGGGGCGCACGCCGACCAGCACCCTGCCGCCGGTCGCCGCGGGCCCGGCGTACCGCGCCTCGGGCAGCACCAGCTTGCCGCCGCCCGCCTTCAGGACGATCTCGCCGCCGCTCTTGGAGTCGACCTCGGCCTCGATGAGGTTGGAGGTGCCGAGGAAGTTGGCGACGAAGGTGGTCTGCGGGTTCTCGTACAGGTCGGTGGGCGAGCCGAGCTGCTCGACACGGCCCGCGTTCATCACGGCGACCGTGTCGGCCATGGTCATGGCCTCCTCCTGGTCGTGCGTGACGTGCACGAAGGTGATGCCGACCTCGGTCTGGATCCGCTTGAGCTCCAGCTGCATCTGGCGGCGCAGCTTGAGGTCGAGGGCGCCGAGCGGCTCGTCGAGGAGGAGCACCTTGGGCGTGTTGATCAGGGCTCTCGCCACCGCCACGCGCTGCTGCTGGCCGCCGGAGAGCTGGTGCGGCTTCTTGCGGGCCTGCTCACCCAGCTGGACGAGCTCCAGCATGTCCTCGACCTGCTTCTTCACCGACTTGATGCCGCGCCGGCGCAGACCGAAGGCGACGTTCTCGAAGATGTCGAGGTGCGGGAAGAGGGCGTAGGACTGGAAGACGGTGTTCACCGGCCGCTTGTAGGGAGGCAGCCGGGTCACCTCCTGGTCGCCGAGGTGCACGGTGCCCGTGGTGGGCTCCTCCAGGCCGGCGATCATGCGCAGGGTGGTGGTCTTGCCGCAGCCGGAGGCGCCGAGCAGGGCGAAGAAGGAGCCCTGGGGCACGGTCAGGTCCAGCGGGTGCACGGCGGTGAAGCCGTTGTCGTACGTCTTGCTGATGCCCGCGAGGCGGACGTCGCCGCTGTTGTCGGTGTTCTTGTTCGTCACGGTGATCACGCCCCAGTCAGCTTCGCGAACTTCTCTTCAAAGGTCGTCTCTTCCTTCGCGCTCAGCGAGCGGAAGGCGTGGGACTTCGCGGCCATGGCCTTGTCGGGGATGATCAGCGGGTTGTTCGCCGCATCCGGGTCGAGCTTCTCCAGCTCGGGCTTCACACCGTCGACGGGCGACACGTAGTTGATGTACGCGGCGAGCTCGGCGGCGGGCTTCGGCTGGTAGTAGAAGTCGATGAGCCGCTCGGCGTTCGTCTTGTGACGGGCCTTGTTGGGGATCAGCATGTTGTCGGTCGACGTCATGTATCCGCTGTCCGGGATGATGAAGTCGATGTCGGGGCTGTCGGCCTTCAGCTGGACGACGTCCCCGGCCCAGGCGACACAGGCCGCGAAGTCGCCGCTGGTCAGGTCCGAGGTGTAGTCGTTGCCGGTGAAGCGGCGGATCTGGCCCTTGTCGACGGCCTTCTGGAGGCGGGCGATCGCCGCGTCGTAGTCGTCCGCGGTGAACTTCGCGGGGTCCTTGCCCATGTCGAGCAGTGTCATGCCGATGCTGTCGCGCATCTCCGACAGGAAGCCGACGCGCCCCTTGAGCTTGGGGTTGTCGAGCAGGTCGGAGATCGACTTCACCTCCTGGCCGTCAAGGGCCTTCTTGTTGTAGGCGATGACGGTCGAGATGCCCTGCCACACATAGGAGTACGCCCGCCCCGGGTCCCAGTCGGGATCACGGAACTGCTGGGAGAGGTTGGCGTAGGCGTGCGGCAGGTTGGACGCGTCCAGTTTCTGGACCCACCCGAGGCGGATGAGACGGGCCGCGAGCCAGTCCGTGAGGACGATGATGTCGCGCCCGGTGTCCTGCCCGGCCGCGAGCTGCGGCTTGATCTTGCCGAAGAACTCGACGTTGTCGTTGATGTCCTCGGTGTACTTGACCGAGATGCCGGTCTGCTTCTTGAACTGGTCGAGCGTGGGGTGGTGCTTCTCGCTCTCGTCCACGTCGATGTACTCGGTCCAGTTGGAGAAGTTGACGACCTTCTCCTCGGCCGAGTGGTCGTCGGCGGAGACGCCGCCCTGGGTGGTGCCGGCCGCGGGGATGCCGCAGGCGCTCAGCGTGCCGAGGCCGCCGACCGCGAGCGCGCCGCCCGCGGAGGCGCGCAACAGGGACCGCCGGGTCATGGCGGCCCGGCCGCTTCGGAAACTGCGCCGCATGGCGGCCACTTGGGCCGGTGACAGGCGGTCGGGCTCGTACTGCTCCATGCGCTGGTGCCCTTTCGGGAAGTGGGCGGCCGCGGGTCGGGCGGCCTGAACAACGGCTATCGGTCCCCGAAGATCGTGCGGTGCCAGTCCTTCCTGGCGATCGCGGTGTTGTCGAACATGACGTGCTTGATCTGCGTGTACTCCTCGAACGAGTACGAGGACATGTCCTTGCCGAAGCCGGACGCCCGGTACCCGCCGTGGGGCATCTCGCTGATGATCGGGATGTGGTCGTTGACCCACACGCACCCGGCCTTGATCTCCCGAGTGGCGCGGTTCGCCCGGTAGACGTCCCGGCTCCAGGCGGAGGCGGCGAGCCCGTAGGGGGTGTCGTTGGCGAGCCGGATGCCCTCGTCGTCGCTGTCGAACGGCAGCACGACGAGGACGGGCCCGAAGATCTCGGACTGGACGATCTCGCTGTCCTGGGCGGCGTCGGCGACGAGCGTGGGCTTGTAGTACGCCCCCTTGGCGAGCTCTTCGCCCGGCGCCTCCCCGCCCGTCACCACGCGCGCGTAGGCACGCGCACGGTCGACGAACCCGGCGACCCGGTCCCGCTGGACGTGCGAGATCAGCGGCCCGAGGTCGGTGCCGGGAGCGAAGGGGTCGCCGAGTCGAACGGTCTCCATCAGCGCGGCGGTGCGCTCCACGAACGCCTCGTACAGCGGCCGCTGCACGTACGCGCGTGTGGCGGCCGTGCAGTCCTGCCCGGTGTTGATGAGCGCACCGGCCACGGCTCCGTGGACGGCGGCCTCCAGGTCGGCGTCGTCGAAGACAAGGAAGGGAGCCTTGCCGCCGAGCTCCAGGTGGAGCCGCTTGACGGTGGCGGTGGCGATCTCGGCGACCCGCTTGCCGACGGCCGTGGACCCGGTGAAGGAGGTCATGGCCACATCGGGATGCCCGACCAGCCGCTCCCCGGCCTCCTGCCCGGTCCCGGTGACGATGTTGACGACCCCGTCCGGGATCCCGGCATCGGTGGCCGCCTGGGCGAAGAGCAGCGAGGTCAGAGGCGTGATCTCAGCAGGCTTCAGCACGATGGTGTTGCCTGCGGCGATCGCCGGAAGGATCTTCCAGGCGGCCATCTGGAGCGGATAGTTCCAGGGCGCGATGGACCCGACGACCCCGATGGGTTCCCGCCGCACGTAGGACGTGTGATCCCCGGAGTACTCCCCGGCGGACTGCCCCTGAAGATGACGGGCCGCACCCGCGAAGAAGGACGTGTTGTCGATGGTCCCCGGAACGTCGAACTCCCGGGTCAGCTTCAGTGGCTTCCCGCACTGGAGGGACTCCGCGCGGGCGAAGTCCTCGGCGCGGTCGGCGAGCACGGTGGCGAACCGGTGCAGGGCGTCGGACCGCTCACCGGGAGTGGCGCCCGCCCAGCCGGGAAAGGCCTTCCGTGCCGCGGCAACGGCGGCATCCACGTCCGCCGCGCCCGCCAGCTCGTAGGTGAGGACCTCCTCCCCGCTCGCGGGGTCCACGACGGCGTGCGTCCGCCCGGAGGTCCCCTTGGTGAGACGCCCTCCGATGAACTGCGCGCCGTCGGCGAACCGCTCCTGGGCCGCGAACCGGTCCGGGGTGGAACTGCCCGGGTTGTGCATGTCGCTCTCCTCCGCCGTCACCCCTCGGTCCCGAGGGCGGGTGGCGTAGCTCCAGCTCGATTTGAGTGCCGATCCTGACAGAGCAATGACACTCCTACAAGTGATTCCGTTGTTGCCTTTCGGTTACGCGACGGAATCTGTCGACCAGGTGTCGAGTCGTCCCCGAAAAGGAAGGACGGAGTGTCAGTGGTGCCTGTCAGACTCGCGTGCATGGGGAAGATCACGGGGAAGACCGATTCACAGGACGCCCTGGTCAAGCAGGTCCGAGCAGGCGCCCACATCAAGTATCTGCACTTCTGGGGACACCGCCCGCGTCCGGACGGCCGCGTCGGCGCGAGCTGTCTGAGCCAGTGGTGGCCGTCACCGTTCGTGGTGGACGGAGTGACCTATGCGACCGCCGAGCACTGGATGATGGCGGCGAAGGCGCGGCTTTTCGAAGATCAGGAAGCCGAGCGCCTAGTGCTGGCCGCCGGCCACCCGTCCCAGGCCAAGAAGGCGGGCCGCCTGGTGCGCGGCTTCGACGAGCGGATCTGGCAGCGGGAGCGCTTCGGGATCGTCGTCGAGGGCAGCGTGCACAAGTTCGCGGCCCACGACGACCTGCGTGAGTTCCTGCTGAACACCGGCGAGCGGGTGCTGGTGGAGGCGAGTCCGGTGGACCGGGTGTGGGGCATCGGCCTCGCCGCGGACGACGAGGCGGCCGGCGACCCGGAGCGCTGGCGAGGCCCGAACCTCCTGGGCTTCGCGTTGATGGCGGCCCGGGAGCGGCTCAGAGACCTCTGATCAGTACTGCTGTGCCACCTGGACGGCGTGCAGGGAGCCGTCGTAGTAGTCGGGCTCGTCGTCGGAGGTGACCGCGGCCGTGATGACGATGGCCATGAAGACGATGACGGCGAGGCCGAGGATCGTCCCGATGATGCCCATGATGAAGCCGGCCTGCGCCTGACCGTGGTTCGTGGCCTCGCCCCGCGCGGCCTTCTTGCGCCCCTTGACGCCGAGGACGATGGCGATGATGCCGAGCACCAGGGAGAGCACGCCGTACAGGCAGAACATGACGCAGGAGATGATGCCCAGCACCATCGCGGCGACGCCCATGCCGTTCTGCGGGGGCATCGGCGGGGCCCAGCCGTATCCCTGCGGGGCCTGGGGATAGCCGGGGTACCCGTATCCGGCCGGGGCGCCGGGCCCACCGGGCGCGATGGGAGGCGGCGGCACGAAGCCGGGCCCACCGGGTATGCCGGGACCGGGGCCAGGGCCGGGGACGCCCTGCTCCGGGGCGGGGTAGCCGTAACCGGGAGTGGGGCCGGGCGCGGGTGCGGGAGGCGGAAAGCCGTACCCGTCACTGGGCACCGACGTCACGGTGGCCTGATCATGCACGGACGGCGGCGGCGAACTCTTCTC
Organism: Streptomyces griseorubiginosus; assembly: GCF_036345115.1. GTDB lineage: Bacteria > Actinomycetota > Actinomycetes > Streptomycetales > Streptomycetaceae > Streptomyces > Streptomyces griseorubiginosus_C. The sequence continues at coordinate 2,651,243 of NZ_CP107766.1, forward strand.
CAACGACGGCCCACTCTCCGGCGCCGCCCAGGGATCCCGCCCGGCCTCCCCACCCGACTGCGTTCCGTCCGTCATGCCCATGTCCCCCTTGGTCGTTCGTGCGGCCATGTTACCGGTCGCGGAAAGGGGGGTGCCGGCTCAGGTTGTCGGGCGCCTTCAGGTCCGTCGTGGCTGGTCGCGCAGTTCCCCGCGCCCCTAGGGGGTTGCAGTTGGCCTGCGCCACGACGGGACCGTCAGCCGCCTGCGCGCCCGCCCCCTCGGGCCGTCAGCCGCCCGCGTCCGCCCCCACGCACCGTTCGCCGCGCACGGCGCGAAGGGGACGGGGTGGGGGGTGTCCGCCCGCAGCGGCCGGCGTCCGTTACCGAGCCCCATTTTCAATGGACCGAGCCGCCGGACCGAGGACGGATACCCCCCACCCCGGCACCGACCCACAACGCAACCGCACGCGCTACGCACGCCCCCACCGGACAGCAAGAGGCCGCCGCAGGCATCCAGGGGCGCGGGACTGTGTCGATATGCGGCTCCGCCGCGTGGGCGCAAAAACGCCCGCCCCCACCCACCCGCACCGGCCCCACCACCCCCCGTCCTACGATGGCCGCACTCGATCAGCCGATCACCGCGCCGCACAAGAACCCATCGTGCCAGGCGCCCTGCAAGGGGAGGCCCCCATGACGACGACACCCAACCCCGCCCCCACCCCCCTCCACCACGCCTTCATCGCCGAACTGCCGAAGGCCGAACTCCACGTCCACCACGTCGGCTCCGCCTCCCCCCGCATCGTCTCCGAACTCGCCGCCCGCCACCCCGACTCCAAGGTCCCCACCGACCCCGAAGCCCTCGTCGACTACTTCACCTTCACGGACTTCGCCCACTTCATCGACGTCTACCTCAGCGTCGTGGACCTGATCCGCACCCCCGAGGACGTCCGGCTCCTGACCTTCGAGGTCGCCAGGGACCTCGCCCGCCAGCAGGTCCGCTACGCCGAGCTCACCATCACGCCGTTCTCCTCCACCCGCCGCGGCATCGACGAGCGCGCCTTCATGGAGGCGATCGAGGACGCCCGCAAGGCGGCGGAGTCCGAGTTCGGCACGGTGCTGCGCTGGTGCTTCGACATCCCCGGCGAGGCCGGCCTGGAGGCCGCAGAGGAGACGACACGGCTCGCCACCGACGACCGCCTCCGCCCGGAGGGCCTCGTCAGCTTCGGCCTCGGCGGCCCCGAGATCGGCGTACCCCGCCCCCAGTTCAAGCCGTACTTCGACCAGGCCATCGCCGCCGGCCTGCACTCCGTCCCGCACGCCGGCGAGACGACCGGCCCGGAGACCGTGTGGGACGCCCTCACCCACCTCCGCGCCGAGCGCATCGGCCACGGCACGCACTCCTTCCAGGACCCGAAGCTCCTCGCGCACCTCGCCGAGCACCGCATCCCGCTGGAGGTGTGCCCCACCTCCAACATCGCCACCCGGGCCGTCCGCACCCTCGACGAGCACCCGATCAAGGAGTTCGTGCGCGCCGGGATCGTCGTCACGATCAACTCCGACGACCCCCCGATGTTCGGCACCGACCTGAACACCGAGTACGCGGTGGCGGCGAGGCTCCTGGACCTCGACGAACGCGGTCTGGCGGAGCTGGCGAAGGCGGCCGTGGACGCGTCCTTCCTGGACGGACCCGGCAAGTCCAGGATCAAGGACGAGATCGACGCCTACACCACCGCCTGGCTCGCCCCCTGACCCGCACTGCGTCACCCCCCGCAACGCACCGGCACCACAATGGGCCCATGCAAAAGCTGACCGCCGTGGCACACCGCGGCGCCCCCTACCGCGTCCGTGAGAACACGATCGGCTCCCTGCGTACCGCGCTCGACCTGGGCGCGGACGCGGTGGAGGTCGACGTACGGCTCACCAGGGACGGCGTACCGGTCCTGCTCCACGACCACACGCTGAAGCGGCTGTGGGAGCACGACCGGCCGTTGCTGTCGCTGTCCGCGGACGAGGTGCGGGGGCTGACCGGCGGCCGGGTGCCGACGCTCGCGGAGGCGCTGCGGGCCACCGACGGCCACCGTCTGATGCTCGACCTGCCCGGCACGCGCGAGACCCGGGTCGCCCGCCGCGTGGTCGACGTGGTCCGCGAGCAGGGAGCCCAGGACCGCGTCTACTACTGCGCCGACGCCACCGCCATGCTGGCCGTCCGCGAGGCCGACCCGTCCGCGGAGATCGCGCTCACCTGGACCAGCCTCGCACCCCCGCGCCCCGCCCTGCTGAACGCGGTCAAGCCACGCTGGCTCAACTACCGCTTCACCCTGATGGACCGGGACCTCGCGGACCGCATCCACACGGACGGTTATCTGATCTCCGTCTGGACCCCCGACACCCGCCGCTCGATGCGCCGCCTCGCCGGGATGGGCGTGGACTCGATCACCACGAACCGGGTGGACGTGCTCTGCGCGCTGCGGGCGGCCGACCCGACGGGGTAGGGCCCGCAAGCGCCGTGACGCTAGACCCGGGACTTCTGGGCGACCGTCGCCGGGTCGGCGGGGGTTGAGCGGGTGACGTACTGCGGGACCGGGGTGTCGTCCTGGCCGGTGTCGCGGACCAGGCCGTAGCGCTCGGCCCCCTGCGCGGGGCCGGTGGTGATGTCCTTCTCGGCCGCGTCCCAGGTCGTGGGGAAGACGCTGAGGCCGTAGTCGGCGCCGCGTTCGTTGACGGTGAGGGTGACGCTGCCGTCGAGGTAGAAGTACTCGTTCTGCCACATCTGCTGGGTGCCGGCGGGCAGGACGGCGTAGCCGGTGGCCGAGCTGCCCATGCCGGTGGCGCTGCTGTCGGTGGCGCTGACGGAGTCGTCCATACGGCGGCCGCCGCCCGAGGCGACGTGGAACAGCTTGCCCTCGAGGCCGGTCCAGGAGGGCGGGACCAGGCTGCCGGGCCGGTACTGCGGGGAGATCTGCCAGCGGACGAGGACGTAGCCCTCGCCGGTGAGCGTGACGGCGTCCCCGCGGTGGTTCAGGACGGCGTGGGCGCCGCCGGTGCTGCTGATGCCGGTCTCCGGCCGGTGGGGCAGGGCGGCGGGCGGGGTGTCGGGGTCGGGGGCCCGGTCGACGGTGTCGACGACACTGCCGTAGAGGAGGGTCTTCGCGGGGATCGCCGAGGGGGACGGAGACGGTGACGGCGAAGGCGGCGGGGTGGCCAGGAGCGACGGCGGGCGATGGGTGCCGGCCGCCGTGGGTGAGACCGCGACCCGCGGCGCAGGTGAGTCCGGCTGCTGGGTGACGACGTAGGCCCCGCCCGCGACGATCGTCGCGCCCGCGGTGGCCGCGACGACGGGCTGGGTGAGGGCGCCCAGCACCTTGGCGGACCAGCTCACGGACGCGACCGTGGCCGCCGCGGCCGTCTTGCTCCCCAGGGCCAGCGACAGGGTGAAGCCCACCGGGACCGGCACCAGCGCGATGCCGACCAGCAGCCGCTCCGCCGGTACGACGGACTCGCGGGTGTCGCCGCAGTAGCCGCAGCCGCGGATGTGCCGGGCGAGCCGCTTGCGCCAGACCGAGTCGGGGCGGCCGTTCCAGCGGGCGGTCAGCTCGCGCAGGTCCGGGCAGGCGCCGTCGAGGGCGCGGACGATGCCGCGGGAGGTCTCCAGGCGCTCCTTCATCCGCTGCACGCGCACGGCGGCGTGCTGCCGGCTGATCCCGACGGCACCGGCCAGCTCGCGCCGGGTGAGCTCGCCCGCGACCTCCAGCCACCACAGCGACAGCAGTTGCCGGTCCTCGTCGTCGAGCCACCGCACGGCCTCCGCGACCTCACGCCGCTGCCCTTCCAACTGGAGCCTCAGTACGGTGAGTTCGGCGAAGTCGGCGGCTTCGCGCGCGGCCGACTCGTCCAGCGGGGCGGAGGTCCTGCGGCGGGCCCGGTCCCGTATCTGGCGCATGGCGATGGCGACCAGCCAGGACCGGAAGCTGTCCGGGTCGCGCAGACTGCCGAGGTTGCCGACGGCCCGCAGCATGGTCTCCTGGACGACGTCGTCGACGTCGGCGTGGCCGTTCAGGGCGCGGCCGACGATGTTGTACACCAGCGGCAGCCAGCCCTCGACGAGCTCGTCCAGCGCCCGTCGGTCGCCGTCCTGCGCCGCCGCGATGGTGTCGCGCCACTGCCGCGTGTCCACGTCGTCCTTTCCGGGCGGTGACCCTTCGTGGTGCCCCTTCGTGCGTGCGTAGGTGGAGACGGAGTGAAGGGCTCCGCGATAACACTTTTTCTCCCCTAGGGGGGTTCTCCGGGCAACTCCCCTAGACGAAAAGGGAGTTGCTCAGGGCTTTCCCGGGGTCGAGCCCCTCCTCGGTGAGGATCACGCCGCCTCGAAGGCCCCGCAGGATGATCACACACATCCCACACCCCCTGGAGTAGACCCGTGCGTGACCTCCGTCGCAGAAGTCTCCTCGCCGGTGCCCTCGCCGCGCCCCTGGCCGCCGCCCTGCCAGCCTCCCCCGCGAACGCGGACACCGCCTGCGGACCGGACGCCAAGGCACTGCGCGCCGCGCTGGCGGGGCTCCCCGACGCCGACGCCACCGCCGCCCTGGTGCGGGTCGGCGGCCGTGACGGCAGGTGGCGGGGCAGTTCGGGCGTGCGCGACCTGGAGAGCGGGCGGCCGGCCGATCCCGATGCGCGCTTCAGGGCCGGGTCGACGACGAAGGTGGTGACGGCGGCAACCGTGCTGCGCCTGACGGACGAGAGGCGGATCGACCTGGACACGCCGGTCCAGCACTACCTGCCCGGGCTCCTCGGCAGCCGGTTCCGGCCGGTCTCCGTCCGGCAGCTGCTGAACCACACCAGCGGCATCCCGGCGGGCGACGACCTCGGCACCACCTTCGAGGAGGTGTACGCCCGCCGCTTCGAGACGCTCGGCCCGCAGCGGGTGGCGGCGTCCGCGGGCGCGAAGGAGCCGGAGTTCCGCCCGGGGAAGCGCCAGCACTACCTCAACATCAACTACACGTTCCTCGGCCTGCTGATCGAGCGGGCGACGGGACGGCCGTACGCCTCGGAGGCCACCCGGCTGGTGCTGGCGCCGGCCGGGATGCGGGACACGTACTTCCCCGGCACCGACCCGCGCATTCGCGGCCCGCACAACCGGGGCTACCAGGCGGTGCCGAGGGCCGACGGGACCACGGAGCTCCTGGACGTCACGGAGTGGAACCAGGCGGACCGGTTCGCGGCCGGGGACATGATCTCCACGACCGCGGACCTGGAGCGCCTGCTCACCGGTCTCTTCCGGGGCCGGATCGTGCCGCGGCCGCTGATGAGGGAGGTGTTCTCGGTCCCGGCGGACATCACCGGAGCCAGTTACAGCGCGGGCGGCCTCCGGCGCTTCGAGACCGGCGGGACGGTGTACTGGCTCAAGTCCGGTGGCCGGTACGGCTACAACTCGGCGATCGCCGGCACCCGCGACCTGAGCCGCACGCTCGTCCACTCGGTCAACTCGACCGACGCGAAGAGCGAGGACGCGAACCCGGTCGTCGCCCGGATCGTCGCCGCCGCGCTCAAGTAGCGGGCACCGCCTGGACGTTGGGCGGGGTGAGCGCCTCCAGCCGCTTGATCTTCTTCCGCAGGACGTACAGCGGGACGATCCCGATGACCCCGAACGACATGTCGATCACGCTCCACCAGAACGGTATCCCCCGGATGGGTCCGCAGATCAGGGCGAGCGGGATGATCCCCGCGCAGGCGATCATCCCGAACTCGACGACCCAGATGTTGCGGACCGGGTCGCGGTAGGGGCCGTAGAAGGCGACCGCGATGACCAGGTGGGCGAAGGCCAGCCAGTCCGTGCCGTACAGGAGGAAGGGGTGGTCCGCGTCGGCGGTGTCGAGCCCGCGCCGGACGCGCGTGATCCAGTCCATCAGGGCGTCCGGCGCGGGCAGGTGCCGCAGGACCTCCTCGGTCCAGCGCAGTTCATGGACCAGCGGGAAGGCGGTGGCCCCGCTGAGCACCAGGCAGACGACGAAGAAAACCAGCCATGCGCGGATGCCCCGGAGTTGGGCGGCTCTGTCGCTCATGGCAGCAGCGTACGCCTGGATTTGAACATGTTCAAAAGGTTGGGGACGCCGGGACCTCTGTCAGCCGGCCGCCGCCGTCGTCTCGGCCAGCTTCTGGAACTCGCCGAGGTCGTAGTTGGCGAGGGCCGAGTCCAGGTTGGTGAGGGCGCCGAGGTGCTCGATGAACCCCTGGGGGTCGTACTCGATCTGCAGGGTCACCCGGCTCGACGTGTCGCTGAGCCGGTGGAAGGTCACCACGCCCGCGTGGTGCACGCCCTCCACGGTGTGCCAGGCGATGCGGTCCTCCGGGACGACCTCGGTGAGTTCGGCGACGAAGTTCTGGCCCAGACGCGGTCGGTGCGTTCGAGGATGGCGAGGTCGACCCGTCCGCCGCCGCTGGAGCAGGATTCGATCTCCAGGTCGGGATGGCGTGTGCGCAGTTCGTCCAGCAGGGCGTAGACGGCGAGGGTCTGGGCGTGGACTGCGGGCTCGCCGCCCGGTGAGTGGCCGGCGTCGACGAGTTCGCGGTTGTGGTCCCATTTGAGGTAGGCGATGTCGTACTCGGTGAGCAGGGCGTCGAGCCGCTGAAGGATGTAGGCGTAGGCCTCGGGGTGGGTGAGGTCCAGGACCTGCTGGGAGCGGCGGTCGGCGGGGGTGCGGCCGCCGGTGGCCAGGATCCATCCGGGGTGTGCACGGGCCAGGTCGGAGTCGGGGTTGACCATTTCCGGTTCGACCCACAGGCCGAACTCCATCCCGAGCGAGCGGACATGGTCGATCAGCGGGCCCAGGCCGTCGGGCCAGACGGTCTCGTCGACATACCAGTCGCCGAGCCCCGCTCGGTCGTCGCGGCGGTGGCGGAACCAGCCGTCGTCCAGGACGAAGCGCTCCACGCCGACCTGCGCGCCGAGGTCGGCGAGGTGGGTGAGCTTGTCGAGGTCGTGGTCGAAGTAGACGGCTTCCCAGGTGTTGAGCACCACCGGCCGGGCACGGTGCGGGTGGCCGGGGCGGGCGCGCAGGTGGTCGTGGAAGCGCGCGGACAGACCGTCCAGGCCCCGGTTGCTGTGGGAGCCGTAGAGCCACGGACCGGTGTACTCCTCGCCGGGGCCCAGGATCACCTCGCCCGGCAGGAGCAGTTCACCGGCGGCGATGACTGGGCGGCCGGCGGGCAGCCGTTCGGCCAGGATCCGGTGGTTGCCGCTCCAGGCGATGTGCAGACCCCACACCTCGCCGGTGCCGAATCCGAAGCCCGGCGTGCCGGCCGTCAGGACCAGGGCGGCGTCGGGGCCGGTGCGCCCGCTGCAGGTCTCGCGCAGCCAGGTACCGGCGTTGAACGGGTGGCGTTGTGGGGAGCGTTCGCGGCACCAGCGGCCGGTGAGGTCGAGCAGTTCGGTGGCGGAGTCGGGGACCGGCAGGGCGAGCATCAACCCGTCGAGCGTGTACGGCCGTACCGTGTCGTCGTTGCGTACGGTGGCCCGCATGCGCACCAGGCCGGAGGGGGTGAGTCCGGCTTCCAGGGCGAGGCTGAGCCGGGCGGCCTCGTCGGTGGCCCGGATCCGTACCGAGGGGCCGTCGGTCTCCACCGAGTCGCGGGTGAACAGGGGTGACCAGTCGGCGCCCTGGCGGTGCCCGGTCAGACCGGGCTGCCCGGGCCATCCGGTGCCGTGCTCGGGCAGCAGCGCGACCCGTGGTACGACGTCGTCGAATCCCGGCATGTTCGGCATGGTGACGGCCTCGGCCAGCTGCGACAGCTCGTCCTGGGTGAGGTCGCCGAGATCGGCGCCCCAGTGGAGCACCGTGGGCAGGCCGGTGCCTCTCAGGTCGAGTACCAGGCTCACGTCTGCTGCCCGGAGATGGATAAGTCTTTCGGCTGCGACAGGGGTCGTCATGGACGGACTCTCTTTCGGCAATCTCATTGCGGGGCTTCAGTTCGTGCGGATTCGCCGCCCCTCCCGGTCTCGATCACCGAGCGACAAATAGTCGTAGTCGTCGAGTTGGGTGGCAGGCACAAGCGCGAGCACAGTGGTACGAGGGGGGTGCGGCCGTCGCTGTGCCGACAGCGTTGGTCCGGCCTGTCGGCGATGCCTGACGCCCGAAACCTGCGGCGATCGCCAGGGTTTGGTGATCAGGCGAGGTTCTTGGTGAAGAACTCCTCCAGCTCCTCGAACGGAATCAGGTCGGTGCGGTCGTAGAGGTCGATGTGCCGCGCGCCGGGAGCCACCACCAGCTTCTTGGGACCGGTCGCCTGCTCGTGGACGGTGTCGCTGAAGTAGCGGGAATGAGCGTGCTCACCGGTGATGAGGAGGATCGGCCGCGGGGCGATGTCCGGAAGGTGGCGCAGCGCCCCGTAGTTGATGTGGGACATTCCACTGGTGACGGTGAACCCGCCGATCGACCGAGGATGCCGACCACGATCGGTGACATAGAACTCGAAGAACTCGCTGGTCACCGGGTCAAGGCCATCCGGGATCTCGGCGGGGAAGATCGGCGTGAGCGCGGGCTCACCCGCATCGACGTCACTCCAACGCTGCTCCGCGAGTTTGTTGAGCCCTGCCTGGCGCTCTTCGTCGCTCATGGTGTCCTGCCACCCGCCGCGCGTGACGCCGCTGATGTCGTACATGGCTGCCGTCGCCACGGCCTTGATCCGCTGGTCGACCTGCGCGGCGTTCAGCGCGAACCCGCCACTGCCGCAGATGCCGATCGCACCGATCCTGTCGCGGCCCACGTAGGGCAGCGTGCCCAGGAAGTCCACGCTGGCGCTGAAGTCCTCGGCGAAGATTTCCGGCGAGGCGATGTGCCGGGGCTCACCGCTGCTCTCGCCGTTGTAGGACGGGTCGAACCCCAGGGCGACAAATCCGCGCTTGGCCAGTTCCTGGGCGTACACCCCAGGTCCCTGCTCCTTGACGCCGCCGTACGGCGGGCCGATGACGATCGCCGGGTGCTTCTGCGACTCGTCGAAGTCCTTCGGCCGATAGAGGTCGGCCGCGATGGTGATCCCGTACCTGTTGTTGTACGTCACCGATGTGCGTGTGACGTTCTCGTCCAGATCGAAGATGTAGCTGTCCGACAGCGGCATTTCCTGTCCTTCTTTCTGCGTGTTTGCCTGTCTGGGCGTTGTCTTGGGAGTTGAACGACGGGGTTCAGCGGGCTGTGTGCTGTGCGCACGATGTCCGGGACGGTCAGCCACTGTTTGAGCCGTTCGTGGTTCGTCCTTATCGGGCGACGTAGCCGCCGTCGACGGGGAGGGCGACGCCGACGACGAATCCGGCTCCGGGGCTGCACAGCCACAGGACGGCTTGGGCGATTTCTTCGGCGGTGCCGAGGCGGTTGATGGGCTGGTTGGCCTCGGCGTCGGCGCGGTCGAGCTCTCCCTTGGCGATCATGTCGCTGACCATGGGAGTGTCGATAGTTCCCGGGCAGACGGCGTTGATGCGGATGCCGCGCGGGGCGTATTCGAGGGCGGCGCTGGTGGTCAAGCCGATCACGCCGTGTTTGGAGGCGTGGTAAGAGGCGCGGCCGGGGAGACCGACCAGGCCGCCGAGGGAGGAGCAGTTGACGATGGCTCCGCTGCCCTGGGCCCGCATGTGTCGCAGCTCGTGTTTCATGGAGGCCCACACGCCGCGGAGGTTGATGGCGTTGACGCGGTCGAAGCGCTCGGCGGGTTCCTCGGCGGCGTCGCTGGGCGGGATCTGGATGCCGGCGTTGTTGTAGGCCAGGTCGAGGCGGCCGAAGGTCTCGACGGTGCGGTCGACCGCGGCGGCGACCTGGTTCTCGTCGCTGACGTCGCAGGTGAGAGCGAGGACCCGGTGGCCGGCGTCGGTGAGGTCCTTCGCGGCAGCGTTCAACGTGGCTTCGTCGATGTCGGTGAGGGCGACGGCGGCAGCCGGAGACGGCGAAGGCTCGGGCGGTGGCCAGGCCCATGCCGGATCCGGCTCCGGTGACGAGGGCGACCTGGTCGGTGAAGTCATAGGTGGGGTTCATCTCGTGCTCTCCCATCGTGTTACTCGGTGGCCCGCCCCTCGCCCATGGGGTTCGTGGCGAGGTCAGGGCGTTTGCCGGGGGTGGCGCAGCAGTCTTCAGACGGTTTGGCCGCCGTCGACGACCAGGGCGTGGCCGATGGCGAAGGAGGAGGCGTCCGAGCAGAGCCAGAGGACGGCGGCGGCGATCTCCTCCGGTGTGCCCAGACGCCCGATCGGCTCGTCCGCGATGAGGGCTTCGCGGCCTCCGGGGGTGCTCTCGGCGAAGCGTTCGATCATCGTGGTGTCGATGATGCCGGGACAGACGGCGTTGATGCGGATGCCCGAGGCCGCGTAGTCCAGGGCGGCCGAACGGGTCAGGCCGATGACGCCGTGCTTGGCCGCGGTGTAGGCCGCCTGTCCCTTGAAGCCCTTGACGCCTGCGCCCGACGAGGCATTGACGATGGCGCCGGACTGCTGCTGTTGCATCAGCAGGATCTGGTGCTTCATGCAGAGGAACGTTCCGGTGAGACTGACGCCGAGGACGCGGTCCCATTCGTCCTTGGTGACGTCAACGGTGGGTTTCACCGGCTGCTCGATCCCGGCGTTGTTGAAGGCGGCATCGAGGCGGCCGAAGGCCCGGACGGTGTCGTCCAGGGCGGACGTCACCTGGTCTTCGTTGGTGACGTCACAGGTCAAAGCCAGGGCCTGTCCGCCCTCTTCCTTGATGAGCCGTGCGGTCTCTTCGAGTCCCTGCGTGGGCAGGTCGGCGAGCGCGACGCGGGCGCCCGCGCGGGAGAAGGCGAGGGCGGTGGCGCGGCCAATGCCGGACGCGGCTCCGGTCACGAAGGCCACCTTGCCGGTGAAGGTCTTGTCGTGTGCGCTCATCGCGGATCCTCTCGTTCGGTGCGGTGGAAACATCGCGTCGGCTCGTGGCAGTTGCCTGCCGACCGGACTCAGTGATGCGACGGGGTCTGCACGGGTTCGTCATCGAGCGCGTGGGCCGGGGCAGTGCGCTGGGCGACGATTCGGCTCTTGCCGGGGGTGCCGCGGACGGCGAGGGCGATGAGCGGGAGCAGGGTGAGGACGGCAATGACCGTGCCGACCAGGGGCGGACCGGTCAGGCCTAGGGAGGAGTCCAGGGCCGCACCCGCGATGAAGGAGCCGCCGGCCACGCCGATGTTGAAGGCGGAGGTGGTCAGGGCGGACGTGAGGGTGGGGGCGTCGCCGGCGAAGCGCATGGCCAGCGAGGTGACGACGGGGTTCACCGTGAATCCGGTCAGGCCCATGAGGAAGACGAGGATGGTGGCCGTGACCGCATTGGTGGACAGTGGGATCATCAGGAACAGGACCAGGGCGGTGGCTGCTGCGGCGGTGATGGTGGTGGCCATCGGACGGTGCTCACCCAGACGGCCACCCGTGGTGGTGCCGCCCAGGGCGCCGACGCCGAAAGCGATAAGGACGAACGGGACGGCGCCCGCCGGGATCCCGGCCCGGTCGGTCAGCAGCGGCGTGACATAGCTGTAGGTCGCCAGGACACCGCCCATGATGAACACGGCTGCGCTCAGCGCCAGCCACAGCCGGCCCTGGCGCAGGGCGCCGAACTCGGCGCGCAGCGAGACGGTCGCGCGCTGCTCCTGGGCGGGGATGAAGCGGCCGATGAAGACGGCGGCGAACGCCGAGAGGACGGCCAGGGCCCAGAAGGGGCCGCGCCAGCCGATGAACTGGCCGGCGAAGGAGCCGATCGGTACGCCGACGACGTTGGCCAGGGTCAGCCCGCCGATCATGACGCCGGTCGCGCGGGTGGCCCTGTGCGGGCCTGCGGCGGTGGTGGCGACGACAAAGCCGACGGACCAGAACGCTCCGGTGGCCAGCGCGGTGACGACGCGGGCGGCGAGGACGACGGTGAAGGAGGTGCTCAGGGCTGCCACCACGTGGCCGAGGCTGAAGACGGACAGGGCCAGGATCAGCGTCTGGCGCTGGGGAAGGCGCAGGGTGGCCAGGGCCATGGTCGGCGCCCCGATGATCATGCCGACGGCGAAGGCGGTGATCAGCAGCCCGGCCTGCGACGTGCTTACACCGAGGCCGGTGGACAGTTCGGGCAGCAGTCCGGCGATGACGAACTCAGTGGTGCCCATCAGGAACGTACCGGCTGCGAGCACCCAGACGACGAAGGGGAGCTTGCCGGGGGTGGTCCCGGATGTGGAAGGCATACCTGTGGTGTCTCCTTGAGCGGAATGGCGGAATGGGGGTGCGGTCAGCCACGGGGACGGGGAGGCCGTCGGGGTTGATTGAGGCGTCCACCTGGCTGCCAAAGGTCAGGAAGCGGCTTCGATGGTGATTCGGTCGGCTGTGCCGAGCCCGTCGGCGTCGAGGTGGCCAAGGATGAGCAGGTCTGCGGAGGCGGAATCGCCGTCGCGGTAGTAGAGAGCCAGGTTGCCCCAGGGGGCGTAGTAGGCCAGGTCACCGGCCCGGGGCACGGCTGGGTCCGGGGCGCCGGACGTAGTCAGCCTGCGCGGCAGGTCCGCGATCCGCTCCGTCTGGTGGAAGTCCTCCAGATCCAGGGTGAGCGGGAGCAGGTCGGCGAAGTCGCGGGCGGCAGGGCTGTCGTTCAGGGTGGCGTCGACGGGCCGGCCGTCGATGGTGACCCGGATGGCCATGGCGGTGTTCCTCTCGGCTGATGCGCTAGGTGCGGCGGATGTCGATGCCTGCTGCCGCCCGGAAGACGCCGACGAGCTGGACGCGGAAGCCGGAGTGACCCCTGATGAGTCGCTGGTGCAGGCGGTCACGGCCAGCAGGAGAGCGGTTGCCGGGACGGCACGGACCAGGGCGCGGTGGGCGGCGGAGTTCATGGGCGTGCTCCGGGTTCTCAGTCGGGAAGGGGCTCGGAGTAGTGGCGGAAGCCGTCACGCCCGGTGTGCATGTCGTACAGGCGCCGGGCCAGGGCGTCGGGGCTGCTGTGTTCGGCGTCGGGCTGGATGGCGCCCGGCACGATCAGCTGGGCGACATGGATGTTCTGCGGGGCGAGCGTGTCGTGGAGCATGCGGGCGTACGCGCTCTCGGCGGCGAAGGCGATGGAGGTGCCGGCGACGTTCGGGTTGGGGCGCACGGCGCTGGAGCCGTTGACGAACAGCACGGTGCCGCGGCCGAGTTCGCGCATGCCGGGCAGGACGGCGTTCACCGCGGTGACGGGGCCCTTGACGGAGAAGGCGAGGGGCGCGTCGAGGTCGTCGGCGCCGGTGTCCAGGACCGGCTTCATGAAGTCGGCGCGGGGCACGGGGCTGTACTGGAGGATCTCGACGGGCCCCAGCGAGGCACCGGCCGCGTACAGGGCCGCGGTCAGGGACTCGATGTCGAGGACGTCGGCGGCGAAGCCGCGGGCCTCGATGCCGTCACGCGTCAGCTCGGCTGTCAGGTCGTCCAGGCGCTGGGAGTTACGGGCGATGAGGGCGACGCGGTGGCCGGCGGCGCCGAAGCGGCGGGCGGTGGCGAGCCCGAGGCCGGGTCCGGCACCGATGAGGGCGAAGGTGGTCACAAGAGTTCTCCTCAACGACGTGGCTAGGGGGTGGGCCGCGCATCAAGGCCCGGCGAATGAGGGGTGTGCGCCCGGGTTCAGCCGGTGGGCGGGGCGGCGGTGTATTCCTCGTCAGTGACGGGGTTCAGCCAGTGCACGACGTCGTGGGTGTCGTCGCCCTCGTTGATGGCCAGGTGGACCATCAGCCGGTTCGGGGCGGCGCCGTGCCAGTGCTCCTCGTCGGCTTCGAACAGGACGCGGTCGCCGGGCCGGATGACTTCCACCGGTCCGCCGCGGCGCTGGCAGAGGCCGACGCCCTCGGTGACGAAGACGGTCTGCCCCAGGGGGTGGCGGTGCCAGTGAGTGCGGGCGCCGGGCATGAAGTGCACCAGGGACGCGGTGACCCGGGACGGGGCCGGCGCGGCGGCGACGGGGTCGATGTAAACGTCGCCGGTGAACCAATCGGCCGGACCCTTGACGGTGTCGATCGAGCTGCGGGTGATCTGCATGGTTGCTCCTTGCCGAGGAGGGGTCAGGGCTTGAGGAGGGTCTTGATCGCGCGGCGTTCGTCCATGGCCCGGTAGCCCTCGGCGACCTGGTCCAGGGGCAGGGTGAGGTCGAAGACCTTGCCCGGGTTGATCCGGCCGGATAGGACCCGGTCGATCAGGTCGGGCAGGTAGCGGCGCACGGGGGCGGGGCCGCCGCGCAGGCCGACCTGGGAGAAGAACAGCTCCTGGCCGTCCACGGCGACCTCGTGCGGGACGCCGACGAAGCCGACGTTGCCGCCGGGCCGGGTCGAGTGCAGGGCCTGCCGCATGGACTCGGCCGTGCCGACGCACTCCAGCACGGAGTCGGCGCCGATGCCGCCGGTGAGGTCCTTGACGCGGGCGATGCCTTCGTCGCCGCGTTCGCTGATGATGTCGGTGGCGCCGAATTCGAGGGCCAGCTTCTGCCGGGAGGCGTGGCGGCTCATCGCGATGATCCGCTCGGCTCCCAGTTCCCTGGCGGCGATGACTCCGCACAGGCCGACCGCACCGTCTCCGACGACAACGGCGGTGGCGCCGGGCTTGACCTCGGCGGCGAGGGCGGCGTACCAGCCGGTGCCCATCACGTCGGAGACGGCGAGCAGGCCAGGCACCGCCTCGCCGTCCGGGTGCTCGCCGGTGGCGACCAGGGTGCCGTGCGCGTTGGGGATGCGGACGTACTCGGCCTGGCAGGTACTCATGAACTCCCGGTTCAGGCAGGAGGACTGCCAGCCGTTACGGCAGTTCGCGCAGGTGTTGTCCGAGGTGGCGAAGGAGCCGACCACGAACTGACCCGGCTTGACGTTGGTGACCTCGCTGCCCACCTCCTCGACGATGCCGACATACTCGTGCCCCATCGGATGGGGCTCGTCCACCGGCTCCGCGCCACGGTAGGGCCACAGGTCCGAGCCGCATACGCAGGTGGCGACCGTGCGGATCACCGCGTCGGTCGGCCGGTTGATCTTCGGGTCTTCGAGGTTCTCGAGGCGCACATCGCCGGGGGCGTGAATGACTGCTCCGCGCATGGGGGTGCTTCCTTCGATACGAGGGTCTGTATGCCGCAGCCGGCGTCAGAAATGGCTGCTCACGGTCGAGCCTCACACGCGAGGGCGGGCGCGAAAAGCGGAGGAATCTATCCGGGGAGAGGAACATCCAGGGAGGAAATTCTCCCCCCTTCCTCAGGTGCGATCGATGTAATGCTGGGAAGCATGACCAGCGATGTCGCCCTGAATGAACTGGGAGAATTCCTTAAGAAGCGCCGCTCAAAGCTGAGCCCGCCCACCGTCGGGCTTCCGTCGACCAGCAGGCCCCGCCGGGTCGAAGGACTGCGCCGTGAGGAGGTCGCCCAGCTCGCCTCCATCAGCACCGACTACTACACCCGGATAGAGCAGGGCCGCATGCAGGCGTCCGCGCCCGTGCTGGACACCATCGCCCGTGTCCTCCACCTGGACGACGACGAGCGCGACTACCTCTTCCAGCTCGCGGGCAGGACCACCATTCGCACCCGACGCCACGGCAGGCAGAAGGTCCAGCCGCAACTGCAGCGGGTGCTGGAGGACCTCACCTCCGTCCCCGCCATGGTCCAGGGGCGGCGGGGGGACATTTTGGCGTGGAACGCGTTGGCGGCCGCGCTGGTCACGGATTTCTCCCGGATTCCGGAAAAGCACCGCAACTATCCCCGGATCCTGTTCACCGAGCCGGCGATGCGCACCCTGTACGCCGACTGGAGGACGGCTGCACAGGTCACCGTTGCGCAGCTGCGGATGGAGGCGGCGAAGTACCCCGAGGACCCCCGTCTGATCGCCCTGGTTGGTGAACTGTCCCTGCGCGACCAGGAGTTCGCTCGGTGGTGGGGCAATTACCGCGTCGCCGCCCGCACCGTGGGCACGAAGACTCTGATCCATCCGGTCGTGGGAGAGGTCACCCTCGACTGCGACACCCTCACCGCCAACACCGACCCCGACCAGTACATGACGGTCTGGACTGCCGCCCCGGGATCCCCCGCGCACGACCGGCTGCGCATTCTCGCCTCCTGGGCCGCCGACCAGAACCTACCGGCCTCGTCAGGATGGGAAGCATGACCAGCAACGTTCCTCTCAATGAGCTCGGCGAGTTCCTCAAGAAGCGCCGTTCGGAACTGAGCCTCCGCGCGGTCGGGCTGCCGGAGACGGGCGGGCCCCGCCGGGTGGCTGGGCTGCGCCGTGAGGAGGTCGCCCAGCTCGCCTCCATCAGCACCGACTACTACACCCGGCTTGAGCAGGGGCGTATGCAGGCGTCCGCGCCCGTGCTGGACACGATCGCCCGTGTTCTCCACCTGGACGACGACGAGCGCGGCTATCTGTTCCAGCTCGCGGGCAAGACCACCGCCCGTGCACGGCGCCACGGCAGGCAGAAGGTCCAGCCCCAGCTGCAGCGCGTGCTGGATGACCTCACCGCCACCCCGGCCATCGTGCAGGGGCGTCGCGGGGACATCCTGGCGTGGAATGCGCTGGCCGCCGCGCTGGTCACCGACTTCTCCCGCATTCCGGAAAAGCACCGCAACTACCCCCGGCTCATCTTCATCGATCCGGCGATGCGCACCCTGTACGCCGACTGGGAGAGCTCGGCGCGGATCGCCGTTTCACAGGTGCGGATGGAGGCGGCGCAGTATCCCGAGGACCCTCGTCTCATCGAGCTGGTCGGTGAACTGTCCACCCGTGACAAGCAGTTCGCCCAGTGGTGGGGCGACCACAAGGTCGCCGCCCGCACCGTGGGCACCAAGACCCTCAACCATCCCGTCGTCGGCGAACTCGTCCTGGACTGGGACACCCTCACCGCCAACACCGACCCCGACCAGCACCTGACCGTCTGGACCGCCGCCCCAGGATCCCCCACCCACGAGCGGCTGCGCATCCTCGCCTCCTGGGCCGCCGACCAGCACCTGGCGCCCTCTTCGACTCCCCGCTGATCGGTGCCGTTCCTTCTGCGTCAAGTTCAGCGTGTAGAACCTGTCTGACTGAAGCGCACGACAATGGTTCCAGTGCTGGCGGTGTGGCTGGAACCCGCCCATCATGAACCTCTTACCAGGCGACAGCTGGAATTACTTCAACGTCGAACCTGTCGCGAACTTCTTCCAGAAGTGACCTGTAGATAGGTTCGGGCTCGCCATCATCCTTCAGGTACTTCAGCAGGTCTCGATTCACCCCTGCCGGTCCGAACAATGCAATGGACGTTTCATTGAGTTGTGGGTGGTGGCTTGCCCGATATTGAACTCCTTGAAAACCGGCCTGCTGTAGTGCAGCCCCCCATTCCTGAGTCAATGCATAATCGTCACCCGCCGACAGATCACCGAAGATCCCGTAGCGACCAACCACCGATTCATCGGTCAAGTCGGCGATCTTGAACGGCTCTGAGGGAACCAGTTCGCTGATCACCCGCTCGTTAACCAGATGGGCTGCAAGCGGGCGGATCTCCCCGAGAGTCTCAAGGAAAGCTCCGACCGGGGACTGGGCCAGGTAGCAGGTCCCGTAACGCTGCCGACCAGTCAGCCAGTGCGGGGCATCAAAGCGGTAGATTCCGCGATCCCCGAAGTAGGCCGCCTCATTGTCGGCCAGGTGGATCCGAAAAGCGACCTGAGGGTCTTCCCAAGTTACGCTTGGGAAATCCATCAACTCGTACGGATCCCTGGGGGGCAAGTTGCTGGTCACGATGCGAGCCTCCCGGCAACCCGTCGAGCGGCATCAAACACCGGGCGTGGATCGCGTTTCTTCACTAGCCATTCGCACGGCGCAAGCCCATCGAATGAAGACGACGGGGTATTCATCCAGACCGAAAGCGCATAGGCATCGAGCTTTCCGAGCTCCGTGACGAAGATCTCGAAGATCTCGCGGGCATCAGGCCGGAGCGAGCCGTTCTCGAAATCGAACTGCCAGACCGGATAGTGAG
Organism: Streptomyces griseorubiginosus; assembly: GCF_036345115.1. Taxonomy (GTDB): domain Bacteria; phylum Actinomycetota; class Actinomycetes; order Streptomycetales; family Streptomycetaceae; genus Streptomyces; species Streptomyces griseorubiginosus_C. Next base: position 2,669,174 of record NZ_CP107766.1, read on the forward strand.
TCGTCCCTCGCCCCGGTAGCCCTAGAAGGGTTCCTGCGGCAACCCTCTTGGCCAGCGCCTGACGGGAAACACGGAGCAGCCGTGTCACTTCGGTCGTTTCAAGGGTCTCTCCAACCCTTGCCGCCCAGATCATCGGCGCCAGAACAGCGTAGGCCGCTTCCAGACCCATCCTGTGTGCCTGAACTGGATCAAGGCTGACGCTGACCTCATGGGGGATTTTGTGCACCCCCTCCGCGAAACCCGCAATCAAGTATTCGATGGAGTCACTCATACCTCGATTGTGCGTCAACCCGTCAACCAACGTCAACCCGTCAACCTGGCGGCCGTGCGATCAGCGCTGGGTTGGCAGGTCACTGGTGCGTATCGGTTGATCGCCTCGGTGAGGCCCCGCCGGCTGCTGAGCCCAGAGGTCAGGAGTGCCGAGCCCGAACGGGCCGACCCGGATCAGCTCATCCACCGACCTGGTCGCCACCTCACTCTCGCCGCCCTTGCTCCGCCAGACCAGCAGCCGGTCAAGACCGGGGATCCGCTCCGCGACATCGGCGCGGGTAGTCGTCGCCCCCTCGGCGTTCCCAGGGGCGGGGCGACGCCGTGTGGAGCGATGCTGATCGTGTCGAAGACCCAGAGGACGGTCAGCGCGGTGAGCCGGTGCAGGACGGTGGACCGCGAGGGTCCGCGTTCGCGTACCAGGTGAGCGATGAAGTCGCTGTATTGCTGGTCGTCGCAGTCGCCCAGGGTTGTGATGTCGGCGGCATGTAGCCAGCAGGCGAAATCCCGCCAGGCCATGGTGACTTCGTAGATACTTCGGCGTTCATGCGGGTTCGCCAGGCTCCGGACCTGGCGAGCAGGAAGGAGCCCAGCAGGCTCCGGTTGATGAACGTGTGCGTGATCTGCAGCAGTTCATGGCGGGTGGCGGGCGGGAACTTCGCCCAGTGCATGCTCTTGTGCTCGACGCTTGGGTTGGCGTTCAGCGGGACCAGGGACCATGTCGCTTCGCCATAGCAGTTGGGCTCGCCAGGGCTGACGACGAGCGCGGCGTCGATGACCGAGGTCTGTGCCGTGGGCCGGGGTTGTTCCGCGGCGAGGAGGGCTGTGACCGCCGCGTCGTGCAGTCCGATGCCGAACATCTCCGCCCACGTCACACTGACGGTGACCCCGTTGGGCTGGACCTCACGCTCTGGGGTCCGCGAGCGGGACCTGCCGCTCGCGCGTCGCACAGGCCAAATGCCGCTCAGCCAAGGTCCTGACGTCCGCACCCGATCGACTGCTCCGCAGCTGCTCGGGGCTGAGCAGGCGGCGTCTCGGAATGGGTGACGCGCATCAGCGCGAGTGCGGTCAGCGGTACGAGGGTGAGGGCGGCCGCCACCGTGCCGACCAGCGGGGGCCCGGCCTGCTCCAGCGGTGAGGTCAGGGCGATGCCGGCCGTCCAGGAGCCGATGGCGATGCCCACGTTGGGCGCCGCGCCGCTGAGGCCGGAGGCGAGGGTGGGCGCGGAACCGGCGAAGCGCAGAGCCAGCGCGCCGAGCGCCGGGTTGGCGGCGAAGCCCGTCACCCCCATCAGTGTCACCAGAACGACGGCCGCCACGCGGCTGGTGGAGAAGACAGTCAACAACAGCAGGACCAGCGTGGTCGTGGCAGCGGCCGTGAGGAGCGTGACCAGGGGGCGACGGTCGCCCAGGCGCCCACCGACCGTGGTGCCCAGCAAAGCGCCCAGGCCGTAGCCGGTCAGGACCATGGGCACGGCCTCAGCGGAGATACCGGCCCGCTCGGTGAGCAGGGGCGAGATGTAGGTGTACGTCGCCAGGACACCGCCCATCAGCAGCGTCATCGAACTCAGCGTCAGCCAGACCCGAACATCTCGCAGCGCGGCGAACTCGGCCCGCACGGAAGGCGCTTCACGTCGCTCGTCGCCAGGGATGAACCGGCCGATGACCGCCGCCGCGCCGGCCGACAGCGCGGCCAGTACCCAGAACGGCCCGCGCCAGCCCGACAGCTGCCCCAGCCACGCGCCCAGCGGTACGCCGGCCACGGTCGCCACGGTCAGACCGCCCAGGAGCATGCCCAGGGCCCGCGACGTCGTTGCCGGCCCTGCCGCGGTCGTGGCAACGATCGCTGCGACGCACCAGAAGGTCCCGGTGGCCAGTGCGGTCACCACGCGAGCCGCGAGCACGAGAGCGAAGGACGAGCTGAGCGCGGCGGCCAGGTGCCCGAGGGCGAAGACGACGAGCGCGAGGATCAGCGTGGAACGCCGGGGCAGGCGCAGGGTCGCGATCGCCATCGCCGGCGCCCCGACGATGATGCCTGCCGCGAACGCCGTGATCAGCAGACCAGCGTGAGGCAGGGAGACATGGAGATCATCGGCGATCTCGGGCAGCAGGCCCGCGATGACGAATTCGGTGGTGCCCATGAGAAAGGTTCCGGCGGACAGCACCCAGACGACAAAGGGCAGTTTGCGGGGTCGCTCGTCGGTCGTGGGTGACATTCGGTGGCATTCTCTTTTCAGGGCAACGCGCGATCGCTGCGGGCTGGGGACGCCGTCGAGCATCGCACCGCACGGGCGTTCTGTGAGGGGGAGGAATTTCTCCCTGCTTCGCCGCACAGTTGCAAGCGATCTTCCTTTCGGCAGCTGCCGCTTTACGGCAAGGAGCTCACAGCTCTTTAGGCGTGGCCACTGATCGAGGAAACGGGATGGACGCCCGCAACGCACGAGGCCCCCGTGCCGTCGTGGGGAGATGTTCGAAGTGCCAACCCACAGGCAATGGAGCCGCGTTGATCGGATTGGAGTGCCACCTGAGTGGGGAACGGCCTGCCGAAACGGCTACTGCGGCTCTCACCTGCACTACCCGGACACACACCCGCCCAGCGGCGTTGTCGCATGACTGCGGTCATAGGACCTTCCGGCTTCAGACTGCCCTGATGTCGAAGGACCGGACACGCACCAGTCGTCAGGACGCCGAGCGGGGAAGTCCTTACTTCCGGTGGAAGCCGGAGACGGGCCGCGGAGTCTGCGCCGGGCGACCAGGGCCGAGGCTGCGACCAGCCCGAGGGATACAAGGGTGAGTTGGCCTGCGATGGACGGGCAGTCCGACGGCGTGTCGTAGCCGCCGTCATCGAGTCCGGCCTGCCGTTCGAAGTGGTTGAACGCACCGGGGAAGAATGCCTCGTCGAGGGCATACAGCGCGGGGAAGGCGGCGGGCCCTCCGACGAGTGAGAAGGCCGCCCACTGGTCCGCGTGCCGGGCCTCGTGTTCCGCCAGACCCTGCGTGCGCGGCGAGTCCGCCCCCATACGCTGGTCCGTCAGGAAGACCGTGCCGAACATGGTGCCGGCGCGGACGACCCCGCCGTCCAGAACCACAGCGGTCGTCCCGTTGCCGCCCTGATGCACTTCGCCGCCCTTGCCGACGCCGTAGAGCAGAGCCGCCCCGGAAACCGGCGCGTTGACCACCACGCGGGTGGTCTCCCATAGACCTCCGTCACCCTCAGATCCGGCGACCGCGAAACAAGCTCCAGACGCCAGCTGCACCGCCGCCCCGGCCGCGACCACCCCGCGCCGCAGCCTGGACGGCGCCCGCCCGCGCAGCGTGCCGACGATGGCGAGGACAAGGCCCACCAGGCCCCCACAGATCAGGCACGCCGCCCACCACAACGCCCTGCGGACTCTCCGGCTACCCGGCCGCACGGCCGGCGCCTGTCGCTCTGGGGCGTCCGGTCGGCGCTCCGGGACGACCGTGGGAGTGGGCCGCTCCAGCGTCGGCGTCGTCATGAGCGCCTCTCGGAATTCGGGTCGGCGCCGGTGATGAGGATGACCTGGTTCATCGTTTCCTTCGCGTTCCGTCAACGGTTCCATGGCTACATACAGAAGTCGCCAAGGCGTAATCCCTCGGCGAGAAAGAACTCGATTTCGACCCTCACACGCGGGGGCAGGCACGAAAAGAGGAGGAATCAATCCGGGAAGAAGAACATCCAGGGAGGAAACCCTCCCCCTTTACCGGGCGCGATGCGACGGCTACATGGACACAGCCCGCATCCGGACCGGTGCCTCGGCCCGGCAAAGAGGGAGAGTTTACTAGCCACCGATCGCGGACATCGGGCGATCTGGTTGGACGAAGGTCGGGTCGTCCAGGCCCCCGCCCGCCTTCTTTCCCCACATTGCCTCGCGCCAGATCCGCGTGATCTCCTCGTCCGGGGCGTCCGCGCGCAAGGCCGCGCGTAGGTCGGTCTCCTCGGCCGCGAACAAGCAGGTTCGTATCTGGCCGTCAGCGGTGAGCCGGGTGCGGTCGCAGGCGGCGCAGAACGGACGGGTGACCGAGGCGATGACGCCCACTCGGTGCGGCCCCCCGTCCACCAGCCAGCGTTCCGCCGGGGCCGAGCCGCGCTTCTCGGAGCCCTCTTCGCTCAGGCCGAAGCGGGTGTGCAGGGAGGCGAGGATGTCGCCTGCGGTGATCATGCCGTCGCGCTTCCAGCCGTGCTGGGCGTCCAGGGGCATCTGCTCGATGAAGCGCAGTTCGTAGTCGTGCTCGACCGCCCAGGCCAGCAGGTCCGGGGCTTCGTCGTCGTTCAGGCCCGGCATCAGGACCGAGTTGACCTTCACCGGGGTCAGGCCCGCCTCAGTGGCCGCGTGCAGGCCCTGGATGACGTCCTTGTGGCGGTCCCGGCGGGTGAGGGTCTTGAAGACGTCCGGGCGCAGAGTGTCCAGGGAGACGTTGACCCGGTCCAGGCCCGCCGACTTCAGGGCCGCAGCCGTTCGCTTGAGGCCGATGCCGTTCGTCGTCAACGACATCTGCGGGCGGGGGTGCAGCGCTGCGACCCGCTCCACGATGCCCACCAGGCCCGGGCGCAGGAGCGGTTCGCCGCCCGTGAAGCGGACCTCCTCGATGCCCAGGGAGGTGACCGCGATGTCGATCAGACGGACGATCTCGTCGTCCGTGAGGAGATCGGGTTTGGCGAGCCACTGCAGGCCCTCCTCGGGCATGCAGTACGTACAACGCAGATTGCACCGGTCGGTCAGCGAGACCCTCAAGTCGGTGGCCACTCGGCCGTAGGCGTCGCTCAGCACGTTCCTGAGACCATTCCTGCCCCGTGCCGCGCTGTATCCGGCACCGCCCCGGAAACGCGGTGGATCGGGCCGCTGACCCGGACCAGAGGCAAGCCACTCGCTCGGCTGGCGTGGGCGATGATCTCCGCGGTGATGGAGATGGCCGTCTCCTCGGGGGTGCGGGCGCCGAGATCGAGGCCGATCGGGGAGCGGAGCCGGGCCAACTGTTCCTGTGTGACGCCGACTTCACGCAGGCGGCGCAGCCGTTCGTCGTGGGTGCGGCGTGAGCCCATCGCGCCGACGTAACCGACGGGCAGGTCGAGGGCGAGCTGGAGCAGCGGGATGTCGAACTTGGCGTCGTGGGTCAGCACGCAGACGGCGGTACGGGCGTCCACGGCCGTCCGGGCCAGGTAGCGGTGGGGCCAGTCGACCACGACCTCGTCGGCGTGCGGGAAGCGGGCGGGCGTAGCGAAGATGGGGCGGGCATCGCACACGGTGACCCGGTAGCCGAGGAAGCGGCCGGCCTGGCTGAGGGCGGCGGCGAAGTCGACCGCCCCGAAGATCAGCATGCTGGGGCGGGAGGCGTACACGTGGACGAGGACGGTCAGCGGTTCGGGGCAGCCGTCCCCGTTTCCGCCGACCGTGACGCGGCTGGTACGTCCGGCCCGTAGCAGGGCCCGCGCCTCCTCGGCCACCAGCTGATCCGTCGGCCCGCTGTTCAGGGTGCCGTAGGTGACGCCGCCGTCGGCGAGGACGCTCAGGGTGGAGCCGATGAGGTCGTGGGGACCGTCCACGACCTGCGCCACGGCGGTGGGCCGGCCTTGGAAGACATCGGCGAGGGCGGCGCAGAGGTGTGGCTGGAGGACGCAATCGATGCGTTGCACGAGGACGTCGAGTTCGCCGCCGCAGGTGAGACCGACGGCAAAGGCGTCGTCGTCGGAGTAGCCGAACGAAGCACGCTGGGGGCTGCTGCGATCGCTGAGCACGTGTTGGCACAGTTCGTAGACCGCGCCCTCGACGCAGCCGCCGGAGATGCTGCCGACCGCGTTGCCGTGCTCGTCCACCGCGACCGACGTACCGACCGGCAGCGGTGCGCTGCCGGTCACGCCGACGACGGTGGCCAGGGCGAAGGGGCGTGCCTCGCGGCACCAACGGTGCAGTGTGTCCGCGATATTCAGCATGAAGGTCCTTCGTGCAAGGGACGAGGGGCCGCCGCCGCGCCGCGGGGGAGCGTCATTACGCGGCGGCGGCCCTGGAAGGTCCGGCAGCCGGACGGGGGGACCGACTGCCGGACGAGGAAGGAGAGCCCGGGCCGCTGGGCCGCTCCACAGGGGCCCGGGCCCTCGGCTCAGAGCAACGCTTCGGCAGTGATGGGCAGTTGGCGTACCCGGCGGCCGGTGGCGTTGAAGACCGCGTTGCCGATCGCGGCTGCCACACCCACCTGGACGACCTCGCCGAGCCCCTTCACCCCCAGCGCGTTGCCCGCGTTGTCCTCGCCGTCCAGATAGATCGCCCGGACCTCGGGGACGTCGGCGTTGACGGGCACGAGGTAGTCGGCGAGGTTGGCGTTGACGATCCGCCCGTCACGGTGGTCGGTGACCGTGTGCTCCAGCAGAGCCGTGCCGATACCGCCCACGATGCCGCCGATCGCCTGACTGTCGGCGAGCTTGGGGCTGATGATCCGGCCCGCGTCGTACACCCCGAGCATCCGCCGCACTCGCACCAGGCCCAGCGTCGCGTCCACCGCGACCTCGGCGAAGGTCGCGTTGTAGGCGGCGTAGGACTCCCGCTCGGGAGTCGGCGGCCCCGTGTAGTTACCGCGGGCTTCCAGGTGGGAGCGGTTGTGACGGGCCAGCAGGCTGCGGTACGTCTCGCCGCGGGAGGGGGTGCCCTGCACGTGCAGCCGTCCATTGCGTACGACGACGTTGCCGGCCGGCACTCCGTACAGCGGAGACTCGCGGTCCTCGACGGCCAGTTTGATCGCCTGGTTGCGCACCTGGTTGCAGGCGTCGACGACGGCAGAGCCGACGCTGGCCATGGTCGACGATCCGCCGTGGGGGCCGGTCTGTGGATACAGGGAGTCGCCGAGCCGGAAGGTCACCGTGCGCATGGTCAGTCCGAGCGCGTCGGCGGCGACCTGGGTCTGGGAGGTGTAGGTGCCCGGCCCCATGTCACTGGTGGCCGCCTCGACCACCGCGGTCCCGTCGGCATCCAGGCGGGCATTGGCTTCTGCGGGGTAACGTCCGGGATCGTAGACTCCGGCGGCCATCCCGAGGCCGATCAGCCAGTTCCCGTCCCGCGTCGAACGGGGCCTGGGGTTACGGCGATCCCAGCCGAACTCCCGGGCACCGACGGTGTAGCACTCGCGCAGCCGTCGGGTCGAGAACGGCAGGTTCTTCGCCTCGTCCTCGGATGGCTCGTTGCGCCGGCGCAGCTCGATCGGGTCAATGCCCAGCTTGTGGGCGAGTTCGTCCATCGCCGACTCGATCACGAACGACGCCGACGCGAAGCCGGGTCCGCGCATCCAGATCGGTGTGTTCACATCCAGCGGCACCTGCCGGTACGCCTGGCTGACGTTGGGCATGCTGTAGAGCATCTGCCCAGGCAGCATGACCCCCTCGGTGAACGTCTCGTAGGACGAGGTCTCCGCGTCGATCTCGTGGGCCGCGGCGGTCAGCCTGCCACGCCGGTCGCTGCCCAGTCGCAGCCGGTACTCGTAGGAGGGCCGGAAACCGGTACCGAAGTACATCTGCCGTCGGCTGAGCACGAGCTTGACCGGTCGCTTGGTCTCCCGGGCGGCCAGGGCGGCGACGATCGTGTGCGGCCAGCAGCGCAGCCCGCTGCCGAAGCCGCCGCCGACGAACGGGTTGATGACGCGCACCGCGTCCGCGGGCAGGCCGAACACGGCGGCGATCTCGTCGTGGGTGCCCACCACCCACTGGGTCTTGTCCCAGACAGTGAGGGTGTTGCCGTCCCAACGGGCGATCGTGGCGTGCGGTTCCATCGGGTTGTGGTGGTTACGCGCCAACTGGTACGTCAGGTCCAGGCGTACGGGCGCGTCGCGCAGCCCGGCGTCCGCGTCGCCGCGCGCGTACGGCGTTGGTTCGCCCGGCTTCCCCTCGCCGAGGTCGGTCGAGGGCTGTTCGGCATCGTAGGCGACCTTGACCAGGCTCGCGCCGTGCTGGGCTGCCTCCAGAGTGGTGGCGACGACGACGGCGACCGGCTGGCCGTGGAAGAGCACGCGGTCGTCCTGGAACACCTGCAGCCTGCGGCCGGGAGGGTTGTTCGAGCCGGAGTTGTCGCGGTACGGCAGCTTCGGCGCGTTGCGGTGGCTGATCACCCGCAGCACCCCAGGGTGCTTTTCGGCGGCGGCAGTGTCGAGGGAGGTGATGCGACCGCGTCCGATGCTCGCGTCGACGATGACGGCGTGCACCGTCCCGTCGGCATCGAACTCGGCGGCGTACCGCGCCTTGCCGGTGACCTTGAGCCGGCCGTCCACCCTGGACAGCGGCGCACCGACGGCGGCTTGTGGCTGAGGACTCACTTCATGCCTCCTACGGTGCGCAGCTGGCGTTCCACAGTGCGGTTGACCAGCTCGGCCTTGAACCGGTTGTGCTGGAGGGGGCGGGCGCCGTCGGCCGCGTGCCGGGCGGCCTCGGCCCACAGGCGGTCCGAGGGGCGCTCGCCGATGAGGACCTGTTCGACGGCGGGCAGCTTCCACGGCACGGTGCCCACACCGCCGGCGGCGACCTTCGCCTCCCGGATCAGCCCGCCGCGCACATGCAGCGCCACGGCCGCCGACGTCAGGGCGAACTCGTACGACTGCCGGTCACGCACCTTCAGATATCCCGACTTCAGTGGGCGCGGCAGCGCCGGAATCTCCACCGCGGTGATCAACTCGCCCTGACGGATGTTCTGTTCGCGGTTCGGTGTGGTACCGGGCTTGAGGAGGAAGTCCGCGAAGGGGACTCGGCGTTCCCCGTCCGGGCCGAGCAGGTGGACGGTCGCCTCCAGCGCCGCGAAGGCCACGGCGGCATCGGAGGGATGGGTGGCCACGCAGGAGTCGGAGGTGCCGAGGATGGCGTGTGTGCGGTTGTGGCCGTGCAGCGCAGCGCAGCCGGAGCCGGGCTCGCGCTTGTTGCAGTCGGCGGTGACGTCGCGGAAGTAGGTGCAGCGGGTGCGCTGCATGATGTTGCCGCCGATGGTCGCCATGTTCCGCAGCTGGGCGGAAGCGCTCAGCTCCAGCGCCTGGGAGACGACCGGGTACAGCGAGTGCACCTTGGGGTGGGCTGCGGCCTCGGTCATGGTCACCAGGGCTCCGATGCGCAAGCCGCCGCGCTCGGTGACCTTGATGTCACGCATCGGCAGGTCGCTGATGTCGACCAGGGTGTCGGGACGCTCGACGGTTTCCCGCATCAGGTCGACGAGTGTGGTGCCGCCAGCGATGTAACGGCCGCCGTGGCGGCCCGCGTTGAGGGCCTCACGGGTGTTCGCGGCCTTCGTGAAGGAGAAGGGATGCATGTCAGCGGCTCCTTACTTCCGGCCGGCGGTCTGCTCGACCGCCCGCACGATTTTCACGTAACAGCCGCAGCGGCAGATGTTGCCGCTCATCCACTCGCGGATCTCCTCCGGCGAACCGGTGTGCCCCTCCTTGATGCAGCCCACACCGGACATGATCTGGCCGGGGGTGCAGTAGCCGCACTGGAAGGCGTCCTGGTCGACGAACGCCTGCTGCAGCGGGTGCAGTTCGTCGCCGTCGGCCAGGCCCTCGATCGTGGTGACCTTGGCGCCCTCCAGCCGGACCGCCAAGGTCAGGCAGGAGTTGACCCGCTGGCCGTCGACCAGGACCGTGCACGCCCCGCAGGCACCGGCGTTACAGCCCTTCTTGGAGCCGGTCAGCTCGAAGTGCTCGCGCAGCAGGTCCAGCAGCGAGGTGCGGTTGTCGACCGTCACCGTCCGCCGGGTGCCGTTCACCGTCAGGGACACACGGCTGGCGGGCGACGCATCGGCGGCGGCCGCCTCCTCCGGGCCGAGAAGATATGTCCCCCCGATCACACTGCCCGCAACGACGGCACCACCGACCGCGCCAGTGGTGGCGATGAAAGTGCGCCGGGTGGGGGTTGAGGAGGACTCGCCGGCTCCGGTGGGGGGTGGAATGGCAGACTCGGGGAGTTCAGTGGACATGGATACGCCTTCGCATCGCGGACGGATCACGCCGCGCACAGCGGCACGGCAGGAGGCGGGACCGTCGTCGCCGCAGGACCTTCACGACCATGCGGATCACAGCCGCGGCCGGTCATGTCGGCAGTCTGGCATCGCCAGTGACTTCCGTGGCAGGGAGACTTTCCTCCCCCTTTACTCTTCTCCCCCGAGCCGTGGTGACGTCATCTGCGCTGTGGGTTTGTTGGCCCAAGCGGGACAACGCATCCCCGGCATCGACGCGCGCCTCAAAGGATCATGCGGCCATTGAAGATGGGCGAGCATGCCTGTTCCGGGCGAGAAGGTGCCTACTGACCTCGTAGGGCCTCGGTGCCTCGGCCGACTGCCATAAGTTGCTTGAGGCCTTCGCGCACTGCGTGTCCAACCCGCCGAGGAAGCCCGGCACTGCGACCGAGCGCCCATCGGAGTGCGCCGACCAACAAGGTGTGGAATCACCGGAAGACCCGAGATCCGGTGGCTCTACGGCGCCCGGCGGCCTAGGCCAAAGGGCATCCTCACCCCTCGATGCCGCGCTTCAGGTCGCAGAACCTGGATGGTTCCCAATCCACGCCAGCCCTCCGAGATCAAGGTGACGACGGGCGCGCGTGACGGCTACGTAGGCAAGGCGTGCGTCCGATTCGTTCACGGTTTCCGGGATGGGACGGCCCGAGTCGTCGTGCTGGTCGGTGTCTGGGGGCGGCGGGAAATCATCGGCGATTCTGATCTTGTCCCATTCTCGGCCTTTGGCCTTGTGAGCGGTGGAGACGGTCACGTCGGCCTGGCTCTCGTCGGTGAGCGCGTCGACCGCGGTAATGACGGCTTCCGGGCCGTGGGCGTCGACGAGTTCCACGAACGGCTGCAGGTCGCGGCCGGCGGGGTCGTGCTCGGCGTAGTCCTGCAACTCGCCCCACGAGGTGAAGAGCACGAGCTCGGGGTGGGAGGTGCGCCGTCCGTCCTTCAGGTCGCGAGCGGCGACGGCCAGCGCGACGAGTGTCTGTCCACCCCGGGCCAGGGCGACGCTGTGGCCGCTCGAGAGCAGCCTCATCACCTCCGACATGGCTCCGATGTTGGTACGGCAGAGCACGGCATCCGGAGAGTCAAGCGCGCCGACGTTCGTGGTGATCGTGTCCGTGCCTGTCAGTCGGATGGGCGCATCGGTGAGCGCCAGCCATACGTTGGCCTGTTCGGCGAGGAGGGGACCGAAGCGGAAGGAGCGGGTCAAGGTCAGGTGGGTGGCATCGAAGCCGGTCATTACGTCTCGCGCTCCGCGCCAGCCGTAGATGGCCTGGGCGGAGTCGCCGACCATGACCAGCTGGGCGTGTGCGCGCTGAGCGGTGAAGACCTGCTCCAGGACCGGGTTGGTGTCCTGCGCCTCGTCGAGGAAGAGAAAGTCGGCTTCGATCTTCGGTTCCGTGAGGGCCCACATCTTCAGGTAGTGGTCGTGGTCGAAGCGGACCACGCCTTGCTCTGGGGTCTGCAGATCTGCCCAGGCTTTGTTCGCGAAGGGCATGACCGCTTCGGCGAGTTGGGCGTGCTCCTCCCGTGTTCCGAGGCGGCGCAGCGTCGGTACGTGGTGGGAGGCGAGATGACGATCAGCTGACTGGCAGAAGCGGCTCACCGTACGCAGCACGCTGTGGGAGAGGGTTCTGTGGTTGATCTCGTGGTCGCCGATGTGGACCGGAGTGGTGATGCCGAGGGCTTGCCCGATCTTCCATGCGGGCTGCCGGGGGCTGTTGAGGCGGCGAGAGTAGCGATGGCCGAGGGCGGCGTAGGCCGTGGCGTGGGCTGTCTTGCACACAACGGATCTCGGGAAGCGGGTTGAGGCGTCGCGTGCGATGTCCCTGTTGAAGGCGAGGTAGCGGCCACGGCGTGTGGTGCCCGTGGCGAGAAAGCACAGCGTGCTGGTCTTGCCGGTTCCGGCGCCTGCCTGCAGCACGAGGTGATGGCCGTCGCGGAAGGCATCAACGGCGTGGCTCTGTTCTTCGGTGGACGTGTGCAACGAGAGCTCCGGGGAGGGGACGGACTAGGCGGTGAAGATTGGGCTGCTCGACTCGGCTGCATCCCGCGGACCCAGGCCTGGGGTGCCGGGTTCGCGGCGGTGGAGCAGGATGCGCGCCGTGCAGGCCAGGACCTCTTCCGGACGGTGGTGCGCCAGCATGCCCTCGAGTTGCGCTGTCAGTGCGCGGGCGCGTTCCTGTTCGCTGTGTCGCAGGGCCTCGGCCATGCAGTGGCCGACGTATTCGGCAGGCCGCTGTCCTCTGGCGGCTGCGGCCTGGCCGATCAGTTGCCGTGCGGCCGGGCTGAACTCGACGTTGAGGATGACCTGGCCCGAGGGATCGGGGTAGTGGGTCGTCAGAATGTCGAGGGGAAGCAGGTGTTGAAGCCGTCGTCGAACTGACCTCAATGCGCGACCTGGCGTCTTGGCCGGGTGGATGGCCATCAGCCGGATGCCGTCGCTGTTCGCCCCGAGTGGCAGGGCCCGGCTGGCTCGGCGCAGCTCGCTGTGTGTGACCGGCCTGGTCAGGAGAATCTCCACCACGTGATGCGTCACGGCTGGATTCCGTGACGAGCATGATCTCCCGGACGCGAACGACGGGCGCGCGTCGGGAGACGTGAGTGGATGTGTGCGTGATGCAGGAGGGGATCGAAGGGCTCCCAGTCGGCCATCGCCAGATCTGCGGCAGATCGCCTCGCGCAGACGGTCCTCGCGGGAGGTACGGCAGCATCGGGACTGGGGCTCGCCACCCGGCTCGTCACGCCGACCCGGCCCCGGGCCTGGGGAGACTGACCCCCATGCCCATTTGGTACGGGGCCCAGCCGGCATGGTGGGCCCCGCTCGAACGGGACGCCCGGCGTCAATTCGGTGACGCAGTCCGCCACTCGTACCGGCGTGACTCACTCACGTACGAGCTCACCGGTCTCGACGTCATAGGCGAGCACGACCCCATCGACGTCCGGATCCGCTTCCACGCGGACCCGCCGTACCTCACCTACGGCCAGCGTCCCGAGGACTTCCCCCGCGTGCACGCCAAGCCCGGGGTGCCGTCGAAGCATCGGTACAAGTTCGACGACGCCCTCTGCCTCTGGTATCCGCTCGACCCGGAAGAGCGGCGATGGACGAGTTCGAAAGGGTTGCTGGACCTCATCGAGATAGTCCGCACACACTTGTTCCTCGAACACTACTGGCGGCTCACCGGCGGTGAGCAGGGCGGCCAGTGGCTGGTGGAGGATGCTCCTCACGGCATTCCGGGGGGTCGTGCGTGGCGGTCATCGCGGCGGCACAGGCGACGGACGGCGGCTGGACCTGGGCCCAGACCGCCGCACTGGTCGTCCCGTGCATCGCTCTCCTCGGCGCCTATCTCACGTACACCCTCAACCAGCGGGCCGTACGCAGGGAACGCCGCGCCAAGACCTTCGCCGAAGCTCTGACGGCGGTCGAGGAGTACCTGGAGATGCCGTACCGCATACGGCGACACCCCAAGTCCTCCTCCGCCGTACGACAACAACTCACCGACGAAATCAGCGCTCTGCTGGCCCAGATGGCCTTCCACCAGGCGTGGCTCCAGATCGAGGCATCGGCCGTGGCGGGTCCATACGCAACGCTCGTGGCTACGGCCCGAGCGGAGGCCGGCGCGCAGATGAGCCTCGCCTGGGACCAGCCGCCGATCACCACCGACGGCGGTATGAACCTCGGGGTGCCGTATCCGCGGGACCGATCAAACGCCGCGCGAGCCATCTGCATCGAGGTGATGCGCCGCCACCTCGGAGAACGCTCGTGATCTCGGTGCCAACTATCCCTCTTTTGTGCCAACTAAAAATCCTCGTCACAGACGACCCCCTGCCCCCTCACAACCCCACAATCGCGTTCCACCGCCGCGCAAACCCCACCCGCTCCCTCGACGTGATGTCCCGTGCGATCACCAGCCGCTCCCGCATCCGCGCGTCCGGGAAGATCAGGGGATTCTCGGCGAGCGCGGCGGTGTCCTCGTCCTTCGACGCGGCCAGGACCTCCCGCGCGGCGGGGACGGGGCAGACGTAGTTGACCCAGGCCGCGAGTTCCGCGGCGACCTCGGGGTCGTAGTAGTAGTCGACGAGCCGCTCGGCGTTCGCCTTGTGCAGGGCGCGGTCGGGGATCATCAGGGAGTCCGACCACAGCTCCGCGCCCTCCTCGGGGACGACGAAGCGGATGTCGGGGTTGTCGGCCTGGAGCTGGATCACGTCCCCGGAGTACGCCTGGCAGGCCAGGACGTCACCGCTGACGAGGTCCTTGGTGTAGTCGTTGCCGGTGAAGCGGCGGATCTGGCCGTTCCTCACGTACCTCTCGACCTGGTCGCAGACTTCGTGGAAGTCGTCCGCCGTCCACGTCCTGATGTCGACGCCGTTGCCCTGCATGAGCAGCGCGAAGGCCTCGTCGAGCCCGGAGAGCAGGGTGACGCGGCCCTTGAGGTCGCTCGCCCAGAGATCCTTGACGTGCCGGATCTCGCGGCCCAGCTTCCCGCGGTTGTACGCGATCCCGGTGATCCCCGACTGCCAGGGCACGGTGAACCTGCGGCCCGGGTCGAAGGCGGGCGAACGCAGCAGCGGGTCCAGGTACTTGGTGACGTTCGGCTGGTGCGCCCGGTCCATCTCCTGGACCCAGCCCAGTCGTACGAACCGCGCGCACATCCAGTCGCTGACGACGATGAGGTCGCGTCCGGTCTGCTGGTGGTTCATCAGCGCGGGGCTGATCTTGCCGAAGAACTCGTCGTTGTCGTTGATCTCCTCGACGTAGTCGACGGATATGCCGGTCCGCCTGCGGAAGGCGTCCAGCGTCGGCCGCCGCGTCGAGTCGTCGTCGTCCGTGTCGATGTAGAGCGGCCAGTTCGCCCAGGTCAGCCGCTTGTCGGCGGCGGAGCGGTCGGGGCCGGCCCGGTCGCCCGCGGCCACGTACGCGGCGGGCACCCCGCAGCCGGCGAGCCCACCCAGCACCGCCCCACCACCGAGCGCGCGCAGCAGGGTCCTGCGGGAGGGCGGGGACGGCTTCGGCGTGAGGGGCATCGCCGCAGCATGCCGTCCCTGACGGTGGGCCGACAAGGCCGAACCTCCGGGCGCCGGGGCGGCGAGCCACCTGAGGAGCGCGGGGAACTGCGCGACCAGCCCCCACGCACCAGCCGGCCGACCCACTACCGGCAGAACCCCACTCCCCCGCCGCCGAAGAACCTACGCGTCCAACGACGTCATCACGTGCTTGATCCGCGTGTAGTCCTCGAACCCGTATCCCGAAAGGTCCTTGCCGTACCCCGACTTCTTGAACCCGCCGTGCGGCATCTCCGCGACCAGCGGGATGTGCGTGTTGATCCACACGCACCCGAAGTCCAGCTTCTTCGACATCCGCATCGCACGCCCGTGGTCCTTGGTCCACACCGAGGACGCGAGCGCGTACTCGACCCCGTTGGCCCAGGACACGGCCTGCTCCTCGTCGGAGAAGGACTGCACGGTGATGACCGGCCCGAACACCTCGTTCTGGATGATCTCGTCGTCCTGCTTCAGCCCGGAGACCACGGTCGGCGCGTAGAAGTACCCCTTGTCGCCGACCTGGTGGCCGCCGGCCTCGACCTTGGCGTGCGCGGGCAGCCGCTCGATGAACCCGGAGACCTGCTTGAGCTGGTTCGGGTTGTTGAGCGGGCCGAACAGCACGTCCTCGTCGTCCGGCTGCCCGGTCTTCGTCTCGGCGGCGGCCTTGGCCAGCGCGGCCACGAACTCGTCGTGGATGGAGGACTGCACCAGCACGCGCGTGGCCGCCGTACAGTCCTGCCCTGCGTTGAAGAAGCCCGCGACGGAGATGTCCTCGACGGCCTTGGCGATGTCGGTGTCCTCGAAGACGACGACCGGGGCCTTGCCGCCCAGCTCCAGGTGGACCCGCTTCAGGTCCCTGGACGCGGACTCGGCGACCGACATGCCGGCCCGCACGGACCCGGTGATGGAGGCCATCGCCGGCGTCGGGTGCTCGACCATCAGCCGACCGGTGTCGCGGTCGCCGGTGATGACGTTGAAGACGCCCTTGGGCAGGATCGATCCGATAATCTCGGCGATGAGCACGGTCGACGCGGGGGTCGTGTCCGACGGCTTCAGCACCACGGTGTTGCCCGCCGCGATCGCCGGCGCGAACTTCCACACGGCCATCATCATCGGGTAGTTCCAGGGCGCGACCTGCGCGCAGACACCGACCGGCTCACGGCGCACGATCGAGGTCAGGCCCTCCATGTACTCACCGGCCGAGCGGCCCTCCAGCATCCGCGCCGCACCGGCGAAGAAGCGGATCTGGTCGACCATCGGCGGGATCTCCTCGGACCGCGTGAGCCCGATCGGCTTGCCGGTGTTCTCCACCTCGGCCGCGATGAGTTCCTCGGCCCGCTCCTCGAACGCGTCGGCGATCTTCAGCAGGGCCTTCTGGCGCTCGGCGGGAGTCGTGTCGCGCCAGCCGGGGAAGGCGGCTTCCGCGGCGGCCATCGCCGCGTCCACGTCCGCCTGCCCGGACAGCGGCGCGGTCGCGTACGCCTCACCGGTCGCGGGGTTGACCACGTCCGTGGTCCGTCCATCGGCGGCGTCCCGGAACTCACCGTCGATGTAGTTGCGCAGACGACGCAGCTCGGTACTCACTGCCGGCCTCCTGAGGGGGTTGGAACTGTCCACTGACTGAGACACCCACCCTAATCGTCACACCCACGTTTTCAACACCCCCGATCGCGCCAAGGCTGCGAAATCCGCAGGTCTCGGTAGCGTAAACAACGGATTTCATCGCCCTGGCCTTGCGGAAGTGTCGAGACGTCGTGCACAGTGACGTCGTGGCCAGTCGAAGCGCAGACCCCAGGGACTCCCGTGAGTCCAGGAACGGCACCCCCCATCTGGATGCCGTCTCCCTCGCCATCATCGAGCAGCTCCAGGAGGACGGCCGCCGTCCGTACGCCGCGATCGGCAAGGCCGTCGGCCTGTCCGAGGCGGCCGTGCGCCAGCGCGTCCAGAAGCTGCTCGACCAGGGCGTGATGCAGATCGTCGCCGTCACGGACCCGCTCACCGTGGGCTTCCGGCGCCAGGCGATGGTCGGCATTCACGTCGAGGGCGACGTGGAGTCCGCGGCCGAGGCCCTGACGGCCATGCCGGAATGCGAGTACGTCGTGATGACCGCGGGTTCCTTCGACCTGATGGTGGAGATCGTCTGCGAGGACGACGACCACCTCCTGGAGGTCATCAACCGCCGCATCCGGGCCATCCCCGGAGTGCGCTCCACCGAGAGCTTCGTCTATCTGAAGCTCAAGAAGCAGACCTACATGTGGGGAACCCGATAACCGTGAGGACCCGATAACCGTGAGCTCCAAGGACCTCAGCCGCACCGCGTACGACCACCTGTGGATGCACTTCACCCGCATGTCGTCGTACGAGAACTCCCCGGTCCCGACCGTCGTCCGGGGCGAGGGCACCTACATCTACGACGACAAGGGCAGGCGTTACCTCGACGGCCTCGCGGGCCTGTTCGTGGTGCAGGCCGGCCACGGCCGCACGGAACTCGCCGAGGCCGCCTTCAAGCAGGCGCAGGACCTGGCGTTCTTCCCGGTGTGGTCCTACGCCCACCCGAAGGCCGTCGAACTCGCGGAGCGCCTCGCGCAGCATGCGCCCGGCGACCTGAACAAGGTCTTCTTCACCACCGGCGGCGGTGAGGCGGTCGAGACCGCCTGGAAGCTCGCCAAGCAGTACTTCAAGCTCACCGGCAAGCCGACCAAGCACAAGGTCATCTCCCGCGCGGTCGCCTACCACGGCACCCCGCAGGGCGCCCTGTCGATCACCGGCCTGCCGGCCCTGAAGGCCCCCTTCGAGCCGCTGGTCCCGGGCGCGCACAAGGTCCCGAACACCAACATCTACCGCGCCCCGCTCTTCGGCGACGACCCCGAGGCCTTCGGCCGCTGGGCCGCCGACCAGATCGAGCAGCAGATCCTCTTCGAGGGCCCGGACACCGTCGCGGCCGTCTTCCTGGAGCCGGTCCAGAACGCGGGCGGCTGCTTCCCGCCCCCGCCCGGCTACTTCCAGCGCGTCCGCGAGATCTGCGACCGCCACGACGTGCTGCTGGTCTCGGACGAGGTCATCTGCGCCTTCGGCCGCCTGGGCACCATGTTCGCCTGCGACAAGTTCGACTACGTCCCGGACATGATCACCTGCGCCAAGGGCATGACGTCGGGCTACTCCCCGATCGGCGCCTGCATCATCTCCGACCGCCTGGCCGAGCCGTTCTACAAGGGCGACAACACCTTCCTGCACGGCTACACCTTCGGCGGCCACCCCGTGTCGGCCGCGGTGGGTCTCGCCAACCTCGACCTGTTCGAGCGCGAGAACCTCAACCAGCACGTCCTCGACAACGAGGGCGCGTTCCGCTCGACGCTGGAGAAGCTGCACGACCTGCCGATCGTCGGCGACGTCCGCGGCAACGGCTTCTTCTACGGCATCGAGCTGGTGAAGGACAAGACGACCAAGGAGTCCTTCAACGACGAGGAGACCGAGCGCGTGCTCTACGGCTTCCTCTCCAAGGCCCTCTACGACAACGGCCTGTACTGCCGTGCCGACGACCGCGGTGACCCGGTCGTCCAGCTCGCCCCGCCGCTGATCTCCGACCAGGGGACCTTCGACGAGATCGAGCAGATCCTGCGCGCGACCCTCACCGAGGCCTGGACGAAGCTCTAGCCTTCGACACCTTCGGCGATTCAGCCGCTTGTACGACCCGGGGCGCACCCGTCCGAGTGACAGGGATGCGCCCCGGGCCGCGTGCTGTCCGGGGTCGCGCCCCCGTTTCCCTAGCGTGCCTGGTAACCGATCGGCCCTGTCTTCGTTCCCCCGCACGGGGGACCAGCACGGCACAAACGGATCTGATACGAGGTGTACGCCCATGGAGGCCCCGCCCGACAACGACGTGCTCTGGGCACGCTCCCTGCACTTCACCCACCGCGACGGCTCGCCGGCTCTCCAAGGCGTCTCCCTGGGAGTGCGCGAGGGCGAGATCCTCGCCGTGAGCGGCCCGCGCGGCAGCGGCAAGACCGCACTGCTGAGATGTCTCGCGGGACTCACCCCGGCCCAGCGCGGCGAGGTCTGGTTCAACAGCGCTCCGGTGCACACCATGGGCCCGATGACCCGCGAGCGGCTGCGCCGGGACCGTTTCGGCTGGATCGACCCGGCCCCGGTGCTCGTCCCGGAGCTCAACGCCTGGGAGAACGCGGCGCTCCCCCTCATGCTGCGCGGCACGGGCCGCCGTAGGGCCAAGGTCGCCGCCCTGGAGTGGCTGGAGCGCCTCGACATCGGCGACCGCACCCGCAGGCGCCCGCACGAACTGACCCAGTCCGAACGCCAGCGCGTCTGCATCGCCCGCGCCCTGGCCCCGGCGCCTTCGGTGCTGTTCGCCGACGAGCCGACGGCTCCGCTGCACCGCGCGGACCGCGGCCACGTCCTGCGCACGCTCACCACGGCCGCCCGCTCCCACGGCATCACCGTGGTCCTCGCGACACACGACACCGACACCGCGGCCCTGGCGGACCGTACCGTCACCCTCCTGGACGGCCGCCGGGTCAACACCGTGCACCTGCCCCCGATGGCCGACCCGGAAGGCCGTACCGCGTGCTCGCTCTCCGTCTGACCCGGGGCGCCCGTCCCGCCGTACAACTGCGCCGCCTCCTGGTGGCCCTGGCGTCGGCGGGTACGGGTTTCCTCCTCCTGTGCACCCTCGGCCACGCGATGAGCCACCCCGAGGACCCCTCCGGTTCCGTGCTCCGGCTGGCCTGGTGCCTGACCCCCCTGGCGGCCACGGTCCACCTCGCCCTGGCGGTCGCCCGCACCGACCCGGGGACCCGTCCGCGCCCCGGCCTCGCGGCGATCGGCCTGGGCCCGGCCCGCCTGATGGCCGTGTCGGCGGCGACCACGGCCCTGTCGTGCCTGCTCGGCTCGATGCTGGCGCTGCTCTTCTTCCTCCATCTGCGGGGCGACCTGACGGGCCTGCCCTTCGACGGGGCGGCGGCGGACTTCCTGGCCGCGGGCTCCCCCCTCCCGCTGCCGGCCGCCCTGACCCTGCTGGCCCTGGTCCCGGCCATCGCGTCGGTGACGGTGGGGTTCGTACTCCGCCCACGGGACGACAGACCGGCATCGGCGAAGCGGGAGGCGAGGTCGTACGGCCGCTTCGGGGCGTACGGCAGGACGACCGCGAGGGAGCCCTTCGGGGCGTACGGCCGCTTCCGCGCACGTCAGCCGGCCGGTGGGCCCAAGGCCACCGAACCCACCCCGCCCGGCGAAGACGCTCCCACGGCAACCGCCCTCGACGAGAACCAGCCCCCGGACCTCACGCCGGACACCTTCCCGTCTCTCCCTCAAACCGCCCCGAGAGGCCTTCCCTGGGGGGTGGCCGTCCTCGCCGCGGGCCTGGCCGTGGAGGCCTATGCCAACCGCCACGGCACCGCCTCCGCCGCCCCCCTCCCCGCCGGCCTCACCGGGGCCCCCTCCGTGCTGGTCGGCTGGCTCCTCACTGCCGTGGGCCTCGCGGTGGCCGGTCCCGGCCTCACCCATCTGTGCGGCCGGCTCCTCCAGTCCACCCGGCCCGGCGCCCTGCGTCTCCTCGCCGGCCGGGTCCTCATGGCCGAGGCGACCCGTATCGGCCGCCCCCTCGGTGTCGTCTGCGCGGTCGCCTCCGGCACCTACGCGATGGTCATGCTGTACGACCCCACAGGCCCCGACGTCGGCCCGCTCACCACCCTCGGGCTGCTCCTCGTCACCGGCTGCGCGCTCGCCACACTGCTCACGGCCGCCGTCGAGGCGAAGCAGGCCAGGTCGGACACGACGGCCGCCCTCCTCCGGCTCGGCGCCCCCGCCACGATGCTCCGCAGCGCGGCGGCCCTGCGCGCGGGCGCCCTGCTGGCCCTCTTCGGCCCGCTGACCCTGGTCGTGGCCGAGTTGGCGGCGCTCCCCCTGGCCCCCTGACCGACGGCCGGAAAAAAATCTCTCCGCACCGATGAGTTCCGCCGCACCCGCCCGTCTACCCCCCGTACCGCACGCACCCGATGGGAGAGACTCCGATGACCGCTCCGGCCTACCAGCAGATGATCTTCGTCAACCTGCCCGTGAACGACCTCGAGGCCTCGAAGAAGTTCTACACGGAGCTCGGCTACTCGCTGAACGAACAGTTCAGCGACGACAAGGCGGCCTCCGTCGTGATCAGCGAGACGATCGTCGCGATGCTGCTCACCAAGCCGTTCTACGCGACCTTCACCAAGAAGGAGATCGCGGACGCGACCAAGTCCAGCCAGGTGCTGCTCTGTCTGAGCGCCGAGAGCCGCGCGAAGGTGGACGAGCTGGTCGAGAAGGCGGTCGCCGCGGGCGGCACGGCCAACGACGACGTGCAGGACCAGGGCTTCATGTACGGCCGTTCCTTCGACGACCTCGACGGCCACGGCTGGGAGGTCGTGTGGATGGACCCGGCGGCGATCCAGGGCTGACCCCCGGGCCGGAATCCGGCGTGCGAACATGGGCGGGTGCAGACGAGCCCCGCCCACGCGGCACACCACGACGACCGTGAGATCGAGACGCTGGAGGAGTTCGACGCGGTCGTCTCGGCCCGCGGCGCTCTCACCGGATTCCGTGTCCAGGCCGTCGATCTGACCGACCGGACAAGGGAGTTGCTCGCCACCGACACCGCGGGCACCGTCTTCCTCGGCTGCCCCATGAGGGAGCAGGCGGCGGCGAAGATCCGCTCCGACGGCGCCCTGGTCTTCCCGCCCGTCCCGGGTCTCCCCTTCGATCCGTACCGCGGTCTCCTCTACTCCCCCGACGAGTTGTTCGACGGGCTGGAGAAGGGCTACGAGCAGACGCCCGACGCCCTCGCGTACGCCTGGTTCCAGCGCACCAAGGCCGACCGCGACATATACGCGTCGACACTGCGCGCCGTCCACGACGACGCCGTCTCCGACGCCCTCGACGAACTGCTGCCCGGCACCAGGGTCGTGGGGGTCATGGGCGGCCACGCGATGGCCCGCGGGACCGCGGAGTACGCCGGTGCCGCCCGCCTCGGCCGTGAACTGGCCCGCGCGGGGCTCACGGTGGCCACCGGCGGCGGCCCCGGCGCGATGGAGGCGGCCAACCTCGGCGCCTACGCCGCCCCCTTCGAGGACTCCATGCTCGACGAGGCGTGCGAACTGCTCGCCGGGGCACCGTCGTTCACGCCCTCGATCACCGACTGGGCACGCGCCGCCTTCGAGGTGCGCCGCCGCTGGCCCCGGGGCGGTCACTCCGTCGGCATCCCCACCTGGTTCTACGGGCACGAGCCGCCCAACGCCTTCGCGTCGCACATCGCCAAGTACTTCGCCAACGCCACCCGCGAGGACGGCCTGCTCGCCCGCTCCAACGCCGGCGTGGTCTTCCTGCCGGGCGCCGCCGGGACCGTACAGGAGATCTTCGACAACGCGACACCCAACTACTACGAGTCGCGCGGCGAACCGACGCCGATGGTCCTCGTGGACCGCGCGCACTGGACGGAGAGACTGCCGACGTGGCCGCTGCTCCAGGCGCTCGCGCGGGATCGGTCAATGCAGGCCCGAATCGCCCTGGTTGACCGGATCGAGGAGGCTCCCGGGGCGCTGAAACGTCTCACAGTGTAATAAGAAGGTAAAGCCAACGGTTGTAGGGGGCTTACACGTTGACACTTCTTATGCAGCGCTTATAGACCTGTGAGACTCCTGGGGATGGTGATGACACATCACCCTCCCGTCAACCCCCCGCATTTGCGCACCCCGTGAAGGATGAACGTGGCATTCACGCCCATATCCCGCCGCACCTCCCGCGCCGCGCGCTTCCTCGGCGTCGCCGCCGCCTCGACCGCGATCGTGCTCGGCGCCTCCAGCAACGCCCTTGCGTGCAACATCAAGGAGTTCTCCGCCGAAGCCAAGTGTGACGGCGAGAAGGGTGTCATCACCGTCACCGACGTCGACAAGTCCGGCGTCGAGGCCACCGTCTCCGTGTACCTGCAGAACAACGGCGCCGACGCTAAGAAGGTCGGCGAGCAGACGGTGAAGGGCTCGAAGGACGGCACCACCATCACCTTCGAGGAGGACTGGGCGCCCAACGCCGAGTACCGCATCCACGTCGAGGCCCTGCCCTACATCAAGGGCGAGGACATCAAGCCCAACCTGACCACCCCGGCGACCGCCTGCAAGACCGAGGAGACGCCGACCCCGACGCCCACGCCCACTCCGTCGGACTCCGCCAGCACCCCGGCCGAGGAGACCCCGACCCCGACCCCGTCGGCCTCCGAGGGCACCACCGCTCCGGCCACGGTCGAGAGCAACGCCCCGTCGGCCGCGGCCGGCGACTCCAACCTCGCCGAGACCGGCGCCAACTCCAACACCGGCCTGATCGCCGGCATCGCCATCGCCCTCGTGGCGATCGGCGGCGGCGCGGTCTTCTTCGGCCTGCGCCGCCGCGGGGCGAGCAGCTCCCGCTGACACCCACGGCAGCCCGACGGCCCGTCCCCTTGGTGGGGGCGGGCCGTCGGCGTCGGTGGGGGGTGGCTGGCCGTCGCCGTATATGGGGGCGGGCCGTCGTCGCTCACCAGAGGCCCGCTGGCGCCGCGTTCGCCTTTCCGCAACCTCCGGCTTCGGACCCGCGAGGCAGCTGCTCGCCCGATGACCGCCGTCCCCCTGGGCCCCGCCCCCTCCGCAGGATCCCCGAAGCCCCGCTCTCCCCAGTCACCCAAAACTTGTCCGCTCCAGCCAGAACTCCAGCAGCTTCCGGTCGCCGAGTACCTCCAACTCGGGGCTGTCGAGCGGCAGTCGGCGGTAGAAGGCGAGCAGGACGGAGGTCAGTGGCCCGCGCAGTGCGACGGTCGCCTTCTCGTGTCCGCGCCGCCAGTCGATGACGTCCTCGGTGAACCCGATCAGCCACTCGGCGTTGAGCTCCGCGCTCGCGTCGGTGGCGTGCAGGTGGATGCTCCGGCCCGGCCCCCGCAGCTCCCGTGCCTCGTCGTGCGGCTCGGTCCGCTGCACGAACTCCACGATCTGCAGCCACTCGTCGATCGCGTCTGCGGCGATCTCCGGGGCGACCTCGTAGGGCTGTCCGGCGGCGAGCATCGCGTCCGCGCGGTGGACGGTCAGCTCGTGGGCCATCCGCCGGGCCCAGAACCCGGACGTGGGGACCCCGGCCCAGGACCACACCTCGGCGTCGGGCCCGGCCTCCCGCAGCGTGGCGACGAGGGCGTCACCGGTCTCGGCGAGCCACCCGTCGAGCGCACCCGCGTCCTCGGGCCCCTCCCCCAACGGCACCCGCTCCTCGGGCACTTCCTCCCGCGCCCGGGTCCGCACCATCAGCTCCGCCCACCGCAGAGCACCCCCGGTATGCCGCACCAGCCGCAGCAACGACCAGTCAGGGCAGGTCGGCACGGTCACGGAGAGATCCGCCCCGGAGGCCACGAGAGCCCTCAACTGACCCACCTGATGGGCGATCTCGTCGCAGTAACGGTCGTGTGAGAGCAGCGTCATGCCGGGCACCTTATGTCCCCCCACACCAGCACAGCGCGCCAATTTCCACCGCCCCGACTCGACTTGGCGCTCTCACCCCGTCAGCCGCCCCAGCGAACTCGCCCCCGCGCAGCCCCGACCCGGCGGCCGCGGCCACCTCAGCCGGACCCAGCGGCCTCAGCCCCGCCCATCCGACCCAGCGACCTCAACCCCGCCGCCCAGACGCCGCGATCTCCCCCGCCTCAGCCCAGCACCACGATCTCGGCCGCGTCGAACTCCACCCCCACCACGCCCCCCACCTCCGGCGCCTCCCGCAGCGCGCACGCGGCCTCCAACCTCGGCCCGTCCTCCGGTTGCAGGTGTACGGCGACATGCGTGCCCTTGAAGGTGCGTGCGGCGACCGTGCAGCGGAGCCCCTCGTCGGACGCCACGAGCCGTACGCCCGCCGGTCGCACCAGCACGCTCCGGACCCCCTGGGCGGCCCCCTGCGGCACCGGCACCTTGCCCCACACCGTGTCCGCCGCCTCGCCGGTCACGGTCCCCTCCACGACGTTCTCGAAGCCGAGGAAGCGGGCCACGAACTCGTCCACCGGCCGCTGCCACACCTCAAGTGGCGTACCGGACTGCGCGATCCGCCCGTCCCGCATCACCACGACCCGGTCGGCGAGCGCGAAGGCCTCCCCCTGGTCGTGCGTGACGGCGAGCACGGTCGTGCCCAACCGCCCGAACAGCTCCCGCAGTTCGACGACCAGCCGCTCCCGCAGCGACCGGTCCAGCTGCCCGAGCGGCTCGTCGAGCATCAGCAGCCGGGGCCGGGGAGCGAGCGCCCGGGCCAGCGCGACCCGCTGCTGCTCACCGCCGGAGAGCGAGGCGACGGCCCGGCGGCCGGCCCCCGGCAGTCCGACGAGGTCGAGCAACTCCCGCACCCGCTCACCCTGTTGTGCCTTCGGCACGTCATGCATCCGCAGCCCGAAGGCCACGTTGGCACCCACGTCCCGCTGCGGGAACAGCTGATGGTCCTGGAACATCAGCCCGACCCCGCGCCGGTGCGCGGGCACCCCGGCCTGGTCGCGGCCGTCGAGCGACACCCGCCCCGCGTCGAGCGGCTGGAGCCCGGCGACGACCCGCAGCAGCGTCGACTTGCCGCTGCCGCTCGGCCCGAGCACACACACGATCTCGTGTTCAGCGACATCGAGCCCGACCCCGTCGAGCACGGCCCGCCCGCCGAACCGTACCGTCGCGTCCGCAAGGCTCAGCAGCATCAGAACTCCCCGGTCCGGTCGGTCCGCAGCCGCTCAAGGACCAGCAGCGCCACCGCGCACACGATCATCAGGATGGTCGAAAGGGCCATCGCCTGGCCGTAGTTGAGATCACCGGCGCGTCCGAGCAGCCGGGCCACGGCGACCGGCAGGGTCGGGTTGTCGGGCCGTGCGATGAAGACGGTCGCGCCGAACTCGCCCAGCGACACGGCGAACGCGAAGCCCGCCGCGATCAGCAGCGCCCGCCGCACCATCGGCAGGTCGACCTCCCGCCACACCCGCCAGGGCGGGGCCCCGAGCACGGCCGCGGCCTCCCGCAGCCGGTGGTCCACGGCCCGCAGCACGGGCAGCATGGTCCGTACGACGAAGGGCACTCCGACCAGCGCCTGCGCGAGCGGTACCAGGATCCAGGACTGTCTGAGGTCCAGCGGCGGCTCGTCCAGGGAGATCAGGAACCCGAAGCCGACCGTCACCGCGGACACCCCGAGCGGCAGCATCAGCAGCGCGTCGAAGCCCCGTACGAACCGCCCCGCGTCCCGTCGCGTGAGCGCGGCCGCCGCGAGCCCCCCGATCAGCACCGCGATGGCGGTCGCGGCGAGGGCGTACTCCAGTGAGTTCCCGACGGCCTCGATCGGCGCGACGAGGAAGACCCCGCCGTCGCTGTGGGTCAGCGCCCGGTAGTAGCCGAAGTCGGGGGCGTCCAGGGAACGTTGCACCAGCACGGCGAGCGGCAGGACCAGGAGGACGGCGATGACCGCGAGGACCCCGGCCAGCAGCCCCCACTCCCCCGCGCCGCGCGGCCGGCGGGCGGTGACGGACGCGTCCACGAGCCGGAGCGCGGTCTCCCTGCGCCGTACGGTCCACGCGTGCAGGGCGAGGACCGCGCCCACCGCGACGAACTGGATGATCGTCAGCACGGCGGCCGTGGACAGGTCGAAGATCTCCGAGGTCTGGCGGTAGATCTCCACTTCGAGGGTGGAGAAGGTCGGTCCGCCGAGGATCTGGACCACGCCGAAGGAGGTGAAGGTGAACAGGAAGACCATCAGCGCGGCGGCGGCCACGGCGGGTCCGAGCGCGGGGAGGGTGACCGTGCGCCAGGCCGTGAGCCGGGACGCGCCCAGCATCCGCGCGGCCTCCTCCTGGCGCGGATCGAGCTGGGCCCACAGCCCGCCGACGGTCCGTACGACGACCGCGTAGTTGAAGAAGACGTGCGCGAGCAGGATCGCCCACACGGTGGTGTCGAGCCGTACGCCCCACAGGTCGTCCGTGAGGCCGCCCCTTCCGACGAGCGCCAGGAAGGCCGTACCGACCACGACCGTGGGCAGCACGAAGGGCACGGTGACCACGGCCCGCAGGATCTGCTTGCCGGGGAAGTCGAAGCGCGCGAAGACGTACGCGCCGGGGAGCGCGACCAGTAGCGTGAGCGCGGTGGAGACGAGCGCCTGCCAGGTGGTGAACCACAGGACGTGCCGGATGTCCGACTGGGTCAGCACGTCGAGGATCCGGCCGAACTGCCAGGTCCCGTCGGTGTGGAGTCCGCGCTCGACGATTGCGGCGACGGGATAGGCGAAGAAGACGGCGAAGAACGCGACGGGCACGGCCATGAGCCCGAGCCGCGCCGCGCTCCCCTTGCGCCGGGTGGCTACTTCAGTACGAGCGAGGTCCACGACTTGACCCAGTCGTCACGGTGTTCGGCGATCTTCGCGGGATCCATGGTCTCGGGATCCTTGGCCTGCGGGCCGTACTCGGTGAACTCGGCGGGCACCTGGGCGCCCTCCACGACCGGGTAGACGAACATGTTGAGCGGCATGTCCTGCTGGAACTCCTTGGTGAGCAGGAAGTCCAGGAACGCCTTGCCGCCCTTGCTGTTCTTGGCGTTGCTCAGCAGCCCGGCGTACTCGATCTGCCGGAAGCAGGTGCCGTCGGCGACCCCGGTGGGCGCGGTCTTCGGCTTCGGGTCGGCGTAGATCACCTCGGCGGGCGGCGAGGAGGCGTACGACACGACGAGCGGCCGGTCCGCCTTGGCCTTCTTGCCGCCGGCCGACCCGGAGAACTCCTCGTTGTAGGCCTGCTCCCAGCCGTCGACGACCTTGACGCCGTTGGCCTTGAGCTTCTTCCAGTAGCCCTGCCAGCCGTCGTCCCCGTACTCGGCGGCGGACCCGAGCAGGAAGCCGAGCCCCGGCGAGGAGGTGGAGGCGTTCTCGGTGACGAGGAGGTTCTTGTAGGCGGGCTTGATCAGATCGTCGTACGACGTCGGCGGCTGGAGCTTGTGCTCGGTGAAGTACGCCTTGTCGTAGTTGACGCAGATGTCGCCGGTGTCGATGGGCGTGACCTTGTCCCCGTCGACGCGGTACCCCGCCTTGATCGTGTCGGCGCCCTTCGCCTCGTACGACTGGAAGAGGCCGTTGTCGAGCGCGCGGGAGAGCAGGGTGTTGTCGACGCCGAAGAAGACGTCGCCCTGCGGGTTGTCCTTGGTGAGGATGGCCTTGTTGACGGCCTGCCCGGCGTCGCCGTCCTCCAGGACCTTGACCTTGTAGCCGGACTTCTTCTCGAAGTCGGAGAGGACGCCCTTGGAGACGGCCCAGGAGTCGTGGCTGACCAGGGTGACGGTCTTGGAGCCGGTGCTCCCGGAGTCGGAGGACGACGACCCGCACGCGGACAGCGTGACCAGGCCGAGGCCCACGACGGCAGCGAAAAGCTTCTTGTTGTTCACGGTGATGACCGAACTTCCTACCCAGAATGACCTGGGCGAGGTTCAGAGGGTCTGCGGCCCGGTTGCCGCACTCTCAGCGCTGTTGCGCTCCCCTGTCGGATATGAATATGTACGTACGCCGTCAGACTACCGCTCGGTGGCCGCGAGCTGACCACAGGCCCCGTCGATCTCCTGACCACGGGTGTCCCGGACGGTCACCGGCACACCGTGCGCGGCGATCGCCTCGACGAAGGCCTTCTCGTCCTCGGGCCGGGAGGCGGTCCACTTGGACCCGGGGGTCGGGTTCAGCGGGATGAGGTTGACGTGCACGGGCTTGCCCCGGAGCAGCCGCCCGAGCCGGTCACCGCGCCAGGCCTGGTCGTTGATGTCCCGGATGAGCGCGTACTCGATGGAGAGCCGCCGCCCGGACTTCTCGACGTACTCGAACCCGGCGTCGAGCACCTCGCGCACCTTCCACCGCGTGTTCACGGGGACGAGGGTGTCGCGCAGCTCGTCGTCGGGGGCGTGCAGCGAGATCGCGAGCCGGCACTTGAAGCCTTCGTCGGCGAACCGGTGAATGGCGGGCACGAGCCCCACGGTGGACACGGTGATTCCGCGCTGCGACAGCCCGAGCCCGTCGGGAGCGGGATCGGTGAGCGCGCGAATGGACTGCGTCACCCGCTTGTAGTTGGCGAGCGGCTCGCCCATCCCCATGAAGACGATGTTGGAGAGCCGCGCGGGCCCGCCCGGCACCTCCCCGTCCCGGAGCGCCCGCATCCCGTCGACGATCTGATGCACGATCTCGGCGGTGGACAGATTGCGGTCCAGCCCGGCCTGCCCGGTGGCACAGAACGGGCAGTTCATCCCGCACCCGGCCTGCGAGCTGATGCACATGGTCACCCGGTCCGGGTACCGCATCAGCACCGACTCCACGAGCGTCCCGTCGAACAGCCGCCACAGCGTCTTGCGCGTGGTCCCCTGGTCGGTCGACAGATGCCGTACGACGGTCATCAGCTCGGGAAGCAACGCCTCCTGCAGCTTCCCGCGCGCCGCGGCGGGGATGTCGGTCCATTCCGCCGGGTCGTGCGCGTACCGCGCGAAGTAGTGCTGCGAGAGCTGCTTGGCCCGAAACGGCTTCTCCCCGATCCCGGCCACTACCTCCTTGCGCTCGGCAGGAGTGAGATCAGCGAGATGCCGCGGCGGCTTCTTGGCTCCGCGGGGGGCGACGAAAGTGAGTTCTCCGGGTGCAGGCATAACCCTTCCAGTGTGGCAGATCATCGCCGGGAGCCCAGGCCGGAGCGGGGTGGGGGTGGTCACCTGTGGGTGGCGTCTGTCGGCGTTGGTCGGCCTCGGACGGCCCAGGGACGGCCCAGAAGGCTGCCTCCAGAGTCGCGATCACTGTTCGCGGCTCGACTGCTACACGCGACCTCTTTACCTCGAAGCCACTGGGCGTGGGCTCCATCTGGAACTGGCGAAGTAGCCGGGCTGAAGCACTCTGTGGACGATTCCCCCCGCACAAGCACCACTTTGCGGCATCCTACGCATACACGTGGACGCGGGACCGGAACGCCCAGCACTGCACCTTGAGGGAGTCATGGAAATCGTTGATCAATTCATTGCACGCTACTCGAAGGAGTACGACTTTTACAGCAGGGCAGCACAACTAGTCACCCAAGCCCTAGAGAGGGATCTCAAAGAATCAGGCGTCCGCTGCATCGTCACTTACCGCGCGAAGGACATCACGCGCCTAGAAGAAAAATGTCGCCAACGTGCACCAAAAAAGAAATACAAGACAGTAGAGGATATCTACGAAGACATTGTAGACCTGGCAGGCGTCCGCATCGCGCTCTATTTTCCAGCCGAGCAAGACCAAGTCGAAAAGGCCGTGAATCGACTATTCGACCTCACAGAGAAAAAGAGTTTCCCCGAGTCGAACAGGAGGTCTACCGGAAAGGAGTTCTCCGGATATTCTGCAACTCACTACCGAGTTAGACTCAAGGAACGTGAGCTAATCGGCCCGGATACGCGATACGCCAAGGCACGCGTCGAAGTGCAGGTCGCCTCGGTGCTTATGCATGCATGGTCGGAAGTGGAACACGATCTCGCCTACAAACCCCTATCCGGCGACTTGTCCGATGCGGAAAAGAAAATCCTGGATCAGCTCAATGGACTGGTAATCGCTGGCGAGATGTCGCTCAGGATGCTGCAAGAGGCGAGCGAAAATCGGGTTGCCCGGAGCGGCCGATTCCTCAATCACTATGAACTCGCCGCGTATCTATTGAACCAAGCGGGGAAGATCCTTAATGAACCGGTCGGGGACTCAGGCCTAGGTCGAGTCGACCTCCTTTTCAATTTCTTGAGCGAGCTAAAAAAGGAGGCACCTGCCGACCTGGATCCATATCTGGAATCACTTCATGATAATGTCGAGAAGCGCCCCCTCTCGGAGCAGGTTATCGACACTCTCCTTGCCGAGGATCCTTCACGGTATGAGAAGTTCAACCTGGTTCGGCTTCATGCCGTAGAAGATTCGCTTGATCCCCACTCTCTGAGCTCACGCCTGCATCAGGAAATCGGCCGCTTCCTTACGCGATGGGTTGAACTGGAGGAGTATTTGCGGAACCTCCTACCACAGGAAGAAAGCACCCGAACCGTTCTGCCGATTTCCCGGGTACTCGATCGTCTGCCGTCGCTTGATACGGAGACGCGTCATGATATCGATTTGCTGCGAAGGCTGCGTAACAACCTAGTACACGGGCGAAACGTACCGTCCCCCGGCTACCTCGCCAGCGCCTCTGATCGGCTTGAGGAAATCATTGAGAGGGTGCGCCGGATTCTACCGTAACGAAGTTGTTCCGGATGCGCCCCGTACGATCACCGCTGGCCAACAGGTCGGCGGAGTCTCAATGACCGAGTCAAGCCCCGGGGCGCTGTCTATGAGCTGAGACGGCGCCCCCTGGCGGGCCTTACGTCAAGCTGCCCCTCGATGCGAACTACCGGCGAACTGTCGCTGAGGTCTCCCCGGCTGGTCGGACGGTCTCTGATGGTCCCGGGCGAGGGGTGAGCGTTGGCAGGGTTGCTGTACTTCGCTGCTGTACGCAGAATCGCCCGCATGGGATCTATGCAACCGGAGTTGAGCTGGCCGTTTGAGGGCGAGGTATTCCCTCAAGGCTTGCTGGCGGTCGTCCAGAAGACCGTCTCGGCAGGGGAGTTTCCTGCCTTGACCGTGATCCATGACGACGAGGGCGACTGGCTTGTGAGCGACGGCGTGCACGATCCCAGTGACGGGGCTTCGAAGCTTCGCCATCTTCACCACGTCGTGGACCTGGATCCGTCACTTGCTCGGCTGGCCACCATGCCACCTGGCCACGTCGCCTGGCGCGCGACCAGGCACGACGTTTGGACGATCGAGGAATGGACCTACCCGGACGAGTAGCGTCGCCGTGGGATAAGGGCCGCTCGGGTTGTCAGGCGTCGTGGTCGGCGGCCTCTTCGAGCAGGTCCATGGCCCGGTTGTGGAAGCGGCGTTCGGCGGCGCGGCATGGGGCGTTGAAGAAGGCTCGTTGAGCTTCGGCAAGATCGCAGTGCAGCAGGCCCATGGTCACGAACACGGCTTCCACTCCGTGACACCCGTTGTCCTTGAGGAACTGCTGGAGTGCGTCCGTGTCGCCAGTTGCCTCCCAGACGGGCCGGGAGGTTTCCCGCATGGCAGCGATGCGCGCTGATCGTTCTGCGTCGAAGCCCACGGGGGTCCGCCTCTCTGGTTTGGCCCGCAGGCTATCGCCAGGCAGGCGGGGTGCGCTGGCCCGTTTAGGCGGCTTGGGCGACGGGTGGATGGAGGGTGAAAGGCCTGCCGTCGCGCAGGAGGGCCCATAGGACATCGACCCGTCGGCGGGCGAGGGCGATGACGGCCTGGACGTGCTTGCAGCCCTCGGCCCGCTTCTTCAGGTAGTAGTCGCGGTTGGGGCCTTCGCGGATGATGCTGCTCTGGGCGGAGAGATAAAAGACGCGGCGGAGGCGTCGGCTGTAGCGCTTGGGGCGGTGGAGGTTGCCGGTGCGGCGTCCCGAGTCGCGTGAAACGGGCACGAGGCCGGCGGCGGAGGCGAGGTGGCCTGCGTCTGCGTAAGTGCTCAGGTCACCGGCGGCGACGATGAACTCGGCCCCCAGGATGGGGCCCATGCCCGGCAGGGACTCGATGATGTGGGCTTGGGGGTGAGTGCGGAAGGTCTGCCGTATTTGCTGGTCGATGTGCTTGAGCCGGTCGTCCAGGGCAAGGATCTGCGTGGCGATGTCCGCAGCAATGCCGGCCGCGACATCCTGGCCGGGCAGCGTGACGTGCTGAGTTCTGGCGACCTGCAAGGCGGTGGCGGCGACTGCGTCGGGGTTGCGGACGTTGCGTCCCCTGAGCCAAGCGGTGAGGCGAGCTTGGCCGTGGCGCCGTATGGCTGCCGGGGTTTGATGCCGGGTGAGCAGGATGAGCGCGCCTTTGTGATCGGAGTAGTCGAAGGCCCGTTCCAGAGCGGGGAAGATCCCGGTGAGCACGTCGCGGAGCCGGTTGAGCATGCGGACCCGGTCGGTGATCAGATCGGTGCGGTGCGCGGTCAACAGAGCCAGATCAGCTGCCAGTTGTGCGGGGACTCTGATGGAGGTGAAGTCCCGCCGCAGCCGGGCGGTGTCTGCGATCACGTAGGCGTCGCGGGCGTCGGTCTTGGCTTCACCGCGGTAGGACCCGGACATCCGGTTGACCGTCCGGCCGGGAACATAGACGGCCTGTTGGCCGTGGGCGGCAAGTAAGGCCAGAAACAGCGCGGAAGCGGTACCGGCGATGTCAACCGCCCAGTGGACCCGGTCGGCGAGGGCGAGGATCTCGTCGAGGGCGGTCAGAATCGCGCTCTCGTCGTTGGAGACCTTCTTGCTCCAGATCGTTGCCCCGGTTTCGTCGACCGCGGCAAGCCAGTGATGGGCTTTACCGGCGTCGATCCCGACCCAGAGGCGGGTCAGCTGCTCAGCCATGTGCGTCTCCTCGGTTCAGGCAGCATGCCGTTCGGCCCGAGGAACACCCGCCGTCAGCTCCGTAAACAGCGATCAATTGCGCAGATCTCAATCAGAGGCCAGGCGTCCCGAAGAGCGGGGCGGCCACTCCACCGGAGCCACCGGGGGCAAGCGACTTTAGAGCCACACCCCACTCTTCCGGACCGCCAAACAACTTACGGAGCGGCTTTGGGCTGGAGCTGCTTTGGGGCGAGTGATCATGGCCCCGTAAGCTTCCGGCGAGTCGGGCAGTCTGTGGACCTGCCCGTTAAAGCACGACGTTGGGGCCATGATCTTAGAGGCTCGCCCCAAAGTGGCTGCCTAAAGCCGTGGAGCCGACCGCCCCAGCCACAGAGGGTGTCCCCTACCTTCTGCCCGCAGCCGCCGAGCGCGCCGCCGGGCGCGGCCAGCCGGGGCGCAGACAGGAGGCAGGCCGCGCCGCAGAGGCGGCGCGCGCCCGCGCCGTGCGCGGGCCTTGATGAAGTAGGGAAAGTCTTATCCCGCTGGGATGGGGATCTTCGGTCTCGGCTACGCCGCTACGTCGCTCGGCGCCTGGCCATGCTCGAGGTACACCGGGGCGCTAGCCGCTCGGGCCTCGATCGCCGCAAGGATCCTTCGGGCCAACCGAGGGATCGTCCGGTCCGCGATCTCGCTCGGGGCAACGAACGTGACGCTCTTCAGTTCCTCGGCCTGCGGGCGGATGTCCTCCACGGTCTCCGGGGCTAGCTCGCCGCCGTCGAACAGGTACAGCACCTTGTCGCCCTCGGTAGCGCTGGGCGCCCAGTCGACGGCCAGGAGGCGGCCGAGCGTCGGCGTGATGCCGAGTTCTTCCCGCACCTCGCGGCTGGCAGCCTGAAGCGGAGACTCACCGGTCTCGACGTAGCCCCCGGGGATGTCCCAGTAGTCCTTGTACGTGGGCACCACCATGAGGACGCGCCCGCCGGCATCAAAGAAAAGCGCACCCGCTGCCATACGCGGATGCGCCATCTTCGCTTCATGCTCGTTCGCTGCCATGCAGCCGAGCGTACCCACCTAGACCACATGCAGCCGATCGGCGAGATCCGCCATCGTCCGGCTCGGTCGGCCGCGCTGGTTGCGCACCCATGTGAGTACGAGTTCGCGGGCCAGGTAGTGGCTCCGCAGCTGCTCCGGCGCCCACGACTCGGCTTCAAGGATCATCGCCAGGGCGTCGTCGACACGGTTGTGGGCGCTGAGCGCACGGGCTACCTCGATGTTGTGCCGCGTCCTGCGCTCCGTCGGGAGGTTGCTGGTGTCGATACGCGGCCCGAGGTCCGCGGCTACCTGCATGTCGCCCAGCTCGCCCGCCGTTGCCACGCGGTGGATGTCGACGTTGGTCGGGCCGAATGCGGTCCACATGTGGTTCGCGTCCTGCCCGAGTTGGCACGCTGCCTGGTCGGCCTCGGCGAGGAACTCGCGCACGGTCGAGCGCTCCTCCGCCCTGGCGGCCGCCATGGATCCGGTGAGGAAGAGCGTCCCGTAGATCGACAGGAACTCCGGGCTGGCCCCGGAAAGGCCGGGCCGAAGGTAGTCGGACGCATCGCCGATGAGCTGTACGGCGGCGTCGAAGCGACCTGTCGACAAGAGGCAGTGACCCACGGACCGGAAGAGCGATCCGATGACCGCCGAGTTGCCGGACTGCTGCGCCGCGCCCAATCCCCGATCGGCAGCGATCCAAGCGAGGTCAACCTCGCCCACCTTCCCGAGGACCATGGCGGCGCTCTGATACGTCAGTGCCAACAGCTCGTTGGCCTGCTCGCGTTCCCGGCCGTGGTAGGACTGCGCCGCGATGAGGGCGTCCGCCAGCACCAGGGGCAGGCGACGAGTGGCGAAACCGTAGCGGGAAGCCTGGTAGGCATCCATGATCTCTACGACGCTGGTCCGAAGCTCGTCCAGAGGCGTGGGATCGCCCTCGGTCGGCACCCCCAACAACGGCGTCAGTTGGCGGTAGTTCATCAGCGCCGACCGAAGCGCCGGCACCGTGCGGTTACCGCTGTCGGCAGTCCACTCCATGAGGGTCGGCTCTGCGAGCAGGTCACCGAGGGATACGTCCAGGGCATCGGCCAGGGTCTTGATGACCGACAGCCGGTCAAGCTCCATCCGGTTGTTCTCGGCCTTGCTCAGCCAGTCGACCGTTCGGCCGACGAGTCCGGCCAACACCTCTTGGGACATGCCTCGCCTACGGCGGTACCAAGCGACTCGCTCACCGATCGTCAGGTTCGTCGTCATTCCTCGCATGGGAAGAGCGTCCACCCGCCTGTCTCTGCGGACCCGGAAAAATTTTCTGGGGGGAAAGTTCTTCCGGGTCGGTGAGTTCGGTCGGCCTTAGCGTTGCTCACAGGCCGAGGGGCTGTCAGATCGGAAGGGCAACGAGGGGGCTGTGACCGTGCTGAGCCCGGGAGAGAAGCGAGAACTGATCAACCAGGTAAGGGGACTTGGTGAAGAGCTGGCCGAGGTAGCGCGTCGGGCCGACGCCTTGGTCATCGCCCTTGAGCCTGCTGCCGAACCAGGTCCTCCAGCTGGTCCATCCGCTCCGCAAGGCGGCGGACATCCCGACGGACCTCGGACAGGTACTCCGTGATCTGCTCAAACTCGGGGCTGCGTTTGGCGGAACCGCCTTCGCCAGGCAACGCGGCAAAGCTGCCTTTGCCCTGGTGGGAGATGGCGTAGCCGTCCTCGCGGAGTCGCGAGATCGCCTGCCGGGCGACCGTGCGAGACACGGAGTGCTGCGCCATCAGGTCCGACTCTGAGGGGAGCTTGTCCCCCGGTGTGAGCTCTCCGTCTCGGATCCGGCGCTTGAAGTCGTCCGCGATCTGCAAGTACGCGGCACGTCCGGCGGTGAAGTCGGCCATAGCCCCTCTCAGTGGTTGTCGTACCTAGTGCAGCACATCGCGCTGACAGGCGTCGAGACAACCACTTGACACACCAAGTAGTACAGGTCCATCCTCTACACCAAGATGACGTACTAAGTACGTCAAGTTCAGCGATCCAAGGAGCGCGCCATGCGTCAGATTCCCGTCGACACCTCCAACGCGACCGTGATGGTCGCCAAGGCCCCGCAGCCGAAGGTCAAGGACCGTCGCACCGGTGAGATCGCCGTCGACAAAGACGGCGTCACGCTGATGACCGTGGAGGTCATGTTCTCCACGCCGGAGGAGGTGGAGATCCTCAAGCTCACCGTCCCCCAGCCCGGCGTCTCCGAGGACCTGGCCATGGGTACCCCGGTCGCGCTGACCGGCCTGGTCGCCTCGGCGTGGGAGAACGAGTTCAACGGGCAGAAGCGGCACGGCATCGCCTTCCGTGCGGTCGCCGTGACCTCACTCGCCGCCGCTGCCTCGAAGCCCAAGGCGGCCTGACCATGACCTGGTTCACGGTCGCGCTGGTGCTGGTCGTCGCCGCTGCGGGTCTCCTGCGGTGGCGGCGCCCCGCCTGGTACTGGATGACCTTCGGGGTCACCTTCGCCGCCCTGCGAATCCTGGTCCGCTACGCCTCCGTCATGGACGCCTGCGGGCTGACCGTCCCGCCCTCGCGCTGGCGCCTCGCTCTCGCCCGGATGACGAATCGTCCCGCACCCGAGTCCCGCGCCCCGCGCATCCTGCGACTGCGGCCGACCCGGACCGGCCTGGTGCTCCGGCTCAAGCTCCGCCCCGGCCAGGACGCCTTCGACGTCTCCGCCGCAACAGACCGGCTGCGCCACTCCTTCGGCCTGTACGGCGTCACATCCCGCGAACTTCGCTCTGGAGTAGTCGAGTTGAGGATGACCGGCTATGACGTCCTCAAGCGGGTGCAGATGCCTGCCAAGACTGACCGAGCGTCCATGCGTGTTCCCGTGGCCCTGCGCGAAGACGGCTCGGTCCACTACCGCGACTACCGCACCGTCCCGCACGGCCTCACGCTCGGCGCCACGGAATCCGGGAAGTCCGTCTATCAGCGCAACCTGGTTGCCGGGCTGGCCCCGCTGGATGTCGCCCTGGTTGGTATCGACTGCAAGCAGGGCGTCGAACTCTTCCCGCTGGCCCGCCGCTTCTCCGCTCTCGCGGACAACCCTGACACCGCCCTCGACCTCCTCGAAGCGCTGGTCGCCCACATGGGAGGCGTCTATCAGCTGATCCGGGCCAACCAGCGGATCACAGTGGACGTTCCGGATGCGGAGATCGCCGCCGACATCTGGGATCTGCCCGCCGACATACGCCCCGTCCCCGTCGTGGTCCTGGTCGACGAGGTCGCCGAACTCGCCCTGTTCGCCACCAAGGACGACGAGAAGCGCCGCGACCGCATCATCACCGCCCTGGTCCGCCTCGCCCAGCTCGGCCGCGCCGCCGGCATCTACCTCGAAATCTGCGGACAGCGCTTCGGCTCCGAACTCGGCAAGGGCATCACCATGCTCCGCGCCCAGCTCACCGGCCGCACCGCCCACCGCGTCAACGACGAGTCCTCCGCCAACATGGCCTTCGGCGACATCTCCCCGGACGCCGTCCTCGCCGCCATCCAGATCCCCACCGAAGCCCCCGGCATCGCCGTCACCGGCGACGCATCCGGCGGCTGGGCCCGTATCCGC
Organism: Streptomyces griseorubiginosus; assembly: GCF_036345115.1. Classification (GTDB taxonomy): domain Bacteria; phylum Actinomycetota; class Actinomycetes; order Streptomycetales; family Streptomycetaceae; genus Streptomyces; species Streptomyces griseorubiginosus_C. Next base: position 2,707,473 of record NZ_CP107766.1, read on the forward strand.
GCCCCGCACACCTCGCTGCGCGAAGCCGTGAACATCTGCAACAAGCACGCCGAGCGCACCCCGGACCTTCCCGCCCTGGCGGCCTTCCGCCCCGCGGTCGTCCCGCTGCCCTCGGCCCGCGTACCGCTGTCCAAGACAGCCCCCGCCACCGCCTGACCCTCCCCGCTCGACCAGTCGGCGTGACCGCCCTCGCGCCGGGTCCCTACCCGCCCCATGCCTGCTGAAGGGAGAGCACGTCATGTGCCCCGACTGCGAAGACTTCGCCCGCACCGTGCTCCTGCTGGGCCAACTCGCCCTCTACGCCGACGTATCCGGCGCTGACCACTGCTTCATCGAGGCGGTGGGCCCGTCCCTGGCGGCGTCGCTGCCTGAGCCGCCGCCCGGTACGTTCCCGCCCGGCTACGACCCCACCGACGGCCCCGACTACCCCGGCGGCTCGTGATGGCCCGCCCCGCATTCCGCGTGGACGCCGTCCTCGTCCAGGCCGTCATCGCCGGAGCGCTGTCCTTCGCCCACCTTCACGATCTCGCCGCCGCTGCCGGGCAGGACGGCTGGAAGGCCTGGGCCTACCCGATCTCGGTGGACCTGCTCCTGGTCGCCTCTTGGCGGCGGCTGCGCAGTGAGGGCCCGTCCCGGCTGGCCTGGTGCTGGTTCCTGATCGCCCTGGTGGCCTCACTCGGCGCCAACGTCGCGACTGCCGGGCTCCTCGACCTCCAACAGGTCCCGGCCTGGCTGCGCATCCTCGTCGCCGCCTGGCCCGCCCTGGCCTTCATGGGCGGCACCCTCCTCGCACACTCCGCCACCGACCACCCGGCACCCGAAGTGCCGACCACCACGACCGACCCCGAGCCGGTCCCCTCGCACGAGCCGGAAACCCTCCCTGCCGCAGTCACCGAGGCCGAGGAAACCCCCGCACTCCCGGCCGCCGAACCCCTCCCGGCTCCCGAGCCCACCGCGTCCACTGCCCCGGCTACACCCAATGTCCCGGCCGCTCTGATCGACCACGCCCGCAAGGTCGCCGCCGACTACCGGACCCGCACCGGCGACCCGATCGACACCGACACCCTGCGCGCCCGCCTCGGCGTCCCGCCCCAGCTCGCCTACGCCATCGCCGCCCAACTCACCTGAGCCGAAAGGACACGACCTCGATGCCTGCCCGCGACCACTTCCACTCCGTCATGCGGATCGGCCCCGTTCAGATCGGCACCCACCGCGACCGCCACGGCCGCACCAAGCACGCCGCCGTGTGCACCAACGACCGGTGCGGCTGGTCCTCCGACTACTCCAGCCAGAGCGCCGCCCAGCTCGCCGCCCGCACCCACCGCTGCACCGTCCGCTAGGAGGCCACCGCCCATGGACGTCCCCCTCTGGTTCGCCCTCGCCGTCGTCGGCTACCTCGGCTGCAAGCTCATCCGCCCGCCGCTCTGGCTGGTCCTGGTGCTCCTCCTCGGCGGCTACCTCATCGCCGACAGCCTCCTGGCCCCGGTCATCGACACCGCCATCAAGTAGGGAGATCCGCTGATGTTCCACCCGAAGATCCCGACCATGCCCCAGCCGACCGGCCTGATCACTCCGCCCGCCGTCGTCGAGCCGACCGCCGTCATCCAGCAGCCGACCAGCACCCCTGTCCCGGTCGCCCCCGCCCCGGCGTCTCCCCGACCCACCGTCCAGCTCACCCCTGGCGCCGTCGTCGCCCTCATCGGTGGTGGGACGGCCGTGGTCCTGGTCGTCGGCGCGGTCCTGGTCTCGATGCTCCTCGCGGTCGCCGTCACCGGCGCCGCGGTCGCCATCTGCGCCCTGGTCATCCGCTCGCTCATCAACACCGAGGCCAAGCGACGCTGACCGGCCCCCGGGCGGCCTCAACCGCCAAGTCTCCGCCGCCCGGGAGCCCTGCCCCTACCGAACCCGAAGATCCGGAAGGAACCCCCAGCATGACGCACCGCACCACACCGCCGCCCCGCATCTGCCCCAACTGTGACGGCTTCGCCTCCGTCGCCATCACCCTCGGCGGCCGCGACCCGCACGGTCGCCTGCGCACCATTACTGCGCACTGCCCGGCCTGCCAGGGCACCGGCACCGCTCACCGCCGCACCCACCGCACGCGGGAGGGCGCCCGTGCCTGACCTGCTCCTCGACCCGGCCACCCTCGGCGACCTGCTGAGGGTGGCCTCGGCCGATGACTACGACCGCTGGAACGAGCAGATCCGCCGCACCGGCGGCTGCGCCGACCCGATCCACCTGACCGGCTGGACGATCGCCAAGGACAAGACGACCGGGGAGATCCTGCACCACTACTCCACCGAGAACGAGCCCGGCGGACGTCTCCGCGTCGCGTGCGGCAACCGCCGTGCCTCCCGCTGCCCTTCCTGCGCCTGGACGTACGCGGGCGACACCTACCACCTCATCCGCGCGGGCCTGGCCGGCGACGACCGCCGTGACATCCCGTCCACCGTCCGCGACCACCCCCGCGTCTTCGCCACCCTCACCGCCCCGTCTTTCGGCCCGGTCCACAACCGGCCCGACCACGGGGCCTGCCGCTGCGGCACCCGCCACCCGTCCGACGACCGCATCCTCGGCACGGCCCTCGACCCGGCAACGTACGACTACGCGGGCGCCGTCCTCTTCAACAACCACGCAGGCAACCTGTGGCAGCGCTTCACGACTCGACTGCGCCGCGAGATCGCCGCCCGTGCCGGAATCACACGTCGCGAGCTTCCCGACCATGCGCGCGTCTCGTACGGCAAGGTTGCCGAGTTCCAGAAGCGCGGTGCCCTCCACTTCCACGCCGTGATCCGTATCGACGGCCCCGAGGGACCTGACACCCCTCCCCCGGCCTGGGCCACGGTGCAGCTGCTCGACGACGCGATACGCGCCGCCGCCGCGCACTCCTACACCTCGGTCTCGGTCCCGGCCTCCGACGACCAGCCCGCCCGCACCTTCCGCTGGGGCACTCAACTCGACGTTCGCCCCATCAAGGCCTTCGGCGACGGCTCCGACATCACCGAACAGGCCGTCGCCTCCTACGTCGCCAAGTACGCCACCAAGGCCGCCGAGAACACCGGCACCCTCGACCGCCGCATCGGCGAACTCTCCGAACTCGACCGCCACCAGGTCCCCAACCACACCCGCCGCCTGATCGAAGCCTGCAAGCAGCTCGACCCCCTGTACCCCGACCGCCGTATCTGGGCCTGGGCACACATGCTCGGCTTCCGGGGCCACTTCAGCTCGAAGTCCCGCCGTTACTCGACCACCCTCGGCGAACTCCGCCAGACCCGTGCCGACTTCCGTGCCGCCCAGGAACGCGAAGCTCTCGGCCTGGACGACCGCGAGCCGGACACCGTCCTCGTCCTCGCCGACTGGCAGTACGCCGGACACGGCCACACCCCCGGCGAATCCGCCCTCGCCGCGACCATCGCACGCGACCTCCAACACAACCGCGAAACAGCCCGCGAAGCCCTACGCGACCAGTCAGCCGACGAAAGGGAGTGGTGACATGTCCTCCGAGCTGCCGAGCCGCTTCCTGACCCCCGACGACCTGGTCAACATGTTCGAGCTGCCCAGCGTCGAAACGGTCTACCAGTGGCGCCGCAAGCGCACCGGCCCTCGCGGCTTCCGCGTCGGCCGGCACCTGCGCTTCGACCCGAACGACGTACGGGCCTGGGTCGACTCCCAGATCGGGGAGGCCGCCTGATGGCCGGGCACATCCAAGACCGCTGGTACAAGACCGAACCGGGTCCGGACGGCAAGCCCATGAGGGTCAAGACCGAGCGCTACGGCAACGGTCTCCGCTACCGGGCGCGGTATGTCGGACCGGACGGCACGGAGAAGAGCAAGTCCTTCCCCGACCGTCAGAAGCGCCGGGCGGAAGAGTGGTTGTCCGAGACGGCTGCCGACATGTCCCGTGGTCAGTACGTCGATCACAGGGCTGCCCGGACGACCTTCCAGCAGTACGCGGAACGCTGGATCGCCGGGCAGACGACCGATCTGAACACACGCATCGGAGCGGAAACCCGGCTTCGGCTGCACGCGTTCCCACGGATCGGGGCGCGTCCGCTCGGGTCCTTCCGGCCGGTGCACATCCGTGAGTTCGTTCGCGACCTGGAGAACGACGCGATAGGCGGCACGTACGCCCGCAACATCTACGCGAACGTCCGCGCGGTGCTGTCGGCTGCCGTGGATGACGGCCACCTCGCCCGAAATCCGTGCTCGGCGGCGTCGGTCCGCCCGCCCGCCGCCTCCACCGCCCGGGTCGTGCCCTGGCTCCCGTCCCAGGTGCGTGCGGTCCGCAACGCGCTGCCCGAGCGTTACCAAGCCATGGTCGACGTAGGTAGCGGCTGCGGCCTCCGACAGGGCGAGATCATCGGCCTGGCCGAAGACACCTTGCAACTCGGCGGCGACACCCTGCGGGTCACCACTCAGGTCAAGCTGATCCGGGGCACTGCCGTCTTCGCTCCCCCGAAGGGCAACAAGGAGCGGGACGTACCGCTGCCGTCCTCGGTTGCCTCGGCCCTGCGGTGGCACATGAAGAGTCACCCGCCCGTGGCAATCAAGCTGCCCTGGATGAGGCCGGGCGGCCCGCTCACTGAACGGCGCCTGATCTTCACCAACACGGCCGACGGAATCGTCTGGCGGAGCAACTTCAACATCCAGGAGTGGAAGCCCGCCCTCGCGGCGGCCGGCCTCATCCCCACTCCGGAACCCGGCAAGCCGTACGCCTCCGCCCGGCAACACGGGATGCATGCCCTTCGCCACTTCTACGCCTCGGTCCTCCTGGACGCGGGCGAGAGCATCAAGGCCGTGAGCGAGTACCTCGGCCACGCCGATCCGGCGATGACGCTGCGGGTGTACGCCCACCTGATGCCGAGCAGCAGCGAGCGGGCCCGCCGGGCACTGGACGACGTCTTCGGCGCGGCCCAGGAGCCCTGACGGCCCAGGGACGGCCCACCGGGCATAAGACGGCCCCCTACTGGCGACAACATCGCTGGTAGGGGGCTTCTTCGTGCCCGGAGGACATCAGTTCTCCGGGCTTAGGCATGGCTGTACCAGTGTCGCAGATCATTCCGGGACCGCGGTCAGAAGATCCACGCGCCGAGGGCGGCGACCGCCAGGCCGATGACCACGAAGAAGCCGCCGGTGAGGGTGACGGGGAGGATCTGGCCGCGACGGCGGGTGGGGTCGAGGCCGCGGTAGGTGCTGATCGCCGCGTAGAGGCCGATGAGGGCGATGGCGCAGCCGATGCCGACGGCGAGGAACTCGAAGAAGCCCGACACGGTGAGGGGGTGCTTCGGGTTGGGGGTGAACACGGCCGCGAGGGCCACTTCGCCTAGGGGGCTCACTGGTCGTTCTCGTCCTTCGTCAGGGCCTGGATGTCGGACTCGATACCGGACGCGGCGGCGTAGACGCCGGTGTTGAGGGTGGTGCCCACGGTGTTCCTGAAGGCTCCGTCCGCCAGCTTCCCCTGGTCACTGAGGTGTTCCCCGCCGAGGCTGCCGTGCTGTTCCAGGGCATGGTTGACGCCGTGGTTCTGGGCGTTTCCGACCGCACCGGCGGCGGCGTTGGCCAGCGCGTCCTGCCCCATGGTCGAGGCGTCCTGGCCGTTCCTGTAGTCGGCTGTCAGACCACCCGCGACGTTGCCGAGCGCGCCGTTCACCGAGGTGCCGAGCAGGCCCTCCCCGCGCAGGAGGTCCCCGGCCACCCCTGTGAACCGGGCCCCGATCACGCCGGCTCCGGCGGTGAACCCGGCTGTTCCTCCCGCGAGCCACGCACCGTTCGTGAGGTCGGCCCCCACGGTCACCGGCTGTCCGTTGACGGCCTGGGTCACCATCAGGCTTCCCGAGTCCGCCACGAAGTTCGTCGCGAAGCTCTCCAGGCCCGTCTTGGCGAAGCTCGCGCTGACCCGTGCGACAGCGGTGAGCATCTTCTCCAGGGTCGCGACCGTCTCCGCGCTCAGCCCCGAGAACCGTTCCAGGAGGCCCGCCACCCGCTCCGCCGCCGACGTGAACAACTTCACCAGGTCCACGACCTTGGCCACCCGCTCCGCCACCGCCGTGTTGGCGACCAGGTCGGAGATGAAGCCGGTGAAGAACGACAGCGCGACCCCGGCGATCTCCATCTCGGCGATCTCGACGCAGATGTCGATGATCTCCTTGTTGATCCCGTCGATCTCGTCCGCGTAGGACCGCAGGCCGTCGGCGACCTGGTGGAAGTCGGCCGCGACGTCCTGGACGACCTTCTTCTGCTCGGCCCAGTGCTTCTCGAAGGCGTCCCGGGCGGCTCCGTGCCACCCCTGCCGGTCGACCCCGGCGATCGCCGCGTCGACGGCCCGTACGACGTCCGTCAGCTCCGTGCCCATGGCGTCCCAGGCGCGGGCGATGGTCCGGAGGGCGTCGCCGTCGCCGCCGGGGAGCTCCACACCGGCCGCTTGGAGGATCTCCAGGACCTTGCCGTCGATCCAGCTGTTGATGCTCACGGCCGGCCGCCCCGGGCCGCGGTGTGCAGATAGCCGAGGGCCGTCCGGTCCGAGTCCGTGTAATGGGTGGCGTTCAGGCGCAGCCGGTCACCGTCGCTCCTGAGCACGTCCGGAAGGTGTCCGAGCGCCTTGACGGTGTTCTCCAGCAGCTGCCGGTACTTCTCCGACGCCCCGTCGCAGATCCCCAGCAGCCCGAACGCCTGCCCGATCTCCGCCGCGCTCCCCGAGAACGTCCCGATCGGCCCGGCAAGCCCCGTCGCCTCCCGGTCGAACCTGCCCGCCAGCTCCGTCAACGTCTCGGGGTCCACCCCGAACTGCCCGCTCATCCCGCTCCCCCGTTCGAAACCCGACGCGACGGTCAGCATCCCGGACGAGGACCGGCGGAAACGGTCCCTTTTACGTGTGCGAAGCAAGGCCTGACGCACAATTTGCGCCTGCCTGGCCTGGGCCATACCCGCCTGGGCGATATGCAGGGGAACGGCACGGCCCCCGCCCTGAGAACAGAGCGGGGGCCGAGAAGCCGTACGAGAAGAAGCCGGTCAGGCCGAGCCCACGAACAGCACCATCAGCAGCCACACCACCGGCGCCGTCGGCAGCAACGAGTCCAGGCGGTCCATGATGCCGCCGTGGCCCGGCAGCAGCGTGCCCATGTCCTTGATGCCGAGGTCCCGCTTGATCATCGACTCGCCGAGGTCACCCAGCGTCGCGCTGGCCGCGACCGCGAGGCCGAGGAGCAGGCCCTGCCACCAGCGGCCGTCGTCGATCAGGAACTGCATGCACAGCGCGCCCGCCACCATCGCGAACGCCACCGCTCCGACCAGTCCCTCCCGCGTCTTGCCGGGGCTGATGCGCGGCGCCAGCTTGTGCGTGCCGAAGCGCCAGCCGACCGCGTACGCGCCGGTGTCGCTGACGACGGTCAGCAGCAGGAAGGTCAGGACCCGCACCGCCCCGTCGTCCGCCGTCAGCATCATGGCGACGAACGTGGCCAGGAACGGGACGTAGAAGGCCGCGAAGACACCCGCCGTGACGTCCTTGAGGTAGCCCTCCGGCGGTTCCGTCATCCGCCAGACCAGGACCGCGAGGGCGGTGAGCGCCATGGCGACCCAGGCCCCCTCGGCGCCCCGGACGTACCCGGCGACGACCATCGCGGCCCCGCCGAGCGCCAGCGGCACCAGCGGCGCCTTGATGCCCTTGCGCTCCTGGAGCCTGCTGGTCAGCTCCCACAGACCCACGACGACCGCGACCACGATCACGCCGACGAACACGGCCTTGACGAAGAACAGCGACGCGATGATCACCGCACCGAGCCCGACCCCGACCCCTATGGCCGCGCCCAGATCCCGGCCCGCACTCTTCTTCTGCGGCGCGGGCGCCGGCTGCGAGGCGTCGGGCATGGGCTCCGGATCCTGCTTCTGCGGCGCCGCGTAGGGCTGCGCCGGCGTGGTCTCGTCGCGGACGGTCGCGTTCCGGTACGTCTCGTCCCGGAACGCGTCGTCCCGGTACGTCTCGTCCCGGAACAAGGGACCGCCCATCCGAGCGGCCCCCCTGTCGTCATCCTGGTCTCCGCCGTACGCGGGTCCGTCGGGCACGATGGGCATGGGGCGAGTGTGCTGCGCGTCATGCGCATCGTACGCGGGACCCGCCGGGGCAGCCCCCTGGACAGGCCCCTGGTCGGACGGCCCCCAGTACCCGGCGTGGGGCGGAGTCGCCCAGGAAGAGTCGTTCATCAGACCTCGAGCAGCTCCGCTTCCTTGTGCTTCAGGAGCTCGTCCACCTGGGCGACGTACTTGTGCGTCGCGTCGTCGAGCTCCTTCTCCGCACGGCGGCCCTCGTCCTCGCCGATCTCGCCGTCCTTGACGAGCTTGTCGATCGCGTCCTTGGCCTTGCGGCGGACCGAGCGGATCGACACGCGCGAGTCCTCGGCCTTGCCCTTGGCGACCTTGATGTAGTCGCGGCGGCGCTCCTCGGTGAGCTCGGGGAACACCACTCGGATGATGTTGCCGTCGTTGCTCGGGTTGACGCCCAGGTCGGAGTCGCGGATCGCCTGCTCGATGTTGCGCAGCGCGGTCTTGTCGAACGGGGTCACGACTGCCATGCGCGGCTCCGGCACGGAGAACGAAGCCAGCTGGTTGATCGGCGTCGGCGCGCCGTAGTAGTCGGCCACGATCTTGTTGAACATCGCCGGGTGCGCACGACCGGTGCGGATCGCGGCGAAGTCCTCCTTGGCGACCACGACGGCCTTCTCCATCTTCTCCTCGGCCTCGAGGAGGGTCTCTTCGATCACCACTTGCTCCTGCGTGTCTTGAGTAGGCCCGGCTGCTGTTCCGTATGCGTGGGGGCGGCGGCCGGCTGCGTCGCGTCTTCTTCCTGCACGGTTCCCGACCGGCAGGACATTGTCCATCCCCCGGTCAGGGACCGGGTGTTTCCCGGGTCAGTCCCGGCTGTCCTGGTCGCCCACCAGCGTGCCGATCTTCTCACCCTTGACGGCGCGGGCGATATTGCCCTCCGCCAGGAGCTCGAACACCAGGATCGGGAGCTTGTTGTCGCGGCACAGCGTGACGGCGGTGGCGTCGGCGACCTTGAGGTCGCGGGTGATGACCTCGCCGTAGCCGAGGGCGTCGAACTTGACCGCGTCGGGGTTGGTCTTGGGGTCGGAGTCGTAGACCCCGTCCACGCCGTTCTTCCCCATGAGCAGCGCCTCGGCGTCGATCTCCAGGGCGCGCTGGGCGGCGGTGGTGTCGGTGGAGAAGTACGGCATGCCCATACCGGCGCCGAAGATGACCACACGGCCCTTCTCCAGGTGGCGCACGGCCCGCAGCGGGATGTACGGCTCGGCGACCTGGCCCATGGTGATGGCGGTCTGCACCCGGCTGTCGATGCCCTCCTTCTCCAGGAAGTCCTGGAGGGCGAGGCAGTTCATCACGGTGCCGAGCATGCCCATGTAGTCGGAGCGGGCCCGGTCCATGCCGCGCTGCTGGAGTTCGGCACCGCGGAAGAAGTTGCCGCCGCCGATGACGACGGCGATCTCGGCGCCGTCCCGGACGACGGCGGCGATCTCACGGGCGATCTTGTGCACCACGTCGGGGTCCACGCCCAGGCCCCCGCCACCGGCGAACGCCTCTCCGGACAGCTTCAGCAGAAACCGGCCGCGTACTTTGCCGTCGTCGCTCTTCTGGGCCTTGGTGGTCATGGAGATCCCGCCTCTTTCACGTGGTGCACATACGAAGAAGGCCACTGCCGGTTGGGAACTGGTTCGCATCCCATGCGCGGCAATGGCCTCCTCGTCAGATCTGCTGTCGTCCGCCACGCGCGTGCGTGGCGGCGTACCGGACGACTGCTGACGACCCTATCGGGCCCGCGCGTCGCTCGCGGTACGGACTCAGATGCCGACCTTGATGCGCGTGAAGCGCTTCAGGGTGACACCGGCCTCGTCCAGGACCTTCTGGACCGACTTCTTGGGGTCGAGCGCGTACGGCTGGCCGAGCAGCGTGGCGTCCTTGAAGAAGCCGTTGACACGACCCTCGACGATCTTGGCGATCGCGGCCTCGGGCTTGCCCTCGGCGCGGGTGGTCTCCTCGGCGATACGACGCTCCGACTCGACGACCTCGGCCGGCACGTCCTCCTTGGAGAGGTACTTCGGCGCGAAGGCGGCGATGTGCTGGGCGACACCGCGAGCGGTCTCCGCGTCGGGCTTGTCCAGCTCGACGAGGACACCGATCTGCGGGGGCAGGTCGGGCATCGTGCGGTGCATGTACGCGGTCACGTAACCGTCGGCGAACTGCGCGAAGCGGTCCAGGACGATCTTCTCGCCGAGGTTGGCGTTGGCCTCGTCCACGAACGCCTGGACGGTCTTGCCGGCCTCGATCTCGGAGGCGAGCAGGGCCTCCAGGTCGGCCGGGGAGGTCGCGGCGACGTGCTCGGCGATCTGGTTGGCGACGGCCTGGAACTTCTCGCCCTTGGCGACGAAGTCCGTCTCGCACTTCAGCTCGACGAGGACCCCGGAGGAGTTGTCGTCGGCGATGATGGAGACCACGGCGCCGTTCTCGGCGGAGCGGCCCTCACGCTTGGCGACGCCCTTCTGGCCCTTGATCCGGAGCGCCTCGACAGCCTTCTCGACGTCGCCCTCGGCCTCGTCCAGCGCCTTCTTGCAGTCCATCATGCCGGCGCCGGTGAGCTCACGGAGCTTCTTGACGTCGGCGGCGGTGTAGTTCGCCATGAGTCTGTGAATCTTTCTCGAAGTCTGGAAGATCGAAGATCTACGGGGTCCACGGCCCCCATGTAGCCGGGGGCCGCCGACTCTCCGCTGACCTACGGGTGAACGGCGGGAGCGGAGTCGATGCCCCCGCTCCCGCCGTCACCGCTGACGCTGACGGGTCAGGCCTGCTCGGCGTCCGCGGCCGGAGCGGCCTCGGCGGCGGGGGCCTCGGTGGCCTCGGCAGCCGGGGCCTCGGTGGCGGGAGCCTCGGCGGCCGGAGCAGCCTCGGCGGGGGCCTCCTCGGCCTTCTTCTCGCCACCCTCGAGCAGGTCGCGCTCCCACTCGGCGAGGGGCTCGCCGGCGGCCTTCTCACCCTTGTCACCGGTGGCGACGCGCGAGCGGCTGATGAGGCCCTCGGCGACGGCGTCGGCGATCACGCGGGTGAGCAGGGTGACGGAGCGGATCGCGTCGTCGTTGCCCGGGATCTTGTAGTCGACCTCGTCGGGGTCGCAGTTGGTGTCGAGGATCGCGACGACCGGGATGTTGAGCTTCCGGGCCTCGCCGACCGCGATGTGCTCCTTCTTGGTGTCCACGATCCAGACGGCGCTGGGCACCTTCTGCATCTCGCGGATACCACCGAGGGTCTTCTCGAGCTTGGCCTTCTCACGCGAGAGGACCAGGAGCTCCTTCTTGGTCAGACCCGAGGCGGCGACGTCCTCGAAGTCGATCTGCTCGAGCTCCTTGAGGCGCTGCAGACGCTTGTAGACGGTCGAGAAGTTGGTGAGCATGCCGCCCAGCCAGCGCTGGTTGACGTAGGGCATGCCGACGCGGGTGGCCTGCTCGGCGATGGCCTCCTGCGCCTGCTTCTTCGTGCCGACGAACATGACCGTGCCGCCGTGGGCGACGGTCTCCTTGACGAACTCGTAGGCGCGGTCGATGTACGACAGCGACTGGAGCAGGTCGATGATGTAGATGCCGTTGCGCTCGGTGAAGATGAAGCGCTTCATCTTCGGGTTCCAGCGACGGGTCTGGTGACCGAAGTGGACGCCGCTCTCCAGCAGCTCCCGCATCGTGACGACGGCCATGGCCGTTCTCCTTGGTGTTCTCGGTTGTACCGCGGGTACCGGAGGGCACCCGCGCCTGACGCCCGCGACGCGCCGTGCCGCAAAGGACCGAGAGGCGCTGACACCGACCGCTTGACGGCCTGGTGTCGGGGCGTGCGAAGTCGACCCGGTGACCCGGATCGCCAGAAGAAGTGTACGGGACCCGCGGGGTACCGGGTGACGCCGCTGTCCCCAACCGGGGAGTAGTCCACAGGTCCCGGCCATGATCGGTCCGGGTACGGGACGGTTTCCGCATGCGAGCGAAGCGATGCGGACGATGCGTCGGGTGGCTGGTGCTGGGCTTTCTGCTGTTCCTGACGGCACCGGCCCCCGCACCTGGGCCACCCCTTCTCACTCCGACGGCCACGGACACCTCGGTACCGGCGATCGGCCGCACCTGGCCGGTGGGCACCCGCCCAGTGGTCCTGCGCGGCTGGGAACCACCGGCGACGGTGTACGGCCGCGGCCACCGGGGCGTGGACCTGTCGGCGCCTCCCGGCTCCCCGGTACGGGCGGTCGCGGCGGGCCGGGTGTCCTTCGCGGGCAAGGTGGCGGGCAAGGGTGTGGTCTCGGTGGCCCTGACGGGAACGGATCTGCGCACGACCTACGAGCCGGTGACCGCGTCGGTCGAGAAGGGCGACGAGGTGGAGGCCGGCGAGGTGGTCGGCACGGTGGCCCCGACGGGCTCCCACTGTCCGACCGCCTGCGTGCACTGGGGACTGCTGCGAGGCGAGACCTACCTGGACCCGCTGTCCCTGCTCCCGCCGTGGCTCCTGCACAGGGGCCCGTCAAGACTGCTGCCGGTCCTGGGAGTGCCCTTGCCTGCGTAAGCACCGGGCGCTGGTCGAGAAGACTCAGCGGCAGACACCCCAGGGGCGCGGGGAACTGCGCGACCAGCCACGACGGACGCGCACCCGGCAGCCTTCCTCAGCCCCGCACTCCCCGCAGCGCCATGGACACCGCGGCCTCGGTGATCACACCGGGCTCCTCCGCCGCCCCCAGCTCGATCCTCCGCACGGCCGCGTCCACAACCCCCTGCACCAGCATCGCCGCGAGCCGAGGCTGCGCATGCCCCATCTCCCCGAGCGCCGAGACGATCAGCGCCACCAGGCCCCCGTGTGCCGCCCGGATCTTCTCCCGCGCGCCCGCGTCCAGCTCACTCGCGGAGATGGCGACGACGGCCCGGTGCCGCCGGTCCCCCACCAGCGCCAGCTGCTGCCGCACGTACGCCTCGACCTTGCCCTCGGGCGAGGTCTCCCGCTCCATCGCCGCCGCGACCTCCGCGGCCCACACGGGAAAGTCGACCTCGCACAACTCCTCGACCACGGCGGCCCGCGACCGGAAGTACTCGTACACCGACGACCGCGCGAGTCCGGTCCGTTCGGCGAGGGCCGGGAAGGTCAGCGCTTCCGTCCCGCCCTCGGACAGCAGAGAACGAGCCGCGTCCAGCAGGGCGGCTCGCTGCATCGACCGGTGCTCGGCCACGGAGGCCGCTCGAATCCTTGGCACGTCAACCACTGTACGGACGCGCCACCGCCGACGGGAGTCACTCCACCCGACCGGCTGCCACCGGGAGGCCGTCCGCCCCGGTCAGCGGCCGAAACCGGCCAGCTTCGCCCGCAGCTGGAGCACGGACTTGGTGTGGATCTGACTGACCCTGCTCTCGGTCACGCCCAGCACGTTGCCGATCTCCGCGAGCGTGAGGCCCTCGTAGTAGTACAGGGTCACCACGGTCTTCTCCCGCTCGGGCAGGGTGTTGATGGCCCGGGCGAGGAACCGCCTGAGCTCGCGGTCCTCGGCGACCTCCACGGGGTTGTCCGCGGCGGTGTCCTCCAGGGTGTCCATGAGGCTCAGCCGGTCACCGCCCTCGCCCCCGACGTGCAGCAGCTCCTCCAGCGCCACCACGTTGGCCAGCGACAACTGGCTGAAGACCGCGTGCAGATCGTCCACCGCGATGCCCAGCTCGCCGGCGACCTCGCCCTCCGTCGGCGTCCGCCGCAGCCGCGCCTCCAGCGTGGCGTAGGCCCGTTCGACGTTGCGCGCCTTCTGCCGCACGGACCGCGGGATCCAGTCCAGCGCCCGCAGCTCGTCGATCATGGCGCCCCGGATCCGGGTGATCGCGTAGGTCTCGAACTTGATCTCGCGGTCGATGTCGAACTTCTCGATCGCGTCGATGAGCCCGAAGACCCCCGAGGAGACGAAGTCGGCCTGCTCGACGTTGGGCGGCAGACCGACGCTCACCCGCCCGGCGACGTACTTCACGAGCGGTGAGTAGTGCAGGATCAGCTGCTCGCGCAGCCGCTCGTCTCCCGACGCCTTGTACGACCGCCACAGCTCGTCGAGTGTCGAGGGAGCGGGCGGCCGCACGCTGCCACCGTCACGGGCGGCTGGGGGGATCGCCGCCCGGTCGGATCCGGAAGTGTGCTGGGGCATTCGTCGCCTTGTGCCGTTCTGCCGTGAAGTACGCGATGTACGTGAAGTGCGTCGGAATCCCCGTGAGCGTAGCGTGACTGAAGTGTCGCAGTGCGCAAACAGCGTGGCGGAGTACGCCTGCGAATGCGTTCCGCAGCCCCCTCCCCAGAGGCACGATCGTCGCCCTGTGTGATCACCGGAACACCCCAACTGCGGTAATTACCAAGGATGTCGGGGTTCCCTCGGACGGCCGAACACGCTCGGTCAGCACGGGCCGCGGCCACCCCGGACCGAGATCATCGCCTGGCGTGTCAACTTCCAGCCGTCGCCGTGTCGTTCGACGTAACCAAGTGAACGGAGTTCGTACAGTCTCGCGACCGCGTCGTCCCTGGTGGTCTGCGCACCCCGGGCGATCTCGTCCACGCCGGCCTCCCGGTGCCCGGGCAGCGCCGACAGCACTCTCCGCGCCGCCGGGGCCAGGAGGTCCCGCGGCAGCACGGGCCCGCGCCGGTCCGGGGCGAGCTCCCCCATGTCGCCGACGAGCTCCACGACTTCCTCGGCGTCCGTGACCAGCGTGGCCTCCCCGCGCAGCAGCTCGTGCACACCGGCGGACAGGCTGCTGGTGGCGGGCCCGGGCACCCCCATCGTGTGACGGCCGAGCCGCTGTGCCGCCCGCGCTGTGACCAGGGAACCGCTGCGGTGGGCGGCCTCGACGACCACGGTGCCGCGGGTGAGGGCGGCGATCACCCGGTTCCGCAGCACGAATCTGCTGGGCGTCGGATGCTCGCCGGGCGGCAACTCCCCGACGACCAGGCCCTGTTCCGCGATCCTGGTGATCAACTGGGTGTGTCCGCGCGGGTAGGGCCGGTCGACCCCGCAGGCCAGGACGGCGACGGTGGCTCCGCCCGCGCCGAGGGCACCGCGGTGGACGGCGCCGTCCACTCCGTAGGCGCCGCCGGACACGACGACCCAGCCGCGCTCGGCGAGCCCGGTGCCGAGGGTGGCGGCCATGTGGGCCCCGTACTCGGTACAGGCCCGGGCCCCGACGACGGCGACCGATCTCAGCGCCCACATCCGCAGACTGGGCCGCCCCCGCACCCACAGCCCGATGGGACGCGCGTCCCCGAGATCGTCCAGCTGGCCGGGCCACTCGGCGTCGCCGGGAACGACGAACCGGGCACCGGCCTCGTACGCCAGCCCGAGATCCCGCTCCGCGTCGGCGACCCGGGCCCGGCCCAGCAGCCCGCCCCACCGCTTCTCACTCACCCCGGGCAAGGCCTCCCCACCACCCCGCAACCGCGAGGCCACCTCACGCACCCCCCACTCCCGAACCCACCGCCCCGCGACCTCGTCCCCCGGCTCGATGACCCGACCAAGAAACACCCGATCGACCAGCTCACCGTCGTTCACCTGGCGATCCCCTCCAGAACGGCACCGCGTCGGACGCCGGTGCGCAGTTCCAGGGCCCAGTTCAGGTCGTTGGCGGAGGGCCGGTCACGGCCTGCCAGGTCCGCCACGGTCCAGGCCACACGAAGCACTCTGTCAAGGCCGCGAGCCGTCAGGAGACCTCGGTCCAGGTCCTCTTCGGCCTTGCGCAAGGCACCGGACTGCACATGCCAGCGGGTGCGCAGCTCATGGCCCGGCACCTCGCTGTTGGTCCGCCAGGGCGTCCCCTCGTAGCGTCGGGCCGCCCGTTCCCTCGCCAACTTGACGCGCTCTGCGACCGTGGCCGTCGTCTCGGCACCGTTGTGGAACTGGAGCAGCTCGGCCCTGGCCACCGGTTCGACGGTCACACGCAGATCGACTCGGTCCATCAGAGGTCCGGACAGACGAGCCCGGTACCGCTTGATCGAGGAAGGCCTGCACTCACAGACGTCGTCGCCCCTTCCGTGCCGCCCGCAGGGACACGGATTGGCCGCCAGGACCATCAGGAACTTCGCCGGCATCCGCAGCATCCCCGCGGCCCTCGCGACCACCACATGTCCGGACTCCAGAGGCTGGCGCAGGGCATCCAGAACACTGCTGTGAAACTCCGCGGCTTCGTCGAGGAAGAGCACACCGTGATGCGACAGGGACACCGCCCCGGGCCGGGGCAGGCCGTTGCCTCCGCCAACGAGCGAGGCCATCGTCGCCGAGTGGTGCGGGGCACAGTACGGAGCCCTGTCCACGAGAGGATGGCCTGGCGGCAGCACCCCGGCCACCGAGTGCACTGCGGTGACCTCCAGTGACTCCTGCCTGCTCAGCTCAGGCAGCAGACCCGACAGCCGTTCGGCCAGCATGGTCTTGCCGGCACCCGGAGGCCCCTTGAAGAAGACGTGGTGCCGTCCCGCCGCGGCCACTTCCAGGGCCGACCTGGCCATGTGCTGTCCTGCCACATCGGCAAGATCGGGCGCGTGTTCACCGGAGACGGCCCCTGTCCCCAGCCCGGTACCCGGAAGCGCCAGACCGGCAAGGAAGGGATCGGGCCGGATCTCGCCCGGGACCGGTTCCTCGTCGGGCACCGGCTCGTCGGTGAGCACCGCGATCAGCTGACGAAGACTGCGCACGCCCAGCACCGAGACCCCCGGCACCAGTGATGCCTCGGGCACTGCGCACTCCGGTACGACCACCTGTTCGTACCCCGCGTCCGCCGCGGCCAGTACCGCGGGCAGGATCCCCCTGACCGGCCGGACCCGCCCGTCCAGCCCCAACTCCCCGATCATCACGATGTCGGCGAGAACTCGTGGGTCGATCCGCTCGGCCGCCCCGAGGACGGCTGCCGCGACGGCCAGGTCGAAGCCGCTTCCGCTCTTCGGTACGGACGCCGGGCTCAACCCCACGGTCAGCTTCTTCTGCGGCCATGGCGCCCCGGAGTTCACCATCGCCGCCCGCACCCGGTCCCGGCTCTCCGTCAAGCTCTTGTCCGGCAGGCCCACCAACGTGAACGCCGCCACCCCCGGCTCCAGATCCGCCTGGACCTCGACCACGACCCCCTCGACGCCCACCAGCGCCACCGAGCACGTACGAGCGAACCCCATCTCAGGCCACCCCCCGCGCGTGCTCGACCACGGGCGCGCCGCGCCGCGGCAGGACCACGCCCACCAGGTCGATCCGGACGCCTCCTGGCGGTGCGCCTCCGTGGGCGTGGATCCAGCACGCCGCGAGCCCCCGCAGCCGCTCCGCCTTCTCGGGAGTCACCGCGGCCATCGGGTGCTCGAAGGCCCCGGCCCGCCGTGTCTTGACCTCGCAGACGACCAGGACCTCCCCGTCCCGCGCCACGATGTCGATCTCACCGGTCCTGCCACAGCGCCAGTTGCGCTCCAGGACCGTCATCCCGGCCTCGGTCAGCCGCCTCGCGGCCAGACTCTCGCCGTACTTGCCGAGTGCACTGCGTGCGTTCATGTCGGCACCACCTCCGGCACCGACGATCACGCAGTTCCGCCCACCGAGTTGATCTTGGTGGACTACTCAGCGGTTGTGGAAAACCCCGTCACTCACACGGGCGAACACCATCCAGCCAGGGTCACCCGCCCGGCAGCTCCAAGTCGCTCTTGTTCAGCTCCTCGATGTTCACGTCCTTGAACGTCAACACCCGGACCTGCTTCACGAAGCGAGCCGGCCGATACATGTCCCACACCCACGCATCGGCCATGGACACCTCGAAGAACACCTCACCCTGGACCGAGTGCACCTGCATCTCGTAGTCGTTGGTCAGGTAGAAGCGCCGCTCGGTCTCGATCACGTATTTGAACAGACCGACGACATCGCGGTACTCCCGGTAGAGCTTCAGCTCCATCTCGGTCTCGTACTTCTCGAGGTCCTCGGCGCTCATGGCATGTTCCCCTTCAGCCGTGCGATCCCACCATTGTGCGCCAGTCCCGTCAGCCCCTAGACGATTTCGGTGTCGAGGGTCACGGGCCCGGCCGGGGGACCTTCGTCGAGCAGCCTGCGCAGCAGCTCGGCGAGTCTGGTCGGATACACCGTCTCATGTGCCCGGGTCAGTTCCTGACACGTCCACCAGCGCGCTCCGGCGACACTGCGCCGCTCCAGCTCGGTGAGGCCTCTCGCCTCCGTGGCCGTCTGCGTCGTACGGGCCAGGTAGTACCACTCGTCCTGGTCCCACCGGCGGCCCGCGAACGGGAAGGAGCATGTCCGCCGCCAGAGCACCGGCCCGAGCTCCACCTCGGTGATGCCGGTCTCCTCGGCGAGTTCCCTCAGCGCGGCCTCTTCACGGGTCTCGTCGCCCTCCAGTCCGCCGCCGGGCGTGAACCACCAGTCGTCGGCCGGATCGTCCGGTTCATGTCCGTGCAGCAGCAGGATGCGGTCCTCGGGATCGAGCAACACCACCCGCGCCACCTTGCGCAGCCCGCCCTCGTGCGCAGCCTCGGCCCCACCCGGAGATCCGGCCGAGGCCCCACCCAGGGATCCAGCCGAGGCTCCAACCGAGGACCCGCCCGGTGTTCCCGCCGATGAGCCGCCCGAGCCCGAGGGCGCGGACCCGGCCGGCGCCTCCCCCGAAGATCCCTCCGCAGCCCCATCGGAACACCCGACCGAGAACCCACCCGACCCCGCCGACAAAGCCCCGCCCGAAGCCCCCACAGCCCCACCCGAGGCAGCCACAGCATCACCCAAACCCGCCACCGCCCCACCCGAGCCCCCGGCCGACACCCCACCCGCGGCCCCATCCGAGGCAAAACCCGAGGAAAACCCCGACCCCCCGCCCACCACCTCAGCGGGCACCAGCAGGCTCCGTCCGAACTCCCCGGCGCCCGCCGAACCACTTGGCCACCGGCCCGTACGCCCCGCCCCCCAGAACCAGCACGGCGCCGACGACGATCAGGACGAGGATCGTGTTCAGCGGCCCCTGCTCGGAGATCGCGCCGAGCTTCCCGAAGCCGGTCGGACGCTCCAGCATGCCCTTCCAGGGCCAGACGACGGCGTCCACCCGGGCCTCCACGGCGCTGCGCGCCACCGTGCCCTGGGCCGCGTCGGTGAGGTGGGCGGTGGAGTCCAGGGAGCCCTGACGCTCGTCGCCGAGGAGGAACAGCCGGCCCTCGGGCACCTTCACGGTCGGGATGGTCTTGTCCTCGGCCACACCGCCCTTGAGGTAGGGCTCGTCGATCTCCTTGCCGTTGACCGTCAGCTTGCCGTTCGTGCAGCAGGCGACCGTGTCCCCGCCGACCGCGACGACGCGCTTGACCACGAGGGCGCCGGTCACCCACTCCTTGTCGGTGAAGACGACGACGTCACCCCGGCGGATCTCGTCCGCGTCGACGCGCTGTCCGAGCACCCGGTCACCGGCGGCGATGGTGGGCGACATGGAGCTGGTGGGCACGGTGAACGGCCGGTAGAGCAGCGCTCCCCAGGCGAAACCACCCAGGAACAGCACGATGCCCAGCGCGACGGCCAGGCCGGACAGTCGCTGTCCGGTCCGGCTGCCCGCCGGGCGTGTGCCGGTGCCGCCGCCGCTCCGCGGGGCCGTACGTGTTGCGCTCTCGCCACCCATGGGTCCGCACCCTACCCGGCGGTACTGACGGGGTCAGTCCTTCCCGGCCGCCAGGGGGCGCAAGCTCCGCAAAGCTTTCACCAGGTCATGCCATACCTGAGGCAGCAGACCGCGATCAGCCACTCCGGCCGATTCACCAAGGGAGCCCTCGCACTCCGAGCCGATTCACCTAGGTAGCTTCCGCACCCCAAGCCGATTCACCTAGGTAGCTTCCGCACCCCGAGCCGATTCACCTAGGTAGCTTCCGCACCCCAAGCCGATTCACCAAGGAAGCTTCCGCACCCCGAGCCGATCCGCCGAGAGAGCCGCCTCACCCCAGGGCGATCAGCGCCCCCGCTCCACCGACGGCTTCCTGCGCCGCCACAGTGCCACCGGCACCACGCCCACGAGCGCGACCCCCTGCGGCGCGAACGTCAGCGCGGCGGACGCGGACGCCTGGTCGTTGATGCCGGCCTGGCTGAAGGTGTCCGGCTTCGGCAGCGTGCCCCAGCGGTTGATCGGCCAGGCCTTGACGATGGCTCGGCCCACGACGTCGTCGACCGGGACCATGCCGTGGTGCGCGTCCGACTGGTTGTAGCGGGAGTCCCGGGAGTTCTGCCGGTGGTCGCCCATCACCCAGATGTAGCCCTTGGGGACCTTCACGGTGAACTGGCCGCCCTGGTCGTCCTGACTGCACGGGGTGTTGCCGGGGTAGACGTACGATGCCTCGTCCAGCGCCTTGCCGTTGACCTTCAGCGGGCCGGTGCCGGAGCAGGAGACCGTGTCGCCGCCGACGCCGATGACGCGCTTGATGAGGTCCTTCTCCTCCGCGGACGGCATGAGGCCGATCCAGGAGAGGAACGTCTGTACGGCGTTGGGGTCCGCCGTCGGCTCGCCCGCCAGCCAGTTGTCGGGGTCGTGGAAGACGACGACCTCGCCGCGCTCGGGCTTGGAGCCGAACCACGGGGTGAGCTTGTCGACCAGAACACGGTCGCCCTGCTGGAGGGTGTTCTGCATCGAGTCGGACGGGATCGAGAAGGCCTGCACCAGGAACGTCTTGATCAACAGCGCGAGGACCAGCGCGATACCGATCAGGATGGGCAGCTCCTTCCAGAAGGAGCGCGGCTTCTTCGCCTTGGGCGCGGATCCGCCCGTCCCGCCGCCACCGGTCCCGGGAGGCTCGTCCACCGGCGGGCCCTCGCCGCCCGCGGCCGGGTCATTCCCGAAGGTTACGGCGCCCTCCGCGGCCGGGTCGGCTGCTTCCACGGGGCGTCCGCGGTGCTCCTCGCCGTCGTGCCCGGATCGTGCGCCAACCGCCACATCCCCCACGCCAACTCCTTACTCTGTGCCGCCGCCTGCGCCACGTACGGCGCAGGCCCACCACTCCCATAACGAGCGGGAGTTCCGCAGGGCTCGGGAGTTGGATCGCTTCGTTCGAAGCGTCGGGAGCAACCCTAAGCGACGCCTGCGAGGCTGAGGTCGCCCCGACCGCCGAGTCGGCAACGGAAGAGTAAGTTTTCGGTTCGTCCAGCATGGTCCAGTGTCCGAAAGGCCATGCGATGACCCTGGCCCGTCCCACCACCGAGTCCAGGGACACCGTGCCGCCGTAGTCGGTGTCCTGGTGCGAGCGGGAGTCCGCGGAGTTGGCGCGGTGGTCGCCCATCACCCACAACCGCCCCTGGGGGACGGTGATGTCGAACGGCTGGGCGGACGGGGCGTTTCCGGGATACAGGTAGTCGGTCTCGCTCAGGGGGACGCCGTTGACCGTCACCCGCCCCTCGGCGTCGCAGCACTTGACGCGGTCCCCGCCGACGCCGACGACCCGCTTGATGAGGTCCTTCTCGTTCTCGGACGGCAACAGGCCGATGAAGGTGAGCCCTTCCTTGACCTGCTTGACGACGACGGGATCGTCCTTCTTCGTGGTGGTCTGCTCGTCCTGGAGCCAGCCGCCGGGGTCCTTGAAGACGACGACGTCCCCGCGCTTCGGCTCGGAGCCGAACCACGGGGTGAACTTGTCGACCAGGACCCGGTCGCCGATCCGGATCGTCTGCTCCATCGACCCGGACGGGATCACGAACGCCTGGACGAGGAAGGTCTTCAGGACCAGGGCTATGAGGACGGCCACACCGACGAGGAGCGGTATCTCCTTGACCGCTCCGCGCCTTCTGCGCCGCTTGACCTTGCGCTGCAGCTGGCGGCGCTCCGCACGCGAGCGGCCGCCGCCGGGACTGGTGGAGCGCCGGACGCCGGTGGGCAGGAGGTTCTCTGCGGCGGTGCTCGACACCCCGCGCGGTTTGCCGCGGTTACCCATGCGCACCCTCCACGGCGGGCACGCGCGCGTAGGCGCCGGAACGGTGCAGTCGGACCGCGTGCGCGGCCGGCCAGACGATCCAGTCGGCCCGTCCGAGGACGTCGTCGACCGGGATCATGCCGCCGCCCGGGGAGCCCAGATGGTCCCGGGAGTCGCTGGAGACACTGCGATGGTCACCGAGCACGAACAGCGTGCCGTCGGGCACCTCGACGTCGAAGGGCACCGAGGACGGAGCGTCGCCCGGGTACAGGAAGCCCGACTCGTCGACCGACCGGCCGTTCACCTCGATCCTCCCCTTCTTGTCGCAGCAGACCACATGGTCTCCCCCCACACCGACAACGCGCTTGATGTAGTCCCCGTCCCCGAAATACCCGGTTCCGTCGAACACCACCACATCGCCGCGCCGCGGCTCGGCACCGAAACGGTACGCCAACCTATTTACGAGAACGCGGTCCCCGACCCTCAATCCGTTTTCCATGGATCCGCTAGGAATCTGGAAAGGTCTGACCACGAACGTACTGATCAGCAAAAGAAAGACCAGGCAGAGCAGCAGGGACAGCGAGATCCGGCCGCCGGGCAGCCACTCGGTGATCCTCGACACCAACGCGAAACGCGACCGTCCCTCCGCGGTCCCTGGTGCGGGACGGGAGGAGCGGTCGCGCTCCGTCGGCTGTGCTTCGGTGTCCATCGGGGCCAGATGCTATCCGGCCCCGCTGTGACCTCCGAAAAGCGCTCAGTTCTCGCGCTTCTCCTTGATCTTCGCGGCCTTGCCGCGCAGCTCACGCAGGTAGTACAGCTTGGCGCGACGCACGTCACCGCGGGTGACGAGCTCGATCTTCTCGACGATCGGGGTGTGCACCGGGAAGGTGCGCTCGACGCCGACGGAGAACGAGACCTTGCGGACCGTGAAGGTCTCGCGGACACCGGCGCCCTGGCGACGGATGACGACGCCCTTGAACTGCTGCACACGGGAGCGGTTGCCCTCGATGACGCGCACGTGGACGTTGACCGTGTCACCCGGGCGGAAGGCCGGGATGTCGCTGCGCAGCGACGCGGCGTCGACGGAGTCGAGCAGGTGAGACATTTCGTCTGCTTTCTTCGCCCATGCCACAGGTCATAGGCGGTAGCTAGGTGATTCTGAGGATGCTGTCCGTGCCGGGGCGGGCGTCGTGTCCCCCTGTGGCAGGGGCGCACGCCGGACGACGCACAACAGCGAGCTATTCTTCCATGCCTTGTGGCCTGCGCCAAAATCGGCCGTACGGCTCCCCCTCCGGGTCCGGTGCCCAGCCCAGGATGGAGAGCATCTCGCGGTCCTTCTTGTCGAAGGCCTTGGGGTCGCAGCGCTCGATGAGGTCGGGCCGGTGGGCCGTCGTACGCCTGAGGGCCTCGTTGCGGCGCCAGCGGGCGATCTTGCCGTGATGGCCGCTGAGCAGCACGTCCGGGATGCCGCGGCCGCGCCACTCGGGCGGCTTGGTGTAGACGGGCCCCTCCAGGAGGTTGGCCATGGCACCGGGCGCGAAGGAGTCGTCCCGGTGCGACTCGGCGTTGCCGAGGACGCCCGGAAGCAGTCGCGCGACGGCCTCTGTAACCACCAGTACAGCCGCTTCGCCGCCGGCGAGGACGTAGTCGCCGATGGACACCTCGTAGACCGGCATCCTGGTGGCGTACTCGTCGATCACCCGGCGGTCGATGCCCTCGTAGCGCGCGGGCGTGAAGATCAGCCAGGGGCGCTCGGAGAGTTCGACCGCGAGTTCCTGGGTGAAGGGGCGGCCGCTCGGGGTGGGGACGACGAGGGCGGGTGCGTGGGAGCCCGTCTCGTAGCCGTCCGCCAGCGCGGAGTCCAGCGCGTCCCCCCAGGGCCCGGTCTTCATGACCATGCCCGGTCCGCCGCCGTACGGGGTGTCGTCGACGGTGTTGTGGCGGTCGTAGGTCCACTCCCGCAGGTCGTGGACGTGCACGTTCAGCTGCCCACGCGCGCGTGCCTTGCCGACCAGCGAGACGTTCAGGGGTTCGAGGTACTCGGGGAAGATCGTGACGACGTCGAGGCGCATCTTCTACGACTCTTCCCGCGACGAGGCGATCTCCGCCTGGTCGTCGATCAGCCCGGGAGGTGGCGTGATGACCGCCTTCTGCTCCTCCAGGTCGATCTCGGTGACGATCTCCTGGACGAACGGGATCATCACCTCGCTGCCGTCGGGCCGCTCCACGATGAAGAGGTCCTGGGAGGGCAGGTGCGAGATCTCGGTGATGCGGCCGACCTCGACGCCGTCCGCGGTGACCACGTCCAGGTCCATCAGCTGGTGGTCGTAGTACTCGTCCTCCTCCTCGGGCAGCTCCTCCGGATCGACCTCGGCGATCAGGAGGGTGTTGCGGAGGGCTTCGGCGGCGGTGCGGTCCTTCACGCCCTCGAAGCGCAGGAGGAGACGGCCGCTGTGGACACGGCCGGTCTCGATGGTGAGGGGGCCCGCCGAGGCGGGGTCCGTGAGCAGGACGGCACCCGGCGAGAGCCTCAGCTCCGGCTCGTCCGTGCGGACCTCGACGGTGACCTCGCCCTTGATGCCGTGAGCACGGCCGATGCGAGCGACTACCAGCTGCACTGTGCTTGATCTCCTGGACGACAGATAGGTACGACTACGGGCCGGGGACGGCCCGACGGCCCTCCCCGGCCCGAGCCGGTGCTGCGTTGCGTCAGCGGACGTGGTCCACGTCGACGAGGTCGACGCGGACACCGCGGCCGCCGATGGCGCCCACGACGGTACGCAGGGCGCGTGCGGTGCGGCCGTTGCGGCCGATCACCTTGCCGAGGTCGTCGGGGTGGACCCGGACCTCCAGCACGCGTCCGCGGCGCAGGTTGCGCGAGGCGACCTGCACATCGTCAGGGTTGTCGACGATGCCCTTCACGAGGTGCTCGAGAGCCTCCTCGAGCATGCTCAGGCCTCGGTCGACTCGGACTCGGCGGCAGCCTCGTCCTTCTTCTCAGCCTTCTTCTTCTGGGTGATGGCCTCACCCTTGCCCTCGTCGTCGCCACCGAGGGCCTCGAACGAGGGACGCGCGGCCTTCTCGGCCGGCTGGAGCAGCGGAGCCGGGGCGGGCAGGCCCTTGAACTTCTGCCAGTCGCCGGTCAGCTTGAGGATGGCGAGAACCGGCTCGGTCGGCTGCGCGCCGACACCCAGCCAGTACTGCGCACGCTCGGTGTCGACCTCGATGCGCGAGGGGTTCTGCACCGGGTGGTACAGACCGATCTCCTCGATCGCACGGCCGTCACGACGGGTGCGGGAGTCGGCGACGACGATGCGGTAGTGAGGCGAACGGATCTTGCCCAGACGCTTCAGCTTGATCTTGACTGCCACGGGAGTGGGTTCTCCTGGTTTTGACGTGGTTGGGCACGGCGAGATTGCCGCGTGGGGTTGCGGTACCCGAGTGCCCGATGGACGCGTCAGCCGGAGGCGAGAGGGTTCCTGTGCGGCTGTCGAGTACAGCTAGCCATTGTGCCACACCCCGCGGCCCCCTTCGGACCGAGGTCGCGCGCGAGCACGCCTGAGGGGCACCCGGCACTCCGGGTGCCCCCGGGCCGACCGCGGCTGCCACGAGCAGCCGCGATTCAGCTCGCTGCCGCGCCCACGACCTCGGGGATCCGGAACGGCTTGCCGCACCCCCCGCAGACGATCGGCGCCTGGGCCAGGACGGAGGGGACGACCCGCACGTTGCGGCCGCAGTCGCAGACGGCCTTGACCCGGACCCCGCCCCCGGAGGAGCCGTGCCGGGCCGCCGGTCCCCGGAAGGAGCGGGCGGTGTCGGCGGAGGTCGCCGCCGTGTGGGCCTTGAGGGCGCGCTGGAGCCGCTCGATGGTCGGGCGGTACCGGCGCTTCGCCTCGGGGGTGAGCGTGACCAGCGAGAAGCCGCTGCTGGGATGCGGCTCCTCGGGGTGGTCCAGGCCCATCTCCTCGGCGATCGCGAGGAATCTCCGGTTGTGGTAGCGGCCGGCGCGGGAGGTGTCGCGAATGCCTCGCGCGGCGGCGATGCCGTGGACTGCCTCGTGAAGCAGTCGCTCGAAGGAGAGCTCGTGACCGCAGGCGGACGACGACTCCCCGATCAGTGACTCTGGCGCGGCAAGGTCGGGCAGCTCGGGGTGGTACCGCTGAATGTCGGCCCACGCCTCTGCCAGCTCTGCGGCGAGAACAGGTGGTGTCTGTGTCGTGCTCACGTAATGACAACGAGCCAGAGTGCCGCTGTGTTCCTATTCCGGGGCATCCCAAATAATTTGCACGTACCCGTCAGTTGCCGCTGATGCGTGGAGACGAGGGCGGGTGCGCTGATCTGCGGAGAAGCCTCACAGCTCATACCAAGCCGGTACGTAGTGTGAAGTACGCCCCGGCGCGTAGATCGTGTCCACGCGCCGGTGCGGTTGTGATCCGCGGGTGCGCAAGGGGCGTTTCGGTCGCTCTCGCACCGGAAGGGCGCTACCTCAGTAAGCGCGCGCGACGACCGCGACGTTACCGGGCGCGTCGTCGGCGCCCGGCACCGACCCGTCCTCGGCGACCAGACACCGTACGGTCACCGCGTGCTCGGCCAGCCTGGCCTCGCCTTCTTCGCCGAGGACGGCCCACGGGATCCGCGCCCAGCCGCCGGCGACAGCGGCCTCGACGGCCTCGTCGAAGGTCGACACCTCGGTCGTACGGGACTCGCGGCGCTCCCGGGACTGGGCCAGCAGCAGCGCCTGGTCCTCCTCCAGGAACCCGGGGAGCAGTGCCGTCAGGGACTCCAGCGACACGGCCTCCTTGCCGCCCGGGATCCGTCGCGCCACCATCGCGGTGCCGTTCTCCAGGTCACGGGGGCCGACCTCGACGCGGACCGGCACGCCCTTGAGCTCCCAGTCGACGGCGCGGCGGCCGAAGGGGGTGTCGGTGCGGTCGTCGACGTGGACGCGCAGGCCCGCCGCCCGCAGCCGGTCGCCGATCTCGCGGACCTTGGCCAGAACCGGTTCGTCCCCCTTGATGGCGAGCACGACGACCTGGGTCTGCGCGAGCCGGGGCGGGACACGCAGGCCGTGGTCGTCGCCGTGCATCATCACCAGGGCGCCGATCATGCGGGTGGTGGAGCCCCAGGAGGTCTGCCAGACGAGTTCCTGGGTGCCCTCCTTCGACAGGTACGTGGTGTTGAAGGCCTTGGCGAAGTTCTGGCCCAGCTCATGGCTGGTGGCCATCTGGAGGGCCTTGCCGTCGCCCATCATCCCTTCGAGGGTGAGGGTGTTGATGGCGCCGGCGAAGCGCTCCTTGACGGTCTTGCGGCCGGGGACGACGTCCATGGCGAGGACGTTGGTCATGAAGTCCTCGTAGACCCGCCGGTGGATGTGCGAGGCGAACGCGCGCGCGTCCTCCTGGGTGGCGTGCGCGGTGTGGCCCTCCTGCCACAGGAACTCCGTCGTCCGCAGGAAGAGGCGGGGCCGCAGTTCCCAACGCACCACGTTGGCCCACTGGTTGATCAGCAGGGGAAGGTCGCGATAGCTCTGCACCCACTTCGAGAAGTAGTCGTTGATGATCATCTCGGAGGTGGGGCGGACGACCGCGGGCTCCTCCAGCTCCTTGCCGCCGCCGTGGGTGACGACCGCGAGTTCGGGCGCGAAGCCCTCGACGTGGTCGGCCTCGCGGGTGAGGTACGACTGGGGGATCAGCAGCGGGAAGTACGCGTTCTGGGTGCCCGTCTCCTTGATGCGGGCGTCCATCTCGGCCTGCATCCGCTCCCACAGCCCGTACCCGTACGGTCGGATGACCATGGTGCCGCGCACCGGACCGTTGTCGGCCAGTTCGGCCTTGGTGATCAGATCCTGGTACCAGCGCGGAAAGTCGTCCGCCCGGGGTGTGAGAACAGGTGCCTTTGCCATGGCGCGATGTTACGGGCCCACGTTGCCGCCATGTGAATTCTTTTCCCCGGCACCACCGCCCCGGCAAGCGGGGCCCCTTGCCCTCTGGACGCGCGGACGAGTGCGGAGTTATCTGGCATACGGGGGGAGCGCGAGCGCACGTCACGGGGGCTACGTGATCAAGCACAGAGGCAATCTCGGCGATTGGGGCGCTTATCCATGACACCTACGCTCGTGCGGCAGCACCCGCCTTCGACGGGAGCCACCTCCCGTGCGGACCTCGGTGCACGCGCGCGTGACTGGTCCGAGATCCAGGAGCGGATGCTGGTTCCGCTGTACGAGGCCGTCTACGAGCGACTGGAAGTGGGCCCCGCGACGCGGCTGTTGGGCCTCGGCTGCGGCAGCGGACTCGCCCTGCTGATGGCCGCCTCCAGAGGCGCCGTGGTCACCGGTGTCGAGCCCGCCTCCCCCGAGCGGCTGGCCCTCGCGCGCGAGCGGCTGCTGCCGGAGACGCCGGGCACGCGCGCGCGGTCCCGCACCCGGCTCGCCGAGGGGACGCCCGAGGACGCCGCCGACGCCGGGGCTCCGTCGTACACCGTGGTGACCGCCTTCGAGCCGATCGGCTGCCTCGCGGGCGACTCGGAGGGGCTCGCGGACCTGCTCGCCGCGGCGACACCGCTCGCCGCGCGGGGGACGCCCGTGGTGCTGGTCGGCTGGGGTCCGCCGGAGCGGTGTGCCACGTCGTCCGTGCTGCGGGTGGCCACCAGGCTGGCGGATCCGCTGCGCGGCGCGGGCAGTTGGCGCCCGGCCCTGCGCGACGACCTGGAGGAGGTCGCCCAGCGGGCAGGGCTCAGGCCCGACGGCTCGGGCCGGGTGGCCTGCCCCTTCGGGTACGCCGACCTCGACAGCGCACTCAAGGGCCTGCTGTCGACCGGGCTGTTCGACGCGGCCATCGAGAAGACCGACCAGGCCCAGGTGGACAAGGAGGTGACGGAGGCACTCCATCCGCATCAACGCCGGGACGGCACGGTGTGGATGCCGAACGTCTTCCGCTACCTGATCGCACGCACGCCTTAGCCGTCGGTCTCCCCGCCGGGGCATGGACCCGTACGGCGCCGGGGGCGCCCCCCGTCAAGGGGCACCCCCGGCGCCGTACGCGATGATCCGTCAGCCCATGAACTTCTTGAACTCGTCCGGCAGCTCGAAGTCCTGCGGTGCCTGCTGGCCCGGGACGCCGAAGGCGCTGCCGCCCTGGGCGCCCGCGGCCTTGCGGGCCGCTTCCTCCGCCTCCTGCTGCTTGCGCTTCATCGGGTTCCCGGAGCGCTGCTTGCCCTTGGCCTTCTTCGGCTGCTTCTTGGCGCGGCCGGGACCGCCACCCATGCCCGGGATCCCCGGCATGCCCGGCATCCCGCCGCCCTGGGCCATGCGCGACATCATCTTGCGGGCCTCGAAGAACCGCTCGACGAGGTTCTTGACCGCGCTGACCTCGACACCGGAGCCCTTGGCGATACGGGCGCGGCGCGAGCCGTTGATGATGGTCGGTTCCTGGCGCTCGGCCGGGGTCATCGACTTGATGATCGCGGCCGTGCGGTCGACGTCCCGCTCGTCCAGGTTGTTGATCTGGTCCTTGATCTGGCCCATGCCCGGGAGCATGCCGAGCAGCTTGGAGATGCTGCCCATCTTGCGGACCTGCTCCATCTGGGCCAGGAAGTCGTCCAGGGTGAAGTCCTGGCCCTTCTTGGACGCCAGCTTGGAGGCCATCTTCTCGGCCTCTTCCTGACTGAACGTCTTCTCCGCCTGCTCGATCAGGGTGAGCAGGTCACCCATGTCGAGGATGCGGGAGGCCATCCGGTCGGGGTGGAAGGCGTCGAAGTCCTCCAGCTTCTCGCCGTTGGAGGCGAACATGATCGGCTTGCCGGTGATCTGCCGGATCGACAGGGCCGCGCCACCGCGGGCGTCACCGTCGAGCTTGGAGAGCACCACGCCGTCGAAGCCGACGCCGTCGCGGAAGGCCTCGGCGGTGTTGACCGCGTCCTGACCGATCATCGCGTCGACGACGAACAGGATCTCGTCCGGGGAGACGGCGTCGCGGATGTCCGCGGCCTGCTGCATCAGCTCGGCGTCGATACCGAGACGGCCGGCGGTGTCCACGATCACGATGTCGTGGACCTTCGCCTTGGCGTGCTCGATGGAGTCCTTGGCGACCTTGACCGGGTCACCGACGCCATTGCCCGGCTCGGGGGCGTAGACCGCGACACCGGCGCGCTCGGCGACGACGCTGAGCTGGTTGACGGCGTTGGGGCGCTGGAGGTCGGCGGCGACGAGCAGCGGCGAGTGGCCCTGCTCCTTCAGCCAGTGGCCCAGCTTGCCCGCGAGGGTGGTCTTACCGGCACCCTGGAGACCCGCCAGCATGATCACGGTGGGCGGGTTCTTGGCGAACCGCAGGCGCCGGGTCTCGCCGCCGAGGATCGTGACGAGTTCCTCGTTGACGATCTTCAGGACCTGCTGGGCGGGGTTCAGCGCCCGGGAGACGTCGGCGCCGAGGGCACGCTCCTTGACGTTCTTGATGAACGTCCGGACGACGGGCAGGGCCACGTCCGCCTCGAGGAGCGCGATCCGGATCTCGCGCGCGGTGGCGTCGATGTCCGCCTCGGAGAGCCGTCCCTTGCCGCGCAGGTTCTTGAAAGTCGCTGAGAGGCGATCGGAAAGAGTATCGAACACGGCGCTCGCGGTCCTCGGGGTCGGTGGCAGCTGGGAATCGCCCTCCAGGGTATCCCGGCGACACGGCTCGCCGGGATCCCCCGGTCAGCCCCGCAGGGTCTCCTCCAGCTTCCGGGCCACGGAGGCCGCCTCGCCGGCCGCGAGCGGCACGCCCTTGGCGTCGGTCACGTAGAAGGCGTCCACCGCGTTGGCGCCCAGCGTCGACACGTGCGCGCTGCGCATCCGCACCCCGGCGTCCTCCAGCGCCCGCCCGATCCGGAACAGCAGTCCGGGGGCGTCCTGGGCACGGACCTCGATGACCGTGGCGTGCCGGGAGGCCGCCGAGGCGACCGCCACGCGCGCGGGGGGCGCCACGACACCCCGGCGCCGCGGATACGCGGCGTCCCGCTCGGCGAGCCGCCCGGCGATGTCCAGCGAGCCGTCCAGGGCCCGGACGAGATCGGCGCGCAGCCGGGCCGCCTGTGGCAGCGAGCCGTACTGGGCGGCGACCCGCCAGTTCAGCAGGAGCACCGAGCCCTCGACGCCGTCGGGCAGGTCCAGGGTGCTGAGTTCGGCGGTGCGGACGGTCAGGCGGTGCACTGCCAGCACTCCGGCGACCGCGGGCAGCACGCCCGGCTGGTCCGGTACGGCGATCACGAGCTCCACACCGAGCGGTTCGGGGTCCCCGGCCGGCTGCTCCTCCGAGTGGACCGGCGGTTCGGTCTGGGCGCGCAGCGACAGCACCGGCCCGCCGGTCGCGACGGCCTCGATGGCGAGCCGCTCCTGCTCGGCGGTGGGCGCGGCGGCCTCGGGCTCCTCGGGGGCGTCCCCGGCGAGCACCGCGGCCACCCGCTTGACCAGGTCGGCGACGAGCGAGCCCCGCCAGGACGACCAGGCGGCCGGTCCGGTGGCCAGCGCGTCCGCCTCGGTCAGGGCGTGCAGCAGCTCCAGCGTGCCCTGCGACCCGACCGCCTCGGCGACGGACCGCACGGTGGCCGGGTCCTCCAGGTCGCGCCGGGTGGCGGTGTCCACGAGCAGCAGGTGGTGCCGTACGAGGGTCGCGAGTACGGCGACGTCGTCGCGGTCGAAGCCGATGCGCGCGGCGACGTCCTTGGCGATGATCTCGCCGGCCACCGAATGGTCGCCGGGCCAGCCCTTGCCGATGTCGTGCAGCAGCGCGGCGACCAGCAGCAGGTCGGGGCGGTGGACGCGGCGGGTGAACTCGGAGGCGCGCACGGCCGTCTCGATGAGGTGCCGGTCGACGGTCCAGATGTGCACGGCGTTGCGCTGGGGGCGGCAGCGCACCCGCTCCCAGTCGGGCAGCATGCGGGTGATCAGGCCCTCGGCCTCCAACGCCTCCCAGACCTCGATGGTGGACTGTCCCGAGCCGAGCAGGGTCACGAGCTGCTCGCGCGCCTCGGCGGGCCATGGGGTGGGCAGGGGGCGGACACCCGCCGCCATGCGCCGTACGGCGTGCAGGGAGAGCGGGAGTCCGGCCTGGGCGGCGGCGGCCGCGGCCCGCAGCGGGAGCACGGCGTCGCGGTCGGGGCGCGCGGCCCGGGCGAGCACGACTTCGCCGTCCTGCTCCACCACGCCTTCCGCGAGCGGAGAGCGCTCGGCGACCGGTTTGCCGCCCCCGAGCATGGCCCGCAGGCGCGGTCGTACGGCACGCGACCTGAGCACGCGTCCCACCTCGCGCCAGGTGACGTCACTGGCGTAGGAGATGACCCGTGCGGCCTCGTAGACCTGGCGCAGGAGGGTGTCGGCGTCCAGGAGACCGAGTTCGGCGGCGACCTGGTCCTGCTCCTGGAGCGCGAGCCGGTCGGTCGCGCGGCCGGTCGTCAGGTGCAGGGCGTCCCGGACGTCGAGCAGCCGGCGCCGGGCGTCGTCGAGGCCCTCGCGCGGGGCGTCGGCCAGCCAGGAGGCGGCGACGGCGCGCAGGGCGGTCGCGTCCCGGAGGCCGCCGCGGGCCTCTTTGAGGTCGGGTTCGAGCAGGTACTGCAGTTCGCCCTGGCGCTCGGCGCGCTCGGCGCACAGCTCCTGGAGTTCGGGGAGGCGCTTGGGCGCCTGGTTGCGCCAGTCGGCGAGGACGGCCGTCCGCAATCCAGCCGTCAGACCCAGGTCGCCGGCGATGTGGCGGGCGTCCAGGAGGCCGAGCTGGACCTTGAGGTCCTCCGCGGCCGTCTTGCGGGCCTCGGCGGGGGTGCGCACGGAGTGGTCGAGGGCGAGGCCCAGGTCCCACACCGGGTACCAGATGCGGTCGGCGAGGGTGGCGACCGCGCCCGGGTCGCTGCCGTCGTGCAGCAGGACCAGGTCCAGGTCGCTGCGGGGCGACAGTTCGCCGCGGCCGTAGCCGCCGACAGCGATCAGGGAGACCCCGCGCGGCTGCTCGGAGCCCGCGGCGAAAAGTCCCGAGAGCCAGTCGTCGGTCAGTTCGGCGAGGGCGGAACGGCGCGGCGGCCCGGACCGCGCCCCCTCCTGGAGGAGGCGCAGCCGGGCCGCCGCATAGCCGCTGGGTCCCGAGTCCTCTACGTCCTTGTGCACGTCCGTGCTCGTCACCCAGCAGCTCCTGTTCTGTTCTTCGGTCAGAGCGCGTCCGGGCCGCGCTCGCCCGTCCGGACCCGTACGGCCGTGTCGACCGGCAGGGACCAGACCTTGCCGTCACCGATCTTGCCGGTGCGGGCCGCCTTGACGATGACGTCGATCAGCTGCTCGGCGTCGTCGTCCTCGGCGAGGACCTCGATGCGGATCTTCGGGACCAGGTCGACGGTGTACTCGGCACCGCGGTAGACCTCGGTGTGGCCCCGCTGACGACCGTAGCCGCTCGCCTCGGTGACCGTCAGGCCGTGGACCCCGAAGGCCTGGAGGGCTTCCTTGATCTCGTCGAGCCGGTGGGGCTTGACGACGGCGGTGATGAGCTTCATGCGTCCACCTTCTTGCCCGCGTCGGCGGCCGGGGCCGTGACGGAGGTCCGGGCGGCGCCGCCACCGGCACCGCTGAAGTCGTATGCGGTCTCGGCGTGCTCGGCCTGGTCGATGCCCGAGACCTCCTCGTCCTCACTGACCCGCATGCCGATCGTCTTGTCGAGCAGGAAGGCGAGGATCGCGGAGGCGATCAGGGAGTAGGCGAGGACCGCGAAGACACCGGCGCACTGCTTCCAGAACTGGTCCAGGCCGCCGCCGTAGAAGAGGCCCTCGACGTCGGACTGGCCCTTGCCGCTGGCGAAGAAGCCGATCAGCAGGGAGCCGATGACACCGCCGACCATGTGGACGCCGACGACGTCCAGCGAGTCGTCGTAGCCGAACTTGTACTTCAGGCCGACCGCCATGGCGCACAGGACACCGGCGATGACGCCGACGCAGATCGCGCCGATCGGGGTGACCGCACCACCGGAGGGGGTGATGGCGACCAGACCCGCGACCGCGCCGGAGGCGGCGCCCAGCGTGGTGAACGCGCCGTGGCGGATCTTCTCGTAGAGGAGCCAGCCGAGCATGGCGGCCGCGGTGGCGATCTGGGTGTTGACGAACATCAGCGAGCCGACGCCGTCGTCGTTGCCCAGCCACGAGCCGGCGTTGAAGCCGAACCAGCCGAACCACAGCAGGCCCGCGCCGAGCATGACCAGCGGGAGGCTGTGCGGGCGCATCGGGTCCTTCTTGAAGCCGACGCGCTTGCCGATGACCAGGATCACACCGAGTGCCGCGGCACCCGCGTTGATGTGGACCGCGGTACCACCGGCGAAGTCGATCACACCGAGCTCGAAGGCCCAGCCGCCGGTGCCCCAGACCCAGTGCGCGACCGGGAAGTAGACGACCGTCGCCCACAGCAGGACGAACAGCGACCAGGCGGAGAACTTCACGCGGTCGGCGAGCGCACCGCTTATCAGGGCGGGGGTGATGATGGCGAACATCATCTGGAAGACCGCGAAGGCGAGGACCGGGATCGTGTACCCGGACCAGATGTCGCCCTTGTCGATGCCGGTCCAGCCGAAGAAGTCGTTCTCCCAGCCGATGAGCGAGCCGTGGTCCGTACCGAACGCCATGGAGAAGCCGTAGACCACCCACAGGATGGTGACGATCCCCATGCTGATGAAGCTCATCATCAGCATGTTGAGGGTGCTCTTGACGCGGACCATGCCTCCGTAGAAGAAGGCGAGGCCCGGGGTCATGATCAGCACCAGGGCAGAACAGATCAGCATGAAGCCTGTGTTGGCCACGGACAGCTTGTCCGCGGCGAGCGTGATGGCTGGTGCCATCGGCGTCTCCTCGTCGTAGGTACGGCCCCGTGCGGGCGAAGCCAGAGCGGATTGAGGGGTGGGCCGGTTATGCGCCATGAGATTGACGCAGCGCGGTTTCGGTGGAAGCCCCTCGTTGTTTCGCCGCCGTGACGAAGACGCCTGGTGTGTTACGCGTCGATGAACTGGCAGATTCCGGCCACGTCGATCGTTATCGTGGCGCAACCTTCGTAGAAGGAAAAAAACCGGCCACGGTCGGCCTTCCGATGACCTGGCATGGGGGAGCCGAGTCGGGCAGTTCGGGAGGGCCGGCCGCGGCCGGGGTTCCGGGGATCCGCGGGGTTCTCAGACGGCTTCCGCGGTCTCGGGGAGTTCGACGGCGAGCTTCTCCGTGAGGTCCACGACCTCGGCGAGATCACCGAAATCGCGTACGGCCGTGTCGACCGTCTTTCGAATACGAGTGTTGACGCGCTCGGAGCGGACCTTCTTGGCGATGTGCATGGCCTGTTCCACCAGTACGGTGCTCTGCTCGGGCTCGCGGCGCAGCAGGTGCACGGTGGCCATGCCGACGAGGTTGAGTGCGTACGACCGCTGGTGCTCGAGGTCGTCTGAGAAGAGCTCCACGGCCCGCTGCATGAGGGGCTCGGCCAGCGAGGCGTAGGTCGGGCTGCGGCCGGCGACGTAGGCGAGGTCGCGGTAGGAGTGGGAGTTCTCGCCGTACAGCTCGGCCTCGGAGAAGAAGCGGATCCAGTCGGGGTCCGGCTCGTCCCAGTCGTCGGCGTCGGCGAAGGTGTCCTCGGCCATCCGGACCGCCCGCTTGCACTTGCCGGGCTGGCCCATGTTGGCGTAGGCGCGGGCCTCCATCGCATACAGCATCGACTGGGTGCGCGGGCTCGCGCAGTCCCGGCTGCCGTACTGCGCGAGGTGGATCAGCTCCAGGGCGTCCTCGGGCCGCCCGAGGTGAATCATCTGGCGGCTCATGCTGGACAGGACGTAGGAGCCGAGCGGTTTGTCACCGGCCTCCTTGGCCGCGTGCAGGGCGAGGACGAAGTACTTCTGGGCGGTGGGCTGGAGCCCGACGTCGTACGACATCCAGCCGGCCAGCTCGGCCAGCTCGGCGGCGACCTTGAACAGCTTGCGGGTGGTCGCCTCGGGCTGGGGCTCCTGGAGGAGGTCGGTCACCTCGTGCAGCTGGCCGACGACGGCCTTGCGGCGCAGTCCCCCGCCGCACTGGGCGTCCCACTGCCGGAACATCACGGTCGTGGACTCGAGGAGGTCGAGCTCGGGGCGGGAGAGCCGGCCGGCCCGGCGGGCGGAGGCCGGGTCGGGTTCGCGGTGCGGGGTGCCGGCGGCGCCCGGGACGAGCCAGCGCTGCATGGGCTCGATGAGGGACGGGCCCGCGGACAGGGCCAGCGAGGTCCCGAGGAAGCCGCGCCGCGCCAGCATGAGGTCGCTGCGCGAGAACTCGCTGAGCAGGGCCACGGTCTGCGGGCCCGTCCAGGGCAGGTCGACCCCGGTGGCGGACGGTGACTGGCGGGCGGCGCGCAGTCCGAGGTCCTCGACGGAGACGACGCATCCGAACCGCTCGGAGAACAGCTCGGACAGGATCCTGGGGATGGGTTCGCGGGGGTTCTCGCCGTCCAGCCAGCGGCGCACCCGCGAGGTGTCGGTGGAGATGTGGTTGGCGCCCAACTGGCGGGCCCTGCGGTTGACCTGGCGGGCGAGCTCGCCCTTCGACCAGCCGCTGCGCACGAACCAGGAGGTGAGCAGCTCGTTGGGGCGCTTGTCGGCCGAGGAGGAGTTCTGCGCGGCGCTCCCGGTGCCCGTCCCGCTTCCGCTGTTGCCGCCCACTGGAACGCCCCCATCCCTGAGTCCACTTGTCGCCGAGTGCGCCAAGCGTTATCAGAATGCCGGTAAATACGGCCGTTCGTCCGGCGGTTGTCAGCCTTCGAACGGGGAACCGACTTGCCTCCGGCATACCCACAAGTGCATGTGCCCCCAGGACTCGTGCACTCAAAGTAATCCTACGATCACCCGTCCAGCCATGGCGATCCCGGAAACGCCACCATTCGCCACCCCTTCGAATGAACTCACGCTCGCCTCCACACGATTCACTTGACATAGACCGTGCGGGGGTGGGCGGAGCGGTGCACGCAGGGGCGCGTATGACCCGGCGCACCACCCGGGGCACTTCCGGGCGCCGCCATCGCCCGGAAGAGGAAACGGAGAGTGACTGGCCGCGTCCGTCTCGTAACCACCGGCGCGGTGAACCCGTTGGAGGGGGCATGGGCTTCACGATCGGCGGCATTCGGGAGATTCGTTCCGGTACGCGCAGGCGCGGCCGCTCCTCGGAGTGCACCGCCGTCGCCGAGTTCACCGGACTCTGGGGCTGGGACGTCGTCCCGGGCGCGCGGGCCGCGGCCGGTGCCTGCTCCTGCGGACGCCCGGACTGCCGCCAACCAGGCGCCCACCCGCTCGACTTCGCGCCCCAGGTCCCGGCCGGCGCCACGCTCGACGACGTGTCCAAGGCATGGGCCGAGTTCCCCGGCGCCTCCGTGATGCTGCCGGTCGGGCGCGCCTTCGACGTCATCGAGGTCGCCGAGCCCGCCGGCCGCCGCGCCCTGGTCCGCCTGGAGCGCATGGGCCTGCCTCTGGGCCCGGTGACGGCGACCCCCGACGGCCGCGCCCAGTTCTTCGTCGCCCCCGGCGCCGCGGCCGACCTGACCGAGCTCCTCTACCGCATGGGCTGGGACGACGCGACCTCCCTGGACCTGCGCGGCCTGGGCCCCGGCACGTACCTCACGGCTCCCCCGTCGGACCGCGGCGGCCTGGGCCCGGCCCAGTGGCTGCGGCCACCGTCCCTGGACACGGCGACGAAGCCACCGGCGGCCCGCCTGCTGCTCGGCACCCTGGCCTACGTGGCGCACCGATCGCGCGCATAGCCGTCCACAGCGAAGGGCCCACCCCATCTGCACCATGGGGTGGGCCCTTCTTCGCCTGCAGAGGCTGTCACTCGCCGATCAGCGCGTCCACGAACGCCTCCGGCTCGAACGGCGCCAGATCGTCCGCGCCCTCGCCCAGCCCGATCAGCTTGACCGGCACACCCAGTTCACGCTGGACCGCGACCACGATGCCGCCCTTGGCGGTGCCGTCCAGCTTGGTCAGGACGATGCCGGTGATGTCGACGACCTCGGCGAAGACCCGGGCCTGCACCAGGCCGTTCTGTCCGGTGGTGGCGTCGAGGACCAGCAGGACCTCGTCGAGCGGCGCGTGCTTCTCCACGACCCGCTTGACCTTGCCGAGCTCGTCCATGAGCCCGGTCTTGGTGTGCAGACGGCCCGCGGTGTCGATGAGGACCACGTCGACCCCCATCTCCTTGCCCTCCTTCACCGCGTCGAAGGCCACGGAGGCGGGGTCGCCGCCCTCGGGCCCGCGCACGGTGTGGGCACCCACCCGCTCGCCCCAGGTCTGGAGCTGGTCGGCGGCGGCGGCACGGAAGGTGTCGGCGGCACCGAGGACGACGGTCCGCCCGTCGGCCACGAGCACGCGCGCGAGCTTGCCGGTGGTGGTGGTCTTGCCGGTGCCGTTGACCCCCACGACCATCACGATGCCGGGCTTGCGGTCGTCCGGCTCGGTGCGGACCGTGCGGTCGACCTCGGTGCCGACCAGCTTGAGCAGCTCCTCGCGGAGCAGTCCGCGCAGTTCGTCGGGGGTGCGGGTGCCGAGCACCTTGACCCGCTCGCGCAGCCCGTCGACCAGCTCCTGGGTGGGGGCCACGCCGACGTCGGCGGTGAGGAGGGTGTCCTCGATCTCCTCCCAGGTGTCGTCGTCGAGGTGCTCACGCGACAGGAGCGTGAGCAGCCCCTTGCCGAGCGCGTTCTGCGAGCGGGAGAGCCGGGCCCGCAGCCGGACCAGGCGGCCCGCGGTGGGTTCCGGGATCTCGATCCCGGCCGCCGCCGGGAGCTCTTCGGTGACGGGCGGCGCGGAGCCGTCCGGGAGATCCACCTCCTCAATGGTCCGGCGCGCTTCGTCGCGCGGCGTCTCGGCCTCGTCGCCGACGTGCGGCTCGGCCGGAGGGGCGGTGATGTCGGGCGCGGCGGGGGGCGGCGGGGGCAGCGGCTTCTTGCGCCGGCTGCCGACGACGAGCCCGCCGAGCACACCGAGCACGACCACGGCGATGACTACAGCAAGGATGACGGTTTCCATAACCCGTCCAGTATCCATCCCTGTCTCCCGGGGGAGGGGCAGCGGCCGCACCGGGGACACCGACCGATCTGCGCCCCATTTCGCCCGCATATAGGGTGATTCATCATGAGTGCCCTCGAAACGCACGGCCTGGAACCGGTTCCCGACCACGAGCGCACCGCGAGGACCCGCGAGCTCTTCCCCACCTGGGTCGCCGCCAACATGAGCGTCCTCCTCCTGACCGTGGGCGCGAGCCTGGCCGTGGCGTACGGCCTCAACTTCTGGCAGGCCCTGACCGTCGGCGTCACCGCGCCGGTGGTGTCGTACGGCCTGGTCGGGCTGATCGGTGTCGCGGGCAGGCGCGGGGGCGCACCCGGGATGGCCCTGTCCCGCGCGGTCTTCGGTCAGCGCGGGAACCTGCTGCCCGGGGCGCTGATCTGGGTCGCCCGCTGGGGCTGGGAGACGATCAACGCGGTGACGGGCGCGTACGCCCTGCTCACCGTCCTGGACATCCTCTTCGGTGTGCGCGGCGGTACCGCGCTGATCGTCGTGACGCTGCTGCTCTTCGTGGCCGCGAGCTTCGCGATCTCGGGCCTGGGCATCCGGGCCGTGCGCAGGTGCACGACCTGGGCGACCTGGCTGTTCGGGGCCTTCTCGGTCCTGGTGCTGGCCCGTCTGGTCGTCGAGACGGACTGGAGCCGGGTCTTCGGACGGGGCGCGGGACCGGCGTCGGCGATGATCACGGGCATCGGGCTGGTCGCCGCGGGCGGGATCAGCTGGGTGCCCACCTCCCCCGACTTCACCCGCTATCTGCCGGGCACGGCGTCGGCGGCGGCGATCGTACGCAACACGGTGTGCGGTGCCGGGGTCGTCGTGCTGCCGATGGTGCTCATGGGCACGGTCATGGCGTCGGCGACCCCGGACCTGGCCGCCGCCCGGGACCCGGTCTCCTTCCTCGGTGAGCTCCTCCCGCTCTGGCTCGCCGTCCCCTATCTCCTGACCGCCCTGGTCGGCACGCTGCTGATCAACTCGATGTCGATGTACTCCGCGGGCTTCACCGCGCAGACCCTCGGGTTCCGGGTCCCGCGCCCCTGGGCGGTCTCGCTCAACGCGCTGATCTCCCTGCTCCTCGGCGGCGTCCTCATGCTGGCCGCGCGGAGCTTCATGGGCACCTTCGTCGCCTTCCTCTCCCTGCTCGCGGTGGCCTTCTCCGCCTGGGCCGGCGTCTTCGGCGCG
Source organism: Streptomyces griseorubiginosus (assembly GCF_036345115.1). Taxonomy (GTDB): domain Bacteria; phylum Actinomycetota; class Actinomycetes; order Streptomycetales; family Streptomycetaceae; genus Streptomyces; species Streptomyces griseorubiginosus_C. Next base: position 2,747,639 of record NZ_CP107766.1, read on the forward strand.
GACATGCTCCGCCGCAAGGAGTACGACGGCGAGGCCCTGCTCGACACGACCCGCACCGGCGCCTACTGGTACCGGCACGGCTTCTGCCCGGCCGCGGTCACCGCATGGGCGGCCGGCCTCGGCGTCGGCCTGCTCTTCACCACCTGCGACTGGTTCACCGGCCCGCTCGCCTCGAACAACCCGGTCGGCGCGTACGGCCTCGGCTGGACGGCGACGATCGTGACCTCGGGGCTGCTGTACGCGGTGCTGCCGAAGCCCGCGGTCGCCGAACCCGTGTCCGACCGACCCACGGCCATGGCCATCTGACGTACCGTCAGCTACCGTCCCCCGCACCAACCGCCCGGTGAAGGGGGACCCCCATGCCCGTCACGGTCGTCCGTTTCAACCTCGTCGAGCCCGGCGCCACGCCCGCCTCCCTCAGCGCCCGCTACCGGGCCGCCCTGGACATGGCCGCGTACGCCGACGAGCACGGGATCACCACCGTGCAGACCGAGGAGCACCACGGCGTCGACAACAACTGGCTGCCCTCGCCGTTCGCCTTCGCGGGCGCGGTGTTCGGGGCGACGAAGAGGATCGCGGTCACCGTCTCGGCCGTCATCGGCCCGCTCCACGACCCGCTGCGCCTCGCCGAGGAGATCGCCGTACTGGACCTGCTGAGCGGCGGCCGGCTGGTCACGGTGGCCGGCATCGGGTACCGCCCCGAGGAGTACGCCCTGTTCGACGTGGAGTGGCGGCGCCGGGGCCGGATCCAGGACGAGCTCCTGGAGACCCTGCTCAAGGCCTGGACCGGCGAGGAGTTCGAGTACCGCGGTCGTACGGTACGGGTCACCCCGCGCCCCCTGACGGACCCGCACCCCCTCCTCCTGGTCGGCGGTTCCTCCAAGGCCGCGGCCCGGCGAGCCGCCCGCCTCGGCCTGCCCTTCTTCCCCAGCGCGCATCTGCCGGAGCTGGAGGCGTACTACAAGGAGCGGCTCGTCGAATACGGCACCGAGGGCTGGACCATGATGCCGACCGCGGAGACACCCCTGCTGCACATCGCGGAGGACCCGGACCGCACCTGGGCGACCTACGGCGACCACTTCCTCCACGAGGCCCGGACGTACGCCTCCTGGCAGTCCGGCGACATCCGCTCGGCGGTCCGGTCGGCGGCCACCTCGGTGGACGAACTGCGCGAGGAGGGCGTGTACCGCATCCTCACCCCCGAGCAGTGCGTGGAGCAGGACCTCGACAACCTGGTCCTGCATCCGCTGGCGGGCGGGATGCCGGTGGCGGAGGGCTGGCGGAGCCTGCGGCTGTTCGCGGAGCGGGTGCTTCCGGCACTGGGCGACTGAGCCGGGCGATATCAATTGGTCGCCGTGGACCTGTCGATGGTCCACTGAGCCCATGAGTTTGCTGGTGGAGGTGTTCGTCCGCGACCCGGACGGCGAGCGGCGGATCCTCGACGTGCCCGCCGACGTGTACCAGTCCGGCGGTTTCGAGTCGTGGCGTACGACGGTGTGGGGCTCGGAGTTCGTGCGCTCGCTCGGCGCCCGCTTCCTGCCCGTGCTGGCCAAGGAGGACCTCTACGTCGAGGCCGAGGACGTCCCCGAGTTCCGGCGTGAGGTGGAGCTGCTGCGCTCCCGTCTCGACGAGGTCGCCGAGGGCACGCAGCGGCCGCGGACCCTCGATGAGCACCGGGACAACATCGACACGCGGCTGCGGATCATCGAGGACAGCATCCGCAAGGCCGAGGAGATCGGCGGTGGCGTCCTCATCTGGTGACCCCCGTACGACGCCGCCGCCCCCGGTCCAGGCGGTTGCCGGACCGGGGGCGGCGGACGGTTCGGGGAGAGGTGCAGCGGGGTGTTGGCTCCTCCCCCCCGGGCTCGTGGGCGGGCCGTCAGCCCATCTCCTCCAGCTTCTTGCCCTTCGTCTCCTTGACGTACTTGAGGACGAACGGGATGGAGAGGGCGGCGAAGACCGTGTAGATCACGTAGGTCGCGGAGAGGTTCCAGTCGGCCAGCGACGGGAAGCTCGCGGTGATGGCCCAGTTGGCGATCCACTGCGCGGAGGCGGCGACGCCCAGCGCGGCGGCACGGATCCGGTTCGGGAACATCTCGCCGAGGAAGACCCAGACGACCACACCCCAGGACAGGGCGAAGAAGAGCACGAACACGTGGGCGGCGATCAGCGCGGTCCAGCCCTGCGCGGCCGGCAGCTTGCCGTCGACGAGGTCGAAGGAGAACGCCCAGGCCTCCAGTGCCAGACCGATCACCATGCCGACGGAGCCGATCAGGGCGAGCGGCCGGCGGCCGACGCGGTCCACGAAGATCATCGCGATCACGGTGCCGACGATGTTGATGATCGACGTCGTGAACGAGTAGAAGAACGAGTCCGTCGGGTCGACGCCGACCGACTGCCACAGCGTCGAGGAGTAGTAGAACGCGACGTTGATGCCGACGAACTGCTGGAAGACCGACAGCCCGATGCCGACCCAGACGATCGGCTTGAAGAAGAAGGAGCCGCCGAGCAGGTCCTTGAAGGTCGACTTGTGCTCGCTCTTCATCGCGTGCTCGATCTCGGCGACGCGGGCGTTCAGGTCGATCTTGTCGCCCTCGACCTCGGCGAGGATCTCGCGGGCGCGCTCGTGCTTGCCGACGGAGATCAGGAAGCGCGGGGACTCGGGGATGGCGAAGGAGAGCAGACCGTAGAGGACGGCCGGGATCACCATGACGCCGAGCATGACCTGCCAGGCCTCGAGACCCATCAGCTTGCCGCGCTGGTCGCCGCCGGCGGCGTTCAGCAGGCCCCAGTTGACCAGCTGCGAGATGGCGATGCCGATGACGATCGCGGCCTGCTGAAAGGAACCGAGACGGCCGCGGTAGGCCGGCGGGGCGACCTCGGCGATGTAGGCGGGGCCGATGACGGACGCCATGCCGATGGCGAAGCCGCCGACGATCCGCCAGAACGCCAGGTCGTACAGCGCGAAGGGCAGCGCCGAGCCGACGGCGCTGACCGTGAAGAGGACGGCCGAGATCTGCATGCAGCGGATCCGGCCGATGCGGTCCGCGATCCGTCCCGCGGTCGCCGCGCCGATGGCACAGCCGATCAGGGCGATGGCGATGACCTGCGCCAGGGCCGCGGAACCGATGTCGTAGCGGTCCCGGATGGCCTCGACGGCACCGTTGATCACGGAGCTGTCGTAGCCGAAGAGGAAACCGCCCATCGCGGCCGCCGCCGCGATGAAGATGACGTGCCCGAGATGATCGGGATGAGCCGTCCGGGCTCCTGGTTCGGATGCCTGTGCTGTGCTGGTCACGTTTACTCCTCGGGCCACCGGCAACGCTGTCGGTGTGGTCAGCCCCCAGATAGGTGGTACCTGAAGGTAAATCCAAACGTTGCTGACCTTATGCCTTCAAGTCTCAAATTCAAACGCAGGGAAATGTGAGAACTTAGACAGGCGCCCGTCACATGCGTTCACTTCTTGAAGTCAACCGCGGTCAGCGCAGCCGCTGGCTGATCACCTTCGACACGCCGTCGCCCTGCATGGAGACGCCGTACAGCGCGTCGGCGACCTCCATGGTCCGCTTCTGGTGCGTGATCACGATGAGCTGCGAGGCTTCCTGGAGCTCCTGCATGATCCGGATCAGCCGCTGGAGGTTGGTGTCGTCGAGCGCGGCCTCGACCTCGTCCATGACGTAGAACGGGCTGGGTCGCGCCTTGAAGATCGACACCAGCAGCGCCACCGCGGTGAGGGACCGCTCGCCACCGGAGAGCAGGCTGAGCCGCTTGACCTTCTTGCCCGGCGGCCGCGCCTCGACGTCCACGCCCGTGGTGAGCATGTTGTCGGGGTCGGTGAGGATCAACCGCCCCTCGCCGCCCGGGAAGAGCCGGCTGAACACACCCTCGAACTCGCGGGCGGTGTCCCGGTAGGCCTCGGTGAAGACCTGCTCGACCCGCTCGTCGACCTCCTTCACCACCTGAAGCAGGTCCGCGCGGGTCTTCTTCAGGTCCTCCAGCTGCTCGCTGAGGAACTTGTGCCGCTCCTCCAGCGCGGAGAACTCCTCCAGGGCGAGCGGATTGACCTTGCCGAGCTGCTGGTAGGCCCGCTCGGCCGCCTTGAGCCGCTTCTCCTGCTCGGCCCGGTGGAACTGCCTGGGCAGGTTGCGCGGATGCTCCGGGTCCTCGGGCAGCTCCTCGCCCTCGGCGGGCGGGGACGGCGGGACGAGCTGGTGGGGGCCGTACTCCTCGACCAGGCCCTCCGGTTCGACGCCCAGCTCCTCCAGCGCCTTGGTCTCCAGCTGCTCGATCCGCATCCGCTTCTCGGCGCCGAGCACCTCGCCCCGGTGCACGGAGTCGGTGAGCTTGTCGAGCTCGGCCTTCAGGTCGCGGCCGGTGGTGCGGGCGGCGGTCAACTCCCGTTCCCTGAGCGCCTTGGCCGCGTCGGCCGCGGTCCGCTCCTCGTCGGCGCGGGCGAGGGACACCTCGACGTGGGCGAGCAGCTGCCGGGCGCCGGAGGCGACGGCCTGCGCGACGGCGGCCTCGTGCCGCAGCCGGGCCCGCCGCTGTTCGGCACGCGCGCGTGCCTCGCGCTCCGCCCGGGCGGCACGGTCCAGGGAGTCGGCCCGTCCCGCGAGCCCCTTGACCCGCTCCTCGTGCGTACGGACCTGGAGGCGGGCCTCCATCTCGGTCTGCCGGGCGTTGGCGCCGTCGGCGGCGAGACGGTCCCGTACCGACGTGTCGGGCTCCTCCTCGACCGGCATCTCCTCGGCGACGGCGAGGCGTTCGGCGAGTTCCTCGACCTCTTCGAGGGCCCTCTCCAGCGACTCCTGCGCGCGGGCGGCCGCGGCCGTGGACCGCTCGGCCTCACCGGCGGCGCCCTTCGCCTGACCGGACAGCCGGCCGAGCTGCTGGGCCACGGCCGACTTCTCGCGGTCCGCTGTACGGCGGCGCTCGCCGAGCTCCTCGACGAGGCCGGCGCATGTCTTTCGGTTTTCCACGGCCGTGTGCTGGGCCTCGGTGAGTTCCTCGCAGCGGATCGCCAGCTCTTCGAGTTCCGCCGCCGCTTCGTCGACCGAGGCCTGCACTTCGAGGAGGCTCGGGGCGCCCGCGGAGCCGCCGTGGGCGAAGTGGGCGCCCAGGAGGTCGCCTTCGGCGGTGACGGCGGTGAGGTGGGGGTTGGCGTAGACGAGGTCTTCGGCGTCTTCGAGGGTGCCGACGACGACGATGCCGTGGAGCAGGCGTCTTACCGCGGGGAGGAGGTCCTGGGGGGCGCGGACCAGATCTGCCGCGTGCTGATGGGTGGCGTCTGCGGGTCCGTCGTGGCTGGTCGCGCAGTTCCCCGCGCCCCCAGAAGCGCTCTCCGGAGCGCCCGCCAAGAGGAGCGACGCCCGTCCGGCGTCCTGCTTGCGCAGCAGGCGGATCGCGTCCGCCGCCGCCGACGGGGACGTCACCGCCAACGCGTCTGCCGCCGCTCCGAAAGCCGCCGCCAGCGCCACCTCGTGGCCCGGAGTCACCGTCAGCAGTTCCGCCGCCGGGCCCAGCAGCCCCGTGAGCCGGTCTTTCGCGCCGAGCAGCGCTCCGGTGCCGTCCTTCCGCCGCAGCCCCATCGCCAGCGCCTCGTGTCGGGCCTGCGTCGCGGCGCGTCTGCGTTCCGCCGCGGTGGCCGCCTCCCGGGCAGCCGTCAAAGCGGCCTCCGCCTCCGCCAGCTGCCGCTTGGCCTCGTCATGCTGCTCCGCCAGCTCCGCGTCGCCCGCGTCCAGGCCGTCGACCTCGGCCTTGAGCGCCTCGTACTCCTCCTGCGCGGCGAACGCCCGCTCCTGGGCCTCGTCCCTCGCCGCGGCCAGGCGGTCGATCTCGGCCTGGGCGGAGGCGGCTCGGGAACGGGCCGCGTTGACCTGGCCGTTGAGCCGGGCGAGGCCCTCCCGGCGGTCGGCGATGGCCCGGGCCACGTCCTTGAGGCGCCGTTCCTCCTGCTGGAGCGCGCGCTCCAGATCGGCGCGGTGCGCGACCGTGTCCTCCAGGGCGCGCTCGGCCGCCTCCAGGGCCGCTTCGAGCTCGGCCTCCTGCTCCCGGATCCGTGCGGCCTCGCGCTCCATGTCCTCGGGGTCACGGCCCCGGCGCTCCTCGGGCGGCGCCGAGGTCGCGCTCTTCACGCGCGCGTCGGCCAGCGAGATCGTGCCGCGCACCCGCTCGGCGAGCTGGGAGAGCTCGTACCAGGTCTGCTGGGCCCGCTGGAGCCGGGGCGTGAGCTGCCGGACCTCGTCCTCCAGGAGCGCCTCGCGCTGGAGCGCCTTCTTCAGCTCCTGCTCGGCGGCCTCCTTGCGCTCCTTGAGCGCGGCCTCGTCCGCGACCTCGGTCCGCAGCGCCTGGCGCAGTCGTACGAGATCGTCGGCGAGCAGCCGGAGGCGGGCGTCGCGCAGGTCCGCCTGGATCACCGCCGCCCGCCGGGCCACCGCCGCCTGGCGTCCCAGTGGCTTCAGCTGGCGGCGCAGTTCGTCCGTGAGGTCCTGCACGCGCGCGAGGTTGGCCTGCATCGCGTCCAGCTTGCGGAGGGCCTTCTCCTTGCGCTTGCGGTGTTTGAGGACGCCCGCGGCCTCCTCGATGAAGGCGCGGCGGCCGGTGGGGTCGGCGTGCAGGACGGAGTCGAGCTGGCCCTGGCCGACGATGACGTGCATCTCGCGGCCGATGCCGGAGTCGGAGAGCAGGTCCTGGATGTCGAGGAGGCGGCAGGTGTCGCCGTTGATCTGGTACTCGCTGCCGCCGTTGCGGAACATGATCCGCGTGATGGTGACCTCGGCGTACTCGATGGGCAGGGCGCCGTCGGAGTTGTCGATGGTCAGGGACACCTCGGCACGGCCCAGCGGCGGGCGGCCGGTGGTGCCGGCGAAGATGACGTCCTCCATCTTGGCGCCGCGCAGCGACTTGGCGCCCTGTTCGCCCATCACCCAGCTGAGGGCGTCGACGACATTGGACTTGCCCGAGCCGTTGGGCCCCACGACACACGTGATCCCCGGCTCGAACCGGAGCGTGGTCGCCGAGGCGAACGACTTGAACCCTCGGAGGGTCAGGGCCTTGAGGTGCACGCCGCTGGACTCTACCTTCCGGGGGTGTCTCACTCCATGAACGCGCTGTTGCCCGCGGTTTCACCGTTGAACGTGAAGGGCACACCAAACGTTAAGAGAGTGAAAGGGTGCACGGGGGCAAGAAAGAAGGGACGCCGAAGCGTCCCTTGCAAACTCTGACAACTTAGCGGTTGATACGGGCCGCCCGACCACTGCGTGAGCTGTCGTGGAGCGATACAGCGATCAGGTGAGCGCAGGCTCCGCCTGGTGTGCGTCGATGCTCTCCATGATCCTGTCGTGAGAAGCGGCAGCCGCGAGCGCGTCGTTCTCGGCCTGGATCCGTACGAGCTCGGATTCCAGGTCCTGGACGCGCTGCTGGAGCCGTCGCATCTCGGCGAGGAGTCGAGGGTCGGAGCCGCCGACGTAACCGAGAAGCGCCTTTGCCATGATGGATGGTCCTCCACACTGAGTGACCGACCGAAGCGGTGTGGGTCGTGAGGGATTCGCACCCGCGGTGCTTGACACTTTTGAGTTCGTGGTGCCGTTCAACCATGCCAAACAGCTAAGGTGCGCGGGGTGCTTTCAGCGTCTCACCAAAAAGTTTGACGGTCAACACGATCACGCCCCGTATTGGTGGGCAACCCGCTCCGGCGCGGCCTGGAACGGCGGCGCGACGGCTTCCTCGGGACCCCCGGGGCGTGGCGATCAATCTTAGGTGCGGAGCCTGCCACGGCACACGCTTCTTGGCAACCACCAGCACCTTTCCGCTGCGGGCAGGTGCCGGCGGCAGGTCCCTCCGCTTCCGCCCGGGCCGTTTTACGGAAACGGCTCACCGGATGGCGAAGCCGTCGTAACCCCCGCGAGGTGTGTCCCAGATCTCGGTGACGCCGTCCACGCGGCCGGGCGTGTCGTCACCCAGGAGCCAGTCCAGGAGTCCTTGGCAGCCCTTGCGCGGTCCTTCCGCGACCACTTGGACGCGTCCGTCGTCCAAATTGAGAGCAAAACCACTCAGGCCGCCGATCTCGAGGGCCTTGGCCCGGGTGAACCAGCGGAAACCCACACCTTGGACGCGTCCGCGCACCCAGGCGACCAGTCGTACATCCTCGCTCATGGGTGCAACCTAACCGGCCAATGTCTCTCCGGACACTCCTTCCTCTGGCGCCATGCGGTACTGTCCGCTGCCAATGAATCTCATACGAAACTCACTCGATCGTGTGGGTTTTGTGACTTTGGTTGACCGGGGGGACGCGTCGACCTCAAGAACAGACGAGGAAGGCAAGGACATGGGACGCCACCGACGCTCCGCCGCCGGCCGCGCCGCCACGGGCCGCGCCACGGGGGTCACAGAGACGTACAGCTCCCACAGGAGCGGCTTCGACCCGCAGGACTCGTACCAATTCGCCCCGCAGGACTCCTACGACTTCGCCTCGGTGGGCACCACCACCTACCTGAGCCAGGAGCCAGACCCGTACGCGCGCAGTGACGCCTACCTGTTCGCGTCCGAGGAGGAGTACGCGCTGTACCGGGGCGAGGGCTACACACCCGCCGACGGCCCCCGGCGCGGTGGCTCGCACCGCCGGCGCAAGAGGAACCTCGTGACACCGGTCAAGACCGGTCTGCTCGGGGTCTCCGCGGCCGTCGCGATCGGCACGGTCGCGGTCGCCACCGGTGTGGTGCCCGGCCTGGACAACTACAAGATCGGTGGCAGCAGCAACACCGGCGGCGATGTGCAGGCCGCCGGGTCGCCCACCAACTCGCCCGCCGAGCAGGGCGGCACCTCGGGCAGCGCCGCCGAGAGCCGCGAGGACGGCAGCTCCACGAGCCGCGACGCCGAGCGCTCCGCCTCCCCCGCGCCGGCCCCGTCCACCTCGACGGCCGCGCCGACCGAGAAGCCGACGGAGAAGAAGCCCGAGGCCACCACACCGAGCAAGAAGCCGAAGCCGAATCCTCCGCAGAAGGAGAAGGAGCCGGCGAAGAAGGAGACCGCCGCGCCGGTGGAGGTCTCGACGGAGGCCGCGGCCGCCGCCGAGGTCCTCCAGCTCGTGAACGTCGAGCGGGCCAAGGTCGGGTGCAGCCCGGTCTCCGCCAACAGCGCGCTGGCCGATCTGGCCGCGGACTTCAGCAAGGCCATGGCCGACCAGGGCTTCTTCGACCACACCGATCCGAGCGGCGCCTCCCCCTGGGACCGGGCCGCGCAGGCCGGGATCACCAGCCTCGGCGGCGAGAACATCGCCCGCGGCCAGTCCGACCCGGCCGCGGTCATGGAAGCCTGGATGAACAGCCCCGGCCACAAGGCCAACATCCTGAACTGCGACTTCAAGACGCTGGGCGTGGGTGTGGTCTTCGGCTCCGGCGGCCCCTGGTGGACGCAGGACTTCGGGTACTGACGGAGTCGGCCCCCCGGACCACACGGCTTGCGGGTTTGCGGGTTGCGGGTTGCGGGTTGCGGGTTGCACTAACTCATGGTTAGTGCAACCCGTGGGTTAGCGCTGTACGCTTGTGATATGGACACCACGCAGCAGCCCCTGGAGGCGCAGGACCTCCCGTACGACGTGTTCGCCAAGGCCTGCCCCTCGCGCGGCACCCTGGAGCACGTGACGGGCCGCTGGGGCGCGCTCACGCTGGGCGCCCTGTACCAGGGCTCGCTGCGTTTCAACGAGCTGCGCCGCAGGGTCGACGGCGTGAGCGAGAAGATGCTCTCCCAGACGCTCCAGGCGCTGGAGCGGGACGGCCTGGTGCACCGCGAGGCCCAGCCCACCAACCCGCCCCGGGTCGACTACGAGCTGACCCCGCTGGGCCATGAGCTCGCCGAGCGCCTCCTGGGCCTCATCCACTTCGTGGAGGGCCGCATGGACGACGTCCTGGCCGCCCGCGAACGCTACGACGTGACCCGCGGCGCCCGCTGACACCTCGGGCAGAAGTAACTGGACCGGTTCATCCAGGGCCGTCGGCGCATCGGCGTACCGCACCGCTTGCAGGGCAGCCCCTCGCGGCCGTACGCGTCGAGGGACCGGTCGAAGTACCCCGACTCACCGTTCACGTTGACGTACAGGCTGTCGAAGCTGGTGCCGCCGACCTCCAGGGCCGCGTTCATCACGTCCCTCACGTGGCCGAGGAGTTCGGCCGTGCGCGGGCGCGTGAAGCCGGCGGTCGGGCGCTCGTAGTGGATGCGGGAGCGCCAAAGGGCCTCGTCCGCATAGATGTTGCCGACCCCGCTGATCAACGACTGGTCCAGCAGGGCCCGTTTGATGGTGGAGCGCTTGCGGCGCAGGGCCTGGTGGAAGGCCTCGTCGTCGAAGAGCGGGTCGAGGGGGTCGCGGGCGATGTGCGCGATGACGTCGGGCAGCCCGTCGGGGGTGTTGTCGTGCAACGACAGCCCGCCGAAGGTGCGTTGGTCCACGAAGCGCAGCTCGGTGTCGACCTCGTCGGCGAACCTGACACGGATCCTGAGGTGCTTCTCGTCGGGCGCCGCGTGCGGCTGCACCAGCAGCTGACCGCTCATGCCGAGATGCGCCAGGACCGACTGGTCCGTGTCCTCCAGCGGCAGCCACAGGTACTTGCCGCGCCGGCTCGGGGTGCCCACGCGATGCCCCTTGAGCCGGTGCGCGAAGTCGTCGGCGCCGGCCAGGTGGCGCCGTACCGCACGCGGGTGCAGCACCTCGGCCTCGGCGACCGTCCGGTGGGCGACCCACCGCTCCAGACCGCGCCGTACGACCTCGACCTCGGGCAACTCGGGCATGGGGCTCCCCCGTCACGGACCGGTGTATGAGCCGAGCGCCCGCCCCGGTGTGCTGGGACAGGCGCTCGGCTGCGCTGTGCTTCCGGACGCGCTGTTTCCAAGGCGCCGGACGCTCTGCTTCCAGACGTCCGACGCGCTGTTTCCAGGCGTCAGGCGGAGACGGACGACGGACCCTCGTCGTCGTCCTCGGAGGCTTCGACGGCTTCGGCGACTTCGGCAGCCTTCGCCGCCGCCGCCTTGGCGCGCTCGTCCGCGGCGGCCCGGATGGACCTCCAGGCGGATTCCGCGGCCTGCTGCTCCGCCTCCTTCTTGCTGCGGCCGGTGCCGGTGCCGTACGAGACGCCTCCGACGCGGGCGGCAGCAGTGAAGGTCTTCTCGTGGTCGGGGCCGGTCTCCGTGACCAGGTACTCGGGCACGCCGAGTCCTTCGGTCGCGGTGAGCTCCTGGAGACTGGTCTTCCAGTCCAGGCCGGCTCCGAGGTTGGAGGACTTCTCGATCAACGGGTCGAAGAGCCGGTGGACGAGCTCGCTCGCCGCATCGAGACCCTGGTCGAGATAGACCGCGCCGATCACCGCTTCCAGGGTGTCGGCGAGGATGGACGCCTTGTCCCGGCCGCCTGTGCCCTCTTCACCACGGCCGAGCCGGATGAAGGAACCCAGGTCGAGCCCACGGCCGACCTCCGCCAGCGCGCGCGAGTTGACCACCGCGGCCCGCAACTTGGCCAACTGGCCTTCGGGCAGGTCGGGGTGGGTGGTGTACAGCGTGTCCGTGACCACGAGCCCCAGCACGGAGTCCCCGAGGAACTCCAGGCGCTCATTGGTCGGCAGACCGCCGTTCTCGTACGCGTAGGACCGGTGGGTCAGCGCACGCACCAGAAGGGCGGACTCGAGTTTGTACCCGAGCCGCCCTTCCAACAGCGTGTGGGACGAGGCCTGGTTGTCGCCCGAGTTCTTCTTCGGAGTGGACACAGTGCCTCTCACCAGCCGCTCAGACCTCGAGGACCTGGCGCTTGTTGTAGGTGCCACAAGCGGGGCACGCGATGTGCTGCAGCTTGGGCTCGTGGCAGCGCTCGCACGCAACCAGGGTGGGGACCGCAGCCTTCCACTGCGACCGGCGGTGGCGCGTGTTGCTGCGCGACATCTTCCGCTTCGGAACAGCCACGGCTACTTCTCCTGCTTCTCGTCGACGCCCGCTTCCGCGTCAGCGCCGCTGATCTCGTCCTTCTCGCCGTCTCCGAGTGAACCGGCGAGTCCCTGCAAAGCCGCCCAACGAATGTCGACGGCATCATGGTGGTGGTCCGGGTCGTCCGTGAGCCGCGCCCCGCACTCGGAGCACAGGCCCAGACAGTCGTCCTGGCACACCGGCTGCATCGGCAGTGCGAGCACCACCGCATCACGCAGCACGGGTTCGAGGTCGAACAAGCCGTCCTCGATGAAGAGCCTGTCCTCGTCTTCCTCGGCGTCGTCGGCCGGCTCCGCCTTCACGCGGCCCCGGTCGTCGGCGTCAGGGTACGAGAACATCTCCTGGAAGTCCGCTTCGAGCGCAAGCTCCAGCGGCTCCAGACACCTTACGCACTCCCCCTTCGCCTGTGCACGGGCGGTGCCTGTGACAAGCACCCCTTCCATGACCGACTCGAGGCGGAGTTCGAGCTCGACCGGGGCGCCTTCCGGCACTCCGATCACTCCCTGGATCCCGAGATCCTTGGGGGCGTCGATCTCGCGGGTCAGGCGCTGCAGCGCGCCAGGACGCCGCCCCAGCTCGTGTGTGTCGAACACAAGAGGGTTGCGGTGGTCGAGGCGAGCGTTGGGAGCCATTCCTGCTTTCGATCTTCGAGCTCAGAGGGACGCCGCCCTTCGGTGTTCCCGGGCAGCGTTGATCGCGGACGTACGCGCGACCGAAGAGCCAGGATACTGGACCTTTCGCTCACGGCCCAATCCGGTGGTCCCTCACGGGTTCGTCACTGGCCGCGGCCCTGCTCGTACGCCCTCAGCTGCTCCGGCGTGATCATGCCGGTGTCGAAGAGGCTGGTCTCGTCCAGGGCGTAGGACTGGTGGGCCTGCTGGGGCTGCTGGGCCTGGTTCGGGTCGTAGGCCGGCTGCTGCTGGTCGTAGCCCTGGTAGGCGTACGGATCGGCCTGCTGGTAGCCGTACGGGTCCTGCTGGGCGTACGGATCGGGCTGCTGCTGGTAGCCCGCGTAGGCCTCGCTCTGCTGCTGGTAGCCGTACGCCGCCTGCTGGGCATAGTCCTGCTGCTCGGCCGCGGCGGCCGCCGCCTGGGCCACTGCCTGGCTGTCGCGCTCGGCGAGGGCGGCGAGGTCGGCCAGGTAGTCGGCGTCGCTGGAGTGCTGGACGGTGGACAGGTCGTCGGCGAGAGCGCCGAGGTCGTCCGTGGCGATACGGCCGTGCAGCTTCTGCCGGCCGCGGCCGACCGCCTCCAGGGTCTTGGCGAGGACCGCCTCGAAGGCGCCGAGCTTGGCGTCGACGTAGGAGTCGGCGTCCTTGCGCAGGGTCTCGGGGTCGTGGCTGCGCTCGGGGGCGTCCTCGTCCTCGTAGCCGTTCTCGTCAAGGCCGGGACCGGTGCCGAGGAGCTTCTCGCGGCCGCGGCCGACCGAGCCGAGGGTCTTGGTGAGGACGACCTCGAAGTTGGCGAGCTTGGAGTCGACGTAGTCGTCGGCCTCGGCGCGGACCTCCTCGGCCTCCCGGCGGGCCTCCTCCAGGATCCGGTCGGCCTCGGCCTGGGAGCGGCGGGCGACCTCGGTGTCGGAGATCAGCGAGCCGCGTTCGGCGTGTGCCTGCCCGATGATCCGCTCGGCCTCCTGGCGGGCCTGCTCGACCATCTGCTCGCGGTCGCCGATCAGCTCCTGGGCCTGCGCGAGGGAACCGGGCAGGGCCTGGCGCACCTCCTCCAGCAGCGCGAGCAGTTCGGCACGGTTGACCATCACCGAGGCCGACATCGGCATCGACCGGGCGCCGGAGACCGTGGCCACGATCTCGTCGAGCTTCTTCTGCACGTCCACCTGTACTCGCCACTCTCTACAGCTGTGTTGGAGACGGACGGGACGACTGTAGCCCCATCAGCCTTTGCGGAGGCGCTCGTTCAGCGCTTCCAGGACCCTCGGGGGTACCAGGTGGGAGACGTCTCCGCCCCAGGTCGCGACCTCCTTGACGAGCGAGGAGGACAGGAAGCTGTAGGTGGGGTTGGTGGGCACGAAGAGGGTCTCGACACCGCTGAGGCCGTTGTTCATCTGGGCCATCTGGAGCTCGTAGTCGAAGTCGCTGACCGCGCGCAGGCCCTTGACGATGGCCGGGATGTCGCGCTCCTTGCAGTAGTCGACGAGGAGGCCGTGGAACGCCTCCACGATCACGTTGCCGTACTCGGCGGTGACCTCGCGGATCAGGTCGATCCGCTCGTCGATCTCGAAGAGCCCCTTCTTGGACTTGTTGATCATCACCGCGACGTAGACCTCGTCGTACAGCCTGGAGGCGCGGGAGATGATGTCGAGATGTCCGTTGGTGATCGGGTCGAACGACCCGGGACAGACGGCGCGGCGCACTTGAGATCCCTCGCTCTCCGGTCCGGTCATCGTGCGTCTTCGCACGTAGAGGCGTTGTCGCCCATGGCGGCGCGACCGTACCAAAACGTTCCCTCGCCGTAGCGACGGGCCTTGACCGCCTCGAAACCGGGCGGCCAGACGAATTCGCCCCCTCTGGTACTGCGCTCCACGGTGACCAGGGCCTCGGGCGCTAGCCAGTGTTCGGCGCGGAGTGTGAGGAGTATCTCCCGAAGATCGTGATCTGTGACTCGGTAGGGCGGGTCGAGGAAGACGATGTCGTACGGCTGTGCCGGCGCCGGTTGTTGAATGATCTGTTCCGCTTTGCCCGCCCGTACCTCGGCGCCGGGGAGGCCGAGGCTTTTGACGTTCTCCCGGATCGTGCGGGCGGCTCGCGCGTCGGCCTCGACCAGGAGGGTGTGGCTCGCGCCGCGGGAGAGGGCTTCGAGGCCGACGGCGCCCGACCCGGCGTAGAGGTCGAGGACCCGTTCACCGGACAGGGGCCCGCCGAGCAGGGACTGCCAGGTGGAGAGGAGACCTTCGCGGGCGCGGTCGGAGGTCGGACGGGTGCCGTTTCCCGGCGGGACGGCCAGGCGGCGTCCGCCGGCCCTGCCCGCGATCACGCGCGTCATCTTCGGTCCTTGTTCGGGGGCGGTTACGGGTCCAGTTTCTCAGCCCTTCTCCAGGTACTGCTCCCTCTCCTCGTCCAGGAGCGCGTCCAGGGCCGTGCGCAGGCCGGGCAGGGCCGTCAGCTCCGGGTCCGCCTCCACCACCGCCGTCGCCTCCTCCCTCGCCTCCGCGATGATCTCCTCGTCCTCGATCACGGCGAGCACCCTGAGCGAGGTGCGGGCGCCCGACTGGGCCTGGCCCAGGACGTCGCCCTCCCTGCGCTGTTCCAGGTCGATGCGGGAGAGCTCGAAGCCGTCCAGGGTCGAGGCGACCGCGTTCAGGCGCTGGCGGGCCGGGCTGGCCTCCGGCATCTCCGTGACCAGGAGGCACAGGCCCGCCGCCGAGCCCCGGCCGACGCGGCCGCGCAACTGGTGGAGCTGGGAGACGCCGAAGCGGTCGGCGTCCATGATGACCATCGCGGTGGCGTTGGGGACGTTGACGCCGACCTCGATGACCGTGGTGGCGACGAGGACGTGGGTCTCGCCGGCCGCGAAGCGGCGCATGACCGCGTCCTTGTCGTCGGGGTGCATACGGCCGTGCAGGACCTCGACCGCGAGACCTCGCAGCGGGCCCTTGCTGAGCTGGTCCGCGATCTCCAGGACCGCGAGCGGGGGGCGCTTCTCGGCCTCGTCCTCCGCGGATTTCCTGGCCTTCTTGGGGTCGTCCTCCTCGTCGCCGATGCGGGGGCAGACGACGTAGGCCTGGTGGCCGTTCTCGACCTCCTCGCGGACCCGCTCCCAGGCGCGGCTCAGGAAGTGGGGCTTGTCGGCGGCGGGGACGACATGGCTGGCGATCGGGGAGCGGCCGGCCGGGAGCTGGTCCAGGACGGAGGTCTCCAGGTCGCCGAAGACCGTCATCGCGACGGTGCGCGGGATAGGGGTGGCCGTCATGACGAGGAGGTGGGGCGGTTGTTTGCCCTTGCCGCGCAGGGCGTCCCGCTGTTCGACCCCGAACCGGTGCTGTTCGTCGACCACGACCAGGCCCAGGTCATGGAACTGCACCTTGTCCTCGATCAGCGCGTGCGTGCCGATCACGATCCCCGCCTCGCCGGTGACCAGGTCCAGCATCGCCTGCCGGCGCGCGGCCGTCCCCATGGACCCGGTGAGCAGCACGACCTTGGTGGCGTGCTCGGCCCCGCCCAGCATGCCGCCCTCGGCGAGCTCCCCCATCATCTCGACGACGGAACGGTGGTGCTGCTGGGCGAGCACTTCGGTGGGCGCGAGCATGGCGGCCTGCCCACCCGCGTCGACGACGGCGAGCATGGCGCGCAGCGCCACCATCGTCTTTCCGCTGCCGACCTCTCCCTGGAGAAGCCGGTGCATCGGGTGGTCCGTGGCCAGGTCGTCGAAGATCTCCTTGGAGACCTTCTGCTGGCCGTCGGTGAGGGTGAAGGGCAGGCGGTCGTCGAAGGCGGCGAGGAGGCCGTCCGGAGCGGGTTTGCGCGGGACCGCCGGGAGTTGGGCGTCCGCGTGGCGGCGGCGGGCCAGGGCCACCTGGAGGACGAAGGCCTCGTCCCACTTGAGGCGGGCGTGGGCGTCGGCGATGTCGGCCTTGGTGTGCGGGCGGTGGATCTTGAGGAGGGCTTCGGGGAGGGTGACCAGGCCCCGGCCCTCGCGCAGGGACTCCGGGAGTGGGTCGAGCGCCTCCTGGGCACTGGGCAGGACGGTCTGGATCGCCTTGCCGATCTTCCAGGACTCCAGTTTGGCGGTGGCGGGGTAGATGGGGATCAGGGCGCCGGCCCAGGTCTCGACGGATTCCTCGGCGTCGCCGCGCAGCAACTCGTAGGCCGGGTGGGCCAGTTGGAGGCGGCGGTTGAACAGGGAGACCTTGCCGGCGAACATCGCGCGGGTGCCCGGCAGGAGTTCCTTGTGGGGCTTGTGGACGCCGCTGCCGAAGAAGACCAGTTGGAGGCGGCCACTGCCGTCCGTGATGGTGACCTCCAGACGCTGGCCCTTGCCGCGCGGCGCCTTGGCGGAGGCGAAGCTGTGCAGGCGGGCGTCGGCGACCTGGGCGACCACGGTGACGTGTTCGTCCAGGGGGAGGTCGGCGAGGTGGGTCAGCTGCCCCCGCTCCTCGTATCTGCGCGGGTAGTGGTGCAGGAGGTCGCCGACGGAGTGCAGGCCGAGGTGCTCGGCCATCACCTTCGCGGTGGCGGGGCCGAGCACCTTCTTCAGTGGTTCTTCCAGTGCGGGCACGAGATCCATTGCACACCACGCCACTGACATTGCCGTATACGTCCTGGGAAACCCCTGGTCAGGCGGCTGGTTGGGGCTTAGGATGACGCGCTCCGGCCATCCCCCGCGGTCACCGCCCCACCCGGGACCGCCCGACCCCGCGCCGCCCGAACGTTCCCCCCACCGGCGCTGCGACGATGGATTCCCAGACCTCACAGACACCCCAGGTACCTCAGCAGCCTCATACGTTCCAGGTCGACCTGCGCGGTCTGGTGGACCTCCTCTCCCATCACCTCTACTCCAGCCCCAAGGTCTACCTGCGCGAGCTGCTCCAGAACGCGGTGGACGCCATCACGGCCCGGCGGGCCGAGCAGCCGGACGCCCCGGCCAGAGTGCGGCTGTACGCCGAGGAGGGCGCCCTGCGGGTCGAGGACTCCGGGGTCGGGCTCACCGAGGCGGACGTGCACAGTCTGCTGGCCACCATCGGGCGCAGTTCCAAGCGGGCCGAGGGACTTCAGGAGGCGCGCTCGGACTTCCTCGGGCAGTTCGGCATCGGTCTGCTCGCCTGTTTCGTGGTCGCCGAGCGGATCCGTGTGGTCAGCCGCAGCGCCCGTACGCCGGACGCCCCGCCCGTGGAGTGGACGGCGAGCGACGACGGTTCGTACCGGGTACGGACGCTGCCCCCGGACGCCCGTCCGGAGCCGGGGACGACCGTGTACCTGGTCGCCCGCGCGGGCGCCGGCGAGTGGCTCGCGCCCGGGCGCGTCCTCCAGCTCGCACGGGACTTCGGCTCGCGGCTGCCGTACGACGTCCGGGTCGGCGAGGAGGCGGTCACCGATCTGCCCGCGCCCTGGGACCGCCCGTACCCCTCCCCGGCCAACCGCAGGGTGGCGCTGGCCCGGCACTGCCACGACCTGTTCGGCTTCACCCCGCTGGACTCGATCGAGCTGAACGTTCCGCTGGCCGGGGTCCGGGGCGTCGCGTACGTCCTTCCCTCCGCCGTCAGCCCTGCCCAGCGGGCCACCCACCGCGTGCACCTCAAGGGCATGCTGCTGACCGAGCGGGCCGAACAGCTGCTGCCGGACTGGGCGTTCTTCGTGCGCTGCGTCCTGGACACCGACAGCCTGCGGCCCACGGCCTCGCGCGAGTCGCTGTACGAGGACGAGACGCTGGCCGCCGTGCGGGACGCGCTCGGCGAACGGATCCGGTCCTGGCTGACGGGCCTGGCCGCCGGGGACCCGGAGCGGCTCGCGGCCTTCCTGTCCGTGCACCACCTGGGCGTGAAGTCGCTCGCGCGGCACGACCGGGAGATGCTGCGCACGATGCTGCCCTGGCTGCCGTTCGAGACGACCGACGGACGGCTGTCCCTGGAGGAGTTCGCCCAACGGCACCCGGTGGTCCACTTCACGCGGACCGTCGAGGAGTACCGGCAGGTCGCGCCGATCGCCTCCGCGCAGGGCGTCGGGGTGGTCAACGGCGGTTACACGTACGACAGTGACCTGGTCGAGGCGCTGCCCTCGGTGCGGCCGGGGACGGTCGTCACCGAGCTGGACGCGGACACCGTCACCGCCCACATGGACCTGGTCGACCCGGTGGAGGAACTGGCGCTGTCCGGTTTCCTCGCCGCCGCGCGGGCCAGGCTCGACCCGCTGGGCTGCGATGTCGTCCTGCGCGCCTTCCGGCCGCTGTCCGTGCCCGCGCTGCACCTGGACGACCGGGACACCCGGCACGAGCAGGCGCGGGCGGACGCCGAGGAGCAGGCCGACGACCTGTGGGCGGGCATCCTCGGCTCGCTGCGCGGGAGCGCCCCGCGCGCGCGTCTCGTGCTGAACCATCTCAACCCCCTGGTACGGCGGATCGGTTCGCTCGGCGATCCGGAACTGATCGGCACCGCCACCGAGTCCCTGTACGGGCAGGCGCTGCTGATGGCCCAGCGCCCGCTCAGGCCCGCGGACTCGGCGCTGCTGAACCGGGCCTTCATCGGCCTCCTGGAGTGGGCCACGAACGGCGAGGAGGGCCCCTGATGAGCGGGATCGACGGACTCGGCGGGATCACCGACCTCGACGCGCTGCGCCGGGCGATGGCGGAGAACTCCGAGGAGCCGGAGGGCCCGGCCCGCAACGCGCGCGCGGAGCAGCTGCTCGCCGAGGCCGAGAAGCTGAACGTCCCGCTCGCGGTGATCGAGGCGCTCGGACACCAGCTGAAGGTCTACAACTACAGCTCCGAGAAGGCCAAGATGTTCGTGCCCTTCGCGCGGCTGCTGCGCATGTGGGACGAGCGCCCCGAGGACTTCGACGAGTACGAGACGCACTCGCTGCACTGGGTCTTCAAGTGGATGACGGCCGGCATGCTCGACCAGCCGCACATCCCGCTGTCCGCCATGGAGAAGTGGCTCGGCGAGATGGAGCACCGCTACCGGCTGGCGGGACACTCCGAACGGGCCGTGCGCAGCGCCGAGTACAGCGTGGCCGCGCACATCGGGGACGTGGCGCGGGCCGAGCGCGCGTACGCCGCGTGGCTGGCCGCGGACCGGGACGGCATGGCCGACTGCCACGCCTGCGAGCTGCACGAACAGGGCTGGTGGCAGTCGCAGCGCGGGAGCGACGAGGAGGCGCTGGAGCTGTGGGCACCGGTCCTGGCGGGCGAGTTCACCTGCGCCCATGAGCCGCACGCGGCCCTCGCCTCCTCGCTGCTGCCGCTGCTGCGGCTGGGGCGCCTGGAGGAGGCGCGCGCCAACCACCTGCGGGGCTTCCGGCTCGTGCGGTCCATGGAGAGCATGCGGGGCGCCTACGCCGACCACGTGGAGTTCTGCGCGCTCAGCGGCAACGAGGCGCGGGGCCTGGAGCTGCTCGCGGAGCGTCCCGCGTACTTCACGGACGACGGTCATCCGCGCAGCAGGCTGGACTTCATGGTCGTGGTGACGCTGCTCATGGACCGTCTGGTCGAGCTCGGTCCGGCCGACCGGCCGGTGCCGGGGCCGTCGGGCCGGTCCTGGACAGCCGCGGAACTCGCCGCCCACGCGCGCGAGGAGGCCCTGGCGCTGGCCGCCCGCTTCGACGAGCGCAACGGCACGACGCATGTCAGCGAGCGGGCACGCGCGCGGATGGCACAGCGGCCGCTGGTGGAACGCCTGCCGCTCGGGGTGCGGGCGGTCCGCACGGTCACCGCTCCCCCGGTGGCGCCCCCGGCCCCCGTGGCCGCCCAGGAGCCCGAACTCCCCGCGCTGATCGCCGAGGCCCGGCGGTTGTCCGAC
This sequence comes from Streptomyces griseorubiginosus, assembly GCF_036345115.1. GTDB lineage: Bacteria > Actinomycetota > Actinomycetes > Streptomycetales > Streptomycetaceae > Streptomyces > Streptomyces griseorubiginosus_C. Next base: position 2,768,067 of record NZ_CP107766.1, read on the forward strand.
ACCCTCCAGCCGAACGCCGTGGAGGCGTGGGCGGCGGTCGCGCGGGCCGCACAGGGCGTCGAGCTGGACCCGCGCGACCGCGCGGAGATAGCCGACCACGAGGCGATGGACCGGGGCGCCGAGGGGGTGGAACTGTTCGAGCGGGCCGCCGAGCTGTACGCGCGGGCGGGCGACCCCGGCGAGGCACTCGCCGCACATGCGCGTGCCGCGTACGTACGGGCGCTGGCCGGCGAGGTGGACGAAGCCCTCACTGCCGTCGCCGGACCGTACGACGAGATCCTCGCGCTCTACGCGGCGGACGGCACCGGCGTACGGCAGACCGTGTCGGTGGTGATGTCCCGGGCACGGATCCTGATGCGCAGGGTGCAGGAGACCGGGGAGGACGAGGCCCGCTCCGAGGCCGAGGGGGCCGTGCGGGAGGTCCTCGCCCTCGTGGACGGGCGCACCGGGGACGACGTACGGCTCGCCGCCCGCGTGGCCGAGGCGCGGGCGATGCTGGCGGAGCTGGCCGCGCGGGCCGGGGACGTGGAGGCGGCCGCCGAGCTGTTCGCACGGGCCGCGGCGGGATTCGTGGACGCGGGTCTGCCGTGGTTCGCGGTGGAGTACGAGGCCCGGCTGGCCGGGCTGCTCCACCACCTGGGCGACCTGGCCGGGACCGAGCGGGCACTGCGCGCGGCCCTGGAGCACGGCGGGCCGCATCTGGAGCCGGTGGGACAGGCCCAGCTGCGGCTCCAGCTCGCCGAGGTCGTCGGGGGCCGGGGACTCGCCGAGGAGGCCGCCGAGCACGCCCTGGAGGCCGCGCACTGGGCCGACGAGGCCGGAGAGGGCCCCACCCTCGGAGCCTGGGCCCGGCACCAGCTGGGCGGCTACCTGGTGCGGCTCGAGCGGTGGGCCGAGGCGGCGGAGGTCCTGGAGTCGGCACTGCCCGACCTGAGCGCCGAGACACACGGCGACGGGGTGGTCGTCCAGACGCAGTGGTGGCTCGGCGACTGCCTGAGCGAGCTGGGTGAGCACCGGGAGGCGGCCGAACGGCGTCTCCAGGCCGCCGAGACCGCCCGGCACTGGCCCGAGCAGCACGACCACGCGACGCTCGCCCATCTCGCCGCCGAGTCCCTCGGTGCCGCGGGCCTGCCGGCCGAGGCGGACCGGGCATACGCGCGCGCGGGTGGCCTGTGGCGCGAGCTCGGCAATGTGCACGGCCTGATCCGCTCCCTGCGGGCCCGTGCGTGGCTCGCGCTGCGGGCCGAGGACGGGGCGGACACGGCACGGGAGTTGATGGCGGAGGCGGTCCGGGAGGGCGAGGCCGCGCTGGGCGCCGCCGACACCGACGAGGAGGCACGGCTCCGGCTGGTCGGCGAACTCGGGCACACCCACCGGCAGTTCAGTGACCTGCTGGCCCGTTCCGTGCCCGAGGAGGCCGAGGACGAGGCGATCCAGGCGGTCCTGGAGGAGGCGCTCGACCAGGTGGCCGAGTCGATCGTGCTGTTCGCCTCGCTCGGCGACGCCGCCCTGGACGCCCGCACCGGCGCGGAACTCGCGGCCGGCTGGCTGGCGGCGGACCTGAGCCGCCCGGCGGAGGCAGCGGCCCGCGCGCGGGCGGTGTTGGCTGCTTACGGGGCCGGGAACGGGGACGGGGACGGGGGTGCCGGTGGGGAGGACGACGGGACGGCACGGTTGCGTCGCGACGCCGACGACGCAACGGCACAGGCCCGTCGTGCCGAAGCCGAGCAGATGCTCGCGCTCATGGAGGAGCAGGAGGGCTGACCCCCGGGGCCCACGGGCCGCCCGCCCTACTCGACCCCGATGAGCAGCAGGGCCCCCTGCCGCCCGCCCCGGTACACCACCGTGTCCACGGCGAGGTACGACTCCCGCACCCGTGTCTCCAGGTGGTCGGCGACGGCCTCGGGGGCCTCGTCGCCGAGGACGAGGGTGACCAGTTCGCCGCCGGCCGAGAGCATGCGGTCGAGGACGCTCTCGGCGGTGGCGGCGAGGTCCGAGCCGATCACGGCCACGTCCCCGTCGATGAGGCCGAGGACGTCACCGGCCTGGCAGATGCCGGCCATGGTCCAGGACTGGCGTTCCGCGACGACGACCTCGGCATGGCGGGTCGCGCCGGCCGCCGAGGTCATCTGCACGACGTCCTCGTCGAACCGGCGCTCCGGCTCGTGCACGGCGAGCGCCGCGATGCCCTGGACCGCGGAGCGGGTCGGGATCAGCGCGACCCGGATGCCCTCCGCGCGGGCCTGCTCGGCCGCCGCGGCCGCGGTGTGGCGCAGGTCGGCGTCGTTGGGCAGCAGCACCACCTCGCGCGCGTGGGCCCGCCGTACGGCCTCCACGAGCTCGCCGCTCGCGGGCGGCTCCCCGGGGCGGGCGAGCACGGTGGTCGCGCCGGCCTCGGTGTACAGCCCGGCCAGGCCCTCACCGGGCACGACGGCGACGACGGCCCGCTGGGCGCGCTCGCGGGGCGGCCGTTCGGCGCCGGTGGTGTGGACGTCGCCGACGCCGAAGTGGGTGATCCGTATCCGGTACGGCCGACCGGCCTCGACGCCCGCCTCCACGGCGGCGCCCGCGTCGTCGACGTGCACATGGACGTTCCACAGTCCGTCGCCGCCGACCACCACGAGGGAGTCCCCGAGTCCGTCGAGCCGCTCCCGCAGCCGCGCCACGGCGGTGTCGTCGGCCTCCAGGAGGTAGATCACCTCGAAGGCGGGGCCACCGGTGTCCGGGCCGTCGGCGCACTCTTCCAGGGAGGCCGCGGGACCTTCGGGGGTGATCCGGGACACGTCCGCGGAGGTGTCGGGGGACGTCACGGCCGTACCGCCCGCCACGCGCGCGTGCTGCGCGTCGGCCACCACCGGAACCGCCCTGGGCGCCTCCCCCGTGAACGTCTCCACCAATGCCGCCAGTACCGCCACCAGCCCGCGCCCGCCGGCGTCCACCACTCCCGCCCGTTCCAGGACGGCCAGCTGGCCGGGGGTCGCGGCGAGGGCGGCGCGGGCTCCGTCGTAGGCGGCCCGGGCGACCGTCCCGCAGTCCCCCTCCGCCCGGCCGGCCGCGTCGGCGGCGGCCGAGGCGACCGTGAGGACCGTGCCCTCGACGGGGTGGGCGACGGCCTGGCGGGCGGAGTCGGCGGCGTGCCGCAGGGCGAGCCGGAGTCCCTCGCCGTCCGTGTGAGTCGTCTCACTGTCGGCGGCCAGCACCTGGGCCATGCCCCGCAGCAGCTGGGCGAGGATCGTGCCGGAGTTGCCGCGGGCGCCTATGAGGGCTCCGTGCGCCATCGCGCGCGCGGCGTCGGCGAGTGCGGGTTTCCCCTGGTCATGGGCGTCGTGGGCCTCGAAGACGGCCTCCACGGCCGCGGCCGCGGACTCCGCGGTCAGGTACAGGTTGGTGCCGGTGTCCCCGTCGGCGACCGGGTAGACGTTGATCGCGTCGATCTCCTCGCGCGCCCGACCCAGCGCCCGCAGCGCGAGACCGCACCAGGTGCGCACCGCGAGAGCATCGAAGAATGTCTGCGGCACCTGCGCCACCTGCGCCTCCTCGGGCTGCTGGACTGGACGCAGCGTAGACCCCGGGCGGGCGTCCGCCGGAAGAGGGCCGGGAGCGAGGGCCTGATCAGCCATGGTAGTTTCGTTCTACTGGCGCAGTCGTTGTATGCTGCTCCGGTTGCCCGATCCCGATCGGGCCATTCCCCTGGCAGCGCCACTCAGATCTTTGATCCTGCGATCTCGATCCCGGCCCGCCGGGATCCACCGTAAGTGCATCTGAAGTCTTTGGAGTGACCCGTGGCTGCCAACTGCGACGTCTGTGGCAAGGGGCCGGGCTTCGGCAACAGCGTGTCCTTCTCGCACCGCCGTACGTCCCGTCGCTGGAACCCGAACATCCAGCACGTCCGTACCGTGATCGGCGGGACGCCTAAGCGCCTGAACGTCTGCACCTCGTGCATCAAGGCCGGCAAGGTCCAGCGCTGACGCCCAGCTGAAGCGCGCGGCCACTGCTGGTTCGCTGCAGAGCCGGTCCACCGCAAGGTGGGCCGGCTTTTTGCTGTGCCCACCGCGCTGATGTGACCGGCGTCAGCGTCAGGCCGCCGGCGCCCCCGGCGTGAGATCCCGGTCCAGCGCCCAGCCGTGATCCACCGGTCCGATCCCGCCGCCCAGCGCGAAGCCGGCCGCGATCGCCCCGGTGACGTAGTCCTTCGCGTCCGCCACCGCCTCCGGCACGGACCGGCCCTTCGCGAGCTGGGAGGCGATCGCGGAGGCGAGGGTGCACCCCGTGCCGTGCGTGTGGCGGTTGTCGTGGCGGGGCGCGCGCAGCCAGTGCTCCTCGGAGCCGTCGGTGAGCAGGTCGACGGCGTCACCGGGAAGATGGCCGCCCTTGATGAGCACCCAGGCCGGTCCGTACGCCAGGACGGCGTCCGCCGCCTCCCGCATCCGGGACTCCGACTCCACCTGCACGCCGGTGAGTTGGGCCACCTCGTCGAGATTCGGGGTGGCGACGGTGGCCACCGGGAGCAGCTTTCGCCGCACGGACTCCAGGGCGGACGAGGCCAGCAGGGAGTCCCCGTGCTTGGAGACGCCGACCGGGTCGACCACGGCCGGGACCCCGGTGTCGCCGATCAACTCGGCCACCGTCTCGACGAGTTCGGCCGAGGCGAGCATCCCGGTCTTGACGGCCTGGACGCCGATGTCGTCCACGACACTGCGGTACTGGGCCCGCACCGCCTCCACCGGCAGCTCCCAAGCACCCTGTACGCCACGGGAGTTCTGCGCGGTGACCGCGGTGACGACACTCATGCCGTGCACGCCGAGCGCGAGCATGGTCTTCAGGTCGGCCTGGATCCCGGCGCCGCCGCCGGAGTCGGAGCCCGCCACCGTGAGCACGAGGGGCGGCCTCACGACTCGATGTCCTCGCCGAAGTGGTCCCAGCCGCCCTTGCTGGTCCAGGGCGCACCGTCGACCGTCACCTGGGGCAGCGCCGAGGGGTTGAGGACCTCGCCGATCACCTTCCAGCGGGCCGGCAGCTTCACGTCCGGCGAGAAGGTCGCCACGATCGCGTGGTCCTCTCCCCCGGTCAGCACCCACTGGATGGGGTCGACCCCGACGGCCTGCCCGATGTCGTTCATCTGCGAGGGGATGTCGATCGCGCCGGAGCGCACGTCGATGCGGACCTTGCTGGCCTCGGCGATGTGCCCGAGGTCGGCGATCAGTCCGTCGCTCACGTCGCACATCGCGGTCGCGCCGAGCGCCGCGGCGGCGGGGCCCGCGTGGTACGGCGGCTCGGGGCGCCGGTGCGCCTCCACGAACGCGCGGGGCGAGCGGAAGCCCCGGGAGAGCACCGCGTACCCGGCCGCGGACCAGCCCAGCCAGCCGGTCACCGCGACGAGGTCGCCGGGCTGGGCGCCGGCCCGGGTGACGGGCTCCTGGCCCCGCAGATCGCCGAGGGCGGTGATGGAGACCATGATCGTGTCTCCCCGTACGACATCTCCGCCGACCACCGAGGCGCCGGCGACCTGGCACTCGTCGCGCAGGCCGTCCATGAGCTCCGAGGGCCAGGTGACGGGGAGTTCGGCGGGCACGACCAGGCCGAGCAGCAGGGCGGTGGGCACCGCGCCCATGGCGGCGATGTCCGCGAGGTTCTGCGCGGCGGCCTTGCGGCCCACGTCGTAGGCCGTGGACCAGTCGCGGCGGAAGTGCCGGCCCTCCAGAAGGATGTCGGTGCTCGCCACGACCCGGCGGTCGGGCGCGGCGACCACCGCGGCGTCGTCGCCGGGGCCCACCCGGACCGCCGGGGTGGTGGTGAGACGGGAGGTGAGCTCCCTGATGAGCCCGAACTCCCCGAGCTCACCAACAGTGCCCTTCATGGCCCTTACGCCCCTTCTGTGCCGTGCCGTGCCCGGTCGCGCGTCATCAGTGTCCTCGATACGGTCGAGGGGACCGTGAACTTCTGTCGTGTCCGCACCCCGGCGCGGGCGTCCACGCCCCCGCGGGTCTCCCCGCGGCGAGCGACGACGCGATACCGTGGCGTTCCTTTTCCCCACATGATCCTCGTGGCCGCCCTGGAGGTTCCGTGGTACAGGCGTACATCCTGATCCAGACGGAGGTCGGCAAGGCGTCGACCGTCGCCGAGACGATCAGCAAGATTCCTGGGGTCATCCAGGCCGAGGACGTGACAGGACCGTATGACGTGATCGTCCGCGCACAAGCCGACACCGTAGACGACCTGGGCCGGATGGTGGTCGCGAAGGTCCAGCAGGTGGACGGCATCACCCGCACCCTGACCTGCCCGGTGGTCCATCTGTAGCCCCCGTCTACCCTTGGCCGGTGATTGATTTCCGTCGCCGGCTCATCGGCCTGCCCGCGCTTCTCACGCTGATCACCATTACGGGCTGCTCCTCAGCAGACGACGGCGCCCGGGCCGCGGTTCCCAGCCCGGGCACGGAAGTCACCGAGCTGTGCGAGAACCTCGACAGGGCGCTGCCGTCCAAGGTCGACGGTCAGGATCGCCGGGACCCCGAGCCGGCATCCGCGCTGACCGCGGGCTGGGGTGACCCGGCGATCATACTGCGGTGCGGTGTACAGCGGCCCGCGAAGATGGACGACCCGGAGGCCGACGGTGTGGAGGTCAACGGGGTGGGGTGGCTGCTGGAGAAGCAGGACGACGGGTCGTTCCGCTTCACGACCACTTTGAGGAAGGCGTACGTCGAGGTGTCCATCCCCGAGAAGCGCACGGGGGACGGCATGGCGCCGTTGGTGGATCTGGCGCCTGCCGTCAAGAAGGCCGTGCCGGAGGGAATCGCCGACTGAGGGCCGCGGGACTGCGATGCGCCCCGGAACTGCGCCACATCGTCCGTCTGCGCGCCGTCCGTGGTTCGTCGCGCAGTTCCCCGCGCCGCTGGGTGGGTCAGCGCAGCCCTGTCGACCTGCGCAGCGCCGCCTGGATCAGCAGGTCCACCAGCTCCGGGTAGCTGATCCCGCTCTTCTCCCACATCTGCGGGTACATCGAGATCGGCGTGAAGCCGGGGAGCGTGTTGATCTCGTTGATCACGAACTCGCCGTCCTCGGTGAGGAAGAAGTCCGCGCGGACGAGGCCCTCGCAGGAGGCCGCGTCGAAGGCGTCGACCGCGAGCTTCTGGACCTCGGCCGTCTCCTCGGGCGTGAGCGGCGCCGGCACGATCCCCGGGGTCGAGTCGATGTACTTCGCCTCGAAGTCGTAGTACGCGTGCTCCTGCGGCGGCGGGATCTCCGCCGGGACCGAGGCGCGCGGGCCGTCCTCGAACTCCAGGACACCGCACTCGATCTCGCGGCCCCGCAGCGCCGCCTCGACGAGGACCTTCGGGTCGTGGCTCTGCGCCTCGGCGATCGCCTCGTCCAGTCCGGAGAGGTCGTCGACCTTGGTGATGCCGATCGACGAACCCGCGCGCGCGGGCTTCACGAAGAGCGGCCAGCCGTGCTCGCCCGCGAAGTCGACGATCTTCTTGCGGGCGGCGGACTCGTCCCGCTCCCACTCGCGCGGCCGGATCACCACGTACGGGCCGACCTTGAGCCCGAAGGAGGTGAACACCCGCTTCATGTACTCCTTGTCCTGCCCGACGGCCGAGGCGAGCACACCGCAGCCGACGTACGGGACCCCGGAGAGCTCCAGGAGGCCCTGGAGGGTGCCGTCCTCGCCGTAGGGGCCGTGCAGGACGGGGAAGACGACGTCGACCTCACCGAGCGCCTTGGGCACCGATCCGGGCTCGCTGTAGACGACTTCGCGGTTGGCGGGATCGACGGGGAGCACCACCCCGCCCTCGTGCGACTCGGCGAGCTCGGTGACGTTCGGCGTACGGCGCTCGGTGATCGCCATGCGGTCCGGTTCGTCGGCGGTGAGGGCCCAACGGCCGTCCTGGGTGATGCCGATCGGCAGGACGTCGTACTTCGTCCGGTCGATGGCCTTGAGGACGGCGCCGGCGGTGACCACGGAGATCCCGTGTTCGGAGCTGCGCCCGCCGAACACGACGGCCACGCGCGGCTTGCGAGGCGGCTGCTCAGGGCTCTGGGGGAGGTTCTCGGTGCTCATATCGCGTTGAGAGTACCCGGTGGTAGTGCCCCGAGACAGTGTCCGCCCCCGCGACGGACGGGGCAAAATACGAGGTGGTGGCTCAGCGTCGCTCGGGCTTCGCGCTGCGCGACATCAGCTCCTTGACGGCGACCACCGGGGACTTGCCCTCGTGCACGATGCCGACGACGGTCTCGGTGATCGGCATGTCGACGCCGTGCCTGCGGGCCAGATCCAGCACGGACTCACAGGACTTGACGCCCTCGGCGGTCTGCTTGGTGACCGCGATGGTCTCCTGGAGGGTCATGCCCTTGCCGAGGTTGGTGCCGAAGGTGTGGTTGCGCGACAGCGGCGAGGAGCAGGTCGCCACCAGGTCGCCGAGACCGGCGAGTCCGGAGAAGGTGAGGGGGTCCGCGCCCATCGCGAGGCCCAGCCGGGTCGTCTCCGCCAGACCGCGCGTGATGAGCGAACCCTTGGCGTTGTCACCCAGTCCCATGCCGTCCGCGATGCCGACGGCGAGGCCGATGACGTTCTTCACGGCGCCGCCGAGTTCGCAGCCCACCACGTCGGTATTGGTGTACGGGCGGAAGTACGGCGTGTGGCAGGAGGCCTGGAGCCGCCTGGCGACCGCCTCGTCGGTGCAGGCGACCACGGCGGCGGCCGGCATCCGGGCGGCGATCTCCCGCGCGAGGTTGGGCCCGGTGACCACGGCGATCCGGGCCTGTCCCACCTTGGCGACGTCCTCGATCACCTCGCTCATCCGCATGGCCGAGCCGAGTTCGACGCCCTTCATGAGGGAGACGAGGACGGTGTCGGGCGCGAGCAGCGGGGTCCACTCGGCGAGGTTGGCGCGCAGGGTCTGCGAGGGGATCGCGAGGACGGTCAACTCGGCGTCGCGCGCGGCCTCGGCGGCGTCCGCCGTGGCCCTCAGGTTCTCCGGAAGTTCGACACCGGGGAGGTAGTCCGGGTTGGTGCGGGTGGAGTTGACCGCGTCCGCGAGCTCGGGGCGGCGCGCCCACAGGGTGACCTCGCACCCCGCGTCGGCGAGCACCATGCCGAAGGCGGTACCCCATGAACCGGTGCCGAAGACGGCCGCCTTGACGGGCTTGCTCACTTGCTCTTCTCCCCCTCGCGGCCGCTCTGGGCCTGGCTCCGGCGCCGCTGCTCGATCCGCTCGCGGCGCGGGTCGTACGCCGTCGCGGGTGCCTTCTCGCCGCGGATGATCTCCAGCTGGGCGGTGATGGCGGCCATGATGACCTCGGTGGCCTCCTTCAGGAGGTCCTGGGTCATGTCCTTGTCGTAGAAGCGCGTGAGGTCCACGGGCGGGCCCGCGAGGACGTGGTGCGTCTTGCGCGGGAAGAGGTGGAGCTTCTTGGCGTACGGCGGCAGCACCTCGTTGGCGCCCCACTGCGCGACCGGGACGACCGGGCACTTGGTCTGCAGGGCCACGCGCGCGGCGCCGGTCTTGCCGGTCATGGGCCACTGGTTCGGGTCGCGGGTGATGGTGCCCTCGGGGTAGAACGCGACGCACTCACCGCGCTCCACGGCGTCGATCGCGGCCCGGAAAGCGCTCAGCGCGTCCGTGCTCTCGCGATAGACGGGGATCTGTCCGGTGCCGCGCATGACGGCGCCGACGAATCCCTTCTTGAAAAGACCGGCCTTCGCCAGGAATCGCGGAACGCGCCCGGTGTTGTACTGAAAGTGCGCGTACGCGAAGGGGTCGATGTGCGAATTGTGGTTGACCGCGGTGATAAATCCGCCGTCGGCCGGAATGTTCTCCAATCCGCGCCAGTCCCGCTTGATCAGAACCACGAGCGGCGGTTTGGCGATCACCGCTGCCAAGCGGTACCAGAAGCCGATTCTGCGGCGGGGCACGCGGACACCTTCCTCTAGGGCCTGGGGGGCCGCACAAGTGTCGCCCCGGGCCGTCTGTCTGTCGAGAACACCGTACGCCCCGCCGCCGACACCGCCAGATGGGGCGCGTGACGACTGAGTGACAATGACCGTGAGAAGAGAAGGACGGAACGCGCGTGCAGTGGACGTTGGTCATCCCGCTGAAACCCCTGGCGCGGGCCAAGAGCAGGCTCTCGGACACCGCCGACGACGGGATGCGCCCGGGTCTGGCGCTGGCCTTCGCCCAGGACACCGTGGCGGCAGCCCTGGCCTGCCCGGCGGTCCGCGATGTGGCGGTAGTCACGGACGACGCCCTGGCCTGCCGCGAGCTGGCGGCCCTGGGCGCCCGCATCGTCGCCGACGAGCCCCGGGGCGGCCTGAACGCGGCCCTGCGGCACGGAGCGTCCGCCGTGCGGTCGGCGCGCCCCGAAAGCGCCCTGGCGGCCCTGAACGCCGATCTGCCGGCTCTGCGCCCCCTGGAATTGGCCCGGGTCCTGGACGCGGCCGCGGAATTCCCCCGCGCTTTCCTTCCGGACGCGGCGGCCATGGGCACGACCTTGTTGGCCGCGGCGGGAAGCGAGGAATTGCGCCCGGCCTTCGGCCCGGATTCCCGGCGCCGCCACCACGCCTCGGGAGCGGCGGAACTCCGTCTCGACGATGTCGATTCCGTACGGCAGGACGTCGACACCGGCGAGGACCTGCGGGCGGCGCTGGCGCTGGGGGTGGGCCCCCGGACGGCCGCCGCCGCGGCGCGGTTGCTGATTCCCGGGCAGTAGGCTGCGGCCATGCAGGCGACCGCGTACACGTACGACCCCGAGAGCCGCAGTGGGCAGGTGCTTCTCGACGACGGCACCCCGGTGCCCTTCGACGCGCCGGCGTTCGACGCGGGCGGCCTGAGACTGCTGCGTCCCGGTCAGCGTGTGCGCGTCGAGATGGACGGGGACAGGATCACCCTGGTGACCCTCCAGACCTTCTGAACAGGCTTCCGAGCAGGCCTTACGCACCCCTTGCACACGCCGCGGGCCGGACTCCGTCACGGAGTCCGGCCCGGCGCGTGAGTGCCCCTGTGCCCTTACCTCTTGCGGGCCGTGGCCTTCTTGGCGGTGGTGGTGCGAGCAGCGGACTTCTTGGCGGGCGCCTTCTTGGCGGTCGCCTTCTTCGCCGGGGCCTTCTTGGCCGTCGTCTTCTTCGCGGCGGTCTTGTTCGCGGCGGTGGTCTTGGCGGCGGTGCCGGTCGCCTTCTTCGCGGGCGCCTTCTTCGCCGTCGTCTTCTTGGCGGTGGCCGTGGTCTTCTTGGCCGTCGTCTTCTTCGCGGTGGTCTTCTTCGCGGTGGCGGTCTTGGCGGTGGCCTTCTTGGCCGCCGCCTTCTTGACCGTGGCCGAAGCCCCGCCGGTCAGGCTGCCCTTGGGGGCCTTCTTGACCGCGACGTCGTTCTTCGGGAGCTTCTTCGTGCCGCTCACCAGGTCCTTGAAGCCCTGGCCCGCGCGGAAGCGCGGAACGGAGGTCTTCTTGACCCGAACCCGCTCGCCCGTCTGGGGGTTGCGAGCGTAACGGGCCGGCCGGTCGACCTTCTCGAACGAACCGAAGCCGGTGACCGAGACACGGTCGCCCGCGACCGTCGCGCGGACGATGGCGTCCAGGACCGCGTCGACCGCGTCGGCGGCCTGCTGGCGGCCGCCCACCTTGTCGGCAATCGCTTCTACGAGCTGCGCCTTGTTCACGTCTTCCCCTTCGGAGACATTGCCAGAACGAAAGTGTTCAAGCTTTTCGCACGTTAGGCAGATATATACCGCAAATCAAACACGAAACGGGCTTATCACCCTTGTGCCGCAACGAACTCGGCTGCTCTGGACTTGTTCAGCGTTCCTCTTCCGGGATTCGACCCGCGTCGAGGTCAGCGGTGAACCGCTCCAGACGCCTTGTCGCTTCGACGACGTCGTGCTTGGCCGCGGCCGTAATGACCAGCAGCTTCCGGGTCAGCGCCATCCGTACGCCCTCCGGGACTTGCAGTGCGCGCACTCTTGCGTGCGCTTCCTTCAGTTGGTCCGCGACTGCCGCATAGAGCTCGAGTTGGCCGTCGTGTTCCATGCACAGATTGTGCCATCTGGGGCGAGTTGTCGCCTGCTAGGGGTGCAACTGCCGCCTCGGACGGCCTTCCGGGCACATGCGGAAGCCACGGTGACAAGGGACGCGTACCCCGACAACACCCGTCGTAACGTGGGAAGTTGAGCGGGCGTGTCGCATTGCGCGGGGCCGTCGGGGGGCAGACACAGCCGTACCCCCGATCGGGCTGATCGGGGGTACGGCGGGGGTGTTGGGTGGCCGAAACTCGACCTGTTCAGTTGCTCCGAAGGAGGGTTCGGGTCACCCCGGGGGCGACCCGGGCGTCACGCCTGGAGCGTCCGCGGCTTGTACGAGGGCCGCTTGGCCTCGTACGCGGCGATGTCGGCCTCGTTCTGGAGGGTGATGGAGATGTCGTCCAGGCCGTTCAGCAGCCGCCAGCGGGAGTTCTCGTCCAGCTCGAAGCTCGCGGTGATGCCCTCGGCGCGCACCTCGCGGGCCTCGAGGTCGACGGTGATCTCCGCCTCGGGGTCCTTCTCCGTGAGCTCCTGGAGCGCGTCCACGATCTTCTGGTCCAGGACCACCGTGAGCAGGCCGTTCTTCAGCGAGTTGCCGCGGAAGATGTCGGCGAAGCGGGAGGAGATCACGGCCTTGAAGCCGTAGTTCTGCAGCGCCCACACCGCGTGCTCACGGGAGGATCCGGTGCCGAAGTCGGGGCCGGCGACCAGGACCGTGGCGCCCTTGCGCTCGGGCTGGTTGAGGATGAATTTCTCGTCCTTGCGCCAGGCCTCGAACAGCCCGTCCTCGAACCCGTCCCTGGTCACCTTCTTGAGCCAGTGAGCAGGGATGATCTGGTCGGTGTCGACGTTCGAGCGACGCAGCGGAACGGCCCGGCCGGTGTGCGTGGTGAATGCTTCCATGACTCTCAGACTCCAGCGGCGGCAGGGGCGTCGGACAGGTCGGCGGGCGAGGCCAGGTGGCCCAGTACGGCGGTGGCGGCCGCGACCTGCGGCGACACCAGGTGCGTACGGCCGCCCTTGCCCTGCCGGCCCTCGAAGTTGCGGTTGGAGGTGGACGCGGAGCGCTCACCCGGGGCCAGCTGGTCCGGGTTCATGCCCAGACACATCGAGCAGCCCGCGTGCCGCCATTCGGCGCCGGCCTCCTTGAAGACGACGTCCAGGCCCTCGGAGACGGCCTGGAGACCGACCCGCGCGGAGCCGGGGACGACCAGCATCCGTACGCCGTCGGCGACTTTGCGGCCCTTGACGAGCTCGGCGGCCGCGCGCAGGTCCTCGATACGGCCGTTGGTGCACGAACCTACGAAGACGGTGTCCACCTTGATGGAGCGCAGCGGCTGCCCGGCCTCCAACCCCATGTATTCCAGGGCCTTTTCGGCGGCGAGGCGCTCCGATGCGTCTTCGTACGAAGCGGGATCGGGGACGTGCGCCGAAAGCGGCGCGCCCTGGCCCGGGTTGGTGCCCCAGGTGACGAACGGCGACAGTTCGGCGGCCTCGATGACGACCTCGGCGTCGAACTCGGCGTCCTCGTCCGTCCTCAGGGTCTTCCAGTACGCGACGGCCGCGTCCCAGTCCTCGCCCTTGGGCGCGTGCGGACGGCCCTCGAGGTAGTCGAACGTGGTCTGGTCGGGGGCGATCATGCCCGCGCGGGCACCGGCCTCGATCGACATGTTGCAGATGGTCATGCGGGCCTCCATCGAGAGCTTCTCGATGGCGGAGCCGCGGTACTCCAGGACATAGCCCTGGCCGCCGCCCGTGCCGATCTTGGCGATGATCGCCAGGATCAGGTCCTTGGCGGTGACGCCGTCGGGCAGTTCGCCGTTGACCGTGATGGCCATGGTCTTCGGGCGGACCAGCGGCAGCGTCTGGGTGGCCAGCACGTGCTCGACCTGGGAGGTGCCGATGCCGAACGCCAGGCCGCCGAAGGCGCCGTGCGTGGAGGTGTGGGAGTCACCGCAGACCACGGTCATACCGGGCTGGGTCAGGCCCAGCTGCGGGCCCACGACGTGCACGACACCCTGCTCGACGTCGCCCAGCGGGTGCAGGCGCACACCGAACTCGGCGGCGTTCTTGCGCAGCGTCTCCAGCTGGACCCGGGAGACCGGGTCGGCGATGGGCTTGTCGATGTCGAGGGTCGGGGTGTTGTGGTCCTCGGTGGCGATGGTCAGGTCGAGCCGGCGCACCTGGCGGCCGCTCTTGCGCAGTCCGTCGAAGGCCTGCGGGCTGGTCACCTCGTGCAGCAGGTGCAGATCGATGAAGAGGAGGTCGGGCTCGCCCTCGGCGCGCCGGACGACATGGTCGTCCCAGACCTTCTCCGCGAGTGTCCTACCCATCGCTTTCCCTCCGGCCGGCGAGATCGTCCACCGGCCCAACTAGAGATCTTGAGGAGACGGCACCCGGCCCCAGTTCACGGGCGCCCGTCACCAGGCCCGTACGGTCACCGGGCCGCTGTGCCTACAAGGGTTGCGCGTCTCACGGAAAAAGGAACTTGCGTTTCACAGAGTGAGACGTGAGTATCGTTTCATGGACAACAGTAGCGGCGTCGGCGTTCTGGACAAGGCAGCCCTTGTCCTCAGCGCCCTGGAGTCCGGTCCGGCCACCCTCGCGGGTCTGGTCGCGGCGACCGGACTGGCACGACCCACGGCCCACCGGCTGGCCGTGGCTCTGGAACACCACCGCATGGTGGCACGCGACATGCAGGGCCGTTTCATTCTGGGCCCCCGGCTGGCCGAACTGGCCGCCGCCGCGGGCGAGGACCGTCTCCTCGCGACCGCGGGCCCGGTGCTGACGCACCTGCGGGACGTCACCGGCGAGAGCGCGCAGCTCTACCGCCGCCAGGGCGACATGCGCATCTGCGTCGCCGCGGCGGAGCGCCTGTCCGGCCTGCGGGACACCGTCCCGGTCGGTTCGACGCTCACCATGAAGGCGGGTTCCTCGGCCCAGATCCTGATGGCCTGGGAGGAGCCGGAGCGCCTGCACCGCGGCCTCCAGGGCGCCCGCTTCACGGCGACGGCCCTGTCGGGCGTACGGCGCCGGGGCTGGGCCCAGTCCATCGGCGAGCGCGAGCCGGGCGTCGCGTCCGTCTCGGCGCCGGTCCGCGGTCCGTCCAACCGCGTGGTGGCCGCGGTCTCGGTCTCCGGCCCCATCGAGCGCCTCACCCGCCACCCGGGCCGTATGCACGCCCAGGCGGTCATCGACGCCGCGGCGCGTCTCTCCGAGGCCCTGCGCCGTACGGGTTGAGGGCGCCCCCTGTCGGGACCGGACCGGCCTCAACGCCGCGGCAGGTCTTGAACCGACGGGGACATGTCCGACCTTCTTGGGGGCGCGGGGAACCGCGCGACCAGCCACGACGGCGAGTCAGTCGACTGACGGCCGGTGGGGGCCGGTCGCGCAGTTCCCCGCGCCCCTGAGTGGGTCATGCGGCCCCAGACCTATGAGCGAACCGCTCCTTCGCCGAACGCCCCCTGCGCTCCACCGGTACCTGACCGTGCGCCGCCGCCAACCCGAACGCCGGCATGTCCGCGTAGATCGACTCGTAGGCTCCCTCCGGGACCACGTACGCCTCGTGCCAAAGCCCCACGTGCTGCCGGACCTTCCCCGCCTTCTCCTTGCGGTTGACGATCGACCAGGCGCGGTGGTGGAACATCTCCGGTGAGTGCGCGTAGGCGTACAGCTTCTCCTTCGACTCCCAGTACTGGACGACGTAGTACGTCCGCGGTGAAGCCGTCAGCAGGACATGGGAGAGCAACCCCCGCTCCGGCGCCCGCGCCAGCTCCCGCAGCATCCTCGGCATGGCGAGCAGGACCGGCACCCAGTGGTGCACGGCCCAGAAGTGATTGATCCGCATGCCGATCAGCAGGACGACCACGTCTCCCTCGGCCGCGGCGGTCGTACGACCCGCGGCGACCTTCTTCCCGAACTTCCCGAACTTCCCGAACACGGGACCCCCTCGTTGGTGAGCTGCACTATCCGAGCGCGGCTGATTGGATAGTGCCGTTATCCGAGGAAGGGCACAAGAGATGCGGCTGGCCGAACTCAGCGAACGCAGCGGGGTGTCCACCGCGACGATCAAGTACTACCTGCGTGAAGGCCTGTTGGCGCCCGGCCGCCAGATCAACGCGACGACCGCGGAGTACGACGAGGAGCATCTGCGGCGGCTGCGTCTGGTGCGCGCGATGATCCAGGTGGGCCGGCTCCCGGTGGCGACGGTCCGCGAGGTCCTGGGGCATGTCGACGACGACTCGCTGGGCCGTACGATCCGGCTCGGCGCGGCCCTGTGGGCGCTGCCGCAGGTCCCGGAGCCGGACGCGGAGGACGAGTACGTACGGGCGGCGCACCGGGAGGTCGGCGCACTCCTGGACCGGCTCGGCTGGGAGAACGCCAAGCAGCTCACGACGATCTCCCCCGCGTATCGCTCGCTGGTCGTGGCGGTGGCCGCGTTCCGCCGGCTCGGCTACGACTGGGGAGCCGAACAGCTCGCGCCGTACGCCGAGTTGATGCAGCGGACGGCGGTCCTGGACCTGGACTCCCTGGAGGCGCTCCCGTCGGGAGCGGAGCGGGTCGAGTTCGCGGTCCTGGGGGCGATCCTCAACGAACCGGCGCTCCAGGCGCTGCACCGACTGGCACAGGAGGAGGAGTCGGCGCGCAGGTACGGCTTCGAGTGAGCCCGGACGCAACGAAGGCCCTCCGCCGAAGCGAAGGGCCTTCATCTCGTACCCCCGACCGGATTCGAACCGGCGCTACCGCCTTGAGAGGGCGGCGTGCTAGGCCGCTACACAACGGGGGCGTGGAGCCTGCAAGCGTGTGGAACTACATCGCCGCAGGTCCGAGCTGGTCTACCTGGACTCGAACCAAGACTAACTGAACCAGAATCAGTCGTGCTGCCAATTACACCATAGACCAATGTGGTTTAGACCAGTGCGTACCCCCGACCGGATTCGAACCGGCG
Organism: Streptomyces griseorubiginosus; assembly: GCF_036345115.1. Taxonomy (GTDB): domain Bacteria; phylum Actinomycetota; class Actinomycetes; order Streptomycetales; family Streptomycetaceae; genus Streptomyces; species Streptomyces griseorubiginosus_C. Next base: position 2,785,019 of record NZ_CP107766.1, read on the forward strand.
CTACCGCCTTGAGAGGGCGGCGTGCTAGGCCGCTACACAACGGGGGCCCTAGCGATCCTGCATGAGAGTCAGTGGGTGCGACCCTGACTGACCCTCCGGGAAGGATCTGTACCCCCGACCGGATTCGAACCGGCGCTACTGCCTTGAGAGGGCAGCGTGCTAGGCCGCTACACAACGGGGGCTTCGCGGAGTTGATCTCCGCTGCGCAGATAAGCTCTGCGAGCTGGCCTACCTGGACTCGAACCAAGACTAACTGAACCAGAATCAGTCGTGCTGCCAATTACACCATAGGCCACTGGAACGCAAGCCCCTGCGGGGATCTTGTTCTAGTTCTGCTCCTCCGGTTCCCGGCCTTTCGGCCCGCTCCCCGGCGGCGCAGGAAGAACATTACCCGAAGGTGGACGGGGCTCCAAAACGGGTATCCGAGCCGAGGATCGTGGGGAGTTCGGCGAGGGAGGCGATCCGGTGGGTGCCGTCGGGCGCCTCGACGGTCGCGTACGGGCCCTCGCGGGCGATCCAGACCGAGAGCAGTCCGGCGTCCGCGGCGCCCCGCCCGTCGATCTCCGGGTGATCACCGACGTACGCCACCTGGTGCGGATCCAGCTCCAGGGCGTCGCAGGCCGCGAGGAAGGCGCCGGCCTCGGGCTTGGAGACGCCCAGCTCGGCCGCGCACAGGATGACCTCGAAGCGGTCGTGGACGCCGAGGACGCGGAGCTTGTGGTCCTGGACGTGGATGCTGGAGTTGGACAGCACCGCGTGCCGGTGGCTGGCGGCGAGGGCGTCCAGGGCGGGCAGGACGTCCGGGAAGAGGGCCCAGGCGGTCTCGTAGTGCGCGATGTAGCGCTGGAACCAGGCGTCGGCCTCCCCGTCGCTCAGCTCCTGGCCGAGGAACACCCGCACCCGCTCCCGCCGCTGCCCCGGGAAGTCGACCTCCCCCGCCGAGAAGCGCGCCCACTGCGCGTCGGTGACCGCCCGCCACCGCGCGATGGCCTGCTCGACACTCTCGTACGCCCCCAGCAGCCCCTCGGCATCGAGATGCAGCCGCATCCCCATGCGGTCGGCCCCCGTGTAATCGAACAGGGTGTCGTCGACGTCCCAGACCACGGCCCGAATGCTCATGACCCGACGGTAACCCGGTGCCGGGGGCCGCGTCCGGGGATCGTGGGGGCTCAGGAGGGGTCGGGGGCGACGAAGAAGTCCGTGAGGAAGCAGGTGACCTCGCCGGACGCCGACCGCCCGATCCAGGTGGGGTAGAAGCCGTCTCCCCAGCCGGAGGTGAACGCGGCCAGGGTGTGGCCGGTGGAGGTGGAGGTGACCAGGTGGGGCCCCTGCGACCAGTCGCTGTTCTCGAAGGCCTCCCACAGCGGCCCCTCTTCCTCCTCGGTGCCGGGGAAAGCCTCCTCGGCCGAGGCGTCGTAGAAGCAGCCGGTGCCGGCGTCGACGCCGTAGCCGAAGAACTCGTCGTCCTTGAGCTCGGCGGGGTCCTGTTCCGGCTGGAGGGCCAACTCCCAGGTCGCGGTGGGCTCGTCGCTGATCACCAGACGGGCCGCCGCCACCCGGCGGTGGGGGCGCTCGGCCGGGGGCTCGCCGGGGCGGGTGAGGGTCGCGACGGCCGCCTCGACGCGGTAGCGGCCGGGGGCGACGGTGACGGTGAACGGCTCTATGTCCCCGGACCCGAGGTAGACGAAGGGGTCGCAGGCGACGACCCGTCCGGTGGGCAGGTCGAGCATCCCGCCGTCGGTCACGTGGATGACGCCGGTCTGCCCGGACTCGTAGGCGAACGTGCTGCCCGGGGTGAACAGCCAGGTGTAGTCACGAGGCGACATCGGCATGACGGGGCCCTTCCGGATCTTGAGTGCGATGCCGGAACCCTAGTGCGCCCCACTGACAACGCCGAGGGCGGCGGCCGCCACGGCCACCGCCCCTCCACACGCGTGTGCGCTACGCAGCCAGCTTCGCCAGCGCCGCGTCGATCCGGGCCAGGGTCGTCTCCTTGCCCAGGACCTCCAGGGACTCGAAGAGGGGCAGGCCGACCGTGCGGCCGGTGACGGCCACGCGGACCGGCGCCTGGGCCTTGCCGAGCTTGAGGCCGTGGGTCTCGCCGGCCGCCAGGACGGCCTCCTTGAGGGACTCCGGGGAGGCCCAGTCGGCGGACTCCAGCTTCTCGCGGGCGGTCCTCAGCAGCGCGTCGCTGCCCTCCTTCATCGCCTTCGCCCAGGACGGCTCGTCGAAGACCGGCTCGGGGAGGAAGAGGAAGTCGACGTTGTCGGTGATCTCCGAGAGGACCTTGAGGCGGGTCTGGGCGTGGGGGGCGATCGCCTGCCACTTCGCCTCGTCGAAGTCCTCCGGTGCCCAGGGCGCGAAGGGGGCCTTCAGCCAGGGCGCGCAGCGCTCCGTGAAGTCCTTCACGTCCAGCAGCCGGATGTGGTCGGCGTTGATCGCCTCGCACTTCTTCAGGTCGAAGCGCGCCGGGTTGGGGTTCACGTCCGCGATGTCGAAGGCCGCGACCAGCTCGTCGGTGCCGAAGATGTCCTTGTCCGCCGAGAGCGACCAGCCGAGCAGGGACAGGTAGTTGAGCAGGCCCTCGGGCAGGAAGCCCTTCTCCCGGTAGAGGTTGAGCGAGGCCTGCGGGTCGCGCTTGGAGAGCTTCTTGTTGCCCTCGCCCATGACGTACGGGAGATGACCGAAGGCGGGCACCGACTTCGCGACACCGAGCTCGATCAGCGCCTTGTAGAGGGCGATCTGGCGCGGGGTTGAGGACAGCAGGTCCTCGCCGCGCAGGACGTGGGTGATCTCCATCAGCGCGTCGTCGACCGGGTTGACCAGCGTGTAGAGGGGCGCGCCGTTCGCTCGTACGATCCCGTAGTCCGGGACGTTCTCCGGGGTGAACGTCAGCTCACCGCGGACCAGGTCGGTGAAGGTGATCGTCTCGTCGGGCATGCGGAAACGGACGATCGGCGTACGGCCCTGGGCCTGGTACTCCTCGACCTGCTCGGCGCTCAGGTCGCGGCAGTGGCCGTCGTAGCCGGACGGCTTGCCGGCGGCGCGGGCGGCCTCGCGGCGGGTGTCCAGCTCCTCCTGGGAGCAGTAGCAGTGGTAGGCGTGCCCGGCGTCCAGCAGCTTGGCGGCGATGTCCTTGTAGAGGTCCATCCGCTGCGACTGGCGGTACGGCGCGTGCGGGCCGCCGACCTCGGGGCCCTCGTCCCAGTCGAAGCCCAGCCAGCGCATCGAGTCGAGCAGCTGCTGGTACGACTCCTCGGAGTCGCGGGCCGCGTCGGTGTCCTCGATGCGGAAGACGAGCGTGCCCTGGTGGTGCCGGGCGAAGGCCCAGTTGAACAGGGCGGTGCGGACCAGGCCCACGTGGGGGTTACCGGTGGGCGAGGGGCAGAAACGTACGCGGACGGGTGCGCTAGCCACGCTTGACAACCTTGTTGGTGAGAGTGCCGATGCCTTCGATGGTGACGGCGACCTCGTCGCCGACGGTGAGCGGCCCGACGCCTGCCGGGGTGCCCGTGAGGATCACGTCGCCGGGGAGCAGCGTCATGGCCTCGGAGATGTTGACGATCAGGTCCTCGATGGAGTGGATCATCTCGCTGGTGCGGCCGAGTTGGCGCTGCTCGCCGTTGACGGTGAGCTGGATCGTCAGGTCGGCGGCCGTCTCGAGGTCCAGGCCGGTCTCCACCCAGGGGCCCAGCGGGCAGGAGGTGTCGAAGCCCTTGGCCCGGGCCCACTGCTTCTCGCGCTTCTGGACATCGCGCGCGGTGATGTCGTTGGCGCAGGTGTAGCCGAAGATCACGTCCTTGACGCGCTCGCGGGGGACCTCGCGGCACATGCGGCCGATGACGACGGCCAGTTCGGCCTCGTGGTGGACGTCCGCGGAGAAGGAGGGGTACTGGATGTCGTCGCCGGGGCCGATCACCGAGGTGGACGGCTTGAAGAAGGCGAAGGGGACGTCCGGGACCTCGTTGCCCAGCTCCTTGGCGTGGTCGGCGTAGTTACGGCCGTACGCCACGACCTTGTTGGGGAGCACCGGGGGCAGCAGCCGCACCTTGCTCAGCGGGACCTTCGTACCGGAGAGCTCGAAGTCCGCGAACGGGATGCCCTTGATGATGTCGAGGACGAGTTCGTCCGGCTTGTCGCCCTCGACCGCGCCGAAGGCGACGTTCCCGTCGATGGAGAATCTGGCGATGCGCACGGGATCTGGGCGCCCCTCACTGAGAACTGTGCGTGCGTGGGCCGGCTGGTGGGTGCGACAGCCGGCTCTGGACGCTCCAGGCTAACCGGTCCGGGCTCTCGGCCGCCGGTCGGCCGGGCGGGGCTGCGGGTGGGGCTCCGGGTGGGGCTGCGGGCCGGGTACACCCGGCAGTCCCCGGCCACTCCAGTGGCCAGAAATCGCTTGTCGTGATCGCTTCATCCTCTTTAGGGTGATCTCCGCGAATGCCACTCGGCGCATTCACAAACGAGGGGAATCCATGAAGTCGAAGCGTAAGGTCCTTTCTCTGGCAATGGCGGTTCCGGCTGCGGCCGTAGCGGTTCTGGGTGTGGCCCCCATGGCGCACGCGGAGGCCAGAGAGAGCTGTCCCACGTGGGCGAACGACTGCGCCGTCTTCTACTACAACAGTGGCCTGTCGGGGTCGCACACCGCTTTCACGGACGACGGTGTCTCCAACCTCGCGGGGTACAACTTCCTGTCCTCCGGGAGCGGTAAGGGACAGACCGTGAAGAACAACGCCGCGTCGTTCTGGAACGCGAGCGTCGACCACATCGCCACGGTCTTCTTCAACAGCAACTACGGCGGTGCCTGCGACACGTTCGCACCCTTGGCCGACACCAACAAGCTCGCCAAGACGTACAACGAGAACGCCTCTTTCGATTTCAACCGGAACGGCACGAACTGCTACAAGTGGAACTGACCAGCCACCTGTAGAGACTGCGCGCGAAACAGCACACGGCCCCGCGCGGAGCGATCAGCTCCGCGCGGGGATCCGCTGTTTTTCCAGGAAGTCCGAGCCGTACATTCCAAGAGACATCTGGACTCATGAGACGTTTGGCGATCCCCGTCCTGTTCCTCACGCTGCTGGTCGGCTGCACCTCGCACGAGCCGTCGGCCGAGGGCCCCTCCAGCGGCTCCCCCTCGGCACCGGAGGCGAGCCCGAGCCCGTCGTCACCGGGACGGAAGAGCTACACCTTCCGGCTGCCGCTCGCCGCGTACAGCTACAGCGACGCCGACTACGAGGTGATCCGGGCGGCCGAGCAGGTCCTGGCCCGTGACTGCATGAAGGACTTCGGACTCGCCTATGAGCCCGTGAGGAATCCGGCCCCGGCCGGGACAGAGGACCGCCGGTACGGGTTGACGGACAGGGAGAGCGCGGAGCGTTACGGATACCGGATGCCGCCGCAGCAGGAGACGCCGACGGCGAAACTCACGAAGGACCAGACCAAGGTCCTGTACGGGAGCCGGTCCCTCGGAGCGGACTCCACGGAACTCAAATACCGAGGAAAGAAGGTGCCGGCCGAGGGCTGCCTGGGCGCCGCGATTCTCGGATTCCGCAAACCGTACGAGGACAAAGCCGGAGCGGAAGTGGCGAGCCGCATTTCGACGGCGAGCTACGAGGATTCCCAGAAGGTCCCGGAAGTCCGGACAGTCTTCGGGAAATGGTCTTCCTGCATGAAGAAGGAGGGGTATGCGTACACCTCCCCCATGGACGCGCTGGACACGCCCGCCTTCCTTCGGGGAAAGGTGTCGGACACCGAGAAGAAGACCGCCGTGGCCGATGTCTCCTGCAAGGAGAGGACCGGGCTCCCGGAGGTCTGGTTCGCCGCGGAGTCCTCGATCCAGAAGGACATGATCAAGGCCAATGCCGAAGCGTTGGGGAAACTGGGCGAACTGCACGAGAAGAAACTGCGCGCGGCCCGGAAGATCCTGGCCGGCTCCTGACACGAAGAAGGCTCCCCGGGTGACCGGGGAGCCCCTTGTGCGGCCGCTGGGCCTCGTCGACTACTCTGCGGCTGCGGAGACCGGGATCTCCATCAGGACCGTCCGCCGCGGGTTGGCGGTCTGGGCCGGGAGATCGAGCGCGTGCTCCGGCTGCTCCGGGGTGTGCAGTTCGCCGGCGTCCTTGACGTGCACCAGCGTCGTGCGCCGCGGGTTGGCAATGTTGCGGAACATCATCGTCGTCTTCACGGTTGTACTCGACCTCGGGTAGTGGTGGGTTCGACAGAAGCCTCGCTCCTGTAAAGCGTCAGGCTAAGCGCGCCATTCCCCTCCCACGCCACGGAGACTCAATGATCGGCATGTGAGTTTGCTCACTGACGTGTGGGCAATTCGGACAATTCCGAGCCTCAGCCCACCCCAACGAAACGGACATTGACTCCCTGAAGCCATCATTCCGCTCCTGATCATGGCGACTGGGACACCCTTGACGGCGAGGTGACTCGCGGGGTCATGTCCGTTTTCCACCAGAACGCTTTCCACGGCCGGTGACACGGCCCTCACTTGGTGTCACGTAGGTCACGGTCTGCCCCTCGGACCTTGTTGGAGATCCGGCACTGTGCTGGAATTCCACGGACCGCCGCGGGATCGAACCGGCGCACAGGGGGCGCAGAGAAGCGCCGAGCGGCGGTGAGTAAGGGGGAGCCAGCGCCGGTCACTCACGACCACCCGGGGCGCGCATTCAGGGCGCTCCCCACAACGCCGACACCGTGCTCCGCCGTCCTGCGGAGGAGCGCCTGGTCCAGAGGTTGCGACGCTAGTGCAGGGACGTTTCAAGAGGGATGGCAGCGCTTCGGCCGAGCCGGAGCGGCACGGCGGGACTGGCCCCAATGTCGGCAGTTCCTCCCCCCAGCACGCCCAGAACCCGGGCCCGGCACCGTCCGCCGACGGCGCGTCCGGACCCGGCCGCCTCGGCTCGTCGGCGTCCTCGGGCCCGGCGGCACCGGCCACACCGCCGGTGAAGCCCCCGAAGGGCCCGAGCGGCCCTGGATCGCGAATAGCACTGCGCAACTGGCGTATCTCCACCCGCCTGGTGTCGCTGCTCGCGCTCCCCGTGGTGGCGGCCACCTCGCTGGGCGCGCTGCGCATCAACGACTCCATGGACGACATCCAGCAGCTCGACAACATGAAGCTGCTGACGGAGATGACCAAGCAGGCCACCGAGCTGGCCGCCGCCCTCCAGGAGGAGCGCGACCAGTCGGCCGGGCCGCTGGCGCACGACTCCACGGCGAGCAACATCACGGTCAAGGGCTACCGGGACAAGACCGACCGGGCCGCGACCAACTTCATCAACGCCGCCGAGGACATCGACACCTCCAGCAAGGACGGCAACCTCCAGGGCGTCCGTGACAGCCTCGTGGGCCTGGTCCGCGACCTGGACACGCTGAACAAGATCCGCAGCGACGCCTACGACACCAAGGGCAACGCCACCCAGACGGTGGAGTCCTACCACCGCCTGATCACCCACCTGCTGGACCTCTCCCAGGACATGGCCGAGGCCACCAGCAACCCGGACATGATCCAGCGCACGCGTGCCCTGGCGGCCTTCTCCTCCGCCAAGGAGTACGCGTCGATCCAGCGCGCGGTCCTCGCCGCGGCCCTGCCGGCCAACAACACCTCCCTCGGCAACCTCACCGAGAACGACCGGCTGTACGCCCAGGGCGCCCTCGACAGCGAGGAGTCCGAACTCAGCAGCTTCCGGAGCATCTACGGCGACGACGACGCCGAGGAACTCCTCAAGCCCATCGAGGACGGCAACTCCACCATCGAGGCGTCCGACCAGTACGCCAGCCGTGCCTTCGGCCGCCCCGAGGGCCTGGCCGACCTGGACCGGCGCTCGTACAAGGACTGGGTCGACGACAGCTCGACCAAGATCCAGCAGATGGGCAACATCGAGCACACGCTGCTCGAGGACATGGAGCAGAAGGCCCGCGAGCTGCGCAGCGCCACCGAGCGCGACGCGATCATCGCCGGTGCGCTGATCCTGATCGTGCTGGGTGTCTCCCTGGTCGGCGCCTTCGTCGTCGCCCGGTCCATGATCCGCTCGCTGCGCCGGCTCCAGGAGACCGCCACCAAGGTCGCCCAGGACCGGCTGCCCGAGCTGGTCAAGCAGCTCTCCGAGTCGGACCCGCAGGACGTCGACACCTCCGTCGAGTCGGTCGGTGTGCACTCCCGGGACGAGATCGGCCGCGTGGCCGCGGCCTTCGACGACGTGCACCGCGAGGCGGTCCGCCTCGCCGCCGAGCAGGCCCTTCTGCGGGGCAACGTCAACGCGATGTTCACCAACCTGTCGCGCCGCTCCCAGGGCCTCATCCAGCGTCAGCTCTCGCTCATCTCCGAACTGGAGTCCCGCGAGGCCGACCCGGACCAGCTGTCCTCGCTGTTCAAGCTCGACCACCTCGCGACCCGTATGCGCCGGAACGGTGAAAACCTTCTGGTTCTCGCCGGTGAAGAGCCCGGCCGCCGATGGACCCGTCCGGTCCCGCTGGTCGACGTGCTCCGTGCCGCCGCGTCCGAGGTGGAGCAGTACGAGCGCATCGAGCTGGCCGCCGTGCCGACCACCGAAGTGGCCGGCCGCGTGGTCAACGACCTCGTGCACCTGCTCGCCGAGCTGCTGGAGAACGCGACCTCGTTCTCCTCGCCGCAGACCAAGGTCAAGGTCACCGGTCACGCGCTGCCCGACGGCCGCGTGCTGATCGAGATCCACGACACCGGTATCGGCCTCTCCCCCGAGGACCTCGCGGCGATCAACGAGCGGCTCGCCTCGCCGCCCACCGTGGACGTCTCGGTCTCCCGACGCATGGGCCTCTTCGTGGTCGGCCGTCTGTCGCAGCGCCACGGCATCCGCATCCAGCTGCGCCCGTCCGACTCCGGTGGTACGACCGCGCTGGTCATGCTGCCCGTCGATGTCGCTCAGGGCGGCAAGAAGCCCCAGCCCAAGCCCGGTCAGGGTGCTCCCGCCGCGCCGTCGGCCGCGCAGGCCACCGCCGGTGTGGCCGCGGCCCGCCGTGGCGGCAACGGCCAGGGCGGTGGCGCCCTCGGCGGTGCGCCCGGTGGCGCGGGCGGTGGCGCCCTCGGTGCCGGTGCCCCCTCGGGTGGGCGGCTCAACTCCGGTCAGGGACCGCGGGCCGCGCTGCCCGGCAGTGGTCAGGGCGGTCGTCCCGGTGCGCCGGGCGGCTCGCGCGGACCGCAGGGCCCGGGTGCGCCCGCACAGGGCCGGCCCGCTCCGGCGGGCGCCGGGTTCGGTGGCCAGGCGCCGGGTGCCCCGCAGGGCCTCCAGGCCGCGGGCACCGGTGGGCCGGGCCAGGACGCCTTCAGCGCTCAGGACGCCTTCGGCGGCCAGGACTCCTTCGGCGGCCAGAACTCGTTCGGCGCCGGCCAGGACGCCTTCGGCTCCCGGAACCCCGTTCCCCCGCAGGCGCAGGCCCCGAAGGGCGGCCAGGCTCCCGAGCAGGGCCGGCGCCGTCGGCCGCAGCTCCCGGGCCGCGGTGGTCCGCGGGCCGAGCTGCCGGGCGGCAACCAGCCCCGCACGCCCAGCTGGAGCGACGAGAACGCGCAGCCGCCGGTGCCGCGGGCCTCCCTCGACGTCCCGCGCGGCCATGACGAGCAGGACCCGGCGGCCACCTCCCGCATGCCGCGGATCGAGGAGCACCAGAGCCCTGCCGCCACCTCTGAGTTCCCCCGCCCGGACTTCGACGCCCCGCAGAACACCGGACAGTTCCCGCGGCCCGGTGCGAACGTTCCGCAGAACGACTTCCCGCGGCCGGGTGCGAACGCCCCGCAGAACGCGGGACAGTTCCCGCGCCCCGGCTCGAACAGCCCCCAGGACACGGGCGAGTTCCCCCGTCCGGACACGAACTCCCAGCAGAACACGGGTCAGTTCGTCCGCTCGGACGTCTTCGGTACCCCGTCCGGCCAGAACGGCGGCACCGGGCAGTACCCGGGTCCGGGGGCGTACGACAGCGGTTCGACGGGTCAGTTCGCCGTGCCGGGCTTCGACGGCGGCTCCACCGGGCAGCACTCCCTGCCCGGCCGCCAGGACCCCGCGCACACCGGCCAGTTCGAGCGGCCGGGGACCAACGGCTCCGACTTCGGCGCCCCGCGGCCGCCCATGCCGCCGCGTCCGCAGCAGCGGCCGGTCCGCCAGGAGCCGGAGGCGCTGCCCCCGGCCTCGGGCCCCGGTGACGGCCGTACGCCGTTGTACGACACGCTGGAGACCAACTGGTTCCACGGCGGTCAGGGCCAGGGACAGCAGGCGGGCGGCAACGGATCCTCGGCCCCGCGGCCGCCGCAGCAGGCTCCGGCACCCCAGAGTTCCGCTGCGGCTCCGCAGCGGCCCACGGCCTCCGCGGCCTGGCGTTCCTCTCCGAACGACGACCTCGTCCGGCAGGCGGAGCGCGTCCGGCAGCCGGCCGCGGGCGGTGTCACCACCTCCGGTCTGCCGCGCCGGGTGCCCAGGGCGAACCTCGTCCCGGGTACCGCACAGCAGCAACAGCACCAAACCGGTCCGCAGGTCTCGCGTGCGCCTGACGACGTACGCGGTCGGCTGACCAATCTCCGTCGGGGTATCGCGCAAGGACGTCAGGTCGGCGGCAACAACGGCCAGACGGGCAGTTTCCCGAACCCCACTCACCAGCAGGAGCGTTAGTTGAGCCCGATGAGCCAGGCGGCACAGAACCTCAACTGGTTGATCACCAACTTCGTGGACAACACCCCCGGGGTGTCCCACACCGTCGTCGTGTCCGCCGACGGCCTTCTGCTGGCGATGTCCGAGGGTTTCCCGCGCGACCGTGCCGACCAGCTGGCGGCCGTCGCGTCCGGACTCACCTCGCTGACCGCGGGTGCCTCACGGATCTTCGAGGGCGGCAGCGTGGCCCAGACCGTGGTGGAGATGGAGCGGGGGTTCCTCTTCCTCATGTCCGTCTCGGACGGTTCCTCGCTCGCGGTCCTCGCCCACCCCGAATGCGACATCGGCCTTGTCGGATACGAGATGGCACTGCTGGTCGACCGCGCGGGCGCCGTGCTCACGCCCGATCTGCGAGCCGAGCTGCAAGGCAGTCTGCTCCACTGACCCGCCCCGGATCCACCCGTCTCACCAAACCACCGTCCGGCCGCCACAATCCCCCCACCGGCCTCACCAGACGGCTTGCCCTACCGACTTGCTGTCCCGCCCGGAGGATTCATGACCCCGCCCACCGCCTCTCATGATCCGTACGCGGAGCCGTACGAGGATGAGGGCGACCAGCCGCTGGTACGTCCGTACGCGATGACCGGTGGCCGGACCCGGCCGCGCTACCAGCTCGCCATCGAGGCCCTGATCAGCACCACGGCCGACCCGGCGGCGCTGATGGGGCTCCTCCCCGAGCACCAGCGCATCTGCCACCTGTGCCGTGAGGTGAAGTCGGTCGCCGAGGTCTCGGCGCTGCTCGCCATGCCGCTCGGTGTGGCTCGGATCCTCGTCGCGGACCTCGCCGAGGCCGGCCTGGTGGCCATCCACCAGCCGGGCGGCGACGAGAACAACGGCGGCGCGCCCGATGTGACGCTGCTCGAAAGGGTGCTCAGTGGACTTCGCAAGCTCTGACGCGGGACGGGCCACCACCTCCGCGAAGATCGTGGTGGCGGGTGGCTTCGGCGTGGGCAAGACCACGTTCGTGGGAGCGGTCTCCGAGATCAACCCGCTGCGTACCGAGGCCGTGATGACGTCCGCGAGCGCGGGCATCGACGACCTCACCCACACCGGGGACAAGACGACCACCACGGTCGCCATGGACTTCGGCCGCATCACGCTCGACCAGGACCTGATCCTGTACCTCTTCGGTACGCCGGGCCAGGACCGCTTCTGGTTCATGTGGGACGACCTGGTCCGCGGCGCCATCGGCGCGGTGGTCCTGGTCGACACCCGGCGGCTGGCCGACTGCTTCCCGGCGGTCGACTACTTCGAGAACAGCGGTCTGCCGTTCGTCGTGGCCCTCAACGGCTTCGACGGGCACCAGCCGTACGCTCCCGAGGAGGTGCGCGAGGCCCTGCAGATCGGGCCGGACGCACCGATCATCACGACGGACGCCCGGCACCGGTCGGACGCCAAGAGTGCCCTGATCACGCTGGTCGAGCACGCCCTGATGGCACGTCTGCGGTAACGCCCTCAAGGCGTGTCGAGCAGCTCCCAAATCAACAGCGTCATACGGCAGTTGTCGTAGATGTACCGGAGCCGGCTGTGGCCTTGGACACGGTCGGCCCCGGTGTTCATAACGTTTCGGCAGAGGAATCGGGTGGTACGGCCACGCGTGGTTGCCAACCGGTCTCGCTGCGCTCACAACAGCCCCGTCTTTTGACGGGGCTCGCTCTTTATGACCGTTTTATCTGGGGCTTACATCACTCGGAATCCCCGCGTACCAATGTTTGGAGGTGCGCAGGCCGTCGTGCTGGAATGCCTGAACTGCCCAATAGTCAAAGACGTACTCACTAGTCGATGACGCACTGGGCTCTGAGAGACTGCGGCACAACGTAGGTGCCGACCCCTCCGAGAGGTTGTTGGTCGAGTGAGGCGAAGCAAGAACGGTCCCGAGCCGTCGGCCCGGGGCAACTTCACCCCGCCGCCGCGCGGAGCGGCGCCCGCCCCTGTGTCCGGTCCGGAACCGACGGCCGCGCCGCCGTCGAGCGGTGGTCGTTTCTCCCCGCGCAACTGGCGGGTGCCGACCCGGCTGAACGCGATCCTGCTCATACCCGTGATCGTCGGCCTCGTCATGGGCGGCTTCCAGGTCAAGAGCTCGATCGACACCTGGCGGGAGGCCGAGGACGCGGAGAACACCGCGCGTCTGGTGCGGGCCGCCCTCAGCTACGCCGACGCCCTCTACAACGAGCGCGACAGCACCGCCGCCCCGCTGCTGAGCGGCCAGGGGCAGGACAACGCCACGGTCGTCGCCGCCCGCAAGAAGACCGACGAGGCCGCGGACGACTTCGACGCCGCCGCCCAGAACATGCCGCAGAAGGCGGGCCTCGAGCGCCGCCTCAAGCTGTTCCGGGACGGCGAGGGCAGCCTCCAGACGCTGCGCGCCGGCGCCTACACCTCCTCCAAGCTCACCGGGGTGAAGACCGAGGAGGGCTACACCCAGGTCGCGCACCCGCTGACCGAGTTCGCCAACGAGCTCGGTCTGGGCACCGGAAACATCACCAGCTACGGCCGTACGGTCTACGCCATCGAGCTCACCAAGGCGGCCCTGTCGCTCCAGCGCTCCATCGGCATGCACCTGCTGATCAAGCCGGGCCCGGGGCTGAGCAGCTTCGCCAGCCAGAAGGTCGCCCTGTCCTCGTACGCGTACCTGGAGGGCATCGCCGTCGAGGAGTACGTCGGCGGTGGCACCGAGGCCGACGCGGCGAAGCTGGAGACGGCGAAGAAGCAGATCCAGACGGAGGGCGTGGCGCTGGCCAAGGAGGCCGCCGCCAAGAACCCGAACTACGTGCCGCCGCCGTCCAACCCGACGGAGATGGTCTCCAGCCTCGCCCAGCTGCCGTCGATGGACCAGAGCGCCCGTGAGTCGCTCGCCAAGGACGGCATCACCGCCGAGAACTGGTGGGCGGTCAACACCCTCAAGTACAACGCCTACCGTCAGATCGAGACCGATCTGGCCGACACCGCGGTGAACGAGGCCGCGAGCATCGCCGACGACGCCAAGCGGGACGCCTTCATCGTGGGTGCCGCCGTCGTGGTCGCCCTGCTCCTGGCGTTCATCCTGGCCGGTGCCGTGGCCCGGCAGATGTCCCGCTCGATGCGCCAGCTGCGCAACGCCGCCTTCGGCATCGCCGAGCAGCGCCTGCCGATGCTGGTCGACCAGCTCTCGCGCACCGACCCCGGCCGGGTCGACACCCGGGTCGCGCCGATCCCGATCAACACCAAGGACGAGATCGGCGAGGTCGCCCGCGCCTTCGACCAGGTCCACCGCGAGGCGGTCCGGCTCGCCTCCGAGCAGGCCCTGCTGCGGGGCAACATCAACGCGATCTTCACCAACCTGTCCCGGCGCAACCAGTCGCTGATCGAGGGCCAGCTGACCCTGATCACCGACCTGGAGAACAACGAGGCCGACCCGGACCAGCTGGAGAACCTCTTCCGCCTGGACCACCTCGCGACCCGTATGCGCCGCAACGGCGAGAACCTCCTCGTTCTCGCCGGCGAGGAGCCCGGCCGCCGCTGGGACCAGCCGGTCCCGCTGGTCGACGTGCTCCGTGCCGCCTCCTCCGAGGTGGAGCAGTACGAGCGCATCGAGCTGTCCGGCGTCCCGGAGGCCGAGATCCACGGCCGCGCGGTCACCGACCTCGTGCACCTGCTCGCCGAGCTCCTGGAGAACGCCACCACGTTCTCCTCGCCGCAGACCAAGGTCCGCGTCACCGCGACCCGTCTCCCCGACGGCCGCATCATGATCGAGATCCACGACAAGGGCATCGGCCTGACCGCCGAGGACTTCGCGGACATCAACCACAAGCTGGCCAACCCGCCGACCGTGGACGCCGCGATCTCGCAGCGCATGGGTCTGTTCGTGGTCGGCCGGCTGTCCGACCGGCACGGCATCCGGGTCCAGCTGCGCCCCTCGGGCGAGCAGGCCGGCACCACCTCGCTGGTCATGCTGCCCGACGCGATCACCCACGGCGGTGGCGGCGAGCACCAGCCGGCCAACGACGAGTTCACCGTCTCGCAGATCATGCCGGAGCAGCAGTACCAGGGCGAGGACTTCAACAACGGTCTGCCCATGCGTACGGCCGCGGAGCTGGGCTTCGACGACAGCCGCTACTCCGAGGTCCCGGACGACATCCGCGAACTGGACCCGGTCGGCCGCTCCCTGATGCGTGAGGAGCGCCGCGCGGCCCTGGAGGCCCAGAACCAGGACCAGCCGCCGGCCCTGCAGGGCCCGGACCCGTCGTACACCGAGGCCTTCGACGGTCCTCAGAGCGCCCAGCAGAACGGCTACGACAGCAGCAGGAACGGCTTCCCGGAGCAGCAGCCCGCCGGATACGACCAGCAGACGTCGTACGAGGAGGCTCAGCAGGCGCCGTACGAGGAGCAGCGGCAGACGTCGTACGAGGAGCCGAAGCGCCCGGCGTACGACGAGCCGTACTTCGCGCAGAACGGCGGCCTGCCCCAGAACGACCTGTTCTCCACCAACGGCGGCTACCCCGAGCCGGGGTATGCGGAGCCGGTCCAGGGGGAGCCCGCGGCGGTGCACGCGGCCGCCCCGGAGACCTTCTCGGGCTTCGAGGAGCGCCGCTACCAGGATGACTGGCCGCAGCCGGACGGTTACCGGGGCGGTTACGCGGACCAGTACGCTCCGGAAACGGAATCTGTGCAGGCCGCTGACGTGAGTGAGCGCGACCGCGTAGGCTTCGACCGTCCGGGGCCGGCCCCCGCCACCAAGGGTCACGAGCTGACCGACGCCGGGCTCCCCCGCCGTGGCTCCACCGGGAGCAGCGCGAACGGCTCGAACGGTACGCGGCACGCGAACCAGGAGTCGCCGGCCTCCGCGCCGGAGAGCAACGGCGGCGGCGACAGCTGGCGCTCGGCCAACGACGCGCGGTGGCAGCAGGCCTCCCAGCTCCGGAAGCCCAAGGCGGGCGGGGTCACCTCCTCCGGTCTGCCGCGGCGGGTACCCAAGGCCAACCTGGTCGAGGGAGCCGCCGAATCCACCCCGCAGGGGGGCCCATCGGTCTCCCGCGCCCCCGAGGACGTCCGGGGCAGGCTGAGCAACCTGCGCCGCGGGGTCCAGCGGGGCCGCAACGCAGGCAGTGAAACGAACGGTCAGGGCTTCGGTTCTGACAGCACCTACAACCAGGAGCGTTAGTGTGAGCCCGATGAGCCAGGCGGCGCAGAACCTGAACTGGTTGATCACCAACTTCGTGGACAACACCCCGGGGGTGTCCCACACGGTGGTGGTCTCCGCCGACGGACTCCTTCTGGCGATGTCCGAAGGCTTTCCGCGCGACCGAGCCGACCAGCTTGCGGCCGTCGCCTCCGGTCTGACCTCGCTGACCGCCGGTGCCTCGCGCATTTTCGAGGGCGGCAGCGTGAACCAGACCGTTGTGGAGATGGAGCGGGGATTCCTGTTCATCATGTCCATCTCCGACGGTTCGTCGCTCGCGGTTCTCGCACATCCGGAGGCGGACATCGGCCTCATCGGGTACGAGATGGCTCTTCTGGTGGACCGTGCCGGAACGGTCCTGACGCCCGATCTGCGTGCGGAGCTCCAGGGCAGCCTGCTCAACTGACAGACAGACGGTGCGTTTTGGCGTCCCGGGGCCGTAAGGTTTCGGGACGCGGCTCCACAGTTTGATGGGTGCCCGGCGCAGTCGGAGGAGGAGAGAAAGTGGCAACACCCCCAGGCGGTTCATCTGGCAATTGGTCCTACGGACCCGGCCAGGGTCCGAACGACGGCCAGAACCCGAACCGTTACAACTTCCCCTCCGCACCCAGCCATCGGCAGCAGCCGTACGCGCCCCAGGGCCCGCAGGGTCCCGGTCCTTCGCCGTACGACCAGCCGCCGGCCCCGCGCATCCAGCCCGTGCAGCCGCAGCGACGCTCTGAGCCGGCGCCCGCTGGGGCGTCGAACAACCCCTTGGTGCGTCCGTACGCCATGACCGGCGGCCGGACTCGCCCGCGCTACCAGCTCGCCATCGAGGCGCTGGTGCACACCACCGCGCAGCCGCACCAGATGCAGGGCCAGTTGCCCGAGCATCAGCGGATCTGCAACCTCTGCCGGGAAATCAAGTCGGTGGCGGAAATCTCCGCGCTCCTGACGATCCCTCTCGGCGTGGCCAGGATCCTCGTCGCCGACTTGGCGGAGGCGGGCCTGGTCGCCATCCATCAGCCCGGCGGCGACGAGAACGCCGGCGGCCAGCCAGACGTGACACTGCTCGAAAGGGTGCTCAGTGGACTTCGCAAGCTCTAGCGGAGGGCCTTCCCGCTCCACCACGTCCGCGAAGATCGTGGTGGCTGGCGGCTTCGGCGTGGGCAAGACCACGTTCGTCGGCGCCGTCTCGGAGATCAACCCGCTGCGCACAGAGGCCGTGATGACGTCCGCGTCGGCCGGCATCGACGACCTCACCCACACCGGGGACAAGACGACCACCACGGTCGCCATGGACTTCGGCCGCATCACCCTCGACCAGGACCTGATCCTGTACCTCTTCGGTACGCCGGGCCAGGACCGCTTCTGGTTCATGTGGGACGACCTGGTCCGCGGCGCCATCGGCGCCATCGTCCTCGTCGACACGAGGCGCCTTGCCGACTGCTTCCCCGCTGTCGACTACTTCGAGAACTCGGGGCTTCCCTTTGTGATCGCCCTGAACGGCTTCGACGGCCAGCAGCCGTACAACCCGGACGAGGTCCGGGAGGCGCTCCAGATCGGCCCGGACACCCCGATCATCACGACGGACGCGCGGCATCGGGCGGATGCGAAGTCCGCGCTGATCACTCTCGTGGAGCATGCGTTGATGGCTCGGCTGCGCTAGCAGACCGACCTCACCGAAGGGGCCCTTTCCCTGCGGAGAGGGCCCTTTTGTCGTACCCCGCTGCCACACTGAAATCCTTCAGGAACCGGGGGACGACGGGGGCGCGCATGAGCGTCGAGGTGGCCGCGCTGCGGCTCGGACAGACGGTCGCGACGAGTGCGGTTCGGCTGTGGCTGGGCGGGCGCAGAAGCGAGCAGGAACGGCTGACGGGGATGTCGGAGCTCGTCCGGCTCCGGATCCCCGGGCTGCGTTCCCAGCGCAGTGTGGAGCGACAGTTCGAGGAGATCGCGGACGCGGTGGCGGCCCGCATGGAGCCGTTGCTGGCGCACGAGTTCCAGGGCCTGGCCGAGAACGAACGGCTGGCCGCCGCGCACGGTGTCATGGACACCTTCCGGCACGCAGACCTGTCGGACGAGTCGGTGCTCGCGTCGGACGCCGACGCGGCCGAGCTGGCGCGCCGCATCCGGCGCGACGCACCGCGGCCCGTCGGGCTGGGCGAGGCCGGCGAGCGCTACTACGACCTGCTGTTCGCCGAGTGCTGCGACTGCTATGTACGCATCCTGCGCCGGCTGCCCGTGTTCTCCGAGCGCGCCTTGACCGAACTGCTCGGCCGTACGACCTCGCTCGGGGTGGAGCTCGCCAGGGTCCTGGAGCGATTACCGACCCGGTCGCTGTACGCGCCCGAGGGCACGGACGAGGACACCGCGTTCCTTCGCGAGTACCTGGAACTGGTGAGCCGCTCACTGGACGAGGTGGAGCTGTTCCGGCTCGCCTCGGAGCAGGTGACCCGGGCGAAGCTCTCGGTGGCTTACGTGAGCATGCGGGCCACGTCGGACGACGGACGGCGTCGCAGGACCGCCGGCGGGCGGCCTCCGCTGCGCCGAGGACTGCGTGCCTGGGAGGAGGCCGAGGGCACCGGAATGCGGGTGGAGAAGGCGCTCGGGGGCGCGTCCCGGGTCCTGCTGCGGGGCGAGGCCGGGTCCGGCAAGACCACCCTGATGCAGTGGCTCGCGGTCATGGCGGCCCGCAGCGCCTTCCGGGGACCGCTCGGGGAGTGGAACCGGCTCGTCCCTGTCCTGGTGAAACTGCGCCGGTACGCCGGACGGGGGCTGCCGCTGCCCGAGGCACTGCTGGACGGCGTCGCGGGCCCGCTCACCGGCCACATGCCCAAGGGGTGGACGGACCGGATGCTGCGGGACGGGCGGGTGCTGCTTCTCGTCGACGGAGTGGACGAACTGCTGGCCGTGGAGCGGAGCGCGGTCCGCGAGTGGCTGCGCCGGCTGCTGCACGCGTACCCGGACGTGCGCGTGGTCGTCACCTCCCGGCCGGCGGCGGCTCGGGTGGACTGGCTGCGCACGGAGGGCTTCACGGTCTACCAGCTGGAGCGGATGACCCCGGCGGACCTCACCGCGTTCGTCCGCCAGTGGCATGCGGCGGTGCGCGAGCAGGGGGACGAACTTCCCTGCTCCGTGGAAGAACTTCCGCACTACGAACGCTCCCTGCTGACCAGCCTCCAGGACAGACCGCATCTGCAGTCGCTGGCGACCAATCCCCTGCTGGCCGCGCTGATCTGCGCCCTGCATCTGAGCAAGGGCCGACAACTGCCGCGCAACCGCATGGAGCTGTACAAGATCGCCCTGGAGACACTGGTCCAGCACCGGGACGCGGACCGGCGGGTGCCCAGCGCGGAGGCCGGTCCGCTCACCCTGCCGGACAAGTTGTGTGTGCTGCGCGACCTGGCCTGGCGGCTGTCCGACAACAACCGCACGGAGATCCCGACCGACCAGGCCCGCCGTTTCGTGGCCTCCCGGATGACGTCGATGCGGCACCTGGACGGTGTCGACAGGACCGCCGTCCTGGACCACCTGGTGGCCAGGTCGGGGGTGCTGCGCTCCCCCGTCGAGGGCCGGGTCGACTTCGTCCACCGCACCTTCCAGGAGTACCTCGCCGCGCAGGACGCGGCCGACGAGGACAACATGGGCAACCTCGTCGAGCGGGCCCACCTCGACCTCTGGCGCGAGACGATCGTCATGGCGGCGGGGCATGCGAATCTGCGACAACGCCGGGAGCTCGTGGCGGGCATCCTGGACCGGGCCGACACCGAGCCGCGGCACACACGGCGTCTGCGGCTGCTGGCGGCGGCCTGTCTGGAGACGATGAGCACGGTGCCGGACGACCTGGCACGGAGGCTGGACGAGGCGCTGGACGCCCTGGTGCCGCCCCGGCGAAGCTCGGAGGCCGGGTCGCTGGCCTCGGTGGGGCCCGCGCTCGTGCGTCGGCTGCCCCGGACACTGGAGCGCCTGTCGGAGCGTGCGGCGCGCACCACCGTGCGGACCGCGGCCCTGGTCGGCGGCGAGGGAGCGCTGGAGCTGCTGGCCGGGTACGCGGAGGGCGCGAGCGAGGACGTACAGAAGGAACTCGTCGACGCGTGGGAGTACTTCGACCCCGACGAGTACGCGGAGCGGGTACTGCCCCGGCTCCCCCTGGAGGAGCTTCTCCTCCAGGTGACGCATCCCGCCCAGTGGCCCGCGGCGCAGCGACTGAAGGAGGCGCGGCGGGTGTGGATCGGCTACGAGTTCACTGACGGACTCGCCGCCACCTCGGCCCTGGGAGAGCTGGACTGGCTGTGGGTGCCGCAACTGCGCGGGGACAACGACCTCTCGCCGCTCGCCCGCCGACCGACCCTGCGCAATCTCGTCGTCGGCGGCGGCGAGCATCTTCCGCTGCTGGACGTCGGCCCGTTGCGCGGCCTGACCTCGCTGCACAACCTCCAGCTCCAGGACTGGGCCTCGGTGCCGCCGCTGGAGACGCTCCCGATGCCGCCCGGCCTGGTGAGTCTGGGGCTCGGCAGGCTGGACGAGGACACCGACCTGGGGCCGCTGCTGGAGCGCACGGACTGGACGTCCCTGGCGCTCCAGGGCAGCGGCACCCCACGAGGCCTGTCCGGGCTCTCGCGTCTGACCCGGCTGACACACCTGACGCTGTACCACTTCGATCTCAGCGCGTGGCTGCCCACGCTGGAGAGCGCGCCGCCCCGGCTGAGCGTGCTGAATCTGTTCAACTGCCGGCTGCCCCGCGACCTGGGGCCGATCGGTGCGCTGGACCGGCTGCGCCGGCTGCAACTGCGCGCGTGCCGCACGGCGGACGAGCACGCGCTCGGACTGCCGACCCTGGCCCGCGACCCGTACCGGACACGGCTGACCGTGACGATCGACCCGAGCGTGCGCCCGCCGACCTCTCCGGTACCCGGCGTCCGGGTGAAACGCCATTGAACGGCGTACGGCCCCGCCCTCCCGAAGGAGAGCGGGGCCGTGTGTGCGCTGCGGGGCTCAGTGCCGGCTGCGGGCTCAGTGCCAGCTGTGGGGAGCCCTGAAGCCGCCCTCGCGCTCCAGGCGGCGCCAGCGGGCCTTGGGGCGGCCGTGGTGGGCCGGGGGCTCGGAGGGCTGGGCTGCGGCGCGGGCCAGGAGGATCGCCGTGATGGCGGCGACTTCCTCGGGCTCGGCGTGGCCCTTCTCGACGCGGATGTCAGGGGTGTTCATAGGTCACAGTCTCCGTGAGAGAGGTTTCCGCGAGGGTGACGCGGAGGGTCCGCCGGGTTACTGCGGTGGGTTGCCGTGCTTGCGGGAGGGCAGGTCGGCGTGCTTGGACTGGAGCATGGCGAGGGACTTGATCAGGACCTCGCGGGTTTCCGCGGGGTCGATGACGTCGTCGACCAGGCCGCGCTCGGCCGCGTAGTAGGGGTGCATGAGCTCGGACTTGTACTCCTTGACCATGCGGGCCCGCATGGCCTCGGGGTCCTCGGCCTCGGCGATCTGGCGGCGGAAGATGACGTTCGCGGCACCTTCGGCGCCCATCACGGCGATCTCGTTGGTGGGCCAGGCGTAGGTGAGGTCGGCGCCGATGGACTGGCTGTCCATGACGATGTAGGCGCCGCCGTAGGCCTTGCGCAGGATCAGGGAGATCCGCGGCACGGTGGCGTTGCAGTAGGCGTACAGGAGCTTGGCGCCGTGTCGGATGATGCCGCCGTGCTCCTGGTCGACGCCCGGGAGGAAGCCGGGGACGTCCAGGAAGGTGACGATCGGGATGTTGAAGGCGTCGCACATCTGGACGAAGCGCGCGGCCTTCTCCGACGCCTCGATGTCCAGGACACCGGCGAGGCTGGAGGGCTGGTTGGCGACGATGCCGACGACCTGGCCGTCCAGGCGGGCCAGCGCGCAGATGATGTTGCGGGCCCAGCGCTCGTGGACCTCGAGGTAGTCGCCGTCGTCGACGATCTCCTCGATGACCTTGGCCATGTCGTAGGGCCGGTTGCCGTCGGCCGGCACCAGGTCCAGCAGGACGTCACCGCGCCGGTCGGCCGCGTCCGAGGACTCCACGCGCGGCGGGTTCTCCCGGTTGTTCTGCGGGAGCATCGACAGCAGGTAGCGCACCTCGGCGAGGCACGTCTCCTCGTCGTCGTAGGCGAAGTGGCAGACCCCGGAGGTCTCGGCGTGCACGTCCGCGCCGCCGAGGCCGTTCTGGGTGATCTCCTCGCCGGTGACCGCCTTGACGACGTCCGGTCCGGTGATGAACATCTGCGAGGTCTCGCGGACCATGAACACGAAGTCGGTCAGGGCCGGGCTGTAGGCCGCGCCGCCCGCGCACGGGCCCAGCATCACCGAGATCTGCGGGATGACACCCGAGGCCTTGGTGTTGCGCTGGAAGATGCCGCCGTAGCCCGCGAGGGCACTGACGCCCTCCTGGATGCGGGCGCCCGCGCCGTCGTTCAGGGAGACCAGCGGGGCACCGGCCGCGATGGCCATGTCCATGATCTTGTGGATCTTGGTGGCGTGGGCCTCGCCCAGCGCGCCGCCGAAGATGCGGAAGTCGTGGGCGTAGACGAAGACCGTACGGCCCTCCACCGTGCCCCAGCCGGTGATGACACCGTCGGTGTACGGCTTCTTGGCCTCCAGGCCGAACCCGGTCGCCCGGTGCCGGCGCAGCTGCTCGACCTCCTGGAAGGAACCCGGGTCGAGGAGCAGCTCGATGCGCTCCCGTGCGGTCAGCTTGCCCTTGGCGTGCTGCGCCTCGGTCGCCTTCTCGCTGGGGCCGGCCAGGGCCGCCGCACGGATCTCGTGCAGCTCGGCCACCCGTCCGCGCGCGTCCGTCGGCTCGCCCGTCGACTCACTCGGCGCCTCATCCAAAACGGTCATGTAGCGACCTTACGAAGACCCGCGCGGAAAGCGAGCCGTCGACTCCGTACAGTCTCCGGCCCGTTTTCCTGGTGCCACTGAACAGAACCCTGGAGGCATGCAGGCCTTCTGACTGCTCAAGGGGCCTGTCGCTTGTAGAGGTCACACAAAGTCAAGGCGTGAGAGCCACCTCACACACATGGGTGGCGCATACCTCCCCCGGAGTGACGCGCAGCCGCAGCAGACGGCCCGTGGCGAGCACGTCGACCGTGTCGTCGGCCCGGATCACCGAGCGCACCGGCCGGTTCCAGATGATCTCCAGGGGTTCACCCGTTCGGGGTGGTTCGGCCACGCAGAGCGTAGCGGTACGGCCCGTGCGGCGGACCAGCACGCTCGCCCCCGCCGACGCGGTGAGCGGGCCCGCC
Organism: Streptomyces griseorubiginosus; assembly: GCF_036345115.1. Taxonomy (GTDB): domain Bacteria; phylum Actinomycetota; class Actinomycetes; order Streptomycetales; family Streptomycetaceae; genus Streptomyces; species Streptomyces griseorubiginosus_C. The sequence continues at coordinate 2,808,100 of NZ_CP107766.1, forward strand.
GTGCCGGCCCGCCAGAAGTTCGCCGCCGTCAGGCCGAGCCGGTCGACGCGGACCGCCTAGCACGCGCCGTCGTTGGCGAGGACCGACAGCCAGTGGCGGTCGGCGGCCCGGGCGGCGACGGCACGGCGGGAGGCTCCGGGCAGCAGGACGTAGGCGTAGGTGGCGTCCACGGGGTCGGTGCCGTGGTCGAGCCAGAGGGTCTGCCAGCGCCGGGTGCGCCGTTCGTTCGAGCTGGTGGTGTTGATGTCGGACCAGGCGCCGGTGCGGTCCTCGCGCAGGTCGTGCACCCCGTCCGGGAGGAGCCAGCCCCCGTGTCCCTCCAGGTGCGCCCAGCCCCGCCCGCGTACGAAGGACTGCGTCCCGCCCTCCCCCAGGTTGCGGTTGTCGACGACCGTCTCGACCGGGACCCCGTCCGTGCAGGTGATCCCGGCGCCGAGGCAGATCACCGCGTCCGCGAGGCAGAACCACGACTTGCGGGCCTGGAGCGTGGACTGGAGCCCCTTCAGATGCTGGCCGACCGCCGCGTACTCGCCGTCGGTGGTACCGCCGACCCAGCGGACGTCCGGCTTGGGCTCGCCCCATTCACCGCCGGCCCGGTCGGGGAGGCGGCGGGTGGAGACGGTCGTGCCGGGGAGGCGGTACCAGTCGACGGTGGGCCAGTACCAGTCCGTGTACTGGTCGCTGCGGCCCTCGGCCCACCAGGAGAGCATTCCGGCACCCGTGTGCCATCCGCGGGGGTTCTCGCCGTTGCCGCACTCGTAGGCGGCGATGCGGTCGCTCGCCATGGCGATGTTCGCGACGAAACCGGGGCGGCGGTGGACGGCCCGGTCCATGGCGGCGAAGAGGTGGTGGCCGACGGGTTCGGGGGCGGCCGGGACCGGTGAGCCGGCCACGGTGTGCAGCCGGGCGAGGTCGGCGACCCCGAACTGGCGGGAGGTCAGCACCGGCGTGACGGTGTCCCGTTGGATCCAGCCCTTCAGCAGGCCGTACCAGCGCTCCCGCTGCGCCGCGCCCGCCCCGCCCGCCAGCAGGGCGACGGCGGCGATGATGCCGTGGCCGTGGAAGTGGTCGGAGCGCAGGACATGCCGGTCGTCGCTCTTGAGGAGACCCCGGCTGATGGCCCGGCCGTTGACGCTGTCCATCACCAGCCCGTCGTGGATCAGCGGGGCGTAGGCGCGCTCGACGCTGTCGAGGACGGTCTGCCGGTTCGCGTCGGTCACCTCCCAGTCGGAGCCGGCGAGGAGGGTGAGGAGGCGGCCGAGGCCGTCCAGCATGACCTGGCCGTAGGTGCCGGAGTAGGCGACCCAGGTGTGCTGGACGAAGGACCCGTCGGCGTAGAGGCCGTCGCCCTTCGTGACGTACGGGAAGACCGGCGAGAGGGCGTCGCGGGCCAGGGCGATCCGGTCGGGGCCCCTGCCGAGGATGCCGCGCAGGGCGACCGAGCGGCACAGGTCGACGCGGTTGGCGCCGGTGGAGGTGCCGGAGTAGTCGGTGAGCATCGTGTCGGGGATGAAGTGGTCCACGGCGGCGCAGGCCGCTGTGATGCGGTCCGGGCCGAGGTGGTCGTACAGAGCGGCCGTGATGTCCATGAGGAGCCGGGGGCTGCCGATCTGCCATTCCCACCAGTTGCCGTAGCGGGTGGTGGCGGGGTTGTAGACGGTGGCGGAGAGATGGTCGAGGCCGCGCAGGACGTCCGCGAGGAGGTCCTCGTCGCCGGTCGAGCCGGTGCCCTGCTGGACGTGGGCCTGGGTCATGGTCCACAGGCGGCCGTAGCTCTGGGTGATGCCCGTCGGAGGGTCGAAGGGGGCGCCCGGCCAGAGGGAGGTGGGGGTCGGGGCCATGGCGGCGCGGAAGGCGCGGGCGAGGTCGCCGGTCTCGGCGAGGCGGGAGGCGTAGGGCTCGGCCGCCGGGTCGTAGCCGGTGCCGAGGGCGAGGTCGAGCCAGCGGCGGCGGAGGGTGTCGTAGGGGTCGGCCGCTGCTGTGGAGGCTGCGTGGGCGGGCGGGGCGGCGGCCGCGAGGAGCGCCGCCGCGAGTAAGACGGCTCTGCGGGTGGGTCGTACGGGGGCTCTGCGCTGCGGGTTCATACAGGGCCGTCTACCACCGCGGGGCATTCCCGCCAACACTGCGCGGATGATGTTGAAACCTGTATGGAATAGGTCTACGGTGCTGCGTGTTGAGTGGTTCAACGTTCAACATTCTGCCTCCAAGGAGCTTCGTCATGACGAACACCGACCTGACCGCACTGACCGGCGACTACACGATCGACACGGCCCACTCCACGATCGGCTTCACCGTCCGGCACGCCATGGTCACCAACGTCAAGGGCACGTTCGACGACTTCAGCGGCTCGCTGCACCTGGACGGCGGCGACCCGTCCGCGTCGACGGCCTCCATCGACGTCAAGATGGACAGCATCGACACCGGGTCGGCGGACCGGGACGGGCACCTCAAGAGCGCGGACTTCTTCAAGATCGAGGAGTTCCCGACGATGACCTTCCGTTCCACCAAGGCGGAGGCGCTCGGCGACGAGGACTACCGCATCACCGGCGACCTGACGATCCTCGGCACCACCAAGCCGCTCACCATCGACCTCGAGTTCAACGGCGCCGCCAAGGACCCCTTCGGCAACGAGCGCGTGGGCTTCGAGGGCAAGGCCGAGATCAAGCGCTCCGAGTGGGGCCTGACCTGGAACGCGGCCCTGGAGACGGGCGGCGTCCTGATCTCCGACAAGATCAAGCTGAGCTTCGACATCTCGGCGATCAAGAACGCCTGAGTCGCACGGGCCGGCCTCGGTGGGGGCCGGCCCGACTCCGTAGCGACCGGCCACACAGCGTCCGGACTCCGGCCACCGGATCTCCGGTGGCCGCGCGTGACGCCTCTCCAGCGATCCGCCGCCCCCGCTCACGCCGCGGAAGAGCTTGGCTGAATCGCACCCCTTGTGCGGGAGTTCACAGGATTCTCATAATCCATCAGCGGATTTGACCGGCCCATGTCAGAACTTGGGCATGGCTTTGCTGCCCAGACTTGGCATGAACTCGTCAATGCCACCCCCACCTGGAAGGCATCACGTTGAAGAAACTCCTGACAGCCCTCAAGAGATGTCTGGCGGTCGGAGCCGCCGCGCTCGCGATCGCCAGTCTCCAGCCCGTCTCGGCCGCACAGGCCGCCCCCTCGCCCGTGGTCGGCGGCACCCGTGCCGCGCAGGGCGAGTTCCCGTTCATGGTCCGGCTCTCCATGGGCTGCGGCGGGGCCCTGTACACCCAGCAGATCGTGCTGACCGCCGCGCACTGCGTGAACGGCACGGGCCCCAACACCAGCATCACCGCCACCGCCGGCGTCGTGGACCTCCAGTCCACCAGCGGCCGGGTCCAGGTCAGGTCGACGTACGTCTACCGGGCTCCGGGCTACAACGGCGACGGCAAGGACTGGGCGCTCATCAAGCTCGCCCAGCCCATCAACCTGCCGACGCTGAAGATCGCCACGACCACGCAGTACAACACCGGGACCTTCACCGTCGCCGGGTGGGGTGCGGCCACCCAGGGCGGTGCCCAGCAGCGGTATCTGCTCAAGGCGACCGTGCCGTTCGTCAGTGACGCGACCTGCCGGTCGTACAGCGGGTACAGCGGGCTCATCGCGAGCGAGGAGATCTGTGCGGGGTACGCGGCCGGTGGGGTCGACACCTGCCAGGGGGACTCCGGTGGGCCGATGTTCCGGCGGGACGCGAACAACGCGTGGATCCAGGTCGGGATCGTGAGCTGGGGCATCGGCTGCGCCCAGCCGAACGCGCCCGGGGTCTACACCGAGGTGTCGACGTTCGCCTCGGCGATCGCCTCCGCGGCGGCGTCGCTGTGAGGTGACGGCGGTTTCGTACGGCGGTCCGCGGGTCCGGTGCGGTGTTGCCGGGCCCGCGGTTCTCGCCCCCGACCCGCCCTCAAACGCCGGAGGGGCTGGATTTCGGCGTCCTCGACAGGTCAGAACCCTCCGCCCCCGAAGTCCCCTCCCCCTCCGAAATCGCCGCCCCCGCCGAAGTCCCCGCCGCCCCCGAAGTCTCCGAAGTCACTTGAGGAGAAGTCCGAGCCGGAGAGGTCGCCGCCCTCGTAGCCGCCGCCGAAGTCGCCGTAGCCGGAGCCGTAGTCGGCCGCGTAGGCGGGGGTGGCCATCATGCTGCCGAGGACCGTGCCGACCAGCAGGCCGGGCAGCAGGCCGCCGCCGAAGTAGCCGCCCGCCCAGGGGCCGTAGGCCGGGCCCGCGTCCCAGTAGGGGCGGCGGCCCTGGTCGGTGTCGACCTCGCGCATCACCGGGTCGCGGCCGTCGGACAGACGGGTGGCGTCCGCCGCGCAGACCGGTACCTCGCGCGCGGCACCGCCCGGCGGCGTCCAGGTGGCGTCGGTGACGGAGGGGCCGTGGCGGGGGTCGAAGAAGCAGGGCACCCGGCGTTCGGGCAGCGGGCGGTGCTCGCGGCGGGCGGCGAGCTGGGCCAGCGAGAAGCGGCCGTCCTCCAGGGCCTGGGTGACCGCCCGCACGTCCTCCGGTCTCGTGGCCGCCGCCATGAGCGACTTCGCCTGCTCGTACGCGTCCAGCGCCCGCTCGTAGTCGCCGCGCATCGCGTCGTCGGCGCCCGCCTCGGCCGGGTGGAAGTCCAGGCGGTCCAGTTCCTCGCCGAACGCCGTGATGTCCTCGTCCACCACCACCCGCAGCTTCTCCAGCGCGGCCCGCTGCTCCTCGGCGTGCCGGCGCCGGTTGCGGCGCACCAGCGTGTACGCGCCGGCGCCGCCCGCCACCAGGACCGCGCCGACGGTGATCAGCGCGGTGCCGGACACCCCGCCTCCGTCGTCCACGGACCGCCAGGTGGAGGGGGCGGAGCCGCCCATGTTGGTGAGTGCGGCGGCGGTGAAGTCGGTCAGTTGGGCGCGGGTGTCCTCGCCCTCGACGGTGGTCACCAGGTTGCGTACGGCCGCGTTCGACAGGACCGCGGAGTCGGCCCGGGCGTCGAAGGCGTCGCCCAGGCGGACCGCGTACAGGCCGGTGATGCCGGTCGCCGTGCGCAGCTTGGTGAAGAGGTCCTGCTTCGGGTAGTCGGCGGGCAGCACCGCGACGAACAGCGGCCGGTCCGCCTTGGCGATCCGGTCCGCCAGGGCGTCCGCGTCCTTGGCGGACAGCTGGGCCGCGGCGGCCGGATCGACGTAGACGGGGCTCTTGCGGAGGGCCCGGCCGATCTCCGAGGCGCTGGTGACGGACGCGGCCGAGGCCGGCGGGGCGGCCGCCGACAGGACGGCCAGGGCCATCACCACCAGGGTGAGGAGCAGCCCCGGGAGGCTTCGGGTCGGTACTACGGCCTGTGCGCTGGCCTTCATACTTCGACGCTACCCGAAGCCTCCCGAAAGAGACCTGCGCGAAGGGACCCGCTCGCTCTGCGGGCCCGTCCGCTCAGGCTGCCCGGTACGCCTGCGTCAGCTTCGCCACCGCCTCCGCGTAGCGTCCCGTCAGCAGCAGGTGGTCGGCGTCGGCGAAGGGCCCGGCGATGGCGGCCGTCATCCGCTGTGCCGCCTTCTGCTGGACGATCAGCCGGGCCCGGGTGACCAGCGCCCGGCCCGTCCCGTCGGCCCCGGCCCGCTCGGCCGCCCTCGCCGCGACCCCGAGCGCCTTCAGCGCGGTCTCCCCGCCCCGCGGGACCTCGGTGAGGGTGGTCAGGCCCCAGCCGTACGGGAACTGCGGGTCGTACGTCGGGTCGCCGACGTTGATCGGCAGCTGGGCCTCCGACCTGGGCCAGGTCACGGGCAGTTGACCGGTGAACGGCCGCCTGCCGTACAGGACGTCCGCGACGCCGTCGCCCTCGGTGCCCGGCAGCCAGGAGGCGACCAGGGCGTCGATGGCACCGAGCCGGTCGCCGACGAGCTGCGGCCGCCCGGAGACGATCAGCACCACGCACTTCATGGCCGCGCACACCTTGTCCACGGCGGCCCGGTCAGTGGCGGACAGCTCCAGGTCGTGGCCGTTGCCCACGTCCCCGACGCCCTCGGCGTACGGGGTCTCGCCGACGACGACCACGCCGACGTCGTAGCCGCTCAGCGGTGCGGAGGCGTCCTTGGAGTACGTCAGCGCCGGGGAGTTCTCGCGCATCGCCTCCAGGACGGTCGTGCCGGGGGTGATGTCGCCGGACGAGCCCTGCCAGGTGACGGTCCAGCCGCCGGACTGGTTGCCGATGTCGTCGGCGTCGGACCCGGCGACGTACACCTTCTGCGACTTCTTCAGCGGCAGGAGTCCGCCGCTGTTCTTCAGCAGTACCTGCGACTCGGCGACCGCCTCCCGTGCCACGGCCCGGTGCCCGGCGGAACCGATCCTGGAGGCCCCGCTCGTGTCGGCGTACGGCTGCTCGAAGAGCCCGAGCCTGAACTTCTGCGTGAGGATGCGGGACACGGCGTCGTCGACGCGCCGCTCGCCGACCCGTCCGGCCCGGACCTCCGCGATCAGCGTGTTGTGGAAGTCCTGGTAGGCGTAGGGCGCCATGACCATGTCGACGCCGGCGTTGACGGAGGTCCGGACGTCCGAGGCGTAGTCGCCGGGGATCTGGTCGATGCCGTTCCAGTCGCTGATGACGAAGCCGTCGAAGCCGAGCCCGTCCTTGAGGACGCCGTTGATCATGTCGGCGCGGGCGTGCATCTTGACCGGCCCTCGGCCGTCCCCGATCAGGTCCAGCGAGGAGTACGACGGCATGACCGTCCCGACGCCCCGCTTCACGGCCTCCTTGTACGGGGAGAGGTGGACGGCCTCCAACTGCTGCCGGGTGACCGTGGTGACGCCCTGGTCGATGGTGTACGTCCCCGTCGTGGAGGAGCCGTAGGCGGTGCCGCCGTCGCCGACGAAGTGCTTGGCGGTGGCGAGGACCTTGTCGCGCCGGTCGAGGTCCTTGCCGTTCCTGGCACCCTGGAGGCCCTGGATGATCGTCTCCATGGACTCGACGAGGGCCGGGTCCTCGCCGAAGGACTCGTAGGAGCGGCCCCAGCGTTCGTCGCGGGTGACGCAGAGGCAGGGCGCGAAGTCCCAGGGGACGCCGGTGGCGCGGACCTCGGCGGCGGTCACGGCGCCTGTCTCCTGGACGAGTCGAGGGTCGCGGGTGGCACCGAGGCCGATGTTGTGGGGCAGGACGGTGGCGCCGACCAGGTTGTTGTGGCCGTGGACGGCGTCGACGCCGTAGATGAGCGGGATCTGGAACCGCGTTGCCCGCGCCCGGAGTTGGAAGGAGTCGATCATCTTCGCCCAGGCCTCGGGGGTGTTGGGCGTGGGGGTGGAGCCGCCGCCGGAGAGCAACGAGCCGAGGTCGTGGGCGGTGACGTCGGCGCCGGCCCCGACGGCTCCGCGCTCGGCCTGGGTCATCTGGCCGGCCTTCTCCGCGAGGCTCATCCGGGACAGGAGATCGGCGACGCGCCTGTGCACGGGGAGCCTGCTGTTCAGATACGGCAGCCCGTGCGCGTCGATGACGACCTGCGGGGTCTCGGTGGGGGCCTTGGCGCCGGTGACGGTGAGCTTGAGGGGGATGGTCTCGGCGGACTCCGCGGCCTTGTCCTTCAGGGTCGGGACCTGGATGGTCCGGGTGGCGCCGGAGGCCGTACCGGCCGGGAAGGTGAGGGTGCCGGAGACGGGGGTGTAGTCCTTGCCGGGATCGGCGGTGCCGCCGGCCGTTTCGTAGGCGACGGTCACGGGCTCGTCGAGGGGGCGGAGCCGGTAGTGGCGACGGTGACCTCGACGGACGCGGTCCTGCCCTCCCCCACCGGGTGGACGGCGGAGTCGGTGGTCACGGTGGCGCGCAGGGACTGGTCCGCCCTGCCGTACAACTCGACGCCGTCCATGGCGAATCGGCCGGGTGCGCCGACGGGGAGGGTGACGGCGTAGCCCCAGGTCTCGGTGAGCCCGAGGACGTGGTCGATGCCGCCGACGGGCTGGTAGTCGGTGCGGTACGCGAAGTCGGTGAAGGGGATCTCGATCCGCTTCCAGCCGGTGAAGTCGTCGGTGAAGGACGTGGTCCACAGCTCGGAGGCCTCGCCGTCGGCGCCGCCGTCCTTGAGTTCGAAGGCGACCTTCCTGCCGTTGTTCTGCCCGTCCCACCAGAAGCGGACGCCCTTGCGGGCGGACCAGTCGTGGGCGGGCTCGGCGAAGGCGAAGTCGTGGGTGAAGCCGCCGTAGCCACTGATGTCGTAGGTACCGGCGAGGACCTTGTCGCCCTCGGGTGCGTCCGGCCTGGCGGTGAGCTGAAGGGCGGGCGGGTCGTCGTTGTCGCCGCCCCAGGTGAAGATGCCGTTCTCCGGGGGGCTCGCGAAGGGGACCTCGCCCTCGAAGCGGTCGACGGGGATCGGCGGCGGATCGTCGGCCGCCCGGGCGACGGCCATCGGCAGCAGGGAGGTGAGCAACGCGGCGGAGACGAGCAGGGCGGTTCTTCGCATGGACCTTCCCTCGACTCTCAGGTTTCGCACAGGACTTACCTCACGGCGTGAGTGAACTGAGAGCCCACACATCCGTCAAGACACCTCGTCGGCCATCGCGCCCCGGGCGAGTTGTACGACCGCAACCCGACCGGTGCGCAACGGTGGTCGTACGGAGGCGTCTTCGTTGGTGTGCTGGAGGGATGAGACGGGGACTGTTCGCGGTGGCCGGAGTGGTCGCCGCCGTGGGGCTGTTGAGCGGGTGTACCGCGGAGATCCTGCCGCTCGTCGCGGTGCGGGTCGATGACGCGGGGGCGGTGGAGGTCGTGCTGCGGCCATGCGGGGACGATCTGGTGCGGGGGCCGTCCCTGACCGGCACGCCCACCGGTCAGGAGGAGACCGGGCGGAACGTGTCCGGGTGGAGGGCGTCGGGGAGCCGGCGACTCGTCGGCACCGAGTTCCCGCTGTTCTCGCCGCCCGCGGACTGGCATGTGCTTCCGGTGGGCGAGCAGCGGGTGTTGGCCGGGCACACCTATCAACTCGCCTTCGGGAAGGACGAGTACAACTACGAGTACTCCGGCCTCGTCACCTTCACGGCGACCGATCTCGCGGCCCTGAAACCCCGTCAGGTCTGGGCCGACGACCGGGCGATGAGCCTCGGCGAGTTCGAGGAGCTCGCCGAGGACTCCTGCTGAACCGGGGGGTTACTCGGCCGGCTCGACGCCCGCCCGCAGCAGGCCGTAGGTGTACGCGTCCTCCAGGGCCTGCCAGGACGCGGCGATAACGTTCTCCGCGACGCCGACCGTCGACCACTCGCCCGAGCCGTCGGACGTGGAGATCAGGACGCGGGTCGTGGACTGGGTGCCGTGCACGCCCTCCAGGATGCGGACCTTGTAGTCGACGAGGTCGAGCTTGGCGAGCTGCGGGTAGATCTTCTCCAGGGCCACGCGCAGGGACCGGTCCAGGGCGTTCACGGGGCCGTTGCCCTCCGCCGTGGCGACGATGCGCTCGCCCTTGGCGAAGAGCTTCACCGTGGCCTCGTTGGCGTGGCTGCCGTCGGGGCGGTCCTCGACGATCGCGCGCCAGGACTCGACGGAGAAGTACTTGAGCGGCTTGCCCTGGACCTCGGCGCGCAGGAGCAGTTCGAAGGAGGCGTCGGCCGCCTCGTACGTGTAGCCCTTGAGCTCGCGCTCCTTGACCCGCTCCACGACCCGGCCGACCAGCTCGCGGTCGCCGCCGAGGTCGATGCCGAGTTCCTTGCCCTTGAGCTCGATCGAGGCCCGGCCCGCCATGTCGGAGACCAGCATCCGCATCGTGTTGCCGACGAGCTCGGGGTCGATGTGCTGGTAGAGGTCCGGGTCGACCTTGATCGCGGAGGCGTGCAGGCCGGCCTTGTGGGCGAAGGCGGAGACACCCACATAGGGCTGGTGGGTGGAGGGCGTGAGGTTGACGACCTCGGCGATCGCGTGCGAGATGCGGGTCATCTCGCGCAGGTGGCCGTCGGGCAGGACCTTCTTGCCGTACTTCAGTTCCAGGGCCGCGACGACCGGGAAGAGGTTGGCGTTGCCGACGCGCTCGCCGTAGCCGTTGGCCGTGCACTGGACGTGGGTGGCGCCCGCGTCGACCGCGGCGAGGGTGTTGGCGACCGCGCAGCCCGTGTCGTCCTGGGTGTGGATGCCGAGCCGGGCGCCGGTGTCGGCGAGGACCGTGGCGACCACTGCCTGGACCTGGGCGGGGAGCATGCCGCCGTTGGTGTCGCAGAGGATCACGACGGACGCGCCGGCCTCCGAGGCGGCCCGTACGACGGCCTTCGCGTACTCCGGGTTGGCGCGGTAGCCGTCGAAGAAGTGCTCGCAGTCGACGAAGACGCGGCGGCCCTGCTCGCGCAGGTACGACACCGTGTCGCGGACCATCTCCAGGTTCTCGTCCAGGGTGGTCCTGAGCGCCAGCTCCACGTGCCGGTCGTGGGACTTGGCGACCAGGGTGATCACCTCGGCGCCCGAGTCGAGGAGGGCCTTGACCTGCGGGTCCTCGGAGGCCTTGGCCCCGGCCCGGCGGGTCGCGCCGAAGGCGACCAGCTGGGCGTGCTTGAAGTCGATCTCCTGACGGGCGCGCGCGAAGAACTCGGTGTCCCGCGGGTTGGCGCCGGGCCAGCCGCCCTCGATGAAGCCCACGCCGAAGTCGTCCAGGTGCCGTGCGATGGCCAGCTTGTCCGCGACGGTGAGGTTGATGCCCTCCCGCTGGGCGCCGTCGCGCAGGGTGGTGTCGAAGACGTGGAACTGATCGTCGAGCTCGCTGGTTGCGGTCATGGTCTCAAGGCTCCTGAGGATTTGGTCTCGGTCGTACCGGAATGACCGGCTCCACCGCCCCCACATACTCCCTCGCGCTCTCGCCTCCGGCTGCGGGTGGGCCAGAAAAAGCGAAAAACCCCTCGCGGGTGCGAGAGGTCTGCGCGCGGGTCGAGGACGACGGTGTCCACCCGTACCTGGTCGTACGTGGTGGTCACTGCGGACCGGCGCGCCTGCTGCCAATAATCATGGCGAACGAGAGCACGGGGGCAGTCTGGCACAGACCGCCCCCGTGCTCACCCTCCGTCTCAGGATGCGAGCACTGCGCTGCTCACCCCGGGGTCACCGCAGGTGCCGTACGAACACGTCCCGCTCCTCGTTGGTGTCCCCGCCCGGGATCAGGGTGCCGTCCCAGGAGACGAACGTGATCCGCCGGGCGCCGTCCGCGATGCCGCCGGGTTCCACCTGGGCGGAGACCGGGTCGCCGCCGGGGCCGGGGGTGACCAGGGTGGTCGTGCCCTTCCTCAGGTCCCGCAGGTAGACCGGGTTGCGGGTGCCGCCGGGCAGCCCCTCGACCCGGCCCGTGAGGGTGACGTACCGGCCGTTCGCGCTGACGGCCGGGTCCCGGGTCCAGACCTGGGAGGGGCTCACGTGGATGCGCTGGTTCACGCCGGTGGCGATGGTGTGCACGAACACGTTCCAGCTGCCGTCGGTGTCGTCCGGCACCAGGTGGGTGTCCGCGGACTCGAAGACGACCGTACGTCCGTCGCCGCTGATGGACGGCTCCAGCGACTCGCGCTGGGTCTGCGAGCCGTCGTGGGAGCGGTCGATCTGGGTGCGCTCCCCGGTCGTGCGGTCGTACATCCACACGTCGCCCCAGTCGTCGCCGCGCGGGCCGTTGGCGTAGTTGTACTGGTAGACGATCCGCTTGCCGTCGTCGCTGACCGTCGGCGAGGAGGCGTTGCGCGGCTCCCAGGTGGGTTTCGGGTGGCTGATCCGCTCGGTGGTGCCCGCGATCCGGTCGCGCAGGAAGACCACGCCGCCCCCGCCGGTCTCGTGCAGCGTGAACACGGCGTAGCGGGCGTTCGCGCTGACGGAGACCTCGCCGATCGGCCCCTCGAAGCCCTCGGGGACCTCGATGCCGAACTTCGTCTCCTGCCCCGTGCGCGGGTCGTGCAGCACGACGTCGTTCTGGTAGTAGACGTAACGCCCGTCGTTCAGGACCGCCAGGATGCCTCCGAAGCCGGAGAAGCGGAGCTGCCCGGTGCGCAGGTCGCGGATGTACATACCCCCGTGCGGCACGTCGGGGTCGAGGTCCTCGGCCCGCGAGTCGAAGCCGACGTAGCGGCCGTCGGGGCTGATGACGGCGTTGTGGGAGGCGTCGCCTCCGGCCCGGCCCTCCGGAGTGACGCTGACCGGTTCGGTGTGCGCAGCCCTGGGCCCGGCGCTCGCGGTCGGCACGGCGAGCGCCGCGGCCGCTACGGCGGCGATCGCCACCACAGATGTCCTGACGTGCATGGTTGTTCCCCCGTTGTGGTCGTTGCCTGTCATTGCACTGTCCGCAGGAAGACGTCCGTCACCCCGTTGGTGTCCCCTTCCACCAGATCGGGTGAGGCCGACTCGAACGCGACGACCGTGCCGTCCGCGTTGACCGAAGGGTGCCCGGCCGGAAGGTCGTTGCGGCCGCCCCGTCGGTCGACACTCATCAACTGCTTCTCTCCGGTGGCGAGTCGGAGCCAGTACACGGAGCGGCCCGAGGTGTACGCCAGAGCCGTGCCGTCTCCGGCGAGCGAGGGCTGGATGCCCTTGACCCGGATCGTGGTGCCGGTGTCCAGGTCGCGGACGACGGCGTGGGAGCCCTGCTGGAAGGCCACCTTGCGGCCGTCCGCACTGATCGACGGGTCCGCGCCGGGACCGATCGCCGACAGGGCGCCGGTGTCGAGGTCACGGACGTGGACGCTGCCGCCCTGCTCGAAGGCGATGTACCGGCCGTCGTAGTTGATGGCCGGATCGCCGGCCGGTTCGTTCGTGGCGGCGCTGACCACCTCGGTGTCACCGCCGTTGAACTTGAAGCGGTAGACGCGGGGTGCCGGGTGCGGGTCGGCGTCGGTGGCGGGCAGGGTCGCCGTGTAGGTGAGCCACTGGCAGGTGGGGTCCACCACGGGCTGTCCCATCCAGGTGAAGCGGACGCCCTGGTGGGAGCCGAGGCTGGTGAGCTTGCCGACCGCGCGGTTGCGGACGTGGATCCCCGGGCCGCCGTCGGGGCCGTAGGGGCCCGAGTAGCCGATCATGCGCCCGCTGTAGCAGGGGCTGCCCTCGGACGACGGCTTCTGTCCGGCCGAGTTGACCTGGGAGACGCCCGTGCGGGTGTTCACGAACACATCTCCCTCGGAGGTGAAGGTGACGACCTTGTTCTCCCCCATCACCGGGTCGTGGGAGGCGCCGGCCGGTGTGGCCAGGCGTTCGGTGACGAACGGCATCGGCGCCGGGTTCCGCCGCAGCGCGCCGGAGAAGACGAACACGTCGTCCTCCGCGTTGGTGTCGCCCGGCACCAGGTGGGAGGCGGACGACCCGAACACCACGGCACGGCCCTTGGCGGCCAGCGCGTTCTCCGTCACCTGGGCGTCCCCGCGCGGGAGCGCGGCCCCGCGGGCCCCGGTGCGCAGGTCACGCACCCGCGTGCCGTCCTCGCCGTCGACGACGGCGTACCGGCCGTCCGTGGTGGCCGCGAGCGGGCGCCCGTCGGCCACCCGCCGCGACTGGCCCGTGCGCAGGTCGTGGACGTACAGACCGCTCTCCGCGTCGAGGAGGACCCGGCGGCCGTCCGCGGTGATGCCGACCAGGTAGGCGGCGCCGAGACCGGTGTCCACCCGGGTCCGCTCGCCCGTCGTCCGGTCCTTGACGTAGACGTCGGCGGGATCCGTCTCGCTGTCGACGCGCAGACCGTACGCGACCTTCCTGCCGTCGCCGCTCACCGAGGCACCGTTCTTCTGGCCCTCCTCGGCCGGCGAGATCAGGACGTCGGCTCCGGTGGCGGTGTCGCGGACGTAGAGCAGGCCGCTGCTCTCGTTGCCGTGGCGGTTGCCGAGGGTGTACGCGACGTGGGTGCCGTCCGGGCTGATGGACCGGGCGCGGCCCAACTCGTTGAAGCCGGGCGGGTCCTGGGGCCACAGCTTCTCCGCGCGGCCGGTGGCGCGGTCGTACAGGTAGGGGGCCAGGAAGCGGGTGCCGGCGGAGAAGGCGATTCGGCTGCCGTCGGCACTCGGGGCCGGTGAGCCGTACGTGTACCCCTCGCCGAGGTCGATCCTGGTGACCCCGCCGTCGCGCACGTCCTTCACCAGCAGGCACGGGGTGAAGTGCGCGCAGCCGAAGCTCGCCGCGGTGGACACGAACGCCACCGTGCGGCCGTCGGCGCTGACCCCGGCGTCGCCCGAGGGCCCGTCGGCCTGACTGCCGTCGGCCGCCGTGCTCACCCGCTCGACCGGCGCGTGCGGCGCGTGTCGTACGGGCGGCGCGGCGGCCGCGGTGGTTCCGGTGAGCCCGACGAGCAGGGCCGTGCCTAACAGGCATACGGCGGCTCTGGACATGTTTCCCCCTGTGATCCCCGTTGACGCACTACCCCCGGCCCCGCGCCGAGGGCTCCCCACGAGGCAAACGCACCACCGGCCACAGGGTCAATCGGCCTTATTGCGTACAACCCGGGCGCGAGGTCACGCGTCCGCGAGGAGGCTCTCGTCGAGGAACTCCCCTACGTGGCCGAGAATCGTCCCCCGGTCCGTGCCGCGCAGCCCGATCGCCACGTGGATGGAGAAGCCGTCGAGCAGGGCCCGCAGCCGGGTCGCGAAACGGTCCGGGTCGACGGCCCGGAACTCGCCTCGCGAGATGCCCTCCGCGAGCAGCGCGACCAGGTCGCGGTGCCAGGCGCCCTCGATGGCGGCCTGCCGGTCGCGGGCGTCGGCGTCGGCGTTCTGCGAGCGGTTCCAGACCTCCAGCCACAGGGTCCAGTGCGGGTCGCGATGGCCGCCCGGGACGTACAGGTCGACGTACGCGTCGAGCCGTTCCCGGGCGGTCGCCGAGCGGGTGAGCAGCCGGCCGCGCTCGGCGCCGAGCCGTCCCTCGCTCCACTCCAGGGTCCGCAGCAGCAGTTCGTCCTTGGAGCGGAAGTAGTAGAGGAGGTGGCCGCTGCTCATGCCGACCTCCCGGCCGAGGGCCGCCATGGTGAGCTTCTCCAGGCCGCGCTCGGCGATCATCTCCATGGCGGCGGCGAGGATCCGCTCGCGGGGCGGGGCAGGGGTGCGGCGGGGGGTGCTCATACGGCGGTCACGTGCACGGCGTCGGGCAGGAAGTCCGTCTCGTACGCGCCGGAGCAGTCGGCGTACAGGGTCGCCACCACCGCGCCGCACTCCCCGCACACCTCGTTGGGGCCCTCGCGACCGGGCGGGCCGCAGCAGCCGATCTCCTGGAGGGCGGGGTTGCCGGACAGGTGTGCGCGGGTGTCCTCTGGGTGGGTCACCAAGGTGCCGCGCGGCCCGGCGGACATCAGGAACCCCGGGCCGTCGGGGTCGCCCAGGCAGCTGTTGCCGGGGTTGGCCGCGTCGCACCAGTCGGGGTCGGGGTGCGGCACATAGGGCGCCCCGCACGGCTCCGGGTCCACCGCGTACGTCCCACGCGGGACGGTCGGCGGGGCGTGCCGCGAGCCGTCGGGGTTCTTCCGGGGGGCGTACTCCGGGCGGGGCGGCAGCTCGGCGAGGAGCCGCAGGGGCTCGGTCAGCCGGCTTCCGCAGGCGGCACAGGTCAGCACGTTCACCCGTACGTTCTACCGGACCGCCACCCGTGGCTGCTGCTGAGTGATGCAGTGGACGCCTCCCCCGCCCGCGAAGACGGTCCGCGCGTCGACCGGCGTGACCGTCCGCTCCGGGAACAGCCGCCGGAAGATCCCGGCCGCGGTCTCGTCCCGCGGGTCGTCGAATCCGCAGAGCACGACACCGCCGTTGCAGAGGTAGTGGTTGATGTAGGAGTAGTCGACCCAGTGGCCGTCGGCCTCCAGGACGGTCGGGGCGGGCACCTCGACGACCTCCAGACGGCGTCCGCGCGCATCGGTCCGGCCCCGGAGCAGGCCGATGACCTCCTTGGTCACCTCGTGGTCGGGGTGCGCGGGGTCGGGCTGGTGATGCGCGACCACCACGCCCGGACGGGCGAAGGCGGCCACGATGTCGACATGACCCTGGGTGCCGTACCTGCCGTAGTCGCCGGCCAGGCCGCGCGGGAGCCAGATCGCCTTGGTGGTGCCGAGCCGGGCGTGGATCTCCGCCTCGACCTGCTCCCGGGTCCAGCCGGGGTTGCGCCCGGCGCCGAGCTGGACGGTGTCGGTGAGCAGGACGGTGCCCTCGCCGTCGACGTGGATCGCGCCGCCCTCGTTGACCAGCGGGCTGCTCACCACCGGCGTCCCGGCCAGGTCGGCCACATGGCGGGCGATCTTGGAGTCGTGCTCCCAGCGGGCCCAGTCCTGGCCGCCCCAGCCGTTGAACACCCAGTCCACGGCGGCCAGTCGCCCCGACTCGTCATGGACGAACGTCGGGCCGATGTCCCGCATCCACGCGTCGTCCAGCTCGCGTTCCACGAGGGTGATGTCGGGGCCGAGCAACGCGCGCGCCGATTCGCCGTGTCCGGGGCCGTGCACCATCGTCACCGGTTCGAAGCGGCGCACCGCGCGGGCGACGGAGGCCCAGGCGGCGCGGGCCTCCGCGAGCTCCTCGTCGTCGGTGAAGGTGGGGTTGGGGCCGGGCCAGGCCATCCAGGTGCGCTCGTGCGGGGCCCACTCGGGCGGCATGCGGTAGGTCATGGCGTGTCCTGATCGTGGGCTGGAAGCAGTGGCTAGAGGAAGTACAGGCGGTTGAGGGAGACGGACTCGGCCGGTTCGGAGCGGATCGGCTCGCCGTCCAGCGTCACCAGTCCGGTGCGCTGGTCCACGTCCACCGCTCCGGTACGGGAGTTGAGGCGCAGGTCGGCCGGGCCGATGCCGCGGGTGCCCCGGACGGCGACCCTTCTCCTGCGGGTCGGCATCAGGTCGTGGCCCTGGTCGAGGGCGGCCCGGGCGACGAAGGCGACGGAGATCTCGGCGGGGGTGGCGCCGTGCGCCCCGAACTGCGGTCCCAGCACGAGGGGTTCGCAGGTGTCGGTGGCCGCGCCCGGGTCGCCGACCACGCCGTAGGCCGGGAAGCCCGACTTCAGGACCAGCTGGGGCTTGGCCCCGAAGTACTCCGGCCGCCACAGCACGAGGTCGGCCAGCTTGCCGACCTCGATGGACCCCACCTCGTGCGCGAGCCCGTGGGCGATGGCCGGGTTGACGGTCAGCTTGGCGATGTAGCGCAGGACGCGTGCGTTGTCGTGCTCGTCGGGCGCGCCGAGCTCGGTCTTCATCTTCCCGGCCATGGCGAAGGTACGGCGGACCGTCTCCCCCGCGCGTCCCATGCCCTGCGCGTCCGAGGAGGTGATGCCGATCGCACCCAGGTCGTGCAGCACGTCCTCGGCGCCCATGGTCCCGGCGCGGATGCGGTCGCGGGCCAGGGCGGCGTCGCCGGGGAGGTCGGGCTTGAGGTCGTGGACGGAGACGATCATGCCGTAGTGCTCGGCGACGGCGTCCCGGCCGAAGGGCAGGGTCGGGTTGGTGGAGGAGCCGATGACGTTCGGGACGCCGGCCATCTTCAGCACGTTCGGGACGTGTCCGCCGCCGCAGCCCTCGATGTGGAAGGCGTGAATGGTGCGGCCTTCGAGGACCCTGAGGGTGTCCTCGACGGAGAGGCACTCGTTCAACCCGTCGCTGTGCAGGGCGACTTGGACGTCGTGCTCCTCGGCGACCCGCAGGGCGGTGTCCAGGGCGCGGGCGTGGGCGCCCATGTCCTCGTGCACCTTGAAGCCCGAGGCGCCGCCCTCCGCGAGGGCCTCGACGAGGGGGGCCGGGTCGGAGGACGAACCCCGGCCCAGGAAGCCGATGTTGACCGGCCAGGCGTCGAAGGCACCGAAGGCGTGCTTGAGGGCCCAGGGCGAGTTGACGCCGACTCCCCACACCGGCCCGAACTCCTGGCCGATGATCGTGGTCACCCCCGAGGCCAGCGAGGCCTCCATGACCCGCGGCGACAGCAGGTGGACGTGGGTGTCGACGGCTCCGGCGGTGGCGATGAGCCCCTCGCCGGAGACGATGGACGTACCGGTGCCGACGACGACGTCCACCCCGTCGAGGGTGTCGGGGTTCCCGGCCCGTCCGATGGCGCAGATCCGCCCTTCCCGGATGCCGATGGAGACCTTGCGGATCCCCTGCACGGCGTCGATCACGACGACATTGCTGACGACGACGTCACAGGTCTCGCGCACGGCGGCGGCCTTGAGATGCAGCCCGTCCCGCGCGGTCTTCCCGAACCCCGCGAGGAACTCGTCGCCGTACCGCTGCGCGTCCTCCTCGACCCGGATCACCAGCCCGGAGTCCCCGAGCCGGATCCGGTCACCGGCTCGCGGACCGTGAGTGGTGGCGTACTCGTGGGGCGTCAGCCGCCGCGCTTCGGCGGGGTGCCCTCCGGGCCGGCTCATCGCGTGGCCTCCTCGTCCTGGGCCCCCAGGTATCCGCAGGCGGCGGCCCTCCGCAGCGCCTCCTGTTTCGCGCCCGGCGCGTCCAGTGCCCCGTCCACGAGCCCGGCGAAGCCGATGGCGACGCGGTCGCCGCCGATCGGCAGCAGTCCGACCCGCACACTCTCCCCCGGACCGAAGCGCACGGAGGACCCGGCGGGGACGGCGAGCCGCATGCCGTAGGCCGCGGCCCGGTCGAAGTCGAGCCGGGGGTTGGCCTCGAAGAAGTGGAAGTGGGAGGTGACGGAGACGGGCACGCCGGCCGTGTTGGTGACGGTCAGCCGTACGACCGGCTCGGGCTCCTCGTGCTCGGGACCCGGCAGCAGCGCGCCCGGGGCCGTGGCGCCGAGCCCCCCGCCGATCGGATCGCTCACGACCGCGAGCCGCGAGCCGTCCTCGAAGACCGCCTCGACATGCACCTCGGTGACGACGTCCGCGACGCCGGGCAGCACGTCGTCCGGCCCGAGCACCGACCGCGCGCGCTCCACGGCCTCGGCCAGCCGCGCCCCGTCCCGGGCGGCCTCGCAGACGGTGTCCGCGATGAGCGCGGTCGCCTCCGGGACGTTCAGCCGCAGCCCGCGCGCCCTGCGGGCCCGGGCCAGCTCGGCGGCACCGAAGAGCAGCAGCCGGTCGCGTTCGGTGGGGGTCAGCCGCATGTCGTTCCCTTCTTTAGAGCATCACTCTAAACATAAAAATCCCCCGACGGAAAGGGTTGACGGCACAGCAAGGAGCACCCCACATTGAACGTCGCTCTAACAATGGGAGACCAGCATGCCGATGGAACAGCGCGGAGTCGACACCGTCCCCGAGGAGGAACGCACCAGCGGCCCCCGCGACCTCGTCTCGATCCTGCTCGGCTCCAACCTCTGCCTGGGCGTGATCGTCTTCGGCTGGCTGCCGCCGTCCTTCGGCCTGGGCTGGTGGGCGTCGGTGAGCGCGATCGTGGCGGGCACCCTGCTCGGCACCGCCCTCACGGCCCCGCTCGCCCTGATCTCGCTGCGCACGGCGACCAACCTGTCGACGTCCTCCGGCGCCCAGTTCGGCGTGCGCGGCCGACTCGTCGGCTCGGTCGTCGGCCTCCTGCTGGCCCTCGGCTACACCGCGCTGACGGTGTGGATCGGCGGCGACGTGATGGTGGGAGCGCTGGGCCGGCTGACCGGGCTCCCGGCGAGCGGATGGTCGTACGGCGTCGTCTACGGGCTGCTCGCCACGGCGACGGTCGCGGGCGCGGTGTACGGCTACCGCGTGCTCCTCGCGATGTCCCGGGTGCTGGCGGTCGGGATGACGGCCCTGCTGGTCCTGGGGGTCGTCGCCTACGCCCCGCACTTCACCACCACCGCGCTGCCGGAGGCCGGCGGGTACCTGCTGGGCGGCTTCTGGCCGACCTGGCTGCTGGCGCTGGTCGCGGCGGGCCTGTCCGGTCCCGTCGCCTTCATCACGCTGCTCGGCGACTACACCCGCTACATCTCCCCGGCCCGGCACACCTCCCGCCGCGTCCTGCACGCCACCTGGCTGGGCCTGATCGCGGGCCTGCTGGTCCCCCAGCTCTTCGGCACCTTCACGGCGTACGCGGCACGCGCGGCGGCGGACTACGCGGGCCCCCTGGTGTCGGCGTCCCCCGCCTGGTACCTGGTCCCCCTGCTGCTGGCCGCCTCCGCCGGCTCGGTCGGCAACGCGGGGCTGATGCTCTACTCCATGGGCCTCGACCTGGACGCGATCCTGCCGCGCGCGTCCCGGGCGACCGCCACGTACACGGTCGCCGTGGTCGCGACGGCCTGTGTCTTCGTCGGCCACTACCGGTCGTCCGCGCAGGACGCGATGACGTCCTTCGTGCTCCTGCTGACGGCGATCGGCACCCCGTGGGCGGTCGTCACCCTCGTCGGCTTCGCCCGCTACCGTGGCGTCTACGACGCGGAGGCCCTCCAGGTCTTCAACCGGCGCTCCCGGGGCGGGATCTACTGGTACCGCGGCGGCTGGAACCTCCCGGCGACGGTGTCCTGGGCGCTGGGCGCCGGGGTGGGCCTGCTGGCGGTCTCCCTGCCGTCGTACGAGGGGCCGCTGCTGTCGCTGACCGGCGGGGTGGACTGCAGCTTCCTGCTGTCGGGGCTGGTCGGCGGGGCCGTGTACCTGCTGCTGTCGCGCCCGGAACGCACCGGGGCCGCCGCGGAACCGGTGTCCGCGGCGGCCCTGACGAAGCGGTAGGCCCACATCCTGCCCGGGCGGTGCACCTAGCCCAGCTTGTGCATCCAGCCGTGCTTGTCCTCCGCCGTGCCGCGCTGGATGTCCAGGAGGGCCTGGCGGAGCTTCAGGGTGACCTCGCCGGGCTCGCCGCCGGACTGGTGCCACTCGGCGCCCGCGCGCTTGACCGTGCCGACAGGGGTGATCACGGCCGCCGTACCGCAGGCGAAGACCTCGGTCAGGGTGCCGTTCTCGGAGTCGCGCTGCCACTGGTCGACGGAGACGCGGCTCTCCTCGGAGGTGTAGCCGAGGTCGCGGGCGACGGCCAGCAGGGAGTCGCGGGTGACGCCCTCCAGGATGGAGCCGGTGAGGGTGGGGGTGACGATCTTGTCGCCGTACACGAAGTACAGGTTCATGCCGCCGAGTTCCTCGACCCACTTGTGCTCGACCGCGTCGAGGTAGCAGACCTGGTCGCAGCCCTTCGCAGCGGCCTCGGCCTGGGCGAGGAGGGACGCGGCGTAGTTGCCACCGGTCTTGGCGTCGCCCATGCCGCCGGGGACGGCGCGGACGCGGTCCTCGGAGAGCCAGATGGAGACCGGCTTGACCCCGCCGGGGAAGTAGGCGCCGGCCGGGGAGGCGATGACCAGGAAGAGGTACTCGTTGGCCGGCTTGACGCCCAGGCCGACCTCGGTGGCGATCATGAAGGGGCGCAGGTAGAGGGACTCCTCGCCGCCGTGCGCCGGGACCCACGCCTCGTCCTGCCGGACGAGCGCGTCACAGGCCTCGATGAAGGTCTCGACGGGCAGCTCCGGCATGCCGAGCCGGTGCGCGGAGCGCTGGAAGCGCTCGGCGTTCTTCTCGGGCCGGAAGGTGGCGACGGTCCCGTCGGGCTGGCGGTACGCCTTGAGGCCCTCGAAGATCTCCTGCGCGTAGTGCAGGACCATGGTCGCCGGGTCGAGGGAGATCGGCGCGTACGGGACGAGCTGGCCGTCGTGCCAGCCGCGCCCCTCGGTCCACTTGATGACCACCATGTGGTCGGTGAAGTGGCGGCCGAACCCGGGGTTCGCCAGGATCGCCTCGCGTTCCGCCGAGGAAAGTGGCGAGGCCGAGGGCTTGAGCTCGATCGTGGGCGTCGTCATGAGTGGTTGTCCTTCACCGGTTGTGTAGTGACGGGCCGCGCTCACGCCCCTTTACTGTCAGTGACCAGTGCTAGGACGTCCGAGCATTCCCTCATTCCGCGGCTCCGCGTTCGATTATCGCAAGCGGGGAGCCGGGGAAGAAACGGCGTGAAATGCGACCCGGGGGATGATGGTGGCACCCGGCGGGGGACATGCGAAAGCCGCCGGGTGCGAGTGACCCGGCGGCTTCGAATGCTTTTCGAGTGGCCCGCCCGGTCAGCCGGCTACTCGTACGGCCAGCGCGTCGCCGATCTCGGCGGTGCTGCGGGCGGGCTTGCCGGTGCGCTCGGCGAGGTCGGCGGAGACCGCCTCCTCGATGCGGGCGGCCTCGGCCTCGTAGCCGAGGTGGCGCAGGAGCAGGGCGACGGACAGGACGGTGGCGGTGGGGTCGGCCTTGCCCTGGCCCGCGATGTCCGGGGCCGAGCCGTGGACGGGCTCGAACATGGACGGGAACTCGCCGCTCGGGTTGATGTTCCCGGAGGCGGCGACGCCGATGCCGCCGGAGACGGCCGCGGCGAGGTCGGTGATGATGTCGCCGAAGAGGTTGTCGGTGACGATCACGTCGAACCGGGCCGGGTCGGTGACCAGGTAGATGGTGGCCGCGTCCACGTGGATGTAGTCGGTGGTGACCTCGGGGAACTCCTTGGCCACCTTGTTGAAGATGTTCGTCCACAGGTGCCCGGCGAAGGTCAGCACGTTGTTCTTGTGGACCAGCGTGAGCTTTTTGCGCGGGCGGGCCTGGGCCCGGGCGAAGGCGTCCCGGACCACGCGCTCGACACCGAAGGCCGTGTTCACGGAGACCTCGGTGGCGACCTCGTGCTCGGTGCCCTTGCGGATGGTCCCGCCGTTGCCGGTGTACGGGCCCTCGGTGCCCTCGCGGACGACGACGAAGTCGATCGCGGGCTCGCCCTTGAGGGGCGTGTCGACACCCGGGAGCAGCTTCGACGGACGCAGGTTCACGTGGTGGTCGAAGGCGAAGCGGAGCTTGAGCAGGAAGCCGCGCTCCAGCACGCCGGAGGGGACCGACGGGTCGCCGATGGCGCCGAGCAGGATCGCGTCGTGCTGCTTCAGCGCGTCGAGGTCGGCGTCGGTGAGGGTCTCACCGGTGGCGTGGTAGCGCTTGGCGCCGAAGTCGAAGTCCTTGGTCTCCAGCTTCACATCCTGCGGAAGGACGGCGGAGAGGACCTTCAGACCTTCGGCCACGACCTCCTGGCCGATGCCGTCACCGGGAATCACTGCGAGATTGATGCTGCGAGACATGCGGGAACCCTACTCCTCGTCCCATGGGATGACATGGCCTGTCCGCGATACGGACATGACGGCGGGGCCGGGCGTCAGCCCTTCTCCGTGCGTTCACCCGTAGGTGTGGCGGTTGTTGGGGTCCGCTGGGAAGTTCACCACCATGGATCTCCCCGACTTCGGCATCCCGCCCCGGCTCGCGCGCCGGATGAGCATGGCCGAGCAGCACGAGTACCTGCGCACGAAGCTGTCCCGGCGCCGGACGCTGGTGACCGCGGGGGCGGTGGCGAGCGGGTTGCTGACGGGGTGTTCCGCCGCGGGGACGTCCACGGCCGGCCCTTCCCCCTCCCCCACGGCCACGGTGCACGGCTCCGCCGTCACCCCCTTCGGCCGCCATCTCGCCTTCGGTGCCGACCCGAAGACGCAGATGCGGATCTCGTGGCAGGTCCCGCTCGCGGTCCGCAAGCCGTACGTCCGCGTCGGCCTGCGGCCCGACGACCTGGGCCGGCGGATCGAGGCCGAGCTCCGCGACCTGCACACCCCCGGACAGACCGGTGTGCGCCTCGCCCTCGACCAGTACTACCTGCACGCGGCCCTGGACGGCCTGCGCCCCGGCACGACGTACTACTACGGCGTCGGCCACGAAGGCTTCGACCCCGCGGACGCCGGACACCGCGCGACCGTCACGAGCTTCCGCACGGCCCCGGCGAGTCCGGAGAGGTTCGTGTTCACCGCCTTCGGCGACCAGGGCGTCGGCACGGCCGCGGCCGCCAACGACAACCTGCTGCTGCGCCAGAAGCCCGCCTTCCACCTGCACGCCGGCGACCTCTGCTACGCCGACGCCAACGGCCAGGGCCGGACGTCCGACGGCTACGACCCGGGCTTCTGGGACCTGTTCCTCAAGCAGAACGAGGAGGTCGCGCGGAGCGTGCCGTGGATGGTGACGACCGGCAACCACGACATGGAGGCCTGGTACTCGCCCGACGGCTACGGCGGCCAGCTCGCCCGCTGGACCCTGCCGGACAGCGGCTTCGACCCGCGCTCGGCACCGGGCGTGTACTCCTTCACGTACGGCAACGTCGGGGTCGTGGCGCTGGACGCGAACGACGTGTCGTACGAGATCCAGGCCAACTTCGGCTACACGGACGGGAAGCAGACGCGGTGGCTGGAGAAGAGGCTCGGTGAGCTGCGGGCGGCCGAGGGGATCGACTTCGTCGTCGTGTACTTCCACCACTGCGCGTACTCGACCTCCTCGCACGCCTCCGACGGCGGGGTGCGCGCCGAGTGGCTGCCGCTGTTCGAGAAGCACCAGGTGGACCTGGTGATCAACGGGCACAACCACGTGTACGAGCGGACCGACGCGATCCGCGGCGGCGAGGTGGGCAGGACGGTGCCGGTCGGCGGGGCCACGGACCCGACGCGGGACGGGATCGTCTACGTCACGGCGGGCGGGGGCGGCCGGGATCTGTACGGCTTCCCCGCGGGCGTGCGGGAGAGCTACGAGGGGCGTGTGTACGACCACGAGTCGGTCGAGACCTTCCAGTGGACGAAGTCACGCCAGTCCCGGAAGGAGACGGTGGAGTGGTCGCGGGTGCGCTACCGCGGCTTCTCGCTGCTCTCGGTGGAGGTGGAGAGCGGCGCGCGGCCGCGGCTGTCGGTGTCGGCGCTCGCGCAGAGCGGAAAGCGCATCGACCGTTTCGAGGTGCGGCGCGGGGTCTGAGAGTCCCGCGCCACACCTCGTGCGGGTGCGGCTCCCGGCTTCGGGGGTCGGTCAGTGACCGGTCGAGCCGCCGTTGTCACGGCGGTCGAGGGCGCGCTGGAGCGCCGCGGCGGCGTTCTTGCGGTCGGAATCGCTCGTACGGGAGATGCGACGGACTCGACGGCGGGCGGTCGTCTCGGCCATGAGAAATCGACTCCTTCGGACTTCACGGGAAGGGGAAACGAGACGCCGGAAGGGGCGGGGAGCACCAGCCGCAGGGGTTGCCTGCATCGGGCCTGGCTCACGACCGCCATTCGCTTGATCGAGCGAGACGTTCGGCTCCTACAAAGGTAAGAGAGGAGGGCCGGTCTGTCTCCACAATTACTCGGACTTCCTACTATCTGAGACGGCGGAGTGGATCACACCGCACTGACCTGCTCTTTCGCCGATGATCTGAGTTCCCGGACGAGCGCACGGACGGCCTCGGTGGCGGCGAGCTCGGGAGTGGTGACATAGCCGACCCGGCGGGTGGGCCGCTCGGGTCCGAGGTCGGTGATCCGGGTGCCGGGCGGGGCCGCGGTGAGGGAGAGGGCGGGCATGATCGCCATCCCGAGCCCGCTGCCCACCATCGACAGCACGGCCCCGTCGTCCTCGGCGCGGACGGTCGCGGCCGGGATCCAGTCCTGCGCGGCCCACCACGCGCGCGTGGAGGAGGAGCAGTTCTCCCACCAGTCGACCAGGGGCAGCGACCGCGGCTCGGGATGCCCGGCGGGGTGGACGAGAGCGTAGGGCTCCTCCAGGAGTACGTCCCCCACGAGCCCCGGCGCGATCTCCGTACGGCCGGCGAAGGTCGCGATGCCGAGGTCGGCCCGCCCCTCGGCCACCTCACCGGCGGTTCCGGGACCGATCTCCCGTACGACCGTGACGGTCGCCTCGATCCCCGGGTGCCGTGCGGAGAGGCGCTCCAGGACGGCCGGCAGCAGATACAGGGCGGCGCTGCGGAAGGCGGCGATGCGCAGGGGGCCGGTGATCTCGGCCCTCGGGGCGTCCCGGGCCTCCCTGACCAGCGTCTGGAGCATCCGCAGCACCCGGCGGGCGTGGGCCACGGCCCGTTCACCGGCGGGGGTGGGGCGGGCCCCGAACCGACCCCGCTCGAACAGGACGACTCCCAGCTTGCGCTCGATGCCGCGTACGGCGTGCGAGACGGCGGACTGGGTGGTGCCGAGGCGGGGCGCGGCCGCGGAGAAACCGCCCGTCTCGGCGACGGCCACCAGGATCCGCAACTCCTGGGGCGCGAGATCGACGGCACTGCTCACCCTGTCCCCCACCTGCTGCCATGAGAGCGGTTCATGGATCCGCCCGTTCCATGAGCCCAACCCCCTGACCACCCCGGCGCATTCCTCCCTACCGTCCCGGACATGACCGCGCTCACCGTGCACCAGACCTCCCGCCCGACCGGCTTCCCGACCCCGGAGCACTTCCGTTTCGTGGAGTCGGAGATCCCCGCCCCCTCCCCCGGCACGGCTCTCGTGGAGAACCTCTACTGGTCGGTCGACCCCTACCACCGCGAAATGATGGACGGGGACTTCGAGTTGAACGCCCCGCTGGAGGGCCGCACCCTCGGCCGAGTCGTCGCCTCCCGCGAACCGGCCCTGCGTGAGGGCGAGTTGATCGTGCACCGCAAGGGCTGGCGCACCCACTCGGTGGTGAGCCCGGCCGAGGTCAGACACCTGCCCCGCCACGAAGGCCTGCCGCTCTCCGCGTACTTGAGCGTGCTCGGCGGCACCGGCCTCACCGCGTACGTCGGCCTCACCCGCATCGCCCGGCTCCGCGAGGGCGAGGACCTGTTCGTCTCCGCCGCGGCCGGCGGGGTCGGCACGGCGACGGGCCGTTTGGCACGGCTGCTGGGCGCGGGGCGGCTGATCGGCAGCGCGGGCTCACCGGCCAAGGTGCGCCACCTGGTGGAACAGGTCGGCTACGACACGGCGTTCGACTACCACGACGGCCCCGTCGCGGACCTCCTCGCGAAGGCCGCGCCCCACGGCATCGACATGTTCGTGGACAACGTCGGCGGTGAGCACCTGGGCGCGGCGATCGGCGCGCTGCGGGACCGCGGACGGGTGGTGCGCGTGGGCACGGTCGGCCAGTACAACACCCCGCACGCGCCGCAGGCCCGCTTCAACCACGCGGACGTGGTGGAGAAGAGCCTGCGCCTGGAGGGCTTCCTGGTCCGCGACTACGCCGACGTGCAGGAGGAGTTGTACGAGTTCGCGGTCCCGCGCCTGCTGGACGGCACCCTCGCCCTGGACGAGACGGTCCTTGACGGCTTCGACCGCATCGTGGAGGCGTTCCTGCTGATGCTGCGGGGCGGGAACACGGGGAAGATCCTGGTGCGGGCGCTGCCCTAGGGACGGTGGGCCAGTGCCCCGGTCACGGCCTCCCGGAAGGCGGCCGGGGACTCCACCCAGGGCAGGTGCCCGGCCCGCGGCAGCACCACCCGCCGTACGCGTGGCAAGGCCTCCTCCAGCGAGTCCACCGCCGAGCGCGGGCGGATGTCCTCGGCACCGTCGACGATCAGGACGGGCAGGTCCAGGGCCCGGCAGGCCGCCCGGAGCCCAGGAGCGCCCCATGTGTTCTTGATCTCGGTGTTCAGCGCACGGTTGCACGCGTAGTTGATCGCGAACCAGGGGTCGGCCATCCGCCGGGCCCGCTCCAGGGCGCGCGCGGGGTCCGCGAAGTCGGCCGACCACTGGAGGATCACCTGCTCGCGCTCGTCCCCCGGGCGCTCCTGTCCTTTGAGGCGGGACGCGAGGTTCTCCTTGTAGGCGGCGTGCCAGTCGGACACCGGACCGATGCCGTTCCCGCTCACGTAGATCAGCGTGCTCACCCGCGCCGGGTGGGCCAGGGCATGGCTCAACGCGAGCTGGGCGCCCCAGGAGTGGCCGAGCAGGGCCACCCGGTCCAGGCCGAAGCGCCGGCGCACGGCGTCCAGGTCGGCCACGAAACGGTCGGTCGTCCAGGGTCCGTCGCACCGGTCGGACCGGCCGCAGCCGCGCTGGTCCCAGCGGATCACCGTGGTCAGGCCGTCGAGCATCGCGGCCACGTCCTCGAACATGTCCCACAGACCCGGCCCGCCGTGGCACAGGATCAGCGGGTCACCTGAGTCAGGGGCACCCGAACGCGAAGCCCACAGCCGTACGCCGTCCTCGGTGATCACGGTCATGCCCGCATTGTGCGCACACGAAGGGGCCGGGCAACAGCCCGGCCCCTCAGGGTGACTGACGGGACGTCAGCCCATGTGCGGGTAGCCGTACTCGGTCGGCGGGACCAGGGTCTCCTTGATGGCGCGGGTCAGGGTCCAGCGCTGGAGGTTCTGCGGGGCGCCGGCCTTGTCGTTGGTGCCCGAGGCACGGCCACCGCCGAAGGGCTGCTGGCCGACGACGGCACCCGTCGACTTGTCGTTGATGTAGAAGTTCCCGGCCGCGTAGCGCAGCTTCTCCATCGTGTACGCCGCCGCCGCGCGGTCGTTGGCGATGACCGAGCCGGTCAGGGCGTAGTCGGACGCCGACTCCATCTGCGTCAGCATCGCGTCGTACTCGTCGTCCTCGTAGACGTGGACCGCGAGGAACGGGCCGAAGTACTCGGTGGTGAAGACCTCGTTGGCCGGGTCCGTGCACTCCACGACGGTCGGGCGGACGAAGTACCCCACCGAGTCGTCGTAGGAGCCGCCCGCGACGACCGTGCAGGTGGGGTCCGACTTCGCGCGGTCGATCGCGGCCTTGCTCTTGGCGAAGGCCCGCTCGTCGATGACGGCGCCGATGAAGTTGGTGAGGTCGGTGACGTCACCCATGGCGATGCCGTCGACCTCGGCGGCGAGCTCCTCGCGGAAACCGCTGTTCCAGATGGACGCCGGGATGTAGGCCCGGGAGGTGGCGCTGCACTTCTGGCCCTGGTACTCGAAGGCACCGCGGGTGAGGGCCGTCTTGAGGATCGCGCGGTCGGCGCTCGGGTGGGCGACGACGAAGTCCTTGCCGCCGGTCTCACCGACCAGGCGCGGGTAGGTGCGGTACTTCTCGATGTTGGCGCCGACCGTCTTCCACAGGTGCTGGAAGGTCTTGGTGGACCCGGTGAAGTGGATGCCCGCGAGGTCGCGGTGCTCCAGGGCGACCTCGGAGACCGCGATGCCGTCGCCGGTGACGAGGTTGATGACGCCCTTGGGCAGGCCCGCCTCCTCCAGCAACTGCATCAGCAGCACGGCCGCGTGGGTCTGCGTCGGGGACGGCTTCCAGACCACCACGTTGCCCATGAGCGCGGGCGCGGTGGGCAGGTTGCCCGCGATCGCCGTGAAGTTGAACGGCGTGATCGCGTAGACGAAGCCCTCGAGGGGGCGGTGGTCGAGGCGGTTCCAGACGCCGGGGGCGTTGGCCGGGGGCTGCTCGGCGAGCAGGTCACGGGCGTACTTGACGTTGAAGCGCCAGAAGTCGACCAGCTCGCAGGGCGTGTCGATCTCGGCCTGCTGGGCGGTCTTGGACTGGCCGAGCATGGTGGACGCGGCGAGGGTCTCGCGCCAGGGGCCGGCGAGCAGTTCGGCGGCGCGCAGGATGATCGCGGCACGGTCGTCGAACGACATCGCGCGCCAGGCGGGCGCGGCGGCGAGGGCCGCGTCGATGGCGTCCTGGGCGTCCTGCTGGGTGGCGTTGCGGTAAGTGCCCAGCACGGCCTTGTGGTTGTGCGGCTGCACGACCTGGAAGGCCTCGCCGCCGCCCATCCGCTTCTCGCCGCCGATGGTCATCGGCAGGTCGACCGGGTTCTCGGCCAGCTCCTTGAGCTTGGCCTCCAGCCGGGCCCGCTCGGGCGAACCGGGGGCATAGCCGTGCACCGGCTCGTTGACGGGGGTGGGGACCTGGGTCACAGCGTCCATGGGTTCCGTAACTCCTTGTGCTTGAGCGGGTGTTGGGGCTCAGCCCTTGCTGACGGGGAGGCTCTCAGCCTCGGGTGATCATGCTGCGGACGAAGAAGCGCAGGTTCGCCGGCTTCTCCGCGAGGCGCCGCATGCTGCGCCTTCCCGGGGGGCGACCCCCGGACCCCCGGCAGAAAGGCCTTCGCGTGTCCGTCACTTTTCAACCTCGGGTGATCATGCTGCGGGCGAAGAAGCGCAGGTTCGCCGGCTTCTCCGCGAGGCGCCGCATGAAGTAGCCGTACCAGTCGGTGCCGTAGGCCGTGTAGACGCGCATGCGGTGGCCCTCGGCGGCGAGCCGCAGGTGCTCGTCGCTCCGGATGCCGTACAGCATCTGGAACTCGTACTCGTCCGGCTTGCGGCCGGCCTGCCGGGCGAGTTCCTGCGCGATGGAGATCAGGCGCGGGTCGTGGGAGCCGACCATCGGGTATCCCTCGCCCTCCATGAGGATGCGCAGGACCCGGACGTACGCCTTGTCGATCTCGTGCTTCTGCTGGTAGGCGACCTCGGCGGGCTCCTTGTAGGCGCCCTTCACGAGCCGCACCCGGCTGCCGGCCGCGGCGAGCCGGCGGGCGTCGGCCTCGGTGCGGAAGAGGTAGGCCTGGATCACGCAGCCGGTCTGCGGGAAGTCCTTCCGCAGCTCCTCGTGGATGGCGAACATCGAGTCGAGGGTGGTGTGGTCCTCGGCGTCGAGCGTGACGGTCGTACCGATCGCGGCGGCGGCCTCGACGACGGGCCGGACGTTGGCGAGGGCCAGCTCGTGGCCGCCGTCGAGCGCCTGTCCGAACAGGGACAGCTTGACGGACATCTCCACGCGCTCGCCGAGACCGAGGTCGCGCAGCCGGTCGATCAGCTCCAGGTAGGCGTCCCGGGCGGCGCCCGCCTGCTCGGGGGTGGTGATGTCCTCGCCGACGACGTCCATCGTCAGCTCCAGGCCGCGGCCGGTGAGCTCCTCGATGATCGGCACCACGTCGTCGACGCTCTCACCCGGGATGAAGCGGTCGACGACCTGCTTGGTCACCGGGGCCGCCGAGATCAGACGTCGCATCCGGTCGCTGCGCGACGCGGCAAGAATCACGGGACCCAGCACGGGGCACCTCCACAAACCAGCAGATAGAACCACCGTGAAACCTAAGGATCCCTCCGATCGTCGACCATCGACAGCTGTCACGCATCCGTGCCGCAGATCTCAGACAGATGTATGAAGCGCGGTGTTTTTGCGCGAGAATGCCCGAGTGACAGGGGACTACAAAGGTGACTACCAGGAGCTGGTCGACGAGATCTCGGAGCTCCTGGGCGTTCCGGCGACCCTGGAGAACCGGGACTTCGAACTGATCGCCTTCGGCGCGTACGACAGTGAGGGCGACCTCGATCCGTCCGCGCTGGACCCGGTCCGCACCCGCTCGATCCTGACCCGGCGCTCCACGACCGCGGTCCGGACCTGGTTCGAGGGCTTCGGCATCACCCGGGCGAGCGGTCCGGTCCGGATTCCGCCGACCCCGGAGGCAGGGGTGTACCGGGGCCGGATCTGCCTTCCCGTACGCCATCGCGGGGTCGTCCTCGGGTACGTCTGGCTCCTGGACTCCGAGCCCGGCCCGACCGACCGGCAACTGGACGCGGCCATGCGCGTGACGGCCCGGATCGGCGCGCTGCTCGCGGACGAGGCACAGCACGGGGCCGACCTCAGCCGGGAACTGCGGGCGGTGCTGACCGCCGAGCGCGGCTGGCAGGCCGACATGGCGGTGGCGGCCCTGCGCACGGCCCTGGGCCCCCGCGGCGACGGCCCGTACACCATGGTGTGCGTCGCCCCCTGGCCCTCCACCGACCCCGACGACGCCCCCTCCGCCCGCACGATCCCCCACGCGACGGCCCTGTGCACGGTGCCGTGGGGCCCCTCGTCCCAGTGGCTGGCAGCCCTGGTCCGCCTACGAGCAACGGACACCCTGACCCCGGCGAACACGGCGGCAGCCCGGCTGCTGGAGCGGGCGCGGGGGGTGGAGGGGGGCGGCGGGAGCGCGTACGGCGAGACGGGGGGCGGCGGCACTCGCGGCGGGGAGCCGAGCGGGGGCGGGTCGAGGACTGCCGGGCCAGGTGCAGGCAGGTCGGTGCCCGGTGGGTCAGGCGCGGGCAGGCCAATGCCCGGCGGGCAAGGCACAGGCACGCCGAACCCTGCCGGGCCGAGCACGGGCAGGTCGAGCGCGGGCGACACCGGTCGGCAGCCGTCGGCCGAGAACGAGGACACCGGGCCGGGCAGCGCCCGGGGCGGCGGCGGCCGGCCGGGAACCGGCAGCACCGGACCGGCGCACGGCAACACCGGTCAGCAGCCGTCGGCAGACAGCGAGGGCACCGGACCGGGCCGCACCCGGCGCGGGGTCAGTCGGCCGGGAGCCGGCAGTACCGGACCGGCCCACGCCAGCCCAGGTCAGCAGCCCTCGGCCGACATCGACGGCAGCGCCCGGAGCGACGGCAACCGACCAGGAAGCGGCAGCACAGCACCGACCCACGGCACCCCCGGCCCGCTACGCGCTACCCCGGCCCCGGGCGTGCCACGGGGGACACCAGCCTCGGCCACGGCAAGGGACACGGCGGCCCCCCTCCCCGTCGCCGCCGGCATCGCCGCCCCCCGCACAGGGCTCGTTGAGCTCGCCGCCGCCTGGCAGGAGGCCTCCGCCGCGGCCCGGGCCGCCCTCGCGGAGCCGGGATTCGGCCCCCTCGCCCACTGGTCCCGGATCGGCCCGTACCGCCTGCTCACCGCACTACCGCCGGAGACAGCCCAGGACTTCGCCGTACGCCCCCTCCTCTCCCCCGCCCACCGCGAACTCGCCCGCACCGCCGAGGTCTACCTCGACTGCGCGGGCCAGGCCGGCCGCACCGCCGCCGCCCTCGGCGTCCACCGCCAGACCCTCTACTACCGCCTCTCCCGCGTCGAACAACTCACCGGCCTGGACCTGGACGACGGAGAGGACCGCCTGCTGCTGCACATGACACTCAAGGGGGCACGGCTATGAGCCACAGCCCGAGGCGGCCTTTCAGTGATCGTCCCGAGCGGCTCCCTCAGTGAGCGCCGGTCCGTTCGCTCCGCGCCTCCGTCGCGTCGCGGAACGCGGCCAGCGCGGCTCGGCGCCGACGCAGCTCCGCGATGTCCGTGTCCATCCGCTCCAGCCGTTCGGCCATCGTGCGCAGCACCTCCGGACAGGGATCGATCCCCGGCCCGCCGCCGGTGGCACACGGCAACATCTCGCGGATGGCGTCGGTACTCAGTCCCGCCGCCAGCATGCCCCGGATCCGGGCGACGACGTACGGCGTGTCGGAGGCATAGACGCGGTAACCGTTGACGTCGCGGTCGGGGCACAGCAGGCCCTGCTCCTCGTAGTACCGCAGCAGCCGGTGGGCGACCCCGGTCTGCCGTGACAGCTCGCCTATCAGCACTGACTCTCCCTCTCACGCCCGCGACTTGACCTTCACACCGATGTGATGGGTCAACGTACGGGGCATGCCCCATTCATTCCCCGCCCTCGCCACCACCGTCGTCGGAACCGGCCCCGGTCTGCTGCTGGCCCACGGCGCCACCGGCAGCATCGAGGGCAACTTCGCCCCGGTCCTGCCGGCCCTCGCCGCCGCGCACACCGTCGTCGCGCCGGACTACCCCGGCTCGGGCGCGACCCCGGTCGCCGACGCCCCACTGGACCTCGACGGGCTCTCGGACGCGGTCGTCGACTCCGCCGTACGGCACGGCGTCGAGCGGTTCGCGGTGCTCGGCTTCTCACTCGGCACCCTGGTCGCGGTGCGTGCCGCCGTACGCCATCCCGAACGGGTGACCGCGCTCGTGCTGACCGCGGGGTTCGCCCGGCCCGACGAGCAGTTGCTCGGTCTGATCCCCGGCTGGCGGGCCGAGGAGCCGCCCGCCCTCCACCCGCACCTCGACATGGTCCCCTTCCTCGACGTCACCGCCGACCTGCCGGAGATCGCCGTCCCCACCCTGGTCGTCGCGACGACCGCCGACAGCCTGGTCCGCCCCGCGGGCTCCCGCGCCCTGGCCGACGGGATACGGGGCGCGCGGTACACGGAGATCGACAGCGACCACGTGGTCATGGTCGAACGGCCGCAGGCCTGGCTGAGCCCGGTCCTCGACTTCCTCCACTCCCTCTCCCCGGCTGACCGGAAGGACGGTGTGCCGCGGTGAAACTCCAGGTCGTCCTCCCGGACGAGTCGGCGGGCGCCGATCCGCGCGGACTCGTGGACCTCGTACAACGGGCCGAGGACCTCGGCTACGACACCGTGTGGCTGCCCGACCACATCCTGCCGCCCGACGCTTACGGCCCCGTGTACGGCGGGGTTCTCGAGCCGCTGGTGACCCTGGGCTGGCTGGCGGCGGTGACCACCCGGATCCGCCTGGGCACCTCCGTGCTGGTCCTGCCGCTGCGCAGTCCTTTCGTGGTGGCCAAGCAGGTCGCGACCCTGCACGCGGTGTCCTGCTGACCGGCGGTGTCACCGACGCCGCCCTGCGCCGGGCGGCCCGGTACGCCGATCTCTGGCAGGGCGTGGGTCTGGACCCGACGGCGTTCGGCGAACGGCTGGCATCCCTGCGGGCCCTTGCGGGCGACCGCGCCGTGTCCCCCGGCACCCGGATGGACTGGCCCGGCACGGGCCGCACGGCCGACGGCTCCTCCGAGGCTGCCCGCACCGCTGCGGCGTGCCGCGACGCCGAGGCCTTCCGGACCGCCGGCGCCGAGCATCTCGCGGTGCACTTCGGTGATCCGGACAGATACGCCGACCGCATGACCGACTTCGCCAGAGGGGCTCTCCGTCCATGAGAGCCGGGATACTCAGGGCCCGTGCGCGCGGCAGGGGTGTCGCCCGGTGCCGTGTCGGCATGCATCTACGACGACCGCCGTACGGCATTTCGCGGACCGGGGCCTGGAGCCGTGAGCGGGCGGATCGTCAGCCCTTCACGGCGCCCTCGATGACCCGGCGCAGCCCCTCCGTCAGCTGGTCGGCGTCCGTGGCCGTCTCCGGGTTGAAGAGCCACTGGACCATGAGGCCCTGGAGCAGGGTCTGGTAGAAGCGGCCCTCGGTGTCGACCACGTCCTTGGGCTGCTCGGCCTCCGGGACGCCGTTGAACAGCGGCAGGAGCCCCGAGCGGCCCTGCTCCTCCGCCTCGACGAGCATCCGGCGCACCTCCGGCAACCGGTCGCCCTGGACGATCAGTTCGAAGCTCAGCATCCAGATCGCCCGCGACTCCCCGACCGCGCCGACGATGTGCGACCACACCTCCTGGAAGCGCTCCAGCGACCCCGGCGCCTTCGACAGCGCCCCCTGCCCGGCGCGACCGGGGTCGAAGCGGTCGCCGGTCGCCTCGACGAGCGAGACGTAGGCCTGCACCAGGAGCGCGTCCTTCGAGCCGTAGTGGTAGCCGATGGACGCCAGGTTCGTCCCGGACTCCTTGACGATGTCCCGCGCGGTCGTCCGCAGGAACCCCTTCTCCAGCAGGCAGCGCTTGGCGCCTTCGAGCAGATCCTCGCGATGTCCCATGCGCCCAGCCTACCGAGGAATCCATACAGCCGTCCTAGACGAGCGATTTATACAAGCGTCATAGACAAGCGTTTAATACGCTTGTACAGTCACCGGCATGACAACCCAGACCTCCGCCGGCTCCCTGGCCGGCCGCCGTGAATGGACCGCACTCGCCGTCCTGATGCTTCCGCTGCTCCTGGTCTCCATGGACGTCTCCGTCCTCTACTTCGCGATCCCCGCGATCAGCGCGGACCTGGAGCCGAGCGGCACCCAGCAGCTGTGGATCTTCGACATCTACGCGTTCGTCCTGGCCGGCCTGCTCATGACGATGGGCTCCCTGGGCGACCGCATCGGCCGCCGCAGGCTGCTGCTGATCGGCGCGGTCGCCTTCAGCGCGGCCTCACTGGCGGCGGCGTACGCGAACAGCGCCGAGATGCTGATCGCGGCCCGCGCGGTCCTCGGCATCGGCGGCGCGACCCTGATGCCCTCGACGATGGCCCTGATCCGCACGATGTTCACCGACCCGGGCCAGCGCGCGAAGGCCATCGGCATCTGGTCCGGCATGATGACGGCCGGCATCGCCCTCGGCTCGGTGATGAGCGGCGTTCTGGTCGAGTACTTCTGGTGGGGCTCGGTCTTCCTGGTCAACCTGCCCGCGATGGCGCTGCTGCTGGTCCTCGGCCCGATCCTGCTGCCCGAGTCCCGCGACCCCGCCCCCGGCCGCTTCGACTGGCCCAGCGTCCCGCTGTCGATGGCCGCGGTGCTGCCCGTGGTCTACGGCCTCAAGGAGATCCCCTCCGACGGCTGGAACGTCCGTTACGTCCTCTCGATCACCGTCGGCCTGCTCTTCGCCGCTCTCTTCGTCCACCGCCAGCGCTCGACCGCGAACCCGATGATCTCCCCGGCCCTGTTCCGCGCCCACGGTTTCGCCCCCGCGGTCGTCCTCAACCTCGTCTCCGCCTTCGCGATGATGGGCTCGGCCGTCTTCACCACGCAGTACCTCCAGTCGGTGCTCGGCAAGAGCGCCCTGGAGGCGGCCCTGTGGGCACTGCTCCCCTCGGTGCCGATCGGCCTGGTGGCCCCGGTGACGACCGCACTGGTCCAGAAGGGCGTGAACCGCGCCTACGTCGTGACGGCCGGTTTCGCGATCGCGGCCTGCGGATACGGCCTTCTCGCCCTCGCCGGTACGGACTCGATGTGGCTGGTCCTGACGGCCTGCGGTGTCCTCGCCTCCGGGATCGTCATGGTGATCTCCCAGATGACGGACCTGGCCCTGGGCGCGGCCCCGGCGGAGCGCGCGGGGTCGGCGTCCTCGCTGCTGGAGACGGGCACGGAGTTCGGGGGCGCGCTGGGCATGGCGGTGCTCGGCTCGATCGGTACGGCGGTCTACCGCCACGAGATGCCGGGTTCGGCGCCGGACGCGGCGCGGGAGACGCTGGGCGGGACGCTGGCGGTCGCCGACCGTTTCCCGGGCCTGGCGACGACGGCCAGGGAGGCGTTCACCAGCGGGATGCAGGGCGCGGCGATCGCGGGGGCGGTGCTGCTGGTGGGAGCGGCGGTGCTGGCGGCGCTGACGCTGCGACGGGTCCCGGTGCACAGCAAAACGCCGGACGAGCCGAGTTCCCTCAGCCCGTCCGGCGTGTGAGACAGATGTCAGACCAGGTTCACCGCACGAGCCGACGTGGCGCCGATCTCCTCGGCGACCTCGGTCAGCACCCCGGCGGGAACCGTGTCGTCCACCGTGAGAACCGCCAGCGCCTCGCCACCGGCGATCGCCCGCGACACCTGCATACCGGCGATGTTGATCCCGGCCTCGCCGAAGATCCGCCCGACCGTACCGACGACGCCCGGCCGGTCCTCGTACTTGAGGACGACCATGTGGTCGGCGAGCGCGAGGTCCACGTCGTACTCGCCGACGGCGACGATCTTCTGGAGGTGCTTCGGCCCGGCCAGCGTGCCGGAGACCGACACCTCCTCGCCGCTGCCGAGCGTGCCGCGCACGGTGACGACATTGCGGTGGTCGGCCGACTCGGAGCTGGTCGTCAGCCGCACCTCGACGCCGCGCTCCTGCGCGAACAGCGGGGCGTTGACGTACGACACCGTCTCGTCGACGACGTCCTCGAAGACACCCTTGAGGGCGCTGAGCTCCAGCACCTTCACGTCGTGCTGGGTGATCTCGCCGTACACCTCGACGTCGAGACGGACCGCGACCTCACCGGCCAGCGCGGTGAAGATGCGGCCGAGGCGCTCGGCGAGCGGCAGGCCCGGCTTGACGTCCTCGGCGATGACACCGCCCTGGACGTTGACCGCGTCCGGCACGAGCTCACCGGCGAGGGCGAGGCGCACCGAGCGGGCGACGGCGATACCGGCCTTCTCCTGGGCCTCGTCGGTGGAGGCACCGAGGTGCGGGGTGGCGACGACCTGGTCGAACTCGAACAGCGGGGAGTCCGTGCAGGGCTCCTTCGCGTACACGTCGAGACCGGCACCGGCGACCCGGCCCTCCTTGAGGGCGGAGTACAGCGCCTCCTCGTCGACGATCCCGCCACGGGCCGCGTTGACGATCCGCACGCTCGGCTTGACCTTGCGCAGCGCCTCGTCGCCGATGAGGCCGACGGTCTCGGGGGTCTTGGGGAGGTGGACGGTGATGAAGTCGGAGACCTCGAGCAGCTCGTCCAGTGACAGCACCTTGACGCCCATCTGGGCGGCGCGGGCGGGCTGGATGTA
The DNA here is from genome assembly GCF_036345115.1 of Streptomyces griseorubiginosus. Lineage (GTDB taxonomy): Bacteria > Actinomycetota > Actinomycetes > Streptomycetales > Streptomycetaceae > Streptomyces > Streptomyces griseorubiginosus_C. The sequence continues at coordinate 2,845,914 of NZ_CP107766.1, forward strand.
GGGGTCGTAGGCGACGACCTTCATGCCGAACCCGGACATGCGCTGGGCGACGAGCGCGCCGATGCGGCCGAGGCCGACGACACCGAGGGTCTTCTCGGCCAGCTCCACACCCGTGTACTTGCTGCGCTTCCACTCGCCGTTCTTCAGCGCGGCGTTGGCCTGCGGGATGTGGCGGGCGGTGGCGACGAGCAGACCGCAGGCCAGCTCGGCGGCGGTCACGATGTTCGAGGTGGGGGCGTTGACGACCATCACGCCGGCCTTGGTGGCGGCGGAGACGTCGACGTTGTCCAGGCCGACGCCGGCTCGTGCGACGACCTTCAGCTTGTTCGCGGCGGCGATGGCCTCGGCGTCCACCTTGGTGGCGGAGCGGATCAGGATCGCGTCGACGTCGGCGATGGCGGGCAGCAGCTCAGCCCGGTCGGCGCCGTTGCAGTGCCGGATCTCGAAGTCCGGCCCAAGCGCGTCCACGGTCGCGGGCGACAGCTCTTCAGCGATGAGTACGACAGGTTTCGAGCTCACGTGAGTCCTCACAAGTCCAATGCGTGCGGACGGCCGTCCCGACGGCCGCAGGCGGTGGAGGGTACTGGCCGCGTGGAAGCGCACGACGCTGTGGGCCTGACGCGTATGTTGTGCGCCAGTGTAGTGGCGCGGTGGGGGGCGTATTGCGCCTCCGCGGAAGGATCACCCGGACGTGATCCGCCGGGTTGGACAACGGGACCGGAGCTGACCGCTCCGGTCCCGTCACCTGAGGCTTACGCCTCCTCGTCGACCCAGCTCATCAGCTTGCGGAGCTGCTTGCCGGTGGTCTCCAGCAGGTGCTCGGAGTCCTGCTGCTTGTACTCGTTGTACTTCTTCAGGCCGCCGTGGTACTCGGCCATCCACTCGCGGGCGAAGGTGCCGTCCTGGATCTCGGCGAGGACCTTCTTCATCTCGGCCTTGGTGGCGTCCGTGATGATCCGCGGACCCGTGACGTAGTCGCCCCACTCGGCGGTCTCGGAGATCGACCAGCGCATCTTCTCCAGGCCGCCCTCGTACATGAGGTCGACGATGAGCTTCAGCTCGTGCAGGCACTCGAAGTACGCGATCTCCGGCTGGTAGCCGGCCTCGGTCAGCGTCTCGAAACCGGCCTTGACCAGCGCGGCCGTACCACCGCAGAGAACGGCCTGCTCACCGAACAGGTCGGTCTCGGTCTCCTCGGTGAAGGTCGTCTTGATGACACCCGCGCGGGTGCCGCCGATGCCCTTGGCGTACGACAGCGCGAGCGCGAAGGCGTTGCCGGACGCGTCCTGCTCGACGGCCGCGATACACGGAACGCCGCGGCCCTCCTCGTACTGGCGGCGGACGAGGTGGCCCGGGCCCTTGGGGGCGACCATGCAGACGTCGACGTTCGCCGGGGGCTTGATGAAGTCGAAGCGGATGTTCAGGCCGTGGCCGAAGAACAGCGCGTCGCCGTCGTTCAGGTTGTCCTTGATGGACTCCTCGTAGACCTGGGCCTGGATCGGGTCCGGGACCAGGATCATGATGACGTCGGCCTCGGCGGCGGCCTCGGACGGCGTCACCACGCGCAGGCCCTGCTCCTCGGCCTTGGCCTTGGACTTGGAGCCCTCGTGCAGACCGACACGCACGTCGACACCCGAGTCACGGAGCGACAGCGCGTGGGCGTGGCCCTGGCTGCCGTAACCGATGACCGCGACCTTGCGGCCCTGGATGATGGACAGGTCGGCGTCGGCGTCGTAGAACAGCTCGGCCACTTTGGGTTCTCTCCTTGAGTGCAGGTGTTGCGTCCCACCGTATGACGGCGGGGTGGGATGAAGTCTCGGGGTCTCGGTATACGGGCGGCGGCCGGAACCGCCGCCCGGACGCACCGGTTACGCGCTTCGGTCGAGGGCGCGCAGCGAGCGGTCCGTGATGGAGCGGGCGCCGCGGCCGATCGCGATGGTGCCGGACTGGACCAGCTCCTTGATGCCGAAGGGCTCGAGCATCTTCAGCATCGCGGACAGCTTGTCGCTGGAGCCGGTGGCCTCGATCGTGACGGCCTCCGGGGAGACGTCGACGGTCTTGGCGCGGAACAGCTGGACGATCTCGACGATCTGGGAGCGCGTCTCGTTGTCGGCGCGCACCTTCACCAGAACGAGTTCGCGCTGAACGGCGGAACCCGGCTCCAGTTCGACGATCTTCAGGACGTTGACGAGCTTGTTGAGCTGCTTGGTCACCTGCTCCAGCGGCAGTTCGTCGACCACGCTGACCACGATCGTGATCCGGGAGATCTCGGGGTGCTCGGTGACACCGACCGCGAGCGAGTCGATGTTGAACCCGCGGCGGGAGAACAGGGCGGCGATCCGGGCCAGGATGCCCGGGGTGTTCTCCACCAGGACGGAGAGCGTGTGCTTGGACATGATCTGCTTCCTTTACGGCTCTCAGTCGTCTTCGTTGTCGCCGAAGTCGGGGCGGACGTCCCGGGCGGCCATGATCTCGTCGTTGGAGGTGCCGGCGGCGACCATCGGCCACACCATCGCGTCCTCGTGGACGATGAAGTCGATGACGACGGGGCGGTCGTTGATGGAGTTGGCCTCTTCGATGACCTTGTCCAGGTCCTCCGGGCGCTCACACCGCAGGCCGACGCAGCCCATCGCCTCGGACAGCTTCACGAAGTCCGGCACGCGCGTGCCCTTCGCGTCCGGGTTGATGTCCTCCGGGCCGCTGTGCAGCACGGTGTTGGAGTAGCGCTGGTTGTAGAAGAGGGTCTGCCACTGGCGGACCATCCCGAGGGCGCCGTTGTTGATGATGGCGACCTTGATCGGGATGTTGTTCAGGGCGCAGGTGGTGAGCTCCTGGTTGGTCATCTGGAAGCAGCCGTCGCCGTCGATCGCCCAGACGGTGTTGCCCGGGGCTCCGGCCTTGGCGCCCATCGCGGCCGGGACCGCGTAGCCCATGGTTCCGGCGCCGCCGGAGTTCAGCCAGGTCGCGGGCTTCTCGTACTGGATGAAGTGCGCGGCCCACATCTGGTGCTGGCCGACGCCCGCGGCGAAGATCGTGCCCTCGGGGGCGAGCTGTCCGATCCGCTCGATGACCTGCTGCGGGGAGAGCGAGCCGTCGGCGGGCAGGTCGTAGCCGAGCGGGTAGGTCTCGCGCCACCGGGACAGGTCCTTCCACCAGGCGCTGTAGTCGCCCTGGTGGCCCTCGCTGTGCTCCTTCTGGACGGCCTGGACGAGGTCGGCGATGACCTCGCGGGCGTCACCGACGATCGGCACGTCGGCGGCACGGTTCTTGCCGATCTCGGCCGGGTCGATGTCGGCGTGGACGATCTTGGCGTGCGGGGCGAAGCTGTCCAGCTTGCCGGTGACGCGGTCGTCGAAACGGGTACCGAGGGCGACGATCAGGTCGGCCTTCTGCAGCGCGGTGACGGCGGTGACCGAACCGTGCATGCCCGGCATTCCCACGTGCAGCGGGTGGCTGTCGGGGAACGCTCCGAGCCCCATCAGGGTGGTGGTGACGGGGGCTCCGGTGAGTTCTGCGAGGACCTTCAGCTCGGCGGTGGCGCCGGCCTTGATGACACCGCCGCCGACGTAGAGGACGGGCCGCTTCGCCTGGGTGATCAGCTTGGCGCCCTCGCGGATCTGCTTGGCGTGCGGCTTGGTCACCGGGCGGTAGCCGGGCAGGTCCATGACCGGCGGCCAGGAGAACGTCGTCTTCGCCTGGAGCGCGTCCTTGGCGATGTCGACCAGGACCGGGCCGGGGCGGCCGGTGGAGGCGATGTGGAAGGCCTGCGCGATGACCCGCGGGATGTCCTCGGCCTTGGTGACGAGGAAGTTGTGCTTGGTGATCGGCATGGTGATGCCGACGATGTCCGCCTCCTGGAAGGCGTCCGTGCCGATCGCCTTGGAGGCCACCTGGCCGGTGATCGCCACGAGCGGCACCGAGTCCATGTGGGCGTCCGCGATCGGCGTCACCAGGTTGGTCGCACCCGGACCCGAGGTCGCCATGCAGACGCCGACCTTGCCGGTGGCCTGTGCGTAACCGGTGGCCGCGTGGCCCGCGCCCTGCTCGTGCCGGACCAGGACGTGGCGCACCCGGGTGGAGTCCATCAGCGGGTCGTACGCCGGAAGGATGGCACCGCCGGGAATGCCGAACACCGTCTCGGCGCCCACCTCCTCGAGAGAGCGGATGAGGGACTGCGCGCCCGTGACGTGCTCGGGGGCGGACTGCTGTCCTCCGGATCGGGGCCGCGGCTGCGGATGGGCCCCGGTGGCCTGCTCGGTCATCGTCATTCTCTTCTCGATGCTGAGGGTGTGAAGCTGAGGTGGGGAAGCTGGGCAACAAAAAACCCCTCGTGCCATAAGGCAAGCGAGGGGAGCGCGCCGGGTGGGGATCGCTGAGCGGTCTGTGGCTCAGCGTCAGCCGACGCGCTTTCCAAGTACGAGAATTCGGGTGCGCATGAGACTGACCCTCCCCCCGGCACGCACCCACTGTCAAGTGGGTGGGACGGGAGTCTCATTATGTGAGCGGAGGGTCGTCCCACCACCGAGTACGGCCGTCATGCCTCCGGTGTACACCCCCGCACCGCCACCTGCGAACGCGGGCTCCGCCGGGCCGTGCGGCACCGGGTAGTGCCCCGAGGCCAGCGCCCTGCGCAGCCGGTACTCGTCCAGCGGCCCGGAGAACGCCATGCCCTGTCCATGGGTGCAGCCCATCGCGCGCAGGGCGACCACCTGTTCGGGCAGGTCCACCCCGTCGGCCACGGACTGGAGCCCGAGGTCTCCGGCGATCCTGAGCAGCCCGCTGGTGATCTTGTGCAGTCGCGCGGACTCCACGACGCCCTCGACCAGGCTGCGGTCGAGCTTCAGCACGTCGACGGGGAGTCTGCGCAGCGCGGTGATCGCCGCGTAGCCGCTGCCGAAGCCGTCCAGGGCGATCCGGATGCCGACGCGCCGGAGCGCGGTCAGCCGGCGCTCCAGCTCGTCCAGGGAGACCCTGGGGTCGGCGTCGGAGAGCTCGATGAGCAGTGAGCCGGAGGGCAGTCCGTGCCGGGTCAGCAGGGCCTCCACGGAGCCCAGGGGCAGGGAGCGGTCCAGCAGCCGCTGGGCGTTCATCCGGACCGCGACCGGCACGGTGAGCCCGTTCGCGGCGCGCTCGGCGGCCTGTTCCACGGCCTCCTCCAGGATCCAGCGGCCCAGCTCCTGCGTCCGGTCGCTGTCCTCGGCCACCCGCAGGAACTCGGCGGGCGTGAACAGCACCCCTTGGGAGGACCGCCAGCGCGCCTGGGCGCTGACCGAGGTGATCCGGCCGTCCTCCAGGGACACCACGGGCTGGTGCAGCAGGGCGAACTCGCCGTCGTGCAGCGCGGCACGCAGGCGCGTGGCCAGCTCCGCCTTCCGTACGACGTCCTGCTGCATCTGGGGTGCGTACAGCTCGACGCGGCCCTTGCCGCCCGCCTTGGCGCGGTACATCGCCAGGTCCGCGTTGCGCAGGATCTCGCCCGCGCCGAGGCCGGGTTCGGCGAAGGCGACGCCGATGGAGGCGGCGACCCGGACATCGTTGCCGTCGATGAGGTAGGGCTGCGAGAGGGTGATCCTGAGGCGGTCGGCGAGCTCCAGGATGTTGCCCTCGCGGGCGGTGCGGTCGCGGGTGCCGTCCCCGACGATCAGGGCGGCGAACTCGTCCCCGCCGAGCCGGGACGCGGTGTCGCCGTGCCGGACGGCGTCCTGGAGTCTGCGGGCGGCCTGGACGAGCAGTTCGTCCCCGGCCTGGTGGCCGATCGTGTCGTTGACGGCCTTGAAGCCGTCCAGGTCGATGAAGAGGACGGCGGTGCCGCGGTCGGAGGAGCGGCGGCCGGACAGGGCCTGCTGGACGCGCTGGGTGAACAGGGCGCGGTTGGGCAGGTCGGTGAGCGGGTCGTGCTCGGCGTTGTGCTGGAGCTGCGCCTGGAGGCGCACTCTTTCGGTCACGTCCCGGCTGTTGAAGATCAGGCCGCCGTGATGGCGGTTGACGGTGGACTCGACGTTGAGCCAGCCGCCGTCGCCGGACCGGAAGCGGCACTCGATGCGGGTGGTGGGCTCTTCGAGGGGGTTGGCGGCGAGGAAACGGCGCACCTCGTGCACCACGCAGCCCAGGTCCTCCGGGTGGATGAGGCCGGCCAGTTCGGTGCCCACCAGGTCCTCGGCCGGGCGGCCGTAGACACCGGCGGCGGCCGGGGAGACGTACCGGAGGATGCCGTTCGGTGCGGCGATCATGATGACGTCGCTGGAGCCCTGCACCAGGGAGCGGAAGTGGTTCTCCTTCTGCGCGAGTTCCTGGGTGAGGGTGATGTTGTCGAGCAGCATGATCCCCTGGCGCACCACGAGGGCGAGCACGACGGTGCCACCGGTGAGCAGCACCACGCGGTCCACGCTGCGGCCGTTGAGGACGTTGTAGAGGATGCCCAGGGTGCAGACCGCGGCCGCCAGGTAGGGGGTGAGCGCGGCCAGTGACCCGGTGATGGGGCGGGTGGCCGGATACCGGCTGTGATCACCGCCCGGGGCGCCCTGTGCGGAGGGGTGGTGCTGGATCCCGAACCGGTGCCTGGGCAGGTGTTCGTGGACCACGCGGGTGCGCCCGGCCGGCGGCTGCCGTTCGCCGTCCGCGCGCCGGGGTGCGGCCCAGGGGGCGTAGGCGAGGAGCAGGGAGCCGGCGAACCAGCCCGCGTCCAGCAGCTGGCCCGAGCGGTAGTTGTTGTGGAGCAGCGGCGAGGTGAACAGGGCGTCGCACATCACGGTCAGGGCGAGTGCGCCGATCGCGGTGTTCACCGCGGTGCGGTTGACCGCCGAGCGCCGGAAGTGCAGCGCGAGCACCATGCTGACGAGGGCGATGTCCAGCATGGGATACGCCAGCGACAGCGCGGTGTGCGCGACGCTGGGTCCCTCGGACTTCGCCGCCTGGGCGAGGGCGAGGCTCCACGACAGCGTGAGCAGCGAGCCGCCGATCAGCCAGGCGTCGAGGCCCAGGCAGACCCAACCGGCCTTGGTGACCGGGCGCTTGGCGAGGACCAGCAGGCCCACGATGGCCGGTGGCGCGAAGCAGAGGAAGAAGCCGTCGGCGTAGGAGGGGCTGGGGACGGGCCGTCCCAGGACGACCTCGTACCACCCCCAGACCAGGTTGCCGAGGGCCGCCATCGCCGAGGAGAGCGCGAAGAGCAGCCAGGCGGGTCGAAAGCGGACCCGACGGCCGCGGGCGTAGAGGAAGCAGGACACGGCGGCGGTGCCGGCCGCGGCGCTCAGCCCGAAGTCGCCCATGATCAGGGCGGCTTCGGGCGAGCCCCAGCCGAGCGCGGAACCGACGGCGTAGCCCGCGCAGACCAGGGCGAGGAGGAGTTGGTGGACCAGGCTCGTCCCACCGCGGGAGGCCGGCGGCCGGGAGGGCAGCACCCCCCGCGCGCGGGGGGCCCGCAACGCTCCGTCGAGGGTGGTCGTGGGAGACGGGGGCGAGCTCACCGGGCCCTCCCGGTCCGCGCCGCTCCGGGGTCCCGGGGGTCCGGGTGCGCCGGGTGCGCATGCCTCCTGCGGCTGTTGTGCCTGCGGTGGTGATGGCTGTGGTGGCCGCCGTGGTGACCGCGTCTGCGCGCGGCTGTCTGCCAGGGTCGCCGCCGGCGGCTCCGCCGCGTCGGATCGCTCGTCCATAGGCCGTGCATCGCCCGTCGCCCCCCTCACAGTCTGCAATGTCCATCCCCGGCGCCGAACGGTGCGCGGCGCAGCCCCTGTCGGGACGATACACCAGTCTCGTCACTCAGGGACATAGTTCCTCTACGCTCCGTGACGACCAGGGGAGTTGGGAGCACGGACCGCGTCCGAAAGGTTGCGGAGGGTACCGAAAACGGACTATGCGTCTGCCGTGCCCGTCGTAAGGATCACGTTGCGCAGGGGCTCGTGGTTCACGAAACGGTGCAACTGGTCCGCCAGGAGCCTCTTGGCCCGGGGCAGGAAGGCGGAGGTGGGTCCGCCGACGTGCGGACTGATGAGGAGGCCCGGCGCCTGCCAGAGAGGGTGCCCCGAGGGCAGCGGCTCGGGGTCGACCACGTCCAGGGCGGCGGTGATGCGCCCGGTCTCCAGTTCCGCGAGCAGCGCCTTGGTGTCGACGACCGGGCCGCGGGCGACGTTCACCAGCAGGGCGCCGTCCTTCATCCGGGCCAGGAACTCCGCGTCCACCAGACCGCGCGTGGTGTCGTTCAGCGGGGTGGAGAGGATGACGACGTCCGCCTCGGGGAGCAGTGCGGGCAGGTCGGTGAGCGGGTGCACCGGGCCGCGCTCCGTGGTGCGCGCGGAGCGCGCGACGCGCGCCACCCGCGCGACCTCGAAGGGCACGAGCCGGTCCTCGATCGCGGCGCCGATCGCGCCGTAGCCGACGACGAGCACGTTCTTGTCGGCGAGCGCGGGATGGAAGTCGCCCTGCCAGCGCTCCTGTTGCTGGGCCCGGACGAAGCCGGGGATGCCGCGCAGGGACGCGAGGGTCAGGGTGAGGGCCAGCTCGGCGGTGCTCGCCTCGTGCACACCGCGCGCGTTGCAGAGCCGCACGCCCGGCGCCAGGTCCGACAGCCGTGCCATGACGTCGTCGACACCCGCCGTGAGCGTCTGGACCACCTGGAGGTTCGGCATCTGCGCCAGCGGCCGTACCTTGACCGGCTGCCGCTTCATGTACGGCACCACGTACAGGACGCAGTCCGCGGGGTCACCGGGGAACTCCTGAGCGCCGTCCTCACCCCCGTCCCAGAACAGATAGGTGGGCCCTGCGGGGAGCCCTGCGATCTCGTCCGGCGGGATGGGGAGCCACACGTCAGCTGTCATGCCAGGAGGCTATGTCAGGGGCCCGGCGGCCCAGAGGTTAGGTTGGGGGCCGGGATAGGGAGGGTCACGAGCAGGTGGAGCGCAGGACGATCGGCGCGGCGGCGCTCGCGGTGGGAGCCGTCGGACTCGGGTGCATGCCGATGAGCTGGGGCTACAGCGGGTCGCGGCAGCGGGGCGACGAGTCGGTCCGGGCCGTGCACCGGGCCCTCGATCTGGGCTCGACCCTGCTGGACACCGCCGACATGTACGGCCCGTTCACCAACGAGCTGCTGCTGGGGCGGGTGTTGAAGGAGCGGCGTGCGGACGCCTTCGTGTCGACCAAGGTCGGCCTGCTGGTGGGCGAGCAGCACATCGTGGCCAACGGCCGCCCCGGCTATGTGAGACGGGCCTGCGACGCGTCCCTGCGACGGCTCCAGACCGATGTGATCGACCTCTACCAACTGCACCGCGAGGACCCCGAGGTGCCGGTCGAGGAGACCTGGGGCGCGATGGCGGAGCTCGTACAGGCGGGAAAGGTACGGTCGTTGGGGCTGTGCGCGATGGGGGCGCGGGGTGGCCGCCGCTCCGGGACCCGGCTGCACGACGCGACGGTCCGGCAGTTGCGCCGGGTCCAGCAGGTCTTCCCGGTGAGCGCGGTGGAGGCCGAGCTGTCGGTGTGGTCGCGGGAGGCGCTGGAGACGCTGCTGCCGTGGTGCGCGGCGCGCGGCATCGGGTTCCTGGCGGCGATGCCGCTCGGCAACGGCTACCTGACCGGCACCCTCACCCCGGGCGAGGGCTTCGAACCGGACGACGTGCGCGCCCGTCATCCCCGCTTCACCGCCGAGATGATGGCCGCGAACCAGCCGATCGTCTCCGGCCTGCGCCGCGTCGCGGCCCGCCACGGGGAGTCGGTCACCCCGGCCCAGGTGGCCCTGGCCTGGGTCCTGGCCCAGGCACCCCACGTGGTCCCGATACCGGGCGCCAAGCGGGAGCGGTGGGTGACGGAGAACGCGGCGGCGGCGGCCCTGCGCCTGACCGCGCAGGACCTGACGGAGCTGGCGGAACTTCCGGCGGCGCTGGGGTCGTGGGACTGAGCGGGCCGGGCCGGTGGGCACCTCCGTGCATCGCCTCGCGAAGATCGGGAACCTGTGGGGCGCGAGCGGTGTATGACAGGTAGAACCCGCCGCTTCGAAGGGACCATGATCGTGCATCGTCGAGCTGTGACGGCCGTGCTGGCCGCGACCACGCTCCTGCTGACGGCCGGCTGCTCCTCCGACGGCGGAGGAGACGACTCCTCCGGGGCCGGCGCCGGCGCCGCGTCCGGCAGTACGGCTCCGGGCTCCTCCCCCACCCGGCAGGCCGCCGGGGCGACTCCGCCGGCGAAGGGTTCGGTGAAGGTGCTGCGCACGGTCGCCGAGGGCCTCAGGACCCCCTGGGGTCTCGCCCCGCTTCCCGACGGCGACCTGCTCGTCTCCTCCCGCGACGACGGCACGATCCTGAGGGTCGACGGGAAGTCCGGCAAGAAGACCGAGCTGGGCGAGGTGTCCGGGGTCTCCGCGGCGGGCGAGGGCGGTCTCCTCGGCATCGCCCTCTCCCCGGACTACGCCTCCGACCACATGGTGTACGCGTACTTCACCTCCGACTCGGACAACCGCATCGTCAGGATGGTCTACGACGAGCGGAAGGCGTCCGGCGAGCAACTGGGCGCGCCCGACACCGTCTTCAAGGGCATTCCCAAGGGCTTCATCCACAACGGCGGCCGGATCGCCTTCGGCCCCGACAAGATGCTCTACGCGGGCACCGGCGAGAGCGGTAACACCGGTCTGTCCCAGGACCGCGAGTCCCTGGGCGGCAAGATCCTGCGCCTGACCCCGGAGGGCGACGCGGCCCCGGGCAACCCGTTCCCCGGCTCCCCCGTGTACTCCTACGGCCACCGCAATGTGCAGGGCCTCACCTGGGACTCCAAGCAGCGTCTGTTCGCCTCGGAGTTCGGCCAGGACACCTGGGACGAGCTGAACGCGATCAAGCCCGGCGGCAACTACGGCTGGCCGGACGCCGAGGGCAGGTCGGACGACAAGAGGTTCCAGAACCCGACAGCCCAGTGGCACACCGACGACGCCTCCCCCAGCGGTGCCGCCTACGCCGAGGGTTCCGTCTGGATGGCCGGACTCAAGGGACAGCGCCTGTGGCGGATCCCGCTGAACGGCACGGAGGCCTCCGCAGACCCGCAGCCCTTCCTGAAGGGCGAGTACGGCCGGCTGCGCACGGTGGTCTCCGCGGGCGGGGACAAGCTGTGGCTGGTCACCAGCAACACCGACGGCCGGGGCAGCCCGAAGGACGGGGACGACCGGATCCTGGAGATACAGGTCAGCTAGCCGGGCGCTCCTCTTCGTCCTCGGCAGGGGCTCCGGCCGGGTCCTCGTCCCGCTGGGGCAGGCGTACGACGACCTTCCCGGAGGTGAGGTCTATCGGTCCGCGTCCGGGGTCGCCGTCACCGACGTCCTCCCGGGTCAGCTCGAGCCGCTTCTGCTCGTCGTGGGTGTGTTTGCGGCCGGGTGCGAACAGTTCCTCGAACATGTTGAACATACGGCCTCCCCTGCCGGTCCCCTCCACCGTACGCCTCACTCCGTGATCGGCACCTGGAGAGCCTCCTGGGGGAACAGTCCCAGCCGGTGTGCGACGGCCGCGGCCTCGCCCCTTCCGGAGACGGCGAGCTTGGCCAGGATGTTGGAGACGTGGACGCTGGCGGTCTTCGGGGAGATGAAGAGTTCCCCGGCGATCTGGCGGTTGGTGCGGCCGAGGGCGACCAGGCGCAGGACGTCGCGTTCGCGGCCGGTGAGGCCGAGGGAGCGGGCCGGGTCGTCCGGTGCGGGAGCCCGCTCCGCGGTCAGGGTGAGGCGGGCGCGCTGGGCGAGGAGGCCGACCGCGTCGGCGAGGGGCCGGGCGCCGAGGTGCTCGGCGGCGGCGTGGGCGAGGCGCAGGAGTTCGGTGGCCCGGTCGCGGTCGGGCTGCTCGGCGCCCCCGGGTGCGGACAGCAGAGCCTGGGCGAGCCGGTGCCGGACACGGGCGAGATCGTAGGGACGTTCCAGGGGTTCGAAGGCGGTGACGGCCTCGGACCAGTGGTCGGGGGTGTCGGCGCTCTCGGCGCGCAGCAGTTCGGCGCGGAGCCAGCGCTCGTGGGCCAGCCAGACGGGGGCGTTGGTGGCGAGGGGTCTGGCGGCCTCCCGGATGCGGTCGAGGATCTTCGCGCGGCCCTGCTCGGCGACGGGCAGGCCGAGGGAGTCGGCCTCCGTGGTGGCGGCGGTGAGGAGCAGGGGCCAGGCGTAGCGCTGGGTGCCGGGTGGGAAGCCGGTGTCCAGGACGCGTTCGAGGTCGGCGCGGGCGTCCAGGAGGCGTCCTTCGGCCGCGGCGATGCCGATGGCCAGGTCGGAGAGGGGGAGGTCGTGTTGCGGGGTCCGGTCGTGGGAGCCGAAGTAGCCGCGGGCCGCGGTGAGTTGGCGTGCGGCCTCGGGGAGGTCGCCGCGGGCGAGGGCGAGCGTGGCCCGGTTGGCCGCGTGGAAGCCGCGGGGCTGGGCGCCGCGGCCGATGAGTTCGGCCTGGACGGCGGCCTCGGCCGCCTGGTCCCAACGGCCCAGGGAGTAGAGGGACTCGGCGAGATTGCCCCAGATCCAGGCCTCCTTGTCGGACATGCCGTGCGTCCGGGCGTAGCCGAGTCCTTCCTCCAGGATCGGGACGGCTTCCCGGGAGCGGCCGATGGCTTCGAGGGCGTTCGGCAGGTTCACGTAGACGCGGCCGGCGACGGCGGAGAGCCCGTCGTCGAGGGTCTGGCGCAGGATCTCGAACATCTCGGCGAGGCCGGTGTCGACATCGCCGGACTCGACGGCCAGACCCGCGTTGGTGACGCAGGCGTTCATCTCGATCTCGCGGGCACCGACCATCCGCGCGTACTCCACGGCGCGTTCGGCGGCCGTGACGGCCTCGGGGCCGGGGCAGTGCAGCATGGACCAGTTCGCGAAGTTGTACAGCACCTCGGCGTGCACCTCCGAGGGCGGCAGACCGCGGACCAGCTCCTCGGCGGCGGCCAGTTCGGTCCAGCCGTCGCCCCGGGCCAGTCCTTGGACGAGGTGGGAGCGCTGGACCCAGAACCACGCGGCGCGCAGCGGGTCGCCGTCGTCCTCCAGGAGGTGCAGCGCCCGCTTGGCGATCTTCAGGGCGCGTTCCCGTTCGCCGCCCAGGCGTCCGGCCACGGCGGCCTCCGCCATCAGGTCGAGGTAGCGCAGCGGGGTGGTGGCGGGGTCGCAGCCGCAGGGAGGGTAGACCTCGGTGTAGTCGACGGGGCGCAGGGCGTCCCGGACGTCCTCGGGGGTGGTGTCCCACAGCTCCATCGCGCGTTCCAGAAGCCGGAGTTGCTCGGAGTAGGCGTGCCGGCGGCGGGCGGCGACAGCGGCGTCCAGGACGGCGGGCAGTGCCTTGGCGGGGTCATGGGCGTGGTACCAGTAGCTGGCCAGGCGCATGACGCGTTCGTCGGCGGGGACCAGCGTGGGGTCGGCCTCCAGGGCTTCGGCGTAGCGCCGGTTGAGGCGGGAGCGTTCGCCGGGCAGCAGGTCGTCGGCGACGGCCTCGCGGACCAGGGAGTGCCGGAAGCGGTAGCCGTCGCCGTCGGGCGCGGGGCTGAGGATGTTGGCGTTGACGGCGGCCCGCAGCGCCTCGATGAGGTCGTCCTCGGCGAGCCCGGTGACGGCGGCCAGCAGTCGGTACTCCACGGTGGAGCCGCCCTCGGCGACGACCCTGGCGACCCGCTGGGTGCGCTCGGGCAGGCTCTCCACGCGGACCAGGAGCAGATCGCGCAGCGAGTCGGTGAGGCCGGTGCCGCAGCCCTCGGTGGCGCAGACGGCGAGTTCCTCGACGAAGAAGGCGTTGCCGTCGGAGCGTTCGAAGATGTCGTCGACCTGGGCGGGTTCCGGTTCGGTGGCGAGGATGCCGGCTATCTGGCGGCTCACCTCGTCCCGGGTGAAGCGGCCGAGTTCGATGCGGTGGACCGTGCGCAGCCGGTCGAGTTCGGCGAGCAGGGGGCGCAGCGGATGGCGGCGGTGGATGTCGTCGGCGCGGTAGGTGGCGAGGACGACCAGGCGGCCGGTGCGCAGGGTGCGGAAGAGGTAGGCGAGGAGGTGGCGGGTGGAGGCGTCGGCCCAGTGCAGGTCCTCCAGGGCGACGACCACGGTGCGTTCGGCGGCGACCCGTTCCAGGAGGCGTGCGGTGAGTTCGAAGAGGCGGGCCAGGCTCTCCTCGTCGTGCCGGCTTGTGCCGCGGGCGGGGAGGGCCTCGCCCATCTCGGGGAGCAGCCGGGCCAGTTCCTCCTCCTGACCCGCGGCCGCGGCGGCGAGTTCGTCGGGCAGGGCCCGACGCAGGGCGCGCAGCGCGGTGGAGAAGGGGGCGAAGGGCAGTCCGTCGGCGCCGATCTCGACGCAGCCGCCGAGGGCGACGACCGCGCCCTGCCGGCAGGCCGCGGTGGCGAACTCCTCGACGAGCCGGGTCTTGCCGACGCCGGCCTCCCCGCCGAGCAGCAACGCCTGCGGCTCGCCCGCGGCGGCACGGGCGAGCGCTTCGTTCAGGCTGTTCAGTTCTTCGGTGCGGCCGACGAACACGGGACTGACGGACCTGGTCTGCACAGGCCCGAGCATGACACGCGGGTCGGACGGCGGGGCACCCGTTTTCGGGGCGGGCCGGGTGTCCCGGCCCGCCCCGGTCACCGGGAGGACGGCCGCGGTGGTGACCGCGGGGACGGGCAGAGCCGTACGGCCGTCCTCCCTCCCCCCGGCGCTCACGCCGTGCGGAGGAACCGGTGCCGGCGGGGGCGGCCGGTATGCGAATCGGTCTCCGCGGAGCGTTCGGCGGCTTCGCGGCGGGCGGCGCGGCGGCCCCGCAGGGTCTCGCGGACGAGCCGCTCGTTCTCGGCCTGGCGGAGGAGTTCGGCGGAGCGGTACTGGGAGAGCTCGTACTCGGGATACATGGCGTCGTCCTCGTGGGAGTCGGTGGTGGGCTTCGCTTTCTGCGATGCCTCCACTGTCGTCTCCGAGGGGGGTCCGCCACATCGGGAGAGTTCCGCATCTTGGGGGCCCGGAGGGGCCTTAGACGCGCGGGAGGGGCCTCAGGGGCTCCGTAAGGTACCTACGGATGCCCTGAGGCCCCTCGGGACCTGCGGTTGTTCAGCCGGCGGAGGGCAGGTCCAGCAGGGCGCCCGTGTACTTGAGGACGGCCAGGAGCAGGCCGACGACCCCGAGCGCGACACCGCCCCAGGCGACGGACTTGATCCACCCGGCCTGTGGCTTGCCGGGGGCGCCAAAGGCGGGCCGGGCGAGCACGGCGACACCGACGACCAGGGCGCACAGCGCGAAGACGCCGCCCCAGAGCGCGGTGGCCTTCCAGGCGTCGCCGTAGCCCTCGTCGAGGAGCTTGGCCACGTCGGAGGAGGTCGCGGTCTGCGCGTGCAGCTGGCCGATGAGCGACTGCCGCGCGGAGGCCACGGTGCCGATCCAGCTGCCGGTCAGCGAGACCAGGCCCAGCGCCGCGGAGACGACCGCGCCCGCGCCCTGGCCGACGCCGGTCGGGCCCTCCTCCTGGGTGGCCTCGGGCAACTCGTCCTCGTGGTCTGCGGTGATGTCGTCGTCGGCCGCGATGGCCTCCGTCTCCGTCACCTCGTCGGTCTTGGCGACGCTCACCTTCTCCTGGTCGGTCGTGGCCTTGGCGCCCGTCTCGGCGCCGGTCTCGTCAGCTGTCTTCGTTCCCATGTCGGGCACCGTACGGATCCTGTCTGAGAGGGTTCTTAATGATCGTTCCGGGCTGCACGCGCGCGTGCCTCACGCCACTCGGGGGCGAGAACCGACCACACCTCGAGGTCGTGCCGTACGCCACGATAGGGGTGCGCCTCCCGGTGGACTCCGTCGCGGGTCATTCCCAGGCGCCGGGCCACGTTGATGCTGGGGGTGTTCCCGGACGCGGCGATCCATTCGATCCGGTGGGCGCCGCGCTCCTCGACGACCCAGTCGATCAGGACGCGCATGGCACGGGTGATCAGGCCGCGTCCGGTCGCGGCGGGCTCCAGCCAGCAGCCGACCTCGCAGTTGCCCCGCTCGGCGTCGAAGTTCAGGGTGAGCACCCCGCCGACGAGCTTCCCGTCCAGCCAGATGCCGTGGTAGCCGCCGGTGTCCTCGGCGCGCATCCGGGCGTAGCGCTCGAGCGTCTCGCGTGCGGAGGCCAGGTCGACGACCTGGGAGCCGAAGGGGATGAACTGTCCGATGAACTCGCGGCCGCGCTCCAGGTTGGCCAGGAACTCCTCCGCGTGCCAGGGCTCCAGGGGCCGCAGTTCGGCGCCGTCCTCACCCAGGGATATCGCGTACATCCTCGTCCCGCTCCCTCTCCATCTGCTCCACGACGTCCTGCTCCACGACTTCGGTGAGCCTCTCATGCGCGGCGCGGCACTCGGGCGGCTCGATGCTGATGCGGGGCATCCGGCGGTCCAGCCAGCCGGGCAGCCACCAGTTGGCGCCGCCGAGCAGGTGCATGAGGGCGGGGACGAGAAGGGTGCGCAGGACGAAGGCGTCGAGGGCCACGGCGGCGGCGAGCGCGATGCCGAACATGGCGATCACGCGGTCGCCGCTGAGCACGAAGGCGAGGAAGACGGAGATCATGATGACCGCGGCGGAGTTGATGACCCGGCTGGTCTCGGCGAGGCCCACGCGCACGGCCCGCCGGTTGTCGCCGGTCTCCAGCCACTCCTCGTACATCCGGCTGACCAGGAAGACCTGGTAGTCCATGGAGAGCCCGAAGAGCACCGAGACCATGATCACGGGGAGGAAGGGTTCGATGGGGCCGGCGCGGCCGAGCCCGAGCAGTTCGCTCCCCCAGCCCCACTGGAAGATCGCGACGACCACTCCGAAGGCGGCGGCGACCGCGGCGACGTTCATCGCGGCGGCCTTCAGCGGGATGCCGACGGACCGGAAGGCGAGCAGGAGCAGCAGACAGCCCAGGCCGATGACGACGCCCACGAACAGGGGCAGCTTGCCGACGATGACGTCCGCGAAGTCGTCGTACGACGCCGTCATGCCGCCGACGTGGATGTCGAGGGTGGTGCCGGTCTCGGCGCGGGGCAGCACCTCGGTGCGCAGCCGCTCGACGAGGTCGCTGGTCTGCTGGGACTGCGGGGCGGAGTCGGGGACGATCGTGAAGTAGGCGAGGTCGCCGCCGCTGTCGTAGCTCACCGGGGTGGTGGACGCGATGCCCTTGGTGGTGCGGATGGTCGCGTCGAGGTTGTCGAGGAGCAGTTTGTCCTCGGCGCCGTCGACACGAGTCACCAGGGTGAGGGGGCCGTTGACGCCGGGTCCGAAGCCGTCCGCGAGGAGGTCGTAGGCCTGCCGGGTGGTGGCGGACTCGGGGCCGTTGCCCTGGTCGGAGGTGCCGAGGCGCAGGCCCAGGGTGGGCAGGGCGAGGACGGTGATCACCACCAGGGCGATCGCGCCGAGCAGCTTGGGGTGCCGTTCCACGAACGCGGACCAGCGGTGGGCGAACCCGGTGGGCAGTTCCGGCTCGGGGCCGTGCTCGGCGAGGCGGCGCCGCTCGCGCCGGCTCAGGGCCCGCATGCCGATGAGGGAGAGCAGGGCGGGCAGCAGGGTCACGGAGGCGGCGACGGTGAGGACCACGGTCAGGGAGGCGGCTATCGCGACGCCGTTGAGGAAGCCGAGCCGCAGGATCAGCATGCCCAGCAGGGCGATGCAAACCGTGGCACCTGCGAAGACGACCGCGCGCCCTGTGGTGGTGACGGCGTTCTCGACGGCCTCGGTGACGGTCAGGCCGCGTTTCAGCCCGCGCCGGTGTCTGGTGACGATGAACAGCGCGTAGTCGATGCCGACGCCGAGACCGATCAGCATGCCGAGCATGGGCGCGAAGTCGGCGACGGTCATGGCGTGCCCGAGGAGCACGATCCCGGCGTAGGCGGTGCCCACCCCGACCAGGGCGGTGGCGATGGGCAGCAGCGAGGCGGCGAGCGAGCCGAAGGCGAGGAACAGCACCAGGGCGGCCACGAGCACGCCGACGATCTCGGCGAGGTGCCCGCCCGAGGACTCGGTGAGGGCGATGGCGCTGCCGCCCAGCTCGACCTGGAGTCCGTCGGCCTCGGCGTCCTTGGCGGTGTCCACCACGGCCCGCGCCTCGGACTTGTCGATGTCCTCGGCGGAGTGGGAGAAGGTGACGCCGGCGTAGGCGGTGTGTCCGTCGGCGCTGATCAGACCGCTGCCCGCGGAGTCGTACGGGCTGACCACGGAGGCCACCCCGGGCAGCTCCGCGATCTTGTCGAGGGTCATGGTCATCGTCTGTTCGACGTCGGCGTCGCGGACGGAGCCCGAGTCGACGTGCCAGACGACGGTGTCGCTGTCGCCGCCGAGGTTCGGGAAGCCCTCCTGGAGCAGCTGGGTGGCGCGGCCCGACTCGGTGCCCGGGACCTCGTAGTCGTTGGAGTACGCGGAGCCGGTGACGGCGGCGGCCGCGCTCACTCCGCCCAGGGCGAGGAGCCACAGGAGGACGACGACCAGGCGTCGCCTGACACACCAGCGTGCGAGGGCTGCCACGAACTTGCTCCCAGGGGTGACGAATTGTGGATCTTTGACCGGGAACAGTGGTTCATGGGATGAACGGCCCGCAAAGAACGCATGAGCAATGTGTGGACCACTCTTGCAGGCGAAAGTGATCGTTTATCGCGATCGTGCGGTTATTCACAGGAGTGGGAGGCAGATCACAGGACAGTAACGGTCACTCTGTCACGCCTGTCGCTCGTCCGCCGGACGTCAGTCGAACTGGTCGCCCAGCGCCATCACCATGACACCCGCGATCAGCAGCCACAGGGCTCTGCGGGTGCGCCCTCGGGAGCCCAGAAGCGCCGCGAGCACGCACACCGCGGCGCCGAAGGCGTAGGCCGCCGGTACGAGCGCGGGAGCGGAACCGGCGGCGCGCAGGGCCGCCGCGGCCAGGCCGGCGAGGGCCAGCAGGGCGCCGGTGCCGGAGGCCGTCCAGCGGGCCCGCCGGGCGTCCAGCACCTGATCGTCGTACTCCTCCTGTATGCCGGGCTGTATGCCGGACGGCTCGGAATTCGCAGGACCGTTCATGGCGGGCGAGCGTAGCGTGTCCTTCTGAGAATCCCAGGGCGTGTCCGCCCCCGGCCGAAGCAGGTGCATTGTTTGAGCGTCCGACCGAGCTCCTCCGTATCCCTTTCCGCCTTTCCGGACTCAAGGAGCCCGTTCACCGATGCCAGACGACATCACCTCGAGGACCTCGAATGAGGACCTCACCCAGCGACTGACCCACGCCCGCTACCCGCGCAGCAACAGCTACGACGTCCGCTGGGTCATCGACAACCAGATGGGCCCGAACGCGCTGTGGCTGCTGGAGTGGCTCGCGCCCGCCCTGGGCCTCGACACCCTGCGGCCCGGCGCCCGTGTGCTCGACCTGGGCTGCGGCCGGGCGATGACCTCGGTCTTCCTGGCCAGGGAGTACGACGTCCAGGTCACCGCGGCCGACCTGTGGGTCAGGCCCGACGAGAACGCACAGCGCATCACCGAGGCCGGTTTCGCCGACCGGGTGCTGCCCGTGCACGCCGAGGCGCACGACCTGCCGTTCGCCGAGGGCAGCTTCGACGCGATCGTGAGCATCGACGCGTACCAGTACTTCGGCACCAACGATCTCTATCTGCCCACGCTGACCAGGCTGTTGAAGCCGGGCGGGCGGATCGGGATCGTCGTACCGGCGTTCCGTGAGGAGCCGGAAGGCGTCGAACTGCCGGAGCACATCCATGCCTTCGGCGATCCGGGATTCTGGGCGTTCCACACCGCCGACTGGTGGCGTCGCAATTGGACCCGCACCGGTGTCGTGGACGTCGAGGAGGCCGACTGGCTGTCCGACGGGTGGCGCGACTGGCTGCTGTGGAGCCAGGTGTGCGCTGAGGAGAGCCCCGAGGAGTTCCATCGGGAGACCTCCCGGCGGGCCATCGACATGCTGCGGGTCGACGAGGGCCGCCACCTCGGCTTCGTACGGGTCGTAGGACGCCGTAAGTAGCCGTACGGCCCCGGAGGACCTGTCCTCCGGGGCCGTACACGCGTGTGCGCTCAGCCCTCGCCGGCGCCCAGTTTCTCCAGGATCAGCTCCTTGACGCGGGCCGCGTCGGCCTGACCGCGGGTGGCCTTCATGACCGCCCCGACCAGGGCGCCGGCCGCGGCGACCTTGCCCGAGCGGATCTTGTCGGCGATGCCCGGGTTGCCGGCGATGGCCTCGTCGACGGCGGTGCCCAGGGCGCCTTCGTCGGAGACGACCTTCAGACCGCGCTTGTCGACGACCTCGTCCGGGGTGCCTTCGCCCGCGAGAACGCCTTCGATGACCTGGCGGGCCAGCTTGTCGTTGAGGTCGCCCTTCGAGACCAGCTCGGTCACCCGGGCGACCTGCGCCGGGGTGATGGCCAGTTCGTCGAGCGCCTTGCCGGACTCGTTGGCGCTGCGGGCGAGTTCACCCATCCACCACTTGCGGGCGGAGGCCGCGTCGGCACCGGCGTCGATCGTGGCGACGATCGGGTCCAGCGCACCGGCGTTGAGGATCGCCTGCATGTCGAGCGCGGTGATGCCCCACTCCGCGACCAGGCGGTTGCGGCGGGCCAGCGGCAACTCGGGCAGCCCGGCCCGGAGTTCCTCGACCCACTCGCGCGAGGGGGCCACCGGCACGAGGTCCGGCTCGGGGAAGTACCGGTAGTCCTCGGCCTCCTCCTTCACGCGGCCCGAGGTCGTGGACCCGGTGTCCTCGTGGAAGTGCCGGGTCTCCTGGATGATCGTCCCGCCGGAGGAGAGGACGGCCGCGTGCCGCTGGATCTCGAAGCGGGCCGCGCGCTCCACGGACCGCAGGGAGTTGACGTTCTTCGTCTCCGAGCGGGTGCCGAACTTCTCGGTGCCGTGCGGGCGCAGCGACAGGTTCACGTCGCAGCGCATCTGGCCCATCTCCATGCGGGCCTCGGAGACGCCGAGCGCCTTGATGACCTCGCGCAGCTCACGGACGTAGGCCCGCGCGACCTCGGGAGCACGCTCGCCCGCGCCCTCGATCGGCTTGGTGACGATCTCGATGAGCGGGATGCCGGCGCGGTTGTAGTCGAGGAGCGAGTGCGAGGCGCCGTGGATGCGGCCCGTCGCGCCGCCCACGTGGGTCGACTTGCCGGTGTCCTCCTCCATGTGGGCGCGCTCGATCTCCACGCGGAAGGTCTCGCCGTCCTCCAGCTGCACGTCGAGGTAGCCGTTGAAGGCGATCGGCTCGTCGTACTGGGAGGTCTGGAAGTTCTTCGGCATGTCCGGATAGAAGTAGTTCTTCCGGGCGAAGCGGCACCACTCGGCGATCTCGCAGTTCAGCGCGAGACCGATCTTGATGGCCGACTCGATGCCGATCGCGTTGACGACCGGGAGCGCGCCGGGCAGGCCGAGGCAGGTGGGGCAGGTCTGCGTGTTGGCGTCCTGGCCGAGTTCGGTCGAACAGCCGCAGAACATCTTGGTCTTGGTGCCGAGTTCGACATGGACCTCGAGGCCCATGACGGGGTCGTACGACGCGAGTGCGTCCTCGTACGACACGAGGTCGGTCGTGGTGGTCACGGTCTGTTTTCCCTCTCAGCCCAGCAGGACGTCGTCGTCGCCCAGCCGCTTCAGCTCGCGGTACAGGACGGCGAGGCCGGTGACGACGGCGACGGCGGCGACGGTGGCGTCGACCAGGACCAGCGTGTCGTTCTCGGCGCGTGCCTTCTTGAGCCGCTTGGCGACACCGATGGCGCCGAACGCCGTGGTGGCGATGGACAGGTACGTACCGGACTTGGACTTCTTGAAGTCCTTCGCCTTGGTCAGCTTGCTCACAGCGACGGTGCCTCCTCCAGGAGCGGGTGGCCCCACCTTTCCACGAAGGCGGCCTCGACGGCGGCGCCGACCTTGTAGAGGCGGTCGTCCTTCAGGGCCGGGGCGATGATCTGCAGTCCGACCGGGAGGTTGTCCTCCGGCGCGAGCCCGCAGGGCAGCGACATGGCCGAGTTGCCCGCGAGGTTGGTCGGGATGGTGCACAGGTCGGCGAGGTACATCGCCATCGGGTCGTCGGCGCGCTCGCCGATCGGGAAGGCGGTGGTGGGAGTCGTCGGCGAGACGATGACGTCCACCTGCTCGAAGGCCTTCTCGAAGTCCCGCGTGATGAGCGTGCGGACCTTCTGGGCGCTGCCGTAGTACGCGTCGTAGTAGCCGGAGCTCAGGGCGTACGTGCCGAGCATGATGCGGCGCTTGACCTCGGGGCCGAAGCCCGCCTCACGGGTGAGGGAGGTGACGGCCTCGGCGGAGTTGGTGCCGTCGTCGCCGGTCCGCAGGCCGTAGCGCAGGCCGTCGAAGCGTGCCAGGTTGCTCGAACACTCGCTCGGTGCGATGAGGTAGTACGCGGAGAGCGCCAGGTCGAAGGACGGGCAGTCCAGCTCGACGATCTCGGCGCCGAGGTCCTTCAGCAGCGCCACCGACTCGTCGAACCGCTGGATGACACCGGCCTGGTAGCCCTCGCCGCGGAACTGCTTGACCACGCCGACGCGCATCCCGGCGACGCTGCCGTTGCGGGCGGCCTCGACGACCGGCGGGACCGGCGCGTCGATGGAGGTGGAGTCGAGCGGGTCGTGTCCGGCGATGACCTCGTGGAGGAGCGCGGCGTCCAGGACCGTACGGGCGCACGGGCCGCCCTGGTCGAGGGAGCTGGAGAAGGCGACCATGCCGTAGCGGGAGACCGCGCCGTACGTCGGCTTGACGCCGACCGTGCCGGTGACGGCGGCCGGCTGGCGGATGGAGCCGCCGGTGTCGGTGCCGATGGCGAGAGGCGCCATGTGCGCGGCCAGCGCGGCCGAGGAGCCACCGCCGGAACCGCCGGGGATCCGGGTGAGGTCCCAGGGGTTGCCGGTGGGTCCGTAGGCGCTGTTCTCCGTCGACGACCCCATGGCGAACTCGTCCATGTTGGTCTTGCCGAGGATGACGACGTCGGCGGCCTTCAGCTTCTTGGTGAGGGTCGCGTCGTACGGCGGGATCCAGCCCTCGAGGATCTTCGAGCCGACGGTCGTCGGGATGCCCTCGGTGGTGAAGATGTCCTTCAGCGCGAGCGGCACACCGGCGAGCGGGCCGAGCTTCTCGCCCCTGGCCCGCTTCTCGTCGACGGCGCGGGCCTGGGCCAGCGCGCCCTCGCGGTCGACGTGCAGGAAGGCGTGCACCTTCTCGTCGACGGCGTCGATCCGGGCCAGGTGGGCCTCGGTGACCTGCACGGCCGTGAGCTCACCGGAAGCGATCTTCTCGGCGGTCTCGGCGGCGGTGAGCTTGATGATGTCCGTCATGGCGGTTAGTCCTCCCCCAGGATCTGCGGCACCTTGAAACGCTGCTGCTCCTGGGCCGGGGCGCCGGAGAGCGCCTGCTCGGGGGTGAGCGACGGACGGACCTCGTCCGCGCGCATGACGTTCGTCAGCGGGAGCGGGTGCGAGGTCGGCGGTACGTCTTGGTCGGCGACCTCACTGACGCGTGCGACCGCGCCGATGATGTCGTCCAGCTGTCCCGCGAAGTGCTCTAGCTCTTCGGGCTTCAGCTCCAGACGCGCCAGCCGTGCGAGGTGGGCGACCTCCTCGCGCGTGATGCCAGGCATGCAGCGATCCTCTGGGGTGAGTGTGTGTGGTTTGGGGCCCAATCCTATGGCGCGGGTGCCTCTGGCTGTTAAACGGATCCGCCAGGGGGTGCCTGGAGAGGTCCGTGAAGCGGCTGCGGCGCCACCGTGGCTTGTCGCGCAGTTCCCCGCGCCCCTAAAAGACGAAACCGCACGTGGGCTGGAATGTTCACTCCGCTGCCGGTAGAGCCGCCCTTGGCCGCTGCCAGCCCCGCGACCCCCGTGCCAGCAGCCACGCCGTCGTCTCCTCCGGGGGCATCGCCGCGGCGACCAGCCAGCCCTGTACGGCGTCGCAGCCCATGTCGCGCAGGCGTTCCCAGGTCTCGTCGTCCTCGACGCCCTCGGCCACGACGAGGAGGCCCAGGGAGTGGGCGAGGTCCACCGTGCAGCGGACGATCTCCGCGTCCTCGGTGTCGACGGCCAGTTTGGCCACGAAGGAGCGGTCGATCTTCAGTTCGCTGACCGGGAGGCGGCGGAGGTGGACGAGGGAGGAGTAGCCGGTGCCGAAGTCGTCGAGGGACATCTTGACGCCGTGGCCGGTGAGCGCGGCGAGGGTGTCCCCGGCCCGTGAGGGGTCCTCCAGCAGGACGTGCTCGGTGATCTCCAGCTGGAGCGCGCCCGCGGGGACGCCGTGCCGGGCGAGGCGGGCGGCGACCGAGCCGGCGAAGCCGGGGGTGTGGACGTCACGTGGGGAGACGTTGACGGCGACCGGGACGAACAGGCCCTGCGCCCGCCACTCGGCGACCTGCGCGAGAGCCGTGTCGAGGACGTACTCGGTGAGGTGCGGCATCAGTCCGGAGGACTCGGCGATCGCGATGAACTCGTCCGGCGGCACCTTCCCGCGCTCCGGGTGCACCCAGCGCACCAGCGCCTCGAGGCCGGCCACCTGTCCGTCGAAGCGGACCTTGGGCTGGTAGTGCAGCTGCACCTCGTGCGCGTCCAGCGCCCGGCGCAGATCGCCCAGGAGACCCAGGCGGTCGGGGGTGTTGGAGTCCCGCTTGGACTCGTAGACCTCTACGCCCGTACGGTCCCGCTTGGCCTGGTACATCGCCACGTCCGCCCGGCGCAGCATGCCCTCGGCGTCCAGGGCGTGGTCGGGGAAGACGGCGACCCCGGCGCTGGCCTCCAGGACGAGGGTGAGTCCGTCGAGGTCGAGCGGGGAGCTGAGGGCGGCGACCAGGGTGCGGGCGACGCGGGTCGCTGAGGTGGTGGAGTCGGCGACCGGCAGTAAGACGGCGAACTCGTCACCGCCGAGCCGGGCCGCCTCGGCGCCGCGCGGCAGGGCGATCCTGAGCCGGTCGGCGATCTGGAGGAGCAGCCGGTCACCGGCGAGGTGGCCGAGGGTGTCGTTGACCGAGCGGAAGCGGTCGAGGTCGATGAGCATCAGTGCGGACCGGGCGCCGATGCGTTCGGCGTCGTCCAGGGCGGTCCAGATGCGCTCCAGGAGCCACTGCCGGTTGGGCAGTCCGGTCAGCGGGTCGCGCAGCTGTTCCTCGGCGCGGGCCCGGGCCATCCAGAGGGTGGAGTCGAGGGCGATCAGGGGGATCGCGAACAGCGGGAGCAGCAGGGGCTTGGCGGCGGCGACCACGCAGACCAGCGGGGCGATGCCGAGCAGCGCGACCGCGACCAGGCCCTGTCTGACCAGGGCGGTGCGGGCCATGGTGGGCAGTCCCGCGTGACGCGAGGAGTGCAGGTACCAGCCGAGCACACGGGTGACGGCGAGGTAGGCGGCCGCGACGAGCATCACCACGGGGCCGGTGTAGAACGTCCAGGTGTCCGGGTTCCACGGGGTCTCGACGGACGGGGACTGGCCGAAGACGGCGAGGACCAGGGCGCCGGTGGCTATGCCCAGGATGTCCACCGCGCCGTGCAGGATGCCCTGCCGCCAGCGGTGACGCCTGGCTATGCCGACCAGCAGCACGACGGTGAGGCTGACCATTCCGGCGGGCACCCAGCCGTAGAGCAGCAGGACGGCGAGGGTGAGGGCGGCGCCCGAGCCGGTGCCGCCCCACCAGCGGGCCCGGCCGAGGGCGACCAGGTGGCCGACGATAACGCCGGTCAGCACGGCCAGCGACCAGCCGACGGTGCCCGACGGGAAGAGGGCGTGGCTGCCGGTGAAGGCCCGGTAGAAGCCCGCGCCGAGCACGAATCCGGCGGCCGCGACGACCGCCGTGGGCAGCGCGGGCCAGGACAGCTGGCGATCGGGTTCGGAGTCCGGCAGGCCGGGGGCGCGCTCGGCGGTGAGCTGTGCGGCACCGGGCCCGCCGGCCGCGGTGTACTGTCCGGCGGCACGTCCCTCCGCGCCCGGACGCTCCGAAGGCCGTCCGGACCACCGGCTCACCCGCCAGGCGCCGGTGAGCCGGCGCAGGCGCAGCCGTGAGTCCGGGGCGGCGCTCTCGGTCGGTTCCATTCCCGTCCCTCTCACAGCCGGCGGTGCCCACGCCACGCGGCTCGTTCGCCCGACAAAACCCTCGACGGCGCCGCGTTGGAAAACCCTTCCCCTTGCTCATCAAGAGCACGGGGATGCCCCAACCGCAGCTGGGCACGGCAGGCGCACATCTCAACAGTAGGCCGCAGAAGGCTTCCACGGGCAGCGGTCGTCGACGGTTGCCCGAATGCGCCCCGGCCACCCGTATGCATCTGGTATGCGCCGAACGGGTGGCCTTCAACCGCCGCTCCTCGCTACTCCTCCGTGGGAAGCGCCACATCGGCGGCCGCTTCGGGGCCCTGTTCCAGGAGGACGTCGAAGCCGTCCTCGTTCAGAACCGGCACCTTGAGTTGCATCGCCTTGTCGTACTTGGAACCAGGATTGTCGCCTACGACTACGAAAGACGTCTTCTTCGAAACCGAACCGGTTACTTTCGCCCCTCTGGTCTGGAGGGCCTCCTTGGCACCGTCACGGGTGAAGCGCTCCAGGGTGCCGGTGACGACGACGGTGAGGCCTTCCAGGGGGCGCGGGCCCTCGTCCTCCCCCGAGCCCTCCTCCTCCATGCGCACGCCCGCGGCCTTCCACTTGCGCAGGATCTCCTGGTGCCAGTCCTCCGCGAACCACTCCTTGAGGGACTTCGCGATGATCGAGCCGACGCCGTCGGTGGCGGCCAGCTCCTCCTCGCTCGCCTGCTCGATGCGGTCGATGGAGCGGAAGTTGCGGGCGAGGGCCTCGGCGGCGACCGGGCCGACATGGCGGATCGACAGACCGGTGAGGACCCGGGCGAGCGGGCGTTCCTTGGCGGCCGCGATGTTCTCCAGCATGGCCACCGCGTTCTTCTTCGGCTCGCCCTGCTGGTTGGCGAAGACGGTGGCGACCTTCTCCTCGCCGGTCTTCGGGTCCCGCTTGGGCAGCCCGCTGTCCTGGTCGAGGACGTACGCCTTGATGGGCAGCAGCTGTTCGATGGTGAGGTCGAACAGGTCGCCCTCGTCGGCCAGCGGCGGGTCCGCGGGCTCCAGCGGCTTGGTGAGCGCGGCCGCGGCGACGTACCCGAAGTGCTCGATGTCCAGCGACTTGCGGCCCGCGAGGTAGAACAGGCGCTCCCGCAGCTGGGCGGGGCAGGTGCGGGCGTTGGGGCAGCGCAGGTCGACGTCGCCCTCCTTCATGGGCCTGAGCGCCGTACCGCACTCGGGGCACTCGCTCGGCATCACGAACTCGCGCTCGCTGCCGTCGCGCAGGTCGACGACCGGGCCGAGGATCTCGGGAATGACGTCACCGGCCTTGCGCAGCACCACGGTGTCGCCGATCAGGACGCCCTTGAGCTTGACGACGTCCTGGTTGTGCAGGGTGGCGAACTCGACCTCCGAGCCGGCCACCGTCACCGGCTCGACCTGGGCGTACGGCGTGACGCGGCCCGTACGGCCCACGCCCACGCGGATGTTGATGAGCTTGGTGTTGACCTCCTCGGGCGCGTACTTGTACGCGATCGCCCAGCGCGGGGCGCGGGAGGTGGAGCCGAGCCTTCCCTGGAGCGGGATCTCGTCGAGCTTGACGACGGCGCCGTCGATCTCGTGCTCCACGGAGTGGCGGTTCTCGCCGAAGTAGGCGATGAACTCCCTCACTCCGTCGAGGTCGTCGACCACCCTGTTGTGCTTCGCGGTGGGCAGGCCCCAGGACTTGAGGAGGTCGTAGCCCTGGGAGAGGCGGGTCATGCCGTCGAAGCCCTCCAGGGCGCCGATGCCGTGCACGACCATGTGGAGGGGGCGGGTGGCGGTGACGCGCGGGTCCTTCTGGCGCAGCGAACCGGCCGCCGCGTTGCGCGGGTTGGCGAAGGGCTTGTCGCCGGCCTCGACCAGACGGGCGTTGAGCTCCTCGAACTTCTCCATCGGGAAGTAGACCTCGCCGCGGATCTCCACGAGGTCGGGGACCTTGTCACCGGTGAGGCGGTCCGGGATCTCGGCGATCGTGCGGACGTTGGGCGTGATGTCCTCGCCGGTGCGGCCGTCGCCGCGGGTGGCCGCGCGGGTGAGCCGGCCGTGCTCGTAGGTGAGGTTGACGGCGAGGCCGTCGACCTTCAGCTCGCACAGCAGGTGGTAGTCGGTGGTGCCGACGTCCTTGGCGATCCGCTCCGCCCAGGCCGCGAGCTCCTCGTCACTGAACGCGTTGTCCAGGGAGAGCATGCGGGAGCGGTGCTGGACCGCCGTGAACTCCGTCGCGTACGCCCCCGCGACCTTCTGGGTCGGGGAGTCGGGGGTGCGCAGCTCGGGGTACTCCTCCTCCAGTGCCTCCAGGGAGCGCAGCAGCTTGTCGAAGTCGGCGTCGCTGATGACCGGCGCGTCGTTCACGTAGTACCGGAAGCGGTGCTCCTCGATCTGCTCAGCGAGCTGCGCGTGCTTCTCCCGTGCCTCGGCGGGCACCGTCGTCTCCGCTTGCTTGTCGCCGGCCACCGTGTTGTCCTCCCGTTACTCTGGGTTGTCCGCGAGGGATCTCGCCGCCTGGACGCAGTGGGCGAGGGCCCTGCGCGCGTACTCCGGGGAGGCCCCCGCGAGTCCGCACGACGGAGTGACCGTGACCGCCTCCGCGAGCAGTCCCGGATGCAGCCCCAGCCTGCGCCACAACGTCCTGACACCCATGACGCTACCGGCAGGGTCTGACAATGCCGTGTCCGTGCCCGGCACGACACCCGCGAAGAGCCGGGTACCCCCTTCCACCGCCTCACCGATCACGTCGTCGTCACGCTCGGTGAGGAGCGTGAAGTCGAAGGAGATCGCCGCCGCGCCCGCTCGCCGCAGCAGGGCGAAGGGGACGTCCGGTGCGCACGAGTGGACCACGACGGGGCCGTCGGCGTGAACCCCGACGACGTCCCGGAGCGTGGCCTCCACGACCTGCCGGTCGACGGCCCGGTGGGTGCGGTAGCCGCTGGCGGACTTCACCTGGCCGCGCAGGACGGCGATGAGCGAGGGCTCGTCGAGCTGGAGGACGATCTGGGCGCCGGGGACCCTCCTGCGGACCTCCTCCAGGTGCAGCCGCAGCCCCTCGGCGAGCGAGGCGGCGAGGTCCCGGCAGGCGCCGGGGTCGGAGAGGGCGACCTCGCCGTTCCTGAGTTCCAGTGCGGCGGCGAGCGTCCAGGGGCCGACGGCCTGGACCTTCAGCTGCCCCTCGTAGCCCTGGGTGAACTCCTCCAGGGCGTCCAGGTCCTCCCCCAGCCAGGACCGGGCCCGCTTGGTGTCCCGGCCCGGCCGGTCCCCGAGCCGCCAGCCGCTGGGCTCCACGCGCGCGTACAGCTCGACGAGCATCCCGGCGGTCCGGCCGATCATGTCGGCGCCGGGGCCGCGAGCGGGCAGCTCGGGCAGGAAGGGGAAGTCCTCGAAGGAGCCGGTGGCGGCCTTGGCGGCCTCCCGGGCGTCGCCGCCGGGGAGGGAGCCGACGCCGGTGGCGGGGGCGAAACTGAAGTCTGCGGTCACGTGTGAAGCCTACGTAGGCGAGCGCCGGCCCTTCTCGCCCCCACCTGGCCGTCAGCGCCCCGGACGCACCGTCAGGTCGTTGATCTCCGCGTCCCTCGGGAGGTCCAGCGCCGTCAGGATCGTCGTGGCGACCGACTCCGGGTCGATCCACTGCGAGGCGTCGTACTCCTTGCCCTCCTGCTGGTGGACCTTGGCCTGCATGGGGCTCGCCGTGCGGCCGGGGTAGACCGAGGTGACGCGGACGCCGTTGCCGTGCTCCTCGTGGCGCAGGGAGTCCGCCAGGGCCTTCAGGCCGTGCTTGGAGGCCGCGTAGGCGGACCAGTCGGCGTGGGCGTTCAGGCCCGCGCCGGAGTTCACGAACAGCACCTGGCCCCGGGCGGCCCGGAGTTGGGGCAGGAAGTGGCGGGTCAGCTCTGCCGGGGAGATCAGGTTGACGTTCAGCTGGTGGCGCCAGGTCTTGGGGGTCAGGTCGCCCACCGGGCCCAGGTCGACCACGCCCGCGATGTGCAGCAGGGAGTCCACCCGGTCGGGCAGCGACTGGTGCGAGAAGGCCCAGCTCAGTTTGTCCGGGTCGGCCAGGTCACCGACCAGCGTCCGCGCGCCCGGGAACTGGGCCGCCAGCTCCTTCGCACGGCCCGCGTCGCGCGCGTGCAGCACGAGTTCGTCCCCGCGCGCGTGCAGACGGCGGGCCACCGCCGCGCCGATGCCGGAGCCCGCTCCGGTGATCACATGTGTAGCCATGCCGCCATGCTCGCATCACGGCGTCAGCGGGTACCGGCCGACTCCTCCAGGTACGCCAGCGCGCCCACCGGCTCCTCCGCGAAGAACACCAGGTCGGCGAGCGGGCGGGGCAGGAAGCCCTCGTCCTCCATCCGCCGGAACTGCTCCTTGAGGCCGTCGTAGAAGCCCGCCGTGTTCAGCAGCACCACCGGCTTGTCGGTGTGCCCGTGCTTCTTCAGCTCCAGGATCTCGGTCGCCTCGTCGAGCGTGCCGGTGCCGCCCACCATGATCACCACGGCGTCGGCCTTCTCCAGGAGCAGCTTCTTGCGTTCGGCCAGATCGGCGGCGATCACCATCTCGTCGACGCCGGGCCGGACCTTGGACGCCAGGAACGTCACCGAGACCCCGACGAGCCGTCCGCCCGCCTCCTGCACGCCGTCCGCGACCACCTTCATCAGGCCCACGTCCGAGCCGCCCCACACCAGCGTGTGCCCACCCTTGCCCAGCAGCTTCGCGAACTCCCGCGCGGGGCGCGTGTAACGGTCGTCGAGGTCGGCGGCGGAGAGGAAGACGCAGATTCGCATGAGGTCACCGTACGCGGGAAGAACCGGGGGCCCGCGAGCGCTCTTCCGGTATGGCCGAAGGACACACGATCACCATCGAGCAAGTCGACCAGCACGTGCGCGTGGTGCACGGCGACCAGATCCTGGCGGAGAGCGACCGCCCGCTGGTCCTCAGGGAGACGGGCTGCCCCGCGCGGTACTACCTGCCCGCCGAGGACGTACGGCTGGAGCTGCTGACCCCCTCCGACACGCACACCTACTGCCCCTTCAAGGGCACCGCGTCCTACTGGTCGCTGCCGGACGCGCCCGACCTGGTGTGGTCGTATCCCGACCCGAAACCCGCCGTCGCCGAGATCAAGGACCACCTCTGCTTCTACGAAGTCGACGTGTCCTGACCGATGATTTCCGTGCCGTGCGGCAGTCTCCACAGGCATGGACAAGAAGACCCTCTCGCGCGACGGCACCCCGATCGCGTACGAACGCACCGGGCAGGGCCCGGCCGTCATCCTCGTCAGCGGCGCGATGTCCACGGGCGGCACCGTCGCGCCCCTGGCCGTGCCGCTGTCCGAGCGGTTCAGTGTCTTCGTGTACGACCGCCGAGGGCGCGGCGCGAGCGGCGACACGGCCCCCTACGCGGTGGCCCGCGAGGTGGATGACCTCGCCGCGCTGATCGAGGAGGCGGGCGGCGAGGCGAGCCTGTGCGGCATCTCCTCCGGCGGCGCGCTGGTGCTGGAGGCCGCGGCGAGCGGGCTGCCGGTCCGCCGGGTCGCGGTGTACGAGACGCCGTTCGCCGACTTCCTGGAGAGGGGCGCGGAGCAGAACACCGAGTACACCGAGAAGTTGACGGCCGCGCTCGCCGAGGGCCGGCGCGGGGACGCGGTGGAGCTGTTCCTGCGGCTCACCGGCATGGGCGAGCAGATGATCCAGGGCGCCCGCAACTCCCCCATGTGGCCCGGCATGGAGTCCGTCGCCCCGACCCTCGCCTACGACAACGCGGTCATGGCGGGCGGACTGGTCCCCCGGGACCGGCTGGCCTCGGTCACGGTCCAGGTCCTGGCCGTCGCGGGCGGCGCGAGCCCCGAGTGGATGCGCGAGGGCACCAGAGCGGTCGCGGAGGCGGCCCAGAACGGCGCGTACCGCGTCCTGGAGGGCCAGACCCACATGGTCGACCCGACCGCCCTGGGGCCGGTCCTGGCGGAGTTCTTCGCGGAGTGACCGACCGGCCACGCGTGCCCGGGGAGCGGTCAGGCCACTCCGGCCGTCGCGCGCGTGGTCGACGCGATCGTCGCCGAGCCCACCACACGCGTGTCGTCGTACAGGACGATCGCCTGGCCGGGGGCGACACCGCGGACCGGCTCGGTGAAGGTCACCTCCAGGGTGCCGTCGACGAGTTCGGCGCGGACCTCGGTCTCGCCGCCGTGGGCGCGGAGCTGGGCGGTGTAGGTGCCGGGGCCCACCGGGGCGGTGCCGCACCAGCGGGGCTTGATCGCGGTCAGGGCCGTGACGTCCAGGGCCGCGGCCGGGCCGACCGTCACCGTGTTGTTCACCGGCGAGATGTCGAGGACGTAGCGCGGCTTGCCGTCGGCGGCCGGGGTGCCGATCCGCAGCCCCTTGCGCTGGCCGATGGTGAAGCCGTACGCGCCCTCGTGGGTGCCGATCTTCGCGCCGGACTCGTCGACGATGTCGCCCTCCGCCTTGCCGAGGCGGGAGGCGAGGAAGCCCTGGGTGTCGCCGTCGGCGATGAAGCAGATGTCGTGCGAGTCGGGCTTCTTGGCGACCGCGAGGCCCCGGCGCTCGGCCTCGGCGCGGATCTCGTCCTTGGTGGTGACGGTGTCGCCGAGCGGGAACAGGGCGTGCGCCAGCTGCCGCTCGTCCAGGACGCCGAGGACGTACGACTGGTCCTTCGCCATGTCGGAGGCGC
Source organism: Streptomyces griseorubiginosus (assembly GCF_036345115.1). GTDB lineage: Bacteria > Actinomycetota > Actinomycetes > Streptomycetales > Streptomycetaceae > Streptomyces > Streptomyces griseorubiginosus_C. Next base: position 2,878,532 of record NZ_CP107766.1, read on the forward strand.
GGTGCAGCTCGCGGGAGCCGTCCGCGAGGGTGACCACCTTCGCGTAGTGGCCCGTGCACACCGCGTCGAAGCCCAGCGCGAGCGCCTTGTCGAGGAGCGCGGCGAACTTGATCTTCTCGTTGCAGCGCAGGCAGGGGTTGGGGGTGCGGCCGGCCTCGTACTCGGCGACGAAGTCCTCGACGACGTCCTCACGGAAGCGGTCGGCGAGGTCCCACACGTAGAACGGGATGCCGATGACGTCGGCGGCGCGGCGGGCGTCGCGCGAGTCCTCGATGGTGCAACAGCCCCGCGCGCCCGTGCGGAAGGACTGCGGGTTCGCGGAGAGGGCGAGGTGAACGCCGGTCACGTCATGGCCGGCTTCGGCGGCACGGGCGGCGGCGACGGCGGAGTCCACTCCTCCGGACATGGCGGCGAGAACGCGAAGGGGGCGCTGCGTGGTGTCAGTCATAACCCTTCAAGAGTACGGGGGCGCGGGAACCGGGGCCGCCGGGTATCCGTTGACGATCACATGGGGGCGACAGAGGGTTCCAAGGACACCGACCGGCGCATCGGGCGCCGGGCGCTGATTGTCGGCGGGACGGCGGCCGCGGTGGGCTCCGCGGTGCTGGCCCGTGACGAGCTGGCGCGGCTGTGGTGGCGGGCACCGGGAGTGGAGAAGCCGCGGGTCGAGGGCGCCGTCGACTTCCGCGGGGCGCAGTGGGTGGCGGCCTCCGACGCGAACTGGCGGCGCGCCGACCGGCCCGACGACTACGGCATAGACATGGTGGTCATCCATGTCACCCAGGGCAGTTTCGCCAGCGCGGTGAAGGTGTTCCAGGACCCGGGCCACGGCGCGGCCGCGCACTACGTCGTCCGCAAGGACGGCCACATCACCCAGATGATCCGCGAGCTGGACGTGGCTTACCACGCGGGCAACCGCTCCTACAACGAACGCAGTGTGGGCATCGAGCACGAGGGCTTCGTGGACCGGCCGGAGGACTTCACGGCCGAGATGTACGCGGCCTCGGCGCGGCTCACGGCCGGGATATGCGCGCGCTACGACATACCCGTCGACCGCGAGCACATCATCGGCCACGTGGAAGTGCCGGGGACGGACCACACCGATCCGGGCAAGCACTGGGACTGGGACCGGTACATGAAGCTGGTCCGCGGGGCGAGGAGTGCCCCCGCCCAGGTGTGACCTTCCGGCGGTGATCGCGTGCCCGACATGTCCCGCACCCCGATCATGACCTGCGGACGGTCGACCTGACTTTTCTGCATGGGAGTTGACCGGACGCCGGCTTCACGGCTTCCCGGGCCGCGCCCAGGTTCACCTCAGTGTTCCCGTAGGCCGCGGCCCGAAGCTCCCCGGCCATGACACACACCACAGAGCCGGACCGAGGCGCGTACGCGCGGGACGGCCGGAAAACCAAGGGCGAGCACCACATGGAGATCAGAGGTCACAAGAAGGGTTTGCACCGGCGGAAGTTCCTCGGCGGTATGGCCGGCGCGGGCCTCACCGCGGTGAGCGCTGCCGGGGCGGCCTTCTCCCTGCTGACCGACGGCACCCGCAGCAAGGCGGCGGCCGCGACGGACCGCATCCTCACCGTGCCGGAGTTGCTGGAGGGCACCACGGCCGACGGTACGACCACCTTCACCCTGGCGGCGCAGACCGGCACCGCCGAGGTGCTCAGCGGGGTCACCAGCAGCACCGCGGGCTACAACCGGTCGTTCCTCGGCCCCACCCTGAAGTGGACCAAGGGCGAGACCGTGCTGCTGAACATCACCAACAGCCTCACCGAGGACACCTCCGTCCACTTCCACGGCGCCCATGTCCCGCCCAGGATGGACGGAGGTCCGCAGAACGCCTTCTCGACCGGGACGGTCTGGTCCCCCACCTTCACGGTCAAGGACGGGGCCAAGACCCTCTGGTACCACCCGCACGCGCTGGGCACCACGGCCAAGCAGGCCACCCACGGCCTGGCCGGAATGATCATCGTGAAGGACGACTCCACCACGTCCGCCGCCCTGCCCGGCGACTACGGCGTCGATGACATCCCGCTCATCTTCCAGTGCCTGGCCGTGGACAGCGCCGGAGACATCAAGTACGACCAGAAGGGCTATCTCAGCTCCGGCCTCAGCTTCCCGCTGCTGGTGAACGGCGAGAACGTCGACGACACCACGCTCGGCTTCTCCGCCACCAGGACGCGCAACCGCTTCCGGGCGCTCAACGCCTCGCCCTCGGACATCATCACACTCCGGCGCAGCGACGGCGGCACGCTGACCCAGATCGCCACCGAGCAGGGTTATCTGACGGAGGCGACCGAGGTCACCAGTATCCGGCTGGTGGCCGGCGCCCGAGCCGAGTTCGTCATGGACGTCACCGCGGACGTCACCCTGGAGGCCGTCGTCACGACCGGCTGGATCCGCGGCGGCTCCGGCACCTACGAGTTCCTCACCGTCCGCGCGGGCGGCACCGACACCCCGGAGAACCTGCCGAGCACCCTCAACACCATCGAGCGGTACGACACCTCCGGCTTCACCGCCCGAACCATCACGCTCAGCAACGCGGGCGCGACCATGAAGATCAACGGCTCGGCGGGGCTCACCATGGCCGGCATGGCCATGATCCGCACCACGCTGGGCGCGAAGGAGATCTGGACGATCACCAACGCGAGCCAGCTGGAGCACTCCTTCCATCTGCACGACGTGCCCTACCAGTTGATCTCGATCAACGGGGAGGCCCCCACCGGGGTCGATCTGGGCTGGCGCGACACCTACGAGGTGGTCGGCGGCGGCACCATCGTCATCGCCATGGAGTTCACCGACTTCGCCGACGACACGTACATGTACATGCTCCACTGCCATCTGCTCCAGCACGAGGACCAGGGAATGATGGCGTCCCTCATGGTCACCGAGAGCTGAACGGTCGCGGAGAGCCGAGTTCAGAGCACGGCTGCCGCCGGCAGCACCAGGGCCGGCGGCAGCCCCTGCCCGAGGGCTCCCCGCCACAGCCGCGGGAAGGAGGCGGCGAAGGTGAGCGAGGAGGCGATGAGACACGCGCAGAGGTAGAGGATCAGGGTGCGGCCCGCGGTGGGTTCGCCGACGCGCAGCGCGACCACCCCGGCGACCAGGCCGAGCCCGAGGAGCAGGTTGTAGACGGCGACGCCCGAGCGCCACAGGGTGACCTCGGGGGCGTCGGCGGGGGACGTGGTGAGGAGGACGCGCACCGCCGCACGGCCGTAGAAGAAGCGTTCGAGCACGCCGACGGCGAGATGGGTCACGGCCGCGAGCAGGGTGAGACCTGGGATACGAGGTTCACGCCAGGAGTGTCCTGCGCGGGGACCGTTACGTCAGCCCCGCCGCGCGAGCTCGCTCCACGGCAGGGCCGATGGCCTTCGCGAGCGCCTCGACGTCCGCCTCGGTGGAGGTGTGGCCGAGGGAGAAGCGCAGGGTGCCGCGGGCCAGGTCGGGGTCGGTGCCGGTGGCCAGCAGGACGTGGCTGGGCTGGGCCACACCGGCGGTGCAGGCGGAGCCGGTGGAGCACTCGATGCCCTGGGCGTCCAGGAGGAGGAGCAGGGAGTCGCCCTCGCAGCCGGGGAAGGTGAAGTGGGCGTTGGCCGGGAGCCGGCCGCCCGGTGCCGGGTCGCCGCCGAGGATCGCGTCCGGGACCGCCGTACGGACCGCCTCGACCAGGCTGTCGCGCAGGGCGCCGATCTCCGAGGCGAACCACTCGCGCTGTTCGGCCGCGAGGCGGCCGGCCACCGCGAAGGAGGCGATGGCGGGGACGTCGAGGGTGCCGGAGCGGACGTGGCGCTCCTGGCCGCCGCCGTGCAGGACGGGGACGGGGGTCCACTCACGGCCGAGGACGAGCGCGCCGATGCCGTACGGCCCGCCGATCTTGTGGCCGGAGACGGTCATCGCGGCGAGGCCGGAGGCGGCGAAGTCGACGGGCACCTGGCCGAAGGCCTGCACCGCGTCGGCATGCAGCGGGACGCCGAACTCCGCGGCGACGTCGGCGAGTTCGCGGACCGGCAGGACGGTGCCGATCTCGTTGTTGGCCCACATGACCGTGGCCAGGGCGACGTCGTCGGGGTTGTGGGCGATGGCCGCGCGCAGGGCCTCGGGGTGGACCCGGCCGTGCTTGTCGACGGGGAGGTACTCGACGGTGGCGCCCTCGTGCTCGCCCAGCCAGTGGACGGCGTCGAGGACGGCGTGGTGTTCGACGGGGCTGGCGAGGACCCGCGTCCTTGCGGGGTCCGCGTCGCGCCGGGACCAGTACAGGCCCTTCACGGCGAGGTTGTCGGCCTCCGTGCCGCCGGAGGTGAAGACGATCTCGCTGGGGCGGGCGCCGAGCGCCTCCGCGAGCATCTCGCGGGATTCCTCGACCGTGCGGCGGGCCTTGCGGCCGGATGCGTGGAGGGAAGAGGCGTTGCCGGTGGCGCCGAGGTGGGCGCTGAGTGCCTCGACCGCCTCGGGAAGCATCGGGGTGGTCGCGGCGTGGTCGAGGTATGCCATGGTGACGCCGATTCTACGGGGCGTACCCGAGCGGCCTCAGGCCAGGACCGGCCGGTCCCGGCGGCCTCACAGGCTCCAGGAGACCGTGCTGTCGAACTGCATGAAGGCCACCAGGACCAGCAGGTCGGCCACGCCGAGACCGAGACCCAGGTAGGCGCGGCCGCGGCGGGCGGTGCCGCGCCACAGGGCCACCGAGGCCAGGACGATGGCGATCGGGCCGAGGAAGACGTTGAGGACGAGAAGGCCGAGGAGGCCGAGGACGAAGGACGCGACGGCCATGCCGTCGGCGTCACGGGCCCCGGTGCGGGGGCTGGCCTGCGCGGTGAGCTGCATGGGAATCAGTGCTCCTGGGGACGGTGGGGCGGCGGTCAGTGGGACGGGGTGCGGCGGCGGGCGTGGCGCTCGCGGAGCGCGAAGACGCCCAGCCAGACGGCGATCACGGCGGCGGCGACGGCGGTGAAGGTGAACGGCGCGTGGGCGACGGTGCCCAGGACGACGCCGAGGAGCATGAGTGCGGCGACGAGGAACAGCATGGGACGGATCCCCCTCCGGTCGTTACGTTTGGGTGAACAGTTGTAGTTACAGTTGTTCACTGACTCCAGAGTCTAGCGCGCTGCACGGCTTTCCAATTACGGAGAACAGTTGTTAACTGGATGACATGAGTCACACCCTCGGCATCCGGCAGGCACAGAAACAGAAGACCCGGCAGTCGCTCCTGGACGCGGCGCTCGGACTGCTGGAGGAGCAGAGCCTGAGCAGCCTGGGCCTGCGTGAGGTCACCCGGGCCGTCGGCGTCGCCCCGACCGCCTTCTACCGCCACTTCCGCTCCATCGCGGATCTCGGCGTGGCCCTGGTCGAGGAGGCGCTGGGCAGCCTGCACCCCATGATTCGGACGACGGTGTCCACGGTCGACGACCACGACCAACGCATCGAGCGCGCCATCGAGTTGATCGCCGGCCATGTCCACGGGTACCCCGCTCACGTCCGTTTCATCGCCCGCGAACGACATGGCGGAGTCCAGCCGGTGCGGGAGGCCATCCGGGACCAACTGGCCCGCTTCGGGCAGGAGGTGAAGGAGGAGCTGGCCAAGGACCCCGTGTCCGACGGCTGGAGCGACGACGACCTGCTCATGCTCGCCAACCTCTACGTCGACCAGATGCTGATCACCGCCTCCCTGTTCCTGGAGGCGCAGGAGGCGTCGGACGAGGAGCGCGCCCGGGTCGCCCAGGTGGCGAAGCGACAGATGCGGTTGATCAGCGTCGGCCGGCATCACTGGCTGGACTGACGCTCCGACAGCACACGTCGGCGGCGCACAGGGGCGGCGCCCCCGTTCACCGGGAGTGCCGCCCCTGTCGTACGGCGATTTCGCGCCAGGTCAGCTCTTCGTGGCCGCCGCGCTCGGGGCACCGCTGGGCGCGCCGCTCGGGGCCGCGCCGCCACCACCGGGACCGCCGCAGCCGCCGCCCGTACCGCCACCGGGGCCGCCCTGACCGCCCCGACCGCCACCGGGCGCGCCGCTCGGCATGCCGGAGGGGTTCCCGCTGGGCGCGCCCGAGGGCCGGACGGTGGCGTTGCCGGTGGGCGCGCCCGAGGGGGCGCCGCTCGGCATCCCGGAGGCGTTGGGGGCCTGGCAGTTCTGCTGACCCGAGGTGCCGCTGTTCGAGGTCGACGACGAGTCGCCCGAGCCGCAGGCCACGAGGGCGAGGGGCGACAGCGCCAACAGGGCCGCGGCGGGGAGGAGACGCAGACGCTTCATGAGAGACAGCTCCAGGGAGGATGAGGAAGTCCTGAGGCCCGGAACTCAACCAACGCCGTTCAGGGGCCCCTTGAGTTCGCGCTGTCCTCCGCCTGTGCGCCGGGCAAAGCGCGTCTAAAGCACCCCCTCCTAGCCGGGGTTCTCTCCCGGCCCCTCCCCTGCCCGCTGGTACAGGGCCGTGACAGAGGCGGCCGCCCCGGCCAGTTCCGCGCGCACCTCGGGCGGTGCGAGCACCTCCACCCGGTCGGAGAACATCAGGAGTTGGCGGGCCTCGACGACCGCCCCGAACACCAGCCGGGCCGTCACCCACCCGCCTGTGCCGTCGTGCTCGGGGAGTTCGGCCAGATACGGCGTCATCAGCCGCCGGAACAGGTCGAGTCGGTCCCGGCGGACCCGCACGGTGACCTCGACCCCGGTGGGGCGCTCCTCGACCTGGCGGCGCAACTCCTCCCAGACGTCGGCGAGTTCGGCACCGGGCCGCCGCCTCACGGGATCGTCCAGCACGGTCGCGGAGCGCACCCGGTCCACGCGGAACAGCCTCGGCAGCCCGCGCCGGTCGGCGACCAGGTACCAGACGCCCGCCTTGGCGACCAGGCCGTACGGATCGACGGTGTACGTCCGGGTGGTGCGCTCGCCGCTGTGCCGGTAGCGCAGCCGCAGCCGGCGGTCGCTGAACACGGCGTCCTGCAACACGTCCAGGTCGGCGGCGGGTTGCGGGCCGCCCTTCCAGCGGGTGGCGTCGACCAGGACCCGGCGGGAGGTCACTTCGGCGGCCGGGCGGTGCGGGGCGGGCAGCGCGGCCATCACCTTGCGCAGGGCCGAACCCAGGGCGGAGTCCAGGCCGAGGGCCGCGTGGACGCCCTGGGCGGCCAGGACGAACAGCGCGCGGGACTCGTCGGCGGTCAGGCCGGTGACGTCGGTGCGGAAGCCCGCGAGGAGTTCGATGCCGCCGTGCCGCCCACGCTCGGCGTAGACCGGGACACCCGATGCGGAGAGGGCCTCGACGTCCCGGTAGACGGTGCGGACGGAGACCTCCAGCCGCTCGGCGAGTTCGGGGGCGGTCACCCGGCCGCGGGTCTGGAGCAGGAGCAGGATCGACAGGAGGCGGTCGGACTTCACCCCACCAGGATCCCTCCCGGGGCGGGCTCAGCCCAGCCGCACCCGGGCCAGCTGCCGCGACTGCGCCACCAGCCGGTCCGTGCTGTCCCAGACCTCGGCGTCCTCCTCCAGGAAACCGCCGGCGAGGTTGCGGGTGGTGATGGAGACGCGCAGGGGGCCCGGGGCCGGGCGGCACCGCACGTGCACGGTCAGTTCGACCGTCGGCACCCAGCCCTTGAGGCCGATCTCGAACGCGGTCGGCGGCAGCGCGTCCACGGCGAGGAGCAGCGAGAGGGGGTCCATGTCCCGGCCGTCGGCGAGCCCGAACCAGGCCCGCATCTCCCCCTTGCCGGAGGGGGCGCCGAGGGCCCAGCCCAGGGTCGACGGGTCCAGCTTGAGCATCAGCCGCTCGGTGATGGCCGAGCTGCCGTCGACCGGAGCCGGGCCGTCCTCCGGGCCGAAGCACTGGTCCATCGGCGGGAACGCGGGCGGCTTCGCCGTCGTACGGACGTCGTCGGGGAGGGTGTCGAGGTCGCCGTAGGAGGCGAGGACGCGGATCCGCTCGACCTCGGTGCCCTCGTCGTCGTACTGGAAGAGCGAGGCCTGGCCGGTGGAGAGGGTGCGGCCGGTGCGGACCACGTCCGTGCGGATCACCGCGGGTCCGGGCTGGGACGCGGTCAGGTAGTGCGCGGAGATGGTGAACGGGTCGGCGTGCGGAAGGGCGTCCGCGAGGGCGCGGCCCAGGACCGCCAGGAGGTAGCCGCCGTTGACGGCGCTGATGATCGTCCAGCCCGCGGAGAGGTCGATGTCGTAGACGCCGGGGGCGCGGCGGGTGACCGCGGTGTCCCGGTCGAACTCGCTGTCGCCGATCGTGGCCCGGGTGACGGAGGCTGCTTCTGGCATGCCTGAACGGTACAACAACTAACTACTAAGCGGTAGCTTTTCTTCGGGATCACGGAAGACCGTTCCAGGTGAGACCCCGGCAATTTCTCGGTAAGTGTCCGTACTCGTCCGTAAACCCGGGGCCCGCCCGCCCCCTCTACAGGGACATGAGTCTCACCGGGACCGCGTTCCTCTACACGCTGATCGTGCTGTCCGTCGTCGCCGTCGCGCTGCCGCTCGCCCTGTGGTCGCGGATCAGAGGGCCGCGGGCCCTGCGCGCCACGGCCCGGCTGCTGATGGTGCTGTTCGCCCAGGGCACGGCGGTCGCCCTCGTCTTCGTGCTGGTCAACAACCAGAACAACCTGTACGACAACTGGGCCGACCTGCTCGGCACCGGCGACCACGTCCAGCAGGCAGCCAACCTGGGCGCCGACGGCACCGGCGGCATCGCGCTGAAACGGTTGCCCAGGGTGAAGCAGCGCTTCACGAACGCGGGCGGCCCCGGCATGAAGGGCGTGCGGGTGACCCAGCTCAAGGGCCGCGTCTCCGGGGTCAACGCCGAGGTCTACGCCTGGCTGCCGCCGCAGTACCACGAGCCCGCCTACCGGCACCACAAGTTCCCCGTGGTGGAGCTGCTGTCGGGCTACCCGGGCTCCGCGAAGGCCTGGTTCGGCTCGCTGCACGCGGTGAACCAGCTGGCACCGCTCATGCGGAGCGGCCGGGTGGCGCCGTTCATCCTGATCGCCCCGCGGATGAACCTGCTGGCCGGGGTGGACACCGGCTGCGCCAACATCACCGGCACGGTCGACGCCGACACCTGGCTCAGCGTGGACGTGCCGAAGATGGTCACCGACAACTTCCGCGCCCAGTCCGGGCCGGCCGGCTGGGCGGTGGCCGGGTACTCGGCGGGCGGGCACTGCGCGACCAAGCTCGCCGTCGCCCACCCCGACCGCTACCGGGCCGCGGTCAGCATGTCCGGGTACAACGACCCGATCGGTGAACGCAACTCGCTGGCCTCCGAGACCCCGGCCCTGCGCCGCGCCAACAACCCCTACGTGCTGCTGCGCGACGACCGCGTCCCGCCCGCGATCGCGCTGTACGAGTCCGGTCAGCCCGGCGACGGCTACGAGGCGGCCATGGGCCTCGAACAGGTCGCGAAGGCGCCGACGACCGTGCACGTCGTCTACATCCCGAAGAGCGCGGGCGGCCACAACATGGCGCTGTGGCGGCCGCAGGTGGTGCCGTCCTTCGTCTGGCTGACCGAGGAGATGGGACTGCTGCACGGCCGCGCGGGCGCTACTCCTCACGCACGGTCGAGCGCCGGTTCCAGGCCCGCGGAGCTCGCCAGTGGAACCGCATCGCGAGCAGGCGCAGCACGAAGGCCGTGAGCGCCGCGAGCCCGCTGGTGAACGGGGTGAGGGCGTCGTAGCGGATGCACAGGACGACCATGGTGGCGCCGACGATCGCCGGGACCGCGTACAGGTCGCGGTCCCAGCGCAGCAGCGAGGGCACCTCGTTGGCGAGCACGTCCCTGAGCACACCGCCGCCGACGGCGGTGGCGAGGCCGAGGGTCGCCGACTGGGTGAGGCCGAGCCCGTACTCGTACGCCTTGGTCGTCCCGGCGACGCAGAACAGGCCGAGGCCCGCCGCGTCGAAGACGTTCACACCGACCTGGATGCGCTCCACGTGCGGGTGCAGGAAGAAGACCAGGAGGGCGGCGAGCAGCGGGGTGAGGAAGTACCCGAGGTCCGTGAAGGCGGCGGGCGGTACCGCGCCGATGATCAGGTCCCGGAACAGCCCTCCGCCCAGCGCGGTGACCTCGGCGAGCACGGCGATGCCGAAGACGTCGAAGTTCTTTCGGACGGCCAGCAGCGCGCCGGAGATGGCGAACACGAAGATGCCGACGAGGTCGAGCGTGTGCTGGACGGAGGGGCTGAACAGTTGCTGGAGCACACCGCATTGTCGCGCAGTGGCTGCTACAGGGCGGGCTTGCCCTTCGTGAAGAGCCAGGTGCGGAACAGGTCGTCGAGCTGCTGTCCGCTGACCTTCTCGGCGAGCCGGACGAAGTCGGCGGTGTCGGCGTTGCCGTAGCGGTGCAGCTTGGTCCAGGCCGGCAGGAGCTTGAAGAAGGCCTGGTCGCCGATGCGTTCGCGCAGCACCTGGAGGGTCATCGCGCCGCGCTGGTAGACCGCGGAGGCGAACATGGTGTCGCGCTGCGGGTCGCCGACGACGGTCTGCCAGAAGGCGCTGTCGGCGGGCCGGGCGTCGTAGCCCGCGATGAAGGAGTCGTGGGCGCTGCGGGTGCCCTTGTGCTCGGCCCACAGCCACTGGCTGTACGTGGCGAAGCCCTCGTTGAGCCAGATGTCCTTCCAGTGCGCGACGGAGACGCTGTCGCCGAACCACTGGTGGGCCAGCTCGTGCACGATCGTCGTCTCGTTGCGCACGGCCGAGTAGACCGGCTTGGTCTGCACCTCCAGCGAGAAGCCGGCCTGCGGCATGTCGTCGACGATCGCGCCGGTCTCCTCGAAGGGGTACGGCCCGAAGACCTGCGACCAGTAGTCGGTGGCCTCGGCGGTGACGCCGTACACGTCGACGTTGTTGCTGTTCTCCAGCACCGGGTCGATGGCGGTGTAGATGGGGATGCCGCCGGGGGTCCTCCCGGTGCGGACGTCGAACTTCCCGATGGTGGCGGTCGCGAGATAGGTCGCCATGGGCTTCTTCTCGCGCCAGTGGGTGTACGTCGAGCCGCCCTTGTCGTACGTCGACACGAGCCGGCCGTTGGAGACCGCGGTCAGGCCCTTGGGGGTCCTGATGCGGATGTCGTAGGTGGCCTTGTCCGAGGGGTGGTCGCTGGACGGGAACCAGGTGGAGGCGGCGTTGGGTTCACAGGCGACGAAGACGCCGTCGGGGGTCTTCATCCAGCCGTAGTCGGAGCCGAAGACGATGGGGCCGCTGAGGGGTTCCGGGACACCGCCGTAGGTGACGGCGACGGTGAAGTCCTTGCCCTTGCGCAGGGATTGGCGCGGGGTGACGCGGATCTCGTCGCCGTCGCGCGTGAACTGCGCCCGCCCGCCGTTGACTTGGACCTCGGTGACCTGGAGTTGCTGGAGGTCCAGGTCGAAGGAGGAGAGGTTCTGGGTGGCGCGGGCGGACAGGGTCGTACGGCCGTCCAGGCGGTCGGTGTCCGGGTCGTACGCCACGTCGAGGGTGTAGTGGCGGGCGTCGTAGCCGCCGTTGCCGAGGTTCGGGAAGTAGGGGTCTCCGATGCCGGGGGCACCGGGTTTCGGGCCCGGGGCGGCCGCGATGACAAAGAAGGAAGCCGCCGCGGTCGCGACGGCTCCTAAGCGTGCCGAACGGGAGAGTCTCATGGTGTCGTCCCTTTCGAGCGTGTACCGATAAGTCGGACACGGACGACTCTTCACTCTCCCGTTCGGGCATGTGCATGACTTTGCCAACTCGTCATGCGTTACTTCTCGGTTGACTCCTGACCGGGGGATTCCGGTTCGGTGGGGTCGGCTGTCGGCTGCGGGTCGGTGGGGGCCGGTCGCGCAGTTCCCCGCGCCCCTGAGTCGGTCGACTCACCGGTCTTGAGCGGTGCCGTGGGTGTGGTCTTGGCACCCGGGCCCGTCTTTGCGACCGAGGCCTCGGTATCCGCCGCGACCTCCGCCTCCGGCTTCTCCGGGGTTTCCGCGGAAGCCTCTGCGTCCGCCCCCTGGGGAGCCTCGACCTCTGCTGCCACCGCCGCCGAAGTTTCCGCCGACGCCTCCAGGACCTCGTCGGCGACCAGCGATGCCGCCTCCTTCGCGACCGACAGCAGGACCGTGTCCTGCGGCGCCTGGTCCGCGAAGTTCTCCGGGTGGTGGCAGGCGACGCGCTGGCCGGGACGCAGCTCGATCAGCGCCGGTTCCGTCGTCTTGCAGATCTCCGTGGCCTTCCAGCACCGCGTGTGGAAACGGCAGCCGGAGGGCGGGGAGATCGGGGACGGGACGTCGCCGCGCAGCAGGATGCGCTCGGACTTGGCACCCCGGCGCTTCGGGTCCGGCACCGGGACCGCCGACATCAGCGCCTTGGTGTACGGGTGCATCGGCGCCTCGTACAGGGCGGTGCGGTCGGCGAGTTCGACGATCTTGCCGAGGTACATCACCGCGATGCGGTCCGACACGTGCCGTACGACGGACAGGTCGTGCGCGATGATCACGTACGTGAGGCCGAGCTCCTCCTGGAGGTCGTCCATCAGGTTCACGACCTGCGCCTGGATCGACACGTCGAGGGCCGAGACCGGCTCGTCCGCCACCACCAGCTTCGGCTTCAGGGCGAGCGCCCTCGCGATGCCGATGCGCTGGCGCTGACCGCCGGAGAACTCGTGCGGGTAGCGGTTGTAGTGCTCGGGGCTCAGGCCCACCAGCTCCAGGAGGCGCTGGACCTCCTTCTTCACGCCGCCCTCGGGCTCCACGCCCTGGAGCCGGAAGGGCGCAGAGACGATTCCGCCGATGGTGTGCCGGGGGTTCAGGGAGCCGTACGGGTCCTGGAAGATCATCTGGATGTCCCGCCGCAGCGGACGCATCCCGGCCGTGTTCAGCCGCGTGATGTCCTGACCCTCGAAGTGGATCGTGCCGCCGGTCGGTTCCTGGAGGCGGGTGATGACCCGGCCCATGGTCGACTTGCCGCAGCCCGACTCGCCGACCACGCCGAGCGTCTCGCCCTTGCGGACCTCGAAGTCGATGCCGTCGACCGCCTTGACCGCGCCGACCTGCCGCTGGAGCACGCCCTTGCGGATCGGGAAGTGCTTCTGGAGGCCCTCGACCTTCAGCAGGACCTCGGAGTCGGCGGCTTTCTTCGTCTCACTCACAGCTTCGGCGCAATCTCTTCGGTCCAGATCCGCGTGCGGTCCTCCTGCGAGAGGTGGCACGCGGAGAAGTGCCCGCCGCCGACCTGCTGGAGCTCCGGGCGCACGGTACGGGTGACATCGCCCTTGGGGATGTCCGCGTACGGGCAGCGGGGGTGGAAGGCGCAGCCCGAGGGGACGTTGATGAGGCTCGGCGGCTGGCCCTTGACGGGGATGAGCCGCTCGGACGTCTCCCGGTCGATGCGCGGCATCGAGCCCAGCAGGCCCCAGGTGTACGGGTGCTGCGGGCGCTCGAAGACGTCGTCGACACTGCCGCGCTCCACGCACCGGCCGCCGTACATCACGAGGACGTCGTCGGCGATCTCGGCGACCACACCCAGGTCGTGGGTGATGAGGACGACCGCGGAGCCGAACTCCTTCTGCAGGTCCCGGATCAGGTCGAGGATCTGCGCCTGGACGGTGACGTCGAGGGCGGTGGTCGGCTCGTCCGCGATGAGCAGCTCGGGGTTGTTGACCAGCGCCATCGCGATCATCGCGCGCTGGCGCATACCGCCGGAGAACTCGTGCGGGTAGCTGTCGACGCGCTTGCCGGGCTCGGGGATGCCGACCCGGTCGAGCATCTCGATCGCCCGCTTGCGCGCGGTCTTCTTGTTGACGTCGTGGTGGACCCGGTACGCCTCCACGATCTGGTTGCCGATCGTGTAGTACGGGTGCATCGCGGACAGCGGGTCCTGGAAGATCATCGCCATCTCGCGGCCGCGCAGCCGGCGCACCTCGTCCGGGTCGGCGGAGACCAGCTCCTTGCCGCCCAGCCAGATCTCGCCGGACATCTGCACGTTCTTGCCGCGCGCGCCGAGCCGGTGCAGGCCCATGATGGCCAGCGAGGTGACGGACTTGCCGGAGCCGGACTCGCCGACGATGCAGAGGGTCTTGCCCTTCTCCACCTGGAAGCTGAGCCCGTCGACGGACTTGACCAGGCCGTCGTCGGTCGGGAAGTGCACCTTGAGGTCGCGGACCGCGAGGAAGGCGTCGGGAGCGTTGCCGGGCCCGGGCTCGCCCAGGGCGGCGCCGGTCTTGGAGAGTTCGGTCACGAGAGCCTCACCCGCGGGTCGGCGGCGGCGTACAGCAGGTCCACCAGGAGATTTGCGACTACGACGAAGATGGCGGCCAACAGGGTCACGCCGAGGATCGGGGGCAGGTCGTTGTCGGTGATGCCCTGGACCGCGTACTGACCGATGCCGGGCAGCGAGAAGACGGTCTCGGTGATCACCGCACCGCCGAGCAGCAGCCCCAGGTCCATGCCGAACACGGTGATGATCGGCGTCAGCGCTGCCCTCAGGCCGTGCCGGCCGACCACGTTGCGCTCGCGCAGGCCCTTGGCGCGGGCCGTGCGGATGAAGTCCTCGTTCATCGTCTCCAGCATGCCCGAACGGGTCAGCCGGGCGTAGATGGCGGAGTACAGCAGAGCGAGCGAGCACCAGGCCGGGAAGAGCGTGTTGGCCCACTGGGCCGGGTTCTCCGTGAACGGCACATAGGTGCGGCCGAAGATCGGCCACTGGTAGGTGAAGAGCAGCAGCGCCAGGTTGCCCGTGAAGAACATGGGCAGCGAGACACCGGCGAGCGCGACGCCCATGAAGCTGCGGTCGAAGAAGCTGCCGGGCTTGAGCGCGGAGATCACACCGATCACGACACCGGAGACCAGCCACAGCACGGCGGCACCGAGGGCCAGCGACGCGGTGACCGGGATGCGCGAGGTGAGCTGCGGCCAGACCGCCTCGTGGGTCTTGAAGGAGTAACCGAAGCACGGCGCGTCGCAGTGCGCGGTGGTGGGACCCAGGTTGTAGGTGGCCCCGGACACGACACCCTTGATGAAGTGCCAGTACTGGAGGTACAGGGGGTCGTCCAGACCCAGGTTCTGCTTGACCGCGAGGATGTCCGCCTTCGACGGGCTCTTCCCGAGGTACTGCTGCGCGAGCTGGTCGGCGGTCTGACCGGCCATCCGTGGCAGCAGGAAGAAGATCGCGAAGGTGACCGCGGTGACGACCAACAGCAGGATCACTGCCGCGAACGTCCGACGGAGGATGTACGAGATCACGGGGACCGGCGCTGGTGCCCGTGGGCCGCGAAGCCCACGGGCACCAATGCCTTCACCTGCCTTCCGGGGCTACTTCTTGGTCGTGCCGATGTTGAGGTAGTCGTACTGACCGCTGAAGGCCGCCGAGGACACCAGGTTGGTGAAGCCGGCCGGACGGTACAGCAGGACCTTGAAGTAGGTCAGCGGGACCAGCGCCGCCAGGTCCATCGCACGCTTGTCGATCTGCCCGTACAGGGCGTTGCGCGCGGTGTCGTCCTCGGTGGCGATGGCCTTCTCCAGCATCTCGTTGATCTGCTTGTCGTTCAGATACGAGAGGTTGGTGTTGCCGGACGCGCCGATCGCGTCACCGTGCAGGATCTGCTGGAGGAAGCCGTAGCCGGAGGGCCAGTCGGCACCCCACTGCATCATGTGCAGACCGATGTTCTGCTTCTTGTCGAAGCTCGGCACACCCGCGTAGTCGGTGAAGTACTTGCCCGACGGGTACTGCTTCATGCTGGCGTTGATGCCGACCTTCTTCAGCGAGGCGATGATCGCGGTGGCCGCGTCGATCTCCTGCGGACGGTCGCTGCGCGCCGAGATGTTGGTGCTGATCGTCGACTTGCCGCAGGCCTTCAGCTGCTCCTTGGCCTTGGCGACGTCACCCTTGTTGCCGGTGGTCGCGTAGACGTCGGCCTTCTGGTAGCCGGGGATGTCCGGCGGCAGGACGGTGGTGGCGATGTCACCGCGGATCGGGCCACCCTCGGCGGTCTGCACGGAGACCTTGTCGATGGCGTACTCGACGGCCTTGCGGCACTCGACCTTGTCGAACGGCGCGACCTGGGTGTTGATCGCCATGTAGACCAGACGGCCACCGTAGGTGTTGTCCGTGTTGGCCTTCAGGTTGGAGTCGTTGACGACCTTCGCCTGGGTCGCGGCCTGGACGCCGGTACCACCGAGGTCGATCGCGTCACCGGCCTGGACGTCCTGGTCGATCGTCTCGGCGTTGACCTTCAGCTTGACGACGATCTTGTCCGGGTACTGCTTGCGCAGCGGGTCGGTCTTCGCGTCCCAGTTCTCGTTGCGCACGAGGACGGCCTGCTGGCCCTCCTTGTAGCTCTGGAACTTGTACGAGCCCGAGGAGACGATGCTCTTGACGTAGTCGACGCCGGTGTCCTTGGCCTGCGGGACCGGGGCCGTCTGCGGCGTGGCGACCAGGTAGTCGAACTCCTGGAAGGGACGGTTGAGCTTGAAGACGATCGTGGTGTCGTCCGGCGTCTCGATGGACTTCAGGCCCTCGGCGCTCTTGTCCTTGTAGGGGCCCTTGTACTTGTCGCCGCCCTCGAGGAACTGCTGGAAGTAGTTCGGGCCGAGGGAGAGCACGTCACGCGCGAAGTTCGAGCGCTCGACGGCGTACTTGACGTCCTTCGAGGTGATCGGGGTGCCGTCCTGGTACTTCAGACCCGAACGGATCTTGTACGTCCAGGTCTTGCCGCCGTCGCTCGGCTGGCCGGCGCTCTCGGCGAGGTCCGGGACCAGCTTGTTGCCCTCCTCGCCCGGACCGGGCTGGAAGGTCATCAGCGGGCGGGCGTACAGCCGGCTGAGGTTGTACATGTAGGCGTAGTACGTGTTGCCGGGGTCGAAGGAGTCCGGGACGTCGGAGTACTCGTACGTGACCGTCCCACCCTTCTGGGTGGAGGCGTTGACGACACCCTTGGTCGCTGCGTTGGCCCCTGCCGACTTGCTTCCGTCTCCACCGTCGTTGTCATCGGCCTTGCTGCAAGCCGAGAGCAACAGGCTCGCACTGCCGATGGCCGCCACTGCGGCCAGCGCTGACCTTCGCATGATGGTCTGCTTCCCCTTCAATTGTCGGAAATCTTGTGGACTCTCACCGCGGCCGCGGGTCAGCGGCTGCGCGGGTCGAGAGCGTCGCGGAGACCGTCGCCGAGCAGGTTGAACGCCAGGACGGTCACGAAGATGGCCAGACCAGGCACGATCATGAACTGGGGGTCGACCTGGTAGTAGTCGACCGCCTGGTTGATCATGCCGCCCCAGGACGCCTGCGGAGGCTGGATGCCGACGCCGAGGAAACTGAGGGACGCCTCGAAGAGGATGTTGGTCGGGATGAGCAGCGTCGAGTAGACGATGATCGGGCCGACGAGGTTCGGCAGCAGCTCCCGGAAGAGGATGTAGGGCCCCTTGGCCCCCATCCCCCGGGACGCGTCGACGAACTCCCGCTCGCGCAGGGCCAGCGTCTGGCCGCGCACGATGCGGCCCAGATAGGGCCAGTTGAAGAAGCCGATGATGAAGATCAGCACGCTGATGTGCAGCGGCAGGCCCTCGAGGCCGAAGGCACCGCCCTGCAGGGTGGCCGAGATGGCGATGGCGAACAGCAGCAGCGGGAACGCCAGGAAGGTGTCCATCAGCCGGCTGATGATCGTGTCGACCCGGCCGCCGTAGTACCCGGCGACCACGCCGAGGACCGCGCCGATCGTGTTGGACAGGATCGTGGCACCGAAGGCCACGACCAGGGAGACCCAGGAACCCTCGAGGATGCGGGTGGCGATGTCGCGGCCGAACTTCGGCTCGACGCCGAGCGGGTGGTCCCAGCTCATGCCGCCCCAGTCGCCCTTGGGCAGCGAGGTGTTGGGGTCGATCAGATCCTGGTGCAGGGCGTTCGGGTCCAGACCGAAGAGGGCCTGGATGGGACGGGACAGCACCGCGACCAGGATCAGCAGGATGACGATCACGCCACCGGCGACCGCCACCTTGTCCCTCTTGAAGCGGGACCAGGCGATCTGCCCCAGGGAACGGCCCTCGATCTGCCCCTTGCCGGCCCCGGCGAGGACAGCCTCAGGCTGCGCCTCGGCCTGCGCCCCGGTGGTCTCGATCGGTGCGGTCACAGTGACCCGACCCCTCTCGCCGGTGGTGACCGGCCTACACCTGCCGTGGATTACGGCTTTGTCGACTTGCTCAGCTCACAGGAACATCTGATCCTGCGTCTGCCTGGGGAGTCTTCAGCTTCGCTGCGATCACCCGCCAGGCCTGGCGAGGAAAGTATGCGTAACCGTGATGCAGTACGAGGGATTCCGTTATCCGAACAACGGGTAACGCCTCCCGGACGCATGCCAGTTGGGACAGAACGGCACAATAAGCGACATCGGTGATGATCCGCCGCTATCTACGCGCGAAGAAATGTGGCTGTTACGTAAACGAGCCGAACGGGTTGCTTTGACTCTCAGTAACCGCCACGGGCCGGCGGGTAGCCGTACCCCGCCGCCGGGGCCTGGGCCGGAGCGCCGTGCGCCTCGCGGTCGTAGAAGGGCCGGGCCCCCGCGCGCATCCACAGCGCAACCGGGTCGTACTCGTCGGACATCGCCACGGTCGACACCGGCAGCCCCTCCGGGACCGCGCCGATGGACTGCTGCATCATCGCGCGCACCGAGTCCACGGCCGACGGGCTGGTGTCGTACACATCCAGGCCGATGGCGAGATACGGCGCCCCGAGCGCCGGCTGCACCCAGGCGCGGCGCAGTGAGCGGACCGCCGGGGTGCGGTGGGCGTTCTGCACGAGCAGGGCGTAGAACTGCGGGACCTCGATACCGGGCTCCGAGAGCCGGAGCGGGCCCGCGGGCTGGCGCTCCAGGCCGGTGGCGATGCGGCGCAGGTCGAGCCAGGGGATGCCGACGCCACCGCCGGGGGCGTGCGGATTCAGCCAGAGACCGTAGTGGTCGGGGTAGAGGGTGCGGGCGACGTCGATGCCGTCGACGACCTCGTAGGAACGGTTCCAGCCGCTCGCGGAGAGCTCCTGGGCCGAGGTCACGCAGGGGGCGTAACCGTGGCCGTCGACCTCCATGTTTCCGTACTGGGCGTCCGGGGAGCCGGACTGGCCGTGCCACAGCAGCATCCAGATCTGGCCGGCGGTCGGGGTCGCGAGGGCGCGCAGCAGTGCCTCGTAGGCGTCGTAGCGCCCGGGGGTCACCTGGCGCAGCATGTGCTCGACCGAGCCGGTCGCGGTGCCGCTGGCGCTCACGTCGTATCGCCCCTTCTTGAAAGTTCCCCGAGTATGAAACCAGCTTAAGCGCCTACCGGGTGGGGACCTGTGCGTCGTCGGCGGGTGCGCGTTGTCCGTGGCTGGTCGCGCAGTTCCCCGCGCCCCTGAGCGGGTTCGACTAGCCCTGGGTGTAGAAGGGCCGTACCTGTCCTCGCATCCAGTGGCCCACCGGGTCGTCCGCCACGTCCAACAGGACCAGGTTGACCGGCCACTTCACCGGGGTCGTGCCCAGTGCCCTGCCGAGGGCGTCCATCGGGAGGGTGCGCAGGTCGCCCTCCCACTGGGAGAGTTCGACGCCGACGAACATGACCGGGTCGGACGTCTCGATGGCGGCCAGGCAGCGGCGGGCCGTGAGGACCACGCCGGTCGCCGCGAACTCCGCGGACGCGGCCGCGAGGAAGTCGACCGGGTCGTCCTGCCAGTCGGGCTCGTAGAGCTTGACGCGGCCGCCGGTGTTGGGGCCGTCCAGCGGGGTGCGGCCGACGCGGCAGAGGTCGGCCACCGCAGCGGGCGGGAGCGGGACGCCGACCACGCCGTCGGGGTTCACGGCGATGCCCACGTGCGGGGGCAGACCGCGGGCGAACTCCACCGCGGGGGCGATGGTGTACGACAGGTGCGAGCCGACGACCTGGCGGAACTGCTCCTCGGAGCTGAAGACCGGGACGAACGCCTGGCCCCCGAGCTCCAGCGTGGGCAGGTCGAGGGGGCCGCTGTGCGGGCCGCCGCCGTTGGGCAGCGGGACCCAGACGAAGCTGCGGCCCAGCACCTCGATGATCCGGCCGCCCGCCGAGGGCATGCCGAGGGAGGCCGAGAGCACCTCCTCCAGCTCGTTGCCGGGCCACCCGCCGTGCGGGTGGGGGTGTGCCGACTGTGCCGGGAAGTCCGCGGGAAGATCCGCCGGGAAGTCCATCTGTCTGACCGCCTGCTGTGAACCGCTGATGTGGCTGAAAGGCTAGCGGGTGCGCGGGATGTGTGGCTCAGCCCGTGAAGCGGATCGCCTGCGGGGCGTGTGGCTCGGCCTCAGCAGCCGAGCCGCCGCGCGGCGTATGGCTCAGCCTGAGCAGCCTTTCCGCCGCGAGGCGTATGGCTCAGCCCGTGAAGCCGATCCGCCGTAGTACGTCCGCCGCGTCCCGGTCGATCAGCACCGCCGAGCCGCAGCCCGGGGGCAGGTCGCCGCGCTCCACGGAACGGATCAGCCGGGCGGCCGCGCCCCGGTGCCGCAGGAACGCGTACCGCGAGACGCCCCGGCCGCGCTCGCGCTGGCCTTCCAGCGCGGTGTCCGCCGTGACGTCGAGGAGCAGCAGGTGCAGGGTGCCGCCGCGGCGCCGGGCCTCGCGGGCCAGCCAGCCGCGCACCCAGGTCTGGGTGCCGCAGTCGTGCACCACCACTCCCCCGCCGGAGCGCAGGGCGCGACGCAGTCCGGCGTAGTGCGCGAGCCGGACCAGGGGGCGGTAGACGGCGTACGGCAGGAAGCGGGACAGCCGGCCGTCCCAGCGGTCGCGGGTGTCCTGGGAGTCGATCCGGGTCCCCGTGACCGCCCGCTTCATCAGGGTGGACTTGCCGCTGCCGGGCAGGCCGGTGATGACGACGAGGTCCTCGGGACCGAAGAGCAGGGCGTGCGGGCTGTGGCCGGCGCGGTCGCGCAGGTCACGGACGACCGGGTGGGCGCCGCGGGCCTCGACGGCCGGGGCCGCGGGCTGCTTGGGCAGCGCGATGCCCGAGGTCGTCGCGTACGCGGTGGTCCTGTTCACCGTCATCGTCCTCCTCCGGGTTCAGGGCTTCCCCTCCCCACCGAGCGTAAAGAGAAGGTAATGGATGATCTCTCGCGTTTCTGTACGCGTACCGCCACAAGCCGGTTACAGAAGGGGACCGGGAGGGTGGGCCGGGTGCGGCCCTGCCGTCGGCCTGCGATGCGTGCAATGATGTCCGCGCCAACTGCATACCGGCCGTTTGAATCCGCGCGGGAGAGTCCCGGGTACATGTACCCGGGCGCCGAAGGAGCAAGTCCCTCCCTTGAATCTCTCAGGCCCCGTTACCGCGCGGGCGAGGCACATCTGAAAAGCGGGCCGCCGACGCCGGTGGCCCCACCCACGGTGCAAGCCATGTCCTTCATGGCGAACCTCTCAGGTTCCGATGACAGATGGGGAGGAACGACCTCGCCCGTCATGCCTTGGATTCTGGAGACGACCGCTCTATGACCAGTTCTGCGCCCCGGCACACCGCGCTCGACGCCCTGCACCGCTCCCTCGGTGCCACGATGACCGACTTCGCCGGCTGGGACATGCCCCTGCGCTACGGCTCCGAGCGCGACGAGCACAACGCGGTGCGCACGAAGGCCGGGCTGTTCGACCTCTCCCACATGGGCGAGATCACCGTGACCGGTCCCCAGGCCGCCGGGCTGCTGAACTACGCCCTCGTCGGCAACATCGCCTCGGTCGGCGTCGGCCGGGCCCGCTACACCATGATCTGCCAGGAGGACGGCGGCATCCTGGACGACCTGATCGTCTACCGCCTCGCCGACACCGAGTACATGGTCGTCGCCAACGCCTCCAACGCCCAGGTAGTCCTGGACGCGCTGACCGAGCGCGCGGCCGGCTTCGACGCCGAGGTGCGGGACGACCGGGACGCCTACGCGCTGATCGCCGTACAGGGACCGGAGTCCCCCGGGATCCTCGCGTCCCTGACCGACGCCGACCTGGACGGGCTCAAGTACTACGCCGGTCTGCCGGGCACGGTCGCCGGGGTGCCGGCGCTGATCGCGCGCACCGGGTACACCGGCGAGGACGGCTTCGAGCTGTTCGTGGCGCCTTCCGACGCGGAGACGCTGTGGCAGGCGCTGACCAAGGCGGGCGAGGGCGTCGGACTCGTCCCCTGCGGGCTGTCCTGCCGGGACACCCTGCGCCTGGAGGCGGGCATGCCGCTCTACGGGCACGAGCTGTCCCGCGAGCTGACCCCCTTCGACGCGGGCCTCGGACGGGTGGTGAAGTTCGACAAGGAGGGCGACTTCGTGGGCCGCGCGGCCCTGCGTGAGGCCGCGGAGAACGCGAACCACGAGCCGCCCGTCCTGGTCGGCCTGATCGCCGAGGGCCGTCGGGTCCCCCGCGCCGGGTACGCGGTCGTCGCCGAGGGCAAGGTGATCGGCGAGGTCACCTCCGGGGCGCCCTCCCCCACGCTGGGCAAGCCGATCGCGATGGCCTACGTCGACGCCATGTACGCCGCGCCGGGCACGACGGGTGTCGCGGTGGACATCCGGGGCAGCCACGAGCCGTACGAGGTCGTGGCGCTGCCGTTCTACAAGCGCCAGAAGTAGCCGCCGTAGGTGATGCTGAGCACAGAGTCGCTGCTCACGCACGCCTTTCGCAGTCCCCCCTTCATCAGCACTCCCCCGCGTACAGGAGAATTCAGGCCATGAGCAACCCCCAGCAGCTGCGCTACAGCAAGGAGCACGAGTGGCTGTCGGGCGCCGAGGACGGCGTCTCGACGGTCGGCATCACGGAGCACGCGGCCAACGCGCTCGGCGATGTCGTCTTCGTCCAGCTCCCCGAGGTCGGTGACACGGTGACCGCGGGCGAGACCTGCGGCGAGCTGGAGTCGACCAAGTCGGTCTCCGACCTGTACTCCCCCGTCTCCGGTGAGGTCACCGAGGTCAACGAGGACGTCGTCAGCGACCCGGCGCTGGTGAACTCCGCACCCTTCGAGGGCGGCTGGCTGTTCAAGGTACGCGTCGCGGAGGAGCCGGCCGACCTGCTCTCCGCCGACGAGTACACCGCCTTTTCCGCCGGCTGAGGAGTCCGCACCTGATGTCCGCACTGAACACCCCCCTGCACGAGCTCGACCCGGAGATCGCCGCCGCGGTCGACGCCGAGCTGGACCGCCAGCAGTCCACCCTCGAGATGATCGCCTCGGAGAACTTCGCTCCGCTCGCGGTCATGGAGGCGCAGGGCTCGGTCCTCACCAACAAGTACGCCGAGGGTTACCCGGGCCGCCGCTACTACGGCGGCTGCGAGCACGTCGACGTGGCCGAGCAGATCGCGATCGACCGGCTCAAGGAGCTGTTCGGCGCCGAGTACGCCAACGTGCAGCCCCACTCCGGTGCCTCCGCGAACCAGGCCGCGCTGTTCGCGCTGGCCCAGCCCGGCGACACCATCCTGGGCCTGGACCTGGCGCACGGCGGTCACCTGACCCACGGGATGCGGCTGAACTTCTCCGGCAAGCAGTTCAACGTGGTCGCGTACCACGTGGACCCGGCCACCGGTCTGGTCGACATGGCCGAGCTGGAGAAGCTGGCGCGCGAGCACCGGCCGAAGGTGATCATCGCCGGGTGGTCGGCGTACCCGCGGCAGCTGGACTTCGCGGAGTTCCGCCGGATCGCCGACGAGGTCGGGGCGTACCTGTGGGTCGACATGGCGCACTTCGCCGGGCTGGTGGCGGCGGGGCTGCACCCGAACCCGGTCGAGCACGCGGACGTGGTCACCTCCACCACCCACAAGACGCTGGGCGGGCCCCGCGGCGGGATCATCCTCGCCAAGCAGGCCTTCGCGAAGAAGCTGAACTCGTCCGTCTTCCCGGGCTTCCAGGGCGGTCCCCTGGAGCATGTGATCGCGGCGAAGGCGGTGTCCTTCAAGGTCGCGGCCTCGGAGGAGTTCAAGGAGCGCCAGCGGCGTACGGTGGACGGTGCGCGCATCCTCGCCGACCGTCTGACGGCCGACGACGCCCGGGAGGCCGGGGTCAACGTGCTCTCCGGCGGCACCGACGTGCACCTCATCCTCGTCGACCTGCGCGAGTCCGAGCTGGACGGCAAGCAGGCCGAGGACCGTCTCCACGAGGTCGGCATCACGGTCAACCGCAACGCCGTCCCGAACGACCCGCGTCCGCCGATGGTCACGTCGGGCCTCCGGATCGGCACGCCCGCCCTGGCCACCCGCGGCTTCACGGCCGAGGACTTCGCCGAGGTCGCGGACGTGATCGCTGCGGCGCTGAAGCCGTCGTACGACGCAGACGCCCTGAAGGCCCGGGTCAAGGCCCTGGCCGGCAAGCACCCGCTGTACCCCGGCCTCAACAAGTAGTTCCCCGGCGGGGGCACCCGACGACGTGTGCCCCCGCCCTTTGTGAAGGAGTTCCCGTGGCCATCTCGGTCTTCGACCTGTTCTCGATCGGCATAGGCCCGTCGAGCTCCCACACGGTCGGCCCGATGCGCGCGGCCCGTATGTTCGCCCGCCGCCTGCGCAACGAGGACCTGCTGCCGTCGGTCGCCTCCGTCCGCTGCGAGCTGTACGGCTCCCTGGGCGCGACCGGCCATGGTCACGGCACCCCGAAGGCGGTGCTGCTGGGACTCGAGGGGGCGTCTCCTCGTACGGTCGACGTGGCGACGGCGGACGACAGAGTGGCCGAGATCCGGTCCGAGGGGCTGCTGAAGCTGCTCGGCGAGCACGAGATCGCCTTCTCCTTCGACGACGACCTGGTGCTGCACCGGCGCAAGGCGCTCCCGTACCACGCGAACGGCATGACGGTGTGGGCGTACGACGCCTCGGGCGCCGAGCTCCTGTCGAAGACGTACTACTCGGTGGGCGGCGGCTTCGTCGTGGACGAGGACGCGGTCGGCGAGGACCGCATCAAGCTCGACGACACGGTGCTGAAGTACCCCTTCCGCACGGGTGACGAGCTGCTGCGCCTGACCAAGGAGACCGGCCTGTCGATCTCCTCGCTGATGCTGGAGAACGAGCGGGCCTGGCGCACGGAGGACGAGATCCGGGCCGGGCTCCTGGAGATCTGGCGCGTGATGCGGGCCTGTGTGTCCCGGGGCATGTCCCAGGAGGGCATCCTGCCGGGCGGTCTGCGGGTGCGTCGGCGGGCCGCCATGACGGCCCGTCAACTGCGGGCGGAGGGGGACGCGTTGGCCCACTCCATGGAGTGGATCACGCTGTACGCGATGGCGGTCAACGAGGAGAACGCGGCCGGCGGCCGGGTGGTGACCGCCCCGACGAACGGCGCGGCCGGCATCATCCCCGCGGTCCTGCACTACTACATGAACTTCGTGCCCGGCGCGGACGAGGACGGCGTGGTCCGCTTCCTCCTCTCGGCCGGTGCCATCGGCATGCTCTTCAAGGAGAACGCCTCCATCTCCGGCGCCGAGGTCGGCTGCCAGGGCGAGGTCGGCTCCGCCTGCTCGATGGCCGCGGGCGCGCTGGCAGAGGTCCTGGGCGGCTCCCCCGAACAGGTCGAGAACGCGGCCGAGATCGGCATGGAGCACAACCTGGGCCTGACCTGCGACCCGGTCGGCGGGCTGGTCCAGATCCCCTGCATCGAGCGCAACGGCATGGCCGCGGTGAAGGCGGTCACGGCGGCGAGGATGGCGCTGCGGGGGGACGGCTCGCACAAGGTGTCCCTCGACAAGGTCATCAAGACCATGAAGGACACCGGGGCGGACATGAGCGTGAAGTACAAGGAGACGGCTCGGGGCGGGCTGGCGGTGAACATCATCGAGTGCTGAGGGGGGCGGGGTCCGGCCGGCGCGTTCGCGTCTTTCAGCGGTGTCGGGGGGCTTCCCTGCTTTCGCGGCGGAAGGTCCCCGGAACGCCCCGGGATTCAGCTTCCTCAAGATGCGGGAGTGATCATCCTGACAAGATTGAGCCTCGCCGGGCCCGCATGCTCTGCTGGCCCTACGCTTCGTCCTCTTCCACGTACAGCTCCCCCGTGTAATGGCCTTTCGTCCACTGAACTTGCGTAGGCCTGAAGCCGGTCCCCGCCCGAAAGTACTCTTCCACCACCGGCCGAATGCTGGACAGAGGCAGCGCGCTGACTCGGTCGAAAAAGGTAGGGCATCCCGGATCAGAGAGAACCTTGGGATCCGAGTCCGGAGCGGTTGGGTTCAGAGACACCCATGCGTGGTTCGCGACATCGTGACCGACCTCTGCGGATACTCGATGGGAAACCGTTCCCTCGCAATACCAGAGAATCCCCGCATACTCCGACGAAAAATTGATTCCGATCGAAAGCACGTTGTCTGGAGTTGATGCGTAAACCTTGTCTGAGGCCACGTCCCAGATGACCTGGAAAGCCAATTCCACTGACGACTTGAGTCGGCTGCCTTCAGCGAATACTACGTCAAGATACGCCCTCACCTCGCTTTGACTTTCCAGGAAAAGTGGTGTTTCTCCCAACACCTTCAGCGCCATTCGATCTCGCTTTCCACACCCCGGACAGGGCCTTGGTCGTCATCTGTCGCGCTGAGACCCTGCGGGTTCGGTCGGCGAGCTGATTGACCTGTACGACGGATACACCGCCTGGGTCGAGAACGCGTCGGCAGCGCAGGCGGAGCATAGCGCTCCAGGGTGAGGAACCGGCCGCGCCCGGAACCGCTAGGCGTCGGTCGTGTACCGACTGCCACCCTGCGTACCAGCAACCCAATTGATTCCTGCGGGCCGGTTTCCCTGAATTCGACAGTATTCCTCGACCACTTTACGAATTTCCACGATCGGGAGAACGCAACGCGGATCGAAATATAGCGGGCTGTAGTGATCCGACATTACTTCAGGATCGGAGTTCGGAGGATTATCGGTGTCGGACAGCCAGAAGTGATCTCCCAAGTCGTCTTGCTGGTCGTCTGGGTCCTTCTTGAATCTCCTGGCATCATCCCATCCAGCGAACCAGACCACGCCACCAAGACCATTTTGCATATTGGCGCTGACCTCTAGCATGCTGATTGGCGTCTGGTCGCCTTCATCCTCCAGAAACACCCACTCTGCCTTCACATGAGTTTCCGCACCCGGGGCGGTGCTGAACACCTCGTCAAGGGATCTTGAGACGTCTTCAGGGCCATCGATCCGGCGAGTCTCACCGAGATGGTCGAATGCGGTGATCATGGTTTGACTCTTTTTCCCTGTGATCGTCTTTGGGGTCGCGGAGCCTGGGCAGTATACCCACATCGTATGCCCCTCCGGGGGGATGGCCTCCACGGCGTTCTCAACCCACTTGCACAAAAGTCACAGCGTCACATGAACGCCCCCTAGCTACACCTTCTCGAAAAGACAAGGAAAAGGACATCCGCAGCTCAAGAAGTAAAGGGGATTCCTACGGTGAGACCTCTTTGGCGGACTACATCATCGAGTGCTGAGGGGGCGGGGTCCGGGCAGCCCCTGCGTTCACGGTGGTGCAGGTGCCTCAGGACCTGTTCGTGACGATGCCCCGCCGGTCCAGGCCGGCGGGGCATCGTGGTCGTGTTGTCGGTCGGGTCAGCTGATGTAGCCGGCCACGTCCGCGATCACGTTGGTGGTGCTGTTCGTGTAGAAGTCCACCTTGCCGTCCGAACCGACGGGCACGATCACCTGGTTGGCGATCGTCTTGCCCTGGGCCCAGTTCAGGTTGGAGGCCGTCGGACGGCTGCCGCCGTCGGCCCAGGCGGTGAGGTAGCCGCTGCCGGTGGTGCCGGTGACGGTGACGGTCAGGACCACGGCCTTGACGCCGGTGGACGGGATGGCGTCGCGGCCCGAGATCTGCACGGCCAGCGTCTTGCCGGAGCCCAGCGCCGTCGTCTGGCGTGTGTCCAGCAGGCGCAGCGGGGTGACCGTCTGGAAGGTCGCGCCGCTGGTGGAGAAGTAGCCGGAGACGTCGGCGATCACGTGGCTGGTGCCGTGCACGTAGATGCTGACGTTGCCGTCGCTGCCGATCGGCACGATCACCAGGTTGGGGATGGTGGTGCCGGTGGCCGACCAGTTGACGTTGGACGCGGTCGGGCGGGTGGCGCCTTCGGGGTAGGCCTCCAGGTATCCCCCGCCGACGGTCTGGGTGGCCGTCAGGTTGAGGACCACCGAGGTGGCGCCGGTCGGCACGCCGCCATGACCGCGGACCTTGAGGCTGATCACCGCGTTGGTGATCTTGCTGGTGGTGGAGATGCCGACCTTGGAGCGGGTGTCCAGCAGGCGGGCCGGGGTCAGGGCCGTGTACTTGGAGCCGGTGGTGCCGCTGGTCCAGTAGCCCTGGACGTCGGCGATCAGGTGGGTGGTGCTGCTCGTGTAGAGGTCCACGACCCCGTCGGCGGCCACCTTCACGGTCGCCGACGCGGCGATGGTCTGGCTCGCGCCGGTCCAGTTGAGGTTGCTGGTCGACGGCTTGCTGGTGCCGTCGGCCCAGGCGATCAGCGAACCCGAGCCGGTGGTGCCGGTGACCGTCAGGTTGAGCACGACGGCCGTCACGCCGCTGCTGGGGATGCCCCCGGCGCCCTCGATCTTGACCGGGGCGGTGCCGCCCGCGACCAGGGGCTTGGTGCTCGGGACGGAACTGAGGCCCCAGCCGGTGCCGTTGCGGGTGTCCAGCAGGCGCTTGGGGCTGCTGAGCGCGTGGAAGGTGGAGGCGCCGGTGGCCGCGGTGCCCTGGGCCGGGCACAGGGCGGAGGTCAGGCCGGCCTCCCTGGGCGAGCCCAGGCCGGTCACCTCGTCGTAGCCGGCCGTGGCCGTGTAGCCGGTGGCGTAGACGGAGTTGTTGCCGCTGGTGACGTCCCAGAAGTCCGTCGGGTAGCTGCCGCGCGCGGCCCGGTAGAGGGCGTTGTTGAGGAAGCCGACCCGCCCGTTGGCCTGGCAGGCCGTGCCGGCGTTGGCCTGGACGATCGCGGCGGCCCAGGTCGGGGCCGCGGCACTGGTGCCGCCGACGATGCCGGGCACGGGGGCGGCGGACTCGCTGTCGTCCTGGAAGTAGACCGGGTATCCGTCGGCCGGGTCCGCCAGGGCGGAGACGTCCGGGACGGCCCGCTTGGTGGTGGTGGCGACACCGCCCTGGTAGACGACGGGCGCCCAGCGCGAGGAGACACCGCCGCCGGTGCCGCCGTAAGCGTTGCCCCAGGTCGTCTGGGTGCTGGTGCTGCCCGAGGTGGTCATCGTGGTGCCGCCGACCCCGGTGACGTAGGGCTGGCTGGCGGGGTCGTCGACGGCCTTGGCCGTGGAGCCGGTCGCCCGGTAGCAGTCGCTGGAACCGTCGTCGCCCGAGGCGGCGACCACGCTCTGCCCCTGGGCGGCGGCCTCCGCGAAGACGGTGTTCTCGGCGTTCGCGGTCGCGCTGCTCTCGACCGCCTCGCACTCACCCCAGCTGGTGGAGATGACCTGCGCCTGGTCGTCGGTGACCATCCGCTGGTAGACGTCGAGCACGTTCTGGTCGGTCGCGGACTCGGCGTCCGGGCCCTGGTAGTCGATGACGCTCGCGCCGGGCACCAGACCGATCAGGTCCTCGATGTCGAGCGCGGACTCCACGCCGACGGATCCGTCGGTGGCCGGCGCACCGGCACCCGACGTCGTGTCGACGTACACGTGGGACACCGGGGTGTTGGTGCCGACGCAGGACTGGTAGGCGGCGATGCTGGCGGCGTCGACGTTCTCCAGCTCGAACACGGCCACGGTCTGCCCCGCACCGGCGGTGGCGGAGCTGGTCATCCCGTAGGCGCCGGCCAGCTTGCCGGGGCTGTAGTAGTCGGTGCCGTCGGTCAGGCCCGAGCCGGTGAAGTCGGCGCAGAGTGCCGGGGTGTACCCGTCGGCGGTCGCCGCGCTCGCACCGCGTCCGGAGACGGCCGAGGCGGTGGCGGAGGTGTGCCTGCTGGTGCGACGCACCGCGGAGTGGTGGCTGCTGATGGTGTTGATGCTGCTGAGGCCGACGATCCCGGTCACCGAGGAGGCCACGTTCGCGGGCAGCGCGGGGGCCGAGGTGTTGAGGTAGTCGGTGGTGCCGTCCTTGAGCCGGACGTTGCGGAAGCCGGTGCCGAAGGCGTGGGACGCCTGCGCGGCGGTGGCGGTCACCGGGATAGACAGGCCGTCCGGGCTCACCTTGCCGGGGGTCAGACCGGCCGCCTTCAACGCCCGGGAGACTCCCGCGACGGTGGCCTGCGTAGGACCGAAGACCGAGGCGAACTGCCCCTTGGCGAGGTAGTGGTGGTACTGGGCGTTCCCCGGTGTGGACACCGCGGTGACGAAGTCCGCGAGCGACCGGGGGTCACGCGGGGCCAGGTTCACGCTGAGGTGCAGCCGGGTTCCCGACGCGGTCGTGCCAGTGACCGTCGCACCCGCCGGGACACGCGGTGCCGCCCCTATTCGCTTCGGTGGGTTCGATCCGGCCGTTCCCCCCTGGGCGACCGCGCCCTGGGCGGTCGCGGTGAGGACGAACAGAGCGACGGCGGCGGCGGACGCCGCCGTGATCACTCTCGGCCGTCTGCCGGTCTTGACCGCCGCGTGCTCGGGACGTCCCGGCGCGGCGTGGGCCCTCTTGGCCATGCGGAATTCTCCTAGGGAACTGACACACCGTCACACCCGTGGTGGGGACGATGGTCGAAGTGTGCATTTCCTATCAGGACACGACAGTTGGAGTCTCTGTTCGCTAAGGAACCATGAGCGGATCTTTACGCCGTCGTGGCGACCCCCGGCGGGAGTTCAGCGGACGTCGACGTAGTCGGTGACCCGGGGGCTTCTCAGGTAGTGGTCTCCGGTCTGGCGGCTGAGGGCGAGGGCCCAGGTGCCGTCGCGTCCGGCGGTCACCATGCCGACGAGGTGGCCGTGCCGGTCGGAAGCGAGGTCGGTGACGTAGTGGTACGTGGTGGAGCCGCGGGGGCGGAAGTAGAGGGACGGTGCCGCGCCGGAGAGCGGCTTCCAGGTGGTGCCGTTCCTGTACTGCAACGTGCCGGCGAAACGGATCGGCCGGCCCTTGCGGACCGGGTCCGGGGTGGCGTGGAAACCGGTGACGCGGGTGGCGTAGCGGTAGAGGTGGACGGGTTTGGTGGTGCTGGTCGCCAGGTCCGGGTTGCCGTTGAAGCGGGCGCGCCAGTACGCGGTGCTGTCCGGCGTGGTGAAGGTGCGGGCGAACGTCTCCTCGAACTGGGGCTTGTTGTAGCGGAGCTTGATGGGCAGGGTGGCGGCGTTCTTCCAGCCGCTCTTGCCGTCCTGGGAGTACTGGAGGGTGACGGTGGGCTTGGCGGGCCACTTCGCGCGGGGATCCTCGAAGTAGACGTAGCCGCCGACCGCGAGGGACGAGTCGTCGTTGAGGCTTGCGCTCACGCCGATGTGCGTGGTGTAGGCGACGTGGAGGCTGAAGGGTTCGGTCGCCTGCTGCTGGAAGGGCAGGTTGGCGTCGGCCGCGTAGATCTCTGCGTTCGGCGCCGGGCTGTCCGACGGGACGCGCAGGGTGTAGGCGCCCTGGCTGTCCGTGGTGGTCTCGCCGATCAGATAGCCGGTACCGGTGTCGTCGATGCCGATCGGGGTGTGCGGCAGCGGTTGCCAGCCGGCGGCGGTCTGGATCTCCGCGCGGCCGGTGACGGTACCGGTGGCGCCCTGCCGCAGGTTCAGGGTGTGGGTGCTCGCCGTGAGGCGGACGGGCGCCTGGGTGGTCTGCACGAACTGCTCGGGTGTCACCAGGTCGATCGCGCCCGGGTAGTCGTCGGAGGCCTGGGGTGCGGCGGACACGTACATGGTCGTGTAGGTGGGCACGAAGGTGGTGTCGAAGCGCCCGTCGGCCGCGGTGGTCGCGGTCAGCCGGCCTCGCCAGGTGTCGATGAGGACGGGTACGCCGGCGGCGGGGGTGGGGGCGTCCGGGTGGCGGGGGTCCTCGGCGAGGGCGGTGCCGCTGACGGAGACCTGCTGGTGGAGGTAGTCCGGCGCGCTGGGGGTGACGGACAGGTCGGGGATCGTGACGACGGTCCGGTACTCGAGGTCGTACGGGGAGAGGGCGCCGGTGAGGGTGGCGCCGGAGGCGTCCTGGAGGTCGACGGTCACCCGGTAGTCGCCGAGGTCGGGCAGGTGGACCGGTGCCTGCCAGGTGCCTGACGTCGCGTCCGGTCCGGAGTACTGGGTGAAGTCCTCGGTCGATCCGGCTTCCGGGGCGTCCGTCGGTGCGGCCAGTGGGAAGAAGTGGGCCGTGATGCGGGTGAGGGGGCTGTCGGAGTGCGCGGTCACGCAGATCAGTCCCGGCCCGTGGCAGCCGTCCGCGCCGACCAGGACGGGGCCGGCGTCGTCGTCCGCCTGGGCCGGAGACAGGCCCGTGAGCAGGGTGGCGGACAGGGCGGTCGCCGTGGCTGCCGCGACGAGGGTGCTGCGTCTCAAGGTGCGTTCCTCAGGGAATCGGCCCGCTCCGGGCCTGAGCGTGGGAGTCGAGAACGGATCGGCCATTGCGGCCTGGTGCGTGCGGCACTCACCCGCGGCTCACTCGGGCGTCGGCGCACCGCCCAGCGCGTGCCGCACCAGTTCCCCGTCCTTCTTCGGCACCGCGAGGTCGTACGTCCCGGCGCCGGTGACGAGTTCGTACCGCTCGGATTTGGGGGCGAACCGCGCCTTCCCGCCCGCCGGTTTCAGCCGGAACGGTGCCTGAAGGGTCGCGCCAGGTTCTCCTCGCGCGTGTCTCCAGAGCGGCGGCTCACCCGCGGCGAGGCAAAGATGGCCCTGCCTCAGCCGGGCGATCCCGCGGCTCCCGGCGTTCCGCTCGTGGTCCCGTCACTTCGCCCTTCCCCTCGCCAGGCGCACCATCGGCCCGTTGACGACAACGGGGCGTGCCGCCGATCACGGCCGGGTGATCAAAACCTGAGGGATCTCTTAAGTCAATGAACCCTCAACAGAACCAAGTGGATCAAAACGTCCCACAAGTGACCGGCAACGGGCAAAGAGACGGACAGGATTCACCGATCAAAGGATCAGCTCCCGGGCAAGGGATCCACAAGGAGGGGGCAGTTGCCTCGGCGACAGGCCATTCGCCGTCCCGGAAAGCGACTGGGAGAGGTAAAACCTTTGCCTCGCACGGAACTCACGGGAAAGTCGGCCGCCTGTGCGGTGGGCCAAGCCCCGTGAACGGGCACGTCTTCACGGGCCAGGACAGACTCACCGCTGTCATCGACGCATGGCTGCCGACCGGGCGGTGAAAGACAAGGCACCGCCGGGTACGTGACGGCTCGTCACGTACCCGGCGGTCAGGGTGAAGTCACGGGTTGCCGTAATACGCGTCGGGTCCGTGTTTGCGGGTGTAGTGGCGGGCGAGGAGGTGCGGGGGCGGTGGAGCGGTCGGGCCGAGGCTGAGCGTGTGGAGGGCGATGTCGGCGACGGCCTCGCAGATGATCGCGTGCTCCAGGGACTTGCGGGCCGTCGAACCCCAGGTGAACGGGCCGTGGTTCGCGACCAGCGCGGCCGGGACCTCGACCGCCCGCTGGTCGTCCTCCTCCAGCAGGTCCACGATGACGCGCCCGGTGTTGTACTCGTAGTCCTTCGCGCACTGCTCCGCGGTCAGGTCCGGGGTGACGGGGATCGGCCCGTTGAAGGTGTCGGCGTGGGTGGTGCCGAGCACCGGTATGTCCCGGCGGGCCTGCGCGAACGCGACGGCGTGGGTCGAGTGGGTGTGGGTCACCCCGCCGATCGAGGGGAACGCCAGGTACAGGCAGCGGTGGGTCTCGGTGTCCGTGGAGGGACGCAGGTCGCCGTCGACGACCTCGCCGTCGGACAGCCGTACCGTCACCAGGTGCTCCAGCCCCAGGTCGTCGTACGGCACCCCCGAGGGCTTGATGACGAAGACGCCCGCCTCGCGGTCGACCCCGCTCACGTTGCCCCAGGTCAGGGTGGCCAGGCCGACCTTCGGGATGGTCAGGTTGGCGTCCAGGACCTCCTGCCGGAGGCCGTCGCGGACGTGTACGGTCATCGGTTCTCTCCTGGAGTCCGGTGCGCGGCCGTCACAGGGCCTGGGCGAGTCGGTGGTAGGCGGCGTTCCACCGGATCTCCTTGGCGAACTGCTCGGTGGTGGTGTTCTGGTCGATGGTGAGCAGTTCGACGCCGGTCATGGACGCGTAGTCGGTGAGGGTCTCGATGTCGACCGCCGAGCTGAGGACGGTGTGGTGCGGGGCGCCCGCCAGCAGCCAGCTCTCGGCGGACTCGGCCAGCGAGGGCTGTGGCTTCCAGACCGCGCGGGCGACGGGGAGCTGGGGCAGCGGCTCGTTGGGGGAGATGACGTCCACGGCGTTGGCGGTGAGGCGGAAACGGTCGCCCAGGTCGGACAGGCCCACGACGACGGCGGGGCCCTCGGCCGCGTTGAAGACCAGGCGGACCGGGTCCTCACGGCCGCCGATGGACAGCGGGTGGATCTCACAGCTGGGACGGTCGGCGGCCACCGAGGGGCAGACCTCCAGCATGTGGGCGCCCAGGATGCGCGGTTCGCCGGGGCCCAGGTGGTAGGTGTAGTCCTCCATGAAGGAGGTGCCGCCGGGCTGTCCCTGGCCCATCACCTTCATCGTGCGCAGCAGCGCGGAGGTCTTCCAGTCGCCCTCGCCGCCGAAGCCGAAGCCGTCCGCCATCAGCCGCTGCACGGCCAGGCCGGGAAGCTGGCGCAGCCCGCCCAGGTCCTCGAAGTTGGTGGTGAACGCGGTGAAGCCGCCCTCGGTCAGGAAGGTGCGCAGGCCGATCTCCTGGCGGGCCGCGTACAGCAGGGAGTCGTGGCGGATGCCGCCGGGACGCAGGGAGGGCACGACGTCGTACAACTCGACGTACTCGGCGGCGAGTTCGGCCGCCGCCTTGTCCTCGACCTCGTCGACCACGGCCACCAGGTCGTTGACGCCGTAGGTGTTGACGGAGAACCCGAACCGTATCTGGGCCTCGACCTTGTCGCCCTCGGTGACCGCGACATCGCGCATGTTGTCGCCGAAGCGGGCCAGGCGCAGGCCGCGCGAGGCGTGCCGGCCCGCGGCGGCCCGGGCCCAGGCGGCGATCCGGCGGATCACGCGCGGGTCGGTGGCATGACCGGCGACGATCTTGCGGTCCACGCCCACGCGGGACTCGATGTGGCCGAACTCCCGGTCCCCGTGGGCTGCTTGGTTGAGGTTCATGAAGTCCATGTCGATGCTCGGCCAGGGCAGCGACAGGTTGTACTGGGTGTGCAGGTGCAGCAGCGGCACGTCCAGCGCGCTCAGGCCCGCGATCCACATCTTCGCCGGCGAGAAGGTGTGCATCCACGCGATCACACCCACGCAGGTGTCGGACGCGGAAGCCTCCTGGCACATCCGGCGGATCGCCTCGGCATCGGTCAGCACCGGCTTCCACACGATCTTGACCGGCACCTTGCCCGGACGGCCCAGCGTCTCGGAGATGCTCCGCGACTGCTCCGCCACCTGGCGCAGCACGTCGTCGCCGTACAGGCCCTGGCTGCCGGTGAGAAACCAGATCTCGTGATCGGGATAAGCGGGGGCGTTGGTGTTCATGAGGGGTGGTTCCTTTCAGGCTTGCGGGTCAGGAGGACGCGGAGACTTCGGCGCGGATACGGCGCAGGCGGTGCATGACCTCGTTGGTGCCACGGCCGAAGTAGTCGTGCAGCAACTGGTACTCGGCGTAGAGGCGGTCGTACGCCGCCGCGCGCTCCGGGTCGGGGAGGTAGACGGCCGGACGGGCCTTGCCCATGGCCTGGGCGGCGGCCCGGATGTCCGGGTAGGCGCCCGCGGCGACCGCGGCGTGCATCGCCGAGCCCAGGGCGGGCCCCTGCGCCGAGTCGATGACGCCGAGGGGCAGCCGCGTGACGTCGGCGTAGATCTGCATCAGCAGCGCGTTCTTCATCAGACCGCCCGCGATGATCAGCTCCTGGACGGGGACCCCGGACGCCGTGAACGCCTCGATGATCGTGCGGGTACCGAAGGCGGTGGCCTCCAGCAGGGCCCGGTAGATGTCCTCGGGGCGGGTCGAGAGGGTCAGGCCCACCAGGACGCCGCTGAGGTCGTGGTCGACCAGGACACTGCGGTTGCCGCTCTGCCAGTCCAGCGCGATCAACCCGTGCTCACCGACGGCCTGTTCGGCCGCCAGCGCGGTGAGGTGCTCGTGCGGGTCGCGGCCCAGGGCCGCGGCCTCCTCGGCGTACCCGGCGGGGAAACCGTTGCGGACGAACCAGCCGAAGATGTCGCCGACGCCGCTCTGTCCGGCCTCGTAGCCCCACAGGCCCGGCAGGATGCCGCCGTCGACGACCCCGCACATGCCGGGTACCTCGGCCCACTGGTCGGAGCTCATCACGTGGCAGGTGGAGGTGCCCATGATGGCGACCATCCGACCGGGTTCGACGGCGGTCGCGGCGGGTGCCGTGACATGGGCGTCGACGTTGCCGACGCAGACCGCGATGCCCTCCGGCAGCCCGGTCCAGGCGGCCGCCTCGGCCGTCAGCCCACCGGCACGGTCGCCGAGCTGACCGATCGGGTGCTCCAGCTTCTCGGTCACGAAGTCCGCGAAGTCCGGGTTGAGGGCGGCCAGGTACTCGCGCGAGGGGTAACTGCCGTCCTGGTACTGGCCCTTGTAACCCGCCGTGCAGGCGTTGCGGACGTACGTCCCGGACAGGCGCCACACGATCCAGTCGGCGGCCTCCACCCACCGCTCGACGCGGGCGTAGATCTCGGGGTCCTCCTCCAGCAGCTGAAGGGCCTTGGCGAACTCCCACTCCGAGGAGATCTTCCCGCCGTACCGCTTCAGCCACGGCTCCTTGCGCTGCTCCGCCAGCTCCGTGATCCGGTCGGCCTGCGCCTGTGCCGCGTGGTGGCGCCACAGCTTGACGTAGGCGTGCGGGCGGGAGGCGTACTCCGGCAGGTCGCACAGCGGGGTGCCGTCCGCCAGCACCGGCACCATCGTGCACGCGGTGAAGTCGGTGCCGATACCGATGACCTGCTCGGGACGGACTCCGGCACGCTCCAGCGCCTCGGGTACGGCGATCCGCAGCACGTCGATGTAGTCGGACGGGACCTGGAGCGCCCAGTCCGGCGGCAGCGCGGTCCCGTCGGGCAGCTGCCGGTCCAGGACGGCGTGCGGGTAGGGGTGCTCGGCGGCGGCCACCTCGGCGCCGTCGGACACCCGGACCACGACGGCCCGCCCCGAGAGAGTTCCGTAGTCGACCCCGACGACGTACGTTTCGGGTCGGGGCTGTTGTTCCTGGTTCTCGGCGTGCACCATCACACCACCCTTTGTTCGATATTTCGTATGGCGTTCGATATCCCGCGTGGGAGTATGACACGGTCCTTCCGCGGCAGGTAGATGGTGGTGGCCCGGAATGCGCACCGAACCACCACCACCGGCTAGCGGACGAGCTTCCAGTCCTGCGAACCGTCGTCGGCCGCGTTCTGGAGGGTCAGGGGCGCCGAGGTGGAGGCGCCGGTCAGATAGAGGCTCGTGTTCTTGACGGCCTGGAGCCGGTAGTAGCCGTCGGCGGACCTGACGAGGTTCCAGCTGCCCGTCGAGCTGTTGTCGACCCACTGGCCGATGCGCTGGCCCACGGTGGCGTTGCCCGTCCAGACGGCGGCGGAGCGGCCGCCCGACTTGTTCAGCAGGGTCGTACCGCCGCCCGGCTCGGTCACCACGTGCCAGTACTGGGTGTCCCGGTTCGCCGCCGCGCCCGAGTCCTCCAGGACCACGTCCGGGGTGTCCGCGTTGCCGAGGTTGGCGTCGTTGGTCCTGTTGCCGGTGCCGATCACCTGGCCCGTCTTCCGGTTGACCAGCCGGTAGTAGGCGCCGGCGGAGTCACCGAGGTCGACCTCGGCGTACGCGATCGTGGACGTGCCCTGGTTGTTGAGGATCGCGATGCGGCCGGTGCCGTCGACGTACTGGAGGTTGCGGCTGTAGGCCGCCGGTGAGGTGGTCTGGTACTCCGTCCACACTCCGTCGCTGCGTCCGCTGTCGTTGACCCACACGTCGCCGCTGTTGGACGCGTTGTAGACCAGTCGCCCGTCGGGCAGCCGGATCAGCACCGGGCTGCCCCCGCCGCTGAGCGGACGGGAACCCGCGACGACCGGCAGCGAGCCGACCGACATGCCCGTCTGGCTGCCCTTGAAGAACTTCAGCGGGTCGTCGGCGATCACGTACCGGGTGTTGGCGCCGCCGCCCCAGTACTCGAAGGTGAGCATCCACCTGCCGTCGGTCGTGGGCACGACGTTGGTCATGCCCGGCCGGCCTCCGCCGATCTCGGTCTTGCCGCCGCCCATGTCCTGGACGGATCCGGAGACGTCGACGACGGGGTCGCTCCAGCCGGCGCTCCTCCCGTCCCAGGTCCGGTGCACGAGGATCTGGCCGTGCGAGTCGGTCGCCGTGTCGTTGGCGGGGTCCTTCCTGGGGACGCCGGTGACCGGGTCGAAGCCGGTGTAGTCGTTCTCGTCGGAGTAGTAGCAGACCAGCTTGCCCTTGTGGACCATCAGGTACGGCTCCCAGAGCGGGTCCACCTGCCGGTACGTGTTGGCGGCGGCGACGTTCTGCCCGACCGCGCCCGCGCTGCCGCCCTGCCACCCGCCGGTCGCGACGACGTTGACGACCTTCCAGCTGCGGCCCTGGTCGGTGCTGGAGTACAGGGCGATGGCCAGGTCGCTGCGGTCCCCGTCGTTGTTCGCGGTCCAGTTCGGGTCGGCCGCCTTGTGCTCCTTGTAGTAGGCGTCGTCGCCGGAGACGACACTCGCCAGGAGCAGCGTGCCGGCCTTCATCCCGCCGACGCCCTGCGGGAGCACGTACAGGTACGGGTTGGTCCAATTGCTCGTGTACCGGGCGTACTTGGGGTCCTTGGAGAGGTACGCGGGAGCCTTGACCTCCGACAGGGGCTGCCAGCTCGTGCCGTCGTCGTCGCTCTTGTAGACCGGCAGGGTCTGGCCGGCCGCGCTGCCCGAGGACGTCACGACCGTCGACTTCTCGAAGGACGCGACCAGCCGTCCGCCGGGCAGTTGGGCCGACTTCGGGTAGACCGCGCAGTTGCCCCGCCCCTTCAGACACGGCTCACCGCCCAGCTGGTACAGGGTCCCGCCGGTCGGGTTGTACGCCTGGGCTCCGGCCATGGAGCCGGCCAGCAGTGCCGCCGCCGCAATCGAACTGCCCAGCGCCTTTGCTGTGGTTCTTCTCTTCACTGCCCCTCCTTCGGGGATGTCACGGTGTTGCGGTGATGAGCACACGGACGTCCCAGGGACCCAGAGCCAGCGTGCTGCCGGCGGGAACGGACGTGCCGTCCAGAACGTCGGAGAGTTCGGCCGGCACGCTCACGCTCGCGGCCTCCCAGCTCCAGTTGTGAACGATGTGGACCCGACGGCCGTCGGGAGCGGTGCCGGTGGTCGCGGTGACCGACTCGGGGAGGTCCTGCCATCCGCCGGTCGGGGTGGGCGCCAGCCATTCGGCGAGCGCCCGGGCGAGATCGCGGCCCGGTGCCGTGCCGACGGTCGTGACCCGGCCCGTGCCGTGGACCCGGGTGGTGATCGCCGGCCACCGGCCGAAGTGCGGGTGGTCGTAGCCCGCGAGCACCTCGGCGTCGGTGGCGTTCAGGCACTCGATCCACCGGGTCGCGGTCGCGGACCCGGTCAGCCGCAGCGGGCCGCCGGGCGTCCCGCGCACGGGAACGTCCTGGTGGAGGTTGCTGAATTCGTCGTACGACACACCCGCGGCCTCGGCGAGACGGCCGGGGGCCGGGGTGAGCCGGGCCCTCGCCTCGTGGTCGGCGTAGCCGGTACGGGGCCCGAGGACCAGGTGGCCGCCCGCGCGGGCGTAGGCCTCCAGCCGGTCCAGGGTGACGTCGTCGACGACGTACAGGGCCGGGACGACGAGGACCGGGTGACGCCGTACGGCCTCCTCCGGGGTCAGGTCGCCCAACTGCCGGGCGTGCACGATCCGTACCTGGCGGCGGGCGTCGAACGCGCCGCGGTAGAAGGGGTCGAAGAGGCGGTGGTAGGCGGCGGTGTCCGGTTCGCCGTCGGGGGTCGCGAGCGGCGGGTACTTCTGCATGAGCCACTTGCTGGGCGTCGAGTAGACCATCGTGAGGTCGGCGTCCGGTTCGAGGCCGGCGACCAGCGGGCCCGCGGCCTCGAACTCGGCGCCCAGCCGGGCTAGTTCGGCGTACGTGCGACCCGGTCGGCCGGTGTGCGGGAGGACTCCGCCCCAGTAGGTCTCGGCGCCGAAGCGCAGGGTCTGCCACTGCCAGTACTCGATCATCCGGGCGCCGCGCGCCACGTGCGCCCAGGCGGCCTGGCGCCACTGGCCGTCGTAACCGGGCCGGTTGTCCCAGGCGAAGCCGATGCTCTGGGCGTTGGTCTCGGTGACGAGGAAGGGCTCCTGGCGGGAGGAGAACATCCAGTCGGCGGTCTGGTACATCGACCAGACGCCGGTGGTCTTCCAGACCTGCTCGTGGGTGTCGGGGGTGGGGTCGGGGAGCAGCAGGCCGTCCTGCATGTCGTAGTACGGGTTTCCGGAGGCGATGTCGAGCCGGGCGGCGAGCTCGTCGTCGGCCACCCCCTGGCGGGTGTACGAGATGCAGGTGGTGACGAACTGCCCCTCGCGCGCGTACTCGCGGACGATGTCGGCCTGCCAGCCGATGAACTCGGTGACCTGGCGGGCCTGGAACTCCCGCCAGGCGACGTCGTACTGCGGCTGTTCGTTGCCGTCGGGCGTCCACAGGTCGGACCAGTCGGACAGCCGGTGCGACCAATACACCAGTCCCCACTCGCGGTTGAGGGACTCGACGTCGCCGTACCTGTCCCGCAGGTGGTCCACGAACCGCTGGAAGACCCCGCGGTTGTGGAGGAGGTGCAGGCCGGGTTCGTTGTCGACCTGCCAGCCGATGACCGCCGGGTGGTCGGCGTACCGTGCGGCGATCTTCCGGATGACCCGCTCGGCGTGGAAGCGGAACGCGGGGTGGGTGAAGTCGATCTCCTGCCGGGCACCCCAGCCCATCCGCTGCCCGGTGGCGCGCTCGGCGGTGATCTCCGGGTACTGGCGGGCCAGCCACTGCGGTGCGGCGTACGTCGGTGTGCCGAGGATGACGGAGATGCCTCGCTCGTGGGCGCCGTCGAGGACGGGCTGGAGCCAGTCGAGGTCGAAACGGCCGTTGCTCGGCTCCCAGGTCGACCAGACCGACTCGCCGACCCTGATGACGGTGAAGTGCGCCTCGGCCATCAGGTCCAGGTCGGTCTTCAGCCGTTCGTCCGGCTGGAGTGCGGGGTCGTAGGCGGGCGTGTACTCGTGGTAGTACGCGGCGCCGAACAGGACACGGGCAGGCAGAGCCGCCATGGGGGGAACCTCCGGGAGACGGGAGACGAGGGAGAGGTGTGCGCTACTGCTTGACGCCGCCGGAGGCGAGGCCGCTCTGCCAGTACCGCTGGAGCAGCAGGAACGCCACGACGAGCGGGACGATCGAGATCAGCGAGCCGGTCACCACGAGCGCGAGCATGTCGCTGCTGGCGCCGGATCCGCCGTTCTGGGCCTGCGCGGCCCAGGAGGACAGGCCGACCGTGATCGGGTACAGGTCCGGGTCGTTGAGCATGATCAGCGGCAGGAAGTAGTTGTTCCAGGTCGCCACCAGCGTGAACAGCAGGACCGTGACCAGGCCGGGACCGAGCAGCCGCAGCACGATCCGGAAGAAGATCCGCAGTTCGCCGGCCCCGTCGATACGGGCGGCCTCCAGGAGGCTCTCGGGTACGGCGTCCTCGGCGTAGACCCGCATCAGGTAGAGGCCGAAGGGGTTGACCAGGGAGGGCAGGATGACCGCCCATGGGGTGTTGACCAGGCCCGCCTTCGCGAACAGCAGATAGGTCGGGATGGCCAGCGCGGTGGCCGGGACCATGACCGCGCCGACCACGAGGTTGAAGGCCGCCCGGTCGCCGCGGAAGCGGAACTTGGCGAACCCGTACCCGCCGGCCGCCGCCAGCAGTGCGGCACCGACGGCGCTGACCCCCGCGTAGAGGACCGTGTTGAGCAGCCAGTGCACGAAGACGCCGTCGTCCTGGGTGAAGGTGTCCTTGACGTTGGTCAGCAGCTGCGGGGCGTGCGAGAACCACAGCCCGAACGTGTTGAACAGGTCCTGGGTGCTCTTGGTCGAGGCGATCACCAGCCAGAACAG
Source organism: Streptomyces griseorubiginosus (assembly GCF_036345115.1). Lineage (GTDB taxonomy): Bacteria > Actinomycetota > Actinomycetes > Streptomycetales > Streptomycetaceae > Streptomyces > Streptomyces griseorubiginosus_C. Next base: position 2,920,551 of record NZ_CP107766.1, read on the forward strand.
CGGCAGCAGGAAGTAGGCGAGGGCGGCCAGCATGGCGATGGTCAGCGGGGTGCTGCGGCGGGGGCCGCGCCGGGGCCGCCTCGGCAGTGCGCCGCGGGCCGGTTTGGCGGCCGGGGTGGTCGGGGCCGCCGCGGGCGGGGTGCCCTGGGCGAGGGGGGCCGAGGGCTGGGGAGTGGTCGTCATGACGTCCTCCTGCGGTTCGCGGTGAGCAGGACGGCGTAGGAGACGATCACGATGACGAGGCCGAGGAGGAAGGACACCGTGGCCGCGTAGTTGACCTGCTGGCCGGTGAAGGCGAGGGAGTAGGCGTAGAGGTTGGCGGTGTAGGAGCTGCTGATCACGTCGGGGGCGACCTTCATCAGCAGGTTGGGCTCGTTGAAGAGCTGGAAGCTGCCGATCACCGAGAACAGCAGGGTGAGCAGCAGCGCCGGGCGCAGCGCGGGCAGCTTGATCGACCAGGCGATCCGCCAGGCCCCGGCGCCGTCCATGGCGGCGGCCTCGTACAGCTCGGCCGGGATCGTGCGCAGGGCGGCGTACAGGATGATCATGTTGTAGCCGACGAACTCCCAGGTCACGATGTTCGCGAGGCTCCCGAGCATCCAGCCGTCGCTGAGGAACCGCGGCACCGGCAGGCTGAGGTCGCGGCTGAGCTGGGCGAACGGGCCGAAGTCCGGGCCGTACAGATAGCCCCACATGAGGGCGGCGACCACGCTCGGCACGGCGTACGGGACGAAGATGCCGAGGCGGATCACCCGGGCCAGCCGCAGCAGGCCGCTGTCGAGCGCGAGGGCGAACAGCAGCGCCAGCAGCAGCATCAGCGGGACCTGGATCACGAAGAACAGCGCGACGCGTACGACGCCGTGGACGAGCAGCGGGTCGGTCACGGCCTGGACGTAGTTGTCGAGGCCGACGAAGACCGTCCCGCCGATCAGCCGCTCCTGGTAGAGGCTGAGGTAGGCGGCGAAGCCGAGGGGGGCGAGGAAGAGCAGCAGGAACAGCACCATGAAGGGGGCGACGAACAGGGGCCCTGCCGACCGGCGGTGGCGCCTGCCGCCGCGCGCGGGGCGGTTCGGCCCGTCTCGGCGCCGGCCTTTGGGGGAGGCCGCGGTTGTGGCAGTCATGGGCGGGCCTTTCTGAGGGAGGGGGCGGCTGCGGGAGGGAGCGGGTGCGGGAGGGACCGGTGTCGGAGGAGGCGGGCGGGCCCCGGGCCGGGTGGCTCGGGGCCCTTGCGGGCCGTCAGGACGTGACCGTGAAGCCCTGCTTCTTCGCGTAGCCGGTGAGCCGCGTCTGCCAGGCACCGAGCGCGCGCACGGTGTCGGTCTTGTCGGCGAGGGACTTGCCCACGGTCTCGGTCCAGTCCGTGGCCGCCTGGTCGAGGAACGGCGGCCACTGGAAGGACGGCGAGACCGTGGAGCTGACGTCGGCGAAGACCTGGTTGACCTTCTGGCCGCCGTAGAAGGAGGGCGCGTCGCCCGTGAAGCTCGCGTCCCCGAGCAGGGCCTTGGTGGCCGGGAAGAAGAACTGCTCGGTGGCGAACATCCTCGCGCTCGCCGGGTCGCTGTTGAGGAACTGCGCGAACAGCGCGGCGGCGATCGGGTTCTTGGTGCTCTTGATGACGGCGGTGGTCGAACCGCCCCAGTTGCCGGAGCTCGGCTTGGCCGCGTCCCACTGCGGCAGCGGGGCCGCGCGCCAGTGACCGGCGGTGGACTTGGCCGAGCCGGACAGGAAGGCCGGGCCCCAGGCCGCGGTGATCCAGGTGGCGTACTTGCCCTTGTTCAGGGCCGCGTACCAGGAGTCGGCGAAGTCGGGCTCGGTGCCGATGACGCCTTCCTCGGCGAGGCCGCCCCAGTAGTCGCCGAGCTTGCGGGAGACGGCGTCGTCGACGCTGATGGTGATGTCGCTCTTGCCCGACAGGGCGTAGGGCTTGGCCCCCGCCTGCCAGAGCAGGCCGTGCCAGGCGGCGGCCTCGTTCGCCGCGAGGTTGGTGAGGTAGACGTTCGGGTCGGCCTTGTGCAGCGTGCGGGCCGCGGCGGCGAACTCGTCCCAGGTGGTGGGGACTTCGATCTTGTGCTGGTCGAAGATGTCCTTGCGGTAGAGCATGCCCATCGGGCCGGTGTCCTGCGGGATCGCGAAGACCTCCCCGTCGGCTCCGCTGACCTGTCCCCACGTCCAGTCGACGAAGGTGTCCTTGAGCTTGGCGGCGCCGTACGGGCGCAGGTCCAGCAGGCTGTCGGTGATGGTGAAGGTCGGGATCGCCTGGTACTCGATCTGTACGGCGTCGGGGGCGCCGCTGCCGGCCTTGAGCGCGGTGCGCAGCTTCGTGTAGTGGGTGACGCCCTGTCCGGCGTTGACGACCTTGACCTTGATGGCCGGGTACTTCTGCTGGAAGAGCGCGATCTCCTTGTCGATGTTCGGGACCCAGGTCCAGAACACCAGCTCGGTGGGCGTCTTCATCGCCTTGTCGATGTCGGCCTGGCTGACCGCCTTGGCGGCGGAGCCGCCACCGGAGCCGCTGCCACCGCTGCCGCCTCCGCAGGCGGAGAGGGTGCTCGCGAGGGTCAGGGCGCCGGTCGCGGCGAGGAAGCCGCGGCGGTTCAAGGGGGCCGAGGAGGCGGCTGAGAGGAATTTCGACATGGTGGACTCCGCAGAGGGCGTAGGGAATCGGCGCACCGGCGACGGCGTGCTGTTCGGGATGTCAGAGCTGGGTTCGGCACGGGCGGCGGGGCGGGGCCGGGGCCGGCGGGCCGTGGGGTGTTTCCTCACGGGGGCCGGGGCGGGGCACGTCACGCTCGTCGGCTGACAGGGGGGCTCCCGCCGGGGGCGGCGGGAGGGGGCAGGGGCCCATGGCGGGCTCATCGGCTCGGGGGGAGCGCCCAGGCCTCCGCGCAGGTGAGTGGGCGGTACGACGACCCGATGCGACGGGGCCGGCTGGCGCACTCAGGTGCGGGGTGCGGGGGGCTGCGGGTGAGGGTGGGCGCTGGGGGTGGGCGGGTCTCCCATCGGGATCGGGGAACGGGGTACCGGGTACGGGCTGCGAGCCGGTGAGCTGCGGGGCGGACGACGGGTCAGGCTGTGGTTCGCCCGACGGGTCAGGCTGTGGTTCGCCGGGCGGCCGAGGGCGTTCGCTCGGGCGGGGTCGTCCGGTCCGGCACAGCGAGCCGATCCGGCACAGGGACCCGGTCCGCCGCAGCCACCCGATCCGCCGTAGCCATCCGGCTCGGCACAGCGGGCCGGTCCGCCGCAGCCGCCCGATCCGCCGCAGTCACCCGACCCGGCACAGCCACCCGGTCCCCCGCCCCCACCCGGTCCGACAAGACCGTCCGACCCGGCGACACCGTCCGACCCGGCGGGGGCCCCGTGGACGCTCGTACGACGAGGTTGATCGGCGGGTCGTCCAGCGGGATCGGCGCGGCGTCCGGGTTCTCGATCGCGTGCACCAGACGCTTCAGGCCGTCCTGCGCCGTCGCGTCGAACGGCTGCCGGACCGTCGTCAGCGGCGGAGTCACATACGCGGCCACCGGTATGTCGTCCAGACCGACGACACTGACGTCCTCCGGCACCCGCCGACCCGTCTCCAGCAGCGCGCGGATCAGCCCGATGGCCATGTCGTCGTTGGCGGCGAACACCGCCGTGACCTCACCGTCCCCGGCCAGTTCGAGCCCCGCGCGGTACCCGGAGGCGGCCGACCAGTCGCCCACGGTCACCGGCGGTTCGCGCCTGCCGTGCGCGGCCAGCGTGGCCCGCCATCCCTCCATCCGGTCCCTGGCGGCGTACCAGCGCTGTGGACCGGCGAGATGGTGGACGGTCGGGTGCCCGAGGTCCAGCAGATGCTCGGTGACGGCCCGGGCCAGCTGGTGGGCGACGAGCCCCGCGGTCACCACCCGGTGCGCGGTGAACGGCGGCGGCGCACCGAGGACCAGGAACGGCACGTCGGCGCGGATCGCGACACCGGCGTCCCCCTCCTCGTCGATCGGCTCGGAGATGACGATGCCGTCCACGCCCTGGTCGAGGAGCGAGTCGACGGCACCGGCGATCCCCGCGGCGTCCCCTTCCACCGTGTTGACCACCCGGAGCGTGTAGCCGGTGTCCCGGACGGCCCGCTCCAGGCCCATCAGCAGCGAGGCGGGTCCGTACAGCGCGGTACCGAGCGTCACCACGCCGATGGACCGGGTCCGCCCGGAGGCCAGCGCCCGGGCGGCGTGGTTCAGCCGGTAGCCGAGGGTCTCGGCCGCTTCCAGGACCCGTCGGCGCAGGTCACCGGAGACGTACTGCTCACCGTTCATGACCCTGGACACCGTCTTCTGCGAGACGCCCGCCAGCCGCGCCACGTCGATGCTGCGTGGTGCGGTGCCGGTGCTGCGGCTAGCCAGTCGTGCCATGGGTCTCTCCTGATCTCCGGCAGTCGTCAGCCCGGCTGTCCCGTATGACTGCGCTGACATGACTGCGCAGACATATCTACGCAGCAGGGCTCCGCGCGTCAAGGGTTTCCGCAACATTGCCGTCGTCCGCGAGTGGGACACCGCGCCGGTTCCCGGCAAAACGGAAGTTGCTAGCATCCCCCGCCATGAACGACAGCGTGTACGTGGGCAACGCCGGCAAGGACGCCCCGCTGGACCGGGGTTGGCTCCTCGGCCACTTCAAGGAGCCGGGCGATCCGCGCCACAGCGAGGCAGTGGAGATCAAGTGGGGCATCCACCCGCGCGGCGACCGGCGCAAGGAGTGGGTGCGGGGCGAGGCACGTACCGCGCTGCTGGTCCTGATCAGCGGACGTTTCCGGGTGGAGCTGCCCGGGCGGGACGTGGTCCTGGCGGAGCAGGGCGACTACGTCGTGTGGGGGCACGGGGTCGACCACTCCTGGTACGCGGAGGAGGAGTCGGTGCTCCTGACCGTCCGGTGGCCGTCCGTGCCCGGTTACGCGGTGCCGCAGTAGCCTCCCCGAGGCGGCGCGGCAGCGTCCCGGAGGGGGCGCGGCAGCCTCCCCGAGGTGTCTTCCGGCGCATCGGGGGCATCATGACAACTCCCGTCCCCCCGACGACACTTCAGGGAGCCCCCACATGCTCCGCGGTATCGATGTCAGCGCCTACCAGTCCTCGTCCTACGCCACGGACGGTCTCTCCTTCGTCTTCATCAAGGCGACGGAGGGCCGCTCCTACGTCAACCCGAAACTCGCGGCGCAGACCAAGCACGCGCGCGACGCCGGCCTGGTCGTCGGCTTCTACCACTTCCTGTGGCCCGGCAACCTCACCGCCCAGGCCGAGTACTTCGTCAAGCACGCCCCCGAGAAGGCGGGCGACATCCTCGCCGTGGACTGGGAGACGACCGGCGAGGGCACCCACGCGACCAACGCGGAGAAGGACGCCTTCATCCGCAAGGTGCGGCAGCTCCGGCCGAACAACAGGGTGATCCTGTACTGCAACCGGCACTACTGGCTGAACGTCGACACCACGTCCTACGCCGGCGACGGCCTCTGGATCGCCGACTACGTCACGGCGGGCAAGCCCCGCATCCAGGCGAAGTGGCGCTTCCACCAGTACACCGACGACCCGCTGGACAAGAACGTCGCCGACTTCGCGAGCAAGGCGGCGCTGCGGGAGTGGGCCGCCGACGCCTGACCGGCGCTTAGGCTTGCCCCATGGGTGGGATGATCAGCGCGGTCAGCAGCAACGGCACGTACTCCTTCAGCAAGCCGAACCGGGAGAGCATCACCTTGCTCGAAGGGTTCGGGGTGGAGGGGGACGTCCACGGCGGGGCAACGGTGAAGCACCGGTTCCGGATGAAGAAGGACCCCTCGCAGCCGAACCTCCGACAGGTGCACCTGATCCACGAGGAGCTCTTCGAGGAAGTACGGCAGGCCGGGTTCGAGGTCGCGGCCGGACAACTCGGCGAGAACGTCACCACCCGGGGGATCGACCTGCTGTCGCTGCCCCGGGGCACGCGGCTGCGGCTCGGCGAGACGGCCGTCGTCGAGGTGACGGGCCTGCGCAATCCGTGCGCCCAGATCGACGGGTTCCAGAAGGGCCTGATGAAGCAGGTCGTGGGCCGAGCCGAGGACGGCCGCCCGCGGTTCCGCTCCGGAATCATGAGCGTCGTGGTGACGGGCGGCGAGATACGGCCCGGCGACGCGGTGGAGATCAACCTCCCGTCCGGCCCGCACGAGCCCCTGGACATCGTGTAGCCGAGGCGGGGCCTGTCCGGCGGACGACGCCCTAGCCCCCGAACGGATCCTCCAGCTCCCCCCGCAGGATCTCCGCCGCCGCCTCCGCGTCCCCGTCCGTCACCGCCCGCACCAGCGCCGCGTGGGCCTCGTCGGCGGTATTGGGGTCGGTGGCGCGCAGGTCGGTCAGGGTCAGCAGCTCGATCAGGCCCTCGCGCAGGACCGGGGTGAACTCCCGGAAGAGGTCGGCGAGCACGGGGTTGTGGGCGGCCGCGACCACCGCCGCGTGGAAGGCGATGTCCGCGTCCACGAAGTCGGCGTCGGAGGAGGCCGAGGCGGCCCGGCGGCCCTCCAGCGCGCGTGCCATCGCCGCCACGTCCTCGGCGGTACGGCGGCGCGCGGCGAGGCGGGCCGCGTGGACCTCCACGGCCATGCGGACCTCGTAGACGTCGGTGACCGCGGCCCGGCGCAGCCGGGTCGGCCAGTCGCCCACCGCCTCCGTGGCCGTGACGTAGACCCCCGCGCCCTGCCTCGCCCGCACCAGCCCCGCCCCGGCCAGCGCCCGCAGCGCCTCCCGGACCGTGGAGCGGCCGACGCCGAGTTCCTTCGCGAGCGTGGTCTCCCCGGGCAGCTTGGTCCCGACGGGCCAGTGCCCCGCGGTGATCTGCTCGCGCAGCCGCTCGGCGGCCTGCTCGACCAGAGGGCTGGGACGGACGGGACCTAGCGGCATCTGCGGTTCACCAACTCACGCGAGGACAAGGGGCACTCAGCGAATTCTCACTTGTCTGAGGAGCTGAGGAGTGACTAGCCTACCCCCGTGATCTTCCGCGGTCTCCTTCTTCTCGGCTGCCGCGGCGGGGCCTGACGCGACCGGCACCCCGCCGCGGGACGCCGTGCTGCCGGTCCATCCCATGACCGAGCAGAAGGACACCGGCCCCATGACACCCACCCCGGCCCCCGCGGCCTCCGTCTGGAACCCCCAGCGCCCGAGCCCGATGCCGTTCCACCGCTACCGCCCCTTCCAGGACCGGGTGAACGTCCCCGTCACCGAACGGAGGTGGCCCTCCGCCCGGATCGACCGCGCACCCCTGTGGGTCCCGGTCGACCTGCGGGACGGCAACCAGGCCCTGGCCGAGCCGATGGACACCACCCGCAAGAGCCGCTTCTTCGAGCTGCTGGTGCGGACCGGCTTCAAGGAGATCGAGGTCGGCTACCCCTCCGCGAGCCGCATGGACTTCGACTTCGTCCGACACCTGGTGACCGGCGGTGCCGTCCCCGACGACGTGACCCCGGTCGTCTTCACCCCGGCCCGCGAGGACCTCCTCGACCGGACCTTCGACTCGATCGCCGGGCTGCCGCGGGCCGTCGTACACCTCTACATCGCCACCTCGCCGGTGTGGCGGGACGTCGTCCTCGGCCGGGACCGGGACGAGGTGCGGCGAACCGTGCGGGAGGCGGCCGAGCACATGGCACGGCGGGCCGACGCCCTCACCGGCACCGCCGTCCGCTTCCAGTTCTCCCCCGAGACCTTCAACCTCACCGAACCCGACTTCGTCCTCGAACTGTCCGACATGCTCACGCGGTTGTGGGACGCGAGCCCCGACCGCCCCGTCACCCTCAACCTCCCGGCCACCGTCGAGATCGCCACCCCGAACGTGTACGCCGACCAGATCGAGTACATGCACCGGAACCTCTCCCGCCGTGGCTCCGTGATCCTCTCCGTGCACCCGCACAACGACCGCGGCACCGGCGTCGCCTGCGCCGAACTCGCCGTACTGGCGGGTGCCCAGCGCGTGGAGGGCTGTCTGTTCGGCAACGGCGAGCGCACCGGGAACGTCGACCTGGTGACCCTCGCGATGAACCTGTACGCCCAGGGGGTGGACCCCATGGTCGACTTCGGGGACATCGACGCGGTGAAGGAGACCGTCGAGCACTGCAACCGGCTCCCCGTGCACCCCCGCCACCCGTACGCCGGCGACCTCGTCCACACCGCCTTCTCCGGCACCCACCAGGACGCGATCAGCAAGGGCCTCGCCCACCGGGACCAGCACCCGGACGAGCCCTGGCAGGTCCCCTACCTGCCGATCGACCCGGCCGACATCGGGCGCACCTACGAGGCGGTGATCCGCGTCAACTCCCAGTCGGGCAAGGGCGGCACGGCGTACCTGCTGCGCACCCACCACGGCATCGACCTGCCGCCCCGGATGCGCCCCGACTTCTCCCGGACCGTCCAGGAGGCCACCGACACCAGCGGCCGGGAGATGAGTCCGAAAGAGCTGTACGAGCTGTTCCGGGCCACCTATCTCACGGAGGGCGAGGTCCGGCTGCACGACGGGACGGCGTACGAGGAGGCGCCCGGCGTCCACCGCTTCGTCGGCACCCTGGAGTGCGACGACCGGGTCGGCGACCACGAGGGCACGGGCACCAGCGCGCTCTCGGCCTTCGTGGACGCGCTCGCCGGCGCCGGGTACGCGGTCGAGGTCGTCGACTTCGCCGAGGACGGCACGGCGGCCTACGCCCAGTGCCGGGTCGACGGTCGTACGGCGGCCTGGGGTGCCGGTGTGGGACCGGCCGCCGGTGTCCGGGCCGTGCTGTCCGCGGTCAATCGGGCGCTGCGGTGAGGGAGGTCCTGCGCGCCGAGGACGTCCGTGTGGTCCGGGACGGCAGGGCGATCCTCCAGGAGGTGTCCCTGACCGTCCGGGCCGGGGAGCACTGGGCGCTGCTGGGCGCCAACGGCGCGGGCAAGTCCACGCTGCTCGGCCTGCTCGGCGCCCTGACGCACCCCACCGCGGGCACGGTCGAGGTGCTGGGCCGCAGGCTGGGCCGGGTGGACCTGCGGGAGCTGCGCGCCCACGTCGGTCACGTCGACCCGCGCCATCCGCTCACCGCGCCGCTGCGGGTCCGAGACGTCGTCCTGACCGGGCTGACCAACTCCGTGGCGCTGCTCCCCCGTTGGCGGCCGACGCCGGGGCAGCTCCGGCAGGCCCACCGGCTCATCGGCACCCTCGGCCTCGCCGGTCTCGCCGACGCCCGCTGGCCCACGCTCTCCCACGGGCAGCGCGGCCGTACGCTCATCGCCCGCGCGTTGATGCCGAAGCCACGGCTGCTGCTGCTCGACGAACCGGCCACCGGCCTCGACCTGCCGGGCCGCGAGCAGCTGATCGACGCCCTGGACTCCCTGCGCCGGGAGCATCCGGAGCTGGCGACCGTCCTCGTCACGCATCACCTGGAGGAGCTTCCGCCCGGCACCACCCACGCGATGCTGCTGCGGGAGGGCCGGGTCCTCGCGCGGGGCCCGGTGTCGCACGTCCTCACCGGCGACCAGGTGGGCAGGTGCTTCGACCTGCCGCTGGTGCTGGAGCGGCACGACGGCCGCTGGACGGTACGGACCAGGCGCCCGGCATGACGAAGGGGGCGCCCACCGGAAGCCGGTGGGCGCCCCCTTCCCCGTACGTCCTACTTGTTCAGGTAGGCCCAGAACTCGTCGAACGACAGGAGCTTGTCGCCGTTCAGGTCGCGGCTCTTGATGATCGCCTCGGCGACCGACTCGGTCACGTTCCAGTCGCCGCCCTGGGCCAGGGCGGACTTGAACTCGGCGGCGGTGATGGAGCCGTCACCGTCCGCATCGATGCGCTCGAACTGCTTGCGTGCTTCCTCGATGTCGATGTGCGCCACCGGTCCGCCCCTTTTCCTGTGCTTCGTGTCTCGCTGGCTTGCTGCCGCAGGTCAGATTAGCCGCCGGTCCTGGCCCGCAGCGCGGCGACCACCCAGGAGAACTCCGCCTGGTACCTCGGTGGCTCGGGCGCGCCGGAGATGACGGCGGCCAACTCCCGGTAGCGGGCGACCTCCTGGCCCAGGTCGATGCGTTCCAGCACCGCCGCCCGGTCCGTCCCCTCCCCCAGCAGTTCGTCGAGCAGGGCGTCCGCCTCGGGGTCCTCGGGTGCCGTGCCGCGCGCCATGGCGTCCCCGACCAGCTCGACCAGCCGCCGGATGAACCACATCGAGGTGCCGGCCGGGGTGTCGGGGCCCCGGCCGGCCGCGTTGAACTCGATCATCCTGCGCATCGCTGCCCGGAAGTCCTCCTTCCGCAGCAGCTCGGCCAGCTCGACCCAGGCGTCGACCTGCTCGGGGGTCGGGTCGTCGGGCAGGTCGACGCCGATCCGGCGCAGCCGGTCCCGGATCACCGGGTCGGCGGTGTCCAGCCCGCTGAAGGTCTCCTCCACGAAGTCGTCCACGATCCGCTGCCGCTCGGCGGCGGACAGCCGTGCCAGCTTGTTCATGAGTGTCATCTCCTCCGCGGTCGAACCGCGTCGCGCCACGGTCGACAGCACCGCCCGGGTCACCTTCAGCGACCGGATCTGCGCGTCCAGGGCCGCCACGTGCGCGGCTGCCACGGAGGCGAGGTCCTTCTCGCCGGCGACCACCTGACGTACGACGTCCAGCCCGAGGCCCAGTTCCCGCAGCGTGCGGATCAGCTCCAGACGGGCGACGGACTCGGTGTCGTAGAGCCGGTAGCCGCCGGCGGAGCGGGTCACCGGGCCGAGGACGCCCTCGTCGGACCAGTAGCGGATGGTCCGCACGGTCAGTCCGGTGGCCCGGGCCAGCTCGCCGATGGTGAAAAGGCCGGTGCCGTCTTCGATCATGTCTGCGAGTCTGGGCCTTCCAGCGGGTGGAGACTCAAGGAGCGCGGTGATGGAGACTTTGCGGGACATTCTCGATGCGGCGGCCCGTGGTGTCTTCCCGCCCGCGGACGGCGGCACCACGGTCGTTCCGCAGGCCGGCCACCGGGACGCGGGTGTCCTCTCCTTCACGGCCCACTCGGTCGTCTTCACCGACGAGGACCCCGCGTGGGTCCACGCCACCCTGCGCGGCCTGGACTGCGACGCGCTGGCCGCGACCATGAACCCGCGCTTCCTGACGGCCCTCCAGGACCGGACCGGGCGCAGGTCGGAGACCATCGACGTGATGCTGGTCGCCGACCCCCTGCCGGGCGAACCCCCGCTCCCGCTGAAGGAGATCGAGGACGCGAACCACCCCCGTATCGCCTACGCCCGCAGGCGCCGCGACGACATCCGCGCGTGGACTGCCGACGGCGGGGTGCTGGTGACGGGACGCGGTGTGGGCGGCCGCCTGGAGGTCTCGGTCGAGGTCGACGAGGCCGTACGGCAGCGGGGCCTGGGCCGCGCCCTGGTGACCGCGGCCCGCCACCTGACCGCGGAGCCCCTGTGGGCCCAGGTCTCCCCCGGCAACGCCCGCAGCCTGCGCGCCTTCCAGGCGGCGGGCTACCACCCGGTGGGCGCGGAAGCGGTGCTGCTGGCACCTGGACGGGTCACCGGCCCACCTCGGTGAGGACGCGGTGCGTTCCGGCGGCGGTGTCCGGGCGAGCGCGGGGCGGGCCGGAGGCTGGAGTGGCGGGCGGCGGCCGGCGGAGCGAGACCCGGTCGTCGGCGGGCCTCCGTGGCGTCTCCGGCCCGCCAGGCCGGTCGTCAGGACACCCCGGAACACCGGGTGCCGGTTGCGGCATGGAGCGGCGGGGACTCCACGACGGCGCCGGGCCGGCTTCAGCGGAAGATCCCGGTGTGGCCGAGGGAGTAGCGGCCCGGCTGGGGGTACACCGCGAGGCCGTGCGGGCCGCTGCCGACCTTGATGCGGGCGAGCTGTTCTCCGGTGCGGGTGTCGATGGCGTAGACCTCGGAGTTGTAGCGGCCGGAGAGCCACAGGACCTTGCCGTCGGCGGAGACGCCGCCCATGTCGGGACTGCCGCCCTGGGGCAGGTGCCACTTCCTGGTGATCCTGTTCCGGGTGAAGTCGAAGACGGACACGGTCCCTTCGCCGCGGTTGGAGACGTACATCTCGCGGGAGTCGCGGCTGACGTACAGGCCGTGGGTGCCCCTGCCGGTGGGCAGCAGGGTCGGCTTGCCGAAGGTGTCGCCGTCCAGGACCCACATCCCGTCGGCCATCATGTCGGCGACGTAGAACCGCTTCCCGTCGGGCGAGACCTTGACGTCCTGCGGCATGGCCCCGTCGAAGGGCAGCTTCTGCTGCCCGATCACCTTCATCTTCTCGGTGTCGACCTTCAGCAGTTCCCCGCTGAACTCGCAGGAGACGATGAAGTACCGGCCGTCCAGGGAGAAGTCGGCGTGGTTGACGCCGTAGCAGCTGACCGGGACCGTCTTCCTGCGCTCCATGGTGTGCGGGTCGCGGAAGACGAGCTCCCGGTCCAGGGAGGCCATCACCACGGCGTACCTGCCGTTCGGCGTGAAGTACAGGTTGTAGGGGTCGTGCACCTCGACCGGCTCGCCCGCCTTCCCGGTGCTCGGGTCGATCGGGGTGAGGGTGTGCCCGCGGTTGTTGTTGACCCACAGCGTCTTCATGTCCCAGGACGGCACGACGTGTTGGGGCTGCCGCCCGACATGGAGGGTCTCGACGACCTGGTACGTCTTCGGGTCGATGACGGAGACGGTGTCGGACTCGGTGTTCGGGACGTAGACCCGGGACGGGAAGTCCTTCACCACGGGCGAGAGCCGGTTCGGGCGGTCGGCGGCGTACACGTCCTTCGGGTCGAGCACGGGCGGCATCCCGGGCAGCCCCTGGACCCGCTTCCGCACGGGTTTCACCGGCTTCACCGGGGCGGGGACGGCGGCCTTGGTGCCGAGGGCCTCGGTCGCCCCGTCCTTGGTCTCGGTGCCGCAGGCGGCGAGGACGGCGAGGGCGGCACAGGCGATCAGAGCGCGCTGGGCGAGGGTGCGGGGCATCAGCTGAACAACTCCGTGGTGGTCACCGCGGCCAGGCCGCGCCGGTCGAGTTCTTCCAGTACGACGGGGAGCGCGGCGACCGTGTCGGCGTACCCGAAGTGCAGGCTCACCACGGACCCTTCGCGGATCTCGGCGAGGACCTTGCGGGCGACGGCGGCGGCGCTGGGCGAGGTGAAGTCGAGGGAGTCGACGTCGTAGGACAGGACGTGCGGGTAGCCGGCCTCCTGGGCCAGCCGGACGACGAGGGGTGAGGCGGTGGGCGTACGGGAGGGCCGGAACCAGCTTCCGACGGAGCCGGTGAGCCGCCGGATCCGCTCGGCGCAGCCGGTGATCTCCTGACGCGCCTCGGCCTCGGACATCGCGTTGATGTCGAGGTGGTTGAGGGTGTGGTTGCCGAGGTCGTGCCCGCCGTCGAGGATCCGGCGGGCGAGGTCGGGGTGCGTGTCGAGCCAGCTGCCCACGGCGAGCACGGTGACCCGGGCGCCGCGCTGCTCGGCCTCGGTGAGGAGCGCGCGGGCGACGGCGGGATCACCGGCGCCGTGGAAGGTGAGGGCGACACGGGGGCGGTCGCGGGGGCCGTGGGTGAGCTGGGCGGGGAGGGGTGGGGCGCTGCCGGCGGAGTGGGCGGGATGAGCGACGGCACTCCTGGTCGCACACCCCGCGGCCAACGTGAGCCCAGCGGTGGCGAGCAGCACGGCCCGGCGATCGGTAGCGGTCACCCGCCCCATTTAAGGGGTTCTGCACCAGATTGCCGCTGATCGACCCACCGGCTAGCGGTCGGCCACCCGCATCTCGAACCAGGTCGTCTTGCCGCGGGGCAGCAGATCGACCCCCCACCGGTCGGACAGCTTGTCGACGAGGAACAGCCCCCGTCCGCTGACGTCCATCTCCTGCACCGGCATCAGACAGGGCAGCCCCCGGGAGGGATCGCGTACCTCTATCCGGATCCACCCCCGCCGGCGCCGCATGCGCAGGCCGAACACCCGCGCGCCCGTGTGCCGTACGGCGTTGCCGACGAGTTCGGACACGAGTAAGACCGCGTCCTCCGTCATCTTGGGAGTCAGCCCCCACTGACGCAGCACGATCACCTGGGTCAGGCGCCGGGCGGCCGCCGCGGACTCCGGCCGGGAGGGCAGCGGGACCTCCGCCTCGGTGGGGTTTCCGAACAGTTCGAGCGCCTTCAGTGCGTGCTCGTCCTCGACCGCCGGAGACCAGCGCGCCGCCGTCGCACGACCGTCTCCCCGCGGCTGTTCGAAACCCTCCAGCCCCGCCATGACCCCATCATGGCCGCCCAAAGCGCCCTCCGGGGCCGTTCCTGACGAATACGCCCCCCGGAATGCGTCGCTCCGAGAACACCGATCGGCATATGCCGCAGGCACATCGGCGCCGTCGACAGCCCCTGTGACCTGCGGCGGAGGCTCACGAGGAGGCAATCGACGGACTCCCTCGACAAGGCAGACTTAAGGCTGCCTTAAGGCTCCCATAAACCGCCCCATCGAGGGAACCGGATCAGACATCGTGTCAACTGCAAGGGGTTCAGAGGAATTTCGCCTTGCCGGGGCCCTCCTCGACGAAGCTCTTCATGCCCCGCTCGCGGTCCTCGGTGGCGAACAGGCCTGCGAACCAGTTCCGTTCCACCGCGAGGCCCGTCTCGATGTCGGTCTCGAGCCCCGTGTCGATCGACTCCTTCGCGGCGCGCAGCGCGATCGCCGGCCCCTGCGCGAGCTTCGCCGCCCAGGCGTGCGCCTGCGTGTACACCTCGTCGACGGGGACGACCCGGTCCACCAGGCCCAGTGTCAGCGCCTCGTCCGCCTTGACCATACGGCCCGTGAAGATCAGGTCCTTCGCCTTGGACGGGCCGACCAGCCGGGCCAGGCGCTGGGTGCCGCCCGCGCCGGGGATCAGACCGAGCAGGATCTCCGGCTGGCCCAGCTTGGCGTTGTCCGCGGCGATCCGGAAGTCGGCGCAGAGGGCGAGTTCGCAGCCGCCGCCCAGCGCGTAGCCGGTGATCGCCGCGACGACCGGCTTGGGGATGCGGGCCACGGCCGTGAAGGAGTCCTGGAGGTCGCGGGCGCGCAGGACCATCGCGGTGTGGTCCATGTTCTGCATCTCCTTGATGTCCGCGCCGGCCGCGAACACCTTCTCCCCGCCGTACACGACCACCGCGCGTACGTCCTCGCGCCGGGTCGCCTCCTCGGCGAGCTCCTTGAGCCGGTCCTGGGTGGCCACGTCCAGCGCGTTCATGGGCGGCCGGTCGAGACGGATGGTGCCGACGCCTTCGGCGACTTCGAGATTCACGGTCATGTCAGCAGGTTAACGGGCACTAACGGGAACGGGCCCGGTGCAGTACCTCACACCGGACCCGCTGACCGTCGTAAGGACTACGCCGTCCACTTCTCCCACGACATGTTCCAGCCGTTGAGCCCGTTGTCCGGGGCGACCGTCGCGTCGTCGGAGTTCTTCACGACCACCACGTCGCCGAGCAGGGAGTGGTTGAAGAACCAGGCCGCCGGCACCCCGCTGTCGTAGCCGCCCTTGACGTCGCGCAGGCCCACGCAGCCGTGGCTGGCGTTGTAGTTGCCGAAGGCGTCGCCGCCCCAGTAGTTGCCGTGGATGAAGGTGCCGGAGTCGGTGAGGCGGGCCGCGTGCGGGACGTCCTTGATGTCGTACTCGCCGCCGTAGCCGACCGTTTCGCCGTTCATCCGGGTCACCGCGAGCTTCTCGCTGATGACCATCTGGCCGTTCCAGGTGTCGTAGCCGGGCTTGCCGGTGGTGACCTTGAGGGTCTTGATGGTCCTGCCGTCCTGGGTGACCTTCATCGTGTGCTTCTTGGCGTCCACGACGGAGACCTGGTTGCGGCCGATGGTGAAGGAGACGGTCTTGTTCTGCTTGCCGTAGACGCCCTTGCGCCCCTCGACGCCGTCGAGGCGGAGCTCGACGGTGACCTTGGTGCCTTCCTTCCAGTACTGCTCGGGGCGGAAGTCCAGACGGTCGTTGCCGAACCAGTGGCCCTCGACGTCGACGGCCGGCGAGGTCTTGACCGTGATGGCCTTCTCGACGTCCTCGGGGCTGGTGATGCCCCGGGTGAAGCGGAGGGAGAACGGCATTCCGACGCCGACGGTCGAGCCGTCCTCGGGCGTGAAGGTGCCGACGAAGGTGTTCTTGGGAGTCAGGGTGGTGAAGCCGGAGTCCTCGGCGGCCGTACGGCCCTTGGAGTCCTTCGCGACCGCGTGCACCGTGTAGGCGGTGCCGGAGGCGAGATGGGTGGACGGCGTCCAGGAGGAGCCGTCCGCGGCTATCTTCCCCTCCACCGCGGTGCCCTTGGCGTCCTTGACCCGCACCTCGGTCAACTTGCCCTTGGTGGCGCCGACCTTGAGGACGCCGCTGGTGTCGACGGACTTCGCGCCGTCCTTCGGGGTGATGGAGACGACCGCCTCCGACTGCTTGGTCTCGGCGGCGGCCGAGTCACCCTTCTCGCTCTTGGCGTCCCCGGACCCGGAGCCGGAGCCGGATCCTCCGCCACCGCAGGCGGTCACGGCCAGCAGCAGGACGCCGAGTATCAGCGCCAGCAACCCCTTGGCCCCGCGCCCCCGCGCGTCAACCGACGCCCCCGATATCGGTCGCACGTTCAAGTCGTTCTCCCCTCGCCGGGCCTGGTCAGGCCCGCATCACCCCCGCGATCACCGCGTGTCGGCGCATATTAACCGCATAAATTTCAGAATCTTGTGAGTGGAAGGTCACCATTCAGTCACTGCCCGTCTTCCACTGCTTCCAACTCATATTCCATCCCCCGAGTCCATTGTCGGGAGCGACCTTTTTGTCATCGCTGTGGACGACCTCGACCACGTCACCGACGAGACTGCGGTCGAAGAACCAGCCCGCCGGGGTGTCCGAGCTGCCGCCCTTCACGTCCCTGAGTCCCACGCAGCCGTGGCTGACATTGATCCTGCCGGGGGCGTCCGGCGCCCAGTAGTTGCCGTGCAGGAAGGTGCCGGAGTCGGTCAGGCGCAGGGCGTGCGGGACGTCCGGGATGTCGTACTCACCGCCGAACCCGACGGTCCGGCTGTTCATGCGGGTCACCTCGAGCATCTCGGTGACGACCATCTTGCCGTTGTACGTGGTCGTCCTCGGGGCGCCGGCGGTGATCGGCACGGTCGCGAGGAGTTCGCCGTCCCGCCGGACCTGCATGGTGTGGGCGGCCGCGTCCACGAGGGAGACCTGGCTGCGGCCGACGGTGAAGGAGAAGGTCTTGTACTGGAGGCCGTAGACGCCGGGCGCGCCCTCCACGTCACGGAGCCGCAGGGCGACGGTCACGCGGGTGCCGGGCTCCCAGTAGTGCTCGGGGCGGAAGTCGAGCCGGCCGCCGCCGAACCAGTGCGGGCGGATCTCGACGGGGGGCTGCGAGGTGACGTGCACGGCGCGTTCGACGGCGGCGCGGTCCTCGATCGCCCGGTTGAACTCCAGGGAGACGATCATCCCGGTGCCGACGGTGGAGCGGTTCTCGGGGCTGACGTACCCGATGAAGCGCTGCTCGGGGACGTACGTGGTGAAGGTCGTGTGCCGGGCGGAGCGGCGTCCGTGGGCGTCGAGGGCGACCGCGTGGACGGTGTACTTGGCGGCGAGCGCGAGCTGTGCGTCGTCGGGTTCCCAGCGCAGTCCGTCGTCGGAGATGTGCCCGGGCACCGGGATGTCCTGCGCGTCCTGGGACTTGACGACGGTGACCGACTCCAGGCGCCCGCTCGGCACCCGGACCCGCAGTTTCTCCTCCGGCGGCACGCCCTTGCTGCCGTCGTCGGGCGCGACCCTGATCACGTCCTCGGGCGCGGGCGGCTTCCCGAACCCCCCGACACCGCCGATCCCCCCACCCCCGCCCGCGCTACAGCCGGCGACCCCGGCCAGCAGTCCTGCCCATGTCAGTACGGCGGCCAGTACGGCCCCGACGCGCCGAGCGCGCCCACGTCCATGTCTCACGAGGAACCCAACGACGAGGCCCTTCTGGGGGAAACGCGACGCCTTGGACACTACGGCCACGTGGACGCGCCCCTCAGGGGCGCGGGGAACTGCGCGAACGGCCACAACGCACCCGCACCCGCCCGACGACAGACCCACCCTCCCCGTACCGCGCATCGCACCGGGAAACGTGAAAGCGGGGCAAGCGCTGGGCAGAACAGTGGGGAGAACGACGTGAGAGGGCGCCGGGACCGGGACGTCACGCACCCTTTCCCACCTCGTTCCACGAGCCGTGGGAGGACAGTTGTCCAGCGCAGCCGAGCAGGAGGCGGTGACGGAAGCCGCCGAAGAGCGCCCCGCCACGCTGGTGAACGGCACCACACGGCGAGGCACGCCGAAGGTACCCGTGTGGCCCGGCGCGCCCACCCCGCTGGGAGCCAGGTTCCGGGTCGGCCCGGACGGGGTCGCGGGGACCAACTTCGCCCTCTGGGCGGGCGGCGCCGAGGCCGTCGAGCTGTGCCTGTTCGACGCGGACGGCAAGGAGACCAGGGCCCGGCTCAGCGAGCTCACGCACGAGATCTGGCACGGCTTCGTGCCCGGCGTGATGCCCGGCCAGCGCTACGGCTTCCGGGTGCACGGCCGCTGGGACCCCTGGACCGGCGGCCGCTGGAACCCGGCGAAGCTGCTCCTGGACCCGTACGCCCGCGCGGTGGACGGCGACTTCAGCCTGCCGCCGGAGGTGTACGGCCATGTCCGCGACTGGCCGCAGCAGCAGGTCGCGGACACCGTGCGCGACGACCGCGACTCGGCGCCGTTCGTCCCGAAGGGCGTGGTCGTCCACGACGACGTCACCGACGACGAATGGATGGAGGACCGCCGCCCGAAGACCCCGTGGGCGGACTCCGTCATCTACGAGCTGCACGTGCGGGGCTTCACGGCGCTGCACCCCGGCATCCCCGAGGAACTGCGCGGCACGTACGCCGGGTTGGCGCACCCGGCCGCGATCGCGCATCTGGTGAAGCTGGGCGTCACGGCCGTCGAGCTGCTCCCCGTCCACCAGTTCGCGCACGAGGACCATCTGCTGCGGCGGGGCCTGAAGAACTACTGGGGCTACAACTCCATCGGCTACTTCGCGCCGCACGCCGGTTACGCCGCCTCCGGTACGACGGGTCAGCAGGTCGGTGAGTTCAAGCGCATGGTCCGCGCGCTGCACGCCGCCGGGATCGAGGTGATCCTCGACGTGGTCTACAACCACACGGCGGAAGCGGGCGAGCTGGGGCCCACGCTGTCCCTCAAGGGCATCGACAACCGCGGCTACTACCGCCTCCAGTCGGACGCCAGGCGCTACGCGGACTACACCGGCTGCGGCAACACCCTGCACGTGGTCCAGCCGCATGTCCTACGGCTCATCACCGACTCCCTGCGCTACTGGGTGACGGAGATGGGCGTGGACGGCTTCCGCTTCGACCTGGCGGCCGCGCTGGCCCGCTCGATGCACGACGTCGACATGCTGTCCCCGTTCCTCGCGGTCATCGCCCAGGACCCGGTGCTCCGGCGCGTGAAGCTGATCGCCGAGCCCTGGGACGTCGGTTCGGGCGGCTACCAGGTGGGCGCCTTCCCACCCCTGTGGACGGAGTGGAACGACCGCTATCGCAACGCCGTACGGGACTTCTGGCGGGGCGCGCTGCCGGACGTACGCGATCTCGGCTACCGCCTCTCGGGCTCCAGCGACCTGTACGCGTGGGGCGGCCGGCGGCCGTACGCCTCGGTCAACTTCATCACCGCGCACGACGGTTTCACCCTGCGCGACCTGGTGTCGTACGAGAGGAAGCACAACGAGGCCAACGGCGAGGGCAACCGGGACGGCACCGACGACAACCGGGCGTGGAACTGCGGCACCGAGGGCGAGACGGACGACGAGCGGGTACGGGCGCTGCGGCGGCGGCAGCTGCGGAACCTGCTAACCACCCTGCTGCTGTCGACGGGGGTGCCGATGCTGGTCGCGGGCGACGAGCTGGGCCGCACGCAGCGCGGCAACAACAACGCCTACTGCCAGGACAACGAGATCAGCTGGGTGGACTGGGGGCTCCTCGAGGACCCGGGCTGGAAGGCCCTGTTCGACCTCACCGCCCGGCTGATCGACCTGCGCCACCGGCATCCGGTGCTGCGGCGCCGGGCCTTCTTCTCGGGGCGGGCGCATTCGGCGGACGGCCTGCGCGACCTGGCCTGGTTCACGGCGCGCGGCACGGAGATGACGGAACGCGACTGGTACGCGCCTGCGGCCACGCTCGGGATGTATCTGTCGGGGCGGGACATCCCCGGCCGTGACGAGCGCGGGGCACCGATCCTCGACGACAGCTTCCTGGCCGTCCTGCACGCGGGCGACCGCCCGACGGCCTTCCAGCTGCCGGGACCGCCGTGGGCGGAGCGGTACGAGGTGGTCGTCGACACGTCGAGGGAGGAGCAGGGGGAGGCTCCGGGGGTGGTGCACCGGGCGGGGTCGTCGGTGACGGTGCCGGCGCGGGCGGTGCTGCTGCTCAGGGTGGCCGGCTGAGGCCGGCTGTTGCAGGTCCGTGAACAGCTCATGTGATCGCTGGCCATGACAACTGTCCGCTGATCAGACTCGCCCCCATGTCCGAGATCTCCCGCCGTGCCTTCGGTGGTCTCGTCGGTGGCGGTGCCGTGACCGCCGTCGCCGGTACGACGACCACCGCCGAAGCCGCCCCCGCCGAACGCCCCTTCCAGGCCCGGGCCGGTGGTTCCTCCGGCAGACGCCCCAACCTCCTCGTCATCCTCGGCGACGACCTCGGCTGGGCCGACCTGTCCTCCTACGGCGCCCCGCACATCAGGACGCCGAACCTGGACCGGCTGGCCCGGCAGGGGGTGCGGTTCACGGACGCGTACTCGGGCTCCTCGACCTGCTCGCCGACCCGGTTCAGCCTGTACACCGGACGCTATCCGGGGCGTACCCCGGGCGGGCTCGCCGAGCCCGTGGCCGACCGGACGCAGGGGCTGGACCCGAACCACCCCACGCTCGCGTCCCTGCTGAAGAAGGCCGGTTACTCGACCGCGCTCATCGGCAAGTGGCACTGCGGCTGGCTCCCGGACCACAGCCCCACCAAGTCGGGCTGGGACGAGTTCTTCGGCAACCGCGGCGGTGTGCTGGAGTACTTCTCCAAGCTGGGCCAGCTGGGCGACTACGACCTCTACGAGGGCGACGCCACCTACGAGGACCTGCGGTACTACACGGAGGTCCTCACCGAGCGGGCCGTCGAGTACGTCGGCCGCAAGCACGACAAGCCCTGGCTGCTGAACCTCAACTTCACCACCCCGCACTGGCCCTGGCTCGCGGAGGGCGACGAGGAGACGGGCGCCGAGATCGCGGCGAGGATCCGCGCCGCGAAGAGCCAGGCGGAACGCAGCATCGCGTTCAACCACTACGACGGCGGCTCGGTCGCCAAGTACACCGAGATGGTGGAGAGCCTCGACGCGGCCGTCGGCGAGGTGCTCGCGGCGCTGCGCCGCTCGGGGCAGGAGGAGCACACGCTGGTGTACTTCGCCAGCGACAACGGCGGTGAACGCTGGTCGTACCTGTGGCCGCTCAGCGGTGAGAAGTTCGTCCTCCAGGAGGGCGGCATCCGGGTGCCGACGATCGTGCGCTGGCCGCACCGGATCGACGGCGGCCAGGTCAGCCACGAGCCGAACTTCTCCCCCGACTGGACGGCGACCTTCCTGGAGGTCGCGGGCGCCCGTCCCGACCCGGCGTACCCGCTGGACGGGACGAGCCTCGCCGGCTACCTGCTGCGGGGCCAGGACCTCCCGGAGCGGGACCTGTTCTGGCGGGTGCGGGCCAACCGGGCGCTGCGGCGCGGGAGTTGGAAGTACTACCAGGACTCCGCCGGCAAGGACCACCTGTACGACCTCGGCACCGACCTGCGCGAGCAGGCCGATCTCGCCCCGGACAGGCCGGAGTTGCTGGCCGAGCTGAAGGCCGCGTGGGAGAGGACCGCCTCCGGTCTGCTGCCCTACCCCGACTAGCCGAGGATCCCCCGCTGGTACGCCGTCGCGACCGCCGCCGCGCGGTCGTTGACGCCCAGCTTGGCGTACAGGTGGGTGAGGTGGGTCTTCACGGTCGCCTCGCTGATGAACAGCTCGCGGGCGATCTCGCGGTTGGAAGTGCCCCTGGCGACCAGGGCGAGGACCTCGCGCTCACGGGCGGACAGGGGCTCGTTGGCCGGTGCCCCGGGTGAGCGGACGGCGGAGACCAGCCGGGACGCCACCGCCGGGGACAGCACCGTGCGGCCCTCCGCGGCCGCCCGTACCGCGGTGAACAGCTCGTCGCGCGGGGCGTCCTTGAGGAGGTAGCCGGTCGCGCCCGCCTCGATCGCGGGCAGCGTGTCGGAGTCGGTGTCGTACGTCGTCAGGACGAGGATCTTCGCCCGGGCGCCGGCGCGGGTCAGCTCGCGGATGGCGTCCACCCCGCCGCCGCCCGGCATCCGCAGGTCCATCAGGATCACGTCGGGGTCGAGGGCCGCGGCCCGCTCGACCGCCTCGACGCCGTCGGAGGCCTCACCGAGCACGGTGAAGCCGGGCGCGGAGGCGAACATGCCGCGCAGACCGTCCCGTACGACGGGATGGTCGTCGACGATCAGCACCGAGATGTCACTGGTCATGGCGGACCAACGGTACGCGAGCCGACAGCGCGGTGCCGTGGCCCGGCTCCGACTCGACGGTGAGGGAACCGGCGATGCGTTCCGCGCGGGCCCGCATGCCGTCGAGGCCGAAGCCGCCCGCTCGGGTGCGGGCGGGCAGGGCGAGCGGGTCGAAGCCGCGTCCGTCGTCGCGGATGTCGAGGATCACCTCGTCGGTCAGGAAGCTCAGGGTGACGCCGAGGCGGGTGGCGTGCGCGTGCCGGGCGGCGTTGGAGAGGGCCTCCTGGGCGATCCTGAGCAAGGTCGCGGAGACCTCGTCGTGGAGCTGCTCGGCGGTGCCGGTGACCGTGAACTCGGCGCGTACGCCGGTGCGTTCGCCCCAGTCGGCGACCGTCTGCTTCAGGGCCTCGGGGAGCCCCGCGTCGGCCAGGGCGACCGGGGCGAGGTTGTGCACCGAGCGGCGGGCCTCGCCGAGGCTGTGCCGGGCGAGGTCGATCGCCCGGTGGACGTGCTCGCGGGCCTGGCTCTCGTCGGGCGTGTTCGCGACGACCTGGAGCTGGGCGATGATCCCGGTCAGGCCCTGGGCGAGGGTGTCGTGGATCTCGGCGGCGAGCCGCCTGCGCTCGTCGGCGACCCCGGCCTCCCGTGCCTGGACGAGGAGTTGGGCGTGCAGGGCGGCGTTCTCGTCGAGCGCCTGCTGGAGGGCCTCGATGGTCGAGGCGCGCTCGCGGGAACGCTGCTCCTCCTGCTCGGTGATGTGCGCGACCACCGACTGGAGGCCGTAGTTGGCGGCCAGCAGCGCGGCGAACCCCAGCCACTGGGCCGTGCTGTCCGGCATCAGCCCGCCGGCCTGCGCGCCGGCCACGGTGACCGCGCTCGCGAACAGCCCCAGCCGCCGCCACATGCCCGGGATCAGCTCGTCGGCGTCCATGTAGCCGGCCGCCGCGTAGAACGCGAAGAACGGGTTGAGCCAGGTCAGGACGAAGGCGATCGCCCAGCGGACCAGGTAGTACGCCGTCCCGGCCCGGGAGGGGCTGCGGCCCCGGTCGGCGCGGCGGTGCCGGGTGCCGTGCCACCACACCTGGAGCAGGACCGCGGCGCCCACCAGGATCCCGACGAGGTACCAGTCGACGGGGCCGTCCATGATGCCCGCGGAGACGATCGCGAGGACGACGCCGGTGCCGAGGAGTCCGTACGGCCCCCAGACGTGCAGGCGTTCCCAGTACCGGTCGATCCGGGCGTCCGACGCGTTCATCTCCCCAGTCTGCACGGCCCCTCCCCTACTCCCAGCGGAACCAGCGTGACGCGGCGCCCGTGAGCAGCAGCGTCCAGACGACGAGCACACCCACGTGGGTCCAGCCCGGCCAGTGCCCGGCCGCGGCCCGGTTCAGGGCCTCGGCGGCCGCCCCGAACGGGGTGTACCCGACGATCCGGGCGAGGACGTGCGGCATGGTCTGCACCGGCGCCCACACGCCCGCGCAGAACATCGCCGGGAAGAACACCGCGGACCCGATGGCGCCGGCGATCTTCGTGGTCCGGGACAGCGCGGAGACCACCGCGCCGAGCGCGAGGGCGGCGAGCACGGCGAGGACCAGGGCCAGCAGGTATCCGAGGGGCTGTTCGGGCAGTCGTACGGCGAAGGCGAACCGTCCGACGGCGAGGGCCAGCAGCGCTGACGCCAGGGCGGCGCCGCCGTAGACGGTCATCTGCGCGGTGAGCAGGGCGGTCGGGCGGACCGGGGTGGTGGACATGCGGCGCAGGATGCCGCGTTCGCGGTAGCCGGTGAGGGTCTGCGGCATCGACTGGAGGCCGCCGACGATCAGGCCGAGGAGCACGGCCACCGGGACGTAGACGTCGATGGTCCTGAGGCCGCCGAGGTCGGCGTCGTGGTTCCGGAACGACGGGATCGAGCCGAGGATCACCAGGAGCAGGGTGGGGAACAGCAGGATCCAGAAGAGGGCGCCGGGTTCGCGGCGGAAGAGGCGGACCTCGGTCCGCAGGACGGCGGTGTTCATGCCGTGGCCTCCTGGGTGTCGGTCTTCGTGAGGTCCAGGAACGCGTCGTCGAGGGTGGCGTCGACGACCCTGAGCTGGTGGGCGGTGACGTGCCGGCGGGCGAGCAGGGTGATGACGGCGTTCACCGTCTCGTCGGTGCCGGAGAGGGTGAGACGGCCGTCCCGGTCCTCGACGGAGGCGAGCGCGGGCAGGGCGTTGAGCTCGTGCGCGTCGAGCGGCGCGGACGGGGTGAAGCTGATGACGGTGCCGCCCGCCGAACGCCGGATGAGCCCGGCCGGGGTGTCCAGCGCGGCGACCCGTCCCTTGTCGATCACGGCGATCCGGTCGCAGAGCCGCTGCGCCTCCTCCATGAAGTGGGTGACCAGCAGGACGGTCACGCCGTTCGCGCGCACGTCCTCGATCAGCTCCCAGGTGTCGCGGCGGGCGCGCGGGTCGAGACCGGTGGTCAGCTCGTCCAGGACGACGATCCGCGGGTTGCCGACCAGGGCGAGCGCGATGAACAGGCGCTGCTTCTGGCCGCCGGAGAGCTTGCCGAACCGGGTCGTCAGCTTCTGGGCGAGACCGAGACGTTCGGCGAGCGGCCGCCAGTCGAGGGGCCGGTCGTAGAAGGTGCTGTAGAGCTCCAGGGCCTCGCGGACGGTCAGCTTGGCCTGGAGTTCGCTCTCCTGGAGCTGGGCGCCGAGGACGCGGGCCACGCGCGCGTGGTCGGCGACGGGGTCGAGCCCGGTGACCCGGACCCGGCCCCCGTCGGGGACCCGCAGCCCCTCGACGCACTCGACGGTGGTGGTCTTGCCGGCGCCGTTCGGGCCAAGAATTCCAAAAATCTCGCCCTCCTCGACGGTGAGGGAGACACCGTCGACGACGGCCCGGCCGCCGTAGGACTTGCGCAGTTCGCTGACTTCGATGACGGACATGGCACCAGCGTCCCGGCCGGGGGCCGGGTGCCACATCGCCCGTCGCGCTCGAAACGGCATCAACCGATCGGTGGATGCGGCGGTACGACCCCCTCGCCGCTCCTGTACGGCCCCTCGAACACGCAGGTCGTAGGTCCAGCGGCCGACTCCGGTCCGGCCAAAACTCGGTGGGCGTTGTCAGTGCCGGTCCGTAGGCTCGCAGCTGATGTCCATTACACATGCAACCACCAAGGGCGGGTCGGCCGTGAAGACCCTGCTGCGTCTGTGGCCGTATGTCCGGCCGGCCCGCGCGCGGCTGCTGACCGCCGCGCTCGTGGCGATCCTCGCCTCCTGTACGGGGCTGGTGATCCCGCTCGTCCTGAAGTGGATGGTGGACGGCCCGGTCGCCGACGGGGACACGGCCGGCGTGTGGCTCGGAGCGCTGTACCTGCTGCTGCTCGGGTTCACGGAGGCGCTGCTGTTCGGGCTGCGGCGGTGGCTGGTGGCGAGACCGCTCTCCCATGTGGAGGCGGAGATGCGGGCGGGCCTGTACCGGCACCTCCAGCGCCTCCCGGTGGCCTTCCACGACCGCTGGGCCTCCGGCCAGTTGCTGTCCCGGGCCACCACCGACCTCATGCTGCTGCGCATGTTCCTCGCCTTCCCGCTGACCTTCCTGCTGGTCAACGCGGTGACGATCCTCGTGGGCGTCATCATCATGCTGCTCCAGGACTGGACCCTGGGCCTGGTGATCCTCGGCCCCGCGATCCCCGTGATGGTCACCTGCGTGATCTTCGAGAAGCGCTACCACCATGTGGCGCGTCTCGCCCAGGACCAGGTCGGCGACCTCACGACGGTCGTCGAGGAGAGCGTCCTCGGCATCCGCATCATCAAGGGCTTCGGCCGGCACCGGTCGCAGGCGAGGGCGTTCCGCGACCTGTCCGCGAAGCTGCGCGGCACCGAGCTGCGCAAGGCCCGCCTCCTGGCCACGATCTGGGGCGTCATCACCACGCTCCCCGAGGTGGCCATCGGGGCCGCGCTGGTCCTGGGCTGCGTCCAGGTGGCGGACGGCGACCTGTCGGCGGGCACGCTGGTCGCGTTCCTGTCGACGGCCCTCGCCCTGAGATGGCCGGTCGAGTCGATCGGCTTCCTGCTGGCGATGAGCCAGGAGGCGGCGACGGCGACGGAGCGCTATTTCGAGGCGATGGACGAAGCACCGGAGCAGGAAGACGCGCCCGATAGGGGCGCGGGGAACGGCGCGACAAGCCCCCACGCACCCGCAGCCCGCGACGACGGCATGCGCTTCTCGGCGGTCTCGTTCCGTTTCCCGGACGCCCCCGAGGACGCACCACCCGTTCTCGACCGCATCGATCTCCACATCCGGCCGGGTGAATCCATGGCCCTCGTAGGCGCAACAGGCAGCGGCAAGACCGCCCTCACCGCTCTGGTCCCCCGCCTCCACGAACTCACCTCGGGCCGCATCACCCTGGACGGCGAGGACATCACCGCCATGTCCCGAGAAGAGCTGCGCTCACAAGTAGCCGTGGCCTTCGAGGACCCCACCCTCTTCTCCACCAGCGTCGGCGACAACGTCCTGATGGGCCAGGACGAACGAGAACTGGACAGAGCCCTCTCCGTCGCCCAGGCCGACTTCGTGCACGCCCTCCCCCAGGGCACCGAGACGCAGGTCGGCGAACAGGGCCTCAGCCTGTCCGGCGGCCAGCGCCAGCGCCTCGCCCTCGCCCGGGCCGTCGTCGGCAGGCCGAGGTTCCTCGTCCTGGACGACCCGCTGTCCGCCCTGGACGTCCACACCGAGGCCGCCGTGGAGGCCGCGCTGCGGGACGTCCTGGCCGACACCACCGCGCTGATCGTCGCCCACCGTCCCTCCACCGTGCAGCTCGCCGACCGGGTCGCGCTGCTGTCCGAGGGCCGCATCACGGCCGTCGGCACCCACCACGAACTCCTGCGCACCAACGCCGAGTACGCCCATCTGATGTCCGGGTCCGGGGACTCCGGGGAAGGGGAGGACGCCCGATGACGGCCCCCACCACGTCCGCGCCCACCACGGACGAAGAGCCGCGGCCGCCCGGCGAGAAGCGGGCCGACGACGCGTTCGACGAGGACCGGCTGCCCGCTCCCCCGCGCGCCACCGCCCTTCTGCTGCGCTCCCTGCTCGCCCCGATGAAGGCCCGCGTCACCGTCACGACCCTCCTGCTGCTGCTCCAGCAGGCGGCCGTGCAGGCGGGCCCGCTGATCGTGGCCTACGCGATCGACCGGGCCGTCCCCGCGTTCCGGGACGGCGACCACGGCCCGCTGATCGCGGTGGGCGTCGGCTACCTGCTGTGCTCGCTGGCCTCCGGCGCTCTGCAGTACGCGTTCATCCTGGTGTCCGCCCGCGTCAACCAGGACGTCCTGCTCGATCTGCGCGGCCGGATCTTCCGGCACGCGCAGGCGCTGAGCGTCGACTTCCACGAGCGCTACACCTCGGGCCGGCTCATCTCCCGCTCCACGACGGACGTCGAGTCGCTGCGCGAACTGCTCAACGAGGGCCTCCAGGAGCTCGTCACCGTCGTCCTGTCCTTCCTCTACATCTCCGCGCTGCTGCTCTGGCTGGACCTCGGGCTCGGCGCGGTCGCGGTGGCGTCCTTCGTGCCGCTGTACGGGCTGGTGCGGATCTACCAGCGGCGCGCGGGCCGGGTGTACCGGAAGCGGTCGACCGCGATCGCCGCCGTGATCGTGAAGTTCGTGGAGACGATGAACGGCATCCGCCCGGTGCGCGCGTTCCGCCGCGAGGCCGCCAACGACGCCGACTTCGCCGTACTGAACAAGCGCCACGAGCGGGTCAACGGAGACGCGCTGCTGGAGATGGCCCGCTATGTCGTCGGGTCCCGGCTGGTCGCCAACACGGCCGTCGCGGGGATCGTGCTGTGGGGCGCCTACCGGGTCGCGCAGGGCTCGCTGGAGCTGGGGGTGCTGGCGGCCGCGGTGCTGTACCTGCGGCGGCTGTACGACCCGATCGACCGGCTGGGGATGTTCCTGAACTCCTACCAGTCGGCGGCGGCCTCCCTGGAGAAGATCGCCGGTCTGCTCGCCCAGACCCCGACCGTGCCGGAGCCGGCGGCTCCGCGGCAGCTCCCGGCGCTGGAGTCCGCGGACCGTCCCGGCCGCGAGGTCGTCTTCGAGGGGGTGTCCTTCGGCTACCGCACCGGCGGCGAGGTGCTGCCCCGCTTCGACCTCACGCTCCCCGCCGGACAGACCGTCGCGGTGGTCGGCTCGACCGGCGCCGGGAAGTCGACGCTCGCCAAACTCCTCGCCCGCTTCTACGACCCCTCCGAGGGCCGCGTCCTGCTGGACGGCGTGGACCTGCGTGAGCTGACCGTGCCCGAACTGCGGCGCGGGGTGGTCATGGTGACCCAGGAGGCGTTCCTGTTCTCCGGCACGGTCGCCGAGAACATCGCGATCGGCCGCCCGGACGCCTCGCGCGAGGAGATCGAGCGGGCCGCGAAGGCGATCGGCGCCCACGACTTCATCAGCGCCCTGCCCGACGGCTACGACACGGACGTCCGCAAGCGTGGTGGCCGTATCTCCGCGGGGCAGCGCCAACTCGTGGCGTTCGCGCGGGCGTTGCTGGCGGACCCGGCGGTGCTGATCCTGGACGAGGCGACCAGCTCGCTCGACATCCCGGGCGAGCGGGCGGTGCAGCGCGCGATGGCGACGGTCCTGAAGGGCCGTACCGCCGTGGTGATCGCGCACCGGCTGTCGACCGTGGAGATCGCCGACCGGGTGCTGGTGATGGAGCACGGCCGGATCGTCGAGGACGGCACACCGGCCGAACTCACCGCGGGCACGGGCCGGTTCGCGGATCTGCACCGGGCCTGGCGGGACAGTCTGGCGTGAGCGACCACACGGGCGAGCGGGGGAACAGGTGATCGACGCGTACGAGGACCCGGGCGTTCCGGACGTCCGGGGCGGCTGGCGGTACCTGTGGTGGCTGGTCCGCTGCCAGCCGGGCCGGTCGGTGGCCGGGGCGCTGCTGGGCAGTTCCTGGATGGTGCTGCTCGCGGCGACGCCGTACCTGATGGCGAAGGCGATCGACGAGGGCCTGGAGCCGGGTGACTGGCCGGCGCTGGCGGGCTGGTGCTTCGCGCTGTTCGCGGTCGGTTCCTTCAACGCGTGGCTGAGCATCATGCGGCACCGCACGATGACCCGGGTGCGGATGGACGCCAACTTCCGCACGGTCAAGGTGGTCGTCGGCCAGGCGGTCCGCCTCGGTGCCGCGCTCTCGCGCCGGACGGGGGCCGGGGAGGTCGTCACGATCGGCGTGGGCGACGTGCAGACGATCGCGCAGGCCCTGACCGTCGTGGGCCCCGGCGTCGGAGCCTGTGTCGCCTATCTGACGGTCGCCGCCCTGCTGGTCTCGGTCTCCCCGGTCCTCGCGACCGTGGTCCTCCTCGGCATCCCGGCGATCGTGCTCCTCGTGGGCCCGTTCCTGTCCCGCCTCCAGGGCGCCGAGACGGAGTACCGCAACCGCCAGGGCGTCCTCACCGCCCGGATCGCCGACCTCGCGGGCGGTCTGCGCGTCCTCAACGGCCTCGGCGGCAAGGGCCTGGTCGCCGACGCCTTCCACCGCGACTCCCAGCACCTGCGCACCCAGGGCTACCGCGTCGGCGCGGTCACCAGCTGGGTCCAGGCCCTCGGCGTGGGTCTGCCCACCCTGTTCCTCGCCACCGTCACCTGGCTCGCGGCCCGCCTCGCCGCCCAAGGGGACATCAGCGTCGGCGAGTTGGTGGCGGTGTACGGCTATGTCGCGGTCCTGGTGGGCCCGGTGGCGTTCTGGGTGGAGTGCGGATACCAGCTGAGCCGGGGCGTGGTGGCCGCGCGGCGGGTCGTACGGTTCCTGCGCCTGGAGCCACTGGAGGACACGGGCACGAGAGACGCCCCCGCCGAACCCTCGGTCCTGCACGACCCGGACTCGGGCGTGAGCATCCTCCCGGGCCGCCTGACGGCCATGGCCTCGGCACACCCGGCGGATTCGGCTGCGGTACTGGACCGCTTGGCCCGCTACACGCCGTCAAGGGCGACCTGGGGCGGAGTACCGCTGGACGAGATCAGGCTGCCCCAGATCCGGCAGCAGATCTTGATCGCGGACCACGAGGCGGACCTGTTCGCAGGCACACTGCGCGATGTGATCGGGGGCGCGGATTCCGGCCCAAGGGGCGCGGGGAACTGCGCGACCAGCCCCCACTCACCCGCGGCCGCGATACACGCAGCAGTGGCAGACGACATCGCGCAGGGTCTCCCCGACGGCCTCGACTCCCCCATGGACGCCCAGGCCCGCAACCTCTCCGGCGGCCAACGCCAACGCATCAGACTCGTCAGAGCCCTCCTCGCCAACCCCGAGGTCCTGCTGGCCGTAGAACCCACCTCCGCCCTGGACGCCCACACGGAAGCCCTCGTGGCGGAACGCCTGCGCGAGGCGAGAGACGGCCGTACCACAGTCGTCACCACCACCTCCCCCCTCGTCCTGGACCACGCCGACACCGTCCTCTACCTGGTCGACGGCAAGCTCGCAGCGACCGGCACCCACCAGCAACTCCTCACGCAGGAACCGGGATACCGCGCCCTGGTCGCAAGAGACGTGGAGGTCATGAAGTGACCGACGGCCACCTCCCGGTCGCCGACCAGGCAGCCGTACGGCGCGCCTCCGTCCGGCTGATCCGCAAGGACACCCGCGCCTTCACCGCCGTCCTCGCCCTGAACTCCACCGCGGCCCTCACCGGCCTCGCCGGCCCCTGGCTGCTGGGCCGGATCATCGACGAGGTGCGCGCCGGGAGCGGTGTCGCCGCGGTGGACCGGCTCGCGGCCGTCCTCGTGGTGTGCGCGAGCGTCCAGCTCCTCCTGGCCCGCTGGGCCCGCTATGTCGGCCACCGCTTCGGCGAACGCACCCTCGCCCGGGTCCGCGAGGAGTTCGTGGACCGCGCCCTCGCCCTGCCCGCCTCGGTCGTGGAGCGGGCCGGTACCGGTGACCTCACCGCCCGTGGCACCGCGGACGTGGCGACCGTGGGGACGACGCTGCGCGACGCGGGTCCCGAACTGCTCATCAACTCCGTGCAGTTCCTGTTCCTGCTCGCCGCGGTGTTCGTCCTGAACCCCCTGCTGGGCGCGGTCGGCCTGTTCGGCCTGCTGCCCATCTGGCTCGTGCTGCGCTGGTATCTGCGGCGGGCCCGGGACGGCTATCTGGCCGAGGGCGCGGCCACCTCCGACGTCGCCGAGATCCTCGCGGCCACCGCGTCCGGTGCCCGCACGGTGGAGGCGCTGCGGCTGGAGGAGCGGCGCGTCCGGGCCAGCCGGGAGGCCCTCGACACGGCCCGCCGCACCCGTCTGTACACCCTCTACCTGCGCAGTGTGTTCTTCCCCGTGGTCGAGATCGCGTACATCCTGCCGGTGGCCGGGGTGCTCCTGATCGGCGGAATGCTGCACGCGCGAGGCGTGATGAGCCTCGGCTCGGTCGTCGCGGCCGCCCTGTACCTCCAGCAACTGGTCAACCCGCTCGACCAGATCCTGGTGCGGGTCGAGCAACTCCAGTCCAGCGGCGCCTCGTTCGCCCGGGTGGAAGGGCTCGCGGGAGCGCCGCGGACCTCCGCCGAGGACTCCCCCACCCCCACCGACGATCGCATCGACGTCACCGGCGTGCGCTACTCCTACGGCCGCGGCGGCGAGGTCCTGCGCGGTGTGGACCTGACCGTGCGTCCCGGGGAACGGCTCGCGGTGGTCGGCCCGTCCGGTGCCGGGAAGACCACGCTGAGCAGACTGCTGGCCGGTGTCGACGCGCCCACGTCGGGCTCGGTGACCGTCGGTGGCGTGCCCGTCGTCGGGCTCGGACCCGAGCAGCTGCGCCGCCAGGTCGTCCTGGTCACCCAGGAGCACCATGTCTTCCTGGGCACGGTCCGCGACAACCTCCTCATCGCCGAACCCGGCGCCGGGGACGAGGAGTTGTGGGACGCGCTGGCCGCCGTAGGGGCGGACGGGTGGGTGCGGGAGCTGCCCGAGGGGCTCGACACCCGGCTCGGCGAGGAGGGCGGCCACTCCACGGACGGCTCGCAGGCGCAGCAACTGGCGCTGGCCCGGGTGGTGCTGGCGGATCCGCACACGCTGATCCTCGACGAGGCGACCGCGCTGCTCGATCCCACGACCGCGCGGCACACCGAGCGCGCCCTGGCCGCCGTACTCGAAGGGCGCACGGTGATCGCCATCGCGCACCGGCTGCACACCGCGCACGACGCGGACCGGGTGGCGGTCATGGAGGACGGCCTGCTGACCGAACTGGGCACGCACGAGGAGCTGGTGGCGGCGGGCGGGGCGTACGCGGCGCTGTGGGGGTCGTGGCACGGCGGGCCGGGCGGCAGCTGAACCCCCACCGGGTCACAGGCCGCCCACGCGACCGTATATCGAACATGAACTACCGGACAACGGACCGTTTCCGGCCAACTTTCTGACGCGCTCCTGACAGACAGCGCAATCCACTGCCACTCTTCCCACGGCTGCTTCACAGCAACCCCACAGCACCACCGTTCTGCGTACCTCCATGTTGTGCCCGGACGGTCGACCCACCGTCCGGTCTCCCCTGGCCGCGTGATCCGCGGCCGCGCAGAAGGAGTCAGTGTTGAGAGACAGTTCCTCCCACAGACGCGCCCCCCACACCCTGCACCGCAAGGCCGCCGCCGTGGCCCTCGTCGGTGTCTCGGCCCTGCTCGCCACGGCCGTCCAGTCGGGCGCCGCCACCGCGGCACCGGAGAAGGCACCGTCGGCCGCGGGCAAGGTGCTCCCGGGCGCCGAGTCCCTCAAGCTCAGCCCCGCCCAGCGCGCCGAGCTGATCCGCCAGGCGAACGCCACCAAGGCGGACACCGCCAAGGACCTCGGCCTCGGCGCCAAGGAGCAGCTGGTCGTCCGTGACGTCGTCAAGGACGGCAACGGCACCCTGCACACCCGCTACGAGCGCACCTACGACGGCCTGCCCGTCCTCGGCGGCGACCTCGTCGTGGAGACCACGAAGTCCGGCGCGACCGAGGGTGTCGTCAAGGCGACCGCCAAGGCCATCAAGCCGGCCACCACGACGGCCGCCCTGCCCGCCGCCAAGGCGGAGAAGCAGGCGCTGACGCTCGCGAAGGCGGCGGGCGCCGACAAGGCCGACACCAA
Source organism: Streptomyces griseorubiginosus (assembly GCF_036345115.1). Classification (GTDB taxonomy): domain Bacteria; phylum Actinomycetota; class Actinomycetes; order Streptomycetales; family Streptomycetaceae; genus Streptomyces; species Streptomyces griseorubiginosus_C. Next base: position 2,954,163 of record NZ_CP107766.1, read on the forward strand.
CCGCGCCCCGCGCAAGGTGATCTGGGCCGGCAACGGCACGCCCACGCTGGCGTACGAGACGGTCGTCGGCGGCCTCCAGGAGGACGGCACCCCGAACGAGCTGCACGTCATCACGGACGCGGCGACCGGCGCGAAGCTCTACGAGTACCAGGGCATCGAGACCGGCACCGGCAACACCATGTACAGCGGCACGGTCACCCTCGGCACCACCCAGTCCGGGTCGACGTACAACCTGACCGACGGGGCGCGCGGCGGCCACAAGACGTACAACCTCAACCGCGGCACCTCCGGCACCGGCACCCTCTTCTCGGGCCCGGACGACGTGTGGGGCAACGGCAGCGCCTCCAACACGGAGACGGCCGGCGCGGACGCGCACTACGGTGCCGCGCTCACCTGGGACTACTACAAGAACGTGCAGGGGCGTTCGGGCATCCGCGGGGACGGCGTCGGGGCGTACTCCCGGGTCCACTACGGCAGCAACTACGTCAACGCGTTCTGGTCGGACAGCTGCTTCTGCATGACCTACGGCGACGGGTCGGGCAACACCCACCCGCTGACGTCGATCGACGTGGCCGGTCACGAGATGACCCACGGCGTCACGTCGAACACCGCGGGGCTCAACTACTCGGGCGAGTCCGGCGGGTTGAACGAGGCGACCTCGGACATCTTCGGCACGGCCGTCGAGTTCTACGCCAACAACTCCTCCGACGTCGGTGACTACCTCATCGGCGAGGAGATCGACATCAACGGCGACGGCACCCCGCTGCGCTACATGGACAAGCCGAGCAAGGACGGTGCGTCCAAGGACAGTTGGTACTCCGGGATCGGGTCGGTGGACGTCCACTACTCGTCGGGCCCGGCGAACCACTTCTTCTACCTCCTGTCGGAGGGCAGCGGCACCAAGACCATCAACGGGGTCACCTACAACTCCTCGACCTCGGACGGTCTTCCGGTCACCGGCATCGGCCGGGACAAGGCGGAGAAGATCTGGTTCCGCGCGCTCACCACGAAGTTCACGACCACCACCAACTACGCGGCGGCCCGCACCGGCACCCTCGCGGCGGCCGGTGAGCTGTACGGCACGACGAGCGCCGAGTACACGGCCGTGGCGAACGCCTGGGCGGGCGTGGCGGTCGGCACGCGTCCCGGTGGCGGCGGCGGTGGCGGCACCTCGTTCGAGTCCACCACCGACGTATCGATTCCGGACAACGGGGCGGCGGTCAACTCGCCGATCACGGTGTCCGGTCGTACGGGCAACGCGCCGTCCAACCTCCAGGTCGCGGTGGACATCGTGCACACCTACATCGGTGACCTCCGGGTGCAGCTGATCGCCCCCGACGGCACGGCGTACACACTGAAGGCGTACGGCACCGGCGGCTCGACCGACAACCTCAACACCACGTACACGGTGAACGCCTCCTCCGAGGTCGCCAACGGGACCTGGCAGTTGCGGGTCCAGGACAACGCGGCCCAGGACACCGGCTACATCAACAGCTGGAAGCTGACCTTCCCGTAGGCCCACGGGCCCCTGGACAGGGCGCCGCCCCGGTGGTTCGACTCCCCGGGGCGGCGCCCTCTTTTTGCCAGCCCATGACCGACGGCTTGTTGGGGCTTTGCCCAGGTCAACTCGCTTTACATGCCTGCAATGTTCACCCGGTGGTTGCTTTTCAGCCAACATCACTTGAGGGTCATGACATGTACGCGCCTTGATGCCACGCTTCCTCACAACCGCCGCACAACTTCACAACCACCCCGGTGGGCAACCCCACGCCCTCCGGGCTCCCCCACGAAGGAGCTTGTGTGACCCCCCTCTACGCGCGTCACAAGCGCACCACCCTTGCCATCGCCACCGCTGTCGCGGCCGGAGCCCTGCTCACCACCGGCCTGACCACCGGCAGCGCCGCCGCCGTGACCCCGGCGGAAGGCACCGGCAAGGCCCTCGCGGGCGCCCCGGTCCAGCTGACCGCGGCCGCGCGCACCTCCCTCATCAAGGAGCAGCAGGCCGACGCCGCGACCACGGCCCAGAAGATAGGTCTCGGCGCCAAGGAGAAGCTGGTCGTCAAGGACGTCGTCAGAGACGCCGACGGCACGGTCCACACCCGCTACGAGCGCACCTACGACGGCCTGCCCGTCCTCGGCGGCGACCTGGTCGTCCACGAGTCGAAGTCCGGGGCAACCGAGGGTGTCTCCAAGGCGACGAAGGCCACCATCAAGGTCGCCTCCCTGACCCCGAAGGTCAGCGTCGCCAAGGCCGAGACCCAGGCCCTGACCGCCGCCAAGGCCGCGGGCTCGGACAAGACCGCGGCCGACGGCGCGCGCAAGGTGATCTGGGCCGGCAACGGCACGCCCGTCCTCGCCTACGAGACGATCGTCGGCGGCTTCCAGGACGACGGCACCCCGAACCAGCTGCACGTCATCACCGACGCGGCCACCGGCAAGAAGCTCTACGAGTACCAGGGCATCGAGAACGCCACCGGTACCGGCAAGAGCCTGTACTCGGGCACGGTCAGCCTCAGCACCACGCTGTCCGGCTCGACGTACAACCTCACCGACGCCACGCGCGGCAACCACAAGACGTACAACAAGGCGCACGCCACCAGCTCCTCGGCCGGCACCCTGTTCACGGACGCCGACAACGTGTGGGGCACCGGCGCGGCCTCCAGCTCCACCACCGACCAGACCGCCGCCGTGGACGCCACCTACGGCGCGCAGGAGACCTGGGACTTCTACAAGGCCACCTTCGGCCGCAGCGGCATCAAGAACAACGGCGTCGGCGCCTACAGCCGCGTCCACTACGGCAACGCGTACGTCAACGCGTTCTGGGACGACAGCTGCTTCTGCATGACGTACGGCGACGGCGAGGGCAACGTCAACCCGCTGACCTCGCTGGACGTGGCCGGCCACGAGATGAGCCACGGCGTCACCTCGAACACCGCGGGCCTGAACTACTCGGGCGAGTCCGGTGGCCTGAACGAGGCGACCTCGGACATCTTCGGCACGGGTGTGGAGTTCTACGCCAACAACTCCAACGACGTCGGTGACTACCTCATCGGCGAGGAGATCGACATCAACGGCGACGGCACCCCGCTGCGCTACATGGACAAGCCCAGCAAGGACGGCGGCTCGGCGGACTCCTGGTCCTCCACCGTCGGCAACAAGGACGTGCACTACTCGTCCGGTGTCGCCAACCACTTCTTCTACCTGCTGTCCGAGGGCAGCGGCGCGAAGACGATCAACGGCGTGTCCTACAACTCGCCCACGTCCAACGGCTCCACGGTCACCGGCATCGGCCGGGACAAGGCGCTGCAGATCTGGTACAAGGCGCTGACGACGTACTTCACGTCGACGACCAACTACAAGGCGGCCCGCACGGGCACGCTGTCGGCGGCGTCGGCCCTGTACGGCTCCACCAGCACCGAGTACAAGGCGGTGGCCGCGGCCTGGTCGGCGGTCAACGTCAGCTAGTGCTCACGAGCAACTGACGGGCGGTACCCGGAACGAAGGCATTTCCGGGTACCGCCCTACTCTTGGGTCCCATGTCCTTCACGTACGACGACGTCGGCGCGACCCGGCGGAGCGGATTCTGCCCGCCCGGCTTCCACCCCCTGCACGTCCGCACGCGCATAGGCGAGGGCCACGACGTCTTCCGGAAGGCCTCAGAGGCGGTCCTGACCTGGGAGATGCACCGGGCCCTCGGCGTCGGCATCGACGCCACCGCGGACCGCGCGGCCCCCGACGTGGACGTCACCGTCACCCTCGCCGGGGTCATCAAGGCCCCCTGCCGAGTGGTCTGGACGGTCGAGGAACACCGCCGCGCGGGCTGGGCCTACGGCACCCTGTCCGGCCACCCCGAATGCGGCGAGGAGTCCTTCGTGGTCGACCGCACGGGAGACGGCACGGTATGGCTGACGGTGTCGGCCTTCAGCCGGGGCGCCAAGTGGTACTCCCGAGCAGGCGGCCCGGCAACCCGCGGCCTCCAGCACGCCTACGCCCGCAAGTGCGGGACGGTCCTGCGAAGGCTGTGCGGAGGAGAGGACGCGGGCTGAGGCTCGCCGAGCCAGGAGCCCGCGCCCCCGTCGCTCACCGCATGAGCACCCCGGCCCCCTCCACCACCTCCTCGGAGGGCACCGCCACCACTCCCAGCTCTGTGGCCGAGGCCAGGAGGCGGTGGGAGGGCAGTATGCGGACCGTGTAGCCGTAGGGGCCGGTGCGGTCGAGGGAGAGGGGGCCCTCGTAGACCCAGCGGCCGTCCGGGTCCGGGCCGCCCACCGGCTTCAGCGGGACCGTCGTCGCGTCGGCGATGCGGTCCTCCTCGTCCACCCGGCCGGAGACCGCCTGGACCTCCACGTCGTCCGGGCCGAGCGCGCCGAGACCCACGTGGACCCGCAGGCCGAGCGTGGTGCCGAGTTCGGCCGTGGTCGTCGCGGTCGTGGTCTCCACGTGGTCGACCGTCACCCCGTGCCACTGCGCCCGCACCCGGGCCTTCCACTCCGCCAGCTCCCGCGCCGTGTCCGGGACCATCGTGCGGTGGGCGTGGGCGGCGGGAGCGTAGAGCCGCTCCACGTACTCGCGGACCATCCGGCCGGCCAGGACCTTCGGGCCCAGGAGCGTGAGCGTCTGGCGGACCATCTCGATCCAGCGGTCGGGCAGGCCGCCCTGGCCGCGCTCGTAGAAGCGCGGGGTCACCCGCTGTTCGAGGAGGTCGTAGAGGGCGTCGGCCTCTATGTCGTCACGGCGGTCGGGGTCGGTCCCCACGCCGTCCGCCGTCGGGATCGCCCAGCCGAAGTCGGGCTGGAACCACTCGTCCCACCAGCCGTCCAGGACGGACAGGTTCAGGCAGCCGTTCAGGGCCGCCTTCATCCCGCTCGTCCCGCACGCCTCCAGCGGCCGCAGCGGGTTGTTGAGCCAGATGTCGCAGCCCGGGTAGAGCTTCTGCGCCATCGCCATGCCGTAGTCGGGCAGGAAGACGATCCGGTGCCGCACCCGCGGGTCGTCGGCGAACCTCACCAGCTCCTGGACCAGGCGTTTCCCGCCGTCGTCCGCCGGGTGCGCCTTGCCGGCCACCACGATCTGGATGGGCCGCTCGGGGTGCAGGAGCAGATCCATCAGCCGGTCGCGGTCCCGCAGCATCAGCGTCAGGCGTTTGTACGACGGGACGCGGCGCGCGAACCCGATGGTGAGGACGTCGGGGTCCAGCACCCCGTCGATCCAGCCCAACTCGGCCGTACCGGCGCCGCGTTGCCGCCAGGACGCCCGCAGCCGGTCCCGCACCTCGGTCACCAGCTGCTCGCGCAGGGTCCGGCGCAGCTCCCAGACGTCCTGGTCGGGGATGTCCCCGACGGCGTCCCAGCGCTCCGAGCCGCCGACGGTCAGCGCGTCCTCGGTGCGCTGGGCGCCGATCTGCCGGGCGCCGAGCCGGAACACCTCGGGGGCGACCCAGGTCGGGGCGTGCACCCCGTTGGTCACGGAGGTGATCGGCACCTCCTCGGGGTCGAATCCCGGCCAGAGTCCGGAGAACATCTCCCGGCTGACCTGCCCGTGCAACAGCGAGACGCCGTTGGCGCGCTGGGCGAGCCTGAGGCCCATCACGGCCATGTTGAACAGGTTGGGTTCGCCGCCCGGGTAGGTCTCCATGCCGAGCGCCAGGATGCGGCCCACGTCCATGCGCGGGAGCTCGGCGTCGGGGCCGAAGTGCCGGGCGACCAGCTCCCGGTCGAAGCGGTCGATGCCGGCCGGGACGGGGGTGTGCGTGGTGAACACGGTCCCCGCGCGGACGGCCTCCAGACCGGCGTCGAAGTCCAGCCCCTGGTCGCAGAGTTCGGCGATCCGCTCCAGGCCGAGGAAGCCGGCGTGCCCCTCGTTGGTGTGGAAGACCTCGGGCTCGGCGTGGCCGGTCAGCCGGCAGTACGTCCGTACGGCCCGGACACCCCCTATGCCGAGGAGCATCTCCTGGAGCAGCCGGTGTTCGCTGCCGCCGCCGTACAACCGGTCGGTCACCCCGCGTTCACCGAGGCCGTTCTCCTCGACGTCGGAGTCCAGCATCAGCAGCGGCACCCGGCCGACCTGGGCGAGCCAGATCCGGGCGTGCAGCTGGTTGCCGCCGGGGAGGGCCAGCGACACCTGCGCCGGGGTGCCGTCGGCCTCCTTGAGCAGCGCCACGGGCAGCTCGTTGGGGTCGAGGACCGGATAGTGCTCCTGCTGCCAGCCGTCCCGGGACAGGGTCTGCCGGAAGTAGCCGTGGCGGTAGAGCAGACCGACGCCGATCAGCGGGACGCCCAGGTCGCTGGCCGCCTTCAGATGGTCGCCGGCCAGGATGCCGAGGCCGCCGGAGTACTGCGGCAGCGCGGCCGTGATGCCGAACTCGGGTGAGAAGTAGGCGACGGCGGCCGGAAGTTCACCCGGATGCGCCTGGTACCAGCGCTCGCCGGTGACGTAGTCGTGGAGGTCGTCGGCGGCCGCGGTCAGCCGGCGCAGGAAGCGGCGGTCCTCGGCGAGCTCGGCGAGCCGGGCGGGGCGCACGCCGCCGAGCAGCCGTACGGGATCACCGCCCGACGCGGCCCAGCGTTCCGGATCGACGGACTGGAAGAGATCACGGGTCTCGGTGTGCCAGGACCAGCGCAGATTGCGCGCCAGATCGCTGAGCGGCCGGAGGGGTTCGGGCAGTACGGGTCGGACGGTGAATCGACGGATAGCCTTCACTTGCCACCTCGTCAGGCGTGCGGAGGGGGACACACGGCGGTGTGGGTCCCGTCGTCAACCCCGACCGTATCCGTGCGGAGGGTCTCGTCACCACGGCGCCGTTCCGGATCGAACAGTCCGAAAATCGCCGCAACCTCCCCACCTCCCCTCATGGCGGATATGGCCGATTCCACCCCCTCAGGCGTCCTTGTGGTACTTCACACCGCACGAGAGGCTTCCCCTGGCGTACCGGTCGGCGCCGGGTGCACCCGGCGGACCGCGGCTGCCGTACGCCATGCTGAGGAGGGGAAGTCAGGCCATGGCACGGACGCGACATCGGCGTCTGCGCCGGCTGGGGGGATTGACCGCGGTGGGCTGTGCCGCCGCGCTTTCGGCCATCACCCTGCCCGCGCAGGCCGCACCACAGGGACGGATACTCGGCGCCGGAGAGCCCGGTTCCGTCACCGGAAGTTACCTGGTGACACTCAAGGGGGGTACAGAGGCTCCGTCGGCGGCCGGAAAGGGCCTCGCCGAGAAGTACGGGGCGAGAATCAGCCATACCTACGGCACGGTGCTCAACGGCTACGCGATCCGGGCCGACGAGAGACAGGCCCGGCGACTGGCCGCGGACCCCCGGGTCGCCTCGGTCGCCCAGGACACCCGGGTGACCCTGGAGGGGGTCCAGAAGAACCCGCCGTCCTGGGGCCTCGACCGTCTCGACCAGCGGGCCCGGCCCCTGGACAGGGCCTACGCCTGGCCCGCCTCCGGGGGCGCCGGGACGACGGTGTACGTGATCGACACCGGCATCCGGATCTCCCACAGGGACTTCGGGGGCAGGGCGAGCTACGGCTGGGACTTCGTGGGGGGCGACCGGTCCGCGGGGGACGGAAACGGACACGGCACCCATGTGGCGGCCACCGTCGCGGGTGCCGGGTACGGCGTGGCGAAGCGGGCCGCGGTGGTCGCCGTACGCGTCCTCGACAACGCGGGATCGGGCACGACCTCGCAGGTCATCGCCGGGATCGACTGGGTGACGAGGAACGCGCGGAAGCCGGCGGTCGCCAACCTCAGCCTGGGCGGCACCTACAACGCCCAGCTGGACGCGGCCGTCCGCAACTCCATCGCCTCCGGGGTGACCTACGCGGTCGCGGCGGGCAACGAAGGACTGCCCGCCGGGCTCTACTCACCGGCCGGCGTACCGCAGGCGATCACGGTCGGCGCGACCGACGCCAAGGACCGGCGGGCCGGCTTTTCGAACTACGGTTCCGCCGTGGACCTCTTCGCGCCCGGGGTGTCCATCACCTCCGCGGGCATCACGAGCGACACCGCCAGGACGACCTGGTCGGGTACGTCGATGGCGACCCCGCACGCGGCGGGCGCCGCCGCCCTGTACCTGTCCGACCATCCGAGGGCCACTCCGGCACAGGTCGGCAAAGCGCTGGTGAAGGCGGCCGCCACCGGGAAGGTGTCCGGCCGGGGAGCCGGTTCGCCGGACAAACTCCTTCAGGTGCCGGGTTCCTAGCGGAAGCGTCCGCAGACCGGTCCCGTTCGGCCAGAACGGGACCGGTCTTGTGTGCAGACATACGCGTGAGTAGTTAACAAAGTGCCGGATTGCCCACCCGAATAGGGTGGGAAGGCTCCACCGGTACACGGCTCAGGTAGGTTCACTGGGACGCCCCGCAGGACCCCCTCCCCACAGCCATCCGCCCACCCGAAGTTGACGCGGACAGGAGCGGTCATGCCCGCCACGCACCACCACTCGTCGGCACCCCCGACGTCCAGCACCGACGCACTCACCCCGCGCCCCGTCGACCCCGGCCCACCGCCCCCGGAGCGATCCTCCACGGCGGCGGACCGGACCACGGCCGTCGGGCGCATACCCGTCCTCGACGTCCGCCCGGTCGTCCAGCGCGGTCGCCGGCCCGCCAAGGCGGTCACCGGAGAGACCTTCGAGGTCTCGGCCACCGTGTTCCGCGAGGGCCATGACGCGGTCGCCGCCAATGTCGTACTGAAGGATCCGGAAGGCCGCATCGGACCGTGGACCCCGATGCGGGAGCTGGCCCCGGGCACCGACCGCTGGGGCGCCACCGTCACCGCGGGCGCTCCCGGTCTGTGGACCTTCACCGTGGAGGCCTGGGGCGACCCGATCAGCACCTGGCGGCACCACGCCCAGATCAAGATCCCGGCCGGCATGGACACCGAACTGGTCCTCGAGGAGGGCGCCCGGCTCCACGAACGGGCCGCGGCCGGGGTCCCCGACGACGGGCGCAACGGTGTGATCCTCGCGGCCGTCCAAGCCCTGCGGGACGACACCCGGCCGGCCGCCGCCCGCCTCGCCGCCGCCCTGACGCCCGAGGTGGACGCGGTGCTGGCCCGCCATCCGTTGCGGGAGTTGATCACGGCGTCGGAGTCGTTGCCGCTGCTGGTGGAGCGGGAGCGGGCGTTGTTCGGCTCGTGGTACGAGTTCTTCCCCCGGTCGGAGGGCACCCCCGAGACGCCGCACGGCACGTTCCGTACCGCGGCCCGCCGGCTGCCGGCGATCGCGGCGATGGGCTTCGACGTGGCCTACCTGCCGCCGATCCACCCGATCGGCACCACCTTCCGCAAGGGCCGCAACAACACCCTCTCCGCCGGCCCGGACGACGTGGGCGTGCCCTGGGCGATCGGCTCCCCGGAGGGCGGCCACGACGCGGTGCACCCGGACCTGGGCACGATCGAGGACTTCGACTGGTTCGTGCGGGAGGCCGCCGCGCACGGGCTGGAGATCGCGCTGGACTTCGCGCTGCAGTGTTCGCCGGACCATCCGTGGGTGCACAAGCATCCGGAGTGGTTCCACCACCGCCCCGACGGCACCATCGCGTATGCGGAGAATCCGCCGAAGAAGTACCAGGACATCTACCCGATCGCCTTCGACGCGGATCTGGACGGGCTGGTCGCGGAGACCGTGCGGGTGCTGCGGCACTGGATGGGGCACGGGGTGCGGATCTTCCGCGTGGACAACCCGCACACCAAGCCGGTGGTGTTCTGGGAGCGGGTGATCGGTGACATCAACGCCACCGACCCCGATGTGATCTTCCTGGCGGAGGCGTTCACCCGGCCGGCGATGATGCACACCCTGGCGCAGATCGGTTTCCAGCAGTCGTACACGTACTTCACCTGGCGCACCACCAAGCAGGAGCTGACCGAGTACCTGAGTGAGCTGGCGGGTGAGGCGGCTTCCTACATGCGGCCGAACTTCTTCGCCAACACCCCCGACATCCTGCACGCCTTCCTCCAGCACGGCGGCCGGCCGGCGTTCGCGCTGCGCGCGGTCCTGGCCGCGACCCTCTCGCCGACCTGGGGGATCTACTCCGGCTACGAGCTGGCCGAGAACACCGCGCTGCGCGAGGGCAGCGAGGAGTACCTGGACTCGGAGAAGTACCAGCTCAAGGCCCGCGACTGGGACAGCCCCGACAGCCTCGCCCCCCTGATCACCCAGCTCAACACCATCAGGCGGGACAATCCGGCCCTACGGCAGCTGCGCGACCTCCACTTCCACCACGCGGACAAGGACGAGGTGATCGCGTACTCCAAGCGGAGTGGCTCGAACACGGTTCTGGTGGTCGTGAACCTCGATCCGCACCACACCCAGGAGGCCACGGTCTCGTTGGACATGCCGCAACTCGGCCTGGAATGGCACGAGTCGGTGCCGGTGCGCGACGAGCTCACCGGTGAGACCTATCACTGGGGCAGGGCGAACTACGTGCGACTCCAGCCCGGCGGGGCACACGTCCTCGTGGTCGGCCGGGGGTCCGGGGGTCAGTCCCCGGGTGAGCACAGCACCGTCCTGCGACCGTCCACCCCGCAGATCGGAGGGTCACCCACAACATGATCGTCAACGAGCCCGTCCACGACACCTTCGAGGACACCCCCGCCAAGGACCGCGACCCCGACTGGTTCAAGCGAGCGGTCTTCTACGAGGTGCTGGTCCGCTCCTTCCAGGACAGCAACGGCGACGGTGTCGGCGACCTCAAGGGCCTGACCGCCAAACTGGACTACCTCCAGTGGCTGGGCGTCGACTGCCTGTGGTTGCCGCCGTTCTTCAAGTCGCCGCTCCGGGACGGCGGTTACGACGTCTCCGACTACACCGCCGTACTGCCGGAGTTCGGTGACCTCGCCGACTTCGTGGAGTTCGTCGACGCCGCCCACCAGCGCGGCATGCGCGTGATCATCGACTTCGTCATGAACCACACCAGCGACCAGCACCCGTGGTTCCAGGAGTCCCGCGCCAACCCCGACGGCCCCTACGGCGACTACTACGTCTGGGCGGACGACGACAAGCAGTACCAGGACGCGCGGATCATCTTCGTCGACACCGAGGCCTCCAACTGGACCTTCGACCCGGTCCGCAAGCAGTACTTCTGGCACCGCTTCTTCTCCCACCAGCCGGACCTCAACTACGAGAACCCGGCCGTGCAGGAGGAGATGATCTCCGCGCTGCGGTTCTGGCTGGACCTGGGCATCGACGGCTTCCGTCTCGACGCCGTGCCGTACCTGTACCAGCAGGAGGGCACCAACTGCGAAAACCTTCCGGCAACCCATGAGTTCCTCAAGCGGGTCCGCAAGGAGATCGACGCGTCCTACCCGGACACGGTGATCCTGGCGGAGGCGAACCAGTGGCCGGAGGACGTGGTCGACTACTTCGGCGACTACGAGTCCGGCGGCGACGAGTGCCACATGGCCTTCCACTTCCCGGTCATGCCCCGCATCTTCATGGCCGTGCGCCGCGAGTCCCGCTACCCGGTCTCCGAGATCCTCGCCAAGACCCCGGCCATCCCGCAGAACTGCCAGTGGGGCATCTTCCTGCGCAACCACGACGAGCTGACCCTCGAGATGGTCACCGACGAGGAACGCGACTACATGTGGGCCGAGTACGCCAAGGACCCGCGGATGCGCGCCAACATCGGCATCAGGCGGCGGCTCGCCCCGCTGCTCGACAACGACCGCAACCAGATCGAGCTGTTCACCGCTCTCCTGCTCTCCCTGCCCGGCTCGCCGATCCTCTACTACGGCGACGAGATCGGCATGGGCGACAACATCTGGCTCGGCGACCGGGACGCCGTCCGCACCCCCATGCAGTGGACACCGGACCGTAACGCGGGTTTTTCCTCCAGTGACCCCGGGCGTCTGTATCTGCCGACCATCATGGACCCGGTCTACGGGTACCAGGTCACCAACGTCGAGGCGTCGATGGCGTCGCCCTCCTCGTTGCTGCACTGGACGCGCCGGATGATCGAGATCCGCAAGCAGAACACGGCGTTCGGCCTCGGCTCCTACACCGAGCTGCCGTCCTCCAACCCGGCGGTACTGGCCTTCCTGCGGGAGTACGAGGACGACCTGGTCCTGTGCGTGCACAACTTCTCCCGGTTCGCGCAGCCCACGGAACTGGACCTGAGCACCTTCAACGGACGGCATCCGGTGGAGCTGTTCGGCGGGGTGCGGTTCCCGGCCATCGGTGAGCTGCCGTACTTGCTGACCCTGGGCGGGCACGGCTTCTACTGGTTCCGGCTGCGCAAGGACGCGGCCTAGCCCGACCGGGACCCGGGCGGGGCGGTTTCCACCGGCCCGCCCGGGGCACGCATCAGTAACACCCCGACCAGCCAGCCCGGGGAAAGGACGCCCCACCATGTCGGAAGCCGTCACCCGTACCGCCACGACAAGCCCCGGCCTCCTCGCCTCACTCGATCCCTTGCTGCGCGAGTGGCTGCCGCGGCAGCGCTGGTTCGCGGGCAAGGGACGCCCGGTCACCGGGTTCTCGCTGGTGGCGGCCACCGAACTGCTGCCACCCACGGCCAAGCTCGGCCTCTACCACCTGCTGGTCCGCGCCCACCAGCCGCTGACCGTGGGCGCCCCGCCGCACCCCGGGGACTGCTACCAGCTCCTCATAGGCGTGCGCGAGGCGCTGCCGCCCCGGCTGGCGCCCGCGCTGATCGGCCATGTCGAGGAGGGCCCGCTCACCGGCCGTACCGCGTACGACGCCCTCCACGACCCACTGCCCGCCGAACTGCTCCTGGAGGCGATCCGCACCGGGGCCCGGATCGGCGGGCTGCGTTTCGAGCGGGACCCGCACCAGGAGATCCGGGACGGCCTGGTGGCCCGGGTGATGACCGCCGAGCAGTCCAACTCGTCGATCGTCTACGGAGATACGTTCATCCTGAAGCTGCTGCGCCGGGTCGTGCCCGGCGTCAACCCCGACCTGGAGCTCCCGCTCGCGCTGGCCCGGGAAGGCTGCCCCCGGGTGCCCGCGCCGACGGGGTGGCTGCGGGCGGAGCTGGAGGACGAGCCGTACACCCTGGGCGTGCTCCAGCCCTTCGTGCAGGGCGCGTCGGACGGCTGGGAGCTGGCGCTCAGGGAACTGGCCAAGGGCGAGGACTTCAGCGCGGAGGCGCATGCCCTCGGGCGGGCCACCGCCGAGGTGCACACCGCGCTGGCCCGGGCCCTGCCGACCGTGACGCTCGGCCATCAGCAGCTCCAGCTGCTCGTCGACGGCATGATCGAGCGGCTGGAGGCGGCCGTGCAGGCGGTCCCGGCCCTGCGTCCCTACGCCCCCGGACTGCACTCGGCGTTCACCGCGCTGGGGGATCTGGCGGCCGAGGGCACCACCTGGACGGCGCAGCGCGTCCACGGCGACCTGCATCTCGGGCAGTGTCTGCGCTCGGCCTCCGGGCACTGGTCGCTGATCGACTTCGAGGGCGAGCCGTCCAAGCCGCTCTCGGAACGCCGGATGCCGCAGCCGACGGCCCGTGACATCGCGGGGATGCTGCGTTCCTTCGACTACGCGGCCCACTCGACCGACCTGCCGGTGGCGGGCTGGGCCGAGGCCTGCCGGGCGGCATACTGCTCGGGATACGCCGAGGTCAGTGGCGTGGATCCACGGACCGATCCGGTGCTGCTGCGGGCGTTCGAGACCGACAAGGCGATCTACGAGGTCGTCTACGAGGCGCGGCACCGGCCGGACTGGCTCCAGGTGCCGATGGCCGCGGTGGCGCGGTACGCGACGTCCGACCTGATCTGACCGACCTTTCCTGGCCGAGGAGGCTCCTCCTGTGACTCCGCCCACCCCCAGCGGTTCGGAACCGAAGAAGACTGCGAAGAAGAAGGCCGCGGAGAAGCCAGTGACGAAGACACCGCCCACGGGGAAGACACCGCTTGCGGGGAAGTCGGATGCAGGGAAGTCCGGCGCCGAGAAGTCCCGCGCTGAAGGGACGGGTGTCGTGAAGGCGGCGGCGGAGAAGGCGGTCGCCGAAACGGCGGGCGCGGTGAAGGCCGTCGCGAAGAAGGTCGGCGTGGAGAAGACCACGGGCCGGGGGACCGCCGCAAAGAAGGCCGCTGCGGAGAAGACCGTCGCGAAGAAGGCCGCTGCTGGGGGGTCCGCCGCCAAGAAGGCGGTCGCGAAGAAGGCGGTCGCGAACAAGGCCGGTGCGGAGAAGGCCGTCGCCGACAAGGCCGTTGCCAAGAAGGCAGTCGCCAAGAAGGCGGGTACGGAGAAGGCCGTCACCAAGAAGGCGCTGGCCAAGGAGGCGCCCGTGGAGAGCCCTGCCGTGAAGAAGGCCGCCGCGAAGAAGACGACGGCCAAGAAGGCCACGGCGGAGAAGACCGCGGCCAAGAAGGTGACCGCCCGGAAGACAGCGGTGCAGAGGACGGTCGGCGGGAAGAGCACGTCGGAGCCGGCCACCACCGCGGAACCCACCACACCGGCCCCCGCCAAGAAGCCCGCGACGCGGAAGTCTGCCGGCGCGGAACCCCCGGCGCAGCCGGCCGCTGCCACACCGGCTCCCGCCGAGCCCGTGACAACCACCACCGCCCGCGCCAAGAGGCCCACAGCACGGAAGTCGGCCGGTGCGAAACCCCCGGCTCAGCCGGCCGCTGCCGCACCGGCCCACGCCGCACCGGTCACGACCACCCCCGCCCCCGCCAAGAAACCCGCCACGCGGAAGACGGCCGGCGCAAAGCCCCCCGCCCAGCCCGTCGCCGCCGCGCCGGCGACCACCACCCCCGCCCCGCCGCCGGAGGCATCCGTGCTGGACGCCGGGGATCGTGAGCGGTTGCTTTCCGGTGCCCATCACGATCCGCACTCCGTGCTGGGGGCGCATCCAGTCGTCGGTGGGGTGGCGTTTCGGGTGTTTCGGCCGTACGCGCTGGGCGTGAGCGTCGTGGCCGGGGACGTGCGGGCCGAGCTGCACGACGACGGTGACGGGTTCTTCTCCGGGGCGCTGCCGCTGACGGAGGTTCCGGACTACCGGCTGCTCGTGACGTACGAGGGGGCGGTCCAGGAGACCGAGGACGCCTACGCCTTCCTGCCCGCGCTCGGCGATCTCGACCTGCATCTGATCGGCGAGGGCCGGCACGAGCAGCTGTGGACGGCGCTCGGCGCGCAGCCGATGACCCACCAGGGCGTCGACGGCACCCGCTTCACGGTGTGGGCCCCGAACGCGCGAGGCGTGCGCGTGGCCGGCACCTTCAACTTCTGGGACCCGTCGGCGTTCGCGATGCGTTCGCTCGGCGCCACCGGCGTCTGGGAACTGTTCGTGCCCGGCGTCGGCGAGGGCGAGCTGTACAAGTTCGAGATCACCCGCCCCGACGGTTCGAAGACGCTGCGCGCGGACCCGCTGGCCCGCCGCACCGAGGTCCCGCCCAACACCTCCTCGATCATCCACGCCTCGCACCACGAGTGGGGCGACGAGGAGTGGCTGGCCCAGCGTGCCGAGGGCGCCCCGGCGCACCAGGCCCCCTTCTCCGTCTACGAGATCCATCTCCCCTCCTGGCGACCCGGACTGACGTACCGTCAGCTCGCCGAGCAGCTGCCCGCGTACGTCAAGGACCTCGGCTTCACCCACGTCGAGCTGATGCCCGTCGCCGAGCACCCCTTCGGCGGCTCCTGGGGCTACCAGGTCACCGGCTTCTACGCCCCCACCGCGCGCCTGGGCACCCCCGACGACTTCAAGTACCTGATCGACGCCCTCCACCAGGCCGGGATCGGCGTACTGATGGACTGG
Source organism: Streptomyces griseorubiginosus (assembly GCF_036345115.1). GTDB lineage: Bacteria > Actinomycetota > Actinomycetes > Streptomycetales > Streptomycetaceae > Streptomyces > Streptomyces griseorubiginosus_C. The sequence goes on from NZ_CP107766.1 coordinate 2,969,876, forward strand.
GTGCCCGCGCACTTCCCGCGCGACGACTGGGCGCTGGCCGAGTTCGACGGCCGCACCCTGTACGAGCACGAGGACCCGCTGCGGGCCGCGCACCCCGACTGGGGCACGCTGGAGTTCGACTACGGCCGCCGGGAGGTCCGCAACTTCCTGGTGGCGAACGCCATTTACTGGTGCGAGGAGTTCCACATCGACGGCCTCAGGGTCGACGCGGTCGCCTCGATGCTCTACCTCGACTACTCGCGTGAGCCGGGCCAGTGGGTGCCGAACGTGCACGGCGGCCGGGAGAACCTGGACGCGGTGGACTTCCTCCAGGAGATGAACGCGACGGTCTACCGGCGGGTGCCGGGTGTCGTGACGATCGCGGAGGAGTCGACGGCCTGGGACGGCGTGACGCGCGCGACGCACCACATGGGCCCCGGCGGCTTCGGGGGGCTCGGCTTCGGCCTGAAGTGGAACATGGGCTGGATGCACGACTCGCTGGGGTACATGGCCCATGAGCCGGTGCACCGCAAGTACCACCACCACGAGATGACGTTCTCGATGGTGTACGCGTACAGCGAGAACTACGTGCTGCCGATCTCGCACGACGAAGTGGTGCACGGCAAGCGCTCGTTGGTCTCGAAGATGCCCGGCGACTGGTGGCAGCAGCGCGCCAACCTGCGTGCCTACCTGGCCTTCATGTGGGCCCACCCCGGCAAGCAACTCCTGTTCATGGGCCAGGAGTTCGCCCAGGGCGCGGAGTGGTCGGAGGCGCACGGCCCGGACTGGTGGCTGCTCGACCCGGCGTACGGGGCGGAGGCCGACCACCGGGGCGTCCGCGACCTGGTCCGCGACCTGAACATCGTGTACCGGCACACCCCGGCCCTGTGGCAGCGCGACACCGACCCTTCGGGCTTCCAGTGGATCGTGGGCGACGCGTCCGAGGACAACGTCTTCGCCTTCCTGCGCTACGACGCGGAGGGCAACCCCCTCCTCGCGGTCTCCAACCTCGCCCCGGTGGTCCGCCCCGGCTACCGCCTCGGCGTGCCGGACGACATCCCGGCCTGGACCGAATCCCTCAACACCGACACCGGGAAGTACGGGGGCGGCGACATCACCAACCCGGACGTCCTGAAGCCCGATCCCCAGGGCTGGCACGGCCGCCCGGCCAGCCTCCAGCTCACCTTGCCGCCCCTGGCGACGGTGTGGCTGCGACCGGCGTAGGAGTCAGCGTTCGGCGGCCGGCGCGCAGGTCGGCGGTCGGCCGTCAGCGCTCAGCGGCCGCCGAACATGAACTTCCGCAGCGCGGCCAGCAGTCCCCTGGTCTGGCTGTCGCCGCCGCCCGCGTGGGCCGGCACCGGCATCGGTGCCGGCTCCGCGCGGTGGGTGACGCCCGTGCCGAGCTCGTAGCGGACCGGCAGCAGTCGCAGCCCCCGCACCACCGGCCCCGACCGCCAGGGCAACTGGTCCGGGGGCAGGGTGAGTTCCGCGCGGGTGAAGTGGTCGAGGAACCGGCCCACCGCGGTCGAGACGATCATGCCGCCCAACTCCCGTGCGGCGCTGGGGCACTGGTGCGGACCGGCACCCCACCCCAGATGCGCCCGGGTGGACACCGTGGCCCCCACCAGGTGGGAGGAGCTGAGCGCCAGCAGTTCCTGGTGCGCGGCCGCCGCCGACGGGGACACCGCGTCGCCCGCCCGCACCCACACCTTGCCCAGCCGTACGTCCCGCGCCGCGAACCGGAAGCACATGTTGGCCACGGGAGGGTTGGCCAGCGCCGCGCGGTTGACCGTTTCGCCGAGCTGCCCGGCCGACAGGCTGCGCCGGACCGTGGCGTTCCCGCGCAGCACCTCCAGCAGCGTGTTGAGGACCATGTTCCCGGTGATGTCGTTCAGGTACACGGCGTTCATGAACAGCTCCCGCCCGAGCTGTTCGTCGCTCAGTCCGGGATCCGCGAGCAGCAGGTACGAGGTGAGGTCGTCCCCCGGCCGGGCCCGCCGGTGCGCGGCGAGCCGGGTGAACGCCCCGAGCGCGCGGGCCGTCGCGGGACCGGAGTCCGCTCCCCCGTCGAGCATCCGCCACAGGTCCATGACCAGCTCGTCGCCCAACTCCACGGGACAGCCGAACAGCTTGGTCGTCACCATCAGCAGCAACGGCCGGGTGTACTGCGCCCCGAGGTCCGCGAACCCCTTGGACCCGGACTCCGCGGCCAGCATCCCGACCAGTTCGTCGGCGTAGCGGGCGACCGCGGCCCGTACCTCCCACCCCTCCGGGCTGCGCGCGTCCTGGAAGGGGCTGAGCGCCGAGTGATGTGTGCGCCGGGCCGCCAGATGCTCCTCGTCGTCCATGAACATCATCTGCCGTACCTCGTAACCGGCCAGCAGCGGCCAGTCCCGCGGCAGCCGGCCTTCCGCCCGTGCCCGCCAGTACCGGATGTCCCTGCGCCACAGGTTCTCGTTCCGCAGCACCTCGGTGACCTCGGTGTAGCCGAGCACCAGCCACACCGGCACTCCCAGCAGCCCGACCGGCGCGACCGGCCCGTAGGTCGTGCGCAGCCGCTCGTACACCGCGCCCGGGTCGACGTCGAACTCGGCGGTGAGCAGCGGTTCGACGGGGAGCGACCCGAGGGTGGGACCGTCGGCCGGCGGGGTCGCGTGGGCATGGGCTTCCATGTGCACACGCTTACCGCACCGACCGTGCACGAGCAGTGACTCGGACGTGAACTGTTACTTGTTGGTGATGACTGATCCTCAGTCCGTGACCAGTGCCTTCGGCAGCCGGCCCGTGTGCAGGACGCCCAGCCGCTGGGTCGCGCGGGTCAGTGCCACGTAGAGGTCGCTCGTGCCGTACAGCGCCGGCTCGACCACGAGCACCGAGTCGAATTCGAGCCCCTTGGACTGGCGGGGGTCGAGGAGGACGACGGTCCGGGTCAGGTCCGGTTCGGCGCCCGCGGTCACCCCGTCGAGGCGGGCGGCGAGCCTGCGGTGCAGATGGCGCGGGGCGATGACCGCGAGCCGCCCCTCGGCCGGGGTCAGCTCCTTCACGGCCTCGGCGACCGCGCCGGGCAGGTCGTCGGTGGCGCGCACCCAGGGCCGTACACCGGTGGAACGGACCGAACTCGGGGGTTCGAAGTCCGGGTTCTCCGCGCGTACGACGGCCGCCGCGAGGTCCATGATCTCGGCGGGGGTGCGGTAGTTGACGCCGAGGCGGGTGTGCTCCCAGCGGTCCTCGACGTACGGCTGAAGGATCTGCTGCCACGATCCCACGCCGGCCGCCTCCGCGGTCTGCGCCGGGTCGCCGACCAGCGTCATCGAACGGGTCGGGCTGCGCCGCATCAGCAGCCGCCAGGCCATCGGCGACAGCTCCTGCGCCTCGTCGACGATGATGTGCCCGAACGCCCAGGTGCGGTCGGCCGCCGCGCGTTCGGCGGCGCTGCGGTGGTCGTCCTCCTCCTGCCGTTCGGCGAACCGCTCGGCGTCGATGATGTCGTGGGCCGACAGCACCTCGGAGTCCTCGTCGTCGATGTCCTCGAACTCGTAGGTCCGCGAGGCGTACGACACGTCGAGCACGCCCTGCGCGTAGGCGATCTGGGTCTCGCGCTCGCGCTCGGCCAGCGCCCGCGCCACCCGCTCGTCCACACCGAGGAGTTCGGCCGCCTCGTCCAGCAAAGGTACGTCCGCCACGGTCCAGCCCCGGGTCACCGGGCGGCGGATCGCGGCCGCGTCCTCGTCGGGGAGGTGGCCGACCGGGTCGGCGAGGAAGTCGGCGACCAGCCGCTGCGGGGTCAGCCGCGGCCACAACTGGTCGATGGCGGCCCAGACTTCGGGGTTCTCGGCGATCTCGTCGCGGATCTGGGTGATGTCGGCCGGGTCGAGGAGGCTGCTGCCGTCGTAGGGGTCGGTGCCGACGCGCTCGGCGTACAGCTCGGTGAGCGTGTTGAGGATGTGGCCCTCGAAGTGCTCCCGCGCCACGTTGTGCGGCAGCCGGGCGGCCCGGGTCTTCTCACGGGCGACCTTGACCAGGCCGTCGTCGAGCATCAGGACCTCGCGGTCGTGCTCGATCGCGATCACCGGGTCGGGCAGCGCCTGCCAGTCGCGTACGACGTCGGCGAGGACGTCCGCCATGGCGGCACGGCCCTTCACCGCGGCCGCCGCGCGGCTGTCGGTGGCGGTGGCCTTCACGCCGGGGAAGAGCTCGCCGACCGTGGCGAGGAGCACCCCGGTCTCGCCCAGGGAGGGCAGCACCTCGCCGATGTAACCGAGGAAGGCAGGGTTGGGGCCGACGATCAGCACGGCCCGCTTGGCGAGCAACTCCCGGTGTTCGTAGAGGAGATAGGCGGCCCGGTGCAGGGCGACGGCCGTCTTGCCGGTGCCGGGCCCGCCCTCGACCACGAGCACCCCGCGGTGGGGTGCGCGGATGATCTCGTCCTGCTCGGCCTGGATGGTCTGCACGATGTCGTGCATCCGGCCGGTGCGGGCGGCGTCGAGCGCGGCGAGCAGCACCGCGTCACCGGTGGGGTCCTCGTGCCCGGTCCTGGTTTCGTCCCCCAGGTCGAGGATCTCGTCGTGCAGGTCGGTGACGCGGCGGCCGTCGGTGCCGATGTGCCGGCGGCGGCGCAGGCCCATCGGGGTGTGGCCGGTGGCCAGGTAGAAGGGGCGGGCGACCTCGGCCCGCCAGTCGATGAGGATCGGGGTGCGCTCGGCGTCGTCGGTGCGCAGGCCGATCCGGCCGATGTGGTGGGTGACGCCCGAGGTGAGGTCGATCCGGCCGAAGCAGAGGGAGCCGTCGACCGCGTTCAGGGCGGCCAGCAGGCCGGAGCGCTCGGCGACCAGGATGTCCCGCTCCAGGCGGGCCTGCATCGGGGTGTTGCCCTGGGCGAGCGCGTCGGTGACCGACGCCTCGGTGTCGCCGCGCAGGGCGTCCACGTGCGCGTACAGGTGGTCGATGAATTCCTGCTCACCGCGAATTTCAGCACTGTTTGACAATTCCACTCCCGCGCAGATATACTGTGCTCACTAAGCCTCTTTGCGACTCAATCCCCATGAAGTCGCGAACCATTCAATATACGCAAAGAAATCCCCCGAGCACAATTGCTCGGGGGATTTCTTTCGTTCCCAGGGCCGGGAATCAGATCACATCGGCCAGTTCCTCCAGGAGGCGGCGCTTCGGCCGGGCTCCCACCATGGACTTCACCGGCTCGCCGCCACGGAAGACCATGAAGGTGGGCATCGAGAGGACCTTGTAGGCGTTCGTGGTCTCCGGATTGAGATCCACGTTCAACTGCACCACCTTGAGGCGGTCGGCCTCCTCGGCGGCGAGGGCGTGCAGCACCGGCCCCATCTGCCGGCACGGCGGGCACCAGTCCGCCGTGAACTCCACCAGCACCGGCAACTCCGACCCGATCACCTCCGCGGCGAAATCCGCGTCCGTCACGTCGATCACAGTTCCTGTCCTCCCAGTTCGCACAGCGGATCCGTACCGTCGAGCATGGCCAGCCGGACTCCGATCTTCGCCCGCACCGCCTGCAACTCCCCTATCAGGGAGTCGAGTTCGTCCAGCTTGCGGCGGTAGACGTCGATCGACGCGGGACAGGTGTCGCCCTCCTCGTGCCCGGCCCGCAGACACTCCAGGAACGGCCGGGTCTCCTCCAGACCGAACCCGAAGTCCTGGAGGGTCCGGATCTGCCGGAGCAGCTTGAGGTCCGTCTCGTCGTAGGTGCGGTAGCCGTTCTCACCCCGCCGCCCGGGCAGCAGACCCCGCGCCTCGTAGTACCGCAGCGTCCGCGTGGTGGTCCCGGCCCGTGCGGCCAGCTCGCCGATTCGCATGCTGCGAAGGTAGCCCTTGACGCCGACGTCAAGGCAAGAGCGGTTTGCGTTCCACCGGCGAGGTCAGCACGATCGACGTCGTGGTGCGGCCGAGCGCGGAGACCGCCTCCAGGACCTCCTCCAGGTGGAGGGTGTCGCGGACGGCGGCCTTGAGGATCCAGCAGTCCTCGCCGACCACGTGGTGCACCTCGGTGATCTCGGGCCGCTCCATCAGCTCCAGGGTCCTCGGGTGCTTCAGGGTGTAGCCGCCGTGCGGGCTGACCCGGATGAACGCCTGGATGCCGTAGCCGAGCCGCCCCGGCACGACCTGGGCGCCGTAGCCGCTGATCACGCCCGCCGCCTCCAGCCGCCGTACCCGCTCGGTGACCGCCGCCGGGCTCAGTCGCACCCGGCGGCCCAGCTCGCTGAGCTTGATCCGGCCGTCGGTCTGCAGGAGCTCCAGGATCTGCCGGTCCACCGCGTCGAAGCCTGCTGAGGTTTCGACGGCGGAGAGCCGTGATTGCCGTGGTTCTTTCGGCACTGATGCCTGAACTCCCATGGTTCCCCCTTCAGTAGGTGATGGTGTGCCAGGAGAATTATGGTCATGGAAACCGCACGCGAGGTCCTGGTCATCGGCGGCAGCCGCTATTTCGGCAAGCGGCTGATCGCACGGCTGCTGGCCGCCGGCGACCGGGTCACGGTCCTCAACCGGGGTTCGGCCGCGCCCCCCGTGGGGACGGTCCACCTGGTCGCCGACCGCGACGACGAGAACTCACTGAACAGCGCGCTGGGCTCGCGCACCTTCGACGTGGTCGTCGACCAGGTCTGCTACACCCCGCGCCAGGCGGCCGTCGCCCGCCGGGTCTTCGCCGGACGCACCCGCCGCTATGTGATGACCTCGACGGTCGAGGTGTACGAGTACGAGGACTCCATCGCCCCGGTACGCGAGGACGCCGTCGACCCGACGACCGTGCCGGTGGACCTGGCCCTTCCCTGGCACGACCCCGATTTCCTGGAATCGCATTACGGCGAGGGAAAGCGGCAGGCGGAAGCCGTGTTCTCGAAGGACCCCGTCTTTCCCTTCACGACCGTCCGCGTGGCCCACGTCCTGGGCGGTGCCGACGACTTCACCGGGCGGCTGGCGCACTACGCGGACCGCATCCGCACGGGCGAGCCCATAGCCGTCCCGGTCGACAACCAGGCGGCCACGTACATCCACGTCGAGGAGATCGCCGACTTCCTGGCCTGGGCGGTGGGCGAGGACTTCACCGGACCGGTGAACGCCGCCTCCCACGGGCTGCTGAGCACCGGGGACCTGTGCGAGGCGGTGGCCGCGCACTTCCCCGACGGCAGGACGGTCCTCCAGCCGGTCGAGGTCGGCGAGGTCTCGCCGTTCTCCTTCACCCGCGCCTACGGCATGGACAACTCCCGTGCCGCCCGGCTCGGCTTCGCCTTCGGTGACGTACGGCGGTGGCTGCCGCGGGCAGTGTCCGAGACGCTCGGAGAGGACGCCGCCTGAGACACGGCGTGCGTCAGCGTGGTGGGCCGTGACGGCCCCAGGGTGTGCCGGGGAGCCGGCGGCCGGGGGTCGGGCCCAGGTAGACGCCGCCGTAGAACTGCGGTCCGCCCTCGTCCTCCTCCTCGTCCGTCATCCAGTCCTCGTCCTCCAGGTCCTCGCCGCCGCGCACGCCGAGCAGCCGCCGGGTCAGCCGGTCCCGGTCGGAGAGGAGTTCGTCGAGGGCCTCGCGGACGTCCGCGGCCTCGGTGCGGGGCGCCTCGCGCTCGGCGGCGATCAGGACGGCCCGGCGGACCAGTTCCCGGGTGAAGGAGGCCGTCGTGCCCTCGGTGCGGGCCACGACCTCCTCGGCCACCTCCTGGTCGAGGTCGAGCGCGGAGCCGTACAGGCCGAGGAGGCGGGCGCGGCCCTCGGCATCCGGCAGCGGGATCTCGACGGCGAGGTCGACGCGGCCCGGGCGCTGCACGAGGGCGGGTTCGAGGTCGGCGCGGTTGGTGGTGAGGAGGAAGGCCACGTCGGCGTCGTCGCCGAGGCCGTCCATCTCGTTCAGCACCTGGAAGAGCAGGGGCTGTTCGCCGCCGCCGTAGTCGCGGGCCTCGGCGATCAGGTCGCAGTCCTCCAGGACGACCAGGGCGGGCTGGAGCATCCGGGCGAGCGAGCAGGCGGGGCCGATGGCGTCGATGCTCGTGCCGGACAGGATCACCACGGTGAACTGCGGGAGGTGGGAGAGGAGATAACGGATCGTGTGGGTCTTGCCGGTGCCGGGAGGGCCGTAGAGGAGCAGGCCGCGGCGCAGGTGCTGGCCGGCCGCGCGGAGCTGCTCGCGGCGCCGGGCCACGCCGACGACCTGGCGCTCCACGCGCTCCAGGAGCCCGTCCGGCAGCACGATGTCCTCGCGGGCGAGCCCGGGGCGGCGGTGGAAGCGGAACGGGCCGAGGCCCGCGCCGAACTCCGCGCCCTCGAAGGAGAGGACCTGGCCGCGGAAGATGTTGTGCTCGCGCACGAGCCGGTCGATGTCGGCGAGCAGCCGGTCGCCGAACTCCTTGGTCTCCGCGAGGACTTCGAGCTCGACCTTGTTGCGTCCGTACTCGTCGGCGGGGCCGTGCAGCAGGACCGCGAACCGCTGGTCGCCCTCGGCGCCGAGGTAGAACCCGCAGGAGACGCACGGGAGTTCCTCGTCCGGGGAGATCGGCAGCTGGGCGTAGTCGACCGCGCCGATCACGAAACGGTCGTAGCGGTCGGCGGATTCGAGGATGTCGCCGAGGGAGAGGTCGCCGTGGTGGCGGGCGCCGTGCAGGCCGACGAGTTCGTGGGAGCGGGCCTTCGCGTCCGCGGCGAACCACCGCTCCAGGGCGAGGTGGACGTTGGGGAGGTCGAAGGGCGGGTAGGCCGCCTTGACGACGGGGCGTTCAGTGGGGGTGAAGCCGAGGTGTTCCCGCAGCCGCCTGCTGAGGTCGCGGGCCTCTTCCCGGGTCCTGTCCCGGGGACGGGCGACCGCCTCCAGGAATGCGTGGAACAGCTCACTCACCCGCTCCGTCGAGGCGGGCTCCCCCTCCACCCACTCCACCGACTCCCCCATACCCGCCTCCGTACGTCCGTCCGCCCCTGCACGCCGAGAACTCCAGCGTGGGGGCCGCGCGGGGCGGGGGTCAAAGGAATTGGGTCAAGTGACGGTGAAGGGCACGGAAAGGGGCGGGGAGTGATAAAGGGGGTGCGGCCACCGACTGAGGGGCGCGCCCACCGACCCGGCGGCGCGGGGCGGTGCCGATCCGCGGCCACCGCCGGGCGGACGCGCCCGGTCACAGCGAACCCCCGGCCACCGCCGCGCGGTCACGTCCAGTCACGGCGAACCCCCGGCCACCGCCCCGCAGGCGCGCCCGGTCACGGCGAACCCGCGGCCGCCGACAGGCAGATCGCGGCACCCCGGAACCGGACCGGGCACCGTACGTCACCGGGGAGCCGCGACCCCCGTCCACGGCTCCCCGGCGCGCTCGGCGTACTCACGGGCCGCCTCCGGGCGTCCCGTGAGCAGCAGGAGCAGGGCCGCGATGGGGCCGCGCAGCTCCTCCCCCGCTCCCCGCGTCCAGGCGATGTCGGTGGCGACCAGGCGCGCCTTCGGCAGCGGCCACGGCCGGGGCGGGAACCGCATGGTCCACACCCGCTCGGCGGAGTCCCGCGCGGCCACCGGCGGCACCGCCCGCTGCCGGCCGAGCGCGAGGGCGATGTCCTGGCCGTGGACGAGGAGGTCGAGGAGGGGCTCATGGGGTGACGTGGTCGGCGCGAGGCGGCGGGAGCCGATGATCGAGCGCAGGTTGGCGACGATCTCACCGGTCGGCAGGTCGGCCTCGCGGACCGCCGAGTCGTGGATCATCCGGTTCCAGTCCCCCCGGGCCCGGACCATCTCCCGCACGACCTGGCCCACGGAGTAGCGCGCCGCGATCGTCAGGTGCGCGGCGACGTCCCGCACCCGCCAGTCCCCGCAGCGCGTCCGGGTCTCCCACTGCTCGGGGGTCAGGCCGTCCAGCAGGTCGGCCAGGCTCGCCCGCTCCTGGTCGACGATCCGCCAGAGCTCGTCGGTGTCCAGCACTGCGTCCGATACGGCACCCACGGGAATCACCCACTCAAGTGGTAAGCTTCTCTGACCAAAGTAGTCAGAGAGCCTGACCAGTGTCAAGCAGTGCGAGGAGTGTCGACGATGGTGGCGGAGAGCGAGCTCAACACGGGGCTGCTCCTGTTCCTCCCGTACCGGGCCCTGGAGAACCGGATCTTCGCCGCGCTCGCGGAGGCCGGTTTCGACGACTTCACGCCCGCCCAGGCCCGGGTCATGCAGCGCATCGGGCCGAACGGCACACGGCTGACGGAACTCGCCGAGCAGGCCCAGATCACCAAGCAGACCGCGGGCTTCCTGGTCGACCAGCTGGAGAAGGCGGGCTACGTCACCCGGCTCCCGGACCCGACCGACAAGCGGGCCCGGCTGGTGTGCCTGGCGGAGAAGGCGTCGAAGGCCCAGCGGATCGGCGCCGCGGTGGTCGCGGAGGTCGAGAAGGAGTGGGAGGAGCACATCGGCAGCCGCCGAATGAGACAGCTGCGTGAGGCGCTGACCCTGCTGCGGGAGATCACCGACCCGTGGGTCGAGCCCTCCTAGACGCCGACTGTCTTCGCCGCCTCCTCCACCTCCAGCAGCGACGCGCTCCGCCGTTCCTCCTCGAAGGCCCGGTGGCCGCCGCGCAGGCCGAACAGGCGCTTGGCGAGGAGGATGTAGAGGACGGCCAGGATGTTCAGGACCAGCGTGGCGATCTTCAACCAGCTGACGCGCTCGGTGAGTTCGTAGATCTCCAGCGGGAGGAACGCGGCCGTCGCGACCACCGTCAGATACTCCGCCCAGCGCTTGGCGTACCAGAGGCCGACCGCCTCGACGAGTTCGATCAGGGCGTACGCCAGCAGCAGTACGGCCACCAGGACCAGGGTGTGGTGCCGGTAGCCGAAGGTCTTCTGGACGGTGCCCACGACCGGTGAGTGGTCGAGGTCGTAGTGGAAGTGCTTGAACACCGGGCGGAAGACGTCCAGATACTCGTCGAAGAGCCGGCGCACCGCGTCCTTGCTGTTGCTGAACTTCCACACCGCCACCGCGGCCAGCACGATGAACACCCCGCGCACCGCCCGCTCGATGGCGAGGAAGCGCAGCACGAACAGGTCCCGCAGTACCTTGCCGCGCGGCACGAGGGGCGCGCGGTCCGCGGGTCCCGAACCGTGCGGGTCACCGAGGGCGAAGTCACCGCAGCGCAGACAGCGCCAGGCCGCGCCGAGGGCGGTCTCGGCGTACAGCCGCTCCCGGAGGCCGGGGTCGTCCGGCGCGTACGTCACATGGCCGCGGCGCGCGCAGGTCCGCCGGTCCCAGTCGATCTTCATCCCCCGTGTGCCTCCGAAACCGAGAGCGTGCCGTCCGGGGACGGCACGCTAGTGGCGCGGGGTAAGAGTCCGGTGAGTCAGCGGGCCTCGACGAGTTCCCTCTCCTCGACCTGCGCCGTCTCCTCGGAGCCCTTGCGACCCGGCAGCAGCACCGCCACCAGGACCGTCCCGACGCCCAGCACGATCGCGCCGATCAGGCTCGTGTGCGCCACCGCTTCGGAGAACGACGAGCCGACCGCGTCCACCATCTGCCGTGCCCCGGTGGCGAGTTGCTCCGCCTGTGCCTTCAACTGGGCCGCCTGCTGCGGGTCGGTGGCCTGCGCGGCCCGCGCGGCGACCTGCCGGGCCTGCTCGCCGATGCCCTGCGCGACCGTGTATCCGGCGCCGACGGAGTCCTGGGCACCGGCCAGGGCGGACGCGGGGAGCCTGCTTCCGGCGGTGGCGGCGGAGAGGTGGTCCGAGTAGGAGGTCGCCAGCAGCGAGCCGAGGATCGCGATGCCGAGCGAGCCGCCGAGTTCGATCGAGGTGTCGTTGACCGCGCCGCCGACGCCCAGCTCGGACTCCGGGAAGGCACCCATGATCGCGTCCGTGGCCGGCGAGAGGGCGAGGCCGATCGCCAGTCCCAGCACGATCAGGGGCGCGACGAAGTCGCCGTACGACGAACCCGCGTCGATCCGCGTGAGCAGCGCGAGGGCCGCCGTACCTCCGACCATGCCCGCGGTGACCGTCCACTTCATGCCGACCCGCGGGGTGAGGAAGCCGGTCAGGGCCGAGCCGGCGAAGACCGCGCCGGCCAGCGGCAGCATCCGCAGACCGGTCTCCAGGGCGCTGTAGCCGAGGACGAACTGGAGGTGCTGGGTGAGGTAGTAGAAGGCGCCGAAGACGGCCAGGAAGAACAGGGCGACGGCGAGGTTGGAGCCCGCGAAGCCGCGGTCGGTGAAGCGGCGGACGTCGACGACGGGGCGCGGGTGGCGCAGCTCCCGGACGACGAAGAGCACCAGGCCGATGCCCGCGATCACCGCGGCGGCGACGGCCTTGGCGTGCCAGCCGAAGTGCGGGCCCTCGATGATCATGTAGACCAGCGCGCCGATCCAGACGACCGACAGCAGTCCGCCGACGTAGTCGATCCGGCCGCGCGCGGCGGCCCTGGACGGCGGGACGAGGACGAGTGCGGCGACGGCGGCGACGGCCGCGATCGGGACGTTGATCAGGAACGTCGAGGTCCAGGCGTGGTGCTCCAGGAGCGCGCCCGCGACCAGCGGACCGGCCGCGATCGCCACACCGGAGGTCGCGGTCCACACGGTGATCGCCCTGGCCCGCTCACCGCGCGGGAAGGTCGCGGCGAGCAGGGACAGCGTGGCCGGCATGATCATGGCGGCGCCGGTGCCCATGATCGCGCGGGCCGCGATGACCGTCGTGGCACTGTCGGCGAGGGAGCCGAGGACCGCGCCGCCGCCGAAGACCCCGAGCCCCAGCAGGAGTGCGCCACGGCGGCTGTACTTGTCGCCGATCGCGCCGAACAGGAGCATCAGGGCGGCGTACGGGACGGTGTAGCCGTCGATCACCCACTGCAGGTCGGCGCTGGACAGGCCGAGGTCCTCGGTCATGTCGGGCGCCGCGACCGTGAGGGCGGTGTTCGCCATCACGATGATCAGCAGGCTGAGGCACAGGACGAGCAGTGCCCACCAGCGGCGGGCGTAGGGGCGCTCCATCTTCTCGACCGGTTCGGTCATGACGAGTCGCATGGCAGGGGTGGCCTTCCTCAGCAGACTTGCACAGACATGTGCATTTGCTCAACACTGTGCAATGTACGCCTGCTGCACAACACTGTGCAAGTCGGCGTGGGAAGGGGCACAATGACAGCCATGACCACGGGCCACTCCAGTCGCGCGGACGCCAACCGCCGACGCATCCTCGACGTCGCACTCACCGAACTGCTGCGCGACCCCGACGCGTCCATGGACCAGATCGCGCGCGCCGCGGGAGTCGTACGGCGGACCGTGTACGGCCACTTCCCGAACCGGGAGGCACTGATCGGCACGCTCGTCGACGGTGCCGTGGAGGCGGTGGCGGCCGCGCACGCGGCGGGGCGCGAGGGCGCCGAGGATCTCGCACAGGCCGTGGCGGGCTCCGTGCTGGCGGTCTGGGAGGTCGCCGACCGCTACCGCATCCTGGTCGCGCTCGCCCAGCGCAGCGTCACCGTGCAGGGCATCCGGGAGCGGCTCGCACCCGTGCGCGCGGCCTGCACCGAGCTGCTCCAGCGCGGCCTCGACGAGGGCGTCTTCGTCTCACCGCTGCCCGCGCCCGCGCTGGCGTACGTCCACGAGCAGATGCTGTTCGCCGTCATGGAGGCGGTCAACGACGGCCTCCTGGCAGCGGAAGAGGCGGGCCGCTCCGCCGCGGTCACGACTCTGACCGCGGCGGGCGTACCCGCCTCTCTGGCCACCGCGCTGGTGGCGAAACTGAGCGACTGATCCTGCTGTACCGAATGGGTCCGGGCGGCCGGCCAACGGGGGAGTGTCCGACCGCCCGGGGAGGGTGAGCCGGGCCCGGGTTCAGGTCGGGCCCGACCCTGCTCTGCGGGCCGCTCAGGCCTTGGCCAGCTCCTTCTCGCCGCCCTGCTCGGGGATCTCGGCCGCCGGCTCGTCGTCGGCGTTGTCCAGGAGCGTCTTCTCGTCGAAGGGCAGGTGTCCCGCGAGCACCTGGTCGACCCGCTCGCGGTCGATCTCCTTGGTCCAGGTGCCGATCAGGACGGTGGCGACGGCGTTGCCCGCGAAGTTGGTCAGGGCGCGCGCCTCGCTCATGAAGCGGTCGATGCCGACGATCAGGCCGATGCCGTCCACCAGGGCGGGCTTGTGCGACTGGAGGCCGCCCGCCAGGGTCGCGAGACCGGCACCGGTGACACCGGCGGCGCCCTTCGAGGCGACGAACAGGAACAGCAGCAGCGGGATCTGCTCGCTGACGGCCATCGGGGTGCCCATGGCGTCGGCGACGAACAGCGAGGCCATGGTCATGTAGATCATGGTGCCGTCGAGGTTGAAGGAGTAGCCGGTCGGGATGGTGATGCCGACGACCGGCTTGCTGACGCCCAGGTGCTCCATCTTCGCGATGACCCGCGGCAGCGCGGACTCGGAGGAGGAGGTCGACAGGATCAGCAGGAACTCACGGCTCAGGTACTTGAAGAGCGTGAAGATGTTCAGGCCCGCGACGAGCCGCAGCAGCGTGCCGAGCACGATGAAGACGAACAGCACGCAGGTGACGTAGAAGCCGAGCATCAGGACGGCGAGGCTCTTCAGGGCGTCGACACCTGCGGAGCCGACCACGGCGGCCATCGCGCCGAAGGCGCCGATCGGGGCGGCCCACATGACCATGGCGAGGACCCGGAAGACGAGCCGCTGGATGTGCTCGACACCGCGCAGGATCGGCTGGCCGACGGAGCCCATGGCCTGGAGCGCGAAGCCGCACAGGAGCGCGATGAGCAGGGTCTGGAGGACCTCGCCCTCGGTGAAGGCGGAGACGAAGGTCGTCGGGATGATGCCGAGCAGGAACTCGGTGGTGTCCTTGGCCTCCGCGTCCACCTGGGCGTGACCGGCGTTCTTGACCGCGTCGGTGACGGCGAGACCGGTGCCCGGCTCCAGGATGTTGCCGACGACCAGGCCGATGCCCAGTGCGACCAGCGACATGACCATGAAGTAGCCGAGGGCGATACCGCCGACGGCACCGACCTTGGCGGCCTTCCGCACCGAGCCGATGCCGAGCACGATCGTGCAGAAGATGATCGGCGAGATCATCATCTTGATCAGGTTCACGAACCCGGTGCCGATCGGCTTCAGCTCGACCGCGAAGTCGGGCGCGACCAGGCCGACGGTGATACCGAGGGCGACCGCGACGATCACCGCGATGTACAGATAGTGGGTGCGGTCCTTCTTGACTGCGGGTGCCGTATCGGTGCTGGCTGCCACGGCTGCCCTCCTTGACGTCGTCGTCGGCATGACCGGCGTGCGGCTCACGTCCGGGCTTTTGAGGAATGCCGTGACTATCTCCTGCCCTGTGAGGGCGGTCACCCTTCCGTTCATTTAGTTCACCGGAACCGCACACGCGTGCCCGTGATCACCAGGGCGGATGATCACGTGAGAAGAGCACACGAGCGGGCGGACATCGCACATACGGTCCACTCCTGGCACCTGACGCGGAACCGGTTCGAGGAAGGGGCGACTGCGTGGCAAGGGCACAAGAAGGCGACGAAGCCGGACATGCCCGGTACACGTTTCGGCTGCGCGTCTCGTCCACCGCCCGGGCGTCCCTGCTCTCGGAATGGGACCGGTGCCGGTGGGTGTGGAACGAGAGCGTGGCCCGCTGAAGAGGGCCCACGCCGAAGGAGAGGTGTGTGGCCCCGCCCGGCTGGACCGGATGCTGACCGGTGCGCGCGCCATCACACCCTGGCTGGCCGAGGGAGCCTCGGTTCCCCAGCAACAGGTCATCCGCGACTTCGGCAAGTGCCGCGCGCGGGCACTGAAGGACATCAAGGAGCGCAAGCCGGCGCGGGAACGGGCCGGGATGCCCGGTTACAAGAGGAAAGGGGCAGCGGCCCCCAGCCTGAACTACACGCGCCGAGGCTTCCGGATCAGGGAAGGGTGCCTGCATCTCGCGGGCGGCATCATCGTGTCAGTGGTGTGGTCGCGGGAGCTGCCCACCGAGCCCTCCTCGGTGCGCGTGTTCCAGGACGCTGTCGGGCACTGGTACGCCTCGTTCGTCGTCCCTGCCGAGGTCCGTCCGCTGCCCGGAACCGCCCGGGTCATCGGAATCGACTGGGGCGTGCGGGAGACCGCGACCACCACCTCCGACGCCCACGACCTTCCGCACCCCGAACACGGGAGGAAGGCGAAGGAGAAGCGCGTCAGGACACCGCTCGCAAGTGGGCGAAGAAGGTGATCCGAGATCACGACGTGATCGCGGTGGAGGACTTCCGCCCGAAGTTCCTCGCCAAGACCTCGATGGCCCGGAAGGCGGCCGACGCGGCCATCGGCGCCACCAAACGGGCCCTGATCGAGATGGGCCGAAAGCATGCGCGGGACGTACGCCTGGTGCACCCCGCGCACACCACCATGGACTGCGCTTCGTGCGGAGCGAGAACCAAGCACGCACTCCCGCTGTCGGAACGTCTCTACACCTGCACCGTCTGCGGAGCCGTCTCCCCCAGAGACAAGAACTCCGCCCGCGTCATGCTGGTCCGGGCTGGTCTGAACCCGGCTGGTGTCGAGGGCGCAAGACCTCCTGGAGCGCCGCTCCGGGCGGCGGCCTGAGCCAGGAATCCCCTTCGCACGCGAGGGGAGCAGTCAAAATCGGCCATGGGGCACACTGACGACATGCGCATACCCGTACCGAGACCCAGGAGCCTGGCGGCGCAGCTCTTCGCCATGCAGGCCGTGCTGATCGCCGTGGTCGTGGCGGGGTACGCGCTGTTCACGTACGTCAGCGACCGGGGGCAGGCCGAGAGTGCGGCGCGCGATCAGGCCAGGGTGGTGGCGCGGGCGGTCGCGGACTCGCCTTCCGTGCGGGAGGCGATCGGGACGGCGGACCCGACGGCCGAACTCCAGCCCTACGCGCTGCGGGTCATGGCCGACACCGAGGTGGACTTCGTCACGATCATGAGTCCGCAGGGCATCCGCTGGACCCACCCCGACCAGAAGCAGATCGGCAAGCACTTCCTCGGCAACACCGAGCGCGCGCTCAAGGGCAGGACCTTCACCGAGACCTACAAGGGCACCCTCGGCTACTCCGTCCGCGCGGTCACCCCGGTCAAGGACGGACAGGGGCGGGTGATCGGCCTGGTCAGCGCCGGCATACAGGTCGAGAAGATCAGCAAGCGGGTGCAGGGCCAGCTGACCGCGCTGCTCGTCGTCGCGGGCAGCGCGCTCGCGCTCGGCGCCGTCGGCACGTACGTCATCAACGCCAGGCTGCGCCGGCACACCCACGGCATGAACGCGGCCGAGCTCAGCCGGATGCACGACTACCACCAGGCCGCGCTGCACGCCGTACGCGAGGGGCTGCTGATGCTGGACGGGCGGTACCGGGTCGCGCTGATCAACGACGGCGGTCGGGAGCTGCTCGACGTCGGGGACGTGGTGGGCCGTTCGGTGGCGGACCTCGGTCTGCCCGCGCCGCTGACGGGGGCGCTGCTGGCGTCCGAGCCGCGGGTGGACGAGGTGCATCTGACGGCGTCGCGGGTGCTGGTCGTCAACACCTCGCCGGTCTCCGGCGGGGAGCAGCGCGGCACCGTGGTCACCCTGCGCGATGTCACCGAACTCCAGTCCGTGATGGGCGAGTTGGACTCGGAGCGCGGCTTCACGCAGGCGCTGCGCTCGCAGGCCCACGAGGCGGCGAACCGGCTGCACACCGTGGTCTCCCTGATCGAACTGGGCCGCTCCGAACAGGCGGTGGACTTCGCGACCGCCGAACTGGAGCTGGCGCAGGCGCTGACGGACCAGGTGGTGGCGGCCGTCGGTGAGCCGGTGCTGGCCGCGCTGCTGCTGGGCAAGACGGCGCAGGCGAACGAGCGGGGTGTGGAGCTGGTGGTGTCGGAGGACAGCCGCCTGGACGACGGACTGCTGCCGGCGTCGCTCCCGGCCCGCGACCTGGTGACGATCCTGGGCAACCTCATCGACAACGCGGTGGACGCGGCCCAGGGGAGCGTGCGGGCGCGGGTGACGGTGACGGCGTACGCCGACGCGGGGTGCTCGGAGCTGGTGCTGCGGGTCTCCGACACCGGCGCGGGCGTCGACCCGGCCCACGCGGAGGCGGTCTTCCGGCGCGGCTTCTCGACGAAGCCGGCGGGTCCGGGCGGCCGCGGCCTCGGCCTCGCCCTGGTCCGCCAGGCAGTCACCCGCCGCAAGGGCACCCTGACGGTGGCGGAGGCGGAGGGAGGCGGCGCCGAGTTCGAGGTACGACTCCCGCTGGGGGCGGAACGGGGGGACGTGGAGCCGCTGGGCGCCGGGGAAGGGGATGTCGAGCCGCGCGACACCGGACCAAGGGGCCACCACCCCGCCGCCGCCCACCCCAGGGACCGTGGAACACCCCCCGAGGACCCCCCACCCCCCACCAGCGCTACCGTCCCCGGCAGCCCCACGGTCCCCGGAGGTGATGTATGAGCGGTCAGCAGGCCATCCGTGTTCTGGTCGTCGAGGACGACCCCGTCGCCGCCGACGCGCATGTCATGTACGTCAACCGCGTCCCCGGCTTCGTGGCCGTCGGCAAGGCGCACACCGGTGCGGAGGCCCGGCGGCTCCTGGACCGTACGGCCGTGGACCTGCTGCTTCTCGATCTGCATCTGCCGGACGGGCACGGCCTCCAGCTGGCCCGGCAGTTGCGGGCGGCCGGGCATCAGGCGGACGTGATAGCGGTGACGTCGGCCCGGGACCTGACGGTGGTCAGGGAGGGCGTCTCGCTCGGTGTCGTCCAGTACGTGCTGAAGCCGTTCACCTTCGCCACCCTGCGCGACCGGCTCGTCCGCTACGCCGAGTTCCACGCGGCGGCCGGCGAGGCCAGCGGCCAGGACGAGGTCGACCGCGCGCTGGCCACGCTCCGCGCACCGGGCCCGGCCGCCCTGCCCAAGGGGCTCAGCGCGCCCACCCTGGAGCGTGTGACGCTCGCCCTGCGCGACCGCGCGGAGGGGCTCACGGCGACCGGCCTGGCCGAGGTGGTCGGCATCTCCCGGATCACCGCCCGCCGTTATCTGGAGCATCTGGTGGATGCCGGCCGCGCCGCCCGCAGCCCGCAGTACGGCACGGTGGGGCGGCCGGAACTCCAGTACCGGTGGGTCAAGGGACAGTGACACCGGACCGTGCACGCTCATTGACCTGACTAGACCACTCCTCCTACCTTCACCGGGCAACCACCCAGGCCACAACGCCGTGCGCCCGCAGGAGGTCATGCCCGTGCGCCCCACCGCCGCAACAACCGCCCTGCTCACCACCGCCCTCGCCGCCGCCGCGACCCTCACCGCCTGCGGCGGCGGTTCCGGCAGCGACCCCGACACCGTGAGGGTGTCCTTCAAGCAGTCCACCGACAACTCGATCCACGTCATGGACGACTACCTCGCGGACATCAAGAAGCAGTTCGAGAAGGCGAACCCCGGCAAGAAGGTCGAGCTCGTCCCCATCAAGGCCCCGGACTCGGAGTACTACACCAAGCTCCAGCAGATGCTCCGCTCCGCGAAGACCGCCCCCGACCTGGTCTACGAGGACACCTTCCTCATCAACTCCGACATCACCAGCGGGTACTTGAAGCCCCTGGACGCCTATCTCGCCAAGTGGCCCGACTGGAACCAGTTCATCGACACCGCGAAGGCCGCCGCGAAGGCCGAGGACGGGAAGACGTACGGCGTCCCGGACGGCACCGACACCCGCGGACTCTGGTTCGACAAGGGGATCTTCGCGAAGGCCGGTCTCCCCACCGACTGGCAGCCGAAGACCTGGGACGAGATCCTGGACGCGGCCCGCACGATCAAGCGCAGGGTCCCGGACGTGACACCCCTCAACGTCTACACCGGCAAACCGGCCGGCGAGGCGGCCACCATGCAGGGCTTCGAGATGCTGCTCTACGGGACGAGCGACGGGACCGGCGACGGCACCACCGACCCCCTCTACGACTCGACGTCCAAGAAGTGGATCGCCGGCGGCCAGGGCTTCAAGGACGCCCTCGCCTTCGTCGAGACGGTCTACCGGGAGAAGCTCGGCCCGGACGTCTCCACCGCCCTCGACCCCAACATCCAGACCATCGTCCGCGGCGACCTGCTCCCCAAGGGCAAGCTCGGCATCAACCTCGACGGCTCCTGGCTCCCGCAGGACTGGCTGGAGGGCAGCGGCCACGAATGGCCCGAGTGGTCCAGCAGGTTGGGGCTCGCGTACATGCCCACGCAGCACGGCCAAGCCCCCGGCAAGGTGAGCATGTCCGGCGGCTGGACCTGGTCGGTGCCCGCCAAGGCGGCCAACCCCGACCTCGCCTTCGAGTTCGTCAAGACCATGCAGACCAAGGCCAACGCCCAGAAGTGGTACGTGGCCAACTCGGGCATCGCCGTACGCAAGGACGTCGCCGAGGACCCGGCGTACGCCAAGGCCCAGCCCAGCATCAGGTTCTTCACCGACCTGGTCGCCAGCACCCACTACCGGCCCGCCTACCCCGCGTACCCGAAGGTCTCCACCGCGATCCAGGAGGCGATGGAGGGCGTCACCACCGGGGACCGGTCGGTCGCGGACGCGGCGAGCGGGTACGACGACACGCTCAAGGAGGTCACCGACGGCCAGGTGACCACGCGGTGAGCCTCCGTCCGCTCACCCGCGCCCTCCCCCTGACCCCCGCCCTCGTCCTGCTGCTCCTCTTCCTCGCCGGGCCCATCGCCTACTGCGCCTGGATCGCCTTCACCGACCTGCAGTTGACCGGTCAGGCCGAGTCGTCCTTCGTCGGCTTCGAGAACTTCCGTACGGCCTTCCGGGACGAGGAGTTCCTCAACGCCGTATGGCTGACGCTGGTGTTCACGGTCCTGTCGTCGCTGATCGGGCAGAACACCCTGGGCCTGGCGCTCGCTTCGCTGATGCGGCGCGCCTCGAAGCCCGTCCGCACCCTCACCGGCGGGATCGTCATCACGGCCTGGGTGCTCCCGGAGGTCGTCGCGGGCTTCCTCCTCTACGCCTTCTTCCGCAGGGAGGGCACCCTGAACGCGATCCTCGACCTGCTCCGTCTCCCGTCCCAGAACTGGCTGTTCACGCTGCCGATCCTGGCCGTGTCCTTCGCGAACGTGTGGCGCGGCACCGCGTTCTCGATGCTGGTCTACTCGGCGGCCCTGAACGAGATCCCGAAGGAGATCACCGAGGCCGCCGAGGTCGACGGTGCCGGTGGCCTGCGGCGGCTGTGGCACATCACCCTGCCGATGATCCGCCGTTCCATCGGCACGAACCTCATGCTCAACACCCTTCAGACGCTGTCGGTGTTCGGGCTGATCTGGGTGATGACGAGGGGCGGGCCCGGCGACCGGAGCCAGACGCTGCCGCTGTTCATGTACGAACAGGCCTTCCAGAACAGCATGATCGGCTACGGCACAGCGGTGGCCCTGCTGCTGCTCCTGGTCGGGTCGCTGTTCTCGGTGGTCTACATGCGGTTGCTGCGGACGGAGGTCTGAGGCCGTGTCCGACCGCCGCCGAAACCGCCGACTGGCCGCCGACGCGGGGCTGTTGGTGCTCGCCTCGACCTTCCTGCTGCCGCTGGCCTGGGTGGTCCTGTCCGCCCTCGACCCGCACGCCGATTTGAGGGTGAAGGTCCCCGACGGGCTGACCACCGCCCACTTCGAGGCGATCCTCACCGAGGACATCACCTTCACCCCGCTGCTCAACAGCCTGCTGCTGTGCGGCGGGGGGACCGCCCTGACGGTGGTCTGCGCGGCCCTCGCGGCCTATCCGCTGTCCCGCTTCCGTTCCCGCCTCAACCGGCCGTTCCTGCTGACGATCCTCTTCGCGACCAGCCTGCCCATCACGGCGATCATGGTGCCGGTCTACGCGTTGTTCGTGCAGGTCGACCTGATCGACACCCTCCAGGGCACGATCCTGTTCTTCGCGGCCTCCCAACTCCCGTTCGCCATCTGGCTGATGAAGAACTTCATGGACGGGGTGCCGAGGGAACTGGAGGAGGCCGCCTGGACCGACGGGGCGAACTCCCTCCAGTCGCTCACGAGGATCGTGCTCCCCCTGATGGGCCCGGGGGTGGCGGTGGTGACCGTCTTCGCCTTCGTCATGATGTGGGGCAACTTCTTCGTCCCCTTCATGCTGCTGCTCACCCCGGACCAGATGCCGGCCTCCGTCAGCATCAACGAGTTCTTCGGCAACCGCGGAATGGTGGCGTACGGCCAGCTCGCCGCGTTCTCGATCGTCTACTCGACCCCGGTGATCCTGCTGTACGTGCTGGTCGCGCGGCGACTGGGAGGAGGGTTCGCGCTCGGCGGGGCGGTGAAGGGCTGACGCGGCGCCGTGCCCGTCGAACCGGCTCGGGGCGCCCGGCACGTCGGTCGCCCCCGACACTCGACGAACCCGGACGAAGCCCGCTGCCCCCAAAGCCCCCCGCCGGGGCGAGCAGCACGGACGCTTGCCCGTCGGGCCGGACCTCGGGACGCCCGGTGCTCCATCCAACCCCGCCGAGGGCGGACACGGCCCGCCCCGGCCGCACCGCGGGCAACCGGTCCGAGGCCGACCGCGGCCCGGGCGACAGGGCGAGCCCACCGACGACGAGCACACGCGGGTGGCGTCGGCGGGGCGCCCGGCACGTCGGTCGCCCACCGCACCCCGGCGAACGCGAGCTGTGCCACGAGGCCCCCACCCCCGTCGGCGGACCCCGCTCACGTCCCCGGCAGCACCCCGGGGCGGAACGGCTCGACCCCCACCACCCTCCGCACCCGCACCGGTTCGATCAGCAGCATCACCCGCCGTTCGCCCTCCAGGAGCCACGGGTACCGGTCCTCGCCGATGTACTTCCGGGTGAGGCGGTCCATGGAGCGGTCCGCCTCCTCGCCCTCGACGAAGCGGACGACCCGGCCCCGGATCTCGACGCGGTCGTAGGGGTTCTCGGGGTCGTGGTGGGAGAGGGAGACGTTCGGATTGCGCCGCAGGTTTTCCTCCTTCACCCGCCCGATCGCCGTGTTGACCATGACGTACTCACCTTCGAGATCCGCCCACATGGGCGAGACCTGCGGCGCTCCATCCGGACCGACCGTCGCGAGATGCCAGAAGTTCGGCGCCAGCAAGCGCTCGCGAATATGCCCCTCTACCTTGCCATTCACTTCGTACACGAAGATCACACCTCTTTCCGGCCACCCGTCCGGGCATCCGGCGCCATCCTCGCGACCGCCCCCGCGCCGCCGACAGACGATCTTCAGCCAGCCCGAACCGGTGGTCGAAACCGTAGATTCCTACAATCCGTGTTCCTGGCCGAACAGACCGTAGTCACCGGCTCCGCGCTTCCCTAACTTGTGGGCCGTGCGCCGACCCCCAGCCCTGCCGAACCAGCCCGGACCCCCCTTCGACCACCTCACCGCCCGCAGACTCCGTGTCGCCCTCGACATGGGGCCCGAGCACGTGGCCTACGGGCTGCGCGTCTCCTACGGGCTCCCCTACGTCACCCCGGATCTCGTCGTCGCCTGGGAGCGCGGCATCGTGTGTCCCACCAGTCCGGAACTCACCGCTCTCGCGGGCGTGTTGTGGTGCTCCCCCGGTGAACTCATCGGCCGCCCCCGCACCCTGCGCGAGCACCGCGTCGCCCGCGGCATCGCCCCCGAGGACGTGGCCCGTGCCGTCGGGCTCGAACTGCTCGCCTACCTGAGCATGGAGGAACACGACGAGTGGCGCGGCACCGACCGCCAGTCCACCGCCCTCGCCGACCTGCTGGAGCTGACCCTGCCCGACTTCGTGGCCGTCACGGGGCGCGAGAAACGGCTCGCCGAGTGTCTGCGCGGCGCGGTCGGCACGCGCTGGCAGGCCTACGTCCGGCAGGTCGCCAGGATCGTGCCCCTGGACCGGCGTCTGGTGGAGGACACCCTCCAGGAACTGCACCGGCAGTACCAGGGGCAGATGGTGTCCACCCTGAGCTGGGGCGGTGGCGGCGATCGCGCCGGCGAGGCCGGCCGGGATTTCCTGGACCAGATCGTGGAGCGATTCTGGGAAGCGGTCGAGAGACGGCCGTAAGCCCGAGGGGGCCTGAGACGGCCGTATGCCTGAGACTGCCGTGGCCTGAGACTGTGCCGTATGCCTGAGGGGGCCTGCAGACTGAAGAGGCCCCCGAGGGCGTTAGAAGACCGATTCCGCCTCGTCCATCCGGTCCTTCGGGACCGTCTTCAGCTCGGTGACCGCCTCCGCGAGCGGCACCATCACGATGTCGGTGCCCTTGAGCGCGGTCATCCGGCCGAACTCGCCCCGGTGCGCGGCCTCCACCGCGTGCCAGCCGAAGCGGGTGGCGAGGACCCGGTCGTAGGCGGTGGGTACGCCACCGCGCTGGACGTGGCCGAGGATGACCGGCTTGGCCTCCTTGCCGAGCCGCCGCTCCAGCTCGTACGCCAGGGCCGTACCGATGCCCTGGAAGCGCTCGTGGCCGAACTTGTCGATCTCGCCGGTGCCGTAGTCCATGGTGCCCTCGGCGGGGTGGGCGCCCTCGGCGACGCAGACGACCGCGAACTTCTTGCCGCGGGCGAAGCGCTCCTCGACCATCTTGACCAGGTCGGCCGGGTCGAAGGGGCGCTCGGGCAGGCAGATGCCGTGGGCGCCGGCGGCCATGCCGGACTCCAGGGCGATCCAGCCCGCGTGCCGGCCCATGACCTCGACGACCATCACGCGCTGGTGCGACTCGGCGGTGGTCTTGAGGCGGTCCATCGCCTCGGTGGCGACGCCGACAGCGGTGTCGAAGCCGAAGGTGCGGTCAGTGGAGGAGATGTCGTTGTCGATCGTCTTCGGGACGCCGACGACCGGCAGACCGGCGTCGAACAGCATGCGGGCCGCCGTCAGCGTGCCCTCGCCGCCGATCGGGATCAGCGCGTCGATGCCGAACTCGTGGATCATGTCGGAGGCGCTCTCGCACGCCTCGCGCAGCCGGTCCCGCTCCAGCCGGGAGGAGCCGAGGATGGTGCCGCCGCGGGCCAGGATGCCGCTGACGCTGTCCAGGTCGAGGGCGCGGTAGCGGCCGTCGAGCAGGCCGGAGTAGCCGTCCTCGAAGCCGATGACCTCGTCGCCGTAGTTGTCGACCGCGCGGTGCACGACCGACCGGATCACGGCGTTCAGGCCGGGGCAGTCGCCGCCTGCGGTGAGAACTCCGATGCGCATCGTGCTGTGTCTCCTGCTCGCTGTTGATACCGGTGAGCCAGGTCCGATTGTTTCACGTCCCGCACACCACGGTCGCATCCGATGCTGACGGGCGCCTTATCCGTCGACCGGGGTACTGTCAAGAGGGTTTCCGCTCACCTCGGTGGGCGATTTTCATGAGGCGACTTCTCGTAGGCGATGGAACGGAGATCAGGCGTGACCCGCAGCGTGTACGTGACCGGGATCGACCGCGGCGACGGCCGCCAGGTCGTCGAGCTGGGGGTCATGGAGCTGCTGACCCGCCAGGTCGACCGGGTGGGGGTGTTCCGGCCGCTGGTGCACCACAGTCCCGACCGGCTCTTCGAGCTGCTGCGCGCCCGCTACCGGCTCTCCCAGGACCCGGCCACCGTCTACGGCCTCGACTACCACGAGGCGTCCGCGCTCCAGGCCGAGCGCGGCACCGACGAGCTGGTCTCCACCCTTGTGGACCGCTTCCACCTGGTGGCCCGCGAGTACGACGTCGTCCTGGTGCTCGGCACCGACTTCGCCGACACCCAGCTCCCCGACGAGCTCTCCCTCAACGCCCGGCTCGCCAACGAGTTCGGCGCCTCCGTGATCCCGGTCGTGGGCGGCCGCAAGCAGCCCGCCGAGTCGGTGCTGGCGGAGACCCGCAACGCCTACCGGGCCTACGAGGGCCTCGGCTGTGACGTGCTCGCCATGGTCACCAACCGGGTGGCCAGGGAGGACCGCGACGAGATCGTCGAGCGGCTCTCGGGCCGGGTGCCGGTGCCCTGCTACGTCGTACCGGACGAGCCCGCGCTCGCCGCGCCCACCGTCGCCCAGATCGGCCAGGCCCTCGGCGCGAAGGTGATCCTCGGCGACGACTCCGGGCTCGCCCGGGACGCGCTGGACTTCGTCTTCGGCGGCGCGATGCTGCCGAACTTCCTGAACGCCCTGACCCCGGGCTGCCTGGTGGTCACCCCGGGCGACCGCGCGGACCTGGTCGTGGGCTCGCTCGCCGCGCACAGCGCCGGGACCCCGCCGATAGCCGGCGTGCTGCTCACCCTGGACGAGGTGCCGAGCGACGAGGTCCTCACCCTCGCCGCGCGCCTCGCCCCCGGCACCCCGGTGCTCTCGGTCGCGGGCACCAGCTTTCCTACCGCCGCCGAACTCTTCGCGCTGGAAGGCAAGTTGAACGCGGCCACCCCGCGCAAGGCGGAGATGGCGCTCGGTCTGTTCGAGCGGTACGCCGACACCGCCGAACTCGCCCGCAGGGTCTCCGCGCCCAGCAGCGACCGCCTCACCCCGATGATGTTCGAGCACCAGCTCCTGGAGACGGCCCGCTCCGACAGGCGCAGGGTCGTGCTGCCCGAGGGCACCGAGCCGCGCGTCCTGCACGCCGCCGAGGTGCTGCTGCGCCGCGGCGTCTGCGACCTGACCCTGCTCGGCCCGGTCGACCAGATCCGCAAGAAGGCCGCCGACCTCGGCATCGACCTCGGCGACTGCCAGTTGATCGACCCGGCGACCAGCGAGCTGCGCGACACCTTCGCCGAGAAGTACGCGGCTTTCCGGGCCCACAAGGGCGTGACCGTCGAGCTCGCCTACGACGTCGTCTCCGACGTGAACTACTTCGGCACGCTGATGGTCCAGGAGGGTCTCGCCGACGGCATGGTGTCGGGTTCCGTGCACTCCACGGCGGCCACCATCCGCCCGGCCTTCGAGATCATCAAGACCAAGCCGGACGCCGACATCGTGTCGTCGGTCTTCTTCATGTGCCTCGCCGACAAGGTGCTGGTGTACGGCGACTGCGCGGTGAACCCGGACCCGAACGCCGTGCAGCTCGCCGACATCGCCATCCAGTCGGCCGCGACCGCCGAGCAGTTCGGCGTGGAGCCGCGGATCGCGATGCTGTCGTACTCCACGGGCACCTCCGGGTCGGGCGCCGACGTGGACAAGGTGCGCGAGGCCACCGAGCTGGTGCGTTCCCGCCGGCCCGACCTCAAGATCGAGGGGCCGATCCAGTACGACGCCGCGGTCGAGCCGACCGTCGCGGAGACCAAGCTGCCGGAGTCGGACGTGGCCGGGCAGGCGACGGTGCTGATCTTCCCGGACCTCAACACCGGCAACAACACCTACAAGGCGGTGCAGCGTTCGGCCGGCGCGATCGCCGTCGGCCCGGTGCTGCAGGGCCTGCGCAAGCCCGTCAACGACCTGTCCCGGGGCGCCCTGGTCTCGGACATCGTCAACACCGTCGCCATCACGGCGATCCAGGCCCAGAACCCGGCCGCTTCGACCGCTTCGACCGAGAAGGCTTCCGCCCAGTGAGCGCCACCCGCGTCCTCGTCCTCAACTCCGGTTCCTCGTCGGTGAAGTACCAGCTGCTCGACATGCGGGACAGCGGCCGGCTGGCGACGGGGCTCGTCGAGCGCATCGGCGAGCGGTCCTCGCGGCTCAAGCACACGCCCCTGGGGGGCGAGTCCCGTGAGTGGACCGGCCCGATCGCGGATCACGAGGCCGCGCTGAAGGCCGTGGCGGAGGAACTGGCGAAGGACGGGCTCGGCCTGGACTCCCCCGAGCTCGCCGCCATCGGCCACCGTGTGGTGCACGGCGGCAAGACCTTCACCGAGCCGACCGTGATCGACGAAGCCGTGCTCGCCGAGATCGAGCGGCTGATCCCGGTCGCCCCGCTGCACAACCCGGCCAACCTCACCGGTATCCGCACCGCGCGGGCGCTGCGCCCGGACCTGCCCCAGGTCGCCGTGTTCGACACCGCGTTCCACACCACGATGCCGGAGTCGGCCGCGCGGTACGCGATCGACGTGGAGACCGCCGACGCCCACCGCATCCGGCGCTACGGCTTCCACGGCACCTCGCACGCGTACGTGTCCCGGGCGACGGCGAAGCTGCTGGGGAAGTCACCGGAAGAGGTGAACGTGATCGTGCTGCACCTCGGCAACGGGGCGTCCGCCTCGGCCGTGCGGGGCGGGCGGTGCGTGGACACGTCCATGGGGCTGACCCCCTTGGAGGGGCTCGTGATGGGTACGCGCTCGGGAGACATGGACCCCGCCGTCATCTTCCATTTGATGCGCGTTGGCAAAATGTCCACGGACGAGATCGACACTCTTCTCAACAAGAAGAGCGGGTTGATCGGGTTGTGCGGGGACAACGACATGCGGGAGATCCGCCGCCGGGTGGACGAGGGTGACGAACAGGCGAAGCTCGCATTCGACATCTACATTCACCGGTTGAAGAAGTACATCGGCGCCTATTACGCGGTGCTCGGCCGGGTGGACGCGATCGCGTTCACGGCCGGGGTCGGGGAGAACGCGGCACCGGTGCGGGAGGCCGCCGTGGCGGGCCTGGAGGAGCTGGGACTGCTCCTCGACCCGGAGCGGAACGCCGTACGCGCGGACGGGCCGCGACTGATCTCGCGGGAGAACTCGCGAGTAACCATCGCGGTGGTGCCGACCGACGAAGAATTGGAAATCGCGACCCAGACTTACGCACTGGTCGGAGACAACTGAGCACCCCTCCCCTCATTTGTTTCTTCCGCCAGACGGAATATTCCGTCGCGAAACAAACCGATAGGATCGCCCCATGCGCCGTTCGAAAATCGTTTGTACTCTCGGCCCCGCGGTCGACTCCCACGAGCAGCTGGTCTCGTTGATCGAGGCCGGCATGAACGTGGCCCGTTTCAACTTCAGCCACGGCTCGCACGCCGAGCACCAGGGGCGGTACGACCGCGTCCGTGCCGCCGCCAAGGAGACCGGCCGGGCCATCGGTGTCCTCGCCGACCTCCAGGGCCCGAAGATCCGCCTGGAGACCTTCGCCGAGGGTCCGGTCGAGCTGGAGCGCGGTGACGAGTTCGTCATCACCGTCGAGGACGTCCCGGGTGACAAGACCATCTGCGGCACGACCTACAAGGGGCTGCCCGGTGACGTCTCCCGCGGCGACCAGATCCTCATCAACGACGGCAACGTCGAGCTGAAGGTCCTGGACGTCGAGGGCCCCCGGGTCCGGACGATCGTCATCGAGGGCGGTGTCGTCTCCGACCACAAGGGCATCAACCTGCCCGGCGCGGCGGTCAACGTCCCCGCGCTGAGCGAGAAGGACGTCGAGGACCTCCGCTTCGCGCTGCGCATGGGCTGCGACATGGTCGCGCTGTCCTTCGTGCGGGACGCCAGGGACGTCGACGATGTCCACAAGGTGATGGACGAGGAGGGCCGCCGGGTCCCCGTCATCGCCAAGGTGGAGAAGCCGCAGGCGGTGGACAACATGGAGGGTGTCGTGATGGCGTTCGACGCCGTCATGGTGGCCCGCGGCGACCTGGCCGTCGAGTACCCGCTCGAGAAGGTCCCGATGGTGCAGAAGCGCCTCATCGAGCTGTGCCGCCGCAACGCCAAGCCGGTGATCGTGGCGACCCAGATGATGGAGTCGATGATCACCAACTCCCGCCCGACCCGCGCCGAGGCCTCCGACGTGGCCAACGCGATCCTGGACGGCGCGGACGCGGTCATGCTGTCCGCGGAGTCCTCGGTCGGCGCCTACCCGATCGAGACCGTGAAGACGATGTCGAAGATCGTCGTGGCGGCCGAGCAGGAGCTGATGTCGAAGGGCCTGCAGCCGCTGGTCCCCGGCAAGAAGCCCCGCACGCAGGGCGGTTCGGTCGCCCGCGCGGCCTGCGAGATCGCCGACTTCCTCGGCGGCCGCGGCCTGGTGGCCTTCACCCAGTCCGGCGACACCGCCCGCCGCCTCTCGCGCTACCGCGCCGAGCAGCCGATCATCGCCTTCACCACCGACGAGAACACCCGCAACCAGCTCACCCTCAGCTGGGGCGTGGAGTCCCACGTGGTCCCCTTCGTCAACACCACGGACGAGATGGTCGACATGGTCGACCAGGAGATCGCCAAGATCAACCGCTTCAACCCGGGCGAGATCGTCATCATCACCGCGGGCTCCCCTCCGGGCGTCCCGGGCACCACGAACATGCTCCGCGTCCACCACATCGGGGGCACGGCGAAGTAGCCCTTTCCCGTACGACACCGAGGGCGCCCCCTGTGGCAGGGGGCGCCCTCAGGCGTTCTGGGTGTCGGAGTGTCAGCCGACGGTGCCCGACTCCACGGGGAAGCCCTCGGGCCAGGTGTGGGTGTAGTCGAACAGGGACGGCTCCTCGAAGGTACAGGCGGCCTCACGCCATTCGGGCCGGCCGGAGACCACGAAGTCGCCTCCGGCCGGGTCGATCAGCCACGCGTAGGCGGCGTCCTCCGCGCTGAGGTCATGGCGCTCCCTCAGCACCGCGAACTCGGCCTCACCGGCCCTGCGGATCCGGAGGCCCTTCTCGTAGATCGGCTTGAGGAGCATCAGCTCCACATGTCCGAAGTACACCTCGACCCGGGTGTCGGTCCCGTCGATCAGGGTGGCGTCACTGCGCAGGATGAGCTGGCGGTGCGACGGGTCGAAGCTCACGACCCGGAACAACCGCCCCTCGCGCACGAACTCTGGCATTGCTGCTGTTCTCCCTGTTCTGTGGGTTCTCGGGTCACATCGCCCAGTCGGGCACGGGCATGTCGGTGACGAGACTCGGCACCTTCTCGCCCGGCTTGGTCATGTACCAGTCGAAGTCGGTCCATCTTCTCGCGCCGTTGACCACCTTGAGCCGGAGTGTCGCCATCTCCCAGGCGGTGCCGTTGCCGCTCTTCGTGGCCAGCGTCCAGTCGGCACCCACCAGAGGACGACCTCGCGCGATGAGCTTCTCCAGGGCATCAGCGGCATTCTTCGCGTCCGGGACACCGTCGAGCGAGACACTGACTTTCACCCGGGAGTTCGCCAGGGTGTCCTCCACGGCCACCATCCAGAAAGGCCGGCCGTCGGAGTTCGGATGCGGCCTGTCGAACAAGTGCTTGTTGTTGAACGTCCGGGCGCCGCCCTTCAGCGTGTCGGCCAGAGTGTCGGAGTACGGGTTGATCCCAAGAACGATGTGGTCACCGTCCTTGACGAGGTTCTTGGCCAGTTCTTCGACACAGTTGTTGTGGACAAGCACCGGTGTCGAGCCCGCATACACGTAGTACGTGTGGTTGTCCGCGACCTCGAAGTTGAAGACGTCGACGGTCCCCTCGACCACAGACGTACCGACGACCTTCTCCGCGCCGCCGTCCGGGGTCCTGAGGCTGTCACCGGGACGGAGATCCCGGGCATCTGTCCAACCTCGGTCCTGGACCCAGTACGGATGGGAGTCGGTCGACTCGACCGTGCCATGTGCCGTCTCGACCCGGACCAGCCGGTCGACGACTCGGTGGAACAGCTCCACGACGGGCTTGAGGGACCTCTTGCCGGTCCGCTGATCCATTGACCAGACCCGGTCGCCGACCCGGAGGTCCTCGATGTCCCTCGGGCCGTCGGCGGTGTCGACCTGGGTGCCGGCAGGGAAGCACATGGAGAGCAGGGCTTTCATCCCCGCCTCCTCCAGCCTCGCGATGGCGGAGGCCGCGAGCCCGGAGCCCCGCAGGCCCCACATCGCCGCGCCCAGCCCGGCGCCGCCCTTCATCGCGGTACGCACCGCGAACGCGGCCGCCGCCGCGCGCATCAGCAGCTCCGGCACGATGATGCTGCCGAACAGCCACAGGCAGCTGCTCAGCTTGCGCTTGTAGCAGCCCACGATGTCCGCGACGGCTCCCGTGGCGACCGCCTTCAGGACGGACTCGGTGAGCTTGATCCCGTCGATGTGGACGTTCTCCTCCTTGAACGTCACGTCCAGGGGAGAGCTCGTCAGGTAGTCGCGCTGGATCGACGAGCCGCAGTGCGCGCGGTCCACACCGGGCAGCGGGCAGGACTCGATGTAGAAGTCCATCTCGCCGTAGATGTGGAACTCGAGGTCGATCTCGCAGCCGATGTCGCCACCGGAGTGACTGCCCACGCAGTCGCTCAGCGGGTTGATGTCGACCTTGGAGTCGCCGCTGGGCTTCATCACGACGCCCTCGACGCCGGTGCCGCCGCCGTCGGCGGTGCGCTCCTGCTCCTTGCGGTCCTCGAAGTCGACCTGCTGGGTGCGGATGGCGGCCTCGGCGGCCTCCACGGCGAGGTTGCGGGCGTTGGCGGCGGCGGCCTCGGCCTCGGTCGCGTCCCGTTCCGCCTTGTCGGCGACGGACCGCGCGGTGGAGGCGTCGGCCTCGGCCGCGTCGGCCGCGCTGCGGGCGCTCGCCGCGTCCCGCTCGGCCGCGTCGGCGGAGGCGTCCGCGTCGGTGGCGTAGCCGTCGGCCGCGGTGGCCGCGGTCTGTGCGGCGGCCGCGTCCGCGGTCGCCTGCTTGTTGTACTCGACGGTGTTGGCCTCGGACCGCTGGGCCGCCTTGGCGGAGGCGGCTGCCGCGTCCGACGAGGCCTGCGCCGCCGCTGCCGACGTGCTGGCCTGCGCGGCCCACTCGGCCGCGTTCGCCGCCGCCTCGGCCGCCGCCTTCGCGTCGGCGTTGGCCTGGGCCGCGAGGGCCTTGGCCTCGGCGGCCGCCTTCTTGGCCTGGGCCGCCTTGGCGTTGGCGACGGCGACCTGCTGCTGGGCGGCGGTCTTGGCGGCCTGTCCGGTCAGCACGGCGAGGCCCGCCGAGGAGTCGGTCTCCGCGTACGGGGAGCCCAGCTCGATGGCGTCGTTGGCGGGTTTGACGACCTGTGCCGCCGAGTCCCGGGCGGCCGCGGCGGCCTGCGCGGTGGAGTAGGCGTATCCGGCGGTGCGGACGGCGTCCGCGTTCGCGAGGACGGCCTCGGAGCGGGCGACCACGGCGTCGCCGCGTGCCTTGTCGGCGGCCTTGCGCGCGGTCTCGGCCTCGGCCTTGGCGGCGATGGCGTTCCACTTGGCGGCCTGGGACGCGGCGATCGCGTCCGCGGCGGCCGCGTGCGCCTTCTTCACCGCGGACTCGGTGATCGCGACATCGCGCTTGGCGCCGTCCGCGGCCGACTGGGCGCGCTTGGCGGCCCCCTCGGCCCTGGTGGCCGCCTCACGGGCGTTGGTGGCCGCCGCGGTGGCCTCGTTCGCCGCCTGCCGGGCCGCGGTGGCCGCGGCGGTGGCGTCGTCGGCCGCCGAGCGGGCCTTGGTGGCGGCCTGTCGTGCCTCGATGGCGTCGGCGGTGCCGTCCACGGCGGCCAGCAGCGCCTCCGCGGCCTCGGCCTTGGCGACCAGGCTGTCGCGGCGGTCCTCGGCGGCGAGGGCGCCGTTGCGGGCGTTCCTCGCCCGGCTCTCGGCGGCGACGGCCGCGTCCTTCTTGTCGGCCGCCGTGGCGCCCGCGGCCTGCGCGTCGGACAACTTGTCCGCCGCGACCTGCCGTTGGGACTGGGCGCGGCCCTCGGCGTCGTGCGCCTTGTTCCGCTCGGCCGCGGCGAGGTCCGCCTGCGACTTGGCGTAGTCCCGCTCGGCCTCGGCCTTCTGCCGCTTGGCCTTGGCGTCGGCCGCCGCGTTCTTGGCGGTCTGCTCGGCCGCCTTGGCCTTGTTCTCCGCGGCCTTGGCCTCGGAGGCGTGCTTGGCGGCCTCCTCGGCCTGCTTGGCGGCGCCTTCGGCGGCGGCCTTGGCCTGGGCCTCGGCCTCCTGCGCGGCGATGCGCCGGAACTCGGCCTTGGCGGCGTGCGCCTGGGTGTTGGCGAGGGAGTCGAGCGTCTTGCTGTCGGCGGCGGAGGCGCGGGTCGCGTTGAACGCGGTCTCCACGGCCTTCGCGGCGGCCTGTGCGGCGGCCGCGGACGCCTTGGTGACCTGCGCGGCCTGCTGGCCGTACAGCAGCCCCCGGCCGCGCGGCAGACCGGCCGCGTCGGCGATGCCGTACGCCTGGGTCTGTGCCTGGGTGACCGCGTCGGCCTGGGCCTTCGCGGACAGCGCGGCGCGGGAGGCGACGTACAGACGTCCGCCGGCCCGGCCCTGGGCGTCCACGATCCACCCCTTGACCTTGGTGAACTCGGCCGTGGTCGGGTAGTCGTTCGGGTGGTCGGCGGCCTTCTGGCCGGTCCAGTAGGCCTGCCAGTCGGTGAGCCGGCTCGCGATCAGGGACTGGGCGAGGGCCTCACCGAGGGCCTGGGATGCCGTGGACAGATCGGCGGCCGCCTGCTTCTCGGCCCTGATGATGGTGTCCCGCTGGCTCTTCTGGCCGTCGAGTTCCGCCTCCCACTCGGTGTGCGCGGTGGCGAGCTCGGCGCCGAGCACCTCGTGCGGGTCCTGCGGGTCGGTGTACGCGCAGGACGCGAAGCGGGCCTTGAGGTTCTCCACGTCGATCCGGAACTCCATGGAGTCCGGGTCGGGCGCGGTGGTGGGGAAACCGCCGTACTGGAGGAAGAGCCGGGCGTCGTCGGCGTACATGCCGTGCATGAACTGCAGTGACTGCCAGGCCTGTTCGTCCTTGTAGTCCGCGTTCGGGTCGTTGCCGTAGCGGGAGTTGTAGACGGCGGTGGCCGCGTCGACGGACGCCTTGTTCGCGAGGGGGTGCGGGTCGGTGTAGAAGTCGCCTTCCTGCTTCCAGAACTGGGCGGCGACCCAGGCGCTCAGGCTGATCTTGCCGAACGGGTTGTCCTTGTCCTCGACCCACTGGAAGCCGGTGTACGTGTAGGGCGGCGGCTGGGTCTGGACGGCGAGGGACGTCTCCCACACCGCGCGGCGTCCGGACAGCTCGTCCATCTTGGCGTCGGCGGCCGCCTTGTCCTTGTCGTACGCCGAGCTGAGCGCGGTGGTGTTCCAGTACGACGGGTCGGCCGCCGTGTGCAGTTGGTCCTCGGTGCCGACGAGGCCGGCCCGGGCGACCTCCTTCATCGCCGGGCCGCCCTTGCGCAGGACTCCGCTGAGGAGGCACTGCTCCTGGCGGACGCGCTCGGAGGCCTTCGCGTCGAAGGCGGTGGGGAGGGGGTCGGCCGCGCCGGCGGTGCGCTCGGACTGTCCGGTGAGGTCGGGCAGTTGACCGCCCGACACCGCGATCGCACCGGCGACGGCCATCGCGGTCAGGGGCAGGAAACGGGATCTCGCGAGGAGCCCCCGTCTGCGTGCGTGGGTACGCATGGGAAACCTGTCTGTGAGTACGGCGGGAAGGGGGCTCAGAACAGCAGGTTGTACTGGGTCCAGCCGCTGGTCCCGATCTGGGTGCGGGCGCTGAAGGGGGCGCCGGCGGTGCCGGTCCCCTTGTAGAGCCACAGGGCGCCCGCGGCGTCGACCGCCATCAGGTCCGTCTTGCCGTCACCGTTGTTGTCGCCGGTCGAGACGAGCGCGGTGTAGTCCTTCCAGTCGACGTTGCCCAGGGAGGTGCTGGTGCCGAGGACCGCGTCGGCGGTGGCCTTGCCGGTGCCGGGGTAGATCAGCAGGTTGCCCGCGCTGTTGCGGGTGACGAGGTCGGCGATGCCGTCGCCGGTGTAGTCGCCGCGTCCGGCGATGAGACTCATGCCGTTCCAGCCGGTGGAGTCCTTCATCCGGATCCGGGCGGAGAGGGTGCCGTCGGCCTTGCCCTGGTAGAGCCACAGCTGGCCGTCGGTGCCGCGGGCGACCAGGTCCGGCTGGGCGCTGCCGGCCATGTTCCCGACGGAGACGAGGAGGTTGTACTGGTCCCAGCCGGTGCCCAGCCTCTTGGTCTCGTTGCCGCGTTCGGCGGTGTAGTAGAGGGTGCCGCCCATGCGGAAGTAGAGGTCGTTGCCGCGGCCGGAGTCGGAGATGCCGGCCTGGACGAGCGCACTGGCGGAGGAGTAGCCGCCGCCCATGTCCACCCGGGCCTTCCAGCCCCCGGTGCCCTTGGGCTCGTAGTCCCAGAGGCGGCCGTCCTTGCCGCGGGCGAGCAGCGGGGAGAGCCCGGTGCCGTCGGTCGCGGCCTGCTGGAGGAGCGGGGCGCCGTCGGCGGTCGCGCCCTGCGGACGCGGCTCGGGCGCGGCGGTCGGCGCTGCTGGGTGCGCCGTCGTGAGCGCCAGTGCGGCGGTCACGGCGCCGGCCAGCGCGAGGAGGGCCGTCCGGATCAGCGGACGGCCCGGAGAATTCGGTATCACGGTGGGAAGCCCCCGTCGACGTGGTCGGCAGGGGTGTGCACGGACCCGGCCCCACCCCCGCGCCATGGATGGTCATGTCCATGGCTGAAATCACCCTATGACGGCTGTGTGAAAACTGTGAAGGGGTTTTACGGATGTGGCACACCACTACTTTTGTGGCGCTACGGCGCTGAGGGCGCCCCCTGATGTCAGGGGGCGCCCTCAGCCTGTGCGGCTCCCGGAAGGGTTCGTGGGGGCTCAGCCCTCGCTGTACTGGTGCATCCCGGGAACGGTCAGCGTTCCGCCGTACTGCGCGGCCTGCTGGACCGTCACGTTGGTGAAGTAGATCAGGGGGATGTTCAGCGGGGGCGGGTTGTCCGGGCTGAACGTGATCGGGATCAGCCCCAGCAGGTTGCCGGAGATGCTCTCGGTGTACATCGTGGTCTTGCCGCCGGTGATCTTGGACGTCGTGCCCTTGCCGGCCTGCACGTGGTACGTCTTGCCGCGCTCGGTGACGATCTGGTGGAGGTCGCCGATGTCGGTGCCGCCGGAGATGACGTACTTCAGGACCTTCTTGGTCTTGCCGCTCGCGGTCTTGACCTTGACGATGCCCTGGTAGTCGGCGCCCTTGAGGGTCAGCGAACTGGCCTTCAGGGTCCAGGCGTTGTCCGCCACCGTCACCCCGGGCTCGGTGTCGCCCACGTCGTCCGTGGCGACCGGGCAGTCCTCCGGGTCGGTGGAGGAGCTCGCCGAGGGGCTCGGGGAGGCCGTCGCGTCGGCCGCCGCCTTGGTGGTGTCCTCGACGGCCTTGCTGGTGTCCTCGGCCGCCTTGGACGCCGTGTCGGTCGTGTCCTTCACGGTGTCCTTCACCGTGTCGGTGACCTTGTCGGTCGTCTCCTTGACGGGGTCCGAGGCGCTCTGGGAGGCGGACGCGGACGGGGTCGGGGTGGCGCTCGGCTCGCTCGTCGGGGTCGAGGAGGCCTTGCCGCCGGTGAAGATCCCGGTGATCGCGTCGCCGATGTCCGTCAGGAGGTTGCCGTCGTCGCTCGCGGAGGCGGAGGAGGACGGCGTCGCGGTGGCGGAGCCCGAGCCCGTGTCGGAGGAGCTGCTCTCCTCCTTGCTCGTCTCCTTGCTCGCGGAGGCGGAGGGCGACGGGGTCGGCGTGGCCTTGTCGTCGGAACCTGAATCCGACGAAGTGGAGCCGCCCGAGCCGGAGTTCGATCCCGAGCCGGCGGAGGCCGACGGGGACGGGGTCGCGGTGGGGTCGTCGGTGGACGGGGACTCGCTCGCCGACGCGGACGGGGAGGCGCTGCCGTCCAGGGCGGCTATGCAGTCCTTGTACTCGTCCGCGGTCAGGCTCTTGGCGGTCGGCGCGTCGTCGGCCAGGGCGAGCGTCGGGGTGAACCCGATGCCCATGAGGACGGCGGTCGGCATGGCCGCCATGGCTATCGCCTTGCCGGCCGGCATGTGGAACCTGTTGAACAGCGGCTTCTTGGGCGCCGCGTGCCGAGGCCCGGTTCTGACCTCCGCGGCGGCCGCGGAGCCCTCGCCCTGAAGGTTCTCAGCCGACACGGTACCCCCCGTTCGCGTCCTCGCCGCCGGCCCAGGCGTTCTCGGGCGTACGGTCCGACGACGCGTCACGGCCGGACTCCGGCTCGTAGGGCGGCGCGGCAATGTCGTCCGTCACGGGACGGAGGAGGGTGGTGTCGGGGTCGGCGGCCTGGGGCGCGTCACCCGCGCTGTCCCTGCCGTCCTGCGCTCCCGGCTGCGGCGGCGCGCCCGGTGCCCAGGAGACGGCAAGGGCTCCGCCGATCAGCGCGAAGAGAAAGCCCAGGATGAAGCCGCCGATGTTGGAGACCACCAGGGACACCAGGGCGAGGACGATGGCGGCGACACCGGCGAAGACCCGGGTGGCCTGCTGGAACCACATGGTCAGGCCCAGCGTGACCAGCAGTACGCCGATGATCAGGGAGCCGGCACCCGCAGTCGTCGCCATGGCGATCGACATGGTGCCCAACTTGAGTGTGGCGTAGGGGAAGTAGGCGATCGGCACCCCGCCGAGCAGGGTGAACAGGCCCCCCCAGAACGGCCGGTTGCCCCGCCAGGCGCGGAATCGCAGACGCAGCCGGGTGAAGGTCCCGACGCTCTGGACCGGAGTCTCGGCACTCATGGAAAAAGCTCCCTGGTCCGGTGGAATTTCGTACCGGCTCGGCCGTAGGCGTGTGAAGCCGGAAGATCTGAGTCTGTACGGGTGCCCGCGGCACCGTCGCCCGGGCGGGGGCGGAGGAGCGAACGCTCCGCCGCCCCCCTGGGGACGGCTCAGCCGCCCCCAGGACATCCCGGTGCAGGAGCCGTCAGTAGCACTCCATGTCGGCGTCCGTGCCGAGCTTCATCGACAGGCCGCTCAGCTTGAACGTGCCGGCCGTGGTCGCCCAGGCCGTCTGCTTGACGTCGTAGAGGTCGGCCTTCTCCGCCTGCTGGGCGAAGCCGCCCGGCAGCACGTTCTCGCCGGCCTTCACGTCGGGACCGCGGGTCTTGTCCTTGACCGCGACGCCGATGTCGATGTTCGTGAACTCCGCGTTGGCCTGGAGGTCGGCGACATCGATGTAGAGGTTGTGGGCCGAGACCGGCGTCTTGCCACCACCCGCGTCAAGACGCAGGTAGAACGTCTTGTTGATGAGGGGGATGGTGGTCTTGACCGACTGGCACATCTTGCTGATGGTCGCGTCGTCGAACGACGAGATCGCGACCGGCACCTGGGTCTTTTCCTTGCCGTCGACCTGCTTGTAGACGGTGTCTATACCGCCGTACTGAGCGAAGCCAGTACCGTGCAGCTCAGCCGCCGACACCTTGAACTGCTGGCCGGAGACGCTGAACGAAGCGGCGAGCGCACCCTGCGCAAGCCCGACGCCCACCGCCGCGGCCGCGGCGACGCTGGGCACCATGACCACAGCGAACCGCTTCCATCTGGTCCCGCCACGCACCTGGGACTCCATATTTCCTCCTTCTCGGACGTACATCTCCGGCCCTGACTGCCCTCTCGAAAGGACGGCTCAGCCGGGCAGGGATGGGAGAAGTGCTACGTCCTCGGGAAGGAGAGCGCCTGCACTCGGAGGCGCGAACCGCGCACCGATCACCGGCGATCACCCCCGAGCGACAACCACTGGTCGCGCCTGACACGCATCACGCACAACCTTGCTGGACAGGCTTCGCCGGTTGGGCGAAGACCCCCCTGTCCAAGAACCGGCGCACCTGCCGCCGGCTCTGCTCGGTGGGGACCCAGGGACTCCCGGCGCCCGACCGGCTGTCGGGGTACGGGAAAGGACCGAGCGTCGCCGATCGTGGTGCATTCTCGCCGCCCGCACAAGGGGCTTCGTTACTCGGTAGTAACGGCCGGATAACCGAACAACGACCCGCTGGTCTCGGACGGCGACGCTGGGTGGCAAACAGCGGGAGGACAAAGCAGTTGATCGATGGACAGAATCCGACAGATCAACGCCTCTGACTTACTGGAAGTAACAGCGGCCGCAATTGCCAAGTTTTGGCAAAGTGCGGCCGCAGTGACCCTCTGCTGGCAAATCTTTCACTCCGGCATCACATGCCGTGGTGTTTAGCGACTGGTCAGAACCGGGCTCGCGCCCCGCTCGGATCGACCCTCAGAACAGGGCGCGGGACAGGGCCCGGCGGGCCGCCGACACCCGCGGGTCGTCGGCGCCGACGACCTCGAAGAGCTCAAGTAGCCGAATCCGTACGGTGTCCCGCTCGTCACCCGCCGTGCGCCGCACGGTGTCGATGAGCCGTCCGAACGCGTCCTCGACATGACCGCCCACCAGATCCAGGTCGGCGGCGGCGATCTGCGCCGGCACGTCCCCCGGCTTCTCGGCCGCGTCCTTGCGGGTCTGCTGCGGGTCCAGGCTCTGCACCCGCTGGAGCAACTCGGCCTGGGCGAGCCCCAGTTTGGCCTCCGAGTTGCCGGGGTCGTCGCTCAGCACGTTCTTGTAGGCCTGCACCGCACCGCCGAAGTCCCCTGCGTCCAGGGCGCGTACGGCGGCTTCGAGGAGTGCGTCGTACGGCCCCGCCGGCACCGCGGCCGCCTGCTGGGCCCCGGCGCCGCCGCCCGGCGCGGCGTCCGGGTCGACCGTGAGACCGGTGAGCCCGAAGCGCTGTTCGGCGACCTGCACCAGCTGGTCCAGGGTCTGCTGGATCTGCTCCTTGCCGGCCGCGCCCTGGAAGAGCGGCAGGGCCTGCCCGGCGACGACGGCGAAGACGGCCGGGATGCCCTGCACCCCGAACTGCTGCATCAGCATCTGGTTGGCGTCGACGTCGATCTTGGCGAGGAGCAGGCGGCCGCCGTACTCGACGACGAGCTGCTCCAGCACCGGGCTCAGCTGCTTGCAGGGCTCGCACCACTCGGCCCAGAAGTCGATGACGACCGGGACCTCGGTGGACCGCTGGAGGACATCGCGCTCGAACCCCGCCTCGTCGACGTCGATGACGAGATCGGCCGGGGAGACGGCCCCCGTGCCGCCGCCCTGCCGGGCCGCTTCGGCGCGCGCCTGCTCCGCCTTCGCCTTGGCCTCCTGGGCCGCCTTCACCGCGGCGAGGTCGACGACTCCGCTCATGGACATGTTCCGTGGCTGCATGCGCCTATCCTCCCCCGTACACGCGCGTGTGTGAAAAGCGATGTGAAAGCCGGTCGTGCAGCGCGGCCCTGGCGCCGGGTCCCCACCCCACGCCGTGCGTGCCGTTCGCTCGTGTACGTCCGCCACGAGCTTTCGCTACGAGTCGTAGCGTAATGGCACTGAGTGCCTGCCCGGTACCCCACCCCGG
Organism: Streptomyces griseorubiginosus; assembly: GCF_036345115.1. GTDB lineage: Bacteria > Actinomycetota > Actinomycetes > Streptomycetales > Streptomycetaceae > Streptomyces > Streptomyces griseorubiginosus_C. The sequence goes on from NZ_CP107766.1 coordinate 3,010,705, forward strand.
TGATCTCCCTCACTGCGACACAGGAACCGCCCGTTATGGTCGTGGCATGCAGAGCCGCACCCCCGCCCCGCGCGCCACAGGACGCCCGCGCAGCGCCGCCGCGGACACCGCGATCCTCGCGGCGACGCGGGACGCGCTGGTGGAGCTGGGCTGGTCGAAGCTGACGCTGGGAGATGTGGCTACCCGTGCGGGGGTCGCGAAAACCACCCTCTACCGCCGCTGGGCCGGCAAGAACGAACTCGTCGTCGACGCGGTGGCCGAACTCTTCGACGAACTGGAACTCCCCGACTGCGGCACCCTGGCCGACGACATCGAGGGAGTGGTCCTCCAGTTCGCGGCGATCCTGGCGCGGCCGGAGGCGAAGAACGGCCTGATGGCGGTGGTCGCCGAGTCGTGCCGCGACGACGCGCTGCGCGAGCGCATCCGGTCCTCGATCGTCACCCGCCAGAAACGGCTGGTCCTGGAGGGCCGGGAACGCGCCCAGGCCCGCGGCGAACTGCCCCCGGAGACGGACCCCGCCGAGGCGGCCCGCACGGTCGACCTGATCTTCGACATGGTGGCGGGGGCCGTGGTCCACCGCACGCTGGTGAGCGCGGAGCCGGCCGACGAGGCGTGGGTGCACGCCTTCACGCAGGTGCTGTTGACGGGGCTGGCGGGAGAGACCACGCGGTGAGGACCCGTGCCCCGGAAGCTCAGAACCCCGGCGGCTCCGTGTAGACCCCCCACTCCTCCCGCAGCGCCCCGCAGATCTCCCCGAGCGTCGCCTCCGCCCGTACCGCGTCCAGCATCGGCTCGATCATGTTGGACCCCTCACGGGCGGCAACGAGCATGTCGTCCAGAGCAGTTCGTACGGCACTCCCGTCCCGCTGGGCCCTCCGCGCCGTGAGCGCCCGCACCTGCTCCCGCTCCACCTCGTGGCTCACCCGCAGGATCTCCAGGTCGCCGGTGACCGACCCGTGGTGGACGTTGACGCCCACGACCCTCTTCTCGCCCTTGTCCAGGGCCTGTTGGTAGCGGAAGGCCGCCTCGGCGATCTCGCCCGTGAACCAGCCGTCCTCGATGCCCCGCAGAATCCCGGACGTCATCGGCCCGATGGGATGCCGCCCGTCCGGATGCGCCCTCAGCCCCCGCTCCTTGATCTGCTCGAAGATCTTCTCCGCGTCCGCCTCGATCCGGTCCGTCAGCTGCTCGACGAACCACGAACCGCCCAGCGGATCCGCCACGTTGGCGACCCCGGTCTCCTCCATGAGCACCTGCTGGGTGCGCAGCGCGATCTCCGCGGCCTGCTCGGAGGGAAGCGCGAGGGTCTCGTCCAGGGCGTTGGTGTGCAGGGAGTTGGTGCCGCCGAGCACGGCCGCCAGTGCCTCCACCGCCGTACGCACGACGTTGTTGTACGGCTGCTGCGCGGTCAGCGAGACCCCGGCGGTCTGGGTGTGGAAGCGCAGCCACTGCGCCTTCTCGGACCGGGCCCCGTACACGTCCCGCATCCACCGGGCCCAAATGCGCCGCGCCGCGCGGAACTTGGCGATCTCCTCGAAGAAGTCGACGTGCGCGTCGAAGAAGAAGGAGAGGCCGGGCGCGAAGACGTCGACGTCCAGACCGCGCGAGAGCCCCAGCTCGACGTACCCGAAGCCGTCCGCGAGCGTGTACGCCAGCTCCTGCGCGGCCGTCGAACCGGCCTCGCGGATGTGGTAGCCGGACACGGACAGCGGCTTGTAGGCGGGGATGCCGGCCGCGCAGTACTCCATCAGGTCGCCGATGAGGCGCAGGTGCGGCTCGGGCTGGAAGAGCCACTCCTTCTGCGCGATGTACTCCTTGAAGATGTCGGTCTGGAGCGTGCCGTTGAGGACGGCGGGGTCGACGCCCTGGCGTTCGGCGGCGACGAGGTACATGCAGAAGACGGGGACGGCCGGCCCGCTGATGGTCATGGACGTCGTCACGTCACCGAGCGGGATGTCCCGGAACAGGACCTCCATGTCGGCGGCGGAGTCGATCGCGACCCCGCAGTGCCCGACCTCGCCGAGCGAGCGGGGGTCGTCGGAGTCGCGCCCCATGAGGGTCGGCATGTCGAAGGCGACGGAGAGCCCACCGCCGCCCGCGGCGAGGATCTTCCGGTACCGCTCGTTGGTCTGCTCGGCGTTCCCGAATCCGGCGAACTGCCGGATGGTCCACGTCCGCCCCCGGTAGCCGGTCGGGTACAGCCCGCGCGTGTACGGATACTCCCCCGGCCACCCGATCCGCTCGAACCCGTCGTAGGCGTCCCCAGGCCGCGGCCCGTACACCGGCTCCACGGGATCCCCGGACAGCGTGGTGAAGTCCGCCTCCCGCTTCCGCGAGGCGTCGTACCGGGCCTGCCAGCGCCGCCGGCCCTGTTCGATGGCGTCAGCGTCCATACCATCGAAGTTACTAGGACGTCCTAGTAACTGTCGACAGAAGGTGACCCGCTACGCTCGACGGCATGAAGAAGAGCGTCCTGACCCGTTACCGAGTGATGGCCTACGTCACCGCCGTCCTGCTCGTCCTGCTGACGATCGGCGTGATCGGTAAGCGCGTGCTGGACCTGGACGGGTTCGACGGCTTCGTCACAGCGGTCGGCATCGCCCACGGCTGGCTGTACGTCGTGTACCTGGTCTTCGCGTTTGATCTGGGGACCAAGGCGAAGATGCCGCTGGGCCGCCTCGCGTGGGTTCTGCTCGCAGGCACCGTCCCGACCGCTGCCTTCTTCGTGGAACGCAAGGTGACCCGCGAGGTGACGCCGCTCATCGTGGAGGACGCCACCCCGAAGGCCGCCGCGGCCTGATCTCACTTCGTGATGAAGTGACACTGCACAGCCCTCAGTTTTCCGTTCACGTAGAACCTCGCGCACGCTTTTCCATACTTCGGAAGCGTCTGAGCCGCGTTTCGCCGCAGAGGGTTGCCCTTGCACTCCATGTGCGTCTTGCCCCGCGAGACCTTGTACGTCCTGTTGTCGGTGTCGGCGTAGCTGAAGTCGATCCGCCAATTGCAGAACTTGGTGAAGGTCACTGCCAGGCCGGCGCAGTCCACACCCGCCAACTGGGCGGTGATGCGTTTGCCCGAGCCGTCGATGGAGTGCGTGAGAAAGCAGCCCACAGGGACCTTCACGCCTGCTCCGCGCAGGTCGTAGTCAAACGTGCCAACCGCGGTGCTTCCGGTGGCGCTGGCATGGGCCGCTCCTCCAGCCCCCAGGGCCACGACACTCACGAGTAGAGCCGCGCCTCCTGCGGTGATCACACGACGGGTTGCGTTCCAAAGCTTCGACAAGGCGAGTTCCCCTACCCGGACATACCCGGATGACGATCATCCGGATGGTGGTCGGGAACAAACTCGCAGGCGAAACAGCACGTCGGAGCTGCCGGATCGATCATGCACAGGAGAAGTCACCTTCACGTGTGAATCGTTCCGCACACCGAGAGACAGCTTCACTCCTCGTCGAAGTCCCGCGCAGCGACCCTCAGCGGGCGCAGCATCGCGAAGATCTCCGCGCACTCCTCGGCGTCGTAGACACCGAGGCCGAAGTCCATCGCCATGAGGTCCCGGGTGGCGGCCTCGACGACCTCGCGGCCCTTCTCCGTGATGGAGGCGAGGGTGCCGCGGCCGTCGTTGGGGTTGGGGCGCTTGTCGACCAGGCCGGACCTGACGAGGCGGTCCACGGTGTTGGTGACCGAGGTGGGGTGCACCATGAGCCGCTCCCCGATCTTCGACATCGGCAGCTCGCCGGCCTTGGCGAAGTTGAGCAGCACCAGCGCCTCGTACCGTGCGAACGTCAGCCCGTACGGCTTGACCACCGCGTCGACCTCACCGAGCAGGATCTGCTGCGCCCGCATGATCGAGGTGATCGCGGCCATGGACGGCACGTTTCCCCAGCGCTGCTTCCAGAGTTCGTCGGCGCGGGCGATGGGGTCGAAGGGAAGACTGAGCGGCTTCGGCACGGCACCGACCTTACCGGCCGGTCACATCGTGGTCAGCACCGTCTCGCCTTTCGGGCGGGGGTTCTTGTGCGGGATCGGTGGGGGCGGGCGTTTTGCGCAGTTCCCCGCGCCCCTGGAGGCCTGCGGCGGCCCGTTGCGGCCCGGTGGGGGCGTGCGTAGCGCATCCGGCCCGGTGGGTGGGTCGGTGCCGGGGTGGGGGGTATCCGTCCTCGGTCCGGCGGCTCGGCCACTTATGAGGGGCTCGGTTCCGGACGCCGGCCGCTGCGGGCGGACACCCCCCACCCCGTCCCCTTCGCGCCGTACGCGGCCAACGGCCGGTGGGGGCGGGCGCGGCGGCTGACGGTCCGGTCCTGGCGCAGGTCAACTGCAACCCCCTAGGGGCGCGGGGAACTGCGCGACCAGCCACAACGCACCCGCAGCCGCCCAAAAACAGAACCCGGCACCCCCATAGGCGCCCGGCCTATACCCTCCGCGCTCCCGTCACCGACATCACCAGGGAGTACAAAGAACTCGTGGCCGCGATGAACAGTCGGTTCCCCTTGGGGCCGCCGAAGGTCACGTTGGCCACCGGTTCGGGGACCCGGAGTCGGCCGATCAGCTTGCCGTCGGGGGCGTAGCAGTGGATGCCGTCGGCCAGGGCGGCAGCCCACAGGCGGCCCTCGTCGTCGAAGCGGATGTTGTCGAAGTGGACGCCGGCGGGGGCCTCGGCGAAGGTGCGGCCGGCGGAGAGCGTGCCGTCGGGGTGGATGTCGTACTCGTGGATCCGGGCCGCCCGGGAGTCGGAGACGTACAGCCGTTCCTCGTCCGGCGAGAGGATGACCCCGTTGGGCCCGGCGAAGCCCTCCGCGGCCAGGGAGACCTCGCCCGTCGCCGGGTCGATGCGGTACACGTGGCACGCGCCGATCTCGGATTCGGCCCGGTGGCCCTCGTAGTCGCTGAGGATCCCGAAGTCCGGGTCGGAGAACCAGATCGTGCCGTCGGAGCGTACGACGGAGTCGTTCGGGCTGTTCAGGCGCTTGCCGGCGTAGTGCGTGGCCAGGACGGTCACCGTGCCGTCGGGCTCGGTGCGGGTGACGCGGCGGTTGCCCTGCTCGCACGTGACCAGACGGCCCTGGGGGTCCACGGTGTTGCCGTTGCTGTTGCCGGCCGGGTCGCGGAAGACGCCGACCGTGCCGGTGGCCTCGTCCCAGCGCAGGATGCGGTCGTTGGGGATGTCGCTCCAGATCAGCTGGCGCCAGGCGGGCAGGTACAGGGGGCCTTCGGCCCAGCGGCAGCCGTCGTGGAGGACTTCCAGTCGGCTGTCGCCGTTGGTGCAGGGGCGGAAGCGGTCGTCCAGGATCTCGTAGAGGCTGTCGGGCACGGGGTCCTCCCGGGTCGGGGTCAGCGGCGGCCGGTCTTGCGGAGATGGTGCCGTACCGCCCGCTGGGCGACCGGGCCCAGGTCCTCCAGCGCGGCGACGAGCACGCCGAGTTGTTCCAGGGCGTCGAGGGCCGCGGTGGCGCCGGACGCGTCGACCCCTTCGTAGAGCTCGATGCCCACGAAGGACGCGGCCACGGCCCGGGCCAGGCCCGCGGGGTCGGCGAACTCACCGAAGGGCGTGGCCGCGAGGACCCTGGTGAGGACCTTCTCGATCTCGGCGATCCACAGGTGCAGGCCGGCCGCGGTGGCCGGGCCGAGGGTGGCGTGGGTCTGGGCGCCGGCCAGGAGCTGGCCGAGGAGGGCCACATGTCCTCCGGCCCGCTCCTCCTCGTGCACCTGCCGTCCCACCGCGAGGAGTTCGGACAAGGAGGTCACCGCGGCGAGACGGGTGCGGTAGCGGGCCACCGCGCGTTCGGCGCCGTAGTGGCAGGCGGCCGCGAGGAGTTCGTCCACCGAGCCGAAGTGGTAGAAGACCAGGGCCTGGTTGACTCCGGCGGTCGCGGCGACCGTGCGGGCGGACGTCTTGGCGATGCCCTGCTCGGTGAGGGTCCGCAGCGCGCCCTCGAGGAGTTTGGTCTTCGTCTCCAGGGCCTTGGCGCTCTCCGGGCTCATGCGCGGGCCTCCTCGCGCACGGGGCGCAGGCCGGGGCGGACCCCGCTGACCGCGATGTCGGTGTACGTCGCCTCGAAGGAGCCCTCGTAGCCGAAGAGCGGGCCGAAGCGGCGGTTGACGACCTGGACCCGGATGCGGAAACGGCCCGCCCTGTCGTCGTACGACTCCCTCACCTCCGCCGTCGCGCCGATCAGCTCGGGCACCCGCACGTCCACCACGCCCTCCCGGAACCGGTGCTCCCCGGAGCGGATCAGCAGCGAGCCGTCGGGCTCGGCGTGGAGGTGGAGCTCGCTGGCGAGGTGCTGGTGGGTGCCGAGGTAGTCGAGGATGCGGTCGCCCTTGGGGCTGAGCACCATCTGGGCGTCGAAGCGGCGGGGGCGTCCCGGCAGGTGGAAGGTGCGCACGAAGGTCACCGTCTCACGGCCGTGGGTGTCCACGTAGGGCACGTTCTCGATCACGAAGGGCACGTTGCGGCCCGGTCGCGGCACCAGGATGTTGCGGGTCGCGCCGAGGGCGAGGAAGGGCTTCACGAAGGCCCCGCCGTGCCAGACACGGTCCATCACGCCCCGGCCGGTGCAGGCCTCGCCGCTCGTCAGGCCGACCGAGAAGCGGCGCTGGAGCCGTGGGTGGAGACGGTCGAAGTCGGCGCCCATCACCGTGCGGAACATCGAGGTCATCGCGGGGTCTCCAGGGTCCGAAGGACACGCGGGGCACGCACGCGTGTGGGCGGCTGTCGCAGACAACGGCGGGCGGCGGGGGTGCCTGCCAGGGGCGACTTGAACAAGGCCAGCGAGATCGCGACCGCGAGCAGCAGCGGCCATACGTACGCCATGGACGCGGCCAGCGGGCCGAAGAGCCGCAGGAACCGTTCCTGGCCGAGGCCGGTGCAGCCGACGAGGACGACGAGGGCGCGCACCAGCAGCTCGGTCAGCCAGTTGCGGAGCGCGCGCTCGGGGGTGATCCCGCGTTCCAGCCACAGCCGCAGCCGGTCGAAGGACCAGGCCGTCGCCCAGCCCATCAGCGGGCGGAACAGGATCCGGTCGGCGACGGCACCGACGCGGCCCCAGCGGGGGCGGTAGTCGTAGCCGGTGAGGAAGGTGACGCCGTCGGAGTCGGGGATGTAGCGCCAGTAGCCGCTGCCCTCCGCGAGGAGCGAGAGCGGGTGCGGGGAGGAGAAGCGCAGGGCGGAGGTGCGGGTGCCGTCAGGGCGTTCGCGCTCGCCGGCGGAGACGCCGGTGCCGGCGACGGTGAGACCGGGCAGCACGCGCGTGGCGTACCGGAAGCGTTGCGGCTCGCCCTCCGCGCGCGGGAGGTAGTGGATCCGGGTGAAGCGGAGGTCCCAGCGTTGGTGCTGGGACGGGTCCTGTGTCCGGGTCCAGAGGTCGTCGAGATCGGCACGGATGCGTGCCTCGATGTAGAGCCCCATTCATTCCCCCAGGTGAGCCCGTTGTTTGAGCGATCGCTCAAACACTCGGGACAGGAACGTACACCTTTTTGAGCGATCGCTCAATCACGAGTCACAAGAAAAACCCCGGCCCGCGCGGGACCGGGGTTCACGTCGAGCGGACCGTCAACCGGCCAGATGCCGCTCCACCGTCTCCACCTTGGAGGTCAGACCGTCCGTGACTCCGGGACGGATGTCCGCCTTGAGCACCAGCGAGACCCGCGGGGCCCGTGCCTCCACGGCGGCCACGGCACGCTTGACGACATCCATCACCTCGTCCCAGCTGTCGCCCTCGATCGAGGTGAACATGGCGTCGGTCCGGTTCGGCAGCCCCGACTCACGGACGACCCGCACCGCGTCGGCGACGTACTCCCCCACGTCCTCGCCGACCCCCAGCGGGGTCACGGAGAAGGCGACGATCATGCGTTCACGATTCCTTCCTTGCGGGCACGGGAGGCGATGACGGCGTCCTCGGACTCCCGCTTGAGCTTGCGCTCGGCGAAGAAGCCGCCGGTGGGCAGCACGGAGAGCACGAAGTACCAGATGCCGGTCTTCGCGGACCACTTGGTGCGGAACCAGGCGTCGAGCCAGAAGATGAGGTAGATGATGAACAGGACGCCGTGGACCATGCCCATGACCGGCACGGCGTTGAAGTCGGTGGTCCGCTTCAGCACCGAGCAGACGAGCAGGAGCAGGAACGAGACCGCCTCCGGCGCGGAGACCAGGCGGAGGCGTCGGATGGCGGAAGCTGTCTTGAGGTCCACGGGTCACCTTCGGTGGGAGTACGTCGACGGCCTGAGCCGTTTGTGAACGAACGCACAAGCGTCCCGCCCATTGTGACAAACGGTTTGTCGCCATCAAGGTCGGGGGGTGCCGGGTTCTGCAGTCGGGCGGGTTCAGGTCCGTCGTGGCTGGTCGCGCCCCCGCTGCGCTGGGCTGGGGCCGGGCGCCTGTGGGGGTGCCGGGTGCGGTTGTCGGGCGGGTGCGGGTCCGTCGTGGCTGGTCGCGCAGTTCCCCGCGCCCCTAGGGGGTTGCAGTTGACCTGCGCCAGGACCGGACCGTCAGCCACCGCGCCCGCCCCCACCGGCCGTTGGCCGCCGACGGCGTGAAGGGGACGGGGTGGGGGGTGTCCGCCCGCAGCGGCCGGCGTCCGGAACCGAGTGCTGCTCAAGTGGCCGAGCCGCCGGACCGAGGACGGACACCCCCCACCCCGGCACCGACCCACCCACCGAACGAAACGCGCTACACACGCCCCCACCGAAGCCGCGCGGGCCGCCGCAGGCATCCAGGGGCGCGGGGAACTGCGCAAAACGCCCGCCCCCACCGAACCCGCAGACACCTACCACCTGTCGGGAAGGGCTTTCGGCCAGCTACCTTCACCCCGTGGCGATGTTTCGACTCCAAGGCAGCAAAGTGCTCGCCGTAGACATGACCGGCGACGCCGTGAAGGCGAAGAACGGCTCGATGGTCGCGTACGACGGCCAGATGGCGTTCAAGAAACTGAGCGGCGGTGGTGAAGGGCTCCGCGGCATGGTCACCCGGCGCATCACCGGCGAGCAGATGACCGTGATGGAGGTGTCGGGGCACGGAACCTGCTGGTTCGCCGACCGCGCCTCGGAGATCAACCTCGTGAGTCTCCAGGGGGACAAACTGTTCGTGGAGTCGAGCAACCTGCTCGCGACCGACGCCGGCCTCAGGACCGGCACCAGCTTCACCGGCCTGCGCGGGGCGACCCAGGGCAACGGGCTCTTCACCACGACCGTGGAAGGGCACGGCCAGGCCGCGATCATCTCCGACGGACCGGCCGTCGTACTGCGCGTCAGCCACCAGTACCCGCTGACCGTCGACCCCGGCGCCTACATCGCCCACCAGGGCAACCTCAACCAGTCCTTCCAGTCCGGCGTGACGTTCCGGACGTTCATGGGCGAGGGCGGCGGCGAGGCCTTCCAGATCCGCTTCGAGGGCGACGGCCTGGTGTACGTCCAGCCCAGCGAGCGCAACACGATCGCGGGGGATGTGTGACATGGCGTTCCGCGAGATCAACTCCAAGATGGTCGAGGCGACCGTGATGCCGGGCCAGCGGCTGTTCAGCCAGCGCGGCGCCATGCTGGCGTACAAGGGCGAGGTGTCCTTCACCCCCAACATCCAGGGCGGCCAGGGCGGCGTCATGTCGATGATCGGCCGCAGGGTGGCCAACGAGGACACGCCCCTGATGACCGTGGAAGGCAGCGGCACCGTGCTCTTCGGGCACGGCGGCCACCACGTCACGGTCATCAACCTCACCGGCGACACGCTGTACGTCGAGGCGGACCGGCTGCTCGCCTTCGAGGGCACCCTCCAGCAGGGCACCATGTTCATGGGCTCGCAGGGCGGTGTGATGGGCATGGTGCGCGGCCAGATCAGCGGCCAGGGGCTCTTCACGACCACCCTCAAGGGCCACGGCTCGGTGGCGGTGATGGCGCACGGCGGGGTCTTCGAGGTCCCGATCACCCCCCAGCGCCCCGTCCACGTCGACCCGCAGGCCTACGTCGCCCACCACGGCGACGTCCGCAACAAGCTGTCGACGGCGCTCGGCTGGCGCGACATGGTGGGCCGCGGTTCCGGCGAGGCCTTCCAGCTGGAGCTCAGCGGACACGGCGCGGTGTACGTCCAAGCCTCGGAGGAGAAGCTGTGAGCCACTACCCCGGCGCCGGGCCGACCGTCTTCGACCCCATGACGCTGCCCTCCGACGACAACGTCAACAACTACACCTTCTGCGTGGAGCTCAAGGGGAGCCAGTGGTTCCTGCAGAAGGGGAAGATGATCGCCTACTACGGCCAGATGGATTTCAACGGCATCGGACACGGCCGTCTCGACGGTCTCATCCGTACGTCGTTCCATTCGCCTCTGCACGCGAGCGACTGGGTCGTGGCGCAGGGCTCGGGCAAGATGCTCCTCGCCGACCGGGCCTTCGACGTCAATTCGTACGACCTCGAAGACGGCAACCTGACCATTCGCTCCGGCAACCTGCTCGCTTTTCAGCCAAGTCTCGCGCTGAAGCAGTCGATCGTGCCCGGCTTCCTGACCCTCATCGGAACCGGAAAGTTCGTGGCCGCGTCCAACGGTCCGGTGGTGTTCATGGAGCCCCCGATCCGGGTGGACCCGCAAGCGCTTGTGGGCTGGGCCGACTGCCCCTCCCCGTGCCACCACTACGACCACGGGTACATGACCGGCCTGATGGGCGGTCTACGTGCGATGACGGGCCTCGGCGGGGCCTCCGGGGAGGAGCACCAGTTCGAGTTCGTGGGGGCCGGAACCGTACTGCTCCAGTCGACCGAGGTCCTGATGGCCGAGCAGCCCGTCGGAGCCACTCCGCAGCAGGCCGGAGTACCCGGCGGTCACGGGGTACCCACAGGACATCCACAGCAGCCGGGGGTACCGCGCCTTCCCGGACAGCTGGGGGACCTCCAGCGTCGCTTCGGGCTGTGAGCGGTAGTCTGCGGAGTGTGACTTCGAACGTGTGCGCACAGTCACACCACCCTCATTAGTTCGCCTTTCAACCTTTTAGGTAGACTTCATTCATGGAGACCGAGACGGCCACCCGCTGGCTGACCGATGCGGAGCAGTGCGCCTGGCGCACCCACCTGGAGGTCAACAGGCTGTTGACGTATCAGCTCGAGAGGGACCTCCAGCCGTTCGGCCTGACGATGAACGACTACGAGATCCTGGTCAATCTCTCCGAATCGGAGGGCGTACGGATGCGGATGAGCGACCTCGCCTCCGCCACCCTCCAGTCCAAGAGCCGGCTCTCCCACCAGATCACCCGCATGGAGAACGCGGACCTGGTCCGGCGCGAGAACTGCGAGTCCGACCGCCGCGGCCTGTACGCGGTTCTGACCGAGCACGGCATGGAGACGATGAAGAAGGTCGCGCCCCATCACGTGGCCTCTGTGCGGCGGCACTTCATCGATCTGCAGACCGAGGAGTCCCTGGCGGAACTGAGCAAGGCGCTGAAGCCGGTGGCAGAGCACCTGAGGGGCCACAGGGGCCGCCCGTAAGGGCGCCTCTCCAGGGGCGCGGGGAACTGCGCGACCAGCCACGGCGGCGCAGCGAATATCAGACAACCGGCAGGCGGAGCTCGAACAGGGCCCCGCCTGTCGGCGCGTCGCGCACCGTCAACATCCCCCCGTGCCGGACCGCGACATCCCGGGCGATGGCGAGACCGAGCCCAGCGCCCCCGTCGTCCCGAGCCCGCGCCTCGTCGAGCCGCACGAACCGCTCGAACACCCGCTCCCGATCCGCCGGCGGCACCCCGTCCCCGTCGTCGGCGACCTCCACCACCGCGTGCGGTCCGTCCCGCCGTACGGCCACGGAGACCTGCGCACGGGCGTGCCGCTGGGCGTTGTCGAGGAGATTGGTGAGCAGCCGCTCCACCTGCCCCCTCGCCCCGGCCACGGTCACCCCCTCGGCGTCGACGGTCACGTCCGTGCGGCCCTCCGCCTGCTGCCGGACCACCGCGCCCAGGTCGAACCGGGTGTCCTGCGGACGCTCCCCCGCGTCCAGCCGCGCCAGCAGCAGCAGATCCGCCGCGAGCCGCTGCAGACGCACCGTGTCCTCCACCGCCCCCTCCAGATCCAGCAGCTCGGGATGTGCGGCGGCGACCTCCAGCTGGGTCCGCAGCGAGGCGATGGGGCTGCGCAGTTCGTGCGAGGCGTCGGCGACGAACCGGCGCTGTCGCTCCACGGAGGTCTCCAGCGCGGCCAGCGTCTCGTTGGTGGTGCGGGCGAGACGGGCCACCTCGTCGTGGGTGTCCGGCACCGGGACCCGGCGGGCGAGGTCCTCGGAGGCGGTGATCGCGGCCATCTCGGCACGGATGCCCTCGACCGGCCGCAGCGCCCGCCGGGTGACCAGCCAGGTCACCGCGGCGACGACCCCGAGCAGCAGCGGGAAGCCGATCAGCATGACGGTCTGCGCGGTCCCGACGGCGCCCTGCTCGGCGTCCAGGGAGGCGCCGGCGTACACCGTGAGCGTGCCCTTGTCCTGGACCTCGACCTCCAGGGCGGCGAAGCGGTAGTCGGCGGACTCGCCGTCGACGGTGGCCGAGCCGTTGGTCAGGGTCACCTCGTCGGCGATCTCACCGGGTTCGGACGCGGAGTCGTCGTCCTCGTCGTCGGAGCCGGCGCTGTCCCGCGGTGCCTGCGGCTTGACCGCACTGGTGCCCGTGCCGCTGATGCGCTGGAGGTCCTCGCTCGCCGCGACGAGGGTGCCGTGGTCGTCGACCACCTGCACGGGCTCTTCGTCGTCGTCCAGTTTCAGATCGGTGTACGCCGTCCCGGCGGCGAGGCCCGCGGCCACGTTCCGCGCGGTCCGCTCGGCCTGCGTCCCCGCCTGGTCGATGAGGTCGGACCGCAGCGACAGCAGGACCGACACCCCGGCCGCGACCAGCGCCACGGCCACCACCAGGGTCGCTCCGAGGGTGGCCCTGGCCCGGACCGACCCGAGCAGTCTCCTCATCGGCCGGGCTCCAGCCGGTACCCGGCGCCCCGGACCGTGCGGATGAGGCCCGCGTCCAGCTTCCGGCGCAGGGTGCTGACGTACACCTCGACGATGTTGGGGTCGCCGTCGTACGCGAAGTCCCAGACGTGCTCCAGGATCTGCGCCTTGGAGACCACCTCACCGGCCCGCACCGCGAGCTGTTCGAGGACGGAGAACTCCTTGGCGGTGAGGGTGACCTCGGTGCCGTCGAGGAAGACGCGGCGGGCGGCGGTGTCGAGGCGCAGACCGCCGAGTTCGAGCACCGGGGAGGCCCCGGAGCCGTTTCCGCGCCGCCGCAGCAGGGCCTTGATGCGGGCCACTAGGACCACGTACGAGAAGGGCTTGGTCAGGTAGTCGTCGGCGCCGGTGTCCAGGCCCTCGGCCTCGTCGTACTCGCCGTCCTTGGCGGTGAGCATCAGGATCGGCACGTCGTGGCCGGCCGCGCGCAGGGCGGCGCAGACCCGGTAGCCGTTGAGGCCGGGCAGCATGATGTCGAGGATCACCAGGTCGTACGACCCCTCGGTCGCCCGGTGCAGTCCCTCACGGCCGTCGTGGACGACGTCGACGGCGTAGCCCTCGGCGGTGAGGCCCTTGGCGAGGGAGAGTGCGAGTCGCTTTTCGTCCTCGACGATCAACAGGCGCATGCGTACAGCCTGGCAAACCGAACCTGAAGACGCCTTCAGGAGGCTTCAGGTCTGCTTCAGCTCCCCTCCGGCAGCGTGGTGGTCGTCGAAAAGCGAACGAAGCCGAACGGCTCTGGAGGAATCCTCATGAAGCGCAACCTCGTCATCGCCACCCTCACCGCCGCCGCCCTCGCCACCGGGGGCACCGTCGCGGCCTTCGCGGCGGGGGACGACGACGCGACGGCGACGCAGCGCCAGACGACCACGAGCGTCCAGCAGGCGGCCGACCGGGACGACGACTCCGCGGACGACCGCGACGACGACGCCTCGGACGACGACCGTACGGCGGCCCCCAAGGGCGGCGCCACCGCGGCCGACGCGATCGCCGCCGCCCTGAAGCACACCCCGGGCACCGCCCTGTCCGCCGACCTGGACGACGACGGTGCCGACGCCTGGGAGGTGACCGTCGTCAAGGCTGACGGCAGCGAGTACGACGTGCGGATCGCCCCCGACTCCGGCAAGGTCCTCGGCGCGCAGCGCGACACGGACGACGACAACGACGCCGACGACCGCGCCGAGCTCGCCGCGGCGAAGGGCGCGCGGACCGACGCCCGCGAGGCCGCCCTGGCCGCCGCCGCGAAGGGCACGGTGACCGAGGTCGGCCTCGACGACGACAACGGCAGCGTGGCCTGGGGCGTGGACACCGTGAAGAACGGCAAGCAGGGCGACTGGAAGGTCGCCCTGGACTCCGGCAAGGTCACCCAGGACCACGACGAGGACTGACCCGCAGTCACCCGACAGCCACCTCCCCACGAAGGGCGCCCCTCCCCCGGGCGCCCTTCGCCGTGACGAGCACCGCCGTCACCGCGACCACCCCGCCCGTCACCGCGAAACACACGGCCACCGGCGCCTGCCCGGCCGCGACGCCGGCCAGCGCCGTACCGCCCGTGCTCCCCGCGTTGACGGCCGTGTTGACCCACGCCCCGGCCTGAGTACGGGCCTCGGGGGCGACCTCTTCATCCGCGATGAGGTATGCGGTGGTCACAGCCGGCGACACGAAGAGCCCGACCCCCGCCATCACCAGCGCCAGGGTGCCGAAGCCTGGGGCGAGTCCGGCGCAGGCGAGGGCCAGGCCCAGACCGGCCGTCAGCAGGGCAAGCCGGGTCCGCGCGGCGGTGCGCCAGCCGACCACCCCGTTGAGCAGCCCGCCGACCGCGCTCCCGGCGGACAGCGCGGCCAGCACCCAGGCCACGCTCGCGCCGCCGAGGTGGTGCCGCTCGGCGAACACCACGACGAGCAGGTCGAGCACGCCCAGTGCGAGGCCGACGGCCGCGGCAGCGCCCATGGGTCGGGCGATCCGGCGCAGTACCCGCCGACCGCTCCTGTTCCGTCGTACGGAAGAAGGAGCTGCGGGAGGCACCGCCCGCACCGCCGGCGACCGCACGAACCCGGTCGTCCCCGCCACCATCAGCGCCGCGCCGACGGCGATCCCCGCGGTCGGCGCGGCGACCCCCACGAGGACGCCGACCAGCAGTGGTCCCGAGACGAAGAGCAGTTCCTCGGCGACCCCTTCGAGGCTGTACGCCCGCCGGAGCAGGGCCTTGTCGCCCTGGGCGAGGCGCGACCACACGGTCCGCATGGTCGGGCCGAGGGGCGGGACGCAGGCTCCCGCGAGGGCGGTGAGGGTGCCGAGCAGCACGGGAGGGGCGCCGGGGCGCCAGACGGCCGCCGTCAGCAGCCCCAGCAGCGCCGTGTACGCGGCCAGCAGGGGGACAAGCGCCCGGCGCGGCCCGTGACGGTCGATCAGGGCGGCCCGCGCGGGTGCCAGGAGGACGACGGTCGCACCGAACAGTGCCATCACGGCACCGGCGACCGCGTACGAGCCCGAGGCCCGGATCACCGCGAGCATCACGGACAGCGGGACGACGCCGTACGACAGCCTGCCGAGCAGGGCGGTGGCGAAGGTGCGGCGGGCGTGCGGAAGACGCAGCACGCGTGCGTAGGACGCGGACATGGGAGTTCCTCGCGGAGAGGCGGAAGAGGGGACACCGAGGAGCCGCGGGAGCCCAGTGCTCGGACCGCGGCTCGGTGTCCGCCTTACGCCAAGGAGAGGAACATGCCGGTGAACGTATCAGGGGCTCAGCCCTGTGTCAGGCCCTCCACCAGCTCGTCCGCCGCGCGGTACGGGTCCAGTTCGCCGGTGACGATCCGGTCCGCGAGGGTGTCCAGGCGGCGGTCGCCGCGGAGGTCGCCGATGCGTTCGCGCAGGGCGGTGACGGCGATCGCCTCGACCTCGTGGGCGGCGCGGGCGCGCCGGCGTTCGGCGAGGACGCCGTGCTCCTCCATCCACGCGCGGTGCTTCTCCAGGGCCTCCACGACCTCGTCGACGCCCTCCGCGCGCGCGGCGACCGTCTTGACGATCGGCGGGCGCCAGTCGCCGGGCTTGCGGGACTCGCCGAGGCCCAGCATGTGGTTGAGTTCGCGGGCGGTGGCGTCGGCGCCGTCGCGGTCGGCCTTGTTGACGACGTAGACGTCGCCGATCTCCAGGATTCCGGCCTTGGCGGCCTGGATGCCGTCGCCCATGCCCGGGGCCAGCAGGACGACCGAGGTGTCGGCCTGGGAGGCGATCTCCACCTCGGACTGGCCCACGCCCACCGTCTCGACCAGGATCACGTCGCAGCCGGCCGCGTCCAGGACGCGGATGGCCTGCGGGGCGGACCGGGCGAGGCCGCCGAGGTGGCCCCGGGTCGCCATGGAGCGGATGTAGACGCCGGGGTCGGAGGCGTGCTCCGACATGCGCACCCGGTCGCCGAGCAGGGCCCCGCCGGAGAACGGCGAGGACGGGTCGACGGCCAGGACGCCGACCCGCTTGTCCTGCTTGCGGTACGCGGTGACCAGCGCCGAGGTGGACGTCGACTTGCCGACGCCGGGCGAGCCGGTCAGGCCGACCACGTACGCGTTGCCGGTGAGCGGGGCCAGCGCCGCCATGACCTCCCTGAGCTGCGGGGACGCCCCCTCCACGAGGGAGATCAGCCGGGCCACGGCCCGCGGCCGGCCCTCCCTGGCCTGGGCCACCAGGGTGGAGACGTCCTGCATCACAGCTCCGTTCACGAAAGACGTACCGGTCCCCGAAGGAGACCCCGAGGGGACTCAGGCCTTGGGTACCCGCACGACCAGCGCGTCACCCTGACCGCCGCCACCGCACAGGGCGGCCGCGCCGACCCCGCCGCCGCGCCGCTTCAGCTCCAGGGCGAGGTGCAGGACGAGCCGGGCGCCGGACATGCCGATGGGGTGGCCGAGAGCGATCGCGCCACCGTTCACGTTCACCTTTTCGGTGGACACGCCGAGGTCCTTCATTGACTGGACGCCGACGGCCGCGAACGCCTCGTTGATCTCGATCAGGTCGAGGTCGGAGACCTCCAGGCCCTCCTTCTTGAGGGCGTGCAGGATCGCGTTGGACGGCTGGGACTGCAGGGAGTTGTCCGGGCCCGCCACATTGCCGTGGGCGCCGATCTCGGCGATCCACTCCAGGCCCAGCTCCTGTGCCTTGGCCTTGCTCATCACGACGACAGCCGCGGCGCCGTCCGAGATCTGCGAGGAGGTGCCGGCGGTGATGGTGCCGTCCTTGGTGAACGCCGGACGCAGCTTGCCGAGGGACTCGGCCGTGGTGTCGGCGCGGATGCCCTCGTCCTTGCTGAAGACGACCGGCTCGCCCTTGCGCTGCGGGATCTCGACCGGGGTGATCTCGGCCTCGAAGATGCCGTTCTTCTGCGCGGCGGCGGCCCGCTGGTGGGACAGGGCGGCGAACTCGTCCTGCTCGGGCCGCTGGATGCCGAGACGGGTGTTGTGCTTCTCCGTCGACTGGCCCATCGGGATGTTCTCCCACGGGTCGGTCAGGCCGTCGTAGGCCATCGCGTCGAGCATCTCGATCGCGCCGTACTTGAAGCCCTCGCGGGACTTGGGCAGCAGGTGGGGGGCGTTGGTCATGGACTCCTGGCCGCCCGCGACGATCACGTCGAACTCGCCGGCGCGGATCAGCTGGTCGGCCAGCGCGATCGCGTCGAGGCCCGAGAGGCACACCTTGTTGATGGTGAGCGCCGGGACGTTCATCGGGATGCCGGCCTTGACGGCGGCCTGGCGGGCCGGGATCTGGCCCGCGCCGGCCTGGAGGACCTGGCCCATGATGACGTACTGCACCTGGTCGCCACCGATCCCCGCACGGTCGAGGGCGGCCTTGATCGCGAAGCCGCCGAGGTCGGCTCCCGAGAAGGACTTCAGCGAGCCCAGCAGGCGTCCCATGGGCGTACGGGCGCCCGCGACGATCACCGAGGTCGTGCTGTTCGATCCAGACATGAGCTGCGATCCCCTTCCGGCTGCACTGCCGAGGAGTGTGAACGAGGGTTTACTTCGAATGTACTGAGTGGCACTCCGTGCCGTCACCCGGCCGTCGGTGTGATCGCGCGCACGTTGCGTAACCGTTTCGCGAGCGCTGCACTGACTACATGCTGACGCGAATCGACCACATCGGGATCGCCTGCTTCGACCTCGACAAGACCGTCGAGTTCTACCGGGCGACGTACGGCTTCGAGGTGTTCCACTCCGAGGTCAACGAGGAGCAGGGCGTGCGCGAGGCCATGCTCAAGATCAACGAGACCTCCGACGGGGGCGCCTCCTACCTGCAGCTTCTCGAGCCCACGCGCCCGGACTCCACCGTCGCCAAGTGGCTCGACAAGAACGGCGAGGGTGTCCACCACATCGCTTTCGGTACGGCGGACGTCGACGCCGAGGCCGCGGACATCAAGGACAAGGGCGTACGCGTTCTGTACGAGGAGCCGCGACGCGGCTCCATGGGGTCACGGATCACCTTCCTGCACCCGAAGGATTGCCATGGCGTACTGACAGAACTGGTCACTTCGGCGCCTGTTGAGTCACCTGAGCACTGACCCTCGTACATATGGGCCGGTAGGGTTGGGGGCGGTCGCCGCTCTTGTCAGGGCGACCGGGTCCTGCCCATGGCGGCAGAACCGCGCCGGGGTCCGGGTTTCGGGGGACGAGCAGCGGGCGGCAGCCCATGCTCCGCCGTTGATCTGACACCATTCCCCGGGGGCCCCGTTCGGCGGATGGACAGGGCTCGTTCGGAAAGACTTGCGACCAGGGGACGGATGGGACCGCGCAGTGCGGGGCTACGAACGCCAGGAGCGAGAGCCGGCGGCTGACGTCGACCACCTCTCTCGGTTCGAGGCCGAGATGGACCGGCTGAAGACCGAGCGGGAAAAGGCGATCCAGCACGCCGAGGACCTCGGCTACCAGGTCGAGGTGCTGCGCGCCAAGTTGCACGAGGCGCGGCGCACCCTCATGTCCCGGCCCGAATTCGGCGGCGGTGACATCGGCTACCAGGCCGAGCAGTTGCTGCGCAACGCGCAGATCCAGGCCGACCAGTTGCGCCAGGACGCCGAGCGCGAGCTGAGCCAGGTCCGGGCCCAGACCCAGCGCATCCTCCAGGAGCACGCCGAGCAGGCCGCGCGCCTCCAGGCGGAGCTGCACCAGGAGGCGGTCACCCGCCGCCAGCAGCTCGACCAGGAGCTGGCGGAGCGCCGGCAGACCGTCGAGTCGCACGTCAACGAGAACGTGGCGTGGGCCGAGCAGCTGCGCGCCCGCAGCGAGTCCCAGGCCCGCCGGCTCCTGGAGGAGTCCCGCGCGGAGGCCGAGCAGGCCATGGCGGCCGCCCGCGCCGAGGCCGAGCGGGTCACCACCGAGGCCCGGCAGCGGTTGCAGAGCGAGGCCGAGGCGGCCCGCGCGGAGGCCGAGCAGCTGCTGCGGCGGGCCCGCGCGGACGCCGAGCGGCTCCTGGAGACCGCCTCCACCCAGGCCCAGGAGGCCACCGACCACGCCGAGCAGCTGCGCACCTCGACGGCGACCGAGTCGGACTCCGCCCGCCGCCAGGCCACCGAGCTGAGCCGGGCCGCCGAACAGCGGATGGCGGAGGCCGAGGAGGCGCTGCGCAAGGCGCAGGCCGAGGCCGAGAAGGTGCTCAGCGAGGCGAAGTCGGCCGCCGAGAAGGCGCTCGCGAGCGCGGAGTCGGCCAACGAGCAGCGCACCCGTACGGCCAAGGAGCAGGTCGCCCGGCTGGTCACCGAGGCCAGTGAGGAGGCCGAGGCCACCAAGGCGGCCGCCGAGCAGATCGTCGCCGACGCCCGCGCCGAGGCCGAGAAGATCGTCACCGAGGCCGCCGAGAAGGCCCGTACGCTCACCGCCGAGGAGAGCGCGACCCAGCTGTCGAAGGCGGCCAAGACCGCCGAGGACGTCCTCAACAAGGCGCAGGAGGACGCGCAGCGGACCACCAAGGCCGCCGCCGAGGAGGCCGAGCGGATCCGTCGGGAGGCGGAGACCGAGGCGGACCGGCTGCGCGCCGAGGCGCACGACATCGCCGAGCAGCTCAAGGGCTCCGCGAAGGACGACACCAAGGAGTACCGGGCCAAGACGGTCGAGCTCCAGGAGGAGGCCCGCCGGCTGCGCGGCGAGGCCGAGCAGCTGCGCGCGGACGCGGTCGCCGAGGGCGAGAAGATCCGCGCGGAGGCCCGCAAGGAGGCCGTCCAGCAGATCGAGGAGGCCGCCAAGACCGCCGAGGAGCTGCTCTCCAAGGCCAAGGCGGACGCCGACGAGCTGCGCCAGAGCGCGACCGCGGACAGCGAGAAGGTCCGCACCGAGGCCATCGAGCGCGCCACCACGCTGCGCCGGCAGGCCGAGGAGACCCTGGAGCGCACCCGCAACGAGGCCGAGCGGCAGCGCGCCGAGGCCGTCGAACTGGCCGAGGAGATCACGGCCGCCGCCGAGCGGACCGCGAGCGAGCTGCGCGAGGAGACCGAGCGGGCCATAGAGGCACGCCGTGCCGAGGCCGCTGAGGAACTGACCCGGCTGCACACCGAGGCCGAGGAGCGCCTCGCCGCCGCCGAGCAGGCGCTCACCGAGGCCCGTGAGGAGGCCTCCCGGATCCGCCGCGAGGCCGCCGAGGAGACCGACCGGCTGCGCTCCGAGGCCGCCGAGCGCATCCGTACCCTCCAGCAGCAGGCCGAGGCCGAGGCCGACCGGGTGCGCACCGAGGCCGCGTCCGACGCGTCCGCCTCCCGCGCCGAGGGCGAGGCCGTCGCCGTACGGCTGCGTTCCGAGGCCGCCGCGGAGGCGGAGCGGCTCAAGACCGAGGCGCAGGACACCGCGGACCGGGTCCGGGCGGAGGCGCGGGCCGCCGCCGAGCGGCTCGCCACCGAGGCGTCCGAGACGCTGGCCGCCGCCCAGGAGGAGGCCGACCGGCGCCGCCGCGAGGCCGAGGAGTACCTCGGCTCGGCCCGCCAGGAGGCCGACCAGGAGCGCGAGCGGGCCCGCGAGCAGAGCGAGGAGCTCCTCGCCTCCGCGCGCAACCGCGTCGAGGAGGCCCAGGCCGAGGCCGTACGGCTGGTCGAGGAGGCGGACCGGCGGGCCGGCGAGATGGTGTCGGCCGCCGAGCAGCACGCCCAGCAGGTCCGCGACTCGGTCGCCGGGCTGCACGAGCAGGCGCAGGAGGAGATCACCGGGCTGCGCTCCGCCGCCGAGCACGCGGCCGACCGCACCCGGCGCGAGGCGCAGGAGGAGGCCGACCGGGTCCGCTCGGACGCCTACTCCGAGCGGGAGCGGGCCAGTGAGGACGCGGCCCGGATCCGGCGCGAGGCGGCCGAGGAGACGGACGCCGCCAAGTCCCTTGCCGAGCGCACCGTCTCGGAGGCGATCGCGGAGGCGGAGCGGCTGCGGTCGGACGCCTCCGAGCACGCCCAGCGGGTGCGCACCGAGGCCTCCGACACCATCGCCCAGGCCGACCAGGACGCCGCCCGCACCCGGGCGGACGCCCGCGAGGACGCCAACCGCATCCGCTCGGACGCGGCGACGCAGGCCGACGCCCTCATCAACGAGGCGCGCAGCGAGGCGGAGCGGCTCACCGAGGAGACCCTCACCGACACCGACCGGCTGCGCACGGAGACGGTCGCGGAGGCGGAGCGGGTACGGGTCGAGGCGCTCGCCCAGGCCGAGCAGTTGATCGGGGAGGCGACCGGGGACGCGGAGCGGCTGCGCGCCGAGGCCGCGGACACCGTCGGGCAGGCCCAGCAGCACGCGGAGCGGATCCGCAGCGAGGCCGAGCGGGTCCGGGCGGAGGCGGCGGCCGCCGCCGAGGAACTCGTCAACTCCGCGCGCGAGGAGGCCGACCGGACCCTCGACGAGGTCCGCAAGGAGGCCAACAAGCGCCGCCAGGACGTGGCCGAGCAGGTCGACACGCTCATCACGGAGACCACCGCCGAGGCGGACAAGCTACTCACCGAGGCGCAGCAGCAGGCCCTCAAGACCACCGCCGAGGCGGAGGCGCAGGCCGACACCATGGTGGGCGCGGCCCGCAAGGAGGCCGACCGGCTGGTGTCGGAGGCCACGGTCGAGGGCAACGCGCGCGTGGAGAAGGCCCGTACGGACGCGGACGAGCTGCTCGTCGGTGCCCGCCGGGACGCGACCGCCATAAGGGAGCGCGCGGAGGAGCTGCGGGACCGGATCACCGGTGAGATCGAGGCGCTGCACGAGCGGGCCCGCCGGGAGGCCGCGGAGACGATGAAGTCGACCGGCGACCGCTGCGACGCGCTCATCAAGGCGGCGGAGGAGCAGCTCGCCAAGGCGCAGGCGAAGGCCAAGGAGCTGGTCTCGGAGGCCAATTCGGAGGCCGGCAAGGTGCGCATCGCCGCGGTCAAGAAGGCCGAGGGGCTCCTCAAGGAGGCCGAGCAGAAGAAGGCCACGCTGGTCCGGGAGGCCGAGGAGCTCAAGGCCGAGGCGATCCGCGAGGCCAGGCGCACGGTCGAGGAGGGCAAGCGCGAGCTCGAGGTCCTCGTCCGCCGCCGTGAGGACATCAATACCGAGATCTCCCGTGTCCAGGACGTCCTGGAGGCGTTGGAATCCTTCGAGGCCCCGGCGGGGGGCAAGGACGGTGGCGTCAAGGCGGGCGCGGCGGTCGGCGCCCCTCGTTCGGGTAAGCCGTCGGACAGCTGACCGGCGGGTTGGATCCGGCGTCTTCTGGGGCCTTTGACCAAGTTTTTGGCAAGCCGTCCCGGGGTTAGCCACTCAAAAGGGGTGTCATTCTCCAGATCAAACACGTATCCGCTCGATGACACACCGCTTCGGCCCCTAGGATTCCCCCTATCACCTCACCGGTCTCATTTGACAGGAACCCCATGAGCGACACTTCCCCCTACGGCTTCGAGCTTGTGCGGCGTGGGTACGACCGCGCTCAGGTGGACGAACGGATCTCCAAGCTCGTCTCCGACCGTGACAGCGCTCTCTCCCGCATCACCGCCCTGGAAAAGCGCATCGAGGAGCTCCACCTCGAGACGCAGAACGCCCAGGCCCAGGTGTCCGACGCCGAGCCGTCGTACGCCGGTCTCGGCGCGCGTGTCGAGAAGATCCTCCGCCTCGCCGAGGAGGAGGCCAAGGATCTGCGCGAGGAGGCCCGTCGCGCGGCCGAGCAGCACCGCGAGCTCGCCGAGTCGGCGGCCCAGCAGGTCCGCAACGACGCAGAATCGTTCGCTGCGGAGCGCAAGGCCAAGGCCGAGGACGAGGGCGTCCGGATCGTCGAGAAGGCCAAGAGCGACGCGTCTCAGCTGCGTTCCGAGGCTCAGAAGGACGCGCAGTCCAAGCGTGAGGAGGCGGACGCCCTCTTCGAGGAGACCCGCGCCAAGGCCGCGCAGGCCGCCGCCGACTTCGAGACGAACCTCGCCAAGCGCCGGGAGCAGTCCGAGCGCGACCTGGCGTCCCGTCAGCAGAAGGCGGAGAAGCGTCTCGCGGAGATCGAGCACCGCGCGGAGCAGCTGCGCCTGGAGGCCGAGAAGCTGCGCACCGACGCCGAGCGCCGCGCCCGCCAGACGGTGGAGACCGCGCAGCGCCAGGCCGAGGACATCGTGGCCGACGCCAACGCCAAGGCCGACCGGATCCGTTCGGAATCCGAGCGTGAGCTCGCGGCTCTGACGAACCGTCGCGACTCGATCAACGCCCAGCTGACGAACGTCCGCGAGATGCTCGCCACGCTGACCGGTGCCGCGGTGGCCGCCGCCGGTTCCCCGGCCGACGACGAGCCGATCTCCCGTGGGGTTCCGGCCCAGCAGTCCCGGTAACACCGCCTGACGGCAGCAGGGGCCCGTACCGTCTCCCCCGGAGGTACGGGCCTCTGGCGTGCCCGGGGCCCGTTGCCGGATTCTTACCGCTTCCGTCGGTCTCCGTTTGCCCATAGGAGTGGCATCCGCCGAGGCGCGCCCCTAGCGTGGTCGGCATGATCGAGCTAGCGGGGCTGACCAAGCGGTACGGCGAGAAGGTGGCGGTGAACAACCTCACCTTCACCGTCAGACCGGGCATCGTCACGGGCTTCCTCGGTCCCAACGGGGCGGGCAAGTCGACCACCATGCGCATGATGTTGGGCCTGGACCGGCCCACCGCCGGTGACGTCCGGATCGACGGCAAGCACTACGACCAGCTCAAGGACCCGTTGACGTACATCGGCGCCCTGCTGGACGCCAAGGCCATGCACGGCGGGCGCAGCGCCTACAACCACCTGCTGTGCCTCGCGCAGAGCAACGGCATCCCGGCCAAGCGGGTCCACGAGGTGCTGGACACGGTCGGTCTGACGGCGGTGGCGAAGAAGAAGGCCAAGGGGTTCTCGCTCGGCATGGGCCAGCGGCTCGGTATCGCGGGCGCGCTGCTCGGGGACCCGCGGATCCTGATGTTCGACGAGCCGGTCAACGGGCTCGACCCCGAGGGCATCCACTGGATCCGCAATCTGATGAAGTCGCTGGCCGCGCAGGGCCGGACGGTGTTCGTGTCGAGTCACCTGATGAGCGAGATGGCGCTGACCGCCGACCACCTCGTGGTGATCGGTCAGGGCCGGCTCCTCGCCGACACCTCCATGGCCGACTTCATCGCGCAGAACTCGCGGTCGTACGTCCGGATCCGCACCCCGCAGCGCGAGCGGCTGCTCGACGTGCTGCACGCGGCCGGGGTCACCGTGGTGGAGAGCGGCAACGGCACGCTGGAGGTGGACGGCAGCAAGTCCGAGTACATCGGCGAGCTGGCCGCCCAGCACCAGATCACGCTGCACGAGCTCAGCCCCCAACAGGCCTCTCTGGAGGAGGCGTTCATGCAGCTGACCGCGGAGTCGGTCGAGTACCACGCGCACGACGGCACTCCCGCCGCCGCACCGCCCGCACAGCAGCCCTGGGGCGCCGACTGGAAGGGGAAGTGACCATGGCGGCGACCCAGGTCATCCGCTCCGAGTGGACCAAGATCCGGTCGGTGGCGTCCACGGTGTGGACGCTGTCCCTCGCCGTGGTCGTCACCATCGGGCTCGGCATCCTGATCTCGGCCCTGTCGAAGAACGAGTTCGACAACATGAGCCGCAAGGACCAGCTCTCCTTCGACCCCACCTTCATCAGCTTCGCCGGGATGAGCCTCGGTCAGCTCGCGATGATCGTGTTCGGGGTGCTCGTCGTGTCGAACGAGTACAGCACCGGCATGATCCGCACCTCGCTGGCCGCGGTACCGCAGCGCGGCACCTTCCTGGCCGGCAAGATCGCGGTGGCGACCGCGCTCTGCCTCGTCGTGGGTCTCGTCACCAGCTTCGTCACCTTCTTCCTCGGGCAGGCGATGCTCGGCTCGCACAAGGCGGAGATCGGTGACACCGGGGTGTTGCGCGCGGTCATCGGCGGCGGCCTCTACATGACCCTGATCGCAATGTTCTCGATGGGCGTCGCCGCGATGCTGCGCTCCCCGATGCTGTCGCTGGGCATCCTGATGCCGTTCTTCTTCCTGATCTCCAACATTCTCGGCAATGTCTCGGCGACGAAGAAGATCGGCCGGTTCCTGCCCGACCAGGCCGGCAGCAAGATCATGCAGGTGGTCACCCCGATCGACGACGACACCCCCTACGGCCCGTGGGGCGGGCTCGGGATCATGGCGCTGTGGGTGGCGGCCGCCCTGATCGGGGCGTATGTCCTGTTGAAGAAGCGGGACGCGTGACGCCAGGAGCCTTTGCTTTCATTTGAGCGGAACCGTCAGCGCCCGGATAAGCTCCTAACCCTTACGGGGGGCGTGCGCCCCGCTGTCCTGAACCTTGCGATGGGTGCGGAGCATGATCGAGGCAGTCGGCCTGACCAAGCGCTACGGCGACAAGACCGCTGTGTACAACCTTTCCTTCCAGGTGCGTCCCGGTGCCGTCACCGGCTTCCTGGGCCCCAACGGCTCGGGCAAGTCGACGACCATGCGGATGATCCTGGGACTGGACAACCCCACGTCCGGTCAGGTGACGATCGGCGGCTACCCGTACCGCAGGCTGCCCAACGCGGCCCGGCAGGTCGGTGCGCTGCTCGACGCGAAGGCCGTGCACGGCGGACGGGCGGCCCGTAACCATCTGCTGTGCCTGGCCCAGCTGTCCGGGATCCCGGCCCGCCGGGTGGACGAGGTGCTGGGTGTGGTCGGTCTCCAGGACGTGGCCAGGAAGCGCTCCAAGGGTTTCTCGCTCGGCATGGGGCAGCGGCTCGGGATCGCGGCCGCGCTGCTCGGCGATCCGCAGGTGCTGCTCTTCGACGAGCCGGTCAACGGGCTCGACCCCGAGGGCATCCTGTGGGTGCGCAACCTGATGAAGGCGCTGGCGGCGGAGGGCCGTACGGTCTTCGTCTCCTCCCATCTGATGAGCGAGATGGCGCTGACCGCCGACCACCTCATCGTGATCGGGCGCGGGCAGCTGCTCGCCGACATGAGCGTGCAGGACTTCATCGCCGCGAACTCCGCGGGCTTCGCGCGGGTGCGCACGCCGGACAGCGAGCCGCAGCTGCGGGAGAAGCTGTCGGCGGCGATCACCGAGGCGGGCGGGCACGTGCTGCCGGAGCAGGACGGGGCGCTGCGGGTGACGGGGCTGGCGCTCCCCCGCATCAGCGACATCGCGCACGAGTCGGACGTACGACTGTGGGAGCTGTCGCCGCACCAGGCCTCGCTGGAGGAGGCGTACATGCGGATGACGCAGGGCGCGGTGGACTACCGCTCCACGATCGACCAGAAGGCGGGCCTCATGCAGCCCCTCCCGCCGGGCGCCCAGCCGCCGATGCCGGTCCCCGGCCAGGGCCAGCCGGGCTGGTACGCCCCGCCGCCGCCCCAGCAGGGCGGTCAGCCGTTCGGGGGCCCGCAGGCCCAGCCGACACCCTACGGCGGCCCCGGCACCCCCAACCCGTACGCCCAGCCGGCCCCCGCGGCACCCCAGCCCCCGGCCGCCGTACCGACACCGCAGACGGCTCCTTCGGCGAGCCACCCGCAGGCTCCGGCCCCGCAGGCGGCCCCGCCCGCGCCCGCCGGTGCTGTCTCCGCCCCCGGTGGCCCTGCGCAGCCCGCCGCCGCGCAGCCCGCCCCTCCGGTGGGCCACCCGCAGGGCCAGGCTCCGGCCACGGCGCCCCAGCAGGCCCCGCAGGCGCCCGCCCCCGCTGTCCCGGCCGCCGCCGCGCAGACCGCCCCCTCCGCCCCGCAGGGTTCCGCTCCTGCCCCGCAGGGACCCGCCCCGACCGAGCCCAAGGACGCCCGATGAGTACCCCGCAGCCTTCGATGCCGCAGGCCCAGCCCGCCGTGCCGAACTGGCAGGCCGCGGGTGGACCGGCGTACACCGGCTACACCTCGCCGATCCCCGTCGTACGGACGCACCTCGGGCACGCGATCGCCTCCGAGTGGACGAAGATCCGTTCCGTGCGGTCGACGATCTGGACGCTGGGCGTGTTCGTCGTGCTCAACGTCGGGATCGGCCTCGCGGTCGCCGCGCTGCTCGCCGCCAACTCGTCCCAGGAGAGCCTGCGGGACGAGAACCCGCTGTCGTTCGGCTTCTTCGGGCTCCTGCTGGCCAACATGTGCATCATCACGCTCGGCGTGCTGACCACGGCCTCGGAGTACGGCACCGGCATGATCCGCACGACGATGGTCGCCTGCCCCTCCCGCGGCCGCGTCCTCGCGGCGAAGTCGATCGTGTTCTTCGCGGTCGCCTTCGTGACCACCCTGGCCTCGGTCGTGGTCGTCGCCCTGATCGACGTGGCGCTGCTGGACACCCGCACCCCCACCGGGCAGGAGTGGCTGAAGGGCAGCCTCGGCATCTCCCTCTACATCGCGCTGCTCGGCCTGCTCTCGCTGATCATCGGCTCGATCATCCGGCACTCGGCGGGCGCGATCACCATCATGATCGGTCTGGTGCTGGCTCCGCTGGTGATCGCGCTGTTCATGCTCGCGCAGTCCCTGGAGGGCGTGCGCCAGGCGCTGTTCGAGTACTCCATCCCGAACCAGCTCAGCGTCTTCTACTCCAACTCCCTCACCGATTCCGGCCCTTCGGGCTGGGACCCGCTGTGGATCATCGTGGGCGTGACGGCCGTCGCGTTCGCCGGCGCCTACGCCCTGCTGGAGAAGCGGGACGTGTAGACCCTCAGAACTTCGGCACGTTACGGGACCGCTGCACCCGCGTGGTGCGGCGGTCCCGCGCGTTCCAGCAGGCCTTGTGCCAGTGTCTGCGCTCGTCGACGCCCGAGTGGTCCGGCCAGGCCACCACGTGCGGGACACCGTCCGGGATCATCTGGTCGCAGCCCGGGCAGCGGTACGTCTTGCCCTGGGCGCTCGCTCCCGCCACATGCCGGACGTTCCAGTCCTCGCCCTGCCAGTGCGTGGAGGACTGGAAGCCGCCGTAGCGGCCGGACCGGTCGTCCTCGGCGCCACGGCCGGACGGGTCCGACGAACCGGAACCCCTGGGTCGGTTGCGACGCGGGGACACAGGACACCTCACGGGGCTATACAGGAAGCAGGAACCGCGTCCAGCCTACGCGGCGCGCGACGGGGTACGCGTAGGGCACCAACCCCCACAAGTCCCCCTCGGGGGCACCCATTCTGCAGACAATCGGCAAATCTCTCCGCCAGGCCGTGTCCTCGGCACGTGTCAGACGGTTATGCCGGGTGGGGGAGCTCCGTGTCGGAGCCAAGGAAGCAGGAAAAGCACATGCACGTAGGAACATTCGTGTTGGCGGCCCAGTTCCCGGGGCAGGGCCAGGGGGAGGCGCTGCACCGCGCGGTCCGCTCGGCCGAGCTCGCGGAGGAGGCCGGACTCGACGCGGTCTGGCTGGCGGAGCACCACTTCGTGCCGTACGGCACCTGCCCGTCCGCGATCACCCTGGCCGCGTTGCTGCTGGGCCGCACCCGCCGTATCCGCGTCGGCACCGCGGTGAGCGTGCTGCCCACGGTCCATCCGGTGGCCCTGGGCGAGCAGGCCGCGCTGCTGCACATGACGAGCGGCGGGCGCTTCTCGCTGGGCGTCGGGCGCGGTGGGCCCTGGGTCGATCTGGAGGTGTTCGGCTCGGGTCTCGAGGCGTACGAGAAGGGGTTCCCGGAATCACTCGATCTGCTGGTGCGCTGGCTGCGCGAACCTGCCGTGGGTGCGGACGGCGAGCGCTTCCGGTTCCGCGAAGTGCCCGTCGTGCCGCGGCCGTCGGAGTCGCTCACGGAAGCGGACGGCCCCGAGGTGATCGTCGCCTGCACCTCCCCGGCGAGTGTCCGGCTGGCCGCCGAGCGCGGGCTGCCGATGCTGCTCGGGATGCATGTCGGGGACGAGGAGAAGGCGGAGATGGTCGCCCTGTGGCGCAGGCAGGCGCGCGCGGCCGGACACGCGCCGCAGAAGGTCCTGGACGCGCCCCATGTCTCGGCCGGTGTCTGCCAGATCGCGGACCGGCGTACGGACGCGGTGGAGGCGCTGGTGAAGGCGATGCCGGGCTGGCTCAGGCAGGGGCTCGGCGCCCATGTCACGGTCGACGGCCGCGCACGGCAGATGCGCGATCCGGTGGCCTACACCGAACTGCTCTGCGGACTGCACCCGGTGGGCACCCCGCGGCTGTGCGCCGACCGTCTCGCGGCGACCAGCGAGCGGACCGGAATCTCCCGCTTCGCCCTGCTCGTCGAGGGCTCGGGAGACCTTGCGGCCACGGAGGAGAACGTACGACGGCTCGGTGCGGAAGTACTGCCGCACCTGACCTGAAAGGACAACCCTGTCCGGCGGGAGCTTGCCGCCCCGGTACTGATGCACCTCCCGCGTACGGAGCGGCAAGCAGGCGCTTGACGTCAGCAGTCCCGGAACTCCGGGGACTGGTTCAGCAGCTGGCTGCGCACCGAGGTGAAGCGGCTCAGCGTCTCGTCGACAGAGGAGTCCAACGGGAACACCGCCACCCGGTGGCAGTTCTGGAATGCCAGCCGCACACCGAAGTGCCGCTGCAGCGCGCCGCGTATCGCGTCACTCGCAAGCGCACGCAGCAGCTGACCGCGTGCCTGCTCGTCCGGCGGGGGCGTCTGGTTGTCGGCGAAGTTGCCGCCGTCCACCTTCAGCTGGGCCACCAGGGAGCTGATCATCTCCCATGCGTAGGGCAGGGAGGTCCGGACGCAGTCGACGAATTCGGCTTCGTCGACCTCGCCTCGCTCGGCCTTCTCGAGTAGGGCCGGTGAGACGTCGAGCGACATGGGTTCTCCTCTCGCACCCCTGATTCCTCAGGGGTTGCCGGACAGATAAAGGGAGTTCGCGCTGCCGGACACTCTCAGTACATGCCTCGCGACCTCCCGTTTACTACGGTAGGCAACGGCCGGTGGCGGCACCAGGAGAATGCGAACAAAGGGCACTCCCAACAGGCCCACAATCGGCCACAAGTGAACAGGGTTTCTCCACAGCCTTACGGGCCGAATCGCGTGGACATGCGCCCGTCGAGTAGCGTTGCCGACCATGCGTCTCGTCATTGCCCGGTGTTCCGTCGACTACGCGGGCCGGCTCACCGCCCACCTGCCCTCGGCCCCCCGTCTGATCCTGGTGAAGGCCGACGGCAGCGTCTCCATCCACGCAGATGACCGCGCCTACAAGCCTCTGAACTGGATGTCGCCGCCCTGCACGCTGAAGGAGGGAACCGGCGACGAGGAGGGCGTCTGGACCGTCATCAACAAGGCGGGCGAGAAGCTCATCATCACGATGGAGGAGGTCCTCCACGACTCCTCGCACGAACTCGGCGTCGATCCGGGCCTGATCAAGGACGGCGTGGAAGCACACCTTCAGGAACTGCTCGCCGACCGCATCGAAACGCTCGGCGACGGCTACACCCTGATCCGCCGCGAGTACATGACGGCCATCGGCCCGGTCGACATCCTGTGCCGGGACGCCGAGGGACAGACCGTCGCGGTGGAGATCAAGCGGCGCGGCGAGATCGACGGCGTCGAGCAACTCACCCGCTACCTCGAGCTGTTGAACCGCGACCCGCATCTCGCGCCGGTCCGCGGCATCTTCGCCGCCCAGGAGATCAAGCCCCAGGCCCGCGTCCTCGCCACCGACCGCGGCATCGGCTGCCACGTCATGGACTACGACGCGCTGCGCGGCATCGAGGACGACAAGCTGCGGCTGTTCTGACAGCGCGTCTTCATCTACGGCGGTTTCTTCTACGACGGTTTCTGCTACGACGACGAGGGCCGGGTCCGTCCGTCACGGACCCGGCCCTCTTGTACGCGTGTTCCTAGATGACCGACCCGCTGGGCGAGCTCACGGTGCTGCTCTCGGGGGCGGCGGCCGAACTGCTCGTCTCCACCGGGGCGGTGGAGGCGGGACCACTGGCCGAGGTGGAGTTGCTCGGGGTGGTGTCGGTCGGGGTCGGGGTGGGCGTTGTCGTCGGCGTGCTGGTCGGGCCGGACGGCGTCGTCGACGGTGTACCGGAGCTGG
This sequence comes from Streptomyces griseorubiginosus, assembly GCF_036345115.1. Lineage (GTDB taxonomy): Bacteria > Actinomycetota > Actinomycetes > Streptomycetales > Streptomycetaceae > Streptomyces > Streptomyces griseorubiginosus_C. The sequence goes on from NZ_CP107766.1 coordinate 3,042,067, forward strand.
GCGTACCGGTGGGCGAGGTCGGCCTGCCCGACGGGCTGGACGGCCTCGGTGACGTGGGCCGCGTCGAACTGGGCGTGCTCCCCGGCTTCGTCCCGCTCGGCTTGTCCGAAGGCGTCGCCCCACCCGTCGGCGTCGGATCGTCCGAAGTCCCGTACGTGCCGTCAGGACCCGGATCCGTCGGCCGGGACGTCGCCGTACCGGTGTCGCCCTTGCCGTCGTCGTTCTTCGGGACGTCCGCGCCGAGGTTGCCGTCGTCGATGCCGACGCTGGCCGACGGGTTGACGCCGACCTGGTTGGACGGGGCGTTCGGGTCGTTGTCGGAGGTGGCGCCCAGGGTCACGACCGTGCCGAGGACGGCGACCAGCAGCGCGCCCGCGCCGGCCGCGACGAGGTTGCGCTTGGCGAGGCCCTTGAGACCGCCCCGGGCCTTGCGCGAGGGCGCCGGCGTGCCGGGGGTGCGGTGGACGACGATCGTCTGGGAGTCGGCGGGCGGCTGGAGCTGCGGGAAGGCCGCGGGCACTCCCCCGGGCGGTGAGGCCGACTCGTCGTGGCGCGCGTCGGGCACCTCCTCGCCCGCCATCGCGCCGAGACCCACCAGGCCGGGCGCGGGTGTGGTCCCGTCCCGGTCGGAGACCAGGGCGAGGGCGCGCCGGCCCGCGACGGTGCCGCGCTTGTCGGCGAGGGCGCCGCGCAGGCCGATGGAGGCCTCCAGTTCGGCGCGGGCCCGGTCGAGCTGTCCGCCGCACAGCGCGAGGATGCCGAGTTCGTGGTGGAAATAGGCCTGTTCGGACACCTCACCGGCGAGCCGGGAGGCCTCCGCGCCGGAGCGCAGGGCCCGCTCCCAGGCACCCCAGTGACCGCCGGCGGCGAACGCGGGCGCCGCGGTGCGGGCCAGCTGCACGGTGGTCGTCTCCTCGCCCTCGAGGGGCGCGGTGGTCGCCGGGACCAGGACGGTGAGGGCGGCGAGCAGGGCGTCCGCCTCGGCGCAGACCCGCTCCGGGGTGACCGAGGGATGGCCGGCCCACCAGGCGTAGTGCTGGGCGGCGGTGCGGGCGCGGTCCTCGATGTCGTCGCCGTATCCGGCGGCCTCCAGCTGGGTGAGGACCCCGGCGGCGAGCCGGTAGCGGGAGCCGACCGGGGAGACCAGGCCGGAGTCGGCGAGCTCGCCGAGGGCGGCGTCCGCGTGGGTGTCGCCGACCAGGGCGGGCAGGTGGGCCTGGTGGGGCACCTCGCCGCCGAGGGCGACGGCGAACCGCAGGGTGGTGCGCGCGGACTCGCTGAGCCGGGAGGCGAGCAGCGGGGCGGGCGCGGCGGCGTCGCCCAGCGCGGGCAGCGGGATGTCCTCGTCGCCCTCGGAGGTCAGCGGGGTGTCGAGCACGGCCATGTCCGCGAAGACGCCGAACTCGTCGACGGCTCCGGCGCCGGCCCGCTGCCGGTCGCGCTGCCGCAGCAGGGCGCCGGCCTGGACGAAGCGCAGCGGCAGGCCCTCGGACTCGAACCAGAGGTCGCCCGCCCAGTTCGACTCCTCCTCCGTCAGCACCCGGCCGACGCAACGCTCCAGCAGCTCCACGCCGTCCGCGCGCTCGAGGCCGCTGAGGACGACCTCCTCGACGGCGGAGTCGGCGGAGGGCGCGGGCACGTCGGGCGTGGCGCCGATCACGAAGGCGCACTCGGGCGTGGCGTCGAGGAGTTCGTCGAGCGCGGCTCCGCCGAACTCGATGTCGTCGAGGACGACGACCGCGCCGATCTCGCGGACGCAGGAGAGCAGCTCGTCCTGGTCGGGGCGGTGCAGGGGCGAGTCGTAGACGGCGTAGTAGAGGTCGTACAGCAGCTCGCCGGCCGTGCGGTGGAAGCCGGTGAGGCGGATCACGCCGTCGGGGGCGAGGTCCGAGCAGTCCTCGGCGACGACGTCGAGGAGGCTGGTGCGGCCGGAGCCGGCGGGGCCGGTCAGCCGGACCGAGCGGCCGCGGGCGAGCAGCCGGACGAGTTGTTCGCGCTCGTCCTGGCGGGCCGGCAGCGGCAGTGTGGTGCGGGTGGGTCCCGGTGGGACGGGCGGGCGGGCCGCGCGGTCCACCTCGGCGCGTTCGGCGGCGCCGAACTTCTCGGGCCGACCGGGACGCTCGCCGGGCGGGCAGGCTTCTATCTCGCTGCCGTCGACGGGGTTGACGGTGAGCAGGAAGTCACCGGCGACGAGCTGCACGGTGCGGGCGAGCGCCGGTGAGTGCTGGCCGAAGTCGGGTGTGAGGGAGTCCCTGGGAGGCCGCTGACGCGGCGAACCGCCGTCACCGTCATGGCCGTACTCCTCGGGTCCCCGGTTGTTCGGGTCCATAGGTTCAAGCCCCCCAAAAGCGTCTCGTGTGCCGTCAGTGGCCCCTCCCGGCCGGCAGCACACAGCGCTGTCGCTTCTGGTCCGGGCCCGCTGGAAGGGATGCAGGCAGCGGGCGACCGAACCCTAAACCTTCGCACAGTATCTACGACAGCCCGGGGTACCGCGCCGTCCGAGACGTCACAGTCTCGTGAGGATTGGGCGGGAGATGCGTTTCGCCACGCGTGCCAGGCGTTTCGCCACGGGACCGGTCAGACCCGGGGCAGCGACTCCACGCCGATGCCGCCCTCGATGGCCAGGATCCGGTGCAGTCGGGTGGCGACCAGGAGGCGCTGCATCTGCGGCGGTACGTCGCGCAGCACCAGGCGGCGGCCGCAGCGGCCGGCCCTGCGGTGCGCCCCCATGATCACCCCGAGGCCGGTGGCGTCCCAGGAATCCAGCTCGGACAGGTCGAGCACCAGGTCGCCGGCTCCGTCGTCGACGGCCGAGTGCAGGACCGTACGGGCGTCCGCCGCGCTGCGGACGTCGAGGCGGCCCCCGACGACCAGCTCGGCGTGGTCGCCCCTGATGTACATATGCGCTCCCCGTGAGTGCGTGTAGTACTCCACGAATGTGATGTCCAGTGATGACACCTCTGACTGCGTTGAGCGGCCAGAGGTTGCCGTCCGTAAGCGAACCGATACCGAATTCACCCTGAGGTGTGAAACCAGAGGGGCTTGTGCGGTTTCAGTGGTCGTTCAGGCAGTGCCTCGGCGACCGGGGTGGCCTCAGTAGCTGTAGAAGCCCTGCCCGCTCTTGCGTCCGATGTCACCGGCGTCCACCATCCGGCGCATCAGCTCCGGCGGGGCGAACTTCTCGTCCTGGGACTCGGTGTAGATGTTGCCGGTGGCGTGCAGCAGGATGTCGACGCCGGTCAGGTCCGCCGTCGCCAGCGGGCCCATCGCGTGGCCGAAGCCCAGCTTGCAGGCCAGGTCGATGTCCTCGGCGGTCGCGACGCCCGACTCGTAGAGCTTGGTCGCCTCGACGACGAGGGCGGAGATGAGACGGGTGGTCACGAACCCCGCCACGTCCCGGTTGACGACGATGCAGGTCTTGCCGACCGACTCGGCGAACTCCCGCGCGGTGGCGAGGGTTTCGTCGCTCGTCTTGTAGCCGCGGACCAGCTCGACGAGCTGCATCATCGGCACCGGCGAGAAGAAGTGCACGCCGACGACCCGTTCCGGGCGCTCGGTGGCCGCCGCGATCTTGGTGATCGGGATCGCGGAGGTGTTGGAGGCGAGCACGGCGTCCGGGCGCACGATCTTGTCGAGCGCGCGGAAGATCTCGTGCTTGACCTCCAGCTTCTCGAACACGGCCTCGACGACGATGTCGGCGTCGGCGGCCGCGTCCAGATCGGTGGTCGCGGTGATCCGGGCGAGGGCGGCGTCGGCGTCGTGCGCCTCCAGCTTGCCCTTGCTCACGAACTTGTCGTACGAAGCCTTGATGCCGTCGGTACCGCGCTTCAGCGCCTCGTCGGTCACGTCCCGCAGCACCACGTCCCAGCCCGCCTGGGCAGAGACCTGGGCAATGCCGGAACCCATCAAGCCGGCGCCGATGACGGCAAGCTTCCGTGCCACTGTTGCGACTCCCCTTTGAAACGCCTTACGCCCTGTTTACGTTGCCTCTGCGGCGGACACTAGCGCTCGGGAAGGGCTGTGTGACCGGTAAGTAATGCGCGTCACGTCTCATCTGACGGACATCACACCGGCAGGCGTCACTAGTGGTCTCGCACGGCGTAGTTGAGCACCTTATCGCTCAACAACTCCTCCAGGTCGTCGAGAAGCGCGAGTGTCTCTCGTGATACTTCGTCCGGTTCGCGCCCCTTGACCATCTCACGGCCGATGACCGCCATGACGGTGCTGTGGACCCAGCCGATCTGACCGGCGATCAGACCGGGCATCGGATCGTCGGCCGGGGCACCGGTCTCCTCCCGCAGCGCCGCCTCCAGGTTCGCCTCGACCTCCTGGCCGATCGCCCACAGCCGGGAACGCAGCGCGGGCGCGTCCTCGATGACCCGCATGAAGGCGGCATATCCGGACATCAGCCCGACCCTGGGGGAGACCGCCTCGACCTCCTCGCGCAGCTCGCGCAGCACCGCGGCGGCGGCCGACTCCCCCTTGCGCCGACCGCCCACCCACCGGGCGAGCCGGTCGACCACCCCGGCGGAGCGGTCGAAGAAGAGGTCCTCCTTGGCCGGGAAGTAGTTGTAGACCGTGTTGACGGAGACGTCGGCCGCATCGGCGATCTCGGCGACGGTCACGGCGTCGAAGCCCCGCTCGACGAACAGCCCGGTGGCGACGTCCGAGATGTACTGCCGGGTCTGCCGCTTCTTCCGCTCCCTGAGCCCCTCTGCCATGGCCGCATCGTAGCCGTTCTGGGCTCACTTGAATTTTGGGGTCATTGCAAAATTTCAGGTACTCTGTTTTTCTGGCTCCATGCCAGCAGTCATCAGCGCGGCCGGACTGGCCCGCACCTTCCAGACCAAGCACGGCCCCGTCGAAGCCGTCCGCGGCATCGACCTCACCGTCCACGACGGCGAGATCCTCGGCCTCCTCGGGCCGAACGGAGCCGGGAAGACCACCACCCTCCGGATGCTCACCACCCTCCTGGCCCCCACCGGCGGCTCGGCCACCGTCGCCGGGCACGACCTCGCGACCGACGCCGCGGGGGTGCGCCGGGTGTGCGGGTACGTGGCCCAGTCGGGCGGGGTGGATCCGCAGATCTCCGTGCGGGAGGAGCTGGTCACCCAGGGGCGCCTGTACCGCCTGACCAAGGACCAGGCCCGGGCCCGCGCCGCGGAGTTGGCCCGGGACCTGGACCTCACCTGCCTGCTCGACCGCAGGTGCGGCACGCTCTCCGGCGGTCAGCGCCGCCGCCTCGACATCGCGATGGCGCTCACGCACCGCCCGAAGGTGCTGTTCCTCGACGAGCCGACGACCGGGCTGGACCCCGCGAGCCGCGCCGCCCTGTGGGACCTGGTCCGCCGGCTGCGCGACGAGTACGGCACGACCGTCTTCCTGACCACGCACTACCTCGACGAGGCCGACGCCCTCTCCGACCGCCTGGTGATCGTCGATCACGGCGTGGTCGTGGCCGAGGGCACCCCGAGCGCCCTGAAGCTCCAGTACGGCGGCTCGATCGACGCCCCGCTCCAGGACACCTTCCTCGCGATCACCGGCCGCGGTCCCTCCCCGGCCGACGCCGCCCCCGTAGCCGTATAGGACAGCCATGCTTCTTCACGACACCGCGATCGTCTACGGCCGTTACCTGCGCCAGTCGCTGCGCTCCCGCTTCGCGCTGCTGTTCGGCGTGCTGATGCCGCTGCTGTACCTGGTGTTCTTCGGACCGCTGCTCACCGGTCTCCCGCTGGGCGGAAGGGGCAGTTCCTGGCAGGTCCTGGTACCGGGGCTGCTGCTCCAACTGGGTTTGTTCGGGGCGCTGTTCGCGGGCTTCATGATCATCCTGGAGAACGGCCAGGGCGTGGTGGAGCGGATGCGGGTCACCCCGGTCAGCCGGCTGGCCCTGCTGCTGGGCAGGGTGCTGCGCGAGACCACCGTCTTCGTCTTCCAGGCGGTGCTGCTGGTGCTGGCCGCTTTGGCGATGGGGCTCAGGGCGCCGCTGGCCGGGATCCTGATCGGCTTCGGGTTCGTCGCCCTGCTGACCGTCTCGCTGGCCTCCCTGTCGTACGCGCTGGCGATGAAGGTCCGCACGCCCCAGGAGTTCGGCCCGCTGGTCAACGCGGTGTCGATGCCCTCCATGCTGCTGTCCGGCCTGATGCTGCCGATGACCCTGGGCCCGGCCTGGCTGGACGTCCTCTCGCACTTCATGCCGTTCCGCTATCTGGTGGACGCCATGCGGGACGCGTATGTCGGCGCGTACACGACCGATCACATGCTGTACGGCGTCCTGGTCGCCGTCGGTTTCGCGGTGGTCGCCGTGACGGTGGGCACACGCGTGTTCCGGACGGCCGGGGCGTAACTACGCTGGCCTCATGGTCAATCTGACGCGCATCTACACCAGGACCGGCGACCGGGGCACCACCGCCCTCGGTGACATGAGCCGGGTCGCCAAGACCGATCTGCGGATCTCCGCGTACGCGGACGCCAACGAGGCGAACGCGGTGATCGGCACGGCGATCGCCCTGGGCGGCCTGGAGGAGGAGGTCGTCAAGGTCCTCACCCGCGTCCAGAACGACCTGTTCGACGTCGGGGCCGACCTGTCCACACCCGTCGTCGAGAACCCGGAGTTCCCGCCCCTGCGGGTCGAGCAGTTCTACGTCGACAAGCTGGAGGCGGACTGCGACCGCTTCAACGAGCGGCTGGAGAAGCTCCGCTCCTTCATCCTCCCCGGCGGCACCCCGGGCGCGGCCCTGCTCCACCAGGCCTGCACGGTCGTACGGCGTGCCGAGCGCTCGACGTGGGCCGCGCTGGAGGTCCACGGCGACGACATGAACCCGCTCACGGCGACCTACCTCAACCGGCTGTCCGACCTGCTGTTCATCCTGGCGCGCACGGCGAACAAGGACGTCGGGGACGTGCTGTGGGTGCCGGGCGGGGAGCGTTAGCGCTCGCGCTTGGGGAACAGCGTGTAGCTCCCGGCGATCAGCACGTTGATGCCGATCAGCCACAGCATCCGCTGCTGCCAGGCGCGCAGCGAGTCGGTCTGCCCGTCGCCCACGTACCAGACCGCGGCCTGGAGCAGGACCACGGCGACCACCGCGGCCAGGATCCAGCGGCCCGCGACCTTCCACTCGTGGACGGCGCGGGCCGTGCCGTACTTCGGCGGCTTCACCGGCGGCGGGCCGCCCGCGAACCGGTGGGCGACCCGGGCGTCCGCCCACTTGATCGTCGAATGGCCGAGGCCCACGGTGAAGCCGATGTAGACGGCTGCCAGGCCGTGCTTCCAGTCTGGCTCGGCGCCGTTCTTCAAGTCGATCGCCGTGACCGTGAACAGCACCAGCTCCAGCAGCGGCTCGCACAGCAGCAGGGCCAGCCCGGTGCGCGGCATCCGCAGCCCGTAGCGGAAGGCCAGTCCGGCCGCGAGCAGCACCCAGAAGGCCACCTCGCAGGCGATGATCAGTCCGACGACCACGACACGCTCCCTTCGCTCACCCTTCCAGGCTCACGGAGCTCCCGGTCCCTTTCGTCGTCGGCGGTGACGAGACCGCGGTACATCGAAAGATGCAGTCCAGGACCGTCCCCGGGGATCAGGCGCGGGGCGCGGACAGCGTGTTGGATGGGGTCATGGCCCTCCCCCGCCCGCACCGCTTCGACGTGTACATCGCGGTCGGCGGGCTGCTCGGCGGCCTGCTGCTGGTGGCCATCGGCCTGACCACCCGGCCGTCCTCCGACCCGATCACCCTCTTCGACGGCCCCTGGCCGGTGCTGCCGCCGCTCGTGGTGATGTCGGGCTGCGAGCTGCTGCGCCGGTCGGCCCCTCGTACGGCCCTGCTGACGGCCACGGTCGCGGTCTGCGCGGACGTCGTGACCCAGGGCAACCTGGCCACCCTCCTGATGTTCACCGACGTGATCTACGCGGCCGTGCTGTACGGCCCGCTCGCCTCGGCCCGCCGTATCCAGTGGATCACCGGGCTGCTGACGGCGGCCGGGACGCTGGTGCCGTTCGCGGTGTGGCGGGAGCCGGAGGCGCTGCTGATCGGGGTGGTCGTCGGGGTCGTGGCGTACGCGCCCGCCTCCACCGGCTGGATCGTGCGCAACCACCGGGACGCCGCCGAGGCCGCCCGGCTGCGTGCCGAACAGACCGCGCTGCTGGCCGAGATGGACCGCGCCCAGGCGGTCACCGCGGAACGGGCGCGGATGGCACGGGAGTTGCACGACATGGTCGCCAACCACCTGTCGGCGATCGCCATCCACTCCACGGCCGCCCTCTCGATCGACGAACCGGCCACCTCGCGGCAGGCCCTGTCCGTCATCCGGGAGAACAGCGTGGCGGGCCTCGCCGAGATGCGCCGGCTGATCGGCATCCTGCGCGACGCCGGCGGCGACACCGAGCCCGCCGCCGCGCCCACCCTCGACGGTCTCGCGGCCCTGGTCGACGGCGCCCGCGCCAACGGCCTGGACGTGTGTCTCGATGGCGACGACCACGGCAAGGTCCCCGCGCCGGTCGAACTCGCCGCGTACCGGATCGTCCAGGAGTCGCTGACCAACGCGCTCAAGCACGCCTGCCCCGGACGGGTGACGGTCGCCTTCGCCCGCCGGGACGGCCTCCTCGACGTGCGGGTCACCAGCCCCTACGGCCATCGGGACGGCCCCCGGGCCCCCGGCTCCGGCGCCGGGCTGACCGGGATGCGGGAGCGGGCCGCGCTGCTCGGCGGCACCTTCCGGGCCGGACCGCAGGGCGCGCTGTGGGCCGTACACGCCACGCTCCCCCTCTCGGAAGGAGAATCCGCATGATCCGCGTCCTCGTCGCCGAGGACCAGTCCGCCGTCCGCGCCGGACTCGTCCTCATCCTGCGCAGCGCCCCGGACATCGAGGTGGTCGGTGAGGCGGCGGACGGTGAGCAGGCGGTGGCGCTGGCCCGGGAGCTGCGACCCGACCTGGTGCTGATGGACGTGCAGATGCCGCGGCTGGACGGGGTGTCGGCCACCCGGAAGGTCGTCGAGGATCACCTCGCCGACGTCCTCGTGCTGACCACCTTCGACCTCGACGAGTACGTGTTCGGGGCGCTGCGGGCGGGCGCGGCCGGTTTCCTGCTGAAGAACACCGAGGCGAGGGAGCTGCTGGAAGCGGTGCGGACCGTGGCGCGCGGGGAGGGTCTGATCGCGCCCGCCGTCACCCGGCGTCTGATCGCCGAGTTCGCCGCCGGGCCCACGCGGCAGCCGACCGCCGATCCCGGCGTCCTGGACACCCTGACCCGCCGGGAACGCGAGGTGCTCTCCTGCCTGGGCGAGGGCCTGTCCAACGCGGAGATCGCGGTCCGGCTCGACATGGCGGAGGCGACGGTGAAGACGCACGTCAGCCGTCTGCTGGGGAAGCTGGAGCTGCGCAGCCGGGTACAAGCGGCCGTGCTGGCGCAGGAGTTGGGTGTCTAGTTGCACCTTGGACGAGAGTGGTCCAGACCTATTGACCCGTGGTCCAGACCTTTCTATTCTCGCGGCACCGTGGGCGTGAGGCTCAGTCACGCCCCAACTCCTCCCCAAGGAGGCGCACGATGCGCTTCAGACACAGAGCCGCGGCCGGTTTCGCGACGCTGTTGCTCCCCTTCGCCGGCCTGGTCGGTCTCGCGAGCCCCGCCCAGGCCGCGACCTCCGCCACCGCGACCTACGCCAAGACCCAGGACTGGGGCACCGGCTTCGAAGGCAAGTGGACGGTGAAGAACACCGGTACCACCAGCCTCAGTTCATGGACCGTCGAGTGGGACTTCCCCTCCGGCACCTCGGTCACCTCCGCCTGGGACGCCGACGTCACCTCCTCCGGCACCCACTGGACCGCCAAGAACAAGTCCTGGAACGGCACCCTCGCCCCCGGCGCCTCCGTCTCCTTCGGCTTCAACGGCGCCGGCGTCGGCTCCCCCGCCAACTGCAAGCTGAACGGCGGCAGTTGTGACGGCGGCACCGTCCCGGGCGACGCGGCACCGTCCGCCCCCGGCACCCCCACCGCCTCCGACATCACCAACACCTCGGTCAAGCTGGCCTGGAGCGCCGCCACCGACGACAAGGGCGTCAAGAACTACGACGTGCTGCGCGACGGCGCCAAGGTCGCGACCGTGACGACGACCTCGTACACGGACAGCGGCCTGACCGCCGGCACCGACTACTCCTACACCGTCCAGGCCCGCGACACCGCCGACCAGACCGGCCCGGTCAGCGGCGCCCGCGCGGTGCGCACCACCGGCGGCACCACGGAGCCGCCCACCGGGGACAAGGTCAAGCTCGGCTACTTCACCGAGTGGGGCGTCTACGGCCGCAACTACCACGTCAAGAACCTGGTGACCTCGGGCTCCGCCGCGAAGATCACCCACATCAACTACGCCTTCGGCAACGTCAAGAACGGTCAGTGCACCGTCGACGACACCTACGCCGCCTACGACAAGGCGTACACCGCCGACCAGTCGGTCTCCGGTACCGCCGACACCTGGGACCAGCCGCTGCGCGGCAACTTCAACCAGCTGCGCCAGCTGAAGGCCAAGTACCCGCACATCAAGGTGCTGTACTCCTTCGGCGGCTGGACCTACTCCGGCGGATTCGCGCAGGCCGCGGCCAACCCGGCCGCCTTCGCCAAGTCCTGCAAGGCCGTCGTGGAGGACCCCCGCTGGGCCGACGTCTTCGACGGCATCGACATCGACTGGGAGTACCCGAACGCCTGCGGCCTGACCTGCGACACCAGCGGGGCCGCGGCCTTCAAGAACCTGATGTCCGCGCTGCGCACCGAGTTCGGCTCGAACTACCTGGTCACCGCGGCCATCACGGCCGACGGCTCCAACGGTGGCAAGATCGACGCGGCGGACTACGGCGGTGCCTCGGCCTCGGTCGACTGGTACAACGTGATGACGTACGACTACTTCGGCGCCTTCAACGCCCAGGGCCCGACCGCCCCGCACTCACCGCTGACCTCGTACGCCGGCATCCCGCAGGCGGGCTTCAACTCCGCCGACGCGATCGCCAAGCTGAAGTCGAAGGGCGTCGCCTCGAAGAAGCTGCTGCTCGGCATCGGCTTCTACGGCCGCGGCTGGACCGGCGTCACCCAGGCCGCCCCCGGCGGCTCGGCTACCGGCGCGGCACCCGGCACCTACGAGGCGGGCATCGAGGACTACAAGGTCCTCAAGAACTCCTGCCCCGCCACCGGCACCGTCGCGGGCACGGCGTACGCCTACTGCGGCACCAACTGGTGGTCCTACGACACCCCCGCGACGATCGCCGGCAAGATGACCTGGGCCAAGAACCAGGGCCTGGGCGGCGCGTTCTTCTGGGAGTTCAGCGGCGACACGAGCAACGGTGAGCTGGTGAGCGCCATCAACAGCGGACTGTCGTAAGCGAGTCTGAGCTCTCAGAAGCTCTCAGGCGACATTGACGCGCTGACCGGGCGGGGCTGCCTCCAGCCACGCGAGGAAACCGGTCAGCGCGTCTTCGCTCATGGCGAGCTCGAGACGCGTGCCCCTGTGCACACAGGTCAGGATGACGGCGTCGGAGAGCAGCGCCAGCTCCTCCTCGCCCTCGGGGAGCCGGCGGCCCGCCACCTCGATCGCGGCACGTTCCAGGACGCGGCGCGGGCGGTAGGCGTAGGAGAAGACGCGGTACCACTCGACCCGGTCGCCGTTGTAGCGGGCGACGCCGTAGCTCCAGCCTTTGCCGCTGGTGTCGGTCTTCTCCGGGACGTCCCAGCGCAGCGAACAGTCGAAGGTGCCGCCGGAGCGCTGGATGAGCCTGCGGCGCAGGCCGAAGACGAACAGCCCCAGCACCACCAGGGCCACGACGATTCCGCACACAGTCAGAGCGAGGACCATCGACACCGACCTCCTCGTCTCCTAGGTACCTTCGATAGGTAACGGAACGGAAAAAACATCCAGATCTGCCTCAGCCGCGACCGGCTCCGGATCGCTCCGGTGCCGGCCGCGGCTGAGTGACGTCATACGGCTCCGCGCTGGTTCAGCGCGCCGTCGCCGCGCGCAGTCGTACGTCCGCGCGACGCTCGGCGGCGGCGTCGCCCTCCGCCTTCGCGCGCTCCAGCTCCCGCTCCGCGCGCTGGACGTCGATCTCGTCCGACAGCTCGGCGATCTCGGCCAGCAGCGACAGCTTGTTGTCGGCGAACGAGATGAAACCGCCGTGCACCGCGGCGACGACCGTTCCGCCGTCACTCGTGCGGATGGTCACGGGGCCCGACTCCAGCACACCGAGCAGCGGCTGGTGACCGGGCATGACGCCGATGTCGCCGGACGTGGTGCGCGCGACGACCAGGGTGGCCTCGCCGGACCAGACCTCTCGGTCGGCCGCGACCAGCGCGACGTGCAGCTCAGCAGCCAAGGTGGCTCCTCGGGTCACCACCCGGCGGGTCTGCCGGGTGTTGGTTACAAGTCTAGTGGGCGTGAAAGAGGGGGCGGGACGTGCCCCGCCCCCTCAGGTGTGAACCACAGGGTTCACGGTGAACTCAGGGAGTTCAGGAGACGCCCAGCTCCTTGGCGTTGGCCTTGAGGTCCTCCAGGCCACCGCACATGAAGAACGCCTGCTCCGGGAAGTGGTCGAACTCGCCGTCGCAGATCGCGTTGAACGCGGCGATCGACTCGTCCAGCGGCACGTCCGAACCGTCGACGCCGGTGAACTGCTTGGCGACGTGGGTGTTCTGGGACAGGAAGCGCTCGACGCGGCGGGCACGCTGGACGACCAGCTTGTCCTCCTCGCTGAGCTCGTCGATGCCGAGGATCGCGATGATGTCCTGGAGGTCCTTGTACTTCTGAAGGATTCCCTTGACGCGCATCGCGGTCTCGTAGTGGTCCTGCGCGATGTAGCGCGGGTCCAGGATCCGGGACGTGGAGTCCAGCGGGTCCACGGCCGGGTAGATGCCCTTCTCGGAGATCGGACGGGACAGAACCGTCGTCGCGTCGAGGTGGGCGAAGGTGGTGGCCGGGGCCGGGTCGGTCAGGTCGTCCGCGGGGACATAGATCGCCTGCATCGAGGTGATCGAGTGACCACGGGTCGAGGTGATGCGCTCCTGGAGGAGACCCATCTCGTCGGCCAGGTTCGGCTGGTAGCCCACCGCGGAGGGCATACGGCCGAGCAGGGTCGACACCTCGGAACCGGCCTGGGTGAAGCGGAAGATGTTGTCGATGAAGAACAGCACGTCCTGCTTCTGCACATCGCGGAAGTACTCCGCCATGGTCAGACCGGCCAGGGCCACGCGCAGACGGGTGCCCGGGGGCTCGTCCATCTGGCCGAAGACCAGCGCGGTCTTGTCGATGACGCCGGAGTCCGACATCTCCTCGATGAGGTCGTTGCCCTCACGGGTGCGCTCACCGACACCGGCGAACACGGAGACACCGTCGTGGTTGTTGGCGACGCGGTAGATCATCTCCTGGATGAGCACCGTCTTGCCGACGCCGGCACCACCGAACAGGCCGATCTTTCCACCCTTGACGTACGGGGTGAGAAGGTCGATGACCTTGACGCCGGTCTCGAACATCTCCGTCTTCGACTCGAGCTCGTCGAAGTTCGGGGCCTTGCGGTGGATGGACCAGCGCTCGCCGTCGTACTGCTCCTCGACGTTCAGCACCTCACCGAGGGTGTTGAACACCTTGCCCTTGGTGAAGTCGCCGACCGGGACGGTGATGCCCGTGCCGGTGTCGGTGACGGCGGCCTGGCGGACCAGACCGTCGGTGGGCTGCATCGAGATGGTGCGGACCAGGCCGTCACCCAGGTGCTGGGCGACCTCCAGGGTCAGCGTCTTCAGCTCGCCCTCGTTCGCCGGGTCGGCGACCTCGACGTGCAGGGCGTTGTAGATCTCCGGCATCGCGTCGACGGGGAACTCCACGTCGACGACCGGGCCGATGACCCGGGCGACGCGGCCCGTGGCCGTCGCGGTCTCAACAGTGGTGGTCATTAGCGGTCACTCCCCGCGGTCGCGTCGGCCAGGGCTGCGGAGCCACCGACGATCTCGCTGATTTCCTGGGTGATTTCGGCCTGGCGGGCCGCGTTGGCAAGTCGGGAGAGCGTGGTGATGAGCTCTCCCGCGTTGTCGGTCGCCGACTTCATCGCGCGCCGCGTGGCGGCGTGCTTGGACGCGGCCGACTGGAGGAGCGCGTTGTAGATACGGCTCTCCACGTAGCGCGGCAGCAGGGCGTCGAGGACGTCCTCCGCCGAGGGCTCGAAGTCGTACAGCGGGAGGATCTCGCCCTTGGGCGCGGCCTCCTTGGCGACCTCTTCGAGGCTGAGCGGCAGCAGACGGTCGTCGAGCGCCGTCTGCGTCATCATCGAGACGAACTCGGTGAAGACGATGTGGAGTTCGTCCACGCCGCCCTCGGCCGTGTCCTTCTCGATGGCCTCGATCAGCGGGGCCGCGACCTTCTTGGCGTCCGCGTACGTGGGCTCGTCGGTGAAGCCCGACCACGACTCCGAGATCTTGCGCTCACGGAAGTTGTAGTGGGCGACACCCCGGCGGCCGACGACGTAGATGTCGACCTCCTGGCCCTCGCGCTCCAGCCGCTCGGTGAGCCGCTCCGCCTGCTTGATGGCGTTGGAGTTGAAGGCGCCCGCGAGACCGCGGTCGCTCGTCAGGAGCAGCACCGCGGACCGCGTGACCGTGTCGGCCGTCGTGGTCAGCGGGTGCTTCGTGTTCGAGCCGGTACCGACCGCCGTCACCGCGCGCGTCAGTTCCTGCGCGTACGGCGCCGAGGCCGCCACCTTGCGCTGCGCCTTGATGACGCGCGAGGCGGCGATCATCTCCATCGCCTTGGTGATCTTCTTGGTCGCGGTGACGGATCGGATGCGACGCTTGTAGACCCGGAGCTGGGCTCCCATGAGTCAGGTCCCTTCCTTACGTCACTTGGCCGCGGCCGGGGCGTCCTCGCCGAGAAGCTTGCCGTCCGAGGTCTCGAACTGCTTCTTGAAGTCGGCGATCGCGTCGGCAACAGCGGTGAGGGTGTCGTCCGACATCTTGCCGCCCTCCTTGATGGAGGTCATGAGGCCCTGCTCCTTGCGGTGCAGGTACTCGAGCAGCTCCTTCTCGAAGCGGCGGATGTCGTTGACCGGGACGTCGTCCATCTTGCCGGTGGTGCCGGCCCAGACGGAGACGACCTGGTCCTCGGTCGCCATCGGCTGGTACTGCGCCTGCTTCAGCAGCTCGACCATGCGCTGGCCGCGCTCCAGCTGCGCCTTCGACGCGGCGTCCAGGTCGGAACCGAAGGCGGCGAACGCCTCCAGCTCACGGAACTGGGCGAGGTCCACGCGGAGACGACCGGAGACCTGCTTCATCGCCTTGTGCTGCGCGGAACCACCGACTCGGGAGACGGAGATACCGACGTTCAGCGCGGGGCGCTGACCGGCGTTGAAGAGGTCCGACTCCAGGAAGCACTGGCCGTCGGTGATGGAGATGACGTTGGTCGGGATGAACGCCGAGACGTCGTTGGCCTTGGTCTCGACGATCGGCAGACCGGTCATCGAGCCGGCGCCCATCTCGTCGGAGAGCTTCGCGCAGCGCTCCAGCAGACGGGAGTGCAGGTAGAAGACGTCACCCGGGTAGGCCTCGCGCCCCGGCGGGCGGCGCAGCAGCAGGGACACGGCGCGGTAGGCGTCGGCCTGCTTCGAGAGGTCGTCGAAGATGATGAGGACGTGCTTGCCCTCGTACATCCACTGCTGGCCGATGGCCGAACCGGTGTACGGCGCCAGGTACTTGAAGCCGGCCGGGTCGGACGCCGGGGCGGCGACGATGGTCGTGTACTCCAGCGCGCCGGCCTCTTCGAGGGCGCCACGCACGGAGGCGATGGTCGAGCCCTTCTGGCCGATGGCGACGTAGACGCAGCGGACCTGCTTCTTCGGGTCGCCGGAGCGCCAGTTGTCACGCTGGTTGATGATCGTGTCGACGGCCAGGGCGGTCTTGCCGGTCTGACGGTCACCGATGATCAGCTGACGCTGGCCACGGCCGATCGGGGTCATCGCGTCGACGGCCTTGTAGCCGGTCTCCATCGGCTCGTGCACCGACTTACGGGCCATGACGCCCGGAGCCTGCAGCTCGAGGGCACGACGGCCGCTGGTCTCGATCTCGCCGAGGCCGTCGATCGGGTTGCCGAGCGGGTCGACGACACGGCCGAGGTAGCCCTCGCCGACGGCCACGGAGAGGACCTCACCGGTACGGGAGACCGGCTGACCCTCCTCGATGCCGCTGAACTCACCGAGGACGATGGCGCCGATCTCGCGCTCTTCCAGGTTGAGCGCGAGGCCGAGGGTGCCGTCCTCGAACTTCAGCAGTTCGTTGGCCATGGCCGAGGGCAGACCCTCGACCTTCGCGATGCCGTCGCCGGCAAGGGTGACCGTACCGACCTCCTCGCGCGAGGCCGCGTCCGGCTTGTACGACTGGACGAAGTTCTCCAGCGCGTCCCGGATCTCCTCCGGCCGGATCGTGAGCTCCGCCATCTGGGTTCCCTGCTCTCCTTGTTGGGCCCGAAGTTTCACTTTGGGGGTCTGGGGGCGACCCCCAGGATTCTTCATGTACGGCCCAACCAGGGCCGTCGTCCGTACGTACTGCTATGAAGTTGCTGCTAGCCCGCCACGCGGCGGCCGGCGTCCTCGATGCGGTCCGCGATCGAGCCGTTGATGACCTCGTCACCGACCTGCACCCGGATCCCGCCGAGGACCTCGGGGTCCACGTCGAGGTTGAGGTGCATCTGGCGGCCGTAGAGCTTGGCCAGGGCACCGCTCAGACGCTGCTTCTGCCGGTCGCTCAGCGGAACCGCCGAGGTGACGACGGCCACCATGCGGTCCCGGCGCTCGGCGGCGAGCTTGGACAGGGACTCCAGTCCCGACTCCAGGCTACGTCCCCGGGGCGCGGCCACAAGGCGCGTCACCAGACGCTCGGTCGTCGCGTCGGCACGGCCGCCGAGGAGGCTGCCGAGCAGCTCGCGCTTGGCCGAGGCCGTCGCGGAGCGGTTGGTCAGCGCGGCGCGCAGCTCGGTGCTCGAGGTGACGATCCGGCCGAACCGGAACAGCTCGTCCTCGACGCTGTCGAGCTTGCCCCGCTGCTGCGCGGCGGTGAGGTCGGCGATGCTCGCCAGCACCTCCAGCGCGTCCACCAGGTCGCGCGACTGCGACCAGCGGGAGCGCACCATGCCGGCGACGAGGTCCGCGGCGGGGCCGCCGACCTGCGTACCGATCAGACGCTGGGCCAGTTCGGCCTTGGCCTCGCCGGCCTGCGCCGGGTCGGTCAGGACCCGACGCAGCGACACCTCGCGGTCGAGCAGCGCGGTGACGGCGGCCAGCTCGTCGGCGAGCGAGCCGGCGTCCACGGACGTGTTGTCCGTCAGCGCGTCGAGACGCTCGCGTGCGGCTGCCAGGGCCTCGCGGCTCGCTCCGTTCATCGCGCGGCCTCGGCCTTCTCCTCGAGGTCGTCGAGGAAGCGGTCGATCACGCGGCTCTGCCGGGCGTGGTCCTCGAGGGACTCGCCGACGAGCTTGCCGGCCAGGTCGGTGGCGAGCTTGCCGACGTCCTGGCGCAGCGCGGACGCGGCGGCCTTGCGGTCGGCCTCGATCTGCGCGTGCCCGGCGGCGACGATCTCCTCGCGCTGCCGCTGGCCTTCCGCGCGCATCTCGGCGATGAGCGTGGCGCCCTGCTCCTGAGCCTCCTGGCGCAGGCGCGCGGCCTCGTGGCGGGCCTCGGCGAGCTGTGCCTTGTACTGCTCAAGGACGCTCTGGGCCTCGGTCTGCGCGGCCTCGGCCTTCTCGATACCGCCCTCGATGGCCTCGCGACGCTCTTCCAGAACCTTGTTGATGGTCGGGAGGAGCTTCTTGGCGAGGAAGCCGAAGACGATGACGAAGGCGATCAGGCCGATGACGAGCTCCGGCCACGGCGGAATGAGGGGATTCTCCTTCTCCGCCTCGGCCGCCAGCTGAACCAGTGCGTGGTTCACATCAGTGCCTTTCGTCGAATGGGGCTGTCGTCGTGGTTCGTCTTAGTAGACGAACGGCATGACGAGGCCGATGAGGGCCAGCGCCTCACAGAACGCGAAGCCGAGGATCTGGTTACCGCGGATGAGGCCGGCCGCCTCGGGCTGGCGGGCGAGGGCCTGGGTGCCGTTGCCGAAGATGATGCCGACGCCGACGCCCGGGCCGATCGCGGCGAGGCCGTAACCGATGGAGCCGAGGTTGCCTTCGACCGCAGCGAGGGTCTGGAGAGCGGACATGCCGGTTCTTCCTTCTCTTTCAGTGACCGGTGGGGGTTGGCCACCGGATGTCTCTGGGGGTGTGGCGGGGGCGGTGCTCAGTGGTGCTCGGCGAGCGCGCCCTGGATGTAGGTGCAGGTCAGGAGGACGAAGACGTACGCCTGGACCGCCTGGATGAAGAGCTCGAAGGCCGTCATCACGATGACCATCACGAACGAGACGCCGGAGTAGGCGATGCCGATGCCGTTCAGCATGTACCAGCTGGCGATCGTGAAGAGCAGCAGCAGGGTGTGGCCGGCGAACATGTTCGCGAAGAGTCGCACCGCGTGCGTGAACGGACGGACGAGCAGGTTCGAGAAGAACTCGATGACCATGGCGAGCGGGAGCACCGCGCCGAGCGACTTGTCGTAGCCCGTCACGTTCTTGAAGAAGCCGACGAAGCCGTGCCGCTTGAAGGTCAGCGAGACCCAGGTGATGTAGACGATCGCGGCCAGGACCGCCGGGTAGGCGATGATCGACGTCACCGGGAAGGAGGCGACCGGGATGATCGACCACAGGTTCAGCATCCAGATGAAGAAGAACAGCGAGACGGCGAGCGGTACGTACTTCTCGCCCTCCTTCTTGCCGATCGTCTCGTAGACGACACCGCGGCGGACGAAGTCGTAGCCGGCCTCGGCGATCATCTGGAGCTTGCCGGGGACCATCTTCGGGCGGGCGAACGCGGCCCAGAAGAAGCCCACGATGATGACCGAGCCGAGCAGGGCCAGCAGCATCGGCTTGTTGAAGTAGAGGCCGTTGCCGTCGGCGTCGCCCCAGAGGGGCTCGAACATGAACGAGTGCAGGCCCGGAGCCGGGAAGCCACACCCGTCGAACAGGTGACAGCTCGTGTCGAAAGCGAGCGTCTGCGTCGGGTCAGCACTCACCGCGGGCTCCTTCATCGTGGCGCATAGGTACGGCAACCTCGTTGTGTCGGCGCGGCGGTAGGCCGCGGTTCGGCACGGGACTGGTGTAACGGATGTGGGGGCGGCCGGGGGGCATCGAGCCTCGCGTTCGAGCAGGCGTCAGCTCGGATGCCCGCGCCCGCGATGCCGCAGTTGGCACCGGACGATAGCAGGGTCTCTCGGTCGCATTTATCCCGGCCCTACCTCTCACGACGAGTGCCCGGTTTTTTCGGACTTGGTGTCCGAATCGGGTTCGACGTAGAGGATCTTGGACTTCATGTGGGCGCGTGTCTGGGCGGCGATCCAGGTCAGGGTGCCGACGACGAGCGTGAGAGCGAAAGCCTTGGGGTGGAACAGCGTGGTGTTCTTGAACGCGGCCAGGAAGACGAACAGCAGCAGGATCTGAGCCGCGTAGAGCATCAGGCCCATCGCCTGGAAGAGGTGCGGAAGCGATTTGGCAGTGCGCTGCAGGACGTAGAGGCCGATTCCCATGAAGAGGATGACGACCAGCGTCGCCACACCCGCCCCGATCGCGCCCTTGCCACCGGCGACCACACCACTGACGACGGCGGCGACAGCGCCGACGGCAGCCGTGGGCACGGCGGCCTGAGCCAGGATCCGGACGTCATTGGACGGCATGGCGGCAACTCCGCTTTCAAAGGGGGGGTGTGTCGTCATGGACGAGCGTAGTCCCGGGCTGAGAGTGACCCTCACGCCAAGGGACCGTCGCACTACGGCCCTTCGGCTCCGTCCCGGGTTCTCGTGAACCGTATCACAAACTATTTGATGCGGTCTTTACCTAGATGGTGTGCCAGCTGTCACACATGAGAGTGAAGACGCGCGTTCGTGCAGAAACACGGCCGAGTTGTCTGGTATAAGGGCGGTTTGTCGCCTCGCCGAACTCCCACGCGTTGGCAATGCTTTAGTCAGATTCTTACCTTGGCCGTCAGCGCGACGTCTCGGCCTTACGCCTCTCCGGCACCCGCGAACGGGCCCCCAGAGCGGTCGCGCCGTTGACACCCGCCACCCCCACGGCGACCGGGGTGCGCTGCTCCACCTCCACGGGCTCGGCGACCACGGGACGCCTGCGGCGGCGGTAGCGCGGCGGCACGAAGGCCTGGGCCCACATCGGGGCGCGCGGGGTGAAGCGCGGCAGGAGCAGCAGGACGAGCCCGATCGCGCTGAGGAACACCACACCGAGCACGATCCACATGGACGCGGAGTTCACCGAGTAGGCGAGCGAGCCGAACGCGATCAGCGCCGACCAGAAGTACATGATCCACACCGCCCGGCTGTGCGAGTGCCCGATCTCCAGGAGCCGGTGGTGCAGATGGCCGCGGTCGGCGGCGAACGGCGACTGACCGCGCCAGGTGCGGCGCACGATCGCCGAGATCAGGTCGGCGGCCGGTACCGCGATGATCGTCAGCGGCAGCAGCAGCGGGATGTAGACGGGGACCGTCTGGTGCACGGCCGCCTTCTCGGACCCGGCGAACAGCTTCAGGGCGTCCGGGTCGATCTGCCCGGTGATGGAGATCGCGCCGGCGGCGAGCACCAGGCCGATGAGCATCGAGCCGGAGTCGCCCATGAAGATCCGCGCCGGGTGCATGTTGTGCGGCAGGAAGCCCAGGCACATGCCCATGAGGATCGCCGAGAACAGCGTGGCCGGGGCGGCCGCCTCGATGCCGTACGAGTACCAGATCCGGTAGGCGTACAGGAAGAACGCCGCCGCCGCGATGCACACCATGCCGGCCGCGAGGCCGTCGAGGCCGTCGACGAAGTTCACCGCGTTGATGGTGATGACGACCAACGCGACCGTCAGCAGGGTGCCCTGCCACTGCGTCAGCGCGACCGAGCCCACGCTGGGGATGGGCAGCCACAGGATCGTCAGACCCTGCATGACCATCACGCCGGCGGCGATCATCTGGCCGCCGAGCTTGATGAGCGCGTCGATCTCGAACTTGTCGTCCAGGACGCCGATCAGCCAGATCAGGGCGGCACCGGAGAGCAGCGCGCGCGGCTCGTTGGACTTGGTGAAGACCTCGCTGAGGTTGGTCAGGTGGTCGGCGACCAGCAGTCCCGCGCACAGTCCGAAGAACATGGCGATACCGCCGAGTCGCGGAGTCGGTTCCCGGTGCACGTCACGGGCCCTGATCTCCGGCATCGCTCCGGCCACGATCGCGAACTTCCGTACCGGCCCTGTCAGCAGATACGTCACCGCGGCCGTGATGCAGAGCGTCAGCAGGTATTCACGCACGGGCTTCCCCACAGGTCTCGCTGGCCATCTCAGCACCACACCCTAGCGACGGACGCATATGGTTGTGGACTTCCGGGTAGCGACGATGGTTGCACGTGTGGCTGTGCACGCAGGTGCGAATACCCCCGCTCAGCCGGGATACGGCGGAAATCCGTCGACCAGGTCCCGGACTTCTTCACGTGCCGAGGCGCTGTCGGTACCCCCGCGCACCACCCCTGCGAGCAGGGCGGCGATCCTCTGCATCTCCTTCTCGCCCATGCCCTGGGTGGTGACGGCGGCGGTCCCCAGACGCAGTCCGCGGGTGTCGGCGTGAGGTAGCGCACAGCAGTCGAGCACCAGGCCCGCGGCCGCGAGGCGTCCCCTGGCGGTGCGGCCGTCGACGCCGAGGGGTGCCGGGTCGGCCGTCACGAGGTGGGTGTCGGTCCCGCCGGTGGTGACGACGAACCCCTCCCCCGCGAGGCCGGCCGCCAGCACGCGCGCGTTGGCCACCACCTGATGGGTGTACGCGGCGAACGCCGGTGTCGCCGCCTCGCCGAACGCGACCGCCTTCGCGGCGATGGTGTGCATCTGCGCGCCGCCCTGTGTGAACGGGAAGACGGCCCGGTCCACCCGCTCGGCCAGCTCGCTCCCGCACAGGATCATCCCGCCGCGGGGACCGCGCAGCACCTTGTGGGTGGTGGCGCAGACGATGTCGGCGTACGGCACCGGACTGGGCGCCGCTCCCCCGGCGACGAGCCCGATGGGGTGGGCGGCGTCGGCGATGAGATAGGCGCCCACCTCGTCGGCGACCTCGCGGAAGAAGGCGTAGTCGAGGTGGCGGGGGTAGGCGATGGAGCCGCACACGATGGCCTTGGGCCGGTGGCTCAGGGCGAGGGCGCGCACCTGCTCGTGGTCGATGATCCCGGTCTCCGCGTCGACGCCGTAGGGGACGAAGTCGAACCAGCGGCCCGAGAAGTTGGCGGGCGAGCCGTGGGTGAGGTGGCCGCCGTAGGGCAGGCCGAGGGCGAGGACGGTGTCGCCGGGGCGCAGCAGGGCCGCGTAGGCGGCGAGGACCGCCGAAGAGCCGGAGTGGGCCTGCACGTTGGCGTGTTCGGCGCCGAACAGGGACGTGGCCCGGTCGACGGCGAGGCGTTCGGCGACGTCGACGATCTCGCAGCCGCCGTGGTGCCGGGCGCCGGGGTAGCCCTCGGCGTACTTGTTGGCGAGCGGGGAGCCGAGCGCGGCCAGTACCGCGGGCGAGCAGAAGTTCTCGGCCGCGATCAACTGCAAGGTCGAGGACTGCCGGTCGAGCTCCCCGAGCAGGATCTCGGCCAGCTCGGGGTCCTGCCGCGCGAGGACGTCGGCGGTCTGGGGCGCATGGGTGACCGACATGGTGGGCTCCGGGGCGTCGACGATGACGTACACCCAATGTAGGCCGGGGTGGTCGGGGACGCCCCGTTGTTGCACCCGTGCGGGCCTGTGCTCCCCCGGCACCTAGGTGCGGGCGGGCACCCCCGTCAGCGCCGTCACCACCGGGTCCAGCGCCTCGTGTATCTCGTCGCCGATGGAGCGGAAGAAGGTCAGGGGGGCGCCGTACGGGTCGAAGACCTCGTCGGCCTCGGCGGTGGGGGCCAGGAGCCACCCGCGTAGAGCCGCCGCGGCGCGGACCAGGGCCCGTGCGCGGACGACCAGGCCGTCCTCCAGGGGCGGCAGGGTCGCCGGGTCTATCGCCTTCACCAGGCGGGTGAACTCCTTCAGGGTGAAGGTGCGCAGGCCCGCCGAGTGGCCCATGGAGATGACCTGCTGGCGGTGGTCGCGGGTGGCGGTCAGGACCAGGTCGGCCATGATGACGTGCTCGTCGAGGAGCTCACGCCCGGTGAAGCCGGAGGCATCCGCGCCGAAGTCGGCGAGCACCGCCTCCGCGTTGGCCTCCATGGGCGCGCCCTCGTGCCCCCAGGTCCCCGCGCTCTCCACGACGAGTCCGCCCCACAGCGGGTCGCCGAGCCGGTCCGCCAGGGCATGCCGGGTCAGCCGCTCGGTGATCGGCGAGCGGCACACGTTGCCGGTGCTGACGTGGAGGATGCGGAAGCTGTCCCGCGGGAGCCCCGTGAAGGTCCGCGTCTCTTCCCCGTCCCATATGCCACGCCCCGCGTCAGGGGCCGTCAATTCGCCACCTCGAGGTCGGGTACGACCTTCCTGAGCTCGTCCGCGGAGATCGCGCCCGCGCGCAGCAGCAGCGGCACCTCGCGGGTGACGTCGACGATCGAGGAGGGGACGTTGCCGGGGGTCGGGCCGCCGTCGAGGTAGACGGAGACCGAGTCGCCGAGCATGTCCTGGGCGGCGTCACAGGTCTCCGGGGACGGGTGGCCGGTCAGGTTCGCGGAGGAGACCGCCATGGGGCCGACCTCGGTCAGCAGTTCGATGGCGACCGGGTGCAGGGGCATGCGCACGGCGACCGTGCCCCGGGTGTCGCCCAGGTCCCACTGGAGGGACGGCTGGTGCTTGGCGACGAGGGTGAGCGCGCCCGGCCAGAAGGCGTCGACCAGCTCCCAGGCCAGCTCGGAGAAGTCGGTGACGAGACCGTGCAGGGTGTTCGGGGAGCCGATCAGCACGGGGGTGGGCATGTTGCGGCCCCGGCCCTTGGCCTCCAGGAGGTCGGAGACGGCCTCGGAGGAGAACGCGTCGGCGCCGATGCCGTACACCGTGTCGGTCGGGAGGACCACGAGCTCGCCACGGCGGACGGCGGACGCGGCTTCGCGCAGACCGGTCGTGCGGTCGGTCGCGTCGTTGGTGTCGTATCGCCGTGCCATATCTAGCGGGCCTCCTCGTACACGTACTGCTCTGAAGTCATCGGGAAGTGGCTCACGGCATCGCCTTGCGGGCCGTCGCGAACCGGGGGCGGTTGTTGAGGTCGGGATGGTCGGCCGCGTCGGCCCAGCCCCGCTCCTCGGTGAAGATCCACGGCACCTGGCCGCCCTGGGTGTCGGCGTGCTCGATGACGACGACACCGCCGGGGCGCAGCAGCCGGTGCGCGGTGCGCTCCAGGCCACGGATGAGGTCGAGGCCGTCCTCGCCGGAGAACAGGGCGAGTTCGGGGTCGTAGTCCCGCGCCTCGGGGGCGACGTACTCCCACTCGGTGAGCGGGATGTAGGGCGGGTTGGAGATGACCAGGTCGACATGGCCGTCGAGGTCCGGGAAGGCGTCCAGGGCGTTGCCCTGACGCAGGTCGACCCGGGACCCCTCGACGTTCTTACGGGTCCACTGGAGGGCTTCCTCGGACAGCTCCACGGCGTGCACGCGGGAGCGCGGGACCTCCTGGGCGAGCGCCAGCGCGATCGCGCCGGAGCCGGTGCACAGGTCGACGATGCACGGCTCGACGACGTCCATCGCGCGCACGGCGTCTATGGCCCACCCGACCACGGACTCGGTCTCGGGCCGGGGCACGAACACCCCGGGGCCCACCTGGAGTTCGAGGTAGCG
The DNA here is from genome assembly GCF_036345115.1 of Streptomyces griseorubiginosus. Classification (GTDB taxonomy): domain Bacteria; phylum Actinomycetota; class Actinomycetes; order Streptomycetales; family Streptomycetaceae; genus Streptomyces; species Streptomyces griseorubiginosus_C. The sequence continues at coordinate 3,066,904 of NZ_CP107766.1, forward strand.
GAAGTAGGCGAGGCCGGTGATGTGCTGGAGCGGCTCGCGCTGCTCACGGCGCGCGATGGTCTCCCAGTAGCGGGCGTCGAAGTCCGCGTCCTTCACGGAGTGCAGCTCGCCCCGCTTCACGCCGTGCACGAACGCGGCGAGCTCCTCCGCGTCGTTGCGCGGCGAGGGCACGCCGGCGTCGGCCAGCCGCTGGGTGGCCTGGGCCACCTCTGCGAGCAGCAGGTTCACGCAAGTCCTCCGTGTCGTACTCGGTCGTGCGTACGTACCTTAAGGCGGTGCCTCCCGGGTCGGACCGGGATCACGGGCCCTGGTGCACACGGCTGCCGCGTCGTCGTCGGTCACCGACGCTCCGCCGTGCGGCCGCACCCACCTGACCCCGTCGGGCTCAGCTAACCAGGCACCGCGTCCTTCCTCCGGCCCAACACCGCCCACGCCCCCTTGCTCGGCCTGACGCGGTCCTACGCGGCCGCCAGCTTCGCCGCCGAGTCCGCGTCGACGCAGGCCTGGATCACCGCGTCGAGGTCGCCGTCCAGGACCTGGTCCAGGTTGTACGACTTGAAGCCGACGCGGTGGTCCGAGATGCGGTTCTCCGGGAAGTTGTACGTGCGGATCTTCTCGGAGCGGTCGACGGTGCGGACCTGGCTGCGCCGGGCGTCGGCGGCATTGCGCTCCGCCTCCTCCTGCGCCGCCGCGAGCAGCCTGGAGCGCAGGATACGCAAGGCCTGCTCCTTGTTCTGCAGCTGGCTCTTCTCGTTCTGGCAGGAGGCGACGACCCCGGTGGGGATGTGCGTGATGCGCACGGCGGAGTCGGTGGTGTTGACGGACTGCCCGCCGGGCCCGGAGGAGCGGTAGACGTCGATGCGGAGGTCGTTGGGGTTGATCTCGACGTCGACCTCCTCTGCCTCGGGGGTCACGAGGACACCGGCCGCGCTCGTGTGGATACGGCCCTGGGACTCGGTCGCCGGCACCCGCTGGACGCGGTGCACCCCGCCCTCGTACTTGAGGCGGGCCCACACGCCCTGGCCGGGCTCGGTCGCCCCCTGGCCGCCCTTGGTCTTCACGGCGACCTGGACGTCCTTGTAGCCGCCCAGCTCGGACTCGGTGGAGTCGATGATCTCGGTCTTCCAGCCGACGCGCTCGGCGTAGCGCAGGTACATGCGCAGCAGGTCGCCCGCGAACAGCGCGGACTCGTCACCGCCGGCACCGGCCTTGATCTCGAGGATGACGTCCTTGTCGTCGGACGGGTCCCGGGGCACGAGCAGCAGCCGCAGCTTCTCGGTCAGCTCCTCGCGGGTGCGCTCCAGCTCCTTGACCTCGGCCGCGAAGTCCGGGTCGTCGACGGCGAGTTCCTTCGCCGTCTCGATGTCGTCGCCGGTCTGCTTCCAGGAGCGGTACGTGGCGACGATCGGGGTGAGCTCGGCGTAGCGCTTGTTCAGCTTGCGCGCGTTGGCCTGGTCGGAGTGGACCGACGGGTCGGCGAGCTTCTTCTCCAGGTCGGCGTGCTCACCGAGGAGTTCCTCGACGGCCTCGAACATCTCTGGCTCCTGTACTGCGGATGAAAGGGGAAGGCGTGCGACCAAAAACGCCGGTCCCGGCGCACTCCGAGGAGTGCGGCGTGGACCGGCGCTGGTGGCTCGCTACTTCTTGGCAGCAGCCTTGCCGAAGCGGGCCTCGAAGCGGGCCACACGGCCACCGGTGTCGAGGATCTTCTGCTTGCCCGTGTAGAACGGGTGGCACTCGGAGCAGACCTCGGCACGGATGGTGCCGCTGGTGATCGTGCTACGGGTGGTGAACGACGCGCCACAGGTGCAGCTGACCTGCGTCTCGACGTACTCGGGGTGGGTGTCGCGCTTCAAGGTGTCTCCTAGTTTCGGGAGGGCACCGGGTCGCCACCGCGGGATGCGGGAGCGTGAACCGGGGCCGACGTACCAGTCTGCCAGCACTGGCCGCATCCCCCAAAACGAGGGGTGGCCACGAACTATTCCCAGCCGACCGCGAGCGGTCCTCTACGACGTCACGACACCCTTGGCCTGGCCCGTCGCGTTGCCTTCCGTGGCCGACCTCGGGACCGTCCGGTCGTTCTCCAGGGCCGTCCAGATCTGCTTGGCCTTGGCCTTCTGGACGAGCACGCGGTTCGGGTTGGCCGGGTCGTACTGGACGGGCATGGTGACCATGGTCATGTGCGCCGGGCCGATGCCCTTGAGGCCGCTCGCGAAGGAGACCAGGGAGTTGACCGAGCCGAGGTCGGAGTCGGTGGTGACGGCCTTGGTGGCGGTGTCGGCGAGGTCGTACAGCTTCTTGGGGTTGGTCAGCAGGCCGACCTCCTTGACCTGCTTGACGAGGGCCTTGATGAAGGCCTGCTGGAGCTGGATGCGGCCGAGGTCGGAGCCGTCGCCGACGCCGTGCCGGGTGCGGACCAGGCCGAGGGCCTGGGCGCCGGTGAGCTCGTGCGTGCCGGCCTTGAGGTCCAGGTGGCTGTCGGGGTCCTTGATGGCCTTGGTCGTGGTGACCGTGACCCCGCCGAGTTCGTCGACCAGCTTCTCGAAGCCGCTGAAGTCGACCTCCAGGTAGTGGTCCATGCGGATGCCGGTCATGGACTCGACCGTCTTCACCGCGCAGGGCGCGCCGCCGGTGGTGTAGGCGGAGTTGAACATGACGCCCCTGGCCGCGTCGTGCTCCTTGCCGTCGGTGTCGGTGCACTCGGGGCGGTCGATCAGGGTGTCGCGCGGTATGGAGACCACGGTGGCCTTCTTGTGGCCCTTGTAGACGTGCACGATCATCGCGGTGTCGGAGCGGGCGCTGCCGTCGTCGGTGCCGCCGCCGAGCTTCCGGTTGGAGCCGGAGCGGGTGTCCGAGCCGAGGACGAGGATGTTCTCGGAGCCGTTGTCGACCTTCGTGGGCCGGGCGCTGCCGAGGACCTGGTCGATGTCGACGCTCTTGATGTTGCCGTTGAGCTTGAAGTACAGGTAGCCGGCCCCGGTACCGCCCAGCACGACGATCCCCGCGGCGACCCAGGCCGTGATCAGCAGGCCCTTGTGTTTCTTGCCGCGGGGTTTGCGGCGACGTCCCTTGCCGCCCGGCTTCCCGGGTGTCGGCGTGCTCTCGGCTGACATGCGCTCCTCGAATCTCGTCCGGTCGGTTACCCCCTGTTTTCAGGGTCAGACGTGGTCACAAAAAGACCCGTACCGCACCATGTTCGCTCCGCCTGGTCAGACGGCGAAACTCGAGAAAGGGTTGCACAACGCGCTGTGACCACCGCGTGCAGCGATGGTCACAGGACGTCACAAGAACCTCAGGGCGAGCCTTGCTCACCAGCGGTTTCAGCCAAAGATGTCGTACTGCTGGAAACCGGTACCAACGGTGACCCTTGTGGCAAAGATCTCGCTGGTGGCCTTGCCGGTGCCCTTGTAGAGGTAGAGCGTGCCGCCGGCCGTGCGGGCCACCAGGTCGGCCCTGCCGTCGCCGGTGATGTCACCGACGGCGTCGAAGGCGTTGTAGCCGCTCCAGTTGCTGCGCACCTTGACCCGGGCCGCGAAGACGCCGGTGCCGGACTTGCCGGTGCCCTTGTACAGGTAGATGTCGCCGGTGGTCTTGTTGCGGGCGAGCACGTCCGCCTTGCCGTCTCCGGTGAAGTCACCGTGACCGAGGAGCTGGTTGTACTGGCTCCAGCCGCCGCCGACCCGGACCCGGGCCGCGAAGCTGCCGTCGCCCTTGCCCGGGTAGATCCACAGGACGCCCGCGGAGTCCACGGAGAGCAGGTCGGCCTTGTAGTCGCCGGTGACATCGCCGGGGGTGACGATCCGGGTGCGGGTCCGCCAGTCGGTGAAGACCTTCTTCGGGTCGGCCCAGGCGCCGCCGGTGGACGACGGGACGAACCGCAGCCAGTACACGTCACCGGTGGCGGAGACGCGGTACATGAGGTCCTGGTAGCCGTCCCGGTTCAGGTCGGTCTGCCGGACCAGGTTCACGCCGTTCCAGTCGCCCCAGGACTGCGGGGCGGCGAGGGTGGTGCCCTTGGAGTCCAGCTCGTAGCCGACCTTGGTGGACGACTTGCGCACCCACAGGTCGGCCTTGTGGTCGAAGCTCAGGTTGGTGTCGTCGACGCGCGGGTAGGCGGCGCCGACGTACTTGCTGACCTTGGTGAAGACGCTGTAGGCGCCCTTGGCCACGCAGTCCGTGACGTTCCAGGAGACGACACCGACGATCCGGCCGTTGACGACGAGCGGTCCGCCGGAGTCGCCGCTGCAGATGGCGGTCGTACCGGAGTCGCGGCCGCTGGCGGGCGGGCCGGCGCAGGTCATGTGCCCCTTGATGAACCAGGAGCCGTAGGCCGCGGCGCAGGTGGCGTCCGACTTGATGGGCAGCGTGGCCGTCTTCAGCGTCTGGGAGACGTTGTCGTTGGTCGAGCTGGTACGGCCCCAGCCGTAGACCTTGGCGGCCTTGGCACCGGCCGTGGCGGGGTCGTACGAGGCCGTGTCCGTGGACGTCGTCATCCGGATCGGGGTGGCCTTGACGGGGGCCGCCAGGGTCAGGACCGCGATGTCGTTGTCGATGGTGTCCTCGTTGTACGACGGGTGGTACCACTGGCGCAGTACGGCCGTCGCCGTCCCGCCGTGCAGGTCCCCGTCGTCGGAGAGCAGCTGGGTGGCCCCGGTGACGACGAGACCGCCCTTCGCCCAGTTCGCGCCCTTGACGCAGTGGGCGGCGGTGAGGATCTTCGTCGGCGCGACGACGGCACCGCCGCAGAAGAAGCCGGTGTCGTCGCTGGTGCTGGTGGTGCCCTTGTCGTCGACGTACCAGAGCTGGGCCATCCACGGCGCCGCGGAGATCGTGGTCGTGGTGCCACCGATGATCATCGGCGAGACGGTGCCGTCGACGGCCGGGCTGCTCGCCGTCGACCTCGACGGGCGGACGACCGCGCCGGAGCCGTCGTCGGCGGCCACGGCGGCCACGAGCCGCTTCTTCAGCTCGGCCTGCGAGGGCACGGAGACGGTCTTGACGGGCGGCTCGGGGGCGGGTGTCACGGTGGCGGCGCTCGCCGACGTGGCCAGCAGCGCGGCGGTCACGGCGACGGGCAGCGCGATCCACAGCCGCCGTCTGCGCCGACCGGCCCCTCCGGACATGGATATGCCCATGCAAGTCCCCCCTAGGGATCAGAAGTTCGGAAATCGCGAACGCGACCGAAGAGCGCGATCCTAACCCGCCAGGACACACCGAAAAGGGCCGCCCCCCGAAACGGGGGACGGCCCTTTCACGGACTTCGCTCAGTCGCCGTTGCCGGGCGTCGGCGTCGTCTTCTGGATCTGCATCAGGAACTCGGCGTTCGACTTCGTCTGCTTCATCTTGTCGAGAAGCAGCTCCACCGCCTGCTGCTGGTCGAGGGCGTGCAGCACCCGGCGCAGCTTCCAGACGATGGCGAGCTCGTCGGGGGCGAGCAGGATCTCTTCCTTACGGGTGCCGGACGCGTCGACGTCCACCGCCGGGAAGATCCGCTTGTCGGCGAGCTTGCGGTCGAGCTTGAGCTCGGCGTTGCCGGTGCCCTTGAACTCCTCGAAGATCACCTCGTCCATGCGGGACCCGGTGTCCACCAGGGCGGTGGCGAGGATGGTCAGCGAGCCGCCGTCCTCGATGTTGCGGGCCGCACCGAAGAAGCGCTTCGGCGGGTACAGGGCGGTCGAGTCGACACCACCGGACAGGATGCGGCCGGAGGCGGGCGCGGCGAGGTTGTACGCACGGCCCAGACGCGTGATCGAGTCGAGCAGCACGACCACGTCGTGGCCCAGCTCCACCAGACGCTTGGCGCGCTCGATGGCGAGCTCGGCGACCGTGGTGTGGTCCTCGGCCGGGCGGTCGAAGGTCGAGGAGATGACCTCGCCCTTGACCGACCGCTGCATGTCGGTGACCTCTTCCGGACGCTCGTCGACCAGGACGACCATCAGGTGGCACTCGGGGTTGTTGTGCGTGATCGCGTTGGCGATCGCCTGCATGATCATGGTCTTGCCGGTCTTCGGCGGGGCCACGATCAGACCGCGCTGGCCCTTACCGATCGGCGACACGAGGTCGATGATGCGGGTGGTCAGCACGCCCGGGTCCGTCTCCAGGCGGAGGCGGTCCTGCGGGTACAGCGGGGTCAGCTTGTTGAACTCCGGGCGGCCGCGGCCGTGTTCGGGCGCCATGCCGTTGACGGAGTCGAGGCGCACCAGCGCGTTGAACTTCTCGCGCCGCTCGCCTTCCTTGGGCTGACGGACCGCGCCGGTGATGTGGTCGCCCTTGCGCAGGCCGTTCTTGCGGACCTGGGCGAGGGAGACGTACACGTCGTTCGGCCCGGGCAGGTAGCCCGACGTGCGGATGAAGGCGTAGTTGTCGAGGATGTCCAGGATGCCCGCGACCGGGATCAGGACGTCGTCCTCGTTGATCTGCGGCTCGCCCGCGCCACCGATCTCGTCACGGCCACGACGGCCACGACGGTCCCGGTAACGGCCCCGACGGCCGCGGCGGCCGCCCTCGAAGTCGTCGTCGTCCTGCGGGCCGTTGTCGCGCTGCTGGCGGTCCTGGCGGTCCTGACGGCCGCCGCCCTGCTGCTGGTTCTGCTGCTGGCGCTGACCGCCCTGGCCCTGCTGGTCGTCGCTCTTGCGACGGTCACCGCGGTCCTGGCGGTCGCCGCGCTCCCCGCGGTCACGGCCGCGGTCACGGCGGTCGCGGCGGCCACGGCCCTCGCCGTCGCCGGCGTCGGCCTGCGGCTGCTGCTGCGCCTGTGCGGGCGTCTCGGCCTTGGGCTCGGTCTTCGCCTCGGCCACGATCGTCTCGGTGCTGCCCGCGGGGGCGCCGGCCTCGGCGGTGGCGCGGCGACGGCGGCGCTCGGCGGGGGCGTCGTCCGACCCGCGCTCGGCGGCCGGCTGGCCGGGAATCTCGATCTGCTGCTGGGCCACGGCCTTCTCGGCGGGGGCCTCGGCCTTCGCCTCCGCCTTCTTCTCGGCGGCCTCGCCGGTGCGGGCCTTGGAGGTGGCGCGGCGCTTCGGCTTGGTCTCGGTGGCGGTCTCGGCCTTGGCCGGGGCCCCACCTCCCGCCTGCGCCTCCTTGATGACCTCGATCAGCTGGCTCTTGCGCATCCGCGCGGTGCCCCTGATGCCGAGGCCGGATGCGACCTGCTGCAGCTCGGCCAGCACCATGCCTTCGAGGCCGGTACCGCGGCGCCGCCGGGAGCCGGCACCGCTGGCAGGCGCGGCGTCCGTGGCGGGCGCGGCAGCGGTGTCCTCGACACGTGCGCCCATCAGATCGGTGGTGTCGCTCACGAAGGGTCCTTCCCTGGAGCGGACGTCGGCCTGTCTGGCTCGGCGACCGTTTGTGCTGTCCGACGTCGGTCCCATCCTTGTGGACCGAGCCGGGGCGGTGGTCCGCCTAAGCGGCGGAGGAATGTGGTGACGGCGCTTCCGAGAGCCGTGGCACTGAGTGTCCGTGTCACGTGGCTTGGACGCACCGGTTCCGGAGCGTGCCCGGCAAGTCGCTCAGTGCTCGCGTACGAGGTACTGCCCATGTACGTCGTACGAAACACAGTGCGGCTTGGGAGGCTCCCGGAAGAATGTCTGTCCCGGACGGGGACGTGAAGCACCTCGCCATGGTGGGGTCGGGTGCAGACTTGAGGTTAACACTACCGGATCCAACAAACATTCCCCCTCTCGAAATCCGGCACACGCCGGATCTCACATGTCACCGGCGGCCGCGAGCGGAAGCACGCTCGCCCCCTGGTCGTCCAGTTCGAGCCGGTTGGCGGCCCAGCCCTCGCCCGCCAGATGGGCCACCTTGTCGGCGCTTTCCGCGTCGACGAGCGCGAGCACGGTCGGGCCCGCTCCCGAGATGACTGCCGGGACTCCGTCGGCCCGCAGCCGCTCCACCAGCGCCGCGCTCTCCGGCATGGCGGGAGCGCGGTACTCCTGGTGGAGACGGTCCTCGGTGGCCGGCAGCAGCAGCTCGGGGCGCCTGGTGAGGGCCTCGACGAGCAGCGCGGCGCGGCCCGCGTTGGCGGCGGCGTCGACGTGCGGCACGGTGCGCGGGAGCAGTCCGCGCGCCGTCTCGGTCAGGACGGGCTTTCCGGGCACGAAAACCACCGGAACGATGGAATCGTGGGGCTCCAGCCTGATCGCCCGGGCGGCGCCGGCCTCCATCCAGGCGAGCGTGAAGCCGCCGAGGAGACATGGGGCCACGTTGTCCGGGTGGCCCTCGATCTCGGTGGCGAGCTCCAGCAGCGCGGTGTCGTCGAGGCGGGCCTCGCCGCCTATGGTCACGGCACGCGCGGCCACGATCCCGGCGCAGATGGCGGCCGAGGAGGAGCCGAGGCCCCGGCCGTGCGGGATGCGGTTGGCGCAGACGATCTCCAGGCCGCGCGGCTGGCCGCCCAGCAGGTCGAAGGCGGTGCGCAGGGAGCGTACGAGCAGGTGGTTCTCGTCACGCGGGAGCGTCTCGCTCCCCTCCCCCGCGATGTCGATGTGCAGCCCGGAGTCGGCCACCCGGACGACCACGTCGTCGTAGAGCCCCAGCGAGAGGCCCAGGGCGTCGAAGCCCGGGCCGAGGTTGGCGCTGGTGGCGGGGACGCGCACCCGGACGGCGGCGGCGCGGAAGGCGGGACCGGCCATCTCTCGATGACTCTCCTTGAGCTGCGTGATGGTCGAAGACGTTCGATAGGTACCTGGAGACCCTCAGGCCGCGGAGACTACGCGGCTCCCTGCCATGCGCGGAGGCATATGCAGCGGGCGGGTTCGGTACAGCCTATCGAAGGAAGGTTCTGTGGCGACATAGGGCGCACAGGAGGCGCACGATGCGTGTCGTAAGCCCCCTGTGCACCCCTTACCGGGATCTCCCGGCGGAGTCACGGATTCCGTGTCAGGCGAGCGTCAGGCGAGCCCGAGGCGCTCGGCCGCCGTCGCCGCGTCGACCGGGACGGTGACCGGCTGCGGCGCGCCGGCGACGGCCCAGTCGGGGTCCTTGAGGCCGTTGCCGGTGACGGTGCAGACGATCTTCTGGCGCGGGTCGACCTTGCCCTGCTCGGCCGCCTTCAGCAGACCGGCCACCGACGCGGCGGAGGCGGGCTCCACGAAGACGCCCTCCTGGGCGGCCAACAGCCGGTAGGCGCGCAGGATCTCACGGTCCGTCACCTCGTCGATGAACCCACCGGACTCCTCCTTCGCCGCGAGGGCGAACTGCCAGGAGGCGGGGTTGCCGATGCGGATGGCGGTGGCGATGGTCGACGGGTCCTTGACGACCTCGCCGCGCACGATCGGGGCGCTGCCGGAGGCCTGGAAGCCCCACATCCGGGGCGTCTTCGCGGCGACACCGTCGGCGGCGTACTCCTTGTAGCCCTTCCAGTACGCCGTGATGTTGCCCGCGTTGCCGACCGGCAGGACGTGGATGTCGGGCGCGTCGCCGAGCATGTCGACGATCTCGAAGGCGGCGGTCTTCTGGCCCTCGATGCGCACCGGGTTGACCGAATTGACCAGCGCCACCGGGTAGTTGTCGCTCAGCGAGCGGGCCAGGGTGAGGCAGTCGTCGAAGTTGCCGTCGACCTGGAGGATCTTCGCGCCGTGCACGAGGGCCTGGCCCATCTTGCCGAGCGCGATCTTGCCCCGCGGGACGAGCACGGCGCAGACCATGCCGGCGCGCACGGCGTAGGCGGCGGCGCTCGCCGAGGTGTTGCCGGTGGAGGCGCAGATGACCGCCTTCGCGCCCTCCTCCTTGGCCCGCGTGATGGCCATGGTCATGCCGCGGTCCTTGAAGGACCCGGTGGGGTTGGCGCCCTCCACCTTGAGGTGGACCTCGCACCCGGTGCGCTCGGAGAGCACCTGCGCGGGCACGAGGGGCGTGCCGCCCTCGCGGAGCGACACGACCGGCGTGCTGTCGGAGACGGGCAGCCGGTCCCGGTACTCCTCGATGATTCCGCGCCACTGGTGGGTCATTGCTGGTTACTCTCCTTCAACCCGCATGATGCTGGCGACACCCCGCACGGTGTCGAGCTTGCGCAGCGCCTCGACGGTGCCGCCCAGGGCGGCGTCGGACGCGCGGTGCGTGACGACGACGAGAGACGCCTCGCCGTCCTTCCCCTGCTGCCGAACGGTATCGATGGACACCCCGTGCTCGGCGAACACGGTGGCCACCTGGGCGAGAACACCCGGTTTGTCCGCCACGTCCAGGCTGATGTGGTAGCGCGTGACGACCTCGCCCATGCCCTCGACGGGCAGGGCGGCGTACGCGGACTCACCGGGTCCGGTTGTGCCGCTGAGCCGGTTGCGGCAGACGGCGACGAGGTCGCCGAGGACGGCGGAGGCGGTGGGGGCGCCGCCCGCTCCCGGGCCGTAGAACATCAGCTGCCCGGAGGCGTCGGACTCGACGAACACGGCGTTGTACGCGCCGCGCACGGAGGCGAGCGGGTGGGTGAGCGGGATCATCGCGGGGTGCACGCGCGCGGTGACGGACCGGCCGTCCTCGGCGCGCTCGCAGATGGCGAGCAGCTTGATGGTGCAGCCCATGTTCTTCGCGGAGGCGAAGTCGGCGGCGGTGACCTCGGTCATGCCCTCGCGGTAGACGTCGTCGAGACGCACACGCGTGTGGAAGGCGATCCCGGCGAGGATGGCGGCCTTGGCGGCGGCGTCGAACCCCTCGACGTCGGCGGTCGGGTCGGCCTCCGCGTACCCGAGGGCGGTGGCCTCGTCGAGGGCCTCCTGGTAACCGGCGCCCGTGGAGTCCATCTTGTCGAGGATGAAGTTGGTCGTGCCGTTGACGATCCCGAGCACCCGGTTGACCTTGTCACCGGCGAGGGACTCGCGCAGCGGGCGGATCAGCGGGATGGCACCGGCGACGGCGGCCTCGTAGTAGAGGTCCTTGTCGGCCTTGAGGGCCGCCGCGTGCAGGGCGGCGCCGTCCTGGGCGAGGAGCGCCTTGTTGGCGGAGACGACGGAGGCGCCGTGCTCGAAGGCGGTGGTGATGAGGGACCGCGCGGGCTCGATCCCCCCGATGACCTCGACCACCACGTCGATGTCCCCGCGTTTGACGAGGGCGGTGGCGTCTGTGGTGACGAGTTCCTGCGGGATGCCCTCACGGACCTTGGAGGGCCGCCGTACCGCGACCCCCGCGAGCTCCACCGGGGCCCCGATGCGGGCGGCGAGGTCGTCAGCGTGCGTCGTCATGATGCGCGCCACCTCTGAGCCGACCACTCCACAGCCCAGCAGCGCCACTTTCAGCGGACGCGTACGCATCATCCGACCTCGTTTCCTCATACCGTCACGGTGGGACCAGTCTCACTCACCGGACGGGAGTTTCTGCCCCTCGTCCGGATTATGAGACATCTATTTCATTTGTCCGGGGGTGGAAGACCGTAGATCTTCCAGCGCTGGTGTTTTCAGCCGACGTCGAGCCGCAGCAGGTCCTCCTCGGTCTCGCGGCGGACGATGACACGGGACGCACCGTCGTGGACGGCGACGACCGGCGGACGCAGCACATGGTTGTAGTTGCTGGCCATGGACCGGCAGTAGGCGCCCGTCGCCGGCACGGCGATCAGGTCACCCGGTGCCAGGTCGGCCGGCAGGAACGCGTCCTTGACCACGATGTCCCCGCTCTCGCAGTGCTTGCCGACGACCCGGGCGAGCATGGGCGCGGCGTCGGAGGTCCTGGACACCAGGGCGACGCTGTACTCGGCGTCGTAGAGCGCGGTGCGGATGTTGTCCGACATCCCGCCGTCGACGGAGACATAGGTGCGCAGCCCGTCGAGGGGCTTGATGGTGCCGACCTCGTAGAGCGTGAAGGCGGTGGGCCCGACGATGGCCCGCCCGGGCTCGACGGAGATGCGCGGGGTCCGCAGCCGGGCGGCGTCGCACTCACGGCTGACGATCTCGGTGAGCGCCTTGGCGATCTCGTGCGGCTCGCGGGGGTCGTCGTCGGAGGTGTACGCGATCCCGAGCCCGCCGCCGAGGTCGATCTCGGGAAGCTCGACGCCGTGCTCGTCACGGACGTCCTTGAGCAGCCCGACCACGCGGTGCGCGGCGACCTCGAAGCCGGACATGTCGAAGATCTGCGACCCGATGTGGGAGTGGATCCCGATGAGTTCGAGCGAGTCGAGCTGAAGCGCCCGCCGCACGGCCTCCGCGGCCTGCCCGCCGGCGAGCGGGATACCGAACTTCTGGTCCTCGTGGGCGGTGGCGATGAACTCGTGCGTGTGCGCCTCCACACCGACGGTGATCCGGATCTGCACGCGCTGCCGCGTGCCCAGCTCACGGGCGATGTGCGCGACCCGGACGATCTCCTGGAAGGAGTCGAGCACGATCCGCCCGACCCCTTCGGTGATCGCGCGGCGGATCTCCTCGGTGGACTTGTTGTTGCCGTGGAAGGCGATGCGGTCGGCGGGCATGCCGGCGGAGAGGGCGGTGGCGAGTTCGCCGCCGGAGCAGACGTCGAGGTTGAGCCCCTCTTCGTGCAGCCAGCGCACGACGGCGCGGGAGAGGAAGGCCTTGCCGGCGTAGAAGACGTCGGCGTCGGCCCCGAAGGCGCTGCGCCACGCACGCGCGCGTGCCCGGAAGTCGGCCTCGTCGACGATGTAGGCGGGGGTGCCGTGCTCTTCGGCGAGGGCCTTGACGTCGATCCCGCCGACGGTGACGACACCGTGCTCGTCCCGCGTGACGGTCTGGGCCCAGACCTTGGGATCGAGGGTGTTCAGGTCGGCGGGCGGGGCGGAGTAGTGGCCCTCGGGGAGAACGTCGGCGTGGCGGGGCCCGGCGGGGTGTGCGGAACGGCTCATCGTTGTCGTCTTTCAGAGGTGTTCGGGTGCGTCGATGCCGAGCAGTGTGAGGCCACCGGCCAGCACCGCCCCGACGGCTTCGGCAAGCGCGAGCCGGGCACGGTGGGCGGCCGAGGGTTTCTCCGCGCCGCGCGGAAGGACGGTGACGAGAAAGGGCAGAGCGGCATCGGCGACGGTGACGAGATGCCGGGCCAGCCGATCGGGAGCCTGCTGCGCGGCCGCACGGGCGAGGACACGGGGGTGATCGGCGAGGACGGCGTGAAGAGCCTTGAGGTCGGCTGCGTCTTGGGTCTGCTCTACGGCGGTACCGGCGGGGTGGGTGTTGGGGGGGCCGGTGAGGGGGTGGCCCGGGGTTGTGGTGTTGCCGGGCTCGGTGAGGGGGTGACCCGGGGGTGTGCGGTTGCCTGGCTCTGCGAGCGGGGGAACCGGGGTTGCGGTGTCGCCGGACTCTGCGAGCGGGGGAACTGGGGGTGAGGTGTCGCCGGACTCTGCGAGCGGGGGAACCGGGGCGGTGGGGTTGCCGGGCTCGGTGAGGGGGCGACCCGGGAGTGCGGTGTCGCCGGACTCTGCGAGGGGGTGCACCGGGGCGGTGGGGTTGCCGGGCTCGGTGAGGGGGCGACCCGGGAGTGCGGTGTCGCCGGACTCGGCGTGGAAGCCCAGGTCGGAGGCGTTGCGGCGCAGGGCCCGGGTGCGGGCGTGGGCGTAGCGGACGCGGAAGAGAGGGTTGCTCTCACGCTGGACGAGGTGGTCGGCGGTGATGCGGGGACGGTCGTGGGGGGCCGGGTGGAGCAGGGCCCAGCGGGCGGCGTCCCGGCCGAGGGAGGTGGGGTCGGAGTCAGCCGGCACCGGCCGTACGTTGACGTCGAGGGGCGCGGGGGCGTCGGACGTGCCGTACGCGTCGACCTCGACGCCGAGGACGTCGACCCACGCGGGGGCGGGCCTGCGGACGCAGCTGGTGCGGACGAGGGCGCCCTGGGAGCGGAGGAGGCGGGCGAGGGCGTCCATGACGACGACGGCGCGGACCTCGTGGGGCGCGTGCAGCTGCGTGATCTGGCCGGTGGGCCGGTCGACGTGCCCGTACCTCTGTCCGAGCTGGAGGATCTCCCGCACGAGGTCGGCCTGGCTCCCGCGCAGACTGATGTTGAGGAAGCCGGGCCCGGTGACGACGACATCGCTGATGCCGTCGCTGTGGGCGAGACGCCTGCGCAGGATCTCGGCGACCCGCAGCGGGGGCTGCCCAGCGGGACCGGCGAGCTGGAGGGCGAGGTTGGTGGCGTAGTCCCCACACCCACCGGGCCCAGGAGCGGTCACCTTGGCCCCCGTCGGCACGACCACGTCCAGCTCCCCGTCGTCGACAGCACGACGCACCGCGCGCAGCACGGTACGGGAGAGCTCGACGGGGGTCACGGGACAAGCGTATGGGAGGAGGGGGGTGGGTAGGCGAGCGGGTTTGGCGGGGGTCCGGGATGTGGACGGTCGGGGTGGCGAGACCTCCGGCCTCCGGTGACTCCGCGAGATCACAGCGATCCGGGGCGGCCCCCGGGGGGCTCAACCGCCGGCGTGACTGGCGCGCTCAGCCTCTCCACTGCCGAGGGCAGGCACAACGAACGAGCCGTCGCCGTCCTGGACGTCGGTCGCTTGACCGGCTTGCTCCATCAACTGCCGTACGAGCCGGACGAGTTCGGCGGGCTCGAAGGGTTTGGCGAGGAAGGCGTCGACGCCGACGTCGAGGCCGCTGTCGACCTCGTACTGGGTACAGGCGCTGACGATGGCGAGAGGAAGGTGGGCGGTCCGGGGGTCGGAACGCAAGCGCGCGGCGGTCCGCAGCCCGTCCAGGCGGGGCATGACCACATCGAGGGTCACGACATCGGGCTGCACCTGATGAACGACATCCAGACACTCGACGCCATCGGCCGCGGTCACGACCTCGAGACCCTCCAGCTCGAGATTGACCCTGATCAACTGCCGGATGACCTTGTTGTCGTCCACAACAAGCACCCGGCCCGACGCGCCTGGCACAACTCGAGAGTAGGTGCGGACCGGCCACCGCGTCCGGCTTTTCCCCACTTCCACCCCGCGAGGGGGACGCGCGGCTCCCCCACCCCCGCAAACCCGTTCCTGATCACCCCGACGAAGCTGGTAGTGTTCTACCCGTCGCCGCGAGCCACCACCTCGCACCCGACACGCCCCCGTAGCTCAGGGGATAGAGCAACGGCCTCCGGAGCCGTGTGCGCAGGTTCGAATCCTGCCGGGGGCACCCAGCATGAGGTGCCCAAAGACCCCGTCACCAGCGGAAACGCTGAGGCCGGGGTCTTCGCGTATGTGCAGCCGTATGCCGCCCTGAGCGGCCGTATGTCGGGGTCCGTGGACTATTTGTGGACACGATCTTGAGGCATCGTCCCAGGTCAGTTCGGGGAATCACGAAGGGCCGTCGACACAGCGCAAGCCTGGCACCCTCACCCGACTTCCGGCCAGGTCTCGGGCGGCTCCGGCTCGGTCTGGCGCCCCACTCGACGCTCGTTCTCGCCCCGCAGGCTCGTCAACCAGGGCCAGAGATCGGGCAGTGGTTGCGCCGAGCATGCGAGCCGGTGCTCGATACGGCACCGCTGGAACGGGTCCGGCGGACACACGCCGTAGACCGTCACCCTCCCGTCAGGCAGCACGATCCACCGATGCTCCGCCGGCACGGTGTGGGCCAACGGCTCCATGTCCGGCTCAAGCAGGACCCAGTCATACTCCAGCGTCGCCACGCGATCGGCCGGCAGGCCGCAGTACGGGCAGAGGGACTTCCCACCCTCTAACCTGCGCGGTCCTTCTTCTAAAGCCCCCATACCGCGAGGGTCGGTAGCGGAAGGCTTCCGCGCGAAGAGGCGAATCGGACGGAACGCATGAGACCTACACGCATTACTGAAACGACGCGCGACGCGCAAGGTGCACACCACAACTATCGACCGTCAGCGCACGGCCGATACACCACGAGGCCCCGCAACCGTCATCCGCAACTTGATTCAGCTCTGGGAGCCGCGCATCCCTGAAACGCTGCGCAACTTGGCCGACCGGAGCGCTGCCGTCTGACCCCGTCGTTTGGGTCAGGTCGTGGGTTGGTGGCGGGCGCGTAGCCAGTGGACAACCTTCACGGCGTAGACAGCGGTCAGGAGTAGGAAGCCGGCGAGGCCGAGCCAGAACCAGGATTCCCCCACCATGAAACTCAGCAGGCTCCCGCCGAAGAGCAGCAGGGAGCCGAGGATCTCCAACAGGTCAAGGCGCGCCTTGGAACGCAGCGCGGAGTTGTCTTCCCGCAGTCGTTGGATGACAGGGAAGAGGCCGAGGACCTGCCATAAGAACAGAACGAGAAAGATCCAGACGAACCAGCCGGGTATGCCCACGGCGCGCACTCTATCGGCCGCCTGGAACCCGCCGGGGGAAGATCCAAAAGGAGCACCTCAGACCCGGTATCGAGTCTCAGTTGACGGTTGTCTAACTTGCCGTCAGCTTGACCACATTCGAATAGGTGGTCTCGGTTTCACGGGCGACGCCGATCAACCCTGGTCCGGGATTCGACTCCGCCTGCGGCTTGTTGGTGGTCGCGTCGAGCGCCAGCCTGTAACTGTTCGTGCCGTGGCGCAATTTGCCCGTAATCAGCGGCGACGTGACTCGTCCGTTGGATGGCACAGAGCGTTCCGTCCAGGTCGCTCCGTCGACGTCACGCCAGGAACACCCCCAAAATCCACAGACCTTGGTCTGCAGGGTCGCGGTCACGGCGTTTCCGCAAGCGCTGTTGCTGGTCCTGAACTGCGCGACGTCAGCGACGACCTGAGTGCCGTCTGGGAGGACCCGCCTCTGAGGGTTGTAGAACTCCCCCTCGATGATCTGTGGCGCGATGAAGCCGCAGTCGTGGGCACCGCTCCAGGTCACCACGCAGGCCCCAGGAATGAGAGGGCAGGCCATGGGAGGGGCGCTGAGAAGCATCGAAAGACGAATCGCGCACACCGACACAACCCGCTTGCAGTGGAACCAAGTTGACTCGGCCGCCCTTCATTCGGACACCGCGCGTCGCACCCACGCGCTTCAAGCCGCATCGGCACCATGTCGAGGTCGAGGTCGGGCAAGGGCGGCGCCTCAGGCATGGCGTCGGCTACCGCTGCAACCTCAGCAGTGGTCGGTGTGTCCTAGGTCGTGGGGGCTAGGAGGCGCCGATGTGGGAGCGCGGGTTCGAGCAGGGTGACGGCCTAGGGAAGGTGCGCCTTCTTGGTGGGTGGGGCTCTGTGGTGGGGGGCGGGGCCTTTGTGGTGTGGCTTGTGTTCCGTCCGTTTCCGTTGACCTGGAGTCAGGTTTTTGGTGCGGCCGTCGGGCTGTCCGTCGCGGAACTGTTGTTGCGTCGGTGGGGGTGGGCTCGTCGTTGGGGTAGGCGGATCCCTTCGCCGGGTCGGGTCGTGGGGGCGCTGGTCTCGAGGGTCGGTGTGTCGTTGCCGTTGTCGGGATCCCGCTGGGGCAGGGCTCGGTCGGTTGCCGTGGGGCTCCTGTTGTTCGGCAGTGTGGCCGGGATCATGGGATGGGAAGCCGGCCAGGAGAACCAGTTGCTGCACGATCTCCGGGAGCACGGGCGCAGGGCCGAAGCGACCGTGGTCGCCATTGCCGGCCGGTCGGAGGAAGGCTGGCCGAATTACCTGGCCGTGCGCTTCGTTGCGCCGTCCGGCGTCGTGGAGGCACATATCGATGTCGAGGGCGACTCGGGGAGAGACCTGAAGCCTGGGGGACACGTTCCCGTCGTCTATGACCCGTCGGACCCTTCTGAGGTCCGCCACGCTGACTTTCTGGGCGGATCCGACGCCGGCGGGCTTCGGCTGGGTTCTGTGCTGTTCGGGCTGCTCGCGGCCGGCTTTCTGGTGGGCACCGTCCGCGAGGTGATGCGTGTCAAGGCGGAGACGGGAGCAGGTGAGACGCCGGACTCGCCGCGCACCGAAGCCTGAGCGTCACTATGCAACCCGTGATCGCACCTTGGGATTTCGGGCCTGCTGGTGCCGATCCCGCAGGCGGCGCTGACCTCGCGGGACCTCCCGTCAACGTGTGTGCACTCGTGATCCTGCGCACACATGTCCACGGTTTGGTCCGCCGGGAAACGGTGAGGCGACCGGGATGGCTGAGCGGGACGCGTTCTTCGACAACGCAAAGTACCTGGCGATCGTGCTGGTCGCCGTGGGGCATGCCTGGGAGCCGTTGCGGGACGGGAGCCGGGCGGTGTCCGCGCTGTATCTGCTCGTGTACGCGTTCCACATGCCGGCGTTCATCGTCGTGTCCGGGTACTTCTCGCGGAACTTCGACGCGAGCCCGGGGCGGCTGCGGCGGCTGGTGGGCGGGCTCGTCGTGCCGTACGTCGTGTTCGAGACGGCGTACACCTTCTTCACGCGGTGGACGGACGGCGTGCCGGACCGGCCGGTGAGTCTGCTGGATCCGCTGTATCTGACGTGGTTCCTCGTCGCGTTGTTCGTGTGGCGGCTGAGCACGCCCGTGTGGCAGCGGCTGCGTCAGCCGGTGCCGGTCGCCCTCGCCGTCGCGATGCTCGCCACGCTCTCGCCTTCCATCGGCGACGGCCTCGATCTCCAGCGTGTCCTGCAGTTTCTTCCGTACTTCGTGCTGGGGCTCTGCCTCCGGCCCGAGCACTTCCAGCTGGTCCGGCGACGGGCCGTCCGGTTGGCTGCCGGGCCTGTCTTCGTCCTCGCGTCGGTCCTGGCCTACTTGGTGGTGCCGCGGATGAGTGCCGCCTGGCTCTACCACCGGGACAGTGCCCAGGAGTTGGGCGGGCCCGCCTGGTCGGGGCCGGTGATGACGCTGGTCGCCTTCGGGTGTTCGCTGGTCCTGGTCGCGTGCTTCTTCGCCCTGGTGCCCGGGCGGCGGACCTGGTTCACCGTGCTGGGCTCGGGCACGCTCTACGGCTATCTCCTGCACGGCTTCCTCGTCCAGGGCTCCCGGTCCTGGGGCTGGTACGGGCCCGCCTGGGTGCACCAGCCGCTCGGCGTGGGCCTCGTCGCCCTCGTCGCCGGCGCCGTCGTGACCGTGCTGTGCACCCCGCCCGTCCGGCGCGCGCTCCGCTACGTCGTGGAGCCGGAGTTGCGGTGGGCCTTCCGGCGGGAGGCAGTTCAGCCGGTTCCATCGGCTGTTCCGGCTCAACCAGTCCGTGGCTGAGGCAAGTTGACCGGCCGGGCACAGGACAAGGGCCGGTGCCCGGGCGGTCTCATCCGGTCTGCCGCCCCCCCTACTTCGACGGCCGCCTGGTGACCGTGGGGACAGGGCTCGGGGCGGCCGAGGGGTTCTGGCTCGGCGCCACCGTCGGCACGGTGCTCGGCTCGCTCCCCGGCACGGACGGCACGGGACTCGGCGCGGTGCCGGGGACCGACGGCACCGGACTCGGCGCGCCCCCCGGGACCGACGGCACCGGACTCGGCTGGGACGGCCTCTGGGGCGCCACGGGAGACGGCACCGGCGACGGCACGGTGGAAGGCGCCACGGAAGGCACCGCAGACGGCACCGCAGACGGCACCGCCGTCGGCTTCTGCGTCGTCGTTGAACCCGTCGCCGCGCCCGCGACGGCTGCCCAGCCCGCCACGGCCACGGCACCTCCTGCGACGACGGCGATCAGGAGACGGCGGGTGGGTCGGATGCCATGACGGTTCGTCAAGAGTGCTCCTCGGTGGTCGGGTCGGTTGCGTGAGAGGAGTACGGGGCACCTGCCGTGCCGGGTTGCACGCTCCGGCCCGGAAACTTTTCTTCCCGGGGCGTGCAACCTCGCCGGGCCCTGCGCCGTACCTCTGAAGGACAGGTGTGACCGGTACGGCGGAGGGGCGGCGGGTGCGGGAAGCAGTCCGGGAGCGGGAGTTCCGGGAGTTCGCCGAGGCCAGGCAGGGGCAGCTCAGGCGCAGCGCGTACCTGCTGTGCGGGGACTGGCACCAGGCCCAGGACCTGACCCAGACGACCCTGATGAAGCTCTACGCCTCCTGGGGACGGGTCCGCCGCGACGGCAATGTCGAGGCATACGCCCGTACGATCCTCACCCGCGCCTTCATCGACCAGTACCGCAAGCGGAGTTGGCGGGAGGAGCCGACGGAGGACGTGCCCGAGCCGGCGTCGGCCGAGCCTCCGGTCACCCCGGAGTTGCGGCTGGTGATGCAGGCGGCGCTGATGGAACTGCCGCCCCGCTACCGGGCGGTGCTGGTACTGCGGTTCTGGGAGGACTGGAGTGTGGAGCAGACCGCCGAGGCGCTGCGTGTGACCCCGGGCACGGTCAAGAGCCAGAGCGCGCGCGGACTGGTCCGGCTGCGGGGGCTCGTCGAGGGCCTGGCCGGCGAGACGAGCGGGAGGTGAGGGGGGAGATGTCCGACGGCTACGGCAAGGACAGCGAGTACGGGGAGAGCGGCGGCGTACGCGGCGCCTTCGAGGTCATCCTCGACGGTTCGCGGGAGCCCGCCTTCCCCAGCGTCACCGACGCGGCGGTCGTGGGTGGCCGACGGATCCGACGCCGTCGTACGGCGGTCTCGGGCGCCGTGGGAGCCCTGGTGGCGGCCGTGCTCGCGGCGGGGGTCGTGGCCGCGTTGCCCGGTACGGGTCCGGACCGTTCCTCGGTGCCGATGGCTCCGTCCAGCGGGCGCCCGAGCGGTGCCCCGAGCAGCCCTCCGAGCAGTTCTCCGAGCGGCTCCCCCGGGCCGGTGTCGCCGCTGCCGTCCACGGCTCCCTCCCCGCAGACGGTCGTACCGACACCCGCGGGCCTCGCCCCGCCGGGGAGCGCCCCTGACACCGCTCGCCCCTGAGGGCCGTCGGGGGCGTACGGCCGTGTGACAAGATGCTTCGGTCATGCCCCACCAGAAAGGGACGATCCCCATGTCCAGGGTCGAGCTGACCACAAACTTCGGCCGCATCGTCCTCGAGCTGGCCGACGCCGAGGCACCCAAGACCGTCGAGAACTTCCTGAAGTACGTCGGCAACGGGCACTACGACGGCACCATCTTCCACCGGGTGATCGACGGCTTCATGGTCCAGGGCGGCGGCTTCACCGCGGACATGGTGCAGAAGCCCACGCTGGCGCCGGTCCCGAACGAGGCCGACAACGGTCTGAAGAACACCGCGTACACCGTGGCGATGGCGCGCACCAGCGACCCGCACTCGGCGACCGCGCAGTTCTTCATCAACGTCTCGGACAACGAGTTCCTGAACTTCACGGCCAAGAGCCCGAACGGCTGGGGCTACACCGTGTTCGGCAAGGTCGCCGAGGGCCAGGACGTCGTCGACCAGATCAAGGGCGTACGGACCGGCAGCAGCCGCGGTCACGGTGACGTGCCGACGCAGCCGGTGATCATCGAGTCCGCGAAGGTCGTCGACTGACCTACGGTTCCCGAGGCCGGTGGGGCCTGCGCGGTGCCGACGGCACCGCGCAGGTCACGCGGTCCGCTTCCGAGCCGTCGTCTTCTTCGCGGTCGTCTTCTTGGCGCTTGTCGTCTTCTTCGCCGACGCCGTCTTCTTCGTCCCCTGTGACGACCTGGCCGTCGACTTCGCGGTCGACTTCGCCGTCGTTTTCTTGGCCGCGGCCGTCTTCTTCGCCGGGGTGGCCTTCGCCGTCGACTTCTTCCCGCCGGTCTGCTTCGGCGCCGCCCGCGCCGACTTGCGCTGCGGCAGCTGTCTGACCTCGCCCGGCTCCTCGCCCCGCGACTCCTTCGCCTCCCGCACGCTCTTCTCCAGCGCGGCCATGAGGTCGAGCACCTTGCCGCTGCGGGCCGGTTCCGGGGCCTCCGGCGGGGCCTCCCCCGCGGCCTTCGCGGCGACGACCTCCTCCAGGGCCTCGCGGTACTCGTCGTGCAGTTCGTCCAGGTCGATCTCGCCGAGGGTGTCCATCAGGGCGTCGGCCAGGTCGAGTTCCTTGTCGCTGACGGTGACCTTGGTGTCGGGGGCGAGTCCCTCGGGCGCGCGGACCTCGTCCGGCCAGAGCAGTCCGTGCAGCGCGATGGCGTCCTCGACCACCCGGAGCATGCCGAGGCGTTCCCGGCCGCGCAGTGCGAACTTGGCGATGGCGACCTTGTTGCTGCGCTTGAGGGCTTCCCTCAGCAGGGTGTACGGCTTGGCCGCGGGGGCGCCGCCCGCCTGGAGGTAGTACGCGGCGTCCATCTGGAGCGGGTCGATCCGGTCGGCCGGCACGAAGGCGACGATCTCGATCGTCTTCGCCGTGGGGAGCGGCAGATGGGCCAGGTCCTCGTCGGTGATCGGGATGATCGTGCCGTCCGCGTCCTCGTAGCCCTTGCCGATCTCCGACTGGGTGATCTCACGGTCCTCCAGTTCGCAAACCTTGCGGTAGCGGACCCGGCCGCCGTCCTCGGTGTGGATCTGGCGGAAGGAGATCGAGTGGCTCTCGGTGGCGTTGACCAGCTTGATCGGGATGCTGACCAGGCCGAACGAGATGGCGCCGTTCCATATGGATCTCACCAGCAGCACCCTTTCTGGGGTTTTACGCCGTTTTAACCAGGTATGCGTGAGATTCTCATCGTATGACGCCGATCACAGAGGTGGAGGGGCGACGGCTCGCGCTCAGCAATCTGGAGAAGGTGCTGTATCCGGCCACCGGCTTCACCAAGGGCGAGCTGCTCCACTACTACGCCACCACCGCGGACGTCCTCCTCCCCCATCTGCGTGACCGTGCCGTCTCCTTCCTGCGCTATCCGGACGGGCCCGACGGACAGGTGTTCTTCGCCAAGAACGTCCCTCCGGGTACGCCCGACTGGGTCACCACCGCCGAGGTGCCGCGTTCCGAGGGGCCGGCCCGCATGGTGCTGGTCCAGGATCTGGCGAGCCTGATGTGGGCGGCCAACCTGGTCACGGAGTTCCACACCCACCAGTGGCTGGTCGGTGCGCCCGAGGAGGCGGACCGGTTGATCCTCGACCTCGATCCGGGGGCGCCCGCGACGATCGTCGAGTGCTGCGAGGTCGCGTTGTGGCTGCGGGAGCGGTTGGCTGCGGACGGTGTCGAGGCTTATCCCAAGACGGCTGGGTCCAAGGGGCTGCACCTGCTGGCGGCGGTGCGGGGTGCGTCGTCCGATCAGGTGTCGGAGTACGCGAAGCGGCTGGCCGTGGAGGCGGAGCGGGCTCTGCCGCGGCTCGCTCTGCACCGGATGACGCGGAATCTGCGGCCCGGGAAGGTGTTCGTGGACTGGAGTCAGAACGCCGCGCGCAAGACGACTGCGACGCCGTACACGCTGCGGGCGCGGGCGGTGCCGCTGGTGTCGGCGCCGGTCACGTGGGGGGAGGTGGAGGAGTGCGGGGCGCCTGGGCGGCTGGCCTTTCAGGCGGGGGACATGGTGCCCCGGTTGCAGGACTACGGCGATTTGTTGGCTCCGTTGCTGGATGCGGAGCGGGCGGCTCTGTTGCCGGGTGCCTAGGGGGTGCCGGGGTTGGGTTGTCGGGCGGGTGCCTAGGGGGTGCCGGGGTTGGGTTGTCGGGCGGGTGCCGGGGTTGGGTTGTCGGGCGGGTGCGGGTGAGTGGGGGCTTGTCGCGCAGTTCCCCGCGCCCCTGGGGGGTTGCAGGGGGCCTTGGTCGGGATGCGGGCCGGCTCAGGCACCGTCCGGGCACACGCACGGGTTCGTACTCGGCTCGGAGCACAGCCACACGTTCACGCCCGGCCGAGCCCAGGCCGGCAGGTCTCGCGCGCGTCTTTACGCCGGCCCAGCGCAGGCCTGGGCCGCGCACCTTCACCAGGCCGGCCCGGCCCCCAGGCCCCCGCGCACCCGTACTTTCGGCACAGACCCCAGGCACACCTGTCGGCCCAGCCGAGCCCATGTCGGCAGGCTCCGCGCGTGACTTCGCACTCGCCCCGGAGTCCAGCTACACCTTCACGCCCAGCCCAGCATCCAGCCCCGCGCGCGTCTTCACACCAGCCCATGCGTCAGGCCCAGGTCCGCCCCAACCCCAACCCACCTGCGAAGCGCCTGGTGGCCGTAGCTCAGACCTTCGACCACGTATGCCGGTCCCTCGCCATCGCGTGCAAGGCCTCCACGTCGGCCGGCTTCAAGGTGCCGCCCAGGCGGGACAGACCGTCCAGGTCTCTCTCGGTGAGGATGCGGAGGTCTCGGGGTGGGAGGGTGGTGGTGATGTCGGACGGGGACACCAGGGCGAGGATCGGGTGGACCTCGGCTGTCAGGGCGTAGGCCGCGCGGTCGGCGTCGGCTCGGACGCGGCGGAGCAAGGGGTGGGGGTCCCGGCGGCCCAGGGTGACCATCGGGTCGGCGATCGTCACCCGCTGCTTGCGGGCGTACAGGGCGTGCACCGCGAACAGTCCGCCGGGGCCGATCAGAAGGTGGTGGACGCGGTCGCCGCCGGGCAGCGGCACGGAGTGCAGGGTGTGCCAGCCCGCCCCGTCGAGGCGGTCCAGCGCCTCGCCCACCGTCTGCTCGGCCTCCAGGGCACGCCGGCGCGGGTCGCGGCGGATCCGGTGCGCGGGCCCCGGGTCGCGGTCCAGGGCGATCTGGAGAGCCTCGCCGGGACGGTTGGGCGCGAGGTCGTCGTCCGGGTGGAGGGTGAGCCGGGCCAGTTCGGCAGGCGTCGGCACCGGGGGCGGGCCCACCGCCACCGGGCCGGTGAGGAAGGGCCCGAGGACGTCCAGCACATCCTCTCTGCGGTCCTCGCTCAGCAGGTTGACCCGGGCCGCCTCACGGTCGTACCAGGCGATGTTCCGGCCGTCCGTGAGGCAGACGTAGAGCCGCTCCTGACCATGGCGCCAGGTCGGTACGACGCGCAGTGAGCTCATGCACCATCACCCCATGGACCATGGGAACAGGCGGGGTGCTGCGCAGGCAAGAAGCCGGTTACCTTTGGGGTGAGTCGCAGTGAGTTGCCGTGAATTGCAGGGCTTGGCGCAGGGGCTTGGGGAGGCGCTGTTGCGGACCCGCAGGAAGCAACCCGATGTACCGGCTCCGGAGCGGGCGTGGAACGAGATCGTGCCCGGGCTGTGGATGGGCGGGCACGAGTTCCAGGGCCTGTCCGGACAACGGGAGTTCGCCGTCGTACGGGACGAGTTCGATGTCGTGCAGACGCTGTTGCGGCTGCCGGGGCACGGTCCCGATCCCGGGGTGGAGCACCATGTGTGGCCGATTCCGGACGGCCCGCTGGACGGCACCCAGCTCGCGGGCGTGATCCGGCTGGCGCAGGCCGCGAGTGACGCACTGGACGAGGGCCGCAAGGTCCTCGTCCGCTGTTACCACGGCTACAACCGCTCGGGCCTGGTCGTGGCCCACGCCCTGATGCGTCGGGGGCATACGGCGGACGCGGCGATCCGGCTGATCCGGGGCCGCCGCTCGCCGTGGGCGCTGCACAACGAACTGTTCGTCGAGTACCTCCAGGCCGGACTGTCGACGGCCCGGCTGCTGGAGGAGCTGACCGAGTAGGGCGGCCGGGGCGCACGGGAACGCAAAAAGGACTTCCACACGAATAAGGTGGTCGGGCCAGTGCAAACTCCTGCCCCGGCCCCACCCCTGCCCCTCCCAGGAGCACAGTGCCCCCCGCCCGCCCCGCGCCCCGCGCATCCCGCGCGCCCCGTACGCCCCGTGCCGTCGCCGCCGTCGCCGTAGCCCTGCTGCTCGCGGCCGTGGCCGGCTGCGGGGACGCGGGCGGGCTGGTGGGGGCGGGGTCGACGCCGACCGCGATCAGCCCGGACCGGCTGTGGCCGCAGCTGACGCCCGCCTCCAGCCCCGCCTTCGAGGTCGGGGAGGTGGAGTCGGAGGTGGTGGCCGGCGTTCCCGTGCCCGGCGACGACATCCGCCGGGTGGACCCGGTCGCCGTCGTACGCGCCGAGATCAAGGAGGATTCGAGCGACTACGAGAACGCGGGGTACGTCGAGACACTCCGCCGGATGGCGGACTGCGGCAAGCAGGGGGCGGCCGGGCAGCGGTGTCCCGTCCTGGAGCCGTACTACCGCGACCTCACCGGGGACGGACATGCCGATCTGACGCTGGGCTTCCGGCAGCTGCCCGGGAACGTCACCGCGGTGCGCGTCTACACCGTCGAGAAGCACCGGCTCGTGCGGGTCATGCACTGGGAGGACGCGGTCAGCGGGGTGGAGCTCGCCGGGCGGTCCGTGATCATCCGTTCGCCGTCCGAGGTGGCCGGCTACGAGTACCGGCTCCAGTGGACCTGGGACCCGCAGCAGAGGTCGATGCTCCTGACGCACGACGAGATGCTGCGCTCCGGGCCCGAGGGGCCTTCGCCCGGCCCCTCGGCGAGCGCGCGATGAGACTCCCCCGCCGGTCCGGCACGCTCGCGGTGAAGTCGGCCGTCTTCATCACCGTGATGTGCTGCGCCCTCGCCGCGCTGCTCGGTGTCCTGGTGCATGTCTCGGTGACCAACCAGACCGTCGGCGAGGCCCGTGACCTGGCGCTGAGCCGGCTGCGGGACGCGACGGCGGCCTACGAGGCCGGGGACACGCTGCGGTGGGACGCCGGGGTGGATCCGCCGGACCTGCCGGGGTCGCTGCGGGCGCTGGCGGTCGCCGGGGACCGCGGGACGATGGTCGGCGAGCACCGCGGGCGTCCCACGATGTGGGCGGCCGGTCCGGTGGACGGGAACCGGGCGCTGGCCGTGGAGGTCGACTACTCGCAGGGCGCGCGCACGATCGCGGGGCTGGACCGGGCGATCCTGTGGTCGTCGGGACTGGCGATCACGGCGACGCTGCTGGTGGGGGCGTTCGCGGTGACCCGGGTGACGAGGCGGTTGCACACGACCGCCCGGGTGGCCCGGCGGATCAGCGCGGGCGACCTGGACGCGCGCGTCGACGATCCCCGTACGAAGGACGGGTCGCAGGACGAGGTGGCCGCGGTGGCCGCCGCGCTGGACTCCATGGCGGCGTCTCTGCAAGGAAAGCTGCTGAGCGAGCAGCGGTTCACGGCGGACGTGGCGCACGAGTTGCGTACGCCGCTCACGGGACTGCACGCGGCCGCCGAGCTGTTGCCGCCGGGGCGGCCCACGGAGCTGGTGCGGGACCGGGTGGGGGCGTTGCGGACGCTGACTGAGGATCTGCTGGAGATCTCGCGGCTGGACACCGGGCGGGAGACGGTCGAGCTGGACACGGAACGGCTGGCCGCGGTCGCCGAGCGGGTGGTGCGGGCTTCCGGGACGGACACCGAGGTGGTGGTCGTTCGGGATGTCGCGGTGGAGACGGACCGGCGGCGGCTGGAGCGGGTGCTGGGGAATCTCGTGGCCAACGCGCACCGGCACGGGCGGGGGCCGGTGTCCTTGACGGTGGACGGGCCCGTGGTGACCGTGCGGGATCACGGGGACGGGTTTCCGGAGTACCTGGTCGAGCACGGGCCGCAGCGGTTCCGGACGGAGGGTGGGGCCCGGGGGCACGGTCTCGGGTTGACCATCGCCGTGGGGCAGGCCGAGGTTCTCGGGGCCCGGCTCTCGTTCTCCAATGCGGTCGATGGTGGGGCGGTCGCGACGTTGGTGCTGCCGTAGTTGTCGGGCCGACGGCGGGTGGGGCTTCTCGCGCAGTTCCCCGCGCCCCTGGGTGGGTTCTCCTACGGCCCATCCGGAAAGGCGACCGTCTCAGAGCGCCCTTAACGTGGCGAACAGTCAGGTTTGTCGCCCCCTCCCACGGAGGTCTCCCCATGTCCCTGCGCTCTCGCTTCTCCATAGCCGTCACCGCCGGCGCCCTCGCCGTCTCGGCCCTCGCCGTGCCCGCCGCCGCGGCCGACGAGTGGGACGGCGACCCCCGGGGCGACTCGGCGAGCCATCAGAACCAGGGCCAGAACCAAGGCCAGAACCAAGGCCAGGGCCAGGCCCAGGGCCAGAGCCAGGCCCAGAACCAAGGTCAGAACCAGAACCAGAGCCACAACCAGCGGCTGTACCGGGGTGTCGTGACGGCCAGTTCGCTCGCCCTGCGCAGCGCGCCCAACCGGGGCGGGCAGATCATCCGGTATGCCAACCGGGGGGAGATCGTCACCGTCTTCTGCCGGACCGACGGCCAGAACGTCCAGGGCAACCGCCAGTGGTACCTGCTCACCGACGGCACCTGGGCCTGGGGCTCGGCCCGGTACATCAGGGACCTCGGGCCCTCGCCACGAAGGTGCTGACACCACCCCGAAACAGCGCAGACAACCCATGTTATTTGGGTAGGTTCCGGACATGACCAAGGCCGGAACCACCGTGGCCCCCGCGGACACCCCCGCTTCCGCGGTACGCCTGCCCCGGCGCCGTGGCATCGAACTGGCCCTCATCGTCCTCGCCGTCCTGCTCAGCGTGTACGGCTACTGCGCTGTCGGCCTCGCCCGGCACGGCACCGTCCCGCCCGGCGCCGCCGGTTACGGCGCCGGGCTCGGCGTGCTCGCGCTCCTCGCACATCTCGCCGTACGCCTGCGGGCGCCGGACGCCGACCCGCTCCTGCTGCCCATCGGGGTGCTGCTCAACGGCCTGGGCCTGGTGCTGATCTACCGGCTCGACCTGGAGACGCCCGGCGACCGCGCGGCCCCCACCCAGCTGGTGTGGTCCACCGTCGGGGTGGCCCTGTTCATCGTGGTGGTGCTGGCGCTGCGCGACCACCGGGTGCTCCAGCGGTACGCGTACGTCTGTGTGGCCGCCGCGCTCGTCCTGCTGACCCTGCCGATCCTCTTCCCCTCCGTGAACGGCGCCCGCATCTGGATCCGGATCGCCGGATTCTCCATCCAGCCGGGCGAGTTCGCGAAGGTGCTGCTCGCGGTGTTCTTCGCCGCGTACCTGGCCGCGAACCGCAACGCGCTGGCGTTCGCGGGGCGCCGGCTGTGGGGGCTCCAGCTGCCCACCGGGCGGGTCCTCGGCCCCCTGCTCGCCATCTGGCTGATCAGTGTGGGCGTGCTGGTCCTCGAGCGGGACCTCGGGACCTCGCTGCTGTTCTTCGGCCTGTTCGTCGTCCTGCTGTACGTCGCCACCGGGCTCACCGGCTGGATCGCGCTGGGGCTGCTGCTGGCCGCCGTCGGCGCCTTCGCCGTGGGCTGGCTGGAGCCCCATGTGCACAGCAGGGTGGAGGACTGGCTGCATCCGTTCGCGTCGATCGAGGCGGGCCTGGGCCCCAACCAGCTCGCCCAGTCCCTGTTCTCCTTCGCGGCGGGCGGGGTCCTCGGCACCGGGCTCGGGCTCGGCCACTCCGTCCTGATCGGCTTCGCCGCGAAGTCGGACTTCATCCTGGCCACGGCCGGCGAGGAGCTCGGGCTGGCCGGCCTGTCCGCGATCTTCCTGCTGTACGGCCTGCTCGTGGAGCGCGGCTACCGGGCGGGCCTCGCCCTGCGCGACCCGTTCGGGCGACTGCTGGCGACCGGGCTCGCCTCGATCGTGGCGCTCCAGGTGTTCGTGATCGCGGGCGGGGTGGGCGGACTGATCCCGCTCACCGGCATGGCGATGCCGTTCCTCGCCCAGGGCGGCTCGTCGGTCGTCACCAACTGGGCCATCGTCGCCCTCCTGATCCGGGTGAGCGACTCGGCCCGCGGCCAGTACGACGGGACGGAGGCCCCATGACCGCGCGCGCTTCCGGCATGGCCCGCTACATCCGGCACGCGGCCTGCTTCTGCGCCCTGCTGCTGATCGCGCTGCTCGTCAACGCCACCCGCGTCCAGGTCTTCGAGGCCCGCGCCCACGACGAGAACCCGGCCAACCGCCGCGAGAACATCGCCCGTTACGGCCTGCGGCGCGGCGACATCCTGGTCGACGGGCGGCCGGTCACCGGATCCCGGGACACCGGGGAGCAGCTGCGCTACGAACGGACGTACGCCGACGGGCCGTTGTTCGCGCCGGTGACCGGCTTCGCCTCGCAGGAGTACGGCACGACCCTGCTGGAGCACACCGAGGACGGGGTCCTGTCCGGCTCGGACCCGCTGCTGACGCCGTTCCCGCTGTGGAACGACTTCACGCGGCGGCGCAACCCGGGCGGGGACGTCGTCACCACCATCGACGGGGCCGCGCAGCAGGCGGCCTTCGAGGGGCTCGCCGGGCGCAAGGGCGCGGTGGCGGCCGTGGAGCCGACGACGGGCCGGATCCTGGCCCTGGTGTCCTCGCCGTCGTACGACCCCGGGGTGCTGTCGGGCAACGACCCGGGGGTGGCCCGGTCGTGGGCACGGCTGAACGCGGACCGGGACAAGCCGATGCTCAACCGGGCGGTACGGCAGACCTATCCGCCGGGTTCGACGTTCAAGGTGGTCACGGCGGCCGCGGCCCTCGACGCGGGTGTCGTCTCTGACGTGGACGCGCCGACGGACTCGCCCGCGCCGTACACCCTGCCCGGTACCCGGACCTCGCTGACCAACGAGTCCGACGGCTGCGAGGACCTCTCGCTGCGGGAGGCCTTCCGGTGGTCCTGCAACACGGTGTTCGCGAAGCTCGGGGTGGACGTGGGGGTCGGTGACATGACGGCCACCGCGCACGCATTCGGCTTCAACGACTACTCACTGCGGATCCCCTTCTCGGTGGCCCGGTCCACCTTCGACCCGACCGTCGACAGGGCGCAACTGGCCCTGTCGTCGATCGGGCAGTACAACACCCGGGCGACTCCGCTCCAGATGGCGATGGTCTCGGCGGCGGTCGCCAACGGCGGGCAGATCCGCACGCCCTACCTGGTGGAGCGGACCACGACGGCCGGCGGCTCCACCGTGGCGACGACGGGCCCGCGGCCGGCGCGGCAGGCGATGTACCCGTCGACCGCCGCACAGCTGAAGGAACTCATGACGCAGGTGGTCACGGAGGGCACGGGCACCAATGCCGCGATTCCGGGCGCCGTCGTCGGCGGCAAGACCGGCACCGCCCAGCACGGCATCGGCAACGCGGGGACGCCGTACGCCTGGTTCGTGTCCTGGGCGCAGGGTGACCGGGACGTGGAGCCGAAGGTCGCGGTGGCCGTGGTGGTGGAGGACGCGGCGGCCGACCGCGGGGACATCACCGGGGGCGGGGTGGCGGCGCCGATCGCGCGGGCGGTGATGGAGGCGGTGCTCAACTCCAAGGAGTGAGACGGGGGTTGAGACGGCGCTGGACGCCGACCTAACGTTCGGTCCATGACTGAAGCCGCCTCGTACCAACTCGCCCAGGTGAACATCGGCCGGCTCAAGGCCCCGCTGGACTCGGCGCAGTTGAAGGACTTCGTCGACAACCTCGACCCCGTGAACGCCGACGCGGACGCCGCCGACGGGTTCGTCTGGCGGTTGCAGAGCGAGGAGGGCGACGCCACGGACATCGCCGTGTTCGGCGACGAGTGGCTGATCATCAACATGTCGGTGTGGCGGGACGCCGACGCGCTGACGGCGTACATGTACCAGGGGCGGCACCGCGAGATGCTCGCGCGCCGCAGGGAGTTCTTCGAGCGGGTCCAGGAGGCGATGGTGACCCTGTGGTGGGTCCCGGCGGGCCACCGCCCCACGGTCGCCGAGGCGGAGTCCCGCCTGCTGCACCTGCGCACCAACGGCCCGACCCCGTACGCTTTCACCCTGCGCCGGCTCTTCCCGGCCCAGGGCGCGGAGCCGGCGGTCGCCCTGGAGCTGCCGGACGACCTGGGGTGCTCGGTGTAGGGCGTCAGCGGATCGGCTTGCGCATCTCCGCGCGGACCTGGGCCGTCGTCGCCGCCGCCTTGTCCAGGTCTATCTCGAGCGGGTCCGTGGTGGCCGTGGCCGTCGTCAGCTCGGCCACGGCCGCGCCCGTGTTGCCGTCGCCCCAGGCGCAGATCGGGACCGTCAGCTTGGTGTCGCCCTGATCCTTGGTGAGGACCTCGCAGGTGACGGTGGTCCCGTCGGCGCCGTCGGGGTGGAAGTCCTGTTCCGAGATGGCGATCTGGGAGTCCTCGCCCTCCGCCGCGCCGTCCAGCAGACTCTCCCGCACCCTGTCGGGGTTCTTGAACCGCCCGTACATGCCCGACACCACGAGCGTGCCCTTCGTGTCGTCACCGCCCAGGCTGTACTGCGCGACGGCGGCCTTGACGTTCTTGTAGCCCGGGGCTCCGACCGACTGGTCCTCGATCGTCCGGGCGGCTTCGGAGTCGGAGAGGTTCCGGGCGAGTTCGTAGCGGCCGTCCACCAGCGTCCTGGGCAGGTCGAGGCTGTACTCGGCGTCCGGATAGCCGGAACCGCTCGCCTCCTCCACCCCGCGCATGACCGAGCCCGCCACCCCCAGGGCGACGAGTCCGCCCACGACGGCGAGGATCACCACGAGCGGGCGCCTCTTGGGGGGCGGGGCGACGGGGGGAGCACCCCAGCCGTACGGCTGCTGCTGGGGGTACGGATTGCCGTACGGCTGTTGCTGCGGCGGCACCGGCGGCGGGCCGTACGGCTGCTGCTGGGCGTACGGCCCCGGAGCGTAAGGCCCTTGCGGAGGCGGCTGGTTGTAGGGGTTCGGCGGCCCGTAGGGGCCCTGGGGCATGGACACGCCAGTACGTTACTCCACGTCAGCGGCCCCTTCCTCGATCGCCTGCACCACCTCCGCGACCCGCTCCCCCTCCTCCGTCGCGAACCGCTCCGCGTCCAGCTTCTCGGCGATCTCCTCGTCCTGGGCCATGAGGAGGTCGAGGTTGGAGTTGCCCATCTCGAAGACGCCCATGTCGACGTAGGCCTGTTGGAGGCGTTTGCCCCACAGGCCGATGTCCTTGACACAGGGGACGATCCGGGAGAAGAGCAACTGGCGGAAGAGGGCGAGGAATTCGGAGCGCTCGGCGTACTCCTCGGCCTCGGCCGTGGGGATGCCGAAGTTCTCCAGGACCTCGACCCCGCGCAGCCGGTCGCGCATCAGGTAGCAGCCCTCGATGACGAACTCCTCGCGCTCGCGCAGTTCGGCGTCGGAGAGCTGCCGGTAGTAGTCGCGGAGCGCCATCCGGCCGAAGGCGACATGGCGGGCCTCGTCCTGCATGACGTACGCGAGGATCTGCTTCGGCAGCGGCTTGTCGGTGGTGTCGCGGATCATGCCGAACGCGGCCAGCGCCAGGCCCTCGATGAGGACCTGCATGCCGAGGTACGGCATGTCCCAGCGGGAGTCCCTGAGGGTGTCGCCCAGCAGGGACTGGAGGTTGTCGTTGATCGGGTACAGCATCCCGATCTTCTCGTGCAGGAACCGGCCGTAGATCTCCGCGTGCCGGGCCTCGTCCATGGTCTGGGTCGCCGAGTAGAACTTCGCGTCGAGGTCGGGCACGGACTCGACGATCCGCGCGGCGCACACCATCGCGCCCTGTTCGCCGTGCAGGAACTGGCTGAACTGCCAGGAGGCGAGGTGCTTGCGGAGCTCGCCCTTGTCCTTCTCGGTGAACTTCGCCCAGTACGTGGTGCCGTAGAGGGAGATGGACTCGTCAGGGGTGCCGAGGGGGTCGTGGGGGTCGACCTCCAGGTCCCAGTCGATGCGCTTCTGCCCGTCCCACTGTTTGTCCTTGCCCTTCTGGTAGAGGGCCAGGAGGCGGTCGCGGCCGTTGTCGTACTCCCAGCTGAAGCGGGCCGCGCCCGTCGCCGGTACCTGCCAGTGGGGGTCCCCGGGGTCCGTGGTGTACAGGTCGAAAGTCGGCATGTTCCGCAGGCTGCCCCTTCGTAGACGCGGGGTCAACAAGTCGTGCGCGGGGGATTGACGAGCTTGCTGACAGGCAGTCTCATAAGGGCCATGACGAGTCTGACAGAAGTCGACGCGCTCGCAGGGCTGCGTGACGCGCTCGGTCTGCTCAAGGACCGGGAGCAGGTGGCCGAGCGGCTGCTCGACTCTTCCGCGAAGCACTCCTTCGACCCGGACGAGGAACTGGACTGGGACGCGTCCTTCGAGGAGGGCAAGTGGTTCTGGCCGCCGGAACTGGTCTCGCTCTACGACACCCCGATGTGGAAGCGGATGAGCGAGGAGCAGCGCATCCTGCTCTCCCAGCACGAGGCCGCGGCGCTGGCCTCGCTCGGGATCTGGTTCGAGATCATCCTCATGCAGCTGCTGTGCCGTCACATCTACGACAAGGCGGCCACGAGTGCGCATGTGCGGTACGCGCTCACCGAGATCGAGGACGAGTGCCGGCACTCGAAGATGTTCGCGCGGCTGATCACGCGGGGCGGAACGCCCTGGTATCCGGTGAGCCGGGCCCATCAGCAGCTGGGGCGGCTGTTCAAGACGATCTCCACGACACCGGGGTCCTTCACCGCCACGCTGCTCGGCGAGGAGGTCCTCGACTGGATGCAGCGGCTGACCTTCCCCGACGAGCGGGTGCAGCCGCTGGTCCGGGGCGTGACGCGGATCCATGTGGTGGAGGAGGCCCGGCATGTGCGGTACGCCCGCGAGGAGCTGCGGCGCCAGATGCTGACCGCGCCGCGGTGGTCGCAGGAGTTCACCCGGGTCACCTCGGGTGAGTTCGCCCGGGTGTTCTCGGTGGCCTTCGTGAACCCCGAGGTCTACACGAACGTGGGCCTCGACCGGCGGGAGGCGCTGGCCCAGGTGAAGGCGAGCGGGCACCGCAAGGAGGTCATGCAGACCGGCGCGAAGCGGCTGACCGACTTCCTGGACGACATCGGCGTGCTGCGGGGCGTCGGGCGGCGGCTGTGGCGGTCGTCGGGGCTGCTGGCCTGAGCCGTCGGGTGGGCGACGGCGGGGCCGCTCAGCGGTGGCCGTCGTCCTCCCGCTCCGGGGCCTGGAGGAGCGTCAGGTCGCGTCGGTACCAGGTGCCGTGCTTGCCGCCGAGGTCGGCCGGACCGGCCGGGCCCGTCGGGAGGAACCCGGCTCTGGTCAGGACCTTCCGGGACGCGGGGTTCTGGTGGGCGACGGCCGCCCGCAGGGTGTGCAGGCCGTACCGGTCGGGTGCCAGCCGGCACAGGTCCCGTACGGTCGCCGTCGCCACACCGCGGCCTGCCACGTGCTGCGCGACCCGGTAGCCGAGGACGGCCGTGCCGTCCTCGAGGTCGAGCAGGTTGAACCTGCCGAGGACCGAGCCGTCCTCGGCGACGAGCACGTGGAAGGCGCAGACACCGGCCTCCTGCTCGGCCAGCAGGGCGTCGAACCGGTCGGTGAAGTGGTCGAAGAAGGCGTCACCGCGGTCGGAGACCGAGGCCGCGAAGTACGCGCGATTCGCCAGCTCGAACGCCAGGACCGCCGGGGCGTGATGGGCATGCAGCCGCTTGAGCTCGGGCACCGCCCGAACCTACTCGGGCGGTCCCGCCCGGGGCCACCGGGTTTCCGGCGCGGGCGCGACCAGCCACGACGCACCCGCGGACGCCCGACTACGCTGCCTCCATGACCCCTGCCGCGCCCGCCTACCGCCGTCTGAGTGTCGAGGAGCGACGCAGCCAGCTGCTGGAGGCCGCCCTCGGCCTCTTCGCGCACCGCGCCCCCGAGGACGTGTCCCTGGACGACGTGGCGGAAGCGGCCGGAGTCTCCCGTCCCCTCGTCTACCGGTACTTCCCCGGCGGCAAGCAGCAGCTCTACGAGGCCGCGCTGAGGTCTGCCGCCGACGAGCTGGAGCAGTGCTTCGACGAGCCCCGGGAGGGGCCCCTCCTCGTCCGCCTGTCCCGGGCCCTCGACCGCTACGTCGCCTTCGTCGACGAGCACGACGCCGGTTTCAGCGCCCTGCTCCAGGGCGGCAGTGTCGTCGAGACGTCCCGGACCACGGCCATCGTCGACGGTGTACGACGGGCCGCCGCCGAGAACATCCTCGGCCACCTCGGCGTCCCCGAGCCCGGCCTCAGGCTCCGTATGACCGTCCGGATGTGGATCACCGCGGTGGAGGCGGCCTCGCTGATCTGGCTCGACGAGGGCAAGCAGCCCCCCGTGGCGGAGCTGCGCGACTGGCTGGTCGAGCAGTTCGTCGCCGTGCTCTCGGTGACCGCGAACCGTGACCCGCAGACCGCGGCGCTGGTCACGGCCCTCGCGGCGGATGGCTGAGACTGGTGCCGTGAAGAGCGAAGACACCCCCTTCGAGGGCGGCCCCATGGACGGCCGGGTGCTGCCCGTGCTGCTGGGACCGACGGGTCACCCGCCGAAGACGTACCGCATCCCGGTCCCCGACGC
This sequence comes from Streptomyces griseorubiginosus, assembly GCF_036345115.1. Lineage (GTDB taxonomy): Bacteria > Actinomycetota > Actinomycetes > Streptomycetales > Streptomycetaceae > Streptomyces > Streptomyces griseorubiginosus_C. The sequence goes on from NZ_CP107766.1 coordinate 3,102,665, forward strand.
GGCCGGCGGCCCGCCCACCGTGCTGGTGTACCGCCGGGTGCCGAGGGGGCACACCAGGCTGGGGATCCAGAAGGGGTGGAAGTACGAGTACGCCCCCGAGGGGGAGGCGGACGGCCGGCTGAAGTGGCCGTGGTCCAAGCCCGGCAGGCCGGCTGACACCGACGGGTGACCAGGTTGCGCCGAACCGCCCACCCGGCGCGCGGGAGGCCGGGCACCGCCTGATGCTCGCCGTGCGGAACAGAGGGGCTGCTCCGCACGGGAGGTGATGGCGTGTCAGGAAGGCTTCTGCGTCTGGTGTGCACGGCGGCCGTGGTGGCCGGCACCGCCCTCGCACCGCTGCCGGCGGCGGCCGTACCGGAGCCGGAGCCGCGCGAGCGGACCGTGGCCGAGCTGCTGACGGACCTTCAGCGGCTGTACCAGGAGGCCGAGCAGGCGACCGAGACCTACAACGCGACCGAGGAGAGGCTGCGCGAGAAGCGCGCCGAGGTGACCCGTCTGGACACCGCGCTGTCCCGGACCCGGCTCTCCCTCCACGACAGCCGGGGTGCCGCGGGGCGGCTGGCCCGTCAGCAGTACCAGAGCGTCACCGAGATCTCGCCGTACGTCCGTCTGCTGCTCGCCCGCGATCCCCAGCACGCCCTCGAACAGGGCCATGTCATCGGCCGGTTGGCGAGGGAGCGGGCGAAGACGGTGGGCCGCCTCACCGGCACCGAGCACCGCGCCGACGCCCTCGCCCGCGCGGCCCGCAAGGCCCTGGACGACCAGCTCTCCCTCGCGGCCCGGCAGAAGAGGAACCGGGACGCCGTACGGGAGAAGCTCGCCGACGTGGAGGAGCTCCTCGCCTCCCTCACCGCCGAACAGCTCGCCCGGCTGGCCGAGTTCGAGGAGAAGGGGGTGGCCAGGGCGCAGGAGGAGCTGACGACCTCCGGCGCCCTCGGAGACGTCCGGCGCGAGCCGACCCGGCAGGGCGAGCGGGCCCTGGCGTACGCCCGGCGTCAGCTCGGGAAGCCGTACGAATGGGGCGCGGAGGGCCCGAAGACGTACGACTGCTCGGGCCTGACCTCACAGGCCTGGGCCCACGCCGGCACCCCGATCCCCAGGACCAGCCAGGAGCAGTGGGCCCGGCTGCCGAGGGTCGAGCTGAAGCACCTGCGGCCCGGCGACCTGGTCATCTACTTCCCGCAGGCCACGCACGTGGCGATCTACCTGGGCAAGGGAGAGGTCATCGAGGCCCCGAGAACAGGCAAGAAGATCAGGATCTCCCCGATCGCCTCCCACCCGATCCTCGGAGCCGTCCGCCCGGACCGCCCTCCGCGATGATCAGGCCCCCGTGACCGACGCCAGATAGGCGTCCGTCTTCTCCGGGTCGTAGAAGAAGTTCTCGAAGTCCGCCGGGTTGTCGAAGCCGTTGGCGAAGCGGTCCGCCACCGGCTGGAGCCGGCCGGCGGCGCCGATGAGGTTCAGGATGTGCTCCGGCGGCGGGGCCAGCATCGCGTTGGTCCACTTCGTGACGTGCTGGGCCGTGGCCCAGTAGCGCTCGAAGGTCCCCCGCATCCACTCCTCGTCGAACTCCTTCTCGCCCCGCTCCAGGATCGACGCGAGATACGAGGCCGCGCACTTGGACGCGGAGTTGGAGCCCTGCCCGGTGATCGGGTCGTTGGCGACGACGACGTCGGCCACGCCCAGGACCAGTCCCCCACCGGGCAGGCGGCCTATCGGGTTGCGCACGGTGGGCGCGTAGCGGCCGGCCAGCGTGCCACCGGCGTCGGTGAGTTCGACCTTCGTGGCGCGCGCGTACTCCCAGGGCAGGAACTTCTCCATGAGTTCCAGGGTCAGGGAGAGGTGTTCCGCCGGGTCCTTCACGCCGTTGAAGACGTCGAGCGGGCCGCCGGGTATGCCCTCCCAGAACAGGATGTCGGCCCGGCCGGAGGTCGTGAGCGTCGGCATGACGAACAGCTCGCCCACGCCCGGGACCAGGTTGCAGCGCACCGCCTCGGTGTCCGGGTGCTCGGGGCGCGGGCCCAGTCCGTGGACGTAGGAGACGGCGAGGGCGCGCTGCGGCTCGGTGTACGGGGAGCGCTCCGGGTCGCGGGCGAACATCGACACCAGCTCGCCCTTGCCCGCCGAGACCAGCACCAGGTCGTACGTACGGGAGAAGTAGTCGAGGTCACCGACGGCCGCGCCGTGGATGACGAGCTGGCCGCCGCGCTGGGCGAAGGTCTCCATCCAGCCGGCCATCTTCACCCGCTGGTCGACCGACTGCGCGTACCCGTCGAGGTGCCCCAGCCAGTCGATCGCGCGCTGCGAGGGGCCCGGGTCGAAGGAGCCGGGGGCGGCCACGGAGACGCCGAGTCCCTCGATCCTCGGGGCCTGGGACTCCCAGAAGTTCAGCTGGAGGTCGCGCTCGTGCTGGAGTGCGGTGTGGAACATGCACTGCGTCGACATGACCCGGCCGGCCCGGATCTCGTCCGCCGTCCGGTTGGACATCAGGGTGACCTCGTAGCCGTGCGACTGGAGGCCGAGGGCGAGCTGGAGTCCGGACTGGCCGGCTCCGACGACGAGTATCTTCCGCATGCGGGTGGTGGCTCCTTAACCGGGGCTGTGGACCGGGGCTACTCGGGGGTGACGTCCAGCGCGTGGCCGACGAGGGACAGGAGCGTCTCGATCACCGAGATCCGCCGCCGCGCGTCCATGATCATGACAGGTATGTGCGCGGGGACCGTGAGCGCCTCCCGCACGTCCTGCGGGTCGAACAGCTCGCTGCCGTCGAAGTGGTTGACCGCGACGACGTACGGCAGTCCGCAGCTCTCGAAGTAGTCGAGCGCGGGGAAGGAGTCCTTGAGGCGGCGGGTGTCCGCGAGGACGACGGCGCCTATCGCGCCGCGCACCAGGTCGTCCCACATGAACCAGAACCGCTCCTGGCCCGGGGTGCCGAAGAGGTAGAGGACCAGGTCGTCGTCGAGCGTGATGCGGCCGTAGTCCATGGCCACGGTGGTGGTGACCTTCTCCGGGGTGCCGGTGAGGTCGTCGACCTGCTCGCTGGCCTCGGTCATCAGCGCCTCCGTCTGGAGGGGCTCGATCTCCGAGACGGTGCCGACGAGGGTGGTCTTGCCGACGCCGAAGCCGCCGGCCACGACTATCTTGGTGGCGACGGGCGCCCGGGTGCGGTCCGTCTGCCAGGACTTCAGGTTGTCGTCGGTGTCCTCGAGAGCGAGGTCCCTAAAGGCGACGGAGTCCACTCAGCACCCTTTCCAGCAGAGCGCGGTCGGGACGGCCCGTACCGTGAGCGGTACCGGTGCCGTACACACGGATCTTTCCCTGGTCCGCGAGGTCGCTGAGGAGCACCCGGACCACGCCGAGCGGCATCTTCAGCAGCGCGGCGATCTCGGCCACCGTGCGCATCCGGCGGCACAGTTCGACGATGGCCCGCAGCTCCGGCATCACCGACTTCAGCGAGCCGTTGGTCAGCTCCTTGCGCTCCTCGGGCGCTTCGAGAGCCGCCGTGCTCGCCACGAACGTCTCGACCAGGAGGACGTGCCCGAAGCGGGTGCGGCCGCCGGTGAGGGAGTACGGCCGGACGCGGGCCGGTTTGCGGTCGCCGCCGCGGACGGGGAGGTCGGGCCGGTTCGTCATCGAGCGCTCCCCGTCCCCTCGTGCTCCAGCGACTGCCGTAGCTCGCTGCGGAGTTCGGGGGTCAGGACGTGTCCGGCGCGGCCGACGAACAGGGCCATGTGGTACGCCACCACGCTCATGTCGCAGTCCGCGGAGCCGTGGACACCGAGCAGCGAGCCGTCGCTGATCGACATCACGAACAGGCTGCCGTCGTCCATCGCGATCATGGTGTGCTTCGTGGAGCCGAAGTCCATGAGCTTGGCGGCGCCGAGGGTGAGGCTGCCGATGCCGGACACGATGGTCGCGAGGTCGGCCGACGAGCCGCGCGGGCCCGCGGGTTTCCCGTCCCTGGCCTCGCGTGCCTCGGCGTTCCGCTCGGCGTCGGAGGAGAGCAGGAGCAGGCCGTCGGAGGAGACGACGGCGACGGACTGGACGCCGGGGACCTCCTCCACCAGGTTGGTGAGCAGGAAGTGGAGATTGCGGGCTTCACGACTCAGTCCGAAGGTACTGGGCGCGGTCAACTGCTTGCCTCCTCGACTGTGCCCCCCGTGGCTTCTTCGGATGCGGTGCGGTGTTCCGGGGCCGGCAGCTTGGTCTCGCCGGTCCGTTCCTCGATCTCGGCCGCCACGTCCCGGTGACCGGCCTCCGCCCCCCGACGGAAGCCGCCCAGCCTGCGGCGGAGTGCCTCGGCATCCACGGACGCGTTGCGCCGGCGCGGGGCCGGGGCGGTGGGTGCGGTGATCTTGGGCGTGCGCTTGGGGAGGCCCTTGTCGGTGACGGGCTCCTCGTCGGCGCGGGTGTGTTCCGTCTCGGCCTCGGCGGCGGGTTCACGCGCCTCGGGCTCGTCGCGTACGGGCTCCGGCTCGTCCTGGGCCGGTACCGGTGCCAGCAGCTCCATCGTCGTCTCGGCCGGGGACTCCACGGCGTGTTCGACCGGGAACTCCACGGCCTGCTCCGCCGGGGACTCCGCCGTCCGCTCCCGTGCGGCCTGGTCGGCCGGGGACTCCGCGGTCTGCTCGCGTACGGCCTGCTCGGCCAGCGTGACCAGCGGGTCGCCCTGGGAACGGCCGCTCAGGACGTTGGAGTTGGCCTCCGCGTCCGCGCCCGGGAGGGCGAAGGAGTGGCCGGCGCCGCTGACCGGGGCGTCGGCGGCCGGTACGGCGGACGGGGGTGCGGCGGTGAGCAGGGTTCCGGGGAGGACGACGACCGCGGCCACGCCCCCCTGCTTCTGCTCGCGCAGCTGTACGCGGACGCCGTGCCGGTGCGCGAGGCGGGCCACGACGTACAGACCCAGGCCGAGCCCCTCCTCGCCCTCGTCGTACGACTCGTAGGCGGCCTCGGGATCGAAGTCGGCCAGGCGGGAGTTGAGGGCCGTCATGCGCTCGGCGGTCATGCCGATGCCCTCGTCCTGGACGGAGAGCATGACCTCACCGCTCTCCAGGAGCCAGCCGGAGACCTCGACGGGCAGGTCGGGCGGGCAGAACGCGGTGGCGTTCTCCATCAGTTCGGCCAGCAGGTGGGAGAGGTCGTCCGCGGCGAAGCCGGCCACATGGGCGTGCGGCGGCAGGGCGGCGATACGGACCCGCTCGTAGCGCTCGATCTCGCTGACGGCGGCCCGTACGACGTCGACCAGCGGGACCGGGCCCGCGCTCTGCTGGACGTGTTCGGTGCCGGCCAGGACGAGGAGGTTCTCGCTGTGGCGGCGCATGACCGTGGCGAAGTGGTCGAGCTTGAAGAGGGTCGCGAGGCGCTCGGGGTCCTGCTCGCGCTCCTCCAGGTTCTCGATGACGGCGAGTTGCCGCTCGACGAGGCCGAGGGTGCGCAGCGCGAGGTTGACGAAGGTGGCGCCGATCGTCTCCCGCAGTCGCGTCAACTGGGCTGCGGACTCGGCCAGTTCACCCTTGAGCTGCTCGCGGGCGTCGGCCATCTTCTGGCGCTGGCCGACCAGGTGCTTGCGGTCGGCCTCCAGCGTGGTGATCCGCTCGGCGAGCGCGACGGCGTGCGCGTGCAGGGCGTTGACGGAGCGGACGACCTGGGCGAACTCGTCGTTGCGGCCGGTGAAGGAGACCGCTTCCTCGGTGGTGGGGTCCTCTGCCCCGGCCAGCCGCGCGGAGCCGCGGCGCAGCACGGACAGGGGCCGGGTGAGGGTGCGGGCCATGGCGGTGGCGATGCCCACCGCGAGCAGCATCAGGGCGCCGAGGATCGCGACCCGGAGCTCCAGCGCGGTGACGTCGTCGTCCCGCAGCTGTTCCAGCGCCTTGACCCGGCGGTCGAAGAGGGCCGACTCGGCGCCGCGCATCAGGTCGACGCGGGCGGAGAGGGCCGCGTCGAGCTTGGTGGTGCTGGTGCCCAGCTCTCCGTTGGAGAGGCTGGGCTGGGCGGTGAGGGCCGCGAGGTACTGGTCGGCGGAGTTGACCTCGGGGCCGGTGACCGTGGAGTCGTAGCTGGCCTTGGCGGCCGCGGGCGCGGACTCCTGGAAGTCGGAGAGGGCCGCGTCGGACCGCAGCCGGGCCTGCTGGGCGGCGGCGCTGAGCGCGTCGCGCTGCTTGGCGTCGGCGGCCGAGGTGACCTTCTTGGTGGTGGTCAGGCCGGTGATCGGGTCGTAGACGCTCTGGGTCGTCGTGGGCACGCTGAGGGCCGCGAGCAGCAGTCCGCGGGTGGCGGCGGCCTGCTGTACGGCGGAGTCGAGCTCGGCGAGGGCGTAGCCGCCGGAGCCCGCGCGGGGCGGGGTCTGGGCGGCCAGGTTCTCGGCGAGGCGGTGCAGCTCGGTGATGGCGGCCGAGTAGGCGTTGTGTGCTTCGAGCGCGGTGGACTTGCCGGTGAGCGCGGAGCGCCGTACGGCGGCGATGGCGTCGAGGTCGCCGCGCAGGGCCGGGGAGAGGTCGGTGTCGGTGCGCAGTTCCTCGACCTGGCGGTCGACGCGGGCGCTGGACTGTTCGCCGGGTGCCTTGGACTTGGGGCGGCCGGCCGCGATGTAGGGGGTGACCTCGTCGCGTTCGTCGGCGAGCGCGTGGGCGAGGTCGAGGGCGTCCTGGGTCTGCTCGGCGAGCGTCACCAGGTCCTGGGAGTCGTGGAGGTCCGAGGACGCGGTGACGAGGGAGGGGGCACCGGCTCCGGCGATCGCGGCGGCCACGACGGCGACGGCGAGGATCAGCCGGGTGCGGACGTGGGTGGGGCGGCCCTTGCCGACGGGGGTCTCGGGGGCGCCGGACGTGGGCTCCGTGCCGTGGCCGGAGGCCGTCTGCTTGCCTGTGCGACGAGGCCGCGTCTTCTGCACCGCTGCTCGCATTCCTGAACTCGTGATACCCATGGGCCCGGAGTGACGCTCCGTCAACTGGTGTGCACACCGGGGTACGATTCCCGACCCTCCCAGCGCCGGTGGGCGGTGGGCGAGCATCACCTGAGCCGCCACCCGAAGGAGTGAACCCCGTTGGGGAGTTGGCGGGCAAGTTCCTGGGGCACGCGCGCGTGTCGGGTGCGGTGGGCCGGTTGGACGCCGGGGAGAACCGGTGGCAATATTCGCCACCACGCCGGCCCGGAGTGCGCCATTCCCCCCTAAACAGGGCGTCTGACCTGCGCGACTGCGTCAATTCCGCGACCGTTGGCGGGCTTTGACGAAGCTTGTGAAGGGGTCGTGCAGACTGGCCGAATGCGTACGGAACTTGTCTCGGAACCCGGTGATGTCCAGCGGCCCAACGAGGACTTCGCGAGTGTCGCCCTGCCCGCGTCCGGGCGGGGCGGAGTACTGGTCGCGCTCGACGGGGTCACGCCACCGCGGAGTGGCACGGGGTGTCTGCATTCGGTTCCCTGGTTCACGGCGCGGCTCGGCGGGGCGCTGACCGAACTGGCCGTTTCGCTCATGGATGTTCCGCTGGTCGAGGTGCTGTCCGGGGCCATCGTGCGCACAGCTCGGTCACACGGTGAAGGTTGTGACCTTTCTCACCCGCGTACGCCCCAGGCGACGGTGGTGATGGCGCGGTGGTCGCCGTCGGCCGTGGAGTACCTGGTGCTGTCCGACTCGGCGTTGCTGGTGGAGTCGCCCGACGGGGTGGTGACGCCGGTGCTGGACGACCGCTTGGCGCGTCTGCCGCGCGCCGCGCTGGCCACGGACGCGCTGATCGACGCCAACCTCCGCAACAAGGAAGGCGGCTTCTTCACGGCGGCCGCGGATCCTTCGGTGGCGGCACGCGCGGTGACGGGTTCCCTGGAGCGCGCGCAGGTCCGCACCCTGACCGCGCTCACGGACGGCGCGGCGCGCTGGGTGGAACGCTTCGAGCAGGGCAACTGGACCGACTGCTTCACGTTCGTCCGCAAGCGGGGGGCCCAGGCGCTGGTGGACAGGGTCCGAGAACTGGAGCAGGCCGACGCGGAGGCGCGGACGTATCTGGGACGCAGCAAGACCCACGACGACGCGACGGTGGTGTACGCGGAGCTGTGAGGGGTGACTCACCCGGGTGTGGTCGGCCGGCGTCTGGCGACTCGGCCGGCCGAGGCGGGCCACCCGACCGGCCCGTCCGTTCAGGTGACGGCCGGTGGGTCTACTTCTCCATGTTCCGGTTCAGCTGGTGCAGGAGGCGGGCCAGTTCTGTGACCTCTTCGGGGTTCCAGTGGGCCAGGCGGCCTGCGTAGCGGGCTCGGCGGGCGTCGCGGACGCGTTGGACTCGGGTGCGGCCCTCCTCGGTGAGGTCGACCAGCCAGGCGCGGCCGTCGGCGGGGTCCGGTTCGCGGGCGACCAGGCCCAGCTCCTCCAGGGCACGCAGCTGACGGGACATCGTGGCCTTGCCGACCCCGATGTAACCGGCCAGCTCGGTGGCCCGCTGGCGGCCGCATTCATCCAGACGGACCAGCAGCCCGTACGCCGCCGACTCCAGGTCGGGGTGGACCTCGCGGGCCATCTCCCCCTGGTTGGCCCGGGCGCGCCGCAGCAGGACGGTCAACTCGCGTTCGAGCGCGAGGAACCCCGGCTGGTCCACACCGCTCGGCGGGGCGTCGGTCCCGCCCCGGCCCGCGCCGCCGTTTCCGTCTTCGTGCACGTCAGCCCCTGCCTCGGATTTCCCGGTCCTGAAAGTTTCCGCCAAATTGCGCCCTCGCCGCAGCTCCGTAAGTATTTCGCAGGGCTAGACCAACGGCAGCAGCCGGTCCCTCTTCCCAGCCGCTCGCAGACGTGCGTAGCTTCTTGACCAGGCGATGTCTGGCATGCCCACGCCATACACCCCCGGCCGGGTGTTCCCCCACCGAGCATCACCGAGCCCTTCGGAGGCCCGCCATGCCCGTGCACAGACCCGGATCCCCCCGCCCACGGCGCCTGTTCCTCGCCGGCGCCCTCATAGCCGTATGCGCACTGGTGCCCATAGCCCCGGCGTCGGCCGCGCAGTCGCCCGACGCCGCCGACAGCACCGGCGCCCAGGCCACGGCCAACGCCCCCACCACCCCACCGCGCGGCACCGCCCGCATGGGCATGGGCGTCGTCGCCCACGACGGCCAGGGCGGTCTGCCCACCGGCACCCGTGCCGCCCAGACCGAGGGCGTCGACGTGGCCAGCTACCAGGGCAACGTCTCCTGGACGACCCTGTGGAACAGCGGAGTCCGCTGGTCCTACAACAAGGCGAGCGAGGGGACGTACTACACGAACCCCTACTTCTCCCAGCAGTACACCGGCTCCTACGGCGTCGGCATGATCCGCGGTGCCTACCACTTCGCGACGCCGGACACCACGAGCGGCGCAACGCAGGCCAACTATTTCGTCGACCACGGCGGCGGCTGGTCCGCCGACGGCAGGACCCTGCCCGGCACCCTCGACATCGAGTGGAACCCGTACGGCGACTCCTGCTACGGCAAGACCGCCAGTGGGATGGTCAGCTGGATCCGTGACTTCCTGAACCAGTACAAGGCCCGCACCGGCCGCAACGCCGTCATCTACACGTCCACCAGCTGGTGGTCCCAGTGCACCGGCAACTACGCCGGCTTCGCCGCCAACCCGCTGTGGATCGCCCGCTACGCCTCGACCGCGGGCACCCTGCCGGCCGGGTGGAGCACGTACACGATGTGGCAGTACACGTCCTCCGGGCCGACGGTCGGTGACCACGACAAGTTCAACGGGGCCCTCGACCGGGTGCAGGCCCTCGCCAAGGGCTGATCAGCCCCCGCGTACGGCGAAGGCCCGGGCCTCCCTTACGAGAACCCGGGCCTTCACCTCATCCGATCGCGTCCGTCACGCCGCGACCGGAACCTCCGGCGCCGCCCCGTTCGTCGCCGGGGACAGCGCCAGCTCCAGGACCTGGCGGACGTCGGTGACGGCGTGGACGTCGAGCTTGTCCAGCACCTCCGCCGGGACGTCGTCCAGGTCGGCCTCGTTGCGCTTCGGGATGATGACGGTCGTCACCCCGGCGCGGTGCGCGGCGAGCAGCTTCTGCTTCACACCGCCGATCGGCAGTACCCGGCCGGTCAGCGAGACCTCACCCGTCATGGCCACGTCCGTGCGGACCAGGCGGCCGCTGAGCAGCGACGCCAGCGCCGTCGTCATCGTGACGCCCGCGCTCGGGCCGTCCTTCGGGACCGCACCCGCCGGGAAGTGGATGTGCACGCCCCGGTCCTTGAGGTCGGCGACCGGCAGCTCCAGCTCGGCGCCGTGCGACCTGAGGAAGCTCAGCGCGATCTGCGCGCTCTCCTTCATCACGTCACCCAGTTGGCCGGTCAGGGTCAGACCCGCCGCACCGGTCTCCGGGTCGGCCAGCGACGCCTCCACGTAGAGGACGTCCCCGCCCGCTCCGGTGACCGCGAGTCCGGTCGCCACGCCCGGGACCGCCGTACGGCGCTCGGCCGGGTCCTGCGCCGACTCGGGCACGTGGTGCGGGCGCCCGATCAGGGCCCGCAGGTCGTCCGCGCCGATGGTGAACGGCAGCTCCCGCTCGCCCAGTTCGTGCTGTGCCGCGACCTTGCGGAGCAGCCGGGCGATCGAGCGCTCCAGGGTGCGCACGCCCGCCTCGCGGGTGTACTCGCCGGCGAGCTTGCGCAGCGCGCTCTCCTCCAGGGTCACCTCGTCCTTGTCGATGCCCGCCCGCTCCAGCTGGCGCGGGAGCAGGTGGTCACGGGCGATGACGACCTTCTCGTCCTCGGTGTAGCCGTCGAGGCGGACCAGCTCCATACGGTCGAGCAGGGCCTCCGGGATCGCTTCCAGGACGTTCGCCGTGGCGAGGAACACCACGTCGGACAGGTCGAGTTCGACCTCCAGGTAGTGGTCGCGGAAGGTGTGGTTCTGCGCCGGGTCCAGGACCTCCAGGAGGGCGGCCGCGGGGTCGCCGCGGAAGTCGGAGCCCACCTTGTCGATCTCGTCGAGCAGGACGACCGGGTTCATCGAACCGGCCTCCTTGATGGCCCGCACGATCCGTCCGGGCAGCGCGCCGACGTACGTACGGCGGTGTCCGCGGATCTCGGCCTCGTCCCGGACGCCACCGAGGGCGACGCGGACGAACTTGCGGCCCATGGCGTGCGCGACGGACTCGCCGAGGCTGGTCTTGCCGACGCCGGGCGGGCCGACGAGCGCCAGCACGGCACCGCCGCGCCGCCCGCCGATGACACCCAGGCCCCGGTCGCTGCGGCGCTTGCGCACCGCCAGGTACTCGGTGATCCGCTCCTTCACGTCCTCGAGGCCCGCGTGCTCGGCGTCGAGGACCGCCTTGGCGCCCTGGATGTCGTACTCGTCCTCGGTCCGCTCGTTCCACGGCAGTTCGAGGACAGTGTCCAGCCAGGTGCGGATCCAGGAGCCCTCCGGGGACTGGTCGGAGGACCGCTCCAGCTTGTCGACCTCCTTGAGGGCGGCCTCCCGCACCTTCTCGGGCAGGTCGGCGGCCTCCACGCGGGCGCGGTAGTCGTCGGACTCCTCGCCGTCCTTCTCGCCGTTGAGCTCGCGCAGCTCCTTGCGGACGGCTTCCAGCTGACGGCGGAGCAGGAACTCGCGCTGCTGCTTGTCGACGCCCTCCTGGACGTCCTTCGCGATGGTCTCGGCGACGTCCTGCTCGGCGAGGTGGTCGCGCAGCTGCTGGGTGGCGAGCTTGAGGCGGGCGACCGGGTCGGCGGTCTCCAGCAGCTCGACCTTCTGTTCGGTGGTCAGGAAGGGTGAGTAACCGGAGTTGTCGGCGAGGGCGGACACGTCGTCGATGGCCTGCACGCGGTCCACGATCTGCCACGCGCCGCGCTTGCGCAGCCAGGCGGTGGCGAGGGCCTTGTACTCCTTGACCAGTTCGGTGACGTGACCGGGCAGCGGGTCGGGGACGGTCTGGTCGACCGTCGTCCCCTCGACCCACAGGGCGGCGCCCGGGCCGGTGGTCCCCGCACCGATCTGCACCCTGCCCCGGCCGCGGATGAGGGCACCCGGGTCGCCGTCGGCCAGTCGGCCGACCTGCTCGACGGTGCCGAGCACACCGGTGCTCGCGTAGGTCCCGTCGATCCGTGGCACCAGCAGGACCTTGGGCTTGCCGGGTTCCGAGCGGGCGGCGGCCTGGGCGGCCTCCACCGCGGCGCGGACGTCGGCGTCGTTCAGGTCCAGCGGCACCACCATTCCGGGCAGCACGACCTCGTCGTCGAGCGGCAGCACAGGCAGAGTGAGCGGTGTGGACGTCGAAGCCATGATCTCCCCTTCGGCAGTCAAGTTGAGCTATGCCGACTCAATGCCCGGGGACTTTCGAATGTTCCCCACTCGCTTCCCTGTTCGCTGTGGGCGATCACCGCTGTCGCGGCGGAACCCCCGACACCTATCGTGAAACCGGTAATAAGCGAGAAGGCAAAGCGACTATTACAGGGGGTCCGGTGGACGGAGTCGTACAGGCATGGGTGGACGGCTGGGTCGTGTCCCGCGGGGCCGCCCCGCCGCAGCGTGAGCCGTGGGGGTTCACCGTGGACGTGGGACAGATCGCGCAGGTCTCGCGGCATGTCTTCGACGCCCTGGGCGACGATGTGGACGAGCAGGCCGTGCGCAAGGTCGCGGACGGAGTGACGGGGGCCGGGGTGTGGCTGAAGGTGTTCCAGGGACCGGGGACCGTCGGGAACTGGCTGGGTGAGGGCTGGTGGGTGGATCCCGAGCCGGGGTTCCTGATGACGGTCCCGCTGACCGCTTCGGCGCACCGGACCGTCGCCCCGCACGGATACCGGCTGCGCACCTGGGCCGTCGGGGGTGTGACCCGCGTGCTCGTCGCCGCTCCCGACGGCTCCCTCGCGGCCCGCGGCCAGGTCGCCCCGACCGGCGCCACCGCCGTCTTCGACCAGATCGAGACCGTGGCCGCCCATCAGCGCCGCGGGCTGGGCAGCCTCGTCATGCGCACCCTCCAGACCGCGGCGTCCGCCACGGGGGCGGAGACCGGCGTACTGGCGGGCACCCCGGCGGGCCGTGGTCTGTACGAGTCTCTGGGCTGGCATGTGGAGGCTCCGCTCACCAGTGCGAAGTTCGTGGGACCGGACGCCGGGTGACCGTCCGTCACCGCCCGCGGGACCCGGTCGCGGCCCGGCCTCTGTCATGCTGCACCGATGATCGCCCCGGCACCCGGAGGGACCGCTTGGTGGGCAACACCCGACCGCGCCGCTCTCTTCCCGCCCGTGCGGGACGCCGACCAGGCACAGCCAGGCAGCCAGTACAACCAGGACAGCCACGCCAACCGAAAGGCCCGTCGAGCGTGACCACGGTGGACATACGCCCCCTCCTCTCCGCCTACGACGACCAGATGCGCGGCTCTCCCCCGACCCCGCCCGCCGGGATGACCTACGAGCAGGACGGACCGCTGCTGCGGATCGTCGGCCAGTTCCGCGGTTTCGTGAGCGGTCCGCGCGACCTCGGCGTCGAGGGTGACGCGCTCGACGAGCTCATCGCCCGCCAGCGCGACTTCTTCGCGGCGCGCGGCGAGGCGCTGGAGTGGAAGACCCGGGCCCACGACACCCCGGCCGACCTCACCGAGCGGCTGCGCGCGGCCGGTTTCGTGCCCGAGGAACGGGAGACGGTGCTGATCGGCCGGGCCGCCGAGATGGCCGTAGGGGAACCCACGCTGCCGGACCGTGTGACCGTGCGCCGGGTCACGGCCGACGCGGACATGCGCCGGATCGCCGCGATGGAGTCGCAGGTGTGGGGCCAGGACCGGAGCTGGCTCGCCGACGACCTGATCGGCCGGGTCGCCGCCGCGCCGGACGAGATCGCGGTGTACGTCGCCGAGGCGGACGGCGAGGTGGTGTGCGCGGCCTGGCTGGTGTTCCGGGCGGGCACGGAGTTCGCCGGCCTGTGGGACGGCTCCACGCTCGCCGAGTGGCGGGGGCGGGGCATCTACCGCGCCCTGGTCGCCCTACGCGCGGCTCTCGCCGTGTCCCGCGGGGTCACGTATCTCCACGTGGACGCCTCGGACGACAGCGCGCCCATCCTGCGCCGCCTCGGCTTCCACGCGGTGACCACGACGACGCCGTACGTCTGGACACCGTCGGACCGCTGACCGCGGCACACGGAGAACACACGCGCAGGGCAGGCCCGTTGGCGGCCCCGGCCCGGCGTGCGGACGGGGACGTACGCACGCTTGCCGGGACGCAGGGGGAACGGCGGCGTCGGCGCACACGGAGAATGCCCGCGCAAGCCAAGCCCGTTGGCGGCCCCGGCCCGGCCGCGCGAACGGGGACGTACGCACGCTCTTGGACCCGGCGAGGAGCCTGCCGGACCGCGCCGGGACGCAGGGGGACGGCGGCGTCGGCGAAGGGGGCGGTCGCGCGGCGACCCCGGGGCCCGCCCGGCGGGTCATGTCGGCGTCGCGGGAGCCGGAGCGTCCGGCGCCGGCGTCCCAAACAGCCGGCTCAATTCGCCGAACAGCCCTCGCCGTCGGGAAGTACCAGCCGTGCCCGGTGCCACCGCCGTACCAGCGGCCAGGTCGAGACGCCGATCAGGAGGGCGATCGGGTGGCCCCAATCCGTCAACGGGTCGGTGAAGGCGAGCAGGGCGGTCAGCAGTGGCCAGGTGAACAGGGCGAGCAGCGGCCACCGCAGCCACGGCCCGAGCAGCCCGGTGAGCGCGCCGAGGCTCGCGGCGACGCCGAAGCTGACGCCGTAGTCGAGGCGGTGCAGCGAGGAGGCGGGAAGGTGCCCGGCCAGGACCGCGACGCCGATGGGGACCTCCGTCGCGAGGGTCGCGCCGACATGGCCGAGCAGGAAGACGGCGGCCGCGCGGACCCCGCCGATCCTTCGCTCCAGCGCCGTGAGGACGAACAACAGGGCGATGGCGTACGGCGACAGGATGCCGCCCGCGATCCACAGAGCGCTGGCGAGCAGCACCTGCACCGGCGTACGGACCAGGTGCGCGACGTCGGTACTGGAGCCCTGGTGCAGGGTGTGCACGAGGGCGGGGTCCAGCTGCGTCGAGACGAGCGAGACCACGGCCAGGACGGCGCCGTAGCCGAAAGTGAACGGGGTCCCGGTGGGCGTGGGAAACAGCCGCCCCATGCGCCGCGGGGTGCGAACCCGGCGGACGGGTACGGGCGTTGCCGCCTCCCGCGGCCTGCCGGTGACCGCCGGCGCCCCGCTCCGCTGCCGGGGCATCCCGTCGAGCAGCCCGGCCACATCCGGGAAGCAGGCGTCCGGAGCGGGCACGACCGAGGGGGGCGGCCCGGTCGGGTCGGGAGGAGCCGTCGGCGCGGTCCGGTCCAAGGTGAGCTGCTCCTTCCGTTTCACCCCAGCCTTCGCGCCCGACCCACCCGCTGTCTGTGACCCGCGCCACCTCGGCGCTGATTCACAGTGACTTCTCAAGAAGTCCCGCCCCGCACGCCGTTCCTGCCAGGATGGGCCGATGCCCACCTCGTACGACATCCCCGAAGTCCTGGACCGTCGCGAGGGCCCCTACGGGGAGGTCGTCCTGCGGCGCCACGGCGAGTTGCTCCAGATCATCGCCAACGGCTGCTTCCTGATGGACACCTCCGACGGCCGCTCGGAGCGCCTGCTCGTCGACGCGGCGCTCGGTGCGCTCGACGACCGACCGGACCCGCACGTCCTCATCGGCGGCCTCGGCGTCGGCTTCTCGCTCGCACACGCCGCCGCGAATCC
This sequence comes from Streptomyces griseorubiginosus, assembly GCF_036345115.1. Taxonomy (GTDB): domain Bacteria; phylum Actinomycetota; class Actinomycetes; order Streptomycetales; family Streptomycetaceae; genus Streptomyces; species Streptomyces griseorubiginosus_C. Next base: position 3,118,334 of record NZ_CP107766.1, read on the forward strand.
GCGCTGGGGCCGGATCACGGTCGTGGAGCGGGAGCCGGCCGTCATCGACTGGCACCGCTCGGGGCCGCTCTCGACGCTCTCCGCGGCGGCTCTGGCCGATCCGCGGACGAACATTCTGGAAACGGATCTAGTCGGATTCGTCAATGAGACATGCGCCACTTTTGACGCGCTGTGCCTCGACATCGACAACGGCCCCGACTGGACGGTCACGGACGGCAACCACGGCCTGTACGGCCCTACCGGACTCACAAGCTGCGCAAGGGTGTTGAAGCCGGGCGGGGTACTGGCCGTGTGGTCCGCGCAGCCCTCAGCGGAATTTGAGGGATCCCTAGCAAATGCCGGGTTCCAACAGGTACGTACCGAGGAGATCCCCGTTGCCCGGGGCGTACCCGACGTCGTACATCTCGCCGTCCGACCTGGATAGCAAAGGGGTGATGACTCCCCGTACTCTGCTTCCCTACGCCGATCATTCAAGCGTCAATCGCAGTCATGCGCAGACAAGGAATCACCCCACATGGTTCCGGAAAGCACTCCCCAGGGGCGGGCGATGGAGCAGACACACACCTCCCAGAACGGCACGACGGCTACTCCGGGCGCACAGCGCCGGGTCCTGGTCGTCGAGGACGATCCGACGATCGTCGACGCCATCGCGACCCGCCTGCGCGCCGAGGGATTCCTCGTGCAAACGGCGGTCGACGGTCCGTCGGCGGTCGACACGGCCGAGGCCTGGCAGCCCGATCTGCTGATCCTCGACATCATGCTGCCCGGCTTCGACGGTCTGGAGGTCTGCCGCCGTGTGCAGGCCGCCCGGCCGGTGCCGGTGATGATGCTCACCGCGCGGGACGACGAGACCGACATGCTGGTCGGGCTCGGCGTCGGCGCCGACGACTACATGACCAAGCCCTTCTCCATGCGTGAGCTGGCCGCGCGCGTGCACGTCCTGCTGCGGCGGGTCGAGCGGGCCGCGCTGGCCGCCGCCACGCCCAGAAGCGGCATCCTGCGGCTCGGCGAGCTGGAGATCGACCACGCGCAGCGCCGGGTCCGGGTGCGCAGCGAGGACGTCCACCTCACCCCCACCGAGTTCGACCTGCTGGTGTGCCTGGCGAACACCCCGCGCGCGGTGCTCTCCCGTGAGCAGCTGCTCGCCGAGGTGTGGGACTGGGCGGACGCCTCCGGCACCCGCACGGTCGACAGCCACATCAAGGCCCTGCGCCGGAAGATCGGCGCCGAGCGGATCCGCACGGTGCACGGCGTGGGCTACGCCCTGGAGACGCCGACGCCATGAGCGAGGGTCCGGCCGGCCGGAGAAGCGCCAAGGAACCCTGGGGTGGCGTGAGCCCGTTCTCGATCAAGACCAAGCTGGGCGCGCTGGTCGTCATCGCGGTCCTCATCACCACCGGGCTGATGATGATCGCGATGCGCACAGCCACCGAGCTGCGCTTCATCACGGTCTTCTCGATGATCGCCACACTGCTCATTACGCAGTTCGTGGCGCATTCGCTCACCGCGCCGCTGGACGACATGAACGCGGTCGCCCGGTCCATCTCGCACGGCGACTACACCCGCCGGGTCCGCGAGAACCGCCGGGACGAGCTGGGCGACCTGGCCCAGACGATCAACCGCATGGCGGACGACCTGGAGGCCCAGGAACGCCAGCGCAAGGAACTTGTGGCAAATGTCTCCCACGAGCTGCGCACTCCCATCGCGGGCCTGCGCGCGGTGCTGGAGAACATCGTCGACGGGGTCACCCAGGCCGACCCCGAGACCATGCGCACCGCCCTGAAGCAGACCGAGCGGCTCGGCCGGCTGGTGGAGACGCTGCTGGACCTGTCCCGCCTCGACAACGGCGTCGTACCGCTGAAGAAGCGCCGTTTCGAGGTGTGGCCGTATCTCTCGGGCGTGCTGAAGGAGGCCAACATGGTCGCCACCGCGCGCGCGGGCATCGCCTCCGGGTCGGGCAGCCACACCCGCAACGACGTGCATCTGCACCTCGACGTGTCGCCGCCGGAGCTGACCGCGCACGCCGACCCGGAGCGCATCCACCAGGTCGTCGCCAACCTGATCGACAACGCCGTCAAGCACAGCCCGCCGCACGGCCGGGTCACGGTCAAGGCGCGGCGCGGGGCCCTGCCGGAATCCCTTGAGCTGGAGGTCCTCGACGAGGGCCCCGGCATTCCGCGCTCCGAGTGGCACCGGGTCTTCGAGCGGTTCAACCGCGGTCAGGTCCTACGGCCGCACGGCCCGGGCAGCGACGGCGGCACCGGGCTCGGGCTCGCGATCGCCCGCTGGGCGGTGGATCTGCACGGCGGCCGGATCGGTGTGGCCGAATCCCAGCGGGGCTGCCGGATTCTTGTCACCCTTCCGGGACTTCCCTCTGTGCCAAGTTGACGTAAAGTTCGAAGCGGAGCCACAAGATCCATCTCTGTCCGCGCTGACGGACACGTGTGATCAGGCAGAGGGCCGCGCCGCTGTCGCGCAGAGCCCCGCTGGGCGCTTCCCTCAGGCGGATTCATCTGGCAGAACCACGCTTGTTTCCCGCCATTTTCACCCCCGAAACCCGGTCTTTGATGTGACTTACACGACGATGGACCGGCCCGGCCTGACCTTCACCGTCTCGGGGGCGTAGCCTTTATTTCCGCTGTCCATCACCTTGTGAAGCGGAAGAGGGCGGTTGCCGCCGTGTCGCCACAGTCCCCCAGTAACTCGAGCATCTCCACCGACGCAGACCAAGCGGGCAAGAACCCCGCTGCCGCGTTCGGCCCGAACGAGTGGCTCGTCGACGAGATCTATCAGCAGTACCTCCAGGACCCGAATTCGGTAGACCGAGCCTGGTGGGACTTCTTCGCCGACTACAAGCCAGGGGCGCCCGCCGCCTCGGCTCCGGCGGGTACTGCGGCCGCGGGGGCCGCAGAGACCACCAGCACGGCGTCGGCGCCCGCCCCGGCGGCTCCCGCCCAGGCCCCGGCGCCTGCCGCCGCCCCGGCCGCGGCTGCTCCCGCGGCTCCGGCCGCCAAGCCCGCGGCCGCCGCTCCGGCCCAGGCCGCTGCTCCGGCCGCCGCTCCCGCGAAGGCCGCGCCCGCCCAGGCCGCCAAGCCCGCCGTCGCGAAGCCCGCGGCCAAGGCCGAGCCCGCCGCCGCGGACGGTCCCGAGCTGATCACCCTGCGCGGTCCCGCCGCCGCGGTCGCGAAGAACATGAACGCCTCCCTGGAGCTGCCCACGGCCACGTCCGTGCGCGCGGTCCCGGTGAAGCTGCTCTTCGACAACCGCATCGTCATCAACAACCACCTCAAGCGCGCCCGGGGCGGGAAGATCTCCTTCACGCACCTGATCGGCTACGCGATGGTGCAGGCCATCAAGGCCATGCCGTCGATGAACTGGCACTACGCGGAGAAGGACGGGAAGCCCACCCTCGTCAAGCCGCCGCACGTCAACTTCGGCCTCGCCATCGACCTGGTGAAGCCCAACGGCGACCGCCAGCTGGTCGTCGCGGGCATCAAGAAGGCCGAGACGCTGAACTTCTTCGAGTTCTGGCAGGCCTACGAGGACATCGTCCGCCGCGCCCGTGACGGCAAGCTGACGATGGACGACTTCTCGGGTGTCACGGTCTCCCTGACCAACCCGGGCGGCCTCGGTACGGTCCACTCGGTCCCGCGTCTGATGCCCGGCCAGTCGGTCATCATGGGCGTCGGTTCCATGGACTACCCGGCGGAGTTCCAGGGCACCTCCCAGGACACCCTGAACAAGCTCGGCATCTCGAAGGTCATGACGCTCACGTCGACCTACGACCACCGGGTCATCCAGGGCGCCGCGTCCGGCGAGTTCCTGCGGATCGTCGCGAACCTCCTGCTCGGCGAGAACGGCTTCTTCGACGAGATCTTCGAGGCCCTGCGCATCCCCTACGAGCCGGTCCGCTGGCTCAAGGACATCGACGCCAGCCACGACGACGACGTCACCAAGGCCGCGCGGGTCTTCGAGCTGATCCACTCCTACCGGGTCCGCGGCCACGTCATGGCCGACACCGACCCGTTGGAGTACCGCCAGCGCAAGCACCCCGACCTGGACATCACCGAGCACGGCCTCACCCTGTGGGACCTGGAGCGCGAGTTCGCCGTCGGCGGCTTCTCCGGCAAGTCCCTGATGAAGCTGCGCGACATCCTCGGCGTGCTGCGCGACTCGTACTGCCGCACCACCGGCATCGAGTTCATGCACATCCAGGACCCCAAGCAGCGCAAGTGGATCCAGGACCGCATCGAGCGCCCGCACACCAAGCCGGAGCGCGAGGAGCAGCTGCGCATCCTGCGCCGGCTGAACGCGGCGGAGGCCTTCGAGACCTTCCTGCAGACCAAGTACGTCGGCCAGAAGCGCTTCTCCCTGGAGGGCGGCGAGTCCGTCATCCCGCTGCTCGACGCGGTCCTCGACTCGGCCGCCGAGTCGCGCCTGGACGAGGTCGTCATCGGCATGGCCCACCGCGGCCGCCTGAACGTCCTCGCCAACATCGTGGGCAAGTCGTACGCGCAGATCTTCCGCGAGTTCGAGGGCAACCTCGACCCGAAGTCGATGCACGGCTCCGGCGACGTGAAGTACCACCTGGGCGCCCAGGGCACCTTCACGGGCCTGGACGGCGAGCAGATCAAGGTCTCGCTGGCCGCGAACCCCTCGCACCTGGAGACGGTCGACCCGGTCATCGAGGGCATCGTCCGCGCCAAGCAGGACATCATCAACAAGGGCGGCACGGACTTCACCGTCCTGCCGGTCGCCCTGCACGGTGACGCGGCCTTCGCGGGCCAGGGCGTGGTGGCCGAGACCCTGAACATGTCGCAGCTGCGCGGCTACCGCACCGGCGGCACGGTCCACATCGTCATCAACAACCAGGTCGGCTTCACGGCGGCGCCCGAGTCCTCGCGCTCCTCCATGTACGCCACCGACGTGGCCCGCATGATCGAGGCCCCGATCTTCCACGTGAACGGCGACGACCCGGAGGCCGTGGTCCGCGTGGCGCGGCTCGCCTTCGAGTTCCGCCAGGCGTTCAACAAGGACGTGGTGATCGACCTCATCTGCTACCGCCGCCGCGGTCACAACGAGTCGGACAACCCGGCCTTCACCCAGCCGCTGATGTACGACCTGATCGACAAGAAGCGCTCGGTGCGCAAGCTCTACACCGAGTCCCTCATCGGTCGCGGCGACATCACCCTGGAAGAGGCCGAGCAGGCGCTCCAGGACTACCAGGGCCAGCTGGAGAAGGTCTTCACCGAGGTCCGCGAGGCCGTCACGGCCCAGCCGGCCGCCGGTCCCGTCTCCGACCCGCAGGCCGAGTTCCCGGTCGCCGTGAACACCGCGATCTCCACCGAGACCGTGAAGCGGATCGCCGAGTCCCAGGTCAACATCCCCGACACCTTCCACGTCCACCCGCGTCTGCTGCCGCAGCTGCAGCGCCGCGCGGCGATGGTCGAGGACGGCACGATCGACTGGGGCATGGGCGAGACCCTGGCCGTCGGCTCGCTGCTCCTGGAGGGCACCCCGGTCCGCCTGTCGGGCCAGGACTCCCAGCGCGGCACCTTCGGCCAGCGCCACGCGGTCCTCATCGACCGTGAGACGGGCGAGGAGCACACCCCGCTCCAGTACCTCGCCGAGGAGCAGGCCCGCTACAACGTCTACAACTCCCTGCTCTCCGAGTACGCGGTCATGGGCTTCGAGTACGGCTACTCGCTGGCCCGCCCCGACGCGCTCGTGATGTGGGAGGCGCAGTTCGGCGACTTCGTCAACGGCGCGCAGACGGTCGTCGACGAGTACATCTCGGCGGCCGAGCAGAAGTGGGGCCAGACGTCGGGTGTGACGTTGTTGTTGCCGCACGGCTATGAGGGCCAGGGCCCGGACCACTCCTCGGCCCGTGTCGAGCGCTTCCTCCAGCTCTGCGCCCAGAACAACATGACGGTCGCGATGCCGACCCTGCCGTCGAACTACTTCCACCTCCTGCGGTGGCAGGTGCACAACCCGCACCACAAGCCGCTGGTGGTCTTCACCCCGAAGTCGATGCTGCGTCTGAAGGCCGCCGCGTCGAAGACGGAGGAGTTCACGTCGGGTCAGTTCCGCCCGGTCATCGGCGACGAGACGGTGGACGCGGCCGCGGTCCGCAAGGTCGTCTTCGTGGCGGGCAAGCTGTACTACGACCTCGAGGCCGAGCGTCAGAAGCGCGGCATCACGGACACGGCGATCATCCGCATCGAGCGCCTGTACCCGCTGCCGGGTGCCGAGCTCCAGGCGGAGATCGCGAAGTACCCGAACGCCGAGAAGTACCTGTGGGCCCAGGAGGAGCCGGCGAACCAGGGTGCGTGGCCGTTCATCGCGCTCAACCTGATCGACCACCTGGACCTGGCCGTCGGCGCGGACGTCCCGCACGGCGAGCGTCTGCGGCGCATCTCGCGCCCGCACAGCTCGTCTCCGGCGGTGGGCTCCGCGAAGCGCCACCAGGCCGAGCAGGAGCAGCTGGTGCGTGAGGTGTTCGAGGCGTAACCGCCGGCCGCTCGCGCGGACAGCACGTCACCGGGCCGTACCCCTCTCCGGAGGGGTGCGGCCCGGCCGTTTCCGCCCACTTATCCTTGACGGCATGTACTTCACGGACCGTGGCATCGAGGAACTGGAGAAGCGGCGCGGCGAGGAGGAGATCACCTTCGAGTGGCTCGCCGAGCAGCTGCGGACATTCGTGGACCTGAACCCCGACTTCGAGGTCCCGGTGGAACGACTGGCCACGTGGCTGGCCCGCCTGGACGACGAGGACGACGAGTAGCGGGTACGGCGGCGTCGGGACGGGGTGCCTTTGGGTACCCCGTTTTTTGTGCCGTGGGGTTTCGTGCCGGTGGGGGGTGGTCGGGTCGGGGGCGGTCGTGGGGGTGCCTTGGTCGGGCTGGGGTGTCGTGGGGGTGTAGGTGACGCGCGGGGGGGGCGGGCGCGGGGGTGCGTCGGTCGCGCTCAGGGGGCCTCAGTCGCGCTCGGGCGCATGTCGCCGAGGGTGTGCAAGCCATGCGGGTGCGTCACCACGGTCGGTGTCCCATCACAGGGCGGTGTCCCGCCCGCCGAGACACGGTCGTCGGGCTCCCCGCCGCGCAGCCAGGACCTGTCTGCCCTCCCGGACGAGAACGCTCGCCCCCTCACCCCGCGCCCATACCCAGCCCCCAGCCCCGGCCCCCAGCCTCCGGCGTCACCGGAAAGAGTGTCTTGACTTTCCTTGTCCACGATATATCGTGAATTGCAGGAGACGCGATATGGCGCGTTGCTACGGGGAGGTCTGCACCATGTCCGAGTGGTCCGTCACTGAGCCCAGGAAGCTCACCTTCGACGAGCCCGTCCGCGAACTCCACGTACGCATCGTCAACGGAACGGTGAACGTGGTGGGCACCGACGAAGGTTCCCCCCGTCTGGAGGTCTCCGAGATCGAGGGCCCGCCCCTGATCGTCACCCAGGAGCACGGCACCCTCACGGTCGCCTACGAGGACCTGCCCTGGAAGGGCTTCCTCAAGTGGCTCGACCGCAAGGGCTGGCGCCGCAGCGCGGTCGTCTCACTGGCCGTGCCGGCCGACACCCGCGTCGAGGTCGGCGTGGTCAGCGCCGCGGCCGTCGTGTCGGGGGTGCGCGGCCCGTCGGTGGTGAAGGGGGTCAACGGCGACACCACCCTCGTCGGCCTGTCCGGCACCGTCCGCGCCGACACCGTCTCCGGGAACCTGGAGGCACAGGCCGTCACCGGCGACCTGCGCTTCAACTCGGTCTCCGGGGACCTCACCGTCGTGGAGGGCTCGGGCCCCTCCGTGCGGGCGGACTCCGTCAGCGGCTCGATGATCGTCGACCTCGACCCGGAGGGCCCCACCGACGTCCGGCTGACCAGTGTCTCGGGCGAGATCGCCATCCGGCTGCCGCAGCCGGCCGACGCCGAGGTGGAGGCCAACACCGCGAGCGGGACGATCTCCAACGCCTTCGACGGCCTGCGGGTGCACGGCCAGTGGGGCGCCCACAAGGTCACCGGCCGCCTGGGCGCCGGCACCGGAAAGCTCCGCGCCACCACCGTCTCCGGCTCCATCGCCCTGCTGCGCCGCCCACCCCGGGAGGACGAGGAGGAGCCGTGGGAGACGGATCCCTTCGAGAAGGAAGGGGACATGGACGCCACCCGCCGCCCCACCGGCCACGGACCTGCCGACGTCACCGACACCGCCCCGGTGGACGGCGATCGGGGCACCTCGGGGGACAATCACCTTTCCGGCCAGGACGACGACCCCGCGGACGCCGACACGGGCACCCCGACGAACGCCGCCTCCGACGACCCCGCCCGCGCCCCGGCCGACGGCACGACCGACAAGAAGGTGCTCTGACATGCCCCCCGTCTTCGCCCACGGCCGCCTCCGCCTCTACCTGCTGAAGCTGCTGGACGAGGCCCCGCGCCACGGCTACGAGGTGATCCGGCTCCTGGAGGAGCGTTTCCAGGGCCTGTACGCCCCCTCGGCGGGCACCGTCTACCCGCGCCTCGCCAAGCTGGAGGCCGAGGGCCTGGTCACCCACACCACCGAGGGCGGCCGCAAGGTGTACGCCATCACGGACGCGGGCCGCGCCGAACTGGCCGACCGCAGCGGCGAACTGGCCGACCTGGAGCTGGAGATCCGCGAGTCGGTCGCCGAGCTCGCCGCCGAGATCCGCGCCGATGTGCGCGGCGCGGCCGGGGACCTGCGGCGCGAGATGCGGGCGGCCGCCTCCGAGGCCCGCCGGGGCACCGGCAGCGCCTCCAAGGGCTCCGGCGGTGAACACGAGGGCCCCTTCGGGGACTTCACCGACTTTGGCGACAAGGAGTCGTGGCGCGCCGCCAAGGAGGAGATGCGCCGCGTCAAGCAGGAGTGGAAGGAGCAGGCCCGGCGCGCCAAGGACGAGAGCCGCCGCGCCCGTGAGGAGGCCCAGCGGGCCCGCCGCCAGGCCAAGGAGGCCCAGGACCGGGCGAGGGAGCAGGCCCAGGAGGAGGTGCAGCGCATCGCCCGCCGGGTCCAGGAGCAGGTGCAGGACCACTTCGCGCGCGGCGACTGGCCGACGGGGGTGCGCGAGGGACTGACCGAACTGGCCAAGGAGTTCGGCGAGTTCGGGAAGGACTACGGCAAGGAGTTCGGGAAGGACTTCGGCTTCGGCCGGGGAGGCGCGAGGTCGGAGAAGGCCGAGCGGTTCGACAAGGCCGAGGGCACGGCACCCACCCCGGAGTACTCGCACACCCCCGAGGACTTCCCCGCCGAGCACGAACCGTCCTGGGCCCACGAGGACTCCACCGGAAATCCGGCCCGCGACCTGGACCGCCTGCTCGACCGCTTCCGCGACGACATCCGTGACGCGGCCCGCGACCACGGCATCACAGCGGACCAGCTCCGCGACGCCCGCCGCCACCTGTCGACGGCGGCGGCCCACATAGGAGCACTGCTGCGGACACCGAAGGCGTGACCGCCCCGCACTTCGGCGGTACGACGGCTCCGGCCCCGCCGGCGACGACGTACCGCCGGAGCGGGCAGCCCGCCCTCACCCGCAGCCCTCGCCCCACGGGCCGGTCAGCCGGCCTTGGCCTCTCCCCCGCCGTAGCCGCCCAGGCCGCCGTAGAGGACCCGCTGGACCGACTCATAGGTCACCCCGTGATCGGCGAGCACCTCTCCTGACACTCCAGGCCTGATCGTCAGGGCCAGCAGGATGTGCTCGTCGCCGATATGCCGGTCCCGCCGCGCCACGGCGACACGCAGCGACTTCTCCAGGATCTCCTTGGCGCTCCGCCCGAAGGGACGCCGTCCGGACCACCGCCCCCTGCCCTTCCGGTCACCGGACATCGCCCCGACCCCGTGCGCCTCCTCCACCCGGGCGACGATCTCCGACACATCGATCCCGAGCCCGGCCAGCGCCTCGGCGTCCGCCTGGGACAGCCCGGCCCGCCGCCGCGCCTCACCCAGCGCCTCCCGTACGGCGTCCCCGCGCTCGGCGAGCCCGAGGGCGGCCAGGGCGAAGGAGGCGCGACTGCCCTCCCGGTCCAGCAGTGCGAGCACGAGGTGCTCGGCGTCCACGGACTCCGCCCCCGCCTCCTCGGCGTACTCGATCGCCCCCACCACCACGGCCCGGGCATCCTTCGTGAACCGCTCGAACATCAATGCCTCCCGTACTTCTTGTGCACGGCCTGCCTGCTCACGCCGAGTTCGGCGGCGATCTCCTGCCACGACCAGCCCTGATTGCGCGCACTGCGCACCTGCACCGACTCCAGTTGCTCCAACAGCCTGCGCAGTGCGGCGACGGCACGCAGGCCGACGCGGGGATCGCGATCACCCGCACGTTCGGCGAGATCCGTTGCTTCGGTCATGATGTCAACTTACGTTGACATCATCCACCTGTCAACAACGGTTGACAAACGCCAACGGCCGGCCCCCGAAGGAGCCGGCCGCGGAAGCGAAACGAGAGATCAACCGTTGGTGAGCACGACCTTGCCGAACTGCTCGCCGGACGCGACCCGTTCGAAGCCCTCACGGGCACGGTCCATGGGCAGCACCTCGTCGATGACCGGCCGCACACCGGTGGCGGCGCAGAAGGCGAGCAGGTCCTCCAGCTCGTCCTTCGTGCCCATGGTCGACCCCACGACCTTGAGTTCCAGGAAGAAGATCCGGGTCAGCTCGGCGTGCGAGGGACGGTCGCCGCTCGTGGCACCGGAGATGACCAGGGTGCCGCCGGGTTTGAGCGACTTCACGGAGTGCGACCAGGTGGCGGCACCCACGGTCTCGATGACGGCGTCCACCCGCTGCGGCAACCGCGCACCGGACTCCAGCGCCTCCACCGCACCGAGTTCCACCGCCCGCTTGCGCTTGGCCTCGTCCCGGCTGGTGGCGAAGACCCGCAGCCCCGCGGCCTTCCCGAGCACGATGGCGGCCGTGGCGACACCACCGCCGGCGCCCTGCACGAGCACGGAGTCACCGGGCCGCACGCCGGCGTTGGTGAACAGCATCCGGTACGCCGTCAGCCAGGCCGTGGGCAGACAGGCGGCCTCCGCGAAGGACAGCTCCTTCGGCTTGGGCAGCACGTTCCAGGTCGGCACGGCCACCTGTTCGGCGAACGTCCCCTGGTAGCGCTCGGTGAGGATGGACCGCGGCTCCTTGGGGCCGACGCCGTGTCCGCTCTGCCCGATGACGGAGTGCAGGACCACCTCGTTGCCGTCCTCGTCGACACCGGCGGCGTCACAGCCGAGGATCATCGGCAGCTTGTCCTCCGCGAGGCCCACGCCCCGCAGGGACCAGAGGTCATGGTGATTGAGGGAGGCGGCCTTGACGTCGACGACACTCCAGCCGGGTCGGACTTCGGGAGCCGGACGCTCCCCCAACTCCAGTCCGGAGAGTGGGTCGTCGCGGTCGATTCGGGCGGCGTAGACAGCGAACATGACCGTGACGATAGGGTCCACCGCCGCCCCGGGGAACCAAGACACGTTGTGACACGTGCCGCAGAGCGGGCTACCAGAGTGCCGGGTCAGGTCGTCGGGCGGGTGCAGGCGCGTTGTGGCTCGTCGCGCAGTTCCCCGCGCCCCTAGGGGGTTGCAGTCACGCCTGCCACGATGCACCGTTCGCCGCGTACGGCGCGAAGGGGACGGGGTGGGGGGTGTCCGCCCGCAGCGGCCGGCGTCCGGAACCGAGCACATCTCCAGCGACCGAGCCGCCGGACCGAGGACGGATACCCCCCACCCCGGCACCGACCCACGACGCAACCGCACGCGCTACACAAGCCCCCACCGGACAGCAAGGGGCCGCCGCAGGCCTCTCAGGGGCGCGGGGAACTGCGCAAAGACGCCCGCCCCCACCGAACCCGCACCATCAGCAACACCAAACCCCCACCCACCACCAACAGCACAGCAACGCCCCCTCGAAGCACCACCCCATCCGCCCCCGTCGCAGCAAGCGCACCCCCAGCCACCGTCCCCCCGGCCCCGGCGGGACTCCCCGAGCCCGTAACCGACGGCGACGGCGACGGACTGGACGTGGCCGAAGCGGTGACCGTCACCGCAACCGCCGCCGTGTCGTTCGCCGAGTCGTCGTCACGGTTGGGGTACTCAGGGTTCCCCACCGCCTTCACACCGCCCCGCGCGCCAGGCACGACCCGGTCGATCCGCACGGTGAACTCCTGCGTCACCGAGTCACCCGGCCGGAAGTCCGTGCTGCCGATGTCGCAGGTGTAGCTCTTCGCGCCGGCCTTCTGAGGCGTGCAGTTCCACCGCGGCCCGGGATCACCCTGCTCACCGGGCCCGGGCGCGCCGGTGATGGTGGTGCCCGCGGGCGGAGTCACCACGAACGTGCCGGAGTTGTCGGCGTCCATCCACTGGAGGCCCATCCGGCCCGGCCCGTTGTTCCGCACGCCCACGGTGATGCTCACCGTCTCGCCGACCTTGCCCTCGACCGTGTCGCCGATCGCCGCGTAGTCGGCGTGCTGGGTGGTGGCGAAGGTGCCGTACCCGGAGCCGGTGAAGCCGGAACCGGAGGGGACGGGCTTCAGGCCGAGCGCCGCGCCGGTGCCCGTCGCGGGGAAGTCGGACGGGTCGAAGGAGTCGGGCGCGGTGCCGCCGACCGGCCACACGACGTAGGTGTTGTAGCCGTACATCGTGTCCTGGGCGGCGGTGTAGCGCAGCGGCACGTCGGTCTCGTAGGCGGCGCCGGGCGCGACCGGGGTGTCGAACCTGCACCAGGCGCCGACGTCGGGCTGGTCCGAGTAGTGGCAGTTGGAGTGGTCCCGGGCGAGCGAGACGCCTTCCGAGTCCTGCACCAGCAGCATGACGCCCTTGTCGGCGGGGGCCGCACCGGTGTTGGCGAAGGCCGGGGTGCGCTCGAAGCCGGCGCCGGGGGCGATGCCCTTCAGCGCCGGGTAGGGCCGGCTGACGAGCTTCGGCCCGCCGACGAGGACGTCCGTCCTGCCGGTCACGGTGGGCGCGTCGGAGGCGGTGGCGGTGTAGGTGATGGCACCGGTGTCGCCCGCCTCGGCGGCGGCGGTGGGCTTCAGGAAGAACGGGTCGATCGACTCGCCGCCCGACAGCGGGCCCACGTCGCACCTGACCTTCAGGGTGCCGGCGCTCACGCAGTCCCCCGTGACGACCATCGTCGCCTTTCCTGCGAGGGACGACGCGTCGACGGCGACCGAGACGTCATGGGCGTCCCCGCCCGAGGCGGTGATGCCGAGGCCCAGGTTCGGGCCCTCGCCCTCGGTGGGGAGGGTGTAGCTCTCCTGGGCGTCCAGGACGAGCGTCGTTCCGGCGGCGTGCGCGGCCGGGGTTGCGAGCGCCATGACGGCGGTCGCGACAGCGGCGGCCGCCGCTGTCTGCCACGTTCTGCGTTTCGTCAGCACACCACGTGGACACGCGGACGCACCCGAAGGTTGCGTCCAGGACCGTCGGCGATGTCAACCACCACACGACACCCCGACGCCCCGACACCACGCCCGCCCCGCCACCCCGCGAAACCCCGTCATCACCCACCCCGACACCGCCCCCCGCCCCCACCCCGACACCCGATCAGCCGTATCCGAAGGCAAAGAATCGGCCCCGCCCGGAGATTCCGAAGAACCCCCGGACGGGGCCAATCACACTCACCAGACCTCAGCGGCGAGCAACGCCCTCCGCCCGAGCCGCCGCGGCAACCGCCGCGGTGACCGCCGGAGCGACCCGCTCGTCGAACGGCGAGGGGATCACGTAGTCCGCCGCCAGATCGTCACCGACCACCGACGCCAGCGCCTCCGCCGCCGCGATCTTCATGCCCTCCGTGATCCGCGAGGCCCGCACCTGGAGCGCCCCCGCGAAGATCCCCGGAAACGCCAGCACGTTGTTGATCTGGTTCGGGAAGTCGGACCGCCCGGTGGCGACCACGGCCGCGTACTTGTGCGCGACATCCGGGTGCACCTCGGGGTCCGGGTTGGCCATCGCGAACACGAAGGCCCCCTCCGCCATGGAGGCGACGGCCGACTCCGGGACCGTACCGCCGGAGACGCCGATGAAGACGTCCGCGCCCGCGAGCGCGTCCTCCAGCGACCCCGACAGGCCGGCCTTGTTCGTGAACCCGGCCAGCTCCCGCTTGACGGACGTGTGGTCGTCCCGGTCGGCGGACACCACACCGCGCCGGTCGGCGACGGCGACGTCCCCGATGCCCGCCTCGACGAGCATCTTGGCGATGGCCACGCCCGCCGCGCCCGCACCGGAGATCACCGCACGAAGATCTCCGATGGAGCGCCCGCTCAGCCGCGCCGCGTTCCGCAGCGCCGCCAGCGTCACGACGGCCGTGCCGTGCTGGTCGTCGTGGAAGACGGGAATGTCGAGCCGCTCCTGGAGCCGCCGCTCGATCTCGAAGCACCGGGGAGCCGAGATGTCCTCGAGGTTCACGCCGCCGAAGGACGGCGCGAGACGGACCACGGTCTCGATGATCTCGTCGACGTCGGTGCAGGCCAGCGCGAGCGGAACCGCGTCCACCCCGCCGAACTGCTTGAACAGGATCGCCTTGCCCTCCATCACCGGGAGGGAGGCCTCGGGCCCGATGTCACCGAGCCCCAGCACGGCCGTACCGTCGGTGACGACGGCGACGACCGACGACTTCCACGTGTAGTCGTGGACGAGATCCGGCTGCTCGGCGATGGCGCTGCACACCTTCGCCACGCCGGGTGTGTACGCGAGGGACAGGTCGTCCTTGTCGCGGACCGGCACGGTGGCCTGCACAGCCATCTTGCCGCCGCGGTGCAGCGCGAACGCGGGGTCGAAGGAATCGAGGGGCTCGGCCCCTCCGTCCTGTCCCGTATCGCTGTCGCTGCGAGGATTGACGATCTCCGCTGCCACTTTGTCTTACCCCTTCGGTCTTCATGGTTTGAGGGTGGCCACTCCTGGTTGAGAAGTGGGCGGGCACCGAGTACGGCCCTGGTCACTGATGCGTACGGGCCGGTACGCGACGGGCGCGCCGCACACGCGCCCTGAGCCCCGGATGAGGGGTGTAAAGAACCTTCTTACCGGACGACCGGCGTCGAGGACGAGTCCAATACGTCCAAGGTCACATGCCGCGACGCAAATCGATCATCGATCATCGGAGCGCGGTGACATGAATCATGGAACGGCATCCGGACAAACCATCAGCGGGCCCTTGACGATCATCGGGGAGCCGCTCGGGCGACGCCGGGCGGCGCGGCGCGGGTCGTCCGCTCCTCGCCCCTCACCGAAGATCTTCCGGCCGGAATGCCAGATTCCCGCAGATGGTCCGGTCACGATGTACGGACATGGTGCGGTTCGGGGGTCACCCGTTATCCGATTTTGACATGACCGGCCCCCAGAATGGTCCAGTCCGAATGGCAAGATGCCGTAATCACACGAGGTCGCGACACTCGAAGGCGTGTGCTCTCGTCGACCTGAGGAATGAAGGCAGTTCGCCGAACCCATCGGCAGCGGCCCCCGCCCATCGGCAACTCCACCCATCCGCCGGAGGAACCCAAAATGACCGCAAGCTCCACCCGTCGTACGACCGCCGCGCGCACCAGGACAGCCGCGGTAGGTGCGATCGCGGTCGCAGGCGCCCTGATTCTCACCGGCTGCGGCGACCAGACGGACAAGAGCGGCGACAGCTCGGAGTCGTCCACGTCGTCCGCGCCCCTCGCCGCCAAGCTTCCCGCGGACGTACGCAAGGCCGGCGTCATCAAGGTGGGCTCCGACATCGCCTACCCGCCGGTCGAGTACATGGAGGGCGGCAAGGCCGTCGGTATCGACCCGGACATCGCCGAGGCCCTCGGCAAGCAGCTCGGTGTGAAGTTCGAGTTCCAGAACGGCAAGTTCGCGCAGCTCATCGTGGGCCTCCAGGCCAAGCGGTTCAACGTGATCATGTCCGCGATGAACGACACGAAGGACCGCCAGAACGGCATCGACTCGGACACCGGCAAGAAGGTCGGCAACGGCATCGACTTCGTCGACTACTTCACCGCCGGCACCTCGATCCTGGTCCAGAAGGGCAACCCCAAGGGGATCAAGTCCCTGGACGACCTGTGCGGCCAGGTGGTCGCCCTCCAGGTGGGCACCACGTCCGAGGGCATCGCCAAGAACCAGAGCAAGAAGTGCACGACGGACGGCAAGAAGGCCATCAAGCTCCAGACCTTCGACACCGACCCCGAGGCACTGCTCCGCCTCAAGCAGGGGGCGTCCGTCGCCGACCTCAACGACTTCCCGGTCGCCGCGTACAACGCGAAGACCTCGGGCGGCGGCAAGGACTTCGAGGTCGTCGGCGAGCAGATCGAGGCGGGGCCGTACGGCATCGGTGTCAGCAAGGAGAGCACCCAGCTGCGGGACGCCCTCCAGGCGGCTCTGAACGCCATCATCGAGAACGGCGAGTACAAGAAGATCCTGGAGAAGTGGAACGTCACGGACGGTGCGGTGACCGAGGCCAAGGTCAACGGCGGCTCCTGACCCTGCCTGAAGCAATACTGAAGGGCAGTCACAGTGACTGACATCGTCGACAAGGCACCGACGCCGTCGGTGCCGCCGGAGCAGATCAAGGCGATCCCGGTACGCCACTACGGCCGCTGGGTCGCGGGCGCCGTGGTCATCGCGGTCCTCGTGCTGATCGGCATCGCGTTCTCCAACGCGGACATCAACTACGGCATCATCCCGGACTACATCACGGACGGGACGATCCTGTCCGGCGCCTGGCACACGCTGTACATCTCCGTGCTCGCCATGCTGCTCGGACTGGTCCTCGGTGTGATCCTCGCGGTCATGCGGATGTCGTCGAACCCGGTCACCAGCACGGTGGCCTGGTTCTACGTGTGGTTCTTCCGCGGCACTCCCGTGCTGGTCCAGCTGCTCATCTGGTACAACATCGCCCTCGTGTTCCCCGTCCTCAACCTGGGGTTCTACAAGGACGAGATGAACCAGGTGATGACGCCGTTCCTGGCGGCCCTGCTCGGACTCGGCCTGAACGAGGCCGCCTACATGTCGGAGATCGTCCGGGCCGGCATCCAGTCGGTCGACGAGGGCCAGACGGAGGCCTCGCACGCGCTGGGCATGACCCAGGGCAAGACCCTGCGGCGGGTGATCCTCCCGCAGGCGATGCGGGTGATCGTGCCGCCGACGGGCAACGAGTACATCAACATGCTCAAGACGTCGTCCCTGGCGTACGTGGTGCAGTTCAACGAACTCATCAAGCGGGCCCAGGACATCTCCAGCACCTCGCTCGCGGTGGTCGAGATGTACTTCGTGGCCTCGATCTGGTACCTGATGCTGACCAGCGTCTTCAGCATCGGCCAGTACTACCTGGAGCGCCGCTACGCCCGCGGATCCTCACGCAGCCTGCCGCCGACCCCGTTGCAGCGCCTGAGGAAGAACCTCCGTCATTTCGGTTCCTTCCGCCGCCCGGAGGTGGCCCGATGAGCGGTATCAGCAAGGACGTCGCCCAGCCCGCGAGCGGTCGCCCGATGGTCAGGGCCGAGGGAGTGCACAAGTCCTTCGGGGCCGCGCACATCCTCAAGGGCATCGACCTGGAGGTGAACCCGCGCGAGGTGTTCTGCCTCATCGGCCCGTCCGGCTCCGGCAAGTCCACCTTCCTGCGGTGCATCAACCACCTGGAGAAGATCAGCGCCGGCCGGCTCTACGTCGACGGGAGTCTGGTCGGTTACCGGCAGAGCGGTGACAAGCTCTACGAGCTCAAGGAAAAGGAAGTGGCCTCGCAGCGGCGGGACATCGGCATGGTGTTCCAGCGCTTCAACCTCTTCCCTCACATGACGGCGCTGGAGAACGTCATGGAGGCACCGGTCCAGGTCAAGGGCGAGACCAAGGCCGTGGCCCGCGAGCGGGCGGGGCGGCTGCTGAGCCGGGTCGGCCTGGGCGACCGGACCGGCCACTACCCGGCCCAGCTGTCCGGCGGTCAGCAGCAGCGGGTGGCCATCGCCCGTGCGCTGGCGATGGAGCCCAAGCTGATGCTCTTCGACGAGCCGACCTCGGCCCTCGACCCCGAGCTGGTCGGCGAGGTACTGGACGTGATGCGCGATCTCGCGGAGGACGGCATGACGATGATCGTCGTCACCCACGAGATGGGCTTCGCCCGTGAGGTCGGCGACTCACTGGTCTTCATGGACGACGGTGTCGTGGTCGAGTCCGGCCACCCGCGCGACGTTCTGACGGACCCGCAGCACGAACGCACCAAGTCCTTCCTCTCCAAGGTGCTCTGACCCTCCACCGGGACCCCCTGCACCCCGTCATGCGCTTCCGCATGGCGGGGTGCGTGCTGTCCGGCGCCGATGCCCTCTTCCGGACTACTTCAGCGCCAGCAGCAGCGTGTCCGAGGGGGACGACCACACCGGGCGGACCTCGTCGAAGCCGGCCTCGCGCAGCACGCGCGCGTGCCACTGCGCCGAGGGGGTCTCGCCCTCCGCGTGTTCGCCGTAGATCTCGAAGCGGCGGGCCGTGGGTCCGGCGAGGACCGGGTCCGCGGCGGCGAGCCGCCACCAGTCCGCCCAGTCGAGGGCGCCCGCGTGCCGGTCCCGCTCCATGACGGCGTGCCGGTGGGCCCGCTCGGCCGCGTTGATCCGGGGTGTGCTGTCGTCGCTCATGTGGTCGGCGTTCAGGAACACGCCTCCTGGGCGGACGAGTTGGGCGATCCGCCCGTAGAGTTCGGCGAGGGGTTCGCGGCGCAGCCAGTGGAGGGCGGTGGCGGTGAGGACCGCGTCGTACGACTCCTGCGGCAGCCGCGACGGCCACCGCGGGTCCGTCAGGTCGGCCTCGACGAGGGTGACCCGGCCGTCGCCTTCGAAGGTGCCGCGCGCGATGGTGAGCAGGGCGGGGTCGAGGTCCACGCCGGTGCTGGTGGCGTCGGGGAAGCGGGCGAGCAGCCGGGCGGTGATGCTGCCGGTGCCGCACGCGAGGTCGAGGATTCTCGGCTCGGGCCCGACGAGGGCCTCCACCATGTCGAGCATGACCCGGAACCGCTCCTCGCGGTCCGGCATGTACCACTCCTGCTGCCGGTCCCAGCTCTCCTGCCAGGCCTGCCAGTCGGTTCCGACACCGGTCGCCATCAAAGCCCCCTGTCCCGTCACTGCCGTAATACCCTGGAAGCACGATCAGCTGTTACCCGACCGCACCACGACGATAGAACGCCTCCGTAAGGACTACAAGTGGAACTGGCCTATTACTCGGACTACGCCGTTCGTCTGGTCAACAGTGAGGACCCGGCCCGCGGGAAGGACTCCCTGACCTCGGTCGAGGCCGTCCGCGAGCTGTTCGGTGCCGGCCAGGAGGCGGGCCGGCGGGCCACGGAGGCCGACGTGACCCGCTTCCGCTCGGTCCGGGCGCGGCTGCGGGCGGTCTTCGAGGCGGCGGACCAGGGCGACGAGGAGACGGCGGTGAACCTGCTGAACTCGCTGCTCCTCGAGTTCCCGGTGAGCCCGCAGATCTCCGGGCACGACTTCCGCGACGACGACGGCCGCCCGCTGTGGCACATGCACCTGGCGGACCACCCGTCCAACGCCACGGCGGGCTACGCGGCCATCGCCGCGATGGGCCTGGCCTTCCACCTCACCGAGTACGGCGTGGACCGCCTCGGCCTGTGCGAGGCGGCCCCCTGCCGCAACGCCTACCTCGACACGTCCACCAACCGCTCCCGGCGCTACTGCTCCGACCGCTGCGCCACCCGCGCCAACGTGGCCGCCTACCGGGCCCGCAAGCGCCTGGAGGCCGACCGGTCGGCGAGGACGGGCCGCAGCGCGGACACCGCCCAGCGCACCGCGGCCAGCGGCGAGCGCTGACCGGGCCCCGGCGGCCGGTACCTGAGCCGGGCCTTCCCCAGCACGAGGTCCTCCGGTACGACGCCGTAGTCCGTGCTGTCGCCGCCCGCGAACGCGTTGTCGCCGAGCACCCACCAGCCGCCCTCGCGGCGCTCCACGGCCCGCTTGACGACGAGCAGGTCCTGCTGGAACGGATGCCTGAGGACCACGATGTCGCCGACCCCGACCCTGGCCCCCCAGTGCACGACGAGCTGGTCCCCGTGCCGGAGCGTGGGCACCATCGACGGCCCGGTCACCTCGGCCACCCCGAGAAAGGGCAGCAAGGACCTCCCCCGCTCGGTCTCCTGCGACAGCTCCGGCATCCCCGGCACCTCCCCGGTACGTTCATCCACCAGTCTCAGTCTGACCCCGGACTTTTGTCCTAAGCCCATGGGGGCACCCGCGAATTCGCCTCTCCCAGGGAGTAATGTCGCACCTGAGAAGACGATCACGAGGAAGGAATGCTCCATGCTTTCCCGCCTGTTTGCCCCCAAGGTCAAGGTCAGCGCACACTGCGACCTGCCCTGCGGTGTGTACGACCCTGCCCAGGCCCGCATCGAGGCGGAGTCGGTGAAGGCCGTGCAGGAGAAGATGGCCGCCAACGACGACCCGCACTTCCAGGCGCGTGCCACGGTCATCAAGGAGCAGCGCGCCGAGCTCGCGAAGCACCACGTTTCCGTGCTCTGGAGCGACTACTTCAAGCCCCCGCACTTCGAGAAGTACCCGGAGCTGCACCAGCTGGTCAACGACACCCTCAAGGCCCTCTCGGCCGCGAAGGCGTCCACCGACCCGGCCACGGGCCAGAAGGCTCTGGACTACATCGCCCAGATCGACAAGATCTTCTGGGAGACCAAGAAGGCCTGACCTCCGCGTCAGCCTCCGCCGACCCGCGATCGGTGCACCATCGCAGGTCAACGGGAATCCCGAAGGGGCCCGGTCGTCACGACCGGGCCCCTTCGGCGGTCCGCCGTCTCAGGCGACCGGGCGGATCTGCGGTGACCGGAGCCGGCGGGTGAGCCTGCCGAGCAGTACGGCGTTGACGAGGCCGGACAGCGCCGAGCCGGCGGCGAACAGCAGCGGGCTCAGCCACTCGGGTCCGGTGTCCGCCGCGGGCGTCAGCGCGATGGCCAGGAAGCTGAGCGGAGCCGTCGTCATGAGCGGCCAGATCCCGGCGAACCCGGGGTCCGCCAGCACGTACTCGGCGCCCAGGAAGAACCCCAGGGCCACCGCGACCACGGCGAGGTACCCGCGCGCGGGCCAGTTGTCGACGGCGGGCGCCAGGAGGTTCCGGACCCGGTGCGCGACCCCGTCCCGCGCACCGGCACGGGCCGGCCCCGACCGCCCGGACCACGCGCCGGACCGCTCGGTCACCGTCCCGTCCCCGGCCGCCCCGGTGGCGAGCGCCCCCAGCACGGCCGCGTTCACCAGGGCGCAGGCCAGGAACCACAGCGTCCAGAGGCCGATCGCGAGTGCCTCGACCGCCGGGGAGCCCTGGGTGCCGGCGCCGAACGGGAGGGCCACGCCCAGGAAGGAGAGGGGGGCGGTGAGCAGCATCGGGGCCATGGCCAGGGGACTGTCCGGGAAGAGCAACGAGCACACGACCGATCCGGCGACGACCGCGAGGTAGCCCCGGGCGTGCCGGTTGCCGGTGGCGAGGGCGAACAGTCGGCGTGGACGGGAGGCTTTCGACATCGCGGCTTCCTTAGGGATGGTCCGGTGGGCTGCCCCCACGATGTCCCGACCACCGCACGCCGGCATGAGTACCGGTACTCATACCGCCCCGGCGAACAGCCCCAGTTCCGGCGGCACTTGCCACGTAAGTCGATCCGCGAGCCGGCAGGGGAAGCAGGGACGGGCGAGGACCGCCCCGGTGGCCCGGACGATCCCGGCGACTGGCCGACCGCGGACGACCGGTCCTCGCCGGGCTCGCCGACGCGGACGTGGGCGGGGACGTCGGCGAAGCGGCGGCACAGCTTGGTGCCACACCGCTGCGCAAGCTCCTGCGGGCCCAGCCGGCCCCTGCCCTTCAACCCGCGGAGCCTGCCGCCGCCGGACCGCCCCCAGGGCCTGTCTGACGATTCCCGTCGTCCGCCCGCAGGGCGGGCCGCGCGGCGTCCGGTACGTGCGATCGCAAGGCGCCGGAGCCGCCCGCGACGGGGGTCCCCGGCGTGAGTCGGCGCAGCCGGTTCGAGCGTGGGGGAGGAGTCACGTGGGCGTTTCGGCAACGCCGCGAGCGCGCGTGCCGGGCATCGCGCGGCAGACGGGAATCGTCAGACAGCCCCTAGGTCGTGTCCGCAATGTCAGGGCAGCCAGAGTCGTAGGCAGGCGAGGGTGACCAGGGCTTGGTAGTGGCGGCCAAGTTTGTCGTAGCGGGTGGCCAGGGCTTTGTTGTGCTTGAGCTTGTTGAAGCAGCGTTCGACGACGTTGCGGCGCCGGTAGGCGGTCCGGTCGAGTCGGCAAAGGCCCTCGCCGCGGCGGATGCGGCCGTTGATCTGGTCGATCCGTTCCGGGATCGCTGCCTTGATGCCTCGTCGGCGGAGGTAGGCGCGGATCTTCGTGGACGAATAGCCCTTGTCCGCGACGACCCGCTCCGGCCGCGTTCTGGGGCGGCCCGGCCCGCACCGGCTGACGTTGATGCGGGCCATGACCTGCTCGAATTGGGTGCAGTCGTTGACGTTGCCGGCGGTGATGGTGAAGGCGAGCGGTCGGCCCTGTCCGTCGCAGGCGAGGTGGATCTTCGTGGTCAGTCCGCCGCGGGACCGGCCGATCGCCTCGCCGGGCCAAAGCCCCCTTTTCGGGCCCCGGCCGCGTGCTGGTGGGCGCGCACGGTGGTGGAGTCGACGCACACGACCGTCCAGTCGACTGCGCCGACGGCATCGGAGTGCTGCTGGACATGGGCCAGCAGGCGGTCCCAGGTTCCGTCGGCCGACCAGCGACGGAAGCGTTCGTAGACGGTCTTCCACGGCCCGTAGCGTTCGGGCAGGTCCCGCCAGGCCGCACCCGTGGACAGCTTCCACAGAATCCCGTTGATGACCTGGCGGCGATCCCGCACCGGACGGCCCATCCGCGCCGGAGCCAGCAACGGCTCGATCACCGCCCACGACTCATCAGTCAGCTCATGACGACGCACCACGAACAGACCAACGACGCCGACACTTTGCGGACACGACCTAGGCCTCCCCCGCCTCCAGCAGCCCCGCCGCCGCGCCCACGATCCGTGGGTCCGGGGTGCCGACGACCTCCTCGTCCTTGTCGGAGTAGTCGAAGCGGGCCAGGACGCTGCGCATGGCCTCGACGCGGGCGCGCTTCTTGTCGTTGCTCTTGACCACGGTCCAAGGGGCGAACTGGGTGTCCGTCTCACGGAACATGGCGACCTTGGCGGCGGTGTAGTCGTCCCAGCGGTCCAGGGAGGCGAGGTCCATGGGGCTGAGCTTCCACTGCCGTACGGGATCGATCTGACGGATCGTGAAGCGGGTGCGCTGCTCGCCCTGGGAGACCGAGAACCAGAACTTCAGCAGGTCCACGCCGTCGTCCACCAGCATCCGCTCGAACAGCGGGGCCTGCCGCATGAAGCGCCGGTACTCGTCGTCCGTGCAGAATCCCATGACCCGCTCCACACCGGCCCGGTTGTACCAGGACCGGTCGAACAGCACGATCTCACCGGCGGTCGGCAGGTGCTCGACGTACCGCTGGAAGTACCACTGCCCGCGCTCCCGCTCGGTCGGCTTCTCCAGCGCCACCACCCGCGCGCCACGAGGGTTCAGATGCTCCGTGAAGCGCTTGATCGTGCCGCCCTTGCCGGCCGCGTCCCGCCCCTCGAAGACGATCACGAGCCGGCGCCCGGTCTCCTTGATCCAGCTCTGCAGCTTCAGCAGTTCGATCTGCTGGAGCCGTTTGTGCCAGTCGTACTCCTTGCGCTCCATGCGGTGCGCGTAGGGGTAGTTCTCCCGCCAGGTGTCGATCGGGCTTCCGTCGGGGCGGATGAGCACGGGGTCGTCGGGATCGGTGTAGTCGACCTTCAGGTCGGTCAGCAGAGGTGTCATCCTGGGTCCCCTCTCATCTCGGTGGGTCAGTGGAGCTGCGGCACGATCAGGTAGATGCCGTACGCCACCACCGCCGCGCAGGCGAGGAAGCACAGGCCGGCCTGGGCGACGCCGAGAGTCGACGTGCTTGTGCCATCCTCCCTCGCTCCCTCGAATCGGGCGAGGCCGAGAACCCCGAGGGCGAAGACCACGACCACGGCGACGGTGACGCCGACGCTCACCGCGGTGACCTGGCCGAGTGCGGTCCAGTCGATGCTCATGTCAGGAACTCCCGGTGGGCTCAGGCGGCCGTGCCGACGCGGGCCGGCGGCTCGGTGCGGAGGGTGACCTCGTGGGTGTCGTTCACGTTGTGCGCGCTCACCGGGTTGCGGCGGGAGAGGAGCACGATGCCTGCGGCGACGGCCACGCCGACCAGGGCGACGACGACCGTGCCGAAGTTGCCGCCGTGCTTGACCGCGCTCGCCGAGACGCCGCCCACCAGCGCGGCGGCGGGCAGGGTGATCAGCCAGGCCAGGACCATCCTGCCCGCCACGCCCCAGCGGACCTCCGCGAGCCGCCTGCCGAGGCCCGCGCCGAGGATGCTGCCGGATGCGACCTGGGTGGTGGACAGCGCGAAGCCGAGATGGGCGGAGGTCAGGATGACCGTCGTGGACGCGGTCTCGGCGGCGAAGCCCTGCGGGGACTGGATCTCCGTGAGGCCCTTGCCCATGGTGCGGATGATCCGCCAGCCGCCGAGGTAGGTGCCGAGGCCGATCGCGAGACCCGCGGCGGCGATGACCCAGACCGGCGGACCGGCGTCGTGGCCGAGCGCACCCGCCGAGATCAGGGTCAGCGTGATGACGCCCATGGTCTTCTGGGCGTCGTTGGTGCCGTGCGCGAGGGAGACGAGGGACGCGGAGGCGATCTGGCCGAGGCGGAAGCCCTTGGTCACCGAGCCCTTGCGGGCGCGGGCGGTGAGCTTGTAGGCGAGGTAGGTGGCGATGAGCGCGGCCACGCCCGCGACGACCGGCGAGGCCACCGCGGGGATCAGGATCTTCTCGACCACCTTGTCGAAGTGCACACCGTGGCTGCCCGCGCCGACCCACACGGCGCCGATCAGCCCGCCGAACAGCGCGTGCGAGGAGCTGGAGGGCAGGCCGACCAGCCAGGTCAGCAGGTTCCACAGGATCGCTCCGACCAGCCCGGCGAAGATCATCGCCGGTGAGACCAGGGTGTCGTCCACGATGCCACCGGAGATCGTCCTGGCGACCTCGGTCGACAGGAAGGCGCCCACGATGTTGAGGGCACCGCTCACCAGGACCGCGGTCCTCGGTTTCAGCGCGCCGGTCGCGATGGACGTCGCCATCGCGTTGGCCGTGTCGTGGAATCCGTTGGTGAAGTCGAAGGCCAGGGCCGTGACGATGACGACCGCCACGAGGAACGTGATGTGGTCCATGCCCCTCATGGGAGCAAGCGCTTCCGTACGGCAGGCGAACGCGAGGCAAAGCCCGTTCCAGATCCGCGCACCCGGCTGGTGAGCATCGTGCGATGCTGGCGTGATGGTGAGCATCGAGGATCTGGTGCGGCTGCGGCAGGCGCGGGACCGCATGGACCGCGAGTACACCGAGCCGCTCGACGTCACCGCGCTCGCCCGCACCGCGCTGATGTCCACGGGCCACTTCCAGCGCAGTTTCCGCGCGGAGTTCGGGGAGACACCGTACGGCTATCTCATGACCCGGCGCATCGAGCGGGCGAAGGCGCTGCTGCGGCGGGGCGACCTGTCGGTCACCGAGGTCTGCATGGCGGTGGGCTGCACCTCTCTCGGCTCCTTCAGCTCGCGGTTCACACAGCTGGTGGGCGAGACACCGAGCGCGTACCGGGCCCGTTCCCACGAGGAGACGGCCGGGATCCCCCCGTGCGTCGTCCGCAGGCACACCCGGCCCCGGCGGGCCTAACGTGAACCCATGGACATCAAACTCAAGAACTGCTTCATCGCCGTCGACGACCACGACAAGGCGATCGCGTTCTACCGGGACGTCCTGGGCATGGAGGTGCGCAACGACGTCGGGTACGAGGGGATGCGGTGGGTGACGGTCGGCTCGCCGCTCCAGCCGGACGTGGACATCGTGCTGGAGCCACCGGCGGCGGATCCGGACGCGTCGCCCGCGGACAAGGAGGCGATGGCGCGGCTGCTGGCGAAGGGGTTGCTGCGGGGGGTCAACTTCACGACGACGGACTGTGACGCGTTGTTCGCGCGCGTGCGGGAGTCGGGCGCCGAGGTGATCCAGGAGCCGACGGACATGCCGTACGGGGTGCGGGACTGTGCGTTTCGGGATCCGGCGGGGAACTTGTTGCGGTTCATGGAAGCGGAGGGTTCGTAGTCTTCCGCGGCGCCGTCGTGGCTTGTCGCGCAGGTCCCCGCGCCCCTGAAGGGGCGCTTACGATCACCGCATGACTACCCGCTGGACCTATGCCTTCGTGGACCGCCCCGTGGCCCGGTTCGCTCATGCCTGTGATTTCTGGACCGGTGTCACCGGTACGGACCTGTCCGAGCTCCGGGGTGAGCGGCGGGAGTTCGTCAGCCTGCTGCCGTCCTACGGGACCGATGCCTGCGTCAAGGTGCAGGCCGTCGCCTCCGGGCCCGGCGGCGCCCATCTCGACTTCTGCGTGGACGACGTACGGGAGTTCGCGAAGGCGGCGCAGGCGCTCGGTGCGCATGTGGTCGCCGATCACGGGACGTTGGTCGTGCTGCGCTCCCCCGCCGGTCTGCTGTTCTGCGCCGATCCCTGGCGCGGGCAGTCGGCCCGCCCGCGGGTGTTCCGGGGCAGCCGGCTCGACCAGGTCTGCCTCGACGTCCCGCCGTCCCTGTACGACGCTGAAGTCGCCTTCTGGTCCGCCCTGTTGCCCGCGTGGGAGTCACGTCCCGGCGCGCTCCCGGAGTTCCACGTCCTCGTGCCCCCGCCCGGGCTCCCGGTCCGTGTCCTCCTCCAGCGCCTGGAGGAGGAACGCCCCGCCTCCGCCCATCTGGACCTGGCCTGCGCGGACATCAGGGCGACACGGGCCGAACACGAGCGGCTGGGCGCCGAGTTCGTCACCGAGGGCAGGAGCTGGACGGTGATGAGGGACCCGGCGGGCGGACTGTACTGCCTGACGGGCCGGGACCCGGAGACGGGCGGGCTGCCTAGCGGGTGATCCTGACGAAGCAGAGGGTCCGGCCCTCGTCGTCGGGGGTGGCGTCGGCACACGCCGACTCCCACCCCTCCGGCAGCGACGGCGTCTGACGCGCCCTCTCCCGTCCGGACGGCCCCTCCGGCTCCGCCGAGTCCTGGAGCCAGAGCGTCAGCCCGCCCGCGACGACCACGAGCGCCGCCCACACCACCAGCGTCCAGCGCCATAACCCACGGCGATCCGTCACCCCCACGGCTCCACGTCCACGACCGCGGCCACCGGAAGCGGCCCGTAGATGTGCGGGAACTCCTCGGCGCCGGGCTCGGGTGCCTCGTACTTCAGGGGTACGTCGAGACGGGCGGGGTCGATGACGAGGACCACCAGGTCGGGCACGTCGGCGAAGAACGCCGCGGCCGTGCGCGGCAGCTGCTCGCGCGTCGAGCAGTGGATGAACCCCTCCTCCTGGAGGGTGCGGCCGCGCGTGGAGATCTCGTACGTGCCCTGGGCCCGGGCCTCCTCCCAGAGGGAGCGCTCGGTGAGGTGCACGATGAGGTTCGTTGTGGACATGCCGTCACGGTAAGGCCTCAGCCTGGCCGCCCGCCCCTGCAGGTACCGCTGCTCGGGCAGGCTCAGCGTGCCGGCGGCCGCCGACTCGTACGCGGCCCGCGCCTTCTCGCGCCGACCGGCCCGCTCCAGCAGATGCCCGCGCACGGCGTCCAGCCGGTGCCCCAACTCGTCGGGGAGCTCGTCGAGTTCCGCGAGCCCCGCCTGCGGCCCGTGGACCATGGCCACCGCGACCGCCCGGTTCAGCTGCTCCACCGGCCCGGGAACCAGCCGTACGAGAACGTCGTAGAGCCCAAGGATCTCCTGCCAGTCGGTCTCCCGCGCCGAGGGCGCCTCGTCGTGTACGGCGGCGATGGCCGCGCGGATCTGGTAGGGCCCGGCGCGGCGGCGGGCCAGCGCCCCTGTGATCAGCGCGACGCCCTCCTCGATCGCCGCCCTGTCCCAGCGGGCGCGGTCCTGTTCGTCGAGGGGCACGAGGTCGCCGTCCGGGCCGGTGCGGGCGTCGCGGCGGGCGTCGGTGAGGAGCATCAGGGCGAGCAGGCCCGCGACCTCGCAGTCGTCGGGGAGGAGCCGGTGGACCGCGCGGGTCAGCCGGATCGCCTCACCGGCGAGGTCGCGCCGCTGGAGCGCGGGGCCGGAGGTCGCCGTGTGGCCCTCGTTGAAGATCAGGTAGAGGGTGTGCAGGACCGCGGGCAGCCGCTCCTCCCACTGGTCCGGCCGCCCGAACCGCACGCCCCGCACCTTCTGCTTGGCGCGGCTGACACGCTGTGCCATGGTCGCCTCGGGGACGAGGTAGGCGCGGGCGATCTCCGCCGTGGTCAGGCCGCCGACCGCGCGCAGGGTGAGCGCGATCTGCGCGGACGCGGTCAGCTCCGGATGGCAGCACAGGAACAGCAGCGACAGGGTGTCGTCCTCGCGCGGCGCACGGTCGCCGACCGGCGTGACGCGCAGGCTCAGCGCCGCCGCCTTCTCCTCCCGGGCCCGCCGCGCCTGCTCCGCGCGCAGCGCGTCGGTGAGCCGCCGCGAGGCCACCTTGATGAGCCACCCGCGCGGATTGTCGGGGACGCCCGACACCGGCCACTGCCCGGCGGCGGCCAGCAGTGCCTCCTGTACGGCGTCCTCGGCGGCGTCGAAATGGCCGTACCGCCTGACCAGCGCGCCGAGGACCTGCGGCGCGTGCAGGCGCAGCAGGTCCTCGGTCCCGGTGGTCCCCGACACGGTCCTCAGATGTCCCCGGCGCCGTCCAGGAAGGGCCGGATCACCACCGGGTACTCGGGGGCGCCTGCGGGCTGGGGGCACTGGGCGATGCGCTCGGCGATCTCCGTGACCCGCTCCAGGGTCTCGCACTCCAGGACCCAGTAGCCGCACATGAGCTCCTTGGTCTCGCTGTACGGGCCGTCGGTGATCACCGCCTTGCCGTCCGCGTCCCGGCTGACGTGCCGGATCCTGGCGGGTTCGGCGAGACCCTGGGCGTCGACCAGCTCGCCGGTCTCGGAGAGGTCGTTGTTGATGGCGCCCATGAAGGCGTACATCGCCTGGATCTCCTGTTCGCTCCAGACGGGGGACTGCTCGGAGCCCTTGCCGCGCATGGCCTCGTAGTCGGCCTGTGTCGCCTGCACCATGACCAGGTACTTCATGAGTCCGCTCCTTCGGCTCGGCCGCACGGATCGGCGGCTCTCACAGGGGACGTCGGAGCCGGGTGCGGATTCTCGACACGGGTTCAGGAAGTTTTTCCGGCGGGTGCGCCGCCGTGGTCCTCGTCGGGTTCGGCGCCCTCGTCGGCGTACGCCTCGCACTCGGGGTTGTGGCACGGGCCGCCCGTCCACACGGGGACCCATGCGCCCAGCGTCTTGTGCCGCCGTACGACTGTCTGGACCGGCTGTCCGCAAGCGGGACAGACGCGTTCGTCGCTGCCCATGTCCTCAGGGTAGGGCGAAGGGGGCGCGGGCGCTTCCCTCAGCGCTTCCTGCTCTAAGTCCTGCTCTGGGTCCCGCTCTAGATCCTGCTCTAGGTCCTGCTGTAGGTCCGCACCACGACGCCGTTGTCGAACGTGCGGGTCGTGTCCAGCGTGAACTCGGTGACGGGGAATCCGGAGCCGAACATCGGCATGCCGGTGCCGAGGACGACGGGGTACGTCTTGACGACGAGTTCGTCGATCTCCTCGTGCAGTTCGCCCGCGAGCGCGGAGCCGCCGCACAGGTAGATGCCGAACTGGCCGTCCTCCGCCTTCAGTTCGCGCACCTTGCCGAGCAGGTCGGCGCCGATGATCTCGACGTGCGGGTCGGGGGACTCGGTGAGGGTGCGCGAGGCGACGTACTCGCGCAGGTGGTCGTAGGGGCTGGTGATGCCCTCCTTCAGCGCCACTTCATAGCTGCCGCGGCCCTGGACGACCGTGTCGAACCTCCGGTGCGCCAGGTCGTGGATGCCGAGAGCCCTGCGGCCCTGGGCCGAGATGGTCTCCGGGTACTCGGCCTTGAGGTAGGCGAGGAACTCCTCGTCGACGAACCGGTACATGAACGACGCGTCGCCGCTCTCGTCCCCGATGAAGCCGTCGATGGTGCAGGCGATGTAATACGTGAGCTTTCGCAAGCCGGTCTCTTTTCGTAGGCTGCGCTCTGGCGTGTGAACCACTTCAGTTGTAGTGCTTCAGTTGTAGTACTTCACTTGTAGTGGTCGCAAGCCGATTTCGGTACCGGGCTCAACTGGGAGAGGTGATTCCGCATGGCCGGCAACCCGGAGCGCCGGGCCGCGCTCGTGGACGCGGGGGTCGAGGTGCTCGCCCGCGAGGGGGCTCGCGGGCTGACGTTCCGCGCGGTGGACGCCGAGGCGGGCGTGCCGGTGGGCACGGCCTCGAACTACTTCACGAGCCGCGACGACCTGCTCCGCCAGATCGACAC
The DNA here is from genome assembly GCF_036345115.1 of Streptomyces griseorubiginosus. Classification (GTDB taxonomy): domain Bacteria; phylum Actinomycetota; class Actinomycetes; order Streptomycetales; family Streptomycetaceae; genus Streptomyces; species Streptomyces griseorubiginosus_C. The sequence goes on from NZ_CP107766.1 coordinate 3,148,779, forward strand.
CCGCCTGCATGTCCGGCTCGCGCCGAACCCCGAGGTGCTGGCCGAGCTCATGACGCGGCCGAAGGACCGCTCCCTGGTCGCGGCGTTCATGCACGACCTGATGGCCCGCGCGACCGGTGACCGCACGGGCTATCTGGCCCTGCTGGAACTGCGCCTGGAAGCCACCCGCCGCCCCGAACTCCGCGCCTCCTACACCAAGTCGGTCCGCGCGGACCTGGAGGAGGGCATCCGGTTCCACCGCGAGGCGGGCCTGCCGGGCGGCGACGAGACGGTCACGGTGCTGTATCTCGCCGTACTTGGCCTGCTGCTGGAGCACCTGACGCTGCCGGGGGTGCTGGAAGGGGTGCTGCCGGGGGTGGGCGTGCCGGACGGGCTGGTCGAACGGATCGTGGAGACGACCGTGCCGGGGGGCCGGTAGGGGGACCGACCGTCTCGGTCAGTGCGGCGAGGCGCCGCTCCGGGCGCCGTACCGGCCTTCTTCGGCCGGCGGGGCCGCCGCGTCGGCAACGGCCTCGGCCGCGGGGCCGCCGTCGGCGTGGGCAGCGTCATGGGCACCTGTACCGGTGTGAGTGTCGGTGCCGGTACGGGTGGCGGTGCCGGTACGGATGCCGGTGCCGGTACAGGTGTCGGTGCCAGTGCCAGTGCCAGTGCCGGTGTTGGTGTTGGTGCCCGCCCCCGGCACTGGCCCGCTCCGGCCCTATCGCGCAGCGCTCGGTTCGCGCCACATGGGCCACATCTGGGGGCCGTCGGGCAGATCGAGCGGCCGGTCCACGAGCTCGAAACCGAGTCGCTCGTACAGCGCCCGGCTCCGCTCGCTGCTCGCCTCCAGGTACGCCGGCACCCCCTCCCGGTCGCACCGTTCGAGAACCGACCCGAGGAGCGCGGTCCCCAGCCCCTCCCCCTGCCGCCCGGGCGCCACGCCGATCATCCACAGGTACTCGTGCGCACGCCCGGCGGGATGCACCTCGGCCGTGAGCGTGCCGATCTGCTCGATCCGCTCATTGTCCGGATCGAGCGCCTCGCGCAACGCGGCGAAGCCTTCCTCGTCCTCGGCGCTCTCCGTCGGCACCGACAGCCACAACGCGCACGCCGCCCCGTCCTCCGTCACGTCGATCCGGCCCTCTTCCAGGACGATGTCGACGAACGCGGCCATCAGCCGTGGATGGGTGGTCCGGCGGTACTCCTCCCCCGGGAAGATCCACCCGCTGACCGGATCGTCCTGGAAGGCCGAGTCCAGCAGCCTCGCGACCAGCTCGCGGTCGGCTCTGTCCGCCGTCCGTATCGCCACACCCATGCCCGCCCCTTTGGTCTCAACGGCCTCTGCTTGCAGGGTTGTTGAGCCTAGCCGGTGATCATGCGGAAGCGGGCCCCGCACACCGTGGGGATGTGCGGGACCCGCTCGCACCGGAGTCCGCCGAGGCCGGGCGGGGTCAGGAACCGCCCGGTCCCGGCCGCTCCGGGGCCCTCAACTGCTGCGCCGCGTCACGAACTCGGCCAGCGACAGCAGCCCGCCTGCCGCCTCCGGATCGGGCACCGCGCGGGCCAGCTGCCCCATCGCCCTGGCCATCCGGTCGGCCGCCTGCACCTGCGCCCAGTCCCGTCCCCCGGCCTCCTCGACGGCGAGGACCGTACGCGCCAGATCCCCCTCGTCGTACGGCGTCGCGTACAGCTCGGCCAGTTCCGCGGCCGCCGCCGTGCCCGAGGTGAGCGCGGCGACCACCGGGAGGGACTTCTTGCGGGCGGCGAGGTCCGCGCCGGCCGGTTTGCCGGTGCGGCTCGGGTCGCCCCATATGCCGATCACGTCGTCGATGAGCTGGAAGGCGAGCCCGGCCTCCCGGCCGAACGCGTCCATCGCCTCGACGTCCTCGGTGGACGAGCCCGCGTACAGCGCCCCGAGCGCGCAGGCGCACCCGAGCAGCGCGCCCGTCTTGGCCTCGGCCATGACGAGCACCTGGTCGAGGGTGACCTCGCCGGGTCCGAGGCCCTGCATGGCGGTGTCCTCGTGCTGGCCCTCGCACAGCTCGACCACGCAGTCCGCGAGGCGGGCCACGGCGGCCCCGGCGGCGGGGTGCGGGTCCTCGACCAGCAGCCGCAGCGCCAGCGCCTGGAGGGCGTCCCCGGCGAGGATCGCGTCGGCGTCGCCGAACACGGTCCACGCGGTGGGGCGGTGCCTGCGGGTGGTGTCGCGGTCCATCACGTCGTCGTGGAGCAGGGTGAAGTTGTGGACCAGCTCCACCGCCACGGCCGCCGGTACGGCCGCCGCCCGCGCCCGTTCGCCGCCGAGCGCGGCGGCCGCGGTGAGGACGAGGGCGGGCCGTATCGCCTTGCCGGCGTTGCCCGCCGCAGGGGTGCCGTCGGCGTGCTCCCAGCCGAAGTGGTAGAGCGCGATCCTGCGCAGGGACCCGGGCAGCGACTCCACCGCGCGCCGCAAGGCGGGATCGACGGCGGCCCGAACCCGCTCCAGAATCACACCGGCCTCGTGCCCGTCGGGCGGACGAGCATCATCCCCCGCCCCGGAACCGGCCCCGAACCCCACGAGCGCTCCCGTCTCCCCGCCGGGCCCCGACTCCCCGGCCCACCTGGAGACCCCGGTCTGCTCCCGGATCCGCCCGGCCACCGACGCTGCCGGCCCGCCGGAGGCCGCCGTCTCCTCCCCCGTGGCGGCCGACACCTGGGCCCTTCCGGACACCGACGTCTCCGCCCCTCTGGCGGTCGGCACCTCGGTCCCCCCGGCGGTCAACGCCTCCGTCCTCCCGGACACCCAGGCCTCCGTCCCCCCGGCGCCCGGCACCTCCGTCCCCCCGGCAGGCGGCACCTCCGTCCCCGTGGCAACCGCAGCCCACCTCCCCGTAGAGCTCGGCACCACCGTCCCCCCGGCTGGCGGCACCTGGATCCCCGTAGCGCTGGGCACCGCCGTAACTCCGGTAGCCGGCACCTCAACCCCCATGGCGCTGGGCGCCCCCGTCACCCCGACGGCCGGCACCGCAACCCCCATAGCCCTGGGCACCCCCGTCCCCCCGACAGGCGGCACCTCAACCCCCACGGTGGCCGGCACCTCCGTCCCCCCTGCCGTCGCCGCACTTCCCCCCGTTCCATCTGTCGCCCGCGCCTGCGTGTCCGTCGTGAACTCCGCCATGGGACCCCCCTCGGTCAGTCCGTGGACGGTGGCGCCTCCGCTGTGGGTGGGCGCGTACCACCGGGGTGTCTCCACCCCGGTGTCCGACCGGGATGTACCCGCCGCCGTGGGCGGGAACACGGCTCCCAGGTGCAGAAACGTCACCTCCACCGGCCGATCTCGACGTTCTCCAGCACCCCGAGCGCGTCCGGGACCAGCACGGCCGCTGAGTAGTAGGCCGTCACCAGGTACTTGATGATCGACTGTTCGTTGATGCCCATGAACCGCACCGACAGGCTCGGCTCGATCTCGTCCGGGATGCCCGCCTGCTGGAGACCGATGACTCCCTGGTCGGCCTCACCGGTACGCATGGCGATGATCGAGGTGGTCCGCTCCGGCGTGACCGGGATCTTGTTGCAGGGATAGATCGGCACCCCGCGCCAGGTGGGGATGCGGTTGCCGCCCACGTCGATGGTCTCGGGGACCAGGCCGCGCTTGTTGAGCTCACGGCCGATCGCGGAGATCGCGCGCGGGTGGGCCAGCAGCAGCTTGGTGCCCCGTCGGCGGCTGAGCAGCTCGTCCAGGTCGTCGGGGCTCGGCACACCGTCGTGCGGCTGGAGCCGCTGGTCGTACTCGCAGTTGTTCAGCAGCCCGAACTCGCGGTTGTTGACCAGCTCGTGTTCCTGGCGCTCCTTGAGGGCCTCGACGGTCAGCCGGATCTGCTGCTCCGTCTGGTTCATCGGCTGGTTGTACAGGTCGGCCACGCGCGTGTGGATGCGCAGGACGGTCTGGGCGATGCTCAGCTCGTACTCGCGGGGCCGGGCGTCGTAGTCGACGAAGGTGTGCGGGATGTCGGGCTCGCCGTCATGGCCCGCCGCGAGGTCGATCTCCTTCTCGCCGTACTTGTTGGTGCGCTGCGAGGGAATCGCGCTCTGTTCCCGCAGGTGCTCGCGCAGGGCGTCGGAGCGCTCCGCCACCTGCTCGACGTCCTGGCGGGGCAGCACGAGGACCGTGCAGGCGGTGGCCGCGCGGGCGGTGTACTCCCAGATGGCGTCCGGGTCCAGGAGCGCCTGCTCGCCGAAGTAGGCGCCGTCGGCGAGGACTCCGAGGACCGCGTCGTCGCCGTAGGGGCCGGTGCCGACCTTCTCGACCCGGCCGTGCGCCAGCAGGTACACCTCCTCGGCCTGGCCGCCGAACGAGGCGATCACCTGGCCCGGGGCGAACTCCCGCTGCTGGCAGCGCCGGGCGAGTTCGGAGAGCACGTCGTCGTCCTCGTAGGACCTGAGCGCCGGCAGCTCGCGCAGCTCGTCGGGGATCACCTCGACCCGGTCGCCGGTCTTCACGAACGTCACCCGGCCGTCGCCCACGGCGTAGCTCAGCCGTCGGTTCACCCGGTACGTGCCGCCCTGGACGTTCACCCAGGGCAGCATGCGCAGCAGCCAGCGGGAGCTGATCTCCTGCATCTGGGGTGCGGACTTGGTGGTGGTGGCCAGGTTCCGCGCGGCCGCCGTGCCGAGGCTCTGCTGCGGCCGGTCCTGCTCGGTGCGGACCTCTTCGCCTACCGACATAAGGAATTGCCCTCCCGGTACATGCCCGGACGCGATCTGCTCCCGGGCATCGATGTGCGGGACCAAGCCTTCCTCACGGAGCGTGCCGGTGCTATTACACGAAAGAGCGGGAATGGATCACCGCCGGACTGGGCATGTGAGCGATTTCTGTCCACTCCCGTCCGGTCAAGTCCGTTTGCCCGAGCGGAAGATGACTGTCCGAATCAGCTCGCACGCTGTACGAGTCAGGAGTCGGATCCCGCCGCCTTCGGTACAAGCACCGGTACGAGCCGACCCGCGTCCGGCGGCCGGCGCGCAGTGCGAAGGAGGGGGCCATGGCCTCGCCCATGTCCGCCGCGAGATTCCTGGCCGTCCTGCGGGCGGAGGGCGCCACCGTCGTCGAGGTCGGCGACTGGGAGCACCACAACCGCAACCACGTCGGCGCCTGGGGGCCCGTGCACGGCGTGATGATCCACCACACGGTGACCCAGGGCAGCGCGGCGACGGTGGAGCTGTGCCGCAAGGGTTACACGGGTCTGCCCGGCCCCCTCTGCCACGGCGTCATCACCAAGGACGGCAGGGTCCACCTCGTCGGCTACGGCCGCGCCAACCACGCCGGTCTCGGCGACGACGACGTCCTGCGTGCCGTGATCGCGGAGACGGCGCTGCCGGCCGACAACGAGGCCAACACCGACGGCAACCGCCACTTCTACGGCTTCGAGTGCGAGAACCTCGGCGACGGCGAGGACCCCTGGCCGACCGCCCAGCTGACGGCGATCGAGCGGGTCTCCGCGGCGGTGTGCCGCCACCACGGCTGGACCGAACGCTCCGTCATCGGCCACCTGGAGTGGCAGCCGGGAAAGGTGGACCCCCGCGGCTTCACCATGTCCTGGCTGCGCGGCCGGATTCGCGAGCGCCTGACGTGACCCCGCAGGTCACAATGGGGGCGTGACCGGTCTCGACGCCCTGCGCCCCCGCCTCCCGTCCCCCGTGCAGGCGCTGTCGGACCCCCGCTTCACCCGTCACGGCGTGCGCCTCCTCCTCAAGCGCGACGACCTGATCCACCCCGAGATCGTCGGCAACAAGTGGCGCAAACTCGCGCCGAACCTCACCGCGGCGGCCGGCCGCACCGTCGTCACCTTCGGCGGCGCCTACTCCAACCACCTGCGCGCCACGGCCGCCGCCGGACGCCTCCTCGGCCTGCCCACGGTGGGTGTGGTCCGCGGCCAGGAACTCGCCGACCGTCCCCTCAACCCGTCCCTGACCCGGTGCGCGGCCGACGGCATGCGACTGCACTTCGTGGACAGGTCGACGTACCGCGCCAAGACCGACCCGGCCACCCTCGCGCGCGTGCTGCGCGCGGCGGACGCCGAGGACGCGTACGTCGTCCCGGAGGGCGGCAGCAACACCCTCGCCGTACGGGGGTGCCGCGCGCTCGGCGAGGAACTGTCCGGCCTGGCCGACGTCGTGGCGATCGCCTGCGGCACCGGCGGCACCCTCGCGGGCCTGGCCGCGGGCCTCTCCCCGGACCAGCGGGCCCTGGGCGTACCGGTCCTCAAGGGCGGCTTCCTGGCAGCCGACGTGGAGTCCCTGCAAATCCGCGCCTTCGGTGCCCGACGCGGCCACTGGGCCCTGGACGACCGCTTCCACTTCGGCGGCTACGCCCGCACGCCCCCCGAACTCGAAACGTTCGCCGAGGACTTCCAGGGTCGGCACGGCGTCCCCGTCGAACGTCTCTATGTCGCCAAGTTGCTGTACGGACTGGTCGCGCTCGCCGAAGAAGGCGCCTACGCGCGCGGGACGACCGTCGCGGCAGTGGTCACGGGCCACCCCTTCCCCTGACCGCCCGCCGATACCGGTGCTACTCGGCCGCCTCCCGGTAGGCCGCCGCCTCCTCCAGGTCGAGCCTGCGCAGCAGTGTGCGGAGCATCTCGTCGTCGATGTAGCGCAGGTCGCGCAGCTTCACGAAGACCGTGCGCTCGGCGCCGATCATCTCGCCGGACAGCCGGCGGTAGGTGTCGTCGACCGTCTCGCCCGTCAGCGGGTTGGACTGGCCGAGGCGTTCCCAGACGGCGTTGCGGCGGCGTTCCAGGACGTTGCGCAGGCGGTCGGCGAGGGGCGGGGGAAGGGCGTTGCGCTCGTCGGAGAGGAGTTCGTCCAGGCGGCGTTCCGCGGCCCTGGAGGCCTGCGCCTGGGCGTTGGCCTCCGCGAGGGTCTCGGCCTGCTGGTCGCGGCCGGGGAGCTTCAGCATGCGGATCAGCGGGGGCAGGGTGACGCCCTGCACGACGAGGGTGCCGATGACCGTGGTGAAGGTGAGGAAGAGGATCAGGTTGCGGCCCTCGAAGGGCTCGCCGTCGTGCAGGTGCTCCGGGATCGAGAAGGCGATGGCCAGCGAGACCACACCCCGCATCCCGGCCCAGGCGATGACGAACGGTCCCTTCCAGGTCGGGTTGTCCTCACGCTTGCGGATCCGCGCGGACAGCATGCGCGGCAGGAAGGTCGCCGGATAGACCCACACGAACCTCGACACGACGACCACGAGGAAGACGGCGACCGCGTACCAGGCGGCGGGTCCGCCCTCGTACTCCCCGAGGCCCTTCAGCACGACGGGCAGCTGCAGTCCGATGAGGGCGAACACCGACGATTCCAGGACGAAGGCAACCATTTTCCATACGGCGTCCTCCTGGAGGCGCGTCGCGAAATCGACCTCCCACGCGCGGTGTCCGAGGAAGAGCGCCACCACGACGACCGCAAGCACTCCGGAGGCGTGGAACGACTCCGCGGCCGCGTAGGCGACGAACGGGATCAACAGGGACAGGGTGTTCTGGAGCAGCGGCTCCTTGAGATGGGTGCGCAGCCAGTGGATCGGCACCATCAGCAACAGGCCGACCACGACCCCGCCGACCGCGGCGAGCAGGAACTCGCCGATGCCGCCCGCCCAGGACGCGCCCTCGCCGACCGCGGCCGCGAGCGCAACCCGGTAGGCGGTGATCGCGGTCGCGTCGTTCACCAGGGACTCGCCCTGGAGGATCGTGGTGATCCGGGACGGCAACCCCACCCGGCGCGCGACCGCGGTGGCCGCGACCGCGTCCGGCGGCGCCACCACCGCACCCAGCACCAGCGCCCCGGTCAGCGACAGCCCCGGCACGATCCGGTACGCCGCCCAGCCGACGACGAGGGTCGCGAAGAGCACGTATCCCACCGACAGCAGCGCCACGGGCCGCAGTTGCGCCCGCAGGTCGAGATAGGAGCTGTCGGTGGCCGCGGAGTGCAGCAGCGGCGGCAGGATGAGGGGCAGGACCACGTCCGGGTCCAGCGTGTACTCCGGGACCCCGGGGACGTAGGAGATCACGAGCCCGGCCGCGACCAGCAGCAGCGGCGCCGGCACCGGGGTGCGCCGGGCGGCCGCGGCGACCGCCGCGCTCCCCGCCACCAGCAACAGCAGTGGCATCACGTCCATGACCCTCGCCCACCCTCGTCCATCGTCGTGCGCCCACCCTCGCTTTTCCGCGCAAGCATCCGCGCGCCCGTCGTAACCTGGCAATCATGAAACAGTGCACGCACGCCGACGCGCTGCCGCACCCGGAACCCGAGCCTCTCAACGAGACGTGTCCGGAGTGCCTGAGGGACGGCACCCACCCGGTACAACTGCGCCTGTGCCTCACGTGCGGTCACGTCGGCTGCTGCGACTCCTCGCCGGGACAGCACGCGACGAAGCACCACAAGGACACCGACCACCCGATCATGCGCACCCATGAACCAGGAGAGAACTGGCGTTGGTGCTTCGTCGACCACGTCCTTGTGTGACCCTGGACCCCCGGGTTCCAGGACGGTTCGACCGTCTGACGTCTGGGTACGTCAACCCGGCGCGCGTTCTTCCCAATTGGAGCCGCAAACCCCTAGACACGGAGCGTGTCCACAGGTTTACTGTGAGTGACGGCAAGGGGTTGGGGTCCCGGGACAGGAAAGCCGAGAGCGCGGTAGCGTCACCGCTGAACCACACTTCGCGTTACTCCGGGGGGCGACCCTCGGCCCCCGAAAAGCTTGTACCACCTTGGAGGTGAGGGTGTCCCAGATCGCAGGCGAGCCCGCGACCCAGGACTTCGTGGAAGTCCGGCTGCCGGCCGCGGGTGCCTACCTGTCGGTGCTGCGGACGGCCACGGCCGGCCTCGCAGCCCGTTTGGACTTCACCCTCGACGAGATCGAGGACCTGCGCATCGCGGTGGACGAGGCCTGCGCGATCCTGCTCCAGCAGGCCGTGCCCGGCTCGGTGCTCAGCTGTGTCTTCCGACTCGTCGACGACTCGCTGGAGGTCACCGTCTCGGCCCCGACCACGGACGGTCACGCACCCTCGCGCGACACCTTCGCCTGGACCGTCCTGTCGGCCCTCGCGGGCAAGGTCTCGTCGGCCGTGGACGAGGACAAAACCGTTTCGATCAGCCTCTACAAACAGCGCGGCGCGGGACCCGGGCCGGCGTGAGGAACGGGGACGGGCCGGTGCGGGACGAAGAGCGCGGCACACGGGAGCTGCCGGCCGAGGGCGGACACCGCCCCGACCACCCGAGCGGCGCCGGCAGCCTGGGCGACGACGGCCCCGGCGGTTCCCGACGCATGGTGGACGGCATCGACGGCATCCCCGAGCAGGCCCGGCCGCACCCGGAGGAGGGCGTCGGTGACACCACGGCGACCGGCCTCCTGGACGACGGGCAGCGTGATCGGGAAGGTGCCGTGCAGGGCGCGCCTCCGGCAGGGCGGACCGGGGTCTTCCCGGTGCGGACGGAGGCGAGGGCTCGTGGAAGGGCGACGGGCGGGACGATGAGCGAGCACGAGCGAAACGCAGAGGACGGCGCGGCGGGCGCGAACAACACGCCGGTCCCGCACCATGATCCACATGACCGCAGCGGAGCACGCGCGCTGTTCGTCGAGCTGCGCGCGCTGAAGGACGGCAGCCCGGAGTACGCGGAGCTGCGCAACCGGCTGGTCCGGATGCACCTGCCGCTCGTCGAGCACCTCGCGCGCCGCTTCCGCAACCGCGGCGAGCCGCTGGACGACCTGACCCAGGTCGCCACGATCGGTCTGATCAAGTCGGTCGACCGCTTCGACCCGGACCGCGGCGTCGAGTTCTCGACGTACGCGACGCCCACGGTCGTCGGTGAGATCAAGCGTCACTTCCGCGACAAGGGCTGGGCGGTCCGTGTGCCGCGGCGCCTCCAGGAGCTGCGACTGGCCCTCACGACGGCCACGGCCGAGCTCTCCCAGCAGCACGGCCGCTCCCCCACGGTCCATGAGCTGGCCGAGAAACTGGCCATCTCGGAGGAGGAGGTCCTGGAGGGCCTGGAGTCCGCCAACGCGTACTCCACACTGTCCCTGGACGTCCCGGACACCGACGACGAGTCCCCGGCGGTGGCGGACACCCTCGGTGCGGAGGACGAGGCGCTGGAGGGCGTCGAGTACCGCGAGTCGCTGAAGCCGCTGCTGGAGGATCTCCCTCCGCGCGAGAAGCGAATCCTGCTGCTCCGGTTCTTCGGCAACATGACCCAGTCGCAGATCGCGCAGGAGGTCGGCATCTCCCAGATGCACGTCTCCCGCCTGCTGGCCCGCACCCTGGCCCAACTCCGGGAAAAGCTCCTGGTGGAGGAGTAGCCCCCAAGGCCCGGCGAGCAGAACAGCCCCCACCGCCGGGCTCGGCCGGGCCGAGGGCCGACAGACGGTCCGCCGCGGAGCGGGGGGCGCAAGCCACATCGATCGGGGCCACCCTCAGCAAGACCGCCCGTCAGACGACGGCCGGCGACCACCCCGACCGGCCCGAGGCCGCAGGACCGGCTCCCAGAGCACGGTCTCGCCTCCACAGGGCGGCCCACACGCAGGCTCCCCGGCGACCGCCGGTCCACCGACCCCGTCCGGCCTCACAGGGCCCCTCGGCCACCCACCGCTCCGGCCCGGCGGTCACCCACCGCCCTCAGGCTCTACGACATCGCGCGGGCCCCTCCTGAGTCAGCAGTGCATCGAGGCGCGGCACGTCCCGAAGCGACAGTCACTGCCGTGCGGGCCAGGCTGCCCGAGCCCCTCCCCCGGCGGCGAGGCATGCCCGCTTCCGCGGCCGCCCCTTCCGCAGTGCTACGACTGCCGCTCCCCGCCCTCGGTCCGTCCCGGTCCCCTGATCCCCAGTGCCTGGGTCGTCTCGGAGTTGATCAGGAGGATCAAGGCGGCCAGCGCGACGACCGCGAGGGCGATGCCTGCCGGGATCGCGGCGCTGTCGGCCTGGAGGAGGTTGTAGGCGACGGGGAGGGCCATGATCTGGGTGATGACGGCCGGGCCCCGGCTCCAGCTGCGGCGGGCGAGCAGCCCACGCGCGGCGAGCAGCGGCAGCAGGGCGAGGACGATCAGCGTGATGCCCCCGGTGACGGCGGACTGCCGGTCGTCCGGATCGCCGACGAGCCCCTCCACGAGGATCCAGGCGCCTCCCACGACGAGCGCGAGCCCCTCCAGCGCGGCCAGGGCGGCGGCGTACGTCAGTCGCCGTGGGCGCGGACCGGCGGTCACGGTCCCGGTCTCAGGGGTGGTGGGAGTCTGCTCGCTGCTCACCCTTGAAGGGTAGCCCTCGGCCCCGAAACCCCGCGGGTGAGGCGTGGTCAACGCACACCTCCGCGCGCGGGTTGCCTCACGCCCCCGTGGCAAGGTTCACGCAGCCAAGTCTTACGTGATCCCTACCTCGACCTGTGCCCGGTACCACCCAGTAGGTACGCTGCAACTCATGCGTGCACTTCTCGTGGTCAATCCGGCGGCAACCACCACAAGCGCACGTACGCGCGATGTCCTGATCCATGCGCTGGCGAGCGAGATGAAACTCGAGGCGGTCACCACCGAGTACCGCGGTCACGCGCGCGACCTGGGCCGGCAGGCGGCGGAGAGCAAGGACATCGACCTGGTCGTGGCCCTCGGCGGCGACGGCACGGTCAACGAGGTCGTCAACGGCCTCCTGTACGCAGGGCCCGACCCCGAGCGCCTCCCCGGTCTCGCCGTCGTCCCCGGCGGCTCCACCAACGTCTTCGCCCGCGCCCTGGGCCTGCCCAACGACGCCGTGGAGGCCACCGGCGCCCTCCTGGACGCCCTGCGCGAGGGCAGCGAGCGCACGGTCGGTCTCGGACTGGCATCCGGCACACCCGGCACCGAGGACGAAGCCGTGCCGGGCCGGTGGTTCACCTTCAACGCGGGGCTCGGATTCGACGCCGGTGTGGTGGGACGGGTGGAGCAGCAGCGGGAACGCGGCAGGAAATCCACACACGCTCTCTACGTCCGCCAGGCACTGCGCCAGTTCTTCGGTGAGGCGCACCGCCGGCACGGGACGATCACCCTGGAGCGGCCGGATGCGGAGCCGGTGAACGATCTGGTCCTTTCCATAGTCTCGAACACCTCTCCGTGGACCTTCCTGGGCAATCACCCGATGTACGCGTCGCCTAAGGCCTCGTTCGATAAAGGCCTCGACGTACTCGGTCTCAGCCGCATGACGACGACCGCGATCGCCCGATATGGCACCCAGTTGCTCACTTCGTCCCCCGAACGCGGCCCCCATGGCAAGCACGCTGTGTCCCTGCACGACCTGGACCGGTTCACCTTGCATTCGAAGGTGCCTCTGCCCCTCCAGATGGACGGCGACCACCTCGGACTGCGCACGAGCGTGACGTTCACAGGCGTACGCCGTGCACTGCGTGTGATTGTGTGAGCAGAAGGGGCTAAAGTCCTTTCACTCGAACGTTTAGACCAGGGTCCACCCCATGGAAGTACGGCTGTGACCTAGTCGACACCGAGGAATCAAAAAAAACTTTCCGGAAGGGGTTGTATCCGCCGCTGAGGTTTGCGAGTCTCTACGTGGCGGTCGGGACAGCCCGCAACACCAGCGTCCACTGACCACCGGAACCCCTCTTCAATCCACAGGACCACGCCGGGGAAGACTCGGCGGGCGGCCCTTCACTTGTTGAGGGATTCGTGAAAGCGTTCACATTCACAAGCAACTTGCACGTAATACCAAGGAGAGGTAGCAGCCATGGACTGGCGTCACAACGCCGTTTGCCGCGAGGAAGACCCCGAGCTCTTCTTCCCCATCGGCAACACCGGTCCTGCGCTGCTGCAGATCGAGGAAGCCAAGGCCGTCTGCCGTCGCTGCCCCGTTATGGATCAGTGTCTGCAGTGGGCGCTCGAGTCCGGCCAGGACTCCGGCGTCTGGGGTGGTCTCAGCGAGGACGAGCGTCGCGCCATGAAGCGCCGTGCCGCCCGCAACCGGGCCCGTCAGGCTTCTGCCTGACACACCCGCCCCGCAAAACAGCCTGAGCTTGGCGGCGCGTACACCGCGTACGCTTCTCCCGCCCCCGAGCCGCAGCGCGCAGTACCCCCGATGCGCAGCAAAAGCTGGCAACGAGCATTTGAGCCCCGGACCCCTGAACGGTCCGGGGCTTTTTGCTGTCCGGCGCCGTAGCCACGACAGCGACGGCAGCGGTCGTACGGCAGTTGCGGTGATCCTGCGTTACTTGTGCGCCCGCACCGGCACGTCCAGGATCACCCTGGTCCCGCCCTCCGGCGCCGGGACCATGTCGAACGTACCGCCCAACTCCCCTTCCACCAGCGTCCGTACGATCTGGAGGCCCAGGTTGCCCGCGGTGTGCGGGTCGAAGCCCTCGGGCAGGCCGACGCCGTCGTCCTGGACGGTGACGAGGAGGCGGGCCTCCTTGGTAGTGCCGCCGCGGACGGCGGAGACCTCGACGGTGCCGGTCTCCCCCTCGCGGAAGCCGTGCTCCAGGGCGTTCTGGAGGATCTCGGTCAGGACCATCGAGAGCGGGGTGGCGACCTCGGCGTCCAGGATGCCGAAGCGGCCGCTGCGCCGGCCGGTGACCTTGCCGGGCGAGATCTCGGCGACCATGGCGAGCACCCGGTCCGCGATCTCGTCGAACTCCACGCGCTCGTCCAGGTTCTGGGACAGCGTCTCGTGCACGATCGCGATGGAGCCGACCCGGCGGACCGCCTCCTCCAGCGCCTCGCGGCCGCGGTCGGACTCGATGCGCCGAGCCTGGAGCCTGAGCAGGGCCGCCACCGTCTGGAGGTTGTTCTTCACCCGGTGGTGGATCTCCCGGATGGTCGCGTCCTTGGTGATCAACTCGCGCTCACGGCGGCGCAGTTCGGTCACGTCCCGGAGCAGCACCAGTGAACCGATGCGGGTGCCCTTGGGCTTGAGCGGGATGGCCCGGAACTGGATGACCCCGTCGTGCGCCTCGATCTCGAACTCTCGGGGTGCCCAGCCGCTGGCGACCTTGGCGAGGGCCTCGTCCACGGGGCCCCGGGTGGGGGCGAGTTCGGCGGTGGTCCGGCCGAGGTGCTGGCCCACCAGGTCGGAGGCGAGGCCCATGCGGTGGTAGGCGGACAGCGCGTTCGGGGAGGCGTACTGGACGATCCCGTCCGCGTCCAGCCGGATCAGGCCGTCGCCGACGCGCGGAGCCGCGTCCATGTCCATCTGCTGGTTGGGGAACGGGAAGGAGCCGGCCGCGATCATCTGCGCCAGGTCCGACGCGCTCTGGAGATAGGTCAGTTCGAGCCGGCTCGGGGTACGGACGGTGAGCAGGTTGGTGTTGCGCGCGATGACACCGAGGACGCGCCCCTCCCGTCGTACCGGAATCGACTCGACCCGGACCGGGACCTCCTCGCGCCACTCCGGGTCGCCCTCGCGCACGATCCGGCCCTCGTCGAGCGCCGCGTCCAGCAGCGGGCGGCGGCCGCGCGGGACGAGGTGGCCGACCATGTCGTCCTGGTAGGAGGTGGGGCCGGTGTTGGGGCGCATCTGGGCGACGGAGACATAGCGGGTGCCGTCGAGGGTGGGGACCCACAGGACCAGGTCGGCGAAGGAGAGGTCGGAGAGCAGCTGCCACTCCGAGACCAGCAGATGCAGCCACTCGAGGTCGGAGTCGTCGAGTGCGGTGTGCTGGCGGACCAGTTCGTTCATGGAGGGCACGGGTGCGAGCGTACCTGGGGGTATGTGAGTGGCGTGAAACCGCCGGGCTCACCGGAGACCTGACCCTGCCCCGAAAACACCCGCGGGCCGCGGCGCCTGGGAAGGACCCTCAACCTTCCCGGCACCGCAGCCCGGAGCAATATCGGCCGTGGGGTGTGCGGTCCCGGTCGGCCGAAGGATGAGGACCCGGGGCAGTCAGGGCAGAGAGCTCCGGTTCCTCGGTCCGCCTTCCTGTGCGGGGAAGACGGAAGCGCGGTTCAATTGTGGACTAGACCACTAGGCGTGTCCATGCGTTGGAGCCTGTTTGTTGTTGGAGCTTTCCCGCACGGGAGCCAACTAGTCGGACGCCCTAACATCCACCACGCAGCCTAACGCGTGTGGGTTCATGTGCGGGGCCAGATCGCCATGGCAATTTCCGCGACGGCCTCCAGCTCCTCGCGGCTCGCGCCGTCGCGCGCCTGCTGGGACATGCCGTGCACGACCGCGCCGCTGTGCCGCGCAAGCGCTCGGGCGTCGGTGCCGGGAGGCAGTTCACCTGTGGCGATGCCGGCTCGGATACGGCTCTCGAAGGCGGCGATCATGGCGTTGCGCCGGTCCCGCAGGGACTCCGCGACCTCGGGAGTCGTGCAGTTGATGGCCGCGTGCGCGATGAGACAGCCCTGCGGGCGGGCGGGGTCGGTGTACGCGCGGGCGGCCTCGCGCAACGTGCGCTCGACGGCGGCGCGGGCGGTGGGCTCCTCGACGAGGGCACGGTCGGCGAAGGCCGCGTAACGGGAGCCGTAGACGCTCACGGCCTCCTCGAAGAGCGAGCGTTTGTCGCCGAAGGCGGCGTACAGACTCGGGGCGCCGATGTCCATCACCCGGGTGAGGTCGGAGACGGAGGTGGCTTCGTACCCGCGCTCCCAGAACGCCAGGATCGCCTTCTCCAGCGCGGTCTCCCGGTCGAAGGAGCGGGGGCGGCCACGCGGCCTGGAGGGTGTGGTCGTGGCTGCGACCTGCGCTTTCGTGTCCCGGCGGCTCACCATGGAGTGAATTGTATAGCGGGTGCTAGAGAAAGGGTGGACGGCTGCTGTACGTTCTTTTTGTAGCGACCGCTAGGCAATGTGGAGGGGGCGTCGGCATGGGCGTGCTTGCGGGCAGGACAGCACTGGTCACCGGAGCGAGCCGGGGAATCGGACGGGCCGTGGCCGAGCGGCTGGCGCGGGACGGGGCGCGGGTCGCCGTGCACTACGGCAGCAATGAGGCGGCGGCGAAGGAGACGGTCACCGCGATCGAGGCGGCGGGCGGCAGCGCGTTCGCCATCCGCGCCGAGCTCGGTGTGCCGGGTGACGCGGAGACCTTGTGGGAGGCCTTCGACCGGCATGCGCAGGGGCTGGACATCCTGGTGAGCAACGCGGGGATGGCGATCTTCGCCGGCATCGGCGAGACGGACGAGGAGATGTACGACCGGACGCAGGCGGTCAACGCCAGAGCGCCCTTCTTCATCATCAAGCACGGCCTGCACCGGCTGCGTGACCAGGGCCGGATCATCAACGTCACGGCGGCCACGGAGGCGGCGATCGCCCCCATCGCCGCCACCCACATGGCCAAGGGGGCGGTGACCACCCTGACCCGCTCCCTCGCGGCCGAGCTGGCCCCGCGCGGGATCACCGCCAACTCCGTGGGGCCGGGGTTCATCGACACCGATCTGACCAGCGCCGCGCTCTCCGACCCGGCGATACGCGCACACGCCGAGTCGGTGTCGGTCTTCGGACGGGTCGGCACGGCGTCCGAGGTCGCGGACGTGGTGGCGTTCCTGGCCTCACCGGACTCCCGCTGGGTCACCGGGCAGCACATCGACGCGACAGGGGGATCGCTGCTGAGCCTGCACTAGAGCGCGGGGGCACTGCGGCACGGCGGCCCGGAGTCCGGCCTTGCCGCTCGGCCGGGGCGCTGCGGCAGCGCGGCTCGGAGCCCACTCTCGCCGCTCAGCGCGCCGGGGCGCTGCGGCACCGCGCCCCGGAGCCCGGCCTTGCCACCCAGTGCGCGCGTGGGCACTACGGCACCGCGGCTCGGAGCCCGGTCTCGCCGCTCAGTGCGTCTCCGTCACCTTCGCCAGCGCTCGCGGTGCGTCCGGGTCCTGGCCGCGGGCGATGGTGACCTCGTAGGCCAGGAGCTGGAGGGGGATGATCTCCAGGACGGGCTGGACCTCCTCGGCCACGTTCTCGGTGGGCAGGACGAAGCCGGCCGAGGCGCGCTCGACCTGACCGCGGGGGCCGATCACGACCAGGTCCGCGCCGCGGCCGCGGAGCCGGTCGAGGACGGGCTGGAGGGCCTCGCCGCCCTTGCCGTCGGTGACCACGGCGATGACTGGGGAGACGTTGTCGACCATGGCGAGCGGGCCGTGCAGCAGGTCGGCGCCGGAGTAGGCGAGGGCCGGGATGTAGCTGGTCTCCATCAGCTTGAGGGCGGCTTCCTTGGCGGTGGGATAGCCGTAGCCGCGGGAGGTGATCACCATGCGCTCCGCGAAGCGGTAGCGGGCGGCGAGGGCGCGGACCTCGTCCTGGCGGGCGAGCAGACCGGCGGCCAGCTCCGGCAGCACCTGGGCGGGGCCTCCGTCGCCGCCCCGCAGTCCCTCGACGAAGAGATAGAGCGCGAGGAGGGAGGCCGTGTAGGTCTTGGTCGCGGGGAGGGCCTTCTCCGGACCGGCCATGACGTCGATGTGGTACTCGGAGACCCCGGCCAGCGGGGAGTCGGGGTTGTTGGTCACGGCGAGGGTGATGGCGCCGGCGTCGCGGGCGGCCCGGGTGGAGGCCACCAGGTCGGGGGAGCCGCCGGACTGGCTGACCGTGACGACCAGGACGTCGGTGAGGTCGGGGCGGGCGCCGTAGGCGGTGGTCGTCGACATGGAGGTGAGGCCGCAGGGCAGGCCGAGGCGGACTTCCAGGAGGTACTTGGCGTAGAGGGCCGCGTTGTCGGAGGTGCCGCGGGCGGTCAGCAGGACGAAACGGGGTGCGCGGGCGGCGATCTCCTGGGCGACCTTGCGGATGGCCGGGGCGCCCTCGTCCAGGATGCGGCGCAGCACGGCGGGCTGTTCGGCCATCTCGCGGGCCATGATCCGGCCGGGGAGTTCGCGGTGCGGGTCGGGTGTCGTGACGGTGGTCATGGCTCCTATTCCACTACCCGTTCCGCTCCCCCGCGAGGAAGGGCGGCCGACCTGGACGTGACGCGGAGGTGGCGTGGTGAGGACCTCCGGGACCCTGGGCCGGGGAGGCCGATTCTGTTAGATTGGTCTAAACCACATGGGCTGTGCCGGGTCCGGTCGAGCCCTCCCGGTTCAGAGCGTTTCTCCAGTTCAGATCGTTTCCTCAGATCGGCAGGCCCAGCGTGGAAGTTGTCATCGTTCCGGACGCCAAGGCGGGTGGCGAGCTCATCGCCGAGGCCATGGCCCAGCTCCTGCGGCGCAAGCCCGACGCCCTGCTCGGGGTGGCGACCGGCTCGACCCCGCTGCCGATCTACGAGGCCCTGGCCTCGAAGGTGCGGGCCGGTGCCGTGGACGCCTCGCGGGCGCGGATAGCCCAGCTCGACGAGTACGTGGGGCTGCCGGCCGAGCATCCGGAGTCGTACCGGTCGGTGCTGCGGCGGGAGGTGCTGGAGCCGCTCGGGATACCGATGGACTCCTTCATGGGGCCGGACGGGACCGCGGAGGACATCCCGGGGGCCTGCGCGGCGTACGACTCGGCACTGGCCGACGCCGGGGGCGTGGATCTGCAGCTGCTCGGGATCGGGACGGACGGGCATATCGGGTTCAACGAGCCGTGCTCCTCGCTGGCCTCGCGGACCCGGATCAAGACGCTCACCGAGCAGACCCGGGTGGACAACGCGCGGTTCTTCGAGGGGGACATCGCGCAGGTGCCGCACCATGTGATCACCCAGGGGATCGGGACGATCCTGGAGGCCCGGCATCTGGTGCTGCTGGCGACGGGTGAGGGCAAGGCGGATGCGGTGGCGGCGACGGTGGAGGGACCGGTGGCCGCGGTGTGTCCTGCGTCGGCGTTGCAGTTGCATCCGCATGCGACGGTGGTGGTGGACGAGGGAGCGGCGTCGAAGTTGAAGCTGGCCGACTACTTCCGGCACACCTTTGTCAACAAGCCTGACTGGCAGGGGATTTAAAGCGGGTTCGCGTCTGCGGGGTTCCGCTGCGTGCCGGGTGCGGGTTGTCCGTGGCTGGTCGCGCACACGCGGCGGTAGCCGCATATCCAACGCTGCCCCGCGCCCCTGACAAAGGCAGGTGCCGGTCCCTTTCGAAGGAACCGGCACCTGTTGTGTCGTAAGGCCTACTCCTCCCCCGCGATGACCTCCGCCGCCGCCCTGCCGCACACCCTTGCCGCGCCGTGGGTTGCGATGTGGAGGGCTCCTCGGGTGGGGGCCTGGGGGAGGCCCATTTCGATGACGATGGTGTCGGGGCGGGTGCGCAGGACGGTGTCCAGGGCCGCCGTCATCCAGGGATGGCGGTGTTCGTCGCGGACCACGGCCACGATGCGGCGGGGGCCGGCCGCGGCCAGGGTCGCGAGGCCCGCGTCGTCGCCGGCGAAGCTGCCTGTCTCCGTGCCGGGAAGAAGGCGGGCGAGTTCGGCGGCCACGCCCCAGGGGGTCTCGTCGCCGACCGCGATGTTGGCCACCGGGGTGAAGGCGGCGACATAGGGGGCCGCGGTGAGGGGAGTGAAGTCGGCACCGGTGACGCGCAGTGCCCGGCGGGCCGCGCGCAGGCCCACCTCCTCGTCGGCCGGCAGCTGGGCGTCGGCCGCGCCGGCCGCCGTCCAGTGGGCCAGGGTGCGCACCCGTTCCGCCGCCTCGGCGAGGCGCTCCTCGGCGAGTTCGCCGGCGCGGACCGCGGAGACCAGGGCGTCGCGCAGGCGCCGTACCGTCTCGTCGTCGGCGAGGCCGCCGCCCACGCAGATCGCGTCGGCGCCGGCGGCGATGGCGAGGACGCTGCCGCGCTCGATGCCGTAGGTACCGGCGATGGCCTGCATCTCCATGCCGTCGGTGACGATGAGGCCGGTGTAGCCGAGTTCGCCTCGGAGCAGATCGGTCAGGACCGGGTGGGACAGCGTTGCCGGGCGGTCCTGGTCCAGGGCCGGGACCAGGATGTGGGCGGTCATCACCGCGCGGGTTCCGGCGGCGATGGCCGCGCGGAAGGGCCGCAGTTCGCGCTCCAGCAGTACCGAGCGGTCCACGTCGATGCGCGGCAGGGCGTGGTGGGAGTCGATCGCGGTGTCGCCGTGGCCCGGGAAGTGCTTCGTGCAGGCGGCGACACCCGCCGACTGGAGCCCGGTGACGTAGGCCGCCGTGTGCCGGGCGACCAGGTCGGCGGTGGCGCCGAAGGAGCGCACGCCGATCACCGGGTTGGCGGGGTTGGAGTTCACGTCGGCCGACGGGGCCCAGTTGAGGTTGACCCCGCAGGCCGCGAGGCGGCGGCCCAGCTCGGCGGCCACCGCGTGGGTGAGTTCCACGTCGTCCACGGCGCCGAGGGCGTTGTTGCCGGGGAAGGACGAGCCGGTGCCCACCTCCAGGCGGGTCACGTCACCGCCTTCCTCGTCGATGGCGACCAGGACGTCGTCGCGTTCGGCGCGCAACTGGGCCGTCAGGGCGGCCAGTTGTTCCCGGGAGGCGATGTTGCGGCCGAACAGGCCGACCGAGGCGAGGCCCTCGCCGAGGCGGCGCAGCAGCCAGTCGGGGGCGGTGGTGCCGGTGAAGCCTGGTTGGAGGACCGTGAGGGCGTCCCGCGTGAGCGTGTCGGTGCCGCTGGCGAAAGTCGTCATCGGGGGGCGTTATCCCTTCACGGCGCCCGCGGTGAGGCCCGCGGCCATCTTGCGCTGGACGAGGAGGAAGAGGACCACGATCGGCACGGCCATCATGGTGGAACCGGCCATCATCGGGGCGTATTCGGTGCCGTGTTTGGTGGTGAAGTTGCCGAGCCAGACGGTCGCGGTCTGGTTCTTCTGGCTGAGCAGCATGAGGGCGTAGAGGTACTCGTTCCAGGCCTGGATGAAGGCGTAGACCGAGGTGGCGACCATGCCGGGGGCCAGCAGCGGGAAGACCACGCGCAGGAAGGCGCCGGTGGGCGAGCAGCCGTCGACCATCGCCGCCTCCTCCAGCTCCTTCGGGATGTTGACGATGAAGCCGCGCAGCGTCCACACCGTGAAGGGGAGGATGAAGGTCAGGTACGTGATGATCAGGCCGGACAGCTTGTCGTACTGGTCGAGGTCGTTCAGGAGCAGGAAGACCGGGATGATCATCGCGACCAGGGGGACCATCTGGACCGCGAGGATGCCCACGATCACGATCTTGCGGCCACGGAAGGCGAAGCGGGAGATCGCGAGCGCGGCCAGGGTGCCGACCACGATGCCGATCGCCACGACCGCCAGGGAGACGATCAGGCTGCGGCCGACCGGGCCCCAGAAGTCGGCGATGTCCAGCGCGCGGCTGAAGTTGGAGAGGGTGATCCCGGTCGGCAGCAGGCTCGGGTCCGGGTCGATGGCGTCCTTCGCCGGCTTGAACGCGGTGTTGAGCATCCAGTAGACCGGGAAGCCCGCGGTGACGAAGACGAGGAGACCGAGGAGGTTCCAGCCCAGCTTCGACCTGCGGCGGACCCCGGGAGCGAGCGCGCTCATTCGACCTCTCCGATCTTCAGCATCTGACGCATGTAGACGGCGACCACCCCGAGCAGCAGCAGCACGGTGATGAGGGCGATCGCGGAGCCCTGCGCGTAGTCGTTGACCACGAAGGCGCGGTCGTAGGAGTACGTGGGCAGGATCTGGAACTCCGGCTCCGGGTGCCCGTTGCGCATCACGAACACCTGCGGGAAGACGCCCATGTCCCAGATGACCGACAGGGTCGTCAGCATCACGATGATGGGCTTGAGGATCGGCAGGGTGACGTACCGGAACACGCCCCAGGCGCCGGCGCCGTCGAGACGGGCGGCCTCCTCCATCTCCTTGGGGACCTGGGTGAGTCCGGCGCTCAGGGTGATCACCACGAAGGGCACCGCGCCCCAGACCACCAGCAGCATGATCACGGCAAGGCCCTGGGGACCGCTGGCGAACCAGTTGTGGCCGATCATCTCGACGCCGGGCAGCTTGCTGAGCAGCGCGTTGAGGATGCCGTAGTCCGCGTCGAACAGCCACTTGAAGACCGTGGTGGCGACGATGATCGGCATGCCCCAGCTGGCCACCAGCGCGATGTTGATCAGGGTCTTCACCCAGCCGGAGACCCGCTGGAGCAGCAGGGCGATCAGCATGCCGGCGACCATCGTGAAGATGACACAGCCCGCCGCGAAGACGATGGTCCGGACGACGACCGCCCAGAACTCGCCGTCGTCGAGCACGCCGGTGAAGTTGTCGAAGCCGACCCACTCGGCGGGCTGGAAGCCCCACAGCTGGGACTGGCCGAACTTCTGGAACGACAGGGTGACCAGGCGGACCAGCGGATAGCCCATGACCAGGCCGAGGATGAGCAGGCAGGGTGCGAGCAGCAGCCAGGGGGTGGTGCCGGAGCTGCGCCTTCTGCGGGGCGCCACCGGCGGGGAGGGCGGTGGTACCGGCATCGGCGGCGGCACCTCGGTGGGGGTGGTCGTGTCTGCGGCACTCATGGCGCGCTCCTCAGCGGTCCCTCTGGTCGTACGGGAAGCAGGGCCCCGCCGTTCTCAACGGGGCCCTGCCTGCGGTCACTTGGTGTTGATGACCTTGTCGATCGCCGCGTCGGCCGCCTTGGCCGCCGCCTCGACGGACTGCTTGCCGGTGCCGATGTTCTGCAGCATGTTCTGCAGGACCTGGGCCTTCTCGACCTGGCCCCAGCCGGGTGCCATGGGCACGAACCAGTTGGACTCGGCCGCGGTGGCCGGGACCGCCGTCGCCGGGTCGTTCTTCAAGGTGGCGAGGTCGGTCTTGTTGTTGGGCAGGTTGCCCTTGGCCATCAGGCCCTTCTGGCCGGAGGGACCGGTGAAGGCGTTGATCCACTCGGCGGCGACGGCCTGCGCCTTCGACTTCACGGGCACGGCGAGGTCCGAACCGCCCAGGAAGACGGGCAGGTTCTTGCCGGACGGGCCGGGCATCACGAAGTTCTCGAGGTTGTCCTTGAGCTTGCCGGTCTTGTCGTTCTTCGGGTCGGCGGAGGTCGCGCCCTCCCAGGCCGCGCCGAAGATCATGCCCGACTTGCCCTGGCCGTAGACGATGTAACGGTCGGACTCGTCCTTGGTCTTGTCGCCGTGCATGTACTTGTCGACGACGTTCTTGAACTCGGTGAGGCCCTTGATGGACTCGGGCGAGGAGAGGTTGGCCTTCCAGGTGCCGCCCGAGTCGACGGCGATGGAGCCGCCGGCGTCGTAGACGAAGGACATGGCCGCGTACCAGTCACGGGTGGGCTGGTACCAGGCGGAGAACTTGTCGCCCTCCTTCTTCTGGACCTTGTCGAGCGCGGCGGTGAGCTCCGCGTAGGTCTTCGGGGTGGACTTGACGCCTACCGAGGCGAAGACGTCCTTGCGCCAGTTGCCGACGCGGCCGCCCGCGTAGTAGGGAACGCCGTAGGTCTTGCCGTCGTACGTCACCGAGGCCTTGAGGCCGTCGAGCCAGGCGGAGGAGTTGGTGAACTTCGAGGCGTCCAGGGGCGCGAAAGCCCCCTTGACCATGTAGCCCAGCATCTCGGTGTTGCCCATCTCGACCACGTCGGGGGCCTTGTCGGTGGCGAGGACCGCGTCGAGCTTGGTGTTCTTGTCGGGCCAGCCGTAGTACTCGTGGTTGATCTTGATGCCGGGGTGCTTCTTCTGGACCGCGGCGTCCGCGGCCTTCACCAGCTCGGGCCAGTTGTTCTGGGCGTCGACGGTGAGCCAGACGGTCAGCTCCTTGGCGTCCGCGCCGCTGTTGTCCGAACTTCCGCTGTCGCTGCCCCCACATGCCGCGACCGAGACCATCATGCCCGCGATGCCTATCGCGGCTGCCAGCTTGCGCTTCACGCCACCCTCCTCAGGGATGCCCACACCTCCCGCCCACGAGCCGGGACCTGGACCAATGGTGTAGACCAGTAGGGGGAGCTTGGACCAGACCACGGGGCCTGTCAAGAGCCTGCGAAACCGCTCTGACCAGCCGTTATGCGAGCTACATATGCAGGAACCATTAGTAAAGAAGCCAGCGAAAACAGCGGCGGCGGAGTAGTGTCGTCCGCTATACCACTCACCTCTGTGGACTAGACCAAAAGAGTCGGCGACGGTATACAGAAGGGATCACGATGTGACCCGCATCCGGAGCCGGGAAGGCAGACCATGAGCAGCGACGTCAGCAGTGCGGAGACCGAGGGCGGGGCAGGCGTCCGTACCGCGCGCGTGCCCAAGTACTACCGCCTGAAGAAGCACCTGCTCGACATGACGGAGACCCAGTCGCCCGGCACCCCGGTACCCCCCGAGCGCACCCTCGCCGCCGAGTTCGACACCTCCCGCACGACCGTCCGCCAGGCGCTCCAGGAGCTGGTGGTCGAGGGGCGCCTGGAGCGGATCCAGGGCAAGGGCACCTTCGTCGCGAAGCCGAAGGTGTCCCAGGCGCTGCAACTCACCTCGTACACCGAGGACATGCGCGCCCAGGGCCTGGAACCCACCTCGCAGCTGCTCGACATCGGCTACATCACCGCCGACGACCGGCTCGCCGAGCTCCTCGACATCACGGCCGGCGGCCGGGTGCTGCGCATCGAGCGACTGCGCATGGCGAACGCCGAGCCGATGGCCATCGAGACGACCCACCTGAGCGCCAAGCGCTTCCCGGCCCTGCGCAGGTCGCTCGTCAAGTACACGTCCCTCTACACGGCGTTGGCCGAGGTCTACGACGTCCATCTCGCCGAGGCCGAGGAGACCATCGAGACCTCCCTGGCCACCCCGCGCGAGGCGGGCCTGCTCGGCACCGACGTGGGCCTGCCGATGCTGATGCTGTCCCGGCACTCGTACGACAAGACGGGCGAGCCGGTGGAGTGGGTGCGGTCGGTGTACCGGGGAGACCGGTACAAGTTCGTGGCCCGCCTCAAGCGGCCGATGGATTGAGGCACGCGGCGAGCGGCGTCGGCTGGGGGTCCGGGGATCGCCCCCCCGGACCAATGCAGCGTGGCCAGACTCAAGCGGCCCGTCGGCTGACGCACACCCTGTGGCGCAAGCGCGCTTCCTGCTCTACGGTCCTCCCGACTCCAACTGGACGGGAGGACCTCGCTGCTTCACAGAATCGACATACCGATATGCGGACGAGGTCTTTCGCTCACGTGACACGGTGACCTAGATTGCCTGCGCGTTACAGGTGATCAGCGAGGGGACGGAGGCAGGACATGTCGGATGCGCCGGAAGCGAGACCACCGGTGGTGACACCGGTACGGGTGGTCATCGCCCTCTGTCTGATCGCCCCGTTCGTGGCGATGCTGTGGGTCGGCTCGTACGCCAAGGTCGACCCCGAGTTCATCGGCATCCCGTTCTTCTACTGGTACCAGATGCTGTGGGTGCTGATCTCCACCGCGCTGACGATGATCGCGTACCAGCTGTGGCAGCGTGACCAGCGCGCCCGTCGTGGAGGTTCCAAGTGAACGACGGCGTCAACGGCGTGGCTCTCGCCGTCTTCATCCTCTTCTTCCTGGCCGTCACGGTCATGGGCTTCCTCGCCGCGCGCTGGCGCAAGGCCGAGAACGAGCACTCGCTGGACGAATGGGGCCTGGGCGGCCGGTCGTTCGGCACCTGGATCACCTGGTTCCTGCTGGGCGGCGACCTCTACACGGCGTACACCTTCGTCGCGGTCCCCGCGGCGATCTACGCGGCGGGTGCGGCCGGCTTCTTCGCGGTGCCGTACACGATCCTGGTGTACCCGCTGATCTTCACCTTCCTGCCCCGCCTGTGGTCGGTCTCCCACAAGCACGGCTACGTCACGACCTCGGACTTCGTGCGTGGCCGCTTCGGCTCCAAGGGCCTGTCGCTGGCGGTGGCGGTCACCGGCATCCTCGCGACCATGCCGTACATCGCGCTCCAACTGGTCGGCATCCAGGCGGTCCTGGACGTCATGGGCGTCGGTGGCGGCGAGAACACCAACTGGTTCGTGAAGGACCTCCCGCTGCTGATCGCCTTCGGTGTCCTCGCGGCCTACACGTACTCCTCGGGCCTCCGCGCCCCCGCGCTGATCGCGTTCGTGAAGGACACGCTGATCTACATCGTCATCGCGGTGGCGATCATCTACATCCCGATCAAGCTGGGCGGCTTCGACGACGTCTTCGGCGCCGCGAGCGAGAAGTACACGGCGGCCAAGGCGGGCGGACTGGTCCCCCTGGAGGCGGGCCAGTGGACGTACGCCACGCTGGCGTTGGGCTCCGCGCTCGCGCTCTTCATGTACCCGCACTCGATCACCGCGACGCTCTCCTCCCGCAGCCGTGAGGTGATCCGCCGCAACACCACGATCCTGCCGCTGTACTCGCTGATGCTCGGCCTGCTGGCCCTGCTCGGCTTCATGGCGATCGCGGCCGGAGTCAAGGTCACCAACCCGCAGTTGGCCATCCCGCAGCTGTTCGAGGACATGTTCCCGGACTGGTTCGCGGGCGTCGCCTTCGCGGCCATCGGCATCGGGGCGCTCGTCCCCGCGGCCATCATGTCGATCGCGGCCGCGAACCTCTTCACCCGCAACATCTACAAGGACTTCATCAAGCCGGACGCCACCCCGGCCCAGGAGACGAAGGTCTCCAAGCTGGTGTCCCTGCTGGTGAAGGTGGGCGCCCTGGTCTTCGTCCTCACCATGGACAAGACGGTCGCCATCAACTTCCAGCTCCTGGGCGGCATCTGGATTCTCCAGACCTTCCCGGCCCTGGTCGGCGGCCTGTTCACCCGCTGGTTCCACCGCTGGGCGCTGCTCGCCGGCTGGGCGGTCGGCATGATCTACGGCACGGTCGCCGCGTACGGCGTCGCCTCCCCGACCCAGAAGCACTTCGGCGGCTCGGCGAAGGAGATCCCGGGCATCGGCGAGATCGGCTACATCGGCCTCACCGCGTTCATCCTGAACGTGGCGGTGACGGTGGTCCTGACCTTCGTCCTGAAGGCGCTCAAGGCCCCCGACGGCGTGGACGAGACGAGCCCGCAGGACTACACGGCGGACGCGGGCGACCCGGGGGTCGAGGTAGAACTCCCGCCCGCTACCGCGGGAACCTCCCACTGACCCACCCAGGGGCGCGGGGAACTGCGCGAGCAACCACACACAACCGGCAGCGGGCCACCGAGGAGCAAGACCCTCGGCGGCCCGCTTTCGTGCACACTCACCCCCATGACGATCGTGATCCGCCCCGCAGACCCCACCGACTACGCCCCCCTCGGCGAGATCACCGCAAGGGCCTACCTGAACGACGGCCTCCTGGCCTTCGGCGACGAGGACGACTGGTACCTCACCGAACTCAAGGACGTGGCCAAGCGAGCCGCACACGCCGAAGTCCTGGTCGCCGTCTCCGGATCAGAACTGCTCGGCGGAGTCACCTACGTCCCCGACGGCGGCCCCCTGTCGGAGATAGCCCGCCCCGGAGAGGCGGAGATCCGCATGCTCGCCGTGGCTCACGAGGCCCGCGGCCGAGGTGTGGGACGAGCTCTCGTCCAGGCCTGCATCGACCGCGCGAGCGCCGCCGGCACGGACCTAGTCCTGTGCACCCAGCCCACCATGCACACGGCCCACCGCATCTACGAAGGCCTGGGTTTCACCCGCGCCCCGGAGCGCGACTGGCACCCCGTTCCGGAGTCCCCCGACTTCACGCTCCTCACCTACGAGTTGACGCTCTGAAGTCACCGCGACACAACATATGGGCCTGCTTCCACCACCGGGCACAAGATGTATGCTCATGCTCGCTGTCGCCGCAGGGGAATCCGGTGTGAATCCGGAACTGTCCCGCAACGGTGTACTCATGCGTGCATCAGCGCACATGAGCGTAAGTCCGAGGACCTGCCGACAGTACGCCCGGCCACCGTGGCCCGGGTGTCATGACGTCCGGGCCTCGTGGAATGGGCCGGTGGACGCGACGCCGTGCGCGCTCGTGTGCTGCCCCCCGCCCTCAAGGCCCCGTGCCAGCGAGGGAGAGCCCCCACGTGACCATCGCGCCAGCCGATCCGGCTTCAGCAGCGATCGAGCGGACCGAGCAGGAGAACGACGGCCCCGGTGCCGCGCTGCTGCGGACCCTGACCGCCCTGACGGCCGACCTTCCCGACGCCGACCCCGGCCGGGTCGCCGCCGCCGCGCTCCGCGGCCGGTCCGCGCGGGCCGACGAGTCGGAGCTGCGCGAGCTGGCCACCGAGGCCGCGGCCGGACTCATCTCCGAGGACCCCGCCTACAGCAGGCTGGCCGCCCGGCTGCTGACGATCTCCATCGCCGCCGAGGCCGCCTCCCAGGGCGTCACCTCGTTCACCGGTTCGGTCGCCGTCGGGCACCGCGAGGGCCTCATCGCCGACCGTACGGCCGAGTTCGTACGGGTCCACGCCGACCGCCTCGACGCGCTCATCGACCCTGAGGGAGACGACCGCTTCGGCTACTTCGGCCTGCGCACCCTGCACAGCCGCTATCTCCTCCGGCACCCGATCACCCGCAAGGTCATCGAGACGCCCCAGCACTTCATGCTGCGTGTCGCAGCCGGGCTGGCCGAGGACGACACCCCCCGCGCGCTCACCGAAGTCGCCGCGCTCTACGGCCTCATGAGCCGCCTCGACTACCTCCCCTCCTCCCCCACCCTCTTCAACTCCGGCACCCGGCACCCCCAGATGTCGTCCTGCTACCTCCTCGACTCCCCGAAGGACGAGCTCGACTCCATCTACGGCCGCTACCACCAGGTGGCCCGCCTCTCGAAGCACGCCGGCGGCATCGGCATCGCGTACTCCCGCGTCCGCAGCCGCGGTTCGCTGATCCGGGGCACCAACGGGCACTCCAACGGCATCGTGCCGTTCCTGAAGACGCTGGACGCGAGTGTCGCCGCCGTGAACCAGGGCGGCCGGCGCAAGGGCGCCGCCGCGGTCTACCTGGAGACCTGGCACTCCGACATCGAGGAGTTCCTGGAGCTGCGCGACAACACCGGTGAGGACGCCCGGCGTACGCACAACCTGAACCTCGCGCACTGGATCCCGGACGAGTTCATGCGCCGGGTGAACGCCGACGCCGAGTGGTCCCTGTTCTCCCCCGCCGACGTGCCCGAGCTGGTCGACCTGTGGGGTGACGAGTTCGACGCGGCGTACCGCAAGGCCGAAGAGCAGGGGCTCGCGCGCAAGACCATCCCGGCCCGCGACCTCTACGGCCGCATGATGCGCACCCTCGCGCAGACCGGCAACGGCTGGATGACCTTCAAGGACGCGGCCAACCGCACCGCCAACCAGACGGCCCTGCCCGGGCACACGGTCCACTCCTCCAATCTCTGCACGGAGATCCTGGAGGTCACGGACGACGGGGAGACGGCGGTCTGCAACCTGGGGTCGGTGAACCTCGGGGCGTTCGTCGACACGGCGACCGGCGACATCGACTGGGAGCGGCTGGACGCCACCGTCCGCACCGCCGTCACCTTCCTCGACCGGGTCGTCGACATCAACTTCTACCCGACCGAGCAGGCCGGGCGGTCCAACGCCAAGTGGCGCCCGGTGGGCCTGGGCGCGATGGGCCTCCAGGACGTCTTCTTCAAGCTGCGGCTGCCCTTCGACTCGCCCGAGGCCAAGGCGCTCTCCACCCGGATCGCCGAGCGCATCATGCTCGCCGCCTACGAGGCCTCCGCCGACCTCGCCGAGCGCAACGGCCCGCTGCCGGCCTGGGAGAAGACCCGTACCGCGCAGGGCGTCCTGCACCCCGACCACTACGACGTCACCTCGAACTGGCCCGAGCGCTGGGCGGCACTGCGCGAGCGCATGGCCGGCACCGGGCTGCGCAACAGCCTGCTGCTCGCCATCGCGCCCACCGCGACCATCGCCTCGATCGCCGGGGTGTACGAGTGCATCGAGCCGCAGGTCTCCAATCTGTTCAAGCGCGAGACGCTGTCCGGCGAGTTCCTCCAGGTCAACTCCTACCTGGTCAACGACCTCAAGGAGCTCGGCGTCTGGGACGCCCGCACCCGTGAGGCGCTGCGCGACTCCAACGGGTCGGTGCAGGAGTTCGCGTGGATCCCGGCGGACGTACGGGCGTTGTACCGCACCGCGTGGGAGATCCCGCAGCGCTCCCTGATCGACATGGCGGCGGCGCGCACGCCGTACCTCGACCAGTCGCAGTCCCTGAACCTGTTCCTGGAGACGCCGACCATCGGCAAGCTCTCCTCGATGTACGCGTACGCCTGGAAGTCCGGGCTGAAGACGACGTACTACCTGCGCTCGCGCCCGGCGACCCGGATCGCCCGCGCGGCTCAGGCCACCGTCCCCGTCCAGCAGGCGGCCCCGGAAGACGCCGTCGCCTGCTCCCTGGAAAACCCCGAGTCCTGCGAGGCCTGCCAGTAATGACCACCGAAGCCAAGAACCTCCTCGACCCGGGCTTCGAGCTGACCCTGCGTCCCATGCGCTACCCGGACTTCTACGAGCGCTACCGGGACGCCATCAAGAACACCTGGACCGTCGAGGAGGTCGACCTCCACTCCGACGTCTCCGACCTCGCGAAGCTCAGCCCCGCCGAACAGCACCTCATCGGCCGCCTGGTCGCGTTCTTCGCGACGGGCGACTCGATCGTCGCGAACAACCTGGTGCTGACGCTGTACAAGCACATCAACTCCCCCGAGGCGCGGCTCTACTTGAGCCGTCAGCTCTTCGAGGAGGCCGTGCACGTCCAGTTCTACCTGACGCTGCTCGACACCTACCTCCCCGACCCGGAGGACCGGGCGGCGGCCTTCGACGCCGTCGAGAACATCCCCTCGATCCGTGAGAAGGCGGAGTTCTGCTTCAAGTGGATCGACGAGGTGGAGAAGCTGGACCGCCTGGAGTCCCAGGCCGACCGCCGCCGCTTCCTGCTCAACCTGATCTGCTTCGCCGCGTGCATCGAGGGCCTGTTCTTCTACGGCGCGTTCGCGTACGTCTACTGGTTCCGCAGCCGGGGTCTGCTGCACGGTCTCGCGACCGGCACCAACTGGGTGTTCCGGGACGAGACCATGCACATGTCCTTCGCCTTCGACGTGGTCGACACCGTCCGAAAGGAGGAGCCGGAGCTCTTCGACGAGCAGCTCCAGCAGCAGGTCACCGACATGCTGGCGGAGGCCGTCGAGGCGGAACTCCAGTTCGCGCGGGACCTGTGCGGCGACGGACTGCCGGGCATGAACACCGAGTCGATGCGGCAGTACCTGGAGTGCGTCGCCGACCAGCGCCTCACGCGGCTCGGCTTCGCCCCGGTGTACGGCTCCGAGAACCCCTTCTCCTTCATGGAGTTGCAGGGCGTCCAGGAGCTGACCAACTTCTTCGAGCGGCGGCCGTCCGCGTACCAGGTGGCCGTGGAGGGCACGGTCGACCTGGACGAGGACTTCTAGCCGGGCCCTGGGACGGCCCATGGAGCTTCCATGGGCCGTCCATGAGCCTGCTATGGAGCAGCAAAGATCTCCCTTCGCCGCTTCTCCCGCCTTCACGTGGGCCGCTAGCTTCTGGCACGTCATGCTCATGACTGCGTGATCTGCCGCCGCTACGCGCGTCACGGGCCTGCCTGTAACCCCACCGATGGAGGCAGTACCCCATGCGTGAAACGCCCCGACGGAGCCTGCGAAGACTCCTGACCACCGCGATACCCGCCCTCGCGCTCGCCCTCGCCGGATTCGCGGCCGCCCCGGCCCACGCGACACCGGCGACCACCCACACCTCGCGGGTGGCCCAGAACGCCACCGCCCTCACCTCCCCCGCCCGGCAGACCTTCCACACCACCGGCAAGGCCGGCCAGAAGGTGCCGACCACCCATCTGTGCGCGACGGCGGCACCCGGCCAGGCCTCCTGTTTCGCCCAGCGCCGCACCGACATCAAGCAGCGGCTGGCCACCGCGCTGGCCTCCGCCGCCGCGACCCCCTCCGGACTCAGCCCGGCCAACCTGCACAGCGCCTACAACCTGCCCTCGACCGGCGGCTCCGGCCTGACGGTCGCCGTGGTCGACGCGTACAACGACCCCAACGCCGAGTCGGACCTGGCCACTTACCGCTCGCAGTACGGCCTCTCCGCCTGCACCAAGGCCAACGGCTGCTTCAAGCAGGTCAGCCAGACCGGCTCCACCACCTCGCTGCCCAGCAACGACACCGGCTGGGCCGGTGAAGAGGCGCTGGACATCGACATGGTCAGCGCGGTCTGCCCGAACTGCAACATCATCCTCGTCGAGGCCAACTCGGCCAACGACTCCGACCTCGGCATCGCCGAGAACGAGGCCGTGTCCCTGGGCGCCAAGTTCGTCTCCAACAGCTGGGGCGGCGACGAGGCCTCCTCCCAGACCAGCGAGGACACCTCGTACTTCAAGCACCCCGGTGTCGCCATCACCGTCTCCGCCGGTGACTCCGCCTACGGCGCCGAGTACCCGGCGACCTCCCAGTACGTGACGGCGGTCGGCGGTACGGCGCTGTCGACGTCCTCCAACTCCCGCGGCTGGACCGAGTCGGTGTGGAAGACCAGCTCCACCGAGGGCACCGGCTCGGGCTGCTCCGCGTACGACCCGAAGCCCACCTGGCAGACCGACACGGGCTGCTCCAAGCGCATGGAGGCCGACGTCTCCGCGGTCGCCGACCCGGCCACCGGCGTCGCGGTCTACGACACCTACGGCGGCTCCGGCTGGGCGGTCTACGGCGGCACCAGCGCCTCCGCCCCGATCATCGCCGGTGTGTACGCCCTCGCGGGCACTCCGGGTTCGAGCGACTACCCGGCGAAGTACCCCTACTCCCACACCGGCAACCTGTACGACGTCACCAGCGGCAACAACGGCTCCTGCTCCCCGTCGTACTTCTGCACCGCGACCACCGGCTACGACGGCCCGACCGGCTGGGGCACCCCCAACGGCACCACCGCCTTCACCGCCGGCACCACCACCGGCAACACGGTGACCGTCACCAACCCGGGCAGTCAGTCGACCACCACCGGCGGTACCGCCAGTCTCCAGATCAGCGCGACCGACAGCGCCGGGGCGGCCCTGACCTACAGCGCGACCGGCCTGCCGACGGGGCTGTCGATCAGCAGCTCGACCGGCAAGATCACGGGTACGGCGTCCACCGCGGGCACCTACCAGGTCACCGTCACCGCGAAGGACTCGACCGGCGCCTCCGGCTCGGCCTCCTTCACCTGGACCGTGGGGTCGTCCAGCAGCACCTGCACCTCGGCCCAGCTGCTCGGCAACCCCGGCTTCGAGTCGGGCAGCACCACCTGGACCTCCTCCAGCGGCGTCATCACCAACGCCACCGGCGAGTCGGCGCACGCCGGCTCCTACTACGCCTGGCTGGACGGCTACGGGTCGAGCCACACCGACACGCTCTCCCAGTCGGTGACCGTCCCGAGCGGGTGCAAGGCGACCTTCACCTTCTACCTGCACATCGACACCAAGGAGACCGGCAGCACCGCCTACGACAAGCTGACGGTCACCGCCGGTTCGACCACCCTGGCCACCTACTCCAACGTCAACGCGGCCTCCGGCTACGTCCAGAAGTCCTTCGACCTCTCCTCGTACGCCGGCTCCACCGTCGCCCTGAAGTTCAGCGGCGTGGAGGACTCCTCGCTCCAGACCAGCTTCGTCATCGACGACACCGCCGTGACGACCAGCTGACCCGGATCCAGGAGTAGGTGTCGTACGTCCAAGGGGGGAGAGGAGATCCCCATGCGCCGTACGACCCACCGCACGACCCTCGCCCTCGCCGCACTGACCCTGCTGGCGGGGGCGGGATGCGGCACCCGGGCAGGAAGCGACGGGGGTGACGGCACCACCGTGTCGCCGTCACCCCCGCCGTCGTCCCCCTCGGCGTCCGCATCGCCGTCACCCGGCTGTACGTCCGTCCCCGAGCTCGGCGTCTCCGACAGTGGCGCCACGGTCTGTCTGGCCGTGGGCGACACGGTCCGGCTGAGCCTGGACGGGACGAAGAGCCGCCCCTGGAACCCGGTCACCGTCAAGGGCACCGGTCTGGAGCCCGTCAACAGCGGCTTCGTGCTCCAGCCCGGCGACGCGAACGCGGCGTACAAGGCGGTCTCGGCGGGACAGGTGCGACTGACGTCGTCGCGCCCCCTGTGCGCCACCGAGACCGGCAAGGTCTCCTGCAAGGGCATTCAGGAGTGGTGGGTCACCGTGGTGGTGAAGTAGCGCCGCTGCGCCTGCCGGATCTGACGGTCGACGCGCTTGTCGTGCACGATCCCGATCACGGACGGGAGCACCAGCAGAGCGAGGATTCCGAGAACAATCAGCATTCCGATCAGTCCTTCTGTCTGCGCTGAAGTCATGTCACTACTGTCGCGCCCCAGACTCCTGACAAACAGTGGCAGGACTGCCGCACACCCTCGATTTACTGCCAAGCCTGAGGCACACTGGCGGCATGCTGACGAACGTGGC
The DNA here is from genome assembly GCF_036345115.1 of Streptomyces griseorubiginosus. Taxonomy (GTDB): domain Bacteria; phylum Actinomycetota; class Actinomycetes; order Streptomycetales; family Streptomycetaceae; genus Streptomyces; species Streptomyces griseorubiginosus_C. The sequence goes on from NZ_CP107766.1 coordinate 3,182,952, forward strand.
CGCCGTCGTCCTGGACGGTGTGAATCCCTTCGAGCTCGGTGTCGTGTGCGAGGTCTTCGGCACCGACCGCAGCGATGACGGACTGCCGGTGTACGACTTCGCGGTGGCCTCGGCCGAGGGCCCCACGCTGACCTCGCGCTCGGGCTTCTCCCTGCACGTCGAGCACGGCCTGGAGCGGCTGGAGTCGGCCGACCTGATCGCCGTGCCGGCCGGCGCCTGCTACGAGTCGCGGGAGTTCCCGCCCGAGCTGCTGGAGGCCCTGCGGCGCGGGGTCGAGCGCGGCGCCCGGGTGCTCAGCGTGTGCTCCGGCGTGTTCGTGCTGGCCGCCGCCGGGCTGCTCGACGGCCGGCGCTCCGCCGTGCACTGGAAGCATGTGGACGAGCTGACCCGGGCGTACCCCCGGCTGACCGTCGAGCCCGACGTCCTGTACGTCGACGAGGGGCCGGTGATCACCTCGGCGGGCACCGCCGCCGGCATCGACGCCTGTCTGCACATCGTGCGCACGGAGCAGGGCCCCGAGGTCGCCAACAAGATCGCCCGGCGGATGGTCGTACCCCCGCACCGGGACGGCGGTCAGGCCCAGTACATCGAGCGGCCGCTGCCCGCGTCGAAGTGCGACACCGTGGGCGAGGTGCTGGTGTGGATGGAGCGGCACCTCGACGAGGACGTCACCGTCGAGCAGCTGGCCGAGCGCGCGCTGATGTCCCCGCGCACCTTCGCCCGCCGCTTCCAGCAGGAGACGGGGACGACTCCCTACCGCTGGATCCTGCGCCAGCGGGTGCTGCTGGCCCAGCGGCTGCTGGAGGCGACGGACGAGACGGTGGACGCGATCGCGGGCCGAACGGGGTTCGGCACCGCGGCCGCGCTGCGCCACCAGTTCCTGCGGGCGGTGGGCACCACCCCGAACGCCTACCGGCGCACCTTCCAGGGCCCGGAGGCGGCCGCCTGAGGCGTCACCTGAGCACCGGCCGCACCATGAGCCGGTTCGGCCGCAGGGTGATGCCGGGGCGGGGGGTGTCGTCGGAGCCGGCCACCTGCTCGAAGCGGTACTTCCGGGCCAGCGCCGCCGTGAGCAGCGTCAGCTGGGCCATCGAGAAGTGGTCGCTGGGGCACTTCCGGTTGCCCGTGCTGAACGGGCTCATGGCGTGTTTCGGAACGGCCTTGGCGCGTTCCGGACTCCAGCGCAACGGGTCGAACTCCGCGCTGTCGTCGAAGGACTTCGCGTCCCGCTGGATCGCGTAGGGACTGTAGACGATGTCGGACCCGGCCGGAATGCGATAGCCACCGAGTTCGGTGTCGCGTACCGCCCGCCGCGTCAATATCCATACCGCGGGCCACAAACGCATGGTCTCGACCACCAGATAGTTCGTGTACGTGAGCGACCGTACGTCCTCGAATGCCACGGGACGCCCTCCGGTGACGGATTCGACTTCCGCGCACACCCGGTCGGCGTGTTCCGGGTGTTCGGCGAGCACCTGAAGCAGCCACATGATCGTGGACGCGACGGTTTCCCCGCCGGGGGTGAGTATCGCGACGACCTGGTCGTGGATCTCCTGTTCCCCGATGGGATCGCCATTCGCGTCCTTCGCCGTCAGCAATGCCGTCAGCAAATCGTCCGGCTTTTGACCGGATGCCCGGCGTTCGGCGATGATCTCGTCGACCACGAGATGCAGATCGGCGAGCGCCCGGTTGAATGCGCGGTTGGCCGGGAGGGGCAGCTTGTACAGCGGCCCCGCGGGTATCACCATCCGCCGGTACATGCCCCGGAAGACGGTCGTGAGCGCGACGCACAGCCGCTCGGCGCGCTCGTCCATGTAGTCGCCGCGCAGCAGGCACCGGGCCGCGATGCGCACGGCGACCCGGAAGGACTCCAGGGTGGCGTCGACCGTCTCACCGGGCTGCCAGCGCTCGGCCAGCGCCTGCGCCTCCTCCTCCATGACGGGCCCGTACGCCGGTATCGCGTCGAGCCGGAACGCGGGCTGGATGGTGCGCCGTTGACGCCGGTGCTGCGGGCCGTTGGCGGTGGCCACGCCCTCCTTGCCGACCAGCCCCTCCAGGGATTCCCAGAGCGGACCGGCGATGATGAAGTCGGGGTTGAGCGCCACCGCTCCGGTCAGTTCCGGGGTGGTGGGCGCGTACACCGTCTTGGGGCCGAGCCTGAGGCGTACGACGTCGCCGTAGGCCCGGAGCCCGGACAGGAAGGTCAGCGGGTCGCGCGCGAGCCGGAGACCGTGCCCGAGGAGGGGCACCCGGCTGCCGGCGATCGGCGGCTCACCGGGCTCGGGAGCCACCGTGGCTTCGGGTTTCACGGATTCGACGGTCATTTCTCACCTGCCGCTTCGTTGTTGACGTACGGGGGCGTGGACCGGTCGTCCCAGCTGTCGACCATGTAACGGCCGGACTCGTGGTGGAACCAGTAGACGGTGCTGAACCAGTTGCGCATATTGCCGACGCAGGCCCGGACGGCCCCGCTCAGCTCTTTTCCGCGCGCGGTGCCGTCGTCGAGACCGAGGGCGAACTGGAGGGCGTCGGCCTCGGCCACGAGGAATGCGTCCACGCATTTCGCGACCAGCCGCCGCATTTCCCGGATCGCCTCTTCGAGGGTCAGTCCCTCGTGGTGGATGAGACTGATTCCGAGATTGTGCACCTCGTCGCCCGCGATTTCCTTGGGGAGCGAACACAGGTCGTTGTACCAGGCGGCGAACTCCTGACTGAGCAGAGCGGCCCGCCGGTAGGACGGATGTTTCCTTATGCGGTCCGGGAGTTCGCATCCCGCACCGGCCTCCAGGAGGTCCGTCCAGATCCAGTGGGCGAAAGTGAGGCGGCGCAGTGCCAGGTATTCCTGGACCGGGGGAACGACCCCCTCGACACGATTGTGGAATTCCCGGTCGTAGGCCTCGATCACGGCGTGGAAGTGCCGGGCGAACCGGGTGTTCCACGTCGGCGGCAGGAACGAGTACAGCCGCGTGAGGGTGTCCGCGAAGGCGGCGACCAGCGGATCCTGGTGGCGCAGATGGGTCCGCGGCGAGTCGAGCGCCGCGTGCAGCCGGCGCCTCAACCGCCGCCAGGCCGTCGGGCGGTGGTGGACGATGTCACGGTCGTGCCGGTCGTCCCAGACGAAGAACCACGCACTGAAGTCCGCTATCGCCTGGAGCACCTCGTCGGGGGCACCGAGGTAGTACCCCGCCATGAGGTCCGTGTAGCACAGTCCGTCGGCATATTCCGCCACCGCGGCGGCCGGCATGAGCCGTTTTTCGAGAAGCCAGGTGCGGGTGTTCTCCTGGAGCCTGGGCCAATACGGATGCAGTTGCCTGGGAAACGCTGCCTCGATCACCGGGAGAGAGAGTGACGGTGGAACCGCGATCGCCGTCGGCGACGGCGCCGACGACGTGATGCTGTGTTGGAAAGCAGGCACGAACAAACCCCTTCCAGCCGCCAGTTGACGCACACCCTCCGCTGAACCGGGCGTGCGCCGTTGCGTATCCCCGCACTTCCCATTCAGCACCACAACTGACCGTTTTGAGAACGGATTTGCTTCGTTCACTACCCCACGATGCCGAGATTCTCCCCGCACGTGACCTGAATCGGATCACTGCGTGAGCACATCCGATCGAACGTGCGACGCACATGCGAACGGCGCCTGTTGAGGGAGTGCTCCCTGAACAGGCGCCGTGCGGACGGGCGTTGTGCGACGTCAGTCGTTCGCGACCACGGGGTACCGGGGCTCGTTCTCGGCCATCTGCCGCAGCGCGTCCTTGCGTTCGCGCTTGGAGAGCCGGTCGATGTAGAGGTAGCCGTACAGGTGGTCGGTCTCGTGCTGGAGGCAGCGGGCGAAGTAGCCGGTGCCGCGGACCTTGATCGGGTTGCCCTTCTCGTCCTGCCCGGTGACCTCGGCGTAGTCGGGGCGGGCGAGCGGCGCGTAGGCGGTAGGCACCGAGAGGCAGCCCTCGTTGCTCTCGTCCAGCTGGCGCCGGTCGGCGGGCAGGTCCACGAGCTTCGGGTTGCAGACGACACCCACATGCCGCTTGCCCTCGTCGTCCTGGCAGTCGTACACGAAGACCTTCAGGTCGACGCCGATCTGGTTGGCGGCGAGGCCGACGCCCTCGGCGGTGCGCTGGCTGGCGAACATGTCCGCGACCAGCTGGTCGAGCTCCGCGCCGAACTCGGTGACGTCCTTGCACTCCTTGTGCAGCACGGGGTTCCCGACGACGGTGATGGGCCGCGAGGTGCCGCGCTCACGCCAGGCGTTCTCCCGCTCCTCGGTCTCCTCGGTGTCGATGACGAACCCGTCGTCGTCGACGGGGAGCACGCCCGCGTGCTGCTGATCGGTGTCCTGCTGGGCCATGACCTACGGATGCCTTCCTGGAAAACTGGGATTCAGTGCTAAAGGGTACGGCGATGTGTCAGCAGACCTCTTCGAGGTCACGCCAGTCCCGCGAATCAGGGCTGTCGGCAACCCACCCGTCCAGCAGCCCCCGTACCAGCGAGGCGGGCGCCGCGACACCGCACTCCCGCTCCGGCACCCACAACTGCCCGTCCGTGCGATGCCCCAGCGGCCCGGGATGCCCCGGCTCGCTGTGGTCGTGCGGATCGAGATGCTCCCCGTCGCCCTCGTCGGACGGCATCCGCGACTCGGAGCACATCCGGCACAGCAGCCGTACGGAGGAGGACCAGTCCTCGGCAGCGAACCCGGCGTCGGCCGCGAGCTGCTCCAGCGCGTCCCGGTCCGCCTCGGTGGCCGCCTCCAGCAGCACCACCCAGGTCGGCACCGGCGAAGGCGCCCACAGCTCGATCTCGTCGAACACGGGATAGGCATGGCCGGACGCGGTGGTCCGCTCGCCGTGCGGTACCCCGTCGTGCAGCACGACCTCGCCCCAGCGCCGCCCCGAGGACGGCAACGGAATGGACAGCACCTCGATGCGGGCGGGGTCCAGCCGCCGCCCCCACACGACCTCGGCCTCCCCTTCCGGGGACAGCCGTACGGCGGCACTGCCCAGGTCCATCCCCAGCGGCTCACCCGAAGCCGTGGCGCCGCCCGGCACCCGCAGCCCGTACGCCTGCCAGGCCCGCCGGGCCAGCGGCCAGTCCTGGAGCGCGGTCGCGGCGATGCCGACGTTCCACCAGTCGGGCGCCCCGGTCTCCCGGTCGAGCAGCGCGACGGCACGAAGGCCCGCCGCCCGCGCCTGCTCCCAGTCGTGCCGGAACTTGTGCAGCAGGGCGAGGTTGAACCAGGACTCGGACAGCCACGGCTCCAGGTCCGCGGCACGTGTCAGCAGCGCGCCCGCGTCCTCGTACCGGCCGTCGCCGATCAGCGTGAACGCACGGTCCGTGGCCTGCCGCCAGGAGGCGGAGGGCCGGTGCCGTCCCTTGCCGAAGATCCTCACGATTCCCGCCTGCCAGTTCCGTCGAGTGGGCTGGCTGTGCCCCCGGACACCCGCTCTCTCGCATCCAACCACGTGTCGTCGGAAGGGCGCTCATTACCCATGGGTTACCCCGTCACAGGCGAGGTCAGACAGTCTCTCGACAGCACCCTGGCCAGCGCCTCCACGACCTCCGGAGCGTAGTCCCCCGCGGTGCCCAGGCGCAGCTCCTCGAGCGCGGTCAGGGGCCCGCCGGGTCCGGCGTCCCGGGCCTTCTCCTCGTACGCGTTCACCGCCCGCACGATCCGCGCGGCCGTCGGCTGCTCCCCGCAGGGGTCCGCCTGCCGTTCCACGACCACCGCGACGGCCGCGTCCACGCCCGTCTGCCGTACGACGGCCCCGCCGAGCAGGGCGATCCGGCGCTGTTCGGCGACCGGCAGCCCGGCGGTGGCGCCCGCGGGCACCGGGTCGACGAGGCTGAGCTGGCCGATGTCGTGCATGAGGGCCGCGTACTCCAGGACGGTGAGCTCGGGCCGGGAAAGGCCCAGGTCACGGCCGACCTCCCGGCTGAGCGCGGCGACCCGGCGCGCGTGTCCGGCCGGGGTGTAGCCGGCGATCTCGGTGGCGCGGGCGAGGGAGGCGATGGTCTGCCGGTTGGTGGCGCGGACGGCGGCGTACCGGCGGACGGCGAGCTGGGTGAGCAGCAGCGGCACCGAGAAGACGGGCAGCGCCCACAGCCCCGCGACGGCCACCGCGAGCGCCATCACGGCCCCGGTGGCGACCACGGCGGACCCGATGCCGAGCAGCGCCCGCAGCTCGTCCCTGAGCAGCGGGGCGAAGGGCCAGCGGGTGCGCGAGTGGGCGAGCGCGGCGGCGAGCACGGCGTCGCACAGCGCGGTGAGGGAGAGCAGCGCGAGCAGGAGCAGGGCGTAGGCGGGGCCGCCCCAGTGCGTGAACGTGCCCTGGTTGTACAGGGGTTGGAAGCACACGGCGGCGAACCCGACGGTGAGCACCCGGCGGGCCGACTGGTCGGCGGTGGGGCCCTGACCGCGTGCGACGTGCGGCACGCTGCCGACGAGGGAGGCGGCGAGGACGACGGTCACGACCTGGGCGGCGCCGTGATGGGTGGGCGCGCCCGCGTTCTCCCCGAGCAGGGCGTACGACAGCGCCCCGGCGGCCCCGAGCGGCGCGGCCTCCCGGACATGGGGACCGCTGCGCCGGTTGAGCTCCCCGAGCGCGACCAGCACCCCGAAGGCGAGAGCCGTGCCGCGCTCCTCCAGTCCGGTCCAGAGGGTGCAGGACAGGGAGCCGAGGGCGAGGAGAGCGGCGGAGGTGTGGACGAGGGTGAGGAGCGGCGACCGGCGGGCTGCGCCGGGGGCGCTCACCGGCGTGCCCCCGACCGCCCCGGGACGGTCGGCCGGGGACGCGGCACACCGGCCTCGTCCGTCTCGTCGGCCGTGACCGCGGGATGCCAGCCGTGCCGGGACAGGGCGCGGACGAGGGCCGTCACCATTCGTGGGTCGAACTGGCTGCCCGCGCACCGCTCCAGCTCCTCCAGCGCGGCGCCGACCGGCCGGGCCCGGCGGTAGGAGCGGGTGGAGGTCATGGCGTCGAAGGCGTCGGCGACGGCCACCACCCGCGCGGACTCCGGGATCTGAGTGCCCATCAGCCCGTACGGGTAGCCGCTCCCGTCCAGCCGCTCATGGTGATGGAGCACGGCGGCCCGGGCCTCCCCGAGGAAGGAGATGCCGCGCACCATCTCGTGCCCGTACTCGGGATGCAGCTCGATGACCCGGCGTTCCTCCGGCGTCAGCGGGCCGTCCTTGCGGAGCAGCCGCGTCGGCACCCCGAGCTTGCCCACGTCGTGCAGGATCCCGGCGAACCGCAGCACTTCGGTCCGGGTGTCGTCCATGCCGAGCTCCCGCGCGATCATCATCGACGCCTGCCCGACCCGTTCGCTGTGCCCGCGCGTGTACTCGTCCTTGATGTCGACGGCCTGCACGAGGGCCCGGATGGTGGCCTGGTGCGCGGCCCGCTCCCGGTGGTACTGGGCGAACACCCACCAGGACACGCACATCGGCAGCAGCACCAGCAGGGCCGCCACGGGTCCGTAGGGGCTGCGCCACAGCACCGCCATCATGAGCCCGGCCAGGCCGTGGACGGCGAGCGGGGCGAGGGAGCGGAGAAAGAGACCGCGCCAGGCCCGCCGTACGGGAATCCGGTCGGCGAGGGCCAGGACGCCGCCGTCCAGCAGGCTCAGCACCAGACAGCAGACGAGCACCGCGGCCCCGGCCGGGACCAGCGCGTACGGGAAGTCGGAGGCCGCGACCGCGTCCCGGCCGCCCAGCGCCCCGTGCACCCGGGCGGCCGCCCACACCCCGACGGCGAGCTGCGCGGCCCGCCAGACGCGCCGCAGCCACCGCGGGCGCTGCTCGACGGAGGACAGCAATGCCCCCGGCAGGGCCACGAGGGCGGCGGCGGGGGGCGGCAGCAGGAAGGCGCCGGCGAGCAGGACCGGGTGGAAGGTGCCGGCGAACCGCCACCGGGCGGCGGCCCGCTCGCATCCGGCGTACAGCGCGGCGAGCAGGGGGGCCTCCCACCAGGGGGTGTGGACGGCGGGCAGCGGCAGCAGACAGAGCAGTGCGGCTACGGCGACACAGGCGACGTACGCACGCGCGCGTGCCGGTACCGCCTCCACGCCAACGCCCTCCCCGGCCGCGCCTGTTCCGGCTCCGGAGCCTAGAACGAGGTGCGGGCCGCGGGTGCCGCTATGGGGGAATCTGCGAGCATATGGCAGCAGGATTAGCCCGATCGGGTGATCTGCGAGCGGGTGTTCCCGAGGGCGATTGTGCGGTTCGTACGGTGACCGGGCGGAGGCGGGCCCGTGCTTGCGGGGCGTGCTTGCCGCGCGTGCTCGCGGGGCGTGGCTGCGTCAGTGGGGGACGTCCGCGGCGAGCACCTTGCCGAGTTCCTCCACGACGGCGGGCGACTCGCGCTGGAGGGCGGCCAGGTCGAGGCCCTCGTCGCAGATCAGGGTGAGCAGCGCGCGGGCGCCGACGGCCGTGACGACGACATGTCCCGTACCGCCCCGCACGACCACCTCGCGCAGCGGTCCCGCACCGCCCTGGTCGGCCATGCGGCGACCGACGCCGAGGGTCGCAGCGGCGAGTGCGGCGACAGAACGGCCTGGAGATCTGATCCCGCGGTACTCCGCGGGATCCGGTGGCTCGGCGGCCGGTGGCGCTCAGGACTCCTGCGGTGCCGCCGGCGAGGCCGCCACGTCGTGCTCGGGCACCGTCTGCCCGGAGCGGATCAGGTCGAGCCGCCCCAGGACCTTGGCGCGCAGGTCGGTCGGCACGTCGTCATGACCGCAGCACCGCTTGACGAGCTTCTTCACGGCCTCTTCGAGCCCGTACTTCTCCAGGCACGGCGAGCACTCCGTGAAGTGCTGCTTGAACTTGGCGCGGTCGACGTCCGGCATCTCACTGTCGAGGAACTCGTAGAGATGGTCCAGGACTTCAGAGCAGTCCGTCTCGTGCGGCTCTCCGCAGCTCATGAGCCCGAGCCTTTCGCTTCGTTCGACTCCCCTGCACCGGCCGGGACGAGCCCGCGCTCACGGGCGTAGTCCTCGAGCATGCCGCGCAGTTGACGGCGGCCGCGGTGCAGGCGGGACATCACCGTACCGATGGGTGTCCCCATGATGTCCGCGATCTCCTTGTACGCAAAGCCCTCTACGTCGGCGAGATAGACGGCGATGCGGAATTCCTCGGGGATCGCCTGGAGTGCTTCCTTCACGTCCGAGTCGGGCAGGTGGTCGAGCGCCTGCGACTCGGCGGAGCGCAGACCGGTCGACATGTGCGACTCGGCGCGGGCGAGCTGCCAGTCCTCGATCTCCTCGGCCGCGGAGCGCTGGGGTTCGCGCTGCTTCTTGCGGTACGAGTTGATGAACGTGTTGGTGAGGATCCGGTACAGCCACGCCTTGAGGTTGGTGCCCTCACGGAACTGGTGGAAGGACGCGTACGCCTTGGCGTACGTCTCCTGCACCAGGTCCTCGGCGTCGGCCGGGTTGCGCGTCATGCGCAGAGCGGCCGAGTACATCTGGTCGAGGAATTCGAGCGCGTCCCGCTCGAAGCGCGCGGTGCGCTCCGCAGTGGACTCCGTGCTCGTGCCCTGGCCCTCGGGCTGCTCCGCCTCGCCGTTGTCGGTCCCTGCGTCGATCCCAGTGACCGGACCCACCTCCTCAAGATTCCGGGCAGCACCGAAACCGGTGCCACCGGAATTGGAGGATAGACGACTACCCGTCCCGGCCGCCCCTCGAATCGGGGTGGTCTTGGCCGCATGCAGTACCGTCCAGTCCAGGTCAGCACGGCTGCTGCGGCTCGGGCAGAAGGTCGAACCCATGCGGCGGACTTCCTCTCCACGGCGGTCAGTGCTGGGTGTTCAGCACTTCTGTCCGCCTCAACAGAGGGCCGCGGCTCAACATTCCCGGGCCTTCACCCCAGTGACCCGGCCCACGTCACGACAGCGTCCGTGATGACCGTCACGGCCTCCTCCTGGGTGATCTCCGCCCGCTTCGGTACGGCGAAGCCGTGATCGCCGTAAGGCACCTCGACCAGGTCGAAGGAGCCGTCCGGGAACTCCTCCGGCCTCCCGAAGGGGTCGTTGCCGCCCTGGACGACCAGGGTGGGCACCCCGGCTCCGAGCAGCTCGTCGGCGCGCGACTTCTCCGGCTTGCCGGGCGGGTGCAGCGGGAAGCTGAGCGCGAGCACGGCGGCCGCGCCCAGCTCCACGGCCGTACGGCAGGCGACCCGGGCGCCCGCGCTGCGCCCGCCGGAGATCACCGGCAGGCCCCGCTTCGCCAGGGCGGGCCAGATGCCCCGCCAGCCCACGTCCAGGGTCTTCGGCGCGGGCGCGAGCTTCTTGCCGGCCACCCGCCAGGGCTGCTCGACGAGGGCGACGGTCACTCCGTGGCCGGGCAGCACCCGGGCCAGCGCCTGGAGGTCCCGCGCCCCGATGCCACCGCCGGCGCCATGGCTGACGGCCAGCACGAGCCGTGCGTTCCTCGCCCGGTGCCAGGTGATGCGGGCGTCCCCCGCCTCGGTGCCGATGATCTCCGAGGTGTCTTCGGAGGCCGTTTCGGAGGTCTCTTTGGTCACGTCAGAAAAGTGTGCCCTCTTCCGGCCCGTCCAGCTCCTTCAGCAGCTCCGGGCCGTTGTTGCGGACGTTGCTGACGGCCGTGCTCACCGGGTAGGCGCGCATGAGGCCCTCGGGCGGCGGCGCGAGCAGGGAGCGCAGGTCCTCGATGTCCGTGCGGGACGGGTCGAGCCAGCTGTCCCATCGGTCCGGGGTGAGCATGAGCGGCATCCGGGGGTGGATGTCGGCGAGGGAGCGCGGTCCGTCGGCCGGGGAGACGGCCAGCGGGCCCGTCTCCGCCTCGGTGGTGATGACGGAGCAGGTCACCCACCAGGCCCCCGGGTGGTCGTCGGGCAGGGTCTTGTCCCGCCAGAACTCGTACAGCCCGGCCATCGCGAACACCGACCCGTCGGCGGGCAGCACGAAGTAGGGCTGCTTGCGCGGCCGCTTCTTCTTCCCCTCGACCTCCAGGTCGCGCTCCTGGGTGCCGGTGACCCACTCGTAGTAGCCGTCGGCCGGGATGATGCACCGGCGGGTGGAGAAGGCCCTCTTGTACGACGGCTTCTCGTGCACGGTCTCCGCGCGGGCGTTGATCATCCGGGCGCCGCCCTCGGGCGTCTTCGACCAGCTCGGCACCAGTCCCCACTTGAGCCTGCGCAGCTGCCGAACCGGCCGCGGGTCCTCGGCGTCCTTGAGAGGGCGGTCGAGGACGGCGTAGACCTCCTTGGTCGGGGCCACGTTGTAATCGGGCTCCAAGGTCTCCTCGGGTTCCCACTTCTCGATCTCAAAGATTCCTGCGAGATCCTCGGGCCCACGACTCGCTGCATACCGTCCGCACATACGTGCCACACTGCCAGACTCCGTACGAGGAGAGGGAGCCACCGGGAAACATGGACACCAGCACAGCGACCTCTCTCTGGGACGAGCTCACCGGCCTCCAGCCCGACCCCGACCTGTGGGTGGTGCTGGCCACCCTGGTGGCGGCGCTGGCCATCGTGGTCCCGCATCCGCTGTGGCGCGTCTCGCGCAACGCGATCACCATCGCCCACGAGGGCGGGCACGGCCTGGTCGCCCTGTGCACCGGCCGCCAGCTCACCGGCATACGGCTGCACTCCGACACCAGCGGCCTCACCGTCAGCAGGGGCAAGCCGCACGGCATCGGCATGATCCTCACGGCGGCGGCCGGCTACACCGCTCCCCCGCTGCTGGGCCTGGGCGGGGCGGCCCTGCTGGCGGCGGGACGCATCACCCTGCTGCTGTGGGCGGCGACGGCCCTGCTGATAGCGATGCTGGTGATGATCCGCAACGCCTACGGGGCGCTGACGGTGGTGCTCACCGGCAGCACGTTCGTGGTGGTCTCCTGGCTCACCGGCCCCCAGGTGCAGGCGGCCTTCGCCTACGCGGTGGTGTGGTTCCTGCTCCTGGGCGGCGTCCGTCCCGCTTTCGAGCTACAGGCGAAGCGGTCGAGGGGCGGCGCGGGCGACTCGGACGCGGACCAGCTGTCCCGCCTGACCCACGTCCCGGCGGGGTTGTGGCTGTTCCTGTTCCATGCGGTGTCCCTGTGCTCACTTATAGGCGGGGGCCGGTGGTTGCTGGAGGTGTGATGCAGGCCCGAAGGGCCGCATCACAGGGGCGCGGGGCTGTGACATCAGCGGCTCCGCCGCGGGGCGCGACCAGCCACGACGGCGCAGCACTCAACACACAACCCCCTACTAAAGTGACCCTATGGCTTTGAACCCCGCAGACACCGCCCTCTGGCCCGCCCCCCACGCGAGTGGAGCCGTCGACGCCACGGTCCACGTCCCGGGGTCCAAGTCAGTCACCAACCGAGCCCTCGTACTGGCGGCCCTCGCTTCAGAACCGGGCTGGCTCCGCCGCCCCCTCCGCTCCCGCGACACCCTCCTCATGGCCGCCGCCCTCCGCGAGATGGGCGTGGGCATCGAGGAGGGAGTGGGCCCCGACGGCACCGGCGAGACCTGGCGCGTCCTCCCGGCAGGCCTCAGGGGCCCCGCCACGGTCGACGTCGGCAACGCGGGCACCGTGATGCGGTTCCTGCCTCCCGTCGCCGCCCTCGCCGACGGCGAGATCCGCTTCGACGGCGACCCGAGGTCGTACGAACGCCCCCTCCACGGCGTCATCGACGCCCTGCGCGTCCTCGGCGCCCGGATCGACGACGACGGCCGCGGCGCGCTGCCCCTGACGGTCCACGGCAGCGGCGCCCTGGACGGCGGCCCGGTGGAGATCGACGCCTCCAGCTCGTCGCAGTTCGTGAGCGCCCTCCTGCTGAGCGGCCCGCGCTTCAACCAGGGCGTCGAGGTCCGCCACGTCGGCTCCACCCTGCCCTCCCTGCCCCACATCCGCATGACCGTCGACATGCTGCGCGCGGTCGGCGCCCAGGTGGACACCCCGGAGTCGGGCGGCGAGCCGAACGTCTGGCGGGTGACGCCGGGCGCGCTGCTGGGCCGGGACCTCACGATCGAGCCCGACCTCTCCAACGCCCAGCCGTTCCTCGCGGCCGCCCTGGTGACCGGCGGCAAGGTCGTGATCCCCGACTGGCCGGCCCGCACCACCCAGCCCGGTGACCGGCTGCGCGAGATCTTCACCGAGATGGGCGGTTCCTGCGAACTCACCGAGTACGGCCTGGTGTTCACCGGTTCGGGTGCGATCCACGGCATCGATGTCGACCTCGGCGAGGTCGGCGAGCTGACCCCGGGCATCGCGGCGGTCGCGGCCCTCGCGGACTCCCCCTCCACGCTGCGCGGGGTGTCCCATCTGCGCCTGCACGAGACCGACCGGCTGGCCGCGCTCACCAAGGAGATCAACGAACTGGGCGGTGACGTGACGGAGACGGCCGACGGCCTCCACATCCGTCCGCGCCCGCTGCACGGGGGTGTCTTCCACACCTACGAGGACCACCGCATGGCCACCGCCGGCGCGATCATCGGCCTCGCGGTCGAGGGAGTGCAGATCGAGAACGTCGGGACGACGGCCAAGACCCTGCCGGACTTCCCGGATATGTGGACAGGGATGCTCGGGAGCGACAGGCCGTAGGGACGTAGACGATGCGCCGCTACGGCAAGCACACCGACGAGGACGACATCCGCAGCCGCCCGAACCGCAAGGGCAACCGGCCGCGCACGCACATCCGGCCCAAGCACGAGGACGCCTCCTGGGGCATGGTCCTCACCGTGGACCGGGGCCGCCTGACCGTCCTCGTCGACGACCGGATCGTGATGGCGATGAAGGCCCGCGAACTGGGCCGCAAAGCCGCGATCGTCGGCGACCGGGTGGCCCTGGTCGGCGACCTGTCCGGCCAGAAGGACACCCTCGCCCGGATCGTCCGCATCGAGGAGCGCACGTCGGTCCTGCGCCGTACCGCCGACGACGACGACCCCTACGAGCGGGTGGTCGTCGCCAACGCCGACCAGCTCGCCATCGTCACGGCCCTCGCCGACCCGGAACCCCGCCCCCGCCTCATCGACCGCTGCCTGGTGGCGGCCTTCGACGGCGGCCTCACCCCGCTCCTGGTCATGACCAAGTCGGACCTCGCCCCGCCGGACAAGCTCCTGGAGCTCTACGGCGACCTGGACATCCCGTACGTCGTCACCAGCCGCGAGGAACTGGAGAGCGGCGACGCGGCGGACCGGGTGCGCGAGCAACTGGACGGCAAGATCACGGCGTTCGTCGGCCACTCCGGCGTGGGCAAGACGACCCTCGTCAACGCGCTGGTCCCGGAGGACCGCAGGCGGCTGACCGGGCATGTGAACGCGGTGACCGGACGCGGCCGGCACACCACGACCTCGGCCCTCGCGCTGCCCCTGGCGGGCGACGACGGCTGGGTGATCGACACCCCGGGCGTACGGTCGTTCGGGCTGCACCACGTGGACCCGTCCCGGGTGATCCACGCGTTCCCCGACCTGGAACCCGGCACCGAGAACTGCCCGCGCGCGTGCAGTCACGACGAGCCGGACTGCGCGCTGGACGAGTGGGTGGCACAGGGTCACGCCGATCCGGCCCGGCTGTACTCACTGCGCCGGCTGCTGGCCACGCGGGAGCGGACCGAGGGGGACTGACCTCCCCGGTGTTTGGGTGTACGCGAGTTCGGTAAGTGCATAATCGCACCGAGCCGGACATACGGGAGGACAGCACATGGCGTGGCTGCTGGTGGTGGTGGCCGGGTTGCTGGAGACCGGTTTCGCCGTGTGTCTGAAGCTCTCCCACGGGTTCACCCGGCTGTGGCCGACGATCGCGTTCTGCATCTTCGCGCTCGGCAGCTTCGGTCTGCTGACCCTGTCCCTGAAGAAGCTGGACGTCGGTCCCGCGTACGCGGTGTGGACCGGCATCGGCGCGGCCGGCACCGCGATCTACGGAATGATCTTCCTCGACGACCTGGTGTCCACGCTGAAGATCGTCTCCATCAGCCTGGTGATCATCGGCGTGATCGGACTCCAGCTGTCGGGGTCCCAGCACTAGGGCCTGTCTGACGATTCCCGTCGTCCGCCCGCAGGGCGGGCCGCGCGGCGTCCGGTGCGTGCGATCGCAAGGCGCCGGAGCCGCCCGCGACGGGGGTCCCCCCCGCGTGAGTCGGCGCAGCCGGTTCGAGCGTGGGGCAGGAGTCACGTGGGCGTTTCGGCAACGCCGCGAACGCGCGTGCCGGGCGTCGCGGGGCAGACGGGAATTGTCAGACAGGCCCTGGCTCCCGCGTCACGCGAACTGCCGGGGCAGCGCGCTGCGGACCAGGTCGGCGACCCCGCCCTCACCCGGCGGCGCGGCCACACAGGACAGCGCGAGCCGGACGGCCAGTTCGCAGGAGCGGGCGAGCTCGGGGACGTCCGCCTTGTGCACACCGGGCCCGGCCAGGACGGTCACGGCACGGTCGCGCACCAGGGCCACGAACTCGCCGGGCGAGGGCAGCGGCCCGTCCGCCCGGCGCTGCGCCGGCACCGCGGAGGAGGACGGCACCGCGGAGAGCGTCGGCGAGGGCAGCCGCTCGCTCCAGCAGCCGGTGAGCATGGCCCGCACGAGCGCGTTCTCCCGCGCCAGGACCGTGGTCCACTCGGCGGTCGCGGTCAGCCGCTCGCGGGCGTCGCCGTGCGCGGTGAGCGCCCGCTCGACGCCCACGAGATACCCGTCGGCCTCTCGTCTCACCAGCGCGCGGGCCAGCCCTTCCTTGCTCCCGAACTCGTTGTACAGCGTCTGCCGGGACACTCCGGCCACCGCCGCGACATCCACCATCCTCACGGCGGACCACGGCCGGCGCACCAGCGCCGCGTAAGCGGCGTCCAGCAGCGATTCCCGCGCAGCAGGCATCATCGCCTCCCAGGGAGCAAGCAGCCCTGCGCCCAGATTTGACGCGCACGGAGGCACTGTCAAGGGTTCGCGGGGGCATGAGGGAGCGCGTGAACCTTGCGTGCGGCTCAGCCGCACCCACGATTGCGGGGGCGACCCGGCCCGGCATCCCCTGAGCCGTCCACACTCCGACCCCTATAGCACCGCACCGACGTCGGCAGATACCGTTCGCCCCATGCCGGACTACCTCGACGACCTCCGCCTCGCCCACGTCCTCGCCGACGCGGCCGACGCGGCCACCATGGACCGCTTCAAGGCGATGGACCTCAAGGTCGAGACGAAACCGGACATGACCCCGGTCAGCGAAGCCGACAAGGCGGCGGAGGAACTCATCCGCAACCACCTCAAGCGGGCCCGCCCGAGGGACGCGATCCTCGGCGAGGAGTACGGCGTGGAGGGCACCGGCCCCCGCCGCTGGGTCATCGACCCCATCGACGGCACCAAGAACTACGTACGGGGCGTCCCCGTCTGGGCCACCCTGATCTCCCTGATGGAGGCCGCGGAGGGCGGCTACCAGCCCGTCGTCGGCGTGGTCTCGGCCCCCGCCCTCGGCCGCCGCTGGTGGGCCGCGAAGGGCCACGGCGCCTTCACCGGCCGCAGCCTGTCCTCCGCCTCCCGCCTGCACGTCTCCAAGGTCGGCAAGCTCACGGACGCCTCCTTCGCGTACTCCTCGCTCACCGGCTGGGAGGACCAGGGCCGCCTGGGCGGCTTCCTGGACCTGACCCGCGAGGTCTGGCGCACGCGCGCGTACGGCGACTTCTGGCCGTACATGATGGTCGCCGAGGGCTCGATCGACATCTGCGCCGAGCCGGAGCTGTCCCTGTGGGACATGGCGGCCAACGCGATCGTCGTCACCGAGGCCGGCGGCACCTTCACCGGCCTCGACGGCCGCCCCGGCCCGCACAGCGGCAACGCCGCCGCCTCCAACGGCCTGCTCCACGACGAACTGCTGGGCTACCTCAACGAGCGGTATTAGACAGGGCAGCGCTCTTGGGGAGCACATCTGAGCGCGCACGCCCTCAATCGGCGACGCGCGCCCTCTTGTTGACCCCCGCTTTACCTGGGACTCTGAGGGGACCCTCATTTGTGAACTTGTGAACCGGTGAACTACTTCACCGGCTCCCAGGAGGTGACCGAGAACCCATGCTCGTCCGCGACGCCATGAGCACGGTGGTCCTCACCATCGGCCCCGCCCACACCCTCCGCCAGGCCGCCGCCCTGATGTCCGCCCGCCGGGTGGGCGCGGCCGTGGTCCTCGACCCCGACGGCACCGGCACCGGCATTCTGACCGAGCGCGACATCCTCAACTCCGTGGGACTGGGCCAGAGCCCGGACACGGAGTACGCCCACGCCCACACCACCACCGACGTCGTCTTCGCCACCCCGACCTGGACCCTGGAGGAGGCCGCGCAGGCGATGGCGCACGGCGGCTTCCGACACCTGATCGTCCTGGACCGCGGCGAGCCCGCGGGCATCGTCTCGGTCCGCGACATCATCCGCTGCTGGGCACCGGCACGGCAGCGCGTACCGGCCGGCAGCGGCTCGTCACACTAGGACACCAGACCCGTCACGCTAGACTCAATCCAATTCAAGCAGCCATCCAATCTCACACCCGTTCGGATTCTGGTCTCCAGCTGTTAGGCTGGTGCGCATGAGCGACCTTCTGGAACGACTGCGCGGCCGCGGATGGCGGATGACCGCGCAGCGGCGCGTCGTGGCCGAGGTCCTCGACGGCGAACACGTCCACCTGACGGCCGACGAGGTCCACGCGCGCGCCGTGGCCAAGCTGCCCGAGATCTCCCGGGCGACCGTCTACAACACCCTGGGCGAGCTGGTCTCCCTCGGTGAGGTGCTCGAGGTCGCCACCGACAAGCGCGCCAAGAGGTACGACCCCAACGCGCACCGGCCGCACCACCACCTGGTCTGCGCCCAGTGCGGCGCCATCCGGGACGTCCACCCGACGGGCAACCCGATGGCCGACCTGCCCGACTCCGAGCGCTTCGGCTTCACGGTCTCGGACGTCGAGGTGACGTACCGCGGCGTGTGCCCGAACTGCGCGGCGGCGTAACACCCTTCACCGAAGCCCCGGCGTCCCCTGCGGACGCCGGGGCTTTGTGGTACCCGCAGGGTTCCTGAATCTGACGGTCCGTCATATTGTCGTGCGGCCACCCTCTCCGTACCGAACTCCTGCCCCAGGGAGCAACCGTGGGAGACCCGCACCCCGAACCCACCGCGCCAGAACCGCCGCCCCCGGACCACCCGCACCCCAAACTCCGAGCCACCGCCCTGACCCGCGTCTTCGGCCGCCCACCCCGCTCCGTCGACGCGCTCGGCCCCCTCGATCTCGCCGTCGCCCCGGGCGAGTTCGTCTGCCTGGTCGGCCCCTCCGGTTGCGGCAAGTCCACGCTGCTGCGCATCGCCGCGGGCCTGCTCCGCCCGACCGCCGGCACCCTGGAGATCCGCGCCCGGACCCCGCGCCCGGCCGCCATGATCTTCCAGGACTACGGCATCCACGACTGGAAGCCGGTCCGCGCCAACGTCCGCTTCGGCCTGGACATCCAGCGTGTCCCGCGCCGCGAGGCCAACGCCCGCGCCGACGAGTGGCTGGCCCGCATGGGCCTGTCCGACTTCGCCGACGCCTACCCCGCGACCCTCTCGGGCGGCATGCGCCAGCGCGTGGCCATCGCCCGGGCCCTGGCCGTGGAGCCCGAACTCCTGCTGATGGACGAGCCCTTCGCCGCCCTGGACGCCCAGCTCCGCATGATCCTCCAGGACGAGCTGCTGGAGATCACGCAAACCCTGCGCACCACCACGCTCTTCATCACCCACAGCCTGGAGGAGGCGATCGTCCTCGGCGACCGCGTCCTGGTGATGTCCGCCCGCCCGGGCCGGCTGATCGCCGAACGCCGCCCGCCGTTCCCCCGTCCCCGCACCGGCGACATCCGCTCCGCACCCGAATTCACCTCCCTCAAGAGCGAGTTGTGGGACCTGCTGAGGAAGGAAGCGGTACCGGCATGACCACCGTGGCCCCCGAGAAACCGGAATCCGTCCTGGTCCGCCGCCCCGGCCCGGAGGAACTGCACCCGGCCCGCACCCACCGCCGCAGACGAGCCCTGGAACTCACCCTGGCGGCCGCCGTCCCCCTCCTCCTGGTCCTCCTCTGGCAACTGGCCGCCACCCAGGCCTGGATAGACGACCGCGTCTACCCGGCCCCCGCCACGATCCTGGCCGACGGCTGGGACCGCGCGGCGGCCGGCGACCTGTGGCCGGACGTCCGGGCCACCACGCAACGCGTCCTGGCCGGCTACGCGATCGGCACGGCCACGGGCTACGCCCTGGGCCTCCTGATGGGCTCACTGCCCCTGGTCCGGGCAGCCCTGGAACCCCTCCTGGACGCCCTGTACGTGGTCCCGAAGCTGGCCCTGCTCCCGATCTTCCTGAACATGTTCGGCCTGGGCGAGGGCCCGCAGATCGCCCTGGTGGCGGCGACGGTCTTCTTCTTCGTGTGGATCCAGACGATGTCGGCGGTGATCTCGATCCCCTCCGGCCACCGCGACGCGGGCCAGGTCTTCGGCGCCTCCCCGTGGCAGACGTTCCGCCACATCCTCCTCCCCGCCTCCCTCCCGTCCGTCCTGGTCGGCGCCCGGATCGCGGCGGGCGTGGCGGTCCTGGTGATCGTCGCCTCGGAGCAGATAGCGGCCACCGACGGCCTGGGCCACCTGATCTTCGACTCCCGCGCCCTCTTCCAGAACGACGTGATGTTCGTCGGCATCGTCTGCGTGGCCGTCCTCGGCGTCCTCTTCTCCGAACTGGTCCGCCTCCTGGGCCGCCTGCTCACCCCCTGGGCCCCGAAGGACCGCGGAAGGGGCCAGTCATGAAAACACTCTTCTACGGCACCCTCCTGACCGCCCTCACCCTGCTGACGTCAACAGCCTGCACGGCGTCCCAGCCCCCAGGAAGCCCGGAGTCGAAGGCGGGCGGGGGCGGGTCCCGGACCGTCCGCCCGGTGGCGGGCTGCGGGGCGCACTCCTGGACCGACCCCGCCGACCCCTCCCCCACCCGCGCGCCGGCCCGTTGTGACACCGGCGCTCCCGCCCCACGCCCCCTCGCCGAGCCCCGCAAGCTGACGATCGCGACGGGCACGCTGAGCGCGGAGTACGTGGCACCGCTGCAAGTGGCCGTGGACAAGGGCGAGTTCAAGAAGGAGGGCCTGGACGTCACCCTGAAGGTCCTGCCCACTCCGGACTCGCTCCCGCTCCTCGCCAAGGGCGACATCGACGCACTGTGGGCGGCCCCCGAGGCAGCCGTCATGAACGGCATCAGGGGCGGCTTCGACATCCGCTGGGTCGCCGCGAACTTCTCCCCCGACCCGAAGTCGAAGAGCGGCCTGTGGGTACGGCTCAAGGACGGCGAGAGCGCCGGCCAGGTGAAGATGGCCGGCCGCAGGATGGGCACGATGATCGGCAAGGGCTCGGTGATCGCGTACCCGATGGAGAAGGCCCTGGCCGAGCACGGCGGCGGCCTCGACGAGATCCAGTACCAGCAGCTCGGCTCGGCGGACGTCCTGACGGCCCTCCAGAACGGCGGCGTCGACTCGGCCTGGCTCCTGGACCCGGTCTGGCGCAGGGTCGACGGCGCCCCCGGCTACGCCTTCCTCGGCGGCCAGCCGCTCGGCGAGCCCCTGGGCGGCATGCTGTACGGCCCCGGCCTGCTGAACGACGACGTGGACGCGGGAGTCGCCCTGCTGCGGGCGTACATCCGCACCGTGAACACGTACTTCGCCGGCGACTACAAGGCGGACGCGACCTTCGTCACCTACCTGGCGAAGCTCCTGAAGACCGACGAGGCGATCCTCCGGTCCACCCCGTCCCTGCGCATGGACTGGGAGATCCGCACCGGCACGACGGACCGCTTGCAGGCGGCGTACAAGGCACAGGGCGTGGCGGAGGGCGACCCCCTGCCGGAGTCGAGGACGGTGGACCGCGCTCTGTACGAGGAGGCGGTGGGCCACACGCCGTGAAAACACCGAGGGCCGGAACCCTTTCGGATTCCGGCCCTCGGCCTTCAGTAGCGGGGACAGGATTTGAACCTGCGACCTCTGGGTTATGAGCCCAGCGAGCTACCGAGCTGCTCCACCCCGCGTCGATGAATGCAACGTTACGTGAGGGACGAGCTCAGAAGCAAATCGTTTAACTGCACCCACCCAGGGGCGCGGGGCTGTATCAATGTGCGGCTCCGCCGCGTGGGCGCGACAAGCCACGACGGACCCGCACCCGCCGTACGACCTGACCCGCCACCCCCTTAGGCGGACAGTTCTTCCCGCAGCGCGTCCCGCAACCGAGCCGCCCGCTCCGACACCTCGGCCGGCCCCAGCGCCACCGCCCGGTCCGCCCACCGCTGCCCCTCCGCCAGCTCTCCCCGACGCGCGTAGACCAGGGCCAGCCGCAACGCCGCCCGTCCGTGCCCCGCGTCGGCGGCCCGGGTCCACCACACGGCGGCCTCCGGCTCACTCCCCTCCCGGGCGAGCAGCAGCCCCAGGTTGAAGGCGCCGTTGCGGGACCCCGCCTCCGCGGCCTCCCGGTACCACCGGGCCGCCTCCACGACGTCCCCCCGAGCGGCCGCGAGCATGCCCACCCGCACCTGAGCCCGGCGGTGCCCCTGCGAGGCCGCCCGCTCGTACCACTCCTCGCACTCGCTCTTCTCGTCCACCGGCTCCCCGAGCGTGTGCGCGGGCACCGGCGGCCGCCGGGCGTCGAGCACCGTCGCGAGCCGGTACGCGGCCTCCGCGCTGCCGCCCCCCGCCGCACACCGCAGATGCCGCTCGGCGCCGGCCTCGTCGCCGTCCCGCAGCAGGGCGATGCCCACCTGGAGCGCCGCCTCGGTGTGCCCGGCGGCGGCCGCCCGCTCGTACCACCGCAGCGCGACGGCCTCCTCACCACGCCCGGCGAAGAGGATGCCGAGGTTGAACGCGGCGTCCACGCTTCCGGCCTCCGCGGCCTTGGAGAACCACGGCTCGGCACCGGCCGTGTCGCCGCCCTGGAGCAGCAGGATGGCGAGCGCGTTGGCCGCCTCCCGGTGCCCCGCGTACGCGGCCCGCCGGTACCACTGCTCGGCCTGCGCGGTCCGCCCCTGCTCGGCGCAGAGCAGCCCGAGGTTGTACGCGCCGTTGTCGTCACCGGCGTCCATCGCGGCCCGGTACCAGCGCTCGGCGGTCTGCGGCTCGCCGCGCTCGGCGTGCAGCGCGCCCAGCGCGTTGGCCGCGTTGCCGTCGCCGTCCTGGGCGGCACGCAGCCACCACACGGCGGCGCTCTCGGTGTCGCCCGCGTCCCGCAGCAGGAACCCGAGCGCGCAGGCGGCCCGCGCCTCACCGTCCTTCGCGGAGGTCAGATACCAGCGCCCGGCCTCCTTGAGCGCGCCGCGCCGCTCCAGGATCGCCCCGAGATGCAGCGCCGCCCGCCGGTGCCCGCGCGCGGCGGCCTGCCGGTACCACTGCTCGGCGTCGGCCCCGGCCCCCTGGTCGTCCCCGACGTCCCCCTCGGGACCCAGCCGGCGGTCGAGCGCCCGGGCCAGCCGGTAGGCCGCCTCCCGGTGCCCCCGCTCGGCGGCGGTCCGCATCCACTGCTCGGCGCCCACGTCCCCGCGGTGCTCCAGCAGGTCGGCGAGCGCGTAGGCGCCCAGCGGGTGGCCCTGCTCGGCGGACTGGCGCAGCCAGTACTCGGCGGCCGGCTCGTCGCCCCGCTCACGGTGGTGGCGTCCCAGCGCGTGCGCGGCCGCGGCGGATCCGGCGACGGCGGCGATGCGCCACCAGCCGGCCGCGTCGTCGGCGTAGCCGCGCTGGTGCAGCAGGACACCCAGGTTGTTGGCGGCCGCCCGGTCGCCGGCGGCGGTGGCGGCACGCAGATGGGGCTCGGCTCCGTCGAGATCACCGCGGCGCAGCAGCAGGGCGCCGAGGACGCTCATCGCCTCGACGTCACCGGCTTCGGCGGCGAGCCGCTGCCGGACCTCCTCGGCGGCGTCGTCAGGCGCCTCCCCGGCCCCGTCCCGCCCGGAAGGTTGCACAAAACGCCCTGTCTCGAACAGAGTTGCCTTGTCCCCCATAACGTCCATCGTCGCACCACCTGCAACCTGGGTACACCTGGTATACCGCAGCCAGTGAGGTCACTTCAGCGTTTTGTCGACATGCCCACAGAACGACAAGTGAAACACAGTTCCCGCCAACTGCCGTCGGCGGCGCGGCCGTCACTTGTCCGGCACATGCGTTCGCACATCACGAAGGCCCGGATCCTGAAAAGGATCCGGGCCTTCGATTCCAGTAGCGGGGACAGGATTTGAACCTGCGACCTCTGGGTTATGAGCCCAGCGAGCTACCGAGCTGCTCCACCCCGCGCCGTTGTGTTGCAACCGTATCACGGCGCGGAGGTGGGCTTTTACCGAGCGGTTGCTCAGCCGCTGGGAATGCTGCTGGGTTTCGGACTGCCGCTGGGTTTGGGGCTGCTGCTGGGCTTCGCGCTGTTACTGGGCTTCGGGCTGCTGCCGCTCTTGTCGGCCGCGTTCTGCGCGTCCTCGGCCCGCTTCAGCGCGTCCTCCAGATCCGCCTGAGCCCGGCCGTACGCCTCCCAGTCACCCTTCTTCAGGGCTTCCTGGCCGGCAGTGAAGGCCTTCTGGGCGTCGTCCAGCGCCTGTTGGACCGTCGGGTTGCTGGAGGTCGGCGGCGGCTTGGTGGTGTCCCCGCCGTCGTCTTCCGGTGGCGGAGTGGTGGAAGCGTCCGCTCCGAACACCTTGTTCAGGGCCTGGTCCAGGGTGTCCTCGAAGGCGGTGTTGCCGCCGTAGGTCACCAACACCTTCCGCAGCAGCGGGTACTTGAGTCCACCACCGCGTACGTAGACCGGCTCCACGTAGAGCAGTCCTCCGTCGAGCGGCACCGTCAGGAGATTGCCGTACTCCACATTGGAGTCGCCTCTGTTGAGGAGGCTGATGGTCTCGGCGATGTCCTGTTCGGAGTTGAACTGGCTCTGCACCTGTTTGGGCCCGTTGACCGTGGTGTTGGTCGGCAGTTTCAGGATTCTGATCTTGCCGTAGTCACGGGTGCCCGCCTCGGCGTCGACCGACATGAACGCACTGAGGTTGTCCCGGCCGTTGGGCGTGAACGTCGTCGTGAGCGAGAAGGCCTGTGCCGACTGGTCGGGCATCTTCATGCTCAGGTAGTACGGCGGCACCGCGTCGCCCGACTTGTTGGTCGGGTCGTCCGGCACCTGCCACACCTCGCTGCCGCTGAGGAAGGTGTCGGCGTCCTCGACGTGGTAGCGGGCGAGCAGTTCACGCTGGACCTTGAACAGGTCCTGCGGGTACCGCAGATGGGCCATGAGGTCGGTGGAGATGTCCTTCTTGGGCTCCACCGTGCCCGGGAACGCCTTCATCCAGGTCTTGAGGACCGGGTCCTTGGTGTCCCACTGGTAGAGCTTGACCTCGCCCGTGTACGCGTCGACGGTCGCCTTCACCGAGTTGCGGATGTAGTTGACCTGGTTCTGCTGGGCCACCACCGCGCGCTGGTTGTTGGTCGCGGTCAGCGAGTCGGCCGTGGTGTCGCCGAGGGTCGTACGCGAGGAGTACGGATAGCCGTTGGTCGTGGTGTACGCGTCGACGATCCACTGGATCTTGCCGTTCACCACCGCCGGGTAGGCGTCGCCGTCGATGGTCAGCCAGGGGGCGACCGCCTCGACGCGCTGCTTGGGCGTGCGGTTGTACAGGATCCGCGAACCCTCGCCGATCGCTCCGGAGTAGAGGATCTGCGGCTCGCTGAACGCCACCGCGTACGCGGCCCGGTTGACCGGGTTGGAGAGGTTGACCCCGCTCTTGGCCTTGTAGCTGTAGGTCTTCTCACCGTCGTCGTCGGAGTAGTCGATCTCCTTCTGGGGACCGCCGACGATCGAGTAGGTGGTGGTCTTCTCACCGTAGTAGACGCGCTGCTGGTAGGTCCCGAGGTCGCCCTGGGACGGCAGGTTGGACTCGGTGAAGACCGGGCGGCCCTCGTCGTCGGCCTCGGTGCCCTTGGCGGCGACCACGCCGTAGCCGTGGGTGTAGCGGAAGTGGTCGTTGATCCAGTTGTTCTTCGGGATGCCCGCGAGGTTCAGCTCACGCAGCCCGATGACCGTGTCCTGGTCCTTGCCGTCCTTGCTGTAGCGGTCGACGTCCAGGTTGGTCGGGAACGCGTAGTAGTTCCGCATCTGCTGGAGCTGCTGGAACGTCGGCGAGACGACGTTGGGGTCCATGACCCGGATGCTCGCTGTGGCGTCGACGTCGTCGCGCAGCTGGGTCTTGTCCGTGGTGGTGGACTTGCCGTCGTACTCGGTCACCGACGCGTCGTCGATGCCGTACGCCTCACGCGTCGCCTTGAGGTTCTTCTCGACGTACGGGGCTTCCTTGGCCTGCTCGTTCGGCTGGACCTGGAACTTCTGGACGATCGCCGGGTAGAGCCCGCCGATGAGGATCGCCGAGAGCACCATCAGGCCGAAGCCGATCACGGGCAGCTGCCAGGTGCGCCGCCACAGGGTGGCGAAGAACAGCAGCGCGCAGATCACGGCGATGCAGAACAGGATCGTCTTGGCCGGCAGATAGGCGTTGGCGTCGACGTACCGGAGGCCGGTCCAGCTGTCGGTCGCCTTGAAGTCGCTGGACTTGACGGCGAGGCCGTACCGGTCGAGCCAGTAGGCGACCGCCTTCAGGGCGACGAAGACGCCGAGCAGCACCGAGAGGTGGCCGGTGGCCGCGGCGGTGGCCCGCGCGCCCGGCGAGGTGATCCTGAGGCCGCCGTAGAGGTAGTGGGTCAGCGCCGCGGCGATCACGGACAGGATCGTGGCGGCGAACCCGAAGCCGAGCAGGAACCGGTACCAGGGCAGGTCGAAGGTGTAGAAGGAGATGTCGAGGTGGAACTGCGGGTCCTTCTGACCGAAGGAGACGCCGTTGACCCACATCAGCCAGGTCCGCCACTGGCCGGCCGCCGAGGCGCCCGCGATCAGGCCCACCAGCGCGGTGACCCCGAGCAGCAGCCACCGCTTGTACGGTGCGATGCCCATCCGGTAGCGGTCGAGGTTCTGCTGCTCCATGGACATGGCGCTCAGCGGCGGGCGCAGCCGGTGCGCCAGCCAGATGTTGACGCCGACCGCGAGCGCCATGAGCACGCCGAAGACGAAGAACAGCCCGATCTTGGTCCACAGCGTGGTGGTGAACACGGACGAGTAGTTCACCGAGCGGTACCAGAGCCAGTCCGTCCAGAAGCCCGCGAACATGGTGAACGCCATGCCGAGGACGGCAAGGACGCCCAGCGTCATGAGCAGGGTCCTGGCACGCCGGGACGGGCGGCCCACTCTCATCCGCGGCCCTGTCGGGCCTCCGCCGCGGTCCGGCATCTGGAAAGCCAAGGTGCGCACCTCGAAGTTCGCTGTCGATCCGTCAGGCCCTCGTGTTCGCGGACCCCTGGGTGGCCCCGTGATCGCGGGCCCACACCTATGCAACTTACTCACCGTTTACTCGGTTCCCGATTCAGGTCACGAACGAGGCAGGATTGTGACCATGTCCAACACCCCCATGGCGGCGAGCCCGCTCACCCGGGCCGTACTCGAGATCGACGAGTACGCCTCCGGCCTCGGCTGGGACCAGCCCGCCCGCCTCTTCGCCCTCGTAGACACCGCCCGGCTGCGGGCCCAGGAACCCGCTCTCGCGCGTCAGCTCGGTCTGGAGGACGGGCAGCAGGCCGCGGCCCTGACCCCGATCGAGCAGGAGGAGATTCCCGCGGGCAAGCCGCTCGACGAGTTCCTCGGCACCATCGCCTGGCCCGACGGGGTCGCCGGTTGTGCGCTCACCGTGGAGCGGCTGATGCTGCCGCCGTCCGCCGAGGCGTCCGTCCCGCAGGGGCTGAGCGAGGCAAAGCTGGCGAAGTGGGTCGCCGAGCACCCGGACCGCCAGGAGGTCCGCATGACGGTCGCGGTGCTGCGCGACGGCACCCGCGACTCGGCCCTGCGGCTGCGCGAGAAGGACTCCCCCACGGAGGTCCTCACGGGCGGCGACCTGGTCCCGGGCCTCGCGGAGGCCCTGTCGGCGACGTTCGAGGGGTAGCCCGGCCGAGCCGGACGTCAGAGGCCGGCTAGCTCTTCGTGCACTTCGGCAGGTCGGAGGTCTTGCCCTCGCGGAGGTCCTTGAGCGCGCCGAGGGCGTCGTCGATGGTGTTCACCTTGACCAGGGTGAGCCCGCTCGGGGTGTCCTTGGCGGCGGCCGCGCAGTTGTCGGCGGGCGTCAGGAAGTACTGGGCGCCCTTGTCGCGCGCGCCGACCGTCTTCATCTCGATGCCGCCGATCGGGCCGACCTTCCCGTCGTCGTCGATCGTGCCGGTCCCGGCGACGAACTTGCCGCCGGTGAGGCTGCCCGGGGTGAGCTTGTCGTAGATGCCGAGCGCGAACATCAGACCGGCGCTCGGGCCGCCGACGTCGGCGAGCTTGATGTCGATGGTGAACGGGAAGGTGTGGTCGGTCCCGGCGGCGATGCCGACGATGGCCCGCTTGGCGCCGTCGTCGTCGGACGCCTTGGTGGTGATGGTGACCTGCTCGGTCTTCGTGGCCGCCCGGTTCGCCTTCTCGGCGGCGGCCTGCTCCTTGGCCGGCACGATCGTGAAGACGACCTTCTCGCCGGGCTTGTGCTTGGTCACCAGCTTGGCGACGTCGTCCGGCGCCTTCACCGTCGTACCGTCGACGGCCTTGATCACGTCACCGGCGTGCAGCTTGCCCTCGGCCGGGGAGTCCTTGACGACGGTGGAGACGATCACCCAGGACTGCACCGGGACACGGAGCTCCTTCAGGGCGGCGACCTTGGCGCTCTCCTGGGACTGGCTGAACTCCTCGGCGTTCTCCTGGGTCGACTGCTCCTCGGTCTTGCCGTCCGGGTAGAGGGTGTCGTGCGGGACGACCTTGGCGTCGTGCGCCAGCCAGCCGTAGACGGCCTCGACGAGGTTCATCTTGTAGTCGGCGCTGGTGACCCGGACGGTCGTCATGTTCAGGTGACCGCTCGTCGGATACGTCTTGCGTCCCGCGATCTGGAGCACCGGCTCGCCGCCGTGGTCCCCGAGGGTGTTCACCGTGGGGCCCGGTGACATCTCGGAATAGGGCACGTTGATGAAGACTCCCGCGCACAGGAGCGCGATCAGCATCAGGGTGGAGGCGAGCATCGTCGCGGTGCGGCGTGGCATGGCACGACAGTACGGGACGTGTCTGTCAGACCATCGTCAGGTACCGGAGTGAGACTTCTCCATGGCGGCGCGGAAGCGAGCGTATCCGTCGAGCTCGGGGCCGTCGCTGCGGACCTTGCGGGTGCGGTTGGCCCAGCTGCCCCACAGTCCGGCCGCGACCGCGGCCACGAGCGGAATCAACAACCAGACGAGCGCCCCCATGCCGACCTCCGACCCCGCACCGAGCGACCGCCGGGCGCGCGCCGAGCGATCGCGGAAAACTGACTGATCAGCAGATTAACCATCCGCACTGACAACGCTGGTACCCAGGGTGCGGTTACGCAACCGGAGGGGTGAAGGAAGGGTTCAGCAGGCGCCGACCCATTCCTCCGTACCGTCAGAAAACGTCTGGTGCTTCCAGATCGGCACCTCGTGCTTGAGATCGTCGATCAGCTTCCGGCAGGCCTCGAAGGCCTCGCCCCGATGCGGGCACGACACGGCGACGACGACGGCGAGATCGCCGACCCCGAGATCCCCGACCCGGTGCACGGCGGCGAGCGCCCGCACCGGGAACTCGGCGACGACCTTCTCGGCGATCCGCCGCATCTCGGCCTCGGCACTGGGGTGGCAGGAGTACCCGAGCTTGTCGACATCGGCACCCCCGTCATGGTTCCTGACGGTCCCGACGAACAGCGCGGTCCCCCCGGCGGCGTCGTCCCCCACGGCCCGGAAGACCTCGTCGAGGGAGAGGGGGGTCTCGCGGATACCGATGAGCTTGATGGGCTCATCGGCGGTCTGCTCGCCAGGGTGATCGAAGGTGGGTGCCATACGTCCATCGTGCCGCACGTCCTGGGCAACGGGGAATGCAGCTTTTGCCCGGCACACGCGCGTGAGGCGTTGGAGACTCGTACAGATGGCCGACCCAGGGGCGCGGGGAACTGCGCGACCAGCCCCCACCGGCCGTCAGCCGCCACCCGACCGAACGCGGCACCCCCCGAGGCGCACCTCAGATCCTCCGCCGCGCCTTCCGAGCCCGCCGCACAACGGCAGCCGCACCGAGCAGCGCGACCGTCGCCCCCGCCGCCCCCGCCGCCGTCGCGTCCTTCCGCCCCAGCCGCCGCCCGGCCACCGTGTGCCGCCCGGCGACCTCCTCAAGGAGCTCCGCGAGCACCTCCTCGTTGGTCCACCGCGGCCGCCACCCGGCGTCGTGCAGCTGGCTCCCGCTCACCACCCAGGGGTACATCGTGTACGCGAGGTCCCCGGCGGGGGACGGCGTCAGTCCGATCCGGTGCAGCCGCGCGGCCGCGCCCAGCGCCACCGCCGACGGCAGCTCCATCCGGCGGATCCCGCTGAGCTCCTCGATCTCCTCCTGCTCCAGCCAGCCGTCGCACCCGACGGCCAGCTCCCCGTCGACCTTCTCCAGGACGGCGTACTCCAGAGCGGCGCACAGGTCCTCGACGTGGCAGAACTGCCAGGCGGGCCGGGACCCCGCCACCACCAGCAGTCGCGGCGACTCGAAGTACCGGGTCAGCGCGGTGTCGGTGCCGCCGCCCACCAGCACGGCGGGCCGCACGACGGTGACGTTGAGGCCGGGATGCGCCCGGGGGGCCCGCCGCGCGAGCCGCTCGATCTCCAGCAGGTCCCCGACGCCGGTCGCCTCCGCGGTGGCCCGCAGTTCGGCGTCCTCCGAGAGCGGCAGTTCGTTGTCGGGGAGCGCCCCGTAGACCATGGCGGAGGTACACAGGACGACCCGGTGGATGCCGGCGGCCGCGGCCGCGGTCAGCACGGTCTGCGTCCCCCGGACGTTGTAGGCCGTCCGCGCGGCGGGGTCCGTCTCCAGGTCGAGGTCGAGGGCCAGGTGCACCACGACGTCGGCCCCGCGGAGCTTGTCCGCGATGGCCGGATCCCGCACGTCCAGGATGTGCCACTGCGCCGCGGCGCACTCACCGCGCCGCTCGTCCAGCGCGATGACCTGCTTGATCTCCTCCGAGGCGGCGAGTCGCTCGGTGAGGAGGGCTCCGATGCCGGACGCGGCACCGGTGACCGCGACGACTGGCCCGCGCGTGGCGGGATTGGTTGACTGGTTTCGCGCTGCGCGAACCTGCGGATCAGGGGAACTCACCGGGCGTCTCCAGCGGTTGTCTTCAGTAGGAACGCGAGTGACGCGTACGTACCAGGTGGCATCCATCCTGCCGCAGGCGGAGAGTCGGCGGAGCACCGAGGCCCTCACGGCCCTTGGTGTCTACGCTGGGGGGTGTTATCGGGCAGCCGCGCCACCGGGGCAACCGGTGGCCTTACCAGCCGAGGAATCCCGTGAGTGACACCCCATTCGGATTCGGCCTTCCGCCGGAGGAGCCGGACGACGGCGACGAGGGCAAGAAGAAGGACCAGCAGAGCGGCGGTGGTCAGGGACCGAACAACCCGTTCGGTTTCGGCGGCCTGCCCGGCGCCGGAGGCTTTGGCGGCCCCGGCGCGGACAATCCGCTCGCTGCCATGTTCGGGTCGCTGAACCCCACCGACCTGGGCGCCGCCTTCCAGCAGCTGGGCCAGATGCTCTCGTACGAGGGCGGCCCGGTGAACTGGGACATGGCCAAGCAGATCGCCCGCCAGACGGTCTCCCAGGGCACTTCCGACGGCACCAAGGACGCGAGCGTCGGTCCCGCCGAGCGCACCGCGATCCAGGAGGCCGTCCGTCTGGCGGACCTGTGGCTCGACGACGCGACGTCCCTGCCGTCCGGTGCGGGAACCGCCGTGGCGTGGTCCCGCGCGGAGTGGGTCGAGGCGACCCTGCCCGCGTGGAAGGAGCTCGTGGACCCGGTCGCCGAGCGGGTCGGCACCGCGATGGGCGATGTCCTGCCGGAGGAGATGCAGGCCATGGCGGGCCCGCTGATCGGCATGATGCGCTCGATGGGCGGTGCCATGTTCGGCACCCAGATCGGGCAGGCCGTGGGCGTGCTCGCGGGCGAGGTCGTCGGCTCCACCGACATCGGCCTGCCGCTCGGCCCGGCCGGCAAGGCCGCGCTGCTTCCGGTGAACATCGAGGCCTTCGGCAAGGACCTCGGCGTCCCCAAGGACGAGGTGCGGCTGTATCTCGCCCTGCGCGAGGCCGCCCACCAGCGCCTCTTCGCGCACGTGCCGTGGCTGCGCTCGCATCTGTACGGCGCGGTCGACGGCTACGCGCGCGGGATCAAGGTCGACACCGCCAAGCTGGAGGACGTGGTCGGCCAGTTCGACCCGCAGAACCCCGAGCAGCTCCAGGACGCCCTTCAGCAGGGCATGTTCCAGCCGGAGGACACCCCGGAGCAGAAGGCGGCCCTGGCCCGTCTGGAGACGGCCCTGGCGCTCGTGGAGGGCTGGGTGGACGCGGTGGTCCACGCGGCCGCGAAGCCGCGTCTGTCGTCCGCCGACGCGCTGCGCGAGACCCTGCGCCGCCGCCGCGCCTCGGGCGGCCCGGCCGAGCAGACCTTCGCCACCCTGATCGGCCTGGAGCTGCGCCCGCGCCGCCTGCGGGACGCCTCCCGTCTGTGGGCCTCGCTCACCGACGCGCGCGGTGTCGACGGCCGGGACGGCCTGTGGGCCCACCCGGACATGCTGCCGACCGCCTCCGACCTGGACGACCCGGACGGCTTCGTGCACCGCGAGCAGCTGGACTTCTCCGAGCTGGACAAGATGCTCGGCGAGGCGGCGGAGAAGCCCGACCTCAAGAAGAAGGACGACGACTCCGAGTGAGCCTCCATGACGACGCTGCCCTGGTCCTCAAGGGATACGAGGACCAGGCAGATCTTCGCCAGGCCTACCTGGACCATCTCGCGGCGCATCCGGACGGCATGTGGAAGTCCTGCGAGGCGGGGCACCTCACGGCGAGCGCCCTGGTGATCGACCCGTCACGGGGGCAGGTCCTGCTCACCCTCCACAAGAAGTTGCGGATGTGGCTCCAGATGGGCGGCCACTGCGAGCCGCAGGACGTCTCCCTGGAGGCGGCGGCCGTGCGCGAGGCGACGGAGGAGTCCGGCGTCGCCGGTCTGACCCTGCTGCCCGGCGGCCCGGTCCGCCTGGACCGGCACCCCATCCCGGCACCCTGCAACTGGCACTTGGACGTGCAGTACGCGGCAATCGCCCCGTCCGGGGCCGTGGAGACGATCAGCGAGGAGTCCCTGGACGTGCGCTGGTTCGCCTACGACGAGGTTGCGGAGGTCGCCGACGAGTCGGTCGTACGACTGCTGGAAGCGACGCGCGCGCGGCTGTGAGCGCGGGACGGTGAGCGCCGTATGCGGGACGGTGAGCGCATATGTAAGGGGCGCCCGGCAATGGCGGGCACCCCTTACACGTGACCTTCGAGGGGTCTAGCTGTTGCTGCCCCCGAGGGAGTTGCCGCGCATGCCGAACTGGCCGAGCATGCCGCCGTTGCGCATGCCCTGCGGTGGCAGGAGCTCGCTGGGCTGGACCAGGACGTGGCCGGTGCCGCCGAAGTGCATCTCCCAGCCCTCACCGGTGGTGCCCCGGCGACGCCACACTCCGGAGGTGGAGGTGGGCGCCTGGAGCTGGGTGCGCAGGGACGTGGACCAGGCGATGACGGCGTCGGAGTCGACGCAGACGTTCTTGTCGGGTCCCACCTCGAGGACGAGCGGCTCGCCCGAGGTCATCAGGACGACCTGCCCGGAGCCGGACAGCTCCAGGTTGTAGGCGCCCGCGGAGGCCACCTCGACGGCGCTGTCCACGGCGACGATGCCCACGCCGAGGGAGCCGTCGAAGGCGAGGATGTAGGAGCTGTCGACGGTGATGCCGCGGCCGACCTCCATGATGTGCAGGTGCTGGGCGACGTTGGCCAGGTAGACGGTGCCGGTGCCCTTGCAGCGCATGAGGTCGAGGCCCTCGCCGGTCATCCGCTCGACATTGCGCCAGCTGCGGTTGCGGTACTGGCTGTCGAACTCGACCTGTCCCTCGAAGGCCACCATGGCGCCCTGCCGGGCCAGGATCGGGCTGCCGCCCTGGGTGACCTCGGTCTTCAGGAGCTGCGGGTTCTGCAGGGTGTAGCGCCCGGTCGACTCGACCGGGACGTGTGCGAAGAGTGTGCTGTGCATGGTGCCTGGTGCTCCCCTCAGCCCCGGATCTTGAATCGGTCGCCGGTGTCCTCGCTCGGCTGGACGACGACGAAGCCCTGTCCCTTGAAGCCGATCTGGAAGGCCTCGCCGCTGCCGCGGCCGATGAGGGCGCTCGCCTTGATGGTGCGGCGGGCCTTCATCTCCATGCCGGTCGTCCAGGCGACGAGCGCGTCCGGGTCGACGTAGGTCTCGCGCTCGGCGCAGTCCAGGGCCATCGGGATGCCCCGGCTGACCAGGGCGACCCAGCCGGTGCCCTTGACGACCAGGTTGGTCAGGCCGGAACCGGACAGCTTGGCGAGCCCCTTGACCGGCTCGATGGCCAGTTCCAGCGAGGCGTCGCAGGCCAGCAGGGTGGCGCCGTTGACGGACAGCGCTTCGCCGTTGAGGTGCAGGACGAGGATGTCGCCGCCGTAGTCGGCGAGGTACAGGTCGCCGTCACCGCGGGCCAGCATCAGCCGGCCGCCCTCGCCGGTGACCATCTCCTCCGCCGAGCGGCGCAGGCTCGCGGGGGCCCCGTCGAACTGCACGTAGCCGTCGTAGGCGATCATCGAGCCGGCCTTGGCGATCAGGTCCTGCCCGGTGACCATGGTGACCTTGAGCGTCTTGGAGCTGTGCACACTCATGCGGACGCCGGTCGCGGCGGCGCGGTGCGCACTCAGAGTCTGGGAGTCCATGGCCTCACACCTCGAAGGGCTGTACGACGACGAAGTTGCCGGGGGCGCCGCGGAACTGGAGGTTCACGGCCTCGGTGGTCTGCCGGGCGTACCCGGAGCGGCGCAGCCTGAGCGAGGTCGTGGTGACCGCCTGGGCACCGGCGGACCAGGCGATGACGGCGTTGCCGTCGACGTAGGTGGCCGCGCCGACCGGGAGGACGACGGGCACACCGCGGGTCTTGACGACGACCGCGCCGGTGCCGGAGAAGAGCATGCTGAAGAAGCCCCCGCCGGGCAGTCCCGCGCCCTCGATGCGGCGGACCTCGGTCTCCAGGGTCTCGTCGAAGGCCAGTACGCCCTGGGCGCTGGTGTAGAGCTGCTCGCCCTGGAGGCGGATCACGAAGACCCGGCTGGCCTCGTCGGCGAGGAACACCTCGCCGTTGCCGGTGCAGCGCATCAGGGACATGCCCTGGCCGGTGAGCGCGCCGGTGAGCTTGCCGAGCAGTCCCGAGCCCTTGTGGGCGAAGTCGATGTCGCCCTGGTAGGCGACCATGCTGCCCTGCTTGGCGAGGATGGGCGCGTCCTTGGTGAGGGTGGCCCGCACCAGGTTGGCGTTCTGCTCCGTCCAGCGGTCGCCGACGGGGGCTTCCGCGTACTTCGTCAGGACGACCCGGACATTCGCCTCCGGCGGCACGGGGGCGAGCTGGGTGCCGCCGCCGAAGGGCTGCGCCTGACCGGGGAACGCGCCGGGCGCTCCGGGGGGCGCGAACTGACCGGCGACGGCGCCCGGAGGCGTGAACTGGCCGGCGGGTGCGCCGGGGGGCGCGTACTGGTTCGCCGGGGGTGCTCCGGGCGGCGCGTACTGGCCCGCCGGAGGTGCTCCGGGAGGGGTGAACGTCTGCCCGGGAGGGGTGAACGTCTGCGGGCTCGTCGGCGCGGCGGGCGCGGGCGCCGGCGCGGCAGGAGTGGTCGGGGCCGGGGCGGGTGCCGGGGGCGCGCCGAACGAGGGCGCCGGGGCGGGCGCGGCGGCCTGCGGGGGCGGGGCGAAGGCCGGTGCCTGGGACTGGGCCGGGACGCCGGGCTGGGGCGCGGCCTCCGGTGCGGACTCCTCCTCGGCGACCTCGCCGCCGAAGTTCCTCAGCAGTGCCTCCAGACCGCCGTCGAAGCCCTGGCCGACCGCGGCGAACCGCCAGACGTCCTTCAGGTACAGGTCGCCCACCATCACGGCCCGCTCGGTGGAGAACTCGCTGCCGTCGAACGAGTACCGGGCCACTTCCTCGCCGCCCGCGACGATCCGGAGATAGCCGGGGGCGATCTGCGACATCTGGCCGTCGCCGTCGATCGTCGCGGTGAACGACAACTTCTGAATCCGTGACGGAATCTGGTCGAGCGTGACCCGGAACGACTCCGTGTCGCCGGACTGCGCACCCAGAAGCTGGATGGAGTCCTCGGGGGACTTCGGCTGGTTGAAGAAGATGAAGTACCGGTCGTCGGAGAGCCGTTCCTCGGCGTCGAGGCCGAAGCAGCTGATGTCGAAGGTCAGTCCGGGGCCGGAGATCTGTACGCCCACGTACAGGTCCGTGCCCGCGGTCAGGTCACTGATCTTGGCCTTGTGGCCGCGTTGGAATTCCCTGGCCATGCGTAACGACCGTCCCCCATCCCGAATGCGAGTGCGTCGCGACAGGCTAACGGCAAAGTCCGACACCGACGCAGGTCGGTACAGATCCGGTACAAAAACCCGTTCGGGTCGGTGGTCACTCCCCGCGTGTGGACGGCGGATGCGGCAACCGGTCCGCGGCGACCACGCCTTCCAGGTAGCCCTTGGCCCGCTCGGTGCGCGGATACGCCTCCAGCAGCCGCCAGAACCGGGGCCCGTGACCGGGCACCAGCAGGTGCGCGAGCTCGTGGAGCAGCACGTAGTCGACGACGTACTCCGGCATCCCCTGGAGCCGGTGCGACAGCCGGATGCTGCCCTCGGACGGGGTGCACGAGCCCCAGCGCGTGTTCTGGTTGGTGACCCAGCGCACCGAGGCGGGCCGTGCCCTGCCGTCGAAGTACTGCGCCGACAGCCGCCGGGCCCGCTCGGAGAGCTCGGCGTCGCCCAGCACCCGTTTGCTCTCCTGCGCGGCCAGCTTGTCGAGCATGACGCTGACCCAGCGCTGCTCCTCGGCCTCGGACATCCGGGCAGGGATGAGCACGACGGTGCGATCGCCCTCGCGGTACGCGGAGACCGTCCGGCGTCGACGGCTGCTCCTGCGCACCTCGATCGCGCTCGCCCCCGAGCCGCTCGGCGGCTGGCTCGTCGTGCTGCGCTGTGGCGTTCCGGCGCTGTGCAGTGGGTCGGCGGGCACGCCCCGACGTTACCCGCTGCACACGGGGGAAGTCCCGACTCCGGGACGGTTCGGTTCCGATCGCCCACCATGCGTCTGATTTGTACGACGAACAGCCCTCACCTGTGGACAACTTTCGGCACGTGTGGGCCGGGTCGGGGCATGCTGGCACCGCCGCCGGGACCGCGACCGACCATCGCCCGGCTCCGGCGGTGGACGGGGATGATCTACGAGGGCTACGGGGGCCTGTCATGGAAGCAGTGGTTCCGCCGGCACACACCATGGTTCCGCGGATGAAGCCCGCGCTGCGGCGCGGCTGGCGCGATCTCAACACCGTGCAGTTCGGGATGACCCCTGCGCACGCGATGACGCTGGGCCCGATGGACACGGCGACGGGCAGCTTCCTGGACCTGCTCAACGGCACGCGCGGCCTCGCGCTGCTGCGGGAGGAGGCGCGCCGGATGGATCTTCCCGAGGGTCATGTCGACTCGCTGGTGGACCGGCTCGCCCGGGCCGGGCTCGTCGAGGACGCGAAGGGCGGCGGGCCGGCCGCGGACGCACTGCGCGGCAAGAAGGAGGTCCTCGACCGGCTGGCGCCCGACCTCGCGTCCCTCTCCCTGACCACGTCGGAACCGGGCGACGCGATCAGGCTGCTGGCCGCCCGCCGGTCACTGCGCGTGCAGGTCAGGGGAGCCGGCCGCGTGGGCGTGGCGCTGGCGGCGGTGCTCTCGGGCGCCGGGGTGGGAGAGGTCGACGTGCGGGACTACGGCCGGGTCGAACCAGGGGACGTGGCCCCGGGCGGACTGCCCGCCGCGTCCGTCGGTGACCGCAGGGACACGGCCGCACGCCGGGCGGTGTCCGCGGCGGCTCCGGGCCGTGCGCCGCGCCGCGCTGCCCGGGCCGCGACAGGAGCGGACGACCCCGGCTTCTCCCTGGTGATCCTCACCCCGCGGGACGATGTCGACGTGTACGCGCCCGCCCCGGCCGTCGCCGAACCCCTCGTCCGGTCCGGGACACCCCATCTGTACGCGGGAGTGGTCGAGGCGACCGGAGTGGTCGGCCCCTTCGTCCTGCCGGGCGAGACGGGCTGCGCGGGCTGTCTGCACGAGACGCGGACCGACCGGGACCGGGCCTGGCCCCGGCTGGTCACCCAGTGGCGCTCGGGCAGCAGGCCCACGCAGGCCCGCCCCTGCGACCTGGCGCTGGCCACGACCGTCGCGGGACTGGCGGCCGCACACGCCCTCGCCTTCCTGGACGGCCGGGTCCCGTCGAGCGCGGGTGCCCGCTGGGAGGTGTCCCTGCCCGGTCTGACCTGGCACGCGCGACCGGTGTGGCCGCATTCCGCATGCCCGTGCGGGGCCGCGGAGAAAGGTAAGGGAGAACACACCTCCAAGGAGGAGGCTGCACACGAGACAATGACGGTGCAAGGGTCGTCGGGAACGTCGTGCCGCAAGGCAACCGCACCACGGCCTGCTGGGACCTGGAGGGCGCATGTCTGATCTTCCCCGGAAGGCGGTCACCCGGACCGCCAAACTCGCCGCGCTCCCGCTCGGCTTCGCCGGGCGGGCCACCTGGGGACTCGGCAAGCGGATCGTGGGCGAGTCCGCGGAGATCGTCGGCCGCGAACTGCAACAGCGCACCGCCGACCAGCTGTTCAAGGTGCTCGGAGAGCTCAAGGGCGGGGCCATGAAGTTCGGCCAGGCCCTGTCCGTCTTCGAGTCGGCGCTCCCCGAGGAGGTCGCCGGTCCCTACCGCGCGGCCCTGACCAAGCTGCAGGAGGCGGCACCTCCGATGCCCACCCGCACCGTGCACACGGTGCTCGAGGAGCGGCTGGGCGAGGACTGGCAGGAGCTGTTCGCCGAGTTCGACGACAAGCCCTCCGCGGCGGCGTCGATCGGCCAGGTGCACCGGGCCGTGTGGCACGACGGGCGCGAGGTGGCGGTCAAGGTCCAGTACCCGGGGGCCGGTGAGGCCCTGCTGTCCGACCTGAACCAACTGGGCCGCTTCGCCCGCCTGCTGGGGCCCCTCGTACCCGGCATCGACATCAAGCCCCTCATCAACGAGTTGCGCGACCGGGTCTCGGAGGAACTCGACTACGGTCTGGAGGCCCAGGCCCAGCAGACCCACGCCGAGGAGTTCGCCGACGACCCGGACGTCGTGGTGCCGGCGGTGGTCCACCAGAGCGAGCAGGTCCTGATCACGGAGTGGATCGACGGCGTCCCGCTGTCGGAGGTGATCGCCGACGGCACCCAGGAGCAGCGCGACCGCGCCGGCCAGCTCCTGGCCCGTTTCCTCTTCTCCGGCCCCGCCCGCACCGGTCTCCTGCACGCCGACCCGCACCCCGGCAACTTCCGTCTCCTGCCCGGTGGCCCCGACGGCGAGGACGACTGGCGCCTGGGTGTCCTGGACTTCGGCACGGTCGACCGGCTCCCCGGGGGTCTGCCGGACACCATCGGCACGTCCCTGCGCATGACGCTGGACGGCGACGCCGAGGCGGTCTACGAACTCCTGCGCACCGAGGGCTTCGTGAAGGACTCGATAGAGCTGGACCCGGACGCCGTCCTCGACTACCTCCTGCCGATCATCGAACCGGCGGTGGTCGACGAGTTCACCTTCACCCGCGGCTGGATGCGCAGCCAGGCCGCCCGGATCGCCGACCCGCGCTCCCCCGCCCACCAGCTGGGCAAGCAGCTCAACCTCCCCCCGGCCTACCTGCTGATCCACCGGGTGACCCTGAGCACCATCGGTGTCCTGTGCCAGCTGGGCGCCGCGGTCCGCCTGCGCGAGGAACTGGAGGAGTGGCTCCCGGGGTTCCTGCCGGAGGACGAGAGCGGCGAGGAGGAGTCGGCCGCGGAGGCGTGACGCCCGACCCGTCCTACCACCAGGCCGAGTCGAGCCTCCCCTCGATGGACCGGAGGTTCTCCCGGGAGCAGGTGTCGCAGAAGTACTGGCGGACGCCGTTCTCCACGGAGCAGGTCCAGGTGGGCACGAGACCCTCGGCCCGCGTGCCGCAGCGGGCACACACGAGGGGCTCCGTCTCGCTGTCGCCACCGTCCCCGGGAACACTCGTCACCCTTCGACGATAAGCCGAGTTCGCGGCTTCGGTGCGGACAACGCACCGCGGGGGCCGGTCCGTTCGGACGGACCGGCCCCCGCGGGGGTACTACCGGGTCGGATTACTGCATGACGGCCATGGCGAGCGCACGGCGAGCACGCATGGAGGCGCGCTCGGCCCGGCGCTGCATCCGGCGGGCACTCGCCAGGCGGATCGCCCGGCGTTCCTGCTCGGCCTCATGCAGCCGGTCGTGCATATGCGCACGAGCCAGGGCTTCTGGGATGAGTTGCATCTCTCGGGTCCTGTTCTGACGCGAGTCGATCGCGCCGGTGGTGGTGAAGTCTGGAATCGCGGAGCCTGCGGGCTCGCTGGTGGACGGCTTCATCGGGGCCTGCTTCTTGGGGTCGTTCGTGAGGGGGCGGTCGATCGTTCCTGCGATGGTGTTCATGCCGTGACCGGGTTCTTGCGCGGGCGGCCACGCGGCCGCTTCCGGGCTACGACGACACCCTGGACGAACAGCTCGCCACCCCAGACGCCCCAGGGCTCACGCCGCTCCTTGGCGCCGGCGAGGCAGGCCTCCATCAGCGGGCAGGTGCGGCAGAGGGACTTGGCGTACTCGACGTCGGCCGGCGACTCGGCGAAGAAGACCTCCGGGTCGTAGGAACGGCAGGGGACGGGTACGCCGAGGTTCTCGATGGCGTCGTCGAGCGCGGTGAGCGCCGTGAGCGGGATCAAGGTGGAGTCCTCCGTGAGGCCGGGCGGGGGGATCGTTTCGGAAGGCGGTACGGACGGGGCGTGCGCTTCGAGTTGCACGGTTCGTCTTCCTCGTCTGTCGGTCCGGCCCTGTTGGACCGGTAGTCGGCTTGGTACCGGGTTCTTTTCTTGTCCCGAGGCCCCTTCGCTCCGCTCTCCCCGTTCGGGGAAAACAGAAGGGCCGCGGATCCCGGATGGGGTTCCGCGGCCCTGAAGGCGCCGGCCTGATCGATGATCAGGCTGGATCACTCCAGGGTTCTGGCCCACGGAAGGCCCACATCAGGTGGTGCTGCGTCGTCTGCTTCCGGAATCCGGCACCGGCCGCCGCAAAGGCATAGGCATGGGCCTGTGCCACTACTGCTTCCAGTGCCTTGGTCGGTCGCTCATTGCGCTCACGGACGGGAAGGACCGCGAGAGACAGGGCGGACGCCGGACGCGCGGCAGGAATGCCGGACAGACCGGTGCCCAGGTTCGAGACGCCGAGCATGCACGTGGAGACGACCGAGCGATCGGTCATTTTGGCGGTGTTGACGGCCTTGCTGCTGTTGATGCTGATCACTTCAATCGCCTCCTCTCGGCGTCTAAGGGGACTGCGGCGCGAGCCGCTGTCCGACGGATATGCAAGTAGAACACGGAATCGGGGCCTCCGAGAAGGCCTCCGTCCCCGTGGCTAAGAACCTATGGGGATTCCCGGGGCATGCGCAAACTATTTTTCCGACGAGTTCGGATCAGTCCTCGTCTTCTTCCTGCGCGACCTCCTGGCCTGCGCAGATGGCCAGCACATCGGCTCCGTAACGGTTCAGCTTGCGCAGGCCGACGCCCGGGATCCGGGTCAGTTCCTGCTCGTCGTCGGGGACGGCCTCGGCGATCGCCATCAGGGTCTTGTCGGTGAAGACGCAGAAGGCAGGCTGTCCGCTGCGCTCAGCCTGCACGGCCCGCCACTCACGCAGCCGCTCGTAGAGCCCCTCGTCCATGTCGGAGGGACAGTCCTCGCAACGCATCAGCTTCATCTCGCCCGCGTCGGTGAGCGTGCGCCCGCAGACCCGGCAGCGCGCCGGGGTGCGCCGGGTGCGTCTCGGGGCGGCGCCCGCGGGGGTCGAGAAGCCGCGCTCCACACCTCCGGGCCCGCCCGCGGCGGCTCGCCCCGCGGTGGCGGTGGAACCGGGGCGCAGTCCGTCGAGGAAGCGGCTGGGACGGCGGTTGGGGCGGCCGCCGGGCGACCGGGAGAGCGACCAGGAGACGTGGAGGCGCTCGCGGGCGCGGGTGACGCCGACATAGAGGAGTCGGCGCTCCTCCTCGATCTGCTCGTCGGTCTTGGCGTAGGTGATCGGCATCATGCCCTCGGCGACCCCGACCAGGAACACGGCGTCCCACTCCAGGCCCTTGGCGGAGTGCAGGGAGGCCAGGGTGACGCCCTCGACGGTCGGGGCGTGCTGGGCGCCGGCCCGCTCGTCGAGTTCGGCCACGAGGTCGTTGAGGGTGGCGCCGGGGCGGGCGGCGGCGAAGTCCTGGGCGAGGTTCACCAGGGCGGCCAGCGACTCCCAGCGCTCCCTGACGGCCCCGGAGCCGGCCGGCGGTTCGCTGGTCCACCCCTCGCCCGACAGCACGGCTCGCACCTGGGAGGGCAGGTCGACGGCGTCGTCGAGCCGGGAGTCGTTGCCGCCGAAGCGGGCCGAGCCCCGGAGGTTGACGATGGCCCTGCGGACCTCGGGCCGGTCGAAGAACCGCTCGGCACCGCGCAGCTGGTAGGGCACTCCGGCGTCGGCCAGGGCCTGTTCGTAAGTCTCGGACTGGGAGTTGGTGCGGAACAGGATCGCGATCTCACTGGCCCGCACACCGGCGTCCATGAGGTCCCGGATGCGTCGGGCGGCCCCCTCGGCCTCGGCGGGCTCGTCGGTGTACTCGGTGTAGACGGGCTCGGGGCCCGGCCGGCGCTGGGAGATCAGTTCCAGCCGGTGGTCGGCGGCGCGGCCGCGGGCCTGGGCGAGCAGGCCGTTGGCGAGGTGGACGACCTGGGGCGTGGAGCGGTAGTCGCGGACCAGCTTGACGACGGTGGCCCCGGGGTGGCGGGTGCGGAAGTCGAGCAGATGGTCGGGAGTTGCTCCTGTGAAGGAGTAGATCGTCTGGCTGGCGTCGCCGACCACGCACAGGCTGTCCCGCCGCCCGAGCCACAGTTCGAGCAGGCGCTGCTGGAGGGGGCTGACGTCCTGGTACTCGTCGACGACGAAGTGCTGGTACTGGGAACGGACCTGGTCGGCGATGTCCTGCCGGTCCTGGAGGATGGCGACGGTCAGCAGCAGCACGTCCTCGAAGTCGATGACGGACCGCTCGCGCTTGAGGTCCTCGTAGGCGGCGTAGAGCTGGGCGATCTCGGCGGCGGCACGGGGGGTCTCGCGGCCGGCCTTCGCGGCTGCGAGGGCGTAGTCGGCGGGCACGGTCTGGGTGACCTTGGACCACTCGATCTCGCCGGTGACGTCCCGCAGCTCGCCCCGGTCAAGGCGGATGCGGCAGGTGGCGGCCGCGTCGGCGACGAGCTGGATCTTGCGGTCGACGAGTCGGGGCATGGACCCGCCGACGGCTTTCGGCCAGAAGTACTGGAGCTGGCGCAGGGCGGCCGAGTGGAACGTGCGCGCCTGGACGCCCGACGCCCCGAGCTGGCGCAGCCGGCCGCGCATCTCCCCGGCGGCCCGGTTGGTGAAGGTGACGGCCAGCACGCTGGAGGGCTGGAGGATCCCGGCCCGCACCCCGTAGGCGATGCGATGGGTGATGGCCCGCGTCTTGCCGGTGCCGGCGCCCGCCAGCACGCACACCGGCCCGTGCAGCGAGGTGGCCACCTCGCGCTGCTCGGGGTCGAGCCCTTCGAGCACGGCGTCGGCCGAGTCCGGTGTGCGCGGGAAGAGCGTGGAATGCGTTGCTGCTGTCACACCGCCATGCTGCCAGGTCGGCGGAGACGGGTGAGCCGGTTGTCCACAGGCAACCGGCCGCAGTCGTACTAATGCGGCAGGCGTCACCTCGCCGGGCATCCGGGGCCGGGAATTGCGCCCCGGTCCCTTACGTTCCCCTACAGGACGAGCTCTTCCCCGAGTCACCGAAGGAGCGCGCGAGACATGCAGGGCACTGTGACGATGTACAGCACCACCTGGTGCGGTTACTGCCAGCGGCTGAAGAAGCAGCTGGACCGCGAGGGCATCGCGTACACCGAGATCAACATCGAGCAGGACCCGGCGTCCGCGGCGTTCGTGGAGAAGGCGAACGGCGGCAACCAGACGGTTCCG
Organism: Streptomyces griseorubiginosus; assembly: GCF_036345115.1. Classification (GTDB taxonomy): domain Bacteria; phylum Actinomycetota; class Actinomycetes; order Streptomycetales; family Streptomycetaceae; genus Streptomyces; species Streptomyces griseorubiginosus_C. The sequence goes on from NZ_CP107766.1 coordinate 3,226,176, forward strand.
ACCGTGCTGTTCGGAGACGGCTCGACCCTGACGAACCCGTCGCTGGCACAGGTCAAGCAGAAGATCGGCGCGTAGTCCGCACCGCGGACGTGCTGTCCGGAAGGCGGTCCCTGAGGCGCTTCAGGGGCCGCCTTCCGCTGTTCACGCGCCGATGACGCGGCTGCCTCAGACGAAGCTCCTCGTCGGCAGCGGCTTGCCGTACCAGAGTTCGATCAGGCGGGCCGCGATCGAGATGCCGTACGGCGGGAGGACCTCGCCGGACTCGAAGGCGGCCTGGAGTTCGTCGCGGGAGAACCAGCGGGCCTCGTGGATCTCGTCACCGTCGACATTGATGTCGGTGGAGGTGGCGCGGGCCATGAAGCCGAGCATGAGGCTGGAGGGGAACGGCCAGGGCTGGCTGGCGACGTACTCGACCGGGCCGACGGTGATGCCGGCCTCCTCGAAGACCTCGCGCCGCACCGACTGCTCGATGGACTCGCCCGGCTCGACGAACCCGGCCAGCGTCGAGAAGCGGCCCTCCGGCCAGTGCACCTGGCGGCCCAGCAGAATGCGGTCCTGGTCGTCGGTGACGGCCATGATCACGGCCGGGTCGGTGCGCGGGTAGTGCTCGGCGCCGCAGGCGGGGCAGCGGCGGATGTGGCCGGCCGCTGCGATGACCGTGCGCTCACCGCAGCGCGAGCAGAAGCGGTGGGTGCGCTGCCAGTTCTCCAGCCCGACCGCGTGCACCATCAGGCCCGCCTCACGCGCGGACAGCAGCAGACCCGCCTCGCGCAGTCCCGCCGGGCGCGCGGACTGGTCGATACGACCGGGCAGGGCGTCCTTCTGGAGCGCGAAGTAGCGCACGCCCTCCTCGTCGATGCCGAGGAAGTAGCGGTGCGCTTCGGTCAGCGGAGCCTCGAAGGCCGGGGTCATGACGAGTTCGGTACGGCCGTCCGCCGTCTCGTCTATCAGGACCTGACCGCCGGAGACCACGAAGCAGCGGGTCGTGGGGTGGCTCCACGCCGCCGCGAGCCAGGCCTCGTCGAGCCGGTGGTGTGCGGCGCGGTCGATGCCACTGGGGGCGGTGAGCGAGACAGGACGGTCGGCGGTGTGGTCGGTCCAGGTGGTCACGGGTGCTTCCAACTCCCCCGGTGCAGCGGATTGTTTCGGCGGGCGGTTCGGCGGGACGTACGACGCGGGACGCTCAGGGCGCATGGCTGAAGTTCTCGGCGAGGTCACCCCACAGGTACGCGGAGGTCTCGACGCCCTTGAGGAGCAGGTCGAGCTCGACCTTTTCGTTCGGCGCGTGCCAGCCGTCGGAGGGGACGGAGATGCCGAGGAACAGCACGGGTGCGCCGAGGACTTCCTGGAGGTCGGCGGCGGGGCCCGAGCCGCCCTCACGGGTGAAGCGGACCGGCTGGTCGAAGGCACGGGCCATGGCCCGTACGACGGACTGGAGGGCCGGGTGGTCCAGCGGGGTCAGACACGGGCGCGTGCCGGCGCCGAAGGTGATCTCCGGGCGGATCCCGGCGGGCACCTGTGCCGTGGCCCAGTCGCGGACGGCCTTCTCGATGTGGTCGGGGTCCTGCCCGGCGACCAGCCGGAAGGAGATCTTGACCATCGCGGAGGACGGGACGATCGTCTTGCTGCCGGGGCCCTGGTAGCCGCCGCCGATGCCGTTGACCTCGGCGGTGGGGCGGGCCCAGACGCGCTCCAGGGTGGTGTGCCCGGCCTCCCCGAGGGTGGCGTACGACTTGGCGGTGCGCAGCCACCGCTCCTCGTCGAAGGGCAGCTCGGCGAAGAGCTCCCGTTCACGGTCGGTGAGTTCGACGATGCCGTCGTAGAAGCCGGGGATCGCCACACGCGTGTGCTCGTCGTGCAGGGCGGCGACGAGGCGGGCGACGGCGGTGGCCGGGTTGGGGACGGCGCCGCCGAAGGAGCCGGAGTGGATGTCCTGGTCGGGGCCGTGCAGGACGATCTCGCACTCGGCGAGGCCGCGCATGCCCGTGCAGACCGTGGGGGTGTTCTCGTCCCACATGCCGGTGTCGGAGACGATCACCGCGTCGGCGGTGAGCCGCTCCTCACGCTCCTCGACGAGGGCGCGGAAGTGCGGGGAGCCGGACTCCTCCTCGCCCTCGATCAGCAGCTTCAGGTGCACGGCCGGGGCGGTGCGGCCGGTCGCCGCGAGGTGGGCGCGGACGCCGAGGGTGTGGAAGAAGACCTGGCCCTTGTCGTCGGCGGCCCCGCGCGCGTAGAGGCGGTTGTCCCGGACGACCGGCTCGAAGGGGTCGCTGTCCCAGCCGTCCTCGCGGGCGGCGGGCTGGACGTCGTGGTGGCCGTAGACGAGGACCGTGGGCGCCGCGGGGTCCTGTGCGGGCCACTCGGCGAAGACGGCGGGCGCGCCCGGGGTCTCCCAGACCTCGGCCGTGGGGAAACCGGTCTCCCTTAGCTTGGCGGCGAGCCAGTCGGCGCTGCGGCGTACATCGGGTCCGTGGTCGGGCTGGGCGGAGACGGACGGGATGCGCAGCCATTCGGCGAGGTCGTCGAGGAAGGCGGCGCGGTGCTGCTCGATGTACGTACGGACGGCGCTGTCCGGGGTCTGGCTCATGGTCATGAGCCTATCGGCCCGCACCGACATCCTCGTTGGGCGGTTCCTCACAGTTTGCTGGTGCGGAACCGCTCTGTTCCTGGGTCAGAAGCCGTTCCAGTGCGGCCCGGCCGGGCAGGTTCCGGGGCCGTACGACGTCTCCGGTGCGGACGTACAGGAAGGCGGCCGTGACCGATTCCACAGGCACCCCCTGCCGCTCGGCCCAGGCCAGCCGGTACACGGCGAGCTGGAGGGGGTCGGCGGTGCGGGTGCGGCTGGTCTTCCAGTCGACGATCTCGTACGTCGTCGTCTCCCCGTCGGTGTGGCGGTAGACGGCGTCGATACGGCCCCGGACCACACGGCCGGCGATGGCGAGCTGGAAGGGCGTCTCGAGGCGGTAGGGGGTGCGGTGGGCGTACTCGCTGCGTTCGAAGGCGTCCTTGAGGGCTTCCAGGTCGCGCTCGTCGGCGATCTCGGCGTCGCCGCCGGGGAGGTCGTCGGGCTCCAGCATGGGCAGGGTGAGCGCTTCGAAGCGGGCCTCGACCCAGGCGTGGAAGCGGGTGCCTTGACGTGCGGCGGGTTGCGGCGGGCGCGGCATGGGGCGCGCGAGTTCCTGCGCGAGCCCGTCCGGGTCGGCGGCCAGCCGCAGCACCTGGGACGCGGTGAGCGACGCGGGCAGCGGAACGTCGGTTACGGCTTCCCGCGCGCGCAGGAGCTCGCCGGTGAGGGCGTCGAGGTCGCGGTCCCAGGAGGCGATGGTGCGGGCTTCCTCGGGGGTGAGGGGCTGTCGTTCCAGGGGGTGCGGGCGGGCCGGTGCGGTGGGGGCTCCCGGCGTGGGCCGACGTGGGGCCGGGGGTGCTTCCGGTGCCGTGGCCTGGTGCGGGACGGCCGGGCGCTCCGTGGTCCAGCTGTCCCAGTCGGACGGGCTGTCCTGCTCGACGACGTCCTCGTAGGGCACCTCGTCGTCGTCCGGCGGCGGGGGCCAGTCAGGGTCGTCGTAGGTGTCCGGGTCGTGTACGGCCGCGGGGTGCGGGTCCGTGTGGTCGGCGAGGGCATCCAGGTGGTCCAGGACCGTCTGCGCGGCCGCCCGGCGTCGAGCGAGGGCCTTGTCGTCCAGGGGCAGGGGCCAGACCTGGTCCTCGGTCCGGCTGTGCAGCGCCGGGTTCTCCTCGTCCTCGGCGGGCTCGTCGGCCCAGGCCTCGATCTCGCCGTGGCCGGCCGCGCAGTGGTCGTAGAGGTCCTGGAGGAAGTCGGAGGGTCCCCTGGGCTTCTTCTGCGTCGGCCCCCACCAGTGGCCGGAGCCGAGGAGGAGGGAGCGGGGGCGGGTGAAGGTGACGTAGCCGAGGCGGAGCTCCTCGGTGTGCTGGTGGTCCTTCATGGCCTCCTGGAAGGCCTTCATGCCGCGCGAGTCCCAGGAGGCGATGTCGGGCAGGGTCTCGGCGTCGCCGCGCAGGGCGTGCGGCAGCACCTTGCTCTGCGCGGTCCACTTCTCGCGGCCCTTGGCGCTCGGGAAGGTGTCGGTGACCAGGCCGGGGACGGCGACCACGTCCCACTCCAGGCCCTTGGACTTGTGCGCGGTGAGGACCTTGACGGTGTTCTCGCCGCCCGGCAGGGCGTTGTCGAGGCCCTTCTCGTACTGGGCCGCGGTGCGCAGGAAGCCAAGGAAGGCCAGCAGGGTCGCCTCGTTGTCACCCGCCGCGAAGGAGGCGGCGATGTCGAGGAAGTTGGACAGCGTCTCGCGGCGGCGGGCGGCCAACGCGTGCGGCGACGCCGACAGTTCGACCTCCAGGCCGGTGACGGCGAGGACGCGGTGCAGGACGTCCATCAAGGGGTCGGCGAGCGAGCGGCGCAGGTCGCGCAGTTCGGCGGCCAGGCGGGCGAACCGCACGCGCGCGTCCGGCGAGAAGGGCAGCCCGTCGTCGTCCTCGTCGCTGTGGAGGGGCGTCTCCAGGAAGGTCTCCAGGGCGTCGGCGAGCGATGTCACCTCGGCCGGGTCGACTCCCTCGACGGCCTCGGCGAGCCGACGGTCGGGGTCGTCGTCGCCGTCCACGTGCGCGTAGGACACCAGGCGCCGGGCGCGCCGCCCGAGGAGGGCGAGGTCGCGCGGGCCGATGCGCCAGCGCGGGCCGGTCAGCAGCCGGACCAGGGCCGCGTTGGCGCCGGGGTCCTGGAGGACTTCGCAGACGGCGACCAGGTCGGCGACCTCGGGCAGGTGCAGCAGGCCCGAGAGGCCCACCACCTCCACCGGGACGTCCCGCTCGACCAACGCGCCCTGGATCTCGGCGAAGTCGGTGGCCGTGCGGCACAGGACGGCGATCTCGCCGGGCTCCTTCCCGGTCCGTACGAGATGGGCGATGGAGTCGGCGAGCCAGTCGATCTCCTCCGCGTGGGTCGGCAGGAGGGCGCAGCGCACCATGCCGTCGCGTTCGGCGCCGGGGGCCGGGCGGAGTGCCTCCACGCCCGCGTGCATGGCGCGCAGGGGCTCGGCGAGGCCGTTGGCGAGGTCGAGGAGGCGGCCGCCGCTGCGGCGGTTCTCGCTGAGCGCCTGGCGGGTCGCGGGCCGGCCGTCGGGGTGGGCGAAGTGCTCGGGGAAGTCGTCGAGGTTGGCGACGGAGGCGCCGCGCCAGCCGTAGATGGCCTGGCATGGGTCGCCGACGGCGGTGACCGGGTGGCCGGTGCCGCCGCCGAACAGGCCCGCCAGCAGGACGCGTTGGGCGACCGAGGTGTCCTGGTACTCGTCGAGGAGCACCACCTTGAACTCCTCGCGCAGGACACGGCCCACCTCGGGGATGCCCGCGAGGCGTGCCGACAGGGCGATCTGGTCGCCGAAGTCGAGGAGGTCGCGTTCGCGTTTGGCGGCGCGGTAGCGGACGACCAGGTCGGCGAGTTCTCGGCGGGCGGCGGCCGCCTCGGGGACCTTGCGCAGGGTGTCGTTGGTGAGTTTGGCGCCCTGGAGGGTCAGCAGCAGTTCGGCGTCGTACGCCCGCACCTGCTCGGGGCGTACGAGGTGCTCGGAGAGTTCGGCGTCGAGGGTGAGGAGGTCGCTGACCAGGTCGGCGAAGGAGCGGGTCAGGGCGGGGTAGGGGCCGGGCGCTTCGCGCAGCACGCGCGCGGCGAGCTGGTAGCGGGTGGCGTCGGCGAGGAGGCGGGAGGTCGGTTCGAGGCCGATGCGCAGCCCGTGGTCGGTCAGCAGGCGGCCCGCGAAGGCGTGGTAGGTGGAGATCACGGGCTCGCCCGGGGGGTTGTCCGGGTCGATGACGTCGGGGTCGGTGACGCCCGCCCTGATGAGCGCCTTGCGGACGCGCTCGGCGAGTTCACCGGCGGCCTTGTTGGTGAAGGTGAGGCCGAGGACCTGTTCGGGGGCGACCTGGCCGGTGCCGACCAGCCAGACCACGCGGGCCGCCATCACCGTCGTCTTGCCGGAGCCTGCACCGGCCACGATCACCTGCGGGGCGGGCGGCGCGGTGATGCAGGCCGTCTGCTCCGGGGTGAACGGGATCCCGAGGAGCTCCTTGAGCTGATCGGGATCGGTGATACGGGCGGCCATGTCGGAGAGGCTAGCGGCGCGCACTGACAACGGAGGACGAATCGCCCCCCGGTCCGGAAGATACGCAGGTCAGCGCACGTGGTGCGACTGATCACACCCGCCCGCTCCGCTCACTCCACGACGTGCCGTCCCTCCGGCTGCGCGCTGCACGAGGCCCGGAACGCGCAGTGGGAGCAGTGCTGTCCCGCGCTCGGCGTGAACCGTTCGTCGAGGACCTTGCCGGCCGCCGTGGCGAGCAGGTCGCCGACCCACTCCCCCTCCAGCGGTTCCTGGGCCTGCACCTTGGGCAGGGTCTCGCCGCCGTCCCGCTTGGGCGCGCCCTGGCGCAGCTGGACGAGTTCGGCGCCGCCCGGTTCGGGCCGTACGCCGTCGAAGGCGTCGTCCACGGCGCCCTCGCGCACGGCGAGCTGGTAGACGGCGAGCTGGGGGTGGCGTTCCACCTCGGCCGAACTCACCGGCTGCTTGCCGGTCTTGAAGTCGACGACATACGCGCGGCCCTCGCCGTCGGCCTCCACGCGGTCCATCTGGCCGCGGATGCGCACCTCGACCTCGCCCGCCTCCAGGGTGACGTCGAAGCCGTGCTCGCTGGCCACCGGGGTGCGGCCGGTGCGGTCCATGACGTGCCACTTCAGGAAGCGTTCGAGCGCCACGCGCGCGTTCTCCTTCTCCTGCGCCGACTTCCAGGGCGCGTCGAAGGCGAGCGCGTTCCACACGGAGTCCAGGCGCTCCATGAGGACGTCGAGGTCGGCGGGGGTGTGTCCGGAGGCGACCTCGTCGGCGAGGACGTGCACGACGTTGCCGAAGCCCTGGGCGACGGTCGCGGGCGCGTCGGCCTTCACCTCGCGGCCCAGGAACCATTGCAGGGCGCAGGTGTTGGCCAGCTGGTCCAGGGCGCTGCCGGAGAGCACGACGGGCTGGTCGCGGTTGCGCAGCGGCACCTTGGACTCGGTCGGCTCGAACATGCCCCACCAGCGGTAGGGGTGGGCCGAGGGGACGAGCGGGCGGCCGTCGTCGTCGGCGAGGGCGGCGAGCCGGGCCAGGCGCCGCGCGGCGGCCTGCCTGAGGGTGTCCGAGACCCGCGGGTCGACGGTCGTGGCACGGAGCTCGGCGACCAGGGCGGCGACCGACAGGGGACGGCGGGGGCGGCCGGTGACGTCCTTGGGCTCCACGCCGAGTTCGGTCAGGAAGCGGGAGGGCTGGTCGCCGTCGTCGGCCGGTGCCTTGACCGCGGTGACGACCAGGCGCTCACGCGCGCGTGTGGCGGCGACGTAGAACAGGCGGCGTTCCTCGGCGAGCAGGGCGCCCGGGGTGAGCGGTTCGGCGAGTCCGTCGCGGCCGATGCGGTCGGCCTCCAGGAGGGAGCCACGGCGGCGCAAGTCCGGCCACAGGCCCTCCTGGACGCCCGCGACGACGACCAGGCGCCACTCCAGGCCCTTGGAGCGGTGCGCGGTCATCAGGCGGACCGCGTCGGGCCGTACGGCACGCCGGGTGAGGGTGTCGGCGGCGATGTCCTCGGCGTCGATCTCCTCCAGGAAGTTCAGGGCGCCCCGGCCGCCGGTGCGCTCCTCCGCGCGCGCGGCCGTCGCGAACAGCGCGCACACGGCGTCGAGATCACGGTCCGCGTTGCGCCCCGCCGCCCCGCCGCGCATGGCCGCCCGCTCCAGGCGACCGGGCCACGGTGTGCCCTCCCAGAGGTCCCACAGCGCCTCTTCGGCACTGCCGCCGTTCGCGAGGCGCTGACGGGCCTTGCCGAGCAGCGCGCCGAGCCGCTGCGCCCCGCGCGCGTACGCGGGGTCGTGCACGGCCAGCCGCTCTGGCTCGGCGAGGGCCCGCGCGAGCAGCTCGTCCGAGGGCGGCGGCAGGGCGTTGCCTGCGGCCCGCTCCTCGTCCCGCAGGGCCCGCCCTAGGCGGCGCAGGTCGGCGGCGTCCATGCCGGCGAGGGGGGAGGCGAGGAGGGTGAGGGCGGTCTCGGTGTCGAGCCAGGAGGCGACGGACGGCTGCGGCTCTGTGGCCGACGGCTGCGACTCTGTGACCGACGGCTGCGGCTCTGTGGCTGCCGGCTGCGGCTCTGTGGGCGACGACTGCTCCCCTGAGACAGCGTCCGCGTCCGACGGTTGCTCCTCGGACACAGCGCCCGCCTCCGACAGCTGCTCCGCGGAGACGGTCTCCTCCTCCGGCAGCGGTTCCTCGGAAGCCGCGCCCTCGTCGGTCCGCGCCGCTTCCGGTCGTACGACGCCCTCCGCCGCCTCCGCCATGGCCACCGCCCGCAGGGCGGTCAACAGGGGCGCCACCGCCGGTTCGTGCCGCAGTGCGAGGTCGTCGCCGTCGATGTCGAGGGGCACTCCGGCCGCCGTGAGCGCGCGCCGGACCGTCGGGATCGTGCGGGAGCCCGCGCGGACCAGAACCGCCATCTCGCCCCAGGGGACGCCGTCCTCCAGGTGCGCCCGGCGCAGGATGTCCGCGATGTTGTCCAGCTCGGTGCCGGAGGTGGGGTAGGTGTACACCTCCACGCGCCCCCCGTCCCGGACCGGGGCGAGCTCCCGATGGGCGCGGACCTTCTCGGCCGGCAGCCGGGTCAGCGGCATGCGCTGGGTCACCAGGCGGGTCGCGGCCAGCAGGTCGGCGCCGGAGCGCCGGGAGGTGCGCAGGACCTCCACGGGGGCGGGACGGCCGTCCGCGCGCGGGAAGGCGTACGGGAAGTCGAGGATGCCGTTCACGTCGGCGCCGCGGAAGGCGTAGATCGACTGGTCGGGGTCGCCGAAGGCGACGAGGGTGCGGCCGCCGCCGGCGAGGGCGTCTAGCAGTCGTACCTGGGCCGGGTCGGTGTCCTGGTACTCGTCGACGAACACGGCGTCGTACTGCGCGGCGAGTTGCCCGGCGACCTCGGGGCGGCGGGCGAGGAGGACCGCGCGGTGGACCAGTTCGGCGTAGTCGAGGACGCCCTGGAGGTCGAGGACGTCGAGGTACTCGGCGAGGAAGGCGGCCGCGGCCTGCCAGTCGGGGCGGCCGACGCGGCGGGCGAAGGCGTCCAGGGCGCCGGGGCCGAGGCCCAGTTCGCGGCTGCGGGCGAGCACCGCGCGGACCTCGTCGGCGAAGCCTCGGGTCGTCAGGCAGGCGCGCAGTTCGTCCGGCCAGCGCACGTGCGCGAGGCCGAGCCGCTCGAGGTCGGGCTGTCCGGCGAGCAGTTCGCGGACGGCGACGTCCTGTTCGGGTCCGGACAGCAGCCGCAGCGGCTCCACGAACAGGTCGCTGTCCTGGTGGGCGCGGACCAGGGCGTAGCAGAAGGAGTGGAAGGTGGTCGCCTGGGGCGCGCGCGCCGCTCCTATGCGCAGCGCCATGCGGTCGCGCAGTTCGACGGCCGCCTTGCGACTGAACGTCAGCACGAGCACGCGCGCGGGGTCCCCTCCGCGGGCGATTCGTGAGGCCACCGACTCGACGAGGGTGGTGGTCTTGCCGGTGCCCGGACCTGCGAGGACGAGCAAAGGACCGCTCCTGTGCTCAACCACGGCGCGCTGTGCGGCGTCCAGGAGAGGGGGATCCACTCGGGCCGGCGGGGTACGAACCAGTCGGTAAGCGCCACGGGCCCCCTGTCGCACCGGGGAGTGCGACAGGCGCCTGGTGGAGGAAGAGGAGCTCACGTGGTTCGCCGGTCCTGGTGGGTGTGCTGTTGGGCGGCCCGCCGCGCGTGGAGGGCGGTGGACGGGGGGTGAGGGGGACGCGTGCAGCCGACGCTACGCCGACGAGTGGAGCGGAAGCAGGGCTTCCCCTTCTTCCCTCGGACCACTCACGACACCGCGGCCCCGTGCGTCCCACTCCTCACGAACGTACGCCATGCCTCGGACATGCCCCGCTTCCCCCGTACGGGTCTCGGGGTGTCCCCGGGCCCGCGCGATGGCGGAAGCTGTCAGGTGTGACCCTCCGCGCGTTCGTCACCGTCCCAGCGCGCCCGTCTCATGTCGAGGCGCGGCAGATGGCCCTCGGCGGCCCTGCTCGCCTCCTTCAGGGGCGTCCCCTCCGCGCGGTAGCGGCCGAGCGCCTCCAGCTCGTGACCGGGCAGCAGGACGCCGTCCGCGCGCACGACACGCCACCACGGCACGGGCGAGCCGTACAGGGCCATGACCCGGCCCACCTGGCGGGGCCCGCCCTCCTCCAGCCACTCGGCGACGTCGCCGTACGTCATGACACGCCCGGGCGGGATGCGTTCGGCGACGTCGAGGACCCGCTCGGCGTACTCCGGCAGGGTGTCCGCGTACTCCGGGTGGGCGTCCCGAGGAAGGCTCTGCTCGCTCATCCGCCCCATCCTGCCCCACCCCACCGACAATGTGACGGGCCCGCGACCGTGCGTATTCCTCGCCCGGGAACGGCGCTTCGGGCAGACTGTGCGCCCCCGCAGGTGCACCCTGACACCCCCGTGTGTCGGTGGGGCATGCCACCATCGTGCGGGCGGTGACTGGTGATACGAGATCAAGAAGAGACGATGAAGCCACAGGGTGTGCACCCGGAGGACGCCGAGAGCACCTCTGTCGCCTCGTCGCGCCCTGACGCGGACGACCAGGCCGCCGACGCGGACACCGCAGAGGTGCACGCCGACGAGGTGGAGGGCGACGAGCCGCTGCTCCCCGCGCGCGTGCACCGGCCCTCCGACCTCATGCGGCTGCTGGTCGGCGTGCTGGCCGTCGTCGTCCTGCTGGCGATCGCCGCGTTCGCGCACGGCACCACCTCGGGCCTCGAACAGGACATCAACAAGGGCACCGGACAGGCGCCCGACCTGCTCATCAAGATCGCCGGTCTCGCCTCCAGCATCGCGATCCTCCTGGTCCCGGTCGCGTTCGCGATCGAACGGCTGATCAAGCGTGACGGACTGCGGATCGCCGACGGTGTGCTCGCCGCGGTCCTCGCCCACGGGGTGACGCTCGCCACCGACCTGTGGGTCGCCAAGGCCGCCCCCGACTCCATCCAGGAGGCGCTCACCCAGCCCTCCCCCGGCGACATCCACGCCCTCACCGATCCCGTGCACGGCTATCTGGCGCCTGTCATCGCCTACATGACGGCCGTCGGCATGTCCCGCAGGCCGCGCTGGCGGGCGGTGCTGTGGATCGTGCTGATGCTCGACGCGTTCTCGATGCTCGTCACCGGCTACACCACACCGTTCTCGATCATCCTGACGGTGCTGATCGGCTGGACGGTCGCCTACGGCACGCTCTACGCGGTCGGCTCGCCCAATGTCCGGCCCACGGGGCAGACCCTGATGGCGGGCCTGCGGACCGTCGGCTTCCACCCGGTCAGCGCGGCCCGCGAGGAGGCCCCGGAGACCGCGGAGAACGGCGACCGCGGCCGGCGCTACTTCGTCACCCTGGAGGACGGCCCGCCGCTGGACGTCACCGTGGTCGACCGCGAGCAGCAGGCGCAGGGCTTCTTCTACCGGGTGTGGCGCAACCTCACGCTGCGCGGCTTCGCCACCCGCAGCAGCCTCCAGTCGCTGCGCCAGGCCCTGGAACAGGAGGCCCTGCTCGCCTACGCCGCCATCGCGGCCGGCGCCAACGCGCCCAAGCTGATCGCCACCTCCGAACTCGGCCCCGACGCCGTGATGCTCGTCTACGAGCACACCGGCGGACGCACACTCGAATCGCTGGCCGAGGACGAGATCACCGACGAACTGCTGCGCAACACCTGGCGCCAGGTGAAGGCGCTCCAGTCGCGGCGCATCGCGCACCGCAGGCTCGCCGGTGACGCGATCTTGGTGGATCGTTCCGGCGCGGTGATCCTCACCGACCTGCGCGGCGGCGAGATCGCGGCCAGCACCCTGCTGCTGCGCATGGACGTCGCCCAGTTGGTGACGACCCTGGGGCTGCTCGCGGGCGCCGAACGCGCGGTCGCCTCCGGGGTCGAGGTCCTCGGTCCCGACGCCGTCGCCGACTGTCTGCCGATGCTCCAGCCGATCGCGTTGACGCGCTCCACGCGCGCGACGCTGCGCAGACTCGCCCGGGAGCGGGCCCAGCGCGAGCGCGAGGCGGTCCTGGAGGCGTCCCGGCAGGCCAAGCAGGCCCACCTGGACGAGGGGCCGCAGGACCCCAGGCTCGTACTGGAAAAGCCCGACAAGAAGGCCGTACGCGCGGAGGCGCGGGCCGAGAAGCGGGCCATCGACGAGGCCCTGGAGGAGGCCCGCGAGGAGGATCTGCTGAGCCAGATCCGCCATGAGGTCCTGCTGATCAGGCCGCAGGCGCCGGTCGAGCCGGCCCGTCTGGAGCGGGTCAAGCCACGCACCCTGATCAGCGTCATCGCGGGCGCCATCGGCGCGTACTTCCTGCTGACGCAGCTCACCCACATCGAGTTCGGGCCGCTCATCGAGAACGCCGAGTGGGGCTGGGTCGCCGCGGCCGTGCTGTTCTCGGCGTGCAGCTACTTCGCCGCGGCCATGTCGCTGCTGGGCTTCGTGCCCGAGCGGGTGGGGTTCCTGCGGACGGTCGCGGCCCAGGTCGCCGGCTCGTTCGTGAAGATCGTCGCACCGGCCGCGGTGGGCGGTGTCGCGCTCAACACACGCTTCCTGCAACGCCAGGGGGTGCGGCCCGGGCTCGCGGTCGCGAGCGTCGGCGCCTCGCAGCTCTTCGGGCTCGGCTGCCACATCCTGATGCTGCTGTCCTTCGGCTATCTGACCGGCACCGAGAAGACGCCGTCGCTGTCGCCGTCCCGGACGGTCATCGCGGGTCTGCTGACGGTCGCGGTGCTCGTGCTCGTGGTCACCTCGGTGCCGTTCCTCAGGAAATTCGTCGTCACGCGCGTGAGGTCGCTGTTCGCCGGCGTCGTGCCGCGCATGCTGGACGTGCTCCAGCGGCCGCAGAAGCTGGTCACCGGCATCGGCGGCATGCTGCTGCTGACGGCCAGCTTCGTGATGTGCCTGGACGCCTCCATCCGCGCCTTCGGCCAGGAGGGCACGTCCCTGAGCATCGCCAGCGTCGCCGTCGTCTTCCTCGCCGGCAACGCCCTCGGGTCGGCCGCCCCGACCCCGGGTGGCGTGGGCGCCGTCGAGGCGACCCTGACGGTCGGTCTGATCGCCGTGGGGCTGCCCAAGGAGGTCGCCGCCCCGGCCGTCCTGCTGTTCCGTCTGCTGACGCTCTGGCTGCCGGTGCTGCCGGGCTGGCTGGCCTTCAACCACCTGTCCCGCAAGGGCGCGCTGTAACGCAGCGGGGCGTACTCCTTACGGCGCGCGCCCCGAGCGTTCGTCCGCGCGCGACCGCAGGATGGGAGCATGCCGAACCCCCCTCGACCGCGCGCTGCCGCCCTGACCGCCGCCGTCCTGCTGCTGTCCTGCGCGCTGGCGGGCTGCGGCGGCGACTCCCAGGACGAGGACCTGTCGGCCCAGGAGCTCAGCTGGAAGGACTGCCCGGCCCCGTCCCGGGCCGAGGGCGGCGGTGACCCGCCCTCTCCCCTGCCGGGCGGCGCCGAGTGGCAGTGCGCCACCCTCAAGGCCCCGCTCGACTGGGCCAAGCCCAAGGGCGACACGATCGACCTCGCGCTGATCCGGGCCAAGGCCAGCGGCGCCGAGGACAGGCGCATCGGCTCGCTCGTCTTCAACTTCGGCGGCCCCGGCGGTTCGGGCGTCACCACACTGCCCGCCTTCGGCGCGGACTACGCGACCCTGCGCACCCGCTACGACCTGGTGAGCTTCGACCCCCGGGGAGTCGGCCGCAGTGCCCCCGTGGAGTGCCTGAACGCCCCCCAGCTCGACTACTGGTTCGAGCAGGACTGGACCCCGGACGACTTGGCCGAGCGCACCGCGCTGATGGCCAACACCAAGGAGTTCAACGCGGCCTGCGAGGAGAACTCCCAGAAGATGCTGCCGCATGTGCGCACCACCGACGCGGCCCGCGACATGGACCTGATGCGCCAGGTCCTCGGCGACGACAAGCTGTACTACTTCGGCATCTCGTACGGCACCGAACTCGGCGGCGTCTACGCCCACCTCTTTCCGAAGCGCGTGGGGCGCGCGGTCTTCGACGCGGTCGTCGACCCGACGCAGAGCAGTGAGCAGGGTTCCCTCGGACAGGCCGAGGGCTTCCAGCTCGCGCTCGACAACTTCGCCGAGGACTGCACCTCCAAGCCCGAGGACTGTCCCGTCGGCGACACCGTCCAGGACGTCAAGGACCGCATCGCCAAGCTGCTCGCGGACCTCGACAGGAAACCCATCCCGGGAATCGGCCAACGGCCGCTGACGCAGACCGCCGCGACCAACGGCATCGCGCAGTCGCTGTACTCGAAGGACTTCTGGGAGTACCTCGTCGAGGGCCTGGAGCAGGCGTACGACGGCGACGGCAGGATCCTGATGCTGCTGTCCGACTCGATGAACGGGCGGAGCGAGAACGGCGAGTACAGCAACATCACCGCCGCCAACATCGCCATCAACTGCGCCGACGACAGACCCCGGTACACCGCGACCGACGTCGAGCGCAGGCTGCCCGCGTTCCGCGCCGCGTCCCCGCTGTTCGGCGACTTCATGGCCTGGTCCATGGTGAGCTGCACCGACTGGGCGGTGGCGGGCGCCGCCGACCGTCCCGACGTGAACGCGGCCGGCTCCGCGCCGATCCTCGTGGTGGGGAACACGGGCGATCCGGCGACCCCCTACGAGGGCGCCCGGAAGATGGTGGAGGCGCTCGGCACGGGCGTGGGTGTCGAGCTCACGTACAAGGGGCAGGGGCACGGGGCCTACGGCAGCAAGAACAGGTGTGTGCAGGCGGCGGTGGACGGTTACCTCCTGAACGGGAAGGTGCCGGCGGCGGGCACCGTCTGTTCATGACTCCCCACCGCCCATGAACTCCCAGGTCACAGCGTTATCCACAGGCCCCGACGGGCTTCACGTGCTCGGCCTACCATGGCCGGACCGACGTTCGTGGCTCGGCACGGACGGCTTGGGAGGGGGACTGTCATGGGGCGTTTCGTACGGTGGGCGGCGGCGACCGCCGCGGCCGCGCTGCTGGCGGCGGGCTGTTCCGGCGGCTCGTCGGGGGGCTCGTCCGGCGGTGACGAGGACGAGCCGACCCGCAACACGGGGGACGCGCAGGCGCTGCCTGCCTCGCTGACCTCGCAGCAGCTCGACTGGGGCCGCTGCAAGGCCACCGGGGACTCTTCCCCGCCGGGCAACGACTGGCGGTGCGCGACGCTGAAGACGCCCCTGGACTGGTCGAAGCCGGACGGCGAGACGATCGACCTCGCGCTGATCCGCACCAAGGCCCGCGGCGGTGACCGCATCGGCTCGCTCCTCTTCGACTTCGGCGGCCCCGGCCTCACTGGTGTGGGCACACTCCCGGCCTACGCCGCCACCGCCTCCCTCCTGCGCGAGCGGTACGACCTGGTGAGCTGGGACCCGCGCGGGGTCGGCGCCAGCGAAGGCGTCCGCTGCCGCAGCGACAAGGAGATCCAGGCGGCCGAGTCGGTGGACGCCACCCCGGACACCCCGGCCGAGGAACGGGCCTACCTCCAGGACGCCACCGACTTCGCGCGGGGCTGCGAGAAGGACGCGGGCAAGCTGCTGGCGCACGTCTCGACCACCGACACCGCGCGCGACATGGATTTGATGCGTCAGGTCCTGGGCGACCGCGAGATGTACTACTTCGGCATCTCGTACGGCACCCAGCTGGGCGGTGTCTACGCCCACCTGTTCCCGGAGAAGGTCGGGCGGATGGTGCTCGACGCGGTCGTCGACCCCAGCGCCGACGCGGTGGGCCACCGGAGGAACCAGGCCCGGGGCTTCCAGCGCGCGCTCGACAACTACCTGAAGTCCACCGGCCAGGACCCCGCGCGGGGCAGCCGGAAGATCGCGGACCTGCTGGAGCGGATCGACGCGAAGCCGTTGGACACCTTCTCCGGGCGGAAGCTGACCCAGGTGCTCGCGTTCACCGGCATCGTCTATCCGCTGTACCGCCAGGACAGCTGGCCCTCACTGACCAGCGCTCTCCGGACGGCCGAGCAGGGGGACGGCTCCGAACTGCTGGCGCTCGCCGACGGCTACAACGAGCGTGATCCGTCCGGGCACTACGGCCTGCTCCCGCATTCCCAACGGGTCATATCGTGCTTGGACGACAGGCAGCGGCCCACGCTCGCGCAGGCGAAGAGGCTGCTGCCGGAGTTCGAGAGGATCTCGCCGGTGTTCGGTCCCTTCCTGGGCTGGGACGCGGCCGGCTGGTGCCACGACTGGCCGGTGGCCGGGCAGTCGCGGACGCCGGAGGTGAGCGCGCCGGGTGCGGCACCGGTGCTGGTGGTCGGCAACACGGGCGATCCGGCGACGCCGTACGAGGGCGCCAGGAAGATGGCGGACGAGCTGGGCAAGGGGGTCGGTGTGGAGCTCACCTGGGAGGGCCAGGGGCACACGGCGTACGGGAACGGCAGCGACTGCGTGGACTCCACCGTGAACGCGTATCTGCTGAAGGGCACGGTGCCGAAGGACGGCAAGGTCTGCGCCCAGGGTCAATGACGGAAAGGGGCCCGGCACACCTGGTGCCGAGCCCCTGCCGGGACAACGCGGGTCTAGTAGACCGGCTTGTCGGGCTCGATCTGGTTGACCCAGCCGATCACACCGCCGCCGACGTGGACCGCGTCGGAGAAGCCCGCGGACTTCAGGACCGCGAGGACTTCCGCACTGCGGACACCCGTCTTGCAGTGCAGGACGATCTTCTTGTCCTGCGGAAGGCCCTCCAGGGCGGTGCCCATGAGGAACTCGTTCTTCGGGATCAGCTTGGCGCCGGGGATCGAGACGATCTCGTACTCGTTGATCTCGCGGACGTCGATGATCTCGATGTTCTCGCCGTCGTCGATCCACTCCTTGAGCTGCTTGGGAGTGATCGTCGAGCCGGCGGCCGCCTCCTGGGCCTCCTCGGAGACGACGCCGCAGAAGGCCTCGTAGTCGATGAGCTCGGTGACGGTCGGGTTCTCGCCGCAGACCGCGCAGTTCGGGTCCTTGCGGACCTTGACCTGGCGGTACTGCATCTCCAGGGCGTCGTAGATCATCAGGCGGCCGACGAGCGGCTCGCCGGTGCCGGTGAGGACCTTGATGGCCTCGGTGACCTGGATGGAGCCGATGGACGCGCACAGCACGCCCAGGACGCCGCCCTCGGCGCAGGAGGGGACCATGCCCGGCGGCGGGGGCTCCGGGTACAGGCAGCGGTAGCA
Source organism: Streptomyces griseorubiginosus (assembly GCF_036345115.1). Lineage (GTDB taxonomy): Bacteria > Actinomycetota > Actinomycetes > Streptomycetales > Streptomycetaceae > Streptomyces > Streptomyces griseorubiginosus_C. The sequence goes on from NZ_CP107766.1 coordinate 3,243,449, forward strand.
GGGACCGTGCTCGGACCAGAAGACGGAGGCCTGGCCGTCGAAGCGGTAGATCGAGCCCCAGACGTACGGCTTGTTGAGCAGCACGCACGCGTCGTTGACCAGGTAGCGGGTCGCGAAGTTGTCGGTGCCGTCGACGATCAGGTCGTACTGGCTGAAGATGTCCATCACGTTCTCGGCCTCGAGCCGCTCTTCGTGAAGGATCACGTTCACGTACGGGTTGATGCCGAGGACGGAGTCGCGGGCGGACTCGGCCTTGGATCGGCCGATGTCGGCCTGGCTGTGGATGATCTGCCGCTGCAGGTTCGACTCGTCGACCTCGTCGAACTCCACGATGCCGAGCGTGCCGACGCCCGCCGCGGCCAGGTACATCAGCGCCGGCGAGCCCAGGCCGCCGGCGCCCACACAGAGCACCTTGGCGTTCTTCAGCCGCTTCTGCCCGTCCATCCCTACGTCGGGGATGATCAGGTGGCGGGAGTACCTGCGGACCTCGTCTACGGTGAGCTCGGCGGCCGGCTCGACCAGGGGTGGCAGCGACACGGGGACTCCGTTGGTCGGTCAATCACTACAGTTGTTCTGCCTGTAACACTGCCATGGGCTTCTTCATTCCGAGACACCCGTTCCGATCCGCGAGACGATTTCGTCCCAGTAGCCGGGCATGGTCTCCCAGGGGTCCACGCGGCCGCCCCGGTCCGTGCGGTCGGTGAACCAGATGGTGGAGGCGCCCTGCCAGCGGGCGATGCGCAGGGCCTCGTCGAGATGGGGGCCCGGCACTCCATGGACGAGGTGGCAGAAGGTCTCGGGCGGGTAGTCGGCGGTCCACTCGGCCACCTGCGACCAGCGGTAGTCGCTCCAGGGGCCGGAGAAGGTGATCAACTGGTCGGCGTTCTCGGCGTATCCGGGGTACGGGTGGGTGCCGTGGCCGAGGACGATGTGGGCGTCGTCACGGAGCGCGCGGAGCGTGGTGACGGTGCGGCGGATCTCGGGGAGCGCGGCGCGTCCGGTCGGGCAGCGGTCCAGGAGGAAGCCGTCGACCCGGTACCAGTCGAGGTAGCGCTGCCCCTCGGAGATCAGCTCGCCGAAGGTCCGGGACCCGTATGTGGTGTCGAGGTGGCCGAGGACCCGGACACCCGCGTTGCGCAGCCGGCCGGCCGCCTCCAGGCAGTGCGGGTCGGGGCGGGCACCGGGACCGTCGGCGATGTTGAGGACGGTCCAGTGCAGGGGGGTGCCGGGGCGGGTGAGTTCGGCCCACTCGGCGGGGGCGACCAGGGGGTGGGCGAAGCCGGGGACCCCCAGGCCGGTATGGAGTTCGGTGCTCGGCGTACTGCTCTTCGTGCTGGTCAGATGCGGCATGCCGCCTCCATCCAGATGTCGGCGAGGGACTCTTCGAGGTTGATCCGGGGGCGCCAGCCCAGCCGGTCCCGTGCGGTGCGGACGTCGGCCTGCTGCCAGCTGCCGCAGCCGTCGGGGTACGGGTACGCGACCGGTGCCGCATGGTCGGACTCGGAGCGGGGGTGGCCGATGGTCGCCCGCAGCGGGCCGGGAGGGCCGTCGAGTTCGTGGAGGGCGCCGCCGTATCCGGCGACCCGGGCGAGCACCGCCGCGGCGTCCCGGAGGCGGACGGCACGGCCGGAGCCGATGTTGATCACGCCCTGTGCGGCGGAGAGCGAGGCGGCGTGGACGGCGCGGGCCACATCGCGGACGTCGACGAAGTCGCGCTGGGCGCCGAGGCCGCCGAGCTTCAGTTCGCCGTCGCCGGACTGCATGGCCCGGCGCATGGCCTCGGCGAGCCGGCCGAGCGGGGACCCGGCGGGGGTGCCGGGGCCGGCCGGGGAGAAGACGCGCAGGACGACCGCGTCGAGGCCGGAGCCCAGGACCAGTTCGGTGGCGGCGAGTTTGCTGACTCCGTACGGGCCGCCGGGGCGCGGGACGGCGTCCTCGGCCGTGGAGGAGCCGGGCTGGCTGGGGCCGTACTCCGCGCCGCAGCCGATCTGCACCAGACGGGCGCCGCAGCCGCTGCGGCGCAGGGCCTCGCAGACGGTGGCGACGGCGACCGTGTTGTGGCGGGTGAGTTCGCGGGCACCGCCGCGGGTGGCGCCGGCGCAGTTGACGACGACGCCCGGGTGGACCGCGTCGAGGAAGCGGGTGAGGGCGCCGGGGCTGCCGGACGCGAGGTCGAAGCGGACGTCGGCGTCGTCACCGCGACCGAGGGCGGTGAGCTGGACGGCGGGGTCGGCGAGCAGACGGTCGGCGACGAAGCGGCCGAGGTAGCCGTTGGCTCCGATCAGCAGGACTCTCATCGGGCTGCTCCCGGGGCCTTGGGGGCGGGTCGGGAGGTGGTCATTGCGGGTTCTCCTTCGGGAGGGGCTTGCGGGTTGCCTCCGGCGGTGGGGCCGGGGTGCGAGTTGCCTCCGGCGGTGGGGCCGGTGTGCCTGCGGCGGATGGTGGTCGCGCCCCCGGGCGGCTTCAGGGGGCCGGCGGCCTCGCCCACGCCGGGCGGGGCACCTTGGCCGCGCCATCTACCGCCGCGGTCGCGGCTGGAGCGGGCGCCACCCAGAGCTGGTCGCCACCGGAGCAGCGCCGCTGGACCGGGTGGTCACTCGGGCGGGCGGTCGCTGGAGCGGGTGGTCGGCGCTACGGCGGATGTGTGGGGCGGGGTCGGATCAGCACGGCTCCTCCTGGGCGTGGGCCGATGCCCTGGTCAGCTTGCGGATCGCGTGGATCAGCAGGGCGAGGGCGCCGATTCCGCAGGAGAGGGTCTGGATGCCGGCCGGGCCCCAGAGGTCCACGAGGGCGTCCACCGGCGTGGCCAGGAAGGCGCAGCCCGGCAGGCGGGACGCGAAGGTCGCGGCCAGCGTCGTCGCCTCGGCTGTCGTGGCGGCGACGAGCACCACCACGGGGGCGTGGGTGAAGCCGTGGGTGGTGAGGAGGCGGGCGAGGAAGAGGAGGGCGCCGAGGGTGAGGGTCTGTGCGTAGGGGGCGGGTTCGTCCAGGGCCGTGGCGGACAGGGCGAGGAGGGCGGTCAGGGCGCACAAGTACAGGGCGAACGTGCCGAGCAGCAGGGGTCGTACGGAGGCCGCGAAGTCCTCCAGGCCTCGGCTGGCGGTCAGTTTGCGGCGGGCGCGGTCCGTGAAGAGGTGGGCGGACCAGGCCGCGGGGGCGCAGGACACGGTCAGGGCGAGGAGGGGAGCCGTGGCCACGGGCCAGGGTGCGTCGGCGGCGCCGGTGGGGAGCGCGTCGGGGCCGCCGGTCAGGGCCGCGCCGAGGAGACCGTCGCCGAGGGCGGCGTAGGCGAGCAGCCAGTACGTCCAGGTGGAGGGGGTGGTCGTGGGGGCGCGGTCGGGGGTGCCGAGCGGGCCGCGGGACAGGGCCGCACGTACGGCGAAGGAGACGGCCAGGGCGCCCACCAGGGCGATGACCAGGCGGGGCTGACCCTCGGTGAGGCGGATGCCGGCGACCGTGGCCGCGCACAGGGCGCCGGGCAGTAGGGCGAGGAGGGCCCAGTCGGCGCGCGAGCGCGGTGTCTTGTCGGGCGTGGGGGACGGGGGTGTCTCGCCGTCCCTCGGGACGCGGGCGTACATCTCTTCGGCGAGCGAGAAGACGTCCCGGTGGCGGAAACGGACGGCGGTGCGGTCGGTGAGGCCGTGGGCCTCCAGGCCCGCCGCGATCTCCAAGGGGTCGACGGCCCGTTCGCACAGTTCGCGGTGCCGGTGCATCAGGGCCTTCACCGGGTCTGCCGCGGGGCGCCGGGCAGGGGTGGGGGTGCGACCGGTGGAGATCTCGGGGGCGCGGGGGGCGGGCGCCGGTGGAGTGGGGGTGTCCGGCGCTGCGGAGGGGGCGATCGGGTCGGCCGGCTCCGGGGATTGCGCCTGAGCCGGGATGTCGCCGGCCCGCCCCGCGGATCGCGCCTGAGCGGGGATCTCGTCGGCCCGCGCCAGGGGTTCGGCGGGTCCTGGGGGTTCGTCGGCGAGGGCGTCCGGCCCCGCAGGCGAGACGGCACCGCGCGCCTCCGCATTCCCGGCGGTCTCCGAAGCGTGCGGCCCGTACTCCCCGGATCCGTCGGTAGTACCCGTCTCGCGCTCGCCGGGTCCTCCGGTACCGCCCGTCTCACGCTCCCCGAGCCCGCCGGTGCTCCCCGTATCGCGCTCCCCGAGCCCGCCAACACCGCCCGTCTCACGCTCCCCGAGCCCGCCGTCGGCACCACCCCTCCCGCGCTCGCCCAGCGCACCGGAGGCGCCCGCCTCCGTCTCCCCGAGCCCGTCGGTACCGCCCGTCACCGGCCACCCGGAGTCACCCCCGGCTCCGGGCTCAGACGCCTCCCCCCGGCCGCCGTCAGCATCGACAGCGCCTCCAGCGGGCCCCCGCACGTCAACCGCGCCCGTCTCCCCCGCCGGCCGCTCCCCCGACTCCGTGTCCCGAGACCCGGTGCTGCCAGGGATGCCAGGGGTGCCCGGGTGGTCGAGTTCCAGGTCGCTCATCCCGGCGCTCCTTCCGTCGCGGCGAAGGGAGGTGTCGCGCGGACCGGAGGCCCCGCCACCCAGCCGGGGCCGCCGCGGGCCGCGACTCGGGTGCTGCGCTCGGTCCAGCGGCCCGGGACGTGGGCCTCGGCGGGGGCGGCGAACGGCAGGGGCTCGCCGGTGCCGTCCAGGACGACCCGGCGGACCGGGGTGCTCGAGACGATCTCCAGGTAAATGCCGTGAAATGCCGTGATGTTCTGTTCCACGGTGAACAGTTCGAGTGCGCGGGCGCGCGCGGCGGCTCCCAGGCGCTCACGGCGCTCGGGGTCGCGCAGCAAGGTCACGCACGCCTCCGCGAGCGCCTTGGGGTTGCGCGGCGGGACGACGAGCCCCGTCCCCCCGATGACCTCCACCACCGCACCGACGTCGGTGGACACGGTCGCCCTGGCGCAGAACATGGCCTCGACCAGGCTGATCGGAAAGCCCTCGACGACGCTGGACAGCACGGTGACCGCGCCCGAGGCGTACGCGTCGGCCAGGGTGGGCACCTCCGGCCCGCCGATCTCCTCGAAGGAGACCGGGTTGTCGCCGACGGCGTGCAGCCCTTCCGCCTCGTCGGGGAAGAGCTGTGCGGCCAGGGCCTTGCAGTGCCCCAGATAGGCCTCGCCCTCGGCGCCGGTGGGCGCGCCGACGATCCGCAGGCGCGTCTTGGGCTCCTCCTTGCGGATCTCCGCGAAGGCGTGGAGCAGCGAGATCAGGTCCTTGGCGGGTTCGACCCGCCCGACCCACACCAGCGTGTCCGGGTCCACGCACTCCGCCGACTCGCCGACCTCCGCGAAGTGGCCGGCGTCCATGCCGGGGTAAACCGTGCGCAGCTTCTCCCGGTCGGCGCCGCAGCGTTCCTGCCAGCGGCGGGCGTGGGTGTTGCCGGGGGTGACGACCGCGGCCCGCCGGTAGGTCTCGGTGGCGAGCCGGCCGTGGAAGGAGGCGAGCAGGGCGCGTACGGCGGGCGAGGACTCGGTGTCGGCCAGGTAGTGCGTCCGCAGCCGCACGCCGTACTCGGTCACCAGCAGCGGTACGCCGCAGAAGTGGTGCGCGAGGAGCCCGGGCAGGGCGGCCGCGCCGCCGGCGGCCGCGTGGCAGAGGTCGACCGCGCCGAGGCCGTCGTCCTCGTACCAGTCGAGCGAGAGGGGGCGCAGGGCGCGTTCCAGGTGTGCGGCCACGGTGAGCAGATCCGGTACGCGCGCCTCGCGAGCCGTCTGCCGGGCACCGGGCGCACGACAGGCGCGCTCCAGGGCTCGTACGGCGGTCTCGGAGCGGAGCGCTCCCACCAGCCCGCCCTCGTCACGGGCGAGTTCGGCGAGCCCGTACAGGGCGCTGGCGAAACGGTCCGCCTCAACGCCGGGCGCCTCCTCGGAGCCTCCCTGGGCCCGCCCGGCACCTTCCGCGACGCCCCCCTCGCACAGCGCCGCCGCCAACTCCCCGTAGGACTCGGCGAACCGACGGCGCGCGCGCCGCCCGTACACCACCCCGTCGTCCTCGGCGGCCCACAGCGGGGCGGTGATCACCCTGTCGACCTGCGGCGGCAGGGGGACCCAGCCCTCGTCCTCCTGGTGCTCACTGCGGCTGAGCGCGTAGATGTCGAACTCGTGCTGCTCGAGCCCGCGCACGAGCCGGTCGCACCAGAGCCTGGCGTCACCGCTCACATACGGATAGCCACCCTCCGTAAGCAGTCCGATGCGCACGAGTGCACCCCCGATCTCCCGTATGAGGAGCCGCCGTTGGCCCGGCGGCTCGCAGCGGGACGAACGTATGCGGACAAGGCGGTGGCGCGACGGACGGTTGTCCATCGCGCCACCAAAAGGGGTGAACGCTCGTAACTTTCCCGTGCGGGTCGCGTTCGGTCGCGCTAAGAGATCATGTGGACACGGAACGTCAGCTCACGGCCACTGCCCGGCGCTCCGCCCGCCGCCGGGCCGCGATCCGCGGATCGAGCGCCGGTACGGCGGCCAGGAGCTGCCTGGTGTACGGGTCCCGCGGGCTGTCGTAGACCTCGTCGGCGGGGCCCTGTTCGACGATCCGGCCGCGCCGCATCACGGCGACCCGGTCGCTGACCTGGCGGACGATGGCGAGGTCGTGCGCGACGAAGACCAGCGCGAGTCCTAGTTCCCGTTGCAGTTCGCCGAGCAGGGTCACCACCTGGGCCTGGGTGGTGACGTCGAGCGCGGAGACGGGCTCGTCGCAGACGATGACGCGCGGGTCGGCCGCGAGCGCCCGCGCGATACCCACGCGCTGGCGCTGACCGCCGCTGAACTCGTGCGGGTAGCGGTCGTAGTGCGCCCCTTCGAGCCCCACGCGCTCCAGGAGTTCCGTCACGCGCCCCCTGATCCGCCGCTCGTCCCTCTCACCCCGGGCCCGGAGCGGGTCGGCGATCGACTCGCCCACACTGCGGCGGGGGTTGAGGGAGGAGACGGGGTCCTGGAACACCATCTGCACGGCGGAGTCCACGCCCGCACGCGTGTGGCCGTCGTGGCGGACCTCGCCCGCCGTCGGCTCCAGCAGTCCGACCAGCATCCGCCCGAGCGTGGTCTTGCCGCTGCCGCTCTCGCCGACGACACCGAGGGTCTCGCCCCGGTGGACCGTCAGGGAGACGTCGTCCACGGCCGCGAAGGCCTTCTTGCCGCGCCCGAACTCCCTTCGCAGGCCCTTCGCCTCGAGGACCACGTCGCCGGCCGCCCCGGAAGGCGCCCGGGGCGCGTCCACGCGCGGGACCGCGGCGAGCAGGTCGCGGGTGTAGGCCTCCGCGGGCGCCCCCAGCACCGCGTCGACCGGCCCGTGCTCGACCGCCCGACCGTGCCGCATGACGAGCACGTCGTCGACGCTCTCGGCGGCGACCCCGACGTCATGGGTGACGAGCAGCAGGCCCATGCCGGTCTCCTGGCGCAGGGTGTGCAGCAGGTCCAGGATCTGGGCCTGGACGGTCACGTCGAGCGCGGTGGTCGGCTCGTCGGCGATCAGCAGGCCGGGCTCGCAGGCAAGCGCCATCGCGATGAGGGCGCGCTGGCGCATACCGCCGCTGAACTCGTGCGGACGGGACCGGGACCGCCGTACGGCGTCCGGAATCCCGACCCGGTCCAGCACCTCCACCGCACGCGCGCGTGCCGTTCGACGCGACACACGCGTGTGCACGCGGTACACCTCGGCGATCTGGTCGCCGATCGCGTAGTACGGGTCGAGGGACGACAGGGGGTCCTGGAAGACCATGGCGGCCTTCGCGCCCCGCAGCCGCCGCAGTTCGTCGTCCGACGCCTCTTGTACGTCCACCCCGGCGACCTCGACCGAGCCGCGCACGCGCGCGCCCGTGCCGCGGTGCAGTCCGAGCAGGGCCGAGGCGACAGTGGACTTGCCGGAGCCGGACTCGCCGACCAGGGCGAGGGCCGCGCCCTGCTCCAGGGTGAAGGTGAGCCCGTCGACGGCGCGCAGGTCGCCGAACTCGACCGTCAGGTCCGTTACTTGGACGAGACTCATGCGAGCACCACCCGTCGGTCGGCCACCGCGTACAGGACGTCCGCGACGGCGTTGGCGAGCACCACGAAGAAGCCGATGACCAGGACCATGCCGACGACGACCGGGAGGTCGACGACGGTGACGGCGTGGACCAGCTCCTGGCCGATGCCGGGCAGTCCGAACAGTGACTCGATGAGGACGGCACCGCCCACCGCACTGCCGAAGTCGTTGGCGTTCAGGGCGATGATCGGCGCCAGGGCGCCGCGCAGGGCGTGCCGGCCGACGATCGAGCGCTCGCCGACGCCGTAGGCACGGAAGGTGCGGATGTGGTCCTCGGCGAGCGTCTCCAGCATCGACGCCCGGGTCAGCCGGGCGAAGTAGGCCGCCTCGCCGAGGGCGAGCGTGACCCAGGGCAGCAGCAGGCCCCAGGCCCACTGCTCGGGGTCGTCGGAGAAGGCGACGTACTCCGGGAAGGGCAGCAGTTCCAGCTGGCCGCAGACCACGATCATCAGGACCAGGCCGATGACGAACACGGGCGTGGCGACGCCGGCGAGGGTGATGCCGGTCAGCGCGCGCTCGGTGAACCGGCCGCGCCGCCAGGCGGAGAGCACACCGGTGCCGACGCCCAGCAGCAGCCACAGCACCATGCCGCCGATGACCAGGGACAGGCTGACGGGCAGCTTGTTCAGGATGATCTGGGTGACCTGCTGGTCGCTCTGGTACGACAGCCCGAGGCAGGGCGCCGAGCAGTGCTCCACCGAGGTGCCCGTCGAGTAGTCGTGGCCCACGACGATGCCCTGGAGGAAGTGCCAGTAGCGCAGGTACAGCGGGTCGTCGAGCCGGAGTTGCTGGGCGACCTGGTGGACCTGTTCCGGTGAGCAGCGCGGGCCGCAGGTGATCTGGGCGACGTTGCCGGGGGTGGCGTAGAAGACGACGTAGATGATGACCGAGAGGGCGAGCAGGGTGAGGACGGCGCTCACGGTCCGGCGTACGGCGAATCCCGCGAAGCCGCTCATGAGGTGGCCTCCTTGTTCACCTTGGACTCGTCCGCCCTGCTCACCTGGGGCTCGCCGGCCTTCGGCCCGCCCGCTGTGGACTCGCCCGCCTTGGCCTCCTGCCGCCGGCCCGTCCCGATGCGCAGCCGGGAGGCCGCGCGCGGGTCGAGGGCGGTGCGGACGCCGTCCCCGAGGACGGTGAGGGCGAGCACGGTCACGAAGAGCGCGGCCGCGGGCAGCAGGAGGTACTGCGGGGCCGCCTGGTACCAGACGTTGGCCGAGGAGAGCATCTGCCCCCAGGACGGTGTGGGCGGCTTCACGCCGACGCCGAGGAAGGACAGGGCCGCCTCGATGCTGATGTTCGCCGGGACCATCAGCGCGGCGTAGGTGATGACGGGCGCGGCGAGACCGGGCAGCAGTTCCCGGTGGGCGATCCGCCAGGTGCCCCAGCCGCTGAGCCGCGCGGCGGCCACGTAGTCGAGTTCCTTGAGGGTGAGGGTCTGGGCGCGCGCGATCTTGCCGATGGTGCCCCAGGCGACGAAGCCGATGATGAGCGCGACCAGGATCGGCCTCGGGAAGTTCTCGGGCACGATCGCGAGCAGGGCCAACGCCATGATCATCAACGGCATCGCCACGATGATGTCGGTGATCCGGCTCAACAGTTGATCAACCCATCGATTGCCGAGCGCGGCGGCGACGCCCACGACGACACCGAGGAGGACCTGGACGGCGGTGGCGCCCAGCGCGACGCCCAGGGAGACCCGGGCGCCGTACACCAGACGGGCGAACAGGTCGCGTCCGGTCTGTGGTTCGACGCCGAGCCAGTGGTCCCCGCCGGCGCCCCCGAAGGACCCGATCGGCACACCGCCGCGCGCGGAGTCGATCAGGGAGGGGTGGTAGGTGGTCGGGTCCTGGCCCTCCAGCGCGGTGAGCAGGGGCGCGGCGAGCGCGACCAGGACGAGCAGCGCGACGACGGCCGCCGCGGCCATGGCGGCGCGCTGCGCCCGCAGCCGCCGCCAGAACTGACGCGCCCCCGAGACCCCCGGGGCGGCTGCCTCGGGGATCTCGGTGGCGACGAGTGCCTCGCTCATCGGGTTACTTGACCGCGACCTGCGAGATGTCCAGGACGCCGGTCCAGTCGCTGATCACGACGTTCCTGATGTCCTTGCCGACCAGCCGCTTGTAGACCGGGTGGAACAGCGGCACGGTCAGCGCCTGCTCGCCGATCCTCTTGTCCAGTGCACCCCACCGCTTGGCGGCGGCGTCAAGATCGGTCAACTTGTTGATCGCGTCGATCTCGGCGTTGACCGACTTGTCATTGAGCAGGCCCGAGTTGAAGTTGGCGCCGTCCTTGACGATCTGCCGGCCGTCGAAGATCGGGGCCAGGAAGGGACCGCCGGAGGGCCAGTCGGCACCCCAGTGGGCGAGGAAGAAGCCGGGCTCGGTCTTCACACTGTGGATCTTGTCCCGGTAGTTGTTGTCCTCCAGCCCCTGCAGCTTGACCGTGATGCCGGCCTTCTTGAGCGCGTCCTGGAGCGCGGTCGCGATCTCGGGGCTCGTCTCGAAGTCCTGGGCGTTGGAGTGGGTCAGCGTGACGGTGAGCCCGTTCGGGTAACCGGCTTCCTTGAGCAGCTCCTTGGCCTTGGCCGCGTTGCCGGTGGCGCCCGCCGGGAAGAGGTCGTAGGGCTCGTAGCCGAAGGACTTCTGGTCGGGCAGGAAGGTCGTGGCGGCCTCGGCCAGCGCGGAGCCGCCCGCCGCGTTCACCACGGAGGACCGGTCGACGGCGTACGAGATCGCCTGCCGCACCTTGATGTCGTTGAACGGCTTGACCTTCGGGTTGAACGCTATGTAGTTCGTGTAGCCGAAGTGGCCCGTGCCGACGCGGGCCGCGAGCTCCTTGTCGCCGGCGATCTTGGCGAGTTCGGCCGGGCCGAGGTTGGTGTCGGTGGTGACCGCGGTCGAGTCCGCGCCCTGGGACGCCGACAGCCGCTGGTTGATCACCGAGGAGTCGAGTCCGGACTTGACGTCGATCCTGTCCGGGTAGGCCTTGCGCTCGGCGTCCGTCGCGGCGGACCAGTACGTGTTGCGCTCCAGGAGGAGCGTCTGGCCGTCGTTCTCGTTCTTGACGACCTTGTAGGGACCGGACGAGACCGGGTGCTCCTCGTACTTCGTACCGGTGTCCTTGGCCTTCGGCACGGGCGTGAACTGCGTCTGCGTGGCGAGGTACGGGAACTCGCCCTCGGGCTTGTTCAGGTGGAAGACGATGGTCCGGGCGTCCGGCGTCTCGATCGCCGAGAGGCCCTTCTTGTCCTTGTACGGCCCCTGGTAGCCGGCCGCGCCGACCAGCCAGTCCCGCAGGTAGGGGGCGCCGCCCGAGAGCTCGGGTGCGAAGGACCGCTCGATGCCGTACTTGATGTCGGCCGAGGTGATCGCGGTGCCGTCCTCGTACTTGAGGCCCTTCTTCAGGGTGTACGTCCACACGGTCGCGTCCTTGTTGGGGCGCCCGGTGTCGGTGGCGAGGTCCGGGACGACCTTGGCGCCGGCCGCGCCGCTCTCGCGGTTGCGGGTGGTGAGCGTGCGGAAGACGAGGGACGGCACGTTGCCGCCGCCTGAGGTGTACAGGCGGGCCGGGTCGAAGTCCGACTGGGCCTCGGAGTTCAGGACCGTGAGGGTCCCGCCCTTGTGGGGCGTGGAGTCGCCACCGGAGCTCTTGGCATCGTTGTCCTCAGGCCCGCAGGCGGCGGCGCCCGCTGCCAGAACCAGGCTTACGGACACCGCGGCCACGCGGCGCTTTGTGAGGGACGGTTGACGCATCGGAGACGACCTCTCGGAATGATGAGTCTCGAATTGCGAGACGGATTGACGAAGAGTGGGACGAACGTGGACGGACGTCTGCCCCGGCGTCAGGTCGTCGAAAAGCCGTGACCCAGGTCACGGGAGGAAATGCGGAATTCGCGACGCGCGCCTGAGGGGCGGGCGTCAGCGACAGAGAATGTCGGCCACGCAGAGCGGGGTCACGCCGATGAGCGCCAGCTGAATGGCGGCGCTGTTCTCGACGGCATGACTAGACCACATGCCCAGCAATATGTACGACCGAATCAACCCATGTCAATGTGACGCGTGCTCAATCCGTCAACTCCCGGGGTACGGCCAGGGGTTGGCGCGGCAGTGGATCCCGTCGTGGTCGAGGAACTTGGTCTGCTGCTGCATCACCGGGGCGAGCTCGCCGTTCTTGTCGCAGGTGACATGGGAGTAGCCGAGACGGTGACCGACTTCATGGTTGATCAACATTTGACGGTAAGCATGAATCCGATCACCGTATGTGGTTGATCCCTGCGCCCATCGATACGCATTGATCATCACTCGTTCGGTGGCGGCCGAGTCGCACGAGACGTTGTCCTCGGTGGTGTCGAGGCCGGACTTGGCGCACCAGTCGGCCGTGGTGCCGGGGCTCGCGAGCGTGATGACGAAGTCGGGCTTGCCGGAGTAGATGCGCTCGAAGGTCCGGGCGCCGTCGTGGGCCCAGCTGCGGTCGTCGTTGAGCGTCTTCTGGACGGCCTCGGCGAAGAGCGCGCCGTCGAGCCCGAGCCCCTGCTCCACGTCGACGCGGTAGGTGTACTTCTGGCCCTTGCCGGGTGCCTTGTCGACCCCTGGGATCGCGTCGAACTTCCCCGAGCCGTCGAGCTTGGGGCTGAGCGGGTACTTCGTGGCCATCTTCTGGTCGTACGTCAGCGTCGCGACGCTGGGCGAGACCGACGGCGTCGGCTGTCCGTCCGTGACCGGGTCCCGGGCGTCCCGCGCCTGGTCGGTCGCCGACTGGGTGCCGACGGTGGTGTCCCGTTCGCCGGTGACCTGTCCGGCCACGACGACGGCGAGCACGGTGACGACGGCGGCGGCCGCGATGCCGGTGAACGCCCGGCCCTTGCCGCCCTTGGCCGCCGGCGGGGCGTCGAGGGGCGGTACGTCATCGGAGCCGGGGCCGGTTTCAGTGCCGGTGCCGCCGAAGGTGTCGTCCGGCCAGTCGGTGACGGAGCCGTGGGGATCGGTGCCGTACGGGTCGGAGGGGTGCGCGGCGACGGGCATCCCGGCGCCTCGGGGCCCCTGCGCCGTACGCAGCCCCTGAGGGCCGCGGGGGCCCCGAGGGCCCTGAGGACCCCGCGGGGCACCGGCGTCGAAGAGATCGGCGTCGTCGGAGAACGCGTCGAGGTACTCCTGCCGGGGCCCCGACCGCGACCCCGCCGACTGCTGCCGCTGCCGCTGCCGCGGAAAAGCGTCCCCGGGCCCGGCGGCGGCCTGCCCGCCCGGACCACGGCCGCCCAACTCCCCCCAGCCGCCCCCGGATTCCCGCTGCTCGGGATGTCCACCACGCGCCCTGGGGACCCCGTGAGCGGGGGTGCCGTCAGGCAGCCGGGGAAAGCCCCGCGCGGGAGTGCCGTCCGGAAGCCGGGGGAAGCCGTGCGCAGGCGTGCCGTCCGGCAGCCGCGGAAATCCCTGGGCCGGTGTGCCGTCCGCCGGCCGAGGCAGTCCCCGCGCGGGAGTGCCGTCAGGAAGACGAGGGAACCCGTGCGCAGGCGTACCGTCCGGCAGCCGCGGAAATCCATGCGCCGGCGTGCCGTCCGCCGGCCGAGGCAGCCCCCCAGCGGGGCCGCCCTCCGGAAGCCGGGGAAAGCCGTGCGCGGGAGTGCCTTCGGGGAGCCGCGGGCCGCCCTGTGCCGGGACCCGGTATCCGGCCCCTCCGGCTGCCCCTGTCACTCCGCGTCCGCCCGCCGCAGGCACCCCCTGCGACGACGACGGCTGAGACGGCGCCTGCGCCTGCGCCTGCGCCTGCGCCGGGAAAGCCTGGGTCAGGTTCCGCCCCCGACCGGTCACCTCCGTGCCCACACCCGCGGCACCCGTGGCGCCGGCACCCCCCGGCTGCCCCGAACCGCCCGCACCTGAACTGCCTTTGTCGGACCCCTTCTTGGGAGCGGGCCCGCGTCGACTGTGGCGTCCCACGCCCCGCCTCAGCTCCCCACGGTCGTGGCATCGGCGCCGCCACCGGAGGCCGCCCCGGCATCGCCCCCGCGACCCGAGCCCTCGCGCCCCGAGCCCCTCCGGCCCGAGCTCCCCTCACCCGACCCCCTCGGACCCGAGCTCCCCCCGCCCAAGCCCTCCGGACCCGTGCCCCCCTCAGCGCGCCCCACGGAGCCGGAAGCCTCCGCGGAGGCCGCCTCCTTGTCCGCGACGAAGTCGCGGAACGCGCCCGCCACCGTCTCCGGGTACTCCATCATCGCCACGTGCCCCGCCTCCGGCAGCGTCAGCAGCCGGGAGTCGCGGAAGGCGCGGGCCGCCTTCTGGGCCATACGGAAGCCGACGAGCTGGTCCTTGCCGCCGTAGACGAGCAGGGTCGGGGCGAGGACGCGCTCGGCCTGGCGCCACAGCGCGTGCTGGCCGCCCAGGGTGTACGCGTTGACGATCCCGCGCGCGGAACGTGTCATCGCGTCCCAGAAGTACGGCAGCTGCAGCCGCCGCTCCATCTCCTCCACGGCGTGCTGGAAGCCCTCGGGAGTGACCCGGCCGGGGTCGCCGTAGCAGAGGGCCATGACACCGCGGACGCGCTGCTCGGCCGTCCAGTCCCTGCTGTACCGGGTGAACAGCCGGGCCACGCCGGGCAGCGCCAGCAGTCCCGTGGGCACGGCCGAGCGCTGGACTCGGATCTCCGGGAGGGCCGGTGACACGAGGGTGAGGGTGCGGACCAGGTCCGGCCGCACCGCGGCGACGCGCGTGGACACCGCGCCGCCGAGGGAGTTCCCGAAGAGGTGGACGGGTCCGCGGCCGGAGGCGTCGAGAAAACGGATCACCGCGCGTGCGTGCGCGGTGACCGAGTAGTTGCCGTCGTCCGGTGGCGGGGAGTCCCCGAAGCCGGGCAGGTCGAGGGCCTCGCCGTCGACCTCGCCCTCCAACTGCTCCATCAACGCCGACCAGTTCTGCGAGGAACCGCCGAGGCCGTGGACGTACAACGCGGGCGGCAGCCCCTCGCGCGCGGGCGGCCGGGAACGCACCGTCAGGGTGATCCCCTGGAGCCCCACCGACCGGAGCCGCTCGCCCTCACCGACCCTGACGGGTGACACCTTCGGAAGCACGTTGGCGGGCGGCACGAAGGGCACCTCGGTCGAAGACATGCGGCAATGTTACGAGACGATCACGCAGTGGTTCACGTGTTCGCCGTCACAGACACACGTGCGACGCGCCACATGAGGCACAAGAGCACGCCGCACAAGGCTCAAGAGTGGGGCACACCGGGGCACATACATCGCACACACACCGCACTCCCACCGCATGGCGTCCAGATCGTGTGTCTCCTAGGCTCGTAGCCAGGGCACCCGCATGTGGCCCCCTGTGCGCATCAGGGACGTTCTAGGAAGGGAGCCCCCGCCATGGCCTACGACCCCACCGACCCCGAGGCCTTCGAGGAAGAGTTCGAGGAGGAGACCGACGTCGTCGAGCTCGACGTCGAGGCCCCGGAGGTCGACGCGGCCGAGCAGCACACCGACATCGCGCCGAACCGCGACGACCCGCTGACCGGCGTGGACCCCGACCGGGCCAGCGAGGCCGACCTCATCGAGCAGGCCAGGGTCGTCTCGATCGACGAGGACGACTATCGGTGACGTCGACACGACACCGGTCCGCCGGCGAAGGGCCCACGACAAAGCACTCATCAGGGCATTCCCGAGCAGGAACGGGGCGGGCACTGCCCGTGAGATCCCTGTTTGAAACCTTTGCGCGGCTTTCGTCACCGTCCGGTCCGTGAAATTCTGCGTTCGCACCGCGCACAGCACGGTTACCGAAAAGTACGATGGCGGCGCGGCGCACACCGCATGTGGACGACATTGGGAGGCGGCGTGACAGCCATCGAGCAGACAGAGGCGGCACGCCCGCGAGGGACGCGCCTGCCGCGCCGTGCCCGACGGAACCAGCTGCTGGGCGCCGCGCAGGAAGTCTTCGTGGCACAGGGCTACCACGCGGCCGCGATGGACGACATCGCCGAGCGGGCCGGCGTCAGCAAGCCGGTGCTCTACCAGCACTTCCCGGGCAAGCTCGACCTCTACCTGGCCCTGCTGGACCAGCACTGCGAGTCCCTCATCCAGGCCGTACGCAGCGCGCTGGCGTCGACGACCGACAACAAGCAGCGCGTCCGGGCGACCATGGACGCGTACTTCGCGTACGTCGAGGACGACGGCGGCGCCTTCCGGCTGGTCTTCGAGTCGGACCTGACCAACGAGCCCGCGGTCCGCGAGCGCGTCGACAAGGTCACCAACGAGTGCGCGGAAGCCATCCGCGACGTGATCGCCGAGGACACCGGCCTGTCTCCCGCGGAGGCGATGCTGCTGGCCTCCGGTCTCGGCGGCCTCGCCCAGGTCGTGGCGCGCTCCTGGCTGCACAGCGACCGCAGCGTGCCGCGCGACCAGGCGGTCCAGCTGCTGACCTCCCTGGCGTGGCGGGGCATCGCCGGCTTCCCGCTGCACGGCACCGACCACCACTGAGGACGCCGCCACCGGCACCGCCGGGAACACCATCCGACCCGCACGCGCGCGTGCGGGTCGTTTGTTCCCGTCCGGTGTTCGCTGTTGGCGTTCTCGCGCGGAGCGTGTACGTCCCCTCACCGGGCTAATGTGTGCTGGGTACGGCGCGGAAGGTCGCGCACTTCACTGACCGTCGGAGGGACATAGCCGTGGAGGTCAAGATCGGCGTGCAGCACGCGCCCCGCGAGATCGTTCTGGAGAGCGGTCAGAGCGCCGAGGATGTCGAGCGGGCGGTGGCGGAGGCGCTGGCCGGCAAGTCTCAGCTGCTGAGCCTGGTGGACGAGCACGGCCGCAAGGTCCTCGTCCCGGCCGACCGTCTCGCGTACGTCGAGCTCGGTGAGCCGGCTCCGCGCAAGGTGGGCTTCGGCGCGCTGTAGGCAGACGGAGAAGCAGACGCGGAGGGGCCCGGCGACTCGAAGTCGCCGGGCCCCTTTGCGCGTCGTACGCGGAATTCCCGCTCCGCATATGGAGCACAAGTCGCGCCCGGAGGAGGATTGCATTCCGCAGGTCACGGGTATGACGGGCTACGACCGTGACGCGCAGTGTGGCCGTGTGGGAGGGACCCCATGATGTTGTTCGAAGCGCTCGGCTCCGCTCTGCTCGGTCTGGTGCTGGCGGGGGTGGCGGTCCACCGCCTCTCGCACCGCCTGCCCGCCCGCTCCCTGGTCCTCGCGACGGGCCCCGCGGGAGCCCTCTTCGGCGCCTTCGTCACCCACACCGCCCTGGACCCGGGCAATGTCCTGCTGATCCTCCTGGGCGCGGCGGTCGTCTCCGTGGCGTCGCTGTCGCTCCTGCTGCGCCCGTCGGGAAGACTCCGTCGCTCGGCGACGGCGTAGACGACATTCCGGGGGCGCGGGGCCGCGCCGACGCGCGGTTCCGCCGCGGGGGCGCGACCGGTCACCACCGGTCGCGGCCGCCCGACAAGCACAGCCCCCCGAGCCCGTAGCGCTACGCGGCCAGCCCCAGCGCGGCCATCCGCTTGGTGTGCGCCTCGGTGATCCGGGAGAACATCCGGCCCACCTCGGCGAGATCGAAACCGTCGGCGACCCCGCCCACGAGCATCGTCGACAGGGCGTCCCGGTCCGCGACCACGCGCTGCGACTGCGACAGCGCCTCGCCCATCAACCGCCGTGCCCACAGGGCGAGTCGGCCGCCCACCCGGGGCTCCGCGTCGATCGCCGCCCGCACCTTCTCGACGGCGAAACCGGCGTGCCCGGTGTCGTCGAGCACGGCCAGCACCAGCTCGCGCGTGTCCGTGTCGAGGCGCGCCGCGACCTCGCGGTAGAAGTCGCTGGCGATCGAGTCGCCGACGTACGCCTTGACGAGCCCTTCCAGCCAGTCCGAGGGCGCCGTCTGCCGGTGGAAGCCGTCCAGCGCGGCGACGAACGGCTCCATGGCGAGGGTCGGCTCCTCGCCGATCTCGGTGAGCCGGTCGCGCAGCTTCTCGTAGTGGTGGAACTCGGCCGACGCCATCTTCGCGAGCTCCGCCTTGTCCGCCAGGGTCGGCGCCAGCTTGGCGTCCTCCGCGAGCCGCTCGAAGGCCGCGAGCTCGCCGTACGCCAGCGCGCCGAGGAGATCGACGACCGCGGCCCGGTACTGCGGTTCCGCGGCGGCCTTGGCCCAGTCCTGGGCGGCCACTCCGGTGCGTTCGGCTGGTGCGTCAGAGGTGTTGTCAGGCGTCGTCATGAAGCGCACAATAGTCCGCCCGCCGCGCCTCGGAAGTCGCTGGTCAATCAGTGTGACGACGACTACGTGACCAAATCGGCCATCACATGTGCGCGATTCCGGGGTATGGTGGTAATGCGCCTGCTGGTACGACGGCACTTCACTAGTGCGCCATACCTCGACAGGCCGCACGTATGAGGATGCCCGGTCGGTGGCCCGATCGGCTCCGACCCGACAGCCCTCCTCGCCCGTACGGCACTGTGCGTACGGAGTTCGGAGGGGGACCCTCAGCGGTACGAGCGCTAGAGCGTCGGCAGTGGTCCCGTGCCATTACGGCTTCGCCCGTAAGGCAGCCGACGTCCCCAGCACGGTCATGACGACCCCCGCGCTCGCCTCGCACCGCGCACACAGAAGAGGCAGCACCCTGACTACGACTTTCCGCGATCTCGGGATTCTCACCGAGACGGCCGAGGCCCTCGAAGCCGTCGGCATCATCAACCCCTTCCCCATCCAGGAGATGACGCTCCCGGTCGCCCTCTCGGGCACCGACGTCATCGGCCAGGCCAAGACCGGCACCGGCAAGACGCTGGGCTTCGGCCTCCCCCTCCTCGAGCGCGTCACCGTCCCCGCCGACGTCGAGGCCGGCCGCGCCAAGCCCGAGGCCCTGACCGACGCCCCGCAGGCGCTCATCGTCGTTCCCACGCGTGAGCTGTGCACGCAGGTCACCAACGACCTGCAGACCGCGGGCAAGGTACGCAACGTACGCGTTCTCGCCATCTACGGCGGCCGCGCCTACGAGCCCCAGGTCGAAGCCCTGAAGAAGGGCGTCGACGTCGTCGTCGGCACCCCGGGCCGGCTTCTCGACCTCGCGGGCCAGAAGAAGCTCAACCTCAGCCACATCAAGGCGCTCGTCCTCGACGAGGCCGACGAGATGCTCGACCTGGGCTTCCTGCCCGACGTCGAGAAGATCATCAACATGCTGCCGGCCAAGCGCCAGACCATGCTGTTCTCGGCGACCATGCCGGGCGCGGTCATCGGTCTCGCCCGCCGCTACATGTCGCAGCCCACGCACATCAACGCCACCTCGCCCGACGACGCGGGCAGGACGGTCGCGAACACCAAGCAGCACGTGTACCGCGCGCACAACATGGACAAGCCCGAGATGGTCGCGCGCATCCTGCAGGCCGAGGGCCGGGGCCTGGTCATGGTCTTCTGCCGCACCAAGCGCACCGCCGCCGACCTCGCCGACCAGCTCCAGCAGCGCGGCTTCGCGGCCGGCGCGGTCCACGGCGACCTCGGCCAGGGCGCCCGGGAGCAGGCGCTGCGCGCCTTCCGCAACGGCAAGGTGGACGTCCTCGTCTGCACCGACGTCGCCGCCCGCGGCATCGACGTCGAGGGCGTCACGCACGTCATCAACTACCAGTCGCCCGAAGAGGAGAAGACGTACCTGCACCGCATCGGCCGCACCGGCCGCGCGGGCGCCAAGGGCATCGCGATCACCCTCGTCGACTGGGACGACATCCCGCGCTGGCAGCTCATCAACAAGGCGCTGGAGCTCAACTTCAACGACCCGCCGGAGACGTACTCCACCTCCCCGCACTTCTACGAGGAGCTGAACATCCCCGCGGGCACCAAGGGCATCCTGCCGCGGGCCGAGCGCACCCGCGCGGGCCTCGACGCGGAGGAGCTCGAGGACCTGGGCGAGCCGGGCGGGCGCGGTGCGCGTGGCCGCGGCGACCGGGACCGGGGTCGCGGCCGGGGTGGCCGGGACGAGTCCCGCTCCGCCGACCGCGAGCGTTCGGAACGCACCCCGCGCCGTCGCCGCCGTACCCGCAGCGGGACCCCGCTGGACGCTACGGCCACCGCCGAGGCGGTCGCCCCGTCGGAGACCGGCGCGACCACATCGGCGGAGGACGTGACCGCAACCCGTACCCCGCGCCGCCGTCGCCGCACCCGCGGTGGAGCGGCCGACTCCGCGCCGGTCACGGCGTCCACGGCAGCGGTGACGGCCGAGCCGGCCGCGTCCGAGGCCGCCGAGTCCGCGGTGACGACGGCGGAGGGCCCGTCCCTCGACACCGAGGCCCCGGCCAAGCCGCGCCGCCGCCGGACCCGCAGGTCCGCGGAAGCCCCGGTCGTCGAGACCGCGCCGGTCCCGGAGGTCGTCGCGGAGGCGCCGGCCGCCAAGCCGCGCCGTACCCGGAAGACCGCTGCCGCCGAGGCCGCCGAGGCTGCGGTGGACACGGCCGAGGCCGTGGAGGCCAAGCCGCGCCGCCGTACCCGCAAGGCCGCCGAGCCCGCCGTGGCCGCGGTGGAGACGGTGGAGACCTCGCAGGTCGCGGAGGTCGCGGAGACCAAGCCGCGACGGACCCGCAAGACGGCCGCGACCAAGGCTGCCGAGGCAGCGGTGGACACGGCCGAGGCCACGGAGGCCAAGCCGCGCCGCACCCGCAAGACCACGGCAGCCGCCCCGGCGGAGACCGCCACGGCCGAGACCGCCGAGGCCGTCGAGGCCAAGCCGCGCCGCACTCGCAAGACGGCCGCGACGAAGGCCGCCGAAGCCGCGGTGGACACGGCCGAGGCCACGGAGGCCAAGCCGCGCCGCACCCGCAAGACGGCTGCTACCAAGGCCGCCGAGGCCACCGAGGTTGCCGTGGACACGGCCGAGGCGGCAGAGGCCAAGCCGCGCCGCCGTACCCGCAAGGCCGCCGAGCCGGCCGAGACGGTGACCGCCGAGATCCCGGTCCAGACGGTCCAGGAGCCGGAGGTGGCCGAGGTCGCCAAGCCGCGCCGGACGCGCAAGACGGCCGCGACGAAGGCCGCCGAGACGGCCGTGGACACCGCGGAAGGCACGGCCACCAAGCCGCGCCGCACCCGCAAGACCACGGCTGCCGCCCCGGCGGAGACCGCCGCGGACGAGGCTGCCGAGGCCAAGCCCCGTCGGCGCACCACCCGCAAGGCCGCCGAGCCCGCGGTGACCGCCGGCATCCCGGCTCAGGCCGACCAGGAGCCGAAGGCGGCCGCACCGCGTCGCCGTACCCGCAAGACGGCCGCCGCGGAACCCGCGGACAGCTGACCCCACACCGAACGGCCCGGCCCACCTCACGGGGGCCGGGCCGTCGGCGTCTCACCACCCCGACTCCGGGAACCACACAGCCGCCCCCCGCCGCACCCACCCAGGGGCGCGGGGAACTGCGCGACCGGCCCCCACACACCCGCACCCAGCACACGCACCCGCACCCCCGCCCGCACCCGGCAGCCACCCCTCCCCCACCCCGCCGGATACCCTCACCCCGTGAGCACCCGAGCCGTCTTCGCCCCGCCCCCCGGCGCCCGCACCTACCCCCTGCACACGGCCCGCGGCGACTTCGCGGTCGTGGACTCCGACGTGCCCGCCGGTGTCGCCGAGAAGGGCACCGTCCTGTTCGTGCCGGGGTTCACCGGGAGCAAAGAGGACTTCACACTGCTGCACGAGCCGTTGACGGCACGCGGGTACCGGGTCGTGGCGGTGGACGGCCGGGGACAGTTCGAGTCGGACGGGCCGGAGTCCGACGAATCCGCTTACGCGCAGGACGAGTTGGCGCGTGACGTGCTCGCCCAGGCCGCCGCCGTCGGAACGCCCCTGCATCTGGTCGGGCACTCCATGGGCGGCCAGGTCTCCCGCGCCGCCGTCCTCCTCGACCACTCCCCCTTCCTGTCCTTCACCCTCGTCTCCTCGGGCCCGGCGCAGATCTCCGACTCCCAGCAGCAGCGCGTGAAGCTGCTGCGGGACGCGCTCGGTGTGATGACGATGGCCGAGGTGTGGGACGTGATCATGGCCATGGGCCCGCCGGAGGAGGTCGGCGGCCCCGCGAAGGGCATCGGGGACGTCGTGCAGCTGCGCCGCCGCTGGCTCGGCAACAAGCCCGCCCAACTCCTGGCCGGGGGCCGCCAGTTGTGCACCGAGCCGGACCGGGTCGCCGAGCTGGCCGCCGTCCCGCTGCCGTTCCACGTCCTGTCCGGCTCCCAGGACGACGCCTGGCCCGTCCCGCTGCTGGACGACATGGCCGTACGGCTCCGGGCCCGCCGCACGGTGATCCCGGGCGCCGACCACTCCCCCAACGCCGACGAGCCGCTCCCCACGGCCCGCGCCCTGGCCGACTTCTGGGACAGCCTCACCCCGGGCGACGACTGAAACGTCAGTACTGCCCCTGGAGATGCTCCCAGAACCCGTCCCGCAGCGCCCGCCGCAGATCCGACTGGCCGCGCAGTGAGTACTGGAGCAGTCCCTCCGCCTCCACCAGCAGGTCCTGGTCCACCGAGCCCGGCAGATACGGATGGCCGGGCAGGAGCTCCTGGAGCGCCTCCCTCCCCCGCTCCCCCAGCCACTTGGCCGCGATCTGCGCGCCCACGAAACGGACGGCCTCGCGGGTGGGCCGGGCGGCGGTCGCCTCGTAGGCGACCGGGGTGCGCCGGGAGACGTACGGCTTGAAGAAGTCGAGGTCGAGGGTGCGCTGACTGTCGACCTCCCAGAGCAGCGGCTCCGCCTGGTTGCGCCCTTCCGGTGCCTCGATGCCCCACAGGTGGACGCGGGCCCCGTAGCCCTGGGCGGCCTCGACCGCCGAGACCAGGTCCTCGTCGCCGCCGAGGAGCGCCGCGTCGCTGATGGCGCGGTGGCGGGCCAGGGACTCCAGGTCGGTGCGGATCAGGGAGTCGACGCCCTTCTGCTGGTTGTTGGCGTTGAGGTTGCCCAACCGGACCTTCACGTCCGGGAGTTCGGCGATGGACTGCTGTTCCGCGGTGTGGATACGGCGTCGGGCGCCGTCGTACCAGTAGACGCGCAGCAGTCTGCTGTCCGCGAAGATGGTGCGGGCCCGGTCGATGAGGGCCTCGATCAGTCCCTCGGCGTCGAGGTCGAAGGCGCGGCGGTCCTCGGTGCCGGCGACGAGTCGTCCCGCGGCCGCGTAGAGGTATCCCGCGTCGACGAAGATCGCATGCGTCGAGGGGGTCTTCGCCACCTCGGCGAGCATGCGCTGGAGCAGCTCGTTCGTGCGGTCGATGCGGGCGCTCAGGGGCGCGAGGTCGTCGTTCATCGCCTCCATTGTCCCGGCGGTCACGCTGCGAACACAACCGGTCCCAAGGAGTCTCCGAAGACTCACTTACCGGTCAGTAGTTAGTCGTTCGAAAAATTTCTTTAGCGTAGGGAATGTTTGTAACACGCACCCCGTTGACTACCTACGTACGCAGCAATTCTCCGCAGGAGGATGACCAGACGAAGGGAGAAGCCTGTGCGCTTCGAAATCATGCGACTCGACGACGTCGACGGTACGCCCGTGGACAGCACCGTCGTGGACGCCGCCTCCGTCAACCGGATCGTTCAGCAGGCCGCCGCCATAGGGCAGCGGCTGTGGATCCGTCCGGCCGACACCACGGCCTCGTAACGGACACGGATCACTTCACACGCTTCAGGGCCCCGGTCACCGACCGGGGCCCTTTCAGCTTGCCCGGATCACCTGGGTCACGCCGTTGATGATCTGCTGCACGGCGATCGCGGAGAGCATCATGCCCGCGAGCCGGGTCACCAGCACCACCCCGCCGTCCTTGATGACCCGGATGATCAGCAGCGAGTACCGCATCACCAGCCACAGCACGACATGGATGGCGAGGATCGCGCACCACACGGACACCTCCGTGGCCACGGTGTCCGCCTTCTGCACGGCGAGGATCACGGAGACGATCGCCCCCGGCCCGGCCAGCAGCGGCATGCCCAGCGGTACGAGCGCCACGTTCACGTCCTTGGTCTGCTTCGGCTCGTCGGTCTTGCCGGTGAGCAGGTCCAGGGCGATCAGCAGGAGCAGCAGTCCGCCCGCGATCATCAGCGCGGGCACGGAGACGTGCAGGTAGTTCAGGATCTGGTGGCCCAGGACACCGAAGACGGCGATGACACCGCCCGCCACGCAGACGGCCTGGAAGGCCATCCGCTTCTGCACCTTGCCGGGCCGGCCGGCGGTCAGGGCGAGGAAGATCGGGGTGATCCCGGGGGGATCCATGATGACGAACAGGGTGAGGAAGAGCGAGCCGAAGACGGCGACGTCGAACATGAGAGGCCTTGCGGGAGGAGAGGGTGGACGAGAGGGCCGGGACCGATCTCAGGCCCCGCCGGTCCCCGGGACGGGGAACGCCCCCGTCGCCCGCCGCGTGATCTCCCCGTACACCTCGGGATCGGTCGTGTACTCGCCGAGCGCCACCGTCTTGCGGGTGCCGTGGTAGTCGCTGGACCCGGTGGTCAGCAGTCCCAGTTCCTTGGCGAGCCCCCGCAGCCGCTCACGGGTGTCCGTGTCGTGGTCCATGTGGTCGACCTCGATGCCGTCGAGCCCGGCGGCGGCCATCTCGGCGATCGCGGACTCCGGGACGGTGCGGCCGCGCTTGCTCGCGCCCGGGTGGGCGAACACGGTGACTCCACCGGCCGCCTTGACCAGCCGGATCGCCTCGAAGGGGTCGGTCTCGTGCTTCGCCACATGGGCCCGGCCGCCGTCGGCCAGCCAGTCGGCCGTGAAGGCGGCGTCCACGCTCGGCACGACCCCGAGCTCGACGAGTGCGGTGGCGACGTGCGGCCGCCCCACGGACCCGTCCCCGGCGATCCGCGCGACCTGCTCCCAGGTGACCGGCACGCCCATCTCCTGGAGCCGCGCGACCATGGCCTGCGCCCGCGGTACCCGGTCGTCCCGCACCAGCTCCCGCTCGGCGAGCAGCGCCGGCTCCTCGGGATCGAAGAGATAGGCCAGCAGGTGCATGGAGACCCCGTCGATCCGGCAGGACAGCTCGGCCCCGGTGACGAGCGTCAGCCCGGCGGGCAGCGCGGCGACGGCCTCGCGGTACCCGCGGGTCGTGTCGTGATCGGTGAGGGCGACGACGTCCAGCCCGGCGGCGCGAGCATTGCGCACCAGCTCAGCGGGGCTGTCAGTGCCGTCGGATGCCGTGGAGTGACAGTGCAGATCGATACGCACGAGTGGGGACTCCAGCAGGCCGGCACGGAAAAGAACACCTAAGGGTAACCACCCAGGGGCGCGGGGAACTGCGCGGCCGACCACAACAGACCCGCGGCCGCCCGCCAACCGGAAGGCCCTCTCTCGTAGGCGCAAGGCCCTCTCTCGTAGGCGCTACGGCTTCAGCAAGCGCGGCGACAGCGCCCCGCAGGGCACCAGTTCCACCTCGGCCCCCGCGTCCCGGAGATCCGTCAGCACCAGCTCGTCGTACATGAGCAGGCCGGACTGCTCGGGCCAGACGACGGCCCACAGCCACATGCCGAGCGCCTCCCCGGCGAAGA
The DNA here is from genome assembly GCF_036345115.1 of Streptomyces griseorubiginosus. Classification (GTDB taxonomy): domain Bacteria; phylum Actinomycetota; class Actinomycetes; order Streptomycetales; family Streptomycetaceae; genus Streptomyces; species Streptomyces griseorubiginosus_C. The sequence continues at coordinate 3,268,935 of NZ_CP107766.1, forward strand.
CCGCCCGGTCGTCGGGCACACCGGCGACATGCCACAGGGGCGTCGGCCGACCGGCGGCCAGCACCTTCGCCTGCGGTGGTTTCTCGACGCTCATGTACGGCCCCGGGTCCGGCCCGTCGATCCCCGCGTAACGCGCCCCGAGCCCGACGCCGAGCTCCTCGGCCACGAGAATCAGCTCGCCGACACCCCCGAGCGGGCCCGGTCCCGTGCACGCCACGGCCGTCGCACGGCCTCCGCTGCGGTCGTCGCCCGCGCAGGCCACGCCCGTGAACAGCCAGCCCACCGGCAGCGGCCACGGCATCCACACCGGTACCTGCGTGCGATGCACCACGACACCGAGGGCCTCGACGCTGGGCGGGATCACGGGCTGCAGCGGATGCACGGTCCCGTGCACATCGCACTGCCAGGAATCGGCGAAGAGTCCGGGAGCCCTGACCCGGCCACCACACTTCGGGCAACTGGGTTCGCCCCTCATAGGGCCCCACGGTCCTACCCTCGCTCCGCCACGTCAAGGACGATCACCCGTCCGGACCGAAGCGAATCGTCCCGGCACCACCCGCCGACTTAGATGTAGCTTGCATTTATTAGCTGCCCTAACTTAGTATGTGTATATACCAACTAACAGCTGAGCTTCGTCGAGAGTGGAGGAAAGACCATGGACCCCTTCGATGCGGGAGCCGGCGGCATCCTGCGCCAGCCGAAGGCCGTGTGGGCGACGGCGGGTGCGTCCGTCGTCGCCTTCATGGGCATCGGACTCGTGGACCCGATCCTGCCGTCGATCGCCAAGGGCCTGGACGCCACGGCGAGCCAGGTCTCCCTCCTGTTCACCTCGTACTTCCTGATCACCGCGATCGCGATGCTGGTCACCGGCTTCGTCTCCAGCCGTATCGGCGGCAAGAGGACCCTGCTGCTCGGCCTCGCCCTCGTCGTGGTCTTCGCCGGACTCGCCGGCACCTCGGGCTCGGTCGGCGAACTGGTCGGCTTCCGGGCCGGCTGGGGCCTCGGCAACGCCCTGTTCGTCTCCACGGCCCTCGCCGTCATCGTGGGCGCGGCGGCCGGCGGCAGCGCGGCGGCGATCCTGCTGTACGAGTCCGCCCTCGGCCTCGGCATGGCGTGCGGCCCGCTGCTCGGCGCCCTGCTCGGTGACGCCAGCTGGCGCTACCCGTTCTTCGGTACGGCCTTCCTGATGGCCGTCGGCTTCCTCTGCATCACGGCGTTCCTGAAGGAGCAGCCGAAGCCGGCCCGCAAGACGTCCCTGCTGGACCCGCTCAAGGCGCTCGGCCACGGCGGCCTGGCCTCGGCCGCGGTCTCGTCGTTCTTCTACAACTACACGTTCTTCACCGTGCTGGCCTTCACCCCGTTCGTGCTGGACATGACCCCGTACAAGTCGGGTGCCGTGTTCTTCGCCTGGGGTGTGCTGCTCGCCGTGTTCTCGGTGTTCGCCGCGCCGCGCCTCCAGGAGCGGTTCGGCTCCCTGAAGGTGCTCGGCGGCTCGCTCGTGCTGCTCGCGCTCGACGTGCTCGTCCTCGGCTACGGCAACCACACCGCGGCCATCGTCTGCACGATCCTGTCCGGCGCCTTCATCGGCGTGAACAACACCGTCTACACGGAACTGGCGCTCGGCGTCTCGGACGCCCCGCGGCCCGTGGCGAGCGCCGGCTACAACTTCGTGCGCTGGTTCGCGGCCGCGGCGGCGCCCTTCTTCGCGCCGAAGATCGAGGAGTGGACCGACGTCCACATCCCGTTCGTGGTGGCGGCGGTGACCGCGGTGCTGGGCGCGCTCGTGGTCGTCGTACGGCGGAAGGCCCTCACGCACGACGCCGAGGAGCTGGAGCCGAAGCACGCCGTCGAGGACAGTGTCGCGGTGTTCGCCAACTGACGCTTTCCGGCCACCGGTTGGTGAGATCAGTCACTCCAGCGGGACGGATTTCCGGGACGGATCCCGGAGGTCCGTCCCGTTCGTCAGCCAGCGCTCCTGGAGGGCCTGGGCGCCGTGGACGCGCTTCCAGGCCGCTTCGTTCGGCGTCATCGGGAGCAAGGGCAGGAAATGCACCGGGTCGAGGGGCTCCTCGAGCTCCAGGTCCTCGACCAGGCCGCCCGGCTCGGCGACCAGGACCGAGGTGAACGGGGCGCCGGGCCACAGGGGTTCGCCCACGTCGAGGGAGGCACCCGGGGCCACGACCACGCCCTCGACCTGCGGGGACGCGGCGAGCACGGCGAGCGGGCGGAGCACCTTGTCGGTGTCGGCGAGCCCTGCCCGTACGGAGATGACCAGCTCGGCGCGCGGGCCCTTGACGGGGTCGGCGAGCATCGCGGTGGGGTCGCTCATCGGCTGCGCCGACATGCCGAGGGTGGCGTAGCGGACGACGTCCCCGTCGGTGAAGCGGAGCACCTCGATGCGGTCCGTACCGAGGAAGGTGACCGCCGCGCGCGCGTCCGGCTCGCCCAGCGCGCCACGCAACCGGGCCTCGACCAGAGGAAGAACATCTGCCATGCGGCGAGCATAGAACTCGTCAGTACCGGGCAAAGCAGCGCCTTGACACTTCGGGCTGCTGCTAGTCTGGCCCGGTCGTAGGGGCAGCACGCAGAAGCGTCGCGATCAAGTCCCGACGCCTTGTGAGACTCCCTTGCGGGAATGGATCGTCCCTTACGGGGGACCGGCCGGAGGAGGTGGGGCTGTCATGGATCGAAGTCGACCTGGTAGTACCACTCGTTCTTCCGGCCGCTGATGCAGCCCTGTGACGTTCGGCAACCGCCGCCTCTCACGTTCGCGTCTTCGTGCGGAAGAGCACTTCGTTCGTTTTGCCTGATCTCTCTGATCACTCTGATCGCCAGCAGTAGCTGAGTCAGTAACGAAGTTCGCCACCGCGATGGTGCGGTGCTCCCCGCTTTGTGGACGTGCCAAACACCAACCGCAGGACGTCCTCATTCCGGGTAGTTCCACCCGTCGCCGGGGCCCTTTGTTGCCCGTCACGAAGGAGCCTGCCATGTCGATGATCCGTGACCTGCGTGCCGCCGTGCGCCCGTCGCGCCCCTCGCTGCGCAAGGACACCGGCGCGTACGACGCGACGCGCGACCCCTCGACGCCCTCCGCCGTCGTCGACTGCGCCGTCTACCGCGACGGCCGGCGCGTGGAGACCGACTGCCAGCTGAGCCCGCACGAGGCGATGCGCCAGGTGCGCCGCGACGGCGGGTTCGTGTGGATCGGTCTGCACGAGCCGAGCGAGGCCGAATTCTCCGGTATCGCAAGCGAGTTCGGGCTGCACCCGCTCGCCGTCGAGGACGCCGTCCAGGCCCACCAGCGGCCCAAGCTGGAGCGCTACGACGACTCCCTGTTCACCGTGTTCAAGACGATCCACTACGTCGAGCACGACGAGCTCACCGCCAACAGCGAGATCGTCGAGACCGGTGAGGTCATGTGCTTCACCGGCCGGGACTTCTTCATCACCGTCCGGCACGGCGGCCAGGGCTCCCTCCGCGCACTGCGCCACCGCCTCCAGGACGACCCGGAGCTGCTCGCCAAGGGCCCCTCGGCGGTGCTGCACTCCATCGCGGACCATGTCGTCGACGGCTATGTCGCGGTCGCCGACGCGGTCCAGGACGACATCGACGAGGTCGAGACCGAGGTGTTCACCCCGGGACGCGGCGGCAAGGTCTCGCGCGGTGTCGACTCGGCGAGGATCTACCAGCTCAAGCGCGAGGTGCTGGAGTTCAAGCGCGCGGTCGCCCCGCTGCTGCGGCCGATGCAGCTGCTCAGCGAGCGGCCGATGCGGCTGGTGGACCCCGACATCCAGAAGTACTTCCGGGATGTCGCCGACCACCTCGCCCGGGTCCAGGAGCAGGTCCTCGGCTTCGACGAGCTCCTCAACTCGATCCTCCAGGCCAACCTCGCGCAGGCGTCCGTCGCCCAGAACGAGGACATGCGGAAGATCACGTCCTGGGCCGCGATCATCGCCGTACCGACGATGGTGTGCGGGGTCTACGGCATGAACTTCGACTACATGCCCGAGACCCACTGGAAGCTGGGCTACCCCGTGATCATGGCGATCACCGGTGTCATCTGCCTGGGCATCCACCGCACCCTCAAGCGCAACGGCTGGCTCTAGAGTGGGCGCCATGACCAGCGAGCTGCTCGACCGCGCCCTTGTGGAAGAGGCCACCAAGAAGTCCGGCCTGGTCTGGGTCAAGGGTCCCGGAGTTCCGGCCCGTGCGCTGTGGCACGTGTGGCACGAGGGTGCCGCGTGCCTGGTCGGCGACGGGCCCGGGGAGCAGCCGTTGCCGGGGCTGGCCGACGGAGGCACCGCCGAGGTGACCGTCCGCAGCAAGGACAAGGGGGGCCGGCTGGTCTCCTGGACGGCACGGGTCGTGGAGCCGGCGCCCGGGTCCGAGGCATGGGAGGCGGCGGTCGGCGAGCTGAAGGGGAAGCGGCTGAACGCCCCCGACGGCGAGGCCATGACGGACCGTTGGGCGCGTGAGTGCCGGGTGCTGCGCCTGGAGCCGACGGGAACGACCGTGCCATTGCCCGACGGTGACCTGGCGTCGGCACCGCTGCCCACACCGGCGACCACGCGGGAACCCATCCCGGCCGGGCTGCCCCGGCTGCTCCTGAGGCGCCGCAAACGCGGATAGCTTCGCTGCCCGCGCGGCTAGGACGTCGGCAGCTGCTTGCCGTAGTCCACCGTCTCGTCCTTCTCCGGCTCGGTCAGGGTGAAGCTCTTGCCCCAGGCCGAGAAGGTCAGCGTGCCCGCGCCGCCCGCCCGGGCCAGCCGCAGGGGATAGGGCTGCCCCTCCAGGGAGACGTCCAGCGTGCCTCCGTCGCCCTCGTCACCGGTGATCCGGATCGTGCGGGTACCCGCCTGTTCGTGATGGCCCGCGGTACCCAGGGTGCCGTGCAGGGTCAGAAGCCCGTCGAGGAGAACGTCCTTGTCCGTGAAACCACTGAACTTCTTGTACGCCGGGTCGCCCGCGGGCACCTTGACGTACTTGCCGTCGAGCTTGTCGGCGGCCGCGTCCGTGTCCTCGCCCTTGCCGTCGGCCTGGGTCCAGAAGCCCGCGCCTGCCTTGAGATACAGCTCCTCGCCGATCCGCAGCAGCTGGAAGGTGGTTCCCTCGGCGGTGACCGACCCGGAGCCGCCGTCGGCGCTCAGGCGCATGTCGAGCTTGTACGTACGGCCGCTGGTGACCACGTTCCCCGACAGCCGCAGCGCCTCCGCGGACCCGGCCGCCGCCCGCGTCCTGGCCTGGATCTGCTCGGCGGACAGCTTGCCGACCCCGTTGGTGCCCGCGTCCGGGTCCTCGCTGCACCCCGTGAGCGCCGTCCCCGTCACGACCAGGGCGCACACCGCGCCCACCAGTACGGCCCTGCGGCTACGGCCCGGGCGAATCGCGGTCACAGGTGGGGCTGCCTTTCCGACGACGGTCCTTGAGCGTGGTACGGCAGCGTACCGGGGCCCGGGCCCCCGGACGGAGCCGGACCGTCCGGACCGCTCACCAGGGCGGATCCGATCGGTACGGGCTAGCCTTAAGCCCTCCCGAGCGGGCAATCCGGACAACGAACGACGAACGAAACACCTCGTACGCGGACGGGTAAGCGGCCTCGTACACCACCCCGTACACAAAGGAAGCACAGCCATGGCAGCGGGAGCCCCCCGGATCTTCGTCTCGCATCTCGCGGGCGTCGCCGTCTTCGATCCCAACGGCGACCAGGTGGGCCGCGTACGCGATCTGGTCGTCGTGCTGCGCGTCGGGCGCAGGCCGCCCCGGGTGCTCGGCCTGGTCGTCGAACTGTCCACGCGGCGCCGCATCTTCCTGCCCATGACCCGGGTGACGAGCATCGAGTCGGGCCAGGTCATCACCACCGGCGTGCTCAACGTCCGGCGCTTCGAGCAACGCCCCACCGAGCGCCTGGTCTTCGGCGAACTGCTGGACCGGCGGGTCACGCTCGTGGAGCACGGCGAGCAGGTCACCGTGCTCGACATCTCGGTGCAGCACCTGCCGGCCCGCCGGGACTGGGAGATCGACCGGGTCTTCGTGCGCAAGGGGGGCAAGGGCGGGGCGTTCCGGCGCAAGGGCGAGACGCTGACGGTCGAGTGGTCCGCCGTCACCGGCTTCACGCTGGAGGAGCAGGGACAGGGCGCCGAGAGCCTGCTGGCCACCTTCGAGCAGCTGCGCGCGGCCGACCTCGCCAACGTCCTGCACCACCTCTCCGCCAAGCGGCGCGCGGAGGTGGCGGCCGCGCTCGACGACGACCGCCTGGCCGACGTGCTGGAAGAGCTCCCCGAGGACGACCAGATCGAGATCCTCGGCAAGCTGAAGGAGGAGCGGGCCGCCGACGTCCTGGAGGCCATGGACCCGGACGACGCGGCCGACCTGCTCTCCGAGCTCCCCCCGGAGGAGCAGGAGCGGCTGCTGAGCCTGATGCAGCCGGGCGACGCGGCCGACATGCGGCGCCTGATGGCCTACGAGGAGCACACGGCCGGCGGTCTGATGACGACGGAACCGATCGTCCTACGGCCGGACGCGACCGTCGCCGACGCGCTCGCCCGCGTCCGCAACCCCGACCTGTCCCCCGCGCTCGCCGCCCAGGTGTACGTGTGCCGGGCACCCGACGAGACCCCGACCGGCAAGTACCTCGGCACGGTCCATTTCCAGCGGCTCCTGCGGGACCCCCCGTACACCCTGGTCAGCTCGCTCGTCGACGACGACCTCCAGGCCCTCGACCCGGACGCGACCCTGCCGGTCATCGCCGGGTTCTTCGCGACGTACGACATGGTCGCGGCGCCCGTGGTCGACGACTCGGGCTCGCTGCTCGGCGCGGTGACCGTGGACGACGTACTCGACCACATGCTGCCCGAGGACTGGCGGGAGACGGAGTTCGACGCGGAGGGGGCGGCGCACCATGACGCCTGAGCGCGAGAGCTCGAACCGCGAGCGCGGAGGGCCGGCCGGGGCCACGGCGACGACCCGCACCCGCGCCCGCCTCGACCAGCCGCGCCCGCCGCGGCGCAGGCTGCTGCCCGAATGGGACCCGGAGGCCTTCGGACGCCTGTCGGAGCGGATCGCCCGCTTCCTCGGCACCGGCCGGTTCATCGTCTGGATGACGGTCGTCATCATCGCGTGGGTGCTGTGGAACATCTTCGCGCCCGGCGACCTGCGCTTCGACAACTACCCGTTCATCTTCCTCACCCTGATGCTGTCCCTCCAGGCCTCCTACGCCGCCCCGCTGATCCTGCTCGCGCAGAACCGGCAGGACGACCGGGACCGGGTCAACCTGGAGCAGGACCGCAAGCAGAACGAGCGGTCGATCGCGGACACGGAGTACCTGACCCGCGAGATCGCCGCGCTCAGGATCGGCCTCGGTGAGGTGGCGACCCGGGACTGGATCCGCTCCGAGCTCCAGGACCTGATGAAGGAGCTGGAGGCGAGGCAGCACGACGGGCATGTCGTATTCCCGGCAGAACGGCCGCACGGGCGTGACGTAGACGACCATTGACGGGGGTGCGGGGGGTGCCCGTGACCGCCGTACCATCGTCTGTATGGCTAGCGAAGACGCGGTGCGCGAGGCACTGGCGACGGTGAACGACCCCGAGATCAACCGGCCCATCACGGAACTCGGGATGGTCAAGTCGGTCGAGATCGGGGCGGACGGGGCGGTCGCGGTCACCGTGTACCTGACGGTCTCCGGCTGTCCGATGCGCGAGACGATCACGCAGCGCGTGACGGACGCGGTTGCGGCGGTCGAAGGCGTCACGCGCGTCGACGTCACGCTGGACGTGATGAGCGACGAGCAGCGCAAGGAGCTGGCGACGGCCCTGCGGGGCGGCCAGACGGAGCGCGAGGTCCCCTTCGCGAAGCCGGGGTCCCTGACCCGCGTCTACGCGGTCGCCTCCGGCAAGGGCGGCGTAGGCAAGTCCTCCGTCACCGTGAACCTGGCGGCGGCGATGGCGGCCGACGGTCTGAAGGTCGGGGTCGTCGACGCGGACATCTACGGCCACTCGGTGCCGCGGATGCTGGGCGCGGACGGCAGCCCGACCCAGGTCGAGAACATGATCATGCCGCCGTCGGCGAACGGCGTGAAGGTCATCTCGATCGGCATGTTCACTCCGGGCAACACGCCGGTGGTGTGGCGGGGGCCCATGCTCCACCGTGCCCTCCAGCAGTTCCTGGCGGACGTGTACTGGGGCGACCTGGACGTGCTCCTGCTGGACCTGCCCCCGGGCACGGGCGACATCGCGATCTCGGTGGCCCAGCTGGTCCCGAACGCGGAGATCCTGGTGGTGACGACCCCGCAGCAGGCGGCGGCGGAGGTCGCGGAACGGGCCGGCTCCATCGCGGTCCAGACCCACCAGAAGATCGTCGGCGTGGTCGAGAACATGTCCGGCCTGCCCTGCCCGCACTGCGGCGAGATGGTGGACGTCTTCGGCACCGGCGGCGGCCAGACGGTCGCGGACGGCCTGACACGCACCATCGGGGCCACGGTCCCGGTCCTCGGCTCCATCCCCATCGACGTCCGCCTCCGCGAGGGCGGCGACGAGGGCAAGCCGGTCGTGCTCTCGGACCCGGACTCCCCGGCGGGGGCCGCGCTGCGGGGGATCGCGGGGAAGCTGGGGGGGCGGCAGCGGGGGCTTTCGGGGCTTTCGCTGGGGATCACGCCCAGGAACAAGTTCTGAGACGTACGTGACTGAAGGCATTCCATGGGCCGGGTAGGGTCCGTGGAATGCCGAGAGTCAAAGTCAGCGTCATCGTCCCCGTCTACAACACCGGGAAGTACGTCGACGAGTGCGCGCCGTCGCTGCTGGGGCAGAGTCTGCCCGCCGACGAGTACGAGGTCATCTACGTCGACGACGGGTCGACGGACGACACGCTGGGCCGGCTCCAGAAGATCGCGTCCGCACATCCCAACGTCCAGGTGCACACCCGGCCGAACTCCGGCTGGCCGGGCGCGCCCCGCAATCTCGGCATGCGGCACGCCAGGGGCGAGTACATCCAGTTCGTCGACCACGACGACATGCTCGGGCCCGAGGCCCTGGAGCGGCTGTACGCGCACGCCAAGAGCAATGACGCCGACGTGGTGCTCGGCAAGATGTCCAGCACCATGGTGCGGCCCCGGCGGCTCTTCCGGCACACCGTGGGCGCCTGCACGATCGAGAACGACGAGCTCATGCAGAGCATGTCCCCGCACAAGATGTTCCGGCGGGCCTTCGTCGAGGAGCACGGTCTCCGGTTCCCCGAGGGCCCCTGGATCCTGGAGGACCTGGCCTTCGTCAGCGCCGCCTACCTGAAGGCCGAGCGCATCTCGATCCTCGCCGACTACCCCTGCTACTACTGGATGAAGCGGGACGACGGCGGCAACAACACCCAGCACCGGTTCAACCCGCGCCACGGCTTCTGGGACAACTGCCGCACCATCGTGCGCCAGATCAAGGACGGCACGAGCGCGTCCGACGACGTCGACGCGCTCCAGAACCGCCTCCTCCACCGCCTCTACCACGTCGAGGTCCTGTCCCGGACCCGCGAGCCCGAGATCCTCCGCGAAGACCCCGTCCAGCAGCGGGAGCGGTTCGAGGCGGCTCGGCGGCTGGCCGTCGAGGAGTTCCCCGCGGCCGTACGGGAGGGGCTGCCCGTCGTGTCGCGGCTGCGGGCCGAGCTGCTGGAGGCCGGGGACTTCGACGGGGCCGTGGCCCTCGCGGAGCGGGTTCGTGAGGTCAAGGCCCGCAGTACCGTCGGGGAGTTGCGGTGGGCGGACGGGCGGCTCGTCGCCGACGTCACGCTGGAGCTGCTGCGGGGGGACGGTGAGCCGCTGGTGCTCGTCGAGCGGGACGGGAAGCGGTGGCTGGACCCGGAGCTGCTGGCCGGGGTGCCGGGGACCGAGGGCGGCTGGGAGGTCCGCGATCCGTTCCGGCTGGCGTACGCCGAACTGATCGTCAAGGACCGGGACCGCGAGGACTGGTGGTACCCGGAGGGTGAGCTGGAGGTGCGGCTCGAGCCCGCCGGCGAGGGGCGGTCGCGGCTCGTCGCGTCCGGGCGGCTGAGCCTGGCCCCCGAACGGCTCGCGGGCGGGCGGCCGTTGGAGCGCGGCGTGCACGACGTGTGGGCCTTCGTCCAGCTGCTGGGCATCGACCGGATGGTCCGCCTGACCGGCGACGGCACCCCGGGCACCCCGGCCGCGGGCCCGGCGCTGACCGGCGGGCGGCTCTCGCTGCCGTACTGGACGGGCAGCGGTCAGCTCGCCCTCGACGTGGACCAGCGTCAGCGCAGGCTCGGTTCCGACACCGCCGGTGCGGCTGCCGCGAACACCGCGCGCGGTGAGCGGTCGCTGCCGCTGCCGTACGTGGCGGCCACCGCGGGCGGGGCCCCGGCACGCGTCAAGGTCACCGTGTCCGAGCTGACGGTGGAGGCCGAGCTCGTTCCCGGCGACGGCGGCACGACGGCCGTCCTGCGGCTGCCCGCCCGTCTCAAGCTCCCCGCGGGCCGTCACCCGGTCACGCTCCCGAAGACCGACACCCCCGTCGCGCACGCCGTCGTCCGCGACGGCACCCTGCTGCGGCTGGAGGGCCCGGCCCACGAGGCCGGCACCGGGCGCCGGCTGCTCGACGCGGTCGCCGACAACCGCCAGGTCCGGCGGGTACGGCGGCGACTGGGCCGATAAAACAGCCGTTCAGGACACTTGACGTCCAGACACTTGACGTCCAGGACACTTGAGGGGCACCACTCGGGTCTGCGGTGCCCCTTCGTCCTGCTAGGCGTACGCCGAGATGTCCTTGATCATCGCGAACCCGAGGCCGTACGCGCTCATGCCTCTCCCGTACGCCCCCACGTGCACTCCCTCCTGGGTGGAGCCCGCGAGGACCCAGCCGAACTCCGACTCCCTGTAGTGGAAGGGCGTGGGCACGCCGTCCACCGGCAGGGACAGGGTCGACCAGTCGGATCCCTCCAGGTCGTCCGCCAGGACCCAGGCCGTCTCGGTCTGCTGGTCCAGCCAGTCGTCGCGCAGGGAGTGGTCCATCTGCCCGGGCCAGGTGAACGACAGCAGGCCCACTCCGGCCAGCCAGGCGGCGGAGGAGACCGACGTGGCCTCCAGCAGCCCGGTGCCGTCCGCGCTCCTGCGGGACGGGTTGGCGGCGACGGTCACCACGACCGCGAACTTCTCCTTCGGCTCCCCCGTGGAGCCCGCCTCGTTCTTCACGGAGGGCTCGTCACCGTGTCCGATCGACCCGTGCTCGACGGCCCCGTCGGCCGACGTGCCGACCTGCATCAGCCAGCGCGGCCCCGTGAAGGCCTCGTCGAGGCCGTACCAGGGGAAGGGCGCCTGAAGGTAGCCGTCGACCGTGCGCCGGGCGGAGGGGACCTGCTGTGCACCCTCCGCGGCCGGCGCCTGCGCGACCGTCCCGCTCGTCGTCTCCATGTGCCGGACGCCTCCTACTAGCTCTCGTCGGACCGGACCGGCCCGCCCCCCTTCGGGCGGCGTCGCTGGTTCGCGTACGGCCCGCACAACAACTCGGCAGCATATCCACACCGCTCCGAGCTGCCGGGAAACCGCCCGGCGCGCGAGGCATACGGGGGGCGGGTTCAGGCCTCGCGACGTGCCGGCTCGGTATGAAACGCGTCACGTGGCAGCCGTACGACAGCGAAAGGCGCCCGCGAGCTGAACGGCTCGGCAAGCGCCTGCTGGTGGGGCGTACGGCTCAGGTGGCGTCCGCGTCGAAGGGCGGGCGGTCGTCCTTGCCGTCCTCCTCGGGCTTCTTGGACATGTCGATCCGGCCACCGGACGAGGACGACGAGGAGGCGGACGACGAGGTGTCCGTGCTGTGCACGGCGTCGGTGACCTCGGCCATCTCCTTCTTCAGGTCGAAGCCGTTGCGGATCTCCTTGAGCCCCAGCTCGTCGTTGTCCAGCTGCTTGCGGATGAAGGTCTTGGGGTTGAGGTCCTCGAACTCGAAGTCCTTGAACTCCGGGCCCAGCTCCGAGCGGATGTCCTGCTTGGCGCTCTCCGAGAACTCGCGGATCTTCCGGATGGTCCGCATGACGTCCTGGATGACCTTCGGGAGCTTGTCCGGACCGAAGACGAGCACGGCGAGGACAACGAGCGTGATCAGCTCGAGCGGTCCTATGTCATTGAACACCTGAAGCTCCTTGGGGTCCGGGCCAGGACCACGGTACCTGCCGTTCCCGTATGACCGGTACTGTCCCGAGGGCTCCGAGCGCGGATCTCTGAACGGTTTTCCGGGTTGTTTGCCCTGTGGAGCGGGATTCGCAGCCGTTGCTGTGAGGTTCGTGTCGATCGGTGTGCGTCAGCTGCCGTCCGAGGAACCGAGGGTCAGTGTGACCGTGACCTCCTTGCCGGCCCGCTCCAGAGTGAGCCGGAGGCGGTCGCCGGGGCGGTGGGCGCGGGTCCTGACGATGAGTTCGTCGCCGGAGTGGACACGGCGGCCGTCGACCGCGGTGATCACGTCACCGGCCTTCAGCCCGGCCCTGTCGCCCGGGCCGCCCTCGCGCACGGCGGGCCCGCCGCCGTTGCCCTTGGTCCCGACGCGGGCGCCGTCCCCGGTGTAGTCCATGTCGAGCGTGACGCCGATGACCGGGTGGGTCGCCGTGCCGGTGTTGATCAGCTCTTCGGCGACCCGCTTGGCCTGGTTGACGGGGATGGCGAAACCGAGACCTATGGAGCCGGCCTGGGCGCTGTCCGATCCGGAGCCGTTGCCGGCGGAACGGATGGCGGAGTTGATGCCGATGACGCGGGCGCGCGAGTCGAGGAGCGGGCCGCCGGAGTTGCCGGGGTTGATGGGGGCGTCGGTCTGGAGGGCGTCCACGTACGACACGTCGCTGCCGTCCCCGCGCTCGCCGCCGGCGGTGATGGGCCGTTCCTTCGCGCTGATGATGCCGGAGGTGACGGTGCCCTCCAGGTCGAAGGGGGCGCCGATGGCGACCACGGGGTCGCCGACCTGGACGTTGTCGGAGTTGCCGAGGGCCATGGGCCGCAGGCCGTGCACCCCGCTCACTTCGACGACGGCGAGGTCGTAGCCGCTGTCCCGCCCCACGAGGGTGGCCTTGGCGGTGTCGCCGCTGTGGAAGGTCACCGATATCTCGCCGTCGGCTCCGGCGGGCTCCACGACGTGGTTGTTGGTCAGGATGTGCCCGGCATCGTCCAGCACGAAGCCGGTTCCGGTGCCGGACTCCGCCGCGCCGCTCACATGCAGGGTCACGACGCTGGGCAGAGCCCTCGCGGCGATCCCGGCGACGGTCCCGGGCGCGCGCTCACCGGACTCCCTCCCGGCCTGCGGCAACTCCACGACGTCGTCCCCGACTCCGTGCCGCTCCAGATACGCCCCTACGACCCCACCGGCGCCGCCGGCCACGAGCGCGAGCAGCAGGGCCCCCGCGAGCAGCGCCTGCCGGCTCCGCCGACTTCGCTGGTCCTTGGTCCGGAGAGCGGCACCGGTCTGCTGGAGGGGGGCGGGGGCCCAGGGGTCGTAGTTCTGCCAGGGGGTGGGGGCATCGGGGAGTGCGCTGGTCGTGTCGCCGGCCGAGGCGGGAGACGGGGCGGGTGGGGGCGCTACGTAGGCACCGGGGGCCGTCGGGGAAGGGGGCCCGGCGACAGGCGTGCCCGGCGCCCCTGATGCCGACTGCCCGGTGGTGTGGTGGGGCTCGGGAGGCGGGAGGATCGCCGTGTCCTGGGGCTCGGGCGGCACCGGCTCGCGCGTTTCTGCGGAGGAGGTCGCCGGGTGCTGGACCGGCGGGGCCGGGGCCCAGGGGCCCGGTACTCCGTAGGGCGGGGTTCCGGTGGAGTCGGACACGGGCGTGGGCTCGGGTCGGTCCACGGCGGGCTCCACGGGCAGCTGTCGGACCTTGCCGTCCGTCTCTTCGAGCCCGGGGGCCTGGCCCGCGCCGGCGTCCCCCCGAGGAGCCGCGAGCTCATAGTCGCCCTCCGTGTCCCGCTCGGAGGTCCCGCTCCCTGGAGTCCGGACGATGGAGTCCTCCGCCGCACCCTTCGGGGGCGCGAGCTCGAAGTCCCCCTCGGAGGCCGGCCCACCCGAGGCCGAACCGGTGGCATCCCCAGGTGCCTGCAACGCGAAGTCCCCGTCGGAAGAGACCGCCGCCGTGCCAGGCCCCGGCGTGTCCCCGAGCACCTCCGGCTCCCCCGGCCCAAAACCCTCCCGCGACCGAGGTCGGCTCCACCATGTCGACCTCGTGGGCTTGCCCTCGTCCATGCGCTCCCCAGCTCTCCCCACAGCTGACCGGCCGCGTGCGCGGCACGTCGACCTCTCTGTGGATTCAACCAGGTTCACGCGCCCCGGAGCAGGGCGCCGGTCAGCGGGCGGTGGCGGGGGGCGTCGGCGCTGACGTGGTGTGGGGGACGGGCGCGGCGAGGAGGCCGGAGGCGGTGAGGTCCGGCGTGGTGGGCAGGGACGTCAGGCTGAGCGGCGGGGTGGTACTGAGCGGTCGTATGAGAGGAGACATGGCGGCGGCACCCGCGACCACGGGGGCCGTGAGGGTGTGCAGCGCCGCCTGCTGGACCTGGGCCGGTATACCGGGCAGCAGCGGAGCGGAGATCTCGGTCGGGGCGACCGGGGTGTCGCCGAGCGCCCGCTGTCCCTGTTCCTGCGCGAGCAGCGGACCCTCGCCACGACGGCGCTGGTTCTCCGGCACCGCCGCTCCCGTGCTGGGAGTGCGCGCCGGGGTGACATTGCTGCCCGCTCCGCGGGCCTCGGTGTCGCCGGGCACGCCCGTGGTGACGCCGCCCAGCGCGATCGCGGCCAGCGACACCGCCCCGGCGGCGACGAACGCGAACCGCATACCGCGCGAGGCGGAGCGCTCTGCCTCGTGGCGGCTGACGTCATGGATGCGGAAGCCCCGGCCGGTGGACGGCGGCAGCACTCCGGCGTGCGGGCCCGCGGGGACGTAGTCGAACTCGAAGCGTTCGCCACGTCTCACGCCGAAGACCCCTGCGCCGGGTCGTCCCGACAGTCCTCCGAACCCTCCCCCGCCGAACGGCGAGCTGTCGCCGTCCTCCGGATCACCTCCGGGCAGCCCCTGGAGGCGGGCCAGGAAGCTCTCGGAGGGCGGCGGCGGGGCGGCCTCCGCGAAGACGTTCTTCAGGCGGCGCTGGGCGTCCGCCTCCGCCTTGCACTTCGGGCAGGTGGCGAGATGCGCGAGGACACGCTCGCGCGTGGCATGACCGAGCTCGCCGTCCACCAGGGCGGCGAGTCGGTCTCCCAGATGCTGGTCCGCGAGGCTTCCCTCGCCGGGTTTGGGCAGTGATCCACTCACGCGGTCGCGCCCCCTCCCCCCAGCGCGGGGACCCGGGACATGAAGGAGCGGCGCTCGGCGCGGGCCTCCGGGGAGCGGTGCGCGAGGGCCTTGCGCAGCTGGGAACGGCCGCGGTGGATCCGGGAGCGGACGGTCCCGAGCTTGACGCCCAGGGTCGCGGCGATCTCCTCGTACGACAGCCCTTCGATGTCGCACAGGACGACCGCGGCGCGGAACTCCGGCGCGAGGGTGTCGAGGGCCTGCTGGACGTCCGCGTCGAAGTGGGCGTCGTTGAAGACCTGCTGGGGCGAGGGTTCGCGGCTGGGCAGTCGCTCGGCCGCGTCCTCGCCGAGGGCGTCGAAGCGGATGCGCTGCTTGCGGCGGACCATGTCCAGGAAGAGGTTGGTGGTGATGCGGTGCAGCCAGCCCTCGAAGGTGCCCGGTGTGTAGGTGGACAGCGAGCGGAAGACGCGGACGAAGACCTCCTGCGTGAGGTCCTCGGCGTCGTGCTGGTTGCCGGTGAGGCGGTACGCGAGGCGGTAGACGCGGCCGCTGTGCGTGCTGACGATCTCCTCCCAGGTGGGCGGAGTCCACGCCTGCCCGTCCGCGTCGGTGGCGAAGGTCGCGGTCTGGGCGTAGTCGCCGGCGTGGCTGTGGTCAGCGGTGTCGTTCACGGATCTCGGCCTGCCCGCCGATCCCAGGAAGCGCCGCAGCACTCCCCCACGATCTCCAGGCGCGGCCGCACCTCCCCTGTCGGCTCTGGTTGTCTCCAGTGGAGCCCCTACCATAGCCACCTCGCCCGTTAGCTCCGGATAAGCGGTTTTACGAGAATTTGATCTGGGCTGATACCACTCGGTCCCCTGCGTCAGCAGTTGCTCGAGGGCCTGCTCGTCATCGTGATCCAACTGTGTCCCCCCGGGTGCGTCTCCACCCCTCTAAACGCCCGGTCCCATCTGCGGGTTCCCGGCGCCAACGGATACAGTCACGCCCAGGCAACCACGGGGCAAGGAGAGGGTCATTACCGGCAACCGGCAGACGAGCTGGGCGTTCGCCGACGCCTACGTCGCCGAGGACGAAGTGCTGCTCTGGGCCCGCGACCGGGCCCGTGAGGCGGGGCTGCGCTCGGTGTCGCCCGGCACGGGCGCGGCGCTGCGGTTGCTGGCGGCCTCCGTGGACGCCAAGGCGGTCGCCGAGATCGGCACCGGCACCGGTGTCTCCGGCATCCATCTGCTGCACGGCATGCGCCCCGACGGGGTGCTGACCACGGTCGACCCCGAGCCCGAGCACCAGCAGTTCGCCCGCCAGGCCTTCCGCGCCTGCGGTTTCGCCAGCAACCGGGCCCGCTTCATCCCGGGCCGCGCGCTGGACGTCCTGCCCCGCCTCGCCGACGCCGGTTACGACCTCGTGTTCTGCGACGGCGACCGGCAGGAGGTCATGGACTACCTCGCTGAATCGTTGCGCCTGCTGCGTCCGGGTGGCCTCGTGGTCTTCGAGGGCGTCTTCGCCAACGGCCGCACGGTGGACTCGGGACCGCAGCCCACGGAAGTCGTACGCCTGAGGGAGCTGTTGCGGGCCGTGCGCGAGAGCCAGGAGCTGGTGCCGTCCCTCCTGCCGGTCGGCGACGGCCTGCTGTGCGCGGTCAAGCGGTAGCGACAGCTCCGGGAGCCGCTGTCGTCCCGTACGGCCATCCGGGTGTCCGGCCCGGCAGACCGCTGCCCCGGCACCTCATGAGATGCCGGGGCAGCCGAAAGGGTATGGTCGCTTCCGCGTCAGCCGACGACCTTCTTGAGGGCGTCACCGAGCGCGTCGGCCTCGTCAGGGGTCAGCTCGACGACGAGCCGACCGCCGCCTTCGAGCGGAACGCGCATGACAATGCCCCGCCCCTCCTTGGTCACCTCGAGCGGGCCATCGCCCGTCCGCGGCTTCATGGCCGCCATGCTCGTTCCCCTTCCTGAAACCAGCTCATCGCCAAAGCCGACGGCCCTGGGAGGGCACGCGCGTCAAAGTGGGACACGCGACACCGGCATCGAACACATTGCTTCCAGGCCATTATCCCGCATCGCGGGACCCGATGACCAACATCAGTCGGCATCGCTTGGGCAACGCGCGCGAGCAAAACCACTCAATTCGGCGATGTGGCTGCGATACTCCGCCACCGCGACGATCCCGGCCGGCTGGGAACGCTCCCGAATTCTTTGACGCAGGTCACACGTCCGGTCCGGTCCTCGGACGGCGATCTCCGCCATGCTGTCCTTCGGACATCGGGTCCACCGGACGCTGCGGAGGGGATACGCCATGACCGACACCGTGCTCTACGAGGTGAGCGACGGACTCGCGACGATCACGCTGAACCGCCCCGAGGCGATGAACGCGCTGAACATCGCCACGAAGGTCGCGCTGCGGGAGGCGGTCGAGTCGGCGGCACAGGACGACGCCGTACGAGCCGTGCTGCTGACGGCCGCCGGGGAGCGGGCGTTCTGCGTGGGCCAGGACCTCAAGGAACACATCGGGCTGCTGGCCGAGGGCTCGACGAAGGTCATGAGCACGGTCAAGGAGCACTACAACCCGGTCGTGCGGGCCCTGACGGAGATGCCCAAGCCGGTGGTGGCGGGGGTGAACGGGGTCGCGGCGGGCGCCGGCTTCGGGATCGCGCTCGCGGCCGACTACCGGGTGGCGGCGGACACCGCCGCGTTCAACACGTCGTTCGCGGGGGTGGCGCTGACCGCGGACTCCGGCATCTCGTGGACCCTGCCGCGGGTGGTGGGGCCGGGTCGCGCCGCCGACCTGCTGCTCTTCCCCCGGACCATGTCGGCCCGGGACGCGCACGACCTCGGGATCGTGAACCGTCTGGTGCCCTCCACCGACCTGCCCGCGGAGGCGGAGAAGGTGGCGCGGGCGCTGGCCTCGGGGCCGACGGTGGCGTACGGGGCGATCAAGGAGTCCCTGGCGTACGCGTCGACGCACACCCTGTCGGAGACGCTGGACAAGGAGGACGAGCTGCAGACCCGGGCCGGGGCCTCCGAGGACCACGCGATCGCCGTACGGGCGTTCGTGAACAAGCAGGCGCCCGAGTACCTGGGCCGCTAGGGCTCAGGCTCGGTCCCCTCGCACCACGCACGTCTCCAGGTGGTCGTCGACCAGTCCGCACGCCTGCATCAGGGCGTAGGCCGTCGTGGGGCCCACGAAGCGCAGGCCCCGCTTCTTCAGGGCCTTGGACAGCGCCGTCGACTCCGGGGTCACCGCCGGGACGTCGCCCAGTGTCCTGGGGACCGCGTGGGTTTCCGGCGCGTGGGACCAGATCAGCTCGTCCAGCTCGCCCGGCGACCAGTCGGCCAGCACCTTCGCGTTGGCCAGCGTCGCGTCGACCTTGGCGCGGTTGCGGATGATCCCGGGGTCGAGGAGCAGGCGCTCGCGGTCGGTGTCGTCGAAGCTCGCCACCTTGGCGATCTCGAAGCCGGCGAAGGCCGCGCGGAAGGTCTCGCGGCGGCGCAGGATCGTGATCCAGGACAGGCCGGACTGGAAGGCCTCCAGGCTGAGGCGTTCGTACAGGGCGTCGTCGCCGTGGACCGGGCGGCCCCACTCCTCGTCGTGGTAGGCCACGTAGTCCGGGGTGGACAGGGCCCAGGGGCAGCGGAGCGCGCCGTCCGGGCCTGCCAGGGCGGCGCCGGTCACCGCTGCTCCCCGTGGCCGTGGTCCGGCTTCTGCATGGAGACGTGCGCGGCGGCCTGGGCGCCGGCCAGCGCGGACTCCAGGTCGGCGATCCGGGCGTCCCGCTCGGCGAGCTCGGCGCCGAGGCGGCTGAGGGCGTCGTCCACGTCGGACATCCGGTAGCCGCGGGCGGCAAGCGGGAAGCGCAGGCTCTCGACGTCGGCGCGGTCCACCGGGCGGTCCGGCGGCAGGGGGTCCTGGAGCCGCTCGGGGGCGACGTCCGGCAGCGGGCCGTCGCTGTCGCCGCCGCCCACCACGGCGAGCGTCACCGCGGCGACCACGACCGCGAGCGCGATGACCAGGAACAAGAACATAACCATCGCTGAGGTCCCCATGGTCCCTGCCGGCGGCCGGCCGCCGGCGTCGAATGTGTCAGGGTCCGATCGTGCCATGCGAGTCTGACAGTTAGGGTCGCAGGCGGCCGCGGAAGCCGAAGACACAGACGTGGGAAGTGAGGTCACAGGGGATGCTCAGGCTGGGCAGGCGCGTGTTCGACGCGCACGAGCCGGTGATCATGGCGATCGTGAACCGGACCCCCGACTCCTTCTACGACCAGGGAGCCACGTTCCTCGACGAGCCCGCCCTCGCGCGCGTGGAGCAGGCGGTGGCCGAGGGGGCCGCCATCATCGACGTCGGCGGGGTCAAGGCCGGTCCGGGCGAAGAGGTGTCCGCCGAGGAGGAGGCGCGGCGGACCGTGGGGTTCGTGGCGGAGGTACGGCGGCGGTTCCCCGACGTGATCATCAGCGTGGACACCTGGCGGGCGTCGGTGGGCGAGGCCGTCTGCGAGGCCGGGGCGGATCTCCTCAACGACGCGTGGGGCGGGGTCGATCCGGGGCTCGCGGAGGTCGCGGCGCGGTACGGGGTGGGGCTGGTGTGCACGCATGCCGGGGGCGCGGAGCCGCGTACCCGGCCGCACCGGGTGACGTACGACGACGTCATGGCCGACATTCTGCGGGTGACCGTGGGGCTGGCGGAGCGGGCCGTCGCGCTGGGGGTGCCGCGGGAGTCCGTGCTGATCGATCCGGGGCACGACTTCGGGAAGAACACGCGGCACAGTCTGGAGGCGACGCGGCGGCTCGGGGAGATGGTCTCCACCGGGTGGCCGGTGCTGGTGTCGCTGTCCAACAAGGACTTCGTGGGCGAGACGCTGGACAAGCCGGTGAAGGAGCGGGTGGTGGGGACGCTGGCGACGACGGCGGTGTCCGCGTGGCTGGGCGCGCAGGTGTACCGGGTGCACGAGGTCGCGGAGACGCGGCAGGTGCTGGACATGGTGGCGTCGATCGCGGGGCACCGGCCACCGGCGGTCGCTCGGCGGGGGCTGGCGTAGGGAGCTTCGCCGGAGGGGCTGGAAGACCAGCCCCTCCGAAACCCGGTCCGGGCCCCGCGCTAGCGGCCCGCCTCCTTCGACACCAACGCCACGGCCTCGTCCACGTCGTCCGTCACGTGGAACAGCAGCAGGTCCTTCTCGGAGGCCTTGCCCTGCGCGATCAGGGTGTTCTTGAGCCAGTCGACCAGGCCGCCCCAGTACTCGCTGCCGAACAGCACGATCGGGAAGCGGGTGACCTTCTGGGTCTGGACCAGGGTCAGGGCCTCGAAGAGTTCGTCCAGGGTGCCGAGGCCGCCCGGCAGGACCACGAAGCCCTGCGCGTACTTGACGAACATCATCTTGCGGACGAAGAAGTAGCGGAAGTTGAGGCCGATGTCGACGTAGGGGTTGAGCCCCTGCTCGAAGGGCAGCTCGATGCCGAGCCCCACCGACGTGCCGTTCGCCTCGCACGCGCCCTTGTTGGCCGCCTCCATGGCGCCCGGGCCACCGCCGGTGATGACCGCGAAGCCGGCCTCCACCAGGCCTCGTCCGAGCCGCACGCCCGCCTCGTACTCCGGGGAGTCGGCCGGTGTCCGCGCCGAGCCGAACACGCTGATCGCGGGCGGCAGTTCGGCGAGCGTGCCGAAGCCCTCGATGAACTCCGACTGGATGCGCAGCACGCGCCAGGGGTCGGTGTGGACCCAGTCCGAGGGGCCGCCCGCGTCCAGCAGACGCTGGTCGGTCGTGCTCGCCGTGACCTGTCCCCGCCTGCGGAGGACCGGTCCCAGGCGCTGCTCCTCCGGCGGCTGCTTCTTGCCCTCGGGGTTCCCGGTAGCCATGTGCGCTCCCTCCGCTTGCCTGGTCTTTCCGTCTCAGCGTAGATCTACGCGGGTTACGGAGGGGGGACGTACGCGTGTCCGCCATGAAGCGCCACCGCCCCACCGCCTCCTCACGAGGTCAGCCAGGCCCGCAGCTTCGCCTCCGCCTCCGGGATCAGCGAGACCTTCACGCGCTCGTCGACCTTGTGCGCGAGCAGCGGCTCACCAGGGCTGTAGTTCACCGCGGGCACGCCGAGCGCGCTGAAGCGGGAGACGTCCGTCCAGCCGAACTTGGGGCGGGCGACGCCCCCGACCGCGGCCATGAAGGCCTGGGCGACGGGGTGGGTGAGGCCGGGGCGGGCGCCGCCGGTGTGGTCGTCGACGGTGAACTCGTCGACCCCGCAGTCCGCGAAGAAGTCCCGCACGAAGGCCTCCGCCTCGGCCTCGCTGCGGTCGGGCGCGTAGCGGAAGTTGACCGTCAGGACGCAGGAGTCGGGGATGACGTTGGTGGCCACGCCGCCCTGCACGCCCACCGCGTTGAGGCCCTCGTGGTACTCGAGGCCGTCGACGACCGGCTTGCGGGGTTCGTACGCCGCCAGCTTGGCGAGGGCGGGCGCGGCCTTGTGGATCGCGTTGGACCCCATCCACGCGCGCGCGGAGTGCGCACGCTCTCCCTTGAACGTCAGCAAGACCCGCAGGGTTCCCTGGCAGCCGCCCTCGACCTGGTTGTCCGTGGGCTCCAGCAGGACCGCGAAATCGCCCTCCAGCCACTCCGGGTGGGCTTCGGCCACATGTCCCAGGCCGTTGAGGTGGGCGGCGACCTCTTCGTTGTCGTAGAAGATGAAGGTGAGGTCGCGGTTGGGCTCGGGGACCGTCGCGGCGATGCGCAGCTGGACCGCGACGCCGGACTTCATGTCGCAGGTGCCGCAGCCCCAGAGGTAGCCCTCGTCGTCGAGGCGGGAGGGGACGTTGCCCGCGATGGGCACGGTGTCGATGTGGCCGGCGAGGATGACGCGTTCCGAGCGGCCGAGGTTCGTGCGGGCGACGACGTTGTTGCCGTGGCGGTCGACCGTGAGGTGCGGCAGGGCGCGCAGGGCGGTCTCGATCGCGTCCGCGAGGGGCTTCTCGGTGCCGCTCTCGGAGGGGAAGTCGACGAGCTGCGCGGTGAGCTGAGCCGCGTCGAGGGAGAGGTCAAGAGGGGTGTCGGCCATGCTGTCGACCCTAACGCCCCCGCTGCCCGCCCCCCCTGTCCCCATCCGGCTCGGGCTCCTCAGTACTCTCCAGTATCTTGTCCGGATGCCAGAGCCGTTGCCCCCTACTCGCAAACGCCGTGGCCGCCTCCTCCGTTTCGCGGCGGCCCTCGTGGTCCTGTGCGCGGTCGCCGGTTACCTCGTGGTGCAGTACGTCACCGGAGGTCCGGACGGGCCGGGCTGCAAAGTCGTCTCGGGCAGGGCGGGCGGGCCGTCGTACGAGTTCACGCCCGAGCAGGCGGTGAACGCGGCGACGATCACCGCCGTCGGGACCGGGCGCGGGCTGCCCGAGCGGGCCGTGACGATCGCGCTGGCCACCGCCCTCCAGGAGTCGGGGCTGCGCAACATCTCGCACGGCGACCGCGACTCGCTCGGCCTGTTCCAGCAGCGGCCCTCGCAGGGCTGGGGCACCCCGAAGGAGATCCTGGACCCGACCTACGCGGCGGCCGAGTTCTACAAGCACCTGGTCAAGGTGGACGACTACGAGAAGCTCCCGCTGACCGTCGCCGCGCAGCGCGTGCAGCGCAGCGGCTATCCGGAGGCGTACGCCAAGCACGAGCCGGACGCCGAGGTGCTCGCGGCCGCCCTCACAGGCAGCTCGGCGGCCACGCTGACCTGTGACGGCCGCCAGGAGTCCACCCGGGCCTCCGCGACGGGCTCCGGGGACGGCGCCACGGGCGTCCAGGAGGCCGAGACGGGTCCGGACGCGGTGCGGTCCGCCCTCGTGCGGGACTTCGGGCGGGACGCGCTGGAGACGACCGCGGCGGAGGTGGGCGGCAAGGCGTCGCCGAGCCCGACGCCCACCCCGGGGGACGGGCGGACGGTGACGCTTCCGGTGCGGAAGGACACCAGCCCGGGTGCCGGCCGCAGTCTCACCGAACGCGGCTGGCAGCTCGCGCACTGGGCCGTCGCCAACTCCTCCGCGCTGCGCATCGAGCGGGTCTCGTACGCGGGCCGGCAGTGGACCGCCGGCAACACGGACAGCCAGTGGCGCCCGGCGGGCGGCGAGAGCGCCACGGACACGGTGCGGATACTCACGGCACGGTAGTTCGGAAGATCACCTGGAGGGGTCACGTCCGCCCACTGCGGGAGCGGGTGTGCGCAGGTTTTCGTCACCTCACCCCCGTATCCGCCAGAACCCTTGAGAACAAAGGGCTCCGAGGATTCGGAGGACTTTCAGACCGGTAGCTTTTTGCCCGTTTTTATCCGGAGGTGATAATGCGACGCATTGCCAACTCTTTACGTTGGCCCTCCGCAACCTTCGTCGGCTTCGAGCGGTAGTCACGGCGTCCTAGCAACGTTTCCTCCGTCGAAGGAGCAACATGTCCCTCCCCCTGACCCGCAGGATCGCCCGTGCCGCGCTGCTCGTCGCTGCGGGAGCGGCAGCCGGGGTCGGTGCGGCCGGCGCCGCCAGTGCGGCCCCCGCGCAGCTGCCGGCCGCCCCCAACCTCGGCGGGCTGACCGCTCTGGACGGGGCGCACGTCGGCAACACGGTGGACGGCGCGGCGCAGAACCTGGCCGGGACCGCGGGCAAGACCGGTGGCAAGACGGTCGAGAAGGCCGTGCCGTCCGCGGGCAAGACCGGTGGCAAGGCCGTGAAGAAGGCGGCTCCGGTCGCGCAGAAGACGGCGGGCGAGGCCGCCGGTTCGGCCGGGGGCCTGCTCGGCGACACGACGTCCACGGCCACGAAGGGCGGTCTGCCGACCGACTCCCTCACCAAGGGCGGCGGCGGCCTGCCGGCGGCGGACACCCTGCCGGTGAAGAGCCTCCCGCTCGGCTAGCGGTTCGCGCGGACGAGGAAGGGGCCCGGGGATCTCCCCGGGCCCCTTCCTCATGCCACGACGGCGGTCACAGACGCTCTACGGCCGCCCGCACCCGCTCGTCCGTCGCCGTGAGCGCCACGCGGACGAACTTCTCGCCGGCCTCGCCGTAGAAGTCGCCGGGCGCCACCAGGATGCCCCGGTCGGCCAGGTGGGCGACCGTGGACCAGCAGGACTCGTCCCGGGTCGCCCAGAGGTAGAGGCTGGCCTCGCTGTGCTCGATGCGGAAGCCGTGTCCGAGCAGCGCCTCGCGCAGGAGCGTGCGCCGGGCCGCGTACCGCTCGCGCTGCTCACGCACGTGCGTGTCGTCGCCCAGAGCCGCCACCACGGCCGCCTGCGTCGGCTTCGACGTCATCATGCCGCCGTGCTTGCGGATCTCCAGGAGGGGCGCCAGGACGGCCGGATCGCCCGCCAGGAAGGCCGCGCGGTAGCCCGCGAGGTTGGACCGCTTGGAGAGCGAGTGGACGGCCACGATGCCGTCGTAGGAGCCGCCGTTGACGTCCGGGTGCAGCACCGAGACCGGGTCGGCCTCCCAGCCGAGCTCCAGGTAGCACTCGTCGGAGAAGAGCAGGACGCCGTGCGAGCGGGCCCAGGCGACGATCCTCGTCAGCTCGTCCTTGGAGAGCACCTTGCCGGTCGGGTTCGACGGGGAGTTGAGCCACAGGAGCTTCAGGCCCGCCGGGTCCAGCTCGGTCGGGTCGTCGTAGACCTCGTACTCCGCGCGGGCCAGGCGGGCGCCGACCTCGTACGTCGGGTAGGCGAGGCGGGGGTGGGCGACCCGGTCGCCGGGGCCCAGGCCCAGCTGGGTGGGGAGCCAGGCGACGAGTTCCTTGGAGCCGACGATCGGCAGGACGTGCCGGTGGGTGACCTCCCGGGCGCCCAGGCGCCGCTCGACCCAGCCGGTGATCGCGTCACGCAGCGCCGGGGTGCCCCAGACCGTCGGGTAGCCCGGCGAGTCCGCCGCGTCGATCAGGGCCTTCTGGATCAGGTCGGGGACCGGGTCGACCGGGGTGCCGACCGACAGGTCGACGATGCCTCCGGGGTGCGCGGCAGCCGTCTTCTTGTACGGCTCCAGCTTGTCCCAGGGGAAGGTGGGAAGGCGGTCGGAGACTGCGGACACGGCTGTCGGGCTCGCTTTCGGGTCGTACGGGGTCCGGCGTGCCGGACGGCAAACGCCTCGGTCCCGTACGGCCGTGATCAGGAGCGATCAGGCCGTGCGGGACCGAGGCGGCACGCCTGGGGGTGCCGGATGATCAGGCCTGCGGCGGCAGCGCGGCGATGAACGGGTGGTCCCGCTCGATCAGGCCGAGCTTGCTGGCGCCACCGGGCGAACCGAGCTCGTCGAAGAACTCGACGTTCGCCTTGTAGTAGTCCTTCCACTCATCCGGGGTGTCGTCCTCGTAGAAGATCGCCTCGACCGGGCACACCGGCTCACAGGCACCACAGTCGACGCATTCGTCCGGGTGGATGTACAAGGACCGGGAGCCCTCGTAGATGCAGTCGACCGGGCACTCCTCGATGCAGGCCTTGTCCTTCACGTCGACACAAGGCTGCGCGATGACGTAGGTCACGCTGTCGTTCCTCCTCCATAGGGCGCTGGCGGGCCTCCTCAGGCTCCGCCGCCTCGCGCGCGGGAGCGCGGCGTCGTCGATGCCCGCCCCTAGTATCTCCGTTCTTGGGCATGATCCGAACAGGAGGGGTGAACTGACCTGTGGAAATCTCCGCCGCGGGGCGCCTCGTCGTCCGTATCTCCGCAGCTGACGTGGGGAAACGGGTATCCGTACGGTGCCTGGACGAAACCGCCGTCACGCACGAGAAGTTCACCGACACGGTGGGTGTTCTCACATCATGGGACGACGGTGTGCTGATGATCACGCGCCGGGACGGCCAGGGCGTCCGCATTCCGGAATCCGCGCTGGTGGCGGGCAAGGTCGTCCCCGCCGAGCCGGCCCGCCGCCGGGGGCCCGCCACCTCGTACCGGGAACTGGCCCGGATCGCCGCGCGCGGCTGGCGTCCGGTGGAGAGCGAGCAGCTGGGCGAGTGGGAGCTGCGTGCCGCGTCCGGCTTCACCCGCCGCGCCAACTCCGCCCTCCCGCTCGGCGACCCCGGTCTGCCGCTCGACGAGGCCCTGGCCGCCGTACGACGGTGGTACGGCGAGCGCGGGCTCCCGGCGTACATACAGACCGCGACCGGCGCCGCGGGCACCCAGGAGGTGCTGTGCGCGGAGCTGGAGGCGCGCGGGTGGACGCGGGAGGTGACGGCTGAGCTGTGGACGGGGGCGCTGGCCCCGGTCGCGGACCGTTCCGGTGACGGTGTGGTCCTGTCCCGGGAGGCCGACGCGGACTGGCTGGCGCGGTACCAACGCAAGGGGGTGAGCGAGGTGGCGCTGCGGGTGCTGGGGAGCGGGCCCTCGGTGTGGTTCGCCACGGTCCCTTGCGGGACCGGCAGGGCGCCCGCCGCGATCGGGCGCTGTGTCGTCGACGGGCGCTGGGCCGGGTTCGCCGCGGTCGAGGTGGATCCCGCGCTACGGCGACGGGGGCTGGCCTCGACCGTGATGGCGGCGCTGGCGCAGCGGGCGCTGGAGGAGGGCGCGTCGGCCGCGTGGCTCCAGGTCGAGTCGGACAACGCCGGGGCGCGGACGCTCTACGAGCGGCTGGGATTCGCCGCGCACCACGCCTACCACCACTACCGCGAGCCGGATGTCTCCGGCGCGGCGCGGTAGTAGCGATCGCCGCGAAAGGGCACGAGCCAGCTATGCGTCCCCCGAACTCCCCGCACCCGCCCCCGCCCGAACGTTCCGCCGAGCTGCGCGGGCGGTTCGCCGAAGAGGCGCGGTCCGAGCGGCCGGACCTGTCCGCGCTGTGCCTGCTGGTGGCGGCGCAGGCGGACGGGACGCTCGACGACGCCGGGATCGACACGGCCCAGATCGCCCTCGACGAGCTGGCCGGGCGGTTGCCGTTCCGGCCGGGCGGACCGCGGTCCTGGGCCGTGTCGCTGCGGGAACTGCTCGGGGACCGGTGCGGGTTCCGCGGGTTGCCGGTGGACTACCAGCGGCTGGAGTCCTCGTTGCTGCACGAGGTGCTGCGGCGGCGCAGGGGGCTGCCGATCCTGCTGTCCGTGGTGTGGATGGAGGTGGCCCGGCGGGCGGGGGCGCCGGTGTACGGGGTGGCTCTGCCGGGGCACTTCGTGGTGGGGTTCGGGCCGCCGGAGGAACAGGTGCTGGCCGACCCCTTCGACGGGGGGCGGGTGCTGGCGGGGGCCGACGCCGAGTTGTTGGTGGCGGGGGCGACGGGGGGTTCGCTGGAGCCGTCGATGTTGCGGCCCGCGGATCCGTTGGACGTGGTGCAGCGGATCCTGAACAACGTGCGGGCGTGGGCGGCGGCCCGGCCGGAGCGGTCGGATGTGGGGCTGTGGGCCGTGGAGTTCGCCCTGCTGCTGCCCTCGCATCCGGCGCGACTGCGGTACGAGCGGGCGCAGTTGCTGGTGCAGCGGGGTGACTTCGTCGAGGGGGCCGGGGAGTTGGAGGCGTATGCGGGGGTGGTGGCTGCGGTGGATGAGGTGGCCGCGGCACGTCTGCGACAGCAGGCTCAGGCCGCGCGAGCGAGGCTGAACTGACGGCCGTGGGCGTCTGCGGGTGCGTCGTGGCTGGTCGCGCAGTTCCCCGCGCCCCTGGGTAGGCGCCCCTGGCCGGCAATCAGAGCCACCCCTTCTCACGCGCGATCCTCACCGCCTCTGCCCTGTTTCTCACCGCCAGTTTCTGGATCGCCGTCGAGAGGTAGTTGCGGACCGTGCCCTGGGAGAGGTGGAGCTCCTTGGCGAGCTCCGCGTTCGTGGAGCCGTCCGCCGCCGCTCGCAGGACCTCGCGCTCCCGGTCCGTCAGGGGGTTCGCGCCCTCCGCCAGGGCCGCTGCCGCCAGGGTGGGGTCGATGACGCGCTCCCCCGCGAGCACCTTGCGTACCGCTTCGGCCAGTTGGGCCGCGGGGGCGTCCTTCACCAGGAAGGCGTCGGCGCCCGACTCCATCGCGCTGCGGAGGTAGCCGGGGCGGCCGAAGGTCGTGAGGATGACCAGCTTGACCGCCGGGAGTTCCTTGTGGAGCTGGGCCGCCGCCTCTATGCCCGTGGCGCCCGGCATCTCGATGTCCATGAGAGCCACGTCGACGTCGTGGGCGCGGGCCGCCGCCAGGACCTCGTCGCCGCGGGCCACTTGGGCCACGACCTCGATGTCGTCCTCCAGGCCGAGCAGTGCGGCCAGTGCCTCGCGGACCATCGACTGGTCCTCGGCGAGGAGGACCTTGATCGTGCGGCTCGTCATGGGGCGGATCCTACGTCGGCCGCGGAACCGGCGGGCACACGGGCGACCAGCCGGAAGCCGTGCCGGGTGCCGGTGGCCTCCAGGGTGCCGCCGGCCTTCTCCAGGCGTTCGGTGAGTCCGGTGAGGCCGTTGCCGGGGCCTGCCCCCGCTCCTCCGGATCCGTCGTCCTCGACGGTGAGTTCGAGCCGCGGTCCGTCGAGGGTCTGGCGGTGCAGCAGCTCCACCGTGCAGCCGCGGGCACCGCTGTGCCGTACGACGTTGGTGACCGCCTCCCGCAGCGCCCAGGCCAGGGCCGACTCGCTCTCCTCGGGGACGCCGGTGAGGTCGGGTTCGGCGGGCAGGGTGGCGGTGACTCCGGCGGCCGCCAACGCGACCTGGGCGCCCGCGAGTTCCGCGGCCAGGCGGGCGCGCCGATAGCCGGAGACGGCCTCGCGGACGTCCACCAGGGCCTGCCTGCTGACCTGTTCGATGTCGGCGACCTGCTGGGCCGCCTTGTCCGGGTGGGCGGGCAGCATCCGGCCCGCCAGCTCGCTCTTCAGGGTGATGAGGGACAGGGAGTGGCCGAGGAGGTCGTGCAGGTCCCTCGCCAGACGCAGGCGTTCCTCGTTGGCGGCGAGCTGGGCGACCCGCGCCCTCGCCTCCCGCAACTCTATGGTCGTCCGCACCAGTTCGCGTACGCCGGTCATCGCGAAGCCGCCGAGCAGGGCCGGGATGAGCAGGGCGCCGATGTAGTCCGTGCCGTCGGCGACGATCAGGGCGAGGGCCGCCATCAGGGCGGACGCGGCGGGGATGGTCCAGCGGGCGAGCCGCAGCGGCAGGGCCGCGCCGGACGCGATCGACACGTACACGAAGAGGACGAGCCACTCGCGGCCCAGGGTGAGGGCGAGCAGGGTCGACTCGGCGGAGAGGACCGCGAGCGAAGTGAGCACGAACTCCTGGGCGTTGCGGCGGCCGGTCCTGAACAGCAGGGCCAGGTACCAGGCGACGAAGCCCGCGAGGCCGAGCCAGCCGAGCACGACGGCCACGAGGCCGTGGCCGCCGTGCAGGAGGTCCGAGACGGGCGCGCTCAGATAGACCAGCCAGATGCCCGTCCACAGCATCTTGACCATCATCTGCTTGCGGGTCTCCGGGCGCTGCCCGATCCCGACGCCGGTGCCGCTCACGCCTTCAACGTGTCCTTCCGGTACAGCCAGGCCGCGCCGCCCGCGAACAGGGCGAACGAGACGACCAGGATGGCGATGTCCTGTGCGTGCGGGGCGCGGCTCTGTTCGATGGCCTGCCCGAGGGCAGCGTACGCGTGCGTGGGCAGCCACTTGGCGATGTCCTGGAGCCACTGCGGGAACGTCGTCGTGGGCATCCACAGGCCGCCCAGCATCGACAGGCCGAAGTAGGTGATCATCGTGATCGGGCGGACCGCGTCACCGGTGGCGAGGTAGCCGATGGCGACGCCGAGCGCGGCGAAGACGAGGCTGCCGGCCCAGATCGCGCCGGTGAGGGTGAGCCACTGCCAGGCGTCCAGGCGTACGTCCTTGACGACCGCGGCGACGACGAACACGATCACGATCGAGGGCAGGCTGACCACGGCCGCGCTCGCCGTCTTCGCGAGGACATAGCCGCGCCCCGGCAGGGTCGTCAGCCTCAACTGGCGTACCCAGCCGCCCTCCCGCTCCTTCGCGATGCGCTCGCTGTTGCCCATCAGGACGGCGGTCAGGGCGCCGAAGGAGGCCATCGAGACCATCATGTAGGTCGGCAGGGTCAGGCCGGTGCCGTCGACCTTGCTCGTGCTGTCGGCGTTGCCCGCGATGATCAGGAACAGCAGCGACGGGTACATCACCGAGAAGAACAGGAACTTCCGGTTGCGCAGGGCGCGGGTGAGTTCCAGCTTGATCAGGCTGTTCATGACTGCTTGGCCTCCTCGGCGGCGGTGATGGCGACGAAGGCCTGCTCCAGGCCGAGCCCGGCGACTTCGAGGTTGCGGGGGTAGACGCCGAGGCCGTAGAGGGCGTGGACGGTCGCGTCGGCGTCGGAGGACTGGATGCGGACGGTGTGGCCGGAGATGTCGATGCCGGTCAGGAAGGGCAGTTGGCGCAGGGGCGCCTCGTCGATGGTGCCCTCCAGGTCGAACGAGACCCTCCTGGCGCCCGCCTTGGCCTTGATCTCGGCGGCGGTGCCGTCGGCGAGGAGCCGGCCCCGGTGCAGCACCAGCACCCGGTCGGCGATCGCGTCCGCCTCCTCCAGGTAGTGGGTGGCGAAGAGGACCGTACGGCCCTGGTCGGCCTGTTCGCGCATGGTGGCCCAGAAGGCCTGGCGGGTGGTGACGTCCATGCCGGTCGTCGGCTCGTCCAGGACGATCAGGTCGCTGTCGCCGGCGGTGGCGAGGGCGAAGCGGACGCGCTGGGCCTGGCCGCCGGAGAGCTTGTTGACCTTGCGGTCGGCGATCTGGGCGATCCCGGCGCGGGCGAGGACGTCGTTCGCCTTGTACGGCTTCGGGTGCAGGGCGCAGGCGAGCCGGACCAGCTCGGCGACCGTGACCTCGTCCATCAACCCGCCGCTCTGCAGCATGGCGCCCACGCGACCGGCGACGATCGCCTCACGCGGGGTGGTGCCGAAGAGCCGGACACTGCCGCCATCGGGCTGCTTGAGGCCGAGCAGCAGATCGAGGGTGGTCGACTTGCCGGCGCCGTTGGGACCCAGCAGCGCCACGGTCTCCCCCGGCCGCAGGGTCAGACTCAGTCCGTCCACGGCGCGTACGTCGCCGTATGCCTTGCTCACCTGGTCGAACGCGACCACCGGGGCTGTCGTTGTCATACGGCCATGGTGGCCGCGCGGGTGCGGCGGCCGGCAGTGTCGGCCGTCCGGAGTGCCGCATGACAGATGTCATGTCAGCGGCACTCCGGTGCGGTTCCCGCTCTGTCGTGGGTGCTCAGCTCGGGTTCGTGTCGATGACGACGATGCGGTCCGCCGGCGTCTTGCCGCGCAGCGCCTTGCCCAGCGCGGACGCGACGTCCTGCGGGAGGACGTCCCGCTTGCCGCTGGCGCCGTTGATCTGCACACCGTCGAAGGTGGTGCCGTACGCCTCCTTGAGCGCTTCGAGGTTGTACGTCTCCACGAGCTTGCCGCCGACCGCCTTGAAGCCGAGGATCTTCGGCAGGGACACCGAGCCGAAGTCGATGCTGTGCGTCGCGTCGGTCTTGATCGTGACGCGCTCGGACATCGCGGGCTCGGCGAACTCCTTCATCATCCGGTCGACCTCGGCGTTCGAGACCGACGGCTCCTTGGTGGTGGTCGGGAGCGTGACCGCGCCCGCGGTACCGGTCTCCACCTGGGTGCGGTACGCCTCCTCGACGGCGGTGGTCGACCTGGCGACGTCGATGCCCTTGCCGGCCTTGCCGTAGACGGCGACGGCCTTGCCGTTCTGGAACTTGATCGTGCCGTCGGTCGCCGATCCGGCGCCGCCCGAGGCGTTCTCCAGGGCCGCCTGGAGCTTCTCCTCGTCCACCGGCATGACCGGGTCGACGACCCGGTGGTTGCCGAAGAGGGAGCCGATCACCGAGACCGGGTTGTAGTCGCTCTTCGCGGCCGCGGCGACCGTGGCCTGGTCGTCGAGCTGGAGGCCCGCCTGGTCCGGCCTGAGCGAGACGGTGTCGCCGCCGACCGACAGTTTCAACGGTTCGTTGACCCGCTTGCCGAGGGCGTCGTCGAGCTTCTTGACGGCGTCGTCGCGGGTGCCGCCGCCGATGTCCACGCCGAGCACGGTGGTGCCCTTGGGGACGTCGGAACGGTTCATCAGCAGACCGGCGCCGTAGGCGCAGACGCCGAGGAGGACCACGGTGCCGCCGACCATCGCCAGCTTGCTGCGGCCCTTCTTTTTCTTCTTCTTCGACGAGCCGGCCGAAGTGCCCTGCGAGGCGGTGTCGGGTGCCTTCGGGGCGGGGCGCGCGTCGGCGCCGCCCGGTCCCTGGGTGCCCGGGGGCACGACCGGGATGCCGCTGGTGACGGTGTGCCCGGAGACGTTGTCCGGGTTGCCGAAGCCGGGGGCGCCCGGTCCGGGGGCCGGCTTCTGCGGGGTGAGGATCGCGGTGTCGTCGCTCAGACCGCCGCCGGGGCCGAGGCCGGCACCGGGTCCTGCGCCCAGGCCGGGGCCGGCGCCGGGGGCGCCGCCGAGCGTGGGGGTGCCGCCGGGGCGGCCGGGAGTGCCGGGGCCGCCGAGGGTGGCGGGGCCGCCGGCTCCTGCGGGGGCGCCGGAGAGGCCGGGGGTGCCGGGGGTCGCTGCGGTTCCGGGGCCGCCGGGACCGCCGGACGCACCTGGTCCGCTCCTGCCGCGGGGACCGCCGGGGCCGCGGGAGCCGCCCGGGCCGCGCTGAGCGTTGGGAGCGCCCTGGCCGGCGGGGCCGACCTGACCGCCCTGGCCGCCGCCGGGTCCGCCCTGACCGCCGAAGCCGTCGGAACCGGTGAAGGACTCGCCGCCGAAGGACTCGGCCCCGGCGAAGGGGTCCGGTCCGGCGGGCGGCACGACCGGTCCGTCACCGGTGACGGGGCCGCCGGTCGGGCCCGCGGGGCCCTGGGATCCACCCGGTCCGGCGGGGCCCTGCGGTCCGCCGAAGCCGCCGCCGTAGTCGATCTGGCCGCCCTGGCCGCCGTAGTCGATCCCGCCGTTCTGACCGCCGGGGCCACCGGAGCCGCCCTGCGTGCCGAAGCCGCTCTGGCCGTTCTGGCTGCCCTGACCGCCGGGACCGCCCTGCCCGCCGAAGCCGCCTTGCGCGTTCAGGGGGTCCTGCCCGGCCTGGCCGCCGAAGCCGTCCTGACCGCCGGGACCACCGAAGCCACCCTGGCCGTTCAGCGCGTCCTGCCCGGCCTGGCCGCCGAAGCCGCCCTGGCCGTTCTCGCCGTTCGGTCCGGCCGTGCCGTTGCCGTTCTCCGCGAAGTACGGGAGGTCGTCGCGGCGGGGTTCCTGGCCGCGCTGGCCGGGGCCGAGGGGACCTGCGTTGAGGGCCTCGGTCACGTCGAAGGAGCCCGTGCCGCCGCCGTGGCCGGGGGCCACCGGACCGCCGGTGGCGCCCGGGAGCCCGGCGCCGTTCGTACCGCCGGAGCGCGATCCGCCCGGCATGCTCATGGAACCGACCACTCCACCGGGCCGGCCACCGGGCCGCGCACCGCCCGACGCGGCAGCACCCGAGCCGCCGTGACGGGGACCGGCCGCACCGGCACCACCCGCGCCACCCGGCCCACCGGAACCCGGCGCCGCACCCGAACCACCCGGCAGACCCGCACCGTTGCTCGCGCCGCCGCCCGGACCGCCCTTCGCGGGGCCGGACTTGCGGGGTGCGAACCAGTCGCTCGCCTTCTCCTCGGCGGGCGGGGCGGGTTCGGCGGGCAGCTCGACGGTGCCCGTGGTCGAGGAGGAACTCGGCGCCGACGCCTCGGTGTCCGCGCCTTTGTCGACGGAGCCGTCCGTCTCACCGACGGGCTGGCGCACGACGACCGGCGGAATGGGCCGCGACCCCGGGATGTTGATCCGGATCCGGGTCGTCAGCGTGGTCTCGGTCTTGCGCTCCTCCGGCTGTGCGCCCGAACGGCCCGCGTCCGGACCGCCGTCGGACACCTGGGGCGTCCCGTACGGCGGCGTGCCCGAGGGGTAGGCGGCTCCGCCGCGCCCGTTGGGCCCGGAGGACGGACTGTCAGTTTCACGACTCAAGGCAGGTTCTCCCGGTTGGCTCCGCCGCCCGTTTCGACCTCACTGCTTCGGGCGTCGGCGGCGCGCACCACCATACTGGCCACTTCTGGCCCGTATCCCACGACCGCTGTGGAAACCCACACGGGACTCGCACGCATGCGATACGGAGAAGTGGTACGTCACTTGCCAAGTCGGACGGCGTCGCCGCCCGGTTGCCGCCCCAGGCCAAGGGTGGCGCAGATCACAGCAACTGCCATACCGCCGAGCAGGAAGAGATAGGAGCCGCTTCCCGCGGCGAAGACGAAGTCGCCTTCCGGACGGCTGGCGGTGAGGAAGATGACGGCGACCATCCAGCCGCCGGCGGGCGCTACGGCCCCGGCCCGGCTGCCGGCGGCGCGGGCACCGCCGAGCACGAGTCCGGCCTCGCCGAGCAGCGCGAGCAGCAGTCCGCCCGGGAACCAGCCGCCCTGCACCAGCGATCCGGCGAGCCCGACGACCGCGCCGAGCACGAAGAGCCCGAGGTAGGCGGCGGCCCGGCCCGCGGACGGGCGTTGCAGGGGCTGGGCCAGCATCGACGTACGGTCGCTCATGACGCGCCCTCGATCCCGGAGAACAGGTCGGTCTCCCTGGTGGTGCCGTGTTCCCCTCTGACCAATTCGTAGTACTCGGTGGTGAAGAGAGGTTGCGCGAGTTCGTTGGAGAGTGCGAAGTACGACCCCGACACCTCGATCTGGGTCGCGTGCGCGGCCATCGCGGCGCTCTTGGCGGCGGCGTACGCCGTGCCGTCGATCTCCGTGGTGATCCGCTCGTCGTCGACCACACCCGGTACGTCGTCGAGGACGCCGGCCTTGTCGAAGGGGAGGCCGGGCAGGTCGACGTGGAGCTCGGCGAAGGCCTGCTCGCCGACCGTGCGCGGGACGCGGTTCCAGTAGACCTTCGCGATCTCCCAGCCGGCGTCGGCGGCGAGCTCGACGGCCCGCATGGCGACGCGGTGGGCCTGGATGTGGTCGGGGTGGCCGTAGCCGCCGTGGTCGTCGTAGGTGACGAGGACCTGGGGGCGTACCTCCAGGATCACCTCGACGAGGGCTGCGGCGGCCTGGTCGACGTCTGCCTGCCAGAAGCAGGCGGGGTCGTCGTTGTCCGGGAGGCCCATCATCCCGGAGTCCTGGTAGCGCCCGGCGCCGCCGAGCAGCCGGAAGTCCGTGACGCCGAGCTCGCGCATGGCCGCGGTGAGCTCGCCCCGCCGGTGCTCGCCGAGGGCGGGGCCGGACAGGTGCCTCAGCTCCGGCGGGATGACCTCGCCGAGCTCACCGAGGGTGCAGGTGACCAAGGTCACCCGGGCACCCTCGGCCGCGTACCTGGCCATGGTCGCGCCGTTGTTGATCGACTCGTCGTCCGGGTGCGCGTGCACCAGGAGCAGACGCCGAGCGGGCTGTTCCGTCATGGCCCCAGCCTACGAGGGGCCACCGACAGTCCCGCGCAGCCGGGTCGTCAGTCGTCGAGGACGGGTCAGAACTTGATACTGCCGATCATGCCCGCGATGTTCGTCGTCAGCTCGCTGATCGTCGGGGCGATCGAGGAAGCCGCGAGATAGAAGCCGAGCAGGATGCACACGACCGCGTGTCCGCCCTTCAGACCCGACTTCTTGATCAGCAGGAAGACGATGATCGCCAGCAGCACCACCGCCGAAATCGAGAGTGCCACGGCGGCTCACCTCCAAAGAACCCAGGGACGTGGGGGGTCGGACGGGAACGGAACTATGGGGGCAGATAAATCCATACAGCAGCCAGCGGATTCATACCCACTATGCGGTAGTGATCATAACTATCCGTGCCTGCGCATCGGTCGGCGCACGGCCGCACAAGGGGGCGCATGGCCAATATGGTCGGGGCATGACGACCGAGCCTGACTCCTTTCCCCGTCGGCACGCCCGCACCCAGCGCTTCACGCTCGGCGCGCCGCGCGCGTTCACCGTGGCGCCCGACGGGTCGCGTGTCGTGTTCCTGCGCTCGAACTCCGGTACCGACAGAGCCAGTTCGCTGTGGGTGCTCGACACGGCGGACGGCCGGGAGCGCGTGGCGGCCGACCCGCGCGCCCTCCTGGGCGGCGCCGAGGAGCGGCTGTCGCCCGAGGAGCGGGCGCGCCGCGAGCGCAGCCGGGAGGGGGGCGCGGGCATCGTCGGACACGCCACCGACGCGGCCGTCGAGTTGGCCTCTTTCGCCTTGTCAGGGCGGCTTTTCACGGCGGAGCTGCGGGCCGGTACGGCCCGTGAACTGCCGGTTCCCGGACCGGTGATCGATCCGCGTCCGGCGCCGGACGGACGGCACATCGCGTACGTCGCGCGGGGCGCCCTGCGGATCGTGGGCGCCGAGGGCGAGAACGACCGGGTGCTCACCGGCCCGGAGTCGGATCAGGTCACCTACGGTCTGGCGGAGTTCGTCGCGGCCGAGGAGATGGGTCGCACGCGGGGTTTCTGGTGGTCGCCGGAATCGGACCGGCTGCTGGTCGCACGGGTGGACGACACGCCGGTGCGGCGCTGGTGGATCTCCGATCCGGCCCACCCGGAGCGTGATCCACAACACGTCCCGTACCCGGCGGCGGGCACCCCCAACGCGGACGTACGGCTGTTCGTGATCGGCCTGGACGGGACGCGCACGGAGGTCTCCTGGGACCGGAAGCGGTATCCGTATCTGGCCCATGTGCACTGGTCAGCGGCAGGTGCCCCGCTGCTGCTCGTCCAGGCGCGCGACCAGCGCAGTCAGCTGTATCTCGCGGTGGACCCGGAGTCCGGTGCGACCCGGATGGTGCACGCGGACGAAGATCCTATTTGGCTGGATCTTTTCCCTGGAGTGCCCTGCTGGAGCCCTGCGGGACGGCTGGTGCGGATCGCCGACGAGGGCGGCGCGCGGGTCCTCGCGGTCGGCGAACGCCCGCTGACCGGACCGCAGTTGCACGTCCGCGCGGTGCTGGACGTCACCGCGGACGACGTGCTGGTCTCGGCGTCGGCGGGTACGGCCGCCGAGTCACCGGAGACCGGCGAGGTGCACGTCTATCGGGTGAACGAGCTCGGAGTGGAGCGCGTGTCGCAGGAGCCCGGCGTGCACTCGGCGGTGCGCGCCGGGGGCGTGACCGTGTTGGTGTCCGCGAGCCTCGACCGGCCGGGGACCCGCGCGCGGGTGCTGCGCGACGGCAAGGAGACGGCGACTGTCATGTCGTATGCGGAAGATCCTGGTTTGTCCCCGCGCGTGACGCTCATCGAGGGGGGCGCACGAAAGATCCCGTGCGCCGTGCTTATGCCGCAGGACTACGCCGGTGACAGCCCCCTTCCGGTTTTGCTGGACCCGTACGGGGGTCCGCACGGTCAGCGGGTGGTTGCCGCGCGCAACGCGTACCTCACCTCGCAGTGGTTCGCCGACCAGGGTTTCGCGGTCGTGGTGGCCGACGGCCGGGGCACCCCGGGCCGCTCCCCCGCCTGGGAGAAGGCGATCCGGGACGACCTCGCGGCGGTGGTCCTCCAGGACCAGGTGGACGCGCTCCAGGCGGTCGCCGGGGACTTCCCGCTGGACCTGGACCGGGTCGCGATCCGCGGCTGGTCCTTCGGCGGCTATCTGGCGGCCCTCGCGGTACTGCGCCGCCCGGACGTCTTCCACGCGGCCGTGGTCGGCGCCCCGGTCACCGACCTGCGCCTGTACGACACCCACTACGAGGAGCGCTACCTCGGCCTCCCGGACGAGCAGCCGGAGGTCTACCGGCGCAACTCCCTGGTCGACGACGAGGGTCTGGTCGACGCGGTCGGGCCGCACCGCCCGATGATGATCATTCACGGCCTCGCGGACGACAACGTGGCCGTCGCGCATTCCCTGCGCCTGTCCTCGGCCCTGCTGGCCGCCGGCCGCCCGCACGAGGTGCTGCCGCTGTCCGGGGTGACCCACATGACCCCGCAGGAGACGGTCGCCGAAAACCTGTTGCTGCTGCAACTGGACTTCCTGAAGCGGTCGTTGGGCCTGGCGTAGGCACGGCAACGGGCCGGAGCGACATGGCGCGCTCCGGCCCGTTTACGGCACCCGCACGGCCGTACGTTCCTCAGCCTGACGCGTCCGTATATCGGAAACGGGTCGGCCAAGTTGCCGCCTTGTTACTCCGCGCCCTCCGCCGGCACGACCTGCCCCGGCGCGGAGCGCCTGATGGGTAGGGTCTCGGCGAAGTGGCAGGCGGAGTCGTGGGCGGCCGGACCGCTCGTGTGCCGGAACTCCGCGGGGACCGCCAGTGCCGGCACCTCCAGGGCGCAGCGTTCCCGCGCCTTCCAGCAGCGGGTGCGGAAGCGGCACCCGGAGGGGATGTTCGTCGGGGACGGGACATCGCCGGCCAGGATGATCCGCTCCCGGTGTTCCCTGGCCTCGGGGTCGGGCACCGGCACGGCGGACAGCAGCGCCTGCGTGTAGGGGTGCGTGGGATGGTCGTAGATCTCGGCGTCCCTGCCGATCTCCACGATCCGCCCGAGGTACATCACCCCGACCCGGTCCGAGATGTGCCGGACGATCGACAGGTCGTGCGCGATGAAGAGGTACGACAGCTCGAAGTCGCTCTGGAGCCGGTCGAGGAGGTTGATGACCTGGGCCTGGACGGAGACGTCGAGGGCGGAGACCGGTTCGTCGGCGACGATCACCTCGGGGCGCAGGGCCAACCCGCGCGCGATGCCGATGCGTTGGCGCTGGCCGCCGGAGAACTGGTGCGGATAGCGGTTGATGTACTCGGGGTTGAGGCCGACGACGTCCAGCAGGTCCTGGACCTTCCTGCGGCGGTCGCCCTTGGGGGCCACCTCGGGGTGGATGTCGTACGGCTCCCCGATGATGTCGCCCACCGTCATACGGGGGTTGAGCGAGGTGTACGGGTCCTGGAAGACCATCTGGATGTTGCGGCGGACCGACTTGAGGGCCTTGCCGGACAGCTTGGTGATGTCCTCGCCCTTGTACTTGATCAACCCTTGCGTCGGCCGCTCGAGGTTGACCAGCATCTTGGCGACGGTCGACTTGCCGCAGCCGGACTCCCCGACGATGCCGAGGGTCTCGCCCTTGTTGAGCGTGAAGTCCACACCGTCGACGGCCTTGACGGCACCGACCTGTCTCTTGAACAGGATGCCCTGGGTCAACGGGTAGTGCTTGACCAGTCCACCCACTTCCAGGATCGGCTCAACCATGGAGGCACTCCGTCCAGAAGTGACAGGCGCTGGTCCGCCTGCCGTCCGTGCCATCCATGCCGTCAACACCGTCCACTTCGTACAGGGGTGGTACATCCATCCGGCACACGTCGCGGGCCATCGGGCAGCGGGGGTTGAACGCGCAACCCGGCGGGATGTTCATCAAGTTGGGCGGCAGCCCCTTGATCGCGTACAGCTCCTGGCCCTTCTGGTCGAGACGGGGGATGGAGTCCAGGAGTCCGCGCGTGT
Organism: Streptomyces griseorubiginosus; assembly: GCF_036345115.1. Lineage (GTDB taxonomy): Bacteria > Actinomycetota > Actinomycetes > Streptomycetales > Streptomycetaceae > Streptomyces > Streptomyces griseorubiginosus_C. The sequence goes on from NZ_CP107766.1 coordinate 3,308,515, forward strand.
ACGGGTGGGCGGGCGCCTTGTAGATGTCGTGGACCGGCGCCTGCTCGACGATCCGGCCCGCGTACATGACGGCGATCCGGTCGGCGACGTCCGCGACGACTCCGAGGTCGTGGGTGATGAGGATGAGCCCCATGTTGTACTCGCGCTGGAGCTCGGCGAGCAGGTCCATCACCTGGGCCTGGACCGTGACGTCGAGGGCGGTGGTCGGTTCGTCGGCGATGATCAGCGCGGGTTCCAGGGCGAGGGCCATCGCGATCATGATGCGCTGGCGCATGCCCCCGGAGAACTGGTGCGGGTAGTCCTTGACGCGTTCCTTGGCCGCGGGGATCCGCACGTGGTCCATCAGCTCGACGGCTTTGCCCCGGGCGTCCTTCTTCGACATCCCCCGGTGCACGACGAACATCTCGCCGAGCTGGTCGCCGACGGAGAGCACCGGGTTCAGGGAGGACAGCGCGTCCTGGAAGATCATCGCCATCTCGGCGCCGCGGATCCTGCGCCGCTCGTCCTCCTTGAGCGTGAGCAGGTCCTTGCCCTGGAAGACGATCTCCCCGCCGGTGACCTTTCCCGGGGGCATGTCGAGGATCCCCATGATCGCCTGCGCGGTCACCGACTTCCCCGACCCGGACTCCCCCAGCACCGCGAGGGTCTCCCCCGCGTCGACGGCGTAGTCGACCCCGTTGACGGCCTTGGCGACCCCGTCCCTGGTCCTGAACTCCACATGCAGATCACGCACTTCAAGCAGCACGGCGACTCACCTCGGCTTCGGGCGGGGGTGCGGCACGACCCCGGGGGTGGCGGAACGGACGGTGGGCGAGAGGGGCGCGGCGCGGCGCGGCGGGAGGGTTGCGGTGCGGCGGGACAGCAGAGCTGCGGTGCGGTACGGCGGGAGCGATTCGGCAGGGCGGCAGAGCTGCTGGGGGGCGACGGCGTCTCCGACCGGAACCCGCACACCCCCCGGCCGAGGCACGGGCTCCGGCCACCCCACCCGGCATCCGCTCGCGGAGCACGCGCCACCCCGGGCCCCCGGGCGGACCGTGGACTCGGCGGGCCGCACCGCCGGCGCCCCCCACTTCCCTCGTCACGCCCGCTCACCTCAGCTTCGGGTCGAGGGCGTCGCGGACCGCGTCGCCGAGCATGATGAAGGCGAGGACCGTGATCGCGAGGGCGCCGGCGGGCCACAGGAGCATGTGCGGGGCGTTGCGGATGTAGGCGGAGGCGGCGGAGATGTCGATGCCCCAGCTGACCGTGGGGGGCTTCAGGCCCACGCCGAGGTAGGAGAGGGTGGCCTCCAGCGAGATGTACGTGCCGAGCGCGATGGTCGCCACGACGATCACCGGAGCCACCGCGTTCGGGGTGATGTGCCGCAGCAGGAGCCGGGAGTGGGAGGCGCCCAGGGCCCTCGCCGCCTGCACGTAGTCGTTCTGTTTGGCCGTGATGACCGAGCCGCGCGCGATGCGGGAGATCTGCGGCCAGCCGAGCAGCACCATGAAGCCGATCACCGGCCACACCGTGCTGCTGGTGACCACCGACAGCAGGACCAGGCCGCCCAGCACCACCGGAATCGCGAAGAAGATGTCGGTGAGGCGGGACAGGAGGGAGTCCCAGAAGCCCCCGAAGAAGCCCGCGAGACCGCCGAGGACCGAGCCGAGCAGGGCCACCCCGAGCGTGGCGCAGACGCCGACCGTCACCGACGTACGGGCGCCGTACACGGTGCGCGTGTAGACGTCGCAGCCCTGGCCGTCGTAGCCGAAGGGATGGCCCGGCTGGGAGCCCTCCTGGGCCTTGGAGAGGTCGCACTTGAGGGGGTTGCCCGAGGCGATCAGCGACGGCCACAGGGAGATGACGACCAGGAAGAGGATCACCAGGGCGGAGATGATGAAGACGGGGTTGCGGCGCAGGTCGCGCCAGGCGTCGGACCACAGGGAGCGGGGCTTGCCCGCGGGGCCCGGGCCGTCCGGGCGGCCCCCCTCCAGGGTGGTCGCCTCGCTCACCGCGAGGTCCATCGCTCCGCCCGCGCCGGTCCCGGCGATCGCTCCCTGTGGTTCCTGGGGTTCAGGCATAGCGGATCCTGGGGTCGAGGACGGCGTACAGCAGGTCGACGAGCAGATTGGCCACCAGGAACACCAGGACGAGGACCGTCACGAAGCCGACCACGGTCTGGGTGTTCTGGCGCAGGATGCCCTGGTAGAGCTGGTAGCCGACGCCATGGATGTTGAAGATGCGCTCGGTGACGATCGCGCCGCCCATCAGGGCGCCGATGTCGGTGCCGATGAAGGTGACCACGGGGATGAGCGAGTTGCGCAGCAGGTGCCGTACGACGACCCGCTGCCTGGGCAGGCCCTTCGCGACCGCGGTGCGGACGTAGTCGGAGCGCCTGTTCTCGGCGATCGAGGTGCGGGTCAGGCGGGTGACGTACGCCAGCGACACGGACGCGAGGACGAGGCCGGGCACGATCAGCTCGCCGAAGGTGGCGTCGGCGGACACCGACGGCTTGATCCAGCCCCATTCGACGCCGAGGAGCAGCTGGAGCAGCAGGCCAGTGACGAAGGTGGGGACGGAGATCACGACGAGGGTGAGCAGCAGCACCGAGGTGTCCACCGGCCGGCCGCGCTTGAGGCCGGTGAGCACGCCCAGGGTGATGCCGATGACGATCTCGAAGAGGATCGCGACGATCGTGAGCCTGATGGTCACCGGGAACGCCGTCGCCATCAGCTCGGTGACCTTCTGGCCGTTGAACGCGGTGCCGAAGTCGCCGGTGAAGACGTTGCCCATGTAGGTCAGGTATTGCTGCCAGACCGGCTTGTCGAGGCCGAACTCCCGCTTGAGCTGGGCGGCCGTCGCCGCGTCGCACTCCTTGTCGCCGCACAGGCCCGCGATGGGGTCGCCCATCACGTTCACCATGAGGAAGATCAGCAGGGTCGACCCGATGAACACCGGGATCATCTGGAGCAGACGCCGGACGACGTACCGTCCCATGGCCGGGTCAGCCGACCTTGATCTCGTTGTAGACGGGGACGCTGAAGGGGTTGAGCTTCACGTTGGAGAGCCGCTCGGAGTAGCCGGCGCTGCCGTTCTGGTACCAGAGCGGGATGGCGGCCATGTTGTCCCGTACGACCTTCTCGGCGTCCTGGAACTTCTCGATGGCCTTGGCGGTGTCGGTCTCGGCGTTGGCCTCGTTGACGAGCTTGTCGAAGTCCTTGTTGGACCACTTGCCGTCGTTGGAGGAGGCGTTGGTGTAGTAGAGCGGCTGGAGGAAGTTCTGGATGAGCGGGTAGTCCATCTGCCAGCCGGCGCGGAAGGGGCCGCTCATCTTCTTCGCGGTGATCTGGCTGCGGAAGTCGGCGAAGGTGCCGACGGGGTTGCCGACGCAGGCCTTGTCGTTGTCGAGCGCGTTGTTGATGGAGTTGCAGACGGCGTCGACCCACTGCTTGTGGGAGCCGGTGTCCGCGTTGTACGTGATCTTGATCGAGCCGCCGGGGAGGCCGCCGCCCTCCTTGATGAGCTTCTTGGCGGCGGCGGGGTCGTAGTCGCAGGCGTCCCCGCACAGGCCGTCCTGGAAGCCGCCCTCCTTGCCGAGGACCGGGGAGGTCCAGTCGGTGGCGGGGGTGCGGGTCTTCTGGAAGATGGTCTCGGTGATCTGGTCGCGGTTGATGGCCCGGGACAGGCCGGTGCGGACCTTCTCCATGCCGGCCTTGTTCCAGTTCTTGTCGTAGAACGGGAAGGCCAGGGTCTGGATGATGCCGGCCGGGGTGTTGATGTAGCGGTCACCCAGGTCGTTCTGGACGTTCTTGAGCTGCGCGGCCGGGACATCGTCGACCAGGTCGAGGTTGCCGGCCATGAGGTCGGTGTAGGCGGTGTTGTTGTCGGTGTAGACCTTGAGGGTCACGCCGCCGTTCTGGGCCTTGTCGGGGCCGGGGTAGCCGTCCCACTTCTTCAGGGCCATCTGGGAGCCCTTGGTGTACGACTCGATGGTGTACGGCCCGTTGCCGACGGGCTTCTTCACCCAGGCCGCGTGGTCGCTGAAGAAGGCCTGCGGGAGCGGGGCGTAGGCGGGGTAGCCGAGGGTGTCGGGGAAGGTCGAGAACTTCTGGTTGAGCTTGACGGTGAAGGTGTTGGTGCCGGTGACCTTCAAGCCGGAGAGGGTGTCGGCGGTCTGCTTGCTGCCGTCCTCGGGGTGGGTCTTGTCGTAGCCGTCGATGTAGCCGAAGAAGTAGGCGTTCTTCTGGTTGTTCTTGAGGGAGGCGCCGTAGTTCCAGGCGTCCACGAAGGACTTGGCGGTGACCTTCTCGCCGTTGCTGAAGGTCCAGCCGTCCTTGACGGTGATCGTGAAGTTCTGCGAGTCGCTCGTGTCGATCTTCTCGGCGAGCATGTCCTCGGCCTTGCCGGTCTCCGGGTTGTACTTCTTGAGGCTGCGGAAGATCATGTCGAGGACCTTGCCGCCCTGCACCTCGTTGGTGTTGGCCGGCTCCAGCGGGTTCTGCGGGTCGCCCCAGGAGGAGCTGAGCACGGCGCCGCCGTCACTGCTGCCGCTGCCGCCGCCGCTGTCCCCACCCCCGCAGCCCGTCACCGCGACCGCTGCCGCCGCCGCGCATGCGACCCATCTGGCGTGCGTGACTCCCCGCATGGAGTGCCTCCTCAAGACAAGATCCGTTACCGGCCAATATCGGATCTTGAGGGGCATTCCGCACGCCTTGATAGGCCTTTGGGGGAGGGGGCCTCGGCATGACCGGCCGGCCCCTTCACTCACCGTCTCGAACGCCGACGGCCGGGAACGGAGTTGTGTCTCCGTTCCCGGCCGAGGGGTCGTACAGGGGGGGCCGTCAGTCCTTCGTCGGCGCGTCCTCGGGCTCCGCCGCGTCCTCCAGGGCCTTCAGCGCCGGGTCCATGATGACGTCCTCGTCGCGGGCCTCGGTGGTCGGGTCCTCCGGGAAGTGGCAGGCCGTGAGGTGGCCGGCCTTGTTGCCGGAGATCTGGACCAGCGGCGGCTCGTCGGTGGCGCACTTGTCCTGCGCCTTCCAGCACCGCGTACGGAAGCGGCAGCCCGACGGCGGCAGGATCGGCGAGGGCACGTCACCGGAGAGCCGGATCCGCTCCCGGCTCGCGCCGGTGCCGTCGATGTCGACCTCCGGCACCGCCGACAGCAGCGCGTGCGTGTACGGGTGCCGGGGCCGGTTGTAGATCGAGTCCCGGTCGCCGACCTCGACCACCTTGCCGAGGTACATGACCGCGACCCGCTGCGAGAAGTGCCGTACGACGGCCAGGTCGTGGGCGATGAACAGGAACGCGATGCCCAGCTCGTCCTGGACCTTCTTGAGCAGGTTCACGACCTGCGCCTGGATCGACACGTCCAGCGCGGACACCGGCTCGTCCGCCACGATCAACTTCGGCTGGAGGGCCAGCGCCCGGGCCACGCCGATGCGCTGACGCTGGCCGCCGGAGAACTCGTGCGGGAAGCGGTTGTAGTGCTCGGGGTTGAGGCCGACCAGCTCGAGGAGCTCGCGGACCTTCTTCTCCCGGCCGCCCTCCGGCTCGATCCCGTTGACCTCCATCGGCGACTTGATGATCGAGCCGACGGTCTGGCGCGGGTTCAGCGAGGAGTACGGGTCCTGGAAGATCATCTGGATCTCGGACCGCACCGGCGCCAGCTGACGGCGCGAGGCGTGCGTGATGTCCTGACCGGAGTACGTGATCTTGCCGGCCGTGGGCTCAAGGAGCCGCGTGATCAGCCGACCGGTCGTCGACTTGCCGCAGCCGGACTCGCCGACCAGGCCGACGCTCTCGCCGACGCCGACGGTCAGGTCGACGCCATCGACGGCCTGGACGGCGCCGACCTTGCGTTTGATCGGGAAGCCGCCGTAGATCGGGAAGTGCTTCGTCAGGCCCTCGACCTTGAGGAGTTCCTCGGTCGAGGTGCCGGTCGAACCCTGCTGGGCGGGGAGGGTGAGGTTGTCGCTCATGTCTCGGATCTCCCTAGCGCAGCCGGGGCTGGATCTTGTCGATGAAGATGGTCTGCTTCTGCTCGGCCGTCAGGTGGCACGCGGAGGCGCGCCCCTCGCCCAGCGGCGGACGCGAGTCGGTGCACAGCGTGCCCGGTACCTCGTCCTTGAAGGCGCAGCGCGGGTGGAACGGGCAGCCGGAGGGCGGGTTGAGCAGCGAGGGCGGCGAGCCGGGGATCGGCTCGAGGGCCTCGTTGATGTCGCCGTCGAGGCGGGGCATCGAGCTCAGCAGGCCCCAGGTGTAGGGGTGCTTGGGCGAGCCCAGGACCTCCCGGACGGAACCGCGCTCCACGGCCCGGCCGGCGTACATCACCAGCAGGTCGTCGGCCATGTTGGAGATGACGCCGAGGTCGTGCGTGATGAAGATGATCGCGGAGCCGAACTCCTGCTGGAGGTCCTTGAGCAGGTCCAGGATCTGGGCCTGCACGGTGACGTCCAGCGCGGTGGTCGGCTCGTCGGCGATCAGCAGCTCGGGGTCGCACATCAGAGCCATGGCGATCATCGCGCGCTGGCGCATACCGCCGGAGAACTGGTGCGGGTAGTCGTCGAAGCGCGCCTTGGGCTGCGGGATGCCGACCTTCTCCAGCATCTGGATGGCCCGGTCCTTGGCGTCCTTCTTGGAGGCGCCGCGGTGCTTCATGAACGGCTCGGACAGCTGCCGGCCCACCGTGTAGAACGGCGACAGGGCGGTCAGCGGGTCCTGGAAGATCATCGCCATCTTGTTGCCGCGGAGCTGCTCGAGCTCGCGCTCGGTGGCGGTGACGAGTTCCTTGCCGTCGAGGACGATCTCACCGTCGATGGAGGAGCTGCGGGGGTTGTGCAGGCCCAGGATCGTCAGGTTGGTGACGGACTTCCCGGAGCCGGACTCGCCGACGATGCCCAGGGTCTTGCCGCGCTCGACGTCGAAGGAGAGGCCGTCGACCGCCTTGACGATGCCGTCCTCGGTGGAGAACTGCACCTTCAGATCACGCACCGAGAGGAAGCTCTCCGGACCGGTCGGGGCCGGCGCGTCCTCGGTCTTGGTCAGTGTGGTCACGGTGGTTCGTTCTTCCTAGGAGAGCCGGACGCGCGGGTCGATGTAGGCGTACGCGATGTCGGTGAGGATGTTGACGATCAGGATGAAGAAGGCACCGAACAGCATGACACCCATGGTGAGCGGCAGGTCCTTGTGGACCGCGCCGTCCACGGCGAGACGGCCGATCCCCTGGAGCGAGAAGGTCAGCTCGGTGACCACGGCGCCGCCGAGCATCGAGCTGATGTCGATGCCGAGGACGGTGACGATCGGGATCATCGAACCGCGCCAGGCGTAGCGGAAGAACACGTACCTGTTCGACATGCCCTTGGCGCGTGCGGTGCGGACGTGCTCCTCCGCGAGCTGCTCGATCATCGAGGAGCGCGCCATACGCGTGTACTGCGCGGTGAAGATGGTGGCCATCACCAGCACCGGCAGCAGCAGGCCGGTGAACCACTTCCACGGGTCCTCGGTGATCGGGTGGTACGCCGGGTTGTCCATCCAGCCCGTGCTGTAGACGAAGATCAGCAGGACGATCGGGCCGAGCACGTAGATCTGGAACGAACTGAGCACCATCGACACACCGGTGGCGACCTTGTCGACCAGGGTGCCGCGACGGTAGGCGGCGATCATGCCGGCGCCGACGCCGACGATGATGAAGACGACCGCACCGCCCGCGGTGAGCGTGAGGGTCGTCGGGAAGCGGTCCATGATCGTCGACCAGACCATGTCGCCCGAGTAGAACGACTGGCCGAGGCACGGGGCGCTGCAGTGTCCGGTCGGGAAGTCACGGCCCATCACGATGCCGGACATGAAGTCCCAGAACTGCTGGTGGATCGGCAGGTTGAGGCCGAGCGCCTGACGGATGTCCTCGAGTCTCGCGGGCGAGCAGTCCTTGCCACAGGCCAGGGAGGCGTAGTCGGAGGGCGCGGCGACGAACAGGAAGAACGTGGCGGCGCCGATGAGGATCAGGGTGACGAGGGCACCGACTGTGCGCCGGATGATGAACTGAAACATGGCGGGAGGGCTGCTCTCTGCGGAGACGGTGGGAGGTTTCACGGAGGTGCGGGGGTGCGCTCCGCCTGGTGCGCACCCCCGCGATCAGCCGTAGAGAGTTACGACTTCACGAACAGACGGTTGATGTCGATGAGGCTGGACACCGAGCCGTAGCGGGCACCACCGATGTTCGAGCCGGAGAGCTGGAACTGCTTGGTGTACCAGAGCGGGGCGGCCGGGATGATCTTCTCCAGAAGGTAGTGGTGGGCTTCCTTCCAGGTCGCGGCAGCCGCGGTCGGGTCCTCGGACAGCGCCTTCTTGATGAGGGCGTCGACCTTCGGGTCCTTCACGTGCGAGTAGTTCGGCGAACCGTCGGCGACCTGCGTGCCGTCGTAGACGGGCGTGACCACCGTGCCCGGCGACGGCCAGTCCTGGCCCCAGCCGGAGATGTACATGTCGTACGGGTTGTCGAGCTTGCCGATCTGCTCGTAGTAGCTCGCGGAGTCGACCTCCTTGGACACCACGTCGAAGCCGACCTTGGTCAGGGCGTCCTCGATGGCGACCTTGCGCTTCTGGCCCTGCTCGCTGTTGGAGTAGGCGAAGACGACCTTCTTCTCGGCGGCCGGGACCGTCTTGAGGATCTCCTTGGCCTTCGCGATGTTGCCCTGCGGCGCCTTCAGACGGCCGTACGGGTCGTAGTTCGCCTCGTAGCCCGGCAGGGTCGGGGCGAAGTAGTTCGGCGCCACGTCGCCGCCGTAGGCACCGCCCTCACCGGCGATGAGCGACTTGGAGTTGACCGCGTAGGTGATGGCCTGGCGGACCTTGATGTCCTTGACCCGGTCGAGGTTGAACGACAGCTGCATGACGTAGGGCTGGTAGCCCTTGACCGTGCGCTTGTTGACCGCCGCGTTGCCGACGACGTCCTGGATCTGCGTGGACTCGACGCTGCCGGTGAGCTGGATGGCGTTCTTGTCGGCGCCCTGGTCGGCGATCAGACGCTTGGTCTGGGTCGACTCGGTGATGCCGAACTGGATGTCGAAGCTGTCCGCGTACTGGTGGCGCACGGAGTCGGTCTTCGGGTCCCAGTTGGTGTTCTTCGTGAGAACGAGTTCCTTGCCGACCTTGTTGGAGGCGATCTTGTACGGGCCCGTGGCGACCGGGGCCTTGTCGTACTTCTCCTTGGTGTCCGTCTTCTCCGGGACGATGGCGTAGCCGGCCATGGCCAGGGTCTGCGGCAGGTCCGGGCGCGCGGTGTCGAAGTGGAAGACGACCGTCTTGTCGTCCGGCGTGGCCAGGACCGAGTCGGGCAGGTGCTTGCTGCCGAAGCCGCCGTCCGGGAGCGCCTTGCGGTAGTCCGCGCCGCTCAGCCAGGTCTGGAGGTAGGTCGGGCCGTCGAAGATGAACTTCGCGTACTGGCGCTCGACGGTGTGGCGGACGTCGGCGGACGTGATGGGGCTGCCGTTCTGGTCCTTGATGCCGTCCTTCAGCGTGAAGGTCCAGGTCTTGCCGCCGTCCGAGGACTTGCCGGCGTCGGTGGCGAGGTCACCGACGACCGAGACGCCGCCCTTGCCGTCCTCCTTGAACTGGGTCAGGCGACGGAAGAGCAGGTTGGCGACCTGGCCGGCGTCGGAGACGTAGATCTGGCCCGGGTCCAGGTGCGAGAGGCCCGCCTCCTGGTACACGTTGATCGTGCCGCCGGGCTTGGCGCCCGGAACTTCCTCGGCAGGACCCGTCGAGCCCGCGGCGTCGGCGTAGGTGACCGCCTTCGACTGGACGGAGGCCTCCTTCTGGTCCTTCTTCGAGTCGGCGCCGGAGTCGCCGCCCTCGTTCTTGGAGCAGGCCGTGAGAGCCAGGGAACCGGCCGCGAGGGCGACGACGATCGCGCGCGCTCTGCGCGAGCTGATGGGCTTCATGAGGCGATTACCTACCTGTCGGTTGTTATCCATGAGTACTGCCTGACGCGGCTGGTAGGCCGACGCGGGGGCGGCAGCCACCCCCCACCAATGGACGAGTTACCGCCCGGACTTGGGGTCGAAAGCGTCCCGGACCGAGTCTCCGAGGAGGTTGAAGGCCAGAACGAACATCACCAGCGCCAGGCCGGGGAAGAAGAGGAACGCCGGGTCCTGCTCGGTGTAGTTGGCAGCGGCGGCGAACAGTCGTCCCCAGTCCGGAGTCGGCTCGACGAACCCGACACCGGCGAACGAGAGGAAGGCGATGGTGAGGATGGTGCTGGGCAGCTGGAACGTGAACTGCACCAGGATCGGCGTCACCACGTTCGGCAGGATCTCCTTGCGGACGATCCGCCAGGGGGAGGCGCCGGAGACCTTGGCGGCCTCGACGAACTCCCGCTCACGCAGGGACAGCACGGTGGAGCGGACCAGTCGTGCCATACCCATCCAGCCCAGCAGCCACAGCACGATCAGCATCGCCAGTGCGCGGAAGTACGTGGGGGTCTCCTCCCGCGGGTCGACGAAGAACGCGGTGACCACGGGCATGAAGGCGATGAAGAACAGCTGCTGGGGGAAGGACAGGAAGAAGTCGGTGACGCGGCCGATCCAGTAGTCCGTACGACCGCCGAAGTAGCCGCCGATGAGGCCGATGACGACGCCGGTGGCCATCAGCAGGACGGTCACGCCGAGGGCCATGAACAGCGAGGTCCGCATGCCGTACACGAGCATGGCGAACAGGTCACGGCCGTACTGCGGCTCCACACCGAACCAGTGGTCGGCCGAGACACCGCCGAAGTAGCCGAGGGGCAGTCCGAACTGGTCCAGGACGGGCTGGTCGGCGTAGGTCGGGTCCTGTCCGTACAGCGTGTACGGGTCGGTGCCGCTGATCTTGGTCAGCAGGGGCGCGGCCAGCGAGATCACGAAGTACAAAATCACTACCACGGCGCAGATGACACCGGTACGGTCACGCTTGAAGCGCTGCCACATCAACTGGCCGGGAGAACGACCCTCGAGCTTCTGCTCGGCCTTGACAGGCTCGGCGTTCGACTCGAGCTCGGGGTCCAAGGCGACTGGACTGGTCATGTGTGTACTTCCCCCGGGGGGTTGGAGAGTTGAGCGCAGCACAGATACCGGCAGGTTCTGTGGTTTGGGGGAACTTTCGCCAAAGTGTTCAACGCGCGTCAAGGGCGGAAGGCATAGGGATCTCCCTACCGACCATATTTTGAGGAAAAATTGCAAAGATTGACACCTGCGCGCGCTTGACATGTGAGCCGACAGACCGTCAAAACGGACATACCGCAATGGATTTCTGTTCACATGTCCGAAACACGATGGACGGATTACCGATTACCGGACGGTATCGCATAGGTCACGGACAGGCTTCTTACCCGCGTACCGAAGGCCCGGCAGGACCCGTCGACGCCCCGATCCCCGGGCACGCCGAAGGCCCGGCTCCCCTCACCTCGGAGAACCGGGCTCAGCCACCGGCGGATCAGCCGTGCTTGGCGCGGCTCGCGGCGCGGGCGCGCTCGCGGGCGTCCAGGTTGACCTTGCGGATGCGGACCGCCTCCGGGGTCACCTCGACGCACTCGTCGTCGCGGCAGAACTCCAGGGACTGCTCCAGGGAGAGCTTGCGCGGCGGGACGATCGACTCGGACACGTCGGCCGTGGACGACCGCATGTTGGTGAGCTTCTTCTCCTTGGTGATGTTGACGTCCATGTCGTCGGAGCGGGAGTTCTCGCCGACGATCATGCCCTCGTACACCTCGGTGCCGGGCTCCACGAAGAGCACACCGCGCTCCTGAAGGTTCGTCATCGCGAAGGCGGTGACGGCACCGGAGCGGTCGGCGACCAGGGAGCCGTTGTTGCGGGTCTGGAGGGTGCCGAACCAGGGCTCGAAGCCCTCGTGGATGGAGTGCCCGATGCCGGTGCCTCGGGTCTGCGTCAGGAACTCGGTCCGGAAGCCGATGAGACCGCGGGACGGCACCACGAACTCCATGCGCACCCAGCCGGAGCCGTGGTTCGACATGTTGTCCATACGGCCCTTGCGGACACCCATGAGCTGCGTGACCGCGCCCATGTGCTCCTCGGGTACGTCGATCGTCATGCGCTCGACGGGCTCGTACACCTTGCCGTCGACGTCCTTGGTGACGACCTGGGGCTTGCCGATGGTCAGCTCGAAGCCCTCCCGGCGCATGGTCTCGACCAGGATGGCGAGCGCGAGCTCACCACGGCCCTGGACCTCCCAGGCGTCCGGGCGGTCGGTGTCCAGGACGCGCAGCGAGACGTTGCCGATGAGCTCGCGGTCGAGGCGGTCCTTGACCTGACGGGCGGTCACCTTGCGGTCCTTGACGGCCGACTTGGCGTCGGCGCCCTTGCCGGTGCCGCCACGGCCCACCAGCGGGGAGGTGTTGGTGCCGATGGTCATCGAGATCGCGGGCTCGTCGACCGTGATCAGCGGCAGCGGGATCGGGTTCTCGGTGTCCGCGAGGGTCTCGCCGATCATGATGTCGGGGATACCGGCGACGGCGCAGATGTCACCCGGGCCGGCCTTCTCGGCGGGCTTGCGGGTCAGCGCCTCGGTCATCATCAGCTCGGAGATCCGGACGTTGCTGATCGAGCCGTCGCGCTTGATCCAGGCGACCGTCTGGCCCTTGCGCAGCTCGCCCTGCTCGACGCGGAGGAGCGCGATACGGCCGAGGAAGTTGTCGGCGTCCAGGTTGGTGACGTGCGCCTGGAGCGGGGCCTCCTCGTCGTACGTCGGGGCCGGGATGTGCTGGAGGATCGTGGAGAAGAACGGCTCCAGGCTGGTGGAGTCCGCCGGGACCGTGCCGTTCTCCGGCTTGGTCAGCGAGGCGATGCCGTCCCGGCCGCAGGCGTAGACGATCGGGAACTCGATCTGCTCCTCGTCCGCGTCCAGGTCGAGGAAGAGGTCGTAGGTCTCGTTGACGACCTCGTCGATGCGGGAGTCGGGGCGGTCCGTCTTGTTGATGCACAGGATGACGGGCAGCCGCTGCTGGAGCGCCTTGCGCAGCACGAAGCGGGTCTGCGGCAGCGGGCCCTCGGAGGCGTCGACGAGGAGGACGACACCGTCCACCATCGACAGACCGCGCTCGACCTCGCCGCCGAAGTCGGCGTGACCGGGGGTGTCGATGATGTTGATGGTGATGACGTCCCCCCCGTCCTTGGGGTGGTACTTCACCGCCGTGTTCTTGGCGAGGATCGTGATGCCCTTCTCACGCTCCAGGTCGTTCGAGTCCATCATGCGGTCGTCGACCGAGTCGAGCTGATGGGCGGCGAAGGCACCGGCCTGCTTCAGCATTCCGTCGACGATGGTCGTCTTGCCGTGGTCGACGTGGGCGACGATGGCGACGTTGCGGATGTCGTGGCGCGTGGCCATGAAGGCGTACTCCTGGAGTGTGAGGAAGGCCGACGCGTACGTCTGTGTTACGCGGACCCTGCCGGGCTGAACACGCCACGGCCTCACCCCATCGTACGGTGCCCGCCGGGTCGGGGCTCGCCGGGCTCAGTTCCCGGACGGTCCGGAGGCGGGCTTCGCGCCCTTCCTCAGGAAGCCCATGTCCTCGTAGACCGGCGTCTGGAAGCCGAAGGCACCGGCGTTCACCAGGTTCTTCTTCGCGGCGGTCAGCTGCGGCCGCTGGTACAGCGGGATGGACCCGGCGGCCGCCCAGATCCGGGAGTCGGCCTTGCGGATCAGGCTCCGGCTCTCCGACTCGTCCAGGGTGGTGACGGCCTGGTCGAAGAGCTGGTCCACCTGGTCGGTGCCGACCCGGGTGTAGTTCTGCTCCACGTTCAGCGATCCGTCGGCGGCCGGCACCGGCTTGGCGAAGATGGGCCGGGCGTCGGTCGCCGGGAAGGCGGACGCGGGCCAGGAGTACAGCGCCAGGTCGTACTGGCCGGACGCGATGTGGTCCTTGAAGTAGCTCTCGTCGGACACCTTGGAGATCTCGGTGCGGATGCCGATCTTCGCGAGCATCGAGGAGATCCGGCCGGCCACGGTCCGCAGGGTCTCGGAGCCCGGGCCCGACGGCAGCACGAACCGCAGTGCCAGCGCCTTGCCGTTCTTGGCCAGCACCTTGGTCGCCGCGCTCGCCGGGGCGGGGGTGCCCTTCGGGGCGTAGGCCCCGGCCGGCGGGCCGCCCTGCCGCAGCTTGTTCGCGTACTGCTTGCCGTCCTGCGCGAGGTGCCGGGCGGCGCCGTCGCTCCGGTTCGCGTGGTCCTCGGGGTCCTTGTCGTCGCCCTTGCCGTCCTCGCCGACGATGTACGTCCCGTCCTTGGAGTCCTCCGTGTCCTCGGAGTCGTCCGCGTCCTTGTCGGACTTCTTGCCCTTGGCCCCGGCGGCCTTCTCCCCCTTGTCCCCCTTCTCCTTCTTCACGGGCCCGCCGTGCACCCAGCCGGCGTCGGCCAGCAGGGCCTCCGCCTCCTCGGTGTCCTGGCCGCCGAGCGCGCCGCTGTTGTCGGCGTAGGCGTCCTGGCCGGAGAGCGCGAGGTGGCTGCCGACGGGTTCGGCGGGCAGTCCGAGCGGGGTGAGGACCGCACTGGCCAGCGCCTTGCGGTCCAGGGCGCGGGCCACGGCCCGGCGGACCCGCTCGTCGGCGAGCGGACCCGAGGCGCCGTTGAGGGCGAGCTGGGTGTAGGCGGGTTCCAGGGACCTGCGGACCTCGAAGCCCTTGAGGGCCGTCTGCTGCCGCTCGTAGGCGAGGGCGGCCTCGCGCTTCTCCTCGCGGGCGTCCGACTCCTCGTCCGCGGCCTTTTCGTCGTCCTCGTGGGCCACGGCCCAGGAGCGCAGGGCGTCCGCGGCCCCGAGGTTGCTGCCGGGGCCGTGGCCGGACAGGCCGCCCGGTCCGGCGAGCGGGGTGCTGCCGGCCTTGGCGCCCGCGCGGGCGGCGAGGTTGATGCGGCCGAGGGCCTCGGGGTCGATCTCGGCGAGGTCCAGATCGCCGGCGGCCAGCGCGCCGGCCCGCTCGTCGCGCGGTACGGCCCGCAGCACGATCTCGTCCAGCTTGGCGGGATGCCCCCACCAGCGCTCGCTGCGGGCCAGGGTGACCTCGCCGTCCTTGCGGTCGACCTTCTTCAGCCGGAACGGGCCGGCGGTGACCTTGAGCTTCTTGCGGGCGGAGTCGTTGAAGGAGTCCGGGGTGCCCATGACGTCCTTCGGGTACAGCGGCGAGAACAGCGAGCGCCAGTCGGCGTACGGCCGCGCGAAGGTGACCCGGACCTCCAGGTCGTTGGCGCCGCGCTCGATCTTCTCGATGCGCTCGTAGCCGGCGTTGCGGGCGGTCCAGTACGCGGAGTCCTTGCCGGACAGGGCACGCCACTGGGCGGCGAAGTCGGCGGCGCCGATCTCCCGGCCGTCGCTCCACACGGCCTGCTGGTTCAGCTTGTACAGCACGACCTGCTGGGGCTCGGTCTCGACGACCTTCGCCGACTCCAGGTAGTCGGGGTTGATCTGCGGCCGCCCGGCCGCGTCCAGCCGGTACATCGACGGCAGGACCGCCTGGGCGACGGCGGTGGTGGTCGCGTCCGCGTCCGCCTGGAAGGTGTTCAGGGTCTCGGGGACGGCGTCCACCGCCCAGTGCAGGGTGCCGCCGTCGGCGACCTGGTCACGGGCCGCGGGCGCGATGTCCTGCTCCGCGAGTGGCTTGCTCGTCTTCTCCTCGGAGCTGCACCCGGCGAGGGCGGGCACCGCGAGGGCTCCCGCGGTGAGGAAGGCGACCGAGCGCATGACCGCGCGCAGTCCGACGCCGTTGTGGGACATCTCTGCTTACCTCCGGGAGCCGCGGGCGTTATGATCACTTTTGGCGGTATATGGAGCTGATCACATGTATGCGGCCACTGAAGAGGAAAGGGTTCGGCAACGGACGGCGACACGGCGACACGGACCGGGAAGCCCACCCGTGCGGCGCAATCGACGGCGCACGAGGGGCGCGCACCGAGGCTCACGATCCGCCAATCGGTGCACGTCCCTTCACACCGGCAGGTGTGACGCGCAACACTCGCAGGCGCATGACCGTTCCCGTGCAGGGCAACCCGCCCACGGAAGTGAGGTCACGTCATGTCCGTGAACGACGAACTGGCATCGGCCCAGCGCGCTCTCGACGAAGTGCTCCGACATGTCAAGCGGCTGGAGCAGCAGCTGGGCAGCGGCGGTCTGGAGATGCGCCGGGTCCGGATCGACGCCGACCGTCTGCGCGAGAGCCTCGCGCTGCTGAGGGAGACCGACCCGGCGCTCGCCAAGGCCCGCCGCCCGGATCTCGTCTCCATCTCCGACACCCCCTACGACAACACCCTGTGGACGGACTCGGACGACGAGGGCCTCGGCGCCCGCGACCGCAGGGCCCCCTGAACCCGACCGGAGTCAAGCGTTGGCCACTGGTACGGAACCCCCCGACACCGAACCCCATCCCGTGAGCGGCGGCGTGCGCACCGGCACGCGCGCCGCGATCGACGCCCCGCACCTGCGCACCGACCGCTGGTGGCTGGCGCCGGCGGCCACCGCCGCCGGGCTGCTCGCCTTCATCGTGTACTCGACCTGGCGGGCCTTCGCCGACACGGACTACTACGCGGCCCCCTACGTCTCGCCGTTCTACTCCCCGTGTCTGGCCGAGCGCTGCGAGCCCATGCGGCACGGCCCCAACTGGGAGCTCTTCGGCAGCTGGTGGGGCATCTCCCCCGCGATCATCATCCTGATCTTCCCGCTCGGCTTCCGCCTGACCTGCTACTACTACCGCAAGGCCTACTACCGGGGCTTCTGGGCGTCCCCACCGGCCTGCGCGGTGGCCGAGCCGCACAAGAAGTACACCGGTGAGACCCGCTTCCCGCTGATCCTGCAGAACATCCACCGGTACTTCTTCTACGCCGCGATCGTGGTCGCCGGCATCCTGACCTACGACACCGTGCTCTCGTTCCGCGACGAGAACTACGAGTGGGGCCACATGGGCCTCGGCACCCTGGTGTTCCTGGTCAACATCGTGCTGATCTGGGCGTACACCGCCTCCTGCCACTCCTGCCGGCACATCGTCGGTGGCAAGCTGAAGCACTTCTCCAAGCATCCCGTGCGCTACAAGGCCTGGCAGTTCGTCGGGAAGCTCAACGCCCGTCACATGCAGCTGGCCTGGGCGTCACTGGTGAGCGTGGCGCTCGCCGACTTCTACGTGTATCTGGTCGCCTCCGGCGCTTTCGACGATCCGAGGTTCTTCTGATGTCCGTGGTCGACCGGCAGGAATGGGACGTCGTCGTGGTCGGCGCGGGCGGTGCCGGACTGCGGGCCGCCATCGAGGCCCGCGAGCGCGGTGCCCGTACGGCCGTGATCTGCAAGTCCCTGTTCGGCAAGGCCCACACCGTGATGGCCGAGGGCGGCATCGCGGCCAGCATGGGCAACGCCAACTCGAACGACAACTGGCAGGTCCACTTCCGCGACACCATGCGCGGCGGCAAGTTCCTCAACCAGTGGCGGATGGCCGAACTGCACGCCCAGGAGGCCCCGGACCGGGTCTGGGAGCTGGAGACCTGGGGCGCCCTGTTCGACCGCACCAAGGACGGCCGGATCTCCCAGCGCAACTTCGGCGGCCACGAGTACCCGCGCCTCGCCCACGTCGGCGACCGCACCGGCCTCGAACTGATCCGCACGCTCCAGCAGAAGATCGTGTCCCTCCAGCAGGAGGACAAGCGGGAGACCGGGGACTACGAGTCGCGCCTGAAGGTGTATCAGGAGTGCACGGTCACAAGGGTGTTGAAGGACGGCAGCCGGGTCTCCGGGGTCTTCGCCTACGACCGTGAGACCGGCCGTTTCTTCGTCCTGGAAGCCCCGTCCGTGGTGATCGCCACCGGGGGCATCGGCAAGTCCTTCAAGGTGACGTCGAACTCGTGGGAGTACACGGGAGACGGCCACGCCCTGGCCCTGCTGGCCGGAGCACCTCTGCTGAACATGGAGTTCGTGCAGTTCCACCCGACGGGCATGGTCTGGCCGCCCTCGGTGAAGGGGATCCTCGTCACGGAGTCCGTGCGCGGCGACGGCGGGGTGCTGCGCAACTCCGACGGCAAGCGGTTCATGTTCGACTACGTCCCCGACGTCTTCAAGGAGAAGTACGCGGAGTCGGAGGAGGAGGGCGACCGCTGGTACGAGGACCCGGACAACAACCGCCGTCCTCCTGAGCTGTTGCCACGCGACGAGGTGGCGAGGGCCATCAACGCCGAGGTGAAGGCGGGGAGGGGATCTCCGCACGGCGGGGTCTTCCTCGACGTCTCGACACGCATGCCGGCCGAGGTCATCCGGCGCCGACTCCCGTCCATGTACCACCAGTTCAAGGAGCTGGCGGACGTCGACATCACCGCCGAGCCGATGGAGGTCGGGCCGACCTGTCACTACGTGATGGGCGGGATCGCGGTCGAGTCGGACACGGCGGCGGCCCGCGGGGTGCCGGGGCTGTTCGCGGCCGGTGAGGTCGCGGGCGGTATGCACGGCTCGAACCGGCTCGGCGGCAACTCGCTGTCCGACCTGCTGGTGTTCGGGCGCCGGGCGGGCTGGCACGCGGCCGAGTACGCGACCGGCCTCGCGGCGGACCGGCCGCCGGTCGACGAGGTCCAGGTCGACGCGGCGGCCGCGGAGGCGCTGCGGCCCTTCTCGGCGGAGGGCGCCGAGCCCGCCGTAGGGCCTCCGGAGAACCCGTACACCCTGCACCAGGAGCTCCAGCAGGCCATGAACGACCTGGTCGGGATCATCCGGCGCGAGGGCGAGATGGAGCAGGCACTGGAGAAGCTCGCGGATCTTCGCGTGCGGGCGCGCAGGGCCGGGGTCGAAGGGCACCGGCAGTTCAACCCGGGCTGGCACCTCGCTCTCGACCTTCGCAACATGTTGCTGGTCAGCGAGTGCGTGGCGCGGGCCGCGCTGGAGCGGACCGAGTCGCGGGGCGGGCACACCCGCGAGGACCATCCGGGGATGGACCGCAAGTGGCGCCGGGTGAACCTGCTGTGCCAACTGGCCGACCCGACGGGCGGGTTGGCGGCCACGGACCCGGTCCGCGGCCAGATCGACCTCACCCGTGAGACCACCGAACCCATCCGCGCCGACCTGCTCGCCCTCTTCGACAAGGAGGAGCTGGTCAAGTACCTCGCCGAAGAGGAGCTGTACGAATGAGCGGCTACACGGCCCACTTCAAGGTGTGGCGGGGTGACGTCAAGGGCGGTGACCTGGAGGACTTCAAGGTCGAGGTCAACGACGGCGAGGTGGTCCTGGACATCATCCACCGCCTCCAGGCCACCCAGGCGCCCGATCTCGCGGTCCGCTGGAACTGCAAGGCGGGCAAGTGCGGTTCGTGCTCGGCGGAGATCAACGGGCGGCCGAGGCTGATGTGCATGACGCGCATGTCGGTGTTCACCCAGGAGGAGACGATCACCGTCACTCCCCTCCGCGCCTTCCCGGTGGTCCGCGACCTGGTCACGAACGTCGGCTTCAACTACCAGAAGGCGCGGGAGGTCCCGGCGTTCGTGCCACCGGCCGGTCTCGGGCCCGGTGAGTACCGGATGATGCAGGAGGACGTGGACCGCTCGCAGGAGTTCCGCAAGTGCATCGAGTGCTTCCTGTGCCAGGACACCTGCCATGTGGTGCGCGACCACGAGGAGAACAAGCCGGCGTTCGCGGGCCCGCGCTTCCTGATGCGGGTGGCGGAGCTGGACATGCACCCGCTGGACGCGGCCGAGTCCGAGGGCCTGGACCGCAAGAAGACGGCCCAGGACGAACACGGCCTCGGCTACTGCAACATCACCAAGTGCTGCACGGAGGTCTGCCCCGAGGGCATCAAGATCACCGACAACGCGCTGATCCCCTTGAAGGAACGGGCCGTCGACCGCAAGTACGACCCGCTGGTGTGGCTGGGGTCGAAGATCAGGCGGAGGTCTTCGTAGCAGGCGCACGCTGGGCGAGGCGTTGGAGAACGCTCCCGCCGACGAGGGAAAGTGCCAGACCGAGCAACGGGACGTACACGTCCTGTGTGGGCGGGCTCCCCAGCGGCCCCAGGAACAGGAACACACCCAGCCCGACCGCGTTCAGCAGGGTGCCGAACCCGGACAGCCTCGGCCGCAGGATCGTGTCCCGGAGCCAGGGCGGCAGCCAGCCCGTCGCGAGCTGCACGGTACCGAGCACCGACAGCGCGCCCACCACCACGGCGGCCACGACCACCAACACCGAGTTCACGCGCTCACTCTCGCACGAGCTCCAACACCCTGACCAGGTTGTGTTCCGCGATCTCCCGCATCCACTCCGGGTGCGGGAAGTCGCCCTCGATCAGGCGCAGGGGGCCTGCGACCAGGGAGACGTGCATGGCGAGGCGGTACAGGCCCATCCGGTCCTCGTCCAGGTCGGGGACGCGCAGGACGTCGTAGTGGGAGCCGAAACGGATCCGCAGGAAGACGTGCTCCCACTCGACGTCGAAGTACATCAGCCCCTCGATGTCGATCAGCGCGGGCCGCCCCCGGTCGTCCAGCAGGACGTGGTCGGGACCGAGTTCGCCGTGGATGAGGGAGTGCCGGTCGCGGGGCCGTACCGCCGCGTCGAGCCGCCGCAGGCTCTCCTCCAGGTCCTCGCGCACTTCCGCGATCCGTTCGTCCCGTGCGGCGGCCTCCCCGAGGTCGCGCAGGGCGCCCTCGGTGACGCGCCGGGCGGCCGAACTCGCGGACGAGGTACCGCCGTTGTCGACGAGCACGGCCTTGCCGAAGGCGGGGCCCTCCTGCGCGTGCAGGGTCGCCAGTTCGCCGGCGAGCTGCTCCAGCGCGGCGCGCCCGGCGACCGGGTCCCGCTCCAGGACGTCCTCCAGGCTGCCGCCCCGCAGGTCCTCGACGACCACGGCGTCCTTCTCGGCGTCCGCGTACAGGAGTCGCGGGGTCCGCACCCCGGTGGCCGCGAGCCGGTCGTGGGCCGCGGTGAACACGTCACGGCTGGTGCCCGCGGAGAAGGGATCGCGGAGGTCGGATGGCCCGGCGTCCCAGTAGTCCTCGTCCGGCGACCAGACATAGGCGACGACGGTGGTGTCGTCGTCGAGGGCGAGCCGGTAGACACCCTTCTTGGTGCCGCCGCGGAGTCTGGTGACGCCGGTGAGGGTGCGGCCGGTCGCGGCGCGGGCGAGGGGGGCGAGATCGTCACGGGTGAGGTGTCTGCGGGTGGGGGTCATTCGGCAGATCGTCGCAGTGCCGGGCGCCGGGCCGCAGGTGGTTTTCTAGCGGACCCAGTCCCTCTCGTACGCCGTCCAGTCCGCCTCCGTGGCCGCGAAGTCGACGTACAGCGCCACGCCGAAGTTCGCGCGGTCCGCGTCGGTGCGGGAGAGCCCGAGGCGGACGCCCCGGACGGCCGCCGGGACGGTCTCGGCGAAGGACCAGTGGTCGAAGTTGTTCTCCCGGTAGAAGGGCAGGCCCATCAGCAGGTCGGTGGAGTCCGGGGTGACCTCGAGGGCCAGGGAGGTCTGCTGGGCGACATAGCCGCCGTAGAGGCTCTCCAGGGGCGTGGCCGTGTCGTACGACATCACCGCGATCTGGTCGACGCGCCGCGCGACCTGGCCGAAGTAGGCCTGCGACCACCACTTGGGGTGCTCGGCGAGGACGCCCGCGGCGGAGTGCAGCGCGGGCAGCGGGTCGATCTGGTGCGCGGCGACCGAGAGGGGGACGCCGTGGGCGCGGGTGACCTGGCGGAGGGTGTCGAGGAGGTCGAGGTAGTCCTGGTCGCCGGAGTGCAGGGGTTCCAGATCGAAGTGGGCGCCGTCGAAACCGGCGGCGAGGATCTGGCGGGTGGAGCGCACGACGGCGGCCCGGGTGTCCTGCTCGGCGAGGTGCATGCCGTCCGGGCTCTCGGTGGCGAGCTTGTCCCCCAGCCAGGCCTGGACGCGGATGCCGGGGGCCGCCTCGTGCACGGCGCCGATCAGCCAGGCCGCCTTCGGGTACGCCGAGGCGGGCAGCGTTCCGTCGTGTTCCAGGGGGCCCGCGTGGACGTACAGGTCCCGGATCCCGGTGCTCCGCAGGCGCCGGGCGAGGGCGGTGACGTCGGCGTCGCCCTTGCGGCCGTCCACCCAGGCGTGGCCGAGCCAGATCGCGTCCTTGTGGCGGGTGCGGGTGCCGTCGGCGGGGTCGCCGGCGTAGTTGAGACGGAGCGCGACGGCGACGGTGAGGAGGGGGAGGAGCACGACGAGCGCGAGCGCGAGGACACCCCGGCGGATCCAGCGGCGCCGCCTCGTCCTCGGCGCCGGTGCCGGTGCCGGTGCCGGTGCCGTCTGCCCCGTCTCGCCGTCCTGGTCCCCTCGTACGGCCGCCGCCTGCGGCATCCGCTCGCC
This sequence comes from Streptomyces griseorubiginosus, assembly GCF_036345115.1. Lineage (GTDB taxonomy): Bacteria > Actinomycetota > Actinomycetes > Streptomycetales > Streptomycetaceae > Streptomyces > Streptomyces griseorubiginosus_C. The sequence goes on from NZ_CP107766.1 coordinate 3,330,803, forward strand.
GTCCTGGCGGCCCCGTGCGTCCGGTGCCTGTGACATCCGCTCCCCGTCCCCTCGCGTACCCCCGCCGTCCCACCCCGCTCGCGTCCGCGCATTCCGGACCATACGCTCCGAAATGTGACGCCATCCCTGATACGCGGCCGACCTCGGCGGAGCCGATCGCACATATCCGTGCGGGTGGCGCACGCCCTGGTGGGCGTGGTGGCCGGGGTCGTGTGGCTGGTGTTGCCGTGGATGACGATCAATGACGACGCTCCGGTTGCGGGCGCGCGGTCGAGCGCCGCGGCGGCCGAGGAGGACTCGTCCGCCGGCGACCTCGTCCTGCCGGTAGCCGCGCTCGCCGTGGTCGCGGTCCTCGCCGCCTACGGCTCCGTGCGCCGGATCCGCCGCACCCGCAGTCGTACGACACCGGCTGCCCCCGGCACCACCCACGTCGGCGCGTACCCCGCCCCCGCGGCCCCGCCCCCGCTCGCCGGCCTGGACGACCGCGCCCGCACCGCGCTCGTCGACGCCGACAACCACCTCCGCGCCTTCCGCGAGGAACTCTCCTTCGCCGAGGCCGGGTTGGACCGCGAGGCCCTGACCCCCTTCGTCGGGCTGGCCGGGGCCGCGGAGTCCGAGCTGGCCGCCGCGTGCGCGATCCGGCGGCGGTACGACGAGGGCGTACCGGAGGAGGCGGCCGCCCTCGCCGGGGTCGTGGGCCGGTGCGAGGAGGCCGGGCGGCGACTGACCGAGGCGACGGAGAGCCTGCGCACGCTACGGGCGCTGGACCGCGATCCCCGCGAGGCCCTGACCGTGGCCGAGACCCGTTTCCGCGAGCTGACCGCCCGCACGGCCGGGGCGGACACCGCGCTCGTGGGCGAGGCCGTCACCGGCTGTGTCGAGCGGGCCAAGGACAGCCTGGTCACCGCCACCGTCCACCTCAACGAGACCCACCAGGCCCTCGCCTCCGACCAGCTGGACGAGGCGGCCCAGCGGCTCCGCGCCGCGGAGAGTGCGATCGCCCGGGCGGAGGTACTGGTGACGGCCGTGACCCGGCTGCGGGAGACACGCGCCGAGGCCGCCCGGCTGATCCCGCCCGCCCTCACGGGCGCCGAGGCGGAACTGGCCCCCTTCCGCGGCGGCGCCCGGCCCGAGGGCGAGACCCGCACCCGGCTCGCGCACGCCGACGCGGTCCTGGCCGCCGTACGACAGGAGACGACGTCCGGACAGCCGTACGACCCGCTCGGCGTGCTGCGTCGGATCGTGCACGCGACCGCGCCCCTCGCGGGCGGCCGGTCCGGAGTGCTCCCGGTGGCCGCGCGGCTGGTCGCCCGGGAGTCCGTGGCCGCGGCGGACGGCTATGTGGCCGTGCACCGGGAGGCGGTCGGTGCCGCGCCCCGGGTCCTGCTGTCGCAGGCGCGGCTGACCGAGGATCTCCCGCGGGCGGACGCCCTGGCCCGCGAGGCGCGCGACCTCGCCGAACGGGACGTACGCCTGCGCGGGCACACCGCATGACAACCGCCTAGAACAGGCTCAGCAGGGCCTCCGCCGGGTCCACCATGCCGTTCTCCCCGTCCGGCAACGGCAGTTCGAACCACACCGTCTTTCCGCGCGGGGTCCGGCGGGAGCCCCAGGCCGCGCTGAGCAGGCCGACCAGTTGCAGGCCGCGGCCGCCCTCGTCGGTGTCGCGGGCGCGCCGGCGGCGGGGCTGGACCAGGCCGGAGTCCCAGACCTCGCAGACCAGGGTGCGGTCGAGAAGGAGACGCAGCCGGATGTCTCCCTCGCCGTACCTGAGGGCGTTGGTGACCAGTTCGCTGACGAGGAGTTCCGTGGTGTCGACCAGGGGCTCCAGGTCCCAGCTGAGCAGCTGGCCGCGCGCGTACTCACGGGCCCGGCCCACGCTTCGCGGCTCGCGCGGCAGCGTCCAGTCGCCGACCGAGTCGGCCGGCAGGCCCTGGACACGTGCCATCAGCAGCGCGATGTCGTCCTCGCCGTGGTGGGTGTCGAGGGTGTTGAGGACGTGGTCGCAGACGTCCTCCAGGGGGGCGGAGGGGTCGGTCAGCGCCCCGACGAACGCCTGGAGGCCTTCGTCGAGGGGGTGATCGCGGCTTTCGACCAGTCCATCCGTGTAGAGCGCGAGCAGGGCGCCTTCGGGTAGTTCGACCTCGACCTCCTCGAAGGGCTCGCCCCCGACGCCGAGCGGCATGCCGGGCGGCACGTCGAGCATGAGCGCGTCCTCGCCGGGCTCGACCAGCACGGGGGGCAGATGGCCCGCGTTGGCGAAGGTGCAGCGCCTGGTCACCGAGTCGTAGACGGCGTACACGCAGGTCGCCAGGTACACCTCGGACAGGTCCGCCTCCCGGGGGCGGCGGGCCGCGCGGGTCGCCTGCTGGACTCCGCCGGGGGCGCCGAGCCCGCGGGCGATCTCGTCCAACGCGGAGAGGACTTCGGCCGGTTCGAGGTCCAGCAGGGCCAGGGTCCGCACGGCGGACCGCAGTTCACCCATCGCCACCGCCGCGCGCAGCCCGCGGCCCATCACGTCACCGACCACCAACGCGGTGCGGTGGCCCGGCAGTTCTATGACGTCGAACCAGTCGCCGCCGACCTCGCTGGGGCGGTCCGCGGAGGAGTTGCCGGGAAGATAGCGGCAGGCGATGTCCAGACCGGAGGCGACCGGGTCGCCGGGCGGCAACAGGGACCGTTGCAGTATCAACGCCCGTTCGTGCTCCCGCCGGTACAGGCGCGCGTTGTCGATACAGACCGCGGCCCGCGCCGCGAGCTCCACCGCCAGGTCCCGGTCCCGGTCCCCGAACGGCTCGCTGCCCTTCGTCCGCGCGAACTGCGCGAGGCCTACGACGGTGTCGTGGGCGACCATCGGCACGGCGAGCGTGGACTGGACGAGGCCGCCCTCCTCGGCCGGGACGTACAGCGGCCGGGCGGTGCGCAGGGCGTCCGCGCAGGGCGAGTTGAAGGGGTAGTGGTGGACCGCGCCGACCGAGACGGGGGCGCCGGAGCCGAGGAAGGGGGCGTCGGAGACCGCGCTGGCGAAGGCGACCCGGCGCAGTTCGGCGCTGCCGTCGGCGAGGCCGGGCGGGGTCTCGTCGCCGGCCAGCAGACCCTGGTACAGGTCGACGGTGGCCAGGTCGCAGAAGCCGGGCACGACCACGTCGAGGAGTTCGCGGGCCGTGGTCTCCAGGTCGAGGGAGTTCCCTATGCGGGCGCCCGCCTCATTCAGGAGGGCGAGATTGCGCCGGGCGGCGGCGGCCTCGCGGGCGGCGGCGCGGCGGGCGGTGATGTCGGTTCCCAGCCAGGCGATCCCGATGGGCCGGCCGGAGCCGCTGCGCACCCGGTACAGGTTGATGGACCAGTGGCGGCGCTCGTCGGAGCCCGGCAGGAAGCCGGTGACGTGCATGTCCGTGATGGAGTCGCCGGTCTCCAGGACCCGGCGCAGGGTCGCGGTGACCCGCTCGGCCTCGGGGCGCGGCAGATAGTCGTGGACGCCCTTGCCGCGGTGGTCGTCCGGGGTGCCGCCGAACAGGGAGGCGAACCGGTAGTTGACGCGGCGGACCCGCAGGTCCGGGTCGATCAGCACGAACCCGAAGGGAGATTGACCGAATATCGCCTGCGAGGCGGCGAGGTCGGTCTCGATGCTCCGGAGCGTGCGGACGTCGACGACGATGCAGACGGCGGCCTTCTCCCCCTCCTCGGTCCGCGTCGGCATCACATAGACCTCGGCGAGGCCCTCCCGGCCGCACTCGCCCTCGACCGGGGCCGGCACCCGGAAGGGGACCACGCCGGTCCACTCACGGCCGTCCAGGATCTCCGCCATCTTGCGCTGGCCCTGCGCACGCAGGTCCGGGTCGATGAACGCCTCGATGGGGTCCATGCCGACCGCCTGCGCGGCGGGGATGCCGAAGAGCTGCTCGGCGCGCAGGCTCCACTGGTCGACCAGCCCGTCGGGGCCTATGGAGAAGGACGCGACCTTGATGTAGTCGTAGATCGAGCCGGGCGGGCTGCTCTGCCACATGGCATCACCGGACGGCGCCTCGCCGGGACGGACCTGTACGGCATCCTCCGCGGCCTCCGTCCTCGCGCCGTCCGACGGGTCCTTCGACTCCGTGGCCTTCGCTGGTATCTCGCTCACGCGAACCGTCCCCTCCAGCTCACCGCGTCCGGTACCGGTCACCGGGGGCGGCTGCCCGCAGTATCCAGCACTACGGCGCCGCACAACACGGTGTTCACGATCACAGCACGATCCCGACGGTTTTCGGTCCGGGCTGCGACAACACTTCCAGTCTTCTAACCAGCGGACACGGCATCGAATCACGTCCTTCGACAACTGCCACTGGCCTGAACCAGTCGCTGGACAGGGGACGGGCTGTCGTACAGGTGTTCCTCATGGCACCGAGAGCTCGAACCAGACCGTCTTGCCGGTCGTGCCGGGGCGGGTGCCCCAGCGGTGGGCGGCGTGGGCGACCAGCTGGAGACCCCGGCCGTGCTCATCGTCCGGTTCGGCGACCCGTTCGCGGGGCGGGTCGGGGAGCGGGTCGGAGACCTCCACCAGGAGGACGCCGTCGACCGCGCCGGGGCGGACCAGGCGGACGCCGATGGGGCCGGTGGCGTGCCGCAGGGAGTTCGTCACCAACTCGCTGACCAGCAGGGCGGCGATGTCGGCGAGGCCGTCGAGGCCCCAGGCGCGCAGTCTTTCGCGGACCGCTGCACGAGCGGCTCGTACAGCGCCGGGGTCCGCGGGGAAGGTCCACTCGGCGCAGTCGCCTTCGGTGTCGATCACGCCGATCACATCCCGGGCCGGCCAATGTCCACTTTCGTGGGGTTAAGGGGCACATACCCGATATTGCGGGGGCGGTACCGTGCCGAATGGTGTAAGTGAGTGCGCCTAAGAGCTCGGGGGTGCCTGCCGTCTTGCGGGTGCAGGTTCGTGGGGGCTTGTCGCGCAGTTCCCCGCGCCCCTGGGTGACTCCAGTGCCGCCACCGCTTCGACGTCCTGGTCGAGCCAGTCGACGTCCCAGAGCTCGTCCGGCGTCAGCCAGCGGAGTTCGTCGTGGTCCTGCAGGGGCTTGGGGTCCGGGGAGTCGGGCAGGAGGCGCGCGCGCCACGCCTGGAGGACGTACGGGGGCTTCAGGGGCCACTCGCCCGGGATGCGGTCCAGGACCTCCGCCTCCACGCCCAACTCCTCGCGAAGCTCCCGCGCCAGCGCCTCCTCCGGCGCCTCCCCCTGCTCCACCTTGCCCCCCGGCAGCTCCCACCGGCCGGCCAGTTCCGGGGGTGCGCTGCGGCGGGCTGCGAGGAGGCGGTCGCCGTCGTAGAGGGCGGCCGCCACCACCACGATCCGTTCCGTCATGCGCCGGAGCCTACGGGAGACGGGTCAGTCGGCCGAGCCGGCGCCGTTCTGGCTGATGCGCTCGACCCAGTAGAGCTGTTTGTGGCCGCGGGCGTCGAGACTGTCCGCGATCTTCTGGGCCTCCGCCCGGGTCGCGTACCTGCCCACGCGGTAGCGATTGCCGTTGTCGTCCTGCCGTATGACCAGCCAGGGAAGAGTGATCGTGCCGTCGTTCATTGCGCCCCACCGCTCCTTCCCGACCTGCGTCGAGCCCCACCCGATAAGGAAACCGCAATCCGCATATGCCCGAGCCTACGCCCAACCTTTACGCAGCGAACACGCGTTTTCACAAAGAGGTACGCAACCAGCCAGGACGGACTCCTCGGACCGGGGGCGCACGGCGTTGAACGCGCCCCGGTGGACCGCGATGCCTCCGGTCAGGGGCGCACCCGGGACAGCGGTGTCGACCTGCGAGAACGGCCGGATTCGAACGGCGTTCGCCTGCGAGCCGGTTGAGTGCTCGCCCGGGGCAACTTCCCCGGGGCGTGCGCTACTTCACGGGCGCGCTACTCCACGGGCACGCGACTACTTCACCGGAAGGTGGTACGCGACCTGGTAGCGGTCGGCCGGAATGACCACGTCGGCCGTCTCCACCGGGCGGCCCGAGGCGTAGTAGGTGCGGTGGACCACGAGGACGACATGGCCGGGGACACCGCCCAGCGCGAGCAGTTCCTCGGCGAGGCCGGGGCGGGCGCCGACCTCCTCGGTGACGTTGTCCACGACGACGTCGATGGCCGCCATGCGCTCGACCACGCCCATGCCACCGAGCGGGCCCTCCTCGGGGAGCATCACGGGGGTGCGCCCGGTGACCGCGAGGGGCTCCCAGGAGGTGGAGAGCATGATGGGCTCACCGGCCTCCCGGAAGACGTACTTCGTGCACATCACGCGGTCGCCGGGCCGGATGGCGAGCCGCTCGGCGATGGCGGCGGAGGCGTCGGTCTGCCGGCTGCTGGACTCCCAGGTGCCGCGCCCCTCGCCGTCCGCCTGCTCCTGCCGGAAGGGGGTGGCGCCGGAGGCCGGGCGGTACCCGGAGCGGGCGATCCGGCGGGGCACGGGCTGCTCGCGGACGTAGGTCCCGGAGCCGGAGCGGCCCTCGACCAGGCCCTCGGCCATCAGCACCTTGCGCGCCTCGAGGGCGACGGTGTCCGAGACGCCGTACTCCTCGCGGATCCGGGCCTGGGACGGCAGACGGGTGTGCGGTGGCAGCGAACCGTCGACGATCTTCTTGCGGAGATCACCCGCGACGCGCAGGTACGCCGGCTGCTCACCGAATGTCACTGGCCGCTCCCATCAGGTTGTACAGACAGCAACAGCCTGGCAACCGTGGGTTGGCCCATGCAAGCAAAGGCCAGAGAACCACTCGATGTGATGACATGTTCCGGTGGTGGGCTTTACGCAGGCACTTTCTCCCCGCTATGGCCGGGTTCACACATCGAGGTGGTCGCTCCCCGCGCCGTCGCCCGTGCCGCCGGTGTCCTCGTCGTCGTACGGCGGATCCGAGGCGAGCCCCAGAGCCTTGCGGGCGGTGATGGTGGTGGGGCCGTCGACGTAGGCGTAGCCCGCGTCGTAGTGCGTGTAGAAGGTGTCCACGTCGTCGGAGGCGGCGGCCTTCGCCCACTCGCCGCGGGCCTTCTCCATGTCCTTGAGCAGGGCCTGGACCGGCTTGGCCGGGGCGCCCGACCAGGTGTGCGCCCTGAGGTGGCGGATCTCGTCGTCGAGGCTGTCGTGCATGTCCTGGGACCAGTCCCGGTAGCCCCGCAGGTCGTCCTCCGGCTGCTCCTCGGGCTCCTCCCAGAACGTCTCGTCGACGGCGTTGAGTGCCATGAGGAAGGTCAGCTGGTCGTCGTCGAGGGTGGTCGCGTCGACGCGCAGCGAGCCGGTCAGGGTGCCCGTCTCGTCGGTGTTCCCGAAGATGCAGGTGACCTCGCGGTCGCCGAGGCGCCAGCTCTGCCGGGTCGGGCCGAAGTAGTACACGTCCACGTCGTCGGGGAGCGACCAGGTGTCCATGACGTAGGCGTCCTGGAGCGGGTAGCACCTCTCGTCGGCCGCGTCGGAGACGGCGGCGTCGCCCGGGAAGGCCGACCCGCTCATCTCGAACTCGCCGAACACCTCGCCCTCGTGCTCACCCGCGCAGGGCACCGCGTCGACGTCGTAGGTGAGCCCGTCGAGGGACTCCCCCGGCGCATCGAAGCACTGGCCCTTCACCACCGAGAAGGCCGCGCCCTCCGTCGCCCCCTCCTTGAACCCGTCCCACGCCTCCGAGAGCCCGCCGGTGGCGAGCGCGACCACCCACAGGGCGAGTCCGAGCGAGGACAGGATCGACCCGGCGATCGCCAGGCCCTTCCCGGACTGCCCCTTCTTCTTGATCTGCACCAGCGCGATCACGCCCAGCACCAGCCCGACGGCCGGGAAGCAGCACAGCACGCCGAACACCAGCGAGGCGATGGCGAGCCCGTTCACGGAGGAGGGGCGGGCGTAGGGGCTGTAGCCCTGGCCCCAGGTCTGATAGGGCACCCCATAGGGTTGGCCGTACGGCTGCTGTCCGTACGGCTGCTGTCCGTACGGCTGCTGTCCGTACGGCTGCTGCCCGGGGGGCGTGGGGCCGTACGGCTGCGGCCCGTACGGCTGCTGTCCCTGCGGCGGAGGGCCGTACGGCTGCTGTCCCTGCGGCGGTGGCCGGTAGGGGTCCGGGGCGGGGGACGGTCCCTGGGGTCCCTGGGCGGGGTCGGGCTGGTGCGGCCCAGGGGGCGGGGGTATGGACACGGGTACCGTGCTCCTGGTTCAGACAGCGGCGGGGAACTGACGTACGACAGGGCGCATGGTATGCGCGGGGCAGGCGGGGGTGGAATGCCGATCACGGGTACGACGACCCGGGCGGTGAACGGGCTCACGGCACGGTGGGCCGGGATGTCTCCAGGGGGCACGGTGTTCTCGGCCGCCGGGGTGTGGCCGCTGCTGGCCTTCCTGGCCGACGGGGCACGGGGAGCGGCACGCGAGGAGCTGGCGGCGGCCGTGGGGCTGCCGGCGGGCGAATCGGCCGCCGCGGCACGGGAGTTGCTGCACGCGCTGGCGGACGTACGGGGACTGGACTCGGCCCTCGGCCTGTGGACCGCTCGGACTGTGGAGCCGCGGGAGGAGTGGGCGGCCGGACTGCCGGCCGACGCGCACGGGGTGCTCAGCGGCGATCCGGACACCGATCAGCGGGAGTTGGACACCTGGGCCGTGAAGCGGACGGGCGGACTGATCGAGCGGATGCCGGTCGAGGTCCGGAGGGACACCCAGCTGGTGCTGGCGAGCGCGCTGGCCCTGCGGACCACGTGGCTGCGGCCGTTCGAGGCGCGTCCGGTACGGCCGTCCGCGGGTCCCTGGCAGGGCAGGACCCTGCGCGGGCTGCACCGGCGGAGCGTACGGCTTGACCGGGTCGGGGTGGCGGCGGTACGCAGCGGACGGGTCACCGAGGCGAAGGTGTGCGGCGACGACGGCGTCGACGTCCATCTCCTGCTCGGGGAGGAGCACATGACGCCCGGTGAGGTGCTGGAGGCGGGGGTGGCCGTACTCGACGGCGGGTGCCCGGTGGTGAAGGGGGCGCTGCTTCCGTACGGGCCCGCCGGGCCGGGGCTGCGGGTGGAGGAGCGGCCGTGTGCCGGACCCCAGCAGCCGGCGCTGGAGCTGACGACGGTGGCGTTCGAGGTGCGGGCGCATCACGACCTGCTGCGCCTGCACGGGCTGTTCGGGCTCACCGCGGCACGGGACGCGGGGCAGGGCCACTTCCCCGGGATCAGCGCCTCGCCCCTGGCCGTCGGCGCCGCCCGGCAGTCCGCCCTGGGCCGCTTCGACGCGCTCGGCTTCGAGGCGGCCGCGGTGACTGCGGTCGCCGCGGCGCCGGGCGGTGCGCCGCCCACGCCCCGGTACACCTCGACCGTGGTCACGGCCGCCTTCGACCGCCCCTTCGGCTTTCTCGCCGTACACCGGGAGACGCGGCTGGTGCTGACGGCGGGGTGGGTGGCGGAACCGTGGTGATGCTTTGAGCACGGACAGTGCGCTGGAGCAGCTCCTCGGCCGGGCCCGCGGCCCGATGGGCCCGGCGATCGACCTGGGCTTCGGCGTCGAGACCGGCCCGCTCGCCGAACTCGGCCGGCTGCTCTCCCGGATGAACGGGTTCTTCCTGTTCGACGCCGGGGTGCAGGTCTTCCGGGTGGGCGAGGAGGGGCTCGGCCACGACCTGCTCCACTGGAACTCCGGTGCGGCCTGGAAGGACACCTACGGGGGGCTGGCCGACGCGCAGTTCTGCTTCGGCCAGGACATCTTCGGTGTCCAGTTCGCCGTGGTCGGCGGCGAGAAGGTGGTCTGTTTCGATCCCGAGACCGCCGAGGTCACCGAGCTCGGCGACAGTCTGGAGTCCTGGGCGGCCTGGCTCCTCGACGACCCCGACGTCCACGGCGCCGCCTCCTTCGCCTACGCCTTCCAGCGGGAGCACGGCGCGCTGGATCCGGCCGAACGCCTGGTGCCGCTGCGGTACTTCGTCGGCGGTGGCGGCTACGAGTTCGACAACTTCGCGGTCAAGGACGCGGTCACCGCGATGCGGATCCGCGGGCCCCTCGCCCAGCAGGTGCACGGCGTCCCGGACGGCACGACGATCAGGCTCGACCTGCACTGAGCGGGCCGTCGGCGGTCGGCGTCCCTCAGTCGTCGAATCCGGTGGCCCGGGTGCTCTTCTCCCAGGTGGAGACGTCGGACCGTACGGCGTCGAGGTGCCCGAGCACGGCGGTCACCGCGTCGTCACCGAGGGGCAGCCGCAGCGGGGTCTCCTCGGCGTCGAGCGCGGCGCGGATCAGGGCCGCGGCCTTCGCGGGGTCGCCGGCCTGGGTGCCGTCGCCGCCGGAGACGGCCTCGCGGGTCTCGCTCACCTTGGCGTACACCCCGCTGTCAGCGCTGACCCCGGCCCGGCTCGGCTCGAAGAGCGAGGTGCGGAAGGCCCCCGGCTCCACGATCAGCACCTTGACGCCGTACTCCCGGACCTCGTCGGCGAGCGCCTCGGACATGCCCTCGAGGGCGAACTTCGTCCCGCTGTACGCCGAGAAGCCCGCGAAGGACAGCTGCCCGCCCATGCTGCTCATCTGCACGATCGCGCCCGACCGCCGCTCGCGCATGCCGGGCAGCACCGCCCGGGTGAGCGCCGCCGGCCCGAGGACATGCAGGTCGAACAGTTCACGCAGCTCGGCCTCGGTGGTCTCCTCGAACGCGCCGACATGGGTACGCCCCGCGTTGTTGACCAGCACGTCGATCCGGCCGTGCCGGGCCACCACGTCCCGTACGGCGGCCTCGGCGGCGGCCGTGTCGGTGACGTCCAGGCGCAGCGCCTCCACCTGGTCGGGATGGGCGGCCACGAGGTCGTCCAGTGCCTCGGGCCGACGGGCGGCACCCACGACGACATCGCCGTCGGCCAGGGCGGCCTCGGCGATCGCCCGCCCGAAGCCGCTGCTCGCGCCGGTGATCAGCCACACCTTGTTCATGTCGACTCCCTCTTGATCCGGTTCCGTGTGAACCAGCCTGCTGCGGAAGCCGGTTGCCCGTCCAAGACCCTTGGTGATAACCGATGGCTATGACGACCGACGTGCATGTACGGGACCTGCGTTACTTCCTGGCGGTGGCCGAGGAGCTGCACTTCACGCGGGCGGCCGAGCGGCTGTACGTGTCCCAGCCCGCGTTGAGCAAGCAGATCCGGTCGTTGGAGCGGCAGTTGGGCGTGGAGTTGTTCCGCCGGGACCGGCGGGGCGTGCTGCTCACCGAGGCGGGCGAGGCGCTGCTGCCGCATGCCCGGCAGGTGCTGGAGGCGTGGGCGGCGGCGGACACCGCGATGGCGACGGCACGGGCGGCGGGGCGCGGCACGCTGGTGGTGGGCATGAGCACCAGCCCCGGCCGCGGTGGGCTGCTCCCGGCGATCCGCTCCCGCTTCACGGCCGCGCATCCGGAGGCGGTCGTACGACTGCGGCAGATGGGTTGGCAGGATCCGACCGCGGGTCTGGCGGACGGCACGACGGAGGTCGCGTTCGTGTGGCTGCCGCTGCCCGACGCGGAGCGCTACGCGTGGACGCCGGTCGCCGAGGAGCCCCGCCTGGTCGCCCTGCCCGACACCCACCCGCTGGCCGTCCGCGAGGAGATCGACTTCGCCGACCTGGCCGACGAACCGTTCCTGGCCCTGCCGGCGAGCGCGGGCCCCCTGCGCGACTTCTGGCTCGCCGTCGACGAGCGCTCCGGCCGCCCGCCCCGCGTCGGCGCGGAGATCGCGGGCACGGAGGAGACGTACGAGGCCCTCGTCGCCGGCCTCGGCATCTGCCTGGTGGCCGCCGGCAACGCGCCCCTGATCACCCTGGGCGGCGTGGTCACCCGGCCGGTGCAGGGGTTGGGGCCGAGCAGGTACGTCCTGGCGTGGCGCAGGGAGGACGGGGGGCGGCCGCTGGTGCGGGGGTATGCGGAGGCGTGCCGGGCGGTGGTGGAGGGCTGAGGGGACCGGCGTCGGCGTCCTCTTCAGCGCTGGGCACATCCTGATGGCTCCCGCTGCCCTCCTCAGGTCGCGCAACCCGGACGCGAAGAGCTGAATGGGAAGTGCCGCCGGATCCACCGGCAGCGCTCACGCATTGCTCGGCTGCGATCAGCCCGCCCCGACCGGGGCTGCCTGACCGAAGAGGACGCTGCTCGCGCATGGAATCACCGTCCCTCATCCTCTCTTCGTCCGAACGACCGCCGGTCCCGGTGGCGGGGCCCTCGCGGCTGGGCTGGCTGGACGGGCTGCGCGGTCTCGCCGCACTCGCGGTGGTGTTCGACCACTCGTCGTACACCTTCCTGCCGGAGCTCCGGCAGGAGCTGGTGCCGCACTTCAACGCCGGCCGCTACGGCATCCTGGTGTTCTTCCTGGTGAGCGGCTACGTCATCCCCCGCTCGCTGGAGCGCCGGGGATGTGTGCGCACCTTCTGGATCGGACGGGTCTTCCGCGTGTACCCGCTGTGCGCGGTCGTCGTCGGCGTGCTGCTCGCCCTGCACGCAGTGGGAGCGGCTGAGCTGCGCGACGTCGGTTCGCACGGTGCCGGCACCGTGGCGCTCGCCCACCTCACCCTGCTCCAGGAACTGCTGGGGACACCCAGTGTCCTGCTCGTCCTGTGGACGCTCTCCTACGAGATGGCCTTCTACCTGCTGGTCGTCGCGCTCTTCACCACCCGCCTCCACCGGCGCTCCCCTTGGGCCGCGATCGCCCTCGCTCTGCTCGCCGCCGGAAGCGTGGGGGCGGGGGTGGCGCTGCCGGCCTCGGCCCTGTCCGGTCTGCTCGGCACCGGCCCGGTGATCGCGGTCACCGCGGTCATCATGGCGGCCGCTGTGTGCTGTGCGAGTGGGCGGTCGGCGCCGCTCCGGGCCTTCGGGGGCGTGCTGGGCGGGCTGTCGGCGCTCACGCTGGTCGCGCTCAACGGCACGATCCCCCTGTGGGAGGGCCTGGTGATCCTCGCCGTGATGTTCCTGGGCACCACCGTCCACCGCGCCGAGCACGGTCAGGGCACCTGGCGCTTCGCCGCGGGCACCGCCGTGTTGGTGACCGTCTGCGCCGTGGCGAGTGCGTGCGGGTACGGCGACGGGGACCACTTCACACGGTCCGGCTGGATCACCGCGTTCCTGCTGGCTGTGCTCACCTTCGGCGGCGGGCTGGCGGTGCGCGGGCGGTCCCTGCCGCGGGTCGTGACCGGCCTGGGCACGATCAGCTATTCGGTGTACCTGGTGCATCCCGTGCTGCTGACGGTCATCGACAGCACGGTCGGCCGACGCCGCCAGGACGACCTCGTGCTGGAAGCAGCCTTCGTCGCCGTGCTGCTCCCGCTCTGCCTGCTGACCTACCGATATATCGAAGCTCCCTGCCAAGCCCGGGGCCGCAGACTGGCACGCCGGCTACAGCTGTCGTGACCGGCCCCGCGGGGTTCAGGGAGGCCGGCGTCCCGTGATGATCTCGTGGCCCGGGCCCCGTCGATTCGCTACGGTTCAGCCATGACCGCACTGCCCGACTGGATGCGCCCGCCGCGCGAGGAAGGCTGGTTCGCGGAGGACCTGGACCGCCTCCCCGAGGCACCCCGCCACACCGAGCTGATCGACGGAGCCCTCGTCTTCATGGTGTCGCCCCAGCGGTCCTGGCACGGCCGCCTCGTCACTTCCCTCACCACTACGCTCATGGCGACCGCCCCCGCCGGTTTCGAGGTCGAGCGGGAAATGACGATCCGTCTCGATGAGCGCAACCGGCCGGAGCCGGATCTGCTCGTGACGACCGCCGCCTACGATCCGGACCGCACCTGGTACGCACCGGAAGAAGTCCAACTTGTCATCGAGGTCGTCTCGCCGGAGTCCGCCCACCGCGACCGCACAGTGAAGCTTCACAAGTACGCGGACGCCAAGATCCCGCACTACTGGTGCATCGAGGACGAGAACGGCGCCCCAGTCGTCCACGTCTACGAACTCGACGAACCAACCGGCGCCTACGCCCCCGCCGGCATCTTCCGCGGCACCCTGAACCGGCCCGTGCCTTTCGACATCAGCCTGGATCTCGGCAGGCTCATCCCGCGGCGGAGCACATAGGGAACACAGGAGGGGCCCGGCTCGCCAGAGCCCGGCCCCTTCATCCGCTCACACGTTGAAGCGGAACTCCACCACGTCCCCGTCCTGCATCTGGCTTTGTCCTTAGTTCAACTGGAACTTATGACATCGCCTCTTGCACTGGTCTTCGGAGACTGGCAGTGGAGAAGCAGAAGACTTGCCTTGAATTGGCGCTCGAAAGGCTGGCCGAACGTGCCATCAAAGAGAGTACGTACAAGGAATACCTTGGGACTCTCAGGAACCTTGGGCTTGAAGACGTTCCGGCAGAGAAGGCGACTGTTCGCTATCTGACCAACGTTCTCAATCAGGTTCTCTCTCCGGGAACTAAGCGTAAGCACGCAATCAATCTCCGGGCTTGCTTGGGTGTGAAGGTTCCTTGCCCGCGTCCCGCGCAAAAGGTCTATGACCTCCCGAGTCTGGAACAAATCAATGAGGCTTTCGGTAAGAGCCTCTATCGCATGTACGCCTTCACCATGCTCTACGCGGGGGCAAGGATTGGTGAGGCTTGCGTCTCTCAGCCCATCAAAGGAAACGTCATCACCTTTGACCGCCAAAGGCTTCCTGATGGCACTATCGCTTCTCCCAAGACTGCCGGGCCTGTCTTTGTGCCTGAGTGGTTCGCAGAGGAGTACAAGAGCTTTGAGGCAACCAAGAGTCACAACACTGTCTATGTCGGCATGAGGAGAGCCGCTAAGAAGGTGGGACTAGACATCAACCCCCATCAGCTCAGGCACAAGTTCGCTACTGAGCTAGTGGCAGCAGGAGTAAGCCCGAACGTGCTTCAAAAGCAGATGAGGCATCACGACGTAGCCGTATCCCTTCGGTACTACGTCCAGACCACAGAGTCAGACATCAATGAGGGAGTCTCTAAGGCGTTCGGCCAACAACCGGCCTAGGAAGCTCTCAGAGGCTCTAGGAGGTTCCGGGGGTACTCAGAGACCTAGGACGGCTCAGAGGCTCTTAGAAGCCAACACAGAGCCTTAGAGGGGCAACACAGAGGCCCGGTTACCTTGACTGGTAACCGGGCCTCTTGCTTGTCTGGACTACTTGTGAAGCTCGAACCAAACCCACTTGCCAGGAACGAAACCATCTTCACCAATGAAGGTGCAGTGGTCATAGCCCCACTTGTCGGCAAGCAGGTGAACCAGGATTAAGCCCCTGCCGTTTTCTGAGTCGGGACCGGGATTAGAAGCCCAAGGGGCTTCATCGGAGTAGTCCTTTACCTCAATCCTCAGCTTGTCCTCAAAGAGAAGCCACTTAGTCTCTGTGAGGCCAGAAGGAGAGGGAATCCGAATGGCGTTGGTCAACAACTCCATGAAGCACAGAGTTGCGTCTTCCTCGTAGTGGTCGGCATTGACCTTAGCCAGCCACTTACGGAAGACCTTTCGAGAGAGGGGCACACAGGCAGGCTGCTGCGACCAACCCCACTCCTTGACCTCTGCTGCCTCATTGTTCCGTTCCGGGGCCATCGTCACAGGCACCCCCGGCCGTTCTCGATATGCTGCATGGGTCTGCGCTCCTGTCAGCGTGGACGTAGGCCCGGTAGCCGGTTGCGCGGTTGCCGGGCCGCTCCTACAACATCCAACGCCCGTAACGCGCATGGGTGTTGTTGACCTGCGTTGATAGACTGTTGACTGAAACAGTCAACAGCACGGGGGTTGCGGTGAGTGACTTCTCTAAGGCAGTGAAAGCCGAGATTGACTCAAGAGGCATGAGCCTTAGAGCACTCGCTAAAGCCGCTCACTATGACGTTTCCTTTATCTCTCGTGTCTTGAGTGGCAAGCAGAAGCCCTCAATAGACTTGGCTAAGACTCTGGATAGGCTTTGGGGTACCCAGCTTGCCGACAAGCTTAGAGAACCCGCCCGCATTGAACAGCCTTCCCCTAATGACTATGTGCGCAATGCCGTTGCTCACTTCCTTGAGCACGACAATAGGCATGGCGGGGACCATGTGGCTTCTGCGGCTAAGCAGGTATGGAAAGCCGAACAGAAGAAGCTTTCCAGCTATGAGGACAAGAGAAGGCTTGCAGACGTAGCCGAGATTGCAGAGGTAGCCGGTTGGCTTCTCTTTGATGCCAATAGGCAAGAGGAAGCTAGACAAGCCTTCATGGAATCCCGCCACTTGTCAGAGTTGGCAGGCGATAAGGCAATGAACTGGTTCGCCCTAGACATGCTGGCTATGCAAGACGTACAGAACGGCAACCCTGGTGAAGCTCTCCGTATCTCAGAAGAGCTGATGACCAATCCTCGGGTGCCGGGCCGTGTGGCTCTCCTAGGCCGTGTGAGGCACGCTAGGGCTCTTGCCCTCGCTGGGGACCGGACAAGGGCTCTGGACGCCGTAGAGAGGGCTCAGGGGGCTCTACAGGACTCCATCAGCAACCGTGACCCTCAGTGGGCTTGGTGGGTTGATGAGATGGAAGTCATTGGCCATAGAGGAGAAGCGCTTATTTCCTTGGGTGACTACAAGGGAGCGCTACCGCACTTGCAGAGAGCCAATGAGCTAGTCAAGCCCAATGGTCGGGGTGCTCTGTACTACTCGGTTGCTGAGCTAACAGCTTTGGCACAAGTAGGAGCATGGCGGGAAAGCGAAACGACGCTTTCCCGGATTGGTGTCATCCTGGAAAGCGTCGCATCGTCACGCAGTAGGGCTAGGCTCAAAGGTGCTCTAAGAGTCATTGAGCGAGACGCCCCGGATTGGCTCAAGGAACACGCTAGAGAAGCCGTGTCTTTGGGCTAGCCCTTTTCAGGGTTGGTCTTGCCCGTGCTGGTGTAGTACGCCTCAATGACCTTTGCGGCAATCCGGCCCTTGTCGGCAACCTCATGCCCGGCATTCTTTGCCCATGCCCGAATGGCGTTCAGGTCATGGGGAGAAGTGGACTTAGACGCGGTGAACGTCGTCTGAGTGGCAACCGGCTGAGTCTTGCTTTCTCGTGCCTTGCTCACGAACGGCTCAAGAGCCTTCAAGAGCTTGTCTCGGCTTGCCTTGCCCAAGTCGATTTCAAGGGCAGGGTAAGCCCACACCTTTTCAGTGGTGAGCTTGTCTGAGCCGTCCTCATTCTTGAGGGGTTCGCCGTTCTCGTCTGTGGCGACTACCTCTTGTTCCCTCTCCTGCGGAACGGTGAGGCGGAGAGTCTGAATGTCTTCCGTCGTCTTCTCGTCAAGGTCGTCAACGGTCTCAACCTTGAAGTACGCCTTCACCTCTCCCACGTTCGGAATGTTGGTGATGACTTCCTGAACGCCCGGCTTTCCAGCCTGGTCACTGCCTACCGGCTCAGCCTTAGTTGCCATTGGTTGCCCCCTAGTCGTTGGGTTGGAGCCAAGAGAGTAGCAGACACCCTTAGAGAAGGGGCTCAGAAAATGTCTGACGGGCTTATTTAATTAACCCGGCATATCCGGGCCGGCTGAAATTCAATGGCTTTATACAAAAGCCTAGCTAAACAAAGAGAGACTTGACACGGATGTTATGATGGATACATCAAAGAAAAACACCAGAGAAGCCCGCCGGGCGGCCTTCATAAGTAGACATAAAGGCTCTGGCGTGATACACTATAAGTAGTTCGGAAACGTTGGCAGACGTGAGGAGAACCCAAAGACCTTAAGCTTAGACTCTAAGTCTTCATATAACCCCTCGGTTGCTGCCACAACCGGGGGGTTTTTCTTTTGCCTAAAACCCTAAGCAGGTCTGACAGGGCGACCATTGCACGCAATGGAAGCGCGCCGCTAAGAGCTAGCCTAAGGCGCTTAGTGGATACGGCAAGAGGCGGGATTGTTCTCCTAGTAACGAACCTCTTGTGTGTCACCCCGAAATGGCAGGAACGGGGAGGGTCCTTAGCAGGACCGGGACAGGGATTTGAACAGCGACCGCATGGCATGACGGGCGTCCCTGAATGAAGTCAGACCCAATCGACTAACTACCGATTGCCTCCCCCTGTTGAAGTATGCCTAAAAACAAACAAGCTTTTAAAGAATAAGTTAACCGCCCTACGGGCGGAGGGGCTAAAGCCCCTAAGTAAGAATCAAACAACTGATAGCAAAGGGAGAAGGGTCACCATCCTTCCTTGCTAGTAAGTAAGAAGACTAGAGAACACGACCGATAGGGAGTGTGCGCCGCAGGCGACAGAGAAGATTGGAAAGAGAATGAATAAGCAGGAAGCACTAGAGAACTTGAAGGAAAAGGTAGCCGCGTTTCTGGACTGTCTAGAAGAAGACCAGAGAGAGCTAGGCGCGGATTATCTAAAGATGATGGTTAGCAACATCTACGATGAACACGAAGAGTTCATGGCAATCGTGGCGGGTTTGGATAACTAACCACCCAAGAGGACACAAGACAAAGTGTCCTCAAGCTATCCCGAGAAGGGAGACAACAACACATAGGAGTGTAAGAACATGAAGACATTGAGTAAGACAAGCAAGACAGCGTTTGGACTAGTGCTTTTGGTAGCACTGGCCTTGTCCTGGTGGAGCCTTTCCACCCTGGCAATCAGTTATGGAGTACCCGAGTATCTAGCTTGGGGTATCTCACTGGCCTTTGATGGTGCGGCACTAGTAACCGCAGACCTAGCGAGTAAGTACGCGAGAAGTCCCGACAGTGGCGCGGGACCAAGACTGATGACATACGCGCTCATTGCCGTATCAGTCTTCTTGAACGTAAGCCATGCACAGATGCTCGGTTATGGGTTGGCCGGACAAGTCCTCTTTGGTGCCCCACCTGTCATTGCGGGTGTCCTCTTTGAGCTAGGGCTCAAGTGGGAACACCGACAGTCGCTTAGGGAGAGAGGACGTGTCGCAGAGGCTATGCCGGTATTCGGCAAGCTGTCTTGGCTGATGTTCCCAAGGAAGACGCTTAAGGGATTCCGTCTAGTGCTGCTGTCTCGGCTTGAGGACACGGTGTCTCGCTCTGTGCCGACACAGGAGCTGCCGGACGACACAGACCAGGACACCACCTCAGAGCCTCTGAGACAGCCTGAGACAGCCTCTCAGGACCTAAAAGACAAGACGACAGCCAAGAGCCTTGAGAAGACGTTCCCGGAAGTCTCGGGAGACATGAGCATTGCCAAGTTGGTTGCTCTGTTCCATGACTCAGGAGTGACCGACAGAGAAGCCCTGAGAGAGAAGGTCTCAGCCGTCAAGGGCACAGAGATTACTAAGGGCACCATCAATAAGAGTCTTAGCCGTATGAAGTGACAGCACCCGTCCGGAGATTCCGGGCGGGTCTACTTAAAAGGAGAACCGTGGAAACCCTGATTATCTGCCTCATTGCCGTACTCATCGCATACTTTGCCGGTAAGAAGAAGGGTCTAGAACTAGGACGAAAGGAAGGGTCTCAATACATCATTGAGATTAAGAAGAAGTGACAGAGAAGAAGACATGTACCGCTTGCAAGAAGAGCAAGCCAGTAAGAGAGTTCAACAAGAACAAGACAAAAAGCGGCGGGTTGCAAGACAAGTGCAAGAAGTGCGCTAAGGAATATTACGACAGATGGCTTAAGAAGAACCCCGACTATCACGCTGACAGGTACAAGGAACTGTCCTCTACGGAAGAAGGCAAAGAGGTCTACCGTAAAAGGGCTAGAGACTGGTACAGAAAGAACAAGAATAGTTGAATTAGGAAGGGATATCCCTTATACTCAAAGAGTAGAACAACGGTGAGTTCTTCTCCTTGTTTGTTGTACACACTCCTAATGTGGTTGACCCCGGTAGTTATGCCAACTGGCTAGGCTCTTCTCCTTGGCTACCGGGGTCTTCTTATAGGGCCTCATTGATATGACGCACAAGCTAGTTGGAAATGAAGAAAAACGGCGGGTTAGAGAGGAGACAATGACCGGACCAAGAGAATACGAGAGAGAACTACTCCTCTCAGAGATAGACACACTCAAAGAAAGGATACGAAAGGGCGAGAAGCTAGACCCTAAGCAGGTAGCCAGAGAGCTACAAGTAAACAGGGTAAGAGTAACCCGAGTGATTAACACTCTGCTTTGGCTAGAAGACTCTAGAGAAAGCACTGAATAACGTAATACCTGGGTCTCGCGTGTTCGTAAATGGAAAAAATGCAGGAATACACAAAGGAAGCAAAAGAGACATACCTAGAACTAGCTCAGGAACTAGGACACCCTAGGGCAATGCGTGAGCTTGGCTATCCAAAGTCATGGAACACCGCAAACAAGTGGGCAAAGGAATTCGGGGTTGATGTCAGCCTAGATGAACTCAAGAGCCGTGCCGCAGCACATAGAGATTGGTATGGGGATGATGAGCACATGGAGGCTCTACAGGTAGCAATCGATAGAGCTATGGACTTGCTAGACAGAACGGCTGACTTGAACGCAGATGACCTCAAGAAGACTGTAGATGGGCTAACTAAGGCCATTGATAAGCAAAGGGTCATTCAGGGCAAGACAACCAACCGAACGACTACCGAGGAAGCCTCATCCGATGGAGAGGTCTTCTCAGGGCTCTTGAAGGCACTTGAGAGCAACGACCACAACCCCGCCGGACAGAGAGAGCCACAGGCATAGCCAACCCCGGAGAAAGGCGTACAGCCCTTCTTTGTAGCACCATTTGTAGCAGGGTATTTGCCGGCCTCGGGGTATTGGTACAAACCGCAGTACAAAGTCTGTGTCGGCAAGAGCACGTCACAGGTTGACTGCCAACGTCTGACATCAAGCCTCTGACCAGGGGTTTTACAAGGGAAGGAAGAAACCAGGACAACAACCATGAAACTAAATGAATATGTAAGAAGTCTCCCAAAGGAGGTAAAGCAAGACCTAGGTACACGAGAAGGCAGGATTAGGCAGACACGGACTAACCCGCTTCTCTTTGTCCTTTTGTATCTAGACCACCACATCACCAATGATACGGGGGTTATGAGCCTTAGTGAATTCCATTCCTCTCTATGTGAGTACGCAGAGACATGGACTAAGCCAATCACTAAGGAGATGGAGAGTAGAGACGCATTCATTGCCCCAAGGAATGGAGGCAAGAGCACATGGCTATTCACTCTCTTGCCTTTGTGGGGTGCGGCTCACGGACACATCAGGTTCGTTGCTGCCTTTGCTGACTCTGCCTCTCAGGCTGAGGTACACCTACAGACGTTCAAGACAGAGCTAGACACCAATGAGCGTCTGTCCAGGGACTTTCCAGAGCTATGCAGTCCTCTTGTCGGTAACCGCAAGAACTCTGCTGTCTCTCAGTCTCGTGACCTAATCATTCAGGCTAACGGCTTTGCCTTTGTTGCTAAGGGTGCAGACTCAAAGACTCTCGGCATGAAGATTGGTAATCAAAGACCAGACCTCTTGCTCTTTGATGACATTGAACCGGGTGAGGCTAACTACTCGGAGAATGAAGCATTGAAGCGTAAGGGAACTGTCCTTAACGACATCTTCCCTATGAACATTAAGGCCCGTGTGGTCTTTGCAGGAACTACAACAATGCCCGGCTCAATCATTGACCAAATGAGAATGGTTGAGGAAAGGCTAAGGGATTTCAGGGAATCCGAATTCCCTGAAATCCCTGGTTATTCTAATGGGCTTCTTAAAAGCGGTACTAATGAATTCGATTCGAATAGCCCTATATCTACACCCTTTTCAAATACACAAAATTTGAAAATTTCGGACCCTGAGTTTTATGAGTCTCTAGACCCTGACTTGCGTTGGGTACTTGATGAGCGGATTAGGGTTCACTATTACCCGGTTGTTCTCAAGAATGCTGATGGCTCGGAACGTTCTCTATGGCCTGAGTTCTGGTCTATGGATTACATCAATGCTTACCGGCATACTCGCGCCTTTGCTATGAACCTCATGAACCGGCCGGTATCTGTTGATGCTGCCTATTGGCAGTTTGAGGATATCCGGATTGGTGAGCCTGCCGGGGGTTATGGAAACACTCTCCTTGTCGTTGACCCTGCGGTTACCACAAAGAAGAGAAGCGACTATACGGGCCTAGTGGCTATGTCCAGAGGCTTGGACCATGAGGGTAACGATGATGGCTTTCTCTATGTGCGCTATGCGGAACAGCACAAGATTACGCCCGGTCCTGAGCTTAGAGACCTTGTGTCAGACCTCTGCAAGGCTTACGGGGCAAAGGTGGTGCTAGTCGAGAGTAACCAGGGTGGAGACGTATGGAAGTCCGTGTTTGACGGCATTCCGGCAAGGCTCCGCCTAGAGAGGGCGGTAGGGGCTAAGGAGGCTAGGGCAACTCAGGCTCTTGACTTCTACCAGCGGGGAAAAGTCTTCCATGAAGCCCACTTCAACACGCTTGAGACTCAGATGTTTGCCTTTCCTCGGGTCACTCATGACGACGTTGTTGATGCTGTCTGTACCGGGGTTCTGTACTTCCTCGGTAAGCCACAAGTAAAGGTAAGCATTAAGTCTCAGAGCTATATCTGAGAAGCGGCCGAACGTGCTCGGATAAAGAAATTCAATATCCGAGCCGGCTCGGCTTATCAATTATGAATTAGAAAGGATATTTGCTATACTCTGAGTAAGAGGTACAAACACAAACACTATGACAGACCTAACCCTAGCGGTTAATGAGATTCTCGATAGGAGAAACGAATACCAGACCGCAGAAGAGTATTACGAAGGAACCGCCGAAGAAGTCTATACAACGGCGGCTATTAAGCGTGCTTTGAGGAAGACCGTTAATCGGTTCCGCCTCAACTTTGCAGCAACACCCGTTGATACGGTGAATAACCGCCTAGAGATTGCCTCTGTATCGGCCGTAAGCGATGAAGCCGGTAGCTATCTCGACAGGGTATGGGCTTCTAATGAATTGACCCTAGAGGTTGGGGAGATTCACAAGAACGCTCTTATTTATGGTGACGCCTATCTCATTGTTTGGCCTATGGACGATGTCCTACAGGTCTATTACAACTCTCCTCTAACTACTGTTGTTCTTTACGATGAGGAGAACCCCCGACTTAAGCGCGTTGGCGCTAAGGTCTGGGAAATCACCAATTCTGATGGCAAGACCAGGACTCGCGTAAACCTCTACTACGCCGACCGCCTAGAGAAGTACATCAGTCTTGGGGAAAGACTCCCTCACACTCCTAAGGATTCGGACTTTGTCCCGTTCGTTGATGAGACGACGGACGCCAATGGAGTTATGAAGCACGGACTAGGCGAAATGCCTGTGTTCCACTTCCGCACTGAAAGGCCAAAGGGTAAGCCAGAGCACCTAAACGCGTATGGGGCTCAGGACATGATTAACAAGCTAGTCGTTATGCAGATGGCTAGCGCCGATTTCCACGGCTTCCCGCAGAGAATCGCTCTTGCGCGAGAGGGTTCCTCTGAAAGCGCCGACTTTGGGAACAGTGCTGAGACAGCGGAGATTTCCAATCAGCCGGGTACTACAGCCATTCTCAAGGGCATTGATGATGTCAAGGAATTCAAGGCGGCCGACCCTGCCACCTTCCTTGAGCCTTTCAAGGCTTACATCCGCTCTATGGCTAGCACTACGGCGACGCCACTGCATTACTTTGAGCCTACGGGAAACATCCCGTCCGGAGAGGCCCTAAGAACGGCAGAGGCACCCCTAGTAAAGAAGGTACGCACTCGACAGAACTCCTTTGGTGCTACGTGGCGAGAGGTCTTCTCTTTCATTCTCCGTGACGGAGGGTTCAAGGAAGACGTACAGGTTCATTGGAAGCCTGTAGAGACATTCGACACCAAGGAAGCAATGGAGATTGCCCGCCTTAAGGTTCAGATTGGCATTCCACCTGAGCAGGTCGCTTCGGAAATCGGATACGACACGGCCCTAATCGAATCGTGGAACATGACAACCAACCTTGCCATTCAGCCCGGTAATCAGATTCCGGGAGAGAACGACTCTCACGACTTGCAGCCAGATACGGCGGGGGTTCCGGATAACCCGTATGAGAAGGCAGCATGAATGAGGAAGTAGAAGCAAAGATTAGAGAGCTACAGGCTGAGCTAGGAAAGAAGCGCGCTCTTGATGAGCTACAGCAGGCAGCTACCCGCTTTGAAAGATTGGGTTACAAGGTAACCATTTCCATCACACCAATAGATACCGCGACGGAGGAAAACAAGTAATGGAAGACACACAGGAACGACCAAACGATATTGCCGCTATGGAGGCGGCCCTACAGAAGGCCAACACAGAGGCTTTGAAGCACAGAGAGCAGAGGAACACCTACCGGGGTCTAGCAACCCGCCTATTGGCTGAGAAGACACTCTCAGAGGCAGGCTTGACCAACTCCAAGGTGGCTAAGTATCTCGACTTCTCACAGGTGACCGTGACGGACACAGGAGAGCTTGAGGGGCTTACCGAACAGCTTGAAGCGCTAAAGACAGACCTCCCCGAACTATTCGGGGTTACTAAGCGAGTTTCCGGCGGTGGGGATGCGGCTGATAAGCGGCCGGTATCCAATAAGCCTAAGACTTCTGCTGACGCTCTTGCCGATGCACTAAAGAGCTAAAGATGAACAATTGAATTCCCGAGCCGGCTCGGATATTCGATAAACAAAAGAATAACAACTTAATTGGGTGTCTTGGAACACCTGCGGGCCATTTCTTCGGAGGTGTTCCCGGACAACTAAATTTAATTGGAGAATAACTAAAAATGGCACGTAATAATGTCGATGCGTGGATTCCGGAGGAGTATGACTCAGAAGTAGTCACACGCGTAAATCAGAACTCTGCCGTTGAGGCTCTTGCTAAGCGCAAGGTAATGGGTTCAGAAACGCTTGAGGTTCCCCGTATGGGAGCGGTAAGCGTTGACGTCATCCCTAAGGGAACTGACTACACCGATGGTGAGCCAACGAATGACGTTGTAACTCTTCGCACAAGGAAGTTCGGTAAGACCTTCACCATTGCGGAGGAAGACCTAGACGACACTCTCGCAGATGTCATCGCGGGTTATCAGAATGAGTGGGCAGTCTCTTACGCACGTAAGCTAGACAATGCCGCTATTGCTTGCACGGGTACCGAGAACGGCACAACCGTTCCGTTCACCTCTCTTTACAAGGCTGCTGGCTCTGGTCAGAAGTTGGTTACTGCGGGTGCTGTCACTTATGACAAGCTCTCAGAGGCTTTCGGTATTTACGAGGGTGGCGACTATGCAAATGACGCCGACACCATCGTTATGGCTCACCCTGTGTTCAAGAGTGCATTCCGTGGAATCAAGGGCACAGACGGTCACCCAATCTTTGTAGAGGGTCTTGCCGGTACTCCTGCAACTCTCTTCGATGTTCCAGTTCAGTTCTCTTACGGTCTAAAGACCTCTGCGACTGCTACTGACGCGCCTAGCGGTAATGCGCTTCTTGTTGTGGGTAATCGCCAGTTCCTTACCTTGGGTGTGCGTTCAGGTCCAGAGTCAATGATTGGTGAGGAGTTCCGTTCCGATGAGAAGATTCTCAAGGTTCGTGCCCGCCGTGGATTCGCTGTAATGCGTCCAGAGGCATTCGGAATTCTTGAGGTTACGGCAGGAGCCTAATCCTTAAGGGGATTGGTTCCGAGTGAGGGGGCAGAGGGTTTCGGCTCTCTGCCCCTTCTTCCATGAAAGGAGCAATGAACTATGGCACTTAACACGTACTTCTATGGCTCAGTGTTCGCTAAGGCGTTCAGTGGGCAAATCAATGTCCCTACCGACACAATCAAGATTGCTCTAGTCGGTCCGGGCTATACGCCTAACCGCAATACTCAGGGTGCATGGTCAACCGTGAGCCCTAATGAGGTTTCCGGCACGGGCTATACGGCAGGGGGTCAAGCCCTAGCGAATAAGGCTCTGTCTTACGCCTCATACAAGATGAAGATGGATGCCGACGACGTTACTTGGACTGGCCTAACGGCTAATGTCCGATGGGCCGTTGTCTATGACGACACTGCAACCGGTAAGCCTCTCATTGGCTATGTGGACCTAGGGGAAACCCTAAGCCTCTCCAATGAGGACTTCACCATTCAGTTCTCATTCTTTGAGTCAGACCCGGATTCAGGCGCAATCACTTCCGGCTCAGGGCTCTTTGAGATTGAGGTCTCATGAGCGTAAGCATTGCGGCCGGTAGAGCAACGGCAAGGGGTATCGGGTGGAGCGTCGGCCGGACACCCGGAACGGCCCCCAGTGAGCCTGTGAGCGTCTCTACGGCTTCCGGTAAGGCAATCGGCCGGGGGTTGGGTTGGAGCGTCACACGCGCCCCCTCAGCCGTTCCTACGTACACAGAGCTAGCTATGACGCTTGCTCGCAAAAGGGTAGTCCTCACCCTTGGCTCTAATGCTTTGGCTCTAGAGCTACCGAGGAAGATTCTACGAATGGAGATTGAATAATGACCACACTTGAATATGTGGCGGGCAGTGTGCCGGTAGAACAGCTATCAATCACTGTGCAGGATGAGAACGGCAATGCCCGCAGTCTCTCTGCTTACTCGGGTGCCTCTTTGCTTGTGTCCGGTCCTGATGGTGTCTTGCGTACCGGAGGAACCGCAGCAATCACAGATTCCCCTAACGGCATTGTGACTTTCACATGGCCTGTTACTTCTCTCTTTGATGTTCCGGGGGATTACCGTCTAGCTCTCAAGCTAACGGCAGCTTCAGGGGCGGATTACACAACTCCTATCCGAGTAGTGGTCAAGAGAGGATTGGAGGTCTAAGGATGTACGCAAGTATTAGCGACGTTGACGAAATCACCGGGGTTTCAGTTGACCTATCTACCTTGAAGAAGGCTCAGGCAGTCATTGAAACAGCCTCAGGAAGACCGGAAGAGCTAGTAACCGACACAACCGATTTGATTTGGTTGAAGAAGGCTACGGCTTACCAGTGTGCCTATATGGAGGAAGACCCTACGTCTGTCTTTGAACAGCCAAACTTGGAGTCTTACTCTCACGGTGATGACAAGATGGTTGTTGGCGATAAGCCTCTTTGGTTGGCTCCAATGGCTCAGAAGGCTATTGGTAACTTGTCATGGCATAGAAGCCGTGTCGTTTCATCAGAGCCATTCAACTACCGCAAGGAACTATGGCGACAGGACATGCAAACAGCATGGATGCGCGATAGGTGGTGGAACTGGTGAGACTCATGGCTATGAAGCGCTATGAGATGCGCGCAGACATCTACAAGTTTGTTCTTGGAGAGCAGGACCCCGACAGCGGTAGTTTTCCCGATGCAACTTGGGACTATGAGAATCCAAGGAACGTAAGGGCAACCGGCGGGTCTGTAAGAACGTGGCAATCAATTGAGAAGTTCTTGCGTCAAGAGCAGGGCAGTTATGTCAATGA
This sequence comes from Streptomyces griseorubiginosus, assembly GCF_036345115.1. GTDB lineage: Bacteria > Actinomycetota > Actinomycetes > Streptomycetales > Streptomycetaceae > Streptomyces > Streptomyces griseorubiginosus_C. The sequence continues at coordinate 3,358,032 of NZ_CP107766.1, forward strand.
GAGCTGGATTCAGTTGTTCATGCCTTTTCGCCCTGACTTGGATGACCAGATTGGCGGCATCAAGAACAAAGCCGGGGAAATCATCTACGCGAATGAAGACGGTACAGCTACAGTCTTCAACGTAAGAGGCGTATTCCCTCAGGTTGACGTGAATGGCAAGACGATTGACTACCATGTGGTTTGCGCAAGAGTTCAGATTCAGCCATAACGAGTAAGGACCCTCACCGATTGGTAAGGGTCCTTCTCTATTGGCGCTCTATTCGCTGGCCGATTAAAGCCAACTTGACAGGACTGGTAAGCTATGCCCTGTAAATGACGTAGTGGAGAAGAAGTTCAACTCCTGACATCGAAATTTAATGTCAGACATTGAAGCGGAACTCCACCACATCCCCGTCCTGCATCACATACTCTTTGCCCTCCATCCGCGCCTTCCCCTTCGCGCGGGCCTCCGCCACCGAGCCGGTTTCCACCAGGTCGTCGAAGGAGATGACCTCCGCCTTGATGAAGCCCTTCTGGAAGTCCGTGTGGATCACGCCGGCCGCCTCGGGGGCCGTCGCGCCCTTCTTGATGGTCCAGGCTCGGGATTCCTTGGGGCCGGCCGTGAGGTAGGTCTGGAGGCCGAGGGTGTTGAAGCCGACGCGGGCGAGGGTGGCGAGGCCGGGCTCCTCGGCGCCGACCGACTCCAGGAGTTCCAGGGCGTCCTCCTCGTCGAGCTCCGCGAGGTCCGCCTCCAGCTTGGCGTTCAGGAAGATCGCCTCGGCCGGGGCGACCAGCGCGCGCTGCTCCTCCTTGAAGCCCTCGTCGACCAGTTCGTCCTCGTCGACGTTGAAGACGTACAGGAAGGGCTTGGTGGTCAGCAGGTGCAGGTCGTGCAGGAGTTCCTCGTTGCCCGAGCCCTGGACGATGCCCGCCGAGAAGAGCGTGTCGCCCTTCTCCAGGATCTCCTTCGCCGCCTCGACGGCCGCGACCTTCGGCGCGATGTCCTTCTTGATCCGCGACTCCTTCTGGAGGCGGGGCAGGACCTTCTCGATGGTCTGGAGGTCGGCCAGGATCAGCTCGGTGTTGATCGTCTCGATGTCGTCCTTCGGCGAGACCTTGCCGTCGACGTGCACGACGTTCTCGTCCTTGAAGGCGCGGATGACCTGGCAAATCGCGTCCGACTCACGGATGTTCGCGAGGAACTTGTTGCCGAGGCCCTCACCCTCCGAAGCGCCCCGCACGATGCCCGCGATGTCCACGAAGTCCACGGTCGCCGGGAGGATCTTCTGGGAGGAGAAGATCTCGGCCAGTTTCGCGAGGCGCGGGTCGGGAACTCCCACGACGCCGACGTTGGGCTCGATCGTGGCGAACGGGTAGTTGGCCGCCAGCACGTCGTTCTTGGTCAGGGCGTTGAACAGGGTCGACTTGCCGACATTCGGCAGGCCGACGATTCCGATCGTGAGCGACACGTTGCGACTTCCCGTACGTGAGAGGAGACGTGAGGAGACTGGCGGCCAGGGGGCCGATCCACCAGTCTACGGCGTGCCGCACCCCGCCCCGGCGGGCCTCTCGAACGCATGGCCAAGGTCTTTCCCCCGGCGTGTCTGAGGGGCGATTCCACACATAAGCAGACCTAGGTTGGACGAGTGGAGCACTACAGGACCCGCCCCCCGCACAACGGAACGCGCCGCGCGGCACCAGGAGTGCCGGGAGCGCCGCTGCCCGCGCAGGCCCGCGGCGAGCGTCGGCCGCCGGTGGTCCGCCGGCCCCCGCCGCCGGTCGTCCGGACGCTGCGGCGGCTGCCGAACCCCCGGCTCACCGGGCTGGGCGGCGGCCTGTTCTGCATGGCGCTGATGATCCTGCTCGGCTGTCTCTGCGCGCTGCTGTTCGGCTCGTCGCTGACGGCGTACGGGGTGCTGTTCGTGCCGGTGAGTGTGCTGACGGCGGTCTGGCTGCGCCGGGGCGACCTGCTGACCGCCCCGATCATCGTCCCGATCGCCTTCGCCGCCGGGCTGGTCCCCGTCGCCGACAGCGGTGGCGGCACCTCGGGCCGCCTGATGGGCCTGTTCACCGCCCTGGCCACGCAGGCCGGCTGGCTCTACGCCGGCACCCTGGCCGCCGGCCTCGTGGCACTGGTCCGCAGGATCCGCCTGGTACGGCGCCGCTCCCGCTGACGCCCGCGGAGGAGCGGCCTCGTCCGCTGACGCCCGCGGAGGAGCTGCCTCGTCCGCTGACGCCCGCGGAGGAGCGGCCTCGCCGTACGACGACGGGGGCACGCGGGCTCGTCGGCCCCGGCCTACCCGTGGGCCGCGTGCATCGCCGCCCCCACGATCCCCGCGTTGTTCTGCAGCTGCGCCGGGACGATCTCCGCCTGGATGCCCTCGATGTGCGGCAGGAACTTCTGGGCCTTGCGGCTGACACCGCCGCCGATGATGAAGAGCTCGGGCGAGAAGAGCATCTCGACGTGGGCGAGGTACTTCTGGACCCGGTGGGCCCAGTGCTCCCAGGAGAGCTCCTCGTCCTCCCGCGCCTTGCTGGACGCCTTCTTCTCCGCGTCGTGGCCGTGCAGCTCCAGGTGCCCCAGCTCGGTGTTGGGGACGAGGACGCCGTCGACGAAGACCGCGCTGCCGATGCCGGTACCGAAGGTGAGCAGGATGACGGTGCCCTTGCGGTCCTTGCCCGCGCCGAAGTTCATCTCGGCGACGCCCGCCGCGTCCGCGTCGTTGACCACGGTCACCGGGAGCCCGCCGAGCCGCTCGCCGAACAACGCGCGCGCGTCGGTGTCGATCCAGCTCTTGTCGACATTGGCGGCCGTACGGATGTGGGAGCCGCCGGTGACCACGCCCGGGAAGGTCAGCCCGACCGGGCCGGTCCACCCGAAGTGGTCCACGACCTCCTTCACCCCGTCGGCGACGCCGTCGGGTGTCGCCGGGTGCGGGGTGAGCACTTTGTGGCGCTCCTGCGCCAGGTCGCCCTTGTCCAGGTCCACAGGGGCGCCCTTGATCCCGGATCCGCCGATGTCCAAGCCGAAGATCTGCATGGCCCTACGTTACGACGGACGACGGACAGTCACGCCTGGGAGGTCCCCTTGCGCTCCGCGACCAGCGCCGCCGCCTCCTCGCGCAGGTCCCGGCGCAGCTCCTTCGGCAGCGAGAAGGTGATGGACTCCTCGGCCGCCTTCACCAGCTCCACGTCGCCGTAGCCGCGCTGCGCCAGCCACTCCAGGACCTCCTCGACCAGCACCTCCGGCACCGAGGCGCCCGAGGTCACGCCGACCGTGGTCACGCCCTCCAGCCAGGCCTCGTCCATCTCGCTCGCGAAGTCCACGAGGTAGGCCTCGCGGGAGCCGGCCAGCTTGGCGACCTCGACGAGCCGCTTGGAGTTGGAGGAGTTGCGGGAGCCGACCACGATGACCAGCTCGGCCTCGGCGCCCATCTGCTTCACGGCGAGCTGGCGGTTCTGGGTGGCGTAGCAGATGTCGTCGCTGGGCGGGGAGATGAGCTGCGGGAACTTCTCCTTGAGGGCGTCGACGGTCTCCATCGTCTCGTCGACCGAGAGGGTCGTCTGGGAGAGCCAGACCACCTTCGACTCGTCGCGGACCTCGACCTTGGCGACGTCCGCGGGGCCGTCGACGAGGGTGATGTGGTCGGGGGCCTCGCCGGAGGTGCCGATGACCTCCTCGTGGCCCTCGTGCCCGATCAGGAGGATGTCGTAGTCCTCGTTGGCGAACCGGACGGCTTCCTTGTGGACCTTGGTGACCAGCGGGCAGGTCGCGTCGATGGTGGCGAGCCTGCCGCGCGCGGCCTCCTCGTGGACGACGGGGGCGACGCCGTGCGCCGAGAACATGACGATGTTGCCCGGCGGGACCTCCTCCGTGCGCTCGACGAAGATGGCGCCCTTCTTCTCCAGGGTCTGTACGACGTACTTGTTGTGGACGATCTCGTGCCGGACGTACACCGGAGCGCCGTACTGCTCCAGGGCTTTCTCGACGGCGATCACGGCGCGGTCCACACCCGCGCAGTAGCCACGGGGGGCGGCGAGCAGGACACGGCGGCCAGGCGAAGCGGTCATGCGTCCCATCGTAAGGCCGCGATCGGACGGTCAAAGATCGCGTGCCCGTGACCTTCCCGGGAAAACTGAGCAGGGGATGTGAGGGGGAGGGCGGACGAGGACCAGCGGAGGCACGATGTCCGGTACCGGTACGGCGGACCGTACGGCCGAGGAGGAACACGGCGACCTGCAGCGCAGCCTGGGCTTCCGGGACCTCGTGGTCTACGGGCTGCTGTTCATCGCTCCCATGGCGCCCGTCGGCGTCTACGGCACCCTGGACGCGAAGTCGCACGGGGCGGTCGCCCTCGTCTACCTGGTCGCCACGGCAGCGATGGCGTTCACCGCGTTCAGTTACGCACAAATGGTGCGAGTCGTCCCCCAGGCGGGGTCGGTGTTCGCCTACGCGCGCGCGGGGCTCGGCAAGGAGGCCGGGTTCGTCGCGGGCTGGATGGCGATGCTGGACTACCTCCTCATCCCCGCGGTGGCGTACCTGTTCTCCGGTATCGCGATGAACTCGCTGGTCCCGGAGGTGTCCCGCTGGGTGTGGACGGCGCTCGCGGTCCTCGTCACGACCCTGCTGAACCTGTGGGGCGTGCGGACGGCGGCCCGGGTGGGCTTCCTGGTGCTGGCGATGGAGATCGTGGTCCTGCTGGTCTTCGTGGTCTCGGCGATCGTCGTCCTCGCGCGGGACGGGGCCGAACGCGGCTGGCTGTCACCGCTGTCCGGGGACGGCACGCAGGGCGCGTTCGCGCTGTCGGCGGTGATCGGCGCGGTGTCCGTCGCGGTCCTCTCCTACCTGGGCTTCGACGCGATCGCGTCCTTCGCGGAGGAGGTCACGGGCGGCTCGCAGAAGGTCGCGCGCGCGGTGCTGTTCTGTCTGGCGCTGGCGGGTGTGCTGTTCGTGACGCAGACGTATCTGGTGGCGCTCCTGGACCCGACGACCTCGGCGCGGTACGCGGCGGAACCGGCCCAGCAGGGCTCCGCCTTCTACGACGCCGTGGACGCGGCGGCCGGCACCTGGCTGCATGATCTGGTGGCCGTCAGCAAGGCGATCGGCGCGGCCTTCGCGGCGCTGGCCGGGCAGGCGGCGGCCGGGCGGCTGCTGTTCGCTATGGGCCGCGACCGGCGGCTGCCGCGCGCGCTGGCGAAGACGGACTCCGGCGTGCCGCGCGTGGCCCTGCTGTGCGCGGCCGGCATCACGCTTGTCGCGGCGGTGTGGGCGGCGAGCCGGGACGACGGCATGGACCACCTGGTGTCGGTGGTCGACATCGGCGCCCTGACGGCCTTCACACTGCTGCACGCGAGCGTGGTGGGCTGGTTCGCGGTACGGCGGCGCGGCGGCCCGCTGGTCTGGTGGCGACACGTGCCGGTACCGGTGACCGGCGCGGCGATCACGGTGGCGGTGATCGTGGAGGCGTCGGGGGCGGCACAGGTGGTGGGCGCGCTGTGGCTCGCGGCGGGGGTCGGGGTGCTGATCGCCCAGCGCGGCCGGCAGCCCCGGCCGGACGCGAGGCGCTGACGGCCCGGCGCTGCTGCCGGTTCCCTTCCGGTGACGGTGCGTTGTCGGTACCGGCCGTTACGCTCGCGGCATGGCTGTGAACTCGACTCCTGAAGCGCCCTTGCCCGTCGGTGAGGTGTCGCGGCTCATCGGTGGCTGGATCGACCGTCTCGGCGCCGTGTGGGTCGAGGGGCAGATCACCCAGCTGTCCCGGCGTCCGGGCGCGGGCGTGGTGTTCCTCACGCTGCGGGATCCGTCGTACGACATCTCGGTGAGCGTGACCTGCTTCCGCCAGGTCTACGACGACGTCGCCGATGTCGTCAGCGAGGGCGCCAGGGTCGTCGTACTGGCGAAGCCGGAGTGGTACGCCCCGCGCGGTCAGCTCTCGCTGCGGGCCACCGAGATAAGGCCGGTCGGGGTCGGGGAGCTGCTGGCGCGGCTGGAGCAGCTGAAGAAGTCCCTGGCGGCGGAGGGGCTGTTCGCGGCGGAGCGCAAGAAGCCGCTGCCGTTCCTGCCGCAGTTGATCGGGCTGGTGTGCGGGCGGGCCTCGGCCGCCGAGCGGGACGTCCTGGAGAACGCCCGGCACCGCTGGCCCGCGGTCCGCTTCGAGGTGCGTAATGTCCCGGTGCAGGGCGTGCACGCGGTCCCGCAGGTCGTGCAGGCGGTCAAGGAGCTGGACGCGCTGGACGACGTGGACGTGATCATCGTGGCGCGCGGCGGCGGCAGCGTGGAGGACCTGCTGCCGTTCTCCGACGAGCAGTTGGTGCGGGCGGTCGCGTCCTGCCGTACGCCGGTCGTCTCCGCGATCGGGCACGAGCCGGACACCCCGCTGCTGGACTACGTCGCCGACCTGCGGGCCTCGACGCCGACGGACGCGGCCAAGAAGGTCGTACCGGACGTGGGTGAGGAGTACGAGCGGGTGCGGGCGCTCAGGGATCGTGCGCGGCGGTGTGTCGAGTCGTTCCTCCAGCGCGAGGAGCGGGGGCTCGCGCACGCGCTGGCGCGGCCGTCGATAGAGGATCCGCACCGGATGATCGACGAGCGCGCCGACCATGTGGCCTCCCTGGCCGACCGCGCCCGCCGCACGCTCGGCCATCTCCTCGACCGCGCCGACTCCGAGCTGACGCACACGCACGCGCGCGTGGTGGCCCTCTCCCCCGCCGCGACCCTTCAGCGCGGGTACGCCGTGCTCCAGAAGACGGACGGACACGTGGTGCGGGCGCCGGACGAGGTGAGCGCCGAGGAGACCCTGCGGGCGCGGGTCGCCGAGGGTGAGTTCGTTGTCCGAGTCGATGCATAGGGTGGGGCGATGACCAGCAAGGTGGCGGAAGAGGCGCTCGGGTACGAGCAGGCGCGGGACGAGCTGATCGAGGTCGTACGGCGCCTCGAGGCGGGCGGCACGACCCTGGAGGAGTCCCTGGCGCTCTGGGAGCGGGGCGAGGAGCTGGCCAAGGTGTGCCGGCGCTGGCTGGACGGGGCGCGGGCGCGGCTGGACGCGGCGCTGGCCGAGGAGGAAGAGACCGGGGCCGAGGGCGACTCCGAGTAGGGCGGAAACCGGATGAGCTGTGAAGCGGATCACCACGCCCCGCTTTTTGTTGAATGTTGAACTTCAATCGCGTACGGTCGAGGACGTCAAACGGTCCCCGGTCCGCTTCCGGGGTCCACGCCCCGTCCGAGAAGGTTCCCCATGTCTCTCGTCCTTGACCCCGCCGCCCAGGACCTGCTGTTCCGCGAGGCCCGTACCGCGAACACCTTCACCGACGAGCCGGTGACCGACGAGCAGGTCCAGGCGATCTACGACCTGGTCAAGTACGGCCCGACCGCCTTCAACCAGAGCCCGCTGCGCATCACCCTGGTCCGCTCCCCCGAGGCCCGCGAGCGCCTGGTCCAGCACATGGCCGAGGGCAACCAGCCGAAGACCGCCACCGCCCCGCTCGTCGCGATCCTCTCCGCGGACAACGAGTTCCACGAGGAGCTGCCCCAGCTCTTCCCGCACTTCCCGCAGGCCAAGGACCTCTTCTTCAGCGAGCGTCCGGCCCGTGAGGGTGCCGCCGGGCTGAACGCCGCCCTGCAGGCCGCGTACTTCATCATCGGCGTCCGTGCCGCGGGTCTCGCCGCCGGCCCGATGACCGGCGTGGACTTCGAGGGCGTCCGCAAGGAGTTCCTGGACGACGACCACACCCCGCTGATGGTCGTCAACATCGGCAAGCCGGGCGAGGACGCCTGGTTCCCGCGCTCCCCGCGGCTGGCGTACGACGAGGTCGTCACCACCGTCTGAGCCGCGACTGACATGCGGAAGGGCCCCCACTCCGGTGGGGGCCCTTCCGCATGCCGTCACGCCATCTTCAGCGACTTCGCCATCTCGGTCAGCTGGGCGAACGATCCCGTGCCCGCGACCACCGTGGTCGCCCCGTCGCCGCTGTGCACGAGGGCGTCGTAGCGGCCGCCCGTGTACCGGGTCCAGGTGCGGCCCGCGATCTCCTCGGTCTGCTTCGTCGCCTCGCCGCCCTGGCTCGCGTCGTCGATGAACTCCGAGGGCTTCTGAGTGGACTGCTCGATCTGCACGTACTGACCACCGGGGGCCTGGAAGCCCAGGTGCCAGGCGTCGGACTCGTCGCCCTGGAAACGCACCGAGGTCGCCTTCCAGCCGGCCGGCAGTCCCTCGGGAGCGGCCACCGGATAGGAGGCCGCGCGGCGGGCCGTCAGCAGCTCGACGCGGTAGTCGACCGCCTTGATGTCCGGAGCGGAGTCGTCGTGCGGGATGAACACGTAGATGACCGCCGCCGCGATCCCGATGAGGCCCAGGGAGAGGATCATGTCCCGGACCGTCTTCTGCTTGCCGTTCGAACCTGCCACGCCCCCTATCGTCGCAGGTGCCCGGTCCGCTCATCCGTGGGGTCCCCTGCTCATTTTGTCGGACTGACGATAGAGTCGACGGTCGAACCCTCATCCGGCCGTCGCCGTATCCCAGAAAGGTGCGCTCCGATGACCGAGCATCATCATCTGCCGTCCGAGCTCGAAGTCCCCTCCGAGGCCCCCGACCGCAACCTCGCCCTGGAACTCGTCCGGGTGACCGAAGCCGCCGCGATGGCCGCGGGCCGCTGGGTCGGCCGGGGCGAGAAGAACGGTGCCGACGGTGCCGCGGTTCGCGCCATGCGGTCCCTCGTCTCCACCGTGTCGATGAACGGCGTGGTCGTCATCGGCGAGGGCGAGAAGGACGAGGCCCCGATGCTCTTCAACGGGGAGCGCGTGGGCGACGGGACCGGGCCGGAGTGCGACATCGCCGTCGACCCGATCGACGGCACCACGCTGACGGCCAAGGGCATGCCGAACGCGATCGCGGTACTGGCCGCGGCGGACCGGGGCTCGATGTTCGACCCGTCCGCCGTCTTCTACATGGACAAGCTCGTCACGGGCCCCGAGGCCGCGGACTTCGTCGACATCAACGCGCCGGTCTCCGTGAACATCCGGCGGGTCGCCAAGGCCAAGCGCTCCACGCCCGAAGACGTGACCGTGGTCATCCTCGACCGGCCCCGGCACGAAGGGATCATCAAGGAGATCCGGGAGGCGGGCGCCCGGATCAAGCTGATCTCCGACGGTGACGTGGCCGGCTCGATCTACGCGCTGCGCGAGGGCACCGGCGTCGACATGCTGCTGGGCATCGGCGGTACCCCGGAGGGGATCATCTCCGCCTGTGCCGTGAAGTGCCTCGGCGGGACGATCCAGGGCAAGCTGTGGCCCAAGGACGACGAGGAGCGGGCGCGGGCGATCGACGCGGGGCACGATCTGGACCGGGTGCTGACCACCGACGACCTGGTGTCCGGCGAGAACGTCTTCTTCGTCGCCACGGGGATCACCGACGGTGAGCTGCTCCGTGGGGTGCGGTACCGGTCGGAGACGGCGACGACCGACTCGATCGTGATGCGGTCGAAGTCGGGGACGGTGCGCAGGATCGACTCGGAGCATCGGCTGAGCAAGCTGCGGGCCTACAGTGCGATTGATTTCGACCGGGCCAAGTAGCGCCTGAGAGCTCGGGGGCTTCGGAGCGTCGGCGGGTGCGGGTGCGTTGTGGCTTGTCGCGCAGTTCCCCGCGCCCCTGGGGAGTCACCCCACCCTGCGAGAAGAAGCACGGCCGAGAAGGGCGTCCCCGGTGCGGTGGGGGCGCCCTTTCGCGTGGTGCGGCTGTCAGCCCGCCTGGGCTATGCGGGCCGCCCGGGCCGCCTTGGTCAGTTCCAGGTCACGGCGCCTGCGGCGGGCCAGGACGACTCGGCGTTCCGCCGCGGTCAGGCCGCCCCAGACGCCGTAGGGCTCGGGTTGCAGGAGGGCGTGTTCGCGGCATTCGACCATGACCGGACAGCGGGCGCAGACGCGCTTCGCGGCCTCCTCGCGGGACAGCCGGGCGGCGGTGGGTTCCTTGGACGGGGCGAAGAACAGGCCGGCCTCGTCGCGCCGGCACACCGCCTCGGTGTGCCATGGAGCGTCTTGGTCCCTGTCCCGCACTGGCCCCCGCTGGGCCGGCACGGCAGCTACCTGCAGGGACGAATGCGGCGGTTGCAGCACGGTCTACTCCTGACGACGGCTTCGCGAGCGAGAGACGATGCAGCAAGCCCTACCCGCTGTGCGCGCGCCTATGCACTGAGTCCCGAACCGCTGGATCCCGGGCCGTCGCGTGCGCTTCGGGGCGCCGCCCGGGGGCGGAGGCGCCGGCTTCGGGCACGCCCCGATTCACAACCGTCAACGATCCAGGTGTTTGCGCAAACTCCTGTCGACCTTGCGGTCGACCGCGCGCTGCACCCGGTCGAGGATGTCCGCGACCAGCTTCCCGCGCTTGGGCCGCCCCTCGATGTTGCCGAGGATCGCCCAGCCGTCGACATAGACCACCGGGGCGTCGGGCTCGGCCGAGTCCAGGGTGTCCACCTCGAAGTTGCCGAGGACACCGCCGCCGGTGCCGCGCAGCGAGACGTTCTCCGGGACTCGGATCTCGACGTTGCCGAAGACCGAGAACGCCTTGATGACGACCTGGCGGTACTCGAAGATCGCCTCGCTCAGGTCTATCTCGACGGTGCCGAAGATCGCGTAGGCGTGGATACGGCGGCCCGCGCGCCAGCGGCCCTTGCGGACGGCGGCGCTGAAGACGGCCACCACGTTGTCGTCCGGGTCGTGGGGGATCGCGTCGGTCGGGCGGTTGGCGGCCGGGGTCCAGGCCGGGACGGTCCGGCGCTCATGGGCGGCGGGCAGGTCCCGGATGAAGACCTCCAGCTCACCGACCGTCTTGGCGCTCAGCACCCCCTCGACCCGCTCGGCGTGCTCGTCCGCGGTGAGGCGGCCCTCGCCGAGGGCCTCGCGCAGGATGTCGGCGATGCGGTCGCGGTCGGCGTCCGAGGCGCGCAGCTCCGCGGGCTCGGCGACCTGGGGTCCGGTCTTCTTCTGAAGGTCCACGGCAGCAGCGTACCGAAACGCGATAGATCGCGACTAGGCCTGTGGACAAGTCTTGGCCGAGCAACTGAGCCTTACCTCACAAGCTCCCGTGCTTGGACAGGTTCTAGGCTGGTGGCGCCTGCCAACGGAGGCCGGCCGCTGTCTTTCGAGTGAGGAATGGGCTGAGATGCCTGAGTTCGCGTACACCGATCTGCTCCCCATGGGAGAGGACACCACCCCCTACCGGCTGGTGACCTCCGAGGGTGTCTCCACCTTCGAGGCCGACGGGCGGACGTTCCTCAAGGTGGAGCCGGAGGCGCTGCGCAAGCTCGCCGAGGAGGCCATCCACGACATCCAGCACTATCTGCGGCCGGCCCACCTCGCCCAGCTGCGGCGGATCATCGACGACCCCGAGGCGTCGAGCAACGACAAGTTCGTGGCGCTGGACCTGCTGAAGAACGCGAACATCGCGGCGGCGGGTGTGCTCCCGATGTGCCAGGACACCGGTACGGCGATCGTCATGGGCAAGCGCGGGCAGAACGTGCTGACCGAGGGCGGTGACGAGGCGGCGCTGTCGAAGGGCATCTACGACGCGTACCTGAACCTCAACCTGCGCTACTCGCAGATGGCCCCGCTGACCATGTGGGACGAGAAGAACACCGGCTCCAACCTCCCCGCGCAGATCGAGCTGTACGCCACCGACGGCGGCGCGTACAAGTTCCTGTTCATGGCGAAGGGCGGCGGCTCGGCCAACAAGTCGTTCCTCTACCAGGAGACGAAGGCCGTCCTGAACGAGGCCTCCATGATGAAGTTCCTGGAGGAGAAGATCCGTTCGCTCGGTACGGCCGCCTGCCCGCCGTACCACCTGGCGATCGTCGTCGGCGGTACGAGTGCCGAGTACGCGCTGAAGACGGCCAAGTACGCCTCCGCGCACTACCTGGACGAGATCCCGGCCGAGGGCTCGGAGCTCGGACACGGGTTCCGGGACAAGGAGCTGGAGGAGAAGGTCTTCGAGCTGACGCAGAGGATCGGCATCGGCGCCCAGTTCGGCGGCAAGTACTTCTGCCACGACGTGCGGGTCGTACGGCTGCCCCGGCACGGCGCGTCCTGCCCGGTCGCCATCGCGGTGTCCTGCTCGGCCGACCGGCAGGCCGTCGCGAAGATCACCGCGGAGGGTGTCTTCCTGGAGCAGCTGGAGACGGACCCGGCGCGGTTCCTGCCGGAGACCACGGACGAGCACCTGGACGAGTCGTCCGACGTGGTGAAGATCGACCTGAACCAGCCGATGGAGACGATCCTCGCGGAGCTCACCAAGTACCCGGTGAAGACGCGGCTTTCGCTGACCGGTCCGCTGGTCGTGGCCCGTGACATCGCGCACGCCAAGATCAAGGAGCGGCTGGACGCGGGCGAGGAGATGCCGCAGTACCTCAAGGACCACCCGGTGTACTACGCGGGCCCGGCCAAGACCCCCGAGGGCTACGCCTCCGGTTCCTTCGGTCCGACCACGGCCGGCCGCATGGACTCCTACGTCGAGCAGTTCCAGGCGGCGGGCGGCTCCAAGGTGATGCTGGCGAAGGGCAACCGGTCCGCCCAGGTCACCAAGGCCTGCGACACGCACGGCGGCTTCTACCTCGGCTCCATCGGCGGCCCGGCGGCCCGGCTCGCCCAGGACTGCATCAAGAAGGTCGAGGTCGTCGAGTACGAGGAGCTCGGCATGGAGGCGGTCTGGAAGATCGAGGTCGAGGACTTCCCCGCCTTCATCGTCGTCGACGACAAGGGCAACGACTTCTTCCAGGACCCCGCGCCCGCACCGACGTTCACGACGATCCCGGTGCGGGGACCTGGGCTGGCGTAGTACCTCGAGTGCGGCGGAGGACGGAATTTCGCCCCCTCCGCCCCTACCCGTCCCATCCCCGGGGGGCTCCGCCCCCCGGACCCCCGATCGGCCCCGAAAGGGCCTCGTCCTCAAACGCCGGACGGGCTGACGGGTGCTGACCAGGTCACTGCTGCACACCCTGGGGTGAGACCCGGCTCACCCCCCAAGGACACCCGAGCGGCCCACGGCCCGGAACATCCCGCCCGCCCCGATCGCTGTACCAGGTATGAGCGAATACCGCATCGAGCACGACTCCATGGGCGAGGTCCAGGTCCCCGTGGACGCCAAGTGGCGGGCCCAGACGCAGCGGGCCGTGGAGAACTTCCCGATCTCCGGGCAGCGGATCGAGCGGGCGCACATCGAGGCGCTCGCGCGGATCAAGGGGGCGGCCGCGAAGGTGAACGCGCGGCTGGGGGTGCTCGACAAGGACGTCGCGGAGGCCATCCAGGAGGCGGCCGAGGAGGTTGCCGAGGGGAAGTGGGACGAGCACTTCCCGATCGACGTCTTCCAGACCGGCTCCGGCACCTCGTCGAACATGAACACCAACGAGGTCATCGCGACCCTGGCGACCGAACGGCTCGGCGCCGGCCGGGGCGTGCACCCCAACGACCACGTCAACGCCTCCCAGTCGTCCAACGACGTCTTCCCGTCCTCCATCCACATCGCCGCCACCGCCGCCGTCACCCGGGACCTGATCCCCGCCCTCCAGCACCTCGCCGACGCCCTCGGCCGCAAGTCCGAGGAGTTCGCCGACGTCGTGAAGTCGGGGCGGACCCATCTGATGGACGCCACCCCGGTGACGCTCGGTCAGGAGTTCGGCGGATACGCCGCCCAGATCAGGTACGGCGTCGAGCGGCTCACCGCCTCCCTCCCCCGGCTCGCCGAACTGCCGCTGGGCGGTACCGCCGTCGGCACCGGCATCAACACCCCGCCGGGGTTCTCCGCCGCCGTCATCGAGGAGGTCGCCCGCACCACCGGGCTGCCCCTCACCGAGGCCCGCGACCACTTCGAGGCGCAGGGCGCGCGGGACGGGATCGTCGAGACCAGCGGGCAGCTCAGGACCATCGCGGTCGGACTGACGAAGATCGCCAACGATCTGCGCTGGATGTCCTCCGGCCCCAGGACGGGCCTCGCGGAGATCTCGCTGCCCGACCTCCAGCCCGGCTCCTCGATCATGCCCGGCAAGGTCAACCCGGTGATCCCGGAGGCCGTGCTCATGGTCGCCGCCCAGGTGATCGGCAACGACGCGACCGTCGCGACCGCCGGCGCGGCCGGCAACTTCGAACTCAACGTCATGCTTCCGGTCATCGCGAAGAACGTCCTGGAGTCGATCCGGCTGCTCGCCAACGTCTCCCGGCTGCTCGCCGACCGGACCGTCGACGGCATCGTCGCCCACCGCGAACGGGCCCGGGAGTACGCCGAGTCCTCGCCCTCCGTGGTCACCCCGCTCAACAAGTACATCGGGTACGAGGAGGCCGCGAAGGTCGCCAAGAAGGCCCTCGCCGAGCAGAAGACGATCCGCGAGGCCGTGCTGGAGGGCGGGTACGTGGAGCGCGGCGACCTGACGGCCGAGCAGCTCGACGAGGCGCTGGATGTCCTGCGGATGACACGGCCGTAACCTTTCCCGGCCCCGGCGTGAACCGTGACGCGTACCGCAGCGTCGTATGCCTATGGCACCTAATATCTGGTCATGGCAGACGGTGGAGCGGTGAGAGCAGTGGAAGCGGGTACGTCGGCGCACTTCTGGGAGCCCGGGAGTCAGATCCTGTGGCGCTACCGGGAGAACGCGGGCGCCCAGTTCCACATCGCCCGCCCCGTCACCGTCGTACGCGACGACGCGGAACTGCTCGCCGTGTGGCTGGCACCGGGCACCGAGTGTGTGAAGCCGGTGCTGGCCGACGGCACCTCCGTGCACGCCGAGCCGCTGGAGTCCCGTTACACCAAGCCGCGGACCGTGCAGCGGGACCGCTGGTTCGGCACCGGGGTGCTGAAGCTGGCGCGGCCCGGTCTGCCGTGGTCGGTGTGGCTGTTCTGGGAGCCGGGCTGGCGGTTCAAGAACTGGTACGTGAACCTCGAGGAGCCCCTGGTCCGTTGGGCCGGGGGCGTGGACTCCGAGGACCACTTCCTGGACATCACCGTGGATCCCGACCGCAGTTGGCAGTGGCGGGACGAGGACGAGTTCGCGCAGGCCCAGCAGGACGGCCTGATGGGCCCCGACCTGGCCGAACAGGTCCGGGCCGCGGGCCGCTCCGCGGTGGAGGTGATCCGCGCCTGGGGCCCGCCGTTCTCGGACGGCTGGCCCGACTGGCGGCCCGATCCGTCCTGGACTGTGCCGCTCCTTCCGGAAGACTGGGACCGTACGCCCGCGCACTTGTCCTCATGAGACCCTTGATGCGCCCCCGGGCTGCAAACGTAGGATCGTCCTCCGCAAGAGTGCGCAGCGGCAACTACCGGAGCGGGCACTGGGCTTGACCGATCGTCACCGAGGGGCGGCAGGACGTGAGCGTGGGGTACGAGGGCAACACCGGTACGGGCCGACGGTTCGCCGCCACGGCGGGAACTGCCCCTGACCACGCGGAAATTCCGTTCCTGGGACACGCATTCCGGGTATCGGGATTTCGGCGGGACCCACTGCGCGTACGGCGCGCAGCCCCGGACGGACGGATTCGACACGCGTGACGGAGCACCCGACCTCCTTCGAACGCCCCCAGCCGGGCGTCGACCCGACGGACCCCGGCGGGGCGCTGCTGCGTTCCCCGGTGCCCGCTCCCGCCCCGGGCGTCGAGACCCCGGCCGCTTTACCTGTTCAGGCCCGCTCCGGTGACCCGGACCCGGCCCCCGTCCTCCAGAGCAGCAACAGCAAGACCGGCACCACCGGCAACCACAAGGACATGGGCATGAACCCGGCCGGTACCGGCCCCGAGCACTCCCAGCCGACCGCCGCCGAGCAGGACCCGCACCGCCCGCGGCCCGTCTCCGAGGCGGTCCCGGTCCAGCCGGGCGGCGAGGACGACCGGTCGCAGGGCGGCGACGAACGCCGTACCGGACAGGGTCTGCCCCCGGGCCGGCCCACTCCGATGCGCCGGGACGGCGACCGGCTGCGCTTCGTGGGCGCGGCCACCCGCCGGATCGCCCGGGGCATCGACCTGGACGAGATCGTCATGGGGCTGTGTCGGGCGACCGTGCCGACCTTCTCGGACGCGATCCTGGTCTATCTGCGCGACCCGCTGCCGGTGGGCGACGAGCGGCCCACCGGGCCCCTGGTGCTCCGGCTGCGGCGCAGCGACCGGATCCCGCAGCAGGAGCGGGATCTGGAGGACGGCATCCTGCCGGTGCCGGTGCCGGAGAACCCGTCCGAACTGGACGCGCTCGGCACCGAACTGTGCGAGGTGCAGCCCGGCAGCGCGCTCGCCGAGGTGCTGCGCGGGGTGCGCCCGGTCTTCACGGACACTCCCGCCGCCCATGCCGCGCTGCCGGAACTGCTCGGCGAGGGTGTCGAGTTCGCCGTGCCGTCGGGCCGCCGCGCGATCCTCGCCCCGCTGCGCGGCCGGCGCCGGGTCATCGGCGCCGCGCTGTTCCTGCGCCGCCCGGACCGCATCCCCTTCGACCCGGACGACCTCCTGGTCGCCGCCCAGCTCGCCACGCACAGCGCGCTGGGCATCGACAAGGCGGTGCTGTACGGCCGTGAGGCGTACATCGCCGACGAGTTGCAGCGCACGATGCTCCCGGAGACCCTGCCCCGGCCGACCGGTGTCCGGCTGGCCTCGCGCTATCTGCCCGCCGCCGAGACGGCCCGGGTGGGCGGCGACTGGTACGACGCGATCCCGCTGCCGGGCAGCCGCGTCGCCCTGGTCGTGGGTGACGTCATGGGGCACTCCATGACCTCCGCGGCGATCATGGGCCAGCTGCGCACGACCGCGCAGACCCTCGCCGGGCTCGACCTGCCGCCGCAGGAGGTGCTGCACCACCTCGACGAACAGGCCCAGCGGCTCGGCACGGACCGTATGGCGACCTGCCTCTACGCCGTCTACGACCCGGTCTCGCACCGGATCACCATCGCCAACGCCGGGCACCCGCCGCCGGTGCTGCTGCATCTGGGTGGCCGTGCGGAGGTGCTCCGGGTGCCGCCGGGCGCGCCGATCGGTGTCGGGGGCGTCGACTTCGAGGCCGTGGAGCTGGACGCTCCCGCGGGGGCGACCCTCCTGCTGTACACGGACGGGCTCGTGGAGTCCAGGCTGCGGGACGTGTGGACCGGGATAGAGCAGCTGCGGGAGAAGCTCGCCGCGACCGCGCAGCTGACCGGGCCGGATCATCCGCCGCCGCTGGAAGCCCTGTGCGACGAGGTGCTCGACATGCTCGGTCCCGGTGACCGGGACGACGACATCGCGCTGCTCGCGGCCCGCTTCGACGGGATCGCGCCGAGTGATGTGGCGTACTGGTTCCTGGAGCCGGAGGACGCGGCGCCGGGGCGGGCCCGGCGGCTCGCGCGGCGGGCGCTGTCCCGTTGGGGCATGGAGGATCTCACCGACTCCGTCGAGCTGTTGGTGAGCGAGGTCGTCACCAACGCCGTGCGGTACGCGACCCGGCCGGTGACGCTCCGGCTGCTGCGGACCGATGTGCTGCGGTGCGAGGTCGGCGACGACGTGCCGCAGCTGCCCCGGCTGCGGCAGGCCCGGGCGACGGACGAGGGCGGCCGGGGGCTCTACCTGGTGAACCGCCTGGCCCGGCGGTGGGGTGCCACGCGGCTGAGCACCGGCAAGGTGGTCTGGTTCGAGCTCAACCGGGGCTAGCCCCTGGGGTTCGAGCTCGACCGGGGCCGGCCCCGGGAACGACGGGAGGGGGCGCCCGGCACAGGCCGGGCGCCCCCTCCTTTTCGGTCGCTACTGATCGTCGTTCGGGTCGAACGGGTTCTCAGGTGTGGTCGGGGTGTTCTGCGGTGTCGACGGCGGGACCGACACCGGTGGACTCGTCGTCGGGGTGTTCTGCGGAGTCGTCGGCGGGGTCGTCGTCGGCGTCTGCGACGGGGTCTGCGACGGCTTCTCCGTGGTCGGGGTCGACGACGGGGTGTCGGACGGCGTCACCGACGGGCTCGGCGTCCAGGAGGGCTGGACCGCGGCACCCTGGTCGGTTTCCAGGTCGAACTTGGTGTTCTTGCCCGCGACACCGAAGGTGTACGCCGCCCAGATCTGCGCCGGGAAGCCACCGCCGTTGACCCGGGGCAGGCCGGCGGTGTTGTACATCTTGCTCTGGCCGCCGGTCTTGTAGTCCTCGCCGAACAGACCGACCGAGGTCACCAGGTCCGGGGTGAAGCCGGTGAACCAGGCCGACTTGTTGTCGTCGGAGGTACCCGTCTTGCCGGCCACCTTGCGGCCGTCGCGGGCCGGGTTCTCCGCCACGGACACCTTGGCCGTACCGTCGTCGACCACGCCCGTCAGCACCGAGGTCACGGTGTCGGCGGCCTCCCTGCTGATCACCTGCTCGCCGATCGGGTCGGGCATCCGGTACTCGGTGCCGCCCTGCTCGGCCGACTTGATGATGGTCGGCGTGACCTGCTTGCCGTGGTTGTCGAGGGTGGCGTAGACGCCGGCCATCTGGATCGGGCTCGCGCCCATGGTGCCCAGGGTGTAGGCGGGCAGCGGCTTGAGCTTGCCGGTGTCCATGCCGAGCTTGGTGGCCGTCGCCAGCACCTTGTCCATGCCGACGTCGACGCCCATCTGCGCGAAGACGGAGTTGATGGACTTGTTCATCGCCGTCTGGACGGTGACCTGCTTGCCGTAGTCCTGGTCGTCCTCGTTCTCGGGGGCGAAGCCGACCTTGTCCCCGTTGCTGTCCACGACCTGGCGCTTGCTGGTGCCGTCGTAGATCGTGTCGGCGCCGATCGGCTTGCCGCCCTGCGTCTCGGAGTTGTTCTCCAGCGCGGCGGCGAGGATGACCGGCTTGAAGGTCGAGGCGGGCTGGTAGTCGGTGCGGTTGGCGTTGCTGTAGAAGTGCTTGGTGTAGTCCGTGCCGCCGTACAGGGCGACGATCTTCCCCGTCTTGGGGTCGACGGAGGCCGCGCCGGCCTGGACGTTCCTGTCGACCGTCCGCTTCTTCGGGTCCAGCTTGCTGGTCAGCTGGGTCTTGACCGCCTTCTCCAGCTGGGCCTGCTTCTTCTTGTCGATGTTCAGGGTGAAGGTCCACCCGGCGTTCTCGACCCGGGCCTCCGCCTCGTCCTGGGTGATGCCCTCCTTGGCCATCATCTGCTTCTCGAGCTGCTGCTTGGCGAGCTTGACGAAGTAGCCCTTCTGGCCCTCCAGACCGGGGGCGGCCTTGGGCTCCTTGGGCACCGGGAACGTCATCTTGTCCCGCTCGCTCTGGCTCAGCCAGCCCTGCCCGACCATGTTGTTCAGGACGTAGTTCCAGCGCTCCTGCACCAGCTTCTTGCCGGTGGGGGTGGCGACCGCCCAGTCGTACTGGCTCGGGGCCTGGAGCAGCGCGGCGAGATACGCGCCCTGCGCCACGTTGAGCTTCTTGGCGTCGACGCGGTAGTAGTCCTGGGCGGCGGCCTGGATGCCGTAGGCGCCGCGGCCGTAGTAGCTGGTGTTGATGTAGCCCGCGAGGATGTCGTCCTTGGGCGTCTCGCGGTCCACCTTCAGCGAGATGACCAGTTCCTTCAGCTTGCGCGTGACGGTCTGGTCCTGGTCGAGGTAGTAGTTCTTGACGTACTGCTGGGTGATCGTGGAGCCACCCTGCTTGCCCTTGCCGGAGAGGGTGTTGAAGAGACCGCGGGCGATGCCCTTGAGGTCGACTCCCGCGTCCGTGTAGAAGGTCTTGTTCTCCGCCGCCACGAAGGTGCGCTGGACCGGCTTGGGCACCTCGGAGAGGTCCACGATCTCGCGGTTGGTGTCGCCCTCGCGGGCCATGACCGAGCCGTTGCTGTACTTGTAGATGTTGCTCTGTTCCTGGGCCTTCGCGTTGCCCTTGGGCACGTCGATCATCATGTACATCACGACGAAGGCGCCGATACCGAGCAGACAGACGGCGAAGAAGGTGCCGAGGATCTTCTTCCAGGTGAAGAGCCGGCGTATGCCGCTCTTACCCTTCTTGGCGCCCTTCTTACCGCGGGCGGCGGCCTTGCGCGCCGCGGCCCTGCCGCCGGTCGCGACGCCCTCGCTCGGCGTCCCGGACGAGCGCGTGGGCGGCGCCGCGCGGTGGCCACCGCGCTGACGTGCTCTTCTCTCTTCCGCTCGTCCCATGGGTCGACTCGCTCCGCTTCCTCATCGGCGGCCACACAGGTTCGTGGCTCAGGTCAGCTCAGAAAGCTAACACCGGTCTATATGACACAGGACCTTCGATCCGGTCTCAGGGGGGCGTGAGAATCAGCACCCGCCCCCTCGGAACCAGACCTCCGGGAGGGCTTCAAGGTTGCCGCGAAGGGGTAAAGTGATATCACTTAGATAGAAGAGAGCTAGTCACACGAAACGGGGGATCCTCATGTCCGCACACGACACCGAACCCATCGCCGACGCACCCGACATGCCCGCCCCGCGGGTACGGGAGGTCCCCGCGCACAGCATCGGCGGCGCGCTCGCGCTGCTGCTGGGCCTGCTCGGGCTGCTGCTCGCCGTCTATCTGCTCGCGCTCAGCGGGGAAGGCCCGGCCTTCGCGATCGCCGGCGCCCTCGTGCTGGTCGCCGCGATCATCTCGCTGCGCGGCCTGAACACGGTCGCGCCGGGCGAGGCGCGGGTCGTCCAGCTCTTCGGCCGCTACAAGGGCACGATCCGCAAGGACGGCCTGCGCTGGGTGAACCCCTTCACCTCCCGTACCAAGATCTCCACCCGGGTCCGCAACCACGAGACCGCCGTCCTCAAGGTCAACGACGCCTACGGCAACCCGATCGAGCTCGCCGCGGTCGTGGTGTGGAAGGTCGAGGACACCGCGCAGGCCACCTTCGAGGTCGACAACTTCGTGAAGTTCGTCGCCACCCAGACCGAGACGGCCGTACGGCACATCGCGATCGAGTACCCCTACGACGCCCACGACGAGGACGGGCTCTCGCTGCGCGGCAACGCCGACGAGATCACCCAGAAGCTCGCCGGCGAGCTGCACGCGCGTGTGGAGACGGCCGGGGTCCAGATCATCGAGTCCCGCTTCACGCACCTCGCCTACGCGCCCGAGATCGCCTCGGCGATGCTCCAGCGGCAGCAGGCCGGGGCGGTCGTCGCGGCCCGGCGCCAGATCGTGGAGGGCGCGGTCGGCATGGTCGAGGAGGCGCTGGCCCGGATCACCGAGCGGGACATCGTCGAGCTGGACGAGGAGCGCAAGGCGGCGATGGTGTCCAACCTGATGGTGGTGCTGTGCGGCGACCGGGCCCCGCAGCCGGTCCTCAACACCGGGACGCTCTACCAGTGACGGCACCATCCGAGGGGGGGTCCCCCGAGCGCCGGCCTCAGCAGCGCAAGCAGGTGCTGCTGAGGCTGGACCCGCTGGTGTACGAGGCACTGGCGCGGTGGGCCGGGGACGACCTGCGGTCGGCCAACGCGCAGATCGAGTTCCTGCTGCGCCGGGCGCTGAAGGAGGCCGGCCGGCTGCCCGGCGACACCGGACCGCTACCGCGCCGGGGACGGCCACCCAAGGACCCCCGCGAGCCCTAGGTCGCGCGTAGCAGAACCGTGACAATCGGCCCCCACCTGCGGCTGCTCACCCCCTGACACCCACCTACACACTGCGCGTATACATGCGGGGTATACACCGCATGTACAGTCCTCCCCATGTCCATCGGTCACACCCTCCTAGGGCTCCTGGAGTCGGGCCCCCGCCACGGCTACGACCTCAAGCGGGCCTTCGACGAGAAGTTCGGTCACGACCGGCCGCTGCACTACGGCCAGGTCTACTCGACGATGTCCCGCCTGCTGAAGAACGGGCTCGTCGAAGTCGACGGGATCGAGCCCGGCGGCGGCCCCGAGCGCAAGCGGTACGCCATCACGGACGCCGGGATCACCGACGTACAGCGATGGCTCGCGACGCCCGAGAAGCCCGAGCCGTACCTCCAGTCCACGCTGTACACCAAGGTCGTCCTCGCGCTGCTCACCCACCGCGACGCGGGCGACATCCTCGACACCCAGCGTGCCGAGCACCTGCGGATGATGCGCATCCTCACGGACCGCAAGCGCAGGGGCGACCTCGCGGACCAGCTGATCTGCGACCACGCCCTGTTCCACCTGGAAGCCGACCTGCGCTGGCTGGAGCTGACCGCCGCGCGTCTCGACAAACTCGCGGAGGTGGTCAAGTGACCCCGGCCGGTTCCCTGCTCGTCGCCGACGCGCTGCACAAGGCGTACGGCCCCACCGTCGCGCTCGACGGCGCCGAGTTCTCCATCCACCCCGGCGAGGTCGTCGCCGTCATGGGCCCCTCCGGGTCCGGCAAGTCGACCCTGCTGCACTGTCTGGCCGGGATCGTCACCCCCGACTCGGGCTCGATCCTCTACAACGGCCGCGAGATGGCCACCATGAACGACGCCGAGCGCAGCGCCCTCCGGCGCTCCGAGTTCGGGTTCGTCTTCCAGTTCGGGCAGCTGGTGCCCGAACTGACCTGCGTCGAGAACGTGGCGCTGCCGCTGCGCCTCAACGGCACCTCCCGCAAGGAGGCCGAGAAGGCCGCGCTCGGCTGGATGGAGCGCCTGGAGGTCGACGACCTCCGCAAGAAGCGGCCCGGTGAGGTGTCCGGCGGCCAGGGGCAGCGGGTGGCCGTGGCCCGGTCCCTGGTGACCAACCCGCGCGTGCTGTTCGCGGACGAGCCGACCGGTGCCCTCGACTCCCTCAACGGCGAGCGGGTCATGGAGCTGCTCACCGAGGCGGCCCGGTCCACCAACGCGGCCGTCGTCCTCGTCACGCACGAGGCACGGGTCGCCGCCTACTCCGACCGCGAGATCGTCGTACGGGACGGGAAGTCCCGGGACATGGAGCGGGTCGTATGAAACTCGGGCAGTGGTGGCGAGACCTCGCCATGGGGGTCCGGTTCGCCTTCGCGGGCGGACGCGAGGGGTGGGTCCGGGCGCTGCTGACCGCGGTCGGCGTCGGACTCGGGGTGGCGTTGCTGCTGCTGACCACCGCGCTGCCGAACGCGCTGGCGGTCCGGCACGAGCGGGGCGACGCCCGCGCGGACATCAACTACGGGCAGGAGATCAAGAAGGCCGACAACACCCTGCTGTCGGGGAACGCGTCGACCACCTTCCGGGACACCGACATCCGCGGCCGGGACCTGGAGCCCGAGGGGCCCAGGGCGCCCCTGCCGCCCGGCGTCGCGAAGTTCCCCGCGGTCGGCGAGATGGTCGTCTCCCCCGCGCTGAAGAAGCTGCTGGAGTCCGAGGACGGCAAGCTGCTGCGGGAGCGGCTGCCGAACCGGATCGCCGGGACGATCGCCGAGAGCGGGCTGATCGGCTCCCACGAACTCGCCTTCTACCGCGGGGCCAAGGGGCTCGCCGCCCAGGACATCAACGGCGCCGGGATCAGCCGCATCGACAAGTACGGCAACCCGAACCCGACCGAGTCGGACTCCGACCCGGTGCTGGTGCTGCTGGTCCTGGTCGTCTTCGTGGTGCTGCTGATGCCGGTCGCCGTGTTCATCACCGCGGCCGTCCGCTTCGGCGGCGAGCGGCGCGACCGACGGCTCGCGGCCCTGCGTCTGGTGGGCGCCGACGGCCGCTCGACCCGGCGGATCGCCGCCGGCGAGGCGCTGGCGGGCGCGGTGCTCGGACTGGTCCTCGGCACGGTGTTCTTCCTGATCGGCCGTGAAGTGGCGGGCTCCGTCGAGCTGTTCGGGCAGAGCGTGTTCCCGAGCTATCTCAACCCCTCCCTGCTGCTGGCCCTGCTGGTCGCGGTCGCGGTGCCGGCGGCGGCCGTCCTGGTGACGCTGCTCGCCCTGCGGGGCGTGGTGATCGAGCCGCTCGGCGTGGTGCGTACGGCGAAGCCCGCGCGACGCCGGCTGTGGTGGCGGCTGCTGCTGCCGCTGGCCGGGCTCGGGATGCTGTACCCGATGGTCGGACAGGGCCGGGACGGCGGCGACTTCAACCAGTACCTCGTCACCGGCGGTGTCATCCTGCTGCTGGTCGGTGTGACCACCCTGCTGCCCTGGATCGTCGAGGCGGTCGTGGCCCGGCTGGGCGCGGGCGCGGTGTCCTGGCAACTGGCGGTGCGCAGGCTCCAGTTGAGCAGCGGCACGGCGGCCCGGATGGTCAACGGCATCGCGGTGGCCGTGGCCGGCGCGATCGCGCTCCAGATGCTGTTCGCGGCCACCGAGAGCGACTACACCAAGGACACCGGCTACGACATCTCTCGGGCGCAGATGCAGGTGACCGTCCCGAAGGGGAAGGCGCTCGCGGCGACCGCGAAGGAACTGGCCGAGACCAAGGGCGTCCGGCAGGTGTACGCGTTCGACGAGGGCTTCGTCAACGACGGGACGGGCGAGGACGCGAACTGGGCCCGGGTGACCGTCGCCGACTGCACGTCCCTGCGTGAGGTGGCCAAGCTGCCCTCCTGCCGCGACGGCGATGTCTTCGTCTCGCATGTCGCGCCGTCGGCGGGCGAGGGCGACACCGACAGGCAGAGCACCGATGACGAGTCGGATGTGACGGCACGGCCCGGCCAGAAGCTCTACTTCGACACCTCCGAGGCCGCGGAGAAGCAGACCTCGGTCGTCTGGACCGTCCCGAAGGCCGTCAAGCAGGCGGAGTCCATCGCCGACCCGACGGGCTACCGGCGCGGCGGCATCCTGGTCACCCCGGGCGCCTTCCCGGCGCAGGCGGCGAAGGCCGTGCGCGGAGAGATCTATGTGCGGGTGGACGACTCGCTGCCGGACGCACGCGACTACGTCCGCAACACGGCCGCCCGGATCAACCCGTACGAGGAGCCCATGACCTGGGTGTCCACCGAGAGCAACGACCGTTACTCCTCCATCCGCACCGGCCTGTTCGTGGGCGCGGTCTGTGTCCTAGCGCTGATCGGGGCGAGCCTGCTGGTCTCCCAGCTGGAGCAGCTGCGGGAGCGCAAGAAGCTGCTGTCGGCGCTGGTCGCCTTCGGTACCAGGCGGCGCACCCTGAGCCTGTCGGTGCTGTGGCAGACGGCGATCCCGGTCGGGCTGGGTCTGCTGCTGGCCTCGGCGGTGGGGCTGACGCTGGGCGTGGTCCTGCTGCGGATGACCGACACCCCGGTGCGGGTGGACTGGTCGAGCGTGCTGTCGATGACCGGCGTGGGCGCGGGTGTCGTCCTCGTGGTGACGCTGCTGAGCCTGCCGCCGCTGCTCAGGCTGATGCGCCCGGACGGGCTGCGGACGGAGTAACCGCCCGCAGCCGGCCGTCCGTTCAGAGGCTGTACTCCTTCACCACCCGCCGGACCTGGGCGAACAGCATGCCGACGTTGACCGACTTGCGGCACACCACGACGGCCACGACGTCCTGCTGTTCGACCAGCCGCACGAACAGGTGCGTGAGGTTCTCGCTGTTGACCAGGATCTCCTGGAAGAAGTGGTTGTCGCTGCTGATCCCGCGACGCTCCTTGAAGACGTCCTCGATCATCACGACGGTACGGCCCTGGAACAGGTCGAGAGTCGCCCCCGCCAGGAGGTCCAGCACCTCCGGGGGGTGGTTCTCGACCGTCTCGTACGACAGCAGCATGCCGGTGGACATGTCGACCACGCCGGAGGCGACGCAGTCGGGAGCGTCGGTACGTAGGGACTTGACCAGGCCCATCACCTGGTCGGAGAAACCTGTGGCCATGCGCTTCGTCGCCATCCCTTCAGACTCCTTCTGATGCTTTCTCGGTCGCCTTGTCGGTGAGGATCGAGCCGATCCGGTTCAAGGTCGGCTGGGTCGCCCGGTGCAGGTGCTCCACATCCATCCCCTCGTCACCGAGCACGACCATCAGGGCGGTGTCGCCGACGGCGTAGAACGCGGCACAGCCGTGGCTGCCGTAGGTCACCGTCCGGCGCAGCGTGCCGCGGGCGGACGCCTCGGCGGTGCGCCGGGCGAGGCCGAGTCCGGCCGCGGCGAGCGCGGCGAGACCCTCCGGGTCGATCGAGTTGGCGGTGTCCGCGGCGATGAGCAGCCCGTCCGCGGCGGCGACCGCGGTGTCGGTGATTCCGGTGACCTGTTCGCGCAGTCCGCGCATTTCGAGCGCCAGGGCTTGGTGATCCATGTACTCAACTCCCCTGAATTCGTTCACATCTGATCGGCTGTTTCATTTCGGTGTTCCATTCCGGAGACGGAAAAAGCTGCCTGGTTTACGGCGGGGCAGATCGCCGTACGCGGGAGGCGGGGGCTGCTCCCCCTGCGGGGGTTTGCGGGGCCGGAGCGCGTGGCCGTCGGGCAGCGCGCGGACCGGGACGGGCGCGGGCGGCGGGGCGCACACCATGAGCCCCTCGTCGAGCATGCGGGCGACCTCGACGGTGACGGTGTAGACCCCGCGGCCGACCCGGAAGGCGAGATCGCGGGCCGTGCGGCGGCCGTCGGCGTGGCTGAGCAGCTCGCGCCGCAGCGCGGTGGATCCCTGGTCGGTGCCCGAGGCCACGGGCCGTTCCCGGTCGGGGTGGACGGGGTACGGCAGTGCGGCCAGGGCGGTGAGCCTGCGGGTCGCGTCCTGGAGCAGCCGCAGGGGTGGCTCACCCAGCGGGACCTGCGCGAACAGCTCGGTGGAGTTGACGCGTTCGCAGCTCTCCACCCGGCCCGCGGCCATCGCGAAGGCGGCGTCGCGCAGGGCGAGCGCGCACACCACCCTGAGCTGCGCGGCACCCGCGTAGCCGTGCGCGATGAGCGCGGTCGCCGGCCAGCGCGAGCCGCCCGACTCCCGCACCAGCTCGGCCCACTGCTCGCCGCTGACCCGCCCGGAGCGCAGCAGCAGGGCCTCGGGGCCGGGGGCGCCGGGGGACTCCACGGCGACCACCCGGCCGTCCCCGAAGTGGAAGGTGCCGCCGGGTGTGCCGCGGACCCGCAGCTCCCCGGTGAAACTGTCACGGCCGCACTCGGCCAGGGCCTGAGCCAGGTGTTCGTGGCCCGACATCACACCCCCCGCCGCCTCGCACATACGCCTGACGCGTAGCGCTGAGGAGGGAATGTGTATCAGTCCGGGCGCATATTCCGGGTGTGGGTTTCCCAGCTGCCGTTAGTTGACGGAAGTTGAGTTCGGCTGGCTGTTCAGATCAGTGCGTTCGGCGCTCATTTGACCGAATCCGAGGGAGGTTTTTCGGGCCCCGGAGACGGTTCCGCCGGCGCCCGGTCGTCCTCCACGGCCGTCTCGTCCTGTTCCTCGTGCTCGTGCTCGTCCTCGTCCCCGGGCGGTCCGGCCGACTGTTCCTCGGCGTACGACTTGAGATAGCTCACCACCGTGTTCGTCACCGCCACCAGCGGTACGGCCACCACCGCGCCGCCGATGCCGGCCACCATGCCGCCCGTCGCCACCGTGAGGACGACCGCGAGGGGGTGGACGCGGACCGCGCGTCCGAGGATGAACGGCTGGAGGATGTGCCCCTCGATCTGCTGGACGGCGAGGACCACCACGAGCGTCATCACCGCGGTGAACACGCCCTGGGTGACCAGCGCGACGAGCACCGCCAGCGCGCCGGAGGCGACCGCGCCGACCAGCGGGATGAAGGAGAACAGGAAGATGAACACGGCCAGCGGGACGGCCATGGGCACCTTGAGGAAGTAGATGCCGATACCGATGAAGACGGCGTCGATGAGGGCCACCAGGACGGTGCCGCGGACGTAGGCGGTCAGGGTGCGCCAGGCACGCGGGCCGGCGCCGGCCACGGCGGGACGGGCGGCCGCGGGGACCAGCTTCAGCGTCCATCCCCAGATGCGGCGGCCGTCGTAGAGCAGGAAGAGGGTGGAGAAGAAGGTCAGCAGGATGCCGGTGAGCGCCTCCACGACGACCTGGACGCCTTCCAGACCCGCGGAGGTGATCTGGTCGGTGTTGGCGCCGACCGCCTCCCGCAGGTTCTTGGCGATCTGGTTGATCTGCTTGTCGGTGACGTGGAAGGGGCTCTTCAGCAGCCAGTTGCGCAGATCGTCGATGCCGTTCTGGATCTGGTCGGAGAGGTCGTCGATGTTCTCCATGACCTGCCAGGTCACGAACCAGCCCAGCAGCCCGATGATGACGAAGCCGAGGATCGCGGTGAGAGCGGTGGCGGGGCCGCGCGGGACGCCGTGCCGCATGAGGCGGGCCACCGTCGGCTGGAGCAGCGCGGTGATGAGCAGGGCGACGACGAAGGCGAAGACGACGAGCTGGACGGAGCTGATGATCCGCATCAGCACCCACACGGTGCCCGCGAGGACCAGGAGCCGCCAGCCGGCCTCGGCGGCGACCCGGACGCCCCACGGCACGGCCTGTGCCGGATCGGGGCGCGGGACCAGCACGACAGGCTCGCGGGACGCGGCGCTCACGGGCTTCCTCGGCTTGCGCCGGGGGCGCGGGGCCGGGTCGGCCTCGGCCTCCTCGCGCTCGACCTCAGCGCGGCGCTCGTCCAACCGCTCTCCCACATCGGTCAGCCGGGCACCGAGCCGACCGATCCACCCTGGCACTCGCGACATGATCCGTCCTCTTCCCCCGTCTCTCCCCACCACTCCCCCTGGAGTCGTCCGGTCCGACCGTACAGGGCAAAAGCCCCTCCCCCTAGGACGGGGAGGGGCTGCGCGGGGTTGAGCGGCCGGGGCGGTTCGTGATCAGTAGTTGCCGTGGGCCTGCCAGTACGACCAGGCGCCACAGGGGCTGCCGTACCGGCTGTTCATGTAGGTGAGGCCCCACTTGATCTGGGTGGCCGGGTTGGTCTGCCAGTCGGCGCCGGCGGAGGCCATCTTGTTGCCGGGCAGGGCCTGGACGAGGCCGTAGGCGCCGGAGGACGGATTGACCGCCAGGTAGTTCCAGGTGGACTCGTGGTTCACGATGTTGCTGAAGCACTGGAACTGCCCGCTGGGCACGATCTGGCGCGCTATGGCCTGGACCTCGGCGACGGTGTACGAGGACTGCTGGGGGAAGATCCCCTTGGCTTCCCGTTCCCTCTTCGCCTTCTCCTCGGCGGCCTCGCGCTTGGCCCGCGCGTCCTTCGCCGCCTGCTCGCGGGCCGCTTCCTCCGCCGACTTCCTGGCTACGGCGTCCGCGGCGACGGCCTGTGTCTCGGCCTGCCGCGCCAGCGGGGCCGCCCGCACCTGGGCCTGTTCGCCGGCGGGTATGTCCGCGAGGAGGGTCGCGTCACCGGCGGACGCCTGGGCGTCGTCGGTGGACTGCGCGGTGCCGGCCTGGGCGACGCCCATGACGGCACCGACAGTGGTGACCGCCGTGGCCGAGACCACGGCGAAGCCACGCGCGGAGTTACGGCTCACGGCTGGGGCCTAGTACCAGTGGTTGGCCTGCCAGAACGACCAGGCCTCGCAGGGGCTGCCGTACCGGCTGTCCATGTAGTTGAGGCCCCACTTGATCTGGGTGGCCGGGTTGGTCTGCCAGTCGGCACCGACCGACGACATCTTGGAGCCCGGCAGGGCCTGGAAGAGACCGTAGGCGCCGGAGGAGGCGTTGACGGCCCGGTAGTTCCAGCTGGACTCGTGGTCCACGATGTTGCTGAAGCACTGGAACTGCCCGCTCGGCACCATCGAGGCAGCCATCGACTGGATCTGCGCGACGGTGTACGAGCTCTGCACCGGGAAACTGGAGGCGCTGCGGCTGGCCTTCTCCTTGGCCTCGGCGCGCTCCTTGGCTTCCTTGGCCGCCTGCTCGGCGGCTTCCTTCTTCTCGATCGCGGACTTGGCGGCGGCCTTGCGGGCCGACTCCTCCGCGATCTTCTTGGCGCTCGCGTCCGCGGCGATGGCCTGGTAGTCGGCCTGCTGCGTGAGGGACGCGGTCTGCACCTGAGCCTGCTCACCCGCGGGGATGTCCGCCAGGAGCGTCGTGTCGGCTGCCGTCGCCTCGGCGTCGTTCGGCTGCGCGACACTGCCGGAGGCGACTCCGACAACGCTTCCTACAGCGGTGACCGCGGTGGCGGAGGCCACTGCGAATCCCCGGACCGAAATCGGGCTCACACGGTTTCCTTCCAGCATCGCC
Organism: Streptomyces griseorubiginosus; assembly: GCF_036345115.1. Classification (GTDB taxonomy): domain Bacteria; phylum Actinomycetota; class Actinomycetes; order Streptomycetales; family Streptomycetaceae; genus Streptomyces; species Streptomyces griseorubiginosus_C. The sequence goes on from NZ_CP107766.1 coordinate 3,387,916, forward strand.
CGCTTCGGTGACCCTGGCGGACGCAATCGTGCCCCTGGACACTGGCCTCCCAACTAACGGGGTCACGGGAGGCACGGGCCCGGTGGGCAACTCCCTTGCGGGGAGCGCCGCATGGTGCGCGGGCGGCATACGGCTTCGACTATGGAGTTGGTGGTGCTGCTGTGGTGCCGTACCGCTGGGGGTACAGGTGTGCCGTATGCGGGGCCTGACAGAACCGAGACTCTGCCGTAACCGGACGCCGGGTGGCAATTCTGAGTTGCGTGTGAAAGCTCACATCCCGTTTGGCCCCAGGGATTTCGAGAAACCTCGACACGCGAAGGCGCCGCCCGGCTAGGCTCTTGGCCTTTCCGGACGGCGCCAACGGGCGGGTACTACCTCAGATTTGGCCGTCCTCCAGCATTTCGGTCACAAGGGCCGCGATCTGGGACCTCTCGGACCTCGTCAGGGTCACATGCGCGAAGAGCGGGTGCCCCTTCAGCTTCTCCACCACGGCGACGACACCGTCGTAGCGACCGACGCGGAGATTGTCCCGCTGTGCCACGTCATGGGTCAGAACGACCCGCGAATTGGCGCCGATTCGGGACAGAACGGTCAGCAGGACGTTCCGCTCCAGGGACTGCGCCTCGTCCACGATCACGAACGCGTCGTGGAGCGAGCGGCCGCGGATGTGGGTGAGCGGCAGGACCTCGAGCATGCCGCGCGCGGTGACCTCCTCGATGACCTCGCGGCTGGTGACCGCGGACAGCGTGTCGAAGACCGCCTGCGCCCAGGGGCTCATCTTCTCGGACTCGGAGCCCGGCAGATAGCCGAGTTCCTGCCCGCCGACCGCGTACAGCGGACGGAAGACCATGACCTTCTGGTGCTGGCGGCGCTCCAGGACCGCCTCCAGGCCCGCGCACAGCGCGAGCGCCGACTTGCCGGTGCCGGCCCGGCCGCCCATGGACACGATCCCGACGTCCGGGTCGAGCAGGATGTCCAGCGCGATGCGCTGCTCCGCGCTGCGGCCCTTGATGCCGAACGCCTCCCGGTCGCCGCGCACCAGACGGATGTTGCCGTCGGGCGAGACCCGGCCGAGCGCCTTGCCGCGCTCGGAGTGGATGGTCAGGCCCGTGTGCACGGGGAGGTCGGAGACCTCGGGGACGTAGACGTGGCCTTCCTCGAAGAGGATGTCCACCTGCTCGCCGGGCAGGGTCACCTCGGACATCCCGGTCCAGCCGGAGGAGTCCGTGATGGCGAGCTCGGCGCGGTACTCCTCGGCGAGAAGGCCGACGGAGGACGCCTTGATCCTGAGCGGGAGGTCCTTCGACACGACGGTGACGTCGAACCCCTCGGCCTGCAGATTGCGGGCGACCGCGAGGATGCGGGAGTCGTTGTCCCCCAGGCGGTAGCCGCTGGGCAGCACGCTGGGGTCCGAGTGATTGAGCTCGACACGGACGGTCCCGCCCAGCTCCCCGATCGGGATGGGGGCGTCGAGACGGCCGTACCGCACCCGGAACTCGTCGAGCAGGCGCAGGGCCTGCCGGGCGAAGTAGCCGAGTTCGGGATGGTGCCTCTTCGCCTCCAGCTCCGTGACCACGACGATGGGGAGCACGACCTCGTGCTCGTCGAAGCGGCTCAGGGCGTTCGGGTCGGCCAGCAGGACGCTGGTGTCGAGAACATAGGTGCGCCGGTCAGGCATACGGCGCTTTGTGCTGGTCACCACGGAAGGACGTACCCCCTCGGATGAGGTCGGGGAGCGACGGAGTGGAGCTGGACCGGTCGACGGCCCGTTTGCACGGGCCGGGAACCGGCCCTCCACTGCTTCTTCCGTGCCGTAACCGCACGGTAAGGCTGGTGCAAAGGGCCTCCCGGGCGGACGGCCCCGTGCCGCCCGCTGAGATCCGACACCCGTGGTTCGGGCATCGACCTGCTTGGCTTATGCCCTCGAACATGCGGTGCCATGCCAGTGCATATGACGGCGCGCTGGTGAACTCCTTGTTACTTCCGTCCCGAACGGGGTATACGGCCGCTTTCTGTGAAGCGGCTGTGTCAGCCGCCGTAGCGCCGGTGGCGGGCCGCGTAGTCGCGCAGGGCGCGCAGGAAGTCGACCTTGCGGAAGGCCGGCCAGAAGACCTCGCAGAAGTAGTACTCGGAGTGCGCGGTCTGCCAGAGCATGAATCCGGACAACCGCTGCTCGCCGCTGGTCCGGATCACCAGGTCGGGGTCGGGCTGGTCGCCGGTGTAGAGGTGGCGGCCGATCATGTCGATGTCGACGGCCTCGGCGAGCTCCTCCATCGAGGTGCCCTTGTCGTGCGCGTCCAGCAGCATCGCCCGTACGGCGTCGGCGATCTCCTGGCGGCCGCCGTAGCCGATGGCGACGTTGACGAGTATTCCGTCGACGTGGGCGGTGGACTCCTCCGCCTCCTTCAGCGCCGTCTGCATCGGGGCGGGCAGCAGGTCGGGGGTGCCGACGTGGTGGACGCGCCAGCGGCCGTCGGCGGCGAGGGTGCGCACGACGTCCTCGATGATGCCGAGGAGGGGGCCGAGCTCCTCCGGAGGGCGGTTGAAGTTGTCCGTCGACAGCAGCCAGAGGGTGACGACCTCGACGTCCGTCTCGGAGCACCAGCCGAGGAACTCCTCGATCTTCTCGGCTCCGGCGCGGTGGCCGTCGACGGGGCTGGAACCGGCGGCCTTCGCCCAGCGGCGGCTGCCGTCCACGATGACACCGATGTGCTTGGGCACCTGGGCGTGGTCCAGGTGGCCCTCCACCCGGCGTGCGTAGAGCCTGACGAGCAGGCCGCGCAGCTTGTCGCGCAGGTTCACGTGATTGTCGCCCCTCCGTGCGGATGCGGTCCCCGCGGACTGAAGGGTACCGGGGGTTGGGGGGCGCCTAATGAGGGGGTGGCTGCGCATGGTTGGCGAGTGCGGGTAGCCGCCGGCCGTTCGCGCAGTTCCCCGCGCCCCTGAGTGGATGGGGTGCCCCCATCCCCGGGAAGCACCCCTGCTCCCCGCATGAAAAAACGGGCCGGTCCGTGGGGGGGAGACGGACCGGCCCGAGGGGGGGTTTCCACCATAACCCTTCGTAAGTGATGCTGCGTGCATCGGCGTGCCACAACTACTCTCCGGAGTCGCGCGGCGACGGCGCGGTGGCCCGTCGAAGCCCAGTTCATGGGGGTTTCGTGGCTGAATCACGGCGGAATCATGGGGACGTACGGCATCGCCCGCGTGGGTGACTCCGGGTCGGAACGTTTCTTTGACGCCGGGAAGTGGGCGCGGCACCGCGCAGCCCCCTCCTCTGCGCGGTGCCACCGCGCAGCTTTGCTGACGCGAATTGCCTCGTGTTGAATTTACGTCAGAAGCGGCCCTGATGCGAGCCGCCTGGGATAACAATGTGGAAACCCCGTGAAGACCATGGAAATCTGGGGTGGAACGGGGCGGGATGCCGTCTTTGTGCCATTTTACGGCTATCCGCAGTGCGGCTTGCGGTTACCCGAGGTGTGGCTTGCGGGCCTCGACGAGGTGTCGGCTGCTGTGGGCGACGAAGGGCCCCTCGGACTCCATTCGCTCGTGCAGGGACCGGAGTTGGGGCTCGTACTGCTCCACGGTGAAGCCCGGGACCATCCACACCACCTTGCGCAGGAAGTGGACGACGGCGGCGATGTCGTGGAACTCGACCCGCAGCCGCTCGGCACGCAGGTCCACGATTTCCAGCCCCGCCGCCTCGGCGGCCGCGCGCTCGCGGTCGGGGTGGCGGTCGGAGCTCTGCTCCGGCGGCTGCGGCCCGAGGAAGTGCTCGACGAGCTCGAAGACGCTGCGCGGGCCCACGTGCTGGGCGAAGTACGTGCCGCCGGGCTGGAGCACCCGGGCGATCTCCGCCCACTGCGGGTCGACCGGGTGCCGGCTGCTGACCAGGTCGAAGGTGGCGTCGGCGAAGGGCAACGGCGCGTCCTCCGGGGTGGCGACGACCACGATGCCGCGCGGGCGCAGCAGGGCGGTGGCCTTGGCCGCGTTGGGCGGCCAGCCCTCGGTGGCCGCGGCCAGCCGGGGTGCCTCGGTTCCCTCTCCCTGGTCGAGGGCGAAGGCCAGGACCTCGCCGCCGCCGGTCTGGAGGTCGAGCGAGGCGGTCGCCGTGGCCAGCCGCCGGGCCAGCGAGCGGGCGTACCCCCACGACGGCCGCGCCTCGGTGGCCCGACCCTCGAACCACGAGAAGTCCCACCCCGCGGTGGGGACGACGGCGCCTTCGGCTACGAGGGCTTCGAAGGTGGGGGTGGGGGTGGGTGGGGTGGTCATGGGGTTGATCGTGACAGGGCGGGGGGTGTGGGCGCTGCCTGTTTTTGTCGCAGGCCGAGTCAGGGGCCGGAGGTCAGGGCGTTCTGCAGTGAGGTCAGGGCACCAGGGGGCGGACTTCCTGTGCGGTGAAGCGTACGAAGGCCTCGGGGTCGGGCTCGTCGGCCGTCGGCTGGAGGACGACCGTGTCGGCGCCGGCGTCGGCGAGCCGCTGGACGGCCTTGGCGACGGCGTCCGCGTCCCCGGCGACGCCCAGGTCAGGCACGTCGGCGTGGCCCTCGGCGGCGAGTTCGGCGTGCAGCCGGGCGGCCGCGTCGGGCCCGGTGGCGGTGAGGAGGTAGACGACGACCCGGTGCGGCTCCCCGGTGCGCCCCGCTTCCTCGCGCCCCTCGTCGATGAGCCGGCGGGCCCGGCGGACGCCCTCGGGCGGGGTGCCGGCCGTGAGGACGGTGCCGTCGGCGGACTGCCCGGCGAGGCGCAGGGTGCGTGGTCCGGTGGCCCCGGTGAGCACGTCGACGGGGCCGGCGGGCGGCCAGTCGAGGGCGACGCCGTCCAGGGACACGTACCGGCCCCGAGTCGTGACACGCTCCCCGCGCAACAGGGCCCGCAGCGCGTCGAGATGCTCCCGGAGCAGGGTGAGCGGCGACTCGGCCCGCGCGCCGACCTGGCCCATCCAGTCCTGTACGCCGTGTCCGACGGCGAGAATCGGCCGCCCCGGGAACATCCGGTGCAGGGTGGCCGTCTCCATCGCGGTGATGGCGACGTTCCGCAGCGGGACGGGAAGCAGTCCGACCCCGACACGGACCCGCTCGGTCCACGCGAGGGCGGCCGCGGCGGCGGAGATCCCGCCCTCCAGGAAGCAGTCCTCCCACAGCCAGAGCTCTTCGAGCCCGGTCTCGTCCGCGAGCCGGGCGAGGGCTCGCAGCCGCTCGGGAGGAAGCTGGGGACGGAAGACAGCGCCGAGTCCGGTCATGCGGACCTTCCTACCCATGCGAGGGGCACCCGACAACTCCTTTACGACCGCTCTGCTTCAGGCATCGAGCGCGTACCGGAGCAGCACGACCCCGTTGCCGAAGGTGTGGGTCTCCACCAGGTTGAGCGAGGTCAGGGTGTCGGCGGACGAGAAGAGGGGCCGGCCCCGGCCGACGAGCACGGGATGGACGTAGATACGGAACTCGTCGACGAGACCGTGCCGCAGGAACTCGGCCGCGAGTACGGCGCCGCCGACGACCAGGTCACCGCCCGGCTGCTCCTTCAGCTTCCTGATCTCCTCGGGTACGACCTCCCGGACGATCGTGGCGTTCGGGTCGTCGACGCGTTCGAGGGTCCGCGAGAACACGTACTTCGGCAACTCCCGCCAGAGCTGGGCGAACTCCGCCTCCACCGGGGTGACGTCGGGGGCGGCGTCGGCCGTGGGCCAGTAGCCGTCCATGAGCTCGAAGGTGACCCGCCCGCACAGATCACCGCCCATCCGCCGGGTGACGTCGTTCATGTGCTGGTGGAGTTCCTCGTCGACCAGGTGCCAGCTGATGTCGTGGTCGGGCCCCTCGAAATACCCGTCGAGGGAGACGGACATCATCAGGACGATCTTCCGCATCGGTCACCTGCCCCGGGGCTCGGATGGAGGATGGCCTCTCACGGTACCGAGAGAGGTGGCTGCGACATGGGACGCTGGCGGGACGGGCACGGAGAACTGGTCGTCGGTGAGGTCCGGGTCCCGCTGGAGATCGCCACGTCCTACCGGGCCCGCACGAAAGGCCTGCTCGGCCGGGACTCCGTGGAGGGGGCACTGCTGCTCTCCCCCGCGAGCAGCGTGCACACCTTCCGGATGCGGTTCCCCATCGACGTCGCCTACCTCGACCGACACCTCCGCGTGATCGCCGTACACACGATGCAGCCGGGCCGACTGGGTCTGCCACGGCTGTGGTCACGGCATGTGCTGGAGGCGGGGGCCGGGGGGATGGAGGGGTGGGGGGTGGGGGTGGGGGTTCGGGTGGAGGTTGTCGTGGGGTAAGGGCGGGTGTCCAGGTCGGGGGTGTGTGCGGAGGCTTACGCAAATGGGTGAACGTGGCGGCGGATCGGAGCACGCCGGGTGGAGATGCCCTGAACTGCGCTTACGTGCAGGGCGACTCGATCGCGCCGCGACCTGTTGATCACCGCTCCGCGTTCGCTGTGTGTGCGGTCGTGACTAGAGTTGGATCTCATGCCGCTTCGCATGGATCACAGGTGAAGTGACGGGGAGCAACGGGGAGTTGTGCATGGCCGAAGAGGTGAGGGTCGACCTCGACGAGCTGGGGAGGACGGTCACCGCGCTGAACCAGGTGCTGAGCGGTCTCGGCAGGGCGGGCACGGCCACCGCGACCAACACCCACCTGCCACCGGGCGCCCTCGGCACCGGCTTCGACGAGGCGGACAGGCTCGCCCACGCGCACACGGAGATCAAGACGTACATCGAGGACGCCGTGCGGTATCTGAACACCGTCATGGACGAGTTCGGCCGGAAGACGAAGTACACGCACGGGGCTTACCAGGACTCCGACTACGAGGCGAAGGCGAGCTTCCCGAACGCGGGACGGGGCACGGGGGCATGACTGACGGCGACGGCCGGATCGACTACGACTACACCGAGATGAACCGGTGCTTCAACGAGAGGCACACGACGAACTTCGCCAGCGGCAAGAACATGGACGAGATGAAGGCCATGCTCAGCAATGCCAGGCCGGACCTCGTGACGGACGTCGCGGCGGGCTGGAAAGGCCTGGCGACCCAACTGACAGCGATCCAGGCCGAATTCGAGAGGGAGGTGGCCCGCATCCAGGAGCACTGGACGGGCGCCGCCGCCGACGGATTCGCCGCGAAGGCCAAACGGGTCAGCACGAGCATCGGCAACACGGCGAAGTACGCGAGCCACACGTCGATCGCGATGACGAACGCCGTCTCCGCGCTGGGGCCCATCAAGGCGGAGGTTCTGGCGATGAAGAAGCCGGGCCGGTTCTCCAGTCTCCTCAACTCCGCCGGCGACGGCTTCACCCGTAGCCGGGAAGCCACGGACAAGGACATCGCCGCCGGGCTCGGCGCGAGCGAGGCCCTGGACCGCAACCACGACGATCTGTCGGCGGGGCGGGAGGCGCAGTTGAAGATGGCGGCGAGGATGGAGACGCTGGGGGCGGCTTACAACTCGCAGGCCAAGGCCATGGTCGTGTCCGCAATGTCAGGGCAGCCAGAGTCGTAGGCAGGCGAGGGTGACCAGGGCTTGGTAGTGGCGGCCAAGTTTGTCGTAGCGGGTGGCCAGGGCTTTGTTGTGCTTGAGCTTGTTGAAGCAGCGTTCGACGACGTTGCGGCGCCGGTAGGCGGTCCGGTCGAGTCGGCAAAGGCCCTCGCCGCGGCGGATGCGGCCGTTGATCTGGTCGATCCGTTCCGGGATCGCTGCCTTGATGCCTCGTCGGCGGAGGTAGGCGCGGATCTTCGTGGACGAATAGCCCTTGTCCGCGACGACCCGCTCCGGCCGCGTTCTGGGGCGGCCCGGCCCGCACCGGCTGACGTTGATGCGGGCCATGACCTGCTCGAATTGGGTGCAGTCGTTGACGTTGCCGGCGGTGATGGTGAAGGCGAGCGGTCGGCCCTGTCCGTCGCAGGCGAGGTGGATCTTCGTGGTCAGTCCGCCGCGGGACCGGCCGATCGCCTCGCCGGGCCAAAGCCCCCTTTTCGGGCCCCGGCCGCGTGCTGGTGGGCGCGCACGGTGGTGGAGTCGACGCACACGACCGTCCAGTCGACTGCGCCGACGGCATCGGAGTGCTGCTGGACATGGGCCAGCAGGCGGTCCCAGGTTCCGTCGGCCGACCAGCGACGGAAGCGTTCGTAGACGGTCTTCCACGGCCCGTAGCGTTCGGGCAGGTCCCGCCAGGCCGCACCCGTGGACAGCTTCCACAGAATCCCGTTGATGACCTGGCGGCGATCCCGCACCGGACGGCCCATCCGCGCCGGAGCCAGCAACGGCTCGATCACCGCCCACGACTCATCAGTCAGCTCATGACGACGCACCACGAACAGACCAACGACGCCGACACTTTGCGGACACGACCATGGGGTCGTGGAACAAGACTCCGGCACGGGAAGACGTCCAGGACTATCCGGGAGATCCCGGTGGCATCACTCCCACGCCCGTGGCCGTTCCCATCGCCGGCTCATCGCGTAGCCCGCAAAGCATGTCGTCGAGTACGGCTCGATCGGTCGGTGCAAGCAGGCTCGGCTCACCCAAGTCCGTGACTCCGCCTTCCGGCATTACCGGCGGAGGACATAAGGCGACCGCGCCGACACCGAACGTGGGCACGGCGATCGACGGCATCTCCGGAGCACCGACGGTAGGTGGAGGAACCCGAGCTGGAGCCGGCTCCGCCGGTGGTGACGTCGGTATCGGCAGCGGAGCGGGCCTTGGGGGCAGCGCTCTTGGAGCCGGTGCCGCCCGGGAAGCGATGACGGGCCGTCCAAAGGGAGGCGGCATGGCAGGACGCGCCGGGGCCAGCGGCATGGTCGGCCGGACAAGCGCCGCCGAGAGCGGCGCGGGACGCCCCGGAAGTGCGGTTCCCCAGGCGGGTGGCATTTCCGGTGGAACACCTCGCTCTGGAACCGGCACAGGCCGGGGCACGGCCGGTGGGTCGGGTCTGCACAGCAGTCGTGGCGCCGCAGGGCGAGAAGCCAATGGCGTCCAAAAGGGCGGAGTGGTGGGCGCCCCCGGCGCACGCAGCGGTCGCCCCAGGGATGGGGGGACTCGCGAGCGCGAGCGGCCCGACTACCTGATCGAAGACGAGGAGACTTGGGTCCCGCAACGTAATGTGGCACCCCGCGTCATCGAGGGCTAGGGGCCACGGCAGATCGCATTGTCGGAATGGCGCGGGCATGCGTGCCCTGGCGATATCACCCGACCTTGGAGAGGACATACGGATGGGCTTCACCCGGGCACTTCGCACGGTTAGCTGCGGTGCGTTGGCCAGCGCGCTGCTCATCACTTTCGCACCGCAGGCTGCCGCCGATCAAGTAAGAGACGATCAGTGGGCGCTCAAGGCACTCAATGCTGAATCCGTATGGAAGCTCTCCAAGGGAAACGGTGTAACGGTCGCCGTCATCGACGACGGAGTAAACGCCGACCATGTCGACCTCGAAGGCAACGTGCTCACAGGCAAAGACTTCATGGACGGCGGCAGCGCAACCCCGAACCCAGGGGACAATCACGGCACAGCCATGGCGTCAATCATTGCGGGACATGGCCACGGCGCAAGCGATGGCGTGATGGGACTCGCACCAGGGGCGAAGATTTTGCCTATCCGGGAATTCAGCACTGACGGCCCAGGGCTCCCTGAGCCCATCCGATACGCGGTTGACCATGGCGCTTCCGTGATCAATGTTTCCATGTGCTTCGACTCCAGCGACCCTCAAGAAACGCAGGCAGTTTCGGACGCCGTGGCTTACGCTTTGCAGCACGATGTACTAGTCATCGGCGCATCTGGAAATGAAGATGACAAGGGCGGAAAATGCTACCCAGCGGCTTCACCGGGGGCTCTGGGCGTTGGAGCGGTAAAAAATGACGGATTGATCTGGGAAGGATCGAACCCGGGAGAATTCGTTTCCCTGACGGCGCCTGGCACCAACATCGTCTCCGCGAATGGTGCCGGTGACGAATATCATGCGGCATCGGGCACATCTGACGCAGCGGCCTATACCTCCGCGGCCGCCGCCCTCATCCGCTCCAAATTCCCCGACCTGACCGCCGGCCAGATCGCCAACCGCCTGGTCAAGACGGCCGCCCTCCCCGACTCGGAGAAGAGCCTGACACTCCCGGACAAGCACTACGGCTATGGCATCATCCAGCCACTCGCCGCACTGAGGGACAACATCCCGGCAGGCTCGAAGTACGGCCCCCTCACTGTCCCCGAGTCCCTCAAAGACAAGTCTGCCGACGTCTCCTCAGCCTCGTCCGATGACGAGCAGGCGAAGGCCGACCGGAAGGCGATGCTCATTTGGGTCGGCATCGGCATCGGGGGGCTGGTGGTGATCGGCCTGATCGCCATGGTGATCGTCAAGCGGACCAGACGAAACCGGCACGACAGCGGCGGCCCGGGCGGCGGCTACCCATCATCCGGCTTCCAGACCACGCCCCATCAGAACCCTTACCAGCACCCGGTTGCACCCCCGCAGAACCCTTACCAGCAGCAGCCGACCACTGCGCAGAACCAGTGGCCGTCCCAGCAGTGAGCACAAAGACGCACCACGTCGCCTCGATCAGCAGCCGTTGGCCTTGGCCACAGCCGGGACGAGCTTGGTCACCAAGCGTGTGAGCGTCTTCTCCTGCTTGGCCAGGTCCTTCGGGTAGTACGCCACGATCTCCACAGAAAAGCTCTTGCGAGGCAGACCATCCGTATCGGACGGGTACCCGCGACACGGTTCGACTGCCACAGCGCCGCGGGAGTACACAGCGACGTTGTCGGAGACGACGACCTTGGTGTCCCCATCGCCGTAATCGGCAGCCCTCTTCTGAGCGATCTGGCGAGCCGTTGGGATGTCCTCATGGAAGAAGTCACTGACCATGAGCGTCTTGGCGCTGTCGACCGCATAGTCGCACCCTGAAGCGTACTTGCCGTCGTTCAGGGCGCCGCCAGTCTTTGTGAGCTTGCTTCCGGGCGGAAAGAAGGGCTCGACGGCCTCCGTCCCGGTAGGCACTCCACACAGAGCGTCCGGCACGGCGTATTCGACTTCCGGTTCCTTCTCGCCGGAGCAGGCCGCGAGCAGGAGCACGGCAAGTGACAGCACTGCACAGCCGATACGAGGGCTGCGGAGATGGTCACCCATGGTATTGGTCCCCCCATTCAGCACCGGTGGTGTGGCTCTGGTCGACCTCTCGGCCCACGGCGTCCTGCAGGTCCGAGATCGTGTTCGAGCTGTAAGAGCCGCTTGAGGCGGAACGCGCGATGTCCGCCCGGACTGCTTCACGCACCGCCGACTCCCCGTTGGTGTAGTCGCGCCCTGCCTCGCTCTGAGCCTCGTTGGTGGTGTCCCTGTACAGGCTGTTGGCAACGCTCTCCTGGATGTCCTCGATCGCCCAGCCTGCGACATCACCGACGACGGGCACCTTGATGGCACCCGTGGCCAGGCCCAGGCCACGACCGACCCACTTGTTCGCGGTGTCGACACCTTCGTTGTAATCGGCATCATCGTGTGCGTGGGTGTCGTGAACGGCATGGGCACGGGCCGCGCTCATGATGCCCGCGACTTCGGCCCCTGGGTGCGCGGCGGAGGAAACGCGCTGTGTGAGGGAGACATCACTGTCGTCCGGCCCCTTGATCTCCGCGTCGATGACCGCCGAGGTGTAGGCCTGCTGGGAACCAGTGAGCGCCGCGTAGGCGTCAGGGTCCTGGCTGACCTGGTAGAGGAACTCCTTGGTCGCTTCCGGATCCAGATCAGCACTCGCGCCTTGGACGGGCAGACCACTCTGGCCGCTGATCGAGCGTTGCACGTCACCCATGTAATCGGCGCCGATGCTGCCGAGGCTGTCGCTGAGGGCCCCGTAAGGAGCCTTCCCTTCATCACTGTTGAGGAGCTCTCCGGCTTCAGGACCACTGAACTTGCTGATCACCTGACTTGCGAGGGCTGCCTGCTCCTGAGTGTGGCCGAGTGGACCGGTGTCAGGGTCCGACCCGGCGGGGCGCCCGGTCGTGGCCGCCTCCAGGGCGTGGCCGAGGGAGTCGGGGAAGTCGTTCATCGACTTCTCAACGGCAGCTGGATCATGTCCGGTGATGTCCGGGAAGGACTCGTAGTCCTTGTTGACCAAGTAGTCCAGGTAGCCGCTTGCTCCGTCGATCGCGGCCAGTTCGCCCGCGTGGGTGCCGTCCTCGGCGTATTTCTGCATCGGCGGGGTGAAGTAGTCCGTGGCGGCCTCCGGACTGTGGCCCAACGCCTCCAGCACGCTGTTCATCGGATCGAAGCCCGCACCGTTCCTGCCGGACGGGTTGAAGCCGTACTGGGGGTCGCCGATGTCGTACTTGGTGTTCGCGAAGAAGTACGGGTCCTTGGAGTGGAGTTGGGTGACGTGCTCGGCGATCGGGGTGAGGAAGGAGGAGTCGTAGTCGCCGTAGCGGAGGATGCCACCGAGGAGCTGGTAGCCGTAAGGGCCCTCGCGCATGCTGTCCGGGTAGAGCGGGATGTGCTGAGTGCCGAGCTTGCGGAATTGCGCAGTCCACTGCTCGTCCAGGTGCGGGTTGTTGCCCGGGTTGGTAGCGGTGGCGAGTGTGTTTCCCATGTTGCGCTGCATCTGCTGGAGCAGTGCCTTGCGTTCGTCGTCGGCGTCGGCGGTCTGCAGCGCGAGCTGGCCGTACAGCTGGAGGCTGCCTTCCTGGCCCAGCTGTTTGTAGAAGCTGGTGGCGAACACCGGGTCACTGGCGTTGGCCCTCATCAGGTGGTTGAGCTCGGTCAGCTCGGCATCGGTGAGTTTGTCGCCCTTCTTCATCAGTTCGGCCGCGTGGGTGGCGTCGGCGGCGTCCAGGGAGGTGACGACCTGGGAGTTGAAGTTGTCGGTGTAGGCGCCGAGGTCGCGGCGCAGAGCCCAGCATGCGGTCTCGTCCGCGTCGGCGGCCCGTTGGAGGACGGCTTCGATACGGCGGGCGAAGGCATCGCAGGCCTGTTGCTGCTCGCGGATGAGGGCCTGGCCATCGGGGTCGTGATGAGCCCAGGTCTGCTGATTCGCGTCGTTCCGCGGGGTGACCACACCGGCGGCACTGACGTGCAGGTCCTGCTTCTTGGCCTCTACCTCCGCGAGGTGATGGAGGTCGTCCTTGGCCTTCTTCAGCTCGGCGTGCAGCGTCGTGAGTACACCGGCAATGCCTTCCGCTTCCTTCTGCGCATCAGCGAACTCCTGCTGGGCGGCGCGTACGTCGTTGTCCGCCTTGGCCGCGGTCAGCGCGGGCTGCCTCCAGCCGGCCTGTTTGAAGGGCTTGGCGACCTCGTCGCCGAAAGCGGTGTGCAGGCTCTTGAACTTGGTGACCGTCTCCTCCCAACGGTCGGCGGCGGCGCCGAGGTTGCTCAGATTGAGGTGATACAGCTGCTCGTACGTCGGCATGACGGTGGTGAGTCCCCCGTGGTGTGGTGTCGCTGGTCGTGCTGCGACCGCGGTCGGCGGGGCCGGCTCACCCGAAGGGCGAGGATCCGGCCGACATCGAGCGCATCGTCTGCGTGTTGGCCGCTTCAGTGTTCTGGTACAGCAGGCCCGAGCCTCCGCACTGGCCGGCGAGGCTGTCGCACTTTGCGGCGAGCGCGGAGACCTGACTGGACCAGGTCTGCGTCAAGCCGCTGAGCGCCCCGCCCAGGCCGCCGTTCCAGTTGCCGCCGCTGAAGTCGCGTGCCGCTGACCGCGTCTCGTCCACCGGGTGAGCTCCGGCCGTACGCGTCTGCCCCGCCGTCTCACGTGCTCCGGTGCCCGCCCGATTCAGGGCTGCAGGATCGTCGATGTCCGTGGCGCCTGACATGTCCTGTCCCCCGTGTCCGCTTCCGCTCCCTGGGTGGCGGAAGTCTTCGGTGTGTGAAGCGAGTTCAGCTGCGGTGCGTAAGCAAAGTATCACTGCAATGCAACCGGGACATGGCCGTTCCCGGTCGGGTTGGTCGCCCGGCTCCCCCTTCGTGCGCCCAGGTCCGTCTCACAGCTTGCCGAAGACGACTCCCCGCCAGGTCCAGCCGAGTTCGAGGACGGTGTCCCGCAGGGGGGCGCGTAGTTCCGAGCTGTCGAAGTGGAAATACTCCTTGGCGTCAAGCCGCCCGTCATCCCCCTGCTGGATCTTCCGGTAGCTGGAGACGGTCCGGCTCGGGCCACGCGTGTACTCGGTGGAGATCTGAATCCTCGGCGGATTCCCTACGCGTTCGACCGTCCAGCCTTCCTCGAGGGCACGCACTTCATGGTCCTCGCGGTCGAGGCGCATGCTGATCCTCACAGCGCGGGACAGCTGCGACGCGACGAAGAAGGGTTGCCAAACGGGCTCCGACAGCCGCCACTCCGCCACCAGTTCGGCGTCTTCAGGGGTGCCGTCGCGGACGACGTAGGGAACGTCCGGGCGACTGAGGCCGAGGAGGGCTGTCAGCACGTCCTCGGCTCGGGCCGGCACGGCACCGTCAGCCGGGTGTCGAGTGCCGGTCAATTTGTCGAGGAGTCCCATGGGAGTCACCGTATGAGCACGTGATCGGCGTTGCAAAACGCGCCAGTTGGCTTGGAGCATGCCAGAGAGGAGGGGTCGATCACTTGCCCGCGGCCGCGCAGCGCCGCAGCCGACGGGTGGCGGGACGATGCAGCGAACCTGCTTGATCTTCTTGCAGTAATCTCAGGCGGTACGGACGTCGACCATCCGGATTCGTTGCAAGGCGCTCAGTACGCGAAGAGTTGGGATCCACATGGGATACAAAGCGGTTTCGGCGTTCTCCCCGTCGCCGCTCAAAACGTGGAGCCTTTTGACCGCTGTGGTGCTGACTCTCATGGTGGCCAGCTGTTCCAGAGGTTCAGGCAACGAGGATCCCGCGAAGGCAGAGAAGCTTTGCGATGGTGCCGTGGACTCCTCAGCTAGAGCAGCCCTTGCAAAGGTGACCGGGACCTCAACGGTGTCCTCCACGTTGGGATCTGCCTCCTACACTCCCCAGGAGCTGAGGAGCAGGGCGCTGGAGTGGGGGGCCGACGGAGATCCCTGGAAGAGCAACACGGAGCGGTGGTTCTGTTCCGTCGGCGACCGGGACGGTGAGAAGACGCTGGGTATCGGGTCGTCTTGGTCCCTGGTGTCTTTCACGCAGGCCTCGGCGGAAGTCGACAAGGGATCGAGGAAGTACCTCAGAATCTCCCCTGACACGATCATCCAGAGGGGAGGGAGCGGGCGCGTCGACGTTTACTTCCCGTGTCGAATCATCAGCGAAGGAAAGGCGGGTGAAACTTACACGCTGGAAGTCGATCTCTCTACAGACATTTCCGATGCGGTGGATGCGCAGGCTGAAGTCAACAAAGTTGTTCTTTCGGTCGCCCGCTGGATGTCCAGCAAGGTGGGCTGCGCAAACACACCCGATATCCCGACCTCAGCGACGTGAACTGTCTCCACTTCAGCTTTCCCCCCGCGGGAACGACACCTCCACCCGGCGGTTCTTCTTGCGGCCCGTCTCTGTGGTGTTGGAGGCGATCGGGTAGTCCTCGGAGTAGCCGCGGACCTCGTAGGTGATGCCTGAGTCCTTCAGTTCCTGGTCCAGGACGTCCTGTACGGCGTTGGCGCGTTGGCGGGAGAGGGTGAGGCCGTGGGCGTAGCTGCCCAGGTTGTCGGTGAAGCCGAAGACGCGGATCCGGGTGGCGTTCTGGTTCCTGATCTCCGCGGCGATGGCGGAGATGCGGGCTCTCGCCTCGCCGTTCAGTTTCGCGCTGTCCTTGCCGAACAGGACCTCCGCCTGGAGGGCGAACTTCACGTCCGCGTTGGTGTCCTCGCGGCGTTCGTCCCCGCTCTGGTCCTCGACGACCTGCTTGATGTCCAGCACCTTCGGCTCCGCCAGGGTGGCGCCTTCGGGGAGCTTGAGGTCGGGGTCGTTGGGGTCGACCTCGACGGGGGCGGTGGCGGAGGGTTCGGTGCCCGGGGGGACGCTGGGGCCGTCGTCGGCGTGCGCGGTGGGGACGAGCGTGACGGTGAGGAGGGCGGCCGTGGTGAGGGTGAGGGCCAGGCGGGGGGTGATCGTCGTCATAGGTGCCTCACCCGGAGATCTGGATGGGGGCGGAGGCGAATGTGGGGAGTTGGAAGGCCACCTCGGTCGTGCCCTCCGGAGGTGCCGGGAACTGCATGAACACAGCCAGCGTTTCACCGGCCTTGAGGGTCGAGAAGCCTGTGGTGGTCAGCGGGCGGCCGTCCGTGTCCCTCAGGACGTAGTACCGCTTCTTGCCCTTCGAGTCGACGAGGGTGGCGCCGCCCAGCGATCGGCCGTTCCTCACGATCTCAGTCTCGTCCCCCCGCACCGCCGCGGGTACGACCACGCTCTTGTTGCTGTCGTTCTTCAGGTTCCCGTTCACGGTGACGAAGCCGCCCGCGTCCCGCTCGGCGGAGGTGATCTGGAGCAACAGGCCGTCCTGACCCTTCAGTTCGGCCAGAGGCACCTCCGACTGCCCCTCCTGGGTACTGGGCTGGGACCCGTTGCCCTTGGAGGCGGAAGCCGAGGACTCGGGCTTCTTGCCGTCGTCGCCACCCCCGCCGCAGCCGGCCACACCGACGGCCAGTCCGGCTGCGACCGTCAGCGCGACGATCCCCCTGCGGGCCTTCGCCGTGAACCGAATGCTCATCACTCTGCTTCCTTCGTCACTGGTGTCGTCAGCTTGTCAGGTCGCCAGGTGGACGTCGAAGAGATCCTCGGGTTTCGGGAGATCCGTGAGGTCCTCCGGGTCCAAGGTCCAGTCGACGCCCTTCTCGCACGTGAGTTTCGGGAGCACGTCCGGGTCGGCACCCGTTCCGGGAAGCTCGAAGTCGCAGCGCGGCTCGATCACGGCGGTGGCCGACTCGGTCGAGTGCTGGTTCTCGGTACCGGGGACGATCGAGTCCCCAACGGACTGGTTGGTCCGGGACACGACCTTGTAGCCCGGGACGGACCACTCCGGGTGCGCTTCGCACTGCACGGTCGCGTCGTTCTGCGCGGCCAGCTGGTCGGCCCTGGCGCACCCCTGGAACGGCACTCCACCGCCGTCGAAGATGTCCCGCCACTTGGTGGGGTCGAGTATGTTCTCCACCCACTCGTCGGTGAGTTCGTCGCGGGTTTCCAGGGCGGCCGCCAGTGCCGCCGCGTCGGCTGCCGTCTGGGCGCTGTTCCGGTTGGCGGCGGCCTGTCCGACCGCGAGATAGGCGAACGCAAGCAGGAGCAGGCCCCCCACCACCGTGATGTAGATGGGGAAAGCCTGCCCTGCGTCGCTGTGGGAGTAGAGCCGCGTCAGCCGCCGGTCACGTTGGCGATCTGCTCGGTGATCGCGTCGTAGATGGTGCTGCCGATGTCCGTCCCCGTGATCGCCAGCACGATCGCCACCACCACCGCGATGATGCCGAGGTACTCCACCGCGGTCTGCCCCTCGTCGCGCTTGAACCGGTTGTTCATCGTGTGACCCTTCGGTGTCGCCGCCATCGACAACCGGAACGTAGACCTGCTGATCCTGGTCGGCGCAGGGCCCCTGGGCCCAAATCCGGGCCCAACCTGGCATCTGCACGGGTCATCCCACCCCTCGGCCCGAACTCGGCGCCGTGCCCAGCCACTTCGCCGCTGCCTCCGCGCGGCTGGTGCTGTGGAGTTTGGCGAAGATGCGGTTGATGTGGTTCTTGACGGTCTTCTCGCTGATGAAGCAGGCGGCGGCGATCTGCTGGTTGGTCATGCCGGATGCGATGAGGTTCATGATCTCCGCCTCCCTCGCGCTGAGTTGGAAACGCGACCGGTCCGAGGACGACTGTCCCATAGATGGTTGCAGTTGCGAAAGCGCTTTGCCAGATGTCGGTGATAGTTCATGGGTTGAGTGGTTCTTTACGTGTGCATTCGCATCGCGCAGCTGCTGCATCAGTGCACTCGCCGCCGTCGGGGTGAGATGTGTGCGGCCCCGCACGGTGTCCCGTACGGCCGTCACCAGCTGGTCCGTCGTGAACTCGCCGTGGACCAGGTAGCCGTCGGCTCCGCCGCGCAGCGCCTCGCGGACCGTCTCCGGTTCTCCGCTGTACGTCAGCATCAGTACCGGGGCGATCGGGACGAGGTACGGCAGTGCCGAGATGCCGTCCACGCCCGGCATCCGGACGTCCAGCAGGATCACGTCCGGGCGGTGGCGGCTCGCGGCCTCGTACGCCTCCCTGCCGTCCGCCGCCTCCGCCACCACCGTGATGTCCTCGCGGCCCGAGAGGAGCGCGGTGAGGCCCGCGCGGACCACGGGGTTGTCGTCGGCGACGACGATCCGCACGGCGGGGGTGGGCGGGGCCGTCGGGAACAGTGCGAACGGGGTGACGGCGTGCTGGGGGTCGTTCTGCATGGCGCGGCCTCCTCTCGTGCTTGCTCTCGGGTTCGGGTGGGGGGTCATCGGGACGGTCCCGGGGGCGGCAACGGGAGTTCCAGGAGTACTTCCGTGCCCTGTGCGTGGGGGCCTTCGCCCAGGTGGAGGTGGGCGCCCGCGGACGCGGCTCGTTCCACCATGCCGACCAGGCCGAAGTGGCCCGTCCTGCGGAGGTCGTCGAGGGTGGTGTCGGCGGGCAGGCCGCGGCCGTCGTCCCGGACGCTGATCCTGAGCCGGCCGTCCTCGAGCTCCGCGCTCACGTCGATGCGGGTGGCCTCCGCGTGGCGGTGGGCGTTCTCCATCGCCTCCTCGGTGATGGAGAGGAGCTGGCGGGCCACCGGCTGCGGGATCGTGGGTGCGGGGTGGGGGCGGGTGGGGGGCCGGTAGGTGGTGGGGAGCGTGGTGCGGGTGGCGAACTCCGCCGTACGTACCGCCAGTTCTTCCAGTACGTCGGTGCTCTCGGGCTGCTCGCTGCGCAGGTCCGTGAGGAGTTCGCGGGACTCCGTCGCCGCTCTGCGGGCCGCGCGGGCCACCAGTTCCGCCTGTTGCTTGAGCAGGGCCGGGTCGGGGGTGGTGGCGGCGGCCGACGTCGCCAGGCCCTCCGCCGCCAGCGCCACGCCGTGCAGGGTCTTCGCCACCGAGTCGTGCATCTCCCTGGCCAGTCGGGCCCGTTCCTCGCTGATCGCCTCCGTCACCGCCAGGCGGGCCCGGATCGCGGTGAGGGCCTGGGTGGCCGTGCCGAAGCGGAGCAGGAGGTTGCGCAGGGTGGAGCCGACCGCGCCGGTGATCACGCAGAAGCCGGGGAGGAGGAGGGTGTCCGCGGGGGTGGTGTCCGAGTGCGGGAGGGCGGTCTGGGCGAGGAGGAGGATCAGGGACTGGAGGGAGGCGAAGACCGCGGCGCCCCGCCAGCTGTAGGCGATGCCGGCCAGGAGGGGGGTGCAGACGCTGACGTACGCGAGGGTGGTGTCCGGGCCGGCGGAGATCAGCAGGAGGCTGCCGAAGAGGGTGTCGGCGGCGAGGAGGGTGGGGTGGCGCAGGAGGAGGGGGCCGAAGCGTTCCCAGTCCCTGAAGAGGGCGTACGACACCATGAAGGTGACGACGACCGCGGCGCCGACCAGACGGGTGCCGAGGCCGGGGTTGGCGTTGAGGAGGGCGGCGGGGGCGGCGAGGGCGATCATCGCCAGGCGGAAGCCGAAGACCTGGCGGCACATGGCCTGGAGGGCGTTGACCTGGATGGCTAGTGCGGGTTCGGATGCGAAGGGTTCGGATTCGGGTGCGGAGGGTGCGGATTCGGGTGCGGAGGGTGCGGATTCGGGTGCGGGTGCGTGGGGGTGCGCGTGGTTCGTGTTCCCACCCGCACCATCCGTGCTGCTTTCGTCGTCGGGTGCGGGTGGCCCCTGTGGGGGCTCGGCGCCGTCGGCGGCCCCGCGTCCGTCCGGATCCACTGGCCTGCGGCCATCGTCGTCGTCGGGCGCCGAGGACCCCCGCGGGGGGTGATCGCCATCGGCGGCCGCGCGGCCGCGCCGCAGGGCTCGGGCCCGGTTCGGCCTTCGTGCGTCCGTCATCGTCATCTCCCCACCCCCTCTTTTCCTCTACTCCCCCGTGATCGACCCGAAGTCCGTCCCCGAGCCCAGCAGCAGGCCCGCCGCCAGCAGCAGCATCGTCGCCGGGACCATGAACGTGGTGATCATCATCGTGGCCTTGGGGACCGCGCGGGCGGCCTTGCGGCGGGCGTTCTGGGCGTCCGTGCGGCGCATGTCCTTGGCCAGCGAGACCAGGGTGTCCACAATGGGCGCGCCCAGTTCCTCGCCCTGCTGGAGTGCCGTCACGAACATCGCGACCTGTTCGGAGTCGTTGCGGCGGCGCAGTTCCGCGAAGGCCTGGCGGCGGCTCATGCCGAGGTCCATCTGGCGCAGGGTGATGCGGAGTTCGTCGGCCCAGGGGCCCTCGTACTTCGAGGCCACCCGGTCGAGGGCCTGGCGGAAGCCCAGGCCCGCGCTCACCACCACCGCGAGGACGTCCAGGAAGTCGGGGAGCGTGCGCTCGATGACGTCCTTGCGGACCCGGATCGCCGACCAGATGCCGACCTCCGTCCAGAACGCCCCGAAGGCCAGGAGCAACAGCGCCACGAGCACCTGCCCCCGCAGCAGGAACACCAGGAAACCCACCGCGCCGAGGAAGCCGTAGACCGCCCTGCGGGCCGCGTAGCGGTTGATGGTCAGGCCGCCGGGGTTGCCCGCCAGGTCGATCTTGCGGCGGTACTTCGCCACCTGCTTGGGGCCCATCAGGCGCAGGACCGCGGGGGCGTAGCGCATGCCCATGCGGTCGATCAGGGAGTCGACCGCGCCGGTGCGGGTGGAGCCGACCTCCAGTGCCAGCACCAGGTCGCTCGGCAGTTTCGCCTCCGCGCGGTACATGCGGAGGCCGGTGAAGACGCCCCACACGCTCACGGCCATCAGCAGGGCCAGTCCGAGTGCGATCACGGCCGCCCCCTCAGACGTCGATGCGGGACAGGCGGCGGATGAGGATGAAGCCCACCGCGTACAGGGCGAACGCGATGATCACCGCGGCCTGGCCCAGCGGTGAGCCCGTCATGCGGTCCAGCGCGCCGTCCTTGACGCCGTTCATCAGGAACAGCGAGCCGATGCCGAGGACCGGGACGGCGTACGACGTCATGTTCACCTGGGAGAGCTGGGTGCGGACCTCGCGCCGGGTCTCCTTGCGCTCCTCGAGTGTCTCGGTGAGGTTGCGCAGGGCGCTGACGACCTGGCCGCCGGCCCGGTTCGACAGCACCAGGGTCGTCACCAGGACCACCAGCTCCCGGGACGGCAGCCGCTTCGCCATCTCGTCCAGCGCGTCCTCCATCGACACGCCGAGCGCCAACTCGTTGGCCACCTTGCCCAGTTCCTCCCCGGCCGGGGCCTCCAGCTCCTCCGCCGCCATGCCGATCGCGGTGCGCAGGGCGAGGCCGGCGTGGGTGGCGTTGGCCAGGATGCGGGCCAGTTCGGGGAGTTGGTTGATGAACTTCTCGATGCGTTTCTGGCGCTGCCAGTTGAGGAACTGCACCGCCGCCCATATGCCCACCAGTCCGGCGAGCGGGCCGAAGAAGGGCGCCAGGGTCGCCTGGCCGATCAGCCACAGCCCCCCGACCAGCCCGATCATCGCGGCGAAGAACTCGCCCGGGGTCACGTCCAACCCCGTTGCCGCGAGCCGCAGTTCGAGCTGCCGGCCGAGCCGGGTGCGGCGCAGTCTGCGGTCCAGGTCGCGGAAGTGCCGCCGGCGGCCGGTGTACGACACCTGCCCCGCGGCCGTCAGCCGGTCGACGAGGGCCGCCCGCTGGGCCCGGCCCTTGGCGTAGACGTGGACGCCGACGACGGCGACCACGCAGGTCAGCAGGGCTGCACCGGTGGTGAGATCGACTAGGGTCGCGAGGTCCATGGGGTGGTTCCTACCTGTCCTACCTGGCTTCTCGGATGGCCAACTGGCTTGCGGACTCGGCCACGCCGAAGGCCTGGGGCGTGGGCTGACTCGCCATGTAGAGGCGGTCGACGGTACGGCGGGGCAGCGGGAAGTACTCGAACCGGCCGTAGATCCGGCCGTCCGCCGCCATCGGCTGGGCGTTGAAGCGGGCCACCGTCACCAGCCGGTACGGCTCGCTGCCGTTGCTCTCGAGCAGCGCGATCTCGGTGATGCGGCGGGCGCCGTCGGCGAACCGGGTGAGCTGGATGATCACGTCGACCGCGCTGTTGATCTGGTCGTGCAGCGCCTCGAAGGGGATCTCCACCTCGGACATCGAGGCGAGGGTCTTCAGCCGCATCAGGGCGTCCTCGGCGCTGTTGGCGTGCACGGTGGCCAGCGAGCCGTCGTGGCCCGTCGACATCGCCTGGAGCATGTCCAGGGACTCGCCGCCGCGGACCTCACCGACCACGATCCGGTCGGGGCGCATCCGGAGGGAGTTGCGGACCAGGTCGCGGATGGTGACCCGGCCCTGGCCCTCCACGTTCGGCGGGCGGGACTCGAGGCGGACCACGTGCCGTTGCTGGAGCTGGAGTTCGGCCGAGTCCTCGATGGTGATGATCCGGTCGCCCTCGGGGATCAGCCCCGAGAGGGCGTTGAGGAGGGTCGTCTTGCCGGTGCCCGTCGCGCCCGACACGATGATGTTGAAGCGGGCCTGCACCAGGCCGGCCAGCAGGTACAGCATGTGCTCGTCGAGCGAGCCGAAGCCGGCCAGTTCCTGGAGCGTGTAGGAGCGGGGGAAGCGGCGGATCGTGAGGATCGCGCCGGTCAGGGACAGCGGCGGGATGATGACGTTGACGCGCTCGCCGGAGGGGAGGCGGGCGTCGACCATGGGGTTGGTCTCGTCCACGCGCCGGTTGACCGTGGAGACTATTCGCTCGATGGTCTGCATCAGCTGGTCGTGGGACGGGAAGCGCAACGGCAACTGCTCGACCCGGCCGCCGCGTTCCACGAAGATCGAGTCCGGTCCGTTGACCATGATCTCGGTGATGGAGGCGTCTTCGAGCAGCGGCTCCAGGATGCCGAGGCCGAGCGCCTCGTCGACCACACGCCGGATCAGCTGCGAGCGCTCGACGGTCGAAAGGACCGGTCCCTCACGGCTGATGATGTGCCCGAGCACCCGCTCCAGCCGGGCCCGGCGCTCGGCCGCCGCCAGCGAGCTCATCTCCGCGAGGTCGATCTCCTCCAGGAGCTTGGCCCGGTAGGAGGCGACCAGGTGGCCGTCCTCGCCCCGACTGCCGTTCTCCTCGGGGGTGTTGATGCGGGACCGCAGACTCATGGGGGTACCTCGTTCAGTGGTCGAGCGGCATGGTGGCGGTCTTGACGGCGGGGTCGAAGTCCCAGCCGGGGACGATCGACGGGATCTGGACGGTGGCGGTGACGGTGACCGAGTCGCCGCCCCCGCCCTCGGCACAGGAGACGGACAGCCAGTCGCTGATCGCGTTGACGCAGCCGTCCTGCGCGCTCAGGTCCAGCGAGGCGGCCCGCGCCCCGGCCCTGGCCGCCGTACCGGCCTGCTGGGCGGTGTAGGCGATGAGCCCGATCTGGACGCCGGCCATGGCGACGAGGATCAGGATCGGGATGAAGCCGAGGTACTCGATGGCCACTTGGCCGCGGTCGCGAAGGCTCCTGTGGGAGTACGACATCTCAGTCCTTGTCCTCCTCCACCGCGCCCGCGTGTCCGTCGACCTGGAAGGGGAAGGCGAGCGCGCCCGGGAACAGGACGGGGACGTCCAGGTGGACATCGGCCGTGACATAGCCGCCGCCGGTGCTGCAACTCACCTGGCCGCTCCAGGCGCCGGGCAGCTTGTCCAGTCCCGCCTGCTCGCACGCGGCCTCCCGCTCCCCCGGCGCCGCCGCCGTCGCGGCCCGTACCGCCTCGTCCGCAGCATTCCCCGCGAGCGTGAAGGTGTACCCCAGCAGCACGAACTGCCACAGCAGCACCAGGGTGACCAGGATCAGCGGGGTCATCCCGAGGAACTCGATCGTCACCTGCCCCGCGTCGCGCCGGAAGTGCCGGAAGCGCAGGAAGCGCCGGTGCGGCCGGGCCCTCATCTCCCGAGCTCCCTGCGCCGCCGGAAGCCCAGCGAGCCGCGCTCCCGGCCGCCGTTGCGATGGGAGTTCGCCTCCGTGCCCTTGACCAGGCCCAGTTCACCGGCGAGCGTCCACAGGGCCTGCTTGACCGTGCCCTTGGCGTCGAGTTCGTGGACCCGGCCGGCGTCCACCGCGCCCTGGAGTTCCTTGAAGTTCGCCGGGATCACGGTCGCCGCGACGCCCGTGCCGGTGATCTTCTGGATGAGCGGGGCCTGGATCTCCGTACCGCGGCTGTGCCGGTTGACGACGACGGTGGTCTCCTCGGCCTTGCGCACCTGGAGCCGGTCCCACATCCGCACGGCCCGCTTGGCGCCGCGCACGGCGACCACGTCCGGGGTCGTGACCAGCAGGGCCGTGTCGGCCATCTCCACGACGGCCGCGCCCGCTCCGCTGAGCTGGGCCCCGCAGTCGACGACGACGACCTCGTAGCGGGAGCGCAGGGCGGAGACGATCTGGCGGGCGGCCCGCTCGGTGACCTCCTCGCCGCGTTCGCCCTCGCCGGGGGCGAGCAGCAGGGCGAGGCCGGTGTCGTGGGCGAAGACGGCGTCGGCGAGGACGCGCGGGGAGATGTCCGTGATGGCGGCCAGGTCGACGACCGAGCGGCGGAACTGCACGTCCAGGTAGGAGGCCACGTCACCGGTCTGGAGGTCCATGTCGAGCAGGGCGGTGGCGCGTCCCGACGCCTGGGCGGCGAGGGCGAGCTGGATGGCCGTGGTGGTGGCGCCGACGCCGCCCTTGGCGCCGCTGACGGTGACGACAGTGCCGCCGACGCCGGTGAACACGTCGGTGGCGGCGCCCAGGTGCCGTCGTACGCCCACCGACCACTGGGCGACCGCGTGCACCCGGGTGGCGAGCTCCTCGTAGCCGAGCGGGAGGGCGATGAGGCCGCGCGCGCCGTAGTCCATCGCGGCCTGGAAGAGGCCGGGGCTGACGTCGGAGGTGACGAGGATGACGCCGACGGCCGGGAAGCGCAGGGCGACCTCGCGGATCAGCTCCAGGGCCGGGACGGGCCCGATCCGCTCGTGCACCACGACGACCTCGGGCAGCTCGTCGATCGACTCGGAGGCGAGGCGCGCGAGGGTGTCGATGAGCTGGGTGGAGTCGGTGACCGGGGCCACCGGTTCGGCGTCCGGGAGCTGGCTGAGCAGCGTGGTGAGGGAGCGGACCGCGTCCGCGTCGCCGACTGCCGGGAGGATCCTCGTGGGCATGGCGGCCTCTCACTTGTCCTTCGCGAGTTCGTACGTGCGCTCCTGCTCGGGCACGGTCCCGGTCTCGCCGGGGGCGACCAGCGCCAGCCGGACCCGCTTGGCGAACGACTCGGCGTACGTGATGCGCTGGGCGTCGAGGGCGGAGAGGGCGAAGGTGATGGGGCGGGCCTGGGTCACCTCGCGGTTGTCGGCGTCGGGCGTGAGGGCCTTGATCTCCCCCACGTCCAGGACCCGGGCGTTCGTCACGATGATCTTCGACTGGTCGGGGTCGCCCTCCTTCTGGCCCTCGAAGGTGGCGTAGACGTTGACCGCGGAGCCCGGGGTGATCTTGCCGGCGACTCCGGTCGCCGCGTCGATCATGATGGCGACCTCCTGCTGCCCGGGCTGGAGCGCGGGCTGGGCGACGATCATGTCGCTCTGGAGCAGGGAGCCCTTCTTGAGGGTCGTCACGGCGATCTTGTCCTTGAGGGCCGCGAGATCGGTGACCGCGTTGGCGGACAGCCAGCGCTCGGGCATCTCGGTCTTCACGAACTGCGCCGCGGTGAGCCT
This sequence comes from Streptomyces griseorubiginosus, assembly GCF_036345115.1. GTDB lineage: Bacteria > Actinomycetota > Actinomycetes > Streptomycetales > Streptomycetaceae > Streptomyces > Streptomyces griseorubiginosus_C. Next base: position 3,413,608 of record NZ_CP107766.1, read on the forward strand.
GGTGTACGGCTGGATGTCGTCCTTGACCTCGTACGCCGTGACCTCGGGACCGACCTTGGACTTCACGTCGTTGATGACGGACAGCACGCCGGCGAAGGCCGCGAGGGCGCCCAGGACCGACAGGAGCAGGAGTATCACGCCGCGGCGCTGACGGGAGTTCATGAACCGTACAACCTCGTTGGGGGGCTCGGTCGAGCGGAGTCGGGGACGGGGGCGATCCGGTACGGCTCACCCGGCGGGCAGTTGGTGCTGGTGTTCTTGCCGCTGTTGCAACTGGGGTACGGGTGCCACCGGTGCGGTGGCCGAGCAGAAGACGCAGCGGTCTCCGATGACGTCGATACCGCACCAGTGACAGATGTTCTGCCGTACCGAGGTGACCAGTTGGTAAAGGACGGACAGGTCGGGCAGGAAGGTGCAGAACTCGATCAGCTTGCCGGTGCCCCACCACTCGGCGGACTCGGCGGGCAGCGGCGCCTCGCGCAGCCCCTGGATCCGCCAGGACTTGGCGAGGCTCCCGGAGACCCAGTCGGACTGGAGCTGGCCGCGGGCGACCAGCATCGAGGTGGCGAACTCCGGTCCCGCCAGCGTGGCGTCCGGGGCGATCCGTACGAGCTGCGGCTGGGGGTGGGCGAGGACGGCGAACTGACTGCCCGGGACCCAGGACTTGGCGTGCGACTTGAGCCCGACGGGGACCCGGTCGAGCCTCGCCACCGAGCCGAGCAGCGCGCCCGCGTGGATGTAGTGGGTGAGCAGCCGGCCCGCCGAGGCGAGGACGCCGGGGCTGAGGTCGCAGGAGGCGAGCTGTCTCAACTGGCGGGCCAGGACGGCGAGTCCGAGGGGTGGCAGATCGGGCTGGAACAGGGCGATCCGGTCACTCTCCAGCAGGGACCGGACGGTGCGCAGCCGCTGGTCCACCGCCGGGGGCACGGCACGGGAGTACACGACGATCACATGGCCGTGCTGGTCGATCAGCGTCTGGAGCGCGGCGAGCGAGTGGTCCAGCGGCTGCCGGTCGAGGCCGTCGAGCACGACGGCGGGCAGGGTCCGCTCGTCCTGCGCCGGCAGCGCCATGTCGGCGCCGGTCACTGCGATGGCAGTTGGCACGCGCAGCTCCCCGTATCCCATGCCCGAGGGCCCGACGGATCACTCCGGCGCACCCGGTCGACTTCACTGCGTGACTACCTGAGCACTGTAACCACGGGTCTGTGACCGGAGAACAGCGAATCTGTGACTTCCTGACCTGCGTGCGGGATCAATACCGGGCGATTACCGCCCAGATGGGGCGCACTTGCCACGTGCGTGGGCCGGAGAAGGGCGAGTTGCGCAGCCATTCGCGCCGACCTCCTTGACAGGGGATTGGTCTGGACCAACTCTCTTGTCATGCCCATACTCAGCAGCACTCGGCTCCGGACGCTCCGGACGCTCTGGACGACGACCGCCGTCGCGGCCCTCGCCCTCGGGTTCGCGGGGCCCGCCTCCGCCGCCGACGTCAACAACGCGAAGAACGCCGGCTTCGAGTCCGGCCTGTCGGGATGGACCTGTTCCGCGAGCAGCGGTACGACGGTCTCCTCCCCCGTGCACGGCGGCTCGGCCGCGCTGAAGGCGACACCGGCCGGACAGGACAACGCGCGCTGCGTCCAGACGGTGGCGGTCAGGCCCAGCTCGACGTACACGCTGAGCGCGTGGGTGCAGGGCGGCTACGCCTATCTGGGCGCGACCGGCACCGGCACCACCGACGTGTCGACCTGGACCCCGGACTCCGCCTCCTGGAAGCAGCTGACGACCACCTTCACCACGGGCGCCGCGACGACCTCGGTGACGGTGTACACCCACGGCTGGTACGGCCAGGCCGCGTACCTCGCGGACGACGTGTCGGTGTACGGCCCCGACGGCGGCGGTGGCGGTGACCCGGTCCCGACGATCCCCTCGGCGCCGGGCGGCCTGACGGTCTCCGCTACGTCGTCCTCGTCGGTCTCCCTGGCCTGGAACGCGGTGTCGGGGGCGACCGGGTACAACGTCTACCGCGACGGCACCAAGGTCACGGCGGTGACGGGGACCTCGGCGACCGTGACCGGGCTCGCCGCGTCGACGTCGTACGGCTTCCAGGTCACGGCGACGAACTCGGCGGGTGAGTCGGCCAAGTCCGGGACGGTGACGGGCAGGACCTCGGCGACGGGCGGCGGCGGGGGCGCGGTGCCGAAGCACGCCGTCACCGGGTACTGGCAGAACTTCAACAACGGGGCGACGGTCCAGAGGCTGTCGGCCGTGCAGTCGCAGTACGACATCATCGCGGTGGCGTTCGCGGACGCGACGACCACGCCGGGGGCGGTGACCTTCAACCTGGACTCGGCGGGGCTCGGCGGGTACACGGTCGACCAGTTCAAGGCGGACATCAAGGCGAAGCAGGCGGCCGGGAAGAAGGTCATCGTCTCGGTCGGCGGTCAGAACGGCACGGTGTCGGTGAGCGACTCGGCGTCGGCGGCGAACTTCGCGAACTCGGTGTACGGGCTGATGCAGACGTACGGCTTCGACGGGGTCGACATCGATCTGGAGAACGGGCTCAACGCGACGTACATGTCACAGGCGTTGAGGTCGCTGGCCGCGAAGGCGGGCTCCGGTCTGGTCCTCACGATGGCGCCCCAGACGATCGACATGCAGTCCACCTCCAACGCGTACTTCCAGACCGCGCTGAACGTGAAGGACATCCTCACGGTCGTCAACATGCAGTACTACAACAGCGGTTCGATGCTCGGTTGCGACGGCAAGGTGTACTCGCAGGGCTCGGTGGACTTCCTCACCGCGCTGGCGTGCATCCAGCTGGAGGGCGGACTGGCGCCGTCCCAGGTGGGGTTGGGGCTCCCGGCGTCCCCCAGCGGGGCGGGCAGCGGTTACGTCTCCCCGACCGTGGTGAACAACGCCCTGGACTGCCTGACGAAGGGCACGGGGTGCGGGTCCTTCAAGCCCTCGCGGACCTACCCCGACCTCCGCGGCGCCATGACCTGGTCGACGAACTGGGACGCGGCGGCGGGGAACGCGTGGTCCACCGCGGTGGGGCCACATGTGCACGGATTGCCGTAGCGGTCGCCCGCGGCGCGGCACGGCTGGATCGGGGTCCGCGGAACCTGAGCTCCGCGGACCCTCCCACGCTCACACCAGCGGCTTGTAGTACCCCAGGACCGGGGCCAGTTGGGCGAACCACGCGCCCAGCGGGTCCCGGCCCTTCGCGTCCACGACGCATTCGTAGACGCGGCCGTCGAGGTGGATGACGGCCATCATCAGCGTCTTGCCGTTGGGGCCGGCCTTGTAGTGGACGCTGCGGATCTCGTGCCAGGGGAACTCGGCGGAGTGACCGTGGTCCTCGAAGGCGACACCGGCGGAGTCGACGACGATGGAGTTGTGCCGGTCGACCGCCATGAACTCCGGGCCCTCGGTGGGTTGTTGGGGGTACGGCGGGGGCACGGGCTGGGGCTGCGGGTACGGCTGCGGGGCGACCGGGTGGGCGTACGGGGGTGGGGTGGGGTGACCGTAGGGCGGGGGCGTGTAGGAGGGCGGGGCGGATTGGCCGTACGGCGGGGGCGGCGGGGCGGGCTGACCGTACTGCGGGGGCGGCGGGGCGGGCTGGCCGTAGTGAGGCGGCACCGGTGGCATCGGCACACCGAACCCGGGCATCGCGGAGGGGGGCGGTCCGAAGCCGGGCGGTGCGGGCGTGGGCGGGGCCCCGGCCGGTGAAGCGGGTACGACCTCGACGGTCTGACCTGGGGCTGGTGCAGCCGGGGGCTGCGGGACAGGCGCATGCGGGCCAGGCGGCTGAGGCATCAAGGGCGGCTCGACCGGAGGGTACGGACCGGGGGCAGGTGACACCGGGGGCTGCGCGGCAGGCGCGTGCGGGCCGGGAGCCTGGGAAACCGAAGACGGCTCGACCGGTGCCCACGCTCCCGGGAGCCGGTCGGTGGGGGCTTGTGGCGACGGGGCCGGAACCGGGGCCGGAGGGGTGGGCGGCTGCTCGACAGGTGTCTGCGGGGCCGGGGTCGGCTCGGCTTGAGCCTGTGCGGTGGCCGGCGGTGGCGTCGCGGTCGAGGGGGCCGGTGGGGCGATGACCCAGTCCGCTTCCGGGGAGGGTGCGGTGGCGCCCGGCGCGTCCGGAACCGGGTCCGTGGGTGGGGTCGGCCCGGAGGGAGTCGGTGGCGTGGTCATCTTCGTCGGCCCTCGTCGCTGGTGTGGTTCCCGGTGGCCGAGGATATCCGGCCACCCCGGCGGCCGAAGCAGGCCGTGCCCCGAGGGCTGGGGCGGCCCGGGACTCCGGCAGCCGAACCGGGCCGGACCCTTGCGGGGGCTGGGGTGAGCCAGGCCCCCAAGGCCGGAGCACGCGGGACGCCAGGCAGCCGAAGCAGACCAAGCCCCGGGCAGCCGAACCGGGCCGGACCCTTGCGGGGGCTGGGGTGAGCCAGGCCCCCAAGGCCGGAGCACGCGGGACGCCAGACAGCCGAAGCAGACCAAGCCCCGGCAGCCGAACCGGCCCAGGCCCTTGCGGGGGCTAGGGTGAGCCAGGCCCCCAAGGCCGGAGCACGCGGGACGCCAGACAGCCGAAGCAGACCAAGCCCCGGCAGCCGAACCGGCCCAGGCCCTTGCGGGGGCTAGGGTGAGCCAGGCCCCCAAGGCCGGAGCACGCGGGACGCCAGACAGCCGAAGCAGACCAAGCCCCGGCAGCCGAACCGGCCCAGGCCCTTGCGGGGGCTAGGGTGAGCCAGGCCCCCAAGGCCGGAGCACGCGGGACGCCAGACAGCCGAAGCAGACCAAGCCCCGGCAGCCGAACCGGCCCAGGCCCTTGCGGGGGCTGGGGTGAGCCAGGCCCCCAAGGCCGGAGCACGCGGGACGCCAGGCAGCCGAAGCAGACCAACCCCCGGCAGCCGAACCGGGCCGACCCCCCGGACGCTGAAACAGCCCACGCCCCCCACAGCCGAAGCAGACCGGGCCCCGAGGGCTGGGGTGACAGACACGGCACGCGTCCGTCGCCGTTGCGGCGCAACGAGATCTGTCGGTCCCGTCGCCATCGCGGCGCAAGGAGATGCGTCCGGTTCCGCCACCCCCGCGTCGGCCCCTCGCCGAAGGCGCCCCCGGCGCGCCTTCGCGGTCGTCAAAGGGACCCCGGCAACAGAACTCCGGGTCAGAAGAACTCCGACCACGGCTGGTCCCAGATCTGCTTCACGCACAGGATCAGGAACAGCAGGCCCGCGATCACCAGCATCCCGTTGCTCACCGGGCCGTTGCGCCACTCCCTGGGAGTGCGGGCGGAATTGAGGAGCCAGATCAGGGTGCCGGCGAGGAAGGGGAGGAAGGCCGCGCCCAGGACGCCGTAGAGGATGATCAGGCGGAAGGGCTGGCCCTGGAAGAGCAGGACGATGGGCGGGAAGGTCAGCCACAGCAGGTACACGCGGAACGGCCACGAGCGTTCGCGGGCCCCGGAGGCGACCTCCGCGCCCTTCTGCTCGCCCTGGCCCCGGAAGCGGGCCACGAAGTCCGCGAACATCAGGCTCACCCCGTGCCAGACCCCGATCAGCGAGGTGAAGGAGGTGGCGAAGAAGCCGATCAGGAAGAACTTCGCGGTCGCCGAGCCGTACTCGTCCGCCAGGATGTCGCTCAGCTGGATGAGCCCCTTGTCGCCGCTCGCGATCGCCACGTTGGCGGAGTGCAGCAGCTCCGCGCCGACGAAGAGCATGGCGACGACGAAGATGCCGGTGGTGATGTACGCGACCCGGTTGTCGAGCCGCATCACCTTCATCCAGCCGGTGTCGGTCCACCCCTTGGCGTTGACCCAGTAGCCGTACGCGGCCAGCGTGATGGTGCCGCCGACCCCGCCGATCAGGCCGAGGGTGTTGAGGATCGAGTCCTTCTCGTCGGGCAGGACCGGGAGGAGGCCCGCGAAGGCGTCCGCCAGGTTCGGGGTGACCCTGATCGCCAGGTACACCGTCACCACGAACATGACGCCCACCAGGACCGTCATGACCTTCTCGAAGACCGCGTACTTGTTGAACCAGACGAAGACCAGCCCGACGAGGCCGCAGGCGACGCCCCACCATTCGAGGTCCATCACGTCCGGGAACAGCGCCTGGAGCGGCAGCGCGCTCGACGACATCGCCGCGGCGCCGTACACGAAGCCCCAGATCACCACGTAGACGGCGAAGAACCAGGTGGTCCAACGGCCCAGGCTCGCCCAGCCGTCGAACAAGGTGCGGCCGGTGGACAGGTGCCAGCGGCCCGCCGCCTCCGCGAGGGAGATCTTCACCAGACAGCCGATCACCGCCGCCCACAGCAGCGTGTAGCCGAAGTTGCTGCCGGCGATGAGCGTGGCGACCAGGTCACCGGCGCCGACACCGGTCGCCGCGACGACGATCCCCGGGCCGATGTACCGCCAACTGGACTTACGGGGTACGGAACTCGCCTCACCGGTCACTGTGTTGTCCGTGGTGTCCGCCATGAAGGTCAAGAAACCCTAAAGATCTCGGACCGGCAAGAGGGCGTGCTGTGAAGGAAATCAGACCCCGCCGGGAGCGCGTCCACCACAGCCCCGCGTCCCGCGCGTGCCCAGTTCGCACCACACCGTCTTGCCGGGTCCGTCCTGGAGACAGCCCCAGCACAGGGCGAGCGCCGCCACCAGGAACATCCCGCGGCCGCTCTCCGAGGTGCCGGCGTCCAGCACCCGCGGGGTGCGGCGGCCGTGGTCGGCGACCTCGCAGCGCAGCACTCCGTGCGCGGCGGACAGGGTGAGGGGGAAGCGGCTCGCCGAGTGGAGCATGTCGCCGTACGGTCGCCCGTCCCGGTCGTCGCGTACGTGCCCTTGGCCGGGCTCCAGGTCGGTGGCGTCCCGTGGGAGGAACCCGGCGTGGGGATCGTCGACCCGCCGCTCCGCGCGCAACTCGCAGACGCAGTGCGCCCCTTGGCCCCACAGCAGCGCGGTACCGGACCGCTGCCCCAGGGCCCAGGTCGCCGAGACCAAGGACACACAGCGGACGCACAGTTCAGGCCATCCCGGCCTTATTCACTCTTGACCTGACCATGTCACCCGCAGACGATGAGCGCACACCCGCACCTGTACGTCGCAGAACCACCCCCCGCTCCACTCCCCACTTCCGGAGATCCCGGAATCCCTGGAGAACACAGGAGACTTCATGCGACTTCGCATACGCGGTTCCGGCACCCGCGGCGGCACCCGCTACGCCACCCTCGCCGCCGTCGCCTCCCTCATGACCTTCGCCCTCGCGGCCCCGCTCTCCGCGAACGCCGACAGCGCCCCGAAGGCGGCCCCGAGCGCCGAGGACGTCCGGCAGTACGAGATCCACCAGCACACGACTCCCGTGACCCGCACGGCGATCCAGCAGAGCGGGGTGACGGTCGACGAGGCGGACGAGGAGACCGTGGTCGTCTCCGGCCGGGCCTCACAGATCAAGAGACTCCGCCAACTCGGCTACGAGGTCGAGCCGTTGGGCGCCGCTCCGGACCGGGTCGCGCCCGGCGAGGCCCGGCTCTTCGACTTCCCCTCGGCCGACTCGCGGTACCACAACTACGCCGAGATGAACGCCGAGATCGACCAGCGGATCGCCGCCTACCCGAACATCATGAGCAAGCGGGTCATCGGCACGTCGTACCAGGGCCGGAACATCGTGGCCATCAAGATCAGCGACAACGTGGCGAGCGACGAGGCCGAGCCGGAGGTGCTGTTCACCCACCACCAGCACGCCCGTGAGCACCTCACCGTGGAGATGGCGCTGTACCTGCTGCGCGAACTCGGCGCGGGCTACGGCAGCGACTCCCGGGTCACCAACATGGTGAACAACCGTGAGATCTGGATCATCCCCGACCTCAACCCGGACGGCGGCGAGTACGACATCGCGTCCGGCTCGTACCGCTCGTGGCGCAAGAACCGGCAGCCCAACTCCGGTTCCTCGGCGGTCGGTACGGACCTCAACCGCAACTGGGCCTACCGCTGGGGCTGCTGCGGCGGTTCCTCCTCCTCGACGTCCTCCGAGACCTACCGGGGTACGGCGGCGGAGTCGGCGCCCGAGGTCAAGGTGGTCGCGAACTTCGTGCGCAGCCGGGTCGTCGGCGGGGTGCAGCAGATCAAGACGAACATCGACTTCCACACGTACAGCGAACTGGTGCTGTGGCCCTACGGGTACACGTACTCCGACACGGCGACCGGGATGACCGCCGACGACAACGCCGTGTTCAAGGCGGTCGGGCAGAAGATGGCCGCGAGCAACGGGTACACGGCGGAGCAGGCGAGCGACCTGTACATCACCGACGGGTCGATCGACGACTACCTCTGGGGCACGCACAAGATCTTCTCGTACACCTTCGAGATGTATCCGTCGTCCGGCGGTGGCGGGTTCTACCCGCCCGACGAGGTGATCGAGCGGGAGACGTCCCGGAACCGGGACGCGGTGCTGCAGCTGCTGGAGAACTCGGACTGCATGTATCGGTCGATCGGGAAGCAGGCGCAGTACTGCTAGGGGCTACCGGTCGTGGGGAACTGCGGGTCCGTTGTGGCCGGTCGCGCAGTTCCCCGCGCCCCTACGGAGTCTCGTCGGACTCTTCTTCCGCAGTCTGCGGAGTCTCGTCCTCGAAATACGCGTCGAGTACGGCGTCGATCCGGCCGTCCCACTCCTCGAAGCTCGACCTCGACTTGGCCTCGATCTCGATCGGGTACCAGCGGCGGTCGGGGGTGTGGACCGTGATGGTGTAGCGCTTCCCGAACCGGGGTGTCTCCGTCTCGATCGCACCGATCTCGTCCCAGCGGAACTCGCAGGACTGGTCGTCGAGGGAGAGGCGGACGCCCCGGTGGTCGGCGACGATCTTCGCGCGCCGGTCGGCGGCCTCGAAGACGGGGCCGTCGGAAGCCTCCCCCTCGGTGGGCTCCTCGGCGGCCTCTTCGGCAGGCTCCTCGACGACCTCCTCCGCGGTCACCTCCGCCTTCTCCGGACCGGACTCCGCCTCACCGGACACGGGTGAGGTGAGCCCGGGGATGAAGGCCGGGTCGAATCCGGCGCCTTCCAGGGGCTGGCTGCTCGAACCTATGCGCTGCTCCACAGCGGGCAGTATGGTCGACGATCCTGTGCGGCACACAGCCGGCCCCTACATCGTTATCGGACGCCTACATGGGGCTACAACACCTACACGAAGACACTCAGTACGGCCGCCATCACGAACCCCGCCACCGACAGCACCGACTCCAGTACGGTCCACGTCTTCAACGTGTCCCGCTCGCTGATGCCGAAGTACTTGGCCACCATCCAGAAGCCGCCGTCGTTGACGTGGGAGGCGAAGATGGAGCCGGCCGAGATGGCCATGATGACGAGGGCGACGAAGGCCTGGGAGTGGTGGCCCTCGGAGAGCAGGGGCGCCACGATGCCGGCCGTCGTCACGATCGCGACCGTCGCCGAGCCCTGGGCGACGCGCAGGACCACCGAGATCAGGTACGACAGCACGAGCACCGGCAGTCCGACGTCGTTGAAGGTGTCCGACAGGGCCTGGGCGACCCCGCTGGCCTTGAGGACCGCGCCGAAGACCCCGCCCGCGCCGACGACGAGCAGGATGTTGCCGACCGGCTTGAGGGACGCCGTCGACACCGTCTCCAGGGACTTGCGGGACCAGCCGCGGCGGATGCCGAGCAGGTAGTAGGCGAGGACCAGGGCGATCGTCAGGGCCACGAAGGGGCTGCCGAAGAACTCGATGACCGAGCGGCCGGTGGAGGGGTCGAGCGCGATCGAGGAGAACGTGGCGGCGAGGATCAGGACCAGGGGCGTGCCGATGATGCCGAGGACCGTGCCGAGGGGGACGGGGTCCTCGCGGGGTACGACGCCCTGGGCGCGCTGCTCCTCGATGACCGCCTGCTTGGCCTCCGCGGCCGCCTCCACCATGTCCTGCGGTACGGCGACGAAGATGCGGCGGCCGACCCAGGCCGAGTAGGCCCACGCGGCCAGCACCGCCGGGATGCCGCAGACGATGCCCATGAGGATCACCCAGCCGAGGTCCACGTGCAGCAGACCGGCGGCCGCGACCGGGCCGGGGTGCGGGGGCAGGAAGGCGTGGGTCATCGACAGGCCCGCCAGCAGGGGCAGGCAGTAGAGCAGGATCGACTTGCCGCTGCGCTTGGCCGCCGCGTACACGATCGGCGCGAGCACGAAGATGCCGACGTCGAAGAAGACCGGGATGCCGAAGATGAGACCGGTCAGGCCCATGGCCAGCGGTGCTCGCTTCTCCCCGAACAGGTTCAGCAGCCGGGACGCCAACACCTCGGCGCCGCCGCTGACTTCGAGGATCGCGCCGAGCATGGTGCCGAGGCCGATGATGATGGCGACATGGCCGAGGATGCCGCCCATCCCGGACTCGATCGTGGACACGGCGTCGGAGCGCTGGACCGTGCCGAAGAGTTCGGTGACCGACAGGCCCGCGAGCAGGCCGACGGCTATGGAGACGCCGAGCAGGGCGACGAAGGGCTGGAGCCTCGCCTTGATGATCAGGAAGAGCAGCAGGGCGATACCGAGGGCGGCCACGGTCAGCAGACCCGCGGTGCCGTCGATCAGGAGGAGCAGGCCACCGGTGTGGGGTGGGGCCTCGGGGGTGGTGGCGGCGAGCGGAAGGGACGACATGGGGGTCCTCTGGGTAAGTGCATCCGGCTTTCGGGCAGGGGGGAGCGCGGCATGACCGCCCGTGCGGGGGTCATGCCGTGTACGTCGTGCGGGAGTTGGGGGATCTTGGACCGAGAGGTGTCAGCCGAGGACGGCCAGCGCGTCGATCTCGATGAGCAGGCCCGCGGGCAGGCCGACGTAGACCGTCGTGCGCGCGGCGGGAGGCTGGGTGAGGCCCTGCTCCTCGAAGTAGGTGTTGTAGATCGAGTTCATCTCGGCGAAGTGGTCCACGTCCGTCAGATAGACGCGGATCATCATGACGTCGTCCCAGGAGGCGCCGCCCTCCTCCAGGATCGCCTTGACGTTGGCGAGGGTCTGGAGGGTCTGCTCGCGCAGGGTGGGCCCGGCGGGCGTCGGGGGCTGTCCCTCGACGGCGGGCAGGAACCCGACCTGCCCGGCGACCTGGAGGATGTTGCCCTTGCGCACCCCGTGGGAGAACTTCGCGGGCGGGGTGGTGTGGGTCTTCGGGGTGAGCGCGATCTTGTCCGTCATACAGGTTCCTTCGCTGTTGTTCTGCCGGAGTACTCGCCGCTGATGGCATCGGCCGTACGGCGGACCTGGGGGAGCAGGGCGAGGAGTTCCTCGGCGGTGACGACGACGTTCGGCGCGGAGACCGACATCGCGGCGACGACCCTGCCGTCGGCGCCGCGGACGGGGGCCGCGACGCAGTTGATGGACTCCTCGTGGCCACCGAGGTCGGTGGCCCAGCCCTGTTCGCGCACCCGCTCCAACTCCTTGAGGAAGGCGGGGGCGTTGGGTGTCGAACGGGCCGTGTACAGGGGGTATTCGAGCTTGTCGGCGAGGGCGTGGCGCTCGGCCTCGGGAAGGTCGGCGAGCAGCAGCTTCGCGACCGCGGCGACGGTGATGGCGACGGGCTTGCCGATCCGCGAGTACATCCGCACGGGGTAGCGGCTCTCGACCTTGTCGATGTAGAGCACCTCGTCCTCCTCGTACACGGCGAGGTGGACGGTGTGCCCACAGCTCTCGTTCAGCCGTACGAGGTGGGGGTGGGCGATCTCGCGGATGTCGAGGTTCTCCATCGCCTCCTGGGCGAGGGCGATGAGGCGGGCGCCGAGCCGGTAGCGCTGGTCGGACTGGCGGTAGACCATGCCGTGCTCGTGCAGTGTGCGCAGCAGCCGCAGTGCGGTGGACTTGTGCACACCGAGCCGCTCGGCGACCTGCCCGAGATCGGCGGGCCCCTCGGCGAGCAGGGGCAGGATGCTCAGCGCGCGATCGACGGTCTGACTCATGGGGTGCGTACCTCCTCCGGGGCGGTCCCGACCTGCGTCCAGCCGGGACCGAGACGAAGTCTCCCCCACGCGTCGTCCCCGAGGGCGACGAGCCGGTCGGCGTGTGCGCGGGAGGGCGGCACGGCGAGGTCACCGGGGACGGTGAGGGCGGCGGCGGCCCAGAGATGACCGTGCCGGAGCCGGTCCCGGAGGGGCAGGTCCCGGAGCGTCGCGGAGAGAAACCCGGCGGCGAAGGCGTCACCGGCACCGGTGGTGGCGACGACGTCGACGTCCAAGGCGGAGGCCCAGGTGACCGACTCAAGGGGCGCGGGGCTGCATCGATATGCGGCTCCGCCGCGGGGCGCGCCCAGCCCCCACTCAGCCGCATCCGAAACGAATGCCGTAGCCCCCCTACCTCCTTGCTTCACCACCAGCACCGAAGGCTCAGGCAGGACCGCCCGCACCGCGGCCGGACCCCCCGTGACCCCCCACACCTCCTCCGCCTCGTCCTCCCCCACGTACACGATGTCGGCCCCCCGGGCCAGCTCCAGCAGCACCCGCGGACCATCCGCGTCCCGCCACAACCCGGCCCGGTGATTGACGTCGAAGGAGACGAGGGGACGCCCCACCGCCGGAGTCATCAGCTCACGCACCAGCTCCAGACACGAGGACGACAACGCAGCCGTGATCCCCGACAGATGCAACACCCGCCCCGCCCGCACCACCGACAGGTCCACGTTCTCGACCGACATCGCCGAAGCCGCCGACCCCGCCCGGTAGTACGCGACCTCGTGCCCGTCGGTCCCCCGGTCCCCCGCCGTACGGAAATACACCCCCGTGGGCCGCTCGGAATCCCGCCCGACCGCAGAGGTATCGACCCCGTACCCCCCGACCGTCTCGACCAGGTGGTCCCCGAACCCGTCGACCCCGACCCGGCTGACCCACCGCACCGCGAAGCCGGCGGCAGCCAACCCGCACGCCACGTTCGACTCCGCCCCGCCGATCGCCCGCGAGAAGGACGGCACGTCGGCGAGCCGCCCCGGCCGACCGGGCAGGAACGTGACCATGGACTCGCCGAGCGCGACGACGTCCACGGCGTCGGGGGCATTCACGATGGTCGTAGCTCCTTCATTGACCCGGCATTCGCCAGGATGTTAGACAGCAGTAAGCGTTATACGCAATGAACGTTGCACACACTGCAACGCACCTCACCAGGAGGCCCCGTGTCCGGTACCGAAGCGCTCGCCCGCCTCATGGAGGACCGCGTCGACCACCGCTTCAAGGGCCTCCCCCCGGACGCGGACGGCCTGACCGTCGCCGAGCTGACCGCCCAGCGCCGCAACCTCTTCACCGACGGCTTCACGACCCCCGTGCTGGCCCTGTCCGCCGAGCGCCTGGAACACAACCTCGCGCTCATGGAGTCGTACGCCACCCGCCACGGCCTCGCCTTCGCCCCGCACGGCAAGACGACCATGGCCCCCCGGCTCTTCCAGCGGCAGATCGAGCACGGCGCCTGGGGCATCACCCTGGCCGTCCCCCACCAGGTCCGGGTCGCGCGGGCGTACGGCGTCCAGCGGGTCTTCCTCGCGAACGAACTGGTGGACCCGGCGGCCCTGAGGTGGATCGCCGGCGAGCTGGCGGGCGACGAGACCTTCCGCTTCGTCTGCTACGTCGACTCCGTGCGCGGAGTCGAGCTGATGGACGCGGCGCTGCGCGGGGCCTCCCGCCCGGTCGACGTCGTGGTCGAACTGGCCGCCGGTGAGGGTGCCCGCACCGGCGTGCGTACGGAGGCGGAGTGCGCGGCGGTCGCCGACGCGGTCGCGGCCACCGGGACGCTACGGCTCGTCGGGGTCGCCGGGTACGAGGGCGAGGTCCCGCGGGCGGACCCGGAGCGGGTGCACGCCTGGCTGCGCCGACTCGTGGCCCTGGCCGCCGACTTCGACAAGGCGGGGCGGTTCGCGGCGGCGGGACTCGACGAGATCGTGGTCAGCGCCGGCGGCAGCGCCTGGTTCGACGCGGTCGCCGACGTCTTCGCCGAGATCCCCGAACTGTCCCTGCCCGTACTGAAGTTGCTGCGCTCCGGCGCCTACGTCTCGCACGACGACGGCCACTACCGCAAGCTGACCCCCTTCAACCGCATCCCTGAGGAAGGCGCGCTGGAGCCCGCGTTCCGGCTGTGGACCCAGGTCGTCTCGCGCCCCTCCCCCGACCAGGCGTTCACCAACGCGGGCAAGCGGGACGCGGCCTACGACCTCGACCTGCCCTTCGCCCAGGTGGTGCGCCGCGACGGCGCCGAGCGCCCCGCCACCGGCATCGAGGTGACGGCCCTGTCCGATCAGCACGCGTGGCTGCGGACCGCCCCCGGGGCCGAGCTGGAGGTCGGCGACTGGGTCGGCCTCGGTCTCTCCCACCCGTGCACGTCCTTCGACAAGTGGCAGCTGATCCCGGTCGCGGAGGCGGACGGCACGGTCGTCGCATACATCCGTACGTTCTTCTAGAGGTTTCCAGGAGCGGGAGGTCCGGCATGGAAGAGCTCGTCATCCGGGACGTGGACGTCGTCGACGGCAGCGGCGACCCCTCGTACCGCGCCGACGTGGTCGTGGACCGCGGCCGGATCGTGTCGATCGTCAAGGAGGCGGCCGACGCGGGCTGCCAGCGCCCCAAGGCCCGCCGGGAGCTGGACGCGGAGGGTCTCGTCCTCTCCCCCGGCTTCATCGACATGCACGCCCACAGCGACCTGGCCCTCCTGCGCGACCCCGACCACAGCGCCAAGGCCGCGCAAGGGGTCACGCTGGAGGTTCTGGGCCAGGACGGGCTGTCGTACGCCCCGGTCGACGACCGCACCCTGAAGGAGGTCCGCCGGGCCATCGCCGGCTGGAACGGCCACGGCGACGACGTCGACTTCGACTGGCGGACGGTCGGCGAGTACCTGGACCGCCTGGACCGGGGCATCGCCGTCAACGCGGCCTATCTGATCCCGCAGGGCACGGTCCGCGCCCTCGTCGTGGGCTGGGAGGACCGCGAGGCGACGCCCGAAGAGCTGGACCGTATGCGCCGGTTGGTCGCGGAGGGGATGGAACAGGGCGCGGTGGGGATGTCGTCGGGACTGACCTACACCCCCGGCATGTACGCCGAGGACGCCGAACTCACCGAACTGTGCCGGGTGGTGGCGCGGTACGGCGGCTACTACTGCCCCCACCACCGCTCGTACGGCGCGGGGGCCCTGGAGGCCTACGCGGAGATGGTCGCCCTGACCCGGGAGGCCGGCTGCTCCCTCCATCTCGCCCACGCCACCATGAACTTCGGGGTGAACGAGGGCCGGGCGCCGGAGCTGCTGGCCCTCCTGGACGAGGCGCTGGCGTCGGGCGCCGACATCACCCTCGACACGTACCCCTACACCCCCGGCTCCACCACCCTGGCGGCGCTGCTGCCGAGCTGGGCGAGCGAGGGCGGCCCGGAGGAGGTCCTGAAGAGGCTCGCGGACGACGACACCGCCGAGCGCATCCGCCACGACCTCGAGGTCGTCGGTGCGGACGGCTGCCACGGGGTGCCGGTGGACTGGGACACCATCGAGATCTCGGGAGTCACGGACCCCGCGCTGACGGAGTACGTCGGCCGCCGCCTGGACGGCTGGACGACCGCCCGCCACCTGCTCCTCGCCGACCGGCTGGCCCCCTCGATCCTCCAGCACGTCGGCCACGAGGAGAACGTCCGGCAGATCATGCGCCACCCGGTCCACACCGGGGGCTCGGACGGCATCCTCCAGGGCGCGAAACCGCACCCGAGGGCCTACGGCACCTTCCCGAGGTATCTCGGCACGTACGTACGCGAGTTGGGCGTCCTGTCCCTGGAGGAGTGCGTCGCCCACCTCACCTCACGCCCGGCGTCCAGGCTCCGCCTGCCGGACCGGGGCCTGGTCAAGGAGGGCTACCGGGCCGACCTGGTCCTCTTCGACCCGAGGACGGTGGCCCCGGGCTCGACCTTCGAGAACCCACGCCGACTCCCGACGGGCATCCCCCACGTCCTGATCGACGGCGAGTTCGTGATCGAGGAAGGCGAACGCACAGAGGTCTTGGCGGGCAGGGCGGTCCGTCGCAGTCCCATGCAACGGAACGCCCGACGCTTTTAGGGGCGCGGGGAACGGCGCGACAAGCCACGACGGACCCGCAGCCGCCGGACGCGCCCCGGCCGCACCCCGGTGGGCGCTACGGCTTCGGCAACGTGCACGCACTCGCGTTCAGGTTGAGCTGGTTGCCCGTCGTGAAGCAGGCCGGGATGTTGTAGATCTCCTGGGCGTAGTTGATGCCCTCGCGGACGGTCACGTTTCCGTTGGCGTCCACCTCGCACGGGTTGTTCTCCGTGCAGCGCTCGCCGTCCTCGTTGCCGGTGTTGTTGACGGCGACGACCTTGCCAGTGGCCTGGTCGATGACGGGCGAGCCCGAGGTGCCGCCGATGGTCTGGCAGGCGGAGGTGTAGCGGACCGAGTCCTTCCAGGTCCAGTCGCCCTCCTTCAGCCGGTACGCGAACCCGTCGATGTTGCAGCTGTAGAGCCGCTTCCAGTAGCCGGAGGCCACGGTGATCGCGGTCCCGGCGGTCGGGTGGGTGTCCTGCACGGTGAGCGCCGAGATGCCGTACGAGTTCTTGATCGACGCGTACGTGGTGGTGAGCTGGTAGATCGACACGTCCGTGTCGGTCATCGTGCCGTAGGCGAGCTTGTTGGCGCGCAGCGTGGCGACCTTGGTGCCGGCGGAGTTGAGCAGTCCGAAGGTCCGGCTGGAGGCCTGGTTGGTGAGCACCTCGCCCGGCTCGGGGAAGCCGGTGGTGAGGCAGTGCCCGTTGCTGAGCACCAACGCCGGGTCGGTGTCCACGGAGTTCGGGAAGCGGATGACCGAGCCGGAGCAGTTGCTGAGCGAGACGGTCCCGGCGAGGGTCACGGCCTTGAGCGACGGCGACGGTGAGGTGAGCTGGGACAGGCCCGCCGTGGCGGACGTGACCACGTCGTGGACCACCGAGGTGACGGTGTCCGTGTCCGCGCTCTTGCCGACGCCCGCCGCGGCGGGTTCGGCGGCGACCGCGGGTGCCGCGCCGATCCCGGCCAGGGCCAGGGCGCTGAGCACGGCGACGAGAGGCTTTCTCATGTGGGGGTCCCCTCTTGCGACTTGGGCGACCGGAAATCTTCCGGCCGCCCGTGAGTTTGTCATGCACATTGTGAAGAAGGGTGGTCACTTGGGCAAGAAGCTGTGCCGAGCCCGCGCCTCTCGACGGGCGACACCTGCACAACCGGGACGGTACGCACACTCCGCTGCCGCCCGGTGAGATCAACTTACCCAGTCGTAGGGCTACTTGGGCCTCTTGGAGCCGCCCTGTCCGCGTCCCTTGCCGTCGGAGTTCCCCGGGCCGTCGGCGGCGGCCGTGGCACTCGCCGAAGGGGAGGCCGAGGTGCCGGAGGACGCCGGGGCCGACGGGCTTCCGGACGCCTGCGGGTCCCCGGACGGGTCCGCGGAGTCGCCGGGGGCGGAAGCGGGGGCACCGGAGGCGTCGGCCGCCGGCGCACCCGGGGGCGCCGGACGGGTGGGGGAGGCCGGGGGCGTGGCGTCACCCGTCCCCGTGGAGACCGAGGGGGCGCTGTTCCCGGGCTCCCGCCCGGGCCCGGAGGAGGAACCCGGCAGGGACAGCCCCGCGATCAGCGCCGCAGCGCCGACGGCTCCTACGGCCCCGACGACCACGACCGCGCGGCGCGAGCGCAGGCCTCCCGAGCTGCGGCCGGCCCGCCGCCGGGCGGCCCGGCCGCCGGAACCCGGACCGCCGGGTGCCCGGTCGCTCGGCTTCCGGCCGGACTCCCGCTCGCGGGACCCCGGGTCCTCGGAATCGATCACGGGAAGCTCGGCCGTCGCGTCGTACGCGTTCTGCCAGCCGTGCGCGGCCGCGGGGTCCGTGTACTCGTCGTAGGCCGGGACCGGTCCGGGCTGTGGCTGATACACGTTCGGCGCACTGGACTCGTATTCGACTGGCCTCGACATGGCGAAGGATTGTAGGGACGGATGAGGCCTGTGGGACAGCTACCGCCGATAACAGCGCAAACCGCCACGTCTCAAGTGGCGGAAAACACGGACCGGTGAGCGTTACCGGGCCGTAAGCTCCCAGACATGCAGGTGATCCAGTCGACCAAGCTCGCCAACGTCTGTTACGAGATCCGGGGCCCGGTTCTCGAGGAGGCGATGCGCCTGGAAGCGGCCGGGCACCGCATCCTCAAGCTGAACACGGGCAACCCCGCGGCCTTCGGGTTCGAGGCACCGCCGGAGATCCTCGAGGACGTCCTGCGGAACGTGTCGACGGCCCACGGGTACGGCGACGCGAAGGGCCTGCTCGCGGCGCGCCGGGCCGTCGTCATGCACAACCAGACCATCGGCATCGAGACCGACGTCGAGCACGTCTTCATCGGCAACGGCGTCTCCGAGCTGATCGTGATGGCCATGCAGGGCCTGCTCGACGACGGCGACGAGGTCCTCGTACCGGCACCGGACTACCCCCTGTGGACGGCCGCGGTCTCCCTGTCCGGCGGTACGGCCGTGCACTACCGCTGCGACGAGCAGTCCGACTGGATGCCCGACCTCGCGGACGTGGAGCGGAAGGTCACCGACCGCACCAAGGCGATCGTCATCATCAACCCCAACAACCCCACGGGCGCGGTCTACGACGAGACCATGATCAAGGGGCTCACCGACATCGCCCGCCGGCACAACCTGCTGGTCTGCTCCGACGAGATCTACGACAAGATCCTCTACGACGGCGCCACGCACACCCCGACGGCGTCGGTGGCCCCGGATCTGCTCACCCTCACCTTCAACGGCATGTCCAAGGCGTACCGGGTGGCCGGCTACCGGGTGGGCTGGATGTCGATCTCCGGCCCGCGCGCGCACGCCGACTCCTACATCGAGGGCCTGACCATCCTGGCGAACATGCGCCTGTGCGCGAACATGCCGGGACAGCACGGGGTGGTCGCCGCGCTGAGCGGCCGCCAGTCGATCAACGACCTCGTGCTGCCGGGCGGGCGGCTGGTGGAGCAGCGGGACGTGGCGTACGAGCTGCTGACCCAGATCCCCGGCGTGAGCTGTGTGAAGCCGAAGGGGGCGCTGTACCTCTTCCCGCGGCTCGACCCCAAGGTCTTCAAGATCAAGGACGACCGGCGGATGGTCCTGGACCTGCTGCGCCAGGAGAAGATCATGGTCGTCCAGGGGTCCGGCTTCAACTGGCCCGAGCCCGATCACTTCCGGGTGGTGACCCTGCCGACGGTCGGCGATCTGCGGGACGCGGTGGGGCGGATCGGGAACTTCCTGGACGGGTACGGGCAGCCGTAGATCTTTCGGTCCGGAATTTCAGCTCGCTCAACTTTAGACGGAATCTAAGCTAGGATGGTTTCCTGACAGCACAGGAGGCCATCCCCATGTACGAGCCGATCCGCACCAAGTCGGTCCACTCCACGATGGCCGACGCCCCCTCCGACTTCCCCCACCGTTCCCGTGAGGAAGAGCTGGACATCCAGCTGGCGGGCCATCTCGCCGCACTGCTCGCCGTCACGGACGAGCTGCGCGCACTGGCACCCTCCGCCGACCTGGACACCGCGGCCGAGCGGCTCGCCGGGCAGGTGGCCCGGCTGCGGGGCTCCGGCGCACCGGCTCGCGCGTCCCTGACCTCCGTCACCTCGGCACCCCACCTCGCCGACCTGCACCGCCGCGCCCACGCGGTGGCCGGGCGCGCTCTGCTCGTGGCGGCGTCCCGTGCGGACACGGCGGCGGCGATCCTGGCGGCGGAGCGGATGGACGCGCACAGCGCCGCCCTGGCCGACCCCCGCGAACTCGCCGCGCACTGAGCCGTACGGCTCCCTCGATCGGCCCCGGTCCGCGCGCATCCGCAGCGACGTGCGGACCGGGTGCCCTGCACTGCGTTGGCTTGAGCGGGGGCGCCTGTTCGCCGTAGGGCGCCTGTTGTCGTGCGGGTGCGGGTGCTTCGTGGCTTGTCGCGCCGTTCCCCGCGCCCCTGGAGGGGCGCTGACCCCTGCCCGTGTTGATATGGGACCGGTACTACACCTGCTGTTCACGCTGGTTGCCCTGGAACTTACCGTTCCGGGAGCACGCTCCCGGCGTGAGACGAATCGTAGGGATCGTCCTCGCGGTTCTGCTGATCGGCGGCGTGGTGGCAGCCGTCGTGGCGGGCCGGGAAGCGGACGACAAGGGCACGGCAACGAAGACCGTGCGTGGAGTGATCGGGTCGGAGAAGGCGGAGTTCTTCGAAGACCCCGACGTGGTGAAGGCCCTCGCCGCCAAGGGCTTCACCGTGAAGGCCGAGACCTCCGGGTCCTGGGCCATGGAGGGCCTCGACCTCGAGGGGTACGACTTCGCGTTCCCGTCCAGTCAGGCCCCGGCCGCCGAGCTCGCCGCGAAGTACAAGGTACGGGGGACCCTCCCCCGCCCCTTCTACTCGCCGCTCGTCGTCGTGGCGCACAGGAACGCCGCCGGGGTCCTCGCGGGCAACGGCCTGGCCACGCTGGACGAGGCGCACCGCGGCACCCTCAGGATGGCCGCCTATCTCGACGCGGCCCGCGCCGACCGCACCTGGCAGCAGCTCACGGGAGCGGACAGGTACGGGGAGCTCACCGGCACCCTGTACCTCTCCAGCACCGACCCGGAGACCTCCAACTCCGGCGCCCTCTACCTCGCCGCCGCCTCCTATGTGGCGAACGGCGGCAAGGTCGTCGCCGGCGCCGCCGAGGTCACCAGGGCAACTCCCCTGCTGCACAAGCTCGTCAGCGTGCAGGGCGCCCAGCAGTCCAGTACGGACGCGGCCTTCCGGGACTTCGTCAGCGGCGCCGGCAATCCGCTGGTCCTCGTCTACGAGTCCCAGGTCGCCTCGCTCCTCGCGGACGGGCAGCAACCGGACGACCTGGTCGTCCTCTACCCGGACACCACGGTCAACAGCGACCACACGGTCGTACCGCTGACCGAGAACGGCCAGGCCCTCGCCGAACTCCTGTCCACCGACCCGCGGTTGCGGGAGCTGGAGGTCCGGCACGGGTTCCGGCCGCAGGGCGAGGCCACCGAGTTCGCCTCGGCCGGCACCTATCTCCAGCAGCGACTGACCGGCGTCCGCCAGGCGCCCGTGCCCACCTCCGCGGTGCTGCACGAGCTGGCGCGACGGGCGCGCGGATAACGGGGGACACCACTGATGACATCCATGAACGACAACGACACCTTCACGCTCACTCCGCCCGAGCCGGTGGCCGCCGTGCCCCGCGAGAAGGCCGGCGGGCTCGTCCCCGTCGACGACTCGGTGCGGACGGCCATGGCCGACAAGGCCTCCGCGTACGTCGAGGGGCTCGCGGCGCTCGACGCCCGCTCGCCCGAGTTCGCCGGCAAGGTCGGAGAGATCACCGGGCTCGGTGCCGGCGAGATGCGCAGCGCGGCCGCGCAGTCCAACCGGATGCTGGAGCGGACCGTGCGCAGCCTGCCGGACAAGGGCGGGGACGCCCAGTCGCAGGTGGCCGGCTCGCTGGTCGAACTGCGGCGCGTGGTCGAGGACCTGGACCCGAGGGACCTGCCCGCCGCCAAGGGCCGCAAGTTCCTCTCCCGGCTCCCCGGCGGCAACAAGCTGCGCGACCACGTCGCCAAGTACGCGTCCGCGCAGGGCACGTTGAACCGGATCGTGGGCTCGCTGCGGGGCGGCCAGGACGAACTGCGCCGGGACAACGCCGCGTTGCAGACCGAGCGGGTGCGGCTGTGGGAGACCATGGGCAAGCTCCAGGAGTACGTCGTGCTCACTCAGGCGCTGGACACGGCCGTCGAGCAGCACATCGCCGCCGTGGGAGATCCCGGGGCGGCCGACTCGCTCCGCGCCGACGTGCTCTTCCCGGTGCGGCAGAAGCACCAGGACCTGCTCACCCAACTCGCCGTCTGCGCCCAGGGATACCTGGCGATAGACGTCGTACGGCGCAACAACGAGGAGCTGATCAAGGGCGTCGACCGGGCGGCCACGACCACGGTCTCCGCCCTCAGGATCTCCGTGATGCTGGCCTCCGCGCTCGACAACCAGCAGAAGGTCGTCGAGCAGGTCAACGCGTTGCGCGGGACGACCGAGGACCTGATCCGGGGCAACGCCGAGATGCTGGCCACCCAGAGCGGGGAGATCCAGCGCATCGCCGCCGACCCGGCGGTCGGTGCCGAGACGCTGCGCTCCGCCTTCCAGCAGATCTACCGGACCCTGGACGCGATCGACACGTACAAGGTGCAGGCCACCGAGGCGATGGCGGCGACCGTGGAGTCGCTCACCTCCGAACTCCAGCAGGCGAGCGGGTACTTGGAGCGCAGCCGGTCGCGGGGCGCCCTGGAAGGGGGCCTCGGATGAGACGACGCGCACTGGCCGGCTGCCTCGCGGCGCTCGGACTGCTCACCGCCTGCACGACGCAGGACGGTACGGGTGGCGTTCCGACGCCCGGTGTCCCCGGCCCCGCCGAACCGGGCACCCTGCGGGTCCTCGCATCCAGCGAGCTCGGCGACATGGCCCCGGTCCTCGACCTGGTCGAGAAGGACACCGGCGTGAAGATACGGCCGACGTACACCGGCACCCTGGACGCCGTGGACATGCTGGCGAAGGGGACGGTCGACGGCCGTTACGACGCGCTGTGGCTGTCGTCCAACGACTACCTGCGGCTGCGGCCCGAGGCCGCCGCGAAGGTCCTCTCCGAGACCCCGGTCATGTCGAGCCCGGTCGCGGTCGGCGTCAAGCGGGCCACCGTCACCCGGCTCGGCTGGAAGCCCGCGGACGTCACCTGGTCGCAGGTCGAACAGGCGGTCCAGGACGGCGGGTTGACGTACGGCATGACGGACCCGGCCCGCTCCCACTCCGGCTTCGCCACCCTGGTCTCGGTGGCCTCCGCCCTCTCCGGCGCCCAGTCGGCGCTCACCGACCGGGACGTCGCCAAGGCCACGCCCCGGCTGAAGGAGTTCTTCAAGGGCCAGAAGCTGACCTCGGGTTCCTCGGGCTGGCTGGCCGCGGCCTACGGCCGGCGCGGTGACGTGGACGCCCTGCTCAACTACGAGTCCGTCCTCAAGGGCATCCCGGGCCTGACCGTGATCCGCCCCCGCGACGGCGTGATCACCGCCGACTACCCGCTCACCTCGCTGAAGTCCACGAGCGCGCGGACCCGCGAGGACGTCCGGCGGGTGACGGAGGACCTGCGGACCGAGAAGGTCCAGCGGGAGATCACCGAGCGCACCCACCGCCGCCCGGTCGTCGCCTCCGTACCGCCGGCCGCCGGTCTCGACACGACCCGGCGCCGCGAACTCCCCTTCCCGGGCACCCGTTCCGTCGCCGACGGCCTGCTCGACTCGTACGAGAACGAACTGCGCCGCCCGTCACGGACCGTGTACGTCCTGGACACCTCGGGCTCGATGGAGGGCGACCGCCTGGACCGCCTCAAGTCGGCCCTCACCGACCTCACCGGGGACTTCCGCGAGCGCGAGGAGGTCACGCTGATGCCGTTCGGGTCGAAGGTGAAGGACGTAAGAACGCATGTGGTCGAGCCGTCGGACCCCGGGTCCGGCCTGGACGCGATCCGCGCCGACACGGCGAAGCTCTCCGCGGACGGGGACACCGCGATCTACACCTCGCTGGAGAAGGCGTACGACCATCTCGGCGCCGACGACGACACGTTCACGTCGATCGTGCTGATGACGGACGGCGAGAACACGGCGGGCGCGAAGGCGCAGGACTTCCACGCCTTCTACGCCGGGCTCGACGGGAACCGGCGGGACATCCCCGTCTTCCCGATCCTGTTCGGCGACTCCGACCGCTCCGAGCTGGCCCACATCGCCGACCTGACCGGCGGCCGTCTCTTCGACGCCCGACAGGGCTCGCTGGACGGCGCCTTCGAGGAGATCCGTGGCTATCAGTAGGTACCTGGAGTCCCGCAAGAACCTCGCGGGCAGCGCGTGCGGGCTGGTCGGCCTGGTGCTGACCTTCACGGGGGTGGCGGGCCCGTACTGGCCCGTGGTGGTGGCCGGGCTCTACGGCGCGGGCGCCCTGATCGCCCCGCCGGAGCGTCCCGTGCTGCCGGACTTCCCGGACCCGTCGGCCCAACTGGACGGCGTGCGGGCGGACTTCGAGAAGCTGTGCGCCTATCTGACGGACATCGACCTGTCGGTCACGGCGGCGGCCCGGCTGCGCGAACTCACCGAGCTGCTGGCCGCGTTGCTGGACCGCACCTGGTCCACGGAACTGCTGGCCCACGACCCGGAGGGCGTCCACGCGCTGTCCCGGATCGTGCGCCGGGACCTGCCGGAGGCGGTCGACAGCTTCGCCCGGACCAGGTGGTGGACGCGGATGACCCCGGGCACGGAGTCCCCCGAACTCCAGCTGGAGCAGCAGCTCGGGCTGATGAAACGGGACGCACAGCAGCTGGCGGCGGGACTCCGGGACACGGAGGCCCGCCGCCAGGAGACCCACACCCGGTACCTGGAGGACCGGGGCGGGTCGCACGGGGTCAGGGGCAGCTGACGCGGATGTCGCCCTGATCGGTCGTACAGGTGTCGGTGTTGGGGCCGCCGTTGGCGGTGTCGTTGCCGGAGACGCTGTCGACGGTGTTGAGGTTGTCGGTGCCGTAGTTGCCGGTCAGGGTGTCGTTGCCCGGGCCTGCGTTGAGGGTGTCGTTGCCGAGACCGCCGTCGACGCGGTCGTTGCCGTGGCCGGCGTGCACGGTGTCGTTGCCGGAGCCCGCGTTGACGGTGTCGTCGCCGCTGAGGGCGCAGATCACGTCGTTGCCGGAGGTGCCGGTGATGCTGTCGTTGCCACTGGTGCCGATGCGGGTGCAGCCGCGGGCGTTGTTGACGGTGGTGGCCACCGTGGCGGTGTTGTTCGCGGTGGCCGGGTCGCTCTGGGTCGCGGTCGCCGTGGCGCGTTCGGTGAGGATGCCGGTGGCGCGGGGCTCGGCGACGACGGTGACGGTGGCCTTGGCGCCCGGGGCGAGAGTGCCGAGGGCGCAGGTCACGGCAGTGGTGCAGGTGCCCTGGGAGGGGGTCGCCGAGATCACCGTGCCGGGCGGGCCGGTGAAGGTGTCGGTGAGGGAGACGCCGGTGGCGTTGGTGGTGGTGCTGTTGTTGGTGACCGTGACGGTGTACGTGGCCCGGTCACCGATGCTGACCGTGGCGGGTCCGGACTTGGTCACCGACAGGTCCACGCCGGCGGGGGGCGGCGGGACGGTGCCGCCGCCGAGGAAACGGGCCAGCGCGAAGCCGCTGTCGGGTCCGCCGCGGCCCGCGGCGACGATCCTGCCGTCGGGCTGGAGGGCCACGCCACGGGCGCTGTCGGCGCCGCCGAAGTCGGCGGTGGCGGTGCCGCCGGTGCCGAAGCCGGTGTCCTGGCTGCCGTCGGGGTTGTAGCGCTGGACGGCGAAGTCGCCCGGCCCGCCGCCACCGGCGAGGACGATCCGGCCGTCGCCCGGCTGGAGCGCCAGGTCCCAGACGCCGACGCCGCTCGGGACGACCTTGCCGTCGCCGTCGAAGCCGGTGTCGAGGGAGCCGTTCGGGTTGTAGCGGGCCAGGCTGTTGCCGCCCGCGGCGACGATCTTCCCGTCGGGCTGGATCGCGAGGGCCTCGACGGCCTCGTAGTCGCCGAAGTCGGTGCGTACGATGCCGTCGCCGTCGAAGCTCGTGTCCACGCTGCCGTTGGGGTTGAAGCGCATCAGGGCGAAGTCGAAGCGGGTCGAGCCGACCTCGCCGCCGACGACGATCTTCCCGTCGGACTGGAGTGCCAGGGCGCGTCCGTCACCGCCCTCCTGGAGGGTCGGCCCCGCGGGGTTGGCGGTCACGGTGCCGTCGCCGCCGAAGGTGGTGTCCGGGGTGCCGTCGGCGTTGAGGCGGAGCACCGCCATGTCGCCCCCGGTGTAGCCGGCCGCGACGATCCGCCCTGACGGGTCGATCGCGACGTCGCGGGCCTCGGTCGGGCCGTCGATGTCGGCGAAGTACCTGCCGTCGCCGCTGAAGCCGTTGTCCAGGGTGCCGTCGGCGTTGTAGCGGGCGACCACGAACCAGCAGCAGTTCTCGTACTCCCGCCAGCTGTAGCCCACCACGACGATCTTGCCGTCGGGCTGGAGTGCCACGGCGTTGGCCTCGCTCCACTGGAGGTTCGGGTCCATGTTGTTGATGGCGGTGGTCACCGTGCCGCCGTCGCCGAAGCCGGTGTCCGGGGTGCCGTCGGCGTTGTGCCGGGTGAGCGCCCAGCGGCCCTCGATCACGGACTGGTCGCCGGAGGAGCCGACGGAGACGATCTTGCCGTCGGGCTGCACCGCGACGTCGTTGGCCTGGTCGTCGTCGGCGAAGCGGGTGAGCACCTTGCCGTCACCGCTGAAGGAGGTGTCCAGGTCGCCGGGGGCGGCGGCCGCGGTGCCGGGCAGGGTCAGGATGAGGGCGAGCACGGTCGCCGTGACGGTCCCGGCCCGGGCCAGGAGAGACCGACGACGGCACACGTCCTGCCGCCGCGGCGCCGGTCGCGCATGAACTGTGAACATGCCCGCAGCCTTACGCCGCCGGCACACAGGGGCGCCCGCCACGAGCAGCGTTGCCCTGGCCGGACGCAGGAATCCATCCCGGAGGGTGAGGGGGTGGGCTGCGGACCGGTGGGTGGGGGCAGCCCCGCAGGTGGGACGGGGCGGCGAATGGGACGGGGACGGCGGGTGGGACGGGGCCGGCAGGTGAGGTGGGGACGGCAGGTGAGGTGGGGGCAGCCCCGCAGGTGGGGCGGGGCCACAGTGCGGACGGGACCCGCACAGGAGCGGCGCGCCGCAATGTGCAGGGGCCCAGGTGGGTGTGGCAGCGCCGCCCCGCAGGTGGGGCGGGGCCACAGTGCGGACGGGACCGGCAAAGGAGCGGCGCCCCGCAGTGCGGAGGGGCCCGGACGGGCGCGACAGCGCGGCCCCGCAGGTCCCATGAGGCCCGCAGCGCGACGCCGGCCGCAGGCACGACGCGCGCCGCAGGTGCGAGCGCGCAGCCCCGTACAGCGACGGAGCGCAGGTGGGACGGGGGCAGCCCCCGCAGGGGTGAAAGACAGCGCGTCCCGTCGGGGCGGCAGCACGCCCCGCACGCCGTTGTGCGGGGCCGGTTCGTGACTACTGTGCCGCCGCCCGCGGCCGGCCCGTGACGATCACGGGTCAGGGCTCCCATCGGGGCCGGCCGCGGGGGTATTCGGGGGGACGTCAGCCCAGGCGCTGCACCAGCGCGTGGTACTCGTCCCACAGTTCCTTCGGCGTGTGGTCACCGAAGGTGTTGAGGTGCTCGGGAATGAGGGACGCCTCCTCCCGCCACACCTCCTTGTCGACCGTGAGCAGGAACTCCAGGTCGGAGTCGGCCAGTTCGAGGCCGTTGGTGTCGAGCGCCGCGGGCGTCGGCAGCACGCCGATCGGCGTCTCGACGCCCTCCGCCTTGCCCTCAAGGCGTTCCACGATCCACTTCAGGACGCGGCTGTTCTCGCCGAATCCGGGCCAGACGAACTTGCCCTCGTCGTTCTTGCGGAACCAGTTGACGTAGTAGATCTTCGGCAGCTTCGACTGGTCCTTGCCCTTGGCCACGTCGACCCAGTGCCCCATGTAGTCGCCCATGTTGTAGCCGCAGAACGGCAGCATGGCGAAGGGGTCGCGGCGCAGTTCGCCGACCTTGCCCTCGGCCGCGGCGGTCTTCTCGGAGGCCACGTTGGCGCCGAGGAAGACACCGTGGTTCCAGTCGAAGGACTCGGTCACCAGCGGTACCGCGGAGGCGCGCCGCCCGCCGAAGAGGATCGCGGAGATCGGCACCCCGCGCGGGTCCTCCCACTCGGGCGCGATGATCGGGCACTGCGATGCGGGCACGGTGAAGCGGGCGTTGGGGTGGGCGGCCGGGGTCTCCGCGCCCGGCGTCCAGTCGTTGCCCTTCCAGTCCGTGAGGTGGGCCGGAGTCTCCTCCGTCATCCCCTCCCACCAGATGTCGTTGTCGTCCGTCAACGCCACGTTGGTGAAGACCGAGTTGCCCCACAGCGTCTTCATCGCGTTGGCGTTGGTGTGCTCACCGGTGCCGGGCGCGACGCCGAAGAAGCCGGCCTCGGGGTTGATCGCGTAGAGGCGGCCGTCCTCACCGAATCGCATCCAGGCGATGTCGTCGCCGATGGTCTCCACGGTCCAGCCGGAGATCGTGGGCTCCAGCATGGCGAGGTTGGTCTTGCCGCAGGCGCTCGGGAAGGCCGCGGCCACGTACTTCGACTCGCCCTGCGGAGGCGTGAGTTTGAGGATCAGCATGTGCTCGGCGAGCCAGCCCTCGTCCCGGGCCATCACCGACGCGATGCGCAGCGCGTAGCACTTCTTGCCGAGCAGCGCGTTGCCGCCGTAGCCGGAGCCGTAGGACCAGATCTCGCGGGACTCCGGGAAGTGCGAGATGTACTTGGTGGAGTTGCACGGCCACGGGACGTCCGCCTCGCCCTCCGCGAGCGGGGCGCCCAGCGTGTGCACGGCCTTCACGAAGAAGCCGTCGGAGCCGAGTTCGTCCAGGACCGGCTGCCCCATGCGGGTCATCGTGCGCATGGACACCGCGACGTAGGCGGAGTCGGTGATCTCGACGCCGATCGCGGAGAGGTCCGAGCCGAGGGGGCCCATGCAGAACGGGACGACGTACATCGTCCGGCCCTTCATCGAGCCGCGGAAGACGCCCTTCTCGCCCTGGAAGATCTCCCGCATCTCGGCGGGGGCCTTCCAGTGGTTCGTCGGCCCCGCGTCCTCCTCCTTCTCCGAGCAGATGAAGGTCCGGTCCTCGACGCGCGCGACGTCGGTCGGGTCGGAGGCGGCGTAGTACGAGTTGGGGCGCTTGATCGGGTCAAGCTTCTTGAAGGTGCCCTTCGCCACGAGCTCCCCGCACAGGCGCTCGTACTCCGCTTCGGATCCGTCACACCAGACCACGCTGTCCGGCTGGGTCAGTTCGGCGATCTCGTTCACCCACGAGATCAGTTCCTTGTGCTGGGTGGGGATGACAGAGGGAGCCGCGATGTCGCGCGCCACGATTGCTCCTAGATGAGGGATTTTTTGTTGGAGGCCCCGTGGGGGCTGCGACCCGGATGCTTCTTCGGTGGTGACCTTGGCGCTCATCCGGTGCCGACCGCACTCATTTGATCATCCGACCGAAGCGCCCATCTGTCCAGAGGGCATCACAGGTGAGCGGAGTGAGGATCGCCACGCTCCCTCCGTTCACGGCGTGTTTATTTGCGCGCACGTAGAGTTCGCATGACCGTCTCTTTACCGGCCAACTCCCCTGAGACGATGGCCACTCTCGACCGTCGGCCCGCCGCACTCATCCGCTGCCTACGGCTGCGTAGGTACGATTCGGGTCATGACGCTGCCCGCCCACGACACGCCATCCCTGCCTCACCAGATCAAGCAGACCGCTCAGCACCTGGCCGAGCCGATCAAGCCGAAGCTCCGCGGCTGGCTGCATCTGGGCATGTTTCCGGCCGTACTGATCGCCGGCCTTTTCCTGACCGCCCTGGCGGACTCCACCAGAGGCCGGATCGCCTGCAGCATCTACGTTCTGACAGCCTGCCTGCTGTTCGGCGTCAGCGCGCTGTACCACCGGGGCAACTGGAGCCCCCGGATGGACGGCGTCCTGCGACGGCTGGATCACGCCAACATCTTCCTGATCATCGCGGGCACCTACACCCCGCTGACCATGCTTCTCCTGCCCGGCAGCAAGGGGCAGTGGCTGCTGTGGGGCATCTGGGGCGCCGCCCTGGCCGGCATCCTCTTCCGGGTCTTCTGGGTCGGCGCCCCGCGCTGGCTCTACACGCCCTGCTACATCGCGATGGGCTGGGCGGCCGTCTTCTTCCTGCCCGACTTCATGCGCGCCGGCGGCGTCGCGGTACTGGTCCTGGTCATCGTCGGCGGCCTGCTCTACAGCGCGGGCGGGGTGATCTACGGCCTCAAGCGACCGAACCCGTCACCGCGCTACTTCGGCTTCCACGAGGTGTTCCACTCCCTCACGCTGGCCGCGTTCGTCGTCCACTACGTGGGGATCTCACTGGTGGCGTACCAGCACGCATAGCCCCTTCCGCACCTTCCAGGGCCACGGCTTCCCAGCCGTGGCCCTTTTTGCATGCCGGAGCCGATTGACAGTTCCAATCTTTTGAGAGTTACTCTCATTTCATGGACACTCTCACTCCGGACCCCCGTCGCTGGTGGGCCCTGGCCGCCCTCGTCGCGAGCATGCTGACGCTCGGCTTCGACCTGACGATCCTCAACGTGGCGCTGCCGACGATGGCCGCCGACCTCGACGCCGGCACCGGCGCCCAGCAGTGGATGGCGGACGCCTACGTCGTCGTCTTCGCCGCCCTGATGCTCCCCGCGGGCCTGCTCGGCGACCGGTTCGGCAGGCGCCGGATGCTGATCACCGGACTCGGGATCTTCCTCGCCGGCTCCCTGATCGGCGCCCTGGCCGGCGACGTGAACGCGGTGATCGCCGCCCGCGCGGTGATGGGCGTCGGCGGCGCCCTCGTCACCCCGCTCGCGCTGTCCGTCCTGCCCACGCTGTTCGCCCCCGACGAGCGCACCAAGGCCGTCGGCATCGTCTCCGCCGCCTCCGCGCTCGGCCTGCCGCTGGGCCCGATCATCGGCGGCTGGCTGCTGAACCACTTCTGGTGGGGCTCGGTCTTCCTGGTCAACGTCCCGATGGCCGCGATCGGCATCGCCGCCTGCGTCTTCCTGCTCCCCGAGACCCGAGACCCCGCCTCCCCCAGGGTCGACGCCCTGTCCGCCGCGCTCACCGTCACCGGCCTCGGCGCCCTGGTCTACGCCATCATCGAAGCGCCCACCCGCGGCTGGGGCGCCCCCCTGGTCCTCGGCATGCTCGCGGCGTCCGTCCTGCTGATCGCCGCCCTGGTCGTGCGCGAACGCCGGGTCGAGCGCCCCATGCTCGACATGACCCTGCTCACCCACCGCGGCTTCCTGCTCAACACTATCGCCGCGACCCTGGTGAACTTCATCCTCTCCGGCCTGCTGTTCGTGCTCCCGCCCTTCCTCCAGGCCGTCCTCGGCCACGACGCCCTCGGCACCGGCGTCCGCCTGCTGCCGATGATGGGCGGACTGCTGCTCGCCTCCCGCCTCGCCCCGAAGGTCGTCGCCCGCTTCGGCGCCCGCGCCACGGTGAGCGCGGGCCTGGTGGTCCTGGCCTTCGCCGGGATCCTGGGCAGCCGTACGACCATCGACTCCGGCTACGGCTTCGTCGCACTGTGGCTCTCCCTGACCGGATTCGGCTTCGGCCTCTCCCTCATCCCCGCCATGAACGGCGGCCTGAGCGCCCTGCCCCGCGACCGCGCCGGCAGCGGCTCCGGACTCCTGATGACCATGCGCCAGGTCGGCGGCGCGATCGGCATCGCGCTGCTCGGCAGCCTGCTGGCCGCCGCCTTCCGGGACCACCTCGACGTCACCGGGCTGCCCGCCGCGGCCGCCCACACCGCGGGAGAGTCCGTGGTCGCGGCCCACATGGTCGCCCAGCACACCGGATCAGCCGATCTGCTGGCCTCCGCGAACAGCGCGTACGTCCACGGCATGGGCGTAGTCCTGCTGGTCTGCGGGATCGCGGCCCTCGTCGCCGCCCTGCTCGCCGCGGCCTTCCTGCCGGCCACACCCCGTCCCACCGAGACCTCCACGGCCCCGGACATGGCTGCCGAGGAGGCCGATGCCCGACAATGACTCCCATGACACCGGCACGCTCCTTCCCCCTCTCCGACAGCCCCCAACTGGGACTTCGCGAGCGGAAGAAGATCAAGACACGCACGGCGATCCGCGACGCGACCTACGCCCTCATCCGCGAACAGGGCTACGAAGCCACCACCGTCGAGCAGATCGCCGAGCGGGCCGAGGTGTCACCGTCCACGGTCTTCCGCTACTTCCCCACCAAGGAGGACATCGTCCTCACGGACGAGTACGACCCGATCCTGGTCCGGGAACTCCACGACCGGCCCGCCGACGAACCGTGGATGGAGTCGCTGCGGTACGTGCTGCGCAAGGCCGTCGAGGTCGGGATCGCGGAGGACCCGGAGGCCACCCGGATCCGCTCCCACCTCATGCTCCAGGTCCCCGCGGTGCGCGCCCGGATGCTGGAGAGCATGTCCGTCACCGGCCGCATGCTCGGCGAGGCCGTCGCCGAGCGCAGCGGCCGGCCCGGGGACAGCCTGGAGGTCCGGGTCTACACCATGTCCCTCATCGGCGGCCTCGCGGAGGTGTCCCTGTACTGGGCGGAGAACGACTTCCAGGACGACTTCGCCGACCTCTTCGAACGGGCCCTCACGGTCATCGAGCACGGCCTGCCCACGAAAAAACCCTGAGGTCACCGTCGTACCGCATGGCATCCTGACCGGGTGAGCGCACCGGAGATCCACATCCAATTCGCCCCCGAACTGGCCCTCTTCCTCCCGCACGGACGCCGGAGCGGAGCCACCCCGCTCACCACCGACGGGGTCTCCTCCCTCGGCCATGTCGTCGAGTCCACCGGCGTCCCGCTCACCGAGGTCGGCGCCCTGCGGGTGGGCGGCCGCGAGGTCCCGAGGTCCTACGTCCCCGCAGCGGGCGACGCGGTGGAGATCACGCCGGTCACCCGCCCCCAGCAGGTCCCCGGCGCCCCGCTGCGCTTCCTCCTCGACGTCCACCTCGGCACCCTCGCCCGCCGGCTCCGCCTGCTCGGCGTGGACACGGCGTACGAGTCCACGGACATCGGCGACCCCGCCCTCGCCACCCGCTCCGCGACCGAGAAGCGGGTCATGCTCAGCCGCGACCGGGGCCTGCTGCACCGCAGGGAACTCTGGGCCGGCGCCTACGTCTACAGCACCCGCCCCGACGACCAGCTCCACGACGTCCTGGACCGCTTCCGCCCCGAGCTGAAGCCGTGGTCCCGCTGCACGGCCTGCAACGGCCTGCTGAAGGAGGCCACCAAGGAGGAGGTCGCCGACCGCCTCAAGGGCGGGACCGAGCGGTCGTACGACGTCTTCGCCCAGTGCCAGGACTGCGGCAGGGCGTACTGGAAGGGCGCCCACCACGAACAGCTGGAGGCGATCGTGGAGCGCGCCCTGACCGAGTTCGGCGGCCCGGCGGACGCCTAACCGCCCAGCGCCACCCGCAACGCCTCCGCGTCCGTCGTCGGCGCGTCACACGTGAAGTGCCGGCAGACGTACGCGGTGGCCTCGCCGCCCACGAGGACCCGGTCGGCGAGCAGCGGGAGCTCACCGCTGTCCGGAGTCCCTACGGCGACCACGGCGCCCGGCGCGGCCCCCAGAAGTGCCGTACGGTGCAGGGTCCTTGTCGCCGGGTCGGTCAGGGAAGGTCCCACGACCGCGACCTCCCTGGGCCCGTCGAGGTTCGCCTCCGCCACCGCGAGCCCCCACCCGATGAACCGCGGCACCCGGGGCCCGAGCGCCTTGACCACCCCGAGGGCCTGCTCCGCGGCGGCGCGGTGCGGCTCGGACCCGGTCTGCGCGGCGTACGACAGCAACGCGCCCGCCGCGGCCGTCCACCCGGACGGCACCGCGTTGTCGGTCGGATCCTGCGGCCGCCGGATCAGCCGCTCGGCGTCGGCGGCGGTGTCGAAGAGCGCGCCGCCCTCCCCCGTGAACCGGCTCAGCACGTGGTCGAGCAGGAACCCGGCGAAGTCGAGCCAGACGCCCTCCCCGGTCACCGACGCGAGCGCGAGGAAGCCCTCGGCGACATCGGCGTAGTCCTCCAACACCCCGGCGTTGGCACCGACTTGACCGTCCTTGCTGGTACGGGACAGCCGGGCCTGCTCGTCCAGATGCAGCCGTACGAGAAGGTCGGCCGCCCCGAGCGCGGCGTCGACCAGGTCGGGGCGGTCGAAGTAGGCGCCGGTCTCGGCGAGCGCGGCGACGGCGAGACCGTTCCACGCTGCGACGACCTTGTCGTCCCGGCCGGGGGCGGGCCGCCGCGCCCGCGCGTCGAGGAGCCGCCGCCGGATCGACTCGACGGCCTCGGCGTCGAACACGGTGTCCTGCTGCGGGAGTTGCAGCACCGACTGCCCGTGCTCGAAGGTCCCCTCCTCGGTGACCCCGAAGTACCGCGCGGCAAGCTCGGCGTCCCGCTCCCCGAGCACCTCCCGCAACTGCTCCGGCGTCCACACGTAGTACGCGCCCTCGACGTGCCTGCCACTCCCGTCGTCACTGTCGGCATCCAGCGCGGAGGCGAAACCGCCCTGCTCGGTGCGCAGTTCACGGACCA
Organism: Streptomyces griseorubiginosus; assembly: GCF_036345115.1. GTDB lineage: Bacteria > Actinomycetota > Actinomycetes > Streptomycetales > Streptomycetaceae > Streptomyces > Streptomyces griseorubiginosus_C. Next base: position 3,447,801 of record NZ_CP107766.1, read on the forward strand.
TGAAGTCGGCGGTGTCGAGAGCGACCTGCCGGGCCAGCTCGGAACCCGTGGCGCGCCACAGGTGGGCATAGACGCGGCACAGCAGGGCGTTGTCGTAGAGCATCTTCTCGAAGTGCGGCACGACCCAGTCGCGGTCGACGGAGTAGCGGGCGAAACCGCCGCCGAGCTGGTCGTGGATACCGCCGCGGGCCATGCGCTCACAGGTGTCCTGCGCCATCTGCAACGCGCCCTCGGCGCCGGTGCGGGCGTGGTGGCGCAGCAGGAACTCCACGACCATGGACGGCGGGAACTTCGGCGCCCCGCCGAACCCGCCGCGCTGCGCGTCGTACTCCCGCGTCAGCCCGAGCAGCGCCGCGGCGAGCTGCTCCTCACCGGGTGCCTGCGAGTCGCCGTAGGAGATCTCCCGCCCGGCGAGATCCCGCACGATCTTCCCGGCGACCTCGGCGACCTCGTCCCGCCGGTCGTTCCAGGCGGCCCGCACCCCCTCCAGCACCTGCCGGAAGGAGGGCATGCCCTGACGGGGCGAGGGCGGAAAGTAGGTACCGAAGTAGAACGGCTCGGCCTCGGGCGTGAGAAACACGGTCATCGGCCACCCACCCTGCCCGGTGGCAGCCTGCACGGCCTCCATGTAGACGGCGTCGACGTCGGGGCGCTCCTCGCGGTCGACCTTGATGTTGACGAAGTGCTCGTTCATGAAGGCGGCGACCGCTTCGTCCTCGAAGCTCTCCCGGGCGAGGACGTGGCACCAGTGACAGCTCGAATACCCGACGCTGAGCAGCACCGGTACGCCACGCTTGCGCGCCTCCTCGAAGGCCTCGGCCGACCAGGGCCACCAGTCGACGGGGTTGTCCGCGTGCTGGAGGAGGTAGGGGGACGTCTCATGAGCCAGTCGGTTCGGCATGTCCCCATCGTGCCCGACCACCACCTGAATCGCTCAACGCCAAACGGGCCGGACGCGCGAGAAGTCCCACGCGTGCTCCCCCTTCACTCCGGGGGTGGACGACGCAGTGGCGCAATGCCGACGCCACGATCCCCCGCTTCTCCTCAAGAGGGATCTCGTCGCTCTGCCAGCGCTGCCGGATGTTCTCGGACAGCAGTGCCCCTTGTCGCTGTTCGTCGAAAAGCAGCCGCTCAAGGGCTGCGTCCAGCAAGGGTCCGCTGATGCTGCACCGATCGCAGCTGTGACAGGCGTACACATAGGGGCTCTTTTTGCTCCGCCCCTTCTGGGCGCACATGGCACCTTCGCACACCATGCCGTCGACTCTCCGGGCTCCGCAGCGAAGGAATCCCGTGCCCAGGTGGCGGGGCTCCGGTCGGGGGCGGTCCGTACGTCTCGGGGCCCCACTGCCGCGGTGCAGGTACAGGCTGCCGGGCGAGAACGTGGCACAGACGGCCTGCCAGACCTCGGGGGTCACGATGGGCGCCCACTGGCCGAGCACCGGGACTCCCGTCTCTGGATCAAGCAGGAGTGCTCCCCTGTTCGCCCGATAGCCGCACACCCTGGGCGCGGTCATGATCTGCGTGACCGTCTGGCCGTTGGGTCTGCCGCCCCGGGTGCCGGTGACCCCGAGCTCGCACCAGCTGCGTGCGATGGCCCGAACCGGCTTCCCGGAGATCCGCTCGCCCACCGCCCGAGCGACGAGCTCCGCCTCCTCGGGGTGCAGCCTGACTCTGTCGTCCAGCCACCCGAAGGGCCGCGGCCCGCTGTGGGGCAGCCCCTCGACGGCGCGAGCCCAGTGCCAGTTCGTCAACCGTCGACTCCTGACACGGGTCTCGCTGACGGCCGCATCCAACGAACGCACCGCTCGACTCACCCCCTCCCGCGAGTACGGATCTCGAACACCTTCCTGGTCAAGGTGGATCCGGCCCGGCGAACCGGTCAGGGCAGCCAGATACCTGGCCAGATCCTCGACCCGGCGATAGAGCCGGTCGTCCGCCGCACAGACGACGCCCGCGATGGGCTGACCGCCGTCGGTGCACCCGCGCACCAGGGTCCGCGAGCAGACGCTCGAACCCGGGCCTCACCACGCCCTCCTTGGATGCGCTGCGGCCGTTGTCGCTGTACGAGGCGACCACCACGCAGCCGTGTCGGCGAGCGGTCCGTTCGTTGATCCGGAGCTGGAAGCGCACGCCGTGCCCGTCGCGCTGCCGGTCGTCCTCCGACGTCCGCGCGTAGGACAGGACCGGAATCAGCTCGCGCGAGTCACCCGCTTCCCAACGAGTCACGACATCCCCCATTCGCTCATCAGCACTACAGCCGTGAAAACGAGCGAATGATCCGAAGGTCACATCGGCCGAACCGGATGATCGCTGCCCCCTCGCGCTCGCGCCCGCCCCGAAGGACACTCATAGGCGAAGCCGTTGCCGCCGGAGGGGGAAGTGACATGCGGGACAGTCATCGGGCGGAAGCCGAGCGGCTGTTGGGGCGGGCCGTGGAGGAGGAGGTGCGGCGGTCGGGCGGGCGGGTCGACGGGGCCGTACTGCTGTCGCGGGCCCGTGGATCGCTGGACGCGATGGCGCAGTCGGCCGCGGAGGAGTACGAGGCGTACACCCGGGCGCTGGACGAGGCGCAGGCCGGGCAGCTCACCTTCGGGCAGCGGTACGCGAAGGAGGCGTCCGGAACTCCCCTGCTGGTGGCGGCGGTTGCCGCGGTCGCGGCAGCCGTCGCCGACCTCGCGCTAGGCACCGACACGGGCACCGCGCTGGGCGCGGGCGTGGTCGTGGGGGTCGTGGGCGCGGCGGCGACGGTGGTGAAGGTGGCCGGCTCGCATCTGCCGGCCGCGCACCACCGGGCGGGTGCGCTCGGCCAGCCCGGCGGCCCCGAGCAGTTGCGGCTCCAGTGGCTGACCGCGTTGGAGGTGCGGGGCATCCGGCCCTTCCTCGACCAGCAGCGGGTGCTGAACGCGTCCACCGGCCCGAAGAAGGCGGGCGGTCCGCGGCTGCGCGGCACCGACAAGAGCGCGGCGGCCCGCGGGCGGAGTGTGCTGGAGCAGTCGTTCGGGCAACTCCCGGAGCCGGTCGGGGAGTTCGCGGACCGTCGGGTGGAGATGGGGCGTATCCGGCAGTGGGTGCAGGCCTCGCGTGCCACCACCGAGACCCGGCCGACGGTGGTCGTGCTGCACGGACCGCCCGGCAGCGGCCGTACGGCACTCGCGGTCCGCGCGGCGCACGACCTCAAGGACTACTTCCGCGGCGCGTGTGTCGTGGACCTGCGCGGCGACAGCCAGGGAGAGTCCCCGCTGTCCACCCGGGACGCGCTGCTGCACCTGCTGAACCGGCTCGGCGCGCCGCGCGAACAGCTGCTGTTCCGTGAGCGTTCCTCGCCGGACCAGCAGGTCAAGCGGTTGAGCGAGCTGTACCACCAGCATCTGACCGGCCTGCCGGTGACGATCGTGCTGGACGACGCCTCGGACCCCGAGCAGGTCCGGGTCCTGGTCCCGGAGCGTTCCGACAGCCTGGTCCTGGTCACCGCGCGCGGGCCGCTCGGCCTGCCGGGCGACCTCGCCGCCCAGGTGCACGAACTGCCGGTGGACGCCCTGGACGCGGCGGGCGCCGAGGAGCTCCTGGACGCGGCGGCGCAGTCGGCCACCGGCCCGTACGACGCCCAATCGGCGGATCTCATCCGGGAGTTGTGCGGCGGCCTGCCGTTGGCGCTGCGCATCGCGGGCTCGTCCCTCGGTCCCCGTTCGCCCCGCCAACTGGCCACGGATCTCAGCGCGTACGGCCCGGTGGAACCGATCGAGCGCGTCCTGTGGCTGCGCTACACCGACCAGTCGGAGCCGGCCCGCCGGCTTCTGCGTCGGCTCGCGCTCGCGGGCCGGGCCTCGCTCGGTGCCGCCGCGGCGGCCGCGCTGCTGGCCACCGACGAGACGGAGGCGACCCGGCATCTGGTCGCGCTGGCCCGCGCGGGCCTGATCGACAACGTCCGCGGCAGCCGTTACCGCGTCCACGACGTGGTGCGCGCCTTCGCCCAGGCCAGGCTCCTGGACGAGGAGGAGCCGGCCGAGCGCACGGCCGCGCAGGAACGCCTGATCGTCAACTACGCCGATCTCGCCGACTCCGTGCTGCGGCTGGTGGACGGCAACATGTCGACCCGCTCGGACCGTTTCAGCCCGCACGGTTTCACCTCCCTCGACGAGGCGCTGCGCTGGCTGGACGACGAGTCGAGTTTCATCACGGCGGCGCTGCGGCACGCGGAGGGCGTGAACCAGGGGGCGGTCCTGAACCTCCTGGGCGCGCTGTGCGACTACTGCCTGCTGCGCGGCGACCTCTACCGGCTGGGCGAGATCAGCGAGTTGGCGCAGGCGGTGGACCAGGGGCTGCTGGTCCGCTCGGTGCAGTGGCGCACCGGTATCGCCGCCCGTCAGCTGGGCGAACTGGACAAGGCCCGCACCACGCTGACCTCGGTGGTCGACCTCTACATGGACGCCCATCACGACGCGGGCGCGGCGCGCGCCCTGTGCTCCCTGGGCATCACGCTGCACCACCAGGGCAATCTGGCGGAGGCGGCCGCGAGACTCCAGGAGGCGCTGGCCCTCCAGTCGCCGCCCGAGCTGGCCACGGACCGGGCCTGGACGATGCACGCCCTGGCGGCCGTCGAACGCGACCGCGGCCGGGTGGCGGACTCCCTGGACCTGCTCACCCGCTCCCTGGTCCTGCACCGCGCGGGCGAGTCGGTGCACGGCGAGGCCTGGGCGCACTTCCAGCTCGGCCAGCTGAGCCTGCGGATGGGTGACATATCGCGCGCCGAGTCGGAACTGCGGACCGCGCTCGACCTGTACGGCCGTACTCGCGACGCCCGTGGCGAGGCGTGGGCGCTGACCCAGCTGGCCCGGGCCCGTCTGGTGGCCGGGGACCCGTCGGCGGCGGTGGACGGGCTGCGCCAGGCGGCCTCCCGCCATCGCGACAACGAGGACGCGCGGGGCGAGGCGTGGACGGTGTACTACCTGGGGCAGGCGCTGGAGGAGACGGGCAACCTGGACCTCGCGGTCCGCGAACTGGAACGCTCCCGCACGATGTTCTCCCGTATGCGGGACGTCTACGGCCTGGCCTGCGCCCGGCACCATTCGGCCCGCGTCACCCGTGACCAGCGCGCCGCGCAGACCGGCTCGCTGCGCAACTCCGGCTTCGCGCGCCAGCTCCTGGTCGACGCCCGGGCCGACTTCCAGCGCATCGGTGTCGCTCATGGCGAGGCCTGGACCTGCCTGGAACTCGCGGTGGTCGACGCGGGCAACGGCCGTACGCCTCAGGCCCTCGCCCTGTGCGAGGAGGCGACGGCCCTGTTCACCTCCTACGGCGACCGCCGCGGCGAGGACTGGGCCCGCTTCCTGCGCTGCACGTTGCTGCCGTACGCGGCGCCGGGCGGGGTGGAGGTGGGCTCGGCGGTGGCGGCGGAGGAACTCGCCGACCTCGCCCGCAACGGCCACACCACCCGCGACGGCAAGCTGGACGAGTACGTCGAGGCCTACACCCTGCTCCTGGAACGCGGCGTGAACCTGGAGGCAGGCTGGCAGGCCTGGCGCCTGGGCATGGTCCCGAACCGGCATGCGCGGGAGGTGATGGGGGTGACGGCGACGGCTCCGTCTCCGTGAGGGTTCGGCGGGGACGGCTCAGCCGTGGCGGGCCCTCTGCGCGCGGGCTACGGCATCCGCTGCCTGTCTGATTCGACGGCGCGGGTCCTCGGACACCGGCCGCTCGGCGTTCGGTGGCCGCGTGCGGCCGTCGACGGGAGGGATTGTGCGTGACCCTCCCGCCGCGGTCGTGCGGTCAGCCCTTGCCGGGTGCGGGCTTGCCGGACGGGCCCTCGGTGGTGCTCCGGCCTGCCGTGCCCTGGGCGGCGGTCTCCTTCTCGGACGTGCCGTCGCCGACGGCGGCGTCGTCCGGGGTCTCCTTGAAGTCGACCTTGTTCATGTGCTTGCTCATGGACTTCATCAGGGCCCACACCGCCAAGGCCATCGCCGCGAAGACGATGAAGCCGAGGACGCCGGGGGTGACCTTGTCCTCGTCGACCTCCTGGGCGAAGGTCACGACGTGCGTCATTGCCAGGCTTGCGCTTGCGCTCATGTCAGGCATTGTCGCGGATGCCCGCAAAGAGGTCGTCCTCGGGGAGGGAGGTATCGACGAGGGACTTCGCGAGCTCGTACTCCTCCGTCGGCCAGACCTCCTTCTGGATCTCCAGCGGGACCTTGAACCAGCCGCCGTCGGGGTCGATCTGGGTGGCGTGCGCGATCAGGGCCTTGTCGCGGATCTCGTAGAACTCGGCGCACGGGATGTGCGTGGTCAGGGTGCGGTCGCGCATCGGCGAGTCGTCCCACCGCTTGAGCCAGTCCCCGTACGGCGACTCCATGCCCCGCTCGAGCAGCGCGTTGTGCAGCGCCTCGGTGCGGGGTCGGTTGAAGCCCTGGTTGTAGTACAGCTTCTGCGGCTGGTACGCCGGGCCGAACTCGGCCTCCGGGAACTTCTCGGTGTCCGCCGCGCCCTCGAACGCCACCATCGAGATCTTGTGGGTCATGATGTGGTCGGGGTGCGGGTAGCCGCCGTTCTCGTCGTAGGTGGTGATCACCTGGGGACGGAAGGCGCGGATCTGCTTCACCAGCTCGCCGGCCGCCTTGTCGACGTCCTCCAGCGCGAAGCAGCCCTCGGGCAGCGGCGGCAGCGGGTCGCCCTCGGGCAGGCCGGAGTCGACGAAGCCGAGCCACTCCTGCTTGACGCCGAGGATCTCGCGGGCCTCGTCCATCTCCTTCTTGCGTACCTCGTGGATGTGCTCCTCGATGTACTTGTCGCCCTGGAGCTTCGGGTTGAGGATGGAGCCGCGCTCCCCGCCCGTGCAGGTCACGACCAGCACGTCCACCCCCTCGGACACGTACTTCGCCATGGTGGCCGCGCCCTTGCTCGACTCGTCGTCGGGGTGGGCGTGCACGGCCATCAGTCGCAGCTGGTCAGTCAAGACTCAATCCTCGTAAGTCGGCGCCCCCGGTGTCTTCGGGTGCGAACGGCGGCTTCTATAGTGACCGAATCGGGGGGCTTTTCATTCCACGGTCTTGGTTTACCAGGAGACGATCATGAGTACGGCGAGCACTCAGCTGCCCGAGGGCCGCTACGGCCGTTCCTCGGACGAGCGTGCCGACCACAGGCTCAGGATCGCCGGTGCCGTGCTCGGCACCCTCCTGCTCGTGCTGATCGGTTACTTCGCCTATCACTACGTGGGCCAGAACAAGATCAGCGGCGAGGTGATCGCCTTCGACGCGAAGAAGTCCGCGGTCGAGGTGCATCTGGAGGTCCGCAAGGACTCCGGCACCTCCGGCTACTGCACGGTCCGCTCCCAGGCGGCGGACGGCTCCGAGGTGGGCCGGGCCGACTTCCGCTTCGGCGGCGACGCCACCCGCATCGACAAGCTCGTCACCCTCCGTACGACGGCCCCCGGGACCACGGCCGAGCTGCTGGGCTGTCACGCCGACTGACGTCACCACCCGCCCCACCACCGGCGTCACCCTCGGCCGGGAGCCGCTGAGCTGCGCCGACGTATTTCTGATGGCTTATGTCCTCCCCCTTCGGCTCCTGAATTGTTAGGCTCGTGGTTTCGCCCTTCCGTGAAGGAACATTCTTCTGGGTAGGGCGATGCTTTGTATTCCCAGTACCTACGAGGAGCACCTGTGACCCAGACCAGCGAAGACGTCACCTGGCTTACGCAGGAGGCGTACACCAAGCTCAAGGAAGAGCTGGCGTACCTGTCTGGTCCCGCGCGCGAGGAAGTCACCGCGAAGATCGCGGCCGCGCGCGAGGAGGGCGACCTGCGCGAGAACGGCGGGTACCACGCGGCCAAGGAAGAGCAGGGCAAGCAGGAGCTCCGCATCCGCCAGCTGACCCAGCTCCTGGAGAAGGCCAAGGTCGGCGAGGCTCCGGCGTCCGCGGACGGCACCGTGGCACCCGGCATGGTCGTGACCATCGCCTTCGACGGTGACGAGGACGACACCATGACCTTCCTGCTCGCCTCCCGCGAGTACGCGAGCGCGGACGTCGAGACCTACTCACCGCAGTCCCCGCTCGGCTCCGGCGTGATCGGCCACAAGGTCGGTGAGGACGCGGAGTACGAACTGCCGAACGGCAAGAAGGCCTCCGTCACCATCCTCAAGGCCGAGCCCTACAGCGGCTGACCCGGCCGCCTACCCGCCCTTGACCGGTCCCCGGCGCCCGCCACGGCGCCGGGGGCCGCGTCATGTGCTCAGCCGTGTGCCCGCCGGTACTTGCGGACGGCCAGGGTGCGGAAGACCAGGATGATCAGGACCGACCAGATCAGCGAGGCCCACACCGGGTGCTGCATGGGCCAGGCGTCGGAGGCCTGGAAGCCCGGCGGGAGGTTGCCGAACAGCTCGCGGCACGCCTGCACGGTGGCGCTGAACGGGTTCCACTCCGCGATGTGTCTCAGGAACGTGGGCATCTGGTTGGCGTCCACGAAGGCGTTCGAGATGAACGTCAGCGGAAACAGCCAGATCAGACCGCCTGAGGTCGCCGCCTCGGGGGTGCGCACGGACAGGCCGATGAGGGCGCCGATCCAGGAGAACGCGTATCCGAGCAGCAGGAGCAGACCGAATCCGGCGAGCACCTTGCCGACGTTCTCGTGGGTGCGCCAGCCGACGATCACCGCGACGATCGCCAGGACGACGAGGGTGAGCGCCGTCTGGGCCAGGTCGGCGATGGTCCGGCCGGTCAGTACCGCGCCCCGGGTCATGGGCAGGGAGCGGAACCGGTCGATGAGGCCCTTGTGCATGTCGTCGGCGATGCCGGCGCCCGCGCCCGCCGTGGCGAAGGTGACGGTCTGGGCGAAGATGCCGGCCATCAGGAACTCGCGGTAGGCCTGGGTGGAGGTGGACGAGCCGACCTGGATCGAGCCGCCGAAGACGTAGGTGAACAGCACCACGAACATGATCGGCTGGACCAGGCCGAAGATGATCATCTCGGGAATCCGGCTCATGCGGATCAGATTCCTGCGGGTGATCACCAGGGAATCACTGACGGCACTCACTTGGCGGTCTCCTTCTCGTCGCTCTCCTCGTCCTTGGCCTCGGCCACATGTCCCGTCAGGGACAGGAAGACGTCGTCGAGGGTGGGTCGGCGCAGTCCGATGTCGTCGATCTCGATGCCGCGGGTGTCGAGCTCGCGGATGACCTCGGCGAGCAGCTTCGCGCCGCCGCTCACGGGGACGGTGAGCTTGCGCATGTGGTCCTCGACGGTGGTCTCCCCCTTGCCGAAGCCGCGCAGCACCTCCGCGGCGGTCTGGATGTGCTCGCGCTCGTGCACGACGACCTCGACGCGCTCGCCGCCGGTGCGGGCCTTGAGCTGGTCGGAGGTGCCCTGGGCGATGACCCGGCCGTGGTCCACGACGGCGACGTCGTGGGCGAGGTGGTCGGCCTCTTCCAGGTACTGGGTGGTCAGCAGGAGGGTCGTACCGCCGGAGACCAGCTGTTTGATGACCTCCCACAGCATCTGGCGGTTGCGCGGGTCGAGGCCTGTCGTCGGCTCGTCCATGAACATCACGGGCGGGGAGACGACCAGGGCGGCGGCGAGGTCGAGGCGGCGGCGCATGCCGCCGGAGTAGGTCTTGGTGGGGCGGTCGGCGGCGTCGGCGAGGTCGAACTGCTCCAGCAGCTCGATGGCGCGGACCTTCGCCTGCTTGGCCTTCATCTGGTACAGCTGGCCGACCATCTGGAGGTTCTCGCGGCCGGTGAGGTATTCGTCGACCGCGGCGAACTGGCCGGAGAGGCCGATTGAGCGGCGGACCGCGTCGGGTTGCTTGAGCACGTCGATGCCCGCGACGACCGCGCGGCCGCTGTCGGGTTTGAGCAGGGTGGTCAGACAGCGGACGGTTGTCGTCTTGCCCGCGCCGTTCGGTCCGAGGAGGCCCAGGACGGTGCCCTCCGGGACATCGAGGTCGACGCCGTCCAGAGCCTTTACGTCGCCGAAGGTCTTGACCAGGCCTTCGGCGTAGATGGCGCCTGGCATATGAGTCTCCACGTCGTCGGGGATTCTTGGGAAAGCCTAGGTAGGCGCGACGTCCTCCGCCTTCCGTTTTCCACACACACCATAACGCGATGTATCGCGTCTCTCAATGGACTTACCCGAACGAGTGAACCCGAGTCCGTGACCTCAGTCGATGACGGTGTAGCCCGCTTCGCGCAGGGCGCGGCCGACCTCGGCGCAGTGCTCCGGCCCCTTCGTCTCCAGGTGCAGCTCGACCTCCGCCTCCGCGAGCCCGAGCCGTGGATCGGTCCGGACGTGGCTCACGTCGAGGACATTAGCGTCGACCACTGACAACACCCCGAGAAGCGTCGCGAGGGCACCGGGCCGGTCCGTGAGACGGAGTCGTACGGCCAGGTAGCGGCCCTGCGCGGCCATGCCGTGGCGCAGGACGCGCTGGAGCAGCACCGGATCGACGTTGCCGCCGGACAGCAGGGCCACGACCGGTCCTTCGAAGGCGCCCGGGTCGCTCAGCAGGGCCGCGACCGGGCTCGCCCCGGCCGGCTCGACCACCAGCTTGGCCCGCTCCAGACACAGCAGCAGCGCGGCGGACAGCTCGTCCTCCGTCACCGTACGGACCTCGTCCACCAGGTCTTCCACGATCCCGAACGGCACGTCACCGGGCCGTCCGACCTTCATGCCGTCGGCCATCGTCGCCGGGTTCTCGATCGACACCGGGCGCCCGGCCGCCAGCGAGGGCGGATACGCGGCCGCGCCCGCCGCCTGCACGCCCACGATCCGCACGTCGGGCCGCAGGGCCTTCACGGCGATCGCGACCCCGGCCGCGAGTCCGCCGCCGCCGATGCCGAGGACGATCGTGCGCACCTCGGGGCACTGCTCCAGGATCTCCAGGCCGACCGTGCCCTGGCCCGCGATGACGTCGGGGTGGTCGAAGGGGTGGATGAACACCGCGCCCGTCTCGGCCGCGTACTCCTGGGCGGCGGCCAGCGTCTCGTCGACCACCTGGCCGTGCAGGCGCACCTCGGCGCCGTAGTCCCTGGTCGCACTGATCTTCGGCAGCGGGGCACCCTTCGGCATGAACACCGTGGAGCGCACGCCGAGCAGGGTGGAGGCCAGGGCGACGCCCTGCGCGTGGTTGCCGGCGCTCGCGGCCACGACGCCCGCGGCCCGCTCCTCGGGCAGCAGCCCGGCGATCCGGACGTAGGCGCCGCGCAGTTTGAAGGACCCCGTGCGCTGGAGGTTCTCGCACTTGAAGTGCACCGGCGCGCCCACCAGCTGACTCAGATGGCGGCTGCCCTCCATCGCGGTCGTCCGCGCCACGCCCGACAGCATCTTCTGCGCGCCGCGCACGTCGTCGAGCGTCACCGGCGGCACGGGGCGGGCCTTGCGGTAGTTCATGACTCAAGTCTCGCAGTTCACACGTGCGGACTCGCGCTGTGACCAACGTCCGAGACGGGTTTGCGCAGCGCTGGTACGGCTCGCCTCCCGGCCGCGTACTCTGTCCCCCAATCCAGCTCCCCCTTCATGAAGTGAGCCTCCGGCCATGCCCACAACACCTGAAATGTCGATGGACATGACGACCGTCGGTGACACCGGTCTCCTCGACACGCTCCAGCACGAGGTGGCGGTCTTCGCCCGTCGTGCCGAACAGACCCGGCTGGGCGGGGTGGGGCAGGTGCGCAATTCCATGGACCGTGCCGCGTACCTGCTGCTCAACCGGCTCGACAAGGAAGGACCGATGGGCGTCAAGGCGCTCGCGGCGAGCATGGGGATCGACTCGTCGACCGTCACCCGGCAGGTGGCCCCGCTCGTCGACACCGGGCTGGTCAAGCGCACCTCGCACCCCGAGGACGGGCGCGCCGTGGTGCTCCAGCTGTCCCCGCGCGGGCAGTCCCGGCTGGAGGAAGTGCGTTCCTCCCGGCGTCAGTTGATGGCCGAGCTGACACACGACTGGGCGCCCGAGGAGCGCGAGGCGTTCTGCACGCTCCTCACGCGCTTCAACACGGCGCTCTCCTCCCGGATGGCCGCCCAGGGCGTCCCGGGGCCGGAGGCCCAGTCCTCCTAGCCGCCCGCACACGCGCGTGTCGCCCCACCTCTTGACCGGACGGGCGCGCCGGGCCTCATATGAGACCGGGGGGCCTTCGAGACCGGGTTCTCGTGGTCGTGCGAAGCCGTCGTACGACCGTCCGCGGGCGGCGGGAGGTGCGGTGCGGCAACGGCAGGCGGTCCAGGGCACGCGTCGGGCCCGGGAGTTCGAGGCGTTCGTCGCGGGCGCGTCCGGGCGGCTGCTGCACACCGCCACGCTCCTGACGGCGGAGGCGCCGGACGACAACCCGCGCGCGCGACGCCTGCTGACGCTGGCGCTCGCCCACACGTACGCGTGCTGGGACCGGCTGCGCGGCGAGGACCCCTACGACCGGGCCCGCCAGTACCTGGCGCTGCGCTTCGCGCACGGGGCCTGGCGCCGCCACGGCCTCCTGCTCCGCGGCCGCCCGCACCCCACCAGTCCGCTGGCCCGGCTGGCCCCGCAGGAGCGTCTGATCGTGGTGCTGCGCCTCTACGAGGGCGTCGCCGAGCAGCAGGCGGCGGCCCTGCTCGGCCTGCCCACGGAACGCGTCCGCACGATCTGCGACCGGGCGACGGCGAGCCTCCTGCACCCCCCGCGCCGGACCGCGTCGGCGGTGGTCGGCGCGAAGGCGAAGGTGGCCGCGTCATGAGACACCCGCTCATGAGACACCCAGGGCGCCCGGGGAGGCACACGTGAACCGGAGCCAGCGTGAGGCGGCCGTGCGGCAGCTCATGGAGCGGGCGACGCCGCAGGTGCCGGCGGACCTGTACGGGGACGTCGTACGGCGTGGGACGCGCATGCTGCGGCGCCGGGTCCTGGCGCGCCGGCTGATGTGGCTGGCGCTGTTCGCGACGAGTGTGGCGTTCGCGGTGTGGGCGCTGACCGCGCGCCCGTGGGTGGAGCCGCCGTCCACGACGACTCCACCGATGACGGGCTGGTGAATCCGGGCCCGGCCTACTTGGTCAGCGCCTGCTGGAGGTCCTCCAGCAGGTCGTCGACGTTCTCGATGCCCACGGACAGGCGCACGAGGTCGGCGGGCACCTCGAGGGCGGAGCCCGCGACGGACGCGTGCGTCATCCGGCCGGGGTGCTCGATCAGCGACTCGACACCGCCCAGGGACTCGCCCAGCGTGAAGATCTTCGCGCGGTTGCAGACCTCGACGGCCGCTTCCTCGCCGCCCTCCACGCGGAAGGAGACCATGCCGCCGAAGGAACGCATCTGCTTGGCGGCGACCTCGTGGCCGGGGTGGTCCTCGAGGCCCGGGTAGAGCACCTGCGTCACGCGCGCGTGCCGGGTGAGCATGTCGGCGACCTTGGTGGCGTTCTCGCTGTGCCGGTCCATGCGCACCGACAGCGTCTTGGCGCCGCGCAGCACCAGCCAGGAGTCGAAGGGCCCGGCGACCGCGCCCATCGCGTTCTGGTGGTACGCCAGCTCCTCGCCGAGCGTCTCGTCGGCGGCGATCAGCGCGCCGCCGACGACGTCGGAGTGGCCGCCCATGTACTTGGTCAGGGAGTGCACGACGACGTCGGCGCCGAGCGACAGCGGCTGCTGGAGGTAGGGCGTGGCGAAGGTGTTGTCGACGACGAGCTTCGCGCCCGCGTCCCGGGAGACCTGGGCGAGGGCCGCGATGTCGGTGATGCCGAGCAGCGGGTTGGAGGGGGTCTCCACCCACACGGCCTTGGTCTTCGGGGTGATCGCGGCCCGTACGGCGGCCGGGTCGCTGGTGTCGGCGACCGACCACTCGACGCCCCAGCGGGCGACGACCTTCGCGAACAGCCGGAAGGTGCCGCCGTACGCGTCGTTGGGGATGACCACGTGGTCGCCGGGGCTGAGCAGCGTGCGCAGCAGGCAGTCCTCGGCCGCCAGTCCGGACGCGAACGCGAGGCCCCGGCGGCCGCCTTCGAGGGCGGCGAGGTTCTCCTCCAGGGCGGTGCGGGTCGGGTTGGCGCTACGGCTGTACTCGTAGCCGCCGCGCAGACCGCCGACGCCGTCCTGCTTGTAGGTCGAGACCTGGTAGATCGGGGGGACCACCGCACCGGTGAGGGGGTCCGCGGTGTTGCCCGCGTGGATCGCGAGGGTCTCGAAGTGCTGACTGATGTGCCTGTCGCTCATGGGCCCCGAGGGTAGTCCGCTCGGGAGGCGGATGACGGACACCGCGGTCCGGGACCGTCGGACGGCAGGGTTTTCCCCAGGTGCCGGGGCAGGTGCGGGGAGTTTTCCACAGGGCGCCGACCGGGTTGGGCAATTGTCGGTGGCGTCTGGAACTCTTGAGGCATGGAGATTCTCTGGGTCCTGATGGCGGCGGTCCTGCTGGGCTTCGTGCTGCTCCCGTTCCTGCGGCGCAGGCGAGGCGGGATCGAGCAGGTCCCGGCGGGCCACCCGGACGCCGCGGACCCGGCGGACTACGGCTTCATGCGGCAGGAGGAGCTGGACATCCGCATGCCCGGCCCCGACCAGGACCTGCTGGACGTCCTGGACCTGGTGCAGCGCACCCAGGACTACAAGGCGGCCTCCCAGCTGCTGGCCGGCACCGAGCGGGAGGGCGAGCCGCGCTGGCAGCGCGTTCAGGCCTTCGCCGGGGCCGCCTCGCTGGAGCTGCAGCAGCGGCCGGGCGGGGTCAGCGAGGCGCCGGGCGGGCAGTGGCTGCGGGTGTGGCGGGCCGAGCAGCCCAAGGACGCGGGTGGCGCGGCCGTCCACGCGGAGTTCCTGGTGCAGCAGGCGTGGCGCACGTCGACGCCGGGCACCGACGAGTTCCGGATCATCATGGAGGAGGCGAAGGCGGCCTGCGGCGAGGCGGCGCTGCTGGCTCCCGGCGATCCGGTGCCGTACATCGTGGAGCTCTCCGTCGCGCGCGGACTGGCCTATTCCCAGGCGGAGTTCGAGCAGCTGTGGCTGAAGATCCTGGACCGCGCGCCGAACCACATGGGCGCGCATCTGGCCGCGCTGCACTACTGGTGCGAGAAGTGGCACGGCTCGCGGGAGCTGGCGTACACCTTCGCGGAGGCGGCGGCAGCCCGGGCGCCGCACGGCTCGCTGCTGGCCGCGATGCCGCTGTTCGCGGTCTTCGAGCACCTGCCGGAGGTGAACCTGGTCAGCGGCTTCTACCAGAGCGAGGTCGTCACCAAGGCGATCCACGGCGCCCTGCACGCGGTCCACTCGGCCCGCGCGGACGACCCGATGCTGGCCCATGTGCGGCATCTGCTGGTGTTCTTCCTGGTGCGGAGCGAGCGCTGGGCGGAGGCGATGAGCCAGCTCGTGCACATCGACGGCCATGTCGGCGCGCTGCCCTGGACCCTGTCGGCCGACCCGGCCGCGGAGTTCGCGATATACCGGGCCCTGGCGGTGGCGGGGTACGAGGCGAACGGCGGCAGTCCGGCGACCCTCGCGCAGTGACGCCGTAGGCGCCCCTCCCAGCCGGACCAGGGCCCTCCTGCGGGCGCGTCTTGCCTGATGGCGGGCCGGTCGGCCATACTCCGCGCTCACACCCTGTTGGTCATGAGCACGTCTTACGTGCCCGTCGGCCGCCAGGTCGTTCCGTGATCCTTTGATCCGTCCCGTGGGGGGACCGATCCGTCCTGTGGGGGGACCTCTGCCCAATGGGCACGACTCTGCGTGCGCTGCGCGCTCTTCTGCTGCTCGCCGGCTTCTATCTGCTCGGCGTCCTGCTGCTGGCCGTACTGGCCGGCGCCGACTACCTGCTGTTCCTGCACGCCCCGACCAGCCTCGCGGGCAAGTTGATCATCGTCTCCGTGCTGCTGGCGATCCCGCTGGTGCGCGGCCTGTTCATGCTGCGCACGCCGCGGGACGAGGAGATGGCGGGCCTGCCCGTCGCCGAGGCCGATGAGCCCGAACTGTGGCGGACGGTGAGGGAGTTGGCCGACGAGGTCGGCACCGCCGCCCCGTCCCGGATCGTCCTGACCGCCGACGTCAACGCCGCCGTCGCCGAGGACGCCCGACTGCTGGGGCTACGGCCGGGAGCGCGCCGCCTCTACCTCGGCGTGCCGCTGCTGCAGGGGCTGTCGCAGGCGCAGTTGCGGGCGGTCCTCGCCCATGAGCTGGGCCACTACTCGAACTCCGACACCCGGCTCGCCGCCCTGACCGTGCGCGGCCGTGCCCAAGTGCTGCGCACCATCAGGCACTTCGAGCAGCGCGCCGACAACACGGCCGCGCGCGAGCAGGCCAAGCAGGAGAAGAAGAACGCCAAGGCCGAGGCGAAGGGCAAGCAGGCCAAGGAGGTCGACACCGGCCACGCGGGCATCACGTACCGCACCATGGCGAAGATCTACGTCGGCTACGCCAAGCTGTACTTCCGCGCCACGCTCTCCGTCTCCCGCCGCCAGGAGTACGCCGCCGACATCGCGGCCGCCCGCATCGCCGGACGGGACGCCACGGCCTCGGCGTTGCGCGAGATCCCGGTACTGGACGGCTCGTTCGACTTCTACATGCGGTGCTACGCCACTCTCGGCACCGACCAGGAGATCCTGCCGCCGCGCGGTGAGATGTTCGGCGGCTTCGGCAGGATGCTGAGCGGCCGGAGCCTGGAGCTGGTCGAGATGCGCGGCGATCTGCCGACGGGGCCGACATCGCCGTACGACTCGCATCCGCCGATCGCCGACCGGGTCCGCCGGATCGAGGAACTGCCCGACGACGGGCGGGCGGACGAGGCCCGGGGCGCCGCCCTCGACCTCCTCAGCGACCCGCGGCGGACGCTCACGGAACTGGAGGACGCGGTGCTGGCGGAGGAGGTGCGGGGGTTCCGCCGTACCGCCGACTGGCAGGAGCTGCTCGACCTGGTGATGGCCAAGTCGTACCGGGCCGGCACGACGCCGCTGCACCGGGCGTACGCCGAGTACACCGGCGAGCAGCCGACGCTGCCCGTACTGCTCGACCTGATCGAGGACGGCAGGCTGTGGCAGCTGGCGAAGCGGCTGCCGATGTCCGACGAGGCGGCCGCGGCCCAGGGGCGGGTGTTCCGTGAGTTCGTACGGCCGATCCTGCACAAGTCGCTGAAGAGCATGGTGATGGCCGAGCTGAACGCGCGCGGGCTGCTGCGCTGGGAGTTCTCCTGGGAGCGGTCGGCGATCCCGCGACTGCCGCGGGGCGCGGACGGCGGCGAGACGGATCTCGACGAGGTGGTCGCACCGGTGGTGGCGGACGCACCGGACACGGGGGCGCTGCGGGAGTTGCTCGCACGGGAGCCCGGCGGGCAGGGCGAGCACGGTGGCTCTCGCGAGCACGGTGAACCCCGTGCCGGCTCTCGCGAGCACGGTGAATCCCGCGAGTCCGAGCGAGGTGCGGTGTGATCATCCTCTGGATCGTTCTGGGTGTCATCGCGGTGCCGTTGCTCGCCCTGGGCCTGTACTTCCTCAAGGCGATCGTGCAGGGCGCGATCGAGGGCTGGCGCGGAGCGGACGACGGGTCCGAGGACGACGCCGACCGGCCGTACGAGCTGCCGGCCGCGGCCGCCGCGCTCGGGATGAAGCCGCCGGAGGAGCAGAACGGGGACTCCGCGGCGCCGGTACCAGCTGTGCTCGCCTCCGCCGTGGCGGCTGCCAAGAGCGGCGACTGGCAGCCGGCCGCGGATCTGCTGGAGGCGACGGCCGCCGCGCGGGACTGGGAGAACCGGTCCTTCCACAGCTCGTGGCTCGCGGACGCCGCCGCGGACGACGACACCTGGCTGCTGGCCTGGGAGAGCGCGCGTCCTGACGACCCGGGAGCCGCCCTGGTGCGGGCGCGCAGCACGGTGGCGCTGGCGGGGAAGATCCGGGGGTCGAAGCAGGCGAAGTACACGACCGCCGAGCAGTTCCAGGGTTTCCGGCGGGTCATGGAGCAGTCCCGCGAGCACCACGCCCGGGCGATCTCGGTGGGTGTCGAGGGCGACCCGGTGCCGTACGTCGGACTGATCTCGACCGCGCTGGGGCTCGGTGACCCGCACATCGAGATGGAGCGCATCTGGAAGGAGCTCACGGACCGCGACCCGCATCACTACGAGGCGCACTACATGGCCCTCCAGTACTGGTGCGCCAAGTGGCGCGGCTCCGAGAAGCTGGCCCGGGACTTCGCGGCCGAGGCCGCGGCGAAGGCCCCGGCGGGCAGCCTGATGACGGTCTTCCCGCTGATCGCGCACTTCGAGCACGACGAGTCGGACACGACGGACGCCGACCGCACGCCTGCGATGCGGGCCATGGTCGACGCGGTGCTCGCGGATGTGGCGGCGGCGGACCCGGACCATCCGCGTCTGGCGGAGGTACGGCACCTGCTGGCGTACTACCTGTGCCTCCAGGACCGTGACGAGGCGGCGGTGGAGCAGTTCCGCCTGGTCGACGGGTACGTGGACGCGCTGCCGTGGCGGTATCGGGGTGATCCGGCGGGCGAGTTCTGCCGGATGCGGGATTTGAGTCTGGGGAATGTGGGCGGGGGTGGGGGCGAGGGGGTGTCTGGCTGAGGGGTTGGTTGGCGCTGCGGGTGCGGGGTGCGGGGAGGGAGTCGGGGCTTCGGCGGGGGGGCGGGCTGACGGTCGTAGGAATGCGGACCGGTACGGAAACGTTGTGGCGGACCGGTACGGAAACGTTGTGGTGGCCACCGCCCCGCGTTCCGACGACCACCCGCGACCCGGCCGGCGCCCCAAGTCCCCCACCCAGGCGGGGGCTCCCCGCTTCCGTGCCCCGTCCGCATTCGCTCACGAAGGAGTCCGCGTCATGCTGTTCGGCCGTACGCCCGTTCTGCCCACGCCTGAGCAGGCGTTGAAGGGCCGCTCCGAGCCGGTGTTTACGGTGCCGGACCGGCACACGGTGCTCGGCACCCCGCTGCTGGGCCCGTACCCGGAGGGCTACGGGGTGGCCGACTTCGGCATGGGGTGCTTCTGGGGCGCGGAACGCACGTTCTGGCGGCTCCCGGTGGGCGTCTGGACGACACTGGTCGGCTACCAGGGCGGGCACACCGAGAACCCCACGTACGAGGAGGTCTGCTCGGGTCTCACGGGCCACGCGGAGGTGGTCCGGGTGGTGTACGACCCTGCCCTGATCTCCTACGAGCGCCTCCTGAAGACCTTCTGGGAGTCCCACAACCCCACGCAGGGCTTCCGCCAGGGCAATGACGTGGGCACGCAGTACCGCTCGGCGATCCACACCCACACTCCCGAGCAGGCAGCCCTGGCCGTCTCCTCCCGAGCCGCCTACCAGCAGGTCCTCACCTACTCGGGCCACCGCACGATCACGACGGAGATCCTCCCGGCCGAGGGCCGCACTTTCTATCCGGCGGAGGGGTACCACCAGCAGTATCTTTCAGGCAGCAAAAACCCGGACGGGTACTGCGGGTTGGGCGGGACGGGAGTCTCTTGCCCGATCGGCTTGGCGATGACGGATGACTGAGCCACTGCCGCCCGACGTCAGGGCAACCCTGCGGGCGCTGCTGGCCGGCTCAGATCCGGTTAGCGTGGCCCTGCTGGCCCAGGTCCCCATACCCGGGTGGTGGGAAGGTGCGGCTGCGGCTGTGCAACGGTCGATCTGGAGGTGGACCGTACGGCCGTGGCTCCCGCGCAGGCACATGGCAATCCGGCCGTGGAAGCGGGGTACACCGACCCGCACACGGCTGGTGTGATGGTCTGCACAGAGGACGGTTACCTGTCGCTCTTGGAGATCTACTCGGTTGCTGACGAGCCAATCTCAGCCTGGCCAGACCCCAGCCACATCGAGCGATGAGCAACTAAGCAGAGGCACCAGCAGTACCTCGACAAGAATCCGGCGGGGTACTGCGGGATCGGCGGGACGGGGGTCAAGCTGAGTGACTCGTTCGAGGCCGACTGGGGCGCATCGTGCCCGACGGGGCTCGTTCCGGCTCCCACCGACGACTGACCCCTTGCCGACAGCCGTGTCCGGCGATCGTCGAGGTCATGCATTCGGGGCGTCGTCGGCTCCGCGCGCCGCTGAACCGACGTACACCGCCAGGTACCGGAACTCTCCACCCGCTCCGCTCTGCGCTGAGTACGTCTCCCACGCGAGGGGATAGGCACCTCGCAGAGTGCAAGTGTTCGGTTGGTAACTCCCCTCGGCCCACAGCAACGTCCCCGCGAGTTCCCGTCCTTGGTGAATCCGGAAGTCATGATCTCGAGTACGTCGGCGACCGGAGTTCGGCGGAGTCCACAAGGACGGCTCGTTGGACAGCATGAAGGCGAGGCCGTTCCGACCAGACCGATGACAGAAGCGTTCCAGCCTCGCTATGTCCCGAACGAAGTGCAGACGGGCGAGGTCGGTGGCGCCATGTGCCTTCAGGGCGTAGTCCTCGACCGGAGAGCCGGCCTTTCCCGTCCAGCTTCGGGTGAAGTACTTGAACTCGATCGCGGTGCGCCCCTCAGACCCGAGGCACTCGAGGTCCAGGTACTCGGCCCTGCCCGACTCTCGCTGTGGCACCTCGAGTCGTGATTCCACGTCCGGCGCCAGCTCCCACAGGACTCGGGCGAAACTGTGCTGAAGGTCGGCTTCGGAATGGAAGACCGGCCGGCGCCCAGCCAGCTTCGCGATGACGTCGTTGAGTGAGACCCGCCCGGCAATGGTTCTCATAGGATCCAACTGCTCCATAGTCACGGTGCCATTGAAGTGGCCCCTCGCCTGAACTCCCAAGCCCCGCCGGTCGGCTACCCAGTGAGGAGCCTGGTGGGAAAACGAATGGCCGTTGGAGATCGAGAGACCACACCCTGTACGTCATGAACGAACCACGGCACAGGATCCGAGCGCTGCACACGGCCTCCACGATCACCGTCTACCAGGCGTACGCCCCTGAGATCGGCCTGCCCGCCGCCCAGGAGGGCCGTTTCCCCGCTTTGTGGAAGCGCGACCGGATGACGTGGATCAAGCCGTCGTTCCTGTGGATGATGTACCGCTGTGGCTGGGGCGCCAAAGAGGGGCAGGAGACCGTCCTCGCCGTCGAGATCAGACGTGACGGCTTCGAGTGGGCGCTGCGCCACGCGATTCTGTCGAGCTATGTGCGCGGAGTACACCCCGACCGGGCCACCTGGCAGCGGCAGTTGAAGCGCTCGCCTGCTCGAGTGCAGTGGGACCCCGAGCGGAACCTGCGTCTGCAGCCGTTGCCCTACCGATCCCTGCAACTCGGCCTCTCCGGTGAGGCCGTACGACGCTACGCGGACGAATGGACGGTCGCCATCCGCGACGTAACCCCACTCGCCCGCGAGATCCAAGCCCTGGTGCACAGTGGGGACTTGGACTCCGCCGCCCGCGCGCTGCCCCAGGAACGCGCGTATCCCATGGAAGACGAACTGCTAGACCACCTGCGCGGCTGACAGTCTGTCCCGCCGACCGATGGGTCACATGGCAGCACACGCTGCGCTCTCACAGCCTCCCGGGCTGCTGGACGAACTCTTCGGAATCCCGCGTCTTCGTCATCACGGTGGCCTGGTCCTGGGAGCGGGGCGGTGCCGAACTCCCGTCACGGCGGCCCGAGGGGCACCCCGGAGGCAGCCGGTGGACGGGCTCCGCTCCTCAGCGGAGCCCGTCCTCGTCACTTGGCAGCCGCCAGCTTGCTGAGCTTGTCCAACTGCGCCTTGATGATCGCTTTCGGTACGTCGGCCGGGGCCTTGTCGTTCGGCCCGTTGGGACGGTGGAAATTGGTGAACATGGCGACCGTGGCCCCTTGTCGGACAGCCACCACCGCATAGGGCACCCGGACCGGCTCCTCGCCCTCGAACGACGCCAGCTGTGTGAGCCGGAGGGACACGGATTCATCGCCGTAGCCTGGGTCGGGCCGGAGTTGGACCGCGTCGTAGTCGAAGTCCGCCTGGATGTCCTTGAAGGTCTTGCACCGCTCGGCGGTTGTCCGCAGCGCGTCGATCACCTGCTCGGCATCTCCTGGGCTGTGCGACGAAAGGGTCATCTGCGCACTGGGTCCGTTCTCCTTCGGAAAGATGCTCCGGGCGATGCGCGCTGTCGCCGCGAACCCGCTGCTGCCGCCCACCGCCTGCATGACAGGCGCGCATTCCGCGGGGTCCGCCGTCTTGCGGGACGCAAAGGTGGCAGCAAGGGCCCGCTCCACTTCGTAGCCGCCGAGATCTGCGCCTGTGATCGTCGCCCGCTCCAGGTCCGCCTCGCTCAACGGCTTGGCTTTTACGCCGGACGTCCCTGTCCGCTCCGGTGCGGCATCTGTCCCAGAGCCCTGCCCGGTTCCGCATCCGGCGATCGCCAATGAGGTCATGAGTATGGCAACCGTAAAGCCGACACCTGATTGGCGAACCACTGTTTCTCCACCCGTTTGATTCCGGAACACGAGCCCTCGGCCCCGGCGTGACGCATCAAGTAGCACAGTAGATCGTCCACTTGGGAGAAAGGTGGGTTTTAAAGCGCAGGGCAGCTCCACTCCGTCAAGCGGAAGGGCTGTGAACATGGCGCCGGTTCTTCTCGCTTCCGCGCCGTGCCGATGGTCTGCGGCCTGCGGGTAGTATCCGCGAGCGCGACTGGCCTGTTCGGGCCCGTGTGCCATGTGGGTGGGGGATTTCTCGATGACGTTTCGGTTGCGCGCTGTCCGCGCGTTCGCACTGCTGCTCGGCTTCTTCCTCATCGGTGTGGTTCTGCTGTCGGCCATGGCGGTACTCGACTGGCTGGTGCTGACACGGCTGGTCACCGCACGGGCTGCCTGGGTCGAGGGCGCGGTTCTGACCGTCACCGTCCTGCTGGCGGCGGCGATTCTGCGTGGCTTCTTCGCCTTTCTGCGGGCCGGCCGTTCGGGTCCGGTCCCCCACGCGGTGGCGGTCACGCCCATGGAGCAGCCCGAGCTGTGGGAACAGGTACGAGCCGCTGCCGAAGCGACGGGGCAGCGGCCGCCGGACGAGCTCTACCTCGTCGCTGAGGTCAACGCGGCTGTCACCGAACAGAGCCGCCTGCTGGGATTGCGGCCCGGACGACGCCGTATGTTCCTGGGCCTGCCGCTGCTCGCCGGGCTGACCGTCCGGCAGTTGCGCGCCGTCCTCGCCCACGAGTTCGGGCACTACGGCAACCTCGACACACGGCTCGGGGGCCTCACGATGCGCGGCCGGGAAGCACTCATGCACACCGTGGAGGCATTCCAGCAAGGCAGCACCCAGCTGCACCAAGCGATCGGTGCCCTGTACGTCGGCTACGCCCGGATGTATCTGCGGACCACGCAGTCCGTCGCTCGCCACCAGGAACTCGCCGCGGACCGGATGGCGGCCCGGTACGCGGGCCGTGAGGCGACGGCTGCTGCACTGCGCACCATTCCTGTGCTCGACGGTGCCTACACCCACTACCTGGAGACATACGCCGCGATAGGTGGTTCGCTGGGCGTGCTGCCGCCCGTCGGCGAGGTGCACGGCGGCTTTCGTCGGCTGCTTGCCGCCCGAACCGGAGAGCGGCTGGCCGCGCTGTCCGCCGGTCATCGACCGCCCCGGCCGCACAAGTACGACTCCCACCCCCCGATGGCCGAACGAATCGCCCTGATCGACAAGCTGCCTGCCGATGACAGACCGGATCAGCCGGCCGATGAGACGGTCGGGCTCAGCCTGCTGCACGACTCGGACCGGGTGTTCGCCGCGCTGGAGGCGTGCACGCTGTCGCCGGATGCGGCGGGGCTACGGCGCATGAGTTGGGACGACCTCGCCATGGCCCGTGCGATCACCGACGCCGAGGGCTGGTCCCGGCCGCTGCGGGTCGCCGTGGCCAGGGCGCTTCGTTCCTCGGCGCACGACGCAGGCGACACGGTGACCCGACGCCAAGCTGCCACGGCCGGCGAGGGGGCCGACGACCTCTTGCCCACCTTGGAGGAGATACTCGACGCGTTCGACCGCAGCCTGCTCTGGATGGAGATCGCCGACCGCATGCCCAAGCCGGATCAGGCAGCGCGACTGTTCGGGTCGTCCGCCCGCAATTTCATTCGGCCGAGGATCTTCGACGGGCTCGCGGGCATGGTCCACCTGCGCCTCGCTGCGTCCGGTCACGCCAAGCCCGACATCGCCTGGTCGGGGCAGCCCGGGCTGATTCTCCCCGAGTCGTGGGAGAAGGGCATGGACGACGCCATCGACGCGGCCGTGGCCGACACGCCCGACACCGCCCCGCTGCGCGCCCTGCTCGCAACCCCCACCGCCACACCCAGCCGCGTCCCCGCGTAGCCGCCGTGCGACCGGGCTTCAGGTCTCAACGGCTCAGTCGGAGGAAGACCCTCGTCGGCTGCAACGCGGCAAATGGTGCGCGGACGTGGCTTGGACCCCTGTGCACGCTTACCCCTGTGAGCCGGCGCGCCCGCCGTTCGGCGGGACGTGTGGGACGGCGGAGCCGGGGTCGAAGCCTGCGAAGGCCAAGCCGATGACGAAACCCGCGACCTCCTCCAACTGGCGGACGCGATCCAGCGGCCCCAGAGTCGCCGGGACTCCGCCGACGTCACGGACCAGTTCAGCGACGACGTGCAGGGCTGCCGCATCGTCGCCGCACATCGCCACCGTCACACGGGACTGACCACCACTGGGCCCGCTCGTCCACTGGTCAGCGGGGAAGAGGTGAAACGCCTTCACGACCCGGGCGCCCGGAGCGAGTCCGGCGATCCGCTCCGCCATCGTCTCGCCCTGCTCGGTGAGCAGAGTGCCGACGCCATGCGTCACGGCGTTCGTGGGATCGATCAGCGGTGTCCCTTCGAGTACGCCGTCGGATGCGCTCACCATCCCCAGCATCTCTTCGACACCGTCCCAGGACACGGCGAGGAGTACCGCATCGCGCCCGGTGACCGCCTCACGCGGTGCGACAGCGAGCGCTTCGTGGCCCAGCCGCTCGGCGATCCTCTGCGCCTTGACCTGCGACCGTCCGCCGATCGCCACCTCATGTCCGGCGCGTGCCCAGCCCCCGCCCAGGGCCGTCGCCAATGTTCCGGTTCCCAGGATCCCGATGCGCATCCGTCTGTTCCCTCTCCCTAGCGGTCGGATGGATGACCACGGTAGGGAAGGCGACACGCACCGATCGGTGCGTAACAGGCGCGCGATGATGGACGGTGAGATGACTGATGACGACGCTCCCTGCTACGAGTTGGTCGCCGATTGCCGGTTGCGTGCGGCCACCGACCTCCTCGCCCATACCTGGGATCCCGTTGCACTGGCGGCACTTCGCTCGGGGGCGCACCGACGCCGCGAGTTGCGCGCCGCGATCGGCGGCATCAGCGACAAGGTTCTGACCGACTCCCTGCATCGTCTGCTCGCGGGCGGACTGATCGAGCGCCACGTCCGCGCGGAGGCGCCGCCACGCGTCGACTACGCCTTGACCGGCTTGGGGCAGAGTCTCGTCGAGGGCCCCATGAAGGCGCTTGGACGCTGGGCGATCGAGCACGGGGACGAACTTCTCGCAGCCCAGGAGAGCAGTGCCGCAAGCGCTCCTTGAGCACGCCTCGAAGTGGGTCATCCAGCCGGGTTCACGGAGGAGAAGCGTGCGCAGGGGTGCGGTGACACGGAGCTGATGAAGTCGTATCAGCGGTGTCCAGTTGCTGTGCGGCAGCGGCCCGGCCACGACCTCGAGGCCTCGCCGTCGAAGGCCACTCGAACTTCTGGGAGACTCGGCGATCAGTCGGCCGAGCCGGAAGGGGCGCTCCTCGTGTCAGATGTCACGCCGCTGCCGGTTCACCTCGACAAAGTGGTGGAGGGCCTCGCGCAAAACCCCGCGCTGCCACCCGAGCTCGTCCGGCGGCTCTTCACCCACCGCGGTGTCCTTGGCGGCGTTGCCAGGCGCCCGGACCTGACCGACGACATGATCGCGGAAATCATCACCGTCGACGATCCTTGGCTTACGCATTCACTCGCACTCAACCGCGGCCTCCCGCATGCCTTTCGGATGGTGTTGGCCGAGCACTCGGACCCTGCGGTACGCGCGGCACTGGTGGTCGGTGCGGAGAGCGCGCCACGCGAGCTGTTCGAGCGGTTGCTCGACGATCCCGACCCGCGCGTGCGTCAGCAGCTGGCGGAAAGCGATCACGTGCCGGCAGATCTGCGCGCCCGGTTGGCGGCCGACCCCGACCCGAAGGTCCGGGCGGCAGTCGCCCAGTGGTGGACACAGGCTCCGGAACCGGTGCGTCGGCTCCTGTTGACGGATCCTGAGGACGCCGTGCGCGCAGGAGCCTGCGCGACCTACTACCCACGGCTTCCCCGTCCCGTCCCGCCTGCCGACCTGCTCCCGGAGTTGCTGGCCGACCCGGTCACACGGGCCGGGGCGGTGCGGCACTGCACGCTGGACGCCGACACGGCCCGTCGGCTGGCCGACGATCCGGAGGCCGATGTGCGCCAGGAACTCGCGGAGCACCCCGACCTCCCCCCGCCGGTGCGCGACATCCTCGCCGTGGACCCCAGCCCGCTGGTCGCGCTCAGCGTCTTCGCCCGGCAGGACACTCCCGCGTCGACCCGCGCCGCGATCCACGCCCGGATCATGTCCGAAGAGCCCTCGGCGAACTGGCTCACCGATCTCCACGCCGACCTGGACGACAACGCTCTGGAGCAGCAGCTCATGGGCGAGCTGGCACGTCGGAAGCTCCGGACACTGCGTCTGCCGTGGATCACGGCTGACCCGTTGCCCTACGTGGACTCGCCCTACGTCTGCTTCCGTGCCTCCGCCGCGCAGTCCGACGACCTCCCCGCGCGGGTCGTGGCCCGGCTGCTCGAGGACGAGGAGAGCAGCGTCCGTACGACGATGGCTCTGCATGCCGGGAGCCGGATCGACGCCGCCACCGCCGAACGCATCGAGCGCAGCTACAGCCCGGTGAGGAAGGCCCGGTGGCGTCCGGCCGACAGTCTCCCCCTCCCGGCGGGCGTCCTTCGGCGTCTGGCCTCCGATCCCGACCCGAGGATGCGGCAGCTCGCCCCGCGCGACCCCGACCTGCCTGTCGAACTTGTCCGTCGACTTGCCGCCGATCCCGAAGAAAGCGTGCGCCGCGCGGTCGTGACCCATCCCCGGCTTCCGGCCCGCGACCTCACGAAGCTGCTCGACGACTCATCGGAGTCGGTCGCCGCCGCGGCAGCCGCCCATCCCCGCCTGCCGCCCCGACACATGCACCAACTCCTCGCCCTGGCAGGCTTGTGACACCAGCGCGCCAAGCTGACGACGGACCGTCGTCAGGAGGGGAAGGGCCAGGAGAACGTGTCGGCTATCGCGATCAGCTATGCGGATTTCGATTCGGGCGCTGCGCCGCAGTGGGACCCCGGGCAGGACCTGTGTCTACGGCCCCTGCCGTACCGGTCCCTGCAACTGGGCCTCGCCGGCGCGGCCGCGCAGCGTGACGCGGACGAGTGGACCGTCGCCGTCCGTGACGTGACCCCGCCCGCCCACGGGATCCGGGACCTGAGCTCGGCCGACGCACTGCTGCCTCAAGAACATGCGTGTCCGGTAGGGGACGCGTCCTTCCCCCACTTCGGTCGGGGCTGAGCGCATGGACCAGACAGCTGCCCTGCGGCTTCGGCAGGCGATCGGCAGGACCGAGGACGCCACGCGAGGGCGTGGCGCCGTCGGTCGTCGGCCGGAGGACGCCGATGACGTGCTGGGTACCTTCGCCACCGACGGTGCCCTCGGCTTCGATCCCTTCCCCTTCCTCCAGGCCCTGCATGACGTCGGCTCGCGCGCGGTGGTCATCGGTCAGGTCGCCGGGATCATGCACGGGTCCACCGAGCTGACCGGGGACCTCGACCTGCTCTGGGACGGCACCCCCGACGAGGCGCACGCCCTGCGCGAGGCCCTCGCGCGGTGCGGCTGTGCCGAGCTGCCCGATCTCGACCGCGTGCAGGTGGGGTACCGGGTCACCGGCGCCGTCGGAGACCTCTGCACCCCCGGCCTCCCCTGGGGCGCGATGGCTGTCGCCCCCTGTCTGACCAGGGCCGAGACGACTCACGACGCCGCGGGCTTCACCATCCGCTACGCCGCTCTCGACGATCTGATACGCATGCGGCGAGCCCTCGGCCGCCCGAAGGACCTCCGCCGCGCAGACGAGCTCGTACGACTCCACCCCTGAACCCCCTGCCGATCAGCCCCAGCGGCTGAAGCGATGAGTTCGGCAGCCGGGCGCAGTCTCAGCTCTGTGACCGACCGACTGAACGACCGACAGAGCAACAGGCCAACGGGAGTGGACATGGGCGAGCTGAAGGAAGTGGGCGACGGTGTCTGGGTCCGGCAGAGCGAGTGGGTCTGGTCCAATTCCGTCGTGGTGCGCGGAGAGGACGGGCTGGTCGTCATCGACCCCGGCATCAACGGCTCGGAGCTGGACCAGCTCGCCGACGACGTGGCCGGGCTCGGCATCCCGGTGGTCGCCGGGTTCTCCACCCACCCCCACTGGGACCACCTGCTCTGGCACCCCCGGTTCGGTGACGTGCCGCGCTACGCCACTCCCGCCTGCGCCCACCTCGCCGGTCAGGCCAGGGAGCGGGCGCGGGCGATGGCGGAACAGAGTGCGCCGGGTATCCCTCTCGACCTCGTCGCGCTCCTCACTCCGCTGCCCGCGGACGGCGGACCCGTGCCGGGCGAGATCATCGAGCACCGGGCGCACGCCGTCGGCCACGCCGCGCTCCTCCTCGCGGACCGCGGCGTCCTGGTCGTCGGCGACATGCTCTCCGACGTCCTGATCCCGCTCTTCGACGTCCGCCAGGACGATCAGATCAGCGCCTACGAGACCGCCCTCGACCGTCTCGAGAAGGCCGCAGCCCACGTCGACGTCGTCATCCCCGGCCACGGCGCCGTGGCCCGGGGCCCCGAGGTGACGGCCCGCCTCACCGCCGACCGCGCCTACCTCGCGGCCCTACGGCAGGGAGCGGAACCGGACGACGCCCGCCTGGCGTCCGCCGACTGGCTGTCCGCACCCCACCGGTCGAACGTGGAGCAGGCGCGCGGGCAGTAGGCCGCGACTGCGGCAACCGTCCGTGAGCGATGCGGGCCGGGTCCCGGTCATGATCCCGTGGCACCCGGAACCGCCCCCCGTCCTCCCCCGTCAGTCCTTCGCTCGTGCCGGCAGGCGCCAGCCCGGGCGGGGGAAGTGGCAGGTGTAGCCGTCCGGGTAGCGCTGGAGGTAGTCCTGGTGCTCGGGCTCGGCCTCCCAGAAGGGGCCGACCGGCTCCACCTCGGTGACGACCTTGCCGGGCCACAGGCCGGACGCGTCGACGTCCGCGATCGTGTCCTCGGCGATCCGCTTCTGCTCGTCGTCGACGTAGTAGATCGCCGAGCGGTAGCTGAGGCCGATGTCGTTGCCCTGGCGGTTCTTGGTGCTCGGGTCGTGGATCTGGAAGAAGAACTCCAGGAGGGTGCGGTAGTCGGTCTTCTCGGGGTCGTAGAGGATCTCGATGGCCTCCGCGTGGGTGCCGTGGTTGCGGTACGTCGCGTTCGGCACGTCACCCCCGGTGTATCCGACCCGGGTCGCCGTCACACCGGGAAGACGACGGATCAGCTCCTCCATCCCCCAGAAGCATCCGCCCGCCAGCACGGCCCTCTGCGTCTGCGCAGCCATTGCCGCTCCTCCCATTTCTGTCCGCTCGGTCACTCGGGACGCTCGACTCGTACCTACCGGCAGCCCACGCCCACTGTGCTCAACGCGGGAAGGCTCCCGCCGATTCCGCCCACCGGCGCTGCCCCACGGCACCTCAATCGGCCCCTTGTCAATCATTTAGGCTCCGCCGAAAAGGAGACGTGGCCGAATCCCCCCTGTCCTACGATCCCCGCATGTTGATTCGTCGGACATTACGGATGATCGTCGTACTGGCCGTGGCCCTCGTCGGAGCGGTCGGGGGTGGTGTGGGGACGGCGCAGGCCGCGGGGAGCGGATCCTCGTACGACCACGACCGGCAGTTGTTGTTCTACAACCACTCCTACGGCGTGCTCGACCGGGAGACGGCCGATGCCATCGAGCACTCCGACTACCTGCGGGACTTCGCGAGCTTCGAGGTCCGCACCACGACCGGTTCCGGCGGGCAGACCTGGACCGGCCGCTATCTGCGGGGGCGCGAGACCTACCTGGAGCTGTTCGGGGTCGGTGACCTCCCCGGTCCTGACGGCACTCTCGGCGCCGCCGGACTGGGTGTGTCGACCGAGCGGGACGGAGACCTGGCGACGGTCGCCGAGCGGATGAAGAGCGACGGCGCCACCCCCATCGAGTTCCTCCAGACCCGGGACTTCGGTGACGGCGTGCCCGTGCCGTGGTTCGACGCCCTGCTCACCGCCACCGAGTACGACGCCTTCCAGGCCTGGGCGATGGAGTACCGGCCGGAGTACTTCGCCGACCCGCGCGGCAACACCGAGCCCGCGAGCTATCCCGGTGACGTCGGCAGGGAGCGCTACCTCTCCGACGACTACCGCAACCACCTCATGCGTGACGTGACCTCCGTGCGCATCGCCGTCACCGAGGGCGACCTCGCCGACACCGTGCCGCTGCTGCGGGCCGGCGGGTTCACCGTGCGGACCGTCGCCGGCGCCGGCGTCGTCGCGGAGGGCGGCGGCACCACGATCCGGCTGGACGCCGTACCGCGCGAGCAGGCCGGGCTGCAACGGGTCGAGCTGTCCCTCAACCGGCCCGTGAAGGACCGGCACGTGGAGCGGATCGGCAACTCGACCCTCACCGTCGGCCCCGGCAGCCGCGCCGTGTGGACGTTCGCCGCCAACGGCACCCGGTAGCAGCAACGCCCACCCGGGTAGCGGCAACGCCCACCCGCCGGCGGGCGACCGTACGCCGAAGGGCCCCGGCACAGCGCCGGGGCCCTCGGGTTCAAGCGGTCGGCGTCAGATCGTCGCCGTGTCGATCACGAAGCGGTAGCGCACGTCGCTGTTGACGACCCGCTCGTACGCCTCGTTGATCTCGGACGCGGCGATCAGCTCGATCTCCGCGCCGATGCCGTGCTCCGCGCAGAAGTCCAGCATCTCCTGGGTCTCGGCGATGCCGCCGATCGCCGAACCGGCGAGGGTCTTGCTGCCTCCGATCAGGGAGAAGAGGTTCAGGGAGATCGGCTCCTCGGGGGCGCCGACGTTCACGAGGGCGCCGTTCGCCTTGAGCAGGCCGAGGTAGGCGCCGAAGTCGAGCGGGGCCGAGACCGTGGAGAGGATGAGGTCGAAGGAGCCGGCCAGCTCCTTGAAGGTGGTCTCGTCGCTGGTCGCGTAGTAGTGGTCGGCGCCCAGCTTGAGGCCGTCGTCCTTCTTGCGCAGGGACTGGGAGAGGACGGTGACCTCGGCGCCCAGCGCGTGCGCGATCTTGACGCCCATGTGGCCGAGACCGCCCAGGCCGATCACGGCGACCTTCTTGCCGGGGGCGGCGCCCCAGCGCTTGAGCGGGGAGTACGTGGTGATGCCGGCGCACAGCAGCGGCGCGGCCTCGTCGAGGGCCAGGCCCTCGGGGATGCGGACGACGAAGTTCTCGTCGACGACGACCTTCTCGGAGTAGCCGCCGTAGGTGGGCTCGCCGTCCTTGCCGATGGCGTTGTACGTGCCGACGTTCCCCTGGGTGCAGTGCTGCTCCAGGCCGGCCTTGCAGTTCTCGCACTCACGGCAGGAGTCGACCATGCAGCCGACGCCGACGCGGTCGCCGACCTTGTACTTGGTGACACCGGGGCCGACCTCGGAGACGACGCCCGCGATCTCGTGGCCCGGGACCATCGGGAAGATGGCCTGGCCCCAGCCCTCCTGGGCCTGGTGGATGTCGGAGTGGCAGATGCCGGCGAACTTGATGTCGATCAGGACGTCGTGCTCGCGGACCGCCCGGCGCTCGATGGTGGTGCGCTCCAGGGGAGCCTTCGCGGCGGGGGCGGCGTAAGCGGCAACAGTGGTCATGAGGGTGGTTCTCCTCGAACGGGGGTGCGCGCCCGGCTGCCTTCTGTCGTTCATCCGTCCGGGCACGCAGTACAGCCTGCCCCAGGAATCGGCATCCACCCAGGCCCTCACTCTGCCTACGTCCACTGTTCCTACCACTGGCGGGGACAGGATCGTGTGCGTACGACCGTGAATACTCGACGTATGGACGACATGGCCGAGGAACGTACCGGAGGCGGCTCCCTGGACCGGCGTGCCGAGCTCAGCGAGTTTCTGCGCACCCGGCGGGCCCGGCTGAAGCCGGAGGACGTCGGGCTGCCGGAATTCGGGCGGCACCGCAGGGTGCCGGGACTCAGGCGTGAGGAGCTGGCGCAGCTGGCGGGCGTCTCGGTGGCGTACTACACCCGCCTCGAGCAGGGCAACGGGCGCAATGTCTCGGCGGAGGTCCTGGACGCGATCGCCCGCGCGCTCCGGCTGAGCGACGCCGAGCACGCGCACCTGACGCATCTGGCGAAGCCGAAGCAGCACAAGAAGAAGGCGGGCGGGCGGACCGAGCAGGTGCGGGGGCCGCTGCGGCAGCTGCTGGACTCGATCGAGGTCCCGGCGTACGTCTCGGGGCGGCGTTCGGACATCCTCGCCTGGAACCGGATGGCGGCGGCGGTGTTCGGGGACTGGTCGGAGCTGCCGGTGCCGGAGCGGAACTGGGCCCGGCTGGTGTTCCTGCGGCCGGAGTACCGGGATCTGTTCGTGGAGTGGGACCAGAAGGCCTCGGACATGGTCAGCTATCTGCGGATGGACGCCGGCTGCCACCCCGACGACCCGCTGCTGTCCTCGCTGGTCGGGGAACTCTCGCTGAAGAGCGAGGAGTTCCGGCGGCTGTGGGCCACGCACGACGTCAAGGAGAAGAGCTTCGGCGTCAAGCGCCTCCGGCATCCGCTGGTCGGCGACCTGGCCCTGCACTTCGAGTCCTTCCGGCTGTCCGACGGCACGGAACAGGCCCTGATCACCTACCACGCGGAACCGGGCTCACCCTCGGCGGACGCCCTCCGCCTCCTGGCCAGCTGGGGCGCGGACGCGACCCGGGCGGGCGAGTCGGCTCGGCCTTGAGTCCGGGGACTCAGGACCCGGTACCGGGGCCCCGCTCTCACCCCTGGTACGGCGGTGCCGCCCCCCACGTCCACCTCGGTACCGGCTGCTCGGCCGGGGGCTTCGCGTCCGGGCCGGAGAAGTGGACCGCGAGGCGGGTGCCCCACTCGACGTAGGCGAGGAACGCCGAGCGGAACTCCGCGTCGGTGGGGAGGCCGGCCTCGTCGGCCGCGTCCTGGATGAGGTTCACCCAGCGGCGGCGCTGCGGCTCGGTGATGCCGCGGCCCATGTGCTTGGCGACCATGTGGCCGTGTCCGCCCTGCGTCTCGGAGTAGGCGGGCGGCCCGCCGAAGACCTCGGTGAGCCAGAGGGCCACGTGCTCGGCGTGCTCGGGGGCCAGGCCCTCGAACACCGGGGCCAGGAGGTCGTCGGCGAGGACCTTCTCGTAGAAGACCGTGGTGAGCCGGGTGAAGGCCTCCGCGCCGCCCGCCCAGGCGTACAGCGTGGGGACGGCGGCGCCCCGGCCGCGGACCGTCGTCGGCTTGTAGTGCCGCATCTCCTCGATGTTCTCGACGTACGGCCGGATCTCGGCGAGGAAGTCCGGGAAGAGGTCCGACTTGCGGAAGCCCTCCAGGTGGTCCTCGGTCGAGGTCCAGGTGATGCGCAGGACGTAGTGCTCGAAGTCCTCCTCGCAGCGCGCGAGTTCGTAGTCGACGCACTGCGGGGCCGCCGCCAGCCGGCCCGAGGCGTGGGTGTAGGCGGACAGGAACTCCGCCGAGCGGTCTTCCGGGATGCGGTAGCGGATGTACTCGACGGTCTCTGTGGTCATACGGCCACTCAAACACGGACGCCCGCCGGAAGCAGTGCTTCCGACGGGCGTCGCGGCTATCGCTTCCTACAGGTCACTTCCCGTAGTACGCGTTGTAGATCGAGATCGTCGACTTGTTGCCCTTCTTGTCGGCGATCTTGGCGTGGAACGAGATGGCCTTGTCCTTCGCCGGGTTCTTCACGGTGATCTGGCCGTCCTTGACCGTGACCTTCTTCCAGGTCTGGCCGTAGTCGTAGGACACGTACACCGCGAGGGACTTCAGGTTGGAGCCCTTGGCGGCGCCCTCGACCGTCAGCGGGATCTTGACCGTCTTGCCGGCCTCGACCCGGTTGTCCAGGCCCGTCTTGGCGTTGAAGCGGACCATGGAGGCCGGGAGGGTGGCCACCGTGCCGGCGGCCGGCTTCTTCGACGTGAACTCCCAGCTCGCGTCGATGCGGGTGGAGGCCGCCGCGACCTTGACGCTGCGCTTGACGGACGTGGTCAGCTTGTACTTCGCCTGGCCGGACGGCACCGTGAACGCCTTGGCGCCGAACAGCGGGTCGTCGTTGGTGCCGACCTTGGTGCCGTTGCGGTACAGGCTGGTGCTGACCGCGGTGAAGTCCGAGGAACCGGCGTGGCCGGCGCCGTCGGAGAACAGCGGGACGTAGCCGTAGACCGAGTTCCCGTCACGGAAGAGGCTGTAGTACTTGTTCAGGTGCGGGCCGAAGACCGCGGTGTTGAAGGTCTTCGAGTACTTCCGGCCCGCCTTGAAGGTCTGCGGGTCGCCCAGGGTGTAGTAGGCCTCCGTGATCGGGAAGCCCTCCGCGTCCTTGCCCTTGTACTGCGCGAAGTCGAACGACCACTGGATCTTGTCGACCGTCGACAGGTACAGCGTGCGGGTGCCCGGCAGCTTCTGCTCGACCGCCGTACCGAGGGTGAAGTCGTTCGGGAAGTACCCCGACACGGTCACCGCGCCGGTCTTGCCCGAGACCCCGGAACCGAGGTTGTTCTTCACCGTGGCGAGCTCGCTCGCCTTGAAGTGCCGGACCTTGTCGCCCTGGAGCCTCTTGACGTCGGCGGTGGTGGCCACGTCGTACTCGGCCTGGTCACCCTTGGTCCACTGACCGCTCCAGGTCTGGTGCAGACCGGAGACGTCGCCGCCGAGCGGTGCCACGCGGACGCCCTCGAAGGTCTCCAGGCCGACTCCGAAGCCGATGCCCGCCGGGTCGTACAGGTAGCTGATCACGCCGAGCTGCTGCTTGGCCTGGGCGTCCGGGACGGTGATGTCGGACGTCTTGGTCTTGCGGGCGTCGATCGTCACGGAGACGTTCTTGGTGACGCTCAGCTTCGGCTGGACCAGCCAGTCCAGACCGCCCTCGAAGTTCACGAGGTCCTTCGCGATCCATGCGTCCAGCAGGTAGTTGCCCTTGGGGACGCGCATCGTCGTCGTACCGGAGTCCGCGACGGTGACCTGGTAGCCCCGGCCCTCGGCGAGGCCCGAGAAGCCGAACAGGATGGTGTTGTAGTCGGCGGTCGGCTTCCCGTCCCGGCCGATGTGCTTGATCGTGACGTCGTACGACTCGACCTCGCGCTGTACCGCGGCCGCCGTGCGGACGGTCTGGCCGCCGCCCGTCGCGGTCACGTACGCCGAGTAGGAGCCGTCGAGCGTGCCGCCCAGCTTGGTGTTCACGCTCATGTCGACGGAGGCGCTGCGGCCCGCCGGGACGGTGACCGTGGTGGCGGCCAGCTTGAAGAAGCCGGCCGGCGCGGCCTGCCCCTTCGGGTTGGTGGCCGTCGACGTCAGCTTCAGCGTGACGTCCTTGGTGCCGAGGTTGCGGTACGTCAGCTTCTTGGTCACCGGCTTGTCGTCGGTGTGCGGCCACTGCTGCGTGCCGAAGCTCACCGACACCGGGTCGGCGATCACGGTCTGCTTGATCGCCTTGTCGACCTGGATACGGCCCGAACCCTGCTGGAACGGCGTGTACTTGCCGCCCTTCGTCGAGCCCGTCAGCGCGCCCTTGAGCTCGGTGTAACCCCAGTCGGGGTGCTCCTGCTTGAGGATCGCCGCCGCGCCCGCCACATGCGGGGTCGCCATCGACGTACCCGAGATCGTCAGGTAGCCCGGCGGCTTCTCACCGACCTCCAGGTCGATGACGCTGCCCTTGGCAGCGGCCGCCGTGATGTCCACGCCCGGCGCGGTGACGTCCGGCTTGATCGCTCCGTCGCCGGCGCGCGGGCCGGTGCTGGAGAAGTCGGCCAGCTTGTCCTTGTCGTCGACGGCGCCGACGGTGAGCGCGGCGTCCGCGCTGCCCGGCGAACCGACGGACTCCGGACCGGAGTTGCCCGCGGCGATGGCGAACAGGATGCCCTTCTCGGCGGAGAGCTTGTTGACCTCCGCCTCCAACGGGTCGATCTCCGGGGTGTCCTGGCCGCCGAGGCTGAGGTTGACGACGTCGGCGCCCTGCGCGGCCGCCCACTCCATGCCGGCGAGGATGCCGGAGTCGTCACCGGAGCCGGTGTCGTCGAGGACCTTGCCGTTGAGGATCTTGGCGCCCGGCGCGACACCCTTGTACTTGCCGCCCGACTTGGCGCCGGTGCCCGCCGCGATGGAGGCGACGTGCGTGCCGTGACCGAACTTGTCGGTGGCGTCGGCCGCGGTGGTGAAGTTCTTGGACTCGACCACCTGGGTCTTGAGGTCCGGGTGGGTGGCGTCCACACCGGTGTCCAGTACGGCGATCTTGACGCCCTTGCCGTCGTAGCCGGCCGCCCATGCCTTGGGGGCGCCGATCTGCGGCACGGACTTGTCGAGGCTGGCCTTGCGGACCCCGTCGAGCCAGACGTGCGCGATACCGGAGGCGGTGCTGCCCCCGTTGGTGACCGCGTCCCACAGCTCGGGGGTTTCCTTCTGCGGCGTCTGGACGGCGTCCGCGTTGAGCGTCTTCAGGGTGCGCCGCAGGGTGCCCGCGTCCCGGACGTCGGCCTTGGCGGCCGTGGCGGCGCCCTGGTAGCCGACGATGACCTTCAGTCCCTTGGCCTGGGACTTGCGGGTGGCGGCCTTGTTGAGCTCGGTGATGTCGAACAGGCGCTGGTCGAGCTTGCCGCTCGCGACCAGGCGGACCGCGTCGCCCGGCACCACGAGGGTGTGGCCGTCGACCTTGCGGATCTGCACCGGTATGTGTTCGCGCCCCTTCGCCCGTTCCAGGCCGACGACCCGGCCCTTGGCGTCGACGGCAACCCGGTCACCGGTGATCAAGGTGATGTGGTGCTTCGCGGTGAGTCCGGCGCCGGCCGAGTTCGCCGCGCTCACCGTCTGCTGCGCGTCCGCCGAGGCGGGGCTGGTCATTCCCGCCGCGAGCGCCACGGCCGCCGCTGTGGCGATCGTGGCCGCGCATGCCCTTTTCACTTGTCTGCGCAAGATTCCCCCTTGCAGAAGGACCGGGTGAATTCCCCGTTCACCCGGCCGGGGGTGGTCTCGCACGCATGCGCGTGCACCCCCCGGAACTCGCAGTATGCCGAGGGGTGATCACGACCTTCAATAGACAAGTCCCTGACAGCAAAGTCTGTTACAAGACTGCCGGATTCAGGGGGAGTTGAGGCCGCACGGTTCAGGTGGCGGCGTTCTCCTTGACGCTGATCCTCCCCTTGCGGATCGTGGCCAGGCGCGGGGCCTTCTTCGCGATCGCGGAGTCGTGGGTGACCATGATGAAGGTCAACCCGAGCTCCTTCCACATGCGTTCGAGTACGTCCATGATCTCGTCGCGCATCGACTCGTCGAGGTTGCCGGTGGGTTCGTCGGCGAGGAGCACCTTGGGCTGCTTGACGAGGGCGCGGGCGATGGCGACGCGCTGCTGCTGTCCGCCGGACATCTCGGAGGGCAGGTGCGCGAGGCGCTCCCCGAGGCCGACGGAGGTGAGCGCCTCGGCCGCCCGTTCCCTGCGCTCCTTGCCCTTCACGCCGAGGGGGACGAGGGCGGTCTCGACGTTCTCCTGGGCGGTGAGGGTGGGGATCAGGTTGAAGCTCTGGAAGACGAAGCCGATGTTCTCGCTGCGGACCCTGGTGAGCCTGGACTCCGACAGCTTGGCCAAGTCGGTGCCGTCCAGGACGACTTCGCCCTCGGTGGGCTTGTCGAGACCGCCGAGCATCTGGAGGAGCGTGGACTTGCCGCCGCCGGTGGGGCCCTGGATGACCAGGCGGTCCCCGTCGGCGA
Source organism: Streptomyces griseorubiginosus (assembly GCF_036345115.1). GTDB lineage: Bacteria > Actinomycetota > Actinomycetes > Streptomycetales > Streptomycetaceae > Streptomyces > Streptomyces griseorubiginosus_C. The sequence continues at coordinate 3,485,702 of NZ_CP107766.1, forward strand.
TGGTGAGATCGACCCCGGCGAGCGCGTCGACGGTGTCCTTGCCGCGGGAGTAGCGCTTGGTGACGCTTCTGAGTTCGTACATGGTGAGCTCCTGGGTGGGGGAGTGGGGTTCGGGGTGGCGCGGATCGATGTCGGCCGCGGGTCGGTGGGGGCTGGTCGCGCAGTTCCCCGCGCCCCCAAGGGTCGGTACAGCTGGGCATGCCTTGCCTGCACCCACTCAGGGGCGCGGGGAACTGCGCGACCAGCCACGACGCTCCCGCACCCGCGTGACCACAGGACGAGGCACATGCGGGGGCGCACCGGCACCACCGCCGACGTCCGCTACTCGACGCGCCGCAACGCGTCCGCAGGCCGCAACCGAGACGCCCGCCAGCCGCCGAACGCACCGGCGATGAGACCACCGGCCACCGCAAGGCCCACCGCGATCGCGACCGTCGTCAGGCTGACGGGAGCACTGAGGGAGACGTCCAGCGTCTTTTCGGCGGCCCGTCGGCCGAACCCGCCGAAACCACCGGCACCTCCGCCGGCGCCTCCACCGCCCCCCAACTGCGCCTGCAACGTGGGACTGACCGCCGTCACGGCGTACGCCCCCGCCAGGCCCAGCGCGATCCCCAGCACTCCGCCGAGCAGCCCGTTGACCATCGCCTCGCCGACGACCTGCCGGGTCACGCGGCCCGACTTCCACCCCAGCGCCTTGAGCGTGCCGAACTCCCGCACCCGGCGTGAGACGGCGGAGGAGGTCAGCAGGCCGGCGACCAGGAACGCGGCCACGAGCACGGCGATGGACAGCCACTTGCCGACGTTGGACGCCAGGGAAGAGGCGGTGGACAGCGACCCGGACACCGTGTCCGCGAGATCCGCCGAGGTCGTCACCGTGGTACCCGTGACGTTCTTCTGGATCGAGGACTTGACGGAGTTGATCTTCTGCGAGTCGGTCGCCTTGACGTAGATCGTGGTGACCTTGTTCTTCGAGTCGCTGAGGGTCTGGGCCTGGGTGAGCGGGATGTAGACGTTGGCGGCCGCGTCCCCGCTGTCCGCGGTGGCGACGCCGATCACCATGAACTTGACGTTCTTGATGGTGAGGGTGGAGCCGACCTTGAGCTTCTTCTCCTTGGCGTACGCGGAGTCGAGGACGGCGACCTTGGCGTCGGTCTCGGTCGACTTGAACGTACGGCCGCTGGTGATCTTGGAGGAGGTCAGCGGGCCGAGGGCGGGCTTGGTGACGTCCGTGCCGTAGACGGAGTAGTTGTTGACGTCGAAGTCGGCGCCACCGCCCCGCACTTCGCCCTGCGGCTGGCCGTTGCCGCCGCCTTCGCGGCGGAAGCCGCCTTCACCGCCCCCGTTGCCGTTCTGCTGGAACTCGCCGCGGGTGAACTGGCCGTTGATCTTGATGACCTGCAGGCTCAGCCCGCCGACCGCGTCGGAGACGCCGGACTGCTGGTCGACCTTGGTGACCGTGGAGGTGGACAGGGTCTGGAAGCCCTGCACCATCACGCGGTCGCTGCTCTGCTCGGCGTTGGAGCCGTTGTCCTGCGCGTCGAACCGGAAGCGCGGCCGGTCGGACGAACTGGCCTGCGGCTGGGCCGCCTTGGTGACGGTCATGTCGGTGCCCAGCCCGTAGAGCGACTGGAGCACCTTGTCCTGGGCCTTCCCCATGCCGGACGACACGGAACTGACCACGATGACCAGCGCGATACCCAGCGCGAGCCCGGAGGCGACGACGAGGGCCGCCTTTCTGCGGCGGCGCAGCTCGCGCCTCAGGTAGGTGAAGAACATGGCCGCAAGCTAGGCAGGCCGCGTGATGACTCCATAAGCCCCCTATAAGAGCTGCATGAGAAGCCTGTCCGGGAGCCGTCAAGCAACCTGGACGAGCCTGTCAGGCCCGCGCCGACCCGTCATTCCCTGGCAGGCCAGCGGATCTCCACGTCCGTGACCTCCTGGGCCGACCCCGTGAAGGCCTCGGCCGACGACAGGTCGACCACCGTCTGGGTGAAGAGGTGGTGTACTCGAGGGTCGACCACCTCGGCCAGCGCCGACGGCCCGCCGTAGGCGCCGCGCAGCAACCATCCCGGTCCGTCGCACGCGAAGATCCGCGTCGGCTGCAGGACCCGCTCCCCGTCGCGTACGACGGGGACCTGGGCGCGGACCTCGGTGCCGAGGCTTCCGACGGCCTCCTCCGCGCTGCCGCCCTGGTCCCGGACGCCCTGGGCGATCCTCGGGCGGACCCTGTCCCAGGCCGGGCTTGCCGGGGTCCGGAACACCTGGAGACCGAGGGCCTGTTCACCGAGGGACACGACCACTCCGACGACGCGTTCACCGGCGGTCAGCGGATGCAGTGAGGCGCCCTCCAGCCGCGGCACGCGCAGCACGCCGAAGTCGAGGCGTGCCACGTCGGTCACCGGCTCGGCCACGTCCCAGGGCCCCGACTCACCGTCCCTGACCCGCGGGCGGGTCACCTCTCCGGAGTCCACGATCTCGGTCCATACGGACCCGGCGTCGTCGAGGAGGGTGTCGAGGGCGTCGGGTGGCGTACTGGGCAGGCTCACATACGCCAGGATCAGGGCCACCATGTCGTCCCAGCCGAACTGCCCGTCCCGCTGCGCGAGAGCGAGTCCTTCGAGACCGTCACGCAGCATGGCGGCCAGCACCCTCGTGCCGGGTCGGGGGGAAGCCTCCGCGAGCGTGGGCTCCTCGGCGTCGATGAGCACAGTGGCCGCGATGAGGAGCGCCCCCGGCGTCACCCGGTCCCAGACCCCGAACCCGGCCCGGTCGACGCTCCGCGCGGAGAGCTCCCCGTCCCGGCGGTACTGCTCGACGATCTCCCGGGCTCCCGCGACGGCGTCGCCGGTGGCACCCGTCCCGGCCTGGCTCATCACTCCCCCTCGGCCGCTCTGCGGGCCCTGCGCGCCAGCCCCTTCTTCACCGCGTCGATGGTGACGGTGATGGTCACGGCCGCCGCGGTGACCGGGTCCGTCGCCTGCACGCCCTGACCGATGTGGTCACCGATCTGCTGCGACACGCTCGCCACCTCCTCGACGGCTCCGGTCTTGAACTCGGCGCGCTCCTTGCCCTCCTCGGCGGCGGCCTCCGACTCGGCCGAGGCCTCACCCGACCGACTGGCGGCGGCGCCCGGCTGGTGCCGGGGGATGCCGTTCGGGTCGAAGTCGGGGAGATCGGCGGCGCCGCCCGTCGGGCAGTTGTGGACGAGCAGCGGGGTGTCGCCCGCCAGCACATAGTACGTATGCAGGGTGCCGACGGTGAGGTCGTACGTGGTGCCGTGCTGATGGAAGCTGCGCACCCCGCGGACGACCACCGTGGTCCCGTCGGCCCGGCGCAGCTCCGTGCCCGGCCTGAGGTCGTGGGCGTCGACCCAGCGGTGGTGGGTGGCGTCCCAGAACGGGTGGTGCCAGGTGGTGGTGAGGGTCTGCTGTCCGGACCTCCCCGACGGCGGCCCCCGGGTCGGTGCAGTGTCCAGGGTCAGCGTCGTGAAGTCCTTGTCCGTCGTCGTGACGATGACCTGCTGGACCTGCTCCGGAGCCGTGACACCGGTCTGCGGGTCCGTCGCGAGGACCGTGTCGCCGACCTTGACCTTGCTGATGGGCTTCGACGTACCGTCCGCCAGCCGCACCCCGGTACCGGGCACGAAGCTGTGGACCGTGCAGGCCACGCCCTCTGCGGTGTCCGCCCCCGCGTTCTCCGCGGCCCGCATCTCCGCCATGGCGTGTTCCGCGCGCACCGCGTCCTCGGCAAGTCTCGCCGCCTCCTCCGCGTCCTTCACCGCCGTATAGGCACGGTCCAACGCCCGCCAGATCTTGAAGGCCTCCACCCCGACCTTGATGGCTTTGAAGACCTTGCCCCACGGGACCGCCGTCAGGGCTGTGTTGACGCAGCCCATGACGTCACCCTTGGTGAAGCAGTTGTAAGCGTCGGTCAGGCCGATGACGTCCGCGACCAGGCTCAGCAGCTGGTGCTTGAGGCCGGAGACCTGCTTCTTCGCCGCCGCAGCGGCCGCGTTCGCGGTGGCCTTGGCCCGCTGTACGGCCTTGGCCTCGGCCTGCGGGTCGTACGTCTTGCTGTTGATGTTGCCGCCGCCGGCGCCCGTGCCCTGGCCGAGCTTGTGGCCATCGGTGCAGTTGCCGTGGTGGCAGTACGCCGTGTTGCTGCCGCCCGGATCGACCGGGCCGGTCGTGACGTAGCGCGTCGGATTGCTCTTGCTGGTGCCGGTGCCGCCGATCGGGTAGCCGACGCCGCACTGGTCCGCCATGCACAGGCCGGAGGGGTCGGACTCGGTCACCGGCGAGTCGCCGGCGTAGTCGTAGGCGTTCCAGGTCTGTGGGGAGCCGGGGTCGAGGAGCGGGTCGGGGCTGAGGAACCGGCCGATGGTGGGGTCGTACTCGCGGGCACCCAGGTTGGTCAGGCCCGTGTTGTCGTCCTCGGTGCCGCCGACGTACCCCTGTTGGCCTCGCCAGGTGCCGGACTGGTCGCGGGTCTCACCGAAGGGTTTGTACTGGCGGCGGACGACCTGTTGGCTCTGCGAGTCGATCTGGAGGGTGCCGGTGCCCTGGCGGTCCGGGATCAGGTACGAGAACGTGCCGTCGGAGGAATGGGTTGCCACGGTCTCGCCCGCCAGGGAGATGTACCGCACCCCGTCGGCGCTGCTGGCACCGGACTTGAGGGTGATCTCCTCGTCGCCCGTGTAGAGGGTGGTGGCGTCGGGACTGCGGCGCAGCAGCAGGGTGCCGTCGGCGCCGTACAGGTACTTCGTGTCGCCCGCCGAGCCCGTCGAGGACAGGTCGGACAGGGCACCTTCATCGTTGTACGTCAGGGTGTCGGTGCCCGCGCGGGTGGTGCGGGTGAGGACATTGCCGTCGTCGTCGTAGGTGTAGGAGTTCGTGGTGTTCGCCGTCGAGTCGCCCGGCACGACCGTGTTCACCTGGGACACGGCGTGAGCCGGGCCCGCGCCCGCCGCGACGGGAGTGTAGGTGGCCGTCGCGTCCTTCGCGGTGACGCCGGTCGGGTCGTGGTCGACCTGGGTCGCACGGGCTCCGGTGGCGTCGTAGGTCCAGGACTGCCAATACGGCGAGGGGCCGCCCACAGTCGAAGCAGCGCCCGGCGCCGGCGTGGCCGCGCAGTCGTCAGTCGCCGTCCACGCGGACTTCAGGCGCTGCGCCCAGTCGTAGGCGAAGCACTGGGTGTCGGTCTGGCCGTTCTCCAGCTTGTCGCTGATCTTCGTGACGTTGCCGGACGGCTGGTAGGAGTACGCCGTCTTGTCAGCGATGGCCGCACCCGACTTGGTGACCGTGGTGGAGTCCGCAAGACGGTGGGTCTGGTCGTCGTAGTTCAGGGTCTGCTGGGCGAAGTTGCCGGAGGTCCCGTAGGTGAACTGGTACGGCTCGTCGAACTCCGTGTACGAGAGCTTGTTGACGTAGGACCAGCTGTTCGTGGTGCCGCCGACGGCCGTGGGCCGGTCGTAGGCGTCGTAGGTGTAGGAGACGGTCTCCTGCGGCAGCTTGACGGTGGTCGGGTCCTGGTCGGTGTAGTTCTTCAGCGTGCCGGTGAGGTTGTACGTGTTCTGGTGGATGTAGTTGCCCGCCAGCGCGCCCTCGGCCGCCGGGACGACCAGTTCGGTGGCCTGCGCCCAGCCGTGGCTGTCGTAGCCAAGGACCTTCTCCGTGTAGGCCGAACCGCTCGTGCCGCCCACATAGCGGATGGACGAGGTCGGTTTGCCCTTCTTCAGCGTGTCGTACGTCCAGGCCGCGAGCTCGTTGCCGGTCGACTGCGCGACCCCGCCCGTGGTGTCGAACTCGGCCGTCTTGCGGCCCAGTTCGTCGTACTTGTAGCTGATGGTCTTGCCGCGCGCGTCGGTGGTGGTCAGCAGCTGGCCCGCGTTGTCGTAGCTGGAGGACGAGTTGCCGGTGTCGGGGTCGGTCTGGGAGGTGCGGCGGCCGAGGAGGTCGTAGTGGTTGCTCCAGGTGTGGCCCTGGCCGTCGTCCTGACCGATCTGGTGGCCGGCCGCGTCGTAGGAGTAGGTGACGGTGTCCGCGGTGCCGGTGGGGGTGGTGCCGTGGTAGCGCAGCAGCTTGACCAGTTGGCCGCGGGCGTCGGTGTACGTCGTGGTGGGGGTGGCGCCCGCGGGCGGGGTGACGTCGACGCGGTCCGAGCCGGGGTAGGCCGTGCTGGTGCGCCAGGTCTCCGACGCGAAGTGGTAGGCGATCGAGGCGGTGGTGCGGCCGGCGCCGTCGTAGAGCGTGCCCGTCTGGGACGGCGTCTGGTTGTCGGCCGCGTCCACCAGGTCCCCCGAGGGTGCACCGGCGTTGTAGTACGCGTCGGAGGAACTCACCGGCCAGCCGTGGCTGTCATACACGGTGTCGGTGATCGTGCGACCGCCGTCGACCGTCGCGGTCTGTGTCTCGCGCGGCCGCAGCATCGCGTCGTAGATCGAGACGGAGGTGCGGTAGGCGTTGTCGTCCGTCAGGGTCTGGGTGGTGACCGTGGACGGCACCGAGGGCGAGAGGTTGTAACTGAACTTGGTGTTGGGGTTGTTGTCGGTGGCGAACCCCGGGTTCCATACGGCGGTCAGCCTGCCCAGCGCGTCGTAGGTGCTGGTGGTGGAGTAGCCCGCCGCGTCGGTGGTCTTCAGGTCCAGGCCGCGGGCCGGGTCGAGCGTGGTCGTGGTGGCGAAGGCCGTGGTCTGGCCGGTGACCTTCGGCTGGGTGACCGAGACGGAGGTCGGGGCGGTGCCGGTGGTCGGGGTGTAGGCCGTGGTCGTGGTGCGGCCGTCGGCGTCGGTCTCGGTGAGCTCACGGCCGTAGGCGTCGTAGGTGTTCTTCAGGGCAGTGATGTGGTGGATGGTCCCGTCGGCGGCGACCGAGTCCGCCTTCTGGACCATCGTCACATCGCCCTTGGTGGGCACCGCGGTGTTGTCCGTGGAGTTGTCGAAGAACGTCAGGTCGTCACTGACCAGGTCCTTCGTGTAGTCCGGGGTGGCCGAGCAGGAGACCGAGAGTTCCTGAACCCGGCGTGGGACCGGCAGGTTCGCACCCGAGGAGTCCTGGACGTACCAGGTGCGGGTGCACTTGTCGTCGGTGGAGGTCGAGGTGTCGCCCTGGTCGTCCACAGCGGTGGGCAGACCGGTCACCGGGTCGATCGTGTAGTCGACCTCGGTGGTCTGCTTGGTGCCGTCCGCCTTGGTGGTGACCGTGCGGGCCCGCTTGATGTTGGTGGTGTGCGCGACCAGCGGGTCCAGGCCGGCGTTCGTGCGGGTCTGGGTGGCCGTCGCCGCCGAGCTCCACGGGTCGGTGACGCCGTCGGACAGCAGGGCGCCGCCGTCGCCGTTGAAGGACTGGGCCTCGAAGCCCTGACCGGCCAGCCAGTCGGAGTCCTTCTGCGGATCGTCGTTCGCGGAGTCGTCGAGGGTGACGCTGCGGGTGCCGGAGGATGTCTTGTCGCCGTCCATGCCGCGGAAGAACGTCTCCCGGGACAGGGTGATCGTCGCGGGGGATGTGCCGGTGCGGGTCTCGACGGTGCCGTAGCCGCGCCACTGGTTCCAGGTGCGGTACTTGGCCTGCGTCATCGGATCGTCGTTGAAGTGCCAGGCGGGGTCGCCGAGGTACTTGTACGAGGTCTGGACGGGGAGTCCGCCGCCCGTGGGGTCCTGCGCCGTGACCGAGTTGACGACGAACTTGTTGAACCAGTCCAGCTGCGGGGAGGTCTGGCCCGGCGGGGTCCAGTACTGCGGGTAGCAGCGGAGGGTGTTGCCGTCCTGGCTGGAAGGCAGTACCGCGGTGCCCGTGCGATGGCACTGCGGTCCGGTGTAGTTGACCGTGATCACCTCGCCGGACTCGGTGGTGACCGTGGTGATCCGGTAGCGGGTGATCGGCTGGTATCCGTCCAGGCCGTCGACCCGGTTGGCCAGCGCCTGCCCGGCGAACTTCACCGGCGGCAGGTCGAGGCTGCCGCCGTCCTTGCCGGTGTGCACGATCTGGCTCAGCCAGAGCGAAGGGGTGGTGGTGTCACCGGTGGACGGGAAGGTGTGGCTGAGTGTCCAGGCGTCCACGTCCTTGTAGGCGGTGCCCACCAGGACCTGGGTGCGGATGCCGGTCAGGCGCCGGTTGGTGAAGAAGGCCGGGCCGTGGTTGGCGCAGGTACCCGAGGACGGGCAGACCTGATCGACGGGGACGTCCGGCCAGTGCGAGGCGTTGGCCGTCGTCATTTTGGCGGACGCGCAGTCGAAACCGGAGTCGGGCAGGCAGCGTTCGGAGGTGTCGAAGAAGACCTGAGCGGCGGCCGGGGCGGTGCTGTCGTAGACCTTTCCGGCCAGCTGGCCGTACTGGATCTTGGAGAGGTAGCCGTCCCGGGTGTACGGCGTCGGAGTCGTGGAGTTGTCCCGGCCGTAGTAGCCCGTCGTCGGGGTGTACCAGTAACTGACGGCGTTGCCGTGCGGGTCGACGGTGTAGTCGAGGTTCCACCGGTAACCCTGCTGGCACCACGAGTCGGCGAAGGTGGACGCGTGGCACGGCTCGCCCGTGTCATTGCCGTAGACCGGCGTCGTGTACACCGAGTTGGTGGTCGCGGCCCCGGTCGTCCAGCCGGGGAGGCGGTTCAGGCCGAAGTAGTACTTGGTGCCGTCGGCCGTGGTGACGACGAAGTACTCGTTGTCGTTGTCGCCGTTGACCGTGTCGGTCTTGACGTCGATCTTCTCGCCGTTGTCGCCCTGCGGGTGCCAGGTGCCGGTCTTCCCGTCGTGGACCAGTGTGTTGGACGAGCCGTTCAGGGACAGGGTCAGCGTGTCGACGTCGTCCGACCAGCACTCGTCGGAGGTCTTGGGTGAACCGTTCGCGGTGTCGTCGGAGCAGGAGGCGTAGCCGCGCTCCACGAAGCCGGGCGAGTAGTCCCAGCCGTCGCCGATCCAGGAGGACTGGGCGTTGGTCGAGGAGGTGCGGCCGTCGACGCTCTGGGAGCTGTAGTCCAGGGACACGCTCGGGGTGAGGCTGCCGGGTACATCGGGCACGGAGATCGGGTACGAGTAGGTGAAGGCACCGCTCGAACCACCGGCCGACCACTGGCCGGAGGGGGCCAGGGAGGTGGCCGCGTAGGTACCGCCGCCGCCCGACGCGGTCGCCTCGGCCGCGAGCACCATGGGCTGTGCGGTGGTGGCCGCGGTCAGGGGGACGGCGGCTGAGACCGTCTGGGTCTTCGTGTCGTTGGTCGAGGTCAGTGGGGTCTGCCGACGGCAGGCGGCGGCCTGCGGGGTGGTCAGCGCACAGGCCGGAAGCTGTACGAGGCGCAGCCGACCGGCCCAGTCACCGCCGTAGGAGTCCCTGAACGCCGAGTAGTCCAGGCCTACTTGGGCTGTTCCGGCCTTGTCCGGCCGAACCGTGAAGACCACTCCGTGCACGCCGAGACGCTGCGCGGCCGTCTGCCCCGGCAGCGACACACGCACCCGGGTACCAGCGGCGGTCCGATGCGCCCCCTTCGCAGCTGCGACGCTTACGGGGACACCGTGGCCGCTCGCGGAGGCGACGCCCTGTAGCGGCACCACCATCTCGGCAGCGCCCTTGGCGGGCCAGGTGCTGCGCGCGTCCCCGACGTTCCAGCGGGCCATGGACGGCACCTTGACCGCCTTGCCCTTGACCTGGGAAACGGGTACCGCGTGTTGCTTCTCAGCCCCGACCAGGTAATTGGCACGCTGCCCCGAGGCAGCCGCGCTCGGCGGCGCGAGAATTCCGACCAGTAGCCCAAGGGCGCCGATGGCGACGATCCACAGAGCGGGTGCCCTGCGTATCCCCATGGTCTTTCTGTAAATCCGCCACTGAGAACTCCGACGCACGGTCGCCCCCCATTCCAGCACGGCTGTCGGGAGACATTTGAACAGACCGGAACCCGCATCTCACAGCAAATGCACACCTGGAAAAGGTATAGAGATCACCACGCATCGCCCCTCGTTCGACCAAACTTGGCGGGCGAATCAGCCAACTTCCCCACGAACAGGTCTGATTGCTCGACAACATCGTCATCTGCCCCACGTGACAGCAAAGTTGCACACGTCATCCACACATCCGTTGTCGGCTTGACATAAATGCGGGTAACCTCCCTCGCGCCCACAGCATGGGATTTCCACTCGGACTCGAATTGGGGGGCACATGTCCGACCGATTTCGTCGGCTCTCATTCGCCGGCTCAGGGAAAAGACGAACACCTGCCAGATTCCTCGCGCTGGCCACGGTCAGCGCGCTCTGTCTGACTCCGCTCGCCGTTCACCCGGCGTCAGCCGATAGCGCGGCCGATTCCCCACCGGGCACCGTCGCGGACGTGAACGCCAACCAGCCCGGCCTCACCCCGGCGCCGGCGCACCGCACGGACCCGCCGAGGCCGACCGGATCCCTGCGCCCGCCGGACAACGACGGCCTGACGGCCACCGAACAGACGGCCGTGGCCACCGCACAGAAGCAGGCCGCGGCGACCGGCGAGCCGGTCCGGGTCGACGCCCTTACCACCGAAACGACGACGACCACGGCCAACCCCTCCGGCACCCTCACCTACGACTCCAGCCTGCTGCCCGTTCGGGTCCGCAAAGCCCACCGGTGGGTTCCGGTCGACGCGACGCTCCAGCACAACGCGGACGGCACCTGGAGCCCGAGGGCAGCGGCCGAGCCCCTCGCGTTCTCCGGCGGCGGCACCGGTCCGCTCGCCACCATGACCAAGGGCGCGGCCTCCCTCGCCCTCTCCTGGCCGAAGCCCCTGCCCGCCCCGCACGCCTCCGGCGCGAGCCTGACCTACCCCGGCGTGCTGCCCGACGTCGATCTCAGGGTCACCGCGGACACCCGGGGCGGCTGGTCCGAGGTCCTCGTCGTCAACAGCGCGCGGGCCGCGGCCGATCCCGCGCTCGCGGAACTCGCCCTGACCACCCGGGCCAAGGGCGTCATCGTCACCGACGACGGCCACGGCAACCTCGACGCGACCACCCCCGACGGACAGGTGCTCTTCAGCGCCCCGCAGCCGGCGATGTGGGACTCCACCGGTGCCGCCCCGCAGACCGGACCCGCGCCGAAGGCCCATGTCGCTCGCGTGCAGGGCCACTTGCACGGCAACACCCTCTCCCTGTCCCCCGACACCCGGCTGCTCAAGGACGCGCACACCAGATTCCCTGTCTACATCGACCCGACCTGGAACCCGCACTACGCCAGCGGGGCCAAGCAGCACTACGTCGAGACCCAGCAGGGCTGCCCCACCGCCAAGAACTACGACTCCACCCAGTACGGCGACCCCGGCGTCGGCTACAACAGCTGGTCGGGCTGCATCGGCGGAGAACGCTCGTACTTCCAACTGGCGGTGCCCTCGGCCGTCTACGACTCGCATGTCGTCTCCGCCACGGTGAACGCGAAGGAGAACTACTCCGCCAGTTGCAGCCTCTCCTCGGACGTCTACCTCTACTGGTCCGGCGCGATCAGCTCATCCACCACCTGGAACAGCAAGCCGTCGCTGACCGGCAAGCTCGCCACCAAGAGCTTCGGCCCCGCCTGCACCAGCGAGCCCTCCGGCGGGTTCTCCGTGACGTCCACCATCGCCAAGGGCGCCGCCGCACACTGGAAGAGCTGGACCTTCGCCCTCGTCAACAGCCAGAGCGGCAGCGGCGACGGCAACTACTTCAAGCGGTTCGACAACAACCCGTCGATGTCCATCGAGTACAACCACGTGCCCGCCAAGCCCGGCACCCTGGCCACCAAGGTCGGCTCGACCTCGCTCGGCTGCGGCACCGCCACCCCGTACCCGATCGTCGGCAAGACCCTCGCCACCACCCCACCCACCCTCAACGCCAAGGTCAGCGACACCGACAAGGACGCGCTCGCCGCCACCTACTCGTACTGGGTCGGCAGCGGCTCGGCGACCTCGACCACCAGCGCTACCGTCGCCAGCGGGGCCAACGCGCCCAAGCAGTTGCCCTCCACGTTCATGAGCGGGCTGGCCGACGGCAGCGTGGTGAGCTGGAAGGCCACCGCCAGTGACGGGGAGGACACCTCCACGGCCTCGGCCACCTGCCACTTCACCGTCGACCTGCACAGCCCCGCCCAGCCGACCGTGACCAGCGCGGACAGCCTCTACCCGGAGGACCAGCCCGGCATCACCGCGGCGGGCACCCCGGGCAGCTTCACCGTCTCGGTGAACCCGGGCAGCAACGGCAACAACGCGGCCAAGTTCCTCTACGGCCTGGACGCGGCGCCGCCCACGTCCAACACCCCCGCCTCGCAGACCAAGACGGCGGTCAGCAACAAGGCCACCATCACTGTGACCCCGGCGGCGCCCGGCACCCACACCCTCTACGTCTACGCGGTCGACTCGGCGGGCAACGTCTCCTCCCAGCAGCAGTACGAGTTCACAGCACTCGGGCACGCCACCAAGAGCTACGCCAGCCTTCAGGCGGCCTTCAACAACACCGCCACCACCGACGACGGCAACCGCACCACCGCCGACGCGGACGGAGTCGGCGCCACGCTCTCCCTCCAGGACCTCAAGGCGGCCGGCTGGCAGCCGGGCGGGAGGATCACCGTGGACGGCGCCGCGTTCACCCTGCCCAACTGGGGTGCCACCAGCGGCGACAACGTAATGGCCGCCAACCAGACCATCCAGATGAACGGCACGAGCGGCCGGGCCCTCGTCTTCCTCGGCTTCTCCACCTACGGCATGATCGGCTCACAGCACCTGAGCGGTGACGTCACCAGCCCGGTGGTACCGGACGGCACCAGCATCTCGGCGACCAACTGCAGTCTGGGCAATGCCACTTACGAGGACTGCGTCACCCCGACGGGCTCCATCAGCTACGGCGACGGCACGACACAGCCGTACGACCTGGCCATGCCCGACTGGGTGTACGGCTCGGACACCCTGGCCGCCGTCACCCTGCTCCACCGCAACACGCCCGGTGCCCAGCAGACCCGGGACACCAACATCTACGCCTTCGCGGTGCCGTTGAAGGCCGGTGCCACCGTGAACTCGGTGACGCTTCCCGACCTGGCCGACGCGGCCCGACAGTACGTCCCCGGGCTGCACATCGTCGGCATGTCCGTCCGGGACACCACGACCGCGTCCGGTGGGAAGACGTGGACCGGCAGCTGGAGCGCACCCACCGAGGAACGGTTCCGCTTCACCGACATGGGCGCCTTCAGCAACCAGACCTTCCGCGAGGTGACCCAGGTCAGCGCGGGCGGCGACTCGGTACGGCTGCGCCTGTCCAACGCACTGGGCACCGACCCGCTCACTCTCGACCACGTCACTGTCGGCTCGTACAGCGGGGGCGCCGCGGTGGCGTCCACACCGGTCGACGTGACCTTTGGCGGCTCCAGGTCCGTGATCATCCCGGAGGGCGGTGAGCTCTACAGCGACCCGATCCCCATGACCCTGGTCCCACGCCAGGTGATCACGACCAGCATCCACCTGGTCAACCAGGTCAACTACCTCGTCATGCACCCCTGGGCGGCAACCGACACCCTCAGCTACGTCAGCGCCGTCGGCAGCGGCGACCACACCGCGGACACCGCGAGCACGGCGTTCACCGGCACCGGAACGGTCTCCGCGAGTCATTTCGCCGCCGTCCTCACCGGGGTCGACGTCACCACCGCGGACAATCGGCCCACGGTCTCCGTACTCGGCGACGGCCTCGTCGACAGCCGTACCACGGGCACCTCGGCGGGCTACAACACCGAACGGATGAACCAGTGGCTGGCATACCGGCTGGCCACCAACACCGACGGGGTCCCGGTCTACGGCGTGGTGGCCTCCGGTATCGAGAACAACTACCTCGGCACCGACCAGGGAGCCGGCGCCGGCGGCCGCGCAGCTCTCACCCGTCTGGACCGGGACGTCCTCTCCGTCCCCGGCATCCGCACGGTCGTGGTCACCCAGGGCCTGGAGGACATCGTCGCGGGTCATGACGACGTCGACATCGACAACGCCCTTGGCCTGCTGCGCGACCAGCTCAAGGGGTGGGGCGTCAAGGTCGTCTTCGCGACCCTGACCCCCTGCGACGGCTACGGCCCCTGCACCACACCCATCGACCAGAACCGCATCGACACCAACACCTGGATCACCGATCAACTCGACTTCACCACACCCACGGTGAGCAACGTCGATGCGGAGTCGGTGCTGGCCGTCACCGACACGGCGAGCACGACGGACCCCCAGGCCCTGAAGCTGGGCAACGACGCGGCCCCGGCCGACTATGACGCCGGCGACCACGTCAATCTGACCCCGGACGGCTACACCGCCCTCAGCAACGCCTACGACCTCGCCTCGATCGGCCCGGACGCCTAGCGGAACCGCAAAGAGAAACACAGAAGGCGGCCACCCCCGAGGGGATGGCCGCCTTCCCGCGTCAGTCAGGCGTTCGTCAGACCGCCGACCCCGCCTTCCAGTCCGCCCAGCTCAGGTTCCAGCCGTTGAGGCCGTTGTCCGGGGCCACCGTCTTGTCGCCGGTGTTCTTCACGACCACCACGTCACCGATGATCGAGTTGTTGTAGAACCAGTAGCCCGCCGTGCCGGTGTCGTTGGCGCCCTTGGTGTCGGACAGGCCCACACAGCCGTGGCTGGTGTTGACGCTGCCGAAGATGGACTTGGCGCCCCAGTAGTTGCCGTGCACGAAGGTGCCGGAGTTGGTGAGCCGGATGGCGTGCGGCACGTCCTTGATGTCGTACTCGCCCTTGCCGTCGTCGTCGGTGAAGCCCACGGTCGCGCCGTTCATGCGCGTCTCCTTGAACTTCTCGGACATCACCATGATGCCTTCGTACGTCTTGTTCTCCGGCGAACCGGCCGAGATCGGGATGGTCTTGATCGTCGCGCCGTTGTGCGTGATCTTCATCTGCTTGGTCTTGGCGTCGACGTACGAGACCTGGTTGCGGCCGATCTTGAAGGTGACCGTCTTCTGCTGGACGCCGTAGACCCCGGAGGCGCCCTCGACACCGTCGAGCGCGAGCTTCAGCGTGACGGTGGAGTTCTCCTTCCAGTAGTCCTCGGGGCGGAAGTCGATCCGGTTGGCGTTGAACCAGTGGCCGACGACCTCCTGACCGCTGCTGGAGGAGACGGTGATGCCCTTCTGGACGGCCGCCTTGTTGGTGATCGCCTTGTCGAAGTTGATCGACACCGGCATGCCCACGCCGACGGTCGAGCCGTTCTCCGGCGTGAAGTTGCCTATGAAGCTGTTGGCCGGGGAGACCGTCGTGAACGAGGCGTTCTCGTGGGCGACCAGACCGTCCGCGTCCTTGGCCTCCGCGGCGACCTTGTAGCTCGTGGAGCGCTCCAGCTGCGCGTCGGGCTTCCAGCTGGTCTTGTCGGCGGACAGCTGGCCCGCGACCTTGGCGCCGTCGGCGGTCGTCATCGTCACCTCGGTGAGCGTGCCCTTGCTCACGGTGACGGCGGCCGAGTTGTTGATGGAGGCGTTGTCCGTGCCGTCCTTCGGCGTGATCTTGATCTCGGCGGCGGAGCTCTTCTTGGCCGCCGCCTCGTCGGCCTTGGCCTGCGAGGTGTCGTTGCCGCCGCCGCTCGACGACGAGTCGTCGCCACCGGAACAGGCCGAGAGCACCAGCACCCCGCCGAGCAGAGCGGACGCGACCGTCAGGCCCCTGCGCCGCTTACTGACCGTCATCACACGCTTCTCCATCGTTGCCGAATCCCAGAAACCCCGAGAGTCCCCGTCAATGAAAACTCAACGCTACGACCGGTTCGTCCCGTTCCACCATCTCGGAAGGTGTGGGGCACACCACGTCCGCCGTGGCGGAGGGTGCGACTGTCGGGCCGTGCGACCCCTGAGACGACGAAACCCCGGGCGGCGGTTGCCGCCCGGGGTCAGGTTTTTCCCGGCGCGCTCAGCCGACGGCCTCTTCTTCCTCGTCCTCCTCGACATCATCGTCGTCGAGGTCCCAGTCCGGCGAATCCGGGTCGTAGTCGATCTGCTCGCTGCTCCAGGAGGCCTGGGCCAGTTCGACCCCCGGCACGTCCCCCACCAGGTCGAACGGGTCCACGAGATAGGCGAGGGCCTCGGCAGTGTCTTCGGTCACAGCACCCTCGGCGTGCGCCCGCTCGTCGTCCGGCATGTCCGGATCGTCCGCGATCCGCTCCAGCGCGGCCCGGGTCACGGCGTCCCGGTCGTCCACCTCGACGACGAGTTCCACCCGAAGCCGTACAAAGCGTGATGTCTCTTCAGTGCTCATGCCCGGAGAGTAAGGCCCATCGCTCCCGTGACTTTCCCGTGACCCGCGTCTTTCACTAACATCGCCCCACACGGCCAATTCGCCAGTGCCACAAGGGGATCGATATTCCGTGTCATCCGTTCGCCGTCCGTTGCTGACCGCCACCGCCGCGGGGACCCTCCTGGGTGCCCTCTGGTTCGTCCCGTCCGCCAACGCGTCCCAGGACAAGCCGGTCAGAACTGAGCCGTCCGTGCAGGCCACGGCGCAGGCACGGGCCACGACCACACACACGGAGACGACCGGGGAGAGCGTGCAGCTCGCCGACACCGGCAGCTTCGACACCACGCCGTACGTCGTCGGCGGCACCCTCTTCCTCACGCTGGGTGCGGGCTTCGTCGTCTATTCGGTACGCCGGGAACGGCTGGGTTTTTAAACCCGCTTGACGATTTCTTGGTGAGGCCTTCATAGTCCGCACATGAAGAGATCATCGCGGGCGCGCATAGGCGCCACGGCGACCGTGAGCGTGCTGTCCCTCGCCCTCGTCACCGGATGCGGCGGGGGTTCGGACGACGACGCGAAGGAGTCGGGGTCGTCCAAGGAGGCCGGCGCCTCCTCCGCCGCGAGCTCGGCCCCGGCCGCGAAGGCCCGCAGCGCGGCCGAACTGGAGAAGCTGCTCCTCGCCAAGGGCGATGTCGCCGGCTACGACGTCGACCCGGGTGACGACACCCTGCCGAAGGCCAAGAGCGCCGTGAAGGCCGACAAGTCCGCGTGCGCGCCGCTCGCCTACGCGCTGTCCGGCCTCCCGCCGGCCGACACCGACGCGAGCGCGAACAACACCGTCACCTCGCAGACCTCCACGCCGTCCCCCGGCGAGGCCGACATCGAGGACGCCTTCAACGTCGACATGACCATCGTGGGCCTGTCCTCCTACGAGGGCGACGGCGCCGAGAAGGCGGTCAAGGCCGTCTCCGACGGGATCGCCGCCTGCTCCGGCGGATTCGGCATCGCGGCGGAGGGCGAGAACCTCAAGATCACCAAGGTCGCCGCGGGCAAGGCTTCCGGCAAGGGCGACCAGTCGGTGGCCTTCGCCGTGAACTCCGACATGGACGGCGAGGGCACGGCCACCTTCAACGTCGACGTGGTCCGCGTCGGCAGCACCGTCTCCACGTACTACACGGTCGACTTCGCCTCGCTGGGCAGCGGCAAGGCGGCCACCGTACCGGCCGCCGTGCTCGACGCGCAGGTGACCAAGCTCAAGTAGCCGCCGAACGGGCCCTGTTCAGCCGTACGACGAACAGGGCCCCGCCTTCCTACCGCAGCGGCCCGGTGACGGCCTCCACCGCCGACACCAGCCGCCCCTCCCGCACGAACACGTCGGCCGCCGCGAGGTCGGGCGCCAGGAACCGGTCCGGTCCGGGACCCTCGACCCCCGCCTTGCGTACGGCGGTGATGGCGGCCTGGGTCGCCGGCGCGGGACTCAGGCCCTCCCGCAACTCGACGGCGCGCGAGGCGGCGTAGAGCTCGACGGCGAGGACCCGGGTGAGGTTGTCGACGGCGGTGCGCAGCTTGCGCGCGGCGGACCAGCCCATCGAGACGTGGTCCTCCTGCATGGCCGACGAGGGGATCGAGTCCGCGGACGCCGGCACGGCCAGCCGCTTCAACTCACTGACCAGCGCGGCCTGGGTGTACTGGGCGATCATCAACCCCGAGTCCACACCGGCGTCGTCGGCGAGGAACGGCGGCAGCCCGTGCGACCGGTTCTTGTCGAGCAGCCGGTCGGTGCGCCGCTCGGCGATCGACGCGAGATCGGCGACCGCGATGGCGAGGAAGTCCAGCACATAAGCGACCGGCGCGCCATGGAAGTTGCCGTTGGACTCGACCCGACCGTCGGGCAGCACCACGGGGTTGTCGACCGCGGACGCCAACTCCCGCTCCGCCACCAGCCGGGCGTGCGCCATGGTGTCCCGCCCGGCTCCGGCGACCTGCGGGGCGCAGCGCACCGAGTAGGCGTCCTGGACCCGGGGTGCGTCGTCCTGGTGGTGCCCGGTGAGCTCCGAACCCTCCAGCACGGCCAGCATGTTGGCCGCGGAGTCCCCCTGCCCCGGATGCGGCCGGATGGCGTGCAGCTCGGGAGCGAGCACCTTGTCGGTCCCGAGCAACGCTTCCAGCGAGAGGGCGGCGGTGATGTCGGCGGACTTGTACAGCATCTCCAGATCGGCGAGGGCCATCACCAGCATCCCGAGCATGCCGTCGGTGCCGTTGAGGAGGGCGAGCCCCTCCTTCTCCCGCAGCTCCACGGGCGCGATCCCGTGCTCGGCGAGCAGCTCACCGGCGGGCCGTACGACACCGTCGGGCCCCTCGGCGTCCCCCTCCCCCATGAGCGTGAGGGCGCAGTGGGACAGCGGCGCCAGGTCACCGGAGCACCCCAGGGAGCCGTACTCGTGAACGACGGGCGTGATCCCGGCGTTGAGCACGTCGGCCATGGTCTGCGCGACCTCGGGCCGCACCCCGGTGCGTCCCGAGCAGACGGTCTTCAGTCGCAGGAACATCAGTGCCCGTACGACCTCCCGCTCCACCCGGGGCCCCATTCCCGCGGCGTGCGAGCGCACGATGTTGCGCTGCAACTGGGCCCGGAGCTCGGGGCTGATGTGCCGGGTCGCGAGGGCACCGAAGCCGGTGCTGACGCCGTAGACGGGCTCGGGCTTGGCCGCGAGCGCGTCCACGATCCCGCGCGCGGCCGCCAGCGCCGAGACCGCCTCCCCGGAGAGCTCGACCCGGGCACCGCCGCGCGCCACGGCAAGGACGTCGGACGCGGTGACCCCGGACGTCCCCACCACCACAGTGTGCATATCCATATTCAGGAGCGTACGCATTGAATTCCAGGATGTCACTACTGGGTCGGGGTTACGCCCCTTACCTCCCCCGGCACCTCAGGTCCGCCCCCGGAACCGCCGTCGCTCCGGCGAGGGGGGCTCGGACGGCGCGGCATCCGCCAGCCGTACGACGGGATCCTCGACCCCGCCCCGGCCGGCGACCACCGGTTTGGTGGCCCGCTCGGCCTTGGCCCGGTACTGCGCGGCGTCGGCGAGCCGGAACAGCCGCCGGGCCGACCGCACGGGTCCGATGGGATCCGCGGTCGAGGCGACCCCGCACGCCACTCCCTCCCCCAGCTCCAGCTCCCCGGCCCGACGGCACAGTTCGTCGGCGGCCCGCACCACCTCGTCGGCGGAGGGCCCGACCGCGAGCAGACAGAACTCGTCCCCGCCGAGCCGCGCGGCCAAGGCCCCCGGCACCATGGCCCCGCACAGCGACAGCACCGACCCGAAACGTTCCAGCAGCCGGTCCCCCACGGCATGGCCCTGGGTGTCGTTGACCCGCTTGAGCCCGTTGAGATCACAGACGACCAGACTGACGACGACCCCGTCCCGCTTGTGCCGCTCCACGGCCTCGTCGAGCCGCACGTCCACGGCCCGGCGATTGGCGAGCCCGGTCAGCGCGTCCGTGTACGCGAGCCGCCTGGCCTCCTCCAGCCGCTCCGCCTGCGCGATACCGGCGGCGACGACGGCGGCCAGCACGGTGGCGAAGTCGGCGTCCTCCCGCCCGAACAGCGGAGCCCCCACCGGCCGGGCCACGTACAACTCCCCCCAGGCCCGCCCGTTCAACACGATCGGCGCGACCACACAACACCCCCGCCCCCTCCTCCGCAGCGCGGCGACCCGCTGATGCACGTACCCGGGCCGCACGCCCGCCGCGGGCCCCTCGGCCGTCTCCACCCACGCATTGGGCTCCCCGCCCCCGGCCCAGCGCTCGTGCAGGAACTCGGTGATCTCCGGGAACTGGTGCACGGGGTAGGCCTCCCCCTCGGGAAACTCCTCCTCACCGGCGACCCGTTCCCCCACGTTCACCAACACCCTGAGCCGCCCGAGCTCCCGCTCCCACACCGACAGCGCGGCGAAACTCCCCCCGAGCGCACGGCACGCCCCGGCGGCAGCGGCCCGCCACGCCTCCCGCGAGCCGTGGGCCGCCGCCATGCCCTGCGCCAACGAGACGACCGCGGCCAGCCGGATGTCCTCACCCATCACTCCAGGTTAGGGAGGATTTGGGCGGGGGCTGGGGTGAGGTTGGGCTGTTTGAGGCGCCGGGTTCTGTTGTCGGGCGACTGCGGCCCGGTGGGGGCTGGTCGCGCAGTTCCCCGCGCCCCTGGGTGGGTCATGTGGACGTCCGTGCAGACGCGTACGGCGTGAAGGGGACGGGGTGGGGGGTGTCCGCCCGCAGCGGCCGGCGTCCATCACCGAGCCCCTCATAAGCGGCCGAGCCGCCGGACCGAGGACGGATACCCCCCACCCCGGCCCCGACCCGAGACGAACCAGCACGCGCTACGCACGCCCCCACCGGACAGCAAGGGGCCGCCGCAGGCCTCCAGGGGCGCGGGGAACTGCGCAAAACGCCCGCCCCCACCGAACCGGCACCAGACAACGTCAAACCCCCGGCCACCGAGGCGCCCGCCGCTCATTGAACGCCGCCACCCCCTCCGCCCGATCCCCCGAGAACGCCACCGCCCGCCACGCCGCGTCCTCCACCTCGAGCCCGGCCCGCAGATCCAACCCCTGCCCAAGCCGCAACGCCCGCTTCGCCGCCCGCAACCCCACCGGCGAGTTCGCCGCGATCCGCCCCGCCAGAGCCAGCGCAGCGGACCGGTCCTCTCCCGCCGGCACCAGCTGATCCACCAGCCCCAACCGGTACGCCTCCTCCGCCTCCACCCGCCGCGCCGTGAAGATCAGCTCGGCGGCCCGCGCCGCCCCCACCCGCCGCGGCAGCAACTGCGTCCCCCCGCCCCCGGGGATCACCCCCACCGACACCTCCGGCAGCCCCACCACCGCCGTACCGTCCGCCACGATCAGGTCGCACGCGAGCGCCAGCTCGAACCCCCCGCCCAGCGCGAACCCGTGCACCGCCGCGATCGTCGGCACCGGCAGCTCCAGCACACCGGTGTACGCCCCGCGGGCCACCGGCCGCTGCCGCAGCAGCTCCGCGTCGCTGAAGGAGTTCCGCTCCTTCAGATCCGCCCCGACGCAGAACGCCCGCTCATGCGTGGAGGTCACCACGACCACCCGCACCCCCGAGTCACCCCCGAGCGCCGAACACGCCGCCGCGACCGACCGTGCCATCTCCGTGGAGACCGCATTCATCGCCTTCGGCCGGTCCAGCACCAGCTCGACGACACCGTCCTCCCCATGCCCCCGCACCAGCACGAACTCCCCGAACCGCTGCTCGCCCATCAGACCCTCCCAGTTAACGCGGGTTAACAAGAACGCTCAGATCATCGCAGCCCCGCCCACTCCACGAAAGGTTCCCCCCGACCCGCCCGACACCCCGTTCGAGTGACATCCCACCCAACTCCTCCCCCACCGCCCACAGCAGCGCATAACGTGCGCCCCGCCACGGCGCACAGGGGGCGCGGGCACACAGGGGAGGAACCATGACGGCGACGGTCACGATGACGACGGGGCTCGCGGACGGCGACGGCACCCACCTCTTCGGCTCACGCGGGCCGAGAGGCCCCCGGGGCCGCCACCGCAAGCCCCGCCCCCGCAAGGTCCTCCTCGCGGCGGGCGGCCTCGCCCTGGCCGCCGGCGCCCTCAGCCTCGTACGACTGGCCTCCGACACCACGATGGGCGGCTTCGGCGCGACGGAGACCGACCCCCAGGCGGCCCCGGACACGAACAGCGGCATGGACACCGGCACGGGCACGGGCACCGGCACGGACCGCGCGGCCGACACCGCCGCGACCATCGGTGCCGTCCCGAAGGTGAGCCCGTCCTCCACCACGCTCATGGGCGGGATCTCGGCGACCCCGACGGCGGGCGCACCCCTCGCACCGAGCACACCGGCATCCGCATCCGCGCCCGGATCCGCCGTACCACTGCCCTACGCGGCCGCCCCCACGACGATCCCGGACGCTCCGAACGCCCCGGCACCCGCCCCCACGACCACCACCGCGCCGCACGCGCCGGCGACGACCGCCGCCCCGCAACCACGGCCGGCCCCGACCTCGGCCCGGACCACACCCCCGCCGGCCCCCGCCCCGACGGCACAGCCCACCCAGTCGAGCCGGCCCGCCCCGGGCCTGTGCGTACCGATCATCGGCCTGTGCGTGCAGCAGCGTTAGGCCTTGCCGACGTGCCCGAACGGCGCGGCTAGGGCGCCACGTCCCGGCGGGTCAGCAGCCACGGCTCGACCACGCCGAGACCACGTACCGGCCGCTGCCACATCGGCTGGAGCGCGAAGCGGTACGTCGGCGGCTCCTCGCCCTCCTTCTCGGCGGTGGCCGCGGCCTCGGCCGCCTCCGCCTCGGAGGCGGGCGCCTCGCCGTGGCGGATCAGCTCCTCCGCGAAGGCGCTGTCGACGAGCACGGCGTCCCGGGGAGCTATCGAGGTCAACCGGGAGGCCAGGTTCACCGTCGTACCGAAGACATCACCCATACGGGTGGTCACCGTGCCGAAGGCGATGCCGACGCGCAGCTCGGGCATGGTCTCGTCGTTCGCCATGGTCTCGATCAGCCGCAGGGCGATCTCGGCGGCCACCGCCGCGTCGTCCGCCGCGTACAGCACCTCGTCGCCGAGGGTCTTGATGAGCCGCCCGCCGCGCGCGGCCACGAGGTCCGCGGCGGTGGTCTCGAAGGCCTCGACGAGCTCGCCGAGCTCCTCCTCCTCCATCCGGCGGGTCAGCCGCGTGAACCCGACGAGGTCCGCGAAGCCGACGCACAGCCGCCGGTCGACCATCTCCTCGTCGTCGGCGGCCTGCACGACCCGGCCCGCCGACGCGGAGAGCTGGCGGCGCCAGACGTAGACGAGGAACTCCTCCAGCTCGGGCAGGAGCAGCTCGATGATCGGGTACGTCACCTCGGTGCGGGTCATGCCCGGCTCCGGGGGGTCGGTCAGGCCCTCCAGGAAGGAGTCGATCTGCCACTCGGCGAGCCGGGCGGTGGTCTGCCCGGTGGACCGCGCCACCTGTACGGCCATGGCCTCGCTCAGCAGCCCCGCCTCGACGAGACCGGCGAGCCGGCGCAGCGCGAGGACGTCCGCCTCGGTGAACGCCTTGGCCTGGCCGACGTCCGCGAAGCCCATCGCCCGCCAGAAGCGGGTGGCCAGCTCCATGGAGACGCCGGCGGTGCGGGCCGCCTGAAAGGGGGTGTAGCGCCGCTCGGCGCCGAGGATGAGCTGTTCGAGACGCACGGCGAGCGGGTGCGGGGTCGCGTCCGCGCCGGAGCCCGTGTCGTCTACGGTCACGCCTGCTGCCCTTCCGATCTGTCACGGTCAGGTATCGACCGGCCTCAACTGTACGGCAGGTGTGCGCCAGCTCACTCCCGAGGGCGCCGACAAGGGGGTGCGGGCCTACGCGGGGCGCAGGTGGACGATGTCTCCCGCTCCCACCGGTTCCTGTACGCCCTCCTCCGTCGCGATCACCAGGCGGCCGTCGCCGTCCACCGCCACCGCCTCGCCGACCAGTGACCGGTCTCCCGGCAGCTCGGCCCGTACCCGTCTTCCCAGCGTCGCGCACCCCGCCGCATACGTCTCCTGCAAGCCGCTCACCGTCGGGTCCCCCGCCGCCGCACGCCAGCGCTCGTACCACTCCTCCAGAGAGCGCAGTACGCCCCTCAGCAGCGGGTCCCGGTCCGTGCTCACCGCTCCGGCCAGCGCCAGCGAACCGGCGGTCGGCACCGGCAGCTCGTCCTCCCGGAGCGTGATGTTGATGCCCACGCCCACGACGACCCCGTGGTCGCCGGCCCGCTCGGCGAGGATCCCGCCCGCCTTGCGTTCCTCGCCGCCGACGGTCACCAGCAGGTCGTTGGGCCACTTCAGGGCCGTGTCGACACCCGCGGACCGTGACAGGCCCGTCGCCACCGCGACCCCGGTGAGCAGCGGAAGCCAGCCCCAGCGGGCCACCGGCACGTCACCCGGCGTCAGCAGGACCGAGAAGAACAGGCCCGAGCGCGGCGGCGCGGTCCACTGCCGGTCCAGGCGGCCCCGCCCGGCGGTCTGCTCCTCGGCGACGAGGACCGCGCCCTCGGCGGCCTTGCCCGCGGTGGCAAGCGCCACCAGGTCGGAGTTGGTGGAGCCGGTGCCGGCCACCACCTCGATCCCGGACCAGAGCCCGCCGTCGCGCACCAGCCCGCGGCGCAGCGCGGCGGCGTTGAGGGGTGGCCGGTCGAGGTCCGACCAACGGCTGTCGTCTCCTGAAGCATCTCGCGGCGTCATGCAAGCCACCCTAGGTGTGTGAAACGCCGCACTGCTGATTCGTAGGGGCACCACTACTCTACGGATGAGTAACCGTCCCCCCTTTTGAGCAGGCAGGGAGCCGCGAGACCGATGTCCGAGCCGGAAGAGATCGACATCCACACCACCGCGGGCAAGCTCGCGGATCTCCAGCGCCGCATCCAGGAGGCGACGCACGCCGGCTCCGAACGTGCCGTCGAGAAGCAGCACGCCAAGGGCAAGCTGACGGCCCGTGAGCGCATCGAACTCCTCCTCGACGAGGGCTCCTTCGTCGAGCTGGACGAGTTCGCCCGGCACCGCTCCACCAACTTCGGCCTGGAGAACAACCGCCCCTACGGCGACGGCGTCGTCACCGGGTACGGCACGGTCGACGGCCGCCCCGTCGCCGTGTTCTCCCAGGACTTCACCGTCTTCGGCGGCGCGCTGGGCGAGGTCTACGGCCAGAAGATCGTCAAGGTGATGGACTTCGCGCTGAAGACCGGCTGTCCGGTCATCGGCATCAACGACTCCGGCGGCGCCCGCATCCAGGAGGGTGTGGCCTCCCTCGGCGCGTACGGCGAGATCTTCCGCCGCAACACCCACGCGAGCGGTGTCATCCCGCAGATCAGCCTGGTCGTCGGCCCGTGCGCGGGCGGTGCGGTGTACTCGCCCGCGATCACCGACTTCACGGTGATGGTCGACCAGACCTCGCACATGTTCATCACCGGCCCCGACGTCATCAAGACGGTCACCGGCGAGGACGTCGGCTTCGAGGAGCTGGGCGGCGCCCGCACCCACAACTCCGTCTCGGGCGTGGCCCACCACATGGCCGGGGACGAGAAGGACGCCGTCGAGTACGTCAAGCAGCTGCTGTCGTACCTGCCGTCCAACAACCTGTCCGAGCCGCCGGTGTACCCGGAGGAGGCGGACCTCGCGATCACCGACGAGGACCGCGAGCTGGACACGCTGGTGCCGGACAGCGCGAACCAGCCGTACGACATGCACACGGTGATCGAACACGTCCTGGACGACGCCGAGTTCTTCGAGACGCAGCCACTGTTCGCGCCGAACATCCTCACCGGCTACGGCCGTGTCGAGGGCCACCCGGTCGGCATCGTCGCCAACCAGCCGATGCAGTTCGCCGGCTGCCTCGACATCACCGCCTCCGAGAAGGCCGCGCGGTTCGTCCGCACCTGCGACGCCTTCAACATCCCGGTTCTCACCTTCGTGGACGTGCCGGGCTTCCTCCCGGGCGTCGACCAGGAGCACGACGGCATCATCCGCCGGGGCGCGAAGCTCATCTACGCCTACGCCGAGGCCACCGTCCCGCTCATCACGGTGATCACCCGCAAGGCCTTCGGCGGCGCCTACGACGTCATGGGCTCCAAGCACCTCGGCGCGGACCTCAACCTCGCCTGGCCCACCGCCCAGATCGCCGTCATGGGCGCCCAGGGCGCGGTCAACATCCTGCACCGCCGCACGATCTCCGAGGCCGAGGCCGCGGGAGACGTGGAGGCGACCCGCGCCCGGCTGATCCAGGAGTACGAGGACGCCCTCCTCAACCCCTACATCGCGGCCGAGCGCGGCTACATCGACTCCGTGATCATGCCGTCGGACACCCGCCGCCATGTCGTACGGGGCCTGCGCCAGCTCCGCACCAAGCGCGAGTCCCTGCCCCCGAAGAAGCACGGCAACATCCCCCTCTAAGGAGACGCTGTGAACATCAAGGTCGTACGGGGCAACCCCACGCCGGAGGAGCTGGCCGCCGCCCTGGCGGTGGTCCGCGCCCGCGCCGCGGCAGCCCCGGAGCCGCCCGGCGCGGACCAGCACAAGGAAGCGTGGTCCGACCCGTCGAGGATCGCCACCCACCGCCTGCCCCAACCGGGCCCGACGGCATGGGCCCGCACCTACTGGCCGGGGTGAGTGGACCTACCTGGGGGCGCGGGGAACCGCGCACCTGGCCACAACTCAGGGCGCCATTTTGAGTACCCGTACTCAGGCGCCCCCCTCCGCCAAGCCCCACGCTGGTGGCATGCTGTGGTCCGACCCCGATGACGAACCCCCGAAGGAACTCCGCGACATGCAGGAGATGCTTCGGCGGCTGGGCATCTTCATGGCCCTGGCCATGGTGCTCGCGATGATCGTGGTCGGACTGCGCTGACACGGCCCTCCACCGACCGGCATTACGCTGACCGCATGACCGATCAGCCGCGCCGCCGCCTCATCCTCGCCTCCCAGTCGCCCGCCCGGCTGAACCTCCTGCGCCAGGCGGGCCTGACCCCCGAGGTGATCGTCAGCGGCGTCGACGAGGACGCCGTCGCCGCCCCCACCCCCGCCGAACTGGCCCTCGCCCTCGCGGAGGCCAAGGCGTCCGTCGTCGCCGCACTGCCCAAGGCAGCCCGCGCCCTGGTGATCGGCTGCGACTCGGTGCTCGACCTGGACGGCGAGGCGCTCGGCAAGCCGGCTGACGCCGAGGAGGCCACGGCCCGCTGGAAGGCCATGCGCGGCCGCGCGGGCACCCTCCAGACCGGCCACTGCGTCTACGACACGACGAGCGGCCGGTACGTCTCCGCCGTGGCCTCCACGGTGGTCCGCTTCGGCGACCCGACCGACGACGAGATCGCCGCGTACGTCGCCTCCGGCGAGCCCCTCCACGTCGCCGGGGCCTTCACCCTGGACGGCCGCTCGGCCCCGTTCGTCGAGGGCATCGACGGCGACCACGGCAACGTGATCGGCCTGAGCCTGCCGCTGCTGCGCCGACTGCTGGCCGAACTGGGCGTGGGCATCACGGAGTTGTGGGAGCCGGCGGAGGCGTGAGCGGCGAGCCTGCGGCCTCCTGAGCGTCCTTCGGCTCCTCGGCGGCCTCGGAATCGCCGGGCCCGTCGGTGCCCTGCGGGTCCGCGGGCGGCGTCGGCTGCGGCTGCGGCTGCGGCTGCGGCTGCGGCTGGGCGTCGTACGTCACGAGCAGCAGGACGATGAGCGCCAGCATGACGACCATGAACACGAACTGCGGCCGGCCGATCAGCGCCCAGGCGACGGCGGCGAGCAGGCCGTGCACCACGGCCACGCTGATCAGCAGGATGCGGCCGAGGCCGGCCGGCTGACGGTCGCGCAGGGCCACCAGCAGGGCCACCAGGCCGCACAGGGCGAAGTAGAGGCCGAAGACGACCGCGCCCACCTTCGAGGACATCACCATGGCGTCCGGGTCGAGGCCGGCCAGGGACATGTTCTGCCCGTCGACGACATTGGCCATGATCCAGTTCAGCAGGGCCACACCGAACGCCTCGGCGAAGAGGACGACCGCCACGATCCACGCCACCGGCCTGCGTATCACCGGTCCCCACCCACTTTCGAGCCGTGCTCTTGTTACCCCAAGTACGTTCGATACAGCGTGAACGCTACTAACGGGTAAACCGCGGGACAAGGGTTCGGCGGGTGGCAAAGAATCATTGGGCCATTCGTAGGGACTCCACAAAGAAACGAAGTGGTCCGCAGCACGCTCTTACAGAGACCTTGGCCACAGAGGAGGGCTAGGGTTTCCGGGAGGAGTCCTGCGTACCGAGGTGCGACAAGGGATTTCGCAGACGGAGTGAGCCGCGTATCACGCTCTGTGTGGGCTAGCTCACCACCGGGGACGGGTCGAAGTGCCGTGTCGGCAGTCCCTAAACTCGGCTTGTTTCAAGGAGGGAGCCTCAATCGTGCGCAAGGTGCTCATCGCCAACCGTGGCGAAATCGCTGTCCGCGTTGCCCGGGCCTGCCGGGATGCCGGTATCGCGAGCGTGGCCGTGTACGCCGACCCGGACCGGGACGCTCTGCATGTCCGCGCCGCGGATGAGGCGTTCGCCCTGGGCGGTGACACCCCGGCCACCAGCTATCTCGACATCGACAAGGTCCTGGGGGCCGCGCGGGAGGCGGGCGCGGACGCCGTCCATCCGGGCTACGGCTTCCTCTCCGAGAACGCCGAGTTCGCGCAGGCGGTCCTGGACGCGGGCCTGATCTGGATCGGCCCGCCCCCGCAGGCCATCCGCGACCTGGGCGACAAGGTCGCAGCGCGGCACATCGCCCAGCGCGCCGGCGCCCCGCTGGTGGCGGGCACGCCCGACCCGGTGAGCGGCGCCGACGAGGTGGTGGCGTTCGCCCGGGAGCACGGCCTGCCGATCGCCATCAAGGCCGCCTTCGGCGGTGGCGGGCGCGGTCTGAAGGTCGCCCGCACCCTGGAGGAGGTCCCCGAGCTGTACGACTCCGCGGTGCGTGAGGCGGTGGCCGCGTTCGGCCGCGGCGAGTGCTTCGTGGAGCGCTACCTGGACCGCCCCCGGCACGTGGAGACCCAGTGCCTGGCCGACAAGCACGGCAACGTGGTCGTGGTCTCCACCCGTGACTGCTCGCTGCAGCGCCGCCACCAGAAGCTGGTCGAGGAGGCGCCCGCGCCGTTCCTGTCCGAGGAGCAGGTCGCCGAGCTGTACCGGGCGTCCAAGGCCATCCTCAAGGAGGCCTCCTACGAGGGCGCCGGTACCTGCGAGTTCCTGGTCGGCCAGGACGGCACGATCTCCTTCCTGGAGGTCAACACCCGCCTGCAGGTCGAGCACCCGGTGACCGAGGAGGTCGCCGGCATCGACCTGGTGCGCGAGATGTTCCGCATCGCCGACGGCGAGGAACTGGGCTACGGCGACCCCGAACTGCGCGGCCACTCCTTCGAGTTCCGCATCAACGGCGAGGACCCCGGCCGCAACTTCCTGCCCGCCCCCGGCACCGTCACCAAGTTCGAGGCGCCCTCCGGCCCGGGCGTGCGCCTGGACGCCGGCGTCGAGGCCGGCTCGGTCATCGGCCCCGCCTGGGACTCCCTCCTCGCGAAGCTGATCGTCACCGGCGCCACCCGCGAGCAGGCCCTGCAGCGTGCCGCCCGCGCCCTGGAGGAGTTCCAGGTCGAGGGCATGGCCACCGCGATCCCCTTCCACCGCGCGGTGGTCAAGGACCCGGCGTTCGCGCCCGAGCTGACCGGCTCTGCGGACCCCTTCACGGTCCACACCCGCTGGATCGAGACCGAGTTCGTCAACGACATCAAGCCCTTCGCCGCCCCGGCCGACACCGAGGCCGAGGACGACGGCGACCGCGAGACGATCGTGGTCGAGGTCGGCGGCAAGCGCCTGGAGGTCTCGCTGCCCTCCTCGCTGGGCATGTCGCTGGCCCGCACCGGCCTCGCCGCGGGCGCCAAGCCCAAGCGCCGGGCCGCCAAGAAGTCCGGCCCCGTCGCCTCCGGCGACACCCTCGCCTCCCCGATGCAGGGCACCATCGTCAAGATCGCCGTCGAGGAGGGCCAGGAGGTCAAGGAAGGCGACCTCGTCGTCGTCCTCGAAGCCATGAAGATGGAACAGCCCCTCAACGCCCACCGCTCCGGCACCATCAAGGGCCTGACCGCCGAGGTCGGCGCGTCCATCACCTCCGGCGCGGCGATCTGCGAGATCAAGGACTGACCGCAGGACCTCTTCCTGTACGACGTTCCCGAGGCGCCCCGCGGACCTGAGCAGCAGGTCCGCGGGGCGCCTCGCTTCCCCGTCCCCCGTGACGGTGGCCCTGGTGGGCTACGCGGTCCGCGTCCAGCCGCTGCCGTGGCGGACGAGGACGAGGCCGGCGTACCCGAAGGCGACGGCCGCCATGACGAAGGTCAGGGCGGTCAGGGCGGCGATGCCGATCACATAGCCGGCCACGTTGAGCGGCATGGACAGGATCAGCAGCCAGGCCGCCCAGGCGGGGACCACGCGGCCGCGCAGCAGGGCGACACCGAGGAGGACCGCGCCGACGACATGGGCGGCGACGAAGTAGAGGATCGGGCCGTTCACCACGGCGAGTTCGTTGACGCCGTCGGCCACCCGCACCAGGGAGTCCTGGCTCACGCCCTTCTCGAAGCCGCCGAGCGCGACGATGTCGAGGTTGGGCGTGGCGTTGACGGCGGTGAGCCCGGTGCCGAAGAGGACCGCGCCCCACAGGCCCAGCCGGGCGGAGCGGGCCACGGCGAGCAGCGAGACGCCGACCAGGCCGGGCAGGAACAGCACGGTGCCCACCGTCCACAGCCACACGGAGAGCTCCGCGGCGCCCGTGTGTGCGGCGATGTCCCGGGCGATCTCCTTGCTGGAGGCGTCGGTGTCGTACGGGGCCACTAGTCCCGCCGCGGCGAACATCAGCGGACCGAGGGTGGCCGTGATCGCGGCGAGGAGGCGGGCGGTGCGGGGTGTGCCCGCGTCCGCGGCGGCCGTGGGCGTGCGTGACGGTGACGGCGTGGTGGTCATGAGTCCCCCTTGGCGGTCTGCCCCCGAGCGGAGCGCCTCCCACCAGTGAACCGATCAGGCCCGCCTGATGACCATCCGTCAATTCTGAGGGGGTCGCGACATGTCGCCTTGCGGCTCGCCAGGCGGACACCGCCCCCGCCCCGACCAACGTCTCAGCTCACTCGGTCCGTGAGGAGGCCCAGGTCGCGGCCACGGCGGAGGAGGGCGGCGGTGTGGCCGGCCTCCAGCTTGCGGTGCAGGGAGGCGATGTAGCCGCGTACGGTCGCCGGGGACAGGCCCATCCGGTGGGCCGCCTCCGTCGCCGTACGGCCGTCGTGGAGGTGGGCCAGGGTGCGGTGCTCCTGCTCGGTGATGCCGAACAGGCGGGCCACCGCGCGGGCGCGGGACAGGTCGTGCAGGAGGAGCAGCGCGGGCAGACCGGGCGTGGCGGGCAGGTGCCGTACCTCGATGTGGCGGGCGGTGAAGGAGACTCCCGCGGTGAGGCGGGGGTCGTCGCGCAGGGCGGTGAGCAGGTCGGCGGCGACGGCGTTGAGGGGGCGGGGCCGGCCGGTGTCGTCGAGGCTCGCGACGCCGCAGCCGTGCCCCTCGGCGAGCCGCAGCGCGGCGGCGGACAGCGCTATGAGGCGTTGCCGCTCGGCCAACTGGCTCTCCAGCTGCCCGAGTTGGAGCTGGACAAGGCCCAGCAGATCGCGTTCCCGTGGGGTGAAGTCGGTGCCGGAGCGGACCAGGGCGTAGCCCTCCACCGCGGTCGCGGTGTCCGAGCCCGCGGCGGCGACGAGGTGGTGGCGCAGGCCGAAGGGACGGAAGTCGAGGTTGTAGCAGTGGGTGCGCTGCCACTGCCGGTCACCGGCGACATCGCTGACCCGCCAGGCACCCGGGGTGACCGCGTCCAGCATCAGGTCGGTGAGGGGGTGGTCCAGGGGATGGTCGTAGATCACCATCGGGTCGGCGTGGAAGGAGTCCGCGGGCACGTTGACCACGAACACGCCCCGCCCGTCCATCGGCAGCCGGTACCGCTGCCCGGCGTCGGCGGGCACGAGCTCCAGCACGGCGGTCAGCGCCCGCTCCCACAACTCCTCGGGCCGCCCGGCATCCGCCAGTTCCCGCCCCAGCTCCACCACACGGCGCGCGTCGGCCCCGCTGATCTCCATACACTCTCCCGGCGCTGCTCTCGCCAGAGATATCCCCCAGAGGGCGATAACTCCCCCTTGAGAGAAAACTACGACTTCCGGCCGCCATGTGCAGCGTCCCGGCCGGATCGCCGGGGGTGGGAGGGAGGGCGAACGGGGGCGCGCAAAGGGCGACTTGACCCGCGGGGGGCGTGCGCGGCGGGAGGGGCGCCGCCGTCTCGGTGGGCGCGGTTCGCGCCGCTGAGGCGCCAGGGCCGAATGAGCGGCCACCCCCGCGCGGGCACGACCCGCCACAACGAACCCACAGCCGCCGTACGACCTCAACCGGCCCCACGTGAGCGTCTCTTGGACCGGCCCCCGGACATGGCGCCTCTCAGCCCAGGCCCTCAGCCGCGGCACAGCTCAGCCCGGCCCCCAGCCGCGGCGCATCTCAGACCCGGCGCCCCGTCGCGACTCTCAGCCCCGACGCCCCCGCGTCGACACCCGGAGCCAGCACCCCCGTTTCGACTCTCAGCCCCGGCCCCCGTGACACCCCTCAGACCCGGCGCCCCCACACCCACGCCAGACCACGGCACCCCCACACCGAAGCCAGACCCGGCACCCGACCCCACCCCGAAACCTGACCCCGTCCCAGCCGACGGAGAGGCCCCGTCACCGGCGTCGAAGGTCCGCCACGCGCCCCCGCTCCGCCCCGGACGTCGGATCCCCCAGCACCGCCGCCGTCCGCAGCGTCGGCCCCGCTCCCGAGACCTGCCCGCGCCGAGGCCCCGGCAGGGGCACGTCGCGGCGCTCCTGGCCCCGGCGCGCCGGGGCCTGATCACCCCCCGGCGCTCCCGACGCGCCGGCCACCGCGATCTGCACCCCCTGGTCGGCGAGCGCCTGGAGCTCCGTGCCGGCCCGGTCGTCGTGGGCCGGGGGCTCGTCGGTGACCAGGCGGGTGATCACATCCGTCGGCACGGTCTGGAACATGGTGTCGGTGCCGAGCTTGGTGTGGTCGGCGAGGACCACGACCTCCGCGGCGGCCTGCACCAGCGCCCGGTCGACGGACGCCGACAGCATGTTGGACGTGGAGAGCCCGCGCTCGGCGGTGAGCCCGCTCCCGGAGAGGAAGGCACGCGAGACCCGAAGCCCCTGGAGCGACTGCTCGGCTCCGGAGCCCACCAGGGCGTAGTTGGAGCCGCGCAGGGTGCCGCCGGTCATCACGACCTCCACCCGGTTGGCGTGGGCGAGCGCCTGGGCCACCAGAAGGGAATTGGTCACGACGGTCAGCCCGGGGACCCGGGCGAGCCGACGCGCCAGCTCCTGGGTGGTGGTGCCCGCCCCCACCACAATGGCCTCGCCTTCTTCGACGAGGCCCGCGGCGAGATCGGCGATGGCCGTCTTCTCGGCGGTCGCGAGATGCGATTTCTGCGGAAAGCCGGACTCCCGCGTGAACCCGCCCGGCAATACCGCACCGCCATGTCGGCGGTCGAGGAGTCCTTCTGCCTCCAGTGCGCGCACGTCCCGCCGTACGGTCACTTCGGAGGTCTGGACGACGCGGGCGAGCTCACGGAGCGACACGGCCCCATTGGCTCGCACCATTTCGAGGATCAATTGGCGACGTTCTGCAGCGAACACGAAACTGACAGTAACGCGGGCGACCGTCTGGTTTCAGCAGTTTGCGCCGAATTACCGAAGTTGTTCGCACAGTAGGACGGGAAGTGGTATAGGGCCTAATCCCCCCGCCTATGCCGCACGAATGGTCGACAACTGACGGTGACCAGGCAGGAATCGCTTTCGGCCGTCAGGCCTCCCCGGTCTCCTTGCGTGTGTGCAACTGCCGTGCCACCTCGGCGATCGAGCCCGAAAGGGAGGGGTAAACGGTGAACGCGTTCGCGATCTGTTCGACCGTCAGATTGTTGTCGACCGCGATCGAGATGGGGTGGATCAGTTCCGAGGCGCGGGGTGCGACGACGACACCGCCGACGACGATCCCGGTGCCCGGCCGGCAGAAGATCTTGACGAAGCCGTCGCGGATCCCCTGCATCTTCGCGCGCGGGTTGCGCAGCAGTGGGAGCTTCACGACCCGGGCGTCGATCTTGCCGCCGTCGACGTCGGACTGCGAGTAGCCGACGGTGGCGATCTCGGGGTCGGTGAAGACGTTGGAGGAGACGGTCTTCAGGTTCAGCGGGGCCACCGCGTCGCCGAGGAAGTGGTACATGGCGATGCGTCCCTGCATGGCGGCCACGGAAGCCAGGGCGAACACACCGGTCACGTCACCGGCGGCGTACACACCGGGAGCGGTCGTCCGGGACACCTTGTCGGTCCAGATGTGCCCGGAGTCGCGCAGCTTGACGCCCGCCTCCTCCAGCCCCATCCCGGCGCTGTTGGGAATGGCACCGACGGCCATCAGACAGTGCGACCCGCTGATGACCCGGCCGTCCGCCAGCGTGACCTCGACCCGGTCCCCGACCCGCTTGGCGGACTGGGCACGGGAGCGCGCCATGACGTTCATGCCGCGCCGCCGGAAGACGTCCTCCAGCACCGCGGCCGCGTCCGGGTCCTCTCCGGGCAGCACCCGGTCCCGGGACGACACGAGCGTCACCTTGGACCCGAGTGCCTGGTAGGCGCCGGCGAACTCGGCACCGGTCACACCGGACCCGACCACGATGAGCTCTTCGGGGAGCTCGTCGAGGTCGTAGACCTGGGTCCAGTTGAGGATCCGCTCCCCGTCGGGCTGCGCGTCGGGCAGCTCACGGGGGTGGCCGCCGGTGGCGATCAGTACGGCATCGGCGACGAGCGTCTCCTCGCTCCCGTCGACGGCCCGCACGACGACCTTCCGGGACCCGTCGAGCGCCTGCATGCCCTCAAGGCGTCCACGCCCGCGCAGCACCCGGGCACCGGCACGCGTGACAGAGGCGGTGATGTCGTGGGACTGGGCGAGAGCGAGCCGCTTCACACGCCGGTTGACCTTCCCCAGGTCGACGCCCACCACCCGCGCGGCCTGCTCCAGGGGCGGGGTGTCGTCGGCGACGATGATCCCCAGCTCCTCGTAGGACGAGTCGAAGGTCGTCATGACCTCAGCCGTCGCGATAAGGGTCTTCGACGGGACGCAGTCGGTCAGCACCGACGCCCCGCCCAGACCGTCGCAGTCGACGACGGTCACCTCCGCGCCGAGCTGGGCGGCCACCAGGGCCGCCTCGTATCCGCCGGGTCCGCCACCGATGATCACGATCCGAGTCACGTACTCCATTGTCCCGCACGCGCCGGAGTGCCACTGCCTGGGGCCCACCCCGAGATACCTCTGTTACGGGAGAGACGCCGGAGAAGCCTGCCGTACCCTCGACGCATGTCGCTCTACGCCGCCTACGCCGGCAACCTCGACGCGCGGCTGATGACCCGCCGCGCCCCGCACTCGCCGATGCGCGCCACGGGGTGGCTGAACGGCTGGCGGCTGACCTTCGGCGGCGAGCACATGGGCTGGGAAGGAGCGCTGGCGACGATCGTCGAGGACCCGCTCTCCCAGGTCTTCGTCGCGCTCTACGACATCGCGCCCGCCGACGACGACTCGATGGACCGCTGGGAGGGCGTGGGCCTGGACATCTACCGCCGCACCCGGGTCCGGATCCACACCCTGGAGGGCGAGGAGCAGGCCTGGACGTACGTCCTGAACGGTTACGAGGGTGGCCTGCCCTCGGCCCGCTACCTGGGCGAGGTGGCCGACGCGGCGGAGTCGGCCGGCGCACCGCACGACTACGTGATGGAACTGCGCAAGCGCCCCTGCTGACCCTCACGCCACAGCGGCCACACCCTTGGTCGGAAACAACAAGACAACGATCGCCATCCCGTCAGCTCTGTCATCTACGCGCGTAGGCCCGGACCGGCTACCCTCATCCGCGTGAACGCATCTCTTCTTCCGGACGACATCCAGGGCGACCCGCACGCCGCCGCTGACGCCGCCGCCGTACGCCTGCGCGAACTGACCGGCGCCGAGACCCACGACGTCGCCCTCGTGATGGGCTCCGGCTGGGCACCGGCGGTGGACGCGCTCGGTGCCCCCGACGCCGAGTTCCCGGTCACCGAGCTGCCCGGTTTCCCGCCGCCGGCGGTGGAGGGACACGGCGGCAAGATCCGCTCGTACCGGATCGGCGCGAAGCGCGCCCTGGTCTTCCTCGGCCGTACGCACTACTACGAGGGCCGTGGCGTGGCCGCCGTGGCTCACGGCGTGCGCACCGCGGTCGCGGCCGGCTGCAAGACGATCGTCCTCACCAACGGCTGCGGCGGCCTCCGCGAGGGCATGCGACCCGGTCAGCCGGTCCTGATCAGCGACCACATCAACCTCACGGCGACGTCCCCGATCATCGGCGCGAACTTCGTCGACCTGACCGACCTCTACTCCCCCCGCCTGCGCGCCCTGTGCAAGGAGATCGACCCCACGCTGGAGGAGGGCGTCTACGCCCAGTTCCCCGGCCCGCACTACGAGACGCCGGCGGAGATCCGCATGGCCCGCGTCATCGGTGCGGACCTGGTGGGCATGTCGACGGTCCTCGAGGCGATCGCCGCACGCGAGGCGGGCGCGGAGGTCCTGGGCATCTCCCTGGTCACGAACCTCGCCGCGGGGATGACGGGCGAGCCCCTGAACCACGAGGAGGTCCTCCAGGCGGGCCGCGACAGCGCGACCCGGATGGGGTC
The DNA here is from genome assembly GCF_036345115.1 of Streptomyces griseorubiginosus. Classification (GTDB taxonomy): domain Bacteria; phylum Actinomycetota; class Actinomycetes; order Streptomycetales; family Streptomycetaceae; genus Streptomyces; species Streptomyces griseorubiginosus_C. The sequence continues at coordinate 3,522,219 of NZ_CP107766.1, forward strand.
CCTGCTGGCGCAGGTCCTCGGCCGCATCTGAGCTTCGCGAGCGCTGGGCGCCTAGGGGGGTGCCGGGTCCCGCTGTCCGGCGGCTGCGGGTCCGTGGTGGCTGGTCGCGCAGTTCCCCGCGCCCCTGAGGAGTTGCAGTTGGCCTGCGCCACGATGGACCGTCAGCACCCGCCCAATGGGCCGTCAGCCGCCGCGCCCGCCCCCACGAACCGTCAGCCACCGCGCCCGCCCCCACGGGCCGTCAGCCGCCGCGTCCGCCCCCACCGGCCGTTCGCCGCGTACGGCGCGCAGGGGACGGGGTGGGGGGTGTCCGCCCGCAGCGGCCGGCGTCCGGAACCGAGGACATCTCAAGGGACCGAGCCGCCGGACCGAGGACGGATACCCCCCACCCCGGCACCGACCCACCCACCGAACGAAACGCGCTACACACGCCCCCACCGGACAGCAAGAGGCCGCCGCAGGCCCCTCAGGGGCGCGGGGAACTGCGCAAAACGCCCGCCCCCACCACGCCGCAGACAAACAACCGCCCCACCGCCGGAGGCAACCGTGGATGACGATCTCACCGCCCGCGCCACAACCTGGCTCGCCGAAGACCCCGACCCGGACACCCGCGCCGAACTCTCCCGCCTCCTCGAAGCCGGAGACGTCAAAGAACTCGAAGCCCGCTTCAGCGGCACCCTCCAGTTCGGCACCGCCGGCCTGCGAGGCGAACTCGGCGCCGGACCGATGCGCATGAACCGCACGGTCGTCATCCGAGCCGCCGCCGGCCTCGCCGCGTACCTCAAGAAGCACGGCAACGGCAACGGCCTCGTCGTCATCGGCTACGACGCCCGCCACAAGTCGAAGGACTTCGCCCAGGACACCGCCGCCGTCATGACCGGCGCCGGCCTCACCGCGGCCGTCCTCCCCCGCCCCCTCCCCACCCCCGTCCTGGCGTACGCCATAAGGCACTTGGGCGCGGTCGCCGGCGTGGAGGTCACCGCCAGCCACAACCCGCCCCGCGACAACGGCTACAAGGTCTACCTCGGCGACGGCTCCCAGATCGTCCCGCCCGCCGACGCGGAGATCGCGGCGGAGATCGAAGCGATCGCGTCCCTCAACGACGTCCCGCGCCCCGACACCGGCTGGGAGACCCTCGACGACAGCGTCCTCGACGCCTACCTCGCCCGCACGGACGCCGTCCTCGCGGAGAACTCCCCCCGCACCGCCCGCACCGTCTACACGGCGATGCACGGCGTCGGCAAGGACACCCTCCTCGCCGCGTTCGCCCGCGCGGGCTTCCCCACCCCGGACCTCGTCGCGGAACAGGCCGACCCGGACCCCGACTTCCCGACCGTCGCCTTCCCCAACCCGGAAGAGCCCGGCGCGATGGACCTCGCCTTCGCGAAGGCGCACGAGACCGACCCCGACCTGATCATCGCGAACGACCCCGACGCCGACCGCTGCGCAGTGGCCGTAAAGGACAACGGCACCTGGCGCATGCTGAGCGGCGACGAGGTCGGCTCGCTCCTCGCCGCCCACCTGGTGACCCGCGGAGCGCAGGGCACGTTCGCCGAGTCGATCGTCTCCTCCTCCCTCCTCGGCCGGATCGCCGAGAAGGCGGGCCTGCCCTACGAGGAGACCCTGACCGGCTTCAAGTGGATCGCCCGCGTGGAGGGCCTGCGCTACGGCTACGAGGAGGCCCTCGGCTACTGCGTGGACCCGGAGGGCGTACGGGACAAGGACGGCATCACCGCCGCGCTCCTCGTCACGGAGCTCGCCTCCGAGCTCAAGGAACAGGGCCGCACGCTCCCCGACCTCCTCGACGACCTCGCCGTGGCCCACGGTCTGCACGCCACCGGCCAGCTCTCGGTCCGCGTGGAGGACCTGTCGATCATCGCCAGGGCGATGGAGCGGCTCCGCGAGCACCCGCCGACCGAGCTCGCGGGCCTGCCGATCACCAGGGCGGAGGACCTCACCCGGGGCACGGACCGGCTCCCGCCCACCGACGGCCTGCGCTACACCCTCACCGGCGCCCGGGTCGTCGTCCGCCCGAGCGGCACGGAGCCGAAGCTGAAGTGCTACCTGGAGGTGGTGATCCCGGTGGCCACCCACGCGGACCTCCCGACGGCCCGCGCCAAGGCGACCGACCTCCTGGCCACGATCAAGCGGGACCTGTCGGCAGCCGCGGGAATCTGACCACAACCCCAACCGCCACCGCCACCACAACCCGCCACCGCCACCCAAGCCGAGGGGCGGCCCCCGTCCGGGCCGCCCCTCACCCTCTCAGCCGGTCACCTTCCGCGCCACGACGAACCGGTCCACCTCCGCCCCCGTAGCCGCCAGCGCCCGCACCGTCAGCGTGGAGGTCCGCCCCGCGGAAGCCGGCTTCACGTCGACACGGATGAACGAGTACCCGGTGTACCGCACCCGCGACCAGTCCACGCTCTCGGTGACCTTGCCCCCCGCGCCCGTGTAGTACGTCGGCACGGCACCGACCTCGTCCTCGTGCCCTTCGTAGCTGTCGGCCACGGGGAAGCTGTAGACGCTCTCCCCGCCCGCGCCCGCGGTCACGTAGACGACCCCACCACGGGCCGGCTCGTGCGTCCCTCCGATGGGCAGTTCGCGCACGGCCTTGTCCCGCACCACCGGGTCCGTGCGCTCGTACACGTGGTTGTGCCCGTTGACGACGAGATCCACCTGGTGCTTCTCGTACAGCGGCACCCACTCCTCCCGCACCCCGCCCTCGGAGGCGTGCGAGCTGGTGGTGGAGAAGGCGCAGTGGTGGTGGAAGACCACGATGAAGTCGACGCCGGGCGTCTTGCGCAGCTGCCCCAACCGCCGGTCCAGCCACGCGGTCTGCTTGCCGCCCGTGTAGCCGCGGTTGGCGGGAATCTCGTACGACACGTCATTGGCGTCGACCGAGACGACGGCGACGTTCCCGTGGACGAAGGAGTACACACCCGGTGCCTTCTGCGGGTCGAACCCGTTGCCGGGGAGCGTGAAGCGGGCTTCGTTGCCGCCGTAGCCGTTGGGCGAGTACCAGGCCTCCATGTCGTGGTTGCCGAACGCCACCATCCACGGCACCCGGCTCGACGTCGGTTCGATCTGGGCGAGGAACTGGTCCCACTGCCGGGCGTCGTAGTTGCTGCTGTCGGCGGGCAGCCCGTGCCCGGTCTCCTCGGCGTAGCAGATGTCGCCTGCGTGCAGGTGGAAGGCCGGGTTCTGGGCCTGGACGAGCGCGTTGAGGCCGATGGCGGTGTAGCTGGGGTTCTGGTCGCCGAACGCGGTGAAGGCGAACGGGCGCCGGCTGTGGGTGTCGGGGGCGGTGGTGAAGGAGTAGACGGTGTGCGCGGCACCGGCGTGCGCCGGGTCGAAGCCGTCGTGGCCGACGCCGTAGTAGTAGGTGGTCCCGGGCCGCAGGTTGTCCAGGGCCGCGTGCACGTAGTACTGGTCGATGTCGGCGCTCTTGCCGACCCCGGCCGGGGTGAACAGGTCCCGCACCTCGGCGGGGACCTTGTGGCCGAGGTCGAGCGGGCTGAGCCCGATCCGCAGGAAGGGATCGCGGACGGGCAGCGGAACCTGCCAGGACACCCGCATCTGGGTGCGCGGGTCGGCGCCGTACGCGAGGTGCCGGCCGAACGGCGCGACGAGGGCGCCGTCGACGTGCTCGGTGGCCGAGCGCGTGACCAGGTCGGGGGTGGCCGCCCGCGCGGTGCCGCTCGCGGCGAGTCCGGCCGCACCGGCGACCGCGGTCGCGGCGAGGAGACCGCGCCGGGACAGGGACCGCCGGAGGTACTCGTGCCGCTCCGGCATGCTCAGCGTCTCCGCGAGACGGGCGGGGATGCCCATGCGCGGGGTGTTCAGGGGTGCGTTCATGGCCGGAGGCTGACAGCAGCCGGTGAATGGGGATTGGACTGAACCTCTGCGTTGCCCCATGTACAGGTCCGGAGCACCCCATCGGGTGATTCAGGGATGGATGTCGACCTTGGTTCCGCGCCCCACTCCCACCCCGGCCCACCGTGAGCGCCCCAAAGGGGCGCGGGGCTGTATCGATGTGCGGCTACCGCCGCGCGGGCGCGACCAACCACAACGCACCCGCACCCGCACCCGCCGCACAACCCCCGCGGCACGCCGTAACGCGCTACCCCACCACCGCCAGAATCAAAAGCAGCACCGCCCCCGCCACCGCGGGCCCCGCGATCTCATAGGCCCACCGCACCGAGACCTCCCCCTGGGACGTCTTCGCCTTCCCCCGGGCCTCCAGCAGGTCCCCCAGATCGTCCATGATCTGGTCGGTCTCGGCCCGGACGGGCCCGTCGGGAACCGGCGTCCGCCCCCCGAGCACATCGGTCTGCATCGAGCCGAACAGCCCCATCCCCCTGCTCGGCCCCCGCCCGGACTCCTGCCGGGCGGTCTGCCGCGCCGCCTTCTTGCGGCCGCGCAGCGAGACCGGGATCGCCCACAGCTGGTACTTGGTGCCGGACTTGGCGAGCACCTCGTTCGAGAACCCCGAGCGGAACATCTCGACCTCGCCCCAGGGCAGGACGATGACGCGGAAGGGGTTGCGGATGCGCAGCCGGTCGTGGTTGGCGAAGACGGCCGGGCGGAGGGTGAAGGCGATCACCAGCGGCACGAGGAGGAGCAGCGTGGCGAGCGCGAACCACGGCGTGCTGCCGCTGCCGGAGGCGACCGCGTCGAAGCCGAGCCAGCCGATGATGACGAGGAGGAGGAAGCCGCCGATCAGCGCCATGGGTGAGCGGTAGATGCGGTCCCTGGATTCCGGGGTTGCGGACGACATGCTCGCGATCCTAAGCGCCGCCGGTAAGAGTGTTCGTGCGGCCCGCTCCCCTTCCACGTGGGTGACCTGCCCCCCTGTACAGCCGCTACGCGCGTAGATATGCTCGTCTGGTGACCATGCCCACCACTGCATCAGCCGCACACCCGCTCACGGACGTGACCGCGTCCGACAGCACGCTGCGCCGGTTCCTTCACGGGCTGCCCGGCGTGGACGCCGTCGGTCTGGAGGCGCGCGCCGCCTCTCTCGGTACCCGTTCCATCAAGACGACCGCGAAGGCGTACGCCATCGACCTCGCCATCTCGATGGTCGACCTGACGACGCTGGAAGGCGCGGACACCCCGGGCAAGGTCCGGGCGCTCGGCGCCAAGGCGGTCCGCCCCGACCCGACCGACCGGACGACCCCCGCCACGGCCGCGGTCTGCGTCTATCCCGACATGGTGGCCGTCGCCAAGGAGGCCGTCGCCGGTTCCGGTGTGAAGGTCGCCTCCGTGGCCACCGCCTTCCCGGCCGGCCGCGCGGCCCTGGCCGTGAAGCTGGCCGACGTGCGCGACGCCGTGGCCGCCGGTGCCGACGAGGTCGACATGGTCATCGACCGCGGGGCGTTCCTCGCGGGGAACTACATGAAGGTGTACGACGAGATCGTCGCCGTGCGCGAGGCCTGCGGGACCGACGCCCGGCTCAAGGTCATCTTCGAGACCGGCGAGCTGTCGACGTACGACAACATCCGCCGCGCGAGCTGGCTCGGCATGCTGGCCGGCGCGGACTTCATCAAGACGTCCACCGGCAAGGTCGCGGTGAACGCCACTCCCGCCAACACCCTGCTGATGCTGGAGGCGGTGCGCGACTTCCGTGCGCAGACCGGCGTCCAGGTGGGCGTGAAGCCGGCCGGCGGTATCCGTACGTCCAAGGACGCGATCAAGTTTCTCGTCCTGGTCAACGAGACCGCGGGCGAGGACTGGCTCGACAACCACTGGTTCCGCTTCGGCGCCTCCTCGCTCCTGAACGACCTGCTGATGCAGCGTCAGAAGCTGGCCACCGGCCGCTACTCCGGCCCCGACTACGTGACGGTGGACTGATCACCATGGCATCCGCATTCGAGTACGCACCGGCGCCCGAGTCCCGCTCGGTCGTCGACATCGCCCCCTCCTACGGCCTGTTCATCGACGGCGAGTTCGTGGAGGCGGCCGAGGGCAAGGTCTTCAAGACCGTCTCGCCGTCCACCGAGGAGGTCCTGTCCGAGATCGCCCAGGCGGGCGAGGCGGACGTCGACCGCGCGGTGGGGGCCGCCCGAAGGGCCTTCGCGAAGTGGTCGGCGCTGCCCGGCTCCGAGCGCGCCAAGTACCTGTTCCGCATCGCCCGGATCATCCAGGAGCGCTCGCGCGAGCTGGCCGTCCTGGAGACCCTGGACAACGGCAAGCCGATCAAGGAGACCCGCGACGCCGACCTGCCCCTGGTCGCCGCGCACTTCTTCTACTACGCGGGCTGGGCCGACAAGCTGGAGCACGCCGGCTTCGGTCCGGCGCCGAAGCCCCTGGGCGTGGCCGGCCAGGTCATCCCGTGGAACTTCCCGCTCCTGATGCTGGCGTGGAAGATCGCCCCGGCCCTGGCGACCGGCAACACGGTCGTGCTGAAGCCCGCCGAGACGACCCCCCTGTCCGCCCTGTTCTTCGCGGACGTGTGCCGCCAGGCGGGTCTGCCCAGGGGTGTCGTCAACATCCTCCCGGGCTACGGCGACACGGGCGCCGCGCTCGTCGCGCACCCGGACGTCAACAAGGTGGCCTTCACCGGCTCCACCGCCGTCGGCAAGGAGATCGCGCGCACGGTCGCGGGCACCCGCAAGAAGCTCACCCTGGAACTGGGCGGCAAGGGCGCCAACATCGTCTTCGACGACGCCCCGATCGACCAGGCCGTCGAGGGGATCGTCAACGGCATCTTCTTCAACCAGGGCCAGGTCTGCTGCGCGGGCTCCCGCCTCCTCGTCCAGGAGTCGATCCAGGACGAGCTGCTGGACTCCCTCAAGCGCCGCCTGTCCACCCTGCGCCTCGGCGACCCGCTCGACAAGAACACGGACATCGGCGCGATCAACTCCGCCGAGCAGCTCGCGCGGATCACCTCGCTCGTCGACAAGGGCGCGGCCGAGGGCGCCGAGCCGTGGTCCCCGGAGTGCGAACTCCCGTCCTCCGGCTACTGGTTCGCCCCGACGCTCTTCACCAACGTCACCCAGGCGCACACCATCGCCCGCGACGAGATCTTCGGCCCGGTCCTGTCGGTCCTGACCTTCCGTACGCCCGACGAGGCGGTCGCCAAGGCGAACAACACGCAGTACGGCCTGTCGGCGGGCATCTGGACCGAGAAGGGCTCGCGGATCCTGGCGGTCGCGGGCAAGCTCCGGGCCGGGGTCGTCTGGTCCAACACGTTCAACAAGTTCGACCCGACCTCGCCCTTCGGCGGCTACAAGGAGTCGGGCTTCGGCCGCGAGGGCGGTCGCCACGGCCTGGAGGCATACCTCGATGTCTGAGAAGACCGAAAAGACCGAGCAGCGCCTGTCTGTCTTCAAGACCTACAAGCTGTACGTCGGCGGGAAGTTCCCGCGTTCCGAGAGCGGCCGGGTGTACGAGGTGACCGACGCAAAGGGCAAGTGGCTGGCGAACGCGCCGCAGTCGAGCCGCAAGGACGCCCGTGACGCGGTCGTGGCCGCACGCAAGGCGTTCGGCGGCTGGTCGGGAGCCACGGCCTACAACCGCGGCCAGGTCCTCTACCGCGTCGCGGAGATGCTGGAGGGCCGCAGGGCGCAGTTCGTCCACGAGGTGGCCGACGCGGAGGGCCTGTCGAAGTCGAAGGCCGCCGAGCAGGTGGACGCGACGATCGACCGCTGGGTCTGGTACGCGGGCTGGACCGACAAGATCGCCCAGGTGGTCGGCGGCGGCAACCCGGTGGCGGGCCCGTACTTCAACCTCTCCTCACCCGAGCCGACGGGCGTGGTCGCGGTCCTGGCCCCGCAGGAGTCGTCGTTCCTGGGCCTGGTGAGCGTGCTGGCCCCGGTGATCGCGACGGGCAACACGGCGGTCGTGGTGGCCTCGGAGAAGTCCCCGCTCCCCGCCCTGTCCCTGGCCGAGGTCCTGGCCACCTCGGACGTCCCCGGAGGCGTGGTCAACGTCCTCTCGGGCCGTACGGCGGAGATCGCGACCCCGCTCGCCTCCCACCAGGACGTCAACGCGATCGACCTGGCGGGCGCGGACGAGATCCTCGCGAAGGAACTCGAGATCGCCGCGGCGGACAACCTGAAGCGCGTCCTGCGTCCACAGCCTGTGGACGACTGGGCGGCGACGCCGGGGATTGACCGTCTGACGGCGTTCCTGGAGACCAAGACGGTCTGGCACCCGACGGGTTCGCTGGGGGCGTCGGGCTCGTCCTACTGAGAGCAGCGGCCGAAGGCCGCGCTCTCAGGGGCGCGGGGAACTGCGCGACCAGCCACGACGCACCCGCGCCCGGCAACGGTCCGCAGTCCCCCACCGCCCGTCCGCGCCCCGAATCGTCACCCGTTACTGAGAAGCCCCGCCACCTGCCCCACCACCGGCATAGACCCGATCGACTGCGCCTGCGCGACCGGCCCCGTCAACGCCTGCGTGGCCAGCGGCTGGAAGTCGGCGAGCTGCGTACCGACCCCGTTGTCCAGCGGGTCGACGCCCGTCCCCGCCAGCGGGTTCGGCTTGAGCCCGGCCACCGGCCCGGTGACGTACCCGACCGTGCCGGCGAGCCCCTGCAACCCCGACTGGGGGTCGATGTTCCCCAGGGAGGTCGGCCGGGTGCGCACCACGTCGACGACCGGTTCCGCGGCGGAGGCCGCCGTCGCGCCGGCGCCGAGCGCCACTCCCGCGGTCGCCAGGGCGACCAGCGCCCGCTGGGCGGTCGGGTTCTCGTATCGGGCCATCGTTGCTGCCACCTTCTCCGTACGGGGGGTAATCGAGTCGGCACGAAGGGTAGTTGAAGTGTGACGCACGCTTCAAAGCCGACCCGCGGGGTCGATGAACAGCAGGTGAATGCCTCACACTGGTGTCCCGTGAGTTCCCAACCGGCCATACCGACGCGAGTCGTGCTGCTCTGCGGCCCCTCCGGCTCCGGCAAGTCCCTTCTCTCGGCCCGTTCCGGTCTTCCGGTCCTGAGGCTCGACGACTTCTACAAGGAGGGCACCGACCCGACGCTGCCGCTGGTGGCGGGGAGCTCCGACATCGACTGGGACCATCCCGGCTCCTGGGACGCGGACACCGCGGTGGCGGCGATCGTGGACCTGTGCCGCACGGGCCGTACGCGCATCCCGGTCTACGACATCTCGCTGAGTGCCCGCACCGGCGAGGAGGCGGTCGAGATGGGCCGCACCCCGCTGTTCATCGCGGAGGGCATCTTCGCCGCCGAGATCGTCACCCGCTGCCGGGAGCTGGGGGTACTTGCCGACGCGCTGTGTCTGAGCCGGGGTCCGGTGCGCACCTTCCGTCGCCGGTTCCTGCGGGATCTGCGTGAGGGCCGCAAGTCGGTGCCGTTCCTGTTGCGGCGCGGCTGGCGGCTGATGCGTCTGGAGCGCTCGATCGTCGCCCGCCAGACCGCGCTGGGCGCCCATCCCTGCGACAAGGACGAGGCGCTCGCCCGCCTCTCCGCCGCGGCGGCGCACCCCCGCCCGGCGGCGACTCCGGCGACCTGAACGCCCACGGCGCCTTCTCCGTCGTAGGACCGGAAAACGGTCCCTCGGAAAGGAAGCCGATGACAACTGCCCTGCGGGTCCTCGCGTTCGTCCTCCTCGCGGCCCTCACCGGCTGCGGCCCGGGCGAGGAGTCCGGCGAGGCCGCGGCCTCCTGTGCGGGTGCGGTGCGCTACGAGAACCGTGTCTATCTGCCCGCCGGAGAGATCGGCTTCACGGTGGGCGAGCGACTGGGGACCGCCGAGATCCCGGAGTGCGACGACACCCCGGGCGACTCCGAGGTCGCGATCCCGCACGGCACGACCGGCGCGTACGCCGTCGAGGGGCGGGAGCCCGCCGAGGCCATCGCGGTCGGTGACACGGCCGCCGGGGCAAGGCTGATGGAGGTCGGCTGAGCGCGCACGAAGAAGCGGGACTGGACGGACCCCCCGGCCCTCCAGTCCCGCTTCCTGGTGCTTCCCCGTTGTCCCCCGCCCGGGTACCGGCCCCCCAGCCGATACCCGGTCCCCCACTTGTGGTGCTCCCCCGATGGTGGTGCTGTCCCCCCGAACCCTCAGGCCACGAGCTCCCCGAAGGCGTTCTCCTCGTCACGGCCGAAGCTGAGGACCTCGTCCTCGCGCAGGCGGCGCAGGGACCGCCAGATGCTGGACTTCACCGTGCCGACACTGATGTCGAGGATCTCCGCGATCTCCGGGTCGGTGCGGCCCTCGTAGTAACGGAGGACCAGCATCGTGCGCTGGAGTTCGGGGAGCCGGGCGAGCGCCTGCCACAGGACCGCGCGCAGCTCCGTGCCGCGCATCGCGTCCGTGTCGCCGGGCGTCTCCGGCAGCTCCTCGGTCGGGTACTCGTTCAGCTTGCGGCGGCGCCACGCGCTGATGTGCAGGTTCGTCATGGTGCGGCGGAGGTAGCCCCCGACCGCGGCCTTGTCGCTGATCCGGTCCCACGCCTTGTACGTCGAGAACAGCGCGCTCTGCAGCAGGTCCTCGGCCTCGAAGCGGTCACCGGTCAGGTGATAGGCGGTGGCGTACAGGGAGGCGCGGCGCTCCTGGACGTAGGCGGTGAACTCCGCCTCCGACAGCGAACGACGCTCCCCCGTGCCCTCCCTGTACGACGATCCCCCGTGCGATTCCCCCGTGAAGGTGTCAACCACCGACATGTACGTGGTGTGCTGACGCCCGGTGCCGCGAGCGCACCCCCGCCCGCTTGCGGCACCGGACTTCTCGGAACCCCGGCCCCCGTTCACGTCGTGGAGACGCGTGATCACTGCGCCAGTGTTGGTGCTGTGCAGCGTGTTCATCTCGCGCCCCCCGTCGTGGACTTCCGGTGTTCGGTCGTTCCGGGCGGTACTTCCTTGCCCGTGCCGAGAAGCTTGCCCTCGCACCTTCATGGCCGTGTCCGCCGACTGTCACAGACCTGTCACAGGGCCCCGTCGCAGGAATCGCACAGGACGGGCACAGAGAGCAGCGCTATGCGCACGCAGGTGTACAGGTGTCGATACCCGGCCTGCCATGGGCCAGAATGAGCCCGTGCCTTCCCTGTTGCTGATCGAGGACGACGACGCCATCCGTACCGCCCTGGAGCTGAGCCTCACGCGCCAGGGCCACCGGGTTGCCACCGCTGCCACCGGCGAGGACGGCCTCAAACTGCTGCGTGAGCAGCGGCCGGACCTGATCGTGCTGGACGTGATGCTGCCCGGTATCGACGGGTTCGAGGTGTGCCGGCGCATCCGGCGCACGGACCAGCTGCCGATCATTCTGCTGACCGCGCGCAGCGACGACATCGACGTGGTGGTCGGGCTGGAGTCCGGCGCCGACGACTACGTGGTCAAGCCGATCCAGGGGCGGGTCCTCGACGCCCGGATCCGGGCCGTGCTGCGGCGCGGTGAACGCGAGTCGACGGACGCGGCGAGCTTCGGGTCCCTGGTCATCGACCGTGCGGCCATGACCGTCACGAAGAACGGCGAGGACCTCCAGCTCACGCCCACCGAACTCAGGCTGCTCCTGGAGCTGTCCCGGCGGCCCGGTCAGGCGCTGTCCCGCCAGCAGTTGCTGCGCCTGGTGTGGGAGCACGACTACCTCGGTGACTCGCGCCTGGTGGACGCCTGTGTGCAGCGGCTGCGCGCCAAGGTCGAGGACGTGCCGTCGTCCCCGACGCTGATCCGGACCGTGCGGGGCGTGGGCTACCGGCTGGACACGCCTCAGTGACCGAAGCGCAAGGGGGGCTCCGCGGCTGGTTCGCGGCTCGCAAGGGTGTGTGGTCACGGCTGCGTTTCACCAGTCTGCGACTGCGTCTGGTCGTGGTGTTCGGCCTGGTGGCGCTGACCGCCGCCGTGTCCGCGTCCGGGATCGCCTACTGGCTCAACCGCGAGGCCGTCCTCACCCGCGCCCAGGACGCGGTGCTGCGGGACTTCCAGCAGGAGATGCAGAACCGCGCGGGCGCCCTGCCGGCGGATCCCACACAGGACGAACTCCAGCAGGCCGCCGGGCAGATGGCGGGCAGCAGCCAGCGCTTCAGCGTGCTGCTGGTCGCCGACGACGTGAACGGCAGGACGGTGTACGGCAATTCGGGCGCCCTGGACGGGTTCACGCTCCAGGACGTGCCGGTGTCGCTGCGCGAGGCGGTGAACGAGAAGCAGAAGGTCGACTCCGCCAACAAGTCCGCCTACCACCTGTACTGGCAGCGGATCGTCGACCACGACACGCCGTATCTGGTCGCCGGTACGCGCGTGATCGGCGGCGGACCGACCGGCTACATGCTCAAGTCCCTCGAGCCTGAGGCCAAGGACCTCAACTCCCTTGCCTGGTCGCTGGGTATCGCCACCGGCCTCGCCCTGATCGGCTCCGCGCTGCTCGCGCAGGCCGCCGCGACGACCGTACTGAAGCCGGTGCACCGGCTGGGGGTGGCCGCCCGGCGGCTCGGCGAGGGCAGGCTGGACACCCGGCTCAGGGTCTCCGGTACCGACGAACTCGCGGACCTGTCACGGACGTTCAACTACGCGGCCGAGGCGCTGGAGAAGCGGGTCGAGGACATGGCCGCGCGCGACGACGCCTCGCGGCGCTTCGTGGCGGACATGAGCCACGAGCTGCGGACGCCGCTGACCGCGATCACCGCCGTCACGGAGATCCTGGAGGAGGAGCTGGAGGCGGAGTCCGGCTCCATGGACCCGATGATCGAACCGGCGGTCCGGCTGGTGGTCAGCGAGACCCGCAGGCTCAACGACCTGGTGGAGAACCTGATGGAGGTCACCCGCTTCGACGCGGGTACGGCCCGGCTGGTCCTCGACGACGTCGACGTGGCCGACCAGATCACGGCGTGCATCGACGCGCGCGCGTGGCTGGACGCGGTGGAGCTGGACGCCGAGCGCGGGATCCACGCCCGCCTGGACCCGCGGCGCCTGGACGTCATCCTGGCCAACCTCATCGGCAACGCGCTCAAGCACGGTGGCTCGCCGGTGCGGGTGGCCGTGCGCGCCGCGGACGACGAGGTGGTCATCCGGGTCCGGGACCACGGTCCCGGCATCCCCGAGGACGTCCTCCCGCACGTCTTCGACCGCTTCTACAAGGCCAGCGCCTCCCGCCCCCGCTCCGAGGGCAGCGGCCTCGGCCTCTCCATCGCCCTGGAGAACGCCCACATCCACGGCGGCGAGATCACCGCGGCCAACTCCCCCGACGGCGGCGCCGTGTTCACCCTCCACCTTCCCCGCGACGCCTCGGCCCTGGCAGAACAACTGACAGAAACCAAGAAGGACGACGCCGGGGCGAGCAAGGGGGACGTGTGATGAACACGCAGCGGCGACAGCGGGGGTGGGGCGGCGGAGCAACGACGACACGGGTCGGCCGTCCGGCTGCGAGCCGGTCCCGGAAGCGGTGGCACGGTGTGACCCTGCGGCGGCTGCTCGCGTTGCCCGTGCTCGCGGTGCTGGTCGCCGGGTGCGGGATCCGGTCCACCGAGGTGCCCACCGACTTCGGGCCCGCGCCCTCCCGGGTGCGGTGTTCCCTGTCGGAGTCGGGGGCGGCGCAGGCGTCCGGGGGGCTGGCCGTGCAGGTGTTCCTGCTGTGCGGGTCGTCGCTGGTGGCCGTGGACCGGACCGTACGGGTGCCGGACGGCACCGAGGACTCCGAGCGGCGGGTGCTGGTCGCGCAGGGCCTCCTCGACCAGCTCGCCGAGGCTCCGTCGGCCGCCGAGCAGGACGCCGGTTACCAGACGTACGTCCGCGGCGGCACGACCGTCAGCGGACCGCGCCCCAAGGACCCCGAGGACACACTCCGGCTGAGCACCCCGCCCGCCGAGCTCTCCCGCTACGCCCTCGCGCAGGTCGTGTGCACGTTCTCCGACTCGGCCGCGGCCGAGGGCGACGGCTCCGTCATCCTCGGCGGCCCCGGCACCGCCCCCCTGCGCCGCTACGACTGCACGGACCAGGTCCGCTCCCAGCCGAGCAGCCACCAGCCGCCGTCGAGCGAGGTGACCGGCGGCTGACGGGGGTCCGACGACCACGTGTGGCGCAGACCTCACCCAGGTACCTCGGGGTGTTCCGGAACCGATCGTGCCGAGCGCGGCGTCTAGGGGGTCGTGCAGCAAGGCTTCATCGGCGGCAATGCCGCCCTTCGCGTCCGTGTGGCAGGAGGTGTCCTCCTCGTCGCACACCTCGCGTTCGTCGCCTGGTACACGCTGCGGCCACTGGACGTCCCGTGGGTCGTCCCCGCCAACCTGCACCCCCTGGCCGGCATCCGCGCCGACCTCGCCCTCGGCTGGCAGGAGGCGGCCCGCCGGATCGGCGAGGGGCTCGCCCTGCTCGCCCCGCTCGGCGTCCTGATCCCGATGGCGCACGGCAGGCTCTGGGCGTCCACGCTGGGCTCCCTGGTCCGTACGTCCGCCGCGGGCGCCCTGATCTCCCTGGGTATCGCGCTGCTCCAGACCGGTGTCCCCGGCCAGGTCGTCGACATCGACTCGCTGCTCCTGAACACCGCCGGTGTGGCGCTCGCGCACCTCGCGGTCGTGCCGGCGGCCCGCCACTGGCTCCGCCGCGGGACCGGGCCCGACCCTCGCCCGTCCGTCCGCCAGGAGGAGCCGGCTCAGGGTAGGACCCCGACGATTCCCAGGGTCGGGATCGCACCGTAGAGCGACGCTTTGCGTCTTTCGTCTCCGTAGCGTGGAAAGCAGTTGGAGGGTCACTCGGACCCTCCCACCCGACGCTCGCGAAGGAGCCGCAATGTCCCGCCTCGCCCGCCCCACCAACGGCCGCATGATCGGCGGAGTGTGTGCCGCGCTGGCACGGCGCTTCGGCACCTCCGCGACCACCATGCGCGTGATCTTCCTGGTCTCCTGCCTGCTGCCGGGCCCGCAGTTCCTGCTCTACATCGCCCTGTGGATCCTGTTCCCCTCGGAGGACAAGGCGCAGGCCGCCTGGTAGCACCCCGTGCGCACGTACGCCGGTGGGGCGCACCCCGAGTCCAGGGGGTGCGCCCCACCGGCGCGTGCGAGGAGCGGCGGACCTTGAGGACCTCACTGCCTCAGGGCCGCGTCATGACTCCGTGGTTCAGCCGAGCGGCAGGCCGTTCACGCCGGTGCCGGCGCCACCGCCGGGCAGCACCTTGCCGATCGGCAGGCCGCCGAGGAGACCGGCGACGGGCGCGGTCGGACCGTCGGCGAGCACCCGCTGGGCGGCGGGCTGCGCGGCCGCGAGGCCCGCGCCGAGCGCCGGCTGGGCCTGCGCCAGCGCCTCACCGGCACCCGGGAGCGCCTTGGTGAGGTTCTCGGTGGGGAGCCCCTGGGAGACGGTGCCGAGCGCCTGGGAGGCGTCCGGGACCGCCGGAGCGGCGTTCGCGGCACCCGCGCCGGCCGCGGCGAAGGCGGCACCGAGGGCGGCGACACCGAGGGTCTTGGCAGCAGACTGCTTCATGAAATGCGTCCTCGAAATGGGTTTACGGGGATGTGAGCGGTCCACGACCGTAAACATGCGCACCCGCCCGCCGCAAACATCGAAATGCGGACGGATTGTGAACACCCGCCCGCATTCCGTACCGGAGAATTCCCGCGATCAGCCGTCCTCGGCCACAGAACCGCTGGTGGAGGCCGTCTGCTGGAACAGCCATTCGGACTTCAGCTCGGCATATCCGGGCTTGATGACGTCATTGATCATCGCGAGTCGTTCATCGAAAGGAATGAACGCTGATTTCATCGCATTGACGGAGAACCACTGCATGTCGTCGAGCGTATAACCGAACGCGTCGACAAGATGCTCGAATTCCCGGCTCATGCTGGTCCCGGACATCAGCCGGTTGTCGGTGTTCACCGTCGCCCGGAAGTGCAGCCGCCGCAGGAGTCCGATCGGGTGCTCGGCGTACGAGGCGGCCGCCCCGGTCTGGAGGTTGGAGCTGGGGCACAGCTCCAGCGGGATCCGCTTGTCCCGGACGTAGGAGGCGAGCCGGCCGAGCTTGACGGTGCCGTCCTCGTGGACCTGGATGTCGTCGATGATGCGCACGCCGTGCCCGAGCCGGTCGGCGCCGCACCACTGGAGCGCCTGCCAGATGGACGGCAGTCCGAAGGCCTCGCCGGCGTGGATGGTGAAGTGGTTGTTCTCGCGCTTGAGGTACTCGAAGGCGTCGAGGTGCCGGGTGGGCGGGTAGCCGGCCTCGGCGCCCGCGATGTCGAAGCCGACGACGCCCAGGTCGCGGTACCGGTTGGCGAGTTCGGCGATCTCCAGGGCGCGGGCCGCGTGCCGCATCGCGGTCAGCAGGGCGCCGACGCGGATGCGGTGGCCGTTCGCCCTGGCCCTCCGCTCGCCTTCCCGGAAGCCCTCGTTGACGGCCTCGACGACCTCTTCGAGGGTCAGGCCCTTCTCGAGATGCTGTTCGGGGGCGTACCGGACCTCGGCGTAGACGACGCCGTCCTCGGCGAGGTCCTCGGCGCACTCGGCGGCCACCCGGGTCAGGGCCTCGCGGGTCTGCATGACGCCGACGGTGTGCGAGAAGGTCTCCAGGTACCGCTCCAGCGAACCGGAGTCGGCGGCCTCGCGGAACCAGACGCCGAGCCGGTCCGCGTCGTGCTCGGGGAGTTGGCCGTACCCGGTCTCCCGGGCGAGGTCGACGATCGTGCCGGGGCGCAGCCCGCCGTCGAGGTGATCGTGCAGCAGAACCTTGGGTGCCCGGCGGATCTGGTCCGAGCTCGGGGAGGTCCCCGTCCGGTCAGTCTTGCTCGTCATTTCCGCACTCTAACGCCTACGCGCGTAGATCGCCCGCTGTACGGATCCGTCGATACCCAACGGTGACCGCCCCGCCTCGTGTCGTACACCCGCGCTTCTGACACTGTTCTGCCATGGCACAGCAAGCGACGCCGGTTCGCAGCGCCCGACTGGGCAGGACACTCGGCCCGGAGCCGGCGGCGGTGAGCGGTGTGGTGCTGCTCCTCCCGAGCGGCGACGAAACCTCTCTGCGCAGGCCCTCCGCCATGCGACTGCCGTCCGCCGTACGGTCGTTGGGGCGGCGGCTGGCCCGCGCGGGCCGGTCGGACGGACTGGCGGCGCACCTCGTGCACTACCGCTACCGCGGGTGGAACGGCAGCGAGGCGCATCTCGCGCAGGACGCCAACTGGGCCGCGGACGAGGTCGTACGGCGCTACGGCGACGTCTCCGTGGCCCTGGTCGGCGTCGGCATGGGCGGGCGGGCGGCGCTGCACGCGGGCGGGCACGAGGCGGTCAACTCCGTGGTGGCGATCGCGCCTTGGCTGCCCGAGGAGGACATGGCGGCCTCCCCCGAACCGGTGAAGCAGCTCGTGGGGCGGCGCGTGCTGGTGGTGCACGGCACGAACGACCGACGCACCGATCCCGAGCTGTCGTTCCGGCTCGCGTCCCGGGCGAAGAAGGCGAACCGGGACGTGTGCCGGTTCGAAGTCCACTCCGACGGACACGGGTTGCACCAGTACCGGTCCGAAGTGCAGGCGCTGACCGAGGACTTCGTGATGGGGGCGCTGTTCGGACGGGCGCTGTCCCGGCCCGTGCAGGACGCGCTGGCCGCACCCCCGCCCCTGGGGCTGCGGATGCCGCTCGCCTCCGGGTTCGGGGGGCGTCGGCGGTAGGTCAGGGCAGCAGGCTGCCCCGTCTCGACAGCAGGAACTTCTTGAAGGCGGCCACCGGGGGTGTGTCCGGGTGGCCGTCCAGCCAGGCGACGCCGATCTCCCGTACCGCCCTCGGCGCGGTGACGGTCAGCTCCACCACCCCCGGGCGGGGAAAGGCCGGCGGTGGCAGCAGCGCGACGCCCAGTCCGGCCGCCACCAGGCCCCGCAGCGTCTCGGCCTCCTCCCCCTCGAAGGCGATCCGCGGTTTGAAGCCGGCCTCCTGGCAGAGGTCGTCGGTGATGCGGCGGAGGCCGTAGCCGGGTTCCAGGGTGACGAAGGCCTCCTCGGCGGCCTCGGCGAGGCGGACGCGCCTGCGGGCCGCGAGCGGGTGGTCGGCGGGGACCACGAGCCGCAGTTTCTGCTCGTCGAGGCGGCGGGCGACGAGGTCCGGGGCGTCCGGGACCGGGGAGGTCAGACAGAGGTCAAGCTCTCCCGCGCGCAGGCGTTCGATCATCGCCTCGCCGTAGTTCTGGACCAGGCTGAAGCGGACCCGGGGATGGTCGGCGCGGAACGCGCGGATCAGGCCGGGGACGGTCTCCGAACCCATGGTGTGCAGGAACCCGAAGGCGACCTTGCCGGTGGCCGGGTCGGCGTCCGCGCGGACCTCGTCGGCGGCGCGCCGGATCTCGGCGAGGGCCCGTTCGACGGAGGCGAGGAAGGTGCGCCCCGCGGGGGTGAGGGAGACCGTGCGGCCGATGCGGGCGAACAGGTCGACACCGAGGTCCTGCTCCAGGCGGACCATCGCACGCGAGAGCGTCGACTGGGGTACGTCCATCTCCTGGGCGGCGCGGGTGACGTGCTCGGTGCGGGCGACGCCGGCGAAGTGGGCGAGCCGTGGGGCCAGCAACATCACCATGTCTTCTGTGTCACTGGATGGTGACAGGTGCGCCCGTGACCTGTGCTGATGCTCCATAGGAACGATTATGGCGGATCCATGCATTGGACGGATAAGAGCGGTCGTACGTAACTTCGAGGCATGCCTGCCAGTACCGAGGCGTCCACCCGCGTGGGCGCCGTGCCTCCCGCCCCTGCCCCCGACTCCCGTCTGACCCCGGGCGGCCCCGGCTACCGCCGGATGAGCTTCGCCCTCTTCCTCGCCGGGGTCGCGACCTTCGCGCTGCTGTACTCCACGCAGGCCCTACTGCCGCTGATCTCGGGCGAGTTCGGGGTGGCGGCGAGCGAGGCGAGCTGGACGGTGGCGGCCGCGACCGGCGGGCTGGCGCTGTTCGTGCTGCCGATGAGCGCCCTCTCCGAGCGCTTCGGCCGCCGTACGGTCATGACGGCCTCGCTGGCGGTCGCGGTGACGGTCGGTCTCCTGGTCCCCTTCGCGCCCTCGCTGCCCGTGCTGGTGGCGCTGCGGGCGGTGCAGGGGGCGGCCCTGGCGGGGCTGCCGGCCTCCGCGACGGCGTATCTCGCCGAGGAGGTCCGCCCGAAGGCCCTGGTCACGGCGATCGGTCTGTTCGTGGCCGGCAACAGCGTCGGCGGCATGAGCGGGCGGGTCATCACCGGCTGGGTCGCGCAGGAATGGGGCTGGCGGGTGGCCGTCGGGGTCATCGGCGCGCTCGCGGTGGCCTGTGCGGTGGCGTTCCGCCTGCTGCTCCCGGCGCCGCAGCACTTCAAGGCGGGCTCCCTGCGGCCGCACGTGCTGCTCGGCACGGTGCGGGAACACCTGGGTGACCCGCTGCTGCGCCGCCTCTACGCGATCGGTGCCCTGTTCATGACGGTGTTCGGCGGCGTGTACACGGTGATCGGCTACCGCCTCACCGAGGCCCCCTTCTCGCTCCCCCAGGGCATCGTCGGCTCGATCTTCCTGGTCTACCTGGTGGGCACGGTGTCCGCGTCCACGGCGGGCCGCCTGGTCGGCCGCCTCGGCCGCCGGGGCGCCCTGTACGCGGCGGGCGGTACGACGGCGACGGGCCTGCTGCTCTCCCTCGCGGGCTCCCTCCCCCTGGTCCTGCTCGGCCTGGTCCTGATCACGGGCGGCTTCTTCGCGGGCCACGCGGTCGCCTCGTCGGCGGTCAGCAAGACGGCCACCCACGGCCGCGCCCAGGCCTCGGCCCTGTACCAGTCGGCCTACTACATCGGCTCCAGCGCGGGCAGCACGGTCGGCGCGCTCGCCTTCCACGCGGGCGGCTGGGCCGGAACGGTCGGGGTGGGCCTCCTCGCGGTGCTCGGCGTCGTGTCGATCACCGTCCTCGGAACACGTGCGGCCCGAACCCAGCAGCGGCTCGCGACGGCCTGAGCCGCACGTCTCTCCTTCCCCCCGGTCGAGGTCGGTCGACCGGGGGGATCGGCTTGTGCACGCAAGGCGTCCCACCTGGATGTTCACCCGCTCCAGGGGCCGTTGTCAGTGGGCTGCGGTAGCTTCCAAGTACTGGGCGCAAAGGCGCGACACAGCACGGCCACAGGGGTGGGTGGACGATGACGGACAGTACGACGACGACAGACCTCGATCTCAGGCTCGAGAAGCACCGCACCGAGCTGACGGGCTACTGCTACCGCATGCTCGGCTCCTCCTTCGAGGCCGAGGACGCGGTGCAGGACACGATGGTGCGGGCCTGGCGCAGCTACGACAAGTTCGAGGGCCGCTCCAGCCTCCGCTCGTGGCTGTACCGCATCGCGACCAACGTCTGTCTGGACATGCTCACGGCCGGCAACAAGCGCGCCCGCCCCATGGACCTCTCCGAGTCGACGCCCCTCGCCCAGGCCGCCCTCTCCCCCCGCCCGGACCACACCTGGCTGGAACCGATGCCCGACAACCGCATCCTGCCCACCGTCGAGGACCCGGCCGAGGCGGCCGTCGCCAAGGAGACCGTCCGGCTCGCCTTCATGGCCGCCCTCCAGCAACTGCCCCCCAAGCAGCGCGCGGTGCTGATCCTGCGCGAGGTGCTCGCCTGGAAGGCCAGCGAGGTCGCCGAGCTGCTCGACACCTCCGTCGCCTCCGTCAACAGCGCCCTCCAGCGCGCCCGGGCCACCCTCGCCGAGCGGGAGCAGTACGGCGCCGACGCGGCCGTCTCCGACCCCCTGGACGAGGAGCAGCAGAAGCTCCTGGAGCGCTATGTGAAGGCGTTCGAGGGGTACGACATGACGGCCCTGACGGCTCTCCTCCACGAGGACGCCATCATGACGATGCCGCCGTTCGACCTGTGGCTGACGGGCCACGACGACATCACCGGCTTCATGACCACCCTGGGCTCGGCCTGCGAGGGTTCCCGCCTGGTGCCGGTGCAGGTCAACGGCCTGCCGGGGTTCGCCCAGTACAAGCCGGACCCGGAGAAGGGCGGCTACAGCCCGTGGGCGGTCCAGGTGCTGGAGATCTCAGACGGCCGGCTCACCGGGTTCCACTTCTTCCTCGACACCCAGCGCTGGTTCCCGCTGTTCGGTCTGCCCCTCCACCTCGAAGCGGAGCCCGACGAGGTCAAGGAGGGCGTGTAGCCCGGGGTCGGGGTCGCGCAGCCTGATCCGGCCCCCGGCGCGCCGGGCGGCCAGCTGGAGCCGGGCGAGCAGGTCCACCGTGCCGAGCCCCGGTGGCCCGAGCCCGGCGACATCGCACACCACCACCCCGGCGCGGGTCGTCCGCAGCAGCGCCCCGACCTCGTCGCTCAGCCCCGTCACCTCGTCCCGGGTGACGGGGCCGGTCAGCACGAGTACAGCGGGTGTCATGGCGTCCACGATCGGTAGACCGGGCGGGTGGGCGTAACTCATCGGCCGAGGGCTCTTCGGCGCGGGCAGGATCACGTTGACCTGGGTGCCTCCTGCCCCCGAGGGTTACCTGTATGCGCCACCCATCAGCACCTCCCTGGATACCCCACGCCCTCCTCACCCCTGAGGAGCCCCTGTGCAGGGAGTGCTGACCGGCTTCGCGGTGATCGCGGTGGTGATCGGGGTCGGCTACCTCATCGGCCTGCGCGGCTACCTCGGCGAGCAGGGCCGCGAGGTCCTGACCAAGCTCGCCTTCCATGTCGCCTCCCCCGCCCTGCTGTTCACCACGCTCGCCAGGGCCGACCTGTCGGTGATCTTCTCCAGCCGCCTGCTGGTGACCGCGCTCAGCACGGCAGCGGCGGCGGGCGTCTTCGTGGCGGTGGGTGTCGTACGGGGGTGGGGCCTGGGCCGTACGACGATCGGCGCGCTGTGCTCGTCGTACGTCAACTCCGGCAACCTCGGCATCCCCATCGCGGTGTACGTCCTCGGCGATGCCTCGCTCGTGGCGCCGGTGCTGCTGTTCCAGCTGGTCGGGGTGACACCGGTCGCGCTGACGGTCCTCGACCTGGCGTCCGGCGAGGGCGAGAAGGGCCCGCTGTGGCGGCGGCTGCTCACTCCGCTGCGCAATCCGATCGCGGTGGGCTCACTGGCCGGGGTGGCGGTCTCGGCGGCCGGCCTGAAGGTCCCGGCCCCCGTCATGGACCCCCTCACCCTCATCGGCGGCATGTCGGTCCCGGCGGTCCTGCTCGCCTTCGGCATCTCCCTGTGCGGCAGCACGATGCCCGGCCGGGGCCCGGACCGCGGGCTCGTCCTGCTCTCGGTCGCGCTGAAGTCGGTGGGGCAGCCGGTGGCGGCCTGGGCGCTGGCGGCCGGCGTCTTCGGCCTCCACGGAGCCCAACTCCTCGACGTGGTGGTCACGTCCTCCCTCCCGGCCGCGCAGAACCTCTACACGTACGCCTCCACCTACGGCGTGGGCGAGCGCCTGGCCCGCGACTCGATCCTGGTGTCGACGGTGGTGTCGGTACCGGTGCTGGTGGTGGTGGCGGCGTTGTTGGGGTGACGGGGTCAACTGAGCGGAAAGGCACCGG
Source organism: Streptomyces griseorubiginosus (assembly GCF_036345115.1). Lineage (GTDB taxonomy): Bacteria > Actinomycetota > Actinomycetes > Streptomycetales > Streptomycetaceae > Streptomyces > Streptomyces griseorubiginosus_C. The sequence continues at coordinate 3,544,594 of NZ_CP107766.1, forward strand.
TGTCGATGCCCAGCTTGAACGGCGCGGGCAAGGTCAGCTCCTCGCCGTACTCCACCGACTCAAGCACTCGGTAGGTGCCGTTCTGCGGTTCCCCGTAGAGCGTCGCCGTGGGACGTCCTGACTGCCAGGCATCCAGCAGAAGGTAGAGCGGCACTGCTGCCACGGCGTAGCCGTGAGCCTTCTTGATGCGGTCGTGGTTCGCGTTGCTCTTGGACGTGACCTCGACGACGAGTTCCGCTTCGCCTCCATGCACGCGCGTTCCGCGGCGCAGGGCAGCCCGCGGCACCACGCACAGGTCGGGAATGAAGAGGCCACCCGTCTCCGGGCACGTGAGGCCGAGTGTCTGATAGACACCCCAGTCGTCCGGAATCGCTGTGTACAGGCGACGCTGAACCAGCTCAGCTGTGTCGTTGTGCTCTTCGGACGGCGGAGGCGACACGGTGACGATCCCTTCAACGATCTCCACCTTGCTGCCCTCGGGCGCGTCCGTCTCCTCCCAGACACGGACAAGTTCGTCCCAGTCCGTGTTCCCGGGGGAGCCGGGCTCGGCGGCGAGTGCGCTCATGGCGGTCTCCATTCGTTACGTCACCGATCCCAGCATGCCGAACGGGACCGGCAGTGGTCCACCGATCCCGTTCACCCGAAAGAGGAAACCGCAGGTCAGGCAATACGTTCCAGCACCACCTGCGACGCCGTGAACGCCGTACCCGCCGCCTCGATGTCGTAGGAACCCGCGATCGACTCAAGCGCGTACGCGAAGCGCTCCGGGGTGTCCGTGTGGAGGGTCAGGAGGGGCTGGCCCTCCGTCACCGTGTCGCCCGGCTTGGCGTGCATCTCCACGCCCGCCCCCGCCTGCACCGGGTCCTCCTTGCGGGCACGCCCCGCGCCGAGGCGCCAGGCGGCGACGCCGATGCCGTAGGCGTCGAGGCGGGTCAGGACGCCCGAGGACGGGGCCTTGATCACGTGCTGCTCGCGGGCCACCGGCAAGGACGCGTCCGGGTCGCCGCCCTGCGCCGCGATCATCCGCCGCCAGACGTCCATCGCCGAACCGTCGGCCAGCGCCTTCGCCGGGTCGGCGTCGCGGATGCCCGCCGCCGCCAGCATCTCGTGGGCCAGCGCGAGGGTGAGCTCCACGACGTCCGCCGGGCCGCCGCCCGCGAGGACCTCCACCGACTCGCGGACCTCGAGGGCGTTGCCGGCCGTGAGGCCCAGCGGGGTCGACATGTCCGTCAGGAGCGCGACCGTCCTGACGCCGTGGTCGGTGCCCAGGCCCACCATCGTGGACGCCAGCTCGCGCGCGTCCTCGATGGTCTTCATGAACGCGCCGGTGCCGACCTTGACGTCCAGGACCAGCGACCCGGTGCCCTCCGCGATCTTCTTCGACATGATCGACGAGGCGATCAGCGGGATCGCCTCGACCGTGCCGGTGACGTCCCGCAGGGCGTACAGCTTCTTGTCGGCCGGGGCCAGGCCGTCGCCCGCCGCGCAGATCACCGCACCGGTGGTGTCGAGGACGTTCAGCATCTCCTCGTTCGACAGCAGCGCGCGCCAGCCGGGGATCGACTCCAGCTTGTCGAGCGTGCCGCCGGTGTGGCCGAGGCCGCGGCCCGAGAGCTGCGGGACGGCCGCGCCGCAGGCCGCCACCAGGGGCGCCAGCGGCAGCGTGATCTTGTCGCCGACACCGCCCGTGGAGTGCTTGTCCGCCGTCGGGCGGGAGAGGGACGAGAAGTCCATCCGCTCGCCCGAGGCGATCATCGCGGCCGTCCAGCGGGCGATCTCGCGGCGGTTCATGCCGTTGAGCAGGATGGCCATCGCGAGCGCGGACATCTGCTCGTCGGCGACCTCCCCGCGGGTGTACGCGTCGATGACCCAGTCGATCTGCTCGTCGCTGAGTTCGCCGCGGTCCCGCTTGGTGCGGATGACGGAGATGACGTCCATGGCCATGCAGGGCTTTCCTTCCGGGAATTACTTGGTGAGGTGCTCGGGCCCGAAGGCCTGCGGGAGCATCTCGGAGAGCGGCAGGATGCCCGCCGGGGTCTCCAGGAGGAGCTCGGCGCCGCCGAACTCGTAGAGCAGCTGGCGGCAGCGGCCGCAGGGGACGAGCACCTCGCCCTTGCCGTCCACGCAGGTGAAGTGCGTGAGGCGGCCGCCTCCGGTGTTCTGGAGCTCCGAGACCAGACCGCACTCGGCGCACAGGCCGACGCCGTAGGAGGCGTTCTCGACGTTGCAGCCGGTGATCGTACGGCCGTCGTCGACCAGGGCGGCCACGCCGACCGGGTAGCCGGAGTAGGGGGCGTACGCCCGGGACATCGCGCCCCGGGCCGCTTCCCTGAGCGCGCCCCAGTCGACGCCCGTCACTTGCCCTGCCCCTTCCGGTAGCGCATACCGTCCGCCTTCGGCATCCGCAGGCGCTGTGCGGACAGCGACAGCACCAGCAGGGTCACGACGTACGGGGTGGCGCCCACGAAGTCGCTCGGGACCTCGTCGGTGACCAGGTACCAGACCAGGACGCCCGCGGCCACCAGGAGGCTGATGCCGCCCTGCCAGTGCGCCTTCTTGTACAGCTTCCAGCCGGCCATCGCCAGCAGCAGCACGAACAGCAGGAGCAGCAGCGCGTGGACGGTCTCGCCGCCGTTGCGCAGCTGGAGCGCGTCGGAGTAGCCGAACAGGCCCGCGCCCATGGCGAGACCGCCCGGACGCCAGTTGCCGAAGATCATCGCGGCGAGACCGATGTAACCGCGGCCGCCGGTCTGGCCTTCGAGGTACGTGTGCGAGGTGACCAGTGCCAGGAAGGCGCCGCCGAGGCCGGCGAGGCCGCCGGAGACGGCCACGGCCATGTACTTGTACTTGTAGACGTTGACGCCGAGGGACTCGGCGGCGATCGGGTTCTCACCGCAGGAGCGCAGCCGCAGACCGAACGGGGTGCGCCACAGCAGCCACCAGCTGCCGACGAACAGCGCGATCGCGAGGACCGTCACCACGGACAGGTCGGTGACCAGGCCGCCGAGGATGCCGGCGATGTCGGAGATCAGGAACCAGTGGTGGTTCTCGATGGAGTGCAGCCCGCTGGACAGGCCCGGCACGTCGAAGTTGGGCAGCGAGTCCACGGGCGGGGACTGCTTGGGGTTGCCGCCCTCCTCGGCCGCCTTGCCGTCGACGAAGAACAGCTTGGCGAGGTACTGGGTGGTGCCGAGCGCGAGGAGGTTGATCGCCACACCGGAGACGATGTGGTCGACGCCGAAGGTGACGGTGGCGACCGCGTGCAGCAGGCCGCCGACGACGCCGAAGCCGACACCGCACAGCAGGCCGAGCCAGGGGCTGGACTGCCAGCCGATCCAGCCGGCGCCGAAAGTGCCGAGGATCATCATGCCTTCGAGGCCGATGTTGACCACGCCGGACCGCTCGGACCACAGACCGGCCAGGCCCGCGAGGCCGATCGGCACGGCGAGGCTGAGGGCGGCGGAGACCTGGCCCTCGGAGGTGAGCTGGTCGGAGCCGGAGATGACCCGCACCGCGGCGACGAGCAGCAGCGCGCCGGCGACGATCATCAGGATCTGGCCGAGCGAGCGGCCCGACCGGGTGGCGGTGTCCGCCTTGGGGGCCGCGGGCGGCGGCGTGTCGGTCATCGTGGCAGTCATCACGCCACCTCCTGCTTCTGGGTCCGGGGGGCGGCCTGGGCGGCGAGCTCGGCGCCGACCCGCTGCTGCTGGCGCTTGAGTCCGTAACGGCGTACGACCTCGTAGGCGATGACGACGCACAGGACGATGACGCCCTGGATCACGCCGAGGATCTCCTTGTCGTAGCCCTCGAACTCCAGGTGGTTGGTGGTGCGCTCCAGGAAGCCCCAGAGCAGGGCGCCGAGCGCGATGCCGACCGGGTTGTTGCGGCCGAGCAGGGCGATGGCGATACCGGTGAAGCCGATGCCGACGGGGAAGTCGTTGCTGAACTGGTGGCTGTCGTTGAGCAGGGTCGGCATGCCGATCAGGCCGGCCACCGCGCCCGAGATCACCATGCTGGTGGCGACCATCTTCTTCACCGAGACACCGCTCGCGGAGGCGGCGGACTCGGACTGGCCGACAGTGCGCAGGTCGAAGCCGAACCGGGTGCGGCCGAGCACGAACCAGTACGCGATGCCGACGATCACGGCGATCACGATGAAGCCCCACAGCTCGCCCGCGGCGCCGGTGTCGATCTGGAAGAAGTACGACGACTCCGGCAGCGGCTTGGTGGAGACGACGGTGCCGCCGGCCTGGAGCTCGGCGAGCTTCCCGGGCTGGAGGAGGTAGGCGATGATCGCGGTGGCGATCGAGTTCAGCATGATCGTCGAGATGACCTCGCTGACGCCCCGGGTCACCTTGAGGACACCCGCGATGGCCGCCCACAGGGCACCGGTCGCCATGGCGCACAGGATGATCAGCGGGATGGAGATCCAGCCCGGCGTGGTCAGCGCGCCACCGAGGACGGCGGCGAAGAACGCGGCGATGCGGTACTGGCCGTCGACGCCGATGTTGAACAGGTTCATCCGGAAGCCGATGGCCACCGAGACACCCGCCAGGTAGTACGTCGTCGCCTTGTTGAGGATGTAGACCTGGCTGTCGCTGGCGGAGCCGTAGGTCAGCATGTCGCTGAAGGCGGCGCCCGGGTTCTTGCCGGTGGCGAGGATCACCAGGGTCGTGACGACGAGCGCGGCGACGACCGCGAGCAGCGGGGCCGCGATGCCGAGGAGCAGCCGCTCCTTGTCGATGCGTTGGGTCAGCTTGTTCATCGGGCGTCCTCGTCGTCCTCGGCGGAGACCGCTGCGGAGTCGTCTGCGGAGCCCTCTTCGTGCTCCAGGTGGCCGGTGGCGGCACCGGTCATGGCGGAGCCCAGCTCCTCCGGGGTGATGGTGGCGGGGTCGGCGTCGGCGACCAGTCGGCCGCGGTACATCACCCGCAGGGTGTCGGACAGGCCGATGAGCTCGTCCAGGTCGGCGGAGATCAGCAGCACGGCCAGGCCCTCGCGGCGGGCCTCGCGGATGTGGTCCCAGATCGCGGCCTGCGCGCCGACGTCCACACCGCGGGTCGGGTGGGCGGCGATGAGCAGCTTGGGCGCGTGGCTCATCTCGCGGCCGACGATCAGCTTCTGCTGGTTGCCGCCGGAGAGGGAGGCGGCGGTGACGTCGATGCCGGGGGTGCGGACGTCGTACGCCTGGATGATGCGCTCGGTGTCGGTGCGGGCGGCCTTGATGTCGAGGAGCTGGCCGCGGGAGTTGGGCTTCTCGGTGACATGGCCGAGGATGCGGTTCTCCCACAGCGGGGCCTCGAGGAGCAGGCCGTGGCGGTGGCGGTCCTCGGGGATGTAGCCGACGCCGGCCTCACGGCGTTGGCGGGTGGGGACGTGGGAGATGTCGGTGCCGTCGAGGGCGATCGTGCCGGCGTTCAGGGCACGGATGCCCATGATGGCCTCGACCAGCTCGGACTGGCCGTTGCCCTCCACGCCGGCGATGCCGAGGACCTCGCCCTTGTGGATGGTGAACGAGATGTCGTCGAGGATGATCCGCTCGACGCCGTCGAGGTCGGTCTGGGCCAGGCGCAGGCCGTCCAGCTTGAGCAGCGCCACGTCGGTGACCGTGGACTCCTCGGTCTCCGGGGTGGGCAGTTCGCTGCCGACCATCAGCTCGGCGAGCTGCTTGGTCGTGGTGCCGGCCGGCTTGACGGTGCCGACGGTGGTGCCGCGGCGGATGACGGTGATCTCGTCGGCCACGGAGAGGACTTCACCGAGCTTGTGCGAGATGAAGATGACGGTGAGGCCCTCGGCCTTCAGCTCCCGCAGGTTGTCGAAGAGCGCGTCGACCTCCTGGGGCACGAGGACGGCGGTGGGCTCGTCGAGGATCAGCGTCTTGGCGCCGCGGTAGAGGACCTTGAGGATCTCCACGCGCTGGCGGTCGGCGACACCGAGCTCCTCCAGCAGGACGTCGGGGCGGACGTTCAGGCTGTACGCGTCGGAGATCTCCCTGATCTTCGCGCGGGCCTTGGCGCCGATGCCGTACAGCTTCTCCGCGCCCAGGACGACGTTCTCCAGGACGGTGAGGTTGTCGGCGAGCATGAAGTGCTGGTGCACCATGCCGATGCCGCGGGCGATGGCGTCGGCGGGGGTGTGGAAGGTGACCGTCTCGCCGTTCACGGTGATGGTGCCCTCGTCCGGCTGCTGCATGCCGTAGAGGATCTTCATCAGGGTGGACTTGCCGGCACCGTTCTCACCGCACAGGGCGTGCACGGTGCCCGTGCGGACGGTGATGTCGATGTCCTTGTTGGCGACGACGCCGGGGAATCGCTTGGTGATGCCGCGCAGTTCGACGGCAGCGGGAGGGCTGGACGCGTTGATGGCGCACTCTCCTCGGGGAAAAGGGGCTGCGTAGGGGAGGGCAGGCGTCGGCGACGCTAGCGCGGCAACTCCATGCTACACGCGTAGAGTTGACACATTGTTATGGCTCGACGAGGGGGTCTGTCGAGGCCCCCTCGCCGAGCCCGGGTTCCGGCGGGAACCGTCAGGTCAGCTGGTCTTGACCTTGATGGTGCCGTCGACGATCTTCTTCTTCGCCTCGTCCAGCTTGGGCTGGATGTCGTCGATGAAGCCACCGCTGGTGGAGAGGCTGACACCGCCCTTGGCGAGGGAGTAGATCTGGTTGCCGGTCAGCGGCTTGCCCTCGTGGACGGACTTGATGAAGTCGTAGACGCCGACGTCGACGTTCTTCACCATCGAGGTCAGGATCGAGTTCTTGAACTTGGACAGACCCGGGATGTTGTACTGGTCCGAGTCCACGCCGATGGCCCAGGCACCCTTGACGCCGGAGACGGCCTCGATCGAGCCGTTGCCGGAGGAGCCGGCCGCGGCGTAGATCACGTCGGCGCCGTTGTCGAGCATGCCGGACGCGGCCTCCTTGCCCTTGGCGGGGTCGGCGAAGCCGGAGAAGTCCGAGCCGTGGGTCAGGTACTGGACGTCGACCTTGACCTTGGGGTTGGTGTCCTTGACGCCCTGGGCGTAGCCCGCCTCGAACTTCTTGATCAGCGGGGTGTCCACGCCGCCGATGAAGCCGACGTGGTTCTTCTTGGTCTTCAGCGCCGCGGCGACACCGGCAAGGTAGGAACCCTGCTCCTCGGTGAAGGTGATGCTGTCGACGTTGTTGGCCTTCGCGACCGCGTCGATGAGACCGAAGCTGACCTTCGGGTACTTGGCGGCGACCTTGTCGACCGAGGTGGCGTAGGAGAAGCCGACGGCGACGATCGGGTTGTAGCCGGCGTCCGCCAGGTCGGTCAGGCGCTGCTCGCGGTCGGCCTCGGTGTCGGAGCTCTTGGCGGTCAGCTCCTTGAGGGAGCCGCCGAACTCGCTCTTGGCCTTGTCGGCACCGCGCGCGGCGGAGTCGTTGAAGGAGCGGTCACCACGGCCGCCGACGTCGTAGGCGAGACCGATCTTGATGCCGCCCTTGCCGCCGTCCGAGGACGACGAGGAGGACGAGCTGTCGTTCTCCGAGGAGGTGCTGCCACACGCGGTGGCAGTCAGTGCGAGAGCTGCGGTCGCGATACACGCAGCGGAAAGCTTGGCTACCCGGCGCACGGGAGGCTCCTTCACCTGACCTGAGCGCCTTGTCGGCGCTTCATGTGAGCACCATGCCAGTGCTCGGGCCTGTACGCCCCTGCGGCGTTGGCTTCGCGGCATCGTAACGCGCGTAGATGTCGGAAACAGACCTCTTCCGAAGCCGTTATCGATTCGAGGCAAACAGCGTCTGAACTGAGGGTCTTCGGCCTTCGCACACCTGGATTGCGAAGAGTGCACGATTGGCTTACGAGCATGTTGCGCCGGGCGGCGGAACGGCCCCCGAGGGGGCCGTTCGTCTTCGTGACGGTGGGATCGGAGACCGTCAGGGTGGGATCAGAGGGCGGCGTCGAGGAGGGCCGCCGCCGTGAACAGCTCCACGCCCACGGTGATCGCGGACTCGTCGGCGTCGAAGTCGCCCTGGTGGAGGTCGCGCACGGTCCGCTCGCCCGGCGTGCGGACGCCGAGCCGGGCCATGGCGCCCGGCACCTGCTGGAGGTACCAGGAGAAGTCCTCGCCGCCGAGGCTCTGCTCGGTGCTCTCGACGGAGTCGGCTCCGCGCCGGGCGGTCATGGCCGCACGGATCAGCCCGGTCACCTCGGCATCGTTGACGACGGGCGGAACACCGCGCACGTAGTTGATCTCGGACTTGGCCCCGTGGAGGTTGGCGACCTCGTCGATCGCGGCCACGACCACGTCCGGGGCCTGCCGCCAGGTGTCGAGGTCCAGGCAGCGCACGGTCCCGGAGAGCTCGGCGTGCTGCGGGATGACGTTCGGGGCGTGCCCCGACTCGATGCGCCCCCAGGTCACGGCGAGCCCGGCGCGGGTGTCGACGCGCCGGCCCACGATGGCGGGCACGTCGGTGACGACGCGGGCGGCGGCGGTGACGAGGTCGGTGGTGAGGTGCGGCCGGGCGGTGTGCCCACCGGGCCCGTCGAGGGCGATCTCCAGCCGGTCGCAGGCGGAGGTGATGGCTCCGGTCCGCAGCCCGATCTTCCCGGCGTCGACGCGGGGGTCGCAGTGCACGGCGAGGATCTTGCCGACCCCTTCCAGCACCCCGCAGTCGATGGCGTCGGCGGCGCCGCCGGGCAGCACTTCCTCGGCGGGCTGGAAGAGCAGCCGCACCGGCCGGGGCAGCAGCCCCTGCTTGTCGAGCTCGGCGAGGACGAGGCCGGCGCCCAGCACGACGGTCGTGTGCACGTCGTGCCCGCAGGCGTGCGCCCGATCGGGCACGGTCGACCGGTACGAGCACTCACTCTTCGTGTCCGGGATGGGGAGCCCGTCGATGTCGGCGCGCAGCGCGAGCATGGGCCGTCCGCCGTCCCACTCCCCGATGTCACACACGAGCCCGGTCCCGACGGCGAGCACGCGGGGCTTCAACCCGGCCCGCTCCAGCCGCTCCTTGATCGCCGCGGTGGTGCGGAACTCCTGATTGCCGAGCTCCGGGTGCATGTGCAAGTCGCGCCGGAAGTGGACGAGTTCGGCGTGCAGCGCATCGCTCAGCACGCCGGGGAGCAGTGCTTCCCCGGGCAGATCGACCTCGGACTCCAGTGACATCAGTTGCTTCACCCTCTAAAGGGTAGGACGCCGGGGCGACCAACCGACCCGAGATCAACAAAACTTCAACCCTCAGTGGGCAGAAAATTTGGCCGCTCGACGCATGGATACGTTTTGAGGTGGGTAGGAACCTCTTTTCCCACACATACCATGCTGCGCTTACCCCCGGCGGTTCTGTTCATCTGTCGAAACAGGATCGGGACGAGGCGGTGGCACGACGGAGGCGGACCCCCGGAACGGTCACAACCGGACGAGGGACGGCGTCACGGGGGTGCTGACCAGGGAACTCCGGGGACGGGAACTCTCACCGCGTGCCCGCGCGGGGCTGCCGTGCGGGATGGACAGCATCGGTGATGCCCACGACAGAAGTGTGGACGACGGCCCGACAAGAACAAATGTCGCAGGTCACCTGCCCGACCACCCCCTCCCCCTTCTCAGACCGCCCAGTCGCCAGTACCCCACACCCACCGTCCGCGAACCCCAGCCCTCCACGAACCGCTCGCCGCCGAACCGAGCCGCCGCAGCAGTGATCCGCGAGGGCGCACCCGGCAACCCCGACCGCACGACTCGACCACCCCGAGCAACCACCCGCAGGGCCCCCGCTTCCCCCGGGCCGCCCGCTCGCTTCTCCCCCGTGCTGGAGTGAGCCGAGTCAAGGGTGGCCCGAAGGGCCATCGCCGAAGGCGACGCGCGAGCGCCCTTTACTCGGCTCACGGAAGCACGACACTGCCAAGGAAGCGGGCGGCCCGACGGCCACGTCTACGCCACTGGTTTCAATCATGAAGAGTGCGGAACGATGCCAGCGATGGCCTCTCAAAAATCACTCCTCGCATGCCCCTGCTGTTTCCAGCGGACCTTGGAGGAGCGGGCCAATTTCGAAATCTGTCCGGAGTGCGGCTGGGAGGACGACGGACAGGACGACGCGGACGCGCACATCGTGCGCGGTGGGCCCAACGGCAGCCTGAGCCTGGCGCAGGCACGGCTGGACTATCTGGAGGTGGCAGCCGAGGGACGCGATGAGTCCATGACCCGTGGCGGTGAAGGGCTCTGGATGTCGGAAGCACGGCGCCAGATGCCAGACTGGAGTGAATAGGGCAGCGTCCGGCAACGAGGCAGGGATCGAGCCGTTGCTCCCGGACCGCACGCCTAGGCGGGTCGGCAGGCCGTGGGACCACCGGGAAGCAGTCGACGCGATCGCGTTCAGATACGAAACCTATGCAGCCCCAAGCTCGCACCACACGTACTTCCCCCGGTTGCCGTGCCTGGCCAACGGCTGCCACCCCCACAGATCAGCGCAGGCTTGGACCAGCGCCAGCCCCCGCCCCTCTTCGCCCTCCCCCAGCAGATCCGACTCACCAGGCGGCTCGGGAGGTTGAGGATCCGCATCCCAAGCCCCGATCCGCAACACCCCCGCCGCCCACCGCGCCCGCAACGCAGCCGACCCTTTCGTATGCCGTACGGCATTGGAGACCAGCTCCGCGGCGAGGAGCTCCGCGGTGTCGACGAGGCGGATGAGGCCGTGCATCGTCAGGATGAGCCGGAGGGTACGGCGGGCGACGGTGACGGCGCGGACGTCGTTCGGGATGTACAGCGTGTACTCCCAGGGCTCGTTTTCGGGCATGCGGCAGCTCCAGTTGGGTGGTGGGAGTTTTCGGCGCGGTGGCATCGCCGTAACCGTCACGGCAGGACGGCACGGTGCACTTCCGCAGAGTGTGCGTTGCGTAACTGACAGTAGACCTGTAATTCCAGGTCTAGCAATCAGATCGCGTAATCTGGACCCGAACGAGTCGCGCCAGTGGGCGTGTTGATTCCGAGGAGCACTCGATGGCGGGACTGAGGCAGGAACCCACCGCGCGGCAGATGCGACTGGGAACCGAACTCCGCAGGCTGCGGGAAGAAGCCGGCCTCAGCGGACGTGAGGCGGCCGCCCTGCTCGGGGTCAGCTCCGGCCAGATCAGCCAGATCGAATTCGCCCAGACCGGGGTGAGCGAGAAGCGCCTGCGCAGCATGGCGGCGAACTACACCTGCTCCGACGGAGAGTTGATCGCAGCACTGGTACAGATGGCCACCGACCGAACGCGGGGCTGGTGGGAGGAGTACCGGCAGCAACTGCCCGCACCCTTCCTGGACCTCGCCGAGCTGGAGCACAACGCCACCTTCCGATGGGACGTGGACCTGCTGCACGTATCCGGTCTCCTTCAGACGGAGGACTACGCGCGGGCGCTCTTCTCAACCCGCATCCCAGAACTCCCGACTGACGAACGGGAGTTGCGCGTACGGCATCGCATGCAGCGCCGAGTAATCCTCGAAAGGCCAACACCGACCCCCTACCAGGCTGTGATCCACGAGGCGGCGCTACGCATCAGGGTCGGTGGCCGAGCCACCTCACAGACCCAGCTCGCCAGCATCCTGGAGCTCTCCGAGGCGGACCACATCACCGTCCGAGTCATCCCGTTCGCCCTGGAACGCTTCGATGACACCGGCAGCGCAATGATCTACGCAGGTGGCAGCATCCCGAAGCTGGACACGGTGGTCCGCGACGGGCCACATGGCACGGCGTTCATCGACGCCGAGGCTCAACTCGGCGTTTTCCGAACACTCTTCCGTAGAGTAGAAGCAGCGTCACTCGACCCCGAACAGTCACGCGACCTGATCCACAATCTGGCCAAGGAACTGTGAGGCACCCGATGAGCACCCTCGAAAGCTGGCGGAAGTCGTCCTACTCCGGCGGCGGCGACGGCAACGCCTGCGTGGAGATAGCGGACCTGCACTCCCACGTAGCCATCCGCGACTCGAAAACCCCCACCAGGGCCACCCTCACCTTCCCGCCCGAAGCCTTCGCACCGTTCCTCGAAGCGCTGAAGTCCCCACACCCCACCCCCCGATGACCATCAGGGAAACTCCACCCGCCACCCCGTGACGCCCCACTAGGGTGCAGCGCGTGAACGCCGAGACCCCCGACTTCATACGGGCCACCCGCACCGCGTACGACACGATCGCCGAGCCCTACACCGCGCAGTTCTCCGACTGGGCCGGTATCCCCACGCTGGACAGAGCCCAGATCACCGGATTCGCGGAGTTGGTGAAGGAGCAGGGCAGAGGCCCGGTGGCCGACATCGGCAGCGGCCCGGGCCACGTGACCGCGGCGCTGCACGACCTCGGCGTCCCGGTCTTCGGCGTGGACGTCTCTCCGAAGATGGTGGAACTGGCACGCAGAGCCCACCCGAACCTCCGCTTCCACGTGGGCTCGATGACCTCCCTGGACCTGCCGTCGGAGACGCTCGGCGGCATAACAGCCCTCTACTCGATCATCCACGTCCCCGACGACCACCTCCCGCAGGCCTTCGCCGAGTTCCACCGCGTCCTCGCCCCCGGCACCCACGCCCTGATCGGCTTCCAGTACGAGCCCGGCGGCACCCACATGCACCTCGACGAACGCTTCGGCCACAGGATCTCCCTGGACTACTGGCTGCGCGCACCGGAGGCGGTGGCCGCGCTGCTGGCCAAGGCCGGCCTGGAGGTGGTCCTCCGCGTGCTCAGGGAACCCCTCAGCGAGGAGAAGCTGTCACGGGCATACCTCGTGGCGAGGAAACCGGCATAAGGACGGCTCCCACCTCTCCGGAAGGCGACGCCCCCACTGCCATATCGGCCGGCTGGCTTCCGGCTACAGCTCGATCGGACGATAGGCGAGAGCCTTGTCGACCACCTCTTCGGCTGTAAGTTCGGGGGTGTTGTAGAAGATCAAGTCTGTCACTCGTGGGTGTAAGACGCTCGACTTCAGCTCCTCGACGACTCGTTCTTCCTCCCCTTCGGGAAGGTCCGCGTCGATGAGGTGCTGAACCATGCGAACCAATTCATCACGCGACCGAATCACCAACATACCCGTCTCCTGCCGAGCATGTTCAGCACCCTTTGGACGGCGAAGTTCGCGCGAGCATGACCGCCGCGTCGTCCCGGGAAATCTCCATCAGCGCTTCATGCTTATAGGATTCCATTTCCTGCACAAAAGGCGGAAGCCCAGGACGTAGCGAACAGAACGTGACATGACCAGTGAGCAGATCATCATCGAGGCCTCCCTCGGAGAGAGAGACATATCCCAGAATTGGCACAGGCCAACCTGCCAGTACTGTCAGCAAAGCCGTGCAGGCATAGGAAAAGGTGCGACTGAGGAGTGGCCTGGATCTCTCGGGACCCGAGGACGGGAGGTCGTAGTCCATCATTCCGCGACCGTTCACCGTGGCCTCGTATTGAACTACGTCCTCGAACCCGGATTGCGCGTCCAGCCACGCTGCACCACGGCACGGAACTGGTCCGGCACATGCTCCTCTCGCACATCGACTTCGAAACCTGCAAGCAGATCGGCCATTTTGGCATTGACTCTCATGAAGGCTTTCTCGCGCCACAACGGTTCCGATGACAACTGAACCGACTCCGACCGGAAGGAGCGTTGAGGCCAATCAGCTTCCAACTACCTCCTTGCGAAACTCTGCGTACGCTCCAGGGCGACACAGAAGAAAGACAGAAAAGGTGACCTTCACCTTCTCTGGAAAGTCAGGCTTCCTCGCCCAATATTTAGCAGCATTCGAGAGAATTCGAAAGAGAGTAGCGCGCTCCCCTGGGCTGCCGGCCAGCACAGAATCCGCGTCATCGATGACCAAATGATATCGATTTACGTCGATCCAATCCAGATCTTCAAGACAATCACGCAAGGCATCCCAGTTCCATCCGAAATAGGCAGGAAGCCGCAGATTTTCGTAAAACTGAGAAAAAACGCCATCCGCATCCGACATGTCCAACCCCTGCATCCTCGCAGTAAAGGCAGAGCCGGTGGATGGAAGCGCGTCGGCGATCGAAATATTCACATCCGTAGGAATTACGCGAATCCACGGAGGGGAGCTGGTCCACAGGGGGATACTTTTCATCGGCCAGGCTCCATAACAATCCAGGTCTGATAGTGGGTCGGAGTATAGTATGCGGATCCGTCCGAACCTGTGACTACCCTCTCTCCGCCCCACTTCGGATTTTGTGTCGATTGCACAGTTCCCCATTCAGTGTACCGCACAGGATTCCCTTCGCTGTCGAATTGCGGAAGCTGATAACCTCCGTTCTTGCCACTGTTCTCAAACGGTCGAGGCATTGACGGCCCCATACGCTGCGGCCCGGCTCCTTGCGCTTCAACGCCGAACTGCCGAATGTCCTGAAGGACTGCCTTGGATTCTGGAGGGACTTCTACAGGGATCCATCCCTCCAGCCGCGATGTGTCGCCCAGGATTTCTCCGGGTTCGCATGGGATGAGACCGAGAGCGTCGGTCCAGGTATGCGGATTGTGGACATAGATTGTCGGATTGGGTGCAGGTCCGAGACCAAGCGGATCGGAAGTGAGATAGCGAGCAATCTCGGGGTCGTAATGCCGGAAATAGTTGTAATGGAGGCCCGTTTCGGGGTCGTAGTACTGCCCCGGGAAGCGGAGTGGGGTATACGCCGTGCTGTCCGCCGCCCAGGCTGTCCTGCCCCACAGGGTGCTTCGGGTGCGCCAGGCTATGTCGCCCTGTTCGTCGATCAGTTCCGTCGGGGTGCCGACCAGGTCCGTGACGATCGCGAAGAAGCGGGAGTCGATCTCCTGCTGCGGGGCGTCGGCCGCTGTGATGCGTTCCGTTTGGGAGAGGGGGTGCAGGCCCTGGTGGTCCCAGGTCAGGGTTACCTGGTGGGGAACGGACGGGGAACTCGTCGTCTGTTCGCAGAGGGTTGTGCCGTCCCACGTGAAGTCCATCTGTTCCAGGACCGATTCGCCGTCCGGGGACAGGCGTTGCTTTGCGATTCTGCGGCCCAGCGGGTCGTAGCGGTAGCGCCAGCGGGTGCCGTCGGGCGTTGTCACCGCTGTCAGGCGGTCCTCCGCGTCCCACTCGTAGCGCCACGTGTCCGGCTTGCGGGACAGGCGCGTCTTCTGGCGGAGCGTGATGCGGCCCGCTTCGTCGTGTTCGTAGCGGACCGAGCCGGCTCGGGTGATGCGGGTGCCGACGTACTCGCGAGGCCCGGTCGATTCGCTGCCCGGGTGCTCCGTCGGCCAGGAGGCCGCGGTCTGGTTGCCCGCCTCGTCGTACGCGTACGTCTCCGTCCAGTTCGCCGCGTGGACCGCCGTCACCCGGCCGGCGGCATCGAGATCGAAGTGGCGCGTGCCGTTCAGGTCGTCGTCGATGGCCGTGAGGTTGCCGTCGGGCCGGTAGGTGTACGCGCGGTGCTGGAGGCGGTTGCCGGTGGGGCCCACCAGGTCCTGTTTCGTCAGGCGGCCCAGCGGGTCGAAGGACTGGGTCAGCCTCACCGACTCGCCTATGTGGCGGGTCAGTTCGCGGCCCGCCTCGTCGTGCGTGAAGGTGAGGGTGCGGCCCGACACCACCATGTCGGTCCGGTTGCCCGACGCGTCGTACGACCAGGTCGTCGTGGCGCCGGTGGGCGTGGTGCGGCTCGTTCTGCGGCCCAGTTCGTCGTACGTGTGGGTGAGGGTGCCGCCGTTCACCGTTTCCGACAGGACGCGGCCCGCCTCGTCCCGGTGCAGCGTCAGAACCGCGTCCGGGCCCGTCGCCTCCGCCAGGGCGCCCGACGGGTCGTAGGCGTACGTCGTGACCGCCCCGGCCGCCTCCTTGCGGATCACCCGGCCCAGGACGTCCCGCGAGAAGTGGATCGACTGGCCGGATGCCGTGGTGCTCTCCGTCAGTTGGCCGGCCCGATCGTGGGTGTACGTCAGCGTGCGGTCGTCGAAGTCCGTCTCCGAGACCAGGCGGCCGACCTCGTCGTAGTCGTAACTCCACGTCAGACCCTGCGGATTCACCACCTGTGTCAGGCGCAGTTCCGTGTCGTGGGCGAACTCGTAGCGCACGCCGTCCGGGCCCGTGCGGGCCGCCAGCAGGTCGAAGTGGGTGTACTCGAAGCGGGACACCGCGCCCGACGCGTCCGTGTGGGTCAGGCAGTTGCCCTCTCCGTCGTACGTCCAGGATTCCGTCGTGCCGTCCGCTGCCGTACGGCGGGACAGGCGGCCCTCGACCGTCCATTCCAGGGCCGTCACCGCGCCCGTGGGGTCGGTGATCCGCACCGGGCGGCCGAAGGCGTCGCGTGCGTAGCGGGTCACCGCTCCCAAGGGGTCGGTGATCTCCAGGGGGAGGCCCGCCGCGTCGCAGTGGACCCTTGTGGTGTGTCCCAGGGCGTTCGTGACGGCCGACAGGTGGCCCCGGTCGTCGTACGTGAAGCGGGTCGTCGTCCCCGAGGCGTCGGTCACCGCCGTGCGGTTGCCGTACTCGTCGAACTGCTGGCCGACATGGCTGCCGTCCGCGCCGACCACCGCCACCGGCAGTCCCTGCTCGTTGTACGCGACGCTCGTGTAGCGGCCGTCCGGGCGGGTCGCCAGGACCGTGCGGCCCGCCTCGTCGTAGGCATAGCTCACCGTGCGGCCCAGGGGGTCGGTGACCGTGAGGGGGCGGTGGGCGCGGTCATGGGTGGTGTGGGTCGTGGCGCCGTCCGGGGTGGTCACCGCCGTCACTTGTACGTCGCTGTTGATCTCGTACAGCGTGCTGTGGCCCAAGGAGTCGACCGCCGTGACGGTTCGGTGGCCCGTTGCCGGGTCCGGGTCGCCGTAGGTGTAGGTGTAGCTCAGGTGGCCCGCCTCGCCGCCCTGGGAGGTACAGCGGTCCTCGGCGTCGTAGGCGTAGTGGTACGAGGAGTTGTTGGTGTCCGTCCAGGCCGTGATCCGGCCCAGGGTGTCGTTGGTGAAGCGGGTCGGCAGGCCGGAGGACTTCGTGACCGTCGACAGGTGGCCCTCGGCGTCGTACCCGAAGCGGACCAGCTCGATGTCCTCGCCGGAAGCCAGGCGCAGAGCCGTGATCCGGTCGCCGGTTCGCTCGATCCGCAGGTCGTAGCCGGCCGAGTGCACGATCCCGGTCGGGGCGCCCTCGTCGTCGTACTCGAAAGTCAGCCACTGGCCCGAGCGGTCGATGATCTGGGAGAGCAGGGCGATGCCGTCGCCGCCCGGGCCCGCGAAGTCCCAGATGCGGCCGGTCGCCGGGTCGGTGACCGTGTAGTCGCCGTACTCGTCGACCGTCAGGGGGTGGCCCTCGCCTGCCAGTGGAAGCACCGGCACACCGGGAGCCGGATGCGGATACGCCAGCAGGGAGCCGTCCTCGCGGACGAAGACGACTCCCTCGGCGTCGATCTCCAGGCGCTGGTCGGTGGTCGACGTCCACTTCGGGCCGAACCAGCGGCCCGCCCGGTACGACGACTCGAACTGGCGGGAGAACACCAGCGGGAGCCTGGCCGGGAGCGACACGTCCGTCTGCGGCAGGGACATGCGGCCGGTGGCCATGTCGATCGGGTCGCTGCCGAACACCTTGCACCACAGCCGACGGGCGGCGTCCATCGGCGCCCTGCGCACCCCGTCGCGCGCGGCTCCCGTCGCCGCGTCCTTGCCGAGCCCGCGCAGGGCGTCGCGCGCGGCCGCCCGGCCCACTCCGCCCGCGCCCTTCCCGCCGATCAGGTTCGAGAGCAGATAGCCCGCCGCGTCCCCGGGGTCGCTCGACCAGCCCGTGCCCAGCAGGGACATCGGCAGCCGTTCCGGGTGGGCCGCCGTCCCCACCAACCCCGCCAGCAGCATCGAGGAGTTCTTCGACCAGTCGCCGGGGTGGGTGAGGTTGTAGGGGTCCAGGGGGTTGACCGTGCGGGCCAGTTTCAGGACGTCCGTGCCGCCGCGGAGCAGACCGCCCAGGACGTGGACCGAGTTGAGCTGGGTGCCGACGAACAGGTCCGCCGCGCCCGCGCCCAGGCGGTCGGTGAACTCCGGTTTCGGTGGGGCCGATTGCAGCGCGGCGGCGATCTTGCGGCGGGCGTCCTCCGCCACGTCGGTGCGCTGGCGGCGGGCGCGCTCCAGGATCTCCTGCGCCTCCTGGCGGCCCCCGCTGCCCGGATCCACGTATTCACCCGGGTCGATCGGTTTCGGGCCGGGGTCCTCGCCGGCACGGGCGGCGGCGTTGTACTGCTCCGCGGCCTTGCTGTAGGCCGTCGTCTCCGCCTCGTACTCCTGGCGTGCCCGTCGGCTGGCCCGCTCCGCGTCCCGGTACTTCTCGATCGCCGCCCGCGCCCGCCCCTGCGCCCACTCCACCATGTCGGCGTACGACTCCAACGCCCCCGCCGCCGCCGTACACGCGTCCGCCGCCGTCAGCCACTGCTTCGGCTGGACCTCGAACTTCGCGCGGAACGCGTCCGCCGCCTGTCCCCGCCACTCGCCCGGGTCGAGCGACCGCATGCCCTGGCCGACGTTCTCGAAGGCGGTCGCGAACTTCCGTAGGTGGCCTGCCCGTTCGCGGAGCGCTCCCGAGCTGCCGTGGATCAACTCCTTGGGGTCCTCGGTCTCGCCCAGCGCGCGTTCCGCGACCGTGCCGCCCAGGCGGTTGTCGACGCTCTCGCCGAAGTCGCGGACCTTCTCCGCCGCGCCGTCCGCGCCCACGTCCGACAGCAGGCCCGCCGCCTTGTCCGTGCCCCAGCCCACCGCCTCGCCGACGCCCTTGTTCAGGCCGTCCGCCGCGCTCTCCAGGCCGTCGCCGAAGTCGTCGACCAGGTCCCCGAAGCCCATCAGCCCTCATCCTCCGGGGAGTCCGCCGAAGGGGGTCCGCTCCACTGCCAGTCCGTCCGCGGGTCGAAGAGTGCGTCCGGTGTCACCGTCGAGGTCGAGACGTCCTCCGCCGCCTGCGACCAGGCCGCCTTCACCTCGTCCTGGCCCGACGTGAACGACTCCGCGCTGTAGTCCGCGTTCGCCACCTGGGAGACCGGGTTGTCCTTCAGCGTCTCCGACCAGGAACGTTCCTTCACCTCCTCCGGGGAGAGGTACGGGTTGCCCGTGCCGGCCGTCCACACCGACTTCAGGGTGTCGGAGACGTACTGCTCCTGCTCGTGGTAGATCCCCGCCGACAGTCCGAGGCGGCCCGCGAACTCGTTCGCGTCCTGCATCAGGGAGCGCACGCCCCAGCCCCAGCGGTCGCAGAAGTCCCCGAAGACCTGCTGGAGGCCGTCGTCGCCGACCTCCAGGCCGGTCATCGACAGGTCGTCGAAGCCGCGGCCCAGGTTCGCCTCGATGTCGAAGCCGAACTGCTTCAGCTCCGCCATCGCCTGGTTGATGCCGCGGGTGATCCGTTCCATCGCCTCCGGATCGACCTGGTAGCCGTCACCGGCGCTCACAACGCGACATCCACGGCCACCGCGTCCGGCACGATCCCCGTCACCGGGGGCAGCACCATGCCGGTCGGGCTTCCCGCGTCCACCGCGATGCCGACCGGGCCGCCCACTCTGGGGACCACCTGGTCCAGCAGGCGTGCGCCGAACACGGGCACCCAGCCGGGCGGAGCCTCGCCCCGCGCCTCGGCGAACCGTTCCAGCGCCGCGCGTTCCGTGAACGCAAACAGCCAGCGAATGCCGCCCGCCTCCACCGACAGCAACGAGCCGTCGACCACCGGCACCAGGACCTCCCTGCGCCGGAACTCCCCCACCAATGCCCGCCGTTCACCCAACGCCTCGGCACTCACGCCAGCCGCCCCCGTCGTAGACCTCATCGAACGTCGCACAAGTGAACGATGATGCTAGACGATTCGGCTGTGCGCCGCCCCCGGGGTTTCGGACGCGGCGTTTCGGACGCGGCGTTTGAGACGCGGCCGTTCAGACGACCGGCACCGCCGTCACCGCCGAGAGCCGGTGCACATCCCTCGCCGACCCCGTCACCCCCGACAGGAACCCCTGCGCCCGCGGCGACGCCGTCTCCGTCAGCCAGTCGGGGTCGATGTCACAGACCGCCACCCGGACCTCCGTGCCCGCGAGCGCCAGCGGAAGCGTGTGGACGACGGTCGACGGGAAGCTGAGGATCGTACGGCCGATGGGGCCCCGTCGGGCGATCAGTTCCAGCGGGAGGTCCGGGCGGACGATCTCCAGGCCCGTCTCCACGGCCAGCCGGTGGAGCTTCTCCGTCGACTCGCGGCGGTGGGCGAAGTACCGGGTCGCGCCATGGGTCTTGGCGAGGCCGGTCACCGCCTCCAGATAGCGGTCGGCATCCACCACGCCCGTCTCCACCAGTGAAGTGCCCACCATGTCCGCGCCCTTGGTGATGCGCGGCGGGCCGAAGCGGGCGCGGGTCCAGGCGAAGGAGTTCGACGAGACCGTCACCCCCGCCGGTGTCTCCGTCATCGGCATCGAGGAGAAGATCTCGACTCCGCGGCCCTCCCCCGGCGTCAGGCGTTTGCGGGCCGCCGCCGAGATCGGCGCGAAGGCGAGGTCGCGGGGGCTCGGACGGCCGCCCTTGCGGTGCCAGCGCACGAGGCGTTCCCCGCGGGCCAGTTGGGACACGAACTCCATCGTCGCCGTGCCGTCGTCGACCACGACCAGGTCGTCGGCGCGGGTGATGGTCAGGAGGAGTTGTACGTAGCGGGAGAACGGGTCGCCCAGGACCACCCGGTCCGCCCTGCGGAGCATCCCCGCCAGGCCGCCGATGGTCTGGAAGGGAGCCCCCGGGCCGCCCCTCGCCTCCTCCCAGCGGACCTCGTGGCCCTCCTCGCGGGCGAGTTCCGCCATGCGGCGCAGCTGGCCGCGGGTCATGGGGTCGGTCGGGGACAGTACGACGAGGGTGAGCTCGGCGCCGGGCCCGTGGGCGTGCGCCCACTCCAGCGCGTTCAGGAGCTGTACCGGACTCTCCACGAACGCGAGAGTGTGGGGGCCGGTGTTCCCGGCGCGGGGGCTCATCGACGTACGACCGTCCCGTCGTAAGGCGCTCATGAGGGGCGCGTAAGCAGGAGACGCACCGGGCCCTCGGCGAAGGCGAACAGCCGCCGAGGACCCGGTACTTGGTGGATCAGACCGAGACCGGCTCGCCCGCGGCGGCGGCGATCTCCGCCTCGGCGACCACACCGGTGACGCGGCGCAGCTTCTTCATGGGGCCGAGCTCGGAGTCGTAGACCTTCTTGACGCCGTCGCCGAGGGAGGCCTCGATGGTGCGGATGTCACGCACCAGGCGCGTCAGGCCCTGCGGCTCCACCGACGCGGCCTGGTCGGAGCCCCACATCGCGCGGTCCAGGGTGATGTGGCGCTCGACGAAGGTCGCGCCGAGGGCGACCGCGGCCAGCGTGGTCTGGAGGCCCGTCTCGTGGCCGGAGTAGCCGATCGGGACGTTCGGGTACTCCTCCTGGAGCGTGTTGATCACGCGCAGGTTGAGCTCCTCGGCCTTGGCCGGGTAGGTCGAAGTGGCGTGGCAGAGGAGGATGTTGTCGCTGCCCAGGACCTCGACCGCGTGGCGGATCTGCTTCGGCGTCGACATGCCGGAGGAGAGGATGATCGTGCGGCCGGTGGCGCGCAGGGCGCGGAGCAGCTCGTCGTCGGTGAGGGACGCGGAGGCCACCTTGTGGGCGGGGACGTCGAACTTCTCCAGGAAGGCGACGGCCTCGGTGTCCCACGGGGAGGCGAACCAGGCGATCCCCTTCTCCTTGCAGTACTCGTCGATCTGGCGGTACTCGTCCTCGCCGAACTCCACGCGGTGGCGGTAGTCGATGTAGGTCATCCGGCCCCAGGGGGTGTCGCGCTCGATGTCCCACTGGTCGCGCGGGGTGCAGATCTCGGGGGTGCGCTTCTGGAACTTCACGGCGTCGCAGCCGGCCTCGGCGGCCACGTCGATGAGCTTGAACGCGTTCTCCAGCTCGCCGTTGTGGTTGATGCCGATCTCGCCGCAGATGTAGACGGGCTGGCCGGGTCCTGCGATGCGCTCGGTGCCGAAGGTGCGCAGGCGGGTGTTCACAGACATGGCGGGAACGTTCCTTACTTGTCGAGGGAGAGGGAGTCGAGAGAGGGGCCGAGGATCCAGCTGGCGATCTCTCGGATCGCGCCGTCGCCACCGGGGACGGTGGTGACCGCACGGGCGGCGCCGCGTACCACGTCGTGGGCGCTCGCGACCGCCACGGGCCAGCCCACGAGGGCGAAGCACGGGAGGTCGTTGACGTCGTTGCCGACGTAGAGCACGCGCTCGGGCGCGATGCCCTGCTCCTCGCACCACTGCTTGAGGGCGAGGTCCTTCCGGTCGATGCCGTGCAGCACGGGGATCTTGAGCTTGCGTGCGCGGGCGGCGACGACCGGGTTCTGCTCCGTGGAGAGGATCAGCATCTTCAGGCCCGACTTGCGCAGGGCGGCGATGCCGAGTCCGTCGCCGCGGTGCACGGAGACGAACTCCTTTCCATCGGCGTCGATCAGCACCCGGTCGTCGGTCTGGGTGCCGTCGAAGTCCAGGACGACCGCGTCGACGTCCGCGAAGGACGGGAGCGCGCCGGGGCGGTCGGCGTCGAACAGGGGCGCGAGTGCCCTTGCCCGGGCGAGGTCGTGCGGGTCGTCGATCTCCAGCACGCGGGCGGGGTCGGTGCGCACGAGTTCGGTGCGGCCGAAGAAGCGGTGCCGGTGCTTGCGGAAGCCGGGCGCGTCCATCGCGTAGGCGGCTCCGGTCTCCAGGAGGTCCTGGGGGCGGTCCTGGCGGCGGGGGCGGAAGGACTTGTCGTGGTTGACGCCGTAGCCACCGCCCACGGCCGCCTCGGCCTCGGTGACGGTACCTGCGGTGGCCTCGGTGCCTGTGCCCGCCGTGGCCTCGGTGCCGGTCCCCGCCGTGATCGCCTCGTCGAAGGGGTCCGCGTCGCGCCAGATGAAGCCGTGGAAGGGGGCCACCGTGACCGCCGTGTCCGCGCCGTTCTCGACGATCGCGGAGGCCACGCCGTCGATGTCCTCGCGGACGACAAACGGGCTCGTGCACTGCACGAACACCACCACGTCGACGGCGGAGCCGTGCAGGGCCTCGTGGGCGTCCATCGCGTGCAGGACGGCCGCCTCGGAGGTGGCGGTGTCACCGGCGATCGCGGCGGGCCGCAGCACGACCTCCGCGCCGGCCGAGCGGGCGGCGGCGGCGATGGCCTGGTCGTCGGTGGAGACCACGACGTCCGTCACCAGCCGGGCGGCCCGGCACTCACGCACGGCACGGGCCACCAGCGGCACACCGCCGACGGGAGCGAGGTTCTTCGCGGGCACGCCCTTGGAGCCGCCGCGCGCAGGGATCACCGCGAGCACCCGGCGCACGGCTTGCGGGTGGGACATGGGGTCTACTCCTTGATACGGGGCCACAGCTCCCCCATCCGGGTACGTGGTCACAGCTCGCCCATCCGGCGGATCACCGGAGCCACCCGCTGCACGCCGTGGCGGTACGCCCCCCGCGCCGCGCGGCGGACGATCTGCCGTACCGGGCCGGGCTCCTTGTCGGCGGCGGGGGCGCCCGGCAGCGGGGTGCCGTCGGGGCCCAGGTGGTGGCGGGCGAGGATGCCGGGGAGGTAGCCGGGGGCCGTGGTGGGTGTGTAGTACGGGGTCAGCGGGGGCATCTCGGGCGTGGCCAGCAGCTTGGCGATGCGCTCGCGGGCCGTGTCGAAGGCGGCGGCGTACGTGCCGTCGGCGACCACGCCCTGCCGGGCCACCCACTCCTCGTCCGCCACCGGCCGGTGCCCCGCGTCCAGTTGGTCCCAGGAGGCAAGGCAGCCGGAGCCCACGAAGTGGTGGTTGCCGAGGGTCTCGCGCACGCCCAGGTCGGTCAGGACGACCGTCGGGATGCGGCGGTGCAGGGACTCCAGGGCGGCCGTGGAGCTGATGGTGACCAGCAGGTCGGTGTGGTCGAGGACCTCGCCCATGTTCCCGTACACGAGACGGAAGTTGGCCGGCGGATCGAGCCGCTGGACCAGCTTCTGGTACGGCAACTCCTCGATGTGGGTGGTGTGTTCGCCGGGCCTGGAGCGCAGCTTGAGCAGCACCTCGCGCTCGGGGTGCAGCCGTGCGTGCCGGACCAGCCGCTCCAGGAGGTACATCCGGTCCCTGCGGTTGTCCGGCACCGAGGGCTGGACCGCGAACACCACGGTGTACGGGGTGTGTTCACCTTCGTAGGCCGCGCCGCCGAGGAAGGGCAGGGCCACCTCGGTCACGGCGGAGGCGTCGGCGCCGACCCCCTCGTACACCGCGCGGAAACGCTCGGCGTCCTGACGGGAGTTGGCGAGGACCAGGTCGGCTCCGTGCCGCAGGAGCAGACCGTCGGCGAGCTTCTCGTAGACGACGCCGACATAGCCGGTGACGACGACGGGCCGCTTCTCCCGCCCCTCCCAGACCCGCGCGAGGCCGTGCAGCATCGCCTGGACCCCGCCGCCGACCAGGGCCAGGACGACGAGGTCGTACGACGACTCGGCCATGGCGCGCAGGAACTCGACGGCGGTGACCTCCCGCAGGGAGTCCGCGCGCACGCCGACCTCCTCGAGCTGGCGCGGGGTGGGGGTGGCCCGGCCGCGCAGCAGGTATCCGTCCAGCGCGAGGCCGACTTGCGCCCCGCCTCGCGGTGCGGCTTCCATGGACGGATCCGGGGCTATGCGGTCGGCGGTCAGCGCACCCCATTTCCAGCGGGTGTCGGAGTCCGCGAGGACGGCGATTCGGAGGGGCTTCGGTGTACTTGGCGGCACGACGAAGACGCTAGGAAGCAATTTCTAGGTGCGGCCCAACCGTGAATCAACGAAAAGTTAACAACACCCCACCGAGAGCCGAACTGGCCCGTCGAAGACCGGGAAGTACACGGGATGCACCGTTCCGACACATCGAGTTCACCCTCAGTCCCCTTTCCGGAAAGTTCCGCTGCCGGACCGCCTTCTAGCGTTTCTCGGGTGCCTAAGCTCTCCGTCATCGTGCCGTTCTACAACGTGCAGCAATACGCCCCGGACACCCTCCGAAGTCTCCGCATGAATGCGCGCCGGGATTTCGAGTTCGTGCTGGTGAACGACAGATCCAAGGACGAAACCCCGGCCATTCTCGACCGTGCGGCCGAGGATCTCTCGGACGTCGCCCAGGTGCAGGTCATCCACCACGAGACGAACGGAGGGCTCGCCACCGCGCGCAACACCGGCCTGGACGCGGCACGGGGCGAGTACCTGACCTTCCTGGACGGTGACGACTGGCTGGCGCCGGGTTACCTCACGGAACTGGTCACCGCCATCGAGGAGTTGGGCTGCGACTTCGTGCGCACCGACCATGTGCAGACGGTCGCCCGCGCCCGGACCGTGCACCGGGTGCCGGTGGGGCGGCGCAACGAGGTGCTGAACCCGAGGGACGCGATCCTGCCCGCCGACCGCTCGACCTCCGTGGACTACGCGTACGCCTGGGCCGGCGCCTACCACCGCCGGCTGCTGGACAGGGGCCTGCTGCACTTCACGGACGGGCTGCGCACGGCCGAGGACCGGCCGTGGATCTGGAAGCTGCACCGCGAGGCCGAGTCGTTCGCCGTGGTGAGCCTGCTCGGCGTGTTCTACCGGCGCGGGGTGGCCTCCTCGCTCACCCAGATCGGCGACGCCCGCCAGCTCGACTTCATCCGCGCCTTCGACCAGGTCATCGAGGAGACGGCGGCGGACCGGGACGCCGACCGGCTGCTGCCCAAGGCGGTGCGCACCTACTGCGCGATCATCGCCCACCATCTCTCCGACGAGTCCAAGTGGGAGCCGTCCGTGGCCCGGCAGCTGCGGACCATGAGCGCGGCCGCCATCAAGCGGATGCCGCAGGACATGCTCGGTGACGTGCTCGACACCATGGACCTGCGCCGCTCCGCCAAGCTGCGGCGGCTGCGGCGGCGGGTCACCTCAGCGAAGGCGGCCGCGTGATGGCACAGACCGGTTCCCGTACGACCCAGATCTTCTGCGCGTCCACGCTGTACGGCGCGGTCACGCTGGCCGCCGCGATCGACTCGGACCTGTTCGAGGAGCCCGAGCGGCGGGTGCTGCTGGTGTTCAACAACACCTCCACGCCCGAGACTTCGGTGCCGCTGGACGAGATGCCGGGCTTCGCCCCGCTGCGCGACCACTTCGACGAGGTGCTGTCCTGGAACGAGGCCATCCGCCCCTTCCATCCGGGCTCCTGGACCCCGCGCCCGGACGACGTCCCCCTCTTCGAGCGCTATCTGCGCCTGCTGTGGGGCCTCGGCGAGGACCGGGTCGAACTGGTCCTGGAGTCCATCCAGGTCACCCCCGCCCTCACCGTCGCCCAGATCTTCACCGGCGCCCCCGTCGACGTCTACGCCGACGGCCTGATGAGCTACGGCCCCACCCGCAACAAGCTCGACCCGCTCGTCGGCACCCGGGTGCGCCGCCTGCTCCACCTGGACCTGGTCGCGGGCCTGACCCCGATGCTGCTGACCGAGTTCGACGTGCCACCGGTCGTGGTGCCGACGTCGGCGTTCCTGAAGGCGATGGGTGAAGTCACCGCGTCGGTCCAGGAGTTGCCGCGGGTTCCGGACGAGGCGGCCCTGCTGCTCGGGCAGTACCTCTCGGCGCTGGACATCCTCTCCCCCGAGGAGGAGGAGAGCCTCCACGTACGGATGCTGAAGGGGGCCGTCGCCCAAGGGCACCGCTCGGTCGTCTTCAAGCCGCACCCGAGCGCCCCCGCCCGCTTCAGCCGCGCCCTGGAGGCCGAGGCGGAGAAGCTCGGCGTGGCCCTCACCGTCCTGGACGAGCCGGTACTCGCCGAGGTGCTCTTCGAGAAGGCCCGGCCCGCACTGGTCGTCGGCTGCTTCTCCACCGCCCTGTTCACGGCGTCCGCCCTCTACGACCTGCCGGCCGCCCGCATCGGCACCGAGCTGCTGCTGGAGCGGCTGACGCCGTACCAGAACAGCAACCGGGTGCCGGTGGTGCTGGCCGACGCGGTGCTGCCGGATCTGGAGGGCCGAGGAGGGCAGGAGGCCGTGCCCGCGGACACCCTCAACGCCCTGATCACCGCGCTCGGCTTCACCCTGCAACCGCAGATCCACCCCTCGCTGCGGCCGGCCGCGGAACGCTATCTCTCACAGCACTTCGGCCCGCGCACCCGCCGCTACTTCCGCAAGAAGCGCCTGACGGCGCTGGGGCTGCCGGGCGGGATTCCCGAGCGGCTGACCTTCCTGCCGCGCAACTCCACGGCGCGCCGGGTGGTGCGGCGGGCGCGGGCCCTGAAGAAGGCTGTGAAGCGCTAGGCGGAACACCGGGTGAACCACGGGGGAATTACCTGCGCACCTTCTTGAAAAGGCCAGGTCATGGGCTTTATGGCCTGGCTTTTTCAAGGTTCGCGCCACCTGTGACAAGCCTCCGCGGCGCCCCTACCATCGCGGGATGCGTATCCCCCAGCTCGAAGAAGCCAACGCCCGCATGCTGGCGCACGCACCGTCCGTCCGGCCTGTTGCCACCAGCGACATCATCCGCACCCATCGGAAAAAGTTTCCCTATCGCGGCTATGTGGAGATCGACTCCCCTTATTGCCCGCCTTTCGTGATGTTCTGCGTGAATGACGACGCGGTCGGCCTGGACACACTGTGGAACGGCCGGTTCGGCTATGAGTCCGGCAGTCTCGCCACCTGGTCCCGGCTCGCCGCGCAGAGCACGACGATCGCCGATGTCGGGGCGCACGTCGGCTACTTCTCGATGATCGCCGCCCTCGCCAACCCGAAGGCGAAGGTGCACTCCTTCGAGCCCGTGGACCAGATCCACGCCCGGCTCTCGGTGAACGTCCGGTCGAACGCCGCCCAGAACGTGAAGCTGTACCAGGCGGGCGTCTCCAGCGAGGCGGGCTGGGCCGAGATCAGCGTCCGCTTCGCGGGCAACCTGCTGTCCACGGGCTCGACCCTGGAGGGCGGTGCCGCCGACGCCGAGCGGAAGCGCATCCGGCTGGTGTGCCTCGACGAGGTGTTCGCCGAGACCAGGCTGGACCTGGTGAAGATCGACGTCGAGGGTCACGAGATGTCGGTCCTCCAGGGGGCCCGTCAGGTCCTCAAGCGCGACCGGCCGACAGTACTGCTCGAAGCGCTGCGGGACGCGGACATGCGGATCCTCCTCGACGAGTTCGACCCCCTCGGCTACGACTGCCACTGGGTCACCGAGCAGGACGGCACGCTCGTGCCGTGGTACGCGCCCCGGCCGGCCAAGACGCGGAACCTGCTGTTCACGCCCAACGATTGAGAGTGCGGACGGCTCCCGGCCACGGCCAGTTGGGCGGAAGTTCACAGACCTTCCATAGCTTCTCCGAATGCCCCAGCAGGACATCCGACCGCGCATACCCGACGTCGTCCCGGCACAGCCGGCGCCGCCGGGACCGGAGCCGGTGCGCCGCTCCCTCGTCTCGTACGTCCTCCCCGTCTACAACGAGGAGGACGGCATCACGGCGTTCCACACCGAGCTGGTCACGGCGCTCGCCGAACGCCCCGAACTCGACTTCGAGTTGGTCTACGTCAACGACGGCTCCGGCGACGGTTCCCTGGCGATCCTGAAGGATCTCGCGAAGAACGACGGGCGGGTCCGGGTCGTCGACTTCGCCCGCAACTTCGGGCACCAGATCGCCATCACCGCCGGTCTCGACGTGGCCCGGGGAGACGCGGTGATCGTGATGGACACCGATCTGCAGGATCCCCCACGGGTCAGCCTGGAGCTGGTGGACGCCTGGCGGGAGGGCGCCGAGATCGTGCACGCCCGTCGGCGCTCCCGGCAGGACACCGCGTTCAAGCGGGCCACCGCGCACCTCTATTACCGGGTGCTGCGCTCCTCGACCGACGTGGACATCCCGCTGGACACCGGGGACTTCCGGCTCCTTGACCGGCGGGTCGCGGACGAGCTGCGCAAGTACCGTGAGCGCAGTCGGTTCGTCCGCGGGATCGTCGCCTCGATGGGCTACCGGCAGACCGAGGTGGCCTTCGACCGCGACGAACGCTTCGCGGGCGAGACGAAGTACCCGCTGCGCAAGATGGCCCGCCTCGCGATCGACGGCATGACGAGCTTCTCCACCGCCCCGCTGAAGATGATCACGCGGCTCGGTTTCGTGGTGCTCGCGCTGTCGCTGCTCGGGATCGTCTACGCGCTCGCGATGAAGTTCTTCCGCCCCGACATCACCGTCTCCGGCTGGACGATGATGATGTGCGTCGTGCTGTTCCTGGGCGGCACGCAGATGCTGTCGCTGGGTGTCATCGGCGCGTACGTGGGGCGCATCTACAGCGAGGCGCAGGGCCGGCCGCTGTATCTGGTGCGCGATGTGATCGGCGGCGACGGTGAGCGCTGACACCACGGCGCCCGGGACCACGACGGCTCCGGCCCGGCGGCGGCTCTCCCGGCAGCTGCTCAGCTACACCCTGATCGGCGGCAGCGGGGTCGCCCTCGACCTCGTCGTCTTCCTGCTGCTGCACAACGCGGCCGGGATGAACGAACAGTTCGCCAACGCGATCAGCACCACGCTCGGCATCGCCAACAACTTCGTGCTGAACGCACGGTTCACCTTCGAGCGCCGCGACCGTCTCGTCGTGCGCTTCCTGCGGTTCTACGCCGTCGGCCTGACCGGCATCGCCCTGACGAACCTGCTCTTCCTCGCCTTCACCGACGGCCTGGGGATCGACGCCGGCCTGATCAAGGCGGCCTCGCTGCCGCTGGTCCTGGCGCTGCAGTTCGTGCTCAACAGAAAGTGGAGCTTCGCATGAACCTCGGCATCATCGGCGCGGGTGCCACCGGCCTCACCGCCGCCTGGGACGCCGTACGCGCCGGCCACCAGGTCACCGTCCTGGAGGCGGCCGACGAACTCGGCGGTCTCGCCGCGTCGTTGGAGGTCGGCGGGGTTCCCCTGGAGCGCTACTACCACCACATCTTCCGCAGCGACAAAGCGATGATCGCGCTCATCGAGGAGCTGGGGCTGGGTGACGCCCTGCGCTTCCACCGGCCGACCACCGGCATCTACCGGGGCGGGAAGCTGATCGACTTCACCACCCCCCTCGACATGCTGCGCTTCCCGGAGTTCGGCCCGGTCGACGCCGTGCGCTTCGCCGGTTCGTCAGCGGTGCTGAAGGCGGTCCGCAAGGGCGATCGCTACAACGACCTCACCGCGCTGGCCTGGCTGCGCAAGTGGGCCGGGAAGAAGGCCACCGCCGCGATCTGGGAGCCGCTGCTGCGCGGCAAGTTCGGTGACCGCGCCGAACAGGTGTCGATGGCGTGGCTGTGGGCGCGGATCCACTGCCGGACCTTCGAACTCGGCTATGTGGACGGCGGGTTCGAGCGGGTGTACGCGGCGCTCAGGGACGGGATCGAGGATCACGGCGGGAAGGTGGAGTTCGGCAAGGCCGTCCGGTCGATCCGCCAGGACGGGCCCGAGGAGGCCGTCGTGACCTGCGCGGACGGATCCTCGTACGCCTTCGAGCGGCTGATCGTCACCACCCCGCAGCCCGCCTTCGCGAAGGCCGCCGGACTGCCCGACGACAGCACGCTGTGGAAGAACCAGTACCTGGGCGCCACCTGCTTCGTCCTGGAGCTGGACCGCAGCGCGATCCCGTACTACTGGCTCAACATCAACGAGCCGGACTTCCCGTTCCTCGCGGTGGTCGAGCACACCAAGATGATCGACCCGTCCGTGTACGGCGGCCGCCACATCCTCTACGTCGGCAACTACGTGGAACGCGAGGACCGGCGGTTCACCACGGACCCGGGTCAGCTGCTCGACGAGTTCGTGCCGTACCTCAAGCGGATCAACCCGGCCTTCGACAGGTCCTGGATCCAGACCTGGCACTTCTCGAAGGCCGGGTTCGCCCAGCCGGTGGTGACGCCCGAGTACCGGGCGCTGATCCCGGCCCATGAGACGCCCCTGAGCCGGGTCACGCTGGCCACGATGGCGCAGATCTACCCCCAGGACCGGGGGCAGAGCTACTCGGTGGCGATGGCCCGCGAGGTCACTACCGCGCTCGGGCTCAACGCCTGACGCACAGCACCAGCCGCTCCCCCGGGCTCCCGGGCGGGCAGTCGTACACGGCGGTGACCCGGCGCCACAGTTCCGGGTCGACGTGGCCCGGCTGGAACCAGGGCCGCTCCAGCACCGCGTACGGGGCCGGGTCGTGGTCCACGCAGTCGGCGTTCTCCTTGAACGACTTCAGCCCGGCCACGTCCGGCAGGTAGCGGGTGCGCTGGAGGAAGGTGGCG
The DNA here is from genome assembly GCF_036345115.1 of Streptomyces griseorubiginosus. Lineage (GTDB taxonomy): Bacteria > Actinomycetota > Actinomycetes > Streptomycetales > Streptomycetaceae > Streptomyces > Streptomyces griseorubiginosus_C. The sequence goes on from NZ_CP107766.1 coordinate 3,575,751, forward strand.
ATCGGGTAGCGGCACCGGGCCGGGTGGTCGAGGTCGTACGCCGTCTCCCCGAAGGCCAGGTACAGCACCGGGGCGCCGGGAGGCAGTTCGGCGGCGATCCGGTCGACCTGGTCGGCCGTGCGCCGCTGCTGCTCCAGGTACCCGGCGCCGGTGACGGTGACCTTGCCGTGCAGCACCAGGTGCGGGGAGCCCGGCCAGATGCTCGCGGCCAGCAGGACGACACCGGACAGGGCGACCAGGACGGCCGACCGGTTCCGCAGCCGTTTCTCCAGCAGGACGTCCACCCCGGCCGCGAGCAGCGCGACCAGTCCGGCCGCCCAGACCTCCCACGGCCGCTGGAACCTGCCGGGCAGCTGGGCGTACAGCACGGGCAGGACGCCGTAGAGCAGGGAGACGGCCCCGAAGCACCACGGCGGGGACTTGCGCGCGCCGCCCACCGCGACGCCCCAGACGACCGCCGCGACCACGGGCATCTGCGCGCCGTGGTACAGGAACCAGTTGCCCTGTACGACCACGACCGCCTGGGCGGCGAGGCCGATGAGGGCGGCGATCACGAGGAGTTCGGTGCGGCGCAGCCGGCCCCGTACCCGGGTCAGGACGAGCAGCAGCGCGCCCGGCAGGAGCAGCAGCACCGGGCTGGTGACGGCGCGGTCGGCCAGGAAGTCCACCGTGCGGTCGAGGATGAAGTGCGGGCGGATACCGGTCCTGCTGAGCGCGGACTGGTTGATCTGCGGCATGTCCTCGGTCCACTGCCACTCACGGGTGCCCGCGAGGACGCTCAGCCCGAACAGGGCCAGAGCCGCCGGGATGCCGACCAGGGTGAGGCGTACGGCCCGGCCCCGGTCGACGGCGTAGAGGAGGAGCACCCCGATCGCGGCGGTCGCGGCGGTGGAGTACTTCATCATCACCGCGAGGCCCAGCGGGAGCGCGGCGAGCAGGGCCGCGGGCCAGGGACGGCGGGGGCCGAGCGCGGCGGCGACGGCGAACACCGTGAGGACGACGGCCGTCCACTCCGGCTGGAGGAAGTCGTTGCGGGGGGCGAGGGTCAGGGCGAGCCCGGTGGCGCCGGCCGTCAGCGCGGCCTCGCGGGGCGTGGTCCGGCGCAGCAGTGCCGCGTGGAGGGCGTAGGCCGCGGCGGCTGCGAGCAGGACGCCCGCCGCGTTCATCACCGCCTCGCGCACGGCCGTACCGCCGAAGAAGGCGAGCCGGTCGAGGAGGGCGACGAACCACCGGTAGAAGAACGGGCGGTGGGTGAAGACCTCGGAGGGTGAGTAGCCGGCCGCCCGGCCGGTGCGCAGGGCGGCCAGGACGTAGTGGAGGTCGCCGGTGAGACCGCGGGTGAGCACCGTGTACACCACGGCGGCCGCGGACGGCACGGCGACCGCCGCCCACCTGAGGGGTGAGCGGCGGGCGCCGGGCGAGGTGGGCCGTACGGAGGTGTCGTCGGCCAGGGTCGTCGTCATGGTGTGCTCAGCCGCCCAGGAGGACCCGCAGGTCGGCCGCGTTGGCCTCGGTGACCTTCCACAGCTCCTGCTGGCGGCCGTGGACGTCGGCGACCGTCCTGTCGTGGTCGGCGAGCAGCTCCTTCGAGCGCTCCACCAGCCGGTCGGCGAGGTGGCGGTCGTGGACCGAGACGCCCCACTCGGGCCGCTCGATGTCCCGCAGGAAGTAGGCCATCTTCGGGTGCGAGATGAGGCTGATGATCGGGGTGCCGCAGCCGAAGGGGATCATGCCCGCGTGGCCGCGCATGCCGATGACCAGCTTGGTGCGGGCGTAGAGGTCGAGGATCTCCTTGTTCTCGAAGTCGTACATCGGGATGACCGGCATCGAGATGCCGTGCTCGCGCCGCAGATCGAAGACGATCTTCTCGTCGTCCAGGGAGTGCGCCACGCACTGCACTTCGGCCAGCTCACCCAGGTCGCGGACCGCCTTCGCCATCTGGGCCAGGAAGTAGCCGTAGTCGTGGCCGAAGCGCAGGCCGGCCCGGTCGTAGGCGGCGTTGATGAGGATCGTGTCGTCGCGCTTGCCGGGGTCCTGCCAGTCGGGGACCAACTGGCGGGTGACCGTGGTCGGGCAGGGCTGGAAGCGGATCTTGTCGTGGAGGTGGGACGGGACCATGGCCCGCACCTTCTCGATGGAGCCGTGGTTGCGCAGCCCGAAGAAGGAGGACTGCTCGACGAGGAGCCGGAGCGAGTCGCGGAAGCGGCCCGCCCGGTAGGACTGGCCGTCGAAGGCGTTGAAGCCGACGGCGAAGACCGCGACGGGCACGTCGATGCGCTTGAGGAGCTCGTCGGGGACGTTCCACTGCCAGGCGCTGTTGCCGTTGGGCATGGTGTCCGGGATGAACAGGCCGCCGCCGCCGATGACCAGGCCGCGACGGCGGTTGACGCGTTGGAGTGCGCCCTCGTCGAAGAGGCGGTGGGCGTGCACCGAGTGCCAGCGGCGGGAGGTGGTGTCCGGGCCGAAGGCGGAGCGGACGCTCTCCGGGAGGAGCTTGTCGCCCGCGTTGCCCTGCCGGTCCATGTAGAACGCGACGTGCGCCAACTGGTCCTCGGGGGCGCCCAGTTCCTGGGCGGGCACGGCGGAGGCGCGCTGTGCCCACAGGCGGCTGGAGCGGTGGGTGGGGTCGACGGCCGTGCCCGCGGTGGCGTACCGCAGGGCCTCGGTGTTGTCGCCGTGCACCCAGGCCATCTGGGCGAGGCGGGCGTAGGCGGTGGCGGCCCGGTTGGGGGCGGCGGCGGCCAGCAGGAGCTGGGTCCTCGCCTCGTCGTAGCGGGAGACGCTCATCAGGGCGTGGCCGAGGACCTCGTGCGGCCAGGCCTCGTCGAGCGGGATGCGGACGCTGCTCAGGATGTCGACGGCGTCCTGGTAGTCGCCGGTGGAGATGTGGGCGGCGGCCACCTTGCGGGCGGCCTCGACGTCCCCCGTGCGCGCCACGTGCGGGGTGCCGTAGTGCACGAGCAGGTCGTGGTGCAGGCTCCCCTGCCGGTCCAGGTAGGCGGCCTGGAACTCGGCGTCGGACAGCTCGAACTCGCGCCAGCGCTCCTCGGCGCGGCTGTAGCCGGACTCGCCGCCCTGCCAGGGCTTGTGGCGGCCGGTGAAGTGGAGGATCGCGGTGTCGTCGGGGACCGGGAGGTCGCCGGACAGCCGCCGCTTGACGAAGTTGTAGCGGGCGTCGAGGCGCACGAAGTCGCCGTCCAGGACGGCGTTGAGGATGCCCTGGTCGTGCTTGTCGAGCTCGTAGTCGCCGGAGCGTCCGCACTTGTCGAGCCGGGCGCAGAAGGAGTCGCTCAGGTACTCGCGCTGGATGACCAGCAGACCGGAGTTGAGCTTGTGCTGCCCGTAGAAGAACTGCGGGACGGCCGCGAGGCCCTCGCGCAGCCGGAGGAGTTCACCGAGGTCGCCGAGAACGACCATGTCGGTGTCGAGGGTGATGATGGTGTCGTACTCGCGGATCCTGAAGACGTCCAGGATGAAGTACGCCTTGCGGACCAGGTAGTTGTCCTGGTCGCCCTTCTTGTACGAGTCGTAGCGCTCGGCGTCCACGCGCCTCAGGACGATCCGCGGGTGCAGGGCGCGGATCTGCGCGATCGAGCCGGGGCGCAGGTCGTCGTAGAGGACGACGAAGTCCTCGCACACGTCCGGGTTGGTCAGCGCGAGGCTGCGCAGCAGGACGAGGAAGCCGGGCAGGTAGTTCTCGTCGACGAAGCTGGCGAAGGCGATCTTCCGCTTGCCGGTGAGCGCGTGCGCGTCGGTCACCGGGGCCAGGGGGGCGGTCGCGGTGAGGGAGTTGGTGGTCATCGCAGGGAGATCCTCGTGTCGGTCACGCTCTGGGCCCGCTCCATGACCCATGCCTTCTCGCTGGTGTATTCGTGCACGGAGGTGATGGCGAGCTTCATCGCGTCCTGGACCCGGTAGGCGCCGCTCTCGTAGAAGTCGAAGCCGATCAGGTCGAGCTTCGGGCTCACGTCGAGGAAGTCCAGCAGCCACAGCATGTTGAAGCCGGAGGTCGGGATGCCCGACCAGACGTCGGTGCCGACCTTGCCGATGTTGCGCAGGGGCCAGCGCAGCGACTCGTCGCCGAGGTAGGTCTGGGCGCCGGGCACCAGGCGGTTGCGCAGCGAGTACTTCCAGTCGCCGGAGACACCGCCGAAGACCAGCCGGGTGGTGACGTGCTGGTCCCAGTTGAAGCCGTGCTTGTGGATCGTGACGTGGATGTCGGTCCTGGCGCCGGTGTGCCTCGGGTCGATCCGGTAGGAGTTGAAGCGGACCACGAGGTCGTACGCGTCGATCTCCGCGCCCAGCGAACTCGCGCCCACACGGCCGGAGTTGGCGATGAGGCAGATCGACTTGCCGGCGATCTGGTTGCGGAACTCACCGAGGGTGATCCACTGCACGCCGCCGATGGTGGGGTCCTCGACCGGACCGCGCATGCGGTTGCGGCGCTGCTCGGCGTAGAGCTCGACCGCGCGGGTGAGCGCGGCGCCGTCGGTGTCCTCGGTGGAGCGCAGGTCGAGGTACTGGCTGAGCAGTTCCTGCCGCTCCTGTACCGGGGCGTTCTCGTCGTACAGCGCGAGGAGCGCTCCCACCAGCCGGGGCTCGGCCTCGGCCCAGTCGCCGACGGCGTGCGCGGCCAGGCCCTCGGCCCACACGTCGGTGGCGGGGCGGTCGGCGAAGGCGCGGGCGCCGGGGACCTGCCGCGTGAGGAGTTCGAGGAGCTCGCGCTCCTTCTCGCCCGCGATGCGCAGGCCCGCGATGCGGGCGCGGACGCCGAAACCGTCGTCGTCGGTGAGGCTCAGGTACTTCTCGTACGCCTCCAGGGCCTCGGCCTCCTCGCCGAGGGCTTCCAGGAGGCGGGCGCGCAGCCGCCAGCCGGCGCGGGAGTTCTTTCGCTGGGCGAGGACGGTGTCGCTGATGATCAGGGCGAGGTTCAGCTCGTCGTCGTAGCCGCACTCCAGGGCCTTGTTGCCGACGGCCAGGAGGGCGTCGAGCAGTTCGGCCGGGATGTTCGCCGTGGGGGTCGCGGCACCCTTGACGGCCCGCTTCAGCAGGGCGGTCGCACCGGAGGGGGCGGGCGTGGCCGGGGCGGCGGTGGCGGTCGTGCCCCAGACGACCAGCAGCTTGCGCAGCTGTTCGCCGAGTTCGACGCGGCGGCGGTCGACGCTGCCGACGACCTTGCCGCTGTGCGCCGCACAGGCGCGCAGGCAGTCGTCCAGCTCCCCTCCACGCGCGCGTGCACGCCTCTTCTGGACCGTCGTCATGGCTCTCCTGTTGATTTTTCTTGCCAAAGCAAAGACAAGTTCACGGGTTTACTGCGACGTGGGGGGATTCTGGGCGAACTTAGGAAGCCAAAACGACGTTCAGGTGAACTCGCCGGGACCAGAAGGCCAATCGTTGACTCGGCACGTAAGACATCGCCGTGATTCGGACTAACGTGCTGAGGCGCATCCACAGGAGTGACTTAGGCTCTGCAGAGCTTGCGAAGGGAAAACCCGTGACCAGCATGACCGTCCGGCCGGCACCCGACCTGCCCCGGCGGCCGGAAGGGCCATCGCCCGCACCGCGCCCCCGGGAGACCCGGCTGCGGGCCCTGGACGGACTGCGACTGGTGGCCGCACTCATGGTGGCCGCGTACCACTACGGCGGCCGCGGCGGTGACATCACCCAGTCCTGGGGGAGTTCCGCGCAACGCCAGTTCCCGACGCTGCACACCTATTTCTCCTACGGCTGCCTCGGCGTCCAGGTCTTTTTCGTGATCAGCGGATTCGTGATCTGCATGAGCGGCTGGGGCCGGCCCCTGAAGTCGTTCTTCGCCTCCCGCGCCTCCCGGCTGCTGCCCGCCTACTGGGTCGCGGTCCTGCTGGTCACGGCCGTGTTCGCGCTGCCGGTGGCCGCCCAGAAGGCGCTGTCGCCGAGCGACGTCATGGTGAACATGACGATGCTCCAGATGCCGTTGGGCGTCGACCGGGTGCTCGGGGTCTGCTGGACGCTGTGGGCGGAGGTCCGCTTCTACGCGCTGTTCGCGCTGTGCGTGGTCCTGCCCGGGGCCTCCCGGCGCCGGGTGATCATGTTCTGTGCCGGCTGGACGCTGGCGGCGGCGATCACGCAGGCCGCCCACCAGCCGTTGCTCGACACGGTGTTCATGCCGGAGTACGCCTCCTTCTTCATCGGCGGTGTCGGCCTCTACCTCGTCCACCGCGACCGGCGGGACGTGTACGCGTGGGGCATCGTGGTGGTCAGCTTCCTGATCGGGCAGCACTACGCGGTCAAGTCGCTGTGGAACGCCTCCGACCCCAACGCCTTCGCGCACCGCACCTCGCTGGGCATCGTGCTGGTGGTCGCCTTCGGATTCGTCGCGGTGGCGGCCATCGCGCTGGGCTGGCTGAACTGGGCCGACTGGCGCTGGCTGACGGTGGCCGGGGCGCTGACGTACCCCTTCTACCTGGTGCACGAGCACCTGGGCTGGGTGGCCGTCCGGGTCCTGCACCGGAGTCTGGGCATCCCGTCGTCGGTGACCTTCGCCCTGACGATCGCCCTGATGCTGTCACTGGCCTGGCTCGTGAACCGACTGGTCGAGAAGCCGCTGACCCCACGACTGCGCGGAGCACTGCTGCGCTGACCGGCGTCTCTTCCTGTGCTGTCCCGACGTGTGGCCCATTGTTCGTCCGCATTGCGGATCGCGGGACGGCCGCGCACCTGACGCCGAGCTGAATTCCGTGGCGTTTCCCTGGTCGGACGCGGGCAGCCGATACCGGACGACCACCACTTTCAGGCGCTTTTACGGAAACACGCCCTGCCGGAATTCCCGCGACTACACCCCGTACCGCGCCTCGATCCCCGAGATCACCAACTCCAGCCCCTCCTCGTAATGCCGGTCGAAGTCCTGGAAGATCTCCGTGCCCGCCGCCGCCGACAGGGGGAAGTCGGCCATGACGCGGGCGCGTTCCGTCACGTCGAAGCCCTCTCGGCGTTCGCCCGGCATCGGCTCCACGCCCTGTTCCTCGGTGACGAACCCGAGCGTGTAGAGGTACGACGTCGAGGTGGCGCGGACCGCCTGGGCGAGGGTGAATCCGGCGGCGGTGAACAGGCGCAGGGTGTCCTCCATCTGTTCGACGTGGACCAGGCCCGTGAAGCGTGAGCCGCTGTAGACCTTGGCGCCGTCGCGGTAGCCGAGCAGGGCGGTGCGCAGTCCGCGGTTGGCCTTGAGCAGCCGTTCCCGCCAGGTGTCGGACGGGTCGAGGTCGGCGTCCGCGACCATCCGCCGGTACATCTCCGTCGCCATCTCGTCGAGCAGGGCCTGCTTGTCCTTGAAGTGCCAGTACAGGGCGGGCGCCTTGACATCGAGTTCCCTGGCGATGGCGCGCAGGGTGAGGCCGTCGAGGCCCACCTCGTTCAGGAGCTTCAGGGCGGTGTCGGCGACCCTCGCGCGGTCGAGGGGCGGGCGTTTCTCGGTGCTCACACTTGACAGCTTAACAGCGTTAAGGGCACGCTCGGAGCCGACAGCACTTAACAGCGTTAAGGAGCAGGACATGAACACGGACGTACTGGTCGTCGGCGCCGGCCCCACCGGTCTCGCCCTCGGCATCGACCTCGCCCGGCGGGGCGTGGACGCGCTGGTCGTGGAGAAGGCGGACCGGCTCTTCCCGGGCTCGCGCGGCAAGGGCCTCCAGCCGCGCACCATGGAGGTCTTCGACGACCTCGGCGTGCTCGACGCGATCCACGCCGTCGGGGGCACGTACCCGGTCGGGATGATCTGGCAGGACGGCGAGCGGGTGGGCGAGCACCGGATGTTCGACCCGGTCGAGGTGACGGACGACGCACCGTACAACGCGCCGTGGATGGTGCCGCAGTGGCGCACCCAGGAGGTGCTGTTCGCCCGCCTCGAGGAACTGGGCGGGCGGGTGGCCTTCGGGCGGGAGGCCGTGGGCCTCGAACAGGACGCCGAGGGCGTGACCGTACGCTTCACGACCGGCCCCGACATCCGCGCCCGCTATCTCGTCGCCGCCGACGGCGGCCGCTCGGTCGTGCGCCGGGCCCTCGGCATCGGCATGACCGGGGAGACCGTGGACCCGAACCCGATGCTCGTCGCGGACGTCCGCATCACGGGCCTGGACCGGGACAACTGGCACGTCTTCCCACCGCGCGGCGAGGGCGCCGGCTACCTCGCGATCTGCCCGCTGGCCGGCACCGAGGACTTCCAGGTCGTGGCGCAGTTCCCGGAGGGCACGCGGGTGGACCTCTCCCCCGACGCGATCCGCGAGGTCGTCGCGGCCCGTTCCCACCTCGCCCCCGAGTCCGTCACGGAGGTCCGCTGGGCCTCCGACTTCCGGCCCCGCGCGGCCCTCGCGGACGCCTTCCGCTCCGGCCGGGTCTTCCTCGCGGGCGACGCGGCCCACGTCCACTCCCCGGCGGGCGGCCAGGGCCTGAACACGAGCGTCCAGGACGCCTACAACCTGGGCTGGAAGCTGGGCGCGGTCCTGCGGTCCGGGGCCCCGGCCACCCTGCTGGACACCTACGAGGAGGAGCGCCGGCCCGTCGCCGCGCACATGCTCGGCATCTCGACGGGCGTGCACCGCGGGGAGGTCCGCCGCGGGGACGCGACCCGTCAGCTCGGCCTGGGATACCGGGACTCGTCCCTCACCGAGGAGACCCGCACGGCACCGGCCGGGCTCCGCGCGGGCGACCGCGCCCCCGACGGCAAGCTGGCCGGCGTACGCCTCTTCGACGCCTTCCGGGGCCCGCACTGGACGCTGGTGGCGGTCGGCGTCGAGGCACCCGACGTGCCGGAGCCGGTGCGGGTGGTCGCCGGTGACGAGCAGCCGTCGTACGGGAAGGGGCTGTTCCTGGTGCGTCCGGACGGCTATGTGGGCTGGGCGGGCGAGGACCCCGCGCAGCTGGCGGGCTACCTGGGCCGGGGGATCACGCGCTAGCGAGCGACAGCTTCACCGCGAAGCCGAGGAACAGCGCGCCCGCCGCCGAGGTCGCCCCCGCGGACAGCAGCCGGCGCCGACGGAACGCGTCGGCCAGCTTCGTCCCGCCGAAGATCAGGGCGGTGAGGTACAGGAAGCTGGCCAGCTGGGCGAAGGCGCCCAGGACGACGAAGGAGATCGCCGGGTAGGCGTACGCGGGATCGACGAACTGCACGAAGAAGGCGACGAAGAACAGGATCGCCTTGGGGTTGAACAGGCTGATCACCAGGGCCCTGCGGTACGGCCGCTCCCCCGGACCGGCGTCGGGGACCTCCGCCTCGGCCACCGGCGAGCGCCGCGAGCGCCACAGCCCCCACGCGGCCCGCAGCATCCCCACCGCGAGCCACGTCAGATACCCGGCGCCCGCGTACTTCACGATCCCGAACAGCACGGCGTTGGCCTGGAGCAGCGAGGCGACCCCGGCGGCGGACAGCGTCATCAGCACGGCGTCCCCGCACCACACCCCGGCCGCGGCGGTGTACCCGGCCCGCACTCCCCGCCGCGCGGCGACGGAGACGACGTAGAGCGAGTTGGGCCCGGGCAGCAGGACGATCAGGACCAGGCCTGCCAGGTAGGTGGGGAGGTCTATGACACCGAACATGGGGACGAGTGTCGCATTCAGAACGCGTCCGAGGGTACGTAGGTGCCCCACACCTCGCGCAGTGCGTCGCAGACCTCGCCGACCGTCGCCCGGGCCCTGAGGGCGTCCTTCATCGGGTAGAGGACGTTGTCCTCGCCCTCGGCCGCCTTCTTCAGGGCCGCGAGGGCCGAGTTCACCGCCGCGGGGTCGCGTTCGGCCCGGAGGCGGGCGAGGCGTTCGGTCTGCTGGGACTCGATGGCCGGGTCGACGCGGAGGGGCTCGTACGGCTCCTCCGCGTCCAGTTGGAAGCGGTTGACGCCGACCACGATCCGTTCGCCGGAGTCGGTCTCCTGGGCGATGCGGTAGGCGTTGCGTTCGATCTCGCCCTTCTGGAAGCCGTGCTCGATCGCGGCGACCGCGCCGCCGAGGTCCTCGACCTTCCGCATCAGGTCCAGCGCGGCCGCCTCGACGTCGTCGGTCATCTTCTCGACGACGTACGAGCCGGCGAACGGGTCGACCGTCGCGGTCACGTCGGTCTCGTAGGCGAGGACCTGCTGAGTGCGCAGCGCCAGCCGCGCGCTCTTGTCCGTCGGCAGTGCGATGGCCTCGTCGAAGGAGTTGGTGTGCAGGGACTGGGTGCCGCCGAGGACCGCGGCCAGGCCCTGCACGGCCACCCGGACCAGGTTGACCTCCGGCTGCTGGGCCGTCAGCTGGACGCCCGCGGTCTGGGTGTGGAAGCGCAGCATCAGGGACTTGGGGTTCTTCGCACCGAAGTCCTCGCGCATCACCCGCGCCCAGATCCGGCGGGCGGCACGGAACTTGGCGACCTCCTCCAGGATCGTCGTACGGGCGACGAAGAAGAAGGAGAGGCGGGGCGCGAAGTCGTCGACGTCCATGCCGGCGGCCACGGCCGTACGGACGTACTCGATGCCGTCGGCCAGGGTGAAGGCGATCTCCTGCGCGGGTGAGGCGCCGGCCTCCGCCATGTGGTAGCCGGAGATCGAGATGGTGTTCCACTTCGGGATCTCGGCCCCGCAGTACTTGAAGATGTCGGCGGTCAGACGGAGCGAGGGCTTCGGCGGGAAGATGTACGTCCCGCGCGCGATGTACTCCTTCAACACGTCGTTCTGGATCGTGCCGGTCAGGCGGTCCGCGCTCACTCCCTGCTCCTCCGCCACCAGTTGGTACAGGAGCAGGAGGAGCGCGGCGGGAGCGTTGATCGTCATCGAGGTCGACACCTGGTCCAGCGGGATGCCCCCGAACAGCACCCGCATGTCCTCGACCGAGTCGATGGCGACGCCGACCTTGCCGACCTCGCCGTGCGCGATCGGGGCGTCGGAGTCGTGGCCCATCTGGGTGGGCAGGTCGAAGGCGACCGACAGGCCCGTGGTGCCGTGGGCGATCAGCTGCCGGTAACGGGCGTTGGACTCCACGGCGGTGCCGAAACCGGCGTACTGGCGCATCGTCCAGGGGCGGCCGGTGTACATCGAGGGGTACACGCCCCGCGTGAAGGGGTACGCGCCCGGCGTACCGAGCTTCTCCGACGGGTCCCAGCCCTCCAGGGCCTCGGGACCGTAGACGGGTTCGATGGGCAGTCCGGACTCCGACTCACGCGTCATGCCCACCACGGTATTGCGGTCCCGGGCGGATCGCCGCCGGTCGTTCGTGAGCGGGTGGGCGGATCGCGGCCGGGTCGTTCGTGGCCGGGCGGGTGTGGGGAGACATCCAGGGTCCAGGAGATGTCGGTGAGACGGCAGGGGGCCGGATGCGTACTACGGGCATGGGGCGAGGGTTCGCGGCACTGCTGGTCCTGGCGATGGCCTGCGGCTGCACGGTGCAGGGCACAGGCGAGGACGGCGGCGACGGCAAGCGGCATCTGCCGGTGCGGATCGAGGTGCCCCAGCGCAGTACGCCACCGCCGGCGTCCCCGGCGGACGGCGACCCGGACGATCCGAAGGCCGGCTCGGCACCTCCGAGCACCTCCGCCGCGCCCGCCGCCGTGCTGTGGTCGCGCGGCGACTCCGGGCGCGGCGTGCGGGAGCTCCAGGCCCGGCTGCGGCAGGTCGCGTGGCTCTACGACGGCCCGACGGGGTCGTACGACGATCTCACCGAGCGGGCCGTGAAGGGGTTCCAGGGCAAGCGCGGTCTGCCGAGGACCGGGAAGACCGACACGGTCACCTGGCAGCGGCTGAAGGCCATGACGCACGAGCCGGGCAAGTGGGAGCTGTACCTGATGGGCGGACAGCCGGCCGACGCGCCGGACCCGCGCTGTCTGACCGGGCGGGTGCTGTGCATCAGCAAGACCAGCCGGACCCTGCGCTGGATGATCGACGGACGGACACTGACCACCGTGTCGGTCCGTTTCGGCTCGGTGGGCACACCGACCCGTGAGGGTGTGTTCAGCGTCTACTGGAAGTCACGGCACCATGTGTCGACGCTCTACGACTCCCCCATGCCCTACGCGATGTTCTTCAGCGGCGGCCAGGCGGTGCACTACTCGGCGGACTTCGCGGCCCGCGGCTACGCGGGCGCCTCGCACGGCTGCGTCAACGTACGGGACGAGGCGGCGATCGCGAACCTGTTCGCCCAGGTGCGGAACGGCGACAAGGTCGTCGTCCACTGGTGACGGGCGCGAAGAGGAGTTAGGGGCGCGGACGGGACCGGGGGAACGTGTCCCGCCCGCGCCGAGGTGCACGAGCCGTAGGTACGGGGGGAACCCCGGCTCTGTGCGACGGCCGATGACCAGTCGGCTCACTCATTACTGCGCCACGACGACCGAAAACGTCACACCCACCGCGACGGGAACCGCGGTGGGTGCGAAAGATGCAGGTCAGCGTGTTGAGGCGGGGGGAGAGCGGGGTGGATCGGGGGCAGAGCCCGGTTGGGTCAGGGGGCAGGGCGCGGTGGGTCGGGGTCAGAGCGCGCTGTACGACGGGCTCGGTTCCGGGGCCGGGCCGGGGCCCGGTGACATCGTTGCCCGGCTCGGGACGAGCGGGGTGCCGGAGGCGGGGGCGGTGGTGTCGCCGTTCGGGCCGGGGCGGTTGTTGTCCGGGGCCATGAACTGGCCGTCGTTGCGACCGCCGTTGTGGCCACCGCCGCCGTTGCGGCCGTCCTGGTCGCCCCGGCCGTGCCCGTCGCCCGGGCCGCTCCGGTCGTTGCCGCCGTTCTCGCCCCGGCCTCCGCCCTCGCCCCGGCCGCCGCCCTTGCGGTCGTCGGAGCCCGCCTTGCCGCCGTCCTCGGACAGGACGCCCTTGCAGTACTTCCACACCCGCGGTGAGCCGCCCGCCGCGCCCTCCAGGGAGTGCTTGCGGGTCGGGGTCAGCTCCTTGCCCTCGCGCAGGTCACGGCAGGCCGAGACGGCGAAGTCCCCGTCACTGCCCGGGCGGACGCCGAGTCCCTCGGAGGCCGAGCCGCGGGCCGCGCCGGTGTCACCGCGGGCGGTGTCGCGCGAGCCGCCCGCGCCGGACGGGGAGCCCTTCGGTGAGGGCACCGCCTTGGGGGCCCGCGGGGAGGGCGAGACGAGGGGGCGGTCCGGGGAGACGTCCGTCGACACAGAGGAGCCGGGCTCCGGTGTGTCGTGTCCGGACGGCGCGAGGACTCCGGTTCCGGCCACGACCGCGGCCCCGCCCACCACCCCGGCGGCCAGTACGGCAGCCAGACCTAAATGCGCGGGGCGGCGCCGGCGGGGTGCCCCGGCCTTCGGACCGGGAGCGCCGATGCGTACGAGACCGGCGTCGGCCAGGTCGCCTCCGACCGGGTGCCGGCCCTGCTCGGGCGGGCTCACCCAGTCGTCCGCACGGTTCGCGCGCACCTTGCGGAAGGCGGCCAACGCGGCCTCCTCGCCGGGCAGTTCCGTGCTGGTCGGCGCGGGTTCCGCGGTCAGCGCGGCCAGGGTCTCGGCGAGGCGCTCGGCCCGGTCGCGGGTGGCCTCGTCGACAGCTTCCAGTGGCTCGCCGCGCAGCAACCGCTCGGCTGTCTCGAGGTCCAGCCACTCGTAGCTCTCGTCGGCCATCACATGTCCTTCTGCGTCCGCGGACGCATATGCGTCACACTCGCGGACGTCACCGCACGGTCCTGCGGTTCTCTCTGGGGCGGCAGGGCATCGAGCGCACCGGCGGATTCCGGATCCGCGCCGAGGAGTTCCGCGAGCCGTTTCAGCCCCCGGTGCGCGGCCGTCCGTACGGCGCCCGGACGCTTGCCCAGGGTCTCGGCGGCGGTCTTGGCGTCCAGGCCGACGACCACGCGCAGCACGACGGCCTCGGCCTGGTCCTGGGGCAGCCGGGCGATGAGCGAGAGGGTGGTGCCGGTGGTGAGTGCCTCGATGGCCTCGCCCGCGGTGTCCGACTCGGCGGGCTTGCCGGTCAGCTCGGTCTCGTCGCCGCCGATGGCGGGGCGGCGGCCGCGCATCCGTATGTGGTCCAGGGCCCGGTTGCGGGCTATCCGGGCGGCCCAGCCGCGGAAGCGGTCCGCGTCGCCGTCGAAGCGGTCCAGGTCACGGGCTATCTGGAGCCAGGCCTCGGAGGCCACGTCCTCGGCGTCCGGATCGCCGACCAGTGTCCGGACGTATCCGAGCAGCCGCGGGTGCACGGCGCGGTACACAGTACGGAACGCGGTCTCGTCCCCGTCCTGTGCCGCAAGCACCGCGGCAGTCAACTCCGCGTCGTCCCCCAGCACCCGTGAATCCTCAATACGTGGTCGCGATCGATGGTCGCCGCTTCGAGCCGTCGAGGGTGGTGGTGATCGTTCGAGAGTCGCGTTGATCATTCAACATCCGCGCCCGGCGCGAAAGGCACGTTACGACCTGAAACCGCTGCTCGTCCATGTCCGCACAAAACGCAACTACCTCGTGATCCGGGGGCGCGGCCGGGTGGGTATGACGGCGGGGTGTGACAGAAACCGCACTCCTGACGCTGAAGGAGTTACGGGCCGCCGCGCGGCCCGTGCCGCGCGACGGCCGGGGCCTCTCCTGTGGGGGGTGGCGGCCCTGGCCGTCTCCGCGGTACAGGCGTGTTCAGCTTCGCGTGCTGCGTGCTGTCGCTGCCGGCGGACGCCTCGCGCCCCTGATCCCGGCGATCGCCCGCTCACACCCCGGCGTCGGCGCGGAGGAGCGGCCCGGCGAGACGTGCGTCAGTGCTTTCGGGACTGGTTCTTGTCCGTGTTCGGCCCCGCCGTGCCCTGCCCCGCAGCCGCCTCCTCCGGCTTCGCCTTCCCGGGCTTCGCCTCCGTCGGCGCCGGCGTCTTCCCGGGTTTCGCCGTGGCCGTCGCCGGGGCGGTCAGCGTGGTGCAGTAGGCGCTGACGTTGGCCTCGCCGCCGGCCGCCGCGGCGAGCCTCTGGAACGCCGTGGAGTCGAGCGCCTTGCCGCGGCCCCGAAGCTTCTCGTACGCACGGCAGTGGGCCAGGGTGTCCTTCGCGGTGGCCGGACGGTCGGCGGGGGCGGACACGGCGGGCCGGGAGTCGCTCGGCGACCGGACCGGGGCGCTCGTGGTGACGCTCGGACGTGCGCCCCCGTCGTCCGCCGCATCCTTGGCCGACCCGCCGTCACCGCCACCGGCGCCGATCGCCGCGTAGGCGACACCGCCGAGGGTGAGACTCGCCAGGAGCACGGAGAGCGTCGCCTTCCAGGACCGCGCCCCGCGCCGTCGCGCACGGGGCCGCCAGTCGTCCCGCCGCCGCGTCCGCGCCCGGTGCGCCCCGGCGTCCCGCGCCACCCGAAAGGCCTCCAGGGCCCGGCGCTCGGCCTCCCCGTCCGTCTTCTCCGCGAGGATCGCCGCCCCGAGCACCGCTTCCAGCCGGCCTCGGTCGTACGACGGCTCGGGGAGGTCGCCCAGGATCCCGTCGTCGTACGGCTGCTCCGCGCCCGGCGCTGCACCCTCCCTCCGCTCGTCGCCCATGCCGTGTCCGTTCCTGTCCGCCGTGCCGTCCTCGCCTGTCATGTCGACTCCCCCAGCGTCCGGGGGCGCTCATCCGTCACACTCTCGGCGCCGAGCAGCTGCGCCAGCCGCTTCAGGCCCCGGTAGGCCGCGGTGCGCACCGCGCCGGGGCGTTTGCCGAGGACGCGGGCGGCGGCGGGGCCGTCGAGTCCGACGACGACCCGGAGCAGCACCGCCTCGGCCTGGTCGCGCGGGAGTGCCCGGACCAGCTCCAGGGCGTACTCGGTGGAGAGGGACTCCAGCGCCTGGTCGTGGGTGCTGTGCGGGCCGGGCAGGTCCAGCATGTCCTGCTCCAGCGCCGCCGACCGGGGCCGCACCTTCTGCCGGCGCAGATGGTCCAGGGCCCGGTGCCGGGCGATGGTCGCCGTCCAGCCGCGGAACCCGGCCCCGTCCCCGCGGAACCGGCCGAGGTCTCTGGCGATCTCCAGCCAGGCGTCGGAGGCCACGTCCTCGGCGTCGTCCCCGACCAGCCCGCGCAGATACCCGAGCAGTGCGGGCTGCACCAGCCGGTAGGCGACCGCGAACGCGGACTCGTCGCCCTCCTGGGCCCGCGCGACGGCCGTGCCCAGTTCCCCGTCGTACGCCTGCGCGCGGCGGGGTTCCCCTCCCTGGCCCAAGAACTTTCCTGTCCGTACCGGTTCGTGGCGATTCCGCACTGTCGGCGGGGTCGCCCTTGCCCATGTCCCCCACGGTCAACAGCGTCCGACCGCACAGAAGTGTCACAGTCCCGTACCTGTCCCCAGGGCCTCCGCATGTGACGCCTGTGACGTCTGCGATCGTTTGGACGCTGTGTGAGTGCCACCTGTGCAACAGGTGGCACTTCTGTGACCGAGTTCAACTGAATCAGGGGTGGGGTAGGTAGTGAGTCGTCGTAGAAGCCGTGCGTACAGACCGCTCAGCATGAAGCGGCGGGCGTGGCTGACGCTCGGCGCGGTGGTCCTGGGGGGCGGGGGAATCGCGAGCTACGCCGTCGCCAGCCCGTCGACCGACGCGGCGGGGGATCCGCGGGCCGAGCGACCGGTGAAGGTCTACGACCTCGCGCTGAAGGCACCCGAGACCGGTGAGCGTGAGCTGCCGCGCACCGAGACCAAGCAGTTCTCGCTGCTCGGCATCTCCTGGACGGGGGCGACCAAGCAGCTCGACGGCAAGGCGCAGGTACGCACCCGGAGCCTCGACACCGGCGCGTGGACCTCCTGGCAGGACCTGGAGACGGACGCGGACCCGGTGGAGGACGCCGACGAGCGGGCCGGGGCACGCGGCGCGTCCGAACCGCTGTGGGTGGGCCCCTCGGACGGTGTCGAGGTGCAGGTCGTCCACGAGGACGGCACCACCAGCGCCGGACTGCCCTCGGGGCTCAAGGTCAACCTGGTCGACCCGGGCGTGACCGCCGCCGAAGCGGCCGACGCCGCGACCGAGCCGGCGGCCTACACGGAGGACGTGACCCCGAGCCCCACGGCCACCACACCCACCGCCCCGGCCACCACGCCCACCTCCCCGGCGCCCACGGCCACCACGCCCACCGCCCCGACCTCCACGGTTCCCGAGCCGCCGATCGTCTCGCGCGCCGACTGGGGCGCCGACGAGTCGCTGAGCCCCGACCCGTCGGAGTACAACGCGGACGTGAAGGCCGTCTTCGTCCATCACACGGCCGGGTCGAACGACTACACCTGCGCCGAGTCGGCGTCGATCGTGCGGGCCATCTACGCGTACCACACCGCCCCGGCCCCCGACGGCAACGGCTGGAACGACCTCGGCTACAACTTCCTGGTCGACAAGTGCGGCACGATCTTCGAGGGCCGCAAGGGCGGCGTCGACCAGCCGGTCCTGGGCGCCCACACCTACGGCTGGAACCGTGAGTCCACCGGCATCGCGGTGATCGGCGAGTACACCTCGGCGGGCGCCTCCACCGCCGCCCTCACCTCGGTCGCCCGGATCGCGGCCTGGAAGCTCGGCCAGTACGGCGTCGACCCGAACTCCACGGTCCAGCTGAAGGCGGGCGCGACCCAGAAGAACCTCGCCGGTACCAGCTTCACCGCGGGCAGCCTCTACACCTTCAACCGGATCTCCGGTCACCGCGACGGCTACGCCACCGAGTGCCCCGGCACCACGCTCTACGGCCAGCTGCCGACCATCCGCGCCTGGGCGTCCGGCCCGGTGCAGGGCCTGAAGGTCACCTCGCTGACCGGCGCGACCCTGTCCGGCTCGACGTACTACACCAAGGGCGCTATCACCGCGAAGTGGTCGACGACCACGCCGGGTTCGCTGATCTCGAAGTTCGAGCTGCTGGTCGACGGCACGGTCGTCAAGACCACCGCGGGCACGGCCACCTCGGCGAGCACGACCCTGGCCGCGGGCACCCACAAGGTCGCCGTGCGGGCGGTGCACCAGTCCGGCAAGACCACTCCGGCCACCACCGCGCTGACCGTCGTCGCGGACACCACCGCGCCGGTCTTCTCCACCACCCCGAAGATCACCCTGCGCGCGGGCACCGTGGAGACCGCCGCCGTCCCGGTCACCCTCGGCTGGAAGGCCACCGACGCGCAGGCCCTGAAGCAGGTCAGCCTGCTGTCCCCGACGACGGCCACCTTCGGCCCGACCACCACCAGCTCCAACCGCACCGCCAAGTCCGGCTCGGCGAGCACCTGGTCGATGAAGGCGTACGACGTCGCGGGCAACACCCGCACCTCGTCGCCCGCCTACACGCCGATGATCCTCCAGGAGACCTCGGCCACGAAGTCCGGGAGCTGGACCGCCCGTTCGTCGTCCAGCTACCTCGGCGGGAAGTCGTACTCCAGCGGTTCCAAGAACGCGAGCCTGACCTGGACGTTCACCGGCAAGTCCGCCGCGTGGGTGGTCTCGCGGGCGTCCACCTCCGGACAGGCGTACGTCTACGTGGACGGCACCAAGGTCGCGACCGTGGACCTGAAGTCCGCCACCACGAAGTACCGCCAGGCGATCTGGACCAAGTCCTGGGCGTCCAGCGCCCAGCACAAGATCAAGATCGTGGTGGTCGGCACCAGCGGCCGCCCGACGATCACGACGGACGGCCTGGTCTACATCAAGTAGCCGTCCGGATCGCCGAGTTCACAGGAACGGGCGTCCGCTTCCCCGCATCCGGGGGGCGGACGCCCGTTCCGCGTTCACGGAGCCACGGCTCTCGCTGTCCCGCTCATCGCCGTACGGCCCCCGTCGCGTCCCGGCACAGCAGCCGCAGCGAGCCGTCCCCGGCGAAACAGCGGCGGGCCTCGTCCACCGGGTCCCACAGGCGGCCGTCGGGCGTCCGGACCCAGTACTCACCGCCGCTCGCCCACCACTCGGCACCGGTCTGGCGGACGACGACCTCACCGGCGTAGGCCCCGAGCCCGCGCAGCACGGTCTCCAGGGCGGCGTACGGCGCTCCCTCCCGGCGTATCTCCTCGATGAGCCGGTCGACGCGCCACAGGCTCTGCGCCGAGTAGTCGAGCCGGACCCGGGCGCCCTCGCGCAGGGTCGAGACCGCGTCGGCCGCCCACCGTACGGGTCTGGCCGCGGCGGAGGGCCGGTGCGCCTGGTGGGTCGTCACATCGGCGGTCGAACGGGCTGTCGTATGAGCGGTCACTTCAGTCGTCACACGGGTGACAGCGTTCCGGAGGGACCGTTCGTCACACGATTCGGGGGGCTTCGGCGAGACCGGCGCAGGACCGACGCACCTTCACCGCATCCCTCGCCGGACGGTCACAGGACCCTCTCGGGAGCGAGGTTGACGACAGAGTGACGCTTCGGCGCCCCGGTGCGCTCCTGTCTCTGATGAGCGACTACTTCCATCTGCGCGCGGTGCCGCCCTCGGCCCTGCGCAACAGCGCCAACTGGTTGCAACGGCTGTTCGAGGACGACTGGGACGCCGTACGCGAACGCATCGGACGCCATCGGGAGGAGGTGCTGGACAAGTCCTACCTGGACCACGAACTCCTCTACGCCGGCGCCGAGGTGGTCCTGGGCGGACTGCCGGTCCACCCCGGCGACCGCGACAAGCCGCCCTTCCTCCTGTTGACCGCGGCCCGGGCGAACCAGGTCTCGTCGTACCTGGGAGCCGCCGACTTCGAGACCCTGTGGCGGCTCGCCCGCGAGGAGTTGCTGCCGCGATACGGCGGGGCGTGCGCCGAGCGGGAGGCGCGGGGGGTGTTCGCGGCCGCGCACCGGGACCTGACGGCGTTCTACGGCCAGACGGCCCGGTACGGGGACGCGGTCGTCAAATGGCTGGTCCATTGAGCAGCGCCCCGCCCCCACCCCCTCCGTGCCCGCTGACCGAGGCCCTCCGTCCCCGTTCACCTCCGCCGCCGGCTCCTCCGTGACACCACCGCGCGCAAGACCCGGCGGCCCTCCGTGCACACCTCCAGGGCGGGGCGCAGGCCGGCCGGGCCGTGGCCCGCGAGGAGTTCCAGGACGGTGACCTGGCGGCGGAGTTCGGCGGCGACGAGCGGGGACATGCCCTCCGTACGGCCCTCGCGGTGGGCGTCGAGCGAGTCGGCGGCGTCCTTCAGGGGGTCGAGCAGCTGGTGGATCCGGAGCGCGGCGACCGAGCAGGCGTCGGCCCACTCCCGCACCCCGGCACCGGACCGCTCGGCCGGCGCGGCGTCCAGCATCCGCCGGGCCAGCGACACGGCCTCGTCCTCCCCGGCGCCGTCGGCGGAGTCGTCCGCTCCGGGCTCTCCCCCCGGCCCGAACTCACCTGTGCCGCCCAGCTTTCCGCGGACCTGGTCCAGTAGTCCGGCCCACTGTCCGGGGTCGCCGGTGTCGGTCGCGAGGTCGGCCCACAGGGGGCGCAGGGCCTCGTCGTCGCCGCCCAGCAGCGGTACACAGCGATCCAAACAAGCCAACCCGCTGGCGGCCAGTCCGCGTTCGTCGGCCTGGCCGATCAGCTCCACCAGACTCATCCACGCCTCCCTCGCCGAGCGGTATCCCCTAACGGAACCCGCACTTCCCCTTACTGCGCGCGATGGCCCGGGAGTGTCACAGGGGCACCACACCGAGCCGGTCGAGCATACGGAAGAAGAGGTTTTCGGCCAACGGGTCGGGGTCGGAGCTCAGGACGTCGAGCAGCGGCTCCTCGGCCACCGCGTGCCCCGCCTCCGCCGCCCACGCGACGGCCCGCGCGGCCGCGTCCCGGGGCTCCAGGAAGTAGTCCTCGAGGGTCAGCCCGTCCGCACCGGAATCGCCGGCGCCGCCGGACCCGATGAACCTGGCCATGGCGCCGCGCGCCAGACAGGTCGTCCAGCCCCCGCTCTCCGGCCCCGCCGCCTCCACCACCACCGACGCGCTGTCCATGACGTATCCGAACAGCGCGGGCGAACCGGTCTCCACGGCGAGGGAGTTCATGCTGCCGATGCCGCCCTCGCCGCTCGCGTACTCCCAGACCTGCCATCCGCCCGGCGCCGACTCGCGCAGGACCATGCCCTCCGCGCCGGCCAGTGCGTCCCGTTCGGCGAGCGGCCGCTCCCCGCGGCCCACGACGAAGTAACCCCAGTAGCCCATCCCGGTCCCCCCGGCTGCTCGGTACGGTTCGGGCCCGAATACACCACATTCGTACGGCAGTTCGCAGCAGGATGGACCAAATCCGTCAGACGGCGACGGGTACCACCGGTCCCCGGCGGGCCTTCTCGTCCTGCATGCGGGTCAGCCGCAGCACCATCACGGCGGCGACCAGGGCGGCGACGAGGTCGACGGCGTCGGCGAACAGCAGCTGGAACGCGGTGTCGTGGACCTCCTGGTAGGTGTCGGCCTCCCCGGCCATGCTCGCCAGGAACCGCCCGATGACGTTGGTCAGCAGCCACAGCGTCCACCACACGTTGACCAGCGCGTGCCCCCTCGGCCGGTCCTCGGGGCTGCTCGCGTTCCAGACGTCCAGCACGACCCGGCGCGGGTACCAGAGGCTCACGAACGGCACGACCCAGCCCGCGATCACCCAGCCGCGCGCCTTGCGGTGCCCGTCCGGCGCGAACACCTCGGCGTTGACCCGCACCCGCCAGAGCCAGATCACGAAGACGACGGCGCAGGCCAGCAGCACGGCCATCTGCGCGGAGGCCGCCAGGGAGGTCAGCACGTCGGACACGTCGGCCCGGTCCAGTGCCGCGGCTCCGGTGTCGCCCCCGGCGAGGTCGCCCGTGACGTCGTACCGGAGGAAGTCCGCGACGAGGGCGAAGAGGTCGACGGCGGCGGCCAGCCCGAGCAGTGCCACCGTGGCCCACCCGAGCCCGACCGGCGAGCGCAGCCAGACCTTGGGCGTGCCCGCGCCCGGCGGGGCCGCGAAGCCGGCGGGTGTGGCACACGAGGTGCACAGGACACCGTCCGGTGCCGCTTCGAAGTGATGGCAGCGCGTGCAGAGCATGGCGGGGTCCCCCGTGATGTGGATGAGCGGCAGACCGCGCGGCCTCTCCCCAGAGCCTCACGCGCGGCATGCGGAACATACGGTTCGCCGGCCCCGTACGTCCACCGTGAATTCCCGGCCGGTCAGCCGAGCCGGTCCCCGAGCGCCTTGAACTGCGTCCAGGTCAGGGCGGGCTTCCCCGGGTCCCACAGCTTCTGGGCGGTCGCCCGCAGCGGCATCCGGACGCCGGCCGCGACCTGGGCCTGCGTCTGCGCGTTCGGGAAGTCGCACCACACCGCGAAGTACCCGCCGAGGATCTGGCCGTCGTACTTCGAGGGGACGGCCGTCGTGCCGCGTACGACGCGCGGGGTCCACTGCTCGTAGATCCGCTGACCCCTCGGATAGAAGAACTTGTTGGGCTGCCCGAGGACGTAGTAGAGGAACTCGTCGTTGTAGTTGACGACCTTGCGGCCCGCGCTCAGATACTCCACCGGCTGCCGCGCGCCGATCTCCTTGCCCGTCCAGTAGGCGACCCGGATGTCGCCGGCGGGCCGCACGGACGTCCCCCGGAAGAAGCCGTCGTTCCAGGCAAGCGGCGTCTTTCCCGCGGCCCGGACGGTGTCGGCGCGGTCGTTGAGCCACCCTGTCGTCAGGTCCGCGACCGTGCCGCCGGCGCCGTAGGCCTTCCGGGCGGCGGTGGCGAGCTGGGGGTAGGTCGCCGCCGGGTTCGACACCATCAGCGCCCGGTACTCGTCCCCGCCGAGATGCCAGTCGGCGCCGGGGAACAGGTCGGCGTACTCCTTCAGCAGGTCGTCGACCATCGCGGCGGCCGCGGGCTTGGAGATGTCGATCGTCCCCTGCGGAGTCCGCCCCGCCGCGCTGCGCAGCTGGAGCTCGGGGTGGGCCGCGATGACCGCGCCCAGATGTCCGGGCGAGTCGATCTCCGGTACGACGGTGATGTGCCGCTGGGCCGCGAGCGCGACGATCTTCCGCACCTGGGCCTTGGTCAGGTGCTGCTCCGAGACGATCTCCGGGTGCGTGTCGGACGCGATCCGGAACCCCTGGTCGTCGGAGAAGTGCAGCTGGAGCCGGTTGTACTTCAGGTCACCCAGCTCCCGGACCCGGTCCTCGATCCAGCCGGCCGTGAAGCTCTTGCGGGCCATGTCCAGGAAGAACCCCCGCACCGGCTTGGCCGGCTGGTCCCGTACGACGCCCTCCGGCGCCGTACCGCCCCCGTGCACCTCCTGCTTGAGCGTGCGGGTGCCGTAGAACACACCCGCGTCGTCCGGCCCGCTGATGTCGACCCGCCCGCCGCGCACGGTCATGCGGTACGACTCCGGGGCCGCGCCCTTGCCGTGGTCGACAGCCAGTCGGACGTCCCCGGCACGCACGTCGTCCTTCTTCCCGGCGTACGTCAGCCCCAGCTCACCGGCGACCAGACGCCCCTCGTCGGCGAGGCCGGCGTCGTTCACGACCACGCGCAGCCCCGCGGCGGGCCGCCAGCCGGGGCCGCGCGCCGGGGTGTGGGCACGGACGGCCGGGATGGTGCGAGGAGTGGTGGACAGCGGGTACGAGCGGGCGGGGCTGGGGGCCGGGCTCGGGCTCGACGAGGTGGCGGACGGCGAGGTCGAGCGCTGCTCCGCCTGTGCCTGTGGCTGCGTCCGCGCGGACCCGGCGGGGGCGCTGTCGTCGTTCCCCGCCCACAGCCCGAGGCCCACCCCGGCCACAACGGTCACGGCGACCGCCCCGGCGATCAGCCCCCTCGTCTGCTTCTCCGGTCGCTTCCTGTGCTGGCTCACACTCTCCACGCTAGGGCCTCGGGGGAACGGACGCGTCCACCGCCCGTTCCGAAACTCTCCCTTGCGGGTGAAATTCGGGCATCCGTCGGACAGGTCATGTCCACTCTCGATAACGTGACGTCACATCGCTCACAGCTTCCCCTGCCGAAACACACGTGACGCCCACACATACCTCTGGCCGAGTGGCCATACCGTCCCTGCCCACCGTCCTGGACGCCTTCAACACCGCCCCGCCCGACGAGGCCCGGGGGTTGTTGCTGGACTGCCTCCGCAGCCTGCGCTGGGCGGACCGCATCGCGGCCCACCGCCCCTACCCGACCGTCGAGGCCCTGCTGGCCGCGTCGGACGAGGCGGCCTACGACCTGACGCCCGCGGACCTGTCGGAGGCACTGGCGCGAGAGACGCTCCCGGTCCTGCCGGACGGCGCCTATGTCGCCGCCCACATGGCTCTCGACGCGGCCCACGCCGCCTACGAGGCCCGCTTCGGCCACGCCTTCGTGATCTGCCTGGACGGGTTGCCTCCGTCCGAGGCCCTCGATCACGTCCTGGCAGGCATCCGGTCACGATTGACAAACGATCCGGAGGAGGAGCGGGTGGTGGCGGCGGAGGAGCTACGTCGCCTGGCGAGGCAACGGTTGGTGTCGTGCTTGAGGGGCGCGGGGAACTGCGCGACAAGCCCACACGGCGGCGCACCCGGCACATAACAGCTGAGACCACCCCAGATGCCGCCAAGGCTCACCCATCCGCGTGCCACTTCGATCACACCGGTAGGCCCCCCGTAAGGCTTCAGCCACCGCTTGGATAGCATGCTGGGGGCCGGTGGACCGTACCCGGCCGGGCCCGACCGACAGACCAAGCCGGCGCGGCCCCAATCCCCGCTCCCGGAGGGACTTCCGTGCCGGCTGGAACGCTGTACCGCGGCCGGGAAGGAATGTGGTCCTGGGTGGCTCACCGAGTCACCGGCGTCCTCATCTTCTTCTTCCTGTTCGTTCACGTGCTGGACACCGCTCTCGTCCGTGTCTCCCCCGAGGACTACGACAAGGTCGTAGCCACGTACAAGACCCCGCTCGTCGCGTGCCTGGAGTACGGCCTGGTGGCCGCCATCCTCTTCCACGCGCTCAACGGCCTGCGCGTCATCGCCGTCGACTTCTGGTCGAAGGGCCCGCGCTACCAGAAGCAGATGCTCTGGTCCGTGGTCGGCCTGTGGGTCGTACTCATGATCGGGGCGATCTACCCCGTCCTCGGCCACGCCGCTCGTGAACTCTTCGGGAGCTGATACCGATGGCGACCACTGAAACCACCGCTTCCGGCATCGGCCCCGTGGAGGGCTCCTCCGGTTACGGCGTCGACAACCCGGCGCCGCTGATCGAGGCTCCGCGCAAGCGCACCAAGAAGACCCCCCGCTCGACCCGCGGCAACTTCGAGATGGCCGCGTGGCTCTTCATGCGGCTGTCCGGCATCGTGCTGGTCGTCCTGGTCATCGGGCACCTGCTGATCCAGCTCGTCCTGGACGGCGGCGTCTCCAAGATCGGCTTCGCGTTCGTCGCCGGCCGCTGGGCCTCCCCGTTCTGGCAGGTCTGGGACCTGCTGATGCTGTGGCTCGCGATGCTGCACGGCGCCAACGGTCTGCGCACGATCATCAACGACTACGCGGAGCGCGCCAACACCCGGCTGTGGCTCAAGGGCCTGCTCTACACGGCCACGGTGTTCACCATCCTGCTGGGCACGCTGGTGATCTTCACCTTCGACCCGAACATCCGCTAGGCACGGGGCTGCGAGAATCATGAAGATCCACAAGTACGACACCGTCATCGTCGGCGCCGGTGGCGCGGGCATGCGCGCGGCCATCGAGTCCACCAAGCGCAGCCGCACCGCGGTGCTGACCAAGCTGTACCCCACCCGCTCCCACACGGGCGCCGCACAGGGCGGCATGGCCGCCGCGCTGGCGAACGTGGAGGAGGACAACTGGGAGTGGCACACCTTCGACACGGTCAAGGGCGGTGACTACCTGGTCGACCAGGACGCCGCCGAGATCCTGGCGAAGGAGGCCATCGACTCGGTCCTCGACCTGGAGAAGATGGGCCTGCCGTTCAACCGCACCCCGAACGGCACGATCGACCAGCGCCGCTTCGGCGGTCACTCGCGCAACCACGGCGAGGCCCCGGTCCGCCGGTCCTGCTACGCGGCCGACCGCACCGGCCACATGATCCTCCAGACGCTGTACCAGAACTGCGTGAAGGAGGGCGTGGAGTTCTTCAACGAGTTCTACGTCCTGGACCAGCTGATCACCGAGGTCGACGGCGTCAAGAAGTCGGCCGGTGTCGTGGCGTACGAGCTGGCGACCGGTGAGATCCACGTCTTCCAGGCGAAGGCCGTGATCTACGCGTCCGGCGGATGCGGCAAGTTCTTCAAGGTGACGTCGAACGCGCACACGCTGACCGGTGACGGCCAGGCGGCGGTCTACCGCCGGGGTCTGCCGCTGGAGGACATGGAGTTCTTCCAGTTCCACCCGACCGGCATCTGGCGCATGGGCATCCTGCTGACGGAGGGCGCCCGTGGTGAGGGCGGCATCCTCCGCAACAAGGACGGCGAGCGCTTCATGGAGAAGTACGCGCCGGTCATGAAGGACCTCGCGTCCCGTGACGTCGTGTCCCGCTCCATCTACACGGAGATCCGTGAGGGCCGCGGCTGCGGACCCGAGGGCGACCACGTCTACCTCGACCTCACGCACCTCCCGCCGGAGCAGCTGGACGCGAAGCTCCCGGACATCACGGAGTTCGCGCGCACCTACCTCGGTATCGAGCCGTACACGGACCCGATCCCGATCCAGCCGACGGCCCACTACGCCATGGGCGGCATCCCGACCAACGTCGAGGGTGAGGTGCTGGCCGACAACACGACCGTGGTTCCCGGCCTGTACGCGGCCGGCGAGGTCGCCTGCGTGTCGGTCCACGGTGCGAACCGTCTGGGCACGAACTCGCTGCTGGACATCAACGTGTTCGGTCGCCGTGCCGGTATCGCGGCGGCGGAGTACAGCCAGAAGGCGGACTTCGTCGAGCTGCCGGAGGACCCGGCTTCGCTGGTCGTCGGGCAGGTCGAGGCGCTGCGCAACTCGACCGGCACCGAGCGCGTGGCGGTCCTGCGCCGCGAGCTGCAGGAGACCATGGACGCCAACGTCATGGTGTTCCGCACCGAGCAGACGATCAAGACGGCGGTCGAGAAGATCGCGGAGCTGCGCGAGCGCTACAAGAACGTGGCGATCCAGGACAAGGGCCGGCGGTTCAACACGGACCTGCTGGAGGCGATCGAGCTCGGCAACCTGCTGGACCTCGCCGAGGTCATGGCGGTCTCCGCGCTGGCCCGCAAGGAGTCCCGCGGCGGTCACTACCGCGAGGACTACCCGAACCGCGACGACGTCAACTTCATGCGCCACACCATGGCGTACCGCGAGGTGGGCGACGACGGCGCCGAGTCGATCCGTCTCGACTACAAGCCGGTCGTCCAGACCCGCTACCAGCCGATGGAGCGTAAGTACTGATGGCAACCCCTGTTCTGGACAAGAAGGACGCGGCCGGCGAGCCCGAGCCCGGTTTCGCCGACTCCCCGTACATCACGGTCACCATCCGGGTCCGCCGTTTCAACTCGGAGGTCTCGGCGGAAGCCACCTGGGAAGACTTCCAGCTGGAGATCGACCCGAAGGAGCGTGTCCTCGACGCCCTCCACAAGATCAAGTGGGACCTGGACGGCTCGCTGACGTTCCGCCGCTCGTGCGCCCACGGCATCTGCGGCTCGGACGCCATGCGGATCAACGGCAAGAACCGTCTGGCCTGCAAGACGCTGATCAAGGACATCAACCCGGAGAAGCCGATCACGGTCGAGCCCATCAAGGGCCTGACGGTCCTGAAGGACCTCGTGGTCGACATGGAGCCGTTCTTCCAGGCGTACCGCGACGTCATGCCCTTCCTCATCACGAAGGACACGAACGAGCCGACGCGTGAGCGCCTGCAGACGGCCGAGGACCGCGAGCGCTTCGACGACACCACGAAGTGCATCCTCTGCGCGGCCTGCACCTCCTCGTGCCCGGTCTTCTGGAACGACGGCCAGTACTTCGGCCCGGCCGCCATCGTCAACGCGCACCGCTTCATCTTCGACTCGCGTGACGAGGCGGGCGAGCAGCGCCTGGAGATCCTCAACGACCGCGACGGCGTGTGGCGCTGCCGCACGACCTTCAACTGCACGGACGCCTGCCCGCGCGGCATCGAGGTCACGAAGGCGATCCAGGAAGTGAAGCGAGCCCTGATCACTCGCCGCTTCTGATCTTCCCCACTCCACCTCAGGGCTCTGTTTCCGTCACTTCGGGAACGGGGCCCTCTGGCGTTTTTGGCGGGTTCGCGCCGATGCCGAAAGGCACATCCCGGCTTCACACTCCGATACGCGGGTCCACCAACGTCATCGGAGGGGCAGCTTGGAGGAGGACGAGGATCCAGGGCCAGGGGACTATCCCTGGAACAATCCCAAACCCCGGGGCTACGGACAGGCCGACGCCGTGGCTCTGTTCATCGCCGCCCCGCTGTTGACGGCGGCAGCTCTTTCCCTGGCCGGTGTGGTCGGTGGAGCGGACGACGAGTTCCGCTGGCCCGGCCCGATACTCCTGATCCTCGTCGTCGCAGCCCTGCTGCTCGTCGCGAGTATTCAGTTCAACTATCACGGGCGCCTGTACCTCTACTCCTTCGAAGATCTCGAGAACTGGCTGTCTCCGGCTTACGTGCAACGCGACAGGCATAACCTGCACGAGGAACAGAGGCGGGACCAGGAGAAATGGAAGAAGTTCAACACCCGGGCGGTGCGTTGCTTCAACAGTGGGACGCTTCTGCTGGGCGTGGGAATCGCCGCCGCCTTGGTTCCGCCCAAATGCAGCATGCAGTCCGAGTGGCGCTGGTCCGCAGCAGTCATTGTTCTGGTCTGCACTGTCATCGACGGTGTCTGGATCGTCTTTCTGCAACTGAAGGTGTCGCACAGACCCAGCCGTATCCTGCGCCGACTGGGAATCCGACAGGATTCCGAAGAGCCCTAGGCGCCATACAGATCGGAGTATTCGCATGCTGACCGAGACGGAACTCCCGGGCTTTCCCCCGTTGGATCCCCGCCCGCGTTGCCCGGGGTGCGAAAAGCTGCTGTTCGCCACCGAGGACGACTGGACCGACTACGGGCAGGGCGAACTGGAGGCATGGGAAGCATCACTCGCCTCGTACATCGTGCCGGAGGGCCAGGTTCCGGACTCACGCGGGAAACTCGGGAACCACAAGAACACATGCGTCTACTCCGATCTGCCCCCCATCGCCCTCAGGCACGGCACCACGGTCGCGAACCGGGTCCGGGCGGCGATACGGCAGACCAGGAGAGGTTCCGCCTAGAGGCCTCCGGCCGGCGCTCGGCCCGTCAGCGGGGTTCACGACCCATGTGCTCGGCGTCCGCGGAGCCGTCGGTGTGGTCCGCGCGCGGCAGTCCCGCACGATGGTCGTACCGGAGATCGGGCTTGCCGCGGCCGGCGAACAGGTCCGAGAGCTGGGTGAAGAGTTCTTCCTCGTCGTCCGGGTCGTCGGGCAATCGAAGGTGCAGGGCCTCCACCAGATCGAACCGATGCAGGTCGTACACCACGTGCATCAGCCCTGAGTACGTCTGGGCCGCCGTGATCGCGCCCTTGTAGGCGACGGCAGCCAACAGCAGACCGCATCCGCAGAGCCACCAAAGGCCCGGCTCGTCGTAGAAGGCCGCCGCCGAGATCACGGACAGGGCGAGAAAGCACCAGCAGAGGTTGGTCGCCGCGTCCAGCGCCTCCCGCGTCGAACGGAGTGCGTCGGCCATCCGGTCCGACACCTGCATGTAGATGCGGGGCCAGGAGGCCAGGGTCGACAGACCGTAACGCTCACCGGCCCTGATCTCCCCGGCACGCAACGCGTTGCCGAGGGCTGTCGGCAGCAGGACATGCGCGGGCGGTCGTGCGCTCAGCCGACGCGCTCGGTCGGCCCTCACACTCGTCGCCACCGCGCCGGAGGCGGGCGCTGCGGCGCTTTCCCGGAGTGCCTCCCACCGGCGTCGTTGCACCTCCGTCAGCACGCCGGCCAGTGCGGCTGTCACCGGCCACCGCCCCCAGTAGCCCTCGAGCACACGAACGGCACGCACCTGGAACGGCTGCAGCAACAGACCGAGCAGTGCCGCGCAGACCACGACCAGGAGGACCAAGCCGACGGTGGCCTCAGGCCGCTGGGGCCACACATTTCTCCAGTCGCTCCGGCCGGCGAAACTACCCGCCCGTGCCAGCGCGACCACCCCTGCGACGAACAGCGCGCACGGCGCGAAATGCACCGACAACACCCGTCGCACGAAGCTTCCTCCCCCTGCACGTCCCTGAGCGCTGTTCAGTATGAATCGCCGTGCGGGACGAAGCCGAGGGCGGGTCGCGGCACGATCAGGACACATGGACGGTCAACGCTGGTCAACTCCTCTGCGACAGGTGTGACTTGAGAGGTTTCCGGCGCAGACTGTCCCCATGGCCTTGCTGAAAAAAGTCGCCGCCACGCTATTCGCCGCGTCGGCCGCGCTGCTCGCTCTTCCTCCCGCCGCCACAGCGGCTTCCGCGTCCCACGGAACGCCGGCCCGGGAGAACTTCGACCGCCTGCCCTTCGGTCCGGTCAGCAAGGGGCACGGTTGGGTCGCGGACACGAGCAACGGGACGCTGAGCGTCGTGCCCGGTGCCACCGGGCACGGGCGGGAGCTGCGTATCCGTACCGAAGGCAACGGGCGGGCCTTTCTCGTGTTCGGCGGGCTCTCCGCTCCCGGCAACAGCTTCTGGGGGCGGGTGCGGCTGCGGGTCGGGGGGTTTCCCACCGCTCCGGACTGGGCCCACTGGACCATCGCCGAGGCCTCGGGGGCGGACTCGCCGACGCTGGTGCGGCCGCTCGGGGGGCAGTACGCGCCGACCGACCACGGCAACTTCTGGGGCGTCGGGTCCGATCTCGGGCCCACCGGGGACTGGACCTCCTGGAAGACCTCCTCGCCGGCCGTCGCCGGGAGGTGGCAGTGCGCCGAGTTCCATCTCGACGCCCGCGACAACCGCGTCACCGTGTATCTCGACGGCGTGGAGCGGTCCGACCTGACCGTGTCCACCAAGGAGCACGGGGGCACCGCGGAGGACTTCGTCTTCCCGGCCTTCGACAAGGTGAAGCTGGGCTGGCAGCTCTACCAGGCCGACCCGACCCCTTCGTCGTACGACATCCGCATGGACGACATCGCGCTCAGCACCCGGCGGGTGGGCGGGTGCGGAAACGGCGGCTGAGGATTTGGGATTGCGTCGCCGCGCGGGGCGTGATCCACTGCGGCGGTCATGAGTGGAGCGGCCCCTGGGGAGGGGCCGGGGGTCGGGGGAGGCAGCGGTGCGTACCGCTGAAGAAGAGATCGTGTCGTCGTGCCCGCAGTGCGGGTTGGAGATCCGTTCGGACAGACGGTTCACCACGTGGTGCGCGGCCTGTGACTGGAACGTGGATCCGCAGGGGCCCGGCGGGCCCGAGCGCGGGCTGGACGGGGTGCGCCGCCGGATCGCCCAGCGGTACGGCGGACAGCTGTTCGACGAGCTGAGCAGCGGGGGCGGGAGCGGGCCGAGCCGGCGTACGGCGTCCGGTCTGCTCGCCTACGCGATCGCGCTGGCCGTGCACGGCCTGACCCTCGTCCTGGCCGCGATCGGGCTGCTGGGCGTGATCCGCGGCTGGGGCGGGCTCGGTATGGCGTTCGGGCTGTTCCTGCTGGCGCTGGCCTGGTCGCTGCGGCCCCGGCTGAACCGGCTGTCCGACGACGACCGCGTCCTGCTGCGCGCGGACGCGCCCGAACTGTACGCGCTGGTCGACGAGGTCGCCGCCGCCATGGGCACCCGGAGCGTGGACGCCGTCGTGGTCGATGTCGACGCCAATGCCGGCGTGACCCATCTCGGGCTGCGGCGGCGGCTCCTGACGCTGGGGCTGCCGCTGTGGGAGGTGCTGAGCCCGCAGCAGCGGATCGCGCTCCTGGGGCACGAGCTCGGTCACTTCACGCACGGCGACACCCGGCACGGCATGGTCGTGGGCACCGCGTGCGGATCGCTGAACACCTGGCTCTACTACGTCCAGCCGACGCCCAACCCCAATGCCATCCAGGCCATCGCCAACCTGGCCTGCGTCCCGCTGCGCCTGCTCATCACGGGCGTCTTGGCGCTGCTCGAACTGCTGACCGCGCGAGCCTCCCAGCGCGGTGAGTACCTGGCCGACACGGCGGCGGCCCGCACCGGGTCCACCGAGGGCGCGGTCGGTCTCATGGACCGCCTCATGGTCACCGACTCGATCGTCACCACCCTGCACCGCGAGACCAACAACCGCCGGCTGCGCGGTGCGGGCGGCGGCGGGCAGCGGAACGGCGACGGCCTGTGGGAGGCGCTCGCCGCCCATCTGGACTCCGTCCCGGAGTCCGAGTTCGAGCGGCAGCGACGGGTCGGGGCGCTGCGCGGGCACAGCGTCGACGCCACCCACCCGCCCACCCATCTGCGCCGACGGCTCCTGCTGAGCGGTACGCCGGTGGCCGCCGCGGTGACGGCGGACGCCGACCGGACGGAGCGTATCGCCGGTGAACTGGCGGGCGTCCGCCAGACGCTGGCCCGGGAAGTGGTCAGGGACGGTTACGGGAACCTGTGACGATGATGCCCCTCTCCACGGTCACAGCTGACTGAGGATCGTCGGGTCCGTGATCTTCGTGTCGGCCGCCAGCATCATCGCCTTGCTGAGGATGACCGCGAGCATGCGGTCGCCCTCGTAGGGCAGGTAACCGGTCTGCGGGGCGGCCGGGTTGGACTTCGGGACGATGCAGAGGTACTGGTCGTTCGGGGTGCGGAGGATGTTGCCCGAGCCCAGGTGGATCTTGTAGGTGTGGCGGTCGCCCTTGACGTGGAGGAAGCGGCCCTCCAGGGTGCAGCGGTCGGCTATCGCGAGCCTCGGGATCAGCCGGTCCAGGAGGAGCCGGCGGGTCTCGGCGCTCTGGTTGAGCTCTCCGAAGCCGTACGACGTCCAGTACTCGTGGAAGCGGCCGCCGGGGCCGCCGTCCTGCCAGGTCGGGTCGTTGCCGACGCTGGCCACGCCGACGAACAGGTCGACGTCGCGCAGGACTTCGGACAGGACCAGGGGCGGAATGTCCGTCAGGGGCAGCGGGTCCACCGGGGCGGCGCCGTCGCGCAGCCACATGCGGTACTCGCCGCCCGCGCAGTGCGCCGAGTTCTCCGGGGCGTCGATCGGGTAGAAGCGGACCTGGTCGGTGCGCAGGCGCAGGTAGGTGCCGGAGTCGGTGATGTCCGTGTGGTCCGCGCCGCCGTCGCCCTCGATCCAGTACTCGGCTCGCAGACCCCACCTGGGGAGGTCGCGGGAGGCCGGTGGCGCCTCGTCGTCGACGGCCAGCCGGAGCTTGTTGCGCCAGCCCCGCACCGCCGCCAGGGAGTGGAACTGGTGCTGGCGCAGGACGTGGGCGGCGAAGCGGTTGGAGTAGGTGCCGGTGGCGCGTTCGGCGTCCGTCAGCAGGTAGACCTCGCGGTGGGCCTGCTTGAAGGGCTGGGTGATGCCGTGGCGCTCCAGCCAGTCGCGCCAGGCGACGATCTCGGCGGGGGCGTGGTCCACCGGGTGCCAGAGGCGGACTTCGGTGCCTTCGGTGACGGGGACGTCCGCGAGGGTGCGCAGGGCGCCCGCGGCGTGGCCGACGGTCGTGCCGTCGACGGTCCACAGGAGGCGGCGGGCGAGGGTGCCGATCAGGGGGTGGTCGAGGTAGCGCTCGCGCCAGGTGGCGTAGGAGCAGGTGCGGTCCGCGAGGAACTGGCGGTCGAGGCGCTCGCTCTGGGCCGAGAGCATCCTGTCGATGTCCTTGGCGGCCGCCTTGAGCTCCTTCACCTCCTCCGGATGGTCCCGCCGGACGGCCGCGGGCACGCTCTTGACCGGCTTGCCGCTCGCGTTGCGCCAGGTCAACACGGCCTTGGAGCCTTGGACTTCGAGGACGGCGGTGACCTCCCCGAGCCGGTGCTCCGCGCGTCCGACCTCGGTCAGGCCGTAGGCGGGGACGGCCAGTTCCTCGATCTCCTCGCGGCTGAGGCCGAGGGCCTCGGCGCGGGCCTCCAGGGCCGCGTCGAGCAGCTTCAGGGTGTTCTTGTACGTCACCCGGGTGGCCAGGCGGGCGAGTTCGGCGAGGGCGGCCTCGCTGTCGATGCGGGCCAGTGCGTTGACCCCGGCGTTGGCGACCTTCGGGTTGCGGGGGCCGAGTCCGGCGACCTTCTTGAGGGAGGTCTGGACGAGGGCGCCGAGGGCGCGGGCGGTGTCGGGGTGGGGCGGGAGCAGGGACAGCAGCCAGGCCAGGCCCCGCAGGGCGTTGGCGTTGTAGGGGTCGTAGGCGCTGTTGACGTCCGGTTCGTACGGCCCGCGCTCCAGCTCGAAGGTGCGGGGGCGGCCGGCGAGGGCGAGCCAGGCGAGGACGGTCTCGCGGACGCGGTCGGGGCCGAGCGCGGCGGTGAGGGCGGTGGCCCGCTCGTCCCATTTGGGGGTGGGCCTGGCGGCAGTGGCCGTGGCGGCGTGCGCCAGCAGGGCCTGCCAGTCGGAGTCGTCGGCCGCGTCCCGCAGGGCCTGGTCGGCCCATGCCTCACCGACGTTGAGGGGTGGCTCGGTCAGCTTCTTCACCGTCCGGTGCAGGTCCTCGTTCAGGTAGGCCTGCAGGACCGAGCGGCGGACGGTGGCGACGACGGCGGGCGCGATGGGGCGGCCCGCGGCCAGCTCGGCCTCGATGAGGTTCTCGTAGCGGGCGCCGTACCAGAAGGAGTGCTGGCGGGAGATCTCGTCGAGCAGGGCGAGGCGCTCCGCGGCGAGGCGGTCGTGGGGCGGCAGGTCGCGGGAGACGATGCCCAGCAGGATCAGGGCGTTCTCCCGGGCGATCGGGCCCGCCTGGTCCGAGTGGTAGTGGGTCACGAGGCCGTCGGCGACCCCTGACCGCGCCTGCGCCGGCAGTCTGTGCACGCGGTCCAGTACGCCGTCCCACAGGCCGGTCCAGTTGCCGTTGTTGGTGACCGCTGCCCTGAGCAGGTCGCCGGCGAGGGCCTCCCAGTCGTCCTCCGCGATCCGGCGGCCGATCAGTTCCTTGCACTTCTGGATCTCGCCCATGGTCAGCCACCCACCAGCGGGACGAGCTTCAGGAAGGTGACCTCGGTGCCGAGGACGAGGTCGATCTCCTCGTCGAGCTCGGTGACCTGGCGGTCGCCGACCAGCACGAGGAAGCCGTTGCCGGCGAAGGCCTTGAGGGCGAGCTCGGTCTGGGTCTCGGGGTCTATGCGGCGGGGGGTGCGCAACGCGTAGCCGTTCAGGACGCGTTCGGCGTCCTCGGGCTGGACCAGGCCCTGGAAGACCTCGGGCGTACGCGCGTTGTACTCGGCGACCTCCTGGAAGACCCGGCGCCGGATCAACTCCCGCACGGCGAGCCGCTCCTCGGCGATCTCCAGCCCCCAGCCGTCACTGCGGCTCCCGCTTGTCGTCTCGTCGACGAACATCACGATTCCCATGCCGAGACAGTACGAGGCACCACTGACAACGGCCCCGAGCCTGTGCGCGGACGGTCCCCCGGCCCTGTGAACGGACGGGTCGCGGGGCCGCTAGACGAGGTTGCGGACCACCGTCCACGTCACCGCGAGCGCGAGGACCAGCACCTGCGCCCGGGGGCTCAGCGTGGGGCGCCAGCGGCGGCCGTGCAGGCCCTCCCACGCCCAACGGCCCAGCAGGTAGAGGGCGTACGGGGAGGCGAGCAGCAGGGCCCGGTTGTCCAGCCAGGCCTCGGTGAAGTGGCCGTGCATCAGGTCGTACACCATGCGGGTGCCGCCGCAGGCCGGGCAGAGCAGGCCGGTGAGCAGGCGGAACGGGCACTGCGGCAGGAGGTGGCCGGGCTCGTGCGGGTCGGTGCGGTACAGGTACGCCGCGCCGGCGGCTCCCGCGGCGAGCACGGCCGAGGGTGCCGCCGCGGGGTGGCGCAGCGGGGAGCGTCGTACGGGCGCCGGGGGCCCGGTCCCGGCGCCCTCCGTCCTAGCTGCGGAGGATCCGGCCGTGTTCATCGGTGTGGTCGTTCCCGGTGAGCAGGAGGATGCCGTCGACCAGCGACCAGACGCCGAGCCCACCGCAGGTGAAGAGCTGCGCGAGCCCCATGCCGACGTTGCCCAGGTAGAAGCGGCCGACGCCGAAACCGCCGAGGGTGAGCTGGAGGATGCCCGCGATGATCTTCGACTTGTCGGAGTACGGGCGCCCGTAGGGGTCGTAGCCGTAGGGGGCGTTGGGGTCGCCCGTGTAGGTCCCCGGGGGCGGGTAGTAGCCCGGCGGCGGGAACCCGGGGGGCGGGTAGCCGGGGGGCGGGTAGCCCTGCTGCTGGTAACCCTCTTGCTGGTAACCCTCTTGCTGGTAGCCCGGCTGGGGACCGGGCGGCGGGCCCTGTGGGGGGCCTTGCTGCTGATGGCCCTGGTGCGGGTAGCCCTGCGGGGGCTCCTGCTTGGGGTCCTGCTGCTCGTGACCCTGCTGTTCGCTCAAGGGGGACTGCTCCTGGGGACCGAAGCGGGAGGACCCGCGAAAAGACGACAATGCGCCCGGTCATCATGCCCGACGGACACCGCGTCACAGAAGCCCGTTCCGTGACTCCCGGCTTAATCTGACGACATGTCAGATGACCAGTCGTACGAACTGCTCGGTTTCGACAACGTGCTGCTGCCCGTCGGGGACCTCGGGGAGGCCGTCTCCTTCTACGAACGGGCCGGATTCACGGTCGGCTTCCGGCTCGACGAGGCCGGGATCGCGCTGCTGAAGGTCGGCGGCGAGACGCCCGGGATCCTGCTCCGCCAGGAGGAGGCGCTCGGGCACCGGCCACCGCCGTGGCCCGCCACACGCGTATGGCTGGAGGTTCAGGACGCCAGGGCCGCCGCCCGGGAACTGCGCTCGGCCGGCGTCGAACCGCTCGACGACGTCTTCTCCGTGGCCACCGGCTGGACGGTCGAGATCGCCGACCCCTGGGGCAACGTCCTCGGGTTCACCGACTACACCAAGCGCCCGGAGCTCGCCCGGCGGACCTGAGGCGAGTCGGGCCCAAGAGCCCGGGGCACACCGACGCTCGACGTGACGCAGGCCTCTCCGCAAGCAAGTTGAACATGTTCAAAAGCAGGTCTACAGTCTCTCCTGTCAGCGTTTTGAACGCGTTCAAGAAGGGGGAGGCGCATGGACCGCACGGTCGTCGCCTACGTCATCTACCTCATCGTCAGCATCGCCCTGACCGTCTGGGTGGCCCGCACACTCAGCCGTAACGGACGGGTCTTCCTCGCCGACGTGCTGCGCGGCAACGAGAAGCTCGCCGACGCCGTCAACCACCTCCTGGTGGTCGGCTTCTACCTCGTGAACCTCGGATTCGTCGCGCTGTACCTCAGCGGCGACGGGACCATAGAGGACACCCGCGGCATCTTCGAGGCCCTGTCCACCAAGCTGGGCGTCGTCCTGCTGGTGCTCGGCGTGATGCACCTGGCCAATGTGTACGTCCTCAACCGGATCCGCAGGCGGGGCGCCATGGAGCGGGAGCAGGTACCGCCGGTCGCGCCCCAGGACTGGGCCCGGGCGTGAACCGCGGCACCACGGCGGACCGCACCCCGGTCCGCCGGCTCACGGTCCTGTACGACGCCCAGTGCTCGCTCTGCGCCCACCTGCGCGACTGGCTCGTACGGCAAGCGCAGCTGGTGCCGCTGGAGCTGGTCCCGGCGGGGTCCGAGGAGGCCCGGCGGCGGTTTCCCGGGCTCGACCACGGCGCCACCCTGGAGGAGATCACCGTCGTCGGCGACGCGGGCCAGGTCTACCGCGGCACCGCCGCCTGGATCGTGACCCTGTGGGCGCTGCGCGAGCAGCGGCCGCTGGCCCACCGGCTCAGCACCCCCTCCGGGGCCCGCCTCGCGAGGGGCGCGGTGCTCGCCGCCGCCAAGTGGCGCGGCGCGCAGTGGCAGGGGGGCCAGTGGGGCGGCAAGGTGTACCGCCGCTCGGACGGCTGGTCGTACGACCCCGGCCGGGGCTGGGTCCACACCCCGCCGGGCTGTGACGGCGCCGGCTGCACCACTGGTTAGGCTCTCTTGTCGTGCCTGCGAACAACGACGGCCCCCACGAGGGCGCTCCCCCCGGTGCTTCGAGCAAGTCCGAGCAGACTCGCGCGCTGATCCTGGAGACGGCCATGCGGCTGTTCCAGGAGCGCGGGTACGACAAGACGACCATGCGGGCCATCGCCCAGGAGGCCGGGGTCTCCGTGGGCAACGCGTACTACTACTTCGCGGGCAAGGAGCACCTGATCCAGGGCTTCTACGACCGGATCGCCGCCGAGCACCAGGTGGCGGTCCGGGAGGTGCTGGCCCGGGAGAGCGACCTGGAGGCGCGGCTCGCGGGGGTGCTGAAGGTCTGGCTGGACATCGCGCAGCCGTACCACGAGTTCGCGGTGCAGTTCTTCAAGAACGCCGCCGATCCCGACAGCCCGCTCAGCCCCTTCTCGCCCGAGTCCGAGCACGCGCGCGTGGAGGCCATCTCGGTGCACCGGGAGGTGCTGCGGGGCGCGACGAAGACCAAGGTGCCCGAGGAACTCCGGGACGTCCTGCCCGAGTTGCTGTGGCTCTCCCAGATGGGCCTCGTCCTGTACTGGATCTTCGACCGCACCGAGGGCCGCGAGCGCAGCTACCGGCTCGCGGAGCGCGGCGCCCGGCTCACCGCGCGAGGCGTGTCACTGGCCCGTTTCCGGGTGCTGCGGCCGCTCGTACGGGAGGTGCACGAGCTGTTCACGGACTTCCTGCCGGGGATGACGAAGGTGATGCCGAACCCCGGCGGGAAGCCGTAGCCACGTCGATCGACGACGCCGGGCTTCTCCTGGAGTGGGGTGCCGGGGAGGGGGCCGGGTGGGTAGGGGGAGGGGCGGGGGTGTACGGCCGTATCGCTGGTGTCAGTTGGCCAGGATCAGGGCCCAGACGGTCTTGCCGTGCCTGCCGCGGGTCCAGACGCCCCAGGCGGCGGCGATGTTCTCGACGAGGTGCAGGCCGCGGCCGGTCTCCTCGAACTCGCCGACGACCCGCAGGCGGGGTTCGAGGCGGCCCTCGTCGGAGACCTCTATCAGGCAGGAGCCGTCGGCCAGGGCGGTCACCGCGACCTCGAACTCCCGCTCCAGGAGCGGCCCGTGGCGCACCACGTTGGTGGCCAGTTCCGAGACCAGCAGTACGGCGTCGGCCAGCGCCGGATCGTCCGGTCCGTGCCCCCAGTCGGCCAGATGGTCACGGACCCGGCGCCGGGCGAGACCGACGGAAGCCGGATGCCGGGGCAGCCGGAAGGAGTTGCGTCTCAACACGTTTGCTCCTCACCCCACGCACACCTCCGTCACATGGTGCTGCGTCGAGTGGCTGCCCGGCGTCACTCGGGCGAATGCCGGTTCCATGGAAATGCGTCACGCACGGCACCGGATGCGGCGCGATCCCGTCGGGTCAGATCCAGTTGAGGCGCCAGAGGCGGAAGACGCCGGTGCCGTCCGAGAGGTACTGGCCGCCGCCGACGTCCTCGCTGGTCACGACGTAGTCCTTGGCCTGCCAGAGCGGGATGACCGGGACGTCGTGGGCGATGTCCGCCTGGAGGTCACGGAAGTCCTGTTCGGCCTCGTTGCGGTCGGCGTACCGCCGGCTGTCCTGGATGAGGTGGTCGACCTCGTGGCTGCTGTAGCCGGTGTTCATGGTGCCGTCGGAGCCGACGAGCGGGGACCCGTAGGTGTCCGGGTCCGGGTAGTCGGCCACCCAGCCGACCGCGTAGGCGTCCAGCTTCCCGCTCGCCCAGCTCTTCTGGAAGTC
Source organism: Streptomyces griseorubiginosus (assembly GCF_036345115.1). Lineage (GTDB taxonomy): Bacteria > Actinomycetota > Actinomycetes > Streptomycetales > Streptomycetaceae > Streptomyces > Streptomyces griseorubiginosus_C. The sequence goes on from NZ_CP107766.1 coordinate 3,615,295, forward strand.
GGTCCACTCGTAGCCCTTGAGCGTCACCTTGAACAGGCCGCCCGCCTCCAGCTGCTTCTTGAGCTCCTTGGCCTCCGCGGCGGCGGAACCGGAGTTCAGGCCGTAGCCGTAGGTGAAGCTGACCGGGGTGGTCACACCGGCCTGGGCGAGCAGGGCGCGCGCCTTCTTGACGCTCGGCTGCGGGTAGGCGTCGAAGAACGACGTGGTGTGGCCGGTGATGCCGGTCGGGATCAGCGAGTACAGCGGGTCGACGGTCCCCTCGTACACCGAGGCGGCCAGCTGCTCGCGGTTGATCAGCCAGGCCATGGCCTGGCGCACCTTGGTCTCGTGCAGCGGCTTGCCCGCGCGCGTGTTGAGGTAGAGGTTGCGGATCTCGGAGCTGTCGGCCTCCGAGACGCGCTGGCCGGGGTCGCTCGGATTGAGTCCGGCGAGCACACCGGGCGGCAGCTGGCGGTAGGCGACGTCGAGCTTCTTGGCTTTCCAGGCGCTGTTCAGCTTGGCCGAGTCGCCGTAGTAGTCGAGCTCGACCGGTCGGCCGGTGCTCTTGATCTCGCCCTTGTAGTCGCGGTTGGGCGCGAGGACCGCCTTCTTGCCCTTGCTGTACGACGTCAGCTCGTACGGTCCGGTGCCGTCGACCTCGTTGTCCTTGCGCAGCGAGTTGGCGGGGTACTTACTGCTGTCGACGATGGCCCCGGCGCCCGTGGCGACCTTGAACGGGAAGGTGGCGTCGGGCGAGGACAGCCTGAAGGTGACGGTGCGGCCGTCGGCCTGGACCGACTGGAGGGTGTCCAGCAGAGCGGCCGGGCCGACGTCCGAGTTGATCTTCTTGACCCGGTCGAAGGAGTACTTGACGTCCTCGGCGGTCATCTCGCGGCCGCTCGGGAACTTCAGCCCCTCCCGCAGCTCACAGCGGTACGTGCGCAGACCGCTGCCCACGAAGCCGCAGCTCTCGGCGGCGTCGGGCACGGGTGTGGCACTGCCCGGCTCGAAGGCCAGCAGTGACTGGAAGACGTTGTTGAACAGCGCCCAGGAACCGGCGTCGTAGGCGCCGGCCGGATCGAGCGAGGTGACCTCGTCGGTCGTCCCCACCTTGATCGTCCTGCCCGTGCTCCCGTCGGACGGGAGCAACTGCCAGCCGCCTACTCCCACGACCCCCAGAACAAGAAGCGTCGCGAGAATCCGCACGCGAACCGACCGCATCGGTTTGCCCTCCCCGGACCCCTGTGGGCCCCAGTGCACATGCCACCCCCTAGTGGCGCGGATCACCTAATCACAGGTGTTTCACCTGGGGGAAGAGGGATTTGTCGAGTTGGGCAAGACGTTACCGCAAGGAATTTCGGCCATGTTTCACAGGGGTCTCACAGGGGCTTCGCGTGAGGGTGTGGGGGCTGGGGCACCGGGTGCTGGGTGCTGGAGTGCTGGGTGCCCTGGCGCCGGGTGCTGGGTGCCCTGGCGCCGGGTGCCGTGAGTCGCCGTTCAGGCCTGCCGCGACGCCAGTTCGATCACCGTGATGTCCGAGGGGGCGCCCACGCGCGTGGGCGGGCCCCAGGCGCCGGCGCCGCGGCTGACGTAGAGCTGGGTGTCGCCGTAGCGCTCGAGACCGGCGACCGTCGGGTTCGCGGCCTCGGCGATGAGGTTGCCGGGCCAGAGCTGGCCGCCGTGGGTGTGGCCGGAGAGCTGGAGGTCGACGCCGTGGTCGACCGCGTCGTGGATCTGGACCGGCTGGTGGGCGAGGAGCACGCACGCGCGTGCCGTGTCCCGGTCGCCGAGCGCCCTGGCGAAGTCGGGGCCCTGGCCCTCGCTCTCGCCCGCGATGTCGTTGACACCGGCGAGGTCGAACCACGGCAGTTCCGTACGGTCGTTCTCCAGCGGGCGCAGGCCGAGCCGCCGTACCTCCTCGACCCACTGCTCGGCGCCGGAGAAGTACTCGTGGTTGCCGGTGACGAAGTACGAGCCGTGCCGTGCCCGGAGTCCGGCGAGGGGGGCGGCCGCCGGGCCCAGGTCCTTCACACTGCCGTCGACCAGGTCGCCGACGACCGCGATCAGGTCGGGCTGGGTGGAGTTGATGGTGTCGACGACCTTCTGGGCGAAGCCGCGTCCCAGCACCGGGCTCAGGTGGATGTCGCTGACCACCGCGATCCGGTAACCCTGCGCCCCGCGCGGGAGCTTCGCCAGCGGCACGGTGACGCGCTTGACGCCGGGGCCGCGCAGGACGCCGTAGGTGCCGTAACCGACGGTCCCGACGGCGGCCGCGGCGGCGGCTCCGGCGACGATGCGGGAGACGAAGAGGCGGCGGGTGGGGGTGGGGGTTTCGGGGGTTCCGGGGGTTCCGGGGTTGCCGGGGGTTCCGGGGTTGCCGGACGAGGTGGCGAGGGGGTTTTCGGACGTGGTGGTGACCGAGGTGGTCGCGGCGGGCTCCAGGGGGCCCGATCCGGTCGGACGGGGCTCCTCGGGTGCCGGTGCCGCCGGGCCGCCCTTACGCGGTCCCTGAGGCGGCCTCAGGCCCTCTCCGTCGGTCTTGCGCTGCTCCTCGGCCTCCCGCCGCTCCTGGGCGGGCGCTCCCGCGGGCACCGGCTCCGGATGCGGTACGGCGGCCGGGGCGGGCTCGCGGCGCCTGTCCCGGCGTTCGAGGAGACGTGCCAGCAGGGGTCGTACGACCTCTCCCGCCACGACCGCGAGCAGCAGGTAGATCGACAGCGCCAGCCAGAGGAAGCCGGGCCACGCGAGCACGCGCTGGAGCCAGAAGGGGGCGCCGGCGCGCTCCGCGACCAGGGCACCGATCGCCAGCACCCAGCCGCCGCCGATGACCGCCGCGCCCACCCGGCGGGCCCGGCCGGGGCCGCCGGTGGTGTCGCGGAACAGGCGGCGCCACAGGTACCAGTTGGCCGTCACCAGGACGGTCAGCGCGAGCAGCGCGAAGACGATGATCACGCTGTGTCAACTCTCGGGGGTCGGCTGTGAGTTCCCACGCAGTGCGCGCAGTCCACGCAACCCGATGAGCCCGACGACCGTCCCCAGTACGAAGGAGACGACGGCCAGCAGCAGGTGCACCCAGAAGTACCCCGTCGGGTCACCCGCGTCGTCGAAGGCCAGCCCGCTGGCGTCCTTGACGAGGTTCTTGACGAAAGTGATCCAGATGATCCAGCTCCACACCCCGAAGGCGAGCAGGAACCAGGAGACGGGGCGGCTGAGCTTCATGAGTCCAGTATCGCGGCCCCATGTCCGGTTCGGCGTCCGGGGTGGGGAGGGCGGTGGGACTTCACGCTCCGCGCCATGTACGTTCCTGAACGTGTCCGCTCCCCAGAAGAAGACCATCGGGCGATCCCTGCTGGTCACCTCCGCCGCCGCCCTGTCGTCCCTCGCGCTGACCGCGCCCGTCGCGCTCGCGGCTCCCAGCCCTTCGCCGAGCAGTCCTTCGCCGAGCGGTGCCTCGTCCTCGCCGAGTGCCAGTCCCTCGGTCACTCCCCCGGCGAAGATGTCGACCGTGGGCGGCGCGCGGCTCGGCCGGGCGGGCACGCAGGTCAATCTGGCGAGCGGGGTCCCGGTGCTGCCCAAGGACATCACCGCGCGCTCCTGGATCGTCACGGACGCCGAGTCGGGCGATGTGCTCGCCGCCCACAACGCGCACTGGCGGCTGCCTCCGGCGAGCACCATGAAGATGCTCTTCGCGGACACCGTGCTGCCGAAGTTCGCCAAGACCGAGAAGCACAAGGTCGTCCCCTCCGACCTCGCGGGCATCGGCGCCGGCTCCAGCATGGTCGGGATAAAGGAGGGCGAGACGTACACGGTCCACGACCTGTGGCTCGGCGTCTTCCTTCGCTCCGGCAACGACGCCGTGCACGTCCTGTCGGCGATGAACAGGGGCGTCGCCAAGACCGTCGCCGAGATGAACGAGCACGCCGAGGAGCTCCAGGCCCTCGACACGCACGTGGTCAGCCCCGACGGCTACGACGCTCCCGGCCAGGTCTCCTCCGCCTACGACCTGACCCTCTTCGCCCGCTCAGGACTGCAGAAGAAGGACTTCCGCGAGTACTGCTCGACGGTCACCGCGAAGTTCCCCGGCGCGACGACGAAGAACAAGAAGGGCAAGACCGTACGTAAGCCCTTCGAGATCCAGAACACCAACCGGCTACTGAGCGGCGACTACGACATCGCGCAGTACCAGGGCATCGCAGGTGTGAAGAACGGCAACACCACCAACGCGGGCGCCACCTTCACCGGCGTGGCCGAGCGCAATGGCAGGGTGCTGCTCGTCACGGTCATGAACCCGTCCAAGGAAGAACACAACGAGGTCTACAAGGAGACCGCGAAGCTCTTCGACTGGGGCTTCAAAGCGGCCGGCAAGGTGGAGCCGGTGGGTGAGCTGGTGCCGCCGAAGGGCGCGCAGTCCGGCACCCAGCCGGGGACCTCGGGCGAGGCCGGGGGCGGGTCCGGTGGCTCGGACAGCTCGGGTGACTCCGGGGCCTCGGCCAAGCCCGTCGCGTCCGCGACGACCGACGGCGGCTCCGGAGGCGTGTGGACGGCCGTCGCGATCACCGGCGGGCTGCTGGTGCTGCTCGCGGCCGGCGCGTTCCTCGTCAACCGCCGCTGGCCGCTGCCCGATTTGGTACGTCGCCGCTCTTCTCGTCCTTGAGCTGCGGGGTCTTGCGGTCCTGGTCGTCCCGGTCCTGGTTGTTGCGGTCCTCGTCGTTGCGCGCCTGGTCGTTGAGGTTGCTGTTTTCGAGCTCCTGGTCTTTGAGGTCACCGCTTTCGAGCTCCTGCTCTTTGCTGCCTGTCGCCGTCCATGCGGCGCAGAACAGCACCAGCTTGGACGTGAAGTTGATCCACAGCAGCAGGGCGACGGGGACACCGAAAGCGCCGTACATGCTCTTCGTCGCCACGCCCTGCATGTAGCCGCTCAGCAGCAGCTTCAGCAGCTCAAAGCCGACCGCGCCGGTCAGCGCGGCGACGACCAGCCGGCGGCGGGCCGGTTCGACGCCGGGCAGCAGCGTCAGGACGTACAGCAGGAGCAGGAAGTCGGCCAGTACGGCGACGAGGAAGGCGGCGGCTTGCAGGAGCAGGCTCCCCCAGCCCTCGCGGTCGATGCCGAGCTGGTCGGTGATCCAGCCGACCATCGCGGAGGCGATCGTGGAGATGGCGATCGTGACCAGGACCGCGCCGCCGAGCCCGACCAGGATGCCGAAGTCCTTGCCCTTGCGCAGGATCACGTTCTCGTCCTCGTCGGGCAGCTCCCACACCGCGCGCAGACACTCGCGCATGGAACCCGCCCAGCCGATACCCGTGAACAGCAGGACGGCGCCCGCGATGAGGCCGACGGTGCCGGCGTTCTGGACCAGCGCGCCGACGTCCAGTTGGTCGGAGATGCCGGGCACCTGGTCGGCGATCTTGTCCTGGAGTTCGTTCTGCTGCTCGGTGCTGAGCGTGGCGGCGGCGATCGCGGCGGCCACGGTGAGCAGCGGGAACAGCGCGACGAAGCTGGTGAACGTCATCGCCGCGGCCAGCCGGGTCCACTTCACCCGGTCCAGCCGCTCGTACGACCGCCACGCGTGCGTGGCCGTCAGGCGCACCCAGAGGGGCCCGACGACGGGGAGTCTCTTCAGCCAGTCCATGATCGGATCTTGCCCTCCGTGCGGACGACCGATGTGCGGGTACCCCGAAAACACGCCGTGCCGCGGCCGAGGTGGCGTGGGAGCTCGGGCAGGAGTGTCGGCCCACCGTAGGCGCCCCGGCCGAGGTGGTTCATCCCGCCCATGGGGACTCACCGTTCACGGGACCATGACCCGAACTCCGGAAATATTGAGCGACATCCCATTAATCACCCATTTCGGGGAGGAAGCGGATGTTTACGACTGAATCGCAGCTGTAGCGGCGATACGGTCACCGGCATGTCTGCCGACACCGTTCCCGTCACGGGCTGGGGCCGCACCGCCCCCACCGCGGCCCGTCTGACCCGCCCCCGGAGCTACGAGGAGGCCGTGGCCGCCGTGCGGGGCTGCGGGGCCCGCGGAGGCATCCCGAGGGGCCTGGGGCGGGCGTACGGGGACGCGGCGCAGAACGCCGGTGGCGCGGTGTTCGACATGACCGGCCTGGACCGCGTCCACGCGATCGACGCGGACGGCGGCACCGTACTGTGCGACGCGGGCGTCTCCCTGCACCGGCTGATGGAGGTGCTGCTGCCGCTCGGCTGGTTCGTGCCGGTGACGCCCGGCACCCGCCATGTCACCGTCGGCGGAGCGATCGGCGCCGACGTCCACGGCAGGAACCACCATGTGTCCGGCTCCTTCTCCCGCCATGTGCTGTCCTTCGAACTCCTCACCGCCGACGGCGAGATCCGCACCGTACGGCGGGACACACCCTTGTTCGACGCGACCACCGGTGGCATGGGCCTGACCGGGATGATCCTCACCGCGACGGTCCAGCTCCAGCCGGTCGAGACCTCGCTGATGTCGGTCGACACGGAACGCGCGCGTGACCTCGACGACCTGATGGCCCGTCTGACGGCGACCGATCACGCGTACCGCTATTCGGTCGCCTGGATCGACCTGCTGGCCCGCGGTGCGGCGACGGGACGGGCGGTGCTGACGCGGGGGAACCATGCTCCGCTGGACGCGCTGAGAGCTTCAGGGACGCCCGGACGTGGCACACGCGCGCGTAGGAATGCGCTGGCCTTCCGGACCCCGCGCCTCCCGTCCCCGCCCGCCTTCCTTCCCGAGGGGTTGCTCAACCGCACGACCGTGGGGCTGTTCAACGAGCTCTGGTACCGGAAGGCGCCTCGCGCGCGCACCGGCCGCCTCCAGCGGATCCCCGCCTTCTTCCACCCCCTGGACGGCGTGCCCCACTGGAACCGGGTCTACGGCCGCGGCGGCCTCGTCCAGTACCAGTTCGTCGTCGGGCACGGCCACGAGGAGGCGCTGCACCGGATCGTGCGGCGGGTCTCCGGCCACCGGTGCCCGTCCTTCCTCGCCGTCCTGAAGCGGTTCGGGGACGCCGACCCGGGCTGGCTGTCCTTCCCTGTGCCGGGCTGGACGCTGGCCCTCGACCTCCCGGCCCGCCTTCCCGGTCTCGGCCCTCTCCTGGACGCGCTGGACGACGAGGTGGCCGCCGTCGGCGGGCGGGTCTGCCTCGCCAAGGACTCCCGGCTGCGGCCGGAGCTGCTCGCCACCATGTACCCGCGTCTCGACGACTTCCGTGCGCTGCGCGCGGAGCTGGATCCGCGCGGGGTGTTCACCTCGGACCTGTCCCGCCGTCTCGCCCTCTAGCCGACCCCGGCGGCCCGCGGGCCGCCCCAAGGAGCTGCTCGTGAAAGACGCCTTCGGTCTCCCCCAGTCCCTGCTCGTCCTCGGCGGCACGTCCGAGATCGCGCTGGCCACCGCCCGCCGTCTCGTCGTGCGCCGCGTCCGCACGGTGTGGCTGGCGGGGCGCCCCTCCCCCGCCCTGGAGAGCGCCGCCACGGAACTGCGCACCCTGGGGGCCGACGTCCACACGGTCGCCTTCGACGCGCTGGACCCCGAGTCCCACGAGGCGGTGCTCGGCAAGGTCTTCACGGAGGGCGACGTCGACATGGTGCTGCTCGCCTTCGGGATCCTCGGCGACCAGGCCCACGACGAGCGCGAGCCGGTCGCCGCGGTGCGGGTCGCGCAGACCAACTACACGGGAGCCGTTTCGGCCGGACTGGTCTCCGGGCGCGCGTTGCAGGCCCAGGGCCACGGCTCGCTCGTCGTGCTCTCCTCCGTCGCCGGGGAACGGGCCCGCCGGACCGACTTCATCTACGGCTCCAGCAAGGCCGGCCTCGACACCTTCGCCCAGGGCCTCGGCGACGCGCTCCACGGCACCGGCGTGCACGTCATGGTCGTACGCCCCGGCTTCGTCCGGTCCAGGATGACGGCCGGCCTGGAGGAAGCACCGCTCGCGACCACTCCGGAGGCCGTGGCCACGGCGATCGAACTGGGGCTGCGTCGCCGCTCGGAAACGGTGTGGGTGCCGGGGGTGCTGCGGCTGGTGATGTCGGCGCTGCGGCATGTGCCGCGGGGGGTGTTCCGACGGCTGGGGCTGTAGCTGTAGCTGTGGGTACGGCGGGTGTGGCTGTGGTTACAGCGGGGGGCGTGGCGTTGTAACCAGGGTTACAGCGGGGTGCGTGGCCTCGTAACCAGCGTTACAGCAGGCTGCGTGGCCTTGTGACCGGGGTTACAGCTGGCTGGTCGGCAGGGAGCCGCGCTTCACGTGGCCCGCCTGGGGCGGCACGATCGAGCCCCCGAAGGTGAACTCCCGCAGCTTTCGCCACACCCCGTCGGCGCCCTGCTCATAGAGCGCGAACCCGGTGCACGGCCACTCGGCCTCGAAATCGGCGAGTTCCTCGAAGGCGCGGTCCATGGCCGCCTCGTCGATGCCGTGCGCCACGGTGACGTGCGGGTGGTACGGGAACTGGAGTTCCCTTGCGACCGGCCCGGAGGCGTCACGGACCTGCTTCTGGAGCCACGTGCAGGCCTCGGCGCCCTGGGCGACCTGGACGTACACGACCGGCGACAGCGGCCGGAAGGTGCCGGTGCCGGACAGCTTCATCGGGAAGGGCCGGCCCGCCGCGGCGACCTCGGTGAGGTGCGCCTCGATGGCGGGCAGCGCGCTGTCCTCGACCTCTGTCGGCGGCAGGAGGGTGACATGGGTGGGGATGCCATGAGCCGCGGCGTCGCCGAAGCCCGCGCGCCGCTCCTGGAGCAGGCTGCCGTGAGGCTCCGGGACCGCGATCGACACACCGATCGTTACGGTCCCCACGTCGTCTCCTGTTCGTCCCTGTCGTCCTGTCGGATTCGTTCCCGGCCGTCCGGCTATCGACTGTACGGCCACGGCTGTGTTGTGGGCAGGCGCAGGCGTAGTGATGTGCAGCGCTCTGCCCGGTGGTGCTGGTGTGCGGTGGTACGCCCCGGCCGCCGATGGTGACGGCCGGTGCCGGAGGTCGGTCCGGCCTTCACTGCGCCTTGGGTACGGCGCTCGGTGCGGCGTTCAGTGCTTGGCGGGCAGGAAGCCCACTCTCTCGTACGCCTGGGAGAGGGTCTCCGCGGCGACCGCGCGGGCCTTCTCCGCGCCCTTGGCCAGGATCGAGTCCAGCGTCTCCGGGTCGTCCAGGTACTGCTGGGTGCGCTCCCGGAAGGGCGTCACGAAGTCGACGACGATCTCGGCGAGGTCGGTCTTGAGCGCGCCGTAGAGCTTGCCCTCGTACTGCTGCTCCAGCTCCGGGATGCTCGTGCCGGTCAGGGTCGAGTGGATGGTGAGCAGGTTGCTGACGCCCGGCTTGTTCTCGGTGTCGTAGCGGATGACGGTGTCCGTGTCGGTGACCGCGCTCTTGACCTTCTTGGCGGTGGCCTTCGGCTCGTCGAGGAGGTTGATGAGGCCCTTCGGCGTGGACGCCGACTTGCTCATCTTGATCGACGGGTCCTGGAGGTCGTAGATCTTGGCCGTCTCCTTGAGGATGTACGGCTTCGGGATCGTGAAGGTCTCGCCGAAGCGACCGTTGAAGCGCGTGGCGAGGTCACGGGTCAGCTCGACGTGCTGGCGCTGGTCCTCGCCCACCGGGACCTCGTTGGCCTGGTAGAGCAGGATGTCCGCGACCTGGAGGATCGGGTACGTGAACAGGCCGACGCTCGCGCTGTCGGCGCCCTGGCGGGCGGACTTGTCCTTGAACTGGGTCATGCGGGAGGCCTCGCCGAAGCCGGTGAGGCAGTTCATGACCCAGGCGAGCTGGGCGTGCTCGGGGACGTGGCTCTGGACGAACAGCGTGCACCGCTCGGGGTCGAGGCCCGCGGCGAGGAGCTGGGCGGCGGCCAGGCGGGTGTTGGCCGTGAGCTCCTTCGGGTCCTGCGGAATCGTGATCGCGTGCAGGTCGACGACCATGTAGAACGCGTCGTGGGACTCCTGGAGGGCCACCCACTGGCGGACGGCGCCGAGGTAGTTGCCGAGGTGGAACGAGCCTGCGGTGGGCTGGATTCCGGAGAGCACGCGGGGTCGATCAGAGGCCATGCTCACCATTCTCTCAGGTGTCGGGGGCCGATCCGGAACCAGTCGGAAACAGAAGCGCCACGGGTGGGAACCGATTCGGTCCGGGCGGTGTACCAATCCTGTGAGGACGCGGGAGGGGGGCCGCATCGTCGATGAGGCCGCGGTGATCGCACGCGTACGCGCCGGAGACCCGGAGGCGTACGCGGACCTGGTGCGGGCCCATACGGGCATCGCGCTCAGGGCGGCCGCCGCGCTCGGGGCGGGGGCGGACGCGGAGGACGTGGTGCAGCAGGCCTTCGTGAAGGCTTACTGCGCGCTGGGCCGTTTCAAGGACGGCTCGGCGTTCAAGCCGTGGTTTCTGTCGATCGTGGCCAATGAGACGAGGAACACAGTGCGTACGGCGGCCCGCCAGCGCACCCTCGCCGGCCGCGAGGCGGCCTTCGCGGAGGCCGAGCCGCTGATACCGGAGTCGGCGGACCCGGCGGTGGCGGCGGTGGAGATAGAGCGCCGCGCCGCGCTGGAGTCCGCGCTGGACAAGCTGAGCGAGGAGCACCGCCTGGTCGTCACCTACCGCTATCTGCTGGAGATGGACGAGTCCGAGACGGCCCAGGCCCTGGGCTGGCCCAAGGGGACGGTCAAGTCCCGACTGAACCGCGCGCTGCGCAGGCTCGGGAAACTGCTGCCGGATTTCGAGCCCCGGGAAGGAGGTGACGAGCGTGAATGAGTCCTACGGCGACGAGGGCGCCGGCGGGAGCGCGCGTGAGCGCGCGTCCCGGTTGCCCGAGGAGCTGCGGGCGCTCGGGCGGTCGCTGGACGCGCCGGGTGCGGGAGGTGGGGCTGGGGCCGAGTCGATGGTCGAGCGGGTGCTGGAGCAGATACTCGCCGAGCGGCTTGCGGTCCCGGTGGCCCAGCCGCCGGGTCCCGGTGAGCGGCTGCGGGCGGTGCGTCGGTGGACGCGGACGCGGTGGCGTGCGCTGACCGCCACACTGTGCGGGCTCCTGGCGGTCCTCGCGCTCACACCCCCGGTACGGGCGGCGGTCCTGGACTGGTTCGACTTCGGCGGGGTCGAGGTGCGCTACGACCCGTCGGCGGTGCCCTCGCCGGGGGCCGAGGTGCCCGGCTGCGGTCGCTCGGTGTCGTTCGCGCAGGCCGAGCGGCGGGCGGGGTTCGCACCGCTGGTCCCGAAGGCGCTCGGCACTCCGGGTGCGGTGACGGTGACGGCCGAGCCGCAGGGGCGGTTCCTGATGAGCCTGTGCTGGCGGGAGGGCGGGCACACGATCCGGCTGGACGAGTTCCCGCAGCGGCTCGACCCCAGCTTCGCCAAGACCTTGCGCGAGCCGCCGGAGTGGATCGCGCTGGGCGGCCCTCCGGGAGCCGACGGGGTGCAGGACCACGCCCTGTGGTTCCCGCACCCCCATCTGCTCGGCTTCTGGCTGGTCGACGACGACGGGGACCGCTTCACCCGCACGGAGCGGACCGCCGGGCCGACGTTGCTGTGGATCCATCACGGCGGCGGAGCGAGCGTGACGCTGCGGCTCGAGGGCGTGGCGTCGAAGGAACGGGCGGTGAAGATCGCGCAGTCGCTCGGCGACCCGACGGACGAGGGCGCCGGGAAAACCCCGAAATAGTGCGCGCGGGGTGGGAACCCCGGCGAGCCGGGCGGTGTACCAGAAGTGACAAGCGGCCCGGGGACGGGGCGCACGGGGATCGTCTGGTGGGGGTTGGCATGAGGAGTCGTGAGGCGGGCCGGAGGGGCCGATGTCTTGAGATGGGGCGGAGGGGCTTGCGCCGTGAACTGGCGGCGGGACTGGGGGCGTTGGCGGCCGGCCTGGCGCTGACGTTGTGGGGTGCGCCCCTCGCGTCGGCAGGCGGGCCGACGAGCGTGCTGGTGGTCTCGCCGGAGAGCGGGGAGACGGCGTCGCTCTACTACTCCGACGAGGAGTACGGCGAGTTGGAGCGGCTCCTGGGCCCTCGGGGTTCCGGCACGCGAAGCAAACCGCCCGAGGCGAACCTGCTCGCCGCCCGTCAGATCAACGTCACCTGGATGGCGCACGACATCTCCCCGTGGCGGCTGGACCAGGTCTTCCCGGCGGCCGACTCGAACGAGGTGTGGATACACACCGCGGAGCATGTACCGGAGTCGGTGAACGGCCAGTGGCACCGCACCAGCGACCCCATACAACTGCGCGCCCTGCTCCAGGACTTGGGCGTGATGGGCGAGGCCTCCGGCGAGGGCCATGCCATCTTCCCGGAGCCCAAGCCGGATCAGGAGCCGGAGCAGGACGCGCGGAGCGGCGCGGGGGCGGCGGACGTGGGGTCGGCGGGCCCGGGGGCGGCGGAGAGCTCGGCGGCCGTGGTTCGGTCCTCGGCGGCGGAGGGGGTCCAGTGGTGGTGGGCTCTTCCGGGCCTGGTGGCGGGAGCGGTACTGGCTCTGGTACTGCGGCCGTTCGTGCTGCGAATGCGGTGGGAGCGGCTGCGCCGGGACCCGGGGCCGCGGCAGGAACTGCGTGATGTGTGACGAAGGGAGGCGTTCGCGAGCTTGAGTTGACGAGGCTGTGTCGATCGAGGGGGATGCGATGCGGAACATGCACGGTGGGCTGCGGCTCGGGCCGCGCGGGGCGTTATGGGCGCTCGCACCGGCGGTTTTGGCGGTGGCCGTGTGCGGGGCTCCGGCGGCCGACGCCGCGACAGCGTCCGCGCGGGAGGCGGGTCTCGACAGGCCCGACCTGGCGATGGTGGTCACCGGTGGCACGGGCCGGACCGAGGCGGTGCGTTCCGACGAGCCGTACTTCGCTCGCCTGTGGGAGCTGTTGCAGCCGACGTACGCGGGCACCGAGCGGGTGTCGGACAGCTGGCAGGAGGGCCGCTATCCGCCGGCGCGGATCACCGTGGTGTGGGGGCTGACGGGTGTCGGCGGCTGGCCGCGGACGCACTCGGCGCCCGGGGGTGATGTGGCCGTGGAGCGCCAGGACCAGTTGTTCCTGACCGGAGACGGCACACCGTGGGTGCGCACGGATCCGGCCCCGGAGCGGGAGGACGACGACATCCGCTGGCACCGGGCGGAGCGGACCGTCTTCGAAAGGCTGGACCGGGCAGGGCTGTTGGGCGATACCGGCTCGGGCCGTCCCGGAGGCGGTCACGGGGGCGGGGGCGCCGACCCGCAGGGCGCCTGGTGGGCGGTGCCGGGGCTTGCCGTGGGGTTCGCAGCCGGGGCCGGCGGCACCCGGCTGATACGCCGCGCGGCGGCCCGGCCGGGAGCCGGACCGCCGCGGGAGGAGCCACGACAGGAACTCATCGATCTCTAGGAGTCACCGTTCTTTGACAACTCAAGAGAGGAAGGGTCAGCCGAGGTCGACCTCGGGGTACAGCGGGAAACCGGCCACGAGGTCGGTGGCCCGGTGGGAGATCTCGTCCGCGACCTTCGCATCGAGGATGTGCGCGGCCTTGGACGGGGCGCCCGACTTGGTGGTGCCGGACTCCGTGGTGGTGAGGACACGGTCGATGAGTCCGGCGACCTCGTCCATCTCGGCGGTGCCGAGGCCCCGGGTGGTCAGGGCGGGGGTGCCGATGCGGATGCCGGAGGTGTACCAGGCGCCGTTCGGGTCGGCCGGGATCGCGTTGCGGTTGGTGACGATGCCCGACTCCAGCAGGGCGGCCTCGGCCTGGCGGCCGGTGAGGCCGTAGGAGGAGGAGACGTCGATCAGGTTGAGGTGGTTGTCGGTGCCGCCGGTGACCAGGGTGGCGCCGCGGCGCATCAGGCCCTCGGCCAGGGCGCGGGAGTTGTCGACGATGCGCTGGGCGTAGTCCTGGAAGGAGGGCTGACGCGCCTCGGCGAGGGCGACGGCCTTGGCGGCCATGACGTGCGGGAGCGGGCCGCCGAGGACCATCGGGCAGCCGCGGTCGACCTGGTCCTTGAGGGAGTCGTCGCACAGCACCATGCCGCCGCGCGGGCCCCGCAGGGACTTGTGGGTGGTGGTGGTGACGATCTGGGCGTGCGGGACCGGGTCGAAGTCGCCGGTGAGGACCTTGCCGGCGACGAGACCGGCGAAGTGGGCCATGTCGACCATGAGGGTGGCGCCGACCTCGTCGGCGATCTCCCGCATGATCCGGAAGTTGACCAGACGCGGATAGGCCGAGTAGCCGGCCACGATGATGAGCGGCTTGAACTCGCGGGCCGAGGCGCGCAGGGCGTCGTAGTCGACGAGCCCGGTGGCGGGGTCGGTGCCGTAGGAGCGCTGGTCGAACATCTTGCCGGAGATGTTCGGGCGGAAGCCGTGGGTGAGGTGGCCGCCGGCGTCCAGGGACATGCCGAGCATGCGCTGGTTGCCGAAGGCCTGGCGGAGCTCGGCCCAGTCGGCGTCGGAGAGGTCGTTGACCTGGCGGGCGCCGGCCTTCTCCAGGGCGGGGACCTCGACGCGCTGGGCGAGGACGGACCAGAAGGCGACGAGGTTGGCGTCGATACCGGAGTGCGGCTGGACGTAGGCGTGGCGGGCGCCGAAGAGCTCCTTGGCGTGCTCGGCGGCCAGGGATTCGACGGTGTCCACGTTGCGACAGCCGGCGTAGAAGCGGCGGCCGACGGTGCCCTCGGCGTACTTGTCGCTGAACCAGTTGCCCATCGCGAGGAGCGTGGCCGGGGAGGCGTAGTTCTCGGAGGCGATCAGCTTGAGCATCTCGCGCTGGTCGTGGACCTCCTGGCCGATGGCGTCGGCGACGCGCGGCTCGACGGCGCGGATCACGTCGAGGGCGGCGCGGAAGGCCGTGGACTCGGGGGACAGGGGCTGCTGCTCTGACATGGCGGCCTCCGGGCTGCGTGGCTTGAAGCGGTCACGGATCACGGTTCGGCCCAGGCGCACGGCACTTGGTCATTCACAGGCCGCTCCCCGATGGTCCGTCCCATCCCAGCGCGCCAGTCACGGCCTGCCGGCCAGCCTACCGGGCAGGCCGTTCGGCTCCCGGGTGGCGTCCACCATGCGAGCGACGGCAGCGAGGCCCGGATGGGGCGTGTGGGCCTCGCTGCCGTGGTGGTGGACGACGTCAGAACAGCAGGTCGGCGAGGCGGTCGATCTGATCGGGGTCCGAGGCCCAGCAGTAGAGCATCACCTCGTCGGCGCCGATGCCGAAGTAGGCGTCGGTGGTCTCGCGGATCTGTCGCGGGGTGGTGAGCAGGCCGGCCTCCATGTACTCGACGTGGCCGCTGAAGGCGTAGTAGTCGCGGAGGTTGCGGCGGGCCAGGTCCAGGGTGGTGTCCGGGCCGAGGGCGACGTTCGCCTGGGCGACCAGGCGGGGGCGGCCGGGGCGGTCGTGCTTCTGCCAGGCCGTGGCGGCGTCGCGGAACAGGTTGGCCATGAAGGAGGGGGGCAGGGCGGCGCCGAGGAAACCGTCGCCGAAGCGGCCCACGCGTTCCAGGGCGGCAGGGGCGAAGCCGCCGAAGAGGACCTCCGGGCCGCCGGGGGTCGCGGGGGCGGGGCCGATGGGGCCGGCTCCTTCGCCGTACGGTTCGCCGGACCAGGTGCGGCGCAACCGGGTCATCTGTTCGTCGAGGCGGCGTCCCCGGCGGTGGAGGTCGATGCCGGCGGCCAGGCAGTCGTCCTCCCGGCCGCCGACGCCGATGCCGAGGGTGAAGCGGCCGCCCGAGAGGCGGTCCAGGGTCGCGGTCTGCTTGGCGAGCAGGGCGGTGTTGTGGTGGGGGGCGAGGAGCACCTCGGTCTGGACGCGGATGCGTGACGTGGCACCGGCCAGTGCGGCGAGGGTGACGAGGGGCTCGGGGTTGTCGTAGACGAGGCGGTCGAGCAGGCCGAGGGTGCGGAAGGGGCTGGTGTCGGCGCGCCGGGCCCAGGTGAGCAGCTGGGCGGGGTCGTCGATGGGCAGGCCGAGGCCGATGTTCATGGGAGGTCCTCCGGAGGGCGTAAGGGATCCGCCGGTCGGCCGGATCCGGTGCCGCCCCTCCGTGGCTCCGCGCGCTGTGCGCGGGCCTGCTCCCGTTCTGCGGCGTGGTTCTGGAGAGCGTGTGCGTCAGAGTGCGCCGACCGTAGCGCGACGGGACGCGAGGCGACAACGCGTTTTCAGGGACTGCGCGGACCCGACTTCGGGGGCGGCTCGCGGTGACGCCCTGCCCTCCCTCACATCACCTCTCCGTTGCCGCCCGCATTCGTCGGCCCCCGCACCGCCCATACGCTCGGGGCCCTCACCGCCCGACGCTCTCGGGTCTCTCGCCGCCCCACGCTCGCGGCCCACCGACCAACCCACGCGACCGCCGGCCCCCGACGAACCACCCCACTCAGCCCGGCGCCCCGACCGACCACCCAGCCCAACCGCGGCGCCACAGCAGAGCTCCTCCAGCACGGCTCCTCCAGCACGGCTCCTTCACCGCGGCCCCTCCGCAGGCCCACTCCGCAGGCCCCCTCGCAGGCTCCGCCGACGAGGCCCCTCCAGCAGGACCCTTCTCCGCCAAGCCCCTCCCCCGGCAGAGCCCCTAACGCACCCGCCCCCACCTACATCGCCGTCCGCTCAAAGGATCACGTGCGGCAGAAACCGGGCGTACTCGTCGGTGATCAAGCCGGAGGACTCCCGGATGCCGAGGCCGGCCGACTCGTCCTCGACGACCCAGGCGCCCAGGACGACCCGGTTGCCGTCGAAGTCGGGGAGGGGGGCGAGTTCCTGGTAGCAGCAGGCCTCTTCGCGGAGGGGAGAGGGCGTGCCGGGTTCGTGGACGGTGACTCCGGCGCCCTCGCGGCCCAGGAGGGGCTTGGCGACGTAGCCGGTGGTCGTGGCCAGGTCCCGGGGGCCGTCGAGGTAGGCGGGGAGGAGGTTGGGGTGGTCCGGGTACAGCTCCCAGAGGATCGCCAGGAGCGCCTTGTTGCTGAGGAGCATCTTCCAGGCGGGTTCGATCCACAGGGTGCTGCCGGTGCCGCCGCCGTTGTCGAGGGTGTCGAGGACGTGGCCGGAGAAGCGGTCGGTGGTGAGCCACTCCCAGGGGTAGAGCTTGAAGCAGCTGCGGATGAACCGGAGTTGATTGTCGACGAAGCGGCCGGAGAGCGGGTCCCAGCCGATCTCCTCCATGGAGATCCAGTCGGTGCTCAGGCCGGCCTGCTCGGCGGTCTCCTTGAGGTAGGCGACCGTCATGAGGTCCTCGCCGAGTTCGTCGGCGGAGGAGTGCGCGAAGTGCAGGGGGCTGCCGGGCGGGAGGAGGGCGGCCTGGTTCTTCCAGGCGGCGACGAGACGCTCGTGGAGGGAGTTCCACTGGTCGGCGCCCGGGAAGCGTTCCTCCATCCAGAACCACTGGGGTGAGGCGGCCTCGACGAGGGACGTGGGGGTGTCGGCGTTGTACTCCAGGAGTTTCGCCGGGCTTTCGCCGTCGTGGCGGAGGTCGAAGCGGCCGTAGACGGAGGGGAGTTCGGCGCGCCGGTGCCAGGCCTCGGCGACCGCCTCGGCCACGCGCGGGTCGGTGATGCCGAGGTCGGCGAAGCGGTTCGCGGTGACGATGTGGTCGGCGGCCGTGAGGCACATGCGGTGGAGGTCCTCGACGACCTCCTCCAGGGCCTCCACCTCGGGGAGCGTGAAGGAGTAGTAGGCGCTCTCGTCCCAGTAGGGGCGCAGGGAGTCGTCGGGGTGGCGGGTGAGGGGGTAGATCAGGCCCTGGGATTCGACGGTCTGCTGCCAGCCCGGCCGCGGAGTGATGGTGTGTCGGCGCATGGTGATCGGTCCGTCAGCCGCCGGAGCTGCCCTTGCCGCCACCGTCGCCGTCGCCTCCGCTGCCGAAGCCGCCGCGGTCGACCCCGCTGCCGCCGCTGCTCGACGAACCGCCGGAACTCTTGCCGGACTTCTTGGTGAAGGAGCCGCCCGAGACCCAGCTGCCCTTCTTCTTGCCGCCGTAGTAGTAGGAGCCGTTGACGGAGGTGGTGGACTTGCAGTTCTTGTCGGCGACGACCTGGTAGCCCTTGCCGAGGGTGTAGCTGTCCCGGTCGACGCAGCGCTTGTCGGGGTCGGAGGAGCAGGCGGTGAGGGCCGCGGCGAGCAGTCCCACACCGCCGAGTGCGATGGTGCCCGAGCGGAGTTGTCGGCGTGCGTCCGCCATGTTCGTGTCTCCCCCTTGGTCAGGCCGTGGACCTGGTGTGCGTATCCGGCGGACAGCTTAGAGATGAGTAAGAGCCGGTCCGAATTCAGCCCACCCTTCACCGCCTCCCCTAAGGTCACTTTGTGCTCTTTGGAATGGTGTGCGCCCTCGGGGCCTCGGTCTGCTTCGGTACGGCCACCGTGTTGCAGGCGATGGCGACGCGGACGGCGGATACGGGCGGCGGTGACGGCGAGGGGTCAGCGTTCGCGGTGACGCTGTTCCTGCGGGCGGTGCGGCAGTGGCGGTATCTGGCGGGGCTGGCGTTGGACGGGCTGGGGTTCCTGTTGCAGATCGCCGCGTTGCGGTCGGTCCCGATCTACGCGGTGGGCGCGGCGTTGGCGTCGAGTCTCGCGGTGACCGCCGTGGTCTCGGCGCGGCTGCTGAGGGTCCGGCTGAGCGGGGCCGAGTGGGGTGCGGTCGCGGTGGTGTGCGCGGGGATGGCACTGTTGGGGGTCGCGTCGGGGACGGAGGGGGACCGTGGCGGGCCGGCGTGGCTGGGGTACGCGATGCTCGGGACGGCGCTGGCGGTGCTGGGGGCGGCCCTGCTGGGTGGGCGGTTGCCGGAGCGGGGGCGGGCGTTGGTGCTCGGACTGGGGGCGGGGTTCGGGTTCGGGGTCGTCGAGGTGTCGGTCCGGCTGATCGACTCGTTGGCACCGTCGGATCTGGTGGCCGACCCGGCGGTCTATGCGCTCCTTGTCGGCGGGGGCGCGGCCTTTCTGTCGCTGACGTCGGCGCTGCAACGGGGTTCGGTGACCACGGCGACCGCCGGGATGGTGATCGGGGAGACGGTCTGGCCGGCGCTGGTGGGGGTGGTGTGGCTCGGGGACCGTACACGGGAGGGGATGGCGTGGGTGGCGGTGCTGGGGTTCACCGTGGCCGTCGCGGGGGCGTTGGCGCTGGCCAGGTTCGGGGAGGCACCGGTGAATGCCGACCGGAAACAGCTTTCGTGAATTCTCGGAAAGTTACTCCGGGTACAGTTCGACAGAATACTCCATGGCGACCGAAAGTCCGATAAAAAGTCACGATCCGGACACTCGAAAAAACGTCGTTGATATTTGAACGTGATGTGAAGGCATTGCGTACTGGGAGGCGTGAGCAGCAATCCCGTCACCGTCACCGTGGCCTATCACGTGGTGCCGGGCCGTGAGGGCGACTTCCACTCCTGGGGTTGGGCCATGCTGGCCGCGAGTTCACAGCAGCCGGGTTTCCTGGGGGGTGGCGTCCTTGTCGACCGAGAGGCGGAGTGGCATGTGGTCTATCGCTTCGCCAGCGAGGGGACGGCCCGGGCCTGGGAGGATTCGGGGGCCCGGACGCAGTGGGACGTCAGGGTCGTGGACTTCGCCCGGCAGACGGAGCGCAGGAGCGTGCGGGGCTCCAAGGTGTGGTTCGACTCCCAGACCACGACACCGAAGGCGCCCGCCCCGCCGGCGAAATGGAAACTGTGGTTCGTGAACATGAGCGCGGTTTTCCCACCGGTACTCCTGTTCAATCTGATCGTTCTTCCTTATCTCGGCGGACTCAATCCGCTCGTCCGCACGCTGCTGTTGTGCCTGTGTGTGACAGCTCTCGTCACCTGGATTCTCATGCCCCGGCTTCAGCGTTTCTTCAAGAAATGGCTGTATCCGCCGCTCCAGGCCCTCCGCGGACGGCACAAAAGACGGACCGCATAGGTCCGGAACGAACCGAGGGAGGTGGGCGGGTGAAGACCCTGCTCATCGACAATTACGACTCGTACACGTACAACCTGTCCCAGCTGATCGCCGAGGTCAACGGCGAGGAACCGGTCGTGGTCCTCAATGACGCGGTCGACGCGATTCCCCACCTCGGGGAATACCTGGCGGAGTTCGACAACGTCGTCGTGTCACCCGGCCCGGGCCACCCGGCCGAGCCGCGTGACTTCGGCCTGAGCACCGCCGTGATCGCCGAGTCGCCGATCCCCGTACTGGGCGTCTGTCTGGGGCATCAGGGCATCGCGCTCGGGGAGAGTGGCCTGGTGGGGCCCGCTCCGGAGCCGCGGCACGGACATCTGTCCGCGGTCCGGCACGACGGACGGGACCTGTTCCGGGGTCTGCCCCAGGGCTTCACCGCGGTCCGCTACCACTCGCTGGCCGTCTCCGAACCGCTCCCCGAGACGCTGGAGGCGACCGCCTGGTCCGAGGACGGGGTGCTGATGGGGCTCAGACACCGCAGCCGACCGCTGTGGGGTGTGCAGTTCCACCCGGAGTCCGTGCTCACCGACTACGGCCACCGCATGCTCGTCAACTTCCGCAATCTCACGGCGGAACGGGCCCGCAAGCCGCGCGCGAAGAACACCGCCGTGCCCGCGCCGGACGCGGTGCTCCCCCGGTCCGCTTCGATCATCCCACGGCCTCGGCGGACCGCTCCCGCCTACCGGCTGCACAGTCGGCGCATCGCCGGCGCGGTCGACACCGAGGCCGCCTTCACCCGGATGTACGCGGGCTCGCCGCGGGCGTTCTGGCTGGACAGCGCGCTGGTCGAGGAGGGACGGGCGCGGTTCTCGTTCTTCGGTGACGACAGTGGGCCGCTCGCGGAGTTCGTCCGGTACGACGTCGACAGCGGGCGGTGCGAGATCGAGCGGGCCGGGCGGCCGACGCGGAAGGTCGCGGCGAGTGTCTTCGACTATCTGGGGCGGCAGTTGACGAGCCGCCGGGTGGACGGGTCCGGGCTGCCCTTCGACTTCACCGGCGGTTATGTCGGCTACTTCGGCTACGAGATGAAGGGCGACTGCGGTTCGCCGAACCGGCACTCCTCCGAAGTCCCGGACGCCTGCTGGCTGTTCGCGGACCGGCTGATCGCCGTGGACCATCTGAGGAGGTTCACCTACGCGGTCTGCCTCGCCGAGGACACCCCGCAGGCCGCACGGGAAGCCGAGGACTGGCTGGAGAGCGCGCTGGCCCAGCTGACGTTCATCGCCACGGAGCCGACGGAACCCGGGGAGGCGACGGAGCCCACGGCGCCCACGGATCGCGCCCTCGCCCCCGCCTCCGTCCCCTCCCCCGACCTCGCCGCCGCCGAGCCCTGGCTGGTGCGGGACCGGGCGGCCTATCTCGCCGACATCGAGGTGTGTCAGCAGGAACTGCGCTCGGGCACCAGCTACGAGATCTGTCTGACGAACGCGGCGCGGTTACCCGCCCCGCCGGACCCGTACGCGTTCTACCGAGTGCTGCGCCGGGTCAATCCGGCGCCCTACGCGGCGTTCCTGAGGTTCGGGGACGTGGACGTGGCGGGGTCCTCGCCCGAGCGGTTCCTGCGGATCAGCCGGGACGGGGTCGCCGAGGCCCGGCCCATCAAGGGCACCGCACCGCGCGGGGCCGACCCCGCGGAGGACACCCGGCTGCGGGACGCGCTCGCGGCGGACGCCAAGACGCGCGCCGAGAACCTGATGATCGTGGACCTGCTCCGCAACGACCTGGGGCGGGTGAGCCGGACCGGATCGGTGCGGGTGACCCGGCTGATGGCCACGGAGACCTACGCGACCGTGCACCAGCTCGTCTCCACCGTGGAGGGGCGGCTGCGGGACGGTGTCGACGCGGTGGACTGCGTACAGGCCTGCTTCCCCGGCGGTTCGATGACCGGGGCGCCGAAGCTGCGCACGATGGAGATCATCGACTCCCTGGAGACCGAGGCCCGCGGGGTGTACTCCGGTGCTCTCGGCTACCTGGGGTGCGGCGGCGGCGCCGATCTCAACATCGTGATCCGGACGGCGGTGTTCGCGGACGGGCTGATGCACCTGGGCGCCGGTGGCGCGATCGTCCTCGACTCCGACCCGGTCGCCGAGTACGACGAGATGCTGCTGAAGACGGCGGCCCAGATGCGGGCCCTGCACCTGCACACCTCGGAGCGGACGGCGGAGCAGCGGGAGCAGGCGGCGGTCCGTGGCGGACGTACCGCCAGCGAGGAGCCGGTGCGATGACGACCCCGCAGACCGTGATGACCCCGGCGGCCCCCGACGCCCCCGGCAACCTCGCCGCCCAGTTGGCCGATCTCGCCGAGCGGCGTGGCTGGAGCGAGCGGCCCGCCTTTCACCAGGGTCACCGGGCCTGGACCCACGGTGAGGTGCACGCGCTGGCGGCCCGCGCGGCCACGGTGCTCGCCGGGCACGGGGTGCGGGCGGGTGACCGGGTGGTGCTGGCGCTGCCGGACGGGATCGCGTGGGTGACGGCCTTCCTCGCCGTCGCGCGGCTCGGTGCGATCGCGGTGCTGGTCAACCCCGAACTCCCGGCGGAGGACCACGCGTTCATGGCCACGGACACCTCGGCCGTGCTGTGTGTGACCGGGCCGGGGCTGGAGGACCGGTTCACCGACCGGGCTCGGTTCGGTGCCGACCAGCTGCTCGCGCTCACCGCGTCCGCCGCACCGGCCCCCGCGCATCCGGTGGACGCGCACAGCCCGCTCTATGTGCAGTACACGTCCGGCACGACGGGCCGTCCCAAGGGGGTCGTGCACACGCACGGCGATCCGAAGGCGTACCACGATCTGATCGGGCGGCGGCTGCTGCGGGTGACCGGGGACGACGTCACCCTGTCGGTGTCGAAGCTGTACTTCGCCTACGGCTTCGGGAACGCGTTCGTCTTCCCGCTGTTCTCCGGTTCCTCCGCCGTTCTGGTGGACCGGCGCCCGACGCCGGCGGCCGTGGACGAGCTGGTGGTCCGGCACCGGGTGACCCTGCTGTACTCGGTGCCGTCGGCGTACGCCGCACTGGTGGCCGACCGGGGCAGTGGGCACGAGACCTGCTTCGCCTCGGTCCGGGCCGCGGTGTCGGCCGGTGAGGGGATGCCCGAGGAGCTGGGGCGACGGGTCACGGAGTTGCTCGGCGCGCCGGT
Organism: Streptomyces griseorubiginosus; assembly: GCF_036345115.1. Lineage (GTDB taxonomy): Bacteria > Actinomycetota > Actinomycetes > Streptomycetales > Streptomycetaceae > Streptomyces > Streptomyces griseorubiginosus_C. The sequence continues at coordinate 3,638,242 of NZ_CP107766.1, forward strand.
GCTGGAGCAGATCGGTTCCACCGAGGCGGGTCACGCCTTCTGCGCCAACGGCTTCGGCCACAACCACCCGGGCACCGTGGGCCGGCCCGTGCCCGGCTTCGAGGTGGAGCTGCGCGACCGCGCGGGCGCCCCCGTCCCCGACGGCACGGCAGGCGAACTGTGGGTGCGTGGTCCGACGGTGACCCCCGGCTATCTGAACCGGCCCGAGGAGACCGAGCGCACTCTGGTCCGCGGCTGGCTGGCCACCCACGACCGGGCCGTACGCGAACCCGACGGCACCTACCGGCACCTGGGCCGGGCCGACGACCTGGAGATGGTCGGCGGTATCACCGTCTCCCCGCTGGAGGTGGAGGCCGTCCTGCGGGTCCACCCGGCGGTGAAGGAGGTCGCGGTGGTGTCCGTCACCGACGGAACGGGGGTGAGCCGGCTGCGGGCGTTCGTCGTACCTGTCACCCCCGTCACCGCCGTCACCCCCGACCACCCCAACGACCCCAACGACCCCGGCCGCGGCGATCTCCGAGGCCGGACGGATCTCCAGAACCTCCAGGAGGACCTCCTGCGGCTCGCCCGCGAGCGCCTGGCCGCCTTCAAGGTGCCCAGAAGCGTGAGCCTCGTCCCGTCGCTCCCCCGCACCCCCACGGGCAAGCTCCGCCGCCACCTGGTCCGCCAGGGCGCCTGGTGACCCGTCAGCCACCCCGTCGCCCCCGCACGCACGAACGCACCAACGCACCAACGCACCACAGCCTCAGAGCAGCACCGCACACCGCACCGCACCGCAGAAAGGACCGGCCCCATGCGAGAGCAGCAACCCCCCTTCGCCGACCGGGGGTTCTACCTGGGCCCGGTGTTCCGCCGGGCGGCCGACCGGCACGGCGCCGTCTCCGTCACCCTGGACCGGCCGCTGGACACCCACCCCGCCCTCGGTGTCGACCTGACCTACGAGGTCCTGGCAGACGTCGTCGAGGAGTTGTCCGGGCGGTTGTGGGAGGCGGGGGTGCGGCCGTCGGAGCAGGTGGTCGTGCACAAGACGGACAACGTCGACTTCGTGCTGCTGACCTGCGCGGTCTCCCGGATCGGCGCGGTGCCCGTGCTGCTCTCCCCCGGTCTGGCGGGTGAAGTGGTCGGGGAGTTGATCGAGCGGCTCAGGCAGCCGTGGCTGGTGACCGACCGGGCCAAGCTGGAGGGGCCGCTCAAGGGAGTCGGTCTCCGGGTGCGGCAGGTGCTGTCCGTGGACCGGGCGCCGGGCGCCGAGCCCCTGGAGCGGTACGCCGGTTCCGAGCCTCCGCCTGCTGTCCGGCTCCACCCCAGCGAACCGGCGCTGATCACCCACAGTTCGGGCACCACCGGCCTTCCCAAGCTCGCCGTGCACTGCGCGAACACCATGTGGAACCGGCTCGTTCCGCAGAAGGCGATGGGCTGGCCCACCCGCGGGGAGACCGCGGCGCTGCACATGTCGTTCGTGCACTCGCGCTTCTACCATCTGCTCGGCGTCCTGCTGCACTTCGGCAGCCCGCTGGTGCTGATCACCGACCCGGAACCGGCCGCCGTGGGACCACTGCTCACCAGGCACCGGCCCGGGATCGTGGAGACGCATCCCAACACCTTCGTGCTGTGGGAGGAGTTGGCCGACGCGCCCGGTGCCCCGCTGTCGCGGGTGCGGTCGTACGGGTCGACGTTCGACGCGATCCATCCGCGCACGGTACGGCGGCTGCTGGAGGCCTCGAAGCGCCGTACACCTTGGCTGATCCAGCTGTACGGGCAGAGCGAGACCGGGCCGGTGGCCTTCCAGTGGTTCACCCGGCGCAGCGCCGCGCGGGCGGACGGGCGGCGGGTCGGGTTCGGGATACCGGGCTTCACGCGCGTGCGGGTCACCGGCCCCGACGGCCGGCCGGTCGCGCCGGGGCACACCGGGCGGATCGAGGCGCGTACCCGGGGCCGCATCCTCACCTACCTCGGCATGCAGGACCGCTATGACCGTCAGCTCAACGACGGCTGGTGGGAGATGGGTGACATGGGCTACCGGGGCCGGCTCGGCGGACTGCATCTGATCGACCGGGAGATCGACCGGATCGACTCCGTGCACAGCAATCTGGAGATCGAGGACGCCCTGATGGAGCGTCTGGAGGAGCTGCGTGAGGTCGTCATCGTGCCGGGTGCGGACCGGGAGCCGGTGCCGGTGGTGTGCGTGCGCGGGGAGCAGCCCCTGGACCCGGAGCGCTGGCGGGAGGCGACGGTCGATCTGCCGGCGATGGCCGAGCCGCGGCAGTGGCGGTTCGAGGAGCTGCCGATGACCGCGACCTGGAAGGTGAAGCGGGTCGAGATCACCCGGATGCTGGCGGAGGGTGCGCGCGCGTGACACCGGTCGTGGTGGTCGGCGCCGGCCCGGTGGGTCTGTCCGCGGCGCTCGCGCTGCGGGCTCGCGGACAGGGGGTGGTGCTCCTCGAGGCGGACCCGGAGGACCGTGAACGGCCGGGCAGCCGCGCCCTGTTCGTGCACCGCGAGACCCTCGCGCTGCTCGACGGGATGCTGCCGGGGCTGGCCGACGAGATCACCGGGTACGGGCAGACCTGGCGGACCCGCCGGACCCTGTACCGGGGCCGCGAGGTGTACTCCCGTACCTATCCGCCGAGACCGGGCCCGCCTCCCTTCACCAGCCTGCGCCAGGTCGACACCGAACGCTTTCTGCGGGCCGCGTGTGAGCGGGCGGGCGTCGGGTTCGTGTGGGACGCGCGCGTGCTGGACGTCCGGACGACGGCGAGCGGGGTCCGGCTGAGCTGCGCGGACGGGCGGGAGTGGGAGTGCGCGTACGCGATCGCCGCCGACGGGGCCCGGTCCGCCGTGCGGGACGCGCTGGGCATCGCCATGGAGGGTGAGCGGGGCGAGGGCTTCCACGTGGTCGTCGACGTGGCCCACGGGCCGGGCGCCGAGCCGCCGCTCGAGCGGGTCTTCCACTACGAGCATCCGGGCGTCGGCGGGCGCAGTGTGATGCGGGTGCCCTTCACCGGGGGCTTCCAGGTCGATCTCCAGTGCCGGGACGACGACGTGGAGGAGGAGTTCGGGACCGAGGAAGCCGTACGGCGATGGTTGCCGGCCGTCGTGGGCGAGGGGTACGGGGAGCGGGTGCTGTGGGTGTCGACGTACCGCTTCCTGCGCAAGGTGGCCGCCTCGTTCACCGATCCGCACGGGCGGGTGCTGCTCGTCGGGGAGGCGGCGCATCTCTTCCCGCCGTTCGGGGCGCGGGGCATGAACAGCGGCATCGCGGACGCGGCGGCCGCGGCGGAGGCGATCACCCACGGGACGGTCGAGGCCTTCGCCGATGTACGGCGGTCCGCGGCGCTGTTCAACAGTGCCGCCGCCGGTGCCGCCCTGGACCAGCTGCGGCCGCGGCGCCGCACGGTACGGCTGCGGCAGCGGGTGGCGGCGGCGCTTGCACCGGTCGTGCCGTCCTGTGGATCGTGGCTGGAGCACGCGCCGTACGGGCCCCGGGGCGGGGCACCGGCGGTGGCGGGCCGGAAGTACTGAGCACGAGGGACGGAGCGGCCGTGACGGAGCCTGGCGGCGGGAGAGGTACGGCCATGACGCGACCGGTGGTGGCGGAGGGGCTGTGGGCGTTGTCACCGGCCGCCGGACTGCGGCCCGTGGAGGAGACGGAGGCCGAGGAACCGTTGCTCGTCGCGGACTCCTGGCTGGTGCGCGAGGGCCGGGTGCGGGGTCTGGACCGGCACCGGGAGCGCTTCGTGCGGTCCTGCGGCCAGAGCGCGGGGCCGCCGTCGTACCGGCTGCTGGAGTTCTGGGCGGCCATGACGGACGCGCTGCCGCGCTCGGGTGCGTGGTTCCCGCGGGTCGAGCTCACGCCCCGCCAGGTGCGGCTGCGGCTGCGGCCCGCACCCCCGCTCGGGACCGAGATCCGGGTCTGGGCCGCGGGCCAGTCCGATCCGCGGACCGTGCCCCGCCGCAAGGGGCCGGACCTCGACGCCCTGGCCGCCGTCCGAAGCCGGGCGACCGGCGCGGGCGCGGACGAGGCGGTGCTCGTCGGGCCGACGGGAGTCGTCCTGGAGGCGGCCACCGCCAGCGTGCTCTGGTGGGAGGACGACACCCTGTGCCTGCCCCCGCCCCGGCTGCCGGTCCTGCCCGGAGTGACCGTCGCCCTCGTCCAGGAACGCGCCCGGCGCGAGGGCGTGCGGGTCGCCCACCGCGCACGCACCCTCCCCGAGCTGAGCGGCCGTGAGGTGTGGCTGGTGAACGCCCTGCACGGGATCCGGCCGGTGGTGAACTGGATCGGCGGGCCGCTCGAAGCCGCACCGGCCCGCCGCGCCCCGGAATGGCGGGCCTGGCTGGACGACCTCAGGGAGCCGCTGCCGGCGAAATAGGTACCAGGAAAAGGAAGGGCACCGGCAATTCACGCCGATGCCCGTATTCGACGTTAATTCGACGTCATTTCTTGGTCGGCTGGTAATTCCCGGGAACCATTCGCGTCGCGATGGCGATCCGGTTGTACGCGTTGATGACGGTCGCCGCCCAGATCAGCGCCGCGATCTGCGTCTCGTCGAAGACCTCCGCCGCCTCGGCGTACACCGCGTCCGGTACCCGGCCGTCGTGGACCAGGGTCACCGCCTCGGTCAACGCCAGGGCGGCGCGCTCGCGTTCGGTGAAGAAGGGGGTCTCCCGCCAGGCGTTCAGGGCGTAGACGCGCTGCTCGGTCTCCCCGGCCGCGCGGGCGTCCTTGGTGTGCATGTCGATGCAGAAGGCGCAGCCGTTGATCTGTGAGGCCCGGATCCGGATCAGTTCCAGGAGTTCCGGTTCCACCTTGGCGTCATGGGCCGCGGAAACGGCGGCGGCGTGCAGGGATCCCATCGCCGAGGAGACGTCGGGGGTGATTTTCTTCAGGGCAGCACGGGACGGGGAAACATTCTCGCTCATACGGCGACCCTATCCGCGCGACCGCATTCAGGAATGGGGAATCCATTAATCGGTCCGTGTTATTCGGGCAAGACCGCGCACAGTGCCTCCAGCGCTCCCGACCATGCGTGGTCCGGCGGGGTCCCGTAGCCCACGACGAGTGCGTCGCTGCGCTCGACGGCGGCCTCGGGGTGCCGGTAGCGGTGCAGCCCGTGGACGGCGAGGCCGTGCCAGGCGGCTGCCCGCAGCGCCTGCTGCTCGGTGCCCGGGGGCAGCCGCAGCACGACGTGCAGACCGGCCGCGATCCCGGTGGCGTGGACCTTCGGGGCCCGGCGGGCGAGCTCGGCGACCAGGGCGTCACGGCGGCGCCGGTACCGCAGCCGGGCGGCGCGCACATGACGGTCGTAGGCGCCGGAGTTCAGGAACTCGGCGAGGGTCAGCTGGTCGAGGGAGCCGCACGCGTCGATGCCGCCCTTGGCCTTCAGCACCTGGGCCATGAGGTCGGGCGGCAGCACCAGCCAGCCCAGCCGGAGGCCGGGGGCGAGGGCCTTGCTGGCGGTTCCCGCGTAGACGACGTGGTCCGGATCGAGTCCCTGGAGGGCGCCCACGGGCTGGCGGTCGTAGCGGAACTCGCCGTCGTAGTCGTCCTCGACGACCAGCCCCCCGGTGCGGCGGGCCCAGTCGACGACGGCCGCCCGCCGGTCGCGGTGCAGGGTGCCGCCCATCGGGAACTGGTGGGCGGGGGTGAGCAGCACCGCGCCCTGGCCGGTCAACCGCCCCGGGTCGGTGCCGCGTTCGTCGAACGGCAGCGGGGTGGTGCGCAGACCGGCGGCCGCGAGCAGGTTCCAGTGCACGTCGAGGCCGTACGACTCCACGGCGACTGTGTCCGCTCCGCGGGCCCGCAGCAGCGCGCCCAAAAGGCGCAGGCCATGTGAGAACCCCGCGCAGACCAGGATGCGGTCGGGGTCGGCGCGTACACCGCGGGCGCGGGCGAGGTAGCCGGCGAGGGCGGTGCGCAGTTCGATGCGGCCGCGCGGGTCGCCGTAGTCGAAGGCCTGGTAGGGGGCGTCGGCGAGGGCGCGCCGGGCGGCCTTGAGCCAGGCGGTGCGCGGGAAGGAGGCGAGGTCGGGGGTGCCGGGGATCAGGTTGTAGGCGGGCCGGGGTGCGTGTGGGGGCGGGAGCCCGGGGGTGCGGGGACGGGCGGGGTCGGGAGCCGGGGGCCTCCCGGAGACACCGGGCCGGGAGACAGCCCCGGGCGACGAATCGACGGCACCGCGGGGACCCGATGCACCCGCACCGACACCGGCACGCGCACCCGCAACCCCACCGGCACGCGCACGCGCACCCGCACCCGCACCCGCACCCGCACCCGCACCGACCCCACCGCCACCCGCCGCAGGCCCCACCACCCGCTCTGCCACCCTCGTACCCGACCCCTGGCGGGCGGTCAGCCAGCCCTCGGCGACCAGGTCGGCGTAGGCGTCGGCGACCGTGTTGCGGGCGATGCCGAGGTCGGCGGCGAGCGAGCGGGAGGAGGGCAGCCGGGTGCCGGGGGCGAGGCGGCCGGTGCGGACGGCCTCGCGCAGGGCGTCGGTGAGGCCGCGCCGGATGCCGCCACCGGTGGGCTCCAGGTGGAGGTCGACGCCGAAAGTGGCCCAGGGTTTCGCCATGGAAGTGGACCATACCCTTGGGCTGCCTGGCTCCTAGGGTCGAGGCATGACCACAGAGGAAACCGCCCGCCCCACCACCGCCGTCTCCACCACCGCCGTCTCCACCACCGCCGTCTCCACCACCGCCCGCCCCACCACCGTCAGCCCGACCACCGCCCCCGAACACACCCCCCGCCTCGCCTGGGCCCAGCACGCCCCCGAGGTCTACAAGGCGATGCTCCGCCTCGACACGGCCGCCCGGAAGGGCCTGGACCCCCGGCTCCTGGAGCTGGTGAAGATCCGGGCCTCGCAGCTCAACCACTGCGCGTTCTGCCTCGACATGCACTCCAAGGACGCCCTCGCGGCCGGTGAGAGCGTCGAGCGGATCATCCAGCTCGGCGCGTGGGAGGAGTCGAAGCACTTCTACACGGAGCAGGAGGTCGCGGCCCTCGCCCTGACCGACGCGGTCACCGTCCTCACCGACGGCTTCGTGCCGGACGAGGTGTACGAGCACGCGGCCAAGCACTTCGAGGAGGCCGAGCTGGCCCAGCTGATCGCCGCGATCACGGTGATCAACGCGTGGAACCGGTTCGGCGTGACCTGCCGGATGGTCCCGGGCCACTACGAGGCGGGCAAGCACCGGTGAGTCGTACGGACGTCCTGGACCCCGAGGTTGCCCGCGCGCTGTCCGCACTGAGCGCGGCCGCGAAGAAGGGACTCGGCGATCCCGCCCTCGCCGAGCTCGTCGTCATCCGGGCCTCGCAGCTCAACCACTGCGCGTTCTGCCTGGACATGCATCTCGCGATCGCCCGTGAACACGGGGTGCCGGAACGGCAGTTGGAGCTGCTCGCCGCATGGGAGGAGGCGGAGGGCGTCTTCGACGAGCGGGAGCGGGCCGCGCTCGCGCTGACGGAGGCGGTGACCGTGCTGACGGACGGCTTCGTGCCGGACGAGGTGTACCGGAAAGCCGCGAAGCACTTCGACGACCGGCAACTCGCCCACCTCATCGGCCTGGTCGTCGCCATCAACAACTGGAACCGGGTGATGGTCAGCCGTCGTGTCGCGCCAGGGGGGTACGCACCATGAGGAAGGTCGACACCTTCCGCGCCCTGCACCGGAACCGGCTCCCCGGCGACCCCCTCGTGCTGCCCGGCCCCTGGGACGCGATCAGCGCGCGGGTGCTGGCGGAGGCCGGGTTCCCGGCGCTCGCCACGCCCAGCGCGGGGATCGCCGCCGCGCTGGGCCACCGGGACGGTTCCGTGCCGGCCGAGGAGATGTTCGCCGCGGTGGCGCGCATCTGCGGCGCCGTGGACATCCCCGTGTCGGCGGACGTGGAGGGCGGGTACGGGCTGGCGCCGAAGGAGCTGGTGGAGCGGCTGCTGGAGGCGGGGGCCGTCGGCTGCAATCTGGAGGACTCCGAGAACGGCACCCTCAAGGACCCCCGCAGGCACGCCGACTGGCTCGCCGAGGTGCGGTACGCGGCCGGGGACCGGCTGTTCGTCAACGCCCGCGTGGACACCTTCGCCCGCGGTGACGGCGACCCCCATCAGGCCGCCGAACGGGCCATCGAGCGGGCCGCGTCGTACGTCGCCGCGGGTGCCGACTGCGTGTACCCGATCGGCGCCCCGGCGGACGTACTGCCCCTGCTGCGGTCCGGGATCCAGGGGCCGCTCAACGTGTTCGGCCGACTGGACGGCGAGGGCCCCTCGCCCACCGAACTCGGTGAACTCGGGGCCACTCGCGTCACGTTCGGGCCGGGGCTCCAGCGCTGGGCGGCGCTGGCCCTGCAGGGCATGGCCAGCGAGCTCAAGCGCTGACAGGGATCAGGACAGCCACGCCTTCCACGTGGACTCGTGGCTGTCCACCCACTTCTTCGCCGCGTCCTCCGGTGTCATCTTCTGGTCGGCGATCATCAGGGAGACCTCGTTCTGGTCCTCGGTCGTCCACTTGAACTTCTTCAGGAAGGCCGCCGCCTTGCCGCCGGACTTGGCGAAGTCCGTGTTGAGGTACTTCTGGAGCGGGGTGTGCGGGTAGGCGCAGGCGACCTTCGCCGGGTCCGCGTCGCAGCCCTCCTTGTAGGCGGGCAGCTTCACCTCGGTCATGGGGACCTTCTTGAACAGCCACTGGGGGGCGTACCAGTAGGTCAGGAAGGGCTTCTTCTCCTTGGCGAACTGCCGGATCTGGGTGATCTGCGCGGCCTCCGAACCGGCGAACACCACCTGGTAGTCCAGGCCCAGGTTCTTCACCAGCGCCTTGTCGTTGGTGACGTAGGACGGCGAGCCGTCCATGAGCTGGCCCTTGCCGCCGCTCTCCGCGGTGCGCAGCTGGGAGGCGTACTTGTTGAGGTTCTTCCAGTTGGTGACGTCCGGGTGCTGCTTGGCGAAGTACGTCGGCACGAACCAGCCGATGTGCCCGGTCACCCCGAGTCCGCCGCCCGGCGAAATGGTCTTCTTGTCCTTGACGTACCGCTGTTCCTGCTCCGGGTGGCCCCAGTCCTCCAGGATGGCGTCGACCCGGCCCTGGCTGAGCGCGTCCCACGCGGGGACCTCGTCGACCTGGACGGTGTCGACGCGGTAGCCGAGCTCGTGCTCCAACAGGTACTGCGCGACGGCCACGTTGGCCTGTGCGCCGACCCAGGACTGCACGGACAGGGTCACGCTCTTGGCGCCCTGGGCGTTGGCGAAGGGCGAGGCCTGCTTGGTCATGTCGGCGGCGCCGCAGCCGGTGAGCAGCAGCAGGGATCCGGCGACGGCGAGCGTCCGTACGCGCATGTCAGGCTCCCTTCCTCTTGCTGCGTTCCGTCGGTTGCGTCACCCGGTCGAGCATCAGGCCGAGGCAGACGATGGCGGCACCGGCGACCAGGCCGGTGGCCAGGTCGCCCTGGGCCAGGCCGAAGACGGTGTCGTAGCCGAGCGCGCCTCCGCCGACCAGGCCGCCGATGACGACGACGGCGAGGACGAGGACCACGCCCTGGTTGACGGCGAGCAGCAACGCGGGGCGGGCGAGCGGGAGTTGGACCTGGCGCAGCTGCTGCCAGCTGGTCGCGCCGAGGGACCGGGAGGACTCCATGGCCGCCGGGTCGACCTGGCGCAGACCCTGGGTGGTGATGCGGACGACGGCGGGCAGCGCGTAGACGACGGCCGCCGCGGCGGCGGGCGCGCGGCCGACGCCGAACAGGGCGACGACCGGGATCAGGTAGACGAACTGCGGCATCGTCTGGAAGACGTCCAGGACCGGTCGCAGCATCCGCTCGAAGCGGTCGCTGCGGGCCGCCGCGACGGCGGTCGCGAAGCCGAGGACGAGCGTGACGGCGACGGCCGCGAGGACCTGGGACAGCGTGTCCAGCGCGGGGGTCCACACGCCGAGGACACCGATCGCGGCCATGGCGAGGACGGCGGTGAGCGCGGTGCGCCAGGTGCCGATCAGCCAGGCCAGGGTGGCGACGACAAGCAGCACGGACCACCAGGGCAGCCCCTGGAGTCCGTCGCGGACCGGGTCGAGGATCCAGGTGGTGAAGTGGGCCGCCCAGTCGGCGGTGCCGCCGATGACGGGGACGCCGGAGTAGAGGTGGGCGGTCATCCAGTCGACGGCCCGGTTGACGGGCTCGGCGATGTTCAGCGTCCAGGCGTCGGGCCAGTCGAGCCGGCCCAGCAGACGTCCGGCGACCGCCACGACGACGGTCCCGGCGAGGGCGTACGCCCATCCGGCGCGCCCCTGTCCCCCGGTGCTGTCGTCGGCCGCTCCGGCCGCGCCGGTGACCCGGTCGAGGACGACGGCCAGCAGCACGATCGGGATGCCGGCCGCGAGGGCGGCGCCCACGTCGACGGAGGCCAGCGCCTGGTAGACGCGGTCTCCGAGACCACCGGCGCCGATCACGGACGCGATGACGGCCATCGACAGGGCCATCATGATCGTCTGGTTGAGGCCGAGCATGAGCTCCTTGCGGGCCAGCGGGATGCGGGCGGTCAGCAGCCGCTGGCGGGCGGTGGTGCCCAGCGACTCGACCGCTTCCAGGACCCCCTTGTCCGCGCCCTGGAGGCCGAGGGCGGTGAGGCGGGCCATGGGCGGGGCGGCGTAGACGACGGTGGCGAGGACGGCGGCGGGTACGCCCATGCCGAAGATCAGGACCACCGGGAGGAGGTAGGCGTAGGCGGGCATGACCTGCATGGTGTCCAGGACCGGGCGCAGGACCTTGTCCATACGGCGGGAGAGTCCGGCGGCGAGTCCCAGCAGGGCGCCGACCACGACCGAGGCGAGTACGGCGACGACCATCAGGGCGAGGGTCTGCATGGTGGGGACCCACATGCCGAGCAGCCCGCAGGCGAGGAACGCGGCCGCGGTGCCCACGGCGAGCCGGACACCGGCGACCCGCCAGGCCACCAGGGCGCCGAGCGCGGTGACGCCGGCCCAGCCCGCTTCGAGCAGGACGACGTACACGGCGTGCACGGAGATCACGACGGCGTTGCTGAGGTAGCCGAAGAAGTAGAGGAACAGCGGGTGGCTGTCGCGGTTGTCGATGATCCAGTCGCTGGCGCTGCCGAGCGGCTTGGTGAGGTCGACGGTGAGGGCGGCGGGCCAACTGCCGCTGGCCCACTGGGCGTTGGCGAGGGGGACGAGGACCGCGGCGGCCAGGGCGATGAGCAGGATCTTGTGGACCGCACGGTGCCTGAGCAGTCCGGTGGGCAGGGAGCGGGGCGTGGACGCGGTGACCGTGGCCATCAGACGGCCTCCTTGCGCAGCTCCGATCCGGAGGCTCCCTCACGGAGTTCCGTTCCGGCGACCACACCGAGCAGACGCTCGTGGTCGACGACGCCCAGGCAGCGGCCCCGCTCGACGACGCACGCCGGACCGCCGCGCTCGGCGACCACCTTGATGGCGTCGGCGACCACGGCGTCGGGGGTGAGGGCGCCCGGATGGGTCGGGCCCGCGCAGTCGCCGGGCCGCATGGCCCTGCGGACCGTCATGACCTGCTCGCGCGGCACGTCCCGGACGAACTCGCGGACATAGCCGTCGGCCGGGGAGCCGACGATCTCCTCGGGGGTGCCCAGCTGAACGACCTTGCCGTCGCGCATCAGGGCGATCCGGTCGCCGAGCTTGAGCGCCTCGCTCAGGTCGTGCGTGATGAAGACCATGGTGCGGCCCTCCTCGCGGTGCAGGCGCACGACCTCCTCCTGCATGTCCCGCCGGATCAGCGGGTCGAGCGCGCTGAACGGCTCGTCGAACAGGAGGACCTGCGGGTCCACCGCGAGCGCCCGGGCGAGGCCGACGCGCTGCTGCTGGCCGCCGGACAGCTGGGACGGCTTGCGCTGCTCCATGCCCTCCAGGCCGACCTTGGCGACGACCTCGGCGGCCCGCGCCCGGCGCTCGGCCTTGCCGACGCCCTGGACCTCCAGGCCGTACGCCACGTTGTCGAGGACCGTGCGGTGCGGGAGGAGGCCGAAGTGCTGGAAGACCATCGCGGCGCGGTGCCGGCGCAGTTCACGCAGCCGGGACCTGTCCATCGCGCGGACGTCCTCGCCGTCGATGCAGATCGTGCCGGCGGTCGGCTCGATGAGCCGGGTCAGACAGCGCACCAGCGTGGACTTGCCGGAGCCGGACAGGCCCATGACGACGAAGACCTCGCCCTTGCGGACGTCGAAGCTCACGTCCCGGACGGCCGCCGTGCAGCCGGTCTGAGCGCGCAGGTCGGCGGGGGCCAGGGCGGCCAGTTCGGCGTCCTCGGGGACGCGCTCCGCCTTGGGGCCGAAGACTTTCCACAGGCCGTCGACGGAGAACACCGGGTTGTCGGTGGTCGGGGGCTTCTCCATGGTCGCGGTCGTACTCATCACGCACCACCTCCCAGCAGGTCGACGGCTTTCTCACCGACCATGAGCACCCCGATCATGGGGTTCACGGCGGTCATGGTCGGGAACACGGACGCGTCCGCGATACGGATGCCGTCCAGACCGCGGATCCTCAACTCGGGGTCCACGACGGCCAGTTCGTCGTCGGCGGCACCCATGCGGCAGGTGCCCGCCGGGTGGTAGACGGTGTGCGCGACCTTACGGGCGTACTCGCTCAGCTCCTCGTCACCGGTGATGTCGGGGCCGGGGCACACCTCCCGCTTCAGCCAGCCGGCGAGGGGTTCGGTCTGCGCGATCTCGCGGGCGATCCTGATCCCGTCGACGAGGGTGCGGCCGTCGTAGTCGTCCTCGTCGGTGAAGTAGCGGAAGTCGAGGGCGGGCTTGACCTCCGGGTCCGCGCTGGTCAGGTACAGGCGGCCGCGGCTCTTCGGCTTGGGGATGTTCGGGGTCATCGAGACGCCGTACGCCGGGCGTTCGTAGCCGAGCCGTTCGGGGTTGTCGGTGAAGGGGACCTGGTAGAAGTGGAACATCAGGTCGGGGCCCGCGTGGTCGGGGTCGCGGCGCACGAACAGGCCCGCGTCGGAGTCCATCGCGGAGTTCTCCGGGATCGGGCCGTTGGTCTCCCAGACGATGACCGACTCGGGGTGGTCGAGGAGGTTCTCGCCGACGCCCGGCAGGTCGTGGACGACCGGGATGCCGAGGGCTTCGAGATCCTTGCGGGGGCCGATGCCGGAGTGCAGCAGCAGGCGGGGCGAGTCGACGGCGCCCGCGCACAGGACGACTTCACGGCGGGCCCTGATCAGGGTCTCCTGGCCGTCCTTGGACCGCACGTGCACACCTTCCGCGCGCGTGCCGTCCAGCTCCAGCCTGTACGCCCAGGTCTCCAGCAGGATCGTGAGGTTGGGGCGTTCGTCCATCACCGGGTGCAGGTACGCCACCGACGCGGAGGAGCGCTTGTTGGTCTCCGGGTGGTAGGCCAGGTCGAAGAAGCCGACGCCGTCGTCGAAGGGCTTCTTGTTGAAGCCCTCGATCCGGGGGACCTGAAGGGCCTTCTGGGCCGCGTCGACGAAGTCGCGGGCGATGGCGTTCCGGTCCTTCTCGTCCACCGGGACGATGTTGTTCTTCAGCCGGGCGTAGTACGCCTCCATCGGCACCGCGCCCCAGCCCTTGGCGCCCGCCTCCTCCCACTCGTCCCAGTCGGACGGCAGCGGCTTGAAGGCGATGAGGGTGTTGTGGGAGGAACAGCCGCCGAGGACGCGGGCCCGGCTGTGCCGGATGTGCGAGTTGCCGCGTGGCTGCTCGGTGGTGGGGTAGTCGTAGTCGAGTTCGCCGCCGAGCAGGCCCATCCAGCGGCGAAGGGTGAGGACGTCGTCCCGGCCGACGTCACTGGGGCCGCCCTCGATGACGGCGACCGTGACGTCGGGGTTCTCGGTGAGGCGGGAGGCTATGACGGAGCCCGCTGTGCCACCGCCTATGACGACGTAGTCGTACTCCTGTTTGATCTCGGACATGGGGGTACTCCAGTGAAGTCTTGAGAGAGGGGAGGGCGAGTGAGCTCAGTCGGCGAACCAGCGCACGGGCTTCGGCGCGAGGTTCTGGTAGACGTGCTTGGTCTCGCGGTACTCGGCGAGGCCGGCGGGGCCGAGCTCGCGGCCCACCCCGCTCTTGCCGAAGCCGCCCCACTCCGCCTGCGGCAGGTAGGGGTGGAAGTCGTTGATCCAGACGGTGCCGTGGCGCAGCCGTCCCGCGACCCGGCGGGCGCGTCCGGCGTCGGCGGTCCAGACGGCGCCGGCGAGGCCGTACTCGGTGTCGTTGGCGAGGGCGATCGCCTCGGCCTCGGTACGGAAGGTCTCGACGGTGAGGACCGGGCCGAAGACCTCCTCCCGCACGACCCGCATCTCGCGGTGGCAGCGGTCGAGGACGGTCGGCTCGTAGAAGTAGCCGTCGGCGGGGCGCTCGGGCGAGGGCTCGGGGCGCTGGCCGCCGGAGCGCAGCACGGCGCCCTCCTCCAGCGCGGAGGCGACGTAGGACTCGACCTTGGCGCGCTGCTGCTCGGAGACCAGCGGCCCGCACTCGACACCGTCCTCGGTGCCGCGGCCGAGGCGGATCTTCGCGGCGCGGCGGGCGAGTTCGGCGACGAAGCGGTCCCGGACGGACTCCTCGACGATGAGGCGGCCGCCCGCGGAGCAGACCTGGCCGCTGTGGATGAAGGCGGCGTTGAGGGCCTGGTCGACGGCGGTGTCGAAGCCCTCGGGGGTGGCGCAGGCGTCGGCGAAGACCACGTTGGGGTTCTTGCCGCCGAGTTCGAGGGCGACCTTCTTGACAGAGGGCGCCGCGGCCTGCGCGACCTTGGTGCCGCTGACCAGACCGCCGGTGAAGGAGACAAGGTCGACGTCGGGGTGCTCGGCGAGCCGGGCACCGACGGTGTGGCCGGGGCCGGTCACGATGTTGGCCACGCCCTCCGGCAGCCCCGCCTCGACCAGCAGCTCGATGAGCGCGATCGTCGTCATCGGGGTGATCTCGCTCGGCTTGACCACGAAGGTGTTGCCGGCCGCGAGCGCCGGGGCGATCTTCCAACTGGCCTGGAGGAGCGGGTAGTTCCAGGGGGTGATCAGCGCGCACACACCGAGGGGTTCGTGTACGACGACGCTGTGGACGTCCGTCGAGCCGGCGTCCACGACCCGGCCGGGAGCCTCGCCCGCGACGAGGTCGGCGAAGTAGCGGAAGGCGTCGGCGACACAGTCGATGTCGACGCGGCCCTCCTCGACGGTCTTGCCCGCGTCCCGGCTCTCCAGGAGGCCGAGTTCTTCGCGGTCGCGTACGAGAAGATCGGCGACGCGGCGCAGCAGTGCGGCGCGTTCGGCGACGGGGGTGAGCGGCCAGGGGCCCTGTCCTGAGTCGAACGCCTGGCGGGCGGCGGCGACCGCCAGGTCGGTGTCCTTCTCGTCACCCTCGGCGACCACGGCGAACGGCCGTGCGTCGGCGGGGTCGAGGATCTCGCGGGTGGCCCCGGAAACGGCTGCGCGCCATTCGCCGCCCGCGTGGATGGTCTGCGGCTCCTGCCGCGCGTGCTGTCCGGCCATGATCGGTGTTGCCTTCCGTTCCTGTTCAGTGCCCCTGTGTCACACCCGTGTCACTCACCGGGACCGTCATCGCATGCCCCGGACCTTCGATTGCATGCGCAATCGATGGCCGAAAGTGCGCTTGCTCACTGAACATGCGGGCAAATCGGGCGAAAAGTACGCTGGATGTGCCCTGCGTGGAGG
The DNA here is from genome assembly GCF_036345115.1 of Streptomyces griseorubiginosus. Taxonomy (GTDB): domain Bacteria; phylum Actinomycetota; class Actinomycetes; order Streptomycetales; family Streptomycetaceae; genus Streptomyces; species Streptomyces griseorubiginosus_C. Next base: position 3,653,899 of record NZ_CP107766.1, read on the forward strand.
TGACGCCATGGCACCGAGAGTGCTGATCGCTACGGCGGCCGGAGCGGCCCTTCTGCTGTCGCCGGGCCTGGTCCCGCTCGCACCGGGCCTTTCCCCGGTCGCCGCCGCCGACGATCCGAGCGCGCGTGAGCTGGCCGACCAGGCGAAGAAGAACCTCCTCGACGCCGAGTCCGTCCGTCTGAGGCTCACGGACCGCAGCGCCGGCACCCGCACGAGCAGGACCCAGCCGGTCTCGATGGACCTCGCCCTCGACCAGGACGGCAACTGCGCCGGCACGATGAGGATGGGCTCAGGCGGCGGCAGTGTGGAGATCGTCAAGCGGGGCGCCGAGGTGTGGATGAAGCCGGACATCGCGTTCTGGAAGGCGCAGGTGCCGGGCGGCCAGGGCGACGCGGTGGCCGAGCTCCTCAAGAACCGCTATCTGCACGGCTCCACGCGGGACGCGATGCTCAAGGGCCTGGCCGACACCTGCGACCTGACCTCCTTCCAGAAGGACGTCACCGCGGACTCCTCCGACGCCGAGCGGCTGACGAAGGGCGCGGAGACGAAGGTCGACGGCACGGACGTGATCCCGCTGAAGGGCACCTCGGAGGGCAAGCGGGTGGTCCTGTACGTCACGTCGGACACCCCGCACCGGCTGGTGCGGGCCACGCAGAAGGGCGACGGGACCGACATGACGCTGTCCTTCTCGGACTACGGCAGGCCGGTCCCGTCGAAGACACCGTCGGCGGACGAGAGCGTGGACGTGAACAGGCTGCGGGACGAGTTGCAGAGCGCGTGAGCCGGGGCCCGAGCTGACGCGTGAGACGGTGCGCGGGCCTGTGCGCGGGCCGGTGCGCGGGCCTATGTGCGGGTCGGTGCGCGGGCCGGGGCGGGTTCAGTCGATGGCCGCCGGGTCGCAGGCGTAGGGCGCGCAGAATCCCTTCAACGCGCTGGTCAGGAGCTCGAGTTCGTCCTGGGTGCCGTCCTTCTGGAGGCCGTAGGCGGCTATCGCGTAGATCATGCCGTCCTGGGCGACGAACCGCTCGTCGTAAACGTGCCAGGGCCCTATGTCGGGTTCGCCGCTGAGGGTGTCGGCCACGTACTCCAGGCGTTCGCCGGTGAAGCCGTCGTCGTCCACGGGCCGCAGGTCCAGCTTCTCGAAGCCGTTCGGCTTGGTGGTGTCGGCGGAGAGGTAGAGCCGGAAGGACTCCTCCGGGGAGCTCTCCGCGATCTGGTACACCTGGAGCCGCTGTTCGCCGTCCGCGCTGCGGTAGTTGACCACGTCGATGCCGAACTGGGAGGGCACGGTGCTCCGCGTCCAGCCCGCGGGGCGGGCGATACGGAAGCCCTCCTGGTCCTCGTACAGCTCGTATCCGGCGGGGAGTTCGGGTGCCGAGGCGAGCGGGGAGGCCGACTCCTCGGTGGGCGAGGGGGTCGGCGACCCGACGGGGTCGCTCTGCTGCGAGACGGCTTCCGTGGGCGACGGGCTGCCGCCCCCGCCCTGGTCGTCCTTGTCGCCGCCGCCGACGACCAGGGTCAGCACCAGGGTGGTGACGACCCCGACGGCGGCGGCACCGACGAGCACGGACCAGACGAGCCGGCGGTTCCGCCCCGGGGCGGGCGGGGCTACGGCCGGTTGCCCCGCGGTGGACCAGGAGGACCCCGACCACTCGGCCGACGGCACGCCCCCGCCGCCGACCTGCTCGACGGACGACCAGCCGTCGCCGGAGCCACTGCCACCGACGCCGGGCCCATGCCAACCGCCGCCCCCGCCTTGACCTCCGCCGGGCCAGCCGACGGGAGGTGGGGGGAGGGGGGAGGGCGAGGGGGGCGGCCCGGGGAGGGAGGAGGCGGGGGGAGCGGAGGGCGAAGCGGATGTGGTGAAGGACGAAGGCGGTTCTCCGGGACCGGCCCCCGCGGCCGAGCCGACGGCCGTGCCGGAACCGGCGCCCACGCCGTGCGACCCGGCCGACCCTACGACCGTCTCGGGACCGGCATCCACGCCGTCCACCCCGGTCGACCCGACGACCGTCTCGGGACCGGCATCCACGCCGTCCACCCCGGTCGACCCGACGACCGTCTCGGGACCGGCATCCACGCCGTCCACCCCGGTCGACCCGACGACCGTCTCGGGACCGGCATCCACGCCGTCCGCCCCGGCCTCGCCGTCCGATCCGGCTGCCGGCGGCCACACGGGGGCGGCCGGAGGGGCCGGAGGCCCGGCGGGAGTGGCGGGGGCGGCGTCGGTCGAAGACGTGGCCGGCTCGTCAGCCGATGGCACCGGACCCGGTACGCCGGGCGGCCATGTCGGCGACGCCCCCGGCCAGGGCGACGGCGGCGGGGTGACCGGGCCGGTCACCGTCTGGCTCCCGTCCCCGTCCTCCCACCGCTGCGACTCCTCGTTCCAGTACCGCACGCCCCCGCTCATGCCGCCGCCCCCTTCAGGCGTCCGTCCAGCACTCCCCCGCTCATGCCCACCTCTGTCGACCGTGCCCCGCCCCCGTCACAATCCCAACAACCCCGCCACAGCCCCCGCCGAAGCCACGAGGCTCACCAGTGCCTGTGAGTCGTCCAGCAGGGCCCGCAGGCGTTCCCGGCGGGTCGGGCCCGCCTGGCCCGTCGTGACGATCTCCTCCTCCGTCTCGGCGAGCGCGGTGTCCAGCACCGCCGTCTCGTCCGTGGACCGGAGCCGGGTGAGGTCCGCGCGGAGTTCCCGTACCGCGGTCAGGAGCGCCTCGGCGGCCTCGTCACGCTGGGGCGCGACCCCGTGGTGGCTCTCGGCCCGCGCGTGGCTGCCGATGGCGAAGGTGCTGCCGTGCACCCCTCCGCTGATGCTGACGCCCGGTTCATCCGTTGCCATTGCTGCCGCTCCCCTTCTGCTACTTCTGCGACGCGGCGCCCGCGCCCGCCGTACCCGAAGACGCGGTGGCGTACTTGCCCGCCGCGAACGTACTGCCGTGGACGCCGCCCTCGACGTGCACCCCGCCACTGCTGATGTTCACGATCTTCTGGACGAACTCGCCGGTCTGGTAACCGGATTCGGCGAGCGCCGTCAGCACGCCGTGCGCGACCCGGTCCTGGACGCTGCGGAGATAGCGGTAGGCGTCCATCTCCTGGAAGGTGGACCCCTCGTCCATGGAGCCCAGCTCCCGCACCGACAGCGCGGGACCGTCCGGCAGCGCGCCCGCGTACCCGCCGGTGAGCAGCTTCCACACGTACCCGACGCCCCTGCCGAGGGTGGCGAGGGAACGGGCCGCGGAGCCCGGCACCCGGGCCACCGCCCAGGCGGCCTTGCCGAGGACGTTGTTGTGCCGGTAGTTGTGCGCCGCGCGGTCGGCGTCCTTGAAGTCCTCACGCACCGGCAGCAGCACATGCGGGGCGATCTCCAGCATGAGCATGCCGCCCTGGGTGTGGACGCGCACGAAGACCGTGACGACCAGCTCCTCCTCCCAGCCGCCGACGCGGATGCGCAGGAAGTGCCGCCGCTTCTCGGCGCCCTCCTCGACCGCCCGCGCCCGGTGCTCCTCGAAGGCCTGCGGATGGTACGGCGCCTCCTCGCGCCGGCGCAGCCCCTCCGCGGGCAGGAACACGCACTCGTCGATCTCCAGCCAGCGCAGCCGGTCGCGGACCGTGTGCCCGGCGAACTCCGAGGGCAGCCGCAGCTGTTCGAGCAGCGGGCGGATCTTCTCCAGGACCGCGCGGTTGTTGAGCGGGAGCTGTTCCTTCTTGGTCTCGTCGGGCCGCAGCTCGACGGCGAGGACCCAGGTCTCGTAGGCGACTCCGGCCCCGCAGAAGGGCCGCTTCTCGTGGTACATGACGAGGGGCGCGTGCTGTTCGAGCCGGATGCGCTCCTTCAGCCGCTGGAAGCGCGGCCCCTCGGCCCGCTCGGCGGGGTCGCCGGCCGCGTCCGGGAAGCGCTCCGGGGACAGTTCGGCGCCCACCGCCCGGGCGAACTGGCCGCGCTGGGCGGCCACGCACCCCGCGATCAGGGCGAGGACGACGATCACGAGCCAGGCCTGGAGGGGCCCGATGAGTGAGCCGGCCCGGTCGACGTCGGGGAACAGGAAGTCCGTGACGTCGGGCGAGTCGCCGTAGGAGCCGCCGAAGTAGGAGTCGCCGTAGGAGGACGACTCGCCGTAATAGGAGCCGTAGGAGGGGTCGTCGTCCCCGCCGCCGAAGGCGGCGAACAGGGTGACGGCGAGGAAGATCGCGAAGCCGACGCGGCCCCACCAGCGGATCAGGAAGGCGGGCAGCCTGCGGTAGAGCGGCGGGTTCAGGCCCTTGCCGCGGACCCAGGGGGCGATCGCGAGCATGAGGCTGGGGACGAGGGCGAGGCCCAGCAGTCCGCCGGTGAGCGGCAGCCCGATCACCCACAGGCCGATGATCGCCCCGGCCCACAGCAGCTCCTGGCGGCGGGCACGCAGAGCGTGCGCGAGCACCCGGGCCGCGTCGAGGCCGAGCGAGGGCGCCACGATCCGCTGTTCGTTCAGGTGCAGTTGCTCGATGACCCGGTCGCGGTAACCGGAATCCAGATAGGTGCCGGCGCACAGCAGGCGGGTCGCCTCGCTGGCGTGCGGCGGTGTGACCGGACCCGGCGGTGCCGCCTGCGGCTGCCGAGGTACGGATGTAGTAGTCACGCGACTCCCCCGATGCGTGCAAAGCCCTTGTTCACGTCGGTTGTTGACAAACAATCAGCATAGAGGTGCGGGTGGGAACCGGAAACCGGAATGCCGGTTTGACGGACTTCCCGACGACAACCGGCATTCCTTTGACTACAGTCAAAGATTATGGACCCGGTGTCGACAGAGCAGGTGGCGGAGTTCCGCCGGTTCAACCGTTACTTCACCCGCCGTATCGGCGCGCTCGACGACCACTACCTCGGCCAGGACCGGCCGCTCGGCGAGGCGCGGCTGCTGTTCGAGATCGGCGAGGGGGTCTCGCTGCGCGAGCTCAGGAACCGGCTCGGTCTGGACGCCGGTTATCTGAGCCGGATGACGAAGACCCTCCAGGGCCAGGGACTGGTCCGGGTCAGCGTCCACCCGGGCGACAGCCGGCTGCGCATGGTCGAGCTGACCTCCGCCGGACGCATCGAGCTGGCGGAGCAGAACCGCCGGGCCGACGCGCTCGCGGCCGGTCTCCTCGAAGGGCTCAGCGGGCCCCAGCGGGACCGGCTCACCGAGGCGATCGGCACCGCCCGGCGGCTGCTGCGCCTGGCCGGCATCACCGTGGTCCCGGTCGACGGCGCGGCCCCGGACGCCCGCGCCTGTCTCGACGCCTACGCCGCCGACATCGACGCCCGCTTCCCGGAGGGCTTCGACCCGTCCGACCTGGTTCGCCCCGAGGAGGTCTCGGGGGACGCGGGCGCGTTCTTCATGGCGTACGAGGAGGGCCGCCCCGTGGGCTGCGGGGCGCTGCGGCGCCTGGAACCGGGGGTCGGCGAGCTCCGCCATGTGTGGGTGCACCCGGACGCCCGCCGCCTGGGTCTCGCCCGCCGCCTCCTCGCCGCCCTGGAGACGGCGGCCGCGGCCCGCGGTCTCACCGTCCTGCGCCTCGACACCCACGCGTCCCTCACCGAGGCGCAGACGATGTACCGGGCGTGCGGCTACACGGAGATCCCGCCGTACAGCGAGCACGTCTACGGCGACCACTGGTTCGAGAAGCGCCTAGGAACCCCGGGTCCCTGACCAGTCGGCAAGCAGGTCCCGCACGGTCCGCCGCAGCCAGGCGTGCACCGGGTCGGCGTCGTGCCGCGGGTGCCAGGCCAGCCCCAGCCGCAACGGCGGCAGCCGCAGCGGCACTTCGAAGGTGACGAGGCCGAGCGCGGTGGCGAGCGGGAGCGCCCAGGAGCCGATCAGGCCGACCAGGTCGGTGTCCCGGACCACGAAGAGGGAGGAGGGGAAGGTGGCGATCGCCGCCACCACCCGCCGTTCCAGGCCGAGTTCGGCGAGCGCCTCGTCGACCGGACCGCGCAGCCTGCCCCGCCGGGACACGGTCAGGTGATCGGCCCCGGCGTACCGCTCTGCCGTCAACTCCCCCTTCAGCAGCGGATGTCCGGGCCGTACGACCGCCACCATGCGGTCCTCGTGGAGCGCCTCCACATGCACCTCGGGCGCCACCGTGTCCACGACCCCGACCTCCAGATCGGCGGTCCCCTCCCGCAGGAACGGCACGTCCACATGGCTCTCGGCCAGGAACCGGATGCGCACCCCGGGCGCCTCGGCGGCGGCCCGCCGCAGGAGGGCCGCCCCGCAGGCCGCGGCGACGGTGTCGTGACCGAGGATCGTGAACGTCCGCTCCACCGTGCGCAGATCGACGTCCCGCCCGGGCGCGAACAGGGCCCGCGCCCGCTCCACCACCGCGCTCACCTCGGCCCGTACGGCCAGCGCGTGCGGGGTCGGCACCATCCGCCGCCCGGCGCGCACCAGCACGGGGTCGCCGAGCGCCCTGCGGATCCGGCCGAGGGTGCGGGACATGGCGGGCTCGGACAGGTGCAGGCGCCGGGCGGCACCTCCGACGCTCTGCTCCTCCAGCAGCACGTCCAGGGCGACCAGCAGATTCAGATCCAGTTGCGTCACACGCATCGATCCCTTGCAAAGGTTGCACTGGAGTGCAGGACACCGTCGAGCCTACGGTGACAGGGCATCCCACACCACCGCCCGCTCCCTGGAGGAGCCATGCCCTCACCTGCCCTCGACCCGGTCCCGGCGCCCACCGCGCCCGCCCTGAGACGCTCCACCCTGCTCGCCCTGTGCGCCTGCGTCCTGGTCGCCCAGAGCATGGTCGCCGCGATCAACCTCCTGATCCCGCAGCTGAGTTCGTCGTCGCTGCACCCCTCGTCCAGCGAGCTGCTGTGGACGGTCGACGCGTACGTCATCGTCTTCGCCTCCCTCCTCATCCCGGCGGGCGCGCTCGGTGACCGCCACGGTCACAAGGGCGCTCTGCTCACCGGCCTGGGCCTGTTCGCCGCGGGTGCCGCCACCAGCGCCCTCGCCCAGGACCCGGCGCTGCTCGTCGCCGGGCGGGGCGTCTCCGGGGCCGGGGCCGCGCTGATCACCCCGGCGACCATGTCGATCCTGATGCGTCTGGCGGGTCCCGGGGGCCGGGCCCGGGCGATGGCCTCCTGGACCCTGGCGATCGGACTCGGCGGCATGCTGGGCAACCTGGGCGGCGGTCTGGTGGGCCAGTTCCTCACCTGGCGCGCCCTGTTCGTCCTGATGGTCCCGCTGGCCGCACTGCTCGCCGGGACGGTCGCCCTCACCACCCCGCGCACGGACCGCGCCCCGCGACAGCGACTCGCCCCGCTCGGCACCCTGCTGCTCACGGCGGGTCTGGTGGCCACCCTGTTCGGCATCATCGAGGGCCCGGTCCATGGCTGGACCTCGCCGCGCATCCTGACCGCCTTCGCGGCGGGCGCGGTCCTCCTCGCCGCCTTCACCGCGCACTCCCTGCGCTCCCGCGCCCCGCTCCTCGACCCCCGCCTGTTCGCCTCGCCGAGGCTGCGCTCCACGACCCTCGGCATGGCGACCGGCTTCTTCGGCCTGTTCTCCCTCTTCTACGTCAACTCGCAGTACCTGCAAGGCGTGAAGGGCTACGGCCCCGCCCTCGCCGGGGTCGCGATCCTGCCGCTGATCGTCGGCATGGCGGTACTGCCGAGACTGGCCGCGCGCTGGTCCGGTCACCCCATGCCGGTCATCGCCGGCGGACTGGCCCTGATCGGCCTCGGTCTGCTCGGCGCGTCCACCGTGGACGCCGGCACGCCCTACGCGCTGTACGCCTGCTGGCTGCTGGTCATCTCGGCCGGCACCGGACTGTCCATGCCCGCGCTCACCCTGGGCGTCGCCACCGCGCTCCCCCCGCACCGGGCGGGCCTCGCCTCGGGCCTCGGCACCTCCGCCCGCGAGATCGGCGCGGCCCTCGGGGTCGCCGTCACCGGCACGGTCCTGGCCTCCCGTCCCGACCTCGCGCACGGCATGGGCCCGGCCCTGCGCACGGTGGCCCTGCTGGTGCTGGCAGCCACGGTGCTGGTGGTGGCCGGTCACCGGGAGCGGTCCGGAGAGTCACGCACTATCGCGTTCGACGGGAAACGAGTACTATCGCGTTCGGTTCGCCGCTGAGGCGGGCCGCCTCAACCACCCCCGCCCGCGCTCCAGTTGACCCGAGGAGCCGCTGTGCCCTTCCTGCTGAACCCGGTCGTCGGACTGATGATGATCCGTGGTGTCGTCACCGAGACCGAACCGATCGCGGACCGGATGCGCCGGGTACGTGTCGAAGGCGACGGCCTCGCAGGGCTCGACATCCGCCCCGAGCAACAGGTGCGCGTCCTGGTCGGGCGCTGTCCGACCCGTCGGCTGCGGGGAGGCCGAGACGCCCGTGGGCCGTCTACCGGGCGTACCCGCCGGTCGGCTCCCCTGTCCGGTGGGGATGCGTGGACCGTACGGCGGTTGGCGGTGCGGGAGTTGGGCCGGGCCAAGCCGTGCCGGGCGTCGGGGAGACGGGGTCCGGAGCTGCGGCTCAGCGGCACTCCGTGTCCGTCGGGCAGAAGGAAGCCAGCGCCCTGGTGAGCGGTTCGCGCACGCGAGCGGGGGCGAGGGCGGCGGGGCCGGTGGCGCGGATCGCGTACAGCGTGCCGTCGGCGGCCTGGAAGCGGTGGTCGACGACCTGGCGGGCGCCGAGGTCCGAGTCGTCGTAGCGGTAGGCGAGTTCGGCCCAGGTGGTGCCGGAGGCGCGGTCGAGGACCTGGTAGCCCGGCTGGCGCGCGAAGCCGTAACCGGGGTCGTTCTCGGCCAGGTCCAGGGACTGGGCCGGGGTGTCCTCCGCGATCCGGAAGATCTGGAGCCGGCGACCGTCGGCGGGGGCGTCGTAGACCACCACGGGAGCGGCCTGGCCCTGCTTCTCGGTGCGGGTCCAGCCCCGGGGCACGTCGACGCGGTAGCCGACGGGGTCCTGGGTGCGGCGGTATCCGGTGGCCGGGGAGGACAGCGGCGACGGGGTCGCGCCGGACGAGGGCGGGGAGGGCGAAGTGGAGGCCGGTGACGCGGACGAGGCGGAGGACGGCGACGAGGACGACGTGGCCGTGACCTTCGGGGCCGGGCCCGCCCCGGAGCGGGAGCCGAGGGAGGTGTCCCGGAGGAGGAACCAGACGCCGGCGCCGACCGCGACCCCGACCAGGACGGCCACCGTGAGGGCGGCGAACACCCGCCGGACCCGGTGGGGCGCGGGACCCGGGGGAACCGGCACCGGCGAGGTCCACGGCGGAGTGGGCGGGGCCGTCCCCCAGCCGGGCGCGAGCGGCGAGGCCTGGGTCGGCGCCGCGGCCCACGGCGGCGCGACCTCCTGGTCCCGGGGCGGCACGAAGGAGGTCTGCGTCTCGGCCGAGGCCCACGGCGGACGCTCCCCCGCCCGCGCTTCGGCCGACGCCCACGGCGGCCGCTCCCCCGCCCGCGTCTCCCCCGAGCTCCAGGCCGCCCGGCCTCTCTCCTCGCTCGGTTCGTGCTCCGCTCCGGAACCGGAGCTGTAGCCGTTCCAGCCGTTCATCGCGCATCCCCCCGTATCACCCCACCGGGTAAGGCTTCGACCGTAGGGCGAAAAACGGCCACGGGCCCCGTTCCGGAAGGAACCGGAACAGGGCCCGTGCAGGCTCGTGACAGAGCCGTCGAGAAGACTCGGCGTGGAGCGGGTCAGATGAGGCCGAGCGCGCGGACCGCCTCGCGCTCCTCCTCCAGCTCCTTCACCGACGCGTCGATGCGGGCGCGGGAGAACTCGTTGACGTCCAGGCCCTGCACGATCTCGTAGGAGCCGTCCTTCGTGGTGACCGGGAAGGAGGAGATCAGGCCCTCCGGGACGCCGTAGGAGCCGTCCGACGGGATGCCCATGGAGGTCCAGTCGCCGTCCGCGGTGCCGTTGACCCAGGTGTACACGTGGTCGATGGCGGCGTTGGCGGCGGAGGCGGCGGAGGACGCGCCACGGGCCTCGATGATCGCGGCGCCGCGCTTGGCGACGGTCGGGATGAACTCCTCGGCCAGCCACTTCTCGTCGTTGACGGTCTCGGCGGCGTTCTTGCCCGCGACCGTGGCGTGGAAGATGTCCGGGTACTGGGTGGCGGAGTGGTTGCCCCAGATGGTCAGCCGCTTGATGTCGGCGACCGAGGTGCCCGTCTTCTTCGCGAGCTGGGTCAGCGCGCGGTTGTGGTCCAGGCGGGTCATGGCGGTGAAGCGCTCGGCCGGTACGTCCGGGGCGGCGGCCTGGGCGATCAGCGCGTTGGTGTTCGCCGGGTTGCCGACGACCAGGATCTTGACGTCGTCCGCGGCGTGGTCGTTGATGGCCTTGCCCTGCGGCTTGAAGATGCCGCCGTTGGCCTCCAGGAGGTCACCGCGCTCCATGCCCTTGGTGCGGGGGCGGGCGCCGACGAGCAGACCGACGTTGGTGCCGTCGAAGGCGACGTTCGGGTCGTCCGTGATGTCGATGCCCTGAAGGAGCGGGAAGGCGCAGTCGTCGAGCTCCATGGCGGTGCCCTCGGCCGCCTTGAGCGCCGGGGTGATCTCCAGGAGGCGGAGCTTGACCGGCACGTCCGCGCCGAGCAGCTGGCCGGAGGCGATGCGGAAGAGCAGGGCGTAACCGATCTGGCCGGCCGCGCCGGTGACGGTGACGTTCACGGGAGTGCGGGTCATGGCGTTCTCCGTATGACAGCTGGCGGTGGGGCGTCCCTGCCCCGGACGTTTGATCGATCTCTCGGCATCAAGAGATCCACCGGTCAGGCTATCGCGCATCCGGTGACCCGAACGTCCGGGTCGGTGTGGCCCACCCCACAGGGCCCCCTACGGAGAAGGCGGCCGCCCGTCCGGGAGGGGGGGGACGGAAGCGGCCGCCGTATGGGGGTACCGGTGTCCGGACTCCCGTGGGGGTAGTTCTCGCGTGCCCGGGATTCAACAACCCATGCACACGCCGAGAAGAATTGCTCAGTCGGTGCACCCCCGCTGCCCGGAAGCCAGCGTCACACACGCCTTCGCCTCCGCCGCGTCCTTCACCGCGACCATCGGCGTGTAGGCGATCGTGTCCCCCACCTCGGTGATGCTCCCGCTCTGCTCGGCCACCTTGCCCGCGGTCACCTCGACCTTGTCCCCCTGGCCCGCCTGAGTGACGCGCCCCCAGGCCGCCCCGCAGGTCTCGCTGTACCGCACCTCGACCACGGCCGCCCCCACCGTCGCGGTCTTGGCCGTCGTCACCAGGTTCCCGCTGCACCCCATCGCCTCGGCGTCCTTCCCGGTGCACCCGGCCCCGCTGCACTTCACCCCGGCGGGCAGCGGGACGGACGCGGTGGGGGACGGCGACGGGGACTTCTCGGCCCCCTGCTTCTTGTCCCCTCCCGGGTCGATCAGGAAGAACACGGCGGCGACCACGACCAGCACCCCCACGACCCCCGCGAGGAACATCGTCAGCCGCCGCTTCCCGCCGGAGCCGGAGCCACCGGACCCCCCGGAACCGGAGCCACCGGGCCCCCCGCTCCCCGGCCGCGCCTGCGGCTGGTCGTACGGCCCGGGCGCCCCCGGCGTCCACCCCGGCCCGTCGGCCGAGACGGGCGCCGCGGCGGCGGCCGTACGTCCCGAAGAAGCCTGCGACGGGCCCTGATATCCGGCCACGCCCCAGGAGTTGGCGGACGGAGAGGCGCTGTCGGCCTCCTGCGGAGTCGGCTGCGGCGGCACCGTGGGCGCGACCCCCGCGGGCCCCGCCACCCCCGGCGTCGCCGTCGCGCTGCCGCTCTTGCGGGCCGCCTTGCCGCTCTTGGCCGGCGCGGGCGGCGCCCCGAACTCGCCGAGCGCGGCCCGCGCCTGGGAGATCCGGATGGCCTCCATGGTCATGTCGTGCCGCATCTCCGAGCGGCTCCAGGCGCGTTCGGCCAGCTCCCACATCGTGGTCAGGTGAATGGGATTGGTGCCGGTGACCTCGGCCAGGGCGACGATCGCGCCCTTCGGCGCGAGCAGCCGGCCGTTCAGATAGCGCTCCCAGGACGTCTTGCTGTAACCCGTGCGGTCGGCGACGGCCGCGATGCTCAGGCCGCTGCGGTCCACGAGCCGCCGCAGCTGGCTCGCGAACTCCCTGACCTGCGGATCCATGTCGTCCGGCAAGGCCTTCCAACGAGGCATTGCTCCCCCCTCTTTCCCCCCGGTCGGTGCTGTGGTGCTCACGTGCGCTGCAAGGATCTCAGCTTTTCGGGCACGGGCGCACGGGTGCATCGGCAAGTTCGACACGTTATCGGGGCTGTCGAACGGTGCTGTATCAAAAGCGCAAACTTGTCAATACATCGTCACACGAGGAACACATCGGAAATAACGCCCGTCACGGCAGTTCCCGGCTCACCCAGAGACCACGGCCCCGACGACCCCGACCGCCAGCAGAAGCGCGAGCAGCAGTACGGCGGCCAGCAGCAGCCGGTTCATCCCGCCGGGTTCCTCCCGCGGCGGCTCGTCCCACCACGGCAGGGTCGGGTCGTCCTCGTACTGCTCGCTCCCCGAGGCGGGCGGCGGGGCCGGGGACGCCGGCCGGGGCCAGGCCTGGACCGCGAGTTCCCAGCGCACGGTGAGGCGTTCGGCGTCGGTGCCCTCGAGACCGGCGATCCGGCACAGGGCGGCGACGGCCTGGCGGGGCGGCGGCTGGGTGGCGTTGAGATAGCGGTGCCAGGAGGACTTGCTGTAGGCGGTGCGGGCGCCGAGGGCGACCAGGCTGAGCCCCGTGCGGTCCTTGAGCCGCCTGAGCTGCTCCACGAAGTGCCGCACCTCCGGCGGCAGATCGTCGGGCAGCGGCTGCCAGCCACTCATCGCCCACCTCCACGCCGTCCTCACCTGCTTCCAGGCAGTTGACGACGTCAGAGGCCGGATCGGTTCCTGGCCGCGGGGCGGTTGTGGCAGGTCACTCACACCGTGCCGGAACCGTCACCGCTGTGCCACAGCGGACCGACAGCGGTTGAACGGCCCGCTCGCACCGCGGGAGGCTGAAGCGCGACGGCGGTCCGTCCCTCATCGGGGGAGGGGACGGACCTCCGGCCCCTCCCGCGCGGGGATCAGCTGTTGGTGACCGTGAAGTGCAGGGTGTCCTTGAGGAACGGGATCACCAGCCACGGGTCCGGCTGCACCATCATCGCCAGCAGCACGATCGCGGTGCCGAGCACGCCGTAGGTCGCGATGTCGGTGAACCGGGAGCGCACGGCGAGCATGCCGACGTCCGGCAGCAGCCAGCGCAGCACCGCACCGGCGAGCAGGGCCAGGCCGATCAGGAGCGTGCCGACGCGGAACCGGTCGAGGGCGGTCAGCAGCAGTCCGAGACCGACCGCGGCCAGCACGGCGAGCACCGGCCACTGCCGGGCGGGCGCCGGCGCGTCCCGCGGCGCGGCCCGGCCACCGCCCTCGGGCCGCGCGGTGTCCCTGGTGAACAGCGGAAACCGCCGAGTGGCGCGCCGCGGCCGCCCGTCGACGTCGGGCGCGCTGATCGCATCCCGTACGACGATCCCGGCCTGCTCCTCGGGATCCTCCGCGGCGTTCACGTCGTCGGAAGCGGGCGCCGAGGTGTCCGCCGCGGCACGCTCACGGTCCTCGTCGGCCTCGGCGACCCGCGCCTGTGTCCCGTCCACCGTCCGCGCCTCCGCACGCTGCTGCCCGGCGCCCCGGGACTCCACGCCCGGCCGCCGTTCCGGCTCCCCCGTCTCAGGCGACACCGCGCTCCGCCGCCTCGACCACGTTGACGAGCAGCTGGGCCCGGGTCATCGGGCCGACGCCGCCGGGGTTGGGGGAGATGAAGCCGGCGACCTCGGCCACCCCGGGGTGGACGTCTCCGACGATCTTGCCCTCGGCGTTGCGGGAGACACCGACGTCGAGGACGGCGGCGCCCGGCTTCACGTCCTCGGGGCGGATCAGGTGGGCGGAGCCGGCCGCCGCGACGATGATGTCCGCGCGCTTGAGGTGCGACGACAGGTCCCGCGTGCCGGTGTGGCACTGGGTCACCGTCGCGTTCTCGCTGCGCCGGGTGAGCAGCAGCGGCATCGGGCGCCCGATCGTCACGCCACGGCCGACGACCACCACCTCCGCGCCCTTGATCTCGACGCCGTAGCGGCGGAGCAGGGTGAGGACGCCGTTCGGCGTGCAGGGCAGCGGCGCGGGCTCGTTCAGCACCAGCCGCCCCAGGTTCATCGGGTGCAGTCCGTCCGCGTCCTTGTCCGGGTCCATGAGCTCCAGAATGCGGTTCTCGTCGATGCCCTTGGGCAGCGGGAGCTGGACGATGTACCCGGTGCACGCGGGGTCGGCGTTGAGTTCGCGGACGACCGCCTCGATCTCCTCCTGCGTGGCCGTCTCCGGCAGCTCACGCTGGATGGAGGCGATGCCCACCTCGGCGCAGTCGCGGTGCTTGCCGGCGACGTACTTCTGACTGCCGGGATCGCTCCCGACGAGGATCGTGCCGAGGCCGGGCGTGACGCCCTTCTCCTTCAGCGCCGCCACGCGGGCGGTCAGATCGGACTTGATCGCGGCTGCGGTGGCCTTGCCATCGAGAATCTGGGCGGTCATGTGCCCATCCTCCCGGATGACCGGCCCCCGGTTCCAATCAGGGTTCCAATCCGGGTTGCACTTGCACAACACATCGCAATGCGCCTGGACAACCGCTCTCCTCTCCTAGAACGATGGAGGGCGCTGTAACGCGGCTGATGTTCGGGGGGCATACCGCTCTTTTCGTGACGTTCCTCCGCACAATTCCGCAACGTCCCCTTTGCGTTCACGGAGGATTCCCACCATGAGTTTCGGCTCGCCCAACAACCCGTACGAACAGCCGCAGAACCCCCAGCAGCCGCAGCCCGGTTACGGCTACCCCCAGCAGCAGCCCCAGCAGCCCGGTTACGGCTACCCGCAGCAGGCCCCGCAGGGCGTCCCGCCGCAGCAGGGCTACCCGCAGCAGCCCGGTTACGGCTACCCGCAGGCGCCGCAGGTCCCGGCCTCCGCCTACGGCTACCCGCAGCAGCCGGGGTACGGCGCCCAGCCGCCGTACGCGAGCTGGGGCCGGCGTTTCGCGGGCACCCTGGTCGACGGGCTGGTCTTCCTGGTGCCCTACATCCTCGTGGGCGTCGGCGCGGCCAACAAGACGGCGGCCCTGGTGATCATCGGTTACCTCGTCATCATCGGCCTCGCGATCTGGCTGCTCATCATGGAGGGCCGCACCGGCCAGACGGTCGGCAAGAAGGCGCTCAACATCCGCCTGGTGCGGGAGTCCGACGGCCAGCCCCTCGGCGTCGGCATGGCCTTCGTCCGCCGTCTCGCGCACTTCCTGGACAGCCTGGCGTGCTACCTCGGGTGGCTGTGGCCGGCCTGGGACGCCAAGCGTCAGACCTTCGCCGACAAGGTCTGCTCCACCATCGTCATCCGTACGAACTGAGTTCCACCGCATCTCGACCGACGGCCGGCGGCCGTGTCGCCGCCTCGCCACCTCTCCCCGGGGCCGTGTCACACCGTGACACGGCCCCGGGGCGTTGTCCGGCGGTGTTCCCTCCGTATCCCGGCGCTCCCCGGTGACGGGGCGATAGCCTCTCGTCAGCCAACTGGCGTGACCGGAGAGCATGTTGTGGACAGAAGAGGCAGGTCGGGGGAACCGTGACAGACACACCGACGGCCGGTGACACCGCCCTGCGGCAGGTCGGCGCGGCCCCGCTGCTGCCCACCGATCCCGCCCGCATCGGACCGTACGCCCCGCTCGGGCTGCTCGGCAGCGGCGGCATGGGCCGGGTCTACCTGGCCCGGCACGCCGACGGCAGCCCGGGACTCGCCGCCGTGAAGGTGATCCGGCCCGAGTACGCCGAAGGGCCGGACTTCCGGCGGCGGTTCGAGCGGGAGGCCGCCGTGCACGGGCGGGTCCGCACACCCCGCGCACCGCATCTGCTCGGCACCGGGTTCGACGACGCGCTGCTGTGGATGGCGACCGAGTACCTGCCCGGCCTCACCCTCGTCGACGCCGTACGCGAGTGCGGGCT
Organism: Streptomyces griseorubiginosus; assembly: GCF_036345115.1. GTDB lineage: Bacteria > Actinomycetota > Actinomycetes > Streptomycetales > Streptomycetaceae > Streptomyces > Streptomyces griseorubiginosus_C. Next base: position 3,669,881 of record NZ_CP107766.1, read on the forward strand.
GATGGAACCGGCCGGGGTGTGGCGCCTGGTGGCGGAACTCGGCGAGGCCCTGTCGGCGCTGACCGCCGCCGGGGTCGTGCACCGGGACCTCAAGCCGTCCAACGTGATCCTGTCCCCGCGGGGCACCCACGTCATCGACTTCGGCATCTCCCGCGCGGCCGACAGCAGCGCGATCACCACGACCGGCAACCGGGTCGGCACGGCCGCCTACATGGCGCCCGAGTATCTGCGCGAGGGCCGCTGCGACGCCGCCTCCGACGTCTTCTCGCTGGGCTGCACCCTCGTCTACGCCGCCACCGGGCACGCCCCCTTCGGCGACGGAACCGGCGTGGACGTCATGCACCGGGTCGCCTTCGAGGCGCCCGACGCCGAGGTCATGGCCGAACTGGCGGAATCGGACCCCGCGCTGGCCTCGCTGCTGGCCGCCTGCCTCGCCAAGGACCCCGCCGGGCGCCCCACCCCGGGACAGCTGACGGCCGCCGCCACGGCCGCCGGGCACGGCCGCGCCGCCCACTGGCAGGAACCCCTCGCCGCCCGGCTCCGCGAGCGGCAGCAGGGGTGCGCGGTGCTGGCGGACCTGCCCACGGGGAGCAGTCACTTCCGCACCCCGACCCAGCCGGTGCTCTCACCGGCATCGGCGTCCACCGGGAACGGCCCCCGCAGAAGGCCCCTCCTGGTCGGCGTCGCGGGCCTCGCCGTCGCGGCGGTGGCCGTCGGCGCCTTCCTGCTCACCCGCCCCGACACCCCGGCCGCGGCCGCCCCGTCGGACACCACGGGCGTCAGCGCCTCCGCGACACCGACCTCCGCCCCGCCCACCGCCTCCGCCTCGCCCTCCGGCAAGGAGAAGAAGGAGAAGGAGGAGGACGAGAAGAAGAAGGACGACAAGGGCAAGGGCACGGAACAGAAGGACCCCGCCGACGAGCCGGCCGCCACCCCGTCCGCGACCACCACCCCCAACGGGGGCGCGAAGGGCGGGGGTTCCGGCGGCGCCCCCGCCCCGACCGCCACCGCCACGGTCACCAGGACCACCGCTCCCCCGGCCACCCCCGCCTGGATATCCGGCTGCACCTACTACTCCGGCACCGAACTCACCGACTACGGCGACAAGGGCCAGCGGGTCGTGCAGGTGCAGTGCATGCTCACCAAGCGCGGCTACAGCGTGGGCGGTTCGGGCGTGGACGGCGAGTTCGGCAGGGACACCCAGGCGGCGGTCAAGCAGTTCCAGAGCGCCAAGGGCCTGGAGGTGGACGGCCAGGTGGGGCCCAACACATGGGCGGCGCTACGCAGTTCCACGTAGCGCCGCCAGGCCGGTGTTCCGGTTCCGTCAGTGGAAGAAGTGCCGCGTCCCCGTGAAGTACATGGTGACGCCGGCCTTCTTCGCGGCCTCGACGACGAGTTCGTCACGGACCGATCCGCCCGGCTGGACGACCGCCTTCACACCGGCCTCCAGGAGGACCTCCAGGCCGTCCGGGAAGGGGAAGAAGGCGTCCGAGGCGGCGTACGAGCCCTGCGCGCGCTCGGCACCGGCCCGCTCGACCGCGAGCTTCGCGGAGTCGACGCGGTTGACCTGGCCCATGCCGACGCCGACCGAGGCACCGTCCTTGGCGAGCAGGATCGCGTTGGACTTGACGGCCCGGCAGGCCCGCCAGGCGAAGGCCAGCTCGCCGAGCTCGTCCGCGCTCAGCGCCTCACCGGCCGCGAGGGTCCAGTTGGCCGGGTCGTCGCCCTCGGCCTGGAGGCGGTCGGTGACCTGGAGGAGCGCGCCGCCGTCGATGGGCTTGACCTCGGCGGGGTGCGCGGGCGCGGCCGGGGCCTTCAGGACACGGATGTTCTTCTTCTTGGCGAGCGCCTCCAGGGCGCCCTCCTCGTAGTCCGGCGCCACGATGACCTCGGTGAAGATCTCGGCGACCTGCTCGGCCATCTCCTTGGAGACCGGCCGGTTGACCGCGATCACGCCGCCGAACGCCGACAGCGGGTCACACGCGTGTGCCTTGCGGTGCGCCTCGGCGACGTCCGAACCGACCGCGATACCGCAGGGGTTGGCGTGCTTGATGATGGCGACGGCCGGCTCGGCGTGGTCGTACGCGGCACGGCGGGCGGCGTCCGTGTCCGTGTAGTTGTTGTACGACATCTCCTTGCCGTGCAGCTGCTCGGCCTCGGCGAGACCGACACCGCTGCCGTCGACGTAGAGCGCGGCGGGCTGGTGCGGGTTCTCGCCGTAGCGCAGAGTGCTCTTGCGCTCCAGGGCGGCCGCGATGAAGTCGGGGAACTGCGACTCGTCGGCGGGGGCGTAGGCGCTGGCGAACCAGCTGGAGACCGCGATGTCGTACTCGGCGGTGTGCCGGAACGCCTCGGCGGCGAGCCGCTTGCGGGTGGCGAGGTCGAAGCCGCCGTCCTTGACCGCGGCCAGAACGTCGGCGTAGCGCTCGGGGCTGGTGACGACGGCGACCGAGGGGTGGTTCTTGGCGGCGGCGCGCACCATGGACGGGCCGCCGATGTCGATCTGCTCGACGCACTCGTCGGGGCTCGCGCCGGAGGCGACGGTCTCGCGGAACGGGTAGAGGTTCACGACGACGAGGTCGAACGGCTCCACACCGAGCTCCGCGAGCTGCTCGCGGTGGCTGTCGAGCCGCAGGTCGGCAAGGATGCCGGCGTGCACGCGCGGGTGCAGCGTCTTGACCCGGCCGTCCAGGCACTCGGGGAAGCCGGTGAGCTCCTCGACCTTGGTGACGGGGACGCCGGCGGCGGCGATACGGCCGGCGGTGGACCCGGTGGAGACGAGCTCGACGCCCGCCTCGTGCAGGCCGCGCGCGAGGTCCTCGAGGCCGGTCTTGTCGTAGACGCTGATGAGCGCCCGGCGAAGGGGCCGCTTGTTCTCGGCGGTCACTGGATAACTACCTTTCGTCCCTCAATGCGATAGCCGTTGCGGGCGAGCCGCCCCACGACCTCGACGAGCAGCCTTCGCTCGACTTCCTTGATGCGCTCGTGCAGAGCGCTCTCGTCGTCCTCGTCCCGGATCTCCACCACGCCCTGGGCGATGATCGGTCCGGTGTCGACGCCGTCGTCGACGAAGTGGACGGTGCAGCCGGTGACCCTGGCCCCGTACGCGAGCGCGTCACGGACGCCGTGGGCGCCGGGAAAACTGGGCAGCAGCGCGGGGTGGGTGTTCACGAACCGCCCACCGAAGCGGGCGAGGAACTCCTTGCCCACGATCTTCATGAACCCGGCGGACACCACGAGGTCGGGTTCGTGCGCGGAGACGGCCTCGGCGAGGGCGGCGTCCCACTCCTCACGGCTCTCGAAGTCCTTGACCTTGCACACGAAGACCGGCAGCCCCGCCCGCTCGGCCCGGGCCAGCCCCTCGATGTTCTCGCGGTCGGCGCCGACGGCCACGATCTCGGCACCGTAGGCCTGTGCGCCGGTCTCCTCGATGGCGTCCAGCAGGGCTTGGAGGTTCGTACCGGATCCGGAGACCAGCACGACCAGGCGCTTGACCGGCCTGGCCTGCTCGGCCACGGGCTTGGCGGCCACGGCGGGGCCCTTTCTCGAAGGAGGGTCTTCTCACGGCCGACGCTTTGCAGCTTCGGACGCTTTGTACCTTCGTACGAATGCTTCGGGCCCGGGGATACGGGGAAGCCTACGAAGCGGCCGACCGTCAGCAACGATACCGGCACACCGGACGGCCCCCGTGGGACGGGGGCGTGGCCGGAAGGTAGCGTCTGCACGGAGCCGGTCCGGGAACGCGGGTGGTGTGCGGTGCGTTCACGGGGTGACGGCTCACGCCGGACTTCACGTACTCGACGGACTCCAAGGGGAAGACGCTCACTTGATGTCGGACCGCAGCCTGCGACTCCTCACGCTCCCCCAGCAGTCGGTGCAGGGAGGGGAGCGCAGCGGCATGCTGCTGCGGGAGCAGCCCGCGTCGCCGCCGGACGCCCCTTCCTCCGACAAGTCCTCCGGCAACTCCTCAGGCATGTCTTCCGGCAGGAAGAACGGCGAGGGGCAGGGCGGTGCGGCCGAGGAGGACAACCCGTTCGCCCCGCCACCGGAGGGGTCCCCGGACCGCCCGTGGCAGCCCCGGCGGCCCGAGGGCCCGGAGGGGTCGGAGGGTTCCCAGGGCGGGCAGGGTGAGGGCGGTGGCGGCTACACCCCGTGGGGCAGCCAGTGGAGCGACCGCCAGCCGGGCCGCTCCGACGGCGGCTTCGGGCAGCGCCCGGGCGTGAACCCCGGCCCCGGCCAGGAAGGTCAGGGCAACACCGGATCCGGCCCGCGCTGGGACCCGACGGACCCGGCCCAGCGCCGCGCTCGCTACGCCCTGCTCTCCGGGATGTGGGCCTTCTTCTTCGTCCTCTTCGGCTGGCAGCCCGTGGGGCTGCTGCTGGGCGCCCTGGCCATGAACTGGGGCATCAGCGCCCTGCGCGCCAAGCCCCGCACCCCGGACCCGAACACCCCGGCCCCGCCCCAGTCCGCGCGCCCCCAGACCACGGCGGCGGTGACCGGCCTGGTCACCGCCTCCCTGGCCATCGCCTTCGTGGCGGCGAGCTTCACCCTGAGACTCGTCTACGACGACTACTACACCTGCGCCAACGACGCCCTCACCAACCAGGCCCAGCAGTCCTGCGCGAAGCTGCTCCCGGAGAAACTCCGGGGCCCGATGGGCGCCGAGGACTGAGGTCAGTCGGCTGCGCAGTCGGGCTTATCGGGCTCCTCCAGGGGCGCGGACGCCTCCTTCAGCGCGGCCCAGCGGGACTCGCGTGACGCGTCCTCGTACCAGGGGGCGGGCTCGGGGAAGGGGCTCGCCGAGGGCTCGAGGGGGAGCACGTCGTAGGGCTCGTAGGTGTCGTCCTGGTCGGCGGGGGCGTAGGCGTCTTCTTCGAGGGGGCCGGCGTCTGCGTGTTCCCGGGCGTGGGCGTCTTCCTGGCCGGGTCCGCCGAGGGTGTGGTCAGGGGCGCCGCTCGGCACCACCCGGGCGGCCTGCGTGTCGCTGGGCTTCACCGGGCCACTCCCAGGTCCGACTCCAGGCGTCGTCGTGACCCCGTCCGCCGCGTTCCGCCAGGTCAACAGCCCTCGCACCCACGCCCGCGCTCCGCCGCGCGTGCGTCCCCGCCAGCCCCGCACCCCCAACCCCACCGGCACTCCTACGCCCGCGATCCACACCGCCACCGCGCCGCCCACCTGCCACCACACCGGGCCGAAGCCGGCCAGCGTCCCCACGCCCAGCGGGCCGCCGGCCAGCACGGCGAGCCCGGCGAGCACCCCGGCGCACAGCGCGGCGGCCCAGCACACCGCCCCCGCGGTCCGTCCCCGCGACCAGTCGGCGTCCGCGGCCCGCCCCACGAACCAGCCCACCACCGCCCCGGCCACCACCGGCACCCCCGCCACCACCCAGTGCACGGTTCCCCCGGCCCCCGCCTCCGGCACCGCCGCCAGCAGCGGGAACGGCGGCAGCAGCGGCGCGGGATCCGACGACAGCGGCGCCACCACATGGCCCGCGCCCAGCGCGAACCCGGGCCCGGTGGCGTACCCGACCGCCCACACCGCCGCGTTGGGCACCAGCGCCAGACAGAGCAGCAGGACGGCGAACCGCCCCGACCACCCCTCCGTCAGCTGGAGGAACGATCCCCGGGTGGCCTCGCCGTGCACCACCAGAGACACCCCCAGCACCGCCGCCCCGCCCCCGACGAGCACGGCGACCCCGGCCCCCGCGGCCCGGGCCGCCACACCGAGCCGTACCCGCGCCTCCGCCCCGAGCACCAGTCGCCGCAACCCCGCGGGCAGCAGCACCAGTACGCCGTCCAGCGCGTCGCCGGGGCGGCCGTACGCCGTCCACACCCCCGCGCCGGCCGCCACCGTGGCGACGACCGGCAGGCACCCGCAGACCCACGCCCAGGACGGCCGCAGCACCCCACCGGACGCGTACAGCCCGGCGGCCGCGCCGACGGCGAGGTACCCGAGAACGACCCCCGCCCACGCCGTCCGCCCGGAGGCCGGCGGTGGCGCCTCGTCCCCCGAGGCCACGTCCCGCGCGGCCCGGTGCACCAGCCACAACGGCAGCGCGAGCAGCAGCAACGGGGTCACACCGACCGGGGCCGGCACGCCGGAGAGCGTGTCCGTCCGGACCAGTTCGGCACCGTGGGCCAGCAGCCACAGCGCCGCGGCCACGTGCAGCGCGCCACCGGGACCGCTGTCGGGATACGGCGAGCTGATCCACAGCACCGTCACGAGCACGGCGAACGACCCGAGCCCGAGGCCGGCGGCCACCGCGCCACCCAGGAGGCTGGCGGCCAAGCCGGGCGTCCGGTCGCGCAACCGGGTGAACAGGGGCGACAACGAGGTACGGCGAGCAGTCATCTCGATCACGCCCGCCATGCTCCCAACGACACGCGCTTATCCGTCGTAACAAGCGAACCACCGAAGTGTCGATCAATATACGACTATGTACTTTTTCGTACGAAGGGGTGTGCTGTGACGGCGGAATTGTCGGCCGGGCCACCGAAGGAGCCGGAGCCCGCGCCCGAGGTGACGGATCCTCAGCCGCAGCCCGAACCGGGGCCCCCGGCGGCCTCCCTGACACCCGCTCAGGCCTTCGACGCGCTGTACGCCTTCTGTGCCCCCGCCCTCGTCCGGCAGGCCTATCTGCTCACCGGCCGCCGCGAACTCGCCCGCGAGTCGGTCGAACGGGCCTTCCAACTCGCCTGGCAGCGCTGGCCCGAGGTGGCGGTGGACCGCGACCCGGCGGGCTGGGTACGGGCCATGACGTACGAGTACGCCCTCTCCCCCTGGCACCGGTTCCGCCCCGGCCACCGGCACCCGGAACCACCGGCCGCCGACCCGTCCGACCGCGCGCTGATGGCCGTACTCCTGAAGCTCCCGCCGTCGCAGCGACGCGCCCTCCTGCTGTACGACGGTCTTGGCCTCGACCTTCCGGAGACGGCGGCGGAGACGGAGGCGAGCACGCCGACGACCGCGAACCGGCTGATGAACGCGCGCGCGGCGATCGCGGCCACGCATCCCGACCTGACCGACCCGTCGACCCTGCACGAGCGCCTGGCCTCGCTGGCCTCCCACGAGCGGCTCCGTGCGGCGACGCCGCCTGCCGTGCGCAACGGCAGCGAGCGGCGGGCCCGTTTCTGGACCCGGGCGGCGATCGCGTTCACGGTGGCACTGATCGGCACGACAGCACTCACGGTCCGCACGGCACCGACCCACTACGAGCCGCCGATCGCGCCGGGCGCGGAGATCCAGGGGGTGCCGGCGCGGGTGGGGCAGGGGGCGTTGTCGGAATCGGAGGTGTCGCTGCGGGAGAAGCTGCGGAAGTCGATGGGGAACGGTCCGGAGAGGGTGGTGCCGGTCGGACGTTGAGCGCGGGCCGGTGGGGGCTGGTCGCGCAGTTCCCCGCGCCCCTTGAAGAGTGGGTCCACTTGAAGTCTTTTAGGGGCGCGGGGAACTGCGCGATCAGCCACGACGCACCCGCAGCCGCCCGACTACCGGCCCCGGCACCTCCTGGCGCGCCGATGGGCCCGCCCCCACACAGGGAAGCGAGCCCATCGACGTTCAGCCAGGTACTGCTCAGCCGGCGAGGATCTCCCGCGCCAGCTTCGCCGTCTCGGTCGGCGTCTTGCCGACCTTGACGCCGGCGGCCTCGAGGGCCTCCTTCTTCGCGGCAGCCGTGCCGGAGGAGCCGGAGACGATGGCGCCGGCGTGGCCCATGGTCTTGCCCTCGGGCGCGGTGAAGCCCGCGACGTAGCCGACGACCGGCTTCTTCACGTTGTCCTTGATGAAGGCCGCGGCCCGCTCCTCGGCGTCGCCACCGATCTCACCGATCATCACGATCAGGTCGGTGTCGGGGTCCGCCTCGAAGGCAGCCAGCGCGTCGATGTGGGTGGTGCCGATGACCGGGTCGCCACCGATGCCGACGGCCGACGAGAAGCCGATGTCACGCAGCTCGTACATCATCTGGTACGTCAGCGTGCCGGACTTCGAGACCAGGCCGATACGGCCCGGCTTGGTGATGTCGCCCGGGATGATGCCGGCGTTGGACTGGCCGGGGGTGATGAGCCCCGGGCAGTTGGGGCCGATGATCCGCGTCTTGTTGCCCTTGCTGACCGCGTGGGCGTAGAAGGCGGCGGAGTCGTGGACCGCGATGCCCTCCGTGATGACGACCGCGAGCGGGATCTCGGCGTCGATGGCCTCGACCACGGCGGCCTTGGCGAAGGCCGGCGGTACGAAGAGGACGGACACGTTCGCGCCCGTCTTCTCGATCGCCTCGGCGACCGTGCCGAACACCGGGATCTCGGTGCCGTCGATGTCGACCGACGTGCCCGCCTTGCGGGGGTTCACGCCACCGACGATGTTCGTGCCGTCGGCCAGCATGAGCTTGGTGTGCTTCATGCCCGTGGCACCGGTCATGCCCTGGACGATGACCTTGGAGTCCTTGTCGAGGAAGATAGCCATGGCTTGTCTGTCCCTCTTCCCTTACTTCGCAGCCGCGAGCTCGGCGGCCTTGTCGGCCGCGCCGTCCATGGTGTCCACGCGCTGGACCAGCGGGTGGTTGGCGTCGGAGAGGATCTTGCGACCCAGCTCGGCGTTGTTGCCGTCGAGACGGACGACGAGGGGCTTGGTGACTTCCTCGCCCTTGTCCGCGAGCAGCTGCAGCGCCTGCACGATGCCGTTGGCGACCTCGTCGCACGCGGTGATGCCGCCGAACACGTTGACGAAGACCGACTTGACGTCGGGGTCGCCCAGGATGATCTCCAGGCCGTTCGCCATCACGGCCGCGGACGCGCCGCCGCCGATGTCGAGGAAGTTGGCGGGCTTGACGCCACCGTGCGCCTCACCGGCGTACGCGACGACGTCCAGGGTGCTCATGACGAGACCCGCGCCGTTGCCGATGATGCCGACCTCGCCGTCGAGCTTGACGTAGTTGAGGTTCTTGGCCTTGGCGGCGGCCTCCAGCGGGTTCGCGGAGTCCTTGTCCTGGAGGGCCTCGTGCTCCGGCTGACGGAACTCGGCGTTCTCGTCCAGGGAGACCTTGCCGTCCAGGGCGATGACGTCACCGGAGGCGACCTTGGCCAGCGGGTTGACCTCGACCAGGAGGGCGTCCTCCTCGACGAAGGTCTTCCACAGGGTGACCAGGACGTCGGCGACCTTGTCGGCGACCTCGGCCGGGAAGTTCGCGGCCTCGACGATCTCGCGGGCCTTGGCCGGGGTGACACCCTCGTTGGCGTCGATCGGCGTCTTGGCGACGGCCTCGGGGCGGGTCTCCGCCACCTCCTCGATCTCCATGCCGCCCTCGACGGACGCGATGGAGAGGAAGGTGCGGTTGGCACGGTCCAGGAGGAAGGAGACGTAGTACTCCTCCACGATCTCCGGGGCCGTCTCGGCGATCATCACCTTGTGGACCGTGTGGCCCTTGATGTCCATGCCGAGGATGTTGGTGGCGTGCTCCACGGCCTCGTCGGCGGAGGCGGCGAGCTTGACGCCACCCGCCTTGCCACGGCCGCCGACCTTCACCTGGGCCTTGACGACGGACTTGCCACCGAGGCGCTCGGTGGCTGCGCGGGCCGCCTCAGGCGTGTCGATGACTTCACCGGCCAGCACCGGTACATCGTGCTTGGCGAAGAGGTCCCTCGCCTGGTACTCGAACAGGTCCACGCGCTTCCGTCCCTATCAGTGATCTCGCGGTTCGTTGTCTGCGTGGGCGTGCCGCGAGGGCAACGTGACGTCCGACCGCTGTCTGTGTCACAAGGGAGGCGCACACGGTGTCCGAGCGCGCGGCATGTCCGTCTCGCAGGTTATCGCCGCTTGCGGAGCGGCTCTAAATCGAGGGTCACACCTGAGCGGTGATACCTGTCACATGATGCCGCGCTCACTGGCACGGCGTGCCGCACGTGAGGACGGGAGGCGGGGCCTCACCGGGGTGGGGTTGCCCCGGTGAGGCCCCTTCTACAGCCCCGAAGGGGGCCGGGAGCGGCTGATCCCCACCCCAATGGGGACCGGTCCGCACCCTCCGAACGGCTCCGGACGAACAAACCGATGGCTTTCGGCCGTCCGGGGTCCGTCACCGCACGGAGTCGTTCGAATCACCGCGAGCGGGTCGCGGTGGTGGGAGGGAAGTCAGCCTTCGCCTGGGGCGTTTTGGCCACCGCCTCCGGAGCCCTCGTCTCGGCCGGCCCCGCCCCCGCGGCCACCCACGGCGGCGCGACAGCGCGGAGTTCCTCCGTGTCGGTGACTCCGGCGGCTGTGACGAGGGAACGGCGGATGTTCTTGTTCATGAGTGCGTCGGATCCCTGGATCTTGGGGGCCTCTAGAGGCATGGGGTCATCCGGAGCCGCAGGGCTCCTGGGGATCCGTCCGGAGTCGGAGAGGCGTCGTCCGAACGGCTGGGGCAGATCTGATCCGCCCCGCGCGCCAGGTCAGCGGCGGGGAGGAGGAGGTCCGGACCTAGCCGGGGAAGACGGGGATGTCCCGGTGCCTGTCCCGGGTCCCGGCCGCGTCGACGTCCGCGGCGGCACCGGGCACGAGCCACAGCGGCGCCCGGTGTTCGAGCGTGATGGCATGTGCGTCGCCGTGTCGCGGCGAACCGTTGTCCATCGCCGACTTGCCGCCCAGGGCACCGCCCTGGCCGTCGGCGGGCGCCTGGTGCGCGGGCGTGTGCACGGTGGAGGCGGTGCGGTGCGCGGAGGTGCGGTGGGCGGAGCCTAGGACGGCGGCCCCGGTCACGGTGCCGCTACCGGTGAACCGCGGCCCGTACGCGACCCCGCCGCGCACGGAGCCCTCGTCATCGGCCGGCTTCGCCACCGCGTGGTCGCCGGGTCCGGGCTGCGGCGCCGAGGTGACCGGCGCGGGGGCAGGCACGGGCGCGGGCAGGGTCTGCACCGGCACCTCGGGCAGGCCCGGCACCGACGGAAGATCCGGTGCCTGGGGGAGCGTCGGCCACGACGGGGACTCCGGGAAGGACGGCAGCGTCGGCAACTCCGGCAGGTCCTGCACCGGAGGTATCCCGACCGTCTCGGTCAGTCCGGTTGTCACCATCTCGACCAGATCACCGACCGGCCGCACGATCCCGTCACTCACGGCCGCCACGACATCCTGGGTCACCGGAAGGAGAACCTTGTCGTGGCCGACGGGGGCAGCCGGCTTGAGCGGCCCGCTCTTTGGCGTTCCGGAGCCCGTAACCGTGGTCGTTTCCGTGCCCGCGCCCAGAGCCTTCGGCTCGATCGGCGGTTTCACCAGCTGTACGGGTGCCTTGACCGGCAACAACCCGGCACCCTCCGCCGCGTGGGCCTGCTCGCCGCAGAGGAACCCCAGCACGAACAACCCGCCCACCAGCAGCCCCACTTGCAGCGCACGTCGCCCCAACGCCCCACGCAGCACGCGCACGGCGACACCGGGAAACGCTGCTGACCAGGTCAAGAGGGAGCGAGACCTTCCGTGCGGCGGAACGAGGCGAAACGGCATGGAAGCGGAGACGGAAACGGACGGGAAGGGTGAAGACTGTGGAGAGACCGATCCTTGCACGGGGCGCCCGAGGTTGCGCAAGCCCCCTGTTACCGATGCGTAGTCATGTCCGTTTTGGTGGTCGAAGCCGCAGGTCACCGGGTCGACAAATCACCAACGCACGCCCCGCGTTCACGCATCGGTTCACGCCGTGTCCGGTATCGGAAGGGGCCGCTTCTCGATGGCCGCCGCCATCACCTCCGGGAACAGGTCGGGCGTGCAGGCGAAGGCCGGTGCGCCCAGCGCGGCGAGCGCGGCCGCGTGCTCCCGGTCGTAGGCCGGCGCCCCCTCGTCGGACAGCGCGAGCAGCGTCACGAACTGCACCCCCGACGCCTTCATCGCCGCGACCCGCTTGAGCATCTCGTCGCGGATGCCGCCCTCGTAGAGGTCGCTGATCAGCACCACCACCGTCTCCGCGGGCCGGGTGATCTGCGACTGGCAGTACGCCAGCGCCCGGTTGATGTCCGTACCGCCGCCCAGCTGCGTACCGAACAGCACGTCCACCGGGTCGTCGAGCTGGTCGGTGAGGTCGACGACCGCCGTGTCGAACACGACGAGCCGTGTGTCGATCGACCGCATCGACGCCAGCACCGCCCCGAACACCGACGCGTAGACGACGGACGCCGCCATCGACCCCGACTGGTCGATGCAGAGGACGACCTCCTTCTTCACCGACCGAGAGGCCCGGCCGTACCCGACGAGCCGCTCCGGCACGATCGTCCGGTACTCCGGCAGGTAGTGCTTGAGGTTGGCCGAGATCGTGCGGTTCCAGTCGATGTCGTGGTGGCGCGGCCGGTTGATCCGCGCGCTGCGGTCGAGTGCGCCGGTGAGCGTGGCACGGGTACGGGTGGCGAGCCGCTTCTCCAGGTCCTCGACGACCTTGCGCACCACGGCCCGTGCCGTCTCCTTCGTCGTCTCCGGCATCGCCTTGTTGAGCGACAGCAGCGTGCCGACGAGGTGCACATCGGCCTCCACCGCCTCCAGCATCTCCGGCTCGAGCAGCAGGGTGGACAGCCCCAGCCGGTCGATCGCGTCCCGCTGCATGACCTGCACGACGGAAGAGGGGAAGTACGTCCGGATGTCCCCCAGCCAGCGCGCCACGGACGGCGCCGACGCCCCGAGCCCCGCCGAACGCTCTCTCCCTGCCTGCCCCTTTCCGTCTCCCCTGCCGTAGAGCGCAGCCAGAGCCCCGTCCATGGCCGCGTCCCGCCCCCCGAGCACACACCCGGTCCCGTCAGCCGCGTCCCCACCGAGCACCAACCGCCACCGCCGCAGCCGCTCGTCGACCGGGACGGGATCTGGGGCGTGGTCGAGGCTCAAGGTGGCTGCGGTGTCGGAGGTGGTGGGCGTGGAAGAGCTGTCAGTTGCGCTCGGCTGTCCGTTCGGCTCGATCGTCATCCCTGGACCCCCGTCCGGAAACGGTCCCAGAGCGGGACCACGGTCACGGTCGTCGTCGAACCGTGCCTCGTCCGGGGCCCGGTCCTGTGTGCGGGTACGCCTCCGCGTCCTCCGCCGGCGGCCCCCGTCACGTCACTCCCGCTTCTCGCTGTCCGCGTCACCTCGGTCATCGTCCCGCCACCCCCGCAAGGTCGTTGTCGTCGACGTTCACCGAACCGTCGCTGTCGCCGTCGTCGCCGTAGTCGCCGTCGTCGCCCTCCAGGCCGAGCAGCAGTCGCACCACCGGCAGCACCGCGTCCGCCCGCTCCCCATCGAGCTCCGCTCCGAACCCCGGTATCCCGGAACCCGCTCCCGCCGCACTCCCCCGCTGCCCCGGCCCCCGCCGCACCAACTCGCCCAGCGTCCTGCGCACTCCGGGCTCATACGCCGAGAACGTGCGCCGCAGCAGAGGCAGCACATCGGTGAACGCCTCCGCCGACACCCCGGTCAGCCAGGCGTCGACCAGCCCGAGCAGCCGCTCGTCGTGGACCAGGAGCATCCCGCCGCCTGACCCGCCCCCGACGAAACCCTCGATCCACGCGGCCGCGTCCCCCGGCGGCGTCCCCGGCGACAGGACGAGCCCCATGAGCCGCGCCACCTCGTCCTGCGCCAACTCCCCGTCGTCCAGCAGCAGCCGCACGGCCCGCCCCCGGATGACACCCGGCACGGTGTCCCGCCGGCCGAGCACCTTGAGCACGCCCAGCCAACGCCCCCGCAACCCCCGCTGACCCGGCGCCGACGGGACCTTCTCCTGCCCCGGTACGCCCACCGAAGACGCATTCGCCTCGAGGCCCTGCCCCGGGTCCGTCGCCTCCGGGCCTGTCGCCTCCGGGCCTGTCGCCTCCGGGTCCGTCACCTCGCCCAGCAGTCCCACCGCTCCGTGCACCGCGTCCACATGGCGCCGCATCTCCTCGGCCGCCTCCGCGTCCAGCGCGGCGCAGGCCGGCGGCAGGCCGACGAAGACGCGCTCGGCGAGACCCGCGGCCACCTCCGCCAGGGCCCCGGTGCCGGTGCCGCGCACATCGCCGTAGCGGAGGGAGCGGACCAGGGCCGGCAGAGCCTGGGCGAGGTGACCGACGTCCGCGTCCAGCGCGGCGCGGTCGGCGAGGATCTGCATCACCGTGGGCAGGGCGTCGGGGAGTTCGGCCAGCAGACAACGCTCGGCGAGCGCGGTGACGTCGGCGAGCCCGGACGCGGAGACGGCGTCCGCCTCCGCCTTGGCCGTCGCCGCGGCGAGCACGGTCGTGCCCCACACCCCGGCCTCGGCGACCCGCACGGCCAACTCCGGCTCCCACCGCAGCCGCCACGTCTCCCGGAACGTGCCGGTGCTCCCCCGCGAGACCGCCGGCTCACCCCAGGCCACGCCCAACAGTCGCAGCCGGTGCAACAGCCTGCTGCGCTCGGCGTCGTTCTCCTTGCGCAGGTCGAGCTCCAGCTCCCGCTCCAACGCCTCCGGCCTGAGCCGCAGCCGCCGCTGGATCCGGTCCAGGTCCCGCTGCAAGGGCACCGCGGGCGCCGCCTGCGGCACCTCCCCCAGCACATCCCCGACCACCAGCCGGTCGTGCACGAGCGCCAGCGGCACGTCCGAGCCGTCGCACATCACCGCCCGCACCGCGTCGGTCGTCTCGCTCAGGCCGGGCAGCGGGCGGCCGCGCATCGCCGCGAGCGTCCCGGCGAGCCGTACGGCCTCGATGACGTGGGCCGACGACACGATCCGGTCCTCGTCCCGCAGCAGTCCCGCCACCTTGGTCAGCCACCGCTCGACGGGGCGGTCCGGCGCGGCGAACAGGTGCCCGTACCAGCCGGGCGAGTCGATCCCCGCGCCGTAGCCGCTGTGCCGCGACAGCCTGCGATGCGTCCACGGCACCCACGTCAGGTCCGCCTTGACCTTCGGGAGTCCCTTCAGCAGTGCCTTGTCTGCGGCGACGGTGCTCCTGCTCCGCAGTGCGGGCACATGCCAGGCCCCGCACACCACGGCCACGTCGTTCCCGAACTCCCGTTGTGCCGCCCGCAGCTGGAGCCGCATGTACGCCTCCCGCACGAGGTCCCGGTCGTGTCCCCCGGTCCCGTACGTCTCCCGCAGCACCCCCATCGCCTCTTCCAGCACGGTGAACGGCTCGAACACGTCCCCCCGCCCCGCGCCCCGATGCTCGACGACGTCCTCCCACCACCGCTCGGGATCGTCGTAACCGGCGGCCTCGGCGAGCACGGCGAGCGGATCGACCCGAACGGCGTCGTGAGGGGCGGCCTCGTCCCCCGGAGCGGCCCCCTCCCCGGCAGTGTCGGCGTCGGCAGCGGGCGGATCGGCATCCGTACCGCCCGTACCCGGCGCCCTGGACCCCGGCATCTCGGACCCCGGCGCCCCCGATCCCGGTGCCTCGGCGCCCGGCGTCCCCGGCACCCCGTCGGCGGGTCCATCTGGCCCCCCCTCGGCCGGGCCCCCGTCCTCCTCGCCCCTCCCCCAGGCCAACGTGTGCGTCGCGGGCAGGTCGATGAAGCGGGCCGGGACGTCGTGCTCCAGCGCCCAGCGGATCGCCACCCACTCCGGGGAGAACTCGGCTAGGGGCCAGAACGCCGAACGTCCGGGCTCGTCCACGGCATGGGCGAGCAGGGCGACCGGCGGCCGCATGTCCTCCTCGGCGGCCAGCGGGATCAGCGCGTCGGCCTCGGGCGGTCCCTCGATCAGCACCACCCGGGGCAGCGCCGCGTCCAACGCCGCCCGCACGGACCGGGCCGACCCCGGCCCGTGATGCCGCACCCCGAGCAACAGCACCCCGGAACCTGCCCCCCGACTCCCCCGCACCCCCTGGCCGCCGCTCGCCTCTCCACTCCCGACCTCACCGACCCCCGTCACGCCGACCCCCTTTCCGCCGAGGCCACTTGGAGTCGCCCTCGCCGACCATCCAGCCCCTGTCTCGGCCCTCGCCGACCACCCAGTCCCCCTCCCGGCCCTCGCCGACCATCCGGATCCCACCCCCGCCGCCGCCGTACAGCTCGTCACCGCTCACGCGCTCACCTCGCGGCAGGCCCGGTAGAAGTCCTTCCAGCCGTCCCGTTCACGGACGACCGCCTCCAGGTACTCCTGCCAGATCACCCGGTCGGCCGCCGGGTCGCGGACGACCGCCCCGAGGATGCCCGCGGCGACGTCGCCGGCCCGCAGGACGCCGTCACCGAAGTGGGCGGCGAGGGCGAGGCCGTTGGTGACGACCGAGATGGCCTCGGCGGTCGACAGCGTGCCGCTGGGCGACTTGAGCTTGGTGCGGCCGTCGGACGTCACACCGTCGCGCAGCTCGCGGAAGACCGTCACGACCCGGCGGATCTCGGCGATGCCGTCGGGCGCGGCCGGCAGGTCGAGGGAGCGGCCGATCTGGTCGACGCGGCGCGAGACGATGTCGACCTCGGCCTCGACGCTCTCCGGCAGCGGCAGCACGACCGTGTTGAAACGGCGGCGCAGGGCGCTGGAGAGGTCGTTGACCCCGCGGTCGCGGTCGTTGGCGGTGGCGATGAGGTTGAAGCCGCGGACCGCCTGCACCTCCTGGCCCAACTCCGGTACCGGCAGGGTCTTCTCGGACAGAATCGTGATCAGCGAGTCCTGCACGTCGGCCGGGATGCGCGTGAGCTCCTCCACCCGGGCCGTCATCCCCTCGGCCATGGCCCGCATCACCGGGCTGGGCACGAGGGCGTCGCGGCTCGGGCCGTTGGCGAGCAGCTGGGCGTAGTTCCAGCCGTACCGGATCGCCTCCTCCGGTGTGCCCGCCGTGCCCTGCACGAGCAGGGTGGAGTCGCCGCTGACCGCCGCGGCCAGATGCTCGGACACCCAGGTCTTCGCCGTGCCCGGCACGCCCAGCAGGAGCAGGGCGCGGTCGGTGGCGAGGGTGGTGACGGCGACCTCGACGAGACGGCGCGGGCCCACGTACTTCGGGGTGATCACCGTGCCGTCGGGCAGGGTGCCGCCGAGCAGGTACGTCGCCACCGCCCACGGCGACAGCTTCCAGCGGGCCGGGCGCGGACGGTCGTCCTGCGCGGCCAGCGCGGCGAGTTCGGCGGCGAAGGCTTCCTCGGCATGCGGCCGCAACGCCTCGGCCGGCTCCCCGCGCTTCGGTTCCACGGACGTCGGTTCAACAGACACAGTCATGGCTGAGGCCCCCTCCAGCTCGGCCGGTTCGGATCTGCCACCAACCGTGCACCACGCCACTGACAATGCGATCCGACCTGCGGAAACGCGCTCACGGGGGTCCGGGCGGCGGTCGGTCGGGGGTCGATTGTCAGTGGGGGGATCTACCTTCGATGGCATGACTCAGCAGGGGGTGCGCTGGACGGCGGATCAGGTGCTGGCACTGGCTCCTGACGCCGCCTCACGCAAAGCGGGCAGCAAACTCGGGGCGGCCGGGCCGTGGTCCGAGGCGGGCAGTTCCGAGGAGGGGACGGTGTGGGGGCTGTGCAAGGGCAGTGGCAGCAAGCCGTATCAGACGGTCATCGACATCGCGGACGCGGCGGGGCCCGCGTACAAGTGCAGTTGCCCGAGCCGCAAGTTCCCGTGCAAGCACGCGCTCGGGCTGCTGCTGCTCTGGGCGGGCGGAGAGGGCGCCGTGGCGCCGGGGCCGGCGCCGGACTGGGCGGAGCAGTGGATAGAGGGGAGAAGGCAGCGGGCGCAGGAGAAGCGGGCGGCGGGTGCGGCCGGTGCCGCCGCCGGTTCCGGTGATCCGGAGGGGGCGCGGCGCAGGGCGGAGCGCCGGGCGGTGCGGATCACCGCGGGTGCCACGGAACTGGAGCAGCGGCTGGCCGACCTGCTGCGCGGCGGTCTGGCGGGGGCGGAGCAGGCGGGTTACGGCCTCTGGGAGGAGACGGCGGCCCGCATGGTCGACGCCCAGGCCCCGGGACTCGCCGCCCGGGTACGGGAGTTGGGGGCGATCCCGTCGTCCGGTCCCGGCTGGCCGGTGCGGCTGCTGGAGGAGTGCGCCCTCATCCACCTCCTCGACCAGGGGTGGCTGCGCCGCGAGCGGCTGCCGGACGGACTGGCGTCGACGGTCCGTTCCCGGATCGGCCTGCCCGCCTCGCCCGACGGTCCACCGCTCCGGGACCGCTGGCTGGTCCTCGCCCAGTACGACACGGCGGACAGCCGTCTGACGACCCGCCGGATCTGGCTGCACGGCACGGACTCGGGCCGCACCGCGCTGCTCCTCTCCTACGGTGCCGCGGGCCGCGCACCCGAGTTGGCGCTGCCGGTGGGGCTGGAGCTGGAGGCGGAGGTGTCCGCCTACCACGGCACGGGGCAGCTGCGCGCGGCCCTCGGCGAGCAGTTCGCGCCGCCCGCGCCCTCGGCGACCCGGCCACCGGGCGTGTCGACCGAACAGGCCGCCGCTCGTTACGGCGAGGCGCTGCGGGACGATCCGTGGCTGGACTCCGTCCCCGTGACCCTGGACCGGGTGATACCGGCACCGGACGGGGACTCCTGGCAACTGGCGGACGCCGACGGCGACTCGGCACTGCCGCTCACGCCCTCCGCCCGCTCCCGCCCCGGATTGTGGCGCCTGGTCGCCCTCTCGGGCGGCACCCCGGTCAAGGTCTTCGGCGAGTGCGGCCACCGAGGCTTCACCCCTCTGACGGCCTGGCCGGAGGGGACGGGCGAGGCGGTGCAGCTGTGCTGACCGACATGACGCAACCGAAGCGCAACCGACGTGCCTGTACGGCACAGCAACCCCGCCTGACGTCCCTGTGCGGCACAGCAGCCCCGCCTGACGTCCCTGTTCGGCACAGCAGCCCCGCCCGACGTCCCTGTGCGGCACAGCAGCCCGCCCGCGACCGGACGGAAGGGACCCGCATGAACACCTTCGCCCCCGCCCCGACCGGACGGAAAGGAACCGTATGAACACGACCCCCGCGCCCGCCCCGGACGTCTGGGAGGAGCTCGTCACCTCGGCGCTGCTCGGTACCGCGCGCCGTACACCGCCCGGCGTCGCACCCGGCGCCGACGCACCGGCGGCGTTGCTGGACGCGGCGGCCGTGGAGACCGTACGGCGACGGGCCGGTCTGCGGCCCACGCGCGCGGCGGAGCGCCCGCAGCCCGCGCCCGCGGACCCGCGCCCACCGCTCCCCGCCGCTGCGGGCCGCCGGCTCTCGATGCTGCTGGCCGACCGGCCCGGCACGGGCGGCGGCGGTCGCAGGGGTACGGCACCGGACCTGATGGAGCTGCTGCCGCAGTGGCTCTCGACGGCGAACGCCCGTGGTTACGCGGCACCCCCGCACCTGCTGCCCGCCCTGCTGGACGCGGCCCGGGGCCGTACGGACCTGCGGCCGGCGGCGCTGACCTTCGCGGGGCCGCGGGCCACCTGGCTGGCCCGGCTGAACCCGGACTGGCGGTTCGCCCTGCGCGCGGCACCGGGCGGCGGGACGGCACTGCCCCCTCCGGAGGACACCGCGGGGGTGCGACGGCTCTGGGAGGAGGGGTTGTTCGCGGAGCGGGTCGCGCTCCTCTCGGCGATACGGGCCCGGGACGCCGCCGGCGCGCGCGAGTTGCTCGCGACGACATGGGCGACCGAGCGCGCCGAGGACCGGCTGATGTTCCTCGACTCGCTGCGCACGGGCCTGAGCGCGGACGACGAGCCGTTCCTGGAGCAGGCGCTGGCCGACCGGAGCCGCAATGTGCGGGCCACGGCGGCGGAGCTGCTGTCGGCACTGCCGGGTTCGGCGCTGGCGGCGCGGATGGCGGTCAGAGCCGGGGCGTGCCTGGCCGTCGACCGCACCGAGGCCACGCCGACGATCGTCGTCGAGGCGCCGCACGAGTGCGACCCGGGCATGGAGCGCGACGGCGTCGTTGCGAAGGCGCCCTCGGGGAGGGGTGAACGGTCCTGGTGGTTCGGGCAGTTGGTGGAGGCGGCGCCGCTGGGGGTGTGGCCGGACCGGCTGGGCGGGCGGACACCCGAGGAGATCGTGGCGCTGCCGGTGGCGGACGACTGGCGGAACGACCTGCACGCGGCGTGGTGCCGGGCCGCAGTACGGCAGCGGGACGCCCGCTGGGCCCGCGCACTGCTCGGGGCGCCGGCCGCGCCGGAAGCCGGGGGGCCGGGGGCGGTGTCACTGGCCGAACGGGCGAAGCTGCTGGGCACGCTGGGGGCGGAGGAGCGGGCCGAGTGGGTGGCGGGTTTCATCGCGACGCACGGACTGTCCGAGGCCTTCCAGCTGCTCGGCGTGTGCGCGGTGCCGTGGGCCGCGCCGCTGGGGCGGGCGGTGGTCGACGCGCTCAACATCGCCAGGGACGCGGGGAGTTACCCATGGAGCTTCAGCGGGGTGATGGGGCTCGCGGAGCGCTGTCTCGATCCGGGGGAGGCGGGGCGGTTGGAGGGCCTGATGGCGGTGCCGGACGAGGGCGAGGACGCGAGCCCGGGAGCGGGGGGTTACTGGGCGGAGGCGTTCCAGCGACTGGTGACGACGTTGCGCCTGCGGGGCGCGATGACGGAGGAGCTGGGCGCCGCCTAGCGTGGCGTCACGTCACGCGGCCCTGCGAGTACGCGACGCTCACTCCCGCAGCCGGGCTCGCGCAACGACACCGGCCCAGGACGTGACACCCACGCCCGCAGCCGGGCTCGCGCGACGGCACCCACCCAGGGGCGCGGGGAACTGCGCGACCAACCCCCACCGGCCCGCACCCGACATCCCACCGCGTGAGCCCCTACGCCCCCGCAGACTGTCGAACATTCGCCCGCACCCAGTCCACGACCGCCTGTGTCGTCGCCCCCGGCGTGAAGATCTCCGCGACGCCCTTCTCCTTCAGCGCCGGGATGTCCGCCTCGGGGATGATGCCGCCGCCGAAGACGAGGATGTCCGCCGCGTCCCGTTCCTTCAGCAGGTCGATCACCGCCGCGAAGAGCGTGTTGTGGGCGCCGGACAGGATGGAGAGGCCGATCGCGTCGGCGTCCTCCTGGATCGCGGTGCCGACGATCTGCTCGGGAGTCTGGTGGAGGCCCGTGTAGATGACCTCCATGCCCGCGTCGCGCAGCGCCCTCGCGATCACCTTGGCTCCGCGATCATGGCCGTCGAGCCCCGGCTTGGCCACCACCACGCGGATCGGACCGGCTGCCACACCCATCACTGCCTCCATGAAGCGACTGCGTCCATTCCTGATCCATTCCTACCGACTAGTACCGCACAGACCGGGAATGTGAACGAACGTTATCGCCGCCATACCGCCACCGGCAGTTTCGCGATGGTCACCGAGGGGGAAATCACATGGTGGGACACGTTCGGGAGCCGCAACGAGGTCGTCGCACCGCCGCGCCGCAGGCCGCGCGCCACGGCGGTGCGACGCACCGGCGACGGCACGAAGGGCACGCAGGACAGGTAAGGCACGACAACGGGGAGCCTCGTCGCCACACCGACAGGGGCACCCCTGACGTCATCGGCGCACCACCGGCACCACCCGCACGACAAACATCACCTGCACGAAAATCACCACCCCCACGACAGACACCACCCGCACCACAAACCCCCTCGGCACCGCCGGCACCACCTACGGCGACCCAGGAACTCCGCGCCGCACGCCCCACCCACCCCACGCGCCCCACTCGTGCACCGTCGACGTCGACGACGACCTTCGCCGCGACTGCCCACGAGCGCACACGGGGGACGGAGCCGTCCTCCCGTGTGCCGACAGGAGGTCGGCCATGAAGGTCACCAAGGCGGCGCTGCCTTTTCTCCCCCTCTGCCAGCGCCTGCTCCCCAGCAGGCTGGCGGGGCTCTCCGTAGCCCTCCTGAAGGCGACCGCCCTGGAGATCGCGATCCTCGCGGGCCATCTCCTCCTCTACCCCTCCGGCATCACCCAGGAGCGCCGTTCCCCGCTGCCCCCGCTCCCCTCCCCGGAGGACGGCGCCGCGCAGCTGCCGACCGAGGCCAAGCCGCCGGTCGTGCTGCTGCACGGCTTCATCGACAACCGCTCGGTCTTCGTCCTCCTGCGCCGCAGCCTCGCCCAGCACGGCAGGCAGCAGATCGAGTCGCTGAACTACTCCCCGCTGACCTGCGACATCCGCGTCGCGGCGGAGCTGCTGGGCCGGCACATAGAGGGCATCTGCGAGCGCACGGGCAGTCGGCAGGTCGACGTCGTCGGGCACAGCCTGGGCGGCCTGATCGCCCGGTACTACGTGCAGCGCCTCGGCGGCGACGCCAGGGTCCGCACGCTGGTGACGCTCGGCACCCCACACGCCGGCACCCGGGTGGTGCCGCTGGCGAACGCACACCCGATCGTGCGCCAGATGCGCCCCGGCTCAGAACTGCTGGAGGAGCTCAACCGGCCGGCCCCCGGCTGCCGTACGCACTTCGTCAGTTTCTGGAGCGACCTCGACCACCTGATGGACCCGCTGGAGACCGCCTGCATCGACCACGCCGACCTGCGGGCGGAGAACGTCCGGGTGAGCGGGATCGGACATCTCGCCCTGCCCGTGCACCCTGCCGTGGCGACCGGCATACGGCAGGTGCTCGACACCGCGCGGCCCGGAGAGGAGACGGCGAACCGCGCAGGGGGACTGACCGTGGCGTAACGGTCGTATCGACCGGCGGGCACAGCGGTCCGACAGCTCTTCGACAGCCGTCGGACCGCGCATCGACATCGAACAACCATCGAACACAGAGCCAAAGTCCCGCCCGCACTCCCCCGAAACACGTCCGATTGCCCGTTTCCTGCGCGCCCAAAACCAGTTGAAGATTGTCGCGCCCGCGTACCGCCGGGTACAGTCGCCGCACTGCTCTGGCAGCCCCTGTTGTCGAGGCGAAAGAGAAGTTGGTGAACGACCGTCACCCGTCGGGGACAATGACCACCCCGGCTCCGGCTTCCGACGCCGACTCGTCGCCCCATGCGTCGTACGGCACCCAGGAGGCCCAGTACGGCGACTTCACCACGTACGGCGGCTACGACGCCACTGGTTTCGACAGCGCCGGCGCGCACGCCACGGGCGCCTTCGAGACGGGCACCTTCGAGACCGACCCGCTCTTCGGCAACATGCCGGGCGACGGCACCGGTACGTACGACGCCTCGACGTGGAACACCGGCGGTCACCAGACTCTGAACTACGACATGTACGCGGCCCAGCACCACGCCGCCTACGACACCGGCGCGTACGACGCCACGCAGTGGGGCGGCGACCACCAGCATCTCGCCGCGATCCCCCCGCAGTCGGGCAGCCCCGACCACAGCGGTCAGTGGGACGCGAGCACCTGGCAGCAGCACGACCACTCCGCCGCCCCGGCCGACCCGACCCAGCAATGGGAATGGGGCACGCAGACCTTCGACACCGGCGCGTACGACGCCACCCAGTGGAACTCCGACGGCACGACGGCCGACCCGCAGGCGACGACCGCCTTCGAGCAGACCGGGTACGACGAGGGCCACGCGTACGACGACAGCCACACCTACGCGGAAGGCCACGCGTACGACGAGGCGAATCCTTACGGCGACGGCTACGCCGAACACACCTCGCACGACGGCGAGTCGAGCGACACCGCCCTCACCGGCACCGGCGAGATGCCCGCCGTCCACGACGACACCGACAGCCGGCTCCTGGACGACCAGGAAGAGGCTGCCCCGGCCGCGGCGGCACCCGCCCCCGGCTCCCGTGTCGCCGCGCGCAACGCCAACCGCTCCCGCCGCCGTACGCCCGCGAAGCGCTCCGCGCTGCTGACGATCGCCGTCCCCTCGGCGTGTGTCATGGGTGTCGCCGGGATCGCCGCCGCCTCGGTCGGCACGCTGACCGGCGGCGACCAGAACACCGCGAAAACCCTGGCGGACCCGACCGCCGTCAAGCCGGCCGCCGCCAACAACAAGCTGGACACCCAGCTCGAGAGCCTCTCGGCCGGCGCCGACGACTTCGCCGACCGGGCCAGCCGTACCCAGGAGCGCATCGACCTCAAGGCCCAGCAGGTGGCCGAGAAGAAGAAGGCGGCGGAGGAGGCGGCCCGCAAGGAGCGGCTGCGCCCGAAGTTCGCGCTTCCGGTCGCACAGCGGGGCCTGAGCGCCTACTTCGGCCAGGCCGGCGTCAACTGGATGTCCGTCCACACCGGCATCGACTTCCCGGTGTCGTACGGCACCACGGTGATGGCCGCGACCGACGGCACCGTGCGGACGCAGTGGAACAGCGCCTACGGCAACATGATGGTCGTGACGGCGAAGGACGGCACGGAGACGTGGTACTGCCACCTCTCCAGCTACCGCGTCTCCACCGGTACGACGGTCAAGGCCGGCGACCCGATCGCGTACTCCGGCAACTCCGGCAACTCGACCGGACCCCACCTGCACTTCGAGGTGCACCCGGCGGGCGGCTCGGCCATAGACCCGCTGCCGTGGCTGCGCAGCCACGGGCTGGACCCGACGTAGCCCTCGAGCCCAGCCTCCCGCCTCCCTCTCCGGAGCTACGGCTTCCCGGCTCCGGTCGGAGCTACAGCTTCTCCACCGGCGCGTACCGCAGCAGCAGCCGCTTCGGCTTCGCTTCCCCGAAGTCGATGGTCGCCTCGGCGTTCGCGCCGGTGCCCTTGACCCCGACCACCGTGCCGAGTCCGAACTGGTCGTGGGTGACACGGTCGCCGACGGCCAGCGCCACCACCGGCTTCTCCGAGGTCCTGCGCGTCGCGAACCCGGACGCGCCCGACGCCGAGGAACGGGAGCGCGACGACGACAGCGAGGCCGCGACAGCCGAGACCGGCCCCGCGGGGGCGGCGGTCGGACCCGTGCGCTTCCAGTCCACGTGCTGCGCCGGGATCTCCTCCAGGAAGCGGGAGGGCGGGTTGTACGACGGCTGCCCCCACGCGCTGCGCAGCGAGGACCGGGTCAGATACAGCCGCTCACGCGCGCGTGTGATGCCGACGTAGGCGAGCCGCCGCTCCTCCTCCAGCTCCTTGGTCTGGCCGAGGGCGCGCATGTGCGGGAAGACGCCGTCCTCCATGCCGGTGAGGAAGACGACCGGGAACTCCAGACCCTTGGCGGTGTGCAGGGTCATCAGGGTGATGACGCCGGAGCCGTCCTCGTCCTCGTCGGGGATCTGGTCGGAGTCGGCGACCAGCGCGACCCGCTCCAGGAAGTCGGAGAGCGAACCGGTCTCCTCCCCCTCGCCGGACTCCTGCTCGAACTCCAGGGCCACGGCGGCGAGTTCCTGGAGGTTCTCGATGCGGGTCTCGTCCTGCGGGTCGGTGGAGGCCTGCAACTCGGCGAGGTAGCCGGTGCGTTCGAGGACGGCTTCCAGGACGGTCGCCGGACCCGCGCCGGACTCGACGATCGTACGGAGCTCCTCCATCAGCACGTTGAACCGCTTGACGGCGTTGGTGGAGCGCGCGGCCATGCCGTACGCCTCGTCGACGCGCCTGAGCGCCTGCGGGAAGCTGATCTTCTCGCGCTGGGACAGCGCGTCGATCATCGCCTCCGCGCGGTCGCCGATGCCCCGCTTGGGGACGTTGAGGATCCGGCGCAGCGGCACGGAGTCCTCCGGGTTGGCGAGGACGCGCAGGTAGGCCAGGACGTCCCGGACCTCCTTGCGCTCGTAGAAGCGGACGCCGCCGACGACCTTGTAGGGCAGGCCGACGCGGATGAAGACCTCTTCGAAGACACGGGACTGGGCGTTGGTGCGGTAGAAGACGGCGACGTCGCCGGCCTTCGCGTCCCCCGCGTCGGTGAGGCGGTCTATCTCGTCGGCGACGAACTGCGCCTCGTCGTGCTCGGTGTCGGCGACGTAGCCGGTGATGCGCGCGCCCGCGCCCGCGTTGGTCCACAGGTTCTTGGGGCGCCGGGACTCGTTGCGCTCGATGACGGCGTTGGCGGCGGTGAGGATCGTCTGGGTGGAGCGGTAGTTCTGCTCCAGGAGGATCGTCGTCGCGTCCGGGTAGTCCTCCTCGAACTGGAGGATGTTGCGGATGGTCGCGCCGCGGAAGGCGTAGATCGACTGGTCGGCGTCACCGACCACACAGAGCTCGGCGGGCGGCAGGTCGTGCTCGCTCGGCGGTACGTCGACGGGGTGCTCGGACGTCCCGACCAGCTCCCTGACCAGCGCGTACTGGGCGTGGTTGGTGTCCTGGTACTCGTCGACCAGGACATGCCGGAAGCGGCGGCGGTAGTGCTCGGCGACGTCGGGGAACGCCCGCAGCAGGTTGACCGTGGTCATGATCAGGTCGTCGAAGTCGAGGGCGTTGGCCTCGCGCAGGCGCGACTGGTACATGGCGTAGGCCTGGGCGAGGGTCTTCTCGAAGCCGTCGCCGGCCTGGGCCGCGAAGTCCTCCTCGTCGATCAGCTCGTTCTTCAGGTTGCTGATCTTGGCGCTGAAGGACTTCGGCGGGTACCGCTTGGGGTCGAGGTCCAGGTCGCGGCAGACCAGGGCCATGAGCCGCTTGGAGTCGGCAGCGTCGTAGATCGAGAACGACGAGGTGAACCCGAGCTTCTTCGACTCCCTCCGCAGGATCCGCACGCACGCGCTGTGGAAGGTCATCACCCACATCGCGTTCGCGCGCGGGCCGACCAGCTGCTCGACGCGCTCCTTCATCTCGCCCGCGGCCTTGTTGGTGAAGGTGATCGCGAGGATCTGGCCCGGGTGGACATGGCGCTCGCCGAGGAGGTGGGCGATGCGGTGGGTGAGCACGCGGGTCTTGCCCGAGCCGGCGCCGGCCACGATGAGCAGCGGGGTGCCGGAGTGCACGACGGCGGCGCGCTGGTTCTCGTTCAGCCCGTCCAGGAGCGCGGCCGGGTCCACCACCGGGCGCGGGGCGCCGTCGCGGTAGTAGGCGTCCCGGTCCGGCGGCGCGTCGAACTTCCCGCCGAACAGGTCGTCCGGAACGGGTTCCGGTACGTGCTCGTCCTCGGGCGGCGGCGGGGGTTCCTCCGCGTGCCCGCGAGGGGCCTGGAGGTCCGCCAGGAAGCTGTCGTCAAAGAGGCTGCTCATCGCTCTCCGAGTCTAGGGTGCCCCACTGACAGCCCGCCGCCGCCCTGAGAATCCGGTCGGATCAGAACCCGAGGATCTTCCAGACCTGGCCTCCCGGTGTCTTCCTGCCCTCCAGGACGGTGCCGTCACGGTCCGCGACCGACCAGGCCGAGACGTAGACCTTGCCGTCGTACGGGTCGACGGCGACGCCCGCCGGGAACGGCACCTTCACACTCGTGCGCTTGCCGTGCGAGACCTTGGTCACGACACCGGCGAAGAGCTGGCTGACGTACAGGTCGCCGTCGTCGTTGAAGGCGATTCCGCTGATGGACCCGAAGCCGGACTTCCAGCCGAGGATCTTCCCGCTCCAGGGGTCGACCTTCCACACGCGCGCGGTGGGCTTCGCCGCCTCGCCGTTGAGCTCGCCGACGTAGAGCTTGCCGTCGGGCCCGAGGGCGAGGGAGGTGGGCACGGACTGGTTCCCGTCGTGGTCCGGGAAGACCGTGAGGGGCCGCGCCTTGCCGTGCCGCGAGACGACGACCAGGTCGTTCCCGGCCGCGTCCGCGACGATCTTCCGGCCGTCGGGGAGGGCGAGGACGGCGTACGGGTTGGACTCCACCGACGCCTTGTGCGGGTTGTGCTTCAGCTCCACGGCCGTGATGTCGGCGGCGATCCGCGCCTTGCCGTGGCGCACCCGCAGCAGCTTGCCGAGCGTGTTCCAGGGCGGTTTCGTCGGTATCCCGGGCTCGGGCGGGGCGTAGGTCTCCACGCCCCAGACCTCGCCGTGGCGGGCCGAGACGCCGTCCACGCCGGTCGCGAAGCCGCCGTCGGGGGCGGCGCCCGACGGGAGCCCCTGCACCACCCGGTAGTGCTTCCACGCGCCCCCGTCCCAGTAGATCTTGGTGACGGCGGAGCTGAGCCCGACGCAGGTCTCGCCCTCGGGGCCCGCTCCGACACACTTCCTGCCGCCCCGGCCCGCCTCGGCGACGTACACGTGACCGTCGTCGTAGGAGAGCTGGCGCGGGTTGTCGAGACCCTTGGCGATCACGCGGATCACCGGCTTGCCCTTGCCGTGCCCGACCGTCGCCGCGGCGGGGGCGATGCCCGCGGTGGCGGCGAGCGCGACCGACGTGGCGACGACGAGCCCTGTGCGCATTCTCATGGCCGTACCCCTCCAACCTGCCGCGGCACCCCACCGCGGCTGGCTGGAAACTAGACCCGAAAACCGGGCGGACGCCGCCATTCCGGCGAAAATACGCCCAAGTCATGGCAGATCACTGCCGATTGATCAGGTGAAACGACGCCCGGGAACAAGGTCACGAAAATGTATCGGGCATATCGAACATCAACCTTCACAGGCGCCACACCAGTTGGCTACCGTTCCCGGTAGGCCGTACGACCCCCACCGGCGAACGTCGCCGGGCCGCGCGGCCTCCGCCGAGTCCGCAGCGCCGCCGCGCGCCCGGAGCCGGGGACCCACCGAACCCGGGGTGAATCGGCCGACTCCCGCCCACGGGAGCGCCGTAGGGCAACCCTTCCCGCCCGAACCCGACAGCTAACCCGGTAGGCGGAGCACGGAAGGAGTCGCCTCCCTTGGCGTCGCACCGCAAGTCGCGTCCCGCTGGTACGCGCGTAGCAGGCATACGGACCCCGGCCCTCGCGACGGCCGCCCTCACCTCCGTGGCCCTGCTGTCCCAGTCGGCGAACGCCGCGCCGGCCGATGACAGACCCAGTCTCGAAGAGGTCGAGAAGAAGGTCGACGACCTCTACCGCCAGGCCGAGTCGGCGACCGACAGCTACAACGCCGCCAAGGAGAAGACGACCAAGCAGCGCAAGCAGGTCGACACGCTCCTCGACGACGTCGCGCAGCGCACCGAGAAGCTCAACGCGGCGCGCGAGGAACTCGGTTCCTTCGCCGCCGCGCAGTACCGCACCGGCGCCGCCGCGCCCGACACCGCGACGTTCCTGCTCGCCGACACCCCGCAGGACTACTTCGACCAGACGCAGCTGATGGGCCGCCTCACGAGCCGTCAGAAGGGCGCGGTCGACGACTACGTCACCGAGCAGTCGGCGACGATGAAGAAGCGTCAGGAGGCCTCCCGGAGCCTCCAGTCGCTCACCGAGACGCAGAGCGACCTGAAGACCGCGAAGGCGACCGTCCAGAAGAAGCTCGCCGACGCGCGCGAGCTGCTGTCGGAGCTGACGGCGCAGGAGAAGGCGCGTCTCGCGGCGATCGAGAAGGAGAAGCAGGAGGCGGCCGCCCGCAAGGCCGCGGAGCTGGCGCGGCAGCAGGCGGCCGCGGAGAAGGCAGCCGCGGAGCAGGCGGCCCAGCAGGAGAGCTCGTCGGGCCCCACCGGTTCGAGTACCTCGACGGCGCCCGACTCCTCGTACGCCACCAAGGCCGCCAAGGCCCTCGCCTTCGCCCGCGCGCAGATCGGCAAGCCGTACGTCTGGGGCGCCACGGGCCCCGGCTCCTACGACTGCTCGGGGCTCACCCAGGCCGCCTGGAAGGCCGCCGGCGTCGACCTCCCGCGCGTCACCTACGACCAGGTCAACGCCGGCACCACGGTCTCCCTGGCCGACGCCCAGCCCGGCGACCTGGTCTTCTTCTACGACGACATCAGCCATGTCGGCCTCTACATCGGCAACGGCATGATGATCCACGCCCCCAAGCCGGGCGCGTACGTCCGCGAGGAGTCGATCTACTACGACGGTGAATCGGCGATCCACAGCGTGGTCCGGCCGGCCTGAGCCGTTCAGCGCGGGCGGGGCTCCTGCGCCCGCGCGTTTTCCCCCACGCGCGCGTGCGCGCCCCGCTCCCGAGGCGCGCGGAGCTTCCTAGCATCGGTGCATGGCCGGTACCTCCCCGCACTCCCCCCTGCGCCTCTGGTGGACGCGGCGCCCGTCCGCCGCCGGGGCCGCCGCGATGGCGACCGGCATCCTGTCGGTCGGGCTGCACCTGGCCGACTACGAGACGCTGTCCCGGATCGCCCTGGTGCTCGGCTGCGCGGCCTGGCTGGGACTGGCCGCCGAGTTCGCCGTACGACTGCTCCGGGAGCGCGCGCGCTGGGTCGCCGAGGCCGGGACACCGGGCGCGCTGACGGCCGTGGCGGCGACCACCGTGCTCGGTACCCGCTTCTCCGCACTCGACCGGCAGCCCCTCGCCGAGGCCCTGCTGGCCCTGGCCGCGCTGCTGTGGCCGGTGCTGATCGTGTTCGCCGTGGGCCACTGGACGCGGCGGATGCCCGGCGGGGTGTTCCTGGGCTGTGTGGCGACCCAGGGCCTCGCGGTCCTCGGCGCCACCCTCGCGGCGGCCGAGTCGGCGGCCTGGCTCGCGCACACCGCGCTCGTGCTGTTCTGGCTCGGCCTGGTCCTCTACGGCGTCGCGCTTTACCGCTTCGACCCGCGCCAGGTAGTGGAGGGGCACGGTGACCAGTGGATCGCGGGCGGCGCGCTCGCCATCTCGGCGCTGGCCGGCGCGAGGCTGATCGCCGCCGACAGCGCGCGCCTGTACCTGTGGAACGACGACGACCTCGGCGTGCTGCGCGCCGTGACCGTCGCCCTGCTGGTGCTCGGCCTGGCCGGGTACGCCGTGCTGCTGACGGCCGAGTGCCTCCGGCCGCGGCCGGGCTACGACGTGCGGCGCTGGGCCACCGTCTTCCCCATGGGCATGGCCGCGGCGGCGACCCTGTCGGTCTCGGCCGCCCTGGACGTCTCCTGGCTGCGGACACCGGGTGAGGTGCTGCTGTGGGTGTCGGTGGCGGCCTGGCTGACCGTCGGCGCGGGGGCGGTCGCCGAGGCGCGTGCCGCTCTCAGGTCCAGAGCACCGCGATGAAGATGTTGGCCGTGGTCAGCGCGCCGACCAGGCCGAACAGGCTCTTGTCCACCTTCTCGTCGTCACGCTTCACGTAGACGAGTCCGAGGATCACGATCAGCAGCGCCAGCTTGATGCCGATCTTGATGTTGTTGACGTGCTGGTCGTCGGCCTGGTTGAGGCCGACCAGGATGATCCCGGTGACCAGCATGGTCGCGGCGCCGTGCAACATCGCGGGGACGAACCGGGCGGTGCCCTGGCCCATCGCCTTCATCTGGGTGAGGAAGCCGCCGAGCAGCGAGGCGATGCCGATGATGTGCAGGCCCACGAAGAGATGGATGAGTACGTCCATGAGGCCGGAGCCTATGCCGGGCCCCTGAGGACGCCCGCACCGGCCCCTTCAGCAGAACTTGCATATATGCGCCCCATAGCACTCCACACCTCGCGGGCGGCCGAAAAGCCCGACTTCGGTCAGCGCACCGCGCGAAGTCGACGACGCCACCCCGGGATCACGGTCACCTTCGGTCACCCGGCGGTCCCCTGGCGGCACTTCCGCACAACGCGTTACCTCCCGGACACACTCAGGTTTAGCGTCCTCCACCAGGTGACCGGCTCCCCACCGCCGCCCGGGCCAGGGGCGGCAGTCGGCCACCACCGCCGAGAAGGTCCGGCGGCGGTCCGCTCCCCCTGTGCGGCCCGTCGCCGGACGCGCACACCGCCCCCGGGCGGTCGTACGGCCGCTCGCCCTGGCGCCGTACGCCGGACGAGCCCCGGGGCGGGCGGTCGAGGAAAGGACGTGCAGTCCACGTGGCAGTGCACCGCAAGCCCCGTCAACGCTCGGCCGGCGGCCATACGGTCCGTACGGCGGCCACGATCGCCCTCGCCGGCGCGGCGACCGCGACGGGCTTCGACGGGACCGGACACGCCGAGCCGCAGCTCACGCCGGCGCAGGTCAAGGCGCAGGTGGACCGGCTGTACCAGGAGGCGGAGGCCGCCACCGAGAAGTACAACGGCGCGAAGGAGAAAGCCGAGGCGGCCGAGGCGCGGCTGGACACCCTGCGGGACCAGGCGGCACGCCGGACCGAGCGGCTCAACGAGGCCCGGGACGGGCTGGGTGCGATCGCCGCCGCACAGTACCGCGGCGGCGGACTCGACCCCGCGATGCAGCTCGCCCTCTCCGACGACCCCGACCACTACCTGGACGGCGCCGAGTTCGTCGAACGGGCCGGCAGCCGACAGGCGACCTCGGTGGCGAACGTCCGCCGCCAACTGCGGGAGATCGAGCAGTTGCGCGGCGCCGCACACATCGAGCTGGCCTCGCTGAAGTCCCGGCAGGCGGAGCTGAAGCGCCACAAGAAGACGATCACCGGCAAGCTGGACGCGGCCCGCCGCCTGCTGAACCAGCTCCCGGCCGGGGAACGGGCGGGGGCAGGTGCGGCCGGACCTCGCGCCTCACGCGACGCGACGGGCGCGCGCGGAGGGCTGACGACACCCGCCACGGCCACCGCTCAGGCCCCCAACTCCCGGGCCGCGGCCGCCGTCTCCTACGCCTACTCCAAGCTGGGCAGCCCCTACGTCTGGGGCGCCACCGGCCCGGACGCCTTCGACTGCTCGGGCCTGGTCCAGGCCGCGTACCGCTCCGCGGGCATCTCCCTGCCCCGCACGACCTACGCCCAGATCGACGCGGGCCGACGCGTCTCCCGCTCCGAACTCCTCCCCGGTGACCTGGTGTTCTTCTACTCCGGCATCAGCCACGTCGGCCTCTACATCGGCAACGGCCGCATGATCCACGCCCCGAACCCCTCGGCACCGGTACGGGAGGCACCGATCGACGAGATGCCGTTCGCCGGTGCCACACGGGTGGCGTGAGCGCGCCAGGGGTGAGCGCGCGTCCGGTGAAGGTGCGTCAGACCAGTCGGCGTGCCGTAGCCCACCGCGTCAGCTCATGACGGTTGGACAGCTGCAACTTCCGCAGCACCGCCGAGACATGGGACTCGACCGTCTTCACCGAGATGAACAGCTGCTTGGCGATCTCCTTGTAGGCGTAGCCCCGCGCAATGAGCCTCAGCACCTCGCGCTCGCGCTGGGTGAGACGGTCGAGGTCCTCGTCGACCGGCGGGGCGTCGGTCGAGGCGAAGGCGTCCAGGACGAACCCGGCGAGCCTCGGGGAGAACACCGCGTCGCCCTCCTGGACGCGGAAGACCGAGTTGACGAGATCCGTGCCCGTGATCGTCTTCGTCACATAGCCGCGCGCACCGCCCCGGATCACCCCGATCACGTCCTCCGCCGCGTCCGAGACGGACAGGGCGAGGAAGCGGACGGGCTGCTCGGCGTCGGCCATCAACGGGGCGCAGCGGCGCAGCACTTCGACCCCGCCGCCGCCCGGCAGATGCACGTCGAGGAGGACGACCTCGGGTCGGGTCGCGGTGATCACGGTGACGGCCTGCTCGACGTCCGCGGCCTCCCCGACGACCTCGACACCGGTCTCCTCGGTCCGGCCGATCTCGGCCTGGACGCCCGTGCGGAACATGCGGTGGTCGTCGACGAGGACCACGCGCACCCGGCGCCCGTCCGCGCCCCCGGTGACCTCCGCCGTGCCGTTCGCCTCGTCGCTCATGACGTCTTCTCCGCCCTCTCCATCTCCAGCTCGACCTCCGTGCCGCCGTCCGGCACCGCGCGCAGCCGGGCCGTGCCGCCATGGCGCTCCATGCGGCCGATGATCGATTGTCTGACACCCATCCGGTCGGCGGGTATCGAGTCGAGGTCGAAGCCGGGACCGCGGTCCCGGACGGACACGAAGACCGTCCTGCCCTCGACTTCGGCATAGACCTGTACGGCGCCGCCCTCGCCACCGTACTTGGCGGCGTTGACCATCGCCTCGCGCGCGGCCTGCATCTGGGCACTGGTTCTCTCGTCGAGCGGGCAGTCGCCGACGACCACGACCTCGATGGGGACGCCGTGCTTGTCCTCGACCTCGGCGGCATTGCGCCGCACCGCGTCGGCGAGGTCGGTGGGTTCGTCGGCCTCGTCCTTGCCGGTGCCCTCGGGCTTGTAGAGCCAGGTGCGCAGGTCGCGCTCCTGGGCGCGGGCGAGGCGGCGGACCTCGCTCGCGTTCTCCGCGTTGCGCTGGATCAGGGTCAGGGTGTGCAGCACCGAGTCGTGGACATGGGCGGCGACCTCCGCGCGCTCCTGGGCGCGGATACGCATCAGGCGCTCCTCGGAGAGGTCCTGGGTCATCCGGACGAGATACGGCCCCGCCAGCAGCGTTATCCCGACGAGGACGGCGAGGGCCGCCTGGAGGACGGAGCCGAGGTGGGCAGCGGAACCCTGGAGCACGAAGACCCCGGAGACGCCCGCGGTGACCAGGAGGACACCACCGGCGGCACGCAGCAAGGTCAAGGTGCGCCGACGGCGGCCGACCTCCATCCAGCGGGCCCGGCGGGCATTGTCCGCCTGGCGCCAGACGAGGGCGACGCCCGCGCCGACGAGGACGGCCGGCCAGAGGTAGGCCTTCGCGCCGTTGCCCACATTGACATTGCCGACGAAGACCATGGCCACGACGACCATGAGCAGCAGGGCCACGATCTGACCCCGGTCGGGGCGGCGGGCGACCAGTCTGCGGCGGCCGTCCGGCGAGGTCTCGGTCGTGACCAGCGCGGGTGGCCGCTGCCCTCCGACCCCGCCGACGCCGAGCGGCACGAAGAACCAGAAGGCGGCATACAGCAGGGCGCCGAGGCCGTCCGCCATGAACAGGCCGACGAAGACGAGCCGCACCCAGATGACGGGCAGCCCGAGATGCCCGGCGAGCCCCCGCGCCACACCACCCAGCCAGCGTCCGTCACTGCTGCGGTAGAGCTTGCGCGGCGGCCGCGGTTCGACGAGGGGCACTGCTGCGGCTTCCGGCATGCCATCGATGGTCACACGGCAGGGGTGCGGGGGCATCAGGGTTGGCCCCCGAGACTCCCCTGATCTCCGAACGGCGCGCCTTCCGAACGCTTCCCTCCCCCCTCTCAGGGCCGATATCAGGGTCCGGCCAGGGTCGTTCCGACTCCCGCCGGGCCCTCGCGCCCGTCACCATGGACACATGACAGATCACCAGCACGCCCCGGGCGCCGGATCCGGCGGAGGCCCGGACCCGAGCACCGGCCCCGGCGCGGGCGCCCCCACCGACACCGGCGGGCACGCGCGCACGCACGGGCAGGCGGGCGCGCGAAAAGAAAAAGAAGGAGGCACGACACCGACCACGGTCACGGCCACGCACGCAACCGAGGACCCCGCCCCGGAATCCGGCCCCGCCGCCACCCCCCTCGCCTTCCGGCGCGACCGCCGGCACAAGCAGCTCGCCGGGGTGTGTGCCGGGCTCGGGCGGCAGTGCGACATGGACCCGGTGATCTTCCGGATCACGCTCGCCGTGCTGTCGGCGACCGGCGGCATCGGTCTCATCTTCTACGGCTTCGCCTGGCTCCTCGTCCCCTACGACGACGAGGACGAGAACGAAGTGCGCAAGCTCCTCACCGGCCGGGTGGACGGCCAGGCACTGATCGGCGTGCTGTTCGCGCTGGTCGGCTGCGGAGTCTTCCTCACCATGCTGAGCAACACCGGCGTGCTGACCTTCGCCGTGGTCCTCTCCCTGCTGCTCGCGGGCGCCGGCTACTGGTCGCGCAACCGCGGCACCCCCGACCCGGACCCGCTCGCCGCCCAGGCCGTCGCCGACGCCCCGCCGGAGGCGCAGGCCCCGCCGGTGCCGGCCGGCTCCCCCTCCTGGTGGCGCGACCCCATCGTCAAGGACGGCACCCACGTCGGCGGCACGGGCTATCTGTGGGGGCCCGTGGACTCCCGCGAGCGTGACATCGCGGCGGCCGTCAACATCGGCCTCGGCACCCCTTGGAACAGACGCGAGGACCTGCGCGCGGCCCAGACCCGGCAGCCCAAGCCGCGCGGCCCGCGCTGGATCGGCGGCTGGATCTTCCTGTTCGCCCTGCTGGCGGGCGGCCTGGGCACCGGAGCGACCTGGGAGGAGCATCCCCTCGGCACCAGTCTGCAGACCGGCCTCGCCTGCGCGCTGATCGTCTTCGGCCTCGGTATAGCCCTCAGCTCCTTCCTCGGCCGGACCGGAGCGGGCTCGGTCTTCCTCGCGGTCGTCACGGCCGGCCTGCTGGCCACCTCGGCGGCCCTGCCGAAGGACATCACCACCCACTGGGTCCGCACGACCTGGAAACCGGCGGCGGTGACCGACGTCCGCCCGGAGTACGAACTCGGCACCGGGGTGGGGACCCTGGACCTGACCAAGCTGGATCTGTCCAAGGGCCGGACCGTGACGACCCAGGCCGACGTGGGCGTGGGCCGGCTGGTGGTCGTCGTACCGCCGGACGTGACCGTGAAGGCGAGCATCGACGTGGGCGTGGGCGACATCCAGTTGCCGGGCGACGACCAGGCGGACGTGGACGTGGAACCGGGCAAGCGCAAGGAGGTCACCCTGCCACCGACCTCGGACCCGAAGAACGCCGGCACGCTCGACCTGGACCTGCGGGTCGGCATCGGACAGGCGGAGGTGCGCCGTGCTGCGTCATGAGTTCCAGCCGGGGAGACTGATCGCCGGCGTCTTCCTCACCCTCGCGGGCATCACCTACGTCGGGGACGCGGGCGACGCGTGGGACACGCCGTGGTTCGCGGTGATCCCGATGGTGGTGGGCGGCCTCTTCCTCGCCGGCGCGGTGGGATCGCTGACCAGGTCCATACGCGGCCGACGGGGCAGGCGCCGTACGAGCACACCGCCCGAGGCGGAGGAGACGGCCCAACCGTCCTCACCGCACTGACCGCTGAGCCGCGGGCCGTCCGTCTCGCCACCGGTAGCTCCGCCGACCGGAGCTACCGGTAACCTCCCGCCCGCTGCCGTCGTCGGGCCCGCAAGGCGGCGTCCACGGAGAAGACGGAGGCACCCGCGAGGACGAGGGGCAGCCAGGCCATCAGGTAGGCGAGGTCGTTGCCGTAGTAGTAGGGGTCGGACGCCCAGCTCACGGTCAGCCACAGGCTGAGCGAGATCAACGCGCCGCCGAGCGCGGCGAGGCGGGCGAGGATGCCGAGCAGGGTGCCGATGCCCACGGCGAGTTCACCGAGAGCGATGGCGTAGCCGAAGCCGACGGGGTTCTTCAGGGACAGGTCGACCAGGGCGGGGATCGCCGAGGAGTCCCGCACGCTGCGCATCATGTCGCCGATGGAGCCCGAGCCGGAGTCCTTCATGAAGGCACTGTCGGTCAGTTTGTCCAGGCCGGCGTAGATGAAGGTGACGCCCAGGAAGATGCGCAGCGGAAGCAGGGCGTACTGGCTGATGCTGTCCCGCCAGGACCGTTGCTCGTCGTAATAGGGGGCGTGCGTGTCCGTACGAAAACTATGAGTCATCGCTCCGAGCCGCCTCTCACCAGCGTGCCGAGACCCCTCACAAGACGATACGCACGGAGGGGCCGCGGTGCTCAATTCCGTTCGGACGAGTTTTTGAGCGCCTCGGGGGGTGCCGGGTTCGGTCGTCTGGCGGCTGCGGCCCGGTGGGGGCTCGTCGCGCAGTTCCCCGCGCCCCCGCTGCGCTGGGCTTGGGCCGAGCGCCTAAGGGGGTGCCGGGTTCGGTTGTGGTGCGGCTACAGGTGCGTTGTGGCTGGTCGCGCAGTTCCCCGCGCCCCTGGGTGGGGACGGTGGGCGCATCTTTGACCCCCAACCCGGCACCGGCTCATCCACCGAACCTCACGCGCTACACGCGCCCCCACCACACCGCA
Source organism: Streptomyces griseorubiginosus (assembly GCF_036345115.1). GTDB lineage: Bacteria > Actinomycetota > Actinomycetes > Streptomycetales > Streptomycetaceae > Streptomyces > Streptomyces griseorubiginosus_C. Next base: position 3,707,281 of record NZ_CP107766.1, read on the forward strand.
ACGGGCCGCCGCAGGCCTCTCAGGGGCGCGGGGAACTGCGCAAAAACGCCCGCCCACACCACCCGCACCGGACCCCACAACCCCTCAGTCCGTCACATCGATCGCATAGCGATTCGTCTCCACCCCCGCCGCAGTCACCACCTGCACCTCCACCCGCCCCGGCTCCACATCCGCCGGCACCGGGACGGTCAGTACCTCGTCCGTGGGGTTGCTGAAGCCCCCGGCCACCGGCACCAGCGGCACATGGACGTTCACCGGACCGATCCGTACCACCATCCGCGCCAGCCGATCCGCCCGCTGCGCCCCCGGCGGCACGAACCCGGCGCCCCGGATCTCGATGTCGTCCCCGGTGCGGATGGGACCGTCCAGGTCGCCCGCCTCGCGTGAGCGCACCACGGAGAGGATCACCGGTCGCCCGCCCTCCGCGTACTTGCCCGCCACATACGTCGCCGCGGACACCAGCACCACTACCGCGAGCCCCCACGGCAGATCGGGCAGCTGGTCCGGCCGCCGGGCCAGCCGCACGCAGGCGAACAGCAGGGCGACCGCGCCGATCACGACGTACTGGATGTCGGCGAAGCTGCCCCGCCCGGAGTCGTCCGTCAGCAGGTCCGCGGCCCGCGGCCGGTCCGCCCGCACCTTCTGCAAGCGCTGGCCCAGCACCCGCAGCCCGACCACGCGCCGTACCAGCACGGCGATCCCGCACACCACGGCGAGCACGGTCACGACACCCGCGCCCCGGGCCAGTTCGAGACCGGAGATCAGCGCGTCGCGTTCCGCACCGGAGGAGGCCGCGGCCAGTCGCCCCACCAGCACCAGCACGGCGTACGCGACGAACAGCACCCAGGCCACGGCGACCGCCCGTGACGTCGACAGCCGGTTGTCCTCACCGATCACCGGCGCGAGCACCCCGCCCCGGGCCCGGTGGAACCAGGACGCGGCGGTCAGCGCCCCGGCCACGAGCAGCGCGGCGAGCAGGCCGGCCGTACGCGCCGCGGTCCACCCCGCGCCGATCGCGGTCAGTGCCTGGACGAGCAGCAGGACCACGACCGCGGCCCATACCGCGTAGGCCGTGCGGCGCCACAGCCGGGCGAGCCAGGCGGCGCCCTCGGCCCGTCCGCGTTCGGCCACGAGTTCCGCGGACTGGGTCAGCTCCTCGGAGACCCACTGCCGGGAGGCCGACGCGGAGTGCGCCACGGCGGCCGGCAGCCCCTGTCCGGCGGCGAACTCGTCCCGCTTCAGGAGGAATTCGGCGACCGCACGCCGGTGCCCGGCCCGCGCCCCGTGCGGACAGTCCCCACAGGTGCAGCCACCGTCGTGCGCACCTTGGGGCACGCCCCCGGCCGCGCTCTGTCTCGCTTCCTGCACCGCCACGCCCGACGCCCGCCTTCCCACGACTCCTGGCCTTTCGGCCCCACATGACCTCACGGCCGACCGGCCGCGCCACCCGCTGAAGAACCCCGAACAACTCCCCCGTGATGACAGCGAATTGTGCCCTACAGCACACCTCCCCCACCCGGCAGGTCCGGTCCGCGCAAGTGAAGCGACGGGTGAAGCGGGACCCGCCGTGTTGACCCGGCTGCGAGAATTTCCGTATGGCCGAGATCATCCAGCGTGACGGGACCTGGGCCTTCGACGGCACAACGGTCAGGATCACGCCGGGACTCCACCGCTCCGTGCCGCTGTTCCGGCAGACGTACGGGGAGATCGCCGTGCCTCTGGAGGCCATCGCGGGAGTGGCGTTCGAACCGGAACGCAAGCGCGGCCGGCTCAGGATGCGGCTGCGCGAGGGCGCGGACCCGCTGCTGCACGCGACCGGCGGACGGCTGCCGGACCCGGCCGATCCGTACCGGCTGACCGTGGACGTCGACCGTGCGGGGGTCGCCGAGTACGTGGCCGAGGAGATCCGCCGCGCGCTCCTCCTGGACCAGATCCCCAAGGAGCCGACGAAGACGTATCTGCTCCCGGGCCCGCCGGTCCCGGTCTCGGTGCGCTCCTCCGACGGCACGGTGTCCTTCGACGGCATCCAGGTCCGTATCGACTGGGCCGACACCTCCGACCGCGTCAAGCGCGCGACCGGTCCGCGGATCATCAACGTGGGCGACCTGGTCCAGGTGGAGTGGCTGCCCAACTCCGGTTACGAGGACGGGTTCATGCGGTTCGTGACCCGTGAGACGTCGTTCTCGAAGCTGCCGCCGGAGAAGGACCCGTACGCCCTCGACCTGTGGGGCAGCACCCGCCGCGACCTGCTCACGGCGCTGGTCGCGACGGCCGTCACGGCGAGACTCCCGCACCCGTCCACCCGGGGCGGCCTCGAGTACGACGACGAGCGCGCCGACCGCCCCCGGCTGACGGCGTCCGCCGTACCGCCGCCGGCCGACCATCACGACGTACTGCTGCGCAGGCTGCGGGAGTTGGGCGAGCTGCACCGTGAAGGGGTGCTCACGGACGAGGAGTTCGCCCTGACGAAGGCGGCCGTGCTCCGGGGTTTCTGAGGACCCCGGAGCACCCGGGCGTCACGACAGAAGATCCGTCACGACAGCAGATCCGGCTCGCTGCGGCTGATGTCCTGCCACATCGGCTGGTAGTTGATCCAGGCCACCAGGTCCCCGCCCAGCTGTTCCCTTGTCGCGACCGCCGCCCGGTGGTCGATGAGCACGGGGCGGCCCGCCGCCCGGGCCGTCAGCTGCACCTGGCTGGAGCGTTCCATCGACACGAACCACCAGGCCGCCGCGTCCACCGAGTCCCCGACGGTGAGCAGCCCGTGGTTGCGCAGGACCAGGGCCTTGCGGGAACCGAGCGCGGTGGCGATCCGGCGGCCCTCCTCGGCGTCGACGGCGACTCCGGTGTAGGTGTCGTAGAGCGCGTGGTCCTCGTAGAAGGCGCAGCTCTCCTGGGTGATGGGGTCGAGGAGTTCACCTAGGGCGGCCAGCGCCCGGCCGTGCACGGAGTGGCAGTGGGCGACGGCGACGACGTCCGGGCGGGCGGCGTGCACCTGGGAGTGCACGGTGAACGCCGCCTGGTTGACGTGGTGCCGGCCGTCGAGCACCTGCCCGTCGGAGTTGGCGAGCACCAGGTCGCTCACGGTGACGTGCTTGAAGGGCATGCCGAAGGGGTTGACCCAGAAGCAGTCGGTGAACTCCGGGTCGCGGGCGGTGATGTGTCCGGAGACGCCGTCCTCGAAGCCGAGCCGTCCGAAGTTCCGCAGCGCGCCGGCGAGCCGCTCCTTGCGGTGCCGGCGTTCCTCCTCGACGGAGTCGTGCATCGGCGGCATCGCGAACTGGAGCTTCTCGGTGGGCACCGGCATCGGCGGAGTGGGCCCGAGGGGTGTCCCGTGCATATGGTCCTCCGGCACTGGGTGGCTTACGGGGCGGAAGTTACCTTCGGTCAGCGCAAGAGAACAGGGCTGTTTTGTAAAGATGGCGTACCCGGTGGATATCAGACAGAAGATGTCGGGTATCGACGGAACACTGTCGGCTATGAACTGGGCAGCTTTCTCCGCCGCGGAACCCGACCTGGCCAAGACCGTCGAGGAGCGCTTCGGCGGCGGGGGTGCGGGGGTGTCCCCCGCAGAGCACAGCACCCACCACGTCCTCGCGACCCTGCGCAAGGACGGTTCACCCCGCACCTCCGGCCTGGAGGTGCGTTTCCTGAACGGCGAGCTGTGGCTCGGCATGATGCCGGACTCGCTCAAGGCCCTCGACCTCCTGCGCGACCCCCGCTTCGCCCTCCAGGCCAATCCCGGCGAGGGGCAGACGATGGGCGGCGGGGACGTGCGGATCAGCGGTCGCGCGAGCGAGGTCACCGACCCGGCGACCAAGGCCGCGTACGGCGAAGAGGTGGAACCGCCGGAGCCGTTCCACCTCTTCCGCACCGAGCTGACGGAGGTCGTGCGGACCTACGTCGAGGACGAGAAGTACCTGGTCGTCCAGGTCTGGAAGCCCGGAGAGCCGGTGCGCACTCTCAAGCGGACCTGACCTGCAAGAGGGCTGCCTACTCCCACTCGATGGTGCCCGGCGGCTTCGACGTCACGTCGAGCACCACGCGGTTGACGTCGGCCACCTCGTTCGTGATCCGCGTCGAGATCTTCGCGAGGACGTCGTACGGCAGTCGCGACCAGTCGGCCGTCATGGCGTCCTCGGAGGAGACCGGGCGCAGGACGATCGGGTGGCCGTAGGTGCGGCCGTCGCCCTGGACGCCGACCGAGCGGACGTCGGCGAGCAGGACGACCGGGCACTGCCAGATGTCCCGGTCCAGGCCGGCCGCCGTGAGCTCCTCGCGGGCGATGGCGTCGGCGTCGCGCAGCAGGTCGAGGCGCTCCTTGGTGACCTCGCCGACGATCCGGATGCCGAGGCCGGGGCCCGGGAAGGGCTGCCGCTGGACGATCTCGTCCGGGAGCCCCAGCTCCTGGCCGACCATCCGGACCTCGTCCTTGAACAGCTTGCGCAGCGGCTCGATGAGCTGGAACTCCAGGTCCTCCGGGAGCCCGCCCACGTTGTGGTGCGACTTGATGTTCGCCGTGCCGGTGCCGCCACCGGACTCGACCACGTCCGGGTAGAGGGTGCCCTGGACGAGGAACTCCACCGCCGGACCCTCGTCCGCGATGATCTCGGCCTGCGCCTGCTCGAAGACCCGGATGAACTCGCGGCCGATGATCTTCCGCTTCTCCTCGGGGTCCGAGACACCCTTGAGGGCGGTGAGGAAGCGCTCCTCCGCGTCGACGACGACCAGCTTGACGCCGGTCGCGGCCACGAAGTCCTTCTCGACCTGCTCCGTCTCGCCCTTGCGCATCAGACCGTGGTCGACGTACACGCAGGTCAGCTGGTCGCCGATGGCGCGCGCGACGAGGGCGGCGGCCACGGCGGAGTCCACGCCGCCGGACAGGCCGCAGATCGCGCGCTTGTCGCCGACCTGCTCGCGGATCGCGGCGACCTGCTCCTCGATCACGTTGCCGGTGGTCCAGTCGGGCTTCAGGCCGGCGCCCCGGTACAGGAAGTGCTCCAGGACCTGCTGGCCGTGCGTGGAGTGCATGACCTCGGGGTGGTACTGGACGCCGTAGAGCTTCTTCTCGTCGTTCTCGAAGGCGGCGACCGGGACGACGTCGGTGGACGCGGTCACGGTGAAGCCCTCGGGGGCGGCGGAGCAGGCGTCGCCGTGGGACATCCACACCGACTGCTCGTCGGGGGTGCCCTCGAAGAGGGTGGAGCCGGACTTCGAGACGTGCAGCGGCGTACGGCCGTACTCGCGGGCGCCGGTGTTGTCGACGGTGCCGCCGAGGGTGGTGGCCATCAGCTGGAAGCCGTAGCACATGCCGAAGACCGGGACGCCGGACTCGAAGAGCTCGCGGTCCAGGCGGGGGGCGCCCTCCGCGTACACGGAGGAGGGGCCGCCGGAGAGGATGATCGCCGCCGGGTTCTTGGCGAGCATCTCCGCGACCGGCATGGTGCTCGGCACGATCTCGCTGTAGACCCGGGCCTCGCGGACGCGGCGGGCGATGAGCTGGGCGTACTGCGCGCCGAAGTCGACGACCAGGACGGTGTCGGGGGCGGCTGGGGTCGCTGATGACACGGGTTGCCTTCCGGCGGTGAGCGAGGTGTGTGTGGGGCCGAGTCTACCGGGACCCACAGGACCGGTTCGGGGGCGAGTGCCGGTCCGGCGGATCTGTGCGGGCGTCGCGGGCCCCGCCCCACCTCGAAGCCGCCCCCACCGGGCCCGCTCGGCCGGGCTCCGCTGCAGTCGGCGGCGGCCGGTCCGCTAGCTGGCAGCCGGCTCCTCCGCCGTACCTGGCAGCCGGCTCCTCCGCCGTACCTGGCAGTCGGGCCGCTACCCGGCAGCCGGCCCGGTCCGCCGGAACCGGCAGCGGCCCGGTCTCAGGATGCGAACCGGGTTGGACGCTGTCGTGGGGCCCGGCATACTGCTGCCATGCTCCCGCAGACGACCTACTTGTTTACCTATGGCACCCGGCCCGCCGGCTGCCATGGTCGTGCTGCTTGAGCAACTGACAAGCGACTTCCCAGGCGCCCCGGGCCGACAAGGTCCGGGGCGCCTGGTGTTTTCCGGACCTTGCCGCTCCGGGGCACCCACCCCACCGAGGAGCCCTGTATGACCACCACCCCGGAAACCACCATCGCCGACGCCCGTGAGCGCATCGACGCCCTCGACGACCGGATCCTCGGTCTGATCCAGGAACGGATGGCCGTCTCGGCCGTCGTCCAGCAGACCCGTATCGCCTCCGGAGGCCGGCGCGTGCACCTCGCCCGCGAGATGGAGATCCTCGGCCGCTACCGGGACGCGCTCGGCAAGCCCGGCACGAGCCTCGCGATGACGCTCCTCGAACTGTGCAGGGGTCGCATCTGAGTTCGGGGCCCGCCTCACCCGTACGGCGCGTGACCGCCGCCCGGACCGCCTCGTTGGTCGTGGTGTCCGTGCCAGCCAGGGGCGGGCCCGACAGAACCACGCGTGGCTCGCTGGAGCGATGAGACGTACGGAACGTGCCGTGCGTCGTGGGACCTCGCTCCAGGAAGTGACCGGACGGCAGGGGACAGCAGCCCGGTCACCCAAGAGAACGGTCGGCTCCGGGGACGCCCGGGGCCGGCCGGCGGGACAAGTACCGGCACGAGGCTGGGCCAAAGCTGGGCCAAACCATTGCGGAGGCCGCGTCCATCCAGCACGATGCCTAGAAAGCCCCCAAGTCCCGCCGTAGACAACTGCATTCGTTCTGCGTCGCCTGACTGCCAGAGGTCCAGACCATCCGTGCGCCCCTTGTGCGCCGGGGCGCCGACCGTGGGCACGGCAGGTGACCAGGGCGCCAGGAGCAAGCGGCGCAACCCCCCGGCGCCGCTCCCAGGCACCGGCGCTGCCCTGACGTCGGTGCTGACGAAAGAAGGGCCCCGCGGCTCCGTCCCGCGGGGCCCTTCGCCTGCTTGCAAGCAGGGGGCGGTCAGACCCGGGACACCGTCCCGCAGTCCTTGGCCCGGCCGATGTCCTCGCTGCGGTCGTACGGGTCCCGGGTCGGCCCCGAGGGCGCCGGGTCGGTGGGCTCCGTCGAGGAGAACTCCGGGTGCAGGAAGCCGTCGTACACGTCGCACGAGGTGTTGCCGGCGCTCTCCTCGTAGCGCAGGACGGTGAGCTTGCCCGGGGTGACCTGGTACTTCGTCGGGTCGGGGAGTTCGACGTCGAGGACCCGGCGGACGATCGTGCGGGTCACCTCGGTGGTGCCGTCGGTGCGCACGACCGGGTAGACGAAGGTGTAGTCGGCGTGCACGGCCACCGAGGCGTGCTCGCCCGCCTTGAACGTCATCCGGCCCCGCAGCTTGACCACGTCACCGGCCAGCCGGACCTCGGCGGGGTCGAAGCGGCTGAACATCGACAGCGGGTCGTGGTCCTTGTCCGGCTTGCTCAGGCCGGTCTTGAGCCGCTTGAGGACGTCGTCCTGCTTGGGGTCCAGGAGGGACAGCGCCTCGGTGGGACGTTCGCCGCGCAGGGTGCCCGTGTCGAGGTTGGACTCGACCAGGAGCTTCCTGGTCAGCTCCAGGGCCTGGCCGACCTTGGCCGCGGACTGACCTGCGACGGCCTTCGCCTTCGGTACGACGATCCCGGCCTCGCCGTCGGCCCACTGCTTGGCCGGCGAGCCGGCGAAGGGGTCGTCCAGGGTGGGGATCTCGGGGTCCACGGCACCCGGGGCCGTGGTCGGGGCCGCGGTCTCCTCGGGCAGCGGGGAGGAGGCGGACTCCGAGCTCGTCCCGCTGCCGAAGGGGTCACCCGGCACCAGCGACGGCTTCACCGCCACGACGGCCACCACGACCGCGAGGGCGACGCCGAGGACGCCCCACAGGCCCCGTCGGCTCTTCTTCTGCTGCCAGGCGGGCCCGGTGCGCCAGCCCTCGGGCAGCTCCCCGCGCGCTTCCTGGCGCCGCAGCCGCTCGGCCACTTCACGGGCGCGCGCGGAAGGCTCCTTGGGGGCGGAGTCCTTGATGTCCCGTTCGGTGTCACGGGCGAATTGTTCCCAGACGTCATCCGGGATCTTGGGGTCTTCTGACACGTGGGTCAGTTCTAGGGCCTCAGAAAGCGTGTTCACAAGGCGAACTGGTATGTGACTCAGGCCACATAAGTTTTCTGTGAATGACCGCACAACCTTTCCCGCTCGGCGTGGATCAAACCTCACGAACCACGGGCCCCACCCGCGCCCCACACGCGGAGGCCTCCTACGCGTGTTGCGGACAGCGCAGCACACCTGACTTCCGAGGTCTTCATGAAGCTTCGTCGTGCACTGGCCGCCGCGGCCGCGACCGCCGCGATAGCGCCGCTGGCCCTGTTCGCCGCGCCCAGCGCGTTCGCGGACGAGACCCCCACGCCGACCGCGGCCGAGAGCACGCCCGCCGCCGACGCCACCCCGACCGACCCCGCGAGCACCCCGGCGGCCCCGGACTCGACCCCGGCTGACCCGGCGACCACGCCCGCGACCGGCAGCCCGACCACCGGCGCCTCCAGCTCGGCCACCACCAGCAGCAGCCCCTCGACGAGCCCCACCGGCTCGGCCTCCGCCACCAGCAGCCCCTCCGCGAGCGAGAGCGGCGAGCCCGGCGACGAGTGCACGGTCGACGAGGACGGCGACCCGGTCATCGAGGACAGCGACGTGCTGCACAGCTCGCTGACCGGTCTGCCCGAGTCCATCGTGGCGGGCAGCGGCTGGACGAACTTCAAGTTCAACGTGAACAACTCCGGTGACGACACCATCAAGGGCATCCAGCCCTACCTCGGTGTCGGCGCGGTCGACTGGGACTTCGAGAAGGACTACAGCGACCTGGTCACCGTGCAGGTGAAGAAGGGCGGCTCCTGGGTCGACGTGGCCACCCAGTTCGGCGAGGGCGGCGCGTTCAACTCCTTCAGCCTGGACGGCGGCGACTCCGTCAGCTACCAGCTGCGGGTGAAGGTCGACCGTGAGGTGCCGAGCGCGATCGGCATCGCCATCGGCCTCGCCGAGTACTCCGACGAGCAGGGCTGCTGGGTCTCCGAGGACGAGAACTACGGCATCTACTACTTCGAGGTCCTGCCGGCCGGCTCCGACGCGGGCAAGCCGGGCGACGCCAAGCCGCAGACCGGCGGCAAGAGCGCCATCTCGGACGTCAACGACGTCGACGTGGACGGCAAGCTCGCCGACACCGGTGCCGGCTCGGCCCTGCCGGTCATCGGCCTGGTCGGCGGATTCGCCGTCGTCGCCGGTACCGGTGTGGTCTTCGCGATGAAGCGGCGCAAGGGTGCGACCGGCGCCCACGCCTGAGTCGTAGCGCCGCAAAAGCCGTAAACACAGCTTGACGCAAGAAAAAGAGAAGGACCTGCGCTCGGAGGGGGGTGCAGGTCCTTCTTCTTGTTCCGTACGGCTCTGCGGTCTTTTCCGGCGCTACGACTTCTTCGGGACCGCCGGTATCCCCAGGAACGGCAGCTTCAGCGCGCCGAAGGCCTCCGCCGGGACCGCCGGGGACTTGGGCTCGACGGGGTTGAGGCGCTCGTACGCCTCGCCCTGGGCCGGACGCGGGTCCTGCTCGCCCTTGTTGGGCCAGAACGACATCGCGCGCTCTGCCTGCGCGGTGATGGTCAGCGAGGGGTTCACGCCGAGGTTCGCGGAGACCGCGGCGCCGTCCACGACCGAGATCCCGGGGTGGCCGTAGAGCCGGTGGTACGGGTCGATGACGCCGGTCTCGCGGGAGGAGCCGATGGCGCAGCCGCCGAGGAAGTGGGCGGTGAGGGGGGTGCCCATGAGCTCGCCGACGTTGGAGCCGGCGAAGCCGTTGATGTCGGCGGCGACGGCGGACGCGGCCTCCGAAGCGGCCTTGATCTGCTTGGGGTTGGGGGCGCCGTGGCCCTGGCGGGCGGTGAGCAGGCCCTTGCCTACGCCGTCCGGCTTCAGGTACGTCGTCAGGGAGTTGTCCAGCGACTGCATGACCAGGCCGATGATGGTCCGCTCCGACCAACGGCGGTTGGAGAGGGAGCGCAGGACGAGCAGGGGGTGCTTCGCGGCGTTCGCGAGCCAGCCCATGACCCTCGACGAGCCTTCCGCGTACGGCACTTGGAGGATCGAGAGGCCGCCCATCGAGTTGGAGCCCTTGCCGTAGCGGACCGGCTCGATGTGGGTGTTCTCGTCCGGGTGGATGGAGGACGTGATGGCGACACCCCGGGTGAAGTCGACCTTGGGCGTGCCGGTGGCCTTGCGGTAGCGGCGGTTGTCGGTCTGGGCGCCCACCAGGGCCTCGGAGTTGGTGCGGGTGAGCTCGCCCAGCTTCTCCGAGATGTACGGCAGCTGTCCGCCCGCCTTCATGCGGTGCAGGAGGGTCTGGGTGCCGTAGGTGCCGGCGGCGAGGACGACCTGGCGGGCCTTGAAGGTGCGGCCCTTGGCCTTGCGGTCGTCGGTGGGGAGGGTCGCGACCGCGTAGCCGCCCTGGGAGTCGTCGGTGACCGAGACGACGGTGGTGAGGGGGTGGACCACCGCGCCCGCCTTCTCGGCGAGGTGGAGGTAGTTCTCGTTGAGGGTGTTCTTGGCGCCGTGCCGGCAGCCGGTCATGCACTCGCCGCACTCCACGCACGCCTTGCGGGAGGGGCCGGCGCCACCGAAGTACGGGTCCTCGACCTGCTGGCCGGGGGCTGCCTTGCGCGTGCCGTCCGCGTCCTCGCCGTCGCCGAAGAAGACGCCGACCGGGGCCATGTGGAAGGTGTCGCCGACGCCCATCCGTTCGGCGGCCGCCTTGAGGTGGACGTCGGAGGGGGTCATCGTCGGGTTGAGCCGGACGCCGAGCATGCGGCGGGCCTGGTCGTAGTACGGCTTGAGCTCCTCCTGCCAGTCGGTGATGTCACGCCACTGGGGGTCCTCGAAGAAGGGCTTCGGGGGGACGTAGAGGGTGTTGGCGTAGTTGAGGGAACCGCCGCCGACGCCCGCGCCCGCGAGGACCATGACATTGCCGAGCAGGTGGATGCGCTGGATGCCGTACATGCCGAGCTTGGGGGCCCAGAGGTAGTTCTTCAGGTCCCAGGAGTTCCTGGGCAGGGTCTCGCGGGTGAAGCGGCGGCCGGCTTCCAGGACACCTACGCGGTAGCCCTTCTCCGTGAGGCGCAGGGCGGTGACGCTGCCGCCGAAGCCGGAGCCGACGACTATGACGTCGTAATCGTAGGTGTCCTGGGGCACGTGCTCTCCTCGTTGAGAACGTTCGTCTGGGGCGGGTGCTCCTACTTGAAGCGGAAGGCCTTCATCACCTTCAGGCTCCGGCTCATGAACGCCGCGTACTTCTCGTCGTCCATGCCCAGGGAGGGCGCCATCGGCAGGAGCCGCTGCTGGGCGATCGTCTGGGCCTCGGTGTACTTGAGGATGCCCTCGGAGCCGTGGCGGCGGCCGAGGCCGGAGTCCTTCATGCCGCCCATCGGGGACTGGACGCTGCCGTAGGCGGAGGCGTAGCCCTCGTTGACGTTGACGGTGCCGGCGCGCACCCGGGAGGCGACCTCGCGGCCGCGCTTGCCGTCCTTCGTCCACACCGAGGAATTCAGGCCGTACGGCGTGGAGTTGGCGAGCTCGATCGCCTCGTCCTCGGTCTTGAAGCGGTAGATGGAGACGACGGGGCCGAAGGTCTCCTCGGCGCACACGGCCATCGGCTCGGTGACGCCGTCGAGGATGGTCGGCTCGAAGAAGTACGGGCCGATGTCGGGGCGGGCGACGCCACCGGCGACGAGCTCGGCGCCCTTCGCGACGGCCTCCTCGACGTGCCGGGTGACCGTCTCCAGCTGGCGTTCGCCGACCAGGGAGCCCATGTCGGCGCCGTAGGCGAGGGACGTGCCGAGCCGCATGGCCCGGGTGCGGGCGGCGAAGCGCTCCAGGAAGGCGTCCGCGATGGACTCGTGGACGTACAACCGCTCGATGGAGATGCAGAGTTGGCCGGCGGAGGAGAAGCAGGCGCGGACGGCTCCGGCGGCGGCCTTCTCGATGTCGGCGTCCTCGAGGACCAGCATGGCGTTCTTGCCGCCGAGTTCGAGGGAGACCCCGACCAGGCGGGCGGCGGCGCCCTGGGCGACCTCGCGGCCGGTGCGGGTGGAGCCGGTGAAGGAGACGTAGTCGGCGTGCTTGACGACCTCGGGGCCGACGACCGGACCGTCGCCGAGGACGACCTGGAAGACCTCGGCGGGAAGTCCGGCCTCGATCAGCAGGTCACGGGCCCACAGGGCGGTCAGGCAGGTCTCGGTGTCGGGCTTCATCACGACCGCGTTGCCCGCGACGAAGGCGGGGAGCGCGTCGCCGACGGACAGTTCGAGCGGGTAGTTCCAGGGGGCTATCTGGCCGACGACCCCGCGCGGGTGGCGCAGTTCGGTGACCTTGGTGAGGGTGGGCACGGCACCGGTGTGGCGCTTGGGCCTGAGGTAGGCGGGGGCCTTGCGGCCGTAGTGCCGGGCCGCGACCGCGACGGCCTGCACCTCCTCGTGGGCGTGCAGGCGGGCCTTGCCGGTCTCCAGCTGGATGAGGTCGAGGACCTCGGCCTGGCGCTCCAGGACCAGGTCGTGGAAGCGCAGCAGGACGGCCGCGCGCTGCCGCACCGGCGTGCGCTCCCACACCGCTTGCGCCGCGCGGGCCGTCTCGTAGGCCTTCGCCACGTCCTCGGGGGTGGACTCGGGCAGGTCGGCCAGCTTCTCGCCGGTGAACGGCGTGTGGTTCGCGGTACGACCGGAGCCGACGACACCCTTGGTGAGCTGGGCGACCAGCTCCGGGGTGACCACGTCGGCCGCGGTGCGGGCGCCCTCAGGGGCGGGGGCGAGGGGGTTGGTGCCGGTCTTGGCCGGGGCCTGCGCGTCCGTCATGAGCCGCAGGATATTCGGGACGGGGGGCTTTGGGTACCCGTCAGTAACGGGCGTTCACGGAGTACGCACACTTCGCCAGTGATGACTGGCAGGGAATGTGCTGATCAGGGCATTGGGGGGCGATGATCAGCACCGCTCAGCCGCGCTCCGGTTTTTTCTGGAGGAGCAGGCCGAAGGCGGAGAGGGCGGTGAGACGGCGGGGCTGGGGGTCGGGCCCGTGATGGGGGGCGGTCGGCGGAGCGGCGGATGCGGTGTCCGCCGTCGCGGCGTGCGCACCGGAGCCCAGGAGCGCGGGATCCGACGGGGCGGCTTGCGCGCCGGAGCCCACGAGCGCGGGATCCGGCGTCGCGGCCGTCGCTGCGTGCGCACCGGCGTCCGGTACGGCGTCCGCCCCCGCGGCCGGCGCCTCGGAGCCCGCCCGCCGCGCTGCCACGGCCCACCCCGGCACACGCGCCCCCGCGACCTCGGCCAGTGTCCGGGCGACCTCCTCCGCCAGGGGCCGCTGCTGCGGCTCGGGCACGAGGAGGCGCTCCAGCAGGGTCCCCAGCGGACCGGGCCGGGTGTCCGCCACGGCCACCCGGAGCACGGCCCCCAACGACCACAGGTCGGAAGCGGGCCCGGCGCCGGGCCCGGACGCGCACTCCGGGGCGACGAACCCGGCGGAGGTCTCCCGGGCACCGGCGTGCCCGGCGCCGCCGATCCCGAAGTCGGTGACGACGACGCGTCCACTGCCCGCTTCGAGGAGGACGTTGGCCGGCTTGAGGTCCCGGTGGACGATGCCGACCCCGTGGGCGGCGTGCAGCGCGCCCAGGACGGCGAGCCCGATCCGGGCCGCCTCCGCGTCGGACAGCGGCCCGCGCCCCGCGAGAGCGGCGTCCAGCGGCTCGCCCTCCACCAACTCCATGACGATCCAGGGCAGTTCGTCCTCGAGGAGTACGTCGTGAATGGCGACGGCCGACGGATGGTCGACCCACGCCGCGGCGCGCGCCTCGTGCGGCAGCCGGTGCACGGCCCGCCGCCGCTCCTCGTCCTCCGGATCACCGGTCAGACGCGGCTCCTTGACGGCGACGTACCGGTCGTCCTGTTCGTCGTGAGCCCGCCACACCGTGCCGCTCGGCCCGGCCCCGACCCGCTCGACGAGCCGGTACCGCCCACCGATCAGACGTCCGCCGGACGGGAGTTCGCCGTCTTCACTCATGGCACATGAGTACCGTGCGGGTCATGCCCTTGTCTAAGCGGCGGGCTCAGCGACCCTGATCCGGCCACCGCAGCCGGATCAGGGGGTCGGTGGACAGAGGATCGGCGGGCATCCGGACGACGGTCCCCTGAAAGGTGTCGTAGGGCCACTCCTCGGTGCTGTCGGGTTCCGCGCCGAGGCCTGTCACGAAGCCGCGCAGGATCCACCCCGGGCCGTCGTGGCCCAGCACCCGCACGGTCTGACGGTCCTTGCCGGGAGGTCCCTGGATCCGTACGACGGCCTGGAGTTCGGGCCCCGCGGGGCCAACGCGCTCCTCCGCGGAACCGCCCCGGCTGCGCATCGTACGGGCCAGATCCGCACGGACGGTCGCCCAGGAGGTGTCCCCGAGCGCACGGAACGCCTGGAGCTGGATCGCGGTCCGGCCACGCATGAGGGTGACACCGGCGAGGGAGCCGTCTTTGCGCGACCGCATCAGCTCGATCTTCAGGCCGGGCTCCGTCGGCACCAACAGGCCACCGAGATCGGTCAGTTCGACATCACGGGGCCGACGGTCGTCGCTCTCGTCCCACGGTCCGACGGCAAGACAGCTCTCCTCCGCTGCCTCCAGCAGGGCGTCCACCGCTTCCTCGGACAGCGATTCCTCGGCGATCAAGGAGGCCAGCAGCTCCAGCAGACGGTCGAGGGTGATGAGGTCGCGGCGAGAGGCCTCGGGAGCCGCCGCTGGGTCCCGCAGCAGGGTCCTGATCATCAGCCGGGCGTCCTCCGCGTCCAGTCCGGGCACCGGACGGCCGAGGTCGGTCCGGCCGTCCTCCTGCCGCAGTGCGAGGACCACCTGCACGGCGACGAGCAGCACCCGGCCCGGCGTCGTCCGGTCCCACACGTCGAACTCGGCACGCGCCACGCTCTCCGGCGTGAGGAACCCGTCCCGCACGTACTGCGCGACGACGGCCTGCGCCGCCCTGCCCGCCTCGCCCATGCCACCGACCGGGCGCCCGGCCCCGTCGCCGTCGGCCATCGGCCCGAATCCGCTCAGAGCCGGTCCACCCCCAGATTCGCGATGGCCGTCCGCGCCACCTCACGCCCCCGGGCGGTGAAGTCGCCCTTGCCCGGATAGCTGACGGTGAGTTTGTACATGTCGCCGCCGGTGGTGCGGTAGTAGAAGATCTGGAGTTCGCGAGGGCGGGGGTTCTGGCTGTCGGTGGTGGTGTAGGTGACGGTGTTCCCGGCGGCCTTGGCGCCCTGGTAGGTCTTCTCCTCGGGCCGGGTCCTCGCTGTGTCCGGCATGCTGAGGTCGTAGTCGCCGCTCTCCTTGAACCGGCTGTCGTCGTCGTACATCTCGGCCGCCGCGGACCCCGCGATGTCGTGCGCGGTGTCCTCGGCCTTCCGGTCCAGGCTCAGGCCGATCCAGATTGCGCCGCTGTAGTCGGAGTACGTGATCCAGTGGGTCTTGTCCGTCTTCCGGTCGGGCGTGGTGGGCTGGTAGCCGGCCGGCACCGCCAGCGTCGCGGCCACGTCCTTGGTGTGCTTCTTCGTCCAGCCGTCCGGGAGCGGTCCCGCGAAGGGGTCCGCGATCACCAGATACGCCGCCACCGCGGCCGCTACGACCGCCGCCCCGAGCCCGAGCAGCGTCTTGCGGCCCAGCCGCAGGCCGCCGCCCGCCGGGACCTCCACGGTCCGCACGATCTCCGTGGGCTCCGGGGCCGGTGGGTTGGCGGTGGCCTCCAGGAGCGCCCTGACCTGCGTGGCGGTCGGGCGGCGCGCCGGGTCCTTCTGAAGGAGGCCGTTGATGGCGTCGGCGAGCGGGCCGGGCGCGGCGGCGGGCGGTGCGGGCATGGCGTTGAGGACGGACTGGAGGGTGGCCGGGGTGTTGCTGCGGCGGAACGGCGAGACGCCCTCCGTCGCCGCGTACAGGACCACGCCGAGCGACCAGAGGTCGGAGGCGGGTCCGGGGCGCTGGCCCAGCACCCGCTCCGGGGCGATGTACTCGGGCGAGCCGACGAAGCCGCCGGTGTCGGTCAGGTTGGTCTCGCCCTCGATCTGGGCGATGCCGAAGTCGGTGAGGACGACCCGGTCGTGGCGGCCGAGCAGGATGTTGTCCGGTTTCACATCCCTGTGCAGGATGCCCGCCGCGTGCGCGGCCTCCAGCGCGCCGAGCACCTCCAGGCCGATTCTCGCCGCTTCACGGGCCCCGAGGGTGCCTTCCTGCAAGGCGTCGCCCAGCGAGCGCCCCCGCACCAGCTCCATCACGATCCACGGCCGGCCGTCCACGACCGCCACGTCGTGCACGTTCACGACGGAGGGGTGGTCCAGCCGGGCCGCCGCGCGTGCCTCGCGCCGCATGCGCTCGAAGGCGTTCCCTCGTTCGCGTTCGGGAAGGTGGTCCGGGACGCGGGGTTCCTTGACGGCCACCTCACGGTCCACGGTCTCGTCCTGGGCCCGCCACACCGTGCCCATCCCGCCGTGCCCGAGTTTGGCGAGCAACCGGTAGCGGCCGGCTATGAGGCGCCCCGCACCCGACTCCGGCTGAGGAGGCCTGGGTGGTTGCAGAACGTAACTCGTCGTCTCGTCGGACTCGTGGCCGACTCCCCCGCTGCTGCTCATGGGTTCATCCATATCGCGCCAGGCACGCGCGCATCCAGAGGGGACGCATTCCGGTCACACACCCGTGACGTATCCCTACGTCACCGTGAAGGTGTCGACGGCCACGTCGAAGTACTCCTTCGCCTCCCGCACCTTGCCGACCGGCGCGGAGACCCACACGTCGTACAGCCGCCCGTTCTCCTCCCAGCACACGTCGTAGGTGTGCCGGGCGCCCTCGGCCGCGCTGAAGCCGTCCCAGGTGAACTCCCAGAGGGCGGCGGGGTGTCCGCGGTGCGTGACCGAGGTGACCCGGCCGGCCCGGTAACCGGGGTTGCTGTCCGGCCCCTTGGCGGCCGCGCGGCGCATCACGCCCAGCGGCCCGCCCGGTTGGGGCTCGGTGACCTTGACGCCGAGCCGGAAGGTCTCCCCGGGCGACAGGTAGAAGACGCGCTCGCCCTGCGGCTCACGGGTGAACCCGTCCGGCACGGCGAGCGCGAACCCGGCGGGGTCCTCGGCGACCCGGTAGCCGGAGGGGGCGGAGGGGAGCGTCACCGCGGGCGGCCTGGCGGAAGGGCTCGTGGGCGCTGTCGGCGAGGTGCCCGCCGACGTGCGCGGAGTGGTGCCGACCGGTGTCCCGGGCGCCGAACTGCTCGTCGTGGTACGGCCCTCCCCGCCCCGGTGCGTCAGCAGTACCGCCGCCGACACCCCCGCCCCCGCCAGCGCGGCGACCAGCAGCGCCGCCATGAGCACGCCCCGCCTCGACCGCGCCCGGACTCCGGCCCCGCCGCTCGCCGACGACGCCGGGGATCGCCGTAGCGAGGAATCCCGCTGCTCCTGGGACCGCCGTGGCGAAGCATCCCGCTGCTCCTGGGACCGCTGCGGCGAGGAATCCCGCCGCTCCTGGGACCGCCGTGCCGAAGCGGCGCGCTGTGCCGGGGACCGCCGTAGCGGAAGGTCGCGCTCGGTCGGTGTGTACGGGCGTTCGGGCGTCCGGCGCGGCGGGGTACGGCCCGTCTCCAGGAACGCCCGCAGCATCCGCTCCGCCTCCACCGCGTCCAGGCGCCGCTCGGGATCGCGCTCCAGCAGCCCCCGTATGACGGGAAGGAGCGGCGCGGCCTGCGCGGGCGGCCGGATCTCGTCGATGACGACGGCGTGCAGGATGCCGCCCAACGAGTCGCGGCGGAACGGGGATTCGCCGCTGAGGGCCGTGCAGAGCAGCGCGCCCAGCGACCACAGGTCGGCCTCGGGACCGGTCCTGGTCCCGGACATCCTCTCCGGCGCCGTGTACTCGGGCGAGCCGACGAAGGAGCCGGTCTCGGTGAGCGTGGTGGCGCCCGCGACCTGGGCGATGCCGAAGTCGGTGAGGACGACCCGGCCGGTGCCGGACTCGACGAGGACGTTGGCGGGCTTGATGTCGCGGTGCAGCACCCCGGCCTGGTGCGCGGAGCGCAACGCGCTCAGCAGGTCGGCGCCGATCCGGGCGGCCTCGCGGGCGTCGACGGGCCCGTCGGCGGAGATCCGCTCGGCGAGGGAGCCGCCGTCGATCAACTCCATGACGATGTACGGCCGTTCGTCCTGCTCGACGACGTCGTGCACGACGATGATGTGCGGGTGGCGCAGCCGGGCGACCGCACCGGCCTCACGCAGCGTGCGGTCGCGCTGGAGCCTCGCGTCCTCGGCGGAGAGGGTCTCGTCGAGGGGGATCTCCTTGACGGCGACCTGCCGGCCGAGCAGTTGGTCCGTCGCCCGCCACACCACGCCCATCCCGCCGCGCCCGATCCTCGCCTCCAGGCGATAACGGCTCGCGATCACGCGGAAGGTGTCCCCCTCGGTCCCCATGCGCCCCATCATGCCCCAGCGGACGAACCCCCTCCGGGACGGCGACCGGCCAAGTGAAACGAACACCACCGACGTTCGCTCCGCCGAAGGCGTGACGCTCTCACCCCTTCGCTTCGGCCTCCTGCCAGCTGCGCAGGATCCAGTCGAAGTCCTTGCGGGTGGTGGCCCAGTCGGCGGTCGGTGAGGACGCGTAGATGGCGTACTCGGTGCCGTCGCGTTCCATGAACCCGACGTCGATGGCGCGGTAGGGGGCCGCGAAGTAATGCGGCGGATCCTTTGCCAGCGCATCCCACGTGTACTCCCAGCGCGCGCCCGGCAGGTCGCGGAACAGCACCTTCTTGAGACTCAGCCGCGTGTAGTTCTTCAGGTCCGAGATCTGCGCGTCCAGGTTGCTCATGTGCTCGTACGAGCTGGTGAAGTCCGGAGCGGTGTCGACGGCGACCCGCACGAGGTGCTTGCCCCTGTCGGGCGAGTAGTCGACCTGCGTGAGGCCGTCCTCGTCGATGGAGATGGACCGCTGCCATCCCGGGGGCAGGTAGATGGTGAAACCCGCCGGATCGTTGTGGCGCTGCCAGCCGGCGGGAACCCCGGGCTGTCCGTCCGACTCGGTCGCAGTGGCGCTCGGAGTCTGCGTCGAGGGGCCGGACCCGGTGGCGCTGTCCGTACCGAACTGCTGCAACGCGACCACCGCACCCGCCCCGACGATCACCGCGAGCGCGACGACCAGGGCGAACGTGCGCAGGCGGTGCCGCTTCCGCCGCACGGGCGCGGCCGTGACCGGCGGATAGGGCGTGGCCGCGGCCGTCTGCACCGCCCGGGTCTGGGTGCCGGTGCCGGCACCGCGGGTCGCGCTCTCCGGCTCGTACCGCACCGCCCCCGTCGGCACATACGCCTGCGCGGCCGCCGGTCGCTGTCCCTCCGCCGCCTCGGCGAGCAGCTGCTCCGCCTGCGCCGTGCTCGGCCGGTCGGCCGGATCCTTGCGCAGCAGCGCGGCGAGCACGGGCCCCAGCGCACCGGCGTTGACCGGCGCGGCGGGATCCTCCTCGACGACGGCCTGCATGGTCGTCAGCGGGGTCGTGCGGCGGAACGGTGAGCGGCCCTCGACCGCCGTGTACAGCGTCGCGCCCAGCGCCCACAGGTCGGCGGACGGCCCGGGGTCGGCGCCGCGGACGCGCTCGGGGGCGAGGTAGTCGACCGAGCCGACGACCTCTCCGGTGCGGGTGATGGTGGTGTCGCCGTCGATCTGGGCGATACCGAAGTCGGTCAGCAGGACGCGACCGTCCCGGGCGAGCAGGACGTTGCCGGGTTTCACATCCCTGTGCAGGACGCCGGCGGAGTGCGCGGCGCGCAGGGCTCGCAGCACCCACAGCCCGATCCGGGCGGCCTCGCGCGGCTCCACCCGGCCGTCCTCCTTGACGGCGTCGGCCAGCGAGCGGCCCTCGACCAGCTCCATCACGATCCAGGGCCGGCCGTCGTGGTCCAGCACATCGTGCACCGTGACGACGGCGGAGTGGTTGATCCGGGCGGCCGCGCGGGCCTCGGCGCGGGTGCGGGCGAGCAACACGGCCTGGTCGCTCTCGGAAACGTAGAGCGCGGCGGTCAACTCCTTGATCGCCACGGCCCGGTGCAGCACCTCGTCGTGGGCACGCCAGACGCGGCCCATGCCGCCCTTACCTATCGGGTCGGCGAGCCGGTAGCGCCCCGCGAGGAGCTGGCCCTGCATCTGATTCACGTTGCCCCGCAATGCTCTTGACGCAGTCAGACTAAGGACCGGCCCGAGCCGAGGGGAACCAGGGGGGCGTCAAGGAGACCTCACTGTGACGGTTGTCGCTTCCGCGAAGCCGCAGTGAACCCGGGGCGCCGGTGGGGCGTCCGTCAGCCGGTCACCTGGTACGTGGCCGACGCCTGCTCGTACAGCCGGGTCACCTCGTCCCGCTCCGCCTCCGGGCCGCGCACCTGCACCACGTGGTACTTCCCGCCGCTCAGGATCGCGAGGTTGCGCACGTACAGTTCGCGCCCGTCGTCGCCGGTCCAGGTGAACTGCCCCTCGGCCATGCTCCTGGTCCCCACCTGGATCGACTTCAGCCCGGTGGCGGTGGCCCAGCTGGAGTCGCGGTACGGCTGGAGCTCGGGCTCCTTCTCGCGCTGGTAGGCCATCGGGTCGTCACCGTTCGCCGCCGCGGTGTCCCGCCCGGGTACGACGATCAGCTCGAAGTCGCCCTGGGAGTACACGACCTGACCGCGGCCGTTCCTCGGGGTGCGGTCCCAGCCGTTGGCCACGGCGACCTTGAAGCCCTCGGCGTCCGTGCGCACGGTGAAGCCGTCGGCGACCTCGGGCCCGGCGGTCTGCGTCTCGGCGGCGGCGCTGGACCGCGACGGCTCGGGAGCGGTCGGCTCGGGCGTGGTCTGCTCGGGCCGGGGCTCACTGCTCGCGTCCGGGGACTGGGCGGGCCCGGCCTGACTGGTGGAGCCGGTCTTCTCGGCGCCCTCGTCGTCGGGGTCCGCCTTGGGCATGAAGTACATGGCGTACGCGATCGCCGCGGCCATCACCAGCAGGATCAGCAGCAGCAGATTGCGGCCGAGGCGGCGCGGCGAGGCACCGGCGTCCTCCCGGGCCCGCTTGTGCCGGCCGTGCGCACTGGTCGCGGGCAGCCCGGCCCGCCGCCTGCGCACCAACTCGCCCCGGCGCCGCACGATCGGCAACCGACTCGTGTCCACGGGCGGCGCGGCCACGACATGGACACCGGCCTCCGGCTCGGGCGCGGACCGCACCAGCGAGCGCAGCCAGCCGCGCAGTTCCTCGAAGTCCAGCCGCTCGGTGGGGTCCTGCCGCAGCAACGACTCCACGACCGGCCGCAGCGGCCCGCACTCCTCCGCGAAGGCGGGCGGCTCGGCGCACACCAGCTGCACCAGCTCGGCCGTCGACTCCTCGGGGTAGGGCGCGTGCCCCTGCACGGCCCGGAAGAGCAGGGCTCCGAGGGCCCACAGGTCGGTCGCGGGCCCGATGGGCGCGGCGAGCTGCCAGTTCTCGTGCACCGGCCCGGCCTGCTCGGGTGCCCACCGCTCGGTGACGGGCCCCACCACAGCCATCCGCGCCTGCCGTGCCCGCTCCGCGGCGAGCGCGGTGGCGGGGCCACGGCGAGCGGCAGGGGCGGCGGGCGTGAGCTCGTCCCACCGCGTGGGAGCGGCATCCACGACATCCCCGGGTCCGGGCCCACCGGCGGGTACGGCACCGAGACCGGGCATCTGCCCGTCTACGGCGCCGCCCGCGCCGCCCCTGGTCATCCCACCGACGCCGTCGCGCGGCGCGGCTCCGTGCCAGGCGGCCGGCCGCACACCGTAGGGGTCCGCTATCTGCCCCGCCGACACACTCCCGGGCACGTGCTCGATGCCGTTCGCGCTGTCCTGGGGCGGTTGCGCGCCGCCGTTCGGATAGGGATACGGCACCTGGGCGGCACCGCCCGCCGACGGGTACGGCGGCTGAGTCGGTCCCGGCCCGTTGCTCTGGGCCGCCGGAAGGTCGGTGTCCGGTGCCGGGCGGGCTCCCGGAAGTGCCGCTCGGCTGTTCTGGGCCTCCTGGACCCGGGCCGCCGCTCGCGCGCCCGCACGATACGCGGCGATCGCACCCGCCCGCGCCGCCCTGATGTCCGTACCGCCGTCGGGGTCCCGTCGGACCAAGGCACCGGCGGAACCGGCGCCGTTGGACGACTCCACCCCGGCGCTCGGCAGCCCCCGCGACTCCCGCGCCTCGATCGCCGCCCGCCGAGCCGCCTCGGGGTCGGTGTCGCCCCCGCCGAAACCGCCCGCACCGACCGGCCCCAGTCCCGCGCCCGGCCCCACGCCCTGCGCACCAGCACCGAGCCCGAAGGCCGCCGCGGCCCCACCGGCCCCGCCGAGCGCCGTACGCCCGCCGCCCGCACCCTCGCCCGCGGCACCCGCACCCTGCCCGGGAACCCGGTAGCCACCCGCTGCCCCGCGCCCACCGGGCGGTGCGACCACCGGAACACCCCGCCCGTCGGTCACACCTTTGCCGTCGGCCCGCGCAACTCCCGTGCCCGCACCCGCGGTTCCAGGGAGGCCTCCAGGCCCACCGGCCCCGCCGTCCTCGGTCCCGGCCCCGAACTCCGCGTCCCCGGAGCCCCATTCACCCGCCTCCGCCGGCACCGGGTCGTAGCCGCACAGCGCCTCCTCGGCCGCGCCCACCGCGAGGCCGGTCAGCATCACCCGGCCGTCGTCGCAGACCAGTACCGTGCGGGCGGTGATGTTGCGGTGCACCCAGCCGTGCGCGTGCAGCACCCGCAGGGCCATCAGCACGTCGGAGGCGACCTCGGCCGCCCGGTACGGCGTCAGCGGCTTCTCGGCGAGCAGCGCCGCCAGCGGCCGCGCGGCCACCCACTCGCTCACGATCCACAGCGAACCGCCCTCGGCAAACACGTCGAAGACCTGGTCGAGCCGCGGATGGTCGGGTATCCGCGCGGCGGCCTGCGCCGCCTCGACGGCCCTGCGCACCGCGGGTTCCGTGGGCCGGCGCGTACCGCCCCGCCCCGGACTCCGCCGCCCACCCTGCGGATCGCGGGCCGTGAACCCGTCGGGCAGCCCCTCCGCGTCGAGCACCTCCGCCTCGACGACCTCGGGCAACGGGACCTGCCTGACCAGGACTTCCTGCCCGCTGTAGGTGTCGAAGGCGCGCGTCTCGGTGAGTTCGTACTCGTCAGAAGGGGGCAGTGGCAGGCGGTAGCGGTCGGCGAGCACCCGACCCGCATAGTCGTCCACGTTGCCTCCCCCGGCCGCCCGGTTGGTCAATTCCGTTCGCCATACGGCCCGTTCCGTACCCATACCTGGATGCGGACGGTTCGCAAACACTCACGATACGTGCCGGAGGCAACCCGCAAAGAGGGGATTCAACATCTCACGGCCCAAACACGGGACCGCTCGGCGCACAGCGCCTCACGACTTCGGTTCGAAGGTACGAGCGAGCGTCTGCCATGTGTCCTTGCGCAGCTCAGTGCCCCAGTTCGCGGCTTTCGCCGTGTACATCAAGGCATATCCGAGATGGCCGTTGACGACGAATCCACGGTCGATCGTCCGGTACTTCGTCCCGCTCTCCACATAGGTGAACTCCCAGTCGGCCGTGTTCCAGCCGCGGTAGCTCACCTGCTCTATTCGGATCTTCGTGTACTGCGAGCGGGTCATGCCCCGCTCCTGGTTCTCCCAGTCCGCCACCGGGTCGCCCTTAGGCGTGCTGGTCCAGGCGACGAGCAGCTTCTGCCCGTCGGGCCCGGTGAACCGGTCGCCCGCCGAGCTGGAGGTCTGGAAGCTCCACCCGTCGGGCAGCCCTATCGAGTACCCCTGGCTCCCCCGGTACGTCGAGGCGACCGCATTATCTCCGGAGGAGCCGCCCGAGCCCGAGGACCCTTCCGAACTCCGGGCGCTCTCCTCGGTGCTCGGGGTGTTCGCGGCGCCCGCACCGGTGTCCGAGGAGGGGGAGCCGGTGGTGGCCCCGTCGGTCTTGGTGCCCCCGCTCTCGTCCTCCTTGGTGTCGGCACTGCTGCCCGCGCTCGCCGTCGCCTTGGTGCCGCCGCCCTTGGCGCCGTCGCTGCTGTCGTCGCCACCGCCCAGCGTGAGGGCCAGCACGGTGCCGATGACCGCGAGTGCCACGACCACCGCGATGATCACCAGGGTGCGCCGCGGCACCACGTCGGTCAGCGGCGCCCGGGGCACCGGCCTCGGCGCCAGGTCCGGCGGCGGCGTCATCACGGGCCACCCCGAACTGCGCCCGTCCGACACCGCGTTGGCCTGCTGCGTCTTCCCGTCCCGCACCCCGGCCGCGCCCCCCGCCGCGGAGGCCGGGGCCGCGGACGACGCACTCGCCGCGCCCTTGCCCTGCGACACCGAGGACGCGGGCGAGGCCGAGGACGCCGGAGAGGCCTTGGGCGGGGCGGGCTGAGACGGCGGAGCGGGCTTGGCCGGCGCGGACGCCGGAGCCGCAGCGGCGGCCTCGGAAGCCTGGGCGGGCACCTTCCCGCCCCCCGAAGTCGACGCACCCGAAGTCGACACACCCGAACCCGCGGTGCCGGACCCCTCGGTACGAGAACCCGCCGTACCCGAACCCGCCGCACCGCCCCCGGACTTGGTCCGTGACGCGGCCGCGGACGTAGCCGCCGCCCCGGCGGCCTTGCGCATGGAACGCAGCGCCCCGCGCAACCGCTCCGCGCCCGCACGCTCCTCCGGCTGGGCCGGCAGCGGCACCACCCGGGTCGCGTCCGCCGGCGGCTCCGGTTCCGTGTGCTTCGGCTCGGGCGCGTGGATCACCGCGGTGAGCATGGCCCGCGCGCGGCTGTCGTCGAGCCGCTGGGCGGGGTCCTTGGTGAGCAGGCCGTAGATGACGTCCTTGAGGGGTCCCGCGTTCTTCGGCTCCTCCAGCGGCTCGGTCATCACCGCGGTGAGCGTCGCGATCGCGGAGCCCTTGTCGTACGGCGGGGCGCCCTCGACCGCCGCGTACAGCAGCCCGCCGAGCGACCACAGGTCGGCCGCGGGTCCCGGCTTGTGCCCGCGGGCCCGCTCCGGGGAGATGTAGGAGGGCGCCCCGACGAGCATGCCGGTGGAGGTGATGGACGGGTCGCCCTCGACCTGGGCGATGCCGAAGTCGGTGAGCACGACCCGGCCGTCCTCGGAGATCAGCACGTTGGACGGCTTCACGTCCCGGTGCAGGATGCCCTCGCGGTGCGCGGACCTGAGCACGTCGAGGATCGCGAGGCCCACCTCCGCCGCGCGCTTGGGCTCCAGCAGGCCGTCCTCCCGGATGACCTCGGCGAGCGACTTCCCCTCGACGAGCTCCATCACGATCCACGGCCGGTCGTCCTCGTCGACCACGTCGTACACCGTCACCGCACTGGTGTTGCGGATCCGCGCGATCGCCTTGGCCTCCCGCAGCGTGCGGGTGATCAGCCGGCGCTTCTCGTCCTCGTCGATGCTGTTCGGGAACCGCAGCTCCTTGACGGCCACCGTCCTGCCCAGGGTCTCGTCCTCGGCGCGCCACACCGTGCCCATGCCTCCGCGGCCGAGCACTCCTCCCAGCCGGTACCGCCCGGCGAGGAGACGCTCGCTCTCGTCCTGCCGGGATGCTCCCGCCCGCTCCGCGTCCGACATGCGTCCCCTCATGAACCCGCCCTGACAGAGCCTCCATTGTCCCTCACCCGACAAGTGCCCGACGCCCAGGGGGTAGCTGCGCCGCGCAGGCCGGTCCCCCCGTCAACCGGCGCCCCGATGACACCCTCCCCACCTCGACGCATATGCCGGATGCACGCGTGTTGTCCCGGTGGTCCGGGGTGACTGTTCAAGGTGCGCCGTCCGGTGTCGCCCCCACCCCCACCCCCACCCCGACCCCGACCCCGACCCCGACCTGCATGATGGACCCCGACAAGGGAGGACCCACGATGGCATCGGTGCGGGCGACGGCGGCGGCCCTCGTGTGCCTGGTGCTGCTCGCCCTCGCGCCGGCCGCGCTGTCGGCGCAGCGGGGCCCGGCCGCGGAGACCGTGCTCCCGCTGCTGGTCTCGCGGGGCGGCGCCCCGGCCGCGGCCCTGCTCGCCCAGGACGGCACCCGTACCCGCTACGCGTCCGCCGGTACCGGTATCGCCCGCGCCGACCACTTCCGCGC
Source organism: Streptomyces griseorubiginosus (assembly GCF_036345115.1). GTDB lineage: Bacteria > Actinomycetota > Actinomycetes > Streptomycetales > Streptomycetaceae > Streptomyces > Streptomyces griseorubiginosus_C. The sequence continues at coordinate 3,733,389 of NZ_CP107766.1, forward strand.
CGGCAGCGTCACCAAGACCCTCATCGCCACGGTCGTCCTCCAACTCGCCGCGGAACAACGGCTGAAGCTGTCCGACACCGTGGAGCAGCATCTGCCCGGCCTGGTGCGCGGAGCGGGCAACGACGGCCGCGCGCTGACCCTGCGCTCCCTGCTCACCCACACCAGCGGCCTGAGCGACTTCGCCGCGGACACCGGAGGGCTGGTCCCCGTCACTCCCGTGCAAGCCGTCCGGATCGCGCTCACCCACTCCCCGACCGCCCTCGGCCGCTACGCCTACTCCAACACCGACTACGTCCTGCTCGGCATGGTGATCCAGCAGGTCACCGGCGCCTCCTACGCCACCGAGGCCGAGCGGCGCATCATCGCTCCGCTGCGTCTGACGGGCACCTCCTTCCCTGGCTCACGCACCTCTCTCCCCTCCCCGCACGGCCGCGCGTACACCACCGACGGAACCGACGTCACCGCGCTCGACCCGCGGGTGGCCGGGGCCGCGGGCGAGCTGGTGACCACGCTCGCCGACCTGGACCGCTTCTACGCGGCACTGCTCGGCGGCCGGCTGCTGTCCCCGTACTGGCTGCACGAGATGACCGACACCCGCGCCGCACAAGGCCGGTACGGCATGGGGCTGTTCCCGGTGAAGCTGCCGTGCGGCACGACGGTGTGGGGGCACAACGGCCGAATCACCGGCAGCTACGTGCGCACCGCGGCCACCGTCGACGGCCGTCGTGTCCTCACCTTCCGCGTGAACACGACGACGGTCGCAGACCCCGGCCTCGAACCGGCCCTGCTCGCCGCCGAGTTCTGCCCCCGCACCTCGTAGAACGACCGGGTTTCGAACGAAGATCCCGCCCCACGACACTCGTTCGAGTGATGCGGACCGAACCCGCTCCCGCCGGCCTAGAGCGGCACGATGTCCGGGGCGCCCAACCGCGCCGCGTCCGCCGTCAGGTCGTCCGGCTGCCGCTGCGACTCCCGCTCCGCCTCCACCCGCTTCTCGTAGTGCTCGACCTCGCGCTCGATCTGGTCCTTGTTCCAGCCCAGCACCGGCGCCATCAGCTCGGCGGCCTCGCGGGCGGACCGCACGCCCCGGTCGAAGGTCTCGATGGAGATGCGGGTGCGCCGGGTCAGCACGTCGTCCAGGTGCCGGGCCCCCTCGTGCGAGGCCGCGTACACGATCTCGGCGCGCAGGTAGTCGTCGGCCGCGTTCAGCGGTTCGCCCAGCGACGCGTCCGCGGCGATGAGTTCGAGGACCTCCTCCGCGAGGGAGCCGTACCGGTTCAGCAGGTGCTCCACCCGCACGACATGGAGTCCGGTGCGCGCGGCGATCCGCGCCCGCGCGTTCCACAGTGCCCGGTACCCCTCCGCGCCCAGCAGCGGCACGTCCTCCGTGACGCACTCGGCGACCCGGGTGTCGAGCCCGTGCACCGCCTCGTCGACGGCGTCCTTGGCCATGACCCGGTACGTCGTGTACTTGCCGCCCGCCACCACGACGAGCCCCGGCACCGGGTGCGCCACCGTGTGCTCGCGCGAGAGCTTGCTGGTGGCGTCCGACTCCCCGGCGAGCAGCGGCCTCAGACCCGCGTACACGCCTTGGACGTCGTCGCGGGTCAGGGGGACCGCGAGCACGGAGTTCACGTGTTCCAGCAGGTAGTCGATGTCCGCGCTGGAGGCCGCCGGATGGGCCTTGTCGAGGTCCCAGTCGGTGTCGGTGGTGCCGATGATCCAGTGCCGGCCCCAGGGGATGACGAACAGCACCGACTTCTCGGTGCGCAGGATCAGTCCGGTCGAGGAGTGGATGCGGTCCTTGGGCACGACGAGATGGATGCCCTTGGAGGCGCGGACGTGGAACTGCCCGCGCTCGCCGACCATCCCCTGGGTGTCGTCGGTCCACACCCCGGTGGCGTTGACGACCTGCTTGGCGCGGATCTCGTACTCCCCGCCCGCCTCGACGTCCTCCACCCGGGCCCCGACCACCCGCTCGCCCTCGCGCAGGAACCCGGTCACGCGCGCGCGGTTGGCGGTCTTGGCGCCGTAGGCGGTCGCGGTGCGCACGAGGGTGGCCACGAAGCGGGCGTCGTCCATCTGGGCGTCGTAGTACTGGAGCGCCCCGACCAGTGCGTCCTTGCGCAACGCCGGTGCCACCCGCAGGGCGTGACGGTGGCTCAGATGCCGGTGCCGGGGGAGTCCCCGGCCGTGCCCGCGCGCCATCGACATCGCGTCGTAGAGCGCGACGCCCGATCCGGCGTACCACCGCTCCCAGGCCTTGTGCTGCAAGGGGTACAGGAAGGCCACGGGCTTCACGAGGTGCGGGGCGAGCCGTTCGAGCAGCAGCCCGCGCTCCTTCAACGCCTCACGCACGAGGGCGAAGTCGAGCATCTCCAGATAGCGCAGGCCGCCGTGGATCAGCTTGCTGGAGCGGCTGGAGGTCCCCGACGCCCAGTCACGCGCCTCGACCAGGCCCACGGACAGGCCCCGGGTCACCGCGTCGAGCGCGGTGCCCGCTCCGACCACTCCGCCACCCACCACCAGCACGTCCAGTTCGCGCTCGGCCATCGCCGCGAGTGACTCGGCGCGCTGCGCCGGTCCCAGTGTCGCTGTCCTCACCACTGCCTCCCGCTGTCGGTCACGCCGGTCCCACACGTGTCCCACCCCTGCCCAAAGTCTGACCGGCCTGCCCGACTTCAGCCACCAGTCGCCCCCAGCCTGTGGACAACTTTCACTGGCGCGTACCCCGTAGGCCACGTGAGCTCACAGCGAGCACCGCCCGAAGACACACGGAATCAATCCCGTATTTCGGTCATATTTACTCCTAGTCTGACATTGCGCTCGCTCGTCCAGTCCACAGGGCTTGCGCACCTGTCCCGCTTCGGTTACTGGGAAGGACGGCCCACGCCATGCCCGCAGATCTCGCCGTGATCGGACTCGGTCCCTACGGACTGCCCCTGGCCCAGGCCGCCGTCGCCGCCGGCATCGCCACGGTCGGCTACCGCACGGGCCCCGAACCCGGCTCCCTCAGCCCCGCCGAACTGCGCCGGATGCTCTCGGGGGGCTTCCGGACGGCCGCGGGGCCGGCCGAACTCGGCCGCGTCCGTACGGCGGTCATCTGCGCCCCGACCCCGGCGGGCCCGGACGGCGGCCTGGACCTGAGCCAGGTCGAGACGGCCGCCCGCACCCTGGCCGCGCACCTGCGCCCGCACACCACGGTGATCCTGGAATCGCCGGTGCCCCCAGGCACCACGGAGGAATTCCTGCGCCCGCTCCTCGAAGAGGGCTCACGCCTGCGCGCGGGCCGCGACTTCCACCTCGCCTACTCGCCCACCCGCGTGGACCCCGGCAACCGCGACTTCACCCCCGCCAACACCCCCAAGGTGATCGGCGGCCTCACGCCCGCGTGCACGGAGTCGGCGGCGGCCTTCTACTCGCGTCTCACCGACAAGGTGGTACGCGCGCGTGGCCCGCGAGAGGCGGAGACGGTCCAGCTCCTGGAGACCAACTTCCGCCACGTCAACATCGCCCTCGTCAACGAGATGGCCGTCCTCTGCCACGATCTCGGCGTCGACCTCTGGGACGTCATCCGCTGCGCGGAGACCAAGCCGTTCGGCTTCCACGCCTTCCGCCCCGGCCCGGGCGTCGGCGGTCACGCGGTCCCCCGCGACCTGACCGCCGGCAGCCCCGGCGGCGGCCGCTCCCTGCGCATGGTCGAACTCGCCCGGCAGGTCAACGACCAGATGCCGCGTTACGTCGTCCAGCGCGCCGCCGCCCTGCTCAACGAGCACGGCAAGTCGGCCCGCGCCGCCCGCGTCCTCCTCCTCGGCGTCACCTACAAGCCCGACCTCGCCGACCAGCAGGCCACCCCCGCCCAGGAGGTCGCCGTACGCCTGATGGAACTCGGCGCCTCCGTCAGCTACCACGACCCCCACGTCCCGTCCTGGAGCGTCCTGGACCGCCCGGTCCCCCGCGCGGACTCCCTCTACGAGGCGGCGGCCGACGCGGACCTGACGATCCTGCTCCAGCAGCACCGGACGTACGACCTCCAGGGCCTGTCGGTGAAGGCACAGCTGCTGCTGGACACGCGCGGGGCCACGCCCACGGGGGCGGCGCACCGCCTCTGACGTCAAAACGCCGGTGGCGCTGTCGGACCCACCTGTTAATCTCCCCTCACTCGTCGCACAGTCGTGCGCACGCTTCTCTGCTTCACCATTCCGCTTGTTCCATCCCGTGGGGGGATTTCTGTCATGAGCCAGTCAGCACCACCGCCTGCCCAGCCGCCGGTCCAGCAGCCCGCCGAGCAGCAGCCCCAGCCCGAGCCCCAGTCGGTCGACGGCGTCCCGTCGGCGCCGCAGCCGGCCGACGGCGCTCCGTACGCCCCGCAGCCCGGCGCCGTGCCCCCGCCTCCGGCACCGGGAGTGCCGTACGGGGCCGTCCCCGCCCCCGCTCCGGTGCGCAACAACCTCGGCCTCGGCCTGGTGGCCGCCTTCGTCGCCGCCCTGGTCGCCGGCGGTGTCTACGGCGCGATCATCGGCCTGACCAAGCACGAGATCGGCTGGGCGGCGGTCGGCGTCGGCTTCCTGGTCGGCCTCGCCGCAGGGCGCCTCGGTGGCCGCAACCCCGTGTTGCCGGTCGCGAGCGCGGTCCTGTCGCTGGGCTCCGTCTACATCGGCCAGCTGGTGGGCGAGGGGATCATCGGCGCCAAGGAGACCCCGCTGAGCTTCAGCGAACTCTTCTTCCAGCACTTCGACGTCCTCCAGGAGGCCTGGAAGGCGGACGCCGACCCGCTGACGTTCCTGTTCTTCGCGATCGCCGCGTACGTCGCCTTCACCGGCGCCAGGAAGGCGGCGCACTGACGCCGCCGGTGTCCGGCGAAGGGGCGGCGCATCGGTGGTGACGGGGGCGCGTGGGTGCGGCGGGCTCCGGGGCTGGTGGCACGCGGGGGGGGCGCGGGTACCTTACGGAGACAGGTGGAGCCCACCGCAGTTGGCCCCTGCGGCAAGCTCCTGGATGGTTCACGGAGTGTCCGCCCCTAGTCCTTATGGGGGCGGCCGCTCACCATCCGAAAATCCGCAAGACCCACCTCCTCCGGCACTTCACCATCCGAAGACGGATCCGGTCCCAGCGGATGGGCTTGCGGTGGCGCCTGCCCCTACTCTGGCTGACCAGCCCGTTTCCACCCCGAACGCAACCGCGCGCCCCCGCGCCGCCCGCCTCGCACAGCCCCAGGGCACACAAAAGGCCGGCCGCCCCACCCGGGACGACCGGCCCTCAAGCGCCGTGAGCCCTGCCTACCGCTTGTGCTGCGAGTCCGCCACCGTCACCTCGACGCGCTGGAACTCCTTCAGCTCGCTGTACCCGGTGGTCGCCATCGCCCGCTTCAGCGCGCCGAAGAAGTTCATCGAGCCGTCCGGGATGTGCGACGGGCCGGTGAGGACCTCCTCGATGGTGCCGACCGTGCCGAGGTCGACCTTCTTGCCGCGCGGCAGCTCCTCGTTGACGGCCTCCATGCCCCAGTGGTGGCCGCGACCGGGACCGTCGGTGGCGCGGGCCAGCGGGGAGCCCATCATCACGGCGTCCGCGCCGCAGGCGATCGCCTTGGGGAGGTCGCCGGACCAGCCGACACCGCCGTCGGCGATCACGTGGACGTACCGGCCGCCGGACTCGTCCATGTAGTCGCGGCGGGCCGCGGCGACATCGGCCACGGCGGTGGCCATCGGCACCTGGATGCCGAGCACGTTGCGAGTCGTGTGCGCCGCGCCGCCGCCGAAGCCGACCAGGACGCCCGCCGCGCCGGTGCGCATCAGGTGCAGGGCAGCCGTGTAGGTGGCGCAGCCGCCGACGATCACCGGGACGTCGAGCTCGTAGATGAACTGCTTCAGGTTCAGCGGCTCGTGCGAACCCGAGACGTGCTCCGCCGAGACGGTCGTACCGCGGATGACGAAGATGTCCACGCCCGCGTCCACGACGGCCTTGGAGAACTGCGCCGTGCGCTGCGGGGAGAGCGCGGCCGCGGTGACCACGCCGGAGTCGCGCACCTCCTTGATGCGCGCGCCGATCAGCTCCTCCTTGATGGGGGCGGAGTAGATCTCCTGGAGCCGCCGGGTGGCCGTCTCGGAGTCCAGGCCGACGATCTCGTCGAGCAGCGGCTGCGGGTCCTCGTGCCGCGTCCACAGTCCTTCGAGGTTCAGGACGCCGAGGCCGCCGAGCTCGCCGATGCGGATCGCGGTGGCCGGGGAGACGACCGAGTCCATGGGGGCGGCCAGGAAGGGCAGCTCGAAGCGGTAGGCGTCGATCTGCCAGGCGATCGAGACCTCCTTCGGGTCGCGCGTACGACGGCTGGGGACGACGGCGATGTCGTCGAAGGCGTACGCCCGGCGGCCGCGCTTGCCGCGCCCGATCTCGATCTCAGTCACGTGTGTGGCCTTTCCCTGATGCGTTGCAGCGCCTTCCAGTATCCCCGACGGGTACGACAAGGGCGGCCCCGGATGCCCCGGGACCGCCCTCACGCGCGCGTGGCTTTCAGTAAAGGCTCACTTGCGGCTGTAGTTCGGCGCCTCGACCGTCATCTGGATGTCGTGCGGGTGCGACTCCTTGAGCCCCGCCGAGGTGATCCGCACGAAGCGGCCCTTGGACTCCATCTCGTCGATGGTGGCCGCGCCCACGTAGCCCATGGTCTGGCGCAGACCGCCGACGAGCTGGTGCAGGACGCTGGAGAGCGGGCCGCGGTAGGGCACCTGGCCCTCGATGCCCTCGGGGACGAGCTTGTCGTCGGAGCCGACCTCGGCCTGGAAGTAGCGGTCCTTCGAGTACGACTTCGCCTGGCCCCGGGACTGCATGGCACCGAGCGAGCCCATGCCGCGGTACGACTTGAACTGCTTGCCGTTGATGAACTGGAGCTCGCCGGGCGACTCCTCGCAGCCCGCGAGCAGCGAGCCGAGCATCACGGTGTCGGCGCCGGCGGCGAGCGCCTTGCCGATGTCGCCGGAGTACTGGAGGCCGCCGTCGCCGATGAGCGGGATGCCGGCCGGGCGGGCGGCGAGGGAGGCCTCGTAGATCGCGGTGACCTGCGGGACGCCGATGCCGGCGACGACACGCGTCGTACAGATGGAGCCGGGGCCCACGCCGACCTTGATGCCGTCGACACCGGCGTCGATGAGCGCCTGGGCGCCGTCGCGGGTGGCGACATTGCCGCCGATGACGTCGACGCCGACGCTGGACTTGATCTTCGACATCCAGCTCAGCGCGTTGCTGTTGTGGCCGTGCGAGGTGTCGACGACGAGGAAGTCCACCCCGGCCTCGGCGAGCGCCTGGGCGCGCTCCAGGGCCTCGGGGCTGGCGCCGACGGCGGCACCGACGAGCAGGCGGCCCTCGGCGTCCTTGGCGGCGTTGGGGTACTTCTCCGCCTTGACGAAGTCCTTGACGGTGATCAGGCCCTTGAGGACACCGGCGTCGTCGACCAGCGGCAGCTTCTCGATCTTGTGCCGGCGCAGCAGGTCCATGGCGTCGGTGCCGGAGATGCCGACCTGGCCGGTGACCAGCGGCATCGGCGTCATGACCTCGCGCACCTGGCGGCTGCGGTCCGACTCGAAGGCCATGTCGCGGTTGGTGACGATGCCGAGGAGCTTGCCGGCCGGGTCGGTGACCGGGACACCGCTGATGCGGAACTTGGCGCACAGCGCGTCGGCCTCGGCGAGGGTCGCCTCGGGGTGCACGGTGATGGGGTCGGTGACCATGCCGGACTCGGACCGCTTCACCAGGTCGACCTGGTTGACCTGGTCCTCGACCGAGAGGTTGCGGTGCAGCACGCCGACGCCGCCGAGGCGGGCCATCGCGATCGCCATGCGGGACTCGGTCACCTTGTCCATGGCGGCGGACAGCAGGGGGATGTTCACCCGGACGTTGCGGGAGATGCGGGACGAGGTGTCGACCGCGTTGGGGAGTACCTCGGAGGCTCCCGGCAGCAGCAGCACGTCGTCGTAGGTCAGCCCGAGCGTCGCGAATTTGTCGGGCACTCCGTCGACGTTTGCAGTCATGACACCTTCCCCAAATGGCCTTGATCGGTGCGGATGTCCATGCTAACGGGAAGCGAGGCCGTCACATTCCACGGTTCGGACGCACTCCGGGCTTCGTATATTCGTACGGAATCGGCGCGGGGCCTGTTCAGGCAACGGCCCTTACTGCTCGGCCAGGGCCCGCAGCCTGCTCAGCGCCCGGTGCTGCGCCACACGGACCGCGCCGGGTGACATTCCCAACATCTGACCCGTCTCCTCCGCCGTCAACCCCACGGCGATGCGCAGCAGCAGCAGCTCGCGCTGGTTCTCGGGGAGGTTGGCCAGGAGCTTCTTGGCCCATTCCGCGTCACTGCTGAGCAGCGCCCGCTCCTCGGGGCCGAGGGAGTCGTCGGGCCGCTCGGGCATCTCGTCCGAGGGGACGGCCGTGGAACCGGGGTGGCGCATCGCGGCGCGCTGGAGGTCGGCGACCTTGTGGGCCGCGATGGCGAAGACGAACGCCTCGAAGGGTCGCCCGGTGTCCCGGTAGCGCGGCAGGGCGAGGAGGACGGCTACGCAGACCTCCTGCGCGAGGTCCTCCACGAAGTGCCGGGCGTCGCCCGGGAGACGGGACAGACGGGTGCGGCAGTAGCGCAGGGCCAGCGGGTGGACATGGGCGAGCAGGTCGTGCGTGGCCTGCTCGTCCCCTTCCACGGCGCTGTGGACGAGCGCACCGATCGCCCCATGGGGATGAGCCGCCTCGTCGTCGCGCATCGGTCCATGGTGCCTTGGCGTCGTTGGATCCGTGGCATCGCGCTGGTTGTTGTGCACCGAAGCGTTATGAGCAGGTGCGCCGGAACTCATACCCTGCGCCCTCCCCTTCCGCTCGACCGACTCGTCCCCGAGAGACTCCACATCTCAAGGATGCGGCATCCGCCGCGAAACAAGCAGCGGGGCATCGAAGAGGCCGCTCGACCGCGCCCCTTCAGGGGCGCGGGGAACTGCGCGACCAGGCACGACGGGCCCGCACCAATACGACGACCGATCCGATCGAGCTCCTAGCGAACCAGACCCCACCGGAACCCGAGCGCCACGGCGTGCGCCCGGTCCGACGCACCCAGCTTCTTGAACAGCCGCCGCGCATGCGTCTTGACGGTGTCCTCGGAGAGGAACAGCTCGCGCCCGATCTCCGCGTTGGACCGACCGTGGCTCATGCCCTCGAGCACCTGGATCTCACGCGCGGTGAGCGTGGGCGCCGCGCCCATCTCCGCGGACCGCAGCCGACGGGGGGCGAGTCGCCAGGTCGGGTCGGCGAGCGCCTGCGTCACCGTGGCCCGCAACTCCGCGCGCGAGGCGTCCTTGTGGAGGTAGCCGCGCGCCCCGGCGGCCACCGCGAGAGCGACCCCGTCCAGGTCCTCCGCGACGGTGAGCATGATGATGCGCGCACCGGGGTCCGCGGACAGCAGCCGCCGCACGGTCTCGACGCCGCCCAGACCGGGCATGCGTACGTCCATCAGAATCAGGTCCGAACGGTCCGCACCCCAGCGGCGGAGGACTTCCTCGCCGTTGGCCGCGGTCGTCACGCGCTCGACGCCGGGCACGGTCGCGACCGCGCGGCGCAGCGCCTCTCGGGCAAGCGGGGAGTCGTCGCAGACGAGGACGGATGTCATGGCCGCCCTCCGCAGCTGATGCACGTCACCTTGAGCCTCCAGGCTGGTACGAAATCGTCACCTGTGCGGTCGACCGTCTCGGACGCCTGCCCGAGCACTTGTTGTTTCAACCGCCTCCGCACTCTCAACGACGGTCACCCGAAAGAGTTACGGGGCTGCACACTGTCTTCGGCACTCTACGTGAGGGCGCGGACACGGTGCAGACATGCACGGCGGACCCACAACGTTTCATCACAACCCATGCCCCATTCAGACCCTTTTCTTCCCATTTCCTGGTGTCTGAGGCTAGATTCGCAATGAGTCATATTTTCATCTCCTTAGATCGTAGATGTACGGTCGTGGACACCGTATCCGCCCAGAACGGCTACAAGGGGTCACGCAATGGCAGATTTCTCCCGCCTTCCCGGACCGAACGCGGACCTTTGGGACTGGCAGCTCCTGGCCGCCTGTCGAGGGGTGGACAGCTCGCTCTTCTTCCATCCGGAGGGCGAGCGCGGTGCGGCCCGGAGTGCTCGCGAGAACTCGGCCAAGGAGGTCTGCATGAGATGCCCGGTGCGCGCGCAGTGCGCGGCGCACGCGCTCGCGGTGAGAGAGCCGTACGGCGTGTGGGGCGGGCTGACCGAGGACGAGCGCGAGGAGCTCATGGGGCGGGCGCGGCACCGGCTGGTGTCGGCGTCGTCCGTCGGGAGCGGCGCATCGAACAATTGAAGGAACGTTTCTCCATTGGAAGGGCACGCGCGCGCGTGCCCTTCCTTACTTCTGTCCCGACTTCTGTCCCGCCGCGGCCGCGAGCCGCTCCAGCGTCGCCGCGACCGCCGGCACCCGGGCCAGGTCGGGCAGGGTGAGTGCGACGATCTCCCGCCGGACCGCCGGTTCCAGCGTCACCGTGCGTGCGCCCCGGGGCCGTACCGACTCCACGGCGAGCTGCGGCAGTACGGCGACCCCCAGCCCGGCGCCCACCAGGCCGACGACCGCCGGGTAGTCGTCGGTCGCGAAGTCGATGCGGGGCGTGAAACCGGAGCTCTCGCAGACCTCGACCAACTGGCCCCGGCAGCGCGGACATCCGGCGATCCACGACTCCCCGGCGAGCTCCCCGATGGCCACGGACCCCGCGCGCGCCAGGCGGTGCCGCTCCGGTACGAGGGCGACGAGCCGGTCGGTGAGCAGGGGCCGTACGACGAGGTCGTCCCACTCCCCCTCCTGGGCCGCGCCCTCGTAGCGGAAGGCGAGCGCGATGTCGCAGTCGCCTTCGCGCAACAGGGCGACGGACTGCGGGGGTTCGGCCTCCTCCAGGGAGACCCGGGTGCCGGGGTGGGCGGCGCGCAGGGCGGCGAGGGCGGTGGGGACCAGGGTGGAGCTGCCGCTGGGGAAGGAGACGAGCCGGACCCGGCCGGCCCTCAGGCCGGCGATGGCGGCGAGCTCCTCCTCGGCGGCCGTGAGGCCGGCCAGGATCCCGGCCGCGTGCCGCACCAGGGCCTCGCCCGCCTGCGTCAGCCGCATCTCCCGCCCGCTGCGGACGACCAGAGGCGTGCCCACGGACGCCTCCAGGGCCTTCATCTGCTGGCTGACGGCGGGCTGGGTGCAGCCCAGTTCGCGCCCCGCGGCGGAGAAGGAGCCGGTGGCGGCGACGGCACGCAGGACACGGAGATGACGGGCCTCGATCACGGCTCGAGGATAAGTGGGGCTTTGGTACGACGCCGAATAATGCGTGGCATCTTTGGGAACCGGGCGCCTACCGTGCCGCCATGAAGCTTCTGTCGGTGAATCTGGGCCGTGCGAAGGCCGTGTCGTACACGGACAACCCCGAGGGCGTGACCGGTATCGACAAGCGGCCGGTCGAGGGGCCCGTGCGGGTGGCCGCACCCGGGCCCAAGGGCATCGGCGGGAGCGCGCTCGCCGGGGACGCGGTGTGCAAGAAGCAGCACCACGGCGGCGACGACCAGGCGGTGTACGCGATGGCGCGCGAGGATCTGGACGAGTGGGAGGCCTCGCTGGGCCGCCCGCTGGCCAACGGCTCCTTCGGCGAGAACCTCACGACCCTCGGTGTGGACGTCTCCCGCGCGCGGATCGGCGAACGCTGGCGCATCGGGCCCGAGGTGGTGCTGGAGGTCACCTCCGCGCGGATCCCGTGCGGGACCTTCCAGGGCCACATGGGCGAGCCGCGCTGGGTGAAGCGGTTCACGCAGAAGGGCGCGCCGGGCGCGTATCTGCGGGTGATCCAGCCCGGCGAGATCCGCACCGGGGACATCGTCGAGATCGTGCACCGGCCGGACCACGACGTGACGGTGGCCCTGGCCTTCCGGGCGATGACCACCGAACGGCCGCTTCAGCCACGGCTGTTGGCGGCGGGCGAGGCGCTCCACCCGGAGGTGCGGAAGTGGGCGCTCGACTACGTGGAGCAGCACGGCGCCTGACGGGACCCGGGCAGGCGGACGCTGTCGGTCCTGGTCATTAACCTTGCGCCATGACAACGGCATTGATTACGGGATCGACCGCGGGCATCGGTGCCGCGTTCGCACGACGGCTCGCGGCCGACGGGCACAGCCTGGTGCTGGTGGCCCGCGACACCAAGCGGCTCCAGGAGCAGGCGACCGAACTCCACGACCGGCACGGCGTCGAGGTGGAGGTCCGCACCGCCGACCTCGCCACCGACGAGGGCATCGAGACGGTCGCCGCCCGCCTCTCCGACCGCAAGTCCCCCGTCGACCTCCTGGTCAACAACGCCGGCTTCGGCAACAAGGGCCGCTATCTCGACGTCTCCATGGCCGACGAGCTGAAGATGCTCAAGGTGCACTGCGAGGCGGTGCTGCGACTGACGTCGGCGGCGACGAAGGCGATGCGGGAGCGGGGGCGCGGGGGCGTGGTGAACGTCGCGTCGGTGGCCGCGTTCGTCCCGCGCGGGACCTACGGCGCCTCGAAGGCGTGGGTCGTGCAGTTCACCCAGGGCGTGGCGAAGGACCTGGCGGGCAGCGGCGTACGCCTGATGGCGCTGTGCCCCGGCTTCGTCCGCACGGAGTTCCACCAGCGGGCCGGCATGGGCACGGACAACATCCCGAACTGGATGTGGCTCGACGCGGACAAACTGGTGGCGGCGGCACTGGGCGATCTGGCCCGGGGCAAGACCCTGTCGATCCCGGACCCGCGGTACAAGGCGCTCATGGGGTTGGTGAAGGTGGCGCCGCGGGGGCTGCTGGGCGGGATCTCGTCCAGGACGGGCCGGAAGTACGGGCCGCAGTAGGGCCCGAAAAGGCGGACAATGGTGCTGTTCGAACCGGACCCAGGGGGGCCGGAGGTGATCGCGCATGACGTTCGTACAGCTCATCGACTGCAGGACCAGCCGTTTCGACGAGATGAACCGGCTGATGGACACCTGGGTCGAGCAGACCAAGGGGAAGCGGACCGCGACGCACGCGGTGGTCGGCAAGGACCGGTCCGACGCGTCGCACTTCGTCGAGATCGTGGAGTTCCCGTCGTACGAGGAGGCGATGCGGAACTCGGGGCTGCCGGAGACGGAGCGGATCTTCCAGGGGATGGTCGCGCTGTGCGACGAGGTGCCGACCTTCACCGACCTGGAGGTGGTGCGGGACGAGCAGCTCAACCCGGCGGCGTCACGGGAGTTCTTCGAGCGGGCCGGGCGGGCCGGGACGGCGGAGCTGTTCGAGCGGTTCACCGACGACTACCTCGACCATGATCCCGCCAATCCCGGGGATCTCGGGCTGGAGGCGGCGCGCGAGGAGTACGAGGGGTGGCGGCGGGCCTTCACCTTCAGCTTCCGCGTGGACGACCAGATCGCCCAGGACGACCGGGTCTGCACCCGCTGGGCCTGGGCCGGCAAGCACACCGGCGACTTCGTGGGGATCCCGGCCACCGGGCAGAACGTGACCATGACCGGGACCACCTGGCACCGGTTCCGGGACGGACGGATCTGCGAGGGCTGGTGGCAGTACGACCGGGCGGGGCTGATGGAACAGCTGGGGGTACTCGGCGACTGAGCCGACAAGACCCGTCAAGGCCCGCGAAGGGGAAAGCCCCCGTTCCCTCTCCGAAAGGGAACGGGGGCCTCCTTGTGAGCGGTGGGCTCAGTGGGAGTGGCCGTGGCTGTGCCCGGCCGCCGGCTCCTCCTCTTCCTTCTTCTCGACGACCAGGGTCTCGGTCGTCAGGAGGAGGGAGGCGATGGAGGCGGCGTTCTCCAGGGCGGAGCGGGTGACCTTGACCGGGTCGATGACGCCGGCCTTGACCAGGTCGCCGTACTCGCCGGTCGCGGCGTTGAAGCCCTGGCCCTTGTCGAGCTCGGCGACCTTGGAGGTGATGACGTAGCCCTCGAGGCCGGCGTTCTCGGCGATCCAGCGCAGCGGCTCGACGACGGCCTTGCGGACGACGGCGACACCGGTGGCCTCGTCGCCGGTCTTGCCGAGGCCGCCCTCGAGCACCTTGGCGGCGTGGACCAGAGCGGAGCCACCACCGGAGACGATGCCCTCCTCGACCGCGGCGCGGGTCGCGGAGATGGCGTCCTCCAGACGGTGCTTCTTCTCCTTCAGCTCCACCTCGGTGGCGGCGCCGACCTTGATCACGCACACGCCGCCGGCCAGCTTCGCGAGGCGCTCCTGGAGCTTCTCGCGGTCCCAGTCGGAGTCGGTGTTCTCGATCTCGGCCTTGATCTGGGCGACGCGGCCCTGGACGGCAGCGGAGTCACCGGCGCCGTCGACGATCGTGGTGTCGTCCTTGGTGACCGTGACCCGGCGGGCGGAGCCCAGCACGTCCAGGCCGACCTGGTCGAGCTTGAGGCCGACCTCCTCGGAGATGACCTCGGCGCCGGTCAGCGTCGCCATGTCCTGGAGCATCGCCTTGCGACGGTCGCCGAAGCCGGGGGCCTTGACGGCGACCGCGTTGAAGGTGCCGCGGATCTTGTTGACGACCAGGGTCGACAGGGCCTCGCCCTCGACGTCCTCGGCGATGATCAGCAGCGGCTTGGAGGCGCCCGCCTGGATGACCTTCTCGAGGAGCGGCAGCAGGTCCTGGATCGAGGAGATCTTGCCCTGGTTGATCAGGATGTACGGGTCGTCGAGGACGGCCTCCATACGCTCCTGGTCGGAGACCATGTACGGGGACAGGTAGCCCTTGTCGAAGGCCATGCCCTCGGTGAAGTCGAGCTCCAGACCGAAGGTGTTGGACTCCTCGACGGTGATGACACCGTCCTTGCCGACCTTGTCCATCGCCTCGGCGATGAGCTCGCCGACCTGCTGGTCCTGGGCGGACAGCGCGGCCACGGCGGCGATGTCGGACTTCTCGTCGATCGGGCGGGCGGTCGCGAGGAGGTCCTCGGAGACCGCGGCGACGGCCGCGTCGATGCCCTTCTTCAGCAGCGCCGGGGAGGCACCCGCGGCGACGTTCTTCAGGCCCTCGCGCACCAGCGCCTGGGCGAGCACGGTGGCGGTGGTCGTACCGTCACCCGCGATGTCGTTGGTCTTGGTCGCCACCTCCTTCACCAGCTGCGCGCCGAGGTTCTCGTACGGGTCCTCGACCTCGACCTCGCGGGCGATGGTGACGCCGTCGTTGGTGATGGTGGGAGCGCCGAACTTCTTGTCGATGACGACGTTGCGGCCCTTGGGGCCGATCGTCACCTTGACCGTGTCGGCAAGCTTGTTGACGCCGCGCTCGAGGGCGCGACGGGCGTCCTCGTCGAACTTCAGGATCTTCGCCATGGGAGCGGTTCAGCCCTCTCGGAAAATGTGGGTGAAACGAACTGCGCCCCAGACGCCCGGCTTCATAAGGTGGCGGGAGACCGGGGCGCAGCTCACAAGCAAAAAGCGGTGAATTACTTCTCGATGACCGCGAGCACGTCGCGGGACGAGAGGACGAGGTACTCCTCGCCGTTGTACTTCACTTCGGTGCCGCCGTACTTGCTGTACAGCACGATGTCGCCGACCTTCACGTCGAGCGGCAGGCGCTCGCCGTTCTCGAAGCGGCCCGGGCCCACGGCGAGGATGACGCCCTCCTGGGGCTTCTCCTTCGCGGTGTCCGGGATGACCAGGCCAGAGGCCGTGGTCTGCTCGGCGTCGAGCGGCTGGACCACGATGCGGTCCTCGAGCGGCTTGATGGCAACCTTGGAGCTGGCGGTCGTCACGATCCGACCTCCCCCTTCGGAGATCTCACGGGGTTAACTGTCTGAGGTGGCGACCAGGTCGATCCGTCGTCGCGGGTGCCGGACCTGCCCGTCGCTGTGTTGGCACTCTCACCTGCGGAGTGCCAGAGCCGAGACTATGACCACGGTTAGCACTCGGTCAAGCGGAGTGCCAATTCGCTGCGCTGGCGTGCCGGGTTCTGGTGCGGGTGGGTGGGGGTGAGCGTCCCGGGGGCTGCGCCCCCGGACCCCCATCGGCCTGCGGCCTCGTCCTCAAACGCCGGACGGGCTGAGTGGCTACAGGTAGTCCTCCAAGCTCGCCACCGTCAGGCCCCGTTGTTCGATCTCCCTCAGCACCGCCGTCGTCCGGTCCGTCAGGCTCGCCCCCGTCGCCTCGTCCGACGCCACCGACACGATGTCCCCCGCCCGCAGCGGACGCTCCAGGGCACGGCCCTCCACCGCGACGCTCCACAGCACGAGTGCCGCCAGGCCGCAGTCGGTCGCCGCTCGGCGGGTCGTGGTGTCGTACGTCCCGTAGGGGGGCCGGAACAGGCGCGGGCGGATGCCGAAGCGGGCGTGCAGTTTCTCCTGCTGGCCGCAGATCTCGGCGCGCTGGCCGGCGTAGGGCAGGCCGCGCAGGGCGGGGTGGTCGAGGGTGTGGTTCTGGATGCTCGCGCCGACCGACTGGAGGCGCGCGAAGTGGCCGTACCCGGGTCCGGCGACGGTGTTCGTGAGGAACAGGCTGACCGGGAGCCGCAGTTCGCGGACCAGGTCGACGAACCGCGGGTCCCTCTCGGCGCCGTCGTCGTAGGTGAGGAAGACGACCTTGTCGGACGTCGGCACCCGCTTCACCACCGGCAGGGGGCCGTCCGGGTCCACCGCGACCGGGCGATACGGCCGGCGCGGGGGCGCGGGCAGCGGGGCGGTGAGGCCCCAGTGGCGGTACGGCCGTCCGTCCGCGCCGGCCGGGCCGTTCGACCCCACTCGCTGGGCGGCCTTGCGGCCCAGCCGTTCGATGGGGTCGACGGACTGGGCGCAGCCGGTGAGCAGTGCGGCCGCCAGTCCCGCGGCGACCAGTGCCCGAGGTCTCACAGGTAGTCCTCCAGGCGCGCGACGGCGTACCCCTCGGCCGTGACCTCGTCCAGGAAGCGGCGGACCATGTCGGGCATGGTGCCCTTCCAGTCCCCCCGGCCCCGGAAGTGGCTGAGCACGATGTCACCGGGGTGGATCCGCTGGTCGGTCTCGCGGTACTCCCAGTGGTCGACGAAGACCTCCTCGTTCCAGATCGGCGCGTACCGCACCCCGCAGGACTTCGCGGCTCGCAGGGTGTCCTCGTTGTAGTTGCCGTACGGCGGGCGGAAGAGCAGGGGCCGGGTGCCGTAGCGCTTCTCGATGACGTCCTGCATCCCGCAGATCTCGTGCTTCTGGCGGGCGTACGACAGCGCGGGCAGGTAGGGGTGGTGGAGGGTGTGGTTGTTCAGAACGACCCCCCGGTCCCGCATGCTCGCGAAGTAGCCGTAGTCGCCCTTGATCAGGTAGTCGCTGAGGAAGGCGGTGTACGGGACCTTCAGTTCGCTCATCATCCGCAGGAACGCGGGGTCCTTCTCGGCGCCGTCGTCGATGGTCAGGAAGACGATCTTCCGGTCGGTGGGGATCGTGGTGAAGACCGGCGGGAGTCCGTTCTCCTCGTGGCCGTCGACCTCGAAGCCGTGGCGGGTGGTGATGCGGGGCTTCTGCGCGGGGGCGGGCGGGGCCACGAGCGGGGTCCGCTTCAGCCCCCAGCGCCGGGCGGCGGTGATCCGGGCGCGCTCGGCGCGGAGTGCGGCGGCCCGGATGCGGGTCTTGTCGGCCTGGAGGTCGGCCGCGAAGTCGACGGCCGGGGCCGGGGGCGCCTTCAGGGGCTGCCCTGCCCGGATCCCGGCGGCCCGCGGGGACCGTGTGTCGGTTCCGTCCTGCCCGGCACAGCCGGAGACAAGGGCGGCTACGGCCAGGAGGACGAGCCCACTGCGGAACGACACCACAAAAGCACTGTTTTTATACTTTTGTCCTACTGTTCCCATGAGGCGGGATCCTCGCAGGTCACACCCCTGATCCCGGGTCGACACCGCCACCGGAAGCGCGCCGTCCACCGACTGGCCCACAATGACCCGGTGAACGACCTCGCCCCGCTCCTCACCCCCGAGGGCCGCGCCCTCCTCGACACCGTGCGCGGCACCGCCCCCGCGGACGAACTCGCCGTCGCCACCCGGCTGCGCCGCGAGCATCCCGCCGAACTGGTCTCCGCCGCGCTCGGCCAGGCCCGGCTGCGGCAGCGGGCGGTGGCGAAGTTCGGGGCCGAGGACGCGGGGCGGATGTTCTTCACGCCGAACGGGGTGGAGCAGTCGACGCGGGCGAGTGTCGCCGCGTACCGGGCGGAGCGCTTCCGGGCGCTGGGGGTGCGGTCCGTCGCCGACCTGTGCTGCGGGATCGGCGGTGACGCGATCGCGCTGGCCCGGGCCGGGATCCGGGTCCTCGCGGTGGACCGGGACCCGCTCACGGCGGCGGCCGCTCGGGCGAACGCGGACGCGCTGGGACTCGCCGACCTGATCGACGTACGGGAGGCGGACGTCACGGAGGTCGACACGGGCTCGTACGACGCCGTGTTCGTGGACCCGGCCAGGCGCTCCACGAAACGCGGGCGCATCTTCGACCCGGAGGCCTACTCACCGCCGCTCTCCTGGGCCGTCCAGGCGGCCCTCGGGGCCCCGCACGCGGCGCTGAAGGTGGCGCCCGGCATCCCGCACGAGGCGGTCCCCGCGCAGGCGGAGGCCGAGTGGATCTCGGACGGCGGGGACGTGAAGGAGGCGGTGCTGTGGTTCGGCACCGGGCCGGGTGAGGTACGGGCGACGCTGCTGCCGGGACCGCGGACCCTGCTCGGCCGGGGGCTGCCCGATCCCGGAGTCCGGCCCGTGGGGCGGTACTTGTACGAGCCCGACGGCGCCGTCATCCGGGCCCATCTGGTGGCCGAGGTGGCCGAGGAACTCGACGGCGGGCTGATCGACCCCACCATCGCCTACGTCACCGCGGACGCGCTGCGCGGGACGCCGTACGCGACCGGGTACGAGATCACCGATCAACTCCCCTTCAACGTCAAGAAGTTGAAGGCGCTGCTGCGGGAGCGGGAGGTCGGCGTCCTGACCGTGAAGAAGCGGGGGTCGGCCGTCGAGCCGGAGGAGCTGCGGCGCAAGGCGCTGCCGAAGCCGCAGGGGCCGCACTCGGCGACCGTGTTCCTGACCCGGGTGGCGGGGGCGCCGACCATGCTGATCGGCGCCCCCGCCCGGGTCTGACCCGCCCGTTACGGGTGCAGGGGCGTCCTGAGCGGCTCCAGGTGCGGGACGGGGCCGGCCGGGGCCGGTCGTGCCGCGGTGACGGAGGCGCCGGTGTCCGCGCCCAGGGCCCGACTCGCCGTCCGGCTGCTCGCGGGCTCGTTGCCGTTGTAGTACGCCGTGTACGTGACCTGGCCGCCGTTCGCGGCCATCGAGGCGCCCGCGGTGTTCAGCGCGCCCGCCGTGACCGAGCCCGTACCGCCGAAGGCGACCGCGGTGTTGATGCTCGCGGACTCACGCAGCAGGTAGCTCGTGACCTCCTTCGACAGGGCCGGACGCGTGGTCCACAGCACGGGGCCGAAGACGTTCATCGCCGAGGCCGCGGACAGACCGTCGCGCCAGGAGCCGGAGTAGGCGAGCGCGACATTGGCCGGCGCGTTCCACCAGAACTTGGCGACGTTCACCGAGAGGGATTCCTTCGTGCTCCCCGTGATCGGGTAGTACGAGGCCGAGGAGGGCCACCGGGAGAACGACGTGTGGGTGAGGGCGTACTTGGCGTCCGCGCCGACCGTGATGACCATGGTCTTGTTCGGGTTGATGCCGTTCAGGTACGACTTCACCGACGAGGACAGCTTCTTGCCGTTGCTCAGGACCAGGCCGCCCGAGCTTCCCGTGCCGTCGGCGCCGGCCGCGGCGGCCGCCGGGAGGGACGCGTAGGCGTCGGTGCCGGAGGCCAGGAAGACGTACTTCGGGGCGGTGGTGATCGTCTTGGCCACGGCCACCGAGGTCGCGAAGCGGTCCGCGCCGGTCAGCCGCTTGGGCGTGAAGCCGAGCGCCTTGACCTGCGAGGTGACGTTGCTGCTGAGGATGCCTGTGTTGCCGACGAGGTAGACGTTCGCGCCCGGCTTCAGCACCCGTTTCAGCTCGGCCTTCACCGCCGCGGACAGCCCGGTCTTCGGGGTCGGCAGGACCGGCCCCTGCTTCTTGCCGGCCAACGCGGGCGCGGTGAGCGCGTACGCCGTGCTGTCCCGGTTGGTGAGCACCGCGGCCTTGGCGTCCATCAGGCCCGGCACGTGCTGCCCCACCTTGTTCCAGGTCCAGCGGGAGCCGGCGATGGTGGTGGTGTAGCTGTCGGAGCCCCAGATGCGGGCGGTGCCGTTCTTGCGCAGCGGCTGCCAGCTGGGGTTGCTGCCCTGCGGGGTGCCCGGGACCGTCGTGACCCCGCCGGTGGCCAGGTCGACGTACGCGGTGGTGTGCACGTCGGTGCTGTCGCCGGTGGTGTGCGCGTCGAAGACGATGCGCTTGCCGGTCGGCGACCAGGACGGGTCGACGGCGTAACCGGGGCCGGTGGTGACCTGCTTGACGCCGGTGCCGTCGGCGTTCGCCGTGAAGACCTGGAGCTTGCCGTCGGTGTCCTTGCGGACGAAGGCCAGCTTGGTGCCGTCGGGCGAGTAGGCGGGCTGCTCGGCGTTGGCCAGCACCCGCTTGACCGTCTTCGCCGACGGGTCGTAGACGTAGATCCCGGCGTTGTCGGAGCAGCCGAGGTTGATCCGGCGTTCGAAGGCAAGCTTGCCGGACGGGCTCGCCGTCGGGTCGGTGTCGCAGACGTTCGCGGGTTCCTGGGCCGCCGTCAGCAGCGGGCGCGGCGCGTAGGCGCCGTCGGAGGGGCCGTAGGCGAGCTGGCCGCCGGTGGAGAAGACCACGTACTGGCCGCCCCACCAGAACGTCAGGTCCTCGTAGACGGCGCTGGAGCGCACGCCCTCGGCCGTGGGCAGGGTGAGCCTGGCACCGCCGCTGGGGCGGATGCTGGTGATGGTCTGGCCGTAGGCGGTGGCGAACCGGCTGCCGTCGGGCGCCCAGGCACCGTCGTCGCCCGAGCCGGTGTTCGGGATCTGGCTCTTCGCCCCGGTGACCGGATCGACGAGCACCGGGCCGTCGGTCAGCAGCCGTCCCTCGGTGCCCGGCCAGGGGCCGGCGTCGTCGGCGGAGGCGCCGGGCGCGGCGGCCACGGTGCCCACCGCGGCGAGAGCCGCCGCGGTCGCGAGCGCCGCGGCACGGCGGCGCATGGACTGTCTCAAGTTGTCGTCCCCCCATGGGATGTCACAGCCCCCGCGCAGGGGGCTGAGTCACTTTAATTCGCAAGGAAACACGAGGGAACCGAGTTACTGGTAAGCACCTGTGCGAATTCAGGTCAAGATCCGCATTCCCGCGCCCGGTCGAGGAGCAGGTCCCGCTCCCGCTCGTTGCGGGTCAGCGCGGCCGCCCGCTCGAACTCGGCCCGGGCCTCCGCCGTACGGCCGAGGCGGGCGAGGAGGTCGCCGCGGACGCTCGGCAGCAAGTGGTAGTCGTGCAGGGCGGGTTCAGCGGTGAGGGCGTCGACGATCTCCAGGGCCGGGGCCGGGCCCTCGGCCATGGAGACGGCGACCGCGCGGTTGAGTTCGACGACCGGGGAGGGGGCGCGGGCGGCGAGCAGGGCGTAGAGGGTGGCGATGGCCCGCCAGTCGGTCTCCTCGTAGGAGTACGCGTGCGCGTGGCAGGCGGCGATGCCGGCCTGGAGGACGTAGGGGCCCGGGGCGCCGGTGGCCGTGGCGTCCGCGCGGGCCAGGGCCTTGATGCCGCGGGCGATGAGCATGCGGTTCCAGCGGCTGCGGTTCTGGTCCTTGAGCAGGACGGGTTCGCCGCGCGGTCCGGTACGGGCCGCCGTCCGGGAGGCCTGGAACTCCAACAGGGCCGCCAGGCCGTGCACTTCGGGTTCCTTGGGCATGAGCGCGGACAGCAGCCGGGCCAGCCGCAGGGCGTCCTCGCACAGGGACGGGCGCAGCCAGTCGTCGCCCGCGGTGGCCGCGTACCCCTCGTTGAAGATCAGGTAGATGACGTCCAGGACCGAACCGAGGCGGGCCTCACGGTCGGGGCCGTAGGGCACCTCGAAGGCGATGTTCTTCGTGGCGAGGGTCCGCTTGGCGCGCACGATCCGCTGGGCGACCGTGGCCTCCGGGACGAGGAAGGCGCGGGCGATCTCGGGGGTGGTGAGGCCGCCGAGCAACCGCAGGGTGAGCGCGGTGCGGGCCTCCGCGGACAGCACCGGGTGACAGGTGGTGAAGACGAGCCTGAGCAGGTCGTCGTCGATGTCCTCGGGGTCGGCGGGCTCCTCCGGCGGGGCGGTCTCCGGCAGGTCCCGGCCGATCTCGGCCAGCTTGCGGGCGTAGTTCTCCCGGCGGCGGACCAGGTCGACGGCCTTGCGGCGCGCGATGGCCATGAGCCAGGCGCCGGGGTTGTCGGGGACGCCGTCGCGGGGCCACTGCTCCAGCGCGGCGACCAGCGCGTCCTGCGCGAGTTCCTCGGCGATGCCGACGTCCCGGACGACCCGGGTGACGCCGGCGATGATCCGGGGGGACTCCAGGCGGAAGACGGTCTCGACGGAGGACCGGGCATCGGTGCGGGAGGGCTGTGAGGTGGTCACAGCCCCCATTCGACACCGTCACGGCCGTACGGCCAAGGAAGGCGATGCGATCCCCGGGCCTCAGCCCTCGACGATCTCCCGCACCTCGCAGGTGACCGTCCAGTGCTCCTCGTGGACCTTCAGGAAGCGCTTGGTCCACTCGATCGCCTCGGCCATGTCCTTGGCCTGCACGATCGCGTACCCGCCGACGACCTCCTTGGCCTCGGTGAAGGGCCCGTCGGTCACCGACAGCTCACCCTTCTCCCAGTGGACCCGGGTCCCCTGCGCGGTCGGCGTCAGCCCGGCGGTGTCCAGCAGCACCCCGGCCTTCGTCATCTCCTCGATCAGCTCGCCCATGCGCTGCATCAGGGCGTCGCTGGGGCCCTCGGCGGGGGCGTTCTGCTCGTCGATCCGGACCATCGACAGGTAACGCGGCATGGTGACTCCTCGGTCGGTGCGGGGCCGGTCCTTCCCGGCCTCTCACCAGTGCGTCGATCGGAAGGGCCCGGGATCGACAGACTCCGCGGATTTCTTCGGAGAATTTTTCCCGGGCCCTCAAGCATGCGCCTGACCTGCTACGACAGCGAGCCGCCGAAGGTCGCCCGGTCGACCGGCGCCCCGACCGTGCGGGGTCCGAAGGTGAACGCCGCGTCCGTCACGATGCCCGTCGGACGTCCCCGCAGCGACCAGACCGCGCCTTCGCCGGCGTTCGCGCCCTCGACACCGTTCTCGCCGGGCGCCCCCGCCGCGAGGTCCGCGTAGCCGTTGCCGTTGATGTCGTGGATGCTGACCGCGCCACCGAACTGGTCGCCCGACTCCGCGGCGCCGGGGACGCCGTCGGTGTCCTGGGTGAAGCCCTGGGAGCCCGTGCCGGTCAGGCCGCCGCGGCCGCCGTAGAGGACGTTGACCATGCCGGCCCCTTGCTTGTCGCCGAGCTTCTCGCCGGGCGAACCGACGGCCACGTCGGCGTAGCCGTCGTTGTTGACGTCACCGGCGGTCACCGCGTCGCCGAAGCGGTCGTCCTCCTCCTTGGCGCCGGGGACTCCTTCGGTGTCCTGGCTGTACGACTTCCAGGTGGACGCCGGCTTCAGACCGGACGCCGAGCCGAGGGCCACGGTGACCGAGGAGTCGTTCGGGACGCCCCGGACGACGTCGTCGAAGCCGTCGCCGTTGACGTCACCGAAGGCCACCTGGCCGCTGCCGTCAGGGGAGTCGACGTAGGTGAAGCCTCCGGAGGCGTTGGCCAGGTACAGCTGGGAGCCGACGCCGCCCTCGCCGATGTAGACGGTCAGCGCGAGGTCGTCGCGGCCGTCGCCGTTGACGTCCCCGGCGGCCGCGTACATCACGTCGTAGGGCTCCACCTTGGGCGAGCCGAAGTCCTGCGTGGCGGTCGGCTTCCCGTCCCGGGAGATCGGGCCCCGCCAGACGGTGGCCTCGGTGCCGAGCGGGTCGTCGCCCGGGGCCCGGCCGCCGCGGAACAGGACCAGGTCCGGCCAGCTGTCCCCGTCGAAGTCGCCCGCCTGCGTGGTCGCCGCGGGCACGGACACCGCGCCGGACAGGCCCTCCTTGGAGCCCCAGACGACGACCGCGTCCCGGTTCGAGTCGGCCTGTCCGATGATCAGGTCGGTGCGCCCGTCGCCGTCCAGGTCCCCCGTGGACAGCTGGTAGCCGAAGTTCTCGCCCGCGGCGGGATCGCCCGGGATGCCGCTGGTGGAGCGGCTGATGATGGTGCGGCTGTCCTTGGTCAGGCCGTGCGGGCCGCCGTACATGACGGTGACGTAGCCCGCCCCCTTCTTGCCGCCGACCGTGGCGATCGGGGCGCCGACGGCGAGGTCCTTGTAGCCGTCGCCGTTGAAGTCGTCCTGGACGGCCTTCGATTCGGCCGCCGAGGCGCTGCCGGCGAGGGCGGGGATCCCGCCGAGCGCGAGGACTCCGGCGATCAACGGTACGGACCAGGCTTTGTACGCACGCGAGTTGGACATCTGTGTTTCCCCCTGGTTACTGCAGTGTGGTCACCGCAACAGACATCACTGGACGCGCGCTGGTTGCAGCAGTCATCCAGTTTTTTCGGTGAACACGTCAGCGAGGACTCGGCGGAGCTCGGCGAGAGCTCAGCGAGAGCTCAGCGGAGCGACTCCCACAGCTCGCTCGCCGCGGGCTCCTTCGCGACCACCCGGTTGGGGTCTGAGGGTGCGGTCACCACCGGCATGGTCACGGTCTTCACCCGGTCGCTCGACAGGCCCTTCAGGCTCTCACCGAGGCTCATCAGCTCGGTCAGCGAGTCGAGGCCGGTGTCGGTGGTGAGGCTGCCGGTGATCGCGTCGGTGACGGAGTACAGCTTGGTGGGGCTGGTCAGGAGGTTCGTCGCGGAGATCTGCTCCAGCAGCGCCTTCACCAGGGTCTGCTGGAGGCCGATGCGGCCCAGGTCGCTGCCGTCGCCTATGCCGTGCCGGGTGCGGGCGAGCGCGAGGGCCGTCTTCCCGTCCAGGTGGTGGGTGCCCGCCTTCAGGTGCAGGTGGCTGTCGTCGTCGTCGATGTCCTGGTCCGTGGTGACCGTGACCCCGCCGAGGGCGTTCACCAGCTTCGCGAAGCCCGAGAAGTCGATCTCGACGTAGTGGTCCATGCGGACGTCCGTGATCGACTCGACGGTCTTGACCGCGCACACCGGACCGCCCACCGAGTAGGCGCTGTTGAACATCGCGCCGTACGCCACCGCCGTGGAGCCGCCGCTCTTCAGCGGGCAGGAGGGGCGGGTGACGAGGGTGTCGCGCGGGATGCTGACGATCGTGGCTCCGGTGCGCCCCGCGTCGACGTGCACGACCATCGCGGTGTCGGAGCGGGCCCCGGTGCTGCTGCCGCCGCCGAGCGCCTTGTTCTCCTTGCCGCTGCGCGAGTCGGAGCCGAGGACCAGGATGTTGAGGGCCTCGGTGGGCAGCGGGGCCTCCTGCGAGGCCTGAGAGGTCTGCGAGGCCGAAGGGGTCGGGGTGACCTTGGCGGGACGGTCGTCGCCGAGCGCGCTGTTGATGTCGACGCTCTTGATGTTGCTGTTGAGATGCCAGTACGCCCAGCCGACCGTCCCGATGCCCAGTACCAGGGCGCCCGCGAGGGTGAGGCCGGCGGCCTTCAGCAAACGCCGCCGCCGGCCCGTCCGTCTGCCCTCGTCGTCTCCCGTCACAGGAAGGAACGTACGTCCGAATTATTACGAGGAACGCCTCCGGAGCGGCTTTCTTCGGAAAATCTCACGCTTCTCAGCCCAGCGTCACGCTCGGCACCGGGTTGCTCCCGCTCCAGGAGGCGTTGAACCCGAAGGTCACGGAACCGCCGTCCGGGACCGTCCCGTTGTAGGAGGCGTTGGAGCAGCCGACCACCGCGCCGGACTGGGTGCAGTCGGCGTTCCAGGCCTGGGTGATCCGCTGACCCGCCCCGAACGTCCAGCCGACCTTCCAGGACGACAGCGCGGCACCCTTGCAGGAGATCGTCACCTGCCCCGTGAAGCCGGTGTTCCACTGACTGGTCACGCTGTAGGAGGCGCTGCACGCGCCGGTCGGCGGCGGGGTGGTCGTCCCGCCGAGCGCCTCCGCGATGGCGTAGTACGCCGGTTTCGGCGCGTAGTTCTCGTCGTACGGCGTCGCCGCGCCCTGTCCAGGGAAGGTGCTCGGGATCCAGGAGTCGGAGTCGGTGAAGCCCCAGACGGTGGCGCCGACACAGCGCGCGACGGCCACGCAGGCGTTCATGACGGCCTTGTAGTCGGCGGCCTGCTGGGTCAGCTTCGCGCTGTCGGAGGGCAGCGTCATCCGGATGTCCAGCTCGGTGATCGCCACGTCGACGCCGAGGTCGGCGAAGCGCTGGATGTTCTGCTGGAGTGTGGCGGGGACCTGACCGACGATCAGATGGGCCTGGAGTCCGACGCCGTCGATCGGGACGCCCTGCTCCTTCAGCGACCTGACGAGGTTGTACAGGGCGGTCGACTTCGCGTTGACGCCCTCGACGTTGTAGTCGTTGATGTAGAGCCTGGCGGCCGGGTCGGCGGCGCGGGCGGCGGTGAGGGCCTGGGCGATGTAGCCGGTGCCGAGGCCGTTGTACCAGAGGGTCTGGCGGTAGGTGCCGTCCTCGTTGAAGGGTTCGTTGACGACGTCCCAGGCCGCGAGCCGCCCCTTGTAGCGCCCGACCTCCAGCGAGATGTGGTCGTTGAGCAGCGTGCTCAGCTGGGCCTGGGTCCAGGTGCCGTTGGTCAGCCAGCTCGGGTTCTGGCTGTGCCAGACCAGGGTGTGACCGCGCACCTGCTGGCCATGGGCCTCGGCGAAGTCCACGATCTGGTCGGCCTCGGCCCAGTTGTAGCTGCCCCGGGTCGGCTCGACGGAGCCCCACTTCATGGCGTTGCCGGGAGTCAGCGAGTTGAACTGCACCCCGGCGAGCTCGCCGTAGGTCCCGGTGAGCTTGGACCCGGTGACGGCGGTACCGATGACCTTGCCCTTGGCGGCGGCGAGGTCGCGGAGGGGCGAGTCAGCGGCATGGGCGGTGGGTGCGGTGGCCATGAGCGCGCCGAGGAGGAAAAGGGGTAAGCCGGTTCTCAGAGATCTCATGCGGGGCGCCTCCGAAAGTTTCGGTTACACAACCGATTGACTTCGGAGGAGTGTGGGCGCAGGCACATCACGCGTCAAGGTCACCCACCCCAGGGGCGCGGGGCTGTGTCGACATGCGGCTCCGCCGCGTGGGCGCGACCAGCCACAACAAACCCGCACCCGCCCCACAACCCGACCCGGCACCCCCCTAGGCGCAACGTGCCGTACTACTGCGAACCACCAAGCTCGTAGCCAGCTCCACCCGAGTCGCCGCCGCAGCGTCCCCGTCCCGCCCCAGATCCAGCACCAGCTTCGCCGCCGCCTCGGCCATCTCCGTCAGCGGCTGCCGTACGGTCGTCAGCGGCGGCCCCACCCACGGCGCCACCGGCAGGTCGTCGAACCCGACCACGCTCAGGTCCTCCGGGATCCGCAGCCCCAGCTCGCGCGCGGCCTCGTACACGCCGAGCGCCTGGAGGTCGTTGCCGGCGAAGACCGCGGTGGGCCGGTCCGGGCGGCGCAGCAGTTCCAGGCCCTGTCGGTAGCCGGTCTCGTGGTGGAAGTCGCCGGCCATGATCAGCCCGGGGTCGACGGGCAGCCCGGCCGTCTCCAGGGCAGCCCGGTAGCCGTCGATGCGGGCGCGGCTGCACATCATCCGGGAGGGTCCGGTGATCGCGCCGATCCGCCGGTGCCCGAGCTCGACGAGGTGCCGGGTGGCCGCGAGCCCGCCCTGCCAGTTGGTCGCGCCGATCGAGGGCACGTCGGCGCCCGGATCGCCGGCCGGGTCCATCACCACGAACGGGATCGACCTGCTGCCCAGCAGCGCGCGCTGGGACTCGTCGAGCCCGGACAGCACCAGGACCACGCCGTAGGGGCGGCGGGCGGCGACCTGGTCGGCCCAGGTGCGGCCGGGGGTGAGCCGCCCGGCACTCTCGCTCAGCACCACGCTGAGCCCGGCGTCGCGGGCCACGTTCTCCACGCCCCGGATGACCTCCATCGCCCACGCGCTCTCCAGCTCGTGGAAGACCAGGTCGATCAGGGGCGAGCGGCTCGCCTCGGCGCGTCGGCGCCGGTAGCCGTGCGCGCGCAGCAGGTCCTCGACGCGGGCGCGGGTCGCGGGCGCGACGTCGGCCCGGCCGTTGAGGACCTTCGAAACTGTCGGCGCCGAGACGCCGGCCTCCCGGGCGATCTCGGCGAGGGTCGCGGTCTGCTGCGACCGCCCCACCGCAGGGGAAGTCGTCCGGGTTTCAGCGGGCTCCGGGGGTGTCATGGCGGCGATCGTATCCCTGCGCGACCTCTTGACGAACCCTCCTGGCGGCCCTAGGTTCCCAAAACATTCGGATTGAGCATCGAAACATTCGCGAAGGCGTCGTCGACCGACAGTCGAGCCCGACAGGAGTTACATGACCACCGCGCCCTGGCGTGACCCCGCCCTGACCGCCGCCGCCCGTGTCGACGACCTCCTCTCCCGGATGACCCTGGAGGAGAAGACCGCCCAGTTGTACGGCGTGTGGGTGGGCGCCAGTACGGACGGGGACGGCGTCGCTCCCCTGCAACGCGAGATGACCGCCGACTACGACTGGGACGAGCTGATCACCCGGGGTCTCGGCCAGCTCACCCGTCCCTTCGGCACCGCCCCCGTGGACCCGGCGCTGGGCGCGCAGGCACTGGCCCGCGCCCAGCGCCGTATCGCGGAGGCGGGCCGCTTCGGCATTCCGGCGCTGGCCCATGAGGAGTGCCTGGCCGGCTTCACCACCTGGCGGGCCACCGCCTATCCCGTTCCGCTCGCGTGGGGTGCGAGCTGGGACGCCGAACTGGTCGCGGAGATGGCCGGCGCCATCGGCCGCGACCTGCGCGCGGTCGGCGTCCACCAGGGACTGGCCCCCGTTCTGGACGTCGTCCGCGACCCGCGCTGGGGGCGGGTCGAGGAGACGATCGGCGAGGACCCGTACCTGGTGGGCACGATCGGCGCCGCGTACGTCCGGGGCCTGGAGCAGGCCGGGATCGTCGCCACGCTCAAGCACTTCGCCGGGTACGCCTCCTCGGCGGGCGCCCGCAACCTCGCGCCCGTGCGGGCCGGGGTGCGGGAGTTCGCCGACATCACCCTGCCGCCCTTCGAGTTCGCGCTGCGCGAGGGCGGGGCGCGCTCGGTGATGGCCGCGTACACCGACACCGACGGCGTCCCGGCCTCCGCCGACCCCGGTCTGCTGACCGAACTCCTGCGTGAGGAGTGGGGGTTCACCGGCACGGTGGTCGCGGACTACTTCGGCGTGGGCTTCCTGCAGACCCAGCACCGGATCGCCGGCACCGAGGCGGGCGCGGCCCACGCGGCCCTGGAGGCGGGCCTGGACGTCGAGCTGCCGACGGTGAAGTGCTACGGCAACCCGCTCGTCGAGGCGGTCCGGGCCGGGGAGGTCCCGGAGTCCCTGATCGACCGGGCAGCCCGCCGGGTCCTGCTCCAGAAGTGCGAGCTGGGCCTGCTGGACGAGGACTGGAACCCGGAGCCCACCGGCCGGATCGACCTGGACTCGACGGCGAACCGGGCCCTGGCCCGCCGCCTCGCCGAGGAGTCGGTGGTCCTCCTCGACAACCCGGACGGCCTGCTCCCGCTGGCCCCGGACACCCGGATCGCGGTCGTCGGCCCCCGCGCCGCCGACGCACTGGCGATGCTCGGCTGCTACTCCTTCCCGTCCCACGTCCTCACCCACCACCCAGACGTCCCGACGGGCATCGAGATCCCCACGGTCCTCGAGGCCCTGCGCGCCGAACTCCCGGACGCCAAGGTGACGTTCACCGAGGGCTGCGGGGTCGACGACCCGGACACCGGGGGCTTCGAGGAGGCGGTGGCCAGGACGGCCGAGGCGGATGTGTGCGTGGCGGTGCTCGGCGACCGGGCGGGCCTGTTCGGCCGGGGCACCTCGGGCGAGGGCTGCGATGTGGCGGACCTGCGACTGCCGGGTGTCCAGGGCGAGTTGCTGGACTCCCTGGTCGCCACCGGCGTCCCGGTGGTCCTCGTCCTGCTCACCGGCCGGCCCTACGCGCTCGGCCGCTGGCAGGGCCGGCTCGGCGCGGTCGTCCAGGCGTTCTTCCCCGGCGAGGAGGGCGGCCCGGCGGTCGCCGGAGTCCTCTCGGGCCGGGTGAACCCCTCGGGCCGCCTCCCGGTGAGCGTGCCGCAGGTACCGGGCGGCCAGCCCTGGACCTACCTCCAGCCCCCGCTCGGCCTCGCGGGCGGGGTCAGCAACCTGGACCCGACCCCGCTGTACCCGTTCGGACACGGCCGCTCCTACACGGAGTTCGTGTGGGAGGACTTCGGGGGAACGGCTCCCGAGCTCACCACGGACGGCTCGTACGACGTGTCGCTGACCGTCCGCAACACGGGGGACCGGGCGGGCGCCGAGGTCGTCCAGCTGTATCTGCACGACCCGGTGGCCTCGGTGACCCGCCCGGACGTCCGTCTGATCGGCTACCGGCGGCTGGAGCTGGACCCGGGCGAGTCCCGCCGCGTGACCTTCCGCTTCCACGCGGACCTGTCCGCCTTCACCGACCGCAGGGGCAGGAGGATCGTGGAGCCGGGCGACCTGGAGCTACGGCTGTCGGCGTCGAGCGCGGAGGCCCGGCACACGGTACGGCTGCATCTGACGGGCCCGGTACGGGAGTTGGGCGCGGACCGTCGGCTGCGGTGCGAGACGGAGCTGTCGTAGGGACCGCGGTCACCCGACGGACTCGAACCGCCACCGGTGCACCGCCCGGCTCACCAACTCGGGGTCCGGCTCCGGGAGTTCGGGCAGCTCGGCGTCGTAGGCCGCGTCCCACCACGTGATGACGAGGACGCGGTCCTGCGGCCCCCGGAAGGTCTCGCGCCGCGACGGCCGTACGGGAAGCTCCTGTCGGCGGGCCCAGGCGAGCAGTTCCTCGCCCCGGCCCTCGACCGCCCGGGCCTCCCACATCAGCGCGACCGTCACGAGTAGAGGTTCTCCTTGCTGATCTCGTGGACGTGGTCGTGGCCCGGCACGTGCGGGTCGGTCACCGGCAGGGAGGAGTCGGCCGACAGGTCCCAGCTGGACGCGGGCCGGTTCCGCGCGACCATCTCCGCGCCGAGCGCGGCGACCATCGCGCCGTTGTCGGTGCACAGCTTGGGGCGCGGGACGCGGAGGCGGATCCCGGCGGCCTCGCAGCGCTCCTGGGCGAGGGCCCGCAGGCGGGAGTTGGCGGCCACCCCGCCGCCGATCATCAGGTGGTCGACGCCCTCGTCCTTGCAGGCGCGCACGGCCTTGCGGGTCAGCACGTCCACGACCGCCTCCTGGAAGGACGCGGCCACGTCACGCACCGGCACCTCCTCCCCCGCGGCCCGCTTGGCCTCGATCCAGCGGGCGACAGCGGTCTTCAGCCCGGAGAAGGAGAAGTCGTACGCCGGGTCGCGCGGCCCGGTCAGCCCGCGCGGGAAGGCGATCGCGGACGGGTCGCCCTCCCGCGCGTACCGGTCGATCACCGGCCCGCCCGGGAAGCCGAGGTTCAGCACCCGGGCGATCTTGTCGAAGGCCTCGCCGGCCGCGTCGTCGATGGTCGCGCCCATGGGACGGACGTCGGAGGTGATGTCCGAGGACAGCAGCAGGGACGAGTGCCCGCCGGACACCAGCAGCGCCATCGTCGGCTCGGGCAGTGCCCCGTGCTCCAGCTGGTCCACGCAGATGTGCGAGGCGAGGTGGTTGACGCCGTAGAGGGGCTTGCCGAGGGCGTAGGCGTACGCCTTCGCCGCCGACACCCCGACGAGGAGGGCGCCGGCGAGTCCGGGACCGGCGGTGACGGCGATGCCGTCGAGGTCCTTCGCGGAGACCCCGGCCTCCTTCAGGGCACGCTCGATGGTCGGCACCATCGCTTCGAGGTGCGCCCGGGAGGCCACCTCCGGGACGACACCGCCGAACCTTGCGTGCTCGTCCACGCTGGACGCGATGGCGTCGGCGAGCAGGGTGGTTCCCCGGACGATGCCGACGCCGGTCTCGTCACAGGAGGTCTCGATGCCCAGGACAAGCGGTTCGTCAGCCATTGATCTCGGTTCCTCGTACGGAAGTTGAAGGGTCGGTGAGTCGCATGACCAGGGCGTCCACGTTGCCCGGCTGGTAGTAGCCGCGCCGGAACCCGATGGCCTCGAAGCCGAAGCGCTCGTAGAGCTTCTGGGCGCGGATGTTGTCGATCCGGCACTCCAGCATGACCTCGGCGCACTCGAAGGCGGTCGCGGCCCGCAGCAGTTCGGTCAGCAGGGTGGCCCCGAGTCCGGTGCCCCAGTGGTCACGGGCGACGGCGATCGTCTGGACGTCGGCCAGCTCGCCGGCGGCGGCGAGCCCCGCGTACCCCACGATCCGCTCGCCCTCCTCGGCCACCACGTACCGCCGGGTCGCCTCGGGTCCCCGGGCGTGCGCCAGCTCGGACCAGAACATGCCCCGGGACCAGGCGTCCTCCGGGAAGAGGTCCCTCTCCAGCTCCAGGACGGGGTCGATGTCCCACCAGCGCATCTCACGCAGCACAGGAGTCACGGGGGCGGTCACTTGGGGGTGACCACCTTGTAGTTCTTGGGTACCTGGGCGTCGGGCCGCCGCAGGTACAGCGGCCGTGGTGCGGGCAGCTCCTCCCCGGCCGCGATCCTCTCGGCCGCGAGAGCGGCGAGCGCGGCGGCACTGACG
Source organism: Streptomyces griseorubiginosus (assembly GCF_036345115.1). Lineage (GTDB taxonomy): Bacteria > Actinomycetota > Actinomycetes > Streptomycetales > Streptomycetaceae > Streptomyces > Streptomyces griseorubiginosus_C. The sequence continues at coordinate 3,766,140 of NZ_CP107766.1, forward strand.
TGCTCGGGCTCGCGGACGTCGGGGAAGGTCTCGGGGTAGAGCAGCGCCCCGGCTCCGACGGCGGGCAGTCCCTCGACCCGCTCGGCGATGTCGGCGGGCCGGTCGACGGAGGGTTCACCGGTTCGGGTACGGGAGTCCTCGTACCGCGCCCAGTAGACCTCCTTGCGCCGCGCGTCGGTCGCCACGACGAAGGGCCCCTCGCCGGGGTCGGCCGCGTACGCGAGCCCGTCCAGGGTGCACACCCCGTACACGGGCACGCCGAGCACGAGCCCGAAGGTGTCCGCGGTCATGAGCCCGACCCGCAGTCCGGTGTACGGCCCCGGCCCGGTCCCCACGACGATCCCGGTGACGTCGCCCAGTGTCACCCCCGCGTCGGCGAGCACCCGGTCGACGGCCGGAAGGAGCAGTTCCCCGTGCCGACGGGCGTCCACCTGACTGAAGGAGGCGAGCACGTCCCTCCCGTCGTGCAGAGCGACGGTGACGGCGGGCGTGGCGGTATCCAGAGCGAGCAACAGCACGCGAACAGCCTACGGCTCCCGGGAGGACGGGGCGGCCGCAGGCCGACTTCGGCACAGCGGGCGCCCCACGAGCTGCTACCGTCACCACAAATCAGGACTAAATACTCAAGAGGTATCGGTGGCACCCAGTAGCGCAGGCTTCGTAACCGCCCTCACCACGGCGGCCCTCGCAACGGTCGGCTTCCTCGCCTACCAGGCCTCCGCCACCGCCCCCGGCAAGGCCGGCCCGGACGGCACTCCCGCGGCCGTCACCTCGAAGGTCCCCCAGGTCAAGCGGGACCCCACCGCCCTCCCCGCCGGTTCCGGCGAGGGCGCACGCGTCGTGTACTCCCTGGACGCCGACCGGGTCTGGCTGGTGGGCCCCGGCGACACGGTGACCCGCACCTTCGAGGTCACCCCGGGGAGCGTCGACCCCGCTCCCGGCGTCTACGCGGTCACCTCCCGCTCCAACGCGATCACCGGCACCGACGGCATCCCCGTCGAACACGTGGTCCGCTTCGCCTCCGGCGCGGACGGCGTGGCCATCGGCTTCAGCGCGGCCGTACGGGATCCCGCGCCCCTCCCCGCCTCCGACGCCGTACTGACGGGCGGCATCCGGGAGTCCCGCGCGGACGGCGACGCGATGTGGACCTTCGCGATGATCGGCGCGAAGGTCGTCGTGATCCACTGAGCCCGGCCGGGCGACGGGTCGGCCGAGCGGCTGGAGCCCGGTCAGGCGGCCTTGGGGCGGTCCTGGTCCACGGCTGCCCCGCCGGTCCCGGGGTCGGGCAGCCGCGGTGGTGTCGAGACGGCTTCCGCCGCCGCGCAGGACGCCAGCAGGTCGCGCATGGACACGCCGCCGGCGATCGCGTACGGCTGCGGCTGGGGCCGGTTCTCGGTGGCCGACATGGACGCCTCCTGAAGTTCGGGGGCGGGCGTGGTTAGGCAGACCTAACTACGGGCTGGGTACCATGTGACCACGCGCGAGACACCGAATGCAATATCTTGCCGACGCGTTGTCGGAACGTTCACGGAAAACGACCGTCCGGCGGCCGACCCGGCGCTCAGGCGGTCAGCACGCCGAGGTCGGCCGCGGCCCACCGCTCCCCGACCGGCGTCAGCGTCACGTGCCGCACCTCGTCGGTGGTGTCACCGACCGCCCGGTGGATCTGGACGTGCAGCCGGTCGTCGGTCAGCTCCTCGACCTTGCCCTCGCCCCACTCCACGACGACCACCGACTCCGGCAGCGACACGTCGAGGTCGAGGTCCTCCATCTCGTCGAGCCCGCCGCCCAGGCGGTACGCGTCGACGTGCACGAGCGGCGGCCCGTCGCCGAGGGACGGATGGACCCGGGCGATCACGAAGGTCGGCGAGGTCACGGCCCCCCGCACCCCGAGTCCCTCACCGAGTCCGCGGGTCAGGGTCGTCTTGCCCGCGCCGAGCTCCCCGCTGAGCATCACGAGGTCCCCGGCGCGCAGCAGCTTGGCGAGCTTCAGGCCCAGCTCGCGCATCTGCTCGGGGGAGGTGACGGTCAGCTCGGTCTCAACCGGGTTGCGCGGTACTGCTTCCATAACCGCCAACGGTAGCCCCTGCGGGCACCGCCCCCGCGCGGGTGAGGAGGTCGGCGAGGCGGTCGGTGACCACTTCCGGGTGTTCCAGCATGACCAGGTGTCCGGCGTCCGGGACCAGCACCAGCTCCGCCTCCGGGAGCAGGGAGGCGATGGCCTCGCTGTGCTCGCTGGGCGTGACCATGTCCCCCACGCCGGCGAGCACGAGCACCGGCTTGTCCGCGAAGTGGGCGAGGGCGGCGGTCTTGTCGTGGTTGTCGAACGCCGGGTAGTACTCGGCGACCACGTCGATCGGGGTGCCCTCGATCATCCGTTCGGCGAACCGGACGACGGCCGGGTCGACGTCCCGGGAGGCGAAGGAGTAGCGCTTGATGATCCCGGCGAACAGGTCGGCGGTGGCCCGGCGCCCCTTCTCCACCAGGTCGGCCCGCTGCCCCAGCGCCTTGAGGACGCCCGGCAGCACCCGCCGCACGGCATTGACACCGGCGACCGGCAGCCCGAAGTTGACCTCGCCGAGCCGCCCGGACGAGGTGCCGACCAGGGCCACCGCGACCACCCGGTCGCGGATCAGCTCGGGGAACGCGTCGGCCAGCGCCATGACGGTCATGCCGCCCATGGAGTGCCCGACGAGCACGATCGGTCCCTCGGGCACCGTGGCGTCGATGACGGCCTTCAGGTCGCGTCCGAGCTGCTCGATGTCGACCGGCACCCCGTCCTGCACCTGCCGTACGCCCCGCCCGGACCGTCCGTGGCTGCGCTGGTCCCAGTGCACGGTCCGGACGACACCCCTGAGGGCCGCCCGCTGGAAGTGCCAGGAGTCCTGGCTCAGGCAGTAGCCGTGGCTGAAGACGACGGTGACGGGAGCGGGGGCCTTGCGCCCGAACAGCCGGCGTCGGCGCGGCGACAGGGCGGGCGCGGACTCCGGGTCCACGTCGTCGACCTCGTAGTACAGCTCGGTGCCGTCGTCGGAGTACGCCTTGCCGGGCGTGCCGCGCAGCGAGCCGTACGGCCCGGTCGAGTCGAGGGCGAGACGCGCCCTCTGCCGCATGCCGCGCCCGACGGTGAGCCGCTCGATGGCGACGCCCGCCGCGGCACCCGCGGCGATCACGCCTATCGCGGCGCCGGCGATCCCGGTCGCCCGGCGCCAGCCGGCGCCCGCCCCCGCCGCGGAGGCGAGGGCCACCGACGCGGCGGCGTCGACGACGGCCTCCGCACTGCTCTCGCTCACGTACCGCTCCTGTTCGCTGGGTCGGGTGATGCTGGGTCGGGTGATACCGGTGTGGTGGGACTGGCTGTTCTCGCACGTACTGTGCGGTTACCCCGCTTGTCCCTCGTTCACATAGACGCGGGGAACGCGTGTTCCGATGCGGGTCACGATCTCGTACGCGATGGTGCCCGCGGCCTGTGCCCAGTCCTCCGCGGTGGGCTCGCCCCCGTCGCCGGGGCCGAAGAGCACGGCCCGGGTGCCGGTCGGCGGTGCGTCGCCGCCGAGGTCCACGACGAACTGGTCCATGGCGATCCGCCCGGCGACCGTACGCCACTTGCCGTCGACCAGGACCGGGCCGGCCCCCGAGGCGTGCCGCGGGACGCCGTCCGCGTAGCCGACGGGCACGAGGCCGAGGGTGGTCTCGCCCGGGGTGACATAGCGATGGCCGTAGCTGACGCCATGGCCGCCCGGGACGCGCTTGACCAGCGCGATCGACGCCGACAGCGTCATGACCGGGCGCAGTCCGAAGTCGGCGGGGGCGCCGAGGTCGGGGCTGGGCGAGATGCCGTAGACCGCGATCCCGGTGCGGACGAGGTCGAAGTGGCTCTCCGGGAGGGTGAGCGTGGCGGGCGAGTTGGCGATGTGCCGGACCTCGGGGCGCACGCCCTGTCCCTCGGCGTACGCCAGCATCTCGCGGAAGAGGGTGAGCTGGGCGGTGATGGAGGGGTGCCCGGGCTCGTCGGCGCAGGCGAAGTGCGACCAGAGCCCGGTGACGCGCAGCAGGCCCTGCGCCTCGGCGCGCAGGGCCTCGGCGACCAGCTCGGCCCAGTCCTCGCCGGGCTGGCAGCCGCCGCGCCCGAGCCCGGTGTCGGCCTTCAGCTGCACGCGCGCGGGCAGGCCCGCCGCGCGGGCCGCGTCGGTGACCTCGCGCAGGGCCCACAGGCCGCTGACGGACACGTCGAGGTCGGCCTCGATCGCCTCCCGCCAGGGCCCGCCGGGGGTCCACAGCCAGCACATGATCCGCCCCGGCAGACCCGCCTCGCGCAGGGCGAGGGCCTCCTCCGGGGTGGCGGTGCCCAGCCACTCGGCACCCGCCTCGACCGCGGCGCGGGCGCAGGGCACCGCGCCGTGGCCGTACGCGTCGGACTTGACCACGGCCATGAGGGCGGCCCCGGACGCGCGGGCGCGCAGGGCCCGCACATTGGCCCGCAGCGCGGCCAGGTCGATCTCGGCTCGGGCGCGGAGCGGTGCGGTCGGGGCAGTTGCTGTCTCGTTCATGGCGCCCCCAGTGTCTCAGAGGCGACTGACACCACCGATGAGCACGTCCCCGGGACGCACCCACGCGCGCGTGCGTCAGAGGCTCAGGCCGTGCCGGGCCAGGTACTTCACCGGGTCGATGTCCGAACCGTAGGGGCGCCGGGCGCGCACCTCGAAGTGCAGGTGCGGGCCGGTGGCCCGCCCGGTGGCGCCGCTGCTGCCGATCCGGGTGCCGGCCTTGACCTTGGCTCCGCGCGCGACCGAGATGCGGTTCAGATGGCCGTAGACCACATAGCGGCCGTCGCTCATCTTGAGCGTCACGGCCTTTCCGTACGACCCCGACCAGCTGGCCAGGACGACGGTGCCGGTGCCGACCGCGTAAACCGGGGTGCCCTTGGGGACGGCAAGATCCACTCCTGTGTGGTATCCCACCAGCCAGTTGCCGCGCACCCGGTAACGCATCGTCACCCTGGCTCGCTTCTTGATGGGGCGGGTCCACTTGGCGGGGGCGAGGGCGCGGTCGCTGTCATCGACCTCGACGTCCTCGGCCGCCGCCAGCAGTTCCTCGAACTCCTCGTCCATGTCGCCGGAGCAGCTGCCTCCGGGCTCTTCGGGCTGTTCCTGTGACGGGTCCGGGATGTCCTCGCGGTCCTCACGGAAACCGAGAACGGGACTCCCCAGAACGACTGCCGCTCCGCCCAGCAGTTCACGCCGGGTGGTGCCGCGTATATTTGGCTCATCCATGCGGCCAGCGAAACATCGCCCTTTCGGCTCCGCATATTCGGCCGACCGGTATTGGTCCCATCAGGTAGTAGTTCGCGAACGGTGCTCCATTTGCCACCGCGCGGGCGGGCGGTGGCAGGCCCCCGCCGCCGCGCCCGCCCCGCTCCCGGTTCCGCCGCTCCCGGTTCCGCCGCGCCCGGTTCCGCCGCGCCCGGCCGCTTTCACGTCCGTCGCGTCCCGCGACCGTCGCGCGCCGGCCTCGCGTGACCGTGCTCCGGGCAGCGCGCGCTCACGCCTTCGTCACGGCCCGCTCCCGGTTCCGCCGCGTCCCGCCTCCACGTGCGTCGCGTCCCGCCTCCACGTCCGCCGCGTGCCCGCCCTGCGTGGCCGTGCTCCGGGCACCCCCCGCTCACCCCTCCGTCACGTCCCGCCAGGCCTCCGGTAGCGCCTCTGCCACGTCGTGGGCGCCCACCGGTGCTCCGTGCGCCGCGAAGCGGCCGGCCAGGCCGTGCAGGTAGGCGGCCGTGCTGCCGGCGTCCAGGGCCGTCAGTCCGGACGCGAGCAGGGACCCCGCGAGACCGGACAGGACGTCACCGCTGCCGGCGGTGGCCAGCCAGGGCGTCCCGGTCGGATTGACGCGTACGGCCCCGCCGGCGGCGTCGGCGACGAGCGTGGTCGAGCCCTTGAGCAGCACGGTCGCCTCGTAGCGGGCGGCGAGCTCGCGTGCCGAGGCCAGCCGGGCCGCCTCGACCTCCTCGCGCGGCACCCCCAGCAGCGCGGCGGCCTCTCCGGCGTGCGGGGTCATGAGAGTCGGAGCGGTCCGTGCCCGTACGGCGTCCCGGTCGGCGAGCCGCAGCCCGTCCGCGTCGACGAGCACGGGCACGTCCGACGCCAGCACCTCGCCGACCGCCGAGGCGTCGTCCCCGGCCCCCGGCCCGACCACCCACGCCTGCACCCGCCCGGCCTGCTTCGGACCCCGGTCGGAGACGAGCGTCTCGGGGAAGCGGGCGAGCACGGCGTCCCCGGCGGGCCCGACGTACCGCACGGCCCCGGCACCGCCCCGCAGCGCCCCGGACACGGCGAGCACGGCGGCCCCCGGATAGCGCGCGGACCCGGCGGCGATCCCGACGACACCGCGCCGGTACTTGTCGCTCTCCCCGCTCGGCACCGGCAACAGCCGCCGCACGTCAGCGTGTTGGAGCGCCTCCAGCTCGGCCTCGCCGGGCAGCACAGCGCTCAGCCCGATGTCGACGAGCCGCACCGACCCGGCGTACTCCCGCGCGGGATCGACCAGCAGTCCCGGCTTGTGCGTCCCGAAGGTGACGGTCAGATCGGCCCGTACGGCGGCCCCCCGCACCTCCCCGGTGTCCGCGTCGACCCCGCTCGGCAGATCCACGGCGACGACGGCACCCCGCGCCCGCTCGGCGCCCTCGGCCAGCCGGGCGGCCTCGGGCCGCAGCCCGCCCTTGCCGCCGATACCGACGATGCCGTCGAGAAGGAGGTCGGCGCGGGCGATCAGGTCTTCGACGCCAGCCGCTCCATGGGGTCCGGCGGCCCGCCGATCACCCTCCACGGCCCGTCCGTCGGTCCCCACCGCACGCCCACCGGCCCGCCTCAACGCGGCCAGCCCCCCGGCATGGGCCCGTTCCGGCGCGAGCAGCACGGCGGTCACCCCGGCGCCCCGGCGCGCGAGCCGCGCGCCCGCGTACAGGGCGTCCCCGCCGTTGTCCCCGCTCCCGACGAGCAGCACGACCCGACGGCCATACACCCGCCCCAGCAGGTCCGCGCAGGCGGCCGCCAGCCCGGCCGCCGCCCGCTGCATGAGCGCACCCTCCGGCAACCGGGCCATCAATTCCCGCTCGGCCGCCCTGACCGTCTCCACGCTGTACGCAGTTCGCATGGGTCCGAGTGTCCCCCGCAGGGGACGGAGGTGAACAACGGCGACCCGGCGCACCCACCGGATATCAGGTGCCGTGGCGTCGGCCGCCAGTGCAGACTCCCTGTATGGCAGACATGGGGGCGTTCCGGGACGCGGTGAGCGGCTGGGCGAACGGTGGTTCCGGTGATCCGGCGCGTGAGTTGTCCGAGCAGTTGGGAGTACGGACGGCGGTGCTGCTGGAGGGCCCGAGCGATCTGGCGGCCGTGGAGACGCTGGCGGCACGGCGGGGCCGGGACCTGGCCGCTGAGGGGGTGGCGGCGGTGTCGATGGGCGGGGCGATGAGCATCGCCCGCTTCGCCGCCGTCCTGGGGCCGCCCGGCCTGGACCTGCGCCTGTCGGGCCTGTGCGACGTACGCGAACAGCCCTACTACGACCGTGGCCTGAGGCGGGCGGGCGCGGCCGACGCGGCGTACTTCGTCTGCGAGGCGGACCTGGAGGACGAACTGATCCGCGCGCTCGGCACGGCGAGGGTCGAGGAGATCGTCGAGACGGAGGGCGACCTCCGCCCCTGGCAGACCTTCCTCTCCCAGCCCGCCCAGCACGGCCGCCCCCGCGAGCAGCAACTCCGCCGCTTCCTGGGCACGAAGAAGGGCCGCAAGATCCGCTACGGCCACCTCCTGGTCGAGGCCCTGGACAGCGACCGGGTCCCGGCCCCGCTGAACGACCTGTTCGCGGCGCTGGGGCACGGCTGAGCGACGTTCACAGCGGTCACCCCTCCGCGATCACCACCGCCGAAGCGACCCCCGCGTCATGACTGAGCGACACGTGCCAGGACCGCACCCCGAGTTCGGCGGCCCGCGCGGCCACGGTCCCGGTCACCCGCAGCCGGGGCTGCCCGCTGTCCTCGACGTACACCTCGGCGTCGGTCCAGTACAGGCCGGCCGGCGCGCCCAGTGCCTTGGCCAGCGCCTCCTTGGCGGCGAACCGCGCGGCGAGCGAGGCGACCCCCCGCCGCTCCCCACCGGGCAGCAGCAACTCACTGTCCAGGAACAACCGCCGGGCCAACCCCGGCGTACGCTCCAGCGACGCCGCGAACCGCTCGATCTCGGCAACGTCGATACCGACCCCGATGATGCTCATCCGGGCACTTTACGATCCCTACGGAGTCCCTGAGGGTCTGCCGGAGTCCCTGAAGAGCGCGCCGTGACCACTGCCGGGTCGTACCAGGTCAGCCCTGCCCCGGCGTCATCACCGGAGCGGTCGTCTCCACGGGGTCGCCGGGCTGCCAGGCGCCCGAGGTCCACTCCGGGGTGGGGGTCGGCCGGGGCGGTGCGGGTGGAGGGTTCGGGCCCCGGTTCGGGTTCTGGGGAACGGCGCCGGTCCCGCCACTGGAACCGCCCGCCGTCTTGCCGGACCCGGTCGATGTCCCGGACCCGCCCACCCGGGTCGAGGAAGTCCGGGTCGGCCGCGGTGTCGGGGTGGACCTCGAAGGTGTGGGAGAAGCGGAGACAGATGCGCTCGGGGAGGGGGACGCCGAGGGCTTGGCCTTGAGGGCGTCGGCCGTCGGGGATGCCGAGACCGTCGGCGCAGGGTCCGCCTCCCCGGGGTCGGCCGAGCACCCGCCCACGCACAGCACGGTCAGGACCATGGCCGGCCCAAAGGCGGCGGCCACACCAAGCGGACGTGCCGGACGCACGGGACCCCCTACGGTCACGAAATTGGAGTGATGAGAGTTTTAAGCGATCTTTACGAAGCCCACAAGGGCCTCACCTGCTCAGCCCGGACCGAAGTGACCATGATCACGCCAGACTCACCTGCGGAGGAGACCGATCACCGTGGAGCCCGAGAAGACCGGCACAGCCACCCGCTACCTGTACCTCGCCCGGCACGGTGAGGCCCTGCCGGATGAGAGCGGGCTGACTGAGGCCGGGCGGCGACAGGCCGTGCGACCGCCCGTCTGATCGGCGCCCAGCTGAAGGGCGTCCCCCTGCACGCCTCCGACCTCGCGGGCGACTACGTCCCGTACGTGCCGCCACGACACGAACTCCCCGCCGAATCCGCCGACTTCTACCTCCGCTTCCTCGCCGACACCACCGACGAGGAACGTGACGAGGGCGCCGCGCTGGCCCGCCAAGCACTCGACCTCTTCACCGGCCCGGTGGACGGCGACGAGGACCGGCACGAGCTGGTCGTCACCCACAACTTCCTCGTCGCGTGGCTGGTCCGGGACGCCCTGCACGCCCCCAAGTGGCGCTGGCTCGGCCTCAACCACGCCAACGCGGCGCTCACGGTGATCCGTTACCCGCCCGACCGGGCCGCCTCCGTCCTCGTCACCAACGACATGCGACACCTACCGTCCGACCTGCGCTGGACGGGCTTCCCGCCCGAGTCCCACGTCTGACGCCCCCGTTCAGGCCGCGGCCAGCTCGCACCACACGTATTTCCCCCGGTTGCCGTGCCTGGCCAACGGCTGCCACCCCCACAGATCCGCACAGGCCGCGACCAGTGCCAACCCCCTCCCCGCCTCCCCCAGCACCTCCAACTCACCCGGCGGCAGCGGAGGTTCGCGGTCCGCGTCCCACGCCCCGATCCGCAACACCCCGGCCGACCACCGCACCCGTAGCGCGGCCGGCCCTTTCGTATGCCGTACGGCATTGGAGACGAGCTCGGCGGCGAGCAACTCCGCGGTGTCTGTCAGACGGATCAGGCCGTGCATCGTCAGGATCAGGCGGAGGGTGCGGCGGGCGACGGTTACGGCTCGGACGTCGTTCGGGATGTACAGCGTGTACTCCCAGGGGTCGGCTGAGGACATGAGTCAACTCCGTTCCGGCGAGCAAGGGTTGGGCGCGGTGGCGGTGCCGCGTCCGTCTTGGCAGGACGGAGCGGTGCACTTCCGCAGAGTGAGCGTTGCGTCACCGACGGTAGGGGTAACATGTATGTCAGAGCAAGGCGATCGCGTGACCCGACCCCGAACGAGGAGCAGTGGATGGTCCAGAGGCGCGAACCAACCGCACGTCAGATGCGCCTGGGAGTCGAACTCCGGAGGCTCCGTGAAGCCGTGGGGCTGACCACCATCGAAGCCTCGTCACTGCTAGGGGTGAACCGGGTCCAGATCACCCACATCGAATCCGGCATCACCGGCGTGAGCGAGTTACGGGTGCGCCGCCTGGCCTCCCACTACGCCTGCACCGACCAGGAGTTCATCGACGCCCTGGTCTCGATGGCCACCGACCGGACGCGCGGCTGGTGGGAGGAGTACCGGGGCCTGCTGCCGACACCCTTCCTCGACCTGTCGGAACTGGAGCACCATGCCCGGTTCCTGCACCACGTCGCCGTCCTGTACGTGCCGGGCCTGTTGCAGACGGAGGACTACGCCCGTGCCGTCTTCTCGTCCAGGCTGCCCGAACTCCCCCATGAAGAGCTTGAGTTGCGGATCCAGCACCGCACGGCGCGTCAGAAGATCGCCATCCCGTACCAGGCACTGATCCATGAGGCGGCGCTTCGCATCAGGGTCAAGGACCGCGCCACCTCAAAGGCCCAGCTCGCACGGCTCCTTGAGCTCTCCGAGGCGGAGCACGTCACCTTGCGCGCCATTCCGTTCGACCTGGACGACTTCGCCGCTTCGAGCACGATGACATATGCCGGTGGCCCCCTGCCCAAGCTGGACACCGTGGTGCGGGACGCGCCTCACGGCTCGGTCTTCATCGATTCCGAGGCACAGCTCAGCATTTACCGAACTCGCTTCCATATGGTGGAGGCCGTATCACTCGAACCGAACGAGTCCCGCGACTTCATCCACCGGCTGGCGAAGGAGCTGTGAGACCCCATGGACCACTGGCAGAAGTCTTCGTACTCGGGCGAGGGCGACGGCAACGAATGCGTCGAGATATCCACCTCCCCCACCCACGTATCCATCCGCGACTCCAAAACCCCCACCCGAGCCACCCTCACCCTCCCCGCCCCCGCCTTCACCACCTTCCTCGACGCCCTCAAGCGCACCCCCGAAACCCGGTAATTCCACGTACCCCCTCCTGTTGGCCTGCGCAGCATCACTTGGCAGCTCGGGGTTGCGAAGCCGCGAGCCAGGAGACCCTGTTGCCGCTGCCGGTGCGGGGACGGATGCCTGGAAGGCTCACTGTGAACGGACGGGTTCAGTCGCGTGGCAGGACGCCCAGCAGCGTCGAGGTGAAGGAGATCCGCAGAGCGTCACGCAACTCCAGGTTGAACACGCCGAGAGCGGGTTCGTCCGCGTAGGCGGCGAGGACGCTGGGCGGCGGCGGGACGTACGACGACAGGGCGCCCGCCGAAACCAGGATCAGCAGGCAGAGCAGCTGTACGTCCTCGCCGAGCTCGGGCACGTGGCGGCGCAGCAACTCGGCCATGGCCTCGGTCCTCGTGAGGGAGGACCGCTTGTGCCGCTTGACCACCTCGACCGAGACGTTGTGCTCCAGGACGCCGCCCTGGGCGCCGAAGAGGTCGCAAAGCACCGCGTGACCCGCCAGCGACCGGCTGAGGATCTCCGCCAGCTGGCCCGCCCGCACCTCCGGCGCCGCGTGCGCCTCAATGCCCGCGGCCAGCTCGTCCGCCAGCTCGGTGAGCCAGCTCTCGAGGAAGACGTCCAGCAGTTCGAGCAGCACCGCCTCGCGTGACTCGAAATATCGCAGGACGTTCGACTTGGCCAGGCCCACCCGGCGGCTGAGCTCGTTGAGGCTCACATCGGCCACGGGCATCTCGTCGAGCATCGCCGCCGCCGTGTCCAGGATCGCCCGGCGGCGGATCTCCCGCTGCTCCTCGCTTCGCGCCCGCTGAAATGTCACACCCTCAGCCTAGCTTATAGACCGCCGGTCTCTTGACAAGGGACCGGCGGTCTCTTACGTTGAACCTCGTAACAGACCGATGGTTCTTTAGGAGCAGGCGATGAGTAGCAACTGGACCGAGCAGCACATCCCCGATCAGCACGGCCGGGTGGCGATCGTGACCGGCGCCAACACCGGGCTGGGCTTCGAGACCGCCCGGATGCTCGCCGAGCGCGGGGCGGCGGTGGTCCTGGCCGTCCGCGACGTCGAGAAGGGCAAGCAGGCAGCCGCCCGCATCACCGGTGACGTCACCGTCCAGGCCCTCGACCTGACCTCCCTGGACTCGATCCGGTCGGCGGCGGCCGACCTGCGCGCTGCCCACCCGCGCATCGACCTTCTGATCAACAACGCGGGCGTGATGTACACCCCGCGGCAGCTCACCGCCGACGGCTTCGAGCTGCAGTTCGGCACCAACCACCTCGGCCACTTCGCCCTGACCGGCCTGCTCCTTGACCGGCTCCTGCCCGTCCCCGGCTCCCGCGTCGTGACCGTCAGCAGCGTCGGCCACCGCATCCGGGCCGCCATCCACTTCGGCGACCTGCAGTGGGAGCGCTCGTACAGCCGCGTCGGGGCCTACGGCCAGTCGAAACTCGCCAACCTGATGTTCACGTACGAACTGCAGCGCCGGCTCGCCCCCCACGGCACCACGGTCGCGGTGGCCGCCCACCCCGGCGTTTCCAACACCGAACTCGTCCGCAACACGCCCGCCGCGCTTCGCATGCCCATCACCTGGCTCGCGCCGCTGCTCACCCAGAAGGCCGAGATGGGCGCCCTGCCCACCCTGCGCGCCGCCACCGATCCCTCGGTCGTCGGCGGCCAGTACTACGGCCCCGGCAACCGGGGGGAGATCCGGGGCTACCCGAAGCTGGTCGCCTCCAGCCGCGACTCCCACGACCGGACCACTCAGCAGCGCCTGTGGACCGTCTCCGAGGAGCTCACGGGGGTGACGTTTCCCGTGGGGTGACGCGGAGAAGCGGGTCGCTGCGGGGGCCGTACGTGCGAGTCACTCATGACCCGGCTCCTGCGGGCCGGCCGGAGGAAGTGAAGGCGTCCGACCGCTACTCGACCGTCACCGACTTCGCCAGGTTCCGCGGCTGGTCCACCTCGTTGCCCCGGGCCGTGGCCAGCTCGCAGGCGAACACCTGGAGCGGCACGGTGGCCACGAGCGGCTGGAGCAGGGTCGGGGTGGCCGGGATGCGGATCAGGTGGTCGGCGTAGGGCACCACGGTCTCGTCGCCCTCCTCCGCGATGACGATGGTCCGCGCCCCGCGCGCCCGGATCTCCTGGATGTTGGACACGATCTTGTCGTGCAGCACCGACCGCCCGCGCGGCGAGGGCACGACGACCACGACCGGCAGGTCCTCCTCGATGAGGGCGATCGGCCCGTGCTTGAGCTCGCCCGCCGCGAAGCCCTCGGCGTGCATGTAGGCGAGTTCCTTGAGCTTGAGGGCGCCTTCGAGGGCCACCGGATACCCGACGTGCCGCCCGAGGAACAGCACGGTGTTCTTGTCGGCCAGCGACCGGGCCAGCGCCCGCACCGGCTCCATGGTCTCCAGCACCCGCTCGACCTCGCCGGAGATGTGCGACAGGTCCCGGATGACGGCGGAGATCTCGTCGCCCCACTTGGTCCCCCGCACCTGCCCGAGGTACAGCGCGACCAGGTAACACGCCACGAGCTGGGTCAGGAACGCCTTCGTCGACGCCACGGCGACCTCGGGCCCGGCGTGCGTGTACAGCACGGCGTCGGACTCCCGGGGGATCGTGGACCCGTTGGTGTTGCAGATCGCCAGGACCCTCGAACCCTGCTCGCGGGCGTGCCGTAGCGCCATGAGGGTGTCCATGGTCTCCCCGGACTGGGAGATGGCGATGACGAGGGACCGGGAGTCCAGGATCGGGTCCCGGTAGCGGAACTCGCTGGCCAGCTCCACCTCGCAGGGGATCCGGGTCCAGTGCTCGATGGCGTACTTGGCGATGAGCCCCGCGTGGAAGGCCGTACCGCACGCCACGATGACGACCTTGTCGACCTCCCGCAGCTCGGCGGCCGAGATCCGCACCTCGTCCAGGGTCAGCGAGCCGGCCGCGTCGATCCGCCCCAGCAGGGTGTCGGCGACCGCCTTGGGCTGCTCGGCGATCTCCTTGAGCATGAAGTAGTCGTAGCCGCCCTTCTCGGCGGCGGAGGCGTCCCAGTCGACGTGGTAGGAGCGGACGTCGGCGGGCCGCCCGTCGAACCCGGTGACGGTCACGCCGTCCCGCCGCAGCTCCACGACCTGGTCCTGCCCGAGCTCGATCGCGGACCGCGTGTGCGCGATGAAGGCGGCGACATCGGAGGCGAGGAAGGCCTCGCCCTCCCCCACCCCGACCACGAGCGGCGAGTTCCGCCGCGCGCCGACCACCACGTCCGGCTCGTCGGCGTGCACCGCGACCAGCGTGAACGCGCCCTCCAGCCGCCGGCACACCAGCCGCATGGCCTCGGCGAGATCGGCGGTCGCGGAGAACTCCTCGGCGAGCAGATGGGCGACGACCTCGGTGTCGGTCTCGGAGGCGAGGGTGTGCCCCCGCTCCTCCAACTCCCCCCGCAGCGCGGCGAAGTTCTCGATGATCCCGTTGTGGACGACGGACACCCGGCCGGCGTTGTCCAGATGCGGATGAGCGTTGGCGTCCGTGGGTCCCCCGTGCGTGGCCCACCGCGTGTGCCCGATTCCGGTGAGCCCGGTCGGCAACGGCCGATCGACCAGCTCCTTCTCCAGATTCACCAGCTTCCCGGCCTTCTTGGCCGCCGCCAGCCCCCCGTCCGCCAGCACGGCGACCCCCGCCGAGTCGTACCCCCGGTACTCCAGCCTCTTCAGCCCGGCCATCACGACATCAAGCGCCGACTGCGACCCCACGTATCCCACGATTCCACACATGCGGGGCAGCCTAGGGGGCGCGGACCTCCGGAACACGGCACCTGGTGCCCGATTCCGGATATCGCGAGGGGAAGCTGTATCGAGCCGGCGTGGGCCGGGGTGCCGCATTCGAAGGAGCCATGTGAGCTACAGCCTGTACCTCTGCCGATTCGTCGGCGGACAACCCGCTCCCATGGACGAGTCCGCGATACGCGGCGTCCTCGCCCCCGTCACCGTCGGCGGAATGCCGCCCACCGGCCTCCCGGACTCCTGGGAGCTCGAAGCCGGGGACGGCGGCGGATCGGAGGTCTACGGCGACGCCCTCGGTCTCACCTTCAACCGCTTCTCCACCGGCCAGATCCTCGACCGCGTCGCCGAACTCGCCCGCCGCACCGGTGCCGCCGTCCTGCCGCTCGGGTGCCCGGCCATCCTCACGAGCGAGGCCGACCGCGGACACCTGCCGGAGAGCCTCCGCGCGGAAGCGGTCGTCGTAGCCCCCGAGGCCCTGACCGGCCAGGCCATCCAGCTCCTGATCTCCCCGCAGCCGGAGCCCCGCCGACGCCCGGCCCTGCCCTCGTTCCCCTACCATCCGAACCCCGTGGCCACCGGATCCGTGACCCCCTACGACGGCCCCTGCGCATGCTGCGGACAGGAACGCGGCTGGGTCTACACCGGCCCCGTGTACGCCACCGACGCCCCGGACTCCGGTATCTGCCCGCACTGCATCGCCTTCGGCACGGCCGCCGAGCGCTGGGACGCCACCTTCACCGCGGGGGTCGAGGGCGCCGTACCGGCAGACGTCGTGACCACGATCCTGCGGCGTACCCCGGGGTTCCTCGCCCGGCGGTCGCCGACCTGGCTCACCCACTGCGGCGACGGGGCCGAGTTCCTCGGCTCCCTCGACAAGGACGGCCGGCCCACCGCGTACCTCTTCCGCTGCCGGGTCTGCGCCACCTCCCTCTCCTACGCGGACTCCACCTGACGAAGGCCCCGCGTGACACACCCCACCCCCCACCCCGTTCAAACTCCGTTAACAATGGACTGTGATCTCTCCGGTCTCCCCGATGCCCCGGAGCGCCCACCGGCACAAGCCGGAGGCGACTCCCTACGTCGACCTCACCCGCGCCGAGTGGAGCGCGCTGCGTGAGAAGACTCCGCTCCCGCTGAACGCCGAAGAGGTCGAGAAGCTGCGCGGACTCGGTGACGTCATCGACCTGGACGAGGTGCGGGACATCTACCTCCCGCTGTCCCGGCTGCTGAACCTCTACGTCGGCGCCACGGACGGGCTGAGAGGGGCGCTGAACACCTTCCTCGGCGAACAGGGCTCCCAGTCCGGCACCCCGTTCGTCATAGGGGTCGCCGGGTCGGTCGCCGTCGGCAAGTCCACCGTCGCCCGCCTGCTCCAGGCCCTGCTCTCCCGCTGGCCCGAGCACCCGCGCGTGGAGCTGGTCACCACCGACGGCTTCCTGCTCCCCACCCGCGAGCTGGAGGCCCGCGGGCTCATGTCGCGCAAGGGTTTCCCGGAGTCGTACGACCGCCGGGCGCTGACCCGTTTCGTCGCCGACATCAAGGCCGGCAAGGACGAGGTCTCGGCGCCGGTCTACTCCCACCTGATCTACGACATCGTCCCCGGCGAGAAGCTCACGGTCCGCCGCCCCGACATCCTGATCGTCGAGGGCCTGAACGTCCTCCAGCCCGCCCTCCCCGGCACCGACGGCCGCACCCGCGTCGGTCTCGCCGACTACTTCGACTTCAGCGTGTACGTCGACGCGAGCGCCGAGGACATCGAGCGCTGGTACCTCAGCAGGTTCAAGAAGCTCCGGCAGACCGCCTTCCAGAACCCCGAGTCGTACTTCAGGAAGTACACGCAGGTGTCGGAGGAGGAGGCCGTCGACTACGCCCGCACCCTCTGGCGCACCATCAACAAGCCCAACCTGGTCGAGAACATCGCGCCCACCCGCGGCCGCGCCACCCTCGTCATCCGCAAGGGCCAGGACCACAAGGTGCGCAGGCTCAGCCTCCGCAAGCTCTAGAAAAGCGCGCCTGTTAAATAGGCGTCATGCTGCATCTGCGCCTGATCACGCCGGCCCACCAGACCGACGACGTGGTCCGTCTGATCGAGGGGACGGTCGGCACCACCCATCTCGTCGTGCTGCGGGGTGCCGCCCGCAACCCCGAAGGTGACGTCGTGATGTGCGACGTGGCCCGCGAGGCCGGTGACGAACTCCTCACCGACCTGCAGGGGTTGGGCCTCGACACCAACGGCTCCATCGCGGTCGAGAACATCGACCTGTCCCTGTCGAAACGCGCCGACAAGGCCGAGGCGGAGGCACCCGGCGAAGGCGCGGACGCGGTCCTGTGGGAGCACCTGACCGACGCCACGCACGAGGAGTCGACGCTCTCCGCCACCTACCTGGCCTTCATCACGCTGGCCACGATGATCGCGGCCTGCGGTGTCGTGCTCGACAACGCGGTCCTCATCGTGGGCGCCATGGCGGTGGGCCCGGAGTTCGGGCCGCTCGCCGGCATCTCCACCTCGATCGTGCAGCGCGCCCCCCGCCTGGCCCTGCGCTCCCTGATCGCCCTCCTGGCCGGCTTCGCCGTGGCGATGGCGGTGACGGTGGGCTTCAGTCTCTTCATGGACGCGCTGAACCTGTTCAGCGAGCAGAAGCTGGAGGGCGACCGCCCGCAGACCGGCTTCGTCTACGCCCCGGACGCCTTCTCCTTCATCGTCGCCGTCCTCGCGGGCGCCGCCGGCACCCTTTCCCTGACCTCGGCGAAGTCCGGTGCCCTGGTGGGCGTGGCCATCTCGGTCACCACGGTCCCGGCGGCCGCCAACGCGGCGGTGGCCCTCAGCTACGGCGACACCAAGCAGACCTGGGGCTCGACGGAGCAGCTCCTGCTGAACCTGCTGGGCATCGTCCTGGCGGGCACGGTGACCCTGCTGCTCCAGAAGTGGGCCTGGCGAAAGCGCCCCTGAAGGGGCGCGGGGAACTGCGCGACCAGCCACGATGGCGCCGCAGCCCGCAAGAGACAGAACCCCCGCCCCGAGCCCGGAAATCAGCCGAGCGCCGACTTCACAGCATCGGCCAACCGTCCCGCCACCGACCGCGCCTGATCGATGTCCGCCGCCTCGACCATCACCCGCACCAACGGCTCGGTCCCGGACGGCCGCAACAACACCCGCCCCGTCTCCCCGAGTTCCCGCTCCGCCTCCGCCACCGCGGAAGCCAGTTCCGCAGACGTCGACACCCGGGTCCGGTCCACATCAGGCACGTTGATCAGGACCTGCGGCAACCGCTCCATGACAGAGGCCAGTTCCTTCAGCGACCGCCCGCTCTCCGCGACCCGGGCCGCCAGCATCAGCCCGGTCAGCGTGCCGTCCCCGGTCGTCGCGTGGTCCAGGATGATCACGTGCCCGGACTGCTCGCCCCCGAGGGCGTACCCGTGCTCCTTCATCTCCTCGAGGACGTACCGGTCCCCCACGCCGGTCTGGACGAGCCGCAGCCCCTCCCGCTCCAGCGCCAGCTTGAACCCGAGGTTGGACATGACGGTCGCCACCACGGTGTCGGCCCGCAGCGCGCCCCGCTCCTTCATGGCCAGCGCGAGCACCGCCATGATCTGGTCGCCGTCGACCTCCTCACCGGTGTGGTCGACGGCCAGGCACCGGTCCGCGTCCCCGTCGTGCGCGATACCGAGCGCCGCCCCGTGCTCGACGACCGCGGCCTTCAGCAGATCGAGGTGCGTGGACCCGCAGCCGTCGTTGATGTTGAGGCCGTCCGGCGACGCCCCGATCGTGATCACTTCGGCCCCGGCCCGCGAGAACGCCTCCGGCGACACCCGGGCGGCGGCGCCGTGCGCCTCGTCGAGGACGATCTTCAGACCGTCCAGCCGGTTCGGGAGTACGGCGATGAGGTGCGCCACGTACTGGTCGAACCCCTCGCCGTAGGACCGCACCCGGCCGACGCCCGCGCCGGTCGGCCGCTCCCACGGCTCACCGTGCCGGTGCGCGTCGTAGACCGCCTCGATCCGGTCCTCCAGCTCGTCGTCGAGCTTGTGCCCGCCGCGCGCGAGGAACTTGACGCCGTTGTCGGGCATGGCGTTGTGGCTCGCGGAGAGCATGACGCCGAGGTCGGCGCCGAGGACGCCGGTGAGGTAGGCGACCGCGGGCGTCGGCAGCACGCCGACCTTCAGCACGTCCACCCCCGCGCTCGCGAGGCCCGCGACCACGGCGGCCTCCAGGAACTCCCCGGACGCGCGGGGATCCCGTCCGACGACCGCCGTAGGCCGGTGGCCCTCGAACGTGCCCGCCTCGGCCAGCACGTGCGCCGCCGCGACCGACAGACCGAGCGCCATCTCGGCCGTCAGATCCGCGTTGGCGACACCGCGCACGCCGTCCGTGCCGAAGAGTCGTCCCACTTGTCCTCCTGGGGAAGCGTCAGTTACGGAGATCATCCGATCACATGAGCCTTTGAGCGCCTTGTGCCGTTATACGCCCAAGACTGTGATAAACGAACGCCCCGGCGGCACTGTGGCGTGCCGCCGGGGCGAACGGACGTACTGCTGGCTCGCGGACGAGCCGGTACGAGCAGACAGGCAGCGAAGCTTAACGCTTGCTGTACTGCGGGGCCTTGCGGGCCTTCTTGAGACCGGCCTTCTTGCGCTCGACCGCACGGTCGTCGCGGCGGAGGAAGCCGGCCTTCTTGAGGGCGCCGCGGTTGTTGTCCACGTCGGCCTCGTTCAGCGCGCGGGCCACGCCGAGGCGCAGGGCACCGGCCTGGCCGGAGACACCGCCACCCGCGATGCGGGCGATGACGTCGTAGCGGCCCTCGAGCTCGAGCACCTTGAAGGGCTCGTTGACTTCCTGCTGGTGCACCTTGTTGGGGAAGTAGTCCTCAAGGGTGCGACCGTTGATCTTCCACTTGCCGGTGCCCGGGACGATCCGGACGCGGGCGATCGCGTTCTTGCGACGGCCCAGGCCGGCGGCCGGCTGCGGGTCGCCGAAGCGGGACGCGAGCGACTCCGAGGTGTACTCGCCCTCGACGGGGACCTCGGACTCGGTGGTGTAGCTGTCGATGTCGACGATCTCTTCGCCCTCGACGGGCGTCTCGACGGTGGTCTCGGCCACGATTCTCCTCAGATTCTCTTCGGTCTTAGGGGGTGGCCGGACTTACTGCGCGACCTGGGTGATCTCGAACGGCTGCGGCTGCTGCGCGCCGTGCGGGTGCTGGTCACCCTTGTAGACCTTCAGCTTCGAGAGCATCTGACGGCCCAGCGTGTTCTTGGGGAGCATGCCCTTGATGGCCTTCTCGATGGCCTTCTCGGGGTTCTTGTCGAGGAGCTCGTCGTAGCGGACGGAGCGCAGACCACCCGGGTAGCCGGAGTGGCGGTACGCCATCTTCTGGGTCCGCTTGTTGCCGGAGAGGTGCACCTTGTCGGCGTTGATGATGATGACGAAGTCACCGGTGTCGACGTGAGGGGCGTAGATCGGCTTGTGCTTGCCGCGCAGCAGGGAGGCGGCAGTGGTGGCGAGACGGCCCAGGACGACGTCCTGAGCGTCAATGACGTGCCACTGGCGAGTCACATCGCCGGGCTTGGGGCTGTACGTACGCACTTCGCAGCCTTCTTCTTCAGTGGATGGGTGCTGACACATGGCATCACTGAAGCGATCGTGCAGCTGGGGACGACAAATATGCCGGGCCACTGCCCGTATGCCGCCCACTGGTAACTGCTCCAGGGAACCTAGGTAGAGGCTCCTCGCACGAGAACGAGCGAGCCAATACACAACGAAGAGGCAGAATACCCGGGGTCCCACGGACGGGTCAAAACGAGGCCCCGGCGACAGCTTCTCGGTCGCCGCCGATTCCTTCTCGGCCGAGTTGTGCACCGGTGCCGGAAAGGTCCCCCGGGCCGCTGTCCACAGGCCCGACAGCACCACCTGTCCCCCGTCTAAGATGCGCCCCATGAGCTTTGGGCAGCAGGGGGGACCCCCGTCCCAGTGGGATCCCTGGAAACCGCAGTCGCAGCAGCCGTGGAGCAGCGGCGGGGGCGAGCAGACTCCGGACTGGGCCGCGCTCGCCGAGGCCTCCGAGACCCGTAACAGACGACGCCGGCTCTTCTTCATCGTGGGCGGCGCGCTCGCCACGGTCGGGATAGGCACCGCCGTCGCGATGGCCGTCGTATCGGCGAACGGCGACGACCGGGCGAACAAGCCGACCTCGTCCCTGCCGGCGACCGCCGACATCCCGAGCGCCACCGGGACCGTGCCGTCGTTCGCGCCGACCAGCGCCCCGCCGCCGCTGGACCCGAAGGAGTTCATCGCCAGCAGGGCCAAGGACACGGCCCCGCTCAGCGCGAAGCTCCTCTTCCCGGGGACCCAGCTGACCATGGGCTCGACCGTGTACAAGAAGGGCGAGACGTCCGACACGAAGAACTGCGCCGCCGCCGACGCCGTCCAGACGAGCCTCGGCAAGATCCTCAAGGCCAACGGCTGCACCCAGTTCATGCGCGTCAGCTACACCAAGGACGGCGTCTCGGTGACGGTCGGGGTGGCCGTGTTCGACACCGAGGCCGCGGCGCAGAAGGCGAAGAGCCAGGTCAACACCAAGAAGGACATCGTCAAGTCGCTGCCCGGCGGCGCGGTCAAGGCCTTCTGCAACTCCGCGATCTGCCGCACGACCTCGAACTCCTACGGCCGCTACGCCTACTTCACGATCTCCGGCTTCGCCGGCGGGAAGAACGTCACGGAGAAGGACACCGCGGTCTTCAGCATCGGCGACAACCTGGCCGAGTTCACCTTCCGCCAGATCCACCGACGGGGCGAGGCCCAGGCCTCCAGCGCGGCGGGCGAGTGACCCGGCGCGCACGAGCGCGCCGGGCCCTTCCGGCCCGGTCGGCTCAGGTGTGCTCCCAGGAGCCGCTCAGGGCGGGCTCGGGGTACGGCACGACGGGATCCCGCGACTGGCCGGGATCCCCCGGCCCCTCGACCGGCCGCCGGCTCCCGGACGCCCTGAAGACCCAGGTGCGGTAGGACCAGAACCGGAAGAGCGTCGCGATGCCGATGCCGAGGAACTTGCTGACGTTGGTGGCCAGCGTGCTGTCCCAGCCGAGCCCGTAGGTCGTCGCGTAGAGCACCGAGTTCTCGATGACCAGGCCGATCGCGCTGAAGACGAGGAAGAGGGTCAGCTCCTTCCGGCGGCTGTTGCGGTCCTCCTGGTCCCGGTTGCGGTACGCGAAGTACCGCAGGCCGAGGTAGTTGCTGAGGATCGCCACGACCGTCGCCAGCACGCTCGCCCGGACCGTCTGCCACTCGGTGACGGTCCTGACGAGGTTGAAGACCGCGAGGTTGACGACGAAGCCCGAGGCCCCCACCATGCCGAACTTCGCGATCTCGCGGTACAGCTTCCCGAACCGGGAGGGAAGCGCATGCCGTCCGCTGCTCACCGTCGCGCTCAGCCCCGTCGGTTGCGCAGTCGGAGGCGTACCGGCACGATGGCCGACTCGATCTGCGTCGCGAGGCTCATCTTGGACACACCCTCGGTGCGCTCCTCGAAGCGGATCGGGATCTCCACGGCGCTGTGCCCGGCCCGGACGGCCTTGAATTTCAGCTCGACCTGGAAGCTGTACCCGGCGCTGTCGAGGGTCGCCAGGTCGATGTCGCGCAGGGTGGCCGCCGACCACAGGTTGAAGCCGGCGGTGATGTCCCGGATCTTGGTGCCGAGCACGGTCCGGGCGTAGCGGTTGGCGAAGCGCGAGAGCAGCACGCGGTGCTTGCCCCACTCCTCGTCCAGCGACCCGCCCTCCACGTACCGGCTGCCGACGACCAGGCCGACGCCGGACGCCATGGCCGTACCGAGCATGCGTGGGACCGCTTCCACGGGGTGGCTGCCGTCGGCGTCCATCTGGACCACGTACTCGGCGCCCTCGTCCAGCGCGGCGCTCATGCCGGCGACGTAGGCGCGTCCGAGCCCGTCCTTCTCGGTCCGGTGCAGCACGCTCATCCGGCGCCGCCCGTCCCAGTTGTACTTCTCGGCGAGCTCCTCGGCGATCCGCCCGGTGCCGTCCGGGCTGGAGTCGTCGACGATCTTCAGGTGCAGCCCGTCGACGGGCAGCCCGAGGACCAGCTCGGCGATCCGAGGCAGGTTCGCCGCCTCGTTGTAGGTGGGCATGACCACGGTGACGCGGGCACCCCCCAGGTCGTACGTCATTTCTTTCCCTCCCCTGAGAGCCCCGAAGGGATTCCCTCCCCGACGGGCGCCGGTCTGCCCAACGCCCGGAAGTGCCAGCCCGCCGCGGTCCAGCGGTCCGCGTCGAGTACCCCCCTGCCGTCCACGATCCACGGCCGGTTCACCAGCTGAGCGGCTCGCTCCGGGTCGATCTCCCGGAACTGCGGCCACTCGGTCAGATGCAGCACGAGGTCGGCTCCCCTGAGCGCCTCCTGTGCCGACATCGCGTAGCCGAGGAGCGGGAACGCCTTGCGGGCGTTGTCCAGCGCCTCGGGGTCGAAGACCGTGACGTCGGCGCCGTCCAGGCGCAGCCGGGCGGCCACGTTGAGCGCCGGTGAGTCACGGATGTCGTCGGAGTCGGGCTTGAAGGCCGCTCCGAGTACGGCGACGCGGGCCCCGAGCACCGATCCGCCGCACAGCTCCCGCGCCAGGTCGACAACCTTGTCGCGGCGCCGCATGTTGATCGCGTCGACCTCGCGCAGGAACGACAGCGAGACCCCGAGCTCGTCGGCCCGGTGCGCGAAGGCGCGGATGTCCTTGGGCAGGCAGCCCCCGCCGAAGCCGACCCCTGCACGCAGGAACTTCCGGCCGATCCGGTCGTCGTACCCGATGGCCTCGGCGAGGACACCGACATCCCCACCCGCGGCCTCGCAGATCTCGGCCATCGCGTTGATGAAGGAGATCTTGGTGGCGAGGAACGCGTTGGCGGCCGTCTTGACCAGCTCGGCGGTGGGGTGGTCGGCGACGACGACGGGGGTGCCGGCGTCGAGGACCGGTGCGTACACCGAGCGCAGGACCGCTTCCGCCCGCGCGGAGCGGACGCCGAACACCAGCCGGTCCGGGCGCAGGGTGTCCTCGACGGCGAAGCCCTCGCGCAGGAACTCCGGGTTCCAGGCGACCTCGACGCCCTCGAGGAGGCCGGCCAGCCGCTCGGCCGTCCCCACGGGCACGGTCGACTTGCCGACCAGCAGCGAGCCCTCGCGCGCGTGCTCGGCGATCGCCGTGAAGGCCGCGTCGACGTAGGTCAGGTCGGCGCCTTCCGAACCCTGGCGCTGCGGGGTTCCGACACACACGAAGTGCACGTCACCGAAGGCCCCGGCCTCCGCGTAGTCGGTCGTGAACCCGAGCCGTCCGCTCGCCGTGTGCTTCGCGATCAGCTCGGGCAGCCCGGGCTCGTGGAAGGGCACCCGGCCCGCCTGCAACGCGGCGACCTTGTCGGGGTCCACGTCGACCCCGAGCACCTCGTGTCCGAGCTCCGCCATGCAGGCGGCGTGGGTGGCACCGAGATAGCCGGTGCCGATGACTGTGAGCCGCATCCAGCGGCCTCCTTCACAACTCCGTGTCAGCCGCTACTTGCGCTCGAGAACCTGGACCACGACGTGGTTCAGCTTCACCGTGCGTCCGGCCTTGAAGGACTTCTCGATCGCCGCCGCGGTCTTCTCGTTCATGCCGGTCAGCGGCGGCCGCCCGTCGGCGACGGTGGAGACCAGCCACAGCCGGTCGGTGCCCTTGAGGCAACTGGCCGGCTTGCGGCACTCGGTGGCGCCGTAGGACCCGTTCTGCTGCGGGGTGTACTCCATGAGCACGTCCTTGGGGGCCTTGCGGTCCCGCAGTTCGTACGCGATGGCCCGGCGCTCCGACATGCCGCCGTTGAAGATCATCCCGTCGCCGGACTTCTCGCCCGCCGCGATGACGTTCGCCGCGCCCCGGAAGTCCGGTTCCATCGGCAGGTCCTTCTTGGCGTCGCCGATCGCCGGCCACGCCACGAAGGCGTACCCGGCCGCCACGACCGCGACCAGCAGCCCGCTCAGCACCTGGAGGCCGGTCCCCCGGCGCGCCCCGGGTTCGAGCCTGCCGACGAGCCGGGTGAGCGCGGCGGCCACCAGGAGCGTCCAGGCCGGGATGGTGAACAGCAGGTACCGGGGCAGGAAGAGGTGCAGCTGGTTGGCGGTCACGAAGGTGAGCACCGGCGGCAGCACGGCCCAGGCGGCGAGCAGCACCGAGTACCGTCCGGCCACCAGCAGGCCGACCACGCCGACGGCCATGATCGCTCCGCCGGTGATCCACGACCCGAACAGGGTGTCGGGGAACTGGGTCAGGTCCTTGGTCGTGGTGACGTTCCAGGCGATCTGCCCGCTCTGCCCGGTGCCCTGCGCCACCATCGGGAAGGTGATGGACAGGCCCAGCATGGCCGCGCCCGCGAAGGCCCAGTGGGCGATGCGGTCGCCCTGCTTCTTGGCCAGGAAGACGAGCCACACGTGTCCGGCGAGCACCGCCATGGCCACCAGGTGGCTGAACCCGGTGGCCGCGACGGCGAGTCCGTACAGCGTCCAGTTGCGCAGACTCGGCTTGTCCAGCGCCCGGATCAGCCACAGGGTGGCCAGCAGCGCGAACATCGTCGCGAAGGCGTACGGCCGGGCCTCCTGTCCGTACCGGGTGATCATCGGCACGACCGCGAACAGCAGTCCGGCCAGCACGCCGGTGCGCAACGCGAACATCCGGCGCCCCAGGAGCCCGACCAGACCGGCCGAGACCGCCATGGCGAGCGCCTCCGGCAGCCGCAGCATCGCCGCCGAGTCGCCGGCGACGTCGATCCACAGGTGCATCACCGCGTAGAAGGGCGCGATGACGACGTCGATACTGCCGATCAGTCGCCCGAGGTCGTGCCACGAGATCGTGGACGCCCACCAGGTGGCGTGCTCGTCGCGCCACAGCTGGCGCCCGCCGAGTCCCGGGAGCACACAGGCGGCGGCGACCAGGGCGGGCAGCACGAAAACGAGCCAGGCCGAGCCCCGGCCGGCCGAGCCGGCGGACCCGCCGCTCTCGGTGGACGTGGCTTCGGGTTCCCGGGCGGCCGTCTCGTCGACCGGTGGTGTGTACGCCGTCATCGCTTCACCCAGATCCGGTACGGCTGCTGTCCGCCGTCCTTGTCGGAAGGCCGCAGCACGGCCAGCAGCCGGTAGTCCGCGTTGCCGCGCAGCGCCTCGGGAACGGAGGAGGACCGCAGCGCGATCACGTCGTAGGAGCCCTTCTTCACCTCGGTCGCCAGGGCCGCGCCGCGCTCGGCCTGGTGCCACTGGCCGGGCTCGGTGTGTGCCCGCAGGTAGTAGGCGGAGATCTCCGGGTCGTCCGTCAGGTACGAGCCCTTGGCGTCCACGACCTCGCGCAGGGCGCCGATCATGGCGGCCGAGTCCGGCGGCCGGTACAGCTCACGGGTCTGTGCCATCCCGATGACCAGCGCGGCGACGTAGATCATGATGCCGATCTGCGGGTACCGGAAGTGGGCGCCCATCATGCGCGAGACGCCGAGTCCGGCCATCGGCACCGCGAAGAGCAGGCCGAAGCCGACGTGGACGTACAGCGAGCTGCCGTTGCCGAGCCAAGCCTGGTAGAGGGGGGCGAGCAGGGCGGTGGCGCACATCGTCAGGCCGAGCAGGGAGCGCCGGACCGCACCCGGGGCGGAGCCCTCGGCCCACGGCATCTCCCCCATCCGGGCCCGTCGGACGAACCCGATGGCACCGATCACCGCGACGAGCAGGACGACCCCGCCCCACTGGGCGCTCTCCTCAAGCAGGTGGAGGGCGCTGTCGGTGCCTTGAACGTTCCAACCGCTCGGCGAGCCCGCCACCTGGACGCCCACGAAGCACAGGGCGCCGGTGGCCACCCCGAACAGCGCGCCGCGCACGAAGGCGCCCGCGCCCCGGAAGCGGTAGGCGGTCAGCACGGCGAGCACGGTCAGCGTCGGCAGGTACAGGGCCGCCGAATAGGCGGCGAACGGAGCGAGCGCCGCGAAGGGCGCCGCCACCAGCACGGCCGCGGGACTGGACTGACGGGTCCGGGCCAGCAGCCACAGCGTGGCGGCCAGCAGGAACAGCGACAGGGAGTGCAGGGAGGCGTAGCGGCCGGTGAAGGCCGTCGACTCCAGCACGGAGTACATGGCGGCGGCCGCGAGACCGGCCCGTGAGTTGAACAGCAGCCGGGTGGCGCCGAACAGCAGTGCCGTGGCCCCGAGCGCCCACGCCAGGCTCAGTGCCCGTGCCCCGGCGAGGCCGAGCTGGGAGACCAGGCCCGACAGCTCGCCGTCGGACAGCAGGAACTTCGCCTCCTGCGGGAAGGCGCTGCCGTCGAGCCGGAAGGACAGTCCCGCCTGCACCAGCAGGATCAGGATCAGCACGCCGCGGCTGATCCACGCCGAGCGGCTGTTGTCGACCGACCAGGCCGAGACCGGCACCTCGGGCAGCACGTACTCGGGCTCGGGTTCCGGCTCGGGTTCGACGACGGTGTACTGCGGCACGTAGTACTCGGCGTCGGAGCCGCCGGTGTACGGCCGTGCGTAGTACTGCTGCTCCGCCGCGGTCGGCTGCTGCGGGATGTGCGGCTGCTGATGGCCGTAGGCCTGCGGGTCGCCGTAGGTCTGCTGCTGGCCGTACGCCTGCTGCTGCCCGTGGAACTGCTGCTCGTCGTAGTTCTGCTGCTGCTCGGTGTACGGCGGGTAGTGCTGCTGCCAGTCCTGCTGTTGGCCGGGTTCCGACCAGCCGCCGTCCTGTTGCTGCGTCGTCATGAACGCGGCACCTCGAATCCGAAGTCGTCGTCCGCGATCAGGCGCTTGAACTCGGCCAGCGCGAGGGGGCTGCTCTGGATGCGCCAGTCGGCCCTCTTGGGGATGTTGAACCAGAGGAAGCCGATGACGTCCTTGTCCTCCTTCACCCCCGCGAGCAGCGCGCGCACATCGGCGCGCCGCCGCTCCCCGGGCTCCGAGGAGGTCTCGCTGATCAGCACCGGCTTGTCGGTGAACGCGTCGATCTGGCTGCGCGTCGGGCCGTACAGGGTGGCGAAGGTGTGCGCTCCGGTCTGCGTCCAGTAGCCGACGATGCCGACCCAGTCGACATAGGCGTCACCGGGCCAGTAGGGCTTCAGCTTCACGGACGGGACCGGGTTGACGACGTTCGGGCTCCACACCCAGATGACGTTGGTGGCGCCGACCTCCTGGAAGACGTCGTGGATGTGCCGCCACGCCTTCACAAAGGTTTCGGGGGTGGTGTCCTTGGTGCCCCACGGGTACCACCCGCCGTTCATCTCGTGGCCGAAGCTGATCGCCACGGGCACGTTCGTCTTGCGCACACTGTCCGCGTACTTCTTGATGTACGCGTCCTGCGAACCGTCGGCGATCTTGTCGAGGCCGGGCTTGAACGGCTCCCACGACACGTACATCAGGCCGCCGTCGCCGAACACGTTCTGGGCGCCCCCGGCGTTGAAGCCGTCGCCCCACGACGAGTACGAACCGACCAGGTTGGGCTTCTTGCCGACGGTCTTCGCGAAGGTGTCCACCGGCTTCAGCGAGCTGGGCGCGCCGTTCAGGGCCACTCCGAAGAAGTCCTTGTCGGGGTGGAGCAGCGGTTTCACGTCGTACGGCGGCTCCGCGTCGGGAGCCTTCGAGGCGGAGCCGGCGTCCGGCTCCTTCGCGGCCTGGGCGGCGGGGTCGTCACCGCCGAGCAGACCGCAGCCGGAGACCCCCGCCAGGGACATCAGCGCCACGCACAGCGGGAGGACGGTCTTGCGGATCATGCGGGATCACCTGCCGAGTGGTGTTCCTTGGGCTGGATGAGCGCCCGCGCGACGACCAGCGCGTAGAACAGCCCGGAGGACAGGACGAGGGCGAAGTCCGGGGGGTAGCCGGTGAACAGCCGGTACACGGCGGTACCGACCCAGACCACGGCGGTGCCGCCGCTCCAGATCCACAGCCCCAGCCAGAACCGGCGGGTCTTGTTCTTCTTCGCGCCCTTGGAACCGGTGGGCTGCCAGCCCATGCGCTGCTTGCGCAGGATGTCCCAGATGGCGAAGACATGCGCCCAGCCGTACATCATCCGTGCCGACCAGGCCTCCAGCCGGTACGGGGCCTTGTGCCACATCGGGAAGACGAGGGTGGTGTAGACGATGCTGGGCAGCACCCAGACCAGGTGCTTGACCTGGAGCATCTCCGGGCTGGTGACCAGCAGCATGATGGGCACGAGGGGCGCGAAGAAGGTGAACAGCGCCGTGTGGATGTAGTAGAAGAACCCGGACATGTAGCAGAGCCGGCTGGAGAACCGGATCGGCGCGTCCCAGAACTTCTTGCTGCCGAGCAGCGACATCGAGCCGGAGCACCAGCGGTACTGCTGGTTGAAGAACGCCCCGGCGGTGTCCGGGCACACCCCCGTGGACAGCGCGACCGGCACGTACTTCAGGTCCCAGCCGAGCCCGCGCAGGTCGAAGCCGGTGTGCACGTCCTCGGAGTGCTCGATGAGGGTCGTACCGCCGTTGGTCTCCAGTGCGGCCCGGCGATAGATGGCGCAGGAGCCGACGCAGATGGCGCCGTCACTGTTCTGCCGGGACACCTGCACGGACCGGTAGAACAGCTCCTGCACCGCGCCGGCCCCGCGCTCGATCCAGTTCTGCGAGTCCAGCACGCGGAAGTACTGCGGGGACTGCACGATCCCGATGCGCTCGTCGGCCTCCATGTACGGCAGCAGCTCCTCCAGGAGGTCGGAGCGCGGCGTGAAGTCGGCGTCGAGGATGAGGACGTACTTGCCGTCGGACTGTCCGAACCCGAAGTGCAGGTTGCCCGCCTTCTTGAACCAGCCGCGGTTCTCCCGGGTGCCGTAGCGGAAGCCGAAGTCCCGGGCCATCGCGGCCAGCTCGGGGCTCGCGCCGTCGTCGAGGACGAAGGGCACACATCGGCCGGGATACCGGTCGGCGAGCTGCCGGACGTGGGTCCAGGTGTTGTGCAGCACCTCGATGGGCTCGCCGCACACCGGCAGGAAGACGTCGACGGTGGGATAGACCTGGGGTCGCCAGCCACGGACGAGCTGCTGGTGGTACTCGAAGTCGAAGTCGCGCGTGAAGCCGTTCACCCGCAGCGACACCAGGTAGTAGACGACCGTGAAGAACAGCGGCGGCGCGAAGATCCACATCAGCGGGCTGGCCTTGGCCAGCGCCACTTGGCTGACGGTCAGGCACCCGAAGCTGACGATCGAGGCGAGCGTCAGCACCCACAGGCGCCGTTTGACATACGAGTACTTCTCCGCATGCGAGGGAGGCGCGGGCAGCAGGCCCATGGGCGCCGGTTCGGCGCCGCGCTTCCCTCCGTGCCGGGCGGACCGGCGCCCCCCGGCACCGGCCTCTCCGGACATGCGGGCAGAGTCAATGGATGACATTCCTACCCTCCGGGCCTCCGGCCCGCGTGTTCCCCGCCCCAAAGAGCCCCTTTCGAACAAAGGGGCTAGATGGGGAAGGTTATCCGAGAGATGTGAATGCCGTAAGGGATAGACAGAGCCTTACGTCCGATAAGTCCGCTTATCTCCGTTGTTTTTGTTGAAAGCCTGGGTAACGAGCAGGTTTCCCACCTGGACGTACAGGGCACATGGCCTTAGTTGTGCGCTTCTCATCACACTTTTACGGCGTGAATACTGGCTGCCGATCACCGAGCAGCCCAGGGGGGGCACAATGACCAGTTCGAACTCACGCCGTTCCGTCCTCAGATCGGCCCTCGCCGTGAGCGGAATAGCCGTCTCCGCCACCGCGGTCTCCACCGGCGACGCCACCGCCCTGGCCGCCGACGCGGGATGGGTGAACGTCAAGGATCACGGCGCCCAGGGAGACGGCACCACCGACGACACCGCGGCGATCCAGGCGGCGCTGGACGCCTGCGGGCCCGGAAACATCACCGTCCTCCCGGCGGGGGTGTACCGCACGAGCGCTCCCCTGCGGATAGGCCCGTACGTCACCCTCCAGGGCTCGCACGCCGGCGGTGAGGCCCAGCCGAACGCCGAGAACCCGGTGGCCGGCATCCGCCCCCTGCCGTCGTTCACCGGAAACGCCGTCGTCGAGGTCCTGGACCAGCAGCTGGGGGGCTACTCCCGACCGGCCAACGCGCAGCGCATCTTCTCCCTGACCATCGACGGCTCCGCCCTGCCCCGCTCGGGCGCGGAGATCGACGGCATCCGCGCCACCGGGCAGATCCAGCACCTGCAGCTGAGGGACGTCCACGTCCGCTCCGTCACCGGCATCGGTATCAACACCTGGTACAACTTCAACGCCACCGGCGGCCCCCAGGCCCCGTTCTGCCTGCACTACGACCGTGTCTCCGTGCTGTGGACGGGCTCCCACGGCATCGTGCTGAACAACTCGACCGACTCCGTCTTCCACGACGTGTACGTCCTGGGCGTCGGCGGCTGCGGCTGGTGGATGTCAGGCGCGGGCAACTCCTCCTTCACCAGCTGCCGGGCGGAGTGGTCGAAGCTGCACGGATTCGACATCGAGTCCGTACCCGGAGTGATCAAGATGGTCGCGTGTTCCACCGACCGCAACGGCTGGAACGGCATGTACGTCCACGCGACGGACACCACCGGAGTCCTCATGCTGTCGGCCACCCAGCTCACCCGGGACGGCAAGAACAACGGCACCGGTGGCGGCGGCTACGCCGGACTGGCCGTCGCGAGCTCCCAGTGCAAGGTCATCGCCGACGGACTCGTGGCCCTCACGGGCAAGGACGACGACGGAACGGGGGTGGCGAGCCCCCAGTACGGCGTCCGGGCCGACAACTCCGCCTACGTCGTGGTCAACTCGGGCCACCTCCAAGGAGTCACCTCCCCCTGGCAGAACGGCACCGGCAACACGAAGTTCGTCAAGGGAACCCTCGTGGGTACCGGCTGACGAGACGTCCTGCCGGGAGCGGCCGATCAGCAGCAGCCCGCTCCCGGCAGCGTCCGCCGGTTCCGCGCCTCCTTGTTCCGCGCCGCGAGCAGCTCGTCCGCCGGGTACCCGACCTCCTCCAGCGTCAGCCCGTGCGGTCGTACGACATGGACGGCCGAGTCCCTGACACCGGCGGCCAGCACCTTGCCGGGCCAGTCAGGGCCCCGGTGCCCGTCCCCCACGAACAGCAGCGCGCCGATCAGCGAGCGCACCATGTTGTGGCAGAAGGCGTCCGCCCGCACGGTGGCGGTGATGATCCCGTCGTCGCCCCGGACGAGGCTCAGTTCCTGGAGCGTGCGGATGGTCGTCGCGCCCTCCCGCCGCTTGCAGTACGCGGCGAAGTCGTGCTCGCCGAGGAGCCGGCCCGCCGCCTCGTTCATGGCGTCCACGTCGAGCGGCCAGTCGTGCCACAGGACGTGCCCCCGCAGCAGCGGGTCGACGCCGCCGGGGTTGTCGGTGACGCGATAGGCGTACCGCCGCCAGATCGCGGAGAACCGTGCGTCGAACCCGGCCGGAGCCTCCCGCAGGGCCCACACCCGCACGTCCTTCGGCAACCGTCCCGCCAGCCGCTTCAGCAGCTTCTCCCGGTGCTCCTGCCACAACGCCTCGGGCAGGTCCACGTGGGCCACCTGCCCCCGGGCGTGCACCCCGGCATCGGTCCGTCCGGCCACGGTCAGCTCGTACGTCACGTCCTTGGACCGCGTCACGGTCCGCAGCGCGTCCTCGATCTCCCCCTGCACGGTCCGCCGTCCCCCGGCCTGCTTGGCCCATCCGGAGAACTCGGATCCGTCGTAGGACAGGTCGAGGCGGACACGGACGTCACCGGGCTGCACTTCGTCGCTCACCCCTGGATCCTCTCAGGAACGCGCGACGGGCCCGCCCCGAGGGCGGGCCCGTTCACCAGCACCCGTCAGTGCCAACCCCTCGGGTTCAGCACGATCTCGCCGGAGTCGTTCGCCGGATTGCCCTCGTTCGGCATCGTGTACGCGAAGAACGCCCGGCCGGTGGCGTTCCTGATCACCTGGTCGACGCGGAGCCCGAAGGTGAAGGTGCGCGAGGCGTCCTCCAGGATCGGGGTGCCGACCGAGCACAGGTAGTCGCCCTCGGCACCCTCCCAGTCCGCGGCCCGGCAGCTCTCGGGGGCCGTGGTGACCGTGGTCCCCGGGGGAAGGTCCACCCAGAACGAGATCGGCTCGCCGCCGGAGCGGATCATGGCCAGCCACGCGGGACCGTGGTTGGCGAAGCCGACGTCCACCGACACCGTCTGACCCTTGCGCGCCCGCAGCCGCTCACTGCTCAGATCCAGGTCGAAGGTGTTCTTCGTCGGGAAGTCCAGCTCCGCGTACCGGGTGTAGCCGGC
Organism: Streptomyces griseorubiginosus; assembly: GCF_036345115.1. Classification (GTDB taxonomy): domain Bacteria; phylum Actinomycetota; class Actinomycetes; order Streptomycetales; family Streptomycetaceae; genus Streptomyces; species Streptomyces griseorubiginosus_C. The sequence goes on from NZ_CP107766.1 coordinate 3,799,327, forward strand.
CGGATCGGCGTCCGGCAGCCGCACCAGCCCCAGCTCAGGACCGGTCCCGGCCCGGTAGTCGCCCTGGGCCAGCAGGTCCGCCACCTGGTCGGCGGGCACCGCGCTGAAGGAGTAGGACAGCACGTCGTAGAGGGCGAAGCCGGCCGTCCCGACCGGGAAGGGTGTGCTCAGGCCGTAGGTCGCCCCACCGGCGAACTCGCTGTCGAAGACGCACAGCGCCGAGGACCACCCGCGCAGGTCGTCCGGGTCACGCGGGTCGTACCAGCAGTTGCCGAAGGTGCTGGGCAGGGAGACGCCCCGGGTGCCGGAGACCCGCAGCACCACGCCCTTGCCGCCCAGCCCGCCGACGTTGCGGAAGCTCAGCGGCGCCTGGAAGGTGTCCCCTGCCTTGAAGCCCTCGGGCTCGGCCAGCTGCTTCATCTGCAGCTCGGGGCCGCCGACCAGCACGTCCACGGTGTGCCCGGTGAAGGCCAGGCCCTCTCCGACGGCCGTGACCTCGATGGTGCCGACATCGCCCGCGGCGCTCTCGTCGTTGACGTCGAGTCTGATGCCGCCCAGGTCGTTGTAGTCCGCGCCGGCGTAGATCTCGTAGCCGCGGCAGGTGGCGACCAGCCCCTCGACGGAGCAGCCCTGCCAGCCACCGAGCCGGGAGAAGTTCACGGAGGCGACGCCGGCCAGCGAGCTCGCGTCCACGGTGACCGTGTACTCACCCTGGTGGATCGGATAGATGACCCCGTTCTCGTCCGGCACCGGCTCGCCCGGCGCCCGGAGCCCGAGCTCGATCTGCGGCTCACCCGGCTCCCCGGGCTCCCCGGGCTCGGGATGCAGCGAGAGGTTCACGCTGTCGGTCCCGGTCACGGAGACCGGCAGCGGCTCCTCCTGGGCATGGGCAGGACCGGCGAGCGCGCCGGCGGCCAGGGCGGCCAGCGCGAGAGCGGTTACGGTACGCCGCACGGCGGCGAGAGTGGTCATGGAACCCCCCGTGACTCGGACACCAGGCGCACCGGACCGGCGACGCCGTATGCATGACCTGTGAGTCCGCTGTGAGGTTGCACTCCCTTTGCGCCACAACGCGAACGGGCCCGCTCCTCGAAAGGAACGGGCCCGCGATCACCCTGGGGGCGCAGAACGCTTACGCGTCCTTCGACTCCTCGGCCGGAGCCTCGGCGTCGGCCTCGTCGGCCTTGGTCGTGTCGACCTTGGTCTCCTCAGCGACCGGAGCGGTCTCGGCGTCCTTGGCGGCACGCTTGGTGGCGGCCTCGGCCTCGCCGGTGGCCTCCTGCGCGACCGTCAGCGCCTCGACCAGCTCGATGACAGCCATGGGCGCGTTGTCGCCACGACGGTTACCGATCTTGGTGATCCGGGTGTAGCCACCCGGACGGTTCTCGTAGCGCGGGCCGATCTCGGTGAAGAGCGTGTGGACGACGCTCTTGTCCGTGATCACCTGGAGCACCTGACGGCGGTTGTGAAGGTCGCCCTTCTTGCCCTTGGTGATCAGACGCTCGGCGTACGGACGCAGCTTGCGCGCCTTCGCCTCGGTGGTGGTGATACGGCCGTGCTCGAAGAGGCTCTTCGCGAGGTTCGCGAGGAGCAGCTTCTCGTGCGCGGCACTGCCGCCCAGACGGGCACCCTTGGTGGGCTTCGGCATGGTGTTTCTCCTAGGTGTCTGCCCCGGCCGTACTAGGTACCGGAGTCAGTATCTGAGCAGACGGTCGCCTGTCAGAGATCCAGGCCCCCGAAGGGGCCTGGAAGGGGCGCGGGGAACTGCGCGACAAGCCACAGCGCACCCGCACCCGAGTACGGACCTGTCGGCCCGAGCTCTTAGTACTGCTCGGTCTCGACGAACCCGGCGTCCGCGTCGTCGTCGGCACCGAAGGCGTCCGCGGCGGCGGTCGGGTCGAATCCGGGCGGGCTGTCCTTGAGCGCCAGGCCCATGCCGGCCAGCTTCGCCTTGACCTCGTCGATCGACTTCGCACCGAAGTTGCGGATGTCGAGCAGGTCGGCCTCGGAACGAGCCACGAGCTCACCCACGGAGTGGATGCCCTCGCGCTTGAGGCAGTTGTAGGAGCGGACCGTCAGCTCGAGCTCCTCGATCGGGAGCGCGAGGTCGGCAGCCAGCGCCGCGTCCGTCGGGGACGGGCCCATGTCGATGCCCTCGGCGTCGATGTTGAGCTCGCGGGCCAGACCGAACAGCTCGACCAGCGTCTTACCGGCGGAGGCCATCGCGTCACGCGGACGCATCGCCTGCTTGGTCTCGACGTCGACGATCAGCTTGTCGAAGTCGGTGCGCTGCTCGACACGGGTCGCCTCGACCTTGTACGTGACCTTGAGCACCGGGCTGTAGATGGAGTCGACCGGGATACGGCCGATCTCCTGGCCCACCTGCTTGTTCTGCACGGCGGAGACGTAACCGCGGCCACGCTCGACCGTCAGCTCCATCTCCAGCTTGCCCTTGCCGTTGAGCGTGGCGAGGACCAGGTCGGGGTTGTGCACCTCGACACCGGCCGGGGGCGCGATGTCGGCGGCGGTGACCAGACCCGGGCCCTGCTTGCGCAGGTACATCACGACCGGCTCGTCGTGCTCCGAGGAGACGACCAGCTGCTTGATGTTGAGGATCAGGTCGGTGACGTCCTCCTTGACGCCCGGCACGGTGGTGAACTCGTGCAGGACGCCGTCGATGCGGATGCTGGTGACAGCAGCGCCGGGGATCGACGACAGGAGGGTGCGGCGGAGGGAGTTGCCGAGGGTGTAGCCGAAGCCCGGCTCCAGCGGCTCGATCACGAACCGGGAGCGGAACTCGTCGACGACCTCTTCGGTCAACGAGGGACGCTGAGCGATCAGCATGTGAATCCTTCAGTTCAGGGGCACCCACTATTTGATGCCCTGAGGTCACCAGGCGGAGCCTGATGGTGTTACGTCAAGGGTACGGGCGGCACGACTCTTACGAGCCGTACCGCCCGGAACCGAGCCTGCGCGAAGCAGCCTGCGCGTCAGACGCGACGACGCTTCGGCGGACGGCAGCCGTTGTGCGGGGTCGGGGTGACGTCCTGGATGGAGCCGACCTCGAGGCCCGTGGCCTGGAGCGAGCGGATCGCGGTCTCACGACCGGAACCCGGGCCCTTCACGAACACGTCGACCTTGCGCATGCCGTGCTCCTGCGCGCGACGGGCAGCCGACTCGGCGGCCATCTGCGCGGCGAACGGCGTGGACTTCCGGGAGCCCTTGAAGCCGACGTGGCCGGCGGAGGCCCAGGAGATCACGTTGCCGGACGGGTCCGTGATGGAGACGATCGTGTTGTTGAACGTGCTCTTGATGTGCGCGTGGCCGTGAGCGACGTTCTTCTTTTCCTTGCGGCGCACCTTCTTGGCAGCGCCCTGACGACCCTTGGGGGGCATCTACAAACTCCTACGGGGAGGTGGTCGGTCCTACAGCGAAGACCGCTGATGAAGCGTTGTCCGCTGAGGACTACTTCTTGCCCGGCTTCTTCTTGCCGGCGATGGCGCGACGCGGGCCCTTGCGGGTGCGGGCGTTCGTGCTGGTGCGCTGACCACGGACGGGCAGACCACGGCGGTGGCGCAGACCCTGGTAGCAGCCGATCTCGACCTTGCGGCGGATGTCGGCCTGGATCTCGCGACGGAGGTCACCCTCGGTCTTGATGTTGTTGTCGACGTACTCGCGGATCGCGACGAGCTGCTCTTCGCTCAGGTCACGAACACGGGTGTTCGGGTCGATACCCGTCTCCGCCAGCGTCTTCTGCGAAAGAGTCCGGCCGATGCCGAACACGTAGGTCAGGGCGACCTCCACGCGCTTTTCGCGCGGGATGTCAACACCGGAAACGCGTGCCATTCAATGGCTCCAGTTGATCTTCGGAGGTCTGACGCAGAACCGGCTCCCGACCGCCGTACCAGGTACGAATCGGGTCCTCGGCCTCCGAACCGAGGGTGTCAGGCGTGCACTGGCCGCCCGGGTTCCGCGTATTTACATATTCAGCTCGCGTCGCGCGAATCTCTGCGGAAGCAGAAGGTGAGGCCTGTTGCGATTAACCCTGGCGCTGCTTGTGGCGCGGGTTCTCGCAGATGACCATGACCCGACCGTGACGGCGGATCACCCTGCACTTGTCGCAGATCTTCTTGACGCTCGGCTTGACCTTCATGGGACTGAGGTTCTCCGAGTCAGAGGGATCTACTTGTACCGGTAGACGATCCGGCCACGGGTCAGGTCGTACGGAGACAGCTCCACCACGACCCGGTCGTCAGGGAGGATACGGATGTAGTGCATCCGCATCTTGCCGCTGATGTGTGCCAGGACCTGGTGGCCGTTCTGGAGCTCGACCTTGAACATGGCGTTCGGAAGAGACTCGACGACAGTGCCCTCGATCTCGATGGCACCTTGCTTCTTGGCCACGCTTCGCCCTTCGAATCGACTACCTTGATCGACTCCCGCCAACGCATGAAGACATGCGGGCGCACGAGAGTCGACGAGTCAGTCTACGTCAGCACCCCGAGAAAGACGAATCGAGGATGCATGCCCCGAGAGAGAGATCCTTATGCACGCCGGGCGGCGCGGACACCCAGGGGCGCGGGGCTGTGTCGATATGCGGCTCCGCCGCGCGGGCGCGACCAGCCACAGCCGCGCCCGCAGACGGCATACGACCTAAGCAAGCGGATCCGGCGCCGCAACAACCCCATGCTCCGCAAGCTTCGCCTTACCACCATCCGGAGCCGTGAGCACCAAAGGACCAGCCTCCGTCAACGCCACCGAGTGCTCCCAGTGCGAAGACCACGTCCCGTCCGTCGTGATGACCGTCCAGTCGTCCGGCAGGACCTCCGTCTTCGGCGTCCCCAAGGACACCATCGGCTCGATCGCCAGGCAGAACCCCGGCACCAGCTTCGGCCCCTTCCCCCGCCGCCGGTCCACGTAGTTCAGCAGGTGCGGATCCATGTGCATCTCGGTGCCGATGCCGTGGCCGCCGTAGTCCTCGATGATCCCGTACCGCCCGCCGCCGGGCTTCGGCTGCCGCCGGATGTACGTCTCGATGGCCCGGGAGACGTCGACCAGCCGGTTCCCCTGCTTCATCGCCGCGATGCCGGCCCACATGGACTCCTCGGTCACCCGGGAGAGCTCGATCAGCTCCGGGGCGTGACCCGAGCCGACGAAGGCGGTGTACGCCGCGTCCCCGTGCCAGCCGTCGATGATCGCGCCGCAGTCGATGGAGATGATGTCGCCGTCCTTGAGGACGACCTCGTCGGACGGGATGCCGTGGACGACGACCTCGTTCACGGACGTGCAGATCGTCGCCGGGAAGCCGCCGTACCCCAGGAAGTTCGGCTTGGCGTTGTGCTCCGCGAGGACCTTGCGCGCGACCTGGTCGAGATCCCTGGTCGTGGCCCCGGGCACGGCGGCCTCGCGGGTCGCCGCGTGGATGGCGGCGACGACCAGCCCCGCCTCACGCATCTTGGCGATCTGCTCGGGGTTCTTGATCTGCACCATGCTGCGGGGGCCTTTCTCGGACCGGGAAAAACGGGGGGACGGGTAAGGGGACGGGCGCCTTCAACGATACGTGCACCCACGCAGCAGCCGCGGCCCCCCGGAGGGGAACCGCGGCTGTCGTACGGGAAGTACGGGAAGAACCGCTACGCGGCGTGGTCCTCGCGCTTGAGGGCCTCCATCGCGCGGCCGGTGACGTCCTCCACCTTGCCGAGCGCCGAGATCGTGACCACCAGGCCCTGGGCCTTGTAGTAGTCGATGATCGGCTCGGTCTGGGTGTGGTAGACCTCCAGCCGCTTGCGGACCGTGTCCTCGGAGTCGTCGTCACGCTGGTACAGCTCGCCGCCGCAGACGTCGCAGACGCCGTCCTGCTTGGGCGCCTTGTACGACACGTGGAAGACGTGCGCCGAGTCGTTGCGGCAGATGCGGCGGCCGGCGATGCGCTTGACGACCTCCTCCTCGGGGACCTCGAGGTCCAGCACCGCGTCCAGCTTCATGCCCTCGGTCTGCAGCATCTCGTCGAGCGACTCGGCCTGCGAGACGTTGCGCGGGAAGCCGTCGAGCAGGAAGCCGTTTTCGGCGTCCGGCTGCTCCATGCGGTCCTTGGCCATCCCGATGGTGACCTCGTCCGGAACCAGGTTGCCCGCGTCCATGTAGGACTTCGCGAGCTTGCCGAGGTCCGTCTGCTGGCTGATGTTGGCGCGGAACAGGTCGCCCGTGGAGATGTGCGGGATCGACAGGTTCGAGGCGAGGAACGCGGCCTGCGTTCCCTTGCCGGCACCCGGCGGCCCGACGAGGACGATACGCATCAGCGGAGGAACCCTTCGTAATTGCGCTGCTGGAGCTGGCTCTCGATCTGCTTCACCGTCTCGAGACCGACACCCACGATGATCAGGATGCTGGTCCCGCCGAACGGGAAGTTCTGGCTTGCCCCGAAGCCGACCAACGCCATCGTTGGCACAAGAGCGATCAGACCCAAGTACAGCGAACCCGGCCAGGTGATCCGGTTGAGTACGTAGCTGAGGTACTCAGCGGTCGGTCGGCCAGCCCGGATGCCCGGGATGAAGCCACCATACTTCTTCATGTTGTCGGCGACTTCCTCGGGGTTGAAGGAGATCGCCACGTAGAAGAACGCGAAGAACACGATGAGCAGGAAGTAAAGGGTGATGTAGATCGGGTGGTCGCCCTTGACGAGGTTGGCCTCGATCCAGGTCTTCCAGCCCGAGTTCCCGCTCGAGAACTGCGCGATCAGAGCCGGGATGTAGAGCAGCGACGACGCGAAGATGACGGGAATCACACCGGCCTGGTTGACCTTCAGCGGGATGTACGTCGACGTACCGCCGTAGGACCGGCGGCCGATCATGCGCTTCGCGTACTGCACGGGGATACGGCGCTGGGCCTGCTCGACGAAGACCACCAGGCCGACCATGACCAGGCCGACGAGGATGACGGTGCCGAACTCGATCCAGCCGTCGGCCAGGGTGCCCGACTTCTTGATGGCCCACAGCGCGGACGGGAAGGTGGCGGCGATCGAGATGAACATCAGGATCGACATGCCGTTGCCGATGCCGCGGTCGGTGATGAGCTCACCGAGCCACATGACGACGGCCGTACCGGCGGTCATCGTGATGACCATGACGATCGTGGTGAAGATCGCGCGGTCCGGGACGATGCTCGACGCGACGGTGCAGCCGGAGAAGAGCGCGCCGCTGCGGGCGGTGGCGACCAGTCCGGTGCCCTGCAGGATGGCGAGCGCCACCGTCAGGTAACGGGTGTACTGCGTGATCTTCGCCGTACCGGCCTGGCCCTCCTTCTTGAGGGCTTCCAGGCGCGGGATGACCACGGTGAGCAGCTGGAGAATGATGCTCGCCGTGATGTACGGCATGATGCCGAGCGCGAAGACCGTGATCTGCAGCAGTGCGCCGCCGCTGAACATGTTGACCAGACCGAAGAGTCCCTGGTTTCCGGACGCCTGGTCCACGCACTCCTGGACGGACTTGTAGTCCACGCCAGGGATCGGAATGTGGGTACCCACGCGGTACACCACGATGATGGCGAGCGTGAAGAGCAGCTTCTTGCGCAGGTCGGGCGTCCTGAACGCCCGGGCGAACGCGGTGAGCACGGTGCCTCCTGCGACCCCCGCGCTACTGCGTCAAGGGTGACGGTCTTGAGGTTCGACGAATATGTGGGAAAGCAGTGCAGGCCACCTTACCGGCGACACAGCCCGCCGTGGAACGACCAACCGGGGATACCCCGTTGTGAGGTATCCCCGGTGGGTACTGCTTTACGTCATCGCGCTCAGACGAGCTCGGTGACCGTGCCGCCGGCGGCGGTGATCTTCTCCTTGGCGGAGCCGGAGACGGCATCGACCGTCACCTGCAGCGCCACGGAGATCTCGCCCTGGCCGAGGACCTTGACGAGGCTGTTCTTGCGAACGGCACCCTTGGCCACCAGACCCTCGACGGTGACCTCGCCACCCTCGGGGTAGAGCGCGGCCAGCTTGTCGAGGTTCACGACCTGGAACTCGGTCTTGAACGGGTTCTTGAAGCCCTTCAGCTTCGGGAGACGCATGTGGAGGGGCATCTGCCCACCCTCGAAGCGCTCCGGAACCTGGTAGCGGGCCTTCGTGCCCTTGGTACCACGACCGGCCGTCTTACCCTTCGACGCCTCACCACGACCCACACGGGTCTTGGCGGTCTTGGCGCCCGGGGCGGGACGGAGGTTGTGGATCTTGAGCGGGTTGTTCTCCGCCATGATCAGTCGACCTCCTCGACCGTCACGAGGTGGCGGACGGTGTGCACCATGCCGCGGAACTCGGGGCGGTCCTCCTTGACGACCTGCGTGTTGATGCCCTTGAGACCAAGGGAGCGCAGGGTGTCACGGTGGTTCTGCTTGCTGCCGATGTAGGACTTGACCTGCGTAATCTTGAGCTGCGCCATGATTACGCACCCGCCCCGGCACGCGCACGGAGAAGAGCCGCGGGAGCGACGTCCTCGAGCGGCAGACCACGGCGGGCCGCGATCTCCTCGGGACGCTGCAGACCCTTCAGGGCCTCCACGGTCGCGTGCACGATGTTGATCGCGTTGTCGGAGCCGAGCGACTTCGACAGCACGTCGTGGATACCGGCGCACTCGAGCACGGCACGCACCGGACCACCGGCGATAACACCGGTACCGGGCGACGCGGGCTTCAGGAGCACGACGCCGGCAGCCTTCTCACCCTGGATGGGGTGCGGGATGGTGCCCTGGATACGGGGGACCTTGAAGAAGTGCTTCTTGGCCTCCTCAACACCCTTGGCGATGGCGGCCGGCACCTCCTTGGCCTTGCCGTAACCGACACCCACGGTGCCGTCACCGTCGCCCACCACGACCAGCGCGGTGAAGCTGAAGCGACGACCACCCTTCACAACCTTGGCGACGCGGTTGATCGCGACAACGCGCTCAACGTACGCGGTCTTCTCGGCGGCAGCAGCGCCGCCGTCACGGCCCTTCCGGTCCCGCCGCTCGCCGCCACCGGCACCGCCACCGCGGCGCTGGGGTCCAGCCATTGGAATTACCTCTCTCTTTTTCCGCTAGCTACGAACGGCTCAGAACTTCAAGCCGGCTTCGCGGGCGGCGTCCGCCAGGGCGGCGATGCGCCCGGCGTACTGGTTGCCACCACGGTCGAACACGACAGCCTCGACACCGGCGGCCTTGGCGCGCTCGGCGACCAGGGCACCGACCTGCTTGGCCTGCGCCGACTTGTCGCCCTCGCCACCGCGCACCGTGGTGTCCAGGGTGGACGCCGACGCCAGGGTGTGACCCTTGATGTCGTCGATCACCTGGGCCACGATGTGGCGGTTGGAGCGGGTAACGACCAGACGGGGACGCTCCGCCGTACCGGAGATCCGCTTGCGGATCCGGATGTGACGGCGCTTGATCGCGGCGCGCTTGTAGGCGTCGCCCTTCAGGATCTTCTGTCCGTATGCCATGGCTTACTTACCCGCCTTTCCGACCTTGCGGCGGATGACTTCGCCCTCGTACTTGACACCCTTGGCCTTGTACGGGTCGGGCTTGCGCAGCTTGCGGATGTTGGCCGCAACCTCGCCGACCTTCTGCTTGTCGATGCCCTCGACCGAGAACCGGGTGGGGGCCTCCACCTTGAAGGTGATGCCCTCGGGGGCCTCGACGGTGATCGGGTGGCTGTAGCCGAGAGCGAACTCGAGGTTCGAACCCTTGGCCTGCACGCGGTAACCGACACCGCTGATCTCGAGCTTCTTCACGTAACCCTGGGTCACGCCGGTGATCATGTTCGCCACCAGCGTGCGGGACAGGCCGTGCAGGGCCTTGTTCTGACGCTCGTCGTTGGGGCGGGTGACGTTGAGAACGCCGTCCTCACCCTTGACGATGTCGATCGGCGCAGCGACGGTGTGGGTCAGTTCGCCCTTGGGGCCCTTGACCGAGACCGTACGGCCGTCGATGGTGACGTCCACGCCGGCGGGAACCGTGATGGGGAGCTTGCCAATACGCGACATAGCTGTTTCCTCCGATTCCTTTCCGCTACCAGACGTAGGCGAGAACTTCTCCGCCTACGCCCTTCTTGCCGGCCTGCTTGTCGGTCAGGAGACCGTGCGACGTGGAGATGATCGCCACGCCGAGGCCACCGAGGACCTTGGGCAGGTTGGTGGACTTCGCGTACACCCGGAGACCGGGCTTGGAGATCCGCTTGATGCCCGCGATGGAGCGCTCACGGTTCGGGCCGAACTTCAGCTCGAGGACGAGGTTCTTGCCGACCTCGGCGTCCTCGACCTTCCAGCCCGTGATGAAGCCCTCCTGCTGGAGGATCTCCGCGATGTGCGACTTGATCTTGGACGCCGGCATCGTCACGGAGTCGTGGTATGCCGAGTTCGCGTTCCGCAGACGCGTAAGCATGTCTGCGATCGGATCAGTCATGGTCATGAATTGGCCTTCGGCCTCTCTCGCCGGGGTTTCCAGGTGCCCATCCCTCTCCTCGATCCGAGACGAGGCGGGTGCGGTGCGGTGGACCTACGGCGTAGTAAGTCGTACGGGCGTCAGGGCGCCCAACCCTCCTAGCCTAAGCCATGGAGGGGTGGGCCCCTGACCAAACCCTTTGCTTACCGAGAGCTTCAGGTAACCCCAACTAGGGGATTACCAGGAGCTCTTGGTCACGCCCGGCAGCTCGCCACGGTGAGCCATCTCACGAAGGCACACGCGGCAGAGGCCGAACTTGCGGTACACGGAGTGCGGACGGCCGCAGCGCTGGCAGCGGGTGTACGCACGCACACCGAACTTGGGCTTGCGAGCAGCCTTGGCAATCAGAGCCTTCTTCGCCATCTCGCTCACGCCTCCTTGAAGGGGAAGCCGAGGTGACGAAGGAGCGCGCGGCCCTCAGCGTCGTTGGTCGCCGTGGTCACCACGGTGATGTCCATGCCCCGGGTACGGTCGATCTTGTCCTGGTCGATCTCGTGGAACATGACCTGCTCGGTGAGACCGAAGGTGTAGTTGCCACGGCCGTCGAACTGCTTGGGGGACAGACCACGGAAGTCGCGGATGCGCGGCAGCGCGAGCGACAGGGTGCGGTCCAGGAACTCCCACATGCGGTCGCCACGGAGCGTGACGTGGGCACCGATCGGCTGGCCCTCACGCAGCTTGAACTGCGCGATGGACTTGCGGGCCTTGGTGACGGCCGGCTTCTGACCGGTGATCGTGGTGAGGTCGCGGATGGCGCCCTCGATCAGCTTGGAGTCGCGGGCGGCGTCGCCCACACCCATGTTGACCACGATCTTGACGAGGCCGGGGATCTGCATGACGTTCTCGTACTTGAACTCGTCACGCAGCTTGCCCGCGATCTCCTCGCGGTACTTCGTCTTGAGACGCGGAGTCGTGGTGGTAGCCATCAGATGTCCTCACCCGTCCGCTTGGCAACGCGGATCTTGTTGCCCTCGTCGTCGAAGCGGTAACCGACACGCGTGACGACCTTGTTGCCGTCCTTCTCCACGACCAGCTGGACGTTGGAGACGTGGATCGGGGCCTCGGTCGTGACGATGCCGCCGGCCTGCGAACCGCGAGCGGTCGGACCGGCCTTGGTGTGCTTCTTGACCCGGTTGACACCCTCGACCAGGACGCGGTCCTCGCGGGGGAAGGCCGCGATGACCTTGCCCTGCTTGCCCTTGTCCTTACCGGTGATGACCTGGACCAGGTCGCCCTTCTTGATCTTCATGCTTACAGCACCTCCGGAGCCAGCGAGATGATCTTCATGAACTTCTTCTCGCGCAGCTCACGCCCGACCGGGCCGAAGATGCGGGTGCCGCGAGGGTCGCCGTCGTTCTTCAGAATGACGGCGGCGTTCTCGTCGAAGCGGATGTACGAGCCGTCCGGACGGCGGCGCTCCTTGACGGTGCGAACGATGACCGCCTTGACGACGTCACCCTTCTTCACGTTGCCACCGGGGATCGCGTCCTTGACGGTGGCGACGATGACGTCACCGATGCCCGCGTAGCGGCGACCGGAGCCACCGAGCACACGGATGCAAAGGATCTCCTTCGCACCAGTGTTGTCGGCGACACGCAGTCGCGACTCCTGCTGGATCACGTCTATCTCCTGTTTGTCTGCCGGTTCCCCGGGCGGGTGTGCAAGTTACACACCCGCCCGGAGCCTGGCGGAACTGTCCTGCGGGATGATCCCCGCAGGCGTACTTATTGGAATTCCCTTGCGGGAATTACCTACTTGGCCTTCTCGAGGATCTCGACGACGCGCCAGCGCTTGGTCGCCGACAGCGGGCGGGTCTCCGCGAGGAGGACCCGGTCGCCGACGCCGGCAGCGTTCTGCTCGTCGTGCGCCTTGAGCTTGTTGGTACGGCGGATGACCTTGCCGTACAGCGCGTGCTTGACGCGGTCCTCGACGGCGACGACGACGGTCTTGTCCATCTTGTCGCTGACGACGAGACCCTCACGGGTCTTGCGGAAGCCGCGGGCCTCTGCAGTCTGCTCAGTCACGTTGCTCTCACTCATCAGGCGCTCTCCACCGTCTCGATGCCCAGCTCGCGCTCACGCATCAGGGTGTAGATCCGCGCGATGTCCTTACGGACGGCCTTGAGCCGACCGTGGTTCTCGAGCTGACCGGTCGCCGCCTGGAAGCGGAGGTTGAACAGCTCTTCCTTGGCTTCGCGGAGCTTGTTCAGCAGCTCCTCGTCACCCAGTTCGCGCAGCTCGGACGCCTTGGTACCGGCCGACATCACGCTTCACCTGCCTCGCGCTTGACGATCCGGCACTTCATCGGCAGCTTGTGCGCTGCGCGAGTCAGGGCCTCACGGGCGATCTTCTCGTTGGGGTAGGACAGCTCGAACATGACCCGGCCCGGGTGCACGTTCGCGATCCACCACTCGGGAGAACCCTTACCGGAACCCATGCGGGTCTCGGCGGGCTTCTTCGTGAGCGGGCGGTCCGGGTAGATGTTGATCCAGACCTTGCCGCCACGCTTGATGTGGCGGGTCATCGCGATACGGGCCGCCTCGATCTGGCGGTTGGTCACGTACGCCGGCGTGAGGGCCTGAATGCCGTACTCGCCGAACGCGACCGTCGTACCGCCCTTGGCCTGACCACGGCGCTTCGGGTGGTGCTGCTTGCGGTGCTTGACCCTACGGGGGATCAGCATGTCGGTCAGGCCTCCGTTCCGGTGCTCTCAGCCGGAGCGGCGGCGGGGGCCTCGGCCTTGGGGGCCTCGGCGCCGGCAGCCTGCTGCGGCTTGCGACCGCGCCGCTCGCCACCACGGCCACCACGGGCCGGGCGGTCGGCACCGCCACCGCGAGCCGGGCGGTTACCCGCACGGGCGGCAGCGTTCTCGGCGCGGACCTCGGCGATGTTCTTGACGTCGCCCTTGTAGATCCAGACCTTCACACCGATGCGGCCGAAGGTCGTCTTGGCCTCGAAGAAGCCGTAGTCCACGTTCGCGCGGAGCGTGTGCAGGGGCACGCGGCCCTCGCGGTAGAACTCCGAGCGGGACATCTCGGCGCCACCGAGGCGGCCACCGCACTGGATCTTGATGCCCTTGGCGCCGGCCTTCATCGCCGACTGCATGCTCTTACGCATGGCGCGGCGGAAGGAGACGCGGGAGGAGAGCTGCTCGGCGACGGCCTGGGCAACCAGCTGAGCGTCGGTCTCGGGGTTCTTGACCTCGAGGATGTTCAGCTGGACCTGCTTGCCCGTGAGCTTCTCGAGGTCACCGCGGATGCGGTCGGCCTCGGCGCCACGGCGGCCGATGACGATGCCCGGACGAGCGGTGTGGATGTCCACACGCACACGGTCACGGGTGCGCTCGATCTCCACCTTCGAGATGCCGGCGCGCTCCATGCCGGACGTCATCATCCGACGGATGGCGACGTCTTCCTTGACGTAGTCCTTGTACAGCTTGTCGGCGTACCACCGGGACTTGAAGTCCGTGGTGACACCGAGCCGGAACCCATGCGGGTTAACCTTCTGGCCCATTACCGGGTTCCTTCCTTGCTGCTGACGACCACGGTGATGTGGCTGGTCCGCTTGCGGATCCGGTAGGCACGGCCCTGGGCGCGCGGCCGGAACCGCTTCAGGGTCGGGCCCTCGTCGACGTACGCCTCGGAGATGAAGAGGCTGTCGGCGTCGGTGTGGTCGTAGTTGTGCGCGGCGTTGGCGATGGCGCTGTCGAGCACCTTGCCGACGGGCACTGAGGCGGCCTGCGGAGCGAATCGCAGGACCGCCTGAGCCTCCGTGGCGTCCATGCCACGGATAAGGTCCACCACGCGGCGGGCCTTCATGGGCGTAACGCGGATGTACCGCGCCTGGGCCCTGGCTTCCATGGTTGTCCCTCTCAGTTACTTACGTGTCTGAATGCGATCCGCGTTTAGCGGCGCTTCGACTTCCGGTCGTCCTTGACGTGACCCCGGAAGGTGCGCGTCGGCGAGAACTCGCCGAGCTTGTGGCCGACCATCGACTCGGTGACGAACACCGGGATGTGGGTCTTGCCGTTGTGCACCGCGATCGTGTGGCCGAGCATGGCCGGGACGATCATCGAGCGACGGGACCAGGTCTTGATGACGTTCTTGGAACCGGCTTCGTTCTGGGCGTCCACCTTCTTGATCAGGTGGTCGTCGACGAAGGGCCCCTTCTTGAGACTGCGCGGCATCTAAACCCGCTCCTAGCGCTTCTTGTTCGTCTTGCGGCGGCGGACGATGTACTTGTTCGAAGCCTTCTTCGGCGAACGAGTACGACCCTCCTTCTGACCCCAGGGGCTGACCGGGTGGCGACCACCGGAGGTCTTGCCCTCACCACCACCGTGCGGGTGGTCAACCGGGTTCATCGCCACACCGCGAACGGTCGGACGGACGCCCAGCCAGCGCTTGCGGCCGGCCTTGCCCCAGTTGATGTTGCTCTGCTCGGCGTTGCCGACCTCGCCGACCGTGGCGCGGCAGCGCTGGTCGACCAGGCGGATCTCGCCGGACGGCATGCGGAGGTGGGCCATGGTGCCCTCCTTCGCGAGCAGCTGCACCGAGGCACCGGCGGAGCGGGCGAACTTGGCGCCGCCACCGGGACGGATCTCGATCGCGTGGATCGTGGTACCGACCGGGATGTTGCGGAGCGCCAGGTTGTTGCCCGGCTTGATGTCGGCCCCGGGACCGTTCTCGACGCGGTCACCCTGCTGCAGGTTGCGCGGGGCGAGGATGTAGCGCTTCTCGCCGTCCGCGTAGTGCAGCAGCGCGATGCGCGCGGTGCGGTTGGGGTCGTACTCGATGTGCGCGACCTTCGCCGGCACGCCGTCCTTGTCATGGCGACGGAAGTCGATGACACGGTAGGCGCGCTTGTGTCCGCCACCCTGGTGGCGAACGGTCACACGACCGGCGTTGTTACGGCCGCCCTTGCTGTGCAGGGGGCGGACCAGCGACTTCTCCGGCGTGGACCGCGTGACCTCGACGAAGTCGGCGACGCTGGAGCCGCGACGGCCCGGCGTAGTCGGCTTGTACTTGCGGATTCCCATTTCTCAGTCCTCGTCCGATATCGGACGATCCGACCCGCTTACGCGGTCGGACCGCCGAAGATGTCGATACGGTCGCCCTCGGCAAGGGTCACGATCGCGCGCTTGCTGTCGGCACGCTTGCCGAAGCCGGTGCGGGTCCGCTTGCGCTTGCCCTGGCGGTTGATCGTGTTGACCCCGGTGACCTTGACCGAGAAGACCGCCTGGACGGCCTGCTTGATCTGGGTCTTGTTGGCGCCGGGGGCCACGATGAACGTGTACTTGCCCTCGTCGAGAAGCGCGTAGCTCTTCTCGGACACGACCGGCTTCAGCAGGACGTCACGGGGGTCCGTGAAGGCCTTGCTCGCCGGCGTGACGACGGTGTTCTTGCCCTCGGCGGCGTGGCGGCGCGCCTTGGCGACGCGCGCGGCCTTGGCGGCCTTCGCAGCCTTGGAGGCGATGCTCGGGTGACGCGTAGCCATCAGGCCTCGCTCCCTTCGGTGTCGTTGGCCTTCGGGCCGGACACGAAGGACTCGAAGGCGGCCTGGGTGAAGACCACGTCGTCCGAGACGAGAACGTCGTACGTGTTCAGCTGGCCCGGCTCCAGGATGTGGACCTGGGGCAGGTTGCGGGCGGACAGCCACGAGGCCTCGTCGGCACGGTCGACGACCAGGAGCAGGTTCTTGCGCTCCGAGATCTTGCCGAACAGCGACTTGGCGGCCTTCGTGGAGGGGGTCGCGCCCTCGACCACGCCGGAGACGACGTGGATGCGGTTGTGGCGGGCCCGGTCGGTGAGGGCGTGGCGCAGGGCCGCGGCCTTCATCTTCTTCGGGGTCCGCTGCGAGTAGTCACGCGGCACGGGGCCGTGGACGACGCCACCGCCGGCGAACTGCGGCGCACGGGTCGAACCCTGGCGGGCGCGGCCGGTGCCCTTCTGGCGGTACGGCTTCTTGCCGCCACCACGGACCTCGCCACGCGTCTTGGTCTTGTGCGTGCCCTGGCGGGCAGCGGCCAGCTGCGCGACGACGACCTGGTGGATCAGCGGGATGCTGACCTTCTCGACGTCGAAGATCTCGGCCGGGAGCTCGACGGTCCCGGCGGTGTCGCCGGAGGGCGACAGAATGTCAATGGTGCTCATATCCTCAGGCCCCCTTGGCCGCGGTGCGGACCAGGACGAGGCCGCCGTTCGGACCAGGAACCGCGCCCTTGATGAGCAGCAGGCCCTTCTCCGCGTCAACGGCGTGAACGGTCAGGTTCTGGGTGGTGACCCGCTCGTTGCCCATACGACCCGCCATGCGGAGGCCCTTGAACACGCGGCCCGGGGTGGCGCAGCCACCGATGGAACCGGGCGAGCGGTGCTTGCGCTGGGTGCCGTGACCGGCGCCGAGGCCCTTGAAGTTGTGACGCTTCATGACACCGGCGAAGCCCTTGCCCTTGCTCTTGCCGGTCACGTCGACCTTGATGCCGGCCTCGAAGACCTCGGCGGTGATTTCCTGACCGAGCGTGTACTCGGCGGCATCGGCCGTCCGGATCTCGACGAGGTGGCGACGGGGCGTGACATCGGCCTTGGCGAAGTGACCCTTGAGGGGCTTGTTCACCTTGCGGGGGTCGATCTCGCCGAACGCGATCTGGACGGACTCGTAGCCGTCGACGTCGTTCGTACGGACCTGGGTCACGACATTGGGGCCGGCCTTGACGACGGTGACCGGAACAACACGGTTGTTCTCGTCCCACACCTGCGTCATGCCGAGCTTCTCGCCCAGGATGCCCTTGATCTGCTTAGCCATCGTTCAGATCACCGGCCTCAGAGCTTGATCTCGATGTCGACACCGGCCGGGAGGTCGAGTCGCATCAGAGAGTCAACGGTCTTGGGGGTCGGGTCGAGGATGTCGATCAGGCGCTTGTGCGTGCGCATCTCGAAGTGCTCGCGCGAGTCCTTGTACTTGTGCGGCGACTTGATGACGCAGTACACGTTCTTCTCAGTGGGCAGCGGCACCGGGCCCGCGACCGACGCACCAGTGCGGGTCACCGTCTCGACGATCTTCTTCGCCGAGGAGTCGATGACCTCGTGGTCGTAGGCCTTGAGCCGGATGCGGATCTTCTGTCCCGCCATGGCTACTCAGTAGTCCTGTCTCTTCTACAGCTCTGGAACCCGGTGTCCTTTGACTTCCTCCGACCCACGCGGTCGGGCGTGTCGCCCTCCCGCTGACACAGATGTCCCTTGTTCGAACATCCCTTGCCTTGGGAAAGAGGTTCACCGGGTGCCTGGCCAGTGCCGCACCACACTTCCCGGAAGATTCCCGTACGTCCGCCCCAGCGCTGCCTTACGGCAGTTAGGGCGACGAGTACTGTGGGACTCGCTTCCGGTCCCCCCGGCGGGAGGCGCGCAGCATCAACACTCGACCGAGCAACCCCGCTAGTCTGCCATACGGGGCACGGGCGTGGCCAATCGAGCCGGAGACAATACCCCGAGAGTGACGCAGGTCAAACACAGGTCCTGTCTCCGGCCCGCCGCGGTGCCGCTCAGCTCCCCGTGAGGGGCGCGTCAGCGCACGTCCACGTGATCCCCGCCGCTCGTCGTCGCCCCCGTCGTGTCGTTCCCCCCGTACGCCCACCGCCACGTCCCGTCCTTCGAGGCGGTGACCGTGGTCTTCAGGGCGCCGGTGCTGCTCGTCGTGACCTTCTTGACCGTGACGAAGGAGCTGGTGCCCGTCTCGCGGAACTGGAGGCTGACCGAACGGCCGCCGTAGCCGCCGTACTTCTTGGTCGCCCAGTCCGCCCGGGTGAGCTTGCCGGTGACGGTGATCTTCTTGCCCTTGACGACCGGCTCCGGCGAGGCGTTCACGGTGACCTTCGCCGCCCGCTTCAGCCGGACGGTGAGGGACCGGGTCTCGTACTCCTCGGCCAGGAGGCTGCCGTTGGCCCTGAACAGACGCAGGGCCACCGCGGTCTTCCAGGTAGTGGCGTCACCGTTGGAGTCGACGTGCTCCTGGCTCGGGTGGGGGTCGATGTAGAGGGACCCCTCGCACTCGGCCACCTTGTCGCTCTGCTCGTAGCAGGTGTATCCGCCCGGACCGATGAAGTTGTCCCCGGTGCTGGTCGCGTGCTTCAGGACACCCCGGTAGATGAAGGGGTACGCGTCGTAGCGGAACGGGTCGCTCGTGCTGTACCCGGACGGCAGGGTGATCGTGAAGCTGATGGACGGCTCGACCGGCTTCGAGGTACCGACGACGATCGGCTTGCCCTTGTTGATCACGATGTCGGACACCTTGATCCCGGTGTCCTGGGCCTGGGCCGCCGGGGCGTTCAGGAGGGTGAGGGCCAGCGCCCCCACGAGCGCGACCCCGGTGGCCGTACGTCTGCCAGTGGTCATTACCACCTCTTTCGTGGTGCGGGAAAGAAGCGGGCAGACTATCCCATGACCTGCACATGACTCTCACATGGGTTACGGCCACTCCACCAGCGCCGCGAACACGACATACACCACCGGCACCATCACCGGTGCCGCCAGCGCCAGCCCCACCCGGCGGGCCGTGTTGCGGCGTTCCCACGGCAGGGCCCAGCCGGCGGCCAGGAGGAACAGGGCGAGGCCCAGGCCCCCGAGCAGCACCGGGAAGGCGATGCCGAAGCTCGATGCGAAGCGGTCGGCCTCGGGGGCGGCGCAGGAGTCGCACGCCATCACGGAGAGCCCGCCGAAGACATAGGCGAGCACACAGGCGGGCAGCGTCAGGAGCGTCGAGATCAGCGGGGCGACCCAGGCACCGGTCGCGCGGTCGTCGTCGAGCGTGAGGTCCGGCATGGGTCCATCACAGCGCGCGGGCGCACGCGGCCGCATGAGCGTTCGTACTCAGAAAGCACGGTCGCCGTACGGACGTTCAGGCCCCCGCGTTCCGCAACCGCGCGAACGACGTGTCCAGCCCCCGCTTCAGCAGCCGCGCCACCGGGCGCTCCACGTACCGGTGCACCAGCCAGCTCAGCAGCAGGAACCCGGCGATGACGGCGAGGACCAGCAGGCGGGCGTCTATGGTGTCGCGCAGGCGGTTGATGACCGTCGTACCGGCCGCGTAGTGCGTCAGGTACAGCGGATACGTCAGTGCGCCCGCCGTCACCAGCCACTTCCAGCGGATCCGGTCCGTGGCGCCGAGGGCGATGGCCACCATGGCCAGCAGGAAGACCGTGAAGATCAGAACACTCCCCCGCCAGCCCGACACATGCTCGACCTCGTCGATCCGGATGCCCAGTTCGCGCTGGCCCATCAGCCAGGCCATCGCGAGGACGCCCCACAGCAGCAGGTCCTGGCCGAAGCGGTGCATCAGGTACAGGGCGAGGCCCGCGATGAAGTACCAGGCGCCCTCGGGGTTCGCGACCAGTTCCAGCAGCGGCAGCTTCGAGATCGGGGCCAGCATCGCCGCGGCGCCCCACACACAGCAGAAGACGACGACCTTGCGGTAGGTCAGACCGCTCCACACGACCACCAGGAAGAGGAGGTAGAAGCGGAGCTCGGACCAGAGGGTCCAGTAGACGCCGTCGACGTTCATGACGCCCGAACCGGACTGGAGCATCGTGATGTTGAGGAGCACGTCCCGCAGGCGCAGGCGGTCCCAGACGCCGGGCAGCAGCGTCAGTACCGCGGTGGTGAACGCGACGGCGAACCAGTACGCGGGGTACAGCCGGATCACCCGCGAGGTGAAGAACTGCCTCGGACTGCGGCCCCAGCACGACATGCAGATCACGAAGCCGCTGATCACGAAGAAGATCTCGACGCCGATCCAGCCGTAGGAGGCGAACCGGAAGACCGTCGGCATGATGTCGGACACGGGGCGGTCCCAGATGCGGTTGCCGGGCTGGTCGACGCGGTGGGTGCCCGCGTAGTGGTGCACGGCGACCATGAGCGCGGCCAGGAGCCGGATGCCGTCGATGGCGTAGAGCCGACGGCCGGCGCGGTCGCGTACGGCGGGCTGCCGCGCGGCGTGCGCGGGCTGTCCCGGCGGGACGGGAGCGGCGAGCGGCGGAAGCGGCTGCTGGAGCCCGCCGACGACCCGTCGCGGTATCGACCTTCTGCTCTCCGCGTCCTGCATCGACACCTGCGGGTCCGTCCGTCCTCGCGAGGGGAATCCCGGGCCGGGAGTGGCCACCGGACAGCTCACGCTACGACCCTCACAACCACCCCACAGCGACCAGACAGGAACATTCGGGACAGCCCCGACGGGGAGTTGGCCGAAGTCTCGGAAAAGCGTCCCGCAGAGTTCGCCGACTCTTCACCGGCGCCGCATGCGACCGGGACAAGCGAAGGGGCCCGTACGACCGAAGTCGTACGGGCCCCTTCAGAGACCTACAAGTCCAGAGACCTACGGGTCTCGGAGACCTACCGGGTCAGAAAGATCAGGCGGTGATCTTGGTGACCTGGCCGGCGCCGACCGTCCGGCCACCCTCACGGATGGCGAACTTCAGGCCCTCTTCCATGGCGACGGGCTGGATGAGCTCCACCTTCATCTCGGTGTTGTCACCCGGCATGACCATCTCGGTGCCCTCGGGGAGGGTCACGACGCCGGTCACGTCCGTCGTACGGAAGTAGAACTGCGGACGGTAGTTGTTGAAGAACGGCGTGTGGCGGCCACCCTCGTCCTTGGAGAGGATGTAGGCCTGGGCCTCGAACTGGGTGTGCGGCGTGACCGAACCCGGCTTGATGATGACCTGGCCGCGCTCGACGTCCTCGCGCTTGATGCCACGGAGGAGCAGACCGACGTTCTCACCGGCCTGGCCCTCGTCGAGCAGCTTGCGGAACATCTCGATGCCGGTGACCGTGGTGGTGGTCTTCTCGGTCTTGATGCCGATGATGTCGACGGTCTCGTTGACCTTGAGGACACCACGCTCGATACGACCGGTGACGACGGTGCCACGACCGGTGATCGTGAAGACGTCCTCGATCGGCATCAGGAACGGCTTGTCGACGTCACGCTCGGGCTGCGGGATCGCCTCGTCGACGGCGGCCATCAGGTCCAGGACCGACTGGCCCCACTCCTTGTCGCCCTCGAGCGCCTTGAGCGCCGAGACCTTGACGACGGGAACGTCGTCGCCCGGGAACTCGTACTCGGAGAGGAGCTCACGCACCTCGAGCTCGACGAGCTCCAGGATCTCCTCGTCGTCCACCATGTCGGCCTTGTTCAGGGCGACGACGATGTACGGAACGCCGACCTGGCGGGCCAGGAGCACGTGCTCCTTGGTCTGCGGCATCGGGCCGTCGGTGGCGGCGACCACGAGGATGGCGCCGTCCATCTGCGCCGCACCCGTGATCATGTTCTTGATGTAGTCCGCGTGACCGGGGCAGTCGACGTGGGCGTAGTGACGCGTCTCGGTCTGGTACTCGACGTGCGCGATGGAGATGGTGATACCGCGCTGGCGCTCCTCGGGAGCCTTGTCGATCTGGTCGAAGGCCGAGGCCTCGTTCAGGTCCGGGTACGCGTCGTGCAGCACCTTGGTAATGGCGGCCGTGAGGGTCGTCTTACCGTGGTCGATGTGACCGATGGTGCCGATGTTGACGTGGGGCTTAGTCCGCTCGAACTTCGCCTTCGCCACGGGGTCCTCCTGTGGAGTGGTTCTGAACGCCTTGCTTCATCGGCGCCAGGTGATCTTTGCTGGAAAGCCTCGGCCCGGGGGCACTCCCCCACAAACGCGGGTGAATGCCCCTCCGGGCTCCGGAGTCAAGCCTAAAGCGTGCGAACGCGGTGCGTTACTCGCCCTTGGCCTTCGCGATGATCTCCTCGGCGACGTTCCGCGGAACCTCGGCGTAGGAGTCGAACTGCATCGAGTAGCTCGCGCGACCCGACGTCTTGCTGCGGAGGTCTCCGACGTAGCCGAACATCTCCGAGAGGGGCACGAGGCCCTTCACGACGCGGGCACCGGCCCGCTCCTCCATGGCCTGGATCTGACCACGGCGGGAGTTGATGTCGCCGATGACCTCACCCATGTAGTCCTCGGGCGTGGTGACCTCGACGGCCATCATCGGCTCAAGGAGCACAGGGCTCGCCTTGCGCGCGGCCTCCTTGAAGGCCTGCGAGCCGGCGATCTTGAACGCGAGCTCGGAGGAGTCGACCTCGTGGTAGGCACCGTCGAGAAGCGTGACGCGGACGCCCGTCATCTCGTACCCGGCGAGGATGCCGAACTGCATGGCCTCCTGCGCACCGGCGTCCACCGAAGGGATGTACTCCTTCGGGATACGGCCACCGGTCACCTTGTTCACGAACTCGTACGAGGCGTCGCCGCCCTCGATCGGCTCGATCGCGATCTGCACCTTGGCGAACTGGCCGGTACCACCAGTCTGCTTCTTGTGCGTGTAGTCGACGCGCTCGACGGCCTTGCGGATCGTCTCGCGGTACGCGACCTGCGGCTTGCCGACGTTGGCCTCGACCTTGAACTCACGGCGCATACGGTCGACCAGCACCTCGAGGTGCAGCTCGCCCATACCACCGATGATGGTCTGGCCGGTCTCCTCGTCCGAGTGGACCTGGAAGGAGGGGTCCTCCTCCGCGAGACGCTGGATGGCGACACCCAGCTTCTCCTGGTCACCCTTGGACTTGGGCTCGATGGCGACCTGGATGACCGGCGCCGGGAAGTCCATGGACTCCAGGATCACCGGCTGCTTGTCGTCGGACAGCGTCTCACCGGTGGTGGTCTGCTTCAGGCCCATGACGGCGACGATGTCGCCGGCGCCCACCGACTCGATCTCCTCACGCTTGTTCGCGTGCATGCGGTAGATCTTGCCGATGCGCTCCTTCTTGCCCTTGACGGAGTTCAGCACCGCGGTGCCGGACTCCAGGCGACCGGAGTAGATCCGGACGAAGGTGAGCTTGCCGAGGTGCGGGTCGCTCATGATCTTGAACGCCAGCGCGGACAGCGGCTCCTCGTCGGACGGCTTGCGCTTGACGACGACCTCGGGGTCCTTGACGTCGTGGCCCTCGATGGCCTCGACGTCGAGCGGGGTCGGCAGGTAGCGCACGACCGCGTCGAGCAGGGGCTGGACGCCCTTGTTCTTGAACGCGGTGCCACAGAACACCGGGGTGACCGTGGTGTCCTTGGACTTGCCGGACGCGATGGTGATGCGACGGATCGCGGCGTACAGCTGCTCCACGGTGGGCTCCTCGCCCTCCAGGTACAGCTCCATGATCTCTTCGTCGTTCTCCGCGACGGCCTCGATGAGCTTGCCGCGGTACTCCTCGGCAGCCTCGGTGTGCGTGGCCGGGATGTCGACGGTGTCGTACATCTCGCCCTTGGCCGCCTCGGCGGACCAGACGAGCGCCTTCATGGTGACGAGGTCGACGACACCCTTGAAGTCGGCCTCGGCGCCGATCGGCAGCTGCATGACCAGCGGCTGGGCGCCCAGACGGTCCGAGATCATGTCCACGCAGCGGTGGAACTCGGCGCCGGTACGGTCCAGCTTGTTGACGAAGCAGATGCGGGGCACGCCGTAACGGTCGGCCTGGCGCCACACCGTCTCGGACTGCGGCTCCACGCCGGCAACGCCGTCGAACACGGTCACGGCACCGTCGAGAACGCGGAGCGAACGCTCCACCTCGACGGTGAAGTCCACGTGACCCGGGGTGTCGATGATGTTGATGGTGTGGTCGACACCCTCAAGCGGCCAGTGACAGGTGGTGGCAGCAGAGGTGATCGTGATGCCACGCTCCTGCTCCTGCTCCATCCAGTCCATGGTGGCGGCGCCGTCGTGGACCTCACCGATCTTGTACGAAACGCCGGTGTAGAACAGGATCCGCTCGGTGGTGGTCGTCTTGCCCGCGTCGATGTGGGCCATGATCCCGATGTTGCGGACCCTGGCCAGGTCAAGCGAAGTGGTAGCCATAAGGCTTCAGTCTTCTCTCGGTCTCGATGGGGTCTGCGACTACCAGCGGTAGTGCGCGAAGGCCTTGTTGGACTCGGCCATCTTGTGCGTGTCCTCGCGCTTCTTGACGGCCGCACCGAGGCCGTTCGAAGCGTCGAGAAGCTCGTTGAGCAGACGCTCGGTCATGGTCTTCTCGCGACGGGCGCGGGAGTAACCGACCAGCCAGCGCAGCGCCAGGGTGTTGGCGCGGCCGGGCTTGACCTCGACCGGCACCTGGTAGGTGGCGCCACCGACACGGCGGGACTTGACCTCGAGGGTCGGCTTGATGTTCTCGAGAGCGCGCTTGAGCGTGATGACCGGGTCGTTGCCGGTCTTGTCGCGCAGGCCCTCCATGGCGCCGTAAACGATCCGCTCGGCAGTCGAGCGCTTGCCGTTCAGCAGCACCTTGTTGATCAGGGAGGTCACCAGAGGAGAACCGTAGACCGGGTCGATGATGACCGGGCGCTTCGGGGCGGGGCCCTTACGAGGCATTCTTACTTCTCCTTCTTGGCGCCGTAGCGGCTGCGGGCCTGCTTGCGGTTCTTGACACCCTGGGTGTCGAGCGAGCCGCGGATGATCTTGTAGCGAACACCCGGCAGGTCCTTCACACGGCCGCCGCGCACGAGCACGATGGAGTGCTCCTGCAGGTTGTGTCCCTCACCCGGAATGTAAGCGGTGACCTCGATCCCGCTGGTCAGACGCACACGCGCGACCTTACGCAGGGCCGAGTTCGGCTTCTTCGGGGTGGTCGTGAACACACGCGTGCAGACGCCACGACGCTGAGGGGAACCCTCGAGTGCGGGCGTCTTGTTCTTCTCGACCTTGTCCTGCCGGCCCTTACGGACCAGCTGCTGGATCGTAGGCACTACTTCTCCGGTTTCTGTGTGCCGATGGGTACAGCTAACCTGGAACGTCGCCGACCCACGCGGTCGGGTGTGTCGAATCCGGCGGACTCCCGCCGCAAGGCGAAAAGAGCACAGATTACGGTGGCCGCTTGCGGCTCCCCTAGTGCGGTTCAAGGCACGCACGAGAGCCAGGGCACACCCCAGGCACAAGGTCTGAGCGTACCTAGCTCATTCGCTGCGGTCAAAACAAATGGGGTCGGGCCGCATCGTTATGCGGCGTGTGTCAAGCCCCTACGCCGTGGACGATCTTCGATTTCACATTCCGCACACGTGGGAGCACAGCCCGGCACCCTCACCCGGAGGCGAGCCCCACCGCGACCATCAGGGTCAGCAGCACCGACCACGCGGCGATGGACAGCCAGCCGAACACCAGCCCGGTCAGCGCGAACCCGTCGCCGCTCTCCCCGGTCCTCTCCATCTCCGCGCGCGCCGCGTGTCCGAGGATCACCGCGGGAATCCCGGTGAACCCGAAGGTCGGCACGCACAGCAGCCCGCACACCGCGGCTCCGACCGCCTTCCCGTTGGCCCGCGGCCGCGGTGCGGGCAGGAACGTCCGCGGCACGGCGGTGTAGGGCGCCGGCTGCGGCACGGGCCCGAGCGGCAGATCGGCCACGAGCAGCGCCAGCTCCCCCACGGTCCGCGCCCCGTACGCCCGCTCCACCCGCTTGTCGAACTCCCCCTTCTCCAGCCGCCCCTCCCCGTACCCGGCCCGCAACACGTCGACGGCCCGCTCCCGGTCGGCGTGCGAGGCGAGCATGGCGGAGGCGCCGGGGTGCGGGGCGGGGTGCGAGGCGCCGGGGTGCTGGCCTGGACGGGAGACGGGCTGAGGAGCCGCGTACCCGGGCCAGGGGCGCGCGACAGGGGCGCCCGCGCCGGTCCAGGGCCCGGCGACCGGAGCGTCCGCCGGAGCCTCCCTGCCCGGCTCTGACGGCCACTGGTCCCTGTCCTGCCACGGTTGCCACGACGGTTGCGACACGGAGCACCCCCTGAGAGGTCGAATGCCTCCATGATGCTCCAACGCTCCGATATCGGGACAGGTTCCGCCCAGACCACCCCCGTCCACGCCGAAGGGCGGCCACCCCAAAGGATGACCGCCCTTCACCAAGCAACCCGCTTACTGGTTGTACGGACCGTAGTCGTAGTCCTCCAGCGGAACGGCCTGGCCGGAGCCCGTGCCGAACGGCGAGTAGTCGATGTCGTCGTAGCCGACGGCCGAGTACATCGCGGCCTTGGCCTCCTCGGTCGGCTCCACCCGGATGTTGCGGTAGCGGGACAGACCCGTACCGGCCGGGATGAGCTTACCGATGATGACGTTCTCCTTGAGGCCGATGAGGCTGTCGGACTTGGCGTTGATCGCCGCGTCCGTCAGGACTCGGGTCGTCTCCTGGAAGGAGGCGGCCGACAGCCAGGATTCCGTCGCCAGCGAGGCCTTGGTGATACCCATCAGCTGCGGACGACCGGAGGCCGGGTGACCGCCCTCCTGGACCACACGACGGTTCTCGGTCTCGAACTTCGAGCGCTCGACCAGCTCACCGGGCAGCAGCTCGGCGTCGCCGGACTCGATGATCGTCACGCGGCGCAGCATCTGCCGGATGATGATCTCGATGTGCTTGTCGTGGATCGACACACCCTGCGAGTTGTAGACCTTCTGGACCTCGCCGACCAGGTGGACCTGGACGGCACGCTGGCCCAGGATGCGCAGCACGTCGTGCGGGTTGGTGGCACCCACGGTGAGCTTCTGGCCCACCTCGACGTGCTCGCCCTCGCTGACCAGGAGTCGGGCGCGCTTCGAGATCGGGAACGCCGTCTCGTCGCTGCCGTCGTCCGGCGTGATGACGATCTTCTTGGTCTTCTCGGTCTCCTCGATCCGCACGCGGCCCTGGGCCTCGGAGATCGGGGCGACACCCTTCGGGGTACGGGCCTCGAAGAGCTCGACGACACGCGGCAGACCCTGGGTGATGTCGTCACCGGCCACACCACCGGTGTGGAAGGTACGCATCGTCAGCTGGGTACCGGGCTCACCGATGGACTGGGCGGCGATGATGCCGACCGCCTCACCGATGTCGACCAGCTTGCCGGTGGCCAGCGAGCGGCCGTAGCACATGGCGCAGGTGCCGACGGCGGACTCGCAGGTCAGGACCGAGCGGGTCTTGACCGTGGAGACACCGTGCCGGACCAGCTCGTCGATGAGCACGTCACCCAGGTCGGTACCGGCCGGGGCCAGCACCTTGCCGTCGACGACGATCTCCTCGGCGAGGCAGCGCGCGTACACGGACGTCTCGACGTCGTCCGCCTTGCGCAGCACGCCGTCCGCGCCGACCTCCGCGATGTTGAGCTTGAGGCCACGGTCGGTGCCGCAGTCCTCCTCGCGGATGATGACGTCCTGCGAGACGTCCACCAGACGACGGGTCAGGTAACCCGAGTCGGCGGTACGCAGGGCGGTGTCGGCCAGACCCTTACGGGCACCGTGCGTGGAGATGAAGTACTCCAGCACGGACAGGCCCTCACGGAAGGACGCCTTGATGGGACGCGGGATCGTCTCGTTCTTGGCGTTCGACACCAGACCACGCATACCGGCGATCTGCCGCATCTGCATCATGTTTCCTCGGGCACCCGAGTCAACCATCATGAAGATGGGGTTCGTCTTGGGGAAGTTCTCGTTCATCGCCTCGGCGACCTCGTTGGTCGCCTTGGTCCAGATCGCGATGAGCTCCTGAGTGCGCTCTTCCTTGGTGATCAGACCGCGCTCGTACTGCTTCTGGACCTTCTCGTCCTGCGCCTCGTAGCCCTTGACGATCTCCTTCTTCGCCTCGGGAACGACGACGTCGGAGATGGCCACGGTGACACCGGAACGGGTCGCCCAGTAGAAGCCGGCCGCCTTCAGGTTGTCGAGCGTCGCCGCCACGATGACCTTGGGGTAGCGCTCGGCCAGGTCGTTGACGATCTCGGAGAGCTGCTTCTTGCCCACCGAGTAGTCGACGAACGGGTAGTCCTCGGGCAGCAGCTCGTTGAAGAGCGCGCGGCCCAGGGTCGTGCGCAGCCGGAAGCTGTCGCCCGTCTGGTACTCCGGCTCGCCCTCCTCGGCCACCGGCGGCGTCCAGCCACGCGGCGGGATGGTGCCCACCGGGAAGCGGATGTCGATCGGCGACTGGAGCGCCAGCTCACCGGCGTCGAACGCCATGATCGCCTCGGCCGTGGAGCCGAACGCGCGGCCCTCGCCCTTGGTGTCACGCAGCTCGCCGTCGGTGGTGAGGAAGAACAGACCGAGGACCATGTCCTGGGTCGGCATCGTCACCGGACGGCCGTCGGCGGGCTTGAGGATGTTGTTCGAGGACAGCATCAGGATGCGGGCCTCGGCCTGCGCCTCCGCGGACAGCGGCAGGTGCACGGCCATCTGGTCGCCGTCGAAGTCCGCGTTGAACGCGGTGCAGACGAGCGGGTGGATCTGGATGGCCTTGCCCTCGACCAGCTGCGGCTCGAAGGCCTGGATGCCGAGTCGGTGCAGGGTGGGAGCACGGTTCAGCAGCACCGGGTGCTCGGCGATGACCTCTTCGAGAACGTCGTACACGACCGTGCGGCCGCGCTCCACCATGCGCTTGGCGCTCTTGATGTTCTGCGCGTGGTTGAGGTCCACGAGCCGCTTCATCACGAACGGCTTGAAGAGCTCCAGCGCCATCGCCTTCGGCAGACCGCACTGGTGCAGCTTGAGCTGCGGACCGACGACGATCACGGAACGCGCGGAGTAGTCCACACGCTTGCCGAGCAGGTTCTGACGGAATCGACCCTGCTTGCCCTTCAGCATGTCGCTGAGGGACTTCAGCGGGCGGTTACCGGGACCGGTGACCGGACGGCCACGACGGCCGTTGTCGAACAGCGCGTCCACGGCCTCCTGGAGCATGCGCTTCTCGTTGTTCACGATGATCTCGGGCGCACCGAGGTCGAGAAGGCGCTTCAGGCGGTTGTTCCGGTTGATCACACGGCGGTACAGGTCGTTCAGGTCGGAGGTCGCGAAGCGGCCACCGTCCAGCTGCACCATCGGGCGAAGGTCCGGCGGGATGACCGGCACGCAGTCGAGCACCATGCCCTTGGGGCTGTTGCTGGTCTGCAGGAACGCGGAGACGACCTTGAGGCGCTTGAGCGCACGGGTCTTCTTCTGGCCCTTGCCGGTACGGATGATCTCGCGGAGCTTCTCGGCCTCCTCGTCGAGGTCGAAGGACTCCAGGCGCTTCTGCAGCGCCGCGGCACCCATCGAACCGTCGAAGTAGGTGCCGAAGCGGTCCCGCAGCTCGCGGTAGAGCAGCTCGTCACCCTCGAGGTCCTGGACCTTGAGGTTCTTGAAGCGGGTCCACACCTCGTCGAGACGGTCGATCTCGCGCTGCGCACGGTCGCGCAGCTGCTTCATCTCACGCTCGGCACCCTCGCGCACCTTGCGGCGCACGTCGGCCTTGGCACCCTCGGCCTCCAGCTCGGCCAGGTCCGACTCGAGCTTCTTGGCGCGGGCCTCCAGGTCGGCGTCCCGGCGGTTCTCGACCTGCTGGCGCTCCACGGAGACGTGCGCCTCCAGGGAGGGCAGGTCGCGGGTACGGCGCTCCTCGTCGACGTACGTGATCATGTACGCGGCGAAGTAGATGACCTTCTCGAGGTCCTTCGGGGCGAGGTCGAGCAGGTAGCCCAGCCGCGACGGAACGCCCTTGAAGTACCAGATGTGGGTGACGGGAGCGGCCAGCTCGATGTGGCCCATCCGCTCACGGCGCACCTTGGCGCGAGTGACCTCGACGCCGCAGCGCTCACAGATGATGCCCTTGAAGCGGACGCGCTTGTACTTGCCGCAGTAGCACTCCCAGTCCCGGGTCGGACCGAAGATCTTCTCGCAGAAGAGTCCGTCCTTTTCGGGCTTGAGGGTGCGGTAGTTGATGGTCTCGGGCTTCTTGACCTCGCCGTGGCTCCACTGACGGATGTCGTCAGCGGTGGCCAGGCCGATCCGGAGCTCGTCGAAGAAGTTGACGTCGAGCACTATGCGTCAATCCCTCTCAGGGTTGTAAGTCACGGGGTCTGATACGGGGGTCCTGGGGCCGGCCGGAGGATCCTCACCAGGTCCTCCGGCCGGACTCCCGTCAGACCTCTTCGACGCTGCTCGGCTCGCGCCGGGACAGGTCGATGCCGAGTTCTTCCGCAGCGCGGAAGACGTCCTCGTCGGTGTCGCGCATCTCGATGGACATGCCGTCCGAGGACAGCACCTCCACGTTGAGGCACAGGGACTGCATCTCCTTGATGAGCACCTTGAAGGACTCGGGGATGCCGGGCTCGGGGATGTTCTCGCCCTTGACGATGGCCTCGTAGACCTTCACGCGGCCGGTCACGTCGTCGGACTTGATGGTCAGCAGCTCCTGGAGGGCGTACGCGGCGCCGTAAGCCTCCAGCGCCCACACCTCCATCTCACCGAAGCGCTGGCCACCGAACTGGGCCTTACCACCCAGCGGCTGCTGGGTGATCATCGAGTACGGACCGGTCGAGCGGGCGTGCAGCTTGTCGTCGACCAGGTGGTGCAGCTTGAGGATGTACATGTACCCGATCGAGATCGGGTCCGGGAACGGCTCACCGGAGCGGCCGTCGAACAGCCTCGCCTTACCGGTCGGCTGCACCATGCGCTCGCCGTCCCGGTTCGGGATGGTGTGCTGGAGCAGACCGGCCAGCTCGTCCTCGCGGGCACCGTCGAAGACCGGGGTCGCGACGTTGGTGCCGGGGGCGACGGAGTCGGCGCCGATCGCCTGGAGGCGCTGCGCCCAGTCCTCGGCGAGGCCGGAGACGTCCCAGCCGCGGCTGGCGAGCCAGCCGAGGTGGATCTCCAGGACCTGTCCCGGGTTCATTCGGGACGGGACACCCAGCGGGTTGAGGATGATGTCGACCGGGGTGCCGTCCTCCAGGAACGGCATGTCCTCGATCGGCAGGATCTTGGAGATGACGCCCTTGTTGCCGTGCCGGCCGGCGAGCTTGTCACCGTCGGTGATCTTGCGCTTCTGCGCCACGTACACGCGCACCAGCTGGTTCACACCGGGGGGAAGCTCGTCGCCCTCCTCGCGGTCGAAGACGCGGACGCCGATGACCTTGCCGGTCTCGCCGTGCGGCACCTTCAGCGAGGTGTCACGGACCTCACGGGCCTTCTCACCGAAGATCGCGCGCAGCAGGCGCTCCTCCGGCGTCAGCTCGGTCTCACCCTTGGGCGTGACCTTGCCGACGAGGATGTCACCGGCGATGACCTCGGCACCGATGCGGATGATGCCGCGCTCGTCGAGGTCGGCGAGGACCTCCTCGGAGACGTTCGGGATGTCCCGGGTGATCTCCTCGGGGCCGAGCTTGGTGTCACGGGCGTCGACCTCGTGCTCCTCGATGTGGATCGAGGAGAGGACGTCGTCCTGCACGAGGCGCTGCGACAGGATGATCGCGTCCTCGTAGTTGTGACCCTCCCACGGCATGAACGCGACCAGCAGGTTCTTGCCGAGCGCCATCTCGCCGTTCTGGGTGGCGGGACCGTCGGCGAGCACCTGGCCCGTGATGATCCGGTCGCCCTCGTTGACGATGACCTTCTGGTTGACCGAGGTGCCCTGGTTGGACCGGGAGAACTTGGCCAGGCGGTACGTGATGTACGTGCCGTCGTCGTTGGCGGTGGTGATGTAGTCCGCGGAGACCTCCTGGACCACACCGTCCTTCTCGGCCTTGACCACGTCGCCGGCGTCGACGGCGGAGCGGTACTCCATGCCGGTGCCGACGAGCGGGGACTCGCTCTTGATGAGGGGCACGGCCTGACGCATCATGTTCGCGCCCATGAGGGCACGGTTGGCGTCGTCGTGCTCGAGGAACGGGATCATGGCGGTCGCGACCGACACCATCTGGCGCGGCGAGACGTCCATGTAGTCGACGTCGTCACCGGGGACGTAGTCGACCTCGCCGCCACGACGGCGGACCAGGACCCGGGCCTCCTCGAACCGCATGTCGTCGTTGAGCGTGGCGTTGGCCTGCGCGATGACGAAGCGGTCCTCCTCGTCGGCCGTCAGGTAGTCCACCTCGTCGGTGACCTGACCGTCGACGACCTTGCGGTACGGCGTCTCCACGAAACCGAACGCGTTGACGCGGCCGTAGGAGGCGAGCGAGCCGATCAGACCGATGTTCGGGCCTTCAGGGGTCTCGATCGGGCACATGCGGCCGTAGTGCGAGGGGTGCACGTCACGGACCTCGAAGCCGGCCCGCTCACGGGAGAGACCACCCGGGCCAAGAGCCGACAGACGGCGCTTGTGGGTGAGACCCGACAGCGGGTTGTTCTGGTCCATGAACTGCGACAGCTGGCTGGTGCCGAAGAACTCCTTGATGGAGGCGACGACCGGCCGGATGTTGATCAGGGTCTGCGGCGTGATCGCCTCGACGTCCTGGGTCGTCATGCGCTCACGGACGACGCGCTCCATACGAGCCAGACCCGTGCGGACCTGGTTCTGGATGAGCTCGCCGACGCTGCGCAGACGACGGTTGCCGAAGTGGTCGATGTCGTCGGTCTCGACGACGATCGAGGTGCCGCTGTCACCGGTGGTCTCGGTCTCGCCCGCGTGCAGCTTCACCAGGTACTTGATCGTCGAGATGATGTCCTCGACGGTCAGGATGCCCGCGTCCAGCGGAGCGTCCGCACCCAGCTTCTTGTTGACCTTGTAGCGGCCGACCTTGGCCAGGTCGTAGCGCTTGGGGTTGAAGTAGAGGTTCTCGAGCAGCGTCTGCGCGGCCTCACGCGTGGGCGGCTCGCCCGGACGCAGCTTGCGGTAGATGTCGAGCAGCGCGTCGTCCTGGCCCTGGGTGTGGTCCTTCTCCAGGGTGGCGCGCATCGACTCGTACTCGCCGAACTCCTCGAGGATCTGCTCGGTGGTCCAGCCGAGAGCCTTCAGGAGGACGGTGACGGACTGCTTGCGCTTGCGGTCGATGCGGACACCGACCATGTCGCGCTTGTCGATCTCCATCTCCAGCCAGGCACCCCGGGACGGGATGATCTTGGCGGAGAAGATGTCCTTGTCGGACGTCTTGTCGATGGAGGAGTCGAAGTAGACACCGGGCGAACGGACCAGCTGCGACACCACGACACGCTCGGTGCCGTTGATGACGAAGGTGCCCTTGTTGGTCATGAGCGGGAAGTCGCCCATGAAGACCGTCTGGGACTTGATCTCCCCGGTCTCGTTGTTGGTGAACTCGGCCGTCACGAAGAGCGGGGCGGCGTACGTGAAGTCGCGCTCCTTGCACTCGTCGATGCTGTTCTTCGGCGGTTCGAAACGGTGGTCGCGGAACGTCAGCGACATCGACCCGGAGAAGTCCTCGATCGGAGAGATCTCCTCGAAGATCTCCTCCAGACCGGACTTGGTGGGGACGTCCTGACCGGACTCCAGAGCCGCCTCGACCCGACTCTGCCAGGCGGTGTTCCCGAGCAGCCAGTCAAAGCTCTCGGTCTGCAGCGCGAGCAGGTTGGGAACCTCGAGGGGCTCCTTGATCTTTGCAAAAGAGATGCGCAGCGGGGCGGTGCTGGCGCCGTTGTTCGTATTCGCGGTCGAGGCAGTGCGCGAGGCGGCCAAGAGGGGGTCCTTCCGAGGGCTCGGACTCACTACGCGCTCCCCGGGCCCTCACCCAGGACACAGAGACAGGTCTCTCCGATTTGACCAAAAGGCCAGGTCGGAGATGGTCCGGTCGTCGATGCTGAGGCGAGGGCAGACCCCTGGTGACGGGCAGGGGACAGCTAACAGGCAGCGCAAAGGGTCAGTGTAGCCAGTTGGCGCACTGATGTCCAGCCCTGCTTTTCTGCCCGGTCTTCAAAAACTCTCGCTGCCCTCAACGTCCTCGGCATGGTGCCCTCAACGCACGTTGATACTGCCCTCTTCGTCGCCGATCCATGCCTCGGATTCGGACCGTTCTGGCGACGCGTCCTGAGAATTGCGCGCTGCGTGCGGTTCGTCAAGGCCTCCCTGCCCGAACCCGGGGTTTCGGGAGACACGACGAAGATCACCATACCCCCCGCTCACGGAGGGGCAAGGCAACCGTGACCGCGCCTCCAGGAACGCCGAAGAGCGACCACCCGGATGGATGATCGCTCTTCGGTGCTTACGCGTTACAGGTCCGCGGGGACCTGTGAGGTGTTACTTGACCTCGACCGAGGCGCCGGCGCCCTTGAGGGACTCGGCGGCCTTCTCGGCGGCCTCCTTGGCGACCTTCTCGAGAACGGGCTTCGGGGCGCCGTCCACGAGGTCCTTGGCCTCCTTCAGACCCAGGGAGGTCAGCTCACGCACGACCTTGATGACCTGGATCTTCTTGTCGCCGGCACCGGTGAGGATGACGTCGAACTCGTCCTGCTCCTCAGCGGCCTCGGCACCACCGGCGGCACCGCCGGCGGCCGGGGCGGCAACGGCGACGGCCGCGGCGGCGGTGACGTCGAACTTCTCCTCGAAGGCCTTCACGAACTCGGAGAGCTCGATGAGGGTCATCTCCTCGAACTGCGCGAGCAGGTCTTCCTGGCTGAGCTTCGCCATGAGGGGCGATCCTTCCACTAATTTCGGCAGGTGCCGGATGTATCGAAACGGCGGGCGTACTTACGGCCCGCTACGACCCGCGCCTCAGGCGGCGTGGATCAATGCGCGAGCCGAATTACTCGGCACCGCCCTGCTCGTCCTGCTTGGCGCGAAGCGCGTCCACGGTGCGGACGAGCTTCGACGGGAGCGCCTGGAAGACCTGAGCAGCCTGAGTCTGCTTGCCCTTGAAGGCACCCGCCAGCTTGGCGAGCAGAACCTCGCGGGACTCGAGGTCCGCAAGCTTCTTGATCTCGTCGGCGGACAGCGCCTTGCCATCAAGGACACCGCCCTTGATGACGAGGTTCGGGTTGTCCTTGGCGAAGTCACGAAGACCCTTCGCCGACTCCACCGGGTCACCGGTGACGAAGGCGACCGCCGTCGGACCGTTGAACAGGTCGTCGAGCGTCGTGATCCCGGCCTCGTTGGCCGCAATCTTGGTCAGCGTGTTCTTCACCACGGCGTACTGGGCGTTCTCACCGAGCGAACGGCGCAGGTTCTTGAGCTGCGCCACGGTGAGACCCCGGTACTCGGTCAGCACGGCGGCGTTCGAGCTGCGGAACTGCTCCGTCAGCTCGGCTACCGCGGCAGCCTTGTCGGGCCTTGCCATAGAGCGTCGGCCTCCTTCCGGGTGATGAGGACCGCTCAGAAGGGGCTGAACAAGACGAAACGCCCCGGCGCAGGCGCACGGGGCGTGGCTCGACCGGAACACGCAACCTTGCGGCAGCGGAATCCAGGAGCAACTTCCACAGTCACCTGCGCGGGTCGTCCGCGATTCTCAGCGGATCCTTCGGCCACCGCACCCCCTTGCGAGGACACGGCAACGACCAGCGGTCTTTGGCTTCTGTAGGAGCGTACGTGACCGGATCCCTGTCAAGCAAATCCGGCCCTACGACGCTCAGCTGCTCTGGAGCTCCTTCATCATCTCGGCCAGGTCGGCGGTCTCGCCGGCGGGCGGCGCCTCGACGGTGACGGGCTTGTTGTAGTCGAGGAAGGTGAAGGTCATGTCGAACTTGCCCTTGGTGGCGTCGCCCTGCATGCGGAACTGCTTGGCGTGCTCCTCGCCGTCGACCCACATGTCCATCGTGAACTTGTCCAGGCCCAGCTTCTCGAGCTGCTCGGTGCTCTTCTCGCGCTGCTCACGGACCGACTTGTCGGCGTCCTTGAAGGAGGCCTTCAGCTCGGCCAGCGTGACGTCACCCGCGTAGTGGGTGGTCTTGACCCCGTCGATCGTCTCGGTGCCGACCTTCTTCACGTCCTTGGCGCCGTTGAGGAAGGAGGACATGGAGGCAGGGTTCTGGTCGGCCTGGCCGGCGCCGGGCGCGGTGGCGCCGAGGCCACCGTCCTTGCCGAGCGCGGACAGGTCGAACTTCATCCACTTCTTGCCGTCCATCTCCTTGGCCAGCTCGGGGTTGCCCCCGATGTACATGGCCTTGTCGACGAGCCGGATCTCCGCGGAGCCCTCTCCGTCCGCGGTCATCTTCATGCTCATCGCGAGGTCGGGCTTGGTCCGCATGGAGGCCTCGGCCACGACCTTGCCCTGCTCGGGCATCTCGCCCTTCATGCGGTAGCGGAAGGAGGTGATCTCCTCCGTGTTCTTCGCCGCCTTGGCGACGGCGGCCGCGGGAGTCATCTCCGGCGACTCCTCGCCCCCCTTGCCACAGCTCACCGCGCCCGAGGCCAGGGCCACGGCCGCGAGGCCGACGCCGATGGTCCGACAGCGCGCGGAACGTCGTACAGAAGTAGCCATTGATTCCCCCCAAGGAACACATGGTCGATTCACAGCAAGACCGCGAGCTTATCCGAGAGGGGTGACAGGGGTCGCTGAATTCCCCGTGGCTCAGGAGGGGTTGGTGCCTGACTGTGACAGGAGGGACGTGAAGTCCTGGGTGTCCGCGGCCGGCGGCCGGTGTACGGCGACCTTGACGCCGTAGTCGCTGTAGTGGGCGGTCTGGGTGACCTTGCCGTTGGCGGTGCTGGTCTTCTCGACCTTCTTGACCAGGAGGTTCTTCTCGTCGATCCAGATGTCGACGCTCTCGCCGGTGACGCCCGCGTCCTCCAGGCGCCTTTGGAGCCCGGCGTCGGTGACGTCGCCGACCGTCACGGTGCCGGAGTAGTGCCGGGTGGCCCGGCCGTCCACGGTCTCCGCGCCGACCTCGCGCACGTCCTCGGAGTCCAGGAGCAGCCGCACCGACTGGTCGGGGGTGGTGGAGCGCATCTGGTCGGCGAGGTCGGCGCCGCCGCCGAGGCTCCTCAGGTCCTCGTAGGCGTACTTGAGCCAGTGCCTGCCGCCCGTCTTCGCGGCGAAGGTGTCGCCCAGGCGCGCGTAGTAGGCGTCGGAGAGGTAGCGGGCCTCCATGGAGGTCACACCGAGGCCGCGCATCGTCTCGGCCGCGGTGCCGCCGGTGTAGTGCAGCGTGAGGGTGCCGGAGAGGCCGTCGCGCCAGGCGAGGAGGCCGTCGGCGGTGAGGGACAGCTGGCTGCCCATCACCGTGGTGGACCGCACCCGGGCCGTCCCGGCCTGCTGGGTGGAGCGCTCGGCGGTGCGCAGGGCCGGGAGGGCGGCGGGGGCCGAGGCGGTGTGCGTGGCTTCCGGCCTGTCGGGTGAGCCTGAGGAGGTGCAGGCGACCAGTCCCGTCAGCGCGGCGAACGCCGCGAGCCGGACCGTCGCCGTCGTCCTCTTCATTCGTCCCCCCGGTACAAGTGCCCTGCTCGCACGCTAACTCAGAGCACTGGTCCCGCACATGGGAACGGGCCCCGCACCTCGAAAGGTGCGGGGCCCGTGAACCTGCCGGTGTCTCAGACCGCGGCCGGGTCCTCCTCGACGAGGAGGTTGCGGGTGCGGTTGGAGTCGACCGGGATGCCGGGGCCCATCGTGGTGCTGATGGCGGCCTTCTTGATGTACCGGCCCTTGGCGGCGGACGGCTTCAGACGGAGGATCTCCTCCAGGGCCGCGCCGTAGTTCTCCACCAGCTTGGTGTCGTCGAACGACGTCTTGCCGATGATGAAGTGCAGGTTCGAGTGCTTGTCGACGCGGAACTCGATCTTGCCGCCCTTGATGTCCGTGACAGCCTTCGTCACGTCCGGGGTCACGGTGCCGGTCTTGGGGTTCGGCATGAGACCACGGGGACCGAGCACGCGGCCGAGGCGGCCGACCTTGCCCATGAGGTCCGGGGTGGCGACGACGGCGTCGAAGTCCAGACGGCCCTTCGACACCTCGTCGATCAGCTCGTCGGCGCCGACGATGTCGGCGCCCGCGGCACGAGCGGCCTCGGCACGGTCACCGGTCGCGAAGACCAGGACCCGGGCGGTCTTACCGGTGCCGTGCGGGAGGTTCACGGTGCCACGGACCATCTGGTCGGCCTTGCGCGGGTCGACACCCAGACGGAAGGCGACCTCGACGGTGCCGTCGAACTTGGTCGTGGAGGTCTCCTTGGCGAGACGGACGGCCTCGAGCGGGGCGTACAGCTTCTCCCGGTCGATCTTCTCGTCCGCAGCGCGAAGGGCCTTGCTGCGCTTGCTCACAACTGCTCCTGTGTGTTCTTAGGAGTCGTGGTACGGGCCGAGCCGGCCCTGCCACTTCTGCTTGATGTACGGGGGGTTGGGGCTCAGCCCTCGACCGTGACGCCCATGGAACGCGCGGTGCCGGCGATGATCTTCGCGGCGGCGTCCAGGTCGTTGGCGTTGAGGTCGGGGAGCTTGGTGGTGGCGATCTCGCGGAC
Organism: Streptomyces griseorubiginosus; assembly: GCF_036345115.1. Lineage (GTDB taxonomy): Bacteria > Actinomycetota > Actinomycetes > Streptomycetales > Streptomycetaceae > Streptomyces > Streptomyces griseorubiginosus_C. Next base: position 3,837,880 of record NZ_CP107766.1, read on the forward strand.
CTGCGCCTCGGTGATCTTGGCGACCTTGGTCTTGTGCGGCTCGCCGGAGCCCTTCTCGATGCCCGCGGCCTTGAGGATCATCTTCGCGGCCGGCGGCGTCTTGGTGATGAAGGTGAAGGAGCGGTCCTCATAGACCGTGATCTCCACCGGGATCACCCAGCCACGCTGCGACTCGGTCGCGGCGTTGTACGCCTTGCAGAACTCCATGATGTTGACGCCGTGCTGACCCAGCGCGGGGCCGACCGGCGGAGCCGGGTTGGCGGCACCGGCCTGGATCTGGAGCTTGATGAGCCCCGTGACCTTCTTCTTCTTGGGAGGCATAGCTCTCCGGGTCCTTTCGATTCGGGTCCTGCCTGTGAACGGGGACCACCCGAACGCAGGCATACCGCACAACGATAGCGGGTATAGATGCGCGGCCAAAAACCGAGCAGGTCAGGAGAGCTAGGAGCAGCCCGCCTGACCTGGTCGGAAGCCTTCTGCGAAGAACTAGTTCTTCTGGATCTGGTCGAAGGACAGCTCGACCGGGGTCTCGCGGCCGAAGATCTCCACCAGGCCCTTGACCTTCTTGGAGTCGGCGTTGATCTCGTTGATCGTGGCCTGGAGGGTGGCGAAGGGGCCGTCGGTGACGGTGACCGAGTCGCCGACCTCGAAGTCGAGGACCTGGACCTCGACCTTGCGGGCCGGAGCCGGCTTGCCCTCGGCCTCGGCGGCCTCGCGGGCGGCCTTCTCCTCGGCCTCGGGGGCGAGCATCTTGACGATCTCGTCCAGAGTCAGCGGGTACGGGTCGTAGGCGTTGCCCACGAAGCCGGTCACGCCGGGGGTGTTGCGGACGACGCCCCAGGACTCGTTCGTCAGGTCCATGCGCACCAGCACATAGCCGGGGAGCTTGTTCTGACGGATCGTCTTGCGGTCGCCGTTCTTGATCTGGACGACCTCTTCCTGCGGCACCTCGGCCTGGAAGATGTAGTCCTCGACGTTGAGCGAGACGGCACGCTGCTCGAGGTTGGTCTTCACGCGGTTCTCGTAACCGGCGTAGGTGTGGATGACGTACCACTCGCCGGGCAGGGTCCGCAGCTCCTCGCGCAGGGCGGCGACGGGGTCGACCGGCTCGGCGGGCTCTTCCTCGACCTCTTCGGCGTCCTCGTCCTCGACGGCCTCGACGTCGCCGCCGGACTCGTCCCCGAACTCGTCCTCGGTGTGGAGAGCGGCTTCCTCCGCGGGCTCGCCCGCCTCGGCGTCGGCAGCCTCGACCTCGTCCAGGTCCTCGTCCGCGCCCTCGACGATGTCGAGCTCGTCGTCGACAGACTCGTCGGGCTCGATGGCGTCGTTCAGGTTCTGGTCAGACACGGTGGCTGCTTCTTCCTGGATACAAGGGGTGGAACATGCGAAAAGGGGCGCCGGTAACCTCGGCGCCCTTCGCTCTGTGCTCAGCCGAATACGTACTTGGCGGCGTGGTTGAGTCCATAGTCAATCACGGTCACCAGACCGATCATGACGAGAACGAAGACGATCACCACGGTCGTGTACGTCGTCAGCTGGTTCCGCGTCGGCCAGACGACCTTGCGGAGTTCTGCGACGATCTGCCGGTAGAAGGTCGCCAGACGCTTCAGCGGGCCCTTCTTGGCACGCTTGCCGCCCTTGCGGGTCTTCTTCTGGGTCTCCGGCACTTCATCCTGGGCGCCAGGCGTATCGATGGAGCCCACGGCGTCCGCCATTCGTCCTCACCTGTTCCCGGGTCGTGGCCGTGCCGCGCCCGGTCGGAGCCGCACGGCGGTGCATTGCTGTACGTACATGCGCACACATCCTGGCGGGGAGGTGTGTAGCAGGGCCGGAGGGACTTGAACCCCCAACCGCCGGTTTTGGAGACCGGTGCTCTACCAATTGAGCTACGACCCTTTGTGTGCCCCCCAACGTACCGCATCCGACCGGGTGCTCGGTGTGCACCTGACGGGGCGGCTGCTGAAGGCCAACGAGGTGAGAGTGTACGTGGTCCGCGGCCCCCCGTCGAACAGAAAGCGCCCGTAGGGGCCTTGGGGAAGGAAGATCGCCCAGCGTGCGGTGCGAATCCGGACGGTTGTTCAACCGTTGTTCAGTCTGTGAAACCCGTGTGCCGGGGGAGTTTCCGGTCTGGAACGATGGGCCCCATGAGCGCTGCAACCCCTCCCACCGAGCGCCGGGTCTCCGCCCGAGTCGGCGCGATCTCCGAGTCCGCCACCCTCGCCGTGGACGCCAAGGCCAAGGCCCTCAAGGCCGCCGGGCGTCCGGTGATCGGCTTCGGCGCCGGTGAGCCGGACTTCCCGACCCCGGACTACATCGTCCAGGCCGCCGTCGAGGCCTGCTCGAACCCGAAGTACCACCGCTACACGCCGGCCGGCGGCCTCCCCGAGCTGAAGTCCGCGATCGCCGCGAAGACGCTGCGCGACTCCGGCTACGAGGTCGACGCGTCCCAGATCCTGGTGACCAACGGCGGCAAGCAGGCGATCTACGAGGCCTTCGCCGCGATCCTCGACCCGGGCGACGAGGTCATCGTCCCGGCGCCGTACTGGACGACCTACCCGGAGTCGATCCGGCTGGCCGGCGGTGTCCCGGTGGAGGTGGTCGCCGACGAGACGACCGGCTACCGGGTCTCCGTCGAGCAGCTGGAGGCGGCCCGCACCGAGAACACCAAGGTCGTCCTGTTCGTCTCCCCCTCCAACCCGACCGGCGCGGTCTACAGCCGCGAGCAGATCGAGGAGATCGGCCGCTGGGCGCTCGAGAAGGGCCTGTGGGTCCTGACCGACGAGATCTACGAGCACCTGGTCTACGGCGACGCCGAGTTCCACTCCCTGCCGGTGGTCGTGCCCGAGCTCGCCGACAAGACCATCGTGGTCAACGGTGTCGCGAAGACGTACGCCATGACCGGCTGGCGGGTGGGCTGGATCATCGGCCCGAAGGACGTCGTCAAGGCCGCGACCAACCTCCAGTCGCACGCCACGTCCAACGTGTCGAACGTCGCCCAGGTCGCGGCCCTCGCCGCGGTCTCCGGGAACCTCGACGCGGTGGCGGAGATGCGCACGGCCTTCGACCGCCGTCGCAAGACGATCGTCCGGATGCTCAACGAGATCGACGGCGTGTTCTGCCCCGAGCCCGAGGGCGCCTTCTACGCCTACCCCTCGGTCAAGGAGCTGCTCGGCAAGGAGATCCGCGGCAAGCGCCCGCAGGACACGGTCGAGCTGGCCGCGCTGATCCTGGAGGAGGCCGAGGTCGCGGTCGTCCCGGGCGAGGCCTTCGGCACGCCGGGCTACCTGCGGCTGTCGTACGCGCTGGGTGACGAGGATCTCGTCGAGGGCGTCAGCCGGATCCAGAAGCTGCTGGCGGAGGCGCGGGACTGAGGTCGCCGTACCGGAAGCACCGGAAGCACCCCCTCACGTGAGGGGGTGCTTTTTTGTGCGAGCAAGACCACTAAAGGGGAAAGTGGTACCGGGACGGCAGTGGCGTACGGCAGGATCCTGGGATGGAGCGTGTACGTGATGTCTCTGAGCTGCCGAAAGCCCATCTGCACCTGCACTTCACCGGCTCGATGCGCCCGGGGACGGTTCTGGAACTGGCCGACAAGTACGGGGTACGACTGCCCGAGGCGCTGGTCGACGCGCTGACCAGCGGGGAGCCGCCGAGGCTGCGGGCCACGGACGAGCGGGGCTGGTTCCGGTTCCAGCGGCTGTACGACGCCGCCCGCTCGTGTCTCAGGGAGCCCGAGGACATCCGGCGGCTGGTGCGGGAGGCCGCGGAGGAGGACGTGCGCGACGGGTCCGGGTGGCTGGAGATCCAGGTCGACCCGACGTCGTACGCGCCCCGGCTCGGCGGGCTGATCCCGGCGCTGGAGATCATCCTGGACGCGGTGGAGACGACCTCGCGTGAGACCGGGCTAGGGATGCGGGTGCTGGTGGCCGCGAACCGGATGAAGCACCCGCTGGACGCGCGCACGCTGGCCCGGCTAGCGGTGCGGTACGCGGACAAGGGCGTGGTCGGCTTCGGCCTCTCGAACGACGAACGCCGGGGCATGGCGCGGGACTTCGACCGGGCGTTCCACATCGCGCGCGAGGGCGGGCTGCTGTCCGCGCCGCACGGCGGCGAGCTGGCCGGACCGTCGTCGGTACGGGACTGTCTCGACGACCTGGACGCGAACCGGATCGGGCACGGGGTCCGCGCGGCCGACGACCCGCGGCTGCTGAAGCGGCTGGCGGACCGTCAGGTGACGTGCGAGGTGTGCCCGGCGTCGAACGTGGCCCTCGGGGTCTACGAGAAGCCGGAGGACGTGCCGCTGCGCAAGCTGTTCGAAGCCGGGGTGCCGATGGCGCTGGGCGCGGACGACCCGCTCCTCTTCGGGGCCCGGCTGGCCGCGCAGTACGAGATCGCCCGGCAGTATCACGGCTTCACGGACGCGGAACTCGCGGAGCTGGCCCGGCAGTCGGTACGGGCTTCGGCGGCGCCGGAGGACGTGAAGGCCAAGCTGCTGTCGGGGGTGGACGACTGGCTCAGTCACCCGGCCGCTTGAAGTGGGCGTAGGGCGGATAGGGCTTGAACGAGACGAGGACCTCGTAGGGGTGCCCGCCACCCCGGCCATCCTTCAGCCAGATTCCGGTCATCAGGGCCGAGTGGCCTTCGGCGACACGCGTCTGGCGCGGTCCCCAGCCCGCCGCGTACGCGAAGGCCACGGCCGTCTCGGCGAAGGTGTCCCGGCTGCCGAAGAGGAAGAAGGTACGCGCGTGCGTGGCGTGCCGCAGTTCGTCCCGGTGGTCGGCGCGCGTTCGTCGTCGTAGGAGAGCGTTCGCGTCTCTCCGGGTACGTGCCTCGTCCGTGCGTACGGTCACGGGAGCGCCGGCCTTGAGCGCGCGCCGCAGCTCGGGCCACTTGCTGGGGCGCAGCCCGTACGAGTGGTGCGCGAGGACCAGGTCGACGCGCTCGCCCCAGCCCTCGTCCGGCGGGACCCCGTCCCGCAGCGGGACGTGGACGACGGTGTGGCGTGAGTAGGCGGCGAAGGAGAACAGGCCCGCGAGCCGGTTCAGTCCGTCGTGGTCGCCGAGGAGCAGGCCGATCGGTTCCGGGGCGGTCAGCGAGGTGTGGCGCAGGGTGTGGCGGGGCTGGACGACCCGGTGTTCACGGGGGCCGGTGCGGGGTCTGAACTCGGTGAGGTTCAGCCGCATGCGGGGGTCCTGGGCGTCATGCGTCCAGGGTGGTCGTCGGGGGCGGCTACCGACAACCCGGTTTCCGCCTCGCCCTTCCCCTTCCCCTTCCCTTACAGGCTGACGCCCACCGTCACGGGCTCGTTGACCAGGGTGATCCCGAAGGTGTCCCGTACGCCTGCCACGACCTCGCGGGCCAGGGCGAGGAGGTCCTCGGTGGTGGCGTCGCCCCGGTTGGTGAGGGCAAGGGTGTGCTTCGTGGAGATGCGGGCGGGGCCGGTGCCGTAGCCCTTGGTGAAGCCGGCCTTGTCGATCAGCCAGGCCGCGGAGGTCTTGGTGTGGCCGTCGCCCGCGGGGAAGGCGGGGGGTTCGGCGTCCTCGCCGAGGTGCTGCTTCACGCGCGCGTGGAACTCGGTGAACTGGGCGTCCGTGAGGATCGGGTTGGTGAAGAAGGAGCCGGCCGACCAGGTGTCGTGGTCGTCGGGGTCCAGGACCATGCCCTTGCCCGCGCGCAGCTTCAGCACGGTCTCGCGGGCCTGGGCGAGGGGGACGCGGTCGCCGGGTTCGACGCCGAGGGTGCGGGCGGTCTCGGCGTACTTGACGGGCGCGGAGAGGCCGCCTGCGTCTTCCAGCTCGAAGTGGACGCGGAGGACGACGTAGCGGGTGGGGTCCTGCTTGAAGCGGCTGTGGCGGTAGGAGAAGGCGCACTCGTCGTTGCTGAGGGTGACGGTTTCGCCGGTGTGACGGTCGTAGGCGATGACCTCGGTGATGGTGGAGGACACTTCCTGGCCGTAGGCGCCGACGTTCTGGATGGGGGTCGCGCCGGCGGAGCCCGGGATGCCGGCGAGGCACTCGATACCGGCGAGTCCGGCGTCGACGGCGCGTGCGACGGCGTCGGTCCATACTTCGCCGGCGGCGAGTTCGAGGTGGGTGCCGGTGAGGTGCAGGCCCTTGGTGGCGACGACGAGTGCGGTGCCCTCGAATCCCTTGTCCCCGATGACGAGGTTGGACCCACCGCCGATGACGAGGAGGGGGGTGCGGGTGCGGTCGGCCTCGCGGACGACGTCGATCACCTCGGCGTCGGTCGTCGCGGTGACGAGGCGGGTGGCGGGGCCGCCCAGGCGGAAGGTGGTGAGGGGGGCGAGGGGGGCGTCGTGTCGTTCCTGCACGCGGTACAGGGTACGGGGGTGGGTGGGTGCGGGTCGGTGGGGGCGGGCGTTTTGCGCAGTTCCCCGCGCCCCTGAGGGGCCTGCGGCGGCCTCTCGCTGTCCGGTGGGGGCGTGCGTAGCGCATCCGGTCCGGTGGGTGGGTCGGTGCCGGGGTGGGGGGTATCCGTCCTCGGTCCGGCGGCTCGGTCCCTTGAGCAGTCGCCCGGTTCCGGACGCCGGCCGCTGCGGGCGGACACCCCCCACCCCGTCCCCTTCACGCCGTCGGCGGCGAACAGCCGGTGGGGGCGGACGCGGGCGGCCAACGGTCCGTGGGGGCGGACGCGGGCGGCTAACGGTCCCATCGTGGCGCAGGCCAACTGCAACCCCCTAGGGGCGCGGGGAACTGCGCGACCAGCCACAACGGACCCGCAAGCCGCCTGACGACAGAACCCGGCACCCCCGTAGGCGCCCGGCCCAAGCCCAGCGCAGCGGGGGCGCGGGGAACTGCGCGACAAGCCACAACGCACCAGCACCCGCCCTGCAACAGAACCCGGCACCCCCATAGGCACCCGAAACGGCCCCGCCCTCCCCCGGACGGGACCGTCGACCCACAAGATCAACCTGCCACGACCTCCAGCTCCCGAGCCCCCTCGGAAGCCCCCCGCACCCCGTCCCCCTCAACCCGCTTCCGCGAAGGAATCAGCAGAGCCGCAACCCCGGCCACAGCCACCACCCCCGCTCCAGTGACCAGCGCCGGCTGCAAGCCGTCCACGAAGGACTGTCCGCTCTCGTAACCACCCTGCGCGGCGAAGATCGACGCCATTACGGCGATCCCCAGCGCCCCACCAACCTCCCGCAGCGCATTGTTCGCCCCGGAGGCAATGCCCTGCTCCGACGGCCGCACGCTCGACATGACCAGGTTGGACGCGGGCGCGAAGAACAGGGCCATGCCGATGCCGCTGAGGATCAGGCCCGGAAGCTGCGAGCCGTACGACGCGTCGACGGTGACCACGGACGCCATGTACGCGAGACCCGCCGCCTGGAAGAAGAGTCCCGTGGCGACGACCGGACGCCCGCCTACGCGGTCGGAGAGGATCCCGGCGATCGGCGCGACGAGCATCGGCATGCCGGTCCACGGCAGCATCCGCAGCCCCGCCTCGGTGGGCGAGTAGCCGAGGACGCCCTGCATGTACTGGCTGAGCAGGAAGATCGAGCCGAACATGCCGAGGAACATGAGAAGGCTGGCCGCGTTGATGCCGGAGAAGGCCCGGGAGCGGAACAGCCGCATGGGGAGCATGGGGTTCTTGGCCCGCGTGCTGCAGAGGACGAAGGCCGCGAGCAGCGCGCCGCCCGCGAACAGGGCCAGCAGGACCAGCGAGTCGGTCCAGCCGTCGGACGGGCCGCGGACCAGGCCGTAGACGACACCGAAGAGACCACCGCTGGCGAGCAGCGTGCCGGGGATGTCGAGGCGCGCGCCCGTGCCGTGGGACTCGGCGAGGCGGAGGCGGGCGAGGGGCAGCAGGGCGACGCCGAGCGGGACGTTCAGCCAGAAGATCCACTGCCAGGAGATGTGCTCGGTGAGGCTTCCGCCGATCAGCGGCCCGGAGGCGACCGCGAGTCCGTTGACGGCGCCCCAGATGCCGTACGCCATTCCACGCCTCGCGGCGGGGACGGCCGCGGTGAGGAGGGTGAGCGTGAGGGGCATCATGATCGCCGCGCCGACGCCCTGGACCGCGCGGGCGGCGATGAGGGAGTCGATGCCGGGGGCCAGTGCCGCGGCGGCCGAGGCGCCGGTGAAGATCGTGAGGCCGGTCAGGAAGAGCCGGCGGCGGCCGAAGCGGTCGCCGAGTGCCGCGCCGGTCATCAGCAGGACGGCGAAGGTGAGCGTGTAGGCGCTGACGGTCCATTCGAGGTCGTGCAGCGCTCCGCCGAGGTCCTCGCGGATGGAGGGCAGGGCGGTGGTGACGACGAGGTTGTCGAGGGCCGCCATGAATCCGGCGACGCTGGTGATGACGAGGGCCCAGAGGGCTCCCCCGCGGCGTACGGGCGGTGTGGCTTGCGCTTGCTGTGGCATCGCTCCCCCAGCGTTTGATTAGTTATTGATTACTAAGTTTCTCGATCATGAAAAGGCGCCGGTGACGCCTTGCCGGTACTCAGTGCTCCAGTCGGCCCTTGACCCTGGCTGACGGGTAGAGGCCTTCCCAGACCCGGTGCTGGGGCGGGAAGCCCATCGCCACCAGGCAGTTGATGAGCATTCCGTACGCCAGGAAGGTCGTCGTCTCGCCGATGTCGGCGCCGAGCGGCAGGTGGACGGTGTCCCACAGCCGCATCCAGCCGGCCCGCACCGCCTCGCCGAACTCGTGGTCGCCCTCCTGCTCGGCGGCGCCGACCGCGGCGTACATCTGCATCTGCATCGTCAGCAGCTCGGGCCGCACCGCGATGACCTTGGTGTACGCGTCCGCCATGGCATGCAGGGCCTCTTCGCCCTCCAGCCCTTCGGAGGCCTCCCGGAAGATACGGATGGTGTCCTCCACGCAGGCCTCCGCAGCTGCGAGGAAGATCGCCTTCTTGCCCGGGAAGAGCCGGAAGAGATACGGCTGCGACACCCCGACCCGCTTGGCGATGGCCTCGGTCGACGTCCCGTAGTAGCCGCCGCGGGCGAACTCGGTCGTCGCCGCGCGGATGACGCTCTCGCGCCGCTCCTCTGCACTCATCCTGGCCATGCGAGTAAGTTAGTACTCAATCACTAACTTCGCAAGGGGGCGGATCGCCGGAGGATGTAAGGGGCGCCCCACCATGGAGGACACCCCTTACATCGGCACCTATAGACGGTCATCAGGCCAGTCGTACGACCGCTCGCGACATGCCCAGGACCTTCTGCCCGGCGCTGGTCGCCGTGAGGTCGACGCGGACCGTGTTGTCGTCGAGCTTGGCGGCGACCTTGGCGCTGACCTCGATCGTGGCGCCCTGGTCGTCGTTCGGGACGACGACGGGCTTGGTGAAGCGGACGCCGTACTCGACGACCGCGCCCGGGTCGCCGGTCCAGTCGGTCACCACGCGGATCGCCTCGGCCATGGTGAACATGCCGTGCGCGATGACGTCCGGGAGGCCCACCTCCTTGGCGAACTTCTCGTTCCAGTGGATGGGGTTGAAGTCCCCGGAGGCGCCCGCGTACTGGACGAGGGTGGCGCGGGTCACGGGAAAGGTCTGGGCGGGCAGCTCGGTGCCGACCTCGACGTCGCCGTATGCGATCTTCGCCGTCATGTTCTTCGTCACGCCCCCTCGGCCGCGCGGGCGACCAGCTTGGTCCAGGCGGTCACGACGTGCTCGCCGGCCTCGTCGTGGACCTCACCGCGGATGTCCAGGATGTCGTTGCCGGCCAGGGACTTGATGGCCTCGATGGTGGAAGTGACCGTCAGCCGGTCGCCGGCGCGCACGGGGCGGACGTAGGCGAACTTCTGGTCGCCGTGCACCACACGGCTGTAGTCCAGGCCGAGCTGCGGGTCCTGGACCACCTGCCCGGCCGCCCTGAAGGTGATGGAGAAGACGAAGGTCGGCGGGGCGATCACATCGGGGTGGCCGAGCGCCTTGGCCGCTTCCGGGTCCGTGTACGCGGGGTTGGTGTCTCCCACCGCCTCGGCGAACTCACGGATCTTCTCCCGGCCCACCTCATAGGGGTCGGTGGGCGGGTAGCTCCGCCCCACGAAGGACTGGTCGAGCGCCATGGGCTCGGCACCTCCTGGTTGCTCTACTGGCCGGTACGGGGTCCCTCAACGACGCGAGGCCGCCCCCGATCTCTCGGGGACGGCCTCGTGTACGAGCCTGATTTATCGCGTTTCGCGGTGCGCGGTGTGCGCGTTGCAACGCGGGCAGTGCTTCTTCATCTCCAGTCGGTCCGGGTTGTTACGCCGGTTCTTCTTGGTGATGTAGTTCCGCTCCTTGCACTCCACGCAGGCCAGCGTGATCTTCGGGCGGACGTCGGTGGCAGCCACGTGAGTGCTCCTTGACGAACGGATGGGATGGTTTAACGCATAGAAGAGTAGCCGATCGAAGGACCGACCCCGCAATCGGCTACTGTCAGTAGCGGTGACCGGACTTGAACCGGTGACACAGCGATTATGAGCCGCTTGCTCTACCGACTGAGCTACACCGCTACGATGCGATCCGCTCCCGCCTCGCGACGGGAACCTCACACACCAGAGCCCCAATACGGAATCGAACCGTAGACCTTCTCCTTACCATGGAGACGCTCTGCCGACTGAGCTATTGGGGCGAGCGATGAAGACATTACACGGTCCGCAGCCGTTCACCCAAATCCGTTTCGTGGCGCCCCGGGTGCCTTGATCCACGGCCTTCCCGAAGCCCTCAGGAGCCTCTCCCGTACGGCGGACCACACCGGTACGACTATTGCGCTCCTCCCTGTGACGGCGGCGCGGCCACCCTAGGCTCGACTCACTCTGCGTGATCTTGCGTCCCTTGCGCGGTTCCGGCGGCTCGGCGGCTCCGGGCAGCGCAGCCCGAGCCCCTGGAGCGCGATGCCCGACAGCCAGCCGCAGCCGCACCACTCCTCGTCGTCCTGGTCGGGTGCCTCGTCCTCGGGCGGCCCGGACGGGGCCGGCCTCCTGTTGTGCGGGGCGCGGCTCACCGACGGCCGGACCGTGGACGTACGGCTGGGCGGCGGGCGCATCGAGGCGGTCGGTACGGCCGGAAGCCTGGCCGTGGGCGGTCCACGCGCGCGTGGAGCACGCGTGGACCTCGCCGGCTACCTCTTGCTGCCGGCCCCGGCCGAGCCGCACGCCCACGCCGACACCGCGCTGTCGGCCGACGTCGAGGGACCGCTCTCCTACGACCCCCACGACGTCCAGCGCCGGGCCACCGAGGCCGCACTCCTCCAGCTCGGGCACGGCGCGACCGCGCTCAGGGCACACGTGCGCGTGGGGGACGTCCAGGGTCTCGGCGCGCTGGCCGCCGTACTCCAGGCACGGCGTTCGCTGCGCGGGCTCACCGAGCTGACGGCGGTGGCGATGCCGCGGGTGCTGACCGGGGCGGCCGGGGCCGAGGGGCTCGCGATACTGCGGGACGCGCTGAAGATGGGCGCCTCGGTGGTGGGCGGCTGCCCGGACCTCGACCCCGATCCGACGGGCTACGCGGAGGCGGTCCTGGAGGTGGCCTCGGAGTACGGCTGCCCCGTGGACCTGCACACCGACGCCGCCGACCCGGCCCGCCTCGCCCGCCTCGCCGCGATGGCCGGCGGACTGCGCCCCGGTGTGACCCTCGGCCCCTGCGCGGGCCTCGACCGGCTGCCCGCCGAGGTGGTGTCCCGGACCGCAGACCAGCTCGCGGCGGCCGGGGTGGCGGTGGTGTGCCTGCCGCAGGGCGGCTGCGGGGGCGTCGACGGGCGGGACACGGCTCCGGTACGGCTGCTGCGCGCGGCGGGGGTCCGGGTGGCGGCCGGGAGCGGTGCGCTGCGGGACGTCTCGAATCCGGTGGGGCGCGGTGACCCCCTGGAGGCCGCGTATCTGCTCGCCTCCCGGTACGGCCTGCGGCCCGAGGACGCCTACGACACGGTGAGCGGCTCCGCGCGAGCCGTCCTCGGACTCCCCGAGGTACGCGTGGAGGCGGGCTTCCCGGCCGAACTGCTCGCGGTGCGCGGCGACCGCCTGGCCGGCGCGCTCTCCCTGGCGTACAGCCGGATCGTGGTGCACGGGGGGCGCGTGGTGGCACGGACCAGCGCGGTACGGGAGTACTGCAACTCCGCGAGCTCGGAGTTGGGGTTGCCTCGGCAGGGGCGGGGGGAGGTTTCTTAGGGGCGGAGCAGGTGTCTTGGGTGCGGGGGCGCGGCGCGGCGGCTGGGTGCTGGAGGGGCGGGGGTGTGTGCCGGGGCGGTTGTTTGAGGGGCCGGGGTGGTGCATGACCGGTTGGCCGCAGTGGTCCGGAGCGGGCCGTTGCCGCCGGACGGCGCAGGCGGATGCGGCTGTTGGGGCGTACGGTCGAAGGCATGCGCATTGTCATCGCTGGTGGACATGGTCAGATCGCGCTGCGGCTGGAGCGGCTGCTCGCCGCGCGCGGGGACGAGGTCGCGGGGATCATCCGCCGCGCGGAACAGGGCGACGACCTTCGGGACGCCGGCGCCGAACCGGTCGTGCTGGACCTGGAGTCGGCCTCGGTCGAGGAGGTCGCGGACTGTCTGCGGGGCGCCGACGCGGCGGTCTTCGCGGCGGGAGCGGGCCCGGGCAGCGGTGCGGCCCGCAAGGACACGGTGGACAAGGCGGCGGCGGTGCTGTTCGCGGACGCGGCGGTCCGGGCGGGCGTACGGCGCTATGTGATCGTCTCGTCCATGGGAGCGGACCCGGGGCACGAGGGCGACGGCATCTTCGACGTGTACCTGCGCGCCAAGGGCGAGGCGGACGCCTATGTGAGCGGCCTGGACGCCCTGGACTGCACGGTGCTGCGTCCCGGCGCGCTCACGGACGACGCCGGCACCGGCCTGGTACGGCTGGAGGCGCACACCGGGCGGGGTCCTGTCCCGCGCGACGACGTGGCCGCCGTACTCGCGGAGTTGCTGGACACGCCCGCGACCGCCGGGCTGACGCTGGAGCTGATCAGTGGTTCCACGCCGGTGTCGGTGGCGGTCAAGTCGGTGGCGGGCAACTGAGAGTGGCCGCGGAGGGCGTGCCGGCCGCGCGGGAGGCACTGCTGCGGCGGATGTACGAGGTCTTCGCGACGGACGAGCGGGACACGTTCCTGCCGCACTGCCTGGCCCCCGACGTGGACTGGCCGAACATGCTGGACGGTGGCCGGCTGCACGGCCGTGAGGCGGTACGGGCGTACTGGGCACGGCAGTTCGCGACGGGCACTCCCCTCGTACGACTGGAGGGGCTCGGACCGGGCGGATCCGCCGAGGTGACGGTGGCGACCGTACGGCTCGGGGTGCGGGAGCCGTCGGGCGAACGGTGGGCCGGGGAGACGATCGAGCACGTGTACTGGTTCGGGGCGGACGGGTTGGTGGGGCGGATGGAGGTGCGGGCGGGGGCGTAGGGCCTTGGGCTCGCTGGGGCATGGGGCCAGGGGGGCATGGAGCCATGGGCATGGGCATGGGACCTGGAGCCGGGCGGGGAGCGTAGGCCGCCCGGCGCGTGGGGTCGTAGGTCGCCCGGCCGGACAGGGGTCGTAGGTCGCCCGGCAGGTCAGAAGAGCGGGAGCTGGCCGGGGACGGTCGGGACCGTGTACCCGTCCAACGACGGCTGTGCCGCTCCGAGTTCCGCCTGTCTGCGGGATCCCGGGCAGGAGACCAGCTGACCTCGTTCGCGCGCTCCGGGCGGATCGTGCCGGGCGAAGCGACCGGCGACGACCGCGATCTCGCGACGGCATTCGGGGCAGAGCCTGCGACGACTGGACATGCGGTCAGTGTGCCCCGGACGGGCGGGAATCGTGCGTCTTGGAGGGTGGCTGGCGGGCTGATCGGAGTGACAGCGCCCGGCACCGTCGCCCGCCCCCTCCCCCTTCCTCACCCCCAATAGGCCGCTCTCGAAGGGGTATTCGGAAACGACAGCGGTATCCGTCGATTCCGAGGAGGTACGTGTCGTGCGCTCCTTAAAGCGCTGGCTCGACCGCAGTCTGACCGCACAAGCGGTCTTGATCTTCGTTATGTGCGTGGGTGTCACAGCTCTGATCCGCTGGGACCGGGACCCTGTCCTGTGGGTGATCCGAGGGGCGCTCTACACGGTCGTCGCGGTGGCGTTCATCGCCGTACAGCGCCGCAGGGCCCGCAACGCGGCAGGCACCGACTCACGCGGACTCGCCGAACTCGGCCGCGGGATCCGGCATCGCGAGGTGCCGGACGATCCCGAGAAACGGGCGGCCATGCGAAGGCTGGTGGACGACCAGCTGGAGCGCCTCGAACGCGGTGCCCGCTGGCTGCCGTACTGGCTGGGTTTCATGGGCCTGATCGCGGCCGCGGTGCTCGCCCTCGGCGTGGCCACCGGTTCCGTGCTCTTCCCGCTCGTCTTCGCACTCGGCACGGCCGGTTTCTGCTGCTGGATCCTGTGGATGCGCCGCCGCACCATGGAGCGCCTCCACTACATGCGCTCGGCCCTGCGCGAAGAACACGAACACGTGTCCTGACCCACCGCCCCGACCCATCTCCCAGGACATGAAGAGACCCCCTCCGCCCTGCGTTTCCGCAGTTCAGAGGGGGTCTCTTTTCTCAGCGTGGCGGCGCCAGGATTCGAACCTGGGAAGGCTGAGCCGGCAGATTTACAGTCTGCTCCCTTTGGCCGCTCGGGCACACCGCCGGGGTTGCTGCCCTTCGAACCGTCTTTCGGCGGTGCTCCGTGGCAACGACGTAAACAATACCCGATGCCCAGGGGTGCTTCGCCACCTGATTGATCTGCGCCCGCGGGGCGTGGGGTGACTAGGCTTGGGCGGATGCGGCCCGGGTCCACGCCGGGCTCGGCGCCCGCCCCCACGTACGCCGATACGCATCCGTACATACGCCGAACGCACCCCGATACAAGGAGCCACAGGACATGGCCGACTCCAGTTTCGACATCGTCTCGAAGGTCGAGCGGCAGGAGGTCGACAACGCCCTCAACCAGGCCGCCAAGGAGATCTCCCAGCGCTACGACTTCAAGGGCGTGGGTGCCTCGATCTCGTGGTCCGGCGACAAGATCCTGATGGAGGCGAACTCCGAGGACCGGGTCAATGCCGTCCTCGACGTCTTCCAGTCCAAGCTGATCAAGCGCGGGATCTCGCTGAAGGCGCTCGACGCGGGCGAGCCGCAGCTCTCCGGCAAGGAGTACAAGATCTTCGCGTCGATCGAGGAGGGCATCTCCCAGGACAACGCGAAGAAGGTCGCGAAGATCATCCGTGACGAGGGTCCGAAGGGCGTGAAGGCCCAGGTGCAGGGCGACGAGCTGCGGGTCAGCTCGAAGAGCCGCGACGACCTTCAGTCCGTCATCGCCCTGCTGAAGGGCAAGGACTTCGACTTCGCGATCCAGTTCGTGAACTACCGGTGAGCCGCTGATCCACGGCTTCACGAGGAAGGGTGGGCACCTGGCCGGTGCCCACCCTTCTCGCCTGCTGGCTGCGGTTCGGGGATGTCAGTCGCGCGAGTTGCCGAACAGGAGACGGTAGGCGATCAGGAGCACGAGCGAACCGCCGATCGCGGCTGCCCAGGTGGCCCCGTCGTAGAAGCTCTTGCTGATCGGATGGTCCAGCCAACGGGCCGATATCCAGCCGCCGATGAACGCGCCCGCGACGCCGATGAGGGTCGTCCCGATGAAGCCGCCCGGGTCGCGGCCCGGCAGCAGGAACTTGGCGATGGCTCCGGCCAACAGCCCGAGGATGATCCAGCCGATGATGCTCATGCCCTGAACCTGCCCTTCCGCGCTGTGCCCGCACTGTCCGGGGGCTGTGATCTTCGTCCCGGCCTGCTGTGCGGTCCTCGTGCGCATGGGTCGTACGGCGTACTCGTGCGGCCTGCCGGCATACCCGGGCCCGGGCGGCCCGCGATGCGGTGTTCGTCGAGCGGGTGTTCGCGTCCTGTTGCCTTAGAGGACGTCAGGGCCGCACTCCGCGGTTGCAGCCGATCAGTAGGGTGCCGCTCATGACTCATTCCGGTGCCGAGCTGCGGCGCACGCTGGGAGTGGCCGACGCCGTCGTCATCGGGCTCGGTTCGATGATCGGTGCGGGGATCTTCGCCGCCCTGGGTCCGGCCGCACACGCCGCCGGGTCCGGGCTGCTGCTCGGACTCGCCATCGCCGCCGTGGTCGCCTACTGCAACGCCACGTCCTCGGCCCGGCTGGCCGCCCTGTACCCGGCCTCCGGTGGCACGTACGTGTACGGGCGCGAGCGGCTCGGTCCGTTCTGGGGTTATCTCGCGGGCTGGTCGTTCGTGGTCGGGAAGACGGCCTCCTGTGCGGCGATGGCTTTGACGGTGGGTGCGTACGTCTGGCCGGGGCAGGCCCATGCCGTGGCCGTCGCGGCCGTGGTGGCGCTGACCGCGGTGAACTACGGCGGCATCCAGAAGTCCGCCTGGCTGACCCGGGCGATCGTGGCCGTGGTCCTCGCTGTCCTCGCTTCCGTCGTGGTCGTGTGTCTGGGGTCGGGCGCGTCCGACGCCGGGCGGCTGGACGTGGGGCCTTCCGGCGGCCTGGGCGGGGTGTTGCAGGCGGCGGGTCTGCTGTTCTTCGCGTTCGCGGGGTACGCCCGCATCGCGACCCTCGGTGAGGAGGTACGGGATCCCGCGCGCACCATCCCCCGCGCGATCCCCCTGGCCCTGGGCATCACGCTGGTCGTGTACGCGGCGGTCGCGGTGGCTGTCCTTTCCGTGCTGGGTGCCGATGCTCTGGGGCGTGCGGACGCGCCGCTGGCCGAGGCGGTGCGGGCGGCCGGAGTGCCAGGCCTCGTGCCGGTGGTGCGGGTCGGCGCCGCTGTGGCCGCGCTCGGCTCGCTGCTCGCCCTGATCCTGGGCGTCTCACGGACGACGCTGGCCATGGCCCGGGACGGGCATCTGCCCCGCGTGCTGGCCGCCGTCCACCCCCGTTTCCAGGTACCGCACCGGGCCGAGGCTGCCGTGGGCGCGGTGGTCGCGGTCCTCGCCGCCACGGTGGACGTGCGGGGCGCGATCGGGTTCTCCTCCTTCGGTGTGCTGGCGTACTACGCGGTGGCCAACGCGTCCACCTGGACGTTGCGTTCGGGACCGGCGGCGCGGGCGGTGCCGGTGGTGGGTCTGCTCGGGTGCGGGGTGCTGGCGTTCGCACTGCCGGCGGTTTCGGTGGTCGTGGGGGCGGGAGTGCTGGGGGTCGGGGCGGTGGCGTACGGCGTACGGAAGGGCGTACGCGCGCGGGGGCGCGGTAGGTGAAGCGGCGAGTTGTGGTGCGGGTCAGTGCGCCGGGCAGGTCAGTTGCGGTGGTCTTCGCGGCCCGCGGCTGAGCCGCCGAGATACGTACACGCCGCCCCTTGCGGGGACCGCTGCGTCAGAACGCCTGGACCGACCGGGCCGCACGTATTCGGAACTCCCCCCACGGGGCCATCTCCAGCTCCTCGTTCATCTCCTCGTACCAGCCCGTGCCGTCGACCCACGCTCGCAGCCAGTCGGCGAGGGTGACGCTGTCCACGAACCAGGAATGGTCACAGTCACCGCCATTGGGCTCGAACAGCAGGACGGTGGCTCCCGGGCTGTGGCAGTCGACGCACGCGTACATCGCGCAGCCCCAGTGCGATATCGGCAGGACGCCTTCGGGCCAGGGCCAGTCGGGGTCCTTGCGGCCGCTCTTTCGGTTGGCGAGGTACTGCACGACGGCTGCGGGCTCGCCGGCCGGAGGGCTGTCGAGCAGGGGCAACAGGCCGTACTCCGGGCCGAATCCGCCGTCTCCTATGTGCAGGTAGAGGTCTGCGAGCAGTGGGGGCAGGCGGAAGCCCAGTGCGGCCTCGGCGCGGGTGAGGGTGGCCGCGTCCACCGGCTCGGGGAGGGAAGTCCAGCCCCATGGCCGGGTGCTGCGGGCCTTGTCCGCCACCCGTGCCAGCAACTGCTCGCTCTCGGTCATGCATTCATGATGCAGGGCGGCACTGACAGTCGGGCAGGCCTGTGGACAACCATCGGCCTGTGGATAACCTCGGGCGGCTTCGGCTTCGGCCTCGTCTTCGGCGTCGGCCTCGTCTCCGGCTCCGGCTCCGGCTTGCGGCTCCGGCTTGCGGCTCTGGCTCTGGCTCCGGCTCCGGCTTGCGGCTTCGGCTCAACCACAGTCGGCCTCAGCTCGACCGCGGCTCAGCTCAGGCGAGGCGGACGTCGACCCGATCGCGCTCGGAGAGGAAGGCTAGGAGCTCCTCGAACGCGGGCGGTCGGCGGACGGCGTGCGGGGTGACGCCCAGACAGCGGCGGGCGACTTCGGAGTCGTGCCAGACCAGGGTGAAGGGCGGGGCCGCACCCCAGTGGCCTCGCAGACAGTCGTTCAGGGCGTCCAGGCCCCAGCCGAAGTAACCACCAGGGCCGTTGACCGTCTCGCCGAGGGCGCAGAAGAAGCCAGGCAGGTCAGTGATGTGACGGCCGTCGAGGTGGTAGGTGGTGCTCGGCGGCCGGTCCGGGCGGCCGTGCTCATGGTTGTCGAGAGCCGTCCTCAGCCAGAAACGGCGGCCTTCGGTGTCGCATCGCGCCCAGCGGTTGGGGGTGGCGGGTCGGCCCTCGTCCCACTGCTCCCACACTTCCGGTGCCGCGAGCGGCGGCCGCTCCGACCACAGGTCGAGGGTGAGGTCGACCGTGCCGGGGCCGCGAGCGGAGGGGATCCAGGCACGCAACTCGCCCTCGGCGGCGGCTTGCACAGGCCGCCCGGCGGAGTCGACGCGCAGGAGCTTCGCGTGGCCGAGGTCTTCCTCCCCGGAGTCCAACGCGGCCTTCAGGGCACCCCGCGGCGTGCAGCCGAGCAGACGTGCCGGGGGTTCCATGGGGTCGTCCGCCGGCTCGTGCGTCCGGGCCAGGGCGCGGCACGTACCGTACGGTGCGCCTTCCGGGCCCGCCAGCCGGTAGCCCGGGGACATGGGCGGGCACGTGGGGTCGTCGTACGGGGTGTTGTCGGGCTCGGTGCCCTCGATCGTGACATCCCGGAGGGTCAGGTCGCGGTTGGAGGGACGGTCGCCGAGCACCCGGACGTCTTCCAGGTACCACTCGCCGACCGCCGCGCCGGTCCTGTCCAGGATCTCCAGGGTCAGCTCGCCGAGGGGTGCTGAGCCCGTGGCACGCGCGTGTGCGAGGGCCTGCCGAAGGGCGCCCTCGGGAGCACAGCCCAGGAGTTCGTACGTCTCCCGGGCCGGAGGCGGCGGGTCGGCGAAGAGGTCGGTGACGTCCTCGCACAGGGCCCAGGTCTCCTCGTAGCCCTCCTCGCCCTCGAACTCGGCCTCGCGGTCGTACGACAGCAGGACGTACTTCGGTGCCCCCACTCCCCCGGCCCGCCCGTCAGCGGGTCGCGAACGGCTCGTCCGAAGGGACGATCTCGCGGCCCAATGGGAACAGGGACACGGGGATCAGCTTGAAGTTGGCGATGCCGAACGGGATTCCGATGATCGTCAGGCAGAGGACGAGGCCGGTGGCGATGTGGCCCAGGGCCAGCCACCACCCGGCGAGGACCAGCCACAGGACGTTGCCCACGCAGGAGGGGGCGCCCGCGTCCCGGCGCTCGATCGTGGTGTACCCGAAGGGCCACAGGGCGTAGACGCCGATGCGGAAGGCGGCTATCCCGAACGGGATGCCGATGATCGTGATGCAGAGCAGCACGCCCGCGGCCAGGTATGCGAGGAACAGCCAGAAGCCGCTCAGGACGAGCCAAATGACGTTCAGGATGGTTTTCACTGGGGGCGACCTGCCATCTTCTCGAGCCGGGCGATGCGCTCCGCCATCGGCGGGTGCGTCGAGAACATCTTGGACAGTCCCTGGCCAGGGCGGAACGGGTTCGCGATCATCATGTGGCTCGCGGTCTCGATGCGCGGCTCCGGGGGCAACGGCAGCTGCTTGGTGCCCATTTCGAGCTTGCGCAGGGCGCTGGCGAGCGCGAGGGGGTCGCCGGTGAGCTGGGCGCCCGACGCGTCCGCCTCGTACTCCCTGGAGCGGCTGATGGCCATCTGGATCAGGCTGGCCGCCAGCGGTCCGAGGAGCATGATCAGCAGCATGCCGAGGAGGCCCGGGCCGTCATCGTCGTCGGAACGGCCGATCGGGATCAGCCAGGCGAAGTTGACCAGGAACATGATCACGGAGGCGAGGGCGCCGGCGACCGACGAGATCAGGATGTCTCGGTTGTAGACATGGCTGAGCTCATGGCCGATGACACCGCGCAGTTCGCGCTCGTCCAGCATGCGCAGGATGCCGTCGGTGCAGCACACGGCGGCGTTGCGCGGGTTGCGGCCGGTCGCGAAGGCGTTGGGTGCCTCGGTCGGTGAGATGTACAGGCGCGGCATGGGCTGGCGGGCCTGGGTGGAGAGCTCGCGGACCATGCGGTACAGGGCCGGCGCCTCGAACTCGCTCACCGGGCGGGCGCGCATCGCGCGTAGAGCCAGCTTGTCGCTGTTCCAGTACGCGTACGCGTTGGTGCCCAGCGCGATCAGGACGGCCACGACCAGCCCCATGCGGCCGAAGAAGCTGCCGATGAGGATGATGAGTGCGGACAGTCCCCCGAGGAGGACTGCGGTCCTGAGCCCGTTGTGCCGGCGGTGCACGGTACGCCCTCCAAGTGGTGCAGCAGGGGAACCCTTTGCTTGCTGGTCTCCGATGTCTTCCGAGCCACCGGTCCGTGATGTCACGTCCAGTGGACCCTCCCGTTCTGCTCAACGCCAGACGAGGGCCACGAGTTCCCTGGTGGGCGCGGAGGCCCAGGTGGGCCGTCCGGGTGACGGCTCAGGTCGCCGGTGCGGGCTCGGACACGGGAGGAACGACAGCCGGCTTCAGAAGGGCTGATTCAGAAGAGTGGACTGCAGGAGGGCCGGCTTCAGAAGAGGCCCGTGTCGGTGAAGCGCAGCACCAACTGAGGTGCGCCGGAGAGGGCGAGGCCGAGGACGCCGGTCAGGGCGAGCGCTGCGGTCAAAGGGGCGGGCACGCGGTGGGCGGTGGGCTCGCCCTCGGGGGCCCGGAACAGCAGGGTCGTCCACTGCAGGTAGTAGAACAGCGCGATCACGACGTTGACGGCCATGACCACGGCGAGCCAGCCCAGTCCCGCGTCGACGGCCGCAGAGAAGACGGTGACCTTGGCGAACAGGCCGATGATGCCCGGTGGCAGGCCGGCCAGGCAGAGCAGGAAGAACGCCAGGAGGAGGGCCGCGATCGGGTTGGTCGCGTAGAGGCCGCGGTAGTCGGTGATGCGGTTCGAGGTCCTCGTACGGCCCACCAGTGCGGCCACCGCGAAGGCACCGAGGTTCACGGCGGCGTACATGAGGGCGTAGGCGACGGTGGAGCCCACTGACCGTTCGGCATCGTCGGAGTACGCGGCCGCGGCGATCGGGACGAGGAGGTAGCCGGCCTGGCCGACCGAGGACCAGGCGAGCAGTCGTACGGCGCTGTACGCGCGTGTGGCCTCCTGTCGGAGGGCTCCGAGGTTGCCGACGGTCATGGTGAGGGCGGCCAGCGCGGCGAGCGCCGGGCCCCAGACGTCGGCGTAGGAGGGCAGGGCGACGACGGTGATGAGGATCAGCCCGGAGAAACCCACCGCCTTGCCGACGACCGACAAGTAGGCGGCGATCGGGAGGGGCGCGCCCACATAGGTGTCGGGCACCCAGAAGTGGAAGGGCACCGCGGCCGTTTTGAAGGCGAAGCCGACGAGGGTGAGGACGACGCCGGTCTGGGCGAGGGTGTGGAGCTGTCCGTCGACGTGCTGGATGCGGTCGGCGACCTGGGTGAGGTACAGGGTGCCCGTGGAGGCGTACACGAAGCTGATGCCCATAAGGCTGACCGCGGTCGCGGTGACCGAGGACAGGAAGAACTTCAGGGCCGCTTCTGAGGACTTCCTGTCTCCGTGCCGGATGCCGACGAGCGCGAAGGCGGGCAGGGAGGCGACCTCCAGGGCGACGATCAGGGTCGCCAGGTCGCGGGAGGCGGGCAGGAGGGCGGCGCCGGCCGCGGAGGAGAGCAGCAGGAACCAGTACTCGCCTTCAGGGAGTTTTTTGTCGGCGTCCTTGAGGATGGTGACGGACAGGAGGGCCGCCAGGAGGGCGCCGCCCAGCACGAGGAACTGGATGACGAGCGTGAAGCGGTCCGCCGTATAGCTGCACACGCGTGTGTCGCCGGTCAGGCAGAAGGTGCTGCGGTCGCCGTCCAGGAGGGGCAGCAACAGGAGTGCGGAGGCGGCGAGGCCCGCGACCGACAGCCAGCCGAGCAGGGCCTTCTTCTGGTCGCCGACGAACAGGTCTGCGACCAGGACGACGAGTCCGACGACCGCCGCGATGGTGGGTGGCGCGATGGCGAGCCAGTCGACGGACTGGACGAGGTTCGCAGCCATCGTGGTCGGCGGCACGGCCGTAGAGGCCAGTGGATGGGCCAACGGCTGGGCCACGGCGGCCAGGGTGCTCATCGGTTGCCTCCTGCGAGGAGCTGCTGCACGGCCGGGTCGGTCAGGCCCAGGAGGGCCTTCGGCCACAGGCCCGCTACGACGGTGAGGGCGACGAGCGGCGTCCAGGCGGCGAACTCGTACGTGTGGACGTCGGCCAGTTGCGGGGCGTCCTGAGGTGCGGCGCCCATGCAGACGCGGCGGACCACGACGAGCATGTACGCGGCCGTCAGGAGGGTGCCGAACGCGCCGATCGCCATGAAGGTGAGGAAGGCGGGGCGGCTCAGGTCCGCGGCGGGCTTGAAGGCGCCGAACAGGGCCAGCATCTCGCCCCAGAATCCGGCGAGACCCGGCAGCCCGAGCGAGGCGACGGCGCCGAAGGCCAGCAGGCCGCCGAGGCGGGGGGCCTTGCCGTACAGGGCGGCACCGGTCTCCTCGGCGAGGGTGTCCAGGTCGGTGGTGCCCGTACGGTCCTTCAGCGCGCCGACCAGGAAGAACAGCAGGCCGGTGATGAGGCCGTGGGCGATGTTGGCGAACAGGGCGCCGTTCACGCCGGTCGGGGTCATGGTGGCGATGCCGAGGAGGACGAAGCCCATGTGGCCGACGGAGGAGTAGGCGATGAGGCGCTTGAGGTCACCCTTCGCGCCCCGCTTGGCGAGGGCGAGACAGGCCAGGGATCCGTAGATGATCCCGACGACCGCGAAGGCGGCGAGGTAGGGCGCGAAGTCGCGGAAGCCGTCCGGTGCGATCGGCAGCAGAATCCGGACGAACCCGTACGTACCCATCTTCAGCAGGACGCCGGCCAGCAGGACCGAGCCGACGGTCGGGGCGGCGGTGTGGGCGTCCGGCAGCCAGCTGTGCAACGGCCACATCGGGGTTTTGACCGCGAGCCCGATCCCGATCGCCAGAACCGCGATGACCTGCACGGATGCGGTCAGCGACCGGCCGTTGTCAGTGGCGAGTGCCACCATGTCGAATGTGCCCGCCTTGATCCCGATCAGGAGCAGGCCGAGCAGCATGACGACCGAGCCGAGCAGGGTGTAGAGGATGAAGCGCCAGGCGGCGGCCTGACGGTCCTCGCCGCCCCAGCGGGCGATGAGGAAGTACATCGGGATGAGCACCGTCTCGAACGCCAGGAAGAACAGCAGCAGATCGAGGACGGCGAAGGTCGCGAGGGTGCCGGACTCGAGGACGAGCAGCAGCGCGACGAAGGCCTTCGGGGAGGGACCCGACGGCATCTTGAAGTACGAGTAGAGCGCGCAGAGGAAGGTCAGCAGCGCGGTCAGGACCAGAAGGGGGAGGGAGATGCCGTCGATGCCGAGGTGGATGCGCACGTCGAGTGCGGGGATCCAGTTGATGTCGGTCGTGGCCTGCATCTTCGACGGATGGTCGTGGTCGAAGCCGAGCGCGAGGACGATCGCGGCGATGAGGATCACGCCGGTGACGGTCACGCCGTGCCGCAGCACCGCCTGCTCGGGCGACTTCCCCTTCAGACCGGGCGGGGCGGGCAGCAAGGCCGTGACGGCGCCGAGAAGCGGTCCGGCCACGATCAATGCCAGAAGGAACTGCATCACGGACTCGTTGATATCGATCACGCCTGCTCACGCTCCAGTGGCGACGAGGACGACGGCGACCGCGAGGACGACGGTGCCGGCGAGCAGCGCGCTCACATAGGTCTGGAGATTGCCGGTCTGCGCTCGCCGTACGGCGACGCCGAGCCAGCGGGGCAGCGCGCCCGCGCCGCGTACGTAGGTCTCGACGACCTCCCGGTCCAGGAACCGCACCAGGGCGGCTCCGGCCTGGACCGGGCGGACGAAGACGGTCGAGTACAGGGCGTCCAGGTGGAAGCCGACGGCCGCGTGGCGGTGCAGGGGCCCGAGCAGCAGCCGGCCGGGGTCGGCGGGGTCGGGCGCGTAGGCCACGTCTCCGTAGGCGGGCTCGTGGGTGGCGATGGCCTCGGCCTCGACCAGTCCGGCGTCGCCCTCGGGGTGGGCGGCGACCGCGCCCAGCGGCAGACGGGCCGCGACCGCGCTGGTGTGGCGCCAGGCGGCGTAGGTGACCAGGCCGCCGATCAGGGCCACGCCCGTGCCGAGGACGGAGGTGGTGAGGGTCGGAGTGAGGTCGCGTCCGTCGAACCAGTCGGGCAGCACGCGGTAGGCGAACGCGCCGAGGGCGAGGGAGGGGGCCGCGAGGACCCACAGCACCACGGTCATCGTCAGCGGCTGCCGGCCGTGGTCGGGGGCCTCGGTGCCTCGCCCGTTGAAGGCCAGCAGCCACAGCCGGGTCGCGTACGCGGCGGTGAGCAGGGCCGTGACGAGGCCGGCGACCAGGGTGATCCAGCCGGCGGCGCCGGGGGCGTGCTCGGTGTGGCCGGTGGCGACGTGCTCGGCGGCGCCGAGGACGGACTCCTTGGAGAAGAAGCCGCTGAAGGGCGGGATCGCGGCGAGCGCGAGAAGCGCCACGGTCATCGTCCAGAAGGCGTCGGGAATACGGGCGCGCAGGTCCTTCATACGGGACATGGCGGCCAGTGAGTTGGTGCCGGCTGCGTGGATGATCACGCCGGCCGCAAGGAACAGCAGCGCCTTGAAGGCGCCGTGGGACAGGAGATGGAAGACGGCGGCGCCGCGGTCGCCGACGGCGAGGGCGCCGGTCATGTAGCCGAGCTGACCGATCGTCGAGTAGGCGAGGACGCGCTTGATGTCGTCCTGCGCGAGGGCGGCGAGACCGGAGCCGAGCATCGTGACGGCGGCCATGACGGCGAGGACCACCATCGCGGCCTGGGAGGCCTCGAAGACCGGGAGGAGACGGGCGATGAAGTAGACACCGGCGGCGACCATCGTGGCTGCGTGGATGAGCGCGGAGACGGGCGTGGGGCCCGCCATCGCGTCGGGGAGCCAGGTGTGCAGCGGGAACTGCGCCGACTTGCCCGCCACGCCCGCGAGGAGGAGCAGGGCGATCAGGGTCGGGTGGTCGAGTCCGCCGTGCGCGACGGCGTCGAGGACCTTCGTGATCTGGAAGGACCCCGCGTCGGTGGCCAGCGCGAACAGGCCGATCAGGAAGGGGACGTCACCGAGTTTGGTCACCAGGAAGGCCTTGAGGGAGGCGGCGCGGGCCTCCGGGGTCTCCCAGTAGTGGCCGACCAGGAAGTACGAGCAGATGCCCATGATCTCCCAGCCGACCAGCAGCACGATCAGGTCGCCGGAGTAGACGACGAGCAGCATCGCGGAGGTGAACAGGGAGACGAGAGCGGCGTACGAGGGGTAGCGCGGGTCGTCGCGCAGATAGCCCATCGAGTAGATCTGCACGCAGGTGGCGACGAAGGCGACCAGGACAGCTACGAGGGCGGCGAAGCCGTCGATGTGCAGGGCGAGTTCGATCGGGACCGAGCCGGTCGGTGTGAGTTCGGTGGCCGCGTTCACCGTCTGGTCGCCGCCCTGGCGTACGGCGACCACCGCGGCGAGCGCGAGGGCGGCGAGCGTCGGGACGACAGCGAGGGGGCGGACGAAGCCGGGAGCGGTGCGGCCCAGGAGCAGGCCGGCCGCGGCGCCCAGGAAGGGGAGGAGGGGGACGAGGACGGCGAGGGTGGTCGTGGTCACGCGGTGGCCTCAGCCTTCCCGGTCCGCCCGGTCTCCGCGGTCTGCTCGGCGGTGTGGGCGTCGTCGTCGGAGTCGTCGGGGCCGTGGCCCTCGGCGGTGTCGCGGAGTTTGTCGATGTCGGCGGTGCCGCGGTTGCGGTGGACGGCGAGGACGATCGCGAGGCCGATGCCGATCTCGGCCGCGGCGATGGCGATGGTGAACAGGGTCAGGGCCTGGCCGGAGTGCAGGGTCTCCTCGGCGGCCTTGCTCAGCCAGACGTCGAAGGCGACCAGGTTCAGGTTGACGGCGTTGAGCATCAGCTCGACCGACATCAGGACGAGGATGGCGTTGCGGCGGGCGAGGACTCCGTAGAGACCGGTGCAGAAGAGGAGGGCGGAGAGCACGGCGGGATAGGCGAGGTGCATCAGCGGGCACCTTCCTGGTCGGCGGGCTCGGTTCCGGGGGACGCGGTTTTGGTGGACGCGGTTTTGGTGGACGCGGGGCCAGTGGACTCGGTGCCGGCTGGCTTGCTTCCGGTCGGCTCGAGGCCAGCTGGCTTTCCTCCGGTCGGCTCTGTCCCGGCTCGCCCGGTCCCAGTCGACTTGCCTCCCGTCGGCCTGGCTGCCTCGGTCGTCCCCGTTCCCTTGACCGGCTCGGTTCCCGTGGATGACCCATTTCGCCCTATCGGGTGAATACGGGAATTGGGGGCGGATGGGGAACTACCGGTCGCGGCTCGGGAGTTCACAGGGGGAGAGCTCGACTCCGCCTTCGCCTTGCGGGACAGGACGATCGCGCCGACCAGGGCCGCGAGGAGCAGGACGGAGAGGGCCTCGAAGGGGAGGACCCAGTTCTGGAAGAGGCTGGCACCGGTGGCCTCGGTGGAGCCGGCGGCGGGGCCGTCCAGGTCGATCCAGGTGGTGCGGAAGGCGTCCACGACCACCCAGACCAGGGCCGCGGCCGCGGCGACGGCCACCGCGAGGGCGGCCCAGCGATTGCCGGAGTCGGCGTCCGGGGACCGGCCGATGGGGGCCCTCGTGAGCATCAGACCGAACAGAAGGAGGACGACGACGGAGCCGACATAGATGAGGACCTGCACCCAGGCGATGAACTCGGCGGTGAGCAGGAGGTATTCGACGGCGAGGCCGCCGAGGGCCACCACCAGCCACAGGGCGGCGTGCACCAGCTGCTTGGTGGTGACGGTGACGAGGGCGGCGCCGAAGGTGACCAGACCGACGAGCAGGAAGGCGACCTCGACGCCGGTCGGGGAGAGGAAGCCGTGGGATTCGGCGGCGACTGTGGTGAGCGTGGGGTGCGCCGCCGTCCCGGTGGCTACAGCGAGGGTCACGGGGTGTCTCCCTCGGGGGCGGTCGGCCCGGTGGGCGGCTCGGTCGGCTCGGGGTTCTTTCCTGCGGGGTCCGTCGGCTCGGGGCTCGATCCGGCGGGGTCCGTCGGTCCTGCCTTCGGACTGGCTGGCTCCGTTGACTCGGGGCTCGGCCCGGCAGGGTCAGTCGCTCCCGGCTTCGGTCCAGCTGGGCCCGTCGGTTCGGGGCCAGGTGTGGCTGGTCCGGCGTTCGGTGGGGCAGGTGGCTGGGACTTCGCTGTGGACGACGGGGTGTTCGGCTCACCGTCCCTGGCCGGCTCGGTGGTGGGCCCGGGCGGGTCTGTCGGCTTGGGCTGGGTCGTCGCCAGTTTCTCGGCGGTCTTGCGGGCGGCGGCGATCTCCTTCGGTTCCTCCGCGCCGGGGTCGAGGGCGGGCGGGGCCGGGACGGTCCACATCCACTCGCGGAGCCTGTCCCGCTCGTGGGTGAGGTCGCGGATGTCGGTCTCGGCGTACTCGAACTCCGGGGACCAGAACAGGGCGTCGAAAGGACACACCTCGATGCAGATACCGCAGTACATGCAGAGGGAGAAGTCGATGGCGAAGCGGTCGAGGACGTTGCGGCTGCGTTCGCGGCCACCGGGGGCCGCGGCGGGGACCGTCTCCTTGTGGGAGTCGATGTAGATGCACCAGTCGGGGCACTCACGGGCGCACAGCATGCAGACCGTGCAGTTCTCCTCGAACAGGCCGATCACTCCGCGGGTGCGGGGCGGGAGATCGGGCTGGGTGTCGGGGTACTGCTCGGTGACGGTCTTCTTCGTCATCGTGCGCAGGGTGACGGCCAGGCCCTTGGCGAGGCCGCTGCCGGGAATCGGGGCCATAGCTACTGGATCACCACCTTGACGATGCCGGTGAGGGCGATCTGGGCGAGGGAGAGGGGGACGAGGAGGGTCCAGGAGAGCTTCTGGAGCTGGTCCTCGCGCAGGCGGGGGTAGGTCACGCGGAGCCAGATGACGACGAAGGCGAGCAGGGCTGTCTTGAGGAGGGTCCAGACCCAGCCGAGACCGTCGGCGCCCCAGGGGCCGTGCCAGCCGCCCAGGAAGAGGACGGTGGTGAGGCCGCACAGGACGACGATTCCGGCGTACTCGGCGAGGAGGAACAGGGCGAAGCGGAGGCCGGTGTACTCGGTGTAGGCACCGAAGATGATCTCCGAGTCGGCGACGGGCATGTCGAAGGGAGGGCGCTGGAGTTCGGCGAGGCCGGCGACGAAGAAGACGATCGCGCCGACGATCTGCCAGGGGAGCCACCACCACTCGAAGGAGTCGAGGATGCCGGGGAGGGAGACCGTGCCGGCCGCCATCGCCACCGAGGCGGCGGTGAGCAGCATCGGGAGTTCGTAGGCGAGGAGCTGTGCGGCGGTGCGGAGGCCGCCGAGGAGGGAGAACTTGTTGGCGGAGGCCCAGCCGGCCATGAGGGAGCCGAGGACTCCCACGCCCATGACGGCGAGCACGAAGAACACGCCCGCGTCGACGACCTCGCCCACGGCGCCCTCTCCGGGGCCGATCGGGATGGCGAGGAGGACGAGGAGGTAGGGCAGGAGGGCGACGGCGGGGGCGAGTTGGAAGATACGGCGGTCCGCGCCCGCCGGTACGACATCTTCCTTCTGGGCGAACTTGACGCCGTCCGCGACGAGTTGGGCCCAGCCGTGGAAGCCGCCGGCGTACATGGGGCCCAGGCGGCCCTGCATATGGGCCATCACCTTGTGCTCGGTCTGGCCGATGATCAAGGGGAAGGTGAGGAAGACGACGAAGACGATCAGGAGTCGCACGGCGACGTCGAGAGCGTCGTTCACTGCGGGCCTCCTGGCGGGTTGTCGGGGGTGCGGGGGTGGGGGGTTGAGGTGTCTGGGCTCGGCGGGTCGTCCCGGTTCGAGTCGTCGCTGTCAGCGGCTGAGTCGTCAGGGGTTGGACCGTCGGCGGTGGGGTCCTCGGGGGTCGGGGCGGTGTCCTGGGGTTCTGGCGCGGCCGGTTCGGGGGTCGGTGCGGTGGCCTCAGGGGTCGGCTCTGCGGACGCCGAGGGCTTTTCGGGGACCTGGGGCGGTTCCGGGCTCTGGGGGGATTCCGCGTCCTGGGGGGCGCGCGGGCGTTCCGTTGCCGGGTCGTCGAAGGCGGGGCGGGCGTGGTGCCACGGGGCGTCCGGGCTGCGGAGGGTAGTGGGTTTGGGGCGCGCGGGGGTGGAGCTCGTGTCGTCGGACGACGGTTCGGAGGTGGGCGTGGTGCGCTGGCTCGCGGAACCGCCTGCGGCACTGCGAGCCCGACGCGGCCCGGCCGGAGCGGCGCCGCTTCCTGCCGGGTGCGGTGAGGTGGGTGCGTCTGCCCCGGGCGAGCCCTTCGCCGGGGTCGTGGACGAGGACTCGGGCGAGCCGGTTGCCGGAGCAGTGGCCGCGGGCGTCCCGTCGGCCTGGGCTGCGGGACCGTCGCCCGTGCGGTCGGCTCCCGGCGCCGTCTGGCCGGCCGAGCCCTGCGCAGCGGTACGGGTGCGCCGGGGCACGCCTGCGGGCGGGGCACCCGGAGCACCGGCCCCCGCCTCTGTCGCCCCAGCCCCGGTCCCGGCCTGACTCACGGAACCCTCGGCCGCCGACCTCACGCGACGCGTCCCAGCGCCCGCAGCCGCGCCCGCACCGGGCGCCGCCTCGGCCTGACTCGCCGAACCCTCGGCTGCCGTACCCGGCGTCCCGACCCCCTCCGCCTGACTCGCCGAACCTTCCGACGCCGACCGCGCCCGACGCGGAGCGCTCGCCGCCGCGCCCGGCGTCCCGGACTCCCCCGCCTGACTCGCCGAACCTTCCGACGCCGACCGCGCCCGACGCGGAACCCCACCCGCAGCCCCCGCCCCGGCAACGGCACCGCCAGCGGCCCCGGCCCCCGGCGTCTCCACCTGACTCGCCGACCCCTCCGCCGCCGACCGCCCCCGACGCACAGGCCGGTCGGAGGAAGGGCGGGGCGTGCGGGTGGGGCGGGTTGGGGTGGGGGGGAGTTGGCCCTTTTGGGGGCCCCAGTCGTTGGGGTCGGGGACTCCTGGGGGGAGCATCTGGCGGCGCTTGGGGCCGCCGTGTTCGGACTCACCCGGTTCCTTCGCGCCGGGCCAGGCCTTGGCGACCCGGGCGGCCAGGACGAAGTCCTTGCGCAGGGGGTGGCCCTCGAAGGTCTCCGGGAGCAGGAGGTGGTCGAGGGACGGGTGGCCCTCGAAGGTGACGCCGAACATCTCGTGGGTCTCGCGTTCGTGCCAGGCGGCGCCCGCGTAGATGTCGACGGCGGTGGGGAGGACCGGGGTCTCGTGGGGGACGGTTGTGCGGAGCAGCAGGCGTCGTACCGGGGAGAGGGCCGCCACGTGGGCCGCCACGCGGAAGCCGGTGCCGGGTTCGTCGACCGCGCTCAGCCAGTCGAAGTAAGTGCAGCCCAGCTCGTCGCGGGCGACAGCCAGTGCGGTGAGCCAGGACGCAGGCGGGACGTCCACCGTGAGGACCTCGTACGACTCCTCCGCGGTCGCCTCCGGACCGAACAGTTCCGCAGCGGGGGCGGGCAGCCAGCCGACGGCCGTCACCGCGCACCCCCCTCAACAGAACCAGACCCAGAACCAGCCCCAGAATCAGAACCAGAATCAGTGCCAGAAACAGGTTCGGTCGCCTTGTCCGGTCCCTGCACCAACCCGCTCTGGAGCGCCGCCACCGACGCGCGACCCCCGGACCTCCCGGACGTCCCGGACGCCCCGGACGTCACCCCGTACCGCTCCCCCAGCGACTCCCTGGCGATCTTCTCCTGTAGCTTCAGGATGCCCTGGAGCAGGGCTTCGGGGCGCGGCGGGCAGCCCGGGACGTAGACGTCCACCGGGATGATCTGGTCGACGCCCTTCGTGACCGAGTAGGAGTCCCAGTAGGGGCCGCCGCAGTTGCTGCACGCGCCGAAGGAGATGACGTACTTGGGCTCGGGCATCTGTTCGTACAGACGCTTCACGGCCGGGGCCATCTTGTCCGTGACCGTGCCGGAGACGACCATCAGGTCGGCCTGGCGGGGGCCCGGCGCGAAGGGGATGACGCCGAGGCGGATGAAGTCGTGGCGGGCCATCGACGCGGCGATGAACTCGATCGCGCAGCAGGCGAGGCCGAAGTTGAAGACCCAGAGGGAGTACCGGCGGCCCCAGTTGAGGACCACCTTCATCGGCTCGGGGGCGAGACGGGCGAGCGCGCCCAGCCGCTTCGGCTCCGGGAGCAGAACGGGTTCCGTGGCAGCGAGGTCGGCGCCGGGGGTCACGTCCATGCCAGGACACCCTTCTTGTACGCGTACAACAGCCCTACGGCGAGGAAGCCCAGGAAGATGAACATCTCGACGAGGGTCGTGGCGCCGTAGCCGGGCGCCGCGAAGACCGTCGCCCAGGGGAACAGGAAGATCGAGTCGACGGCGAAGATGACGTAGAGGAAGGCGTAGACGTAGTAGCGGACCTGGGTGTGGGCCCAGCCCTCGCCGACGGGGTCGACTCCGCACTCGTACGTCAGGAGTTTCTCGGGGGTGGGGACCACGGGTCGCAGCAGGCGTCCGGCGCCGAAGGCGACCGCGACGAACAGCACGCCGACGACGGCGAGCAGTCCGACGACCGAGTACGACTGGAAGTAGTCCGCCGCGACGACAGTCGGATCGACGGCGCTTGCACCGACGACGGTCGGTTCCGGCACGTCCGCCCCTCGCTCCCTGTGAGCTGCTGAACACCGCTGTTCGACGATCTGTACGCACGGGAGTCTAGGCCCTCGTAAAGGCACGGTAAGCAGCCCGTCACCCCCTAAAGGAACAGGGGTGGGGTTTTCCCCAGCACGGCGCGGCGGTCCGCCTCATGGCGCACGGCCCGCGCGCGCGGCACGCTAGCCCATATGACCGAACGCCACTCCTCCCCGAGCCGTGCCGTGACCGCCGCAGGAAGCGGCGAGGGCAGCCGGCTGCCACCGGCCCGTCTCGCCTATGACGCGCACACCTGGAAGGAGATCGCGCACCTCCTGGCGAACCTTCCGGTGTCGGTCTTCGGATTCGTCTACGTCGTGACGGTGCTGTTCACCGGTTTCTGGCTGACCGTGACGGTGATCGGTTTCCCGCTGCTCGCGGCCGGTCTGCTGGGCGCGCGGCAGCTGGGCAAGCTGGAGCGGGCGCGGGCCCGGGCGCTGCTGGGTGTGCGGGTGGACGAGCCGAGCCGGCTGCCGTGGCGTGCCAAGAACGGCGCCAACGGCTTCTTCGCCCAGCTGTGGATGGGGGTGAAGGACCCCGTGGGCTGGCGGACGGTGCTGTACGACTTCATCCGGCTGCCGTGGGGGGTGCTGACCTTCACCGTGACGTTGACGTCGTTGTTCGTGCTGTGGCCGGTGCTGCCGTTCATCGCGCGGGGTCTGGCCAACGTGGACCGGGCGATGGTGCGGGGGCTGCTGTCGCCCTCCGACGAGCTGGAACGCCGTATCGCCGAACTGGAGTCCGACCGGGGGGTCGTGGTCGACACGGCAGCCGCCGATCTACGGCGGATCGAGCGCGATCTGCACGACGGGGCGCAGGCCCGGCTGGTCAATCTGGCCATGGGGCTCGGCCTCGCGAAGGAGAAGCTCCTGGAGGACCCCGAGTACGCGCAGGCGATGGTCGCGGAGGCGCACGGCGAGGTGAAGCTGGCGTTGCAGGAGCTGCGGGATCTGGCGCGGGGGATTCATCCCGCCGTACTGACCGACCGCGGGCTCGACGCCGCCCTGTCCTCGGTCGCCTCGCGCTGCACCGTGCCGGTGAAGGTGACCGCCGACCTCGACTCGCGGCCGGTCCAGGCGATCGAGGGGATCGCCTACTTCACCGTCTCGGAGCTGCTGCAGAACATCAGCAAGCACAGTGGGGCGCGGTCGGCGTCGGTCGACGTGTGGCGGGCGGAGGACCGGCTGCTCATCCAGGTGTGGGACGACGGCCGCGGCGGTGCCCGGCTGGACGGGGGCACCGGTATGCGCGGGCTCGCGGAGCGGCTCGACGCGGTCGACGGGCTGTTCGTCATCGACTCGCCGCCGGGCGGGCCGACGGTCGTGACGGCGGAGCTGCCGTGGCGGGACCGGGCCTCGGAAAGGCCGTAGCAGAGGGGAAGGGTGGGGAAAACCCCCCTTCCAAGACGCCGACGGCCTCCATGGTCCGTTGAGCTGCGGCGCAGCAGGGTGGAGGTACGACAACCGGTGGGACAGCCGGTAGGGCACCGCAGGGCGGGACGAGGAAGAAGGACGACGTCGATGGCCACGGACTACGGGTACGACAGTGGGCTCGGGTTCCCCGGGGAAGTGCGGCGGCATCGGGTGCCGGCGGGGCTGCGGGCGCCGTTCGAGGGGCGGACCTGGCGGGAGCTCGGCTATGTGCTGCTGAGCCTGCCGATCAGCATCGTGATGTTCACGTACGCCGTCACGATGGTCTCGCTGGGCGCGGGACTGCTGGTGACCTTCCTCGGCATCCCGGTCTTCGCGGCGGGACTCGCCGGGTGCCGTGGGCTCGGGGCGCTGGAGCGGGCGCGGGCGCGGGGGCTGCTGGACCTGGAGGTCGCGGACCCGGAGCCGCTCAGGGCGCGGGGATCCGGGTTCATGGCGTGGATCGGGGCGGTGCTCAAGAGCGGGACGTCGTGGCGGACGCTGCTGTACTCGGTGCTGCACCTGCCGTGGGCGGTGTTCTCGTTCGTCGTCGCGGTGAACTTCTGGGTGTACGGCTGGGCGCTGCTGACGTATCCGCTGTGGTTCTGGGTCTTCCCGGCGTACGTCGGGCAGGACGGGCTTCAGCTCTACGGCGACGAGACCCACCACATCTACCTGGACAACCCGTTCGAGATCGGGGTGACCGCGCTGGTGGGGCTGTTGTTCACGCTGGCGACGCCCTGGATCGTGCGGGCGCTGACGACGGTGGACCGGGTGATGGTGCACGGGCTGCTGGGGCCGACCCG
Organism: Streptomyces griseorubiginosus; assembly: GCF_036345115.1. Taxonomy (GTDB): domain Bacteria; phylum Actinomycetota; class Actinomycetes; order Streptomycetales; family Streptomycetaceae; genus Streptomyces; species Streptomyces griseorubiginosus_C. Next base: position 3,872,092 of record NZ_CP107766.1, read on the forward strand.
GCTGTCGGCGCGGGTGGTGGAGCTGGAGTCGGACCGGGGGGTCGTGGTGGACACGGCGGCGGCGGATCTGCGGCGGATCGAGCGGGATCTGCACGACGGGGCGCAGGCCCGGCTGGTGGCGCTGGCGATGGATCTGGGGCTGGCGAAGGAGAAGCTCACGGAGGATCCGGCGGCGGCGGCGCGGATGGTGGACGAGGCGCACGGTGAGGTGAAGACGGCGCTCCAGGAGCTGCGCGATCTGGCGCGGGGGATTCATCCGGCGGTGCTGACGGACCGGGGGCTGGACGCGGCTCTGTCCTCGGTGGCCTCGCGTTGCACGGTGCCGGTGCAGGTGGAGGTGGATCTGCCGTCGCGGCCCGCGCCGGCGATCGAGGGGATCGCGTACTTCACGGTGTCGGAGCTGTTGCAGAACATCAGCAAGCATTCTCGGGCGACGTGGGCTGCGGTGGATGTGTGGCGGGTCGAGGACCGGCTGTTGTTGCAGGTCGTGGACAACGGGGTGGGTGGGGCCGATGCGTCCTCCGGGTCGGGGCTTGCGGGGCTTGCGGAGCGGTTGGACGCGGTCGACGGGATTCTGGTGGTGGATTCGCCGGTCGGGGGGCCTACTCGGGTGACGGCGGAGTTGCCTTGGCGGGGGGATCGGGTGTGACGGGTTCCGTGTGACGGGGCGGTGGGGGGTTTCGCCCCCGCCGCCCTTACCCGTCCCTCCCCCAGAGGGGGACCCCCACCAGGGGCGCTGCCCCTTCGACCCCGCCCCGGACCGCCGCCCCTGAGGGCTCCGCCCCCAGTCCCCCGTCGGCCCCGAAGGGGCCTCGTCCTCAAACGCCGGACGGGCTGGAATGTGACCGGGATCCAGCCGTGACCCCCTACTCTCGCGCCTTTGTTCGTATCTGCCACCCCCTAATCCCGCTGCCCCCGCCCCCTCCGCATCCGAATGCTGGAATGCTGGACTTGTTCAGTGGGTGGCATGGAGTGGGCTGGGGGGCCGAAGTCGTGGAGGACAGGGTGCGGGTGGTCATCGCCGAGGATTCAGTGCTGCTGAGGGAGGGCCTGACCCGGTTGCTGACCGACCGCGGGCACGACGTCGTGGCCGGTGTGGGAGACGGGGACGCGCTGGTCAAGACCATCGGTGAGCTGGACGCCCAGGGCGAGCTGCCCGACGTCGTCGTGGCCGATGTGCGGATGCCGCCGACGCACACCGACGAAGGTGTGCGAGCCGCCGTACAACTGCGCAAGACACATCCCGGACTCGGGGTACTCGTACTGTCGCAGTACGTGGAGGAGCGGTACGCCACCGAGCTGCTGGCCGGGTCCAGCCGCGGGGTGGGGTACCTGCTCAAGGACCGGGTCGCGGAGGTGCGTGAGTTCGTGGACGCGGTGGTACGGGTGGCCGAGGGCGGTACCGCCCTGGACCCCGAGGTGGTCGCTCAGCTGCTGGGACGCAGCCGTAAGCAGGATGTGCTCGCGGGCCTCACCCCCCGGGAGCGGGAGGTGCTCGGGCTGATGGCCGAGGGGCGGACCAACTCGGCGATCGCGCGGCAGCTGGTGGTCAGCGACGGGGCCGTGGAGAAGCACGTCAGCAACATCTTCCTGAAGCTGGGGCTGTCGCCGAGCGACGGGGACCACCGGCGGGTGCTGGCCGTGCTCACCTATCTGAACTCATGAACATCTGACACTGTGTCAGAAAACTGGAGAACCGCGGGAACCGAGGGAGCGTCTTCAAGGAAAGCGCCGGGGGGCGTGCAAATGGTGACAAGTCAGGGCGGCAAACCGTCTCAGAACCATGTCCATCATGCGAATGGCCGAGGGAAGGCGAACCCTGCGGTCGTAGGGTTGATCCTGGGAAGGCCTGCGGGAAGGCCGCTCCCGAACAGCCGCCTCGAGGGAGGTCCAGTTCAGTGACCAGTCAGGTCAGCAGCCCAGCGGAGCAGGCCGACGAAGCCGTCGTGGGAGAGCAGCGCAAAGAGCCGGGCGTGAAGGATGTCCGCCGTCTCGACCGGGTGATCATTCGTTTCGCGGGTGACTCCGGTGACGGTATGCAACTCACCGGGGACCGTTTCACCTCGGAGACGGCGTCCTTCGGCAACGACCTGTCCACCCTTCCCAACTTCCCCGCCGAGATCCGGGCCCCTGCCGGAACCCTGCCGGGGGTCTCCTCCTTCCAGCTCCACTTCGCCGACCACGACATCCTCACGCCCGGGGACGCGCCGAACGTGCTCGTGGCCATGAACCCCGCCGCCCTGAAGGCGAACATCGCCGATCTGCCCCGGGGCGCGGAGATCATCGTCAACACGGACGAGTTCACCAAACGGGCGATGCAGAAGGTGGGGTACGCGGCCTCGCCGCTGGAGGATGGGTCACTCGACGGGTACAGCCTTCACCCGGTCCCCCTGACCACGCTGACCGTCGAGGCCCTCAAGGATTTCGACCTCAGTCGCAAAGAGGCCGAGCGCAGCAAGAACATGTTCGCGCTCGGCCTCTTGTCGTGGATGTACCACCGGCCCACCGAGGGCACCGAGAAGTTCCTGCGGACCAAGTTCGCGAAGAAGCCGGAGATCGCCGAGGCGAACCTGGCGGCCTACCGGGCGGGCTGGAACTTCGGCGAGACGACCGAGGACTTCGCGGTCTCCTACGAGATCGCCCCGGCCACCAAGGCCTTCCCGGTCGGCACCTACCGCAACATCTCCGGGAACCTCGCGCTGTCCTACGGACTGGTCGCCGCGTCCCGCCAGGCGGACCTGCCGCTGTTCCTGGGCTCGTACCCGATCACCCCGGCCTCGGACATCCTGCACGAGCTGTCCAAGCACAAGAACTTCGGTGTACGGACCTTCCAGGCCGAGGACGAGATCGCGGGCATCGGCGCGGCGCTGGGGGCGGCCTTCGGCGGTTCGCTGGCCGTCACCACCACCTCCGGTCCGGGGGTGGCGCTGAAATCCGAGACGATCGGTCTCGCGGTCTCCCTTGAGCTGCCGCTGCTCGTGATCGACATCCAGAGAGGCGGGCCGTCCACCGGTCTGCCGACCAAGACCGAGCAGGCGGACCTGCTCCAGGCGATGTTCGGGCGCAACGGCGAGGCGCCGGTGCCGATCGTCGCGCCCTGCACCCCGGCCGACTGCTTCGACGCGGCGCTGGAGGCGGCCCGGATCGCGCTGAGCTACCGCACGCCGGTGATGCTGCTCTCGGACGGCTACCTGGCCAACGGCTCCGAGCCCTGGCGCATCCCCGAGCTGGACGAACTCCCGGACCTGACCGTGCAGTTCGCGCAGGGCCCGAACCACACGCTGGACGACGGCACCGAGGTCTTCTGGCCCTACAAGCGCGATCCGCAGACCCTCGCCCGGCCCTGGGCGGTGCCCGGCACCCCCGGTCTCGAACACCGCATCGGCGGCATCGAGAAGGAGGACGGGACCGGGAACATCTCCTACGCCCCGGCCAACCACGACTTCATGGTCCGGACCCGGCAGGCCAAGATCGACGGGATCGACGTACCGGATCTGGAAGTCGACGATCCGCACGAGGCGCGCACGCTGGTGCTGGGCTGGGGGTCGACGTACGGGCCCATCACGGCGGCGGTACGGCGGCTGCGGACGGCCGGCGAGTCGATCGCGCAGGCCCATCTGCGCCACCTCAACCCCTTCCCGCGCAACCTGGGCGCGGTGCTGAAGGCGTACGACAAGGTCGTGATCCCCGAGATGAACCTCGGGCAGCTCGCCACGCTGGTGCGGGCGAAGTACCTGGTCGACGCGCACAGCTACAACCAGGTCAACGGCATGCCGTTCAAGGCCGAACAGCTCGCCACGGCTCTCAAGGAGGCCATCGATGGCTGAGACGTCCACGGAAGGCACGGGCACGATCGAGGCACTCTCGCTCGTCCCCAAGGCCGAGGCGCGCCAGAGCATGAAGGACTTCAAGAGCGACCAGGAAGTCCGCTGGTGCCCCGGCTGCGGTGACTACGCGATCCTCGCGGCGGTCCAGGGCTTCATGCCGGAGCTCGGGCTGGCCAAGGAGAACATCGTCTTCGTCTCGGGCATCGGCTGCTCGTCCCGTTTCCCGTACTACATGAACACGTACGGCATGCACTCGATCCACGGGCGGGCGCCGGCGATCGCGACGGGGCTCGCGGCCTCGCGCCGGGACCTGAGCGTGTGGGTGGTGACGGGTGACGGTGATGCCCTCTCGATCGGCGGGAACCACCTGATCCACGCCCTGCGCCGGAACGTGAACCTGAAGATCCTGCTGTTCAACAACCGGATCTACGGCCTCACGAAGGGGCAGTACTCCCCCACCTCCGAGGTCGGCAAGATCACGAAGTCGACGCCGATGGGGTCGCTGGACGCGCCCTTCAACCCGGTGTCGCTGGCGATCGGCGCGGAGGCGTCCTTCGTGGCGCGGACGGTGGACTCGGACCGCAAGCACCTGACGTCGGTACTGCGGGAGGCGGCCGCCCACCCGGGTACGGCCCTCATCGAGATCTACCAGAACTGCAACATCTTCAACGACGGCGCCTTCGAGGCCCTCAAGGACAAGCAGCAGGCCGAGGAGGCGGTGATCCGCCTGGAGCACGGGCAGCCGATCCGCTTCGGCGCGGACCTGTCCAAGGGGGTCGTCCGGGACGCGGCGACGGGCGACCTGAAGGTGGTACCGGTGACGCCGTCGAACGAGTCGCAGATCCTGGTCCACGACGCGCACTCCGCCTCCCCGACCACCGCCTTCGCCCTCTCCCGCCTGGCCGACCCGGACACCCTCCACCACACCCCCATCGGCGTCTTCCGCTCGGTGAACCGCCCGGTCTACGACACCCAGATGTCGGACCAACTGGACGCGGCGATCGAACAGAACGGCAAGGGGGACCTGGGGGCACTGCTGGCCGGCGGGGACACCTGGACGGTGGTGGGCTGACCCACCGCGTGCACGGGGCCCGGATGCGACTCGGCATCCGGGCCCCGGTCGTTCACCTGTCCGGGCCGCCGGTGCAAGAGGGCCGCTCAGGCCTGCTTCTTCTCCGTGTCGTACCTCTCCCGTGCCTCCAGTACCGCCGCCATCCGGCGGGAGGTCCACTCCGCCAGCGCCTGTACCTGTTCTGCTGCCTCGCGGCCCAGGGGGGTGAGGGAGTAGTCGACCCTCGGGGGGATGACCGGCTGGGCGTCTCGGTGGACCAGTCCGTCCCGTTCCAGGGTCTGGAGCGTCTGCGTCAGCATCTTCTCGCTGACCCGGCCGATCGCCCTGCGGAGTTCGCTGAAGCGGTACGGGCGGTCCAGGAGTTGCATCAGCACCAGGACGCCCCAGCGGCTCGTCACGTGTTCCAGGACCAGGCGGTGGGGGCACATCGCCTCGCCCTGGGTGGCCGCCGCCTCCGAGAGGATCTTCTCCGTACTTACCGACATGCCAGTACCTTACTTCAAAGTGGGTACTTTCGCAGAGTTAGCGCCTCCCCTAGGGTTAGTGCCAACGCACCCCACTAGGAGATCGCACATCATGAGCATCGTCGTCACCGGAGCCACCGGACACCTCGGCCGCCACGTCGTTCAGCAGCTGCTCGAGAAGGTCCCGGCCGAGCAGATCACCGCCGTCGTCCGCACCCCGGAGAAGGCCGCCGACTTCGCGGAGAAGGGCGTGAGGATAGCCGTCGCCGACTACAACAGCCCCGAGACCTTCGACAGCGTCTTCGCGGCCGGCGACAAGGTGCTGCTGATCTCCGGCAACGAGTTCGAGAAGGGCCGCCCCGCCCAGCACCAGGTCGTCATCGACGCCGCCAAGGCCGCGGGCGTGGCGCTGCTGGCGTACACCAGCGCCCCCGGGTCCCTGACCGCCGCGCTCGCCGACGACCACCGGGCCACCGAGGAGGCGCTGCTCGCCTCCGGCCTGCCCTACTCGCTGCTGCGCAACGGCTGGTACAACGAGAACTACACCGAGAACCTCGCCCCCGTCCTGGAGTACAACGCCGTCGTCCAGGCCGCCGGTGACGGCCGCGTCTCCTCCGCCTCGCGCGCCGACTACGCGGCCGCCACGGTCGCCGTGCTGACCGGCGAGGGGCACGAGAACTCGACGTACGAGCTCGGCGGTGACGAGGCCTGGAGCTTCGCCGAGTACGCGGCCGAGCTGAGCAAGCAGACCGGCAAGGAGATCGCCTACAACGCCGTCTCCGTCGAGGCCTACACCGGGATCCTGACCGGCGCCGGGCTGCCCGGGCCGCTCGCCGCGACCCTCGCCGGTGTCGACGCCTCCATCGAGAAGGGCGAGCTGGTCGTCTCCTCCGGTGACCTGTCCCGTCTGGCCGGCCGTCCCACCACCCCGATCGCCGAGTCCATCGCGGTCGCGCTCAAGGGCTGACCTCACTCCCCCGGCAGCCCCTGGGCGCCCCACCCCCGCCTGTCATGACCGTATAGCGATACGGGCATGACAGGCGGGGGTGCTCGGCGTTACCGTCGAGCAGGCGGCGACGTGCGAGGAGGAGGGTCCGTGAAGTCGAGAGGCGAGCGGCACATAGGTCTGCTGAACGGCTTCGCCGCGTACGGGATGTGGGGCCTCGTGCCCCTGTTCTGGCCGCTGCTCAAGCCCGCCGGAGCCGCCGAGATCCTCGCCCACCGGATGGTGTGGTCCCTCGTCTTCGTCGCCGTCGCGCTGGTCTTCGTACGGCGCTGGGCCTGGGCCGGTGAGCTGCTGCGGCAGCCCCGCAGGCTGGCGCTGATCACCGTGGCCGCCGCCGTCATCACCGTGAACTGGGGCGTCTACATCTGGGCCGTGAACTCCGGCCATGTCGTCGAGGCCTCGCTCGGGTACTTCATCAACCCCCTCGTCACCATCGCCATGGGCGTGCTGCTGCTGAAGGAGCGGCTGCGGCGCGTGCAGTGGGCGGCGGTCGGGGTCGGCGCCGCCGCGGTGCTGGTCCTCACCATCGGGTACGGGCAGCCGCCGTGGATCTCCCTCACGCTCGCCTTCTCGTTCGCCACCTACGGCCTGGTCAAGAAGAAGGTCAACCTCGGCGGGGTGGAGTCGCTGGCGGCCGAGACCGCGATCCAGTTCCTGCCCGCCCTGGGTTACCTGCTGTGGCTCAGCTCGCGGGGGGACCTCAGCTTCACCGCCGAGGGTCCGGGGCACGCGGCGCTGCTCGCCTCGACCGGCGTCGTCACCGCGCTCCCCCTGGTCTGCTTCGGCGCCGCCGCGATCCGGGTCCCGCTGTCCACGCTGGGGCTGCTGCAGTACCTGGCCCCGGTCTTCCAGTTCCTGCTCGGCGTCCTCTACTTCCACGAGGAGATGCCGCCCGAGCGGTGGGCCGGGTTCGCGCTGGTCTGGCTGGCGCTGTCGCTGCTCACCTGGGACGCCCTGCGCACCGCGCGGACGCTCAGGAGGGAGATCAGCAGTCCCAGGACGACCATGACGACCGGCACGGTCAGTGCCGTACGGAAGGCGGAGAGCCTGGCCTCGGGTCCGGAGCCGCTGGACTCGCCCGCCGCGAGGCCGTAGACCGCCGTCACCGCGGCGATCCCGATCGCCGAGCCGAACTGGGTCGCCGTGTGCAGGAGCCCGCTCGCCAGGCCCTGCTCGGACTCGGCGACCCCGTCCGTCGCCGCGATCGTCAGCGGTCCGTACGCCAGCGCGAAGGCGGTGCCCGCGAGGAACAGCGTCGGGAACATCGCCAGGTACGGCCAGTCCATGCCGACGGGCAGGAAGAGGCCGTAGGCGAGCACCGCCAGCAGGAAGCCGCCGACGATCACCCGCACGTTGCCGAAACGGGCGACGAGCCTCGGGGTGAGGGTGGGGGCCAGCACCGCGTCGCAGCCCATGACCACCAGGGCGATCGCGGTCCGCACCGAGGACCAGCCGCGCAGTTCCTGGAGATAGAGCGTCACCACGAACTGGAAGCCGAAGAAGGCCCCGACGAACAGCAGCGCCCCGAGGTCCGCCCGTACGACGGGACCTCTGCGCAGGATCCCGAGCCGCACCAGCGGGTGCGCGGACCGGCGTTCCACGACCACGAACAGGACCCCGAGCAGCAGCGCCGCGAGGGCGGACGCCGCTGTCGACCACCACGCGTCCAGACCGTGTTCCAGGCGTACGACGGCGTAGGCGGCCAGCAGCATGGCGCCGGCGGCGGTCAGGGCGCCGAGCAGGTCGAAGCCGTGTCCGGTCGGGGGCGGGGCGGGCCGGCGCGGGATGAGCCGGAAGGCGGCGACCAGCAGGGCGCCGGCCATGAGCACCGGCGCGAAGAAGACCCAGCGCCAGCCGAGCGCGGTCAGCAGGCCGCCGATCACCAGGCCGAGGGAGAAACCACCGGCCGCGGTGCCGGCGTACACCAGCAGGGCCTTGTTGCGCTGCGGGCCCTCCTCGTACGACGTGGTGATCAGGGACAGGGCCGCCGGTGTCATGAAGGCGGCGGCCACGCCGGTGACGAAGCGGGCGACGACCAGCATCCAGCCCTCGGTGGCGAGGCCGCCGAGGCCCGAGAAGACGAGGAAGACGGCCAGCCAGAGCAGGAACATCCGGCGGCGCCCGAGCAGGTCGGCGGCGCGGCCGCCGAGCAGGGTGAAGCCGGCGTAGCCGAGCACGTAGGCGCTCATCACCCAGGCCGCGGTGTCGGTGGCGAGACCCAGGTCGGAGCGGATCGAGGGGATGGCGACGGCCATCATCGCGATGTCGGCGCCCTCCAGGAAGATCGTTCCGCAGAGGACGAGCAGCAGCGCCCAGGCGCGTGCGCCCATGACCACACTCTCCGTCGGTAGGGGTTGCTCGGCCGAGGGTCGGTTCCCTCTCCTTCCATGGGACACCCGGAAGGGCTGTCAGGTACGGCGGATCGATCCCCGAGCGGACCGTATAGGACAGCCCGCGGCCTGATTCGTCGCTATAAGTGACTCCATGACGCAGACCACACCCGCACCCCTGCACTGGAAACTCGTCGTCGACGCCGGTGACCCGCACGCCCAGGCCGACTTCTGGGCCGCCGCCCTGCACTACGAGACCGAGGACAACGACGCCCTGATCCAGCGGCTGCTGGAGCTCGGCGCGCTGCCGCGCGAGGCGACCGTCGAGTACCACGCCCGGCTGGCCTTCCGGGACCTGGTCGCCGTACGGCATCCGGACGACCCGTACGACAAGGACAGCGGTACCGGTCTGGGGCGGCGGCTGCTCTTCCAGCGCGTGCCGGAGCCGAAGACCGTCAAGAACCGGCTCCACCTCGACCTGCACCCCGGGGAGGGCAGGCGCGCGGCCGAGGTGGAGAGGCTGACGGGGCTCGGGGCGAGCGTGCTGCGCGAGGTGAGCGAACCCTCGGGGGCGTGGGTGGTGATGGCTGATCCGGAGGGGAACGAGTTCTGCGTCCACTGACCGTGTTCGGGCCCGTGCTCGCGTCCGGGCTCGTGCTCGCGTTCGGGCCCGTGCTCACGTCATGGTCCGTGCTCGCGTCAAGGTCCGTGCTCGCGTCAAGGTCGGGTGAGCCGGTGTACGAACTCCCCTGACCGGATTGCGCTCTTGACGGTGAGTCAACCTCAGCTTCACGATCCAGGCACCATTCGCTGTGGAGTTCCTGTGACTTCAGGGACTCCCATGGAATTCGGAGCCCCCCACATGAAGCTCTCGGTTCCCGGGCGCGTCACGGCCACCGCCGTCGTCGCCGCCGTCTCCCTCCTGGCCGGCGGATCCATAGCCGGCGCGGCCCCCGCGGGAACAACCGCGGTGGCCGCGGCCCCGGACATCCCGGTGGCCAACGTGAAGGCGCATCTGACCCAGCTCCAGTCCATCGCCACCGCCAACGGCGGCAACCGCGCGCACGGCCGGGCCGGCTACAGAGCCTCGCTCGACTATGTGAAGGACAAGCTGGACGCCGCCGGATTCACCACGACCATCCAGCAGTTCACCTCCTCCGGCCGCACCGGCTACAACCTGATCGCCGACTGGCCGGGCGGCGACACCAACCAGGTGATCATGTCCGGCTCGCACCTCGACAGCGTGACGGCGGGCGCGGGCATCAACGACAACGGCTCCGGTTCGGCGGCCGTCCTGGAGACCGCGCTGGCGGTGTCCCGGGCGGGCTTCCACCCCACCAAACACCTGCGGTTCGCTTGGTGGGGAGCGGAGGAGCTGGGCCTGGTCGGGTCCCGGTACTACGTCAGCAGCCTGTCGACGGCGAACCGCTCGAAGATCAGCGGCTACCTCAACTTCGACATGATCGGCTCGCCGAACCCTGGTTACTTCGTCTACGACGACGACCCGGCCATCGAGAAGACCTTCAAGGAGTACTACGCCGGCCTCGGCGTCCCGACCGAGATCGAGACCGAGGGCGACGGCCGCTCCGACCACGCGCCGTTCAAGAACGCGGGCGTGCCGGTGGGCGGGCTGTTCAGCGGGGCGGACTACGTCAAGACGGCGGCGCAGGCGGCCAAGTGGGGCGGGACGTCGGGGCTGGCCTTCGACCGCTGCTACCACTCGTCGTGCGACACGACGGCCAACATCAACGACACGGCGCTGAACCGCAACAGTGACGCGGTGGCGTACGCGGTGTGGGGGCTGTCGCAGTAACACGGCTCCCTGGGCTAGGAGTTGGCGTTCCGTGCGCGTTCCGCGAGGCGGAGCATGCGGGAGCGGGCCGACTCCAGCTTCTCCGGTTCGTCGGCCGCCGGGCCCTCCCCGGCGGCCATCTCCGTCCACAGGGCGATCAGGTCGCCGCCGAGGGCCAGGCCCCGGGACGGATCCCGTACGGCCTTCCAGGCGGTGGCCGCGCTCTGCAGGTTGCCGTAGGCCGACTCGGCGTCGCCGGCGCGGTGCTGGATGCCGGCGAGGTCGAGGGAGATGTCCGCGGCCTGCGTCGGCTCACCGGCCAAGTAGGCGATGTAGGCGGCGAGTTCACGCACGCGCAGCACGTCGGGGTGCTCGGCGCCGAGGGTCTGCGCGGCCTCGGCGATGACCTCTTGAGCCAACTCCGCGGCAACCTCCGTCCGCCCTTCCCGCACGGCCTCACTGATCCGCTCCACACCCTCCCCGAGCACGGCCGTGTCCTCGACGACGAGGCCCTCCCCCATCACGGCCTCGGCCACGGCGTCGAACCCCCGCACGGGGGCGGGCTTGGGGTCGGGGTCGTCGAGGAGTTGGGCGGGGGTGAGGAGGGGGACGGGTGCGGGACGGGGGGTGGGGGTGGGGGTGGTGCCGGGGGCGGGGAGGGGTTGGGGTGGGGTGGGGAGGTTGGTTGAGGGGAGGGGGGTCGGGGGGAGAGGCGTCGGTGATGTGTCGGTGGGGGGCAGGGGGGCGGCGGCGAAGTCCGTTGGGGGGAGGGGGCGTTGCGGGGTGTCGGCGGGGGGTGAGGTGAGGGGGGTCGGAGGCAGGGGCCTCGGGGTGTAGGCGGAGTGGGTCGCGGGGAGCGCCTCGGCGGCAGCTGCGGGGCGTGCGTCCATGACGGGGGGCGGGCCGAACGCGCCTGTGGGGGGTACGGCGGTGCCGGGGGGCGGGGGCGAGTACTGCGGCGGGGTGGAGGCCGGGGGCGGGGCCGAGGTGTGGTCCGGGGTCGGGGTGGGAGCCGCGACTGGGGGCGGGGTGGAAGGTGACACCTGGACCGGGTGCCCAATCGGAGCCGCGGGCGGGCTGGAAGGCGACGCCTGAGCCGGAGATCCGGTGGGAGCCGAGGGCGCGGGCGCGCTGGAAGGTGACGCCTGGACCGGGTGCCCAATCGGAGCCGCGGGCGCACTGGAAGGCGACGCCTGAGCCGGAGATCCGGTGGGAGCCGAGGGCGCGGGCGCGCTGGAAGGTGACACCTGGACCGGGTGCCCAATCGGAGCCGCGGGCGGACTGGAAGGCGACGCCTGAGCCGGAGATCCGGCGGGAGCCGCGAGCGGGGTGGAGGGCGGCGCCTGGACCGAAGGTCCCGTAGGAGTTGCAGACGGGGTGTGCGGCTCGTTGCCGGGTGTGTCGGCTGGGTTCGGGAACACCCGGTGGGTCGTCGGGAGGAGGACCGGGCCGCTCGGGGCCTCGAAGGCCTCCGGGGTGTCATGGACCGGTTCCGCGCGCGGAGGGATCCTCACCGGATCCGCGGTGAAGCGGCTGGCGCCGTCCGTGGTGATCTCCAAGGGGACCACCCAGCCGATGCGGGCGTCGTGGATCGTGGCGTGGACGGGCCGGCCCGAGGTGCGGGCGAGGTGGTGGAGATGGGTCAGGACGGCCTGGTGGAGTTCCTCACCGGCAGACGCCGTGACCGTCGTTCCGGCCACCGTCGCGCACTCGCCCGTCGACGGGACGCGGACGTCGATCGGGGGCGTCCCCCACTGCTGTTCCCGCTTCTTGTCGCGGCTGAGTCGAGACATCTCATCCCTCACGGTCGTGCACGTACTGTCGAGTCTCTCCGCTCGCCCCCGGTCCTCACGTCACCGTGATGTCACAGGCCTGTTCCAGGAGCTGCGGGACGGGTGGGATGACAGGGTCGGGGCGCGGGCATGCGCACCGACGGACGGCGAGAGGCGGAGAACGTGCAGCGACAGGGGCCGGAGATCTGGATCCGCGGGCCGGTGCCCCCGGCCGGGAGGCGGTTCTCGTGGGTCGGCACCCATGGTGGCGCCGGCGTCTCCACCCTGGCCACCGTCTACGGCGGTCACGACAGCGGACGGGACTGGCCGGGCCCCGGCGCCCCGGCATCCGTCCTGCTCGTCGCCCGCACGCACGCCACCGGTCTGCTCGCCGTCCGCCGTGCCCTGGAGGGCTTCCGGCACGGGGAGCATCCCCCGGGCCTCGACCTCGACGCCGTCGTGCTCGTCGCGGACGCCCCCGGGCGGCTCCCCCGGCCCCTCGCCGACCGGATCAAGGAGATCGAGTCGGCGGTCGACGTGTACCGGGTGCCCTGGGTCTCCGACTGGCGCCTCGGCGACCTGAGCGGCAAACCACCACGCGGCACCGAGGCCCTGGTCCGGCTCGTCCAGGCCACCACCAACGTCCGCTGACGCCTCCCGCCCCCGGCCCGGCCGACCCACCCCGCCCACCCCGTCCCCATCCCGACCCCGCCCTGCACCCTCTCCGCTCCCCCACCCCACCCTGGACAAGTGGATGCGCACGCATATAATGCACATGCGAGTAATTACCGCACGCCGTACGCCGCCCCTCCGGGAGATCTCCATGACGCGCCGCTTCCTGTTCGTGCTCGGCAGCAGCCGCAGCGAGGGCAACTCCGAACTGCTGGCCCGCCGGGCCGCCGAACAACTGCCCTCGGACGTCGAGCAGCAGTGGATCGACCTCGCGGCGCATCCGCTGCCCGACTTCGAGGACCTCCGGCACGACACGGACCACGTGCGCCCGACGATCGGCCACACCGCACTGCTCTTCGACGCGACGCTCGCCGCGACCGACATCGTGATCGTCTCGCCCCTCTACTGGTACTCGGTCTCCGCGCACGTCAAGCGCTACCTCGACTACTGGTCGGGCTGGCTGCGCACCCCGGGTGTCGAGTTCAAGGCGACCATGGCGGGACGCACGCTGTGGGGTGTCACCGCGCTCGCCCACGAGGAGTTCGAGGTCGCCGACCCGCTCGTCGGCACCCTGAACAACTCGGCCGCGTACATGGGGATGCGCTTCGGCGGAGTACTGCTCGGCAACGGCAGCAAGCGCGGTGACGTCCTGAAGGACACCGACGCCCTCACCCGCGCGAAGACGTTCTTCGAGCAGGAGGCCCCGCTCGCGCGGTTCCCCTACGAGCAGCTCACGCCGTGATGTCCTTCGCCAGGAACCTCGCCCACGCCGCCGAGCCGAACACCGCCGCGTACAGCGCCTGAAGGCCCAGGTTCTTCACCAGGTCGTCCCAGTAGACCGGTTCTCTCATGAGGTCGGCGAAGGACAGCCAGTAGTGGGAGAAGAAGTACGGCTGGAGGGCGTGGAGCTGGGGGATCTGGTCGAGGATCTGGACCGTGATCAGCAGACCGACGGTCGTGGCCATGGCCGCGATACCGCTGTTCGTGAGCGTCGAGATGAACAGGCCCAGGGCCGCCACGCCGATCAGTGACGCGGCCACCACCAGGGCGATCAGCAGAGCTCTGCCCAGCCCCTCCGCGAAGGTGATCCGGGTGCCGGAGATCGTGGTCAGGTCGCCCAGCGGGAAGAGGACAGCGCCCACCGCCAGCGCCGAGAGCGCGACCACGAGGGTGGCGACCAGGCAGAACGTCATCACCGTCGCGTACTTGGTGAGGAGCAGGCGGGTGCGGCCCGCGGGGGCGACCAGAAGGTAGCGCAGGGTGCCCGCGTTGGCCTCGCCCGCGATCGCGTCGCCCGCGATGACCCCGATGGCCATCGGGAGGAAGAAGGGGAGGGTCGCCGCGAGGGCGGTGAACACCAGGAACAGGCCGTTGTTGGTGATCTGGGAGATGAAGGCCGGTCCGCCGCCACCCCCTCCGGGGCCCGCCGAGGAGTCGTCGCCGGTCTCGATCTTCACCGCTGTGCCCACGAGGATCGGGACGGCTGCGAGTACGGCGAGCAGGGCGAGGGTGCGCCAGCGGCGGAACGTCGTGTGGAGCTCGTTGCGGAAGAGGGTCCCGTAGAAGGTCGTACGGCGGCTGCGGGTCGTCTGTGGCTTGTCGCGCAGTTCCCCGCGCCCCTGAGGGGCACCCAACTCAGCCTGCGACATCGAAGCCCTCCCCCGTCAGGGCCACGAAGGCGTCCTCCAGGGAGGGCCGTTCCACCGCGAAGCCCCGCACCCGCACGCCCGCTGTCACCAACGCCGCGTTGATGTCGGCCAGTTCATGGTCCGGGGGATCGCAGGTCACCCTCTCCTCGGCCACTGTCACGTCCGACAGACCTCGTTCCTTCAGCACCCGCGCAGCGTCCACCGTGTCCGGAGTCGTCACCACCAGGCGTCCCCTCGCCCCCGCCGCCAGGTCCTCCACCGGGCCCTGGGTGATCAGGCGGCCCTGGGCCATCACCGCCACGTGGGTGCAGACCTGTTCGATCTCGTCCAGGAGGTGGGAGGAGAGGAAGACCGTGGTGCCGTCGGAGGCCAGTTCGCGCACCAGGGAGCGGATCTCCCGCATGCCCTGGGGGTCGAGGCCGTTGGTGGGTTCGTCCAGGACCAGGAGGCGACGGGGCTGGAGCAGAGCCGCCGCGAGGCCCAGCCGCTGCTTCATGCCCAGCGAGTACGCCTTCGCCTTCTTGCCCGCGGCGGCCGCGAGGCCCACCCGGTCCAGGGCCGCCGCCACCCGGGTGGGCCGGGTGCGCGGGTCGGCGGTGGGGTCGGCGGCGTCGTAGCGGACGAGGTTGTCGCGGCCGGAGAGGAAGCCGTAGAGGGCCGGGCCCTCGATGAGGGCGCCCACGTGGGGCAGGACGGTCCGGGAGGCGCGCGGCATGGGGTGGCCCAGCACGCGCGCCGAACCGGAGGTGGGTTCGATCAGGCCCATCAGCATGCGGATGGTGGTGGTCTTGCCGGAGCCGTTGGGGCCGAGGAAGCCGAAGACGCTGCCCGCGGGGACGGTCAGGTCGAGGCTGTCCACGGCGAGCTGTCCGCCGCGGTAGCGCTTGGTGAGGGCGTGGGTGTGGATGACGCTGTCCTCCGCGCCCACGCCACCGCCTGCGCTGTCACCCGATCCCTCCGGATCGGGTTCCGTGGCGGACGGCTGGTCCATCGGCTCCCTCGATTCGTCGTGCCCGTGGGGTCTTACTTGCCGGCGTCCGCCGCCTTCACCAGCGCGTCCTTGGTGACCGCGCCGACGTAGACCTTGCCGTCGTCCGTGATCAGGGCGTTGATCAGGCGGGTCTTGAAGACGGTGCCCTCGCCGAACTTGCCGGAGACCTTGTCGCCGAGCGAGTCCAGGAAGCCGCCGACGTCACCGCCGACCTCGGAGCCGGACGGGACGCCCTGGCCGCCGGTGTCGAAGGTGGCTATGGAGTCCCAGCCGTCCCCGATGACATTGAGCCCCTCGGGGCCGCCCTTGCCGAGCTCGCCGGCGGCGCCCTTGCCGGACTCCTTGCCGAAGTCCTTGCCGAACTCCTCGGAGTGCCCGGGTGCCTTCGAGGCGTCCTGGTCCTTCTCCTCGACCTTGGCGCCCTTGGGCGGGGTGAAGTCGAAGGTGGAGGCGGCCGGCTTGGCGAAGCTGACCTGGGTGAAGCCCGCGTCCACGACGGCGGCGCCGCCGCTCGCCGGGGTGAGGGTGAACTTCAGCGGCAGGCCCGTCTTCGCGTCCACCGCCACCGTGATCTGGCCGACGGTCGTGCCCTCGTCCTTGGGCTTGATGACCAGGCGGTAGGCGTCCCGGCCCGCGACCTGGGCGGTGCCCTGGACCGTCACCGACGTGGTCTTGTCGGCGGCCTTGAGGGCGTCCTCGGCGAGGTCCTTGGGGGTGGCCGGCAGCTCTTCCTTCTGCTTCCCGTCGCCCTCGGAGGCGGTGGTGTGGAAGACCGAGTTGGACTTGCTGTCGTAGCCCCAGACGTCCTTGCCGTTGTGGATGAGGCTGTACTCGGCCGCGTCCTCCAGGAGCGAGACCTTCTGCTTGTCCTCGCCGTCGGCCGCGACCCGCAGGGTGTGCGTGCCGGAGGCGAGCTCGGTGAGCTTGCTCGACGGGTCGGCGGACGAGCCGTCGCCCGACCCGGAGGGACCGGCGGAGCCGAGCGAGTTCTCCAGGCCGCCGAGGTCCGGCAGACCGAGGTCGGTGGTGATCTTCACGGTGCCGGACAGCTGCTGGACGTCCGACGCGGCGATCTTCTCGATGAGTTCCTGTGCGCTGATCTTCGGCAGGTCGGGGTCGCCGGAGTCGGCGAGCGCCGGGACGAGCCCGATGGTCGCCGCCGCG
The DNA here is from genome assembly GCF_036345115.1 of Streptomyces griseorubiginosus. Classification (GTDB taxonomy): domain Bacteria; phylum Actinomycetota; class Actinomycetes; order Streptomycetales; family Streptomycetaceae; genus Streptomyces; species Streptomyces griseorubiginosus_C. The sequence continues at coordinate 3,888,831 of NZ_CP107766.1, forward strand.
ACTCCCACCACCGTGGCCGGCACGACGTAGCGCGCGGCCTTGCGCCGGCGCGCCGCGCGCAGTTCGTCGGCGTCCGCGGCGGTAGCGCTGTCGTCGGATGCGTTCGGTGCCATGTGTGCCTTACCTCCGTCGTCGGCGGCGGCTGTCAACTCCCCTACGTCCACCCCGTAGCCGCCATTCTCACCCGAATCGGTGAGGAGTGGTGTTTTCCGTGGTGTCCATCTGACCAAATCGGCCATGAGCATGCGTCAGCCCACGGAGCCAACTCCGTGTACACCTGGGGTATGACACGACATGCGAACGCCCCCTACGACCCGTAGGGGGCGGTGCCGGTCCTCGTCATGCCAGGGGCCTCAGCCCGCGCGGTGCACCACGGCGTCGCACAGCTCCATCAGGGCCGCCTTCGCGTCGCACTCCCGCAGCGGGACCAGCGCCGCGCGCGCGTCCTGGGCGTACCGCACGGTGTCCCGGCGGGCCTGTTCGAGGGCGGGGTGACCGCGCAGCGCGGCCAGCGCCTCGGCGTGCCGGGCGTCGTCGGTGAGGTCGGAGTCCAGGAGCTCGCACAGGGCGATGTCCTCGGCGAGCCCGAGCCGGGCGGCCCGCTCGCGCAGCCGCAGCACCGGCATGGTGGGGATGCCCTCGCGCAGGTCGGTGCCCGGGGTCTTGCCGGACTCGTGGGAGTCGGAGGCGATGTCCAGGACGTCGTCCGCGAGCTGGAAGGCCACGCCGAGGCGCTCGCCGTACTGGGTCAGGACGTCCACGACCGTCTCGTCGGCGCCGGACATCATGGCCCCGAAGCGGCACGAGACGGCGACCAGCGAGCCGGTCTTGCCGCCGAGCACGTCCAGGTAGTGCTCGACCGGGTCGCGGCCGTCCATCGGGCCCGCGGTCTCCAGGATCTGGCCGGTGACCAGGCGTTCGAACGCCTCCGCCTGCACCCGGACCGCCTCGGGGCCGAGGTCGGCGAGGATGTGCGAGGCACGGGCGAACAGGAAGTCGCCGGTCAGGACGGCCACCGAGTTGCCCCAGCGGGTGTTGGCGCTGTCGACCCCGCGGCGCACCGCGGCCTCGTCCATGACGTCGTCGTGGTACAGCGTCGCGAGGTGGGTCAGCTCCACCACCACGGCCGACGGGACCACGCCCGGCGCATAGGGGTCGCCGAACTGGGCGGCGAGCATCACGAGCAGCGGCCGGAACCGCTTTCCGCCCGCCCGCACCAGGTGCTGGGCGGCCTCCGTGATGAAGGGGACCTCGCTCTTGGTGGCCTCGAGCAGTCCCTCCTCGACAGCCGTCATTCCGGCCTGGACATCGGCTTCCAGAGCCTGGTCCCGCACGCTCAGCCCGAACGGCCCGACGACGGTCACGAGGGGTCTCCTGTCTGCTGGTGTCTTCTGGCGGTTATGCGGAATGTCGATAGGTCGCTGCCATCACTCGAGTCAGCGTATCCGGTCACCTTTGGATCACCGATAGCGCCCGCCCCGTCCATGCCAGGCGGTATCGGATCACGACCGGTATGTTTTTGATCACCTGAAAAGAACGGACATCTATCTCCTTATAGGGAAATGATGCACATCCGTACGTCCTTCCCCCACGAGACGACCCGCGACGACGTCCGCATCCCGCTGTCGGACGGGACGCGGCTGTACGCGCGTGTGTGGCGGCCGCTCACTCCCGAACCGGTACCCGCGATCCTCGAATACCTGCCGTACCGCCTCGCCGACCGGACCGCGCCCCACGACCGGCAGCGCCACCCCTGGTACGCGGGCCACGGCTACGCCTCCGTGCGGGTGGACGTGCGCGGGCACGGCGACAGCGAGGGCGTGCCGGGCGACGCGTACTCGGCGACCGAGCTCGCCGACGGGGTCGAGGTCGTCCACTGGCTGGCAGCGCAGCCCTGGTGCGACGGCGGGGTCGGCATGTTCGGCCTCTCCTGGGGCGGCTTCACCTCCCTGCGGATCGCGGCCCTCGCGCCCGAGCCGCTCAGGGCGGTCGTCACCGTCTGCGCCACCGACGACCGCTACGACAACGACGTGCACTACAGGGGAGGTTCCGTCCTCGCGGTGGACACGCACGCGTGGGCGGCGACGATGCTCGCCCACGTGTGCCGGCCACCCGACCCGCTCCATGTCGGCGACGCCTGGCGGGAGATGTGGCTGAAGCGCCTGGAGGCCGTGGAGCCGGTGCTCCACACCTGGCTCGGCCACCAGACCCGGGACGCCTACTGGCGGCACGGCAGCGTCCGCGAGGACTACGGCGCGATCGACGCGGCCGTCCTCGCGGTGGGCGGCTGGCACGACCCGTACCGCGACACGGTCCTCCGGCTCGTCGAGCACCTGCCCGCCGACCGGGTCCGGGGGATCATCGGCCCCTGGTCCCACCAGTACCCGGACCGCGGCCTGCCGCCCGGCCCGGCGATCGGCTTCCTCCAGGAGACCCTGCGCTGGTGGGACCAGCACCTCAAGGGCATCGACAGCGGCGTCATGCGGGAACCGCTGCTGCGTTCCTACGTCAGCGACTCCCACCCCCCGGCGACGGTCTACGGCACCCTGCCCGGCCGCTGGGTCGGCGAGCCCGCCTGGCCCTCCCCCCACGTCACGACGGTGTCGTACGGCCTCCAGGGCCCCGCCGTGCTGGTCCGTTCGCCGCAGCACACCGGGGTGGACGCCGGCCGGTTCGTCCCGTTCGGGAACGACGCCGATCTGCCGCCGGACCAGCGGGAGGAGGACGCCCGCTCGGCCTGCTTCGAGTTCGCGGTGGGCGAGGAGACGTGGGTGCTGGGACGGCCGCGGGTGCGCCTCAGGGTGACCTCGGAGGTGTCGCGCGGGCAGGTCGTCGCGCGGCTGTGCGATGTCGCCCCGGACGGCTCCTCGACGCTCGTCACGCGCGGGGTGCTCAACCTCTCGGCGCGCCTCGGCCGGGACCGGGTGGTGCCCTGGGAGCCGGGCGCCACGCGGGAGGTCGCCTTCGAGCTGAACGGCGTCGGGCACGCCTTCCCGCCCGGGCACCGGATCCGGCTCGCCGTGTCCTCGGCGTACTGGCCGTGGATCTGGCCGCAGCCCGAGTCGCGGGCGGGCTTCACCCTGGACCCCGCGGGCAGCTTCCTCGAACTGCCGGTCCGCGCGCGTGAGGCGTCCCCGGACATCACGTTCGAGGAGCCGGAGCAGCCCGCGCCGCCGGGGGGCACCCGTGGCGTGGCCGCGGACGGATGGAGCCCGGCCACCCTGGACGAGCCGCGCCCCGAGCGCCTGGTCGTGCGTGACGTGGCCAAGGGCGAGTGGCGTCTGGAGGTCGATCCCCGGTACGGCGGCACGCACGTGTACCCCGACGGGCTGGAGTTCACCGAGGACGCGCTGGAGACGTACACGATCGACGAGCAGGACCCGCTGTCCGCCCGCACCCGCTCGGACTGGTCGATCCGGCTGCACCGCCCCGAACTCGCCTGGGACACCACCGTGCGCACCCGCTCGGAGATCAGCTGCGACGGGACGGACTTCTTCACCTCGAACGAGGTGATCTGCACCGACGGCGGCGAGGTGGTCTTCCACCGGACGTGGGAGAAGCGGATCCCACGGACGGCCGGTTGACTATGAGTTGAGCCTCTTGCCCGTTTTGCGCGTCTTGCGCACGGGCGTGATGTGACTCACTCGGGCTGACGGTCCGACGGATATCCGGAATCCATCAATCCGCCTTTTTCGGCGCGCCAGTTGAGGCTTGCGACCGCAAAGGATCAAGTGCCCCAAATACCCCCGACCAAGGTCAATAGGCACGGCATGTGAATTCGCCACTTGTTCCGGACATGTGCTCTCGCATACGTTCCCGGCCTGTCGGGCGGACGCCGAATCCTGCCGCCGCCCGTACACCCACCGAGAACCACGGCAGGAGCGGGGGAACCAGGTAAGCCGCCGGACCGGGCGTCTTCGGACATACCGGTACGGCTTGGGGTGAAGTCATGCCTTTTACGGGCATGGCCGGGCAACTCCCCGCCCGAACCCGACAGCTCACCTCGCAGGCGACGGAGAGGAATTCGCCATGCCTGCTGCCGCTCAGCACCGCGCTCCCCGCACGAGCCGTCTCGTCCGCAAGCTCGCCATCGCCGGCACCGGAGTCGCCGTACTCGCGCTCCCCCTCATCGGCGCGACCACCGCGTCCGCGGCCACCCCGGCCGTGCAGACCGCGACCACCCTCGGCTACGCCAACAACCTCGACGGCTGGATCCGCGCCTCCCTCGCCGTCATGGCCGAGCACGGCATCCCCGGCTCCTACGACGGCATCTACCGCAACGTCATCCGCGAGTCCTCCGGCAACCCCTACGCCATCAACCTCTGGGACTCCAACGCGGCCGCCGGCACGCCCTCCAAGGGCCTGCTCCAGGTGATCGACCCGACCTTCAACGCCTACCACGTGGCCAACACCTCGTGGGACCCGTACGACCCGGTCGCGAACATCACCGCGGCCTGCAACTACGCGGCCCAGCGGTACGGGTCCATCGACAACGTGTGGGGCGCGTACTAGGAACTACGCCGCACTGAACAGTCTTTCGAGGACGACGGCGATGCCGTCGTCCTCGTTCGACGAGGTCACCTCGTCGGCCACGGCCTTGAGTTCGGGGTGGGCGTTGGCCATCGCGACGCCGTGGGCCGCCCAGTCGAACATGGGGATGTCGTTGGGCATGTCCCCGAAGGCGATCGTCACCTCGGGCCCCAGGCCCAGGTGTTCGGCGGCCAGCGCGAGACCGGTCGCCTTGGTGATGCCGCATGGCTGGAGTTCGACGGTCCCCGGGCCCGACATGGTGACCGTGGCCAGCGAGCCGACCACCGAGCGCGCCGTGACCGCCAACTCGTCGTCGGACAGGTACGGGTGGCGCAGCAGCACCTTGCTGATCGGCTCGCACCACAGGTCGTCGCGGCGGCCGACCCGCACCGCGGGCAGGGTCGGATGGGGCATCAGATAGCCCGGCTCGATGAGGGTCAGCCCGTCGACACCGTCCTGGTCCACCGCCGCGTACACCTGCCCGACCTCGGCCTCGATCTTCCCGAGCGCGGTCTCGGCCAGCTCCCGGTCCAGGGTCACCGACCACAGCAGACGGTCCGCGCCGGCGTCGTACACCTGCGCGCCCTGCCCGCACACCGCGAGCCCCGTGCTGCCGAGGTCGTCGAGGAGCGGCCGCACTCTGGGTGCCGGCCGTCCCGTCACGACGAGGTGCTGGGCCCCGCGCGCCGCCACCCTCGCGAGCACGGCCAACGACCGGTCGGAGAGGGTGTCGTCGGCGCGGAGCAGCGTGCCGTCCAGGTCGGTGGCGATGAGTGAATATGCGGGGGAGGCGGCCATGATCAGAGAATACGGATGGTTGGCTCCTCCGACTCGACGCGAACCGGACGGCTGCTGCTTTCACATCTGTTGACGGCAGTTCCGGTTCCGGGGGCGTGGAGGGGCGGGTGGGGCCGGACGGCCACTCCCCTGCTCCCCTTCTTCGGCGCTACGCCGAGTCCCGCACCACCAGTTCGGTCGGGAGGATGACCCCCGCCGTGTCCTCGCCGGCGATCTGGGCCAGGAGCATGCGGACCATCTCGGCGCTGATGCGGTCGAAGGGCTGGCGCATGGTGGTGAGGGCCGGGGCGATGGCGGTGGCCGCGGGTGAGTCGTCGAAGCCGCCGACAGCGATGTCATCGGGGACCGAACGCCCGGACTGCTGAAGGACGTTGACGACGCCGAGGGCCATGAGGTCGGAGGCGACGAAGACCGCGTCCATGTCGGGGGCCTGGGACAGCAGGCGCCGGGCCGCGCGTTCGCCGCCGCTGCGCCGGAAGTCGCCCTCCACCACGAGCGCCGGGTCGTAGGGCAGGCCCGCCTCGGCGAGCACGTCCCGGTAGCCGGCCAGCCGGTCCGGGCCGCCCGGCATGTCCAGCGGCCCGGTGACCATGCCGACGCGGCGCCGGCCCCCTTCGAGGAGATGCCGGACCATGTCCTGCGCGCCCTCCCGGTCGGCGGCGGCCACGTAACTCACCTTGGAGCCGAGCCCGATCGGCTTGCCGCACACCACCAACGGGATCCCCGCGTCGTGGAGTTCGGCCGCGACCGGGTCACCGCTGTGGTTGGACAGCAGCAGCACCCCGTCGACGTGGCCCGAGGTGATGTACCGGGTCAGTCGGCGCCGGTCGTCGTCGCTCTCGGCGAGCATCAGCAGCAGCGGGATGTCGTGCTGGGCGAGCCGCTCGGTGCAACCGCGCAGCAGGACGTTGAAGTTGGGGTCCTCGAAGAACTTCTCCTGCGGTTCCGTCAGCAGGAACGCCACCGAGTCCGAACGGCCCGTACTGAGGCTGCGGGCATGCCGGTTGACCACGTACCCGGTCTTCCTGATGGCGGACTCCACGGCCCGCCCGGCGGCGGGCGAGACGTAGTGGCCGCCGTTCAGGAAACGGGAGACGGTGCCCCGCGACACGCCCGCCTCCCGGGCCACGTCGTGGATGGTGGGGGGCCTGCGGCGCCCGTTCGCACTGGTGGTCATGTTCCTCGTTCGTGGAAGTGGGCCGGGGTCTCAGGCCTTGACCGAGCCGCTCAGCAGGTCGAGGGACCAGAACCGCTGGATCACCAGGAAGAGCCCGATCAGCGGCAGGATCGCGAGCAGACAGCCGGTGATGACCAGGGTGTAGAGGGCCGGCTGCGAGGCGCCCTGGGCGAGCAGCGTGTAGAGGCCGAGGGTGATCGGGAACTTCTCGTCGTCGGCGAGCATGACGAAGGGCAGCAGGAAGTTGTTCCAGATGCCGACGAACTGGAAGAGGAACACCGTGATCAGGCCCGGCATCATCATCGGTACGGCGATCCGCGAGAAGATCCGCCACTCGCTCGCGCCGTCCATGCGGGCCGCCTCCATCAGCTCGGCGGGCACCGACGCGGCCGCGTAGATGCGGACCAGGTAGACGCCGTACGGCGAGAGGATCGACGGCAGCAGCATCGACCAGTAGGAGTCGGCCATGCCGAGCTTCGACAGCAGCAGGTACTGCGGTACGGCGAGCACGATCGACGGGACCAGGACGCCGGCCAGGATCATCTTGAAGACGGCCTCGCGGCCGCGGAAGCTGTAGCGGCCGAGCGCGTAGCCGCCGGCGGCGGAGACCGCGGCGGAGAGCAGGGCGCCGAGACCGGCGTAGAAGGCCGAGTTGGCCATCCACCTCCAGAAGATGCCGTCCCGGTAGGCGGTCAGGTCGCTCAGGTTCTGGAGGAAGCCGCTGCCGGGGGCGAAGGTGAAGGTGGAGAAGAGCTCCGACCGGTCCTTGGTCGCCGCGATGACCACCCAGGCGATGGGGATCAGGCAGTACAGCGCGCCGAGGAGCAGCACGAGCGTGGGCACCCAGGCGGTGCGGCGCGTCTTCGCGGTCGGGTCGGCGGTGAGGGTGAGCGGGGTCATGCCCGGTCCTCCCGGGTGTAGCGGTCGGAGATGCGCAGCAGGGTGAAGGAGAGGACGAACGTGGCCAGGGCCAGGACGACCGCGGTGGCGGAGGCGCCGTAGATGTCGGACTGGAGGAAGGCCTTGTCGTAGATGGCCATCAGGGGGCTCCACGAGCTGGGCAGGCCGTTGGTGAGCGGCTTGAGCGCCATCGGCTCGGTGAAGACCTGGAGGGTGGCGATCACCGAGAAGAAGAAGGTGAGCACCAGGGAGGGCATCACGATCGGGATCTTGATCCTCAGGGCGATCTTCAGGTCGGTGGCGCCGTCGATCCTGGCCGCCTCGTAGATGTCCGGCGGGATGGCCCTGAGCGCGGTGTAGATGACGATCATGTTGAAGCCGGTGCCGCCCCAGACCGCGATGTTCGCGAAGGAGAGGTAGAGGTTGCCGCCGTCGAACAGGTCGGGCTGCGGGAGACCGAACTTGTCCAGCAGGTAGTAGAAGGGGCTGACGTCCGGCAGGTACAGGAAGCCCCACATCAGGGCGGCGATGATGCCCGGCACCGCGTACGGCAGGAAGATCATCAGCCGGGCGAAGGGCGCGCTGCGGGCCTTCGGGGTGTCCAGCATCAGCGCGAACAGCAGCGCGAGGCCCAGCATGGTCGGGATGACGATGAGGCCGTAGCCGAAGGCGCGCAGGACGCTGTGGCCGAACTCGGAGTCCTTGAGGACGTCGGTGTAGTTGCCGAGGCCGTTCCAGACCTGCTGCCGGGCGCCCTTGCCGAGGCCGATGCCCTTGACCTGGACCTTGTGCAGGCTCAGCCAGATCGCGTACCCGATGGGCACCACGGTGAAGGCGGCGAAGAGCGTGAGGGTGGGCACCAGGAACCAGTACGGTGCGCTGCGGCCACGGCGGCGGGGGCGGCTGGGGCGGACGGACTGGGCGGTGCCGGTGCCGTCCGCCAAGGGCGCGACCTCGGTGAGGCCGGCGCCCTTGAGCGGAGCGCTGGTCATGCCTCGGTCACCTCGAAGCCCTGCTTCTTCATGTCGGCGAAGGTCTTCGACTGCACGGTGGCGAGGGCGGAGTCGAACTGGGCTTCCTTCTTCGCCTTGGTGGCCTTGCCGAAGGCGTCCTGGAAGGTGGTGTAGGCGGTGTTGACGTTGGGGCCCCAGGCAGCGGCGGCCGTGGTCGCGGCGATCTCGCCGGCGGTGGTGTAGAAGTCCGCCTGGTTCGAGAAGAACTCCGGCGTGGTCAGGACGTCACCGGACTGGCCCTTCGTGGCCGCCGGGTAGATGGCGACCTCCTTGACCAGGGCGGCCAGCGCCTCCGGGTCGGTGTTCAGCCAGGTGGCGAACTTGGCGGCGGCCTCGGCGTGCTTGGAGTCGGTGGAGACACCGGTGGAGGAACCGCCCCAGCTGCCGGTGACGTTCTCGCCGGACTTCCACTGCGGCAGCGGGGCCATGCGCCACTTGCCCTTGGTGTCGGGCGCGGAGGAGACCAGCACCCCGGGCGCCCAGACCGCGGAGACCCAGGCCAGGTGGGTGCCCTTGTTCAGGGCGTTGTTCCAGGCCGGGGTGTACATCGGCTGGTTGTCGATGACGCCCTCCTGGACCAGGCCGCCCCAGAACTCGGCGACCTGCCGGGTGGCCGCGTCGTCGATGCCGACGGTCCACTTGCCGCCCGAGTCGACGGTCCACCACTTGCCGCCGGCCTGCTGGGAGAGGCCCGCGAACAGACCGGGGTCGTTGGCGGAGAAGGTGGTCAGGTAGGCGTCCGGGACGGCCTTCTTGGCGGCGCGGGCGGTCTCGGCGAACTCCGTCCAGGTCTTCGGGACGCTCAGGCCGTGCTTCTTGAACAGGTCCTCGCGGTAGTAGAACATCAGCGGCCCGGAGTCCTGCGGGATCGCGTAGAGCGCGTCCGTGCCGAGCGTGACCATGCCCCAAAGACCCTCGGCGAACTGGGACTTGGTGTCACCGGCGTACTTGGAGATGTCGGCCAGCACGTCGTTGGAGACCAGGGTGGGCAGTGACTGGTACTCGACCTGGATGAGGTCGGGGGCGTTGCCGGCCTTCTTCGCGGTGATCAGCTTGGAGAGGATCTCCTGGCCGCTGGCCTGCTTGGACACGGTGACCGTGATGTCCGGGTTCTTCTTGTTCCAGATCGCGGCGACCTTCTCCATGTTCGGAGCCCACGACCAGTAGGTCAGCTTGACCGGCCCGCTGTCGCTGCCGCCGGAGTCGTCGTCGGAACCGCCGCAGGCGGCGAGGGTGCCGGTGAGGCCGAGGGCTGCGGCCCCGGCAAGGATGCTGCGCCTGCTGATCTGGCGGCGGTTGATCGACATCTTCATCTCCCCTGACTTGGAACCAGCCGGTCCCGGACCTTCCGCGTACGCGGCAACCGCCGTGGGGGGAGGTTCTGCGGACGGGTCCGTGAGGCTGTGCGCGAGGGCCGCGCGGCTCTGTGATCGTGCACAGTAGAGAATTGTTTCAGCCCCTTGTCAATGGCGGGGGCGTGGGGTTACCTACTTGTTGCCCGCCGATGACAGGGGCGAGGGGAGCTGTGCACGATCACAGAAAATGAGGGTTTTCTCGGTCGTACGGCGTTTCCGCCGGCTCCCCTCGCCCCGTTCCCGGCGCTCCTCCGGCCGCGGGATCCACCGCCGCGCCGGTGTCGCCGTGACCGTCCGTGTGACCGTCCGTGAAAGGACCCTTTGACATGCGCAGACGCAGTGTCCTCACCGCCGCCGGTGCCGCCGCGCTGGCCGCTCCGGTGCTGGGGGCGGCTCAGGCCGTGGCCGCACCTGGCTCCGCCGGGGCTGTCGGTGCCGCCGGGGTTGCCGGTGCCGCCGGTTCGTCCGGTGCCCGGCGCCTGGAGATCCGGGGCGTGGACATCTCCTCGCTGCCGAAGAACGAGGACCACGGAGCGGTGTACCGGACGGCCGACGGCCGCTGTGAGGACCCGGTCCGGCTGATCGCGCGGGCCGGTGTCACCCACGCCCGCCTCAAGGTGTGGGTGAACCCGGCCGACGGCTACAACAACAAGGCGCACGTCCTGCCGCTCGCTCGCCGTCTCAAGCGGGCCGGTGTCGGCATCTGGATCGACTTCCACTACTCCGACAGCTGGGCCGACCCGGCGCACCAGACCAAGCCGGCGGCGTGGGCGGGGCTGGACGTGGCCGGCCTGTCCCGGGCGGTGTACGACCACACGGCCGATGTGCTGGGCGCCTTGCGGCGGCAGGGCACTCCTGCCCAACTCGTGCAGATCGGCAACGAGTTGAACGGCGGGCTGATCTGGCCCGAGGGCAACTGGGAGCACTTCGACAACATGACCGCCTTCCTCAAGGCCGGTCTGAGCGCGGCCCGCGACACCACCCCGCGCGTCCGCACGATCCTGCACCTGGCGAACGGCGGCGACAACGGGCTGTACCGCTGGTGGTTCGACAACGTGGTGTCGTACGGCGTCGACTTCGACATCATCGGGCTCTCGTACTACCCCTTCTGGCACGGCCCGATCGAGAACGCGGCCGCCAACATGGCCGACATCACGGCGCGTTACGGCAAGCCGTGTGTGATCGCCGAGACGGCGTACCCGTTCACGCTGGAGAGCGAGGACGCCGTCAACGACATCATGAACGACCCGTCCCAGCTGACCGAGGGCTACCCGGCCACGCCCGCGGGCCAGGCCGCGTGGCTGCGCACGGTCGCCGACCTCGCCGCCGGCGTCCCCGGCGGACAGGGCCTCGGCTACTGCTACTGGGAGGGCCTGTGGACCTACCGCGCGGGCAGCGGCTGGGACCCCACGGACCCGTCCTCGGGCAACGCGTGGGAGAACCTGGCCCTGTTCGACTTCCAGGACAGGGAGCTGCCGGGGTTGCGGACGCTGGGGCGGTACCGGTCGTAGGGCGCGCTTTGGGGTGGGCCGGGGTTGTGGGGTGTGGCGGGCGCTTTGGGATGGGCCCGGGCTGTGCGGTGTGGCGGGCGCTCTGGGGTGAGCCCGGGTTGTGCGGTGTGGCGGGCGTTTCGGGCCGCGGGGTCCGGCGCGCCCCGGCCCCAGGGTCCAGCGGACCTCGGGCGCAGGGCCAGCGAAGTGTAGACACCTACACCCCGCACAGGCCAGACAGCCCCCTCGTGACGGAGGCCGGGCGGCGGAATCGTTGGGGGCACCGAATCCCGCCCCGAGAAAGGTCGGCCCATGCGCCGTCGCCGTAGCCTCACCGTCGTCACCGCCCTGTCCGCCGTCTCACTCGCCGTCGTCCTCGTCACCGGGTGCGATCCCGACGACGTGGACAACTCCCTGGACTGCGTGTCGAACGCCGACACGATCGCGGACAGCGTCAAGGCCATCCACGAGGCTGGCTGGGACGCCGTGAAGGACCCGTCCAGGACGGACGAGGCGATCGCCACGATCGACAAGAACGCCGACCGGATCAACGAGATCCAGGACGACTCGGGCGACGGCGAGGTCGACCGGGCCGTCAAGGATCTCGACAAGGCGATCGGCGACTACAACACCGCCATCCTCAACGGCGACACCGACCCGGACACCGGCCGGATCGACGCGGCGGCAGCGAGGTTGAAGGACCTCTGCACCTCGTGAGGCTAGCCGTGGGCCGCCGCCAGGTGCCGCGCCAGCCTCGGTGAGGCGAACTCCGTGCCGCACACGAAACGCATCACCGGACCGTAGGAGGCCGCCGCGGGCAGACCGGTGAAGTACAGGCCGGGCACGGAGGAGACATAGCCCGCGCCGAGCCTCGGGGTGCCGCGGCTGACCGCCAGCGCGGCGCGCAGTTCGTGGCCGAGGAAGTCCATCGCGGCGATGTCGACGCGGTAGCCGGTGGCCGCGATGACGTGGTCGGCCGACAGGCGGTCCCCGCGGCCGGTGCGGCCGAGCACCTCCAGGACCGGGTGCCCCTCGGACGCTTCCGCGGTGACGATCCGGTCCACCTCGCTGACCTGCACCTTGCCCTCGAAACGGTCCCGCAGCCACCACGCGCCGAGCGGGCCGAGGACCCGGCGCACCAGGTAGTGGCGGGTGCTCGCCGGGAGCCGGCGGTAGGGGTGCGGGTAGTAGGTCAGGGCCCACAGCGACCACGCGCGGCCGAAGGGCGACTCGGGGCGCAGCCTCGGCTGCTGCCACGGAGGTGCGCCGAAGGCCACGCGGCCGTGTCCGCGGGCGACCACCCTGACCTGCGCCCCGGCCTCCGCCGCGAGCGCGGCCGTCTCCAGCGCGGACTGGCCGGCGCCGACGACGATCAGCTCCTTGCCGGAGTAGCGGGTGAGGTCGTGGTGCTGGGAGCTGTGCGAGACCGGGGCGGTGGGGGCGGGGCCGTCGGGCACGGCGGCGGCCAGTTCCGGGGGCAGGTGGGCGAGCCCGGACAGGCCGGTGGCGACGACGACCGCGCGGGCGGTGAAGGACTCGCCCGAGTCGAGCTTGAGCTGGAAGCCGCCCTGTTCGCTGCGGTCCACGGACACCACCCGCACCTGCTCCAGCTCGGGCACCAGCTTCTGCTGGAACCACTGGCCGTAGGCGATGAAGGTCTCCACCGGGACGATGTCCTCGTCCGTCACCAGCCGCCGGATGCCCGCCGCGTCACAGTAGTCGACGAGGGTGTGTCCGGGCTGGGGCGCGTCGAGGTTGGAGGCGGCCGGGGTGGACTTGAGGAGCATGCCCGCGGGCATGTGGTCGCGCCAGCTGACCATGGGGTCGCCGAAGACGCGCACGGGTATGCCGCGCGCCCGCAGATGGGCTGCGGTGGACAGGCCGAAGGGCCCGGCGCCGATGACTGCTACCGGATGGATCACGAAGTCCCTCCCCAGGACGTCACGTCGTCACTTCGTGGTGGTGCCGCTGTTCAACTGGTCGAGCCGCCGCGGTGGTTGGTCCGCCACAGCTGGTAGAGGTGCTTGGCCCCGGGCCGCACGAACCGCCCGAGCATGGTGAGGAACGGCAGCGGGTCGTCACCCGCGAACCAGGCCAGCTCGGTCCCGCTGGGCCGCTTCGGCGCGTGCGGGGTCGTGTAGCCGCTGCGGCGGTAGGCGAGCAGGGCGGGCAGGTCGATGTTCTCCACGACATAGCGGTGGCCGGCCCGCTGTTCCCCCTCCGGAACGGCCCGCCCGGTCAGGTCCAGGTGCATGGCGCGGACGACGTCCACCCCCGACTCGCTCTCGAAGAGCCGGAACTGGGCGCCCATGCGGGGGTTGAAGTCGAGCAGTTTGTACTGGCCGTCGCGCCGGTCGAAGCGCAGGTCGAGATCGATGATGCCGCTGTAGCCGATCTGTTTGACGAAATGCGCGGCGAGGTCCGCGAGTTCCGGGTTGTCGACGACGTAGGCGTTGGCCGTCATGCCCGCGTGCGGCGGCCAGGAGCGCACCTTGACGCCGGTGAACAGGGCCAGCGGGGTGGAGTTGGCGTCGAAGTAGGCGTGCACGATCCAGTCCTCGGCGTCCTCCCGGGGCAGGTACTCCTGGAGGATCACCCCGGGCCGCTCGCCCCAGTCACGGGCGAGGGCGAGCAGCCCTTCACGGGTGGCGATGCGGGTGGTGCCGCCCACCGCGGGCCGGGTGCGCCGTACGAACGCCTCGCGGTTCTTGGCCACCACCGGGAAGCGGGCCTTCTCGGCGAAGGCCACGACGTCGTCGTACGACTGCGGGAAGGCGGCCTCGGGACTCGCGATGCCGTGCTCCACGCACAGTTCGTGCAGGCCCTGTTTGCTGGCCAGCCGGCGGGGCAGGCCGGGCTCCACGCTCGGGAACAGGAAGCGGCCGTAGAGGTCCCGGCGGTGCTCGGCGATCAGGACCGCGGCCTCCTCGTCGGTCGGGATCAGGACGGCGGGACGGCCGATGCGGCGCCCGATCCGGATCAGTCCCTCGATCAGGCGGCCCGGGTCCTCGGTGCCGGTCGTCGGCCAGACGAAGGCGCGGGTGAGGTACCGGGAGGCGGCCGCGGGGGTCCAACGGTCCTCGGTGACGGCGTACATGGGCACGCCGAGGCGGCCCAGACTGCGGATCGCGCCCACGCCGCCGTGGTGCAGCGGGTAGTCGCCGAACTTGACGATCAGGGCCGGTACGTCTTGGTCGGCCTCGAACGGCACACTGCTCGCACTCCTGGCCACGGTCCCCCCACGCGTCCCCCGACGGACGCGACCCCACCCATCCCGTCCGTGTCTCGCAAAGGACGCTAAGCCGGAATGGTCCACTCCGACTATCCCTTAACGGGACATTGCCAACTCTTTGGTCACATTGCTAACCCTTTAGACACTCCCGCCGAGGGCGCCCCGGCCGTAACGTGTGGCGCGACCACCGGCAGCGCACGGCATGCCTGACCGCAGGGCATGCTCGAAAGTGAGGCAGCACCCCATGCCCCCCTTCGATGTCCCCGAGGGCGACCCCTTCGGCCCGCACAACCTCCCCTACGGCGTCTTCTCCACCGCCTCCTCCCCACGGACCGTCGGCGTACGGCTCGGCGACCACGTCCTGGACGCGGGAGCGGCGGCCGCCGCGCTCGGCTCCCCGTACGTCTCCCTGCTGGCCCGGCCCACCCTGGGCCCCCTGCTCGCCGCCGGCCGCACCGCCTGGTCGGACGTGCGCCGGGCGCTGACGGCGTGGGTGACGGTGCCCGCGCACCAGGAGGCGATCGCGGACCTCCTCCACCCGCTGTCCTCGGTCGAGCTGCATCTGCCCTTCGAGGTCGCGGACTACGTCGACTTCTACGCCTCCGAGAACCACGCGCGGAACGTCGGCCGGATCTTCCGCCCCGACGGGGAGGCCCTGACCCCCAACTGGAAGCACCTGCCCATCGGTTACCACGGCCGCTCGGGCACGGTCGTGGTGTCGGGCACGGATGTCGTACGGCCGTCGGGGCAGCGGAAGGCTCCCGCCGACGCGGCTCCCGTCTTCGGACCGTCGGTGCGGCTCGACATCGAGGCGGAGGTCGGCTTCGTGGTCGGCGTGCCGTCCGAGCTGGGCCGGCCGGTCGGGCTCGGTGACTTCCGCGAGCACGTCTTCGGACTGTGCCTGCTCAACGACTGGTCGGCGCGGGACGTCCAGGCCTGGGAGTACGTCCCCCTCGGCCCGTTCCTCGGCAAGTCCTTCGCCACCTCGGTGTCCGCGTGGATCACCCCGCTGGACGCGCTGGAGGAGGCGCGGGTGGCACCCCCGGAGCGCACGCACGCGCTGCTGCCGTACCTGGACGACACGGCCCCGGACGTGGAGCCGGGCGGTTACGACCTGCGGATGTCCGTCGCGATCAACGGCCACGAGGTGTCCCGGCCGCCGTTCTCCACCATGTACTGGACGGCGGCCCAGCAGCTGGCACACATGACGGTGAACGGGGCGTCGCTGCGCACCGGCGACCTGTACGGCTCCGGCACGGTGAGCGGACCCTCGCCGGACCAGCGGGGCTCCCTGCTGGAGCTGACCTGGAACGGGCGGGACGCGCTGGAACTCCCGGACGGCAAGCGGACGTTCCTGGAGGACGGGGATGTGGTGACGCTGTCGGCGTGGGCGCCCGGTCCGGGCGGGGTCCGGGTGGGGCTGGGGGACGTGGTGGGGCGGGTGGTCTCAGGGGGTGCGTGAGGTGAGGGCGTGCCGGAAAGAGGCGGCCGGGACTGTTCGAGTCCTGCCGTAGGAGGCCCACGCACGGCATACTTGGCGGCGGGGGGCCCGCGTGGGACGCGCAGCGGCCGCCCCGCAGCACCTCGTCACCCCGCCCCACCCTCCCCTGTCTCCGATCAGGATCCGGAGCCCGTGGCATGACACTCTGCCTGCTCCTGTTGAGCACCGTCGCCCTGGCGGCCGCCGTGCCGGTGCCGCGCGCGCTCACCCGGGCCGCGTGGCCCGAACGGGAACCGGTGGTCGGCCTGTGGGTGTGGCAGTGCCTGGTCGCGACCGTGCTGCTGTGCTGCCTCACGGCGCTGGTCCTCGGCGCGGCGGCCGTCTTCCACACGGTCCGCGACCATGTGTTCGCCCCCGCGCCGCCCGCCGTGACCGCCGCGTACGACCTCTCTGCGGCGCCGGTCTGGGCGGTCGCCTCGACCCTGCTGCTGGCGGCCGGGGCGGCCTGGACGACGGCCATGCTGGCCCGCGAGCTGGTAGAGACCCGGCGCCGCCGGGGTGCCGCGCGGGCGCAGCTGCGGGAGCGGGCACCGGATCTGCCGGCGGGGCTCGGGACGCTGGAACGCGGACCGCTGCTGGTGCTGGAGGACGAGTACCCGGACGCGTGGTGGATGCCGGGGAGTCCGCCGCAGCTGATCGTCACGACGGGGGCGCTGCACCGGCTCACCGACCATCAGCTGGACGCCGTGCTCACGCATGAGCGAGGGCACGCGCGGGCCCGCCACGACTGGCTGCTGCATCTGTCGACGGCGCTGGCCACGGGGTTTCCCCGGGTGCCGCTGTTCGCCCACTTCTGCGACCAGACGCACCGGTTGGTGGAGCTGGCGGCGGACGACACGGCGTCACGGCGGTGCGGGCATCTGACGACGGCGCTCGCGCTGATTTCCTTGAACCAGCACCGGGGGGTGCTGTCGTGTGCGTCGAGTCGGCGGTTGCTGGGTGAGCGGGTGGATCGGTTGCTGGAGCCGCCGCCGAGGTTGCTGCGGCGGCAGCGGGCGCTCACGTCTGCGATGGCTGCGCTGGTGCCGTTGTTGCCGTTGCTGATCGTTTTCGGGCCGGGGTTGTCGGCGCTGGCGTAAGGGTTGTTCGTCGGCTGCGGGCCGGTGGGGGCTGGGCGCGCAGTTCCCCGCGCCCCTGAGTAGGTCCCCCGCACGCCTGATTCCCTGTGCAGGTGGCACTTCTCGCCCCACAGCGGTCGTCACCGCAGGTCAGGCGGGTACCCGTCGCCCCGTCAGGTGGCGCAACACTGCGGCAACACAGGTTTTCCTACCTCCTCGGTATGGTTCCAGCCATGCCATCCACCGACCGTGTCCGGGACCACGCAGGGCAGGGTGCGACCACCGTCGCCGCCCGGGCCCGGCGCCGGCTGCGTGCGGACCAGGCGCGGCAGCTCGCCGATCTGCTGCGCCACCAGATCCTCACCGGTGGATTCGAGAGCGGCACCCTCCCCCACGAGACCGTCCTCGCCACCGACTACGGCGCCTCCCGCAACACGGTCCGCCAAGCCCTGGACCTGCTCCGCGCGGAAGGCCTCGTCGCACGCCACCCCGGCGTCGGCACCGTCGTCGTCGGCCAGAAGTACCCCCACGGCCTGGACCGTCTGATGGGCCTCGCGGAAACCCTCCGCGAACACGGCACGGTCACCAACGAGGTCCGCACCATGGGCCCCGCCCCCGCCCCGCACCCGGTGGCCCAGCGCCTCGAGGTCGACCCCGGCACCGACGTCCTCTACATCGAGCGCCTGCGCCGGCTGAACGGCCTGCCCCTCTCCCTGGACCTCACCTACATCCCCCTCGACATCGGCACCGCCCTGCTCGGCGCCGATCTGGAGAACACCGACGTCTTCCGCCTCCTGGAGACGATCACCGGCCAGGGCCTCGGCCACGCCGAGATCACCCTGGAGGCGGTCAACGCGGACGCCCACTCCGCCGCCGTACTGGAAGCCCCGCGCGGCGCGGCCGTCCTGATGCTGGAACGCCTCACCCACCTCGCCGACGGCCGCCCCGTCGACCTGGAGTTCATCCGCTTCCGCGGCGACCGCATCACCATGAGCGGGCTGCTGCACCGCTCCCTCTGACCTCTTTCCGAGCCGTTTCCTGGAGACAGCCATGGCTTTGGCGCCCCAGCGGGCCGACGTGCCCGTGACCATCGACGAGTCGAAGTGCATCGACGGCTGCACGCTCTGCGTGGACATGTGCCCGCTGGACTCCCTCGCCATCGACACCAGCAGCGGCAAGGCCTACATGCACGTCGACGAGTGCTGGTACTGCGGCCCGTGCGCGGCCCGCTGTCCCACCGGAGCCGTCACGGTCAACATGCCCTATCTGCTCCGGTGAGAGGCCCCACTCCCATGAAGATCAAACCAGCCGTCGCCACCTTCCTGCTGCTGGCGCCGCTGACGGCCTGCGGCAGCGCCCAGGCCGGTGACAGCACCACCGTCACCGTCACCGTCGGCTACCAGTCGAAGACCATCAACACCGTCACCGCCGGCACCCTGCTGCGCTCCCTCGGCTACTTCGAGAAGGAGCTCAACGCGCTGCACGACGGCAAGACCTACAAGGTCGACTGGCAGGACTACGCCACCGGCGCCCCGATCACCGCCCAGATGACCGCCGGGAAGATCGACATCGGTTCGATGGGCGACTTCCCGCTCCTCATCAACGCGGCCCGCGGCAAGCAGCTCGGCAAGCCGACCCACCTCGTCTCGGTCACCGGCTACAACCTCCGCGGCGGCCTCAACACCATCGTCACCGCCCCGGACTCGAAGCTGGCCTCCCTCGGCGACCTGAAGGGCAAGAAGGTCTCCACCAGCGTCGGCTCCGCCGCCGACGGCACCCTCGTACGCGCCCTCCAGCGGGCCGGCATCGACCCCGACAAGGGCATCGAGAAGCTCAACCAGCAGCCCGCGGTCGGCGCTTCGGCCCTGTCGGCGGGCAGCACGGACGCGCTGTCGCAGTTCGTCGCCTGGCCCGGCCTGCTCGCCTACCAGGGCAAGGCCAAGGCACTGTACGACGGTGCCGAGCTGAACCTCCCCACCTTCCACGGCGTCACCGCCCGCGAGGACTTCGCCAAGCAGCGCCCGGCGGTCCTGGAGGCGTTCCTGAAGGCCCAGGCCGAGGCCACGGACTACCTCAACGACCACCCGGTCGCCGCCGCCGAGTCGGTCGCCAAGGCCACCGGCCTGCCCGCCGAAGTCGTCTACCTCTACAACGGCGCCCACGGCATCTCCACCTTCGACCCGGCCGTCAAGCCCCAGCTGATCTCCGCGCTGAAGCAGGACGTCTCGGTCCTGAAGGCCGCCAAACTCACCGGCGACATCGACGTGGACTCCTTCGTCGACGACCAGTACGTCGAGAAGGCCCTCGGCGCCGGCTACACCAAGCGTCTCGCCGCCGCGCCCGCCGCCTCCGCGAGCGAGGTCTGGCCCAAGGGTGCCTCCGAGACCCGTAGCTTCAAGACGCCCGCGGAACTGCTGACGTACGTGTCGGCACACAAGGACGGCATCCGCGCCGCCTATGTCCCCGACGCCACCACCGGCACCCTCTGGTTCGCCGACAAGGCGGTCTGGGTCGCCGACGGCGACCAGGTGCTGCCCTTCGTCGCCCCGGAGACCGCGCGGGCCTACGTCTCCGCACACGGCGGCGCCCGGGTGATCACGTACGCCGAGGCGCTGGAGCAGGCGTCGTGAGCCGGCGTCGGTGGCTGGGCGGGCGAGGGTCCGAAGGCGCGGATCCCTCGCTGGGTGGGCGACCGTCCGAGGGCGGGGGTCCACGGCTGGGCAGGCGACGGTCAGCGGACGGTCGTCCCTCGCTGGGCGGGCGACGGTCCGCGGGCGGGCGTCCGGTCGCCCGCCGGTCGCTGCCGAAAGCCGGCCGGTACGCGCTGAGGGCGGTCTCGCTCGCCGTCGCCCTCGGGGTGTGGCAGCTGCTGACCAGCCTCGACATCGACCTGTGGCTGCGGTTCTCGCAGTTCCCCACGGTCACCGACGTGGCCCGCGCCTTCGCCGACCGGGTGTCCGGCCCTGACTACTGGACGGACCTCACCGACAGCCTCACCCGCATCCTCACCGGCTTCCTGCTCGCCGCGGTGCTCGGCGTGGCCACGGGCGTGCTCGTGGCCCGCTCCCGCCTCGCCGAGGACCTGCTCGGACCGGTCCTGGAGGTGATCCGGCCGATCCCCGCGATCGCCCTCGTCCCGGTCGCGATCCTCCTCTTCCCCTCCAACGAGCAGGGCATCGTCTTCATCACCTGCACCGCCGCCTTCTTCCCGGTCCTGGTCTCCACCCGGCACGCGGTCCGCGCGCTCACCCCCGTGTGGGAGGAGGCCGTGCTGACGATGGGCGGCGGCCGGTGGCGGATCCTCGCCTCGGTCGTCCTGCCCGGCGCCCTGCCCGGCATCTTCGGCGGCCTGTCCGTCGGCATCGGCGTCTCGTGGATCTGTGTGATCAGCGCGGAGATGATCTCCGGCCAGTACGGCGTCGGCTACCGCACCTGGCAGGACTACACCGTCGTCAACTACGCGGGCGTCTTCGTCGGCATGGTCACCATCGGCGTCCTCGGCTGGCTCACCTCCACCGCCGTGGAACTCCTCGGCCGCCGCCTGACGCGCTGGCTGCCGAGGACGTCGTACGACGCCGGAGGCCGGCCGAGGAACGCCCGCATCGCGGTCACCGAGGTCACCGCCGGGGCCCCGGAGGCGCCCGCGCCCGCGTCGAAGAGCGAGAACACCGCGAACACCGCGAAGTCCGCGAAGTCCGCGAAGTCCGCGAAGTCCGCGAAAAGCGAGAACGCCGAGAAGAGCGAGGAGGCACGTGATGGGCACCTCGTCTGACACCACCACGGCAGCCGTCACGGAGTCCCGGGCCACCGAAGCCGCTCCGGCCGCCGCGCCCACCCGCGGCACCCGCCTCACCCTCACCGGCGCCGGGCTCGGCCGCCCCGGCGCGCCCGTGCTCGACGGGGTGGACCTCGACGTGGCCCCCGGCGAGATCCTCACCCTCGTCGGACCCTCCGGGTGCGGCAAGTCGACCCTGCTGCGCACACTGGCCGGACTGCTGCCGCCGCTCGCCGGCCAGGTCGGCCAGGACGGGCGGCCGCTGACCGGCCCCGCCGCCGACCGCGCCCTGATCTTCCAGGAGGACGCCCTCCTGCCCTGGCGCACCCTGCGCGCCAACATCGAACTGCCCCTGGCCATCAAGAGACTGCCGCGCGCGGCACGCCGGGCCCAGGCGGAGGACTGGCTGGAGCGCGTCGGCCTCGCCGCACACTCCGGGCACCTCCCGCACCGCGTCTCCGGCGGGCAACGCCAACGCGCCCAGCTGGCCAGGGCCCTCGCCGGAGCGCCCCGCGCCGTCCTCATGGACGAGCCCTTCGGCGCCCTCGACGCCCAGACCCGCGCCGGCATGCAGGACCTGCTGGTCGAGGTGCTCCAGGGCACCGGCGCCACGGTCGTCTTCGTCACCCACGACGTGGACGAGGCCCTGTTCCTCGGCGACCGCGTGGCCCTCCTCGGCGGCGGCCGGCTGATCGCCGTACGCGATGTCCCGCGCCCCCGCGACCGGTCGGCGCACGACGATCCCGCGCGCCTGGCGCTGCGGCGCGACGTCCTCTCCTCGCTCGGAACCTCGCTCGGTACCTGAAAGGCCCCCCGGTGACCACGCCCTCCTTGAACCCGCCGCTCGAGATCCCCGCCCTGACCGACGCCGAGGAGATCCGCTGCGACGTCCTCGTCATCGGCGGCGGCACCGCCGGCACCATGGCCGCCCTGACCGCCGCCGAACACGGCGCCAACGTCCTGCTCCTGGAGAAGGCCCACGTCCGGCACTCCGGCGCCCTCGCCATGGGCATGGACGGCGTCAACAACGCGGTCATCCCCGGCCGCGCCGAACCCGACGGCTACGTCGCCGAGATCACCCGCGCCAACGACGGCATCGTCGACCAGTCCACCGTCCGCCAGACCGCCACCCGCGGCTTCGGCATGGTGCAGCGCCTCGAGTCGTACGGCGTGAAGTTCGAGAAGGACGAGCACGGCGACTACGCGGTCCGCCAGGTCCACCGCTCCGGCTCCTACGTGCTGCCGATGCCGGAGGGCAAGGACGTCAAGAAGGTCCTCTACCGGCAGCTGCGGCGGCGCGAGATGCGCGAGAAGATCCGCATCGAGAACCGGGTGATGCCGGTACGGGTCCTCACCGCCGAAGGGCGGGCCGTGGGCGCGGTCGGCTTCAACACCCGGACGGGTGCCTTCGTGACGGTCCGCGCGGGCGCGGTCATCCTCGCGACCGGCGCCTGCGGCCGCCTGGGCCTGCCCGCCTCCGGCTACCTGTACGGCACCTACGAGAACCCGACCAACGCCGGCGACGGCTACGCCATGGCCTACCACGCCGGCGCCGAACTCACCGGCATCGAGTGCTTCCAGATCAACCCGCTGATCAAGGACTACAACGGCCCCGCCTGCGCGTACGTCGCCAACCCCTTCGGCGGCTACCAGGTCAACCGGCACGGCGAACGCTTCGTCGACTCCGACTACTGGTCCGGCCAGATGATGGCCGAGTTCGCCGCGGAGGTCGCCTCCGACCGCGGCCCGGTCTACCTGAAGCTGAGCCACCTCCCCGAGGAGTCGATCTCCTCCCTGGAGTCGATCCTGCACTCCACGGAACGCCCCACCCGAGGCACCTTCCACGAGAACCGCGGCCACGACTACCGCACCCACGACATCGAGATGCACATCTCCGAGATCGGCCTGTGCGGCGGCCACTCGGCCTCCGGTGTACGGGTGGACGACCACGCCCGCACGACCGTCCCCCGCCTCTACGCCGCCGGCGACCTGGCCTGCGTCCCGCACAACTACATGATCGGCGCGTTCGTCTTCGGCGACCTCGCGGGCGCGGACGCCTCCCAGTACACCCCGTACGAAGGGGAGTTGCCGTCCGACCAGCTCCGCGAGGCGCACGAACTGATCTACCGCCCGCTGCGCAACCCGGACGGCCCGCCGCAGCCCCAGGTCGAGTACAAGCTGCGCCGCTTCGTGAACGACTACGTGGCCCCGCCGAAGTCCGGCGCACGACTGTCCCTGGCCCTGGAGTCCTTCGAGCGGATGCGGGACGACATCGCCTCGATGGGTGCCCGCACCCCGCACGAGCTGATGCGCTGCGCCGAGGTCTCCTTCATCCGCGACTGCGCGGAGATGGCCGCGCGCGCCTCCCTGGCCCGCACGGAGTCCCGCTGGGGCCTCTACCACGACCGTCTCGACCACCCCCACCGCGACGACACCTCCTGGTTCCACCACCTCGACCTGCACAAGTCCCCCTCCGGCGCGATGGAGTTCACGGCCCGCCCCGTGGCCCCCTACCTGGTCCCGATCGACGAGTTCACCCCGGTCGGCGGCCCCTCCCGACACATCGGCGAGGTGCACGCGGAGGAGGTGGCCACGGCGGGGGGCCGGGATCGGGCGCCGGTGGCGGTGGAGGCGGGGGTGGCAGTGGCCGTGGAGGCTGCTGCGGAGGTGGAGACGGGTGCGGTGAACTCCCCCGCCCGCCTCCTCGAACTCGTCGCCCTCGCCGAGGAGCAGCCCGAACTCGACGCACTGCGGCCCTACTTGACCGACCCGGCGCCCGCCGTCCGGCGCGAGGCCGTCGCCGTGCTGACCGAGACGCTGCCCCAGGGCACCGGCCCCGCCCTCGCCGAGGCACTGCGCGACCCCGCGCCCGAGGTCCGCGCCACCGCGGCGGCGTCCCTGCGCGAGCTCGTCGAGACGCTCCCGCCCGAACCCGCCCTGCGCGACGGCCTCGCCGCCGCCTTGGCCGAGTCCGACCCGGTCGTCCGGGCGGCCGCGCTGGACGTGCTGCGCGCCCTGCGCCTGGGTGACGCGGAGCTGTTCGCCGGAGCCCTGACCGACGCGGACATCCCCGTCCGCATCGAGGCCGTCCGCGCCCTGGTCTCGGTGGACGCGGCGACGGAACTGGCCCGCGCCGCCACCGCCGACCCGTCCCGCGAGGTCCGGGTGACGTTCGCCAAGGCACTGGCGACGGTGTGGGCCCAACGCCCGCTGGACGCCGTCCTGGACGCCCTGACCCGGCTCACCGAGGACGCCGACGCCCTGGTCCGGGGGGCCGCCTTCGGAGCACTGGGCACCACCGGCTGCCCGCCGGCGCTCGCCGCCCGTGCCGTGACCGCTCTGTCGGCCGCCGCCTGGCAGGTCCGCTCGGGTGCCGCGACGGCCCTTTCCGCAACCGACCCGGAGGTGGCCGTCCCCGCCCTCGCCAAGGCCCTGGCCGACCCCAACGCGGACGTCCGCAAGGCCGCCGTCCTGGCCCTGACCCGCCACTCGGCCACCGAGGACGCCCGCGCGGCCCTGGCCACGGTGACGACGGACCCGGACGCGGACGTCAGGGCGTACGCCGCGCGCGCCTTGTGACCGGAGGTGAGGCCGGCGCTGATCACTTCGCCTGGGAGAGCGAGACCGCGTCGGCGCCGGCGGGGAATCGCAACTGGCCGGTCGTGTCGTGCACGGCTCGCCACACCGTCTCGGCGACGTCGCTCTCCTTGGTGAACTGGTCCTGGCCCGTGAAGTCGTCCATGGCCTTCTTCGCCCATGCTGCGTAGGGCGCCGGGACCAGTTCGGCCGGCGAGGCGCCCTTCGCCGCGTTGGCCGCGAAGTTCGTCGTCAGGCAGGCACCCGGCTCGACCGTCTTCGCCCGCACGCCGAACGGCGCGAGCTCGAGAGCGAGGGATGCGGTGAACCCTTCGACGGCCATCTTGCTCGCCTTGTAGACGGCCGTGAGCGGCATGTGCCCCAGCACCACGCTCGAGGTCACGTTGACCACCACGCCGGAGCCCCGCTCGCGGAACTGGGGCAGCACCGCCTGCGTCATCGCCATCACGCCGAACGTGTTGGTCTCGAAGACCTCCCGCACCCGGGCCATGGGGGTGCCCTCGAACACGCCCATCGAGGGCACGCCCGCGTTGTTGACCAGGACGTCGACGGGACCCACGGCCTCGAACGCGGCGGTGATGCTCTCGGGCCTGGTCACGTCGAGCTCGATGACACGCAGCCGGTCCGACTCGGGAAGGACGCCTGGACGCGGCGACCGCATCGTGGCGATGACGTTCCACCCCTGCGCGTGGAAGTGGAGGGCGGTCTCCCGCCCGTACCCGGACGAGGTGCCGGTGATCAGAACGGTCTTCATGGTGTGCCCCTTTGGCGAGGTGGTGGGATCCTCCGGGTGGGCAGGCATCTTCCTGCTCCCCGGGAGAACCGGTCGAGAATCGGTAACCCCATTGAATCGCTCTGACCTGCATAGATAGTAGAACTATCCTCGCTGCTCCTTGCACGATCCTCCAGCAAGTCCTCCGACTCAGGGCAGGAGAACGGCCGGCGCACGCACGGCCTGACGCAGGCGGGCGGCGTCCTGGCTGGGGGGCGCGCCGAACTGGCGGCGGTACTCCCGGCTGAACTGCGACGGGTTGTCGTAGCCGACGCGCTGACCGACTCCGGTGACGTCTCCGGGGTGGGTGGCGAGCAGCAGCCGGGCCTCCTGGAGCCGGATCTGCTTCTGGAACTGGATGGGGCTCATCGCGGTCACCGCTTGGAAGTTGCGGTAGAAGGCGGAGACGCCCATGCCGGACTGCCGCGCCACGTCCTCCACCCGGAAGGGCTGCGCGTAGTGCTCACGGATCCAGCGCACGGCCCGCGAGATGTGGCTGAGGCTGCTGTCGGCCAGGCCGAGCTGGCGAACCGCCGCACCCTGCTCACCGGTGATCAGACGCCACAGGATCTCGCGCTTGAACAACGGGGCGAGTACGGCCCGGTCGCGGGGCTCGTCGAGCAGGCGCAACAGCCGGACCACCGCGTCCAGCAGCGCGGCCGGTGCGTCACTGACGGCGATCCCCGACGGCGTGCCCCCGCCGCCCCGGGGGGCGTCACCGGGCCCGGCCTCGAGCAACAGCTCGGCGACGGCGGACGGTTCCAGGACGAGACCGAATCCCAGCGCCGGCTGCTCGGGGTCGGCCTGGGTGAACTGCCCCGTGACCGGCAGATCGACGGATGCGACCAGGTACTGCCCGGGCCCGTACTCGAAGACCCGCTCCCCCAGGGCGAGGCGTTTGGCGCCTTGCGCGATGACCGCCAGGAGCGTGCCGGACATCGAAGGCGCCGGCGGATCCGGACGGTCGACCTTCGAGATGAGGACGCCGTCGACGGCGGTGGTCCAGTCGGGCCGCGCATGACGGGCCAGCAGGGTGCGGAGCTCTTCGAGGTACATGCGCCCATTGCAGCACCATTCCGCATCATGAGCCCCAAAGCAGCGAGGATCGTGCAAGGACGCCGGAGCATCTGTCTAACGTTTTCCCAGTTCAAAGGGCTTGAATGGAATCACCGCACTCCACCACCGAAGAGGAAGAGGAGAAATCCATGATTGCCGGCTACGGCTTCGGCGCCACCCTGACCGCCAGGCCCGGTAGGGGCGACCAGCTCGTCGACCTGCTGCTGACCGGACTGAACGAGGGCAGCCCCGGCGCGAGCGAATACTGCCTGCTCTACCTCGTCTCCCGTTCCGCGTCCGACCCCGATGTCGTCCACGTCGCCGAAGGCTGGACCACCGAGGAGGACCACCACCGCGTCTTCGCCGGCGAGACCGCCCAGGCCATCGTGGCGCAGATCGGCCCGCTGCTCGCCAAGGACTCCGAGTACACCGACTACGTCCCGGTCCGCGGCAGATCCGTCCTCTGACACCCGCCCGTCCCGCCATCGCCCACCACCGGCACCCGCCACCCGCCAACCACCGCCCACGAGAGGCAACGACCATGACCACAGCACGCCCCCCTCTCGACCCCGAACTGCAGGAACTCCTGGCCGGCATACCACTGATGTCCCAGCTCAGCCCTGAAGTGCTGGCGCAGGTACGCCCCTTGTCGTCGATGCCGGTCGAACCCCTCCTCGAAGGCCGCGCCGTCGACCGGCGCGAGGTCACCGTCGCGGGTCCGGACGGCACCCCGATCCCCTTGTCCGTCTTCAGCCCCACGAACAGCGATCGCACCGCCGCCGCACCCTGTGTCTACTGGATGCACGGCGGCGGGATGGTCATGGGCGACCGCTTCTCGCAGATCGACATCCCGCTGGAGTGGCTCGACGAGTTCGGTGCCGTGGTGGTCTCCGTCGACTACCGGCTCGCGCCCGAGTCCACCGGCACCATCCCCGTCCAGGACTGCTACCAGGGCTTGCTCTGGATCGCCGACCACGCCGCCGAACTGGGCATCGACCCCGCCCGGATCATCGTCGCGGGCGCCAGCGCGGGCGGCGGCCTCGCCGCCGGCGTCACCCTGCTGGCCCGCGACCTCGGCACCCCGGCGATCGCCGCCCAAGTCCTGATCGGCCCCATGCTCGACCACCGCAACACCACCACGTCCAGCCTCCAGTACTCGAACGGGCCCGGCGTCTGGACCCGCGAGATGAACGGATTCGGATGGCGCTGCCTCCTCGGCGGCCTCCCCGACGAGGAGGTACCCGCGTACGTCTCCCCCGCCCTGGCCGACGACCTCGCGGGCCTGCCGACCACCTACATCGACACCGGCTCCGCCGAAGTCTTCCGCGACGAGGACACCGACTACGCCACCCGCATCTGGGCGGCCGGCGGGCAGGCCGAACTCCACGTCTGGGCAGGCGGCTTCCACGGATTCGACGCCCTGCACCCGCAGGCACACATCTCGGCCACAGCCCGCCGAACCCGCACCGACTGGCTCGCCCGGCTCCTGCGCACGAGCTGAACCCCGGCCTCGTCGAGGTGGGTGAGACCAGAATGGGGCCGCTTCATGCACAGCCCCGAGCTGTGCCGAGCTACATCCAGTCGTCCTCGGGCTCCGGGTCCGCGTCCATCTCGGGCCAGTGGTCGGCTCCGGGGTCCGGGTCCGCGGCCTGGCCCGGTGCCTGCGCAGCGAAGCCGGCGCCGGTCGCCCCACCGTCGGCCGTCCTGCCCCCCGCCGCCCCGCCGTCCGCCAGTCCGGCCAGGACCTCGATCACGCCCTCCCCGTACGTCGCGAGCTTCTTCTCGCCGACCCCGCCGACCGAGCCGAGCTGTGTCACGGACGTGGGCCACACCGTCACGATCTCCCTGAGCGTGGCGTCGTGGAAGATGACGTACGCCGGGACGCCCTGCTCCCGTGCCTGTTCGGCCCGCCAGGCCCGCAGCGCCTCGAAGGCCGGCACCAGCGCCTCGGGCAGCTCGGCCACCGCCGCCTTGGCCCTGCCCCGCCCGGACGAGGAGCTCGACTTGGCCGTCGCCGGCTTCTTGGGCTCCTTGCGCAGCGGTACCTCCCGCTCGCGCCGCAGCACGGTGCCGCTGGCCTCGGTCAGCACCAGCGTGCCGTAGTCCCCCTCGACCGCGAGCAGCCCCTGGGCCAGCAACTGCCGGACCACGCCCCGCCATTCGCCCTCGGAGAGCTCCTCGCCGATGCCGAACACGGACAGCTGGTCGTGGTCGAACTGGATGACCTTGGCGGTGCGCTTGCCGAGCAGGATGTCGATGATCTGGACCGCGCCGAACTTCTGTCCCCGCTCCCTCTGGAGCCGTACCACGGTGGAGAGCACCTTCTGGGCGGCGACCGTGCCGTCCCAGGTCTCGGGCGGGGTCAGGCAGGTGTCGCAGTTGCCGCAGCCCGTCGGGTCCGGTTCCTGGCCGAAGTAGTTGAGGAGTTGTCCGCGCCGGCACTGGGAGGTCTCGCACAGTGCCAGCATGGAGTCGAGGTGGGCGGCGGCGCGGCGCCGGAACGCCTCGTCGCCCTCGCCGGACTGGATGAGCTTGCGCTGCTGTATGACGTCGTTGAGGCCGTAGGCCATCCAGGCCGTCGAGGCGAGGCCGTCGCGGCCTGCGCGGCCGGTCTCCTGGTAGTAGCCCTCGACCGACTTGGGCAGGTCGAGGTGGGCCACGAAACGGACGTCCGGCTTGTCGATGCCCATGCCGAAGGCGATGGTCGCGACCACCACCAGGCCGTCCTCGCGCAGGAAGCGGGACTGGTGGGCGGCGCGGGTGCCCGCGTCGAGGCCGGCGTGGTACGGCACGGCCTCGATGCCGTTGTGGGAGAGGAACTCGGCCGTGGCCTCCACCGACTTGCGGGAGAGGCAGTACACGATGCCGGCGTCGCCCGCGTGCTCCGCGCGCAGGAAGGCCAGCAGCTGTTTCTTGGGGTCGGCCTTCGGCACGATCCGGTACTGGATGTTGGGCCGGTCGAAGCTGGCCACGAAGTGCCGGGCGGCCGGCATGTGCAGTCGCTGGGTGATCTCCTCGTGCGTGGCACGCGTGGCGGTCGCGGTGAGGGCGATCCTCGGGACGTCCGGCCAGCGCTCGCCGAGCACCGACAGGGTCAGGTAGTCGGGCCGGAAGTCGTGGCCCCACTGGGAGACGCAGTGCGCCTCGTCGATGGCGAAGACGGCGATCTTGCCGCGGGACAGGAGGTCCTGCGTGGCGTCGAGGCGCAGCCGCTCCGGTGCCAGGTACAGCAGGTCGAGCTCTCCGGCGAGGAACTCCGCCTCGACTACGCGTCGCTCGTCGAAGTCCTGCGTGGAGTTCATGAACCCGGCGCGTACGCCGAGCGCCCTGAGCGCGTCGACCTGGTCCTGCATCAGGGCGATGAGCGGGGAGACGACGATGCCCGTGCCGGGCCGGACCAGGGACGGAATCTGGTAGCACAGCGACTTGCCGCCGCCGGTCGGCATGAGGACGACGGCGTCCCCGCCGGCCACCACATGCTCGATGATCTCTTCCTGTTCGCCGCGGAAGGCGTCGTATCCGAAGACCCGGTGGAGCGTGGCCAGTGCCTCGCTGTCGCTGCCGGCCGGTGTCCCGGTGATCCCTGGCATCTCGCTGATCCCGCCCATCGCGCCCATAGTCCCGTCCCCCGTACGTCGTCCTTCGACCACTGCCTCCACGATAGGGCTCCGCACCGACAGCCCCGGAGTTATCCACAGGTCCGCCCGGTGACATCCCGTGGTCATTCGATCGGCCGCTGTCACATGGCGCACTCGTTCGAGGCGAGGACATGCTGCTGGGGCGGGCCGGCGAGGCCCGTGCCTCCCGACCGACGGCGTGCCCCGCGTGTGCGTGTCCCCCGTCCCGAACTCTCACGCGCCTCAAGGAGAACCCCATGGCCCCTCGGCCCCTGAAGGCAGCCCTGACCCTCGTGGCGGCGGCGGCCTTCTCGCTGTCCGCCGTGCCCGCCCAGGCCGCCGACCCGGACCCGATGGTCTGGGCGGACCTGACCGACACGTACACGGCCACCGGTGAGTACGGCTACGCGCCGCTCGCCGTCGCCGACGGCTTCACGCCCATGGCCTGCGTGCCCGGCGTGGGCTACCGCTACGTCAACACGGACAACGTCGGGGAGACCGAACCCGAGGAGCCCGCGGCGCTCCTTTATGACAACGGCCCGAACGGACGCCGGCTCGTGGGTGTGGAGTGGATCGTGCCGGCGGGGGCCGGGGTCACCAGGCCGACGCTGTTCGGCCAGGAGTTCCAGGGCCCGGCCGATGTGCCCGGGGTGGGCTCCAGCTACACCCTGCGCGCCTGGATCTACCGGACGAACCCCAGCGGGCTCTTCAATCCGACGCACCCCGACGTGACGTGTGCTCCCGCGTCGGCCCCGAGCACGCCTCCCGAGCCCGGCTGGCTCGCCGACATCGACTGGACCGAACTGGTCACCTGAGCGCGCACAAAGGGCCCTGCTCCCTTGGAGGGAGCAGGGCCCCTTGGGTGGGACGCCACCGGTCAGCGCACGAACACTCCCGCCTGGTTGGCCAGGTCGAGGAAGTACTGCGGGGCCACACCGAGCACCAGCGTGACCGCCACGCCGACGGCGATCGCGGTCATGGTGAGCGGCGACGGCACGGCGACCGTCGGTCCCTCCGGGCGCGGCTCGCTGAAGAACATCAGCACGATCACGCGGATGTAGAAGAACGCGGCGATCGCCGAGGAGATCACACCGACGACGACGAGCGGTGCCGCCCCGCCCTCGGCCGCCGCCTTGAACACGGCGAACTTCCCGGCGAAGCCGCTGGTCAGCGGGATACCGGCGAAGGCCAGCAGGAACACCGCGAACACGGCGGCCACCAGCGGTGAACGACGGCCCAGGCCCGCCCACTTGGACAGGTGGGTCGCCTCGCCCCCGGCGTCGCGGACCAGGGTGACCACGGCGAACGCACCGATCGTCACGAAGGAGTACGCGGCCAGGTAGAAGAGGACCGACGACACCCCGTCCGGCGTGGTCGCGATGACACCGGCGAGGATGAAACCGGCGTGCGCGATGGACGAGTACGCCAGCAGCCGCTTGATGTCGGTCTGGGTGATCGCGACGATGGCACCGCCGAGCATGGTGACGATCGCGACGGCCCACATGACCGGTCGCCAGTCCCAGCGCAGGCCCGGCAGCACGACGTACAGGATCCTGAGCAGCGCGCCGAAGGCGGCCACCTTGGTCGCCGCGGCCATGAAGCCGGTGACGGGGGTCGGGGCTCCCTGGTAGACGTCCGGGGTCCACATGTGGAACGGCACCGCGCCGACCTTGAACAGCAGGCCCATGACGATCATCGCGGCGCCGATCAGCAGCAGCGCGTCGTTGCCCATGGTGTCGGCGAGCGCCGGGTCCACTGTGCTGATGGTGCCGTCGACGACCCGCGCGATGGTGCCGTAGGACACCGAGCCCGCGTAGCCGTAGAGCAGGGCGATGCCGAACAGGGTGAAAGCGGAGGCGAACGAGCCGAGCAGGAAGTACTTGACCGCGGCCTCCTGCGACATGAGCCGCTTGCGGCGGGCCAGGGCGCAGAGCAGGTACAGCGGGAGCGAGAAGACCTCCAGGGCCACGAACAGCGTCAGCAGGTCGTTGGCGGCCGGGAAGATCAGCATGCCGGCGACG
This sequence comes from Streptomyces griseorubiginosus, assembly GCF_036345115.1. Classification (GTDB taxonomy): domain Bacteria; phylum Actinomycetota; class Actinomycetes; order Streptomycetales; family Streptomycetaceae; genus Streptomyces; species Streptomyces griseorubiginosus_C. The sequence goes on from NZ_CP107766.1 coordinate 3,920,723, forward strand.
GCGAAGAGCAGCAGCGGGAACACCTCGGTGGTGGTGAACCCGGCCTTCACGGCCGCCTTCTCGCTGTCGCTGCCCGGCACGGAGGCGGCTTGGGCTGCGAACGAGTCGACCCTGTTGCCGTGCGTCTCGGGGTCGAGGCGCCGCTCGGCGAAGGTGAACAGGCCGACGAGGCCCGCGAGCAGGATCGTGCCCTGGAGGAACAGGGCCGGTCCGTCGACGGCGATCGCGCCCATGGCCGCGATGCCCGCCTTGGTGGTGGCGTACCCGTCCGCGGCGAGCGCGACGACCGCCGCGAAGGCGGCGCACAGCGCTACGACGGAGACGAACAGCTGGGCGTAGTAACGGGACTTGCGCGGGACGAAGGCCTCGACCAGCACCCCGATGATCGCCGCGCCCACGACGATCAGGGTGGGCGACAATTGCCCGTATTCGATCTTCGGCGCGTCGATCTTCGAGATCGGGTCGGCCGCGGTTGTCCACAGGCTGTGGACGGCTACTGCGCTCACTTGGCCGCCTCCACCTCGGGCTTGGGGTCCTTCTTGTGTACGTCGGACATGGTCGACTTCACCGCCGGGTTCACGATGTCCGTGACGGGCTTCGGGTAGACGCCCAGGAAGATCAGCAGCACGACCAGCGGGGCGACGACCACGAGCTCACGCATCCGCAGGTCGGGCATCGCGGAGACCTCCGGCTTCACCGGGCCCGTCATCGTCCGCTGGTAGAGGACGAGGGTGTAGAGCGCGGCGAGCACGATGCCGAAGGTGGCGATGATGCCGATCACCGGGTAGCGGGCGAACGTGCCGACCAGGACCAGGAACTCACTGACGAACGGGGCGAGCCCCGGCAGCGAGAGGGTCGCGAGGCCGCCGATCAGGAAGGTGCCGGCGAGCACCGGGGCGACCTTCTGGACCCCGCCGTAGTCGGCGATGAGCCGGGAGCCGCGCCGCGAGATCAGGAAGCCGGCCACCAGCATCAGCGCGGCCGTCGAGATCCCGTGGTTGACCATGTAGAGCGTGGCGCCGGACTGGCCCTGGCTGGTCATCGCGAAGATGCCCATGATGATGAAGCCGAAGTGCGAGATCGACGCGTACGCCACCAGCCGTTTGATGTCCCGCTGGCCGACCGCGAGCAGCGCCCCGTAGATGATGCTGATCACCGCGAGGACGAGGATCGCGGGCGTGGCCCACTTCGACGCCTCCGGGAAGAGCTGGAGGCAGAAGCGGAGCATCGCGAAGGTGCCCACCTTGTCGACGACCGCCGTGATGAGGACGGCGACCGGGGCGGTGGCCTCCCCCATCGCGTTGGGCAGCCAGGTGTGCAGCGGCCACAGGGGCGCCTTCACCGCGAAGGCGAAGAAGAACCCGAGGAACAGCCAGCGTTCGGTGTTGGTCGCCATGTCGAGCGAGCCGTTGGCCCGCGCTTCGGCGATCTCCTGGAGGCTGAAGTTCCCGGCGACGACGTAGAGGCCGATCACCGCGGCCAGCATGATCAGACCGCCGACCAGGTTGTAGAGGAGGAACTTCACGGCGGCGTACGACCGTTGGGCCGCCGCGTTCTCGTCGGAGCCGGCGTGGGCCCGGTCCCCGAAGCCGCCGATGAGGAAGTACATCGGGATGAGCATGGCTTCGAAGAAGATGTAGAAGAGGAAGACGTCGGTGGCCTCGAAGGAGATGATCACCATCGCCTCGACGGCCAGGATCAGGGCGAAGAAGCCCTGCGTCGGCCGCCACCGCCTGCTTCCGGTCTCCAGGGGGTCGGCATCGTGCCAGCCCGCCAGGACGATGAACGGGATCAGCAGGGCGGTCAGCGCGATCAGCGCCACCGCGATGCCGTCCACGCCCAGTTCGTAGCGGACCCCGAAGTCCGCGATCCAGGCGTGCGATTCGGTGAGCTGGTAGCGGGCGCCGTCCGGGTCGAAGCGGACCAGGACGGTGATCGCGAGGGCGAGGGTGGCGAGCGAGACGAGCAGCGCCAGCCACTTGGCGGCGGTGCGCCGCGCGGCCGGTACGGCTGCCGTGGCGATGGCCCCGACCGCCGGGAGCACCGCCGTCGCTGTCAGCAGGGGAAACGACATCGGTATCAGACCGCCCTCATCAGCAGGGTCGCGGCGACGAGGATCGCCGCGCCGCCGAACATCGAGACCGCGTACGACCGCGCGAAGCCGTTCTGCAGCTTGCGCATTCGCCCGGAGAGGCCGCCGACCGAGGCCGCCGTGCCGTTGACGACTCCGTCGACCAGGGTGTGGTCGACGTAGACCAGGGACCGCGTGAGGTGCTCCCCGCCGCGGACCAGGACCACGTGGTTGAAGTCGTCCTGGAGCAGGTCGCGGCGGGCGGCCCGGGTGAGCAGCGATCCGCGCGGGGCGACGACCGGGACCGGGCGCCTGCCGTACTGGAGCCAGGCGATCGCGACGCCGATGACCATCACGGTCACCGTGGCCGCCGTGACGGTGGCCGCGCTGATCGGGGCGTCTCCGTGGCTGTGTCCGGTGACGGGCTCCAGCCAGTGCAGGAAGCGGTCGCCGATGCTGAAGAAGCCGCCCGCGAAGACCGATCCGAAGGCCAGCACGATCATGGGGATCGTCATGGACCTGGGGGACTCGTGCGGGTGGGGTTCGGCGTGCGCGCCGTGGTGCTCGGCGGCGGGCTCGGCGCTGGGGGCCTCCGGGGAGCGGGTCGCCTGGTGCTTCCAGCGCTCCTCCCCGAAGAACGTCATCAGCATCACGCGCGTCATGTAGAAGGCGGTGATGGCCGCGCCCAGCAGGGCACAGGCGCCGAGGATCCAGCCCTCGGTGCCGCCCTTGGCGAAGGCCGCCTCGATGATCTTGTCCTTGGAGAAGAAGCCGGACAGGCCCGGGAAGCCGATGATGGCCAGGTAGCCGAGGCCGAACGTCACGAAGGTGACCGGCATGTACTTGCGGAGGCCGCCGTACTTGCGCATGTCGACCTCGTCGTTCATGCCGTGCATGACCGAACCGGCGCCGAGGAAGAGCCCGGCCTTGAAGAAGCCGTGCGTCACCAGGTGCATGATCGCGAAGACGTAGCCGATGGGGCCGAGGCCCGCGGCGAGGACCATGTAGCCGATCTGCGACATCGTCGAGCCGGCGAGGGCCTTCTTGATGTCGTCCTTCGCGCAACCGACGATCGCACCGAAGAGGAGCGTGACCGCGCCGACGATGGTGACGACCAGCTGGGCGTCCGGGGCGAGGTTGAAGATGTTGGCGGAGCGGACGATCAGGTAGACGCCCGCGGTCACCATGGTCGCCGCGTGGATGAGGGCCGAGACCGGGGTCGGGCCCTCCATCGCGTCCCCGAGCCAGGACTGGAGCGGCACCTGGGCGGACTTGCCGCAGGCGGCGAGCAGCAGCATCAGGGCGATGCCGGTGAGCGTCGCCTCGGAGGCGCCGGTGACGAGTCCGGGCTCCTCGTGGCTGCCGAGGACCGGGCCGAAGGCGAAGGTGCCGAAGGTCGTGAACATCAGCATGATCGCGATCGACAGGCCCATGTCGCCGACGCGGTTGACCAGGAAGGCCTTCTTCGCCGCGGTGGCCGCGCTGGGCTTGTGCTGCCAGAAGCCGATCAGCAGGTAGGAGGCGAGGCCGACGCCCTCCCAGCCGACGTACAGCAGCAGGTAGTTGTCGGCGAGGACGAGCAGGAGCATCGCCGCGAGGAACAGGTTCAGATAGCCGAAGAAGCGGCGGCGCCGCTCGTCGTGCTCCATGTACCCGATCGAGTACAGGTGGATGAGCGAGCCGACGCCGGTGATCAGCAGCACGAACGTCATCGACAGCTGGTCGAGGCGGAAGGCGACGTCCGCCTGGAAGCCCTCGACCGGGATCCAGGTCCACAGGTGCTGGGTGAGCGTGCGGTGCTCGGCGTCCTTGCCGAGGAGGTCGGCGAAGAGGATGGCGCCGAAGACGAAGGAGGCGCCGGCGAGCAGGGTGCCGATCCAGTGGCCGACGGCGTCCAGCCGCCGGCCGCCGGTCAGCAGGACCGCCGCTCCGAGCAGGGGCGCCGCGATGAGCAGCGCGATCAGGTTCTCCACGATTCAGCGACCCCTTACAGCTTCATCAGGCTGGCGTCGTCGACCGAGGCCGAGTGGCGGGAACGGAACAGCGACACGATGATCGCGAGCCCGACCACGACCTCCGCGGCGGCGACGACCATCGTGAAGAAGGCGATGATCTGGCCGTCGAGATTGCCGTGCATCCGGGAGAAGGCGACGAACGCGAGGTTGCAGGCGTTGAGCATGAGCTCGATGCACATGAACACGACGATCGCGTTGCGCCTGATCAGGACGCCGGTGGCGCCGATCGTGAACAACAGGGCGGCGAGGTAGAGGTAGTTGACCGGGTTCACTTCGACGCCTCCCTCTTGAAGGTGGCCGGTTCGATCTCGGTCCGCTCCAGGCGTTCCTCCGCGCGCTGCTCCAGCGCCTTGAGGTCGTTCAGCGCCTCGGCGGACACGTCACGGATCTGGCCGCGGTCGCGCAGGGTCTTGCTGACCGTGAGCTCGGACGGGGTGCCGTCGGGCAGCAGGCCCGCGATGTCCACCGCGTTGTGCCGGGCGTAGACGCCGGGGGCGGGCAGCGGCGGGATGTGCTTGCCCTCGCGCACCCGCTTCTCGGCCATCTCGCGCTGGGTCAGGGCCCGCTCGGTGCGCTCGCGGTGGGTGAGCACCATGGCGCCGACGGCGGCCGTGATCAGCAGGGCGCCGGTGATCTCGAAGGCGAAGACGTACTTGGTGAAGATGAGGGTCGCAAGGCCCTCCACATTGCCACCGGAGTTGGCCTGGCCGAGGCCGTTGAACTGGTTGAGGGAGGCGTTGCCGATGCCGGCGAACAGCAGGATGCCGAAGCCGAGTCCGCACAGCAGGGCCAGCCAGCGCTGGCCCCTGATGGTCTCCTTGAGGGAGTCCGCCGCGGTGACGCCGACGAGCATGACGACGAACAGGAACAGCATCATGATCGCGCCGGTGTAGACGACGATCTGCACGACGCCGAGGAAGTACGCGCCGTTGGCGAGGTAGAACACCGCCAGGATGATCATGGTGCCGGCGAGACAGAGCGCGCTGTGCACGGCCTTCTTCATGAAGACGGTGCACAGGGCGCCGATCACGGCGACGGTGCCGAGGACCCAGAACTGGAAGGCCTCGCCGGTGGAGGTCGTGGAGGCGGCGAGCTGAAGGGGCGCGCTCATCGGCCGATCACCTTCTCCGACGCCGGTTCGTCCGCACCGAAGGTGGAGTCGGCCTCCTGGACCACCTCGCCCTTGGAGACGGCGACCTGCTGGACCGTGCCGGGCGCGGCCTCGGTGACCAGGCCCCGGTAGTAGTCCTGCTCGTCGGTGCCCGGGTAGATGGCGTGCGGCGAGTCGACCATGCCCTCTTCGAGACCGGCGAGCAGCTGCTCCTTGGTGAAGATGAGGTTGGCGCGGCTGGAGTCGGCCAGCTCGAACTCGTTGGTCATCGTCAGCGCGCGCGTGGGGCACGCCTCGATGCACAGCCCGCACAGGATGCAGCGGGCGTAGTTGATCTGGTAGACGCGGCCGTACCGCTCGCCGGGCGAGTAGCGCTCCTCGTCGGTGTTGTCGGCGCCCTCCACGTAGATGGCGTCGGCGGGGCAGGCCCAGGCGCACAGCTCGCAGCCGACGCACTTCTCCAGGCCGTCCGGATGGCGGTTGAGCTGGTGCCGTCCGTGGAACCGGGGAGCGGTGGTCTTCTGCTGCTCCGGGTACTGCTCGGTCAGCCGCTTCTTGAACATGGCCTTGAAGGTCACACCGAAGCCGGCGACGGGGTTCATGAAACCGGGCTTGGTCTCCTTGGGTTCCTCAGCCATCGGACGCCTCCTTTCCATCCGTAGATCCGCCGTCACTCTGAGTATCGGACCCACCACTGACAATCAGCTCCCGCTCCCGGTGGGGGCGGCGCCTGGGTACCGGCGCCACCTCCTGTCCGGGCAGCGGCGGTACGGGGAATCCACCGGCCATCGGGTCGAAGCCGACCGGTTCCGCGGTGGTTGCGGCGGCCGCCTTCGACTTCTCGCGGAACATGTCGGCGACGAACGAGAGCAGCAGCAGGACCAGGACCGCGCCGCCCACGTAGAGGGCGATGTCGGCGAAGTCGTAGTTCTCGTTGCGCAGGGTCCGCACGGTCGCGACGAGCATCAGCCAGACCACGGAGACCGGGATGAGGACCTTCCAGCCGAGCTTCATCAGCTGGTCGTAGCGGACGCGGGGGAGCGTGCCGCGCAGCCAGATGAAGAAGAACAGCAGCAGCTGCACCTTGATCACGAACCAGAGCAGCGGCCACCAGCCGTGGTTGGCGCCCTCCCAGAAGGTGGAGATGGGCCAGGGGGCCCGCCAGCCGCCGAGGAAGAGCGTGGTCGTCACGGCCGAGACCGTCACCATGTTCACGTACTCGGCGAGCATGAACATCGCGAACTTGATCGAGGAGTACTCGGTGTTGAAGCCGCCCACGAGGTCGCCCTCGGACTCCGGCATGTCGAAGGGGGCGCGGTTGGTCTCGCCGACCATGGTGATGACGTAGATGATGAAGGAGACCGGCAGCAGGATGATGTACCAGCGGTCCTGCTGGGCCTCGACGATCGCCGAGGTCGACATCGACCCGGAGTAGAGGAACACCGAGGCGAACGCGGCGCCCATGGCGATCTCGTAGGAGATCATCTGGGCGCAGGAGCGCAGACCGCCCAGGAGCGGGTACGTCGATCCGGAACTCCAGCCCGCGAGGACGATGCCGTAGATGCCGACCGAGGCGACCGCGAGGATGTAGAGCATCGCGATCGGGAGGTCGGTGAGCTGCATCGCGGTGCGGTGGCCGAAGATCGAGATCTCGTTGCCGGACGGGCCGAAGGGGATCACCGCGATCGCCATGAAGGCCGGGATGGCCGCGACGATCGGGGCGAGGACGTAGACGACCTTGTCCGCGCGCTTGACGATGACGTCTTCCTTCAGCATCAGCTTGATGCCGTCGGCGAGCGACTGGAGCATGCCCCAGGGACCGTGCCGGTTGGGCCCGATGCGCAGCTGCATCCAGGCGACGACCTTGCGCTCCCACACGATGGAGAACAGCACGGTCACCATGAGGAAGGCGAAGCAGAAGACGGCCTTGACGACGACGAGCCACCAGGGGTCGGTGCCGAACATCGAGAGGTCTTCCGCAGCGGAGTACGGGCTCATGCCTCCACCTCCTTGGGGGCTTCGGCGGCGAGGGTGGCCGGGCCGATGCGGACGAGGGAACCGGGCACCGCTCCGGCGTCGGAGGCCACTCCCCCGCCGGTCGAGTTCAGCGGGAGCCAGACCACGCGGTCGGGCATCTCGGTGACCTGGAGCGGCAGTTCGACGACTCCGGCGGAACCGGTCACGGCGAGGAGGTCGCCTTCCTTGACGCCCGCCTCGGCGGCCGTCGCGGCCGACACACGCGCGTGTGCCGCGTGCCGGGTCCCGGCGAGCGCCTCGTCGCCCTGCTGGAGGAGACCCTGGTCGAGCAACAGCCGGTGTCCGGCCAGCACGGCCTCCCCGGCGGCGGGCCGCGGCAACTGGGCCGCCGTCTCCCGGGGTTCGGTGCCGCGCGGGCCGTCCCAGGGCCCGAGCCGGTCGATCTCCGCGCGGGTGGTGCGCAGATCCGGCAGGCCCAGATGTACGTCCATGGCGTCGGCCAGCATCTGAAGCACGCGCGCGTCGGTGGGCGCGAGGCGGCGGGTCATCTGGTCGGGCTTGAGCGCGGCCTCGAAGAAGCGGACCCTGCCTTCCCAGTTGAGGAAGGTGCCGGCCTTCTCGGCGACCGCGGCCACCGGCAGGACGACGTCCGCGTGCTCGGTGACCTCACCGGGCCGCAGCTCCAGCGACACCACGAACCCGACCTCCTGGAGCGCCTCACGCGCGCGTGCCGGGTCGGGCAGGTCGGCGACCTCGACGCCGGCGACGACCAGCGCCTGGAGTTCGCCGGACATCGCGGCCTCGACGATCTGCCCGGTGTCCCGCCCGTAGCGGTGCGGGAGTTCGGCCACGCCCCAGACGGAGGCGACCTCCTCACGCGCGCGCGGGTCGGTGGCCGGACGGCCGCCCGGCAGCAGCGAGGGAAGCGCGCCCGCCTCTACGGCACCGCGCTCCCCGGCCCGCCGCGGGATCCACACCAGCTGGGCGCCGGTCGCGGAGGCGGCCCGTACGGCGGCGGTCAGGCCACCCTCCACGGCGGCGAGGCGTTCGCCGACGACGATCACCGCGCCCGCGGCACGCAGCGCCTCGGCGGCCCTGCTGCCGTCGTCGTCCAGACCGACTCCGCCGGCCAGCGCGTCCAGCCACTCGGTCTCGGTGCCGGGGGCGGCGGGCAGCAGGGTGCCGCCAGCCTTCTCCAGGCCGCGGGTGGCGTAGGTGGCGAGGGAGAAGACCTTCTGGCCGTGCTTGCGCCAGGCCTTGCGCAGCCTCAGGAAGACGCCGGGCGCCTCCTCCTCGGCCTCGAACCCGACCAGCAGGACCGCCGGGGCCTTCTCCAGCGCGGTGTACGTGACGCCCGTGCCGTCGAGGTCACGGCCGCGGCCGGCGACCCGCGCGGCCAGGAAGTCGGCCTCCTCGCTGCTGTGCACGCGCGCGCGGAAGTCGATGTCGTTGGTGTCGAGCGCCACGCGCGCGAACTTGCTGTACGCGTAGGCGTCCTCGATGGTGAGACGGCCGCCAGTGAGGACTCCGGCCCGGCCGCGCGAGGCGAGCAGGCCCTGGGCCGCGATCTGGAGCGCCTCCGGCCAGGAGGCCGGCACCAGCTCACCCTCGGGGTTACGGATCAGCGGGTGCTCCAGGCGGTCGCGCTGCTGCGCGTACCGGAACGCGAAGCGCCCCTTGTCGCAGATCCACTCCTCGTTGACCTCGGGGTCGTTGGCCGCGAGCTTGCGCATGACCTTGCCGCGCCGGTGGTCGGTGCGGGTGGCGCAGCCGCCGGAGCAGTGCTCGCACACGCTCGGGGAGGACACCAGGTCGAAGGGGCGGGAACGGAACCGGTACGCCGCCGAGGTGAGCGCGCCGACCGGGCAGATCTGGATGGTGTTGCCGGAGAAGTACGACTCGAACGGGTCGCCCTCGCCGGTGCCGACCTGCTGGAGCGCGCCCCGCTCGATCAGCTCGATCATGGGGTCGCCCGCGACCTGGTTGGAGAAGCGGGTGCAGCGGGCGCACAGCACGCACCGCTCGCGGTCGAGCAGCACCTGGGTGGAGATCGGCACGGGCTTCTCGTAGGTGCGCTTCTTGCCCTCGAAGCGGGACTCGGCCTGCCCGTGGGACATCGCCTGGTTCTGCAGGGGGCACTCGCCGCCCTTGTCGCAGACCGGGCAGTCCAGCGGGTGGTTGATGAGGAGGAGCTCCATCACACCGTGCTGGGCCTTCTCGGCGACCGGCGAGGTGAGGTGGGTCTTCACCACCATCCCGTCGGTGCAGGTGATGGTGCAGGAGGCCATCGGCTTGCGCTGGCCCTCGACCTCGACGATGCACTGGCGGCAGGCGCCGGCCGGGTCGAGGAGGGGGTGGTCGCAGAACCGGGGGATCTCGATGCCGAGCTGTTCGGCGGCCCGGATGACCAGGGTGCCCTTGGGCACGCTGATCTCGGCGCCGTCGATCGTCAGCGAGACGAGATCCTCCGGCGGGACCGCCGCCTCTCCCCCACCGGAGGGAGCGTTGGTGGTCACGGTCATGCGTTCACCTCCGTGCGGGAGTCGGCCCAGACCGTCGACTTGGCCGGGTCGAAGGGGCAGCCACGGCCCGTGATGTGCTGCTCGTACTCCTCGCGGAAGTACTTCAGCGAGGAGAAGATCGGCGAGGCGGCACCGTCGCCGAGGGCGCAGAACGACTTGCCGTTGATGTTGTCGGCGATGTCGTTGAGCTTGTCGAGGTCGGACATGACGCCCTTGCCGGCCTCGATGTCGCGCAGCAACTGCACGAGCCAGTACGTGCCTTCGCGGCAGGGGGTGCACTTGCCGCAGGACTCGTGGGCGTAGAACTCGGTCCAGCGGGTGACGGCGCGGACCACGCAGGTCGTCTCGTCGAAGCACTGGAGTGCCTTGGTGCCGAGCATCGATCCGGCGGCGCCGACGCCCTCGTAGTCGAGGGGGACGTCGAGGTGCTCGTCGGTGAACATCGGGGTCGAAGAACCGCCCGGCGTCCAGAACTTCAGCCGGTGCCCGGGCCGCATGCCGCCGCTCATCTCCAGCAGCTGGCGGAGCGTGATGCCGAGCGGGGCCTCGTACTGGCCGGGGCTCGCGACATGGCCGCTGAGCGAGTACAGCGTGAAGCCCGGGGACTTCTCGCTGCCCATCGACCTGAACCAGTCCTTCCCCCTTTGGAGGATCGCGGGAACCGACGCGATCGACTCCACGTTATTCACAACAGTCGGGCAGGCGTAGAGGCCTGCGACCGCAGGGAAAGGGGGACGGAGCCGCGGTTGACCACGGCGGCCTTCGAGCGAGTCGAGCAGTGCGGTCTCCTCACCGCAGATGTACGCGCCCGCGCCCGCGTGCACGGTGATGTCGAGATCGAGGCCGCTGCCCAGGATGTTCTGTCCGAGGTAGCCGGCCGCGTAGGCCTCGCTCACGGCCGAGTGCAACCGCCGCAGCACAGGGACGACTTCACCACGCAGATAGATGAAGGCATGCGAAGACCTGATGGCGTAACACGCGATGATCATGCCCTCGATGAGGCTGTGCGGGTTCGCGAAGAGGAGCGGGATGTCCTTGCAGGTCCCGGGCTCCGACTCGTCGGCGTTGACAACCAGATAGTGCGGCTTTCCGTCTCCCTGCGGAATGAACTGCCATTTCATTCCGGTGGGGAATCCCGCGCCGCCGCGACCGCGCAGACCGGAGTCCTTGACGTACGCGATCAGGTCGTCCGGTGACATCGCGAGCGCCTTGCGGAGCCCCTCGTATCCCTCGTGCCTCTTGTAGACGTCCAGCGTCCAGGACTTGTCCTCGTCCCAGAAGGCCGACAACACGGGTGCGAGCAGCTTCTCGGGGCTGTTGTTCTTGAGTTCGGGTGCCAAGGTCATCACTCCCCCTCCTCGGCGGCGGGCCCGGCCGGGTGGGCCGGGTCGGAGGCCGACGTGTCCTGTGGCGCGTCGTGTGAGCTCAGGTGCTCCGTCGGGGACGGCTCATGGACGCCCCGGTCCTGCGGCGAACCGTCGCGGTCCTGCGATGCTCCTTCGCGCGGATGGACCACACGCGCGGGTGCGGCCTCTCCCCTGGCCAGGCGGAGACCCACCAGCGACGCGGGTCCCGCTCCGCCGGTCGCCTCCACCGCTCCGGCCCGCTCGTCGGGGAAGCCGGCGAGGATCCGCGCGGTCTCCTTGAACGTGCACAGCGGCGCCCCGCGCGTGGGCTCGACCGGACGCCCCGCGCGCAGGTCGTCGACCATGCGCTTCGCGCTCGCCGGGGTCTGGTTGTCGAAGAACTCCCAGTTGACCATCACCACCGGCGCGAAGTCGCAGGCCGCGTTGCACTCGATGTGCTCCAGGGTGACCTTGCCGTCGTCGGTGGTCTCGCCGTTGCCGACGCCCAGGTGCTCCTGGAGCTCGGCGAAGATCGCGTCGCCGCCCATCACCGCGCAGAGGGTGTTGGTGCAGACGCCCACCTGGTAGTCGCCCGAGGGCCTGCGCCGGTACATGGTGTAAAAGGTGGCGACCGCGGTGACCTCGGCCGTGGTCAGCTCCAGCACGTCCGCGCAGAACTGCATCCCGGTGCGCGTGACATGGCCCTCCTCCGACTGCACGAGATGCAGCAACGGCAGCAGGGCCGAGCGGGAGTCCGGGTAGCGGGCGATGATCTCGCGCGCGTCCGCCTCCAGCCGGGCTCGGACGTCGTCCGGGTAAGCGGGTGCGGGCAGTTCGGGCATGCCCAGGCTGACGCCCCGCTCGGAAGAACTCGTGGTCACCGGTCGACGCCTCCCATCACGGGGTCGATGGACGCGACGGCGACGATGACGTCGGCGACCTGGCCGCCCTCGCACATCGCCGCCATGGCCTGAAGGTTGGTGAAGGACGGATCGCGGAAGTGGACCCGGAAGGGGCGGGTGCCGCCGTCGGACACGGCGTGCACCCCGAGTTCGCCCTTGGGCGACTCGACGGCCGCGTACGCCTGCCCCGGCGGGACCCGGAAGCCCTCGGTGACCAGCTTGAAGTGGTGGATCAGGGCCTCCATGGAGGTGCCCATGATCTTCTTGATGTGGTCGAGGGAGTTGCCGAGCCCGTCGGGGCCCAGGGCGAGCTGGGCGGGCCAGGCGATCTTCTTGTCGGCGACCATGACCGGTCCCGGCTGGAGCCGGTCCAGGCACTGCTCGATGATCCTGAGCGACTGGCGCATCTCCTCCAGGCGGATCAGGAAGCGCCCGTAGGAGTCGCAGGTGTCGGCGGTCGGGATGTCGAAGTCGTAGGTCTCGTAGCCGCTGTAGGGCTGGGCCTTGCGCAGGTCGTGCGGCAGGCCGGTGGAGCGCAGGATGGGGCCGGTGGCTCCGAGGGCCATGCAGCCGGCGAGGTCCAGGTAGCCGACGTCCTGCATACGGGCCTTGAAGATGGGGTTCCCGGTGGCGAGCTTGTCGTACTCCGGGAGGTTCTTCTTCATCTTCTTCACGAACTCGCGGATGTGGTCCACCGCGCCGGGCGGCAGGTCCTGCGCGAGTCCGCCGGGGCGGATGTACGCGTGGTTCATCCGCAGGCCCGTGATGAGCTCGTAGATGTCGAGAATCATTTCACGATCACGGAATCCGTAGATCATGATCGTGGTGGCGCCGAGTTCCATGCCGCCGGTGGCGATGCACACCAGGTGCGAGGAGAGCCGGTTCAGCTCCATCAGGAGCACCCGGATGATCTCCGCGCGGTCGGGGATCTGGTCCTCGATGCCGAGGAGCTTCTCGACGGCGAGGCAGTAGGCGGTCTCGTTGAAGAAGGACGTCAGGTAGTCCATGCGCGTCACGAACGTGGTGCCCTGCGTCCACGTGCGGAACTCGAGGTTCTTCTCGATGCCGGTGTGCAGGTAGCCGATGCCGCAGCGGGCCTCGGTGACCGTCTCGCCGTCGATCTCCAGGATCAGGCGGAGCACTCCGTGGGTGGAGGGGTGCTGGGGGCCCATGTTGAGGACGATGCGCTCGTCGTCGGCGCGGGCCGCGGCCTGGACGATCTCGTCCCAGTCGCCGCCGGTGACCGTGTAGACGGTGCCCTCTGTGGTCTCCCGAGGGGAGGCATGCGAAGTGCTCACGAGTACGACCTCCGCTGGTCCGGAGCCGGGATCTGGGCGCCCTTGTACTCGACGGGGATGCCGCCGAGGGGATAGTCCTTGCGCTGCGGGTGGCCCTGCCAGTCGTCCGGCATCATGATCCGGGTCAGGGCCGGGTGACCGTCGAAGACGATCCCGAAGAAGTCGTAGGTCTCGCGCTCGTGCCAGTCGTTGGTCGGATACACCGAGACCAGCGACGGGATGTGCGGGTCGGCGTCGGGGGCGCTGACCTCCAGGCGGATCAGCCGGTTGTGGGTGATCGAGCGCAGGTGGTAGACGGCGTGCAGCTCGCGGCCCTTGTCGTGGAGGTAGTGGACCCCGCTGACGCCGGTGCAGAGCTCGAAGCGCAGGGCCGGGTCGTCGCGCAGGGTCTGTGCGACGCGCAACAGGTGCTCGCGCTCGATGTGGAAGGTGAGCTCGCCGCGGTCGACGACCGTCTTCTCGATGGCGTTGTCCGGGAGCAGTCCCTGCTCCTCCAGGGCGCCCTCCAGTTCGTCGGCGACCTCGTCGAACCAGCCGCCGTAGGGGCGGGCGGCCGCCCCCGGGAGCCTGATCGAGCGGACCAGGCCGCCGTAGCCGGAGGTGTCGCCGCCGTTGTTGGCGCCGAACATGCCGCGCTGGACGCGGATCTCCTCGCCGCCCTCGCCGCGCTGGCCGGGGAGGTTGGAGGCGCCGAGGTCCTTCTCGGGGTTCACCCCGTTCGAGGCACCGTTGCCCGTGCCGTTCGCGTCGCTCACCGCAGCAGCCCCTTCATCTCGATCGTGGGCAGGGCCTTGAGCGCCGCCTCCTCGGCCTCGCGGGCCGCCTCCTCGGCGTTCACGCCGAGCTTGGAGGTCTGGATCTTCTGGTGGAGCTTGAGGATCGCGTCCATCAGCATCTCGGGCCGTGGCGGGCAGCCGGGCAGATAGATGTCGACCGGCACGATGTGGTCGACGCCCTGCACGATCGCGTAGTTGTTGAACATGCCGCCCGAGGAGGCGCAGACCCCCATGGAGATGACCCACTTGGGGTTCGGCATCTGGTCGTAGACCTGCCGGAGCACCGGGGCCATCTTCTGGCTGACCCGGCCGGCGACGATCATGAGGTCGGCCTGGCGGGGTGAGCCGCGGAAGACCTCCATGCCGAAGCGGGCCAGGTCGTAGCGTCCGGCGCCCGTGGTCATCATCTCGATGGCACAGCAGGCCAGTCCGAAGGTGGCCGGGAAGACGGACGCCTTGCGCACCCAGCCCGCGGCCTGCTCGACGGTGGTCAGCAGGAAACCGCTCGGCAGCTTTTCTTCGAGTCCCATGAGTTAAAGGCCCCTCAGTCCCATTCCAGGCCGCCGCGCCGCCATACGTACGCGTACGCGACGAAGACGGTGAGCACGAAGAGCAGCATCTCCACGAGCCCGAAAACACCCAGGGCGTCGAAGGTGACGGCCCAGGGGTAGAGGAAGACGATCTCGATGTCGAAGACGATGAAGAGCATCGCCGTCAGGTAGTACTTGATGGGGAAGCGCCCGCCGCCGGCCGGCGTGGGGGTCGGCTCGATGCCGCACTCGTAGGCCTCGAGCTTGGCCCGGTTGTACCGCTTCGGACCGATCAGCGTGGCCATGACCACGGAGAAGATCGCAAAGCCTGCCCCGAGGGCTCCCAGTACGAGGATGGGCGCATAGGCGTTCACCGCTCCTCGCTCCTCTCAGTCGGCACTGACTGCTGGCGATGGCATCGGACTACACCCGACTCATACGTCCCTCTGACCTCCGTCCGTCCCGACGAAGATCGCGAACATGTGAAGCAGGTCACAAGCCCAACTGACCCGCATCCTATGCCCGCCGGTCTGTGATCTGCGACACGGGGTATTGCACAAGCTTTGTGATCTCCACCACCTGACGAACGATCATGAAGGCGGATCAGCGGTGATCTTCATACGAGAAGCGCCCGAGTGATCACCAGAGGTGACATTCTCGCTAGTCGGCGCAGGTCGGGAGAGGCGTCTCCATATCAAGAGAGTTCCGCTGCATGCAAATTGGTGCTGGACGTGAGCGCTTGATAGAGGACCGCGTTCACACATCAGAGGGAGCCGCTAGGACGGATGTGGACGCGTGCACACATTCACGAGCGGCTGCCGTGTCCGGACGCAGCCCTCCCCGTAACCGTTGCGTGACCTCTGCCACATCCATGAGAGGCGCATAAGAAGGGGGCTTGGCCAACGGCCGCAACGGATGCTAGATGCGGGTCAATTCGGGCGTAACAACGAAAGCCCATGATCACAGGCATGATCACGTGCGCCCGCAATGTCCGTTACGGCGTCAATAAAGAGCCGCACACCAGGGATTCGGGCCGCCGATTGAACAACTGTGGCGCAGCACACGTTTCTTGAAGGTATGGAGGAGCCCCTGATACCAGTTGTTCCCATGTCCCACACCGCTCACATACGCAGCCACCGGAAACCCCGCCGCAGCGCGACGACTTCGATCGCCGTGCGTGCCGGAGTCGCCGGTGGCGTTCTCAGCATGGCAGCGGCGGGCGCGTCGGCTTCGGCGTTCGCCGCCGAGTCGACGACGCAGACCCTCGAACTGCCCACCCTCTCGGCCGACCTGGGCAGCCAGGTGGCCGAGTCCGCCGACGCCATGCAGCAGGCGGCCGCCAACTTCCAGCTGCAGGCCGAGCGTGACGCCGCCGCGGCGAGCGCCGCCAAGCAGGCCAAGGCGGACCTCGCGGAGGCCAAGAAGAAGGCTGAGGCCAAGAAGAAGGCCGAGGAGGCCCGCAGGGCCGCCGCGGAGGAGGCCGCGTCCCGCAGCACCGAGCGGGCCACCCTGTCCGCCTCGGCGGGCGCCAGTGTCTCCACGAGCTCGTCCACGGCGACCGGTTCGGCCGCCGCGGTCATCGCCTTCGTGAAGGCACAGATCGGTGACGCGTACGTCTCCGGCGGCACCGGCCCCAGCTCCTG
Organism: Streptomyces griseorubiginosus; assembly: GCF_036345115.1. Taxonomy (GTDB): domain Bacteria; phylum Actinomycetota; class Actinomycetes; order Streptomycetales; family Streptomycetaceae; genus Streptomyces; species Streptomyces griseorubiginosus_C. The sequence continues at coordinate 3,936,914 of NZ_CP107766.1, forward strand.
GGACTGCTCCGGTCTCGTCCAGACCGCCTTCAAGCAGGTGGGCATCGACCTGCCGCGCGTCTCGCAGGACCAGTCGACGGCCGGCACCCAGGTCTCGCTGAGCAACCTTCAGCCGGGCGACATCCTGTACTGGGGCAGCGCGGGCAGCGCGTACCACGTGGCGGTGTACGTCGGTGACGGCATGTTCGTCGGCGCGCAGAACCCCTCGACGGGGGTCGCCGAGAAGCCGATGTCCTACGACCCGCCGACCGGCGCGGTGCGGGTGCTCTGACACCGGGACACCCGGGGACATTTGGGTCACCGGGACAGCATGAACGCATGGAAGGGCCGCAGCCGCTCGGGGGTTGCGGCCCTTTCCGTTTCCTGTCCGGGGTTGGATGGGTTCGGCAGTCCACATCTGCCGTCCACATCCGCACCCCCCCTCACGGGACAGGAGACATCACCATGCCCAGTGTGTTCGTACAAGGCAGGCCCGCCGACTCGTATCCGCCGCTCGCACCCGAGGCCCGGCGCGGGAAGGTCCGGCGCATCACCGAGGTCGGCGAGGAGATCCTGCACAAGCCGTGCCGGGACGTGACCGAGTTCGGGCCCGACCTCGCCGCGCTGATCGACGACATGTTCCTCACGATGTACGTCGCGGACGGGGCCGGGCTCGCGGCCAACCAAGTCGACGTCGACTTGCGGCTGTTCGTGTACGACTGCCCCGACGACGATGGTGTCCGACATGTCGGGCACATCGTGAACCCGGTCCTCGACCCGCTCGCCCCGTCCGGGCGCAGGCTGCTCGACGACGGCGAGGGGTGCCTGTCGGTGCCGGGCGCCGTGATGGACGTACCGCGGCCGGACCGGGCCGTGGTGCGGGGGTTCGACAAGGACGGTGCGGCGCTCGTGATCGAGGGGACCGGGTACTTCGCTCGGTGCCTGGCGCACGAGACCGACCATGTGAACGGGCACGTGTATCTGGACCGGCTGTCCCGGCGGGAGCGCAGGCAGGCGCTCGGGCAGGTGGCGGACCGGCGGGACGAGGTGTTCGCCCGCCGGGCGGCCAACGTCGAGGCGCTGCGGGGCGGTCAGGGCCGGTCCGGAGCGCCTCGCGGCGGTCGGGGCACGTTCAGCGCCTGAGTGAGCGGATCAGGGCCCACACCGAGACCGTGATGAGGATGACGAAGAGCGGTAACGCGACTCCTGCGTCCATGCCTCCACGATGCCCCCGGCGCGGGCCCCGCGTCACGCCTTCGGCGCCACCTTGCTCAGCCCGTTGATGATCCGGTCCATCGCGTCGCCGCCCGTGGGGTCGGTGAGGTTGGCGAGCATCTTCAGGGTGAACTTCATGAGCACCGGGTGGGTCAGGCCGCGCTGGGCCGCGATCTTCATGACCTTCGGGTTGCCGATGAGCTTCACGAAGGCGCGGCCCAGCGTGTAGTAGCCGCCGTAGGTGTCCTTCAGGACGCGCGGGTAGCGCTGGAGCGCCATCTCGCGGCCCGCGGGCGTGGACCGGGCGTGCGCCTGGACGATGACGTCGGCGGCGATCTGGCCGGACTCCATGGCGTAGGCGATGCCCTCGCCGTTGAAGGGGTTCACCAGGCCGCCGGCGTCGCCGACGAGCAACAGGCCGCGGGTGTAGTGGGGCTGGCGGTTGAAGGCCATGGGGAGCGCGGCACCGCGGATCGGCCCGGTCATGTTCTCCGGGGTGTAGCCCCAGTCCTCCGGCATGGAGGCGCACCAGGCCTTCAGCACCTCGCGCCAGTCGAGCTCCTTGAAGGAGTCGGAGGTGTTCAGGACGCCGAGGCCGACATTGGACGTGCCGTCGCCCATGCCGAAGATCCAGCCGTAGCCGGGCAGCAGCCGGTCCTCGCCGGGCCCGCGCCGGTCCCACAGCTCCAGCCAGGACTCCAGGTAGTCGTCCTCGTGGCGGGGGCTCTCGAAGTACGTCCGTACGGCGACGCCCATCGGGCGGTCCTCGCGGCGGTGCAGGCCCATCGCGAGGGAGAGCCGGGTGGAGTTGCCGTCGGCGGCGACCACCAGGGGCGCGTGGAAGGTGACTTCGCGCTTGTCCTCGCCGAGTTTCGCGTGCACGCCCGTGATCCGGCCCGTGCGCTCGTCGGTGATGGGGGCGCCGACGTTGCAGCGCTCGTACAGCCGCGCCCCGGCCTTCTGGGCCTGGCGGGCGAGCTGCTCGTCGAAGTCGTCGCGCTTGCGGACGAGGCCGTAGTCGGGGAAGGAGGCGAGATCCGGCCAGTCGAGCTGGAGGCGGACCCCGCCGCCGATGATCCTGAGGCCCTTGTTCCGCAGCCAGCCCGCCTCCTCGGAGACGTCGATGCCCATGGCGACGAGCTGTTTGACGGCACGCGGGGTCAGACCGTCGCCGCAGACCTTCTCGCGCGGGAACTCGGTCTTCTCCAGCAGGAGTACGTCGAGTCCGGCCTTGGCAAGGTGGTACGCGGTGGTGGAGCCGGCCGGCCCCGCGCCGACGACGATGACATCGGCGGTGTTCTCGGACAGGGGCTCGGTCACGGCGGGATCTCCCCAAGTTCGAAATCTGCGTGCCGACCGGCACTGGACATGGGCAGTCTATTCAGCAGAATTGATCACCCGGCTGAAGGGCTGCCCCAGTGAACCGAGCTCTGCCCGTAGTACGGCTCCGTGTCCCCACCGACGAGGACGCCGTCGCCTGGCACCGGGTCTTCGACGACCCGGACGTCATGGAGTTCCACGGCGGCAAGTCCGCGGAGCTGTCCGTCTACGAGGAGCTCACCGCGCGCCAGCGGCGGCACGACGCCGAGCTGGGTTTCTGCCTGTGGACCATGGTCGACGAGAGCGGCCGGGTCATCGGTTTCACCGGCGCGCAGCCCTGGCCGCGGGACTGGGGGCCGACCGGTGAGATCGAGATCGGCTGGCGGCTCGGGCGGGAGTTCTGGGGCAAGGGGTACGCCACCGTGGCCGCGCGGATGACGCTGGAGCGGCTCCGGGCGGCGGGCGTCACCGACGTGGTGGCGATGGTCAGACCCGGCAACGAACGGTCGATCGCGGTCACCAAGCGCCTCGGTATGGACCTCGCGGAGACGTATCCGCACCCGCAGCTCCCGGAAGAGGCCCTCTGCTTCCGGCTCTCCCTCCGAGACGGTGACCCAGCGTAGCCGTCTGCTACAGAACGAAACCCGGCACTTCCGGCTGCCGCCGGGGCGGAGTTACCCTTCCAGTACCGCTGGGGGTGACATCTGTGCGCATAACACCCAAAACACCCGAAGTGCGCGTACCGCGTCTGGTCGGACTCATGGCAGTGGACGCGCGTGAGACGGCCCAGGCGCAGGGCCTGTTCATCAATGCGCCGGACCGCAAGGACTTCCATCAGGCCGTCGTCGACTATGTCGTACGTCAGTACCCGCAGCCCGGTGCCGAGGTGCCGCGGGAGTCGATGGTGTACGTCTGGTTCGACTTCGGTCCCGGAGAGGGCGGCGGAGGCGTCCACGAGCCCCGCGTCCCGAGGTCCCCGAGCGGCGGCCTCCAGCGCGAACTGGACGAGCCGGGCGACCCGTACCACGTCCGCTGTACGACGGGACTCGGCTGAGGGCGCCCTGGAGAAGGCGGGTCGGCACTCCTCGACGCCCTCGCGGCGGAAGGAGCCGGTCAGCTCTCCTTGACGCCCCGGTGCAGGGCCACGATCCCGCCCGTGAGGTTGCGCCACGCCACCTTCGACCAGCCCGCCTTCTGGAGGCGTTCGGCCAGGGCCGGCTGGTCGGGCCAGGCGCGGATGGACTCGGCGAGGTAGACGTAGGCGTCGGGGTTGGAGGAGACCGCGCGGGCCACCGGCGGCAGGGCGCGCATCAGGTACTCGGTGTAGACCGTGCGGAAGGGCGCCCAGGTGGGATGCGAGAACTCGCAGATCACGACCCGGCCGCCGGGCTTGGTCACCCGGTACATCTCGCGCAGGGCGGCATCGGTGTCCTGGACGTTGCGCAGCCCGAAGGAGATGGTGACGGCGTCGAAGGTGTCGTCCTTGAAGGGCAGCCTCGTCGCGTCGCCGGCCGTGAGCGGCAGCCAGGGGTGGTTCTTCTTGCCGACCCTGAGCATGCCGAGGGAGAAGTCGCAGGGGACGACGTACGCGCCCGTGCGCGCGAAGGGCAGCGAGGAGGTGGCCGTGCCCGCCGCCAGGTCCAGGACCTTCTGCGCGGGACGGGCGTCGACCGCCTTGGCGACCTCCTTGCGCCACGCCCGGTCCTGGCCGAGCGAGAGCACGTCGTTGGTCAGGTCGTACCGTTCCGCCACGTCGTCGAACATCGAGGCGACTTCGTGCGGCTGCTTGTTCAGGGAAGCGCGGGTCACGGACCCATTCTTGCAGGCCGCCCTCCCGGAAGGAGCTGCGGCTTCTTCTTCCCGGCCACGTCCTCCACCCAGCCGCACACCAGGACGAACACCGCGATCAGCACCCACCCGACGCCGAACATGAACCACTGGCTCTCCAGCGGCAGCCACTTCTCGAAGGCGGGCACGTCCCAGAACCGGTCGATCAGCGGCACGGCCAGGACCAGCGCGATCTCGTGCCACAGGTAGATCGTCACCGCGCGGGAGTTGAAGACGGTGACGAGACGGTCGGTGCGGCGGAAGCGGGTCAGCCGGGCGAAGTCGATCCCGAAGTACGCCTTGGCCCACATCAGCAGCGTCACGTACCCGGCGGACCAGAAGGCCTGGGCGAGGGGGATGTCGTCGAGGTCGTACGACCCCGTCCCGGCCTGGTGGGTGACGGCGTACCAGCCGCCGAACCCGATCGCGGCGAGCGAGAGCACGACGACGGCGAACGGCTTCAGCCGCTCCAGGACCCCGTCCCGGTGGGCGAAGCCGAGGAGCCAGCAGAACAGGAAGGTCGCGAGGTCGGTCAGGGCGCTGCCGAGGCGGTTGTCCGGCGGCTCCCACAGGAACTGGAAGACCACGACCGGGGCGAGGGACAGCAGCAGGACCGGCACCGGGGCGAGCCGGAACACCCTCAGCAGCGCCGGGGACAGCAGGACGAACCACAGGTAGGTGCGCAGGTACCAGAGGATCTCCCAGGCCTGCTCGCCCCACGCGTTGCCCGGCGGGTCCCCCAGCGGTACGACCCAGAAGACGAGCTGCCAGCCCGGCATCCAGTCGTGGACCAGCATCGCGAGGACGACGAAGACGCCCCAGAACCAGAACGGCGGGAGCAGGCGTCGCATCCTGCTCCTGACCACCGTGACCGCCGGTCTCTCCAGCGACCTGGCCATCAGGGTGCCGGCGAGGCCGAACATGATCCCCATGGACGGGAAGACCATGCCGGCCCAGGCCCACCCGAAGGTGTGATAGGCGACGACCCGGATCAGGGCGACGGCCCGCAGGGTGTCGAAGTAGCGGTCGCGGCCGGGCGTCTCGGGCCGGGGCGGGGACACGACGACCTGCGGCATCGGGGCCGTATCGGCGGGCGGAGCCGTTCGGACGTCTCCTCTTCTGTGCGAACCCACCTCAGCCCACCCCCGCCGGCGTCCCGACCTCACCGGTGCGCTTCAGCTTCTGCCAGCGCAGGCGACCGCCGGTGAGGGCGGTGATGCAGGAGTGGATGAGGACGAGGTACATCATCTGCCGGTAGGCCAGCTGCTGGAGCGGCATCATCAGCAGATAGCGGTACTTCTCCTTGTCGAGGCGGAAGGCGTACGCGGCGCACACCAGCTGGATGCCGAGGACCGCGAGCCACGCGTACAGCGCCGCCCGGAAGTCGACGAAGATCATCGAGTAGGCGGTGAACACGTCGATCAGCGGGGCGAAGACCGGCGTGACGATCTGGAAGATCACCACCAGCGGCATCCCGACCCGGCCGAAACGGCCCGAAGGCCCCTTGTCCGTGAGGGACTTCCGGTGCTTCCACAGGGCCTGCATGGTGCCGTACGACCACCGGTACCGCTGCGACCACAGCTGCTTCAGGGAACCCGGCGCCTCGGTCCACGCGCGGGCGTGCTCCTGGTAGACGACCCGCCAGCCCGCGCGGTGCATCGCGATGGTGATGTCGGTGTCCTCGGCGAGGGTGTCCTCGCTCATCCCGCCGACCTGGAGCACCGCCTCGCGGCGGAACGCGCCGATCGCGCCCGGGATCGTCGGCATGCAGCGCAGCAGGTCGTACATGCGGCGGTCGAGGTTGAAGCCCATCACGTACTCGATGTGCTGCCAGGCCCCGATGACCGTGTTGCGGTTGCCGACCTTGGCGTTGCCGGCGACCGCGCCGACCTCCTCGTTCGCGAAGGGCTGCACCAGCTGCCGTACGGTGTCCGGCTCGAAGACGGTGTCGCCGTCCATCATCACGACGATGTCGTGACTGGCGCTGCGGACGCCGTTGTTGAGGGCGGCCGGCTTGCCCGCGTTCTCCTGGCGGATGACCCGCACGTTCGTCATGCCCAGTCGGTGGGCGGCCTCGCGGGCGATCTCGGAGGTGCCGTCCGAGGAGCCGTCGTCGACCACGATCACCTCGATCGGGTGGGTGCTCCTCGCCAGGGACTCCAGGGTGTTGGCGATGCACTCCTTCTCGTTGTACGCCGGGACGATCACCGTCACCGGCCGGGTGACCGTGGGTCCCCAGCTGAAGCGGCGCCGGTTGCGCTGTCGGTGGTGGCGGCGCGCGAGGACCAGCATCATCCCGAACCGGCCCATGACCGCGACGCCCACGATCACCAGCCCGACCGACAGCGTGGGCACCGTGTACTCGGCGACGGCGACGGCCGCGACGAGCGCCTTGCCCTCGTAGAGGGTGGTGCCGGTGGCCTCGCGATGGGCGGCCTGGAGACGGCGGGTGCCGGTCTGGGTGCCGGCCTCCGTGCCGGTCTGAGTGCCGTTCCGGTCGCCGTTCCGGTCGCCGCCCAGGAACCGCGCGCCCGTGTTCTGCGCCTCGACGACCCCGCTGATGGTGGTGAAGGTGTAGCCCTTCGCCCGCATCTTCTCGATGTACTTCGGCAGCGCCGCGATCGTCTGCTCGCGGTCGCCACCGGCGTCGTGCATCAGCACGGAGGCGCCCGAGGTCCCGGACGGGGTGGCCCACTGGACGATCTTCGAGACGCCGGGCTTCTTCCAGTCGTCGCTGTCGGTGTCGACGAACACGCTGGTGTAGCCCTCCTCGCCGAGCTTCTCGTAGACCGGCCAGCTGTAGTTGTCGATCGCGTCCGTCTCCGAGGAGTACGGCGCCCGGAACAGCGTGGTGGTGATGCCGGCCGCGCCCGCGAGGGCGAGCTGGGTCTGCGTCATCTCGCGCCGGATGCGGGCGTCGCTCTGGTAGGAGAGGTCGACGTGGGTGAAGGTGTGGACGCCCACCTCGTTGCCCTGGTCGACCATGTCCTTCACGATCCCGGGGTAGCGCGAGACCATCGAGCCGACCACGAAGAAGGTCGCCGGGACGTCGTACTTCTCCAGGATCTTCAGAACCTGGGGCGTGTACGTCGGGTTCGGGCCGTCGTCGAAGGTGAGCGCGATCGTCCTGGCGGGGACGGAGGTGGTGGTGGCCTGGCCGCCCCGGAAGCTGACGATCGGGCCGCCGTCGAGGATCTTGTCGGGGACCTTGCTGGAGCTGGCACCGTCGCGCACCCGCTCGTCGCCGCCGACCTCGGCGCGCAGATAACCGTCGAGCAGCATCACGCTGGTCAGGCCGAGCAGGAGCAGCAGGGCGAGGATGACCCGCGGTTTCTGCAACGCCGCGGCCTTGCCCGCCGCCCGCTCCATGCGGGTGGGGGCACGCCGGCGGCCGCGGGAGGGCGTCGTCGTGGTCATGTGGTGGGCCGTTCGGGTCAGTTGGCGGCCGCGGAGGCGGTCGGGGCGGTGGGCGGGGTACCGGTGGGCCGGACCGGCGGGGTGCCGATGCCGCCCTGGGGCTGGAAGCCACCGGGGCCGGAGTTCGAGGAACCGCGCGGTCCGCCGCCCGCGAAGGGCAGCAGCGACGTGCTGGAGACGCCGATGCCCATGAAGGCCAGGCCGAGCACCACGGCGTAGCCGAGGCACAGGACGCCGAGGAGAAGGCCGATCCGGCGCAGCATCTTGGAGCGGCGTCCGGAGTTGTCAACGAACACGGGACCGTCGGCGGACCCGTTACTACCGCGTTTGCGGCGGCGACCGCGCATGTCCGCACGGTTTTCGATGGCAGGCTCGGAATGCATTCCCCAGACGTTAAGGAGTCTTTATGTGACCGATTCAGGTCTTCTTGTGAGGCGCATATGAGAAACGCCTTAACCTGTCTTTTCCCTGAGAGATTCCACGAACGCCTGCGCGGGCCGCCATGGCCGGAAGGGAGCCGAATGCCCGGATCAGTTCGCCCGATTGACCCCATTCACGCGGTGCGACCCATGGATTCCCTGTGCGTCGACGGCCGTTCTGAACACCGGCTTCGTATGAGACGTTCTCCTTTCGAATAACCCTTTGTTTCGAGCCTGAGACGAACATCACGAGAGCGGGTGCATGAAGAATGCGGGTTTTCCTGAGGCCGGCCGCCGGGCTCACCTGTCTGTTCGCCCTGGCCACCACCGGGTGTTCCGCCGAGGCCGGCCCCGCGCCGGAAGCGACGCGCACGGCGTCCCCCCAGGCGTCGTCCGACACGTCACCCGGCACTGCCTACGCCCCCTACGTCAGCGCGACCGAGGCGTCCGGGAACGACTCCGCGGGCTCGCCGTCCGTGTACAACCTCGCGTTCGTGATCGCCGACGGGAGTGACTGCACGCCGTCCTGGAACGGTACGGCGGCGGTCGGCGACTCCTCCGTGAAGTCCCGGATCAGTGCGCTGAAGGAGGACGGGGCGAAGGTGCGGGTCTCCTTCGGCGGGGCGTCCGGGAAGGAGCTGGCCGAGACCTGCTCCAGTGCGGCGAAGCTGGCCGCGGCCTACGGAAAGGCCCTGGACGCGGCCGGGTCCTCCCTCGCCGACTTCGACGTCGAGGGGGACGCGCTGACGGACTCCGACTCGGTGGAGCTGCGGTCCGAGGCGATCGCGTTGCTCCAGGAGGAGCGCAGTGGTCTCACCGTGTCCTTCACGCTGCCCGTCATGCCGTCGGGGCTCGACGACGACAGCGTGGCGCTGCTGGAGTCGGCGAACGACAAGTCCGTTCAGGTGTCGACCGTCAACATCATGACGATGAACTACGGGGAGTCGTACGACGGGGACATGGGGGATTACGCGGTCACTTCGGCGAAGGCGGCGCAGAGTCAGTTGAAGGAGGTGTTCGGGACCACGGACGCCACTGCGTGGCGGGCTTTGGCGCTCACTTCGATGATCGGGACGAATGATGTGGACGGGGAGACGTTCACGTTGTCCGACGCGGCGCAGGTGCGGGCTTTTGCCGAGTCGAAGGAGGTGGCTTGGGTGTCGATGTGGTCTGCGTTCCGGGATCAGCAGTGCCGGGAGGGGGACGCCGATGAGGATGACGCGTTGACCCATTGCAGTGGGGTTTCTCAGAGTTCGGGGGCGTTTGGGGCGGCGTTGGGGGGTTGAGTTTCGGGTGCGGCTCTTTGGGGGCTGGTCGCGCCCACGCGGCGGAGCCGCATGTCGATACGGCCCCGCGCCCCTCAGGTACTCACCTGCGCCTGTGCAGCAGGCGGCCCCTGATCACCGTGGCCACGCATTCCGTTGCGTCGAAAACCGCGAAGGTCGCGTCCGCGCCCGGGAGCAACAGCGACTCCGTGGGACCCGGCTCGATCGCCAGACCCGACCTGTGCACCGCGTCGATCACCGTGGCGCGTCGCAACGGGCCCACCACCGCCACCGTCCCCTTCGCCAGCAGCCGCTGCACTCCTCGCCGCGCGCTCGCGCCCCACCTCGCGTCGGTCATGCCGAGGGCCGACAGCGCCTCGCCCGTGAGGGGTTCGTCGCCCAGGTCCTCACGCGGGTCCGGGTGGTAGGCCTGCTCCAGCAGTTCCGGGCCGTGCGGTTCGACGAGGCCCGGGGTGAGAACTCCCGGCCAGCGGCGGACCCTTGCGGACGGGTGTGCGGCGACCAGGTCGTCGTACAGCGCTACGGCCGTGATCTGCCGTCCCTCGACCAGTACCGCCCCGCCGGGCAGCGAAGGGCTCTCGCCGCCCGGGGTCAGGACGTCGGCGGTGTGGATCGTCAGCACCGCGTGCCTAGTTGGACGCGAGGATCTTCAGCTCGGGGTGGGCCGTGCCGCCCTCGATGGCCGTGGAGGAGATGTGGGACTGGACGCGCGCGTCGACCGGGTCGTTCGCCAGGTCGTCGTGGACCACGAGGTGTTCGTAGGTCGTCGAGCGCTGGGCCGGGACCCGGCCCGCCGTGCGGATCATGTCGATCATTTCCTGGAGGTTGGAGCGGTGCTTGGCACCGGCCGCCGAGACGACGTTCTCCTCCAGCATGACCGAGCCGAGGTCGTCCGCGCCGTAGTGCAGCGTCAGCTGGCCCGCGTCCTGGCCGGTGGTGAGCCAGGAGCCCTGGATGTGGGCGATGTTGTCCATGAAGAGCCGGGAGATCGCGATCATCCGCAGGTACTCGAAGATCGTGGCCTGGGTGCGGCCCTTCAGGTGGTTGTTCATCGGCTGGTACAGGTACGGGATGAAGGCGCGGAAGCCGCCCGTGCGGTCCTGGACGTCACGGATCATCCGCAGGTGCTCGATGCGCTCGGCGTTGGTCTCGCCGGTGCCCATCAGCATGGTGGACGTGGACTCCACGCCCAGCCGGTGCGCGGTCTCCATGATCTCCAGCCAGCGCTCGCCGGACTCCTTGAGCGGCGCGATGGCCTTGCGGGGGCGCTCGGGCAGCAGCTCGGCGCCCGCGCCGGCGAAGGAGTCGAGGCCGGCGGTGTGGATCCGCTGGATCGCCTCCTCGACGCTCACCTTGGAGATCCTGGCCATGTGCTCGACCTCGGAGGCACCGAGGGAGTGGATGACCAGCTGCGGGAACTCCTTCTTGATGGCCGCGAAGTGCTTCTCGTAGTACTCGACGCCGTAGTCCGGGTGGTGGCCGCCCTGGAACATGATCTGGGTGCCGCCGAGTTCGACGGTCTCCGCGCACCGGCGCAGGATGTCGTCCAGGTCGCGGGTCCAGCCCTTGTCCTTGGCGGTGGGCGGGGCGTAGAACGCGCAGAACTTGCACGCCGTCACGCAGACGTTCGTGTAGTTGATGTTCCGCTCGATGATGTACGTGGCGATGTGCTCGGTGCCCGCGTACCGCCTGCGGCGCACCGCGTCCGCCGCGGAGCCCAGCGCGTGCAGCGGGGCGTCGCGGTAGAGGTCGAGCGCCTCCTCCGGAGTGATCCGCCCACCCTCGGCGGCACGGTCGAGGACGGACTGAAGGTCGGCCTTCTCGGTCACCGGGGCGTGCCTTTCGTCAAGGGTTCGGACGGACCAAGCCAGCCTACGCCAGCCCTGTGACGGGCCCGACCTCAGGCCGTGTACGCGCCGATCAGCAGCCCCGCGTACGCCCCCGCGATCAGGAACGGCCCGAACGGGATCGCCGTCCTGCGACCCGCCTTGCCCGCGAGGACCAGGACACCGCCCCACAGCGCGCCGAGCAGGAACCCGGCGAAGGTGCCGAGGAGCACGGTGTCCCAGCCGTACCACCCGAGGACCGCCCCCGCGCCGAGCGCCAGCTTCACGTCGCCGAAGCCCATGCCGCCGGGGTTGATCCGCCACAGCACCCAGTAGCCGGCGCCGAGCGCGAGGGCGCCGTACAGGGCGTGCGGCCAGCTCCCGGCGTGCTCGGGCACCAGCGAGACCAGCCCCAGCAGGGCGAGCGCGGCGGCCGCGAGCGGGAGGGTGAGCGGGTCGGGAAGCCGTCGTACCCGCAGGTCGACAGCGGCCAGCAGGACACCCACGGGGGCGAGCAGCAGCCAGACGGCGAGCTCCGGACGGGTGCCGGTGGCGGCGGCGAGGCCGGCGCAGACGAGGGCGGTGACGGCGGGGAGGAGGAGCCCGCCGGGGCCGTACGACTTGGCGAGAAGGGGCACGCCGGGGTCGTACGACTGCCCCTTGCCGCAGGTGCGGCAGCTCGCGCGGCCGAGCCATCCGCCCAGCGGGTGCCCGGCGGGGCAGGTGCGGCGCCAGGGTTCCTCGCTGGGCACGGAGAAGCGGTAGGCGGCGCGCGGCAGCAGGGCGCCCGTCACCGCTCCCCAGAGTGCGGCGACGGCGATGAGCAGCGCGGTCACTCCTCGACCTTCGACATCCGTGCCTCGGGGTAGCCCTCGGCCGCGCTCTCCGAGGTGTACTTCAGGTCGTCGCCCACGGTGGTGAGGCGGACCGTGTGGGCGGCGGGGTTGCAGCCGGCGTGGTTGTCCTTGGCTCCGACCGCCGTGGTGACGAGTTCGGTGTCGGTGACCTTCTTCAGGGTGAGGACGTCCGTGCAGACCGCGCCGACCGCGTCGGTCTGCCGCAGCCGTCCCAACTCCCCGCCCACGCCGACCTCCTTGACGGTGATCCGGAAGGTCCCCATCGGCAGGCTCCCGCCGAGCCCCGTGCCCTCGCCCTCCCAGGTGCCGAGGAAGCGGGCGGGGACGGCGGCCGGTCCACCCGACGACTCGCTCGACGGCTCCCTCGACGGCGAAGGGGAGACCGAAGTGGAGGCGGACGAGGACGCCGACGGTGCGGACGTCGGCGCCGAGGAGTACGCGTCGCTGCCGGGCGGGGAGGAGCTCGCCGAGTCGTCGTCGCCCCGCCCGGGCAGCAGGTCGAACACGAACACCGAGCCCACGGTCACCGCGGCCAGGGCCCCGGCGACGGCGAGGGCGACGGTGCAGCTCATGCGGCGGCCGCGGCCGCCCTCCCCGGGCGTGGCGGTGGCGGCGACGGAGACGGAGAGCCGGCCGGGTCTCTTGTCGGCGGGCACCACCGTCTCCCCCGGCACCGCGTCCCGGGGCTCGGGCACATACGGGCCAGAGGTGCCGGAGGGGCCGGGAGTGCCCGTGGGCGTGCCCAGCGGAGTCGGCGGGGTGACCGGGTACGCCGGGGGCCCGGCCGCGGCGGCCGGAGGCGCCCCCGCGGACACGACCGGCATCACCGGCGGCGGCCCGAACGCGCCCACCGTGCCCGCCGGCCCGGCCCCCACCGAAGGACTGGTGAAGCCCACCGGCCCGGACGGCTGCTCCCCCGTGCGCTCCCCCGCCGCCTCGAGGTTCAAGAGCTGTACGGCACTTCGCCCCACCTGCTCCACCAGCGCCCCCGGCAGCCACCCCGCCGCCACCAGCCGGGCCGCTCCCTCGGGGGCCAGCCGCCGGGCCAGCTCCCCCGGAGCCGGCCGGTCCTGGGGCGACTTGGCGAGACACGCCTCCACGACGTCCCGCAGCTCACCGCTCAGCGCGCCGAGTTCGGGCTGCTCGTGGACGACCTTGTAGAGGAGGGAGGCCGAGGAGTCCCCGGGGAAGGGCGGTGCCCCCGTGGCCGCGTACGCCAGCACCGCGCCCAGCGAGAAGACGTCCGCCGCGCCCGACACCCCCTTGCTCAGGATCTGTTCGGGCGCCATGTAGCCGGGGGACCCGATCGAGACCCCCGTGGACGTCAGCGACGCCGTGCCGTCCGTGGCGCGTGCGATGCCGAAGTCGATGAGGAGCGGGCCGTCGACTGTGAGCAGGACGTTGGAGGGCTTCACGTCCCGGTGGACGAGCCCCAGTTCGTGCACGGCCGCCAGCGCCTCGGCGAGCCCCGCCCCCAGCACGCGTACGGAGTGCTCGGGCAGCGGCCCCCCGTCCGTGACCGCCGTGGCCAGCGAGGGGCCCGCCGCGTACCCCGTGGCGACCCAAGGGACGGCGGCCTCCGGATCGGCGTCCAGCACGGGGGCCGTCCACGCTCCGCCCACCCTGCGCGCCGCGTCGACCTCGCGCCGGAAGCGGGCACGGAACTCCTCGTCGAGCGCGAAGTGCGGGTGCACGATCTTCACGGCGACGGTACGGCCCCCGGCGCTGCGGCCGAGGTAGACCCGGCCCATGCCGCCGGACCCCAGTCGGCCGAGCAGCCGGTAGGGGCCCACGGCGGTGGGTTCGTCGACTCCCAGCGGCTGCATACCGGCCTCCCCCATAAGGTGTGGATGCAGGTTAGGGCTGAAGCAGTTCCACCTTCACGTCCCCGGGGAAACCCGTCGTGGGCCCCACCCTTCGCGCGAACTCCGTGACCGCGGCCAACTGCGGGCCGCCGAAGCGGAAGTCCAGGGTCGTGAAGTACTTCTCCAGGACCTTCTCGTCGAAGGCCTCCCAGCGGGCCGCCTGTTCCGCGACCTTGCCGACCTCCTCCAGGGAGAGGTTGCGGGAGGCGAGGAAGGCCTCGTGGACCTTGCGGGTGATGACCGGCTCGCGCTCCAGGTAGTCCCGGCGGGCGGCCCAGACGGCGAAGACGAACGGCAGCCCGGTCCACTCCTTCCAGAGCGAGCCGAGGTCGTGCACCTCGAGGCCGAAGCGCGGCCCGTCGAGGAGGTTGGCCCGCAGCGCCGCGTCTCCGATGAGTACGGCGGCCTCCGCCTCCTGCATCATCAGGCTGAGGTCGGGCGGGCAGGTGTAGTAGTCGGGCCGCACGCCGTAGCGCTCGGCGAGGAGGAGCTGGGCGAGCCGGACCGAGGTGCGCGAGGTCGACCCGAGGGCCACCCTGGCGCCGTCCAGCTCGTCCAGCGGGACCTGCGAGACGATGACGCAGGACATGACCGGGCCGTCGCAGCCGACGGCGATGTCGGGGAAGGCGACCAGGTCGTCCGCGTTCTTGAGGAACTCGACGAGGGTGATGGGCCCGATGTCGAGGTCTCCCTGCACCAGCTTCTCGCTGAGCTTCTCCGGGGTGTCCTTCGTGAGCTCGAAGTCGAGGAGCGTGCCCGTCCTCGCGAGCCCCCAGTACAGGGGCAGGCAGTTCAGGAACTGGATGTGGCCGACGCGCGGCCGGGTGCGAGAATTGTCCACATCGCGACACTAGACCCCTTGGGGTACGCTTCGAACTTCGGCCCCCGAGGTCAACCTCTCCGCGATCTTCAAACATCTGGGTGACGTGATCTTGGCCTCTGTTGCTTTCGGCTGCCCGCGTGCTAGGCTCGCCGCAAGTTGCAGTTTGGTTTCCCTTGCAGTACAGAGCCTGCGGAGCATGTAACCGCGGGCTCTAGTCGTTTTCAGAAGAATGCAGTTGTGCGGCACTGTTTTCACACTTGCAGGTTCTGGAGCAGGGCAACCCTTTTGGGCCCAAGGAGGGCTTATGGCTACCGGAACCGTGAAGTGGTTCAACGCCGAAAAGGGCTTTGGCTTCATCGCCCAGGAGGGCGGAGGCCCCGACGTCTTCGTCCACTACTCCGCGATCAACGCGAGCGGCTTCCGTTCGCTGGAGGAGAACCAGCAGGTCTCCTTCGACGTGACGCAGGGCCCGAAGGGCCCGCAGGCGGAGAACGTCACCCCCGTCTGAGCGATCCCGACTCCGAGGCACTCCAGCCTCTGATCCGGACCTGAAAGCAGTACCCAAGGAGCCCCGCGCCGCACGGCAGCGGGGCTCCTGCCTTTGTCCCAGGGTCGCGGTGATCGTGACGCCGGCGGTGGGGACGTACGCCTTCCGGCTGGTCGGCCCGGCGCCGCACGAGCGGGGCGAGATCCCGGCGAGGGGCCAGGAAGTGCGGTCGGCGGGAGCGGTCGTCCTGCTGATGGCCCCGCTGGCGACCGGGTCCCTGGTGGAGGGGGCTGGTTCGCGGGGTGGGCCCGGCGTGGTGCCGGGGCGGCGGCCGGGACCGCGGTGCTGCGGGCGGCCGGGGACGGCTGAGTGTCAGTGGGGGCCGCTAGGGTCCCCGGCCATGACCGACACCGACTTCGTGGCCGCCACCCGCACCTTCTACGACAGCGTCGCCGAGGACTACGCCGTGCAGTTCCGGGGCGTGCTCACCGTGAGCCCCCTGGACCGCGTCCTGCTGGCCGGGTTCGCCGAGCTGGTGGGGGACGGCGGGCAGGTCGCCGACCTGGGGTGCGGGCCCGGGCGGATCACCGCCCATCTCGCCTCGCTCGGGCTGTCCGTCTTCGGGCTCGACCTCTCGGAGTCGATGCTCGCCATCGCCCGCAGGGAGAACCCGGGGCTGCGGTTCGAGCAGGGGTCGATGCTGGAGCTGGACCTGCCCGACGGGGCGCTCGCCGGTGCCGTGTCCTGGTACTCGTCCATCCACACGCCGGTGGACGAGCTGCCCCGCCTGTTCGCCGAGCTCCACCGGGTGCTGGCGCCGGGCGGGCATCTGATGGTCGCCTTCCAGGCCGGTGACCAGGACCGGCACCACGACCGGCCTTGGGGGCGGCCCGTCTCGCTGACCTTCCGGCGGCGGCGGCCGGAGCGGGTCGCCGAGCTGCTCCGGGCGGCCGGCTTCGCGCTCGTCTCGCAGACGGTGCGCGAACCCGGCCCCGAGGAGGTGTCCCAGCAGGCGTTCCTGATCGCCCGCCGCCCCTAGCGCCCCGCGATGTCCCGGGCCGCGATGTACCCGAACGTCATCGCCGGCCCGATCGTGGAGCCCGCGCCCGCGTAACTGTGGCCCATGACCGCCGCGCTCGCGTTCCCGGCCGCGTACAGCCCCGGGATCACCGAGCCGTCCGGCCGCAGGACGCGGGCGCGGGCGTCGGTGCGCAGGCCGCCCTTGGTGCCGAGGTCGCCGGGGACGATCCGGAAGGCGTAGTACGGGGGCAGCCAGAGCGGGGCCAGGCAGGAGTTCGGGAGGACCGACGGGTCCGTGTAGTAGTGGTCGTAGGCGCTGTTACCGCGTCCGAAGTCCGTGTCGTCGCCCTTGAGGGCCAGGGAGTTGAAGCGGTCGACGGTGGCACGGAGGGCGGCGGCCGGGACGCCGATGGAGCCGGCCAGGGCGTCGACCGTCCAGGCCTTGTGCGCGGCGCCCGAGCTGTACCAGTCGTCCGGGAGGACGAAGGTCGGTGCGATGTCCTTGAAGAGGTACCGGTTGCGGTAGTTCTGGTCGACGATCAGCCAGGACGGGATGTCCGGGTCGGTCGGGTTGCGCTCGTACATGGTGTGGACGACATCGCTGTAGGGGGCGGCCTCGTTGACGTACCGGCGTCCGGCCGCGTTGACGATGAGGCCGCCGGGCAGGGTGCGTTCGGCGAGGCAGAAGTACGGCTCGTCGGGCAGCGGGATCGCCGGTCCCCACCAGGCGTCGTCCATGAGGGCGACATCGGCGCCGAGCCGCTGTCCGGCCCGGATGCCGTCCCCCGTGTTCTCCTTCGCGCCGACGGTCCACGCGGTGCCGATGGGCTGCCGCTGGTACTGGGCCCGCATCGCCGCGTTGTGCTCGAAGCCGCCGGAGCCGACGATCACGCCGCGGCGGGCGCGGTGGAGGCCGGCGGGGGTGACCGCTCCGGCGACGGTGCCGTTCTCGATGTACAGCTCGGTGAGGGGGGTGTTCAGGCGGACGGGCACGCCCGCGTCCAGGAGGCCCTTCCGGAGGCCGGCCGCCAGGGACTGGCCCATGGTGAGCGGGGTCTGCCCGAGCAGGGCCGCCTTCGTGCCGCGCGCGAGGCACTCGGCGGCCACGGCGGCGCCCTTGACACTGACGGCGGACAGGGCGAGCCACTTGTAGTCGGCGCTGAACACGACGAGTCCCGCGGGGACTGCGAGGTACGGCGGGTTCAGGTGGGCGAGTTCGGCGCCGAGGATGTTGCCGTCGAGCTGGTCGGGCTCGATGGAGCGGCCGTTCGGGAGGCCGCCCGGGAGCTCGGGGTAGTAGTCGCTGTACCCCTCCATCCAGCGGAACCGCAGCGGGCTGTTGGCCATGACGAAGGAGATCATGGCGGGCCCCTGGGTGAGGAAGGCCTGCTGCCGGGCGGCGGGCACGTCCGGGCCCACGACGGCGGCGAGGTAGGCGGCCGCCTTGGCCGGGGTGTCGGGGACGCCCGCGGCCAGGACGACGGGGTTGTTGGGGATCCAGATCCCGGCGCCGGAACGGGCGGCGGAGCCGCCGAAGGTGGGCGCCTTCTCCAGCACCACGGTGCTCAGTCCCTGCTTGGCCGCGGTGAGCGCGGCCGTCATCCCGGCGGCACCGGACCCGATGACGACGACGTCCCAGGTCCCCGCCGTCGGCAGGTCGGCGGCGCTCGCGCCCTGGTGCACCCCGGCGGCGACGGCCAGACCGGCACCGGAGGCCAGCAGATGTCTTCGGGTCACGCTCATGGTCGGGGTCCCCCCTGTGGTTGGTACGGACGAAGAGGTCCGGAACGTCGCGCGGGGGTCTTGAGAAGTCAAGGGGCGTGGAGGGTGCGGGGAACCCGAGCCGTACGGAACCACCTGGGCGGGTTCTCCTATGCTTGCGACCCCGGAGGAAAACGGTTGAGGGCGGTCTCATGGCGGTGGTGCATTTCCCCGAATTCCGTACCGGAAAGGTGCTGGCGACCCGCTTCACGGGGACCCTTTCGGAGCGTTACGGCGAGACGCTGGAGCGCATTCCCGTGCCGTCCCGGCTCGCGGACTGGCTGGCGGACAACGGACTCGCGGTCGACTCCTGCGACCAGGCCCAGCTCGATCGCGCCCGGGAGCTGCGGGAATCGATCCACGCGGCTGCCACCGCCCTCGCGAACCAGAAGCCGCTGCCCTCCTCCGCGGTCCGGGTCATCAACGAATGCAGCACCCAGGGTCGGGCCTCGGCGGTCCTGACGCCGGAGGGCGGCCGGGAGTGGCGGCTGGCTTCCGCTTCCCCGGAGGACGCGCTCAGCGTGATCGCCGCCGATGCGATCAGCCTCCTCGCGGGAGAGCGCGAGGGAAAGATCTCGCTGTGCGCGTCGCCGACGTGCCGAGCCGCGTTCCTCGACACCAGCCGCGGCCACACCCGCAGATGGTGTGACATGAACACGTGCGGGAACCGCGAGAAGAAGGCCCGCTTCCGCGCCGGCAAGAAGAGCCGTACGGTGGAACCACCTTAGACGGTTCCATCCGGGCTGGAGGTCGCCGACGATGCTGGATCCGACGGTGCTGCCGGGCTACATGGCAGTGATCCTGCTCTTCCTCGGCCCTCCCGGGCCCGACATGGCCTACATGCTCGCGGTGGGCCTCGAAGGCGGCCGCAGGGCCGCGGTGAAGGCCATCCTCGGCATCGCGAGCGGCATGAGCGTCTACGCCGCCGCCGCGGTGGCCGGCATGGGAGAGATAGCCCGGTCGCACCCGTCGGTACTGGACACGGTCCGGATCCTGGGTGCGGTGTATCTCCTGTGGCTGGCCTACGTGACGATGCGGCACGCCCGTCGGGCCATCAGCGGACACGGCGATGTCCGGGCCGGCCGCTGGTATCTGCGAGGCATCCTCGTCAGCATCACCAACCCGAAGATCATCCTCTTCTTTCTCGCGGTGCTCCCGCAGTTCATCGGAGACGCGGAGAACCCGGGATTCCAGATGGCGCTCCTGGGCGCGATCAACATTCTGATGGAGGTGATTCTCTACGGATGCATCGGAGTCATGGCCGGATACTTCCAGGCGCGCCTCACCGGCTCGACCAAGGCGACGGCCGTACTGAACTACATCGCGTGCACGGTCTACGTGGTGCTGGCCGGAGCCATCACGGGGGAGATCCTGCTGGCCTGAGGACGGCGAGGGTGTCCTGCCAGGCGGGTGGGCTCAGGAGCGGGCGGAACCGGGTGAGCAGGGTGAGGAGTTCGGGGCCCCACCGCTCCCGGAAAGCCGGGTCCCGGCGGGCGAGGTCGAGTTCGTTGGCGGCGGTGATCTCGGCGAAGTCCGTGCACAGGAGCGGGTCGGGGGCGTACGTCCGCCCAGTGAACCGGTCCCGGAACAGGGGCTCCAGGAGATGCGGGTAGGTGGCCCCGCGGTCGCAGCTCGCGTAGAAGTGCACGACCGCCTCCGCTTCCGGGCCGATCACGGAGGCGAGTTCGGTGCGCCGGTCGAGCGGGAGCAGGGCGGTGGGGAAGCCGTCCGTGCCGTAGCAGGCGTGGCAGAGGCCGGCGAGGCGGAGGGCCGGGCGGGCGCCCCAGTGGGCGAGTTGCGCATGGACGCGGTCGAGGTGGGCGAGGAGGGTGCCGCCGGGGTGGGGGACGCGGTCGGCGGCGAGCCGCAGCAGCAGGGCTCTGGCTTCTTCGGTGGCGGTCGTCGGCACGGGTACCGAACTCCTCGACGGTAGGCGGTGGTTGGGTCGGCACCCGCTCCTCCCGGGTGGGAGCGGGTTGCCGCCCGGGCCCTGAGGAGATCGTCGTACGGGGTCAACTGCCCAGTCAATCCTTGGTATTTGTCGGCTGACCCAAGTGTTAGCTTGGAGGTCATGACCCTTGACGACCTGCGTGTCTTCGTGGCGGTGTGCCGGGCCGGGAGTCTCAGTGCGGTGGCCCGGGAACTGGGGTGCACGCAGTCCGCGGTGAGCCAGCATGTGAAGCGGCTGGAGCGGGAGACCGGGGTCGGTCTGCTGGAGCGGCAGCCGCGCGGGGTCGTACCGACGCGGGCGGGGCGGGTGCTGGAGGCCGCCGCGACGGAGGGGATCGCCGGTCTCGACCTGGCCCTGCGGCAGCTGCGGGAGCTGGTCGACGGGGAGAGCGGATCGGTGCGGGTGGCGACCGGCGCGACGACCGTACGGCACTTCATGTCCGACGCGGTCGTCGCCTTCCGGCGCCGACACCCGGGCGTGAGCCTGGAGTTCAGGACCGAGAGCTCCAGCCGGGGCTGTTTCGACGCGCTGGCCGACAGCAGTCTCGACCTGGCGTGGATCACGCTCGGGGCGCCGGTGCGGGGCATCGAGCAGCGGGCGGTGCGGGAACTGCCATGGGTGCTGGCGGTGCGCGACGACGACCCGCTGGCCGCGCGGCCGTCCGTGGAGGCGGCCGAACTCCAGGGCCTGCGGCTGATCCGGCTGCCCCCCAACTCCACCTCCGCCGCCCATCTGGACGCGGCCTGCGCGGAGTTGGGGGTGCGGTTCGCCTTCGACACCAGCGTGGCGGACTGGGACACGGCCCTGCTGCTCGCCGAACTGGGTCTGGGCCGGGCCGTGGTGCCCTCCCTGCCGGGCCTGGACGCACCGGGCCGGGGCAACCTGCGGCTGATCCCCCTCCCCGCACTGCGCCCGCTCTCCGTCGGCTGGGCGGTCCGCCGCTGGGACGCGCTGTCACCGTCGGCACGCGCGTTCGCGGACACGGTGGCGGAGTCCTGCCGTGACGCGGTTCCGTACGAATGATCCGCTTTTTCTGCAATGCCTTGGGAAAATCATGGAGCGGGGGAGGGAACCCGAGCACCTGATTCACCGTCACACCCATCCAGGCGGAAGCACGCAAAAGGCGCGATCGGGACCGGCCCGTTCCGGCGGCCCGCCCACCATACTTTGAATTCTCTTGGGCATTCGACGAATACGCCTTGGCGGTCGCCCGAAATCCGTCATGGACACGCCCCTCCCCCCTGTTACGTTCTGCGTCGCCCGCGATCACAGCGCCTCCACAGGCGGCGCACGCCGGGCTGGGGGAGAGAAATCGATGAAGCACGTACGTATGCGCGTGAAGGCCTCCGCGACCGTGCTCGCCGCCACCGCGGCCCTGCTGGCCACCGCGGTTCCCGCTCACGCCGGCACCTTCAAGGTCACGTCCAACTGCGATGTTCCCTGGGTCAGTTGCTCCGACGAGCCCGAGCTCTGGGAGATGTACAACTCGAAGGCGCTCTCGCTCTCCGGCGGCAGCTACATCACGAGCTGGGCCGAGTTCTGGGGCGATGTCTACGACTACGACGGCACCAGTGAGTACCAGGGCTCGACCCTGGAGACCTACCGGTACGTCTTCAACGGCAACGGCAGCGGTTCCGGGCAGTACGTCAAGAACAACGCGGGCTCCATGCAGAACTGCTCCGAGGTGAACAACTACCGGGTCTATTTCAACTCCGGTTACGGCGGGCATTCCCAGTACATCCCGCACCGTGACGCGTACGCCGACTGCGTTTGGTACGACCTCGATTCCACGCTGAAGAACAACGAGGCCTCGCAGCACTTCGCCTGAATTCCATCCGGTCGAAAGGTACGTGTCAGATGACCGTCCGCAGGACAGCCGTGGCGATGGCCGTCGCCGCCGCCACCGCAGCCCTTGTCACCTCCTGTTCCGCCGCCCACCCCCGCTCCACGGCCGACGAGCCGCGGACGGGACCGGTCGCCGAGTCCTCCTCCAGCGTGAACAGGAGCAACTGGCCCGAGGCCACACCCACCTCCGGTCTCGCCAAGGGGCTCTCGCTGCCCCTGGAGGCCTACATGGAGACCTACCAGGACACCGTCGCCCTCGACGACGCCGAGCGGCACCTGGAGACCCAGTGCCTGGCCGACTACGGCCTCCACGTCACCTTCCCGCCCGCCGGACAGACCCCGCCGCCCAGCGCGGACGACTCCAACATGCCCCGCCGCTACGGCATCACCGACCGGGCCCAGGCGGAGAAGTACGGCTACGGCCTGCCCGACGCCATTCAGCACCAGGAGGGCACCAGGATGCCCCAGCTGACGAAGGACCAGGTCGAGGTCCTCACCGGCCGCACGAGCATCCGCCGCAGCCCCGCCGACCCGGCCCCCGGACAGGCCCCCTCCACCTTCCAGGGCAAGGCGATCCACAAGGACGGCTGCGCCGGCTGGGCGGACGACCGACTCGGCACCCGGGACATGGACTTCTCCCTGGTCTCGCAGCTCGACGGAGAGAGCCTCACCCGGTCCCAGCGGACACCCGCCGTGCAGAACGCCATCGCCGCCTGGTCGACATGCATGAAGGGCAAGGGCTACACGGTCGACACCCCGTACCACGCCGGGGACATCGTCACCCACACCGACGGCAGCCCCTCCAAGGAGGAGATCGCCGTCGCGGTCGCCGACATCGACTGCAAGCAGAGCACCGACCTCGTCAAGATCTGGTTCGCCGCGGACTCGAAGATCCAGGAACAGCAGATCAAGGACCACCGCAGCGCACTCGACGCCCTGCGTACGCGGCTCGGCGCTGCCCGCGTCACGGTCACCGACGTACAGAAGAGGGACGCACAGTGACCTCCCCTCGTGACCGACGAAGAGCGCTGACGATTCTCGCCGCCACCGCCGCGCTGGCGGGGCTGATACAGGTCCAGCCCGCCACCGCGACACCCGCCGCCCCCAGGACCGCACCCACCCCCGCGCCCGCGCCGAAGGGGGCCGTCAAGGCACCCGACACCACCCTCGGCAAGGGCTGGAAGACCTCCGGCGACCGGGCGGTCACGAGCGCCGCCGACAGCGACGGGCTGCATCTGCTCGTCGCGGACAGCAAGAACGCCTACGCGTGGAAGACGGTCACGGTGCTCAGTGAGCCGCAGCTTCCGGCCGACACCTGGATCGGCAACAGCTGCGTCATGGACGACCACCACGCGGCCGTCGTCTACGCTCCCCGCACCTTCACCAACAAGCCGGACCTGATGATGGGCGGCGCGTTCACGGCGATCGTGAACCTCGACGACGGCAGCGTCACCAAGCTGCCGTTCACCGCCTCCCTGGCCTACTTCGACCCGACCTGCAACCCGGCCACCCGCACCGCCGCCTTCACCGCGCTCCGGGACGCCGAGACGCGCCTGGTCACGGTGGACACCAAGGGCGCCACCGTCGCCGACACCACGGCGAAGGGCGAGATCACCTCCGCCGTGCCCACCGGGGACGGGGTGGTCGCGGCCGCCGGGAACCGGCTCGTCCACGTCGACCGCAAGGGCCGGACCACCGAGCTCACCGCCACCCGGCACGCCCCCTACGCCATCCGCGTGACCGGCTCCGGCACGGTCACCTACCTCGACCGCACCGGCGACACCGACGCCGACGTGCAGACCTACGCACACGGCAGGAAGACGACCGTGGCGAGCGGGAAGCTCGTCGCGATGAACCTGCGCCAGGGCACCGACGGCACGGTCTACCTCACCGGAAAGGCCGCTCACACCAAGGACTTCGCGGCCGGCGGCGTCAAGGCCCTGAACGTCTCCCCCGACGCGGAGGTCTCCACCCGCGGACGCCTGGCCGTCGACCCCGTCGTCTCCCCGGCGGTCCTCGCGGGCGTCAGGAACATCGAGAGCGCCGGCCGGGACTTCACCAGGACGACGACGACAAAGTCCGCCTCCGAGACGACAACGGGCCGGGTCAGCCACACCCTGACCGTCACCGGCACCGTCCCGGGCACCGGCAGACGCACGACCCAGACGGCCGCCGCGCCCGGCAGCACCGCGGGCGGCAGGACGTCCCCGGCACTGACCGGATCCCCGAAGCCGCAGCTGTCGACGACGAGCACGCTGACCGCGGCCGACGACGACGCCAGGGCGCACGACCCGGTCGACACCGACGCCTGGTGCTCCGTGCCCCGCAACGACACCGCCACCCAGGCTCTCCAGCCGACCCCCAACCAGGTCGAGTGGGCCGTGGACATGGCCGTCCGCGGCGACCTGCGCTCCGGCTACCTCACCCAGGGCGGCTGGCGCTCCCAGACCGGGCTCTCCACCATCGACCCGCAGGGCATGTTCCCCGCCCCCACCCTGAACACCGGCGGCCGCATCCCCGCCCAGGTCGAACTGGGCATCCTCGCCCAGGAGTCCAACCTGTGGCAGGCCGAGTCCGGCGCCATCCCGGGCCAGACGGGCAGCCCGCTCGCCGCGGTCGACGGCTACTACGGCCATCAGACCGGCGGCACGCTCGCCGACTACTGGACGATCCACTGGGACAAGTCCGACTGCGGCTACGGCGTCGGCCAGGTCACCGACGGCATGCGCAAGGCCGGGTACGAGAAGGCGGGCGAGACGTCCCTGCCGGTCAGCACACAGCGTGCGATCGCCGTCGACTACGCCACCAACATCGCCGCCTCGCTGTACATCCTCGCCGACAAGTGGAACGAGGTGCACGAGTCCGGCCAGACGATCACCGTGAACAACGACGACCCGGCGAAGCCCGAGAACTGGTTCGCCGCCGTGTGGAACTACAACCTCGGCTTCAACACGCAGGCCGACGCGGGCACCAACGGCAACTGGGGCCTGGGCTGGTACAACAACCCGGCCAACCCGGTCTACCCGGCCTCCCGGCTGAGCTTCATGAACACCGACATGGACCCGCTGGCCGCCAAGGACGCCGCCCATCCGCAGAACTGGCCGTACGAGGAGAAGGTGATGGGCTGGGCCGCCTGGTCCATCGACACCGGCCACTCCTACGCCACCTCGGGCCGCCAGGACTGGCCCGGCGAGTCCGGCTTCTCCTCGGCCGGCTTCCGGCCCGCCTACTGGAACGGCACGAACGGGCTCTACACCGTCCTGGGCAGCGCGACCTACAACCGGGCGCACGTCTCGCCGCCCCTGGACACGTTCTGCAACACGAAGAACAACTGCGACGCGGGCAACCCGCCCGTCTGCTCCGACGCCGCCTGCTACACCCCGTACTGGTGGAACGCCTCCAACGCCACCTGGAAGGCCGACTGCGCGACGACCTGCGGCTTCGAGAACATCAAGTACCAGACCCTGGTCAGCGAGCCCGGACGCGGCACCCGTCTCCAGTACGGCACCCCGGTCTGCTCCGGGGCGCCCTCCGGCGCGAAGGTGGTCGACTCCGATCCCGCGGGGGTCAACACCTGGGGCGCCTGCGGTACGACCACCACCGACGGCTCGTTCCGGTTCACCTTCTACGCCGACCCCAACGCCACCGGTCCGGGTCTCGGCCAGTACGACGCCAAGGCGGACCTGCACCAGATCGGCGGCGGCTACCAGGGGCACTTCTGGTACGCGCACAGCCGTGACACCGACCACCTCGGCGGTGACGGCGGACGGATGACCGTCCTCGGCGACTGGAAGCTGAACGGGGCCGTCGACCAGGGACAGGCCGCGATCTACGCCCACATCCCGGACACCGGCGCCCAGGTCAAGGACGCGCTCTACGAGGTACCCAGCGCCCTGGGCACCGCCAAGGTGAAGATCAGCCAGGACGCCCACAACAACCAGTGGGTCTACCTGGGCGCGTTCCGCTTCAACGACGCCGCCCCCGAGGTCAGGCTCTCCAACTCCACGTACACGGGGTCCGGCGACGACGACATCGCGTGGGACGCGGTGGCCTTCGTCCCCGGTGACTACGGCATCCCGAAGGACCACGCGGTCGACCTCGCGCTGCCGCCCGTGGACACCGACAGCCCCAACCCGGACCAGGCCGACCAGCCGGTGACCGACCAGGTGACCAAGCCGCTGGTCGTGGACGAGGAGACCGGCGCCTCCGTCGCCGCTCCGCAGACGGTCAAGGAGTCCTGCGGGCCCGTCAAGGACGGCGGCCAGGTCTGCTTCGGACGGCCCCTGAAGAAGCCGTACAAGATCCCGAAGGCCGCCGGGAGCGGGAAGAGCGCACAGGACACCGGTGTCGCGCCGAAGCTGACCGCGGCCGACGACCCGGGCGGCGCCGCGGGCATCGCCGACTGGTGCGACGACGACGATCTGGTCGCGCGCGCCACCCGCACCCTCGTCTGCGAGAACCGCGAAGTACCCGTGTACTACCGCAAGGACGGCGAGATCAAGGCCACCGCGTACTTCATCTTCCAGCGGCTGATCGAACTCGACGGCGTCAACAGCTTCGAGGAGCATTTCACGGTCAAGCCGGTCTCCATCCCGGTCGACTTCGCCCAGATACAGCTCGGCATCTACGAGCACCTGTGCGACTCTCCCTGCACACCGGTCGAGGCCGACCCGTCCGCCTGGAAGGGACAGCCCAGCTGGACCGCGGGCGACACGCACACCGCCTACATCACGTCCGGTTACACCTGGGACAACTCCACCGCGGGGCAGACCTACGAGTTCACGCCCGACGTGCAGATCAACGGAATCGCCGACCCCGTGGGCGACGAGACCATCCAGACCGTCGGCTACCAGTGGAGTCTGGGAGGCTCCAGCGGCTTCGACGTGATCCGCTGCGACACCCTCACCGGCACCGCCTCGGCGGGCTGCGTCGTGCCCAACTACGCGCCCACCTACACCTTCAACGCGGCCAAGTACCCCCAGGCCGCGGCCCACGCGTGGCTCATCCAGCACGAGATGCCCACCTCTCCCGGCCTGGAGTCGGCCGACACCCCGCTGTACTACCTCCCCGGAGGACGGGACGGGGACAACAGGGACGAGATCTGCGACGAGAGCGGGTGGGCGCGGACGAACTACGACCCGGAGGCGATGAACAGCGCCGACGACGACCCCAACTGCGACGAGTTCTCCTTCAACGCCACCTACAACAGCGGGGGCATGCCGGCCGAGCTGGGCGGCCTCAATCCCGTGTCCTCCGGCTCCGAGTGCGTGCAGACGTACGCGCAGATGGACAGCGGCACGATCCACCTGCGGAATCTTCCCGGAACGGTGCCCAGCTTCAACGAGGTGTGCGGGCGCTCCGCCATCTCCGGAGTGCAGAACCAGGGGTCCATGGCGGCCTTCTCGGCGGGCTTCGCCAAGAAGATGCGGCTGATGAAGAAGGACGCCTACTGGCTGGACACCGCGATCCTCGGGACGTGCGCCCCGCGGACCGGGAACTTCATCCAGTGCACCATGACGACGGACTAGCCCGTCGGGGAAGAGCGGTTCAGGCGTAAGGGTCTTCGAGGAGGGCGATCGGGAGATTGCCCTCCTCGACGTCCACCCGTGGGACGCGGATGCCCAGGCAGTCGCCCACGGCCTGCCACACGGCGGCGGGAACACCCGGCCCTCGGTTCACCGCGCCGGTGGCTACCAGGGCCGCGTCCAGGGCCGCCACCTTTCCGGTCGTGTCCACTTTCCGGCTGTTCAGGGGGCTGTCGCCGAACTCGGTGAACCAGACCTTGCCGTCCGCGCCGGGAGCGTAGGCGAGCCAGCAGGGCTGGACCGCGATGTTCGGGTTGAGGCAGACCATCTCCTCCCCGGGGAGCGGCTTCACGGCGGAATCGTCGTTGAACCAGCGCTCGTACCAGGTGGCGGAACCCGAGCCCTCCAGGACATAGCTCCACTCCCCCGAGGTCCCGTACATACAGGACCGCAGCGATGCCGTGTCCGCGGTGAAGCCGAAATCCCGGTACCGGACGGGCGCCGTGATCTCGTCCTCCCTGGCGCTCAGACGCCTGAGGAGTTCCGCCACGGGAAGCCCGCGCACCGCCGTCAGCGATACGCCGCCCCGCATTCCCGGGTGGCCCGTGGGCGGGTCGTAGCAGTGCTCTCCGAACCACCGCAGACTGTCGTTCATCGTCGACCTCCGGCCAGAAGAATACTGAGCGCCGCCGGATCACCCGCCCAGCCCCAGCTCGGCCCACACCGTCTTGCCGACGTCCCGTTCGCTGACGCCCCAGGTGTCCGCGAGGAGGGTGACGAGGATCAGGCCGCGCCCGTGTTCGCCGTCCGCCTCACGGACGAACCTGAGCCGGCGGTCGCCTCGCGGGTCGCTCACCTCGATACGCAGCGTGTTCCCCGGGAGGAGCCGGAGGCGCAGCTCGAAGTCCCTTCCGGGGACGCGGCCGTGGGTGACCGCGTTGGCGGCGAGCTCGGCGACGAGGTGTTGTGCGGTGTCGTTCACCTCGGTGCCGTGGGGATGACCCCACTGCGTGAGCTGGGTGGCGGTGAGCCTGCGGGCCAGGCGGGCGCCCCGTGGAGTGGCGCTCAGACGCTGGGTCAGTTCGTCGGTGGGGGTGGAGATTTCGGCGTTCACGTGACTGAGCGTGCTGGGTTGTCTCTACGCTGACCAGGGGCGACCCGGCGACGCTGGGTAGTTGTACGGGTGCGGAGTGTCCGGTGTACGGGTTGTCGGGCGGGAGGAGTGAGGCCGGTGGTCGAGCGGAGGCCGGAGACGCCTGCGGAGGTGGACGGTACGGCGGGGCTGTTCGTCGCCCTGGGCAAGATGGTCAAGCTGCTGCGCGAGCGGAAGGGGCTCACGCAGAAGGAGTTCGGGGAGCTGGTGGGCTACGGCCCGGACGCGGTCTCGGCGATGGAGCGGGGCGTACGGACACTCCGACCGGAGGTCCTGCTCAAGGCGGACGAACTCCTGGACGCCGGGGGCCTGTTGAAGGAGGTCGTCCCCGAGGTCGAGGAGGCGATGACGCGGGCTCGAACCCGGCATCCGGAGTGGTACCGGAGTTACGCCGGGCTGGAGGCCGAGGCGGTCGAGCTGCACTTCTACGCCAACCACGGGGTGCCGGGTTTGTTGCAGACCGAGGACTACGCGCGAGCGGTGTTCTCCAAGCGGCGCCCGCTTCTGGACGAGGAGACGATCGAGAAGCGGGTCACGGACCGGCTCTCCCGCCAGCTGGTCTTCGAGCGTTGGCCGTCACCGATGGTGAGCTACGTCCTCGAAGAGATCGTGCTGGACCGGCCGATCGGCGGACGGCGCGTGCACGCGGACCAGCTTCGACACCTCCTGCGAGTCGGAGGCAGGAGGAACATCGAGATTCAGGTCATGCCGTCCGCACTCGACGAACACCCCAACATGGACGGCGCGTTCAACCTGCTGACGCCCAAGGGCCATGGGCAGGTGGCCTACACGGAGGTGCAGGGGTACCCGCGGCTGGTCACCGACTCCGAAGAGGTCAGGAAGATCGCAGACCGCTATGGGATCATGCGAGCGATGGCACTCCCCCCGTCGGAGTCCCGGAAGTTGATCGAGCAGAAGCTGGAGGAGCTATGAACACCGAGCAGCTCGCCTGGTTCAAGTCCAGCTACAGCGGCGGCGAGGGCGGCGAATGCCTGGAACTCGCCGTCACCCCCGACACCATCCACCTCCGCGACTCCAAGCACCCCACCGGCCCTCACCTCACCCTCTCCCCCACGGCCTGGTCGGCCTTCCTCTCCCTTACTGCGGGAACGCGGCCACCACGTTGAGTTCCCGCGCTCCGGTAGCCGTGATGCCGGACCCCGTGCCGGGAAGCACCGACTCACGGTGACGGGGCATGGTTGCAGGACGCCCCGTCACCGTCGTACGTGCTACGCCTCCTTGTGGCCCAGCAGGACGTCGACCCCCTCCGTGCTGCCGTTCACCGTGACCTTCGTGGCCACCGGCGGGTAGCCGCTGGCGATCACCGTGTACTGGTCGCTGGCCAGGTCGGTGAAGGCGTAGCTGCCGTCGACGCTGGTGGTGCGGGTGCCGACGACATTGCCGGCGGCGTCGAGCAGGGTGACCCTGGCGTCGTCCAGGGCACGGCCGTCCGGGGTGTGCACGGTGCCCCGCAGGGTTGCCGCGACGGTCAGTTGGATGTCGCAGGTGCTCTCCGCGGCGACGGTGACCGGGACCGCCGTCGGACGGTGGCCGGGGGCGCTGACGCTGAGGGTGTAGTCGCCCGGCAGGAGGTCGCCGAGGCGGTAGGCGCCCTCGGGGCCGGACGTGGTGGAGGCCGTCACGTCGCCGCGCTGGTCCGTGGCCACCACCAGCGCGCCGGGCAGGCCCTCGCCGCCCGCGCCGAGCACCGTACCGGCCAGGCCGCCGGGGCTGGGCAGGAACACCAGGTCGTGGGAGACCGGCGTGCCGTTCACGGACAGGGTGACCACCTGGGGCTGGTAGCCGGGGGCCGAGCCGACCAGGACCAGGCCGCCGCGCTCGGCGGTGTCCAGGGCGTAGCTGCCGTCCTCGCGGGAGGTGGCACGGGCCAGTTGGCGGCCCGAGGCGTCCAGGAGGGTGAGCG
Organism: Streptomyces griseorubiginosus; assembly: GCF_036345115.1. Lineage (GTDB taxonomy): Bacteria > Actinomycetota > Actinomycetes > Streptomycetales > Streptomycetaceae > Streptomyces > Streptomyces griseorubiginosus_C. The sequence continues at coordinate 3,967,414 of NZ_CP107766.1, forward strand.
CGGTGCGGGGTACGGGGACACCGGTGCCGTCACGCACCAGACCGCGCACCGCGGCCGACGTCGACGCCGACGCCGACGCCGGCACCGGGGTGGGAACGGCGGGCGGGGCGGGGGTCTCGGGGTGCTCGACCGGCGCGGTCTCCTTCTTCTTCGCCCGGAACAGCAGCACCGTGATGATCACGCCGACGGCGAAGAAGGCCGCCGACCACCAGTACGCGACCTCGTAGCTGTGCAGGGCCGCGTTCGCCTTGACCAGCGGGTCGGACAGGTGGTCCGCGGCGTAGTTCGTGGCGGCGGTGGCGGCCAGGGTGTTCAGCAGCGCGGTGCTGATCGAACCGCCCACCTGCTGCGTGGTGTTGAGGGCGGCCGAGGCCACTCCCTGGTCGTTGGCCGCCACTCCGAGGGTCGCGTAGCTCATCGCCGCGGGCATCGACATGCCGAGACCGGCGCCGAGCAGCAGGAGCGGCGGCAGTACGTGGGCCGCGTAGCCGCTGTCGAGGCCGAGGCGGGTCAGCCAGACCATGCCGCCCGCGGCCACCAGCATGCCGACGGGGACGACGATCTTGGGGCCGATCCTCGGCACCAGCAGGTTGGTGGACAGCTGCGCCATCACCATCAGCGCGCCCACCATCGGCAGGAAGGCCACGCCGTTCTTGACCGGTGAGTAGCCCAGCGTCGACTGGAGGTAGTAGGTGAGGAAGAGGAAGACGCCGAACATCCCGGCGGACGAGATGAGGATCGTCGACAGGGCGGCCGCGCGGTCGCGGTCGGCGAGGACCCGCAGCGGCAGCACGGGGTGCTTGGCGCGGGCCTGCCAGAGGAAGAACGCGACCAGCAGGACCCCGCCCGCGGCGAGGAAGCCCCAGGTCATCCAGTTGTCCCAGTCGTGCGTCTCCGCGTTGGCGAAGCCGTAGACGATGCCGAACAGACCACCGGAGACCAGGATCACGCCGGGGATGTCGAGCCGGGGCCGCTCGGCCGGCACGGAGCGGCCGATGAAGACGACCGCGCCGACCAGCGCGAGGACAGCGATGACGTCGTTGACGTACAGCGTCCAGCGCCAGTCCAGGTACTCGGTGAGCAGGCCGCCGAGCACCAGGCCGACGGCGGCGCCGGAGCCGGCGATGGCGCCGAAGATGCCGAACGCCCGGGCGCGTTCCTTGGGTTCGGTGAACGTCGTGGTCAGCAGGGACAGGGCGGCCGGGGCGAGCAGGGCGCCGAACAGGCCCTGCACCGCGCGGGCGACGACCAGCATGGTGAAGCCGTTGGCCGCACCGCCGACCGCGGAGGCCGCGGCGAAGCCGACGATGCCGATGACGAAGGTGGTCTTGCGGCCGAAGAGGTCGGCGAGCCGGCCGCCGAGCAGCAGCAGGCTGCCGAAGGCCAGGGAGTAGGCGGTGACGATCCACTGCCGGCCGTTGTTGTCGAAGCCCAGGTCCTGCTGGGCGGACGGCAGCGCGATGTTCACGATCGTCGCGTCGAGCACGACCATGAGCTGGGCGAGGCCGATCACGGCCAGCGCCCACCACCGGTGCTTCGACGGGGCGGGGGTGGGGCCGGACGGCACGGCCTGGGCGGTGGCTGCCGGAATGGCTTCCACGATGGTGCTCCCCTCATGGGGCTCGGATTCGCTCGGACCAACAGCGCAGTCCGAAACCGTTTCGTACACCTAACCTAGGTCACACTTGCAGCACATCGCAAACGTCTCCATAAGGTCTGCACCTACCCGCCCCCATCGGGTGCTCAGCGCTCGTACAGCCCTTCGATCTCCGTCGCGAAGTCCCGCATGACCGCCTCGCGGCGCAGCTTCATCGACGGCGTCAGATGACCCCCCGCCTCCGTGAAGTCGGTGGGCAGGACGGTGAAGCGGCGGATGGACTCCGGACGCGAGACGAGCTTGTTCGCCTCGTCCACGGCCCGTTGCAGGATGGCCCGCAACTCCTCGTCGTTGACGAGGAGTTCGGCGGGGACGGGGTGCTTGCCGTTCATCTGCCGCCAGTGGTTGACGCCGTCCATGTCCAGGCTGATCAGCGCCGAGATGTAGGGGCGCCGGTCGCCGAGGACCATGCACTGGGAGATCAGCGGGTGGGAGCGCAGCCAGTTCTCCAGCGGGGCCGGGGCGACGTTCTTGCCGCCCGCGGTGATCAGGATCTCCTTCTTGCGGCCGGTGATCGTCAGATAGCCCTCGTCGTCGAGCTGTCCGATGTCGCCGGTCGGGAACCAGCCGTCGGCGGAGGCGGGGGCCACTCCCTCGCCGTAGGGGTCCCAGTAGCCGCGGAACACCTGGCCGCCGTGCAGCAGGATCTCGCCGTCGGCCGCGATCCGGATCCGGGTGCCCGGGATGGGCCAGCCGACCGTGCCGAGCCGGGGCTTGAGGGGCGGGGTGCAGGTCGCGGCCCCGGTCGACTCGGTCAGGCCGTAGCCCTCGTAGATCTCCATGCCCGCGCCCGCGTAGAACGCGGCGAGGCGGCGGCCGAGCGGGGAGCCGCCGGAGATGATGTGCCGGATCCGGCCGCCCATGGCGTTGCGGATACGGCGGTACACCAGCGGGTCGTAGAAGGTGCGGGCCGCCTTCAGGGCCGCGCCGGGTCCTGAGCCCGTGCCCGCGTGGCGGGACTCCATCGCCTCGCCGTAGCGGACGGCGACATTGGTCGCGCGGTCGAAGACGGTGACCCGGCCGCCGCTCTCCGCCTTGGCGCGGGCGTTGTTGAAGACCTTCTCCAGCATGTAGGGGATCACGAGGAGGAAGGTCGGCTTGAAGCTGCCCAGGTCGGCCAGCAGGTCCTCGGCCTGGAGGCTCGGCGCGTGCCCGAGGCGGACCCGGGCGCGGACGCAGGCGACGGCCACCATCCGGCCGAAGACGTGCGAGATGGGCAGAAAAAGCAGGGTCGCCAGGTCGGTGTCGTCCGACTTCGACTTGAAGACCGGGTAGAGCAGCTCGATCGCGTTGTCGACCTCGGTGAGGAAGTTGCCGTGGCTGAGCACACAGCCCTTGGGACGGCCGGTGGTGCCCGAGGTGTAGACGACGGTGGCGACCGTGGCCGGGCCCAGCATGCCGCGCCGCACGCCGATCTCCTGGTCCGGGACGGCCTGGCCGAGCTCGGCCAGCCGCTCCACATGCCCCTTCTCCATGATCCACATGTGCCGCAGGTCCGGGAGCCGGCTCAGCTCCGGGCCGAGGGCGGCGGCCTGTGCGGCGGTCTCGGTCACCAGGGCGACCGCGCCGGAGTCCTGGAGGATGAACCGGGTCTGGAAGACCGAGGAGGTCGGGTAGACGGGGACCGTGACCAGACCGGCGGCCCAGGCGGCGAAGTCGAGGAGCGTCCACTCGTACGTCGTACGGGCCATGATCGCGACCCGGTCGCCCGGCATCAGGCCCTCGGAGATCAGGCCCTTGGCCAGGGCCAGCACCTGCTGCGCGAACTCCGCCGCCGTCAGGTCGACCCACCGGCCGTCCTCGGTACGGCGGCTCATCACCCGCTGCTCGGGCGCCGTCTCGGCGTTGTCGAAGGGCAGGTCGGCCAGCGAGCCGTGGGTCAGCGGCGGGACCAGCGGCGGCACCGACACCTCGCGGACCTCACCGTCCAGCCGCACGATCTCGGGTTCCACGAGCACCGGGGCGCCGTCGTAGTCGTGGCCGGACACGTACGAGAGGGACATGGTCAGCTCCTGGGACGTGCAGCTCGATACCGCTCCTGCATGAGGTACGCAGGGGACGTACCGGGGCGTTCACCCGCGAGTGCGCCTGGAAGGGTTACCGGGGGTTAGGACGGTGATCCTAAGTGGCTCAAGTGGTGAGTCTGTGCGGGTTCGTTGATGGTCCGGAGCCGGGACTGTGCAACCTCGACCGCAAAGTGAGAGGTTGTCACTTCTCCCCTCCTACGGCCGCTCCAGGATCGCCGTCACGCCCTGTCCGCCCGCCGCGCACACCGAGATCAGCCCGCGGCCGGGTCCCTCCCGCTCGGCCAGCAGCCTGGCGAGGGTGGCCACGATCCGGGCGCCGGTCGCGGCGAAGGGGTGACCGGTGGCGAGCGAGGACCCGGCGACGTTGAGGCGGGTCCGGTCCACCGGGCCCAGCCCCCGCTTCTCCCAGGCCGCGAGGGTCGCGAGGACCTGGGAGGCGAAGGCCTCGTGGATCTCGACCAGGTCGAAGTCGTCGAGACCGAGACCGGCCCGCTCCAGCATGCGGGGGACGGCGTGGGCGGGGGCCATCAACAGGCCGTCCTCACCCTGCGCGACATCGCCCCGCACGAAGTCCACGGCCGCCGTCTCGTACGCGGTGAGGTAGGCCTGCACCTCCAGCCCGCGCGCCTCGGCCCACTCCTCGGAGGCCAGCAGGACGACCGCGGCGCCGTCCGTGAGCGGGGTCGAGTTCCCGGCGGTCATGGTCGGGTCGGGTCCCTCGAGGCCGAACACCGGTTTCAGCGCGGCAAGTTTCCCGGGTGTCGAGTCCGGGCGGAGGTTCTGGTCGCGGGCCAGGCCACGGAAGGGGACCACCAACTCCCGGAAGAACCCCCGCTCGTACGCGGCCGCAAGCCGCTGGTGGCTCATCGCCGCCAGCTCGTCCTGGTCCTGCCGGGTCACTCCCCACGCGGCGGCGGTCACGGCGGCGTGCTCGCCCATCGAAAGCCCGGTGCGGGGCTCGGCGTTGCGCGGGATGTCGGGGACCAGATGGGTCGGCCGGATGCGCGCGAGCGCCTTCAGCCGGGCACCGGCCGACTTCGCCCGCCGCGCCTCCAGCAGGATGCGGCGCAGCTCGTCGTTGACGCCGAGCGGTGCGTCGCTCGCGGTGTCCGCGCCGCCCGCGATCGCGGACTCCGTCTGCCCCAGCGCGATCTTGTTGGCGGCGGCGATGACGGCCTGGAGACCGGTCCCGCAGGCCTGCTGGATGTCGTACGCCGGAGTGCGCGGGTCCAGCTTCGAGCCGAGCACCGTCTCACGGGCCAGGTTGAAGTCCCGGCTGTGCTTGAGGACGGCACCCGCGACGAACTCGCCCACGGCGCCCGGCCCTTCGAGCCCCTGCCGCTCCACGAGGGCGTCGAGGGCCGCGGTGAGCATCTCCTGGTTCGAGGCGGTGGCGTAGGGGCCGTCGGAGCGGGCGAAGGGCAGGCGGGCGCCCGCGACGACCGCGACGCGCCGGGCGACCGGCGGCTTCAAGGGGCTCATCTCCACCAGCTCCTCACCTCTGAGATTGACTTACCTGCGGTAACCTTACTCCAGAGTAAGGAATCTGCGACCGACCCGGGAGATGGACATGGCCGACCGCTATCTGAGCTTCACCGGTACCGCGCCGGGCCGGTTCCTCACCCGCAGGCTCGGCCTCCCGCAGCCGGCGCGGCTGCGGCGGTGGTCGGCGGGGTCGGAGGGCTTCGAGGGCGGGGTGCTGCTCCTGACGGCGGGGAAGTCCCAGCTGTCCGGACTGGACTCCCTCTCTCCCGCGCTGGGCTTCGTCTCTTCCGCGCAGGCGCCCGCCGGGGTCCTCCTGGACGCCACCGGCGTGCGGGACGTGGACGACCTGGCGGAGGTCCACGCGGCCCTGCACCCGGTCGTGCGGTCGGTCGCCACCAGCGGACGGGTCGTCGTCCTGGGGTCGCCGCTCTCCGGTGTCGACCACCACCAGGCCGCCGTCCAGCAGGCGTTGGAGGGCTTCACACGCTCGCTCGGCAAGGAGATCGGCCGGGGCAGAACGGTCAATCTGGTACGGCTGACCGACGCGGCCGCCGCCGAGTCGACCCTGCGGTTCCTGCTCTCCCCCAGGTCCGCCTACGTCAGCGGCCAGGTGATCGAGGTCGGCGAGACCCCTCAGGACACCGAGGTCGACTGGTCCCTCCCGCTCGCCGGGCGGACGGCCCTGGTGACCGGCGGTGCGCGGGGCATCGGCGCGGCGGTCGCCGAGACGCTGGCGAGGGACGGGGCGCGGGTCGTCGTACTCGATGTGCCGGGGGCGCGGGCGGACGCCGAGCAGCTGGCCGCACGGCTCGGGGGACGGGCGCTCGCGCTGGACATCACGGCCGCCGACGCGGGCGTACGGATCGCCGAGGCGGTGCCCGACGGGCTGGACGTGCTGGTCCACAACGCGGGGATCACCCGGGACCGGCGGCTGGTCAACATGCCCGCCGAGCGCTGGAGTTCGGTGCTCGACGTCAACCTGGCGAGTGTGCTGCGCACGACGGACGCGCTGCTGGAGGCGGGGGCGCTGCGGCCGGGCGGGCGGATCGTCGCCACCGCCTCCATCGCGGGGCTCGCGGGGAACGCAGGGCAGACGAACTACGGCGCGAGCAAGGCGGGCGTGGCCGGCCTGGTGCGTTCGCTGGCACCCCGGGCGCTGGCCGGGCACGGGGTCACGGTGAACGCGGCGGCGCCCGGGTTCATCGAGACCAGGATGACGGCGGCGGTCCCGCTGTTCATCCGGGAGGCCGGGCGGCGGATGAACTCCCTCGCCCAGGGCGGGCTCCCCTCCGACGTGGCCGAGACCACGGCCTGGCTGGCGCACCCGGCGTCCGGCGCGGTGAACGGGCAGGTCGTGCGGGTGTGCGGCCAGAGTCTGCTGGGGGCGTAGTGGAGAGCCACGGTTCGGCCTCCGGGGACAGGTGCCCCGAGAGCGCGCCCTCGCGGGACCCGGAGCGACCCGCCGCTCCCGCCGCCCACTTGGCGGGCCCGGCGCGGGTGCTCACGCAGTCGCCCTCCCTCGTGCCGCTCCTCGCCGCCGGTGCCCTGCGGTCCCCCTTCAAGCGGCCCTCGGCCGGTGCGGACTTTCCGCGGACGCGGCTCGTGCTGCCCGGGCTGCGGGTCGATCTCGCGCGGCTGGCCGCGTACGAGCGGGTGTGCGGGTTCCCGACCGGGGAGGACGCGCTGCCGGTGACGTATCCGCATGTGCTGGGCTTTCCGCTCGCGATGGGCCTGATGAGCGGGCCGGACTTCCCGCTGCCGCTGCTCGGGCTGGTGCACACGTCGATCGAGATCACCCGGTACCGGGAACTGGCGGCGACCGGGACCTACGAACTCTCCGTGCGCATCGACGGGTTGGCGCCGCACCGGCGCGGTACGGAGGCCGCGGTGGTCACCGAACTACGGGTGGGCGAGGACGTCGTATGGGAGTCGGTGAGCACGTATCTGGCACGGCACCGCACCACGGGGGCGGCCCAGGAACGGGAGCCCGGGCGGGAGCCCGGGCAGGGGCCTGGGCGGGAGTCCGAGCGGGAGGTGCACGAGCCGCTGCCCGGCGTCGACGAGTGGCGGCTGGCCGGGGACATCGGACGGCGTTACGCCGCCGCGTCCGGCGACCGCAACCCGATCCACCTGTACCCGTTCACGGCCCGCCTCTTCGGCTTCAAGAGGGCGATCGCGCACGGCATGTGGACGGCGGCCCGCTGCCTGGCGGCCCACGGCACACCCCAGGCGGTGCTGGTCCGGGCGGAGTTCAGGGCCCCGGTGCTGCTGCCGGGGACGGTGACGTACGCGGCGAACGGCGAGCGGTTCGAGCTGTGCGGCGCCGACCGCGTGCACGTGAGCGGGGGCGTCTACCCGCTGACCTGAAGCGGCGCGCCCTCGGCGGGGACGGCGGGAACGGCCTCGGGGATCCAGGGCCGGTTCTCCATGAGGTTCCCGAGGCCGGCCCAGGCGAAGTTCATGAGGGTCGCCGCCGACTGCCGTGCCGTCACCCCCGGGGTCGCGTTGGACCAGGCGGCCAGGGACTCGGCGGCACCGACGAGGGCCTCGGCGAGCCCGGCGACCTCGCGCTCGGGCAGATCGGGGTCGCGGTGTGCCTCGCGGGCCGCGACCACGATCAGCTGGGTCACGAACGCGACGATCTCCTCGCGCATCGCGGTGACCTCGGCGACGAACGCCTCACCGTGGATCCGGGCCTGGAGGTGCAGCACGGACCAGCCGTGCGGGTGCTGCGAGGTGTGCGTGAAGAAGGCCAGCAGTCCGTCCCACAGCTGCCGGTCGACGGGCAGTTCGGTCCGCACCCCCGTCCGCACGGCCTCGGTGAGCGCGGCCGCCTCCCGGCGGATGCACGCGGTGAAGAGGTCTTCCTTGGAGTTCAGGTACAGGTAGACCAACGGCTTGGACACCCCGGCGAGTTCGGCGATCTCGTCCATCGAGGCGGCCATGTACCCACGCTGCCCGAAGATCTCCACAGCGGCGTCCAGCATCTGCTGCTCCCGCACCGCGCGCGGCATCCGCTTGCTCTTCACGACACCCATGCCCAAAGCGTACGGTCATGTGGCCGCGGCGGCGGGGGCGTTGCGCTCAGGAGGTCTGCGGGGCCTGGCCCTGGGTGCGACCGGCCTCTTCGACCGTCTCGTCCTCCTGGCTGCGGTTGGCGTCCAGGTTGGCCTTCATGCGGTCGACCCGCTGGGCGACCTGGACGGAGGCGCGGTCACGCTCCTTGCGCAGGACGACGAAGCTGATGGGGGCCGAGATCAGCAGGGAGAGCAGGACGATCCACATGCCGTTGGAGGAGCCGAGGCCGCGCGGGGCGAGGCCGGCGTAGACGAGGCCCCAGACGACCACGAGGCAGCCCACGAAGATCCCGAGGCGCATCAGCGTGTAGCGGAGCATGTCAATCCACTCTTCCGGTTCAAAAACGGGGCACCGTCCAGTGAAGCACGCCGGGCACCCGATCTTCGACGGGGGTCAGGTCAGCGGCAGCAGCATGATCACGTCGTCGCGGTCGTCCCCGGGTGCGACCCGGATCGCGCCGGGTACGCGGCCGACCTCCTTGTAGCCGCAGGAGCCGTAGAAACGCTCCAGACCAAGGCCGCCGCGGCAGTTCAGCCGTATCGCCTCTATGGCGTCGAAGGTGCGGGCCGCTTCGGCCGCCGCCGTCAGGAGGTCGCGGCCGTAGCCCCGGCCCTGGTGGCGGGGGTGGACCATGACCGTGTACAGCCAGACCCAGTGGGTCATGAGGCGGTGCGTGTTGAAGCTGAAGAAGGCGGTGGCGGCGACCCGGCCGTCCTCGTCGTGCCCGACGAGCAGGCGGGTGCGCCCCTCCGCCATCGCCACGAAGTGCTTCACCAGCTCGGGGCGGATCGTCTCGGGCTCCACGGGAGCGACGAAGCCGACGGCGCCGCCCGCATTGCTGACGTCCGCCCACAGGTCGAGAATGCCGTCCCGGAGGTCGGGAGTGACGGCCGGGTCGAGAGTAAACGTAAGGGACACGGCAGCATCGTAACCCTTACGACAATGCGTGCGCCGCGACCTCCAGGTCGGCCACCAGTCCCCGGTACGCGGCCTCCCGGTCCTCGGCTCGCAGCACGGCCGACGGATGCACGGTCGGCACCAACCGCTCCCGCCGGCCGTGGATCTCCTCCTCCAGCACGGTCCCCCGGACCTGCGTGACGCGGAAGGAGGAGCCGAGCAGGGCCTTGCCGGCGGTGGCCCCGAGGACGACGATCAGCTCCGGCTCGACGAGTTCCAGCTCCCTGGCGAGCCAGGGCCCGCAGGCCGTCATCTCCCTGAGGCTCGGCGCCTTGTGGATCCGCCGCTTCCGGGGCTCGGCCTGCGTGAACTTGAAGTGCTTCACGGCATTGGTGACGTAGGCCTGCGCGGGATCGATCCCGGCCTCCCCGAGCGCCCGGTCCAGCAGCTTCCCGGCGGGCCCGACGAACGGCTTCCCCTGCCGGTCCTCCTGATCCCCGGGCTGCTCCCCCACGAGCATCACGCGCGCGTGGGGGTCCCCGGTCCCGAAGACGGTCTGGGTGGCGTCACGGTGGAGGGGACAGCCGCGGCAGCCGGCAGCGGCCTGTCGGAGGGCGGGAAGTCCGCCGCGCTCGGGAAGAAACGGTTCAGCGGTGTAGGCATCCTCGGGTGCCTTCGTCATCATGCGCCCCGAGTACCCACCCAAGGGGCGCGGGGAACTGCGCGACCAGCCCCCACGCACCCGCGGCCGAAAATCAGACCCGCATCGGCTGAGGAGACTCCCGACGCCCCGCGTCAGGCCCGTCGTACTCCCGAATCACCTCGTACCGAGTGTTCCGCTCCACCGGCCGGAACCCCGCGTCCCGGATCAGGTCCAGCAGATCCTCACGGGTCAGCTTGTTCGGCGTCCCGTAGTTGTCCGCGTCGTGGGTGATCTTGTACTCGACGACCGACCCGTCCATGTCGTCCGCGCCGTGCTGCAACGCCAGCTGCGCGGTCTGGACACCGTGCATGACCCAGAAGACCTTGACGTGCGGGACGTTGTCGAACAGCAGCCGGGAGACCGCGAAGGTCTTCAGCGCCTCGGCACCGGTCGCCATCCGGGTACGGGCCTGCAACCTGTTGCGGACCTTGCCGTCCTTCACGTCCACGAAGTCGTGCTGGTAGCGCAGCGGGATGAAGACCTGGAAACCGCCGGTCTCGTCCTGGAGTTCACGCAGACGAAGGACGTGGTCCACCCGGTGCCGCGGCTCCTCGATGTGGCCGTACAGCATGGTGCTCGGGGTCTTCAGACCCTTCTCGTGCGCCAGGCGGTGGATCCGGGACCAGTCCTCCCAGTGGGTCCTGTGGTCCACGATGTGCTGGCGGACCTCCCAGTCGAAGATCTCGGCGCCACCGCCGGTCAACGACTCGAGACCGGCGTCGATGAGCTCGTCGAGGATCTCGCTCGCGCTCAGCCCGCTGATCGTCTCGAAGTGATGGATCTCGGTCGCGGTGAACGCCTTCAGGGAGACGTCCGGCAGCGCCGCCTTCAACTCCCGCAGCGACCGCGGGTAGTAGCGCCACGGCAGGTTCGGGTGCAGGCCGTTGACGATGTGGAGCTCGGTGAGGTTCTCACCCTCCATCGCCTTGGCGAGCTTCACCGCCTCCTCGATGCGCATCGTGTAGGCGTCCTTCTCCCCCGGCTTGCGCTGGAAGGAGCAGTAGGCGCAGGACGCCGTGCACACGTTGGTCATGTTGAGGTGCCGGTTGACGTTGAAGTGGACGACGTCGCCGTTCTTCCGCGTCCGCACCTCGTGCGCGAGTCCGCCCAGCCATGCCAGGTCGTCCGACTCGTACAGCGCGATGCCGTCCTCACGGGTCAGGCGCTCACCGGCCCTGACCTTCTCCTCCAGCTCGCGCTTGAGCCCGACGTCCATGACCACACCTTTCCTCGAAGACCTGTCCCACCGTACGTCTACGCCTCTTCGGGCAGCTCTCCGACCCGGTTCTCCCACTTCGTGGAGAGCACGATCGTGGTACGGGTGCGGGAGACGCCCTTGGTCCCGGACAGCCGCCGGATGGTCTTCTCCAGGCCGTCCACGTCCGACGCCCGCACCTTGAGCATGTACGAGTCGTCGCCCGCGATGAACCAGCAGTCCTCGATCTCGGTGAGGTCCCGCAGCCGCCGCGCCACGTCCTCGTGGTCGGCCGCGTCGGACAGCGAGATGCCGATCAGCGCGATCACGCCGAGGCCGAGCGAGGCGGCGTCGACGGTGGCGCGGTAACCGGTGATGACCCCGGCCGCCTCCAGCCGGTTGATGCGGTCCGTGACGCTGGGTCCCGACAGACCGACGAGGCGCCCCAGCTCCGCGTAGGAGGCCCGGCCGTTCTCCCTCAGGGCCTGGATGAGCTGCCTGTCCACCGCGTCCATGCGATCGATGCCTTCCGCTGAAAAGTTCCTGAACGTGCTGAGAGGTACTGCGACTTGCCCTGCGCCCCTGCGCCCCCGTGTTCCCGCGCTCCCGTGCCCCTGCCCCGTCAGTCGGCGCTGCCGGCGCCCAGCTCGCCCTGCCAGCGCCGGTACAGGCCGTGCTCGACGCCCGCCGCGTCCAGCACCCGCCCGGCGACGAAGTCCACCAGGTCCTGGATGTGGGTGGCGCCCGCGTAGAAGCCCGGCGAGGCCGGGACCACGCTCGCGCCGGCGTCGTCCAGGGTGACCAGGTGCCGGAGGGTCTGCCCGTTCAAGGGGGTCTCCCGTACCGCCACGACCAGCGGCCGGCGCTCCTTCAGTGTGACGCTCGCCGCGCGCTGGAGCAGATCCTTCGACAGACCGAGGGCGACGCCCGCGACACAGGCCGTGGAGGCCGGCACGATGAGCATCCCCTTCGTGGCGTACGACCCCGAGGACGGCCCGGCGGCCAGGTCCCCGGCGTTCCAGTACCGCACCGCGTCGAGGTCGGCGTCGAAGCCCGCGGGCTTGCCGTCGGCCCCGCGGGCCAGCCATTCCCGCAGGTCCTCGCGCCAGTGCGCGTCCCGGAAGGAGATGCCCGTCTCGTCGAGCAGGGTGAGCCGGGAGGCCCGGGAGACCACCAGGTCGACGCTCTCCCCGGCGGTGAGGAGCGCGCGCAGCACGGACGCGGCATACGGGGTGCCGGAGGCGCCGGACACCCCTACGATCCAAGGCGTACGCCGTGTCTCTCCTGGCTTGACTGGGTTCACACCCCCGAGCCTATCCGGCGACGCAGGGTGGGAACCGGTCAAGGGGGCCGGGCGTTCTTCTGAGGGGGAAGGGGCTGTCATGACGGGCACGGAACTCGAGTGGTCGCGCGGCGATCGGGCGAAGGCCGCGGCCAAGCTGATGCTGGGCTGGGTCGCGCTGCTGTGGCTGCTGGAAGTGGTGGACGTGGCGAGCGGCCACGCCCTGGACGGCTTCGGCATCACCCCGCGCACCTCGTCCGAGCTGGTCGACGTCGTACCGGCCGCGTTCATCCACTTCGGCTTCGCCCACGTGGCGGCGAACAGCGTCCCGCTGCTGGTCATGGGCTTCCTGGCGGCGCTGAGCGGTATCCGCCGCTTCGCCGCGGTGTGCGCCCTGATCATCGTGGCCGACGGCCTGGGCGTGTGGCTCATAGCCCCGGCCCACACCAACACGGCAGGCGCGTCCGGCCTGATCTTCGGCCTCTTCGGCTACCTGGTGGTGACCGGCTTCGTGGAGCGCCGCCCGCTGGGCGTCCTGGTGGGCCTCCTGGTCGCGGCGGTCTGGGGCACGTCGATCCTGGTGGGCCTGGCCCCGACCCAGTCAGGCGTGAGCTGGCAGGCACACCTGCTGGGCCTGCTGGCGGGAGTGGCAACAGCGTTCGCCTTCAAACGCCGGGGACCTGTACCCACCTAGGGGCGCGGGGAACTGCGCGACCAGCCCCCACCGGTCCGCAGCCCGCAACGGACCGGCGGCCCCGGGCTCAGACCGTCAACCCCCGCACCAGCAGATCCAGCAGCGCACACACGAACAAGGCAATCCCGATGAACCCGTTGACGCTGAAAAACGCCCGGTTCAGCCGGGAAAGATCATGCGGTCGCACGATCGAGTGCTCGTACACGAACGCGCCCGCGACGATCATCAGGCCCACCCAGAAGAACCCGCCCGCATCCGTCGCTACGGCGTACCAGATCAGCAGTGACGTCGTCAGGACGTGACAGACCCGCGCCCCCCAGATCGCCGCCGGGATGCCGAACCGGGCCGGCACCGACATGACGCCGATCTCCCGGTCGGTCTCCACGTCCTGGCAGGCGTAGATCAGGTCGAACCCACCGATCCAGATGCCGACCGCCAGACCGAGGATCACCGCGTCCCAGGACCAGGACCCGGTGACGGCGAGCCAGCCGCCGACCGGCCCCATCGCCTGGGCGAGCCCGAGGATGGCCTGCGGGAAGTTCGTGAACCGCTTGCCGTACGGGTAGACCACCATCGGGATCACCGCGACGGGAGCGAGGGCCAGGCACAGCGGGTTGAGCAGGGCGGCCGAGCCGAGGAAGACCACGACCGCGACCAGCGCCCCGGTCCAGGCGTGCTTCACCGACATCGCCCCGGTGACCAGCTCGCGCTGGGCGGTCCGGGGGTTCCGCGCGTCGATCTCCCGGTCGATGATCCGGTTGACGGCCATCGCGAAGGTGCGCAGCCCGACCATGCAGATCGTCACCAGGAGCAGCCGCCCCCAGTGGATGTTCTTGTCCCACTCGTACATCGCGGTCAGCGCGGCGATGTAGGCGAAGGGCAGCGCGAAGACCGAGTGCTCGATCATCACGAGGCGCAGGAAGCCCTTCACCTTCCCGGTCGGCTGCGGCGCCGGGCCCACGACCCCGTCGGCGGTGGTCATCATGCGAGGCTCCCGAGGAAGGCGTCGAGGTCGGTCAGGAGTGCGGCGGCGGGCAGCGGGCCCGTCTCCACGGTCAGCGGTGTCCCGGAGTCGTCGGGCAGGGTGATGTGCGCCGTGAAGGCGTATCCGCCCGCGTCGGCCGGGCGGGCGTCCAGCCGCAGCGCGGCTCCGCCGTCGACCGTGAACGGGCCGGACGCCGCGGTGAGTTCCGCGCGCAGCCGCTCCGCGAAGTCGGCGGGTTCCGCGTCGCGCACACCGGGCAGTTCGAAGCCGTCGCCGTCGCCGCCGCGCTCGTAGAGGACCGCCCAGGTGTCGCCGGGGCCGGCCAGCTCCTCCGGTGTGACGCCCGCCTGCTCGGCGGCCTGCCGGACGCCCGGGTCCGCCGGGTCCAGCGCGGGCCGCACGAGCGCCACGTAGTCGGTGTCGGTGCCGATGAACAGGGCCGGGCCGCCCACGGGGATGGGGCTCACAGACCGTACTCCTTCCACCGGCGGTCGACCTTCGCCGCCGTCTCCGGGTCGGACAGGACCATCTCGGGCCAGCCGCCGTCCCGGGTGTAGCCCTCCTCGGGCCACTTCTTCGTCGCGTCGATGCCCGCCTTGCCGCCCCAGAACTGCTGGTAGGAGGCGTGGTCGAGGTGATCGACCGGTCCCTCGACGACCGAGAGGTCACGGGCGTAGTCGGTGTTGCCCAGCGCCCGCCAGGCGACCTCGTGCAGGTCGTGGACGTCACAGTCCGCGTCGACGACCACGATCAGCTTGGTCAGCGACATCATGTGTGCCCCCCAGACCGCGTGCATCACCTTCTGCGCGTGCTTCGGGTACTTCTTGTCGATCGAGACGATCGCGCAGTTGTGGAAGCCGCCCGCCTCGGGCAGGTGGTAGTCCACGATGTCCGGGACGATGATCTTCAGCAGGGGGAGGAAGAAGCGTTCCGTGGCACGGCCCAGCGGTCCGTCCTCCGTCGGGGGGCGGCCCACCACGATCGACTGGAGCAGCGGTCGCTTCCGCATCGTCACGCAGTCGATCTTCAGCGCCGGGAAGGGCTCCTGCGGGGTGTAGAAGCCGGTGTGGTCGCCGAAGGGACCCTCCGGCAGCATCTCCCCCGGTTCCAGCCAGCCCTCGATGACCACTTCGGCCTGCGCCGGCACCTGGAGCGGGACCGTTTTGCAGTCCACCATCTCGATCCGCTTGCCCGCGATGAACCCGGCGAAGAGGTACTCGTCGATGTCGCCGGGGAGCGGGGCCGTGGAGGCGTACGTCACCGCGGGCGGGCAGCCGAAGGCGATCGCGACCGGGAGCCGCTCACCCCTCCTCGCCGCGACCTGGTAGTGGTTGCGGCTGTCCTTGTGGATCTGCCAGTGCATGCCGATGGTGCGCTTGTCGTGGCGCTGGAGCCGGTAGAGCCCGAGGTTGCGGATCCCGGTCTCGGGGTCCTTGGTGTGGGTGAGCCCGAGGTTGAAGAAGGAGCCGCCGTCCTGCGGCCAGGTGAACAGGGCCGGGAGCTGGTCGAGGTCGACGTCGTCCCCGGTGAGGACGACCTCCTGGACCGGCGCCTCCTTGACCTTCTTCGGCGGCACGTGGGTCATCGCGCCGAGCTTCCCGAAGGCCTCCCGCACCCCCACGAAGCCCTGCGGCAGCTCGGGACGCAGCAGCCCGCCGATCTTGTCGGAGATGTCGCCGTACGACTTCAGGCCCAGGGCCTTCAGCAGCCGGCGGTCGGTCCCGAAGACGTTCATGGCGAGGGGCATCGCGGAGCCGCGGACGTTCTCGAAGAGCAGCGCGGGCCCGCCCGCCTTCTGCACCCGGTCGACGATCTCCCCGACCTCCAGATACGGGTCGACCTCGGCCTTGATCCGCTTGAGGTCTCCCTCGCGTTCCAGTGCCCTGAGCAGGGAGCGAAGATCGTCGTAAGCCATGGGGACAAGTATCCCCGAGCCGCTACCCTGACCCCGTCAGGGGCCTGTCACAGGCTCCACACAACCTTCCCTGGGGGCCAAGAGCACATGTTCCGGCTGCTGATGTACCTGATCCCGCTGGCGCTGACGATCTACGCGTTCATCGACTGCCTCAACACCCCCGAGGACGAGGCCAAGCACCTGCCCAAGATCGCCTGGGTCTTCATCATCCTGCTGTTCTGGATCGTCGGCCCGATCGCCTGGCTCGCCGCGGGCAAGCTGCGCACGCCGCCGGCCGGCGGCCGCACCCCCTCCGAGTGGCACCGCAACCACCGCATGGAGTACGTCGCCCCCGACGACAACCCCGAGTTCCTGAACTCCCTCAAGGCGGAGCGGAAGAACGACGAGGCCCTGCTGAAGGACTGGGAGGCGGACCTGCGCCGCCGCGAGGAGGAGCTCAGGCGCCGGGAGGCCGGCGAGGAGCCGAAGGGCGACTGACAAGCTGTACGCCGCCGAGCCCCCCGAAGCGGACATCTCGCCCCTGGGCGGAGGGGGCCGGGAGCCGGACACTTACCTCGCATGACGACAGCTCCCGCCGACTCCGCCGGCACCCTCGCCCCCGCCTACGGTGACAAGGTCATCGCCGTCGAGTCGGCCGGCTCGGAACCCATCCCCGAGTCCGAACGCCACGGCGGCCCGCTTCAGCTGCTGTGGACCTGGGCCTCCCCGAACATCGAGTTCGCGACCGTCTTCATCGGTGTGATCGCGGTCCTCTTCTTCGGCCTGAGCTTCTGGCAGGCGACGGCCGCCATCGTGCTCGGCACCGCGCTGGGCGCGCTCACCCAGGGCGTGCTGTCCCTGGACGGGCCCCGCTTCGGGGTGCCGCAGATGGTGGTGGGCCGGCTCTCCTTCGGCTACTTCGGCAACATCCTGCCCGCCGCGGCCAACGGCCTGGTGGCGGGCGTCGGCTGGTTCGCGGTGAACAGCGTGAGCGCCGCCTTCGCGCTGAACACCCTGACCGGGCTGCGACCGCTGCCGTCGCTGCTCCTGGTCGTGGCCGCCGAGATCCTCATCGGCTTCATCGGCCACAACTTCGTGCACGTCTTCGAGAAGTACGCCTTCCCCGCCCTCGCGGTGATCTTCCTGCTGGCCGGGGTGTGGACCTTCAAGGACGCCCACCTCGGCGGGGGCGGTACGGGCGGCGGCGTCGGCGGCTTCCTGCTCGCGTTCAGCGCGGCCTGGGGCTACGCGGCGGGCTGGAACCCGTACGCCGCGGACTACTCCCGCTACCTCCCCCGTACGGCGAACAGGGCCAGGACCGTCCTCTACCCGGCGCTCGGCCTGTTCCTGTCGGTGTCCGTGGTGGCCGTGATCGGCGCGGCCTCGGCGACGATCGTGTCCCCGAAGGACGCCACCCCGACGGCGGCCTTCACCGGCCATCTCCCGGGCTGGCTCGGCGACCTGGTGCTGATCGCGATCATCCTGGGCGCGGTCTCGGCGAACGCCCTCAACGTGTACTCCGGCGCCATCTCCATCGCCTCCTTCGGCCTGAACCTCCCGGCCTGGCTGAGCCGCAGCGTGCTCGTCGTGGTGTCCGGGGTCGCCGGTACGGCGGCGGCGTGGGCGTCGCTCTCCGACGCGGGGGCGGCCTACGAGGCGTTCCTGCTGGTGATCGCGTACTGGGTGGCGCCCTGGCTCGGCGTGGTCCTGGTCGAGCGGCTGCTGCGCCCGCACGGGTCGGACGAGATCCTGTCCGGTCGCCTGACCGACCGCACCTTCACCAACTGGCCGGGCCTCGCGGCCCTGTTGCTCGGCGTGGCGGTGTCGGTCCCGCTCTTCTCCAACCAGGAGGACTACGTCGGCTACGTACCGGAGCACTGGCCGGCGTTCGGGGACATCACCCCGGTGGTGGGCTTCGTGGTGAGCGCGGTGCTGTACGCGGCGCTGCGCAGGCGCTCACCGGCGGCGTGACGGCTCACCCCTCCTTCGCCGGGTCGCTCCCGTACACGCCGGAGGCGGTGACCGCCTGTCGGGCGTCGCAGGTCTTCTGTTCGTCGGCCGGGGCGGTCCACAGCGGGACCAGGTCGGCGTCGGAGGACATCCGCAGGTAGTGGCAGACCCCGTTGACGCGCAGGGCGACGGCGTACACGTCGTCGCCCGCCGCCCGGCCCGCCACGTCGGTCACGGTGTCCTTGGCGGAGACCAGCTCGCGGCCCTTCAGGAACTCCGTGGCGCCCCGGGGGGTGTGGGCGTAGCCGGCGGCCGACATCGCGCGGTAGGGGTTGGCGGGCTGCCGGGCGAGCAGTCCGCCCATCTGTGCGGCGAGGCTGCCGGGTTCGCCGTCGGTCCGGCCGGCCGGGCAGGTGACCGCGGTCCGCCGCACGCTGCCCGGGCCGAGCGCGAAGGCGATGCGGTAGCAGCGGACGGGATAGGCGTCGGCGTCCACGGTCGCCCCGGTGGGCGGCACCAGCCCGAGCATGACCTCCGCCGTGTGCGTCAGGCCCGCGGACCGGACGCCGAGCAGCACCCCGCCGTGCTCCTCGGTCCGCGCGACGAGCGTGCCCTCGGTGAACGGGCCGCCGTAGGTGCCGCCGCCCGCCGAGTGGAAACCGGCGTTCAGGTCCTGGCGCAGATCCTGGGCGAGGGCGGCGGCCTGGGCGTCGACGGCCGTCGTGTCGGGCTCGGTGAGCCGCTGTCGGAGCAGGGTGCCCCCCACGCCCGCGGCCCCGGCGACCAGGGCGATCGCCACGTACAGCAGACCCCGCCCGACGGCACGTTTCCTCATGTCTCCCCCAGCTTCGACGGCCGCCCCGGAAGACGGCCGTCGCACTGTATCCACCGTGGCCGGGAGGCTTGCGAGGGGCCTCAGTCGACCGTGATCGAGTCCAGCTTGGCCCTCAAGTACACGTGGGAGTCGACGGGTTCGTGGGCCACCCGCCCGACGGGTGCCGGGACGGACTCGACGATCGTGCCGGGGGTGCACTCGCCGAAGTAGACCAGCGACATCAGCTCCTCGGCGGGCGCGTCCGCCGGCGGCGGCAGGACCCGGTGGCGGCCGGAGCGCCAGCGGTCACCGGTCCAACGGGCCATCAGGTCCCCGATGTTGATGGTGAAGGCGTCGGGGTCGAAGGGGGCGTCCTCCCAGCCGCCCTCGTCCGTGAAGACCTGGAGCCCGCCCTTGCCGGCCTGCCGGTCGAGGATGGTGACCGTGCCGAAGTCGGTGTGCGGACCGATGCGGAACTGCCCCAGCTCAGGCTCCCCGATCACCTCGGTGCCCGGGTACCAGTTGATGTTGAAGCCGTACGTCGGATGGTCCATGTGCCGGGAGAAGAAGTCGGGTTCGAGCCCGAGGGCCTCGCCGAGGAGGGACAGCAGCCGCTTCTCCAGCTCGCCCATCCGCTCCAGGTACTCCTCGCACAGCTCGCGCAGGGCCGGGACCTCGTCCGGCCAGACGTTCGGCGCGTACCACTCCGCGTTGACGGCCGGGTCCTCGAAGGGCTCGTGGGTGGCGAAGGTCAGTGACTCCTTGAGGTCGGGCGGGGTCTCGGTGCCCTCGGAGTAGCCGTTGGCCTCGGCGCCGGGCCCGAGCCAGCCGCGGCCGCCCACCTTCGCCTCGTACGCCTTCTTCGTCTCCACGGGCATCCGGAAGAAGGTCCGCGCGGCCTCCCGGATCCGCGAGCGCAGGGCCGGGTCCACGCCGTGCCCGGTGACCAGGAAGAACCCGGCGGTCTGGAGGGCTTCGTCGAGGGTGCGGGCGATGCCGGCGCGGGCGTCGGGGTCGCCGGCCAGCCAGGGCCCGAGGTCGATGGTCGGAATGCGGGGCCGGGGGGTGTCAGTCACCGATGTCCTCGTTCCACAGTGCCGGATTGTTGTCGATGAAGTCGCGCATCAGCCGGACGCACTCGGGGTCGTCCACGAGGACGATCTCCACGCCGTGCTCGGCCAGCCAGTCGTGCCCGCCGTGGAAGGTGGTGGCCTCCCCGACGACGACCCGCCCGATCCCGAACTGCCGGACCAGCCCTGAGCAGTACCAGCAGGGCGAGAGGGTGGTCACCATCGTCGTACCGCGATACGACCGCTGCCGTCCCGCCGCCCGGAAGGCGGCCGTCTCCGCGTGCATGGAGGGGTCGTCGTCCTGGACGCGCCGGTTGTGGCCGCGCCCGAGGAGGGTGCCGTCGGCGCCGTAGAGCGCGGCCCCGATGGGGATGCCCCCCTCGGCGAGCCCGGCGCGGGCCTCCGCGACGGCGGTGGCGAGCCACTCGCGGGCCTGTGCCTGATCCATGGGGTCCATGTCCTTCACTCTCCTGTGGCCGAAACACGAGGGCAACGTGCGGAAAGTACTCTCCCGGCAGCCCACATCCGGACGAACTGTCGGGAGGCGCCCATGCCCGCACTCACCCTCCGCGAGATCCTCGCCCTCGACCCGGTCCGCGCCTCCGAGCCCGAGCTGCTCGCCGGACACACCGCCCTGGACCGCCCGGTCCGCTGGGTGCACTCCAGCGAGGTCTACGAGGGCGCGAACTTCCTGGACGGCGGCGAACTGCTGCTCACCAACGGTTTCGGCCTGTCCGACCCCGACGAGGAGACCCGCCGCCGCTACGTGCGCGAGCTGGCCGCCCGGGGCGCCGCCGGACTCGCGGTGGAGGTCGGCCGGTCCCTGCCCGCCATGCCGGAGGAGGTCGTGGACGAGGCGCGCCGCCGCGAGCTGCCGCTGCTGGCCCTGCACCGGGTCGTGCCCTTCGTCCGGATCACGGAGGCCGCCAACCGGGCGATCGTGGCCCGCGGCCTGTCGGGCCGTGCGGTCGTACGGCCGTGGGGCGACGACCACACGGCGGCCCTGCTGGCCGACCTCGCCGACCGGGCGGCGCTGAACCAGCCGGAGGTGGAGGCGCGGGCGGCGCTGGCCGGGTTCCACCCGGGCCCGGGGGCCCGGCTGATCGGGGTGTCGCTGCACGGCACCCGGGACGTGGGCACGGTCGACCGCGCGGTACGGCTGCTGGGCGGGGCGGGGGTGCTGCGGGCCGCGTTCCCCGGGGACGTCCTGGCCCTGCTGTCCCTGCCGGGCGGCCGCGCGGGCGACCCGGTGAAGGCGGTCCAGGAGACCTTCCGCACGGTGGCCGACGCCGGCCTCACGGTGGCCGTGGGCCACGCCGTGACCGGCGACGGCGGCTGGCTGCGCTGGAGCGACACGCTGCGGACGGCGCGGTCGACCCTGGAACTGGCCCTGACGGTCCCGGCGGCGGAACCGGCCTCTGTGGAAGGCGTCTTGGTCACCTCCTCCCGGGCGCTGGCCCTGGAGCGCGAGCTGACCAGGGGTGGCCTGGACACCAACCGAGAGCGCCTGTCGGCCATGGTGCAGCATGCCCTGGGGCCCCTGATGGCTTGGGAGGCGGCCCACCCGAGCGACCTGGTCCGTACCCTGGAGACCTACTTGAGGAACGGCTGTTCCCCGACCCGCACGGCGTCTTTGCTCCACATCGGCCGCCAGTCCCTGTACCAGCGACTGGAACGCATCGAGTCCTTGCTCGACCTGGACATCAACGACCCGGAACTACTGGGCGAGTTGTTGGCGGCGACCTGTGCACACCGGTTGGTGGAGCGCCCTAAAGGGGCGCGGGGCGGTGCTGCATCTGCGGCTACCGCCGCGCGGGCGCGACCAGCCACGACGCTCCCGCACTCGACCTACCGGCGAACCGCCTAGCGCAACGTCACCGGACTCGTCCCATTGAACGGCGCATAACACGTCACCACAGACGGCGTCCGCACCCCGTCCTCCTCCGCGAACACCTTCCGCACGGCCTCGAACGACACCTCCCCGCTCACCACGGGCGCCACCCGGTCGTACAGCTCCCGCACACCCCGCGGCAACGGCGTCCCCGGCTCCCCGTCGTCCGCACCCCACACGTCCCACAGCAACGTCTCCACCTTGTTCAGCGCGGCGAGATCGAGCCGGACGTTCCCCGCCACGAACCGCTCCCCGAAGAGCGGCCCGACCTCGGGCCGGTGCAACCCGAACTCCGTCTCGTCCGCCCCGTCCTCGCGGATCGCCCGCCAGGCCTCCCCGGCGACGAGGAACCGCGACCGGGGCACGTCCATGGGATCGAAGTCCACGGGCCAGTGCGCGGTGATCGCGGGGTCGGCCAGCTGGGCGTCGGCGAGCAGCCAGCCCCGGCCCTCGGTCCAATACTCGGTGACCACGTGGTCGCAGTGGAAGCCGTCGGTGCCGAAGTAGTCGGCGAACCCGGACCGCAGCCGCGCCGGGACGCCGGCGTGCCGCAGCAACGACACGTGCAGCAGCGTGAAGTCCCGGCAGACGCCGACGAACCGGTCGCCCGGTTCCCGCCGCACGGTCAGCGGCGCTGCGCTGCGCTCGGCGAGGATCCGCAGGACGTCGTCGATGTACCGGGACTCCGCGTCGTCGTGGAGCCGGTCGGTCGGATGGGTGTGCCCGAAGAGCTCGCCCTCGACGCGATGGATCATCACATCCCTGACGATCCGGGCCAGTTCAGCGGGGTCGGGCGGCAACTCGTCGTACAGCGGGGCCATGTGCCCGGGGTCGGAGAACACACTTTGCGTGGCATAGAAGGAGAGGGACACGGCGGGCCTCCCGAAAGGCGTAATCGACCACGTGTTCGAATACGGGCCGGCGCACCCCACCGTGTCAAAATCCGCCGCCGAATGTCCAGGAGACGACGACTCCGGAACCGTCCCGTGTCGACACTTTCGTAACCCAACGGACATCACGCGATCTAGTCCGAACCAACTCCCCCTCCTTACCCTGGGGTTGATACACAGCGCGCATGGGGGGAATGCGGGTGCACAGACAGCTGCACGGGCGCGGGGCGCTGTTCGACACCGATCCGGCGGGGCTCGCACCACGACTCGTGGGGCTGCGGCCGCACCAGCACCGGGCCACACCGCCGGAGCACCCGCAGGAGCTCCCGTTCGTCGTGCTGACCGGCGCCCGCGGGCTGGGCAAGAGCGCGCTGCTCGGCGAGTTGCGGGACGCCTACAAGGGGCACACCCCGGTCGCCCTGATCGACTGCGAGGCCGCCGAGTTCACGGCACCGCCCGCGGGCCGGGACACCGACGCCTGGTCGCCGGTGTCGCAGGCCCTGCTGGTGATCGCCGAACAGCTCGCCGAGCCGGTGACCGGCGCGGGCCGGATCACCTTCCCGCGGCTGATGTCGGGCCTGGTGGCCGTCGCCGCCGGCGGCTGGCGGGACGCCGACTCGGAGCGCATCCGGCGCGAGGTGGAGCGGATCCTGCTGCTGAACGAGAGCGGGTCCTGGATCGCCGGGTTCGCCGGGCGCTGGGCCGGGCGGGTCGCCGCCAACGTCGCCGCGGCCGCCACCGGGACCGGCCCGCTGCTCCAGTCCGCCATCGAGGCGACCCTGGAGTCCATCTCGGACAGCTTCGTGCACCGCCGTCAGCAGCGGGCGGCCACCTGGTGGCGGGACTACCCCAACGCGAGCCGCAACGCCCGGCGCGGACTGATGCTGCTGTCCGGACACTTCAGGGCCGGCGGCACCTCCCGCGAGCACGCCGAGCGCCATCTGGTCCGCGCGCTGCTCGCCGACCTCACCGACGCCTACACCGGCGTGCTGCCACGCATGCAGCGCCTGGGCCGCCCCCTCGTCCTCGTGGACAACGCGCACCGCGCACCCGGCCCCGGCCTCACCGACCCCGTCCTGCGCGACCGCTCCGAGGGCATCGCCGACCAGGTCGTCTTCATCACCGCCCTGCGCGGCACCGGCCGCCCCGCCCTGCGCAACGCCGTACGGCACACCCTCCCCGAGGTCGCCCGGCGCACCGACTGGACGCCCGACCCCGCGTCCCCCTCCTCCCGGGCCCTGCTGGTCTCCCTGCCGCCGCTGACCGCCGACGACACCCTGCACATCGTCGACGAGCACCAGGTGCCGCCCCGGCTCCCGCACGCCGTCCACCGGCTGACCGGCGGCAACCCGCTGGGCATCGTGCTGCTCGCCGAGGCCGCCGCACAGCACGGCACGACCTCCCTCGGCGAGCTGCTCACCGCCGACGTACGGCTGCACGAGGACCGCGACAGCAGGCCCACCTACGTCGAACTCCTCGACCGGCTCGTGCCCACCGACCGGCTGGAGGAGCTGACGGTGCTGGCCGCCGCCCACGACCACGAATCCGCCACCGCGCTCGCCGAGGCGCTCCTGCCCGACGACTTCGGCCCGGCGGACGTACGGGCCCTGCAGACCCGGCTGGTCCAGGAGGGGCTGCCGGAGGTGCCGGGCCGGTTCGTCGGCGACCCCTTCGTGCGGACCCTGCTGCTGCTCCGGCTGCACCACCGGTCCGCCGACCACGGGCGGTGGCGCGAGGCCCACGAGACGCTGATCCGGCGCTACGACCCCGCCGACCGGTACCACCTGCACCATCAACTCGCCCTGGGAGCGGCCGAACCGGCCGTCGCCCACCTGCGCGACACCTTCACCACCCTGGACACCCGCAGCTGGCTGCGCACCCTGCGGTTCATCGCCTCCGCGCCCTACTTCCACGCGCACGACGCCGAGGGCCACGACTTCGACGCCCGCGACGACCGGCGCGCGGCCGTCGCGCTCGGCCACACGGACGCCGCCCAACAGGTGCCGGACGACGTGGATCCCGTACTGCATCTGCGGATACGACGGCTGCTGCACGCCGTGTGGCAGCTGACCGACCCGCTCGCGCTGCCCGACGCGAAGGTGTGCGACCGGCTGCGCTTCGAGCTGGAGCAGCTGTCCAACCTGCGTCCGGCCGGCAACGCCCTGCTGTGGCGGGCCTCCCGGGACTGGCCCGAGGACGCGCTCGCGGGACGCCCGCTCCGGGTCCCGGACGGCGACGAGGACGACGACGGCGAGGGGGAGGCGGTGATGGCCGGCCGAGGCTTCGGAACATGGCTTCGCGAGGGCGTCTGGGAGATCCCGCTGCGGCGGTACCTCGCCCTGCTGCTGACCCTCGTGGTGCTCGGCGGCCTGGGGATCGGGGGCTGGAGCCTCGCCCAGGACGACCGTTCCTGCGCCGCCGGGGTCGTCAGACCCGAGGGCAGCGACGAGTGCGTGGGCGTCTCGGCGACCGCCTACGACTGGGGCCGGGCCCCACTCGGGCCGGTGGTCAAGGCGATCGACCGCGAGAACAGGTCCGTCAAGGGCCCCTACGTCACCGTCGCGCTCCTCGAGCCCTTCACCGCGACCGACGCCGACAACCTCGGTGACGTCCTGCACGAGCTCCAGGGGGCGTATCTCGCGCAGTACCAGGCCAACCACCAGTCCAACGGGACCGTCCCCGCGATCCGGCTGGTGCTCGCCAACCCCGGTGCCACCGGCGCCCATTGGGAGCACACCGTCGACCAGCTGGCGGGCATGACCGACGGCAGGGACAAGCTGCGGGCGGTCGCGGGCGTCGGGCTGAGCACCGCCAACAACAAGCGGGCCGTCGCGGCGCTCACCGCCCGCGGCATCGCCGTGATCGGCACCTCCATCACCGCCGACAACCTCGCCAACGGCCAGAACGGCAAGGACCCCTTCCCCGGCCTCGCCCGGGTCTCCCCGACCAACACCGACGAGGCCCGCGCGCTCACCTCCTTCGCCCAGGTCGCCGCCGACAAGGCGGTCCTGGTCCACGACCAGAAGGCGGACGACCCGGAGAACGGCGACCCCTACTCACTGACCCTCCAGCGCTCCTTCGAGAAGCTGCTGAAGGGCTCGCCGTACGCGCCCTGGTCGTTCAACCCGCCCGACGACCGCAGCCAGGAGGGCTCCACCGCCAACGACTTCGAGCAGATCACCCACCTGGTCTGCGACACGGACGCCGGCACCGACACCATCCTGTTCGCCGGGCGCCACACCCAGCTGCGCCAGTTCATCAACGCGCTCGGCGAACGCGGCTGCCAGAAACGGAGGTTCACCCTGCTCACCGGCGACGAGGCGTCCTACCTCACCGGCGACAAGGACCTGAACCGGGACGCCCTGAACCGCAACCTCACCGTCCGCTACACCGCCCTCGCCCACCCGGACGCCTGGATCAAGTCCCCGCCCGCCACCGGGGGTTCGACGGCGGACGCGAAGGTCCTCCAGGAACTGGTGACAGCGGGCCAGGGCGACAAGGTCGGCCCGATCGGCGACGTCGACCTGGAGGACGGCCAGCTGATCATCGCCTACGACGCGATGCGGCTGACGTACCAGGGCATCCGGTTCGCCAAGGGCACCAAGGACATCCCGACCCTCGAAGAGGTCCGCAACGAGTGGCGGCTCATCAAGGGCACCCAGCAGCGGGTCGACGGCGCGAGCGGCTGGATCTGCCTCGACAACCACGGCAACCCGTACGACAAGGCCGTACCGATCGTGGAACTGACCCCGCAGGGCACGGCCCGCTTCGTGCGGATCGCGTGGCCGGAGGGCAAGCCGCCGGCGAAGGAGTGCCTGCCGCCGTCGTAGCGCGTGGCAGCGCGTCGTACTCGCGGTCACCCACCGTGACTGCCAGGATCCTGCTCATGAACGGCAAGACTTTCTCCAGGCTGACCCTCGGCGCGGTGTGTGCGCTGGCGATGACGATCGCGGGGGCGCCGGCCGCCTCCGCCGGGGCGAACGGCTGCAACCAGCGCACCTGCATCATGGTCGACGGCGTCGGACTGCGCGTCGAGACGATCGCCGCGGCGACCACCTGGAACGGCGACTTCACCGGGCACTTCCACATCTGGGGCGGGGGCATCGACACCAACAGCGCGACCCAGTTCTGGGGGTACCACCAGAAGTTCACCGTGCCGGTCCACCGTGACCTGCCCAACGGCGCGGTGCTGTGCGCGGAGGGCTGGGAGCACACGAGCGGTGGACTCCAGTCACGCGGGCGGGCCTGCGCGGAGGTGCACTTCTAGGCCACCAGGGTCTCCAGCAACCGCTCGAACCGGGCCCGCCAGGCGGGCTCGGTCCCTTCCGGCCCCTCGTACTCGTGCGTGAAGCGCAGGACAGCCCCCTGGTCCCCGTCCCGCTCCAGGTGGAACCTGATCCGGTCGCCCCGCTCCAGGGTGTACTCGGCGACCCGGTCCACGTCCCACGCGGTGACCTGGCCCTCCCCCAGCCCCGGCAGCACCACGGCGCCCCCGAGCCGCGGCTCCAGGACCCGCACGCCGGTCCACCAGCGCGCGAGCCCCTCCGCACTGCCCACCGCGGGCCAGGCCCCCTCCATGGGGACCGGCAGCCGCACCAGGAAGTGCAGGACGCGGCTGCTTCCGTGGGTCTGACTCGTGCCCTGTTCGACGGATCCGGTCATGACACCAGTGTCGCCGAGCGGGGATTCAGACGCCCGCGTACGAGTGCTTGCCGGAGACGAAGATGTTGACGCCGTAGTAGTTGAACAGCCAGCAGCCGAAGGCGACCATCGCGAGGTAGGCGGCCTTGCGGCCCTTCCAGCCGGCGGTGGCGCGGGCGTGCAGGTAGCAGGCGTAGGCGACCCAGGTGATGAAGGACCAGGTCTCCTTGGGGTCCCAGCCCCAGTAGCGGCCCCACGCGTCGCCCGCCCAGATCGCGCCCGCGATGATCGTGAACGTCCACAGCGGGAAGACGGCCGCGTTGACGCGGTAGGCGAACTTGTCGAGGCTCGCGGAGGCCGGCAGCCGGTCGAGGACGGAGTTCGCGAACCGGCCGGGCGTGCCGCCGTTCGCGAGCTTGTTCTCGTAGCTGTCCTTGAAGAGGTACAGGATCGTGGCGACCGCGCCGACGTAGAACACAGCGCCGCAGAAGATCGCGGTGGAGACGTGGATGTACAGCCAGTACGAGTGAAGGGCGGGAACCAACTGGTCGCTGGCGGTGTACAGGACAGTGACGGCGAGGCCGAGATCGAGGAGGACCGTGGTGACCAGGAACAGCCCGAGCCAGCGCACGTTCTTCTTCAGGGCCAGCAGCCCCAGGTACACGGCGACGGCCACCGTGGAGAAGGTGATGTTGAACTCGTACATGTTGCCCCAGGGGGCCCGCTCCACCGAGGCCGCGCGGGCCACGACCCCGGCGAGCTCGACGAGGAAGGCCAGCACCGTGAGGGAGATGGCGATACGCCCGTAGAGGTCGCCCTGCTCGTCCCCGCCGTGCGCCCCGGGCCCGTCGGGCACGTCCCGCGAACCGCTCGCCGACCGCACCACGACCTGCGGCCGCTCCAGTACGGCGGTGCTGCCGCCCTGGTTCACGGTGACGGCCGGTGCCTTCTTGGCCTCGGTCTTCTTGGCGTCGGCGGTGAGCGCGGCGGCGGTGCGGCCGACCTTGCTGCGACTGCCGAAGAGCCACTCGGCGATGTACGCGAAGAAGGCCAGGGTGTAGACGGCCATCGACGAGTAGATCAGCGTGTTGCTGATGTTGGCGAGGTGTTCGTTGGTGGCGGTGGCCAACTCGGTTGCGGCGGCGAGAGTCACTTCTCAGCCCCTTCGGAGGGTGTTACTTGGGGTTCGGGGGTGGATTGCTCGGTGCTCGGGGTGTGGTCGTACAGGGTTCCTGCCAGCTCGCCCAGCTCCTCCGGCACCTTCGCGGACTCGCTGCGGCCCAGGCCGGCCATTTCCACGACCGTCACGCCGTCCTCGCCGCGCACCGCCCGCACCCACACCCGGCGGCGCTGGATGAACAGGGACGCGGCGAGGCCGAAGATCGCGGTGAGGGCGCCGGCGAGGGCCCAGCCGCTGGCGGGCTGCTGGACGACCTGGAAGTTCGCCCACTGCTTGGTGCCCTCGTAGGTGATCGAACCGGCGCCGCCGGGAAGCTTCATGGTCTCGCCGGGCCTCAGGTTCTCCCTGAGCTCCTGGCCCTTGGCGTCCTTGAAGTCCTTCACGTGCGACTTGTCGAGCTGGTACACGCTCTGCGGGATGCCCGAGTTGACGCCGAGGTCACCGTGGTACGGCGTGAGGTTGAGCACCGGGTTGTTCAGCGCCGGGAAGGTGGACGCCGTCTCGCTGCCCTTGGTGTAGGTCGGGATGAAGAACGCCGAGATGCCGAGCTGCTCGGAGACGCCCTTGGCGTTCCGGTAGCCGTCGAGGACCTTGATCACGCCGGTGGAGGTGACGTTGGAGTCGAGCGGCAGCATCGCGACCGCGTCGCGGAAGACGACGTTGCCCTTGCCGTCCCGGACCGTGATCAGGGGGGCGTAGCCGTGGGCCGTGAGATAGACCTTCGCGTCGTCGATCTCCAGCGGCTCGTTGACCTTGACGAGGGTCTTGTGGTCCTTGCCGTAGGCGCCCTTGCTGTAGGTGATGGCTGCTTGGTAGAGGCGCGGGGTGCCCTTGTTGGGGCCGCTGGTCTCGTAGGTGCCGGTGAACTTGTTCAGGGTGAAGCTGAACGGCACCAGGTCGTCGGTGTCGAAGAGGTTCCCGGACTTGAAGTCGTCGTAGGAGAGGAGGGTGTTGGAGAACCCGTCGCCCTCGACGACCAGCTTGTTGCCCTCGGACTTGAAGAGCTGGCCCCAGGCGAAGGCGGTCAGCATCACGATGAGCGCGATGTGGAAGGCGAGGTTGCCGACCTCGCGGAGGTAGCCCTTCTCGCCCGCCACGTTGTCCCCGGCGAGGTGGGCGCGGAAGCGCTTCTTCTTCAGCAGGGCGAGCGCGGCCTCGCGGACCTGCTCGGGCTCGGCCTCGGTGCGCCAGGTGGTGTAGGCGGGCAGCCGGGTCAGCCGCTTGGGGGCGCCCGGCGGCCGGCTGCGCAGCTGCCCGACGAACTGCCAGGTGCGGGGCACGATGCAGCCGATGAGGGAGACGAACAGCAGGATGTAGATCGCGGAGAACCACACCGAGCTGTAGACGTGGAAGAGGCCGAGCTTGTCGTAGACGTCCCCGAGGGTGGGGTTGTTCTTGACGAAGTCGGCGACCTTGGTCGCGTCGGTACCGGTCTGCGGGATGAGCGAGCCGGGGATCGCGCCGAGCGCCACCAGCAGGAGCAGCAGCAGCGCGACCCGCATGGAGGTGAGCTGGCGCCAGAACCAGCGGACCCAGCCGATGACGCCCAGGGAGGGCAGGTTGGGCGGGCCCTCGACGGGCGCGGTGGACAGCTGGGAGCCGGCCGCGCCGAGGTCCTGGTCGCCGGCGGGAGCGTCCGGGGCACCGGAGGTGTCGGAGGCGGCGGATGTGGTCTTGCTCATGGATCAGATCCCCACAGTGAAGCCGGCGGACCAGGACTGGAGGTCCTGCACGATGCGGTCCCACGCACCGGTCAGCAGCAGCAGTCCGGTCACGATCATCATGGTGCCGCCGATGCGCATGACCCAGACGTAGTGGCGCTTGACCCAGCCGAAGGCGCCGAGCGCCTTGCGGAAGGCGACCGCGGCGAGCACGAAGGGCAGGCCGAGGCCGAGGCAGTAGGCGACGGTCAGTATGGCACCGCGGCCCGCGCTGCCCTGCTGGGAGGACAGGGCGATCACCGAGGCGAGGGTCGGGCCGATGCAGGGGGTCCAGCCGATGCCGAACAGCGCGCCCAGCAGCGGGGCGCCGACCAGGCCCATGGCGGGCTTGTTGTGGAAGCGGAACTCCCGCTGGGTCATCCAGGGCATCAGGCCCATGAAGAAGACACCCATGAGGATCATGAGCACACCCAGCACCTTGGACAGCACGCCCTGGTTCTCCTGGAGCGTCTGCCCGAAGTAGCCGAACAGCGCCCCGCTGGAGACGAACACCACGGTGAAGCCGAGCACGAACAGCGAGGCGCCGGCGACCATCCGGCCGCGCCGGGCCTCGGCCAGATCGGTGCCGGTGACTCCGGTGACGTACGACAGATAGCCGGGGACCAGCGGCAGGACGCACGGCGAGAAGAAGGAGACCAGGCCGCCGAGGACCGCGATGGGCAGGGCGAGCAGCAACGCGCCGTTGAGGACGGTGCCGTTGTATCCGGTGTCGGCGGCGAGCGTGACGACTGCGCTCACGTCACTTCTCCGCGAGGACCGGGTCGATCATCTTGCGCAGCTTGCTCTCGCTGAGCGCGGCCAGCGAGCGGGCGGCGATCTTGCCGTCCCGGTCGATGACGAGCGTGGAGGGCACGGCCTGCGGGTTGAGGGTGCCCTTCTGGAAGCGGAGCATCAGCTTGCCCGTGGGGTCGTACAGGCTGGGGAAGGTGATGCCCATGTCCTTCTCGAAGGCGCGGGCGTTCTGGACGCTGGTGTCGCGGGTGTTGATGCCGACGAACTGCACGCCCCGGCCCTTGAGGTCCTTGGAGACCGCCTCCAGGTTGGGTGCCTCGGCCCGGCAGGGGGCGCACCAGGAGCCCCAGATGTTCAGGACGACGATCTTGCCCTTGTAGTCGGCGACATCGAGCTGTCCCCCGTCGACGGTCTTGCCGGAGAGGTCGGGGGCACTGCCCCGGTCGCCCTGCTCGGCGGTGGAGATGCCGTCGGCGCCCATGATGAAGTTGGTGTCGCCGCCTCCGCCCGAGGTGCCGCCCGAACTGCAGGCGGACAGGATCAGCGCTGCGGCCGCGGCACCCGCGGCGAGCAGGCTGGCACGGACTCGGGAGCGGCTACGGCTGGCGGCACTCATGTGAAAAGTTTCGCATGCCCGTTCCAGGGATCTTGCGCACCCCCCTTGCGGGCGGAAACCCGCATTTCAGGCAGCGTTTGAGGAGGCTGTCGAGGACGGGTTCCCGGAGGGCGTCGAGGAGTCCTTGAGGAAGGTGTTCCAGCCGCCGGCGGGCTGCTGTCCGACGTCGAGCGTCCGCAGCCGTGCGAGCACCTCCGGCTTCTGTACGTCCATCCAGTCGACGAACTGCCGGAAGGAGACCATGCGGATGTCCGCGCCCTTCTCCTTCTCCCGTGCGATGTGCGTGAAGGCCTGTTCGACGGCGTCCATGTAGATGCCGCCGTTCCAGTGCTCGAAGTGGTTGCCGACGAAGAAGGGGGCGCGGTTGGTCTCGTAGGCCCGCTGGAAGCCGGCGATGTAGGCGCCGGCCGCCTGCTCGCGCCAGGCCGGGTAGTTGTGGGCGGGCGCGTTGGTCGAGTTGATCGACTGGTTGGCGAGCATGTTGTAGTCCATGGACAGGACCTCGAAGCCGCGGCCGGGGAAAGGTATCGCCTGAAGCGGCAGGTCCCATATCCCGTTCGTCTTGACGGGCCAGACCTGGCGGCCGCCGGGCGAGGAGGCGTCGTAGCGCCAGCCGAGTGCGCGGGCGGTGGGCAGCAGGTTGTCCTGGCCGAGGAGGCAGGGGGTGCGGCCGCCGACGAGTTCCTTGTCGTAGTCGAAGGGCAGGGCGGGCAGGTCGGTCCAGCCGGTGTTGGTGCGCCACTCCTTGACGAAAGCTTTCGCCTGCTGGATCTCCGAGCGCCACTGCGCCGGCGTCCAGCGGGCGACGCTGCCGTAGCCGCCGCAGAAGTGGCCGTTGAAGTGGGTGCCGATCTCGTGCCCCTCCAGCCACGCCCGCCGGACGTTGGCCAGGGTCGCCTTGACGTGCTCGTCGGTGAGGTAGCCGATGTCGGAGGCGCCGCGGGGGTTGTTCGGGGGGTCGTAGAGCCGCTTCTTCGACTCGGGCAGCAGATACAGCCCGGAGAGGAAGAAGGTCATGTGCGCGTCGTGCTTCCTGGCCAGGTCGAGGAAGCGCGGGAAGAGCCCGTTGCCGACCTCGCCGGCCCCGTCCCAGGAGAAGATCACGAACTGCGGCGGAGCCTGCCCGGGCTCCAACGGCACGGGCCTGGCGGGCTGGTGGGGCTGCTTGCCGGTGAAGGAGGTGGAGCCGTCCCCGATGGGGCGGACAGTGGCCTTCGGCGAGGGCTTGGGGTCTGAGCCGGCGGGGTTGTGGCTCACCCCGTCCGCCCCGGTGAGGGACCCGCACCCCGACAGTCCGACGGCGGCCGCGGCCCCCGCCCCGAGACCGAGTGCACCCCTTCGACTGAGGTTGCGCATGATTCCCCGATTCGTCACATTCTCTGAGCGGTCACCCATTCAGAGGCAGCGAGATACGGGGAGGTTCCTCAGGATTTTCCGGGTTTCGTAACAGGAAGGGGCTGATGGGTGCGCCCCTCAGGGGCGCGGGGAACTGCGCGACCGGCCACGACGGCCCCGCAGCTCCCCGCGAACCGGCTACGCCCCGAACGCCTTGGACTTACCCTTCACCGGCTTGGCACCGGCCCGAAGATGAACCGGCACCAGATCGATAGCGGGCTCGGAGTACCCCACGGACACGATCTTGTCGCCCCGGTACGTGAAGGACGTCAGCGAAGCCAGCGTGCACTGCCGCTTGCGCGGGTCGTGCCACAGCCGCCGCTTCTCGACCCACGACCGCACGATCCAGATCGGCAACTGATGGCTGACGAGAACCGCCTCGTGCCCCCGCGCCCGGTCCCGCGCGGCGTCCAGCGCGCCCTTCATCCGCACGACCTGGTCGACGTACGGCTCCCCCCACGACGGCTTGAAGGGGTTGACGAGGTGCTTCCAGTTGTCGGGGTTCTTCAGCGCGCCGTCCCCGACCCCGAAGGTCTTGCCCTGGAAGACGTTCTCGGCCTCGATGAGCCGCTCGTCGGTCCCGATGTCGAGGCCGTGCGCCTTGGCGATCGGCGTGGCGGTCTCCTGCGCCCGCTCCAGCGGGGAGGCGCAGACGTAGGTGATGTCCCTGGGGGCGAGGTGCTCGGCGACCCGGTCGGCCATCTGGCGTCCGAGCTCGGAGAGGTGGTAGCCCGCGAGACGGCCGTAGAGGACCCCGTCGGGGTTGGCGACCTCGCCGTGCCGCATGAGGTGGACGACGGTGATGTCGCTGTGGTGGTCGCTGCTCATGCTGCCGTGGCCTCCGCCGCTGCTCGGGCCGCCGCCGGGAGGGCGTCGGCGATCCGCTGAACCGCCTGGTCGTCGTGGGCCGTGGACACGAACCAGGACTCGAAGGAGGACGGCGGCAGGTAGACGCCGTTCTCCAGAAGGGAGTGGAAGAACGCGGTGAACCGGAAGGACTCCTGCGCCCTGGCGTCCTCGTAGTCGCGCACCGGCCGGTCGGTGAAGAACACCGAGAACATGTTGGAGGCGTTCTGGAGGGTGTGGGCGACGCCCTCCTTGCCGAGCGCCTCGGAGACCAGGGACTGGATCTGCCGCGACACGGCGTCGACCTTGTCGTAGGCCGCGTCGTCGAGGAGCCGCAGCTGGGCGAGGCCGGCGGCGGTGGCGACGGGGTTACCGGAGAGGGTGCCGGCCTGGTAGACGGGCCCGGCGGGCGCGAGGTGCGCCATGACGTCGGCGCGACCGCCGAACGCGGCGGCGGGGAAGCCACCGCCCATGACCTTGCCGAAGGTCATGAGGTCGGGCTTGACCCCGTCGATGCCGTACCAGCCGGCGCGGCTGGTACGGAACCCGGTCATGACCTCGTCGGAGATGTAGAGGGCGCCGTTCTGCGCGCAGGCGTCCTTGAGGCCCTGGTTGAAGCCGGGCAGCGGCGGCACGACGCCCATGTTGCCGGGCGAGGCCTCGGTGATCACACAGGCGATCTCGCCGGGGTGCCGGTGGAAGGCCTCGTGGACGGCCTCGAGATCGTTGTACGGCAGCACGATCGTGTCTCCGGCCTGGGCACCGGTGACGCCGGGGGTGTCGGGGAGCGCGAAGGTGGCGACGCCGCTGCCCGCGGCGGCGAGGAGCGAGTCGACGTGACCGTGGTAGCAGCCGGCGAACTTGATGACCTTGGTGCGCCGGGTGAAGCCACGGGCGAGCCGGATCGCGGACATGGTGGCCTCGGTGCCGCTGGAGACGAGGCGCACCTGGTCGACAGGCTCGACCCGGGCCACGATCTCCTCGGCGAGCGCGACCTCGCCCTCACCGGGGGTGCCGAAGGAGGTGCCCCTGGACACCGCCTCCTGGACGGCGGCGATCACCTCGGGGTGCGAGTGCCCGAGGATCATGGGGCCCCAGGAGCAGACGAGGTCGACGTACTCGCGCCCGTCGGCGTCCGTCAGGTACGGGCCGGTGCCGGACACCATGAAGCGGGGGGTGCCGCCGACGGCGCGGAAGGCGCGGACCGGGGAGTTCACGCCGCCGGGTGTGACGGCCGACGCGCGGTCGAACAGGGCCTGCGAGACAGGCGCGTCGTACGAATAGGGCAATTCACTCATAACTTGCGGCTACTCCGACCTTCTCCGGTTTGTTCGGCTTTCTCGGACTCCATTGCCGGTGACTACCTCAGGGTAGGCCAGCCCTCGAAAGCTCCCGGCTCCCCGCGATCTGCGAAACTGGATGCAGATACACACAGCTCACGGGGACGATGGCGCGCAGCCGGTTGTTCAGGGGCTGCGAAGATCCTGCGGACAGGTGTTTCAACGCACGTTTCGGCGGGCGGCCGTGGGGGAGGTCACTGACACGATGATCGGGTTGCGCGGCGGGGCCTGCGCGTCCTAGAAAAGCAGTCGGGTGGAGATATGCATCGCGGTGGCGGACTGGGCGAGGGGACTGATGACCTGGGTCCTCGACGTGCCCGGCGGGGGAAGCACCGGCGCGAGGCGGAGGAAGCCGGCGAGACGCGTCAGGGACATGGTGCCGTGACGCCGGGTGAGTCGGATCGTGCCGAGCGACGTATCGAACGTCGTATCGATCCGTTGAGGGCGGGAAGCAGGAATGGTGGTCGGGTGGGGGTGACGTACAAGTACTTCGGCGCGCCCGACGGCGCGACCGCGGCCCGCGTGCCGATCTCGATGCGCCCCGAGGAACTCGGCGGCGACGAGCTCGGCATGAACGGCATGTTCACCAAGATCAAGCCGGAGACCATGGCGGCGATGGTCCTCACCGGCATAGAGGGCGTCCCCCTGCACAAGGTCCCCCCGCTCGAACTGGTCGTCCTGCACCCGGACTACGCGGTGGTCAAGCTCCCCATGACGGTCGTGGACCCGCTGCGCGGCATAGGCGAGGAAGCGGTGGGCGCGGCGGCCTTCATCTGGTCCACGGTCCCGGACCGCGGCGGCCCCCGGGACGCGTTCAACGTGTACCAACTGCTGCACGAGTGGCAGGACTTCAGCCACCGCCTGCACGAGGCGGGGCACCAGCCGTACTGCCTGGTGTGGCCCTGAGCCGGGGCTGAGCCGGGTCTCATGATCTGCGGGCGGGGTTCTCGGACCCCGCCCTTCCCACCGTGACGACGATCTTCCGCCCGGCGTGCAGCCCCTTCTCGAGGTGGCGGTGTGCCTCGACGACGTCGTCGAGGGCGAACACCTTGTCGATGGCCGGCCGCAGTGCACCGAGGCGCACACCCGCGTTCAGGAAGGCCGCCATGCGGTTCACGACGACCGCGTCGAGGGTGTGCTCGAAGCTCCGGTAACTGAAGATCGTGAGCGGCGTGCCGGTCGGAAAGGGTGCGGGCCGGGGGTCCAGGAAGCCCGCGGCGACCAGTGTTCCGCCGGGGCGGGCCGCCTTCAGGAGATCCTGCTGGTCAGGGCCCATGACCACGTCGAGGACGATGTCGGCGCCGGTCCCGCCGGTGTGGTGGCGGACAGCTTCGACGACGTCCGTGCGGTCGGTGGCGATGACCGCCGCGGCGCCGGCGGCGAGCAGGTCGTCCTTCCTTGCGGTGTGCCGGGTGATGGCGATGGGCACGGCACCGATCTGGTTGGCGATCTGTATCGCCGCCCGGCCGACGCCACCGGACGCGGCCGTGATGAGGACGTGGTCGCCGGGCCGCATCCCCGCCTTCTCGACGAGCGCGCCGTAGGCGGTGGAGAACGCGACCCAGATCGCCGCCGCCTCCGTGGGTCCGAGCCCGGCCGGCCTGCCGACGACCTGGCTCGCGGGGATCGTGGTGTATTCGGCGTAGCTGCCCCTGGCGCTCGCGTCCGGAACGGCCGCGAGGATGACCGGATCACCGATCTTCAGGCCGGTGACCTCGGGGCCCAGTGCGTCGACGACACCGGTTCCTTCGACACCCAGGCGAGCGTGGGGCAGGGGGACTGCTGTGGGCGAGGTGCCGGAACGCATCATCCGGTCGAGCGGATTGACGGCGAACGCTTCGATCCTGACCCGTACCTCGCCGACCGCGGGCTCGACGACGGGCTCCTCGACGACGCGCATGACATCCGGTCCGCCGAACTCGTCGAACACGACGACTCGTGGCATGGTGACTCCTCCGCTTCCGGTGCTGGTTTCGTTGCTCGCGGAAGACGCTACGGAGCCGTCGGTTACCTCCTGGTACCTTCGATTGTCATGCGGAACGCGGCTGGATCAGCCTTCCTTGCCGACTGCCCCACGCGGCTGGCGGTCGAGATCATCTCCGACAAGTGGTCCGTGCTCGTGCTCTTCGGACTCAGCCATCAGCCTCGCCGGCACGGTGAACTCGTCGACCTCATAGGCGGCATCTCCCGCAAGGTCCTCACCCAGACGCTGCGCCGACTCCAGCAGTACGGTCTGGTCGAACGCCATGCTGAAGCGGCGCGGCGGGTCGAGTACAGCCTCACCGATCTCGGTCGGACCCTCGTCGAACCCATCGAGGTCCTGACGAACTGGGCGAGGGACCACGGCGGGGCCATCGTCGACTTCCAGGAGGCGGCGCAGGCCGCTGCTTCTGCAGGGGTGCGCGCGGCGGGCTGATCCCGGCGAGGGGCGGGTGCGCGCGGCAGGCTGATTCCAGCGAGGCGCGGGTGCGCGCGGCGGGCTGATTCCGGCGACGGGCGGCTTCGCCGGCGGGGCGAATGCGCCGACCGGTCGCCGCAGCCACGCCAGTCGCCAGACGCCAGACGTCAGACGTCAGACGCCAGGTCCGGCCACGGACCGTTGTGCTCGATCAGCACCCGGGGCCGCCGCGCCCGCCCCCGGTCAGGCCGCGCTCAGCTTGGCGGTGCGCAGGCCGTGGTCGGCGGCGTTCTCGTGCCCGGCCTTCATCGACTCTTCGGCCAGGTCGCGCAGGTGGGCCATCTCCGGGTTCCAGAAGGCGTGGGTCAGTTCCGCCTCGGCGATCTGCAGGTCGAGGCCGAAGACGTCGGCGAGGATACGGCGCAGGTAGGGCGTGGCGTGGTCCCAGCCCTCCTTCGGGGTGCCGGGCCCGTAGCCGCCGCCGCGGCTCAGTGTCAGGAGTGCCGGCTTGCCCTTGAGCGGCCAGTCGCCGTGCACGCCGACCACGGGGTGCTTCAGGATCAGGTCGATCCAGGTCTTGACCTGCTCCGGGACGTTCCAGTTGTACATCGGCACCGCGAACAGGAACGCGTCGGCGGCGAGGAGTTCGGCGCCGAGGGTGTCGAGGAGCTGGTGCGCCTCGGCCGGGGCCGGTGCGGAGGGGTTGACGGTTTCGTGGGCGAGCGCGGTCCACGCGTCCCCGGGCAGCGGCTGGACGCCGAGGTCGCGCCGGGTCACGACGCCGCCGGGGTGCTCGGCGAGCCAGGCCTGCTCGGCGGTGTCGGCCAGGGCGCGGCTCACCGATCCTTCGGTGCGGATGCTCGCGTCGAGACGGAACAGGTTCATGGTGCGGTACCTCCACAGAGTTCTGCTGCGATGCAGATAGTATGCACAGCAGAACATCTGCTTTCAAGCGCTGCCTGCAAGATGTTCTGCGAACTAGACTATCTGTCGGTCTACGGAAAAGTGCTACGGTGATGCGATGTCCTCCGAACCCCGCGCCCGAGCGAGCGAAAGCGGCAAGTGTCTTGCCCTGGACAACGACCTGGTGTGGGCGATCCGCATGATCTCGGGGGCGCTTCGGCGGGCCGCGGCCGACGCCTCGCAGACGCTGCCCGGCGGATCACGCGCCTACCTGGTGCTCGTGGCCTTGGCCGAGGCCGGGGACAAACCCCCCACACAGCTCGAACTGGCCGGCCAGGTCGGTCTCGACCGCACGGTGATGACCTACCTTCTCGACGACCTGGAGAAGCAGGGCCTGCTGTCACGCCGCCCCAATCCGCAGGACCGGCGGGCGCGTCACGTGATCCTGTCGGACGAGGGCCGCACCCAACTGCTGCGCATGCGCACGGACGTCGCCGCCGCCGAAGCACGACTGCTCACGGATCTGAGCGAGGACCAGCGCGCCCAGTTCCGGGACCTCCTGACCCGGGTCGCGCTCACCGCCCAGCGCGGCACCCGCGGAGCCTGAGGCGCTGCCGACCGGTCAGGGTCTCACCCCTCGCCGGGGCCACCCGGGCATGGGCGGGGGCCGGGTCGTCGTACGACCCGGCCCCCGCC
Organism: Streptomyces griseorubiginosus; assembly: GCF_036345115.1. GTDB lineage: Bacteria > Actinomycetota > Actinomycetes > Streptomycetales > Streptomycetaceae > Streptomyces > Streptomyces griseorubiginosus_C. The sequence goes on from NZ_CP107766.1 coordinate 4,006,394, forward strand.
CACCTCACCTCGACCCGCTGGCCGGCCCCATCCCCGAGTAGCTGACGATGTCGCCGCCGGTCTGTGTGCGGAACTTCTTGAGGGCGTCGATCTTCGCGCTGATGATCCAGCGGGAGCCCACCAGGAAGTCCGCCCGGTACGCGGAGGCGGAGTCCAGCCACGCCTCCTTGAACCGCTCCTCGGGGAACGTGGTGACGAGGTAGTCGACGTCCTTGGTGTGGCAGACGCCCTGACGCAGTTCGTCCGCCTCGATGCGGATCTTGGCCTTGCAGCCCGTCAGCCCCGCGATGACCTCGACCTTCGCGGGGGCCACGACCCCCGCCTGCACCGCGGAGATCGCGGGGCTCTTCGACGCCTTGCGCCCACCGGCCGCGTCGTCCGCTCCGGCACCGCACGCCGCGGTCAGCGGCATGAGGACGAGCCCGGCCCCGACGGCCGCCCCTCGGGCCAGACGGGCGGCGGCGGGAGCGTGAGTACGGCCGGTGCGTGACGGCGGCTGCGAGAGGGGCACGTCGCTTGCTCCGTATCCGGGCGGTGCGGCCCGTTCGGGGACAGACGGTCCCCCAGGGATACGGGCGAACCGCGAGGCGCGTTCACCCGCAGGGGAGCGACCGGCGCACCCTCATCCCTCCTGCCCCGGCACCTCCTTCATCTCGTCCACCACCGCCCGCCGAGTGATCGCGACCGTGAAGGTCACCGTCCCCTTCTTGAACGTGTCGCTCGGCTCGACCTGCACACTGCGCTCCCCCAGGAACGCGTACGTCCTCTTGTCGAAGATCCACTCCGTGCGCTGCCCGCTCTGCTCGTCGAGCCGCGCGACGGCGACCCCGTGGCGGCCGACCGCGTCGACCGCGTCGTCCACCGCGACGACCCCGGGGATGTCGGCGGCGGCCTTGTAGAGCGCGGCGGTCAGCTTCGCGGGCGGGTAGCTCTCGGTCAGCATGTCGCCGATGGCGACGAACGCGGCCTGGTCACGGGGGACTTCGGGGTCCCGGACGGCGTCCGACTCCTGGTAGACCTTCCGCAGCAGGGCGGCGGGGTCGGTGGGCAGTGTGGCCAGCCGGTCGTAGGCCGATCGGAACGGGTTCGGTCCGGCCAGGGTGATGCCGTCCTTGCCCGTGTTGCCGGGCTCGATCAGCCAGCCGTTCCGGCCGTCGGGGGACTGCCAGACCTGGCGGGAGTGCAGCTTCTCGCTGACCACCGTGGTCTTGTCGCCGACGGTCTTCGGGTAGGTGCTCGCGACCTTGGAGGCGATGTAGACGAACTGGTCCTCGCGCACTCCGGGTTCGGAGGTGTCGGCGGCGGCCAGGGAGATGTGGTCGAGGAGCGGGGCGGCGCCCTTGGCGTCGGCGGCACCGACCTGGGTGGTCAGCGCAGGGCCGGTCGCCAGGGAGGTGTTCCCGTCCCCGCCGTCGGTCAGGGCGAGACCGCCCACCACCGCACCGGCCAGGGCGCAGGCCAGCGCGGGCAGCAGCACTGCCCGGCGCAGGAACGGGTTGGGCCGAGGTGCGGGCACCGGGGCGGTCGTACGCAGGTCTTCGCGGATCTGGACCATCATCTGCTCCTTGTGGAACTGGTGGCGGCCCGCCGGCAGATCCCGCTCCACGGAGGGCAGCAGACCCTGGGTCTCCGTCCACTCGGCCGGGTGCGGCTGGGAGGGGCTGGCGTTCATCGGTTTCCTTCCTGTGCGGACCGGATCACGTACTCGCGATCACCTGTTATCTGCCGGTTCGACCATCCGAGTTCCCGTCCTTTCCGGGCCAGTTCGGCCTCCGCCAGCTTCCGCAGCCGGCCGCGCGCCCGGGACAGCCGGGAGCGGACGGTCCCTACCGGCACACCCAGGGCCCGGGCGGCCTCCGCGTACTCCAGCCCCTCCCACAGACACAGCACGAGCACCTCGCGCTCGGGGCGTCGTAGGGAAGCAAGCGCGGTCAGCGTGGCGGCGATCCGGCGCCGGTCGTCCACCCGTCCGGCGGTCTCCTCGGCATGGTCGGCCACCTCCGCGACCCCGGCCGCGGCCGCCGCGTTCGCCGCCGCCCGGTAACGCCGGTTGCCGCGGCCGTGGGAGCGGGAGACGTTGGTGGCGATGCCGAGCAACCAGGGCCGCAGCGAACCGCCTTCGGCCTCGATGGAGTCCCGGCGCCGCCAGGCCTCCATGAAGGTGGCCGACATGACGTCCTCGGCCACGGACCAGTCGGCGGTCAGCCGGAAGGCGTGGTTGTACACCGAGCGGGCGCACGCGTCGTAGAGCTCCGCGAAGGCGTCCGGATCCCCGGCCCGTATCCGGGTTCGCATATCTGTGGTCACGCAGTCAACTGCCCCGGAGGATCAGCGAGTTCCAGTGACACACGTCACACTCCCCTGTCGCGAGCCTATCAATGTTGTGCACTTTCTTGACGACAGTCACCAGACGGCCTAATTTCGCGGTGTCCTTCCCCCGCTCAAGGGAGAGCGCGATGCCCCCGTCCCCCACCGCATCAGACCGCACCCGCCAACTCCGCCGAGTCGCCCTCTCCGGCCTGCTCGGCACCGCCGTCGAGTTCTACGACTTCCTCGTCTACGGCACCGTCGCCGCACTCGTCTTCGGCGAACTGTTCTTCCCCGGCGCCGACCCCGCCGTGGGCACGATCGCCGCGTTCGGCACCTTCGCCGCCGGATACGTGGCCCGCCCCATCGGCGGCATCGTCTTCGGACACTTCGGCGACCGCCTCGGCCGCAAGAAGATGCTGCTGCTCACCATGGGCCTGATGGGCGGCGCCAGCTTCCTCATCGGCCTGCTGCCCACGTACGACACCATCGGCGTCTGGGCGCCCGTCCTGCTGATCACCCTGCGCGTCGTCCAGGGCATCGCCATCGGCGGTGAATGGGGCGGCGCGACCCTGATGGTCGTGGAGCACGCGGGTGAGAAGCGCCGCGGACTGTGGTCCAGCTTCACGCAGATGGGAGCCCCGCTCGGCTCCCTGATCTCCGCCGCCGTGGTCGCGATGGTCTCCACCCTCCCCAAGGACCAGTTCGCGGCCTGGGGTTGGCGGGTGCCGTTCCTGCTGAGCGTGCTGCTGCTCGGCGTCGGCCTGTTCGTCCGCCTCCAGGTGGTCGAGAGCCCGCTGTTCGCCGAGGTGAAGAAGGACCGCGCCGAGTCGAGGCTCCCCGTCCTCGACGTCCTGCGCCGCCCGAAGCCCGTCCTGCTGGCCTGCTGCGTCGGCATCGGCGCCTTCACCGCCCAGTCCCTGCTGACCAGTTACCTGATCTCGTACGCCACCGGCATCGGCCATCCCCGCCCGCAGGTGCTCACCGCGCTCACCGTCTCCGCCGCGGTCGCCCTGGTCGTGCTGCCCTGCGCCTCCGCGCTCTCGGACCGGATCGGCCGCCGCCCGGTCGTCCTCACCGGCGCGATCCTGTCCGCCGCGACCGCCTTCCCGGTCCTCGCGCTGGTCGACGCCAAGTCGTCGGGCGCCCTGATCCTGGCCGTCGTCATCGGCCACGGCATCTCCCAGTCGCTGATGTACGGCCCGCTCGGCGCCCTGTTCAGCGAGATGTTCGGCACCAGGGTCCGCTACACCGGCGCCTCCCTCGGCTACCAGGGCGCCACCCTCGTCGGCGCCGGCTTCTCCCCCATGATCGCCGGCAGCCTGGTCGCGAGCAGCGGCAACGGCACCCCCGTCGCCCTCCTGCTGTGCGGCGGCTCGCTGATCACCGCGCTGACGGTGTGGTTCGTGCGCGAGACCAGCCGTACCTCACTCGGCGAGGACCCCACCCCCGAACTCCCCACCACCCCCCACACGGAGGAGATCACCGCATGAGGCACAGCACCCGCATCGCCTGCACGGCGGCCTTCCTGCTCACCCTCACCGCCGCCCCCGCCGCCACGGCGGCGACCACCACGGACCCGACCCACGTGGACGGCCAACTCCCCTCCGGCGCCACGTACATGATGGACGTCCCCGCCACATGGAACGGCACCGTCCTCCTCTTCAGCCACGGCTACAACGGCGGCCCCGCCAACCCCGCCCAGGACGCCCCGGACGCCGCCACCAAGGCCCTTCTGCTCCAGCAGGGTTACGCCCTCATCGGCTCCTCGTACGCCAGCACCGGCTGGGCGGTCACCGACGCGGTCCCCGACCAGCTGGCCACCCTGAAGACCTTCACCGGCCGCTTCGGCCAGGCCGAGCGCACCATCGCGTGGGGACGGTCGTACGGCGGCCTGGTCACCACCGCGATCGCCGAGCGCGCCCCGGACGAGATCGACGGCTCGCTCTCCATGTGCGGCCTGGTCCAGGGCGGTGTCGCCAACTGGAACAACACCCTGGACCCGGCGTTCGCCCTCAAGACGCTCCTCGGCTCCGACGTCCCCCTGGTGAACCTGCCGACCCAGCAGGCCGCCACCGACGCGGCGAACACCCTGACCGCCACGGTCGACTCCGCCCAGACGACGGCCGAGGGCCGCGCCCGGATCGCCCTGGCGGCCGCCCTCCACAACATCCCGGTCTGGAACGCGCCCACCCAGACCCGCCCCGCCGCCACCGACTGGGACGCCCAGCAGGCCAACCAGTACGACGCCGTCAAGGGCCTGCTGAAGATCGCCGCCTTCAACCGGCGCCAGGAGGCCGAGGTCCGCGCGAGCGGCAACATGTCCTGGAACACCGGCGTCGACTACACCCGCCTGCTCGCCGAGTCCTCCGTCCGCAAGGAGGTCACCGAGCTCTACAAGAAGGCCGGTCTCTCACTGAAGAAGGACCTCGCCGCCCTCAACCGGGCCCCGCGCATCAAGGCGGACCAGAAGGCCGTGGCGTGGATGAGCGGCACGAGCTCCTTCACCGGCGAGCTGGCCAAGCCCCAGCTCTCCATCCACACCATCGGCGACCCGTTGGTCCCGGTCCAGACGGAGAGCGCGCTGAAGCGGGCGGTCACAGCGGCCGGTTCGGCCCCCCTGCTCCGCCAGGCGTACGTCGACAACGCCGGCCACTGCACCTTCAGCACCGCCGAACAACTCGCCGCCCTCCACACCCTGGAGGACCGCCTGGACACCGGCCGCTGGCAGGGCACCGACCCGGCGTCCCTCAACGCCCGCGCCACCACGGCCGACCCCACCACCCCCACCCGCTACGTCTCGTACCGCCCCACCCCCTACCTGCGCCCGTACGACCTTGCCCACCCCGCCGACCGCCGATGACCTCGTACGACCGCCTGCCGCACGGTCGGCGGGCGGTCGTACTCTTGCCCCCGTGGAGGACTACGACATCCAGGACACCGCGGACGGACCGCAACCGCGCCCGCAGTCGCTCATGCTCACCTTCTTCGGCAACCACGTCCTGGAGGAGGGCGACCTGGGCGTCTACTCGGGCAGCATCATCGACGTCCTGGGCCGGGTCGGCGTAGGGGAACAGGCGGTGCGCTCCACCCTGACCCGCATGGTGAACCGGGGTCTGCTCCAGCGGCAGCGCGAGGGCCGCAAGATGTTCTTCGGACTGACCCCGCAGGCCACCCGCGTCCTGATCGACGGGCGCACCCGCATCTGGAAGCAGGGCGCCGTCAACGACGACTGGGACGGCTCCTGGACCCTGCTCGGCTTCTCGCTGCCCGACTCCTGGAAGCGCCAGCGTCACGACCTGCGCTCCCGGCTCACCTGGTCCGGGTTCGGCGCCCTGTACAGCGGACTGTGGATCGCCCCCGGTGAGGTGGACGTCTCCGCGGTGGTCGCCGAGCTGGGCCTGACCGCGCACGTCAAGATCTTCCACGCGCGGGCCGCCGAGGTGACCGACATCGAGCAGATGATCCGCGACACGTGGGACCTGGAGTCCATCGCGGCCCGCTATGTCACCTTCGACAAACGCTGGAGCGACCGGCTGGGCCAGGCCCCGGACGACGACCCGATCGGCACCCGCCTGCGCCTGGTCAGCGAGTGGCTGTGGACCATCCGCACCGACCCACGCCTCCCGGCCCGCCACCTGCCCCCCGCCTGGCCGGCCCGCACCGCCCAGGAGACCTTCTACGCCGTCGCGGAACAGACCCACCCGGCCCTGAAGGCGGCCCGCACGACGCTGGAGACGACCCCACTGCGCGGGGTGCCGGAACAGGTGATCTAGCGGCTAGACATTCCAGGGGCGCGGGGAACTGCGCAAAACGCCCGCCCCCACGCACCCGCACCCTCACCCGGAGACGGCGCCCCCTCTCCTCTCTGACCTGCGCGGTTCTTGACCCTGGCCGGTGCACTCCGCAGCCGGGCCGCCGCCCCGCCGTCACCCCTGGTTCACATCCCTCGCCAACGATGCGCGCATGAGACGTGTCATCCCAGTCCTGGCCACCGCCGGCCTCGCCGTGCTCCTCACCGCCGCCGCCCTCCCCGCCCAGGCCGTGCCGGAGCACCGCGGCGACAGCACCGGCTACGGGACGAAGGCTCCCTACCAGCCCCGGCAGAACCCCCGCACCTACCAGCAGGCCCCCGCCGGATTCGTCCCCGTCTTCACGGAGAACGTCTCCCGGCACGGCTCCCGCGCCGCGACCGACAGCGAGGACGGCGACCTGGTCCTCGCCCTCGTCGAGAAGGCGCGGGCCGCGAACGGACTCACCGCGAAAGGCCGCGCGTTCGGCCCGAAGGTGCGGGCGCTCCAGGCGGCGATGAGCGGGGTCGGCTACGGCGACCTCAGCGGCCGCGGCAAGCAGGAGCTGGCGGACACCGCGACCCGCCTCGCCCGCCGACTGCCGGGCCTCTTCGCCACGATCGCGAAGAAGGGCGAGAGGATCGACGTGGTCAGCTCGGGCCAGGGCCGCGCCGTGGACAGCGCGAACATCTACGCCGGCACCCTCGCCGAGAAGGACCCGGCGCTCAAGCCGCTCATCGGCCCGACCCGCACGGACGTCGACCGGCTCTACTTCCACAAGGCGGCCGGCGGCAAGGCGTACCGCGACTACCTCGCCGACGACCAGCGCCTCGCGGACACCCTGAAGAGCATCACCGACCAGCCGAGGACCCACAGCGCAGCCTGCAGCGTACTGAGGAAGCTCTTCCGTACGTCCTTCGTCGACACGCTCTCCGCCGACGACCAGGTGGCCGCGGCCCAGGCGGTCTACAACCTGTACGCGATCGCCCCCGCGATGCGCGAGGAGAGCCCGGGCGGCAGGGGCTGGGGCCTGGAGAGGTTCCTCTCGAAGCGGGACGCGGACTGGTTCGGCTACCTCAGCGACGCCGAGGACTTCTACGAGAAGGGCCCCGGCTTCCAGGACAGCGACATCACCTACAGGATGGCGGACGTCCTGCTCGACGACTTCTTCCGGCAGGTCGAGGCCAAGCGCGCCGGCACCAGCGACCTGGGCGCCGAACTCCGCTTCACCCACGCCGAGGAGATCATCCCGCTGGCCGCCCTGATGGGCCTGCCGGGCAGCACCCAGGGCGTCACGACCGCCGCGCCGTACACGTACGCCACCAACCCGTGGCGGGGCGCCTCGGTGGCCCCCCTCGGCGCGAACATCCAGTGGGACGTGTACCGCAAGGGCACCACCTACCTGGTCCGCATGCTCTACAACGAGAAGGAGACCCCCTTCAAGCAGAGCTGCCGCCCGGTCTCCAAGGACAGCAAGTTCTACGACCTGAACGAACTGGAACGCTGCTTCGGCAGGCGCCTTTAGGGGCGCGGGGAACTGCGCGAAACGCCCGCCCCCACCAACCCCGCACCTTCACACGACCGAACCCCCGCTCAACCGCTAACCGCTCAACCGCTCAACCGCCGGAGGCATGCCCGCCGACCGTGAACCCGATCACGGTCCCACCCCCGTCCCGGGGGAACGCGAACGGCGCTCCCCCGTGCGACAGGGCCACTTCCCGCACGATCGACAGCCCAAGACCCGACCCCGGCAGCGACCGGGCGTCCGCGGCCCGGTAGAAGCGGTCGAAGACCCGCACGAGATCGGCGTCCGCGATCCCCGGCCCCCGGTCCAGCACCTCCACCCGCACCGGCCCCGCGAGCGTGAACCCGGACACCGAGATCTCGATCGGGGCGCTTCCGTCCCGGTCGAACTTGGCCGCGTTCTCGACCAGGTTGGACACCGCCCGTTGCAGCATCCCCGGCCGCCCGTCCGTCACCGTCGAACCGCTCGCGTGCACCAGGATCTCCCGACCGGTCCGCCGCCGGGCCGCCCCGGCGACCTCCTCGGCGACGTCCGCGAGATCCACCCGCTGCGGCGGTTCGTTGTCCGACTGCCCCGCGGCGAGGTCGACCAGCTCGTTGACCAGGTCGGTCAGCTCCCGCGCCTCCTGGGTGAGGTCGGCGACGAGTTCCTCGCGGGTGGCGGGCGGCAGCTCGTCGATCCGGCGCAGCAGCGAGATGTTCGTGCGCAGCGAGGTGAGCGGTGTCCGCAGCTCGTGCCCCGCGTCCTGCACCAGCCGCCGCTGGTCCTCCTCGGACTGCGCGAGCCGCCCGAGCATCCGGTCGAAGGCCCGCCCGAGGCGTCCCACCTCGTCGTACCCGGTGACCGGCACCTCGATCTCCAGCCGCCGGGTGCGGGCCACGTCCTCCGCGGCGGAGGTGAGGATCACCAGCCGCCGGGTGATCCGCCGGGCCAGCCACCATCCGAACAGCCCGGCCCCGATCACCACCGCGGCCATGAGCAGGAACGTCCGCTGCTGGAGCGCCCGCAGCAGATCCTCGGTGTCGCTGAACTCCTGGGCGACCTGCACGGCCCCCCGGCTCCCGCCGAGGGAGACGGTGGCGATCCGGTACACGTCGCTGCCGACCGAGACCTCCTTGTGCAGCACCATCCGCCCGGCGAGGTCCGCGCCCGCGATGCGCCGGTCCCGGGAGGTCACCGGGAGTCCCGGCCGCCCGGGGTCGGCGACCGCCCCGGTGGGCCCGAGCACCTGCACGTCCGTCCGGGCGGGCCGCACCAGGTCGTGCCCGGGCGCCGAGGAGGAGAAGTCCTCCGGGGCCATCCGGTGCTGGCTCACCTCGTCCCGCAGATCCTGCACGACCTGGTCGAACACGGACTCCTGGTCCACCCGCACCAGACGGGCGGCGGCGCTGTAGGACAGCACGCCGACGAGGACGGTCACCGCGGCCGTCACCGCGGCGAAGGACACCACGAACGTGGTCCGCAGGGACAGCAACCGGGGCCGCGGCCGGGCCCACAGCCGAGCCAGCCGCCCCACTCAGTCCTCCCGGAGCACGTAACCCACGCCGCGCACCGTGTGGATCAGCTGGGGCGCGCCGGGTTCGTCGAGCTTGCGCCGCAGGTAGCCGACGTAGACGGCGAGGTTCTTGGAGCCCGGCCCGAAGTCGTAGCCCCAGATGCGGTCGTAGATCGTCGAGTGGTCGAGCACGATCCCGGCGTTGCGCACGAGCAGCTCCAGCAGCTCGAACTCGGTGCGGGTCAGCTCCAGCTCGCGGGTCCCGCGCCAGGCCCGCCGCGCCTGGATGTCCATGCGCAGTCCGGCCGCCTCGATCCGCCCCTGGGGCAGCTCGGGCACCACGGCCTTGGGCGCGGCGCCGACCGGGGCCATCCCGTCGGGGCTGGTCCGCCGCAGCAGGGCGCGCAGCCGGGCGAAGACCTCCTCGACGTCGAAGGGCTTCACCACGTAGTCGTCGGCGCCCGCGTCCAGACCGGCGATCCGGTCCTGGGTCTCCACGAGCGCCGTCAGCATGAGGATGGGGGTGCGGTCGCCCTCGGCGCGCAGCACCCGGCAGACCTGGAGCCCGTCGATCCCGGGCATCATCACGTCGAGGACGAGCACGTCCGGCGGCGTCCTGTGGGCCTGCGCCAGCGCCTCCACCCCGTCGGCGACCGCGGTGACCTGGTAGCCCTCCAGGATCAGGGCGCGCTCCAGGGCATGACGGATGGCGCGGTCGTCTTCGGCGAGCAGCACATTGTGGGGCACCCCCTCAGTGTGCCGTGCCCGCCGAGTCGTACGACGTGATGAGCAGCTCACCCGGCGCCCTTCTTACTGGCCTCTCACCCCGTCGGACGCAACGCGGCGAGCCGCTCCTCGAAGGGCACGACGTCCTCGAAGCCGTCCGCCGTGGAGGGCCGGGCGGTGGCCCCGCGGACCGCCGACAGCCCGCTCATCAGCCCGGCCAGCTCCCCGGCCGCCCGCTCGATCCGCCCGTCCAGCCCTTCCGCGCCCCAGTCCTCGGAGGCGGCGTACACGCCGGTCGGCACGACGACGGCCTTCAGGTAGGCGAAGAGCGGCCGCAGGGCGTGCTCCAGGACCAGCGAGTGCCGGGCGGTGCCGCCGGTCGCGGCGATCAGCACCGGCTTCCCGGCCAGCGCGTCCGGCTCCAGCACGTCGAAGAAGGACTTGAAGAGTCCGCTGTACGACGCCGAGAACACCGGCGTGACGACGATCAGCCCGTCCGCCCCGGTCACCGCGTCGAGGGCGGCGCTCAGCGCCCGGCCCGCGAAGCCGTTGGTGAAGTTGTGCGCGATGTCGACGGCGAGCTCCCGCAGCTCCACGACCTGGACGTCCACCTCGGCGGTCCGTCCCACGGCCGCCGCGAGCCGGTCTCCCAGCAGGCGGGTGGACGAGGGGACGCTCAGCCCCGCGGACACGACGACGAGCTTCATGCGACGACCTCCTTGTTCTGCGTGGCGGCCAGCAGGGACGCGTGGGTGGGGGCCTCCGGGACGTCGGCCGGCCGGTTCACCGCGAACTCCTTGCGCAGCACCGGTACGACCTCCTCGCCGAGCATGTCGAGCTGCTCCAGGACGGTCTTCAGCGGCAGCCCGGCGTGGTCTACGAGGAACAGCTGGCGCTGGTAGTCGCCGGCGTACTCGCGGAACTTCAGCGTCTTCTCGATGACCTGCTCCGGGGAGCCGACGGTCAGCGGGGTCTGCTCGGTGAAGTCCTCCAGGGAGGGGCCGTGGCCGTAGACCGGGGCGACGTCGAAGTAGGGCCGGAACTCGCGGACCGCGTCCTGGGAGTTCTTCCGCATGAACACCTGCCCACCGAGCCCGACGATCGCCTGCTCCGCCGTGCCGTGCCCGTAGTGGGCGTACCGGCTGCGGTACAGCTCGACCATCCGCTTGGTGTGGTCGGCGGGCCAGAAGATGTTGTTGTGGAAGAACCCGTCGCCGTAGTAGGCGGCCTGCTCGGCGATCTCGGGGGAGCGGATGGAGCCGTGCCACACGAAGGGCGCGACGCCGTCGAGCGGCCGGGGCGTGGAGGTGAACCCCTGGAGCGGGGTGCGGAACTTCCCCTCCCAGTTCACGACGTCCTCGCGCCACAGCCGGCGCAGCAGGGCGTAGTTCTCGATGGCGAGGTTGATGCCCTCCCGGATGTCCTGCCCGAACCACGGGTAGACCGGCCCGGTGTTCCCGCGCCCCATCATCAGATCGACGCGCCCGTCGGCCAGGTGCTGGAGCATCGCGAAGTCCTCGGCGATCTTCACCGGGTCGTTCGTGGTGATGAGGGTGGTGGAGGTGGAGAGGATGAGCTTCTCCGTCTGCGCCGCGATGTACCCGAGCATGGTCGTCGGCGACGACGGCACGAACGGCGGGTTGTGGTGCTCCCCGGTCGCGAAGACGTCGAGCCCGACCTCCTCCGCCTTCAGCGCGATCGCGACCATGGCCTTGATCCGCTCGCGTTCGGTCGGCGTACGGCCGGTGGTCGGGTCCGGCGTGACATCACCGACGCTGAAGATCCCGAACTGCATGCTCGCTCACCCTCCAGTTAGTTGACGGTTAAACTATAACCGCACGCCTGGAGAACGAAGACGCCGGGGCCCCTATTCCCACGGGCCCAGAAGACCCACTCAGGGGCGCGGGGCTGTGTCGATTTGCGGCTCCGCCGCGTGGGCGCGACCAGCCCCGCCAAACCACCCGACGGCTCAGGGAACCAGCACAAGCCGCCCCCGCACCCCACCCTTCTCCAACCGCGCGTGCGCCTCGGCCACCGCGTCCAGCGCATACGTCTCGGCCACCCGCAGCGTCAGCACCCCCTCGTCCACCAGCCCCACCAGCTCGGCAAGCTGCGCCCCGTCCGCCGCCACCGACACGGACGCCGTCCGCACCCCGCGCACCGACCCGGGATGCGCCCCCGGCCGCACCCCCACATAGGCACCGCCGTCCCGCACCCACTCCAGCGCAGCCTCCCCGAGCACCGCCGTGTCCAGTACGGCGTCATAGCCCCCGGCGCGCGGCGCGGTCGTGAACTCCGCGGCCCCCAGGGACCGTACGAACTCCTCGTCCCCCTCCCGGGCCAGCCCGGTCACCGACACCCCCCGCCGCGCGGCGAGTTGCACCGCGAAGCCACCGACCGCACCCGCCGCACCCGCGACGAGCAGCGACTGCCCCTCGGTCAACTCCAGGATGTCCAGGGCCTGTACGGCGGTCAGCGCGTTCAGCGGCAGCGTCGCCGCGTGGATCGCGTCGACCGTGACCGGCGCCTCGGCCACCGCGTCCGCGTCGACGACCACGTACTCGGCGTGCGTCCCCAGGTCCTTCGTCAGCCCGTGGTAGAGCGCCACCACCTGGTCCCCCACGCTCCAGGGAGCGTCCGCCCCCACCGCGTCCACGGTCCCCGCGACGTCCCAGCCGAGCCCGAGCTCCTTGTCCCCGCCGAAGAACCCGCCCCGGACCCCCAGGTCCACCGGGTTCAGCGCGGCACCGGCGACCTTGATCCGTATCTGCCGGGCCCCCGGCTCGGGCACCGCGGTCTCCACGACCTCCACGGCCTCGGGCCCGCCGAACGCCCTCACCACAGCAGCACGCATGTCGATCACTCCCCATTGATCACTGTCAGCGCCGGCATCTCCGCCGCTGACAGCAACCCTAGGAAGAGCTACTCTCTTTCAGTAAGTAGTTACCTGGAAGTGCGTTTGTCCCCCGGAGGTGAGCCATGCCGACCACGACGGCGGCCCAGCGGCGCGAGCAGGCACGAGTGGAGTACGACGCGTTCATCCGGGGCTGCCCCACCAACCAGCTCCTGGACCGCCTCAGCGACAAGTGGGTCAGCCTCGTCGTCGCGGCCCTCTCCAACGGCCCCATGCGCTACAGCGACCTCAGCCGCAAGATCGCCGGCGTCAGCCCCAAGATGCTCACCCAGACCCTCCGCGCCCTGGAACGGGACGGCATCCTCAGCCGCACGGTCACCCCATCGGTCCCGGTCAGGGTCGACTACGCCCTCACCCCCCTCGGCAGCAGCCTCGCGGCCCTCCTGACAGCGGTGAAGACCTGGGCGGAAACCCACATCGAAGAGGTCCACGAGGCAAGGGAGCGCTACGACACCTCAGCGGAGTGAGACAGGCTCACCTGACCCACCGAGGGAAAGCGGACCCCGTCCGTCAGAAGTAGTACTCGTCCCCACTGTCCAGCACCAACACCCGCTGCCGGTCATTGACCCGGTTCAGATCCACCGTCCCCCCGTTCCACACCGTGTCGATCTCCAGCAGCACCTCCGACGGCACCCCCCGCAACCCCACCCGCATCTCCACCCGCTCCCCCACCGCGTCCGCCGCGAGCGCTCCCACCCGGCACAACACCACCCGCTCCGCCTCCCGGGCACACCCGTCGGGCAACGCCTGCTGTTCCACCAGCGGCTCGGACCACCGCAATCGCACCGTCGCGTCCGGTACGGCAGCCGGCCCGTGGTTCCGCGGCGTGAACCGCAGGTCCATCCGCCCGCCGGACAGGGCCGCGACCCCGTGATACGCCAGATCCGCCTCGGGCCCACCGGCAGCGACCGCCGTACCCCCGACCGCCGTACCCCCACCCACCAGCACCGCCACCGCCGCACCGCACACCGCAACCACCCGCATGCCACCCACTCCTCGCTGCCGCCGCCCGAACCGCCGTGGTCGCATGGATGTATCCCACGAACGGCGACCGGCAGGCGCCCTCCATCAGGTGACACCACCGCCCGCCACGAGGCATGCGAAGCTGAACCGCATGCTCGTAGCCCGCTCCGCCGCCCTCTTCGTCGTCGCCGCCCTCTTCGAGATCGGCGGCGCCTGGCTGGTGTGGCAGGGCGTACGGGAGCACCGCGGCTGGATGTGGACCGCGGGCGGAGTCCTCGCTCTCGGCGCCTACGGCTTCGTCGCCACCTTCCAGCCCGACGCCCACTTCGGCCGCATCCTCGCCGCGTACGGCGGGATCTTCGTGGCCGGCTCGATCCTGTGGGGCATGGCCGCGGACGGCTACCGCCCCGACCGCTGGGACATCGCGGGCGCGCTGATCTGCCTCGCGGGCATGGCGGTGATCATGTACGCGCCGCGAGGAGACTAGGCCCCCGCGTCACGGCGTCTCGTCGGGCAGCAGTCCGAGCTGCCCGAGGAACTCCATCTCGTCGAAGTAGAGCCGGTAGTCGGTGATCCGACCGTCCCTGACCGTCGCGATGTCGACTCCCCGGATGCTGATCTCCTTCTGCGTCGCGGGCAGCGTCTCCCCGGTCGGCAACTGGATCGGCCCGGTGTTGCGCCCGCTGAACACGCCCTCGTCGATGGCCGTGTCCCCGGCCTCGTAGGAGTGCAGCGACTCGAACCTGGCGTTCGGGACCGCCTCCGTCATCTGCCGCCAGTACTCGACGATGTCCTCGCGCCCGTGGATCTCCCCCTCGTCGGGGGTGACGGCGACCGCGTCCTCCGCGTACAGCTCGGCGATGACCTTCAGGTCCGGGTGCGTGGTGAGCGCATCGGTGAGCCGGTCCATGACCTCACGCGCTTCTCCCATGATCCACCTCCGTGGTTCAGAGGATCACCCACCTCATCTTCCCACCAGCCCGCGATACGGACCGCCGGAGAGGGACACCGGGCGCCTGCCTATGCTGGCCGGCGAGGCCAGATCGTCCCCCGTCCGAGGAGCACCCCATGCCCAGCGCAGCGTCCCGCATCGCCGTCGTCACCGGTGCGAGCAGCGGAATCGGCGCCGCCACGGCCCGGCAGCTCGCCGCGGCCGGCTACCGCGTCGTCCTCACCGCCCGCCGCAAGGACCGTGTCGAGGCGCTCGCGGAGGAGATCAACGCGGCCGGCCACCAGGCCACGGCCTACCCGCTGGACGTGACCGACCGGGCCGCGGTGGACGAGTTCGCGACGGCCTTCAAGACGATCGGCGTCCTGGTCAACAACGCCGGCGGAGCCCTCGGCGCCGACCCGGTCGCCACCGGCGACCCGGCCGACTGGCGCACGATGTACGAGACGAACGTCATCGGCACCCTGAACGTCACCCAGGCCCTGCTCCCCAAGCTGGAGGCGAGCGGCGACGGCACGATCGTGGTCGTCTCCTCGACGGCCGGCCACGGCACGTACGAGGGCGGCGCGGGTTACGTGGCCGCGAAGCACGGCGAACACGTGCTGGCGGAGACCCTCCGCCTGGAGATCGTGGGCAAGCCGATCCGCGTGATCGAGATCGCCCCCGGCATGGTCAAGACCGACGAGTTCGCCCTGACCCGCTTCGGCGGCGACGAGACAAAGGCATCCAAGGTCTACGAGGGCGTAGCGGAACCCCTCACGGCCGACGACGTGGCCGACACCATCACCTGGACGGTAACCCGCCCCAGCCACGTCAACGTAGACCTCCTGGTCCTCCGCCCCCGCGCGCAGGCCTCGAACACGAAGGTCCACCGCGACCTGTGACCGGACCCGAGAAGGACAGGAAAGACCCCCACGACGAACGCCACATGTGGTGGTGGCTCGCCTACTTCCTCTTCGGCATCCACATCGTGGCGTTCGTCATGATCTACGCGGCAATGCACGCACCGAAGTGAACGTCTCACGGTCACCCATAGGGATGAACCTCTTCGATCACCCGAACGCCCCCTGAACTGGCGACCTAGGCTCCCGCCACAACATCAACAGAACGGCCCTCGGCAGGGCGGCAACCCGACCGAGGGCCTGACCAGCACGGAAGGAACAGCTTCCGCATGGCTGACTGCGAGCCTAAACCCCACCGCTTCATGGACCTCACGGTCCCCGAGTACGCCTACATGTTCGGCTTCTTGCAGGCGGACGGGCACCTCTACCAGGGCGTTGGACAGAAGGGACGCCTGAGCGTCGAACTCAACTCTCGCGACATCGACCTGCTGTACCGGTTCAAGTACCTGACGCCCTACAACAGCAGCGTCACCGAGCGCACCCGGACCACGAACTTCGCTAAACACCACACCACGGCGGTGTGGACCCTGTGCTCCCTTGAGGCCCGTACGAAACTCAACAATCTCGGCCTGCCATACGGCCGCAAGTCTCGGCAGATCGCTCCACCATCCGTCGGTTTCTCCGGTCGGGACTATTTGCGAGGACTCATCGACGCCGACGGCTCGATCGGCCGCGTGGACCAGGGCATTCCCTTCATCTCTCTGACCACGTCGAGCACGGCGATCGCTGCCCACCTACGCGCCTACGCAAAGGAGATCACCGGCGTGGAGCGGATGCCCAATCGCAACGCACGCGACGGCGTCTACAACATCATCTACGAGAAAGAAGCCGCTCAGATCCTGGCCGCTGATTTGTACTACCCGGGCTGCCTGTCTCTCGGACGTAAGCAGGTAAGGGCGGAAGCAATCGCCTCCTGGACCCGCCCGTACGACATGCGGATCGTGCACTCAAAGCGCTGGACGGCAGCCGAAGACCAGGTGCTACTTCAGTCGGACGACGTCGTGGCAGTGGCCGAGAAACTCGGCCGCAGCGAGCAGAGTTGCAGGATGCGCCGATGGCGACTCCGCAACAGCCGGATTCTGACGCCAAGCAATCACTGACACAAGCAAGGCCCCCGGTCCCGCCGGGGGCCTCTTGCTCAGCCCTTCACACAGACGAACTGCTTCAGCTTCGCCACGACCTCGACAAGGTCGCGCTGCTGATCCATCACCTGGTCGATGTTCTTGTAGGCGCCCGGGATCTCGTCCACGACGCCCGAGTCCTTACGGCACTCCACGCCCCGCGTCTGCTCCTCCAGGTCACGCGTCGTGAACCGCCTCTTGGCAGCGTTCCGGCTCATACGCCGACCCGCCCCGTGGGAAGCCGAGTTGAAGGCCTTCTCGTTTCCGAGCCCTTTCACGATGTACGAGCTGGTGCCCATGGAGCCAGGAATGATCCCGTACTCACCCGAACCTGCTCGAATGGCTCCCTTACGAGTGACCAGAAGATCCATGCCCTCGTAGCGCTCCTCCATCACATAGTTATGGTGGCAGGAGATCTCCGGCTCGAAGGTCGGCTTCGCCTTCTTGAACTCCTTGCGGACCACGTCCTTCAGGAGCGCCATCATGATCGTTCGGTTGTACCTGGCGTACTCCTGGGCCCAGTACAGGTCATTTCGGTACGCCGCCATCTGAGGAGTGTCCGAGACGAAGACAGCGAGATCGCGGTCGACCAGGCCCTGGTTGTGCGGCAGCCTCTGGGCAACCCCAATGTGATACTCCGCCAGTTCCTTGCCGATGTTCCGGGAACCGGAGTGCAGCGTGAGCCATACCGAACCCTCGGAATCAAACAACAGTTCGATGTAGTGATTTCCCCCGCCAAGCGTCCCCATCTGCTTGGCGGCCCGCTCCCCCCGGAACTTCACCGCATCCGCAACCCCGTCGAACCGCCCCCAGAAGCCGTCCCACCCGGCGGTACCGAAACCATGCAGCCGCCCCGGATCCACCGGATCGTCATGCATCCCCCGCCCCACCGGAATGGCCTGCTCGATCTTCGACCGCAGCCGCGACAGATCCCCCGGCAGGTCGTTCGCCGTCAGGGACGTCTTCACCGCCGACATTCCGCAGCCGATGTCCACCCCCACCGCCGCCGGGCACACCGCGCCCTGCATCGCGATGACGGACCCGACCGTCGCCCCCTTGCCGTAGTGGACGTCCGGCATGACGGCCAGGCCCTTGATCCACGGCAGGGTCGCGACGTTGCGCAGCTGCTGCAGGGCCACGTCCTCGACCGTCGCCGGGTCGGTCCACATACGGATCGGGACCTTGGCGCCCGGCATCTCCACGTACGACATATCGTCCTCATTCCCCCGGAAACAAACAGAAGTCTCATAGCGCAAAACCGGCGCCAAGGTCGACGAATGGGATGACGGACCGGCGTTCGCGGCTGTGCGTGCGATACACATTGTCTGCTGGGGACGCCCCCGCGCGGCAAGCGAATAACCTGCGGGGACACTGAAGATCCCCACGAGTCGGAGACATTCCGAGAGGAGCCCCACCGTGCAGCGGAAGGCCTACGTACCCGGCGTCGCCGCCCTCCTCGCGGCGCTGTTGGCCGGCTGCACCGGCAGCTCGGGCGGCGACGGCACGACGGACGACGCCAACCCCGGCGACGCGGGCACCGCCTCCGCGGTCGCCCAGCCCGGCAAGTACCGCACCCTCCCCGAGGCCTGCGGC
The DNA here is from genome assembly GCF_036345115.1 of Streptomyces griseorubiginosus. GTDB lineage: Bacteria > Actinomycetota > Actinomycetes > Streptomycetales > Streptomycetaceae > Streptomyces > Streptomyces griseorubiginosus_C. The sequence goes on from NZ_CP107766.1 coordinate 4,024,680, forward strand.
GTGGTCAGCCAGAGCACCCTGGACGCGCTGCTGCCCGGTATCCAGCAGATCACCGACGAGGACCAGCGCGCCAAGGCCTACGAGGGCGAGGCCACCCTCACCTACGACACGGACCGCAAGGTCGGCTGCCGTTGGAAGGTGGAGGCCGCGGACGCCACCGAGTACCTCTCGGTCGACTTCGAGCGGGTGGTGTCGTACGACAACGCGGTCAGCGACGACGCTCAGGCGCAGCAGTTGTTCGCGCAGGCCGAGGAGAAGGCGGATCTGCCGCCCGCGGCGACCGCCAGTGCCACCTCGGACGTGGAGGAGAGCGTCACCGCCGCCGGTCCCACGGCCTCCCCGTCGGCCACGCCGAGCGGTTCCGCGTCCGCCTCTGCGAGCAGTTCGTCCTCCGTCACCCCGGCCGATCTCCAGCCCCGGCTGCTGGACGATCTGGGTGACGAGGCGTTCCTGGACGACGCGTTGGGCAACTCGGGTTCGACGGCCCAGCAGCGCAAGGTGACTGTGGCGTTCCGCACGTCCAACGTGATCGTGACGATCGAGTACGAGGAGCAGCCGACGACGATCGGCGTCACTCCGGACAGCAAGGAAATGCAGGACAACGCCCGGAAACTGGCCTCTCAGCTGGACGGGTCGCTGTCCGGTTGAGCGCTCTTCACACACCTCTCACGCACGCGCACGAAGCGTTCGAAGCTGGACCGCACGGCATCCTCACCGCGTACCGTGGCCCCTCGGACCCGATCCGACGGCAGGAACCACAAGCGTCATGAGTGAAGGAACCATGCAGCGACGAGCAGAGCGTGACCAGGTTGTTCAGCGAGCGAAGCGTCTTCACCGCGTCCTTGTCTGCGCGGCCGCAGTCCCGGTGATGCTGATCGCCGCCGGCTGCTCCTCCGACTCCGGCTCCGGCGGTGACAGCGGCAGCGGCAGCGGTTCGAACAGCGGCAAGGGCGCGGACAGCGGCGCCTCGGCGTCGGCTTCGGCGGCGCCCACGGTGCAGGCTGCGGCGTACAACTCGCTTCCCGACGCGTGCGGGACGCTGTCGAAGAAGACCTTGAAGGCACTGGCCCCGGAGGCCTCGAAGGGCAAGAAGGGCACGTCGGAGGCGGGCACGCGGGGCAGTTGCTCCTGGAGCAGCCTCGACAACAACGGGGTGAAGGGCTCCCAGTTCCGCTGGCTGAACGTGTCGCTGCTGCGCTTCGAGTCGGACACCTCGCGCGGTACGGGTGAGGCGCAGGCGGCGAAGTACTACGAGCAGCAGATCCAGGACGCCCAGTCGGTGGCCGGTGCGAAGAACACCAAGTCGCAGGCGGTGGGCGGGACGGGTGACGCGGCGACGCTGGTGCGCTACGACCTGAAGAAGAAGGAAGGCGCCTTCAAGCAGCAGACGGTGGTCACGCGCGTGGAGAACGTCGTGGTGACCGTCGACTACAACGGCGCGGGTCTGGCCGGCGACAAGACGCCGAGCGCGGACGAGCTCGGCAAGCTCGCGGAGCGGGCGGCGAAGGAGACGGTGGCCGCGGTGTCGGCGGCGAACGGCGAGGGAGCGGCGAACCCGGCTCCGACCGGTTCGGCGTCCAAGGACCCGTCCAGGGCCCCGTCGAAGTCGGCCTCCCCGTCCGCTTCCCCGTCGAAGTCGGCCTCGAAGTCGGCATCTCCGTCCAAGTCGGCCGCGAAGACGAGCTGAAGCAGTACTGACGGCCCGTACCGGCCATCCGTGCGCAGCACATATGTGCCACTCTGTTGCGCGCAACAACACGCACAGGGAGGGGAGTACGGGTGGCCGCGCCCATGCAGCTGACTCGAATGCACCGCGTGCTCATAGGCGTGGTCGTGTTCGGCGCCGTGATCATCGCCGGCATCGGCTTCGCGGGGTCGTACGCGGCCGTCCGTGAGCTCGCCATCAAAAAGGGCTTCGGGAACTTCAGTTACGTCTTCCCGATCGGCATCGACGCGGGCATCTGTGTCCTGCTGGCCCTGGATCTGCTCCTCACGTGGATCCGTATCCCCTTCCCCCTCCTGCGTCAGACGGCCTGGCTGCTGACGGCCGCCACGATCGCCTTCAACGGCGCGGCGGCCTGGCCGGACCCGCTGGGCGTGGGCATGCACGCGGTGATCCCGGTGCTGTTCGTGGTCTCGGTGGAGGCGGCCCGGCACGCGGTGGGCCGTATCGCCGACATCACGGCGGACAAGCACATGGAGGGGGTCCGCCTGACCCGGTGGCTCCTCTCCCCCGTCCCGACGTTCCTGCTGTGGCGCCGTATGAAGCTGTGGGAGCTGCGCTCCTACGAGCAGGTCATCAAGCTGGAGCAGGAACGTCTCGTCTACCGGGCGCGTCTCCACTCCCGCTTCGGCCGGGCATGGCGCCGCAAGGCCCCGGTGGAGTCCCTGATGCCGCTGCGGCTGGCCCGCTACGGCGTCCCGCTGGCGGAGACGGCCCCGGCGGGCCTGGCGGCGGCGGGTATCGAGCCGGTGCTGCTGCCTCCGGCTCCGGAGCACGCCGAACTCCCGGCCGCCGCGCCGGTCGTAGCCGCGGACAGCCGTCCGGCCGTGGCGGCTCCCGTCCCGCAGCAGGCCGCTCCGGAGCCCGAGCCGGAACCGGACCAGAGCCCGTGGTTCGAGACCCCCAAGCAGGTCGAGTACCAGGGCGGCTACAACCCCGACTACGACCCCGCCGAGCAGTACAACCGCTGGTACGAGGAACAACTCGAGGCAGAGCAGTACGAGTTGCAGCAGATCCAGTACGAGGAGCCTGTGCAGGAGCCGTCGATGGAGGAGACCGGCAGTTTCCCCGTCCCGGTGGCCAACGGCCGCACCCGCGAGCTGGGCGAGGGCGGCGGCTCCCCGGAGCCGACGGAGGACGACTTCTACCAGGTCTTCAAGAAGGCGATAGACGGCAGCTACCCTTCCCCCGGCCAGCTCAGGGGTGACGTGGAGGCGACGCACGGCGTGGTGCTCTCGCAGCGCGACGCCGAGCGCATGGTCAACCGCTTCACGAACCGCCACACGGCGGAGCTCCAGGAAGACCACATCGCATAAGGACAATCGCACAAGGACATGAGAAGGGGCCCTCCGCTGTGGAGGGCCCCTTCGTCGTACCGTCTACTCCCCGAGCAGCGCCCGGACCCGCTCCTGCCCGACGGCCAGCAGCAGCGTGGGCAGCCGGGGCCCGGTGTCCCGGGACACCAGGAGCTGGTACAGCAGGGCGAAGAACGCCCGCTGAGCGGTCTTGATCTCGGCCGGCAGCTCCTTGGGCGTGGCGTCCGCGGAGAACCCGGCCTGCACCTTGGGCACCCCGTACACGAGGTGGGTGAGCCCGTCGAGCGACCAGTGCGAGGCCAGCCCGTCGAGCAGCAGCCGCAGCGACTGCTGGGAGGCCTCGTCGAGGGACTTCAGCAGCTCGGCGTCGGCCTCCTCCCGCACGATGGTGCGCTGGTCGGCGGGCACCTGGGTGTTGATCCAGGCCTCGGCCTTGTCGTACCGGGGCCGGGCCTCGTCCAGCGCCGAGAGCGGGTTGTCGGGGTCCAGCTCGCTGAGGATGCGCAGCGCCTGGTCCTCGTGGCCGGCGGTGATGTCGGCGACCGAGGCGAGCGTCCGGTACGGCAGCACGCGCGCCGTCTTCGGCAGCTCGCCGCCGGCCGTCCGCACCGCACGGGAGTGCGCGGCGATGTCGGCCGGCAGGGCGGTGCCGTCGGCGACCTTGGCGTCCAGCTTGTCCCACTCGTCGTAGAGCCGCTGGATCTCCTGGTCGAAGGCGATCTTGAAGGACTGGTTGGGCCTGCGGCGGGCGTAGAGCCAGCGCAGGAGCTGCGGCTCCATGATCTTCAGCGCGTCACCCGGGGTGGGCACCCCGCCCTTGGACGACGACATCTTCGCCATCCCGGAGATGCCGACGAAGGCGTACATCGGCCCGATGGGCTGCTGTCCGCCGAAGATCCCGACGATCTGCCCGCCGACCTGGAAGGAGGACCCGGGCGAGGAGTGGTCGACGCCGCTGGGCTCGAACACGACGCCCTCGTACGCCCACCGCATCGGCCAGTCGACCTTCCAGACCAGCTTGCCGCGGTTGAACTCGTTCAGCCGGACGGTCTCGGAGAAACCGCAGGCGTTGCAGGTGTACGACAGCTCGGTCGTGGCGTCGTCGTAGGAGGTGACCGTGGTGAGGTCCTTCTCGCAGTTGCCGCAGTAGGGCTTGTACGGGAAGTACCCGGCGGAGCCGCTGGACCCGTCGTCCTCGCTCGCCGCGCCGGACCCCTCGGCGGCCTCGACCTCGGCCTCGTCGACGGGCTTCTGCTGCTGCTTCTTGGCGGCGGGAGCCTTCTTGGTCCGGTACTGGTCGAGGATCGCGTCGATGTCCGCGCGGTGGGCCATGGCGTGCAGGATCTGCTCGCGGTAGACGCCGGAGGTGTACTGCGCGGTCTGGCTGATCCCGTCGAACTCGACACCGAGCTCGGCGAGGGCGTCGACCATGGCGGCCTTGAAGTGCTCGGCCCAGTTCGGGTGGGCGGACCCCTTGGGCGCGGGCACGGAGGTCAGCGGCTTGCCGATGTGCTCGGCCCAGGTCTCGTCGACACCGGCGACGCCGGCGGGCACCTTGCGGTACCGGTCGTAGTCGTCCCAGGAGATCAGGTGGCGCACCTGGTGGCCCCGGCGCCGGATCTCGTCGGCGACGAGGTGCGGGGTCATGACCTCGCGCAGGTTCCCGAGGTGGATGGGGCCCGAGGGGGACAGTCCGGACGCGACGACGACCGGTTTGCCCGGGGCCCGACGCTCCGACTCCTCGATGACCTCATCCGCGAAACGGGAGACCCAGTCGGTGGTCTCAGCGCTCTGACCCACGATCGGCACGTCCTCTTTTACTGAATGGCGTTGATGGACCTCCACATTCTCCCACCCCTGGAGAGATGGCGGCGAAGCCGCCTCTCTCCAGGGGCGCGGGGAACGGCGCGACAAGCCTCCACCGGCCCGCAGCCAAAAAAACCGCTTCCCACCCCATGGGATACTGACCGTGTCTATCTGATCCCCCGAGGAGAACGGCACCCACTCCCATGGCCCCGGTCACGTCCCTCAGCGACGCCGTCAACCAGCAGCTCACCTCCGCGATCTCCGCCACCCTGCCGGAGGCCGACGCGGACCCCCTGCTCCGACGCAGCGACCGGGCCGACTTCCAGGCGAACGGCATCCTGGCCCTCGCCAAGAAGGCGAAGGCGAACCCGCGGGACCTGGCGACGCAGGTCGTGGCGCAGATCGTCACGGGCGAGCTGATCAAGGACGTCGAGGTCTCCGGCCCCGGCTTCCTGAACGTGACGCTCACCGACCGGGCGATCACCGAGAACCTCGCCGCGCGGTACGAGGACGGCGACCGTCTCGGCGTGCCCGTCAAGGACAAGCCCGGCGTCACGGTGATCGACTACGCCCAGCCGAACGTGGCGAAGGAGATGCACGTCGGCCACCTGCGCTCCGCGGTGATCGGGGACGCCCTGCGCGGCATGCTCGACTTCACCGGCGAGCGGACGATCGGCCGGCACCACATCGGCGACTGGGGCACCCAGTTCGGCATGCTCATCCAGTACCTGATCGAGAACCCGGGCGAGCTGTCCGCGGAGACCGACAAGGACGGCGAGCAGGCCATGTCGAACCTTAACCGGGTCTACAAGGCGTCCCGGGCGGTCTTCGACGCGGACGAGGAGTTCAAGGAGCGGGCGCGGAAGAGGGTCGTCGCCCTCCAGTCCGGCGACAAGGAGACCCTGGACCTCTGGCAGCGGTTCGTGGACGAGTCGAAGGTCTACTTCTACTCGGTCTTCGAGAAGCTCGACATGGAGATCCGGGACGACGAGATCGTCGGCGAGTCGGCGTACAACGACAACATGCCGGAGACCGCCCGCCTCCTGGAGGAGATGGGCGTCGCGGTGCGCTCCGAGGGCGCGCTCGTCGTCTTCTTCGACGACATCCGCGGCAAGGACGACCAGCCGGTCCCGCTGATCGTGCAGAAGGCCGACGGCGGCTTCGGCTACGCGGCGAGCGACCTGACGGCGATCAGGAACCGCGTCGTCGACCTCCGGGCGACCACGCTCCTGTACGTCGTGGACGTCCGCCAGTCCCTGCACTTCAAGATGGTCTTCGAGGCGGCCCGCCGGGCGGGCTGGCTGAGCGACGACGTCACCGCGCACAACATGGGCTACGGCACGGTGCTCGGCGCGGACGGCAAGCCGTTCAAGACCCGTGAGGGCGAGACGGTGAAGCTGGAGGATCTGCTGGACGAGGCGGTGCAGCGGGCCGCCGAGGTCGTCCGGGAGAAGGCGCAGGACCTCACCGAGGACGAGATCCAGGAGCGGGCGGCGCAGGTCGGCATCGGCGCGGTGAAGTACGCGGACCTGTCGACGTCCCCCAACCGGGACTACAAGTTCGACCTGGACCAGATGGTCTCGCTGAACGGCGACACGTCCGTGTACCTCCAGTACGCGTACGCCCGTATCCAGTCGATCCTGCGCAAGGCGGGAGACGTACGGCCGTCCGCGCACCCGGAGCTGGAACTGGCCGACGCGGAGCGGGTGTTGGGCCTGCACCTGGACGCGTTCGGCAGCACGGTCTTCGAGGCGGCGGAGGAGTACGCCCCGCACAAGCTCGCCGCGTACCTCTACCAGCTGGCCTCGTTGTTCACGTCGTTCTACGACAAGTGCCCGGTCCTGAAGGCCGACACCCCGGCCCAGGTCGAGAACCGCCTGTTCCTCTGCGACCTGACCGCCCGCACCCTGCACCAGGGCATGGCCCTGCTGGGCATCAGGACCCCCGAGCGCCTCTGACCGTCCCGTGGGCCGTCGGCCATTGTCAGTGGCTCCCCCTACAGTCACTGGCATGGCGACTCTTCCCAACCCGCTGCCCACCCTCGCGGCAGACCCGAGCGGTCGTTCGCTCGGACTCGGACTCCCTCTGGGGAGACTGATCGACGAGACGGACGAGGGGCCGTGGCACGAACCGCTGCTGTGGCATACCGAGTACGCGGCGTCCTCCGGGGCGTGGAGCGCGCTCGGTGTCCGCGCCGCGCGGGCCGGTCTGCTGCCGGTGCTGATAGAGGTCGGCGGCAGCCAGGGCGGGCCCGGGGAGTGGGAGTTGATGCCCGGGGAGATGTCGTACCCCGGGGACCACGACGCGGAGGAGGTCCTGGCGGACTTCTGGGAGTCTTACGCCGAGGATGAACTCGACGATGGCGAACTCGGCGATGACGAGCAGACGGCCGGGCCCGTCCACGGGGCCTGGCCGGGTCTGGCCGAGGCCCCCTCCGCCCTCCCCGCCGACCCCGACACACGCGCCGCGGAGACGGCGGACGCGCTCCTCGACGAGGGCTCGTGGTTCAAGGACCCGCGTCTGGCCCTGGTCCCGGCCCGCCGCAGCGCGGACATCCCGGCGGCGATCGGCTGGCCGGGCCCGCTGAACCACGAGAACGACGTGGCGCGCCTGTGCGCGGTCCTGCGCTCCTGGGAGGACCGCTTCGGCATACGCGTCATCGCCCTCGACTTCGACCAGCTGACGGTGTCCGTCGCCGCCCCGCCCACCACTCAGGAGGCCGCGGAGGCCGTCGCCGCCGAGCACTTCGCGTTCTGCCCCGACAACATCACCCAGGGCCACCACCAGACCCTGCGCGAGTACGCCGCACACCAGGTACTGGACCAGCGCGTCTGGTCCTTCTGGTGGGACTGACCGGCTTCAGGAGGCACCCAGGGCAGGGAAGGCAAACCCGAGGTCTCCCCTGAGCAAATTCCCTCTCAAGTCACGCTCGCCACCTCCGGCTCACTGAATCCCTCACTAAACTCCCTTCTCGTTTGCGGTCCTTAACAGGGGGAGGGCGCTCAGATGCCGGACGGCTTTTCCGTGGACCTCGGCGCGCTCCGCAAGGCCGCCACCGGGATCGGCACCACGCTGGACGCGATGGCCACCAAGAAGGTGAGCGACATCGACGTTCCCAAGGGCGACTTCGGGCATGACGAACTGGCCTCCGCGGTCGTCGACTTCACCGACCGGTGGAACATCGGCGTCACGCACCTGGCCTCCGACGGCTCCGAGGTCTCCGACCGGCTGAACCGCTGCGTCCAGAACTACGAGGCGGCCGAGGAACACATCCAGCTCTCCACCGAGGGCATCCTTCAGTCGCCCTCCGGCACAGACCCGGGGGCGTCCTGATGGCCGAGCTCGGCGAGACCTCGGATCCCCGCGCGCTCGTCCCCGGCAACCCGGATTCCCTGACCACGACCGCGCAGTCCCTGCTCGCCTACGGCGACGTCCTCGTCGAGGCGGGCGAAGGGCTGGCGAAGATCGACACCGTGGACGGCTGGCGGGGCCCGGCCGGCGACGCCTTCCGGGACCGCTTCCACGGCCAGCCCGCCCGGTGGACCGAGGCCGGCAACGAGTTCCACGCCGCAGCGAACGCCCTGTACGACTACCTCCACACCCTGCGGGCGGCCCAGCAGCGCGCCGCCGAGGCCATATCCCGGTACGCGCGCGGCGAGGCGGCCACCGCGAACGCCAAGAACGCCCACGACCGGCAGGTCACCGAGAGGCGCGGAAAGGGGGACAACACCGAGATCCCCTTCAACGATCCCGGTGAAGCGGACCGGGCCGGCGCCCGCGCGGATCTCGACGCCGCTCGCGGCACCGTGGACACCGCCGGGCACACCGCGGCCGCGCTGGTGCGGAAGGCCACCGAGTCCGCCCCGGAGCGCCCGGGGTTCTGGTCCAAGGTCGGCGACTTCCTCGGCGATGTCGGCGACGGGCTGGTGGACGGCGGCAAGACCGTCGTCAACGACCTCGCCTCCTTCGGCAACGCCATGGTCCAGCACCCCGGCGACAGCGCGGCGATGCTCGGCGGCATGCTCCTGGCCGGTGTCAGCGCCGGTGGTGAGGGGCTCGGCGTCGCGCTGGACGCCACCGGGGTCGGTGCCATCGCCGGTGTGCCCCTCAACGTGGTGTCCGCGGCCGGGATCGCCACGGGCGTCGGCCTGGCGGGCGCGGGAGCCGTGGACCTCGCCCAGCACGCCACGAGCGACTCCCGGGTCGAGCCCCTCCGCATGAACAGCGAGGGCTCCGGCACCGGCGGCTCCTCCCAGCAGCCGGCCTCCGACCTGATCAAGAACGGCCAGCAGTACAAGGGCACCGGCGGCCGCGCGGGAAACAACCTGCCGGTTGAGAACGGCCCGAAGGACGGCACCCTCTACAAGACGGACCCGCAGACCGGAAAAGTCACCAACTACACGACGTACGACTCCGAAGGCCGTGCGGTGAAGCGGGTGGACCTGGAGGGCCGTCCGCACGGCGGGGTGGACACCCCGCACGTCGTAGAGTACGAGCGCAACACCAACCCGAAAACCGGCCAGGTCTTCGTGCGCCCGTCGAACGAAGTACGCGCCGCGTTCCCGTGGGAGATCCCGTGACCAGCAGCAAGCCGTCGTGGTCCGACCGGAGGCCGCCGGCGTTCTTCACCAGCTGGCGGACCGATTGGAAGAACGAGGACCTCACCCCGGCCAACTACCTCGACTTCGAGGGCGGCCTGCGCTTCGTCCTGGCCGCGGCCTGGCTGTTCTGCCCCGAGACGGTCGAGTACCGCGGCGGGGTGTTCCTCAAGGAGCGGTTCGGCCAGGAGAACGTCGACAACTGGTTCACGAAGCTGGGTGACGACAGGGAACGTGTCGAAGCAGTCACCAACCAGGTCAAGTTGTGGGACACCTTCGGCAACACACCCCTGACGGACGACGACCGGCTCGGCGAGGAACTGCCCCAACTCGCCCTGGCCCTCGGGGAATGCTGGCAGGGCGTCCTGTCCGCCCGGTACCCCGGCCTGGAGATCACCGTCGAGGTGAGCGACGAGGAGGACGGCTCCTACGGTCCGACGGTGACCTTCTGGACCTCCCCGTCCGTCTCACCCTTCGGCTAGCGCGTCTCACCCCCGGCAGGGCCGCCCCGCAGCCCCGCCCCCAGCCTCCGCAGCCCCTCCCCGATCTCTTCGGGCGTCTGCGTCACGAAGCACAGCCGCAGGGTCGAGCGGTCGGGCTCACCGGCGTAGAAGGGCGCCCCCGGCACGTAGGCCACATCGCGGGTCACGACCTGCGGCAGCAGCGCGGTGGTGTCGTACGACGACGGAAGGCGCGCCCAGAGGAACATGCCGCCCTCGGGGCGCGTCCAGGTCGATCCCGGGGGCAGGGCCTCGCCGAGGCCCGCGAGCATGGCGTCCCGGCGCTCGCCGTAGACGCCCGCGACGTGCCGCACATGGGCGTCGAGGTCCCGGTCGGCCAGGTACCGTGCCGCGGCGAGCTGGTTGACGGTGGGGGTGTGCAGGTCGGCCGCCTGCTTGGCGACCGCGCAGGCCCGCCGCAGCTCGCCGGGCGCCCGCAGCCAGCCGAGCCGCAGTCCGGGTGCCATGACCTTGGAGAAGGAGCCGAGCAGGACGACCCGGTCGCGGGCGTCCTCGTGGGCGGCGATCCACGGCACCCGCTCGCCCTCGAAGCGGAGTTCGCCGTACGGGTCGTCCTCGACGATCCACAGCCCGCACCGCGCGGCCACCGACGCGACGGCGGCCCGGCGCTGCGCGGACATGGTCCGGCCGGTCGGGTTCTGGAAGGTGGGCACGGTGTAGAGCAGCTTGGGCCGCTCCCGCAGGACGAGCTCCTCCAGCGCCACGGGGTCGGGCCCTTCCTCGTCCCCCCGCACGGCGACGACCCGGGCGCCCGCGAACCCGAACGCCTGGAGGGCGGCCAGATAACAGGGACTCTCGACGAGGACCGTGTCCCCGGGCTCGATCAGCGCGGTGGCGAGCAGGGACAGCGCCTGCTGAGAGCCGGTGGTGACGAGGACGTCGTCGGGGTCGGTGGGCAGCCCACGCACCGACATCCGCTCGGCGAGGGCCGCCCGCAGCACGGGCTCCCCCTCGGTGGTCGCGTACTGGAGCGCCCGCGAGGGCATCTCCTCCAGCACCGCGCGGTACGCCTCCGCGATCCCCTCGGCGTCGAACAGCTCCGGGGCCGGCAGCCCGCCCGCGAAGTTGATCACCTCGGGGCGGGCGGTCACGGCGAGGATGTCCCGTACCGGCGACCCGCCGACCGCCCGGGCCCGGGCGGCGAGCGGCGGCACGGAAGCGAACGTGGGCACCGTCATGGGCACGGCTCCTTCGACTGCGACGACTGGTTGCCGCGCAGCCTAAGGAACCGAGTGCCACCTACAAGTACCTTTCCGCGATACGGACGCCGGGCACCCGCTCACGCCTTGGTGCCGGTGGCCCCGTAGACGTTGATGTCGTCGTCGGTGACGTCGTTGATGTCGCGGTAGCGGATCTTCTCAATGTCGTCGAGCGCCTCGAAGTCCTCCGCGTCGATGGCGGGCGGCGCGGGCGCGGGCCCGGGCTGCCACAGGTGCGCGGGCACCACACCGGGCTCGTCCAGCGACAGACCCGGCACCTCGGTGAAGAACCGCTCCACCTCCGCCCTGGACCGGAACACGAAGGTGAACCCGCGCTCGGTGTACGTCCGCTGGACCGCGCGGGTCGGCTCGGGGTGCATCTCGTCCGTCAGGTGGCTCAGCACGAGCCGGCTCCCCGCCGGCAACGCCTCGACCAGCTCCCGCACGATCGGATAGGCCTGCTCGTCCTCGACGAAGTGCAGGATCGCGACCAGGCACAGCGCGATCGGCCGGTCGAAGTCGAGGGTCTTGGCGGCCTGTTCGAGGATCTGCGCGGGGCTCGTGAAGTCGGCGTCGATGTAGTCGGTACGCCCTTCGGGCCCGCTGGTGAGCAGTGCTCGCGCGTGGGCCAGCACCACCGGGTCGTTGTCCACGTACACGACCCGCGCGTCGGGCAGGATCCGCTGGGCGATCTGGTGGACGTTCTCGCCGGTGGGCAGCCCGGTGCCGATGTCGAGGTACTGCCGGATCCCGTCCCGCTCGGCCAGCCGCTGCACGGCCCGCCGCATGAAGTCGCGGTTGTGGCGTACGTCGAGATAGCCGCGGGGGTTGGCGGCCAGCGCGGCGGCGGCCGCCTCGCGGTCGGCGGGGTAGTTGTCCTTGCCGCCGAGGAAGACGTCGTAGACGCGGGCCGGATGTGCCTTGGTGGTGTCGATCCTCTTGGCCAGCTCGGCCGGGTCCTGGCTCAGCGCGTCACCGGACATGGGCGTCTCCCCTATGAGTCGGTCCTTCAACGGACAACCACCACGTTGGTCAAGAACCTAACTCGCGGGGGCAGTTGATGGTGCCCGGTGCCCGACTCGGGCCGTCCCGCATCCCACGACGACGCCTCGGGACACAACATCCCCGCAGCTCAGGCCCGTTCCCCCGATCGGCACGTCCCGAATTCGCCGCCGAGGCTGGCGTACGCCCCACCCGCCCCGCAACCTGATCCCATGCCCACCGGACCCCACACCCCCCGCACCCGTACCGCCACCGCCCTGCTGACCCTCCTCGCGCTGCTCACCCTCTCGGGGTGCAACGACGGCCAGGGCGTACGGGACGAGGGCCCGGCCAGGGCCAGGGCGGCCGCCGTAACCCCCACGGAAAACCAGAAGGCCGCCCGGCACTGACCGGGCGGCCTCGAAGTGGAGCTACGGCTCAGACGTGCACCGGGGCCAGCTTCGGGTTGGGGCCGTACTTGTTGTCGCCCGGCTCGCTGTCCAGCACCGAGAAGACGAACAGGGTGATGCCGCCGACCAGCGGCACGAGGCCGAACAGGATCCACCAGCCGCTGCGGCCCGTGTCGTGCAGGCGGCGCGCGGTGACGGCCAGGCCGGGGAGCAGGAAGCCGAGGTAGGGGATGGCAACGAGCCACGACTGCTTGCTGACGAGGCCGAGGACGAGGAACACGACGTAGATGATCCCGGCGAACAGCGCGAACAACCAGTATTCCTTGCGGCGCGCACGGCCGCTGAAGACCGCGTACTTCTTGAGTGCCTCGATGAACCAGCTCATGGTGGTGTCCCCCCAGAGATCGACGTTCGGAACCGTTCCGAATGGATCAGGCCAGGCGCAGAAGATATGGAGGATGTCGGGAACTCGTCAATTCAACGGATGTAAGCGCTCCATCAAATCGAAGGCCCGACACGGCCCGACAAATCCACCCCATCCGGGTGCGAATTACGGACAGATCACCAGAACCTCACCGGGCCAACCGGGGCCTGTTATCCGGACGTTGACGGTTCGAGCTCCAGCCGTGTCCGGACCGAGCTCGAACCGTTGCCGTGACACGCCGTCCGGCGGCTTCGTCAGCGCAGCTTCTGGGCCACCTCGGTCGCCCAGTAGGTGAGGATGTTCCGCGCCCCGGCCCGCTTGATTCCGGTCAACGCCTCCAGGATCGCCCGGTCCCGGTCGATCCAGCCCTTCTCGGCGGCGGCCTCGATCATCGAGTACTCACCGGAGATCTGATAGGCGGCGACCGGCACGTCCACGGCGTCCGCGACCCGCGCGAGGATGTCGAGATAGGGCCCGGCCGGCTTGACCATCACCATGTCGGCGCCCTCCTCCAGATCGAGAGCGAGCTCCCGCAACGACTCCCGCGCGTTGGCCGGATCCTGCTGGTAGGTCTTGCGGTCCCCCTTCAACGAGGACCCGACGGCCTCCCGGAACGGGCCGTAGAAGGCGGAGGCGTACTTGGCCGTATAGGCGAGGATGGCGACGTCCTCCCGCCCGATCTGGTCAAGGGCGTCCCGTACGACCCCGATCTGACCGTCCATCATCCCGCTGGGCCCGACCACATGGGCCCCGGCGTCGGCCTGCACCTGAGCCATCTCGGCGTACCGCTCGAGCGTCGCGTCGTTGTCGACCCGCCCCTCCGCGTCCAGCACCCCGCAGTGCCCGTGATCCGTGGTCTCGTCGAGACACAGGTCGGACATCACGAGCAGCTCGTCACCGACCTCGGCCCGCACGTCCCGGATGGCGACCTGGAGGATCCCGTCAGGATCGGTACCCGGCGTCCCGAGCCCGTCCTTCTTCCCCTCCTCAGGCACCCCGAACAACATGATCCCGGACACCCCGGCGGCCACCGCCTCCGCCGCGGCCTTCTTCAGACTGTCCCGCGTGTGCTGCACCACCCCGGGCATCGCCTCGATCGGCACCGGCTCACTGACCCCCTCGCGCACGAACGCGGGCAGGATGAAGTCGGCCGGGTGCAACCGGGTCTCGGCGACCATGCGCCGCATGACGGTGCTGCTCCGCAGCCGCCGCGGCCGCGCACCGGGAAAGGATCCGTACGTCGTCATACCCCTAAGCTACGCCCGCCCCGCGAGCACCTTTGCCGACGTCACGTCGGGCCTGGGGCGCCTATAGGGGGTGCCGGGTGCGGTGATCCGAGCGGCTGCGGGTCCGTCGTGGCTGATCGCGCAGTTCCCCGCGCCCCTAGGGGGTTGCAGTGGACGCGCGCCACGATGCACCGTTCGCCGCGTACGGCGCGAAGGGGACGGGGTGGGGGGTGTCCGCCCGCAGCGGCCGGCGTCCATTACCGAGCCCCTCATAAGGGACCGAGCCGCCGGACCGAGGACGGATACCCCCCACCCCGGCACCGACCCACAACGCAACCGCACGCGCTACGCACGCCCCCACCGGACCGCAACGGGCCGCCGCAGGCCTCTCAGGGGCGCGGGGAACTGCGCAAAACGCCCGCCCCCACCACGCCGCAGACAAACAACCGCCCCACATGCGCCACCCCACCCCCGGGTCCAAGCTGAAAACACACCGCAGGAGGACCCAAAATGTCAGCCACCCTCACCCACATCCACGGCCCAGTAGTCCACCCCGGCGACCCCACCTACAAAGACGAAGTCACCGGCTTCAACCTCGCCGCCCTCCACACCCCAGACCTCGTCATAGGCGCCACCGGCACAGAAGACATCGTCACCGCCCTCCGCTGGGCCTCGGCCACCAACACCCCCGTCACCGTCCAGGCCACCGGCCACGGCGCCAACTTCCCGATAGAGAACGGCCTGCTGATCAACACGGCCCGCATGACCGACGTGAAAACCGACAAGGAAACCCGCACAGCAACCATCGCCGCCGGCGCGAAATGGCGACACGTCCTGGAGACGTGCACCCCCCACGGCCTCGCCACCCTGAACGGCTCCTCCACCGACGCCGGCGTCGTCGGCTACACCCTCGGCGGCGGCCTCCCCGTCCTCGGCCGAACCTACGGCTACGCCGCCGACAAGGTCCGCTCCTTCGAGGTCGTCACCCCCGACGGCACCCTCCACCACACCGACCGCGACACGGAACCCGACCTCTTCTGGGCCCTGCGCGGCGGCAAGGGCAACGTAGGAGTGGTGACCTCCCTGGTCACCGAACTCCTCCCCCTCCAACGAGTCCTCGGCGGCGGCATCTACTGCGCGGGCGAGGACGCCGAACCCCTGCTGAGCACCTGGGCGAACTGGACCCAGGACCTCCCCCCGGAGATGAACAGCACCTTCAGCATGCTCCGCCTCCCCCCGTTCCCCGAGATCCCCGAACCCTTCCGGGGCGGCTTCTGGGCAAGGGTCTGCCTCGCCTGGACCGGCGACACGGAGGCGGGCGAAAAGCTCCTCACCCCGCTCCGCGAGGCCGCACCGGTGGTGATCGACACGGTGGAGGAGATGGACTACGCGGCGGTGGACCGCATCTACCTGGACCCCCAGGACCCGCTCCCGGCCCGCGAGTCCTGCACCCTGCTGCGCGAGCTCACCCCGCAGGCCGTCGACGCGTTCCTGGACCAGGCGGGCCCGGCGGCGGGCGCCGGCGACTACCCGCTCCTCATGGTCGAGATCCGGCACATGGGTGGCGCCCTGGCCCGCCCCGCGGACGTCGAGGACGCGGTCTGCGCGAGGGACGCCGAGTACCTCCTGGAGGCGGTGGGCGTCCTGGCCGCACCCCCCATGGCCGAGGCGGTCGAACAGGCCACGAGGGCCCTCAACACCGCCATGGCCCCGCACGGCACCGGCCGCACCATGGTCAACCTGCACGGCACCCCGGGCGACGACACGGATCGCGCCCGCGCCTGGACCCCGGAGGTCTACGACCGCCTGCGCCGCACGAAGTCGACGTACGACCCGAAGAACCTCCTGCGCTACGGCCACACGGTGACCCCGGCGGTCTGAACACACCTCACCGCCTCAGGTCCGCCTCCGCACCGCCACGGACGACGACAACGGCCCCGGGTCACCGAGTCGCCGTGAGACGGACAACTCTGGCCCCGGGGCCGCCGTAGAACACCTGACACCTCAGGTCGTGGACCGCCGCCTACGCGCCCCAGGCCGCCGTTCGCTCGGCCGCGTCACCGGATCCCCGGCCTCGACCGCCGCCGCCCGCCGCTTCAACCCGAAGTCGGCGAGGGCCTCCGTCAGCTTGTGCACGGACGGCTCGGGCGCCATGACATCGACCCGCAGCCCGTGCTCCTGGGCGGTCTTCGCGGTGGCCGGCCCGATGCACGCGATGATCGTCACGTTGTGCGGCTTCCCGGCGATACCGACCAGGTTGCGCACGGTGGACGACGACGTGAAGAGCACGGCGTCGAAGCCGCCGCCCTTGATCGCCTCCCGCGTCTCCGCCGGCGGCGGCGAGGCCCGCACGGTCCGGTAGGCGGTGACGTCGTCGACCTCCCACCCGAGCTCGATGAGCCCGGCGACCAGCGTCTCGGTGGCGATGTCGGCCCGGGGCAGGAACACCCGGTCGATCGGGTCGAAGACCGGGTCGTACGGCGGCCAGTCCTCGAGGAGACCCGCGGCCGACTGCTCACCGCTCGGCACGAGGTCGGGCTTCACACCGAAGGCGATGAGCGCCTTGGCGGTCTGCTCCCCCACCGCGGCGACCTTGATCCCCGCGAAGGCACGCGCGTCGAGCCCGTACTCCTCGAACTTCTCCCGGACGGCCTTCACGGCGTTCACCGAGGTGAAGGCGATCCACTCGTAGCGCCCGGTGACGAGCCCCTTGACCGCCCGCTCCATCTGCTGGGGCGTCCGCGGCGGCTCGACGGCGATCGTCGGCACCTCGTGCGGCACGGCCCCGTAGGACCGCAGCTGGTCGGAGAGCGACGCCGCCTGCTCCTTCGTCCGCGGCACGAGAACCTTCCAGCCGAACAGCGGCTTGCTCTCGAACCACGACAACTGGTCGCGCTGGGCGGCGGCGGACCGCTCACCGACCACGGCTATCACCGGCCGCCCGCCCTCGGGCGAGGGCAGCACCTTGGCCTGCTTGAGCGTCTGGGCGATGGTGCCCAGGGTCGCCGTCCAGGTCCGCTGCCGGGTCGTCGTACCGGCGACGGTGACCGTCATCGGGGTGTCGGGCTTGCGCCCGGCCGCGACCAGCTCACCGGCGGCGGCACCGACGGAGTCCAGGGTCGTCGACACGACCACGGTCCCGTCGGACGCCCCCACCTCCGTCCAGCACCGGTCGGAGGCCGTGCGCGCGTCGACGAACCGCACGTCCGCGCCCTGCGCGTCCCGCAGCGGCACACCGGCGTACGCGGGCACCCCGACGGCCGCGGCCACACCGGGCACGACCTCGAAAGGCACCCCCGCGCGGGCGCAGGCCAGCATCTCCTCGGCGGCGTACGCGTCGAGTCCGGGGTCCCCGGACACCGCACGCACGACCCGCCTGCCGCCCCGCGCGGCCTCCATGACAAGATGTGCGGCATCCCGTACAGCGGGGGCAGGAGCGGTTGTTGACGTGCCGTCAACGACTGTCAGTTGGGGCGCGCCCGTGCCCGGAACCGGAGCCGAGGACGACTCCGTGTCCGTGTCCACGACGGCGACGCCCGACCGAGCGTGGACGCGCACGACGTCGAGCACCTCGTGCCCGGCGACGAGAACGTCCGCGTTCGTGAGCGCCTCGACGGCGCGCAGAGTCAGCAGTCCCGGATCTCCGGGTCCGGCACCGAGGAAGGTGACGTGCCCGTGTTCAGGACCGGCGGGAAGGGTGGTGGGGCTCACTGTGCTCGCTCCCCCATCAGACCGGCCGCGCCCTGGGCAAGCATGCCGGCCGCGAGTTCACGGCCGAGCGCCATTGCCTGGTCGTGCGACTCGGGCACGGGACCGGTGGTGGACAACTGCACCATGCGCGAGCCGTCGGTGGTGCCGACGACGCCCCGCAGGCGCATTTCCTTGACAATCTGCCCGTCGGCCAGCAGGTCGGCCAGCGCGCCCACAGGGGCGGAGCAGCCGGCCTCCAGGGCGGCGAGCAGTGACCGTTCGGCGGTCACGGCGACCCGAGTGAACGGGTCGTCGAGCTCGCCGAGCGCTGCGATCAGGTCCGCGTTGTCCGCGGTGCACTCGATCGCGAGTGCTCCCTGGCCGGGAGCGGGCAAAACCGTGTCGACCGAGAGGAAATCGGTCACTTCGTCGATACGGCCGATGCGCTGCAACCCTGCCGCAGCCAGCACCACCGCATCCAGCTCACCATCGCGCACGAACCGCACCCGGGTGTCGATGTTCCCCCGGATCGCAACCGTCTCGATATCAAGCCCGTGCACGCGGGCGTACGCGTTCAGCTGGGCCATGCGCCGGGGCGAACCGGTACCGATCCGCGCGCCCCGGGGCAGGTCGGTGAACTTCAGGGCGTCCCGGGCGACGATGACGTCCCGCGGGTCCTCGCGCAGCGGTACGGCGGCCAGCGCCAGCTCGTCCGGCTGCCCGGTCGGCAGGTCCTTCAGCGAGTGCACCGCGAGGTCGACCTCGCCCTTGAGCAGGGCTTCGCGCAGCGCGGTCACGAACACACCCGTGCCGCCGATCTGCGCGAGCGCCTCCCTGGACACATCGCCGTACGTGGTGATCTCGACGAGCTCGACGGGCCGCCCGGTCACCTGGCTCACGGCCTTCGCCACCTGCCCGGACTGGGCCATGGCGAGCTTGCTCCGCCTGGTCCCGAGCCGTAGCGCCTTGGTACTCATGCCGACCCTCGGCCTTCCTCATCGGTGGTGCTGTCCTCGGCGCGGGAGACGGCGGCCACCGTCTCGGGGTCGAGGTCGAACAGGGTCCGCAGCGCGTCCGCGTACCCGGCACCGCCGGGTTCGGCCGCGAGCTGCTTGACCCGTACGGTCGGCGCGTGCAGCAGCTTGTCGACGACGCGCCGCACGGTCTGGGTGATCTCGCTGCGCTGCTTGTCGTCGAGCCCCGGCAGCCGCCCGTCGAGCCGCGCGATCTCACCGGCGACGACATCGGCGGCCATGGTCCGCAGCGCCACGACGGTGGGCGTGATGTGCGCGGCCCTCAGCGCGGCCCCGAACGCGGCGACCTCGTCGGCGACGATACGACGCACCTGGTCGACGTCGGCCGCCATGGGAGCGTCCGCCGAGGCCTCGGCCAGCGACTCGATGTCCACGAGCCGCACCCCGGCCAGCCGGTGCACGGCGGCGTCGATGTCCCGGGGCATGGCGAGGTCGAGCAGGAAGAGCGAGGGCGCGGGCCGCGGGATCTCGGCCACCGGCTCCGGCTTGCGCCGCTCGGGCACCCGCCCGATGACAGCGGCGGTGGCGGCGAGCGCGGCGATGGCGTCGGCTTCCTGAAGCGGATCAACGACGGCAACGGATCCCTGCGGCCGGGGAGCGTTGTCCACCCAGGCGGCATGCTGCTCCAGCTCAGAGGCAGCCATCCCGGCAACAGCGGCTTCCCCGAGCACGGAGAACCCGGCGGTGGAGGGCACGGGGGCGAGGTCGAGCGGACAATTTTCTTCCGTCACCTGGTCTGCGGGCAGCCGTGCCGCTTGGGCGGCTCCCGACCCGAAGCGGGGCGGCACCCCGCCAACGCCGGGCTGCGTGTCCAACCCCCGCCCAGCCGCAACAGCCTCAGCAGTCAGAACCAGCCCCGTGGCCCCCGTACAGGACACCACGACATCGGCACGTGTCAGCTCGTCCGACACCGAATCCATCGGTACCGCACGGGCAACCACGTCCCCGGCGTCATTGAGGATCTCCGCAAGCCGCTCAGCCCGCTCAGCGGTCCGGTTGGCGACCACGATCTCGGCGATCCCCACCCGCGCCAGCGTCGCCGCCGCCAGCGAGGACATCGACCCGGCCCCGATGACCAGCGCCTTCTTCCCCACCGCCCAGTCCGGCACAGCCGTACCGGAAGCCAGCTGCTCCAGCCCGAAGGTCACCAGCGACTGCCCGGCCCGGTCGATCCCGGTCTCGGAGTGCGCCCGCTTGCCCACCCGCAGCGCCTGCTGGAAGAGATCGTTCAGCAACCGCCCGGCGGTGTGCAGCTCCTGCGCCCGGGCGAGGGAGTCCTTTATCTGCCCGAGGATCTGCCCCTCTCCTACGACCATGGAGTCGAGCCCACAGGCCACGGAGAAGAGGTGATGGACGGCCCGGTCCTCGTAGTGCACGTACAGATAGGGAGTGAGCTCGTCGAGCCCCACCCCGCTGTGCTGGGCGAGCAGCGTCGACAGCTCGGCCACGCCCGCGTGGAACTTGTCCACGTCGGCGTACAGCTCGATCCGGTTGCAGGTGGCGAGCACCGCCGCCTCCGCGGCCGGCTCCGCCGCGACCGTGTCCTGGAGCAGCTTCACCTGCGCATCGACATGCAGCGCCGCCCGCTCCAGCACGCTGACCGGTGCGCTGCGGTGGCTCAGTCCGACGACGAGGAGACTCATGCCGGCATCACGGCGGGTACGTCCCCGTCGGGCCCTTTGTCGGCGGAGGAGGCGGAAGCGGCAGCGGACGCACCGCGGCCGGCCCCGGTGACCGGACCGGCGCCGTCGGAGCCGGCGGCCTCCTCGCCGGCCTTGCGCTGCTCGTGGAAGGCGAGGATCTGCAGCTCGATGGAGAGGTCGACCTTGCGCACGTCGACGCCGTCCGGCACGGACAGCACGGTCGGCGCGAAGTTGAGGATGGAGGTGACCCCGGCGGCCACGAGCCGGTCGCAGACGGGCTGGGCGGCACCGGCGGGGGTCGCGATGACACCGATGGACACGCCGTTGTCCTCGATGATCTTTTCCAGGTCGTCCGAGTGCTGCACCGGGATGCCCGCGACGGGCTTTCCGGCCATCGCCGGATCGGCGTCGATCAGCGCGGCCACCCGGAATCCACGGGACGCGAAGCCGCCGTAGTTGGCCAGAGCCGCGCCGAGGTTACCGATACCGACGATCACAACCGGCCAGTCCTGGGTCAGGCCGAGTTCGCGGGAGATCTGGTAGACGAGATACTCGACGTCGTAGCCGACACCGCGCGTTCCGTAAGAACCCAGGTAAGAGAAGTCCTTGCGCAGCTTCGCGGAGTTGACCCCCGCCGCCGCGGCCAGTTCCTCGGAGGAGACCGTGGGTACCGAGCGCTCCGACAGCGCGGTCAGGGCTCGTAGGTACAGCGGAAGCCGGGCGACGGTGGCCTCGGGAATCCCTCGGCTACGGGTCGCCGGTCGGTGAGTTCGGCCAGTTGCCACGGTGCTCCTGCGGGTAGAGCGGGGCTGTGGGCGGTCATGCGTCCCCGGACCGCCCCGTCGAATGCAGGCTATGTCTTTGTGAACGCGTGCACAAAGATGGTGTCCGATTTGCCCGGCCAACGTGACCGGGGTCACGCGCGTCTCTCTCGGAGGCAAAACCGCACACTTCCCTCATCAATCCCGCCCCCGAAGACCAAGTCACCATCGATCCTAGGCGACCAACGGGACCAGTTGGACTAGTCGGTCAGGGCCTTGCGCAGACGGTCCCCGTCCACCCGCCAGAAGGTGTGCTGCTCCCCGTCGACGAGCACGACGGGGATCTGTTCCCAGTACTGGTCGTGGAGTTGAGGATCCTGGCTGATGTCCTTGTGCTCCCAGGGAACCCCGAGATCTCCACACACCTTCTCGATCACCGACTGTGCGTCATCACACAGATGACAGCCGGGCTTGCGGATCAGGGTGACGAGCCGGTCCTCGGGCGCCCGGGCCGGCCTGCGGCGGAAAATAGGACTCATGCCGGCCATTCTCCCGCCTGATTAACGGCGGAGTCTCGGAGAGTTCACACCCTCCAAACCTCACGACTCCGGAACCCCCGAACAGACTGGCTATGCTCACGCCATGGCCGCTCTCGGATGGCTCACTCCCCGTAGGCGCTCCGCCACGGCGCGGAGCGTGTTGGCAGGCGAGGCCTCGGCGGAGGCCGCGCGCAAGTCGGTGCCCGAAGAGGAACCCGCGTTCCCGGTCCTCGGCGACGACAAGGCAGCCGCCTTCTTCGACCTGGACAACACCGTGATGCAAGGTGCGTCCCTCTTCCACTTCGGCCGCGGCCTGTACAAACGGAAGTTCTTCGAGACCCGCGACCTCGCCCGCTTCGCCTGGCAGCAGGCCTGGTTCCGGCTGGCCGGCTCCGAGGACCCCGAGCACATGCAGGAGGCCCGCGACTCCGCCCTGTCCATCGTCAAGGGCCACCGCGTCGCCGAACTCCAGTCGATCGGCGAGGAGATCTACGACGAGTACATGGCCGAGCGCATCTGGCCGGGCACCCGCGCCCTCGCCCAGGCCCACCTGGACGCCGGCCAGAAGGTGTGGCTCGTCACAGCGGCCCCGGTGGAGATCGCCCAGGTGATCGCGCGCCGGCTCGGCCTCACCGGCGCCCTGGGCACGGTCGCGGAGTCGGTGGACGGCGTCTACACGGGCAAGCTGGTCGGCGAACCGCTGCACGGCCCCGCGAAGGCGGAGGCGGTCCGCGCTCTGTCCGCGGCGGAGGGCCTGGACCTGTCCCGCTGCGCCGCCTACAGCGACAGCCACAACGACATCCCGATGCTCTCCCTGGTCGGCCACCCCTACGCGATCAACCCGGACAGCAAGTTGCGCAAGCACGCCCGTCAACTCGACTGGCGCCTGCGCGACTACCGCACCGGCAGGAAGGCCGCGAAGGTCGGCATCCCGGCGGCGGCCGGAGTGGGCGCGGTGGCCGGCGGCACGGCGGCGGCGATCGCGCTGCACAAGCGTCGCCGGTAACCAGGCAAACACACCAATCCCCGGGTTTTACCCGCGTAACGCCGTGTCCAGCGACATTGGCTGCACACGGCCACAACACGCCCCGTTCCATGACAGAACGCGACCGTTTCCGATCAACAACCGGTCACTCTGCGGTACTTGATGGGGCACCAATCGGTTACAGAAGCGACGTAATCGATGAATAGAGCAACTGGGTGTAGCAGGGCCTGCACTAAGCGTTATTCTCCTCAGACGCAATCCGGTACCCCTTCCGTCGCTACGACGGGTGAACGGTCCCGCACTGCACGTGATGGAAGCTCTGCCTCTGGGAGTCCCGTGTACCCACACGTCGGGGTTGACGCCTCGGGCCTGGCTACGCTGCGCGCAACGGTCCAGGACCTGTTGCGCGGCTTCGTCCCCACCGCGTACGCCGTCCCCGCCCTCGCCGTAGCCACGGCACCGATCGGCCCGTGCTACGCACTGGCCGAAGGTTCCGCGGCCGTCGGCAGACGAGGGCGTTCGACCGGCGCCGCCACCGCCCGCCGTCCGGCCGCGGACAGCGACAGCGCCCGCATGATGGACCTGGTCGAACGCGCCCAGGCCGGCGAGGCCGACGCCTTCGGCCGCCTGTACGACCAGTACAGCGACACGGTGTACCGGTACATCTACTACCGGGTGGGAGGTAAGGCCACCGCCGAGGACCTGACGAGCGAGACGTTCCTGCGCGCGCTGCGCAGGATCGGCACCTTCACCTGGCAGGGCCGCGACTTCGGCGCCTGGCTCGTCACCATCGCGCGCAACCTCGTCGCCGACCACTTCAAGTCGAGCCGCTTCCGCCTGGAGGTCACCACCGGCGAGATGCTCGACGCCAACGAGGTGGAGCGCTCGCCCGAGGACTCCGTCCTGGAGTCCCTCTCCAACGCCGCGCTGCTCGACGCCGTCCGCCGGCTGAACCCGCAGCAGCAGGAGTGCGTGACCCTCCGCTTCCTCCAGGGCCTCTCGGTCGCCGAGACCGCCCGGGTCATGGGAAAGAACGAGGGCGCCATCAAGACCCTGCAGTACCGGGCCGTCCGCACCCTGGCCCGGCTCCTCCCGGACGACGCCCGCTGAGAGCGCTCGCCCGAGCACACCCCCGGTAATCGCCAACTCGCTCTCGGTGAAAGTCCGTTGACTCCCCGATCCGATCATCCGCAGTCCGTAACCCAAGTGCCGCGCCGCTCGTTGTGCGGGATGCAGGCTCCCTGTGGTCACTCCCTGGCCGACTTCGATCACCCGATCGAGTGCTTGTGGTCAGGGTGTGCAACCCTCAGGACCCCCTGGGGAGTCGACCGTCATGACGAGAGGAGGTGCCGCCAGTGATCGCGAACGTATCGGCGCACCGGCGGGCGAACGCCTTCGCCCAGGCCCTGGAGGAGCAGTCCGACCGGGACCCGGCGGCCGAGCAGTCCGAAGGACACCCGCCGGCCGGCGCGGAACACACCGGGCAGGACCGCCTGCTGACCCTCGCGGAGTGTCTCGGCGAGCTGCCCAGGCCCGAGCTGGACCCCGAGGTCAAGGTCGTGCAGCGGGCCCAGCTGGTGGCCGCGATGGAGGCCATGCTGCTGGAGGGCACCGGGCCCGAGCCCGCGGTCCCCGAGCAGCGCTCCCACCGGGCCAAGGGCGCGCACCGGGCGAGTGGGCTGGGCAAACTGCGACCGCGTTCCCGGCTCACCAAGGGCCTGGCCGCGGGCGGCCTGAGCGTCGGAGTGGCCGCCGGCGCCTTCGGCGGAGTCGCCGCGGCCAGCTCGGACGCGCTGCCCGGGGACTCGCTGTACGGCCTCAAACGCGGCATCGAGGACTTCAAGCTCAACTACCTGTCCGACGGGGACGACGAGCGCGGTGTCGCCTACCTCGACCAGGCCTCCACCCGGCTGAGCGAAGCCCGTCGGCTGATGGAGCGCGGCCGGGGCGGCCACCTCGACCACGAGTCCGTGGGCGAGATCCGCCGCGCCCTGTCCGGGATGCAGCACGACGCCTCCGAGGGCCACCGGCTGCTGCACGAGGCGTACGAGCGCGACCCGAACTCCCTGGGCCCCATCCAGGCCCTCGCCGGCTTCTCGCGCTCGCACCGCGAGGCCTGGGGCGCGCTCCGCGAGCGGCTCCCCGTGCAGCTCGGCGATGTCAGCGACCAGGTCTCCTCGGTCTTCGACGCCATAGACCAAGAAGTCGCCCCGCTCGAGTCCCTGCTCCCCGAGGCCCCGGCCCAGGGTGGCGGCAAGGGCGGCGGTCAGCGCCAGGGCTCCGGCTCGGGACCCTCGGACACCTCGACGGGCTCCGACCGCTCCACACCCCCGGGCACCGGCGGCTCCGCCGAGCACAACGGCGGCGGCAACCCCAGCAAGGCGGCCCCCTCCGGCAGCCACGACGAGGGCCTCCTGGGCGGCAACACGGGCGGCCTCCTGGACCCCCCGAAGTCCACCGACACCACCACCCCGACCTCCCCGTCCCCCTCAGCCGACCCGGACGTCACCCTCCCGCCGCTCCTCCCGGGCCTCCTCCCGGGCCTGGGCATCAACGGCGAGGACGCGAACTAGCTCTTCCAGTACGACGATGGGGGCGCCCTTTCCACAAAGGGCGCCCCCATCGTCGTACGGCACACAACCTCAGAAGAACACCGACCGGCGCTGCACCAGCAGCTTGTAGAGCGTGTGCTGGATCTGTTCCCTCACCTGGTCCGTCAGGTTGAACATCAGCATCGGGTCCTCGGCCGCCTCCGGGGGATAGCCGTCCGTGGGGATCGGCTCGCCGAACTGGATCGTCCACTTGGTCGGGAGCGGGATCGCGCCCAGGGGGCCCAGCCACGGGAAGGTCGGGGTCAGCGGGAAGTACGGGAAGCCCAGGACGCGAGCCAGGGTCTTCGCGTTGCCGATCATCGGGTAGATCTCCTCCGCGCCCACGATCGAGCACGGGATGATCGGGGTGCGCTGGCGCAGGGCCGTGGAGACGAAACCGCCCCGGCCGAAGCGCTGGAGCTTGTAGCGCTCGCTGAAGGGCTTGCCGATGCCCTTGAAGCCCTCCGGCATCACCCCGACCACCTCGCCCTGCCCGAGCAGGCGTTCCGCGTCCTCCGCGCAGGCCAGGGTGTGACCGAGCTTGCGGGCGAGTTCGTTGACCACCGGCAGCATGAACACCAGGTCCGCCGCGAGCAGCCGTAGATGCCGACCGGCCGGGTGGTGGTCGTGGACGGCGACCTGCATCATCAGCCCGTCCAGCGGCAGCGTGCCCGAGTGGTTGGCGACGATCAGCGCCCCGCCCTCCGACGGGATGTTCTCGACACCCTTCACCTCGACCCGGAAGTACTTCTCGTACACCGGCCGCAGCAGGGACATCAGGACCTGGTCGGTGAGTTCCTCGTCGTACCCGAAGTCGTCGACCTCGTAGTCCCCGGTGAGGCGCCGGCGCAGGAAGTTCAGACCCCCCGCGATCCGCCGTTCCAGACCGCCCTCGTCGTGCGCCTGCTGCGGCGGCTCTTCCTCACGCGTCACAGGAACATCATCCTGCGCGGAAGCCCTGCTGGGCAGGGGCTGGACCTCACGGACCAGCGCGGGCTCGGGCCCCTTGCGCCGGCTCCCCGCGCTCCGGCGCCGCTGCGGCCGCTGTACGGCGCCCGCGCGGGACCGGTCGTCGTCGAACGGAATGACCTTGGCGTCCGCCATCGTTGATGCGCTCCTCAGTTGGCGCTCTGCGTCGGTGGGTGGCTGCCACCCGCGAGGGGCAGCGCGGCGATCCGGTCGACGGCTCCCGCGACGGCCTCCGGCGGCAGCAGTCCGGGGCCCTGGCTGCGCGCGAAGTCCGCGAAGGTCTCCGCCGTCGTGTACTTCGGCCGGAATCCGAGCGTCTCGCGCATCTGGACCGTCGACACGACCCGGCCGTGGGTCAGCAGCCGGATCTGCTCGGGCGAGAAGTCCGTCACCCCCAGCGTACGCACCAGCGACCCGGCCCAGGTGACGGCCGGCAGCAGCAGCGGCACCGTGGGCCGCCCGAGCCGCCGGGAACACTGCGACAGCAACAGCACGCCGTCGCCCGCGATGTTGAAGGTGCCGCTGTTGAGCGTGCCCCGCTCCGGCTCGTGCGAGGCGATCCTGAGGACCTCGATCACGTCGTCCTCGTGCACGAACTGCAACCGGGGGTCGTACCCGAGCACGGTCGGCAGCACCGGCAGCGCGAAGTACGAGGCGAGCGGGGTGTCCGCCGTCGGCCCCAGGATGTTGG
Source organism: Streptomyces griseorubiginosus (assembly GCF_036345115.1). Classification (GTDB taxonomy): domain Bacteria; phylum Actinomycetota; class Actinomycetes; order Streptomycetales; family Streptomycetaceae; genus Streptomyces; species Streptomyces griseorubiginosus_C. Next base: position 4,051,787 of record NZ_CP107766.1, read on the forward strand.
CGAACCTGAGCACGCACACGGCCACGTCCGGGCGCCGCCGCGCGAACCCCCGCACATACCCCTCGACCTCGACCGCGTCCTTGGCGAAGCCCCCGGACGGCAGCGACTTGGGCGGGGTGGTCTCCGTGAACACGGCCGGATCCCGGGGCGCCGAGCCGTACACGTTCGTACTGGACTTCACCACGAGCCGCTGCACGTTCGGCGACTTCTGACAGGCCCCGAGCAGCTGCATGGTGCCGATGACGTTGGTCTCCTTGACCGTGGTCCGGCTCCCGCTGCCCAGCGCCATCGCCGTCACATCCAGGTGTACGACGGTGTCGGCGGCCGTCTCGGCCAGCACCCGGGCGATACCGGGCTGCCTGATGTCGGCCTGGATGAAGTCGGCACCGCCCAGATGGTGTTCGGGCGCGACCGCGTCCACGGCGATCACCCGGTCGACCTGCGGGTCACGCTGGATGCGTCGTACGAAGCGGCCGCCCAGCTGTCGGGCCACCCCGGTCACGAGCACGACCTTTCCCAAGATCAGCGCCTTCCTTCCAGCCGTGGTCCGGCCCTGGTGCCGCCCTGATACGGCACCGGTCCTGTGCCGCGTTCCCCGTGTGCGGCCAACTTAGCGGGTCGATGTTGCGCTGTGATGACCGCCCGCTGCGCGAGGTGACGACATCCAGCCCACCGCCACACTCCCGACACGCATGTGGCCCCCCACCGGCATTGGGTGGGGGGCCACAGACACGCTGCTTGCGCGGCGTCGCCTTACTTCTTGTTGCGACGCTGAACGCGCGTGCGCTTGAGCAGCTTGCGGTGCTTCTTCTTAGCCATCCGCTTGCGCCGCTTCTTGATAACAGAGCCCACGACTACCCTCGCTCACTTCTCATCACTCGGTGCTGGGCATCATGGGCCCACACGACCTACGAGGGGCTAGCCTACCCGCCCGAGCGCTGAGGTCGTAATCGAGGTGAACCGGGGAGATCGGGCAGGGGGTCCGCGAGTGCCCTGAGGCCCCCATGGACCTCCCCGGAACCGCGCCGTCAGGCCGTCTCCACCCCCACATAACTCTCGCGGAGGTACTCGTGAACCGCGTTCTCGGGGACGCGGAAGGACCGCCCCACCCTGATCGCGGGCAGATGACCGCTGTGCACCAAGCGGTACACGGTCATCTTCGACACTCGCATCACCGAGGCGACCTCCGCCACGGTAAGGAACTGAACCTCGCTCAGAGGCCTCTGCTCAGCAGCCATGACACACCTGAACCTTCCGCACTCGACGGCCACCGGCTTCCCCTTCCGGTGACTCTTCGTCGCTGCGTGCTCACTCCCCAATGTAGGGGCGGGTGATGCAAGTGGGGAAGAGGTGCACCCATCGGCGGCCTACTGTGACAGACACGCTCGATTGAGTACGTAGCGGGTCAGCGGCCGGTAGTAATTGGACCGCACGGCGTCATCAAGTGGAACGACGACGGACACAGCCCCCTCGGCCTCCCCCACGAAGAGCGCGGGGTCGTCCGTATCCGCCAGCCCAATGGCCTCAAACCCCAGCTGACCTGCTCCGCAGACCCATCCGTGATCCCCGATCACGAGCTCGGGAAGCGGCCCGCCGCTCTCCGCCGCGGCCGCGAGGGCGGTACGAACCGGGAGCGGCGAATGCGTGTGTGCGCCCGGCTCACCACCGGAGCTCTTCGCGTCCGGCGCCCGCACGAGCGCGACTCCTCGTACGTAGTCAAGGTTGTACGTACGTAGACCGAACCGGGTCGTTATGTCGACACGGCGACCATGCGCAGGGCTGAGGACGGTACATCCCGCCGCCGAGAGGGCGTCCGCGAGAGCGGCGTAGAACCCGAGCAGTCGGTGCGGATGGCCGGTCCCGATCAGCACAGGGCCGCTGCGCTGGGCAACTGCCGCGAGCCGCTCCGCGAAGGCGTCCAGCGCGGCGAGGGTTCGTTCAGGATCGATCACATCCAGGCCAGTTGTACACCTCGGATCACCGGAAACCCCGCACCTGTCCGCCATGAGCCCGATCAAATCCCGCTCACTCCACGCCCACTCAGGATCAATCCCGATCAACACCCGAGGATCCCGAGCCGCGAACAACCGATAACTCCGCAGACTCTCCTCCCGAGAGGTGGCCACGGCCCCGGCGAGCCGAGCGGCCAGCAGGTGAGCGCGGAGGGCGGAGGTGCTCAACACGGGAGTGATGGTGGCGGACGGGGACGGGGAGTGGGGCGGGAACGGAGAATCACCGCACAGTTGGAGTAACGGGACCGCACCCACCTGCTTTCAGGGGCGCGGGGAACTGCGCGACCAGCCCCCACCGACCCGCACCCGCCCCACAACCGAACCCGGCACCCCGCAGTGCGCTACGCCAACAACCCCCGCAACGGAAACACCGCCCGCCTGGTCGCCAGCACCGCCTGATCCAACCGATCCGCAGGGTCGTACCCCGCATCCCACTCCGCGTACGACACCGGCCACCGCCCATCAGTCATCCGCGCCGGCGCCAACTGCCGAGTCCGAGCGAACACCTCCTGCCGCCACCCCTCGGGAATCATCGCCTCGGGCTCAATCGCCCGCCCCGCCGCGATGGCCACCAGATGCGTCCACGACCGAGGCACGACATCCACCACGGCGTACCCCCCGCCCCCCAGCGCGATCCACCGCCCCCCGGCATACGAGTGCGCCAGCTCATGACAGGCGACCTGCACCGCCCGCTGCGCGTCCAACGACACCGCGAGATGAGCCAGCGGATCCTCGAAATGCGTATCGGCGCCATGCTGAGTCACCAGCACATCCGGCCGGAAATCAGCGATCAGCTCCGGCACCACCGCATGAAACGCCCGCAACCACCCGGCATCCCCCGTCCCCGCCGGCAACGCCACATTCACCGCGCTGCCCTCGGCCGAGTCCGCCCCGGTCTCCTCCGGCCACCCGGTCTGCGGGAACAACGTCCGGGGATGCTCGTGCAAGGAGATCGTCAGAACCCGGGGATCCTCCCAGAACGCCGCCTGCACCCCGTCCCCGTGATGCACGTCCACATCCACATAGGCGACCCGCTGGGCCCCCAGCTCCAGCAGCCGCGCGATCGCCAGCGAGGCATCGTTGTAGATGCAGAACCCCGACGCCCCGCCCGGCATCGCATGGTGCAGCCCGCCCGCGAAGTTCACCGCGTGCAGCGCGTCCCCCCGCCACACCGCCTCCGCGGCCCCCACCGACTGCCCCGCGATCAGCGCGGACACCTCGTGCATCCGCTCGAACGCCGGGTCGTCCATCGTCCCCAGCCCGTACGACTGATCCGCCGCGTCCGGATCCACGGAGGCCGCCTTCACGGCCTCGACGTAGTCCTCCCGGTGCACGAGCCGCAACGTCGACTCGCCCGCCGCCTTCGCGGCCACGACCTCCACGTCCCGGTCCAGCCCGAAGGCGTCCACCAGGCGCCGGGTCAGATCGAGCCGGACCGGATCCATCGGATGGTCCGGACCGAAGTCATAGCCCGTTACTGCCTCGTCCCACATCAGCTGTGCGCGGCCGCTCATGCCCGCCACCGTATCGGTCCGGTTGAGCCCCGAACGACTTGGCGTACACCAGCGTCACCAGCACCAACACCATCGGCACCAGCATGGCCCCGCGATAGCTCCACGCGTCCCCCAGGGCCCCCACCAACGGCGAACCGACGAGAAACCCGACGTAGTTGAAGACATTGAGCCGGGCCACCGCCGCGTCCGACGCGCCCGGGAACAGCCGTCCGGCCGCCGCGAAGGTCTGCGGCACCAGCACACACAGCCCCATTCCCAGCAGCGTGAACCCGAGCATCCCGACCCACGGCCCGGGCGCCACGGCCACCACCGCGAACCCCCCGGCCGCCACCACCGCCCCCAGGCGTACGACCGCCACCGCCCCGAACCGCCGTACCCCGAAGTCCCCGACGGCCCGCCCGATCAGCGTGGTCACCATGTACACGTTGTACGGCACGGTGGCGAGCTGCTCCGAACTCCCCAGCACGTCCTGGAGGTACTTCGCGCTCCAGTTGGAGACCGTGGAGTCGCCGATGTACGCGAAGGTCATCACCAGGCACAGCGGCAGCAGCAGCTTGAAGACGATCTGCTCCCCACCTCCCGCGTTCTCCTCCACGGGGGTCCCGTCGCCGTCGACGTACCAGCGACTGCCCACCAGGCACAGCGGCAACAGCACCGCCACGACCGGCAGATAGGACACGAACAGCGCGAGATGCCAGTGCGCCCCCACCCACGCCAGTGAGGCCCCCACGATCCCGCCCAGGCTGAACACAGCGTGGAAGCTGAGCATGATGCTGCGCCCGTACGCCCGCTGGAGACTCACCCCGAGCATGTTCATGGACGCGTCGAGCATGCCCACGGCGAGCCCGAAGGCGGCCAGCGAGACACCGAGCTCGACCGTCGAGTCCCCCGCCCCCACCCCGAGCAGCGCCAGGAGCACGACCGGCTGGGCGAACCGCAGCAGCCGGCTGGGCGGTATCCGCTTCACCAGCTGCTCGGTCGACACGCTCCCGACCCCGGCGAGGATCGGCACGGCCGCCAGGAAGGCGGGCAGCAGCGCGTCGGAGACCCCGTACCGGTCCTGGATGGCGGGGATCCGCGTCACCAGCAGGGCGAAGGCGACACCTTGCGCGAAGAAGCTGAACGCCAAAGAGGCCCTACCGCGCCGCAGCACATCTGTCATGGCGGCGAGCGTAGGGCCCCAACGTACTCGTGGGTAGATCCAGCCAAAGGTGAATTTCCCTCAGCTTTACCGGGCGAGGGCGACCTCCGGCATCGAGGGGGCGCAGGACCTGGTCTCCGCGATCAGCATCCGGGCCATCGGCCCGGCGCCCAGCGCCCCGCTGACCAGGAAGGCCACCACCATCGACACCACCATGACCACGGACCCGAGCCACACCATCGTGTCCACCGGCAGCGTGTACGCCCCCACGACCCGCCCCACACACTCCGCCAGCAGTACGACACCCCACACCACGGAGAACCGCCGCTCGGCCCGCCGGAAGTCCACCGACTTCTCCACCAGCCGTGCCCAGGCGGCCTCCCGCTCGGCGATCCCCTTCACCAGCCAGGGCTTCATGCCTGCGGTCATCAGCGGCTTCCCCATCGCCACGGAGACCAGGACACCGATCCCGACGACACTGCTGACCCCGCTGTCCTTGGCGAGCATCAGCCGCGGATCCCCGGCGACAAAGCTGAGCAGCAGCCCCACGACGTTGACGACGAGAATGAGTGCCGCGAGACCGTTGACCGTCCGCTCCCGCACCACGCTCCAGACGGTCCGCACCGCGGGCACGACACTGCTGAGGCCCAGCGCCATCAGCGTGCTCATACCGAGCCCGCCCTTGAGCAGGTAGTACGCCCCGATCGGCACAGCCACGTCCACGATGAGGGGAGCCAGGTTCGCGCGCTTCGAGTTCGTCTTCGTCGTCATGCCCTCAGCTTCTCGTCCGGGAAGGGGGCGCCAGTAGAAACGATCGTCCGGAGCTCGGCATGACAAATGTCAGACGAGCAGGTCGAGCAACTCCCCCATGTCGGAGAACAGTTCAGTGGCCCCGGCGAGCTTCGCGGCGGGCGTCATCGCGGTGAACCCGTACACGTCCATCCGGGCCGCATTGGCCGCCTGGACGCCCAGCGGACTGTCCTCGACCACCACACACCGCCCGGACTCGACCCCCATCCGCTCGGCGGCGTAAAGAAACAGATCCGGCGCCGGCTTCCCCCGCCCCACATCCTCCGAGCTGAAGATCCGCGCGTCCTCGAACCACCGGTCAAGGCCGGCCGCCCGATGCCCCACCCGGATCCGCGCATGACTCCCGGAAGAGGCGACACAGTACGGCACCCCGTCCGCGGCCAGCTTCTCCAGTACACCGGTGACGCCGGCCACGGCCTTCAACTCCCGCTCGAACGCGGCGAAGACCCGCGCATGGAAGACGTCGTCGAAGTCCTCCGGCAGCCGCTGCCCACTCCGCTCCAGGACGAGCTCATGGATCCGGTGCATGGCGGAGCCCATGTAGTCCCGGATGGAGTCCTCGTAGGAGGTCGGATGCCCGAGCTCCGTCAGATAGGCGGCGAGATGCCGATTGGAGATCGGCTCGCTGTCGACGAGGACACCGTCGTTGTCGAAGATGACGAGGTCATAGCGCATGTCTTCGACCCTAAACGACCTCGAACGCAGAAAACCCCCGTTCCAAAAGGAACGGGGGTTTTCGCAAAGATTGTTCGGCGGTGTCCTACTCTCCCACAGGGTCCCCCCTGCAGTACCATCGGCGCTGTAAGGCTTAGCTTCCGGGTTCGGAATGTAACCGGGCGTTTCCCTCACGCTATGACCACCGAAACACTATGAAACTCAGACCGGAAAACACACAGTCGTTGCCTCAGAACTAACACAGTGGACGCGAGCAAATATGGACAAGCCCTCGGCCTATTAGTACCGGTCACCTCCAGCGGTTACCCGCCTTCCAGATCCGGCCTATCAACCCAGTCGTCTACTGGGAGCCTTAACCCCTCAAAGGGGGTGGGAATACTCATCTCGAAGCAGGCTTCCCGCTTAGATGCTTTCAGCGGTTATCCCTCCCGAACGTAGCCAACCAGCCATGCCCTTGGCAGAACAACTGGCACACCAGAGGTTCGTCCGTCCCGGTCCTCTCGTACTAGGGACAGCCCTTCTCAATATTCCTACGCGCGCAGCGGATAGGGACCGAACTGTCTCACGACGTTCTAAACCCAGCTCGCGTACCGCTTTAATGGGCGAACAGCCCAACCCTTGGGACCGACTCCAGCCCCAGGATGCGACGAGCCGACATCGAGGTGCCAAACCATCCCGTCGATATGGACTCTTGGGGAAGATCAGCCTGTTATCCCCGGGGTACCTTTTATCCGTTGAGCGACGGCGCTTCCACAAGCCACCGCCGGATCACTAGTCCCGACTTTCGTCCCTGCTCGACCCGTCGGTCTCACAGTCAAGCTCCCTTGTGCACTTACACTCAACACCTGATTACCAACCAGGCTGAGGGAACCTTTGGGCGCCTCCGTTACCCTTTAGGAGGCAACCGCCCCAGTTAAACTACCCATCAGACACTGTCCCTGATCCGGATCACGGACCCAGGTTAGACATCCAGCACGACCAGACTGGTATTTCAACGACGACTCACCGCGAACTGGCGTCCGCGTTTCAAAGTCTCCCAGCTATCCTACACAAGCCGAACCGAACACCAATATCAAACTGTAGTAAAGGTCCCGGGGTCTTTCCGTCCTGCTGCGCGAAACGAGCATCTTTACTCGTAGTGCAATTTCACCGGACCTATGGTTGAGACAGTCGAGAAGTCGTTACGCCATTCGTGCAGGTCGGAACTTACCCGACAAGGAATTTCGCTACCTTAGGATGGTTATAGTTACCACCGCCGTTTACTGGCGCTTAAGTTCTCAGCTTCGCCACACCGAAATGTGACTAACCGGTCCCCTTAACGTTCCAGCACCGGGCAGGCGTCAGTCCGTATACATCGCCTTACGGCTTCGCACGGACCTGTGTTTTTAGTAAACAGTCGCTTCTCGCTGGTCTCTGCGGCCACCCCCAGCTCACCAAGTAAATTGGATCACCAGGTGTGGCCCCCCTTCTCCCGAAGTTACGGGGGCATTTTGCCGAGTTCCTTAACCATAGTTCACCCGAACGCCTCGGTATTCTCTACCTGACCACCTGAGTCGGTTTAGGGTACGGGCCGCCATGAAACTCGCTAGAGGCTTTTCTCGACAGCATAGGATCATCCACTTCACCACAATCGGCTCGGCATCAGGTCTCAGCCTCATGTGCGACGGATTTGCCTATCGCACGGCCTACACCCTTACCCCGGGACAACCACCGCCCGGGATGGACTACCTTCCTGCGTCACCCCATCACTCACCTACTGCAAGTCTGGTTCGTCGGCTCCACCACTCCCCTTTGCCCGAAGGCTCCGGGGCGGCTTCACGGACTTAGCATCGCCTGGTTCGATGTTTGACGCTTCACAGCGGGTACCGGAATATCAACCGGTTATCCATCGACTACGCCTGTCGGCCTCGCCTTAGGTCCCGACTTACCCTGGGCAGATCAGCTTGACCCAGGAACCCTTAGTCAATCGGCGCACACGTTTCCCACGTGTGTATCGCTACTCATGCCTGCATTCTCACTCGTGAACCGTCCACCACTGCCTTCCGGCGCAGCTTCACCCGGCACACGACGCTCCCCTACCCATCACAGCCTCCGTTGGGAGTATTGCTGCAATGACACGACTTCGGCGGTACGCTTGAGCCCCGCTACATTGTCGGCGCGGAATCACTAGACCAGTGAGCTATTACGCACTCTTTCAAGGGTGGCTGCTTCTAAGCCAACCTCCTGGTTGTCTCTGCGACTCCACATCCTTTCCCACTTAGCGTACGCTTAGGGGCCTTAGTCGATGCTCTGGGCTGTTTCCCTCTCGACCATGGAGCTTATCCCCCACAGTCTCACTGCCGTGCTCTCACTTACCGGCATTCGGAGTTTGGCTAAGGTCAGTAACCCGGTAGGGCCCATCGCCTATCCAGTGCTCTACCTCCGGCAAGAAACACACGACGCTGCACCTAAATGCATTTCGGGGAGAACCAGCTATCACGGAGTTTGATTGGCCTTTCACCCCTAACCACAGGTCATCCCCCAGGTTTTCAACCCTGGTGGGTTCGGTCCTCCACGAAGTCTTACCTCCGCTTCAACCTGCCCATGGCTAGATCACTCCGCTTCGGGTCTTGAGCGTGCTACTGAAACGCCCTATTCGGACTCGCTTTCGCTACGGCTACCCCACCCGGGTTAACCTCGCAACACACCGCAAACTCGCAGGCTCATTCTTCAAAAGGCACGCAGTCACGAGACACCAAGCAAGCTTGATGTCCGACGCTCCCACGGCTTGTAGGCACACGGTTTCAGGTACTATTTCACTCCGCTCCCGCGGTACTTTTCACCATTCCCTCACGGTACTATCCGCTATCGGTCACCAGGGAATATTTAGGCTTAGCGGGTGGTCCCGCCAGATTCACACGGGATTTCTCGGGCCCCGTGCTACTTGGGTGTCTCTCAAACGAGCCGCTGATGTTTCGACTACGGGGGTCTTACCCTCTACGCCGGACCTTTCGCATGTCCTTCGCCTACATCAACGGTTTCTGACTCGCCCTGTCGCCGGCAGACGACAGAAGAGAGATCCCACAACCCCGCATGCGCAACCCCTGCCGGGTCTCACACGCATACGGTTTGGCCTCATCCGGTTTCGCTCGCCACTACTCCCGGAATCACGGTTGTTTTCTCTTCCTGCGGGTACTGAGATGTTTCACTTCCCCGCGTTCCCTCCACACTGCCTATGTGTTCAGCAGCGGGTGACAGCCCATGACGACTGCCGGGTTTCCCCATTCGGAAACCCCCGGATCAAAGCCTGGTTGACGACTCCCCGGGGACTATCGTGGCCTCCCACGTCCTTCATCGGTTCCTGGTGCCAAGGCATCCACCGTGCGCCCTTAAAAACTTGGCCACAGATGCTCGCGTCCACTGTGCAGTTCTCAAACAACGACCAGCCACCCATCACCCCCAACCGAAGCTGGAGTTCACTGGGGCCGGCATCCGAAGACAGACCAAACGGCCGTGCCCTCAGACACCCAACAGCGTGCCCGACCGGATCCCGTCCGGAGATCATGCGTTCCACGCTCCAAAGGAGCAGTACTTGCAGCCTCCGACCCGTGAACCAGGCCGAATAATCAACGTTCCACCCATGAGCAACCAGCATCAGACATTCGCTGATGTACTGGCCTCTGACCGAGCGAACTCGGTAAGAAGTGCTCCTTAGAAAGGAGGTGATCCAGCCGCACCTTCCGGTACGGCTACCTTGTTACGACTTCGTCCCAATCGCCAGTCCCACCTTCGACAGCTCCCTCCCACAAGGGGTTGGGCCACCGGCTTCGGGTGTTACCGACTTTCGTGACGTGACGGGCGGTGTGTACAAGGCCCGGGAACGTATTCACCGCAGCAATGCTGATCTGCGATTACTAGCAACTCCGACTTCATGGGGTCGAGTTGCAGACCCCAATCCGAACTGAGACAGGCTTTTTGAGATTCGCTCCACCTCACGGTATCGCAGCTCATTGTACCTGCCATTGTAGCACGTGTGCAGCCCAAGACATAAGGGGCATGATGACTTGACGTCGTCCCCACCTTCCTCCGAGTTGACCCCGGCGGTCTCCTGTGAGTCCCCGTCACCCCGAAGGGCACGCTGGCAACACAGGACAAGGGTTGCGCTCGTTGCGGGACTTAACCCAACATCTCACGACACGAGCTGACGACAGCCATGCACCACCTGTACACCGACCACAAGGGGGGCACTATCTCTAATGCTTTCCGGTGTATGTCAAGCCTTGGTAAGGTTCTTCGCGTTGCGTCGAATTAAGCCACATGCTCCGCTGCTTGTGCGGGCCCCCGTCAATTCCTTTGAGTTTTAGCCTTGCGGCCGTACTCCCCAGGCGGGGAACTTAATGCGTTAGCTGCGGCACCGACGACGTGGAATGTCGCCAACACCTAGTTCCCACCGTTTACGGCGTGGACTACCAGGGTATCTAATCCTGTTCGCTCCCCACGCTTTCGCTCCTCAGCGTCAGTAATGGCCCAGAGATCCGCCTTCGCCACCGGTGTTCCTCCTGATATCTGCGCATTTCACCGCTACACCAGGAATTCCGATCTCCCCTACCACACTCTAGCCTGCCCGTATCGAATGCAGACCCGGGGTTAAGCCCCGGGCTTTCACACCCGACGTGACAAGCCGCCTACGAGCTCTTTACGCCCAATAATTCCGGACAACGCTTGCGCCCTACGTATTACCGCGGCTGCTGGCACGTAGTTAGCCGGCGCTTCTTCTGCAGGTACCGTCACTTGCGCTTCTTCCCTGCTGAAAGAGGTTTACAACCCGAAGGCCGTCATCCCTCACGCGGCGTCGCTGCATCAGGCTTGCGCCCATTGTGCAATATTCCCCACTGCTGCCTCCCGTAGGAGTCTGGGCCGTGTCTCAGTCCCAGTGTGGCCGGTCGCCCTCTCAGGCCGGCTACCCGTCGTCGCCTTGGTGAGCCGTTACCTCACCAACAAGCTGATAGGCCGCGGGCTCATCCTTCACCGCCGGAGCTTTCAACCCGCACAGATGCCCGTGCGAGTGGTATCCGGTATTAGACCCCGTTTCCAGGGCTTGTCCCAGAGTGAAGGGCAGATTGCCCACGTGTTACTCACCCGTTCGCCACTAATCCCCACCGAAGTGGTTCATCGTTCGACTTGCATGTGTTAAGCACGCCGCCAGCGTTCGTCCTGAGCCAGGATCAAACTCTCCGTGAATGTTTACCCGTAATCGGGTGCACACATCACGAGAGCGGAGCGACCGCCGGAATAAGGCGATCGCTCACAGCGTCCTCGCTGTGTTTTTTCAAAGGAACCTCGTCCCAGCCGAATGACCGGAGACGGGGTATCAACATATCTGGCGTTGATTTTTGGCACGCTGTTGAGTTCTCAAGGAACGGACGCTTCCTTTGTACTCACCCTCTCGGGCTTTCCTCCGGGCTTTTCCCTTCGGTCTTGCTTTTCCGACTCTATCAGACCGTTTCCGGCTCCGATTTCCTCGGTGCTTTCCAGGTTCCCGCTTCCGCGTTTCCCTTTCCGGCGATTCCGACTCTATCAGATCCTTTCGGGCCTGATCCCCGGTCAGCGGGGCTTGTCTTCCCGGCTGTTGGGCCGTTCCGACGAGTGAGACTTTAGCGGATTCCCGGCTCCCGAGCTAATCGGGGGCCTGCGCCCTTTCGAACGCGGATTCCTCATTTCGCGAATACGCACGCCAATACAGCGACGGCAGACAGAGCGACTGTCGTCGTTTGTTGGCTGGTACTTGCGGAATGGCTGTCCGGGGACCGACCGGAGTCGGCGCTCACGTCGGACAACTCGGAGAACACTACGTACCGGGCTGGGGAGTGTCAACTCAGGTACGGAGCCGGGACCGGAGGCGTACTCTGGCTGCCATGACGACGCGTACGTGCACCCAGCAGTGGTGGGCCGCCTGACGGCGGCCGTAAGCACGTATGCACTCAACGGCCGCCGCCTCGGCGGCCGTTCTCGTTTCTCCCTCCAGAGGTCCTGAGGGTCGGCCGGCCGGGGACGGCGGTCTCGACCAGGAGGTGGAGAGATGACGCGGGTGTTCAGCGGGGTCAAGCCGACGGGGCATCTGACGCTGGGGAACTACCTAGGAGCCATGCGGCAGTGGGCCACGGTCGATCAGCACCAGGCGGAGTCGCTGTTCTGCATCGTCGACCTGCACGCCCTCACCGTCGACCATGATCCGGCGCGGGTGCGTCGGCTGAGTAGGCAGGCGGCGACGTTGTTGCTCGCGGCGGGACTGGATCCCGAGCTGTGCACCGTGTTCGTCCAGAGCCATGTCGACGAGCACGCGCGGCTGTCGTACGTGCTGGAGTGCGTGGCCACGGACGGCGAGATGCGGCGGATGATCCAGTACAAGGAGAAGGCCGCCCGGGAGCGGGCTCGGGGTGGGAGCGTGCGGCTGTCGCTGCTGACGTATCCCGTGCTGATGGCGGCGGACATCCTGGCGTACGGGGCCGACGAGGTGCCGGTCGGGGACGACCAGGCTCAGCATGTGGAGCTGACGCGGGATCTGGCTGTGCGGTTCAACCAGCGGTACGGCTACACGTTCGTGGTGCCTCGGGCCACCGTGCCGAAGGTGGGCGCGCGGGTCATGAACCTTCAGGAGCCACTGTCGAAGATGGGGAAGTCCGACGACTCCGGGCCCGGCATCGTCTATCTGCTCGACGAGCCGGAAGTCGTGCGGAGGAAGGTCATGCGGGCCGTGACCGACAGCGGACGGGATGTGGTGTACGACCGGGAGGCTCGGCCGGGGCTGGCGAATCTGCTGGAGATCCTCGCGTCCTGCACGGGTGGGAACCCATCGGAGCTGAGCGGTGTATATGAGTCGTACGGCGCCTTGAAGAAGGACACCGCCGAGGCCGTGGTGGAGGTCTTGAGGCCCGTGCAGGAGAGGCACAAGGAGTTGTGCGCGGATCCTGGCTATGTGGAGGGGGTGCTGCGGGATGGCGCGGAGAAGGCGCGGGCGATGGCGCGGCCGACCGTGGATTCCGCTTATCGCGCGATCGGGCTGTTGCCGGCGGCGAGTGGTATCTCGGTGAGTGCGGCGGCCCTGTAGCCGGGCGGTCGGCGGTGTCCGCGTGCCGCCCCCGTGTAGGAGGGGCGGCTGTGAGGGGGGCGGTCAGCTGTTGTTGCCGGAGGCCAGCTGACGGCTGCGGTCGCGGGCGGCTTCGAGGGCGGCGATGAGGGCGGCTCGGACGCCGTGGTTCTCGAGTTCGCGGATGGCGTTGATGGTGGTGCCCGCGGGGGAGGTGACGTTCTCGCGGAGCTTCACCGGGTGTTCGCCGCTGTCGCGGAGCATCGTCGCGGCGCCGATGGCGGACTGGACGATCAGGTCGTGGGCCTTGTCGCGGGGCAGGCCGAGCAGGATGCCGGCGTCCGTCATGGCTTCGACCAGGTAGAAGAAGTACGCCGGTCCGGAGCCGGAGAGGGCGGTGCAGGCGTCCTGCTGGGACTCGGGGACGCGGAGCGTCTTGCCGACGGCGCCGAAGATCTCCTCGGTGTGGGCGAGGTGGTCGGCGGTGGCGTGGGTGCCGGCGGAGATGACGGACATGGCCTCGTCGACCAGGGCGGGGGTGTTGGTCATGACGCGGACGACCGGGGTGCCGTTGGCGAGGCGCTCCTCGAAGAAGGAGGTGGGGATACCGGCGGCGCCGCTGATGATCAGGCGGTCGGCGGGGACGTGCGGGGCGAGTTCGTCGAGGAGGGTGCCCATGTCCTGTGGTTTGACCGTGAGGATCAGGGTGTCGGCGGTCTTGGCGGCTTCCGGGTTGGTGACCGGGGTGACTCCGTAGCGGGTGCGGAGTTCTTCGGCCCGCTCCTGGCGGCGGGCGGTGACCAGGAGGTCGGCCGGGGCCCAGCCGGCGCGGATCATTCCGCTGAGCAGGGCTTCGCCGATCTTGCCGGTGCCGAGGACTGCGACTTTCTGGCTCATGCGGTTCAGTCTGGCACCGGGTCGAGAGGGACAGGGCGGCTGTCCGGTGGGCGGGACGTGGGCGGGGGCCTGCGGGCGGGCACTCCGTCGGCCTAGGCGGTCCTGCGCCTCAGGGTCGCTGCTCCCAGGCACAGGACCAGCAGGGCGCAGCCGGCCACGATCAGCACGTCCCGTACGAAGGTCGCCGTCATGTCGGTGTGCCTGAGGACCTCGTTCATGCCGTCGACGGCGTAGGACATGGGCAGGACGTCGGAGATGGCCTCCAGGACGGGGTGCATGTTGTCGCGCGGGGTGAACAGGCCGCAGAGGAGGAGCTGGGGGAAGATCACGGCCGGCATGAACTGGACGGCCTGGAACTCGGAGGCCGCGAAGGCCGAGACGAACAGGCCGAGGGCGGTGCCGAGCAACGCGTCGAGCAGGGCGACGAGCAGCAGGAGCCAGGGGCTGCCGATGACGTCGAGGCCGAGGGCCCAGACGGCGAGGCCGGTCGCGAGGGCGGACTGGATGATCGCGAGGGTGCCGAAGGCGAGGGCGTAGCCGGCGATGAGGTCGCCTTTGCCGAGCGGCATGGCGAGGAGGCGTTCGAGGGTGCCGGAGGTGCGTTCGCGCAGGGTGGCGATGGAGGTGACCAGGAACATCGTGATCAGCGGGAAGATCCCGAGGAGAGAGGCGCCGATGCCGTCGAAGGTGCGGGGGCTGCCGTCGAAGACGTAGCGCAGCAGAAGGAGCATCACGCAGGGAATGAGGATCAGCATCGCGATGGTGCGCGGGTCGTGGCGGAGTTGGCGCAGGACCCGGGCGGCGGTGGCGGTGGTGCGGGGGAGGCTGAGGGCGCTGGTGGGGGCGGGCGCGGGGCGGGCCGTGGGTGTGGTGGTCGTGGTCATCGCGTGGGCTCCTTGGTGCGGCTTGCCTCGACGGCCTGGTCGACCAGGTGGAGGAAGGCGGCCTCGACCGTGTCGGAGTTCGTGCGGGTGCGGAGGGCCTCGGGGGTGTCGTCGGCGAGGATCTCGCCCTGGCGCATGAGGAGGAGGCGGTGGCAGCGCTCGGCCTCGTCCATGACGTGGGAGGAGATGAGGAGGGTGGCGCCGCGGCGGGCGGCGATGTCGTGGAAGAGCTCCCAGAGGTCGCGGCGCAGGACGGGGTCGAGGCCGACGGTGGGTTCGTCTAGGACGAGGAGTTCTGGGGTGCCGAGGAGGGCGACGGCGAGGGAGACGCGGCTGCGCTGGCCGCCGGAGAGGTTGCCGGCGAGGGAGTCGGCGTGGGTGGTGAGGTCGACGTCGGTGATGGCCTGGGTGACGTCGGAGCGGCGGCGGTCGGCGGCGGCGCGGCCGGGGTCGAGGATCGCGGCGAAGTAGTCGAGGTTCTGGCGGACGGTGAGGTCGTCGTAGACGGAGGGGGCCTGGGTGACGTAGCCGATGCGGGTGCGGAGGGTGGGGTGGCCTGCGGGCCGGCCGAGGACGTCGAGGGTGCCGGTGACCTTGGCCTGGGTGCCGACGATGGAGCGCATCAGGGTGGATTTGCCGCAGCCGGAGGGGCCGAGGAGGCCGGTGATCTGGCCGCGGGGGACGTCGAAGGCGAGGTCGCGCAGGACGGTACGGGGGCCTCGGACGACGGTGAGGTCGCGAGCGTGGACGGCCTTGTCGGTGGGGCCGGTGTCTCCGGGGCCGGGCGGGTCCGGCACTTTATTCATCATGCGATGAATAATGCTCTCGGTGTGGGGGCTCGTCAAGCGCGGTGCACGGGATGGCGCGGGCGTGGGCGTGGAGTGGCGTGGGCTTGTTGTCGGCGCAGGGCTGGTGCAGCTCAGGCTCGGGTGATGGTTCCGGGCCGATCCTGGGAGGCGGGAATCGACGTACGGGTGTTGCGGCATGCCGCGTACCGGGCCTGCCGAAGCTCGGGTCCGGGATGTTGGTCAGGTGTGCGCGGCGGCCCTGGTCCTGGGGGGTGGGCCGCTGCGCAGGGGGTCAGGTGGTGGCGACCAGTAGTTCGACGTCGTAGGTCTCCTCGACGGTGCCGTCCGGGAAGACCTCTTGCAGGATGCGCCGCTCCTCGGTGAGGAAGACGCCGGTGTGTTCCTCACCGGCCACCAGGAAGATCGAGTGGCTGCCGATGTTCGCGAGGTGGGTGTCCAGGGGTACGCGGCGGCTCCAGCGGACCACCCGGTGGGCGAAGTCCAGTCGGCCGCTGGGGTCGGCCAGGGTGGAGCGGGAGGCGGCGCCGTTCACCTCGGCGGCCGGGTTGGCGCCGTAGTCCCTGAAGTGCTCGGCGACCCGGCCGACCTGGCCGGCGATCCACGGGACGTCGAGGGCGTAGGTGTTCCACCACAGCACCAGTGCTCCGCCCGGCCGCAGTACCCGCACGGCTTCCGGGACCGCTCGGGCGGTGTCGGTCCAGTGCCAGGACTGGGCGTAGGTCACGAAGTCGACGGAGTCCGTGAGGAGCGGGAGGTCGTTGCCGTCGCCCCGGACGATCGGCAGGTCCGGGTGGAGGTGCCGGAACTGCTCGGCCATGCCGTCGCCGGGTTCGACCGCGACGACCTCGGCGCCCCGGGCGTGCAGCAGCGCGGTCGCTATCCCGGTGCCGGCACCGACGTCCGCGACCCGGGAACCGGCGAGAGCCCGGCCGGAGAGTTCCTCGATCGCGTCGAAGAGGGCGGGCGGGTAGGAGGGGCGGTTGGCGGCGTACTGGGCTGCGGCGGCGTTGAAGGAGTGGGCTCGGGTGGTGTGGGAGGAAGCCGTCATGGGGCCATCGTGGCCGGGGTGGGGGTGGAGTGCGATGAGTTTTCGGTGAGAGTCGGACTCGGGTCAGGGGATGCCTGTCGCCCGACGACAACTACCGCACTCTCAGCGGCGACGCTTCTTCTTGGACGGGTTCCCCGTGCGGCGGGCGCTCCGCTTCTCGTACTCCCTCAGCGCCGTCTCGTACTCCTCGCGATGGAGTCGCTCCCCCGGTGCCTCCATGAGGGAGCGGAAGAAGTACGCGAGGAGAGATCCCACGAACCCGATGGCGAGCAGGCCGCGAAGGGAAGCCTGGCGGTCGGGGTCGGGGCGCTTGGCGAAACCGTCCCACGTGTTGCGGAACGCCAGCGCGCTGCAGATGGCGAACATCGCGATGACGAGGACGGTCACGAAGCTGCCGGTGTCGGCGATCTGGAGGCCCTCGTAGGCGAAGCGGAGGATCAAACAGGAGGTGACGGCGGCGGCGAGGGAGCCCGCGGCGGCGCCCACGCGGCGGAAAGCGTAGCCGTTGTCGTGGTGCAGCCAGGTCGTGCCGAAGAAGCGGATCGGTTCGGGGCGGGGGCCGCCGACCTCGGGGGAGCCCGCTGGGGTGTCCTGGGTGCCGGGTTCGTCGCTCACGGGACGATTATGGCTCCGGGACGGGGGCGGGCTCCCTTCGGGGATCAGGAGCAGCGGTCGGCCACGTAGCCGTCGCTACCGGTGTTGACATATGCGTCGGAAACGTACTGACCGTTGCTGATGTTGTCCCAGATGTTCGACGTGCCGTACGGACCGGTGACCGTCGAACCCGGCGTCTGGCAGTAGATCGGGACCATGGCACCCTCCGGCAGGACACGGACGAGGCTGTAGACGGTTCCGGGCCCGCTGCGGACGTTCAGCCGGTAGCCGGGAGCCACCGCCTAGTAGCGCACCGACGCGGCCTCGCTTACCGCGGCGCCCACCATGAGGAGGGCGCCGGTGAGGCCTGCGACCATGACGGATCTGCGTTTCAGGGATGTCACTGGTGGATCCCGCCGAAAAGGTGCCGAGATCAGCCGCAGCGCGAGGCTACGTAGCCGTCGCTGCCGGTGAGGACATAGGCGTCCGAGACGAACTCGCCGTTGGCGATGTTGTCCCAGATGTTCGAGGTGCCGTAAGGGCCGACCACCGAGGTTCCCGGCGTCTGGCAGTAGATCGCGACCTGTGCGCCCTCGGGCAGGACGCGGACGATGCCGTACTGCGTGCCGGGGCCGCGGCGGACGTTGAGGCGGTAGCCCGGTGCGACCGAGTAGTAGTGCACGGCCGCGGCGGCCGCCGTCGCGACACTCTCGCTGCCTTCGACTTCTTCGGCGCGGTCAACAGACATGAAAATCCTCCCCCGTTGGTCCCCATGACTGCCATGGGGTCCCGTTGATTCCCCCAAATCACGCCATGAAACACATGTACGCAACTCGCACGCGGAGACTAGCAAGCCGCCTCTGTCCCGTACGAGTCATCGACTAGGCTCCGTGCGTCGCGCGCGCGGACGATCAGCACGGGGGTGGTTCCATGGCGCCACAGGGCAACACCGGAGCGGGCGCGGAAGCGGAACTTCCCGAGTACGCCGGTCACTACCGCCTGGAGTCCTGCCTGGGGTCCGGTGGGATGGGTGTCGTGCACGTCGCGCGCAGCACCTCGGGGATGAAGCTCGCGGTGAAGGTCGTCCACGCTCAGTTCGCCAGGGATCCCGAGTTCAGAGGACGTTTCCGGCAGGAGGTGGCAGCGGCGCGGAAGGTGAGCGGGGCGTTCACGGCGTCCGTCGTGGATGCCGATCCGGATGCCGGACGGCCCTGGATGGCCACGCTGTTCATTCCCGGGCCGACGCTCTCCGACGAGGTGAAGCGGAACGGGCCCATGCCGCCGGCCCAGTTGCGTCGGCTGATGGCCGGGCTCGCCGAGGCGCTGCGCGACATCCATCGGGTCGGGGTGGTCCACCGGGATCTCAAGCCGAGCAATGTGCTGCTCGCCGAGGACGGGCCGAAGGTCATCGACTTCGGTATTTCTCGGCCAAAGGACAGTGAACTTCGCACCGAGACAGGGAAGTTGATCGGGACGCCGCCGTTCATGGCGCCGGAGCAGTTCCGGCGGCCGAGGGAGGTGGGCCCTGCGGCCGACATCTTCGCGCTCGGATCGGTGATGGTGCATGCGGCGACCGGGCGTGGGCCGTTCGACTCCGACAGTCCGTATGTCGTCGCCTACCAGGTCGTGCACGACGAGCCGGATCTGACAGGCGTACCGGAGAACCTCGCGCCGCTCATCGTGCGGTGTCTCGCCAAGGAGCCCGAGGACCGGCCGACGCCAGACGAGTTGATGCGGGAACTGCGGTCGGTGGCGGCCTCGTACGACACGCAGGCGTTCATACCGGCGCAGCGCACGGGTGACGTGCCGGAACCCGAGCAGAAGGTTCAGGAACCGGTACGACGGCCCAGGCGACGCCTGCGCCGGAGCATGCTGTTCGTCGGCGGAGCGCTCGTCCTGGTCGCGGGCGGTGTGTTCGCTTCAATCCAACTGCTCGGTGATGAACAGCCCGCGTCGAAGGGCACCAGTACACCGCAGGCCAGGGCGACCGCGTTCCGTGCCTGGACGGCGAAGCCCGAGGCCGGGGGCAAGGGCACGCCTCGGTGCTCCTACGGTGCGGGGAAACTCTTCTGCGTCCGCGCGGGGTCGGTCTACGCCCTCGACCCGTCCGACGGCAGCCTGCTGTGGCGCCACTCGGCCGATACGGACCGCTGGAGCGTCCCCCCTGCCCTGTCCGGCGGTCTCGTGCAGCCGTTGGCCGACTACGGCACTCACCTGGAGGCGCTCGATCCCGCGTCGGGCCGGGCGAGCTGGCAGCGGAACGTGCCGGCGTACAACGGCATCTGGTCGGCCGGCGGCATGCTCCTGGTCGTCGGCACGGACGGGACGGTGACCGGTATGGACAGCTCGACCGGCGACACCAAGTGGAGCAAGGAGACACCCGGCCACGCCACACCGTCGTTCTTCACGTTCCCCAACGACCCGCTGCTGTACGTGACGAGCACGTCCGTCGACGAGTCGAGTACTCGGGTCACCGCCATGGACGTGACGACGGGCGATGTGCGATGGGACGAGCGCCTCGACGGCGCTCTGACGCCGATCGGCTCCGAGGACGGGTCCGTCTTCTTCCTCTCGGTCGACCAGGTTTTCGACTACGCCAAAGCCGTCGTCCGTTACACCCCCGGGTCCGGAGCAACCCGGAAGGTGGCTCTGCCCGTGGCTCGGCAGGGCGCCGAGGCCGCTGTGCACGACGGTGTCGTCTATGTGCTGGCCACGGGCGGATCCCTGGAGGCCATCGACGTCGACACGAGCCGACAGTTGTGGCACCTGGAGACGTTCCTGAGCCGGGGGTCAGTCCCGGTCTCCGACGGCAGCCACGTCTTCGTCACCGCTTCCGACGGGCGGCTGCTCGCCGTGGACGCTCGCAAGGGAACGCTCGCCGGGCAGACCCAGGCACGGCTCGAAGCGAACAACGGCGACGTGATCGCCACGCTGCCCCGGCCCGCTCTCGCCGACGACCACGTCTACGCCACCGCCCCCGACGGCACCGTCTTCGCCGTGGACGCCCGCGACCCCTCCACCTGGTAGCCCGCCGGGCAACGAGGAAGGGCCGCCCCCGCAGGGACGGCCCGAGGTTCCCGCGAGGGGGTGGTCACCCCAGCTTCGACACGTCCCGCACCGCGCCCTTGTCCGCGCTCGTGGCCATCGCCGCGTACGCCCGCAGGGCCGCCGAGACCTTGCGCTCACGGTTCTTCGGGGCGTAGACGCCACCGAGAGCGGCGTCGCGACGGGCCAGTTCCTCGTCGTCGACCAGGAGCTCGATCGTGCGGGCCGGGATGTCGATCCGGATGCGGTCGCCGTCCTCGACCAGGGCGATGGTGCCGCCCGCGGCCGCCTCAGGGGAGGCGTGGCCGATGGACAGGCCGGAGGTGCCGCCGGAGAAGCGGCCGTCGGTGACCAGGGCGCAGGCCTTGCCGAGGCCGCGGCCCTTCAGGTACGAGGTCGGGTAGAGCATCTCCTGCATGCCGGGGCCGCCCTTGGGGCCCTCGTAGCGGATGACGACGACGTCGCCCTCCTTGACCTGCTGGGTGAGGATCTTCTGGACGGCCTCCTCCTGCGACTCGCAGACCACCGCCGGGCCCTCGAAGCGCCAGATCGACTCGTCCACGCCGGCCGTCTTCACGACACAGCCGTCGACCGCGAGGTTGCCCTTGAGGACCGCGAGGCCGCCGTCCTTGGAGTAGGCGTGCTCGGCCGAGCGGATGCAGCCCTCGGCCGCGTCCTCGTCCAGCGCCTCCCAGCGCTCGGACTGCGAGAAGGCCTCCGCGGAGCGGACGCAGCCCGGGGCCGCGTGCCACAGCTCGACGGCCTTCGGGGACGGGGAGCCGCCGCGGACGTCCCAGGTCTTCAGCCAGTCCGCGAGGGAGGGGCTGTGGACCGAGTGCACGTCCTCGTTGAGCAGGCCCGCGCGGTGCAGCTCGCCGAGGAGGGCCGGGATGCCGCCGGCGCGGTGCACGTCCTCCATGTAGTACGTGCGGTTCTTCGCGACGTTCGGGGCGACCTTGGCGAGGCAGGGGACCCGGCGCGAGACCTCGTTGATCTCCTCCAGGCCGAAGGGGACGCCCGCCTCCTGGGCCGCCGCCAGCAGGTGCAGGATCGTGTTGGTGGAGCCGCCCATGGCGATGTCGAGCGCCATGGCGTTCTCGAACGCCGCGAAGGTGGCGACGTTGCGCGGCAGGACCGTCTCGTCGTCCTGCTCGTAGTAGCGCCGGGTGATGTCCATGACGGTGTTGGCCGCGTCGACGTACAGCTGCTTGCGAGCCGTGTGCGTGGCGAGGACCGAGCCGTTGCCGGGGAGGGAGAGGCCGATGGCCTCGGTCAGGCAGTTCATCGAGTTGGCGGTGAACATGCCGGAACAGCTGCCGCAGGTCGGGCAGGCGTTCTCCTCGATGCGGAGGATGTCCTCGTCGGAGATCTTGTCGTTGACGGCGTCGGAGATCGCGTCGACCAGGTCGAGGGTGCGGACCGTGCCGTCGACGAGGGTCGCCCGGCCGGACTCCATCGGGCCGCCGGAGACGAACACCGTGGGGATGTTCAGGCGCAGGGCCGCGTTGAGCATGCCCGGGGTGATCTTGTCGCAGTTGGAGATGCAGATCAGGGCGTCGGCGCAGTGGGCCTCGACCATGTACTCCACGCTGTCCGCGATCAGGTCGCGGGAGGGCAGGGAGTAGAGCATGCCGCCGTGGCCCATCGCGATGCCGTCGTCGACCGCGATGGTGTTGAACTCGCGCGGGATGCCACCGGCCTCGACGATCGCCTCGGAGACGATCCGGCCGACCGGCTGGAGGTGGGTGTGGCCCGGCACGAACTCGGTGAAGCTGTTGGCGACCGCGATGATCGGCTTGCGGCCGATGTCCGCACCGGGTACACCGGAGGCGCGCATAAGGGCGCGGGCGCCCGCCATGTTGCGGCCGTGGGTGACTGTGCGGGACCTCAGCTCGGGCATCGTCGCTCGCTCCTTCAGACAGTTCTGGCTGTTATCGAGCGTACGCCGGTCATCCAGGGGTCGGGACAGGGTGTCCGGAATGCGGGACGCCCGTCTCGGAGTCAGGGCCCGGTCAGATGGTTCTGCACCACCGGCGCCACCCGCGCGATGATCTGCTCGACGTCCACCGACGCCAGCGGCTCCACCTTGATCACGTAACGCAGCATCGCCGTACCCACCAGTTGCGCGGCCGCCAGCTCGGCCCGCAGCTCGGCGTCCGGCAGCTCCAGCTGGTCGGCGATGCGACGCAGCAGCTGGGTGGCGACGAGCCGACGGAAGACATGGGCCGCGGTCTCGTTGTTCACGGCGGAGCGGACGACCGCCAGGAGCGGCATGCGCGTCGCCGGGTTCTCCCAGACCCCGAAGATGAAGCGGGTGAACCGCTCCCCCACGTCCTCCAGCGGACCCTCGACGACAGCGTCCCGCGCGCCCAGGGCCGGGGCCGCGGCGACCTCCACGGCCGCCTCGAAGACCTGCTCCTTGGTGCCGAAGTAGTGGTGCACCAGCGCCGAGTCGACCCCGGCGGCCTTGGCGATACCGCGCACGGACGTCTTCTCGTAGCCCCGCTCGGAGAACTCCTCGCGCGCCGCGACCAGGATCCGGTCGCGGGTGCCGGCCGCGTCGGATTCCGTACGACGGGGTCGGCCGCGCTTCCGGGCTGTGACGTCGCTCACGGCCGGGGCACCTTCACCGGGGAGGCCAGGTGGAGGCGGGTGAAGGCCAGGGCCTCGGCGAGGTCGGCCTCACGTTCGGCGCCGGACATCGCGCGCCGGGTGTTGACCTCGATGACGACATGGCCGTCGAAGCCGGACAGCGCGAGGCGTTCCAGCAGCTCGGCGCAGGGCTGGCCGCCGCGCCCCGGCACCAGGTGCTCGTCCTTGGCGGACCCCTTGCCGTCGGCGAGGTGGACGTGGCCGAGCCGGTCCCCCATCCGGTCGACCATCTCCAGCGCGTCGACCCGGGAGGTCGCCGCGTGGCTGAGGTCGATCGTGAAGTGCCGGTAGTCGTCCTTGGTGACGTCCCAGTCGGGGGCGTAGGCGAGCATCTCGCGGTCGCGGTAGCGCCAGGGGTACATGTTCTCGACGGCGAACCGTACGTCCGTCTCGTTCGCCATGCGCCAGATCCCGCTGACGAAGTCGCGGGCGTACTGGCGCTGCCAGCGGAACGGCGGATGCACGACGACCGTGCTCGCGCCCAGCTTCTCGGCGGCCGCCTGGGCGCGCTGGAGCTTGACCCAGGGGTCGGTGGACCACACGCGCTGCGTGATGAGCAGGCAGGGGGCGTGCACGGCGAGGATGGGGATCCCGTGGTAGTCGGAGAGGCGGCGCAGGGCCTCGATGTCCTGGCTGACCGGGTCGGTCCACACCATGACCTCGACGCCGTCGTAGCCGAGGCGTGCGGCGATCTCGAAGGCCGTCGCCGTCGACTCCGGGTAGACGGAGGCCGTCGAGAGGGCGACCTTCGCATCCGGGATCCGTACGACTGGTTCTGCCACGACGGTCAGCCTACGGCTTCCGCCGGGGTGGGACGGGGCGCCTATTCGCCGTTGTGGTGTTTGCCACGGGGCGAGTTCAGGTGCGTGGGGGCTGGTCGCGCCCCGCGGCGGAGCCGCAGATCGATACAGCCCCGCGCCCCTTACAAACCCTCCACTGAACCCATGTGGTCAAGTCGACGCAGGATGACGCCCTCCCTGAGAGCCCAGGGGCAGATTTCGACCGTTTCCACTCCGAAAAGATCCATCGCGCCCTCGGCCACCAGCGCTCCCGCCAGGAGCTGGTTCGCCCGGCCCTCCGAGACGCCCGGCAGCTCCGAACG
The DNA here is from genome assembly GCF_036345115.1 of Streptomyces griseorubiginosus. GTDB lineage: Bacteria > Actinomycetota > Actinomycetes > Streptomycetales > Streptomycetaceae > Streptomyces > Streptomyces griseorubiginosus_C. The sequence continues at coordinate 4,076,036 of NZ_CP107766.1, forward strand.
TTGCTCCGTCGTCATGCCGGCCAGTCTCGGGACCCAGGCCTCCAGGGACTCGCGCTTGAGTTCGCGCTGGACGTAGAGGCCCTCCGCGGAGCGGGCGGCGCCCGCCAGGCGGGCCAGCTGCTTGAAGGTCTTGGACGTGGCGACGACGTGGTCGGGGGCGCCGAAGCGGGCGAACTCGCCGACCGTACGGGCGATCTGGGCGCGCACGTGCCGCCGTAGGGCCCGTATGTCGTCCGGGTCCGGGGGGTCGCCGGGGAGCCAGCCGGCGGTGAGGCGGCCCGCGCCGAGCGGGAGGGAGACCGCCGCGTCCGGTTCCTCGTCGATGCCGTAGGCGATCTCCAGGGAGCCGCCGCCGATGTCGAGGACCAGGAGCTTGCCCGCCGACCAGCCGAACCAGCGGCGGGCGGCGAGGAAGGTGAGGCGGGCCTCCTCGGCGCCGGTGAGCACCTGGAGCTCGACGCCGGTCTCGGCCCGCACGCGCGCGAGGACGTCGTCGGCGTTGCTGGCCTCGCGGACGGCGGAGGTGGCGAACGGGAGCAGGTCCTCGACGCCCTTGTCCTCGGCGGCCTGGAGCGCGTCCTTGACGACCGAGACGAGTTTCTCGACACCCTCGGGGCCGATCGCACCGGCCTCGTCGAGGAGTTGGGCAAGGCGCAGTTCGGCCTTGTGCGAGTGCGCGGGAAGGGGGCGTGCGCCGGGGTGCGCGTCCACCACCAGGAGGTGCACCGTGTTCGATCCCACGTCGAGGACACCGAGTCTCATGTAGGGAACGCTACTGCCAGCAGGGTGTTCGACTGTCTCCGGAGGGGTCTCGGGCGACTTACCCTGGACGCGTGCCAAAGACGAAAAAGGTGAAGGACGACAAAGCGGCCACATCTGCCGACGGTTCTTCGCCGGTGAAGCCGGTAAAGCCGACGCGGCAGTCGAAGCCGGCGAAGCTGTCGAAGAAGGCCAGGCAGGCGCTGGCGGCCGACGAGAAGGGGCTCGACTTCGCGCGCGCGTGGGTGGAGTTCCCGGATCCGGCGGACGACGAGCAGGTCTTCCGGTGCGATCTGACATGGCTGACCTCCCGTTGGAACTGCATCTTCGGCAGCGGCTGCCAGGGCATCCAGGCGGGGCGCGCGGACGACGGGTGCTGCACGTTGGGTGCCCACTTCTCCGACGAGGACGACGAGAAGCGGGTCGCCGAGCATGTGGCGCGACTCACTCCGGACATCTGGCAGCACCACGACGAGGGCCTGCGGGGCGGCTGGGTCTCGGAGGACGAGGACGGCGACCGCCAGACCCGGCCCTTCCAGGGCTCGTGCATCTTCCAGAACCGGCCCGGCTTCGCGGGCGGCCAGGGCTGCTCGCTGCACATCCTGGCGCTGCGGGAGGGCCGCGAGCCGCTGGAGACCAAGCCGGACGTCTGCTGGCAGCTGCCGGTGCGGCGGACGTACGACTGGATCGACCGGCCCGACGACACCCGGGTGCTCCAGGTCTCGATCGGCGAGTACGACCGGCGCGGCTGGGGCCCTGGCGGCCACGACCTGCACTGGTGGTGCACCTCGGCGACCTCGGCCCACGGTGCCGGCGACCCGGTGTACGTGTCCTACCGCCCCGAGCTGATCGAGCTGATGGGCAAGGCGGGCTACGACCGTCTCGTGGAGCTGTGCGAGGAGCGACTGGCGTCCCAGCTGCCCCTGCTGGCACCGCATCCGGCGGACCCGGCTCCGGCCGACTGAGCGCCGACTGAGCTCGGGGCGGGCGCCGGGGGCACAGGGTCCGATCCTGCGCCCCGGCCTCCCCGCGATGCGCCACCGCCCTCCTCGCCCCTCCCTCATGGGCTACGACGACGATGCGCTCGGTTCGTCGCTCGGCGTCGGCGACGGTGTCGAGGTCGGCGGGTCGGAGGGGGACGGGTCCGTCGGAGTGGGGTCCGGGGTCGGGGGTGAGGTCGGCGGGTCGCTGGGGGTGGGATTCGAGGGGGCCGAGGTCGTGGGGCTGGGGCCCGGCGCGGTCGGGGACGGGGTCGGCCTGCCGGGGCCGGTCGGGGTGGGCGCGGTGCCGTAGCCCTGGATGGTGACCACCGCGCCGGCCGGTGCGATCGCCACGCGCGCGCTCCAGGGGCCGGACGGCTCGCGCAGATGGTCGACGTACACCTTGATCGTCAACGACTGGCCGGGTTTCAGGGTTCCCGAGGACTGGCTGAGGTAGAGCCAGGGGGCGCCGGTGGTGGCCGACCAGCGGACCGGGGCGGCACCGGTCGCGGTGAGGGTGATCAGGGTGGTGTCGCCGCTGTTGCCGGCGGCCACCTCCAGGTGCCCGGCGCCCTTCTTGCCGGCCCCGGCGACGCTGACGACCTCCACGGAGACGTCGGGCCGGCCGTCCTTGGTGAAGCGGGGGCCGGGCTTCGCGGACGCGTTGCCCGCGTTCTGGTAGCCGCCGCTGGCGGTCTCGCCGTCCAGGCTGCCGGGGCCGTGCGCCTCGCTGGCGGTGGCGGAGTGACCGTCGGCGCCCTCCGCGGGCCCTCCCCGGTACGCGGCCCACAGCGCGAGCACAGGCGCGGCGACCACGGTCGCGACGACGGTCGTGGTGACGGCACGCGCGCGGAGGCGGTCGCGGCGGGCCGCGCGGTCCTTGGGGTCCATCGGGAACCCGCGCCGGTCGAAGCGGGGCACGGCGGCCCCACGCGCGCGTGGATGGTGCGCGACCGCCATGTGCAGGGCCGCGCGCGGGGCTTCGAGCACGGGCAGTTCGGCGGGTGTGGTCATGGCGCCGGGCCAGCGGCCGGGGATCGCGCGCTCGGCGCTGCGGCGGCAGCGGGGGCAGTCGTCGACATGGCGGACGAGTTCGCGGCGCAGGGCGGAGCTGAGCACGAACTGGTTGTCGCCGGTGAGCCGGGCCACGCCCGGGCAGTCGCCGGTCTCGACGACGGCGAGGGCCGCGCGTGTGCGCTCGACCTCGCAGGCGGCGGAGGCCAGCAGTTCGCGGGCGCCGGCGAGGTCCATGCCGAGGACGGCGGCGACCTCGTGGGCGGCGAGGTGGTGGCGTACGGCGAGTTCGAGCGCCTCGCGCTGCTCGGGGGTCGTACCGGCCGCCTCCGGCCAGGCCAGCTGGGCCAGTTCACGGCGCCGCTCCTCCAGGACGGCTTCGGCGACCGGGGGTTCGGTGGCCTTGTGGGAGGGTCCGTGACGCCCTGCCGCGTGGGTGGCCTGACGTTTCTGCTTGGCCTCGGCCAGCTTGCGCAGACAGGCCCAGCGGGCCAGCGCGTACAGCCAGGCCCTGCGGTCGCCGGCCGCGTCGGGGCCGCCGCGCTTCTCGGCGAGCGCGAGGACGTCACCGAGGGCGGCGGTGGCCGTGTCGTGGTCGCACAGCACCGACAGGCAGTAGGTGAACAGGCCGTCCAGATACGGCTCGTAGCGCGCGGGCGGCCGCTGCGCCAGCGTGCGCGCGGCACCGCGGTCGCGCTCCTCCCGTTGCGCCCGGTGCGCGCCGGTGGTGCGGGTCGAGGTCTCCGGAGTGCTGCTCATCATCCGTGGACCGTAGGGGGCGGAAGATGGCCCCTTCCTGCACCTTGAGCACTTTTACTCCGTACGGGTGAAACGATCCCTCAATAGGGGACAGGAACCTCGGATTCCGTGGCTCGTTCCCGGCGTGACATGGCCGGTTCCCGCACGAAGGGTCGGGCCGGCGGTCGGGCGGACGAGGTGTTGTCAGTGGCGGCCGTTACGGTTCGTGCATGGCCACCCGTACGAAGTCCGCCAAGGAGCGTCCGTCCTACCGCTGCACCGAGTGCGGCTGGCAGACGGCCAAGTGGCTCGGCCGCTGCCCCGAGTGCCAGGCCTGGGGCACGATCGAGGAGTACGGCGCGCCCGCGGTGCGTACGACGACCCCCGGCCGTGTCACCACCTCCGCCGTGCCCATCGGCCAGGTCGACGGCCGCCAGGCCACCGCCCGCTCCACCGGCGTGCCCGAGCTGGACCGGGTGCTCGGCGGCGGTCTCGTGCCCGGCGCGGTGGTGCTCCTCGCGGGCGAGCCCGGCGTCGGCAAGTCCACGCTGCTGCTGGACGTGGCGGCCAAGTCGGCGAGCGACGAGCACCGCACCCTCTACGTGACCGGCGAGGAGTCCGCGAGCCAGGTCCGGCTGCGCGCCGACCGCATCGGCGCGATCGACGACCACCTGTATCTCGCCGCCGAGACCGACCTGTCCGCCGTCCTCGGACATCTGGACGCGGTGAAGCCGTCGCTGCTGATCCTCGACTCGGTGCAGACGGTGGCCTCCCCCGAGATCGACGGCGCCCCCGGTGGCATGGCCCAGGTGCGCGAGGTTGCCGGGGCGCTGATCCGGGCGTCCAAGGAGCGCGGGATGTCCACCCTCCTGGTGGGCCATGTCACCAAGGACGGCGCGATCGCCGGACCGCGGCTCCTCGAACACCTCGTGGACGTGGTCCTGAGCTTCGAGGGCGACCGGCACGCGCGCCTGAGGCTCGTACGCGGCGTCAAGAACCGCTACGGCGCCACCGACGAGGTCGGCTGCTTCGAGCTGCACGACGAGGGCATCACGGGCCTCGCCGACCCGAGCGGACTTTTCCTGACACGTCGTGACGAACCGGTACCCGGAACCTGTCTCACCGTCACCCTGGAGGGCCGCCGCCCCCTGGTGGCCGAAGTGCAGGCGCTCACCGTCGACTCGCAGATCCCCTCGCCCCGGCGCACCACCTCGGGCCTGGAGACCTCCCGGGTCTCGATGATGCTCGCCGTCCTGGAGCAGCGCGGCCGGATCAGCGCGCTCGGCAAGCGGGACATCTATTCCGCGACTGTGGGTGGCGTAAAGCTTTCGGAACCCGCCGCCGACCTGGCGGTGGCCCTCGCCCTGGCGTCCGCGGCCAGTGACACCCCGCTGCCCAAGAACCTCGTCGCGATCGGCGAAGTGGGCCTCGCGGGCGAGGTCAGAAGGGTCACGGGCGTGCAGCGCAGGCTCTCCGAGGCACACCGTCTGGGCTTCACGCACGCGCTCGTTCCGGGCGATCCGGGCAAGGTCCCGGCCGGCATGAAGGTCCTGGAAGTCGCGGACATAGGGGACGCCCTGAGGGTCCTTCCGCGCTCGCGTCGGCGAGAGGCCCCACGGGACGCGGAGGACCGCCGGTAGACTTTGCCCTGGTCTCGCCCGTCCGTACGAACCGAATGTGCGACACGGGAGCGTCCCAGACCCCGCGACCGGAGGAGAGCAGTGGCAGCCAACGACCGGGCAGCAGCTCCCGGAAAGTCCGGTGGGAGTGCCGGTTCCGATGGCCTGATGCGCGCCTCCCTGAGCGCCGTGGCCCCCGGCACCGCCCTGCGCGACGGCCTTGAGCGGGTGCTGCGCGGCAACACCGGCGGACTCATCGTGCTGGGCTTCGACAAGACCGTGGAGACGATGTGCACGGGCGGTTTCGTCCTGGACGTCGAGTTCGCGGCCACGCGACTGCGTGAGCTGTGCAAGCTGGACGGCGGCATCGTGCTCTCCTCCGACCTGTCGAAGATCCTGCGGGCGGGCGTGCAGTTCGTACCCGACGCCACGATCCCGACGGAGGAGACCGGCACCCGGCACCGCACCGCGGACCGCGTGAGCAAGCAGGTCGGCTTCCCGGTGGTCTCGGTCTCCCAGTCGATGCGCCTGATCGCCCTGTACGTCGACGGCCAGCGCCGGGTCCTGGAGGACTCGGCGGCGATCCTGTCCCGCGCGAACCAGGCGCTGGCGACCCTGGAGCGCTACAAGCTGCGCCTGGACGAGGTCGCGGGCACCCTCTCCGCGCTGGAGATCGAGGACCTGGTGACGGTCCGGGACGTCTCGGCGGTGGCCCAGCGCCTGGAGATGGTCCGCCGTATCGCCACCGAGATCGCCGAGTACGTCGTCGAACTCGGCACCGACGGCCGCCTCCTGGCCCTCCAGCTCGACGAGCTGATCGCGGGCGTGGAGCCGGAGCGCGAGCTGGTCGTGCGGGACTACGTCCCCGAGCCCACCGCGAAGCGCTCCCGCACGGTCGACGAGGCACTGTACGAACTGAACGTCCTGACCCACGCGGAGCTCCTCGAACTCACCACCGTGGCCCGCGCCCTGGGCTACACCGGCTCCCCCGAGTCCCTCGACTCCGCGGTCTCCCCCCGGGGCTTCCGCCTGCTGGCCAAGGTCCCCCGCCTGCCCGGCGCGATCATCGACCGCCTGGTGGAGCACTTCGGCGGCCTCCAGAAGCTCCTCGCGGCCAGCGTGGACGACCTGCAGACGGTCGACGGAGTGGGCGAGGCCAGGGCGAGGAGCGTCCGGGAGGGCCTGTCGCGCCTCGCGGAGAGCTCGATCCTGGAGCGGTACGTGTAAAGCCCCGCCAAAAAGCTGTAGAACACCGGTACCTCATACAACCCTCGGGCCCCACCGGACGTCTCCTGTTCGCCAACCGCCCGTGTCCCGGAAGACAAATCCCGGCAAACACGGATGGTTCGCCCCCCATCGACGCGGATGCCCGCCAGGCATCCCCCGCATGCCGCAGGAGAACCCCGCATGCACCGCATAACCCACCCGAGCCTGCGACTCGCCCTCGCGACGGCCGCCGCTGCCGCGCTGACGGGCGGTCTGCTCACGGTCTCGGTGACCACGGCCACCGCCGCCGACTCGTTCAAGGTCGCGAAGGCCGACTTCAACGGCGACGGCATCGGGGACGAGGTGGCCTCGGCCCCCGGCGCCTCCGTCAGCGGCCACGCCAACGCCGGCCAGGTCGTCGCCCTCTACGGCAGCAAGGGCAACGGCATCACCTCGGCCAAGCGCTCGGTCCTCAGCCAGAACTCCGGCACCGTGCCCGGCAGCGCCGAGACCGGCGACCTGTTCGGCGGCGCGACGGCGTACGCCGACTTCAACGATGACGGCTACGACGACCTCGCCGTGGCCTCGCCGTACGAGAAGGTCGGCACCGACACCGACGGCGGCGCCCTCGCGATCCTGTGGGGCTCGGCGAGCGGCCTCACCGGCAAGGCGAGCGACGTACCGGACCCGGCCGTCTCCTCGCACGACAACTGGGGCCTGGCCCTGGCCGCCGGCGACTTCGACGGCGACGGCAAGGCCGACCTGGCCGTCGGCAGTTCGTCCGCGACGCTCTACGTCTACAAGGGCGGCTTCAGCAGCTCCACCGGCCAGCCCGGCGGCCGCTACACCATCAAGCCGCCGATCGCGCCCGGTTCGGCCGATTTCCCGTACGGCCCTGAGCACCTCACCGCCGGCGACGTGAACGGCGACGGCCGCACCGACCTGGTGGTCGACGGCTTCGAGACGCAGACGGAGAACGGCTGGAACACCAACTACTACGTGCCCGGCACCGCGAACGGCCTGAGCGTCGCCGACGTCAAGACCCTCAAGCCGGGCATCGTCACCGGGATCGGCGACATCAACGGCGACGGTTACGGCGACATCGTCACCGGCGCCGACTGGGACGCCACCACCGACGACGGCCAGACCATCCCCGACGCGGCGAACGGCGGCAAGGTCAGCATCACCTACGGCTCCGCGTCGGGCCCCGCCTCGACCACCGGCATCACGCAGAACACCGGCAATGTGCCCGGCAGTTCGGAGAAGGGCGACGGCTTCGGCTGGGACCTGGACCTGGGCGACGTGAACGGCGACGGCTACCAGGACCTGGTCGTCTCCACCCCGAGCGAGGACCTCGGCAGCGTCGCCAACGCCGGCATGGTCACCGTCCTGTACGGCTCGGCGAGCGGCGTCAACACCTCCACCGGCCTCCAGTCCTTCGAGCAGAACACGACGGGCGTCCCCGGCACCTCCGAGAAGAACGACCTGTTCGGTGCCGACGTCAAGCTGGACGACGTCAACGGCGACGGCAAGGCCGACCTGGTCATCGGGTCGTACGAGGACGGCGGCGACGGAGCGGTGACCTACCTGCCCTCCACCGGCACGAAGATCGGCACGACGGGCTCCCGGGCCCTGTCCGTGACCGCGGTGGGCGTCTCCACCTCGGGCACCCCCCAGTTCGGCGCGCTCTTCGCCGACTAGGACCGGCTGCGACGGAGACTCCCCGCGGGATTCCCGGGGAGTCTCAGTCGTTCTCCAGCACGAACGAGGCCTGAGCCGTGGGATATCCGGGCGCCTTCACCTCGACCAGGTAGGTCCCCGCGCTCGCGGAACCAGCTGGAGGTGTCGCGCACTGGGCGGCGCTCGGCTTGCGGTCCCACTTCACGGTGTAGGTGATGCTGCTGCCCGCGGGCGCCCGGAAGACGAGGTTCCCCGCCGTCCTGGGGCAGTCGGCGGACGACCAGTACGTGTCGTCCGAGTCGGCCTGAGTGATCGTCAGCACCGCGTTCTTCGGGCCGAGATCGACCTTGCAGTCACTGCCGGAAGAGTTCGTGGCGGTGAGCAGCAGGGTGGGCGTCTGGCCGGGGTCGTAGGCGTTGCGCTGGCTGCGGACGGTCAACTTCAGGGCGCTCGCGGTGCAGTTGGGGAGTGCGGAGCCGGCCGGGAGGGTGTCGCCCTGACCCACCCCGGCGCCCGCGGCGCCGCCTGCGGCAGCACCCGCGTCGCCGGAACCGCCGATACCGGTGCCACCCGCACCGCCGGAACCGCCGGCGCCCACGTCGGAGCCGTCACCGGCACCGCCGCCTGCCCCGCCGCCCGTACCCGCGCCGCCGGAGGTGTCCCCGCCGGTCGTCGACTCGTCGCGGCCGCCCGGGGCTTGACTGATCGCGGGCCCGGAGCCGGACGGTCCGGGGGTGATCGTCGAGGGGGAGGGATTCTTGTCGTTGCCCCCGTCGGCGCCGTTCTTGTCGCCTCCGCCGCCGAAGCTGACGATCCATGCGATCAGCAGCGCCAGCACGGCGAGGACGGACAGCATGACGGCCCTCCGTCGCCAGTAGATGGAGGAGGGAAGCGGCCCGACCGGATTGCGCAGAGATCCCACGGCGCAAACTGTACGAGAGATCGGTGGGTTCGCCGCCCTCACCCGCCGCCCGGCGCCACAACTTTTCCGGATCATCATTCCGGCAACTGCCGTTCCAGGGGCGCCAGTAGCCAGGCGTGACACGTTTCGACGGCGGAGTGTGACCGTACGGACCTCCTGCCTACGGTGCGTGACCGCCGAGGTCCCCCCGCGCGGGTGACGGCCCGCCGTCGTGACGTGGACGGACGGCGTGTTCGCGATCGTGTCCCTTGCACCTCTGGCCACGGCTGCCGGTGGTGCCGGTTTCGTCCGACCCGGCCCCGCAGAACACCCGTCCGCCTGCTCCGGCATGGCAGGATCGGAAGGCCATGACTGCGCCCACGAAGCCCTCGCCCAGCCGCCCCGCCGACGACACCGGCACCCCTCCCGCCGGCACCCCCCACGGAGAGAACCTGCACGCCCCCGTCATCGACTGGTTCGACGAGCACGCCCGGGACCTGCCCTGGCGGCGCCCGGAGGCCGGCCCCTGGGGCGTGATGGTCAGCGAGTTCATGCTGCAGCAGACTCCGGTGAGCCGGGTGCTGCCCGTCTACGAGCAGTGGCTGGCCCGCTGGCCCCGCCCCGCCGACCTGGCCCAGGAGGCCCCCGGTGAGGCCGTGCGCGCCTGGGGACGGCTCGGCTATCCGCGCCGGGCGCTGCGGCTGCACGGCGCCGCGGTCGCCATAACGGAACGGCACGGCGGTGACGTACCGACGGACCACGCGCAGCTGCTCGCGCTGCCCGGGATCGGCGAGTACACGGCCGCGGCCGTCGCCTCCTTCGCGTACGGGCAGCGGCACGCGGTGCTGGACACCAATGTGCGGCGGGTGTTCGCCCGCGCGGTGACCGGCGTGCAGTACCCGCCGAACGCCACCACCGCCGCCGAGCGCAGGCTGGCCCGCGCGCTGCTGCCGCAGGACGAGAGCACCGCCGCCCGGTGGGCCGCCGCGTCCATGGAGCTCGGCGCGCTCGTGTGCACAGCCAAGAACGAGAGCTGTCAGCGCTGCCCGATCGCCGCGCAGTGCGCCTGGCGGCTCGCGGGCAAGCCCGGGCACGACGGGCCGCCGCGGCGCGGACAGACGTACGCCGGTACCGACCGCCAGGTCCGCGGCAAGCTGCTCGCCGTGCTGCGGGAGGCCCACGCGCCCGTCCCGCAGGCGGCCCTCGACCGGGTGTGGCACGAGCCGGTGCAGCGGGCGCGGGCGCTGGACGGACTGGTCGCCGACGGGCTCGTCGAGCCCCTCACAGGTGGTTTGTATCGGCTGCCGTTGACGTAGTCCTACGGAAGACCAACCGGCGAATCCCCCTGAACCGGCGCAAACAACCGCGCCGGTTTACCCCTTTTCGGCTTCCGTTACACAACCGACGGACAGCCGAGTGCCAGCCGCGCGCTGCTTCGCACAACGCCGTGACAACAGCTCCGTAGCTTCATCTGCGTGCCCGGCGGAACCGGGCGCGGACCACGAGGGACACACGGGGAAAGCAGGAGGCGGTCGACATGGCGCAGGGCGAGGTGCTCGAGTTCGAGGAGTACGTCCGCACCCGGCAGGACGCGCTGCTGCGCAGCGCACGCCGCCTGGTCCCGGACCCGGTCGACGCGCAGGACCTGCTGCAGACGGCGCTCGTACGGACGTACGGCCGCTGGGAGACCATCGAGGACAAGCGGCTCGCGGACGCCTATCTGCGCCGGGTGATGATCAACACCCGCACGGAGTGGTGGCGGGCGCGCAAGCTGGAGGAGGTGCCGACCGAGCAGCTCCCGGACGCCTCGGTCGACGACTCCACCGAGCAGCACGCGGACCGCGCCCTGCTGATGGACGTCATGAAGGTGCTCGCTCCCAAGCAGCGCAGTGTCGTGGTGCTGCGACACTGGGAGCAGATGTCCACGGAGGAGACGGCCGCGGCCCTCGGCATGTCGGTCGGAACGGTCAAGAGCACGCTGCACCGGGCGCTCGCCCGGCTCCGCGAGGAGCTGGAGGCCCGCGACCTGGACGCACGCGCGCTGGAGCGTGAGGAGCGGGAGCGTTGCGCGGCGGCCTGACCGAACCCGGGCCCCCCGGATCGGACCCGGCTCCGGTCCGGGGGATTCTCCAGGCGGCAAGTACGGCGGTGGCCGTGCTCGCCGCCCTCGCCCTTTTCGTCTCCGCCTGCGCCACCGGCGGCACCGGCACCCGTGACGAGGGCCCGGCGCACGCGGTCGCGGGGACCGGCGCCCGGTCCCCGGCCGCGCCGTCCCTCGTGTCCTCACCGCGTCTGGACCGCACCTCCGCGGTCGCCCTCCTCAAGTCGGACCCGAAGGTCTCCGAGGCGGTCAAGCGCGATCTGAAGCCCTGCGTCGCCGACGAGTACCCGGTCGACCTCTCCTACGGCGACCTCACCGGCGGCTCCGCCGACGACGTCGTCGTCAACGTCGTGACCTGCGCGGATCTGGTCGGCGTGGGCTCGTACGTATACCGCGAGCAGGACGGTTCGTACCAGAATGTCTTCCAGGCCGAGGAGCCCCCGGTCTACGCCGAGATCGACCGCGGCGACCTCGTGGTGACCAAGCAGGTGTACGAGAAGGGCGACCCGGTGTCGGCCCCGTCCGGCGAGAACGTGGTCACCTACCGCTGGGTCGCGGGGAAGTTCACCACGGTGTACAAGACGCACAGCGACTACAGCGGAGTCGTGGGCACGGACCCGGCACCGGCGCCCGACAGCTGAGTCGCGCGTACGGCGAACCGATCGGGCCGCCCGGAACGATCCCCCAGTGACCGCAACGACACCGAAGAGTGAGAGCACCCGGATGGCAGACCAGACCCACGTGCTGTTCGTCGAGGACGACGACGTCATCCGCGAGGCCACCCAGCTCGCCCTGGAGCGGGACGGCTTCGCGGTCACCGCCATGCCCGACGGACTGTCCGGCCTGGAGGCCTTCCGGGCCGACCGCCCCGACATCGCCCTGCTGGACGTCATGGTCCCGGGCCTCGACGGGGTCAGCCTGTGCCGCCGTATCCGCGACGAGTCCACCGTGCCGGTGATCATGCTGTCGGCGCGGGCCGACTCGATCGACGTGGTGCTGGGCCTCGAGGCGGGCGCCGACGACTACGTGACCAAGCCCTTCGACGGAGCCGTCCTGGTCGCCCGGATCCGCGCGGTGCTGCGCCGCTTCGGGCACGCGGGCGGTACCGACCGGGGCGAGGACAGCGCCGGCCCCGATGCCGGGGGCCTGCTGACCTTCGGCGAGCTGGAGGTCGACACCGAGGGCATGGAGGTCCGCAAGGGCGGGCAGCCGGTGGCGCTCACCCCGACCGAGATGCGGCTGCTCCTGGAGTTCTCCTCCGCGCCGGGCACGGTACTGTCCCGCGACAAGCTCCTGGAGCGGGTGTGGGACTACGGCTGGGGCGGTGACACCCGGGTCGTCGACGTCCATGTGCAGCGGCTGCGGACCAAGATCGGCCAGGACCGGATCGAGACGGTCCGCGGCTTCGGCTACAAGTTGAAGGCCTGAGCGGGGGCCCGGGGTATGCGGGGGATCCTTCGGAACCAGGTGAGCGACCGCGTGGTGATGCGGACGGGGCTGAGATGGAAGCTCAGCGCGGCCATCGCGCTGGTCGGCGCGCTGGTGGCGGTCGCGCTCAGCCTGGTCGTGCACAACGCGGCGCGCGTCTCGATGCTGGACAACGCCCGCGACCTGGCCGACGAGCGGATCCAGATCGCCCAGCGCAACTACGAGCTGACCGGCAAGCCCAACTTCCCCAGCATCGCCGTCGACGACCGCCGTCTGCCGCCCCCGCTCCGCAGGAAGGTCGAGGAGGGCCGCCGGGCGACCTTCGTCTCCGACCGGTCCGACCGGGGTCCTGACATCTGGGCCGCCGTCCCGGTCAAGGGCGGGCATGTGCTGTCCCTGCACACCGGGTTCACCGACCGCAGTACCGACATCCTCAACGACCTCGACCAGGCCCTGGTGATCGGCTCCATCGCGGTCGTCCTCGGCGGCAGCGCGCTCGGCGTGCTCATCGGCGGGCAGCTGTCCCGGCGGCTCAGGAAGGCGGCGGCCGCCGCGAACCAGATGGCCAAGGGCGAGACGGACGTCCGGGTCCGGGACGCGATCGGCGGGGTCGTCCAGGACGAGACCGACGACCTCGCGAGCGCCGTGGACGCGATGGCGGACGCGCTCCAGCAGCGGCTGGAGGCCGAGCGCCGGGTCACGGCGGACATCGCGCACGAGCTGCGGACACCGGTGACGGGGCTGCTCACGGCGGCGGAACTGCTGCCGCCGGGCCGGCCCACCGAGCTGGTCCTGGACCGCGCGAAGGCCATGCGCACCCTCGTCGAGGACGTCCTGGAGGTGGCCCGCCTGGACGGCGCGTCCGAGCGGGCCGAACTCCAGGACATCCTGCTCGGCGAGTTCGTCGCCCGCCGGGTGGCGGTGAAGGACCCGGAGATCGAGGTCCGGGTGGTGCACGAGTCGGAGGTCACCACCGACCCGCGCCGCCTGGAGCGCGTCCTGTTCAACCTCCTCGCCAACGCCGCCCGGCACGGCAAGCCGCCGATCCAGGTCACCGTCGAGGGCCGCGTCATCCGGGTCCGCGACCACGGGCCCGGCTTCCCCGAGGACCTCCTCGCCGACGGCCCGAGCCGCTTCCGCACGGGCAGCGCGGACCGGGCGGGGCACGGCCACGGGCTGGGGCTGACCATCGCGGCGGGGCAGGCGCGGGTGCTGGGCGCGCGGCTGACGTTCCGCAACGTCCGGCCGGCCGGGGCGCCGGAGGGCGTCCCCTCGGAGGGCGCGGTGGCGGTGCTCTGGCTGCCGGAGCACGCGCCGACGGCGACGGGGAGTTACCCGCTGCTGCCGTAGCCCCGCACTCCCGCTGGGCCTCCGGCCGCCCGCCGGGGCCTCAGGTGCCGGCCAGCATCAACTCCTCGCCCCTGGACGGTCGTACGCCGTCCGTGCGCCCCTCGAAGTACCGGCGGTCCAGTTCCTCCACGGGCACGTGCCGGGCCTCGCGGAAGCCGGACTCGCGGGCCAGGGCGAGGATCTCCGCCGGCCGGAAGAAGGTGCGGAACGGCGTGCCGGCCGCCCGCGCTCCCCGTACCGCCGCCTCCAGTCGCGGGCGCTGCTCCGGTTCGACGTCCGCCATGGGCCGCATGAAGGTCGTGACGAACACGGATCCCGGAGTCAGCCCGGCGACCAGGCGGAAGGTCTCGGCGTTCGCCTCCCGCGTGAGGTACATGGTGACGCCCGTGGAGGCCACCACCGCGGGCCGCCCGGGATCGAACCCGGCCTCGGCCAGCCGCCCCCACCAGTCCGCCTCGAAATCGACCGGCACGAGCCGCAGCCACTCGGGCACGCCGAACCCGAGCGCCTCCAGCCGCCGCCGCTTCCAGGCCTGCGGGCCGGGCCGGTCGACCTCGAAGACCCGCAGCCCGGCGGCTTCGGCGAACTCCGGTCGGCGCTGCGCGAAGGTGTCGAGTCCGGCGCCGAGGACGACGTACTGCTCCACGCCCCGCTCCAGGACCAGGTCCTCCACGAACCGGGTCCGGGCCACGATCGACGCCCGGGTGCGGCGGGTGGCCGCCACGTCCATGTCGGGCCGGTCGCGCCAGTCCCCGTCCGGGTCGGCGAGCCGCAGCCCGATCTCGTCCGCCAGCACGTGCGGCGGCGGATCCGCGCGGACGTGCAGGGCCCGCCAGAGGGCGACCCGTACGGCCGTGTGGTCGGCCGCGTCCTGCGTCACGCCCAGTCCTTCGAGAAGTCCAGCTCCTCGCGGCGCTGGGTCAGCGAGAACCAGTTGCCGTTGTCGTCGCGGAAGATCGCCTCGATGCCGTACGGCCGCTCCTGCGGCTCCTGGATGAACTCGACCCCGCGCGCGCGGAACGTCTCGTAGTCGGCGCGGCAGTCGTCGGTGCGGAACGCTCCCGCGCCCATCACGCCCTTGCCGACCAGCTTCTTCAGCGCCTCCGAGGACTCGGGGTCAAGGCCCGGTCCGTCCAGGTGCATCAGGGCGAGCTCGACGCCCTCCTGGCCCTTCGCCCCGACGGTGACCCACTTCATGTCGCCCATGGAGATCTCGCTGCGCACCTCGAAGCCCAGTTTCTCGGTGAAGAAGGCCTTGGTGCGCTGCTGGTCGAAGGTCCACACGGTGGTGATGCCCAGCCCCAGGATCATGACTCTGTTCCCTCCGGTCCGCTTCCGCTGTCCTGTTCCTCACCGTAGGCAGCGGGGCGGCCGGGGCGCTTCTCCGATGTTGCGGAACGCGCGGTCGGGAATCCGCCGGCCCAGAGCATGGCGTAGCAGCCCGGGATGAGGGCGGCTCCGCGGCCCACGTGCCGGGTGCGGTACTCGCTCGGGGTGAGCCCGGTGCGGGTCTTGAAGCGGGCGGAGAAGGTGCCGAGGCTGCTGAAGCCGACCAGGTGGCAGATCTCGGTGACGCTCAGGTCGGCCCCTCGCAGCATCTCCTCGGCCCGCTCGATCCGGCGGTGCGTGAGGTACTGCCCGGGTGTCTCGCCGTACGACTCCTTGAAGGCGCGGAGGAAGTGGTACCGCGAGTACCCGGCGTGCGCGGCGACGGCGTCCAGATCGAGCCCGGGATCGGCCCAGTCGCGATCCATGGCGTCCTTGGCGAGCCGCAACTGGCGGGTCCTGTCCATGGGTCCGATGGTGGCACGGGGGACTGACATCGGCGGCGGGAGACGAAGGGGCGGCCACGGCCGAGCCTCGGGCATGGCGAAGGCCCCCGGGCGCCCGGGCATGGCGAAGGCCCCCGCCGCTCCTGTGCATGGCGAAGGCCCCCGGGGCGGACACCAGCCGGGGGCCTTCGGTTCATGAGGGTCGGACCGCGCCGGTCAGACCTCGACCAGCGGGGCCGGTGCCGCGTCCTCGGGTGACTTCTGCGGGCCCGCGCCCTTCAGCGGGACCTCCTTGACGAACACCGCCGCCACCAGCGCGACCACGGCCACGACCGAGCCGAGCAGGAACGCCGAGTGGGTGCCGGCCGAGACCGCGTACTGGTACGCCTCCCGCGCCGCCGCCGGCAGCTTCGCCAGGCTCGCCGCGTCGAGCTGCGCGGACTGCTCGGTCACCTTGGAGCCCAGCGCCCCGGCCCGCTCGGACATGACGTCCTGGACGCGGTTGTTGAACAGCGCGCCCATGATGGCGACACCGAAGGAGGAGCCGAGCGTACGGAACAGAGTGGTGGAGGAGGACGCGACGCCCATGTCCTTCATCTCCACGCTGTTCTGCGCGACCAGCATGGTGATCTGCATCAGGCAGCCCATGCCGAACCCGACGACGGCCATGAACACACCGGAGGTGAACCGCGAGGTCCCGGTGTCCATCGTGGACAGCAGGTACAGCCCGATGACCATGAGGACACCGCCGACGACCGGGAAGACGTAGTACCGCCCGGTGTTGGTGGTGACCCGGCCCGCGACCATCGAGGTCACCAGCATCGCGCCGAGCATCGGCAGGAGCAGCAGCCCGGAGTTGGTCGCGGAGGCACCCTGCACCGACTGCTGGTACAGCGGCAGGAAGAGGGTCGCGCCGAACATCACGAAGCCGGTGATGAAGCCGATGAGGGACATCAGCGTGAAGTTGCGGCTGCGGAAGATGTGCAGCGGCACGATCGGCTCGGCCGCCTTGGTCTGCCAGAACACGAACCCGATGAGCGCGGCGACGCCGATGCCGATCAGCTCCATGATCCGCGCGGAGGTCCAGGCGTACTCGGTACCGCCCCAGGTGGTGACGAGCACGATGGAGGTGATGCCGACGGTCAGCAGGACCACGCCGAGGTAGTCGATGCCCGCCTTGGCCCGCTTCTTCGGCAGGTGCAGCACGGCACTGATGAGCCCGAGGGACACCACGCCGAGCGGCAGGTTGATGTAGAAGGACCAGCGCCAGCCCCAGTTGTCGGTGATGGTGCCGCCGACCAGCGGGCCGCCGATCATCGCCAGCGCCATGACGCCGGCCATCATGCCCTGGTACTTGCCCCGCTCCCGGGGCGGGATCAGGTCACCGATGATCGCCATGACACCGACCATCAGACCGCCGGCGCCGAGACCCTGCACGGCCCGGAACCCGATGAGCTGACCCATGTCCTGGGCCATGCCGCTGAGCGCGGAGCCGATCAGGAAGATCACGATCGAGGTCATGAAGGTGGCCTTGCGGCCGTACATGTCACCGAGCTTGCCCCAGATCGGGGTCGCGGCGGCCGTCGCGAGGGTGTAGGCCGTCACCACCCAGGACAGGTGCTCGAGCCCGCCGAGCTCGCCCACGATCGTCGGCATCGCGGTGCCCACGATCATGTTGTCGAGCATCGCGAGCATCATGGTGATCATCAGGGCGAGCAGTACGACCCGGACGCTGCGCTGTGGCTTGTCCGGTTCCGTCTCGACCGTCTGTGTGTCCGCCATCGTTCCCACTCCCCTGAAGGTGCTGCGGCACTTCCCCCGCCGGGGCACTTACTTGCCGCCCGGCTAGTTGTCTACACTGGGGAAGGTAGACGCGTAACTAGCCGGGCGTCAAGTAAGTTTTATGGAAAGCCGGGGAGCACGAGGATGGGCGGCACCATGGACGGCACCAAGCAGCAGCGCCGCGGTAACACACGTCAGCGCATCCAGGACGTGGCCCTCGAACTCTTCGCGGAGCAGGGCTACGAGAAGACGTCCCTACGGGAGATCGCCGAGCGCCTGGACGTCACCAAGGCGGCGCTCTACTACCACTTCAAGACCAAGGAAGAGATCCTCGTCAGCATCTTCGACGACCTGACGCAGCCGATCCTCGACCTGATCGAGTGGGGGCGGCAGCAGCCCCACACGCTGGAGACCAAGCAGGAGATCCTCCGGCGCTACAGCGACACCCTGGCCGGGGCGACGCCGCTGTTCCGGTTCATGCAGGAGAACCAGGCGGCGGTCCGTGAACTGCGCGTCGGGGAGACCTTCAAGGAGCGTATGCAGGGGCTGCGCGAGACCATCGTCGACCCGGACGCGGACCTGGTCGACCAGGTCCGTTCGGTCAGCGCGATCTTCACCCTGCACGCCGGGATGTTCCTCCTCCACGACCTCGACGGCGACCCGGACGCCAAGCGCAAGGCGGTCCTGGAGGTGGCCACGGACCTGATCACCCAGGCCCACCGGGGCAGCAGGGGCGAGTAGCCGCGGGGCGGAGGAGGCGGGGCGGACGCGGGGAGCGGACCCGACCAGCCGCGGGGCGGACGCGGGGCAGCGGGGGCGGTCTGGACGCGGGGCAGCGGGGGCGGTCTGGACGCGGGGCCTCATCAGCCCGGCTCCACCGAGCCCCGCTTGCCCCCGGCGCAAGCTCACTTGCGCCCGGCGCCCCAATTGAGCCCCGTCCCTCAGACCTTGACGCCCTTGGCCCGCAGGAACTTGACCGGGTCTATCGCCGAGCCGTAGTTCGCGGTCGTGCGGATCTCGAAGTGCAGGTGCGGGCCACTGGAGTTGCCGGTGTTGCCGGACAGGGCGATGCGCTGACCGGTCTTCACGACCTGGCCGACCTTGACGTTGATCCGCGAGAGGTGGGCGTACTGCGAGTACGTCCGGTTGCCGTGCTTGATCACGATGGCGTTGCCGTAGGCGGACCCGTCACCGGCGCCGCCCGGACCCGCCTTGACGACGGTCCCGCCGTGCGCGGCGACGACCTTCGTCCCGCTCGGCACCGCGAAGTCCTGCCCGCTGTGGGTGGACTGCCACATGGCGCCGGCCTGCGCATAGCTCGCGCTGAGCTTGTACTTCTTCACCGGGTCGACCCAGGAGGGGTGGGACGCGGCCGAGGCGACTCCGGCTCCGAGCACGGCCGTGGCGCCGACGGAGGCGGCCAGGACGGCAACCCGGGCACGGAGCAGGGACGTACGGGAAGAGCGGTGGGAGACGCGCTGGAACATCAGAACCTCGGGGGGTCGGGGAAACGGAAAGGCATTGGTAACCCGGAGGCCCGCGCACCCCAAAACCAGCTATCTACGACGATTCGTAGTAACAAGTCGCGACATTACCGACAGATACGTCTCCCAACCGCATCGCTCTCCACTAATCCCCCTAGTAACGGACAAATCGCCTGTGCGTCATGTCACCGCCGGCGCCGTTTTAAACACCCCTCAATGTGACGCGCATCTCTGGCTACTTACCCCCCAGTAACCCTACGGTTCCCCTCGCGCCACCCTCGACCCCGAACATGCACCAGACAACGGCATACGGACGTGAGAGGACCCCCACGAGAATGAGCAGCAGACGCCTTTGGGCGCGCCACGCAGCTGTCAGCGCCGTCTCCGCGACCGCCCTGGTCGCCCTCGCCGTGCCCGCCGAGGCCGCGACGACCGCTTCCACGAGTCAGAGCACCTCCGCCTCGACCACCGCCACGGCCGCCGCCGCGGACGTCGACTACGCCACCTGGCAGGCCGACTGCCAGGCCGTGATGGACCAGGCCCTGCCGTATCTGAAGACCCGTATCGCCGCTACCAAGCCCGGCGAGAAGCAGGCGATCGTCTTCGACATCGACAACACCACGCTCGAGACGGACTTCGGCTTCAGCTACCCCTCGCCGGCCAACCAGCCCGTCCTGAACGTCGCCAAGTACGCCCAGGAACACGGCGTTTCCCTGTTCTTCGTGACCGCCCGCCCCGACATCATCGCCTCGGCGACCGACTACAACCTCAAGCAGGTCGGCTACCAGGTCAGCGGCCTCTACGTCCGCAACTTCATCGACCTCTTCAAGGACGTCGCCACCTACAAGACGGCCAAGCGCGTCGACATCGAGAACAAGGGCTACACGATCATCGCGAACATCGGCAACAGCGCCACCGACCTGTCGGGCGGCCACGCCGAGAAGACCTTCAAACTCCCTGACTACGACGGCCAGTTGTCCTGACCTCAGGATGCCCGGTTAGGCTCCGTCCGCTCACAGGCACACAACGGGGGTGGCGGATGGAGCCCGCGGTACTCGGCAGCAAGCTGGCGTCCGGGCTGGTCAGCCAGCTCATCAAGAGGCTCTTCCGCCCGGACGGCCCCGGCGCCGGCCTGGTCGACAAACCGGTCCGCCTCTCCGCCCTGGTCTCCTTCCGGGGCGAGAAGCGCACGCTGGGCGAGAAGGACGTCCACCGGCTCGCCGAACACCTGGTCCGGCAGGCGGTCGACTCCCCCGGCGAACCGCCGTTCCGCGGCAGGGAGCAGACCGCCGTCGCCGACGCCCTCGCCCGCCGCCTCCTCGCCCTCGGCGACCTGGACATGGACGACGTCCAGGCCGTCCGCCTCGGCCACCGCCAACTGGCCGAGAAGCTGCACCACCGGGCCCCGCCGCCCGACGGACTCTCCACCGACGCCTGCCACTTCCTCGACTCCGCGACGGAATGGGCCTGCCTCCAGATCCTGGAGTTCTTCACCCGCCGGTCCACCTTTGTCGCCCGCACCCTCGTGGAACAGACCCGCAGCCAGGCGGAACTCATCGCCAAGGTCGACGAGTTGATCGCCCGCAGCCCCCGCCCCGGCACCGAGGACCGCGGCTTCGAGCGCCGCTATCTGCCGTACGTCGCCGACCGCCACAACCACATCACCATCTACGGCATCGACCTGCGCGACTCCCCCGACCGCTGGCCCCTCGAAGTGGCCTACCTCAGCCTGGAGGCGACCACGGCGGAGGAGAGCCCCCTCGCTCAGGAGGACCCCGGAGGCGCACTGACCGTCCAACTCCCGGCCGAGGAAGCCCTGCTGGCCCACGACCGGGTCCTGCTGCGCGGCGACGCGGGCTCCGGCAAGACCACCCTGGTGCAGTGGCTGGCGGTCACCGCGGCCAGGGACGGCAGCGGAGTGCCGTACGTCCTCCCCCTGCGCACCCTGATCCGCGCGGGGGCCCTCCCCGCCCCCGCCGACTTCCTGACCGCCGTGAGCTGCCCCCTGACCCCGCCGGAGGGCTGGACGGAACGCGTCCTGACGGCGGGCCGCGGCCTGATCCTCGTGGACGGCCTGGACGAGATCCCCGCCGCCGACCGCCACCGCACCCGCGACTGGCTCCTGTCCCTCATCCGCGCCTTCCCCGGCAACCGCTGGCTCCTGACCTCCCGGCCCACCGCCGTCCGCCCCGACTGGCTGGCCGCCGAGGGCTTCGGCGAGCTCACCCTGGCCCCGATGCGCCGCCCGGACGTGGCGACCTTCGTCCACCGCTGGCACACCGCGGCCGAGGCCCCCGAGTACGAGGCCCCGCTGCTGGACTCCCTGCGCACCAAACGCGACCTGGCCCGCCTGGCCACCAACCCCCTGATGTGCGGCCTGATCTGCGCCCTGCACCGCGAGCGGCGGGGGTATCTCCCCACGGGCCGCAAGGAGTTGTACGACGCCGCCCTCACCATGCTGCTGGCGCGCCGCGACCGGGAGCGGGGCCTGGAGCTGGACCTGGCCGAGGAGACCCAGCTGGAGCTGCTCCAGCGCCTGGCCTACGCGCTGGTGCTGAGCGGCCGTACCGAGATGGAGCTGGAGACGGCCGAGGCGATCGTGGACCGCTGCCTCCCCGCGATCGGCCTGACCGGCCCGGCCCCCGCCGTCCTCGGCGACCTGCTCCTGCGCAGCGGCCTGCTCCGCCAACCCGCCGACGGAGTCGTGGACTTCGTGCACCGCACCTTCCAGGACTACCTGGGCGCGCGTTACGCGGTCGAGGAGGGCCACCTGGACGTCCTCGTCGGCCGCGCGGACGACACCCAGTGGGAGGACGTGATCAGGATGGCCGTGGCCCACGCCCGGCCCCGCGAACGGGCCTCTCTGCTACGGCAACTGCTCGCCAGGGACGTCCCCCGGCTGACGCTGCTGGCACTGGCCTGCCTGGAGCACGCGCCGGCGCTGGACGCGGCGGTGCGGACGGAGGTGGAGCAGCGGGCGGCAGCCCTGATCCCACCGGCCTCGAAGGAGGACGCGAGGGCGCTGGCGGAGGCGGGGCCCCTGGTGCTGGAGCTGCTTCCGGGACCGGAAGGGCTGTCGAACAGGCAGGCGCTGGGCGTCACGATCACCGCCTCGGTGCTGGGCACGGAGGAACCCGAGGGCGCCCTGGGGGTGCTGCGGCGCTTCCGTGAGCACGGCGACCTGGAGGTGCGCCGACAACTGGCGGGGACCTGGAGCCGTTTCGACACCGCGCGGTATGCGTCGGAGGTGCTGGACCATGTGGCCCGCCACGGCCTCTACCTCACCTGCGAGTCGGCCGAGCAGCGGGCGGCGCTGCCCGGGATGCAGCCCTGGAGCGGGCTGGCCTTCAAGGGCGAGCACCCGGTCGAGGAGATCCTTGCCGCGGTCCGGGCCCCGGAGGAGGTGACCCTGCTCGACCTGCGCGACAACTCCGGTCTCACCGATCTGGGCGCCCTGCTGCCCTTCGGCTCGCTGCGCAATCTGCTCCTGGCCCGGTGCACGCAGGCGCGGGGCCTGGACCGGCTCGCCGACCTCCCGCTCACGGAGCTGATCTGCGGCCAGATCGCCGACCTCACCGGCCTCGCGTCCCTGCGCTCACTGCGACGGCTCACCCTGGAACAGGAGCTCCCGGGCCGCAGCCTCACCGAGGTCCTGCCCGTGGACGCGCACCTGACCTACCTCTTCCTCGGCCGGCACGCCACCAATCAGACCGGGCTGCGCGGTCTGGAGCACTGGACCGAGCTCGTGGACCTCAGCCTCGGGCCGCTGACGACGGAGCTGACGGCTGCCGACTGGCAGGCGGTGGCCGCACTGCCCCGGCTCAAGCAACTCCATCTGCACGCACGGCTCCTGCGCGAACTCCCGCGCTCCATCGACCACATGCCGGAACTGCCGGCCGTCAAGGTGCTGCGCGTCACGGGGCTCCTCGGCACCGAGGACCTCTCGGCGCTGGCTCTCCGCCTGCCGGCACTGCACTCGGTGGCGCTCCAGAACATGCCGGGCCACGACTTCCCGCTGTCCCGCTTCTCCGACCGATTCCCGGGCACGGACGTCAGACTGCTCCAGCGATAGCCGCAGCCATGCGAAAGGGGCCGGTACCCGAAGGCACCGGCCCCTCACTCGACGTCTCCCCGAAGGGCTACGCCTCCTTGCTCAGGTTCGGACCGGCACCGCCGGCCGCCTGCTCGATCGGCGGGACGTCGGGCAGCGCCGACTTCTCCTCGCCGCGGAAGGTGAAGGTCTGGGTCTCGCCCTCGCCCTCCGTGTCCACGACCACGATGTGACCGGGACGCAGCTCGCCGAAGAGGATCTTCTCCGAGAGCGTGTCCTCGACCTCGCGCTGGATCGTGCGACGCAGCGGCCGCGCGCCCAGGACGGGGTCGTAACCCTTCTTGGACAGCAGCTCCTTGGCGGACTGGGAGAGCTCGATGCCCATGTCCCGGTCCTTCAGGCGCTCGTCGACCTTGCCCACCATCAGGTCGACGATCTTGAGGATGTCGTCCTGGGTCAGCTGCGGGAAGACGACCACGTCGTCGACACGGTTGAGGAACTCGGGCCGGAAGTGCTGCTTGAGCTCGTCCGAGACCTTGTTCTTCATGCGCTCGTAGTTGGTCTTCTTGTCGCCCGAGGCCGCGAAGCCCAGGTTGAAGCCCTTGGAGATGTCCCGGGTGCCGAGGTTGGTCGTCATGATGATGACCGTGTTCTTGAAGTCCACGACCCGGCCCTGGGAGTCGGTCAGGCGACCGTCCTCCAGGATCTGCAGCAGCGAGTTGAAGATGTCCGGGTGGGCCTTCTCGACCTCGTCGAAGAGGACCACCGAGAACGGCTTGCGCCGCACCTTCTCGGTCAGCTGGCCGCCCTCTTCGTAGCCCACGTAGCCGGGGGGCGAACCGAAGAGCCGCGAGACCGTGTGCTTCTCGCTGAACTCCGACATGTCGAGGGAGATCAGCGCGTCCTCGTCACCGAAGAGGAACTCGGCGAGCGCCTTGGACAGCTCGGTCTTACCGACACCGGACGGGCCGGCGAAGATGAACGAACCACCGGGACGCTTCGGGTCCTTGAGCCCCGCACGCGTACGACGGATCGCCTTCGACAGCGCCTTGACGGCGTCGACCTGGCCGATGACCCGCTTGTGGAGCTCGTCCTCCATGCGCAGCAGACGCGAGGACTCCTCCTCGGTCAGCTTGAAGACCGGGATGCCGGTGGCGGTCGCGAGGACCTCGGCGATCAGCTCGCCGTCGACCTCGGCGACGACGTCCATGTCGCCGGCCTTCCACTCCTTCTCGCGCTTGGCCTTGGCGGCCAGGAGCTGCTTCTCCTTGTCGCGGAGAGAGGCGGCCTTCTCGAAGTCCTGCGAGTCGATCGCGGACTCCTTGTCCCGGCGGACACCGGCGATCTTCTCGTCGAACTCGCGGAGGTCCGGCGGCGCGGTCATCCGGCGGATGCGCATCCGGGAACCGGCCTCGTCGATCAGGTCGATCGCCTTGTCCGGCAGGAAGCGGTCCGAGATGTACCGGTCGGCCAGGGTCGCGGCCTGGACGAGGGCCTCGTCGGTGATGGAGACCCGGTGGTGGGCCTCGTACCGGTCACGGAGACCCTTGAGGATCTCGATCGTGTGCGGGAGCGAGGGCTCGGCGACCTGGATGGGCTGGAAGCGGCGCTCGAGGGCCGCGTCCTTCTCCAGGTGCTTGCGGTACTCGTCCAGCGTGGTGGCACCGATGGTCTGGAGCTCACCACGGGCCAGCATCGGCTTCAGGATCGAAGCGGCGTCGATGGCGCCCTCGGCGGCACCCGCACCGACCAGCGTGTGCAGCTCGTCGATGAACAGGATGATGTCGCCGCGGGTGCGGATCTCCTTGAGGACCTTCTTCAGGCGCTCCTCGAAGTCACCGCGGTAGCGGGAGCCGGCGACCAGCGCGCCGAGGTCCAGGGTGTAGAGGTGCTTGTCCTTGAGGGTCTCGGGCACCTCGCCCTTGACGATGGCCTGGGCGAGGCCCTCGACGACGGCGGTCTTGCCGACGCCGGGCTCACCGATCAGGACCGGGTTGTTCTTGGTACGGCGGGACAGCACCTGCATGACCCGCTCGATCTCCTTCTCGCGCCCGATGACCGGGTCGAGCTTGGACTCACGAGCGGCCTGGGTGAGGTTCCGGCCGAACTGGTCGAGGACCAGGGACGTCGAGGGGGTGCCCTCGGCAGGCCCGCCGGCTGTGGCGGTCTCCTTGCCCTGGTAGCCGGAGAGCAGCTGGATGACCTGCTGCCGCACCCGGTTGAGATCAGCGCCCAGCTTGACGAGGACCTGGGCGGCGACGCCCTCGCCCTCGCGGATCAGGCCGAGCAGGATGTGCTCCGTGCCGATGTAGTTGTGGCCCAGCTGAAGGGCCTCGCGGAGCGACAGCTCCAGGACCTTCTTGGCACGGGGGGTGAAGGGGATGTGCCCGGACGGGGCCTGCTGGCCCTGGCCGATGATCTCCTCCACCTGCTGGCGGACCGCCTCGAGCGAAATCCCGAGGCTCTCAAGGGCCTTGGCGGCGACACCCTCACCCTCGTGGATCAGGCCCAGGAGGATGTGCTCGGTGCCGATGTAGTTGTGGTTGAGCATCCGGGCTTCTTCCTGAGCCAGGACGACAACCCGCCGCGCGCGGTCGGTGAACCTCTCGAACATCGTTAATCGCTCCTCAGAGCGGTCAGGCAGTGGGGGGAACTTCCCCTCCCTGTCCTTCCGCAGCTTAGTCCCGCAAGCGGGGACCGCTCATTCCAACTGCCGACACCGTCGATGGCCTCCTGACCCCGCTAACGCCGACATCTGCTCCAACCCGATGGTGCGAGACGATGTTCCCGCAGGCCAGGCAGTTACCCCAGTCGCCAGTACGCCGATGGCGAACGTGAGACGGCCTTTCCTGCGTGTCGCCCCCTCCCACTAGGGATGTCTTACCCGCTCGGACTGACACTCCATGCCGCACGCCCCCCGTCCCTCCGCTATGGGCGAACAACCTCACGCCGTCCCGCACCCCCGCACGCCCCCAAAGCGGACACTCTGCGCACACGCAGATGCACCCAGCGTAACTCGGGGGCCTTCGAGACGGTTGCACTTGGCATGGTCGGCCACCTCCCGCTCACCTCGGACCTCACCACGGTCCCACTTCCCCGACGGCCGCCCGACGCGACCGCCTCCGACGACGATCCGGTACGCCGCTGGTACGAGAACGAACTGGGCTGGCCGACGGTGCCCGGGGATTCCCCGGGTTCTCTTGTACGGCTGAGGGTGGGCCTGCGTTTCGATGTGCTGGACATCCCGGCCGTCGCGGGTCACGCGGCCCTGCGCCATCTGACGGCCGGCTCCCCGGTGGCCGTACGGGGCGACCGGATGCTGCTGCTGGTCGCGGCGGGCAGCGCGGACGAACTGCCCGGAATCCTGGAGTGGCTGGACTGGGGCACCCTCCCCCTCGACCTGCACGCACTGGGCCCGGACGACTCCATGGAGGCACCACCCCCACCGGAGACGACCCCGGCCGGGCTCGGCGGAGGGCATGACGGCTGGGCGGAGACGACCCGGGACGACCACCGACCGGACCCCCGCATCCCTACGGACGCGCGGCGGGACCGGGCACCGGGTCAGGACGATTCCGGCGAGCGGTCACCGACGTCGAGGCCGGGCGGATCCGGCGGACGGTTGCCGATGGGGAGGCCCGGCGGGGCCGAAGAGCGGTCGGCAGGGGCCGGGCCGGGTTGGGTCACGGCTGCGGGGCTTCCCGGTGGGGCCACCGGCGCCGGGGTGCGGCCTCTCGTCCTGGGCCGCCCGGGCGCCCTGCAGGGGGCCGCCGTATGGCTGCGGCCCCCCGAGCCGGGGTGCGAGGTCGAGGCCTCGCTGCCGACGATGTCGGCGCTGGGGCGCGCGGGAAGCGCCCCCGATCTCGTACGCGTCGTGGACACGGTGGCGACGCAGTGCCACCAGCTGCGGCTGCGCGCGCGGCCGTAAGCCTTCGCAGGCCCCGGCCTTCGCAGACCTTTCGATCAGGCGTTGGCCTTCTCGTAAGCCTCGCGAATGCTCGCCGGAACACGGCCGCGGTCATTGACCTCGTAACCGTTCTCCTTTGCCCAGGCACGGATCTGAGCGGTGTCCTGGCTGCCACCGGAAGCGGCTCGCGCCTTTCCACGCCCACCCGAAGCACGGCCTCCGGTACGACGACCACCCTTCACGTAGGGGTCGAGAAGGCCACGGAGCTTGTCCGCATTGGCGGTCGTGAGATCGATCTCGTACGTCTTGCCGTCCAACGCGAACGTGACGGTCTCGTCCGCCTCGCCGCCGTCGATGTCGTCGACAAGAAGGACCTGAACCTTCTGTGCCACCGGATTTCCTTTCATCCAATACTTGAGGGCCGGGGGTCTGCGGCGTCCGCCGTTTCGCCGTCCCCTGTTATATGCAGTACTGCAGTACGTCGGAAAGCAAACCGCTTTTGCTGAGAAAACACAAACCCCTGGGAGAGACCGACAGGCACCTCCCCGTCCGGAAACATGCGCGTTTCGGACATAGGGAACCTGGGCAGGGCCGATCGCCGGAATCCTTGGCGATCACAGATGCAGAAGCATCCGACTGTTGCCCAAGGTGTTGGGTTTCACTCGTTCGAGACCGAGGAACTCCGCCACGCCTTCGTCATAGGAACGCAGTAGCTCCGCGTAGACATCGGTGTCAACGGGTGTCTCACCGATCTCGACGAAGCCGTGCTTGCCGAAGAAGTCCACTTCGAAGGTGAGACAGAAAACGCGACGAACGCCGAGCCAGCGGGCCGTCTGCAACAACTTCTCCAGCAACTGATGCCCGACCCCGGCGCCCTTCAGGCCCGGCTTCACCGCGAGAGTGCGCACTTCCGCGAGGTCTTCCCACATCACGTGCAGGGCACCGAAGCCGACCAGCTCGGCGTTGTCGTCGCGCTCGGCGACCCAGAACTCCTGGATGTCCTCGTAAAGCGTCACGGTCGCTTTGTCGAGCAGGATGCGGTCGCGGACGTAGGAGTCAAGGAGTCGACGGATGCCGGCGACATCGCTGGTGCGGGCCCGGCGGACGGTGATGGCTTTTGCGGTGACTTCGGGGTTCTCGGCGGAGGGACTCTTCGCGGACATGAGCGGACGCTATCGCCCGCCGTCCCGCGTTGCCGAGTCGGGGTTCTCCACGGTCGGTCCCCCGACGATCCGTACGGCGTCCTGGAGTGCCTGTCGCTGTTCCTCGCTCATCATGCCGAAGAAGGCGACGAGAGCGGCGGCGGGGTTGTCGCTCTGGGACCAGGCGTCGTTCATCAGTGCGGCGGCGTAGGCGGCCCGTGTGGAGACCGCCTCATATCGATAGGCCCGGCCTTCCGCCTCACGGCGCACCCAGCCCTTCTGATGGAGATTGTCCAAAACGGTCATCACGGTGGTGTAGGCGATGGACCGTTCCTGCTGAAGGTCTTCCAGGACTTCCCGAACGGTGACCGGGCGGTTCCACTTCCACACCCGCGTCATGACCGCGTCTTCGAGTTCTCCCAATGGGCGAGGCACAGCTCAGCACAATAGTGGGAGATCCGGCTTTCGGCGTGACGGACGTGCTCTTTCGACGTCAAACGGCAACAAAAAGGGCGTACGACTCCGAAAGCACGGTGGCTCGGAGAGTCGTACGCCGATGGGGGCGCCGTCGGTCAGTCGGCCTGCTTGGTCGCCTCCGCGCGCGCGAGAGCGGCGTCGACGGCCGCGTCCTCCTTGGCCTTGTTGGCCCCGCCCTGGGTCTTCACGATCACCCGGATCAGGAAGACGAAGAACACGGCCATGACGACCGGGGGCACGAGCGCGGCGACATAGTCCATGCGTCCAGAGTAGCCACGGACAGTTGGACAACTCGGGCGGGGTCCGCCGGAAACGGCTCCGCACGCACCCCGCCCCGAGGCTCAGCCCGCGGCCAGCTGCTGCGGCGGGTTCGCCGGAGGCGGGGTCGGTTTGCGGCGGGGGAAGACCTCGCCCGGGGTGGGGACGGGGCGGGAGGGCTTCGGGGCCGCGGGGGCGGGTTTCTCGGCCGGCTTCACCGGGGGCTTGTCCGGCTGCTTCCCGGGCTCGCGTCGCGGCTCCTTGGCGTCCTGCTCCGCCGGCCCGCCCCGGACGAACCCGGAGGGAGCGCCGGAAAGGCCTGCGGAAAGGCCTCCGGGCAGCGCCAGGAGGCGCGTACGGGAGGCCGGGACCACGGGGGCCGCCGGGGCGCGCCGGGCGGCCGTGGCGCCCGCGAGGCGGGCTCGTACGTCCCGTTCGGCCAGCACCTGGCAGCGGCTCAGCAGCGCCGCGGCGACCGGGTTGCCGCGCAGCGCCCGGAGCGCGGCGAGATCGTCGGGCCCGGGGCGGTAGCCGGCGCCCAGCGCCTCCTCCAGGAGCGTGAGATAGCCGGCCGCGGTGCCGGGCAGCGCGGCGCGGTACCGGCCGAGGTCGGCCACCAGGAAGGCGCGCAGCCGGGCACCCTCGCGCACCGCCTCGTCGAGGGCCTCGGCGAGGCGGTGGCAGTCCTTGATGTCCTCGGCCGAGGCGGGGGCGGGGTGAAGGGCGAGGGCGAGCGCGCGGCGGAGCACACGCAGCTCCTCCGCGCCGAACGCCATGCCGCCGCGGGATCCGTATGGCGTGGGCATGCGGCGACAGTACGCGCTAATCAGACAAATTCGACATAGCGGGCGGGTGTGGCGCGACCGGGCCACCCCAATGCCGGGCCACCGCCCTCGATGCCGGGCCACCGCCTCGATGCCGGTCCACCCCCATGCCGGTCCACCTCAAGGCCAGGCGCCCCCATGCCGGCCGCACGCCCCGCCCCACCGCTCACATCCGCGAGACGTTGCGCTCGTACACCAGCCGCAGCCCGACCAGCGTCAGCCACGGCTCGTGCTCGTCGATCACCGAGGACTCGCCCAGCACCATCGGCGCCAGCCCGCCCGTCGCGATCACCGTCACCTCTTCGGGATCGTCCGCTAGCTCCCGGGCCATCCGGCTCACGACTCCGTCGACCTGCCCGGCGAACCCGTACACGATCCCGGACTGCATCGCCTCGACGGTGTTCTTCCCGATCACGCTCCGCGGCCGGGCCACCTCGATCTTCCGCAGCTGCGCACCGCGGACCCCGAGCGCCTCCACGGAGATCTCGATGCCGGGCGCGATGACCCCGCCGACGTACTCCCCGCGCGCGGACACCGCGTCGAAGGTGGTGGCCGTACCGAAGTCCACGACGATGGCCGGTCCGCCGAACAGCTCGACGGCGGCCACCGCGTTGATGATCCGGTCGGCGCCGACCTCCTTGGGGTTGTCGGTGAGGACCGGCACCCCCGTCTTCACCCCGGGCTCGACCAGTACGGCCGGCACGTCGCCGTAGTAGCGGCGCGTCACCTCGCGCAGCTCGTGCAGCACCGACGGCACGGTCGCGCAGATCGCGATCCCGTCGATGCCGTCGCCCAGTTCGTCCCCGAGGAGCGGGTGCATGCCCATGAGGCCCTGGAGCAGGACGGCCAGCTCGTCGGCGGTCCGGCGCGCGTCCGTGGAGATCCGCCAGTGCTCGACGATGTCCTCCCCGTCGAACAGGCCGAGGACGGTGTGCGTGTTGCCCACGTCGATGGTGAGGAGCATGACGGCTACTCCGCCTCGCGCAGGTCGAGGCCGATGTCGAGGATCGGCGAGGAGTGGGTGAGCGCGCCGACGGCGAGGTAGTCGACGCCGGTGTCGGCGTACGCGCGCGCGTTGTCCAGCGTCAGCCGGCCGGAGGCCTCCAGCGCGGCCCGTCCGTGCACGAGCGCGACCGCCTCCTCGCACTCTCCGGGGGTGAAGTTGTCCAGCAGGATCAGGTCGGCGCCCGCGTCCACGACCTCCCGCAGCTGGTGCAGGGTATCGACCTCGACCTCGATCGGCACGTCCGGGAAGGTCTCCCGTACGGCCTTGAAGGCCTGCGCGACGCCACCGGCGGCGACCACGTGGTTGTCCTTGACCAGGGCCGCGTCGGAGAGCGACATGCGGTGGTTGACGCCGCCGCCGCAGCGCACCGCGAACTTCTCCAGGGACCTGAGCCCCGGAGTGGTCTTGCGGGTGTCGCGCACGCGTGCCTTGGTGCCGTCCAGCGCGTCCGCCCACGCGCGTGTGGCGGTCGCGATGCCGGAGAGGCGGCACAGCAGGTTCAGCGCGCTGCGCTCGGCGGTGAGCAGGTCACGCGTGCGCGTGGTGACCGACAGCAGCTTCTGCCCGGCCTCGACGCGGTCGCCGTCCTCGACGTGCCGCTCGACCTCGAACTCGTCCTCGCAGACCACCGAGACGACCGCCTCGGCGACCCGGAGGCCGGCCACGACGCCCGCCTCGCGGGCGACGAAGTCGGCGGTGGCGACGGCGTCCTCGGGGATGGTCGCGACGGTCGTCACGTCCACGCCGTGGTCGAGGTCCTCCTGGATGGCCACATTGGCGATGTCCTCGACCTCGACGGGGTCGAGCCCGGCGTCGGCCAGGAGCTGCGCGAGCGCGGGGTCGAGCCCGCACTCCAGGTACTCCTCGTCGCCGACGCCGTCGGCGCCGCAGGCACAGCCGTCGCCGCAGCCGCCGGAGGAGGCGAGGGGAAGGTCGTCGGTGCTCACTGGTGTCACTGCTCCTGAGGGTGCTGCCGGGTCGGGGGGAAGTCTGCGGTATCGGTGGTGTGTACGGCGAGGGTCCGGTCCGGATTCAGCCGTACGACGATGTGGCGGCGCCATGCCGAGTCGTCGCGGTCGGGCTCGTCCTCGCGCCAGTGGCAGCCCCGGGTCTCCTCGCGCCGGAGGGCGGCGGCGACCAGGACGCGGGCCACGCACAGGAGGTTGGTGGCCTCCCAGGTGTCGACGCCGGGCTCGGCCGTCTTGCCGTTCTCGGCGAGGGCGTCCCGGGCGTCCGCGTGGAGCTGGTGCAGGGCGTCCGCCGCGCCGGCCAGGGACTCGGCCGAGCGCAGCACGCCCGCGCCCCGGGTCATGGTCCGCTGGATCGCGAACCGGGCCTCGGGCGCGAGCAGCGGGTGCGCGGGCCGCTCGGGCTGCTCGACGGGGTCGGGCACACGCGCGTGGAGGCCGTTCGCCTTCTGGACCGCCGCGATGTCCGCCACGATCCGCTCGGCGTAGACCAGGCCCTCCAGGAGCGAGTTGGAGGCGAGCCGGTTGGCGCCGTGCACGCCGGTGCAGGCGACCTCGCCGCACGCGTACAGGCCCGGCACGGTGGTGCGGCCCCGGGAGTCGGTGCGGACGCCGCCGGAGGCGTAGTGGGCGGCCGGCGCGATCGGGATGGGCTCGGTGACCGGGTCGATGCCGTGGGCGCGGCAGGCGGCGAGGATCGTCGGGAAGCGGTGCTCCCACATGTCGGCGCCGAAGTGCCGGGCGTCGAGGAACATGTGCTCGGCGTCCAGCTCCTGCATCCGGCGGGTGATGCCCTTGGCGACGATGTCCCGGGGCGCGAGCTCGGCCAGTTCGTGCTGGCCGACCATGAAGCGCACCCCGTCGGCGTCGACCAGGTGGGCGCCCTCGCCGCGCACGGCCTCGGAGACGAGCGGCTGCTGGCCCTCCGCGTCCGCGCCGAGGAACAGCACGGTGGGGTGGAACTGCACGAACTCCAGATCGCTGACCTCGGCGCCCGCGCGCAGGGCGAGCGCGACGCCGTCGCCGGTCGACACGGACGGGTTGGTGGTCGCGGAGAAGACCTGGCCCATGCCGCCGGTCGCGAGGACCACCGCGGGGGCGTGCACGGCGCCCACGCCGTCGTGCTGGCCCTCGCCCATGACGTGCAGGGTGACGCCGGCCGTACGGCCCTCGGCGTCGGTCAGCAGGTCGAGCACGAGCGCGTTCTCGATCGTGCGCAGGCCCCGCGCGCGTACCGCCTCGACGAGCGCGCGGGAGATCTCCGCGCCGGTCGCGTCACCGCCCGCGTGGGCGATCCGGCGCCGGTGGTGGCCGCCCTCGCGGGTGAGCTCCAGGTCGCCGGCCTCGGACTCGTCGAAGTGCGCGCCGGTCGCGATCAGCCGTCGTACGGCGTCGGGGCCCTCGGTGACGAGGATCCGGACGGCCTCCTCGTCGCACAGGCCCGCGCCCGCGACCAGGGTGTCGTCCAGGTGCTGTTCGGGGGTGTCGCCCTCGCCGAGGGCCGCGGCGATGCCGCCCTGCGCCCAGCGGGTGGAGCCGTCGTCGAGGCGGGCCTTGGTGACGACGACGGTCCTCAGGCCCTCCGCCTCGCAGCGCAGGGCCGCGGTGAGGCCGGCGACGCCGGAGCCGACGACCACGACGTCCGCGTCGATGGACCACCCGGGGGCGGGCGCATGGAGGTGGAGGTGAGCGCGAAGCGCTCTCGTTTGAGGGTGGTGGTGGGCGACGGGCGGGCGTATGCCTGTGCTGGTCACGAGGCGGCTCCGAGGGTTTTTCCGAAGGTCAGGGGGATGTTGTCGATCAGCCGGGTCGTCCCTACCCGGGCGGCGACGGCGAGGACGGCCTCGCCGGTGAAGTCGTCGTCGATCTCGCTGAAGTCGGACGGGTCGACGAGCGCGAGGTAGTCCAGGGCGAGCGGCGGGTCCTGGCGGGCGGCGTCGTCCAGGATCAGCCGGGCGGCCGCGCGGACGGCCGAGGGGGCGCCCGGGAGGGCCTTGGCGACGGCGTGCGCGTCGGCGGCCGCGCGGGATTCGCCGAGGGCGCTCAGGGCCTCGGCACGCGCGTGGGTGGCGGGTACCTCGCGGGCCCGCGCGCGCAGTGCCTCCTGCGCTGCGTGCCGGTCGCGGCCCGCGAACAGGGCCCGGGACAGCGCGAGCGCCGTGCGCCGCTGCTGCGGGGTGAGGTAGCGGTTGCGGCTGGACATGGCCAGGCCGTCGTCCTCGCGCACGGTGGGCACGCCGACGATGTCGATGCCGAAGTTCAGGTCGCGCACCATGCGGCGGATCAGGGCGAGCTGCTGGGCGTCCTTCTGGCCGTAGAGGGCGACGTCGGGGCGGGTGAGGTGGAGCAGCTTGGCGACGACGGTGAGCATGCCGTCGAAGTGACCGGGGCGCGAGGCGCCCTCCAGGCGCTCCCCCATGGGGCCCGCGCTGATGCGCACCTGGGGCTCGCCGCCCGGGTAGACCTCGTCGACCGAGGGCGCGAAGACGGCGTCCGCGCCGGCGTCCTCGGCGATCTTGAGGTCGGCGTCCAGGGTGCGCGGGTAGCGGTCGAGGTCCTCCCCCGCACCGAACTGGAGGGGGTTCACGAAGACGGTGACGACGACCTCGCCGTCCGGTCCCGCGATCTCGCGCGCGGTGCGGATCAGGGTGGCGTGGCCCTCGTGCAGGGCGCCCATGGTCATCACGACGGCCCGGCGGCCCGCACGCGTGCGTGCGTGCAGTTCGTCGGCGGTGCGCAGCGGGGTGATGCTCATCGGGCGTCTCCCTCGGAGCCGTGGGTCCCGTCGGTCTGGCCGGCGAGCACCCCGAGCAGGTCCTCGGCGAGCTCCGGCTTCAGCAGCCCCTGGGCGAGCGCGCGGTCGGCGGTCGCGCGGGCCATCGCCAGATAGCCGGCGACGGTCTGCGGGGCGTGCTTGCGCAGCTCGGTGACGTGCGCGGCGACGGTGCCGGCGTCGCCGCGCGCGACCGGGCCGGTGAGCGCCGCGTCGCCGGAACGCAGGGCGTTGTCGAGGGCGGCGCCGAGCAGCGGGCCGAGCATCCGGTCCGGGGCCTCGACGCCGGCCGAGCGCAGCAGTTCCATGGCCTGGGCGACCAGGGTGACCAGGTGGTTGGCGCCGAGGGCGAGGGCCGCGTGGTAGAGCGGGCGTTTCGCCTCCTCGATCCACTCGGGCTCGCCACCCATCTCGATGACGAGGGCCTCGGCGGCCAGCCGCAGCTCCTCGGGCGCGGTGACGCCGAAGGAGCAGCCGGCGAGACGCTGGACGTCCACGGGGGTGCCGGTGAAGGTCATCGCCGGGTGCAGGGCCAGCGGCAGCGCGCCCGCGCGCAGGGCGGGGTCCAGGACTTTCGCGCCGTACCGCCCCGAGGTGTGCACGAGCAGCTGCCCCGGCCGCACGGCCCCGGTCTCGGCCAGGCCCTCCACGAGTCCGGGCAGGGTGTCGTCGGGGACGGTCAGCAACACCAGGTCGGCGCGCTGGAGGACGTCCGCGGGGGCGACGAGCGGAACGTCCGGGAGCATCAGCTCGGCACGCCGCCGGGAGGCGTCGGAGACCCCGGAGACGGCCACCGGGCGGTGCCCGGCGAGCTGGAGGGACGCGGCGAGCGCGGGACCCACACGGCCGGCGCCGACGACGCCTACGGTGAGCCGCGCGGGGCGGTCCTTGCTGTCTGGCTGTTGGGCTGTACTCACTCGACGGCGGCCTTCCCGTTCCAGTCCGCATCTGGGTACCGGACGATTTCTCGTCATGTTAACGCTATCGGTCCCGGGGGCGTTCGGTTGTCCACAGGCTGTGGGTGGCCGCGGGCGGCGGAGCGGGGGAAATCCGGTGCCCGCCGCCGGAGCCGCGCGAGATGATCCGGGCATGGGTGACACAGCGCGGCAGAGCGCGGGGCAGGCAGCGGAGGACCTCTCGCAGGAGCGGGAACTCACGGAGGAGGAACGGCTGTTGCGCCGCCGGGCACGGCGCATCGACGCGTACCGGAAGGCCGGGCGCACACTGGCGCGCCTCGAACTGCTCGCCCCGCTGCGCGAGCGCCTCGCACGGCTCGACGGGGCCGAAGCGCTCCACGACCTGGACGAACCGTCCGACCTCTACGGCAACGGCATCGTCGAGGCCCTGGAGGAGAGGGTCGCGGCTCTCCTCGGCAAGGAGGCGGCCGCGTTCTTCCCGACCGGCACGATGGCCCAGCAGGTGGCGTTGCGCTGCTGGGCGGGCCGCTCCGGCAACCCCACCGTCGCCCTGCACGCCCTGGCCCACCCCGAGGTGCACGAGCGGAACGCCTTCCGGGAGGTCTCCGGTCTGCGCCCGGTCCATGTGACGAGCGAACCCCGGCAGCCCAGCGCCGACGAAATCCGCGGCTTCGAGGAGCCCTTCGGGGCGCTGATGCTGGAACTGCCCCTGAGGGACGCCGGTTTCGTGCTGCCCACCTGGGAGGAGCTCACCGAGGTCGTGGCGGCCGCGCGCGAGCGGGACGCGGTGGTGCACTTCGACGGCGCCCGACTGTGGGAGACCACCGTCCACTTCGGCCGCCCCCTGGACGAGATCGCGGACCTCGCGGACAGCGTCTACGTGTCGTTCTACAAGTCCCTCCAGGCCTACGGCGGGGCCGCGCTCGCCGGCCCGAGGACCCTGATCGAGGAGGCGAAGACCTGGCGGCACCGGTACGGCGGCGCGGTCTTCCAGCAGTTCCCGACCGTCCTGTCGGCCCTCGCGGGGCTGGAGCGGGAACTGCCCCGGCTGCCCGAGTACGTGACCCACGCGCGCGTGGTGGCCGCCGCGCTGCGCGAGGGGTTCACGCAGGCCGGGTTGCCGTGGGCCCGGGTGCACCCCGAGGTGCCGCACACCTTCGACTTCCAGGTCTGGCTGCCGTACGGCGTCGACGAGGTCTCCGAGGCGGCGATCCGGCAGTCGGAGGAGACGGGGACGGCCCTGTTCATCAACCCCTGGGACGAGAAGGGCCCGGGCCTGTCCATGACCGAGGTCTACGTCCGCGCCGCGGCCCTGGAGTGGACCGCGGCGGACGTACGGACGGCGGCCGCGGACTTCGCCGCGCGGCTGCCGGGCGCCGGTGCCCGGAGCACGACCGCCTGAGCCCGCCCGCCCCGCCTCAGCCCTGCCCGCCGCCCGCCCGGACCAGCCCCGTCTCGTAGGCGAGGACCACCACCTGCACCCGGTCCCTGAGGCTCAGCTTGGTGAGGATGCGGCCGACGTGCGTCTTCACCGTGGCCTCGGACAGCACCAGCCGGGCCGCGATCTCGCCGTTGGACAGCCCCTGCGCGACCAGCACCATGACCTCGCGCTCACGGTCGGTGAGCCGCTCCAGCTCCTGGTGCTGCGGCTGCTTGCCGGTGGTGGGCAGCATCGGCGCGAACCGGTCGAGCAGACGCCGGGTCGTCGACGGGGCGACCACGGCGTCACCGCTGTGCACCGAGCGGATCGCGGTGAGCAGTTCGCCGGGCGGCACGTCCTTGAGCATGAACCCGGAGGCGCCCGCCTTCAGCCCGGAGAAGGCGTACTCGTCGAGGTCGAAGGTGGTCAGGATCAGCACCTTCGGCGGATCGGGCTCCGAGCAGATGCGGCGGGTGGTCTCCACCCCGTCCAGCTTCGGCATGCGGACGTCCATCAGGACGACGTCGACGGCGGTCGAGCGCAGCACCTGGAGGGCCTCCACCCCGTCCCCCGCCTCCGCGACGACCTCCATGTCCGGCTGGGCGGCGAGCACCATCCGGAACCCGGTGCGCAGCAGCACCTGGTCGTCGACGAGCATCACGCGGATCGTCATCGGTCCTCTTCCGTTCCTCGGGGGTCTAACGGCGTGTCACGGGGGTCTTACGGCGTGCTCGTCACGGGGGGCGTGACAGGTGTCAACAGGGGGCGTGCGTCGGCGTCAATGCGCCGGTTTGAGCGGCAGCAGCGCACTGATGCGGAATCCTCCGCCGGGGCGGGGGCCCGCGTCCAGGGTGCCCCCGACCATGCCGACCCGCTCGCGCATGCCGATCAGGCCGTGGCCCGCTCCGTCTGCGCCGCCCTCCTCGTAGAGCTCGTGCGGGGCGCCCTTGCCGTCGTCCTCGACGAGCAGGCCGAGGCCGTCGTCGAAGTAGACCAGGCGCACGCTCGCGCCCGCGTTCGGGCCGCCGTGCTTGCGCGTGTTGGTGAGTGCCTCCTGCACGATCCGGTACGCGGTGAGCTCGACGCCGCTGGGCAGCGGGCGCGGGGTGCCCTCGACCTTGAAGTCGACGGGGAGCCCGGAGCCTCGGCACTGCTCGACCAGGTCCTCGATCTGCTCGACGTCGGGCTGCGGGACGTACTCGCCGCCCTCCTGGTGCTCGCCGGTGCGCAGCACGCCCAGCAGCCGGCGCATCTCGGCGAGGGCCTGGCGGCCGGTGGAGGAGATGGTCTCCAGGGCCTTCTTGGCCTGGTCGGGCGCGGCGTCGAGGACATAGGCGGCGCCGTCGGCCTGGACGACCATGACCGACACGTTGTGCGCGACGACGTCGTGCAGTTCGCGGGCGATCCGGGCGCGCTCGGCGGCGACGGCGACCTTGGCCTGCGCCTCGCGCTCCTTCTCCAGACGGGCGTTGCGCTCCTCCAGCTGCGCGAAGTACGCACGGCGGGTGCGGATCGAGTCCCCGAGCACCCAGGCCAGGGCGAACGGCACGGTCTGGAAGATCATGATCGCGACATTGCCGAGGGTGCTGGAGTGCTCCTCGGGCCAGCGCAGCTGCGCCGCGGGGGCCGCGCACAGGCCCGCCGTCAGGGCCAGCCGGGAGGCCCCGCGGGAGGCGGTGGCGGCCACGGTGTAGACGATCACCAGGAAGGCGAAGTCGGCGGCCGTGGTCTCCACGTCCAGCACGAGCTGCGCCACCCCGACCCCGATGGCCAGCAGCAGCATCTTCTCCGGCATCCGCCGGCGCAGCGCGATCACCAGGCACAACAGCAGGACGACCGGGATGATCACGAGCGGGGACCCGGTCCCCTGGGACTCCCCACGGGCGGTTTCGCTCGCGAGCGAGATCCCGAACAGGAAGACGGCCCAGAAGACGTCGACCCCTGTCGGGTGCCTGCGGAGGAAGTCATAGAGGCGCTGCACGTAACCCAGCGTAGGGAAGCGTGAAGTGTGCGGGGGTCAACCGGAGGACCGATCCGTACCGCCCGCGCGTACTCCCCAAGGTGGAGGCTGCGTTCACCTGGGCGCCTAGCCTGACGGCGTGAGCGATGACACGAGGGACGGGCCGGCGGGCGAGTGGACCGGCTGGCGGGCCGCCGCCGAGGCCGCCCTGTACGGCCCGGACGGCTTCTACCGCAGGCCGGAGGGGCCGGCCGGGCACTTCCGTACGTCCGTGCACGCCTCCCCGTTGTTCGCCGACGCTGTGGCCCGGCTGCTGTGCCGCGTGGACGAGGCCCTGGGCCGGCCCGCCCGGCTCGACTTCGTCGACATGGCCGCGGGCCGGGGCGAGCTGGCCACCGGCGTCCTCGCCGCCCTGCCCGCCGAGGTGAGCGCCCGCACACGCGTGTACGCCGTCGAGGTCGCCGACCGCCCCGCGGGCCTCGCTCACCGGATCGAGTGGCTGCACGAGCCCCCGAGCGGCGTCGCCGGGCTGCTGTTCGCCAACGAATGGCTGGACAACGTGCCCGTGGAGATCGCCGAGACGGACTCCTCGGGCGTGCCGCGCCGGGTTCTCGTACGACGGGACGGTCGCGAACGCCTCGGGGAACCGGTCGCCGGGGCGGAGGCCGACTGGCTGGACCGGTGGTGGCCGCTGCCGCCGGAGGAGGGGCTGCGGGCCGAGATCGGGCTGCCCCGGGGCCATGCGTGGGCGTCGGCGGTCGCGACCGTCGAGCGGGGCCTCGCGGTCGCTGTGGACTACGCGCACACGGCCCTCACCCGGCCCCCCTTCGGCACGCTCACCGGCTTTCGCGAGGGCCGCGAGACTCCCCCGGTACCGGACGGGTCGTGCGACCTGACCGCCCATGTGGCGCTGGACGCGTGCACACTGCCCGGCGGGCGCGTCCTGCGCCAGCGGGACGCGCTGCGCGCCCTCGGCATCGCGGGCGCACGCCCCCCGCTCGCCCTCGCCTCGACCCGCCCCGCCGAGTACGTCCGCGCCCTCGCGCGCGCCGGGGAGGCCGCCGAGCTCACCGCGGCGGGCGGGCTCGGCGACTTCGGCTGGCTGCTCCAGCCGGTGGGGATCCCGGACTCACCCGCCGGCCGCGCGGCCCTACTTGTCGATGTCCCCGACCACGAAGAACAGTGACCCGAGGATCGCCACCATGTCCGCCACCAGCGTCCCCGGCAGCAGCTCGACC
Organism: Streptomyces griseorubiginosus; assembly: GCF_036345115.1. Classification (GTDB taxonomy): domain Bacteria; phylum Actinomycetota; class Actinomycetes; order Streptomycetales; family Streptomycetaceae; genus Streptomyces; species Streptomyces griseorubiginosus_C. Next base: position 4,115,791 of record NZ_CP107766.1, read on the forward strand.
AGCGCCTGGATGTTGTTGTAGGAGGCCGAGCGCAGCTTCAGCCGGTACGGGGTCTTCTCGCCCTTGCTGACGAGGTAGTAGCCGTTGATGCCGAGCGGGTTCTCGGTCCACGCGTACGTGTGCCCCTCGGGCGCCTTGAGGACCTTCGGGAGCCGCTGGTTGATCGGGCCGGGCGGCAGCTCCGCGAGCCGGTCGAGGCAGGCGTCGGCGAGGTCGAGGGCGTTGTGGGTCTGCTCCAGGAGGACCTCGAAGCGGGCCAGGCAGTCGCCCTCCTTCCGGGTCACCACCTTCAGCGTGTCCTGGAGCTCGCCGTAGGCGAGGTAGGGCTCGTCGCGCCGCAGGTCGAAGTCGACGCCCGAGGCGCGCGCGATGGGCCCGCTGACGCCGTAGGCGTGCACGGTCTCCGGCGCGAGGACACCGACGTCCCGGGTGCGTCCCCGGAAGATCTCGTTGCCCAGCACCAGGTCGTCGAAGCGGTCCATGCGCGAGCGCACGGCGGAGACGGCGGCACGCGCGCGCGTGGCCCAGCCGGCCGGCAGGTCCTCCTTGAGGCCGCCGACCCGGTTGAACATGTAGTGCATGCGGCCGCCGGAGACCTCCTCCATGACGTTCTGGAGGACCTCCCGCTCCCGGAACGCGTAGAAGACCGGGGTGATGCCGCCCAGCTCCAGCGGGTACGAGCCCAGGAACATCAGGTGGTTCAGCACCCGGTTGAGCTCGGCGAGCAGCGTGCGCGTCCACACCGCGCGCGTGGGCACCTCCATGCCGAGCATGCGCTCCACGCCGAGGACGACGCCCAGCTCGTTGGAGAAGGCCGACAGCCAGTCGTGGCGGTTGGCGAGCATGATGATCTGGCGGTAGTCGCGCGCCTCGAACAGCTTCTCCGCGCCCCGGTGCATGTAGCCGATCACCGGCTCCGCGCTGACGATGCGCTCGCCGTCCAGGACCAGCCGCAGGCGCAGCACGCCATGGGTGGACGGGTGCTGCGGTCCGATGTTGAGCACCATGTCGGTGCTCTCCGCGGCGCCACCGATGCCGACCGTGGTCTCCGTCGTAGGAGTCATGGACACAGTCTGTCCTACGTACGCTGGCCCCATGGAGACGGGGAGCGGGCAGGACACAGAGGTCGCGGGGGCGGAGCCGGTGTGGACCGGGCTGCCGCCGGGGCTGCTGCGGATGCGGCGGCTGTTGCTGGTGGTGTGGCTGGGACTGCTCGCCGTGGCCCTCGGGCTGCTGCTGGGGCTGCTGTGCGGTCCGGCCTGGGCGGCCTTCGCGCTGCTGCCGCTCGCCCTCATGGGCTGGGGCTGGGTGCTGATCGGCCGCAACTGGCGCTCCTGGCGCTACGCCGAGCGCGCGGACGACCTGCTGATCAGCCGGGGCGTGCTGTGGCGCGAGGAGACCGTGGTGCCGTACGGCCGCATGCAGCTGGTGGAGGTCACCTCCGGGCCCGTGGAGCGGCACTTCGGGCTGGCCAGCGTGCAGCTGCACACGGCGGCCGCGGCGACCGACGCGACCATCCCGGGCCTGGACCCGGCCGAGGCGGAACGGCTGCGGGACCGGCTCACCGAACTCGGCGAGGCCCGATCGGCGGGCCTGTGACGGCGCCGGGCGTCGACGACGCCGTACACGAGAAGGAGGCCGTCAGCGAGCGGCGGCTGCATCCCATAACGCCGCTCAGGCGGGCGTGGGCGCCGGTGGCCGTGGTCATCGGGTGGGCGGTGCACGACCCCGACCAGGCGCAGCGCCAGCTGACCCGGCTGACGACCACCACGCTGCTGATCGCGCTCGCCGTCGTGGTGCCGGCCGCCGCCCTGTACGGCTTTCTCACCTGGTGGTTCACCCACTTCGCGGTCACCGACAGCGAACTGCGCATCCGGACCGGCCTGTTGTTCCGGCGCACCGCGCACATCCGGCTGGAGCGGATCCAGGCGATCGACGTCACCCAGCCGCTCCTCGCGCGCGTGGCGGGAGTCGCGAAGCTCCGGCTCGATGTCGTCGGCACCGACAAGAAGGACGAGTTGGCCTTCCTCGGGGAGCGCGAGGCGCGGGCGCTGCGCGCGGAACTGCTGGCGCGCGCCGCCGGGTTCGCTCCTGAGACCGCGCACGAGGTCGGTGAGGCACCGGCGCGCGAGTTGATGCGCACGCCCCCGCGCGACCTCGCGCTGTCCCTGGTGCTGACCGGCGCCACCTGGGTGAGCCTGCTCGCCGCCCTCGTCGTACCGCCGCTGCTGTGGTGGGCCACCGAGAGCGTGTGGACGGTCCTGGCGACCGCCGTGCCGCTGCTCGGCGCGGCGGGTGCGAGCAGTGTGGGGCGGTTCGTCAGCGAGTACGACTGGACGGTCGGCGAGTCCCAGGACGGGCTGCGGATCGACCACGGCCTCCTGGACCGCAGCCATGAGACGGTGCCGCCGGGGCGGGTGCAGACCGTGCGGGTCGTGGAGCCGCTGCTGTGGCGGCGGCGCGGCTGGGTGCGGGTCGAGCTGGACGTGGCGGGGTCGTCCAACTCGGTGCTGGTGCCGGTCGCTCCGCGCGAGGTCGCCGAGGCGGTCGTCGCGCGCGTGCTGCCCGGAGTGGTCGTACCGCCCTTGTCGGAGCTGTCACGGCCCCCGCGGCGGGCCGGGCGGTGTGTGCCCGTGTGGTGGCGCGGCCACGGACTCGCCGTCACCGATGCGGTGTTCGTCTCCCGGCAGGGGCTGCTGCGGCGGAGCCTGGCGCTCGTCCCGCACGCGAAGGTCCAGAGCGTACGACTCGCTCAGGGGCCCTGGAAGCGGCTGTGGCGGCTCGCCGACGTGCACGTGGACACGGGAGCGAACAAGACCGTCACGGCCCGTCTGAGGGACGCTCAGGAGGCCGCGGAGCTGCTCCGGGCGCAGGCGGAGCGGTCACGGACGGGACGGAGAGGGGCACGGCCCGACCGGTGGATGGTCTGACCGTGCCCCTCGCGAGCGTCTGTGACGTCCGTCGTCGGTCCGTCGTACGTCCGTCAGGAGACCGCGCTGCGCAGTCCCTGGAGGTTGATCTGTTCCGTCTCGTCGTGGGCGGTCAGGTCGATGACCTGGCCGACGCCCCGGGACTCCTCGTCGGCCGGCTTGAACTCCGCCTCCGACTCGGCCTTGTGCAGGGCGAGCGCCTCCTGGCCGACGACGTCGGCGAGGTCCTCGTTCTGCACGGCCTCCAGCGCGTCGCGCGAGGCCCCCGACTTCGTGCCGAAGAAGTCGAACCCGCCCTCGACCCGCGGGCGCCGCTCGGGCGCGGTGGGCACGACCGCCACGGCGGTCGGCGCGATGAAGTGCCCGGCGGGCTGCTGCGGCTGGGCGGCTCTGGCCGTGGCGGTGGCCGCCGCGGCCGTGGTGGTGGCGGCCGCGCGCTCATGCCCGTCGACCGCCTCGGGCTTCCCCCGCGCCTCGTCCTCCTGCGCGGCCTCCGCGTCGGTTCCGGCGGCGTCCGCCGCGCGCGCACCGGCGTTCACGGGCTCCGACCCGGCCGGGGAGCTCTTGGGCTCGGCCGTCGGGCCGCTCTTCGCGTCAGTCCTGGTGTCGCCCTTGGGGTCGGCACCGACATCGCTCCGGGACCCGGCCTTGGTCTTCGCGCCGGCCTTCACCTCGGGCTCGGTCTTCGCCTCCGCGCCGGCCTCCGGCTCGGCTTCCGCACCGGCCTCCGACGCGACTCCCGCCTCGGTCTCCGACCCGGCATCGGCCCGCGTCCCGGAGTCCCCGTCCTCGTCGCCGTTCCTGGCCCCGTCCCCGTCGGCGCCCGCGTCGAGCCGCTTGAGCGCCGCGTCGGCCCGCAGCCACAGCCGGGAACCCTCGGGCGAGAAGACCGCGGGCCGCTCCGAACGCTCCTGCGCGGCCTCGGAGTTCTCCGCCTCGACACCGGCCCCGCCATCGGCCTCGGTCCCGGTCCCGTCCTCGACCGCGGCAGCCACCGCCACGGCCTCGACGTCCGCCCGCTCCGCCGACGGCAGCGCACGCGCCGGCGCGGCCTCTATCTCCAGCAGCCGGCGGCCCTCCAGGGCGCTCGCCCGCTCGGTCTCCGCCGTGGCGTACCGCCGCAGCAGAGCCGCGTGTTCGTTGCGCAGCCCGGCCAGTTCCGCGCGCTTGGCCCGCAGCCGCTGCTCCAGCTTGGCGCGCAGCTCCCGCGACTCCTCGAGGTCGGTCTCGAGTTCGGCGACCCGCTCCTCGTGCCGCCACTCGTCGCTCGCACGCGCGCGCGTGAGGTCGGCGACCTGTTTGCCCGCCTGCGCGTCCCAACGGCGCATGACGGCCGCGCCCACGACCGCGACCGCCGCGGCGAACGCGGCTATCACGCGGAGCACGGCCTGCTGCGAGAAGACCCAGGGGCCGAAGGCGCAGACGAGGGAGACGCCTGCGATCGCCGACGGAGGCAGCAGCCTGTGCAGAGGCGGGGAATGGCGGTGACGTCCACGTGGCATGGCCAGAAACTTACCGCGCGTAGGCGAAGCATGGTGCCCCGCCCCGTAAAAACACAGCCATACCGCGACCTTCACCCGACATCAGGAATCCGAACCGCCGCCGAATTCGCTTCATCGATCACCGAGCAGCCCGCTGACCCACTCCAAGGTCGCCGGGATCTCCCGCCGCCAGGTGTTGAAGTTGTGCCCGCCGCTTTCGAGGATGATCGACGAGATCCGTGTCGTTTCCTTCGCCTTCACCCGCTCTATGAACTTCAACGTGTCCTTGTAGTTCGCCTCGCCCTCCTTGCTGCTGCTGACGAGCAGTGAGGTGTCGGGGCCGGGCAGGTGCTTGAGGCACCACCACAGGTTCGCGCGGTTCCGCAGCGCCTTGTCGCCCTGGAACAGGTCGCCCGTGGTGGGGTCGACGGGCGCCTTGTAGTACGGGGACAGGCCCGCGCCCGCCGCGTAGACCCCGGGGTGGTGCATGGCGAGCTTCAGCGCGCAGTAGCCGCCCGTGGAGTCGCCGATGATCCCCCAGCTCCGCGGCCCCTCGGTCACCCGGTAGTGCTGCGTCACCGCCTGGGGCAGGTCCTCGGCGAAGAACGACTCGGTCTGCGGACCGCCCGGGACGTCCACGCACTCGGTGTCGCGCGGAGGCGCCACCGTCGGCCGCAGCATCACCAGGATCATCGGCCGCATACGCCCGTCCTTGACGAGTTGAAGAGCCGTGCGCGGATAGTGGAGTTTGTCCACCAGCGCTCTCGCGGTACCCGGATAACCGGTGAGGACCACGGCCGCCGGGAACGTACGCGCGCGATAGCGCTCCTGGAAATACTCCGGCGGCAGATAGATGTACGCGGGCGAGGCGATGTGCGTCGTACGGCCGACGATGTCGACCTTCTGGACCTGCCCCACCGAGGACGGCCGAAAGCCGCTCCTGCCGGGCACGCCGCCTATCTCGGTCACCCGCAGCGGATCGCTCGACCGGTTGCCCGGGGTGTGGTCGACCACCACACCCTGGTCGGTCTCCTGGCCGAACAGGTCGGCCCAGGAGGCGTAGAACCCGAAGGTCTGGTTGGCGAAGAGTCCCACCGACACGAAGAGCGAGAGCTGCACCGCGAACAGCAGCGCCACACGGCCGCTGACGGACCGCCAGCCTCTCCGGGCCAGCCGTGGCCACAGCCACACCGTGCAGGCGAACAGCGCCACGGCGGCCAAGGCGGCCGGCACCAGTGTGTTGTTGCTCGTGAGACCCATTGCTTGCTTTCGCTTTCCTCGGCCTTTGAAACGGCTTTGAGGAGCTGAGTGAACCTCTCCTCACGAGACACCGTCCTAGAGGGCGCAATGTCGCCGGATGCCCGAATCGGGCTCCGGATCCAAAGTCACTCGCAGAACCACGGGATGCGATGTCTGTCAGGACAGATGAGGAAATGTCGGGCGGGGTTCCGATCCGATCAACACGGCTGCGGCGTGCACTGCACGGACCGCGCCCCGAGGCCGTCCCCGTCCTCGTCGCCAGAGCCTGCGCACTCGTAGGCCTTCTGGACATCGCCGCCGGCGTCTTCCCGCGCTTCCGGCACAGCCGTATGCACACCCTGGCCGAGGTGCTGCCCGGCGCGCTCGGCCCGTTCGCGGCCGCGCTCTCGCTCAGCACCGGTGTGCTGTTGCTGCTGCTCGCGCACGGCCTCAGGCGCCACAAGCGCCGGGCCTGGCGCGCGGCCGTGGCCCTGCTGCCGGCGGGCGCGCTCGCGCAGTTCACCTACCGCCACTCGCTCGTCGGGGTGGCCATCTCGCTCGCCCTGCTCGCACCGCTGCTGCGCCACCGCGACCAGTTCAGGGCGCTGCCCGACCCGCGCAGCAGGTGGCGCGCGCTCGCCAACTTCGTCCTCATGGGCGCCGGTTCCCTCGTCCTCGGGCTGATCATCGTCAGCGTCCACCCGAACCGCATGGTCGGCGACCCGAGCCTGGCCGACCGCATCACGCACGTCCTGTACGGCCTGTTCGGCTTCGAGGGCCCGGTCGACTACCAGGGCGACACCTCGTGGACCGTCGGCGTCTCCCTGGGCGCCCTGGGCCTGCTCACGGCCATCACCACGATCTACCTCGCCTTCCGCCCCGAACACCCCGCCGCCCGCCTCACCGAGGAGGACGAGTCCCGCCTGCGGGCCCTGCTGGCCAAGCACGGCGGACGTGACTCCCTCGGCCACTTCGCGCTGCGCCGCGACAAGGCCGTCGTCTTCTCCCCCAGTGGCAAGGCGGCCGTCACCTACCGCGTCGTCTCCGGCGTGATGCTCGCCAGCGGCGACCCGATCGGGGACGTCGAGGCCTGGCCGGGCGCCATCGAGCGCTTCATGGACGAGGCCAAGGCGCACTCCTGGACGCCCGCCGTCATGGGCTGCTCGGAGACCGGCGGCGAGGTCTGGACCCGCGAGACCGGCCTGGACGCCCTCGAACTGGGCGACGAGGCGGTGGTGGACGTCGCGGATTTCTCGCTCGCCGGCCGCGCGATGCGCAATGTGCGCCAGATGGTCAAGCGCATCGAGCGCGCCGGTTACGAGACCCGGGTACGGCGCGTCCGTGACCTCGGGGAGACCGAGCTGGAACGGATCCGGCAGGCCGCCGACGACTGGCGCGGCACCGACACCGAGCGCGGCTTCTCGATGGCGCTGGGCCGCATCGGCGACCTCGCCGACGGCGACTGCCTCATCGCCACCGCCCACAAGGCCGACGACCAGCCCGGCCCCTACGGCGACCTCAAGGCGATCCTGCACTTCGTGCCCTGGGGCACCGACGGCGCCTCCCTGGACCTGATGCGACGGGACCGCTCGGCCGACCCCGGCATGAACGAACTGCTCATCGTCGCGGCCCTCCAGGCGGCCCCGAAGTTCGGCATCACGCGCGTGTCGCTGAACTTCGCCATGTTCCGCTCGGCCCTCGCCCGCGGCGAGAAGATCGGCGCCGGGCCGGTGCTGCGCGCCTGGCGGGGCCTGCTGGTCTTCCTGTCCCGCTGGTTCCAGATCGAGTCCCTGTACAAGTTCAACGCGAAGTTCCAGCCCCGCTGGGAGCCCCGCTTCGTCGTCTACCGGGCCTCCGGCGACCTCCCGCGCATCGGCTTCGCCGCCATGCAGGCGGAGGGCTTCGTCAACCTCGCCCTCCCGCTGCCGCGCTTCCTGCGCCGCCGCTCGCACACCGCACGCGCGTGTGCCCACGCGGTCGGGGAGCGGGACGTAAGAGCGGCGTGACCGGCCGCTCCGGGACTGGCCCGGACGGAAGCCCCACCCCTCCTCCAGCCCGGGGGCTTCCGTCCGGGCCGCGCGGTCCCGCGGCCGCACGCTGGGCCTAGGCTGAACGCATGAGCAAGCAGAGCGGACGCGGGCGCGTCGCCGGCCTTCCGGAATGGGACCGCTGCGCGGTCATGGGGGTCGTGAACGTCACCCCCGACTCCTTCTCCGACGGCGGCCGCTGGTTCGACACGACGGCCGCCGTCAAGCACGGCCTCACCCTCGTCGAGGAAGGCGCCGACCTCGTGGACGTCGGCGGCGAGTCCACCCGCCCCGGCGCCACCCGCGTCGACGAGGCCGAGGAACTCCGGCGCGTCGTCCCCGTCGTCCGCGGCCTCGCCGCCGAAGGCGTCACCGTCTCGGTGGACACCATGCGCGCCCGGGTCGCCGAAGAGGCGCTCGCCGCGGGCGCGGTCCTCGTCAACGACGTCAGCGGCGGTCTCGCCGACCCCGCGATGATCCCGGTGGTCGCCGACGCGGGCGCCCCCTTCGTCGTCATGCACTGGCGCGGCTTCCTGGAGGGCGGCAACGTCAAGGGCGTCTACGCCGACGTCGTCGCCGAGGTCGTCGACGAACTCCACGCGCGCGTGGACGCCGTCCTCGCGGGCGGCATCTCCCCGGACCGCGTGGTCGTCGACCCGGGCCTCGGGTTCTCCAAGGACGCCGAGCACGACCTGGTCCTCCTCTCCCACCTCGACCGCCTCCTCGACCTCGGCCACCCCCTCCTCGTGGCCGCCTCCCGCAAACGGTTCCTCGGCCGTGTCCTCGCCGGACCGCAGGGCGCCCCGCCGCCCGCACGCGAGCGAGACGCCGCCACGGCCGCCGTCTCCGCCCTCGCCGCGCACGCCGGCGCGTGGGCCGTACGCGTGCACGAGGTCCGCGCGACGGCGGACGCGGTACGGGTCGCCCGCGCCGTGGAAGGAGCGCGCACCGCGGAAGCGCGTACCGAGGGCGCGAGCAGCGCGGACAACGGCGCGGAAGGAGCCCGGTGAGCGCCCCCCACACCGACGTGGAACAGGTGGAGGCCGCCAACACGGCCTTCTACGAGGCACTGGAGCGCGGCGACTTCGAAGGGGTCTCCTCGCTCTGGCTCACACCCGCCGACCTGGGCGTCGACGAGGAGTACCACGACCCGGCCGACGTCGGCGTGGTCTCCTGCGTGCACCCCGGCTGGCCCGTGCTGACCGGCCGCGGCGAGGTCCTCAGGTCGTACGCGCTGATCATGGCGAACACCGACTACATCCAGTTCTTCCTCACCGACGTGCATGTCTCCGTCACCGGCGACACCGCCCTGGTGACCTGTACCGAGAACATCCTCAGCGGCGGCCCCGCACCCGAGGGCGGCGAGGAACTCGGTCCGCTCGTCGGCCAGCTGGTCGTCGCCACCAACGTGTTCCGCCGCACCCCCGACGGCTGGAAGCTCTGGTCCCACCACGCCTCCCCCGTCCTGGCCGAGAACGACGAGGACGAGGACGACGACACCCCGTCCTGAAAACCCGCCGGCCCCCCTTCCCCCACCCGTGGGGACCAAGAAGTGGTTGGAATCACGAACCCCTGGGTAGGGGCGGCTACCAACCCGTGAGCCGCCGGGTTCCCCAGGGGAAACACCCGCTGAAGCCCCCTGACCCCGGTACCGGCCCGCGCCCGCGTGGCCCGGCCGTGTCAGTGCTCGCAGGTAGATTCGTTCGAGGCCGGTGTGCCGCCCGCACACGGCACGGACCGGCCGTACCGACGATTGCAGGAGTGATTCGCGTGGATCGTGTCGCGCTGCGCGGCCTGAAGGCCCGCGGGCACCACGGTGTGTTCCCCAAGGAGCGCGAGGAGGGCCAGACCTTCCTCGTGGACCTCGTCCTCGGACTGGACACCCGGCCGGCCGCCGCCGACGACGACCTGACGAAGACCGTGCACTACGGCATCGTGGCGGAGGAGGTCGTGGCCGTCGTCGAGGGTGAGCCCGTCAACCTCATCGAGACGCTCGCCGAGCGCATCGCCCAGGCCTGTCTGAAGCACCAGCGGGTAGAGGAGGTCGAGGTCAGGGTCCACAAACCCGACGCACCGATCACCGTGCCCTTCGACGACGTGACCGTCACCATCACCCGGAGCCGAGTATGACCGCGTCCTTCGCCGCGGGTCCGAGCGACCCGACCGTACAGCCGGTGCCCGCCTCGGTCGTGCAGCAGGTGGACGCCGCCGACACCACCCTCCACAACCCCAAGCGCGCCGTGATCTCCCTCGGCTCCAACCTCGGCAACCGCCTGGAGACCCTCCAGGGCGCCATCGACGCCCTGGAGGACACCCCCGGCGTCCGCGTGAAGTCGGTCTCCCCGGTCTACGAGACCGAGCCGTGGGGCGTGGCCGCCGACAGCCAGCCGTCGTACTTCAACGCGGTCGTCGTCCTGAAGACCACACTGCCCCCGTCCTCCCTGCTGGAGCGGGCGCACGCGGTCGAGGAGGCCTTCAACCGGGTGCGGGACGAGCGCTGGGGCCCGCGCACCCTCGACGTCGACATCGTCGCCTACGCCGAGATGGTCTCCGACGACCCGGTCCTCACCCTGCCCCACCCCCGCGCCCACGAGCGCGCCTTCGTCCTCGCCCCCTGGCACGACGTGGAGCCCGAGGCCCAGCTGCCCGGCCACGGTCCGGTCGCGGCCCTCCTCGACTCCGTCACGCGGGACGGCGTGGAAGCCCGCAAGGACCTGGAACTCCGGCTGCCCGAATAGCCGTTAAGGTCAAGACGGCCACACTTCGTGGGACGACGGGGGAGCTGAAGGAACACCGTGAGAGAGCTGCGCATCAGGCTGCTGGCCGGCGTCTTCGCCGTCGCCGGAGTCCTGTCCTGGGCGGGCGCCCGCCTGTGGAACTCGGTCGGGACCCTGCCCAGCGTCCCGCTGGCCGCGCCCATCGTCCTCGCCCTGATCGCCGTGGTCCTCGTGGCCACGGCCCTGTCCATCCGCGCCCGCCTGAAGGCCCAGCGCGAGCGCGCCCCCGAGGCGAAGGGCGTCGACCCCCTGATGGCGGCCCGCGCGGTCGTCTTCGGCCAGGCCAGCGCCCTGGTCGCCGCCCTCGTCTCCGGCATGTACGGCGGCACCGGCGTCTTCCTCCTGGAGTCCCTCGACATCCCCGCCCGCCGCGACCAGGCCATCTACGCCGGCTTCTCCGTCCTCGCGGGCATCGCGGTGATAGCGGCGGCCATCTTCCTGGAGCGCGTCTGCAAGCTCCCCGAGGACGACGACCGCAACACGGGGGCCCCGTCGGCGGCGTGAGGGCCGCCGCCAGGAAAGGACAGGCCGGTCAGCGCGCCATGATGAGGCTCATCGCCTCGTTGCGGGTCGCCGCGTCCCGCAGCTGACCCCGGACGGCCGAGGTGAGCGTCTTGGCCCCGGGCTTGCGGATCCCCCGCATCGACATGCACATGTGCTCGCACTCCACGACGACGATCACCCCGCGCGGCTCCAGGATCTCCATCAGGGAGTCCGCTATCTGCGTGGTGAGTCGTTCCTGCACCTGCGGCCGACGGGCGTAGACGTCCACGAGCCGGGCCAGCTTCGACAGTCCCGTGATCTTGCCGCTGGTGGACGGGATGTACCCGACGTGGGCGACCCCCCGGAACGGCACGAGATGGTGCTCACAGGTCGAGTACACCTCGATGTCCTTCACGAGCACCATCTCGTCGTGCCCCAGGTCGAACGTCGTCGTCAGCACGTCCTCGGGCGTCTGCCACAGGCCCGCGAAGATCTCCTTGTACGCCCGCGCCACCCGAGCCGGTGTCTCCCGCAGGCCCTCGCGGTCCGGGTCCTCGCCGACCGCGATCAGGAGTTCGCGGACGGCGTTCTCGGCGCGCTTCTCGTCGAACTCGCCGATGGGGCCCTCGCCGTCCAGCGTCACGGGGTCGGTCATCTGGTGCCTCGTTCCTAGAAGTCCCTCACGGCCGAAAACGCCGCGCCCCCCAGGCTAAAACCTGGGGGGCGCGGCATCCATTCCGGGCCCGGTGAGCTCACCGGGGCGGTACGGGTGAGCGGGTCAGCTCTCCGGACGGTCCTCCGGGACCGCCTCGGTGGCCGGCTCCGACGCGGTGGCCTTGGCGGTGCTGATCGCCGGGGTCGCGCCGTTGGCGCCGTTCGTCAGTGCGAGCTCCTTGGGGGAGAGCACCGGCGGACGGGTGGAGGGCGTACGCCGGGAGGAGCCGGTCCAGGCCGGCCGCGGCGGACGCTTGACGATGGGGGCGAAGATCTCGGCGATCTCCTCCTTGCCCAGCGTCTCCTTCTCCAGGAGCTGGAGCACCAGGTTGTCGAGGACGTCGCGGTTCTCGACCAGGATCTCCCAGGCCTCGTTGTGCGCGTTCTCGATGAGCTTCTTGACCTCTTCGTCGACCAGCGCGGCGACCTCTTCCGAGTAGTCGCGCTGGTGAGCCATCTCACGTCCGAGGAACGGCTCGGTGTTGTCGCCGCCGAACTTGATGGCGCCGAGACGCTCGGTCATGCCGTACTGCGTGACCATCGCGCGGGCCGTGGCGGTGGCCTTCTCGATGTCGTTCGCGGCACCGGTGGTCGGGTCGTGGAAGACCAGTTCCTCGGCGGCGCGCCCGCCCAGCATGTAGGCGAGCTGGTCGAGCATCTCGTTGCGCGTGGTCGAGTACTTGTCCTCGTCCGGCAGGACCATCGTGTAGCCCAGAGCACGGCCTCGGGAGAGGATCGTGATCTTGTGGACCGGGTCGGAGTTGGGGGAAGCCGCCGCGACCAGGGCGTGTCCGCCCTCGTGGTACGCGGTGATCTTCTTCTCCTTGTCCGACATGATCCGGGTCCGCTTCTGCGGGCCCGCCACCACACGGTCGATCGCCTCGTCCAGCATGGAGTTGTCGATCAGCTTCTTGTCGCTGCGGGCGGTGAGCAGGGCGGCCTCGTTGAGGACGTTGCTCAGGTCCGCGCCGGTGAAGCCCGGCGTGCGACGCGCGACGGCCGACAGGTCGACGTCGGGCGCGACCGGCTTGCCCTTCTGGTGGACCTTGAGGATCTCCAGACGGCCCTGCATGTCCGGGCGGTCGACCGCGATCTGGCGGTCGAAGCGGCCGGGGCGCAGGAGGGCCGGGTCGAGGATGTCGGGCCGGTTCGTCGCGGCGATGAGGATCACGCCGCCCTTGACGTCGAAGCCGTCCATCTCGACGAGCAGCTGGTTCAGAGTCTGCTCGCGCTCGTCGTGACCGCCGCCGAGGCCGGCGCCGCGGTGGCGGCCGACCGCGTCGATCTCGTCGACGAAGACGATCGCCGGGGCGTTCGCCTTGGCCTGCTCGAACAGGTCACGGACCCGGGAGGCACCGACACCGACGAACATCTCGACGAAGTCGGAACCGGAGATCGAGTAGAAGGGGACACCGGCCTCGCCCGCGACGGCGCGCGCGAGCAGGGTCTTGCCGGTGCCGGGGGGGCCGTACAGCAGTACGCCCTTGGGGATCTTGGCCCCGACCGCCTGGAACTTCGCCGGTTCCTGGAGGAACTCCTTGATCTCCTGGAGCTCCTCGACGGCCTCGTCCGAGCCGGCGACGTCCGAGAACGTCGTCTTCGGGGTGTCCTTGGTGATGAGCTTCGCCTTGGACTTCCCGAAGTTCATGACCCGGGAGCCGCCGCCCTGCATCTGGTTCATCAGGAACAGGAAGACGACCACGATGAGGACGAAGGGGAGCAAGGAGAGCAGGATCCCGACGAAGGCGTTCTGCTTCGTCGGCGAGACGGTGTAACCGTCGGGGATCTGCTTGTCCTGGAACTTGTTCTGCAGCACATTGGCGAGGTCACGGCCCTGGTCGCCGATGTAGCTCGCCTGGATCTTCGAGCTGCCCTCGACCTTTTCGCCGTCCTTGAGTTCGACCTTGACGGTCTGCTCGTCGCCGGTGGTCAGTTTGGCCTGCTGGACCTTGTTGTCATTGATCGCCTGGACGACCTGGCCGGTGTCCACCGTCTTGTAGCCGCCGGACGAGCCGACGACCTGCATCAACACGACCACGGCAAGGACGGCCAGCACGATCCACATGACCGGCCCACGGAAGTATCGCTTCACGTCCATCCATACGGAGCGGTGCCGCCCCGTCCCTCCTGCCATAGTGAGTTTGATAAGACAGTTCTTCTGACGGTACCCCAGCATTGTGGGCCGAAGCCGCACAGGAGGGCTTCACGAACCGTCTGCATGCTCCAACGGCGCGAAACCCGCTGGGGTTCCCGATCGTCTTAGAGAGCTGGGGCCATCTGGCTCAGCCGCCGTAGACGTGGGGCGCGAGCGTACCGACGAACGGGAGGTTGCGGTACTTCTCGGCGTAGTCGAGACCGTAGCCGACGACGAACTCGTTGGGGATGTCGAAGCCGACCCATTCGACGTCGATGGCGACCTTGGCGGCGTCCGGCTTGCGCAGCAGGGTGCACACCTTGAGCGTCTCCGGCTCGCGGGAGCCGAGGTTGGACAGCAGCCAGGACAGCGTCAGGCCGGAGTCGATGATGTCCTCGACGATCAGGACGTGCCGTCCCTTGATGTCGGTGTCGAGGTCCTTGAGGATCCGCACCACGCCGGAGGACTGGGTGCCCGCGCCGTAGGAGGACACGGCCATCCAGTCCATGGTGACGGGGGTGGACAGCGCCCGGGCGAGGTCCGCCATGACCATCACCGCGCCCTTGAGGACGCCGACGATCAGCAGGTCCTTGCCCGCGTACTCCGCGTCGATCTTCGCGGCGAGCTCCACGAGCTTCGCGTCGATCTCTTCCTTGGTGATGAGTACCTCTTTGAGGTCGGCACCCATGTCTTTCGCGTCCACCCGCATCACTTTCGGTCGTCCCAGCGGCCGCCCAGCGCCCCCGGAGGGGAGCAAGGGTTCAGCCTTGCCGAATCACCAGTCTGCCACCCTGCCGCTGGGCGACGACTTTGCCCGGGAGATTGATGGCTCCCTGGCCGCGCCAGCCGGTGATCAGCCGGTCGATCTCCTCGATGTGGCGGGCGAAGAGCGAGCCGGCCGGGGCGCCCGCCTCGATGGCCGCCTGGCGGAGGATGCGGCGGCGTACGGCGGGCGGCAGGGCGTAGAGCTTGGCGCACTCCAGGAGGCCGGCGGCGTCACGTACGGAGGCCTCGGCCTGGCGGGCCCAGGTGTCGAGGGCGTCGGCGTCGTCGCGGGAGAGCTGGGCGGTACGGGCGAGTGCCTCGACGACTCCTTTGCCGAGCGCCTTCTCCAGGGCGGGCAGGCCCTCGTGGCGCAGCCGGGAGCGGGTGTAGGCGGGGTCGGCGTTGTGCGGGTCGTCCCAGACGGGCAGGGACTGGACCATGCAGGCCTTGCGGGCGGTCTGGCGGTCGAGTGCCAGGAAGGGGCGGCGGTAGCGGCGGGCGGCTCCGGGGCCCCCGGAGACGGCGGCCATGCCGGACAGCGAGCGGATGCCGGAGCCGCGGGCGAGGCCGAGCAGGACGGTCTCGGCCTGGTCGTCGCGGGTGTGGCCGAGCAGGACGGCGGTGGCGCCGTGGCGTTCGGCGGCGGCGTCGAGGGCGGCGTAGCGGGCGTCGCGGGCGGCGGCTTCGGGTCCGCCTTCGCGGCCGACGCTCACGGCGGTGGACTCGACGGGGTCCAGGCCGAGTTCGCGCAGGCGCAGGACGACTTCCTCGGCGCGCAGGTCGGAGCCGGGCTGAAGGCCGTGGTCGACGGTGACGCCGCCGGCGCGGATGCCGAGTTTGGGGGCCTCGAAGGCGAGGGCGGAGGCGAGGGCCATGGAGTCGGCCCCGCCGGAGCAGGCCACGAGCACGAGCGGCGACGGCGGGCGCCGGTGCGGGGCCTGCGCCGGGTACTCGGCGGAGGTGTGGTGTTCGTTGAGGAGGTCGTGGAGGACGCGGCGGACCGCCAGGCGTATCGCCGCGACCGCAGGATGGGGACCCATGTCCGGTTCCCTTCATGAAGTTTTCGGGGGGTGAGCCCGAGGTTCGGTCACTCAGAGTGTGTAGATGGTGACAGAACCGGGCCGTTCCCCGAGCATTGCACGCCTACCCATGGCTCACGGTCCCTCGGACGGGTGATTGAAGGGGCGTTCGCCTGCCGTCGGCCGGATTCCTCTCACCTCCCGGGCGCGTGGCTCACGACTCCGCTTTGCGGTGCACCCGCGCGACCCAGTCCGCCGGTTTGGCGATCTCCGATTTGGTGGGGAGGGTGTTCGGGGAGGTCCACACGCGGTTGAAGCCGTCCATGCCGACCTGGTCGACGACGGCCCGCACGAAGCGTTCGCCGTCGCGGTACTGGCGGAGTTTGGCGTCCAGGCCGAGGAGCTTGCGCAGGGCCATGTCCAGGCGGGAGGCGCCCTTGGCCCGCCGCTGCTGGAACTTCTCGCGGATCTCGGCGACGCTCGGCACGACGGCCGGTCCGACGCCGTCCATGACGAAGTCGGCGTGACCCTCCAGGAGGGACATCACGGCGGTGAGGCGGCCGAGGATCTCGCGCTGGGCGGGGGTCTGCACGATCTCCACGAGCGAGCGCCCGCCGTCCTCGTCCTCCTCGCCCTCGGGCCGTCCGCCGGCGAGGGACTGGGCGGCCTCGCGGATGCGTTCCAGGACGGTCATGGGGTCGACCTCGGTCTCCCCGAGGAACGACTGGATTTCGCCCTCCAGGTGGTCGCGCAGCCAGGGCACGGCGGTGAACTGGGTGCGGTGGGTCTCCTCGTGCAGGCAGACCCAGAGGCGGAAGTCGTGGGGCTGGACGTCGAGTTCGCGCTCCACGTGCACGATGTTCGGGGCGACCAGGAGCAGCCTGCCGCCGCCGTTCTCGCCGGCCGGGAGTTCGCGGGTGGCCGGGGCGAAGGTCTCGTACTGTCCGAGGACGCGGGACGACAGGAACGACAGCAGCATGCCGAGTTCGACGCCGGTCACCTTGCCGCCGACGGCGCCGAGGACCGCGCCGCCGGGGCTGTTGCCGCGTCGTTCCTGCATCTTCTCCAGGAGCGGTTTCAGGATCTCCCGGAACCCGGCGACGTTGGCCCGCACCCAGCCGGGGCGGTCGACGACGAGTACGGGAGTGTCGTGGATGTCGTCCGTCGCCATCCGGGTGAAGCCGCGGACGTGTTCCTCCGAGGCCTTGGCGTGCCGGCGCAGTTCCGCGACGACGGCCCGGGCCTCGTCACGGCTCACGTCGGGGCCCGGCCGTACGAGTCGGGTCGCGGTCGCCACCGCGAGATTCCAGTCGACCATCTCGGCACCACCGATGCTCGTCATGCGTCAACCGTACGTGAGCGTTACCGCTTGGGGCAGGCCGCGCGGGCGGACAGCCCGGGCGGCGGGTCAGCCGCAGCCGCAGGCCGCGAGCGCGGTGGCCGTGCGGTCGAGCGCGCTCTGCGCGGCCGCCGGGTCGGTGGTGTTCGAGGTCAGGAACGCGAAGGCGAGCAGCCGGCCGTCCCGGTCGACGACCGTCCCGGCCAGGGTGTTGACCCCGGTCAGGGTGCCCGTCTTGGCCCGTACGACGCCTGCCGCGCCGTCGGTGTAACGGCTGGTCAGAGTGCCGGTGAAGCCCGCCACGGGGAGGCCGGTGAGGACCGGGCGCAGTTCGGGGTGGGCCGGGTCGCCCGCCTTCACCAGGAGGGAGGTGAGCAGGTTCGCGGTGAGCCGGTCGGTGCGGTCGAGTCCGCTGCCGTCGTGGAAGTCGGCGCCGGCGAGCGGGAGTCCGAGGGTGTTCAGCCGGTCGCGGATGGCCTTGCCGCCGCCCTCGAAGTCGGCGCGCTGCTCGGCCGCCAGGGCGGTCTGGCGGGCGAGGGCCTCGGCGATGTCGTTGTCGCTGTTGGTCAGCATGCGTTCGACCAGGGCGGACAGGGGCGGTGAGGAGACCTCGGCGAGGATCTCGGCGCGGCCGGTGGCCTTGGAGGGGCCCGGGGAGGTGGTTTTGATGCCGTGGTCCGCGAGGAGGGTCGCGAAGGTGTGGGTCGCGGCAGTGGCCGGGTCCGTGGCGCGCGGTGCCGGTCCGCTGCTCGTGTCGTCGGTGCGGGCCTCGTCCGCCATCAGGGCGCTGACGGGGGCGAGGTTGTCGTTGACCCCGATCGGGTGGATCTCGGGGCCCGCGTAGAGGGTCTTGTCGTAGGAGAGCGTGACCTTGGTGATGTTGCGCTTCTTGAGGGCCGCGGCGGTGTCCTCGGCCAGGTCGCGCAGGCTCGCCCAGCCCCCGGCGTCCGGGCGGGCGGTGAGGGTGGGGTCGCCGCCGCCGACCAGGACGAGTTCCTTGGTGTCGGGTTCGAGGGCCGCGCGGGTGGTGAGGCGGTGGTCGGCGCCGAGGGCGGACAGGGCGGCGACGGCGGTGGCGATCTTCGTGGTGGAGGCGGGGGTCAGCGCGGTGCCGGCGCTGGTGCCGTAGAGCCGTTTGCCGCTGGTCACGTCCACGACGGCGGCGGTGTGGCGGGTGCCGAGGGCCGGGTTGCCGAGGAGCGGGCCGAGGACGGCGGCCAGGGCCTTGCCGGTCGGCGCGGACTTCACGGTCACTCCCGTGCCGCCCAGGCCGATGAGCACGGACGGGGCGCTCGGGGCGGGCCGGGGTCCGGCGGCGGCCGTACCGGAGCCGCCTTCGTGATCTGTGCCACCCGGTCGCTCCAGTGCGACCGGGCGGTCCCGCTCGGCCGTACGCTGACCCGAGGAGTCCCACGGACCGGCGGCTGTCGCGACGGTGGCGGCCAGCGCCAGACCGGCGCCGGCGGCACCCGCGGTGTACTGCCAGGTCTTGACGGTCTTCGGCCTGGACACCCTGGCAAGCCGTGTGACCTGCGGCTTCACGGCGGCGGCGGTTCGTGCGAGAGACGGCCGTACGGCGCCCGCGGCCCGGGTCAGACCTGGGCGTACGGCGTCCGCGGCGCGTGCCAGACGCGGTCGTACGGCGTTCGCGGCCCGCACCACATGCGGTCTCGCGGTCCGCCAAAGCCTCGGTTCAGGCACGACCAACAGCCCCTTTCGCGATCACACACCTGCGTGAGGGACACTTAACCACCAGAACTATGTGTTGATCATGGAGGAGCCACCGGTGGAGTTCGACGTCACGATCGAGATCCCGAAGGGTTCGCGGAACAAGTACGAGGTGGACCACGAGACCGGTCGGATCCGCCTGGACCGTCGACTCTTCACCTCGACCGCCTACCCGACCGACTACGGCTTCGTCGAGAACACCCTCGGCGAGGACGGCGACCCGCTGGACGCGCTGGTCATTCTTGACGAGCCGACGTTCCCGGGCTGCCTCATCAAGTGCCGTGCGATCGGCATGTTCCGCATGACGGACGAGGCCGGCGGCGACGACAAGCTGCTGTGCGTCCCGGCGACGGACCCGCGCGTCGAGCACCTGCGCGACATCCACCACGTCTCCGAGTTCGACCGCCTGGAGATCCAGCACTTCTTCGAGGTCTACAAGGACCTGGAGCCCGGCAAGTCCGTCGAGGGCGCCGACTGGGTCGGCCGCGTCGACGCCGAGGCCGAGATCGAGCGGTCCTACAAGCGCTTCAAGGACCAGGGCGGCCACTGAGCCCTGTGTCACGGACGGGCCGCACGCGCACGCGTGCGGCCCGTTGGTGTGCCCGCGCATACTGAGGCTTACGGAATGTGTCGTTCAGGGAGCGTTACGGAGTGACGGAGGCGGAGCACCGCAAGCCGCAGTCGGACGAGGCCAGGAGTTCCTACGACTCCGAGATCACGTCCGAGTTCGCCCTTCCCGACGGGCTCGCGATGCCGAGAACCGCCGGCGGCGAGCCGGAGACCACCTCCGAGTTCGCGCTGCCGAAGGGGCTGGACGTCCCGCAGCCGCCGACCGTGGAGCCGGAGGGGTCGGCGTTCAGCACGCCGCGCACCTACAGCGCGAAGGACGCGCCGCCCGCGTTCACCCCGCCCAACGGCATACCGGTGGTCAGCCTCACCAAGGACGTGCCCTGGCAGGACCGGATGCGCACGATGCTGCGGATGCCGGTGGCCGAGCGGCCCGCGCCGGAGCCGGCCGCGAAGGCGGAGGACGAGTCCGGTCCGGCCGTACCGCGCGTGCTCGACCTGACGCTGCGTATCGGGGAGCTGCTGCTCGCGGGCGGTGAGGGCGCCGAGGACGTGGAGGCGGCGATGTTCGCCGTGTGCCGGTCGTTCGGGCTGGACCGCTGCGAGCCGAACGTCACCTTCACGCTGCTGTCGATCTCGTACCAGCCCTCGCTCGTGGACGACCCCGTGACGGCGTCCAGGACCGTGCGGCGGCGCGGCACCGACTACACGCGCCTCGCGGCCGTCTTCCAGCTCGTGGACGACCTCAGCGACCCCGAGGCGGCCATGACGCTGGAGGAGGCCTACCGGCGGCTCGCCGAGATCCGGCGCAACCGGCACCCGTATCCGACCTGGGTGCTCACCTCGGCGAGCGGGCTGCTCGCGGGCGCGGCCTCCGTGCTCGTCGGCGGTGACCTGGTGGTGTTCGTCGCGGCCATGCTGGGCGCGATGCTCGGCGACCGGCTGGCGTGGCTGTGCGCGGGGCGGGGGCTGCCGGAGTTCTACCAGTTCACGGTCGCCGCGATGCCGCCGGCCGCGATCGGGATCGCCCTGACCCTGGCCGACGTCGACGTGAAGGCGTCCGCGGTCATCACCGGTGGGCTGTTCGCGCTGCTGCCCGGGCGGGCGCTGGTGGCGGGCGTCCAGGACGGGCTGACCGGGTTCTACATCACCGCGTCGGCCCGCCTGCTGGAGGTCATGTACTTCTTCGTGGGCATCGTCGTGGGCGTGCTGGTGATGCTCTACGTCGGTGTGCAGCTGGGGGCGCATCTCAACCCGGACGAGGCGCTGTCCACGGATCCGCGGCCGCTGTGGCAGACCGCCGCGTCGATGCTGCTGTCGCTGACCTTCGCCGTACTGCTCCAGCAGGAACGATCCACCGTGCTCGCGGTGACGCTGAACGGTGGCGTCGCCTGGTGTGTGTACGGCGCGATGCACTACACCGCCGATTTCTCCCCGGTCGCCTCCACGGCCGTCGCCGCGGGGCTCGTGGGGCTGTTCGGGCAGCTGCTGTCCCGGTTCCGGTTCGCCTCCGCGCTGCCGTACACGACCGCGGCGATCGGGCCGCTGCTGCCGGGTTCGGCGACGTACTTCGGGCTGCTGTCGATCGCTCAGAACCATGTCGACGAAGGGCTGGTGTCGCTGTCGAAGGCGGCGGCGCTCGCCATGGCCATCGCGATCGGGGTCAACCTGGGTTCGGAGATCTCGCGGCTGTTCCTGCGGGTGGGTTCCGCGGGCAAACGG
The DNA here is from genome assembly GCF_036345115.1 of Streptomyces griseorubiginosus. Classification (GTDB taxonomy): domain Bacteria; phylum Actinomycetota; class Actinomycetes; order Streptomycetales; family Streptomycetaceae; genus Streptomyces; species Streptomyces griseorubiginosus_C. Next base: position 4,136,716 of record NZ_CP107766.1, read on the forward strand.
AGGGCCGCGAAGAGGACGCGGGGCTTCTGACCCGGCCTTCAGTAACCCTGGTTGTAGGGGTCCTGCTGGTTCTGCCCGCCGTACTGCTGCCCGTTGCCGTAGTGCTGCGGGTACTGCTGGGCGTACGGCTGCTGCGGCTGCTGGTGGTACGGCTGCTGTTGCTGCGGCTGCTGGCCGTAGTACTGGTCGTAGCCGTTCTGCTGCTGCGGGGGCTGGGGCGGCTGCTGCTGGTCGTGGGACGGGATGCGGCGGAGCTGGGTCGTCGCGTCGTCCATCTGGGGCTGGTACTGCTGCTGGGCCGGGGCCGCCGGGGCCTGGGCCGCCGCCCGCTTCTTCTTCCCGCGCTCGCGCAGGTACTCGATGATGATCGGGACCACCGAGACCAGGACGATCAGGACCAGGATCGCCTCGACGTTCTTCTTGATGACGTCGATCTGGCCCAGCCAGTAGCCGGCCAGGGTGACGCCGGTGCCCCAGGCCACGCCGCCGATGATGTTGTACGTCAGGAAGGTGCGGTACTTCATCCGGCCGGCGCCCGCCACGATGGGGGCGAAGGTCCGCACGATCGGCACGAAGCGGGCCAGGACGATGGCCTTGGGGCCGAACTTCTCCATGAACTCGTGGGCCTTGTCCAGGTTCTCCTGTTTGAAGAGCTTGGAGTTGGGCCGGCTGAAGAGCCTCGGGCCGAAGAACTTGCCGATCATGTAGCCGACCTGGTCGCCGAGGACCGCGGCCGCCACGATGAGCGTGCACACCAGCCACAGGGGCTGGCTGATGAAGTTCCCCTCGGCCACGAAGAGACCCGCCGTGAACAGCAGGGAGTCGCCCGGCAGGAACGCGAAGAGCCCCGACTCGGCGAAGACGATCAGCAGGATGCCTGGCAGGCTGAACGTCTCGATCAGATAGTCGGGACTGATCCACTCGGGGCCGAGCGCGAGCATGGTCACGGGATTGTGGCTCCTGCTGGTGGGGCGGGCGGGGCTGGCTGCCCAAAAGTATCAACGCAGCCGTCGGGACCCAGGTTCCATGGGGCACCCCAGGATGCACTGTGCGCCGTCCGGGACAAAGCTGTGAGCCATGGGTATTGACGAATACGGCGGCGGCCAGGGGCCCCAGCCCGATGTGCTCGTGGTGACCACCAACGACGTTCCCGGCCACCAGGTCCAGGAGGTGCTGGGCGAGGTGTTCGGGTTGACCGTGCGCTCCCGGCACCTCGGCAGCCAGATCGGCGCGGGGCTGAAGTCGATGATCGGCGGTGAGCTCAGGGGGCTCACGAAGACGCTGGTGCAGACCCGCAACCAGGCGATGGAGCGGCTCGTCGAGCAGGCACGCGCGCGTGGCGCCAACGCGGTGCTCGCGTTCCGGTTCGACGTGACGGAGGCGGCGGACGTGGGGACGGAGGTGTGCGCCTACGGCACGGCCGTGGTCGTGACCCGGGAGTAGACCCGGGTCACGACCTCTAGGAGGCGTGCCGGGCCGCGTTGGCCCTGATCGCGTCCCTCAGGTGTTCGGCGAGGCCTTCGCGCATGGAGTCGTAGAACGCCTTGAAACGCTCGTCCGAGACGTACATCTCGGCCAGACCGAGGTGCGTCTCGTACGGGCAGTCGTAGAACCAGCCGCAGATGTGCTGCCGGTGCTCCTCGGCCATGTCCATGGCCGCCTTCGAGGTCGGGGGGTCACCGGCGGCCATCAGGGCGTCGTAGCGCTCGCCCCAGTCGGCCACCTCGGCCTGCATGCGTTTCCAGTCGTCCTTGGTGTAGCGCGCGGCGCGGCGCTGGGACTCGGCGTACGCCTCGGTGCCGCCCCAGCGCTGTTCGGCCTCCTCGGCGTACTGCTCGGGATCCTTGTCGCCGAACACCTCGAACCTCTCCTCCGGGGTCAGGTTGATGCCCATCGTGCGTGCCTCCATGGCGTGTTCGACGGCCGCCGCCATCTTCTGGAGCTTCTCGATCCGGGCGGTCAGCAGTTCGTGCTGGCGGCGCAGGTGCGCGCGCGGGTCCGCGGCCGGGTCGTCGAGCAGGGCGGCGACCTCCTCGAGCGGGAAGCCGAGCTCGCGGTAGAACAGGATCTGCTGCAACCGGTCGAGGTCCTGGTCGCCGTAGCGCCGGTGACCCGCGTGGCTGCGCTCGCCGGGCACGAGCAGGCCGATGTCGTCGTAGTGGTGCAGGGTGCGCACCGTCACGCCGGCGAAGCCCGCGACCTGTCCCACGGAGTAGCTCACTTCGTCCGCTCCCTTCTCGGTACGCGCTCCACGGTGGCTCCTCACGCCGCGTGAGGTGCAAGCCCGGCAGGGACATCTCCAGATGTCATGCCCGTTTTGTCCGCTTATCGTGAGCCCGTGGCCCAGGACACCGCGCAGCAGGCACCCGCCGCCCCGGCGACCCCGGCGCGCGCCCTGCTGCCGTTGATCCTGCCCGCCCTGCTGGTCGGCGTGGCCGCGAGTCTGCTGCTGGTCGGGGTGAGCGCGGCGGCGGAGCAGCTCGAACACGTGCTGTGGCGGAACCTGCCCGACGCACTGGGCGTGGGCCGGTACTCCGTGCTGTGGATGCTCCTCGTGCTCACGGCGACGGGGGTGGCCGTGGGCCTGGTGGTGTGGAAGGTGCCCGGGCACGCCGGGCCCGATCCGGCCACCATGGGGCTGAACGCCCCCGTGCTGCCGCCCGCCGTGCTGCCGGGACTGGTCCTCGCGACCGCGCTGATGCTCGCGGGCGGCCCGAGCCTGGGCCCCGAGAACCCGCTGATCGCGGTGAACGTGGCGCTCGCCTTCTGGGCGGGGTGCCGACTGGTCCCGCGGATGCCGCGCGGGCTGTGGCCTGCGCTGGCGGAGGCGGGCACGATCGGCGCGCTGTTCGGGACGCCGGTGGCGGCGGCGCTGGTGATCTCCGAGGCGCTGGCCGGGCGGCAGGTCAGGGGCGCGCTGTGGGACAACGTGTTCGGGCCGTTGGTGGCGGCCACGGCCGGCGCGCTGACGATCACCCTGGTGGCCGAACCGAGTTTCGACCTGCATCTGCCCGCCTTCGGTCAGCCCGGCTGGGGCGACCTGCTGGCGATGCTGGTGGTCGCGTCCGCGGCGGCGCTGCTCGGGATGGCGGCCGTGCTCGCCCTGCCGTACGTCCACGGCGCCTTCGTACGGCTGCGGCACCCGATGCTGGCGCTGCCCGCCGGCGGGCTCGTCCTGGGCCTGCTGGCGGCCGTGGGGGGCCATCTGACGCTCTTCAAGGGGCTGGACGAGATCGGTGAGCTGGCGGCGGCCCCGGAGGGCTGGTCGGCCGGGGAGTTCGCCACCATGGCGGTGGTGAAGCTGGCCGCGCTGCTCGTCGCCGCCTCCTGCGGCTTCCGGGGCGGGCGGATCTTCCCGGCCGTCTTCGTGGGCGTCGCCTTCGGGCTGTGCGCCCATGCGCTCGTGGACTCCGTGCACCCCGCCCTCGGCGTGGCGGCCGGGGTGCTCGGCGTGCTGCTCGCCGTCACCCGGCAGGCCTGGGTGAGCCTGTTCACCGCCGCCGTACTGGTGGCCTCACCCGCGATCCTCGCGCTGCTGTGCATCGGCTCCCTCACGGCCTGGCTGCTGGTGACGGGGCGGCCGCAGATGCAGTTGCGCGCGGACGGAACCCCCATCCGCTGACCCACGTTGATCCCTACAGGAGGCACGCCCATGCCACTGCACCAAGGGCCCGAGAAGCCCGACGAGCGCCCGATGTCCGTCAATCCCTTCTACGGCGTGGCCGATCCGGTCGGCGGGATGGCCGAGGCCCCGCCCAAGCACCGGCTCCCCACCGCCCCGATGCCCCCGGCGACCGCCCACCAGCTGGTCCGCGACGAGCTGATGCTGGACGGCAACTCCCGCCTGAACCTGGCCACCTTCGTCACGACCTGGATGGAACCGCAGGCCGGGATCCTGATGGCGGAGTGCCGCGACAAGAACATGATCGACAAGGACGAGTACCCGCGCACCGCCGAGCTGGAGCGGCGCTGCGTGGCGATGCTCGCCGACCTGTGGAACGCGCCGGATCCCTCGGCCGCGGTGGGCTGTTCGACGACCGGCTCCAGCGAGGCGTGCATGCTCGCGGGGATGGCGCTGAAGAGGCGCTGGGCCCGGCGCAACGCCGACCGCTACCCGGGGGCGCGACCGAACCTGGTCATGGGGGTCAACGTCCAGGTGTGCTGGGAGAAGTTCTGCAACTTCTGGGAGGTGGAGGCCCGGCTGGTGCCCATGGAGGGCGACCGCTTCCACCTCGACCCGCAGGCCGCGGCCGAGCTGTGCGACGAGAACACCATCGGGGTCGTCGGCATCCTCGGCTCCACCTTCGACGGCTCCTACGAGCCGATCGCGGACCTCTGCGCAGCACTCGACCAGCTCCAGGACCGCACCGGCCTGGACGTCCCCGTGCACGTCGACGGGGCGTCCGGCGCCATGGTCGCGCCCTTCCTCGACGAGGACCTGGTGTGGGACTTCCGGCTGCCGCGCGTGGCGTCGATCAACACCTCCGGTCACAAGTACGGGCTGGTCTACCCCGGGGTCGGCTGGGCGCTGTGGCGGGACGCGGAGGCCCTGCCCGAGGAGCTCGTCTTCCGCGTGAACTACCTGGGCGGCGACATGCCGACCTTCGCCCTCAACTTCTCCCGCCCCGGCGCGCAGGTGGTCGCGCAGTACTACACCTTCCTCCGGCTGGGCCGCGAGGGGTACCGGGCCGTACAGCAGTCCACCCGGGACGTGGCCCGCAGTGTCGCCGAACGCGTGGCGGCGCTCGGCGACTTCCGGCTGCTGACCCGGGGCGACGAACTCCCCGTGTTCGCCTTCACCACGGCACCGGACGTCGAGGCGTACGACGTCTTCGACGTGTCGCGGCGGCTGCGCGAGCGCGGCTGGCTGGTCCCCGCGTACACCTTCCCGCCGAACCGCGAGGACCTGTCCGTGCTCAGAGTCGTCTGCCGCAACGGCTTCTCGGCCGACCTCGCCGACCTGTTCGTGGACGACCTGACCCAACTGCTCCCCGAACTCCGCTGCCAGCCGCACCCGTACACGCAGGACAAGGGGGCGGCGACGGGCTTCCACCACTAGGAACGCCCCGAGGTCCGCACCGGGACCTAACGGCTCAGCCGCGTGAACCTCCTGACGGCCAGGGGGAAGAACACCGCCAGGAGGGCCAGCGGCCATGCGATCGCCGCCCACACGTGCCCCGGTTCGCCGCCGGGGCCGCCCACCAGGTCGCGTACCGCTGTCGCCGTGTGGGACAGGGGGTTCCACTCGACGGCCGTGCCCAGCCAGCCGGGCATGGAGTCGGGGGTGGCGAAGGCGTTGGAGAGGAAGCCGACCGGCCAGACCAGGATCTGCACCGCCTGGACCATCTCCGGCCTGCCCGCGACCATGGCCAGGTGGATGCCGATCCACAGCATGGCGAACCGGAAGAGCAGCAACAGGCCCACCGCCGCGAGGAGTCCGCCGACGCCTCCGTGGGTCCGCCAGCCGATCGCGTGGCCGACGCCGATCATCGCGGTCAGGCTCAGCGCGGACTGGAGCATGTCGGCGGCCGAACGGCCCACCAGGACCGCCCCGTTGGCCATCGGCATGGACCGGAAGCGGTCGATCACGCCCTTGTTGAGGTCCTGGGTGACGGCGATCATGGTCGCCTCCAGCCCGAACGCCATGGTCAGCGCGAGCATCCCGGGGACCAGATAGTCGACGTAGTCCCCCTCCACACCCCGCCCGCCGCCGACGAGGTAGCCGAACATCACCAGCAGCATCACCGGGAAGACGAGCCCGACGACGACCCGCACCGGCTGCCGTGCCCAGTGGGCGAGTTCACGCCGGGTCATGGTCCAGGAATCGGTCAGCGCGTAGGTGCTCACACGGCCTCCTTCACTCGGTTCTGGTCGCCGGTGAGGTGCAGGAACACCTCGTCCAGCGTGGGCCGGCGCAGCACCACGTCCTCCGCCTCGATCCCGGCCGCCTCCAGAGCCCGTACGACACCGGAGAGCGCCGCCATCCGGTCGGTGACCGGGGCGCTGAGCAGCCGACGGTCGGCGTCGACGGAGACCGTGGCCGCGTCGAGCGGCAACAGGGCGACCGCCGCGCCCAGTTGACCCGCGTCGCGCAGGACGACGTCGATGCGGTCGCCGCCGGTGCGGGCCTTGAGCTCGTCCGCGGTGCCGTCGGCGACGACCCGGCCGCCGTCGACGAGGGAGATGCGGTCGGCGAGCTGGTCGGCCTCCTCCAGGTACTGGGTGGTCAGCAGGACCGTCGTGCCGCCGCCGGCCAGGGAGCGGACCGCGGCCCAGACCTCGGCGCGGCCGCGCGGGTCGAGGCCGGTGGTGGGTTCGTCCAGGAACAGCACCTCCGGGTCACGGATCAGGGAGGCCGCGAGGTCCAGTCGGCGCCGCATACCGCCGCTGTAGGCGCGGACCGGCTTGCGGCCGGTGTCGGCGAGCCCGAAGCGCTCCAGGAGCTCGTCGGCACGCAGGCGCGCGTGGCGGGCGCCCAGGTGGTGGAGGCGGCCGAACATCTCCAGGTTCTGGTGGCCGCCGAGTTCCTCGTCGAGGGCCGCGTGCTGGCCGAGCAGGCCGATGCGCAGCCGTACCTCGTAGGCCTGGCGCACCACGTCGTGGCCCGCCACCTCGGCGCGGCCCCCGTCCGGCCGCAGCAGCGTGGCCAGGACACGGACCAGGGTCGTCTTGCCGGCTCCGTTCGGGCCGAGCACGCCGTGGACGCTGCCGGGCGCGATCCGCAGATCGAGCCCGTCCAGGGCGTCCTTGTCGCCGTAGCGCTTGCGCAGGCCTTCCGCGACGATCGCGTCGGTCATCGGGCTCCCCTCCGGAATCAGCCTGTAGTCAAACTTGACTACAGCTCCAAAGTAATGCCCGCACTCGGACTCGTCAAACTTGATTAGCGGGCGTCCTCCGGGTGCCGCTCCCCCGTCGCGTACGGGTTCTCCTCACCCTCGGCGAGGACGCCGACGAACGGCTCGCCCTCGCCGGCGAAGGTGTACGCCCCGCCCTCGATCCGGGCGATGAGCCCCTGGGTCCACTCGGCCTCGGCGTCGGCCGTGTGGATCCAGAGGTTCATGATCTCGCCGATGTGACCGAGCTGTTCGGGACCGTCCTCGGGCACGTAGTGCTCGAGGACGGCGGAGCGCCACTCGTCGATGCGCCGGACGCGCTCCTCGAGAAGGGCGACCGCCTCGGCGCGTGGCAGGTCGACCATGAAGCCGATGGCCGCCGACTTGATGTCCATCTTCTGGTCGTAGGAGGTCAGCGCCTCGCGCACCAGCCGCAGGAACTCCTCGGTGCCCAGGTCGGTGATCTCGTACTCGGTGCGCGGCGGGCCGCCGGCCGTGGAGGGTGCGATCTCGTGCGCGTGCAGCAGCCCCTGCTTCGCCATCTGCTTCAGGGCGTGGTAGATCGAGCCGGGCTTGGCGTTGGACCACTCGTGCGCGCCCCAGTACTCCAGGTCGTTGCGCACCTGGTAGCCATGGGCCCGCCCGTGCTGGCGCACCGCGCCCAGCACGAGGAGACGGATGCTTGACATGCGGTCCAGGTTATGGCCTCACCCTTGGGCGAGGGCCACCAGCTCGAACGCGGTCTTCCCGTCCAGGGACTCCCGGATGATGTCGGCGTGGCCCGCGTGCCGGGCCGTCTCGCGGATCAGGTGCAGGAGCACCCAGCGCACGGAGACCCGGCCCCCCGGCGGGAACCAGGGCTGGTCCGGCAGCGGGAAGGTCTCGTCGAGGCTCGGCACCGACCGGGCGAACGCCTCCGTCTCGGCGGCGACCTTCTCCCAGTACGCCAGCTGCGACGCCACGGTCTCGTCACCGACCAGCGCGAAACACTCGTGCCAGTTCGACGGCTCCCGCTGTACGGCCGGCTCCTCGCCCCTGGCCCGGGCGATCCAGCTCTGCTCGACCTCGGCGACATGCTTGACCAGCCCGGCCAGGGAGAGCTCGCTCGCGCTGGGCCTGCTGGACGCCTGCTCGTCGGTCAGCCCGAGCACCGCGCGCCGGATGCCGCCGCGCTGCTCCTCCAGGAAGGACAGAAGCGCGCCGCGCTCGTCGCCGTACTCCTCCGCGGGAACGTGCATGACCATGGCCGCCGCCTTTCGCTTGCGTGGAGCCGAGGGGCTGTTCCCCCGACACCGACGAAGCTACGGGCCCTTGCGGACAGGTGCTGTCCGCAAGGGCCCGGGGCGCACGAGAAATCAGTCGGACATCAGAACGGGAAGCGGCTCCGGCCGTGCTGGACCGAGATCCACTTGGTGGTGGTGAAGGAGTCCAGCATGGTGTCGCCGTTCAGGCGGCCGATGCCGGAGTGCTTCTCGCCGCCGAAGGGGACGATCGGCTCGTCGTGCACGGTGCCGTCGTTGACGTGGAACATGCCGGTGTCGATCTGCTTGGCGAAGGCGACACCGCGCTCGATGTTCGCGGTGTGGACCGCGCCGCTGAGGCCGTACGGGGTGTCGTTGACCAGGCGCACCGCCTCCTCCTCGCCGTCGAACGGGACGAGGAGGGCGACCGGGCCGAAGAGCTCCTGCTTGAGCAGGGGCGAGTTCGCGGGGAGGTCGGTGAGGACCGAGGGCTCGACCAGGTTGTCCGTGGCGGTGCCGTGCACCAGGGCGGTCGCGCCGTCGGCGATCGCCTGCTCGACGGCGGACGAGACGGCGTCCGCCTGCGAGGAGTTGATGACCGGGCCGATGACCGTCTCGGGGTCGCGCGGGTCGCCGGTCTTCAGGCTCCTGACCTTGGCGACGAACTTCTCGGTGAACTCCTCGGCGACCGAGCGGTCGACCAGGACGCGGTTGGCGGCCATGCAGACCTGGCCCTGGTGGACGTAGCGGCTGAAGACGGCGGCGTCGACCGCGTAGTCGATGTCGGCGTCGTCGAGGACCACCAGAGCGCTGTTGCCGCCGAGTTCGAGGACCGAGCGCTTGAAGTTCGCGGCGCAGACGGTGGCCACGTGCCGGCCGACCTTGTCCGAACCCGTGAAGGAGATGACCTTGGGGACCGGGTGCTCCAGGAAGGCGTCGCCGATCTCCGCGATGTCGGTGATCACGACGTTGAGCAGACCGCCGGGCAGGCCCGCGTCCTCGAAGATCTTCGCGACCAGGGCGCCGCCGACGATCGGGGTGTTCTGGTGCGGCTTGAGGACGACGGCGTTGCCGAGCGCGAGCGCCGGGGCGACCGACTTGATCGACAGCAGGAAGGGGAAGTTGAAGGGGCTGATCACGCCCACCACACCGACCGGGACGCGGTAGACGCGGTTCTCCTTGCCGTCCACCGGCGAGGGGATGATCCGGCCCTCGGGGCGCAGCGCCAGGTTGACCGCCTCGCGCAGGAACTCCTTGGCGAGGTGGAGCTCGAAGGCGGCCTTCAGGCGGGTGCCGCCGAGCTCCGCGATGATCGCCTCGGCGATCTCCCCCTCGCGCTCCTCGATCAGCCGGAGCGCCGTCTCGAACACCGTGCGGCGGGCGTAGGGGTTGGTCTCGGCCCACTTCTTCTGCGCGCGGGCGGCGGCCTGGTACGCCTCGTCGACCTCGTCGACCGTGGCTATGGTGATCGACGCCAACTTCTCGTTGTCGTACGGGTTGAAGTCGATGATGTCCCAGGAACCGGTACCCGGGCGCCACTCACCGTCGATGTACTGCTGGGCCAGGTCGGTGAAGTACGACGACATGTGATCCCCAAATCACTAGCAGACACACGATCAACGTCACGGTCTGATCTCACGTCATCGTACTTGCGCGACACGCCAGTTGGGCACGCAGAGCAATCTTCTGGGGAGAACCCTAGGAGAGCTGGAGGAGACCCCGCAGAAGATCCCGGCTCTCGTCCGGACCCGGGCTGTCCTGCTGGAGCTCCTTGAGCGCCTTCTCGTACTGCGCCACGTCCTCGCGCTTGTCCAGGTAGAGCGCGCTGGTGAGCTGCTCCAGATAGACCACGTCGGTCAGGTCGGACTCGGTGAAGCTGAGGATCGTGAACGCGCCGCTCTCGCCGGAGTGGCCGCCGAAGCCGAACGGCATGACCTGGAGCCGTACGTTGGGGCGTTCGGAGATGTCGATGAGGTGCTGGAGCTGTCCGCGCATCACCTGGCGGTCGCCGTAGGGCCGGCGCAGGGACGCCTCGTCGAGCACCACGTGGAACTCGGGCCCGCCGGGGTCGGCGAGGTGCTTCTGCCGCTCCAGCCGCAGCGCGACCCGCTTCTCCACGTCCGCCTCGCTGGCGCCCTTCATCCCGCGCCGGACGACTGCACGTGCGTACGCCTCGGTCTGCAACAGCCCGTGGATGAACTGGACCTCGTAGACGCGGATGAGGGAGGCCGCGCCCTCCAGGCCCACATAGGTGGGGAACCAGCTCGGCAGGACGTCGGAGTAACTGTGCCACCAGCCCGCGACGTTGGCCTCGCGGGCGAGGGACAGCAGCGAGGCACGCTCCTGCTCGTCCGTGATGCCGTAGAGCGTCAACAGGTCTTCCACGTCACGCGTCTTGAAGCTCACCCGGCCCAACTCCATCCGGCTGATCTTCGACTCGGACGCGCGGATCGAGTAACCCGCCGCTTCCCGCGTGATGTTCCGTGCCTCACGCAGCCGCCTGAGTTGCGAGCCGAGCAGCATCCGCCGCACCACCGATCCGGGCTCTCCCGCGCTCACGTTCGCCAGCCTCCCCAACGTCTTCAGGGGCCGAAGTCTGCCACTAAAACACTCCGAGCAGTACTCGTCCGATTACAGATATGGCAAGAAGCCAAAGATTCTGCACAGGACCGGAGCGGCGGGAGGGAGGCGAAGGAGAGGAAGAGGCAAGAAAGAGGGGGGAAGATGGCGGAAAAAATGGCCAACAAGCGGTACGGGAGGGTCCAATTCGGTCACGTGCACGTGCATCTGCACCTTGCATCTGCACCGCTCATCCGAAACCATGGTCCCGCGCAACCGCTGCATCGCAACGACCGCGAATTCCCGGGAGTGCCTCGCATGGGGACGAATGGATCGACCATGCTCGAGCCGTTACGGCAGGGCCTTCCGCCGCTGGATCCCGCGGCCGTGTCCGACGCCGCCTCCTGCTCCCTTCCCGCCCGCTACGAAGCGGTCGGTGACGCACGGAGGTTCACCCGCAGAACGCTGGACCAGTGGGAGCTGGGCGACCGCTTCGACGACGTCTGCCTGGTGGTCTCCGAGCTCGTCACCAACGCGCTCCGGCACGCGATGCCGGCCGGCAGTGTGAGCGCGGGCGAGCACAACCCGCCGGTGCGGCTGCACCTGATGCGCTGGACCGGGCGGCTGGTGTGCGCGGTGCGCGACCCCAGCCAGGACAGTCCGGTGGCGCGCGACTCCGACGACTTCTCCGCGGAGTCGGGACGCGGGCTCTTCCTCGTCGACTCCTTCAGCGACAGCTGGGGGTGGCACCCGATGTCGGGCACGCTGGGCGGCAAGGTGGTCTGGGCGCTGTTCCGCCTCCAGCCGGCGACCGCCCCCCAGGGCGCGGCCGACTGACGCACCGCGGCGTTTTACGACGCCGCGGTTCTACGCGCGTTACGCCGCGCGTCCGACCGGTCACGCCCGGCCACCCCCGGTCGCCCGCGGGTGGCCGGGGATCAGCCCGCTATCAGGTGGTCGAACTCGCCGTCCTTGATGCCCAGGAGCATCGCCTCGATCTCCGCGCGCGTGTAGACGAGCGCGGGACCGTCCGGGAAGCGGGAGTTGCGGACCGCCACCCCGCCGTCGGGCAGGCGCGCGAACTCCACGCAGGAACCCTGCGAGTTGCTGTGCCGACTCTTCTGCCAGGCCACATCGCGGAGATGCGTGGCCGCCATGCCGTTGTACACGTCGAGGTCCACAGGTCGCTCCCCGGTGGTGCGGTGGCCATGTGGCCAGTGATGCAGTGGTCAACTGGTCCGGATCATAGCTCTGTTCACGTGCAGATGCATGAGCAGATGCACGTGCACGAGGGGTGTTCCTGCGGTTACAGATGTGACGTGTGGGGCCCTCAATACGTTCCCTCAGGTGCCCCGGGGCCCGCTTCGCATGCCTCGTGCACAGGAAGAGACGCATTCGGGGCCCCGGGTGTTCCACCCTCCTCGTCCCGGTCCGGTCGGCTTGCATCTGCCACTGCACGAGCAGACGAGGTGGCGGGGGCGTCAGGGGGCGAGGGGGTCGACGGGGTCAGCGTGAGCCGGAGCTGTACGGCAGCAGCGCCATCTCCCGGGCGTTCTTGATCGCGCGGGCGAGCAGGCGCTGCTGCTGGGCCGTCACGCGGGTGACCCGGCGGCTGCGGATCTTGCCGCGGTCGGAGATGAACTTCCGCAGCAGATCGGTGTCCTTGTAGTCGATGTAGGTGATGCCGGCCACGTCCAGCGGGTTGGGGCGGTTCTTGGCGGGCTTGCGGTCGAGCTTGCGGGGCGGCATGGGGGGTCAGACCTCCAGGAGGGTGTCGAAGGCGGGCGGGAGTTGCTTCCAGGCGTCGCGGCCCGCGGCGTACTCGGCATCGGTCAACAGGCAGGACTCCAGGAGCCGTTCGAGTCCGTCGCGGTCGAGTCCGGGCGAGGTGAAGACGAGGTGCTGGCAGCAGTCGCCGTGCTCGGGGTGCCAGTCCAGGGCGGCGGCCGCCCGGCGCACCGGCGGGACCATGTCCCACGCCGCGTCCGGGAGGGAGGCGAGCCAGGGGCCGACGCTCTCCACGCACAGGGCGCCCCCGGCCGCGTCCCAGTGCAGCAGCACGTCCGGCTTGTCGGCGAGCCAGAACCGGCCCCGGCTGCGGGCGGCCGCGCAGGTGATGTCCTCCAGTGCCTCGTAGAGCCGCTCGGGGTGGAACGGCCGGCGGCGATGCCACACGAGCGTGGCCACCCCGTGCGCGTCGGCCTCGGCGGGCAGCCGAGCACAGGCCGGGTGCTGGGCCGCGGCCGCGGACTCCACGTCGAAGCCGGCGAGCGCGGCGCGGGCGAGGGCGGAGTGCGCGGAGGGCGCGGACGGGCGTAGGGGGTGGTGGGTGGCGGCTGCGTCGGTGGGCCGGTGTCCGTGGAGCTCGGTGAGCCGGTTTCCGGGGTGCTCGGTGAACCGGCTCTCCGGGTGTTCTCCTGGGTGTCCGGTGGGCCCGTCCGCAGGCCGGCCGGAGTGCCGGTCACCGCTGATCGGGACCCGGTGGGCCGTCGGGTGGAGTTGGGTGAGGAGTTCGTGGTCCTCCTCGTCGGCCTCCGGGGAGTCGAGGACGGCGAGGACGGGGGCGTACTCCAGCTGGCGGGCGAAGGTGTCGGCGACGGTGCGCTGGTCCGTGGCCGCGGCGGCGAGGCCGCGGTCGGCGAGGTCGTCGCCGTTGCCGAGGTACGGCAGGACGAGCGCCGGGTCGACCGCGGTGATCACGCCGGTGACGGTGAGGCCGCCGGCCGCGACCACCTCGGCCATCGCCTTGGGCTCGACGGAGTCCCACAGTTCGACGACGGCGAGGCGGAGCGTCCCGGCCGCGTCGAGGCGCCGCAGCTCCGGGACCAGGTCCTCCCTCAGCGCACAGCAGGCGCAGTCGTTGACCAGGGGTGTCTCGCCGGCCGACAGGATGCCGGTGGCGTCGCGGATCGTCCGTACGACGGTGCCGGCCGCGGCCGTCGCCAGGTCGTGATGGAGGACGACACTGCCCGGCACGTCGGCGAGGAGCCGCGCAATGGCCGCCTTGCGGGCGTCGGCGTGCAGCCCGCCGACGATCACGACGGAGAGCATCAGCCCTGCTTTCCGTACCGGCGCTCGAAGCGCTCGACACGCCCCGCGGTGTCCAGCACGCGCGCGGTGCCGGTGTAGAAGGGGTGGCTGACGTTCGAGATCTCGACGTCCACCACCGGGTAGGTGTGGCCGTCCTCCCACTCGATCGTCTTCTCGCTCGTCATCGTCGAGCGGGTCAGGAAGGCGTGGTTCGCGGCACGGTCACGGAAGACGACGGGGCCGTAGGCGGGGTGGATTCCCTGGCGCATCGGTCAGCGCTCCTCTCGGAAGTCGACGTGGCGGCCGACGACCGGGTCGTACTTCCGCAGGGTCATACGGTCCGGGTCGTTGCGGCGGTTCTTGCGGGTGACATAGGTGAAGCCGGTCCCGGCGGTGGACCGCAGCTTGATGACGGGGCGGAGTTCGTTGCGTGCCATGCTGCTATCTTACTGAAAATGAATTCCATTAACGACACGACTCCGAGAGAGGTGCGTCACCCTTGTCCGCCCACTGCATGCTGACCGGCGCCCGGCCCGGCTTCGGCAACCACATCTCGTTCTCCCACCGGCGCACCTCGCGCCGCTTCGACCCCAACATCCAGTCCAAGCGGTACTGGCTGCCCAGCGAGGGCCGGTACGTGCGGCTGCGGCTGAGCGCGAAGGGGATCAGGACCGTCGACACGATCGGCGTCGAGGCGGCCGTCGCCCGTATCCGGGCCCGGGGAGGGAAGGTCTGATGGCGAAGAAGAGCAAGATCGCGAAGAACGAGCAGCGCCAGGAGATCGTGGCGCGGTACGCCGAGCGGCGCGCCGAGCTGAAGGAGATCATCCGCAGGCCGTCCTCCAGCGACGCCGAACGGCTCGCCGCCCAGAGGGAGTTGCGGCGCCAGCCGCGGGACGCGAGCGCCACGCGCGTGCGTAACCGCGATCAGGTGGACGGCCGTCCGCGCGGCTACTTCCGGGCCTTCGGGCTGTCCCGGGTGGGGCTGCGGGAGCACGCGCACGCGGGACATCTGCCAGGTGTCCGCAAATCGTCCTGGTAACTCTCCCGGGTGAGGCTGGTAGCTTGCTGCGATCCGTGCGGCCGCTACAGCTTGGGAGCCTCCAGTGACTACGGCGAACTTCTCGCGCACCGTGTCGCGCCGACGGGCCGGGTTCGCGGCCGCGGGGCTGGTGGGCGTGCTCGTCCTGACGGCGTGCAGCGGGGGCGGGGACTCTGAGGACGAGTCCTCGTCCAGCGCGTCGCCCACGCCCTCGGCGTCGGCCTCCGGGGACGGCGGCGGCGCCGGCGGTACGTCGTCGTCCGCGTCCGGCAAGGTCGCGGGCAGCTGGCTCACCACCGCCGGCGGCAAGGCCGTGGTGCTGGTGGTCAACGGCGATCAGGCCGCGCTCTTCGCCACCGGTGGATCGGTGTGCAGCGGTACGGCGAGCGCCGAAACGATCCGCCTCAAGTGCACGGACGGCAACAAGGACCGCGCCGTGGGCACGGTCGAGTCCGTGAGCAAGACCGCGCTCAAGGTGAGGTGGCAGGGGTCCCTCGGCACGGAGAGCTTCATGAAGGCCGAGGGCGGAAAGCTGCCGAGCGATTTCCCGACGGCGGGGCTCGGGTCGTAGGAGAGGCGGGTCCCGGGTCGTAGCGACGGCGGGCCTCGGGCCGTAACGACGGCGGGTCCCGGGTCGTGGCGAGGGTGTGGGTGGGGGCGGGCAACCGGTGGGTCCCGTCGTGCGTGATGATCCATGCACTGGATCGCTCACACCGGATCGCTCACATCAGAGGACTTCACATGCGCGCCGCCCCTCTCGCCGTCACCGCTCTCGCCGCGGCCCTGCTGCTCACCGCCTGCGACGACGGCGGTGACAGCTCCGCCGACCGCGCGAGCGCGAGCCCGAAGAGCGGCTCGGCCTGTGCGCTCGGCACGGTCGACCTGGAGGTCGGTCCCGCCAACGTGGCTCCCGCCGCCGGCGACACCGGCAACATCCCCGTCACGCTGACCAACCAGAGCGCGCCGTGCACGCTGGAGGGCTTCCCGGCGGTCGACCTGAAGGCGTCGGACAGTACGGTCGGCCTCGCCGAGGACAAGGCCGCGCAGCCCCAGAAACTGACCCTCGCCAAGGGCGACACCGCGAGCTTCACGATCACGTACGTGCGCGCCGAGCCGGGCGCCGCGGGGAGCCTGGACGTCCGGACCCTGGGCATCGCCCTGCCGGGGGACGGCACCCGGAAGAGCTACAAGTGGTCGTACGGCCCGGTCCAGGGCAAGAACGGCACCGCGGACGCCCTGAACGCGTCGGTCAGCGCCTTCGCCCAGGCGGGGGACTGAGGGCGGGAGCGGTCTGAGGGCGGGAGCGGTCTGAGGGCGGGAGCGGTCAGGTCGCCCGATCGGTCCGGTGACCGAGGCGGGGGTGGTTGTCGACCCGGGCTCGGTCGGCTGCTTGGGCGCCCTCGGTCCAGCCCGCCTCGTCGGTGACGCCGCGCAGGCGGGTGGTGGTGGTCTCGGGGAACATGCGGTCCATGCGGTCGGTGACGGCGACCTCGCGGGAGGCGAGGACCGGCAGCAGGTCCTCGGTCACCGGGGTCTCGGCGGCGGCCCGCAGCCGGTCGCCGACGCGGTGGGCGTAGGCCGCGAGGAAGGACTGCCGGAAGGTCTTGGTGCGCTTGCGGCCGCCCGCCCGCTGGGCCGCCTCCGCCCTGGCCATCGCGGACTGCGCCTGCACCAGCAGCGAGGTGTAGAGGAGTTCGACCGACTCCAGGTCCGACTCGAAGCCCACGACCGTGGAGAAGGCGAGCGGTTCGTTCCACACGGCCCGGCAGTGGTTGGCCGTCGCCACCGCGTCCAGCAGCACCGCCTTCGCCTGCTCGTACGGCGGCTCGACCCCGATCCGGCAGGCCCCGGGCGCGTCCTTGGCGGGCGCCCGCGCGTCCAGCAGCGCCTCGTCGACACTGTGCCGGGCCATCAGCTCCTGCGCCTTGGCGGTGAGCGCCTCCGCCTCCTCCGGAAACCCGGTCGCCTCCGCCTTGGCGAGCAGCGCGCGGATACGGCCCAGCATCCGGCCGTCGCCCTGGTGTCCCTGCCGGGGCTCCTCCAGCGGTTCCAGTGCGGGCAGCCGCAGCAGCAGGCGGTACAGCTCCAGTACGGCGGTGGCGTGCGGGAAGCGGTCGGGGCGGGGGGTGTTCGGGTCCGGCTCCTCCAGCCGGGCGAGCTGCGCGGCCCAGCGGTGACCGCGCGGGCGGTCGTCGGGGGCCTGTGCGCGGATCAGGGCCGCGGCGAGCCGTACGTGCGGCTCGTCCAGTTCGCGCCGCACCATGCGGACGACGTCGGCGGGCTGCCAGCCGCGCCGCCAGGCCTGCGCCACGAACTCGGCGCCGCGCCGGGCCAGTTCGGCGTCCGCGCCGGGGTCGGCCGCGAGGAGGGAGGCGCCGGTGTCCAGGGCGGTGTCGTCGTCGGAGAAGAGGGCGGCCTGGAAAGCACGGTCGACGGTGCCGTCGCCGGTACTGGTGCCTTTGCTGCGGCCCTTGTCACCACCCGCACCTGTGCCCTTGCCGCCCATACCCCCGCCCCTGGTGCGGCCGCGGCCCCCGCCGCCGCCCGTACCGCCACTCTTGCCGCTGCTCGAACCGCTGCTCACGGGGCGATCGTCTCACCCCCCGAAAATCGGTCGCCCACGCGCGCGTGCCGCTCCAAGCATGGCGGCATGATGGACATGTCTCTCTACGCGGCCTTTCTCGTCGCCGCCTTCGCGCTCTGTGTCACTCCCGGCCCCGACATGATGTTCATCGTGGCGATGGGCGGCCGGGGCGGCCCCACCGCCGGGGTGATGGCGGCGCTCGGCGTGGCCTCGGCGATGTTCGTGCACACGGTCGCCGCCGCGCTCGGCCTCTCCGCGCTGTTCCAGTCCCTGCCGACCCTGTACCACGTGCTGCGCTGGGCGGGCGCGGCCTATCTGCTGTACCTCGCGGTGAGGGCGTTCCGGGACCGTTCGGTGCCTGGGGAGGACGGGGCGCCGGCCGGGCCGGGGATGCGGCGGGCCTTCTGGCAGGGGGCCGTCACCAATCTGCTCAACCCCAAGGTGATCCTCTTCAACGTGGCGTTCCTGCCCCAGTTCGTGGCGCCCGGGAAGGGCCATGTGTGGGGGCAGTTCCTGGTGCTCGGCCTCACGATCACCGTCATGGGCGTGGTCGTGGACGGCCTGACGGGACTGCTCTCCGGGAAGCTCTCGGCGCTGCTGCGGCGCAGTCGGCGGGTGGCGCGGGGGCTGAACATCTTCAGCGGGTCGGTGTTCACGGGGCTCGCGGTGCGGTTGGTGGCCTCGCCGAAGTAGGGCGACCTCTGGTTGACGTCCAAGTAAGCGCAACCTTCGGTTGACACTCTTGGACTGTCAACCTAACGTTGACACCATGACAGCGAATCCCGCCATCACGTCATCCGTACGGCTCGACGACCTGATCTCGGCGATCAAGAAGGTCCATGTCGAGCCCCTCGACCAGCTCCAGGACGCGGTGATCGCCGCGGACCACCTCGGGGAGGTGGCCGACCATCTGATCGGCCACTTCGTGGACCAGGCCCGGCGTTCGGGCGCCTCCTGGACGGACATCGGCCGGAGCATGGGCGTCACCCGGCAGGCGGCGCAGAAGCGGTTCGTGCCGAAGGAGTCCGCCGACCTGAGCGCCGACCAGGGCTTCGGCCGGTACACCCCGCGAGCCCGTCACGTGGTGATGGCCGCCCACAACGAGGCCGTCGCCGCCGGCAGTGCCGAGGGCCGCCCCGAGCACCTGATCCTGGGCCTGCTGGCCGAGCCCGAGGCGCTCGCCGCCCAGGCGATCAGGGCACAGGACGTCCTCCTCGACAGCGTGCGCCAGGCCGCCTCCGCCGCGCTGCCGCCCGCCGCCGAGGAGCCGCCGCAGCTCGTCCCCTACGGCTCGGACGCCAAGAAGGTCCTGGAACTCACCTTCCGTGAGGCCCTGCGCCTCGGCCACAACTACGTCGGCACCGAACACCTCCTGCTCGCCCTGCTGGAGTTCGAGAACGGCGAGGGCATCCTGTCGGGTCTCGGCATCACCAAGCCCGCCACGGAGCAGAACATCGCCGCCGCCCTCGCCAAGATCACGCAGGAGCGCGAGGACAGCACGGACACGGGCGCCTGAGCCTGTCCGAAAGGTCCGTTGTCAGACCCTCCTGCCACACTCGCAACCATGACCGACCGCTGGGTTCTCGCCCCGGCCGAGGACGGTGGCGTGGAGCTCGCCCCCCTCGGCCCCGACGGGCTGCCCGCCGGGCCGGTGCTGCGGGAGGCGGATCCGGCCGAGGCCGTACGGCGGCGGCCGGAGGTGGCGCGCTGGGTGTGGCGGTCCACCCCCGAGATCTACCCGCGCCTGCTCGCCGCGGGGGTGCGGGTGGAGCGGTGCTACGACATCGAGGACGCCGAGACCCTCCTGCTGGGCCACGCGGGGCGGTCCGGGGAGCCGCGCTCGGCGGCCGCCGCCCTGGCCCGGCTGCGCGGCGGCCCGGTACCCCCCGACCCTCCCCTGCGCTCCGCCGAACCGGGCTCCCAGTCCCCCCTGTTCGAACCGCAGGGCGTCCATCTCCCGCTGGCCGACCTCGCCGAGGTGTACGCCGGCCAGCAGCGCCGGCATGACGCCACCGCGCACCCCGACCGGATGCGGCTGCTGACGGCCGCCGAGTCGGCGGGGATGCTGGTGGCCGCCGAGATGAACCACGCGGGCCTGCCGTGGAGCGCCGAGACCCACCGCCGGGTGCTGCACGAACTGCTCGGCGAGCGGTACGCGGGCGGCGGCGAGCCCCGGCGCCTCGCCGAACTCGCCGACGAGGTGTCCGAGGCCTTCGGGCGCCGGGTGCGGCCCGATCTGCCCGCCGACGTCATCAAGGCGTTCGCCCAGGCCGGCATCAAGGTGAAGTCCACCCGCCGCTGGGAGATCGAGTCCGTGGACCATCCGGCCGTGAAGCCGCTGGTCGAGTACAAGAAGCTGTACCGCATCTGGGTCGCCCACGGCTGGTCCTGGCTCCAGGACTGGGTACGGGACGGCCGCTTCCGGCCCGAGTTCATGGCCCACGGCACGGTCACCGGCCGCTGGGTCACCAACGGCGGGGGCGCCCTGCAGATCCCCAAGGTGATCCGGCGGGCGGTGGTCGCCGACCCCGGCTGGCGGCTCGTCGTCGCCGACGCCGACCAGATGGAGCCGCGGGTGCTGGCGGCGATCTCCCGTGACCCCGGGCTGATGGAGGTGGCGGGCCGGGAGAGCGACCTGTACCAGTCCGTCTCCGACCGGGCCTTCTCCGGCGACCGCAACCAGGCGAAGATCGCGGTGCTCGGCGCGGTCTACGGCCAGACCTCCGGCGACGGCCTGAAGAACCTCGCCGCGCTCAGACGCCGCTTCCCCAAGGCGGTGGCGTACGTCGACGAAGCGGCCCGCGCGGGCGAGGAGGGCCGGCTGGTGCGGACCTGGCTGGGGCGGACCTGCCCGCCGGCGGCCGGGGCGGGCGACGCGGAGGAGGCGGGGATCCCCCAGGACGACCCGGCGGGACAGCCCGCTACCGGCGAGGACGGCTGGGTGCCCGGGTACGCCTCCACGAACACCCGCGCCCGCGGCCGGTTCGCGCGGAACTTCGTGGTGCAGGGCAGCGCCGCCGACTGGGCCCTGCTGCTGCTCGCCGCGCTGCGGCAGTCCTGTGCGGGGATGGCGGCCGAGCTGGTCTTCTTCCAGCACGACGAGGTGATCGTGCACTGTCCCGAGGAGGAGGCCGAGGCGGTCGTGGCGGCGATCCGGGAGGCCTCGGCACTGGCCGGACGGCTGACCTTCGGGGAGACGCCGGTGCGGTTCCCGTTCACGACGGCGGTGGTGGAGTGCTATGCGGACGCGAAGTGATCAGCGTAAGCCCGAGTCGTCGAGGAGAGCGATGAGTTCCTGGAGCACCGTCTGCTCGTCAGTGCCGTCCAGCGCGTCGAGAGCGGCCCGCCACTGCGCGTGCGCCTCCTCGGTGCTGCCCCGCTCCCGCAGCAGGAGTCCGTACTGGTGGCGGGCGAGGGCACCGGTGTAGCGGTCGGCGCGGGAGTCGGCGCGGCGCAGCAGTTCCGCGCACTCGGCGGCGGCGCGTTCACCGTGGCCGATCAGGCGCAGGGCGCGGACCAGGCCGAGGCGGCTCTGCGACTCGCCGTGCCAGTCGCCGGGGCTGCCGAGGATGCGCAGGCTCTCCTCGAAGTGGGCCAGGGCGGCGGCCGGTTCGCCGAGAGTGAGGTGGGCGTAGCCGATGTTGCAGTGCGCGGAGTGCCGTACGACCACACTGCCGGTCCGCTCCCCGATGGCGAGCGAGCGGCGGTGCTGCTCGATGGCGGCGCGCGGGTCGGTGTGCTCGTGGAGGTTGCCGAGGTTGCTGTGGGTCACTGCCTCGCCGAAGGGGTCGTTCAACCGCCGTGCGTAGGCGAGGCTCTGGCGCAGCGCCTCCCCCGACTCGGCGTACCGGCCGAGGCCTTCGAGCAGCAGGCCCCGGTTGTTGAGGCAGCGGCGGATCCAGGAGTCCGCGCCGAGCCGCCGCCAGAGGGCGAGGGCCCGGTCGTTGAGGTCGAGGGCGTCGCCGTGCCGGCCGGTCAGGAAGTGCAGGCCGGCCAGATCGCCCAGGGCGCACGCCTCGGCCGCCTCGTCACCGAGCCGCCGCGCCACCGTGAGCGCGGCCCGGCCGAGGAACTCGGTCTCGGCGACCCGGCCGCTGCGCTGGAGGAAAGGGGAGAGCAGCCGCAGCAGGGTGGAGACATGGGCGGCGGCGCGTTCGTCGGGGGTGTCCAGGTGCCGTTCGACCAGGGCGACGATGTTCTCCAGCTCCGACTCGGCCCAGGCGAAGGCCTTGTCGGAGGACGGGAAGGGCGCGATGGCGAGGACGTGCGCCGCGTGCTCGGGAGGCTGCGCGGCGGTCGGACGGCGGCGGTCGTCCAGGTCGAGCCCGGGTTCGACGAGGGCGGTCAGCGCCCGCTCGGCCACGGCTGCGTACCAGCGCAGGGTGGTGCGGGCGATGTCGGGCGCGTGCCCGGTGCCCGCGAGCTCCCTCGCGAAGTCGCGGACCAGGCCGTGCGGGGCGTAGCGGCCGTATGCCGTCTCCTCCAGGAGAGCCACGTCCACGAGGCGGTCGAGCGCGTCCTCGGCACGGGACTCGTCGCCGCCGTCGGTGCCGAGTAGCCGGGCGACGAGGGGGACGCCGTAGGTGGGCAGGTCGAGGGCGCCGATGCGGCACAGCGCGAGAGCGGCGTCACGGTCCGACCGCCGTCCGGAGGCGGCGAGGGCGTCATGGGCGACGGCGAGGGAGCGGCGGACGGAGAGGTCGTCGTACTCCAGGTGCCGCAACCGGTCCTCGGTGGCGGCGAGTTGGTCGGCGAGGACGTCGGGGGTGAGCGCGTGCCGCGCGGCGAGCCGGGCGGCGACGACGCGGAGGGCGAGGGGGAGGCGGCCGGTGAGTTCTATGAGGGGGTGGGTGGCGTCGATGGGGGTGGGGGTGGGGGCTGTGGTGTCGAAGGGGGTGGCGTCGGTGGGTGCGGTCTCCCGGGCGGGGATGTCGCGGCCGTCTCTGCCCGATACCGCGCGCAGCAACTCCGCGCTCTCCTCGGCCGAGAGGGGGGTGAGGGGGAAGCGGTGGGCGTCGTCGAGGGCGGTCAGGGGGGAACGGCTGGTGACGATGACCGCGCAGCCGTGGCCGGCCGGGAGCAGGGGACGTACCTGGGCGGCGCTCGCCGCGTCGTCGAGGACCATGAGCGTGCGGGTCGGTGCGAGCAGCGACCGCAGCAACGCGGCTGCCGCGTCCGGGTGTTCGGGGATGCTGCGCGGGTCGGCCCCGAGGTCGCGGAGCAGGGCGGTGAGGGCCTGGGCCGGGGTGAGGGGGGTCATTCCCGGGGTCGCGCCCTGGAGATTGACGTAGAGCTGCCCGTCGGGGAAGCGTTCGCGCAGCCCATGGGCGACATGCAGCGCGAGCGCGCTCTTGCCGACACCGGCCATGCCGCTGATGACGCCCAGGCCGGGGCCGGGGCCGGAGGTGAGGGCGCGGTGGAGGTCGCGGCGGGTGGTGAGGCGGCCGGTGAAGTGGCCGGGGAGTGGGGGGAGTTGGGCGGGGCGGGGGAAGGGGAGGGGGGCGGCGTTGGCTTCTGCGTTGGCTTCGGCGTGGGGAGGGTCGGCGTCGGGGGACGGTGACGGGGTCCTGGGAGTCCTGGAGAGCGTGGACGTGGGCGGGGTGTCTCCGCGCATAGCGCTTGCCGGGAAGGCGCCGGGGGCGGTCGTCCGGTCGCCCTGGCGCGCCTGATCGATGGCAACGGCCTCTGCTGCGGGGCCTGTTGCTTTCGCACTGTCTGCTGCGGTCGCGTCGGTCGCATCGTCCGCGTGTGTGTCGTCCGCGTCGCCCGTCGCGTTTGTGCCGTCGGCTCGGTCGCGGGCGTCAGCACCCTGCACTTCTTTGGGACCGTCCGCCCGGCCGCCGGCCCTGTTGGGGCGGCCGGGCCAGCCGGGAACGGATCCGGTTCCCAGCAGCGCCGCTCCCCCGCGCAGTACCTCGACATGGGCCGCGCGGACCGCGGGTCCCGGCTCCACGCCGAGTTCCTCGATGAGGCGGGTGCGGAGGTCGCGGTGGACGGCGAGGGCCTCGGCCTGGCGGCCGGTGCGGTGGAGGGCGAGCATCAGCTGGCGGTGGTAGGACTCGCGGAGCGGGTGTTCGGCGGCGAGCGCGGAGAGCTCGGGGACGAGGGCGTCCGGTCGGGTGGGGGCGAGCGCGAGCTCGGCGTCGTAGCGCCACTCCAGAAGGAGGAGTCGGGCCTCCTCCAGGCGCTGCACGAGGGCGTAGCCGGCGAGTTCGGAGGGGACTCCGCTGAGCGGCGCGCCGCGCCACAGTGCGAGGGCCGCCGCGCAGGCGTGGACGGTCTCGGGCCAGTTCCCGTCGGCGTGGGCTCCGCGGGCCCGGGCGGCGTGACTCTCGAAGAGCTGGACGTCGAGTTCGCCGGGTGCGATGCGCAGCAGGTAGCCGGGGGCCACCGCCTGGAGCCGGTCGGGGTCGTCGAGCAGCCGGCGCAGCCGGGAGACGTGGTTGTGCAGGGACGCCTTGGCGGAGGCCGGCGGGGTGCTCCCCCACAGCGCCTCCTTGAGGGACTTGGTGGAGACGACCCGGCCGGCTTCGAGGAGCAGCGCGGCCAGCAGGATCCGCTGCTTGCGGCTGCCGACCACGCGCACACCGGCGCCGTCCTGGCCGTCGTACAGAATCGGCGGCCCGAGCAGTCCGAACCGCAGCCCCGACTGCGATCCGCGCCCCATCACGCCGCCCACTTCTGGCGGAAACCCGCCCTCTTCACGACGGTTTCCCGCCAGCCACCCGACACCGACCGATGCCGGAATCCGCTACCACGCCGCGCTTCCACACCATCGGTTCCCCATCGACGCCGTCGACTTCACGCCAGGCTGCGAACAACAAAACGTAGATGCGTTGGCCACATGTTAGCGATTTGTTGGCGCAACCTGATGTGATCACTACATCGGATCTGGCCCGAGGGCGCGCGCGTACGACGCGCAACTCGGGGGAGTGTCGCCGTCGCGGCCGGATCCGTGGGACGCGAGAGGGCCCCGGTCGGCGGAGGTGAGCGACCGGGGTCCTCGTCCCGTTCTCTGCGGGACGTGGTCTCACGTGGTCTCAGATGATGGGCGGGCGGCCCAGTCGGGTGAGCTGCCACACCGTTCGCCAGCGCATCGGCCGCCGTTCACCGGCGGGTTGGCGTACGCCCTCGACGAAGCCGGCGAACCAGGCGCGCAGTCCGCTCGACGACCTCGTCCGCAGCACGGTGAGCGCCGTCCACACCGCGAGGTGGACCGGGATGAGCGGCAGCGGCAGTCGGCGCCGGGCCAGCCAGACGCGGTTGCGGGCGTTGACGCGGTAGTAGATGGCGTGCCGGGCCGGTGAAGTCTTGGGGTGCTGGAGCAGGAGTTCGGGCGCGTACAGGATGCGCCAGCCGAGGTCGGCGGCCCGCCAGGCCAGGTCGGTCTCCTCGTGGGCGAAGAAGAACTCGGCGGGCCAGTCACCGGTTTCGGCGAGCATGGTCATGCGGAAGGCGTGGCCGCCGCCGAGGAAGCCGGTGACGTATCCGCCGCGCAGCGGGTCGGAGGCGCCGACGCGGGGGACGTGCCGCTGCTGGGTCTCGCCGTGCTCGTCGGCGATGCGGAAGCCGACGATGCCGAGGCGCTCGTCGGCCGCGAACAACTCCTGTACGCGGCGCAGCACATCGGCGTCCACGAGGAGGCCGTCGTCGTCGAGTTCCACGACCACGTCGATGTCGCCGAAGTCCCGCAGGCGGGCGAGCGCCACGTTGCGCCCTCCGGGGCAGCCGAGGTTCTCCTCGACGTCGAGGGTGGTGACCTCGCCGGGCAGGGAGAGCCGCTCGGCGAACTCGGGCAGCCGGCAGCCGTTGCCGACGACCACGATCCGGGCCGGGGGGAGGTCCTGCTTGGCCACGGACCGCAACAACGCGTCGACCTCGTCGGGCCGGTTCCCCATCGTCACCACGGCGACGGCGACCCTCGGCTCGCCCATGTCCCACGTCCCCTCAAACCGACGGCCATCAACCGCGGCGATGCTAGCCGTTCACGGTAAGGACTTGTTGGGGGGTGGGGATGGGGGTGAGGGGTGGGGTGGTGTGGAGGGGCGCCTTGTCGGATCGGACCAGCAACCACGACTCACCTCGGTCCCACCCACGGACAGCGACCCGCACCGAACCGCCCCCGCCCCTCACCCCCGCCGGTTCTCCCTCCGGCGTACGAACTTCAGGCCCGACCAGTCCTCCCCCAGCGCCGCGACCTTCACGTCCACGACTCCGAGTGGCAGGAAGACCTCCCGCAACGCGTTCTCCGTGATGTCGCTGACATGGCCGGCCGCCCTCCGCGGCCAGGCGATCCACAGCGCGGCCTGATCCGCGAGGTCCTCGACCAGCCCGGCCGCCTCGACCGCGAGCCTCGCGTACTCGCGATGGAAGACGACCACGACATCCGCCCCGCGCGGACCGCCGGCGGCGAGATCGCAGTCGTCGGGCAACCCCGGGATGTCCCACCCGTCGGGCGCGCCGGACAGCCGTACCCGGTGCCCCGCCTTGATACCGAGCTTCTTGGCGAGCGGCGTACCGCTGTAACCACCCGCCGCCCCGGACCCCGGACCCCGCCCAGACCCCGAGCCCGGCGCAGACCCAGCCCCCGCCCCAACACCCGACCCCGCTCCCACCATGTGCCACCTCCACGCGCCGCCCCGCCCGCCCTGTCCTGCCTCCCAGCTTGACGGCCCGCACCGAGGATGTCCCTCCTGACACGGCAGTCGCACAGCTCCGCA
This sequence comes from Streptomyces griseorubiginosus, assembly GCF_036345115.1. GTDB lineage: Bacteria > Actinomycetota > Actinomycetes > Streptomycetales > Streptomycetaceae > Streptomyces > Streptomyces griseorubiginosus_C. The sequence continues at coordinate 4,162,724 of NZ_CP107766.1, forward strand.
CCCGGCACCCGGCACCCGGCACCCGGCACCCACCCCTACCGCACCAACCGCGCGAGAAGCGTGGCAAGGTCCGCCAGGAACTGGAGCCAAGGCCGAGCCTGCTCCGCGCGCCGGCCGAACCGTCTGCGCCAGGCCCCGGCCCTGACCTGCTCCCGCCGCTGAATCGCCCTGTCCCGCACGCGTCGTAAGGACGTGCCGCGGCTCGTTCCGATGCGCTTGCCTCGCCTCATGCAGGGACGCTAGCCAGGCCGGTACGGCGGCCGCAGGGCAGCGGACCACCAAATCGGGCAGCCGGTTATTGGAGGTAACCCGTAAATCGCCGCCGGACAGGGCCCGTTGAACGAGACCGGCCGACCCCGACGCCACACCCGGTCGCCCGTCCGCCCCGACGCCCGTACGGCGGTGAACCGGGCCCGCACCTCGATCCACGCCGTCCGCGGCCCCGCCGCGGTCTCCCGGACCCGAGTCGACCACCGCCTGCGCCTGGCGGTCCGGGTCCGGGTGGACACGACGGCGGACATCCACGTCCCGGCCACGGCGAGGCCGGCCGGCCCTTGCCCCGACCACAGGGCCGGGGTTCGGTGTCTTCAGAATTTGGTGAAGGCGACGGGTTTGCCCGAGGCGTTCAGGGGCGTGGGGCCCACCTGTTTGCCGTCGGCCTTGTTCGGCCAGCCCGAGGGCCAGACGAAGAGCCAGTAGCGGCCGTGTGGAAGACCGGCATCGGACGGGAGGGGCTTGCTGGCGATGACCTCGCGAGTCGCCACCCGGACCTGGGTGGCGTCGGCCGGCAGGGGGCCGAAAGCCAGGTCCATGTCCCCCGCGCCGGGGGTCCAACCGTTCACGAAGTAGGCCGATCCAGGTGTGTTGTCGAATCCGCAGCCCCCCGAGGACCAGGACACGGCGGTTTTGGGGCCTTTGGGGCCATCCACGAAGATGCACAGTTTGCCCTGTTGCTCCCAGGCGTCGACCTGCCAGGCGACCCCGTGCGTCCTGGCACGTTCCAACGTCACGTAGGCGGGCGTGGAACCGCACCCGCTCAGGGTGACGGTCAGGAGGGTGGCCAGTGTGACCGCGCATCTCCCGCCGGAAGTCCAACGCGTCATGGTTCCTCGCTCGTGTGTGCGCGGTCTGATGAGGGTCACGGTATTCACTTCACCCACGGTTCTGCGACCCAGATGCGCAGGTGAGGATGTTGCGCTGTCCAGTACTGCGTCACTCCGGCCACCTTGTAGATCGGCTCGGTCCGGTTGTTGCTGTGCTGGGTGACGTAGATGTGCGAACCCACGACCTTGGTGATGATCGCGGCGTGGCTGATGCCGGCGGAGCTGCCGCCCTTCCAGTTGACCCAGACGATGTCGCCGGGGGCGTACTCGGACTTGCTGGGGACGAAGAAGGCTCCTTGCGCCTTCTCGAAGAGATAGTTGTCGTGCGCGACCGTCCAGGTGTGGCTCCAGGCGTAGTGCCCGCCGACGGTGTTGTAGTACAGGAACCAGTAGTGGTCGTTCGAGGTGTTCGTGCGGGTGCCCCTGAAGCCGGCCTTCGTGTAGATCTCCGAGAAGTCGCCGCCGTAGGCCATGGACTTGGAGACGAAGTCGGTGCAGTCGTCGCCGAATTGGTTGCTGCTGTGGACGTGCTTGAGGGCCCATGCGGACACGTAGGAGTTGCCGTAGCCACCGCCGCCGCCCGGGTCGGTGTAACTGGGGTTGAGTGTGAACTGCCCGTTTGCGCTCAGGTCCCAGTACGCGCTGGTGTCCGTGGCGGACTGGTCCACGTTGCCGGCTGTTGCGGTGATGTTGGTGCCGTCCGTGACCGGGTCCAGGGCCTGGTCGGCGTCGATCCGGCCGGTCAGGTACGGGGTGGTGCCGGCGGTGAGGAAGAACTCGTCGTCGGCCGAGTCTTCGCCGGGGGTGGACACGCTGGTGCCCGTGCTGGTGTCCACGGTGGTGAAGGTCTCGTCGGCGAAGGTGAACACCGTCACGCTCTGCCCGTCCGAGCTCGGCATCGCGAGGGAGTTGCTCAGCGCCGTGGCGTCCTGGTTGTCGGTCATGCTGTTGGCGTTCTCGAGCGCCGCGGTGTTCTGTGCGTTCGCCGAGTCGGCCGTCAGCAGGTTGGCGAAGCTGGCGGAGGCACTGTAGGCGGTGTCCACCTGAGCGGCGACCTGAGCGGAGCTCATGGTCATCGGTTCGGCGTCACTGCTGCTCTGAGCCTGCACATGGGACACAGCGGTGGTGGCGAGGTTCTGCGTTTCCTCCATCTGATCCTGGGCGTTCAGGTACTGGTTGACGCCCTGGATGTAGCGAGTGGGCCCGCCGGGGACGGCGGCGGGCGCCGCGGAGGTGGTGGCAGGGGTGCCGGTGCCGACGGAGTTGGTGGCGGCCACGGAGAAGGTGTACGCGGTGCCGTTGGTCAGGCCGGTGAGGACGCCCTTCTGGCCGGTGGCTGTGGCGGTGGCCACGGCGGCGCCCGCCGAGTCGGTGGCGGTGAGGGTGTATCCGGTGATGGATGAACCCGTGGTGTCCTGGTAACCCGGGTTGGCCGGCGGGACCCAGGTGAGCAGGACACCGCCGTCTCCGGCTGCGGCGCTCAGGCCGGTCGGAGCGCCGGGAACGGTTGGGACGGTGTAGACGATGGTCAGGGTCGGAGCGGAGAAGGTGACCCCACTGGTGGCGGTGGCCTGGTCCTGGGCCTCCAGCACCAGGCCGTTGTCGGGCACGCCGCCGTTCAGCCACTGGGAGACGACTCCCGTCAGGTCGACGGCGGCGGTGGCCTCCGTGCCGGTGTAGACCGTGTCGGACTGGGTGTCGAGGTCCGCGGCCAGCAGCGCGCCGGTGTTCTGCGCCGCCGGATCGGACTGGGCCAGGTCGAGGTTCATCGTGTCGGCGGTGCAGTCACCGGTGCAGCCGGTTTTGGTCAGCTGCAGCGTGGCGCTGTAGATCGTGGACCCGGCCGGTATGCCTGACAGGTCCGGCTTCAGCGCGGACACCCAGTGGTCGGTGCCGTCGCCGCCGACTGCGGGGCCGGTCACGCCGGTGTTCACGCCGCAGGCGGTGCCGCCGCATCCGGTGGTGTCGCTGATGCCGTCCTCCAGTCCGAGCGCGGAGGCTGACAGGGTCGTGGTGACGGCGTTGGCGGGGGTGGCCGCGGTGGTGTCGGCCGGTGGGTCGGTGACGGTGAAGGTACGGGTGGCCGTCGAGGCTGAGCACAGCGAGCCGTCGCAGGCCGTCATGTACCAGTGGTAGGTGGCGCCTACGGTGAGGCTGCCGGCCGGCAGCTGATACGTCACCCGCTGGCCGCTGGGCACCGTTCCGGTGGCGGTGGGGGTGGCGATGACGGCATTGCCGGACGAGTCGGTGAGGTAGATGTTGCCGGTGACGTCGTCGCCGCTCTGGTCGTAGACCACGCCTGAGAGCAAAGGCGTACCGCTGTCCGTGCCCGCGGCTTGCAGGTCCATCGGCACGGCCGGAGTCGTGTCGTCCACGGTCAGGCTCTGGGCTGCGCTCCATGCGCCGTAGTAGGCGCCGTCGGTCGCGCGGACCTGCCAGGTGTAGGTGCCGGGCGCCAGCGTGCTGCTGGGGGTGAAAGTGCCGGTCGCACCGGAGTCGACGAACGCGCTGGTGCCGGACGCCACCACCGTGCTGCCGGAGAGTACCTGGAAGGCCAGCTTGACGGTGTCGCTGTCGGCGTCGGTGGCGCCCGCCGAGAAGGTCGGCGTCGGGCTCGCCGTGTGCGTCACCCCGCCCGTCACCGCGACCGGCGTGACGGCTTCGCCGGTCGGGGTCGCCGGCGCGTGGTCGTAGGTGATGGAGAAGGTGGGGTTGGTGGCGAACCGCACAAAGTGCGAGTCATCGGTCTCCGTGGCGTTGAACAGGCCGATCGTCCAATTGTTCGCGCTTTTGTCGGCCAGCATCTGCATCGATGGCGTCACATTGAAAGCCACTGCCAGGTTCGGACTCTGGCTGGTGGTCGTGAAGCTCTTGGCCACGGCCGGATCGGGGTAGTTGGGGTTGACCGACTTGTCCTTGCAGGGCTGGTTGTTCCATGTCGTGGCGGTGCTGATCGTGCACATGGACCAGACGTCGACGGTGGTGGTCGTCGAGCCGGCCGCCGCCGCGTAGCTGACCTTCGTGTTCAGCGTCGCCGACAGAACAGTGGCGCCGGAGATCGCGGACGGCACACTCAGGTTGTAGTAGGTGCGCTCGATCCCCGTCGGGGACGAGAAGCCCTGATATCCCGTCGCGTTCCCGGAACTCGGAGCCGTGTCCCAGTTCGATGTCGTGGGGTACGCCTGCTGGACCTCGTCGTAGTTCAATGCCGCGCCTGAGGAGGGGTGCGGGGTGTAGGACGGGTCGATGTAGACCGGGAACACCGTGGATGCCGCGGCCAACAGGCTCTTGTCCGCGACCAGTCGCAGAGTGTGGTTCCGCAGGCTTGCCTTGACCAGCCCCTGGTGCGCTCGCGAGCCCGGCCCCTGGCTGGTGGAACGGGTACCGGAAGGGAGGGGCCCGACCGCGACGCGACCCGCGTCGGCCGCGTGCGCACCATCGGCGGTCGCATCATGGGAAGGGCTCGCGCTGTCCGAGGCGGGGGCGGCGTCAGTGGCGGTGGCGGAATCCCACATCACCGGGGCGGGTGAGTTGACCAGCACATCCCCCTGCGCGTCAGTGACAGTGAGGTTCCCTCCAGCGTCCGTTGCCGCCGTGGCCCCCTTGCCGGTGTCGACGGTCTGGACGAGGTCCTGGAGCGCGGGACCGGATGCCGCAGTCGCGTCCTTGACGACCAGCGTTTCCTCCGCGCCGCCCGCCGAAGTGGCTGTCACCTGCAGATCCACCCCGGACAACACGTCCGGATAGGTGAGCGTCGCCCCCGACGCGGTCGGCTCCGGCAGCGCACTCGGCCAAGTCAGCGTCATCTGCTTGCCGTCGACGGTCAGCGTCGCCAGGGGACCGCTGCCCCCGCCCGAGAGCACCAGAGGTGATTCCGAGAGTGCCGGCGCCCAGTCGCCGTCCGGCGTCTGCCGCAAGGACGCGTCCAGCTCCTGCCAACTCCCCTTCCGCATCACCCACTTCGGCTCGGCGAACGTCTGGTAGGAGAAGGTGCCGTCCGGGTTGGCGAAGGTCTGCGATGCATCGGTCCGGTCGTCCAGCACCTCCACCGGACTGCCCTGCTGTCTGGCGGCCGTGGTTGCGGCGGGGGCGTCCGGGAGTGAAGCGACTGTGGCAGTGGCAGTGGCAGTGGCAGTGGCAGACGAGTCGGCCATGACTGCGGGTGCGGCGGGAACGACAGCGAGGGCGGACACTACTGCTCCTGCTGCCACGACAGCGAACCATCGGGAATACGGCGGACCTATCAGCCCACCGCCGAATCTTCGAGACAGCACGTGTTCCCACCCCTCAAAGGCGAACAGAGACGACCGCACCCAGACACAAAAGACACACATATGCGGCGCGCGATCTTCTCATCTCACCTTCAAGCGGCCGGTTGTGATGATGGGCGACCAGGTGCGGCGGCGGCAGCGGCGACCCTGATGACGCAAGCGAGATGACGCAGGGTCACTTTTTTGCGGCCTTGTCGTGGCTTTTGCCCTGCTGACGCTTACCGAGCGACCTCCTAAGGCAGCCGTGGATAAAGAGCTACGTATAGGACAACCAAGAACTCTTTGTGAATCGATGAGGGAAGATCGTAAAGAAGCTGACAAATAACGCAATCGTGATGTCCAGCGAAGAGACCCGGGAGCCTTGGCGAGGTGGGTCCCACGAAGAGACGGTGCCGGCATTGGTGGCACGGGGAGGCACGGGGACCGGTATGCGGGTGCTCGCGACCGGCGACGAGCACGCCGGGGCACCCCCATCACGCCAGCTCACGGGGCAAAGATTTAGACCACTCACTGGCCACGGAAAAGGAGAAACCCCAGGTCACGCGAGTGAGTCCTGGGGCCTTCAGAGAGCCGCCTTCGGGATTCGAACCCGAGACCTACGCATTACGAGTGCGTTGCTCTGGCCATCTGAGCTAAGGCGGCGCGCCGTCCGCACTATGGTGCGATCAGCAACGTCGGTAAGTCTACACAGTTTCCGGGGGTGCTCCGCACCAGCCCTCAAGGCGCCCCGGGACCCCCCGTCGGCGGGGTCATGAGCAGCGCTTTCCGTTCGTCGGAGGGGTGCCGCGGAGCAGGTACGCGTTGATCGTGGAGTCGATGCAGGCGCTGCCGCGACCGTACGCGGTGTGGCCGTCGCCCTCGTAGGTGAGCAGGCGGGCCGAGGTGAGCTGGGCGGCCAGGGCACGGGCCCAGCGGTACGGCGTGGCCGGGTCGCGCGTCGTGCCGACCACCACGATCGGGGCGGCGCCCCGCGCCTCGATGCGGTGGGGTTCACCCGTGGCCCCGACCGGCCAGTACGCACAGCTCAGCGACGCCCACGCGAGGCCCTCGCCGAAGACCGGCGACGCCTTCTCGAAGGACGGCAGCGCCCTCTCGACCTCCTCCGGAGTGTCGTAGGCAGGCGGCAGGTCGAGGCAGTTCACGGCCGCGTTGGCGGACATCAGGTTGCTGTAGCGACCGTCGGCGTCCCGCTCGTAGTAGCTGTCCGACAGGACCAGGAGGCCGGCGCCGTCCTTCTCCTTGATCGCCGAGGTAAGCGCCTCCCGCAGCTGCGCCCAGGAGCTCTCGTCGTACATCGCCGCGATCACACCGGTCGTGGCGAGGGCCTCGCCGAGCCTGCGGCCGTCCGCGTCGCCGGTGGGGATCGGGTGCGCGTCCAGCCGCGTGAAGAAGGCCTTGAGGTTCCGGCCGACCTCGGCGGTCGACGTGCCCTTCGTGCCGAGCGGGCAGTCCGGCTGCTGCACACAGTCCTTCGCGAACGACTGGAACGCCGTCTCGAACCCGGCCGTCTGGTCGAGGTTCATCCGGCGCGCGGGCAGCGAGGGGTCCATCGCACCGTCCAGCACCAGCCGCCCCGCGCGGCCGGGGAACAGTCCCGCGTACGTCGCCCCGAGGAACGTCCCGTACGACGCCCCCACGTAGTTCAGCTTCCGGTCGCCCAGCACCGCCCGCACGACGTCCATGTCCCGGGCTGTCTCGACCGTCGAAACATGCCGCAGCAGGCCCGGCGCGTGCGCGCCGCACGCCTCCGCGAACTCCTTGTAGGCGTCGACGAGTTCCGTGGTCTCGCGCGCGTCGTCGGGGGTGGTGTCCGTCTGGGTGTACGTGTCCATGTCCCGCCCGTCGAGACATTCGACGGGCTCACTGCGGGCGACTCCGCGCGGGTCGATCGCGACCATGTCGTACCGGGCCCGGACCGCCGCGGGGTAGCCGATCCCGGCGTACGCCTGGACGTAGCCGACCGCCGAGCCGCCCGGTCCGCCCGGGTTCACGAACAGCGACCCGAGGCGCTTGCCCGGCCCGGTGGCCTTCTTGCGGGTGACGGCGAGACGGATGTCCCCCTGGGCCGGCTTGTCGTAGTCGAGCGGGGCCTTCAGCGTGGCGCACTCGAAGCCGGGGACCCCGCAGCCTCGCCAGCGCACCTTCTGTCCGTAGTACGACGCGAGCGCGGCCGGCGGCGCCTTCGGCAGCGCGGCCGGCGTCACGTCGGCGGCCGCAGTGGCCGAGCCGACCGAACTCGTCGAGGCGCTGGCGGAGCAGGCGGAGGCGAGAAGGGCCGCGGCCAGCAGGATGCCGCCGGTGCGGAGGGAGCGGGAGCTGCGCCTGGTGTGCATCAGGCGAGAGTAACTCTGTGCAGTTTGCTGATCACAATCCGTGTGAACAAAGCCTCGTACGAGTGACACGGTCAACCCGCTCTGAGCGCCATCGTCATCGCCTCCACCGCGAGCAGCGGGGCCACGTTGCGGTCGAGGGCCTCGCGGCAGGCGCCGATCGCCTCGATACGGCGCAGGGTGCTCTCCGGTGAGCTGCCGCGGGCGAGCCGCTCCAGGGCGTCCTCGGCGTCCGCGTTGGCGATCGCCACCTTCGAGCCGAGCTGAAGGGCGAGGACATCGCGGTAGAAGGCGGTGAGGTCGGTCAGCGCCAGGTCGAGGCTGTCGCGCTGCGTGCGGGTTCTGCGGCGCTTCTGCTTGTCCTCCAGGTCCTTCATCACCCCCGCCGTGCCGCGCGGCATCCGGCCGCCCTGTGCGGCACCCATCGCCGCCTTCAGCTCCTCCGTCTCCTTGCCGTCCATCTCCTCGGCCAACTGCTTGGCGTCGTCGGCCGCCGCGTCCACGAGTTCCTGGGCCGCCCTGAGGCAGCCGCCGATGTCGTCGATGCGCAGGGGCAGCTTCAGCACGGCGGCACGGCGTTCGCGGGCCGCCGGGTCGGTGGCGAGGCGACGGGCCCGGTCGACATGGCCCTGGGTGGCGCGGGCGGCGGCCATCGCCGCGGCGGGCTCGATGCCCTCCCTGCGCACGAGCATGTCGGCGACGGCGTCGACGGAGGGGGTGGACAGGTTCAGGTGCCGGCAGCGGGAACGGATCGTCGGCAGGACGTCCTCGATGGAGGGGGCGCACAGCAGCCACACCGTGCGCGGGGCCGGCTCCTCCACGGCCTTGAGGACCGCGTTGGCCGACTTCTCGTTCAGTCGCTCGGCGTCCTCGACGAGGATGATCTGCCAGCGGCCGTTCGCCGGCGAGGTGAAGGACTTCCGCACGGTGTCCCGCATGTCGTCGGCGAGGATCTGGGTGCCGACGGCGGCCACGGAGGTGACGTCGGCGTGGGTGCCGATGAGTGCCGTATGACATCCGTCGCAGAATCCGCAGCCCGGTACTCCGCCGAGGGCCCGGTCGGGGCTGACGCACTGCAGCGCGGCCGCGAAGGCCCTCGCCGCCTGGCTCCGGCCCGCTCCGGGAGGGCCGGTGAACAGCCAGGCATGGGTCATCTTCGACGCCTCGGGGGGCGGGGCGTCGGTGGCGACGGCGGTGACCAGGGCGTCGGCGTCCCGCGCGGCGGCCGCGAGCTGCTCGCTCACCCGCTCCTGCCCGACCAGGTCGTCCCACACGGTCATGGATCACGCCGCCCTTTCGTCATGCCTTGCGCGTCGAGTCCATTGTGAGGGTGAGCACTGACAACGGGTGCACGGTCGGTCGTCGGCCGCGGGCCGGTGAGGGCTGGACGCGCAGTTCCCCGCGCCCCCAGACAGGTAGGTGCAGCTCGACTTCCTGCGCTGCACCCACCCAGGGGCGCGGGGAACTGCGCGACCAGCCACAGCGCACCCGCACCCGAAAGCCGGACCGCTACCGCCCCCGACGCCGCCCCCGTCCGTCCCCGTACTCCTCGTCATGCGGCCCGAGCAACTCGTCCGCCAGGGACGGCAGATCGTCCAGCGGCGTCTCCTCGGCCCAGTCCGACCGGGGCCTCCGCCGAGGCGTGCCCTTCTCGTCGAGCTGCGGCAGCTCCCGCGTGCGCTCCTCGTCCCGGAAGTAACCCGGCGGCACCCGGTCCGAAGGCCCGTCCCCCGACACCGGAGGCAGCACCGCGGTCTCATCGGCGGCACCCGGAGGCACCGGAGGAAGCACGGCCGTCTCGTCCGCCGCACCCGGAGGCACAGCAGGCAGCACCGCCGTCTCGTCCGCCGTACCCGGAGGCGGCACCGGCGGCTGCGGGAGCTGGGCCGTCACCTCGGAGTCGGAGGCCTCGCCGGACGCCTCGGAGGACTCCTCGTCGTCCTTCGTCATGGAGACCCGGGGCAGCACCGCCGTCTCGTCCACCGGGCCGCCCGACGCGTTCGTCGGCGTCACCACGGGCGTGGGCACGGTCGCCGCGTCCAGCCCCGCCGAAGGCGTCGCGGACTGCTTCGGTCCCGCCTCCGCAGCCGCGGTCGCGGTCTCGGCCAGCCGCCGCGCCTCCTCGGCCCGCAGCAGGGCCTCCTCGGCCTTGCGCTGCTTCTCCAGCCGCCGCTCCTCAGCCGCGGCACGCAGCCGTGTCTCCTCCTCGGCCTGCTTGCGGGCGGCTTCCTCGCGGGCCTTGCGCCGGGCCTCCTCCTCGGCGCGGGCCTTCTCCTCGGCGAGGAGCCGCACCCGCTCCTCCTCGGCCCGCTTGCGCGCTTCCTCGGCCCGCAGCCGGGCCTCCTCCGCCTGCCGCTCGGCCTCGCGCCGCTGGGCCTCCTCCAGCTCGCGGCGCTTGCGCTCCTCCTCCTCGGCCTTCAGCCGGGCGAGCTGCTCCTGGCGCTCACGCTCCAGGCGCTCCTCCTCGGCCTTGCGAGCGGCCTCTTCCTCGGCCTTGCGCCGCGCCTCCTCCTCGGCCTTGCGGCGGGCCTCCTCCTGCTCCCGGATCTCCTGCTCGGACAGCGGCAGCATCTGGTCGAGGCGATGCCGTACGACGGTGGTGACGGCCTCGGGCTCCTGGCCCGCGTCCACGACCAGGTAGCGCCCGGGGTCGGCCGCGGCGAGCGTGAGGAATCCGGACCGCACGCGCGCGTGGAACTCCGCCGGCTCCGACTCCAGCCGGTCCGGCGCCTCGGTGAACCGCTCGCGGGCGATCTCGGGCGAGACGTCCAGCAGGACGGTCAGATGCGGCACCAGGCCGTTGGTCGCCCAGCGGTTGATGCGGGCGATCTCCGTCGGGGACAGGTCGCGCCCGGCGCCCTGGTAGGCCACCGAGGAGTCGATGTACCGGTCGGAGATGACGACCGCGCCGCGCTCCAGCGCGGGCCGGACCACGGTGTCCACGTGCTCCGCGCGGTCCGCCGCGTACAGCAGCGCCTCCGCGCGGTGCGACAGTCCGGCGCTCGACACGTCCAGCAGGATCGACCGCAGCCGCTTGCCGACCGGGGTCGCCCCCGGTTCGCGCGTGACCACGACCTCGTGTCCCTTGGCCCTGATCCACTCGGCGAGCGCCTCGGCCTGGGTGGACTTCCCGGCCCCGTCGCCGCCCTCCAGCGCGATGAAGAAACCGGTGCCGGCGGGCACCGTCTCCGGGTCGTCGCCGCCCAGCAGCGCGTCCCGCAGGTCGTGCCGGAGCGGTACGCCGGAGCGGTCGTCGACCTTGGCGAGCACCAGCGCGGCCACCGGCAGCAGCAGCGCGCCGACCAGCATCAGGACGAACGCGGCACCGCCGTGCGCGAACACGAACTTGCCGTTCTCCAGCCGGTGCGGTCCGATCGCCGCGGCGACCACGGGCGCGACCAGCGCGCCGAGCGCCACACACACGCGTACGACCGCGTGCAGGTGCTCGGTGATGCGCGCCCGCCGGTATTCCTCGGTCTCCTGGTCGAGCAGGGTGTGCCCGGTGTTGGCGGCCACCCCGGCACCGATGCCGGCCAGCACCTCGATCAGCAGCACGGTCGTGAGGTCCGGGACGAGCCCGGCGGCCAGCAGGGCGATGCCGGTGAAGGCGATCGCCAGCGCGAGCAGCCGGCGCCGCGACAGGGAGACCAGCACCCTGGGCGCCGTACGGACACCGACGACGACTCCGCCGGTCAGCGCGGCCACTATCAGGCCGTACGTGACCGGCCCGCCGCCCATGTCCTTGGCGTGCAGCACGGCGACGGCCACGGCGGCGGCGATCGCCCCGGCGACGGCCGCGCAGGCCGGTACCAGCAGCGGGATCGCGCCGGTACGGCCCTTGTCGACACCGGTGCCGGCCTTGGGCCGACGCAGCCCCTCCAGCGGCGAACGCGCGCGCGGGGTGCGGGTGTCGGGCAGCTCCAGGAAGGTCAGCACCGACAGGGAGGCGGCGAACAGACCGGCCGCGACGTACGAGGCGAGGGCCGCCTGGTGCTGGCCGAACCAGTCGATGCCGGAGCCCAGCAGGTTGTTGAGCAGGCCCGCGGCGACGAGCGCGGCGGCGGCGAGCGGGATCACCACGAAGGTCGTCCGCAGCGACAGGCGGCGCAGCGCGTCCAGGTGGTCCGGCAGCGGCCGTACCGTCGCCCCCTCGGGCGGCGGAGCCGGCAGCAGGGCGGGGGCCGCGCTCTCGCGGCACACGGTCCAGAAGCGCTCGGCGACACCCGTCACGAAGGCGGTCACCAGGAGCACCGCGAGCGCGTTCTCCGGCGTCCAGTCGATCCACAGGGGCGCGACGATCAGCAGCGCCACCCTGAGGCCGTCCGCGCCGACCATGGTCCAGCGGCGGTCGAGCGGCCCCTCCTGCGAGGTGAGCGAGGTCAACGGGCCGAGCAGGACCGCGCCGAAGAGCAGCGTCGCCAGCACGCGCGTGCCGAAGACGGTCGCCACTGCGAACGCCACGCCCCGGTAGCCGCCGCCGAACGAGCCCTCGGCGATCGCCGCCTGAAGGGCCAGCAGGACCAGCACCAGGAGCGCGAGGGTGTCGCCGACACCGCCCACGAGTTGGGCGCTCCACAGGCGTTTGAGCTGGGGCCTGCGCAGCAGGGCGCGGACGGCGCGCTCGCGGGAGTCCGCGACCAGGGCGTCGTCGGGGGCCGGTTCAGGGGCCGTTGGCTGCTCCGCACGGGTCATGCGTTCAGCCTATCGGGAGCCACCGACAGCCCGGAGGGCCCGTCCTGACGTGCGCACGTCCCGACACCAAAGTGATGCCGGGACGTTCGCAATGCGAAGCCTCGGTGGAGGAACAGCGCCGGACTCAGTCCTGCGACGCCGCCACCGAGAACTCAGTCCTCGGACGCCGCCTTCGAAGCCGCCGCCTTCTTCGCGGTCGCGGTGGTCTTCTTCGCCGTCGTCTTCTTAGCGGCCGTGGTCGTCTTCTTCGCCGCGGTCTTCTTGGCGGCCGTCGCCTTCTTGGCCGGGGCCTTCTTCGCGGGCGCCTTCTTCGCCGTCTTCTTGGCGGGGCCCTTGGCCCGCTTCTCGGCGAGCAGCTCGTAGCCGCGCTCGGGGGTGATCGTCTCGACGCTGTCGCCGGAGCGCAGGGTCGCGTTGGTCTCCCCGTCGGTGACGTACGGCCCGAAGCGGCCGTCCTTGACCACGACCGGCTTCTCGCTGACCGGGTCGGTGCCCAGCTCCTTCAGCGGCGGCTTGGCGGCGGCGCGGCCGCGCTGCTTGGGCTGGGAGTAGATCTGGAGGGCCTCTTCGAGGGTGATCGTGAAGAGCTGCTCCTCGGTCTGGAGCGAGCGCGAGTCCGTGCCCTTCTTCAGATACGGCCCGTAGCGGCCGTTCTGCGCGGTGATCTCCTGACCCTCCGCGTCGGCGCCGACGACGCGCGGCAGCGACATCAGCTTGAGGGCGTCCTCGAGGGTCACCGTGTCCAGGGACATGGACTTGAACAGCGAGGCCGTGCGCGGCTTCACCGCGTTCTTGCCGGTCTTCGGGGTGCCCTCGGGGAGCACCTCGGTGACGTACGGGCCGTAGCGGCCGTCGCGGGCGATGATCTGGTGGCCCGTCACCGGGTCGGCGCCGAGCTCGAAGTCACCGCTCGGCTTGGCGAGCAGCTCCTCCGCGAGCTCGACGGACAGCTCGTCGGGAGCCAGGTCCTCGGGCACGTCGGCCCGCTGGTGGTTCTCGGAGTCCTTCTCGCCGCGCTCGATGTACGGGCCGTAGCGGCCGACCCGGAGCACGATGTCGTTGCCCACCGGGAACGAGGACACCTCGCGCGCGTCGATCGCGCCCAGGTCGGTCACCAGCTCCTTGAGGCCGCCGAGGTGGTCCCCGTCGCCGTTGCCCGCGTCGGCCGCGCCGCCCGCTGCCGTGCCCTCGCCGAAGTAGAAGCGCTTCAGCCACGGCACGGACTGCGCCTGGCCGGCCGCGATGCGGTCGAGGTCGTCCTCCATGCGGGCCGTGAAGTCGTAGTCGACGAGCCGCCCGAAGTGCTTCTCCAGGAGGTTGACCACGGCGAAGGACAGGAAGGACGGGACGAGCGCGGTGCCCTTCTTGAAGACATAGCCGCGGTCGAGGATCGTGCCGATGATCGAGGCGTACGTCGACGGACGGCCGATCTCCCGCTCTTCGAGCTCCTTGACCAGGCTGGCCTCGGTGTAGCGGGCCGGGGGCTTGGTGGCGTGCCCGTCGACCGTGATCTCCTCGGCGCTCAGGGCGTCGCCCTCGGCGACCTGGGGCAGCCGGCGCTCGCGGTCGTCCAGCTCCGCGTTCGGGTCGTCGGCGCCCTCGACGTAGGCCTTCAGGAAGCCGTGGAAGGTGATCGTCTTGCCGGACGCGCTGAACTCGACGTCCCGGCCGTCGGCGGCGGTGCCACCGATCTTGACCGTGACGCTGTTGCCGGTGGCGTCCTTCATCTGCGAGGCGACCGTGCGCTTCCAGATCAGCTCGTAGAGCTTGAACTGGTCGCCGGTCAGACCGGTCTCGGCCGGGGTGCGGAAACGATCACCCGAGGGGCGGATCGCCTCGTGCGCCTCCTGGGCGTTCTTGACCTTCCCGGCGTACGTCCGCGGACTCGACGGCAGGTAGTCGGCGCCGTAGAGCTGGGTGACCTGGGCGCGGGCGGCGGCGATGGCCGTGTCGCTGAGGGTCGTGGAGTCCGTACGCATGTACGTGATGAAGCCGTTCTCGTACAGCTTCTGCGCCACCTGCATGGTCGCCTTCGCGCCGAAGCCGAGCTTGCGCGAGGCCTCCTGCTGGAGGGTCGTCGTACGGAACGGGGCGTACGGCGAGCGGCGGTACGGCTTGGACTCGACCGAGCGGACGGCGAACCGCGTCTGCTCCAGGGCGGCGGCGAGCGCGCGGGCGTTCGCCTCGTCGAGGTGGAGGGTGTTCGCGCTCTTGAGCTGTCCCAGGGAGTCGAAGTCGCGGCCCTGTGCGACCCGCCTGCCGTCGACGGTCTGGAGGCGCGCGACCAGCGACGACGGGTCCGAGGGGTCCCCGGCACGGCCGGTCGCGAAGGTGCCCGTCAGGTCCCAGTACTCGGCGGAGCGGAACGCGATGCGCTCGCGCTCCCGCTCGACGACGAGCCTGGTCGCGACCGACTGGACACGGCCGGCCGACAGGCGCGGCATGACCTTCTTCCACAGGACCGGCGAGACCTCGTAGCCGTAGAGGCGGTCGAGGATACGGCGGGTCTCCTGGGCGTCGACCAGCTTCTGGTTCAGCTCGCGCGGGTTGGCGACGGCGGCCTGGATCGCGGCCTTGGTGATCTCGTGGAAGACCATCCGCTTGACCGGGACCTTGGGCTTGAGCACCTCCTGGAGGTGCCACGCGATGGCCTCGCCCTCGCGGTCCTCATCGGTGGCGAGGAAGAGCTCGTCGGAGTCCTTCAGGAGGTCCTTGAGCTTCTTGACCTGGGCCCGCTTGTCGGCGTTGACGACATAGATGGGCTCGAAGTCGTGCTCGACGTCCACGCCGAGGCGGCGGACCTCGCCGGTGTACTTCTCGGGCACCTCCGCGGCGCCGTTGGGGAGGTCGCGGATGTGCCCGACGCTCGCCTCGACGACGTATCCGGGGCCGAGATAGCCCTTGATCGTCTTCGCCTTGGCAGGCGACTCGACGATGACGAGTCGGCGGCCGCCCTGTGCGGTCTCGCTGGTCGGGGACAACTTCGCTCTTCTCTCCGGTCGACGCTGGGGTATCCCCAGGCCTTGGTTCCCGGGGTCGGGTCATGCTGACGCTGCGGAGTGTGACGGTACATCCCGCCCCCGTGTCAAACGGGAAAAGCCCACAACGGCCACTCGAACGGTAACCCGACTACCGCCATTCCTGCCGCCCGGAGTCCTCACCGGCCTTTTCCGGCTCATCCGGAGGGTGATCTCCCAATTGGCCGGTCGTGACGCCCGCCGAGTCGTTCTAGAGCCGGGTCAGGCACCATACGCCGAGGGCCAGCGCGAGGAGCGCGGCGAGGGTCGCGACGGTCGCCGATGCGACGGGACTCACACCGAGGGCGACGGGCCGGCGATGGCGCACCCGGGCCGCGGTCCACACCAGGAGCGCGCCTCCGAACAGGGCGAACACCAATCCCGCGAAGATCGCCGACTCGCTCTCCATGGCTCCCCGTGCCCCTCTTCTCCCGGCCGCGCGTGCGGTTCCCATGGAGACTTGCACGCGCGGACGGCGGCCAGGCGAACCCCGGGTGAACGCCGGGCCGACACCGCCGCGGACTGCCCCGGCCTGTCCCGATCGAGCGCCCGGGTCCTGCCCCGGCCGCCCACGGATCCCGTCGGGTTCTCGCCCGGTTCTCACCCGGATCCCACACGCGGGTGACCGGGTGCGCACGTGTCCGTGCCCGGCGGCGACCCGGATTCGGTCTCTCGGGAGCCGAAAACCGACCGGATTCAGACCGCGCCGGGCGGGGGTATCTTCCCGCTCGACTTCTTGTTGTCGGTCAGGCTCACCGTGCACACGATCTTGTTGAATCCCTTCTTCCAGTCGTCCTCGTCGGCCACCCACCCGTACACGAGTCGCTCCTGACCGGGCGCCCAGCTCGACTCGAATTTGTTGCCGCACAACTTGGTCGCGTTGTCGGTCCCCTTCTTGTAGGTCATTTCGGCCGGGGCCTGGACAGTGCCGATCACCTGGTCGGTGTGGGGTTTCGAGCAGTCGGTGAGCGGTGCTTTGTAGCCGTCGTCGAGCTGCTGGTAGACCCAGCAGTCGCCGACGCTCATCTGACCGACCCACAGGTCCGTGCCCAGGTCCCGGAAGCGGCCCACCTCACCGCCTATCGCGGCATGGCGGCCGAGCACGAGACACGCGGTGCCCCGGCCCGCCGTGGCGAAGCCCTCCTCGGTCGGCAGGACCGCGTACCCGGCCGCGTCGGGGAGCGCGTCCACGACGGGCCGGCTGAGGTCCGCGCAGCGTTCGGCGCCGCGGGCCTTGGCGTCGGCGAAGCCGGTGGCCGTGTCGACCGCCACGACCTGGCCGTCCGGCCAGTCGTCCGCGCAGTCCACGACCCCCAGGTTCGGCGCCGACCTGAACGGCGCCCCCGACCACACCGCCTGCACACAGTCACCTGCCTCCAGGGGCTGGTCGAGCCCGACGACCTCGCCGTACGGCAGCACGGGGCCGGTGGGTGAGGCCTTTTGTGACGTAGTCGCGCTCGGGGAGGACTTGGTAGCGGCCTCCTTCCCGCCGTCGTCCCCGGTCAGCGATACGGCGGCCCAGGCGCCCCCGGCGACGACGAGCGCCAGTCCGACGACCAGGGCGAGGAGCGCGAGGCGGTTCTTGGCGGCGGGGCGGGGTGGTGGGGGTGAGGGTGGGGAGAAGGGGGTCCGGCCGCCGGGGCCACCGGGTCCACCGGGGAAGCCGGGGCCGCCGAAGACGGTCTGCGCACCGGCGACGGTGGACCCGCCGGGAGTACTCGGGGTGCCGGGACCACCGGTGTTGTGCGGCGTACCGGGAGCGCCGTATCCGCTCGCGTACGGCGGCGGAGGTCCGGACCCGTAGGACTGGACACCGCCACCGTCGCCGTACGGTCCTGCCTGGGCCCCGCCTCCCGCATACGGCGAACCCGCCCCCTGCACATAGGGATTGCCCGGTTCCGGCGTCTGCCCCGCGGCGGGCGGCCACGCGCTGTACGGCGATGCGGAACCCGGTGAGGAACCGGGCGTGCCCGCCCCCTCGCCGCCTGCAGAACCGTCGGCCGGACCTGCCCCGGCGGGGCGCGCGTCGGCCGCCCCGCCCCGGCCCACGTCCGCCGGAGTATGCGGCGTCTGCGGTGCCCCCGGTGTCCCAGAAACCCCTGGCACCCCCGGCGTGCCCGGCATCCCCGGCGCACCCGGTGTGCCCGACGCACCCGGTGTGCCCGACGCACCCGGCGTCTGAGGAGCCCCCGCTCCCCACCCCCCGGCCACCGCCCCGAACGCGCCCCCCGAGAAGCCGTACCCGGGCCCCGCCGAACCGCCGAACGCGCCCCCGGCGCCCCGCACCCCTGCCGCCCCCTGCACGACCCCCTCCAGCCCCCGCCGCACCGCCTCCGGCGAGAACCTGCGCACGGGGTCCTTGACCAGCAGTCCCAGCAGCACCGGCGTGAGGTCGCCGGCCCGGACGGGCGGTGTGGGCTCCTCGCCCAACAGGGCTGTCAGCGTGGCGAATTCGCCGTGCCGGTCGAAGGGGCCGCGCCCCTCGACGGCGGCGTACAGCGTGGCGCCCAGGGAGAACAGGTCCGCGGCCGGGGTCGGCGGCTCGCCCCGCGCGCGCTCCGGGGCCAGATAGCCCGGCGTGCCGAGGATGCCGGCGGTCGCGGTGAGCCGGGGTTCGCGGGACTCGGGCTGGAGGGCGATGCCGTAGTCGGTGAGCAGCACGCGCGCGTAGGGGTCGCCCGAAGCGTCCGGCGCCAGAAGGATGTTGGCCGGTTTCACGTCACGGTGCAGAATGCCGATGCGGTGCCCCGCGGTGAGCGCGTCGAGGACGGCGAGACCGACACGGGCCGCCTGCTCGGGCGACAGCGGTCCGGAACGCCGTACGACCGCCTGGAGGTCCACCGCGTCCGGCACGTACTCCATGACGATCCAGGGCAGCCCCTCGTGCACCACCACGTCGTGCACCGTGGCCACATGCGGATGGCCGCGCAGCCGCGCCGCGTGCCGGGCCTCGCTGCGGGCGCGGGCGATGCGCTGGGCCGTCTCGCTCTCGTCCGTCGGCAGGTCCGGAAGCGCGATCTCCTTCATCGCGACCTCGCAGGCCAGCTCCTGGTCGTACGCCAGCCAGACGCGGCCCATGCCGCCCGCGCCGAGTGTGCGCGACAGCCGGTAGCGGCCGTTGATGATCCTGTTCTCGCCGTGATCCGGCGTCTCCCCCGCCATCACGCCTCCCCCCGAGACCCGAAGCCAGAGACAGCGCGCCTCCCCCGAGAACGCGTCAGTTCTGTCCCTCGAAGGTAGCTTTGCACGCCCCACTGACAGGAGGCCTTTTCGGGGCCAATCCCGTCAGATCGGGCACAGGGGTCTCAGGGGTGCGGGGCCGTCTCAGCAGGCACGCCCCGCCGGGTCACGCGGGCTCCAGGAACCCTGTGAGCATGCCCCGCCGGGTCACGCGGGCTCCAGGAACCCCTGCTCCACCAGCACCCGGATCTGCGCGGGCGTGCGGTCGCGCAGCATGACCGGGTCCTCGCCCATGAGCTGGGCGATCGCGTCGAGGATGCGGCCCGCGCTCAGCGTGCCGTCGCACACCCCGGCGAAGCCCGCGCCGACCGTGTCCACCTTGGTCGCCCGGCGCATCCCGCGGTGCTGGCGCAGCACGACGTGCTCGGGGTCCTCCGCACCGGGCAGCCCGACCTGCTCCTGGACGATCTCGGGCACGAGCCTGAAGTGGGCCTCCAGCAGAGCCGCGTCGTCGTGGGCGCGCAGGTAGTCGAGGCGCTCGAAGTGCGCGCGGACGGTGTCACCGAGCGGCTGTTCGACCGGGTGCGGCCATTCCTCCACGGTGATCGAGGGCACGGCAGAGCCCGTCCTGCGCAGGGTGATCCAGCCGAAGCCGACGGCCTTCACCTTGCGCGCCTCGAACTCGTCGAGCCAGGCGTCGTAGAGCGCCTGGTACTCGGCCGGGTCGCCGCGGTGGTCACCGGCGTCCCTGAGCCACAGCTCGGCGTACTGCGTGACGTCCTGCACCTCGCGCTGCACGATCCACGCGTCGCACCCGCGCGGCACCCACGACCTGAGCCTGTCCTGCCAGTCCTCCCCCGCCACGTGCTGCCAGTTGGCGAGGAACTGCGCGAACCCGCCCTCGTTCAGCAGCTCCCCCGCCCCCTGAACGACCGAGCGGCACAGATCGTCCCCGCCCATCCCGCCGTCGCGGTACGTCAGCCGGGCGCCCGGCGAGATCACGAAGGGCGGGTTCGAGACGATGAGGTCGTACGTCTCCCCCTGCCTGAGCGGCTCGAACAGCGAGCCGTCCCGCAGATCGGCGGCCGGGGCGCCGGAGAGCGCCAGCGTGAGCGCGGTGATGTGCAGCGCGCGCGGGTTGAGATCGGTCGCCGTCACGCGCGTGGCGTGCTGCGCGGCGTGCAGGGCCTGGATCCCGGAGCCGGTGCCCACGTCGAGGGCGGAGGAGACGGGCGTGCGGACTGTGATCCCGGCGAGGGTCGTGGAAGCGCCGCCGACGCCCAGGACGACACCCTCCTCACGGCTCCCGATGCCACCGGCGCCGCCGACGGCACAGCCCAGGTCCGACACGATGAACCAGTCCTCGCCGTCGGGTCCGCCGTACGGCCGTACGTCCACCGTCGCGGCCAGCTCGTCGGCGCCGGCGCGCACCAGCCAACCGCTCTCCAGGCACGCGTCGACGGGCAGGACGCCGGCCACGCGCGCGTGGGGCACCGGCTGCTGGAGGAGGAACAGGCGTACGAGTACTTCCAGCGGGGTGTCCCCGCGGGTCGCCCGGAGCGCGGGCACGGTCTCGCTGCGCGCGAGCGCCGCGTACGCGGGCGCCCCGAGCAGTTCGAGCAGCCCGTCAGCGGTGAAGGACGCCCCGAGCAGGGCGTCCCGCAGCCGGGCGGTGACGTCGGTACCGCCGGAGGCGGCGGCGGGGGCGGCGGGCAGCGCGGGCAGACCGGAGATACTCACGCCCCTATTGTGGCCCGCCCGGACCGCCCTTACAGGCCCACCCGCGCGCCTGTCCCGCCGGAGGTCCGGCGGCAGCGCTCAGCTGTCCGTAGCCGGCGCCGATGCCGCGGGTGACGTCGGGGACTGCTTGCAGCCCGACTGGTCGGCGAGCGCCTGCTTGGTGTCGCCGGACTCCAGCTCCTTCAGCGCGTTGAGCGCGGTCTGGCGCTGCGTCTCCACCTTCTGCATCTCCGCGGAGACGTCCTTGAGACCGGTGGCGAACTTCGCCTGGTCCTTGGTGTCGAGCTTGTCCACCTGCGCCTTCATGTCGGCGTAGGCCCCAGACAGGACCGTGAGCTGCTTGACGGCGTCCTGGAGCTTCTTGGCGCCGTCCTCGGCACCGGGAGGCGCACCGGCGTCCTGGATGACCGTGGCGCGCGCCTTGTAGCCGTCGGACAGGTCCTGGAAGGCCTGGGAGTCGGCCTTCTGGAGCTCCGCCGGAGTGCTCTCGGTGTCCTCGGCCGCCTTGGTGATCGCGTCGTAGGCCGCCGTGATCTTCTTGTTCTGGGCCGGCACCAGGTCGCAGACCTTCTTGGCCCAGGCGTCGAGTTCCTTGTTGTCCTCGCTGCCACCGCATCCCGACAGCGCCAGTACCAGTACCGCACCGCCGGACAGTGCGGCCGCGAGCTTCTTGTTCACCGGATTGGTCCCTTCCATGGCCTCTCGGCCACCGGACGTTACACGGGACGGGCACCGGATCCACACGCCGAATGCCGCAAATGTGACTCTTTACCGCTGTTTGCCCCATGGGAGAGAAGCCTCACGGCCGAGGGGCGCGCACATGACGGGGCGGGCGGGCGGCGCCTGAACACGCGCCGCCCGCCCGCCCCTTGAGCTGGGACTCGTCGAGGGATCTACGAAACCACCGCGGGATCCACCGACTTGGCCGCCTTCTTCTCGTTGTCTTCGTCACCCACGGCGATCCCGCGCCGCTTGGAGACATAGACCGCGCCGGCGATCACGAGGAACGCGAGCACGGCGATGAAGATCCGTACGCCGATGCTCTTGTCGTCGCCGTAACTGAACTTGATCACCGCGGGAGCGATCAGCAGCGCCACCAGGTTCATGACCTTGAGCAGCGGGTTGATCGCGGGGCCCGCGGTGTCCTTGAAGGGGTCGCCGACGGTGTCGCCGATCACCGTCGCGGCATGGGCCTCGCTGCCCTTGCCGCCGTGGTGGCCGTCCTCGACGAGCTTCTTGGCGTTGTCCCAGGCCCCGCCGGAGTTGGCCAGGAAGACCGCCATGAGCGTCCCCGCCCCGATCGCGCCCGCGAGGAACGCGCCGAGGGCGCCGACCCCGAGGGTGAACCCGATGAAGATCGGCGCCGTCACGGCGAGCAGTCCGGGCGTGGCGAGTTCGCGCAGGGCGTCCCTGGTGCAGATGTCGACGACCTTGCCGTACTCCGGCTCCTCGCTGTAGTCCATGATCCCGGGGTGCTCGCGGAACTGCCGCCGCACCTCGTAGACCACCGAGCCCGCCGACCGCGACACCGCGTTGATCGCCAGCCCCGAGAAGAGGAAGACGACCGCCGCGCCGGCGATGAGGCCGACGAGGTTGTTGGGCTGCGAGATGTCCATCATCAGGCTCATCGGCGCGCCGTCCCCGCTGAGCTTCTCGCCGACGTCCTGCGCGCCGGTCGTGATCGCGTCACGGTACGACCCGAAGAGCGCCGACGCCGCGAGCACGGCGGTGGCGATGGCGATGCCCTTGGTGATGGCCTTGGTGGTGTTGCCGACGGCGTCCAGGTTGGTGAGCACCTGCGCGCCCGCGCCCTCGACGTCGCCGGACATCTCGGCGATGCCCTGCGCGTTGTCGGAGACCGGACCGAAGGTGTCCATGGCGACGATCACGCCGACCGTGGTGAGCAGGCCGGTGCCGGCCAGCGCCACCGCGAACAGCGCGAGCATGATCGACGTACCGCCGAGCAGGAAGGCGCCGTAGACGCCGAGGCCGATCAGCAGGGCGGTGTAGACGGCCGACTCGAGACCGATCGAGATGCCGGCGAGGACGACGGTGGCGGGCCCCGTGAGCGAGGTCTTGCCGATGTCCTGGACCGGGCGGCGGTTGGTCTCGGTGAAGTAGCCGGTCAGCTGCTGGATGACGGCGGCGAGCAGGATGCCGATGGCCACGGCGACCAGAGCGAGGATCCTCGGGTCGCCGTCCTTGCCGGAGATCGCGGTGTCGGTGATGCCGTCCAGGTCGGAGTACTTCCCCGGCAGATAGACGAAGACGGCGACCGCCACCAGCACGAGCGAGATCACCGCGGAGATGAAGAACCCGCGGTTGATCGCGGACATGCCGCTGCGGTCGGAGCGGCGCGGGGCGACCGCGAAGATGCCGATCATCGCGGTGATCACGCCGATCGCCGGGACGAGCAGCGGGAAGGCGAGTCCGGAGTCGCCGAAGGCCGCCTTGCCGAGGATCAGCGCGGCGACCAGGGTCACGGCGTACGACTCGAAGAGGTCGGCCGCCATGCCCGCGCAGTCGCCGACGTTGTCGCCCACGTTGTCGGCGATGGTCGCGGCATTGCGCGGGTCGTCCTCCGGAATGCCCTGTTCGACCTTGCCGACCAGGTCGGCGCCGACGTCGGCGGCCTTGGTGAAGATGCCACCGCCGACCCTCATGAACATCGCGATGAGCGCCGCGCCGAGACCGAAGCCCTCCAGGACCTTCGGCGCGTCGGCCGCGTACACCAGCACCACACAGGAGGCGCCCAGCAGACCGAGCCCCACCGTGAACATGCCGACGACGCCGCCCGTTCGGAATGCGATCTTCATGGCTTTGTGGGAGACGGCGGTGAGATCCTTTTCCGGCTCGCCTTCCGCCGGAGTGGCTTCTCGTGCCGCCGCGGCCACACGCACATTGCTGCGCACGGCGAGCCACATGCCGATATAGCCGGTGGCAGCCGAGAACGCGGCGCCGATCAAGAAGAACACGGATCGGCCTGCGCGCTGATTCCAGTCGTCCGCGGGCAGCAGCATGAGCAGGAAGAACACCACGACGGCGAATACGCCGAGCGTGCGCAGCTGACGTGCCAGATAGGCGTTCGCGCCTTCCTGGACCGCCGCCGCGATCTTTTTCATGCTGTCGGTGCCCTCGCCGGCCGCGAGCACCTGGCGCACCAGGACACCCGCCACCACGAGCGCCGTCAGGGCGACGACCGCGATGACCGCGATCAGTACCCGGTTGTCGTCGGTGAGCACCGCGGCCGCGAGGGTTGTTGTGGGCTGGTCCAACTGATCAGGGGTAGAAAGCCCCGCCATTCGTCCTCCTTGACGCTTGGGCTGAGCTCAAGATGTGGACGGATTGTAGGTACCCCGCTCTGATCAAAACAGGGCGCGGTAAACGGAATTCGCCTTTACAGAACCTGAAAGCAGTAATGCCCCGGAGGCATTCACGGCGGATATCTAGATCGTGAAGCAATTCACGAAATGCATCGCACCAGACCACTGTAGGCACAGAAAGCCCACACCGACATGCGGAAGGGCCCCACCGGTGGTGGGGCCCTTCCGCATGTCGAACAGATGGAGCAATCAGGGAAGCACTGCGGCCGGCGGCGTGGTCGGCCAGGTCATACGGATCTGTCCGCCGTGCTCCCCTGCGGTGACCTCGACGTCGTCGACGAGGCCGCTGATGACCGCGAGGCCCATCTCGTCCTCCTCGGTCTCCGCGTCGGGGTCCTCACCCAGAGCGCCCGGAGCCCGGTCGCCCGGGGCCGAACGCGGCGCCTCGTCGCCGACCTCGATGGAGAACTGCTTCTCCTCCTCGATCAGCAGCACCTGGACCGGCGCGGTGATGCCGCCGCTCTGGTGCAGTCCGACGGCACGAGTGCAGGCCTCGCCGACGGCGAGCCTGACCTCGTCGAGGACGGCCTCGTCCACTCCGGCCCTGCGCGCCACCGCTGCCGCCACCAGTCGGGCGGTCCTGACGTGCTCGGGCAGCGCGCTGAAGCGGAGTTCAACGGTGGCCATGCATCCCCCTCGGAACTACGGGCGTGCTGTCGGGGGACCGGGCCGCCGAAAGCCCGGACCCCCTACTTCTTGCTTCTGTCGGCGTCCTTCGCCGCCCCGGGCACGGGCCCGGGAACGGGTCAGTCGGTCGCCGCCACCGCTTCCTCGACCGAGGTGTGGATCGGGAACACCTTGGTGAGGCCGGTGATACGGAAGATCTTGAGAATGCGCTCCTGGTTGCAGACCAGGCGCAGCGAGCCCTCATGGGCACGCACACGCTTCAGGCCGCCGACCAGCACGCCGAGCCCGGTGGAGTCGAGGAAGTCCACGCCCTCCATGTCGACGACAAGGTGGAAACTGCCGTCGTTCACCAGCTCGACCAGCTGCTCGCGCAGCTTGGGCGCGGTATATACGTCGATTTCGCCACCGACCCTGACGATCGTGCGATCGCCGACGGTCTCGGTCGACAGGGACAGGTCCACGGATCCTCCAGCACCTTGCTATCGAGCGGTCGCCCCTCGGGACACCTCGGCAGAGCCCCCGGGACGGTTCGCCAGCCGCGATGGCATTCAATCACTTACCGGCAGGCGTGCACGACGCCTTGGTCCCATTGTCCGTCACGCCAGTGACACACTCGGTGCCGATGGCCAAGAATCTCCGATCCGATCGACCCTCGACGGACCCCGGCTCCCGCCTTGCGCCGAGCACGGTCCTGGACCGGCTCGCCGCCGGCCCGAGCCGGGCTGCGCGCATCACTCATACGGAGCACTTGCCCCCGCGAGCGGGCCGCCATGCCGTCTGGCCTGACCGGATTCGTTCGGAGGTCGTGGCGGCCGTCCAGGCGTGCGGCATCGACCACCCCTGGGCCCACCAGGCACAGGCTGCCGAGCACGCCCTGGACGGCGACTCGGTGGTCGTCGCGACCGGAACCGCCTCCGGCAAGTCCCTGGCGTACCTCGTGCCGGTCCTCTCGACCCTCCTGGACGGCTCCGAGGCCCCGAACGGCCGCGGCGCCACCACGCTCTACCTGGCTCCCACGAAGGCCCTGGCGGCGGACCAGTGCCGCTCGGTGAAGGAACTTTCACAACCGCTGGGCAATTCGGTGCGCCCCGCGGTCTACGACGGCGACACGCCGTTCGAGGAACGCGAGTGGATCCGTCAGTACGCCAACTACGTGCTGACCAACCCGGACATGCTGCACCGCGGGATACTCCCCTCCCACCCCCGCTGGTCCTCCTTCCTGAAGGCACTCAAGTACGTCGTCATCGACGAGTGCCACACCTACCGGGGCGTCTTCGGCTCGCACGTCGCCCAGGTCCTGCGGCGTCTGCGCCGCCTCTGCGCCCGCTACGGCGCCTCCCCCGTCTTCCTGCTGGCCTCCGCGACCGCCGCCGAGCCCGCGGTCGCCGCCCGCCGCCTGACCGGCCTCCCGGTGGTCGAGGTCGCCGACGACGCCTCACCCCGCGGCGAACTGGTCTTCGCCCTCTGGGAACCGCCCCTGACGGAGATGCAGGGCGAGAAGGGCGCCCCGGTCCGCCGTACGGCCACCGCCGAGACGGCAGATCTGTTGACGGACCTCGCCGTCCAGGGCGTCCGCTCGGTCGCCTTCGTCCGCTCCCGGCGCGGCGCCGAGCTGATCTCGGTGATCGCCCAGGAACGGCTCGCCGAGGTCGACCGCTCCCTGGCCCGCCGGGTCGCCGCCTACCGCGGCGGCTATCTCCCGGAGGAGCGCCGCGCCCTGGAACAGGCCCTCCACTCGGGCGAGTTGCTGGGCCTGGCCGCCACGACCGCCCTCGAACTCGGCATCGACGTCTCGGGCCTGGACGCCGTACTGATCTCCGGCTACCCCGGCACGCGCGCGTCCCTGTGGCAGCAGGCGGGCCGCGCCGGACGGGCCGGCCAGGGCGCCCTCGCCGTGCTGGTGGCCCGCGACGACCCCCTGGACACCTTCCTCGTCCACCACCCCGAGGCCCTCTTCGACCAGCCGGTGGAGTCCACGGTCCTCGACCCCGACAACCCGTACGTCCTCGCCCCGCACCTGTGCGCGGCCGCGGCGGAACTGCCCCTGGTCGACGAGGACCTGGAGCTGTTCGGGCCGTCGTGCGAGGACCTGCTGCCGCAGCTGGAGTCCGCGAGGCTCCTGCGCCGCCGCACCAAGGCCTGGCACTGGACCCGCCGGGAGTCGGCCGCCGACCTGGCCGACATCCGCGGCCAGGGCGGCACGCCGGTCCAGATCGTCGAGTCGGGCACGGGCCGTCTGCTGGGCACGGTCGACGCGGGCGCCGCCCACACCACCGTCCACGAGGGCGCGGTCCACCTCCACCAGGGCCGCACGTACTTGGTCCGCTCCCTGGACCTGGACGACTCGGTCGCCCTGGTCACGGAGGCGAACCCGCCCTATTCGACGGTGGCCCGCGACACGACGGCCATCTCCGTCCTGGAGACCGACGTCGAGATCCCCTGGGGCGACGGCCGCCTGTGCTACGGCTCCGTCGAGGTCACCAACCAGGTGGTCTCCTTCCTGCGCAGACGCCTCATCACCGGTGAAGTGCTCGGCGAGACGAAACTCGACCTCCCTCCTCGTACGCTCCGCACCCGCGCGGTGTGGTGGACCGTCACCGAGGACCAGCTCGACGAGGCCCGGATCAACCCGGAGATCCTCGGCGGCGCCCTGCACGCCGCCGAACACGCCTCCATCGGCCTCCTCCCCCTCTTCGCGACCTGCGACCGCTGGGACATCGGCGGCGTGTCGATCCCCCTCCACCCCGACACGCTGCTCCCCACGGTCTTCGTCTACGACGGCCACCCGGGCGGCGCCGGCTTCGCGGAGCGCGCCTTCCACACGGCCCGGGCCTGGCTCACGGCCACCCGCGAGGCCATCGCCGCCTGCGAATGCGACGCCGGCTGCCCGTCCTGCATCCAGTCCCCCAAGTGCGGCAACGGCAACGACCCGCTGCACAAGAGGGGGGCGGTACGGCTGCTCACGGTGCTGTTGCGGGGGGCGCCGGGGGAGGCGGCCCCGGAGAGCGCGGAGCAGGTGCCGCAGGGGGCTCCGGCACGGGCGGCCGCACCGGCGCCGGCACCGCAGGTCCCGCCCGTGCCCTGATCTCCGCGGTGAACGGCCCTCGTCCCGACGCCGCCGTCACGTCCGAGATCTCGCCGACCAGCGCGCACCGCACGAGCCGCGTCCCCTGCTCCCGCGCCAGCTCCTCCGCCCGGGCACAGGCCGCCTCGGGCCCGTCGGCCCAGTGGTCCGCCGCTGCGAGCGCCGCGAGATCAGCACTCCCGGCCGCGCGATGCCGTACGACGACGGCCTGCCCGAGGGCGAGCACGCCCCCGAACACCACGCACAGCACCGCGATGGCACCGACGCTCCAGACGGTCGCCGAACCACGGTCCGACCGAGCGGCGACGAGGTGGACGCCGACGAACCGCGCGGCAGCTCGGCGGGTCCTGACCAGGCAGGCGCCGGCGAGTAGGGCAGCAGCCCTGCGGACGTCGGTCCACCGGACGTTGCTCGGCTCGGCGTGCAGCGACCCGCCCCTCATCCCCCTCCCTCCACCGTCTCCTCCGCCAACGCCACGGCCTCCTCCCGCACCTCGAACGGCAGACCGCTCAGTGCCGGTGGCTTCGCCACGACGACCACGCGGACCCGGTCGCCCTCCCGGGCGACCGTGACCTCCGCGTCGCGGGGTGCCGTGTCCCGGGCCACCCGGACGACCGCGTCGGCGGGGTCCTGGCGGGCCGCCGCCCTGGCACCGGTCCTGGCCGCGTCCACGCACTGGATCTGTGCGGCCACCACGAGCAGCCCCCACACCAGCGCCATCGCGAACATCACCAGGACCGGCAGCACCATGGCCGACTCCGCCGTCACGAACCCCTGGTCCGCCGCCCGTTCACGCCTTCGCATCGAGAGCCTGCTTCACGATGGCCTGGAGCTCCGCGCTGACGGTCCCGCTCGTCACCACCTTGTAGAGCACCACCGCGAAGGCCACCGCCGCGACGATCCCCATCGCGTACTCGGAGGTGACCATCCCCGCGTCCCGGCGCATCGACCGCACCGAGAACACCGATCGCGCCCGGCACATCACACCGCACATCAGGGCACCCATCCGCGCCCGTACCGCCTTGTACATCTCAACCCCCCGTGAGGTTCAGTCCTGTTGCCTGTCACTCGCCTGCCTGCTGCTCGTCGCCGGATCACCGGCCGCCGTCCGTCATCGCCCACCTCCTCCCAGCACTCCGCCCGCGAGCCCGATCACGATCGGCAGGACGCCGACCGCGATGAACGCGGGCAGGAAACACAGCCCCACCGGCGCGGTGACCAGCACGGCGGCCCTGCGGGCCCGAGCCGTCGCGGCGCGCCCCCAGTCGGCGCGGGCGTCCGCGGCGAGCCCAGCGACCGGCGCCGCCGCGGGCAGCCCGGTCACATCGGCGCGTGCCAGCAGCCGTGCCAGCGGTCCGGCTCCCGGAGTCGAGGCGAGCCTCCGCCACGCCTCGCCCGGCGCACCGCCGAGCCGCACTTCCGCCGCCCCGCGCGCGAGGCCCTCGCCGACGGGTCCGCCCAGTGCCTCCCCGACGGCCTGCGCCGCGATCACCGGACCGGCGCCGGCCGCGATGCAGGCGGCCAGCAGGTCGGCGGCGAGCGGGAGTTGCCGCTCCGCCTCGCGCACGTCGGCCTCCCGGGCACCGCCGCCGGCCGCTTCCCGGCGCCGCCACCGCCACAGTCCCGCCGCGACGACCGCCCCGACCACGACACCGGGAACCCCACCGACCAGCACCCACCCGGCGCCCCCCGCGCCGGCCACGGGCAGCCATCGCCGCGCGAACTCCCGCCCCTCGAACCGGGGACCGTCGGCCGTGGCCTCCGCAGCCGCCAGCAGCTCGCCCAACCTCCGCCGCACTCTCCGCTCACGCCGGGCAGCGGCACCCCACCGGAAGAGCCAGGCGACGACCACCACAGTCCCCAGGACCACCCCCAGCCTGTGGACAACTTCCGGGCTCACGCCGCCTCAGCTCCCCGCACGATCCGCATCGCCCACCACATCCCGAGGCCCTCCAGCAGTCCCCCGACCACCAGACAGCCCAGCCCGGCCCCCGAGTGCAGCAGGACCCGCAGGGGATCGGCGCCGAGGGCGGCACCGAGACCCAGCCCCAGGACCGGCAGCGCGGCGAGCATCCACGCCGTGGACCGCGCCCCGGCCAACTGAGCGCGCAGATCGGCCCGTTGATCCCGCTCGGCCCGCAACGCCCCCTCCAGCCGATCGAGCCCGGCCGCCAGCCCGGCTCCCTGATCCACGGCCACCCGCCAGCAGGCGGCAAGCCCCAGCAGTCCCTCGGCCCCCGGCCGCCGAGCCGCCGCAGCCAGCGCCCCGGGAACATCCCCACCGAACCGGGCCGCCGCCAACACGACGGCCTGCGCATCGCCGAGCCCACTGCCTCCCGGCCCTCCAGGCCCTGCTCCCCCGGACCCGAGCCCACCCGAGCCGATCACCCCGGCCTCGGTCACCCCGACCCCGGTCACCCCAACCCCTTCCGCACCGACCCCGTGCATCCCGGCGTTCATCCCGACCCCCTCGAAGTCCCGCACCGCCACCACCAGCGCCTCCCCCGGCTGCCGTCCCGCCCGTACCTCCCCGGCGACCGCCGCGCACAGCGCGATCACCACGTCGGCCCGCCGCTCACGCACCCGACGCGCCTCCCGGGCCAACCGCACCCGCCTCAGCAACGGCACCCCGGCCGCCCCCGCGAGGACCGGCAGCACCGAAGCCCCCAGCACGGCAAGCACCAGTCCGACGACCGCCGCCGACCACTCGAACCCCAGCCGCCCGCGAACCCGCCGCAGTTCCCCGACCAGGTGCCGCCAGCCCGGTGGCCCGACCCCCGCCACCCCACCGCCCGCCAACAGCGCCTGCGCCCGCCGCAGCCCGGACCGCCGCCCGCCCCACAGCCACACGGCCAGACCAAGGCCCCCTACAGCCGCCCCCACCGACATCTCACCCATCCCGCTCACCACACCCACGCCCCTCTCCTCGACCGAGCTGTCTCCCACACGGCACTGCCGCTCCAAAGCGACCCAGTCGCCCAACACCCTTCGCCATGGCCTCAGTCACCCGCCCTCCCCCACCGCACCCCCGAGCAGCCCCCGCAACCGCTCCCACCCCCGCTCGTGCACGAACGCCTCCGCCCCCCACCGCAGCGCCGGAACCGTCCGCACCCACCCCGAGGCGTCCCGCTCCAGCACCCGCACCTCGGCGATCCGCCGTCGCCCGGTCCGGTCGCGCACGAGATGCAGTACGACCGACAACGCGGCCGCCAACTGGCTGTGCAGCGCGGCCCGATCGAGCCCGGCGGACGTCCCCAGCGCCTCCAGGCGGGCCGGGACATCGGCCGCCGCGTTCGCGTGCACGGTCCCGCAGCCGCCCTCATGACCCGTGTTCAACGCGGCCAGCAGATCCACCACTTCGCGCCCACGCACCTCGCCCACGACCAGCCGGTCGGGCCGCATCCGCAGCGCCTGCCGCACCAGGTCCTCGAGCGTGACGAGTCCGGCGCCCTCCTGGTTGGCGGGTCTGGTCTCCAGCCGCACGACGTGCGGATGGTCCGGCCTGAGCTCCGCCGAGTCCTCCGCGAGCACGATCCGCTCGCCCGGCCCGACGAGCCCCAGCAGCGCGCTCAGCAAGGTCGTCTTCCCGAACCCCAGACAGAGACACCACTAATCAGGCAGACTCGGGAGCATGAGCCCAACTCTCCGCTCCGCCGTCGACGTTGCCGCGGGCGGCAAGACCCGCGCCGTCATCTACTGCCGCATCAGCCAGGACCGCACCGGCGCCGGCCTCGGCGTCGACCGGCAGCGCGAGGACTGCGAGGCCCTCGCCGAGCGCATGGGCTGGGACGTCCTCGAGGTGTACGTCGACAACGACGTGAGCGCCTTCTCCGGCAAGCTCCGCAAGGACTACCGGCGCATGCTCGCCGACCTCGACGAGGGCAAAGCCACCATCGTCATCGTCTGGCACACCGACCGGCTCACCCGCTCGATCGTCGAGCTGGAGGAGTACATCGAACTGTCCGACCGCCGCGGCATCTCCACCCACACCGTGCAGGCCGGGACGATCGACCTCGCCACCCCCTCCGGCCGGATGACCGCGCGCATCCTCGGCGCCGTCGCCCGCCAGGAGTCCGAGCACAAGGGCCACCGCGTCGCCCGGGCCCGGCAGCAGAAGGCCATGAACGGCGAGTGGGCGGGCGGCATCCGCCCGTTCGGCTGGGGTGTGCCCACGGGCGAGATGAAGAAGCGGGTCGACCGCAAGACCGGCGAGGAGAGCGAGGTCCCCGAGCTCGACATGCTCAAGGCCGTGCCCGAGGAAGCAGAGGCGCTGCGCTACTGGACGGACGAGATCCTGTCCGGCGGGTCGATCCGCTCGCTCGTGAAGTGGTGCGCCGACAAGGGCGTCACCACGACCCGCGGGAACGCGGTCTCCCACGCCGACATGCGGGACATGCTGATGCGTCCCAGGAACGCCGGGATCGCCGTCTACAAGGGCGAGGAGGTCGGCCGCGGGAAGTGGGAGCCGATCGTCGACGAGGCGAAGTTCAGGGCCGTCGTGGCGATCCTGTCGGATCCGTCCCGCACGACGAACCGCGGCGCTCAGCCGAAGTGGCTGGGCTCCCTCGTGTACGTGTGTGGCCGCAACGCGTGCGGGAAGGGCATGACCGTCACCATGTCCGGCGGCCGCGCGTATCCCTCGTACCGGTGCCCGACCGGGCACGGCGGCGGCCGGCGGGCCGAGATCGTGGACCAGTACGTCGAGGACACGATCGTCGAGCGCCTGTCACGGGACGACGCGCACGAGCTGCTGGAGCCCGCCCCGGACGGCGTGGACGTGGCCCGCCTCCAGGCGGAGGCCGAGGAGATCAGGGGCCGCATGAGGAATCTGGGCGGCATGTTCGGTGCGGGACAGCTGGAGCTGGCCCCGTTCACGGAGGGAATGGAGACGGCGCGTGCCCAGCTGGACGGGATCACGCAGCAGCTGGCGCGCGCGGTGACCCGGGACCCGGTGGCGGCACTGGTGGGGGCTCAGGACGTGCGTAAGGCGTGGAAGGGGCTCGGTCTGGACCAGCAGCGGACGGTGCTGCGGGCGCTGGTCGAGGTGACGCTGAAGACTCCGCGGCAGGGGCGGATGCCTGACGGCGGGTACTTCGACTACGACGCCGTCGTCTTCACGTGGAAACGGGGGGCGGCTCGATGAGGGCTATGCCTCATCCAAAACGTCAGGCAGCTTTTTGGCGTTGATGTACGTCCTCCAATGCCCTGCCGGTGTGAAACCGAGAGCTGTGGAATATACCCGCATGAACTCACGCAAGCCCTCTTCGTCATTGAAAGAATCGAAATCTCCGCGATCGATTGCGTTGATTACAGATGAGTCGAGGCCAATCACCTTGCGGGCATCCTTCAATGTGATGCCGGAGCGCTCCCTAGCCGCCAAGAAGCTCCTGCCCAATTCCTGAAAAGCAGCCTGCCGCGGGGTGAGCCGAGGGCGATTGGAGACCCGCGAAGGCATGGGGCCAAAACGCGCGACGTCCGCAGGGTCGGGCCCAGAGGCTTTGGCCTCCTCTGATGCCGGGTAGGGCTCGCCGCTCGCTCGGATGTAGGCGGGCACAATAGAGTTGGCGGAGCTATCCAGCCATCCTGTGGCAGTGATCCCCGCCTGGTTTGCTCGGTGGACCCAGGTGCGGACGGTAGCGGGAGCGACACCGTGCGCCTCTGCCATCTCGCTGACTACGTCCGCAGATCCTGAGGCCAGTCGTTCAGTATATTCATCCATGGCTTCCGCGAGTTTCACGAGCCCATTCCAGCTGCGGGCGGCTCCCCGGCTTTCTTCTGGGTCGAGATCAGGGCGGACGCGACGCACCGTCTCAATGGCTCGTTGTCGTCGATCTAGCGGAACATGAAGGGGAGTAGCGATCTCTTCATCTGGGAACTCCGGCCCGTTCAGCAGGCCATTCTCGACTAGCCTCTGATACTCGCCTGGCTCTAGCGGAATTGACACCGCGGCGAGACTGCGTTGCAAAACAGCCTGGGTGACAGCGGCCTGCGCAATCCGGTCCCATCGCGCCAAGGGCATGTCTTTGATGGCGCCCGGCCCGAAGCGCGCGGCCCCTGCTGGCCGTTCCCCCTGGAGGAGCTGTACCGAGAAGCCAACAAGTTCGATCTGGCGCTGCTGGTCTGGGACTAGGTAGTCAAAGAACGCCCGGACCCCCTGGTGACTGGCGTCCTGGACGGAGACGTGAGCCACAGCGTCGGCGCTGTGCGGCGTCGCGGCCTCGAAGTCGACCGACACGGTCATCTGCGGGTCGCTGTCGTTGGGGGTGCGGCCGGCGGGGGCTTCAGAGCCCCTCTGCTGGTCGGTCATGCCCCCATCCTGCGGAACGAGCAACGTTCACGCAACACCTCTCCTTGGGCGTTGCGCGAACATGTTGAAACTTGTCTACGCACGTGTTGCAACATGTTGTGAAACGGCCAAGGGATAGCGTTGCGAAAGTGTCCTCCGTCTGCGTTTCATAGGTGCCATGACACCGGAACAACTCCGGACCGTCGGTGAACTACGGCACCTCGCAGTCACAGGAGAAGCGCGAGCACGTCGCGTCTCTCTGCACATCGGGCTCCGAGAACTCGCACGCGTCATCGGCGTGAGTCCATCAGCCCTCTCGCGGTGGGAGAACCGCATCAATCTCCCGCGCGGCGATCACGCCCTGCGCTGGGCAAACGCCCTTGGTGTCCTCTCCACCACAGAGGCTGGCGCCTCGCCCGTGTACCAGCCGGGCGAGTCCGCCGGAAACGACGAAGCGGCCGGGTACCAGCCGGCCGCCTCAGTCGAGCAAGCCCACGAACCCACGCAATGAGAACGGGAACAGCTCTGATGAACAAGGGAACCACGGCAACGGCGCCGTTGACCAGCCAGCCCAGCCCCGCCGACGAGATGGTCGGCCGGATCCACGCCGCGAGCCTCGACAAGCTCGTCGCCGCGATGCCGACCGCAGTCGACCGGGCGATGCAGAGGACCATCCCCGGCAAGTACACGCCCGAGCTGGCCGCAGCGGTCGCCGAGACAGCCATCAGCATGCTGACCGGCAAGCTCTGCCCCGTGTGGCCGACGCTCTGCACCGACACGACACCGGGGCACTACGACCACTTCAACCACCAGCACAAGGTCACCGACAAGCGCGGGCAGACGCTCCTCGACCTCTCCTTCGTCCAGCTCTCCGACGAGGACGGCGACAGCCCCGCGAAGGTCTGCCTCGGCGGGATGGTCTCGGAGGACTACGCGCCGTCCGAGGTCCGTGAGGCGACCGCGAAGATCCGCCGACTCCTCGACGAGGCCGACGACATGGCCGACACCGTTCTGCGGATGCAGGGCGGCGACGTCCCGACCCCTTCGGCCCGCGCGTTCAGCACGGCCCTGGACCACATCAACGCGGCGTTCGAGGCGTCCACCAACCACAGCCAGACGCGGGACGCACTGCGGACGTACATCGACATGACCGTCGACGAGTTGGCCGACAAGTCCACCGGCGTGCAGGACCGCACCGAAGGCGGTGCCCAGGCATGACCACCCAGATCACGCACGCGGACTCCGAGGCCTTGGCCGCCAAGCACGGGCTCCCGGTCGTCGAGTGGGACGCCACCAACCTCAGCGAAGACCTTCGCGACAAGATCATGGCCTTCTACTCCGAGACCAAAGACGACCGCGTCATCGTCGTCTTCACCGGCCAGGACCCCGTCGAGCGGCTCCACGCCATCCGCCAACTCCTCGCCCACCCCAAGGTGTCGGCGTGACCGCGCGCACCAGCATCGAGGCGGCCGGGGGTGTGCAGCTCGTGGACACCCCCGGCCGCCCGGCCCAATCGGAGCCGGGGGAACACTCAACGGAATCTGTGCTGTCCTTGGAGACAGGCGCGGGGCCTGATGACTCCACGAGGGAGGATTCCATGGCCCTGCCACGCCATCCGGCCCGGCCTGTCCGCTTCGAGGACCCAGCACGGAACGCCGCCTACTGGGCGCGCATCGAGCGCATCGTCGACTCCGCCCCGCCGCTGACCGACGAGCAGCGCGCCGTGATCCGTACCGCGTTCCATCAGCCCGAGGCACGGAGGGCAGCAGCATGACGCGCACCCCGCTCGACACGTTCCTCTCCGACCAGGCCCTCGCCACCGCGCGCGTCGTCGCCACCGACCCGGGCACCGTCCCCGTCGCGATCACCGCGGCCAACGGTGAGCAGTGCACCTGGTGCGACTGTCCCGACGGGCCCGACTCCCCGCACAACCAGCGCGGTTACCGGTGCCCCGGATGCCCGGCGACGGCCAAGTACGTGGTCAGCACGTTCTCCGGGCCCAACCTGCGCTACGACTTCCCGGCCTGCGACCGGCACCACACCGACATCCTCGCGTCCATCGCTCAGGTCGTAGGAGGCACCCGATGACCGACCGTCGCCCCGGCCAGTGGCCGGTCCAGCACCCCGTCCCCCGCGACCCGCAGACCGCGGCCACCGCTCCCGTCACCCAGCTGCCCGTGCGGGTTGAGGTGC
The DNA here is from genome assembly GCF_036345115.1 of Streptomyces griseorubiginosus. Taxonomy (GTDB): domain Bacteria; phylum Actinomycetota; class Actinomycetes; order Streptomycetales; family Streptomycetaceae; genus Streptomyces; species Streptomyces griseorubiginosus_C. Next base: position 4,198,631 of record NZ_CP107766.1, read on the forward strand.
CCGTCCCGGACGTGCGGCTCGTCGCGGTCGTCGACCTCACCGACGAGTACGCGACGCACGACGACGTCTCCCGCGCCCTGTACGAGCAGACCATGCGGGCCAGCGACTGCCACACCGCCGTCGTGCGGCTCGGCGAGGCCGCGATCCGCAAGCACCTCACCCTGCCGCGCGCCATCGCGGGCGCCTTCTTCCTGTCCGCTCAGCGCATCGAGGTCCACGTTCCGGCCGGCACCCGCTACGCGTACTTCGCGGCGCGAGTCCGGCAGGAACTGGAGCAGATCTGCGCCGACCACGCCCAGATGCTCAGCAGCACCCGAACTCCCGGCTGACCCCGGGAGCGCCGCGGCCCCGGGCCAATCCCCTGGCTCGGGGCCGCACGCGCACTCACGAACACCACTGGCCCCGCTCGTAGAAGAGAGCACGTTCGTGAACAGCAGCACCGCCCTCCCGCTGTTCGGGGAGGACACCGAGCAGGACGAGGCGGAGATCCAGCCGCTCCCGCCTGCTCTCGGCATGGCCGCCGCCGCGGCCCGCCTTGTCCCCTACCGGGACACCCAGTTCGAGGACGGCCACGCGCGCGCCCTGCTCGTCGTCGACTGCCCGTTCTGCGACCACCAGCACGTCCACTCCGCCGGCCTCGCTACGGCGCCCCGCATCTGCCCCCGACAGTCGCGCTGCGTCGGCCGCCCCGGCGGCTCGTACTACTTCCCGGCGGTGACCCAGTGACCAGGCTCCTGGAGATCCCACGCGACCTGCCGTCTGCGGCAGTGGCCTACGCCGCTGCCGGGGTCCGCGTCTTCCGGGTGCGGCCGGACAAGGCCCCGTTCGCCAACTGCGCCCGGTGCAGGCCCCCGACGGAGAAGCGACCGAACCCCTTCTACATCGAGCACCGCCCCGAGGAGTGCCGCTGCACCGCCCGCACCTGCCACGGCTTCCACGCGGCGACCACCGACGTCGCCCTGGTCCGGCAGTGGTGGGCTGAGCAGCCGGACGCCAACATCGGCGCGCCCTGCGCCCTGAACGGCTGGGCCGTCCTCGACATCGACCCCCGGCACGGCGGCGACCAGTCCTACGCGGTGCTGGAGCAACGCGTCGGGGTGCTGCCCGGCACCGTCATGCAGCTCACCGGTGGCGGCGGACTCCACATCCTCTACCGCACCCCCGGCGTGTTCCTGCCGGGCACCCTCGGCCCCGGCCTGGACGTCAAGCACAACGGCTACATCCTGCTCGCGCCCTCCGTGCACGCCAGCGGCGGCCGGTACCGCTGGTCCGGGCATGGCCGTTTCCTCCGGCCTGAGGTGTGTTGGCCGGCCGTCCTCACGCCTCAGCAGAGGAGGGCGGCATGACGACGTCGGAGGAGATCGAGCAGGGCGTGGACGCGGCGTTGTCCAAGCTCGGTGCGGCCGCGCCCCCGCCGCCCCGGCAGGGCTCGTCGCGCGGGTCCTTCCGCGTGTCCTCCGACCGCATCGACTCGTACACGCAGAAGGCCCTCCAGGACGAGTGCGACGCCATCGTGCAAGCCCCGCATGGCACCCAGAACAACACGATCAACAAGGCGGCCTTCAACGTCGGCACGCTCGTCGGGGCGGGCGCCGTCGACGAGGACGAGGCCCGCGAAATGCTGCTCGCAGCCGCACGGGCGGGCAACCACCCTGAGCGGCGGGCGGAAGCCAGCGTCGCCTCCGGGCTCCGAGACGGACAGCAGCACCCCCGGGCCCCGTGGCCGCCGGTCTCGCGCAGCAACCACGCTGACAGCTTCCGCCGCCTCGTCGCGGATGCCGACGGGATCGACTGGAGCGACCTCGAGGACGGCTTCGACGATCCCGTCGACGACCCGGACGCTGAGCCCACCGACGAGCCGCCCGCCGAGGACGACCAGGCCGCGGTCCCTGGGCTGATCCCCGAGGACGTCTACGCAGCACGCGCCGAGTTGCGGCACATCCGGCAGGCCGGCCACTCCCGCAGCCGCTCCGGCGACGTCGCCCTCTTGGCAACCCTCGTCCGGCTGTCCTCGCTGGTCTCGCACCGCATCCGCGCGGACACCGGCATCGCCGGGTACGCCTCGCTCAACCTGTTCGGCGGGGTGGTCGGCCCGTCCGGCATCGGCAAGTCGACCGGCGTCGAGGTCGCCGACCGGCTGCTGCCCGCCCCGCCAGAGCTGGACTTCCGCGATGGTCTGCCCATCGGCTCGGGCGAAGGCCTGGCCGAGGTGTTCATGGGTGTCGTCGAGGAGGAGACAGGCGAGATCAAGAAGAGGGGCGGCACGGAGACCCCGGTCACGGTGACCGTGCGGAAGCAGGTCCGGCACAACGCCTTCTTCTACGTCGACGAGGGCGCCACCATCACCCGGCTCATGCGGGAACGATCCGGCTCGACGCTCGGCGAGACCCTGCGCAGCGCCGCGGTCGGCCAGACCCTCGGGCAGACCAACGCCAGCAAGGACACCAGCCGTTACATCCCCAGCGGCTCGTACAGCATGGGCCTGCTCGTCGGCTTCCAGCCGGAGACCGCGGCCCCCCTGTTCGAGGAGGTGGCCGAGGGCACGCCGCAGCGCTTCGTGTGGGTGCAGGTCATCGACCCGGCCATCCCCGACGTACAGCCGCCGTGGCCCGGCGAGCTCCACGCCTGGCGGGACGCGGCGACCGCAGCGCCCGGCGACGAGGCGAGCAGGTTCGTCCTCGTCACCTTCGACGAGACCATCAAGACCGAGCTGCGCGCCGCCGACCTCGCCAAGGTGCGCGGCCAGGCAGACGTGACCGACCAGAACCCGTTCGACTCGCAGGCCCCGGTAATGCGCGTCAAGCTCGCCTCTCTGCTGGCCATCCTGGCGGGGCGCCGACACGTGACCACCGAGGACTGGTGGCTTGCCCAGCGGCTGTGGGAAGCGTCGTGCGCCACCCGCGACTCGGTGCTGGCGTACAGCGCGGCGCAGCGGCGGGCCGAGCAGGAGCGGCGGACCACGGCGCGCATCGAGGAAGAGGTGCGCGTCGACCACGCGAAGCGGCTGGCCGAGGAACGGCGGGCGGACCGGGCCATCGAACGGATCGCGCGCCGGGTTGCCGTGCTCGTCCGTGAGAAGGGGCCGCAGACCCGCAGCGCGATCCGGGACAGTGTCGCGGGCCGGGACAAGAAGTTCTTGGCGGACGCCTACGCCTACGCGGTCCTCCGCGAGTGGCTGTCCGAGGGGGACGGAAGGTTCGTCCCGGGCCCTGTCCCCCCGTCGTGAGGGGGGGACAGAGGGGGGACAGGGGACAGCGTTTGTCCCCCCCTCTCCCCCGCGGGACACCGTTTTTCGTTCCGTATCGCAACTATTGCAGACGCAAGTAACTCGGCGACCTGCACAAATAAAAGATCAAGATCAACTATTAGAGGACTCGCATAGCGCGCGAGGGAGGGGGGGACAAACAGCGTCCCCCCTGTCCCCCCTTGTCCCCCATCGAGAAGGAGAAGCAGATGATCCCCGCAGAACCGGGTGCGCACGTGGCCCGCTACATCCACAAGAAGGACAACACCCCCGGCGCCCGCTTCAGCACCAAGCCCGTCGTCGCCTGGGACGACATCGGAGCCGCAATGGTCCTCGACACCCGCCGCGGCTACCTCGTTCGGGCGGACTCGTACTCCAACTTCGACGCCGTCGTATCGGCAGACTCCACCCCCGTCGTCGGGGCCATCCCCGGAGGCGGGTGGCGAGCCGAGTACCGCGAGGACGACGGCAGCACAGTCAGCACTCCCGTCGTCGCCTGGAACGTGCGCGCCGACGGTGGCCTCGACCCGATCTGCACTGACCCGGACGGCCTTACCGGCGACCCAACGGACGACGCCAACTTCGTGCGGCTCTACCTGCCCGGCGACGAGTGACCAGCGACTGACGGCCGGGCCTGTCCCAACCAGGCCCGGCCTCCCACCAGCACACCACAGGGAGGGAACCGTGACACCCAACGAGATCCAGATGCTCATCGTCGGCATCAGCCTCGGCGCCCAGCTCGTGGCAGGCCTGCACGCCTTCTGGAACTGGCGCGACGCTCGCCGCGATGCCGCGAACGCTCGGCGCCGGTGGCGGATCATCAACGCCGACCGCTTCCACAACAGCCTCCGCATCTACCAGATCCAGCAGCGGAGCCGAGTGTGAGCGCCTGCGAGTTGTGCGGCGAGGCCGCGGCCGACCGGTACCTGTGCGAGCGGCACACCGTCCGGCTCGCTAAGCAGCTGGCGGATCTGCCCGCGCTGTACGCCGAGGTCGGCGAGTGCCTGGTCCCTCGCCGGTACGGCTGGGGCGAGATCGTCGCCACCAAGGCCGCGGCCGGCCCTCGGTCACCGCTCGACGAGGACGTCCTCGACACAGTCAACTGGGGCCGCGCCTCCGAGGTGACCCGGCTGTGGCGGGTGGACGTGCAGCGCGTCCGCTGGCCGCAGCACGCCGCACCACCGCCGTCCGGGCTGAGCGCCGACTGCCGCTGGCTCGGCATGGAGTTGGAGTGGATCGTCGCCAACTACCCGGCGGCCGGCGATCTGGCGGCCGAGGTGGGCGACCTTGAGCGGGCGGCCCGCTCGATCGTCGGAGACCCGGAGCCGCGTCGTCAGCGGCTCGGTGTGTGCGTCGCGGTGACGGACGACCAGGGAACCGTGTGCGGGGCGGTCCTGTCCCGGCTGCCGGGTGAGCCCGTGCGGTGCCGCTGGTGCGGGACGTCGTACCGGACGGAGCAGGACCTGCTGCTGCTTCAGCACTACCAGCCGCGGCAAACAGCGTGAGCCGCTTGCATCCAACACCCCTATTGGATACCGTGGTGGCGATGGAACCGAAGCCCTGGCGGGACCGGCTCCGCGACGAGGAAGAGCTGTTGGCGCAGCTCAACCAAGCCGTATCCGAGGCCGCCACCCGACGAGCCCAAGCCCTGCGCGATGGCGTAGCGGAACTGGGCACAGTCGCCGCGGTCGCCCGCGACCTCGGCCGCAGCTGGCAGGCGGTCGACCAGGCGCTCAAGCGCGACGCGAAGAAGTCCGCGAAGGACACACCCACAACCGAATAGACAGCGAGGGCCGGACAGCAGCTCCCAGGTGTTGGCGCACCCGGGGCGATCGCACCGCCCGACCCTCTCACCGAACTACCTGACGTAACCAGGAGTCGGCATGACCGATCTTTCCATGCCCGCGCCCACGCGCGGCACCCTCCCGACCCGCACCCTCATCGCCGCGGGCATCATCCGCCGAACCCCGGGCCGCACCCTCACCGTGCGCGTCACCCAGGCCGGCGTCACCGGCAGCATCCGCAAGGCGGGTGCCCGATGAACAAGCCCACCCCCCGCGTCGCCGAGCTGCACAGGCTCGCCGCCCAGGACTACGCCAAGGGCGAGTTGCAGCGCGCCGCCGCCCAGCTCCCGGCCTACGCCCCGGCCGCCCCGTTCTGGCCCTCCACCGAGCCGAGCGACCTCGCCGTCGCCATCCGGGTCGCCCAGCAGATGCTCGACAGCGGCGACGTCCTGAAGGTGCGCGAGGCCCTGCGCCTCCTGCTTCGCTCCCTCGGCGCCGAGCCCACACCCGAACCCGGCCCCGCCGAGGAGTACACGCCCGTCGGCCCCGGCTGCGGCGCCCCCGCGACCGTCCGCTTCGAGGGCTACAGCCCCCGCAATGGGCTCGCGCACGGCAGCCTCGACCTCGCCGTCTACGCCTGCACCGACCACACCACGCAGGCCCGGACGAAGTGGCTCGACGGCCTCATGCCCTACCGCACGGCAACGGCCGGCGCCTCCCGCTGCGGTGAGCGCTTCGACTTCACCAAGCTCGGCGGTGGCCAGTGAGCACCGAGCCCCGCACCGCCGTAGTCAACGTCTTCGTCACCAGGCCCCTGGAGATCGACGAGCCCGACTGGTGCGCCGGCCACCCCGACGACCGCGCCCAGTACAAGGTCGACATCACCCACTTCGGGCCTGAGCACGTCCTCGAGGCCAACGGGATCCAGACGCTCCGCGCGATCATCGCCTCGTCCCCCTTCTCCCAGCACACCCCCGGCCCCGTCCTGTACGTCGAGAACGGCGAGCTCACCGGCTCGTACACCCCCGACGAGGTCGAGGAACTCGCCGACGCCCTCGTCCAGTCGGCGGACCAACTGCGCACCCTCGGCCGCCAGCTCGCCGACATCCTCGCCGGAGGTGGCCAGTGAGCCGGATCAACGCCCGCGACAGCCTCGCCATCGGCGCAGCCACCGTCACCGTCCTGCTCACCGCCGCTGCGTTCTGGCTGTCCTACGAACACCTCCACGACATCGCCGACGGCAACGGCCTCGATGACGCTCGCGCATGGGCATGGCCAGCCACCGTCGACCTGTTCATCGTCGCCGGGGAACTCCTCATGCTCCGGGCGTCGCTCGGGCGCCGTGGCATGGACTGGTGGGCCGTCGCCCTCGCCGCGTTCGGCTCGCTCGGCTCGATCGCGCTGAACGTCGCAGGGGTCGGATACGGGGCCGACCCGATGGAGTACATCGTCGCCGCAGTCCCGCCCTCCGCCGCACTCGTAGCGTTCGGCGCACTCATGCGGCAGCTGCACGAGCGCCTGGCGCAGGACGCCGAGGACGCACCCGCGTCCCCGACCGTCCGCAGCGTCCCGTCCGCCGCCGAGGTGGTACCCGTCGGGGCCCGGCTCCTGCCCCTCGTCGCCCGCCCGGTCCCCGTGGTGACCCTCGAACGCGAGGACACCCAGGACACCCGCAAGACGCTGGAGCTGGACGCCGGGACAGGCGAGGACACCGACGACGGGCCGCCCCCGGAGCCACCCCTCATGACCACCAACGACGTCGCCCAGCGCTACGGCGTCGAGCCGTCCACCGTCCGCAACTGGGTGGCCGCCGGACGCCTGGACGTCTTCAAGAAGGACGCCCGCGGACGCAACCTCTTCCACCCCGAGCAGCTCAACGCCCCGCACGTGGGGGTGGGGGTATGAAGGCGATCCTCTTCGGCGTCGTCCTCGGCGTCCTCCTGCTGTGGCCGGCCGCCCTCAACGCCACCGCAGCCACCATCGGCGCGTGCGCGCAGCCCGCCGTCCTGGCGTTCGTCCTCGGCGTCCTGGCCCGCCCCGCCCTCGCCCGCCGCATGCGGAGGTGGAAGCCGTGAGCGACGCCCTCGACAAGGCCGAGCTGGCGGCGAGAGAGGCTGAGGCGAACACGGCCGCCGTGCAGATCGCGCTCGCCGCCGTCGAGCTGGCCAAGACCGCCCAGGCGCAGACCCAGCAGACTCCGGCGCCGCTGCCGGTGGCCGCCCGGCGTCCCGTCGGCCTGTACGTGGCGGCCGGGATCGGCGGCGCGATCGCCCTCACCTTCCTCGCCATGGCGGCCGCCCTGCTGGCTGTCGCCGTCGCGGTCGGCGGTGTCTGCGCCACCGTCTGTCTGCTCGTCCTCCGGTCGATGTGGGCCGAGTTCCAGAAGGGCCGTTGACCCGCCCCTTCCGTCCCCCGCGGCCCGTCCGCGGGGGCGCGGTAGGGCCGGACCGCCCGGCCCATAACCAGGAGGAACACCGTCGTGAAGCTCAACCCGTTCGCCCGGACCGAGACCACCGAGGAACGCCACCAGCGCACCACCGTCGCCCCGCAGCAGGAAGCCCTCGCCGCCGAGACCGCCGCCCGCGTCGCGCAGTCCACCCGCAGGGGCTGGCGGGACAACGGCACCCCGGAACAGCAGGCCCGCATCGGCTACCGCCGCACCTGACCAGGAGGAATCCCATGCCCAACCTGATCCGCGAGCAGGCCCTGACCGAGGCGCAGAACGCCGCCGCCAAGGCCAAGCGCCTCGCCCAGTACGCCGAGAGCGCCGCCCACAGCTCCGACCCCAACCACTACATCAAGACCAACCGGCTCGCCGAGGCGGGCGCCCTGTGGGCGGACACCGCCCGCGCCTACACCGCCCTCGCCCTGGCCCTGCCCGAGCCGCCCGCCGACGACGAGAACACGGAGGCATGACCCATGGCCGATGACCTCACCTTCCGTGACTTCACCCGCGGCGAGAAGCTCCGCCTGGTCGCCCTGCACGCGCGGATGGCCAAGCGCGGACTGGCTGGCGACACCGTCGACCTGAGCGACCTGAAACGCAAGGTCGAGCGCATCGAGAAGACCGCTGAGCGCCGCAAGAACGGCAAGTAGCTACACCCCGGGGACGGCGTCCTGCCAGCAAGCCGTCGCCGTCCCCGGGCGTCCCGCACCCCGTGAAGAGGCAGGAAGCCCCCAGCATGACCGAGAACGTCGTACAGCTCTACAAGGACACCCAGGACGCCCAGGACAGCGACACCGTCCCCAGCGTCCTGACCGAGACCATCATCGACGTCATCCAGGACGCCGAGCCCCGCCCCGTCGACCCGCCCGCCGAGCAGGAGCCCGCCGGCACCTGGATCGCCGAGCGGCAGGCCTACCTCGCGGACGCGCCGCCCGTCGTCCCCGCCGCCCTGCGACGCTGGGACGTCTTCAAGGACACCGTCCGCTGGGCAGCGTCCTACTACGGCCACGTCACCGGCTTCCACGCCCTCCGCGCCCCCGTCTACCTCGGCCGTCTCCTGCTGCGCTCCCCGCGCGGCGCCGGACGGCTCATCGTCCGCTGGGGCAAGTGGGTCGCCGACACCGAGGCCCGCCCCGTCGAGGCCAAGGCCGCCGCGTCCGCCGACATCGAGGCGTGGCTGTCCCTGTCCCGCGAGCACTCCCGCCGAGTCCGCCCGCGCCGCATCGCCTCGATCGTCATCGCCACCACCACCGGCATCACCACCCTCGTCAGCTCGTTCCTGGTGCCCGGCTGGACCCTCGCCGCCGCGATCGCCGCGACCGCCCTGGTCGGCACCGCCGGGAAGAAGGGCGACAGGCCGCTGATCACCCGCTACGTCGCCACCAACGTCCTGCGCCGCCTCGACTCCACCGAGGTCTTCGACGCGCTCGCCGCGATCGGCATCGAGGGCAAGAAGGGCCGCCGCGGTGTCGAGTTCGCCGCCGAGGTCATGCGCGACGGCCCCGGCTGGCGCGCCGAGGTCGACCTGCCCCCGGGCATCGAGGCCACCGCCGTCCTGGAGAAGCGGGCCGCCCTCGCCGCCGCCATGCGACGCCCCATCAGCACCGTGTGGCCCGAGGCCGACCGCACCGCCCACCCCGGCCGCCTCGTCCTGTGGGTCGCCAGCCGCGACCCCGCGAAGGCCGGCCGGAAGCTGTGGCCGCTCATGAAGGACGGCCAGGCCGACGTGTACGAGCCCCTGCCCTACGGCTTCGACCCGCGCGGCAACCTCGTCGAGATCACCCTCATGTACTCCAACCTGCTGGTCGGAGGCATCCCCGGCTCCGGCAAGACGTCCTGCGCCCTCGCCATCGTCCTCGGCGTCGCCCTCGACCCCACCGCCGAACTGTGGATCTACGAACTCAAGGGATCCGGCGACCTCGACTCCGTCAAGCCCGTCTGCCACCGGTACGTCTCCGGCGACGAGGACGAGGACCTCGAGGCCGCCCTCGCCGGCATGCGCTCCGGGATCGCCGAGTACCAGCGCCGTGCCGCGTTCATCCGCTCCCTGCCCGCCAGCGAGGTCCCCGAGGGCCGCAAGGTCACCCGCGCGCTCGCCGAGAAGTACCCCGAGCAGAACCTCGGACCGCGCGTCATCGTCATCGACGAGGTCCAGGAGCTGTTCACCCACGACGACTACAAGGACGAGGCCGCCGCCCTGGCCACCCGCCTCATCAAGAAGGCCCGCGCCTACGGCATCATCCTCATCCTGCTCACCCAGAACCCCGACGCCCCGTCCCTGCCGTCCTCCGTCTCCAGCTCGGTCGGCACCCGCCTGTGCCTGGCCGTCATGGACTGGCGGGCCAACAACAACGTGCTGGGCACCGGCGCCTACGACCGCGGTCTGCGCGCCACGGACATCAGCATCGACGAGCAGGGCACCGGCATCCTCGCCCGCGGCCGCGAAGGCACCACCGTGCGCGCCGCGTTCATCAAGCAGACCGAGGCCGATGACATCGCCAAGCGGGCCCTGGCCCTGCGCATCGCCGCTGGCACCCTCACCGGACAGTCCGTCGGGGCCGTCGTCGAGGAACAGGACGTCGAGACCGTTGTCGACCACCTCCGTGCGATCTGGCCCGACGGCATCGAGTCGGTGCACTCCCACCGCCTCGTCGAAGCCCTCGCCCGCTACCGCGCCGACCTGTACGCCCCGTGGACCGAGATGGACACGGCCGCCGCCTCGACGGCCCTGTCCGCCGCGCTGAAGCCCTTCAAGGTCTCGACCCGGCAGATCACCATCCGGGAGTGCTGCGGGGGCGCCAAGGGCCTGCGCTGGGTGGACATCGCGCCCTCCGAGGAGAGCGAGTAGCCCCCCGGAAGCCGGTTTCGGATCAAGCCTGTGGTTTCACCTTGATCCGAAACCGGTTTCGCCCCTGATATCGGATCTGAGCTGCACGGTTTCGAGTTTCGGGGGTACAGGCTGCCCCCGGAAACGGCCCGCAACCAGCCCTCCCGAGACAGCCCGCAGGCGACACCACTGCCGCATCATGGACCCATGCACCCCGCCGACATCCCGCCCGGCTTCTACGGCACCAGCGACGTCGCCAGAGCCCTCGGCATCAAGCCCGCCAGCGTCCGCCTCATCGTCCACCGCGGCCAGCTGCGCCGCTCCGCAGGCACCGAACGCCACCCGCTCTACGCCGTCGCCGACGTCGCCGCGCTCCTCGCCAAGCGCCGCGAGCGCGCTGCTGCTTGACCGCAGGTCAGACAGCGTGTAACGATCTCGGTGAACAACTGTGCCCCGAAGCGGGCACCACAGACGCACGACGAAGCCCCAGCTCGGTCCCCCCGGCTGGGGCTTCGCCGTGTCCAGCGTCCGCCGCCCGGCGCCCAGGGGCAGGGGTGTCCCCCGCGGGTGCGCGGCGCCCGGCGGCGGACCCCATCGTCACAACACGGACACAGGGCCTCCACGGCTGCTCCGCGCAGCGCATGATGCCCCCTCAGCACCCAAAGCCCCGGGGGAACCATGAACACCCGCACAGCCGCCTGCGCCGCCCTCCTCGCCCTCGCCGCCGCCCTCACCGCGTGCAGCACCGGAGACGACGCCAAGGCCGACCCCGCCGCCTGCAAGTCCGCCATGCGCAAGCAGCTCCAGGACGCCATCGACGCCGGCGCGTCAGCCACACCCGGCACCCGCCCCTCCGAGTGCGACGGCGTCGACACCAAGACGATCCAGAAGTACTCAGGCGAGCTCATGGCCGACCAGGTCGGCGACGCCGTCAACAGCGCCCTGCCGTCCGCCACGGACACCGCTGTCGCGGGCGTCAGCCCCGAGTGCCGGGCCTGGATCGAAGACCAACTCCTCAGCACAGGCGGCGGCATCGACGCCACCGAGGGCTACAAGCACTGCGGCAGCCTCCCCGAGGACGAGCTGGACCAGGCCATCGAGGACGTCACCAACAGCCTGCTGACCGCCACGCCCACACCCTGACCCGGGAGGCGCCCGTGGCCAAGAACCCGCGCAACGGGCGCCCCTACCGCAGACTCGTCGCCCAGCAGAAGGCCATGGGCCTGCCCTGCTGGATCTGCGGCCACGACATCCCCGCCAACGTCGACGGCCGTCGCCACCCCTTCGCCTTCACCCTCGACCACGAGCAGCCCCTGTCGAAGGGCGGCGACCTCCTCGACCCCGCCAACGCCCGCTCAGCGCACCGACGGTGCAACAGCGCGCGCGGCAACCGGCCCACCGTCAAGCCCAGCCGACAGAAGCCCGCACTGAGGTGGTGACCATGTCCGATTCACCTGTCGAGCTGCACCTGTGCGCTGAGTGCAAGGGGCTGGAGGTCATCGAGCTGGTGAAGGTGGAGCTGCCTCCGTCTGCCATCGTGGTGGACGGCGTGCGGCTGGCCATCACGGGGGATCGATACGAATGGCCGGATCCCGGCCCGTGCCCGAACAGGCCGACCCCCGGGAGCGGATGACGCGCCGTGCTGTACGTCGTGACCGGCCCGCCGGCCGCAGGCAAGACCAGCTGGATCGAGGGCAAGGCCAAGGCGCGCGACATCGTCATCGACCTCGACCGCATCACCCGCGCCCTCGCCGGGCCCGGAGCCCCCGCCTGGAACCAGGACCCGACCCTGCTGCGCGTCGCCCACAAGGCCCGCTACGCGGCGATGTACGAAGCGTTCGAGCACCGCGACAAGGTCGACGTCTACCTGATCCACACCATGCCCACCGCGAAGTGGCTCGCCCGCTACCGGCGCATGGACGCCACGATCATCTCCGTCGACCCCGGCCGCGACATCGTGATGAAGCGCATCGAGGCCATGCGCGACCCGGAGATGCGCAGGGTAGCGAGCCGCTGGTACCGGCAGAAGAAGACGGCCGAGGCGACTCCGGCCGGCCGCACGCTCGACTGGTGATCAAGGAGCCCGGGACAGTTTTTGGTGGCCTTCCCGAGCGACCCAAACGCCCTTGTCGCCCGATTTTTTACACGGGGCCTGTACTCGCTAATCCGCCGAAGCGAACTCCAGCGATTTAGCAGCCGGTCACCCTGCGTGATGTGACGCTCCGTTACCGGGCCGGAGGTGATCATGGCTACCAACGTCGAAGCGACCTCCGCCGAAATAGCGCAGCTGCACGTCGAGGACCGGTCGCCGGGCCTGGCTCAACTCGCGCTGACGCTGGCCCGCTTGCTCGATGGCGAGGACGGCGCGACCGCGAAGGCGAACGTCGGCCGCGAGCTGCGGGCCGTCATGGTCGAGCTGCGCAAGCTCGCGCCGGTCGCGGCGGAGACGGACCGGGTCGACGAGCTCGCCAAGAAGCGCCAGGACGGGAGGATCCGTGCTCGCCGAGCCTGAGCTGCTGCGTGGTGCCCAGCGTCCGAGGCTGTTCACCGCGCCGCCCACGTTCCTGTCGTCGGCCGGGCTGGAGGCCGTGGAGCTGGCCGCGCACGCCGGCCTCGACCTGATGACGTGGCAGCAGCACATCCTGGACGTGGGGCTGCGCGAGCGGGATGACGGGCAGTGGTCGGCGTTCGAGGTCGCGGTCAACCTGCCGAGGCAGAACGGCAAGGGCGGCGTGATCGAAGCCCGGGAGCTGGCGGGGCTGTTCCTGCTGGGTGAGCGGCTGATCATCCACTCCGCGCACGAGTTCAAGACGGCCCGGGTGGCGTTCCAGCGGATCCAGTCCCTCATCCTCGGCTGCCCTGACCTGCGCAAACGTGTGAAGCGGATGCTGTGCAACACCACGGAGACATCGATCACCCTGGTGACCGGCCAGTCGCTCCAGTTCATCGCCCGCTCCGGTGGCTCGGGCCGCGGCTGGACGGGCGACTGCAACATCCTCGACGAGTGCATGATCCTCGGCGATGACGCGATGGGCGCGCTGATGCCGACGATGTCCGCGGTCGACAACCCGCAGCTGTGGTACCTGGGCAGCGCCGGCATCGGCTCCCCGTCGGTGCAGCTGGGCCGGTTGCGCCGACGCGCTCTGGCTGCCCTGGAGGCCGGGGAGCCGGATCCGTCGCTCGCGTACTTCGAGTGGTCGATCGACCCGCACCTGGACGAGTGTCCGACCGGGTGCATGGACCACGACAACGCGGACGACCCGGCGGCGTGGGCGAAGGCGAACCCTTCACTCGGCTACCTGATCACCCCGGAGTTCGTCCGCAACGAGCAGGCCTCGCTCGGCAGCTCCGGCATCTTCGAGCGCGAGCGGCTCGGCGTCGGCGACTACCCCTCCGACGAGGCGGACACCTGGCAGGTCATCGCCGAGGACGCGTGGCGGGCCCTGGCGGTCGGCGACGTCAAGGAGATCGCCGAGGCGCGCACGACGGCGCCGGTGGTCCTGTCCATCGACATGACCCCCGAGCGGTCGCACGCGGCGATCTGCGCGGCGATCCGGTGGCGGGGCGGCGTGCACGTCACGGTGGTCGACCACCGGCCCGGCACGGGCTGGATCGTCGAGCGGGCCAAGGAGCTGCACGGCAAGTGGAAGCCGCGCTGCTGGGTCGTCGACCCGGCCAGCCCGGCGGCCTCGCTGATCCCCACGCTGGAGGACGCCGAGGAGGGCCTGGGCGTCGAGGTGGTCAAGCCGAAGGCGCGGGAGATGGCGGCCGCCTGCGGCCAGTTCTACGACGCGGTCACCACGCAGTCCCTGACGCACTTCGACGACGCGCCGCTGGCCTCCGCGCTCGCGGGCGCCCAGAAGCGCGACCTGGGCGATGCGTGGGCGTGGGCGCGGCGCACGGTCGGCGTGGACATCAGCCCGCTGGTGGCGGCGACGGAAGCCGCGTGGGGCCTGAGTGCTGAGGTCGAGGACACCGTGGACCCGCTGGACAACATCTTCTGAGGAGGGCCTGTGACCAGGGCGAATGTGGTCGGCGCCCTGGCGTCGGCAACCGGATGGGTGGTGCGCCATCTGCCGGGTCTGGCAGGCGCGGGACTGCTGTCGGCGGCGGCCTGGTCGGTGTACGCACCTGCCGGGCTGGCGGTGGCCGGCGTGTTCTGCCTGCTGGCGGACTGGAGGTCGAGGTGAGCCTGTTCTTCAACTCCCGGGAGAAGCGCGGGATCTTCACCGAGCCGCCGATCCCGCGGCCCGGCAGCAGCTCGATGTTCTCCCGCATCGACCTGTCACAGACCGAGTCCAGCTTGCAGAAGGTCGCCGTGTGGGCCGCCGTCGACCTGGTGGCCTCGCTGACGTCCATCCTGCCCATCGACGTGTACGAGGGCACCGGGGCCGCGCGCAGGGAGCTGCCGCTGCCGAAGGTGCTGGAGGACCCGGCCGGGGACGGCTACGGCACCGCGGACTGGGTGTACCAGTACATGATGTCGCTGCTGCTGCGCGGCAACACCAACGGCCGCGTCGCCGCCCGGGACCGCATCGGCAACCCCACCCAGATCGTGCTGTACCACCCGGACATGGTGCAGGGCTGGCGGGATCTGAAGTCGGGGCTGCCGCAGTGGCGGGCGGGCGGCGAGGAGGTACCCGCCGCCGAGATGTGGCACCAGCGCGCGTACACCATTCCGGGGCGGCTGATGGGCCTGTCGCCGGTGGCCCACCATGCGACGACGATCGCGCAGGGCCTGGCGGCCGCCCGGTTCGGGCAGCAGTTCTTCGAGGAAGGCGGCACGCCATCCGCGCTGCTGACCAACGAGGCGGCCCTGGACGCGAAGCAGGCCGCGACCGCCAAGGCCCGCTTCATGGCGGCGCTGCGGGGCTCGCGTGAGCCGCTGGTGCTGGGACAGGGCTGGAAGTACCAGGCCATCTCGGTGGCTCCGGAGGAGTCGCAGTTCCTGGAGACGCAGAAGTACACGGCCGCCGAGTGCGCCCGGATCTACGGGCCGGGCATGCCGGAGATCCTCGGCTACGAGACCGGCGGCTCGATGACCTACGCCAACGTCGAGCAGCGGTCGCTGGATCTGCTGACCTACGCGCTGGACCGGTGGCTGGTGCGCACAGAGCGCATGTTCACCGCGCTGCTGCCGCCCGGCCAGTACGTGAAGCTCAACCGCAAGGCGCTCGCCCGCACCGACCTGCTGACCCGCTTCCGCGCGCACGCCCTGGCGCTCCAGAACCGGTGGACGACACCGAACGAGGTCCGCGACGTCGAGGACCAGCCGCCCGTGAAGTGGGGCGACGAACCCAACCAGGCGCCCGCGCCGAAGGAACAGATCGACTGACAGGAGGGACGCTGTGAGCGTCAAGAGCGACCGGGCCAAGCGGTCCGGGACCGAGCGGCGCGCGTTCCCCGTGCAGCTCGAGGTGCGCGCCAAGGCGGGCGCCAGCAACGTGTCCACGATTGAGGGCTACGCCTCGGTCACCGAGGAGCCGTTCGAGATGTGGGACTGGCTCGGGCCGTACTCGGAAGTCGTGCGCACCGGTGCCTTCGGCAAGACCCTCGCCGAGAACCCCCAGGTGCAGCTGCTGCTGAACCACGGCGGCCTGGCGATGGCGTACACGAAGGCCGGCAGCCTGCGCCTGTCCGAGGACACCACCGGCCTGCACATGGAGGCCGACGTCTCCACCAAGCGCCACGACGTCGGCGACATGCTCGCGGCCCTCGAGGAGGGCAGCGTGGACGAGATGTCGTTCGCGTTCCGGGTGACCCGCCAGCAGTGGTCCCCCGACTTCGACCAGCGCGACATCCTCGAAGTCGACCTGCACCGCGGCGACGTCTCGGTCGTCAATTTCGGGGCGAACCCCGCAACCTCGGTCGGCGCGGTGCGCGCGGCCGACTTCGACCGCCTCGACGAGGCGGACGCCAAGGCGCTGTACGAGCGCCTCCAGCGCCGGTTCCAGCCCGCCGAGGCTGAACCGGTCACGCTGTCGCTGTTCCAGGCGCAGGCCGCCGTTCTGGGCCTGTAGCCACCCCCTGACGCCTGCACCACCCGAACGCGCCGGAGCCCACGCCGGAGCGTCCCGCGGCATGCCCGCAGGACGCCACCACCTGGGCCACCACCCGAACGGCACGCGGGCGCGACCCACACCCATCACCACCGAAGGGAGCGAGCCATGCTCGCCTACCTGCGCAAGCAGATGCAGAGCGCGCTCGAAGCCCGGGCCGCGCTGAAGACCGAGATCGACGGCATCGTCAAGGCCGCCGAGACCGCCGGCCGGGAGAAGCTGTCGGCGGACGAGCAGAGCGCGTTCGACGCCAAGCGTGCGGAGATCCGCGCGAAGGACGACGAGATCGAGCAGCTCGACGCCCGGATCAAGGAGCTGGAAGAGGACGAGCAGCGCGAGCAGCGCGCCGCCGACATCCACGCCCGGCACGGCCAGGCCGGCGAGCGGCGCGAGCGCGTCACCGTCACCTCGGAGCCGGAGACCTACCGCCGCGGCGGTCAGACTTCCTACTTCCGCGACCTGTTCCGCGCCCAGATGAAGGGCGACACCACCTCGATCGAGCGGCTGTCCCGCAACGACCGCGAGGTGGCCGACCGCCTCCAGCGGATCGCCCGCGGCGCCGAGGAGGCCATCGCCGGCCTGGAGGCCCGCGCACTGACCACCACCGACGGCGCAGGCGGCGAGTTCGTCCCGCCGCTGTGGATGATCAACGACTACATCGCGCTGGCCCGGGGCGGCCGCGTCGTCGCCGACCAGGTCCGCCCAATGGCCCTGCCCCCGAACACCGACTCCATCAGCCTGCCGCGCATCGCGTCGGGCACCGCGGTGGCCGAGCAGACCAACCAGAACACGGCGGTGCAGAACACCGACGCGACCACCAACTCGGTGACCGCGGCCGTGACCACGATCGCCGGTCAGCAGGTCGTCGCTCAGCAGCTGCTCGACCAGTCGCCGATCAACATGGACCAGATCCTGCTCGCGGACCTGGCGGCGGACTACGCGGTCAAGGCCGACGTGTTCGTGATCAACAACAACGCCGCGAACAAGGTGGGCCTGCTCAACGTCTCCGGCCTCAACGCGGTGACCTACACCGACGCGACGCCGACGGTGGCCGAGCTGTACCCCAAGGGCGCCGACGCGGTGCAGCAGATCCACACCGGCCGGTTCCTGCCGGGCGACAAGCACTTCATGCACCCGCGCCGCTGGGCGTGGATGACGGCCGCCGTCGACACCGCGGGGCGCCCCCTGGTGGTGCCCGCGGCGAACATGCCGCAGAACGCGCTGGCCTCGTTCGACGCGGTCAACTCGGAGGGCTTCGTCGGCACGTGGCACGGGCTGCCCGTCTACGTCGACCCGAACATCCCCACCAACCTGGGGGCGGGCACGAACGAGGACCGCATCATCACGCTCCGCTCGACGGACGTCATCTTCTTCGAGGGCACCCCCCAGGCGGAGGCGTTCCGGGAGACGAAGGCCGATCAGCTCTCCGTGCTGCTGCGGTTCTTCAACTACGCGGCGCTGCACGCCTCCCGCTACCCGAAGGCCATCTCCGTGATCTCCGGCACCGGTCTGATCACCCCGACGTTCTGATCCGGTCCGGCCCGGGCGGTCACCGCCGCCCGGGCCCCGGCGGAGGAAGGAGGCAGCAATGCCTGAGCAGGAAACCGCGGCGAACGTCCGCACCGGCGAGACCGTTACCCGCGAGGTGGCCACCGCCGACGAGGCCTACGTTGCCGCGCTGCTGCGCGAACGCGAGGGCTACGCCCGAATGGAGCGCGAGGACCGCGTCCAGGCCGTGGACGCCGAGCTGGAGCGCCTGGGCTACGTCTGGGAAGAGAAGGTCGTCGACGACGGCGAGGACGAGGACGCCGGGGGCGACGGCAAGGACGGGCCACCGGCACCGCCGGCGGATCCGGTGACCGAGCCCAAGGAGACGGCCGCCGAGTCCAAGCCGCGCCGCACCGCCCGCACCAAGAGCTGAGGCCGCCATGGCGCTGCTGACGCTTGCCGAGGCGAAGGCCCAACTCGACATCACCACCGACACGGAGGACGCCGAGCTCCAGGCCTACATCGACGCGCTGACCGCGCCCATCGAACGGCACGTCGGCCCGGTGGAGATCCGCACGGTGACCGAGGTCGTCGACGGCCGCGCGGCGCTGGTCCTCACCCAGGTTCCAGTGGTGTCCCTGACGTCGCTCACACCGCTCACCACGGGCGGGACGGCGATCGGGACGGACGAGGTCTTCCTCGACAAGGACAGTGGCGTCATCCACCGCCTCAGCGGCGGCTCGTTCGCGGGCGGCCCGTGGACCGCCGTCTACGAGGCAGGCCGGGGCGAGGTGCCGCCCACCATCAACCTCGCCGCCCGGATCCTGCTCCAGCACCTGTGGCGCACCCAGTACGGGGCATCCCGGGGGCTGTCCTCAGTCGGCGGCGGGGACGACTTCCTCGTCACCGAGCAGATCGCAGGCTGGGGCTACGCCATCCCCAACCGGGTGCTCCAGCTGCTGGAGCCGTACAAGGTCCCGCCGGGGGTGGCGTAGATGGAGACCTCCCGCGTACCCGCAGCCGTCAACGCGCTGCTGGCGATCCTCCAGGCGGCCCCGGCCCTGGCGGACATCCGCATCGTCGACGGCCCGGAGTCGGTCAACCTGACCGAGAAGCACCGCATCCACGTCGGGTGGCAGCCCGGCGGCGACTCCGCGGTTGCCCTCCAGCAGTCCTTCAACGCGGCCGGGGCCCGCACCCGCGACGAGGCCTTCACCATCGCCTGCTACGCCGAAAGCCGGGCGGGCGACAAGGACATGGCCGCCCGCCGCACGAAAGTCTTCGAGATCGTGGCGGCCGTCGAGACGGCGCTGCGCGCCACCAACGAGGCGCCGACCGCGCCGACCCTGAACGGCACGGTGCTGTGGGCGCACCTGACCGCCGGCGACCTGTCCCAGTGGCAGAGCGAAGGCGCCAACGCGGGGCTCAACTTCACGGTGACCTGCCAGGCCCGTATCTGATCCACACCAGCAGAGGAGTACAGCCATGGCGCGTGTGCGCTACCTGGGGCCGGAGCCGGTGACCGTGCCCGAACTCGGCCCCGAACGGGTCGTCCACCCCGACGAGGTGGTCGAGGTGCCCGACGCCCGTTTCGAGGGCTACGTCTGCCAGACCTCGAACTGGGAGGCGGTCGAGGAGCCGCGGCCCGAGGAGACCGAGGCGCCGACGCCGGCGCCGCGGAAGAGCGCGGCCAAGCCGCAGAAGGGGGACTGATCCATGGCGATCGGATCCGGGCTCGGCGCACAGATCGGTATCAGCGCCGAGGCCTCCTACGGCACCTTCCTGGCGCCCACCAAGTTCATCGAGTTCACCAAGGAGAGCTTGGTCCTCAAGAAGACGACCGCCCAGTCCGCGGGCATCGCGGCCGGTCGTCTGCTGCCGCTGTCCGCGCGCCGCGTGCTGACCCGCAAGGAGGTGCAGGGCTCGCTGGAGATGGAGGTCTCCAACAAGGGCATGGGCCTGCTCCTCCAGCAGCTCATGGGCACCACGGTGACCCCCGTCCAGCAGGGCGTCACCACGGCCTACCTCCAGACCCACACCCTCGCCTCGGTCGCAGGCAAGTCCCTGACGATCCAGAAGGGCGTGCCGCTGACCACGGGCACGGTCACGGACAAGACCCTCGTCGGCTGCAAGATCACGAGCGGCGAGTTCGCCTGCGGTGTCGGCGAGATGCTCACCGCCAGCTTCGAGATCGACGGCAAGGACTGCGACGAGTCCCAGACCCTGGCGGCCGCCAGCTACAGCAACATGAGCCCGTTCCACTTCGGGCAGATGGCGCTGAAGACCGGCACGTTCGGGGCGGAGACCGCGCTCGACGGCATCCGCAAGGTCTCCGTGAAGGTAGAGAGGCCGCAGGACGTCGAGCGGTTCTACGCCAACCAGGCGGCCCTGAAGAAGGAGCCGATCGAGAACGACCAGGTCAAGATCACCGGCAGCCTGGAGACGGACTACGTCGCCACCACGCTCGACGACCTGCACACCTCGGACGGGGCGACGTCCCTGGTGTGGGAGTTCGTGGGCCCGCTGATCGCGAGCACGTTCTTCGAGACGTTCCGCATCACGCTGCCCGCGGTCCGTTTCGACGAGGGTCCGCCGGTGGTCGATGGGTTCGGCGTCATCAAGCCCACGTTTTCCTTCACCGGGCTGTACGACGGCACCAACCAGCCGAAGATCGAGTACATCTCGACCGACGTCACCCTGTGAGCGGGCCGTGACCCGCGACGTGCGGATCCTCAACACCGGCAGCCTGCTGGAGCTGTCACGGCGCCTGCGCGCTGCCGGTGGCGAGAACATCCGCCAGTCCATGCACCGCCGTATCCGGCGCGCCGCCGAACCGCTGCGCGACGACTTGCAGTCCACGATGCGCGGCCTGGACATCCGTAGCCAGGGACGGCGCACCCGGCCCGGCGGCCCCTCGCCGAACACCCGCCCCCTGCGGGAAACCCTCGCCGCGGCCATCCGCATCAGCGTCCGCACCGGCAACGCCATGGGCGCCACCGTGTGGATCGACAAGGGCCGCCTGCCCCGCGACCTGTGGGGCGTGCCTGGCCAGCTCAACGACGGCCGCTTGCGCCATCCCACGTTCGGCAACAAGTCCCGCGGCGGCTGGGTCAACCAGTACGCCTCGCCGCCCTGGTGGGACACCACCGTCCGCCGACACCGCCCCCGCATGGAACAGGAGGTGGCCCGCGTCCTCGACGACGTGCGGCGCCGCCTCGAATAGGAGCACCCCGTGATCATCGTCTTCGCACCCAAGGACCGCGAGCAGCAGACGTTCGACGCCGGCCGCGGCAAGCTGCGCGCCTCCGAGATCCAGATCATCGAGCGCACCGCCGACGCCCGCTGGCCCGACATCAAGGAAGGCGTGGCTCGCGGCGACATTCACGCCATGCGCGTGGTCGTGTGGGCCATCCGCAAGCGCACCGAACCAGCCCTCAGGTTCGGCGACTTCGACCCGTTCGAGGGCGAGCTGTACTCGCGCCTCGACGCGAACGAGGTCCGGGCCTACGCCGAGTCTCTGTTCGAGCAGTACCGGGAGAACCCCGACGACCTCGCCGAGGCGTTCGACGAGCTGCGCGACTCGGCGTTCGACCCGGAGGACGCCGCGACGGCAATCGCCGACGTGACGGCCCCAAAAGACCCGGTACCCGCCCCGGAGTCGCTGCCGGAGGCGACGGAGGAAGCTTCACCGAGCGACGGCTGACCTACCTGCCGCTGTTCGGGCTGCACTTCGGCTACACCCCTCGCGATGTCGACGACCTCACCGAGGAAGAGTTCGACCTGCTCACCACCTGGATCGACAACCACCAGGCCCAATTGCGGGCCCGCGCTTCGGGGGGTGAGTGATGTCGGACCGGATGCGGTTCATCCTCGACGGCGACGACCGGCTGTCCCGGGTTCTCAACCGGGCCGGGGACAGCTCGGAGCGCCTGTACCGGCGCCTGGCCGACAGCAGCCGGCGCGGCTCGGCGGCCGTGCGCTCGATGGCCGACGACACTGGCACCCGCCTGCGCTCGCTCCAGTCCCGGTTCTCTACGACCGGGGACTCCGCGGACTCCATGGGCAGCCGGGTCATGGCGGCCGCCCGCCGCCTGCTGAGTGTCAGCGACGCCAGCAACCAGGCGCAGCAGGGCGTTGCCCGGTTCACTACGGACGCCAACGGCCGACTGCGCGATCTGCGCGGCCGGTTCGTCTCCGCGGCCGATGCGCAGCGCCTCCTGGCCGACGGCGTGCCCGACCTCGACGGCCGCCTGGGCGCCCTGGCGCGGTCCGCCAGTTCGGCCGGCGAGGCGGGCATGGGGCTGTCGGGCGCCCTCAAGGGCGTGGCCGTCGTCGCGGGTGTGTCGCTGCTTCCGGCCCTCGGCGCGGTCGTGCCGATGCTGGCAGGCGGGGCGCTGGCCGCGGTCACCCTCAAGCTCGGCTTCAACGGCGTGGGCGACGCCATGGAGGCGGCGGGCAAGGGCAAGAAGGAGTACGCCGAGGCCCTGAAGAAGCTGTCCCCGGAGGCGCGTTCCTTCACCAAGGAACTCGTCGGGATGAAGAAGGAGTTCTCCGGGGTCGGCAAGGACGTCCAGAAGGCGATGCTGCCCGGGTTCACCCGTGCGCTGAAGGACGCCGCGCCGACGGTCAAGATCCTCGGCAAGTACGCGACCGACATGGGCAAGGGCTTCGGTGACGCTGCCCGCGGTGTCGGCCGCCTGCTGAAGGACTCCGGCTTCCAGAAGGATCTTCAGACCAACCTCAAGCTGGGCACCGGGTTCGTCCGCGACATGACGTCGTCGATGGGCCCGTTCACGCGCAGCCTGCTCGACTTCGGCGCCGCCTCCGGGCCGACCCTGAAGTCGTTCTCGACCGGCATCGGCGGCCTGCTCTCCAAGGGCCTGCCCTCCATGTTCGACGGGCTGAAGGTCGGCATCCCCGGTGCCGCAAAGATGCTCGACGGACTGTTCTCCGCGGTCAACAGCGTGGTCGGCGGCATCGGCCGCCTAGCTGGCCAGGCGGGGCGCGTCCTGGGTCCGCTGTTCGGCGAGACGTTCAAGGTCGGCGGGGACATCGCGGCCGGCGCCATGGACACCCTGGCGGGCGCTCTGGACAAGCTGGAGCCGCTGTTCACGGACATCACGTTCGGACTGAAGACCGTGCGGGACGTGGGCTCCCTGATCGGCCCCACCCTCAAGGACACCGCCGTCGGGATCGCCGGCGCCTTCCTGCCCATCGGTGACTCCGTGAACAACGCGGTCGGCCCGCTGGAGCGCCTCAACCAGTGGGTTGCCGAGAACAAGGTGCAGGTCCTGGAGGGGGCCCGCATCTTCGGCGTCGCGATGATCGACATCACCAACGCGGCGATCGCCGCAGCCCCCACGGTCATCGGCGCCATGAAGGTAGTGGCGACCGGTGTGCTGACCGCGTTCGACGGGATCATCTCTGGGGCGGCCCACGCCTTCGGCTGGATCCCCGGTATCGGCGACAAGCTGAAGACCGCGAACCGGAAGTTCGACGAGTTCAAGGGCACCTTCCTCACCGGCCTGGACAAGGCGCAGACGAAGGCCAGCGAGTTCGCAGCGCAGGCGGCGCCAAAGCTGGCCGCGGGCAAGCTGAAGCTGGACATCAACAACTGGCAGTCCCAGATCGAAGCCGCCAAGGCCAAGCTGAAGACGGTGCCGCCGGGCAAGCAGGCCGCGCTCAAGGCGACGATCGCCGACCTCGAGGCGAAGGTCCGCAGGGCAAAGGGGCAGCTGGCGTCCGTCACCGACAAGACCGTGCACATCACGTCGGTGTTCACCACGGTCGGCTCCAAGTCGGCGGTGGCGCCTTCGCACCGCAACTACGCGACCGGTGGCACGCCGGCCAAGGGCGAGTTGGCCATGGTCGGCGAGGAGGGGCCCGAGCTGGTGGTGTTCGGGCAGGACGCCCGGGTCTTCACCGCGAACGAGACGAAGGGCATCCTGCACGGCTCGGTCGGCGCCCGCACCATCGGCGCCGGGAAAGCAGCCGCTCAGGGCCTGATCACCGGCATGACCGCGTCGACCGGATCAGTGGGCGCGGCCGCACGGTTGATGTCGGCCGCGATCACCGCCGGGATCCGCGCGGAGATGCAAATCGCCTCACCGTCGAAGAAGACGAAGGCGCTCGCCGCGGACATCGGCAAGGGCCTGATCGTGGGCCTGACCGGCACCCAAGCCAAGATCAAGTCGGTGTCCGCGGACCTGGTAAAGGACATCAAGACCGCGTTCTCCGGCCGCAAGGAATCCGGCCTGGTCCGCTACGTCGACCAGCAGACGAGCAAGTTGATGGCGGCGGCGAAGAAGCGCGACGCGATCGCCGCGAAGATCGCCGAGGCGAAGAAGTACGCCTCCGACCTCACGAGTTCCGCGCGGCAGGGGGCGGGCCTGTCCAGCCTCGGACTGGAGGAAGGCGGCATCAACGCCGGCACCATCAAGGCCGGGCTCGCCGGGAAGCTCGCGCAGGTCAAACAGTTCACCGACTACATCAGCATCCTCGCCAAGCGGGGCCTGTCGAAGGGACTGCTGCGGCAGATCCTCAACATGGGCCCCGAGACGGGCTACGCCTACGCCTCGGCGCTGGTCGGTGCGGACAAGGCCACCTTCAAGTCCATCAACTCGATCCAGTCGCAGCTGGACGCGTCGACCGCGACCCTCGGCCGGGTCGGTGCGGACAAGCTGTACGACTCCGGGAAGAACGCGACGAAGGGCTTCCTCGCCGGTCTGACCTCCCAGGAGAAGCAGCTCGAAGCGACCATGGTGAAGATCGCCAAGAGCATGCAGAAGGCCCTGAGGAAGGCCCTCGGGATCAAGTCCCCGGCGCGGGCGATGATCCCCGACGGAATCAACACCGCGCGCGGTGTCGCGGTCGGTGTCCTCGCTGGTCTGCCGCACGTGGACCGGGCCATGCAGGCGGTGGCCGGCCGGATGGCCGGGCAGGCGGTCGGCGCCCCGGTGGTCGGGCGGCCCGCGGCCGTCGGCAGCGGGGGCGTGGTCTACCAGGTGCAGGTCGACGTGCACGACGCGATGGATCCGGTGGCGGTGGGCCTGGAGTTCCAGCGCGTCCTGGTCCAGCTCGGCCGTCACCAGGGAGCAACCGTCGTCCTGTCTCCAGGGAGGTGACCTCATGCCGCTGATCGTCGAGATGGGGTGGGGCGGCCTTGTGCAGGCCCCCGACACCATCACGTGGACCGACATCAGTACCTACGTCGACGTGTCCAAGCGGGGGGTGACGATCACCAGGGGCGCCTCCGACGAACTGTCGGAGACGCAGCCCGGGCAGGCCAGCCTCCTGCTCGACAACCAGGACGGCCGCTTCACCGCGGGCAACGCGTTGTCGCCGTACTACCCGTATGTGCGGCGCAACGCCCCGATCCGGATCGCGGTCGCGGTCATGCCCACCCAGTCCGGTTCGGCGCCCTACCCGCTGGCCATGCTGGGCGACGACTTCGACGACGGCCGGATCAACGCCACACTGTGGTCGGGCAACTTCGGCACCGTCTCCGAGGTCGGCGGCCGGGCCCGCATCAACGCCGCAGCGGGCGTCTCCAGCGGCTTCCAGTCAGCCCGCACGTGGAAGCTCCAGGGCAGCCAGACCATGGTGCGTCTGGCGACGGTCCCCGCTGGCGGGACGAACGCCCGCACCTCGTTCATGGTCAACGCGGTGACGTCCGGGACCAGGATCGGCTTCGAGTACAACGCCACCACCGGGAAGCTGTCGTGCAAGAGCGACGTCGGGTTCGCCGACGGGGCCGCGGTCGCCCTGACCTACAGCCCCATCAGCCACGCGTGGCTGCGAATCCGCGAGGCCTCGGGCACCGTGTACTGGGAGACCAGCGGGGACGGTTTCGGCTGGACCGTGCGCCGCTCGCTGGCCACCCCGGCCTGGGTGGTCGCCGACCAGGTCAACCTCAGCATCGCGGCCACCCGCGACGCAGGCACCACGGACTTCGCCGAGTACGACCTGGTTGGCGCAGAGGTGCGGCCCCGCTTCTGGGGCATGGTCAACGAGTTCCCGGTGGGTTTCGAGGGCCTGGCCTCCACCGTCATGATCACGGCGACGGACCTGTTCAAACGGCTCAACCGGCGCCCCGCCCTGCGCTCCATGCTCGGTGAGGAGATCCTCACCCTGACGCCGATGGTGTACTACCCGCTGTCCGAGGACAGCGCCTCCGCCACGGCCGGCGACGTCGGCGGCAACGGCGCCCCGAGCCTGGCCATCACCCAGGCTGGCGCTGGCGGCACCCTCACCCTGGGCAGCGCCGACGGCCCCACCGAGACCGGCGAGCAGGTACCCGTCTTCACGCCCTCGACGTCGACCGCGGGCAAGTGGCTGATGGCCGACCTCGGCCCGCAGTTCGAGGACACCACCGTCAACTACCTCTGCTTCGAGGCCTTCTTCAAGACGACCACGACTGGCCGGGCCATCATGGGCGTGCACTCCACCGACCTCGTCAGCCAGCACGTGCTGTCGGTCGCCGCGGGCGGCACCCTTCAGATCGAGTGGTCCTCCGACGGCAGCCCGCTCACGGTCGAGGCGGTCACCAGCCCGGCCACCCTCGCCGACGGAAACTGGCACCACGTCGTCTACGACCAGCGCGAAGGGAAGGTGTGGATCGACGGCACCCTCACCGACTCCGCCCTTGCTGTGCCCAGGGGGTTCTACGAGAGGGTCCTGCACGTGGGCGGCTACCGCGGCACCCGCCTGTGGAACGGCTCGATCGGCCACGCCGTCGTCTACGCCACGGACACCTACTCGGTGGGCCCGCTGATCACCGGCCACTACAGCGCGGGCATGACCGGCTTCGCTGGCGAGGACGCCGATGTGCGCATCGAGCGGCTGGCTTCCTACGCACAGGTCGCCTCGGTGACGATCTGGGGCTCCACCTTCGACCCGATCGCCTCGCAGGGGCCGGGCGGCTCGGCGGTCGTGGCCCGCATGCGGGAGGTCGAATCCACCGAGTCCGCCCGCCTGTTCGCCGAACGCGACTACTACGGGCTGGCCTTCCAGTCCCGCGACCTGCGGTACAACCCCAACCCGGCCTCCGAGGTCTTCACGATCGCCTACGCAGACCTGGAGACCAACAGCGTCGAACTCGCCGACGACGACCAGAAGCTGGTCAACTCGATCGAAGCGAGCAGGCCGGGCGGCGCCACCCAGAAGGTCACCGCCCCCTCGAGCATCCTGGCTTTCGGGATCTACGACCCCGGCGCCATCTCCATTCTCAAGACCAGCGACAACTCGGTCCTGGACGCCGCGTACTGGCGGGTCTCCCGCTACGCCAACCCGGCGCCCGAGCTGCGCGAGGTGCCAGTCGAGGCGTACACGATGTCGACCTACCTCGACATCCTCGACGCCGACATCAGCTCCTACTTCTCCGTCACGACCATGCCCGCCCAGGCGCCCGCCTCCTCGATGCGGGTCACGGTCGAGGGCTACACCGAGACGATCAAAGAGAAGTCCCACCTGATCCAGTTCCACACCAGCGCCACGAACAACGACAGCGTCTGGGTGCTGGACGACCCGACCTACTCCGTCCTCGACTCCACCACCCGCCTCGCCTACTAGGAGCCCCGCATGCCGACCGCCGTGGTGCGCGCCGAGACGTTCTACAAGCCGCCCGCACCGATGCCCGCCGACGCCTGGGCAGACGTGCCGGCCGCCGAGCTGGTGTGGCGCTGGTACGAGACCCGCATGGGCCGCCGCATCACCCCGCCCGAAGGCACCGTCGCGGACTCGGCGTTCGCCCGCATCAACCAGAACCGGTGGGTCGCCGACTGCACCAGCTGCGGCTCAGCCCAGGTCGTCTCCCCGACCGACCCCCGCTACGCGTGCACGGAATGCAACTGGGGCTGGTACCCGCTGACCTTCCCCGAGGACCCGGCCGCCGTCGAGGCCAGCCTGATGGGGCTCAAGCCCGGCCTGCGGAACTGGTGGAACGACGCGGACCCGAACAACCCGGTCAACCAACTCTCTGCACCGGCAGGTGAAACAGCATGACGTTCACCCCGCGCACCTGGGTCGTCGGCGAGGTGGTCTCCGCCGCGCTCATGAACCAGGAGATCCGCGACCAGTTCAACTCCATGTTCAGCGCCTGGACCGCGTACACACCGACGTGGACGGCGTCGACGACGAACCCCGTCCTCAACGACGGCACCCTGACCGGCCGCTACATGAAGATCGGCCGCACCGTCATCGGCGAGACGACCCTGACCGCCGGGTCCTCCACCACCTTCGGCTCCGGCGCCTGGAGCTTCAGCCTCCCGGCCGCCGCCGCGGCAGCCGGGTTCTCCGGCCTGGGCTCGGCGCGCATGGTCTCGACCGACACCTGGCACGGCCAGGTCTCCATCAACAGCGGGGCCTCCACCTTCCAGGTCACCTTCCCCACCTCCTCGACCAACACCCGCTCCGCCAACGCGAGCCAGGGCACACCAGCCACCCTCGCCTCCGGCAACACCATCAGAGCCTGGTTCTGCTACGAGTCCGCCTCCTGACCCCGCCCCACCACCCCACGCCCCGCGCCACCACGCCGGGGCGTTTCTCATGTCTGGAGACCGCATGGCCACACCGCCCAGCGCGTCCACGTTCGCAGCGCTGCTGCGGGCGGAGGGCGTGACCGTCGTCGAGGTCGGCGACTGGGAGACGCACAACCGCAACACGAAGGGCCCGTGGGGCCCGGTGCACGGCGTGATGATCCACCACACCGTCACCAAGGGCACCGCCGCCACCGTCAAGATCTGCCGCGACGGCCGCTCCGACCTGCCCGGCCCGCTGTGCCACGGCGTCATCGCCAAAGACGGCACCGTGCACCTCGTCGGCTACGGCCGCGCCAACCACGCCGGCCTCGGCGACCCTGACGTCCTGGCCGCGGTCATCGCCGAGCGGAAGGCGCCGACCGACAACGAGGCCACCGTCGACGGCAACCGCCACTTCTACGGCTTCGAGTGCGAGAACCTCGGCGACGGCGAAGACCCGTGGCCGGCCAAGCAGATCGACGCCATCATCCGCGTGAGCACGGCCCTGGTCCGCCAACACGGCTGGGACGCCCTGTCCGTCATCGGGCACCTGGAGTGGCAGCCCGGCAAGGTCGACCCGCGAGGCTTCACCATGGACTGGCTGCGCGGCAAGGTCGTCGAGCGGCTCGCCGCGGGCAAGCCCACCACCACGCTGCCCGCCCCGGCCCGGCCGGTCGTCGACCTGTCCAAGCTGGTCGCCGCAGCCCGCTCGAACCCCAAGGCGGCCGGCACCCCGGTCACCTACGCCGGCGTGAAGACCGTCGAAGCCGCCCTCGTCGACGCGGGCTACCTCGCCAAGGCGTACAGCGACGGGCACTTCGGCACCGTCACCGTGCAGGCCTACGCCAAGTGGCAGCGCCACCTGGGCTATTCAGGGACCGCCGCCGACGGCATCCCCGGCCGCGCCTCCCTCACCGCGCTCGGCAAGGAGCACGGCTTCACCGTCTCCGCCTGATCTGGAAGGAACGATCCCTCATGAAGATCTCCAGCATCGCCAAGTCCCTCGTGGCCGGGCTCGCTGCCGGCGCGACCGCCGCGGTGACCGCCGTGCAGGACCAGGTCCTCACCACCGGGGAGGGCGTCACCATCGTGCTCGCCATGCTCGGTGCCTGGGGCATCACCTGGGCCGTGCCCAACCGGCCGAAGACCGACGCCTGATGTGGGCCGCGGCGGCGCGGTGGTCGTTCTCCCACCGCCGCGCCTTCCTCATCACCGTCGGCGCCGGCTGGGCGCTGTACGGCGGCCTCGGCATCATCGGCAACCCGAGGTATGGGACCGCCCGCGGCCTGGCCGACGTCACCCGCTACGTGCCTATGGACGTGCTGGGCTGGATGTGGGTGGCCTGCGGTGCGGTCGCCGCGCTCGCCGGGCTGCTGGTCAACTGCCCGCGGGTGCAGGCCCTGGGCTACACGCTGCTCGCCGTCCCGGCCGGGCTGTGGTCGGGGGCGTTCGCGGCGTCGGCGGCGACGTCGTACCCGGAGGCGGTCGGATCGGCGTGCGGGTGGGGGGCGTTCACGATCGGCGTGGTGCTCGTCTCGGGCATGGACGACCCGCCTCCGCCGTACCTGAGAAAGGACAGACGCTGATGGATGTGGGGGCGCTGGTCGGCGGAGCCGTCGCACTGCTCGTGGGTCTGCTGTCGTGGGGGCAGTCGCGCGCGACGAACCGGCGCTCCGACTTCATGGCCATCACGGAGCGGCTCGACAAGGAGGTCAAGGAGGAACGGACGCAGCGCAAGCTGCTGACGCGCGCGTACCTCGACCTGTGGGGCTGGGCCCGACGGGTCGGCCCCGACACGCCGGCCGGGCCCGCACCCGAGCCGCCTGCCGAACTCGACCTCACACCATGGCGCCCATGACCGCGGCCCCGCTCTCCTTCGGGAGGGCGGGGCCGCTTTCGTCATGTCCGGGGTCAGTGCAGGGCCTCAATCGCCCGAAGGATCAGGCCGCGCGCCTCCGCCCCGTACACCGCGTCAGCGCGAAGCTGCTCGAAGGCCCGCAGATACAGGGCGATCTCGGACGGCTGGGTGATCCTCACCCGGGCCGAGACGAGCTCTACGGAGACGAGGCGGTCGTCGTAGACGTGGAACGTCTCGCGCGGCCACTGGGTCCGCTCGCGCGCGGCCATGGGGATGATGCCGAGGGAGACCTGCGGCAGGGCGCCCGCAGCGAGCAGATAGCCGAGCTGTGCAGCCATGTCCTCCGCCCCGCAGATCTGGTGCCGTAGCGCGTCCTCCTCGACGACGAACACGAACCGGTGCCCTGGCTCGTGGATGACTCGGGAGCGGTCCACGCGCGCCCGGGCGGCCTCGGCGCTGTCGTCGAGCTGCACGTCGCGGAAGCGAGCACTGATCCCGAGGATGCCCGCCGCGTAGCCCTCGGTCTGGAGGAGGCCGGGCACGAGCGTGGAGGAGTAGACCCGGAACAGCTCGGTGTCCTGGAACAGCCGGGGCTCGCTGTCCTGGAGTGCCTTGAGGCCGGCGCGTACCTGCGTGCGCCACTCGGTGTACATGGACTCGGCGTGCAGCGACTGGGCGATCAGGTTCTCGGCCTGGTCGACGGCGTTGCATGCCCGGCACCACAGTCGGATGTCCGTGGCGGTGGGCGCCGTGCGTGCGTTCTCGATCCGTGAGGTCTTGG
Organism: Streptomyces griseorubiginosus; assembly: GCF_036345115.1. GTDB lineage: Bacteria > Actinomycetota > Actinomycetes > Streptomycetales > Streptomycetaceae > Streptomyces > Streptomyces griseorubiginosus_C. The sequence continues at coordinate 4,229,635 of NZ_CP107766.1, forward strand.
CGTGGTGCCAGTTGCAGCGGCTGGCCAGCTCAGCGACCGTCAGCCCGGCGCTCTTGCGCAGGTCGCGCAGTCGCTGGGCGACTACCTCGCGCGCGGCCTGAGCGGACGAGGAGGGAGAGAGGGGCATGAGCTGGCCTGCCGGTGCTCGCTGGGTCAGTGGATCTCGTACTGGTCGTGGGGGATCGCGCGCGTCCACACCGCTTCGAAGGCCTCGGCGCACAACTTGGCGACAGCCGGATTCTCGGAGACCTCGCCGCCGGCAGACGCGCCGTCGCCGGTGAAGTGGTTCCAGTAGACCGTCTGATCGTCGAACAGCCAGAAGTCGTTCCCCGGCAGCGCGAGCTCGGAAGCCCGACGGCGGGGCAGCCACGAAACCTGCTCGCCCGCGGCGACGTTGGTGAAGGTGAAGCTGTGCAGGAACCGGGTGTACTCGCTGACCGGCTCCGAGACGATGCGGGCCCGCCGCATCGTCGCGCCCCGCGCCGTCGTCTCCTCGACGAGGCTGAGCCACGGCCGCCACCACGAGGCCCGGTCCGCCTCGTCGTGCCGGAAGCCGCGCCGCCAGTCGGCGAATGGCCCGGATTCGTAGTCGACGGCGTAGCTGTCGCGCATCTCCAGGTGGACGGCGGACCGCGTGGCGCCGGCCAGAAGGTCAGTGAACGCGGGCGGCGGCACGTTCGACGGCATCGCAGGCCTCCCTGATCATCGGCACCATCCTGGCGGGGACACGGACCACGGCCTCGTTCTCGGGAATGCCCACGGCGTGGCCCGGCACCTCGAACGCGGCGCACTCTGCTTCGAGTTCGGGGCCGGGCTTCCACCCCTGGAAGACGAGTTCGTGTTTCTCCTGGTCAACCCACACTGTCGGTGACTCGTGGTCTCCGGTGTGCGGGTCGATGCCGATGAACAGTAGCGACATGGCTGCCTCCGCCGGTCGTTTGTGCAGGACTGTGCGACACCGTCGCCCCGCTGGGTGCCACCGTCAAGAGGGCGTGATGCGCCACCAGCCCAAGACATGAGCTTGCGTGCACACATCTGCACAACGCTGGAGGTGCTGCACATCGCGCTCCTAGCGTCGGGAGACACAACGAATCCCGGCGGCCGCGCGAACGGCCCCGGGCGTGGACGACTGCTTGGAGTCGACATGCCGCACGCTACAGCTTTGGACCTCGGTACGGCAGGGGCGGCCTCCCCGCCCCCCAACACGAGTGCGATGCGGGCGAGTACGCGCCTCGTCCTCGCCGAGGAGGAGCCCGAGAAGCTCTTCGAGGGTGCCGAGTTGGAGAAGCTCCAGGACACCTTCCGTGAGCACCTCCAGGCGCTCATCCCCGCCGTCCGCGCCCGCGCCTACGTACTGCCGCAGAGGTCCGCCGACCGCACCCGCGCATTGGCCGGTGTCGCCGAGGCGAAGAACCGGCTGCGTCTGGGGAACGGCGACACCGACCGTGTCCGCGGCGCGGTGGCCGTTCGCTTGGCCTGGTCGGTGAAGACGCTGTGCGGGCACTACGAGCGGCTGGCACCGCGGTGACGGCCGCGTCCGCCGAGAAGCGGAAGGCGCAGGCCCTCAGGTCGGCGGCCCGCGCCGCTGGCTACTGCGGGCTCGTTCACCCTGAGAGCGGGGCGTCCTGCACCAGGCCGCCGCACGCCGACCGCGAGCACGTGGACTACTACAACGGGCGGCCGAGCTTCGCCTCGGTCAGCGGTACCCGGTGGACCGAGTAGCCACCTGATCGCCCGCCCGTCCCCGCTCCCCAGGCGTTTCAGGGGCGGGTGGGCTCCAGGCCCCGACCGGATGCCGACCCGGTCGGGGCCGTCGTGTGCGCGGCAAAACGGGGTCACCTTAGATTCGAAGGCGCGGGCGAGCGCCTGCCAGTAGACACGGAAACGTGCAGGTCAGAGCCTCCTTTGGAGGTACTCCGAGGGCGCTCAGCTCAAGATCCTTTTAGAGGTGGCATAGAGCAAGGTTGGGGTTGCCCGTACCAGTCCCGCCGCTGATGAGGAAGGACAGCCGCGCGTCGAGCAGCGCCCGCAGCACCCGGTCCCCGCCCGGCGGCACCGTGCCGGCCGCGACCAGCTCGTCCAGCGTGAACGCGCGCGGCCGGACCACCCGAAGCGACAGACAGGTGCTGCCGACGGCCACCGGGGGCAGCACCGCGTGCAGCCGGGTCCCGTCGGGCAGCCTGGCGTCCACCCAGGGCCGGGCGTCGTCGAGGCGCCGCCCGGCCACCGCGGCCAGCCGCTGTGCGAGTCGTCGTACGGCGGCCGCGTCCGGGAAGGTGATGGCGGTCAGTTCGAGTCCGCCGCCCCGGTCCACCCACACCCGGTCCGGAGCGGACACCAGGACGTCGGTCACCGACGGGTCCGCGAGCAACGGCTCCAGGGGGCCGCTGCCGACCAGCTCGGACCTCAACCGCTCGGCCGCGACCAGCACTTCGGCATCGCCCAGTACCCGCCCCTGCTCCCGCAGCGCCTGCGCCACCCGCGCGGGCGTCGGCTCGGCCCCGCTCTCAGCCAGCCACTGCCGCACCCCGTCCAGCAGCCCGACGGCCCCGACAGCCTCACCGACCCCAAGAGTTCCAACAGCCTCGCCAGATCCGCCAGATCCGACAGATCCGACAGCAACCTCACGCGAGCGCGAGCGCGAGCGCGAACGCGAGCCCGACCGAGACCGAAGCCGAGCCTGAGCCTGAGATCCCGCCCCAGCCCGCCCCGCCCCGCCGCCGGACGGTCCATCCCCCCACGCCCCCTCGAAGACCCCGCTCACGCGACCCCCGCCTCCGCCAGCGCCCGCTCCCAGAACTCCTTGCAGAACCGCGCGAGCGGCCCCCGTGCCGCCGCGCCCGGTGGCGCCTCACCTCCGTGCGGCCGTTGCAGCGACGACTCCACCGGCACCTCGCCCACCAGGGGCAGACCCAGCAGCCGGGCCACCTCGCGGTCGTCGAGGCCGGGGGCGTAGGGACCGCGTACCGCCACCCTCAGGTCGCGCAGGACCATGCCCACGGCGGCGGCCACGCGGCCGGCCGCGGCGAGGGCGCGCAGTTCGGCGGGGACCACGAGGATCCCGAGGTCGAGCTGGGCGAGGGCCTCGGCCACGCCGTCGTCGAGACGGCGGGGCAGGTCGACGACGACCGTGCCGCCCCGGCGCCGGGCCGCGGCGAGCACCGCCCGGACGGCCGGGGCCGGGACGGCGATGCGGTCGCCGCGGTCCCAGCTCAGCACCCGCAGCGAGTGCAGCCGGGGCAGCGACTCCTCCAGGGCGCCGCCCCCGACCCGCCCGCGCGAGGCGGCGAACGCGGGCCAGCGCAGCCCCTCGGTGCTCTCGCCGCCGAGGAGTACGTCGAGTCCGCCGCCCAGTGGATCCGCGTCCACGAGGAGGGTGCGCAGGCCTTCACGCGCGGAGGTGACGGCGAGGGCGCACGCGAGCGTGGAGGCGCCCGCTCCGCCCCGGCCGCCGATGACGCCGATGGTGAGGGCGGGCCGGCCGACGCCCTCGGCGACGTCGGCGATGCGGTCGACCAGCCACTGCTCGCCGTCCGGCAGCATCAGGACGTGGTCGGCGCCGATCTCGACGGCCCGTTTCCACACCCCGGAGTCGTCCTGGTCCCGGCCCACGAGCACCACTCCGCGCCGGCGCGCGGCTCCGCGCACGCGCCGTGCGGCGTCGTCGCCGACCAGGACCAGCGGGGCGGCCTCCCAGCTGCCTCTGCGCTCCGGCAGCCCGTGGTGCACCTCTGGTTTCGCCCCGGCCGCCGCGCACAGGCGCAGCAGGTCGTCGAGCAGGTCCTCGTCCTCCGTGACGATCAACGGCTGCCCCTGCCGCCCTCCGGCGGCGGGCGGCGGATCGTGTGTGACGGCTGCGGCCACGTCCTCATCCCCCTTCGCTGCGACGCCCGAAGGCCCCCGAAACGGCCGGCGCGTCGCCTCTCTCACGCGACCCCTTCGGCCCCGCGATTCCCAGACATGTGAAGAACCGGCAAGCGGCCTCCATATGAGCGGCCGATACGAACCGGCCAAACACACCCGACTAACCGGAACCGGCCATGAAGTCGGCCCGAGCGGGATGCGTGGGAATCACGGTGCAGCGATCCCGGAAATCGTGTGGATCTTGGTCGATAACTGTGGACAACTCAGCGGTTGTGAATATCGCCGTCACCCATACCGGTGAGCCTCGTGGTACCCCTGTGCGACCTCCGCAGAGCAGCACGGCCGCTACGTACAGTGACGGATCATGGGCATGGGAAAGAGGCGGCCGATACCGCCTCGCAGCGGCCGCAGACCGCGATCAGAAGAGAGAAAATGCCCCCGGACATGCGACGACCCCCACCGGGGGGGAGAGTGGGGGTCGTCTCCACGGCCGACTCGGGGGGGGAGGAGCCGGGCCGGGTTAGCACGGTCGCGAACGATCCGTGACTTCCATGGTGTACCCGAGACGCTTCTCAGGCAAACCCACGCGCCCCAGCTTACGCCGAATGGGCTGCGCCTATGCTCGGGGTCGTGGAAAACCACTCCTTGCCCCGCACAGCTGCCTTCTTTGACCTGGACAAGACGGTCATTGCGAAGTCGAGCACCCTCACGTTCAGCAAGTCGTTCTACCAAGGCGGCCTGATCAACCGCAGGGCCGCCTTGCGGACCGCCTATGCCCAGTTCGTCTTCCTCGTCGGCGGTATGGACCACGACCAGATGGAGCGCACCCGCGAGTACCTCTCCGCGCTCGTGCGCGGCTGGAACGTCCAGCACGTCAAGGAGATCGTGGCCGAAACCCTCCATGACCTGATCGACCCGATCATCTACGACGAGGCCGCGTCCCTCATCGAGGAGCACCACACCGCCGGGCGCGACGTCGTCATCGTGTCCACGTCGGGCGCCGAGGTGGTCGAACCGATCGGCGAACTCCTGGGCGCGGACCGGGTGGTGGCCACCCGCATGGTCGTCGGCGAGGACGGCTGCTTCACCGGCGAGGTGGAGTACTACGCGTACGGCCCGACGAAGGCCGAGGCGATCAAGGAGCTGGCCGAGTCCGAGGGGTACGACCTGGAGCGCTGCTACGCCTACAGCGACTCGGCGACCGACCTGCCGATGCTCGAGGCAGTGGGCCGTCCGCACGCCGTCAACCCGGACCGCACCCTGCGCCGCGAGGCTCTCGCGCGCGGGTGGCCGATTCTCGATTTCCACCGCCCGGTACGGCTCAAGCAGCGGCTGCCCGGGTTCGCCGTACCGCCCCGTCCGGCGCTCGTGGCGGTCGCCGCGATAGGAGCGGCGGCGGCCACCGCCGGCCTCGTCTGGTACGCGAACCGGCGCCGGTCGACGGTGGCGTGAGGCGATTCAGCACATTTGGCGCCTATTTGAGGATAAAAGTAAAGAACGGCTGACGGGGGTTCCGCTTGCCCGGGTCCTGGAGTACAAAGGGGTTAACGGCCCGCGAGACCAAGGACATCCGAGAGGATCACCTTAATAACGCATTTGGCCCCACGGACCGAGCATGGACACCGAGCACCCACGCGACGTCGACCCGTCGATTACGGGCCAGCCGCACCAGGTGACGGGCAAAGTTCCCGACCTGATGGGCAACATATCGAGGACGCTTGGTAACCCGGTGAACATGCCAGCGGCGGTACGAATCCTCGTACCGCCGCAACCCTGTTCAGGGGCCCTCTGTCGAGAGGGCCTTTTCTACGCCTACGGTCACGCCGCCCCGCGCTGGAGCGCCTCGCACACCGCCGTCGACTCGCGCGCCCCCAGTTCGATCGCGTTGCCGCAGTGGGCGATCCAGGCGGCCATGCCCTCGGGGGTGCCGGAGACGTATCCGTCGAGCGCCGCCAGGTAGGCCGCGCGGCCCAGTTCGGCGTGACCGACCTCCGCCGGGCAGACCGACTTCGGGTCGAGGCCGCTGCCCACCAGGACGATCCGCGCGGCCGCCCGCGCGACCAGGCCGTTGTGGGAGACGAAGGGCCTCAGCGCGAGGAGCTCGCCCTGTACTACGGCCGCCGTGACCAGGGCGGGTGCGGTACTGCCGGCGATGATCAGCTCGGACAGCCCCTCGAGCCGACCCGAGACCTCGGCCGCGCCGGGCAGCGGCAGCTCGATGAGCGGCTCATGGACGTCCTCGCCGGCCTGACGCGGGCGCCCGACCTCGTCCTCGTCGCTCGCCGCGGCCACCAGGTGCAGCCGGGCCAGCACCCGCAGGGGCGACTGCCGCCAGATGGACAGCAGTTGGCCGGCCTCTGAGGTCAGCCGCAGGGCCGCGCCCATGACCCGCGCCTCGTCGTCGACACCGAAGTCCGAGCGCCTGCGCACCTCTTCGAGGGCCCAGTCCGCGCCGGACAGTGCGGCCGAGCCGCGGGCGCCGCGCAGGGCCGCCTCGGAGGTGATCTCGTTGCTGCGGCGCCGCATGACACGGTGCCCGTAGACCCGGTCCACGGACTTGCGCACGGACTCCACGGAATCGGCCACGCCGGGCAGCGAGCCCAGGGCCGCGAGCGGGTCGGCGGTCGCGCCTGTCGTACTCATGAGTACGACATTACGCACCCCCGCCCCGCACCCCACGATGGAGTGGTCTTCTTCACGCCCGTCTGACACATACAGCTATCGCACGACTACTCTTCGTGAACATGAAAATTGCTTTCGTCGGAAAGGGCGGCAGCGGCAAGACCACCCTGTCCTCCCTGTTCATCCGCCATCTCGCGGCCACCGGAGCACCGGTGATCGCCGTCGACGCCGACATCAACCAGCACCTGGGCCCGGCACTCGGCCTGGACGAGGCGGAGGCGGCCGCGCTGCCCGCCCTGGGCGAGCGGCTGCCATTGATCAAGGATTATCTGCGCGGTGCCAACCCGCGGATCTCCTCCGCCACCGAGATGATCAAGACCACCCCACCCGGCGAGGGCTCCCGGCTGCTGCGGGTGCGCGAGGACAACCCGGTCTACGACGCGTGCGCCCGGCCGGTGGAACTCGACGGCGACGTCGTCCGTTTGATGGTCACCGGCCCCTTCACCGACGCCGACCTGGGGGTCGCCTGCTACCACTCCAAGACCGGAGCGGTGGAGCTGTGCCTGAACCACCTGGTGGACGGGCGGGGCGAGTACGTCGTGGTGGACATGACCGCGGGCTCCGACTCCTTCGCCTCCGGCATGTTCACCCGCTTCGACATCACGTTCCTCGTCGCCGAACCGACCCGTAAGGGGGTCTCCGTCTATCGTCAGTACAAGGAGTACGCCCGCGACTACGGCGTCACGCTGAAGGTCGTCGGCAACAAGGTGCAGGGCCAGGACGATCTCGACTTCCTCCGCGCCGAAGTCGGGGACGACCTGCTGGTGACGGTGGGCCACTCCGACTGGGTGCGGGCGCTGGAGAAGGGCCGGCCGCCCCGGTTCGCGCTCCTGGAGGACGTCAACCGCCGCGCCCTGCAGCGGCTGCGGACGGCCGCCGACGCGACGTACGACCTGCGCGACCCGGAGCGCTACACCCGGCAGATGGTGCACTTCCACCTGAAGAACGCCGAGTCCTGGGGCAACGAGCGCACGGGGGCCGACCTGGCGGCGCAGGTCGACCCCTCGTTCGTGCTCGGCGAGAGCGCGGTGGCGGCGGTCTGAGACAACCGCCGGACACCTACTGCTTCTTGGCCGCCGGTGCCCCGGGCACGCCCTTCGGTGCCGGGGCCGGCCGGCCGTCCAGGAAGGCAGGCCAGCCCTCCTTCGGCGCCTCGCCGACGTTCAGGGTGCGCAGCTTCTCCAGGGTGTTCGGGTCCTGGGCGTCCAGCCAGTCGGCGAGCTGCCGGAAGGAGACGCAGCGCACGTCGGGCTTGTTGCACACCCGCTCGATGGTCTCCTCGACGGCGCGCATGTAGGTGCCGCCGTTCCAGGACTCGAAGTGGTTGCCGATGATCAGCGGGGCGCGGTTGCCGTCGTAGGCCCGGTAGAAGCCCTTGAGCAGGCCGTCGCGCATCTGGTCGCCCCAGAAGGCGTACTTGGCGGGGTCTCCCTGGGTTCTGGTGCCGGACTGGTTGACCATGAAGTTGTAGTCCATGGTGAGCTGCTCGTAGGAGTGCCCGGGAAAGGGCACGAGCTGCATCGACAAGTCCCACAGGCCCTGCTTCTTCCGGGGCCACAGCTGCTCGTTGACACCGCTGGTGTCGTAGCGGAAGCCGAGCTCGCCCGCGGCCGTCATGAAGTTCTTCTGGCCCTCCAGACAGGGGGTGCGGGCGCCGATGAGCTCCTTGTCGTAGTCGAAGGGCAGCGGGGAGGCCTTCGTCATCCCGGTGTTGGTCTTCCAGGACTTCACGAACTTCTTCGCCTGGGCGATCTCGTCCTTCCAGTCCGCCACCGACCACTCGCCGACGCCGCCGCCCTTGCCGCAGAAGTGGCCGTTGAAGTGGGTGCCGATCTCGTTGCCCTCCAGCCACGCGAGGCGCAGCTGCTTGACGGTGTCGGCGATGCCCTGTTCGTCGTTGAAGCCGATGTCGGAGCGGCCCGGGGAGTGCTGCGGCGGCCTGTACTCGGCGCGCTTGTCCTCCGGCAGCATGTACACGCCGCTGAGGAAGTACGTCATGGTCGCGTGGTTCTCCTTGGCGACCTCACGGAAGTGGGAGAACAGCTTCTGGCTGTCCTCGCCGGCGCCGTCCCAGGAGAACACCACGAACTGCGGGGGCTTCTCGCCGGGCTTGAGGCGTTCGGCTCTGGGCAGGTGCGGCTGGGCTCCGGTGTAGGCGGTGGAGCCGTCGCCGATCAGGCGGAACACCTTCTTGGGCGGCGCCTTGGCGGCCTTCGCCTTCAGCGGTCCGGCGGCTCCTCCCTCGGAGTTGTCGGTGCCGGTCGCGCAACCGGCGAGCGAGGCGGCGCAGACCGCGGCGACCACGGCTCCCGCGGCAATCCTCTGGGTGGCGGCCATTTCCGCCCACCTTCTTCCTTCTCTCGGGGCCAACGACAGCGCCGCCAAGCTCGCACGGGACTGAGAAGGAATTAGTACGACAAGCCGATGAAATTGCCACTTCACCCATGCAGGTGATTCATTAACCCATTTGCCCGGAAAGTCTATGCCTGTCCTTTACTCTGCATTACGATCCATTTACCGAGCGTTGATTCATCCCGCCGCTGCACGCCGTGACCCACGGCCGCCGACCCGACCCCCCGCCATCGACGGGGGACCACCTGTTCGCGACCGCGCTGCCCCGGAGGAGACGGGAAAAATGTCAGCCTGCGTACCCACCCGAGCCACCGACCCGAGCGACTCGCACCGCGCGAGTCACGTCCATCCACCGCACAGCCCGCCGACCCCGCCCCGCCGCTTCCGCATCGCGGGCGCCGACGTGTCGGCCTCGATCGCGGTCTTCCTGATCGCCCTGCCCCTGTCCCTCGGCATCGCCCTCGCCACCGGCGCGCCCCTGCAGGCCGGTCTCGTGGCCGCAGCCGTCGGCGGAATCGTGGCCGGCCGCCTAGGCGGCTGCCCGCTCCAGGTCAGCGGCCCCGCCGCCGGACTCACCGTGGTCACCGCCGACCTCATCCACCGCTACGGCTGGCGGACCACCTGCGCCATCACCGTCCTGGCCGGAGTGGTCCAACTCGGCCTCGGCTGCCTGCGCGTGGCCCGCACCGCGCTCGCCGTCAGCCCCGCGATCGTGCACGGCATGCTCGCCGGCATCGGCGTCACCATCGCCGTCGCGCAGCTGCACATCGTCCTCGGCGGCACCCCGCAGAGCGCCGTCCTCGACAACCTCCGCGGACTGCCCGCCCAGCTGGCGCGCGTACAGCCCGCAGCCGTGTCGGTGAGCGCGCTGACCCTGGCGCTGCTCTTCCTCTGGCCGCGCATCCCCGGCCGGACCGGACAGCTGCTGCGCCGGATCCCGGCGGCGCTCGTCGCGGTCGCCGGGGCCACCACCGCCGCCTCCCTCACCGGGCTGACCCTGCCCAAGGTCGATCTGCCCTCCTGGAGCAGTCACGCCCTGGCCGGACTGCCCGAGGGCCCCGCGCTCGGCCTGGTGGCGGCCGTGCTCACCACCACGCTGGTTTGCAGCGTGCAGTCGCTGCTCGGCGCGGTCGCCGTGGACAAGCTGGTGGCCGGACGCCCCGACCTGCTCGCCGCCGGTCCGGGAGCCCGCCGGGGGGGCCGCGTCGGCCGCTCCGACCTGGACCGCGAGCTGCTCGGACAGGGCGCCGCCAACATCGTCTCCGGCACGCTCGGCGGGCTCCCCGTCGCCGGTGTGGCGGTGCGCAGTTCGGCGAATGTCCAAGCCGGTGCCGTCAGCCGGAACTCCACGATGCTGCACGGCGTTCTCGTAGTGATCGCCGCACTGCTGATGGTCCCCGTCCTGGAGTTCATCCCGCTGGCCTCGCTCGCCGCCCTGGTGATGGCCGTCGGCATCCAGATGGTGTCCCTGAACCACATTCGTACGGTGACCCGCCACCGCGAAGTACTGGTTTACGCCGTCACCACCCTCGGCGTGGTCCTCTTCGGCGTCCTGGAGGGCGTCACCCTCGGGATCGCCATGGCCGTCGGCGTCTCCCTGCACCGCCTCACCCGCACCCGCATCACGCACCACGAACGGGAAGGAGTCCATCACGTACACGTCCGAGGCCAGTTGACGTTCCTCGCGGTGCCCCGGCTCAGCAGGGCCCTGCATCTGGTCCCCCAGGGATCCGCGGCGGTCGTGGAGTTGGACGGATCGTTCATGGACCACGCGGCCTTCGAGTCGCTCCAGGACTGGCAGAAGACGCACACCGCGCAGGGCGGCTCCGTCGAGCTGACCGGGCGTAGCCCGGGCACCCGGATCGCCGAACCGTCCGGTGCCGCCGACTGCCGCTGCCGCCCCTGGACGGCCTGGCGCAACCACCAGTGCGAGCTTCCCAACGCTGCGGCTGCTCTGACGGTGGGGTCGGCGCCGACGCCGGCCGTCCCGGGCGCCGTCTCGCCCGGCGCGCCCGGCGAGACGGGTGGGCCGGACGGAGGGGGTGGAGCGGGTAGAGCAGGTGGTCCGAGTCGAGCAAGTGGAACGACACCGACAGGTGGAACGACCGCAGCAGACGCACCGACTGAAGCAGGTGGACCGAGCGGAGCAGGCGGATCGACCGGGGCACGTGGACCGAGCGGATCGGCCGTACCCGCCGCCGGAGCCGCCGCCGGATCGGACGCACCCACCGGCCCGGGCACACCTGACGGACTTGGCGGACCCAGCGGACCTGTCGGACCCGGCGGACCGACCGGGCTCCCAGGCTCTCCGGGCCCGGGTGGGCATGAACTGGCCCGTGGCATCAGCGCGTTCCAGCGCAACACCGCGCCGATCGTGCGGGGCGAGCTGGCCCGGCTGGCGCGCGAGGGCCAGCAGCCGACCCAGCTCTTCCTCACCTGCGCCGACTCGCGGCTGGTCACCTCGATGATCACCTCCAGTGGTCCGGGCGACCTCTTCGTGGTGCGCAATGTGGGCAACCTCGTGCCGCTTCCCGGCGAGGAGAGCGGGGACGACTCGGTGGCCGCCGCGATCGAGTACGCGGTGGACGTGCTGAAGGTGCGGTCCATCACGGTGTGCGGACACTCCGGCTGCGGAGCCATGCAGGCGCTGCTCAACTCCGAGCCGGGCGGCGCCCGGACCCCGCTGAAGCGGTGGCTGCGGCACGGGCTGCCGAGCCTGGAGCGGATGGCCGACGACAGCCGCTCCTGGGTGAAGCTGGCCGGACGGGCACCCGCCGACGCGGTCGAGCAGCTCTGTCTGACCAACGTGGTGCAGCAGTTGGAGCACCTCAGCGCCCATGACTCGGTCGCCCGGGCCCTGCGGGAAGGGGAGCTGGAGCTGCACGGGATGTACTTCCACGTGGGCGAGGCGCAGGCGTACCTGCTCACCGGGACGGACGGGGACGGGCTGTTCGACCAGGTGCACGCGGCGGCGGATCTGCCGGCGTGAACCCGGCGGTGTGCGGCTCCTCCTGGCCGGGAGAGCCGCACACCACCGGACAGGCCTAGGCCCGGAACCGTTCGGGTGTCGGCTTCACCGGGACACAGGGCTTGACGTCGGCCTCGGTGGGAAAGACGTAGACCCGGTACGGCGTGTCCCTGTCGTTGCGGTTCACGAAGACCAGCACATTGCCCCGGTGCAGGGTGATCTTCCGCCCCCATTGCTGGACGAAGAGGGGTACTCGCTCCCCCCGGTCGTTCTGTCCCCAGAGCACCGTGTCGCCCGCGCAGACATAGCCGGGGCGGAGGATCTGCACGTCCGTCGCGATACCGTTCGGGACCAGCTTCCGCGCGAGTTCACGCTGGGCGTCCACGTCGATCTCCTGGTCCTTGGCGGTGAGCGTCACGCTGCCGTCGCCGTGCCGCTCCAACCCGTATGCCGCGGAACCCGCCGGAGTGCCGGGCACCGACACCACCCCGAGCACGACGGCCACGCAGGCCGCCATGACGAGAGTCAGCCTGCGCCCCGTCAGCACCCGCCGCCGTACGGCCGGCACCGGCTCGGACTCCCGCCGCTCGATCTCCCCCTTCAGCTCCGCCAACAGCCGGTCCTCGAAGGTCGTCCTCGTCGTCATGCCTCTCCCCCGGTTGCTTCCGTGACGTACGACAGTGAGGTGCCGAACGGCTCCCCGCCCGGTGACTCCGCCGACTCCCGCAGGGACTTGCGCGCCCTGTGCAGCCGTACGCGCGCCGCCACCTGGCTGATCCCCAACGCCGTCGCGGCCTCGCCGACCGTGAGGTCGTCGACCGCGACGAGTTCCAGGACGGCTCTCTCCCCCGCGGGGAGCCGTTCCAGAGCGGAGAGGGCGCGGCGGCCCGGGCTCTCCGCGTCGAGCTTGTCCTCCAGGCGGGCGATGTCGTCGGGCTCCAGCAGCCGCCGGCCGGAGATACGCCGGTCGCGGTCCGTCTCGCGGGCCACCCGCCGGCGCTCCCCCGCGACGACATTGCGGGCGATGCCGTACAGCCACGCCCGTTCACTGCCCCGGGACGCGCGGTAGGTGTGGGCCGAGTCCAGGACCGCGAGGAAGATCTCTGCGGTCAGGTCGGCCACGGATGGGGGTCCCCCCGCTCGAGCGAAGCCGAGAGTGGGGGAGGGTCCGCGACCCGCCGGGCCACGAAGGACGTCATCGCGTCCACATGGCGCCGGTAGAACTCCTCGAAGAGCTGGGGGTCGCGGGCCGCCGCCCGCGGCCCACCCCGTAACCCCTGTGTCCCATCCACCCGGGCTCCCTTCACGTACTGCGTCGATGGCGCTTCACCCGTACTTGGCCCGGGGTGTGAAAGGCGTTACACGTGCTGAACTCTGCCTGGTCGGCGTCCGTGGGTACGGATGGGCCGGCCGCCGGACTCGATGGGTTCACAGGTCTAAACCAATTGCAGGTCGGCCCTTGTCATCGCACCCCCGGTCTGATGAGCTGTGGCCTGGGACACAACGGACACCCTGGGAAAGGCAGATGCCGTGAGCAACGAAAGCCTGGCCAACCTGCTCAAGGAAGAGCGCAGGTTCGCACCCCCCGCCGACCTGGCCGCACACGCCAACGTCACAGCGGAGGCGTATGAGCAGGCCAAGGCTGACCGGCTCGGTTTCTGGGCCGAGCAAGCACGCCGACTGAGCTGGGCCAAGGAGCCGACCGAGACGCTGGACTGGTCGAACCCGCCGTTCGCGAAGTGGTTCCAGGACGGCGAGCTCAATGTGGCGTACAACTGCGTCGACCGGCATGTCGAGGCGGGCCACGGCGAACGGGTCGCCATCCACTTCGAGGGCGAGCCAGGCGACAGCCGCGCGATCACCTACGCCGAGCTCAAGGACGAGGTCTCCAAGGCGGCGAACGCGCTGCTGGAGCTGGGGGTCCAGAAGGGCGACCGGGTCGCCGTCTACATGCCGATGATCCCGGAGACCGCGGTCGCGATGCTCGCGTGCGCCCGGATCGGCGCCGCGCACTCCGTGGTCTTCGGCGGCTTCTCCGCGGACGCGCTCGCGACCCGTATCCAGGACGCCGACGCGCGCGTGGTCATCACCAGCGACGGCGGCTACCGCCGCGGCAAGCCGTCCGCGCTCAAGCCCGCCGTCGACGAGGCGGTCGCCAAGGCCGGCAACGTCGAGCACGTGCTCGTCGTACGCCGTACCGGCCAGGAGGTCGCCTGGGACGACAGCCGGGACGTGTGGTGGCACGAGGTCGTGGACCGGCAGTCGGCCGAGCACACGCCCGAGGCGTTCCACGCCGAGCAGCCGCTGTTCATCCTCTACACGTCCGGCACCACGGGTAAGCCCAAAGGCATCCTGCACACCTCCGGCGGCTACCTCACCCAGGCCGCGTACACCCACCACGCCGTCTTCGACCTCAAGCCGGAGACCGACGTCTACTGGTGCACCGCCGACGTCGGCTGGGTCACCGGGCACTCGTACATCGTCTACGGCCCGCTCGCCAACGGCGCCACCCAGGTCATGTACGAGGGCACCCCCGACACCCCGCACCAGGGCCGCTTCTGGGAGATCATCCAGAAGTACGGGGTCACCATCCTCTACACCGCCCCGACCGCCATCCGCACCTTCATGAAGTGGGGCGACGACATCCCCGCGAAGTTCGACCTCAGCAGCCTGCGGGTGCTGGGGTCGGTGGGCGAGCCGATCAACCCCGAGGCGTGGATCTGGTACCGCAAGCACATCGGCGCCGACCGGACGCCGATCGTGGACACCTGGTGGCAGACCGAGACCGGCGCGATGATGATCTCCCCGCTGCCCGGTGTCACCGCGACCAAGCCCGGCTCCGCGCAGACCCCGCTGCCCGGCATCTCCGCGACCGTCGTCGACGACGAGGCCAACGAGGTCCCGAACGGCGGGGGCGGCTACCTGGTCCTCACCGAGCCGTGGCCGTCGATGCTGCGCACCATCTGGGGTGACGACCAGCGCTTCCTGGACACGTACTGGTCGCGCTTCGAGGGCAAGTACTTCGCCGGCGACGGCGCGAAGAAGGACGACGACGGCGACATCTGGCTCCTCGGCCGCGTGGACGACGTCATGCTCGTGTCCGGCCACAACATCTCCACCACCGAGGTGGAGTCGGCGCTGGTGTCCCACCCGTCGGTCGCCGAGGCCGCCGTCGTCGGTGCCGCCGACGAGACGACCGGCCAGGCCATCGTCGCCTTCGTGATCCTGCGCGGCTCCGCGAACGCGGAGGACGAGAGCCTCGTCGCCGAGCTGCGCAACCACGTCGGCGCCACCCTCGGCCCGATCGCCAAGCCGAAGCGGATCCTGCCGGTGCAGGAGCTGCCGAAGACCCGCTCCGGCAAGATCATGCGCCGACTGCTGCGGGACGTGGCCGAGAACCGCCAGCTCGGTGACGTCACCACGCTGACGGACTCGACGGTCATGGACCTGATTCAGGCCAAGCTGCCGGCCGCGCCCAGCGAGGACTGACCCGTTCCAGAAGGGGGTGCCCGGCACGGAAACGCGCCGGGCACCCCTTTTAGGTAAGCTAAACAAAACAACGTGATCCTCAAGGTGTGCCGGGAAGTCTGGTCGGCGATCAGCCCCGCCCTGCCCATCGACCGGAGGTCACCCTCATGGCCGCGCCCACTCGCAAGGTCCTCGGACGGCTCTCCCTCCCCGAGCGGACCTTCGTCGCGAACGCGCTGCGCACCGAGACGGTCGGCGGTGTCCTGCTGCTCGCCGCCGCGATCACCGCGCTGATCTGGGCGAACGTCCCCGCGCTGGCCGACAGCTACGAGAGCGTCAGCCACCATCACCTAGGCCCCGCCGCCCTCGGACTCGACCTGTCCGTCGCCCACTGGGCCGCCGACGGCCTGCTCGCGATCTTCTTCTTCGTCGCCGGCATCGAACTCAAGCGCGAGCTCGTCGCCGGTGACCTCAAGGACCCGAGGGCGGCCGCGCTGCCCGTGGTCGCCGCCCTGTGCGGGATGGCCGTACCGGCGCTCGTCTACACGCTCACCAACCTCACCGGCGGCGGCTCCCTGTCCGGGTGGGCCGTGCCCACCGCCACCGACATCGCCTTCGCGCTCGCCGTGCTCGCCGTCATCGGCACCTGGCTGCCGAGCGCGCTGCGCGCCTTCCTGCTCACCCTCGCCGTCGTCGACGACCTCTTCGCGATCCTGATCATCGCGGTCTTCTTCACCGCCGACATCGACTTCGCCGCGCTCGGCGGCGCGGCCGCGGGCCTCGCGGTCTTCTGGGCGCTGCTGCGCAAGGGCGTGCGCGGGTGGTACGTCTACGTCCCGCTCGCGCTGGTGATCTGGGCGCTGATGTACAACAGCGGGGTGCACGCCACCATCGCGGGCGTGGCGATGGGCCTGATGCTGCGCTGCACGCGGCGCGATGACGAGGAGCACTCCCCGGGCGAGCGGATCGAGCATCTCGTACGACCGCTCTCGGCGGGCCTGGCCGTCCCCCTGTTCGCGCTCTTCAGCGCGGGCGTCTCCGTGTCCGGCGGCGCGCTCGGCGATGTGTTCACCCGGCCCGAGACGCTGGGCGTGGTCCTCGGACTGGTCCTCGGCAAGGCGATCGGCATCTTCGGCGGGACCTGGCTCACGGCCCGCTTCACCCGGGCCTCGCTCAGCGACGACCTCGAGTGGGCCGACGTGTTCGCGGTGGCGACCCTGGCCGGCATCGGGTTCACGGTGTCGCTGCTCATCGGGGAGCTCGCCTTCGACGGCGACGCCACCATGACCGACGAGGTGAAGGCCGCCGTCCTCGTCGGCTCGCTCACCGCGGCCACCCTGGCGACCGTGCTGCTGAAGCTGCGCAACGCCAAGTACCGGCGGCTGTACGAGACGGAGGAGCGCGACGAGGACCACGACGGCATCCCGGACGTCTACGAGGAGGACGACCCGGCGTACCACCTGCGCATGGCGGCCATCCACGAGCGCAAGGCCGCCGAACACCGCCGGATCGCCGAGCTCAAGAGAGCCGAGCGGCTTGCCGAAGTGACGGGCGGGGCAGGCGAGGACGACGACCGTCGGGCATGATCTGACGGGACGGTACAAAAGACACGGCATACAAAAGAGTCCCGATGAAGAGGGAGACCGCGATGAGCGCACCCGACGGCAGCCCGGTCGGCGCCGAACGCAGCATCGGCCAGCTGTTCGCCTCGGCGACGACCGAGATGTCCGCGCTGGTGCACGACGAGATCGCGCTGGCGAAGGCGCAGCTGAAGCAGGACGTCAAGCGTGGTGCCGTGAGCGGTGGCATGTTCAGCGTGGCCGGCGCGGTGCTGGTGTTCTCCCTGCCGATGCTGAACTTCGCGCTGGCGTACGGCATTCGGACCTGGAGCGACTGGAACCTCGCGGTCTGCTTCCTGCTGTCCTTCGCGGCCAACGTCCTCGTCGCGCTGGTCCTCGCGCTGGTCGGCGTGGTCTTCGCGAAGAAGGCGCAGAAGGGCAAGGGCCCGCAGAAGGTCGCTGCGTCGATGAAGGAGACGGCGGGCGTCCTCCAGAACGCCAAGCCGCACCCGCGGCCCGACAACGACAACAAGGTCCTCGAGGAGCGGGTCCGAAACACGAAGGCCATCGAGGCTGTGGCACGCTCGTCGTCATGACGGATCCCGCCGCCTCTCCGGCGCAGCAGCCCGCCTCTCTCGTACGGCCCGACGGTCCCTGGACGCACCGGGACGTGGCCGCCAACGGCGCGCGCTTCCACATCGCCGAGATGGGCGACGGACCGCTCGTGATGTTCCTGCACGGGTTCCCGCAGTTCTGGTGGACCTGGCGGCACCAGCTGGAGGCGCTCGCCGACGCCGGGTTCCGGGCCGTGGCCATGGACCTGCGCGGGGTCGGCGGCAGCGACCGCACCCCGCGCGGCTACGACCCGGCCAACCTGGCCCTAGACGTCACCGGCGTGATCCGCTCGCTCGGCGAGCCGGACGCCGCCCTGGTCGGACATGACCTGGGCGGCTATCTGGCGTGGACGGCGGCCGCGATGCGCCCCAAGCTGGTACGGCGGCTCGCGGTCTCCTCGATGCCGCATCCCCGGCGCTGGCGCTCCGCGATGCTCTCCGACGTCCGGCAGACCCGGGCCGGCTCCTACATCTGGGGGTTCCAGCGGCCCTGGATCCCCGAGCGGCAGCTGACGGCGGACGACGGCGCGCTGGTCGCCGAGCTGATCCGGGACTGGTCCGGGCCGCGCCTGCCGGACGACGCGGCGGTGGAGACGTACCGCAAGGCGATCTGCATCCCCTCGACGGCGCACTGCTCGATCGAGCCGTACCGCTGGATGGTGCGGTCGATGGCGCGGCCCGACGGCATCCAGTTCAACCGGCGCATGAAGCGGCCCGTGCGCGTGCCGACCCTCCATCTGCACGGCTCGCTCGACCCGGTGATGCGGACCAGGAGCGCGGCGGGCTCCGGGGAGTACGTCGAAGCGCCGTACCGCTGGCGGCTGTTCGACGGCCTCGGGCACTTCCCGCACGAAGAGGATCCGGTCGCTTTCTCCACCGAACTGATCAATTGGCTGAAGGATCCCGAACCCGATCGGTGACTGAAGCGTCGCGCCCGGTGTCCGGATCTGAACACCTGTCCTACGAACGGCCACTTGCCCGGCGCATAGGCCAATTGGGGGGCGTGGGGGAGGTTATCGACCTTGGGGCAGGGGCACACGTCGGGGTATGGGCTGGACGCACGACTACGGTGACGCAGCACGCAATCGACGCTCGGGCGCTGCCCTGAGCTCCCACCACCAGGGGGGTGCACCGCAACTCGCGGGCGGCACGGACCTGAGGGTGGGCATCCCGCGCATCCTGCGCCGCCGGGCCCGCTGGGTCTCGGTACGCCTGCGTCACCCCCGAGGCTGACGCGCCCCTTCCTGCGAACCCCTCAGAGCGCGCAGCTGTCGCTGTCCACCTGCTGGTTCGCGGTACGCCCCTTGGCGATGTCCTCCTGGATCTCGTCCGCGGTGAGCGCGTACCCGGTGTCGGGGTCGTCGAGCGACTTCGCGAAGACCACGCCGTACACCTTGCCCTCCGGGGTGAGCAGCGGGCCGCCGGAGTTGCCCTGGCGGACGGTCGCGTAGAGGGAGTAGACATCGCGGCTGACGGTGCCGCGGTGGTAGATGTCCGGTCCGTGGGCGTCGATGCGCCCGCGCACCCGCGCGGCGCGCACGTCGTACGAGCCGTTCTCCGGGAAGCCCGCGACGATCGCGTTGTCCCCGCTGCCGGCGTCCTCGGACGTGAACTGCAGCGCGGGCGCCTTGAGATCGGGTACGTCCAGTACGGCGATGTCGCGCTGCCAGTCGTAGAGGACGACGGTGGCGTCGTACTTCCTGCCCTCGCCGCCTATCTGGACGGTGGGCTCGTCGACCCCGCCCACCACGTGGGCGTTGGTCATGACGCGGCGGTCGCCGAAGACGAAGCCGGTGCCCTCCAGGACCTTGCCGCAGCTCTGCGCGGTGCCCATGACCTTGACGATGGAACGCTGGGAGCGGGTGGCGACCGCGCTGTTGGCGAGCTTCGGGTCGGGCGGCTGGACCTCCTTGATCGGCTCGTTGGAGAACGGGCTGAAGACCTGCGGGAAGCCGTTCTGCGCGAGGACGGAGGTGAAGTCCTTGAACCAGGTGTCGGCGCCGGAGGGCAGGGCCTCCTGCACGCCCAGCAGCACCTTGGAGCCGCGCACCTCCTTGCCGACCGTCGGCATGGTGGTCTGCGCGAGGGTGGCGCCGATCAGCCAGGCGACCAGGAGCATCGCGAGGACGTTGACGAGGGCGCCGCCGGTGGCGTCCAGGGCGCGGGCCGGGGACCAGGTGATGTAACGGCGCAGCTTGTTGCCCATGTGGGTGGTCAGGGCCTGGCCGACGGAGGCGCAGACGATGACGACGACCACTCCGACCACGGCGGCGACGGTGCCGACCTCCGCGTGGTCGGTCACCGCGTCCCAGATGACGGGCAGGGTGTAGACGGCGACGAGACCACCGCCCAGGAACCCGATCACCGACAGGATGCCGACGACGAAGCCCTGGCGATAGCCGACGATCGCGAACCACACGGCGGCGACCAGCAACAGGATGTCCAGCACGTTCACGGAGTTCACCCTGTCATGCGCGCCAGTCGAGCGGGACCTGCTTCTCCCGGTCCCAGGGGCGCTCCCAGCCCGCGAAGTGCAGCAGCCGGTCGATGATTCCGGCGGTGAACCCCCAGACAAGGGCCGATTCGACCAGGAATGCCGGTCCTCGGTGGCCGCTGGGGTGGACGGTCGTCGCACGGTTGTCCGGATCCGTGAGATCCGCCACGGGGACGGTGAAGACGCGGGCGGTCTCGTTCGGGTCGACGACACCGACCGGGCTCGGCTCGCGCCACCAGCCCAGCACCGGGGTCACCACGAAGCCGCTGACCGGGATGTACAGCTTGGGCAGCACGCCGAAGAGCTGGACACCGAGCGGGTCGAGACCGGTCTCCTCCTCGGCCTCGCGCAGGGCGGCCCTGAGCGGGCCGTCGCCCCGCGGGTCACCGTCCTCCGGGTCGAGGGCACCGCCGGGGAAGGACGGCTGCCCGGCATGCGACCTGAGGGAACTCGCCCGCTCCATGAGCAGCAGCTCGGGGCCGCGCTCGCCCTCGCCGAACAGGACCAGCACGGCCGACTGCCGGCCCGCGCCGTTCTTCGGTGGCAGGAAGCGGCTCAGCTGGAGCGGCTCGATGGTCTCCACCGCGTGCACCACCGGGTCCAGCCAGACCGGCAGCCCCTCCTTGCTGAGCGTCACGCCCTCCGTATGACTCGCCCGTGTCATCGCCACCCCCGTCGTCCTGCACCACTCAACGCCCGAGGGGCCCTAGATCGTTCCTGCCGGAGTTCACGGCCACCGGGCCACGCCTCTCCTCCCAGCCGCGTCCCGCGTCCCCTCACCCGCCGGCTCCCAGGGGCGGCGCCGGCTTTCCGCCCGCGTCCAGGTAGGCCTGCGGGGGGTTCAGGCGCTGGCCCGGGAAGCCGCCCTTCTCGTACTTGAGGAGCTTGGCCGCCTTGTCCGGGTCTGTCTCGCCCTCGCCGTAGGCCGGGCAGAGGGGGGCGATGGGGCAGGCGCCGCAGGCGGGCTTGCGGGCGTGGCAGATGCGGCGGCCGTGCCAGATGACGTGGTGCGACAGGTCGGTCCAGTCGCTCTTGGGGAAGAGCGCGGCGACGGCGGCCTCGATCTTGTCGGGATCGCTCTCGGCGGTCCACTGCCACCGCTTGACCAGCCGCTGGAAGTGCGTGTCCACGGTGATGCCGGGCCGCCCGAACGCGTTGCCGAGCACCACGAAGGCGGTCTTGCGGCCCACGCCCGGCAGCTTGACGAGGTCTTCGAGGCGCCCCGGGACCTCACCCGCGTGGTTCTCCACAAGGGCCTTCGAAAGCCCTATCACCGACTTGGTCTTGGCCCGGAAGAACCCGGTCGGGCGCAGAATCTCCTCGACCTCCTCGGGGTTCGCGGCCGCCAGGTCCTCGGGGGTGGGGTACTTCGCGAAGAGAGCCGGGGTCGTCTGATTGACCCTCAGGTCGGTGGTCTGCGCGGACAGCACGGTGGCCACGATCAGCTGGAAGGGGTTCTCGAAGTCCAACTCGGGGTGGGCGTACGGGAACACCTCCGCGAGCTCGCGGTTGATACGCCGGGCGCGGCGCACGAGGGCGGTGTGCGACTCGTTCCTCGGCGGCTTCGGCGCGACCGTCTTCGTGGCCGACGCCTTCTTCACCGAGGCCGCCGCCTTCTTGGGAGCGGCGGTCGCCCTTTCGACGGGAGCCGCCTTCTTGACGGCGGCTGCCTTCTTTGCGGGAGCCGCCTTCTTCGCCGAAGCCCTCTTCTCCACCGGAGCCTTCCCTGCCGCTTTTGCCGTTTTCTTTCCGCCCCCGGCGCCCTGTTCGCCCACAGCGGAATCTCGACGTGCAACCACCCGCCCAGCCCCCTCGGCCTGTGCTCTCACCGGCGTTTTGGACACCCGGCCAGCCTAGGGCCCGGCACTGACATCCGCCCCGGACCCCGAGGACCGGCCCCCAATTGGACCCCTGCCGCTTACCCCGGGACATGTGTGCGGCATCCTTGTGACAGATCACACTGTTTGGACCGTCCGGCAAAATGGGCACCGGGTTCCCCTGGTACCAAGGGGGAACAAGATCCCCTGAGCAGGTCGACAAGGAGAGAACTCGTGGACGACGTTCTGCGGCGCAACCCGCTCTTCGCGGCACTCGACGACGAGCAGTCCGCGGAACTGCGCGCCTCCATGAGTGAGGTGACCCTCGCGCGAGGCGACTCCCTGTTCCACGAGGGCGACCCGGGCGACCGGCTCTACGTCGTCACCGAGGGCAAGGTCAAGCTCCACCGCACCTCCCCGGACGGCCGCGAGAACATGCTCGCCGTGGTCGGCCCCGGTGAACTCATCGGCGAACTGTCCCTGTTCGACCCGGGCCCGCGCACGGCGACCGCCACCGCGCTGACCGAGGTCAAGCTGCTGGGCCTCGGCCACGGCGACCTCCAGCCCTGGCTGAACGCCCGCCCCGAGGTGGCCACCGCCCTGCTGCGCGCCGTCGCCCGCCGCCTGCGCCGCACCAACGACGCGATGTCCGACCTGGTCTTCTCGGACGTCCCCGGCCGCGTGGCCCGTGCCCTGCTCGACCTCTCCCGCCGCTTCGGCGTGCAGTCCGAGGAGGGCATCCACGTCGTCCACGACCTCACGCAGGAGGAGCTGGCCCAGCTGGTCGGCGCCTCCCGCGAGACGGTCAACAAGGCCCTCGCCGACTTCGCCCAGCGCGGCTGGCTGCGTCTGGAGGCCCGCGCGGTGATCCTCCTGGACGTCGAGAGGCTCGCCAAGCGCTCGCGCTGAGCGCGGATCGTCGTACGACATCGAAGGGCCCTGCCGCACGGCGGGGCCCTTGTCGTGCCACCGGGCGCGGACGGACGAGGACGGGCGCCGGGGCCGTAGAGGAGCCGCTGCGGGCACGGACGGACGCCGGCGCGGTGGAGGAGCCTCTACCGGTACGGATGGGCGCCGGGGCCACATGAGGCCCCGGCGGATGGCTGGGCCGCCACGGGCCGCTCCCGCAGCACCTCACACCCGCCTCAGCGCCTTCTCAGCCCACGCACAGCATATCCGGGCCATCCCACCGCCCCCGAACGCCCCCGAGGCCCATTCGGCCCCACACGGCCCGCCCAGGGCCGTAAATGAGCTGTCCCCGGGCTCGCCCCCGGGCACAGTGGCCCCATGGCCGCCGAAACCGTTCCCCCTGTCGCCTCCAGGGGACTCGACGCACAGGGCTACATCGAGCGTGAGGGATCCCTGGGACGGATCCCGCCCCCCTTCCGCCCGGTCGTCGCGGCCGCGCGGGACCGGGTGCTCGAGTTGTTCGGGTCGAGGCTGCACAGTGCGTACCTCTACGGCTCGATCCCGCGCGGCACCGCGCGCGTGGGCCGCAGCGACCTCGACCTGCTGCTCGCCCTGCGGGACGAGCCGACCGACGCGGACCGGGAGGACGTCCGGGCGCTCGGGGAGGCGCTCGACGAGGAGTTCGGGCAGATCGACGGCGTAGGGACGCTGCTGTACAGCCGGACACGGCTGCTGAGCGACCTGGAGCGGCATGACTTGGGCTGGTTCGTGGCCTGCCTCTGCACTCCCCTGCTGGGCGACGACCTGGCGGAGTACCTGCCCCGCTACCGCCCCGACTCCCTCCTGGCCCGCGAGACGAACGGCGACCTCGCCCTCCTGCTCCCCCGCTGGCGCGAGCGCGTCGGGGCGGCGGACTCCGACGACACCCGGCGCCGCCTGGTCCGCTTCATGTCCCGCCACCTGGTCCGCACCGCGTTCACCCTGGTCATGCCCCGTTGGAACGGCTGGACGAGCGACCTGGCCGAGATGGCCGAGATCTTCGCCGCGTACTACCCGGAGCGGGCCGACCAGGTACGCCGGGCGGCCGTCCTGGGCCACGCCCCGACGGCCGACACGGCCGTACTGCGGACGTACGTCGACGATCTGGGCCCCTGGCTGGCCGACGAGTACACGCGCGTGCACGGCACGAGGACCCCGAGGCCCTGACCCTCCGGACCGACAGGCCCTAGATGAGCCCGTGCTCCTCCAGGTACTCCAGCTGCGCCCGCACCGACAGCTCGGCGGCCGGCCACAGCGACCGGTCCACATCCGCGTACACGTGTTCTACGACGGCGCCGGGCGCCCGGTGTCCGTTCTCCACGGCCGTCTCGACCTGGGCGAGCCGGTGGGCGCGGTGCGCGAGATAGAACTCGACGGCACCCTGGGCGTCCTCCAGGACCGGCCCGTGGCCCGGCAGGACGGTGTGGACGCCGTCGTCGACCGTCAGGGACCTCAGGCGGCGCAGGGAGTCCAGATAGTCGCCCAGGCGGCCGTCGGGGTGGGCCACGACGGTCGTACCGCGCCCCAGGACGGTGTCACCGGTCAGAACCGCCTGATCGGCCGGGAGATGGAAGCACAGCGAGTCCGCGGTGTGCCCGGGCGTCGGTACGACCCTGAGCTCCAGCCCGCCGACCCGCACCACGTCCCCGGCCCCGAGCCCCTCGTCCCCCAGCCGCAGGGCCGGGTCCAGGGCCCGCACCTTGGTGCCGGTCAGCTCGGCGAAGCGGACGGCGCCCTCCGCGTGGTCCGGGTGGCCGTGGGTGAGCAGGGTGAGGGCGACGCGCTTCCCGGCGGCCCCGGCGGTGTCGACGACGGCCCGCAGATGCCCCTCGTCGAGCGGACCGGGGTCGACCACGACCGCCAGGTCCGAGTCCGGCTCCGACAGGATCCAGGTGTTGGTGCCGTCCAGGGTCATCGCGGAGGCGTTGGGCGCGAGGACGTTCACGGCCCGCGCGGTGGCGGAGCCCGACAGGACCCCGCCCCGCGGCTGGCCGGGAAGGGCTGCGGCGTCGGTCATACGGAGGCTCCCCCGGTCGGGATGTGCTTGGTGAACTCGTCGTGCCCCGGCCAGGAGAGCACGATCTGCCCGTCCACGAGCCGGGCCTGCGCGAGCACGGGGGTCAGGTCACGCTCGGGCGCCGCGGCGAGCGCGTCGGCGGCGGTGCCGTACGCGGCGATCTGCCGCAGTGTGGCGATGGTGGGCGGCATCATCAGCAGCTCGCCCTTGTCGTAGCCCTCCGCCGCGTCCGCGGGCCGGATCCACACGGTGCGGTCGGCCTCCGTGGAGGCGTTGCGCGTGCGCTGGCCCTCGGGGAGGGCGGCCACGAAGAACCAGGTGTCGTAGCGGCGGGACTCGAACTCAGGGGTGATCCAGCGGGTCCAGCCCCCGAGCAGATCCGACCTCAGCACCAGTCCCCGCCGCTCCAGGAACTCGGCGAAGGACAGCTCCCGGGCGACGAGGGCGGCCCGGTCGGCCTCCCACTCCGCGCCCGTGGTGTCCCCGACCACCGACTCGGCCGTCGGACCGGCCAGCAGCACCCCGGCCTCCTCGTACGTCTCCCGCACGGCCGCGCACACGATCGCCTGAGCCGCCGTCTCGTCCACGCCGAGCCTCTCGGCCCACCACGCGCGCGTGGGGCCCGCCCAGTGGATCTGGTGCTCGTCGTCCCGGGGGTCGACGCCGCCGCCGGGATACGCGTACGCGCCCCCCGCGAAGGCCATCGAGGCCCGCCTGCGCAACATGTGCACGACGGTCCCGGTCGCCGTGTCCTTCAGCAGCATCACGGTCGCGGCGCGTCTCGGCACGACCGGCACGAGGTCGCCGTCCGCGAGCGCACGGATACGCTCCGGCCAGTCCGCTGGGTACCACTGCCCGTTTGCCATGGCCGGAGGCTAACTCTTACCGGGCGGATGTTCGAGGGGGTGCCGGGTCCGGTTGTGGGGCGGGTGCGGGTGTGTTGTGGCTGGTCGCGCAGTTCCCCGCGCCCCTAGGTGGGGACGATGGACGCGCCTCAAGCCGCCGACGGCGACCCACCCACCGAACCGCACGCGCTACGCACGCCCCCACCGGACAGCGAGGGGCCGCCGCAGGCATCCAGGGGCGCGGGACTGTGTCGATATGCGGCTCCGCCGCGTGGGCGCAAAAACGCCCGCCCTCACCCACCCCGCAGACGAACTACGGCCCGACCAGCTCCACCTGAACCTCGACCTCCACCGGCGCGTCCAGCGGCAGCACCGCGACCCCCACCGCACTGCGCGCATGCACACCCTTGTCGCCGAGAACCTCCCCCAGCAACTCGCTCGCGCCGTTGATGACGCCCGGCTGCCCCGTGAAGTCCGACGCCGACGCCACGAACCCCACGACCTTCACGACACGCGCGACGAGATCCAGATCACCGGCAACCGACTTCACCGCCGCCAACGCGTTCAGCGCACACGTCCGCGCCAGCGCCTTCGCCTCCTCGGCCGTGACCTCCGCCCCCACCTTCCCGGTGACCGGAAGCTTCCCGTCGACCATCGGCAGCTGACCGGAGGTGTACACGTACACCCCGGACCGCACAGCGGGCTGATACGCGGCCAGCGGCGGCACGACCGCCGGCAGCGTCAGCCCCAGCTCCGCGAGCCGCGCCTCGACGACCCCGCTCACGCCTTCTCCCGCTTCAGGTACGCCACCAGCTGCTCGGGGTTGTTCGGCCCGGGCACGACCTGGACGAGCTCCCACCCGTCCTCACCCCAGGTGTCCAGGATCTGCTTCGTGGCATGGACGAGCAGCGGCACAGTTGCGTATTCCCACTTGGTCATGCGGCCGACTCTAGCCGCTGCTCCGACCCACCCCTCAGCCCCGCTCCTCCACAGCCCACCCCCGCGTTGTCCACAGCCTCCTGCTTAGGTTCGCCGCCGACTGGTTACGCTCGAATACGTGAGCAGGCTCCAGGTCGTCAGCGGCAAGGGCGGGACCGGAAAGACCACGGTCGCCGCAGCCCTCGCGCTGGCCCTCGCCACCGAGGGGAAGCGGACGCTTCTCGTCGAGGTCGAGGGTCGCCAGGGAATCGCGCAGCTCTTCGAAACGGAGGCGCTGCCCTACGAGGAGCGGAAGATCGCCGTCGCTCCGGGGGGCGGGGAGGTGTACGCACTGGCCATAGACCCCGAACTGGCCCTTCTGGACTACCTCCAGATGTTCTACAAGCTGGGCGGCGCCGGCAGAGCCCTGAAGAAGCTCGGCGCGATCGACTTCGCCACCACCATCGCCCCCGGCCTCAGGGACGTCCTGCTGACCGGCAAGGCGTGCGAGGCGGTCCGCCGCAAGGACAAGTCCGGCCGCTTCGCCTACGACTACGTCGTGATGGACGCGCCCCCCACCGGCCGTATCACCCGCTTCCTGAACGTCAACGACGAGGTCGCGGGGCTCGCCAAGATCGGCCCGATACACAATCAGGCGCAGGCCGTGATGCGGGTGCTGAAGTCCAAGGAGACGGCCGTCCACCTGGTGACCCTCCTGGAGGAGATGCCGGTCCAGGAGACCGCGGACGGCATCGCCGAACTGAGGGCCGCCCGCCTCCCCGTCGGCCGGATCATCGTGAACATGGTGCGCCCGGAGGTGTTGGACGGCGACGACCTGGAACTCGTACGGACCACCCGGCGTTCGGCCGTGGCGAAGGCGCTGTCCTCAGCCGGACTCGGCGGCGCCCGCCGCGGGGGCAACGCCGACAAGCTGGTCGACCCGCTGGTCCAGCAGGCCGAGGAGTACGCCGTGCGGTACGAGCTGGAACACGAACAGCGCTCGGTCCTGGGCGATCTCGGTCTGCCCCTGCACGAACTGCCCCTGCTGAGCGAGGGCATGGACCTGGCGGGACTGTACGAACTGGCCACCGAGCTGCGGAAGCAGGGGATGTCATGAGCCCGGACGCCCACGACCGGCACCACCGTCTCTCCCCCGCCCCCGTCCTCGACCTGGACCCGCTGATCGACGACCCGAAGACCCGCATCGTGGTCTGCTGCGGTTCGGGCGGTGTCGGCAAGACCACGACCGCCGCGGCCCTCGGGCTGCGCGCCGCCGAGCGGGGCCGCAAGGTCGTCGTGCTCACCATCGACCCGGCCCGGCGTCTGGCCCAGTCCATGGGCATCGACTCGCTGGACAACACTCCGCGCCGTGTGAAGGACGTGGACGGCGACGGCGAACTCCACGCGATGATGCTGGACATGAAGCGCACCTTCGACGAGATCGTCGAGGCGCACGCGGACGCCGACCGGGCGGCCGCCATCCTGAGCAACCCCTTCTACCAGTCGCTCTCGGCGGGCTTCGCGGGCACGCAGGAGTACATGGCGATGGAGAAGCTGGGGCAGCTGCGGTCCCGGGACGAGTGGGACCTGATCGTCGTCGACACGCCCCCCTCGCGTTCCGCCCTCGACTTCCTGGACGCGCCGAAGCGGCTCGGCTCCTTCCTCGACGGCCGGCTCATCCGGCTGCTGACCGCCCCGGCCAAGCTCGGCGGCCGCGCGGGGATGAAGTTCCTGAACGTGGGGATGTCGATGATGACCGGCACCCTCGGCAAGCTGCTGGGCGGTCAACTCCTCAAGGACGTCCAGACGTTCGTGGCCGCGATGGACACCACCTTCGGCGGCTTCCGCACGCGCGCGGACGCGACGTACAAGCTGCTCCAGGCGCCGGGGACGGCGTTCCTGGTGGTGGCGGCCCCGGAGCGGGACGCGCTGCGCGAGGCCGCGTACTTCGTGGAGCGGCTGGCCGCGGAGGACATGCCGCTGGCCGGTCTGGTGCTCAACCGGGTCCACGGCAGCGGCGCCGACCGACTCTCGGCCGAGCGGGCGCTCGCCGCCGCGGAAAATCTTGAAGAGCCCCGCATTGTCGATCAGGAGGGCGGGAAAGCTGGACTTCGTAACTCTCCCGACACGTACGGCAGTTCAGAATCACCCGCTCCCGAGTCGGACTCCCCCGTCGACCCGGAGCGCACCGCCGACCGGCTCACCGCAGGCCTGTTGAGGCTGCACGCCGACCGTATGCAACTGCTCTCCCGCGAACAGCGCACGCGTGACCGCTTCACCGCGCTCCACCCCGAAGTGGCGGTGGCCGAAGTGGCCGCGCTGCCCGGCGACGTACATGACCTCGCGGGGCTGCGGGACATCGGAAACCGGCTCGCGGCCGGGCGGCCGGAGCTGCCCGAACCAGGCACCGTGGACGGCGCGCTCGCACCGTAGACGGCGCACCGTGGACGGGGACCCTCGCACCGACGCCGGCCCGGCCGACGCCGACCCGGGGGACCGAGGGCTGCGCCCTCAGCTCACCGCCGCGTAGTTCTCGTAGATCTCGTCGTCCTCGAGGGGCAGGATGCCGACCCCCCGCTCGTACTCGACGCGCGCCGTCTCCAGCAGCCTGCGCCACGACGTGACCGTCGGCCGCCGGCGCAGCAGGGCGCGGCGCTCGCGCTCTGTCATGCCTCCCCACACGCCGAACTCGACGCGGTTGTCCAGCGCGTCGGCGAGGCACTCCGTGCGTACCGGACATCCGGTGCACACTGCCTTCGCCCTGTTCTGCGCTGCTCCTTGGACGAACAGTTCGTCCGGATCGGTAGTGCGGCAGGCCGCCTGCGCACTCCAGTCGACTACCCAGCCCATACCGGCGCCGTCCTCTCCCGAATCGAGGCTCCCCCACGGCGGCAGCGGCATATTCACCGCCGCCAGTTGAGGACGTTACGGAAGGCAGGCACAGCGCAACACCCCCTTCGGGCCCAATCTTGAATGGCCCGAACGGACTATGCGTAAGCGGCAGATCACCCGGGGGAGTGAGCCCGCGACATACATGACTATCCCGGCAAACCAGGACACTTGTCTTGCGTCACAACGGGCACCTGATGACACACGAGGCGGATTCGGACACGTCCTCACCAAAAAAGTTGAGAAACGACCGGAACGATTCGGGGTCGCCGGACGTATTGATACGTGGCCCTACTGCTGTGACAGTTGAGAGCAGCTTAGGCCAATGCCTGTGCGCGTGTCCGGCGAATGGGAAGGTAGGGCGCTGCCGTCGCCATGCCCGCTCCGACGCGGTCGTGCCCGCTTCCGTCGCCATGCCGTGACATGGGCTCTCTCTGAACGCTCATGAGGACGGATTAGGCTGCCCCCTATGTCGAAGAAGCGCTCGGGCGGCGGTCTGTCGCCCACGCAGCAGGCCGCCAAGTTCCTCGGTGTCAGTGTCCTCGCGGGGGCGGTGATGGCCGGCATCGCGCTGCCTGCGGCCGGTGCGCTGGGGCTCGCGGCCAAGGGGTCGGTGGAGAGCTTCGACGAGCTCCCCGCCAACCTGAAGACCCCGCCGCTGAGCCAGCGCACCACGATCCTCGACGCCGAGGGCGGCACCATCGCCACGGTCTACTCACGTGACCGCACGGTGGTGGACCTCAAGGACATCTCGCCGTACATGCAGAAGGCGATCGTGGCGATCGAGGACTCGCGCTTCTACCAGCACGGCGCGGTCGACCTGAAGGGCGTGCTGCGCGCGCTCAACAAGAACGCCCAGAGCGGCGGGGTCGCCCAGGGCGCCTCCACGCTCACCCAGCAGCTGGTGAAGAACGTCGCGATCGAGGAGGCCGGTGACGACCCGACGAAGGTCGCCCAGGCCACCCAGCAGACCATCGGCCGCAAGATCCGCGAGCTGAAGTACGCGATCCAGCTCGAAGAGGAACTCGGCAAGAAGAAGATCCTCGAGAACTACCTGAACATCACGTTCTTCGGCCAGCAGGCGTACGGCGTCGAGGCGGCCTCGCAGCGCTACTTCTCCAAGCACGCCAAGGACCTCAACCTCGAGCAGTCGGCCCTGCTCGCGGGCATCGTCCAGTCCCCGAGCCGCTACGACCCCGTCAACGACGAGGCCGAGGCGACCAAGCGGCGCAACACCGTGCTGCAGCGCATGGCCGAGGTCGGCGACGTCTCCCAGGCGGAGGCCGACAAGGCCAAGGAGCAGCCGCTGGGCCTCAAGGTCAGCAAGCCGAAGAACGGCTGCATCACCGCGGTCAAGGGCGCCGGCTTCTTCTGCGACTACGTCCGTGAGGTCTTCCTGACCGACCCGGTCTTCGGCAAGACCAAGGAGGCCCGGGCCAAGGTCTGGAACCAGGGCGGTCTGACGATCCGCACCACGATGGACCCGCAGGCCCAGAAGTCGGTCCAGCGGTCCATCAAGGAGCACGTCTACCAGAAGGACCAGGTGGCCACCGCCGCGACCATCGTCCAGCCCGGCACCGGCAAGATCCTCGCGATGGGCCAGTCGCGGCCGTACGGCATCAACAACAAGAAGAACGAGACGACGCTCAACCTGTCGGTCAACCAGGACATGGGCGGCGGCGCCGGCTACCAGCCCGGCTCGACGTTCAAGCCGATCGTGGCCGCGGCCGCCATAGAGGGCGGCAAGCCGGCGACGCAGATCTACCCCTCGCCGTACAAGATGGACTACCCGAGCCCGGTCCAGCTCTGTGACAACAAGGTCTGGAACGAGAAGGGCGTCTCGCTCACCAACGAGAACACCTCCGAGGTAGGCCCGTACGACATGAAGACCGCGACCGCGAAGTCGGTCAACACCTACTACGTGCAGCTGATCAGCGACATCGGTGTCTGCCCGGTGACGGAGATGGCCGCGAAGATGGGGGTCGAACGCGCGGACGGCGGCAAGCTGCAGCAGCGGCCGTCGATCGCCCTGGGCACCCAGGAGGTGTCCCCTCTGACGATGGCGAACGCGTACGCGACCTTCGCCTCGCGCGGGATGTACTGCACCCCGGTCGCCATCGAGTCGATCACCCAGCGGGTCGGTGAGAAGTCGAAGTCCCTCCAGGTGCCGAAGTCGACCTGCTCGCGGGCGATGTCGGAGAACACCGCGGACACCATCAACACGCTCCTCAAGGGCGTGGTCGAGGACGGCACGGGTTCGGAGGCGGGCCTCGGCGCCGGCCGTCCGAGCGCGGGCAAGACGGGTACGACCGACGAGCGCTACGCGGCCTGGTTCGTGGGCTACACGCCGAACATGGCCGGTGCGGTCTGGGTGGGCGACCCCGCCCACAAGCGCCAGATGAAGAACATCACCATCGGCGGCGTCTGGAACGCCAAGGTGTTCGGTGGCCAGGTCCCCGGTCCGATCTGGCGCGACATGATGAGCGGCGCGCTGGAGGGCAAGGACGCCCCGAGCTTCAACCTCGTCAACATCCCGGACATGCCGAAGAAGGAGGACCCCGGCAAGGGCGACGACGACGGGGACAACGGCGACAACCGCGGGAACGACAACGGCGGCAACGACAACGGCGGCAACGACGGTGGTGACGACGGCAACACCACCTTCCCGAACCCGAGCTTCTCGATTCCGGAGGGCTTCCTCCAGGGGCAGAACAACGGGGGGAACGGCAATGGGGGCGGGCGGGGCTGACGCCCGCACGGGCCGCCGCTGACGCCCGCACGACATGAGACGGCCCCTTGACCGTCGTAAGGACTGATCTCCTACGACGGTCAAGGGGCCGTTCGTCTTGTTGTGACCGGCGTTACCGGTGGCCGTCAGCCGGCCAGGAGCTTCTTCACGGCCGCGGCGACCCGGCCGCCCTCGGCCAGGCCCGCGACCTTCGGGTTCACGATTTTCATGACGGCGCCCATGGCCCGCGGCCCCTCGGCGCCGGCGGCCTTCGCCTCCTCGACGGCCTGGGCCACGATGGCGTTCAGCTCGTCGTCGCTGAGCTGCTTGGGCAGATACTCGGCGAGCACCCCGCCCTCCGCCTTCTCCCGCTCGGCGGACTCGGCCCGACCACCCTTGGCGAAGGCGTCCGCGGCCTCGCGGCGCTTCTTGGCCTCCTTGGTGATCACCTTCAGGACCTCGTCGTCGGAGAGCTCGCGCTTCTCCTTGCCCGCGACCTCCTCGTTGGTGATCGCGGCGAGCGTCATCCGGAGCGTCGAGGAGCGCAGCTCGTCGCGCCCCTTGATCGCGGCGTTGAGGTCTTCCTGCAGCTTCGACTTGAGCGTGGTCATGGGTGTGATTGTCGCAGGTGCCGGAGGACGGGCGCGCGCCCATTTACCGTGCGGGCGGCGGCCGGTCAAGGATGCCGTCGCGATCTGACACGATGGAGGCATGCGCGCGCGATACGGAGTCCCCCTGGGAATCGCGGCGGTTGGCGCCGCCGGACTGGCCTACTCCGCGGGTTTCGAAGCCCGCTCCTTCCGTCTGCGACGGGTGACGGTCCCCGTCCTGCCTGCCGGTATGCGCCCGTTGCGGGTGCTTCAGGTCTCCGACATCCACATGGTCGGCGGCCAGCGCAAGAAGCAGCGCTGGCTGCGCTCGCTGGCGGGCCTGCGCCCCGACTTCGTGATCAACACGGGCGACAACCTGTCGGACCCGGAGGCCGTGCCGGAGGTGCTGGACTCGCTGGGCCCGCTGATGGAGTTCCCGGGGGCGTACGTCTTCGGCTCGAACGACTACTACGGGCCCATGTTCCGCAACCCCGTCCGCTATCTGTACGAGAAGGCCCAGGGCCGTCACGGCCTGAACGGCAACCCGCCCGCCGTGAGGGTCGTCCACAACCCGTGGGAGGACCTGCGGGACGGTTTCGACGCGGCGGGCTGGCAGAACCTCACGAACACGCGGGGCATGCTGAAGATCGAGGGCGTGTCGGTGGAGCTGACGGGCCTGGACGACCCGCACATCAAGCGGGACCGGTACGCGGAGGTGGCGGGCGGTCCGTCGGCCGCGGCGGACTTCTCGATGGGCGTGGTCCACGCCCCGTACCTCCGCGCCCTGGACGCCTTCGCCGCCGACGACTACCCGCTGATCCTGGCCGGCCACACCCACGGCGGCCAGGTCTGCCTCCCCTTCTACGGCGCGTTCGTGACCAACTGCGACCTGGACACCGACCGGGTGAAGGGCCTGTCCCGGCACACCGCCGAGGGCAGGACGTCGTATCTGCACGTGTCGGCGGGGTGTGGGGCGAACCGGTACACACCGGTGCGGTTCGCTTGCCCGCCGGAGGTGTCGTTGCTGACGTTGGTGGCGCGGGGGTAGGGGTGGGGGTGGCGCGGGGGTAGGGGCGGGGGTAGATCGGGGCGGGTTGGCTGGACGGGCGGAGTCGGCCGGCCACGGGAGCTGACCTGAGCGCTGCGGCGGGCGGCTGGATTAACCCGCACGGACCGCCCGTATCGCCCCTTTTGCCCTCCCTGCCTAGCGTGAGGGCATGACCGCGCCGATACCCAGGGACATCCCGGACCTCCCCGCCATCCCGGGCGTGCCCGCCTTCCTGCCCTCCCCCGTCCCTGCGACGGCGGTGGTGACGCCCGTACGTCACCCCGTGGCCGCCGTCTTCCGTGTACTGGTGGCACTGGTCGCCGTGGCGACCGTGACGTTGGAAATACTGCTGAGCAGCCCGGTCCGCGCCCTGAGCTACTTCTCGGTGCAGAGCGCGGTCCTCGTGGCCGCGGTGTTCCTGCTGTCGGCCCGCCGAGCGTGGAAGGCCCGTCGCCCCCTGCCCTCGGCTCTGACGGGCGCGACACTGCTCTACGCCACGATCACGGGACTGGTCTACCACCTGCTCCTGACGAACGCGTCGAGCCCGTTCGCCCTGACGGGCGCGGCGGCGAACCCGACGGGCTGGCACGCGGTGACCACGCACCTGCTGCACACGGCGATCCCGGCGGCGGCAGCGGCGGACTGGCTGTTCCTGACGGCACCGGGCCGCCTGCACCTGCGGCAGGCGGCGAGCTGGCTCCTCTATCCCCTGGCCTACCTGCTGTTCACCTTCACCCGAGGCGAACTGATCCTGCCGGGCACGCCGGGCCGCTACCTCTACCCCTTCCTGGACGTCGACCTCCACGGCTACAAGAGCGTCCTGGGCAACGCTCTCCTCCTCGGCCTGTCCATCTACGCCCTCGCGATCCTCCTGGTCGCCCTCGACCACGCCCGCCCGAACCCCATCCGCCACCGCGCCAAAACCGGATTTCGTCTCCAGCCACCGGTGGGCTAAAGTAAACGACGTCGCCGCGACAAGCAGCGACGATCGGGGTGTAGCGCAGCTTGGCAGCGCGCTTCGTTCGGGACGAAGAGGTCGTGGGTTCAAATCCCGCCACCCCGACAGCTGAAACACCAGGTCAGGGGCCTGATCCGTGAGAGCGGATCAGGCCCCTGAGTGGTTTCCAGGGTCTCTTGGGAGAAATCTGGGAGAAGATCTTGGAATTCCGTCTCCCAGACGGCGCCTATCGACGTGCTCTCAGACGCTCCTGCAAGAGGGCGTTGAGCACGCCAACCGGAGACGTGGGGCGCATCGCCAACCGGGCGTCGAGGGATGCCTCCCACTCCATGGTCAGGTTCGCCATGAGCTCTTCCCGCATCTCTCGCGTGATGTGCGTGTAGCGGGCCTGAACCGAGCCGTCGATGTGCCCCATGCGCT
The DNA here is from genome assembly GCF_036345115.1 of Streptomyces griseorubiginosus. Taxonomy (GTDB): domain Bacteria; phylum Actinomycetota; class Actinomycetes; order Streptomycetales; family Streptomycetaceae; genus Streptomyces; species Streptomyces griseorubiginosus_C. The sequence goes on from NZ_CP107766.1 coordinate 4,264,814, forward strand.
CATCCATGAGCTTCGGCGGGGTGCGGAACCCCTCCATGCGCGTCTTGTGCGTGTGGCGTAGCCCGTGGGGTGTGAGCCCCTTCGCGATCGGCAGCCAACAACTATCCGCCCTCCCCTGTGCGCCCCTCCCCCGCGCTGGGACACCGGGCCAGGGGGCGGCGAGCACGGGCACCGGTCGCGCTTCCTGTGGCGCCTTCTTCGGGTACCAGCCGGAGACGGCCGGGGTGAAGAGCCAGGTAGCGAATCCGTTCCGTCGCCAGTGCTCGGCCTGGTCGACGGCTCCCCCTCCTCGGGTGAAGCCGAGGGCGTCGATGGCTTCCCGCACGCGGGCCCTGGTGGCTTCGGCGACGACGTCCGGCCGGTTGAGGACATTGGACACGGTGCCTGTCGAGACGCCGGCACGTCTCGCTACGTCCACCACCTTCGCGCCGGTCTCCCCCGTTCGGGAGACGCCCTGCCCACGGAACATGTAGGTGTTTCCGTGGCAGGAGCAGGGCTTCGGTTGGGTGCGGGCAATGTGGCCTGTCCAAAGCCGAGTTAGCCAAGTCGGAGCGTCGATGGTGCGGTAGCTGTCGTCTTTGGGTGGGCAGCGCTCGAACTCTCCCGAGTCGAGTTCGTAGAGCTGCCACTCCACACGGAGAGCAGCGCGACGGATGAACTCGGTCTCCAAGCCCACGATTTCGCCCCACCGCATCCCGGTGTAGCCCTTGGTCACGACAGCAACGAATTCGTCGTCCCGTCCGGCTAGTAGGGCGGCGCGCTCAGCGCTCAGAAGAATGCCGAGCGAATCCGTGACGACCTTCTCGGGCCCGCGGTCACGCGAGCGGCCCGCGCGCTTCCCTCTGCCTCGCCGCTTGGTCGCTGGGTTCGCGCTGATGAGTTCGTCGTCCACTGCATCTTCGAGGACCAGGTGAAGCGTGCCGCGCCACGTCTTCACGCTCGACACGGCGTAGAGCGCCTTCTCCTTCTTCTCCCATGCGTCGACATCCGTGCGTTGGATCGAAGCGAGCGAGCGGTCTTCAAACTCGGGGAGTAGGTGTTCTTCCAGATGGCGACGGTAGTTCTGCATGGTTGAGGCAGCGAGATCCTGAGCGGCGTACCACCGGGAGGCGTACTCACCAAAGGTGATCTGTCCCGCCGCCGGATCCTTCCAGGCACCCGCGCGTACCTTCGCCTCTTCAGCATCGGCGGCCTGCTTGGCTTCGCGCTTCGTTCGGAAGCGGATGGTGTTTCCCTGGTCGTCGGCTACCGTGCCGTACTTGCCCGGTGCGATTTTGTAGCGGCCACGCCAGTACGTGCCGCGGTCTTCTACGAACCCCATTCGTCCTCTCATCACCAGCAATGGGCGGGAGCCGTGACTCGGCTCCCGCCCATCGAGGTTTTTCGTTCGTCTTCGTCAAACAGCGTTCCGGGCCCGCCGGGGGCGTCGTGCTTGAAGCTGCACGGTGGGCACGTCAAAGGGGACGAACGTGCGTCGGCCAGTCGAAGTAGCACTGATCTGAGGTGTGTTCACCGGGCCGGGTCGTTCTTCGAGGATGTGGAAGATCTCCTCCACATGATTTCGCGTGAAGCGGTAGCCGCTGCCGCTCCGGAGGAACGGGATGCGGCGTCGCCGTGCCTGCTCCTTCACCCACCACTCGGAGCAGTCGAGCGCCTCAGCAACTTGTGCAGCGGAGTAGGACTTGGGGAGGTCGGGGTTCTTCTCACCCGAGTGCATTGGCTCCTCTTCCTCTCAAGTCCGCTACTTCCGCTACCTCCGCTACCGCCCTGGTCAGGGGCATGATCCAGGTAGCGGAAAGGGGTAGCGGTAGCGGATGGAGCCGCTACCGGCCCCGGGTTCGTGGCCGCGGGACCGGTAACGGATGGGGCGACGCGGTAGCGGATACGGAGTGCCGATCCGCTACCGGTTCTAGGGCTCTGACCTGCTCGGTAGCGGAGGTAGCGGAAGTAGCGCAGATTCCGCGGGGGGTGGGCAGTACCGCTGCCACGCGTCGTGAAGGTCCGTCGCGTAATAGCCCTTCATCACGCTGCCACCCGCCTTGATGTTGCGGGCCGCGATGGGGGTGTTGTCCGCGGTCATGTACTCCCGCAGCATCCTCGACAGCCCGCGGGCATCGAGCGGCTTGCCGCTCATGTCGGCCCACGGCGCCTCTTCGAGGCTGTGGAGCCTGTCGAGGATAGCGACGGTAGGCAGGCGGTCGATGCCGTTGAACACGTAGTCGCGCAGGTCGGTCAACAGGCGGATGCCGATGCTGCCCTTGTCGCTGGTCTTGGCCGCGTTGACCAGTTCGATGCAGGCGGCGCGGGCCCGCTCCGGCCACTCGCCGCCCGCTGCATCCGCGATAGCGAGCAGGGGCTCCCACACGTCCGCAGGCCGGTCGCTGACTCCCTCCGGCAGTGCTGGGAACACTCCGTCGACCAGGTGGCGGACGGACTGTGCCCATGCGGCGAGGCGGTCGCGCAGCACGTGTCCCTCTTTCTCGTGGATGCGCTGACGAAACGGCTCGACACGCTCGTTGGGAGCGCGGCGGCGCATGCGGACGATGACCGAGCGGGTCAGGATCGTGTCGGGCAGCGAGCCGAGTCCGGCGACCGCGACTCCGCAGAACGAGGGGAACTCCTGTACTTGCTGGTTGGCTCCGTCGCCGACGCAGCGCCACATGACGCCGGAGCGGCGGTGGCCTGCGTTGAGGAACCCTCGGAGTTGCTCGTTCTCTCCTGCCTTGGGCCCGAATACGGTGTCGATCTCGTCGAAGAGGATCGTGGGCCGTCCCTCCATCCCGGACACCGCGCGGAAGAGCGCGGAGGCGGAGGCGTTGACCGCGACCATCGGTTGCGGCACGAGGGTTTCCACAATCTCCAGCGCACGGGACTTGCCCGAACCCGGCTCCGGGGAGAGGAACGCGAGCCGCGGTGTGGAATCGAAGCAGTCGAGCAGGTGGGCATGCGCGTCCCACAGCGTCACGGCGACGTACGCCGCTTCGAGGGGAAAGATGTTGAAGCGGCGGTGGAAGGCTTCGACTTCATCGAGCAGTGCGGAGCCGTCCATGGCGGATGCCGGCGGATTGGAGCTCATGCCGCCTGCCTCCCTTCCTGGTTGGTGCGGAGCGGGCATGCGTCGCGGTGGGCGATGTGGTCGTCGACCAGGGCAAGCACCTTCGGGTGACCGACGGCGCTTCGGTCCCTGCCGCACAGGCACTTCGAAGTGGCGGTGGGCACGGCGCCGCGCGGCGCAGCGATGCACAGCCACGCGACCGGGAACCGGCCGTCGCCCGGGTGCGGGTCAGGACGAAGAGCAGAGGGGACGCCCTTACGGGCGGCACCTTTCGGCTCGCCCACGGCCGGACCGGACACGGCCTCTACGGCGACGTGCGGACCGGTAGGGGTAACAGGATGGCTCTTCAGGGAGGGGCGGAGAGGGGTGCTCATGCCGCCCTCCGCTGACTGTTGCGAGGAATGGACCAGTCCAGACCGCTGCGAATGGTCGCCTCACACGACCGCGGCGACAGACCGGCGTGCTCCCCTGCCAACTGAAGAGCCTCCTCAACCTGCTCCCTGGGGAGGTCGCCCCACGCGACGAACCGCCCCAAGGCTCGCGCCGCTCGGAGCAGGGTGGCGTTGCGCTCACCCTCCGGCGCCTGCCGAACGGACGCGGTTTCGGCGTTCAAGCCCGATGCGGCGTAGCGAGAGGCTCGAACGGCCAACGGTGCAGCCATCAATGCCCGCGAAGCCTGACGAACCGTCAGGGAGGCGCACAGCCATTCCGGCAGGGGCGCGGGCGGCATGTCGTTCACGATCGCGTAGGCGCCAGCGTGGGTGAGGCTTCCGGGGGCGACGACGTAGCCACCCCACGCGCGGGTGTCGATACGCTTGCCGAGTCGTCCGGCGGTGTTGCCGAGCCGGACGCCGGGCGGGGTGGTGAAGTACAGATGCACCCCACCGCCGGCAGTCCGCACCGTGCGCGTAGTGGGCACAGCCTGTCCGGCGCGCTCGCAGAGCGCCCTGAAGGTCGTCACGCCGTGAGGCGTGTCCGCACTGCTCTTCCGCTTGGGCATGTCGAGGTCGACGACGACCAGCCCAGACGGACCGGTCGCGATGCCCACATTGAACGGCAGGTTGCCCCACGCGCGGCGGATGCGATCCGGGTCGATGGTGGCGCGCTCTTCCCACTTCCGGTGACCGCCCGCGCAGTCCCCGATGCCGGGGCAGACGTCTTCACCGTGCAGGGCCGGACGCTTGTCGCCGGGACGGAGTGGGAGGACGGCCCATCCCTGCTCGGCAGCGGCGAGAGCGGCGTACAGGAGGTGACGGTTCATGCTGTCACCCCCGCCATGCTCGAAGGGGTGGCATGGGCCGGACGGCCCTCGCCGAATGTCACTCGTTGGGTCATGCTGGAGGTCTCCTGCTCTCTTGGAGGGACTGGAGAACCGGGGCGGGCGCAGGCTTGTGGTGAGACGGCGCCCGCCTCGGGCGTAGCTAGCTGTGGAAGTGATTGCGCTTGAAGACGGCCTTGCGGATGTGGAAGGTGTTGCCGCCGCGGTGGCCGCTCGCGCTGAAGACCTGCACGGCAACCCAGCCGCCGAAGATGACAGCGGCGAGGGTGATGAGCTGAGTGATGAGCGCGGTCAGCGCGGTGATGAACGCGGTCAGCAGGAACAGTCCGCCGCAGACGGCACCGAAGCCGATACCTCCGAGGGCGATGTTCACCGCCGCGCGAGAGACGGGCGCCTTGGCCGCGACGGGTTCGGGCTTGGCGGGATCAAGGGCGTAACCGCTGACGACGCGGCCGTCCGGCAGGACGATGCTCGTCACCGCCGAGATCGTGCCCGGCTGCACCGGTACGACCGGCGCCGACGGCATGGGGGCGAGCGGGGTGGGCCGGTGGACTTCCGCGGTCGCCTCACGACGGCCGGGTGCAAGGGACTTCACGGGTTCGTGCACAGCGAGCCTCCTTCAGTTTCCGAGGGCGGACAGGGCGTCGGCGGACGCCTGCACGAGGTTGTGGATGGGCTCGTACGCGCCGGTCCCGGCGGCGAAGAACCCGAAGAGGAAGAGCACGATGGCCGAACCGCCCCCGGCGGACTTGGTCTTGACGGCGAGGGCGGACGCGGCACCGAACAGCAGGACGGCGGAGATGCTGAGGATCACAGGGAAACTCGCTTTCGGGCGAGGTCGATGGGTGGATACGCTCCGCAGGCCCCGGGTGCTGGCAAGTTCGGGGCATTGACCGGCGACCGCGCCCACCTAGCTCCTGCTCGGAGCGGGGTCCGTCTCATGGCGGGCGGTCGTCTGTCTTCTCCTCAGCCGGTGCCGGAGCGGTAGATGCGGGCCCAGCGGTTGTAGAGCCAGCGGCCGACGCGTATGCGCTTGCCGGTGGCCTTGCAGCGGCGGCAGTCCTTGCCGCGCTTCTGGCGGCCCTTGCGGTCGGTCTTCATCTGGAAGCCCCAGCCGTTGCACTTACGGCAGTTGCCGAACGGCGAGGCAGCACACACAGCGGCGTAACTGAGCGTGAGAAGGAGCAGGAGAGCGCTAGCGGCGAGCACAGGGGTCATCCGGGGCCTCCAGGGCCGGTTTCGGGGTGCGCGAGGGGAAGGCCGCTAGGCACTAGCAGCCTGATCAGGGGCAATATGAGGCGCTAGCGGTGCCGCTAGACCTAGCGGGGTGTGGTGCTAGGTCTAGCGGCGAGATCCACTCAGCCCGCGTCTCGGTTTCCGTCACGCTCCGCAATTGCGGCGGTGACCCGAGCGCGCTCGATGCCACGCCGGTTGGCGCCCTTGCCGGACTCCGTCTTGCCCCACACCTGGCCCGTGGCGATGCCGTACGGCTTCAGGGCTGCGGCGAGTCCCTCGGCGTCCCAGCCGCCGTACACGTCCGGCCGCAGGTCGGCGAGGCGGGAGACGACGGTTTCGGACCACACTTTGGGCTCGTCGGCCGGGACGACGGCGAGGATGTCGCGCAACAGGTCGTACGCGCTGGTCTCGTCGACCTCCGGCTCTTCCCCGAGCGCGTGGCCGGAGAGCGTGCCGGCGAGTTCGCGGGTCTTGCGGGCGCGGGCCGCGATGGCTTCGGCGGCCGGGGCATCCACGTATACCGAGCCGACGATCCGGGCGTCCGCGCCCTCGCCGACGAAGTAGTGAATGCCCTTGTCACCCCAGCTGAACATGGTGGCGCGCACACCCCGCTTGTACGCGGACGTGCCCAGCACCATGTCGTTCTCCAGCTGGCCCATGACCTTCAGGCAGAACCGGGCCGACGCGTTCGCGCTGATGCCCGTGGGCAGCGCCTTCGCATCCGGCCGCTGCGTCGCGAGCAGCAACACGATTCCGGTAGCCGGGCCGCGCTTGACCAGGTCGGTGCAGATCTCTTCGAGCTCCTTGCCGTACTTCTCGTGCTCGAACCAGACCTGGCACTCATCCACCCCGACCACGATCGGGTGCAGTCCCAGCGACTTCATGTCCGCGAGCTGGGAAGTCACCTTGGACTCGGGGCAGATGTCCCGCGGCAGGGAGCGGATCATCTTGGCGCGGCGCCGCAGTTCCTCGCGCAGCGCACGCAGGTCACGGACCGCGTACTCGATGTCGTCCTCTTCGTCTCCGGCGCGGTGCCGGTGGCTCACGGCGTTGCCGACCGGGTCCAGGTCGCCGGTGCCCTTGAGGTCGTAGGTGTGCAGCTCAGCGCGCGGATCCAGGGCCGCGATGAGGAGCAGGAGACGGAGCAGGAAGGTTTTGCCCATGCGGGGGATCGCGCCGATGACGGCCGCGATGTACATGAGCGTGATCTCGACCCAGCGTCCGCGCTGGTCGGTGCCGAACGCGACCGGCTTGAACAGGTCCACGCTGCCGGACTTGAGCAGCGGCCAGGCGGGCTTCTTGGCCTTGGACATGTCCTGGTCGCCGACCCACAGCACGAGGTGACCGGTGTGCTCGTTCGGGACCGCCTCCGGCCAGACACAGCCCAGCGGGCGGCGCAGACCGGACGCGAGTCGCTCGCGCCGCTCGATGATGTCGGTCACGGTGACGCCGAAGGGGAGGTTGCCTTCCGCACGCCAGCCGGGTCCGTCGCGGGTGATTGGAGCGGTGAACTCGAAGCCGTCCCGGCCCTTGCCCTGCGCCTGGTTGATGGCGGGGATGCCGAGCGAGCCGAGCGCCCGCAGCACAATGTCCGATGTGAGCTTGACCGCGGTGGGCAGTTCCACCGCGCGGTGGATGACCGGGGCATCCGCCTTACGTCCGGCCGCACCGAGCGCCATCACGACCGCGCCGACCGACAGTGCCTGAAGCCAGTCGGGGGCGAGCACGTAGATGGCGAGCGCGGAGCCGAGCCCGATGAACATCGCGAGCACGGCGACCAGCGTCCGGAGTCGGACCCGTCCGTCACGCTGTCGCGACAGCTTCAGGTACTCGGCAGCGTCCTCGCGCCGGACCGCTGCGAGTCGGACCGGCTCGCCCTCGCGGTCGGCCACCCACCGCATCGTGGCGCCCACGAACTTCGCGGCACCGGACGGCGCCTGAAGCGTGAGCCGTGCGGCGTAGACCGGGGAGCGCAGCGCGTGATAGCCGAGCGAGTGGGCGTAGTGGCGGGCCACCCACGCCGTAGCCGTCTTCAGTTCCGCGGTGGAGCGCAGCCACTCGGGAACGACCGCACGGCGCTTCGCGGCGAGGAGCCGACCGAGGTAGCCCGGACCGACCGCGGTCGTCGGCTGGTCGACCATCACGCGGGCGGTCGGGTCGTCCGACTCGGCACCCGACCGACCCGGGTTGGAGTCGGCCGACCAGTCGGAGTCGGGTCGGGTAGTCGGGTCGGCCGACTCGGTACGGGCCGACCGTGCCTTGTCGAGGTCGACTACCTCGCCCCCGGAGTCGGGGCGGGAGTCGGCGGTCATCTCGGCTTCGAGTCGGTCGAAGAGTTCGTTGTCGTCGTCGGGGTGCTTCACTGAGAGTCCTTCCACTTTCGGGTGTGAGGGAGAGCGGGCCCGGCCGACGCTGTAGGAGGTGGGCGGCCGGGCCCGTGAGAAGAGCTTCAGCCCAGATCGGGCGAGCGAGGGCACGCAAAGTGCGTGGGTTGTGCGATCAGGCGGCGCGCTGTTCGTCGGGGTAGGCACAGGGCACGCACATGCCGAGCGAGCCGGGGATGACGTATCCGGCGTCGGTGCGGCAGACCGGGCAGGTGCGCCGGGCGAGCATCGCTTTGGCGAGCGCGGCCCGCTTGCCGGGCGTCATCGGCCGGACCGGCTTGGCGCGGTCGACGCGGTAGAGGTAGGCGACCAGTGGGCCGCGCCGGTAGCGCGGGCGCAGGATCTGCGCCGCGATGGACTGTCCGCCTGGCCGTAAGCCGCGGGCCCGTAACTGCCGTTTGGTGGCGAGCCCGTCCGGGGCGTAGCGCCACGGGTAGGTGGGCAGTCCATGCCGCGCGCCGGTCGGGTCGAAGCACTTGCCGAACATCAGGCAGCCTCAGCCGAGGCGTCATCCTGACGCGAACCGGTAACGGCGTTGTCGTCGACCGCGCGCAGCGACTGACCCTCAGCGCGCTCAGTCTTCAACACCTCCCGCAGCTTGCGGGCATTGGCCTGTGAGACGTGCACGGCGGTGCGGATGCGGTCGGCGGTCAGTTCCGCCTCGGTCCACTCCGCGGTGGCCGTGCGTGCCTCGGTCAACAGGTCCTCGAAGGTGCGCTGCGCCTTGGGCTTGCCCTTGTCGAGAGTCCGGCGGACCGGGCGAGGCTTGGGCTTGGTCGGGAGTGCCGGCGGGGTGTCCACCGGGGGCGGTGCGGGTGTCTCCTGCTCGGAGGCGGGCGCGAGGTCGCCCATGCGCAGCATCACGCGCTCGCGCCGCGGGGTCTTCGAGCGCCACTTGCGGCCGTACTGCTCGCGCAGGTCCGCACGGGCCAACTGCCGTTCCTTCTCCCGCTTCAGCGCCTCGGAGTAGGAGGTGACCTCCCACAGCGTCATGCGGCGCCACAGCGCGAAGGTGGAAGGGAAGGCAAGCAGCCAGCGGGAGAACCGGATCTTCTCCATCCGGCGGCCGGTCGCGGCGCCGATCCGGACGGCGTAGATGTGCGCGCCGATCTCGGAGAACACCACCCACAGCAACGGCATCGTGCCATGCGCGACCTTCGCGGACAGGGACTGCCCAGCCGCGATGTTCAGCCCGCACGTGATCAACGTGAGCGCCCAGGGAACGAACCGGACCCACGCGAGCGCCATGTCCATCCGGATCAACAGCAGGTTGGCCACAGTGAACACGGGGATGGCCACGTCGATACCGACCGGCAGCATCCACGGCTCACCGAACCCCCACCGCAGCGCGGCAGCGGACACCGCGTCGAAAGAAGAGATCAGACCGAGCGCGCCGACCCCGGCCGCGGCAAGCGCCCCGAGTCCGGCGAGCCCCATTTCCGGGCGGGTGAGCGGCGGCACGGCCGGACGCTCGATGGTCTGTGTCGTCATGCCGCCACCGCCTTGCGAGGCGTACGGCGCCGGGCGGGGCGCGGCAGCGGAATCGCGTCGAACAGCTCCGGGTGCGTGTCGATGACCTCGGCAGCGATCCGGGCCACGTCGTCGGCGAGACCCGGGGCGTCGGCGAGGATGTCACGCGCCGCGTCCTCACGGGCCGCGCGCTCGTCGTCCGTCTCGCCCTCGACCCCGAGCCACAGCTCAACCGGGGTGCCAAGGGCCAGTTCGATGAAGTCGTTGGCGGAGACGGCCTGATGACCGCTGATGTACGCACGCATGGAAGGCTCCTGATGGGAGGGACAGGGAGCCGGAGCAGCCGCAGGCGTGTTGGTGAGACGGCGACTGTTCCGGGAGAACCCGCGCCGCGAGCGCGGCGAGGTGAGTGCCCCGGCCGGGAGTCGAACCCGGCCTACGACCATCGGGGCGGAAGTACGAGAGGTCAGACGGTGGCGATGACGAGCGCAGCAACCAGGAGCCACAGGTGATGGAAGGACTGGTCAAGCGCGTACGCGCCAGTCCCGATGTGCGGGTTGTCGTCACGGCCGGCGCGCGGGGCACCGAGCCGGTAGAACTCGCCCTTGCCGGTCACCCGGGCCAGCCACGCGAGCGTGCTGCGACGGTCGGCCCACCAATGCGTGATGGCGTCGATGCCGAACCCGGCGACGATGCCGGACACCGACAGGCGCAGATCCAGCAGCCAGACGACCGGCAACAAAATGACCAGCTTGGTAGCGGTCAGCGTGGCGACGTGCCGGGCGTCCGCGAGACGGCCGACCCAGCCGGGACGGCCCTTCTGCGCGGACTGGTGAGAGGTCTGCACCCAGTGGTCCCCCACGCTGTGGGCGACGTAGAGGGCTACAAACACGGCGGCGAAGGTGGCCGCGTTCATGGCGGTCACCGGCTCGCGTCGCGGGACTGGACCAGCTGAATGGCCAGCCGGGCGAAGTGAGCGACTCCGTCGAAGTCCGCGGTCGTCACGCCGTGCATGCTGGCCCCCTGCATCATGTCGCGGAGAATCGCGGCGGCGTCGGCCGCCTGTGCAGCGGTCGGCCTGTGGCCAGGGGCGAACTCCATCGCAGCGGAGGCGATGCGGTGGGCGATCTCGTTCAGGTCGTGCTGATTCACTGCTTCTCCTTAGGTGGAAGGCGGAGGGACGGGAAGCCGGAGCGGCCGCAGGCATGTGGTGAGACGGCGACTACTCCGGAAGCCCCACACCGCGGTGCGGCAGGGGAAGCGCCCCGACCGGGAGTCGAACCCGGCCTACGACCATCAGGGCGGAGAGATATGCGCGGTCACAGCCGCGCGGCCGTCTTTTCGACTCGGGGAGACGGGGCCCACCTATGCAGTTCTCAAGGGACGATCAGCGTGGGGCCCGCGGCGTGCGACCGAAGCCGCCTTCCGACCACCACAAGCGGCGGTCATACGGGCAATCCCGAACCAGTTCATGCAGGTCAAGCACTTGCGAGGTGCCGCCGGTAAAGCCCTCCCGGACTCCCCGTACCGACATGTAACAGCATGTACTAGCACGTGCCATGACGCAAGAGGGCGCCGAAGATTCGTGCTAGGTCGTACTAGGGGTGGGTACGCTCGATGGCGTGATGAGCGCTGAAATCTCGAAAGACGACCCGAGACCGGAGTCCGAGCAGGCGGCCGACATCCTGCGGCAGGAGATCTTGCGTGGCGACATCAAGCCGGGGGCCCACGTAGGCTCCGTACGAGACTTGGCCACACGGTTCAAAATCTCGGGAATGACCGTGCAGCGAGCCCTTGCGATCCTGCGTGAGGATGGGCTCATCCTGACCACGTCGCGCGGCAGCTACGCACGCGACCCGGAGCAAGCCCCTGAAGCCAGCGGAGCCGACGCGGCTGTCGACCTTCCCCAGGTCCTGCGTCAGCTCGAACATCTCACCTCCCAAGTCTCGGACCTTCGCAGCAGGCTCGAAGCGCTCGAAGGTCGCTCCGTGCCGGGTGGTGCTTGATCTGCAACCAGCATGCGTGGAACGGGAGTTGAGAGGTAAGTGACAGCCAGGGGACGGAAGATCGGAGGAGGGGACATGTCAGGTGACACCCGCCTGTCACCTTCCCTGTCCCCCCGCCTCACGCGCGAGACTCGGAGCAGGCACTCGGAGGAGGGCGCATGAACGACGACAGGCCCGCATGGGCGCGGCGCATCGCTGCCGAACGAGCGGCCCGTGATTGGTCGCAGCGTGACGCCGTGAGGGCACTGCGGGGGCACGCTCCGACAGAGCTGCCCGCGGAAGACAGCATGATTCGCCAGTGGAAGCGCTGGGAGTCAGGCCAGATGCCGAACGACTTCTACCAACCGATCATCGCGGCCGTCTTCGGCACCGTGACGCACGCGCTCTTCCCAGCGCCTGCCAGGCGAGACGGGAACACGGAGATTCTGGCAGCCTCCGGCATGGAGACGCTGGAGATCGTGAGCCGCCTCAACCGGTCGGACGTCGACAACGCCACGCTCGATGCTCTGCGGATCACGGCGGACCGGCTCTCCTCGGAGTACCCGTTCATGCCGAGCGAACAGCTCCTCGTCGAGGGGCGCCAGTGGCTCCGCCGCGTCGTCGACCTGCATAAGAAGAGCCTCACGCTCGCCCAGCACCGCGAAGTTCTCGCACTGTCCGGGTGGCTCGCGCTCCTGGTCGGCTGCGTCGAGTACGACACGGGCGACCGTCACGCGGCCGAGTCGACACGGCAGGCCGCGCTCTCGCTCGCGACCGAAGCAGACCATGCAGAGGTCGCCGGGTGGGCACACGAAATGCGGGCCTGGTTCGCCCTTACGACCGGCGACTACCGCGGCGTCATCGCAGCGGCGCGGGCCGGGGCGGAGGTGGCACCGCATCACGGCGTAGCTGTGCAGCTCGCAGGCCAGGAAGCCAAGGCGTGGGCGCGGCTCGGGGACCGCCGGCAAGTTGAGGTCGCGCTGGACAAGGGACGGCGGTTGCTCGAAGCAATGCCGTACCCGGAGAACCTGGACAACCACTTCGTGGTGGATCCTGCCAAGTTCGACTTCTACGCGATGGACTGCTACCGCCTGGTCGGTGAAAACAAGCTCGCGCGGACGCTCGCCGAAGAGGTGCTACGAGCGGGAACCGACTTCGACGGCACCGAGCGCTCTCCAATGCGAAACGCTGAAGCCCGTGTCACGCTGGGCGTCACGGCAGCACGTGAAGGCGATTTGGAAAATGCACTCATGATGGGCGAACGGGCCCTCGAAGGCGACCGTCAATCGGTGCCGTCGCTCATCATGACAAGCCGAGAGCTTGCAGCCGAGATGCGGCACCGCTACTCCACAGAACCTGCCGCTAAGGATTACCTTGCCCGCCTGCAAACGCTAGGCCGAGAAAGGCCGGGGTTCCTGCCTCAATAGAGACAGAAATACAAGATCCCCTAGTCGGCCAAGATATCTTGAAGGAGCTCAGCCGTCGAGCTGGTCACATAATCTCCGGGAGTGATGGGATCAGTTTCATTGATCGACGGAATCATAACCTGACTCCTCATCCACGTCGAGAATCCCTTCAATTTCCCATTCTTTTGCACCCATGCCTGCATGAGGAAGGCCTCATTCCATTGGTGCTGAGTTGCAGCCATAACCTCGCCAAGGCGGCTCGGAACTCGCGACTGAAAGGCGATGAAACGCTTCGACAGCAGACCCATACCCATATGACTTAGACAAGCAATGCGGCTCTTTAGGGACAGGTACGAACTTGGGATGCTTACGATCCGGCCAAAATCTGCGATATAAGAGACTCCTTCGTCCCCGTCTCGCCATGCAAAGAGGTCAGGCAAAGCGAAAGCATCCTTCTTCCCCGTCCTGTCGGCACCAAAGTTTTCATAGCCCAAAACCTGGGAAACGGGAGCAACAGTGATGAACTTTCGAAGGTTATCCCCGTGGTAGCACTGGCAAGGGTGAGGAACCACCATCACTACGGATTCGACGAACTCAACTGGATGCTCACCTGGACTGGGCGGCCTTTTGGGAAGCACAGGAAGAATCGTGTCAGTGAAAATGTCCCCCTGGAAAAGCGGTCGGTCAATCTCGCAATCTGGACCAACTGAAAAATAAAGCTGCTCCGGTTCGAGCCAGTGCAAGTCCGGTACAGCCGGTTCCATGGCTACCAAGGGAACGTCTCCCCCGCTCCGTTCAGAAATACGTCACGCGTAGGGCGACCAAGAGTCTTCCCCGTCTGCCTCATCAGGCTCGCCAGGATTCTCCTCTTCCTCGGCCAAACGCGCAAGGAGAGCGACCCTTACCCCATCCACCAGCGGCGCCGGGTCCGGAACCTCTGTGACGACCCGATACAGCTCACTCCAGCGTCGGCCGATCAGAAGCTCACAAGGCGTCGCTCCACCTCGAAGCGGCGTCTGGAACCAAACCCGCGCCTCCGCCACGCTCCCGAGGCGGCGCACGAGGTCGGCCACGATGGTGTGCAGGTAACGCAGTTGACCATGGCGTACGTCGCTAATGGGAGCGCCGCCAACCCAACGAGAATACTGTTCGCGACTAACGCCAAACGCTGCCGCTAGTTTCGCTGCACTGAGACCAGTCGTTTCCCTCAGTTCCGCAGCAAGGCGAGCATGAGGCGGCGCAGACTCCGTCTCCTTGGGGTCAGTCTCGGCCGGCTGCTTCTTGGACTGGGTGTTACTTCCGGAGACCACAATAGGAGCCGCAACCCCTTGTGCTGCGTCGATCTCGATGACGCCGCCACCCGAGACAAGCCTAAGCAGCCCGCTAACGGTAAGGACGTCCCCCCACCCCTGAAGGAGGTTCACGACGGAGGAGTGGCCACTAGCGACGTTTCCCAGAGCTTCCTGCAGAGCAGTTCTGACCTCGGGCTCACCAGAAAGCACCTCCTGCCACCCCTCAGGAAGCAGCACGCGCAGAGTAGGCTGAATAGAGCATGCGTCAGTGAGGAGATGCCCGGCCACCACCTGCTCCCCAAAGAGGCCAGGACTCAGCCTGCGATCCAGGTAACTAGTCTCCTGGAGAGAAGAAAAGATTTTCGCCAGTCGCCCAAGAACCGGATCACCCGAGCGATTGCTAGTATTTTCGCCGGATAGCGTGTGTTGAAAATTGTATACCTGCTGGGATGTCACGTCTGCCCCCTCGCTAGAACCAGCGGAATTCATCATGCGGACAGGGTTTTTCGGTAATCCTCTTCAACACACCAAGAAAAGCATCGATAGGCCGCATCGTTGAGTTCATCCAAGTAAGCAAGCGATGCATTCATATCGTAAATAAGGGGCTCACTGTTGGAGCAGTCGATGTCGACAAGGTAAGGAGACTCAGGGAGAGACTCATCGGTTGCCAACCCATGCCGCAAAGCCATTTGAGTTTTGCCGTCCCCAATAATAACTTGCCCCACGGCACCAACAAGGGAAGACCTCCACCCCTTGTCGCCAGTCACGCCCAGCACCTCGCGACGCACACGCCCTTCAAAACCACCATCGCCAGCAGGCGGAACATGGTTCACATAGCGCAGGCCGATCCGCTCACGTACTCGGAGATTTGCCACATCTGCCACGGCTGAAAGTACCTCCTCCAGCCGCTCCCTCATGCCTTCCCACTTAACGTAGGCAGACGTTTCCAGCGTCGCGTGCTCGGGCCCTAGGACAACGGCCCAAGATCCCCGAAGATCTTGAAAGCGATACTGCGGAGTGGCTGTGCTCTGCACTCCGCTTCCTGGCGTGGCTGTGATGCTCACTTGTTGCTCGGCGGTGAGGCGCGGGTAGCGCTCTGCGAGAGCGTCGTGCACCTGGCTTACACCGCTGTGCGTTCCCAGCACGCCTTGACTGTTGAACCTGACCTGGACTACGGCCTGCCGCAGCAGCACGTTGCCCACCGGGACTACGTCGGCCCCTGGCAGGAAGTCGAACATGATCCCTCCAGCGCGCACATCACACCCCACATCACACTTCTTAGGTCCATCGTGCTGGCTCAGGCGTACAGGTGGCAAGCGCTATGCACTGTGAACAACACCCGGAATCTCTCAGTCGAACGCGGTTACGATTTGTGACCTGGCCCCTGACTGGAAGGGATGCTCAGTTGGCCCATCCAAACGAGGGGCCAAACGGCGCAACCTCGTAAGAACCTCGTGAGACAGCAATGGACGGTGCTGGACCCTAAGCGTGCACGTCAGAGCCTCCGTCAGCTGGTCACCCTCTTGCTGATCGCGTTCGGACGAAGACGTCGTGCAGGGCCCGCAGATCCGCCCCCCTTCCTCCCGTCAGTTCTGAGCGTCCCCGTCTAGGTACTGACGGGCCTCCTGTATCCACTCTGCAAGGGTCCGGTCCAAAGCAGCTTCTGCCTCGCGTAGGGACTCACGACGATTGTCCGGAGCAAGGCCGTGCCTGGCATCGTCGATAAGCGAGGCGGCCCGGTGACCTGTGACACCACACCGCGCCAGAGTCGTCAGTGCGAGAGCTTGAGCCTCGGCCACAGCTGCGTTGCGCGTGCCTGCTGCGTTGATTGGGTAACTGCTTCCCTCCGCCTGGGCTCGAGCTGCTGCTCTCAGATCGTGCAGTGCGTCCCGCGCAGTCAAGGCATGATCCGCTGTAGTGCCATCCAACCCGTCACCGTTCTCTACCGCACGTAAGACACCCTCTGCCCGGGCAACAGTGGAAGCCTTGGCCGCCGCCAGTAGGACGGCAGTGACCCCATCACGAACACGGCGGGCTGCTTCCGCAACATGCGCGGGGCCCTCCAGATCGACCACAGAGTGCGCGAACTTCACTGTGTCCATGGCCGCAGTGACAGCATCGTTCAGCCTGCCGTGGTCCTCGTTAGGCCCCGCCCTCTTGACCAGGTCACCAGCAGCTGTGGTGGCGTCATTTACGGCCGTTGCAAACGTTGCCCACGCTTCACGCCGCAGCGTGTGACGCCATTGGCGATACTCAGCCCTCGCTTGGTCACGCGAAGCGTCCACGGCGGCACGGTAGGTAGCCTCGGCCTGCGCTACCCCCACCTGAGTAGCAGCTTGCGCTTGCGCTCGCCCCGCTTCAGCCCCAAGTTCGGCCGCACGTACGGCTGCTCTGGTCTGAGCACGCCCGATGAGAACGGCGGCAGGTACGCCTACGAGGGCTACGAGAGCAGACGCGATGGCACCCACACCTTGCAGATCCATGGCCGCCCATCATGCCGCGAGTTGTCGGTCCGTTGGAACAGGGCATAGCTGCCCGAGCGCTGCGCCTCCCTGGGAGAACCCTGGGAGAAGATCTTCTCCCAAAACCCCTCGGAGGCTCTGGGAAACCAACTCACACCAAGGCCTTGACCTGCGGAGATAGCTTCAGGGCGATGTCCGGGTCTTGCGTTGACCTTATTCGGGACGAAGAGGTCGTGGGTTCAAATCCCGCCACCCCGACAGCTGGATAGCAGGTCAGAGGGCCCTCACTGAGTCAGTGAGGGCCCTCTGGCGTTGCTGAGTGTCTAAGAAGCTGTTGTCTTTCCGGACGTGATCGATGCGTTTCCGCTGGTCGGGGATAGGAGTGGTGGTTCCGTGGGAGTGGTGGCCTGTCAGGTCGTCGTTCCCCGGGAGGTTGCGAATGCCGTCGGTTGTCGGACTGCTGGAACAGCACGAGCTCGCCGCTCGGCGTCGAGTTGACGGGCTGCGGGAGGAGGCCGACCGCATCCAGGCCGAGCTGGCTGCGGCCGAGCTGGAATGCCAGGAGTGGGCGATCGCCCGCAGGCGGGTCGACACGGTGCTGGCTCCGGACGACGGCGCCACCGTCGAGGCGGAGGTTGTCCCGGATCCGCGGGATGGGGAGGGGCAGTCGGCGCTCCGGGACGCGGCGAAGCCGAAGTCGCAGGTGCCGGTGTGGCGACAAGGGCTGGCCTGGTCGGCGCTGTCGGTCGACTACCAGCGCATCCTCAAGACACTCGCGGACCGGGCCCGGCTTCATCAAGGGCCGCTGACCTGCCAGGAGATGGCCGCCATGTTCGGCATGGACGTGGTGCCGGCGCGGGTGGAGGCACTGCGGTCGAAAGCGAAACGCCTGGTCGCGCGCGGCTGGCTGGCCGAGCAGCAGCCGGGTCGGTTCACCCTCGCTGCGGGTGTGACCGGGCCAGGCGACGGGTCATGAGCCCGGTCATCGACCAGTAGACCATCGCCTCCGCGCTGGTGGTGCGCCGCTCGAAGTCGCGCACCAGGCGGCGACTTCGCATCAGGTGGGCGAAGAGGCGCTCGACGATCCACCGCTTGGGCAGGACCACGAACCCCTTCTGGTCGTCGCTGCGTTTGACGATCGTCAGGACCAGGGCGAACGTGGCCAGGCAGTACTCGACGAGGCTGCCGGTGTAGCCGCCGTCGGCCCAGACGAGGGCCAGGCGATGGTGTGCCTCGGCCACCTGCTCAAGCAGGACCTTCGCGGCGGTGCGGTCGCCGACATCCGCGGCGGTGACCATCACGCCCAGCAGCAGGCCGAGGGTGTCGACCACGACGTGCCGCTTGCGGCCGTTGACGAGCTTGCCGCCGTCGAAGCCGCGGCTGTCCGTGCCGACGACGGCGTCCGCCTTGACGGACTGCGAGTCGATCACTCCGGCTGTCGGCTGCGTGTCCCGTCCCAGCTCCTCGCGGACCCTCGCGCGCAACCGGTCGTGGAACTCCTTGACCAGGGCGTTGTCGCGCCAGCGGCGGAAGAATGCGTAGATGCGGTCCCACGGTGGGAAGTCGGCGGGCATCGCACGCCATTTGATCCCGTTGTCCACGAGATACCGGATCGCATCGAGCATGGTGCGGTGACAGTACGCCTCCGGCCGGCCGCCCCGGCCACGCATCCAGCCCGGCACCGGCAGCAGCGGCAGGACCCGGGCCCACTCCGCGTCCGTCATGTCCGTCGGGTAGCGCGGCTGCCGCGTCCCGTTGTCGGCGGCGTTTCCGAACCGGTGAGCCAGACAGTCACACTCCCAGGTGACCGCGCTGGACTGCCCGGCCATCGGCACGCAAGACTGCTGCACCAGGGCCTCCTGCTGCTGCTCGGTGATTCGACACCAACGAGCTGTTCAGGAGGTCCTGTTCGTATGCGCCTCGCGCCCCGCGACCACCCGATCGGGACCCCCGTTCGACGCGCGTCTCCCAAGATCGAAAAGACAACAGCTTCTAAGTGCGCGACTACGTCCATGACCACGGCACCAGCTGGGGGCATCGCGATCGGAGAGGCGGTCGGCGTTGACTCCGTCGACGTCCTTGAGTGCCTGGCGGAAGGCGCGGCGGATGTTGGCAGCGTCGAGCGGCTTGGCCACGGCCGAGGCGAAGATGAGCCCGTTCTCCTCCCACTTCTCGTCAGCAGCGAGCCGATCCCAACCCTGATCTTCGAACTGCTGCCAGGGAGCTTCGATGCAGCGCGCCGGCAAGGCGAGGGTGCGCTAAGACTTGCGGGTCCTGGTGTCTCCGGTGCGCCGGACCGAGCGCCACACGGCGAGAGGCCGGCGCGCGTACTGGAACGACGAAGGCCTCGACGACGGGCATAGGTCGACATCGAGCTTCCGCGAGGCTTGGTCGCATTGCAACTCAGCTTGTACGCAGCTCGATTGCGGCTGGTTGAGCATCTTCGTGCGAATGGGCCGGTGCGTGACTGGAGCCCTGGCACCGATGCTGAGGGAACGGGTCTGCAAGACGCTTGTTAGGGGAGTCAGGCCGTGCTGCAAGAGGCGATCGGTGAGAGCGGCCTAGAGCAGAAGCCAGACCGACGTTCTTGGCCGAATCCTCAGGGCGGCAGCCGGACGGCGGATGCCGAGCCAGGTCGGCAGACCGGGCCCCACGTGAGTGTCTGACTTCGGGACGACGCCGACGCACAGCGGCGGACACGCCGGAAACGCTTGTGGACCATCAGCACAGGTGAGAGGCACGCCGGCCCACGGCAGGGGGAGCGTCCTGCCGGTGGTGGGCGTTTCTGTCATCGGTGTTCTTCGGTTGTGCTGCGCACGGGTGTGATGATCTCGTTGGTGAGCCATCGGGCGGCTTGTGGGGGATAGGGGCTTCGCAGGCTCAGCACGATGTGTGTCATGCCTGCGGCGATGAGGTCCGTGATGGCCTTGCGGTCGGTGGCTGGGTCGTCGTAGGAGACGATGTACTGCACGGAGCGGGTGATCGTGCGCGGATCACGGCCGACGGCGGCGCAGTGGTCCTCCAGAACGGCGCTGCGCTCGGTGATGTAGTCCAGGGTGTTGTGCGGCGGTCCGGGGATGTTCCAGATGTCGGCCTGCTCGGCGACGAGGCGGAGCGTCCTGTTTCCCCAGCCGCCGATCAGCAGGGGTGGACCTGGCTGCTGGACGGGTTTCGGCTCGTTGTGGTTGCCGGTCAGGGTGTAGTAGCGCCCGTGGAAGTCGAAGACGTCCTGCGTCCACATGCCGCGGAGGATGGTGATGGTTTCCTCCAGGCGGGCGATGCCTTCGGCGGGCTGGACGAGTGGGAGGCCGTAGGCGGCGTACTCCGCGACGGCCGGGTTCTCGCCGGCGATGCCGCCCGCGTCGGGTGGCTGCAGGGTGCCGCCCACGCCGAGGCCCATGATCAGTCGGCCTCCGGAGATCACGTCGACTGTGGTGGCGATTTTGCCGAGGACAGCGGGCGGCCTGATCCGGTTGCTCGTCACGAGCAGGCCCAGGCGCAGCCGCTGGGTCCTGGCTGCCAGGGCGCTCAGCAGTGTCCATCCTTCGAGGATCTGCCCGTCCTTCGGGCCGGCGATCGGTATGAGGTGGTCCCACAGCCAGGCGTCGGCGATGTCGGGCAGCTCGTCGGCCTCCTGCCACACGCGGAGGATGTCCTGGTAGGGGACGCGCATCGGGGTGGTCTTGATTCCGAATGTCACGGGGAGGGGGTGCTGGTCGGACATCCTTGCCACGCGCCCTTCGAGTCGACATGCCGCCGTTGACGGCGGCGCAACCATCACCATAGCTGATCATCAGTTTCGCTGACTATCAGTCTCTGGATACGCTGCGGCCATGACTCGCGACATCCCGCCCGAGGTTCTTGCCTCCCGCCTCGGCTACCTGCTCAAGCACGCGTACCTGCGGCTGACCGAGGAGTCCGCGCGGGCCTTGGCGCCGCACGGGATCGACGGCCGTGAACTGGCGGTTCTCGCCGTCCTCGACGCGCATGACGAGCTGTCCCAGCTGGAAGTGGCGGGGAAGCTGGGTGTCGACCGCACCACGATGGTGGCCCTCATCGACGCCTTGGAGGGCAAGGAACTCGTCGAGCGGCGCCGCAGTCCCCAGGACCGGCGCAAGAACATCGTGCGGCTGACGTCGTCCGGACGGGAGCGCCTTCGCGACGCCGAACTCGACCGCCAGGAGATGGAACGCCGATTCCTCGCCCCCCTCTCCAGCACGGACGCCGGGTGCTTTGTTCGCGCGCTGCAGTCCCTCGTCGGGACCCCGGCGAATGCCGATCAGGCGTCTGACTCGGCGTGACGGACTACGGTCCGTGGCCCGTGTCCGTGGACCTCCGCAATCGGCGACACGGGGCTCCCTCCAACCGTTGGGGGCAGGCTGCGTGAGCGGCGTGGACGGCAAAGCGCGTCGGAGAGGTGGAGCAGGGTCTGGGTGCCCCTGTCTCTTCGGGCAAGCGGATGGGGGCGTTGGCTCAGTCTGTGGGTGTGGCGGCGATGCCTATGTGTGAGTAGACCCAGCCTGCTGGGGTGTCGGTGGAGCGGACTGCCTCGTAGAGGTGGTGGTCGGGTTCTGCCCGGCCGCCGGAGGTGCGGAATTGGGCGGGAGGTGACCCGTCCGGGCCGAGTTGCACGATCTTTGTTCGGCCGTTGGACGGGCCTCCGACGACCTTGATGCCGACGTGGTTGTTGACCACCTCTCCGGCCAGCCAGCGGTGGATGAGCTGCAGGTGCTCGGATTCTTCTGCCGCCATGGAGCCAGCCGAGCACGAGCGGGTTGGGAAGGGCAAGGTGCTCGCCGTCGCGGAGCATCGCGAAGAGCACGTCGGATCGGCGGCGGGCGAGACCGAGGCAGGCCGGGGTGTTCGCTCATCCTCTGGGGTCCGCAGCGCGCAGGTGCTTGGTCTGCGTGCGCCGGGTGTCGGTGCTGCCGGGCTGCTCGGGGGGGGGTAGTCAGTGGCGCCAGTCGCTGGGGACTCGGTAGGACGGGGCGGGCCAGGTTGGGCGGGGGGTGGGGGTGGTGGGTGGGTGGGGGAGTCTGGCGCGGGTGAGGAGGACTGCGGTGAGGGCGGCCAGTTCGGTGGCGTCTGGGGTGCCGCGTTTCACGGTGAACAGGGGGCGTGAGGGCGGGGTGGTGGACACTTCGGCTCCTGTGTACGTGGGTTGGGTTACCTGCGTTCCTGTGCCGCTCCGAGCGCTGCGCGCCTAGCGGTCGGGGTGGGTGGTGGTCGCCGTGCCTTTCGCGACGGTGGCGGTCCCGTCGCTGTGCGCGCGCGTGTGCTCCGGTGCAGCCGGCGGTGTGCGTGGCAAGTTCCGGCCTTTGCGTGGGGCGGGGTAGCGGTGGGCCCGTTGCCGGGCCGGCTGTGCCTACTCCTCTGCCGGGTTCTTGTGTGCGCGTCGGAACCAGCTTTAGGCCCTTCACCTTTACTTCTTCTACACAGGCGAAAACGGAATACTTCCGGCCGCTGAATCGGAACGCGTTGATCCGCTGTCAAGCTACTGCCAGCGCAGCACCCTGACATGCGATTGCCCTGGTGGCAGGGGTGGGCGACGGACAAGAATCTAATTCATCGGGGGGCGCCCACCGGAAAGGCGGAGGGCGTTCACGGTAATTCCGATGGAATATGCCTGCCCGCTCATTGTCTTTCTTTTCCGGTCTTTCGGAAAAGCTATCCAGGGGGTCTTCATGAAGGTCAGCGTTCTGCGCAGGGGTTTTGTCGTCGTAGCCACCGTCGCCGTCGTGTTCGGTGCGCCGGCCGCGGGGGCCGTCGCTCACGCGGCGGGGGCGTCCCCGGCTGCGGGGGTGGCGGTGGCGGCGCCGCAGGACCCCAGCTGGGACGCTGTCCAGGGGGACCCGAGTTGGGACGCCGCTCCGCAGGACCCGAGCTGGGACAGCGTCCAGGAGGACCCGAGCTGGGACTCCGCTCCGCAGGACCCCAGCTGGGACAGCGTGCCGGAAGACCCGAGCTGGGACAGCGTCCTGCCGCTGCCGTCGGAGTAACCCCGGTAAGCCCAGCGCGTATTGACCCAGCACGTATTCACCCTGCACGCATTCGCCCAGCACGCATTCGCCCAGCAGCGAAAGCAGCCTTACCTCGACGAAGGCCCGTCCCGTCCTGTTCGGTGACGGGCCTTTCGTCCTGTCCGGTCAGTGATGACCCCGCGGCCTAGCCCAGCTTGTCGACCGCCTGGTAGTAGGTCCATGCCGAGGCGTCGCAGGAGGTGCGCTTGACGCCCGAGTAGGCGGTGCACACCCGCTTGAGGTCCGCGTAGAAGGCGTTGTCCAGGCGGGACTTGTTGGCGTCGAAGGAACCCGCGGCTTTGTAGTTGCGGTAGCCGAAGTCATGTCGTGCACATGACATCTGGAAGGGGAAGCCGAAGGGGTTGTCGGGGGACGTGGTGCAGTAGTCGGTCGACCAGTCGAAGCCGTACGCGCTGTAGGAGGCCTGGTTGTTGCGCGCCGTGGCCCAGGAGTCGTAGCTGCTCGCGCTGGTCTGGGTCCAACTGCTCAGCAGCTGCGGCTTGTCGGCGGGGGCCGCCTGTGCGGGGGCGGCGGCTATGGCGAGGGCGAGCGGCACGGCGAGGGCTGCGGCGGCGAGGGGCGTGGCGAGACGGCTGCGCATCGGGAGTCCTCCGGGGGCTGTGTGGGCGCCCTGCGCGGGGTGCGCGGGGCGGGCACAGCCTGGCCTCGGGGGCTATGGCGCAGCCATATACGGCATCAGGCCCGGAGGTAGGCGAGAACCGCGAGGACCCGGCGGTGTGTCTCGTCCGCCTGCGGGAGGTCCAGTTTCATGAGGATGTTGCCGATGTGCTTGCCCACCGCCGCCTCGGAGACGACGAGTTGGCGGGCGATCGCCGTGTTGGACTTGCCCTCCGCCACCAGGGCCAGCACCTCGCGCTCGCGGGCCGTGAGGCGTTCGAGCGGGTCACGCCGGCGGCGCAGCAGCTGGCGGACGACCTCCGGGTCGACGACCGTGCCGCCCCCGGCGACCTCCAGGAGGGCCGACTGGAACTCCTCGACCTGGCCGACCCGGTCCTTGAGGAGATAGCCGACGCCGGTGCCGTCCCCGGAGTCGAGGAGCTCGGACGCGTAACTGCGCTGGACGTACTGGCTCAGCACCAGGACCGACAGTGAGGGCTGGGCCTCCCGCAGCCGTACGGCGGCGTGCAGCCCCTCGTCCTTGAAGTCAGGCGGCATCCGTACGTCGGTGACGACGATGTCGGGGGTGTGCTCGGCCGCGGCCGCCATCAGTGCCTCCGCGTCACCGACCGCCGCGACCACCTCGTGGCCGAAGCGGCCGAGCAGGCCGATCAGTCCTTCGCGGAGCAGCACGCTGTCCTCGGCCAGGACTACACGGAGCGCTCGGTCGGCTCGCAAGGGATCTCCACACGCAGTAGGGTCGGGCCCCCGGCAGGGCTGGACAGGGTCAGTCTGCCATCCAGTACGGACACCCGGTCCGCAAGTCCCGTGAGCCCACTGCCCCGTTGGACGTCCGCGCCGCCGCAGCCGTCGTCCCGTACCTCGAAGACGAGCCACCCGTCCGCGTGCCGGCCGGTCACCTCGGCGCGCGCCGCCCCGCTGTGCTTGGCGACGTTCGCCAGCGCCTCGCAGACCACGAAGTAGGCGGCGGCCTCGACCGCTTCGGGCAGCCGACACGGCAGATCCACCGAGACGTCCACCGGTACCACCGACCGGTCGGCGGCGTCGGCGACGGCCGCGCCCACCCCGAAGTCGGCGAGCACCTTCGGATGGATGCCCTGGATCAGCTCCCGCAGCTCGGCCAGCGCCTTGCCGGCCTCGTCGTGGGCCTTGGCGAGCTGGTCGGCCAGCGGGCCGGGCGGCGCGTCGAGACGGGCCAGGCCGAGCGCCATGGTCAGGGCGACGATGCGCTGCTGGGCGCCGTCGTGCAGATCGCGCTCGATCCGGCGGCGCTCCGCCTCGAAGGCGTCGACCAACCGGACCCGGGAGCGCACGAGTTCGGTGACCTTCTCCCCCAGGTCGGTCTCCACGGGCGCGATGAGGAGCCGGGTGAGTTCGGCGCGGCCCACCGCCACGGCGCCGATCGCATACGCGCTGACGGCGAAGAGCAGCAGGCCGGCGACGGCGACGGCGAAGGCCTCGGGCCAGCTGGTCGCCGTCCACATCTTCAGCACGGGCGCCTCCTCGCCGTCCCCGACCGTCGCCATCAGGACCGGGGTCGCCACCAGGCCCACCGGCACGACGAGCGCCATGACGAACACCAGCAGATCGAGCGGCCACAGCACCGTCGCGAACGCCAGCGTGTAGCCGAGCTCCCGCCAGGTCTCCTGTTCCCGGAACCGGGTGCGCACCCACGCCATCAGGCCCGGCTCGTCCGGCACCCGGTGCGGGGTGGGAGCCGGACGCCGGTCGACCAGCCGCAGCCGCCGCCGCTCCACGGCCGCCACCGGCAGCCCGGACAGGGCGAGCAGCGCGAGCAGCGGCAGCCCGACCAGTACGACGGCCAGCGCACTGCCGACCGCCGCCGCGAGGACGATCGCCAGCAGCACCACGATGCCGACGGGGGCGCTGCTGAGGAGATAGCCGGCGGCCCGCCAGGGCCAGCCGGAGCGCAGGTAGCCGGAGCGGGTCAGGGCCTGCCACACGTTGAGTGAGCGCATGGCCTCACGGTAGAAGGCGGTTCTCTGCCGGAGCCATCCCTCCAGACCGAGGGTCGGGGGTAGGGCCTGCCCTACCTCAGGACTCAGCCCAGTGGTCGTGATCCTCGCGGGCCCGCGCGGTTGTCTGGGAGACGGCTGAAGGGGGCCGGAGATGATGACGTGGCTGACCGAGAACACCCTGGTGTTCGGGACCTGGGGAGTCCTGGCGGCGGTGCTGCTGCTGCCGGCCCTGGAGGCGGCGCTGCCGCTGATCGGCGTGCTGCTCCCGGGGCAGACCGCGGTGGTGATGGGCGGCGTGCTGGCGCATCACGGCCGGGTCCCGCTCGGCTGGATCGTGGTCACCGCGCTGCTCGGCGCGGTCCTCGGCAACGGCCTCGGCTACGCGGCCGGGCGGCGCTGGAACACCCGGCTCCTGGACCGCGTCCCGCGCCGGCTGCTGCGGTCCCGCGCCACCGCCCGCGCTTTTTCCGCCATCCAGCGGCACGGCGGCCGGGCGGTGTTCGTGGGGCGGTTCACGGCAGGGTTGCGCACCCTCGTACCGACCCTGTGCGGGGTCTCGGGAATGTCCGTGCGGTCCTATCTGACCTGGTCCGTCGTGAGCAGCGCGGTGTGGGCGCCGACCTTCGTGCTCGTCGGCTACGGCATGGGTTTCAGCCCGGGACTGTGAAGGGGGGAACGAGCGTGCAGCCTTTTGCCACCGCAGCCTCTTGCCATCCGCCGCTGATGACCTACCAGGTCACAGCTTCGAAGAATGGTGCAGCAGAAGGCTTCGGCAATCCGCCGGCCTTTTTCGACAGCAGTGCATGGCAGTGAGTGGGGGACTCATGGATTTCCGGCTTCTCGGTCCGGTGGAAGCAAGGCAGGGCGAACGACGCGTCTCCATGTCGGGGGCGAAGGTGCACACCGTGCTCGCCGCCCTGTTGCTCGCCCGCGGCAAGATCGTCACCGACGACCGGCTGAGTGCGCTGCTGTGGGGCTGGGACCCGCCCGCCACCATGAGCGCCCAGATCTATACGTACATCTCCCGGCTGCGCAAACTCCTCGGCTCCGAGGTGGAGTTGGTACGCCGTCCGCCCGGCTACCTCATCCTCACCCACGACGCGCGCCTGGACACCGCGGAGTTCGAGCGGCTCGGCAGGCTCGGCCGGACGGCACTCGCCGAGCGGCGCCACCAGGACGCGCACGACCTGCTGAGCGGGGCCCTGGACCTGTGGCGCGGCCCCGCGCTCGCCAACGTCACGTCCTTCCTGGCCGACGCGGAACTGCCGCAGCTGGAGGAGGCGCGCACCGCCATGCTGGAACACCGCATCGAGGCGGACCTCGCCCTCTCCCGGCACCAGCAGCTGGTCCCCGAACTGATCGGCCTGATGGCGGAGTTCCCGCTGCGGGAACGGCTGCGCGCGCAGCTGATGACCGCGCTGTACCGGTGCGGCCGGCAGGCCGACGCGCTGCACGTCTACCGGCAGGGCCGCCGCACACTCGCCGAGGAACTGGGCGTCGACCCCGGCGCCGACCTCAACGCCGCCTACCAGGCGGTGCTCAACAGCACTCTCGACCTGCCCCGGCCGACGGCCTCGGCGGCGGCGTCCGCGCCGCACGCGAACACCCCGCAGAACCCGGGCGGTCGGCCGTTCACGGTCACGCAGGCGCGCACGTCACAGGTCGCGCCCCCCGCGATGCTGCCTGCCGACATCGCCGACTTCACCGGCCGGGAGCAGGAACTCGCCGTACTCCTGAAGCAGTTGGCGCCGCCGCCCGCGGGCCGGCGGCCCGTGTTCCGGCCGCAGCGCATGCTGATCACCGGCATGGCGGGGGTGGGCAAGACGGCGCTCGCGGTGCACGCCGCGCACGCCAGCGTCCAGCACTTCCCGGACGGGCAGCTGTACGCGAACCTGTGCCACGCGGACGGCACGCCCAAGGACCCGGCCGAGATTCTGGTACGGCTGCTGCGCGGCCTCGGTGAGCCCGTCGCGGCGCTCGACGGCCCGCCCGCCGACCTGGACGAGCTGGTGCGGCTCTACCGCACCCGCACGGCGGGCAAGCGGCTGCTGATCCTCCTCGACAACGCGGCCGGCGATCTCCAGCTCGATCCCCTGCTGCCGGGCAGCGCCTCGGCCGCGGTGCTGGTCACCGGGCGGACCCGGCTGTGCGCGGTGTCCGGTTCGCACACGACGGCGTGCGCGCCGATGGACCAGGGCGAGTCCCTCGCCCTGCTGGCGGCGGTCGCCGGCGTGCGGCGCATCGCGGTCGAACACGAGGCGGCCGCCGCGATCGTGGCCTCCTGCGGGGGGCTGCCGCTCGCCCTGCGGGTCGCCGGCGCGCGCCTCGCGTCCCGGCCGTACTGGTCGGCGACACGGCTCGCGGACCGGCTCGCGAAGGAGGACACCCGCCTGCACGAACTGCGTTTCGGGGACCTCGACGTACGGCAGTCCGTGCTGTCCTCGATGCGCGGCTTCAGCGCGCGGGAGCACGAGCTCCTCGCCGAGCTGACCGCCCTCGGGCGCGGACCGTTCCCCGCGGTCACGGCGGGGCGGCTGTTCGGGATCCCGGAGCAGGCGGCGGAGGACTTCCTGGAGCGGCTGACCGATGTGTCCCTGCTGGAGATGGCGGGCGTGGGCGCCACGGGGCTGCCGCAGTACCGCTTCCACGAGGTGGTCCTGATGTTCGCCCGCTCGCTGGCGGGGGCCCGCTGCTGACGCCCCGGGCGGGCCGCTCGCAACGTCCTGCCGGGGCAGGGTGCTGCCAGCTGACACGCCGGGCAGGCCGAAGCGCCGCCCCGTTGAATGGATCAACGTGAGCGGCGCGGAGGGAGGTTGGCGGATGAGGCCCCGTGCCCGGTCAGGTCAGCAGAGTCCGCGCCCAGCCGGCCCGGGCGCCGGCCACCACGGTCAGCGCGTAGGCCGCCACCGGCAGCAGCAGCACCCCGAGGACGGCGAACGCCCAGGCCTGCGGGTAGGAGGTGACCGCCCACTGCTTCAGCGCCATCGTGGACTCGCCGCCGCCGTACGCGGCCAGCATGTACGGGGTGGCCATCAGGCCCAGCGGAACGGCGAACGCGAAGACCACGGCCAGCAGGTCGAGCGGCCACAGCACGGTCACGAACAGCAGCGTGTACGCCAGTTCCCGCCAGCTGGCGGCCTCGCAGAACCGCTTCCGGCACCAGGGGCCGAGCCCCGGCTCCTCGGGATCCTCGTGCGGGTCGCGCAGGGCGCGGTGGCCGACCATCCGCAGCCGGCGCCGCTCCACCACGCCCATCGGGACACCGGACAACAGGGCCGCGAGCAGGACGGGAACCCCCACGACCACGACGGAGAGCGCGCCGCCCACCGCGAACGCGGTGAGGATCGCGAGCAGCCCGGCCAGGCCCACCGGGGCACTGCTCAGCAGATAGGCGGTCGCCCGCCACGGCCAGGACGAGAACAGGAACCCGGGGCGGCGGACCGCCCCCCACACCGATGTCGCTTCCAGGATTGCCATGACTCCACCGTAGAAATCGGGTGCCCCCCGCGCCCAGCAGCCCAGTTCTACTTCCGGGGTATGCCTGGCCCTACCCCGAAGACTCGGTTCCGCCGCAATGTGCCGGACCCCCGACGCACGGTTTTGTTGAGTCAGCAGCCGGAGCGCCGCAGCAGCGGGGCCAAGTCACTCGGGAGTCCACATGTCGACGGTCGCGAACACCCAGAGCTATGTCGAGGCGTGCCCGCAGCGTTCGCTGGTGGCCGGGCGTCTGCCGGCCGGCGGTGCCGCGCCGACCGTGGTGTTCAGCGGCCCGCTCCCCGGCACCGGGACCACCCGTTCCGTCGTCCGGGCCCAGGTCGTCGGGGGCGTGTGGGTCGCCCAGACCCCGGGCTCCTTCTCCCACGCCTCCTACCGCGAGGGCGGCCGGTGCGTGAACCGCCGCCCCGTCTCCTAGCCCCCGCCCCGCACCTGCGCAGACCTGAAGACCTGACGTCATCCAGAGCACCGAAAGAAGAAGAGGCCATCATGAAGCTCCGCGTCCGCCACCTGTCCGCCGCCGTCCTCGCGCTCGCCGCCGGCGTGCTCGCCACCGGCTGCGAGGTCGGTCAGGAGGGATCCAAGAGCACGAGCACCTCGTACGACGTGAAGGGGACGGTGTCGGCGCTCGACGTGCGGACCCCGGGCGGTGACATCAAGGTCGTCGCCGGTGACGGCACCAAGGTCAGGGTCACCGAGAAGGTGACGTACAGCGGTGACAAGCCGGAGACGGAGCACACCACGCGGGGCGGCACGCTGCTGCTGACCCCCGGGGACGGCTGCCTCGAGGACGGCGGGTCCTCCAAGTGCACGGTGGACTACACCGTGGAGGTGCCGAAGGCGCTCGCGGCCGTCCTGGACAGCAAGGGCGGGGACGTGTCGGTGTCCGGGCTCGCCGGCGCCCTCGAGGTGAAGTCCGGCGGGGGCAAGGTCACCGCGGACCGGGTCACCTCCAAGCGGTTCACCGTGGACGGCAACGGCGGCGCGATCGACGCCCGGTTCACCACGGCGCCGGACACCGTGGACATCGACACCCGGGCCGGCGACGTGTCGGTGCAGGTGCCGGGTGCCGAGGCGTACGCGGTCAAGGCCACCAGCAACGGCGGCTCGTCGAAGGTCGACATCAAGACCGACCCCGCCGCCGCCCGCAAGATCACGCTGCACACGGACGGCGGCGACGTCAGGCTGAGCGCCGCGGGCTGAGCCCCGGCGGCATCGCGGCACGGTGACGGCGACGGGCCGGGCACTCCCTGATCGGGGGAGGTGCCCGGCCCGTCGCCGTCGTTCAGAAGGCCGCCGCGAGGATCGACTGCACCGCGGGCGGCACCCGCAGCGTGCCCCGGGTGCGCGGGGCCATCATGTAGACGACGCGGTGCCCGAGGCCGCGGGTGGCGCCGATCCCGGCCAGGTAGCCGTGCACCACGCCCGCCATGCCCCACACGGTGGTGCCGCCGGGCAGCACCATGCTGTCCAGGCCGGCCCCGCAGAAGGCCGGCCCGCCCTTGACGTACGGGACGTCCGGCACCCGGAACATCTGCGCGAGGGCCTGTTCGCCGAGGAGTTCACCGCCGAGGAGCGCGGTCAGGAAGCGGTCCAGGTCGGGCACGGTGGAGATCATCTCGCCCGCGGCGCCGTGGATGGTCGGACTGTGCTCGGTGATGTCCAGGCCGTCCTCGTACCCGCGCAGGTGCGGTGCGGGCAGGGCGGGGTCGGTGCCGGGCAGCGTGGTGGCGTCCAGCCCGAGCGGCCGCAGGACCCGCTCCTCGATCTCCTTCGCGTAACCGCGTCCGCCGACCCGCTCGACGAGCAGGCCTACGACGACGTAGTTGGCGCGGGTGATCTGCTGGGCCGTGCCGGGAGCGAAGTCGAGCGGCTGCCGCAGCGGCCGGGCGAGCAACTGCTCGGGCGTGAACGTGTCGAGGCGGTGGCGCAGGAACCAGGGCGTGTCGTTGTAGCGGACGTCGCTCTCGTCGGCCAGGCCGCTGGTGTGGTCGAGGAGCTGGCGCGTGGTGACGGGTGCCCGCAGCAGGCCGGGCAGTTGCCGGTCGACGGGTTCGTCGAGGTCCAGGAGGCCGTCCTCGGCCATGGCGAGGACGGTCGCGGCGAGGAAGGTCTTGGTCACCCCGCCGATCCGGAACCGGTGCTCGTGCCGGGCCGGTTCGCCGGTGGTGACATCGGCGACCCCGGCCGCGGCCGACCACGGTCCCGCGGGTCCCTCGGCGTGTACGAGCACGGCCGTGGCCTCGCCGTCCGGGCGCTGCCCGACGGCCCGGCGCAGCCGCCCGGCCGTCCCCTCACGCACGGGCCGCCGCCGGCTCGACCGGCTCGTCGGTGCCGTTCGCCCAGGCGGCGATCGCCTCACCGGTGCCGAGCCCGCCGTCCGCACGCCGTACGGCGTCGGCGACGAAGGTGTTCGCGTGCTTGCCGTTCTCGGAGTTGGTCAGCACGATCAGGCCCTCCCCGCTGTCGACGCGGGTGAAGGTGCCGACCCGGTAGCCGACGGTCCGGCCGCCGTGTCCGTACTCCACGTCGCCGCCCGTGGTGTCCAGGACGGTGCCGAGGCCGTAGAAGCTGCCGGGGTGCCAGACGGTCAGCATCTGCTGGGCCAGCGGGCGGCCGATGAGGGTGCCGGGCTCGCCGAGGTAGGCCCGGCGGATCTCCAGGGACACCTTGGTGAGGTCCTCGGCGCTCGCCCACAGGCCGCCGGCCGCGACCTCGTTGCGCACCCGCCAGCGGCCCGGTATCGGCTCGCCCTCGGTGTCGTGGCCGATGGCGACGGGGCGGGCGGCGACGGCCGGGTGCCCCTGGTCGAAGGTGCTGTCGGCCATACCGAGCGGGTCGAGGACCAGGCGACGCATCATCACGCCGAACGGCTCACCGGTCACGTCGAGGAGCAGCTGTTCGAGGACCGAGAAGTTGATGTTGCTCTTCTTGAACGTGGTGCCCGCGGGGTGCACGGCCCGGACCGGCTCGTTGGTGGCGGGCGGACGGCCGTGCAGGATCTCGGGGACCGTCGGCATGAGTTCGCCGGGCAGGAAGTTGGTGGGCGGGACATGGCTGAGGCCGCCCTGGTGGCTGATGAGTTCGCGCAGGGTGATGCGGGCGCCGTCCGGGACCTGCCAGCCGGTGAGGTGGCGGTTGATGTCACCGTCGAGGTTCAGCTCGCCCTCGGCCACCAGCCGCAGGACGGCGAGCACGGTGACGTGCTTGCTCACCGACGCGACCTGGAACGCGGTACGCGGGGTGACCGGTTGCGGGCGGTCGGCGGCCGTGACCCCGTAGCCCTCGACCGACACCACCTCGCCGCCGCGCAGCAGGGCGACCGCGACCCCGGGGATGCGGTGGGCCGCCATGACGTCCTCCAGGCCCGCCCTGGAGATGTGCGGGAGAGCCGGCGCGGGGCGCGCGGTGGGCGCCGGTGGTGCGTCGGGCGTCATGTCCTGTCCTTCCGTCAGCGAGTCGACGGCGCCGGCCAGGTCGGCCAGGGTGTCGTACTCGTACAGCATCCGCAGGGACACGGGCAGCCCGCGTCTGCGGGCCGCGCCGATGACCTTGATGACCAGCAGGGAGTCCCCGCCGTAGTCGAAGAAGTTGTCGCGCGCGCTGACCTGTTCGAGACCGAGCACCTCGGACCAGATCTCGGCGAGGGCGCGCTCGACGGGCGTGGCGGGGGCCGTGTACTCACGGTCGGCGGCCGGTTCGGGCGCGGGCAGGGCGGTGCGGTCCGGCTTGCCGTTCACGGTGAGCGGGATGCGGTCCAGGGGCACGAACGCGGTGGGTACGAAGGCCGGGGGCAGCCGGCCGGCGAGCTGCTGCCGCAGTGCGGTGCCGTCGGCCGGCCCGCTCGCCACCACGTACGCGACGAGTCGCTGCCCGCTGCCGTCGGGGGCCTGCCGGGGCAGCACCAGGGCGTCCCGTACACCGGGCAGGGCGAGCAGCGCGGTGCGGGTCTCGGCGGGGGCCACCCGGACTCCGTGGATCTTGACCTCGTCGTCCGTGCGGCCCACGTACACGAGAATTCCGTCCGGGGCGATCCGCACCAGGTCGCCGGTGCGGTACATGCGGGCGCCCGGCGGGCCGTACGGGTCGGGCACGAAGCGCTCGGCGGTCAGGTCGGGGCGTCCCGCGTAGCCGCGGGCGAGGGCGGCGCCCACGACGTGGAGTTCCCCGGCCACTCCGACCGGCACCCGTCGCAGGCCGGGGTCGAGGATCTGCACGCCCCCGTGCGGCAGGGGCCGGCCGATCGGCACCGGGGCGTCGGCCACCGGGTCCGGGACGGCGTGCGCGGTGGCGTCGACGGCGCACTCGGTGGGTCCGTAGGTGTTCCACAGCTCCAGACCCGGCCGCAACCTCCTGACTCGGTCGGCGAGTTCACCGTCCAGCTGCTCCCCCGCCGAGCACACCGTCCGCAGC
This sequence comes from Streptomyces griseorubiginosus, assembly GCF_036345115.1. Lineage (GTDB taxonomy): Bacteria > Actinomycetota > Actinomycetes > Streptomycetales > Streptomycetaceae > Streptomyces > Streptomyces griseorubiginosus_C. Next base: position 4,297,929 of record NZ_CP107766.1, read on the forward strand.
TGTGTGCACGCTTCCCAGCCCGCTGTGCCGGTCAGCAGCCGCAGCACCGAGGGGACCACCTGGAGGACCGTCACACGATGGTCGGCGACGGCCCGCAGCAGCGCCTGCGGGTCGCGTTCGACGCCGGGCGGGGCCAGGACCACGGTGCCGCCGGTGATCAGCGGGGCGAACAGCTCCCAGCCGGCCGCGTCGAATCCGACCGACGTCTTCTGCAGGACGCGGTCGTGCCGGCCGATGCCCTGTTCGCGCACGGACCAGGCCACCCGGTGGGCGATGCCCCGGTGGGTGATCTGCACGCCCTTGGGGCGGCCCGTGGAGCCGGACGTGTGGATGATGTAGGCGAGGTGATCGGGGTCCGTGGTGCGGGGCGGCACGACGGCTCGGGGCCTGCTGGGACGGGTCTCCTCTTCCTTTTCCGTCTCCGGTTCTTCGAGGAAGACCGCGCCCGTGTGGCGCAGACCCGCCGGGAGGTGCTCGCGCCGGGTCAGCAAGGTGTGCACCTGTGCGTCCGCGAGCATGAAGCGCAGTCGCTCACCGGGCGCCGCGGGATCGAGCGGCACGTACGCCCCGCCCGCCTTCCACACCCCGAGCAGGCACGCCACCAGGTCGGGTTCACGGGTCAGCAGGACCCCGACCGGCGTGCCCGTGCGTACTCCCCGGGCGCGCAGCAGGCGGGCGATGCGGTCGGCGCGGGCGTCCAGCTCGCCGTACCGCACGGTCGTACGGCCGTGGACGAGGGCCACCGCGTCCGGGGTGCGGAGGGCCTGCGCCTCGAAGAGGTCGGGCAGCAGGTCCGGGGCCGCTTCGCCGTGCGCCGGGGTGTGCAGGGCGTCGAGGAGCGACCGGTCCGCCGCCGCGAGGCAGATGTCGTCCGCCGGGCCGTCCGGGTCGGCCGCCATCGCTTCCAGGACGCCCCGGTACATGTCCACGAGCCGGTCCGCGTCGGCTTCGCCGAGGACGCCCGCGCGGCTGCTCAGGGCCAGGTGTCCGGCCAGTGTGGTCACGGCGAGGTCGAACTCCGTGCCGCCCTCGGCGAGCGTCGACGCCACCTCGACCCGTTCGGTGTCAACCTGACGGAAGTCCAGGTAGTTGAAGGACACATCGACGAGCCGGCGGCCACCCGCCGTCCGCTGCATCTCCGGCATCGGGAAGTGCCGGTGCGGCCAGAGTCCGACCTCCGTGGCGAAGACGGCACGGACCAGATCGATCCAACTTCCCCCCGCTGCCGCCCGGTTGTGGGGGAAAGGCACGGTGTTGAGGTACATCCCGTGCACCTTGTCCGCGCCGACCGCTTCGGGCCTGGCGTCGCACACGAGCCCGGTGGAGAAGGAGTTCTCGCCGGTGAGGGCACCGAGCACCGTGAGGTGCGCGGCGAGCAGCACGCTCTTGAGGGACGTCTGCGCGCGGACCGCGAGCGCCCGCAGACCGGGCTCCAGGTCGGAGACCGCGACCCGGCGCCGCACCCGCTCCCCCGGCGGCCGTCCGGGGTCTCCCCAGCCGGCCGGGAGCGCGACCTTGGGGTGGTCCTCGACGACGCCCGCCCAGTAGGCGCGGTCCTCGGCACTGGCCAGCGCGCGGAGCTCCGTCGCGATGAAGTCGGCGTAACGGATCCCCGGCGCTGACGGCGTCTCGGGGAGGGTGCCGGCGTCGCGGAACTGCCGGTAGCAGTCCAGGAGTTCCATGAGGAGGTTGTAGTGGCTCCACCCCTCGGTGATCGCATGGCAGCGCGTCATCGACAGCCACCAGGCACCGTGTGCCTCCGGGTGCGCGGCGAGGCGCAGCAGGGGTGCGGCCGTGAGGGTGAAGGGGCGGGAGCGTTCGTCGGCCTGGAAGGAACGGAGCGCCTGCTGAACGCCCTCGGCGTCGGGCCCCGCCGGGAAGGCGTGCACGGACACCGGTATCTCGGCCTCTGGATGCACGAACTGCGCGGGCACGGAGAGGGAGTTGAGGTCGAACGAGGTGCGCAGCACCTCGTGGCGTGCGGCGACGGCCCGGGCGGCCGCTCGCAGCGCGGTGGCGTCGAAGGGCTCCTCGTCGCGGATCCGGAACGAGGACACGCTGTGGTAGCGGTGCAGACTCGCGTCGGAAAGCATCTCGACGACCATCCCGATCTGGGTCTGCGCCATCGGGTACGCGTCGGCGAGCCCGGCCGGGAGCCGGTCCCGGTCATCGGGCCCGAGCAGTGCGAAGGGGGCCACGGCCGCCTCGACGACGGCCGGCGCGCGATCGGCGACGAGTGCGATGAGCGCGGCGATCGTACGGCGGTCGAAGACATCCCGTACGTCGAGGTCGTGGCCCTCCGCCCGCAGCGCGCCGACGAGAGCGACGGCGCGGATCGAGTCGCCGCCGAGGTCGAAGAAGCTGTCCTGGACCCCGGCCCGGTCGATCCCCAGCACCTCGCACCAGACAGCGGCGAACCGCTCCTCGACGGGGGTGCGGGGGGCCGTGTAGGGGCGGGCGAAGGTGGCGTTCGGGCCGGGGGTGGGCAGGGCGCGGCGGTCGATCTTGCCGTTGGCGTTGAGCGGGAGGGCGGCCAGGGGGGTGAAGGTGGCCGGGATCATGTAGTCGGGCAGCCGCAGACCGCAGAACGCGGCCAGGTCCTCGACGGGCCCCCCGTCGGCGCTCGTGTAGTAGGCGGCGAGTTGCTTGTCGCCGGTGTCCGTGTGGTGCACCGTCACGAACGCCTCGCGTACGGCGGGGTGGGCGGCCAGGACGCCCTGGACCTCGCCGAGTTCGATGCGGTAGCCGCGGATCTTGACCTGGTCGTCCAGCCGGCCCAGGAACTCCACGTTCCCGTCCGCCCGCCGCCGGACCAGGTCACCGGTGCGGTAGAACCGCGACCCGGCGGGCCCGTACGGGTCGGGCAGGAACCGCTCGGCGGTCAGGTCGGCGCGGTTCGCGTAGCCCCTGGCCACTCCGGTGCCGCCGACGTACAACTCCCCCGCCACACCCACCGGAACGGGCTGGAGCAGAGCGTCCAGGACGTACATCGTCATGTTGGGGGTGGGGCGGCCGATCGGCACGACCTCCGAGGGCAGTGCCTCGGACACCGGGTAGACGCAGGTCCCGACAGAAGCCTCGGTCGGACCGTACTCATTGATGAGCCTGGTCTCGGGTGCGAGGGCACGCCACCTCTCGACCGTGCCTCGCGACAGGGCCTCTCCGGCGACCACCAGGACGGGCGCGAGCGCGGCGGCGGCGGGCGGCGTGAGCTGGAGGGAGAGCACGTCGAGATGGCTCGGGGTGAGCTTGATGAAGCTGTACGGGCCCTGCCGCACCAGGTGCGCACCGAGATCAGCCATGTCGACCGACCCGGACACCGTGTGCACGGCCTGCCCGGCGACGAGCGGCGCCCACAGATTCGGCACCACCAGGTCGAACGCCACCGACGAGAACAACGGCGCCCCACCCGACCCTTGCGAGGCCAACTCCCGTGCCGCCCAAGCGACATGGTTGACCAGACCGCGGTGCGCGATCTCGACGCCCTTCGGCGTCCCCGTCGAACCCGACGTGAAAATGACGTACGCCAACCGGTCCAGGTCATCGACCCGATCCGGTGCCGTCACCGGGAGGTCTGCCACCGACGCCCGCGAGTCATCCAGGACCACCAGAGCGCCCGAGGTCTCCACGATCGCCGCGACCCGCTCGGCCGGGGACGACGGATCGATCGGCACGTAGGCCGCGCCCGCCTTCCACACACCCAGCAGCGACGCGATCAGCTCCGGACCACGGTCCAGCAGCACGGCCACCCGCGACTCATGACCGACCCCACGTCCCCGCAGGAAGTGTGCGATCTGATTCGCCCGCGCGTCCAACTCGCCGTAGGAAAGGCTCAGTTCGCTGGACCGGACCGCCGTGGCCTCCGGGGTCCGCAGCGCCTGCGCCTCGAACAACTCCAGCACAGAAGCCGTCTCGGCCTCGAACCCCGTCTCGTTGACCCGCTCCAGCAGCTCGCGCTCCTCCGGGGCGAGAAACACCTCGGCCGCGTCCCCGTCCGGGTCCGCCGCCATCGCTTCGAGCACCCGTCGGTACAGGTCCGCGATCCTGCCCGCGTTCCGGCGGGTCAGGACCCGGGTGTTGGTCTTCAGGCCGATGTGCCGGGACACCGTGGTGACCGCGAGGTCGAACTCCGTCGTACCCGGCGCCATCAGACTGTCCAGATCGACCGCTTCGCTCTCCAGCCGATCGAAGTCCACGTGGTTGAGCAGTACGTCGACGAGCCGTTGCCCACCCGCCATGCGCTGCATCTCCGGCATCGGGAACCGGCGGTGCGGCCAGAGCCCCGCCTCCCGTTCGAAGGCCCGGCCGACCAGTTGGCGCCAGGTCCGCGCCCCGCGGTCGAAGACGAAGGGCACCGTGTTGAGATGCATGCCGTAAACGCGGTCGGCGTCGGCGGTCTCGGGACGGGTGTGCACCACGACACCGCCGGTGAAGGCGGGCAGGCCGGTGAGCAGGCTCAGGACCTTGCCGTGCGCGGCCACCAGGACGCTCTTGAGCGAGGCGTCCGCCCGGGCCGCGAGGGCCCGCAGCCGGTCCTCCAGATCGCCGAAGGGTACGGAGACCCAGAAATGTTCGACGGGCTGGTCCGGAGCGCCCCAACCGGCGGGGAGGGTGAACTTCGGGTACGCCTCGACGGTCCGGCGCCAGTACGCGCGGTCCTCGTCCGACGCGAGCGCGCGGAGTTCACCGGCGATGGAGTCGGCGAAGCGGACGCCCGGTGCGACATACGGCTCCGGTTCCCCGGAGCCGAGTAACTGCCCGTAGCAGGACAGGAGTTCCTTGATCAGGGAGTGGTAGCTCCAGCCTTCGACGATGCCGTGGAACTCGGTGACCGAGAGCCACCAGCCGCCGTCCGCGAGCAGATGCGCCGTCAGCCGGAACAACGGGGGTGCGGCGAGGTCGAAGGACCGGGCCTTCTCCTCGGCGTGGAAGGCGTCGAGACTCCGGGTCACCTCATGGGCTTCCAGTCCGCTCAGGTCACGCACGGCCACCGGCATCTCGGCCGCCCCGTGCACCAACTGGACGGGGACGGAGCAGGACTTCAGGTCGAAAGAGGTGCGCAGCACGTCGTGGCGTGCCGTCACCGTCGTTGCCGCGGAGCGCAGCGCCTCCAGGTCGAAGGGCACCTCGGCGCGCATCCGTGTGGACGCGACGTTCTGGTAGTGGGCGCTCCGGTCGTGGGCGAGCAGGTCGACGACCATGCCGATCTGGGTCTGCGACATCGGGTACGCGTCGGCGAGCCCGGCCGGGAGCCGGTCCCGGTCGCCGACGCCGAGCAGTTCGAAGGGGGCCACGGCCGCCTCGACGACGGCGCGTCCCCGTGTTGCGACGAGTTCCCCGAGGCCGGCGATCGTGCGGTGATCGAAGATGTCCCGTACGGCGACGTCGAGTCCGGCCGCACGCAGCGCGCCGACCAGCGCCACCGCCTTGATGGAGTCGCCGCCGAGGTCGAAGAAGCCGTCCTCGACACCGACCCGCTCGACACCCAGGGCGTCCCGCCAGATCCCGGCGATCAGCACCTCCACCTCGGTACGGGGGGCGACATAGGCCCGGTCGCTGCCCAGCGCGACACCCTCCGGAGCGGGCAGCGCCCGCTTGTCGAGCTTGCCGTTCGTCGTCAACGGCAGGGCGGCCAGCGGCACGAACGCGGCCGGCACCATGTACTGCGGCAACGACGCCGACAGATACGCCCGCAACTCCCCCAGACCCGGCACCTCACCGTCGCCGACCGCCACGACATACCCGACCAGCCGCTTGTCACCCGGCACGTCCTCACGCACCACCACGACCGCGTCCCGCAGCCCCGGATGCGCCCCCAGCACACTCTCGATCTCGCCGAGTTCGATGCGGAAACCGCGGATCTTGACCTGGTCATCAGCACGCCCGACGAACTCCAGACTCCCGTCCGGGAGCCGACGCGCCAGATCACCGCTCTTGTAGAGACGCGAACCCGCCGGACCGAACGGGTCGGGCACGAACCGCTCCGCCGTCAGCCCGGGCCGGTTCAGATAGCCGCGAGCGACTCCCGGGCCGCCGACATGGATCTCGCCGGGCACCCCGATCGGCACCAAGTCCCCGTTGCCGTCGAGGAGATGGACGCGCAGGTCGCTGAGCGGGCGCCCGATGGGGTTGCCCGCCTGCGGATCGAGGTCCCGCTTGGTGATCCGGTGGTAGGTGGTGTGCACGGTGGTCTCGGTGATCCCGTACATGTTCACCAGGGCGGTACGGGCAAGCCCCAGCCGGTCGGTCCACGGCTTGAGGTCGGCGACCTCCAGCTTCTCACCGGCGAAGACCACAGCCCGCAGAGCCAGCCGGTCGATGCGCGGATCCCCGTCACGGGCCGCACCCACCAGCGCACGGAACGCCGACGGCGTCTGGTTGAGGACCGTCACACCCTGCTCGACCAGCAGATCGAGGAACTCCTCCGGGGATCGGGTGACCGCGAACGGCACGACGACCAGGCGTCCGCCGTGCAGCAGCGCACCCCACATCTCCCACACCGACACGTCGAAGGCGTAGGAGTGGAACAGCGGCCACACATCGGTCTCGGCGAAGGCGTAGTGCTCCTGACCGCGTGCGAGGAGGCGCGCCACGTTCTCGTGGGTGAGGGCAACGCCCTTGGGGCGGCCCGTGGAACCCGAGGTGTAGATCGTGTAGATCAGGTTCTGCGGACTGCCACCGACGAGGGGATCGGTACCGGGCTGGGCGGCCAGAAGGGCCGCTGCGGTGTCGAGTTCGACCACATCGCCGTCGTAGCGCCCGTCCAGAACTGCGGCCTGTCCGGCCGTGGTCAGCACCACCGGAGCCTTCGCGTCCTTGACGATGTACGCCAGGCGGTCAGCGGGGTTGGCCGGATCCAGGGGCAGATACGCGGCCCCCGCCTTCAGCACACCCAGCAGCGCGGGCATCAGCTCGATGCCGCGTTCCAGGCAGACGCCGACCAGGTCCTCCGGACCCACCCCCTTCGAACGCAGCAGATGCGCGATGCGGTTCGCCCACACGTCCAGCTCCGCGTACGAGAGCTCCTGCCCCTCGAACACCACCGCCACGGCATCCGGCGTACGCGCCACCTGCGCCGCGAAGACCTCGTGAACCCGCCGGGTCACCGGCTCCACCCGCTCAGGACCGCCCGCGAGCACGGCCCGCTCCTCGGCGCCGAGGACGTGCAGGCGGGAGAGCCGGGTGGCGGGGTGGGTCACGGCGGCGGTGAGCAGGCGTACGTAGTGTCCGAGCATTCGCTCGGCCGTGATCCGGTCGAAGAGGGCGGTGGCGAACTCCAGCCGGGCGGTGAGAGCGCCGTCGCGTCCTTCGTTCATGGTCAGCGAGAGGTCGAAGCGGGCCGGGGCGGCGGCCGGCTCCAGTGCCTGGAGGGTGACGCCGGGCAGCCGGTAGTCGTCGACCGTCTCCTCGCGCAGGGTGAAGAGGACCTGGAAGAGCGGGGTGCGGGACAGGTCGCGCTCGGGCTCCAGTTCGGTGACGAGCCGGGCGAACGGCAGATCCTGGTGCTCGAAGGCGTCGAGCACGGTACGGCGGGTCGCGGCGAGGTGCTCGGTGAAGGTCGGGTCGCCGTCCCACCGTCCGCGCAGGACCACGCTGTTGATGCCGTATCCGAAGAGATGCTGCCACTCGGGCCGGTTGCGCGCCGACAGGAGGGTGCCGACCGCGACGTCCTCGCGTCCCTTGTAGCGGGCCAGGAGTGCCTGGAAGGCGGCGAGCAGCACCGCGAAGGGGGTGGTGTCGTGGCGCTTGGCCACGTCGCGTACGGCGCGGGTGAGTTCGGGGGTCAGGGCGTGGGCCACCGTGCCGCCGGTGGCGTCGCGGACGGCGGGGCGGCGCCGGTCGGTGGGCAGGTCGATCGGGGTGAGGCCGGCCAACTGGGTGCGCCAGTAGTCGAGATGGCTGGCGGCGGCGGGCGTGTTCTGCTGCTCGCGCTGCCAGGCCGCGTAGTCGGCGTACTGGAACCGCAGGGGCGCGGGGTCCGCTCCGGTGATGCCCACCGAGGCGCTGTACAGTCCGCTGATGTCCTGGGCGAAGAGGTGCGCCGACCAGGCGTCGCAGGCGATGTGGTGCACCACGACGATCAGCACGTGGTCGTCGTCGGAGCACTTGAGGAGCCGTCCGCGGATCGGCCATTCCCGGGCGAGGTCGACGGGTTCCGCGCAGGCCTTCGCGATCCGGTCGTGCACCGCCGACTCGCGTTCCCGGCGCGGGAGTCGGGTCAGGTCCTCGGTGGCCAACCGGGCCGGCCGCGCCGGGTCGACGATCTGGACCGGTTCGCCGTCGTCGAGGGCGTAGCGGGTGCGCAGGATCTCGTGGCGGGCGAGGAAGCCGTCCCAGGCCCGGTCGAGCGCGGTGGTGTCGAGGTCGCCGCGCAGCCGCAGGGCCAGGGGCACGAGGTACTCGGGGCTGTCCGGTTCCAGGCGGTTCAGGAACCACATCTGCTCCTGGCCCCAGGACAGTCGCAGCGGGCCGCTCCGGTCGGCGTGGCCGATGCTTCTGCGCCCGGCTCCTGCCCGACCGCCTTCGAGACGGCGCCTGAGCAGTTCGGCGCGGAGTCGCGCGCTTCGCTGGTCCTGGTCAGGTTGCGGGCTCATGCCCAGGCTCCTTCGTGACGACGGTCGGGGGGGCGGTCGGGGAGTCCTCGGCGCGCAGCGCGGGAGTTCGGGCGGCGCTCGCCGCGAGTACGGCCATCGCGGCGGCGAGCAGCAGGAAGGCCGGGGCCGGTCCCCCCAGGGAGAGGAGCAGGCCGCCGAGCAGGACGCCGAGCACGTTCGCGCCCGTGGCCACGAGGTGGGAGGTGGCGGCGACCCGGCCCTGGAGGCGGTCGGGTGTGGTGCGGATCTGGTAGACGGCCGCGGCGACGTTGAAGACCGCGGTGATGTATCCGGTACCGGCGAACAGCACGCCGAGGAGGAGCGGTTCGGTGGTGAGGGACATGGCGGCGATCAGGACCGTCCAGGTGCCGAGTCCGGCGACGAGCACCGAGCGCAGCCGGGTCCTGCGCTGCCACCAACCGCCGCTGAGCGCCCCGACGATCCCGCCGGCGCCGCCGACGCCGACGATGACGGCCACGTTGACCGACGCGCGGCCCTCCTCCTTGACGAGGACGACCAGGGCGAGCGGCAGGACCTGGAGCAGGAGGTTGCTGCCGGCGACGAAGGCGAGCGCGGCGCGCAGGAACCGCCGCCGCCACAACCAGCGCATGCCTTCGGCCAGTTCGGCCCGCAGCGGCTTGCGGGTGGCCGTGCGCCGCTCCTGGAAGTCCTTCCTGATCAGCAGCAGAGTGGCCAGGGAGAGCAGACCTGCCAGCGCGGAGAACAGGAAGGGGGCCCAGCGCGCCGCGCTCTGCAGGACGACTCCGCCGGGCTGGCCGAGCAGGACCGACGCCCGCCCGCGCGCCTCGTTCCGGGCGAGGGCGGCGGGCAGTTGCCCGGCCGCCACGACGTTGCGTACGGCGCCGCGCTCGGCGAGCCGGTAGACGATGGCCAGGCTCGTCTCGGTGAACGCCACGGCGGCCAGCTGGACGGCCGAGAAGTGTCCGGCGGCCAGGGTGAGCGCCACGCTCCCGAGCGCCAGGAACCGGCCGCCCTCGCACACCGCCATCAGCCGCCGCCGGTCCCAGCGGTCCACGAGGACGCCGGCGGGCAGCTGCACGAGCAGCAGGGGCAGCAGTGCCGCGAACGACACCGCCGACATCACCAGGGGCGAGTCGGTGTGCCAGAGGACGATCAGCGGATACGAGACTCCGGTGACCCGGGTGCCGAGGAAGGACACGGCGGCCCCGGACCACAGGAGCAGGAAGTCCCGGTTCCCGCGCAGCGGGGGCGCGGTGACCGGCTCCTGTGGATCCTCTCCGGTCAGCCCTCCCACGGTTCTGCCATGGCGACGGCTATCTTGCGCGGGCCCGTGAAGGGCTCGCGGCCGTGGGCGGCGAGCATGTTGTCGACGATGAGGATGTCGTCACGCTCCCAGTCGAAGCGGGTGGACGCGGCGCGGTAGGCCGCGCGCAGGTGGTCCATCACCTCGTCGGGGATGCGCCCGCCGTCCCCGTAGTACGTGTTGGTGGGCAGGTCCTCCTCGGCGAAGATCTCCCGCAGCCCTTCCTGGACCTCCGGGGCCAGCGAGGTGACGTGGAAGAACGTCGCGTGGTTGAACCAGACGGGGACGCCGCTCTCCGGGTGGGTGTGCACGGCGCGGCGCACGGCGGTGGTGCGCAGTCCGCCGTCCGGCCGCCACTGCGGGTCCAGGCCCTTGCCGCGGCAGTACTCCTCGACCGCGTCCCGGTCCGTGGTGCCGAAGGCCTCCTGCCACTGCACGCCGAACTCGGCGTGGAAGTTGCGCACGACGCGCCAGCCTCGCCGCGCGAACTCGTCGCGGATGTCGGGGTCGATGTGGCGGTAGACCTCGCGGATGTCGGCGAGCGGGGTGGCGCCCTGGGTGAGGGCCGGTTCGATGCAGAAGAAGTACAGGGTGCGCGGCCAGACCGCCTGGTAGGAGTTCTCGTTGTGCAGGAAGATCTCCTCGCCCTGGGGGTAGTCGGTCGAGGTGTAGACCTGCCCCTTGATGGTGGAGCGGGGTGAGGAGCGCTCCGCGTAGGTGAGCGGCGCCGAACGGGAGAACTCGCGGACCACGCCGTCGAGTCCGTCCACCCCGCCCACCTCGAAGCCGCGCAGCAGGATCGCTCCGTGCTCGGCGAGGACGCGGCGCAGCTTGTCGTGGTTCTCCTGGAGGTAGCTGTGGACGGGGGTGCCGGGGGTGCCCGGCGGCGCCAAGAACTCGACAGCGGTCATACGGCGTGGGCTCCTTCCTTCTCGGGGTCGAGCGGCTCGTGGTCGTGGGGCGGGTTCTGGATCTCCCGCCGGTAGTCCCGCATCAGTACCGGTCCGGTGCTGCCGGCCTCCCTGGCGAGCGCGGCGAACAGTCCCGGGCCAGCGGGCAGGTTCTGCACCGTCCAGGTGTCCGGGCCGTTCGGCTCGGCGTGGGTGACGCGGACCGGGCCGCGGGCGGCGGGGCGGACCTCGATCGTGCGCAGGTCGGCGACGATGCCCACACCGGAGGCCTTCACCACGGCCTCCTTGCGCGTCCAGCAGCGGAAGAAGGCCTCCAGGCGGAGTTCCTGGGTGGGCTGGGCCCGCATGTGGGCGAGTTCGTCGTCGGTGAGCACGATCGTGGACGAGCCCTCGACGTCGACGGTCCTGCCGTCCTCGACGTCGGCGCCGACCTGCCGGTCGGCGGCGACGGCGAGCAGCCAGTGCACGCCGGAGCGGGACAGGTTGAAGTCGAGGCCGCTGGGCGGCCAGTCGATGCGCGGGCGCCCGTGTTCGGGGTGCTCGCAGCGGGGGCAGGGCTGCCGCCCGAGCCTGATCCGCTCGGGTGGTTCGCCGAGGTAGTGGGCCAGTACCCGGCGCAGGGCCGCATGTGCCCCCGCGTACCGGACGGCGGCCTGCTGCGACCGGCGTCGTACGACCTCGAGTTCGGCGGCGGAGAGCAGTCCGGCGTCCTCGGGGAGCAGCGCGTCCGGCGCGCGGCCCCGCCAGATGTGGACGGCGTCCTGCGCCCGCAGCCGCTCGAACTCGGCAGTCTCAGCAGTCATGGCGTCATCAGTCCGACATCGCAACCAGCACGCGGCGGGCGCCGGTGAAGGGGCGGCGGCCGTGGGCGAGCAGCACGTTGTCGATGAGGAGGAGGTCCCCGGTGCGCCAGTCGACGTCGATGGCGTGGGCCAGGCCCCGGTCGCGGATCTGGGCCACGTACTCGGCGGGGATCGGGCTGCCGTCGGCGAAGGTGACGTTCTGCGGGAGTTCGTCCTCGGGGAGGATCTGGGCGAGGGCCGCGGCGGTGTCGTCGCCGAGGCCGGCCGGATGCCACTGGTCGGCCTGGTTGAACCAGCCCTCGGTGCCGGTGACCGGGTGCCGGATCGTGGCCGGGCGGACCGATTCGATGTGGATGCCGCCGTCGGCCTTCCACTCCCAGCCGGCGCCGGTGCCGTCGAGGAACGCCTCGACCTCCTCGCGGCTGTCGGTCTCGAAGGTGTCCTGCCAGCTCTTGCCGAGGCCGAAGCCGTCGTGCAGGTTCTGGGTGTAGCGGACGCCGTCGGCGAAGGCCTGCCTGACCTCGTCGTCGAGGGAGTTGAGCCACACCTCTGAGTCGAGCACCGGGGTCGCGCCGCCGCTGCCGGGCTGGACCTGGCAGTAGAAGGCGAGCCGGGCCGGCCAGGCGTGGGCGTAACTCATCTCGTTGTGCATCGAGATGGTGAACTCCTGCGGGTACTCGGTCGAGGTGTAGACGTTGCTGCCGACCTTGGTGCGCGGTGAGTTGCCGTGTACGTACGCGAGGCGGTTCGGCAGCAGCAGGTCGAGGACTCCGTCCAGGGAGCCGGGGGTCACCCCGAAGCCGCGGAAGACCAGGGCCTTCTCCTGCACGAGGAGCTCTCCCAGTTCGTCACCCATCGCCTGGAGGCGGTCGACGAGTTCATCCGCGCCGCCGGCGAGCTCGGTCTCGATCTCTAGCGGCGACCAGGTCTGCTGTTCAGTCATGGGACGATCCCTTCACTATTCAATGACTATCTAGGGGAAAGCTATAATTTTTCTATTTCGTCCCACTCCTTCCAGGTGGTGGGCGATGTCGGCCGTCAACTCCGCCTCGCACGGGTCGAGATAGAAGTGGTCGCCGGGGAAGGAGCGGAGCGTGAAGTCCCCCGCGGTGGTCAGTTCCGCCCAGGCCGCCACCGACGCGCGCTCCTGGCCGGAGCCGGGGTCGCTGTCGCCGATGTACGCGCTGACGGGGGCGCGTACAGGTGCCGGGTCGCTGGGTCGGTACGTCTCGATGAGCCGGTAGTCGGCGCGCAGCGCGGGCAGCAGCAGCTCCCGCAGTTCGGGGATGTCGAAGACCTCGGAGCCCAGGCTGCCGAGGGTGCGGACACCCGCGATCAGCGCGTCGTCGTCGTCCTCGTGCAGCCCGCCGCGCGGAGCCCGGTGCGGGGCGGCCCGGCCGGAGACCATCAGGCGGGCGGCCGTGGTGCCGTGCCGGGACTCCAGGCGCAGCGCCACCTCGTAGGCGACGGCGGAGCCCATGCTGTGGCCGAACAGCGCCACCGGCCGGTCCAGGTACGGGACGAGCGCCCGGGTGATCCGGTCGGCGAGGGTCGCCATGTCCTCGACGCACGGCTCGGCCAGCCGGTCCTGCCGGCCGGGATAGCGGACGGCGAGCACCTCGATGTCCTTGGGCAGCCGCGCCGGCCAGCCGTGGAACAGCTGGGCGGTGCCGCCGGCGTGCGGGAAGCACACCAGCCGCAGCCGCGGCTCCACGGACCGCCGGTGCACCCGGAACCAGGCGGCCGGGCTGTCAGGTCCGGTCACGTCCATCTTCCTCTCCCCCTCGGACTTCGGTGTCGGCCTGCGCGTCCTCGGTGCGCAGGGCGGGGCTGAGCACGGCGCCCAGGGACAGCAGGGCCATCGCGGCGCCGGTCAGCAGGATCGAGTCGGCGGCGCCCCACAGTTCGAGGGCGAGGCCGGCGAGGAGCGCGCCGAGCGAGTTCGTGCCGGAGGAGATGAGGCTCGCCGTGCCGGCGACGCGGCCCTGGAACTCGTCCGGGGTGGTGCGCACCTGGTAGACGGCGGCGGCGACGTTGAAGACGGCGCCGACCAGACTCGTACCGGCGAACAGCAGCCCGAGCAGCAGCGGTTCGGCGTGTGTGAAGGCGATGGCCGTGATCAGGGCGGCCCAGACGGCGAGCCCGCCGACGAGGATGCCGCGCTGGCTGTACCGGCGCATCCACCAGCTCCCGGTGAGCGCGCCGAGCATGCCGCCGATGCCGCCGCCCGTCACGACGACCGCGAGGACGGCCTCCGAGCGGCCCTCGTCCTTGATCATCAGGATCACGGCGAGGCTGAGGACCTGGAACAGCGCGTTGGTGCCGGCGACGAAGCCGAGGGCCGTGCGCAGGAAACGCCGGCGCCACAGCCACGCCATGCCCTCGGCGACCTCGCGGTGCAGCGCCTTGCGGGCGGCGGTCCGCTCGCCCTGGAACTCCTTCCTGATGAACAGCAGGGTCACCAGCGAGACGAGGTAGGCGAGAGCGCCGAACAGGAACGGCACCCAGCGCACCGCCGTGTAGAGGAGGATGCCGGCGGGCTGGCCGAGCAGGCCCGCCGCCCGGCCCCGCGCCTCGTTCTGCGCGAGGGCCTGCGGCAGTTGCTCCTCGGGCACCACATTGCGTACGGCTCCGCGTTCGGCCAGCCGGTAGAAGACGGTGAGGCAGGACTCGGCGAACGCCACGGCGGCGATGTGCGCCACCGAGACGCGGCCGGTGAGCACCGCGACCGCGACCGTGCCGAGCGCCACCGTGCGGCCCGCCTCGCACACCACCATCACGCGCCGCCGGTCCCACCGGTCCACGAGCGCCCCGGCCGGCAACTGCACCAGCAGGGCCGGCAGCAGGGCCGCGAAGGTCACCAGGGACATGGAGATCGGGGAGCGGGTGTGCCAGAGCACGAGCAGCGGATACCCGACGGCGGTGACCCGGGTGCCGAGGAACGACATGCCCGCTCCGGACCACAGCAGGACGAAGTCCCGGTTACGGCGCAGCGGTGGCAGCTCGGGGCGGGCCTCGGCCGGCGCCCCGGGGGCGAGGGTCACCACGGCCGCCCGGCGGTGTCCGCGGCCTCCGTGGGGCCGCGGCGGCACCATTCCAGTACGGCCATGGCGCTGTGCATCTTGTTCTCGGCCTGCTGGAAGGCGAGGCTCGCGGGGCCGTCGAGGACGCCGGCGGTGACCTCGTCGCCCCGGTGCGCGGGCAGGTCGTGCAGGAAGACGGCCTTGGGGCTGGCCTCCCACAGCGACTCGTCGACCTGGAACGGCGCGAAGACGTCACGCCAGTCGGGGTCCGGTTTGCTGGTGCCGGTGGTCTGCCAGCGGGTGGTGTAGACGGCGTCCTGGTCGGCGGGCAGGTCGGCCATGTCGTGGCGCTCGGCGAACCGGCCGCCGTGCCGCTCGGCCTGCTCCGCCGCCCGGGTCAGGAACCGGTCGGCGAGCCCGTAGCCGGGCGGGGTGCGCAGCTCCAGCTCGACCCCGGGGAAGCGGGTGAGGGCGAGCGCGAGGGCGGAGGCGGTGTTGTTGCCCTCGCCGACGTACAGGACGCGCAGCCCCTCCAAGCGGCCGAACCGGCCCAGCAGGGTGGTCAGATCGGTGAGCGCCTGGGTGGGGTGCTCGTCGGCGCTCATCGCGTTGACGACGGACATCCGGTGCTGGGCGGCCCAGCCGCGCAGTTCGGCGGGGTCGTCCGCGGTGCGGGCGACGAGCACGTCGAGCATCCGGGACATGACCCGGCCGGTGTCCTCGCTGGTCTCACCGGTGTTGAGCTGGAGGTCCCCGGGGCCGTACGAGACGATCTGCGCGCCGAGCCGCAGCGCGCCGGCCGAGAAGGCGGTGCGGGTCCGGGTGGAGGTCCGGCGGAAGTAGATGCCGGCGATGTCGCCCTCCAGCGGGCGGGCGCCGGCCGGGCCTTCGGCGGCGAACTGCGCGCCGCGGGCGACGACGGCCCGCAGGTCCTCGTCGGTGAGGTCGTCGATGGATATCAGATGCCGCACGGCGGGGCGTCCTTTCGAAGGGGAGGTCGGGGCGGATGCGGAGGCCGGACGTGCGGGGGTCACCGGGCCCACTGCCCGGCGCGTTCGCCGCCGCCGATACCGGACTGCTCGCGCAGGCCCGCCGAGACGGCCTTGATGGCGGCACGGCCCGACGCGGCGTTGGTCAGGACCACGAAGCCGGTGCCGTCGGAGATCCGGACGATCATCATGTTGCGGTAGCCGTACGGCTCGCCGCCGTGCCCGGCCTCCAGTGCGGGGGCCTCCCCGTCGACCACCGTGCCCAGGCCGTAGAAGGTGCCTTCGCCGACGGGCGTGAGCAGTTCCTCGGCGAGCGGCTTCGACAGGAACGCGAAGGGTTCGCCCAGGTAGGCCCGGCGCACTTCGACGGCGACCTTGGCGAGGTCGGCCGCGGTGGACCAGAGCCCGGAGGAGGCGAGGTGCGGTCCGACGCGCCAGCCGCCCTCGACCGGGTCGCCGAGCGGTCCGTGCCCGACGGCCGTCGGCCTGCCCGAGGTCTCCGGGTGGTCCTGGTCGAAGCTGCTGTGCGCCATGCGCAGCGGCTCGAAGACCGTACGGCGCATCAGCTCGGCGAACGGCTGCCCGGTCACGTCCTCCAACAGCCGCTGGATCACCCAGTAGTTGGTGTTGGACACCAGGAACCTGGTGCCGGGTGCCACCTCGCTGTGCACCTGGGCGAGCAGCTCGGACAGCGGCGGCAGTGCCGCGCCGGGGGCGATGCCGCCGTACGGCACGGACACCAGGCCCGACCAGTGCGAGAGCAGCTGGCGCAGGGTGACGGCCACCGGGGTGCCGGCCGCGTCGGTGACCTGCCAGCCCCCGGTGAGCCGGGGGTTGACGTCGGTGTCGAGGTCGAGGGTGCCTTCGTCGACCAGGCGCAGCACGGCGAGTGCGGTGATGTGCTTGCTGATCGAGCCGGCCTGGAAGAGCGTCGTCGGGGTGACGGGCCGCGTCGAGTCCGCCTCCAGGACGCCGTAGCCGTGCATTGACGCGACCTCGCCGTCGCGCAGGACCGCGACCGCGACGCCGGGGATGTGGTGCTCGTCCATGACGGGCAGCCGGTCGGCGGCGGGCGCCGCCGGGGAGTTGCCGGTGGTCGTCCCCGTGGGGCCGGCGCCGACGGCGGCGTCCAGTGCGGTGGCCAGTTCGGCCAGGGTGTGCGTCTGGTAGAACATCTGGAGCGTGATGGGCAGCTTCAGCTTCCGGGCGGCCGCCATCACCTTGATGATGAGCATCGAATGGCCGCCGAGCTCGAAGAAGTTGTCCCCGGTGCCGACCCGGTCCAGGCCGAGGGTCTGCTCCCACAGCCCCGCCATGAGCTTCTCGGTCCCGGTGACGGGGGCCGTGTAGGGGCGCTGTGCCGTGTCCTCGCCGTCCGTGTCGGGGCTCGGCAGGGCGCGGCGGTCGACCTTGCCGTTGGCGTTGAGGGGGAGGGTGGTCAGGGGGGTGAAGGTGGCCGGGATCATGTAGTCGGGCAGCCGCAGGCCGCAGAACGCGGCCAGGTCCTCGACGGGTTCACCGTCCGCGGTCGTGTAGTAGGCGGCGAGCTGCTTGTCCCCGGTGTCCGTGTGGTGGACGGTCACGAACGCTTCGCGTACGGCGGGGTGGGCGGCCAGGACGCCCTGGACCTCGCCGAGTTCGATGCGGTAGCCGCGGATCTTGACCTGGTCGTCCAGCCGGCCCAGGAACTCCACGTTCCCGTCCGCCCGCCGGCGCACCAGGTCACCGGTGCGGTAGAACCGCGACCCGGCGGGCCCGTACGGGTCCGGCAGGAACCGCTCAGCGGTCAGGTCGGCGCGGTTCGCGTAGCCCCGGGCCACTCCGGTGCCGCCGACGTACAACTCCCCCGCCACACCCACCGGAACCGGCTGGAGCAGCGCGTCCAGGACGTACATCGTCATGTTGGGGGTGGGGCGGCCGATCGGCACGACCTCCGAGGGCAGTGCCTCGGTCACCGGGTGGATGCAGGTACCGACGGACGCCTCGGTCGGACCGTACTCATTGATCATTCCGCCGGGGCCGAGCAGGTCGAGCCACCGGCCGGCGACCTCGCCGGGGAGGGCTTCCCCGCCGGCCACGACCGTCCCGGTCAGCGCCGCGAGGGCCTTCTCGTCCAACTGGTGGGCGAGGACCTCCAGGTGTCCCGGGGTCAGCTTGAGGAAGCTGTACGGGGCGCCGGTGGCCAGGTGCTCGCCCAGCCGGTCCAGACCGATGTCCTGGGAGAAGGTGCGCACGGCCTGGCCGGCGACGAGCGGTGCCCAGATGTTCGGGACGACGAGGTCGAAGGCGACGGACGAGAAGAGGGCGGTGCCCGTGGTCCCCCGGGACAGCCACTCCCGTGCCACCCAGGCGACGTGGTTGACGAGGCCGCGGTGCGGGAGTTCGACACCCTTCGGCGTCCCTGTCGAACCGGACGTGAAAATGACGTACGCGAGCCGGTCGAGGTCATCGACCCGGTCCGGTGGCGTCACCGGCAGGTGTGCCACCGACGGCCGCGAGTCGTCCAGGACCACCAGAGCGCCCGAGGTCTCCACGATCGCCGCGACCCGCTCGGCCGGGGACGACGGATCGATGGGCACGTAGGCCGCGCCCGCCTTCCACACGCCCAGCAGCGACGCGATCAGCTCCGGACTGCGGTCCAGGAGCACTGCCACGCGCGACTCGTGACCGACGCCGCGTCCCCGCAGGAAGTGCGCGACCTGATTCGCCCGCGCATCCAACTCCCCGTAGGAAAGGCTCAGTTCGCCGGAACGGACGGCTGTGGCCTCCGGCGTCCGCAGCGCCTGCGCCTCGAACAACTCCAGCACCGATTGGGTCTCGGCCTCGTGAGCTGTCTCGTTCCACTCCACCACCTGGCGCCGGTACTCCTCCGCCGGCAGGTGCGCCTCCCGCGCCGAACCCTCCGGGTCCGCCGCCATCGCCTCCAGGACCGAGCGGAACATGGCCGCGACACCGTCGAGGTGCCGCTGGTCCACGACGTGGTTGCTGGCGTGCAGGTTGATCGATCCGCCGAGCGCCGAGACCCGCAGCCCGAACTCGAGGGCGCCCTCGCCGACCGTGGCCTTGGTGTCGATCAGGCCGTGGTCGATCTGCCGGAAGTCCTGGTAGGTGAAGGGCGCTTCGATGATGCGGTCACCGGCGGCCAGTTCGTGCTGGATGACCGGCATCGGGAAGGCGCGGTGCGCCCACAGTTCGGTCTCCCTGCCGTAGACCTGCGCCACCAGGTCGCGCCAGGTGCGGGCCGAGCGGTCGTGGGCGAAGGGCAGGGTGTTGAGGTGCATGCCGTACACGGCGTCGGCGCCGAGGATCTCGGGCCTGGCGTTGCAGACGAGGCCGGTGAAGAAGCGCTCCTGGTCGGTGAGCAGGCTCATCGTCTTCAGGTGCGCCGCGTGCAGCACGCTCTTCAGCGAGGCACCGGCGGCCGAGGCCAGGGCGCGCAGCGGCTCCTCCAGGTCCGCGTACGGGATCCTGCTGCGGCAGGCGACCGGCGCCGAGTCGGCGCGCTCGGCCCAGCCGGCCGGCAGGGCGAAGCGGTCGTGGTTCTCGACGATCTCCCGCCAGTAGGCGCGGTCCTCGGTGGAGGCGAGCGCGTCGCGTTCGGCGGCGATGAAGTCGGCGAACCTGACGGCGGCCGTCGGGTCGTCGCCGGGTGCCTCGCCGTTCCTGGCGCGCCGGTACTCGCCGAGCACCTCCATCAGGAGATTGCTGTGGCTCCAGCCGTCCAGGATGACGTGGCACTGGGTCACCGACAGCCACCAGGCGCCGTCACTCTCGACGTGTGCGCCGAGCCGCAGCAGCGGAGCCGCCGCGAGGTCGAAGAGCTCGGCGCGCTCGTCGGTGGTGAACTGCTTCATGGCGTCCGCGAGTTCCTGCGCGGTCAGGCCCTGGAGGTCCCGGACGGTGACGACGGGTGCGGCGTTCGTGTGCACCAGCTGCATCGGTACGGAGTACGCGGTGAGGTCCAGGGACGTGCGCAGCACCTCGTGGCGGGCGGTGAGCACCGCCGCCGCCGTACGCAGCGCCTCCGGGGAGAAGGGCTGCTCGTCGCGGATCCGGACGCAGACCACGTTGTGGTACTTGTGCCGGCTGTCGCCGCTCTGCATCTCGACGACCATGCCGAGCTGGACCTGCGACAGCGGGTACGCGTCGGCGAGCCCGACCGGGAGCCGGTCCCGGTCCTCGTCCGCGACCAGGGCGAACGGCGCGGTCAGCGCGGCGGCCTCGGCGGACGGGGCCGGCCGCCCGGTGGCCAGCTCGGCGAGCGCGGCCACGGTGCGGGCGGCGAGGACGTCGCGTACCGCCAGGTCGTGGCCCGCGGCGCGCAGTGCGCCGACCACGACGAGGGCCCGGATGGAGTCGCCGCCGAGGTCGAAGAAGCCGTCCTCGACACCGACCCGCTCGACACACAGGGCGTCCCGCCAGATCCCGGCGATCAGCACCTCCACCTCGGTACGGGGGGCGACATAGGCCCGGTCGCTGCCCAGCGCGACACCCTCCGGAGCGGGCAGCGCCCGCTTGTCGAGCTTGCCGTTCGTCGTCAACGGCAGGGCGGCCAGCGGCACGAACGCGGCCGGCACCATGTACTGCGGCAACGACGCCGACAGATACGCCCGCAACTCCCCCAGACCCGGCACCTCACCGTCGCCGACCGCCACGACATACCCGACCAGCCGCTTGTCACCCGGCACGTCCTCACGCACCACCACGACCGCGTCCCGCAGCCCCGGATGCGCCCCCAGCACACTCTCGATCTCGCCGAGTTCGATGCGGAAACCGCGGATCTTGACCTGGTCATCAGCACGCCCGACGAACTCCAGACTCCCGTCCGGGAGCCGACGCGCCAGATCACCGCTCTTGTAGAGACGCGAACCCGCCGGACCGAACGGGTCGGGCACGAACCGCTCCGCCGTCAGCCCGGGCCGGTTCAGATAGCCGCGAGCGACTCCCGGGCCGCCGACATGGATCTCGCCGGGCACCCCGATCGGCACCAAGTCCCCGTTGCCGTCGAGGAGATGCACGCGCAGGTCGCTGAGCGGGCGCCCGATGGGGTTGCCCGCCTGCGGATCGAGGTCCCGCTTGGTGATCCGGTGGTAGGTGGTGTGCACGGTGGTCTCGGTGATCCCGTACATGTTCACCAGGGCGGTACGGGCAAGCCCCAGCCGGTCGGTCCACGGCTTGAGGTCGGCGACCTCCAGCTTCTCACCGGCGAAGACCACGGCACGTACCGACAGCTGCTTGACCCTGCGGTCCCCGTCACCGGCCGCCGCGACCAGGCCGCGGAACGCTGACGGCGTCTGGCTGAGGACGGTGACCTCCTCCTCGACGAGCAGGTCGAGGAACTCGTCCGGGGAACGGGTGACCGTGAAGGGGACGACGACGAGCCGGCCGCCGTGCAGCAGCGCACCCCACATCTCGAACACCGACACGTCGAACGCGTAGGAGTGGAACAGCGACCACACGTCCGTCTCGTCGAACGCGTAGTGCTCCTGCGCCGTCGACATCAGCCGTACGACATTGGCGTGGGTGAGCGCGACCCCCTTGGGACGCCCCGTCGAACCCGACGTGTAGATCGTGTAGATCAGGTTGTCCGGGTCGCCCCCGACCCCGAGGTCGGCCGCGTCCTGGGCGTCGATCGCCTCCGCGTCGCCGTCCAGGAGCAGCACCTCGCCCGGGAAGAGCCCGGCCAGCGCCGACGTCGTCACGACCAGCGGTGCCGCCGTGTCCTCGACGATGTACGCGAGGCGGTCGACCGGGTTCGCCGGGTCCAGCGGCACGTACGCCGCACCGGACTTCAGCACCCCCAGCAGCGCCGGCAACAGGTCCGCGCCGCGTTCCAGGCAGAGCCCGACCAGCGTCTCGGGACCCACTCCCCTGGCCCGCAGCACCCGCGCGATCCGGTTCGCCCGCGCGTTCAACTCCGCGTAGGACAGGGTCACTTCGCCGCTGGTCACCGCGTCGGCGTCCGGCGTCCTGGCCACCTGCTCCTCGAACAGCTCGTGCACCCGGCGGGTGACCGGCTCGGCGGACTCGGTGCTCTGTTCGCCGAGCAGCCGCTCGCGCTCGCCCGCGGGCAGGTACATCGCGCGGGCGTCGCCGTCGGTGTCGGCGGCCATCGACTCCAGGACCGCCCGGTACATGCCGGCGAGCCGTTCGGCGTGGGCCCGGCCGAGGACCTGGGTGGAGGTGGAGAGGACGAGGGTGTCGGCGGTGGCGTGGGCGGAGAGCCCGAACTCGGTGGGCGTCTCGCTGATGCGGACGTCCGAGTCGACCAGTTCGTCGTCCACCTGGCGGAAGTCGACGAAGTTGAACAGGACGTCGATCAGCCGGCCCGCACGTGCCTCGCGCTGAATGGCGGGCATCGGGTAGCGGCGGTGGTCCCAGACCTCCAGCTCCCGCTGGAAGACCTGGCCCACCAGCTCCCGCCAGGTGCGGGCGCGCCGGTCGTGCGCGAACGGCAGCGAGTTGAGGTGCATGCCGTAGACCCGCTCGGCGCCCGCGACCTCGGGCCTGCCGTGGCAGACCAGACCGGTGAAGAAGGCGGCGTCGCCGGTGAGCTGGCTCATCACCTTCAGGTGGGCGGCGTGCAGCACGCTCTTGAAGGAGGCGCCGGTGGTGGCGGCCAGGGCGCGCAGGTCGTCGGCCAGGTCACCGAAGGTGATCTTGACGCGGTGGGAGCCCGCGGGCTTGTCCTCGGCCTCGGCCCAGCCGGCCGGGAGCTCGAACCTGGCGTGCTCGCTGACGATGCCGGACCAGTAGGCGCGGTCGCCGTCGTCGGCCAGGGCCGCCAGTTCCCCGGCGATGAAGTCCGCGTACCGGACCGGGAGTTCCTCGTGCTCCACGGGACGGCCCTCGCGCACCGCCCGGTAGGTCTCCAGGATCTCCCTGACCAGTGAGGCGTGGCTCCAGCCCTCCAGGATCACGTGCGACTCGGTGAGGGTGAGCCACCAGGCGCCCTCGCCCTCGATGTGGGCGGCCACCCGCAGCAGCGGCGCCGTGGACAGGTCGAACAGGTCCTCGCGCTGCGCGGTGACGTAGCCGCGCAGGGTGCTCTCCAGGTCCGTCCGGCCGAGTCCGGTGACGTCGTGCACCGGGACGGTGACCGGGACGTCCGCGTGGACCACCTGCATCGGTACGGAGTAGCCGGTGGCGTGCACCGACGTGCGCAGCACGTCGTGGCGGGCGGTCACGAGCCGGACGGCCTCGGTCAGCGCGGCGGCGGAGAACGGCGTCTCGTCCTTGACGCGGAACGAGGTCACGTTGTGGTAGTTGCTGCGCCCGTCGTCGGCGAGCAGTTCGACGACCATGCCGGCCTGTACCTGCGAGAGCGGGTAGGCGTCGTGGGCGCCCGCGGGCAGCTTCGCCCGGTCCTCGTCCGTGATGAGTGCGAACGGCGGCACCCCTGCCTCCCCCTGAGTCGGGTCCTGCCAGGTGGCGAGCTCGGCGAGCCGGGCGACCGTGCGGTGCTCGAAGACCTCGCGCACGCCGATGTCGAAGCCGGCGGCGCGCAGGGCGCCGACCAGCGGCACGGCCCGGATGGAATCGCCGCCCAGGTCGAAGAAGCTGTCGTGGACGCCGATCCGGTCGACCCCGAGGACGTCCTGCCAGACGGCGGCGATGTGCCGTTCGGCGTCGGTGCGCGGGGCGAGGTAGGTGGTGTCCGAGGCGAGCGCGGTCTGCGTCGGGGCGGGCAGCGCACGCCGGTTGAGCTTGCCGTTGGCGTTGAGCGGGATGCCGTCGAGGGACACGTAGGCCGCGGGGACCATGTAGTCGGGCAGGGTCCGCGCGAGGTGGCCGCGCAGTTCGGCCAGACCGGGGACCTCGCCGTCGGCCGGCACGAAGTAGCCGACCAGCCGCTTCTCGCCGGGGGTGTCCTCGCGGAGCACGACGACGGCGTCGCGCACCTGCGGGTGGGCGCCGAGCGCGGCGGAGATCTCGCCGAGCTCGATGCGGAAGCCGCGGATCTTCACCTGGTCGTCGATCCTGCCGAGGAAGTCCAGGCTCCCGTCGGGGAGCCTGCGGGCCAGGTCGCCGGACCGGTAGAGGCGGGCGCCGGGCTCGTCCCCGTACGGGTCGGGCACGAAGCGCTCGGCGGTCAGCCGGGGCCGGTCGAGGTAGCCGCGGGCGACGCCGGGGCCGCCGACGTGGATCTCGCCGGGCACCCCGAGCGGGACCAGGTGGCCGTCGCGGTCGAGGAGGACGGTCCGCAGGTCGCCGAGGGGGCCGCCGGCCGGGCTGGCGAGCGGGGTCGCCAGGTCGGCCGGGGTCAGCCGGTGGTGGGTGACGTGGACCGTGGTCTCGGTGATCCCGTACATGTTGATGAGCTGCGGGGTGTCGAGGCCCAGCCGCTCGGCCCACGGGGCGAGTTCGCCGACCTCCAGCTTCTCGCCGCCGAAGACCACGGAGCGCAGGGCGAGCCGGTCGATGCGCGGGTCGCCGTCGCGGGCGGCGCCGACCAGGGAGCGGAACGCGGACGGCGTCTGGTTGAGGACGGTGACCCGCTCGTCGGCGAGCAGGCCGAGGAAGTCCTCGGGCGAGCGGGACACCCGCTGCGGGACGACGACGAGCCGGCCGCCGTACAGCAGGGCTCCCCACAGTTCCCACACGGAGAAGTCGAAAGCGTAGGAGTGGAAGAGCGTCCACACATCCGCCGGGCCGAAGTGGAACTGCTCCTCGGTGACGGTGAACAGCCGCAGCACGTTGGCGTGGCTGAGGCAGACGCCCTTGGGCTTTCCGGTGGAGCCCGAGGTGTAGATGACGTAGATCAGGTCGTCCGCGGTGGCGAGCGGGGCCGGGTCGTCCGTGGGCTGCGCCGCGAGCAGCGCCGGGTCCTCGTCGAGGACGATCAGCTCACCGTCGTAGCGGCCCTCCAGGGTGCCGGCCGCGGACCGTTCGGTGAGGACGACGGGGGCCTGTGCGTCGGCCGCGATGTAGCCGAGGCGGTCGGCGGGGTAGGCCGGGTCGAGCGGCAGGTAGGCGCCGCCCGCCTTGAGGACGCCGAGGAGCGCCGGCACCAGCGCGGCGGAGCGCTCCAGGCAGACGCCGACCAGGGTCTGCGGTCCGACGCCGCGGGCGCGCAGCAGGTGGGCGACGCGGTTGGCGCGTGCGTTGAGTTCGGCGTAGGTGAGCCGGGTGTCCTCGAAGGTGACGGCGACCGCGTCCGGGGTGCGGGCGGCCTGCTCCTCGAAGACGCCGTGGACGGTACGGGGGTCCTTGGGCGCCGTGGGCCGGGTGGTCCAGTCGGCGAGCAGCACGTCCCGTTCCCCCGGCGGCAGGTACGCGGCCCGGGCGTCGCCCTGCGGGTCGGCGGCCATGGACTCCAGGACCGCGCGGTACATGCCCGCGAGGCGGTCCGTGTCCGTGCGGGAGAGGCTGGCGGTGCTGGTCTTCAGGTTCAGGTGGCCGGCCAGGGTGGTGACGGCGAGTCCGAACTCGATGCCGCCGGAGCCCATTCCGGACTCGACGTCCACGAGGTCGGTGTCGACCATCCGGAAGTCCTGGTAGTTGAAGACCACGCCGACGAGCCGGCGGCCGCTCGCCTGTCGCTGCATCTCGGGCATCGGGTACTGGCGGTGCGGCCAGAGCGCGACTTCCTGGTCGAAGACCTGCCGGACCAGTTCCCGCCAGGTGCGGGCGGTGCGGTCGACGGCGAAGGGCACGGTGTTGACGTACATGCCGTAGACGCGGTCGGCGCCCGCCGCCTCGGGGCGGGTGTCGGTGACGAGTCCGGTGAAGAAGGACTCCTCGGCGGTGAGCTGGCTCATCACCTTCAGGTGGGCGGCGTGCAGGACGGCCTTCAGGGAGACCTGGGCCGTCGACGCGAACGTGCGCAGCCGCGGCTCCAGGTCGTGCAGCGGCACCCGGACCCGGTAGCTCTCCGCCGGGCCGGTCGTCGCGGTGGGGGCGGGCAGTTCGAACTTCTCGTACGTGTCGGTGATCCGCCGCCAGTACGCGCGGTCCTCGTCGGACTCCAGGGACGCCAGTTCGGCGGCGATGAAGTCGGCGAAGCGCACACCGGGCGCGGTGACCTCGACGGGCGCCGTGCCGGACCTCAACTGCTCGTAGGTGTCGAGGAGTTCCATCATCAGGGCGTGGTAGCTCCAGCCCTCGGTGACGGCATGCGACTCGGTGAGGGCGAGGTGCCAGGCCTGGTCGCTCTCGACGAGCGCGGCGACCCGCAGGAGCGGGGCGACCGACAGGTCGAAGACGTCTGCCTTCTCGGCGGTGACGAACGCGCCGAGCGCCGCGTTCTGCGCGGCGGGGTCCTGCCCGCG
The DNA here is from genome assembly GCF_036345115.1 of Streptomyces griseorubiginosus. Taxonomy (GTDB): domain Bacteria; phylum Actinomycetota; class Actinomycetes; order Streptomycetales; family Streptomycetaceae; genus Streptomyces; species Streptomyces griseorubiginosus_C. The sequence continues at coordinate 4,323,805 of NZ_CP107766.1, forward strand.
CAGGTCGTGGACGGCGACCGGGGCGGTGGCCTCGGTGTGCACCAACTGCAGCGGTACGGAGAAGCCGTCGAGCCGGAACGACGTGCGCAGCACGTCGTGGCGTGCCGTGACCAGGCGGACCGCGCCGGCCAGCGCCTCGGCGTCGAAGGGCACGCCGTCGCGGATCCGGTTGACGCTGACGTTGTGGTACTTGGCACCCGCCGGGTCGGTGAGCATCTCGACGGCCATGCCGATCTGCACCTGCGAGAGCGGGTAGGCGTCGTCGAGGCCGGCCGGCAGCCGGTCGCGGTCCGCGGCGGTGACCAGGGCGAAGGGGGCGACCCCCGGCTCCGGCTCGGCGGGGGCGGGGCGGCCGGTGGCTAGTTCGGCGGCGGCCGCGACGGTACGGCCCTCGAAGATCTCCCGCACTCCGAGGTCGAAGCCGGCCTCGCGCAGGGCGCCGATCAGCGAGACCGCGCGGATCGAGTCGCCGCCCAGGTCGAAGAAGCTGTCGTGGACGCCGATCCGGTCGACGCCGAGGACGTTCTGCCAGACCTCGGTGATGCGTTCCTCGGCACGGGTGCGGGGCGCGACGTAGGCCGCGTCGGCGGCGAGCGCCGAACGGTCGGGGGCGGGCAGTGCCCGCTTGTCGACCTTGCCGTTGGCGGTGAGCGGGAGGGCGTCGAGGGTGACGTAGGCGGCGGGCAGCATGTAGTCGGGCAGGGCGCCCGTGAGGGCGGCGCGCAGGGCGGCGGGGGCGAGGGTGTGACCGTCGGCCGCGCTGACGTAGGCCGTGAGCTGCTTGTCGCCGGGGGTGTCCTCGCGGACGACGACGACGGCGTCCCTGACCTCCTCGAGGCGGGCCAGGGCCGTCTCGATCTCGCCGGGTTCGATGCGGAAGCCGCGCAGCTTGACCTGGTTGTCGATACGGCCGATGAACTCGAGCTGGCCGTCGTCGAGCAGCCGCACCGCGTCACCGGTGCGGTACAGGCGGGCGCCGGGCTCGTCCCCGTACGGGTCGGGCACGAAGCGCTCGGCGGTCAGCCCGGGGCGGCCGTGGTAGCCGCGGGCGAGGCCCACTCCGGCGACGTACAGCTCGCCGGGGACGCCCGCGGGCACCGGCCGCATCGCGGCATCGAGCACCCGCAGCACGAAGCCGGGCATGGGGCGGCCGATCGGCGGGGTCACGGCCCCGGCCAGCGGCGCGCTGACGGAGGCGCAGACGGTCGTCTCGGTGGGCCCGTACGCGTTGAGCATGCGCCGCCCGGGCGACCAGGCGGCCACCAGGTCGGGGGTGCAGGCCTCGCCCGCGACCACCAGGGTCGCGGCGGCCGGCAGGCCGTCGTCCGGGGAGAGCACGGTGAGCACGGTGGGCGGCAGGGTGAGATGGGTGACCGCGTGCTCGGCGGTGAGCGAGGTCAGTTCGGGACCGGGCATCAGCCGGTCGGCGGGGGCGAGGACCAGCGTCGCACCGGACAGGATCGTCTGGGCGAGGTCGGCGAACGCCGCGTCGAAGCTGACCGAGGCGAACTGCAGCACGCGGTCGCCGGGCGCGATCCCGAAGGCGTCGGCCTGCGCGTCGGCGAGGTTGCGGGTGCCGCGGTGGGTGACGACGACGCCCTTGGGGCGGCCCGTGGAGCCCGAGGTGTAGATGACGTAGGCCGCGTGGTCGACGTCCATGACGACCTCGGGCGCGGTGGCGGGCCGGGCGGCGATCCGGTCGGCGTCCCCGTCGAGGAGGACGACGGCCGCGTCGTGGGCGGGCAGGCTCGCCAGGAGGTGTTCCTGGGTGACCAGGACGGGCAGCGCGGAGTCCGCCAGCATGTACGCGAGGCGGTCGGCCGGGTAGGCCGGGTCGAGCGGCACGTAGGCGCCGCCGGCCTTCATGATGCCGAGCAGGCCGACGACCAGGTCCGGGCCGCGTTCGACGCTGATCCCGACGAACGTCTCGGGGCCGACGCCGAGGCCGGTCAGGTGGTGGGCGAGCCGGTTGGCCCGGGCGTCGAGTTCGGCGTACGTGAGGGTGGTGCCCTCGTGCACGAGCGCGGTGGCGTCCGGGGTGCGGGCGACGTGCGCGGCGAACTGCGCGGGCACGGTGCGGGGTGCGGCGGCGGGCGCCGGACCGGTCAGCGCGGCGAGCAGTTCGCGCTCGCCCCGCGGCAGCAGGTCGACGCGGGCGTCACCGTCCGGGTCGGCGGCCATCGCCTCCAGGACCGCCTGGTACAGGGCGGCCAGCCGCTCGACGTGTCGGGTGCCGAGGGCGTGGGTGTGGCTGCTGAGCCCCAGGTGTCCGCCGAGCACGGAGACGTGCAGGGCGAACTCGGTGGCGGCGTCGTGCACCGCGCCCGCCATGTCCACCTGGCCGGTGTCGACCTGGTGGAAGTCGAGGTAGTTGAAGACCACGTCGATCAGCCGGTGGCCGCCGGCCAGCCGCTGGATCGCGGGCAGCGGGTAGCGGCGGTGCGGCCAGGTGCCGGCCTCGCGGGCGAAGACCTGCTGGGCCAGCTCACGCCAGGTGGCGGCGGAGTCCCGGTCGAAGGGGTGCGGCAGCGTGTTGAGGTGCATGCCGTACACCCGGTCCGCGCCGAGGGCTTCGGGGCGGCCGTGCGAGACGATGCCGGTGAAGAACGCCGGCTCGTCCGTCAGCATGCTCATCACCTTCAGGTGGGCGGCATGCAGGACGCTCTTGTACGACACCCGGGCCGCGGCCGCGAACGCCCGCAGCGGACGCTCCAGCCCGCGCAGGTCGACGCGAGCCCGGGAGGGGCGGCGCGGACCGTCCGCCTCGGCCCAGGAGGCGGGCAGCTCGAAGGGCACGTGCGTGTCGAGGGTGTGCTGCCAGTAGGCGCGGTCCTCGGCGGAGTTCAGGGACTCCAGCTCGCCTGCGATGAAGTCGGCGTACCGGACGGCGATCGGCTCGTGCGGGTCCGCGACGCCGTGGTCCCTCAGCTGCCGGTAGCAGTCGAGGATCTCCATCAGCAGGGAGTGGTGGCTCCAGCCCTCGGTGACGACGTGCGGCTGGGTCAGGCCCAGGTACCAGGAGTCGTCGGCGTCGACGAGGGCGGCGATCCGCAGCAGCGGGGCGGCCGTCAGGTCGAAGAGCCGGGAGCCCTCGTCGCGGCGGAAGCCGGCCAGCGCCTCGGCGCGCTGCTCGTCGGTCGCGAGGCCGCGCAGGTCGTGGACGGTGACGGGCACTTCGGCGTGCTCGTGCACGAGCTGCACGGGCACCGAGTAGGCGGCCAGCTCGATCGACGTGCGCAGGATGTCGTGGCGGCCGGTGACCGTGCGGGCGGCCGCGCGCAGCGCCATTACGTCGAAGGGGGCGCCGGCCGGGTCCTGGATCCGGAAGAGGCTGACGTTGTGGTACTTGTTGCCGCCTTCCTCGGCGAGCATCTCGACGACCATGCCGGTCTGCACCAGGGAGAGCGGGTAGGCGTCCTGGACGCCGGCGGGCAGCGCGTCCCGGTCCGTCTCCGGGAGGAGCGCGAACGGTGCCACGCCGGTCAGCGCGGCCTTCTCGGGCGCGGGCCGGCCGGTGAGGAGTTCGGCGAGCCTGGCGACGGTGCGGTACTCGAAGACGTCGCGCACCCCGATGTCGAAGCCCGCGGCGCGCAGCGCGCCGACGAGGGCGACGGCGCGGATGGAGTGGCCGCCGACGTCGAAGAAGTCGTCGTCCACCGAGACCCGTTCACGCTCCAGGACCCGGCGCCAGACGGCGGCGATCTGCTCCTCGACGTCGGTGCGCGGGGCGATGTGGTCGTCCTGCCCGGTCTGCTCGCCGTCTGTGTCGGGGGTGGGCAGGGCGCGGCGGTCGATCTTGCCGTTGGCGTTGAGGGGGAGGGCGGTCAGGGGGGTGAAGGTGGCCGGGATCATGTAGTCGGGCAGCCGCAGGCCGCAGAACGCGGCCAGGTCCTCGACGGGTTCACCGTCCGCGGTCGTGTAGTAGGCGGCGAGCTGCTTGTCCCCGGTGTCCGTGTGGTGCACGGTCACGAACGCTTCGCGTACGGCGGGGTGGGCGGCCAGGACGCCCTGGACCTCGCCGAGTTCGATGCGGTAGCCGCGGATCTTGACCTGGTCGTCCAGCCGGCCCAGGAACTCCACGTTCCCGTCCCCCCGCCGGCGCACCAGGTCACCGGTGCGGTAGAACCGCGACCCGGCGGGCCCGTACGGGTCCGGCAGGAACCGCTCAGCGGTCAGGTCGGCGCGGTTCGCGTAGCCCCGGGCCACTCCGGTGCCGCCGACGTACAACTCCCCCGCCACACCCACCGGAACGGGCTGGAGCAGCGCGTCCAGGACATGCATCGTCATGTTCGGCAGCGGCCGGCCGATCGGCACGACCTCCGACGGCTCTGCCTGGTTCACCGGGTAGACGCAGGTCCCGACAGAAGCCTCGGTCGGACCGTACTCATTGATGAGCCGGCCCGGTCCGAGTGCGGCGAGCCAGCGGCCCGCGACCTCACCGGGCAGCGCCTCACCGGCGACCACGACCACTCCGGCCAGGGACGCCACCGTCTCGGGGTCCAACTGGTGGCCGAGGATCTCCAGATGTCCCGGGGTGAGCTTGATGAAGCTGTACGGGCCCTGCCGCACCAGGTGCGCACCGAGATCAGCCATGTCGACCGACCCGGACACCGTGTGCACGGCCTGCCCGACGACGAGCGGCGCCCACAGATTCGGCACCACCAGATCGAACGCCACCGACGAGAACAACGGCGCCCCACCCGACCCTTGCGAGGCCAACTCCCTTGCCGCCCAAGCGACATGGTTGACCAAGCCGCGGTGCGCGATCTCGACGCCCTTCGGTGTCCCCGTCGAACCCGACGTGAAAATGACGTACGCCAGCCGGTCCAGGTCATCGACACGCTCGGGTGCCGTCACCGGCAGGTGCGCCACCGACGCCCGCGCGTCATCCAGGACCACCAGAGCGCCCGAGGTCTCCACGATCGCCGCGACCCGCTCGGCCGGAGACGACGGATCGATCGGCACGTAGGCCGCGCCCGCCTTCCACACACCCAGCAGCGACGCGATCAGCTCCGGACCACGGTCCAGCAGCACGGCCACCCGCGACTCGTGACCGACCCCACGCTCCCGCAGGAAGTGCGCGATCTGATTCGCCCGCGCATCCAACTCCGCATACGAAAGGCTCAGTTCGCCGGAACGGACCGCCGTGGCCTCCGGAGTCCGCAGCACCTGCGCCTCGAACAACTCCAGCACCGATTGGGTCTCGGCCTCGTGAGCCGTCTCGTTCCACTCCACCACCTGACGCCGGTACTCCTCCGCCGGCAGATGCGCCTCCCGCGCCGAGCCCTCCGGGTCCGCCGCCATCGCCTCCAGGACCGAGCGGAGCATCCCGGCGAGACGGTCGGTGGCCTCCCTGCTCAGAGCGCGGGGCGAGGCCGTGAGGACCAGGTGACCGACGCGGGCGGAGACGCCGAGCGGGAACTCGGTCGGGCTGTCGTCGATGCTCGCCAGGTAGTCGACCCGGTCCCGGTCGACCTGGTCGAAGTCGTGGTAGCTGAAGCGCATGTCGATCAGGCGCTCACCGTCGGCGAGTTCACGCTGGATGACGGGCATGGGGTAGGCCCGGTGCGGCCAGAGTTCGATCTCGCGGGCGAAGACCTGGCCGACGAGCTCACGCCAGGTGCGGGCGGAGCGGTCGTAGGCGAAGGGCAGGGTGTTGAGATGCATGCCGTACACCCGGTCCGCGCCGAGGACTTCGGGCCTGGCGTTGCAGACGAGGCCGGTGAAGAAGCGCTCCTCCTCGGTGATCAGGCTCATCGTCTTCAGGTGCGCCGCGTGCAGCACGCTCTTGAGCGACCCGCCCGCCTTCGTCGCCAGCGCCCGCAGCCGGTCCTCCAGGTCGTGGAAGGGGACGGGCACGCGGTAGGGCTGTCCGGCGTCCTGGTCGTCGCCCGTCCAGGGAGCCGGGACGGACAGCCGGGCGTGGTCGGTGACGATGTCCTGCCAGTAGCCGCGTGACTCCGGCGAGGCGAGCGCCGTCAGTTCGGCGGCGACGAAGTCCGCGAAGCGGGCCGTGGGCTCGTCCGTCGCGGCGGACGGGGCGGGGTCGCCGTCCCGGATCCGCCGGTACTCCTCCAGGACCTCCATCAGGAAGGAGTGGTGGCTCCAGCCGTCCAGGATCGCGTGGCACTCGGTGTTGGTGAGCCACCAACTGCCGTCGCCCGCGAGGTGCGCGTGCAGCCGAAGCAGCGGGGCGGTGGCCAGGTCGAACAGGTCGGCGCGCTCGGTGGCCGTGAACTCCCGCAGTGAGAGCAGGAGTTCCTCGTCACCGAGGGAGCTGAGGTCTCGTACCCCGACGGCCATGTCGGCGTGGGCGTGCACGAGTTGCAGGGGTACGGAGTACGTGGCGAGGTCCACGGAGGTGCGCAGGACGTCGTGCCGGGCGACGACGACGGCCGCCGCCTCCCGCAACGCCGCCTCGGAGAAGGGCTGTTCGTCGCGTATTCGGAAGGAGGTGACGTTGTGGTACGGGTGCTTTCCGTCGTCGGTCAGCATCTCGACGACCATGCCGAGCTGGACCTGCGACAGCGGGTAGGCGTCCGCGAGGCCTTCCGGGAGCCGGTCCCGGTCCTCGTCCGCCACCAGGGAGAACGGGGCGACCGTGGTGGGCCGGGCGGCCGGCGCCGGGCGACCGGTGACGAGTTCGGCGATGCGCGCGACGGTGCGGTACTCGAAGACGTCACGTACGGCCAGGTCGTACCCGACGGCACGCAGTCGTCCGACGAGGGTGACCGCCCGGATGGAGTGGCCGCCGAGCTCGAAGAAGCCGTCCTCGACGCTCACCCGATCGAGGCCGAGCACGTCCTGCCAGACCTCGGCGATCCGCTCCTCGACGACGGTGCGCGGGGCGACGTACGCCGACGCGCCGACCGCGTCCTGGCCGGGCGCGGGCAGGGCGCGCTTGTCGAGCTTGCCGTTGGTGGTCAGCGGCAGTCGGTCGAGGACGACGAAGGCACCCGGGACCATGTACTCGGGCAGTGCGGCGGCGAGCAGGGTGCGCAGCTCGGCCGGGGTGGGGGCGCCGGAGTCGCCCGCCGTCACGTAGGCGACGAGCCGGACGTCGCCGGGGGTGTCCTCGCGGACCAGGACGACCGCGTCGCGGACCGCCTCGTGAGCGGCGAGGGCGTTCTCGATCTCGCCGAGTTCGATGCGGAAACCGCGGATCTTGACCTGGTCGTCGGCGCGGCCCAGGAACTCCAACTGGCCGTCGGGGAGCCGGCGGGCCAGGTCGCCGCTCTTGTAGAGGCGGGCGCCGGCCGGTCCGTACGGGTCGGGGACGAACCGCTCGGCGGTCAGCTCGGGGCGGTTCAGATAGCCACGGGCCACACCCGGACCGCCGACATGGATCTCACCCGGCACCCCGATCGGCACCAACTCGCCGTTGCTGTCGAGGAGATGGACGGTCAGGTCGGCAAGGGGCCGCCCGATCGGGTTGCCGGCCTGCGGGTCGAGGTCCGCGTCCGTGAGTCGCCGGTAGGTGGTGTGCACGGTGGTCTCGGTGATCCCGTACATGTTCACCAGGGCGATATCGGCGAGGCCGAGCCGGTCGGTCCACGGCCTCAGGTCGGCGACTTCCAGCTTCTCACCGGCGAAGACCACAGCCCGCAGAGCAAGCCGGTCGATGCGCGGATCCCCGTCACGGGCCGCACCCACCAGCGCACGGAACGCCGACGGCGTCTGGTTCAGGACCGTCACACCCTGCTCGACCAGCAGATCGAGGAACTCCTCCGGGGAACGGGTGACCGCGAACGGGACCACCACGAGACGACCGCCGTGCAGCAGCGCACCCCACATCTCCCACACCGACACGTCGAAGGCGTAGGAGTGGAACAGCGGCCACACATCGGTCTCGGCGAAGGCGTAGTGCTCCTGACCGCGCGCGAGGAGACGCACCACGTTCTCGTGGGTGAGGGCAACGCCCTTGGGGCGGCCCGTGGAACCCGACGTGTAGATCGTGTAGATCAGGTTCTGCGGACTGCCACCGACGAGGGGATCGGTACCGGGCTGGGCGGCCAGAAGGGCCGCTGCGGTGTCGAGTTCGATGACGTCGCCGTCGTAGCGCCCGTCCAGAACTGCGGCCTGTCCGGCCGTGGTCAGCACCACCGGAGCCTTCGCGTCCTTGACGATGTAGGCCAACCGGTCGGCGGGGTTGGCCGGGTCCAGGGGCAGATATGCGGCCCCCGCCTTCAGCACACCCAGCAGCGCGGGCATCAGCTCGATGCCGCGTTCCAGGCAGACGCCGACCAGGTCCTCCGGACCCACCCCCTTCGAACGCAGCAGATGCGCGATGCGGTTCGCCCACACGTCCAGCTCCGCGTACGAGAGCTCCTGGCCCTCGAACACCACCGCCACGGCATCCGGCGTACGCGCCACCTGCGCCGCGAAGACCTCGTGAACCCGCCGGGTCACCGGCTCCACGCGCTCAGGACCGCCCGCGAGCACGGCCCGCTCCTCGGCGCCGAGGATGTCGGCCGCGGACAGGCGTGCGGCCGGGTCGGTGGTGACGGCTTCGAGGAGTCGCAGGAGGTGGTCCGCCATGCGCTCCACGGTCGCGTGGTCGAACAGGGCGGTGGCGTACTCGAAGCGGCCGGTGAGCGAGCCGTCGGCACCCTCGGTCAGCTGGAGGTCGAGGTCCGTCTTCGCGATGTTGCCGGTGCCGAGGTACGGCTCCGCTGTGACGCCGGCCAGCTCGAAGGCGGCCGTCCGCTCGCCGTGCATGGTGAACGCCACCTGGTAGAGCGGCGTGCGGGACATGTCGCGCTCCGGCTGGAGCCGGTCCACGAGCTGCGCGAAGGGCACGGCCTGGTGGTCGAAGGCGTCGAGCACGGCGGAGCGGGTGGTGTCGAGCAGCTCGCCGAAGGACGCGTCGGCGCTCCAGCTGCCGCGCAGGACGAGGCTGTTGATGCCGTATCCGATCAGGCCCTGGAGTTCGGGCAGCGTGCGTCCGGAGCCGATGGTGCCGATCGCGACGTCGGTGCGGCCGGTGTAGCGGCCGATCAGGCCCTGGAAGGCGGCGAGCACCACCATGAAGGGAGTGGCCTCCTGGCGCCGGCCCGTCTCGCGGACGCGGGCCGCGAGCGGGGCGGGCAGGGTGAAGGCCACGCTGTCACCCGCGGTGTCCCGCACGGCGGGACGCGGCCGGTCGGTGGGCAGCTCCAGCACCTCGAGGTCCGCCAACCGGGCGGTCCAGTAGTCGAGTTGGCGGGACAGGGCGCCACCGTTCAGCTCGGCGCGCTGCCAGGCCGCGTAGTCGGCGTACTGCACCGGCAGGGGTGCCAGAGGGTTGTCGGTGCCGCTGGTGAAGGCGCCGTACAGGGCGGAGAGCTCCTGGCCGAGGACGCCGGTGGACCAGGCGTCGCAGGCGATGTGGTGGAAGACGACCGACAGCACGTGGTCGTCGGCGGCCCGCCGCAGCAGCCGGGCGCGCACCGGCCACTCCCCGGCCAGGTCGAAGGGCCGGCCCATGTCGTCCTCGACGGCCCGCAGCAGGCTCCGCTCGTCCGTCACCGCGGTGACGTCGAGCACGGTGGGGCGCGGCGCGTCGATGACCTGGACGGGTTCGTCACCGGCGAGGGCGTAGCGGGTGCGCAGGATCTCGTGGCGCTCCAGGAGGGTCTGCCAGGCGCGGCCCAGCGCCCCGGTGTCCAGCGGTCCGCGCAGCCGCAGCACGAGCGGCACCAGGTACTCGGTGCTGTTCGGCTCCAGCCGGTTCAGGAACCACATCTGCTGCTGGCCGTACGACAGCGGCAGCGGGGCCGTGCGGTCCGCGCGCGGCACCGTCGTGCGCCGGCCCGCGCCGCGCCGGCCCGTCATCCGGCGGCGCAGCAGCTCGTCGCGCAGTGCCGCGGCGTCCCGGACCGTCTGAGCCTTGTCCCCGGTCATGCGTCGTACCCCTTCACCAGCAGTTCGTCCGTCACGAGTTCGGTGTCGGTGAGCGCGGCGATCTCCGCCCTGATGCGCTCCTCGACGATGGCCGCGAGGCGCGCGACCGTGGGTCCCTCAAACACCGTCCGCACCGCGAAATCGATCTCGAACTCCTCCTGGATGCGGGAGATCAGCCGGATCGCGAGGATCGAGTTGCCGCCCACGTGGAAGAAGTTGTCGTGCGCTCCGACCTGGCTGCCGAGCAGCTCGGTCCAGATCTCGGCGATGCGTTCCTCGACGGGTCCGCTCGGCGGCACCCGGCCTGCCGTCCCGGTGTCCGCGCCGGGGACGGGCAGGGCGCGCCGGTCGACCTTGCCGTTGGCGTTGAGGGGCAGCGCGTCGTGCGGGGTCCAGACGGTGGGGACCATGTAGTCCGGCAGCCGTTGGGCGCAGTGCGCGGCGAGGGTGTCGGCGAGGTCGCCGCCGGACTCGGCGACGTAGTGGGCGACGAGCTGTTTCTCACCGTTGTCGAGTGTGTGGACGGTGAGGAACGCCTCGCGCACGGCGGGGTGTCCGGTCAGGACGGCCTGGATCTCGCCGAGTTCGACGCGGTAGCCGCGGATCTTGACCTGGTCGTCGAACCGGCCGAGGAACTCGACGTTGCCGTCGGCCCGTCGGCGGACCCGGTCGCCGGTGCGGTAGAGGCGGGCACCGGGGGTGCCGTACGGGTCGGGCAGGAAGCGTTCGGCGGTCAGGTCGGGCCGGTTGGCGTAGCCGCGGGCCACTCCGGTGCCGCCGACGTACAGTTCGCCCGCGACCCCGGCGGGCACCGGCTGGAGCCGGTCGTCCAGGACGTACATCGTCATGTTCGGCAGCGGCCGGCCGATCGGCAGGACGTCCATGCCGGTCCCCGCGGTCTCCTCGGGCACCTCGAAGACGCAGGTGCCCACGGAGGCCTCGGTGGGCCCGTACTCGTTGATCAGCCGGGTGTCGGGGGCCAGGGCCCGCCACCGCTCCAGGGTGGCCCGCGAGAAGGCCTCCCCCGCCACGACGAGGACCGGTGCCAGCGCGCCGGCCTGGGCCGGTGTCAGCTGGAGGGCGAGCACGTCGAGGTGTCCGGGGGTGAGCTTCACGAAGCTGAACGGCTCGGCCTCGGCGAGGTGCTTGCCGAGCTCGGACAGGTCGGTGTCCTGCGGCAGCAGGAACAGCCGCTGCCCGGTGACCAGCGGCGCCCACAGGTTGGGGACGACGAGGTCGAAGGCGACGGACGAGAAGAGGGGCGCCCCGCCGTAGTCACGCGGCGCCAGCTCGCGGGCCGCCCAGGCGACATGGTTGACGAGGCCGCGGTGGGTGACCTCGACCCCCTTGGGGGTCCCGGTGGAGCCCGACGTGAAGATGACGTAGGCGAGCCGGTCGAGGTCGTCGGTGCGGGTGGGCCGGGTGGCCGGCGCGGCCGCGATCCGGGCCGCGTCGGTGTCGACGAGGAGCGTGCCGTCCCCCGCGGTCGCCGTGTACGCGCTCGACGTGATCACGGTGTGCGCGCCCGCGGTCCGGCGCATCGCGGTGAGCCGCTCGGCGGGGCAGGAGGGGTCGACGGGCAGGTAGGCGCCGCCGGCCTTCCATACCGCGAGCAGGGCCGTGACCAGTTCGGGCCCCCGGTCCAGGAGCACCGCGACCCGCGACTCGGCGCCGACTCCCCGCTCCCGCAGCAGATGCGCGAGGCGGTTGGCGCGGGTGTCCAGCTCGCCGTAGGTGACGTTGTGGGAGCCGTACGAGAGGGCGGTGGCGTCGGGGTCGGCGGTGGCCCAGGCCTCGACGAGCGCGAGAACGGTCTCGGACTCGGCGCAGACCTCGGTGTCGTTCCAGCCGGCGAGGAGCCGGCCGCGCTCCTCGGCCGACAGGAAGTCTGCCGTGCCGAGCGGCAGGTCGGGCTGCTCGGCGACGCGCCGGAGGAGGCTGGTGAAGTGTCCGGCGAGGCGCTCGACGGTGGCGTGCTCGAAGAGCGTGGCGGCGTATTCGAGGACGCCGTCCAGGGCGCCGTCCGCCGTCCTGCGCATGAACAGGGAGAGGTCGGTCTTGGCGACCTGCCAGGCGGCGGTGAAGGCCGCCATGTCCTCGTCCTCGGTGGCGACGCTGGTGACGCCCTCGCTGTGCAGGTCGAAGGCGACCTGGTAGAGCGGGGTGCGGGACAGGTCGCGCTCGGGCTGGAGTTCGTCGACGAGCCGCTCGAAGGGCAGTTCCTGGTGGGCGAAGGCGGCGCGCGCGGCCTGGCTGACCCGGTCGAGGGCGTCGGCGAAGGTGAGGTCGGCGTCCAGTGCGCACCGGACGACGAGGGAGTTGAGGAAGAAGCCGACGGTGCCCTCGGTCTCGGGGCGGCCACGGCCGGCGACGGGGGTGCCCACCGGGATGTCCCAGCTGCCGGTGTAGCGGGCGATCAGGGTGGCGTACGCGGTGAGCAGCGTCATGAAGGGCGTCGCGCGGTGCGCCTTGCCCAACTCGACGAGCCGGTCGGCCAGTTCGGGCTCGACGCGGAAGGGCACGACGGCGCCGCGCGGGTCGCGTTCGGCCGGGCGGGGGTGGTCCAGGGGCAGGTCGAGGGGCTCGATGCCGGCCAGCGCGGTGCGCCAGTGGGCGAGCTCGCCCGCGATGAACTCCTCGGTGAGCCGGGCGTGCTGCCAGGCCCCGTAGTCGGCGTACTGCACGGCGGGTGCGGGCAGTCGCGGTGTGCGGCCCGCCTCGAACGCGGCGCACAGCTCCCGCAGTTCACGCTCCAGGATCACCGTGGACCAGCCGTCGACGGTGATGTGGTGCAGCGTGAGGAGCAGCACGTGGTCGCCGCCGGTGCGCGCCAGCAGCGCCCGCCACAGCGGCCCCGCGGCCAGGTCGAAGCCGCGCCCGAACTGCTCGCGGAACAGCTGCTCCAGACCGTCGCGGGAGGTGTCCTCGACGCGGAGTTCGACCGGCTGCGCACCGGCCTCACCGATCACCTGGTACGGCTCGCCGCCCCGGTCCGGATAGCGGGTGCGCAGCGCCTCGTGGCGGGCGGACAGCGCGTCCAGGGCGCGCCGCACGGTGTCGGTGGCGGTGCCGGCGGGCAGCCGCAGGAAGAGCGGGGCCACCCACTCGGGGCTGCCCGGGTGCATGCGGTCCAGGAACCACAGGCGGCGCTGGCCGGACGACAGCGGCAGCTCGCCGTCGCGCGGGACCGCCACGATCGGGCTCTCGTCGGCGCTGGGGACCTCGATGAGCCCGGCCTGTGCCTCGACGGTGGTGGCCCGCAGCAGTCCGCGCAGCGAGATCTGCGTGCCGGACGCGGCGCGCAGCCTGGCGGCGAGACGGGTCAGCTGGAGGGAGGAACCGCCGAGCGCGAAGAAGTCGTCGTGCGCGCCGACCCGGTCCAGTGCGAGCAGGTCGGCCCAGACGTCCGCGACGAGCTGTTCGGCCGCGGTGCGCGGGGTGACGAAGGCCGGCTGGTCGGCGGCGGCGATCTCGCCCGGGGTGGGCAGCATGGCCCGGTCGACCTTGCCGTTGGGGGTGAGCGGGAAGGCGTCGAGGGTGTGGAAGAACGACGGGACGTGGCTCTCGGGAAGCCGCTCGCGCAGGAAGGCGCGCAGCACGTCGGCCGACGGGCCGGTGCCCTCGGGAGCGGTCACGGTGAGGTGGGCGGCGAGCCGCTTGCTGCCGCCTTCCGCCTCGTACGGCAGGACGACCGCGCCGGTGACGCCGGGGTGGGCGGCGAGCGCCGCCTCGATCTCGCCCGGCTCGATGCGGACGCCGTTGACCTTGACCTGGTGGTCGAGGCGGCCCAGGTAGTCGAGGGTGCGGTCGGTGCGCCAGCGCACCAGGTCACCGGTGCGGTAGAGGCGGGAGCCGGGCTCGCTCGCCCAGGGGTCGGGCACGAAGCGTTCGGCGGTCAGGTCGGGGCGGCCCAGGTAGCCGCGGGCCACGCCGGTCCCGCCCGCGTACAGCTCGCCCGGGGTGCCGATCGGGACGGGGTCGCCGTTCGGGTCGAGGACCAGGACGCGCATCCCGGGAAGGGGACGGCCGATGGGGATCGCGCCGCTGGTCTGCTCCGGGTCGACGGCCTGGGCGGTGATGTCGATGGAGCACTCGGTGGGCCCGTAGGTGTTCCACACCTCCAGTGCCGGGCCGGCCTTCTGGCGCAGCCGGGCGACGAGTTCGCCGTGCAGTGCCTCACCGGCGGAGAACAGCAGTCGCAGCGACGCGCAGCCGCTCCAGTCGCCTTCCTCGACGAGGACGCGCAGGACGGAGGGGACCACCTGGAGGACGGTGACGCGGTAGTCGGCCACCGCGCGGAGCAGCGCCGCCGGGTCCCGCTCGGCGCCGGGCGGGGCGAGGACCACGCTGCCGCCGGTGACCAGCGGGGCGAAGATCTCCCAGCCGGCCGCGTCGAAGCCGATGGACGTCTTCTGCAGGATGCGGTCGGCGGGGCCGAGGCCGTGCGTGCGCACGGTCCAGCCGACGCGGTTCGCGATGCCCGCGTGGGTGATGACGACGCACTTGGGGGTGCCGGTGGAGCCTGAGGTGAAGACGGTGTACGCGGCGCCGTCCGGGTCCGTGCCGCCCGCGGGGGCGGTGTCCGGCAGGTCGGCGGGCACCTCGTCGGAGCCTGCCCGGCGGGCACCGGCGTCACGTACGGCGCCTTCGAGGGCCGGGCCGGCCAGGACGACCCGGGCGCCCGACGCGCGGACCAGCCCGGCCAGCCGGGCCGGCGGCTGCCCCGGGTCCAGCGGCAGGTAGGCGGCGCCCGCCTTCCAGACCCCGAGCAGCGCGACGACCAGGTCGGCGCCGCGTTCCAGGCTGACCCCGACGACGGAGTCGGGCCCGGCCCCCAGCCCCCTCAGGAAGTGCCCCATGCGGTTGGCCGCACGGTCGAGCTCCGCGTACGTCACGGTGTGCGCGCCGTCGACGACGGCGACGGCGTGCGGCGTGCGCAGGGCCTGTGCGGCGAACCTCTCGTGCAGAAGGGGGGTGCCTCCGGCCGCCGACGGCCGGGGACGGATGTCGGGGACGTCACCCGACCGCTGTTCGGCGTTCACGGGATCTCCTGTTCCGGATTGCGAAAGAGAGAAGGTGCGGAGGAAGGGCGTGGGGGGCGGGGGCTGGGCGTGGGGGGCTGGGGGCGGGCGGCGGTCAGGCCGCGTCGGCGGCCTCCATGCGCTCGCGCAGGCTGCGCGGGCGCATGTCCGTCCAGACCTCGGCGATCCGGGCCAGGCACTCCTCGCGCGTGCCCTCGGTGCCCTCGGTGCTCCAGCCGGCGGGCAGGTCGCGCTCGGCCCACCAGATCGAGTACTGGTCCTCGTCGTTGCGGACGACGCGGTAGGTGCGGTCGTCGGTCAGCTCGGTCGCCATGTCTGCTCCTTGGAAGGGTGGTCGGGCGGACGCCCGTGGCGGTTGGTGGTGCTGGTGGTGGGACTGGGGTGGTGCGGGCGGTGCGGGACGCGCACGGGGTGGGTGCGCGTGCTCAGGCGGCGGGCGGGGGCAGGAAGCCGTCGACGCGGACCCCGAGGCCCTTGGCGGCCGCCGCGTCGTGCACGGAGGCGGCGAGGGCCAGGTCGAGGACCCCGAGCCCGAACGGCGAGAAGACCGTCGTCCGGCCCGGGACGCGCACGAACTCGCGTTCACCGGTGAGCAGTTGGCCGATCGACGCGTCGATGAAGTCGCGGTTGCCGGTGAGCTGCTCCGCCAGGTGCGGCGAGGTGCGCTCGCGGCACACGTGGTCGGCGTCGTCGACGATGTTGTGGGCGCCGAGCAGCGCCTCGGGGTGCAGGTCGCGCAGCGAGACGTGCAGCACCAGGGAGCCCGGCCGCACCGCGTCGAGGCCGGTGTGCGGCACGCCTGCCGTGGTCGCGAAGGAGATCAGCGGGTGCGCGCCGAGGGCCTCGTCGAGCGAGTCGGCGTACCCGATACGCAGCCCGGGCGCGTCCACGGCGAGCCGGCCGGCGAAGTCCTCGGCGCGGGGTCGCGCCCGGTCGTACAGCGTGACCTCGGTCAACTCCGGCAGCACCGCCCGCAGATGGCGCAGGATCTCGTGGTTGATGACTCCGCAGCCGATCAGCGCGACACCCGTCGGGCGTCCGTCGCGGGTCAGCAGCTCGGCGGCGAGCGCGGCACTGGCCGCGGTGCGCCGGGCGGAGATCACCGAGGCCTCGACCAGCGCCTCGGGATGACCCGTGGCCAGCGAGTTGAGCAGGATCGCGGCGCTGGCGCGCTGGAGTCCCGACTCGATGTTCGCCGGGAACGACGAGATCCACTTCATGCCGGCCACCGGGCGGTCGCCGCCCCGGTAGGCCGGCAGGCCGATGATGCGGTCACGGTCGTGGCCGGGCCCGGGGAAGCGCAGGAAGACGGAGTGCGGGACCGCGGTCTGTCCCAGGGCATGCAGCCGGTAGGCCTCGGTGACGGTGCGGATGTTGTCCGCCTCGCGGCCGTCGAGAATGCTCTCGACATCGGCATGCCGGATGACGATCACGGGAATTCAGTCCTTCCAGAGATGGGAGACCTCACCGAAATTCCGGCGCACCCATTCGTCGCAGTAGATGGTGTCGAGGTAGCGGTCGCCGCCGTCCGGGAAGATGAGCACGCAGTTCGACCCGTCCGGAATGCGATCCGCGTATTTCCGCAGGGCCGCGACCGTCGCCCCGGACGAGCCGCCGGCCAGGATCGCCTCGCGGGCGACGAGCCGGCGGCAGGCGGCGACGCATTCGAGGTCGGAGATGTGGACGACGTCGTCGGCGGCCTCGGGGTCCATCAGCGGCGGCACCACGGAGGCGCCGTGCCCGGGGATGAGCCGTGCCGTCGACTCGAGTCCGAAGATCGCGCTGCCCAGGGCGTCGACGGCGACGACCGTGGTGTCGAGGCCTTCGTCGTGGATGTGGTCGGCGCAGCCCTTGAGGGTGCCGAAGGTCGAGACCGAGGCGAAGAGGTAGTCGACCCGGCCGTCCAGGGCGCGGGCTATCTCCCGCATGGTGACCTCGTGCGCGCGCGGGTTGAGGGGGTTGGCGTACTGGTTGGGCCAGAACGCGTTGGCGGTGCTCGCGACCAGCTCGCGCACCCTGCGCAGCCGGGCCGGCAGATACTCGCCGGTGGCCGTGTCGCGCTCGGTGATGACCTCGACCTCGGCGCCGAAGGCGTTGAGGACGGCGAGGTTCTGGCCGGTGGTCTTGCCGTCGACCACGCAGATGAAGCGGAGCCCGAAGTAGCGGCAGACCTGCGCGAGTCCGACAGCGAGATTGCCGGAACTGGACTCGACGACCACGGACTCGCCCGGCCTGAGTTCGCCGCTGCGCACCGCGTCGACGAGCATCCTCAGCGCCGACCGGTCCTTGATGCTGCCGCCCGGGTTGAATCGCTCGACCTTGGCGTAGACCTTGGACCCGAAGCCGGGCAGCAGGTTTTCCATGTGGACCAGCGGGGTGTTCCCGATGGTCGACAGAATTCCTGAGTACGGTTTCTCGGGCACGATTGTCCCTTCGTGGCAGGCACTGTCGGAGTTCCTTCGACCTGACCTTCGAATTCTGTGCGGGACCCCTATACAGCCCCTATACGGCGCGGACCGGCCACGGGCACGCAAAAGGGAGCCGGGGCACGCCCGTCGCGGCGTGCCCCGGCTCCCTGTTCCTGCCGTCAGCGGGTGCGGGACCCCGGTCCTGCGGGCACCTGCTCGGGCTGCGTCAGGTCCGGCGCGGTGACCGCGTCCGGGGCCACGGGCACGGGAGCGGGCTCGTCGTCGCTGCCCTCCAGGCTGACGCCCGGCAGCCAGCGCAGGGCGCGCGGCATCGCCCAGGTGGCGTCGCCGAACATGCTCAGCGCGGCCGGCAGCAGCACTCCGCGCACGATCGTGGCGTCGATGAGGACGGCCGTCGCGAGTCCGACGCCCACCATCTTGAAGTCGATGGCGGAGAGCGTGGCGAAGACCGAGAACACCGCGACCATCACGGCGGCGGCGCTGGTGACGACGCCCGCGCTCTTGGTGATGCCCTCCACCACGGCCTGCTTGGTGGACAGGCCCCGGCCCCGGTACTCGCGCACCCGGCTGAGGATGAACACGTGGTAGTCCATGCTCAGCCCGAAGAGGGTGACGAACATGAACAGCGGCAGCCAGCTGACCACCGCGCCGTACGAGCGGAAGTCGAGGAGCGAGGACAGGTGCCCGTCCTGGAAGACCAGGGTCAGGACGCCGTAGGACGCGCCGATCGACAGCAGGTTGAGGACGATCGACACGATCGGGATCACCAGCGACCGGAAGGCGGCCGCGAGCAGCACGAACGCGAGCAGGATCACGAAGCCGAAGACCCAGGGGGCGCTGCTGTCCAGCGCCGAGTTGAAGTCCTCCTGCTTGGCGGTGTCGCCGGCGACCGCGTACTCCAGGCCGTCGACCTCGCCGAGGGAGGCGGGCAGTGCCTTGTCGCGCAGTTCCTTCAGTGCGGCCACGGACTCGGCGTTCTTGCCGTCACCGGCCAGCGGCACCCGTACCACCATGAGCTTGCCGCCGGGGATCAGGCTGGCCTCGACGGGCTCCTTCAGCTTGCCGCCGCTGTCGGCGACCTGCTCCTTGAGCGTGCCGATCGCGGACTTGACCGCGGCCCCGTCCAGGTCCGTGCCGCGCACCACGACCTCGGCGGGCTGCGTGTCCACCGGGAACGCCTTCTCCACCCGCTCGAGGGCCTGCAACGCCGGTACGTCGGTGGGCAGTCGGTGCTTGAGGTCCGGGTCGGACAGCTTCAGGCCGAGCGCGGGTACGGCGAGCAGGGCCAGGGCCAGCGCGCCGACGGCGGCCCAGACGACGGGGGCCTTGACGACCTGGCGCACCACGGCGCCCCACACCCGGGAGTCCTTGACCACGGTGCGGCGGGCGCCGAGCCACGGCACCTTCCAGCGGTCGACGCGCTCGCCGAGCCAGGACAGCAGGGCGGGCAGCGCGGTGATCGCGCCGAGCATGGCGATGCCGACGACCGCGATGGTGCCGACGGTCATGCCGGTGAAGGTCTCGATGCCGGTGAAGAAGAGACCGGCGAGCGCGACCATGACGGTGAGCCCGGAGACCACGACCGCCTTGCCGGAGGTGCGGCCCGCGATGATGAGGGCGGTGTCGTTGTCGTGTCCGGCGGCCCGCTCCTCGCGGGCCCGGCGCAGGTAGAACAGCGAGTAGTCGACGCCCACGGCCATGCCGATCAGGAGCACCACCGAGGGGGTGGAGTCGCCGATCGCGATCCACTTGCCGAAGAACGTCAGGAAGCCCATCGCGGCCACGACGGAGACCAGCGAGATCAGGACCGGCAGGCCGGCCGAGACGAGCGAGCCGAAGACGACGGCCAGGATCACCACGGTGAGCGGGATGGACAGCAGCTCGGCGCGGAGGAAGTCGTCGTCCTGGATCTTGTCGATCGCCTGGCTGACGCTGACCTTGCCGGTCTGCGTGATGCCCACGGCCGGGTGCTCCTTCGCCTGTTCGGCGACGGCCTTCTCCATCGGCTCCATCGAGTAGCCGGTCACGGAGAACCGGACGAGCAGCGAACGCCCGTCCTCGGAGACCAGCTTCCCGGCCGCCTCTGGGCTGTCGGTCGGCGCGACGACGTCCGAGGCCCAGTTGGCGCCGGTCTCGTCCTTGCCGAGTCCGCGCAGCGCCTGCGCGACGTCCTTGGCGGCCTGCTGCATCCGGGGGTTGTCGGCGTAGGCGGGGTCGCCCGCCTTGGCCTCGATCAGCACGTTCTCCTGCGGCGGCGAGAACACGGCCGCGTCGTCCAGCATCTTCTGGGCACGGCCCGTCTCACCCGGCGCGTGCTCGTCGAGGCTGGTGGAACCCAGGCCCGCACCGATCGCGATGATGAGGACAACCAGACCCAGCCAGCCGAAGGCTGCCCGTTTCCGATTTCGGACACTCCAGTGGGTGACCCGTTCGACCAACGGCCGTCGGCCGGCCCCGGTTGCCTGATTCATGTTGATGACCTCGTCGGTAGGGGTGGTGGGCACACGTTGGCAGCGCCTTCTCATAAGCGGCCTATATTCCGAGGCCACAGGGGGTGGGGGGACCGCGCTCACCAGTCGTCGTACTGGGCGTCACCCAGGCTCAGCAGTTCCGCGAGCTCGTCGCCCGTGGTCAGCGGAATGCGCGGGACGACCGCCGTGGGCTCGTCCACCGCCGCCTCGATCATGCGGGTGTAGACCGTGACGAACCGCTCGACGGTCTCCTGGTCGAACAGTTCGTCGGCGTAGCGCAGGACGACCGTCAACCCGTCCGCGCTGCTGCGCAGTTCGACGTTGAAGTCGAACTGGCCCTCCATGTGCGGAAGGTCGAGGAGCGACAGCCGCAGTCCCCCGTACGTGGCCGGTTCCGCCGCACCGACCAGTCCGGGGACCGGCAGCCGGTCGGTCGCGAGGAGCGTCACGGCCATGGCGAACCGGGGTACGGGGACGGGGTGCCGCAGGCGGGCGAGGCCGGCGAGCAGGCCCAGGTGGGCCTCGCTCACGGTGTCGCCGATGGTGGTGTCCGCGGCGAACCGGGCACGCAGCGCGAGGGAGTTGACGAGATAGCCGACCATGTCGGCGGTGCCCTTGCCGATCCTGCTGGAGGCGGGGCAGCCGATGAGGAAGTCGTCGAGCCCGGTGCAGCGGTGCACGGCGGCCTGGAAGGCACCGAGCAGCAGCGCGAAGGGCGTCACCCGGGCGTGCGCGGCCGCGTCGGGCAGCCGGGCGGCGAGGGCCGGGGCGAGCGGGTGGACGTAGGTCGTACCGCGCAGTGCCGCGGGGCCGTCGGCGGGCCGGTCGGGGGTCAGGGTCGCGGCGGTGGTGCCCTGGCCGAGCCCGGCCCAGTACTGCTCGGCGCGGGCGCGGGCTTGGCTTCCGGCAAGGGCCCGTTCCTGGTCGACGTACCGGCTGTACGGGACGGTGGCCGGGGGCAGCGGCGCGCCGCCGGCGGCGTACGCGTCGAGGAGGTCGCGCAGCATCAGCCACTGGCTGGTGGCGTCGCTCGCGATGTGGTGGGCGGCCACCACGAGGGCCGCGTCCGCGGGCCCGCGGCGCAGCAGCACCACCCGGAACGGCCAGGCGCCGGACAGCGCGAAGGGCCGGGCGCCGGCCTCGCGGGCCAGCGCGGTCAGCTCCTCGTCGGTGCCGCCGGGCACCTCGCGCACCTCGAACGGCACGGGCAGGCCGGGCGCGGGCCGGCGCACCGGCTGCCCGTCCTCCTCCTCGTACACCGAGCTCAGCAGTTCATGGCGGCCGGCGAGGGCGGCCACGGCACGGCGCAGGGTCTCCGGGTCGAGCGGGCTGTGCACGCGCACCCCGAGGACCACGTTGTACGCGGCGCTGCCGGGAGCGAGCCGGTGCAGGAACCACATGGCCTTCTGGCCCTCGGAGAGCGGGAGTGCGGTGGTCACCGCCTGGCCAGCTCTTCCGTGAGGTGGGCGGTGATCGCGTCGACGGTCGGGTGGTCCCAGGCCATGGTCGGTTCGACGAGGAGCCCGAAGTGGTCCTCGACGTCACCGCACAGGGTGAGCGCGTAGACCGAGTCGAGGCCGATGTCGACCAGCGGCGCGCCCTCGTCGATCTCCTCGCGGGGGCACTCCAGGTAGAAGGCGATCCGCTCGACGAGCCAGCCGCGGATGTCGGCGGCGGGGTGGGTGTCGGGTGCGGTGGGGCCGGTGGACGCGATGGACATGGCTGAACTCCCGTGGGACGGCTGCCCGCTCAGGCGAGCGGGGCGCGGACGAGGTCGAAGGTGAGGTGCTCTGCGTGCCGGTGGAGCAGCTCCGAGTGGAGCTCCTCGGCCGCGTCCCGGGGCGGCGGCCCCGGCTTCAGGCCGAGGCGGTCGGCGAGCCGGTGCAGGGCGCAGATCACCCAGGCCGGATCGCGGTGCGGGCCGGTGCCGTGCCGCCACACGCCGAGGCACGCGGCGGCGGCGAGCACGTGCGCGTACCGGTCGGCGAGCAGGAACCCGCGGCGCGAGGCGAGAACCGTGCGGTCCCGGGGCCGCAGTTCGGCGGCGCGGCGCGCGATGCCCCGCAGTTCGCCGGCGAACAGACGGGCCAGGGCGTCGACCCGGGGGTCGTCGTACTCGGCGTCGGTGACGGCGCTGCTGAGGGTGTCCTGGCCGCGCGAGTTGAGTTCCAGCCGTGCGAGGTCCAGGGGCGGCAGCGGGTCGCCGGGGCGGAACAGCGCGGCGGGGGCCGCGGCACCGGGCCGGAACCAGCCGCGGTCCGCGAGCCGCGACAGCTGCGGCACGATCGTGGCCTGGCAGACGGCGCCGCCCGCGTGCGCGAGGGACACCACGGGCAGGTCGCGGGCGGCCTTCTGGAAGACGGCGTACGGGCCGGTACGTACGTGGCTGCGGGCGCCGAGCAGCACCGCGAGCCGGTACGAGGACTCCTGGAGCAGCTTGGGCACCAGGTACTTCACGGCGGCGGACTGCACGCTGGTCTCGCCCGGCAGCAGGTGCAGCGAGCGGGCGCCGACCGTGGCCAGGGCGTCGCTCACCAGCAGGTCGGCGAAGGCCCCCACCAACGTGGCGCGCGGGTACGGCAGTTCGGCGACGGGGCGGCCGTACAGGCGCCGCTCCAGCCCGAAGCCGAGGACGGCCCGCAACTGGGTGTCGCCGACGCCGACGACCATGCCGGGCAGCACGCTGCGGGTCACCTGGAAGACGCGCAGCACGGTCTCCATGGCATCGCCGGGTGCGCCGAGCACGGAGTCGGCGGGCACCGGGCAGTCGTCGAACTCGATGCCGCCGAGCAGGCAGCCGCGGACGCCCGACGTCGGGTAGCGGACGTCACGGCGCACCGCTCCGGCGGGCAGCCGGTCGAGGTCGACCAGGAGGTGGGAGTGGCTGCGGCTGCCCGGTTCGTCGCGGGTGCGGGCGAACACCACGGCGGCCTCGGCCCGCGAGACGTTGTTGACGAGCTGCTTGCCGCCCCGCAGCCGCAGACCCTCGGGTGCGGGGGTGGCGGTGAGTCCGACGCGGGAGAAGTCGCTGCCGTGGGCGAGTTCGGTGTACGCGGCGACGATACGGCCGCCCGAGAGCAGCAGGTCGGCGGCCCGCCGCTGCTGTGCGGCGGAGCCCGACGCCCAGACGGGCAGCCCGGCGATGAAGCTGGTGACGCCGTAGCCGATGCCGAGGGAGCAGTCGCGCCGGAAGACGGTGCGCATGAGGTGCGCGAGCCCGTCGGCCTGCGTGAAGCGGCCGCCCAGGGCGCGTGGCACGAACTCGGCGTTGAGGCCGTGTCCGGTGAGCAGCCGCTCGCCCTCGGCGGACAGTTCGGCGCGCTCGTCCGCGGCGAGCACCGCGGCGGTGCCCAGTGGGTTCTCGGGGTCACCGGCGGGTCCGACGAGGTGTTCGAGGGCGGCGGCGCGCACCCGGTGGTCCGGGTCGGCGGCGGTCGGCGCGGGCGTCCGCCCGGCCGCGTATGTGATCGTCTCGCTCATGACCCCTCCTGGGCCGGACGGCCCGCGGCCTCGGCCAGTTCGCAGTGCAGCAGCGAGAACAGCAGTCCTTCACGGTGCTGTCGGCGCAGCGTCGGCAGCAGTCGGTCCAGCGCGGGACCGTCCACGTCGTCGAGATCGGGTTCGCCGCTCAACTGCCGCAGCAGCCGGGTGAGTACGGCCTCCAGCCAGCCGCGGTCGGACCAGCGCCCGGCGGGGTTCTCCAGCCACAGGTGCAGGGCGGCCGAGGCGGCGTAGAGCAGCGTGTAGTCGCGGGCGAGCGCGAAAGCGTGTTCGGGCACGTCCCGGGCGGAGGGCCGGTGGGCGGCGAGTTCGTCGTGCAGTTCCCCGGCCAGCACGAGCAGCCGCCCGGCCTGCGCGGCGACGGCGCTGTCCGGTTCCCGCTCACGGATGCGCGCTACGGCGGCCGGCAGCGCCTGTACGACACTGCAACCGGACCGGGCGTACAGGGTCAGGGCGTCCGGGTCGAGCGCGGGGGGCGGTGCGTCGAGCCGGGCGGAGGCCGCGACGCCCGCCGGGTCGGTGTGCCCGCCGCGCCAGCCGCGCACGAGGACCGGGAACTGGTTGATGAGGTAGTTGAGGTTGACGACGGTGCTGCCGTCGAAGATGCCGACGATGCCGTGGTCGCGTTCGATCTTCTGGAAGGTGCCCTCGGCGTGGTCGGCGACGAGCATGGCGCGCGCTCCGAGGACCTGCCTCAGGCCGGCGATCAGCTGGTCGCCGACCGTCGGGACCAGGTACTTCACGACGGCCGACACGGCGCTCTGTTCCCCGGTGAGGGTGTGGATGCCGCGGGTGGCGACCAGGCTGACGGCCTCGACGGCGAGCAGGTCGGCGTAGGCCTCGGCGAGGGTGCGGCCGGCCTGCGGGAGATCGGCGAGCCGTCGCCCGTACAGCTCGTGCCGCTCGGCGAAACCGACCGCGATGCCCAGGGCCTGTCCGGCCATGCCGAGCGTCATCGCGGAACAGAGCGTGCGGGTGATCTGGAAGCCCTTGAGGATGATCTCGAGACCCGCGCCCTCGGCGCCGATCAGTGCCGCGGCGGGGATCTCGGCGCCCGTGAAGGCGATACCGCTGATGTCGGCGCCGCGCACCCCATGGGTGGGCAGGGCCGGTACCGGGTGCCAACTCCCCTCGGCCAGCCGCGACTTGTCGACGAGGAAGAGGCTGAAGCCGCGGGCGCCACCGGCCGGGTCGGTGCGGGCGAGGACGGTCACCAGGTCGGCCCGGGTGGCGTTGTTGATCAGCCACTTCTCGCCGTCGAGCCGGTAACCGCCCAAGTGGGTGCGTTCGGCGGTCAGTTCACCGGCCAGCAGGTCGCTGCCGTGCGCCTGCTCGGTCAGCGCGAGGGAGACCACCGCGCCGTCCCTGACCCGCCCGGCCAGCCAGGCCGCCTGCTCAGGGGCGCCGCCCACCCAGACCGAGACCGCGCCCAGATACGTCTTGGTGTGCGCGAGCGCGACGGTGAAGTCGCGGCGGCCCAGGGTGCGGATGATCTGCAACAGCTCCTCGCTGGAGCGCAGTTCACCGCCCAGGTGCGCGGGCACGAACCACTTCGGCAGGCCGAGCGCGTCGAGCTGCCGGCACACCTCGGCAGGGAAGGCCTCCGCCCGGTCCAGCGCGCCGAGCCGGGCGAAGGAGAACGCCAGGGCCGCGTCGTGCGGATCGCCGAGCCGGCCCTCCAGCTCCTCGGTGAGCCCGTAGGGGGACCACTCGGGTGCCGTGGTCGCTGTCGTGGCCGCGGTGGTCACCGGCTGTCCGCCTTCCGGGTCCGGGGCGCACCGGCGTGCGCCAGCGCGTCCTGGAGGTAGAGCTCCCGCATGAGGGTGCGCTGGATCTTGCCGCTGGTGGTGCGCCGCACCTCGCCGACCCGCACCAGGGCCACGGCGCCGACCCTGACCCCGAGGCGCCGGCCCAGCCGGACCCGCGCACTGGCCGCCAGGTGCCCCAGTTCGTCCTCGCCCCGGCGGCCCGCCCGTACTTCCTGGGTGACGACGATCTCCTCGTGGGGGCCCTGCGGGACCGCGAAGGCGGCGGCCGGAAGGTTCCCGAACTCCTCCTCCAGGGTGCCGATCTCCCGCTCGATGTCGTGCGGGTAGATGTTCCGTCCGTGCACGATGATCATTTCCTTGATCCGTCCGGTGACGTACAGCTCGCCGCCGAGGAGGGCGCCGAGGTCGCCGGTGCGCAGGAAGCCGCCGCCGAGCCCGGCCGCGGTGGCGCCGAAGGTGCGCCGGGTCTCGTCCTCGCGCCCCCAGTAGCCCTGCGCGACGCTCTCGCCGCGGATCCAGATCTCGCCGATCTCTCCGTCCGGGAGCACCCGGGCCGTCGCCGGGTCGACGATCCGCACCTCCAGGCCGCGCACGACGCCGCTGCTCACCAGCTGCTGTACGGCCCCGCCCGCGCCCGGCCCGGTGAGGTGTCCGGCGGCGAGTGCGGCGGCGTCCACAGCGGTGACCACCGGGGGTGTCTCCACCCGGGTGCCGGTCACGAACAGCGTCGACTCGGCCAGTCCGTAGCCGGGCAGCAGCGCCTCGGGGCGCAGCCCGGCCGGCGCGAAACGGGCGGCGAAGCGGGCCAGGGTCGCGGCGTCGACCGGTTCGGCGCCGTTGCAGGCGTGCGTCCAGCGGGACAGGTCGAGTCCGGCGACCTGCTCGTCGGTCAGCCGCCGCGCGCACAGGTCGTACGCGAAGTTCGGGGCACAGCTGATGGCGGCGCCGGTCCGGTCGATCAGCCGCAGCCAGGAGACGGGCCGCTTGAGGAAGTCGGTGGGCGGCATCAGGACCGCGGTGCCGCCGAGGTAGAGGGGCGTGAGCATCATCGCGATGAGCCCCATGTCGTGGTAGGCGGGCAGCCAGCTGCACCAGGTCTGCCCGCCGTGCCAGCCGTGACTGGTGCGCATCAGCTCGATGTTGTGGACCAGGGCCGCGTGGGAGACCACCACCCCCTTGGGCTCACTGGTCGAGCCGGAGGTGTACTGGATGAAGGCCGGCAGCCGCGGCAGGACGGCGGGCGGTGTCCAGCCGAGCACATCGGTGGCCACGGCCTGTTCGAGCGTCGCGTCGTCGAGGATCAGGCTCGCGCCGCTGTCGGCCTCGATGCCGTGGATGCGCGCCTGCTGCCTGCTGTGCCCGCCCTGCGCCGGTACGGGGACCGGGATCACTCCCGCGTACAGGGACCCGAGGAAGGCCCGGATGAATCCGGTGCCGGGATGGAAGGCGAGCAGCACGCGTTGGCCGGGGGCGGTACGGGCGGCGAGCCACTGGGCCACCGACCGGGCGGCGTCGTCCAGTTGGGCGTAACTGAGCAGCTCGTCGCTGGCGGCGTCCGCGGAGACGAACCGGACGGCGGTCCGGTCCGGATGCTCCGCGACCCGGCGCCGGAATCCGCTCACGTATCCGTCGAAGCAGATCACGTGCCACTCCCCCTTTGTTCGAAACCGGCTGGTGGGCCCACCCTCGCCGGTGCGGCTATCCCGGCCCTATACATGCGGGTCCGGCCGCGATCCGGTAGCGCAGCCGCAGATCGGCCACGCGGCCACGGTTGGTGGTCACCTTGCCTTCGACCTGGAGGCCTTCCGGTGTCTCGGTGATCTCGGCAGCGGCGAACACCCGGTCGCCCGGGTGCACGGGGTGGCGGAAGCGGCACCGGTCCAGGGCGGCCAGACCGACCTCGCGGGTGGGCCCCGCCCACTCCTGGACGGCCCGGTCGACCGCCTCGACGAGGTAGAGGCCGGGCAGCACCGGAAAGCCCGGGTAGTGGCCGGCGACGGTGGGATCCGCGGCGGCCTCGGCGACGGTGAAGGCGACAGCGGCGGAGTGCGCGGTGCGCCGCATGACGTCGAAGTCGGCGGCGTTGGCGACGGCTGGTGCACCGGTGGCGGTCATGGCGTTCCGTCCTGTGGGAGTGCAGGTGGGATTGGGGTGGGCGGGGTTCGGTGGTCGGGGGTCTTCGGGAGGCGGCCGGCGGGCAGGGGGTTCGGGTGGCGGTCGACGGGCGGGGAGGTCGAGAGGCGGCCGACGGGCAGGGGGGTCGGGAGGCGGCCGTCCGTCGGCCCGCACTGGCGGCCCTGAAGCAGGAGGCCGCCGTACGGCAGGGGGGAGGTGCCGGACGGCGGCCTGGTGGCTGCGGGGTGTGTCCCCGGCAGGCCGGAAGGGGGGTACCGGCCGTACGAGGGCCCGTGGCGCCGGGTGACCCCGGCGCCCGGTGTCAGCCGCAGCCGCCCGCGTGGCCGTCGTCGAACGACGGGCCGTGCGGGAGCCTTGCGTTCTCGCGGGGGCGGTCCGCGTCCCCGGCTTCCAGGGCCTCGCGGAGGCGGTCGGCTTCCAGCGCCTCGCGGGCGGCGGCCGCCGCCACGAAGTCCCGCAGCCGGTCGACGCCCCAGAACTTGTCGTAGTGGACGGTGAAGAACGGCACCCCGAACACCCCGTCGCGGTGCACCGCGAGCAGCGCCTCGAGCCCCTCCTGGCGCAGCTGGGGATCGTCGGACGCGCCCGCCAACTCGGCGCTGTCCATGCCGAGTTCCGGTCCGAAGAAGCCGATGACGGCCCGGTCGCAGATGTCCCGGCCCTCCTCCCACCGGGCCCGCGCGGCGAGCGCGACGAACTCCGCGCCCTTGCCGTGCCGCCGGGCGGCGAGGTACCCGAGGTGCGGCACCTCCCAGACCGGGTCCCGGTCGACGGGCCACCGGAAGCTCAGTCCGCGCGCGGCGGCGAGACGCCGTACGTCCTGGAGGATGTAGCGGTGCTTGGCCGCCGACATCACGGCGTAGGGGAACTCCCCGCCCGCCTCCTCCAGCATCGTGCGGCTCAGCTCGTCCGGCTCGCAGAACGGGATCCATTCCGTGCGCGCGGCCAGGTCCGGGTGCTCGTCGACGAGTTCGCGGTAGGCGAGCCAGGAGTACGGGCTGCGCAGCGAGAAGTAGAACCGCGGCGTCACCCGCTTGCGCCTCCCGGTGCTCACAGCGCGATGCCGCCGTCCACCTGGAACACCTGTCCGGTGACGTAGGAGGCCTGGTCGGAGACGAGGAAGGAGACGAGCGCGGCGACGTCGTCCGCCGTGCCGAAGCGGCCCAGCGGGATCCGCCCGAGCATCTCCTTGGTGACCTTCTCCGGCAGGACCGACGTCATGTCGGTGTCGATGAAGCCCGGGGCGACCGTGTTGGCGCGGATGGCGTACCGGCCGCCCTCCTTGGCGAGGGAGCGGGTGAAGCCGATGATGCCGGCCTTGGAGGCCGCGTAGTTGGTCTGTGCGGCGTTGCCCGCGACCCCGGCGACGGACGACAGGGTGACCAGCGCGCCACCGCGCCGTTTGATCATCGGGAAGATCACCGAACGGCAGACGTGGTACGTGCCGTCCAGGTTGGTCCGTATCACCGTGTCCCAGTCGTCGTCCGGCATCAGCACCAGCGGGTTGTCCCGGGTGATCCCGGCCGAGGTGACCGCGGCGGTGACCGGCCCGAACTCGTCCTCGACGCTCGTGACGAACGCCTTGACCTGCTCGCGGTCGGCGACGTCCACCTTGCGGGCGAACACCCTGCGGCCCCGCGCCGCGACCTCCTTCGCCACCAGGTCGGCGGCGGACTCGTCGGAGCGGTAGCAGAACGCGATGTCGTAGCCGTCGCTCGCGAGCCGGTTCACGACGGCGCGGCCGATCCCGCGCGAACCGCCGGTGACCAGAGCGACCTTCGCCGCACCGGTCCCGGCGGCCTCGGTGGCCTCGGTGGCCCGAGAAGTCTCAGCAGTCATGGTGATGCCCCCTCTCACACGGGCAGGCCCGCGGGCGCGGGCAGCAGTTCGGTGACGTCCTTCAGGGCGACGACGAACGCGCCGACGCTCAGCAGCCTGCGGCCGCCGACATGGGTCTCCCCGGCGAGGATCGCGGTGTCCCCGGCCTGCTTGAGCAGGCGTACGGAGTGTTCGAGGACCTCCCCCGGGTACGCCTGGCCGTCGAGGACCACGTCGTTGATGGCGCCGGCCAGTTCGACCTTGCCGGCGAGCACGTCCGGGTTGGGCTGCTCCCAGGTGGACAGGAGCACGGCGGACTGCGCCCACGACTCGATGACGAAGGCCGTCGGATACGCGTAGTCCGCGGGCGCCGCGTGCTGCCCGAGCTCCGCGTAGCAGGGCTCGTTGCCGGAGATCGCCTTGTACGTCGTCATGCGCGCGCCGGGCACGACCTCGCCGACCCGGTCGACCAGCAGGATCGGGACGCGGTGCGGGATGGTGTTCTTGATCCGGTGGATCCCGTGGAACCCACCGGTCCCGGCGGTCCCGGGACGTACCGCCTCGGGTGCGGACGCTGTCACTGGGCCTCTCCTTCGGGCGTCGGTGCCGTCGCCGCGAGGGTGCGGCGGTAGCGCAGTCTGATGTCGGCGACGGCTCCGGACACGGTGAGCGCGGACGCCTTGGCGGTCAGCAGCCCGCCCTCCTCGCTGATGTCGACCGTCACCGCGGTGGACACCTGGTCGCCGGGGAAGACCGGCCGGCGGAAGCGGCAGCGGTCCATGGCGACCAGTTCCAGGCCCGCGCCGAGACCGGCGCCGTCCGCCCACAGCCGGGCGGTGCGGTCGGCGGCCTCGACCAGGTACACGCCCGGCTGCACCGGGAAGCCCGGGTAGTGGCCGATGAGCACCGGGTCGTCCGGCTCGGCGACGAAGGCGGTGGTGGCGCCGGACGGCTCGTTGCGCAGCAGCTCCAGGCCGTCCGCGCCGAGCGCGCTGGCGCCGCTCACGCGGCCTTGCCCTTCTGCTTCAGCTTGCTGTCGAGCAGCTCGTAGGTGCCCTGGAGGGAGGTGATGGCGACGAGTTCGGACTCGGCCATCTTCACCGCGTACTCCCGCTCCAGGCGCACGGTGATCTCCAGGGCCATCAACGAGTCCACGTCGAGGTCGTCGACGAAGTGGGCCTCGTCGGTGACCTCCGCGGCGTCCAGGTCGAGGATCTCCGCGACCAGGACGCGCAGTTCCTCCTTGTCGAGGGTGTGGGTGGCGGTGGCGTCGCTGCTGACTGTCGTCTCGGTCATGGTCGTCTTCCGTTCGAGGATGCGTCGGGCTGGGGCGGCTGGTGCGGCGTACAGGGCCTGGGCGAGCAGGCGACGGGTGCGGTAGGCGCGGCGGCGGGCGGACGGCAGCACGGGGTTCAGACCCGCAGCAGCGTGCAGCCCACCTGGCCGTCCGGGTCGACGGAGGTGACCAGGGCCACCTCGCCGGGGCCGGTGACGCAGAGCGCGGCGGCCAGTTGGAAGGCGGCGGACGCGGCGGAGGCGTCGCCGATGAGCCGGCGCAGGCGCAGCCGACGGGGCCGGTGCGGGCCGAACACCTCGTTGAGGGCGGCCTCCTCGCGTCCGCCGAGGGCGCCGCCGGTGTCGCTCGGCAGGATCAGCGAGACGTCCTCGGGCTCCACGCCGGCCTCCTTGAGCGCCTCGGTGACGGCCCGTACGACGGCCTGCTGGGCGCCCTCCGGCTCCGGGAACCCGAGGAAGCGGCTGCCGAGCAGGGTGGCCAGCGGGCGGCGCCCGTACGACTCGGCTCGGCTGCGCGGTTCGAGGAGGAACAGCGCGCAGCCCTCGCCGAGCGGTCCCGCCGAGCGCCGGGCAGCGTCCTGCCTGCCGCGGTACTCCAGCCAGGCGCGGTCGGCCGAGTACTCCTCGACGGCGCCGCACAGCACGGCCTCGCAGTGGCCCTGCCGCAGCAGCCGTGACGCGTAGTTGAGGGCCAGCAGTCCGGTCAGCGCGCCGCCGGCCACCGTGGCGTTGGGGCCGCGCAGCGTGTGCCAGATGGCGCTCTGTCCGGCCGCCCGGTTCATCACCGTGTTGGGGAAGCGGGCCGGGTCCACGTGGAAGGGCTTCTCCCCGGTGAGGGAGTCACGGGTGAAGTCCATGATGCTCTGCACACTGCCGTGACCGGTGCCGAGCACCATGCCGATGTCGTCGGGCCGGTCCTCGGCGAGGCCGCCGCCGGCGGTCTCCAGGAGCATGCCCGTGGTGGCGACGGCGATGGCGGTGGCCCGGTCCATGGCCCGGGTGCCCTTGCGGCCGAGGACCGTGCGTACGTCGAACTCCGGTATCTCACCGGCGCGTCGGTACGGCCCCTGCCCGGACGCGGTCGTGGCGTCCCGGCCCGTGCGCACCCCGTCGGCGAACGCCTCGGCGCCGAGCCCGTAGGGCGACCCCGTGGACCATCCGGACACGACAAGACTGTCTGCGGTCATCGTCCCTCGCCCTTCAGCGCGTTGTCGGTGGTGCCGGCCCCGGCGGGCCCCCAGGCCCCGGCGGCGGCGTGCAGTTCGGCGCCGTCCACCCCGATGGTGTTGCCGCTGATCCAGGACGAGTGGGTGCGCGAGAGCACCGCGATCGCCTCGGCGACATCGTCGGGCCTGGTCAGCCGGCCGTGCGGGTTGTTCACCGCGGCGCGCGCGACATAGCCGGCGTGCTCGGGGATGGCCTGCAGGGCGGGGGTCAGCGTGACGCCGGCCCGCAGGGCGTTGACGGCGATGCCGTGCGGCGCCAACTCGCAGGCGAGCTGCCGGACATGGGCCTCCAGGGCGCTCTTGGCCGCGGAGACGGCGCCGTAGCTGGGCAGCGCCTGGACGACACCGGCGCTGGTCATGGCGTAGATCTTGGAACCGCTGCGCAGCAGTCCGGCCCGCTGCAGGTCCTGCGTCCAGTAGACGAGGCTGTGCGCCATGACGTCGAGGGTCATCTCCACCTGCCGGGAGGTGATCGGCCGCTCCCAGCCCTCGCGGGGCAGGAACGGCACGAGGGTGCCGAAGGCGAGGGAGTGCACCAGGATGCCGATGCCGCCGGTGGAGCCGGTCAGTTCGGCGATCTCCGGCACGAGCCGGTCGCGGGTGGCGCGGCTCGCGGCGTTCGCGTTGTGGAACGACACCTCGACGCCGTACCCGCGGATCTCCTCGACGAGTGCCGCGACCTCCTCGTCCCTGGCCGCGGTGTCGAAGTGCACCCCGACGACGTTGACCCCCTCGCGGGCCAGGCCGAGGCTGATGGCCCGGCCGATTCCGCTGGAGGCGCCGAGTACCAGGCACCAGCTGCCTTCAAGGGATTTCAGCATCAGGGGGTCCCCCGCTTCTGGGAAGTGTGCGACGTCGCGGAATCCCGGTACGGGTCCGGTCGGGTACGGACGAGTGCCAGCGCGGCGTGCCCCTCGCGCGTGGCGGCGGTCAGCAGCCGGGTGCCGGGCGGGCCGGTGAGCAGCCCGGCCAGCGCCTGTGCGGCGGCCAGACAGCCGGCCCCCGCCGGGGTCACGCGTCCGCTCGTGCCGACCGCCCGGTCCACGGCGGCGGCCACCGCCGAGGCGAACGGCGAGCCGTCCAGGACGTGGTGGACCTCCACGGTGGTGTCCAGGTCGGACAGCAGCCGGCGCACGGCCTCGGGAACCAGCTCGGCGGGCAGCTCCCGGCCCGGCGGGACGAACAGCGAGCGGGCGGCGACGGTGCCGCGGATGCGGGCTCCGCGCGCCTCGGCGGCGGCCCGCGGCTCCAGGGCCAGGGCGACGGCGCCCTGTTCGCCGTCACCGGCGGGGCTCTTGGGCAGCCGGTGCTCGGCCGCGCCGACCAGGAGCGTGTCGCAGCGGCCGGCCTCGAGGGCGCGGCCACCGGCCTCCACCGCTTCCAGGGCCGCGACCTTCGGACTCGCCATCGTCAACGCGAAGGCTTTCAGGCCGAGTTCGGCGGTGAGCCGGGAGCCGAGCAGGCTCACCGCGAAGAAGGGCGCCGTCGCGGGCGACAGTGCGGCCGCGCCGCTCTCCAGCGCGATCCGGCGGTCCATCGTGTCGAAGAGCTCGGCGAAACCGCCGTTGAGCGCGAGCGCGGCGCCTCTGCGGTCCGCGGGCACCGCGTCGGGGGTGCCGCCGTCGGCGACCGCGTCGCGGGCCGCGGCGAGGAGGTACTGGGCGGCGGCGGGCAGGTACTTGTAGCCGCGCGGCCCGAGCCGGACCCGGTGGTCGAACCAGTCGTCGTCCTCGGCCCCGGCCTCGGGGGCGACGCCCCCGATCCCCGTCACGGCCCACATGTTCCCGCTCATGCTTCCGCTCCTTCCAGGACCAGTGAGGAATTGCTGCCGCCGAACCCGTACGCGTTCACCAGGACCCGCCGGCGGCCGCGCGGCAGCGGCACCGGGGTGCGCTGCGGCAGCCACACCGCGCACGCGGGGTCCTGTTCGCGCAGCGGCACGTTGCGCGGGACGTGCCCCTCGCGCAGGATCAGCGCGCCCGCGACCGCGCCGAGCGCGGCCGAGGCCCCGCCCGCGTGGCCGAGCAGTGCCTTGAGGCTGTAGAGCGGCAGGTCGGGGGTCCGCTCGCCGAAGACCCGGTGCAGCGCCCGGCTCTCCACCTCGTCGCCGAGCCGCGTCCCGGTGCCGTGCGGGATGACGCAGCCGATGGCCCCGGCGCCGCCCGCGGGGCCGACGGCCTCGCGCATGGCCCGCACGATCTGCTCGCCGTCCTCGTGCGGCGCCGTCACATGGCCCGCGTCGCAGCTCCAGCCGGAGCCGGCCAGGGTCAGCCGGGCCTGGGCGCCGCGGGCGGCCGCGTGGGCGGCGGACTCGACGACGAGGATGCCCGCGCCCTCGGCGAAGACCGTGCCGGCCCGGTCGGTCTCGAAGGGCCGGCACCGGTCCGGGTCGACCGCGCCGAGCCGGTTGAAGCAGCCGAGCGCGACCCGCGAGTAGGCGTCAGATCCGCCGACGAGCAGCACGTCGGCCTCGCCCGCGCGGACCATGTCGTACGCCATGCCGAGCGCGTAGCCGCCGGCCGAGCAGGCGTTGCCGACGTCGTGGGCGACGCCCGCCAGGCCGAGCTGAGCGGCGGTCGCGGAGGCCAGCCGGAACGGCGCCGTCCATTCCGCTCCGCCCCGCCCGCGTTCGTTGAGACCGGGCTCGCCCATGCAGCTGCCGAGGACGACCGCCGCCTCGGACAGCCCGGTCAGGCCCGCGTCGGCGAGCGCTTCCCGGGCCGCCGCGACGGCGAACCGGGTGGCGCGCGCCGCCCGCAGGTCGGGGTCGGGCACCAGGTTGATCCGCGGCAGGTCCATCACGGCGAGCGGGTCGGCCGGCTCGTCCGGCCGGCGGACCCCGGCCGCCGTCATGGCACGCCACAGGGTGTCCGTCCCCCCGCCGTGGCAGGTGACGGCACCGATCCCGGTGACCACGACCTCGCCGGTCATGCCGCCTTGCCCTCCAGCGCCGCGTTCATGCGGTCGTCGAAGGAGACCAGGCTCCAGTCGCGGCGGTTCTCGATCACCGCGTAGCCGTGGGTGATCCGGCCGGTCGCGGTGTGCACCAGCGCCCCGTCACGGACGACGTAGGTGTCCATCCGGGAGGTGTAGGTGAAGCCCTTGAAGATCTCCTCGACGGTGAGGACCACG
This sequence comes from Streptomyces griseorubiginosus, assembly GCF_036345115.1. Taxonomy (GTDB): domain Bacteria; phylum Actinomycetota; class Actinomycetes; order Streptomycetales; family Streptomycetaceae; genus Streptomyces; species Streptomyces griseorubiginosus_C. The sequence continues at coordinate 4,358,507 of NZ_CP107766.1, forward strand.
TACAGGTCCTCCTCCATGCGTGCCTCGTCGAGGACGGTGATGCGCGAGTGCGGGACGACGGGGATCCAGTTCTGCTCGTCGAGCAGGGTCTTGATGGAGACCCCGCGGTCGGCGACGAGCTGGTCCTTGGCCTCCTCCATCAGCCGCAGGTAGCCCGACATCTGGATGCGCTCGGTGAAGTGGCAGTACCAGTACGGGATCCGGAACTTCCAGGCGAAGGAGTTGGTGCCCGCCGTCAGCTCCTTGACGAGGTCCGCGGAGTCCGGGTTCACCTCGGGCGCGACCACGTCCCAGGCGGGGACCGCGGCCAGCTGCTCGACGGCGTAGGGGGCGAGGGACGCGGGCAGCGGCTCGTTGCCCCCGCCGCGCGGGTCGAGGCGCAGCTGGACGCGGACGGTGGAGGTCACGGCCTTGAGGAGGGTCTCGCGCTGGACGTGCAGCACCACCGACAGCAGCAGTTCGCCGTCCTTGGCCTTGCGGTGCGGCTTGACCTCGGCGTGCGCCACGTCGTCGATGTGGAAGGCGTGCAGGATGCGGGTGTCGATGTCGACGATGTCGGTGCACAGGCCGTACGTCTCGTACACCGTGCCCGGCAGGAGGCCGCTCTGGCGCAGATGGTTCAGCACGGCTTCCTCGACGAGGTAGTTGACGTGCTTGAAGCCGATCCAGGTGCAGATGTTGGAGCCCTCGTAGCGGGGCCGTATCTCCAGGGAGCTCGGCTCCCGGTGGGTGAAGGCGGTGCTGTTCGCGGTCACGTCAACTCCGGTACAGGGGAGGGCGGGCGGGTGGGATGGGAGGAAGCGGAAGAGGCGGGCGTCAGGGAGTGCAGGAAGCCGTGCACGGCCTCGGCGAACAGCTCGGGCTGCTCGGCCATCGGGAAGTGCCCGGACCGTTCGAAGACCCGCAGCCGCGCGTCCGGCAGCGCCCCCGCGAGGGCGCGGGCGTCCGCGGGCCGGGCCGCGAAGTCGTGCTCGCCGCCCACGACGAGGGTGGGCAGGCCGATGGCGGTGGTGTCCAGGAAGGGACTGCGCAGGTAGGCGTCGAAGAACCGCATCCAGCCGTACGGGCCGATCCGGTCACGCACCCGCAGCGCCATCGCCTCGCGCAGCTCGACGGGGATCCGGCCGTCCGAACCGACCCGCAGCCCCTCGTCGAGGATGCGCTGGAAGCCGTGCAGGTAGTGGACGGCGGTGTCCCACTCGAACTCCTCGGGCGTACTGCGGTGGAACGGTGACACCAGGACGGCCGCGCCCGGCCGCCCGGCGGGCCGCGAGACCAGCAGTTCCAGTACGGCGTTGGCGGCGAAGGAGTGCGCGATCAGCAGGTCGACCCGCCCCGGTACGGCGTCCAGCGCCCGGGCCACCCAGGGCACCGGGTCCGGGTCGTGGCTCCACCGGGTGTCGCCGTGGGCGGCCCAGGGAAGTTCGGCCTCCCACAACTCCAGTTCGCCCCCTGCCAGCTCGGTGAACCGCCGCCACACGGCGGTCGATCCGGCGAGGCCGTGCAGGAGCAGCACCCGCACGGGCCGCCGGGCGTCGTCGTGCGCCGCCCGGCGCAGCCGTACCCGCACGCTGCCTTCCCGGTCCTGGTCGGTGGTCATCACGCGCTCACCGCCGGGGTGAGGACGAGGGCCGCGGCCGCGTCGTCCTGGCCGGAGTCGCCGGTACCCGCGCTGGCGAGCACCACCGCGTCGGCCTCGGCCGCCGCGGCACCGGCCAGCCAGGCCGTGCCGGCCACGCACTGGAGCACACCGAGCGCCCCCGAGCTGGGCCCGAGCAGGTCGGACAGATCGTGTACGGCACCGGCCGGCACCGTCCCGAGACAGGCTCCGGGGGCCCGGATGCCCTCCGGGTGTTCGGGCACGCACCACAGGCCGACGGCGCGCGGTTCCTGTGCGCGTACCTCCGCGACGGCCCTGGTGTGCTCGGCCCGGCGTGCGTAGGGCCCGAGTTCGGCCAGTGGCCGCACCCCGCGCGCGGCCGCCGACGCGGCGGACTCGAGCACCAGGGCGGCCGCCCCGTCGAAGAAGGCGCCCTGCTCCGGGGTGAGATGGCGCACCGCCGGGTTGTCCGGCTCCACGCCCACCACGAGCACCCGCTCGACCCGGCCCGAACCGATCAGCAGCCGCGCCCAGTTGACCGCGTCGAGACCGGAGGTACGGCCGTTGCACAGGGTCAGGTTGGCGCCGCGCAGCCCGTGGGTGATGGCCAGCCAGGAGGCGACCACGTTGCTGGAGGTCGCGGGCAGCAGCATGGGGCTGGTGCCGAGGTAGGTGTCGCGGGCGATGGTCTCGACCGTCTCGCAGACGGTGTCGACGTTGCCGAAGTTGGTGCTGACGACGGTGCCGACGGACTCGCCGGGCACGGTCGAGGCGTTGTCCGCCCCGATCAGCCCGGCCGCGGCGAGCGCCTCCCGGCCCGCGACCATGGCGAGCTTGGTGGCCCGGTCCTTGTAGCGCAGGCCCCGGCCGGTGAGCCGGTCCACCGGGTCGAGGGGCTCCCCGGCGGGGCGCCGGTCGCCGAGCAGTTCCCCGGGGGTGTCGAGACCGCTGACGGCCGTACCGAGTCCGGTGACCACGACGCGTGTCGGGCTCACTGCTCCTCCTCCCGCACCGGGGCGGCGCCGTTCCCGCCGGCCGCTTCGTGCCTCCCGTACCGTTCGACGATCGCGACCGCGTTGAGCCCGCCGAAGCCGAAGGAGTCGATCTGGGCGATCCGCAGCTCCTCGTCGGGGCGTACCGCCTGCCCGCGCACCAGCCGGAATCCGGCCACCGACTCCACCGGGTCGTCGAGCCCGACGGTCGGCGGCACACTCCCGCGCCGCATCACGTCGACGGCCGCGACCAGGCTGTGCAGTCCGGACGCCCCGGCGGTGTGCCCGGTCATCGACTTGATGGCGGTCATGTACGGGGACGGCTCGACCCCGGCGAAGACCGAGCCGAGGGCCGCGGACTCCGCCTCGTCGTTGAGCGGGGTGCCCGTGCCGTGCAGCATCACCAGGTCGATGTCGGCGGAGCCGACCCCGGCCCGGCGGTGTGCCTCCCGCACGGCCGCGGCGATGTTCTTCGCCTCGGGCGCCGAGGGGTGATGGGCGTCGCAGTTGACCGCGACACCGCGCACCCGTGCGTGCACCGTGGCCCCGGGTCCGGGCCCGTCGGCCTCCCTGCGCAGTACGACGGCGACCGCGCCCTCGCCCTGCAGCATGCCGCGCCGGGCCCGGTCGAACGGCCGTACCCGGTCCGGGGCTTCGGGGTAGCAGCGGTCGAGCAGCCCGTACGTGCTCTCCGAGATGGTGTCCACGCCGGCCACCACGACCGTGTCGGCCTGCCCGAGGTCGAGCAGGTCGGTGGCGAGGGCCAGGGTGTAGAGCGAGGCGGAGCAGGCGTTGGCGACGGTGTGGGTGTCGGCGGCACCGAAGCGCCTGCGCAGCATGGTGCCGAAGTGCAAGTCCGCCGGCTCCACCGGTGTCCCGTCCCGCCAGGACAGCTCGACCGAGCGCAGCTCGCGCAGGGTCGTCCCGACCAGGACCGGCACCGACGACAGGTCGTCGCCGAGACCGGCGTCCCGCGCGGCCGCCGCGACGGCCTGCTCCAGCCAGCGGGTGGCACGCAGGGGTTCGTCGACGCCGGGGGCCGGCCGGTCGTCGATCTCGTAGGCGACCCGGGCGCGGAACTTGCTGCGGTCGTAGCCGCGCAGTCCGGCGAGACCGCTGCGGCCCGCCACCAGCGACTCGTAGATCTCGTCGGTGTCGGAACCGATGCTGGCGACGGCTCCCATCCCGGTCACGATCCAGCTCATGCCGCGCTCCGGTACTTGCCGAGGATGACCACCGCGTTGTTCCCACCGAAGGCGAGCGCGTTGTTCTGCACGATGTTCAGCTCGGCTTCGCGGGCCTCGTTGGGCACGCAGTCGACACCGCACTCGGGGTCGGTCTCCTGGTGGTTGACGGTCGGCGGGATGAATCCCTGGGTGAGGGCGACGGCGCAGGCCGCGGCGGCGACCGCGCTGGCCGCCCCCATGCTGTGGCCGATCATCGACTTGATGGAGACCGTCCGCGGCATGGCGTCGGCGCCGAAGATCTGCCGGATCGCGCCGGCCTCGGTGATGTCGTTGGCCCTGGTGCCGGTGCCGTGGGCGGAGACGAAGTCGATCTGGTCGGGCGTCACCCCCGCGTTGCGGTGGGCGATGTCGATGGTGCGGGCGATGCTGTCCCGGTCGGGTGCGACCGGGTGCAGGGCGTCGCAGGCGAGCCCGTACCCGAGCACCTCCGCGTAGATCCGGGCGCCCCGGGCGAGCGCGGAGTCCAGGCTCTCCAGCAGGAGGATCCCGGCCCCCTCCCCCGTGAGGATGCCCTTGCGGTCCTTGTCGAAGGGCTGACAGACCTCGGGGGCGATGGTGCCGAGCCGGTAGAAACCGGTGAAGGTCTTGCGGCACAGCGCGTCCGCCCCGCCCACCAGGGCGATGTCCACGTCGCCGCTGCGCAGGGCGTCGTAGCCGTAGCCGACCGCGTAGTTGCCCGCCGCGCAGGCGGTCGGGATCGTGACGGCCTCGACGTCCTCCAGGGCGAACTCCCTGACGATGCCGGAGGAGAGCCGGCCGGCCGGCACCCGGCGGGCGACCACCGGGTCGTACGACTCGGGACCGGTGGCGAGACCCGTCTCGACGAGCTGGTCGAGGTCGCGGGACTCGCCGTCCGTGGTGCCCACGGACACCAGGGAGCGCCGGGCCCGCACCTCGTCCACGGTCAGCCCCGCGTCCTCGATGGCCATCCGGGTGGCGGCGACGGAGAACTGGCTGGCCCGCCCGAGCTCCTCGGGGTCCACCCGGTGGATCCACCGCGCCGGGTCGAAGTCCGTGACCTCGCACCCGTTGGCGTAGTCGAACCCGGTGGTGTCGAATGCCGTGATCGGCTTGACTCCGCCGTGTCCTTCGCGGAGTCCGGTGGTGAACGCGTCGATACCGATGCCGATACTGGTGACGACGCCGAGCCCGGTGACGACCACCCTGCGGGGGGTGCCGTCCGTGCCTCGGATACCTGTGTTCATCGAAGCTCACCCTCTGGCTGACTCAGCCGACTGATCGGGGCAGGGCCGGAGCACTGCCGGTCAGCCGCGGGCGGAGGCCTCTTCGACGACGGTGTACACACCGACGAGGTTGACCATGCGGCTGAGCTCCGCCTGGTCGATCGTCACGTGCTGGGTGCGCTCGAGGGCGGCGAGGATCTCGATGGCGCGCAGCGAGTCCGCGTCGTGGTCCTCCTTGAACAGGCTGACCTCGGTGACCTCGTCCTCGTCGATCTCAAGGATGTCGCAGACGACCTCCTTGATGTCCTGCTTGCGTGCGGCGTCCAGTCCGGTGGTCGCGTTGGTCATGTCGACTCCCTGAAAGATCGGTGAGGATCCGGAGTCGTGCGACTCCGCCCATCCGTTCGGTGAGTCGATGGTGGGACGGGGCGCTATGCCGCCTCTATACGGATGATCCCCGCAGCTCGGAGGCGTCGGCCGAGGTGTCGTCCGGGAGGTCGTCCAGCGGCTCGCCGGGCTCGTGTGCTGCTCCGTCCAGGGCCGCGTCCCCGTCGTCGTCACCGCCGAGCCAGCCGGACTCGACGGCGCGCATGCCTGCCTGGAAGCGGCTCTTCGCGCCGAGCCGGCCCATCAGGTCCGCGGTGATCCGGCGTCCGGTGCGCACCGAGACACCCAGCCGGCGGGCGACCACCTCGTCCGTGAGTCCTTCCCCGAGCAGGCGCAGGACGGTCTGTTCCTGGCTGGTGAGTTCGTTCTCCTCGGCGGGCTGCCGCGGCCGTTTCCGGCCGCTGAGCGGTACGGCCTTGTCCCATACGTGGTCGAAGAGCGCGCAGAGGTTGGCGAGGATCCCGGGGCTGCGGAACACCATGGCGCCGGCTCCGGAATCGTCCGGGTCGATGGGCACGACCGCCTGCTCCCGGTCGAAGATGAGCATCCGGGAGGGCAGCGAGGCCGTGGTGCGCACGTGGTTGCCGGAACGGAGCAGCCAGCGCGCGTAGTCGACCGACTCGGGGTCGTTGTAGAGGCTGTCGAGGTAGATGGTGTGCATCACGACGCCGCGGCTCTGCAGCGTCTCGCTCAGCGGCCGGCCCGCCGCGCGGCTGGCGGCGGACTGCCCGCCGCCGGGATGGAACGCCAGGAGCGAGTCCTGGCAGGAATGGCTGAGTTCCTCGATCCGTGACCGGATCTCGTCTATTCCCTCGATGCGTTCGGTTTCGATGTGGTGCGACTCCCGCTGCGCCGCGGCGTAGTCGTGGACGAGCCGTGAGACCTCGACACGCGCGTCCGTCATCTGCCGTTGCCGCTCGAGGAAGTCGGCTTCCTGCCGGGCGAGCAGCGCCTGGAGTCCGACGTCCGGCGGGACCGCTCGCAGCGTGCCCGGCGTCTCCCAGGAGGGCCTGATCAGTGACAGCCGTACGCACTCGTCGAGCGCGGAGCGCACGCGGTCGGCCGGCCACCTCAAGGTGTTCATCAGGTCTTCGACCGAAAGTCCCGGCTGCGCCAGCACGGCCCGGTAGAGCTCGGCCGAGTTCTTTCCCAGTCCCAGGAGCTCCAACATCCGATATCCCCCGTGTCATGAAGGCCGCTGCCCCTGCGTCCTCCCCGGCATTCAGAGTGTAATCCGGGCGTTCTAGTTGTTCGATTCTTTTCCCTCATCTCCCATATGACCGCTCTATTCAATTCTTCAACAAGAAGCCGGGTGCGAGGGATTGGCCCACGACAACGCCGAAGGGCGCCCGGACCGTGGATGACCACGACCCGGACGCCCTGAATGATGCCGTGGTGCGGATCCTGGATGGTGCGGATCCTGGGTGGTGCGGATCAGCCGCAACGCCAGACGGCGGGGAAGCGCGGGTAGCTCGCGCCCGGACGGGCCTTCGCGCCGGCGAGCGACCCGTCGTCGCCGAGCGTGCTCAGCACCCCGTCGGCAGGGGCGGCCCCCGCACTGGCGGTCAGCTGCCACAGACTCGCGACCAGCCTCTTGTTGCTGCCGAGGATGAGCCCCTGACTGTTGATGGCCGTGGTGCCCTGGCCGTTGGGCAGGGCCGCCGCCCTGCCGTCCTTGTTCCACACGACGGCGGACCGGGCGAAGTCGGCGGTCAGGGCGTCACCGATGACGTTGCCGTTCGAGATCCCGGTGACCTGGGCGTGCGCCGCGCCGGTCGGTATGGGCAGCTGCCTGGCCGTGCCGTTCTTCCAGAGGTACGGCCGCCAGGTGCCCCGGGGGGCGTCCTCGGCGGTGACCGCCACCGTGCCGTCGGTGTCCACGCCCTCGACCTTGCTGCCCTTGGGGAAGCCGGCCGGCTTGACCACGGTGCCGGGCTGGTCCGCCGGCCACTTGTAGACCTCACGGTAGTTGGGGTCGGCGCCGTAGCCGTCGCCGTAGATGTCCCCGTTCTCGGTGACCACGCGCGTCTGGACGTCGTGGGAGCCGGCGGGCACCGGAAGCTGCTCCAGCTTCCCGTCGCGCGAACGGACCGGGAACCACGTCCAGTTCGGGAAGCCCTCCACCACGCCGGTGATCTTCGCGCCGTGCCCCACCACGGTGCCCGCACTGTTCACGTCGCTGACGTACAGGTCGAAGTCGGCGCCGGCCGCGGGCCCCAGGTCGGTCAGCCTGCCGTCGGTCCAGAGCACGGCGTGCTCCAGCGAGTCGTCCCCGGGGAACTGGACCTCCCCCGCGTACACACCTGCCCCGCCCGTCGCGGTCACGCTCCCGGACTCGATCCCCTCCGGTACCGGCAGGTAGGCGGCCTGGTAGGTGCACGCCTGCTCGGCGGCCTGGGCGGACGGTGCGATACCGGTGACCGCGGAGGCCGCCAGGAACGTCGTGGCCAGGACAGCGGCATTGCGTCTTTTCAGGTTCATGTCATCCCATCGAAGCGGTGGACACCTGCCCACCCAGCGTCCCCACCACCTCTATGCCCCACCTATGCCCCATGGGCAGAACAGCCAGTCACGGGAGCTCCCGGCGTTCGATGACACAAGAAGGCCGCTCAGCGGACGGTTGCGCAAGCTTTAAACTGTCCGCGTGGAAGCAGCGGAGACAGTGGAGCCGGCCGGTGTGACCGGGTGGGAGGTCGCCGTCCTCGACGGTGGACCGGCCGACGGGATGCGGGTGAAGGTCGCCGACCGGCCGCGGGTGGTGCAGGTGACGTATCCCTGCCGGGCCGAGGGTGCGCCGGCCGGGGTGCGGGTCGAGGGGGTCTACGTCTACCGCCTCGACCACGGGGTGACCGAGGAACCGCTGCGCTACGGGTTCGACATCGCCTGTCCCTGAGCTCCCCCGGCGGACCGTGCCCGGCACGTCCGTCACCCGGCCGTGCGGGACCGGTGTTCGTGGTGTGCCCGCGCCGCCGTCAGGCCCACGGCGTACAGGGCCAGGACCGCCGCCAGGAGGCCGTAGTACACGCCGGGCAGCGGGCTCAGGCCCAGGAGCGTGCCCAGCGGGGACATGGGAAGGAACAGACCGGTCGCGGCCAGCGCGGCGGCGGACCAGGTGACCGGGCCCGGCCGCCGGTCGCGCGTGCCGCGTAGGCCGCCGCGTACGCCGAGGGACAGCAGGACCATCACCACGGCCTGCGTCAGCAGGTTCTCCGTGAACCAGCCCGAGTGGAACAGTGCCTCGTCGTCGCCCGGGCCCCGCAGGGCGAAGGCCAGCACGCCGAAGGTCGCGAGGTCCGCCACGGCGTTCAGGGCGCCGAAGCCGACGATGAAGCGCAGCAGCGCCCGGGGGTCCAGGACGGTCGGGCGGCGCAGGGCGGACGGGGCGGGACGGTCGTAGGCGAAGGCCAGTTGGGCCGCGTCGAAGCAGAGGTTCTGGACGAGGACCTGGGCCGGCAGCATCGGCAGGAAGGGCAGGAGCAGGCCCGCGGAGAGCATCGCGATCACGTTGCCGAGGTTGGAGGAGAGCGTGATGCGCAGATACGAGGCGATGTTGCCGCCCGCGTGACGGCCGGCGGCGACCGCGTGGCCGATCGCGGTGAGGTCCTTCCCGGCGAGCACCAGGTCCGCGTTGTCCCTGGTCACCCCGGCCGCGTCGCGTGGGGCGAGGCCCACGTCGGCGGTGCGCAGGGCGGGCAGGTCGTTGACGCCGTCGCCGAGGAAGCCGACCGTGTGGCCGCCGGTCTGGAGGGCCCGGGTGATCCGGGTCTTGTGGTCGGGGGTGCAGCGGGCGAAGACGGTCGTACGGCCTGCGAGGTCGGTCAGTTCGGCGTCGGTGAGGGTGTCGAGGCGGTCGGCGGTGAGCACCCCGTCCACCGGGATGCCCAGGTCACGGCAGGCACGGGCCGCGGTGCCCGGGTGGTCGCCGGTGAGGACCTTGACGGTGACGCCCCGCGCGGCGAGTCCGGCGAGGGCCTCGGCGGCGGTGGGGGCGAGCTCGTCCCGGAGGGTGACCAGGCCGCGGAAGGTGAGGCCGCGCTCCTGGGGGCGCACCCCGGCGGGGCGTTCGGCGGTGGCGACGGCGAGGACGCGCAGCCCGTCCGCGGCCTGGGCCGCGGCGAGGGCACGGAGCCGGGCGCGCTCCTCGTCGGACAGGGCACAGCGTTCCAGGACGGCCTCCGCGGCACCCTTGGTGATCAGGGTGTGCGTACCGAGCCGGCCGGGGGTGCGGACGACGACCGTGGCCAGGCGGCGGCCCGGGTCGAAGGGGAGCGCCGTGACCCCGTCGTACGACGTGAGCGTGTCCTCGTCGACGGCGGTGAGGAGGGCCTCGTCCAGGGCGTCGGGGGCGGGCAGGTCGGCCAGCTGGAGGGACCACCAGGCGGCGGCCGCGGCCCAGCGCAGTACCCCGGGGTCGTCGTGGCCCTCGGCGTCGAGCGCGCGGTCGACGACCGGGCGGTCCTGGGTGAGGGTGCCGGTCTTGTCGACGCACAGGACGTCCATGGCGCCGATGTCGTGCAGGGCGGGGAGCCGTCGGACGATGACGTCGTGGGTGCGGGCGAGTCGGGCGGCGCCGCGGGCCAGGCAGGTCGTGACCAGGACCGGGAGCATCTCGGGGGTCAGGCCCACCGCCACCGCGACGGCGAACGGGAGGGTCTCCAGGCCGCGGCCGCGGAGGGCCGCGTTCGCCATGAGGACCAGGGGCGGGGTCAGCAGGGCGAAGCGGATCAGGATCCAGGAGACGCCCTGGACGGAGCGTTCGAAGGTGGTCGCCGGTGGTTTCCCGGTACGGCGGTACGCGGCGGCGAACCGGGTGTCGGCGCCGGTCGCGGTGACCACGGCGGTGGCGCTGCCGGCGGCGACGCTGGTGCCCTGGAAGCAGAGGTGGGGGTGCTGGAAGTCGCCGGTGCCGGCCGCGGAGTCCGTGGTGTCGCTCTCCGCGGCGGACTTCCGCACGGGTGCCGACTCTCCGGTCAGGGCGGCCTGGTGGACGGTGAGTCCGGCCGAGCGCAGCAGTCGTACGTCCGCGGGGATCAGGTCGCCCGGGCCGAGCCGTACGACATCGCCGGGGACGAGTTCCTCGACCGGGATCTCGCGGGTGGCCGGGGCGGTGTCCTCGTCGGCCCGGCGCTGGACCGTGACCGTGGTCGCCACCAGGCGGCGCAGGCCCGCGGTGGAGCGGTCGGCCCGGTGTTCGCCGGAGGCCCGCAGAACGCAGCTCACGACGACCAGCAGGAGGATCACCGAGGCGGTGCCCCAGGCGTGGACGGCGGCCGACACCAGTCCCAGGCAGAGCAGCACCGCGGTGAACGGGTCCCGCGCGCTCCGGGCGAACAGCCGGGCCCAGGACGGGTCCCGGGCGTCCGGCACCCGGTTCTCCCCGACCCGGGCGAGCCGCTCCTCCGCCTCCCCCTCCGTCAGCCCCCGCGGACCGGCGTCGAGCCGACGGAAGACTTCGAGGAGGGTGGGCGTGGGGGTGGTCGAGGGGGTGGGTGCCGGCCGACCGGACTCACCAGGAACCTCCGTCCCCGCCCCCCGCAGGGGGACCGTGTCCTCGGGTCGGGCCGTCGGCGGGGGCTCGGGGGCGGCCGTCGGGTGGTCAGACACCGGCCTCGTGGAGCCGGGGCGAGGCCGGGGAGGAGGTCTCGCGGGCCGTCAGCTGGCCGACCATCACGCGGACCACCGTCACGATGTCGGGGTCGTCGACGTAGTAGATCTGGCGGCGGCCCTCGCGGCGGGACCTGACCAGGCCCGCGAGTTTCAGTTTCGCCAGGTGCTGGCTGACCGCGGGGAGCGCGCCGCCCACCCGGTCGGCGAGGTGGGTGACATCGCTCTCGCCCTGGGACAGCGCCCACATGAGGTGCAGCCGGGCCGAGGAGGCGAGGAGTCCGAACGCGGCGGCCGCCTCGGCGAGCACCTCGGCCGAGGGGTCCTGGAAACCGCCGACGCCCCCGACGACCTTCGCCACAGCCCGCTCCTGTCCTCCCACGTCGACCACAGACGCCCCAGTGTAGGCACGGCACAGTGATCGTCCCGCTTCGTCCGGTACCGGTCCCTCCCCTCGTGGGGACCGGTACCGGAGGAAGCGGGTGACCGTGGGTGGAACGTGTGTGAGGTCTTCCGGCGCGCTGGTTGGCACGCGGGGCGCCGGGATGGTGGCCTGTCAGGGCGTCGCCCGATGGCTGGGCCGCGGGGTCATGATCCTGCCAGTCAAGGGGCGCAAAGAGGAGGTTCCGGTACCGGAGGCAGTGCGTTACCGCAGGTCAGCCGTATAGGGTGAGTTTTCCGGTCCGGATTCAACCGCGAGGGAAGTAAGGGGTGGAAGACCTTGAGTGCCGACTCAGGGGCACGCACGGCCTTCGCGGAGCGTCTCGCCCTGCTGTACCGAGAGGCAGGGAATCCGCCCCTCAAGCGGGTGTCCGAGGGAGTCGGCCGGCTCCAGCGTGTCGACGAGCGCGGGCGGCCCGTGCGGGTGTCCGCGCAGCGCATCAGCGACTGGCGGCGGGCCCGTAACGTACCCGCTCAGTTCACCGCGCTCGCGGCCGTGCTGCACATCCTCATTCCCGAAGCGCGGCGTATCAGTCCCACTCCCGTCTCGGCCGGGCTGTACGACCTCGGCCAGTGGCAGCGGCTGTGGGAGCGGGCGGTGGCACCCGAGGAGGACGAGGGGCCGCAGCAGGCGGAGGCCCCGGCCGGTGTCTGCCCCTACCGCGGTCTGGCCTCCTACCGGCAGGAGGACGCCCGCTGGTTCTTCGGCCGGGAGCGCAGCACCGAGGCGCTCGTCAAGCTGCTCCGCTCGGCCGCCGAGACCGGTACCGGCGGTCTGGTGATGCTCGTGGGCGCCTCCGGCGCGGGCAAGTCCTCGCTGCTCAACGCCGGTCTGGTGACCGCGCTGGCGGACGGGGCGCTGGACGGGGAGGCCGGTGGCCCGGCCGTCCTGCAACTGGTGCCGGGCGCCGATCCGCTCGCGGAACTGACCCGTCGTATACCCGGCCTGGCCCCGGTCGTCGCCGAAGCCGACGCCCGTACAACCGACACCCGTACAGCCGACGCCGGTGCGCCGGACCGCCCTCCCGAATTCGCCGCCGCCGTGCGGGACGCGGTCGCCTCGTGGGCTCAGCACGAGGGCGCCGCCGCCCGGGCGGTCGTGATCGTGGACCAGTTCGAGGAGGCTTTCACCCTCTGCTCGGACGAGACGGCCCGGCGCACCTTCGTCCAGCTGCTGCACGCGGCCTGCACCCCCGCGGGACCCGACGCCGAGGCCCCCGCCCTGGTGCTTCTCGGCATCCGTGCCGACTTCTACGAGCGGTGCCTCGACCACCCCGAGCTGGCGGACGCGCTCCAGCACCGGCACATGGTGCTCGGGCCGCTGACCAGCGGGGAGCTGCGCGAGGCCGTGACCGGTCCGGCCCGCGCCGTGGGGCTGGAGCTGGAGCCGGGGCTCGCGGAGCTGATCGTGCGCGAGGTGAGCGCCGACGGTCCGCGCGGCGCCCATGACGCGGGCGTGCTGCCACTGCTCTCGCACGCCCTGCTCGCGACCTGGCAGCGCCGCAAGGGCGGCCGGCTGACCTTGGCCGGCTATCGCGCGGCCGGTGGGATCCAGGGCGCGGTGGCGGCGACCGCCGAGCGGGCCTGGTCCGGCCTCGATCCGGCGGCGCGTACGGCGGCCCGGTTGCTGCTGCTGCGGCTGGTGCGGCTCGGCGAGGACACCCAGGCCACCCGCCGCCGCGGCACCCGGCGTCAGCTGGCCGCGGAGTCCACGGACCCGGGCAAGACCGAGGAGTCGCTCGAGGCGCTGGTGCGGGCCCGGCTGGTGACGCTGGACGCGGAGACCGTGGAGATCACCCACGAGGCCCTGCTGACGGCGTGGCCGCGGCTGCGCGAGTGGATCGACGAGGACCGCAGCGACCATCTGCTGCGCCAGCGCATCGAGGAGGACGGCCGCTCCTGGGAGGGCTCGAACCGCGACTCCTCGCTGCTGTACCGGGGCTCCCGGCTGGAGCAGGCCCGCAGCTGGGCGAAGTCCGCCGGGGACACCTATCTGACCCGCAGCGCGGTGGAGTTCCTGGCCGCCTCGGTGCGGCTGCGCCGGCGTACCGTGCTGATCGCCCGGGGCGCGGTGTCGGCCCTGGTGGTCCTCGCGATGGTGGCCGTGGGTTCCGCGGTGGTGGCCTGGCAGCAGCGCAACGACGCCGTGTTCGAGCAGGTGGTCGCGGAGGCGGACCGCGTCCAGTACACGAACCCCTCGCTGTCCGCCCGGATCGACCTGGTCGCGCACAGGCTGCGGCCCGACGACGAGGGCACCAACACCCGGCTGATCTCCATCGTCAACGCGCCCCTCGCCACCCCGCTCACCGGCCACACCGGTGCCGTGTACCTCACCTCGTTCAGCCCGGACGGCCGGCTCCTGGCCACCGCCGGCTACGACCGGACCGTGCGGCTGTGGGACGTGGGCGACCGCCGGCACCCCGAGGCGCTCGGCGAGCCTCTCACCGGTGGCACGAGCTGGGTGAGCAGCGCGGTCTTCAGCCCCGACGGCACGACCCTGGCCAGTGCCGGGGACGACGGGACGATCCGGCTGTGGGACGTCCGGGACCCCCGGCATCCGAAGTCCCTCGGCGCTCCCCTGGCCGGACATCGCGGCACCATCTACCTGATCGCGTTCAGCCCGGACGGGCGCACGCTGGCCTCCGCCGGGGAGGACAGGACCGTACAGCTGTGGGACATGCGCGACGCGGCACGGCCCGAGCCGCTCGGTGCCCTGACCGGTGCCGGGGCCGCCGTGCGGACCGTGGCGTGGAGCCCCGACGGGCGCACACTGGCGGCCGGGGGCGACGACAAAACGATTCGGCTGTGGAACACCGCGGACCCTCGGCGCCCGAAGATGTACCCCAGGGGTCTCGTCGGGCACACCGGCCTGGTGCACTCGGTCGCCTTCAGCCCGGACGGCCGTACGCTCGCGACCGGCAGCGCCGACGACACCGTCCGGCTGTGGGACGTGGCCGACCCGGCCGCGGCGGGCCCCGTCGGCTCGCCCCTTACCGGCCACACCGGGCCCATCTGGTCCGTGGCCTTCAGCCCCGACGGGGGCACGCTCGCCGCAGCCAGCGCGGACAGCACGGCGAGCCTGTGGAACGTGAGCGACCCGGCGTACCCCTCGCAGGTCGGCGAGCCGCTCGCCGGGAGCAGCGGGGAGATGTACGCGCTGGGCTTCAGCCCGGACGGCCGTACGCTCGCGACGGGCAGCGGCGACAGCAAGGTGCGGCTGTGGTCGATCCCGTCGGGGGACGTGGTGGGCGGCAGCGGGGCGTTCCGGCGGGACGGCAAGGTGCTCGCCACGGCCGGGCGGGACGGACGGATCCGGCTGTGGAAGGTGACGGACCCGGCCCGGCCCGTGGCCCTGGGCGAGCCGTTCACCCCCGAGGTGCGCGACCCGGACTCCCAGGTGCAGTTCTCCCCCGACGGCCGCATCCTCGCGGTGCTCGCCACCGGCCGGGTCCACCTGTGGAACGTCACCGACCCGTCCCGGCCCGCCCCCTACGGTCCGGCGCTCGTCCTGCGCTCCCGGTTCATGGGCCCGGACGCGCTGGCGTTCAGCCCGGACGGACGCACCATGGCCACCGCCTACGACAGCCGCAGCCTCCAGCTGTGGGACGTCACCGACCCGGCCCACCCGGCCTCCCACGGCCCGGTCGCCGGCCACCGGGGATACATCAACGGCCTCGCCTTCAGCCCGGACGGCCGGACCCTGGCCAGCGGCAGCGCGGACGGCACGATCCGGCTGTGGAAGGTGACGGACCCAGTCCGTACGACCGCGCTCGGCCCGCCGCTCACCGGGCACGCGGGGCCCGTCAACGTGCTCGTCTTCAGCCCGGACGGCCGCACCCTGGCCAGCGGCGGTGACGACGACACGGTCCGGCTGTGGGACGTGGCCGACCCCGCGCACGCCGAGCGGGCGGGTGCCGCCCTCACCGGGCACACCGAGGCGGTGGTGTCCCTGACGTACAGCCGCGACGGCACGAGGCTGGCCAGCGGCGGCAACGACAACACGGTCCGGCTCTGGGACGTGTCCGACCCGTCCGCGGCCGGACCCATCGGGCAGTCGATGAGCCCCAACGCCAAGACCGGCAACTTCCTCTCCTTCAGCCCCAACAGCCGCATGCTCGGGGTGTCCAGCGGCTCCGACACGATCCGGCTGTGGGACCTCGACGTCGACGACGCGATCGACCGCATCTGTGCCACCACCGGGAACGTCCTGACCCGCCAGGAGTGGGAGGAGTACCTGCCCCGGCTCTCGTACGATCCTCCGTGCGACTGAAGCGCATTACGTGATCCCGCTCACAACTTCTCCCCCCGGCTGAGCAGTCCGCTCCCGCTGTTCCATTTGCCTTGTTAGTCTTGGCCACAGCCCGACCGCTGGTGCATCCCCCGTCGCCAGCGGTCGGGTCTTTCCGTGTCCGGGGCACGTTTTAGGCTGTGCCGGTGCACATAACGATCATCACGGCCGTTCATGCCCCGTCCGCCCGCTTCCTGCCCGAGGCCTACGCCTCGGTGTGCGCACAGGAACTGCCCGAGGGCTGGGGATGGCGCTGGGTGATACAGGAGGACGGACGCACGGACGAGGTGCACCCGTACGTCCCCGACGACCCCCGCGTGACCTTCCGTCAGGGGCGCTCCGGCGGGCCGGGCGTCGCCCGCACGATCGCACTCGCACACGCGACGGGGCCGTACGTGAAGGTCCTGGACGCCGACGACCTGCTCACCCCGGGCGCCCTGGCCCGGGACCTCGCCGCACTGGAGGCCGACCCCGCGCTCGGCTGGGCGACCTCCCGCGCGCTGGACCAACTGCCGGACGGCACCACGGTCGCCTTTCCCGGCGATCCCGGCGAGGGCCCCCTCGCCTCCGGGGCGCTGCTCGCGCACTGGAAGGCCCACTCCTTACCGCTGGTCGTCCCCGGCACCCTCTTCGTCCGCCGGGAGCTGCTGCTCGCCCTCGGCGGCTGGATGGCCCTGCCCGCCTCCGAGGACACCGGCCTGCTGCTGGCCCTGGATGCCGTCAGCCCCGGCTGGTTCACCGCCGAACCCGGCCTCCTGTACCGCCAGTGGGAGGGCCAGGTCACCGGCCAACCGGCGCATGTGGACGCGGCGGAACTGAAGGCCCGGATCGCGGTGACGGAGGCACGGGCACGAGCACTGGCCGCGCTGGACTGGAGCCGCTGAAGCGGCGGTTGGGCCCTGGAGGGGGTCGCCGACACGCGCGCCGTGCGGTGCCGGTCGGCTACCGGTCGAAGTCCAGGTCCAGCATGCGGATCGCGTTGCCCCGCATCAGCTTGTAGACCACGTCGTCCGGGAGACCGGCCACGTGTTCCTCGGCGACCTTCTTCGTGTGCGGCCACGTCGAGTCCACGTGCGGGTAGTCGGTCTCGAAGGTCGCGTTGTCGACGCCGACGGTCTCGATCGCCTCGATGCCGTGCCGGTCGCGGAAGAAGCAGCAGAAGATCTGCCGGTAGTAGTACGTCGACGGCGGCTCCGGGATCAGGTCCCTGACCCCGCCCCAGGCCCGGTGCTCCTCCCAGACGTCGTCGGCGCGTTCCAGGGCGTACGGGATCCAGCCCATCTGGCCCTCGCTGTACGCCAGTTTCAGGCGGGGGAACTTCACCAGCACCCCGCTGAACAGGAAGTCCATCATCGAGGCCATGGCGTTGTTGAAGGACAGGGAGGCCTGGACGGCGGGCGGGGCGTCGGGCGAGGCGGCCGGCATCTGGGAGCTGCTGCCGATGTGCATGTTGACGACCGTGCCGGTCTCCTCGCAGGCCGCGAAGAACGGGTCCCAGTAGCCGGAGTGGATCGACGGCAGACCCAGATAGGTCGGGATCTCGCTGAAGGTGACGGCCCTGACGCCCCGTTCGGCGTTGCGGCGGATCTCCGCGACCGCGAGGTCGACGTCCCACAGCGGGATCAGGCACAGCGGGATGAGCCGGCCCCCGCTGTCCCCGCACCACTCCTCGACCATCCAGTCGTTGTAGGCGCGCACACAGGCGAGCCCGACCTCCTTGTCCTTGGCCTCGGCGAAGGTCTGCCCGCAGAACCGCGGGAAGGTGGGGAAGCAGAGGGAGGCCTCGACATGGTTCATCTCCATGTCCTCGATCCGGGCCTTGGGGTCCCAGCAGCCGCGCCGCATCTGCTCGCGGGTGATCCCGTCGAGGGTCATCTCGTCCCGCGAGAAGCCGACGGCCGCGATGATCCGCTTGTACGGGAAGAGCAGGCCCTCGTACTCCCACCAGTCCGTGAGCTGGCCTTCCGGATCGGTGGTGAACCGGTACTTCCCGCCGACGTACGCGAGTTCCCCGATGCCGGCGGTGAGCGGCTTCGGCCCCCGGTCCCGGTACCTGGCCGGGAGCCAGGTCTCGAAGAGGTGGGCGGGTTCGATCACGTGGTCGTCCACGCTGATGACTCTGGGGATGTCCCTGGTGCCCGGTCCGGGTCCGGTTCCGCTTTCGCTGGTGACGGCCATTGCCTGCCCCCTAGCCGATATCTGATGGGTCGTCAGATTGCAGGCTAGGGGGAGGGTCCTACGACGGCAAGGGCTTGTGGGGTTCAGCGGGGCGCGGCGGCCACCACCGCGCACGCCCGCTCACGGTGGTCAACCGGTGAGCCGCCGGGCGAACAGGTCGAGCAGCGCCTCCCAGTGACGTTCCGTCGCCGCCGCGCCGTACATCGCCGTGTCGGCCTGGGTGAACGTGGTGGGCGCCTTCGAGGGCCAGGACCTGCGGGTCGCCGACGCGCTGCGGGCCCGTCCGGCGGACGAGGACCCCTGGACGGCGCTGCGACACGCCCTGGACGCGGTGATCGTGCGGTACCACCAGGACCCGGCCGACGCTCTCGCCACCACCCGGCTGGTCTATGGCACGCCGTCCCTGTGCGCCCGCCACCTGGAGAAACAGCACAGCTGGCGGCCCGCCCTGGCCGCGGCCCTCGCCGACCGCGCGGGCTCCGAGGGGCCGGCGACCCTCGCCCAGACCGTCCTGGCCGGAGCCGCGCTGAACTGCCTGAACGTCGCGCTGGCCCACTGGACCGACTCCGACGGGCGGCTCGACCTCGTCACCCTGCTCGACGAGGCCTTCGCGGCGACCCGGGGCGCGTGACGGTCAGTTGTTCCAGGTCTCGTCGTACGGGTCGGACGGGGTCGGGACCGGCTTCGCGGCGGTGACCCGGAGGTACGGGATCGGGCCGCCGTTGACCGAGTCCTTGGTCCGCTTGCCGGTGTAGGTGCCGGTGACCTGGAGCCAGCCGTCCGGCCTGAGGACCGGCGGGACCTGGCCGGTGAGGCCGACCTTGACCGGCTGGGCGTCCGCCGCGCAGCAGTTGAGGGCCATGCGGACCAGGTAGGGGGCGCCGGAGTGGTCCAGGGCGACGAACCCGGTGATGGTGATCTGCCGCCCGGCGAGACCCCGGCCGTGCTCGTAGACCGCCCGGCCCGCGTAGTCGGCCAGGCCCAGACGCAGCGGGCCGCTCGCGGGGAGCTTCTGGTAGCCGTACGCCTGCTGGAGGGCCGTGCCCGTGCGCATCGCGCTGTAGGAGCCGAGCGCGGGCGGGGCGACGAGGATGAGGGCGAAGAGGGGGAGGACGAGGAGCCAGGAGACGCGGGGTTCGCGGTGGGAGTGGTCCCCGTGGTCGTCGTCCTCGGGGCCGTGGTTCTCGTGGCCATGGCCCTCGAGGCTGTCCGCCCGGCGTTTGTGGCGCCACTCGTACCAGGTCGTCGCCAGGGCCGTCGCGATGAGGACGACACCGGCCGCGAGGACCAGCGGACGCAGCCCCGCCTTGACGTAGCGGAGGTAGAGGTCGGTGAGGCCCGCGTGCAGGAGGGCCGCGCCGAGGACGAACAGGACCGCGGACTGCGCCTGCCGGTTCACAGCATCACCCACCCGGTCAGCACCGACACCACGATCGCCAGGGCGAGGGTGGCGGGGGCGAAGCGCAGCGCGAAGGCGCGGCCGAAGGTGCCGGTCTGCATCGCGAACAGCTTCAGGTCGATCATCGGGCCGACGACCAGGAAGGTCAGCCGCGCGGTCAGTGAGAACTGGGTGAGGGAGGCGGCCACGAAGGCGTCCGCCTCCGAGCAGATCGACAGCACCACGGCGAGCGCGGCCAGGGCCAGCACCGCGATCACCGGGTTCTCCGCCGCCGTACGCAGCCACGTCTGCGGGACCACCGCCTTCAGGGTCGCCGCCGCCATCGCGCCGACGACCAGGAAGCCGCCCGCGTGCATCACGTCGTGCCGCACCGAGCCCCAGAAGGCGGCGCCCTTGCCCTGCCCCTCGTACGCGTGCCGGGTCGGCGGCTTCAGCAGATCGGTGCGGCCGAGGCGCAGCCACAGCCAGCCCATCGCGCAGGCCACCAGCAGGCTCGCGACGAGCCGGGCCACGACCATCTCCGGGTCCCGGGGGAAGGCCACGGCGGTCGCGGTCAGCACGATCGGGTTGATCGCCGGGGCGGAGAGCAGGAAGGCGAGGGCCGCGGCCGGGGTGACACCGCGCCGCACCAGCGCGCCCGCCACCGGCACGGACGCGCATTCGCAGCCCGGCAGCACCACACCCGCCGCCCCCGCCACCGGCACCGCGAGGACCGGGTTGCTCGGCAGCGCGCGGGCGAAGAAGGACGGCGGCACGAACACCGCGATCGCCGCCGACAGCAGCACCCCGAGCACCAGGAAGGGCAGCGCCTGCACGAGCACGGCGACGAACACCGTCATCCAGCTCTGCATCACCGGCGCGCCCAGCGCCGCCCGGATCGGACCCTGGCAGAGCACCACCAGGAGCATCAACAGGGTCAGCGCGAGAGGGGAGTTGAGCCGCCGCGCCTCCGGGTCCGGCGCCGGGGCCGGCGCCTCGGGTGCTGCCGGGCGCCGGTCCTCGCCGGTGTCCCGCGTGGGCGGGGGTGCTTTGGTGACGGCCACGGCCGGGATCCCTCCGGTGGTGAGGTGCTGGTTTCCCTCCTGGTGCGTACGACAGGGAAGGTCCCTTTGCTCAGCGTGCGCGGCGGTTTGGGGAATTCTTGGCAGAGAGGCTCCTCACCTGCCGTACGTGGCACCACCCGTCCCGGTAGGGCAGTCTTCTCCCTCGTGGGGAGCGTTCCGAACCAGGGTCCAGGGCAGCCGGGCGACGCGGCCGCGCACATGGTGGTGTGCGGCGACGACGGGCTCGCGCACCGGCTGGCGGCCGAACTCAGAGGGGTCTACGGCGAGCAGGTCACGCTCGTCGTACCGGCCTCCGAACGGTCCGTGCGGCCACCGGTGGTGGTGCGGGCCCGGTCCGCGTCCGCGCTGCTGGACCGGGTGGTGACCGCGGCCGCGGGCCTGACCGGCAACGGCGCCGGCACCGGCGCCGTCACCGCCGTCGGCGAACCCCCGGGCGGCATACGGCTGATGGAGGCCGCCGAGCCGACCGAGGCCGCGCTCGCCGCGGCGGGCGTGGAACGCGCGGACGCGCTCGCGCTCGTGTACGACGACGACGAGACCAACATCCGCGCCGCCCTCACCGCCCGCCGCCTCAACCCCCGGCTGCGGCTGGTGCTGCGGCTCTACAACCGCCGCCTCGGCCAGCACATCGAGGAACTCCTCGACCAGGCCGCCGTGCTGGCCTCCGGCGGCCCGGCCGACGGGACCGGCTTCGACGCCTCCACCACCGTGCTCTCCGACGCCGACACCGCCGCGCCCGCGCTGGCCGCCACCGCCCTCACCGGCACCAGCAAGGTCCTCCAGACCGGCGGCCTGCTGCTGCGCGCGGTCGAACGGCCGCCCGCCGGGGCCGGGGTGAGCGCCGGTCCCGGTCTCGCCACGCTCGCCCTGCTCTCGCAGACCGACAGCCAGGGGCGCGCCGACGACCAGGGACCGGCACTGCTGCCGGACGCGGCAGCCGTACGGGACGGCGGCGGACGGGCCACCGTAGTGCTGGAGCAGGTCTCGTACGCCGGGCCCGCGCTGCCCGACGGGCGGGGCGTGATGCCCTGGTTCGCCTCGCTGTTCTCGCGCCGGCTGCGGTGGTCGCTGGCCGGAATGGTGGGGTGCGTGGTCGCGCTGGCCGTCGCGCTGTGGCTGGTGACCGGGATCCATCCCCTGCGCGCCTTCTATCTGACCCTCCTCGATCTGTTCGCGATCGACGACCCCGCGATCGGGGAGTCCGTCGGCCGGCAGATCCTGCAACTCCTGTCCGGACTCGCCGGACTGCTCCTCCTCCCGGTGCTCCTCGCCGCCGTCCTGGAGGCGCTCGGAACCTTCCGCACGGTGTCCTCCCTGCGCAAACCGCCCCGTGGCCTCGGCGGACACGTGGTGCTCCTCGGTCTCGGCAAGATCGGCACCCGGGTGCTGACGCGGCTGCGGGAGCTGAACATCCCCGTGGTCTGCGTCGAGTCCGACCCCGAGGCCCGGGGACTGGCCACGGCCCGCCGGCTGCGGGTGCCGGTGGTGCTCGGGGACGTCACCCAGGAAGGGGTCCTGGAGGCGGCCAAGATCCACCGCGCGCACGCCCTGCTCGCGGTGACCAGCGCGGACACGACGAACCTGGAGGCCGTGCTGTACGCGCGGGCCGTGCGGCCCGATCTCCGGGTGGTGCTGCGGCTGTACGACGACGACTTCGCGACGGCGGTGTACCGGACCCTGCGGGCGGCCCACCCGGCCGCCTCGACGCGGAGCCGGAGCGTGTCGCATCTCGCGGCTCCCGCGTTCGCCGGGGCGATGATGGGGCGGCAGATCCTGGGGGCGTTCCCGGTCGAGCGGCGGGTGCTGCTGTTCGCGGCGGTGGAGGTGGGCGGGCATCCCCAGCTGGAGGGGAAGACGGTCGGGGAGGCGTTCCGGGCCGGGTCGTGGCGGGTGCTGGCCCGGGAGGAGTCGGGGGACGCGCCCGGGCTGGCGTGGGATCTGCCGGACACGTATGTGCTCCAGCCGTCGGACCGGGTGGTGCTGGCGGCCACGCGGCGGGGGTTGGCGGAGCTGCTGGGGCGGCGGGGCCGGGAGCGGTCGGGAACGTAGGTGTGCGAGAGCGTCGTGCCGGGTCGGGTCGTGGTGCGACTGCGGGCGGTTGGGGGCGGGCCGCGCAGTTCCCCGCGCCCCTCGGGGGGGACCGCTCGGCCGACTTCGACTGCACCCACTCAGGGGCGCGGGGCTGTGACATAAGCGGCTCCGCCGCGGGGCGCGACCAGCCCCCACGCACCCGCGGACGAAACTCCTCCCCGCTACCCCAAATGCCTCGCCGCGAAGTCCAGTTCCAGCTTCACCTGCTTGATCCGCTCGTCCACCACGAGTGAGCCGTGGCCCGCGTCGTACCGGTACACCTCGTGCACCGCACCCCGCGATTCCAGCCGCTTGACGTAGTTGTCGACCTGGCGGATCGGGCACCGGGGGTCGTTGACACCCGCCGAGATGTACACGGGGGCCTTCACCTGGTCGACGTACGTCAGAGGCGACGACGCCTCGAACCGCTCGGGCACCTCCTCCGGCGTGCCGCCCAGCAGCGTCCGGTCCATCGCCTTCAGCGCCTCCATCTCGTCGTGGAACGCCGTGACGTAGTCCGCGACCGGCACCGCCGCGATGCCCAGCGCCCACGCGTCCGGCTGGGTGCCCAGGCCGAGGAGGGTGAGGTAGCCGCCCCAGGAGCCGCCCGTGAGGATCAGCCGGTCGGGGTCGGCGAGGCCGGACGTGATCGCCCATTCCCGCACCGCCGCGATGTCCTCCAGCTCGATCAGGCCGACCCGGTGCTTGAGCGCGTCGGTCCACTCCCGCCCGTACCCCGTGGAGCCGCGGTAGTTGACCCGCACGACCGCGTACCCGTGGTCCACCCAGGCCGCGGGACCGGCCGCGAAGGAGTCGCTGTCGTGCCAGGTCGGACCGCCGTGGATGTCGAAGACCGTCGGCAGCGGTCCCGTCGCCCCCGCCGGCTTCTGCACCAGGGCGTGGATACGGCCGCCCGGGCCCTGCACCCACACGTCCTCCACCGGCACCGAGCCGGGGGACTTCAGGCCCGGCGGGTCGAGCACCACCTCACCCGTCGTCGAGCGCACCGCCGACGGCTCGGCGGCCGAGGACCACAGGTACTCCACGCTGCCGTCGGGGCGGGCCGTCGCCCCGGAGACCGAGCCGGGCGGGGTCGGGACCTTCTCGAGCCGGCCGCTCGCCAGGTCGTACCGGAAGAGCTCGCTGCGTGCCTCGAAGCTGTGCACGATGAGCAGACCGGTGCCGTCCGGGTACCACTCGGCGCCCACGTCACCGGGCAGGTCCAGGTCCAGGTCGGTCTCCTCGGAGGTGGCCACGTCCCACACCAGCGGCTCCCAGCGACCGCGCCGCTGGTGTCCGACGAGCAGCCGGGTGTCGCCGACGACCGGCGCGAAGCCCAGGACCTCCAGGCCGAGCTCCTCGGCGCCGCCCTTGGTGTCGTCGAGTTCGGCGACCGCCGTGCCGTCCGGGCGGACCACGCGCAGGGCCGAGTGCATCGCGTCGCCGTGCTCGGTGTGCTCGACGGCGATCAGCGAGCCGTCGTGGGAGAGGTCGCCGACGCCCGCCGACTCGCGGTGCCGGTAGATCTCCACCGGCTCCTCGCCGGTCCGCACGAGATGGATGGAGGTGCCCTCGTCGTCGGTGGAGCGGCCGACGACCGCCGTACGGCCGTCCCGGCCCAGGGCCAGGCCCGCGGGGTAGGAGGCCTCCAGGCCCGGCGCGGCGGGCTCGTCCGGTCCGCCCTCGAAGGGCTGGCGGCGCCAGACGCCGAACTCGTCGCCGTCCTTGTCGTCGAACCACCAGATCCAGGCGCCGTCCGGGGAGAGCACGCCGTCCGTGGTGCCGTTGGGCCGGTCCGTCACCTGGCGCTGCTCGCCCGTGGCCCTGTCCCAGGCGTACAGCTCGTAGGTCCCGGTGGCGTTGGACACGAACAAGGAACGGTCCGGGGCGTCCTCCGCCCAGTCCGGCAGGGACACCCGGGGCGCCCGGAAGCGCTTCTCCCAGTCCGGCATCTCGTTGATCCGCTCGGCCGCGGCGGACCCGTTGCTCTCAGTCATGACCCCATACTGCCTGCCCTCACAGACAATCCGCAGACGAGGTCCCCAGCCTGTGGAAAACTTCTACCGGCCGCTTACCCGGACCCCTTCCCACCAGGCCCGGAAGCCCGCTCCCGGGTCGATTGTCAGTGGCGGGGTGCAGACTCGTCCGCATGACCGATCTGCGCAAGACCGTGGAGAGTTTCTGGGCCTTCGCCGAGGCCCGCGACTGGAGCGCGTTCGCGGACACCCTCGCCGAGGACGTCGTCTACACCCTGCCGCAGACCCGCGAGCGCGTCAGCGGCCGGGAGCGGTACGTCGAGTTCAACCGGGAGTACCCGGGCGACTGGCACCTGCGGATCGAGCGGATGGTCGCCGAACCGGAGCAGGTGGTCACCTGGGTCCACGTCACGGTGGGGCTGGAGGAGATGTACGGCATCTCGTTCTTCACCGGTGACGGGAGCGGCCGTATATCCGCGGTCACCGACTTCTGGCCGGAGCCGTACGAACCCCCGGCCGGCCGGGACCACCTGACCGAGCGGTACTGACCCCGCGCCCCGGTCGCCCGGGGCGTCCCCGTACCGTGGGGGTGTGTACCGGTTTCTGCTGACGCCCCGCTGGTTCGGCATCAACGTCTTCGTCCTGCTCGCCATCCCGTTCTGCATCTTCATGGGGTCATGGCAGCTGAGCCGGTTCGAGGACCGGATGACGGAGAGCCGCGAGGCCGAGAAGCAGGTCGTCACGGACGTGCGGGAGGCCCCGCGGCCGCTGGCCGAGCTGCTGCCGGTGGACAAGGCGACCTCCGGCAAGCAGGCCACCGCGACCGGCCGGTACGACAAGCAGCTGCTAGTCCCCGACCGGCAGCTGGGCGACCGCGAGGGGTACTACGTCCTGACCCTGCTGCGCACCGACGGCGGCGAGGCCCTGCCCGTGGTGCGCGGCTGGCTGCCGGGCACCCCCGATCCGGCGAAGGTCCCGGCCCCGCCTAAGGGCGAGGTCACCGTCACCGGCGCGCTCCAGGCCTCCGAGACCCCGGGGGACAACGGCGTCAGTGCGCGGGGCGGGCTCCCGGCC
This sequence comes from Streptomyces griseorubiginosus, assembly GCF_036345115.1. GTDB lineage: Bacteria > Actinomycetota > Actinomycetes > Streptomycetales > Streptomycetaceae > Streptomyces > Streptomyces griseorubiginosus_C. The sequence goes on from NZ_CP107766.1 coordinate 4,384,011, forward strand.
GGGCAGACCGCGGCGATCAGCGCGGCCTCGCTGATCAACCTCGTGCCCTACGACGTGTACGACGCGTGGGTCACCCTGAACACCGGTGACTCCGGGATGAAGGCCGTACCGGCGACCGCGCCCGCCGACAGCGGGCTGGACCTGAAGGCGTTCCAGAACCTCGGCTACACCGGCGAGTGGTTCGTCTTCGCCGGCTTCGTGGTCTTCATGTGGTTCCGGCTGGTGCGCCGCGAGGTGGAGTTCATCCGGGACGCGGAACTGGGGATCGTCCCGGACGACGACCAGCCGGAACAGGGCCCGCGGAGCCAGGGCCGGCAGGACCGGGGACAGCAGGACCAGCCCCAGGCGAAGACGCCCGCCTGAGCAGCGCCTTCGCCGTCACGCCCGCCGTACCCCGGCGCGCGGTCTCCCGCACGCCGTCACGACGACGTCAGCACACCCGTCCAGTACACGGTCCCCGCGCACGCGTTGGGCACCGTCGTGGACACCGACGGGCCGCCCGCCTGCGCCGTGTTGGTCACCAGGACGCTGCCGTCGGCCGTGCCGTCGGTCATGAGCTGGGTGGAGGTGCCGGTGTCGCCGCCGGTCGAGGAACCCTCGCTGGTGGAGGTGTCCGGGGAGGACGTGGGATCGGGGGTGGGGTCGGTCGAGGGATCCGTGGTGGGGCAGGTCTCGGACGGCACCCAGGCGAACTTCACGTCGTAGGAGGAGCCCGGCTGGAGCAACAGCTGGGAGACCTCGGCCGCCGGGTCGGGCAGCCCGGTCGCCGGGTCACCGGAGACATGCCGGAGGGCACCGATCTTGCTCGCGTCGGCCGCGCCCTGCGCGCTCGGGGTCACGATGCCGGGACCGGTGACCGTGCAGGCGGCGGTGGAGCCGTTCGTGACGTGGAAGCTGCCGTAGACCGTGCCGGAGGCGTCGGGCGCGGCGGTGGTCGCGGTGGGCGTGCCCAGCTGCGCGGCCGTACAGGCCGGGGTGCTCGCGGCGGACGTGGCGGACGGGTCGGCGCCACTGCTGGCACCGGAGCTCGCGCCCGCGGTCTTGCCCTTCTCGTCGCCCTTGGTCTCGCCCTTGCCCTTGTCCTCCGTCTTGCCGGCGGAGCCGCCGGAGGTGGACTCGCCGCCCTCCTCCTGCTTGCCCTGGCTCGCGCCGCCCTGCATCTGGGAGGTGTGCCCGGCGTTGGAGGTGTTGGCACTGGTGTCGGTGGAGGAGACGTGCACGACGGCGGGGATGGCGGTGCCGATGAACAGGGCCGCGGCGGCCATGCCCACCAGGGCCTGCCGCTTGCGTGCCCGTCGGGCGGGGACCGCCTTGCGCAGATGCTCCAGGGTGCCGTCGCGCGGCTCCATCTCCTGGACCGCCAGCTGAAGCATCCGTCGCAGTGCCAGCTCGTCCGAGTCGAACTCCCCCGTGGAGCTCAGATCGTCGGGGCCGTGATTCACAGTTCCGTTCCCAGCGTGCGATTGGTTGTGCTCTTGCTTGCCCACCCACGTCGGCTCGTGCCACTCGTAGGGTTCGTGTCGCCGTTCGTCGGAGCCACTCCCGCCGCTCATGCCGGCGCCTCCATGGCGACGCGCAGCGCGGCGATCCCCCGGGAGCCGTACGCCTTGACGGAGCCCAGTGAGATGCCGAGCGTGTCGGCGACCTGGGCCTCGGTCATGTCCGCGAAGTAGCGCAGGACCAGGACCTCGCGCTGGCGGCGCTGAAGCCCCTTCATGGCCTTGATGAGCGAGTCGCGCTCCAGCTGGTCGTAGGCCCCCTCCTCGGCGCTCGCCATGTCGGGCATCGGCTTGGACAGCAGCTTCAGTCCGAGGATGCGCCGGCGCAGGGCCGAGCGGGAGAGGTTGACGACCGTCTGACGCAGGTACGCGAGCGTCTTCTCGGGGTCGCGGACGCGTTTGCGTGCCGAGTGGACGCGGATGAAGGCCTCCTGGACGACGTCCTCGCAGGAGGCGGTGTCGTCGAGCAGGAGGGCGGCGAGACCCAGCAGCGAGCGGTAGTGCGCGCGGTAGGTCTCGGTCAGGTGGTCGACGGTGGTCCCGGCTGCCGCCGCTTCCTCGGCGCCGTCACGCTGACTGGGTATGCGGGTGGGCCGCGCTGCGGGCATGGGCGCGATCACCGGCATGCCACCGGGCGCCCCGGGCCTGCGGGGCCGGAGGACGGCCGCGCCGCTCGGCGCGGCCGGGAAGTCGAGTACCTGAGCCACGCCAGTTGGACACGCTCACCCCCGTGAGGGTTGTACGCCGCTGTCCGTCTTCTCTCAGGCAGCACAACTGACCGTGCGTCAAACGCGCTCATGCCTACCCGCTCTTCCCCTGTGTCCTGAATGACCGAGGCGTCCCCACGCCTCGTACCGCATCCCCACGCCCCCTGAAAGGGCGTTCGCAAAGACGCTCCCCGCCCTCCGCGCGGTTGCGGAGAGCGGGGAGGAAAATCTTCGGACGCCGAAGCGCCGGGATCAAGTGGTACGGACCATTACCCGCACCACATGTCGCCCATAGATCCTACAAAGCGTTCTGGCCATGGCCAGGACTTTTTGCGTAGGCACAACTGCGTAGGCGGGACCCGGCGCGGCGGAAGCGGCCGTACGCAGGACGATCGTCACCCGAACTCGGCCGCCACCAGCTCCGCGATCTGGGCGGTGTTGAGGGCGGCGCCCTTGCGCAGGTTGTCCCCGCACACGAAGAGTTCGAGCGCCGTGGGGTCGTCGAGGGCGCGCCGGACCCGGCCGACCCAGGTGGGGTCGGTGCCCACGACATCGGCGGGGGTGGGGAACTCCCCGGCCTCCGGGTCGTCGAAGAGGACGACCCCGGGTGCGGTCGCGAGGATCTCGCGCGCCTTGCGGACGGTGACCTCGCCCTCGAAGCGGGCGTGGACGGTGAGGGAGTGCACGGTGACGACCGGGACCCGCACACAGGTCACGGCGACCGGCAGCGCGGGCAGTCCGAGGATCTTGCGGGTCTCGTCCCGCACCTTCATCTCCTCAGAGGACCAGCCGTCCTCGCGCAGCGACCCGGCCCACGGTACGACGTTCAGCGCGACCGGCTCCGGGAACGGCCCGGTGTTGTCGCCGACGGCCCGCCGCACATCGCCGGGGTGGGTGCCGAGCTCGGTGCCGGCGACCAGGGACAGCTGCTGGCGCAGGGTGTCCACGCCGGCCCGCCCGGCCCCGCTGACCGCCTGGTAGCTGGACACCACCAGCTCCCGCAGCCCGAACTCGGCGTGCAGCGCGCCCAGGGCCACGATCATGGACAGGGTCGTGCAGTTGGGGTTGGCGATGATCCCGCGCGGCCGCATCCGGGCCGCGTGCGGATTGACCTCGGGGACGACGAGGGGCACGTCGGAGTCCATCCGGAACGCGCCGGAGTTGTCCACCACGACGGCACCGCGCGCGGCGGCGACCGGCGCCCACTGGGCGGCCACCTCGTCGGGTACGTCGAACATGGCGACGTCGACCCCGTCGAAGGCCTCCTCCGACAGGGCCACCACCTCGACCTGCTCCCCCCGCACGGCCAGCTTGCGGCCGGCCGAGCGGGGAGAGGCGATGAGCCGGATCTCGCCCCAGATGTCCGCGTGCTGGGACAGGATCTGGAGCATGACGGTGCCGACGGCCCCGGTCGCCCCCACGACCGCGAGCGTCGGACGTGCGGTCATCGGCCGGTGCCGCCGTAGACCACGGCCTCGTCGCTGTCGGAGTCGAGGCCGAAGGCGCTGTGGACGGCGCGGACGGCTTCGTTGACGTCGTCGGCGCGGGTGACGACCGAGATGCGGATCTCGGAGGTCGAGATCAGCTCGATGTTCACGCCGGCGTCGGACAGGGCGGTGAAGAAGTCGGCCGTGACGCCCGGGTTGGTCTTCATGCCCGCGCCGACCAGGGAGATCTTGCCGATCTGGTCGTCGTAGCGCAGCGAGTCGAAGCCGATGCCGGACTTGTTCTTCTCCAGGGCGTCGATGGCCTTGCGGCCCTCGGCCTTGGGAAGGGTGAAGGAGATGTCCGTCAGCCCGGTGGAGGCGGCGGAGACGTTCTGCACGATCATGTCGATGTTGATCTCGGCGTCCGCGATCGTACGGAAGATCACCGCGGCCTCACCCGGCTTGTCCGGCACGCCGACGACCGTGATCTTGGCCTCGGAGGTGTCGTGCGCGACACCGGAGATGATGGCCTGCTCCACCTGCTTGTCCCCTTGCTCGATCGGCTCACTGCTGACCCAGGTGCCCTGCAGCCCGCTGAAGCTGGACCGGACGTGGATCGGGATGTTGTAGCGGCGCGCGTACTCCACGCAGCGGTGGAGCAGCACCTTCGAACCGGAGGCGGCGAGCTCCAGCATGTCCTCGAAGGAGATCCAGTCGATCTTCTTCGCCTTCTTCACCACGCGCGGGTCGGCGGTGAACACGCCGTCGACGTCGGTGTAGATCTCGCAGACCTCGGCGTCGAGGGCGGCGGCCAGCGCGACGGCGGTCGTGTCGGAACCGCCGCGGCCGAGCGTGGTGATGTCCTTCTTGTCCTGGCTGACGCCCTGGAAGCCGGCGACGATGGCGATGTTGCCCTCGTCCAGGGCCGTACGGATACGGCCCGGCGTGACGTCGATGATCCGGGCTTTGTTGTGGACCGAGTCGGTGATGACGCCTGCCTGGCTGCCGGTGAAGGACTGGGCCTCGTGGCCCAGGTTTTTGATCGCCATGGCCAGCAGGGCCATGGAGATCCGCTCTCCGGCGGTCAGCAGCATGTCGAACTCACGCCCGGCAGGCATGGGTGATACCTGCTCGGCGAGATCGATCAGCTCGTCCGTCGTGTCGCCCATCGCGGAAACGACGACGACGACCTGGTGGCCGTTCTTCTTCGCTTCGACGATTCGCTTGGCGACGCGCTTGATGCCCTCGGCATCGGCTACGGAGGAGCCTCCGTACTTCTGCACGACAAGGCCCACGTGCGCTCCTCGCTCAGTCCGTTTGTGTCGGCTCAGTTTAACGAGCGTCCGGTTTCCACCTCTGCGGTATCGCATCGTGAGATTCGGACGCCCAGGTCAGCGCATGCCCAATTCGGGACCTGGGGAAAAGTGCACCGCGTCACACACCCCTGTACACACCGATGTGAGGCCCAGGTGACAGCTGTGAATTAAGTTTCAAGGATTAGGGTGCGGCTGTGCGCGTACTTCTGGTGGAAGACGATGAGCCGGTCGCCCAGTCCCTGAGACGCGGCCTGATCCGGTACGGGTTCGAGGTCGAGTGGGTCTCCACCGGCGCCGCCGCGCTGAGCCACACCGGGCCCTACGACGTCGTACTCCTGGACCTCGGGCTGCCGGACACCGACGGTCTCGACGTGTGCAAGGCGCTGCGGGAGCGCGGTGACGTGCCGATCATCGTGATCAGCGCGCGCAGCGACGAGACGGACCGGGTGGTCGGGCTCGAGCTCGGCGCCGACGACTACGTGTCCAAGCCGTTCGGGGTCCGGGAGGTCATCGCGCGGATACGGGCCGTGATGCGGCGCGCCCAGCCCCGTCCCAGCGCCGGGAACGGCCCCGACCGGTACGGCTCCCGCCTCACCGTGGACCGCAAGGCCGCCCGGGTGCGCCTGGACGGCGAGGAGGTGGCCCTCGCGCCCAAGGAGTACGACCTGCTGGCCTTCCTCACCGAGGAGCCGGGCGCGCTGATGTCGCGCGAGCAGATCATGGAGGCGGTCTGGGACGCCAACTGGTTCGGGCCGACCAAGACGCTGGACGTGCACGTGGCGGCGCTGCGGCGCAAGCTCGCCGGTGCGATCACCATCGAGGCGGTGCGGGGCGTCGGCTTCCGACTGGAGATCGTCAAGGACGACGGGGCTTCATGAACCGGCAGCTCATCCGGAGCTACATCCTGCTGGTCGCGGTGGCGATCTTCCTGTTCACGGTGCCGGTGGCGTTCACGCTCACCGATCAACTGCGGGACGACACCCGGCAGTCGGTGCTGCGCGAGGCCAACACCATGGCGCTGCTGCTGGGCAACGGCGACAGGGCCTCCTGCGAGGCGCTGGCCAAGGTCGCAACGGCGTACGGCGACGTGGAGGCGACGCCCACCGCCGCCTGCGACCCGCGGTTGGAGCGGCCCACCGCGGACGCGGCCCTGACCCGGGCCGTGCAACGGAACCAGCCGACGACCGACTGGGGTTCCGACTTCGTGTGGGGCGAGAACCTGACGGTCACCGTCCCCGCCAAGGGCGACGCGGCCGTACGGATCGTCTACTCGACCTCCGACATGACCAAGCGGCTCTGGCAGATCTGGGGCTTCCGGGCGGCCCTCGCCGTGCTCGTCCTCGGTGCGGCCGCCGCGATCGGCGCCTTCGCCGCCCGCCGCATCACCGCGCCGCTGCGGGAACTGAACTCCATGGCCAGCAAGTTCAGCGACGGCGACCTGACCGCCCGCTCCCCGGTGACGGGCCCGCCGGAGACGCAGACCCTCGCCCGCACCCTGAACCAGGGCGCCGAGCGCCTCGACACGCTGGTGGCCTCGCAGCGCATCTTCGTGGCCGACGCCTCCCATCAACTCCGCACTCCGCTCACCGCGTTGCGGCTGTCGCTGGACAACATCGCGGACGGCGTGGACGACGAGTTCGTGCGCGAGGACGTGGAGCAGGCGACGGCGGAGGTGGTCCGGATGAGCCGCCTGGTCAACGGCCTGCTGGTGCTGGCGCGGGCCGAGGCGAAGGTGACCGCGGCCGAGCCGCTCGCCCTGAGGGACATCGTGGACGAACGGCTGACGGTGTGGAGGCCGGCCGCCGACGAGCGCGGAGTCACCATCGCGCTCAGGGGGAGTGTTGTCGACGACCGGCCGTCTGTGCTGGCCAGCCCCGGTCACCTGGACCAGGTGCTGGACAACGTGCTCTCGAACGCCCTGGAGGTCTCGCCGGACGGCGGGCGGATCACCGTCGAGGTGGAGTCCCGGGCGGACACGGTGGTGCTGTCGGTGCTGGACGAGGGACCGGGTATGTCGGACGCCGAGAAGTCCCGTGCCTTCGACCGCTTCTGGCGCGGCCAGGGCCTGACCGGGCGCTCCGGCTCCGGCCTCGGCCTCGCCGTCGTCAAGCAGTTGGTGACCGACGACGGCGGGACCGTGACGCTGGCGGACGCGCCGGGGGGCGGGCTGAAGGTGGAGATCAGCCTTCGGGCATCGCCGAGGAGTGGTGGTTGACGATCTTCCACTGGCCGTTCCGCTTCTCGTACTCGTACGTGTAGCGGGCCTCGACGACCCGCTTGGCGCCGGTCTTCGGGTCGGTGAGGGTGAACTCGTAGACGCCGGTGTCGATCGCGGAGTTGGTGTCGAGGACGTTGACGATCGTCCGGACCTTCTTGCCGACCGGCTTGTTCTGCAGGAAGTGCTCGAAGTAGTCGACGATCTCCGCGTGGTTGGTTCTGACCTTGTTGGAGACGGTGGGCAGCAGCACCGCGTCCTTCGCGTACAGGTCGGCGACCTTGTGGGCGTCACCGGTCTGCAGGGCCGCGTTCCAGGTGGTGAACAGGCCCGCGATCTCCTTCTTGGTGGGCTTCTTCGGGCTGTCCGTCCCGGCGGTGGCGGCGACGGTGCCGACGGTCCCCACGGCCACGATCGCGGTGGCGGTGACGATGGCTGCGCGCTTGGTTATGGAACGACGGGTCATCGCTGTCTCCAGTGCGGTGAGGTGCTGCTGTGAACTGACTCCAGCCTCTCTTCGCACCGGTTAGGGCCCATGCAGCCGAGATACAGGGCGGAGACAACACACGCCCAATTCACGCGCCGTGAGCGCCCGGTCGCTGTCCGCGCAGCAGGGAGACGCCGGCGCCGAGCGACACCACGCCCATCCCGACGGCGGTCATGATGCCCTGCGTCCCGTCCACGAGGAAGGGCGCGGCCACCGCGACGACGAGGTTGAAGAGGAAGAGGAACCACAGGACGGGGGTGGAGGAGAGCAGCGACTTCATGGTCTTTCCTTCGGTACGGCGTGGTTGACCTGGCGAGATCAACGATCCCGTGTCCCCGGGACCGTCACGAGGGGGTGCGCTCCCGAACCCGGGGTGTAGTGCGGTACACCTTGGCCGTGATCGCAGACGTGCTGCTGGCGGGCATCGTGCTGCTCGGCTCGTCCGTGCAGTGGCTCACCGGCATGGGTTTCGCGCTGGTCGCCGTACCCGCGCTGGTCCTGTTGCTCGGGCCGACCGAGGGAGTCGTGCTGGCCAACTGCGCGGCCGGGGCGATCTGTTGTGCGGGGCTCGCGGGAGGGTGGCGGCTGGTCCGGCCGCGGGCGATGGTCCCGCTGTGCGCGGCGGCGGCCTGCACGGTACCGGCGGGCACCTGGCTGACCCGGCAACTGCCCGAGCCCTGGCTGCTGTTGGTCATGGGCGGCCTGGTGACGGTGGCCGTCCTGCTGGTGCTGCGCGGCTTCGCGGTACCCGCTCTGCGCGGCACCCGGGGAGCGGTGGCCGCGGGCGCGGTGGGCGGCTTCATGAACTCCGCGGCCGGGGTGGGCGGCCCGCCGTTCTCCCTCTACGCCGTCAACGCGGGCTGGCCGGTACGGGAGTTCGTCCCGAACGCGATGTTCTACGGCGTGCTCGTGAACGCGGTCTCGGTGGCGTCGAACGGGATCCCCGCGCTGGACCGGGTGCAGTGGGCGCTGGTGGTCGCGGCGATGGCCACGGGCGGCCTGATCGGCAGGACCCTCGCGCCCCGGATACCGGAGAACCGGGCCCGCCTGCTCGTCCTGCTGCTGGCCCTGACCGGCGGCGTCACGGCGGTGGCCAAGGGCCTGTGGGGACTGTGACCGGCACGCACGCGGCACGCACTGCGCCTCACACCCGCCCCCCGAACAACTCCACCAGCCCGTGGTCCAGTTCGGCGCCCACGGTCTCCTCGTCCGGGGCGACGACCGTGTACGTGCGGGCCAGGAAACGCAGCAGGTCGGCGGTGGTGAAGCGGAGCCGGGCCAGGCCCTGCGGGGCGCGGAACTCGACGTACGTGTGGGTCGAACCGGCCGGGCGGACGCGGACGTTGCCGATCCCGGCGGCCGTCCGCAGCCCCTCCCCCAGCAGCACCCGCGCGAAGGTCCACGTGGTCACCTCGCCGTCGGCCGTGACATGGGGCGGGAAGTCGAGGTGCACGGCCAACGGGTCCGCGGAGGTGTGGCGCAGGGTCACGGGGATCGCGAGCTCCTGGTCCGCGGCCGTGATCAGACGGGCGCCGGTCGGCTGCTGGAGGGTGACGTGCATGAGGGGCTCCGATTCGGGCGGCGGGGGCACGGGCCGGGTGTGGCCGTCGTGCAGTCAGACCACCCCAGGTGCCCGCGCATTACGCCGGTCCAGAAGCCAGTTCGTATGACCCGTGTCACACCGGGTCGGGAGCCGTCCCGCCCGGAGCCGTCACTTGGCGGACGACGGCCCGAGGCCCAGCGGACCCGCGATCTCCTCCACCATCACCTTGCCGGCCTCGAACTCCAGCGTCTCGTCGCCGATGGCCTGGTCGGTGTCGAGACCGTCCAGCTCCGCCAGGGGCTGGTTCAGGCGGACGTGCGCGACCACCGACTGGAGGGCGCGCAGCGTCGCGGACGCCGTGGAGCCCCAGTTGGAGAAGTAGGAGAACTGCCACCACCACAGCGCCTCCGTGGTGCGGCCCGCGCGGTAGTGGGCCATGCCGTGGCGCAGGTCGGTGATGACGTCGGTCAGGTCGTCCGAGATACGGGCCGGCACCGGGGCCTTGCGGGGCTCGTAGGGGTCGAAGACCTCGGAGTAGACGTCGATCGGCTCCAGCAGCCGGGCGAGGTTCTCACGGAGCTCGTCCACGTCGGCCTCCGGGCCCAGATCGGGCTCGTAGCGCTCGTCGGGGACGATGTCCTCGTGGGCGCCCAGGCGGCCGCCGGCCAGCAGGAGCTGGGAGACCTCCAGGAGCAGGAAGGGGACGGCCGAGTCGGGCTCGTCGCCCTTCGCCACCTCGATGACGGCCACCAGGAAACTCTCGACCTGGTCGGCGATCTGGACCGCGAAGTCGTCGGGGTCCTGCGCGCTCGCGTGCAGTGTGGCGTCAGACATCTAGGAGTCGTCTCCCCTCGAAGGCGCGGCCGAGGGTCACCTCGTCCGCGTATTCCAGGTCGCCACCCACCGGGAGGCCGCTGGCCAGGCGGGTGACCTTGAGGCCCATGGGCTTGATCATGCGGGCGAGGTACGTCGCTGTGGCCTCCCCCTCCAGGTTCGGGTCCGTGGCCAGGATCAGCTCGGTGACCGTACCGTCGGCCAGGCGGGCCAACAGTTCTCGTATGCGCAGATCATCGGGTCCTACACCCTCGATCGGGCTGATCGCGCCGCCCAGGACGTGGTACTTGCCACGGAACTCCCGGGTGCGCTCGATCGCGACCACGTCCTTGGGCTCCTCCACCACACAGATGACGGAGGGGTCGCGGCGGGTGTCGCGGCAGATGTTGCAGAGCTCTTCCTGGGCGACATTGCCGCAGGTCGCGCAGAAGCGGACCTTCGCCTTGACCTCCATCAGGCACTGCGCGAGCCGGCGTACGTCCGTCGGTTCCGCCTGCAGGATGTGGAAGGCGATCCGCTGGGCGCTCTTGGGACCGACGCCGGGCAGCCGCCCCAGTTCGTCGATGAGGTCCTGGACCACGCCTTCGTACAACGGACTGCCGTCCTTCCTTGGTTCCTTGCAGTACGTACGCTAGTTGGCCGGTGCCCGGCTGTGAAAGACGGGCACCGTCGAAAGACCGGGAACGGCTCCCTAGAAGGGCAGCCCGGGGATGCCGCTGCCGCCGGCGCCGAGGCCCTGGGCCAGCGGGCCGAGCTTCTGCTGCTGGAGCGCCTGCGCGTTCTCGTTGGCCGCCTGTACGGCCGCCACGATCAGGTCGGCGAGGGTCTCGGTGTCCTCCGGGTCCACCGCCTTGGGGTCGATCTTCAGCGCGCGCAGCTCGCCGGCTCCGGTGACGGTGGCCTTGACCAGTCCGCCGCCCGCCTGTCCGTCGACCTCGGTCCTCGCGAGCTCCTCCTGCGCGTTCGCCAGGTCCTGCTGCATCTTCTGGGCCTGCTGGAGCAGCTGCTGCATGTTGGGCTGGCCACCACCGGGGATCACGATCAGCTCCTGTGTCGGTACGGCTGTGTGGGCGAGGTTTTTCCTCCCTGGCACGAGCCTACGTGGTCGGGACGGGCGTCGCCCCAGCACTCTTTCGAGTGAGTCGACGTGGAGTCCTATACCTGATCAAGGCCCTCTTCCGAGCGGAAAAGCGACCAAAGCACCCCCTTCGCCACCCATTGGGCGGTAGGAAGGGTCCGGCACATCAGCATCAGGCGTCACGCAGGGTGACCGATCAGTAGGGAGCGCCGGGTGGCTCAGCCGGAGATGCAGCCCGAGGGCCCGCCTCAGGACGGGCGGGCGGATCTGGCCGGGCGGACGTTTCCGCTCGGCGACTGGGGCGAGCCAGCCGTGCGGCTGGACGAGCTGTACCGGTGGGTGGAGCGCGGGGCGCTGGAGACGGCGTCCTGGTATCTCGCGGACCGGGTGTGGAAGCGGCGCGGCGCGCGGGCCCTGCGGGGCGGGGCCGCGGCGGGGGCGGTGACCGGGGCGGTGCTGCCGCTGCTGGGCCTGACGGGGGTGGCCGGGACCCGGGTCGCGGCCTGGGGGTATCTCGGGCTGCTGCTCGCGGTGGCCTGTGTCGCCGTCGACCGCTACTTCGGGGTGACGTCCGGGTGGATAAGGGACGTGGCCACCGCGCAGGCCGTGCAGCGGCGGCTCCAGGTGCTCCAGTTCGACTGGGCGTCGGAGAGCGTCCGGGAGGTCCTCGGGCCGACGGAGGGCACGGCCGCGGAGGCCACGGAGCGGTGCCTGGGAGTGCTGCGGCGCTTCTCCGAGGACGTGACGGAGCTCATCCGGGTGGAGACCGCCGACTGGATCGTGGAGTTCCGCAACGGCTCGACGCCCATGGGCATCCAGGGCGCGGTGACCTCCGGCGGCCGCCAGGACCCCGGCCACGCCCAGGGCCGCTTCCCCCTCCCCCCGGGCCCCCCGGCGAGACCGAACATGCCCCGCCAACGGCCACCGGAGCCGCGCTGACGGAGCTTCAGGGCGAGGCCGTCGCAGAAGGGGGTGCCGGTGCGGGGTCGCCGCTGTTCAGGACGGTGTGGACCGCGCTGCCGGCGCCCAGGACGACCACCAGGGCGGCGGCCACGAGGGCGGCCGTGACGGGGCGGCTGCGGGGCCCGGGCTCGCCCTCCGGCTCCGGGGTGTACGGCGCCAGGTAGGTACCGGGCGGGAGCCGTTCACGTGAGGGGCCGTGCTCGGGTTCCGGCTCGGCCGTGGCGTGTTCCTCCCGCCCCTCCATCGCAGGCCGCCCTCCCCGAGACCGCACACCCGCACACCCGCACGACGGACTCCAGTGTCTACGTCCGTCCGCCGTCCGTCGAGAGCTGGTCGAGCACCTTGCTCAGCCGCTCCAACATCCGTACGGCGTCGGCGAGTTCGTCCTCGCCGAAGGCGTCCGCGAGCCGGTCGGCGAAGGCCGCGTGCCCCGGGTCGATCCGCCGTACGGCAGCCAGCCCCTCCTCGGTCGGCGCGAGGAGCTTGGCGCGCCGGTGGGCGGGGTTGGGCCGGTACTCGGCCAGCCCGCGCTCCACCAGCAGATCGGCGATCCGCTGCACGCTCTGCCGGGTGATGCCCATCTCCCGGGCGATCCCGGCGACCGGCAGCGGCTGCCCCAGCACCGCCCCGAGCACCTGCCACCAGGCGGCGGTGAGCCCGGCGGGGCCCGCCAACTCGTCGGCCACGGACAGGAACCGGCCGTTGAGCCGGAAGACCCCGAGCGCGCTGCGGCTGAGCAGGTCCTGTCGTTCCCGGCTCACCGCGCGGCCGCTTTCTCCAGCACGGCGTAGGCCTGCGGGTCGGAGTCGTGGAACAGCCGGTACCAGGCGTCCAGCACCTCGCCCTCGTACACGCCCAGCAGCCGGAAGATCTCCCGGGCGAACGCGACGGGCTCGGTGGGCCCGGCGGTGATCAGTCCGCCGTCGGTCACGGCGTCCGCGTCGACGTACCGCTCCCCGCCGCCGTATCCCGTGGCCGCCAGATAGAAGGACACGGCGCTGGTGTGGGCACGGTCGTCGAGCAGCCCCTCGCGCGCGAGTCCCGCGGTGGCCCCGCAGATCGCGGCGACCGGGACCCCGGCGGCGAGGAACTCCCGCGCCTTGCGGGCGAAGGGGGCGAGGTCGTCCGAGGTGTCCCAGAGATCGGCGCCCGGGAGGATCAGCAGGGAGCTGTCGGACGGCCGTACGTGGTCCAGGGCGCGCGCGGGCTGGACCCGCAGGCCGCCGATGGAGGTCACCGGCTCCCTGGACGGGCCGACCGTCCGGATCTCGTACCCGGCGCGGGCGAGGTAGGCCGTGGCGTGGCCCGTCTCCCAGTCGGCGAAGGTGTCGTAGACGGCGAGATGCACGGGTTTCGAAGTCATGACAACATGCTGTCATTTCGACAGTAGACTGTCAATGGCTCGGGGCTGGACAACCTGTCGCGGAAAGCCGCCGTCCGCAGACAGGACGCCGATACCGATTCCGCATCGCGGACATTTACGCTCACCCGCATGACTCCTCAGCCACACCCCGAGGTCGGCGCCGCCGTGAAGGCCGCGGACCGTGCTCATGTGTTCCACTCCTGGTCCGCGCAGGAGCTCATCGACCCGCTCGCCGTCGCCGGTGCGGAGGGGTCGTACTTCTGGGACTACGACGGCAACCGCTATCTCGACTTCACCAGCGGGCTCGTCTACACCAACATCGGCTACCAGCACCCGAAGGTCGTCGCCGCGATACAGGAGCAGGCGGCGAGGATGACCACCTTCGCGCCCGCCTTCGCCGTCGAGGCCCGCTCGGAGGCGGCCCGGCTGATCGCCGAGCGGACCCCGGGCGACCTGGACAAGATCTTCTTCACCAACGGCGGGGCCGACGCCGTCGAGCACGCCGTGCGGATGGCCCGGCTGCACACCGGGCGGCCCAAGGTGCTCTCCGCCTACCGGTCGTACCACGGCGGCACCCAGCAGGCCGTCAACATCACCGGGGATCCCCGGCGTTGGGCCTCCGACAGCGCCACCGCCGGGGTCGTGCACTTCTGGGCGCCCTTCCTGTACCGGTCCCGCTTCTACGCCGAGACCGAGGAGCAGGAGACCGCGCGGGCGCTCGAGCACCTGGAGACGACGATCGCCTTCGAGGGGCCCGCCACCGTCGCCGCGATCGTCCTGGAGACCATCCCCGGGACCGCGGGGATCATGGTGCCGCCGCCCGGCTATCTCGCCGGGGTGCGGGAGATCTGCGACAAGTACGGGATCGTCTTCGTCCTCGACGAGGTGATGGCCGGGTTCGGGCGCACCGGTGCGTGGTTCGCCGCCGACCTGTTCGACGTCACACCCGACCTCATGACCTTCGCCAAGGGCGTCAACAGCGGATACGTGCCGCTCGGCGGGGTCGCCATCTCCGGCGCCATCGCCGAGACCTTCGGCAAGCGGCCGTATCCCGGCGGGCTCACCTACTCCGGGCACCCGCTCGCCTGCGCCGCCGCCGTCGCGACGATCAACGTCATGGCGGAGGAGGGCGTCGTCGACAACGCCGAGCGGCTCGGTACGGCCGTCCTGGAGCCGGCGCTGGCGGAGCTCGCCGCCCGCCACCCGAGCGTCGGCGAGGTGCGGGGCGTGGGCATGTTCTGGGCCCTGGAGCTCGTGAAGAACAAGGAGACCCGCGAGCCGCTCGTGCCGTACAACGCGGCCGGTGAGGCGAACGCCCCGATGGCCGCGTTCGCGGCGGCCGCGAAGAAGCAGGGCGTCTGGCCGTTCGTCAACATGAACCGGACGCATGTCGTGCCGCCGTGCAATGTCGGCGAGGCGGAACTGAAGGAAGGGCTCGCCGCGCTGGACGTCGCGCTCTCCGTGGCGGACGAGTACACGGAGTAAACCCCGCGGACCTTCGAACGCGTAAGGTGGCGTGCTCGTAGACATATGTACGAGCACGCCATGTGCACCTGCGCGAGGGAGGCGCCCCGACGATGCCCGGCAGCAGCGGTAACGGTGCCGTCACCCGCAGCACGCTGCGGCAGCAGATCGCGGACGCGCTGCGCGACGAGGTGCTGGCCGGGCGGCTCCAGCCGGGGCAGGAGTTCACCGTGAAGGAGATCGCCGAGCAGTACGGCGTCTCCGCCACCCCGGTCCGCGAGGCGCTCGTGGACCTGTCCGCGCAGGGCCTCCTGGAGGCCGACCAGCACCGCGGCTTCCACGTCCACGAGTACTCGCTCGACGACTTCCGGGGCATGATCGAGGCCCGCAGCCTGGTCACGGACGGTATGTTCCAGGCGCTCGACGCCGGCCACCGGATCCTCCAGGAGCTCGACGAACCCCGTACGGCCGCGGCCGTGGCGGGGGTACGGCGGCGTGGCGAGGAGGCCCAGCGGGCCGCCGCCGCGGGCGACCTGAGCGTACTGATCGGCTACGACCTGCGCTTCTGGCGCGAGCTGAGCGTCCTGTTCGGCAATCCCTACCTCGCCGACTTCCTGCACCGCCTGCGGGTGCAGACCTGGGTGTGCACGGTCCAGCATCTGCGCCGCGCCACCGGTGATCTGCGCGGCAGCCTGTGGTCCGGGCACACCGAGGTCGCCGACGCCCTGTACGAGCG
This sequence comes from Streptomyces griseorubiginosus, assembly GCF_036345115.1. Classification (GTDB taxonomy): domain Bacteria; phylum Actinomycetota; class Actinomycetes; order Streptomycetales; family Streptomycetaceae; genus Streptomyces; species Streptomyces griseorubiginosus_C. The sequence continues at coordinate 4,399,643 of NZ_CP107766.1, forward strand.
CGACACCAAGACCGCCCGCGAGCTCCTCGACGCCTACAACGGCCACTATCTGACCCTCATCGAGGGCCTCACCGCCGACTGACCGCTCCCCGCACGGGTAAGGGACCACCACGACCCGCACAGGGGGCCCCGGCCCGGGACTCCAACGACTACCCTGCCCTGACCACCGTGTGACGATATCCGCGCACCGCGAGTATCCGAGGAGCTGTCTTTTGGCCTGTGACCTGTGGCTGGTGCCGCTCGTCGACGTGTTGTGCCACACCCCGGACAACCCGTTCGCCGATGAACTCGCGCAATACAACAAGGTGCTCGCCGAGGCCGGGCTGCCGCCGGTGCCGGTGTACCAGTACATGCCGGGGCTGTCCGGCGAGGTCGCCCCGGTGGCCGGGTTCGACTACGACGCCCTGCACTTCCTGCGCCGCGCCTATCTGCTCCAGGTGTGCGGCCTCCCGGTCACCCCGGTCGACGAACTGGGCGGTGACTACGAGCAGTTGCTGGAGATGTTCGAGACGACGGCCCAGCAGTCCCATCTGGTCTGGCACTACGACCACGCGGGCGCGTACGTCCCGGTCGACTTCCCGCACCCGCTCGCCAACGACGAACTCCTCGCGGGCGGCGGCCCGTTGGGCTCCGCGCAGGCGCTGCTGCGGGAGCTGGAGTTCGTGGCCCCGGTGATCGGCATCGACCCGGCCAACCCGCCGGCGCCGCCCGAGCCGCCGCGGGCCCCCACGGAGCTGGAGGAGCCGGCCGTCCCGGCGCCGTACGACCCCAGCCCGTTCGCCCGCGAACGCCATGTCTGGCTGGGGCTGCACGCTGCGGCGACCCGGAGCCTCGCCCAGGGCTCGATGATCATCTTCAGCTGAGGGAGGCGGCCGCTCCGAGGGTCAACGCCCCAGCTGGGACAGACCCCTCTGGACGTCCTCGTAGTTCATCACCGGGGTGTAGGTGATCTTGGCGCCGAGGTTCATGAAGAACGGCTCGCTGATCACCGGCATCATCGCGCTGTCCTGCATGTCGAAGAACAGGAAGGCGGTGCGCTGACCGTTCTCGGAGGTGAAGTAGGCCGCCTCGGGCTTGATCTGTTCCATCGACGCCTCGATCAGCTTCGACAGGGTGCCGTTGCTGATGGCCTCGTTCGCCTTCTCCGTGTCCATGGACACCTTGAGCAGTACGCGCATCGCACTCACCTTCTCCTGATCGACACACGCCGGTGCACATAATCAGAATATGCCCGTATGCCCGATTTCACCTTGGCTGCGGATCGCCGTCGGCGCCCGGTGGTCACCCCTCTGTCAACTGCCGGGTCGCCGCCGGGCTTTGGCGTTTCCGATCTCCATGATCGACTGAACGGGTGAATCGCCGCATACGGGCATAATCCGCTGGGCATGCAGCGCGCATGCGCCTCGTCTTGATCACCTCCGTGGGCTGAGCGTCCATGGGTTCGCGTACGGCGGCGGCCGCTTCGGCCGTCCTCGCTCTCCTGACGCTCCTCACCGCGTCCGCCTGCGCCGCCCACCCGGCACCCAGCGCCGACGACGTCGTCAAGGCGGCCACCCGACGGCTCACCGACGACTGCCTGACCCGCCGGGGCCTGTCCCCCGCGTCGGACGGGCAGCGAGTCGCGGACGCGCTCTTCGGCACCGGAAGAGCCGAGCTGTCGGTGCGGCTGCGCACCGGTTTCGTCGTCCGCGCCCACACCGACGGGTGCCTCGCGGCCGCACAACGGCGGCTCTACGGCGACCAGGACCGCTGGTTCCACGCCTCGGTCGTCGTCAACAACCTGAAGCCCGAGGCCGCCAGGACCGGCCGCCCGCTCGCCGAGGTCCGTGCGGCGCACCGCGCGGAGCTCGCGGAGTGGCGGCGGCTGCGCGCCCGTGCCCTCACCCAGGCGACCGCCCTGCTGGAGGGCGGCGACATCACCCGACCGAGCACCACCCACCCGAAGGGAAACCAGTGAAGCGCTTCATCGCCGTCCTGTCCGCCGGACTGCTCGCCACCGGAGCCGTCCTCGCCACCTCGGCCTCGGCCCAGGCGGCGGCCTGCGGCCGGGGGAACTTCTGCGCCTGGACCGACGCCGACTTCCAGGGCCAGAAGATCGAGTGGACCGGCGACGACGGCTGGTGGGAGGGCAACATCGCCGACCAGGACTCCTCCTGGGCCAACCACGGCATCTCGGGTCCCGGCATCAAGGACCACGTCAAGGTGTACGCGTCCGCCAACCGGCTCGGCCCCATGACCATCTGTCTCGCCCCCGGCCAGGAGGTCGGCTACAACGGCGTGGCCAACGACCGCGGCGACTCCCACACCTGGGCGGCCGGCTGCTGAGCCACCGGCCGCCCGGACGACGGGACTCCGGTCAGAAGACCGGGGTCCCGTCCTGCGTCAGCCGCCAGTTGGTGACCGCGAAGTCCTTCGGGTCGAGGGCGCCCTTGGCCGTCACGTAGTCGATCATCAGCTGGCGGATCTCGTTGGTGGAGCTGTAGGCGATGTCGGCGGCGGCGATGTGCGGGTAGCCGGAGCCGCCGTTGGCCCGGTAGTTGTTGACGGCGACGACGAAGACCTGGTCGTCGGCGACCGAAGTGCCGTTGTAGGAGAGGTTCTTGACGCGGGAACCCTCGGCCGCCGCGATGTCGATGTCGTACGACACACCGGCCGCGGTGTCGTACATGTAGTCCCAGAAGCTGTTGGCGTTGGTGAGGGTCGCGGTGTCGACCTTCGTGCCCGCCGGGACCTGGTGGTAGTACTTCGCCGCGTACTCCAGGTAGTCCTTGAGCTGGGCGCCGGTGAGCTTCTTGCCGTAGAGGGTGTTGTCGTAGATGTAGAGCCCGGCGATGTCCTTGATGGTCACGCTGCCGGCCGGGATGTCCGCGGTGCGGGAGAAGGGCGCGGCGACCGAGATCAGCGGGAGGGCGGCGTCGGCGGTCGAGAGCCCCGCTTTCACCGTGTCCATCTGCACCTGGTGGATGAAGTCCATGATGGGGACGTCCTTCCAGCAGGACTCGGCGGCCGAGAGGTCCTCGGTACAGGTGCCGACCGGGGTGTTGACGTACTTCACGACCAGCTCGTGGTCGGCCTCCAGGAGCTTCTTGATCTCCGGGTCCTCGTCGACCGTGTTGGGGTTGAGGGTCTGCGCGGTCTTCTTGGTGACCTTCCACTGCCCGTGCACGAGTTCCAGCTCGAAGTCGAAGACACTCAGCCGGTAGCCCCAGCAGTACGGCTCGGAGAGCAGCACGTCCTCGCCGGTCTCCTCGTTCTTCACGGTGTACGACGGCACCTCGACGTGGGTGTGGCCGACCAGGATGGCGTCGATGCCGGGGACCTGCTGGGCGACGAGGTTGGAGGCGTTCTCGACGTACGGGAGCTCGTCGCCGTACGACGAACTGCCGTCCAGGCCCGAGTGGTCGGTCAGGAAGACGACGTCACAGCCGAGGGCGCGCAGCCGGGGCACGTACTTCTTGGCCTGCTCGACCAGGCCCGGGAAGACCATCTTCCCGCTGACGTTGTCCTTGTCCCACAGGGCGATGCCGGGGTTGGTGAGGCCGAGGATGCCGACCTTGATGTCGGGGGCGCCCGGCACGCAGATCCGCTTGACGGTGTACGGCTGGAAGGCGGGCCTCAGCGTCTTCGCGTCGAGGGCGTTGGCGCCCAGCAGCGGGAAGCGGCACTGGCTCTCGAACTTCCTGAGCACCTCGATGCCGTAGTTGAACTCGTGGTTGCCGAGGGCGGCCGCGTCGTAGCGCATGTGGTTCATGGCGACGGCCATCGGGTGCTTCGGGGCGCCCTTGTCGGTGATGGGCTGCACGCGGGCGAAGTAGTAGGCCAGGGAGGTGCCCTGGATGATGTCGCCGGCGTCGACGAGCAGCACGTGCTCCTCGCCCTTGGCCGCGCGCTGCTGCTTGACGAGGGTGGCGACGCGGGCGACACCGACGGAGTTGCCGGCCTTGTCGCTGTAGGCGGCGTCCAGGTAGTAGTCCCAGTCGAAGACGTGGCTGTGCAGGTCGGTGGTGCCGAGGATGGAGAAGGTCCAGGTCTTCGGGGCCTTGGCGGGCTTGTGCTCGGCGGCCTGGGCGGCGGGCGCTCCCGCCGTCCCCGCGACGGCCACGGCGGCACCGGTGACGGCCGACTTCTTCACGAACGCACGGCGGTTCATGGGACTGACGGGCATGCAGAGCTCCTGGAAACGTGGCGCGACGCGCGTAGACATGGAGGCGTGCGGGGCTACTCGCGTAGAGCGTGACGGCTGCCGGGCCGCCCGGGAAACCAGGAATCGACCATGTCCCGTTCAAGGATGAGTCAGCTCGGCCGGCCGGGAGGGGCCGCCGTGACGCGCTCGATGACGAGCCCCAGCAGCGCGGCGGCCGCGAGCATGAGCGCCTCCGCCAGCACGAGGAGGGCCATCGACCCCGGGGCCACCCGGCCCGCCACCACGAGCACCACAGCGTGCGCGACCCAGGCCGCCCACCACAGGTTCACCAGTGTCGTGCCCCGCTGCCGCTCCCAGGACGCGGAGCTCGCGCGCCCGATGTCGAGGACGAGCCGACGCGGGACGAAGAGGTTGACCACCGGCACGAACCACGCGCCGATCGTCCAGCCCCGGCTCGGCAACGCGGCCCCGGGGGACAGCTCCTGGGCGTTGCTCCGGGACCGGGCGAGCCATACGAGGAACAGCACGGTCGCCAGTGTCATGGTGTAGACGAAGACCATGGACAGGGTGCCCGACCGGTGCAGGGCCGCGGCCGAGGGGTGCAGGTAGTCATCCCGGACGGCGACCGCGCGGAACGCGTCCGCGACGGCGGCCGCCGCCAGCGCCGCCTGGGCGCAGCGGGCGACGGTCCGGGGAGTTCTGCGGGCGGTGTCCGTCATGGTCTTCGGCCTGTCCGGGAGGCGTGCGCGGCCGCGGCGGGCGCCGGGGCAGGGTGATCATAGGAGCCCCGACGACGACGGAGCCGCCCCGGGTGGGGCGGCTCCGCGGTGAGCGTGCCGGACCAGTCCGGCACGGGGGTCAGAGGAACGAGTTGATCTCGATCGTCTCGTCGCGGCCCGGGCCGACGCCGATCGCGGAGATCGGGGCGCCGGACATCTCCTCCAGCGCCTTCACGTAGTCCTGGGCGTTCTTCGGGAGGTCGGCGAAGGTCTTGGCCTTCGTGATGTCCTCGCTCCAGCCGGGCAGGTACTCGTAGACCGGCTTCGCGTGGTGGAAGTCCGTCTGGGAGTACGGGAGTTCCTCGACGCGCTGACCGTCGATCTCGTAGGCCACACAGACCGGGATCTGCTCCCAGCCGGTGAGGACGTCGAGCTTGGTGAGGAAGAAGTCGGTGAGGCCGTTGACGCGGGTCGCGTAGCGGGCGATCACCGCGTCGAACCAGCCGCAGCGACGGTCACGGCCGGTGGTGACACCCCGCTCACCGCCGATGCGGCGGAGCGCCTCGCCGTCCTCGTCGAAGAGTTCGGTGGGGAAGGGGCCGGAGCCGACCCGGGTCGTGTAGGCCTTCAGGATGCCGATGACCCGGCTGATCTTCGTCGGGCCCACGCCGGCGCCGGTGCAGGCGCCGCCCGCGGTGGGGTTGGAGGACGTGACGAAGGGATAGGTCCCGTGGTCGATGTCCAGGAGCGTGCCCTGGCCGCCCTCGAACAGGACGACCTTGTCCTGCTCCAGGGCCTGGTTGAGGACCAGGACGGTGTCGGCGACGTACGGCTTCAGCCGGTCCGCGTAGCTCAGCAGCTCCTCGACGACCTGCCCGACCTCGATGGCCCGGCGGTTGAAGACCTTGGTCAGGAGCTGGTTCTTGCCGTCGAGGGCCGCCTCGACCTTCTGGGTCAGGATCGACTCGTCGTACAGGTCCTGGATGCGGATGCCCACGCGGTTGATCTTGTCGGCGTAGGTCGGGCCGATGCCGCGACCGGTGGTGCCGATCTTGCGCTTTCCGAGGAAGCGTTCCGTCACCTTGTCCACGGTGACGTTGTACGGCGTGATGATGTGGGCGTTACCGCTGATCAGGAGCTTGGAGGTGTCGACGCCGCGGTCGTTCAGTCCGTTCAGCTCGGAGAACAGGACCGACGGATCGACGACGACACCGTTGCCGATGACCGGGGTGCACCCCGGAGACAGGATTCCGGAAGGGAGGAGGTGGAGGGCGTACTTCTGATCGCCCACGACTACCGTGTGGCCGGCGTTGTTGCCGCCCTGGTAGCGCACCACATAGTCCACCGAGCCACCGAGCAGGTCGGTCGCCTTTCCCTTGCCTTCGTCACCCCACTGAGCACCGAGCAGCACAAGTGCGGGCACGCGCGTACACCCCTTCCGGGCGGGGCATGTCCAAGGTCAGGGGTGTACGCGTACGGTTTGCCGTCGCATGCACCAACGGCCGTCGTCGGCCGCTGCCCGTCGGACCCGGATGCCCCGGAATAGACGAAGCCCCTGGCGCAATAGCGCAAGGGGCTCTTGCACAAAGATGCTACCCGAGGAAGCGAGGCATGGCCGAGGTGGCGACTTCCGCGACTTCCGATCAGCTGCTCGTGGTGATCGATCCGGTCGCCCGGAAGACGGACGGCGAGTCCGTACGGATCGTGAAAGACGTGCTCAGCGCGGGTGCGGCGACGAAGGTGTGTCTGCCGGAGGATCCCGAGGAGTTCGCCCGGGCGCTGGCCCGGCGGGGCTCGCGGCGGCCGGTGGTGGTCGGTGACGACCGGGCGCTGATGCGGGCGGTGGTGCTGCTGCACCGGCAGCGGGAGCTGGCCGAATGTGTGCTGTCGGTGGTGCCGGTGGGCCCGGCCCTCGGCGTCGCCCGTGCGCTGGGGCTGCCGACGGGGGCGGTGGCGGCCGCGCGGGCGGTCCTGGACGGGGCCGAGCGGCGCCTGGACATGCTGGTGGACGACAGCGACGGGGTGGTCCTCGGGGCGCTGCGGATCCCCGCCCTGGTCGCCCGGGAGGAGCCGGTGGAGGCCGCGCGGCCCTGGCTGCGGACCTGCCAGTCCCTCGTACGGACTCTGGTGCCGGCCCGTCCCGCCCGGGAGAGCGCGCCCGCCGTTCCCGGCCCCTCGCGGCTGCGGGTGGAGGTCGACGGGGTGACGCTGGTGGACCTGGACCAGCCCCTGGAGGCGGTCTCGGTGACCCCGGGCTCCGGCGGCGGCCTGGCCTCGGTGGAGGTGCGCCGGCTGTCGGTGGGCGCGGAGGCGTCCCCGCTGCTGGCCACGGGCAGGACGGTGACCGTCACGGGCGCGGACTTCCGGTACCGGGCGGACGCGGGAGTGGGAGGACCGGTACGGCGTCGGACGTGGACGGTACGGGAGGGGGCGTTGCGGCTCACTGTGCCGCGGTGAGCCCTTCGAGGCGTACGGGGTCACCGCCGAGTGAGCCTCTTCCGGGCGCTCGGGGTCAACCCCGGGTGAGCCTCTTCCGGGCGCCCGGGGTCAACCCCGGGTGAGCTCCTCGGGGCGCCCGGGGTCAACCCCGGGTGAGCTCCTCGGGGCGCCCGGGGTCAACCCCGGGTGAGCCCCTCGGGGCGCTCGGGGTCGACTCCGGGCGCTTCCTCTTGATCGTGGTCGTCCTTGAGCTCCACCCCGGTCCGCCCCAGTTCCCGCGCCCGCCCCATCAACCCCGCCAGCTTCCCGGCCGCCCCCTCGTACGACAGCCCCAACGGTGGGCGGATGTTGGACAGGCAGTTGCGGTCGGCGTCGGTCGTCACGCCCGGCTTCGGGCCGTACGTCAGATACGCGCCCAGCGAGTCCGCCGCCGACATCCCGGGGCGTTCGCCGATCAGCACGACCACCATCGCCGTGTCCATCGCCGCCGCCACGTCGTCACCGAGGGCCACGCGGGCCTGTTCGGCGAGGACGACCGGGGCGATCCGCCAGTCGCCGAGCCGTGCCGTCGTCGCGCGCACCACCGCCGCCGCGTGCTCGTGCACCGCCCGGCTGGACAGCCCGTCGGCGACGACGAACACCACGTCCCAGTCCCCCGTGGGCAGATGGGCCCGGTCCACGGGGTCGAGGCGACGGCCCAGGTCAGGACGCTGGAGGTAGGTGAGCCGGTCGGCGGCGGCACTGCGGACCCGTACCGTCGGCGTCCCGGGCAGCCCCGCCGCGATGACGTCCGGAGCGAACGGCGAGTGCACCGCGTCCCGGGCCGCCGCGTGGGCCGCCTGGAGTTCGAGGCGGTGCCGGGTGGGAAGGGCGGAACCGGCACGCCCGAGCCCGATGCGGGCCTGTGTGCGCCGCCGCAGCGCCGACCACAGGTCGGACGCCGGGACGGCCGCCGCTCCCCCGAACTCACCTGCCTGTACGGTCACTTCACTCATGCCGCGAGCTCCTTCCCGATCGCCGTCAGCGGATGCGAGGTCACTTCACGGATCCCGCCCCGCTCGTCCAGCAGCCCGATCGAGTCGAGCCACGCCTCGAACTCCGGTGCCGGGCGCAGCCCCAGCACCTCCCGCAGGTACAACGCGTCGTGGTAGGACGCCGACTGGTAGTTGAGCATGATGTCGTCGCCGCCCGGGGTGCAGATCACGAAGGACGCGCCGGCCACGCCGAGCATGGTCAGCATGGTGGCGATGTCGTCGTCGTCGGCGTCCGCGTGGTTGGTGTAGCAGATGTCCAACCCCATGGGCAGGCCGAGGAGTTTGCCGCAGAAGTGGTCCTCCAGGGCGGCCCGCAGGATCTGCCGGCCGTCGTAGAGGTACTCCGGGCCGATGAAGCCGACGACCGTGTTGACCAGCAGCGGGTCGTAGCGCCGGGCGAGCGCGTACGCCCGTGCCTCCACCGTCTGCTGGTCCACCCCGTGGTGCGCGCCCGCCGACAGGGCGCTGCCCTGCCCGGTCTCGAAGTACATGACGTTCCGCCCGGCCGTGCCCCGGTCGAGGGCCAGCGCCGCCTCGTACGCCTCGTCGAGCAGCCCCGGCGTCACGCCGAAGGACGCGTTCGCCGCCTGGGTCCCGGCGATGGACTGGAAGACCAGGTCGACCGGGGCGCCCTTGGCCATCAATTCCACGCTTGTCGTGACATGACACAGCACGCAGGACTGGGTGGGGATCGCGTACCGCTGGATCACCCCGTCGAGGAGTTCGAGCAGATCCCGTACGGCCTTCGGGCTGTCCGTCGCCGGGTTGATGCCGATCACCGCGTCGCCGGAGCCCAGCAGCAGCCCGTCGAGCAGGGCCGCGGCCACACCCGCCGGGTCGTCGGTCGGGTGGTTGGGCTGGAGCCGGGTGGCGAGGCGGCCGGGGAGGCCGATGGTGGAGCGGAAGGCCGTCACCACCCGGACCTTGCGGGCCACGGCGACCAGATCCGCGTTGCCCATCAGCTTGGAGACGGCGGCGACCATCTCGGGCGTGAGCCCGGGAGACACGGCGGCCAGCGTCTCCGCGTCGGCTCCGGGAGACAGCAGCCACTCCCGGAACCCGCCGACCGTCATCGAGGCCACCGGCGCGAACGCCACGGGGTCGTGCGTGTCGAGGATCAGCCGGGTGACGTCGTCGCTCTCGTACGGGATCAGCGGCTCGGCGAGGAAGTCCGTGAGCGGCACCTCCGCCAGCGCCCAGCGCGCGGCGACCCGCTCCTGCGCGGAGGCAGCCGCGAGTCCCGCCAGCCGGTCCCCGGAGCGCTCGGGGCTCGCGGCGGCGAGCAGTCGGGCAAGGGTGTCGAAGCGGTAGCGGTGACCGCCGAGAACGGACGCGTAACTCATGCCGGTGACGCTACGAGCCGCGTATTGCCACCAGATTTCTAAAGGTCTGGTTGACAAACATTTAACGCCCCGAGACCCTTGCTCGACTCATTCGGGCTACAGAGTTCCGGTTCGGCACACAGTGGACGAGCAAGAGAGGGGCCACCCGATGGCAGTGGACGAGGGAGTCGCCCCGGCGGCGAGGACGGACGGCGACGGTACGGTCCACCGACTGAAACCCAACGCCATCGGCCTGCTGGGCGTGGTCTTCATGGCCGTGGCGACCGCCGCCCCGATCACCGCGATGACGGGCAACGTGCCCTTCATGGTCTCGGCGGGCAACGGCATCGGCGCCCCCGCGAGCTATCTGGTCGCAATGGTCGTCCTGGCAATCTTTTCCGTCGGCTTCACCTCGATGGCCAAGCACATCACCTCGACGGGCGCCTTCTACGGCTTCATCTCCTACGGCCTCGGCCGCACCGCCGGTCTCGCCTCCGGACTGCTCGCCACCTTCGCGTACGTCGTCTTCGAGCCGGCGCTCATCGGCATCTTCTCGTCGTTCGCGACGGGGACGCTGAAGGACCAGACCGGGCTGCACATCCCCTGGTGGGCGTTCGCGGCCCTGATGCTCGCGGTCAACGCGATGGGCACCTGGTTCGGCGTCTCGGTCGCCGAGAAGCTGCTGGTCGTGCTCCTCGCCACCGAGGTGACGGTCCTCGCCGCGATGGCGGTCTCGGTCGCCTTCCACGGCGGCGGCCCCGACGGCTTCAGCCTGGACCCGGTCAACCCCGTCAACGCCTTCAAGGGCACCTCCGCGGGCCTCGGCCTCTTCTTCGCCTTCTGGTCGTGGGTCGGCTTCGAGTCGACGGCGATGTACGGCGAGGAGTCCCGCAACCCGAAGAAGATCATCCCCAAGGCGACGATGATCTCCGTCCTCGGCGTCGGTGTCTTCTACGTCTTCGTCTCCTGGATGGCCATCTCGGGCACCGGCCAGTCGAAGGCCGTCGAGGTCGCCACCGCCAACCCGCTCGGGCTCTTCTTCGGCCCCACCGAGCAGTACGTCGGCCACTGGGCCGTGGACGTCATGCAGTGGCTGATGATCACCGGCTCGCTGGCCTGCGGCATGGCCTTCCACAACTGCGCCGCCCGCTACATGTACGCGCTGGGCCGCGAGGGCGTCCTGCCCTCGCTGAAGAACACGATCGGCCGCACCCACCCCCGGCACGGCTCACCGCACGTCGCGGGCCTGGTGCAGACGCTGGTGACGGCCGTACTCCTGGTGGCGTTCTGGGCGGCCGGCAAGGACCCGTACGACGGTACGTACGTGCTGCTCGCGATCCTCGGCACCATGGCGATCCTGATCGTGCAGGCCGTGTGCTCCTTCGCGGTGCTGGCGTACTTCCGCACGCACCACCCGGAGAGCCGGCACTGGTTCCGGACCCTCACGGCCCCGCTGGTCGGCGGCCTCGCGATGCTCGCCGTGGTCGTCCTGCTGGTGTCCAACATGAGCGCGGCGGCCGGCAAGGAGTCCGGTTCGCTGGTGCTGAAGGCCACCCCGTGGCTGGTGGCGGCGGTCGCGGTGCTCGGCATCGGGTACGCCCAGTACCTGAAGCGGCGCTCGCCGGAGCGGTATCTGCTGCTGGGGCGGACGGTGCTGGAGGAGACCAGGGAACGTTAGGGGCTCCCGAACAGCTTCTCGCGGTGCACCCGCCACCGCTCCATCATGGCCGCGACCTCTCCCTCGACGAACTCGAAGAAGGCGAGCGTCTCGGCCATGCGGCGTCCGGCGGGAGTGTCGGCACCCAGACTGGCGACACCCTCCCGCAGGGCGCCCTCCCAGCGCTTGATGACGGCCTCACGGTTGGTCAGGGCCTCGTACCACTGGTCGCCGTGCACCCGGTAGCGCTCTCGGCGCGACCCGGGCTCCCGCTCCCGCGAGACCATGTGCGTCTGGGCGAGATAGCGCACCGCCCCGGAGACCGCGGCCGGACTGATCCGGAGCTGCTCCCCCAGCTCGGCGGAGGTCATCGTGCCCGCGTCGGAGGACAGCAGGGCGGCGAAGACCCGGGCCGGCATGCGCTGCATCCCGGCCTCCACCAGCTGGGCCGCGAAGCTCTCCACGAACTTCGAGACCGCGTCCGGGTCCCGCTCCACCGCATCCGTCATGGCCACCACCCTAACGGGGCTTCATACGCTTCCTTAACTTCACAAATTTCTGAAAGAAGCGTACTTTCTGAAGCATGACGAAGGCAATCACGGTCTCCGGGCTCCACAAGTCGTTCGGCGCCACCCACGCCCTCGACGGCCTCGACCTGGAGGTGACCACCGGCGAGGTGCACGGCTTCCTCGGGCCCAACGGCGCCGGGAAGTCCACCGCCATCCGCGTCCTGCTCGGCCTGCTGCGCGCCGACTCCGGCGCCGCGCAGGTGCTGGGCCGCGACCCGTGGGCCGACGCCGTCGAGGTGCACCGCCGGATCGCCTACGTCCCCGGGGACGTGACGCTGTGGCGCAACCTCTCCGGCGGCGAGGTCATCGACCTCTACGGCCGTCTGCGCGGCGGCCTCTCCCCCACGCGGCGCGCCGAGCTGATCGACCGCTTCGAGCTGGACCCCACCAAGAAGGGCCGCACCTACTCCAAGGGCAACCGCCAGAAGGTCGCCCTGGTCGCCGCGTTCGCCTCGGACGTGGACCTGCTGATCCTGGACGAGCCGACCTCGGGCCTGGACCCGCTGATGGAGGAGGTCTTCCAGCGCTGTGTGGAGGAGGAGCGCGAGCGCGGCCGTACGGTCCTGCTGTCCTCGCACATCCTGAGCGAGGTGGAGGAACTCTGCGACCGGGTCAGCATCATCCGCGCCGGCCGTACCGTCGAGACGGGTTCGCTCGCCGACCTGCGCCACCTCACCCGCACCAGCGTCACGGCCGAACTCGCGGGCGCCCCCAACGGGTTGGCGCAGCTGCCGGGCGTCCACGACCTCGACGTCCAGGGCCGCCGGGTCCGGCTCCAGGTGGACACGGACCAACTCGACGCGGTGCTAAGGCAGTTGACCCACTCGGGCGTGCGTTCGCTGACGTCGACACCGCCGACGCTGGAGGAGCTGTTCCTGCGGCACTACCAGGAGGTGTCATGACCTCCCTCGCGGGCACCGGCGTACTGCTCCGCTTCAACCTGCGCCGCGACCGCCTGATGATCCCGGTGTGGGTGGCGGTGAACGCCCTGATGGTCCTGTCGATGCCGAGCACCCTGGAGGGCCTGTACGGCACCGAGGCCGAGCGGGCCGACCTGTTGCACCAGGTCGCCACCAACTCCTCCTTCCGCGCGCTGATCGGGCCCGTCTTCGGCGACTCCCTCGGCGCCCTCACCGCCTGGCGCGTCGGCGTCTACGCGGGCGCCCTCGCCGCCGTGACGAGCCTTCTGATCGTCGTACGGCACACCCGCGACGAGGAGGAGAGCGGGCGCCAGGAGCTGCTCTCCTCAGGGGTGGTGGGCAGGCGGGCGTCGCTGACGGCGGCCCTGCTGGCGGCGGCGACCGCGAACGCCGTCCTGGCCCTGCTGGTGACGGCGGGCCTGGCGGGCCGGGGAGTCGCCGGGGCACTGGCGTTGGGCCTGGGCCTCGGGGCGGTGGGGATGCTCTTCGCGACGGCGGCGGCGGTCGTCGCACAGCTGACGGAGAGCGCCCGACTGGCACGGGGGCTGACGGCGGCGGTGCTGGGCGCGGCCTTCGTGCTGCGGGCGGCGGGCGACTCGGTGTCCACGGACGGGTCGTCCGTCCTGACCTGGCTGTCCCCGCTGGGCTGGCTGTCGCAGCTGCGGCCCTTCGCCTGTGAACGCTGGTGGCTGCTGGGCCTGTTCGCGGCGGCGGTGGCGGCCCAGGGCGCGCTGGCGTACGTCCTGGCGGGCCGCCGGGACCTGGGCATGAGCTTCCTGCCGACGCGCCCGGGACCTGCCTCCGGCCGGCTGGGCACGGCGAGCGCACTCGCCTGGCGGCTCCAGCGGGGCGGTGTGCTCGGCTGGTCGACCGGCTTCTTCCTTGCCGGGGTGGTCTACGGCGGTCTCACGGACGGCGTGGCCGACCTGGTCGGCGACAACGAACAGGCCCGCGAGATCTTCGAGCGGATGGGCGGACGGTCCGGGATCACGGACGCGTTCCTCGCCTCGATGACCGGGATGCTGGGACTTCTCGCCGCGCTGTTTATCGTCGCCGCCGTCCTGCGACTGCACGGCGAGGAGACCTCGGGGCGCGCGGAACCGGTGCTGGCGAACGCGGTGGGCCGGCTGCGCTGGGCCACGGGCCACCTGGTGATCGCCTTCGGTGGCTCGGTGCTCATCATGCTGCTCGCCGGTCTCGGCTTCGCCGTGGGCTACGGCAAGGAGGCCGGCCCGATCCTGGGCGCGTGCCTGGTGCAGGTGGCGGGGGTGTGGGTGATCGGCGGCCTCACGGTCCTGCTGTACGGCCTGGTCCCCCGTCTCGCTCCCCTGGCCTGGGGAGTCGCCGGTGCGGTGCTGCTGATCGGCTGGGTCGGCCCCGCGCTGGACGCCCCGCGCGCGGTGCTCGACCTGTCCCCCTTCTCGCATCTGCCGAAGCTGCCGGGAGGGGCGATGGAGTGGGGGCCGGCACTGGTCCTGCTCGCGCTGGCGGCCGCCTTGGTGGCGGGTGGTCTCGCGGGCCTGCGCCGCCGGGACCTGACGACCTGAACCGGGGGCCGGGCAGGCGCGTCTTCGTCCCCGTGAAGCGGAGAGCGGACGGAGTGACCTGCGGGGGCTGCGCGCTCTCCGCGGCGGGTGCGATCGGGGCACCCTCGCTGTGGCTGTCCCTGCCCCGCACCCGGCGCCACCTGGGCGGGGGCTTCGAGAACGAGGGCATGGACTGGACGGTCCTGCTCACGGAGCTGCCGTTCGTGGTGCTGGGAGGAGCGTTGCTGCCCCTCCTGGCCCTCACGCTGCTGGTGCGGCTGACGGGCCGGGGGCGGCCCCGGCCGGACTGACCGGGCCTGACTGACCGGGCGGGGTCAGGCGACCGTGAAGTCGGCCGCCTTGGTGTCGAGGGTCGTGTCGCCGTCCTCGGCGGTGACCAGGACGGCCACGTGCCACTGACCCCGCGGGGAGCCCTCGGCGTCGGCGCGGGTGACGGGGACCTTGTAGGTGCACCGCTGGCTGTCCCCGCCCGAGGGCTTGCAGACGGCCGACTCGACGGCGGCCATGTCCTTGGCCGTCAGCCCCTTCTTCGCGAAGGACGAGTTCGCCGGCCAGGCCAGCACCTTCACGCTCTTGACGTCGGAGGACGCCGTGACCTCGGTGGTGAAGGTCAGCGAGCCGTCACGGTCGGCGGTGGGAGCGGTGTAGCGGGCCGTGCTGTGGGCCGGCGCCGGCGACTGGTCACCGGCGTGGGCGAGGGCGAAGCCACCGGCACCACCGAGGACGACGACACCGGCGGCAACGGACACAGCGATACGACGCGACATGAGAAGTTCTCCCTGACAGGCTCAGTTGGTCCCCTCGGCGCTCTCGGTGGCGCCGTGGTTCCATACTGGCCGCGCGGCGAGCACCGGGTATGAGCACGCGTACTCAACTGGAGCCTGAGTAACGGCCGTTGCGTCCCTGCACATACCTACGGACGGGCGTGGACGCGCAGCCCCTCCAGCCCCCGGATCACGAAGTTCGGCTTGCGTTCCGGTTCCGCCGCCAGGGCGAGCGTGGGGGCCTTCTCCAGGAGGGCCGTCATGGAGGCGGCCAGTTCGATACGGGCCAGGGGGGCGCCGATGCAGTAGTGGATGCCGGCGCTGAAGGAGATGTGCGGGTTGTCGGCGCGGGCGAGGTCGAGGCGCTCGGGGTCGCGGAACACCTCGGGGTCGTGGTTGGCGGAGCCGAAGAGGAGGGCGATCTCGGCGCCGCGCGGGATGGTCGTGCCGTCGATCTCGATGTCGTCCAGGACCCAGCGTTCGAAGAGCTGGAGGGGGGTGTCGTAGCGCATGAGCTCTTCGACGGCCCTCGGGACGAGGGAGTGGTCGGCGCGCAGTGCGGCGAGCTGTTCCGGGTTACGGAAGAGGGCGTACCAGCCGTTGACCGTGGAGTTCACGGTGGCTTCGTGACCGGCGTTGAGCAGCAGTACGGCCGTGGAGATCATCTCCTGCTCGGTGAGCCGGTCGCCCTCGTCGTGCGCGGCGATGAGCCCGGAGATCAGGTCGTCACCCGGCTGCTTGCGCCGCTCGGCGATGAGCTCGCGCAGGTAGTCGGAGAACTCGACCGACGCCCGCACCGCCCTCTCCGCCACGTCCTCCGTGGGGTTCAGCTCGTACATCCCGCAGATGTCCGCCGACCAGGGCCGCAGGGGCGCCCGGTCCTCCTCGGGGATCCCCAGCATCTCGGCGATCACGGCGACGGGCAGCGGCTCGGCGACATCGGTGAGCAGGTCACCGCCACCGGCCGCGACGAGCCGCTCCACCAGCTCACCGGCCAGGCCGGTCACGTACGGCTTGAGCTGCTCGACCGTGCGCGGGGTGAACGCCTTCGACACCAGGCGCCGGATCCGGGTGTGGTCCGGCGGCTCCAGATCGAGCATCCCGTGGTCGTTGAGCGTGTGGAACGGCTCGTGCTCGGCGGGCGGCGCGGTCCGCCCGAAGTCCTCGTGCGTGAACCGGTGCTGGTAGGTCCGCCCGAGCCTGCGGTCCCTGAGCAGCGCGGACACGTCCGCGTGGTGCGGGACGAGCCACTGGTCCGTCGGCTCGAAGTACTGCACACGGCCCTTGGCACGCAGCTCGGCGTACGCGGGGTACGGGTCGGCGAGAAACGCCGGGTCCCAGGGATCGAAGGCGGTCATACGGGGACGCTAGCCGCTTGTGCGGGCTTCTGACCAGGGGTGTTCCTTCAGGTGGTCGATGAGAGCCGTGAATGCGGGGGCGGGGAAGGTGAGGGTGGCGCGGGCGGGGGCCTTGGAGTCGCGGACGGCTATTCGAGGGTGTACGTCCGCGATCTCGACGCAGGTGTCACCGTCGCCGCCGCCGGAGTACGAGGACTTGCGCCAGTGCATCACAGCTCCTTCTTCAGGCGGTGGATGAAGTCCCGCGACGCCACGGGTTCCAGTGACGCTGCCTGCATCCTAAGGAAGAGTGTTCGAAGCTGTTTCAGCTGAGCCTCCGCGTCGATGAACGCGACGCCGGTGGGAGCGTCCCGAAGGCCGGTGTCCAATCGGGGCACCGGGCCACCGGCGTACATCATCGAGATCCCGGCACCGCCAAAACCGTCCTGGTCGATCGGGATGACCCGCACCGTGGCATGCCTCTGCTCGATCTGTTCGAGGATCTGTTCCAGTTGAGCGCGGCAGACGCTACGGTCCGCCACACGGGTACGGAGCGCGAACTCGTGGATGAGCGTCTCGTACGGCGTCGGATCATCACCCTCGATGACAGCGCGCCGCCTGATCCGGTGCTCCACCCGAGGCGTCAACTCACTCTCGGGGAGGCCGGGTTGCACGTAGGTGTACACCGCCCGGGCGTAGTCGGCGGTCTGCAGCAGCCCTGGAACGTATGTGATCACCACCTCGCGCAGGAACGTCGCGTGATGCTCGGTCTCGGCGGTGTCCTGGAACACGGAAGGCAGCACTCCCCGGTATTCCTCCCACCAACCCCGCGTACGGTCGGTTGCCATGGCCACGAGGCCGTCGATCAACACCTCGTCGGTGCAGGCGTAGTGAGCCGCGAGGCGCCGGACCCGCTCCTCGCTGACGCCCGCGAAGCCCAGTTCCACCTGACTTATCTGTGTCGAGGTCGAGTTCAACAGCCCGGCCGCCTCACGAGCCTTCAGCCCCGCCGCCTCCCGCAGTCGACGCAGCTCGGTGCCCAGTCGCACCTGCCGTGCCGTGGCGTGACTCCTCGGCGCCATGCGCCCTCCCTCAATGGCCCTGTCGCCATGCCTCGTTGGAGCGTCAGAGTAGCCAATCGCTTGCCGCAGGAACAATTGTTGCTCTACCGTCGGTGACGCGACGCACACGCTGCGGAACCCCGGGGTACCGGAAGCGCACCGCCCCGTCCTGCCATGACGGCGCGGCACTGCCACCGCCCGCCGACCGCAACCCCCCACCACCCGAACGGAGTTGCCGCATGCCCGAACCCTGGGAGTACGTGCTCCACATCCCCGACGACCCACGCGCCGTCACCGTCAGCCGCCGAACCCTCCGTCTCATCCTGACGATGCACGGCCTGATCACCCTGGTCGACACCGCGGAGCTGCTCGCCACCGAACTGATCTCCAACGCCGTACTGCACACCAAGGGTCCCGCGGCCCTGCGAGTGCGCTGGTCGCCGCCCGGAACGCTGCGCCTCGGCGCATGGGACGCGGACCCCGAGCCGCCCCGGCCACCGACACCGTTGGATCACCTGACCGACGCCGAGAACGGCCGCGGGCTCGCCCTGGTCAGCGCCTGTGCCGACCTGTGGGGCTGGCAGCCACTGTCCAGGAACGGCAACCGCGGCAAGTACGTGTGGTGCGAACTGGCCGCCGCGTGAGCCGGCCGGGCTCGTCAGCCCGGGGTCACCAGTCGTGCCTCGTAGGCGAACACCGCTGCCTGGGTGCGGTCCCTGAGGCCCAGTTTCACCAGGATCCGGCTCACATGGGTCTTGATCGTCGACTCGGCCACCACCAGGCGCCCGGCGATCTCCAGGTTCGACAGGCCCTGTGCGATGAGGACCAGTACCTCCGTCTCGCGATCGGTCAGGTCGCCGTAGGCCGTGTGGGCCGACGCGAGGACCCGCGGGGACTCGGACAGCTTGGAGAACTCCGTGATCAGGCGTCGGGTGACCGAGGGGGCGAGGAGGGCCTCGCCGGAGGCCACCACCCGTACCCCGTCCGCGAGTTGGCGGGCCGAGGCGTCCTTGAGGAGGAAGCCCGAGGCGCCCGCGCGCAGCGCCTGGTAGACGTACTCGTCGAGGTCGAAGGTCGTCAGGACCAGCACCTTCGACGTGCCGTTCGCCGCGACGATCTCCCGGGTCGCCTCGATGCCGTTCAGCTCCGGCATCCGTATGTCCATCAGGACCACGTCGGGGGCCAGCTCGCGGACCCGGTCCACCGCTTCCCGGCCGTTGACCGCCTCACCGACTACTTCGATGTCCGGCATCGCGTTCAGCAGCACCGAGAAGCCCTCGCGGACCATCATCTGGTCGTCCGCGACCAGGACCCTGATCGTCATGCCGCTCCCTCGCCACTGAGCGGCACCGGCAGGAACACCGTCACCTCGTACCCTCCCTCGTCCGTGGCCTCCGCCGTCATCTCGCCGTTCAGCATGGAGACCCGCTCCCGCATACCGGTGATGCCGTGTCCAGCCCCCGGCGAGGGCTTCACCAGTGCCGGATGGGGCAGCGGGCCGTTGACCACCCGCAGGCCCAAGCCGCCCAGCACATATCCGATCTCGACCCGCGCGCTCGCCCCGGGGGCGTGCCGCAGGGTGTTGCTCAGGGCCTCCTGGACGATCCGGTACGCCGACAGCTCGACGCCCTGCGGGAGTTCACGCACCGCGCCGGTGACCGTCTTCTCCACGCTCAGCCCCGCCTCCCGCACATTGTCGAGCAGGGCGTCGAGGTCGGCGAGGGTGGGCTGCGGAGCGTCCGGCGCCTCGTAGTCCTCGGCGCGGACCACTCCGAGGACCCGGCGCAGCTCGGTGAGGGCCGCGACCGCGTTCTCCCGGATGGTCGCGAAGGCCTTCTCCAGCTCCGGGGGCGGGTTCTCCACCCGGTAGGGGGCGGCCTCGGCCTGGATGGCGACGACCGACATGTGATGGGCCACCACGTCGTGCAGCTCACGGGCGATGGTCGTGCGCTCCTCCAGCAGGGTGCGGCGCGAGCGTTCGTGCGCGGTCACCGTCTGCTGGGCGGTCACCGACCGCTGGGCGTCCCTGCGTATGTGCCAGACGCTCACGGCGAGCAGGGCCAGGGCGGAGACGAACAGCATCTCCACGGTGTTGGAGCGGTAGTAGTGAGTGCCGCCGAGGGCGCCCTGCCATATCAGGCCGTAGGCGCCCGTCAGCAGCCACATCCAGGCCGCCGTACGCGGCCTGGTGCGCACCGCGACCACGGTGAGCACGACGAGGTGGCAGGCGAACCCCCCTGGCAGCCAGGGCCAGCCCTGCTGCCAGGAGTTGACGAAAGCCATCGGATAGGTGATCGCGGTCGCGGCCAGCGACAGCCAGAAGGCCATGACGGGCCGGACCATGGTCAACAGGATCGGGGCCAGGGCGGACAGACCGACGAACAGGTTGGTGGTCGCGCCGCGGCCGCTGTTGTCCGCCCCGATGACCATCGCGAGCAGGCCTGCCGCGGTGATCAGCGCGTGGGGCGTCCAGACGGCGTACTCCCGCAGCCGGCCGGACAGCACGCGGGGGAGCCCCTTGTCGAGGGGCGTCGGCGGCAACGGTCGGTAGGCGAACGCGTCGGTGATCAGGTCCTGCCGCAGGCCGCGCAGGGCGTCCACGGCGGCGCGGAACTCCGGGCTACGGGGCTTGTACGCGTTCTGCCCGCCGCTGCCGCCCTGCGGGAGTGTCGTGTGCGTCTCGGTCGTATGGGTCACGGTCGAAACGGTAGGCGGGGCCGGTGGCCCTCGTCGTCACCAGTGAGAGGGGTCCTCCGGCGTCCCTCTCAGGTACTACGGGTCCAGGAGGGCAGTCAGTAGCCCGACGGTCTCACCAGCCCCGACTCGTAGGCGAACACCGCCGCCTGCGTACGGTCCCTGAGGCCCAGCTTCACCAGGATGCGGCCCACGTGGGTCTTCACAGTCTGCTCGGCCACCACGAGCCGCCCGGCGATCTCCGCGTTCGACAGGCCCTGCGCGATCAGGGCGAGGACCTCCGTCTCCCGCTCGGTCAGCTCGCCCACCCGGCTCTTGAGCGGAGCACGGGGCCGGTCGTCGAGACGGGAGAACTCGGCGATCAGGCGCCGGGTGACACCGGGCGCGAGAAGCGCGTCCCCGGCCGCCACCACCCGCACGGCCTCCGCGAGCTGCTCCGCGGAGGCGTCCTTCAGCAGGAACCCGGAGGCACCGGCCCGCAGCGCCTCGTAGACGTACTCGTCGAGATCGAAGGTGGTCAGCACCAGGACCCTGATCTCCGGGCGCTCACCGGTGATGATGCGGGTGGCCTCGATACCGCCCAGCTCCGGCATGCGGATGTCCATCAGGACGACGTCCGGGACGAGTTCGGCGACCTTGGCGACGGCGTCCAGACCGTCGACCGCCTGCCCGATCACCTCGATGCCGGGCTGGGCGCCCAGCAGCACGCTGAAGCCCTGCCGGACCATCTGCTGGTCGTCGGCGATCAGTACGCGGATGCTGCCGCTCGCGCCGTTCATGCCGCTCGTGCCGCTCGTGCCGCTCGTCATGCGGTGTCGTCCTTCGGGTCGTCGGCCGGGTAGGGGGTGGGGGGCGGGTCGGTGGGTGTCGTGGTCAGGGGAGTCCTGCCGGCGGCATTCGGGGACTCGGGGAGCGCGTCCTTGTCGGCCGGGGACGCCGGGAGGTAGGCGTACACCTTGTAACCGCCCTCCTGCTGGGGGCCCGCCAGCAGGACGCCGCTGAGCATCGCCGCCCGCTCCCGCATGCCGAGCAGCCCGTGTCCGGCGCCCTCGGAGGGCGCGGCATGTCTCGTCGGGCGGGTGTTGGCGACCTCCACGACCACGCCGATCGGCAGGTACTCGATGTGGACTTGGGCCTGCGCGCCCGGCGCGTGCCGCAGGACGTTGCTGAGCGCCTCCTGCACTATGCGGTACGCCGACAGCTCCACGCCCGACGGCAACGACCACCGCTCGCCACTGCACCGCAGCGCCACCGTCAGCCCCGCCGCCCGGGTGTTCTCCACGAGCGCCTCGATCCGCTCCAGGGTGGGCTGCGGGGCGTGCGGCGCGGTGCCGGTGGCGGGGTCGGCGGACGGCCCCGGCGCCTCGGGGTGCTCGGCCCGCAGCACGCCCAGGACCCGGCGGAGCTCGGTCAGCGCCTCCAGCGCGTTCTGCCGGATGCCGGCGAGGTTCTCCCGGAGCTCCTCGGACGGGTTCTCGACGAGGTGCGGGGCGACCTGCGCCTGGATGGAGATGACGGACATGTGGTGGGCGACCACGTCGTGCAGTTCACGGGCGATACGGCTGCGCTCCTCCAGCAGGGTGCGCCGGGCCCGCTCCTCCGCGGTGAGCGTGGTCTGCTCGACCAGTGCCCTGCTCGCCTCACGACGGCCCCGCAGGGCCGCGCCGAGCACCACCACCACGGTGAACAGGATCGCCGCGAGCACCCCGGTGGGCTGGAAGTCGGCCGCGCCCAGCACGCCCTCGACGAGATACGTGAGCAGCAGTGTCAACGCCAGCGCCTCGACGGCCACCCGGGCGGGCACCCGCAGGGCGAGCAGCAGCAGTACGGCCAGGTGCGCGATGAGTCCGCCGACGCTCCACGGCCAGGTGAAGCCGTGCGCGCCACCTGCCAGCAGCTGCCGACGCACTTCGAGAGCGCAGACCACCATGGCCGCGGTCGACAGCCACCACGCCGGGACGGGCCGCCACAACGCGAGCACGACGGCCGAGCCCTCCGCGAGACCGATCGCGAAGGCGATGCTGCCTCCCACCCCGCCGCTGTCCTGCAGCTCCGCCAGGCCGCCGAACGTCACCCCGAAGGCGACCAGGCACAGCAGGCCGTGCGGCAGCCAGCGCAGCCAGACGGACGGCGGCAGCGGATCGGGCCGCATCGTGCACAGGTCGTCGCGCAGGACCCGCGACCAGCGCAGCAGTGCGCCCACGACCACCCGCCGGATCCCCGTTTCCGTCACGCCGACCACCCTAGGCACGACGCACCTCCTTCGCTGCTGCCGGTGTCGCACGACGGTGGACCCGGATCACTCGTGACGGCCGGTCCCCGGCTCTGCGCGGCCCCTGCTCGAGCGAGCGGAAGGCCGCCCGGCAGACCGCGAGGACAAGGGCGAAGACCGGCAGCCAGGCCAGCCGGGCCGCCACCCAGCCCAGGCCGTCGGGAACGGTGTGCAGACCGGGGAGCCGGCCCGCCGCGAGACCGGTGGCCGTGGTGGCCATCAGCGCGGTCTGGTGCCAGAGGAAGATCGTCATCGCGGAGAGGTTCACCAGCGCCACCGCCGCCCAGGCCGAAGGGCGGCGCATACCGCGGCGCAGTCGGTCGCGCAGCAGCAGGGCGCCACCGCACTGGGCCAGGCCGAAGGTGACGGCGGCCAGCGTCGGCGGGTTCAGGTTGGAGACCTGAGCCCCCGGCACTCCGACCATCGACGCCGGATACCCCGCCCACCCGACCAGCACCGCGGTCACCACGGCACCGCCGCCGAGCAGGAGCCACCCCGCGCGCCGCCCCTCCAGCTCACCCCGCGTCCAGGCCGCGCCCAGGGTGTACGGCACGAGCCAGCCGGCCGCCAGATTGACCCAGCCGAGCCAGTCCGGGCCGCCGAACCCGAAACGCACCAGGTCCACATGGACGACGACGGCCAGCGGCCACAGCGGGTGGAGCCGCCGCAGCAGCGGGGTCGCCGCCGTGAGGACGCCGAAGACCAGGAGGAACCACATCGGGGACAGGGCGAGCTTGACCAGCGTGCGGACCGTCCCGAACGGGGCGCCCGTCAGCAGCAGGGCCGTCGCCGCCACCGCCCACAGCGCGAGGACGGCTGCGACCGGCTTGAACAGCCGCGCCAGGCGGCTCTTCAGCCATTGCGGGTACGTCGTCCCGCGGGCGCGTGCCGAGGTGTAGCCGCGGGTCGCCACATGGCCGCCGACCAGGAAGAACACGGCCAGCGTCTGGAAGACCCAGGAGATCGGGGCCAGCCAGGGCATGCGCTGCAACGGGCTCGCGGTGTGCAGGGTGCCGCCGTCGGAGACCAGGGCCGTCACCAGCCAGTGCCCGAGGACCACACCGAGGATCGCGAAGGCGCGCAGGGCGTCCACGGCACGGTCCCGCTCGGGAGGTGTCACCGCGTCGATCCGCTCGGCGGCCTGTCGTATGCCGTGTGCGGCCTGGGGTATGGAGTGTGCGGTCTGGCGTATGCCGTTCGAGGCCCGGCGTATGCCATGCGCGGTCTGAGGTATGCCGTGTGCGGCCCGGTCTATGGCTTCGCGTGCGGCGCCCCGGTGGTGGTGGGTGCGGTGGTCAGGCACGGGTCACCTCCGCGGTGTCTCCGAGGACGATCCGGGCGAGGTTGGTCAGGGAGACCGAACCCGGGGTGAAGTAGTCGCTGTGACCGCCCTCGCCCGCCGCGAAGACACGGGCGCCGAAGGCCGGGGAGACCGGGTCGGTGCCGAAGCCGACGGTGACGCCGAAGAGGTCGGTCCTCACATGGGGGACCTCGCCGACCCAGTCGTCCTTGCCCCGGGCCGCCCAGATCCGTGCGCGGGTGTGCAGACCGGGCGCGGTGTCCACGCCGGTGCCGGGGCTGCCGAGGAGGGCCAGGTCGTCGATGTCCAGGTGGGCGGCGGCTCTGGCGCAGACGACGGAGCCGTAGGAGTGGCAGACGAGGGAGACGGTCGCGCCAGGACCGACGATGCCGCGGAGCCGGCGTATGAACTCCCTCAGCCCGGGGGCCGCTTCGTCCGCTCTGTCCGTGGTCAGGACCGTGGTGCTGACCGTGTTCGGGGTGCGGTAGCCGAGCCAGGCGACGACCGCGGTGCGGGTGCCCCGGGGAGCGGTGTTCTTCAGTTGCCGGTGGAGGGCTTCGGCGGTGGCCCGGAAGCGGGGGTAGGTGTCCAGGGAGGTGTCGGAGCCGGGGACCAGGACCGCCACATGGTCGGCGTGGGCGAGGTCGCCGAAGACCTCCGTCGCCTTTCCGGCGCCCCGGCCGTCGAAGCCGAGGAGATGACGGGCGGGGTCGGCGAGCTCCCGGTCCGCCTCGGCCCGGTGGGTGTCGCCGTGGGCCCCGGCCATGCGGGCGGCCGCCTCGGCGTTGGCGCGGTTGGCCGCGTAGGCGCTGTCGAGGGTGGCCGCGGTGAGGGTCGGGAGCGCGGCCGGGGGTGGGGCGGGGATCTCCGGGCGGGCGGCGGCGGAGAGCGGCGCGACCACGGCGGTGACGATGAGGGTGGCCAGGAGGGCTCGCCGCCAGCTGTGCGTGCGGCGGGCCGCGACGGTGCCGGGCCCCTCATCACCGCCGGTCTCGTGAACGCCGGTCCCCGCGCTGCTGCCGACCCCGTGACGGCCGTTCCTCACGTCGCTGCCGGCCCCGTGAACGCCGGTGCTCCGGTTGCCGCCCCCGTCGCGCGACTCGTCACGCGACGCCCCGTACCCGCTACGCACCCTGCGCAGGATCCGCCCCATGGTCGTCTCCCCCTCCGCCCGGCCATCGGGCTTGTATGGATGGGAAGTTACGGATCGTGAGGCGTCGTCCGCGTCACGCCAGGGAGCTCTTCCGAGCCGTAGCTCTCAGGTATTACGGGTATCACCGGGAGGGGGCCAAGACAGCCCGGAGTACGACCGAAGCCCCCTCCGGCAAGCGCGCGCAGCCGCCCGCCGCGCCCGTTGTCACCACGCCAGCTGTGCGATCTCCTCCGCCACCACCGCGCACGCGTCCGCCGCCGGGTCGATCAGGGGGAAGTGGCCGACCGCCTCCAGCAGCGTCAGCCCCACCACCT
Source organism: Streptomyces griseorubiginosus (assembly GCF_036345115.1). Lineage (GTDB taxonomy): Bacteria > Actinomycetota > Actinomycetes > Streptomycetales > Streptomycetaceae > Streptomyces > Streptomyces griseorubiginosus_C. The sequence goes on from NZ_CP107766.1 coordinate 4,424,889, forward strand.
CGCCCGCCTTGGCCGCCGCGTCCGCGTACGCCTCGGCGACCGCCTGCGGCACGACCGTGTCGGCCCGTCCCTGGACGAGGGTGGTCGCGATACCGGTGGGCAGCAGGAGCGCGGGGTCGGCGTACGGCACCCGCTCGGTGAACCCCTCGTCCCCGCCCAGGAGTTGACGGCACGCCCCGCCGCACACGTCCAGCTTGTCGGCGACCGTGAAGTCGGCGATCGGGGCGAGGGCGACGACCCCGCGCAGCGGAGCCGGGCGGTCGGTGCGCCAGGCGGCGTCGGCCGGCAGCAGGTGTCGCGCCGCGGCCCACAGCGCGAGGTGGCCGCCCGCGGAGTGCCCGGTGACCACCATGCGGCGCGGGTCGGCCTGCGGGAGCGCCTCCCGTACGAGCACCGGAAGCGCGTCCAGCGCGGCGGCCACGTCGTCGAAGGTCTCCGGCCAACGCCCGGCGACCGGCCCGACACCGGCGACATCACCGGCACCAGCACCCTCAGCCCCGGCACCGGCACCGGCACCCTCAGCCGCAGCCCCACCCGCACCCCCGGCACCAAGACCGTCAGCCCCGGACACCCCCCCACCCCGCCGATACTCCACATTGGCCACCGCGAACCCGCGTCTGGCCAGGAAGTCCGCGAACGGCGTCACATGGTGCCGGTCGTAGCGCGCCCGCCACGCCCCGCCGTGCAGGACGACGACCAGGGGCACCAGACCGCCCCCCGGCGCCACGACCTCACGCGGGGCGTAGAAGTCGATCACCTGGTCGGGGTCGTCCCCGTACGCCAGGCTGACGTCGGGGTCGACCGCCGGGTGCGAGAAGGCCGACTCCTCCTCGGCCGCGGCACGGGCTTCCGCGGTGGCACGGCCTACGGCGTCGTCCGGCATGCTCCAACCTCTCAGCGACGAAACGGTTTTGACGGACCGTGAAGCATCCCGGAAGGAAATTCGGCCGTTGGCCGGGACGGTATCAGGCCGGTGACGTGCGCGGACATGGGGATGTCACGCTGGGTGAGGATTTAACGGTTCTGCGGTGCCGTCACCCCAGCCCCACGGAAGCCCCGCGCTCCCCGCGCTCCCCGCTCCCGAGCGTCTCCGCCAACACCCCCGCCGCCCGCTCCACGTCCGCGAACCCCACGTACAGCGGCGTGAAACCGAACCGCAGCACGTCAGGGTGCCGGAAGTCGCCCACCACACCCCGCTCCACCAGTCGTTTCATCACCGCGCCGGCGTCGTCGCAGCGCAGCGCGACCTGGCTGCCCCGCTCGGCGTGGGCCAGGGGTGTCACGCACTCGACGCGCCCCTCGTCGACGTACGACGAGACGCACTCCAGGAAGAAGTCCGTCAGTGCGAGGGACTTGGCGCGCACCGCCTCGATCGAGACCCCGTCCCAGACCTCCAGGGCCGCCTCCAGGGCGAGCATGGAGAGGATGTCGGGCGTGCCCACGCGGCCCCGCAGCGCACCCGGCGCCGGTTCGTAGGACGGCCGCATCCCGAAGGGCTCCACATGGGAGTTCCATCCGGGCAGCGGGGAGTCGAAGCGGTCCTGGTGCTCGCGGCGCACATAGAGGTACGCCGGTGAACCGGGGCCGCCGTTCAGGTACTTGTAGGTGCAGCCGACCGCGAGGTCGACCCCGTGCGCGTCGAGCCCGACCGGCAGGGCGCCGGCGCTGTGGCACAGGTCCCAGACGGAGATCGCGCCCACCGCGTGCACAGCGGCGGTCAGTCCTGGCAGGTCGTGCAGGCGGCCGCTGCGGTAGTCGACGTGGTTGAGCAGGACGGCGGCGGTACGGTCGCTCAGCGCGCCCGGCACCTCCGCCGGGGTCACCGCACGCAGCGTGCAGCCGGTCATCCGGGCCGCGGACTCGGCGATGTACCCGTCCGTGGGGAAGGTGGTCGCGTCCACGACCACCTCGTCACGCCCCGCGGCCGGCCCGCCCGAGAGGCGTACGGCCCCCACAAGTGCCTTGAAGACGTTGACACTTGTCGAGTCGCCGACCACGATCTGCCCGGCCGCCGCCCCCACCAGCGGAGCGACGAGGTCGCCGATCCGCTCGGGCGCGGTCCACCAGCCGCTCTCGTCCCAGGACCGGATCCTGAGCGATCCCCACTGACGCCGTACGACGTCCTCGACGCGGCCCGGGACGGCGGCCGGGAGCGCGCCCAGCGAGTTGCCGTCCAGGTACACCACGTCGTCCAGGACGAACTGCGCGCGCAGGCCCGCCAGTTCGTCGGAGGCATCCAACTTCTCTGCGCGCAGGCCGAGTTCAGACATGGGACCGCGCCGTCCACAGCTCCGGGAACACGTTCTTCCGCGCGCGCTTCTCCAGCCAGGCCACCCCGGCGGAGCCGCCGGTGCCGGCCTTGGAGCCCATCGCGCGGCGGGTGGCGACGAGATGGTCGTTGCGCCAGCGCCACACCAGCTCGGCGACATCGGTCAACGCCTCGCCGAGGCGGGCCAGTTCGGCGTCCTCCGGGCCGGAGTAGAGGGCCGTCCAGACGGCCTCGACCTCCTCCGACGGCTCGTACCGGAGCGAGACGTCACGCTCCAGCACGGCGGCCGGGATCGCGTGCCCGCGCCGCGCGAGGAGCCGCAGCACCTCGTCGTACAGGCTCGGCTCGTGCAGGGCCTTCTCCAGCTCGGCGTGGACGCGGGGCGCGCCCCGGTGCGGGACGAGCATGGAGGCGGACTTGTCGCCGAGCAGGAACTCCATGCGCCGGTACATCGCCGACTGGAAGCCGGAGCCCTCGCCGAGGGCCGAGCGGTAGGAGTTGAACTGCGCGGGGGTCAGCTGGCCGAGCGGCTTCCAGGAGGCGTTCAGCGCCTCCAGTTCACGGACGGACCGCTTCAGCGCGGCGACGGCCGTGGGCACGTCGTCGGAGCGCAGCGCGCCCGCCGCGGTCTCCCACTCGTGCACGATGACGGTGAACCACAGCTCCATGACCTGGGTCGTGACCAGGAAGACCATCTCTCCGGGATCGTCGGAGAGGGTGTGCTGGAGGTGGGTGAGCACGTCCGCCTTGACGTAGTCCTCGTACGGCGTCGTGCCTTGGAAGTCGAGATGCGGGGTCTCGGGCTCCTGCGATTCCTGAGCCTCATGGGACGACATCGCTGTCTCCTGTTATTACTCCGGGTAGCGGTCCGCCCTGCCGTTACCGACACGGGGCCCCGGTCCCCGCCGGAAATCCTCTTCCATGGTCCGCGGAAATGGCAAGGCCCGCCTGCTCACCCGGTCGATGTCGGCCCTCCCCGGTGGGCTGGACGGGTGGGCCCCTTATGCTCTGCTGCCATGTCGAACCCTGATGAGCTGCTCGTCGCTCTCTCCGCCGCGGTGGAGACCGAGCGAAGCAATCAGATGTCGCTGACCGTGGTCGTCGGCGGGGCCGTCCTCACCGGCCGGCTGGCTCCCGAGGCGGTGTGGAGGGAGCGGGTGGCGGAGGTCCTGAAGGACTCGGACCGTCTCGGCCCGTTCGCGGACATCTTCGCCGGCGGGCCGGGGGGCAACCGGCCCGGTCGCGGCGAGGTGCCCACACACCTGCACTTCCATCTCGCCCGGATCCTTCAGGGCAGCCTCGGGATCCCGGAGACGGGCGGGATGTACCGAGTCGCGATCAAGGACGTCAGCGCGTGGACCGTAGGAGATCTGATCCACTTCGATCAGTGAGTTGCCTGCTCCGCCCCGTTCAACCACGGGCGTGGCCTCGGGGCGGTCGTGGCAGGTGAAGCCGAGGCGCGCCATGGCCCGGGTGACCTCACCCTCGGTGAAGTCACGCGGGTCCTGTCGCGTGATGACCCGGCCCACCTGCTTGACCGGGTAGCGGCGGCGGCCGACGGTCACGGACGCACCCGTGACGAGCTCGGGCCTGACGCCCTTCATCGAGGCCAGCACCCCGGTCGCGGTCAGGTCGAACGGGTACCGGGCGATGACACAGCGCATGAAGCCTCACAGGGGAGAAGTCGCGAGAGAAGGGGGACGGGGCGCCGTCGGGTGAGACGGGTCAGCACGCGAGAGCGGGCACTTGCGGAACCCCGCCGTACTCGCCGACGCCGAGGCGCAACGGTCCGTCGAGGATGTCCCGCAGACGGATCCGGTCCGTGTTCGCGCAACTGTCGCGGAGAACCGCGAGTCGGCTCAGGGTGACGAAAGCGGTGCCCTGGTCGTCGCCGTCACACACGGTCAGGTACTCGACCCGGGCACCCGCCATGAGGGCCAGAGCCACCTCGACGGTCATGTCGTCACTCACCCGAGGCCCGTGCCCCTCGATGTCCTCGACCGCGGTCACAGGAGCGGGGTGCGGCATTCGGTAGGGCCTCCGCGCTGGCGTCAAGGGTGTCTCCTTCGGTGGGGGATGGTCGTCTTGGTGGCTCTTACGGCCCCCGGGAGGCAGAGGAAGCTCCGGGGGTTGCGCCGGCCTAGGCTGCGGAGCCGCTCCCGGACCGCCGTGGTGCCCGGCGGCCGCCCGTCGCGCCGACGGGTCGGCTCCGACCGGTGCGGGCTCGGCGGTCCCGGGACGGCGAAGGCGCGCGGCGGGGGCGTTCCACGGCGGGCACGGTGATGACCACGGGGGACCCGGAAGGGGCCTGGGCGCCTGTGATGCGGCTCAGCTCAGCCTCGCCCGAGCGGACCGGGGTGATCTGCGGGGTGATACCGGCCGAGGCCATCAGCCGGCTCATGCCGCGGCGCTGGCCGGGGGTCACCAGGGTGACCACGCTGCCGGACTCGCCGGCGCGGGCCGTACGGCCGCCACGGTGCAGGTAGTCCTTGTGGTCGCTGGGCGGATCGACGTTGACGACCATGTCGAGGCTGTCGACGTGGATGCCGCGGGCCGCGACGTTGGTGGCCACCAGGACGGTGACATGACCGTCCTTGAACTGCGCCAGCGTCCGGGTGCGCTGCGGCTGGGACCGACCACCGTGCAGGGCCGCGGCGCGGACCCCGCTGCTCAACAGGTGCTTGGTCAGCCGGTCCACGGCGTGCTTGGTGTCCAGGAACATGATGACCCGGCCGTCCCGGGCCGCGATCTCGGTGGTCGTGCGGTGCTTGTCCGACTCGTGCACGTGGAGCACGTGGTGCTCCATCGTGTCGACGGCACCGGCCGACGGGTCGACGGAGTGCACCACCGGGTCGGTCAGGTAGCGGCGGACCAGCAGGTCGACGTTGCGGTCCAGGGTGGCCGAGAACAGCATCCGCTGGCCGTCGGGGCGCACTTGGTCGAGCAGGGCGGTGACCTGGGGCATGAAGCCCATGTCGGTCATCTGGTCGGCCTCGTCGAGCACCGTGACGGCGACGTCGGCCAGTCGGCAGTCGCCCCGGTCGATGAGGTCCTTGAGCCGACCGGGTGTCGCGACGACCACCTCCGCGCCGGAACGCAGCGCACCGGCCTGCCTGCCGATGGACATTCCACCGACGACGGTGGCGAGCCGCAGGCCCACCGAGCGGGCGTAGGGAGCGAGCGCGTCCGTGACCTGCTGGGCCAGCTCACGGGTGGGGACGAGGATCAGGGCCAGTGGCCGGCGCGGCTCGGCGCGGCGGCCCGCCGTACGGGCCAGTACCGCGAGGCCGAAGGCGAGGGTCTTTCCCGAGCCGGTGCGGCCGCGCCCGAGTACGTCACGGCCGGCCAGGGAGTTCGGCAGGGTCGCCGCCTGGATCGGGAACGGCACGGTCACACCCTCATGGCCGAGCGTGGCCAGCAACGGCGCCGGCATGGAGAGATCGGCGAACGACCCGACAGCGGGCAGCGCGGGCGTCACCGTCTTCGGGGGCGCGAACTCGCCGCCCGCCCGTTGTCGGTTTCCGTGACCGCCGGAGCGACGCGAAGCGCCGATGCGGTCGTGCGTGCGATTGGTGCGTGTGCGATTGGCGTGTGCGCGGTTCATGGGGAACCTTCCTCGATGCGGGCGCGTATCAAGGAATTTCCGCAGCGGAACGAGGGCGCAGAGAATCGCGAGAACGGGCCGAAAAACAGGGCCGTAGCGCCCTGGAAACGAAACCGGCTGGGGCCCGCACCCCAAGGTGCGGGCCCCAGCCGTGAAGTATGCGTCAGTGCCGGTGCGTCAGGCGGGAACGATGTTCTCGGCCGTCGGGCCCTTCTGGCCCTGCGCGATGTCGAACGACACCTTCTGGCCTTCGAGCAGCTCGCGGAAGCCCTGGGCGGCGATGTTCGAGTAGTGGGCGAAGACGTCGGCGCCGCCGCCGTCCTGCTCGATGAAGCCGAAGCCCTTTTCCGCGTTGAACCACTTCACGGTGCCAGTAGCCATTTTTGTTTCTCCTTCGGAGGCGGTGTCGGGAATACGCCCTGTGCGCATTCCGTGTCGCCGTGATGATCAGCCGTCGGAAAAACCTTCTGGCAACCACACCTGCAACTGAGATCGACAGTAGCACGGTGCGATCGGCCATGTGCGATCACTAATTCCGCTCCGCCGGGCGGTCGAGGAATACTCGCCGCACCCTGTACCTATATCTCATTTCACCGGAACAGATATTGCTCTCCGCGGGCGCGGCTTTCCCTGCCGTGCGCTTCCACCTGCAGCCCTGTGACCTCCCCCGACGGGCGATGTACGGCCGCGACCGACGTCGGCGGACGACCCCACCGCACCCCCGCCCGAAACTCCCCCGCCGAAAGCAAAGTCACATCCCGGCGCGCGCGATCTGTTCTCGTCCCTCCGCAGGCCCCGTCCGTCCACGTCCTCGGCTTCCCGAACTCCAGGGCGCAGGTGGCAGACTGCATCCATGACGACTCACAAGAACCTGCTCGGCGGCCCGGAGCCGACGTACCTCCCGGAGAACGAAGAGGCGTACCGCCTGCTGGGCGAGGAGTCCCAGCCTCCGGCCGAGGTCGCAGCGAAGTACCCCACGTTCTCGCTCGCATGGGCCATGCTCGCCGACGACGCCTTCGAGGCCGGGCGAGTGGTCGAGTCGTACGCCTACGCACGCACCGGCTACCACCGCGGTCTGGACGCGCTGCGCCGGGCCGGCTGGAAGGGCCACGGGCCCATCCCCTGGGACCACCGGGCAAATCGCGGGTTCCTGCGCTGTCTCGCCGCCCTCGCCCGGGCCGCCGGTGAGATCGACGAGAAGGACGAGACGGAGCGCTGCTGGCAGTTCCTCAAGGACAGCAGCGCGGAGGCCTACGCCGAGCTGAGGCGGTAGTCACCCGAGCGGCAGTCACCAGGACGCAGACCACTGTGCCGCCGTCTCCGGCAGGCGACGACGGCACGCAGTGCACGACGATCACACGGAGCACCTTTCTCGCCGGGAGACCGGGCCGTGGCGGCCACAACGCGGCCGCGGACGCTAAGACAGCCGCCCCCGAGCCCGCTCCCCCTCCAGCGGCGGCGCCATGACCGCCCCGTGCGTCCGGCACTCCGGCTTCCGGCACCCCGGCGGCAGCGACCGCACCGTCGTGAAAGCCACCGCAGAACCCACCACCAACACCCCCGCACACACCACCATCGCCCGCCCGAACGCACTGTCGAACGCCGTGGGCGACCGGTACGCCTCCTCCCCCATCCCCGCGACCAGCGGCAACGCCGCCACCGCGATCAGACCCGCCGCCCGCGCCGCCGCGTTGTTGATCCCGCTCGCCAGGCCGGCCCGCGAGGCGTCCACCGAGCCCAGCACCGTCGCCGTCAGCGGGGCGACCAGCAAGACCATGCCGGCTCCGAGGACCAGGAGGGCCGGGACGACGTCCACGAGGTACGACGCGTCCGGGCCGACCCGCAACATCAGCAGCATCCCCGCCGCGCACAGCAGAGGGCCGACCGTGAGCGGGACGCGCGGCCCGATGCGGTCGGCGAGGGCACCGGAGCGCGCGGAGAACAGCAGCATCAGCGCGGTCGTCGGCAGCAGGGCCGTACCTGCCTGGAGGGCCGACCAGCCGACCACCACCTGGAGCTGGAGGGCGGCCAGGAAGAAGAACCCGCCGAAGGCCGCGTACACGCACAGCGTGACCAGGTTGACCGCGGTGAACTGCCGGGACGCGAAGATCCCGAGCGGCATCATCGGGTCGGGCCGCCGCTTCTCGACGGACACGAAGGCCACCCCCGCGGCCACCCCCGCGACCGCCGAGACAGCGACCACCAGGGAGCCGGAACGGGCCTCGATCAGCGCGTACGTCACCAGCGCGAGCGCCAGCGCGCCGAGGACCGCGCCGAGCACGTCGAAGCGGGTATGCGTACGGCCGTCCCCCGACTCGGGGACATGCCGCAGCGCGATCGGCGCGCACACCAGGGCCAGCGGGACGTTGAGCAGGAAGACCCACCGCCAGCCCGGCCCGTCCACCAGCCAGCCCCCCACGAAGGGCCCCACGGCCGCCCCGATCCCGCCGAACCCGGACCACAGGCCGACCGCCCGGCCCCGGTCGTCGGGATGGAAGGAGGCCTGGATCAGCGCCAGCGAGCCCGGCGTGAGGAGCGCGCCGCCCACGCCTTGCAGGGCACGGGCGGCGACGAGGACACCGGCGTTCGGGGCGAGGCCGCACAGCAGTGAGGCGGCCGCGAACCACACGACCCCCAGCACGAAGACCTTGCGGCGGCCGTACCGGTCCCCGAGGGACCCGCCGAGCAGGATCAGCCCGGCCAGGGTGAGCAGGTACGCGTTGACCGTCCACTGCAGGGCGGCGAGGTCGGCGTCCAGGTCGCGGCCGATGCGCGGCAGGGCGACGTTGACGACGGTCGAGTCCAGCAGCGCCATGCTGGAGCCGAGGACGGTGGTGAGCAGGATCCACTTGCCTTGCGGCGAGGCCAGCCGGACGTCGGGCATGACCCAGATATACAGCGAGCCCGGTGCCGTAGCACCGGGCTCGTCGCAAACAGGGGGATTACTTGATCCGCGTGCCCGCCGAGCGCAGGTTCTGCGTGGCCTCGACGACCCGGGCGGCCATCGACGCCTCGGCCAGCTTGCCCCAGGTGCGCGGGTCGTAGGTCTTCTTGGAGCCGACCTCGCCGTCGACCTTCAGGACGCCGTCGTAGTTGCGGAACATGTGGTCGGCGACCGGGCGCGTGAAGGCGTACTGGGTGTCGGTGTCGATGTTCATCTTGACGACGCCGTTCTCCAGCGCGGTGCGGATCTCCTCCTCCGTGGAGCCGGAGCCGCCGTGGAAGACGAAGTCGAAGGGCTGGGCACCGGCCGGCTTGCCGAACTTGGCGGCCACGCCGTCGTTCAGCTCCTTCAGCAGGTCGGGGCGCAGGACGACGTTGCCCGGCTTGTACACACCGTGGACGTTGCCGAAGGAGGCGGCCAGCAGGTAGCGGCCCTTCTCACCGAGGCCCAGCGCCTCGGCCGTACGGATCGCGTCGTCGACCGTCGTGTACAGCGAGTCGTTGATCTCGTGCGAGACGCCGTCCTCCTCGCCACCGGTCGGGGTGATCTCGACCTCGAGGATGATCTTGGCGGCGCGGGCGCGCTCCAGGAGCTCCTGGGCGATGGAGAGGTTGTCGGCGAGGGTCTCCGCCGAGCCGTCCCACATGTGGGACTGGAACAGCGGGTTGCCGCCGGCCTTCACACGCTCCTCGGACACGGCGAGCAGCGGGCGTACGTACCCGTCGAGCTTGTCCTTGGGGCAGTGGTCGGTGTGCAGCGCGACGGTGACCGGGTACTTCTCGGCGACGATGTGCGCGAACTCGGCGAGGGCCACGGAGCCCGTGACCATCTCCTTGCTGTACTGGCCGCCCAGGAACTCGGCACCGCCGGTCGAGATCTGGATGATGCCGTCGCTCTCGGCCTCCGCGAAGCCGCGCAGCGCAGCGTGCAGGGTCTGGGTCGAGGTCACGTTGATGGCCGGGTAGGCGAACTTGCCTGCCTTCGCCCGGTCGAGCATCTCGTTGTAGACCTCGGGGGTTGCGATCGGCATGTGTCCGCTCCTTGTATCTGCGGGTTGGCGTACTGCGTACTTACGGCCCTGACCTAGACCTTGTGTGGGGGTTCGACGTCATCGTCGGCCCCATCTTTCCAGACTCACCCGGATGCTTCGCCCGAGCCGTCTCAGCCTGTGGATAACTCAGTCGAGACCCAGCTCGTCCTTGCCGTACGCGAAGCGGTACGGCACGCCCGCGCCCTGCTCGATCTTCTCCGCGGCGCCGGTCGCGCGGTCGACGATCGTGACGACGGCGACGACCTCCGCGCCCGCCTCGCGGACCGCCTCGACCGCGGTGAGCGGGGAGCCGCCGGTAGTGGAGGTGTCCTCGACCACCAGGACCCGGCGGCCGGCGATGTCGGGGCCCTCCACCCGGCGCTGCATGCCGTGCGCCTTGGCCGCCTTGCGGACGACGAAGGCGTCCAGGCGCTGCCCGCGCGCGGCGGCCGCGTGCAGCATGGCGCCGGCGACCGGGTCGGCGCCCATGGTCAGGCCGCCGACCGCGTCGAACTCCAGGTCCGCGGTCAGGTCCAGGAGCACCTGCCCCACCAGTGGGGCCGCCTCGCCGTCGAGCGTGATGCGGCGCAGGTCGACGTAGTAGTCGGCCTCCAGGCCGGACGACAGGGTCACCTTGCCGTGCACCACGGCCTTGTCGAGGATCTGCTGCTTCAGGGCGGCACGCGCGTCAGTCATGCCTGTCAGCTTAGAGGCGCCGCCAGGTCCAGGTCGTCGAGGCCTCCAGCGGCTCCAGGGGCGTGACCAGGCGCGGCAGGGTGTTCAGGCCGTTGGGCGGCCCGGTCTGCGGCTCCACGCAGACGGCGGCCTCCTGCTCGTCGTAGACCACGACCCATTCCTCGCGGCTGGTGACCTTCAGCTCCAGCTGTCCGGGCCAGGTGAGGGTGACGTCCACGCCGTCGGGCATGCCGAAGCAGTCGTCCCAGGGGCTCGGCTTCGGGTCGATGCGCTTGCCGGTGGGCAGGTGGTCCTCGCCGCGCTCCTCCTGCCAGGCGGGGGTGAAGTCGAGCCGCACGCCCTCGCCGCCGTCGAGGGTGCGGTTGAACCAGGGGTGCCAGCCGATCTGGGCCGGGAAGGAGGAGTCGTACGTCTCCACGGACATGGTGAGCGTCAGGGCGTCCGGGGTGAGCGCCGCGATCTGGGTGACACGGCCGGGCCAGGGCCAGGGGTCCACGAGGTCGTACGTCATCACCGCCTCGTCGGTGCCGCTGCGGGCGACGGTCCAGGCGCCGTCCCGGGCCGTGCCGTGGATGGCGTGCGGTGGGGAGTTGAGCGGCAGTTGGTGGAGGGTGGCGCCGTCGCGGAAGCGGCCGTCCCTGGTGCGGCCGCACCAGGGGACCATCGGGAAACAGCCGAAGCGCTCGCCCTGCCGCAGCAGTTCGACACCTCCGACCCGAAGTCCCCCGACCCGTCCGCCGTTTGACGGCTGCAAGGTCACTTCCGCATCGCCCGCGGTCAGCGTGATGTCTTCATGGCTCACGGGACGACAGTACTCAACGGCGCTTTCTCAGGACCCGGGTCACCACGATCGCCGACGCCAGCACCACGGCCGCCGCCGGGGCCGCCCAGCGCAGGGTCACGCCGGCGGCCACGGTCTGGGGGGCGGGGACGGGGGCGTAACGGCCCCGCGGGGGCGCGTGGTCGACCTCCTCCGCGCTGCGGCCGATCATCGTGCGGCGGGCGTGGGCGGCCTCGGCCGGGGGGTTCACGGGTTCGGTGAAGTCCTCGACGGGGGTGGGGGCGGGGGCGGAAGCCGGGGCCTCCTCGGCTTCGGGAGTCCCCTCGGCTTCGGGCGTCGCCTCGGCTTCGGGCCGTTCCTCGGCCTCGGGTGTCTCCACGGCCTCGGGCGTCTGCACAGCCTCGGAGGTCGCGGCCTCAGGCGCGTCCGGCGCCTCGGAAGCCTCCGCCTGCTCCGGCTCCTGCGCCTCCACCGTCTCGGCCAACCCCTCCGCGAAACGGTTCAGCAGGCGTACGACCGCGGAGCCCACCGCGTCCTGCGGGAGTTCCGTGACGCGGCCGTCCGCCGTGGCCGTGGCCTCGAAGGCCAAGGTCGTGCCGTCGTCCGCGGGGCGCAGGCGGAGGGTGAGGGTGAGCTTGACCGAGCCGGTCCCGCGGGCCTCGGTGGCCTCGCCCTCGGCGGCGTAGGAACCGTCGTCGCGGCCGGTGACACGTACCGCTCCCCGGTAGGTGATGGAGTGGCTGCCGACCCGCACCTTCAGGCGCCCGGCTACGGGCTCCGCGCCGGCGTCCTGCTGGAGCCCGGGAACCGCCCGGGCCACCCCGGCGGGGTCCCCCAGGGCCTCCCTCAGCCGCTCGACCGGAACCGGAACGAACACCTCATGCTCCATGCCTGCGAGCCTACCTACGGGGGACCCCCGCAGCACTCCCGTTGCCCGAAACCGACCGCGGGTCGGCCCCTGGACGGCCCCGGGCCGGACCCCGCCCGCTCGGTGCCCCCTCCCGCTCAGTACCGCGGATGCACCAGCGTGGACGCCGTCAGCCCCGGGACCCGCGTCGCCTCCGCCGCCCGCTCGGCCGCCCGCAGGTCTCCCTCCGTCAGATGCGAGTTCAGGCGCGGGCTCAGGCGCGAGCCCGGCGCCCCGTCGCCGAGGAGCAGGGGCGGTTGGACGCCTGGGGACGCCAGGACGAAGCCCCAGTCGTCGGGGGTCCGCGACCCGGCGCGGGCCGTGCGGTCGGGACCCGTGGGGAAGCCCGGGGCGCGGGCGGTGAGGCGGTAGGGCGTGGTGTGCAGGCCCGCCGCGCGCAGCGTGGCCTCCACCGTCCAGAAGACCCGGGGGCGGGAGGAGACCGGCCCGGCGTGCACGACGAGCCGGCCGCCGGGGGTCAGGACGCGGCGGACCAGGCCGTAGAACTCCTGTGAGTACAGCTTGGTGCTCGCGGTGCTGCCGGGGTCGGGCAGATCGGCGATCACCACGTCGTACGACGGCACAGGCGGCCCCGTCCGCAAGCGGCGGAAGGCGTCCGCGACGGTGACGTGCACGCGCGCGTCGCCGTACACATGGCCGTTGAGGCGGGAGAGCGCCGGGTCGCGGCGGGCCAGGTCCACCACCGCGGGGTCGAGCGCCACGAGGTCCACCCGCCGCACCCCGGAGTACCTGAGCACTTCGCGGGCGGCGAGGCCGTCCCCGCCGCCGAGGACGAGCACGCGCGCGTGGGGGCCGTCCATCGCGGGGTGGACGAGGGCCTCGTGGTAGCGGTCCCCGGCGCGGCCGCCGACCCGCAGACGGCCGTCGACGTAGAGGTCGAGGGGGCGGCCGTCGGTGCCGCCGGTCAGGGCGATCTCCCGCACGCCGGTCTGGAGGACGACGCGGACGTCGTCGCCGTAGACGGCTTCCCGCGCGGCCTGTTCGAAGTCGTCGACGAGGACGGTGGCGGTGGCGAGGACGCCGAGTACGGCGAGGTTGGCGCCCAGCAGCAGCCGGCGGGCCCGACGGCTCAGGTCGCGCCGGAACAGGCCGAGGACCAGGGCGGCGCCGGCGACCGCGTTGACCGCGCCGGTGAGCATCGCGCCGGTCAGCTGGCCCAGCTGGGGCAGCAGGAGGAAGGGGAAGGCGAGGCCTCCGACCAGCGCGCCGACGTAGTCCGCGGCGAACAGGTCGGCGACCGCGCCGCCCGCGTCCTGGCGGCGGATGCGCTGGATCAGCTCCATCAGCAGGGGGACTTCGGCGCCGATGAGCAGGCCGATGGCGAGGGAGAAGGCGACCAGGAGCCAGCGCGGCCCGCTCGCCCACGGTCCGCCCCAGTCGCCGGTCCAGGCGAAGACGGCGTACAGGGCCATCGCACTGCATCCGCCGACCAGTGCGAGAAGCGCCTCCAGCGCGCCGAAGGCCGCTGCCGCGTGCCAGCGCAGCCGCTTGGCGGCGAGCGAGCCGACGCCCATCGCGAAGACCATGACGGACAGCACCACGGACGCCTGGGTGACCGAGTCGCCGATCAAGTACGAGGCCAGGGCGACCAGTTCGAGCTCGTACACCAGTCCGCAGGCCGCGCAGACGAAGACGCACGCGAGGACGAGGAACCGCCCGGTCCGCTGCCGGACCGGCAGCCGCGCGGGCCCGGCCCAGGGCGGCGGAGCGCCGGGCGGGGCGGGGGCGTGCGGCTCGATCACGGTGCGACGTTACGTCACGGCCACGGCACGCTTCGTCACCCACACGTGTGGAACTGGGAGCGAACCGGGAAACAGGGGTTTGCGTGACTCACCCCGACGTCCCCACCGGGACCCGGACGCCCACCCGGGTCCGGGTGGCCACCAACTGCCCGTCCTGCGGGTACGCGTGCCAGGTCCGCCAGTGCACCTGCCCGTCGTAGCGCTGGGCCAGCAGCGCGGTGAACGCGTGCGGGCTGCCCGGGAAGACACCGGCAAGTCCGTTCGGGTGGTCGGACACCAGCGCCAGCAACTCCTGTGCGCGTCCGGCGAACTGACCGGGCGACAGCCGTTCCAGTCGCGCGGCGAACTCGTACTCCCAGTCGCCGATCCGCTTGGCCACGCCCAGCGGCAGCGGTGTGCTGCTGCCGGCGATGCACGCCACGGTCTCCGAGCAGGTGCCCCGCTCCTCCTCCAGCAGCACTTGGTGGGACGCGCCGAGGAGTCTCAACTGAAGCTTCGCCCCGGCGAGTTCGAGGTCGAGCGTGGCGAGGGCGGGCAGCGGCTCGCGCCCCAGGGCCCAGGCGAGGTCGGCCGCGCGCGTGTCGGTGTACGAGGTGTTCAGGGTCGTGAGCATGGGTCGGCTCCGCTAGCACGCAAAGAAAGGGTGGTGTGGGGTTCCGGCACGCCCGGGCGACTGTGGGGGGATCGGCCCGGTCAGCCCAGTCGGGAGGTCAGGACGTGTCCGTAGGACGTCCGAGGGGCTGCGTTGGTGTTTTAGAGGGAATCATGAACAGTGGCGCCGCCACAGCGTTTTTACCCAACTTCGTGGGGTTTCCATCCCTCCGTGGGCTCCACAGCTCAACTGTTCAACCACGGCGCGCACGACGGCGCCCGGAGCGCGCGCCGGAGCAGCGGAACGCCGGGGAGTTAGTGCGACAAGCGGGGGTTGTGTGTCCCGGCGGGGGCGCGACGGGCGGGGGTCGTGTACCTCGCTCCAGGTGCAACACGGGGAGCGCGGATGCCGACCCAAGCGGGGTCCGCGGACTCCACCCCGGACGCACCACGCGGGGCGTGCATCCCTCCCCCCAGACGCACCACGCGGGGGCGCAGGTTCCGACCCAGGTCCGGACCCACGCCCCCGCGCTCCCCCGTCCGCGGATGCGGTTCCCCCTGAGGAGCTCAGCTGCCCCGTGTCAGCTGCCTCCCCCGCATCCGCCCCCGCCGCCGCAGGACGACCCGCCACCACAGGACGACCCGCCGCCGCAGGAGGAGTGCCCGCCACCGCACGAGTGCCCACCGTGGTGGCCGCCGCCCCCGGAGTGCCCGCTGCTCCCGGAGTCGGACCCGCCTCCGCCGCCGGCCCACCAGCTGTCGCCGCCCGCGGCGGCGCCGCCTCCAGCCGCCCGCACCCGCGTCCGCCGGCGTACCGAACCGTTGAACACGACGGCCGCCACACCCACCAGGAACACGCCCACCAGAACCAACAGGATGATGCCGATGACCATGGCTCACCCTCCTTCCGTTACCCCCCGAAGCGACCCCCCGTGGGCGCCTCGCCGGTTGCGTGAGCTGGAGATGCCCCTCCGTCTCACGGGCCAAAGCAGAGTTGAGGAACTCCAGAGCTTGGGCGCAGGATGACCCGCATGACCTCCAGCGCACGCCCCCTGCTGAACCGCCGTCTCGCCGAGTTCGGGACGACGATCTTCGCCGAGATGTCCGCCCTCGCTCTGCGGACCGGTTCGATCAACCTGGGCCAGGGTTTCCCCGACACGGACGGTCCCGAGGAGGTCAGGGAGGCGGCCGTGCGGGCGCTGCGCGACGGGCGCGGGAACCAGTACCCGCCGGGGCCGGGCGTCCCGGAGCTGCGTACGGCCATCGCCGCGCACCAGGAGCGCCGCTACGGCCTGTCCTACGACCCCGACACCGAGGTCCTGGTCACGGCGGGCGCCACGGAGGCCATCGCCGCGGCCCTGCTCGCCCTGGTCGAGCCGGGTGACGAGGTCGTCGCGTTCGAGCCGTACTACGACTCCTACGCGGCCTGCATCGCGATGGCGGGCGGGACCAGGGTTCCGGTCACCCTGCGCCCGCACGAGGGCTCGTTCCGCCTGGACCTGGACGAGCTGCGCGCCGCCGTCACCGACCGGACCCGCCTCCTGCTGATCAACACCCCGCACAACCCCACCGGCACGGTCCTCACCCGCGAGGAGCTGACGGCGATCGCCGAACTGGCCGTGGAGCGGGATCTGCTGGTGGTCACGGACGAGGTCTACGAGCACCTGGTCTTCGACGAGGCCGAGCACCTCCCCCTCGCGACCTTCCCGGGGATGCGGGAGCGCACGGTGACGATCGGCTCCGCCGGCAAGACGTTCTCCTTCACCGGCTGGAAGGTCGGCTGGATCACGGCGGCACCCGGCCTGGTCTCGGCGGTCCGCTCGGCGAAGCAGTTCCTGACGTACGTCTCCTCGGGACCGTTCCAGTACGCGGTGGCCGAGGCCCTCGCCCTGCCCGACAGCTACTTCACCGCGTTCCGCGAGGACATGCTGGCCAAGCGGGACCTGCTGGCGACGGGCCTGGCGGACGCGGGCTTCAAGGTGTTCAAGCCCGCCGGCACCTACTTCATCACCACCGACATCCGCCCCCTCGGCGAGAACGACGGCTTCGCCTTCTGCCGCGCCCTGCCGGAGCGGGCCGGCGTGGTCGCCATCCCGAACGCGGTCTTCTACGACCACCGGGAAGCCGGCGCGCCCTTCGTACGGTTCGCGTTCTGCAAGCAGACGGGCGTACTGGAAGAGGCAGTGGGCCGGCTGAAGCAGCTGGGGTGAGGCCGCCGACCCGAGGTGATCGTGCCAGGCAGCCGTCACACTTGACGGGATCCGGCTGAGCCCGCCTCTTCCCAGCGACGTGGATCCTGGCCTCGGTACGGTCCGAGGTCGGTGTGACGCCGACGCCGGCACCCGCCTTGGAGCTGCTGCACGCCGACGGGGCCCCTCCCGGGAGTGCCCCGAAGCCATGATCCACCTCACCATTCACATAGCGGGATAAAACAACGGAATAAAACGACCTCCGAAGCCAGGGTCGTAAAGAATTCCCAAGATTATCGTAAAGAATCTCTTGGTAAATGGACTGTGCAGGATTCGGACCACAACCGACCGAACACCGCAGGTAGTTGAGCCAGCAGCATCTCAAATAGGATTACGCGAACATGCTGCTTGCCGGGCAACTTTACGCGGGGAGTAAGTTGTGAAACGTTCCGTCGGCCATTCCTCTGGGCATTACTCATCAGACCTGAAGAACTCGTCGCTGGCGTCGCTCATCGGGCAGGACGAACTGTGTGTCGAGGTCTACCGTTTGCTGATCATGCACCCACGCTGGGGTGTGGCCGAGATCGCGCAGGAGCTGCGGGCCGGTCAGTCGGAGATACGCGGGGCGCTGGACAAACTGGCAGAGCTTTCGATGCTGTACCCGACCGGAGAGTCACTGGGTGTCGCGGCCATCCACCCCGAAGTGGGCCTCGCGGGCTACATCCATCGGCGTGAGATGGAGATCCACGCTCAGCAGGTGGAGCTGGCCTCCGTCCAGGCGGCCACCGCCGAGCTCGCGGCGGCGTACGCCGCACAGCGGGCGCAGCACGGCACCATGAGCCTGGAACGTCTCGAAAGCGTTGACGAGGTGCGTGTCCGGCTCTCCGAGCTGGCCCGGGACGCCTCCCGCGAGTTGCTCGCCTTCATGCCCGGTGGCGCCCAGAGCCAGGAAGCACTGGACGCCAGCCGCCCCCTGGACGAGGAGAGCCTCGCGGCGGGCGTGACACTGCGCACGCTCTACCTGGACAGCGTGCGCAATGACCGGGCCACGACCGAGTACGCTCGCTGGCTCTCCGAACGCGGGGGTCAGGTGCGTACCGTGCCGTCGCTGCCCTTGCGCATGCTGATCGCCGACCGGTCGGTGGCACTGCTGCCGATCGACCCCGAGGACACCAGGGCGGGCGCTGTCGTCATGCAGGCCCCCGGTGTGGTCACGGCACTCCTGGTCCTGTTCGACCTGGTGTGGGAGCAGGCGACGCCGTTCGGAGCGGAGCGGCCGAACTCGTCCGACGACGAACCCGTCCCGCAGGAGATCACTCTGCTGAAGCTGCTGGCCGAGGGCCATACCGACGAGGTGGCCGCGCGGAAGCTCGGCGTCTCGCTGCGCACCGCCCGGCGCCTGATGGCGAGTATCACGGCCAAACTGGGTGCACGCAGTCGCTTCGAGGCAGGAGTCCTCGCCGCGCAGGCCGGCTGGCTGTGACCGCGGCCGGTGGTGGCCCGCCGGTCATGCCCGGCCGCCTGTAAGACGAGTCGGCCGGGCGCCGGGACGCTACTTCTTCCCCCGGCCTTCCGCCGTGACGAAGTTGACCAGCCGTGGCGCACGCACCACGACCCGGGTGACCTCCTGATCGGCGAGACCCGCGGCGGCCCTGTCCCGGGCCAGGCCCACCAGATCCTCCTCGGTGATGTCGGCCCCTACCTCGATGCGTCCCTGCATCCTGCCGTTGATCTGGACCACGCAGACGACGTCGTCCTCCTTGACCAGCCGTGGGTCGACCGTGGGCCAGCCCGCACGGGCGACGCTGGGGCGGTGGCCGAGGCGTTCCCACATCTCCTCGGCGGTGTAGGGAGCGAAGAGGGACAGCAGGACGGCGACGGCCTCCACACCCTCCCGTGCGGCGGGGTCCGCCGCATGGCCGGCGTCGATGTGTTTGCGCAGGACGTTGACCAGTTCCATGATCCTCGCGACGGCCACGTTGAAGCGGTGGTTCTCCACCAGCTGGGTCGCCTGGTCGACCGTGCGGTGGACGACCCGGCGCAGGGCGAGGACACCGCTCTCCGGCGCCGTGCCCGGCACGGACTCGATGTCGTCGGCCAGACGCAGGGCTCGCGCCAGGAAACGGGCCGAGCCCGCGGGCGAGACGTCGGCCCAGTCGACGTCGTCCTCGGGCGGGCCCGCGAACACCATCGTCAGGCGGACCGCGTCCACGCCGAACTCGGCGATCTGGCCACCGAGATCCACCATGTTGCCCTTGGACTTCGACATCGCGGAGCCGTTGAGCAGCACCTGGCCCTGGTTGAGGAGGGCCAGGAAGGGCTCGGGGAAGTCGACCAGCCCCAGGTCCTGGAGAACCTTGGTGAAGAAACGGGCGTACAGGAGGTGCAGGATCGCGTGCTCGACGCCGCCCACGTACTGGGTGACCGGCATCCAGCGGCGTACCGCCTCGGGGTCGAAGGGGCCGTCGGTGTAGTCGGGGGAGCAGTAGCGCAGGAAGTACCAGGAGGAGTCGACGAAGGTGTCCATGGTGTCGGTGTCCCGCTGGGCCGGCCCACCGCAGCTCGGGCAGGGGACGTTGACCCAGTCCTCGGCGGCCGCCAGCGGTGACACGCCCGCGGGTGCGAGGTCGGCGCCCCGCAGGTCGGGGAGCCGGACAGGCAACTGCTCGTCGGGAACCGGCACTTCACCGCAGGAACCGCAGTGGACGATGGGGATGGGACAGCCCCAGAACCGCTGGCGGGAGACGAGCCAGTCGCGGAGACGGTACTGCACCCCGGCGGAGCCACAGCCTGCGCGCTCCAGCACGGCCAGGATCTGCTCGGTGGCCTCCTCGCGCAGAAGTCCGTCGAGCGGGCCGGACCCCGTGTACGGGCCGTCCGCGTCGATCGCCGTGCCCGTCATGGCAGGGTCTTCCCCGGTGGCGACGACCGGGCGGACGGGCAGGCCGTACGCGCGGGCGAAGTCGAGGTCACGCTGGTCGTGCGCGGGTACGGCCATGACGGCGCCGCTGCCGTACCCGGCGAGGACGTAGTCGGAAGCCCAGACGGCCATCGGCTCCCCAGTGAGGGGGTGCACCGCCGTACGGCCCAGTGGCACGCCGGTCTTGGCCGTGCCGGCGGTGAGGCGGTCGATGTCGGACAGCTTGCGGGTGCGCTCCAGGTAGGCGTCGAAGTCCGCACGCTGTTCCGGCGCGCACAGCTCGGCGGCCAGCGGGGAGTCGACCGCCACCACGAGGAACGTGGCGCCGTAGACGGTGTCGGGCCGGGTGGTGAAGACGGCGATGGGCTCGTCACGGCCCTTCACCGGGAACTCGATGTGCGCGCCCGTCGAGCGGCCGATCCAGTTGCGCTGCATGGTCAGTACGCGCTCGGGCCAGCCGTCGCGCAGCAGCTCCATGTCGTCCAGCAGCCGGTCGGCGTACTCGGTGATGCGGAAGAACCACTGGGTGAGGTCACGCTTGGTGACCTGGGTGCCGCAGCGCTCGCAGGCTCCCTGCACCACCTGCTCGTTGGCGAGCACCGTCTGGTCCTTGGGGCACCAGTTGACGGAGGACTGCTGCCGGTAGGCGAGGCCCTTGTCGCGGAAGCGCAGGAAGAGCCACTGGGTCCAGCGGTAGTACTCCGGGTCCGAGGTGTGCAGCCGGGTCGACCAGTCGAAGGAGACGCCGTAACGCCGGAAGGACTCCGCCTGTGTGTCGATGTTGCTGTAGGTCCAGTCCGCGGGGTGCAGATCGCGTTTGATGGCCGCGTTCTCGGCGGGAAGTCCGAAGGAGTCCCAGCCCACGGGGTGCAGGACGTCGTCGCCGCGCTGTATCCGGTAGCGGGCGACGGCATCACCGATCGCGAAGGCCTCGCCGTGGCCCATGTGGAGGTCACCGGACGGGTAGGCGAACATGTCGAGGACATAGGCCCGGTTCCGGTCAGCGTCGCCGTCAGCCGCGAAGACGTCCGACCTCTCCCAGACCGCGCGCCACTTGTTCTGAATCGACGCGGCGAAGTCCGCCGTATTCTCACTCATCTCGCACTGCCCTCGCGTGAAGAAACGGTGACCGTGGCGGCCCTTCGGTGCGGGGGTCTCGCCAGGCTTCCGGCATTTGAATCTCAGCGTGGATCCTATCCCCCGCCCCGCGGCACTTTGGTGCCATGGCACAAAGCTGCCGAAGTCCCGGGCCGGAATGCCCGTCGACGGCTGGGATTCTCGGGGCCATGTACGTCATTCACATTGAGGATCACTGCCACCAACCCAGATATCACCGCGTAAATCTGGACACCTTGGCCGAACTGATACCCCAAGTGTCGGACTGCCGGGTGGAACATGTTTCCGCGTCGGGTCATGTGCATCCGCAGCGGGTCGGCGTCGTCTTCGTGTCGGCGTCGTCCATCCCGGCCGCCGGCGCGGGTGTACTCAAGGCGGTGCGCAGGGCGTTGACAGAGGCTCAGGACAGGAGCCGAGCGGAACTCCACCTTCCAGAAAGCGGCGGCCGACGCGGCGTATGCCATGGCGTGATCGCCGTTCATCCGGCCTTGCCGGGACCCTGACTGGCCACTTCTGGCCAGCGCACCTTGGTGCCACTGATCATGCTTGTTTCACTGCACACCGGATGACAGGTTGTTGTTCGCCAGCCGAGCGGGGGAAATCGCCGGAGCATTTCCGCGCTCATTCGATGAGTACGCGAAACATTCAGGCAGGAATGACATGCGCCGAACGCTTCTGTTTTTCGTGATTCCGTGCACCGCGATATGCGTCGCATTCTTCGGGGCGAGCGACCACAAGGGCACCGAGACGCACACCGTGGTGCGCGCCGACTCCGCGGACAGCTGGGGCTGGGACTGAGCGGCACCCCCCTCCGAGCACCTGATCGCCCTGACACCGAAGAATCAAACTGGAGTTCCCATATGACCACCGTTCCGTCTCAGGTCTGGAAGAACACCGAGGGCTACTACCTGGAAGTCCTCCGCAACCCCTGGTACCGCGCGGTGGCCCGGCTGCAGAACAGCGTCAGCGAACTCACCGTCGACTTCTGGAGAGCACGCGGTGGCCAGACGCTGCATCTGCCCGTCACCACCGGATCGATCTCCAGCCCGATGGGCCGCGGCAGTGACTCGCTTCCCGTGCACGTCGACCTGATGGGCGCTCCCACCTTCCTCGCCGACTCGATGCAGTTCATGCTGGAGTTCGGCTGCCGCCTGACCGGCACCGACACCTACTACGTCATGCCGTCCTTCCGTGGCGAGGACGCCGACGCCACCCACCTGTGCCAGTTCTTCCACAGCGAGGCCGAGATCGTCGGTGGCCTCGACGAGATGATGGCGACCGTGGAGGAGTACCTCCGTCATCTGGCCAAGGGGCTGCTGGAACGCGAGGCCGATGTCATCGCCGAGTGCGGCGGGAAGGTCGACAGACTCGAACAGCTCGCCTCGGGACGGCCGTTCAAGCGCATCACCTTCGACGAGGCCGCCGCTGTTCTCGGCGGGACGGGTATCGAGGACCACGACGGCTGGCGGACCCTCACCCGTGACGGTGAGCGGCTCCTGATGGACAAGCTCGGCGAGTTCGTCTGGGTGACCCACTGGGACCACCTGGCAGTCCCCTTCTACCAGGCGTTCGGCGATTCCGAGGGCCGTACCGCGCTCAACGCGGACCTGCTCTTCGGGATGGGCGAGGTCGTGGGAGCGGGTGAGCGGCATGTCACCGCCGCGCAGGTGCAGCAGGCGCTCGAACTGCACGAGGTCGACCCGGAGGCGTACGCCTGGTACCTGGAGATGCGGGACTTCCAACCGGTGCGCACCTCGGGCTTCGGTCTCGGTATCGAGCGGTTCCTCATGTGGGTGCTCGACCACGGGGACATCCGCGACATGCAGCTGCTGCCGCGCCGCAACGGCCACACCATCGTGCCCTGACCAGCCGCGTCCTGGCGCCCGCGATCGACGTACACCCGTTTCCGTACATCCCACAGGAGTCTCCATGGCCACGGCCGCACCCCACCGGACCCTCGACCCGGCCGACGTCCAGCACCTCAACTTCTCCCAGACCGTCGGTCTGGTGAACGAGCCGAACATGTGCTCCGGCGGCGCAGCCACCATCCGGACCGTTCTCCGGGAGGTCCCCGGTCTCGGTGCCGGCCGCCGGATCCTCGAGGTCGGCAGCAACACCGGCTTCTCCGTGCTGGAGATGGCCAGCGCGACCCGCTGCGACGTCTTCGGCATCGACATCGAGGAGTCGTCCGTCCGGTTCTCCCGGAACAAGGCGGCCGCCCTGGATCTGGACAACGCGCACTTCTCCGTCGGCGACGGCACACGGATCGAATTCCCCGACGGGCACTTCGACATGGTGTTCGCCAGCAACGTGACGTCGTTCATCCCGGACCGGCAGCGCGCCATCGACGAGTACTACCGGGTGCTGAACCGTTTCGGTGTCCTCGCGGCGGTACCGATCTTCTACCACCGGCGTCCCTCGGCCCGGCTCCTGGAGGAGGTCGAGCGGGCGATCGGCGCTCCGCTGCCGCGGTTCAGCCGCGAGGACTGGGAGGGCATGTTCGGCCGCCCCGGGTCCGAGCTCTTCTTCTCCGAGGAGTACGAATACCTGGACCTGAGCCCGGAGCAGATCGACGACTATGTCGCCGCCGTGCTGGCGCAGCCGTGCAACGACGGCATGTCCGACGCACTGAGGGAGGCGGCGGGCAAGCGGCTGCGCTACTTCTACACGCTGTTCAACGAGAACCTCGGGTACTGCCGCTACGCGATCCTGCTGTACCGCAAGAGCGGGCCGACCCAGTTCCCCATCCTGCACGCCTCCGCGCCGGTCCCGGGCACGGTGCTGCACCGATGACGACCGCATCGGAGGCTGCTCGGTCCGCGGGCCTCACGCACTGGCCACTGTTCGCACTGGTGATCCGCACTCCCCGGCTGGAGTTGCGGGTGCCCACCGACACCGAGTACCAGGCGGTGTGCGATGTCGCCGTGCGCGGTATCCACGACCCCACGACGACGCCCTTCGCCGTGGACTGGACCGACGCGCCACCGGACCGGCTGCGGCGCAACGCCTTCCAGTTCCTGTGGGGCACGCGCGCAGCATGGTCACCGGACGACTGGCACCTCGAGTTCGCCGTCCACCGTGACGGACGGCCTATCGGGATGAAGGCGCTGTGGGCCAAGGACTTCGGCGCGCTCGGAGAGGTCTCCACCGGCTCCTGGCTCGGGCGGGACTCCCAGGGCCAGGGATACGGCAAGGAGATGCGAGCCGCGGTGCTCCACCTCGCCTTCACCTGCCTCGGCGCCCACTGGGCCACCAGCCAGGTCTTCGCGGACAATCCGGCGTCGATCTCCGTGAACCGCCACCACGGGTATCAGGAGGACGGTTTCGAGCTGCGGACCCGACGCGGCCGCCCCGCCCGCTGGCTTCGCTTCCGCCTGGCGGCCGAGGACTGGCTGGGCGGACCGCGGGACACCGGCATCGAGGTCGAGGGGCTCGAAGCCTGCGCGGAGATGTTCGCGCGCCCCGGAGAGACGGCATGACCACGGTCGCGCGAGCTGGCACGACACTCGGTCTGTGGACCCCGTCCTCCCCCGCCCCGGCGTTGTTCCCCCGCCGTACCGCACGGGCGGTGGAAGCTCTCCGACAGGCTGGTTTCACCGTGCGTGCCGCGGCGTCCTTCGCGGGGATCAGCAGGGCCGGCGCCGCCGAACCGCAGGCCCTGGCCGATGAGTTGCACGCGCTGGCGGACAGCGGAGTCGACGCCGTGCTCACCTCGTCGGGGGGTTGGACAGCCTCGCTGGTGCTCCCCCACCTGGATTTCGGGTTGCTGCGTGCGGCCCAGGTGCCGCTGATCGGCTACAGCGACGTGTCCGTGCTGCTGTGGGCCTACGCGGCCCACGGGGTCCCGGCCGTCCATGGCCCGATGCTGGTGTCGGAGTTCGGGCACTTCGAGGGTCCCTTCGCCTACACGCTCGCCGGGCTGCGGAACGCGCTCTCGGGCACCGGCGGCGTGCTGCGGCCACCTGCGCGGTGGACGCAGGACAACCCCTGGTGGGACCGGGACGACGAGCGCGCGCTGGTGACCGAGCCGGCCACGCCGTGGCGGGTTCTGAGGCACGGACACGCTCACGGGCCGCTGCTGGCCGGGTGTCTGCCGGCCGTGACCGGACTGTTCGGCACGCCGTACATGCCCCCGACCGAGGGGCGGGTCCTGTTCCTGGAGGACTTCGGCATGGCCCCGGACCGGTTCCTGGCGCTGTTGGCCCAGTGGCGGAACTCGGGCCGACTGCGTCGGCTGGCCGGTCTGGTGCTGGGCCGGCGCAGCCGGGCGGTCGCGGCCCCCGGCGGCTACGCGGATTTCGACGACGCCCTGTTGCACCTGCTGGGAGACATCGACATCCCCGTGGTCGCCGATGTCGACTTCGGCCACACCGAACCGCGCCTGTCGCTGCCCCTGGACACGGCGGTGCGGATCGACACCGACCCGCTGAGGGTGCTCGTGGAGGCGAACCCCGTCGGGCGGCACCGGACAAGCGGCGGGGAGACAAGGGAGATGGTCGCGTGACCCGGGAAGTCCCACTGCAGCGTGTGGCCCCGAGAGAACTGGTCTGGCGTCGGTCCCTGTTCGGCACCCTCGCCGGGATCGGATGGGAGCGCATGCCGGCGATGTTCGCTCTGCCGGTGAGCGGCGCCGAGGCCGACTACCGGGGTGTGCCCGTGCCACCGGGCGTGGCCTTCAGCACCGAACGCCGGGCGACCTCCGCCATGGGGTCGAGGAACTTCACGCTGCGCACACTGGACCTGGACTTCGAACTCGTGGGCCGTACCCGGTTGCGCAGGGCCGGGGTGGATCAGCGGCTGTACTCCCTGGCACACGCGCTGCACGGTGACAGCCTGATCCCTGACGTGTTTCTCGGCGAGGCATGGGTGCGCGCCCGTGACTTCGACCCGGACCCCGCCAGGAACATACTGAGCAGGCACTTCCAGTGCCTCGACCACCGCATCGAGACGGTCGACCACACACTCGTCCGGTTCCGGCTGGCCGCATGGGAGCCCCGCCATGCTGACTGATGTGGGGAAGGGTTTCCTTCCGTACCAGCGCCGCCTTGTCAGCGCCGGTCTGATGAGCCGGTTCCGGCTGGCGCGCGGTGTCACCAACCTCACCGGCGCGGGCCTCGATCTCGCCGACCGCGTCATCGACACCATGCTGGAAGGCGCGGGCCGCCGCTGGGATCTGGAGCTGGTCGCCCATCCTCCCCTCTGCCGGTCCGAAGCGACCTGGCAGTTCGCGAAGAACATGTCGGCGACTTTCGACTGCTACGAGCTGGCGGCCGACGAATACCTGTGGTTCGACACCAATCTGGCCCATCTGGACTGGCTGCGCGAGCGCATCACCGACCCGGTGCTGCCCCTGGCCGTCGCGTCCAACGACGGTGTCTACCGGCCCGTGGCAGACGTACGCGCCCTGATCCGGGACGAGTTCATCGCCCCGTCCCTCGGCATCCACATCGCCGCGCCGGCCACCGGACGCGACGAGATCTGGCGCGGTGTGCTGGACCTGGTCGCGGAAGTCGCCCACGCCACGGGCGTGCCGGGTCTCCTGACCGAGCGCAAGGCTCCGGCCCACTACGCGCACCGCGCCGTAGCCGCCGTACTGCCGTCGCCGCAGGGAGGGCTGGAGCCGTGGATGCTGGCGTACGAACTCGGGCCCGAGTTCGAGACGTACCTCGGGCGTCCGGGCGTCAGCGTGTTCGAGATCGGAATCACCAGCAGGGTCCTGGCCTTTGCCGCACATCTGCAGACCACACGTGCGGCCGTCTTCGGCAGCAGGGTGGCCCCTTCCCAGGTGGCGGTCGATCTGCGGACGGCCGAGGCAGGTGATCGCGGTCCACAGGAGCGGGCACGCTCCCGCACCGCCGGCCTGCGCACCAGTCTGATCACCGCGAGCAGCCGCCCGGCGCGGCCCTCGACGATCGACGGACTGGCTCCCGTCCTGTACCACCCCGGACGCGACACCTACCGGCTGCTCCTGGAGGACTACCGGGTCGAGCACCCCTGCGACCGGCCGCTCATGGACGTCCTGTCGCTGGCCGACCGCCGGCTGCGGGCCGAGCAGGAGGCCCTGGTCGAAGAGCATCTCGGCGACGCACTGGCTGACGACGCGTCGGCCGGGGACAGCGGCCCGGTCCCCCCGGGCACCGTCCTCGCCGGCCTACCGGGAATCCGCTCCGGCGTCCGGCTCGATCCACGCGTTCTCGGCTGATGACCGTCGAGCCGTCCTCGATCCCACGACGAGAAAGAACATCTGTGGCAAGAGATCCGATACGTCCCCCGGGGAACCTGGTCGGCCTGCGCCGGGCCGAACTGGAGGACATAAGAACCCTCGTTCCCTGGCTCGATCACCAAGACGGGGTGCTGGCCGTCGAGGGCTCCCCCTTTCACCGGCTCTGGGACGCGGAGGATCCCTGGCTGGTCTACCTGCCCGGCCGCGCACGGGACAACGCGCGGTCGCTGCGGTCCGCCTTCGGACGCCACTTCGAGGTGTCCCTGCGCTTTCCGCTCAAGAGCTGCTACGTCCCCGCCGTCGTCTCCGCGCTCCGGGAGGACGGACACGGCGTCGAGGTGATGAGCGGTCTGGAGTGGAATCTGGCACGGCAGCTCGGCTTCGATCCGGCGCGGATCGTGGCCAACAGTCCCGCCCGTACGGCCCGGCACAGGCGCGAGCTGGTCAGCGAGGGCGCCGGACTCATCGGCGTGGACAGCGTCGAAGAGCTGGAGCAGGTGGAGCACGAGGCACGTTCCCAGGGCAGGGTGGCCCGCATCGCCGTGCGCGCGAACACACTGGACGAACCCGGTGCGTTCTTCTCCGCCGGTTCCAAGCTCGGCGCGGACCTCGACGGTGCCGCGGAACTCGTCGAGAAGGCCCTGGCCTCGCGGTGGTGCTCGGTCGAAGCCCTGCACGCACACCAGTTGAAGCACTGCACCGATGCCGGGATGTTCCACCGCATGGTTCGGGGGCTGGCCGAGTTCGCCGCGGAGACCATGCCGCCCGACCGGCCCGTCCAGCTCCTCAACCTGGGTGGTGGGCTGGAGTCACGCTTCCTGCTGGAACGTGCGGGCACCAGCGCCCAGGTCTTCGCCGACGCAGCGCGGGACGCGATGGACATCCTGCCGACGCTGCCCTCGGTGGTCCTGGAACCCGGCCGTTACGTGGTCGGCGACGCGGCCATCGGCTTCAGCAGGGTGATCGGACGGAAGGTGAACTCGGGTCAGACCTGGCTGATCTCCGACCTGTCCTCCAACATCCTCATTCCGCTGCCCGATCTCGCCTACCACCCGGTACCGCTCCGGCTCTCGCCGGACGTGGCATGGGAACAGGCGCATGTCGCCGACGGCACCTGCGCACCCTCGCACCTGTGCCGGTCGGCGGACCTGCCCGTCTCCGTGGTCCAGGACGGGATCGCCGTACTGAACTGCGGTGCCTACACCAGTGTCTACGCGGAGCTCTGGGCCTTTCCCCTGCCGCACATCGGCGTCTACGAGAACGGCCGGCTGCGGGAGATCTTCGGTCCGAAACAGGAATCGGACATGTTCAACGCCCTGTACCCGATAGGAGAGTCGACAAGAGATGTCCACCCCGAAGACCGCGCGCACGGTGGTCCTGTGCAAGTGGCAGCCTCAGCTGATCACCGCCCTGCTGACCCTGACAACTGATCTCTACCTCGTCCTCGACGACTATGACGTGGAGGTCCACCGGCCGGACGCGGACGTTCTCGCGAGGATGCGCCAGGTCTACCGGGTGAGTCACTTCGACTCGATCGAGGAACTGGCCGCCGTCGCCGTGGACCTCCGCCTCCGTGGCGCCGAAGGCGCCAAGGTCATCAGCCACGCGGAGTTGAGCCAGTACGGCGCCGGTTATCTCGACCTGATGCTCGGCAGCGTCCAGGATCCGATGCACCATGTCGCCTTCAGGGACAAGCGGTTGATGAAGCAGCGGGTGGCGGGGGCAGGGGCCCGCGCGGCGCACTTCCAGTCCGTGCCAGACGCGAGCGACACACACGCCGTGGAACAGGCGGCGGCACGACTCGCCTTCCCGGTGGTGGTGAAGCCGGCTTCCGGGTTCGGCACGATGAGCACCGTACGCGTCGACCTTCCGGACGCCCTCCCCGCCGTCGTCGAAGAGCTCACCTTCGAGCCGTTGCTCCGCAGCAAGCAGCTCATCGTGGAGGAGTTCGTCCAGGGCACCGAGCTGTGTGTCGACGCCCTGTGGGCCGACGGCGAAGCGCTGACCTTCATCGTGCACCAGTACTACGCGAACCGGATCAGGCTGGCGGACAGGGGTGCTCCGGAGCGCCCGCTCGACGGCTCGCAGATCCTTCCGGAAGAACACCATCCCGTTCTCCACCGCCGTCTGCGAGAACTGCATGACCGGGTCAATCAGGGGCTGGGCATCCGGGACGGTGCCACACACCTGGAGGCGTTCGTCCAGCCCGACGGCGATGTCGTGTTCTCCGAGATCGGCACACGTATCGGTGGAGCCTGGGTGCCGCGCATGATCAGTGCCCATCTCGGATATCCGGTATGGACGGCGATCGCGGAGGCGGAGCTCACCGGAACCTGCCAGGACCCCAAGCCTCCACACCCTTATGTCGGTGCCGTGCATCTGAGCCCCGAGCGCCCCGGAATCATCACCAGCATGCCGGAGGACGAGGAACTGGCGGAACTCCCCGGTGTGCTGGACTGGCAGCGGCTGCGGAAGGTCGGCGGAAAGGCACGACTGGGCCACCCGTCCGACTGGTATCTGTTCGTCGTCCTGGGCGCCGAGACCCAGGAGGAGTACGACCGTCTGTGCCATGAAGTGGCCGACAGGTTCCGCATCGAAACAGAACCCGAACCCGGGGGAACCGACGCACCGGTGGCTGCCGGCCGATGAACGGGAAACCTCGGGCACGGATATTCAGGGACTCCTCGTTCCGGCGGGTCTTCACCGCGACCGGGATATCCGCCACAGGAGACACACTCACACAGGCGGCCCTCCCTTTCGCGATCCTGGACATGTCGGACAGCGCCACCGCCATCGGCCTGGTTCTCGCGGCCCGCGCACTGCCGTACGCACTCCTGATGCTCCCGGCCGGAGTCGTGGGCGACATGATGCGTCCGCAGCGCGTCCTCTTTCTGGCCAACATGGTGCGCTTCTCGGTACAGGGCCTGACTGCGGCGCTGCTGTTCGGCGGGCACGCCTCCATAGCGGCACTGGCGTTCCTGCAGGCCGTACAGGGCGCGGCCTCGTCGTTCGTCTTCCCGGCTTCCCGGAGCGTCCTTCCGCGGGCGCTTCACAAAGACCAGCTGCAGAGCGCCAACGCCTCGATATCGTCGGTCTTCAGCGCCGCGGCCATCGTCGGCCCCCTGCTGGCGGGCATCCTGCTCACCTTCACCAGCCCGGCCACCGCCCTGGCCCTCGACGCCGCGTCGTTTCTCGTCGGTGCTGTGCTTCTGGGGCGTATTCCCGACCTCCCGGAGGTGGCCCGGACCGCCTCCAGGGCAGCGACGAGGAAGAGCATGTCGTGGCGGCGGGAACTGGCGGCGGGGTTCCAGGAGGTCGTGGGCTCCCGCTGGCTGCTGCTGGGGCTGGCCCATGCCGCCGGGTTCCAGGTGCTCGTCGTCGGAGCCGTGGCCGTCCTCGGACCGGTCATGGCAAAGGACCACTACGGCGGCGACCGCGCATGGGCCGTCCTGCTGGCCTGCATGTCCGTCGGACATCTGATCGGCGGCCTGGTGGCCACCCGCTGGAAGCCGGGGAACCCCCTTCGCGCCGCATACGTCGTCGTCCTCGGCACGACCCCCGCCCTGCTCGCTCTGGCGGCCGTCCTTCCCTTCTGGTCGCTGGCGCCCTTGCTCGTTCTCTACGGAACGACGCTGAGCGTGGGGGACACCCTCTGGTCCACGGTGGTGCAGTCCAACGTGCCTCTGGACCGCCTGTCCCGGGTCATCTCCTTCGACGGATTCGTGTCCTTCGGGCTGCGGCCGCTCGGACTGGCGGTCCTGGGTCCGGTGGCGGCGATGGCCGGGGCGGAAGGCACCCTGGTCGCCATGGCGGGCGCATCGGGCCTGCTGACGGCCGCTGCCGCGCTGCTGGCCGGTGGACCACGCTTCTCCCCGGCCTCCGCCGCCGACGACGCGGAATTCCCCCCGCCCGAACCTGTGTCACGCTGAAACGGACTTTCCATGTCATCTCGTAAGCCCCACCTGGGGATCGTTTCGCTGTCCAAGTACGCCCGTTCGGAAACGGGCGTGATCGACGAAGGCCCCTACACCAATGAACACCTCGTCGCCGAGGACGTGATCTGGTCAGGGACATCGGGGAGGTTCGACTACGGGAAACGGGACCTGCGGGACTGCGCCGACTCGTTCCTGATCCACTTCGGACTGAGCGGTGATCCGCTCGACACCCATCTGCTGTCCCTCTCGCGCGCGTTGGAGCAGGAGGGCTATCCGGTTCTCAACAGCTTCGAATTCACGTGGACGTGCGGCGACAAGTACTTCGCCCTGGAGCGGGCCCGTGGTCTTGGCATCCCCACCCCGCAGACGCTGCTGGCCAAGCCCACCGGAACGAATGTCCCGGCCATCGTCTCGACGGTCGAGAGCGAGCTTTCCTACCCTCTGGTCATCAAACCGCGGGGAACCATGAAGGGGTTCGGTGTCATCAAGGTCACCGACAGCGACCTGCTCGTTTCGGCACTCCAGCTCTACTCGAGCTCCGGAATGTCCTGCCTGATTCAGGAATTCGTCGAATCCGGCGGACGCGAGGTCAGATGCTTCTACGCGGGCGGCGAACTGGTGGGCATCTACGACCGCCGCCGCGGCTCGGACAGGTTCATCGGAGTGGCGACACCGCGAGCCGGCCAGGAGAGCGGGGTCTCGGTGTCCCGGATGGCGGCCGAACTGCCGGAGGCTCGCGTGTTGATCAGCTCCTGCGAGCAGTTGCTGGCGGGCTTCACCTGGGATCTCGCCGCCATCGACTGGTTCGGTTCGGACCACGGTCTCGTTCTGAACGAGATCAATACCGTTCCAGGCATCTACTCCATGCCCGAGGCGGACCGGGTGATCTTCCACGAACGCGTGGCGGACGCGATCCGGCGCCGGAGCCAGTCGTCCCGTCGACCGCACGACGTTGCCGGCTGATCACGGAAAAGCACGCCAGGACCGCAGAAGACGTCATCGTTCAGGACACCGCCGTCACCTCCGCGGACAGCACCGGCAAGGCCGTGTCCTTCACCGCGCTCAGCTCCCCGTACGTCAAGGGGACCGCGCTGCGTTTCCAGGCCCGCCAGAAGGACGGCCGGTGGGTGACCCTCACCAGCGCCACCCTCGCCACCACGGGCAAGGCCACCACGAAGATCACCTTCTCGCACACCGGCACGTGGACGCCGTGGTGCCCGGGCGGTGGACCCGCAGGGCGGTGGTCGCCGGCCTTCGGCTCGCCTATGAACGCGTCCCAGGCGGCCGCTTCGAAGCACAGCGCCGGGCCGTGCGGGACCTTGCTGTCACGTACGGGGACGACGGCCTCCTGGACCCCGTCGGCCACCTCCACGCAGGTCGCCGCCCGCCTGGTTGCTGAAGCTGCTCTCCTGCGCCAGGCGGTGCCGTTTTTGGCTTGTGCGACCGGAGGCGGCGGTTCGCTCAGCTGTGGCCGTACGTGTACCGGGAGGCGTGCGGGGGTATCCGCCGGCGTCGGACGCCTCCTGCGCGGTCGCCCTCGTGGTCGCCGAACTCGCCGCGAACGCGGTGCTCCACGGCCGGGTACCGGGGCACGACTTCGGCCTCCGGGTCGCCCTCGACACGGCGGCGGGCCTGGTCCGCGTCGAGGTCGCGGACGCGGCCTCCGGAAACACACCGTCTTGCCCAGCGGGTGCCGTGGCGTCCAGCCCCAGCGCGAGGCCAGGGCGGCCACGAGGACCAGCCCCTTGCCCGATTCGCCCTCGGCGGAAGTGCCCGTCACCCGCCCGACTGCGGACAAGGAGTCGCCGTGAGTTGCCGTAGCCGGAATGGCTACGCCTCGGCGAGGTCCGCCGGTTGGGCCACGTAGATCCAGTCGAAGCCGTCGTACCCCTCGGTGTCGAGGTGTTGTGCCCGGTCGAGCCCGGCGC
Organism: Streptomyces griseorubiginosus; assembly: GCF_036345115.1. GTDB lineage: Bacteria > Actinomycetota > Actinomycetes > Streptomycetales > Streptomycetaceae > Streptomyces > Streptomyces griseorubiginosus_C. Next base: position 4,457,785 of record NZ_CP107766.1, read on the forward strand.
GTATCGCCACGCGCTGAGACGCGAGGTTGGCCGGTCGCACGCGGGCGATCAGCGGGAGGCCGGGCACGTGACGGGATGCCCAGGCGACCACCGCGGCCGCGGCTTCACCGGCGAAGCCTTGGCCCCAGGCCGAGGTGGCGAAACGGTAGAAGAGGTTCAGGACCGGGGCTCCGTGCAGTTCCATGGGCTTGATTCCGCAGAATCCGAGCTGCTCGGCGGAGCCGTGGCGCCGTACGACCCAGTACCCGTATCCGTGCTGCTGCCACTGGGCGTCCCAGCGGCGGTAGAGCGCCTCCGCCTCCTCGAACCGGGCCAGTGCGTCGGACGGGTTGTGGGCGCAGGTCCCGGGGTCGCGGTGGACGGCGAGGATCGCGTCGACATCGGCTGGGGTCGGGCGGCTCAGCAACAGCCGGTCGGTCCGCAGTTCCACGGCAGCCGGGCTCCGGTCACTCATGCCGAGACCTCGTCGCCGGTGCGGAAGACCCGGTCCAGGTGGTGGTTCAGCACGGTGGTCGCGGACTGAGGGCTGCGCTGGCCGACGAGGATGCCGGTGCCGAGTCCCGCGGACATGGCGAGCAGGCCGGCTGCCTCGGACCGTGCGTCGACGCCGGGCTCGAGCAGTGCCGCTTCCTGTGCCTGCCGGAGGAGCCCGGTCAGGGCGTCTTCGGCGGCATCGGGATTCTTGATGAAGGGCTGGGCCGCGAGCGCCCCGTCGGTCATGGCCAGCACCGCGTAGGACGTGTAGAGGTGGTGGAAGGTACGGCTCTCGTCGTCCGTCGGCAGCGCGGCCATCAGAAGGGCCTCGACCATCGCGCGCGGACCAGGGCTGTCCCCGGCGGCCCGTACTCGGGCGGCGACGCGCTCCCCAAACCTCTCCGCCAGCCGTTCGAGCCCGAAAAGCAGCAACTTCTCCTTGGTCTGGAAGTAGTACTGCACCAGGCGCAGCGATACGCCCGCCTCCGCTGCCACATCACGCATCCCCACGGCGTGCAGCCCCCGTCGGTCGGCGATCCTGATCAGCGCCTCGGCGATCTCGGTGCGCCGTTCTGCGTGGTCCACGCGCTTGGGCATCGGACGGTTCTCCGCTCGTCGTTCCTGCTGTGGCCTCGGCGGGCCCTTTTGATGATACAGCTGTACCAACATCGTGATACGTTCGTATCACGAACCTGCCGCCGGAGGTGACCATGACCGAGACCGCTGCCCGCACCCGCATCCGGGCCGATGTCGGCCGCTATGTGAGCGAAGCCTGGAGGGAGCGCTACTTCACCGCCTGCGACGCGGTCTACGCACTGGGGGCGCCCGCGCTGTCGGAAGAGGACGTGGAGACGTCGTTCGGCACCACGCACGTCTACCGCTACGGCCCCACGGACGAGGCCGCCCGGTCCCGCACCCCCGTCGTCCTGGTGCACGGGGCCGGCTCCTGCTCCGCCATGTGGTACCCGAACACCCCCGCCCTCAGCGCCGAGCGGCCGGTCTACGCCCTCGACACCCCCGGTGATCCCGGGCGCAGTGTGCAGCGCGAGCCCATCCACCAGCCCGAACACGCGGCGCAGTGGCTGGACGAGACACTCGCGGGGCTCGGGCTCGACCGTGTCCACCTCGTCGGCTCCTCCTACGGTGGCTGGCTCGCCCTGAACCAGGCGCACCGCAGGCCCGGCCGCCTCGCCTCGGTCACCCTGCTCGACCCGGGCGGCCTGGAGAAAGTGGGTCTTCGCTTCTTCGTCTGGATCTTCGCCAGCCTCTTCGCGACCTTCGCGCCGAAGATGCTCCGCCCGCGACTGGCGGCATGGCTGGACCAGCCGGTCCTGGTCATGCCGGAACTGCTCAGGATGATCAGAACGGCTGGTCGCGCCTACCGCATACGCCGCCCGGCGCCGCTTCCCCTGTCGGAGGAGGAACTGTCCACCGTCCGGACTCCGCTCTATCTGATCCTCGGCCGGCGAAGCCTGCTCGTACACCCGCGAAGGCAGGCGGAGCGGGTGCCGCGCCTGGTCCCCGGCGCCCGAGCCGAGATCATCTCCGACACGGGCCACGGGCCACAGATCGACCACGCGGAGGAGACCAACCGCAGGATGCTGGCCTTCATGACCTCCGTGGACTGACACGCGCCGCCCGAGCGGACACCGAGCTCGGCGGGGGCGCGGTGGGCCACGGCGTCGTACGAGATCGTGCGGGGTGTTCGAGAGAAGCGAAAAGTTACCCACAGGCTGTGGACGGGCGTCGCGCTCGCCCCACTGGTCCGGCTCGGCTACGTGCTGCGGGTCGGCCGACACGAGGGCGATCTGCTCGGCGGCTGCTTCGCGGTGCAGCGCCGCCAGGGCTCCGCGCACTTCTCCTGTACGCCCTGCTGCTCGCCGACCGCGCCCCGCTGTCACTGCCGCTGCCGGTCTACAGCGGGGTCCTGCCGCTGCCCGCCCTCCCGCCGCTCACGCCGGCCCTGGTGCCGACGGCGAGAGCCCGGCCCTGGCACGCGGTCGTGGGGACCGGTGCCCTGGCCGGGCTCTCGTCGGCTACGGCGCGTACCTGGTCGTACGCGCCCATACGCCTCTGTAGCGGTGGAACGCGGCAGAACGCCTACTCGTCGTCGCCCTCGGGCTTCTCCGCGTCGTTGACCTCCTCCTCGAGGCCGAGCTGTTCGACGAGCCACTTGTCGAACTCGATGGCGGCGCGCACCCAGCTCACCGTGGAGGACACGAAGTGCTCCAGGGCGACGCCGGTGCCGATCAGCATCTGCGCCTCGCCGATCAGCCGGACGGTGCCGTCGTCATGGGTGTGGCTGTAGACCTTGGGCCACAGGGTGCGCCGGTTCCAGTCGTCGATGGACTCCAGCAGCTGGGGCTTCTCGTCGATCTTGTGGGGCCGGTCGTAGAACGTCCGCACCGAGAAGACCTGCTGGTCAGCCTCGCCACGGAACATGAAATACGTACGGAACTGCTCCCACGGCGCTGCGAGGTCACCCTCGTCGTCGACGACATACTTCAGCTCCATCTGGTCGAGGAGCTGCTTCACGAGATCCTGATCCGGGACGACGGGGCCCGCCGGTCCTTGGGGCTGCGGCTCGGGCTGGCCCCCGAAGTTCGGAATCGAGGACGGGTCGATGGTCACCGTGAATTTCCCTTCGTACGGATTCCGCCATCCTCCCCCATCCGGGGAGGGGGGTGGCAAGCCCCGACAGACCCTGTCCTCCCAGGGCTGACATGATCCGGACAGCCCAGGTAGAACTGGGTCCGACCATTGGGGGAACACATGACACAGACGGACATCGAAACGGTGGCGGAACAGGACGGGCGAGGCAGGACCAGATGGGGGATCTTCCTCGCGATCCTCGCCGTGCCGACGCTGGTGGTGGCGGCCCTGCTCGCGCTGCTGATCGCCTGGCTGTTCACCGACGACTCGGTCGCCGCCGACGTGAAGAAGACCTCGTGCGCCCAGGCCCTGGCCTTCGGGGGGATGCAGATGCCGGAGGGGGCGAAGGACGCCTGGTGCGGGCTGGAGGCCGGTTCCAAGCCCCGCTACACGGCCCGCTTCCGGATGCCGCGCGCCGAGATCGACGCCTGGGTGGCGGCCGGCTTCCCGCTGGGGCCGAAGCTGCGCACCACCCAGTGCGGCGACGCCCAGGTCGACGCGTGCCTGGACGCGGGCCCGGTCGCGGGGGAGCGGGCCTCCGTGCAGATCGAGATCACCCACGACAGCCGCAACTGGTCCGAGGTGCGGTTCGTGGCGTTCACGCTGTGAGCGGTGCGGCGGGGGCCCGACCAGCCCCCGCCCGACCACTCAGAGCGTTTTACCGGTCGCCGGTCCCACGATCAGGCCGTCGCCGAAGGCGTCCACCCGGACCGTGTCGCCGTCCTTGACCTCGCCGGACAGGATCTCCTTGGCGAGGCGGTCGCCGATCGCGGTCTGGACGAGCCGGCGCAGCGGGCGGGCGCCGTAGGCCGGGTCCATGCCCTCCACGGCGAGCCAGTCCAGGGCCGCGTCGGTCACCTCCAGGGTGAGCCGGCGCTCGGCGAGGCGCTTGGCGAGCCGGTCGATCTGGAGGCGGGCGATCCGGCCGAGCTCGTCCTTGCTGAGCGCCGAGAAGACGACCAGGTCGTCCAGCCGGTTGAGGAACTCCGGCTTGAAAGAGGCCCGTACGACCTCCAGGACCTGCTCCTTCTTCTCCTCCTCGCTGGTGATCGGGTCGACGAGGAACTGGCTGCCCAGGTTGGACGTCAGCACCAGGATCGCGTTGCGGAAGTCGACCGTACGGCCCTGACCGTCCGTCAGCCGCCCGTCGTCCAGCACCTGGAGGAGCACGTCGAAGACCTCGGGGTGGGCCTTCTCCACCTCGTCGAGGAGCACCACGCTGTACGGCCGCCTGCGCACCGCCTCGGTGAGCTGGCCGCCCTCCTCGTAGCCGACGTAGCCGGGAGGCGCGCCGACCAGCCGGGCCACGCTGTGCTTCTCGCCGTACTCCGACATGTCGATGCGGACCATCGCCCGCTCGTCGTCGAAGAGGAAGTCGGCGAGCGCCTTGGCGAGTTCGGTCTTGCCGACGCCGGTGGGGCCGAGGAAGAGGAAGGAGCCGGTGGGCCGGTCGGGGTCGGCGATGCCGGCCCGGGTGCGCCGTACGGCGTCGGCGACGGCCTGCACGGCCTCGCTCTGGCCGATCAGCCGCTTGCCCAACTCCTCCTCCATGCGCAGGAGTTTCTGGGTCTCGCCCTCCAGGAGACGGCCCGCGGGGATGCCGGTCCAGGCGGCGACGGTGTCGGCGATGTCGTCGGAGCCGACCTCCTCCTTGACCATGGTGTCCTTGGCGGCCTCCTCCTCGGCCTCCGAGGCGGCCTCCAGGTCCCGCTCCAGGGTGGGGATCTCGCCGTACAGCAGCTTGCTGGCGGTGTCGAAGTCGCCGTCACGCTGGGCGCGTTCGGCCTGTCCGCGCAACTCGTCCAGCTTCTCCTTGAGTTCACCGACCCGGTTGAGGGACTGCTTCTCCTTCTCCCAGCGGGCGGTCAGGCCCCGCAGCTCCTCCTCCTTGTCGGCGAGGTCGCGGCGCAGTCGCTCCAGGCGCTCGCGGGAGGCCGGGTCGGTCTCCTTCTCCAGCGCCAGCTCCTCCATCTTCAACCGGTCGACCCCGCGCTGGAGTTCGTCGATCTCGACGGGCGAGGAGTCGATCTCCATGCGGAGCCGGGAGGCCGCCTCGTCGACGAGGTCGATGGCCTTGTCGGGCAGGAAGCGGGAGGTGATGTACCGGTCGGAGAGGGTGGCGGCGGCGACCAGCGCGCTGTCGGCGATCTGGACCTTGTGGTGGGCCTCGTAGCGGCCCTTGAGCCCGCGCAGGATGGCGATGGTGTCCTCGACGGTCGGCTCGGCGACCAGCACCTGCTGGAAGCGGCGCTCCAGAGCGGGGTCCTTCTCGATCCGCTCCCGGTACTCGTCGAGGGTGGTGGCACCCACCATGCGCAGCTCACCGCGCGCCAGCATCGGCTTGAGCATGTTGCCGGCGTCCATCGAGGAGTCCCCGCCGGCGCCCGCGCCCACGACGGTGTGCAGCTCGTCGATGAAGGTGATGATCTGCCCGTCGGAGTCCTTGATCTCCGCGAGCACGGTCTTCAGCCGCTCCTCGAACTCACCCCGGTACTTGGCCCCGGCGACCATGGCCCCGAGGTCAAGCGCGACCAGCCGCTTGTCCTTGAGCGACTCGGGCACGTCCCCCTTGACGATCCGCTGGGCGAGTCCCTCGACGACGGCGGTCTTGCCGACGCCGGGCTCGCCGATGAGGACGGGGTTGTTCTTCGTACGGCGGGACAGCACCTGCACGACCCGGCGGATCTCCTGGTCGCGGCCGATGACGGGGTCGAGCTTGCCGTCCCGCGCGGCGGCGGTGAAGTCGGTTCCGAACTTCTCCAGGGCCTTGTACTGGCCCTCGGGATCGGCGGTGGTCACGCGGCGCCCTCCCCGGGCTTTCTGGAAGGCGTCGACCAGCTTCTTCGGGGTGGCGCCCTGCTGGGTCAGCACCTCGGCGGCCGGTCCGCCCTTGGCGGCGATACCGATGAGCAGGTGCTCGGTGGAGAGGAACTCGTCACCGAGGTCCTTGGCACGGGCCTGCGCGTCGGCGATGACGGAGAGCAGGTCGCGGTTGGGCTGCGGGGGCGCGACGGTGGACCCGGTCACGCTGGGCAGCGCGGCCAGGGCCTTCTCCGCGCCCGCCCGCACGGCGGCCTGGTCGGCGTCGACGGCGGCCAGCAGATCGACGATGTTCTCGTTGTCCTGCCCCTGGAGCAGAGCGAGGAGCAGGTGGGCGGGGGTGAGGTCCGGGTGTCCCTCGGTCACGGCCCGGTTGCTGGCCGCGTTGATCGCGTCCCGGCTCCGGTTGGTCAGCTCGGCATCCACGTGTCCGTACTCCTCCTGGTGTCGCTCCGGTACCGGCTCCTGCACTGACTCAGTCAGCGTACATAAAGTTGAGTCTATTCCACTCAAGGCGGTCTTCGGGAGGACCGGGAGGACTAACGTCCCGGCATGACCTCCTACGCCCAGGATCCGGGTGCCCCGGACCCGTCGTACCTCAGCTTCTGGCGGGAACGGCATCTGTGCACACTGACGACCCCGCGCCCGGACGGCACCCCGCACATGGTGCCCGTCGGGGTGACATACGACCCGGAGGCCCGACTTGCTCGGGTGATCGCGAGCGAGACGAGCGCGAAGGTGCGGCACGTGCTGGCGGCCGGCGAGGAGGGCGCGGCGGTGGCGGTGTGCCAGGTGGCCGGGCCGCGCTGGGCGACGCTGGAGGGAAGGGCGCGGGTCAGCAGGGACCCGGAGCGGGTCGCGGAGGCGGTGCGGCGCTACGCCGAGCGCTATGAGCGGACCCCGGCACCGAACCCCTTGCGGGTGGTCATCGAGATCTCACTGACGGGCGCGATGGGGCGTTTTTGAGCCACGGGCCGATCATCCGATAGCCGGAAATGTCGCCCGAAAACTGCAGCGGCGTCACCGTGTTCAGGTCACGGTGACGCCGCTGCGGGGGGAAGCACCTGAGCGATCTGTTACGACGGGGGAATCGCGTCAGGCACTGCGGGGGGTGGCTGAGATGGTCCGCGGGGTGGGGGTTTCCGGTTCCACCAGCCGATGGTCTCGTTGGTCCAGGTTCACAAAGATCATTCCGTACCGAATGGCACACCGAACGGGCTGCGGCGCCCCCCGAGGCCGCCGCAGACACCGGTACGCCCGCACGTCCTCGTCCTCGTCCCGCGTGACGACCACCGGTTCGCCGAAGACGGTCACCATCAACGAGTCACCGGGGTGGGGGATCGCGGTGACGAGGTCGATGAAGTGCCAGCCCGAGCGGTAGGCGGTGGCCATTTCCCTGCGGAAGGAGCGGTCGTCGGGTGGGGTGGTCATCGGCCTCAGTCCCACTTGCTGTCGGCCGGGACCAGTATCACTTCGGTCACGTCGTCGTCCGCGACGACGACAGACTGCGCACCACCCGTCTCGCGCGCATCGCTCTTCGTACCGGCGAGGCCACTCAGAGCTCCGAAGGCCACAACGGCGGAGAAGGCGGCGACAAGCACCGAGCGAAGCATTCTCTTACGCATAGTCGGCTTCGTCCTCACTTGAAGGTCCCCTCTTCCCCCGTCGAGTAAGACGATGGCTCATTCAGGCACGTCATGGCCACACGATCGGTGCATCATGTTCCTGCATGTTCAGGACCCTGGGGGGTGGAGATTTGGCAACAAATGGGATTAAGGCGACACATCCCCATGCGATGACCGAGCTGTGCGAAGAGGGAGGCCGCCTCTACGCAAACGCTCTGCGCACGGGACGAATTCTCCGGGCGGACGCCGAGCCCGCTCCTTGCCTGATGGAGTTCGCCCTCCTGCACCCCGATCCTGACGACGCGAACTGGCTGCGTCCCGTTCCACCTGCCGTCGCCCTGGCCCAGCGCCTCGACCGCATCGAACACGAGATCAGTGAGAACCGGCGCCGGTCGATCGCGCTCACCGAGGTCTTCGAACCGTTCATGGCCCTCAGCGCGCAGGAGGCCAACTCCACCCACTCGATCACCGTGCTGGAGGGCCTCGACCGCATCAACGCGGCGCTGGACCTGGCCACGGCCCAGTGCCAGACCGAGATGCTCACGGTCCAGCCGAGCGGTCGCCCCAGCTCCGAGAACCGGCTCATGGAGGCGCTGGAACGCGACCGGCCGCTGATAGAGCGCGGCGTACGCATCCGGACGCTCTACCAGCACACGGCTCGGTACAGCCCCGAGCGGCTCGCCTGGGTGGACCACTTCGCCGACGGGAAGGCGGAGTACCGCACCATCGACGAACTGGTGGAGCGCCTCATCATCTGCGACGAGACCGTCGCGTTCATCCCCACCCGCGACGACCGGCAGGTGGCCCTCGAACTGCGTCACCCCGGTCTTGTCCGATACCTGATCAAGGTGTTCGAATTCATGTGGACCCGTGCCGTCCCCCTGAGCGCCGGCGCCCCCTACGAAACGGCCCCCGACGGCATCACGGACATCCAGCACTCCATCGCCAAACTGCTCGTGGAGGGCCATGTCGACGAGGCGATCGCCCGCCGCCTGGGCATGAACGTCCGCACCTGCCGGGCCCACATCGCCAAGCTCGCGACCGCCCTCGGCAGCGGCAGCCGCGCCCAGCTCGGCTTCCTCATCGCGCAGTCGGGGATCCTCAAGCCCGACCAGGCGATATCAGGGGGAGACGACCACCCGTGAGCGGGGCTCACACGCACGGCCGGGGAGAACCGTGCGAGGCGGGCCTCGGCGTGTACACCCGGACGTTGCGCGAAGGACGGGTGAACGCCGAGGAGGCGGCCGAGGTTCCGTGTCTCGTCGAGCTCGGTCTGCTCCAGCCGGACCCCGGAGACCCGCGCCGGCTGCGGCCCGTCGAGCCGGCCCTGGCTCTGCACCGCCTGCTGCGCGGCGCGGCGGACCGCATAGCAGACGAACGGCGCCGTGAGGAGCGGCTGGCCGCTGTGTTCGAGCGGTTGGTGGCCGGAAGTATGCGGTCCGCCACACTCGCGCAGACCCCCACGATCCATGTCCTCAGCGGGCTCGACCGTATCGGCGAGGCCATCCAGCGGACCGTTGCGGAGGCGTCGGGCGAGGTGCTCACCATTCAGCCGCACACCAGTCACACCCACTCCCCCGCCGAGATCCACGCCAAGGCCTTCGACCGCGACCAGGCCCTGCTGGACCGGGGCGGCCGGATCCGCACCCTCTACCAGCACACCCTGCGCCACGCCCCCAGCATCCTGGCCCGTTACGAACGCCTCCGCGGGGATGTGGAAGCGCGCACGCTCGACGAGGTCACCCAGCGTCTGATCGTCGTCGAGCGCCAGGTCGCCTTCATCCCCGCCAACCAGGACCGCACCCTCGCCCTGGAGGTCCGCCACCCCGCCCTGGTGGCCTTCCTCGCCACCACCTTCGACCGGCTCTGGCGCCTCGCCACCCCCATGCACCCCCGAGCCGTCGAACCGCCCTCCCCGGACGGCGTCACCTCCCGCCAGCGCGCCATCGCCGCCCTCCTCGTCGAGGGCCACACCGACGCCGTCATCGCCGACCGCCTCGGCATGAACATCCGCACCGCCCGCGTCCACATCGCCAAGCTCGCCGCCACCCTCGGCAGCGAGAGCCGCGCCCAACTCGGCTACCTCATCGGGCAGTCCGGCATCCTCGAGCAGGAAGGAGTCACACGATGAGGCCGCCGCATCCCGAGCACGGTGTGGAGGACCTGTGCGGGGCGGGGACGGAGCTGTACACGCGTGCCCTGCGCGAGGGGCATGTGCTCGGTGCCGACGCGGAGGAAGCGCCCTGTCTGCTCGACTTCGGGCTGCTGCATCCCGCCGTCACGGACCCGGACCGGCTGGAGCCCGTCGCCCCGGCCGTCGCCCTGCACCGCATGCTGCGGATCGCCGAGGAGCGCATCGCTGAGGAACGGCGGCGGGAGGCCCGGCTGGCCGAGATCTTCGAGCCGCTGCTGCGGATCGACGGTGGCCGTACCGGCGCCGACGACTCCTCGATGATCAGCGTCCTCAGCGGGACCGACCTCATCAGCCGGGTCATCGGCCAGGCCATGGCGGGCAGTTCGGAACTGCTGTCGATCCAGCCGAACACCAGCGACCGACACGCCCAGCCGCCCCCGTTCGTGCATGTCGAGGCCTTCGACCGGGACCAGGCCCTGCTGGACCGGGGCGGCCGGATCCGCACCCTCTACCAGCACACCCTGCGCCACGCCCCCAGCGTCCAGGCCCGCTACGAGCGCCTCCGGGGCGACGTCGAGGCCCGCACCCTCGACGAGGTGACCGAGCGTCTGATCATCGTGGACCGGACCGTGGCCTTCGTCCCGGCCAACAAGGACCGCACCCTGGCCCTGGAGGTCCGTCACCCCGCCCTGGTGGCCTTCTTCGTCACCGCCTTCGACCGGCTCTGGCGCCTCGCCACCCCCATGCACCCCCGAGCCGTCCAGCAGCCCACCCTGAACGGCGTCACGCCCCGCCAGCGCGCCATCGCCGCCCTCCTCGTCGAGGGCCACACCGACGCCGTCATCGCCGACCGCCTCGGCATGAACATCCGCACCGCCCGCGTCCACATCGCCAAGCTCGCCGCCACCCTCGGCAGCGAGAGCCGCGCCCAACTCGGCTACCTGATCGGGCAGTCCGGGATCCTCGGGCAGGAGGAGGCGGGCGAGTGACGAGTGCGGCCGCCCATCCGGCGCACGGCCCGCTGGACCCGTGCCCCCAGGCCATCGAGCTCTACGAACGCGCTCTGCGGCAGGGCGGGATCGGGAGCCAGGACGCCTCGGCCGTCCCCTGCCTCACCGAGAGCGGCCTGTTCCGGCCGCCCGGAGAGGCCCCCGACCATCACCGACCCGACCCTGCCCACGCGGTCCCCGCCCGGCTGGAACCCGTACCCCCCGCCCTCGCCCTCCACCGCCTGCTCCGCACCACCACCGACCACGTCGTGCGTGAGCGTCAGTACGGCGAGCGACTCGCCGAGGCGTTCGCGCCGCTGACCCGGATCGACGCGCGGCGCGCCCCGGCGGCCGACCGGAACCCGGCGGTCAGGGTGGTCAGCGGGACCGGCCGGATCAACGCGGCCATCACCGAGGCGATGACCGGTGCCGCGCGCGAACTCCTGTGTGTGCAGCCCAATCTGCACTACAGCGACAGCCGGGGCGCCGCCGCCCAGGTGGTGGCGATGGACCGGGACCAGGCGCTGCTGGACCGCGGCGGCCGGATCCGCACCCTCTACCAGCACACCCAGCGCCAGATGCCGCTCGTCCTCGCCCGCTACGAGCAACTCCGCGGCGACGCCGAGGCCCGCTCCCTGGACGAGGTCACCGACCGGCTCATCGTCGTCGACCGGGACGTGGCGTTCATCCCCGCCGGTGCGGACGGCAGGCTGGCGCTGGAGGTCCGGCATCCGGCGCTGGTGGAGTTCCTGGCCGCCACGTTCGACCGGCTGTGGTGGCAGGCCACGCCGATGTACCCGCAGACCGTGCACCGGCCCAGCCTGAACGGGGTCACGCCCCGTCAGCGGGCCATCGCCGGGCTGCTGGTGGAGGGGCACACGGACGCCGTCATCGCCGACCGCCTCGGTATGAACATCCGCACCGCCCGCGTCCACATCGCCAAGCTCGCCGCCACCCTCGGCAGCGAGAGCCGCGCCCAGCTCGGCTACCTCATCGGACGGTCCGGGATCCTTGATCGGGGAGCGTGAGGGAGGTGACGGAGGCCGGTGCGGAGGTGCTCGGGTCCGGTGACGGGGACCCGGCGGCGCCGTCCAGGCCCACCTGCGCTATCCGCACGCCCAGCTGCGTACGGCTGGCCGCCCCCAGGGTCTCCGACAGGCGCGCGATGTGGGCCCGGCAGGTGCGCACGCTTATGCCGAGGCGTTCCGCGATCACCGCGTCCTGGTGACCCTCCGCGAGCAGGGCCGCGATGGACTGCTCGCGGTGGGAGATGCCCTCGATGCCGGTGTCGGGGAGCGGGGCGGTCAGCGGGATCGCCAGCCGCCACAGCCGCTCGAAGACGGTCACCAGGTACTCCACCAGCGCGGGGTGCCGTAGCTCCAGGGCGAGGGTGCGGTCGGCGTTGGCGGGGATGAAGGCGACCGTGCGGTCGAAGAGGATGAGCCGGTCGATGACCTCGTCGAGGGTGCGGGCCTGGACCGCACCGCCCATCAGCTCCAGGTAGTTCAGCAGGCCCTGGCCGTGCCGCGCCACGTGGGTGTACAGGTCCCGCATCCGTACGCCCCGGCCGCGCAGCGCCAGTGCCCGGTGCAGGCCCTCGGTCAGCTCGTGCTCGGGGCGGATGCCGCCCGGCTGGACCGTGAGGACCTCCGTGGTGCAGGCCTCGGTGGCCTCGTCCATCGCGGCCTGGATGCGGGAGAGGCCGTCGAGGACGCGGATCGCGGTCCCCTCCCCGGCACCGCCCGCGACGACGCTGGGCGCCAGGCCCGCGTACCGCTCCACCGCGGCGACCGCGGCGCCGACCCGGCGCTGGCTCGCGCTGACCTCGTCGTGGACCTCGCGCAGCAGCCGGGTCATGACCTCCTGCGGGGCCGTCGGCACCAGCCAGTCCATGTCGTCGGGGTCCGGGTGCAGCAGGGCCAGTTCCAGCAGACAGGGCACCGGTCCGGCGTCGTCGCGCGGCACCCGGCCGCGCCGTACGGCCCGGGAGTACACCCGGTCCCCGGCCTCGCACAGCCGGTCAGCACCGTGTGGATGGTCGTCCGCCCCGTAGCCGGTCATTGCCCATCCCACCCCCGGTTCCAGCGTCTACCGCCCTCTTGTCCTGTTCCCCATCGGGGCGTCGAAGCCCCCTCGGCTCCGCAACTATGCGCGGCCCGGACCGGCTCCGCAACACGGCTCCTCGGGCCGGGGCAGGGGAATACGGCCGATATGCACCACTGCATCCGGGCCTCCCCGCGCCGGGTTGCAACAAGCTGCGCCCGCGTACGGCCGAGGGGGACCCGGCGCGGAACAACCCGCTCCGCGTGTCAACTCCCGGAAATCGCACAGTGATCAGTTCGTTACGTGCCGCACTTAACGTCAGGTCATGGCGGACATATTTGACGCGTACGCGCTGGCCGACGCGTGGGACGAGATGTTCGAGCGGCCGGGTGAGGTCAGGACCGCCTATGAGCCGGTACTGGCAGCGCTCCAGCCGATCGAACCGAGTGAACTCAGGTTCCGGGCCGACCAGATGGCCCGGACGTTCACCGACAGGGGCGTGACCTACGCCTTCGCGGGCGAGGAACGGCCCTGGCCGCTGGACCTCGTGCCCAGGATCCTCGACGCCCTCGAATGGGATCTCGTACAACGCGGGGTGAGCCAGCGGGTCAGGGCCCTGGAGGCCTACCTCGCCGACGCCTACGGACCCGCCCGTGCCTTCGAGGACGGGGTGGTGCCCTGGCGGCTGCTGCTGAACTCCCCGCACTTCCACCGGGCCGCCCAGGGGATCGAGCCCGTGGGCGGCGTACGCATCCATGTCGCCGGCATCGACCTCGTCCGGGACGAACAGGGCGACTTCCGGGTCCTGGAGGACAACGTCCGGGTGCCCAGCGGGGTGTCGTACGTGATCGAGAACCGGCGCGCGATGACCCGTGTCTTCCCGTCCCTGTTCGCCGAACAGCATGTGCTGCCCGTCGACGGTTACGCGCAGAAGCTGCTCGCCGCCCTGCGCGCGGCCGCCCCCGACGGGGTCCAGGACCCCCGGGTCGTCGTCCTGACCCCCGGGCCCAACAACGCCGCCTACTTCGAACACGCCCTGCTCGCCCGGCTGATGGGCGTCCAGTTGGTCGAGGGCCACGACCTGGTGTGCCGGGGCAACCGGGTGTGGATGCGCACGACCCGAGGCGAGGTGCCCGTCCATGTCGTATACCGGCGCCTGGACGACGACTTCCTCGACCCGCTGCACTTCCGCCCCGACTCGGTGATCGGCTGCCCGGGCATCCTCGGCGCGGCCATGGCGGGCCATGTCACCCTCGCCAACGCGGTCGGCAACGGCATCGCGGACGACAAGCTGCTCTACACCTACGTCCCGGACCTGATCCGCTACTACCTCTCCGAGGAACCGATTCTGCCCAACGTGGAGTCGTTCCGCCCGGACGAGCCTGGCCAGTTGGAAGCCGTGCTGGACCAGATCGACCAGCTGGTCGTGAAGCCGGTCGACGGGGCCGGCGGGCAGGGCATCGTCATCGGCCCGAAGGCCGACCGCGAGACCCTGGAGAGGACCCGTGAGGCCGTCCGCAAGGACCCCCGCGGCTTCATCGCCCAGCGCCCGGTCGCCCTGTCCACCTCTCCCACCCTCGCGGGTGAACGCATGGCGCCCCGCCACATCGACCTGCGTCCCTTCGCCGTCAACGACGGCAGCGACATCTGGGTCCTGCCCGGCGGCCTGACCCGGGTCGCCCTCCAGGAGGGCAACCTGATCGTCAACTCCAGCCAGGGCGGCGGCTCCAAGGACACCTGGGTGCTCGCCGAGGGCCCCGCCGAGCCGCCGCCGCCCGCGCCCGGCACGGCCCCCCTCGACATCGCGCCACGCCAGCACGGTCCCGACGGCTCCCCCACCGTCGTACAGGAAGGGGCACAGCAGTGAACGACGTGATCCTCTCCCGGATAGCCGAGGCCCTGATCTGGACCGGCCGCTACGTCGAGCGGGCGGACGCCACCGGGCGGATCCTCGACGCCTACCTCCACCGGATGCTGGAGGACCCCTGGCGCGACGAGGACGCGGCCTGCCGGTCGCTGTACGCGATCCTCGGCATGGACGCCGGCGGCCAGCCCTGCGACATGCAGCGGGTGCTGGACCAGCTGGCCTTCGACGCCCGTTCGACGGCGTCCATCGAGGGCGCGCTCGGCGCCGCCCGGCTGAACGCCCGCAGCGCCCGGGAGGCCGTCTCCTCGGAGATGTGGGAGTGCCTCAACTCCACCTGGCACGCGCTCGCCGACCAGCGGCTCGCGGCCCGCCGTACCGGCCCCTACGCCTATCTGGAGCTCGTACGGCGGCGCGCGGCCCTCTTCTTCGGGCTCGCCGACTCCACCATGAGCCGCGACGACAGCTGGCGCTTCGTGGTGCTCGGCCGGAGTCTGGAGCGGGTGGACATGACCGTACGGCTGCTGTCGGTCCGGGTGCTCGACGCGGCCCACGCGCCCGACTGGCCGACCCTGCTGAGCGCGTCCGGCGCCGACGAGGCGTACGCGCGCCTGTACGGCGGCTTCGGCGACACCCCGCGGGTGGCCGAGTTCCTGCTCCTGGACCGGGACTTCCCGCGCTCCGCGCTGCACGCCCTGACGACGGCGGAGGAGTGCCTGACCGCGCTCGGGCGCCCCCGCCAGGACCCCGCGCGCCGCCCGATCGGCCGGATGCGGACCCGCCTCGAATACCTCGACCTGCACGCCCTGGAGGAGCAACTCCCCCTGCTGCTCCGCGACCTGCAGACCGCGTGCATGGCCTCCGCGGAAGCGGTGGCGGAGCGGTTCTTCCCGTACCAGGGGCCCGTCGAGTGGGCCCAGGAAGGAGCCGGACGATGACCCGCCGCCTCCGGATCGAGCACGTCACCGAGGTGGCGTACGCCCAGCCCGCCGCCTCGTCCCACAACGAGGTCCGGATGACCCCGCTGACCCTGCCGGCCCAGACCACCCTGGACGCCCGGGTCACCGTCAACCCGACCACGCCGACCTGGACGTACTGGGACTACTGGGGCACCCAGGTCACCGGCTTCGACCTGATGGACCCGCACGGCCGGCTCACCATCACGGCCTCCAGCCTGGTCGAGACGACCCCGCCGGAGCCGCTGCCGGCCGCGCCCAGCTGGGCCGAGGTGGCCGAACGCGTCGCGCACTCCCGCCTGTTGGAGTTCGCGAGCCCCACGGGCCGTACGACGGTTCCGGCGAAGCTGGCCAAGAAGGCCCGCAAGGCCGCGGCGGGCCTGGACCCGCACGAGACGGCGCTCGCGGTGTCGGCGCTGGTCGCCGGCCGGGTGTCGTACCTGCCCGGCGCGACCAGCGTGAACACCTCCCCCGCGGAGGCCTGGGAGCAGGGCGCGGGCGTCTGCCAGGACATCACCCACCTGACCGTCGCGATGCTGCGGGCCGTCGGCCTGCCGGCCCGCTACGTCTCCGGCTACCTCCACCCGGAGCGCGAGGCCGAGCTGCACCGGCCCGTCGCCGGGCAGAGCCATGCCTGGATCGAGTACTGGGCGGGCGACTGGTGCGGCTACGACCCCACCAACGGCGTGCGCGCCGACGAGTCCCACGTGGTGGTGGCCCGGGGCCGCGACTACGACGACGTGACCCCGCACAAGGGGATCTACCGCGGCGTGCCGGGCGGGCCGCCGGAGGTCACGGTGGAGTTCACGAGGGTGGCCTGAACGGCCGGGAGGGGCCGGAGGAGAGATCCTCCGGCCCCTCCCCGCGCTTCGGCTAGGACAGCCCCGCCGCCGCGCAGGCGCTCTTGTACTCCGAGGTGCAGATGTCCTTGACGGTGTAGATGCCGTCCTTGACGACCGTGCTCTTGATGTTGTCCTTCGTCAGCGCGACGACCTGGACGAGCTGGGCCGGGATGTCCTTGTTGGTGGGGCTGTCGACGCTGTCCGTGGCGAGGGCGTCGAACTGGATGTCCTTGCCCTGGATCTTGGTCACGGCCATCTCGGCGGCGGCCTCGGCCTCGTCCGGGTACGGCTTGTAGACGCTCATGTACTGCTCGCCGGACACGATCCGCTGCACCGCGGCCAGCTCCGCGTCCTGGCCGGTGATCGGCGGGATCTTCGTCATGCCCGCGTCCTCCATCGCCTGGATGGCGGCGCCGGCCATGGCGTCGTTGGCGGAGTACACGGCCTTGATGTTGCCCTTGCCGATCGCGCTGATCGCCTGCGTCATGTCCTTCTGCGCGACCTCCGGCTTCCAGCCGTCGACGTCGTACTGCTCGGCGATCGTCACCTTGCCGTTGAGCTCGGACATCGCGCCCGCCTTGAACTGTCCGGCGTTCGGGTCGGAGGGCGAGCCGTTGATCATGACGATCTTGTCGGAGGTGTCGATGTCGGAGCCGAGCGCCTCGACGAGGGAACGGCCCTGGACCTCGCCGACGAGTTCGTTGTCGAAGGAGACGTACCCGTCGATCGGACCCTCGGCGAGCCGGTCGTAGGCGATGACCGGGATGCCGGCGTCCTTGGCCTTCTCCACCATGCCCGCGATGGCGTGCGAGTCGACCGCGTCCAGCAGGATGACGTCGACCTTCTGGTCGATCATCTCCTGCATCTGCGCGGCCTGCTTCTTCGCGTTGGCCTCGCCGTTGGCGTAGACCGTCTTGCCCTTCTTGTCCGTGAGCTGCGCGACCTTCTTCTGGATGATCGGGTAGTCGAACTCCTCGTAGCGGGTGTTCGTCTTCTCCGGCATCAGCACACCCACGGTGATGTCGTCGCCCTTGGTCGGGCTCGCCTCGCTCCCGCTCGCGGCGCCGAGCGCCCCGCAGGCGGCCAGCGAGAGGGACATCGTGGACGCTGCCACGGCTATGGCGATACGACGCATGGGGCTGCTCACTTCTGATGCTTTCCGGACGCGGGCGCGGCATTGCGGCCCATGTGACTGAAAAGCCAACGCGGCGGCG
This sequence comes from Streptomyces griseorubiginosus, assembly GCF_036345115.1. Lineage (GTDB taxonomy): Bacteria > Actinomycetota > Actinomycetes > Streptomycetales > Streptomycetaceae > Streptomyces > Streptomyces griseorubiginosus_C. The sequence goes on from NZ_CP107766.1 coordinate 4,475,398, forward strand.
CCCCGCGGAGTCAAGCGGAATCACTTAACGAGTGCGCAACGCCACTCTCCGCCGATGCTGTGAAGACTTCGCGCGAACACCCGTACAACCAACTTCACACCTCGCGAGTCGTGATCACGACAGCCTCACAACTGCTGTTCCGTATCCGACCAGAGGATCGAATGAAGTCAGCCAGCCGCACGACCGCCGGCGCGGTGGTCCTCGCCACCGCCGGCACCCTGTTCACCGTGACCGCGTCCCCGGCCTCGGCCGCGACGACCTGCGCCTCCCCGGTGTTCAAGCGCCAGTTCTACGCGAACACGTCCTTCTCCGGCACCCCGAAGAAGACCGACTGCGACGACGCGATCGACCAGAACTGGAGCGGCGCACCCGCCTCCGGCCTCCCGAAGGACAACTTCGGCGTGCGCTGGAGCGTGACCCGCGACTTCGGCTCCGGCGGCCCCTTCGCGCTCAACGCCACCGGCCTGGACGGCATCCGCGTCTACGTCGACGGCGTCCGCAGGATCGACCTCTGGAAGAACGTCTCCACCACGGTCAAGAAGACCGCCAACGTCACCGTCCCGTCCGGCAAGCACACCCTGCGCGTCGACTACGCCAACTGGACCGGCACCGCCAAGGTCAAGGTCACCTACACCCCCCGCACCACCGCCGACGTCGACAAGGTCAAGCCCCTCACGCCGACCGGCACTTCGGTGGCGTACGACAAGACCACCCGCAAGACCAAGGTCGCCTGGGCGAAGAACAAGGAGATGGACCTCGCCGGGTACAAGCTGTACCGGCGGCTCAAGGGAACGTCGTTCGGCAGCAAGCCCGTCGCGACGACGACCGGCACGTCGTACACCGACAGCACGCCGCCCACCGGCGCCACCTACTACTACGAGGTCCGCGCCTACGACAAGGCCGGCAACACCTCGGGCGGCACCGCCGACCAGCCCGTCACCACCGTGGACACGACCCCGCCCGCGGCGCCGTTCCTGGAGATGGACTCGTGCCCGGTGGGCCGGCCCTACGCGGCACCGGAGCTGGTGACCACCGCGGAGAACGCGGCCGACATCGCCCTCTACGAGATGCAGCGGCTCGACCCCGTCACCAACACCTGGACCACCGTGTACACGGGGACCAAGGGAGCGATCTGCGACACCGGTTACGCCGCCGACGGCAGCAAGGTCACCTATCGCGGCCGGGCCCGGGACGCCGTCGGGAACTGGTCCGCGTACTCGGCGGCCACCACCTTCACCACGTCCGACCTGACTCCGCCCGCCACCGCCGCCGACGCGCGCGTCGAGTACCGGTCGGGGGTTCCGCACGTGGTCTGGTCGGCCGTCGACGGGGCGGCCTCGTACCAGGTCCTCCAGTACGACCCGGCGACCGGCGGCTGGCTCGACGCGCTGCCCGGCGCCACCGGCAACACCCCGACCACCACCACGGGGACCGACGTGGTGCCGCGTCAGCTGGTCGCGGTCGCCGACAGCTACCGGTACGCGGTGCGCTCGGTGGACGCGAAGGGCAACGCGGCCGCCCCGGTGGAGGCCACACTGACCATGGCCGACCGGCCCGAGGCGATCGCACCGTTCAGCACCACCGCGCACCGTTTCGACGAGGGGGTGATGATCGAGTGGAGCAGCGCCGACCCGTGGACCTTCGGCGAGGACAGGCCCCTGCTCACCTACCGGCTCGCCCGCACCGACAAGGCGACCGGCGAGCGCAGCGTGGTGGCCGCGTGCAAGCCCGACAGCTCGCAGGACCTGCCCCTGACGGACCCGAAGACGTACTGGACCTGGAACACCGGCGACGCCCCCGACTACGCCGGTCCCCGGCAGATCAACGGCGTCTGCTGGGACGTCTCCGGCGCCTCCGAGACGACGTACGACTACACGGTCGTGACGATCGACCCGTACGGCCATGAGTCGCAGCCCGGCCCCGCCGCCACCGCGACCACGCCGGACACCGTGCGCCCGGCCCCGGTGCAGAACCTGGCCGCCGAGCAGATCCCCCTCGGTGTACGCCTGACCTGGACTCCGCCCGCCGACGACGACGTCCAGGGCTACCGGATCTGGGAGGGCGTCACCGACCCGGAGACCGGCGAGACGCAGTGGAAGGAGAACTGCTGGACGGGCAGTTCCCTGTCCAAGACCGAGATCCTCTGCCCGATCCTGCCCGACGGCAGCACCCACACCTACAAGGTGGCCGCCACCGACGGCTCCCCCCTCATCGACGCGTACGCGGGGCCCGCCGCGTTCCACCCCGCCGAGCTCTCCGTCACCCTGCCCGACACCCGTCCGCCGGGCTGGACCGGGACCACGGTCCGTGAGGACCAGTACCCGACCGTGGACGTCGGCTGCGACGAGACGGACGGCCTCGGCGACTGCGCCCGGCTGACCGACTACCGCGTGGAGCGCTGGGACCCGGACCGGGCCGCCTATGTCACCCTCCACACCGCCAAGGTCGGCACGCCCACGCTGTACGTGGACTACACCGTGCACGAGGACCTGTTGGGGCTGTACTACTACCGCGTGGTGTTCACCGACGCCTCGGGCACCGAGCAGGCCGTACGGCAGCAGGCGTACGGCATCTGGGAAAGCTGGCTCTGAGCGCACGGGAAAGGGGCCCGGAGAGATCTCCGGGCCCCTTCTCGTGGTGCCTAGTCCTTGGCCCTCTTCGGCCGCCACACCACCAGCGCGCTGGTCTGCTGGACCTCCTGGTACGGCACCAGGTCGCGGCGGTACGACGCGTGCACCGCCGCCTCGCGCTGCTGCATCGCCGCGGCCGCGCCCTCGACGGCGGCCTGGAGTTCGGCCACCCTCGACTGGAGCGCCGCGACCTGGTTCTCCAGTTCGATGATGCGCTTGATGCCGGCGAGGTTGATGCCCTCGTCCTGCGACAACTGCTGGACGGTGCGCAGCAGTTCGATGTCGCGGGCCGAGTAGCGCCGGCCCCGCCCGGCCGTGCGGTCCGGGGAGACCAGGCCGAGGCGGTCGTACTGGCGCAGTGTCTGCGGGTGCAGGCCGGAGAGTTGGGCCGCCACCGAGATGACGTAGACCGGGGTCTCCTCGGTCAGTTCATACGGGTTGCGTCGACGACCGTCCACTCGAATCATGCTCCCTTCGCGGCCTGGAACAGCTCCGCCCGTGGGTCCTCACCCACGGTCGCCTCGCGATACGCCTCCAGCGCGTCACGAGCCTTCCCCGACAGCTCGGTCGGGACACTCACCTCGACGGTGACCAGCAGATCGCCCCGGGTGCCGTCCTTGCGGACCGCGCCCTTGCCCCGTGCCCGCATGGTGCGGCCGTTGGGGGTGCCCGGCGGCAGTTTCAGCGTCACCGCGGGACCGCCCAGCGTCGGCACCCTGACCTCACCGCCGAGCGCCGCCTCGGAGAAGGTCACCGGGACCGTCACCGTGAGGTTGTCGCCCTTGCGGCCGAAGACGGGGTGCGCGGCGACGTGCACGGTGACGTACAGGTCGCCCGCGGGTCCGCCGCGCTCGCCCGGCGCGCCCTTGCCGCGCAGCCGGATCCGCTGGTTGTCGGAGACCCCGGCCGGGATGCGGACCTGCATGGTCCGGGAGGACTTGGCCCGCCCGGAGCCCTTGCAGACCTCGCAGGGGTTCTCCGCCATCAGGCCGCGGCCCTTGCAGTCGGGGCAGGGGTCGGTGAGGGAGAACCCTCCGCCGGAGCCCCGCGCCACCTGGCCGGTGCCGACGCAGGTCGGGCAGACGCGCGGGTTGCCGTTGGCGTCACCGGTGCCCGAACAGGCCTTGCAGGGGGCCTGCGAGGACATCCTGAGCGGGACCGTCGCTCCCTCGATCGCCTCGGTGAAGCTGAGGGTGACCTCGGTGTCGATGTCCTGCCCGCGCCGCGGCTGGACGCGCGTAGTTCCCGAGCTGCCCCGGTTGAACAGGCCCCCGAAGACGTCTCCGAGTCCGCCGCCGAAGCCGCCGGCTCCCTGGCCCCCGCCCTGGGCGCCGCCTCCGAAGAGGTCGCCCAGGTCGAAGTTGAAGGAGCCGCCCGCGCCGCCCGGCCCCGGACGGAAACCGCCGTTGCCGAACAGGGTGCGGGCCTCGTCGTACTCCTTGCGCTTCTTGGGGTCACCGAGGATGTCGTTGGCCTCGGAGATCTCCTTGAAGCGCTCCTCGGCCTTGGCGTTGCCCTTGTTGGCGTCCGGATGGAACTCGCGGGCGAGCTTGCGGTACGCCTTCTTGATCTCGGCCTCGGTGGCGTCCTTGGGGACGCCGAGGACCTTGTAGTAGTCCTTCTCGATGAAGTCCTTGGTGCTCATCCCCGACGCCCCTCCTTCCGGTCACCCACTACGGCTTCAGCCCTCTTCAGAGCTGTTGTCCTTCTCCTCGCCGGTCTCGGACTCGTCCTTGACCGTCTGCGCGCCGGGCTGCGGTTCGGCGACCGCCACCCGCGCGGGGCGGATGGTGCGCTCGCCGATGCGATACCCCGGCTGGAGAATCGCCACGCACGTCGTCTCGGTGACGTCGGGCGCGTAACTGTGCATCAGGGCCTCGTGGATCGTCGGGTCGAAGGGCTCGCCCTCCTTGCCGAACTGCTGCAGACCCATCTTCGCCGCGACGGTCTCCAGCGACTCCGCGACGGACTTGAACCCGCCGAGCAGCTCACCGTGTTCCCGCGCGCGGCCGATGTCGTCGAGCACGGGCAGGAGTTCGGTCAGGAGGTTCGCGATGGCGATCTCCTTGACCGTGATCCGGTCCCGCTCCACGCGGCGGCGGTAGTTCTGGAACTCGGCCTGGAGCCGCTGGAGGTCCGCGGTGCGCTCGTCGAGCGCCTTGCGCGACTGGTCCAGCTGGGCCGTCAGGCCGGCGATCTGGGCACTTGCGTCCCCGGCCGGGGCCGCCCCCGCCTCCGAGGAGGAGGCGGCGGCCTTCGGCTCGGCGTCGTCGGTGGCGCCGGAGGGGACGTCGGGCTTCTCGTCGAAGCCCGGGGTCTCCTCCGTCACGCGGCACCGTCCTTGCGCTCGTCGTCCACGATCTCGGCGTCCACGACGTCGTCGTCCGCCTTGGGCGCCTCGGCACCGGCGTCGCCGCCGGCGGCCTGGGCGGCCTGGGCGTCGGCGTACATGGCCTGGCCGACCTTCTGGGAGACCGCGGCGACCTTCTCGGTCGCGGTGCGGATCTCGGCGGTGTCCTCGCCCTTGAGCGCGGCCTTCAGCTCCTCGACGGCGGCCTCGACCTCGGTCTTGACCTCGCCGGGGACCTTGTCCTCGTTGTCCTTGAGGAACTTCTCCGTCTGGTAGACGAGCTGCTCGCCCTGGTTGCGGGTCTCGGCGGCCTCGCGGCGGCGGTGGTCCTCGTCCGCGTACTGCTCGGCCTCCTGGCGCATCCGGTCGACCTCGTCCTTCGGCAGCGAGGAGCCGCCGGTGACGGTCATCTTCTGCTCCTTGCCCGTGCCCAGGTCCTTGGCGGTCACGTGCATGATGCCGTTGGCGTCGATGTCGAAGGAGACCTCGATCTGCGGCACGCCACGGGGGGCCGGCGGCAGACCGGTCAGCTCGAACATCCCGAGCTTCTTGTTGTACGCCGCGATCTCGCGCTCGCCCTGGTAGACCTGGATCTGCACGGACGGCTGGTTGTCCTCTGCCGTGGTGAAGATCTCGGACCGCTTGGTCGGGATCGTGGTGTTGCGCTCGATGAGCTTGGTCATGATGCCGCCCTTGGTCTCGATGCCGAGGGACAGCGGGGTCACGTCGAGGAGCAGGACGTCCTTGACCTCACCCTTGAGGACACCGGCCTGGAGGGACGCGCCGATGGCGACGACCTCGTCCGGGTTGACGCCCTTGTTGGCGTCCTTGCCGCCGGTCAGCTCCTTGACGAGCTCGGCGACGGCGGGCATCCGGGTGGAGCCACCGACGAGGACGACGTGGTCGATCTCGTTGATGGAGACGCCGGCGTCCTTCATGACGTTGAAGAACGGGGTCTTGCAGCGCTCCAGGAGGTCCGCGGTCAGCTGCTGGAACTGGGCGCGGGTGAGCTTCTCGTCCAGGTGCAGCGGACCCTCGGCGGAGGCCGTGATGTAGGGCAGGTTGATCGAGGTCTCGGTGGAGGAGGACAGCTCGATCTTGGCCTTCTCGGCGGCCTCGCGGAGGCGCTGGAGGGCCATCTTGTCCTTGGCGAGGTCCACGCCGTGACCGGACTTGAACTGCTGCACCAGGTAGTCGACGACCCGCTGGTCCCAGTCGTCACCACCGAGGTGGTTGTCACCGTTGGTGGCCTTCACCTCGACGACGCCGTCGCCGATCTCCAGGAGGGACACGTCGAAGGTGCCGCCACCGAGGTCGAAGACGAGGATCGTCTGGTCGTCCTTGTCGAGGCCGTACGCGAGCGCGGCCGCGGTGGGCTCGTTGACGATGCGCAGGACGTTCAGGCCCGCGATCTCGCCGGCCTCCTTCGTCGCCTGGCGCTCGGAGTCGTTGAAGTACGCCGGGACGGTGATGACCGCGTCGGTCACCTTCTCGCCCAGGTAGGACTCGGCGTCCCGCTTCAGCTTCTGGAGGATGAACGCGGAGATCTGCTGCGGGTTGAAGGGCTTCCCGTCCAGCTCCATCTTCCAGTCGGTGCCCATGTGGCGCTTCACGGACCGGATGGTCCGGTCCACGTTGGTGACCGCCTGGCGCTTGGCCACCTCGCCGACGAGCACTTCGCCGTTCTTCGCGAAGGCGACGACGGACGGCGTGGTCCGGGCACCCTCGGCGTTGGTGATGACGGTGGGCTCGCCGCCTTCAAGAACGCTGACGACGGAGTTAGTCGTGCCCAGGTCGATGCCGACCGCACGTGCCATGGTGATTTCCTCCAGCTGACTTGAGTGGAACGGACTCAAGTGTGCATGACGTCAGCCGATGGGTCAACAGACCTGAGTCATGGGGGCTCAACTCTTATCCGTTCCTTACACGCAACTGGGTCGTGACCTGCGGTGATGCCGGACGCGGGACCACTCCGGACCTCGCGGCGGGCTTCACCCTGGGCTTGATCCGCAGCAGTCCGAGGACGAGCACCAGGGCACAGCCGGCCACCCAGAGCGCCCCGCTGGCGGCGATCCACCCGAGGTGCACGAGGACCCCGACGAGTACCCCGCCGAAGGACACGACACCGAGGACCACGCACGCGCCCTGCGGGGTGAGCCCGAGCCGGCGCAGCCGGTGGGCGAGATGGTCGGGCGCCGGACGCAGCAGCGACCGCCCCGACAGCCGCCTGGCCAGGACGACGAGGACGACGTCGGCGGCGACCAGGGCCGTCAGCGCGAACAACACCCCGGCCCCGGCGCCGAGTTCCTGCCCCGCGCGGGTCGTCACGGCCGCCGAGGCCAGCAGGAAGCCGGTGAAGAGCGCCCCGCTCGCACCGAGCCCCACGCGCGCGGGATGCCAGTTGTGCATCAGGAACCCGGTCAGCGCGGCGGCCAGCACGCTCAGCAGTACGGCGAGCCCGTCCATCACCTCGGCCGCCGCGCAGGCAGCCGCCCCGAAGGCGGTGAGGACCCCGACGGTCCCGGCGAGCCCGTCGACGTGGTCCAGCGCCTTGAACCCGAGGGCGACGAAGACGATCCAGCCGACGGCGAGGATCCCGGCGAGCACTCCGGTGTCCTCGTACGGCACCACGCAGGCCGCCGCCGCGGCCGTACCGCCGACGAGGAACCGCGCCTTGACGCGCAGGACGTCGGCGACGAGCCCGAGGAGGGCGACGGCGGCCCCGGCGACGAGCAGCCGCCCGGCCTCGGGGCCCAGGGGCGTGGCGCCCTGCCGGTCACCCACGGCGGCGACCAGGCAGGTGCCGGCCACGACCGCCACCCCGCCGGACAGCGGCATGGGGCGCCGCCACCGCCGGTCGACGATGCCGAGGCGCAGGGCGGGCGCCCGCAGCAGGGCGGCGAGCACGGCGGCGAGGAGCAGGGCGGAGCTGGCGGCGAGGATCCCATAGAGCACAAGGCCAAATTAGCGCCGTATGTACCAATTCGACACGAATAACACGATCGGGTTTTAAGGTAACCCTGAGCGATTCAGATCACCCCGCGCCCGGCTACAGTGCGGCGGAGAATATGGGTACTCTCAGACGGACTGCATAAGTTACCGCTTAGTAATCTCGCTCGTCAGAACCTCGCAGGCCCGAGGAGCCCCGAAATGCAACTCGCCGCGATCATCGTGTCGCTGGTACTGACCGTGGTCGGCGTGGCGCTGCTCGCACGCGCCATCGGCCAGTTCGTCCGGTACTTCAAGCTGGGCCAGCCCGTGCCCGCCGGGAGCAGGACCGACAACCCCTACGCCCGCAGCGTGACGCTGGTGAAGGAGTTCCTCGGCCACACCCGGATGAACCGGTGGGGCATCGTCGGCTTCGCCCACTGGTTCGTGGCGGTCGGCTTCCTGACCCTGCCGCCGACCCTCGCGCAGGCCTTCGGGCAGCTCTTCAAGGCCGACTGGGTGCTGCCGGTCATCGGCGAGTTCCTGCCGTTCGAGCTGTACATCGAGTTCATCGGCGTGATGACGACGCTCGGCATCATCGCCCTGATCGTCATCCGGCTGCTGAGCCTGCCCTCGCGCCCCGGCCGCAAGTCCCGCTTCGCGGGCTCCAAGGCGGGTCAGGCGTACTTCGTCGAGTACGTCATCCTCACCATCGGCCTCGCCATCTACGTGCTGCGCGGCCTTGAGGGCGCGCTGCACCACGTGGACTCCTACGAGGCGTCGTACTTCGCGTCGTACCCGCTGGTCCTGGCCTTCAAGGGCCTGAGTGTGACCGCACTGCAGAACCTGGTCTACCTGGTCGCGATGATCAAGATCGGCACGTCCTTCGTGTGGATGATCGTGGTCTCGCTCAACACCAACATGGGTGTGGCCTGGCACCGCTTCCTGGCGTTCCCGAACATCTGGTTCAAGCGCAACGCCACCGGCGAGACCGCCCTCGGCGGCCTCCAGCCGATGACCTCCGGCGGCAAGCCGATCGACTTCACCGACCCCGGTGACGACGACGTCTTCGGCGTCTCCCAGGTCGAGCAGTTCTCCTGGAAGGGCCTGCTGGACTTCTCCACCTGCACCGAGTGCGGCCGCTGCCAGTCGCAGTGCCCGGCCTGGAACACCGGAAAGCCGCTCTCCCCCAAGCTCCTGATCATGTCCCTGCGCGACCACGCGCACGCCAAGGCGCCGTATCTGCTGGCCGGTGGCGGCAAGACGATGGAGGGCGAGGAGAAGGCGTCGGAGGAGCAGCTGGCCCAGGTGCCCGCTTCCGCTCTCGCCGAGGCCGAGCGCCCGCTGATCGGGACCGTCGAGGAGAACGGCGTCATCGACCCGGACGTCCTGTGGTCCTGCACCACCTGCGGCGCCTGTGTCGAGCAGTGCCCGGTGGACATCGAGCACGTCGACCACATCGTCGACATGCGCCGCTACCAGGTGATGATCGAGAGCGCGTTCCCGTCCGAGGCGGGCACCATGCTCAAGAACCTGGAGAAGAAGGGCAACCCCTGGGGCCTGGCGAAGAAGCAGCGCCTGGAGTGGCTCAAGGAGGTCGAGTTCGAGGTCCCGGTCGTCGGCCAGGACATCGAGGACCTCACCGAGGTCGAGTACCTGTACTGGGTCGGCTGCGCGGGCGCCCTGGAGGACCGGGCCAAGAAGACCACGAAGGCCTTCGCCGAGCTGCTGCACATCGCGGGCGTCAAGTTCGCGATCATGGGCGGCGACGAGAAGTGCACCGGTGACTCCGCCCGCCGCCTCGGCAACGAGCCCCTGTTCCAGGAGCTCGGCATGGAGAACGTCATGGCGCTGAACATGGCGTTCGGCGAGGAGCTCGACGACGACGGCAAGGTGGTCGCCGAGTCCGCCAAGCCCAAGTCCGCGAAGAAGATCGTCGCGACCTGCCCGCACTGCCTGAACACGATCGGCAACGAGTACCCGCAGCTCGGCGGCGACTACGAGGTCATCCACCACACCCAGCTGCTCCAGCACCTCGTCGACGAGGGCAAGCTGGTCCCGGTCACCCCGGTCGAGGGCATCATCACCTACCACGACCCCTGCTACCTGGGCCGCCACAACAAGATCTACACGCCCCCGCGCGAGATCATCGCCAACGTCCCCGGTCTCCGGAACGAGGAGATGCACCGCCACAAGGAGCGCGGCTTCTGCTGTGGCGCGGGTGGCGCGCGGATGTGGATGGAGGAGCGGATCGGCAAGCGCATCAACAACGAGCGCGTCGACGAGGCTCTCTCCCTGAACCCCGACATCGTCTCCACGGCCTGCCCGTTCTGCCTGGTCATGCTGACCGACTCGGTCAACGGCAAGAAGAACGACGGCAAGGCCAAGGAGTCCATCCAGGTCGTCGACGTGGCCCAGCTGCTGCTGGAGTCCGTCAAGACCCCGGTGGACCCGGCGGGCGAGGAGACGGCGGAGAGCGAGCCGGAGCCGGAGCCGGTGAAGTAACAGCCACAGCGCCTGCACATCGAGGCCCTCTGCCCGGTCCGGGCAGGGGGCCTCGATGTGTCATTCGCGCTACCCCATCAGGTGACTCTGGGCGACATACCGTTATTTGTTCTTCGATTTTCCTACTTATGACATATCCGGGTCCTTGGCGCTGCCGACGCCGCCGCCGGGCCTACCTATGTCGAGGAGAGTGGAAATGAAGACGACATCGCCGCACTGGCGGTCCGTCGTGGCCTCGGCCGCCACGGCTGCTGCGCTCTTCGCAGCACCGCTGGCCGCCACGGGGACCGCGTACGCCGTGGACAACCCGTACCCGCCCACACCGTGCCCGACGCACACGGCGTACCCCCCGAAGCCGCACGGCTACGGGGACGACTACGGCGACGAGCACGAGGGCGACTGCGACAACGGCCAGGGCAACGGGCACGGCAACGGAGGGCACGGCAACGGCCACGGAGACGGCAACGGCTCCGAGGGCGGGCACCACCCGGGTGGCTCGGACGACGGGCACCACAACGGGCGCCCCGACAAGCCGCACCTCGCCCACACCGGTGAGGACAACACGATGGAGCTGGCGCTGGGAGGCGTGGCAGCCGGCCTCGTCGCCCTGGGTGGCGGTGCCCTGCTGGTGGCCCGCCGTCGCGGCAACTCATGACGGTGCGTCCCCGCGTACGTCTGCGCCTTCTCGGCCGTCCCGGGCCCGCCCCGGACGGCCGAGGGGCACGGCGGCACGTCCGCAGGACCCTGGTCCGCAACGTGCTGCTCGCCGCCGCCGCTGTCCCAGCGGCGGCGGCCGCCTGGATCGGGGTGACGGGGGTGATGGCGCGGGCTGAACTCCTGGCCGCACAGGGGGATCTGAACGTGCTCAAGGATGCGGTCTCGGCGGCCACGGTCCCGGCCACGACTGCGGGGGCGTCGGCGGGGTCCTCCGTGGGTGCGTCGGCGGGCTCCTCCGAGGGCTCTTCCGCGGGGCCTCCCGCGGAGGCCGATCAGGAGCGGTTGGCGCGGTCCGCGGCCGCGCACGCGGCGCGGGCCCACGAGCTCACCACCGGGCCCGCCTGGTACACCGCGGCCCATCTGCCCTTCGTCGGCGGCCCCCTGGAGACCGTGCGCGGCATCGCCCGGCTCTCCGACCGGCTGACCGCCGACGTCCTGCCGCCGCTGACCCGAGCGGTCCCCCAGCTCACGGCGAGCGCGCACACGGGCGGCATCCCGCACGTCCTGACCGAACTGGAAGGGCAGGCAACGGCGTTCACGCGCGCCGCGCGGGTCGCGGCCGAGGTGCGGGAAGCAGCCCACCGTCTGCCCGGCTCCACCTGGCTGCCGCCCGTCGACCGCGCCCGCGCCCAACTGACGGATCAGCTCGACCGACTCGCCCCGCAGACCGGCGACGCCGCCGTCGCGGCACGGGTGGTGCCGGCGATGCTCGGGGTGCACGGTCCGCGGCGCTACTTCCTCGCGTTCCAGAACACCGCCGAGGCCCGCGGCACGGGCGGTCTGCCGGGCGCCTTCGCGGTGCTGCGGGCGGAACGGGGGCGGCTGACGTTCGAGCACTTCGGCAACAACACGGAGATGAGCGGCCGGGCGGCCGTGGACCTGGGGGCCGAGTTCGCCGCCGGGTACGGCAACAACCAGCCCGCGAGCGTCTGGGCCAACTCCAACATGAGCCCGCACTTTCCGTACGCGGCCCGGATCTGGACCGGCTTCTGGCACGACCAGAGCGGCCAGCGCCTGGACGGCGCCTTCGCCATCGATCCCGGTGCGCTCGGCCTGCTGCTCCGCGCCACCGGCCCGGCCCGGCTGCCCGACGGCACCGAACTCACCGCGGACAACGCCGTCGACGTCACCGAGCGGATCGCCTACGCCAAGTTCGACGACGTCGCCCGGCGCAAGGCGTACTTCGTGGAGGCCGCGCGTGCCGCCGCCGGACGGCTGATGACCGCGGTCGACGACACCAGCCAGATCCCCGCGCTGCTCAGTGCCGTGCGCGACGTGCAGCGGGCGGGCCGGCTCCAGGTGTGGAGCGCGCACGCGAGCGAGCAACGGCTGCTGGAGTCACGGCCGTTCTCCGGCGTCCTCCCCGACGCCCCCGGTCCCTTCGCTGGGCTCGTGGTGAACAACGCGGCGGGCACCAAACTCGACTACTACCTGGACCGCAGCCTCGTCTGGGCACCCGGGGCCTGCACGGACACCGGCCGTTCGGTGACGGCGACCATGACCTTCACCAACCGGGCACCCGCCTCGGGCCTGCCCGGGTACGTCACCCAGCGGGTCGACTTCCCGTCCTACCCGACCCGTCCGGGCGACAACCGGGTGATCGCGACCTACTACGCCGGAGCAGGAGCGCGTCTGACGGGGGCGACCCTGGACGGCCACCCGATCCACCCCATCCCCGGCACCGAGCGGGGCCACCCGACGTACACCCTCGATCTGGAGCTGCCCCGCCAGTCAAGCCGCACGCTGGTGCTGCACCTTGACGAGCCGGACGCGGAAGGCGAACCGAGGGTGTTGCGGCAGACGCTGGTGACGCCGACACAGGTCAGGGTGAACCGTGGGAAGCCGTGCGACGGGTGAGTGACGGAAGCCCTGTCCGTGTGGGGCCGTGTCCATGTGGGGCGCACCCTGTGAGAGGGCTGCGCCCCACCGCTCGTTCAGGCCGACCCGGCCGCGGAGCTCCTCGCCGCCGACGCTGACCCGGAGGAGCCCGGTGCCAGGATCCCGGCCAGTGCAAGGACGGCGGCGCGGACTTCGAGGGCCCGTGCCCGGTGTACGGCGGGGGCGGCGCCGTAGGGGTCGGCGATGCCGTCCGACTCGTCCGGCGGGGGGATCACCTGGCCCCGCCGGGACGCCGCCAGCCGGACCGCCTCGTGCGGCGTGCCGGGACCGGTCCCCGCCCCGTCCAGGAGCCGGACGAACTCCCGGAGGGTGAAACAGCGGCGCAAGGCCACCGGGTGAAGCCGCACCGCGGTCTCCCGGTGACAGCGCTCCAGTCCGAGCACCAGATCCGCGCTCGCGATCTGCCCGGCGTCCAGCCGCCGTGCGGTGAACTCCCGTGCGTCACCGCCGAGTTCGTCGATCAGGGCCCGCGTCACGCCGTCCAGTGGGGCCGGCCTGGCCCCGGTGCCCGCGCTGCGGACCCGGAACCGGTGCTCCGGCAAGGCGGCGGCCAGGAGCCGCTCCGCGACCGGCGAGCGATGCAGGTTGCCGGTGCAGACGAACAGCACATCGAAGGCGGTCGCCGGGTGCACGGGGCCGCTCATTTCTCGCCCGCGGGAGACCACTCGGCGGAGTCCACGGCACCCGCTCTCCCGACCGCCGGGCGGGGCACGGGGACTTCGGCCGGACCGTAGCCGTATCCGTAGCCGTACCCCGTGCCCTTGAATGTGGCGGCCATGCTGAACACCGTGCCGAGGATGCGCACACCCGTCCGGCTGAGCGAATCGGCGGCGCCGCGGACCTGGTCGCGACCGGTCTTGGAGGCACGTACGACGAACAGCACGCCGTCGACGAGCGGGGCCAGACCGATCGTGTCGGCGACCGGGAGCAGCGGGGCGCTGTCCACGACGACCACGTCGAAGACGCCGGCGAGTTCGCGCAGCACCTCCCGCATCCGGTCGGAGGCGAGCAGTTCGGTCGGGTTGGGCGGTACGGCACCGCTGGTCAGCACGGTGAGCCGGCCTCCGGCCTGCTGCGCCACGTCCTCGGCGCGCGCCTGGCCGATGAGCACCGTGGTCAGTCCGGCGTCCTGGACGAGGCCGAAGGTGCCGGCCACGGAGGGACGGCGCAGGTCGGCATCGACCAGACAGGTCCGCAGCCCCGCGTCGGCGAGGGAGAGCGCCAGGTTGACGGCCGTGGTGGTCTTCCCCTCACCGGGCACCGAGCTGGTCACGACGATCACCCGCGGCCGGTCGTCGACCTGAGCGAACTGCAGGTTGGCCCGCAGCTTCCGGAAGGCCTCGGCACGCACGGAGCTGCCGGCGGAGTCCATCGCGATCCGCTGCCGTACCGAGCTCCTGTCGTACGGGATATGGCCGAGCACCGGCAGCGAGGTGAGTTCACCGAGCGCCTCGCTGGTCTTGACGGTGGTGTCGAGCGCCTCACGCAGCGCGACCAGCGCGGCGGCGAGCAGCAGCCCACCGAACACTCCGACCGCGAGGTCGAGCAGACGCTTCGGCGAGACGGGACGGGTGGGAACGCTCGCCTGTTCGGTCACCCCGAGGGAGACGGGGGAGACCTGGGCGACGGGCTCGGCGGTCCCGCCGATCGGCGGAACGGCCTCCTTCGGCGACTCCAGCCGCTCGACGACCGCGACGAAGCGCTTCGCCACGGCGTCGGCGATACGCGCGGCCCGCGCCGGAACGGTGTCGCGCACCGTGATGTCGATAAGCACGGTGTTGAGCGGAGCCTCGGCGGTGATCCGCGAGGCGAGTTGCTCCGGTGTGTACGTCAGCCCCAGTTCGCGCACCACGGGCTCGGTCACCTGACGGGTCGCCACGATCGCCGCGTACGACTGCACCCGCGCCTGGGAGAAACTCTGCCCCTGGTTCAGTTCGGAGGTGTCCGCGCCGGACCGGGTCGCCACGAAGAGCTGGGTGCGAGCCGCGTAGACCGGCGTGCTCAGGACGATGAAGGTCTGGGCCGCGCCTACACCGAGCAACAGACAGATCAGGACGGTCGGCCAGCGTCTGGCCAAGACTTTGAGATATCCACGAAGGTCCAACGCGCGCCTCTCACCGGACTGGAGATGTCCTCTTTTTCCTCATCAGCCACTTAATCTCGTGCCGAGAATAGGAGAAATGGGCGGTATGCCCGACATGCCTCGCGGGAGAGGGCCCGAGGGCCCCACCATGGATGGACAGGTGTTCGTGGATAGGAAAATCGCACCGCGGTCCCGCGGACTGCGGATCGTGCTGGTCTCGTTCGCCTGCGACCCGACCCGCGGCAGCGAACCGGGCATCGGGTGGGGCTGGGCGGAGGCGCTCGCGGGCCGGGGGCACACCGTGGAGGTCCTGACGCACCCCGAGTCCGACAACGTGCGTCACATCAAGCACCGGATCGAGGAACTGGGGGACGTGGGCGAGCGCATCCGCCCGCACATCATCGCGGAACCCCGGGAGCCCCGGTGGACCCGGCTCCTGCCGGGCCCGCTGAGCGACATGGCGGCGGAGGTCAAGCGCTACGACGGCTGGCAGCGCCGCGCGCTGGAGTACGCCCGCGACCAGGGGCTCGACAAGGCCGACCTCGTGCACCACGTCTCCTACGGCTCCCTCCAGGGCGGCTCCGCGCTGCACCGCCTCGGGCCGCCCCTGGTGTTCGGTCCCGTCGGCGGTGGCCAGGTCGCGCCCCACAGTCACCGGCGCTACCTGGGCGCCGCCTACCGGCAGGAGGCGTTGCGGACCTGGCTGTGGGTCCGCTGTCTGAGCCGTCGCCCCGCATGTCGCGCGACGCTTCGCGATGCCGCGCTGCTTTTGGCCACCAACCGGGACACCGAGCGACTGGCCCAGGACCTGAGCCGTACCGCTACCCGGCTGATGCTGGCCGACGGCATCCAGGAGTCGGTCGTACGGCAACCGGCCGAGGCGCCGTTGCCCCGGCCGGACCGCCCGCCCACCGTGCTCTGGGTCGGCAGACTGCACCCGCGCAAGACCCCTGAGCTGGCCGTCCGGGCGATCGCGCGGCTGCGGTCGGAGATCCCGGGCGTGCGCCTCGTGATCCTCGGCGACGGACCACTGCGACCGTCCCTGGAACAGCTCGCGGTACGCCTTGGAGTGGGGGAATCCGTCGAGTTCCGGGGCCTGTTGCCGCGGGAGCAGGTTTTCGCCGCCTGCGACGAGGCGGACGTGTTCCTGATGACGAGCCTGCGGGACTCCTCCAGCACCCAGACCCTGGAGGCGTGGGCCCGGGGTCTGCCCGTCGTCCATCTGGGCCACCACGGCATCAGTGACTTCTCGGCGCCGGGCGGGGCGGTGTCGGTGCCGCTCGGCGATCCCGCCGATCTGCCCCAGCGCCTCGCCTGCGCGCTGAGCGGCGTACTGGAGGACCACCACATCCGCCGCTGCATGGAGCGGGCGGCGCCGGCGTGGGCGCGGAAACACACCTGGGCGGCGAAGGCCGAGACCGCCGAGGAGCTTTATCGCGCCGTTCTGTCCGAGAGGCAACCATGCTCGTATCAGTGATCATCCCTCTGTACAACACAGAGAAGTACATCGGCGCCTGTCTCGCGTCCGTCCTCGCCCAGACCCACCGAGAGCTCGACGTCATCGTGGTGGACGACGGGTCCACCGACGGCGGCGCGGCGATCGCCGAACGCGTCGCCGACGAGCGGGTCCGGGTCGAACGGATCGCGAACGGCGGAGTCGGCGCCGCCCGCAACCGCGGTCTCGCCCTCGCCAGGGGTGAGGCGGTGGCCTTCCTCGACGCCGACGACCTTTGGTATCCGGAGAAACTGGCCGAGCAGATCGGCGTCCTGCGGGGCGACCACGAGGTCGTCGCGGTCGGCGCGGTCTTCCAGTATCTGTCGGAGAACGGCCGCCGGTTCGGCCGAGCGGGTCAGGACGCACGGGACGCCGCCTCCCAGGAGCGCATGCGGCGGGGCGGGCTGATGCCGTTCCCGATCTCCTCCCTGGTCGCCCGCACCGACGCCGTGCGGGCCGCAGGAGGGTTCGACGAGTCGCTTCCGCCGGTCGCCGATCTCGACCTCATGGCTCGGCTGGCCCTCGCGGGACGGGTCGCCACGGTGATGCGGCCGCTCGGCGCCTACCGGGTGCACGGCGCCTCCATGTCGGCCCGTGAACCCGCCGAGATGATGATGCTCGTGCGCTTCGTGGAAGAGCGGGCCGTGGCCCGGCTCGAAGGACGGCCCGCGCCCGTCCTCGAGTCGTTCGTGTCCTCGTACCGCCTCACACGGGCGCAGCGGCGACGGGACCGCGCGGCGCGCCGGTTCCGTGAGGCCGGCCTGGCGGTGATGGAGCGACGGTATGTCAGGGCGGCCGTGCTGTGCGCGGCGGCCCTGGTCGCCCGGCCGTCGTACACACTCCGCCGCATCGCGATGCGGCTCCCGGTCGGCCGTACGGCGACTGTCGCCCACAACAGGCTTGCTGTGGGCGACAGTTGAGGCCTCCGGTGGTGGGCCCGCTCAGCCCACCTCGGCGGAGCAGACGGCCGGCACATGGTCGGCGGCGCTCTGCTGGTTCGGCAGCGGAGGCGGGAGCGGCCGGCCGAGCGCCCGCAGGGTCCAGCCGGCCGCGCGCCACGACGCCGGATCGAGGGCGTTGCGCGCGTCGAGGATCCTGCGTGCCGGTGCCACGGCGGCAAGGGCGGCCGGGTCGATCCGGCGGTAGTCGCTCCACTCGGTCAGGTGCAGCACCAGGTCGGCGCCCTCGCACGCCTTGGTGACATCGGCGGCGTAGCCGAGCACGGGGAGCACGGCACGCGCGTTGTCCGTCCCCTCCGGATCGTGGAGCCGCACCTCCGCGCCCTCCCGGTGGATCGCGGCCGCGACCGCCAGGGCCGGGGAGTCGCGGACGTCGTCGCTGTCGGGCTTGAACGTGGCACCGAGAACGGCGATACGGCGGCCGGTGAACTCCCCGCCCACCATGTCCCGGGCGATGTCGACGGTGCGTCGCCGCTGCCGTGTGTTGATCTCGTCGATCTCGCGCAGGAACAACACCGCGTCGCCGACGCCGAGTTCGTCGGCGCGGGCCGTGAACGCCCTGATGTCCTTCGGGAGGCAGCCGCCCCCGAACCCGAGGCCCGCGGAGAGGAAGCGGCGGCCGATGCGGGTGTCATGCCCGAGGGCGTCGGCCAGGGTGGTGACATCCGCGCCCGTGGCGTCGCAGACCTCGGCCATGGCGTTGATGAACGAGATCTTGGTGGCGAGGAACGAGTTCGCTGCGACCTTCACCAGCTCGGCGGTGGCCGGATCCGTGCTGATGTAGGGCACGCCTGCCCGCAGCATCGGTGCGTACACCTCGCGCAGGGCCTGGTCGGCCCGCCCGGACAGGACCCCGGCCACCAGCCGCTCCGGGCGGAGCGTGTCCTGGACGGCGAAGCCCTCGCGGAGGAACTCCGGGTTCCAGGCGACCTCCACGTCGCTGCCCGGTGGGACCAGTTCCTGCACTCGCGCGGTGAGCCGGGCCGTCGTTCCCGCGGGCACCGTGGACTTGCCCACGATCAGGCAGGCGCGGCTCAGCCGTGGCGCCAGTGCGTCGATCACGGCGTCCACCGCCCGCAGGTCGCAGGCCGGGGAGTCCCGGCGCTGCGGGGTGTTCACGCAGACGAAGTGCACCTCGCCGAAGTCGGCCGCCTCTTCGAGCGAGGTGGTGAAGCGCAGTCGCCCGGATCCGACGGTTCTGCCGAGCACCTCCTGCAACCCGGGCTCGAAGAAGGGGACCCGGCCCTCGGCGAGGGCGGCGATCTTCTCCGCGTCGATGTCGACGCCCAGCACCTCGTGGCCGATGTCGGCCATGCACGCGGCGTGCACGGCGCCGAGGTATCCCGTTCCGATGACGGTCAGTCGCATCTCACTCGCCGCTTTCTGTGTCAGTTCGGGTAGCCGGACGGGTTGAGCTCCTGGAATCGCCATGCGTCCCGGCACATGACGTCGAGATCCCGCGCCGTGCTCCAGTTCCACGCCCGGGCCACGGCACCGGGGTCGGCGACGAGAGCCGGCACGTCGCCGGGCCGACGGTCGGTGACCTCGTACGGGATCGGTCTGCCGCAGGCGCGCTGGAAGGCCGCGAGGAGTTCGAGCACCGAAGTCCCGCGTCCCGTACCGAGGTTGAAGACCCGCATGCCGACCTCGTCGTCGAGGTGTTCCAGTGCGAGCCGGTGGCCTTCGGCGACGTCCATCACATGGATGTAGTCGCGCACGCCGGTGCCGTCGGCGGTGGGATAGTCACCGCCGAAGACGCTGAGCCTCGGGAGGCGGCCGGCGGCGACCCGGGCGAGGTAGGGCATCACGTTGTTGGGCACGGCTTTGCGGGGGACTTCGCCGAGCAGTCCGCTGGGGTGCGCGCCGACCGGGTTGAAATAACGCAGGGCCAGTACGGAGAACCCGGCCAGGTGCCGGCAGATGTCGGCGAGCACCTGCTCGCACAGCCACTTCGAGGCGGCGTAGGGGTTGGTGGGGCGGGCCGGATCCGCCTCGGTGAGCGGCACCTTGGTGGCATCGCCGTAGATCGAGCAGGACGAGGAGAACACCAGGCGGTGCACTCCGTGGTCGCGCATGGCGTGCAGGAGTGCCGTGGTGCCGCCGACGTTGGTGTCGTAGTACTCGACGGGCAGCTCCACGGACTCGCCGACGGCCTTCCGCGCGGCGAAGTGGATGACGGCGTCGACGCGGTGCTCGTCGAAGACCCGGGAGAGCGCCCGCCGGTCGAGCAGGTCGATCTCGTGGACGGCGACCGGCGGGCGGGCAGCGATCTTCGCCACACGTTCCAGGGCGCCGGGCACGCTGTTGGAGTAGTCGTCGACGACCACCACGTCATAGCCGTGGTCCAGGAGTTCGACGCAGGTGTGGCTGCCGATGAATCCGGCGCCGCCGGTCACCAGGACGGTGGTGCGGGCGGGCATCGGTCACCACGCTCCGGCGGTGTCGTGCGCCCGGCCGGCGAACCACTCCACCGTCCGCCGCACTCCGTCCGCGACTGGTACCTCCGGGTGCCAGCCGAGGTGTTCGCGGATCCGGGTGATGTCCGGGCGGCGGCGCACCGGGTCGTCGGTGGGCAGCGGGTGGTACTGGATCCGCGAAGCCGAACCCGTGAGATCCAGCACCAGCTCGGCGAGGTCGCAGACCAGCCACTCCTCCGGGTTCCCCAGATTGAAGGGACCCGCCTCGGACGAGTCCAGCATCCCGACCAGCCCCCGGATCAGGTCGCTCACGTAGCAGAAGCTGCGGGTCTGCTTGCCGTCGCCGTAGATGGTCAGCGGTTCCCCGGCGAGAGCCTGGGCGATGAAGCTGGAGACGACCCGGCCGTCCTGCGGGCGCATGCGCGGACCGTACGTGTTGAAGATCCGGACGATTCCCACGTCGACGCCGTGAGTGCGGCGGTAGGCGAGCGAGACGGCCTCGGCGTACCGCTTGGCCTCGTCGTACACGCTGCGCGGTCCGACCGGGTTGACGTTCCCCCAGTAGTCCTCGACCTGGGGATGGACCAGCGGATCGCCGTAGACCTCGCTCGTGGAGGCGAGCAGGAACCGGGCGCTGTGGCGCCTGGCGAGTTCGAGGGCGTTCTCGGTGCCCCGGCTGCCCACGGCGAGAGTCTGCAACGGCAGCCGCAGATAGTCCGGCGGTGACGCGGGGCTCGCGAGATGGGCGACCGCGTCGACGGTGCCGGAGATTTCCGCGGTCACGCTCACGTCGGTATGGACGAATTCGAAGGCGGGGTATTTCCGCAAGTGCGCGATGTTCTCGGGCCGTCCCGTACTCAGGTTGTCGAGGCACACCACCGCGTCTCCGCGTCGCAGCAGTGCCTCACACAGGTGCGAGCCCAGAAAACCGCCCCCACCGGTTACGGCAACACGCATGGCTTTCTCCATGAATTCAGGGGGGTGGAGATGCTGCAAAAACCTTGAAAAGGATATGAGCGGATTCTTGACTCGCCACGGAACGCAGCGGCGGTCATGCACTGTTTGGCCGGTACCCGAACGGAGCTCAGCGGCGCACACAGACGTCAACTGGAAAAGCGCGATCACTCTCACGTGTGAATGCGCATACCGCGCGTCGCGCATTTCAGCGCGCAGTACGACGGCTGGAGGATCCTGTCGCCATGACGCAGCTGACGTCCGCCACAGTCCGGGGAATGCGCTGGACCTCCCTCGCCGGCGCGGCCTCCGCCGCGGTGCAGATCCCGTACGCGGCGGTGATGGCCCGGCTGCTCACCCCTCAGGACTTCGGCCTGATGGCCCTGGCCTTCGTGGTGCCGCGGTTCGCCCACCACTTCGCGCAGGGCGGCCTGAGCTCCGCGGTGATCCAGCGCCCCACCCTCACCCCTCGCGACGTACGCGTGATCCTCGCCCTGGCCCTCACCGTCGGCGGCTGCTGCTCCGCGGCGGTCTGGTGGCTCGCGCCGTACGGCACCGAACTGGTCCGCGGTCCGGCCGACCTGACCGGCATGATCCGGGCGCTCGCCCTGTGTCTGCTGATCGCGGCCCTGGGCGCCCCCGCCACGGGGCTGCTGAGCCGCAGCATGCGCTACCGGGCGGTCGCCTGCACCGACTTCTTCTCCTTCGTCGTCGGCTACTGCGTGGTCTCCCTCGCGTCCGCCCTGCTCGGCGCGGGTGTGTGGAGTCTGGTCTACGGCACGCTCGGCTGGAACCTGCTGCAGAGCCTGCTGTCCTACCTCCTGGTCCGGCACCCGCTCCGTCCGCTGTTCGACGTGCGGGCCATGCGGGACGTGATGCGCTTCGGCGGGAAGGTCTCGGTCAACGGCTTTCTGGAGTACCTCACGAGCGATCTGCCCAAGCTGGCCATCGGCCGCTACCTGGGGGTCGCCACCGCCGGGCTCTACGACCGCGCCGCTCTGCTGGCCTCGTACCCGCTGCAGCAGATCCAGCAGGCGGCGAGCAAGGTGCTCCTGCCGGCCCTCAGCCGCATCCAGCACGAGACCGGCCGGCTCGCCGCCTTCTACGCCGACTCCACGTCTCTGACCGCGCTCGTCCTCTTCGCCCTGTGGGCGGTGATCGGCGCGAGCGGCGACCAGTTGGTGGCCCTGCTGCTCGGCCCTCAGTGGCGGGGCAGCGCGGCGCTGGTCCCGATGCTGGGCCTGGTCAGCGTGCTCGGCCTGGTCGCACAGTTCTCGGGCACGCTCATGGAGGCCATCGGCTCGGTGGGACCCAAGATGGTCATCCATCTGGTGCAGGTGGCGGTTCTCGTCGCCGGCATGGCCGTCGCCCTGTACCTGGGCTTCAAAGTCCACGGACTGCTGGCGGCCCTGCTGGTGAGCCAGCTCACCAAACAGACCCTGTTCTCCCTGTGGCTGAACCGGCTCTTCCCCTCCACCCGCCGGCCGGTCGCCCAGGGGTACGCCCAGGCCGTCGCGCTCTCCGGCCTGATCTGGGGTGCCCTGTGGACCGTTCAGCAGGCACTCGCGGACAGCTGCCCCGGGCCGGTGGTCCTCGCGGCCAAGCTGACGGCGGCGGCGGTGCTGGCGCTGTGCTGTGCACGGTACGGGGCGGGACTGCACGGTGTGCGGGTCGCCCGGGAGCGGGGCTTGCTGCCCGCCGCGCTGTGGCGGGCCGGCGCGCGCGCTTAGTAGGCGCCGTTGCCCTCGACGACGGCTCGCAGGGTCCGGCCGAGGATGCCGAGATCGACGGTGGGAGACCAGTTGTCGACGTAGCGCAGATCCAGGGCGATCGTCTCGTCCCAGGACAGGTTGGAGCGCCCGCTGACCTGCCACAGACCGGTGAGCCCCGGTTTGACGCTCAGCCGTCGCAGCTCCACCTCGTTGTACTCCGCCACCTCGTCGGGCAGCGGAGGCCTCGGCCCCACCAAAGACATGTGCCCGCACAACACGTTGAACAGCTGGGGGAGTTCGTCCAGCGACGAGCGCCGCAGCACCCGGCCCACCCGCGTGATCCGGGGATCGCTGCGCATCTTGAACATCAGCCCGTCGTGCTCGTTGGTCCTGGTGAGTTCGTGCCTGAGCCGCTCGGCGTCCGCGACCATGGTGCGGAACTTCGCCATGCTGAACGGACGGCCGCCCTGTCCGACGCGGAGCTGGCGGTGCAGGACCGTGCCCGGCGAATCCATCCGTACGGCGATCGCCACGGCGAGGAACACCGGGGCCAGCAGCACGAGCAGCACAGCAGCGCCCACCCGGTCCGTCACCTCCTTCAGCAGCGCGGCCGCGCCGCGGCGCACGGGAGGCGCGACGTGCAGCATCGTCAGGCCCGCCACGGACGAGACACTGACCCGGCGTTGCGCCACCTCGGTCACGCCGGGCACGACGACGAGCGGACGACCGTACTCGTGGACGGCCCAGGACAGTCGGCGCAGCCGCTCGCCCGCCATGCTCGGCCCGGACACGACGAGGACCAGGTCCACGTCCAGTCTCCGGGCCGCGGTCAGCACGGGCAGGGAGTCGTCGGAGGGCCGCTCCGGCGCCGACGCGTTCAGCCGTGCCACGACCGGAGCCACCGCGCCGGGGGCCCCGTCACCGATCGCGCACGCCCCGACCACGATGAACTCGTGATCGGTGCGCCGCGCCAGATGCTGAGCCAGGGCGTCGAGCGCGTCCGCCTCTCCGATCACCAGGGCCCGGCGTACCGCCCGCCCGGACCGGCGCCGGGCCCGCAGATGCCGGTGCGTCAGCCCTCGGCAGATCAGCGTGACCGGGAGACAGGCGACCAGGCCGGCCAGCGCGACCTGGCGCGGGGGTTCCACGCCGGTCGCCGCTCTCGCCAGCACGAGCAGCCCCACGAGGATCAGCCAGTCCCGCAGCACGGGGTCGGGGCCCCGCTCCCCGAGGTCCCGCCAGGTGTAGCGGCCGCGTGAGGCCCGTACGCACACCCACGCCAGCGCCGCGACCGCCGCGGACCACAGCGCGAGCGTCTCGCCGGCCAGACGGAAGGCGGCGTAGGCGGGCACGCCCGCTCCCACCGCGTCGGCGGCCACCGTGATCGGCCGGTACCAGGCGGGTTTGCTCAGGCGTCTTCGCCCGTGACGGGTCGGCTCCCGGTCGAACTGCTCCGGCGCGCGCCCCGGCAGGGGTACATAAGGTACGTCTCCCCGAACAGTCAAGGTCACCCTCTCCAGCCGTCTCCGAGGACGCCACCGAGTGTGTCCGACGGGTGCACGGCGGACCCGGTGACGACGCTTGTCCGCGCAGAGCGATCACCCGATAAGCAGCATCCGGGCGAGGGGGCCGACTCGGGTGCATCCCGCGGCCGGAGCGGTGTCCGGGCTCCGCCAGACGGGTGGGCTTGCCGGGACCGCCTCCCCAAAGCACCGGTACCGCTCACCTGTTGAGCGATTTTGGCTCTTGCCCGAAGAGCGTGCGGGCTCCGCTGACGACAACCGAAGGCGCCCTGTATGAGAATCGCGGTAGTACACAGCTTCTACACCGCCGGGAAACCCAGCGGGGAGAACGCACTCGTGCGCGACCAGGTGCGGGCACTGGGCACGGCGGGCCACACCGTGGAGCTGTTCGCCGCGCACACCGACGAACTGGCCCGGGACCCGCTCTACCCGCTGCGGGCGGCGGCACGCGTGGCGTCCGGCCGGGGCAACAACCCGCTCGCGCGCCTGCGCGACTTCGCCCCCGACCTCGTGCACGTCCACAACCTGTTCCCCAACTTCGGCCGCTCCTGGGTCCGGCAGTGGGCCGGCCCGCTCGTCGCGACCCTGCACAACTACCGCCCCATGTGCGCCGCCGCGACGCTCTACCGCGCGGGTGCCGTCTGCACCCGCTGCCCGGGCGGCGACCCGTGGGCGGCCCTGCGCTTCGGCTGCTACCGCGGTTCCCGGGCCGCGACCCTGCCGCTTGCCTGGGCCGGACGGCACGGCCCGGCCCGGGATCCCCTGCTGGCCCGCGCCGACCGGCTGGTGGTGAACTCCCGGCTGAGCGAGGAGACGTACCGCCAGGCCGGTGTGCCCGCCGGGCGACTGTCCCTCGTCCCCAACTTCGTCGACGCGCCGGTGTCGGAGGAGGCACCGGACGACGCCACGGGGCGCTGGCTCGTCGCCGCGCGCCTGTCGGCCGAGAAGGGCGTCCTGGAACTGCTGCGCCAGTGGCCGGCGGACGCACCGCTGGACGTGTTCGGCGACGGCGAGCTACTCGCCGAGTGCCGGGCCGCCGCCCCTTCCTCCGTCCGGTTCCTGGGCCGGCTCGACCGCGCCGAACTGTGCCGTCGGATGCCCGCATACCGCGGCCTGGTCTTCCCCAGCCGCTGGTACGAGGTCCAGCCGTGCGTGCAGGTCGAGGCGCTGGCGGCAGGGCTGCCGACGCTGGCGTTCGAGGGCTCGTCGGTGGCCGATGCGGTACGCGAACACGGCACCGGCCTGGTCACCCGGTGGGACCAGCCGCTCGCCCGGGTCCTGGCGGAGGCGGCCGACCGCTTCCCGTCGCTGCGCGCCCACTGCCGGCAGGTGTACACCGACCGCTTCACCGAGCGGGCCTGGCTCGCCCGCATTGCCGGGGTGTACGAGGAGGCGACCCGCGTCGCCGGGGACCGCGCCACGGCGCTCGCGTAGGGGACGGGGGTGCACATGGCGTCATCGGGCCGGGAACCCACGAACGATCACCGTCTCGTCGCCGGTGTGGTGGTGGTCGCCGTTCTGCTCACCGGGGGCCGCTGGGTCTCGCACATGCGAGTGGGCCCGCTGTACATCGGTGACCTGCTGCTGGGCGCGGCCTTCCTGCACGCCGTCACCTTGAGAGCGCTGTCCGGGAAACGCCCCGACCGCGTGTACGGCCCGGGGGTCCTGGTCGGTCTGCTGCTGGTCGTCACCGCACTACGGCTGCTGGGCACCGAGGACGACGTGCGGACGGCCGCCCGTGACGCGGCGCCGTTCGCCTACGCCGCGATCGCCCATCTGTCCGCGAGCGCGTACCAGAGGGTGGGCGAGGCGGGCGGACGGCGAACCGTCCGGATGATCCACGGCGGACTGCTGCTGCACCTCGCCTGGATGGTCGTGGCGACAGTCGCACCGCGGTTCGTCGCGACCCTGCCCGAGGTGGGCAACACGCGCGTCTTCGAGATCCGCACCGATTTCGACGTGGCGGTGCTCGGGGTGCTGGCCGGCCTGTCGATCCTGAGGATCCGACGGGGACGCCTCTGGCTGCACGGATCGGTGGCGGTCGCAGCGCTCGTCACCGGCCTGGCCCAGGTCAACCGGGCAGGTCTGCTCTCCTGCGCCGCCTGCGTCCTGGTGGCCGTGGTGTTCAGGGCCAGCGGCAACGGCCGGCTCACCGCCCGCGCCGTGCTGCTGGGAGCGACAGCCGTCCTCGCCGTGGCGGTGGTCCTGCCGATGTCCCCGGCCGGTCAGCGCCTCCTCGCGCTCAACGCCACGTCCGCGTCGTCCTCGGAAATCGTGGAGAACGCTCAAGGCACCAAGCGCGCACGCCTGATCGCATGGCAACAGGTCGTGAGGTACACCCTGGACGACCCGGAACGCACGACGGTCGGCGTCGGCTTCGGACCGGACTTCCTCCAGCTGTCCAACGGCGACCTTCCCATCGGCCGGGGCATCGGCGTGCGCTCCCCCCACAACTACCTGGTCACATGCTTCGCCCGGCTGGGCATCGTCGGGCTCGCCCTCGTCGTCGCCCTCCTGGTCAGGCTCCTGACCATCACGCTCCGGATCGTCCGCGGCGGCCCGCCGGACGAACTGACTTCGCTGTGCGTGCTGCTGGTGATCTCCCTGCTCATCGCGGCACTGCTGGGCGTGATCCTCGAATCACCCTTCGGCGCCACCCCCTTCTTCTGGGCAGCCGGAATCCTGCTCGGGGGCGACCGGGCACGGCGGGCCCGGCTCCGGCGGGAAGCGCAGCCCGGAACCCATGTCAGCTCTCCTCAGGAGGTGTTGGTTTGAGCGTCGCAGTGGTGACCGGCTCAGCCGGTCTCATCGGGTCGGAGGCAGTACGGCACTTCGCGGGCCTGGGCCTCGACGTGGTCGGCGTCGACAACGACATGCGCGCCCGGTTCTTCGGGCCGGAGGCGTCCACCGCGTGGAACGTGGACCGGCTGTCCGCCGACCTCGGCAGGTCCTACACGCACCAGGACGTCGACATCCGCGACCGGGACGCCCTGGCGGCCGTGTTCCGCAAGTACGGCCGGGACATCGCCGTCGTCATTCACACCGCGGCCCAGCCGTCCCACGACTGGGCGGCCCGCGATCCGTACACGGACTTCGACATCAACGCCGGGGGGACGCTCAACGTCCTGCAGAACGTCCGCGAGCACTGCACCGACGCCCCACTGATCCACTGCTCGACCAACAAGGTCTACGGCGACCGCCCCAACTCCCTGCCGATGGTCGAGGAGGAGACCCGCTGGGAGATCGCCCGGGGCCACCGCTACCGCGCGGGCATCACCGAGGACATGTCCATCGACGCCTGTCTGCACTCGGTCTTCGGCGCGTCGAAGGTGGCCGCCGACGTCATGGTCCAGGAGTACGGGCGCTACTTCGGGCTCAGGACGGCCTGCTTCCGCGGCGGCACGCTCACCGGGCCAGGCCACTCCGCCACCGAACTGCACGGCTTCCTCGCCTACGTGATGCGCTGCGCGATGGAACAGCGCACGTACCGGCTCATCGGCCACAAGGGCAAGCAGGTGCGGGACGCCATCCACAGCCACGACGTGGTGGCCGCGTTCGAGGCGTTCTTCCGCGCGCCCCGCAGCGGCGAGGTCTACAACCTGGGCGGTGGCCGGCACTCCAACGTCTCCAACCTGGAGGCGATCGCGCTGGCCGAGAGGATCTCCGGGAACGCGATGACCGTCGAGCACGTGGACACGGCCCGGGCCGGCGACCACATCTGGTGGATCAGCTCCAACGCCCGGTTCGAACAGCACTATCCCGAATGGCGGTTGACGTACGACGTGCCCCTGATCATGAACGAGATCCACGAGGCCAACGCGGACAGGTGGCTTCCGGCGCGGTGAAAAAGAATGTTCTCGGCGTCCTCGTCGACGCGACGACCTACGAGCAGGCGCTGGACGCCGTGCTCACCGCAGCCCGGAACCGCCGCCCGTTCGCGGTCACCGCACTGGCCGTCCACGGGGTGATGACCGGCGTGCTGGACCGGGAGCACGGCGCCCGGCTCAACTCGTACGACTTGGTGACCCCCGACGGTCAGCCGGTGCGCTGGGCCCTGAACCTGCTGCATGGCACGGGGCTCACCGACCGGGTGTGCGGGCCGGTCCTGACGGAGCGGGTGCTGCGCGCGGCCGCCGACGAGGGCCTCCCGGTGTACCTGTACGGCTCGACGGAGGAGACGCTCGACCGACTGGTCCTGAACCTGCAGAACGCGCTCCCCGCCCTGAAGGTCGTCGGTCGCGAGGCCTCCAAGTTCCGCACGGCGCGTCCCGGTGAGGATGCGAAGCTCGCCGCCCGGATCACCGGGTCCGGGGCGCGGATCCTCCTGGTCGGGCTCGGCTGTCCGCGCCAGGAGGTCTTCGTGCACGCGATGCGTCCGCTGCTGCCGATGCCGCTGCTAGCGGTCGGTGCCGCCTTCGACTTCCACGCCGGGATGCTGCGCCGGCCTCCCGTGTGGATGCAGCGGCACGGCTGGGAGTGGCTGGGGCGGCTGGCGCTGGAACCCCGCCGACTGTGGCGGCGTTACCTCTTCCTCAACCCGTACTACCTGCTGCTGCTCGCCGCGCAGCGGCTCCGGCTGCGACCGGCCGCCCCGCCCGCTCCGGTGACGGACAGACCGACCGAGTTCCCGATGTGATCTCCCGGGGCGCTCCTCGCACGCCGAGTTTCCCGTGCGAGCGCCCTCCTCGGGGCGGTCTGTGCACGCGGAGTTCCCTGTGCGAGCCCCCTCGGGGCGGTCCGTGCACGCGGCCTTCCCTGCGCGACCCCCCTCGGGGCCCTCTCCGCGCGCCGGGTCACGGGCATGGGCCTCCCGGGGGTGTCTCCGTGCATCGAACAGGTGCATGATTGCCGGGGTGTTGTCGATGGGGCTGACGGGGTGAGCGGTGCGCGGGCGGAGAAGCGGGACGGTCGCGGTGTCGGCGCTCGGGTGTCTGCTCCTGCTCGCCGCCTGCGGCCCCGCCCAGCACACCGGTTCCGCCGCCCCCACCCCCGTACGCAACGCCGACGCCCCCGCCCGACTCCCAGTCCCCCGGGGCAAGGGCAGCACCACCCCCGACGACTTCAACGGCGACGGGCACCGCGACCTCGTCCTCGGTGACCTGGTCAAGGAGCAGGCGCACGCGGACGACCCGGGCATCGGCATCGTCTACGGCAGCGCACGCGGACTCGTGCCGGGCGCACGGCAGTTGATCGCCCCCGGCCGGCAGGGCGCGGCGACCGACGGCCAACTCCCCGCCCTCTTCGACGCGGAGGCCACCTGCGACCTGGACGGCGACGGCTTCACGGACCTCGTCGTCTCCACCGACCCGCCCTACGACGGTCAGGGCCGCCCCCCGGTCCCGCTCCAGATCCTCTTCGGCTCCCCGACGGGCCTGAGCGGCAAGGCCGTTCACCTCACCGTGCCGGCCGCGGCCCGCGCCGGAAACGACTGGCCCGACCAGCCCGTCTGCGGGGACTTCGACGGCGACGAAGCGAAGGACCTGGTCCTGCACGCCACCGGCGGCCGACTCAGCTATCTGCGCGGCCCGTTCACCCGCAAGGGCGCCCCGCGCACGGCCGGCGCCCCGCTCGCGTCGCCCGGCGAGGTCCCCACCGGCCCGGCGGCCGACGTGAACCGCGACGGCTACGACGACCTGATCGTCCGTACGACCGAGGGCACCGGCCCCTCCGCCGTGGTCCTCGGCGGCCCGGCGGGCCCCACCCGCACCGGCACCGCCCTGCCGTCCGGAATCGACGTGGCCCTCGGCGACTTCGGGCACGGCAAGGCCCTGGACGCGGCGGTCGGGGCCATGGGCGGAACGTCTCTGCGCTACGACCTCCCCGCCGCCGTACGCGCGACCCTGGACGTGCCCGGCTCGGTCCTGGACGCGGCCGACTTCGACGGCGACGGCCGGTCCGAACTGGTCTCCAGCGGCTCCCGACTCCGGATCCTCCAAGGCCGTACGACCGGACTCTCCCGTCGGACGACGGTGACCGTCGAACCCCCCGCCACCGGCACCACCCGGGTCCTCGCGGTCGCCGACTTCGACGGAGACGGACGGGCCGACCTGGCGGTGCGGACGTACCGGAGCGAGACGAAGGACACGGTGGCGGTGTTCCCCGGCGCGACGAAGGGGCTGGTCGCGGCCGAGCCGTCGGTGACCTTCTCGACCTCGGAGTTCCTGCCCGGCTGAGCCGTCGCGGCGGGGAGGTGCGCGTCCCCTGGGTACCCGTCCCGGGCCCCCTTAGGGGATGTCACAGCTCGGCAGCAAAGCCGTCCCCGGAATGCCCGGCCGCGTACACCACTCTCCAGGACCAGGTACGTTCGAAGACGTGGCTGGATTCAGGATCGGACGCGGCCGGGACAACGGCGCTCCTCATACGCGACCGCAACAACCTCCGTACGGGCAGCAGGCGCCCCAGGGACAGCCGTACGGCTATCCCCCCGCGCCGCAGCCCCACCCGGGCCAGTGGACCCAGGGCGGCGGTGGGGGCTACGACGAGCCGGAGTACTTCGGCAACGGCACCGGCGCCCCGCAGCCGCAGGGCGGCCATGACCCGTACGCGGCGAACAACCCCGGCCACACCCAGGCGTTCTCGATCGACGAGGACCCCTACAACCAGGGCGGCACCTACCGCGCCGGCTCGGCCCCCGCGCCCGTGGGCCCCCGTCTGCACTGGAAGGAGCTGCTGAAGGGCATCGTCCTGGCGCCCCAGCAGACCTTCCTCCAGATGCGGGACTACGCCATGTGGGGCCCCGCCCTCATCGTGACGTTCCTCTACGGCCTGCTCGCGGTCTTCGGATTCGAGGAGGCCCGCAAGGACGCGATCAACGCGACCCTGTCGAACGCGGTCCCGATCGTCCTCACGACCGCCGTCGCGATGGTCCTGTCCGCCTTCGTGCTGGGCGTCGTCACCCACGCCCTGGCCCGCCAGCTCGGCGGCGACGGCGCGTGGCAGCCCACGGTCGGCCTCTCCATGCTGATCATGTCCCTCACGGACGCCCCCCGTCTGATCGTGGCCATGTTCTTCGGCGGCGACGCGGGCTTCGTCCAGCTCCTCGGCTGGGCCACCTGGGTGGCGGCCGGCGCGCTCCTCACCCTGATGGTCTCCAAGTCCCACGACCTGCCCTGGCCGAAGGCCCTGGGCGCCTCGGCGATCCAGCTGATCGCCCTGCTGTCGATCGTGAAGCTGGGCACGTTCTAGCCTCCCCGGCACGAGGAAGGGCTCGCGGTGCGCGGTCACCGGGGGCCCTTCGCTGTGCGTGAGCCCGGTGGGGATGCGCGGTCGGAGCCGTTTCCCGGATACTCGGGACGCCGCAGAGGCCGCCGCCTTCGGGGCGGCACATGGATCAGGGGGACAATGTGCTGGCGAATCTGCTGCCGGGCCTTCGCGACGTGCGAGCACCTCTCTCGACAGGCTGCATCTGGCTCCTGACGCTGTGGCTGATCCTGGAGGACCGCGTTCCGACGCCCCGGCGGGCCCACGGCGTCTGGGCGTCCCTGTATCGCCTCGGAGACCTGATAGGCCCTGCCGGAGTGCTCGCGTCCGGCGCCTTCCTCGCGTACCTCATCGGCGCCATGCTCGCCGTCCGAGTGGTCACGGTGAACGCGCGGGAAGCACCGAAGGCGGCGAGATTCCGCAGCGGCGGCACGGCCCTCACACCACGCGTGTCACATCTCGCGTACGACGACCTGGTCAGCTTTCTCCAGGACCAGGGCCGGTTGCCCCGCCCGGTACCCGAGGACAGCGCGGCCGTGAACCCGGAGCGCGAGCGCGGCGAACGCCTCGTGGTCGGCCTGGCGGTACGGGACATCCTCGGTGAGACGCGGCAGCTGCGCACCAAGCTGCTGATCGCCAGCTACGACCTGTTCAACGAGTACGACCGAGCGGTGGGTGAGGCCGAGTTCCGCAAGAACGTCGCCTACGCCCTCCTGGGCCTGACAGCCACCCTCAGTTGGCTGCAGTCACCGTGGTGGGCGCTCCTCCTGATCGTCTCCGCCCGGCTCTACGTCGCGGGAGTGGGAAGCGAACGAGCGGCCAACGACGTCATCGTCCAGGCCGTGGTGGCAGGCCTCATCACTCCCCTCTCCATCACCGGGGCGGCAGGAGTGCCGGCCGTACCCACGGGGCGAGGCCAGTAGAGGATCGATCACCGGATGAGAGGAGCCGCCGTGGAGCCGGCGCCGTCGAGGTGGGGCCGCCTGGCCAACAGCGGCCTGGGCGTGGTCCCCGCTGCCGGAAGCCTCGTCTACACGGCCCAGGCCTCCGATGTGTACCCGCGCCTGGCGGGCTGCACGGTGCTGGTCGTCTGCGTGGTCATCGCCGTACGGGGGTACCGGCTCGGCGTCTCGTGCAGGGACGCCGAGCTGACGGTTCGCGGATACCTGTGGACGCGGACCATCCCCCGCGGCAGCATCACGGAGATCACCGGGTTCCCCGCGGTCCGCTGGACCGATTCCCGTGGGCGCGGGCGCTGGTCACCCCTGTGGGCCTTCCACACGAGCTCTCGGGAGCCGACCCGGACGACGGCCGCCAAGGCGCAGAGCGCAGAGGCACTTCGCCGCTGGCTACGCCCCCGCAGGCCAAGGCCGACCCGCCGGTAGGGCCTCCTCAGCGATCCGCGAGGACCCTCGGCTCAGACCGCTTCCCGGTTCTCCTTGGGCGCCTCGCCCGACTTGCTCACCGGAGGCAGAACGCTCCACGGAAAGTTGATCCAGTCGTCCGTGCGCTTCCAGACGTACTCGCACTTCACCAGGGACTGGGTCTTCTCGTAGATGACCGCGGAGCGGACCTCGGCGACGGTGTCCAGGCAGAAGTCGCGGACCAGCTTGAGCGTCTTGCCGGTGTCGGCGACGTCGTCGGTGATCAGGACCTTCTTGGAGGAGAAGTCGATGGCGTTGGGGACGGGGGCGAGCATGACCGGCATGTCGAGGGTGGTCCCCACGCCGGTGTAGAACTCGACGTTCACCAGGTGGATGTTCTTGCAGTCGAGCGCGTACGCCAGCCCGCCCGCGACGAAGACGCCGCCGCGGGCGATGGACAGGACGACGTCGGGCTCGTAGCCGTCGTCCGCGATGGTCTGCGCGAGCTCACGGACGGCGGTGCCGAACGCCTCGTAGGTGAGGTTCTCCCGTGCGTCGCCGTCGCTCATACCTGGGTCCGGTGGAAGTTGAGGAAGGAGCGGGAGGCGGTGGGGCCGCGCTGGCCCTGGTAGCGGGAGCCGTAGCGCTCGCTGCCGTAGGGGAACTCGGCCGGCGAGGAGAGCCGGAACATGCACAGCTGGCCGATCTTCATGCCGGGCCAGAGCTTGATGGGGAGCGTGGCGAGGTTGGAGAGCTCGAGGGTCACGTGCCCGGAGAAGCCGGGGTCGATGAACCCGGCGGTGGAGTGGGTGACCAGCCCGAGCCGCCCGAGCGAGCTCTTGCCCTCCAGGCGGGAGGCGAGGTCGTCCGGCAGCGTGATGACCTCGTACGTCGAGGCGAGGACGAACTCCCCGGGGTGCAGGATGAACGGCTCGTCGCCCTCCGGCTCCACGAGCCGCGTGAGGTCGCTCTGCTCGATGGAGGGGTCGATGTGCGGGTACCGGTGGTTCTCGAACACCCGGAAGTACCGGTCCAGCCGTACGTCGATGCTGGACGGCTGCACCATGGATTCGTCGTAGGGATCGATCCGCACGCGCCCGGCGTCGATCTCGGCCCGGATGTCCTTGTCTGAGAGAAGCACGCCCCGAGGATACGCAAAGCGCGCGGACCGGCCACCATCGGACGGTCCGCGCGCCTGGTACCTGCTTACCGCGCTTCCTTCTAGTGCTTCTCCAAGGCCACCGGAACGACGCTTCGAAGCCGGGCACAGCGAGGACACCGGACGAGTCGTCCGGGGCCGAGGCGCTCGGCCTGCTGCATCGGGAACGAAGCGGTGCTGAACACGTGCCCATCGGCACAACGGACGACGGTGCGCTCCATCAAGTCCTAGAGTCCCTTCCCCAAGAGCCGCGTCGGGCTACTGCTCACCTGACGACAAATGCCACATTACGGGATGCTCGGGACGGCCCTCCAGGCGGCACTCCGGTCCCGCCCGGACCCTCTTCCACGCCCACACCGTACGCCCCAACTCGCGCCCCCCGCAGCCCAGTCCCACCCCTGAAACGCACTCAGGCCCCGCGGCTTCAGCGCCGGGGGCCTGGCATGAGGTAAGGTAACGTTGCGTTCGACACCGGTTCCGTCCGGCGTCTCACGCGGGTGTAGTTTAATGGTAGAACATCAGCTTCCCAAGCTGAGAGCGCGAGTTCGATTCTCGTCACCCGCTCTTCTTGAAGCCCCAGGTCAGCGACCTGGGGCTGTTGTATTTCAGGGGTGGTGGTCCCTGCTCACGAACAGCTTCAGAGCCCGGCCGTAGCCGTACCAGCCGGCGGAATGCAAAGGCACGCAACTCTGCGAGCCCACCCGGTGCCAGGCTCCCGAGGAGCAGTGCTCGAGGTACACCGACCTGAAAGGCCCCCACATACCTGCACGATCAAGGGGCGCAACCCAGCACGGCAGGTCCCGGGTCGGTCATGGACATGCTGTTAAGCTCCCGTCACGCGCGTGGGGGGAGCGGCCGGGGGGCCGGGGAAGCGTCAAGGTGCTGCCGTACGTCCCGTCATGCCTTCTTCTTGCCTTTCAGGAGGAACGGTGGCTCGACTCGGCCGACGCCGACGCCGACACGGACAGGCTCATGGTTCACGCTCAGCACGCCTCGGCACATCGGCGACACGTACCGCCGCCGTCCTGGCGACGGCACTGAGTCTCGGGCTTCCGCTCGCCGCCGTACCGTCCCCGGCGCAAGCCGCTCCGCTGTCGGCAGCCGCGGCCGACGAGGTCGTGCTGCCTGCCGCCCCGCGCGCCGTCCCCAGGGCCACGCAGATCCTCAACGCGGGGACCAGCGGATTCCTTTGGGCCCAGGAGGGCGACGACCGGCTCCTGTGGACGGACTACGCCACCGGCACCACCACCGCACTGGAGAAGCAGCTGGACGCACCGGTGCGGTACGACATCGACAGCGGCTACTTCCAGCAGGCCGCGTCCTTCCAGCCCGGCTACTACGGGGACGGGTCGGACACCGTCGCCCTCTACTCGGAGGAGGACTCCCACGTCACCCTTCTCCAGGGCGCTGGCACCTCGGGCAGCACCGCCGTGGTGCCCGTGCCCGAGTACCACACCTACCGGGGCACCTTCGGCAGCACCGTCCTCACCAGCACCAGCGGCATCAGCGGAAACCCGGACGCCTACCAGCTGTGGCGCCTCAAGGACGGGGGCGGGGTCGCTGAGACGCCCGTGACCGGGCTGCCGGAGGGTGCGTCCAACGTGGTGGTCGAGGACGGCGACGCCCGGTCCGTCATCCTCCGCTACACCACCGGCGACAGCGCGGAAGGCTGGAGCCACTGGGGCATCGTCGACCTCGCCACCGGCGCGCTCCGCGCGCTGCCCGACCGGGTCAACCCGGAGGAGGGCTGGGAGGTGACCGGCTTCCGGCTGGGTGCCGACTCGGTGGTGCGGCTGCGCAGCGGGCGCGCCAAGGCGGACGTGTACGACCGCGACGACCTGTCCGCCGCGCCCCGCACCTTCGACACAGGCGCCCTGACCTACCAAGCCGCCTACGGGATCGTCGGCGACACGCTGCTCGGTGTCGAACCCGTGTCGCCCGGCGACAACAAGTACCGGGGCCAGCCGCTGGTGGCCCTCACCTCCGACGGCACGGACACCGACCTGACCAAGGTCATGGACCCGGCCGCCCATCGGATCGTCCAGGCGCCGGACGGCTCCGTCCTCGTGGCGGGCGCCGCGCAGTACGTCGAACAGGGCGACCTCGACTGGGGCGTGTACCGGATCGCCCCCACCGCCGACGGCTCGGTCACCCGCAGCCGCCTGACCGCCGTGCAGCCGATGCCCGCGCAGATCAACGGCCTCTCGCTCGGCAGTGGCATCCTCACCACGGCCGACAACAGCACGTTGTACGAGCCCAACACGATTCTCGGCGCCTATCGCAGCACCTGGCTCACCACGAGCGGCACCCCGAGCGTCACCAGAACTACCCTGGACGGGCTGGTCAGCGGATGGGACGGCGACTGCTCCGGCGGCGCCACCCGCTGCATCCCGATGTTCGCCGACGGGACCGGCCACCACGGCCGCCGCGACGCCACCGAGTCCGGTCTGACCATGCTGCGCACCAACGGTGCCACCACCTGGGGCCCCACCCTCGACACGGGGGACGACAGCCCGCAGCTCAAGGACCTCTCCGGACGGTACGCGGTCGTCGACGGCGCCTCCTCCGGCACCCAGTACATCGGCGAGTTCACCGACACCTCGGCGGGCAAGGTCGTCCAGAAACGCGACCGGGTCGCCGCGGCCGTCTGGGGCAACACCCTGTGGAGCGGCGCGGCCACGGGAGGCAAGGTCACGGCCACCCGGCTCCCGTCCGGCACCGCCGTGGAGTCCTTCACCACCCGCAACGGCTGCACCCCGTCGGTCCTCCAGGCCGTGGGCCGCTGGGTGTACTGGACCTGCGAGGACGCCTGGGGCAACGACCAGGGCTCGGGTGTCTACGACCGTACGACCAAGCGCACCGCCACCATCCCGGCCGGTAGGAGCCTTCTCGGAGACGGTTACCTCGTCCAGCACGTCGGCGGCACCGACCCGGACAGCGGGCTGACGCTCATCGACCTGCACGGCGGTCTGCCGTCCAGCGGTTCCGCCACCGACCTGCCGAGCCGCAAGCTCGTCAACTGGACCGAACTCGGCCGGTACGGAACCGGGTTCAGCGGAGTGCGAACCGGCTGGACCGTCGACCGCTTCGGCGGCGGTGTCGCCTATGCCGACGACGAGCAGCGCGTCCACCTCGTGAAGACCGGCGTTCCGGCGTCCGCACTGTCGGCCATCGACTCCACGGTCACCTCCGGCGCCGCGAGCTGGTCCGGCACCTGGTGGCTGTCGAAGCCCGCCGCCTCCTGGAAGGTGACCGTCCGCCACAAGGCGTCCGGCGCCACCGTGCGTACCGTGACCGGCTCCGCCGCCCGTGGCCTGCTGACGGCCGTCTGGGACGGCAAGGACTCCGCGGGCCGCCTCGTCCCCAACGGCACCTACACCTGGACACTCACCGCCCAACCCGCCGACGGCCAGGGCGCCGCCCTCAGCCTCTCCGGCACCCTCGCTGTGACGGCCGGAGCAGCGGCACCGCGTGACTACGCGGGCAACGACGGCGTGGGCGACCTCCTCACCCTCAGCTCCTCCGGCACCCTCGCCATCCAGCGCGGCACCGGCACGGGCACGCTGGGCAGCCAGGTCTCCGGTGCCGGCTGGCCGACCACCGCGAAGTTCGTGCCGTTCGGCGACCTCAGCGGCGACCGGTGCAACGACGTCCTGGTCCGGCTGAGCAGCGGCGCTCTCCGCGCCTACCGCCCCTCGTGCGGCAAGGCGGCGACGCCC
This sequence comes from Streptomyces griseorubiginosus, assembly GCF_036345115.1. GTDB lineage: Bacteria > Actinomycetota > Actinomycetes > Streptomycetales > Streptomycetaceae > Streptomyces > Streptomyces griseorubiginosus_C. Next base: position 4,513,012 of record NZ_CP107766.1, read on the forward strand.
TCGACGCCGTACACCACACTCGGCACCTCCGGCTGGAACCAGTACGACGTGCTGACCTCGCCCGGTGACGTGACCAAGGACGGCCGCCCGGACCTGATCGCACGCAACGCCTCGACCGGCACGGTCTACCTGTACAAGGGCACCAGCACGGGCAAGCTGTCGGCGCGCGTGAAGCTGTACGACAACTGGAAGACGTACAAGAAGGTCGTCGGGGCCGGTGACCTGAACGGCGACGGCATCGGAGACCTCCTCGCCCAGGACACGTCGAACAACCTGTACCGGTACGACGGCACCGGCAGCGGCACTTTCAAGGCCCGCGTGAAGGTGTTCTCGAACTGGGGCGCTTCCTACAACGCGGTCGTCGGAGTCGGGGACATCACCGGCGACGGCAGGACGGACCTCGTCTCGCGCGACACCAGCGGCAACCTGTACCGCAACAACGGTGACGGCAAGGGGTCGTTCGGCGGCCGCACGAAGATCGCGACGGGCCGGCAGGGGTACAAGGCCGTCGTATGAGGAACGGCGACGCGGAGTCGCCCGCTGCCGGGCTCAGGTCCCTGGGCCGGGGCCCGGCAGTTCGCCCGCTCTGCGAATGCCGTGCTCAATGCTGCGGCAGCCGAGGCGCCCAACGACACCGACGCGGAGCATCTCCAGGCATCTGCCTGGCCGGAGGTCGTGTCCGTCGCCGGGTGCCTCGCTCGCGTCATGGTCCCGAACGACCTACGAGACCTCGCCTCGCTGCTTGAGGACGTGGCCTTGTCTGTCAGGTGTGGTCGAACAACCTGACTACGCTCTGCGGGGCTTCCCGGCCGAAGAAGGTCTGCAGGTTCTGCGCCGAGCGGGCTGCGGCGGCGCTGCCGCGCAGGAACAGCCGCTTTTCGTAGGCGGCGAGCGCGATCTCGATGTCGGGTTGCCGGACCAGCTCGCCGGCCAGGTCCGCGCCGTCGTACATGGCGAGGTTCGCGCCCTCGCCGGCGAAGGGGGACATCAGGTGCGCGGCGTCGCCGAGGAGCGTCAGTCCCGGGACCCTGTCCCATTCGAGCCCGACGGGGAGGGCGTAGATAGGGCGGAGCCACGGTTCCGTGTCGCTCTCCGTCACGAAGGCGGTGAGCAGCGGTGACCAGCCGTCGAACTCGTCGGCGAGTCGGCGGAGGCCCGCTGACGGGTCGCCGAAGTCGATCGACCTCAGCCAGGTCTCGGGCTTGTTCAGCGCCACGTATCCGCGCACGTGCCCGTCGGCGTAGCGGTGGGCGATGATGCCTTTGCCCGGCGCGACCGCCATCAGCGTGCCGCTGCCGATCGCGGCCACGCTCGCCCGAGAGTTCTGGCCGCCCGGGGTGAGGGCGATCTCGATGAAGCAGGTTCCGCTGAAGACAGGCTCGGCGGGGGTGAGCGCAGGACGCACCTTCGACCAGGCTCCGTCCGCGCCGATGACGATGTCGGCGTGGGTCGCGGAACCTTCCGCGAAGGTGAGGACGTGGCCGCCCTCCGGACGGTGCCGGACCGAGGTGAGCTTGTGGCCCCACCTGATCGTCCCGGGCGCCAGCGAGTCGATGAGCAGGCGCCTGAGTTCGCCACGGTCCACCTCAGGACGGGCTGAATCGGGGTCCGCGGGCTTGTCGAGCAGGATCGTGCCGTGGCGGTCGACCACACGCTTGGCGTCCTCGCCCGGGCGGACCAGAGTGAGGAAGTCGTCGTGGAGACCGGCTGCGCGCAGCGCGATCTGTCCGGTCTCCTCTTGGATGTCGAGCAGGCCGCCCTGTGTGCGGGTGGTCGCCGAAGCCTCGGTCTCGTAGATCGTCGCGGCGACGCCGTGAGCCTGGAGCACCCGGGCGAGCGTCAGTCCGCCCAGTCCCGCTCCGACAATCGCGATGGTCTTCCGCATGCTGCGCTCCTCTGTAGCGCCGACACGCGTCGGCGCCGGTCAGCGCCGAGAGTGGACGGGGTGTCCGGTCTCGGCAGGAGACGCTCACCGATCAGAACCATCTGCATCGATGTATGTGCGATGCCCGGCGGGTGGACCGCGAGGCATCGTTTTTCGCGACCCGGTGACTATAGCCCGGCATCCAGCTCGCGGCGGGCGGGGGCTTCGGCATGGTTTCGCGAACCGTCCACCCGCGCGTCCGGACGAGTTCGCTCCTTGGCCTTCGCCTGGACTCGAACCCGAGCCGGACTCACGCCGAACGGCATCCCGAGCGGCCTCGCCTCACCCCGTCGTCGCAGGTCGCAGGTAATCTTGTCCCCCACAGGGCTTAAATCTGCTCTTGTCAGAGTAGACATTGGGCTCCGGCCTGGTTAGCATTTTTCTCGTAGACACCGGTCAAGCAGAACCCGGCAGACACGAACTGGCGGGTTGCAGTACAGGAAGTTCGCAGGTCAGTGCGGTTCTGGAGTCCCGAAGCCACGGTTTTCGCAGGACGGTGACGAGGCTGAGGACCGCACTGGGCGGCTCGCAGGTCCAGGGGCCGCCAAGAGCAACATCGAGCAGTACCCGCAGTACCAAGTCCAAGAGGTTGGCTCAGAGGAAGAACGGAGGAGCAGACGCCATCAGGATCGCCCGGTCCGAGAAGCACTCGCCCCGGGTACCGCAAGACCCCGGATTGGAAGGTGGTCCCCGGTCACGCAGCCGCGATCCCCGCACCCCCCTCTCTGCAGGGCTGGTAGCGGAAACAGAAGGTCGGCACAGCAGTAGGGCCGACAGATGGTGTTGAATTTCCTTCGGGGCCCTGGTGCCGTACGGCACCAGGGCCCCTCGACGCGTTGCACAACGAGGTGACATGACAGCAGATATCCCCCTCAGCGATCGTCTGGACGACGACGACTACCCCGCGTACACGATGGGGCGGGCCGCCGAGATGCTCGGCACCACTCCGGCCTTCCTCCGAGCCATCGGTGAGGCCCGTCTGATCACTCCGCTGCGCTCGGAGGGCGGACACCGCCGGTACTCCCGCTACCAGCTCCGGATCGCGGCGCGGGCCCGCGAGCTCGTCGACAGGGGCACCCCGATCGAGGCCGCCTGCCGCATCGTCATCCTCGAGGACCAGCTCGAGGAAGCTCAGCGCATCAACGCCGAGTACCGCAGCCGTGCCGGGCACCAAGCGACCGACAGTCCCGTCCGCGGGTCCAGCTGATCCCGAGTGCCTCCCTCCCCCGTGAAGCGCGACCAGTGAAGCGCCATCAGTGAGGCGCGATCTTCAAAGCCTGCTGATGCGCTGGTCTGCGCCCTCCCCGCTCCAGCCAACCCCGAGCAAACTTTCGGGGTCGGAGGCAAAAAGGGCGCCTCACCCCCATCCGCCGTCCCTGGCCTGACCTACGCTCCCGCCAGTTGCAGCGAGAGTCCGGAGGGGGACGTAACCATGGGCTCGAACAAGGGCTGGAGACGATCAGGGGTGGCGTCCGCCGCCCTCACGGCCCTGTTCGTCGGCTGCCTCGGCGTGAGCACCGCCCACGCGGACACCGGTAGCGGCACCGATACCGGTACGACGTTCTACGTCAACGACGAAGCCCCCGACTGTGCCGACACCGGCCCCGGTTCCGCCGCGGAGCCCTTCTGCCAGATCCAGCCGGCCGCGGACGCCGCCGCGCCCGGGGACACCGTACGCATCGCGGGCAACAGCACGGCCTACGCGCCCGTGACCATCAGATCCGTCGGCACCTCCGACGCACCCGTCACCTTCTCCGCCGCGGCGACCGGCGACGGTTCGCTCGTCACCGTCGGGGGCCCGCGCCCGGCCACGGGCATCACCTTCTCCGGTGCCCGGTACGTCGACATGACCGGGATCGGTGTCAGGGCCGCCGGGGCGACCGCCCTGGCCGTCGACGGCTCACAGCACATCGGCTTCGGCGCCGCCTCCGCGCTGAGCACCCTCGTGGACGGCTCCACCGCGGTGATCGCGGTCGACGGCTCCTCCTCCGACATCTCCCTCACCCGCCTCGACGTCGACCAGTCCACCGGACCGGACGTCACCAGCGCCGCCGGAGCACGGAGCATCACGCTGGCCGGCGACACCTTCGAGGGCGGTGGCGTCTCGGCCGCGGGCACCACCGGCATCGACTTCGCCGGCGACACGTTCTGGACGGTCTGCGGCGCGATCCGTCTGACCGACGGCAGTTCCGGGTCGGTGGAGAACACCGTGGCCCTGCCCTACGGCACGACCGCCTGCGCCGCCGACACGGCCGGGCTCACGGTGGACGCCACCTCCGCCCCCCAGGTCAGCGCGGACTACAACGCGCTCAACCCCCCGTCGGCCGGCACGGACTACGACTGGGCCGGCACCGCCTACGGCACCGCACAGGCCTTCCGAGCGGGCACCGGCCAGGGCGCCCACGACCTGGACCAGACCGATCTGACGATCCCCGCGGGCGGACTGCCCACCGAGCACTCACCGCTCATCGACTCGGCCGACTCCGACGCCCCCGGCGAGCTGTCCACGGACGTCCACGGACATCCCCGGGTCGACGACCCCCTCGTCGCCGACACCGGCACCGGCCACGACGACCGGGGCGCCACCGAGTTCCAGGACCCCTTCGCGGTGAAGGGGCTCAAGGTGAGCGCCGGATACGTCGGCGTTCCGGGCACGGCCACCGCAGTGCTCGGCAACCCGTGGTCGGACCCGCTCGACCGTTTCACGTACACCTTCGACTTCGGGGACGGTACGACCGTCACCTCCGCCACCGGCTCGGCCGGCCACACCTACACGCAGGTCACGTCGGGCAGCGGCATCGAGGCCTCGGTGGTGGTGAACAGGGCCGACGGCACACGGGTCGGTGTCGCCACCTACCGGGTACAGGTCGAGCCGGTGCCGGATCTCGCGCCGTCGATCGGCTGTGGCGGTGCCGGTCCCGCGCTGCCGGACACCGCCCAGTGCACGTACGACACCGGCGTCGACCCCTATCCGGTCACCAGCGACCGGATCACCTTCGGCGACGGCTCGGCGGCGGTCGCCGGTACCTCCCGCGACGGCCGGCTCCAGCACACCTACAAGGCGCCCGGCACGTACACCGTCACGCAGACGGTCACAGACTCGGACGGGCGGACCGCCACCGCGACCGGCAGGGCCACGGTCGGCGCGGCCTTCGTCTCCGCCGGTTCCGTGCGGATGCTGGACACCCGGTCCGGGACAGGTGCGCCGAAGCGGCCCGTCGGTGCCGGTGGTGTGGTCCGGCTGAAGGTCCTCGGCGAGGGATACGTCCCGGCGTCCGGAGTGACGGCGGTGACCCTCAACGTCACCGACACGGGCGCGACGGCGTCCAGTTATGTGTCGGTCTACCCGGACGGCACCGCCCGCCCGAGCGCGTCGAACCTCAACTTCGGCGCAGGACAAGACAATCCGAACCTGGTCACCGTCCAGGTGGGTGCCGACGGCTACGTCGACCTCTACAACGCGCACGGCACGGTGAACCTCGTCGCGGACCTGGAGGGCTACTACACCACCCAGGCCGACGACGGCGACCTGTCCTTGTCGGACCTGGCCACGCTGCCCCCGACCCGGGTGCTGGACACCCGCAACGGCACCGGCGCCGCCAAGGGCGCGGTCGGGCCGCGCAGCACCACGACCCTCACCCTGCCGACGTACGCACGCGGCCTGGCGACCGTCGGCGCGGTCCTCAACGTCACCGTGACCGGGGGCACCAGCAGCGGCTACGTCACCGTGTACTGCGGCGGCCCCGGTCAGCCCCCCACCTCGACCCTCAACTACCGGGCGGGACAGACCGCCTCCAACCTCGCCGTGTCCTGTGTGAGCGCCGGCAAGGTGCGCCTCTACAACAGCGCCGGGCACGTCCAGCTGATCGCCGACCTCCAGGGGCTGTACACCAACCAGCAGGCGGAGACGGACGTCGACACACTGGCGCCCCTCGGCGGGTCGTTCGTGCCGACCGCGCCCACGCGTTTCCTCGACACCCGCACGGGCCTGGGCGCGACCGCGAAGCCGCTGGGCGCGGGCGGCACCCTCACCGTGAAGCTCGCCAAGGTCCCCGCGGGAGCCGGTGCAGTACTGGTCAACCTCACGGGCGTGGCCCCGACCGCGGGCACCCACCTGACCGCCTACGGCGACGGCACGCTGCCGACCGTGTCGAACGACAACCTCACCGCGGGCCGGACCCGCCCGGTCCTCGCCGTGGTCCCGGTCGGGGCCGACGGCGCCATCCGGATCCACAACGCGCTCGGCTCGGTCGATGTCGTCGCCGACCTGGAGGGCTACTACGGCTGAGGCGGAGGCGCCCCGGCGCAGTGGTCGTACGACGTCCTGGCCTCACCGGCGATGTGAGCGGTGACGGCCGACCGGTGCGAGGCCGTGGACGACGGGCGGTGCATTCGATGCGTCATTCGACCGATATGGGTACTCGCAGCTCAGCACCGACCCAACAGCCAACCAAATCGGAGGTGGCGGGAATGACAGCCTCGCCCCACTCGCCGATGGAAACCCATCCCGACATCATCGACATGCACCGGCGCCACGAACTGGCAGAGAGCGCCACGACCACCCCGCGAGCCCAGGCCGTGGAGACCCTGGCCTTCCTCACGGGGATCTACCTGGCGGCCTCTCCGTGGATCGCGGGCTTCAACGGCCTGTCCACGCTGGCCGTCAACAACCTGATCGTCGGCATCGCCTTCGCGCTGCTCCTGAGCGGCGGCTTCGGACGCGCCTACGAACGCACGCACAGCATGGCCTGGGCCGCCTGTGCCCTGGGTGCGTGGACGATCATCGCCCCGTGGGCCGTGGCCGGTGACGTCAGCACCACCCGCTCGATCGTCAACAACGTCATCGTCGGCATCCTCGCTCTGATCCTGGGCATGGCCGCCAGCGCGATGGCCAATCGGAACACCTCGCGCGCCGAGGAACGAGGTGCGTCGACGGCGTACGGACCCGGTCGAGGCTGACCCCTCCGTACGGTCGGTCCACAGACCCCGTTGCCCGGGCGCCCGCGGACACCGCGTGACGCCCGGACGGCGGGGTCGGACAGGTTCATGGCCGGCGTCCCGAGGGATGCCGGGGCCGTACCGGCACTCGTGAGGAGGGCACCCCATGACCGGTATCGAGCTCACCCTCCGTGCGCTCCACCACGGTGAGCGGCACCTGGCCGAGGAGCTGACGACGGTGGCGGAGCGGCACCGGACGGAACATGAGATCCACCATGTCGCCACCGACCTCGCCCGCTGGTCCGCCGAGCACGTCCGGCTGCTGGCCGACGCGGGCCACGACCACGGCCTCGACCTCGGCGATCCGCCCAGGGACTCCTCGTACGGTCTGCTCTCGGCGCTCAGGGAGAAGACGGCCGAGGCACTGGGCCGGCGCCCCGAGCCCGGTCTGCTGCTCCTGCGTGACCTGCGGGACCTCCACCTCGACGCCGCGCGGAACTCCCTGCACTGGGAGATGCTCGCCCAGGCCGCCCAGGCCACCAGGGACGACGGGCTCCTCGCCCTCGCCTCCGCCTGCCACCCGCAGACGCTACGGCAGATGCGCTGGACCAACACCATGGTCAAGGAGCTCTCGCCGCAGATCCTGGTGAGCCTGTGACGCCACTGTCCCGCCAGGTGCGCTACCTGCGCGCGGGGCGATGGATGCCCGCCCGCTTCGCCTTCTCGATCCGCTCCGGTCCGGCGCCGGCCCGGTCCTCTTCCCTCGCGGTCCAGTCCCTGGGCTGGAGGAAGAGGAGTTCGCCGCCGCCCGGCACGATCATCGCGCCGCCGAAGGGCTCGTCGCCGGCGAACCAGACGCCGTCGGTGATGCCGACAGGCCAGCGGCCACGCCCCAGGGCGTCCTTCGCGCGCAGGGTGAAGGGGGTGCCCTGCTGGTCGCCGAGGCGCAGGTAGAGCGTGTGGGTGGACTCCATGCCGATCTTCTCGACGGGGGTGCGGAATTCGAGCGGGTAGGTGCGGAACGCTTTCGCGCACCTCCGGGTCGCACCCACGCGGCCGGCGAGGAGGAAGAGCGTCCACACCGTGCCGAGCATGCCGACGACGGCCACCGGCAGCAGCCAGTCGATCCGGGTGAAGAAGATCTGGATCCAGAGCAGCAGGAACACCGGGAAGAACTTGATGAAGTTCTGCAGCGCGGCACGGTAGTGGTACCGCAGCGCGCCCTGGAAGTCCGATCCGTCGGTCGCGTACGGCGCCGGCGGGGTGTCCGACTCCAGACCGTGCTTCCACTCTTCCGGCACCGTCATCCGAACGGGCTCCTTCCGGCCGGGCTGGGCATGTCGTCCACCGGGCCGGCGGCCGGCGCCGACGGGCCATCGCACGTGCAGAGTCGAAGGCTACTGGGCCAACTGCGCGTACAGCCCCGCCAGGTCGCCCGCCAGGCCCGCCTTGACCTGGCGGGAGATGTCGTCGGCGAGGACCTCGTACGCGCCGGTCTCGACGCCGTCCAGTGCGAGGCGGGCCACGTCACGGGGGTCGGACTTGGGGGCGTCGACGCCGGAGGCCAGGTCGGTGTCGACGTAGCCGACGTGCAGGCCGGTCACCGCGATGCCGCGCGGCTGGAGCTCCAGGCGCAGGGAGTTGGTCTGCGACCACAGGGCGGCCTTGGAGGCGCTGTAGGAGCCGCCGAGGGCGAGCCAGGACAGGACGGAGTGCACGTTGAGGAGGTGGCCGCCGCCGTTGCGCTCGATGACCGGCACGAAGGCACGGGCCACGAGGAGCGGGCCGTAGAAGTTGGTCTCGAACTCCCGGCGTATGTCGTCGACGGAGGAGTCGAGGAAGGACGCGCCGACCGAGGCGCCGGCGTTGTTGATCAGCACGGTGACGTCGTCGGCCTGTGCGGCGGCCGCGGCCACCGAGGCCGGGTCGGTGACCTCCAGCGCTACCGGGACGGCGTCGGGGTGGGTGACGGTGCGCGGGTCGCGGGCCGTGGCGTAGACCTTGGCGGCTCCGCGTGCGTACAGCTCCTCCACCAGGGCCTTGCCGATGCCGCGGCTGCCGCCGGTGACGAAGACGTTGGCGCCCTTAAGAGCGGTCATGACTACCTCCACAGAATGGTAAACCGATCGGTTCCACCACCGTAAACCGATCGGTTTCTCAAACGCAAGCCTGACCGCCGGCACCGGGGCGGTGGGCCGCCGCGGGCCGGGGGCCCACCGGAGGTCACGCGAAGAGCGGCTCGGCGAAGACCTCGCGGGCCAGGTCGATGACGTCACCCAGGTCCCCGGCCCGTGCGCGGTCCTTGCGCCACAGCAGTCCGGTCTCCAGGCGGGGATGGAAGTCCGAGAAGGGCAGGACCGCGACATCCCCGACCATGTGGTTCCGCATGGGGCTGCGTGCGTCCAGCATGGAAATGGCGAAGGCGAGTCCGCCGGCCACTATCTCGGCGACCCCCTCGAACGTCGCGCTGCCCAGCTCGACGCGCTTGCGGATGCCGAGTTCGTGCAACTGCCGGTCCAGCCCGCGGAAGTAGGCGTTGGTCACGGCCGACGGGGAGCCCGCGTAGGCGAGTTCGGCCAGTTCCGCGAGGGCGATCGACTCGCGACCCGCGAACCGCTCCCCCGGCACGACCGCGCCCAGGCGCTCCGACATCACCGGCAACTGCTCCAGCGCCGGGTCGCCCACCACCGGCAGGCGGGCCAGGGTGAGCGCCAGCCTGCCGTCGCACACCGCGTCGACCAGGCGCTCGGTGCCGCCCGGCCAGCGCTTGATCTCGAACCGGTCGTCGACCCGTGCCGCCAGGGTGTCCATCCGCTCCCGCAGATCCGGGTGGACCCCGCTGGGGACCCCGAGCAGCAGGGTGGTGCGCCGGGGGCGGACCGCCTCGTCCAGCCGCCAGCCGATGGAGTCGACCTGCTCCAGGACGCCGCGCGCGATCGGCAGCAGCGCGCTGCCGGCCGGAGTGAGCCGCACACGGTGGGTGTCCCGGTCGAACAGCCGGTGCCCGAGCTCCTGTTCCAGATCCTTGATCCGACGGCTCAGCGGAGAGGCCGCCATGTGCAGTCTGCGGGCCGCGGTGGAGAAGTTGAGTTCTTGGGCGACGGCGACGAAATAGCGCAGGTGCAGGAGCTCCACGGCCCCACCCTAGCCAGCGTGTCGGTCAACCTCCGCGGGTGCACCCGGAGATGACGTTACTGAAAAGAAGTGTGCGCAACATGTGCAGAAACGCGTCAGTTGATGATAGGAAAAACCGCTCAGTCTTCAGGTTTGCCCCGCACCTGTGACCGCTCCGGGAGCGATGACCAGAGGAGGTCCCGGTTTGTCCGGGTTTCTCGTGCCCGTGCGCCGTGGCCGCCACCACCGCGACCGGCGCCGCCCCCGTCTGATGGCGGTCGCGGCCCTCGCCGGCGCCGCCCTGATCGGGGCGACGATCGGCCTGCTGTCGCCGTCGGCCCAGGCCGACCAGACCACCCAGGGCGTCGACAACCTGCGTACCAACTGGGACCGGAGCCAGGCCGGACTCTCCCCCGCGGTCGTCCAGTCCTCCGCCTTCGGACAGCTCTTCGCCACCAAGCTGGACGGGCAGATATACGCCCAGCCGCTGGTGCTGGGCGACCAGGTGATCGCGGTCACCGAGAGCAACACCCTGTACGGCCTCGACCGTACGACCGGTGCGATCGAGTGGAGCAAGAACTACGGACCGGCATGGCCGGCCTCGGCGATCGGCTGCGGGGACCTGGTGCCCAACGTGGGCGCGACCGCGACGCCCGTCTACGACCCGGCGACCAACTCCCTCTACTTCACCACCAAGGTCGACGACGGCACCGCCACGCACCGCCACCCGAAGTGGCTGATGCACGCGGTGGACCCGGCCTCCGGCGCCGAGCGCGCGGGATGGCCGGTCACCATCGCGGGAAGCCCAGCCAACGCCCCGGGCAACACCTTCGACGCCTACTACGAACAGCAGCGCCCCGGCCTGCTGTTGATGGACGGGGTCGTCTACGCGGGCTTCGGCGGCCACTGCGACGCCTGGCCGTACCGCGGCTATGTGGTCGGCGTGAGCACCACGGCGCACAGCATCACCTCGATGTGGGCCTCGGTGACCGGCGCCAGCACGGGCGGCGCCGGCATCTGGCAGTCGGGCGGCGGCCTGGTCTCGGACGGCTCCGGCCGGATCTTCTTCAGCACCGGCAACGGCATCAGCCCGGCGCCCGGACCGGGCAAGACCGTTCAGGGCACCCTCGCCGAGTCCGTCGTACGCCTCCAGGTGGGCCCGGACGGCAGCCTCAACACCGCCGACTTCTTCAGCCCCAGCGACGCCGCGACCCTGGACCTGACCGACCAGGACATCTCCTCGGGCGCCCCGATGGCGCTGCCGGACGGCTTCGGCACCGCCGAGCACCCGCATCTGCTGGTCCAGCAGGGCAAGGACGGGCGGGTGTTCCTGCTCGACCGCGACAACCTCGGCGGCATGGGCCAGGGACCCCAGGGCGGTGACGCCGCGCTGAGCGTGTCCGGCCCCTACCAGGGCATGTGGGGGCACCCCGCCTTCTGGGGCGGCGACGGTGGCTACGTCTACGTCGTCGGCAACCAGGGCCCGCTGCGCGCCCTCAAGTACGGCGTGCGCAACGGCGGTACGCCCGCACTCACCCTCACCGGCCAGAGCCAGGACACCTTCGGCTACACCAGCGGCTCCCCCCTGGTCACCTCCGACGGCGACGACGAGTCCAGTGCCCTGGTGTGGATGACCTCCGCGAGCAACGCCTCCGGCGCCGACGGCACCCTGCGCGCCTACAGCCCCACCCCCGACGGCAACGGCCTGCTCCAGCTGCTGTGGTCCGCGCCGATCGGCACGGCCACGAAGTTCAGCACCCCGACCGCTGCCCACGGCAAGGTGTACGTCGGCACCCGCGACGGTGTCCTCTACGGCTTCGGCAGCCCGGCCAGGACCGCCCTGACCGCGGCCGCGCTGGACTTCGGGCAGGTCGCCACGGGCAGCAGCGGATCGGCCCCGATGAAGCTGACGGCCACCCAGGACGTCAGCATCACCGGACTCAAGGCCTCCGGCGCGTTCTCGGTCGACCCGTCCGCCGTGCCCACCCCCGAGCGGCCCCGGGCACTGGCGCAGGACGCCACCCTGGACGTGCCGATCACCTTCGCCCCGACGACCACCGGCGGCATCAACGGCACCCTGACCGCGAACCTGTCGGACGGCCAGAAGCTCGTCTTCGCGCTGCACGGCGTCGGCACCCGGCCCGGTCTCGGGGCGGCACCCGGCGCCCTGGACTTCGGGGAGGTGCCCACCGGCAGCACCTCGACGCTCAACCTCCAGGTCACCAACACCGGTACCGGACCGGAGACCATCGACTCGGTCGCCGCGCCCGGCGGCCCCTTCACCGCCTCGGGCCTGCCGGCCGCGGGCACGGTCGTACCGGCCGGCGGCTCGTTCGTGCTCTCGGTCACCTACGCGCCGCAGGGCGACCAGGACGACAGCGCCTCGCTCGTGGTCGTCAGCAGCGGCGGCGGTGCCACGCACACCCTGAGCGTGCCGGTCACCGCGACGGCCGTCACCGGACAGGGGCACCTGGAGTTCTCCACCGCCTCGCTGGACTTCGGGCAGGTCCCGATCGGCAGCTCGAAGTCGCTGTCGTTCACGCTCACCAACACCGGCAACATCCCGGTGACCGTGACCAAGGCCAAGGCGCCCACCGGTGACTTCAACAGCCCGGTGCAGCTGTCCGAGGGTCTGGTCATCGGTCCCGAGCAGACCGCCGTGCAGACCGTGACGTTCACCCCGCGCTCGGCGGCGGACCTGAACGCCTCCTACGAGGTCACCGGCACCGGGACCGACGCGAACGGCAACGCCCAGGGCGCCATGTACGTGCCGATCAAGGGCACCGGCACCGGTACCGCCACGACCACCTCGGTCGCCGACGGGCAGTGGCGGACCAACGGCTCGGCGGTGCCCGCCGACGGCGGCGGTGTCCAGCTGACCCCGGCCACCGCCAACCAGGCGGGTACCGCGGTGTACGGCAAGCCGCTGCGCACCGACGGCCTGCGGGCCACCTTCACCGCCAAGTTCGGCCCCGGCGGCGGCGGGAAGGGCATGACGCTCGCCCTGCTCGACCCGGACCAGAACTCCGCCTCGGCGCTCGGCGCGAGCGGCGACGGCCTCGGCATCGCGGGCCGGCCGGGCACCGTGATCGCGTTCGCCACCGGCTGGAACAACACCCTCCAGGCCCAGAACTTCGTGGCGGTGGGCCGCAGTTCGGCCGGCTCGCCGGTGATCGGCTACCAGCCGCTGGTCAAGCTCGGCACCTCCCTGCGCCAGGGCACGCACCAGGTCGACGTGCAGATCGACGCCGGTCACGTGTACGTCCGGATCGACGGGACGCAGGTGCTGGACCAGACGGTGACGCTGCCGCCGAGCGCGCTCCTCGCCTTCTCCGGCGGCACCGGTGACACTCCCGACGTGCAGACGATCAGCGGACCGGTCGTCAGCGAGGCACCCCTGGTCCAGAATCCCAAGGCGGCGACCTCGCTCCAGCTCACCGCCCCGGCCACGGCGGTCCCGGGCCGGTCCCTGACCGTCAACGGCACCCTGACCTCCACCGCGGCGCTCCCCGCGGGCCAGGTCGTGCAGGTGACGCGCAACGGCACCGCCCTGCGCGAGGTGACGACGGCGGCGAACGGCTCCTTCACGTTCACCGACACCCCGTCGGCGGAGGGCACGTACACCTACGCGGCGAACTACGTCGGCGACGCCACCCACGAGGCGGCGAGCTCCTCGGGCCTCGTCCAGGTCGCCAAGCTGCCCACCTCGGTGACGCTGTCGGCACCGGCCACGGCCACCCGTGCCAAGGCGCTGACCGTGACCGGCCGGCTCTCCGGCTCGCCCTTCGCCTCCGGCACGGTCGTCAAGGTGACCAAGACCGACCTCGCGCATTCCTCCGGGGTCGCGCTCGCCGACGCCCAGGTCGCCGCCGACGGGTCGTTCACGTTCAAGGACACCCCGCAGGTCGGCGGCGCCAACACCTACAAGGTGTCCTTCGGCGGTGACGTCTCCCACAAGGACGGCAGCCGCACGGCCACCGTGCAGGTGTCCCGGGCGGCGACGTCCCTGACGGTCGCCACCGACCACGGGACGTACAAGTACGGCCAGAGCGCGAAGGTCACCGCGCACCTCGGCACCACCTACAACAGCCGTACGGTGGCGATCTACGCCCAGCCGTACAGCGGCACCAAGGTCCTCGTGAAGTCCGCCAAGGTGGACTCGCACGGCAATCTGACGGCGTCGTACAAGCTCACCCGCAACACCACGTTCAGCGCGGTGTTCACGGGTGACTACCGGTACGCCCCGAAGACCGTCTCCCGGGCGGTGCACACCTACGCGGGGGTCTCGCAGAAGCTGTCCGGCTACTACACGAGCACGACCGTCGGCAGCACCGTCTACCGCGTGTACCACAGCACCGCCAAGGAGCGGCTCGACGTCACCGTCGCGCCCAACAAGGCCGGCCAGTGCGTCAAGTACCGGGTGCAGCGGTACTACAGCGGTGCCTGGCACACGCAGAGCACCTCGGCCTGCGCGGCCCTCAGCTCCAGCAGCACCGGCCGCCAGCAGATGTCGCTCACCAACCGTGTCAACAACAGGTACCGGGTGGCCGCGCAGTACGTGCCCAGCAGCCGGGACAACACCAACATCAGCACCTGGGGGGCCTGGCAGTACTTCACCGTCAGGCGGTGAGCCGCCTGCTGCGATCGCAGTAGGGGCAAGTGTCTTCGATCGCCCGACGACGGGAGGGCGAGGCGATGCGAGCGTGAGGGTGGGCCGGGATTCCCCGCCCACCCTCATGTGGTGCGTCCCTGGAAAGGCCCGTCGATGTCCTCTCTCGCCCGCTGGTGCCACCGGCACCGGCTCGCCGTCCTCCTGATCTGGGTGGGCCTGCTGATCGGTCTGGGGGCCGGGGCCGGCGCGGCAGGCAGCGCGTTCGGCAACTCCCCGACCTCGCAGAACACCGACTCCGCCAGGGCCGGCGCACTGCTCCAGGGAGCCTCGAACAGCGCGGCGGGCAAGAGCGGCCGGATCGTCTGGCAGGCCGAGGGCGGCAAGGTGACCGCACCCGCTGTGGCGAAGGCGATGACCGCCGCCCTGGACCGCGTCTCCCGCGCGCCCGGGGTCGCCGCGGTCGGCGGCCCCTACACGGCACAGGGCGCGGCGCAGGTCAGCAAGGACGGCCGGACGGCGTACGCCACGGTCGCGTTCGACCGGGACGTCCAGGACGCGCAGGTCGAGCACGTCCAGGAACTCGCGACCGCCCCGGAGTCGGAGAGTCTGCACATCGCGCTCAACGGGCAGGCGTTCACCGTCAACCCCGAACCGAACCCGGTCGCCGACGCCATGGGCATCGCGCTCGCCTTCGTGGTGCTGCTGTTCGTCTTCCGGGCGGTGTGGGTGGCGGTGCTGCCGATCGTCACGGCGATCGTCGGCGTCGGCACGTCCGCGGTCGCGGTGATCCTGCTCAGCCATGTCATCTCGCTGTCGAGCACCACGCTGACCCTCGGTTCGCTCATCGGCCTGGGCGTGGGCATCGACTACGCCCTGTTCGTCGTCAACCGGCACCGCGCCCAGCTGAAGGCGGGCACGGGCGTGGCCGAGTCGATCGCCGAGGCCCTCAACACCTCCGGCCGGGCCGTGGTGTTCGCCGGGCTGACCGTCGTGGTGGCGCTGCTCGGCATGCTCACCCTGAACGTCGGCATCATCAACGGCATGGCCGTCGGCGCGGCCGTCACCGTCGTCCTGACCGTCCTGGCCGCCCTCACCCTGCTGCCCGCGCTGCTCGGCATGATCGGCCCCCGGATCCTCGGCCGCCGCGAGCGACGGGCGGTCGCCGCCGGGGTGCGGGGGGCCGCGGGCGGCACCGGCTGGTGGGGCCGCTGGGCGGAGCGGGTGCAGGCCCGTCCCAAGGCGTTCGGTCTGCTCGCGCTGGCCGTGCTGGCGGCACTCGCCCTGCCGACCCTGTCGCTGCGCCTGGGTGCCTCCGACGACGGCAACCTGCCCACGACCTCGACGAACCGGCAGGCCTACGACATGATCGCGGACGGTTTCGGGCCCGGTTTCAACGGCCCGCTCGTCCTCGCGGTCCAGGCCCCCACCGCGGCCGACCGGGCCGCCGAGTCGAAGCTCGTCACCGCGCTCCGGCGGGTCGACGGGGTCGCGAGTGCCGGCGCCGCGCCCATGAAGGACGGGCAGCGCGTCGGCGTGGTCTCCGTCGTCCCGACCACGTCCCCGCAGTCGGCGGCCACCTCGGACCTGATCGACCGCCTGCGGGCCGATGTGATCCCGCGGGCCGAGCAGGGCACGTCGATGAAGGTCTACGTGGGCGGCCCCACCGCGAGCAACGACGACTTCGCGTCCGTGCTGATGGGCAAGCTCCCGCTGTTCGTGCTGGTGATCGCCGCGCTCGGCTTCCTCCTGCTGACCGTCGCCTTCCGCAGCCTGCTCATCCCGGCCGTGGGGGCCGTACTGAACCTCCTCAGCATCGGGGTGGCGTTCGGCGCGATCGTCGTCGTCTTCCAGTACGGCCACGGCGCCTCGCTCCTCGGGCTCGGGGCCGCCGGACCGATCGAGTCGTTCGTGCCGATCCTGGTCGTCGGCATCATGTTCGGACTGTCCATGGACTACCAGGTCTTCCTGGTCAGCCGGATGCGCGAGGAGTGGGCCCGCACCGGGGACAGCCACCGCGCGGTGCGGGTCGGGCAGGCCGAGACGGGCAAGGTGATCGCGGTCGCCGCCGCCATCATGTTCTGCGTCTTCGGTTCCTTCGTGTTCGGCGGCATGCGGGTGATCTCCGAGTTCGGCGTGAGCCTCGCCGTCGCCGTCGCCCTCGACGCGCTGCTGATCCGCATGGTCGTCGTCCCCGCCCTCATGCACCTGTGCGGCCGGGCCAACTGGTGGCTGCCCCGGCGTCTGGACCGGGCCCTGCCGAACGTCTCGGTGGAAGGCCCCGGGCACCGGCCGCACCCGCTGCCGCACCCGGTCCCCGAGCGCCGGACCGCGGCCCCGACCGGCTGATCCCCGCCCGCCCCGCTCGTACATTGAGGACATGCAGGTGACCGTGGTGAGGCAGTGGCTGGGTCGGCACGAGCGGGTGCGGGACGCGGTGCCCGCGGCCGTGGTGGTCTTCGTCGCGGTGGCCGCCACGGCCGCCGGGCCCTCCGGATGGCACGCGCCCCGGGTCGGGGCGGTGGCCTGGACGGCGCTGGCCTGCGTGCCCCTCGTCTTCCGCAGTCGGTGGCCGCTGCCCGTCGCCCTGCTCACCCTGGCCGTCGACCTGACCGGCATGACGCTGTACCCGGACAGCGTCGGGACACCCGCGGCGTGCCTCGTCGCCCTGTACACGCTGGCCACCCGCAGCACCCGGCGGACGGCCTGGCTCACCGGCCTCACCGCCTCCGTCGCGATCGCCGGGGTCTACGCCGCAGCCCACCACGAACCGCTCCTGGTGGGAACCAGCCTGCTGCGGTTCGACTTCGCGATCGCGGCCACCGCCCTGGGCGATGCCGTCCGCAGCCGCCGCCGGCATCTCGCCGAGGCCGAGGCACGCGCGGAGAACGCCGAGCGCACCCGGGACCAGGAGGCCCGGCGCCGGGTCACCGAGGAACGCGTACGCATCGCCCGCGAACTCCACGACGTCGTCGCCCACCACATCACCCTGGTCAACGCCCAGGCGGGAGTCGCCCACCACCTGATGCGCACCGATCCGGCCCGGGCGCACCAGGCACTGGCCCACATCAAGGACAACAGCCGGACCGCGCTCGACGAACTGCGGGCCACCGTCGGCCTGTTGCGCCAGTCCGACGACGCTCCCGACTCCCGGGCCCCGCTCCCCCGGCTGACCGACCTCGACACGCTGATCGGCGGTGTCCGCGGTGGCGGCCTCGACGTGACGGTGACCCGCCTCGGCACCCCCCGTCCCCTCGCGCCCTCCATCGAACTCACGGCGTACCGCATCGTCCAGGAAGCGCTCACCAACGCCCACAAGCACTCCCGCGGGGCGCACGCCGAGGTGACGCTGGACTACGGGGCGAGCGCCCTGCACGTCACCGTCACCGACGACGGCCCACCGCACCCGGCCGGGGGACCCGGCACCGGACACGGCCTGATCGGCATGCGCGAGCGCGCCACCGCGGTCGGCGGCACGGTGACCACGGGACCGCGCCCCGAGGGCGGCTTCCGGGTCGCCGCAGAACTGCCGCTCTCCCTCACCCCCGCAGCCTTGTGACCGAGCCCGGGAAGTCAGACCCTCACCGCACGCCGGTGACCGACCCGAGAAGCCGGACCCCCGGGGCAGCCCGGTGACCGACCCCGAGAAGCCGGACCCCCGGGGCAGCCCGGTGACCGACCCCGAGAAGCCGGACCCCCGCCGCACCCTCATGACCGACCCGACACACCAGGGAACCCCCGCCATGACGATCCGTGTCCTCCTCGCCGACGACCAGGCCCTGCTGCGCGGGACCTTCCGGCTGCTCATCGACGCGCAGCCGGACATGGAGGTGGTCGCCGAGGCCTCCGACGGGGCCGAGGCCGTACGGCTCGCAAGGTCCGAGCGAGCCGATGTCGTGGTGATGGACATCCGGATGCCCGGCGTCGACGGCATCGAGGCGACCCGGCTGATCGGCCGGGACGAGGACCTGGCCGGGGTGAAGGTGCTCGTCCTGACCACCTTCGAGGTCGACGAGTTCGTCGTCGAGGCGCTCCGGGCCGGGGCCAGCGGATTCCTCGGCAAGGGCGTCGACCCCGCCCAACTCCTCGACGCCGTCCGGCTCGTCGCGGCCGACGAGGCGCTGCTCTCACCGACCGCGACCAAGAAGCTCATCGCCCGCTTCCTCGCACAGCCGTCCCCCGGGGCGCTCTCCGACCCCGGTCGGCTCGCCACGCTGACACCCCGGGAGCGGGAGGTGATGACCCTCGTCGCCAGCGGGCTGTCCAACGCCGAGATCGCCGAACGCCTCTTCGTCACCCCGGTCACCGTCAAGACCCACGCCAACCGGGCCATGGCCAAGCTCGGCGCCCGCGACCGGGCTCAACTCGTCGTCATCGCCTACGAGAGCGGCCTGGTCCGCGCCGGGGAGACCCGGCCCTGACACCTCGCGGCGGCGGACCGGCGCCCGGGCGCGCCACGCCCCGGGGCGCCGCCGTATGCCCGCCGACTCGGCGAAACGAACGCGTTAAGCGGGTGAAGCCTGTGGCCGTGGTCGTGGCGTGGGGCATGGATGAGGCTCCCGGCCGTATCCGGACGAGTCGGTGGACACGACGCGCTGGAGGCGAGCGATGAACCACAGAGCCGAACAAGCCGACCCCACCATCCACCGGGTCCCGGTCCTCATCGTCGGCGGTTCCCTGGTCGGCCTGTCGACCTCGGTGTTCCTGGGCCGGCTGGGGGTGCGGCACACCCTGGTGGAGCGCCATTCCGGCACCTCCATCCACCCCCGCGGCCGCGGCAACAACGTCCGCACGATGGAGCTGTTCCGCACGGCCGGTGTCGAGCCGATGATCCGTCAGGCGGCCGCCACGCTGGCCGACAACCACGGGATCCTCCAGACCCCGACCCTGGTCGGCGACGCGGGCGAGTGGCTCTTCAAGGAGATCGACGCGGGCGGCGGACTGGCCCGCTTCAGCCCGAGTTCCTGGTGCCTGTGCAGCCAGAACGACCTGGAACCGGTGCTGCTCGACCACGCCAGGCGGCTCGGCGGCGACCTGCGCTACGCGACCGAGCTGATGTCGTTCGACAGCGGGCCCGACGGTGTCACCGCGGTGGTCAAGAGCCGCGAGACCGGCGAGCACACCACGTTCCTCGCGGACTACCTGGTGGCCGCCGACGGCCCCCGCAGCCCCGCCCGCGAGCAGCTCGGCATCGGCCAGAGCGGTCCCGGTGACCTGTTCAGCAACGTCAGCATCACCTTCCGCTCCCGCCGGCTCGCCGACGTGGTGGGCGAGCGCCGCTTCATCGTCTGCTACCTCACCGACCCGGACGCCGACGGCGCCCTGCTGCCCGTGGACAACCGGGAGAACTGGGTCTTCCACGCCCCCTGGCACCCCGAACGCGGCGAGACGCTGGAGGAGTTCACCGACGAGCGCTGCACGGACCACATCCGCCGCGCGGTCGGCGTCCCCGACCTCGACGTGGAGATCACCGGGCGGGCCCCCTGGCACGCCGCCCAGCGGGTCGCCACGAGGTATCGCGCGGGCCGTGTGTTCCTGGCCGGCGACTCGGCCCACGAGATGTCCCCCACCGGTGCGTTCGGCTCCAACACCGGTATCCAGGACGCCCACAACCTCGCCTGGAAGCTCGCCGCGGTGCTCGGCGGCTGGGCCGGTGAGGGTCTGCTGGACTCGTACGACGCCGAGCGCCGCCCGGTCGCGGAGGCGACCAGCGCCCGTGCCGCCGCCCGGTCGGCCGAGCACAGCCACCCCGGCTACGCCCCGCCGCCCGGCACCGGCGGCGGCCCGCAGCGCGGCATCCTCAACGTGGCCCTCGGCTACCGCTATCCGGTGGGCGCGGTCGCCGGCACCGACCCCGCGACCCCGGTCGTGCCGGACCGCCTCGACCTGTCCGGGGAACCCGGCAGCAGGGCACCCCACCTGGCGGTACGGCACCGAGGGGAGCGGATCTCCACGCTGGACCTCTACGAGCGGTCGTTCGTGCTGCTCAGCGGGGCCGGCGACGCGGGCGGCTGGCACGAGGCCGCCGTACGCCTCGCCGCGGACACACCCGTCCCCCTGGACTCGTACCGGATCGGCGAGGGGACCGAGGCCGAGCTGACGCCCGAGGGCGGCACCGACTGGGCGGCGGCGCACGGTACGACGTCCGGGGGCGCCGTCCTGGTGCGGCCCGACGGGTTCGTGGCCTGGCGGGCACAGGGCCCGGCCCCGGACGCCGAGGCCGTGCTGCGGGAGGTCCTCGGGGCGGTGCTGTCCCTGGGCTGAGCTCCGCCCCTTCGTCGATCGGACGCCACGTCAGGCACGGTGCCGGGCGTGGCGTCAGACGTTGCGTCAGGTGTGCGCGAGGTGCCGCGGGGCGCCGGGCGGGCGGCCGGATTCACCCGTGTGATCGCCTTGAGTGGTGGGGGACGGGCCGCTGGATGACGGTGGATCACGTCGGAGGCGGGCCACATCAGCTGACGAAGCACCAGCTGCCCGGCCGCCGACGGAAGGAACGTCAGATGCGCTCTGCTCGCATGATTCTGGCCACCGCGGCCGCTTCGACCGTCCTCGCTCTCGGTGCCCCCGGCGCCTACGCGGCGGCCGGCGACGACTGGGACCAGACGGACTCCTCCTACAGCAAGGAGCAGGACAAGGAGCACGGCAAGGAGCACGGCAAGGGTGACCACGACCGGCCGCACGGTGGCGTGCACACCGGTGGCGGTGCGCTGACCGCGGTCAACGCGGACGACTGGGGCACCGCTAAGGACCCCAAGCACGACCCGGAGACCTACAAGGACAAGGACGACCAGAGCAAGGAGTCCGGCGGCTGGAGCGGCAAGCAGGAGGAGAGCGGCGGCGGCTGGAGCGGCAGCCACGAGAAGCCCAGCGGCGGCATGCACACCGGTGGCGGCGCGCTCGCCTCGCCGGGCATGACCGCGGGCGGCCTCGCCGTCCTGGCGGTCGCCGGAACCGGGCTGTACGCGGCGCGTCGTAAGAAGACCGCCGGAAGCCTGGCCTGACCCATGCCGGATGCGATAGCCGCTGAGGCCGCCACGCGTGCGCGCCGCGTGGCGGCCCGGCCGGCCGCACCGGGGCCCCGTCCCGTCCCCCGTGCGATCCGTCGCCCCGCCGGTCCCCGTCCCTCCCCCGTCCGATCCGCCACCGTGCCCCGGTGAGGTTGATTCCGTTGGCAGTTCGACCCTCTTCCCCCGCAGACAGCCCCGGCAACCGCCCGCTCGACAGTCTGGGCGGCGCCGCACCGGCCCCGAACGAGCGGGGATCCAGCAGCAGGATGGTGCTGGCCGCCGTAGCGGTCCTCGTCGTGGCCGTGAGCCTGTTCGGCGGCAACGACTCGTCGCCCGACGATCCGTCCCGCCCGCCGCAGGCCGCCCCCGTCTCCGGGTCGGCCCCGGCGGCGGGCAACCCGGCGGACGGTCCGGCGCCGACCGCGGCCGAGGGCAGGCATCTGCCGCGCTCGGCGCCCGTGCGCCTGCTCATCCCCAAGATCTCGGTCGACGCCCCCTTCACCCAGCTGGCGATCGGTCCCACGGGGCAGCTCCAGCCCCCGCCGGCCGCCAACACCAACCTCGTCGGCTGGTACGCCGACGGCGCCTCCCCCGGTGAGACCGGTACGTCGATCATCGCCGGGCACGTCGACACGGCGACCTCGGCCGCCGTCTTCGCGCGGCTGGGAGAGCTGCGCAAGGGAGACGTCTTCCACGTCGACCGGGCCGACGGAAGCCGGGCGAGCTTCACGGTCGACAGCGCGGAGACCTTCGCCAAGGACGACTTCCCCAGTCAGCGGGTGTACGGCGACACCGCCCAGGCCCAGGTCCGGCTCATCACCTGCGCGGGCGACTACGACCACTCGGTCAAGGACTACACCGACAACCTCGTGGTCTTCGCCCACCTCACCTGAGCCGGTTCCGGCCGTCCGACCGTCGATCACCCGCTCGGTGCATACGAGTCGCGCCCTTCACAGCGCGGGCACAGGATCGAGGCACGCCGACGTCACCCCCCGTGTGGCCGACGTCCGTCCGTCCCCCACCAAGGAGTTGTGCGCAGCATGACCACCACGTCCGAACGTGTCACGAAACCGCTTGCACAACAGGCGTCGCAGCGTGTCTCCCAGTCCGTGTTCGACGGTTCGAGGCTCCGTGTCGTCCTGCTGGTCGATGTCTACGACGGTGCCCAGCAGCAGTTCCTGGAGGCCTACGAGCAGTTGTGCAACCAGGTCGCCTCGGTCCCCGGGCATGTCAGCGACCAGCTGTGCCAGTCCATCGAGAACCCCTCCCAGTGGCTGATCACCAGCGAGTGGGAGAGCGCCCCGCCCTTCCTGACGTGGGTGAACAGCGAGGAACACGTGCACATGGTGGAGCCGCTGCACTCGTGCGTCCGGGACACCAGGTCGCTGCGCTTCCACATCGTCCGCGAGACCGGCGGACCGGCGGTGGACACCAAGGCGGGCAAGCGCCGGCTCCAGGCCTCCCCCCGCATCGGCGACGGCCTGATCCGGCACGCGCTCACCTTCACCGTCAAGCCGGGCAGCGAGGAGGCCGTGGCGAAGATCCTCGCCGACTACGCCTCCCCGGAGCCCCGGGTCGACGACACCACCCGGCTGTGCCGCACCTCCCTGTTCATGCACGGCAACCGGGTCGTGCGGGCCATCGAGGTGCGCGGCGACCTGCTCGCCGCACTCCGGTACGTGGCCCGGCAGCCCGCGGTACGGGCCGTCGAGGAGGCCATCAACCCCTATCTGGAGCAGGACCGGGACCTCGACGACCCCGAGTCCGCGCGGGTCTTCTTCACCCGCGCCGCGCTGCCCGCCGTACACCATGTGACGGCCGGTCAGGAGAGCCCGGACGCGGTGCGGCACGCGTTGTACTACCCGGCCCGCGAGGGTCAGGGCATGCGGCTGGCCGAGCTGCTCGCCCGGCAGGACGAGGCGGCGGCGGACGACCCGCAGGGGTCGGTGCTGCGCAGCACGATCTTCCAGCGCGACGACATCGTGGTGCGTCTGGTCGACGTGCGCGGCGGGCTCGACACCGACGCCGGTCAGGACGCCGAGCTGACGGCGCTGCTCGACGGCGGGGCGGTCTCCTGCATGGAACTCGTCACCGACCGCCGCTCGCCCGACGCCTGATCACCGTCGCCCGGGACGGTGCCGGTGGTGGCGTCCCACCGGACGACGCGGTCGGGCGGGCCAGATGTCCCACCGGGTCGTGACCTCCCGGTGCGGGGCGCATGGCCCAGGGGTCGTGACCACCTCCCCGTGCGGGGCGCATGGCGCAGGGGTCGTGGCCTCCCCGTGCGGGCCGCGGGCTCCGAGCGGTCGGGGTCACGACCGGCGGCTCGCGCCCCCGTACCACCGGCGGCCCGCGCTGCCGTACCACCCGGCGGCCCGCGCTGCCGTACCACCCGGCGGCCCGCGCTGCCGTACCACCCGGCGGCCCGCGCTGCCGTACCACCCGGCGGGACGCCCCCCGTGCCGGCCACGCCCTCATGCAGGTGCGGCACACGCAGGTGCAGCACATGTCGTCACAGCACATGTTCGGAGGAACGTCGTGATCAATCGTCATCCCGGAATCGTGGACCTCAGCGAGGTCGAGCCCAACACCCGGCGCGGTGGCGACCTGCGCGCCATGCTCACCCCCACCACGGTCGGCTCGACCAGCGGTTTCATGGGCGTGGCCATCGTCCAGCCAGGGGACCGCATCGCCGAGCACTACCACCCGTACTCGGAGGAGTTCATCTACGTCGTCTGCGGGCAGCTGGAGGTGGACCTCGACGGTGAGCCCCACCCGCTCCAGCCCGAGCAGGGCCTGCTGATCCCCGCCCACATGCGGCACCGCTTCCGCAACGTGGGCAGGGTGGAGGCCCGGCTGGTGTTCCACCTCGGCCCGCTGGCCCCGAGCCCGCCGCTCGGGCACGTCGACACCGAGGACGCGAACGGCGTGCCGATCCCGGTGGAGCCGTCCGCGGTCGGGGCCGAGCGAGCACAGGTCCGCTCATGACCAGGCGCGTGGCGGTCACCGGCATAGGAATCGTCGCCCCGGGCGGCATCGGGGTCCCGGCGTTCTGGGACCTGCTGACCAGCGGCCGTACGGCGACCCGCGGCATCACGTTCTTCGATCCGTCCGGGCTGCGCTCGCGGATCGCCGCCGAGTGCGACTTCGACCCGGCGGCCCACGGACTGGACGCGGAGCAGATCGCCCGCGCCGACCGGTACATCCAGTTCGCCCTGGTCGCCGGCGAGGAGGCGATAGCCGACTCCGGCCTCGACCTGGCCGCGGAGAACCCCTGGCGGGTCGGGGTGTCGCTGGGCACCGCGGTCGGCGGGACCACCCGGCTCGAGCACGACTACGTCCTGGTCAGCCATGGCGGGCAGCGCTGGGACGTGGACCACCGGGAGGCCGGCCCGCATCTGCACCGGGC
Source organism: Streptomyces griseorubiginosus (assembly GCF_036345115.1). Taxonomy (GTDB): domain Bacteria; phylum Actinomycetota; class Actinomycetes; order Streptomycetales; family Streptomycetaceae; genus Streptomyces; species Streptomyces griseorubiginosus_C. The sequence continues at coordinate 4,538,013 of NZ_CP107766.1, forward strand.
GTTCGCGCCCAGCACCCTGGCCTCCGCGGTGGCGGAGCGGTTCGAGGCGCGCGGGCCGGTGCAGACCGTCTCCACCGGCTGCACCTCGGGTCTGGACGCCGTCGGGTACGCCTTCCACACGATCGAGGAGGGCCGGGCCGACGTGTGCATCGCGGGCGCCTCGGACTCGCCGATCTCCCCCATCACCATGGCCTGCTTCGACGCCATCAAGGCGACCTCCCCGAGCAACGACGACCCCGCGCACGCCTCCCGCCCCTTCGACGCCGACCGCAACGGCTTCGTGATGGGTGAGGGCGGCGCGGTGCTGGTCCTGGAGGAACTGGAACACGCCCGGGCCCGCGGCGCGCACGTGTACTGCGAGATCGGCGGCTACGCCACCTTCGGCAACGCCTACCACATGACCGGTCTGACCGCCGAGGGCCTGGAGATGGCCCGGGCCATCGAGGACGCCCTCGGCCAGGCCCGCCTCGACGGCACCGCGATCGACTACGTCAACGCGCACGGCTCGGGCACCCTGCAGAACGACCGGCACGAGACGGCCGCGGTCAAACGCGCTCTGGGCGCGCACGCCTACGACACGCCCATGAGCTCCATCAAGTCCATGGTGGGCCATTCCCTCGGCGCGATCGGGGCGATCGAAGTCGTCGCCTGCGCGCTGGCCCTGGCCCACCAGGTCGTGCCGCCCACCGCGAACTACGAGACCCCCGACCCCGAGTGCGACCTGGACTACGTGCCGCGTGTCGCCCGTGAGCGCAGGCTGCGCAACGTGCTCTCGGTGGGCAGCGGGTTCGGCGGCTTCCAGTCCGCGGTGGTCATGACCCTGCCGAGGGAGAGGACCCTATGAGCGCCTCGAACGCCCGGCGCGCGGCCGTCACCGGAATCGGCGTGGTCGCGCCCAACGGAATCAGCACCGACGCCTTCTGGAAGGCCACCAGGGAAGGTGACAGCGCCCTGGACGTCATCACCCGCGACGGCTGCGAGGGCATGCCGCTGCGGGTGGCCGGCCAGGTGCGCGACTTCGACCCGCCGTCGGCGATCGAGGAGCGCTACCTCGTCCAGACCGACCGGTTCACGCACTTCGCGATGGCCGCGGCCGACCTCGCCCTGGAGGAGGCCGGGCTCGGCCGGGCCGACACCGACGCCGCGCCGTTCTCGGTGGGCGTGGTCACCGCGGCCGGCTCCGGCGGCGGTGAGTTCGGACAGCGCGAGCTCCAGCAGCTGTGGGGCAAGGGCAGTCGTTTCGTCGGGCCGTACCAGTCGATCGCCTGGTTCTACGCGGCGAGCACCGGCCAGATCTCCATCCGGGGCGGCTTCAAGGGCCCCTGCGGGGTGATCGCCGCCGACGAGGCGGGGGGCCTGGACGCCCTGGCGCACGCGGCGCGGGCCGTGCGACGCGGCACCGACGTGATCGTGGCCGGTGCGACCGAGGCGCCGCTGGCCCCCTACTCGATGGTGTGCCAGCTCGGGTACGAGGAGCTGAGCACCGTCGCCGAACCGGACCGCGCCTACCGGCCGTTCACCACGGCGGCCTGCGGTTTCGTGCCCGCCGAAGGGGGCGCCATGTTCGTCGTGGAGGCCGAGGAGTCGGCCCGCGACCGGGGTGCGCCGCTGCGGGCCGTCGTCGCCGGGCACGCGGCGACGTTCACCGGCGCCTCCCGCTGGGAGCAGTCCCGGGAGGGGCTGGCCCGGGCGATCCGGGGCGCCCTGGAGGAAGCCGGGTGCGCGCCCGAGGAGATCGACGTGGTCTTCGCCGACGCCCTCGGGGTGCCGGCGGCGGACCGCGCCGAAGTGCTGGCGCTCGCCGACGCCCTGGGCCCGCACGCCGGGCGGGTGCCGGTCACGGCGCCGAAGACCGGCGTCGGCCGGGGTCTGGCCGCGGCGCCCGTACTGGACGTCGCGGCGGCGGTGCTGGCCATGGAGCAGGGGCTGGTACCGCCCACCCCGAACGTCTTCGACATCTGCCACGACCTCGACCTCGTCACCGGCCGCGCGCGGGCCACCGAGACGCGCACGGCGCTGGTCCTCAGCCGGGGACTCATGGGGTCGAACTCGGCGCTGGTGCTCCGGCGCGGTGCCGGCGACGCCTCGTAGCGGGGCCTCGCGAACTCACATCACCAGGCAAGGAGAACAACCGTATGAGCGACCGCATCACCGTGGAAGAGCTGGCCGGGCTGATGAAGAAGGCCGCCGGGATCACCGTCGCCCCGCAGGACCTCGAGCAGATGGCCGACTCCGGCTTCGACGCCTTCGGCCTCGACTCGCTCGGCCTGCTCGGCATCGTCGGCGAGCTGGAGAACCGCTACGGCACGCCGATGCCCCCCGACGCCGAGAAGAGCAAGACGCCTCGGCAGTTCCTCGACCTCGTCAACAGCACGCTTCTCGCGGGAGCCTGAGATGACCGGACACACACAGAACGAGGTCACCATCGCGGCCCCGCTGGACCTGGTCTGGGACATGACCAACGACGTGGCGAACTGGCCGAACCTGTTCAGCGAGTACGCCTCCGCCGAGATCCTCTCCCAGGAGGGGAACCGGACCACCTTCCGGCTCACCATGCACCCCGACGACAACGGCAAGGTGTGGAGCTGGGTCTCGGAGCGGGAGGCGGACCGCGACACGCTCACCGTGCGCGCCCGCCGGGTCGAGACCGGGCCCTTCGCCTACATGAACATCGTGTGGCAGTACGAGAAGGTGCCCGAGGGCACCCGGATGGTCTGGACGCAGGACTTCGCGATGCGGCCGGACGCCCCGGTGGACGACGACTGGATGACCGACAACATCAACCGGAACTCCAAGGTCCAGATGGCTCTGATCCGGGACCGCATCGAGAAGGAGGCCGGAGAACGCCGGCCCGTCTCGGTGCTGTCCGACTGACCGGGACGGAGACCCGACGATGCACCAGTCCTTGATCGTCGCCCGCATGGCCCCGGAGTCCGCCCTCGACATCGCCAAGGTGTTCGAGGAGTCGGACCGGGGTGAACTCCCCCACCTGGTGGGGGTCGCGCGGCGCAGCCTCTTCCAGTTCGGCGAGGTGTACCTGCACCTCATCGAGTCCGAGCGGGACCCCGGGCCCGCCATCGCCAAGGCGGCCGGGCACCCCGAGTTCCGGGACGTCAGCGAACGGCTGTCGGCGTACGTCAGCGCGTACGACCCGGCGACCTGGCGCTCGCCGAAGGACGCGATGGCGCGCTGCTTCTACACCTGGGAGCGGGACGCCGTCCGCTCCTGAACCACCGCCGCTCGCCGGGCACACGCTGTCGTGTGCCCGGCGAGCGGCGTTCCCCGGAGCCCGTGCCGGCGGCTCGGTCAGCGCGGGACCGTGCAGTCGAAGGCGTGCAGGTACGGGTTGACCGGGCGGATGTCGTCGATGACCAGGCCCGCGTCGGTCAGCCTGCCGGTCAGGGACTCGGTGGTGTGCTTGGCCCCTCCGACGTTCAGGAGCAGCAGCAGGTCCATGGCGGTGCTGAACCGCAGCGAGGGCGAGTCGTCGACGAGGTTCTCGATGACCACGACCCGTGCTCCCGGGCCGCCCGCCTCGATGACGTTGCGCAGGGTGCGGGTCGTGCTGTTGTCGTCCCACTCCAGGATGTTCTTGATGACGTAGACGTCCGCCTTGACCGGGACGGCCTCCCGGCAGTCGCCGGGCACCAGCCGCATCCGGTCCGCGAGAGCACCACCCTCGCGCAGCCGCGGATCGGCGTTGGCCACCACACGCGGCAGGTCGAGCAGGGTGCCGTGGAGCGCGGGGTACTTCTCCAGCAGGCTCGCCACCACGTGCCCCTGGCCGCCGCCGATGTCGGCGACCGAAGTGCTCCCCGACAGGTCGAGCAGCTGCGCCACGTCCCGCGCGGACTGCACGCTGGAGGTCGTCATGGCCCGGTTGAAGACGTCGGCCGACTCCGGGGCGTCCTCGTTGAGGTAGGTGAAGAACTCCTTGCCGAACAGGTCCTTCACCACACTGCGGCCCGAGCGCACGGCCTCGTCGAGCAGCGGCCACGCCTGCCAGGTCCACGGCTCGGTGCACCACAGCGCGATGGCGCGCAGGCTGTGCGGGTCGTCCTCGCGCAGCAGCCGGGACATGTCGGTGTGCGCGAACCTGCCGTCCGGCTGCTCGGCGAAGACGCCGTAGCAGGACAGGGCGCGCAACAGCCGCCGTAGCGTCCTCGGTTCGGTCTTGACCTCGGCCGCGAGGTCCTCGACGGCCAGGGGAGTGTCGTCGAGGGCGTCGGCGACACCCAGGCGGGCGGCCGCGCGCAGGGCGGCCGCGCACGCCGCCCCGAACACGAGCTCCCTGAGCCGCATGGACGGCGGCGCGGCGGTCTGTACGGCCGTCATGGGCCGTCCTCCTTCTTCGAGTTCTTCGCGGTCTTCGCGTTGTTCGGTGTCCTGGATGGCCATGGCCGGTCAGCACAGTCCCGCGGGCCTGGAGGCCCGGCAGGTGTTGCCCGTGAAGGCGTTGTCCTTGCCGGCGACCGTGTCGACGAGGTCCGCCGGCGCGTTGCCCTCCAGCGTGTTGTCGGTGATCCGGTTCCGCTCGCTGGTGGTGCCCACGAAGCTCTTGAACAGGACGATGCCGCCCGACAACGAGGAGGTGCCGACGTTGCCGGTGACGCGGTTGCCCGTCACCAGGGTGTCCTCGGTGCCGGTGAGCACGATGCCGGAGCCCTGGAGCGCCTCCAGCCGCGCGGTCTTGGGGCAGGACTTGTTGTTCCGCTCGACGGTGTTGCCGCGCACGGTGAGGGCGCCGGCCCGCGGCTTGTTCTCGTCGCCGACGACGAAGACGCCCGCGCAGTTGCCGGTGAGGTGGTTGTCGGCGACGGTGAGGTTCCTGAGGCGCCGGACGGTGATGCCGATCCGGTTGCCCTCCAGGCGGTTGCGCTCGACGACGGTCCCCTGGGTGTCGGCGGCGCCCGCTTCCCTCGTGATGGTGTTCGCGAGGAACAGGCCGGCGTCGCCGTTGTCCCGGGCGGTGTTCTTGCGGAACACCCCGCGGACCGAACCCTCCTGGGCGATCCCCCACACGCCGTTCTTCACCGCGGTCACGTTCCGCACGGTCAGTCCGTCGGTCGCCATGGCGAACACGCCGGTGCCGGGGAAGTTGCGCACGGTGAGGGAGGCGACGGTGACGCCCTCGAGGTCGCGGTCCTTCGCCCCGATCACGCAGATGCCGTTGCCGCGCTCGGCACAGGCGTTGGCGGCCTTCGTCGTGGCCGGCTCGATGACGGTCTCGCGGCCCGTGCCGCGCAGGGTGAGGCCGGGGGTGGTCACCTTGACGCTCTCGCGGTAGGTGCCGGGGGTCACGAGGACGGTGTCGCCCGGCTGGGCGGTGTCCACCGCCCGCTGGATCGACTGTCCCGGGAAGACCAGGTGGGTGGTCTGGTGGGCGGCGGCGGAGGGGGCGGCCGTGAGGGCCGCTCCGATGATCGCCACGGCGCAGGTCAGGTAGGAGATATGAAATCTCATCATATTCGGTACGTTATGGGGTGAATGCCCCGGAACGGTCCCGATAGACCACCTGGGGGCGTGTCACGGAACCGCACTACGGGGTGAGGACGACCTTGCCGGCGACGGTGCCGGACTCGGCCAGCCGTACGGCTTCGGCGACCCGGGCGAGCGGCAGTCGGGCGGCGACCCGGGCGGTGATCTCACCGCGCTGGAGGGCCGCGAAGACCTGGGTGAGGTCGGCGCGCAGCCGGGCCCGGAACCGGTTCTTGGCCAGGGCCTTGCCGGCCCACACGTTGAAGAAGTACGCGCGGCGGCGGTTGGGCAGCGCGTTCCACAGCCACACCCGGCCGAGGAGCTTGAGCACGGGCCACTGCTTGGAGCCCTCGGCGTCCCGGGTGGCGGCGCTGCCGTAGGAGACGAGGGTGCCGCCGGGGGCCAGCAGGCGCCAGGAGTCGACGATGCCGCGGCCGCCGACATGGTCGAAGACGGCGTGCACACCCTGCGGGGCGAGTGCGCGGATGCGGGCGGGCAGGTCGGCGGCGCGGTAGTCGACGGGGACGACTCCGCGCTCCCGCAGCGCGTCGTGGTGGCGCTCGGAGGCCGTACCGATCACGTGGGCGCCCGCGGCCCGGGCGAGCTGGACCAGGACCGAGCCGACACCGCCGTTGGCGCCGTACACGACGACGGTCCGGCCGGCCCGGACGCGGGCCTTGCGGTGCAGCATCTGCCAGGCGGTGATGCCGTTGACGACGAGGGTCTCCGCCTCGGCCGCGCCGATCCCGTCGGGCACCGGCACCGTGTCCGCCGCCTCGACCACGACATGGCTGGCCCAGCCGCCGACCTTGACCAGCGCGGCGACCCGGGTGCCGGCCAGCTCCGGCTCGACGCCCTCACCGGTCGCGAGGACGGTGCCGACGAGGTCGTAGCCGGGCACGAAGGGGAACGGCGGCTGGTCGTAGTAGCGGCCGCGCCGCATCTGCTGTTCGGCGAAGGAGACGCCGGTCGCCTCCATGCGGATCACGACCTGGCCAGGGCCCGCGGTGGGCACGGCCCCGCGCCGGATCCGGAGCCCTTCCGGCTCGACCTTGCCCGGCAGGACGACCTCGACGAGTTCCTCGATGTTCATGGTGACACCCTCCGAAGGGTTAGTTGGCTTCGCGTTGGTTAGAAGCTATAACCGCTACTCGGAAGTGTCAATAACTTCAGTGATAGCCTCTAACTATGGTGAACTCGGAAGCGAAGACCCCGCGCGAGCGGTACCGCGCCCAGGTGCGGACGGAGATCAAGGAACGGGCGTGGGAGCAGATCGCCACGGCGGGCGCGTCGGCGCTCTCGCTCAACGCGATCGCCAAGCAGATGGGCATGAGCGGGCCCGCGCTGTACCGGTACTTCGCCGGACGGGACGAGCTGATCACCGAGCTGGTCCGGGACGCGTACCGCAGTCTCGCCGACACCTTCGGGGCGGCCGTGCGGACCGGCGCCGACGCCACCGCGCTGGCCCACGCCCTGCGCGCCTGGGCCCTGGCCGACCCCCAGCGCTACTTCCTCGTCTACGGCACCCCCGTCCCCGGCTATCACGCGCCGGAGGACGTCACCGCGATCGCGCGGGAGATCATGGCGGCGCTCCTGGACGCCTGCGCCCGGCTGCCCGAGGACCGCCCGGCGAGCCCGTTCGACGAGCACCTGGAGGACCACCGCGACTGGGCGGCCGGCCACCCCGCCCCGGCCGCCACCCTGCACCGGGCCCTGACCTTCTGGACCCGCCTGCACGGAGTGCTCTCCCTGGAACTGTCCGGCCACTTCACGGGAATGGGCTTCGACCCGGCCCACCTCTTCACCACGGAACTGACGGAACTGACCGGCGCCCTGGAGTGAGGGGCCGGTGTCCAGGGGCGGCGTGAACGGCTCGCCCACCCGGTCCATGCGGGACGCCCGCCCGTCGCCGCGGTCGAGCTCGCAGGCGACGGAGGTTCCGGCGCTGCCCGGCGGAGACCGGCCGGTGCCGCTCCACGATGCCCCGCCCCGGTGGGTGCACCAAAGCCCCTCGTGACCGGCCACCGCGGGCGCCGTCCCGGTCGGTTTCCCGGCAGGCGACGGTGCCGGCGTTCGCGTGTGCGTCGGTGAGGCCTCCGTGGCCTCAGTGGCTGTGGGAAGGCTCCGGTTCCGGGTGCCGGGTTCGGTTCGGGTGGGGGAGCAGGAGGGGGGTGGTCAGGATGAGCAGGCCCGTGATGGTGAGGGCGGTGCGGGGGGTCGTGGCGTCGGCGAGGAGACCGGCCAGTGCGGTGAGGGCGGCGATGGAGGCCTGGGAGCCGATCGACCAGGCCGTCAGGGTGCGGGCCACGAGGTGCCCCGGGGTCTGTTCGAGCCGGTAGGTGGCGAGGACCGGGGTGTACAGGCTCATGTTGATGATGATCGCCAGCTCGACGACCATCACGGTGACGAGGCCGACGACACCGGGGCGGACGAAGGCCAGGCCGATCAGCCAGACCGCGCGCAGCGTGCCGACGGTCCGGAAGACCCGGTCCCGGCCGAAGCGGGCCACGACCCGGCCGGCCAGCCGCGAGCCGATGAGTCCGCCCAGACAGGGCAGGGCGAAGGCGAGGCCGTACTGCCAGGGCGGGAACCCGAGCCGACGCAGCAGCAGCACGGCCAGCACCGGTTCGGTGGCCATGATCAGACCGGCGACGAGCAACTGGTTGAGGTAGAGCGGCCGTAGAACGGGGTGGCCCAGGATGTGCCGCCAGCCGTCGAGCAGCCCGGCCGCCCGGACCCCCGGGCTCTTCCCGGTCGTCCGCGGCGCTTCCTCCCGGCCGCGGATCGCGGTGATGCCCAGCGCGGAGAGCAGGTAGCTGAGCGCGTCGGCCACCACGGTGGTGACCGGCCCGAACAGGCCGATCGCCGCCCCGCCCAGCGGTGGCCCGACCGCGATGGAGCTCCAGTTCGTGGACTCGAACCGCGCGTTGGCCACGAGCAGGTCGTCCGGTCTGACCAGGCTCTTGAGGTAGGCGCCACTGGCCGCGTTGAACGCGATCTTGGCCGCGGCGACCACGGCCGAGACCACGAGCAACTGGACGAAGCCCAGCCGGCCGAAGGCGTAACCGAGCGGGATCGTCGCCATGGCCGCGAACCGGACCAGATCCATCATGATCATGACCGGACGCTTGCGCCGGAACTCCACCCACGGCGCGAGCGGCACCGCGATCAGCGCACCCACGGCAGGCCCCACCGCCGAGAGTGCGGACACCTCGGCGGGCCCGGCACGCAGCACGAGCACGGCGATCAACGGCAACGCCCCGAACCCCAGCCCCGACCCGTACGCGCTCACCGCGTACGACGCCCACAGCCAGCCGAACGGCAGGCCCAGCCGTCTCCTGCCCACCACGCCCCGCCCCTCAAGAACCCGTCCGCACAAACCGGCGTTGACCGATGAGAGCCAAGCGGGCAGGACAACAGCAGGTCAAACAACCGACCTGACGGCAGTCCACAACCACCGGTTGTTCACTAAGGTGGGTCGGCGTGGACCTCGAAACCGTGCGCACCTTCGTCGCCGTCGCGGACGCGGGCCGGTTCCAGAGGGCCGCCGACGACCTGTCGATCACCCAGCAGGCCGTCTCCAAACGCGTCGCCGCGCTGGAGCGCACCCTCGGCGTGCGGCTGTTCACCCGTGCCCCGCGCGGGGCCGAGCTCACCATCGACGGCCGGGCGTTCCTGCCCCACGCCCGCGAGCTGCTGCGGGTCGCCGAACGGGCGTCCGCGTCCGTGCGCCCCGGCCGCCGTCCGCTGCGCGTCGACGTGATCGCCTCCCGCAGCGCGCAGTCGAGCCTGATGCGCGACTTCCACCGGGCGCATCCCGGGATCGAGCTCGACGTGATGATGCTGTTCGACATCGAGACGGCCGTCACCGCCCTGCGCTCCGGTGCGATCGACGCGTCCTTCCGGGCCGTGGCCGCGCCCGGCCGCCCCCTCCCCGAGGACATCGAGTCCGTCCGGGTCCTCGACGAGCCGCTCCAGCTCCTCACCGGCCCCGAGCACGCCCTGGCGAGCGCCCGGTCGGTGACCCTCGCCGAGCTCGTCGGGCACCGGATCTGGATGCCCGGCATCGCCCCCGGTACCGAGTGGGGCGCCTACTACGACGACCTGGTCGCCGAGTTCGGCCTCACCATCGAGGTGACCGGCCCCAACTTCGGCTCCGACGCGCTCCTCGACACCATCTCCGACACCCCGGCCCTGGCCACCTTCATGGGCGAGCACACCCGTCTCATCTGGCCCGCCGACCACGGCCTGCGCCGCATCCCCGTGACCGACCCGACGCCGGTCTACCCGCACTCGCTCCTCTGGCACCGCGACAACCCGCACCCGGCCCTGGCCACCCTCCGCGCCCACCTCACCGCCGGGACGGCCGCCCGGGACGCCGCCGGAACCTGGGTACCGGGCTGGGTGCTGCCGCACCGGTGACCGGGTCACCAGGACAGGGCGTCGTTCATGTCCTGCTGCCAGTAGGTGACCTTGAGGGAGTCGTCGACGTAGACGCCCTTCGCCGGCAGGGCCGGGGTCGCGGCCTTGCCGACGCTTCCGGAGAGGGAACGGCCCTGGAAGTGGACGGTCAGGGACTTCGCCGTGTGCCCGTTCGCGGCGCTGCCGTCGGTGGCGGACAGGTTCACGGAGGCGTAGCCGGACTGGCCCGGCTCGAGCGTGACCACCGCCTGCGGCTGGGAGTCCTCGATGGTCGGCGGCACCGACTGCGCCTCACCGAACCGGACGGCCGGAGAGCCGTAGAGGAAGCAGGTCCTGCTGCCCGTGTTGGTGACGGTGAGCAGCAGGTGGTTCACGGGACGGGTCAGCGGAGCCGCCACCGTCTTCGTCGTGGACCCCTCGCACGTGACCGGTGTCGCGGCCGAGGACGAACCGGCGGCGGAGGTGCGGGAGGCGGCGGGCGCCTTCGAGGCGGCGGCGGACGTGGGCTTCGCGTCCGCGGCGGTCCCGGTGCCGGTGCCGGTGTCGGTGCCGGTGGAGCCCGTGCGGGTCGACGAGCTCTCGGGGGTCCCGGAGCCGGCCTCCGTACCCGGGGTGGCGGAGGTGCTCGCCGTCGCGGCGCCCTCGTCCTTGGTGCCCGTGCCGTTGTCGCACGCGGTCAGGGAGAGCGCCGCGAGGACGGTGGTGGCCGCGGCGGCGGCGAGACGGATGCGGGAGGTGCGGAGGTTCGACATGTCGCTGTGCCCCTTGGGAGTTGGCGTTGCGGTGGTGATTGGATGACCGAAGCTTGTGAGGCGATCCGTCCCAACCGCCACGCCCAGCGGGCAGTTGGGGACACTGGAACGCTGAAACGGGCTTTGACCAGGCAGAATGCGGCGCCCTTGGAATGCGTTCCCGGGATGCCGAGGTGAGGGGTACGGGTGTCAGGGGCGACGGGGACGGCCGAGTCGGAGGCGTTCGCAGCGCTGTTGCGGGAGCTCAAGGACCGCTCGGGACTGAGCTACGGCGTGCTCGCCAAACGCCTGCACATGAGCACGTCGACACTGCACCGCTACTGCAACGGCACCGCGGTGCCGGTCGAGTACGCGCCGGTGGAGCGCCTCGCCCGGGTCTGCCGGGCCACTCCGCAGGAGCTCGTGGAACTGCACCGCCGCTGGATCCTGGCGGACGCGGCCCGCGGCCGCAGGACGGAGGCCCCGAGCGAGGACACGGGGGCCGCCGAGAACACGAGCCCCGTCGAGGACACGGGCGACGACGACCCCGGTGAGCCGGTCGTCATCGACCCGGCAGCCGAAGTCACCTCACCCCGTCGCTCCCCCTGGCCCCACCGCCGCCGTACCGCGCTGATCGCGTCCGTCGCCGTGGTCGCCGCGCTCGGCGCCGTCGCGTACGCCCTGCGCCCGAGCTCCGAACGCGCCGGGGACAGCACGGCGCCGACGATCACCGGCACCAAGGACGCCGGCCCCTCCCGGAGCCCTTCGGCCCGCCCGTCCGCCGACCGCGGACCGTCCGCGTCGGCCTCCGTCTCCCCCACCGGCACGGCGGACGCCGGGAGCACCGCGTCCGGCGATCCGAGCGGCGACGACAAGCCGGCCACCCGGCAGCCCGCCACCGGCGTCCCGCTCGCCGTCGCCACCCGCCCCTACGTCTACGACAGCCCGTGCAGCCAGCACTTCCTCGTCGACAGCGAGCCCGCGCAGGTCGGCCCGCCGGCGAGCGAGCAGGACGCCCCGCGCTGGGCCGCCGCGTACGGGGCGGTCTCCTCGGGCGAACAGGAGATCGCGCTCACCGTGCAGGGCACCGGCGCGGAGACCGTCGTCCTCAACGCGCTGCACGTACGGATCCTGTCCAGGGGCGCCCCGCTCGCCTGGAACGACTACTCGATGGGCGTCGGCTGCGGCGGCGGGGTCGGCACCAAGTCGTTCGACATCGCCCTCGACCAGGGCAGCCCCGCGGTCACCGGGAAGAACGGGCAGCGCGACTTCCCGTACAAGGTCAGCGAGTCCGACCCCGAGGTCTTCTACGTCACCGCCCACACCACGGCGCACGACGTCCGCTGGGACCTCACCCTGGACTGGTCCAGCGGCGACCGCAGCGGGACCGTGCACATCGACAACGACGGCAGCCCCTTCCGCACCAGCGCGAACGTGGACCGTCCCGGCTACGACTATCCGCTGGGCGGCAGCGAGTGGATCGAGCGGGTCGGGGGCTGATCCGGGCGCGGTTCAGGCAGGTTCGGGGTGCGGCTCCGGCTCCCGGGCCGGCACCGGCGCCGCCTCCCAGCGGGCGACGGTGCGGACATAGCCGTAGATCACGGAGAGCATCGCCAGCACGAGCAGCGGGCCGGCCAGCCAGGGGTGCTCGCCCATCTGGACCGGCAGCAGGGCGTACGACAGCAGGAGCGCCACGAAGACCGCCGTACCGTACGTCGTCAGCCGGAGCCCCGCGCGGTCCCAGCCGCGGTCGTACGTGCGTACGGCCATCTCGATGGTGAGGGTGAACACCACACCGGCGATGAGGTCGACGCCGTAGTGGTAGCCGAAGCCGAGCGTGGCGCAGAGCGTGGCGATCAGCCAGAACGTGCCCGCGACGCGCAGCAGGCGCGGGCCCTTGCGGGAGTGGATGAAGATCGCGGTGGCCCAGGCCGTGTGCAGGCTGGGCATGCAGTTGCGGGGGGTGACCGTGTCGAAGGGTATGGAGTGCGGGGCGGCTATCGGGGGCGGGGTCTTCGGCCACAGGTCGGCCACCGCCCAGTGTCCGTCGCTCGGTATCTGCGGCGACCACAGGGCGATCGACGCCCAGTGGTCGGTGCCGGTGCCGTAGGCGAAGACCGGGCCGACCACCGGGAAGATCATGTAGATGGCCGGGCCGAGCAGGCCGATCAGCAGGAAGGTGCGCACCAGGTGGTGGCGCGGGAAGCGGCGCTCGGCGGCCACGTTGCGCAGCTGGTAGAGCGCGACGACCACCGCGGCCACCGCGAGCTGGCCGTAGATGGTGTCGAGGAAGTTGAAGCCGATCGCGCCGGTCGCCGTGACGAGCCGGCCCATCAGCCAGGACGGGTTGCCCAGGGCGTGGTCGGCGGCCGCGAGGTACGGGTCGAGCACCTGCGGGCGGCTCTTCGCGGTGATGATCAGCCAGGTGTCGCCCAGTTTGCGGCCGGCCACCAGCACGAGGCCGAGACCGACGCCCTTCAGCAGCAGGGTCCGTTCCGCGCCGGTGCGGCGGGTGAGGGCGAGGACGCCGCAGCCCAGGGTCACCCAGAGCGCGCCGTTGCCGAAGGGGTGGCCGTGGGTCACCTCGATGCCGCACGCCGTCCGGACCACGAGGAAGCCGAGGTCGATGGCTATCGCGGCGCCGAGCGCGATGAAGCGTTGCCGCCAGGTCAGCACGACCATCGTCAGCGCCAGGCCGGCGTACAGCAGGGGCCCCGACTTCGGCGGGCCGACGGTCTCGCGCGCCAGGGTGGTCAGCGGCCCCGGCAGACCGTAACCGCGGGCGGCGAGCTCCAGCGCGACGAAGGAACCGAGGGCCACGGCGCCCATCACGGCCCACAGTCCCGCCCGTGCGTCGATTCGCTGGAGTATCTGTCTCAATTTCGGCCACTTCGCTAGATGTCGTTCAAAGAACCGCCTGCCCGAAAGGGGAAGAGGGAAGGATCACGGTCCGGGTTCCGGCCACCCGAGCATGCGCACAGTGATGTGCCCCCCTACATGAGAAGCCCGGCGCCCACCGGGTGGAAAGTGACCGGCAGCGGTTCCCCCCCTGGCACCGGCTGTGGATGCACTGTGGACGCCGCCGAAGGTGCAGCGTATGGCATGGCGGGGACAATCGGACACTGTGATGTCCGCCGCTGCCGCGACGCTGGACGGGACGTTACGAGATGACGCGCAGCCGGCCCCCGTGGGACGGGCGCCGGAGTCGGGCGACCGCCTGCGCCGTGGGCTCGTCCGCGGGGAGGAAGACGATCAGCTGCTGGGCGTCCGAGGTGAGCTCGAGGGTCTCGCGCAGCAGCCGGAGCACCGGACCGGAGGGGTGGTTGAGCCGGAGTTCGCCGCGGCGCGGGACGACGTGGCGGTTCAGGCGCCGGGTGAGCTCGGGGCCGGCCACGGGGGCGAGGTCCGCGGTGAACCACTCGTGGGTGTCGATCGACGGACCCAGCCACAGGTCGAAGGCCTGCTCGTCCGCGACGTCGTCCCAGTCGGCGAAGAAGGAGCGGGCGCGGGGGTCGGTGAAGACGTACCGGGTGAGGTTCGGGGTGTCGGAGTCGAGCAGTCCGGTGCCGCGCGTCACCGACTCGAACGTGCTGGTGCGGGCGAGGACGTCGCCGATCCGGTTGGTCACCACGGCGATGCCCGGCTCCATGAGCTCCAGCGTCCGCAGGACGGACGGCCGCACCTGGCGGGCCGGTGGTGCGGGCCGGGTGCGGCCGAGGCACTCCCCGCCGCTGATCTTCGTGAGATAGCGCAGGTGGTCGCGCTCCGCGGGGCTGAGGGAGAGGGCGTCGGCGAGGGCGTTGACCACGGCCACCGACGGGTTGCGGTCCCGGCCCTGCTCGATCCGGGTCAGGTACTCGACGCTGATCCCGGCCCGCGCGGCGAGGTCCGAGCGGCGCAGCCCCGGTGACCGGCGGCGGCCCCGGTCGGGCAGCCCCAGGTCCTCCGGCTGCGTGCTGTCCCTCCTGGCCCGGACGAAGTCCCCCAACGGTGTCCCCATGGTGCCGAGCATAGGAGGCGGCCGGCCGCTCGCGGAGGGTTCAGGGTGGCCCTGCGGGGGCCAGCCTGAGTCCGGTCTGGCTACGGCCGCGGCACGGCTCGATCGTGGTGGGCATGGCAAACGACAAGCACAAGTTGGTGGTCCTCGTCGGCAGCGTCAGGGAGGGCCGGTTCGGTCCGGTGGTGGCGTCGTGGGTCGCCGGACAGGCGCGCGTCCACGGTGGTTTCGAGGTGGAGGTGGTCGACCTGGCCGACATCGACATCCCCCTGGCGCTGCCGGCGGCGTCCCCGAAGTACGCGGGCGACGACTACCCGCGGCCCGCCGGGATGGCGGCCCTGACGTCCGCGCTGGCGGGGGCCGACGCGTTCGTCGTGGTCACGCCGGAGTACAACCACAGCTACCCCGCGGCGCTGAAGGCGGCGATCGACTGGCACTTCACCCAGTGGACGGCCAAGCCCGTGGCCTTCGTCAGCTACGGCGGCGCGGCAGGCGGCCGGCACGCGGTGCTGCACCTGGAGAACGTCCTCACCGAACTGCACGCCGTCACGATCCGCGACGGCCTCGCCTTCCCGAACTACTTCACCACCTGGCAGGACGGCCACCCCACCGACCCGGCAACCACCGCCTACGCCAAGACCCTCCTGGACCAGCTGTCCTGGTGGGCAGCAGCCCTGCGCACGGCCCGAGAGACCGCTCCGTACCCGGCGTGATCGGAGAAACGCGGGCCGGACGGCGACGACAGGGGCAGGGCGGAGCCCGGGCGGGCACGGTGGGCACCTGGACGGGCTCGGTGGGGACATAGGGCGGCACGGTAAGAACCCGGTGCACACGGCGAGATCCCAGCGCGTGCCCGGTAAGGCAGACCCGCCGCGCACAGCAGGGACCCGAGGCGGGCACGGTCGAAACCCGGCGCGAGCACAGCGGAGACTCGCCTGGTGCAGCGAGAACCCCGCGCGGGCACCGTAAAGACCTGGCGCGCGCATCGGAGATCCGGCGCGGCAGCGGGCGCCCGGCGCGCACAGCGGGGACCAGGCGCGGCAGCAGACGCACGGCGCGCGTGCCGGAGATCCGGCGGGCGTCGCTCGGCCGGGGACCGTGGGGCGTGATGGTGGCGGGCGGAGGGCTCCTGGTCCGTGTGGGTGCTGTTGGGCTTGTGGGGCGCGAGGTCCTTCCGGTGGTGGAAATCTGTCGGGGCGGCGCCACATATCCGGGTGGGACGACGTTAGGGTTGTGACCATCCGGGCACTACTGGGTCGGTGTCCGGGCCGTCGGGCCCACGCCGCGCCCCCGAAACGAAGGTGCCATGCCCGCCGAGACCTCCCCCGCCGGCCGCCTGGACGACGACGACTACCCGGCCTACACCATGGGCCGGGCCGCCGCCATCCTCGGTATCACCCCCGCCTTCCTGCGGGCCGTCGGCGAGGCGAAACTGATCACCCCGCTGCGTTCGGAGGGCGGCCACCGCCGGTACTCCCGCGGCCAGTTGCGCATCGCCGCCCGGGCCCGCGAGCTCGTCGACCAGGGCACCCCGATCGAGGCGGCCTGCCGCATCATCGACCTGGAGGACCGGCTCGACGAAGCCCTCCGGCAGAACGACGAGATGCGCCGCCGGCTGGACGAATAACTGTCGCAGCCACAACAGAATCACACACGGGGCGCGACGAGATTTCCGGAAGGGACGGGCCCAGAATTACCGGGAGCGTGGATCCGCGCATCTACGGTGTGTTACCGTGATAAGAGTTGCAGTTTTGGTTTCCGGAGATTCTTCAAGAAGGTCTCCGCGTCTTTCCGGGTCTTACCGGAGGGGTGATCATCGCGGCGACTCGGAATCCGTAAAGTGCGGATCCCGGCACTGCCCCTTAGGGAGATTCAATATGGCATCTGGCACCGTGAAGTGGTTCAACGCGGAAAAGGGCTTCGGCTTCATCGAGCAGGACGGCGGCGGCGCTGACGTGTTCGCGCACTACTCGAACATCGCCACCTCCGGCTTCCGCGAGCTTCAGGAAGGCCAGAAGGTTACCTTCGACGTCACGCAGGGCCAGAAGGGCCCGCAGGCCGAGAACATCGTTCCCGCCTGACGCTGACGCAGTTTTACGGCTGGGGCCCGCACTCTTGGGTGCGGGCCCCAGCCCATTGCCCGCAACTGTTTGCTTCGCTTTCTCCCCGGCTCTTTCTTGCGAATTCTCGTGCGGTTTCGCCGCGCCCCGGAGGAATTCCTCGACACGTGCCGCACGCATCGAGGAAGGTTCCCCACCCATGAACCGCACCCGCCGTACCGGAAACAACGGAAACAACGGGACCAGCAGGAACAACGCGTCCCGTGTCCGCTCCCGGGCCGCGAGCCACCAGCGCCCCCGTGCCGCCGCCGCACCCCGCGGCGAGTTCACCCTGCCCACCACGCTCACCGAGGCCCTGCCGGCGGTGGAGGCGTTCACCGACCTCGACCTGCCCGAGCGGCTCCAGGCCGCCCTGCGCGCCGAGGGCGTGACCGAGCCCTTCCCGATCCAGGCGGCCACCCTGCCGAACTCGCTGGCCGGACGGGACGTCCTGGGCCGCGGACGCACCGGCTCCGGCAAGACCCTCGCGTTCGGCCTGCCCCTGCTGGCCCGCCTGGACGGACAGCGCGCCGAGCCCCGTAGGCCCCTCGCCCTGGTCCTCGTCCCGACCCGCGAGCTGGCCCAGCAGGTCACCGACGCCCTCACCCCCTACGCCAAGGCGCTGCGCCTGCGCGCGGCCACCGTCGTCGGCGGTATGTCGATCGGCCGCCAGGCATCCGCGCTGCGGTCCGGCGCCGAGCTCCTGGTGGCGACACCGGGACGGCTCAAGGACCTCATCGAGCGCGGCGACTGCGAGCTCGGCCAGGTGGCCATGACCGTCCTGGACGAGGCCGACCAGATGACCGACATGGGCTTCATGCCGCAGGTCACCCATCTGCTGGACCAGGTGCGTCCCGACGGCCAGACGATGCTGTTCTCGGCCACCCTGGACCGCAACATCGACCTCCTGGTGCGCCGCTACCTGCACGACCCGGTGGTGCACTCGGTCGACCCGTCCGCGGGCGCCGTCACCACCATGGAGCACCACCTGCTGCACGTGGTCGACGACGACAAGCGCGCCACCGCCACCGAGATCGCCGCCCGCGACGGCCGCGTGATCATGTTCCTGGACACCAAGCACGCGGCGGAGCGGCTGGCCAAGCACCTGCTGTCGGTGGGCGTGCGGGCCTCGGCGCTGCACGGCGGCAAGTCCCAGCCGCAGCGCACCCGCACCCTCGGCCAGTTCAAGGACGGCCAGGTCAGCGTGCTGGTCGCCACCAATGTCGCGGCCCGCGGGATCCACGTCGACGACGTCGACCTCGTCGTCAACTTCGACCCGCCCGCCGACCACAAGGACTACCTGCACCGCGGCGGCCGTACGGCGCGCGCCGGCGAGTCCGGCACCGTCGTCACCCTGGTCCTGCCGCACCAGCGGCGCGCGGTGGACCGTCTGATGTCCGACGCCGGCATCTCCGCCCGGATCACCCGGGTCCGCCCCGGCGAGGCCGAGCTGAACCGCATCACCGGTTCCCGCACCCCCTCCGGCGTGCCCGTCACCCTCCCCGCCCCGGCCGCCGCCGAGCCCGCGCAGCGCACCGGGGCCGCCGGACGCGGTCGCGGCAGCCGCTCCGCGCGGGGCCGCCGCCGCTCTGCCCGCACCCCCCGATAGCCGTACGACCCACTCCGAGAAGGAGACGAACAGGGCCGCACCCTGGGCGTTCTCACCGTCCCCGTTCCGACCGCTCCCCGTGGAGGTTCCATGCGCATCGTCATCGCACGTTTTCCCTTCGACCTGACCATGAGCGAGGTCGAGAGGTCGATGGAGGGCGTCGCGCCCGAACCCGCCACCGGACCGTGCGTGACCGTCGGCTCCCAGGTGTACCCGGTCAAGCAGGTCGGTCAGGTGATCACCCGGCAGGACCGCCGGGACTTCACCGCCAACGAGGTGAGCCGGGCCCTGACCCGGCTCGGGTTCACCTGCCACGAGGTGCGGCCGCCGCGCCCGGAGGCCTTCAACGACCCGTCGGCGTCCCTCCCGTGGGCCGACACCCCGCTGGGCTGACCTCACCCGGGCAGGCCCGTGGCCGCGATTCCGACCCCCGTACGGGTTCGCGGCCACGCACCCGGCTCCGGTGCCCGGGCCCTCAGCGCCCGGACTGCCAGTAGGGGTCGAGGACGGTGAGCGCCGCGTCGTGGTCGCCGGTCAGCCAGTTGCGCACGTGCGGGGCGCGGGCCGTGTCCAGCACCCAGCGCACGACCGTGTCGTACCGGCGGTGGGCCGGGGTCCGCTCGTCCCGCAGCCACGCGAAGCAGGCGCTCACCAGACAGCGGTAGTCGGTGCGGCTCGCGTTGTCCGAGGCCAGGTCGGTGCCGTAGCCCGGGCCCCGTTCGCGGGCCAGCGCGACCCAGGGTTCGAGGATCCGGAGCGCGATGTCCGGGTCGCCGCTGCGCAGGGCGCCGAGGACCAGGGCGTAGCGGTAGGAGCCCTCCGTGAACAGGGGGTCCTCGCGCATCGTCGCCCGCAGTCCCGCGTCGGTGTCGCGCAGGGTCAGCAGGGCGTCGTGCCGGTGGCCGTTCATCAGGTGGTCCTCGAAGGTCCAGGTCAGCAGGTGGAAGCGGACCAGCAGGGCGAGATAGCGGTCGCCGTCCCGCTCCGCCTCGGCGAGCAGGGCGTCGAGTTCGGCCCGGCGCTCGCCGTGCTGCCAGGGCCAGGCGTGGCGCGGGTAGGTGCCGCTGCCGCAGACGTCGCAGCGGCGCGGGATCCCGGGCCGCGGACTGGCGAACCAGCCGCTCTCCCCGCAGTCCGGGTTGTCGCACTCCCAGCCCTCGGCCAGGGCGTCCGGCGGTGCCTGGTAGCCGTGTCGGCCGGCCGGCAGCCGACGCGGCCCGAGCAGCCTGTGCAGGATCTCCATCCCGTCCTCCCCCCTCAGCCGACCTTGGCGTGGTGCTCGTCGCGCGAATTCGGGCAGACGTAGCCGGTGTTGCCGCACCGCCTGCACGTGGTCATCGGGCCGACCCGACCCTGGCAGCGCGGGCAGCGGACGGCCCGCACCCTCTTGCGGCAGGCCCGATCCCCGCAGTGGACGTCCTTGTCGCCGGTGTACCGCACGCGAACCCCTCCCTCACCTGGTGCTCTGCAACTCACGCTCACGGGCGGCGCGTTCGGCCGGGCTCAGCCGGGTGATCCGGCCCGAGCGGCTGCGCGGCCGTACGCACCACGGCGAGGCGGGCTGCCCTCTCAGCAGCCAGACGGCGAGCGTGATCTCCCAGCCGACCGCCTTGACCACGCTGACCAGGAACCACTCCGGGCTGATCAGCAGCAGCCACGGCGAGACGCCGTGCCAGAAGGAGCCGCCCGCCCGCGCGTTGAACGTCCACAGCGCGATCACCACGCCGATCACATGCCCGAGTGCCAGTGCCGTTCCCATCGATGCCTCCCCCGACATCACCTCGACCGGCCGTCCGTACGGGCCGGTTGACTCGTTGGTACCGCCGTCGGGGGCCCGGGCCACCGCGCGTTGCACAGCTCGCCGGGCGCTGCAAGGCGCGGCGCGGGGCGGTGGGAAATCGGGTATGTCAGAGGGAATTGTCTCGGCCGGGGCCGGATGGCCCGACTCCTGCCACACTGACCGTATGAACGCGCGTGCCGCGGACGGCGCGGGGGCCGGGCTGGGGCGGCGGGCCCGTGTCGCATGGCTGTTACGGGTCAACCGGCTGCTGGCCGAGGAGAAACCGCTCAGATCGCTGCCCGCCTTCGCGGCGGCCTTCCACGGCGGGAGCTACGACCGCGAGGTCAGCGTCAGCACCGTCTCGCGCTGGGAGACCGCCCGGACTCCCGTCCCCTGGCAGGCGGTTCGCCGCTACGAGGAGTTGCTCGGGCTGCCCCGCAACCGGCTCACCGCCACCGCGCGCACGGTGTGGCGCTACTGGGCGCCCGGTCCCGTCCTGGACGTCGACCCGGTCGCCCCGGCCGGCCGGGACCTGGAGGACCTGCTGGAGCAGGCGGTGTCCGGGGACGTGATGACCGGCGACCACTGGGACCAGCTGGTCGACGGACTGTGCGCGCGGCCCGACGTCGTGCTGATGCCGTCGGGCACCTGGGCCCGGCTCGCCGAGCGGCTCGTCGAGGAGATGGTGATCGCCGACGACCTGCCGTGGATGCTGCGCTTCGAGTCGCTCAACCGGCTCCTCAACCACCGCAGGGGCGGCCGTACGGTCGTCGCGGTGTGCGGTGCGATGGCTGCGGGGCGGGCCCGGCTGACGGCGACCGAGATCGTCTGCGCCCTGGACAACTCCGCCCACCCGGACGCGACCGACCGGGTCCTGCGTGAACTGGCCCGGCCCAGCGGGCCGTTGGCGCACCGGGGCGCGGTCATGGCGTGCTTCCGCAAGGTGAACTACCGGCAGTTCGACGAGCCGCAGCTGACCAGGCTGGTGCGGGCGGTGCGGGACTGCGCCGACGACGGCCCGTTCGGCGACCAGGTCGCACCGCTGCGCACCCATCTGTCCGCCGCGCACCCCGAGCACGCCCGCGCGCTCCTCGGCCGCCGCCCGCCGGCCCCGCTGCCGGGGCGGCGGGTGTCCGATCCGGCCGCGGCGGCGGTGCGCAGGGTGACCGCGCGCCTGGGGGCGCTGGAGCCCGGCCGGGTGGGCGACTCCGCCGTGCCGACCGCGCTGGTCGGCGAGGCGCTGGCCAGCCCGCTCTTCGACGTCCGGCTGTACGCCGCGTTCCTGCTCGCGGCCACCCCGTACCGTCCGGTGCTGGCGGACGCGCTCGCGGCGGAACTCGTACGGCCCCTCGCCACCCGGCAGGAGGACCTCGCGGTCCCGCTCCTGGACGCGCTGCGGGTCGTCGGCGACCACCGCCACCGCGGACTGCTGCAATGGCTCGCGGTCACACCGGGCGTACCGCGCACCACCGCGTACGCCGCCGTGCGCGGCCTCGGCCATGTCGCCGCCGACCGCTCCACCGGCGACTTCCTGCGGTCCGCCCTCACCCACCACCACACCGCGTGGCGGGCCGGCCGGGACCCGGTGACCGCGGCCACCCTGGAGAGCCTCGTCTACGCCCTCGGCATGGCCGCCCGCGACGACGTGCTCACCGCGATCCGCACGAACCCCGACTTCCTGCCCACCACCCGCGCGGCCGCGTCCTGGTGGCTGAACATCCCGGCCCACCACCGCACCAGCGCCCTGCTGTGACGACCCCGCCCGCCACCGGGGCCCTCCCGCGGCCGCCGGAGCCGGCACCACCGGCCCCGAGATCCTTCCGTTCCGTTCCGCCCGCCCGGCGCGCCGTGCAAGACTGCGGCTCCGCACGGCAGGGTCGCCGTATGCCTTCTGTCATCGCTTGAGCGGGGAGCTGCGCGGCGGGACGCTGGGAGCATGGACGGCAGGCGCGGCACATCCGGAGGCACCGTGGAGGGACCCGTACCCGAGGACCTGGCGGTCGTGGTCGACGCCGGCGGGACGGTCACGGTGTGGAGCTCCGGGGCACGGCGGCTGCTCGGCCACGAGGCCGCGGAGGTCGTAGGGCGTCCGGCGGCCGACCTGCTCGCGGCCGACCTCCCCGAATCCGCGCGCCGCCACATCGCCCAGGGCCGGCGGTGGGCCACCGAGGTGGCGCTGCGGCACCGCGACGGCGACCGTGTCGTCGTACGGCTGAAGGGCACCCCGCTCGCGGACGGCGACGGCGCGCGGCCGTGGCTGGTCACCCCCGCCGCCCCGGAGCGCGTGTCCCAGCCCGCCGAGCCGACCGCGGAGGCCCTGTGGGACCTCACGCTCGCGCAGCTGCCCGTCCCGGTGGCGGTCTACGACGCCGAGGCGCGGCTGGTGACGGCCAACGAGGTCATGACCCGGGTGATGGGCCGCACCCTCGCCGAGATGCGCGGTCTGACCCTGTGGGAGATCGAGCCGAACCCGCCCTTCGACGAGTACGACCGCCTCCAGCGGCAGGTCCTGAGCACCGGTGAGCCGATCTTCCACGAGAACTTCGGCCAGGCCCCCGGCGAGGTCCGGGGCCACGCCTGGTCGATGTTCCTGTCACCGCTGAAGGACGAGGGCGGGGCGGTGCTGGGCATGTCCGCGGCCGTCTTCGACACCACCGAGCAGTACTGGGCCCGCCGCCGCCTCGCCGTCCTCAACGACGCGAGCCTGCGCATCGGCAGCACCCTGGACGTCGTCCGGACCGCCGAGGAGCTGGCCGAGGTGGCCGTGACGGGCTTCGCGGACTTCGTCACCGTGGACCTGCTGGAGTCGGTGGCGCTCGGCGACGAACCGGAGCCGGTGCCCCCGGACCGGCCGGTCACCGTACGGCGGACCGCGCAGCGCTCGGTCCTCGACGGCTGCCCGGAGTCGGTGGTGCCGTCCGGCGGGACGACGTTCTACCCGGTGGACACGCCCCCGATGCGCGCCCTGATCGCCGGCCGCGGCACCCTGCCGCCCGAAGGGGACCCGGGGATGCGGGCGTGGGTCGAGTCGTCCCGGGCCCGGGCCGAGACGGTGGCCAAGTACCTGATCCACTCGGTGATGATGGTGCCGCTGCGGGCCCGCGGGGTCACCCTCGGCCTGGTGCACTTCCTGCGCCACCGCACGGTGGAGCCGTTCACCGAGGACGACCTGCTGCTCGCGGAGGAGATCGTCGCGCGGGCGGCGGTCAGCGTGGACAACGCCCGCCGCTACACCCACGAGCGCCGCACCGCGCTCACCCTCCAGCGCAGCCTGCTGCCCGACCGCCCGCCGGACCTCGCGGCGATGGAGATCGCCTACCGCTACCTCCCGGCGGGCTCCGGCGCGGACGTGGGCGGCGACTGGTTCGACGTCATCCCGCTCTCCGGCGCCCGGGTCGCCCTGGTGGTCGGTGACGTGGTGGGCCACGGCATCCACGCCTCGGCGACGATGGGCCGCCTGCGGACGGCCGTGCGCACCCTCGCGGACGTGGACCTCGCCCCCGACGAACTCCTCACCCAGCTCGACGACCTGGTGGTCAGGCTGGACCGGGAGGAGGGCCCGGAGACCCGCGGTGGCCCGGCGGCCCAGGCACCGACCTCGGGCGAGGTGGGCGCCACCTGCGTCTACGCCGTCTACGACCCGGTCTCCCGCCGCTGCACCATGGCCCGCGCCGGCCATCCGCCGCCGGCCGTGGTCACCCCCGACGGCGAGGTCCGATTCCTGGACCTGCCTGCGGGCCCGCCCCTCGGCCTCGGCGGCCTGCCGTTCGAGTCCGTCGAGGTGGAGCTGGCGGAGGGCAGCCTGCTGGCCCTCTACACCGACGGCCTGGTCGAGGCGGCCGACCGCGACATCGAGGTCGGTCTGGACCTGCTGCGCGGGGCGCTGGCCGACAACGCGGGCCCCCTGGAGGAGACCTGCGACCAGGTCCTGCGGACGGCCCTGCCGGCCCGCCCGGCCGACGACATCGTCCTGATGCTGGCCCGCACCTCCGCCCTGGACACCGCTCAGGTCCGCACCTGGCAGCTGCCCCGCGATCCGGCGGCGGTGTCGCGGGCCAGGAAGGAGGCGAGCGAGCAGGTCATGGCGTGGGGTCTCGGGGACGCGTCCTTCGCCGCCGAACTGATCGTCAGCGAACTCGTCACGAACGCGGTCCGCTACGGCGCCGACCCGGTCGTCCTCCGGCTGATCCGCGACTCCAGCCTGATCTGCGAGGTGTCCGACGGCAGCAGCACCGCCCCGCATCTGCGCCGGGCCCGGGTGTTCGACGAGGGCGGGCGGGGGCTGCTGCTGGTGGCGCAGATGGCGGAGCGGTGGGGGAGCCGGCAGACGGCCACCGGGAAGACGATCTGGGCGGAGCTGGGGTTGCCGGATTAGGGCTCCGGGCGGGGGGTGGGCCGGGCCTCGGGGGCGTACCGGGTCAGGCCTCGGGGCGTACCGGGTCAGGCCTTCCGAGGTGCCCGTTTCCTCCGGGACGGCAAACGGAACGGCAAGTTCACCCACTTGTGCGACGATGCGCCCGTGAACGCACCCTCCACCCCCTCCTCCGGCGGACCCGCCCCGGAGCCGGCCCCCAAGTCCCCTGGTTTCGCGGCCGAGTTCAAGGACGCGGTGACGCTCCGGGCCTTCGGCCTGGTCCTCGGCGGCCTCCTCGTCCAACTCGCCTTCGTCCTCTCGTACGTCGGCGCCTTCCACTCCCCCACCCCGCACCGCATCCCGGTCGCGGTGGTCGCCCCCCAGCAGGCCGCCGCGAAGATCGTCGCCCAGCTCAACGCGCTGGACGGCGACCCGGTGAAGGCCACGACGGCCGCGAGCACGGCCGAAGCCCGCGAGTGGGTCATGACCCGCAGGACGGACGCGGCCTTCCTCTTCGACGCGCAGGGCACCGAGGACACCCTCCTGGTCGCCTCGGCCGGCGGCCCCTCGGTCTCCCAGACGGCCACCCAGATCGCCCAGAAGATCGAGGCGTCCGAGAAGCGCCGCATCACGGTGACCGACATCCGCGCCCCCAACTCCGGGGACGGCCGCGGCATGACGTCCTTCTACCTGGTCCTCGGCTGGGTGATCGGCGGCTACCTGACCGCCACGATCATGGGCATGGCCGCGGGCTCCCGCCCGGCCAACCGTCAGCGCACCCTGATCCGTCTGGGCGCCCTCCTCCTGTACGCGGTGGTCTCGGGCGTGGCCGGAGCGGTGATCGTGGGCCCGGTGTTCGACGCGCTCGGCGGTCACTTCTGGGCGCTGAGCGCGATCGGCGCCCTGGTCGTCATGGCGTCGGCGGCGACCGCGCTCGCCCTCCAGACCCTGCTGGGGCTGCTCGGCACGGGCCTGGTCATCCTGTTGTTCGTGGTCCTGGGCAACCCGAGTTCGGGCGGCGTGTACCCGGCCCCGCTGCTCCCCGCCTTCTGGAGCGCGATCGGCCAGGCCCTGCCACCGGGGGCGGGCACGACCCTGGTCCGCAACACCGCGTACTTCTCCGGCCACGCGACGGCCGGCGCCCTGTGGGTGCTGGTCGGGTACGCGGTCGGGGGCGCGGCGCTCGCGTGGGGGGCGTCGTGGTGGCGGGAGCGGCAGGCGGCCGGTGCCGGGAAGGTGACCGCGGTGCCCTCGGCGGACGCGGCGACGGCCTGACGGACAGCCCCGGTTGCTCGCTCGGTCGTCCTCTCGTCCCGCCCGGTCATCCGCCCGGTTGTCCGGGAACCACCCCGGGATTGTCCTTGATCGGTAACGGACGCATCCCATGACCGTCCCCACTCGTCCTGCCAGTTGGTCGCGTTGGTCGCAAGCGGACAAGGCGGCCGGTTGATCGGCGGAACTGCGGGAGAGTGGGGCGGACATGGCGCGGCACGGCGGGCGGGGCTGGTACGGCAAGGTGCTCGGGGCGGCGCTCGGGGTGACGTTGCTCGCCGCCGGCGCCTCGGTGTGGACCGCGCAGGCCGGTGCCGTGGGCTCGTCCCCGAAGGCGGCCACGTCGGCGAAGCCGGCCGCGGTGAAGCCGGTCGACGTGACCATCGCGCACGCCTCGGACAAGGGCGCGCGCGGCGTCAACATCACCATCGACGACGGCCCCGACCCGCGGTGGACCCCCCAAGTCCTGGACGTGCTGCGCCAGTACGGGGTCAAGGCGACGTTCTGCATGGTCGGCACGCAGGCGCAGGCCCACCCCGACCTGGTGAAGCAGGTCGTCGCGGCCGGACACCGGCTGTGCGACCACTCGGTGTCCCACGACACCACCATGGACAAGAAGTCCGAGGCCTACCAGTCCCAGCAGATCCTCGACGCCGAACGCATGATCACCCAGGCGTCGGGCGGCGTGCGCCCCCTGTACTACCGGGCCCCGGGCGGCGCCTTCACGCCGTACAGCCGCAAGCTCGCCGCCTCCCGGGGCATGCGCCCGCTGGGCTGGAACGTCGACTCCAAGGACTTCGAACTCCCCGGCACGGCCGCCATCATCGCCACCGTCGAGCACGAACTCCCGAACGGCCCGACGGTCCTCTTCCACGACGCGGGCGGCGACCGCGCCGAAACGGTGGAGGCCCTGCGCCGGCTCCTGCCCCGACTCCGCGACCAGGGTTACGTCTTCGGCTTCCCGGTGCGCTGAGCGGCCGCGGGAGCGGCGGGCCCGGAGGCTAGGGACGTCGAGGAACGCGGATCCCGGGGCAGGAGGGCGGCCGCGACGAGACCGCCGAGCCCGATGACGGCCAGGGTGATCATCGCGGCCGCGTAGGCGCCCTTGCTGAGGCCGGCCACAAGGATGGTGCCCGCCACGGCTGTCCCGAAGGACGAGCCGAGGTTGGACACACTGCGGGACAGGCCCGAGATCTCTCCCTGCCGTTCCTCCGGGAAGCTCGACTGGACGACGTTGACGGACGGGGTCAGCATCACGCCCAGGCCGAGACCGATGAGGAGCAGCCCGGGGACGAACGCCCACGCGGTGGCCAAGCTCCCCGCCAGGGCGACCAGAACCGCCACACCGGCGATGGAGACGACGAAGCCGGACATGATGAGCGTCCGCTGGGTGTGCCGATGCGCCAGCCGCTCGGCGGACAGGGACGAGGCCAGCAGACCCAGGGTGGCCGCCGTGAAGACGACGCCGGTCTGGATGGCGTCGTAGCCGCGCACGACCTGGAGGTAGGCGGCGACCGTGAACGACGTGCCCATGAGCAGCAGCCACTGGACGTTCTGGGTGACGAGCCCGAGGTTGGACATACGGTCGCCGAACAGGCTCAGGGACAGCAGTGGCTCCCGGCCGGACGCCTCCTTGGCGTGGGCGGAGCGGAAGAACCACGCGAGCACCAGGGCTCCGAGAACCAGCAGGGCGATCATGAGCCAGACGTTGTCGTCGGCGGCCAGGATGCCCATGACCACGAGGACGAGGCCGACGGCGGACAGGACCGCGCCCGCCGTGTCGAACGACCGGGCCGGGTCCGGGGGCAGCGGGTCGTCGATGCGACGGCTGAGCAGGACGATCACCACGACCACCAGGGCCTGGAAGACGAACGCCGCCCGCCAGCTGATCGCGGTGGTGATGAGACCGCCGATCAGCGGCCCGGCCGCCGCTCCGATGCCGCCCAGTGCCATGACGACCCCGAAGGCGCGGGCCCGGGAGGAGACGTCGGGGTGGAGGAGGGTCGTGAGGATGTAGACGGGCGGGATCAGCAGTGCGGTGCCGATGCCTTGGAGGATCGAGTAGCCCAGGACCAGGACGCCGAGCCCCGGGGCGGCCGCGCTGAGCAGAGCACCCGCCGCGTAGACGACCAGCCCGGTCAGGAAGCACCGTTTACGGCCGAACCGGTCGGTGAGTTTGCCGCCGGGGATCATCAGCGCGGCCATCACGAGCAGGAAGACCGTGATGACCACCTGGACGCCCTGGACCGTGGTGTCCAGGTCCTCGCTGATGTCGTTGATCATCACGTTCATGTTGGAGCCGGCGAAACTGCAGATGAACTGGGCCAGGGCGAGGGCGGCCAGGGCGTGCCCCGGCCGTGCCGGTTGCCCCGTCCCGGCCGCCGTCTCAGGCACCGGGGCTGCCCCCGCCCGCGTCCTCGCCCGGCACCGTGAGACCGCGCGTCGCGGGATGCCGGTGGTTGCCGGGGCGCGGTACGGTTCGCGCCTTCTCCAGTTCTTCGTCGAGGGCCATGGCCGCCGTGACCAGGGCGAGGTGGGTGAACGCCTGCGGGAAATTGCCGAGTTGCTCGCCCGAGGGGCCGATCTCCTCGGCGAAGAGGCCGACGTGGTTGGCGTAGGTGAGCATCTTGTCGAAGGCGTGGCGGGCCTCGTCGAGCCGGCCGCTGCGCGCGAGCGCCTCGACGTAGAAGAAGCTGCACAGGTTGAAGGTGCCCTCGGAGCCGCGCAGGCCGTCGGGGGACGCCGTCGGGTCGTAGCGGTAGACGAGGCTGTCGCTGACGAGGTCCTCGCCCATGGCGTCGAGTGTGCTCAGCCAGTCGGGGTCACGGGGCGAGACGAAGCCCACGCGCGGCATCAGCAGCAGCGAGGCGTCCAGCACGTCGGTGTCGTAGTGCTGCACGAAGGCCTGCCGCTTGTCGTGCCAGCCGCGTTCGACGATCTGATGGAAGACGGCGTCCCGCGCGCCGGTCCAGCGGGTGAGGTCGGCGGGCCGGGAGAACGTCGTGGCCGCGCGGACCCCCCGGTCGAAGGCCACCCAGGTCATCAGCCGGCTGTAGGTGAAGTCCTGGCGCCCGCCCCGGGTCTCCCAGATCCCCTCGTCGGGCTGGTCCCAGTGGTCGACGAGCCAGTCCAGCACCTCGCTCAGGGCGTGCCAGCCCCGGATCGCGCCGATGTCCCCGCCGACGATCAGCGCGTCGGACGCCTCGCCGTAGATGTCCAGCTGCAGCTGGTCGGCCGCCGCGTTGCCCGCCCGCACCGGCCGCGATCCGCGGTAGCCCTCCAGGTGGTCGAGGGTCTCCTCGGACAGGTGGGGGTCGCCGTCGATCCGGTACATGATCTGGAGGGGGTCCGCCGAGGGCGGCCTGTCGGTCTCGATGCGCTCGCGCAACCAGCGGCGGAAGGCGTGCGCCTCCTCCTGGAAACCCAGGTCGATCAGTGCGCGCACGGACAGCGACGCGTCCCGGACCCACGTGTAGCGGTAGTCCCAGTTGCGCTCGCCGCCGATCTGCTCGGGCAGCCCCATGGTGGCGGCGGCGATGGGCGCTCCGGTGGGGGCGTACGTGAGGAGTTTGAGAGTGATCGCCGACCGGTTCACGATGTCCTGCCAGCGGCCCCGGTAGGTGCACGAGCGCAACCACGACAGCCAGAAGGTACGGCAGGTCTCCAGGGCGTCGGCGACACTCTCCAGCGACGGGCGGGGTGGAGTGGGGGCGCCGCCCGGGGTGCTGGTGAGCACGATGGCCGCCGCCTGCCCGGCGGAGAGGGTGAACCGGGCGCTGATGTCGTTGCCGTCCTCGTGGAAGCCGACGCCGGCCGTGGACTGGAGGTGCAGGTCCGTTCCCGGGCCGCGGAAGACCACGGAGTGCTCGTCGGTCCGCGCGAGGGTGTGCGGGGCGCGACCGTAGTCGAAGCGCGGCTGACAGCTCAGCGCGAAGGGCAGACTGCCCCGGACGACCCGTACGACCCGCAGCAGTCGGTGGACGCCCGACGGGGCCGAGGAGTCGTTCGGCACCATGAAGTCGGCCACCTCGCCGACCCCTCCGGGCGCCATGAACCGGGTCACCAGTACGGCCGTGTCGGACAGGTACAGCTGACGGACGGTCATCCCGTCGTCGCCGGGGAGCTCCGCGGCCAGTCGGCAGTGGCCTCCCCTCTCCCCGTCCAAAAGGGAGGCGAAGACACTGGGCGAGTCGAAGCGGGGCGTGCACCACCAGTCGACGGTTCCGTCGGACGACACCAGGGCGGCGGTCTGGAGATCGCCGACCATGCCGTGCTCCGCGATGGGCGGGTACCGGTTCACCTGGTCCCCCTGTTCGGTCAGGGAACGCCGTCACGCCACGGCGGGCAGCCGTCACGGACCTGGGCACGACAAGCCTCCGACAGGCGTGTCAGCGTCGCCTCACCCACGGCGGGTGAAACCCCGCCGCCGACCGGCGAGGCCCCGCTACACCTCGTCGGTGGCGAAGAGTTCGAGGTGCCCGCACTTGGGGCAGCGGAACGCCGCTATCCGGCGCCGGGGGCGGCCCATCCGCTTGGCGCCCCCGAAGATGCCCCGCTCCAGCGCGCCCTCGATCCACCGTGCATACCCGCGCGAGTGCTCGCCGGCGTCCTCGATGAAGCCCTCCGACAGGCCGACGGTGCCGCAGTGGGTGCACGTGATCTCGTTCATCCCGCGAGTGTAGGAAAGGGCACGGGGTGGCGGGCAGGCCGCCTCAGGTCGCCGCCGCCAGTGCCGGCCGCGGGGCCCGCGCCCGGTGTGCCCTCCTCAGGAACGGTTTCTCGATGGCGTAGTAGGAGAGAAGCGCCATGAGCAGCGTCAGCACCACCGTCGCCGCCAGCCGGCCCTCCGTGACGCCGAGGGAGGCGAGGAGCCGTACGACCGGGTAGTGCCAGAGATAGATGCCGTAGCTGAGGTTGCGGCCCACCCAGGCCAGGGGGGTCAGGGCCAGCAGGCGTGACAGGCGGGTCTCGGGGCGCAGTTCGAGGGCGGCGACCAGGACGGCGGAGAGCGCCGCCACCGCGAGGAAACCGACCGTGTACCACGCGGCCGTCCAGACGCCGAGGTCCTCGGTCACCGGCACCTGCCAGGCGACCAGACCCAGCAGGGCCAGGGCCGGCCACGCGAGCCGGCCGGACCATGTGCGCAGCAGGGCCAGGCGGGGGTCGTCGGACCGCAGCCGTGCCAGGGCTACGGCGACCAGGGCGCCGGCCAGCAGCTGGTCGGCGCGGGTGTCGGTGCCGTTGTAGATGCGGTGGGCCGCGTCCGGGTTCCACAGGACGCAGCGCCAGAGCAGGGGGAGCACGCACAGGGCCGCCGTGCACAGCAGGACCGTGCGGGCCCGCACCCTGCGGAGGAGAAGGAGCAGCAGCAGGGGCCACAGGAAGTAGAACTGCTCCTCCACGCCCAGCGACCAGGTGTGCGCGAGCGGGCTGGTGAGGTCGGAGTAGGGGCCGGACTCGGTGGCCCGTACGACATTGGTGAGGAAGGCCGCCGACAGGCCGGCGGCCTGGAGCGAACCGTCGAAGCCCCACAGGTCGGTGGTCGACGCCAGCAGGGCGCAGAACGCGCACAGGGCGAGGAGCGCGGGGACGAGCCGGAGCCAGCGGCGCCGGTAGAAGGACATCAGGGAGATGCCGCCGCGGCGGACGTACTCGGCGAGCAGCAGGCGGGTGATGACGAAGCCGCTGATGGTGAAGAAGACGTCCACGGCGACCGCGCCGCCGGGCAGCGCGTCGGGCTCCACGTGGTGGACGATGACCAGCGCGACCGCGAGGGTACGCAGTCCGTCGAGGCCGCTCACCCGGCCGGTGCGGGACACCGCGGACGGAAAACCCCGGCTCGCACGGGGTGCGACCGGGGCTGAGGGTCTGGCGGTGCCGACCGCCGTATCCACTCCGTCCTGCGTGCTGCCTTCCCGCTCCGCTTCCGCCACGGCCGTCGAGTCCGGTGCCTTCGCCATGAAAGAGATCTCTTCTCACCTGCCCGCTGAATCGAGTAATCCCGGTGCGCCTAACCGGAAATCACGCTCGCATGCCTCGCTGGGCGTCAGCTGTGCCGGATCACCGGCGGACGCACAGGTCAGGCACAGGGTGGGCTCGCTCACACGCGCGGCAGTCGCCGTAGGCCGGCCGTTTGCGGAATGGGCCGGGGGCGCGGAAAACCCCGAGGGCAGAGCGGGGCACAGCAGGGCAGGGCAAGGCAGAGCAAGGCTAGGCAAGGCGGGCGCGGCGAAGGTACGGCCGGCGGAGATCCGCGCGCATCTGTGTGACACGCACGTCAGTACGCCGAGCGGCGGCAACGGCTGTATGCGGGCCGCGTCGGCGGGAGTGGGGTGAGCGGCGGGGTGAGGGAGCTAGGCCGCTTCGGGGCGCGGGAAGGTCTCGTCCTCGTCGTCCCCGTAGTCCGGCGCGCGGAAGGGGTCGGTGGTGAGGGGCGGGAGGGCCGCGGGGGTGCGCTGGGACTGCCCTTCGGGGGCGGAGAACAGCGAGGTCAGATCGATGGGAGGAGGTCCTTTCCTAGAGCTTGGTCATCTTCGGGTACGGACTCAGGATCCGCATCTGCGACGAGCCGAAATCCACGAGCACCGCGATTCCGTCCTCGACGCCGAGCACGCGGCCGAGACCGTACATGTCGTGGGTGACCTGGTCGCCCACGGCGAAGTGCTTGGGCACGGGTGCGACCGGAGCCTTGAAGGGGCTGGTGGGCAGATGGCGCTTCTGTGCGGCAGGTTTAGTCATCCTCCTCAGTATGCGCCCACGACGGCCCGGCCCGCGCCGCCTGTCCAGGACCGTTGCGAAGACGGGATGCACGGGGAGGTCCCGCCGTGCCCCTACCCCGCGCATTCAAGGGCCAGGTCACTACGGAGGGGCTCGGCCTGCCAGAGGGCGGCGAGCTGGGGATACGACGTGAGAAGGCTCCGGATCTCCCCGAGCGCGGTGGCTCTGGACCCACCGATCCCGTCGAAGCGGAACCCGGTGTCCTGGCGTGCGAGGCTTCCGAGGTCCACCCAGGCGGGATCCTCCGCGAACACGAGCTGAAGCTCCACGTGCCAGTACTCCGGCTGCCACGCGGGATCATCGCGCCCGTGGGCAGCGGAGACGGCAAGCCGGCGACCGAACGACAGGGCGGGCCGGTCGCCGTTCCAGTCCCACCGGCCCCACTGGACGATGAAGCCGTCACCGTCGTCGTCGGGTCCTTCGATCCCCTCGACCCCGACCTGGAGGAACTCACAGAACGCCTGCCAGGCGACCTCGACGTCACGTACGGCGTCGGGTTCGACTCCGCGCCGTCTCAAGATCCGTGCGAACGCGTCGGCGCCGGCCTGCCAGGGGATGGGCATGCGGGATGCTACCGCTGTCGCCCCCGCTAGACCTGACCTCGCCACCACGGCACGTCGAGGCTGTCGGCTGGGATCGCCTTGGCTCGGGTGAGGATCTTGCTGTCGAGGGCCCGTACGAAGGTGCGCAGTTCGCGTGCGCTGCGTTTCGGGAGGGCGTGCAGCACGGTTTCGAGGTGACCGCGGAAGTCGACGCCGTAGCACCCGCACGCGAGGATGCCGCGGTCAGGACCCGTGAAGGGCTCCACAAGCTGTCTCAGGGGTCCGTGGGCCAGGGCCTTCCAGTGCCAGAACGCTTCTTCCGTGGCTTCGGGCCAGAAGCGGGTCCGCTCGAGCCGGCGCAGGTCGGCCGTGCAGGAGGCGGACAGGCCGTCGATGCGGGGGTACCGCCGCTTCCTGGGCCACCGGTTCGACAGTTCGCCCCGCAGGGCTGACGGGCGCCTACGCGGCATTGCCCTTTCGGTTGTCGGTCATGAGGGCACGGTACAGAACGACATGCTCGGTCACCACCGCGAATTTACCGGCCGGGGCCTTCAGTTCGGGCCTGCGGTGGACCTGAGTGACGCCGTCGCCGTCGGTAGGTCGAGGAGGTCGGTCAAGGTCCACAGGCCGTTGCCAGGACGGGGGGCGCCTCCGTGTGGGGGCCGGGCGT
Organism: Streptomyces griseorubiginosus; assembly: GCF_036345115.1. Taxonomy (GTDB): domain Bacteria; phylum Actinomycetota; class Actinomycetes; order Streptomycetales; family Streptomycetaceae; genus Streptomyces; species Streptomyces griseorubiginosus_C. Next base: position 4,571,744 of record NZ_CP107766.1, read on the forward strand.
GCTGTGATGCCAGGAGCAGGACTTGGCGGGCGGGGTCGGGGAGATGGGTCAGACCCACCACGCCGAAGCGGGCGCCGGCGTCCGCCCGGGCCGCCGGGCGGTTCGTCAGCTGGGTCATGGTGGGCGGCCCGGTGAAGGAACCGGCGTAGAACTCGATGACCGGGAACTCGTTCGCGCCGTGCAGGTCGTGAACATGGGCGGCGTGGAAACGGTCGGCGAGTCGGATGGAGACCACGTCTCCGGGGCGCAGGAACGTGACCGCTGCGGGACGGCGCGGGCGGCGCGTCAGGGGTGTCGGGGCCGACCGAAGCAACGCCTTGACCGCCGGGGACTGCCTCGCGAACGCGTCGGACAGCACGACGTGACGGTTGAGCTCGTCGACCGAGGCCAGGGCCCGCGCGGTGACGGCGCTGTCGTGGAAGCCGTGCTTGTGCAGCACGGTGGCCAGCGCCACCCACCCCACGTTCTTGTCCGTCGCCGTGGCGTCAGCGTCCTCCAGGAGGCAGCGCCAGCGGGTGAGGACCGGCGGTACCACCGCCTTCTCGACCTCCGCGTGGGACCGGCCGGGGTATGCCATCTGCCCGGCGGTCCACCGAGCGACATCCTCGACCATCCCCTGGACGATCCCCCGAGCCGCGAGCTTGTCCAGAACCTGCTGATGCCTCATGCCGGGGAGCCAGGTGCCGTGCGGAGCGCGGTGCGCAGGAGGTCGGCTTCGTCCTCGCTGAGGCGGAAGTAGGGACGGATCGGCGGTGATGACCACTCCATGGTCAGACATTGTGCGGGTGGTGGCGCCGCGGGTCGGCGGTGGGTTCCGGTTCGTGGCTGTGGTGGATCAAGAAGTCGGTAAGAAGAGCCGGGGCCGGTGCAACTTTCGTGGTGGGGGTGGGGTCCAAGTCGCGGCCGGTTCTTGATCTATGTGCCGGGGTTCTTCTGTCCCAGCTGGGGGATGTCATGAGTTCTGTTTCCGTCGGACGTGCGGTGCGGCGCGGGGTGTGTGCCGGAGCGGTGGGGGCCTTGGTCGTCGCCGGGCTCGGGAGCGGGGTCGCGTTCGCCGACGGTTCGGATCCCAGCGACGGGCTGGAGATCCAGGCGCCGTACGAGCAGGCGGTCGTCGTCGCCCCCGAGGGCGGGGGTCCGGCTCAGTACCGTTCCATGGCGCTCGGGTTGCAGCACTACAACTCCGACTTCGCCGTGACCGGCGGGCGGTTGACCGTCGACGTCTCCGGGCTCGCCGGGGTCGCCGAGGTGCAGTGGCCCGACAACTGCGTGCCCGACGACGCCGGTACCGTCGCCGTGTGCGACACCGGTGACGTGCCGGTCCGCTACACCCCGCAGGTCCAGCTGAAACTGCGCGCCGCGGCCGGTGCCGCCGTCGGCGCGCAGGGTGCCGTGGAGTACTCCGCGACCGCCACCGGCGGTCCCGACGGCACGCTGACCGTCCCGGAGTACTCCACGGAGACCTTCGTCACCGTCGGCTCCGGCCCCGACCTCGGGGTCAGCGCCCCGCAGGACGTCTCCGGCGTCGCGCCCGGCACCGACCTCACCGTGCCGTTCGCCGTCACCAACACCGGCAACGAGACCGCACACGGCTTCAGCGTGAAGCTGTGGGCGACGTACGGCCTCGACGTCGCCACCCGCTATCCCGAGTGCAGCTACAGCGATCCGGACGACCCGAGCGGCCAGTACCCGGACATGACCTACGTGACCTGCTCGTTCGACACCGACGTCGCGCCCGGCGCCACCGTGGGGCTGCCCGAGCCGCTGCGGCTCGCCGTCACCGGCCACGCCCTGTACGAGCGGTTCGACTACGAGGTCGAGCCCGCCGGGGACGTCACCGATCTCGACACCTCCGACAACGGCCGCGCCTGGCACATCGACGCCGACAACACCGCGGACTTCGCCGTGCACGGCACCGAGGTGAGCGGCGGGGCCGGGGACACCGTCGCCGCCGGGTTCCGCTTCGTCAACCGCGGTCCGGCCTGGGTCGCGAACGTGGCCTCCGGGGACCCGGTCCCGGCGATCGACTACTACCTCCCGCCGGGCACCACCGCCACGTCGGTGCCCGGCACCTGCCAGACCGCCGCGCCGGCCGCGCCCGCCGACGGCGAACCGGCGGTCCCCCACTACGTCTGCACCCTGCCGACCTGGACCAGCCCCGACCTGAAGGTCGCCTTCCCGTTCCGGCTGCGCGTCGACCAGGTCGTCCCCCACGCCACCGGCCATGTCACCGTCCGTCCCTACGACGGCAGTTCGTCCTTCGCCTTCGACCCTCGGGTCAGGAACAACTCGGCCACGGTCGTCGTCAACCCGTCCGTCTGATCAAGAGGGGCCGCCAGGAAGGGGGCGGCCCGGTGCCCGCCCCCTTCATCCCCGTACGCTGCCCATCTCCGCCATGAACCCGGCCGGGTTGCTGTCGAAGCCCCGGATCAGTTCCCTGAAGTGCCAGCCGCCCGCCTCGTCCCTGGTGAACTCCGCGATCGTGGCGGCGGTGGCGTCGGCGACGCCCGCGAAGTCGTCGGCCAGCAGTCTGCGGTAGCCCTCGACGACGAGCACCCCGCAGTGGGTCAGGTCGCCGAAGGTGCGGGGGCCGCCGTCCTGGTGGATGGCGACCCCTACGACAACCCGCCCGTAGGCGGAGACCATCCGTTCGAACTCCAGCTGGAGCACCTCGACATAGCCGAGGCCGAGGCCGTTCTCGCTGTGCCGGGTCATGTTGATGGTGCCGTCCGGGGCGCGGTTCTCGTGGTAGACGACGTACTCGGGACGGCCGTGAGGATCGTCCGCCCGGTAGGTCGCGGCGATGATGTCGAGGTGCCGGGCCGGCTCCCCGTAGGGACTGGGGTCCCACTTCAGCCGTACCTCGACCTTGCCCAGACCCGCACCGCCGGCATCCATCAAGCCGCTCCCCGTCAGAGTGCCCCCGGGACCCTCCCGCTTGCTGAAGTATGTGCTCCGATCAGCCCGTCGATACCTCACTGACGGTTATCTCCTGGTCAGATCTCCACCAGGACGCCGTCATACGGCGGCCGCCCCGGACCCGTACCAGAGCTCCGTCATCTCCTGCGCCGCGGCCGGGGCCACCAGGAGCAACGGCTGGTTGTGGGACGGGCGTTCGGGTACTGCCACCGCCCCCGCCTCCAGGGCGATCAGCAGGGGCGGGAGGGCGTCGATCGCGTGGAAGCCGCCGATCGCCGCCGCCGTCGCCCGGCCGGCCGCGACCTGGGCCAGGGAGAGCGCCGTGGAGCCCATGACCCGTACCGTGCAGTGCCGGTCGGCGAGTTGGGCGAGCAGGGTGTCCATGCCGGGCCAGTGGGCGTGGGCCGCCCACTCGGTGAGGAAGACATGGCCGGTGAGGGTGGTGTGGGCGGCCGCGTGGGTGCGGGTGCCGTTCAGAAACGCCCCCCTGCCCCTGACCGCGGTGAACGTCTCGCCCCGCCACGGGTCAGCGACCACGCCGAGCAGCGGGGTGCCGTCGGCCGCGGCCAGGCCCAGCGAGAAGGAGCACCAGCCGAGGCCGTGGGCGTAGTTGGTGGTGCCGTCGACCGGGTCGACCACCCAGTGCGGGGCGTCCGCGGCGCCCTCCGTGGTGCCGTACTCCTCGCCGACGATCCCGTGGTCGGGGAAGGCCCGCCCGAGCACCTCGCGGACGTGGGTCTCCACGGCCTCGTCGGTGGCGGTCACGATGTCCGCGGGACCGTCCTTCTCCCGCACCTCGGCACCGGGGTCACGGGGCCGCCGGATCGTCTCCGACGCCCAGGCCGCGAGTTCCGTCGCGACCTCCAGCGCCCGGTCGAGATCCACGTCCGCCCGGTCCAGATCCACGTCAGCCATGCCGGCCACACTAAGGGCACGGGGCCCGGCGGCCGGCGACCTCACGGTGAACCCCGGATGGCGCCTGCCCCACCCACGGGACCGCGCCCTGCCCCACCCACGGGACCCCGCCCCTCACTCCGTCTCCTCGCCGCTCACCGACGGCTGCAACGGCAGTGCTGTGCTCACCTCGAAGCCCCCCTCCGGGCGCGGCCCCGCCCGCAGTTCGCCGCCCACGGACTGGGCGCGCTCGCGCATCCCCATGACGCCGAACCCCTTGGCGGGCTCGGCGGCGGAGCCGGTGTGCGGCCCCTCGTCGGTGACCGTGATGAGCAGGCGGGTGCCGGCGTAGGCGAACCGGACGTGCGCGCTCTGCGTGGCCGCGTGCTTGGTGACGTTGGTGAGCGCCTCCTGCACGATCCGGAAGGCGGTCAGGTCGACGCCCGGGGACAGGGGCTGCGGCTCCCCCTCCGTGGTGACCGTGACGGTGATCCCCGCGGAGGCGCACGAGGAGACCAGTTCGGGCAGCCGGGCGAGTCCGGGGGCCGGTTCCAGCGGGGCGGAACCGTCGTCGTCGGTCTGCCGCAACAGGCCCAGTGTGGCCTTGAGTTCGCGCAGTGCGGAGGAGGTCGTGCCGGTGAGGTCGTGCAGGATCCGTTTGGTCTGCGGGGGGTTGCTCAGCGCGAGGTGTTCGGCGGTGCCGGCCTGGGCGTTGGCGAGGGCCAGGTGGTGGGCGACCACGTCGTGCAACTCCCGGGCGATCCGCATACGTTCCTCGGTGACCCGCAGGCGGGCCTCCTCCTCACGGGTGCGCTCGGCATGCTCGGCGCGAGCCTGGGTGGCCTCGAGATAGGCCCGCCGCAGCCGGGTCATGGTGCCGGCGGCGAGCGGGAGCATCAGCCAGAAGACCGGGCCGATGGTCCTGAGGATCAGTGACACGTGGTCCATGGAGTCGGCGACGGCCGCGGCGACCGTGAGCACGCCCATGGTCGAGAAGCCGTAGACGCGGATGGTCGGGCGCTCGGTGGCGGTGGCCAGCCAGTACAGCGCCGCCATGACGGGCCCCAGCAGCAGCGGGGTGAGGAGGTACCCCTGCGCGATGACGATCGTGGCGCAGACGGCGTTGACCGCGACCGTGATGCGCGGGTGGGTGCGGTGGAGGAGCAGGGCGAGGCAGGACACGCCCATGAGGGCCACGGCCAGCCTGTCGTCGTCCGGGGGCGCGGCACCGGGCAGCGTCAGCGAGGCGCCGAGCGTCGCGGAGCCCATCAGCGCCATGACCAGCGCCAGGTCGACGAGGAAGGGGTGGCGGTCCGAGAGGTCCTCCAGTCGGTCCGCGTAGCGCCGTTCCATGCTCGTGGTCATCGTGTTCTCCGGTGCGTGGGCTCGGGGCCCCATGGTGAGCGAAGCGGGCCGCCCGTGCCGTACGACACGGGCGGCCCTGGTGGGGGGTGGGGTCAGACGCTGGCCGCCTCCTGGTCGGCGGGGACGGGTTCGGGGGTGTCGGCGGTCCCGGTGAGCGCCTCGCCCTCGACGTCCACCCGGGGCAGGATCCGGTCCAGCCACTTCGGCAGCCACCAGGCCCGGTGGCCGAGCAGGGCGAGCACGGCCGGGACGATGGCCATCCGGACCACGAACGCGTCGAGCAGGACGGCGGACGCGAGCCCGAACCCGATCATCTTGATCATGGAGTCGCTCTCGCCGATGAACCCGGCGAACACCGCGATCATGATCAGCGCGGCGGCCACGACCACCCGGGCGCTGTGCCGGAATCCGGAGGTCACCGCCTGGGCGGGCGTCTCGCCGTGGACGTACGCCTCACGCATCCGGGAGACGAGGAAGACCTCGTAGTCCATGGCCAGGCCGAAGACGATGCCCACCAGGAAGATCGGCATCAGGCTCATGATCGGGCCGGTGGTCTCCACACCGAACAGCCCGGCGCCGTGTCCCTCCTGGAAGACCACGACGACCGCGCCGAGGGAGGCCAGGACGGAGAGCAGGAAGCCGAGGGCCGCCTTCAGCGGGACCAGCAGCGAGCGGAAGACCACGAGCAGCAGCACGATCGCGAGGCCCACCACCACGATCAGGTACGGCACGAGGGCGGCCTGCACCTTCTCGGAGATGTCGATGTTCAGCGCGGTGGTGCCGGTGACCTCGTAGGTCGCGCCGGTCTCGGACTCGATGCCGGGGCGCTCGTCGCGGATCGACGTCACCAGGTCCTTGGTCTTCTCGTCGGTCGGCGCGGTGGACGGCACCACCGAGAAGACGGCGGTGTCACCGGCCTCGTTGAAGCGCGCGGGGGTCACGGACACGACGCCCTTCGTGGCGCCGATGTCCTTCGCGATCGCCGCCGCGGCCCCCTTCGCGTCATCGTCGCCCTTCGCGTCCACGACGACGGTCAGCGGGCCGTTGAAGCCGGGGCCGAAGCCCTCGGCGAGCGCGTCGTAGGCGCGGCGCTCGGTGGTGGACGTGGACTTGGCCTCGTCGCCGGGCATGCCCAGCTGGAGGGAGGTCATCGGCAGGGCGAGGGCACCGAGGCCGACCACGCCGAGGATCAGCACGGGCAGCGGGCGGCGCAGCACGAACCTGGCCCAGCGGGTGCCGCCGTTGTCCGCGGCCTCCGCCACGCGGCCCTCCTTGCGGTCCTTGCGGCGCAGCACCGCGTTCGGCCAGAAGCCGAGGAACGCCGGGACCAGGGTGAGCGCGATCAGTACGGCGACGACGACCGCGCCCGCCGCGGCCAGGCCCATCTTGGTGAGCATCGGGATCCCGACGACGGCGAGCCCGGCGAGGGCGATGACGACGGTGAGGCCGGCGAAGACGACGGCGGAGCCGGCCGTGCCGACCGCGAGGGCGGTGGCCTCCTGGGGCGCGCGGCCCTTGGCACGTTCCTCGCGGTAGCGGGAGACGACGAACAGGGCGTAGTCGATGCCGACGGCCAGGCCCAGCATCATCGCCAGGGTGCCGGTGGTGGTGGACAGGCCCAGCGCGTGGGAGAGGGAGAGGATCGTGGCCATGCTGACGCCGACGCCGATGAGCGCGGTCAGCAGCGGCAGTCCGGCGGCGGCCAGGGAGCCGAAGGTGACGAGGAGGACGACCGCGGCGATCGCGACACCGATCACCTCGGCCATGCCGCCCGCACCCCCGCCGTCGTCCATGGCGGTGCCGCCCGCGTCGACGGTCAGCCCGGTGTCCCGGGCCGCGTCGAGGGCCTTGTCCAGCTGGGCTTTGCTGGCGTCGGTGAGGTCGTTGGACGCGACCTTGTAGGTGACGGTGGCGTACGCCGTCGTGCCGTCCTTGCTCACGGCCTTCGCCTGGAAGGGGTTGACCGCGGAGGCGACCTGGGAGCCGTCGGCCAACTCGGCGACGGTGGTCTCGACGGCCTTCTTGTGGGCGGCTGCGGTGACCTTCTCGCCGTTCGGCGCGACGAAGACGACCCGGGCGGTCGCGCCGTCGGCGGTGGCACCGGGGAAGCGCTGTTCCATGAGGTCGAACGCCTTCTGGGACTCGATGCCCGGCATCGAGAAGCCCTCGTCGGACGCGCCCGGCGCCTTCAGAGCGCCCAGTCCGACGGCGGCCAGGACGGCCGCCCAGACCAGGGCGACGTACCAGCGTCGCCGGAAGGCCAGGCGGCCCAGGCGGTAAAGGAAAGTAGCCACGGCGGGGGTCTCCACATCTGGTGCCGAACGGTCCCTCAAGGCTCGCCGGACGAGACCCGCCGTGTCGTCGTGCGCCTGCCGACATCCCCGCTACTGAGTACGCAGTAGGCCACGGCCGCGGGGTAGGCCCCGAGGACTACCGCCGCACAGCGGGAACCGGCAGGCGTGATTTTCTGTGTGTCCTCTGTGAGACAACCGAATCTCTGAGGCCTGACCAGCCCAAGGGGGAACAGACACAGTGAAGTTCAGACGACTCAGACTCACCGGAGCCGCGGTGAGCGCGCTCGCCGTGGCCTGGACCGGGGCCGCCACCTCGGCGTCGGCCGCACCGACCACCCCGACCACACCGCCCGCACCCACCGTGCCGACCCTCGCCTGGACCGACTGCCAGGGCGGGTTCGAGTGCGCGAACGCCCAAGTGCCCCTGGACTACCGGGAGCCGCAGGGCAGAACCCTCACCCTGGCCGTCATCCGCAAGAAGGCGGCCGACCCGACCAAGCGCAAGGGCACGCTGTTCCTCCAGCCGGGCGGACCGGGCAACTCCGGCGTGGACTTCGTGCGCAACAACTACGCCGACCTGCCGACCGCCCTGCGCGACGACTTCGACGTCTTCGGGTACGACGTGCGCGGAGTGGGCCGCAGCTCCCAGGTCGTGTGCTGGGACGACCCGACCTACACCCGGGCCGTGACCGCCGCCAAGGGCGTCCCCGGCCCCGACGCCTACGAACCGGCCCTCCGGCAGGCCGCCGACTTCGACCAGGCCTGCCAGGACAACGCGGGCGACCTGCTGCCGTACGTCGGCACCCAGTACGTCGCCCGGGACATCGACCTGCTGCGCCAGGCCCTCGGCGAGCAGCAACTGACGTACTACGGCCGCTCGTTCGGCTCCTACATCGGTACGGTCTACGCGGCGATGTTCCCGAAGCGGGTGCGGGCGCTCGCGCTCGACGGGGCGTACGACCCCGAGCACTACACGAACCGCCCCTACGCCTACGACCGTCCGCAGTACCTCGCCCTGGACGGGGCGATGGGCCGCTTCCTGGACTGGTGCGAGGCGAACCAGTCGACCTGCGGCTTCGGTGACGGCGACCCGCGCGGGGCGTTCGAGAAGCTGAAGGCCGACCTGGACGCCAACCCGGTACCGACCGCCAACGGGGGCCAGGCGAACGGCTACACCCTCGTCTACCGGCTGATGTTCAACATCAACGAGGGCAAGGTCATCTGGCCCTCGTTCGGGGAGGCCCTGCGCAAGGCGCAGCTGCGCGACAACACGTCGTTCCTGCTGCGGCCGCCGTCCCCGGCGAGCTTCGACTTCCTCAACCCGAACGTCGTCGTCGAGTGCGTCGACAAGAAGTACCCGAGCGACCCGGCCCTGCTGAAGCGCCAGGTCACCACCAACGCCAGGCTGGCCCCGCTGCTGGGCCCGGCGATGGCGTACGGCCCGCCGACCTACGACCACCAGCACGCCACGGCCTGCGTCCAGTGGAAGGGCGAGCACACCAGCCGCTACGCCGGCAACTTCCACGCCAAGGGCTCCGCGCCGATCCTCGTCATCGGCAACACCGGTGACCCGGACACCCCGTACCAGGACGCGGTGGCGCTCTCCCGTGAGCTCGACAACGGCCGCCTGCTCACGTTCAAGGCCGAGGGGCACACCGCGTTCAACCGCAGCGCCTGCGCGACGGACGCGATCACCAACTACCTCGTGGACCTGAAGGTCCCCGCCCGCGGCGCGAGTTGCGCGGACGAGACCCAGCCGCCGTCCACCGAGCCCACGGTGGCCCCGCCGGGCACGACCCTCAAGGAACTCCGCGACGGCGTGAACGAGCGGCTCGACCGGATCGGTGCACTGCGGTAACAGCTCGACCGGATCGGTGCGCTGCGACCACAGCTGCGACCACAGCGTGAGGGCCCAGGTCTCGGGGAGGCCTGGGCCCTCTCCTGTTCCGGCGGGCGGGTTCAGTACAGCGCGATCCTGGGCTGCACGGTGCCCTGCGCGTCCGCGTCGACCACCGTGATCCGGTAGACCTGCGTCAGCTTCTCGCCCGGGTGGAGCGTGCGCTGCGCGGTCGTCAGGTCGGTGAAGAGGGTGCCGGTCTGACTCGCGGTCGGCACGGGACGCCAGCAGCCGTGCGCGGTGCGCTGCTCGACCACGAGGTCCTCGGGCGTCAGGAAAGGTCCCGCGTCCGGCGACTCGACGAGGAGCTGCGGGGCGACGGTGCGGTCCGAAGGGGTGTCGTTGCGGTAGGTGACGGTGACGTCGTGCGGCGCTCCGTCGGCCACGAGGGGCGTGGCGGCCAGGTCCACGAAGTCGACGGGTACGGCGGGCTGCTGGTCCTGGACGGCCGCGGCGGCCCTGGCCGGGGTGGCCGCGGCGGCGGGGCCGGCGACGGCCAGACCGGCGAGGGCCACGGCCCCGGCCACGAGAGCCACTTTGAGACGAATGCTGTTCATGTCCCAAGGAGACGCCGGCGAAAGGAAAATCGTTGGTCGATTCCCGTGGATATTTCGTGGATACCGCTCGGTAGACCATCCACAGCGCCCATTCCGGCCAGATCGGACTGGTAGCTTCCGCGGCACCGGCCTGGGGGAACGCCGTTGCCGGTAACCGACCTTCACAAATGAATCCAGGCGGAATTCCTTGCGTACCACTCGTGAATATCCAGGAGGGCGGCACCGCTGGGTGCCGAAAAGCCGACGCGGGCGAATACTCGCGTCCTCCGGCCTGTCCGTGGTGGCCCTGGCCCTCGTCGCCCCTCTCGCGTCCGCGGCCCTGACCGACCCCTCGGCCCCGGCCCCGACCCCGACGGACCGCGTCACCGACACCTCGCAACTCCCGTCCGGCTGGCAGAAGTCCGGCGACCGGATCGTCACCTACGACGGTGACGGCACCGGACTGCACGTCCTGGTCGCCGACGCGGCCGACGCCTACCGGTGGCACACCGCGGCCACCCTGTCCGAGCCGGGCATCGACACCGACCAGTGGATCGGCCAGACCTGTGTGACCGGGTCCGGCGACCGTGCCGTCGTGGTCTACGCGCCCCGGCAGGCCGTCAACGACCAACAGGGCTTCCAGCAGGGCGCGTTCGCGGCCGTGGTCGACCTCGCCGACGGCAAGGTGACCAAGCTGCCCGAACTGGTCTCGCTCGCCTACTTCAACCCCGGCTGCGGCGACGGCGAACAGGCCGTCCTGACCCGGCCCCAGGGCGACGACACCGAACTGCTCACCGTGGACACCGCGCGGGCGAAGCTGGTGCGGCAGCAGACCGTGGCCGGTCAGCTGACCTCGGCCGTGCCCTTCGCGGGCGGCATCGCGGCGGCCGCCGGCGGCTCGGTCGTCACGGTGAACGCCAAGGGCGGCACCAGCACCCTCGCCAAGACCGGCGGTACGCCGTTCCGACTGGTGCCGGACGCGCACAGCGGGCTCGCCTACCAGGTGCCCGACGGCAAGCGGGTGCAGGTCCGCCGGGTCACCTCGGCGGGCGCCGACAAGCTCCTCGGCTCCGGCGCGCTGGGCTCCCTCGCGGTGCACGGCAACGGCGGCCGGGTCTTCGTGACCGGCAGCTCCGCCGAGAACGCCGTGAAGTCGCTCCCGAAGAGCTGGCGGACCCTGGACGTGCCGGCCTCCGCCGAGGTCTCCACCACCGGCACGCTCGCGCTGACCTCCGTCGGCAACGGCACCGAGGCGGCCGGCGGCAGGAAGGCGGCCGCGGACGTCGCCCAGTCCGTCGGCATCGACGCGGTGCTGCCCGGCAGCGGCAGCAGCGTCGGCTTCACGGTGAAGCCGAAGATGTCACAGCAGGGTGCCGAGCAGTCCCCGGCCCTCTCCGACGGGGTGCACACCGACAGCGTCGACCCGAAGAGCGCCGACGACGACCCGGCGACCTCCACCACCGACCCCGACCGCGCCTGCGCCGTCACCCGCAACGACCCGACGCTCCAGTCGCTCCAGCCCTCGACCGCGCAGGTCGAGTGGGCGACCGACCTCGCCGTGCAGGGCAAGCTCGACGTGCGCCGGCGCAGCGGCTGGAACGGCAGCGAGCTCCCGTCGTACACCCCGCAGGGCCTGTTCCCGTCCACCCCGCTCAAGGGCGGCGGCCGGGTGCCCGCGCAGGTCATGCTCGGGGTGCTCTCCCAGGAGTCCAACCTGCTCCAGGCCAGCTCCCGGGCGGCGGCCGGGGAGAGCAGCAACTTCATCCAGGGCGGCTACTACGGCAACGCCGGCAGCGTCCACACCGTCAACTGGGCGGCGGCGGACTGCGGTTACGGCATCGCGCAGGTGACCAGCGGCATGGCCGAGGCGGACACCAACTACACCGCCGAGCAGCAGCAGGCGATCACCGTGGACTACGCGGCCAACATCGCGGCGGGGCTCCAGATCCTCCAGGACAAGTGGAACCAGCTCCACGACAGGGGCCTGCTCGTCAACGGCGGCGACCCGCGGTACCTGGAGAACTGGTGGCTCGCGCTGTGGGCCTACAACAGCGGCCTCAACCTGCCCAGTTCGACCGACGCGAGCGCCCCGTGGGGCCTCGGCTGGTTCAACAACCCGGCCAACGGCCTCTACCCGGCCGACCGCAAGATGTTCCTGTCGTCCGGCTACGACGACGCCCGCAACCCCAACCTGTGGACGTACCCGGAGCGGGTGCTCGGCTGGGCGGCCTACTCCCAGCAGAAGACGGACCCGGCGACCGGGGCGACCGTCAGGGCCTTCACCGTCGGCGACTGGCCCTCCGGGGCGCCGGCCGCGGAGCCCGCGCACGACACGTTCTGCAAGCCCACGGTCAACGACTGCGACATCACCAAGCCGCGCAAGGTCGAGGGCTCCAGCCAGCCCGAGGGGCCGTGCCAGCGGGACGACTTCATGTGCTGGTGGCACGAGCCGGTGAGCTGGACGGACTGTACGGCGACCTGCGGCACGGAGGTGCTGAAGTACGCCGTGTCCGACCCCGAGCCGAAGGTCGCGGCCCCTCACCCGGCCGCCTGCTCCTCCACGCTCCCGGCGAACGCCCTGATCGTGGACGACGTGCCGAACACGGTGAAGTTCCGGGTCGGCTCGGCCAACCCCTGCGCGGGCGAGCGGAACTGGACCAACCGGGGCTCGCTGACCTTCACGTTCGGGTCGGCGCAGCAGAACGGGGCGACCGTGTATCCCTCGAAGATCGACTTCCATCAGCTGGGGGCGGGCTTCGGCGGGCACTTCTGGCTGACGCACACGCGGGTGCCGTCGTACACCGACTCGGTGGTCACGGGCACCTGGACGCCGGACCGCAAGGTGGTCGGGTCGGCGGAGGTCATGGTGCACCTGCCGGACCACGAGGCGAACACGCCGTCGGCGACGTACCGCATCGACCTGGGTGACGGGACGGTCGTGGAGAAGACGATCTCGCAGGACACCGGTGGGAAGAACGCCTGGGTGTCGCTGGGCTCGTACGAGTTCAAGGGGACGCCGAAGGTGTCACTGAGCTCGGCGACGGCGGACGGCACGGGGGATGCGTCGATCGCTTGGGACGCGTTGGCTTTCGTACCCGTTAAGGGGAAGTAGTGCCACGCCGGGTCGTCTGCCGTCTGCCGCGCCGTCGTGGCTTGTCGCGCAGTTCCCCGCGCCCCTGACAGCCCTACCTGAGCGCCCGTCGCCAGTCCACCCGACTGACGGCGGGCGTTCCCGTGCACGCACTCCTGGGCGCGTAGAAGCCGACGACAGCGGCACTCCCCAGGGGCGCGGGGAACTGCGCGACCAGCCCCCACTCAGCCGCACCCATCCCCCGGGAGGGGGACTCACCCCGAAGCCACCCCCGCCCGCGCCGCCTCCACGAACGCCGTGATCAGGGTCGGGTCCTTGACGCCGCGGCTCGCCTCCACCCCGCTGGAGACGTCGACGCCCCAGGGGCGGGTGACGTCCACGGCCTCGCGGACGTTCTCCGGGGTCAGGCCGCCGGCCAGGAGCCACTTCTCGCCCGCGCCCGCGACCTGCTTCCTCGACCAGTCCCACGCGATGCCGGAGCCCGGCACCGGGGCGTCCAGGAGGAGCATGTCCTCGCCGAACTCCCCGCAGCGCGGCACCGAGTCGCCGAAGGCGGCCGCGCGGATCAGGGTCCAGCCGCCCGGCGCCAGGGCGGCGTAGTAGTCGCGGTCCTCGGGGCCGTGCAGCTGGACGGCCCCGATGCCCGACTCGGCGGCCACGGAGCGTACGTACTCCAAGGGCTCACGGCGGAACACCCCCACCGTCAGGACGCTCTCGGGGATCCTGGCGACCAGCCGCGCGGCCGTCGCGGGGTCGATGCGGCGGGGGCTGTCGGAGAACACGAACCCGATGGCGTCGGCGCCGGCCTCGACGGCCGTGTCGACGTCCTGCTCGGTCCTCAGGCCGCAGATCTTCACGAAGAGCGTCATGCCGCCCACCGTATCCAATTCGTATGCGTGAACAACGATCACATACGTAACCGTTGACGCGACCATGGCAAGCGCTTACCGTCCGAAGAATACGTGCCCCCGTCACCACACACCATGGAGACGAACGATGCGCCTGAGACCCCTCATCACCTCCGTCGGCCTCCTCGCCGGCACGCTCGTCGCACTGTCCGGCACCACCGCGCAAGCCGCCACCACCCGCTACGAAGCCGAGAGCTCCCCCGCCATCTGCACCGGAGCCGTCGAGACCGAGTACGCCGGCTACTCCGGCAGCGGCTTCTGCAACGGCACCAACGCCACCGGCGCCTACGCCCAGTTCACCGTGTCCGCACCCGCAACGGGCACGGCGACCCTGAGCGTCCGCTTCGCCAACGGCACCACCACCGCCCGCGCCGCGGACATCATCGTGAACGGCTCGACGGTCTCCTCGGCGTCCTTCGAGTCCACCGGCACCTGGACCGGCTGGACCACGAAGACGCTCACCGTCCCGGTGACCGCGGGCAGCAACACGGTCCGGCTCAACCCGACGACCGCGAACGGCCTGCCCAACGTCGACTACCTGGACGCCGAGACCTCCGGCACCACGACCCCGCCGCCGTCCGGCAGCACCCTGTACGTGTCACCGAGCGGCACCGACGGCGCGGCCGGCACCGTGACCGCGCCCACCACACTCACCTCCGCGATCAGCCGCATCACCGCCGGCGGAACCATCTACATGCGGGGAGGGACGTACACCTACTCCTCCACGGTGACCATCCCGGCCGGCCAGAACGGCACCTCCGGCGCCCGCACCACGCTCTCCTCCTACCCGGGCGAGACTCCGGTGCTCAACTTCTCGGCGCAGAGCGAGAGTTCCACCAACCGCGGCCTCCAGCTCAACGCCGACTACTGGAAGATCTACGGCCTGGTCGTGGAGCGGGCCGGGGACAACGGCATCTACATCGGCGGCAGCAACAACGTCGTCGAGCGCACGGTCACCCGCTTCAACCGGGACACCGGGCTCCAGCTCGGCCGGATCGCCTCCTCCACGCCCGCGAGCCAGTGGCCGTCGAACAACCTGATCCTGAGCGCCGAGTCGCACGACAACGCCGACTCCGACGGTGAGGACGCGGACGGCTTCGCCGCGAAGCTCACCACCGGCACCGGCAATGTCTTCCGGTACGCCGTCTCGCACAACAACATCGACGACGGCTGGGACCTCTACACCAAGACCGACACCGGCGCGATCGGCCCGGTGACCATCGAGTACTCGCTGTCCTACGGCAACGGTACGCTCAGCGACGGCTCCCAGGCCGGCAACGGCGACCGCAACGGCTACAAGCTCGGCGGCGACGACATCGCGGTCAACCACGTCGTCCAGCACTCGATCGCCTACCGCAACGGCCACCACGGGTTCACGTACAACAGCAACCCCGGCTCGATGACCATCACGAGCAACGTCTCCGTCGCCAACACCGAGCGCAACTTCAACTTCGAGAAGGGCACCTCGGTCTTCCGCTCCAACACCTCGTGCGACAGCGGCGGGAACGACCGGTACGTCGGGAACGCCGACAGCTCCAACCAGTTCTGGGCCGGCACCAACGGCTCCCGCTGCTCCACCTATGCGGGCGCGCTCGGCTGGTCCTTCGCCTCGAACGGCAGCCTGGTCGTCACCTTCGGCGGCAAGCAGGTCACGCTGTAGGACAACGGGATCCCGGGCTACAGGTCCGGGATCCCACCCACTACGGCTACTGCTTGGGCGCGGCCTGCTGGACCACTTCGAAGCTCCACAGCGTCGACCCGGAGGCGGCGGGCCTGGGGCGCTCCCCCTCGCCGCCGCCCCCGTGCGAGGCCTGCGACATCCCGGTCATCCACTTCTGGAACGACTCCTCGTCCCGCCACCGCGTGTAGACGAGGTAGGTGTCGGTGCCCTCGACGGGCCGCAGCAGCTCGAACCACTCGAAGCCGTCCGAGTTCTCGACGGTCCCCGCGCGGGCGGCGAACCGCTTCTCCAGCGTCTCGCGCTGCTCCTCGGGGACCGTGAGTACGTTGATCTTGACGATGCTCATGCCGCAATTGTGCTGCAAGCGGCATCAGGGGGACGTCAGCGGGCGGCGGCCCGTGCGGGCACCTCGCCCTTCCTGTCGACCACCGCGGTCTCCAGCACGGCACTGGTGCCGGCCAGCGTCTCGGTCGTGATCCCGCGCTCCGGGTCGGTGATGTAGAAGCGGGAGCCGAGCAGGGCCAGCGTCCTCTTGTCGAAGATCCACTCGTCGCGGGTCGCGAAGCCGGTGTCGTCGAGCGTGATGGCGATGCCGTGCCGGCCGGTCGCGTCGACGGCGTCCGGGATGACCCGCACCCCGGGGAGCTTCGCGGCCGCCCGGTAGAACGCGGCGGCGTTGGCGGGCGGCATGACCGTGCCGCTGATCAGATCGCCGATCAGCGAGAACACCGCCTGGTCCGTCGACTCGCCCTCGACGGGCCTGGCCTCCTCGCGGAGCCGGGCGAGCAGGGCGTCGGGGTCGGTGGGCAGGGAGGCGAGCCAGCGGTAGGTGGGGCGGCCGGCGCCCGGCGGCACCGGCTCGGTGGCGTCGACGGGGATGAGCTGCCCCGGCATGACCGCGTCCTTGCCGCTGGACCTGAGCCACCCGGTGATCCGCAGCCGTCCGGAGTCCTGGGCGGTCCAGCGTTCCTCGGTGTGCAGCGCGCCGAGCTTGACCGGCCCGGTGAAGGTCCCCGTGTTCGAGCGCTCCAGCGACCGCACGTACACGAACTGGTCGTCCCGCACCCGGATCGTGTCGCTGGCCATCGCGGCCGTGGCGATGCGGTTGAGGGTGGCGGAGGCGCCGGGGGTCCCGGCGGCGGGGGTGTGCCCACCGGTCGTGACCGTGGTGAACAGGACTCCGGCCAGGGCCGCCGAGACCAGCGGGACCAGCACGGCAGGCCGCGCGAACCGGCGTCGTACGGAAGGCTGTTCGGCGCGCTGGGTGTCGTGATCGATCTGCTGCATCAGTACGTCCTTGAAGTGACGGTGACGCTCCGGCGGGAGGTCCCACTCCGCCGTGGCCAGACGGTCCTCGGCCTCGCTCATCGGGTCTCCTCCTTCAGGAACAGGGCCGCGAGCGCGGCCTCACTCTCCATCCCTCCGCGGGCGGTGCGGGGTTCCGCCTCCGCCTCCGCGCTGAGCCGGGCGAGCCGGGCACGGGCCCGTGACAGCCGGGACCGCACGGTGCCGACGGGCACGCCCAGGGCCTCGGCGGCCTGCCGGTAGTCGAGGCCGGCCGACACGCACAGCGCGAACACCTCACGGTCCTGCCGCTTGAGCCGCCCCAACGCCGCGTGCACCAGGGCGAGTCGGCGGGCGTCGTCGATCCGGCCCGCGGTCTCCTCCGCGAAGTCCTCGACGGGCCGCGGCTCCGGACTGCGGGCCAGGAAGGCGAGCCGCCGCCGCAGTCCCCGGTTCGCGTTGTACGCCTTGTGCGTGGCGATCCCGAGCAGCCAGGGCTTGAGCGAGCCCCCTTCCGGGTCCACCGTCTCCCGGGTCCGCCAGGCGGCGAGAAACGTCTCCGACATGGCCTCCTCGGCCTCCGCCCAGTTCCCGGTCAGCCGCAGGGCATGGTTGTGGACGGCCCGCGCGTACAGGTCGTACAACTCCCCGAAGGCCGCCCGGTCGCCGTCCCGGATCCGCGCGCGTGACGGTTCCACCGCCGCTGTTTCGCTCACACCCGTAACGCTCCGCTCCCCTGGGCCGGGTTCCTGTGCAGTGGATCACATGACGTGTCCCGTGGAGCACCTACGCTGCGGTGTCATGGAACAACGCGAGGTCATGCAGAACGTCGTCGGCATCCTCACCGAGGCGCTGGAGATGCGGCGGCAGGTCCGTGAACACCCCGGCCGGCAGGCTTCGTTGACCGGCGCCGTCTCCGCGCTGCTCGTGGAGACCCTGCCGGAGATCCATCTTCCCGCCGACGCGAGCGGCCACGCGGCCGCGGACGCCGTGGTGGAGGAGCTCGGGCCCGCCATCGCGAGCATCGCCAACTGCTTCGCCTTCGCCTTCGTCCAGCTGGCCGAGGTGCACGACGAGGGCCGCACCGACATCTCCGCCGCGGACGTCCTGCGGCGCATCTCGCTCCAGTTCGCGAGCCAGGCCGACTGAGACTTCTCCGGCGGAACGACATCCGGGCCGCCGCGAGCGACGAATACGGCCCCGGGGATGCACCGGAACGGGCTCCCGGAGCGACGAGGGAGGCGCCGGGAGCCCGTTCGTGCGGTCTGTGGGTGCGGGTCACCGCCTGGGCAGTCCCAGCCGGCCCCGTGTCGCTGCCAGCAGGACAAGGGCCGCGCCCGTCGCCGCGAGCAGCAGGGCCCGCGCGGCGTCGTGCTCGGACAGCGAGGGGAACATGTCCGTCCAGGCGATCGAGAGGTAGTTGTTGACGCCGGTGTGCAGCAGCATGACCAGCGGCATGCTCTCGCCGGACCGGTTGAACACCCACGTCATGACGAAGCTGAAGGCGATCGTCATCGCGACGAACTGCGCCGGCACCGTCCAGGACACATGCGGTCCGCCGCCCCACTCGGTCAGGAACAGCGGCAGGTGCCAGCAGCCCCACAGCACGCCGACGACGAGGGTCGCGGTCAGGGGGCCGTAGCGGCGCTGCATCCGCGGCATGGCGAACTCCCGCCAGCCCGGCTCCTCCGCGAGACCCGTGGTGATCATCTGGACGAGCAGTCCGGGCAGATAGGCGGCGAGGATCATCGCGGACGGCAGCGCGGGGCCGCGGCCCGCCAGCACGGTGGAGGCGAGGGTCAGGGCGGCCGGTACCGAGAGCAGCACCACCAGGTACCAGCGCCAACTCACCTTGAACCGCAGCATCCGGCCCCGCCAGGTCCGCAGGCCCGCGCGTCCTTCCGTGACCGCGGTGACCAGGAGCGCCGAGGCGATCGGGCCGAGGTAGGCGCCGGGCAGGACGCCGGTGAGCTGGCTGCCGGCACGGCCGCCGGGGAAGGTGAACTGCCAGACGTCGAGGCCGTTGCGGGACAGGACGTACGGTGTCCAGGCGGCCCAGCTCAGGGCGAAGGCCAGGGTGAAGAACCAGGTCAGGGGGTTGCGGCGGATGCTTCCGCGCAGCCCTGCGGGCTCGTGCGGGACCGGTCGGGTCTCGGTGCTGACGGGGGCGTGGACGCTCACCGCGGATCCCTTCCAAGGGGGCTGATGTGATGCCTCCAGCACACCAGCGCGGCGCCCCCGGATCATTGCCGCGCACGCCCCGACTCCCGGTACAGCAGGCTGTACTCAGCGGGTCCGGCGCGCGTCCTCCAGGTACCGCAGCACCGCCGCCACCCGCCGGTCCACCTGGTCGGTGGGCGCCAGGTCGAGCTTCGCGAAGATGCTGCGGATGTGCTTGTGCACGGCCCCGTCGGTCACGAACAGCCGTTCCGCGATGGCGCTGTTGCCCAGTCCCTCGGCCATCAGGGCGAGTACGTCCCTCTCGCGCGGGCTGAGCCGTTCCAGCCGGGCGTCCTGGTGGGAGCGGGTGAACAGCTGGGCGACGACCTCGGGGTCGATGGCGGTGCCGCCGGACGCGACCCGGTGCAGCGCGTCGAGGAACTCCTCGACCCGGCCGACCCGTTCCTTGAGCAGATAGCCCAGTCCGCCGACGCCACCGGTCAGCAGCTCGGTGGCGAAGCTCTGCTCGACGTAGGCGGACAGCACCAGGACGGCGAGGTCGGGCCTGCGCCGCCGGGCCTCGACGGCCGCGCGGACCCCTTCGTCGGTGTGCGTGGGCGGCATCCGTACGTCGAGGATGGCCACGTCCGGCTTGTGGGTGTCGACGGCGTCGAGCGCGCCGTCGGCGGTGCCGGCCGTGGCGACCACGTCCAGTCCCTCGGCGCGCAGCAGCAGGGCGAGGCCCTCGCGCAGCAGGGCGTCGTCCTCGGCGATCACGATCCGCATGACGGGTCCACCTCCAGAGTCCCGGGGGCGCCCCGCGAGGCGCCCTCGCCTACGGCCCCACGGCCGCTCACACACCGCACGGCAGCTCCACCTCCATCACCGTCGGACCGCCGGCCGGGCTGGTCAGCCGGAGGCTGCCGTCGTGGGCGGCCACCCGGCGCCGGATGCCGGTGAGGCCGGAGCCGCCGTGCTCGTCGGCGCCGCCCCGGCCGTCGTCCGTGACGCGCAGCAGCAGCCGCGGGCCCGGGGCGCGGACCGTGACGGTGGCCCGGGACGCGCCGCTGTGCTTGGCGATGTTGGTCAGCGCCTCGGCGACGGCGAAGTACGCGGTCGCCTCGACGGAGGCCGCGCACCGCCGCGCCACCTCCACGTCGACCGTGCACGGCACCGCGCTCTCGGCGGCGAGCCCGGTGAGCGCCCCCGCGAGTCCCCGGTCCGCGAGCACCGGCGGCAGGATGGAGCGGGAGACGGTCCGCAGTTCGGCCAGTGCCTGTTCGGCGGCGGACTGGGCGCGCTCCAGGAGTTCGTCGGCGCCCGCCGGATCGCGGGCGACCATCCGGCGGGCCGCCCCGAGCAGCACGGTCACCGTGACGATCCGGTTCTGGGTGCCGTCGTGCAACGACCGCTCGATGCGCCGCAGTTCGGTGGCGTGGGCGTCGAGCGCGGCCGCCCGGGTGGCGGTCAGCTCGGCGACCCGCAGGGACAGGTCGGCGTCGGGACCGGCCGACAGGAGCCGGCGTCCCGGGCCGGCCTGGAGGCGGGCCAGGGCGGGGGTGAGTCCCAGGATGATGGCGATCCAGCCGACGCCGAGCAGGCCCACGGCGAGGGCGTCCGGCCAGGAGTGCGCGACGCCGATCCCGATGGACGTGGCGGTCGCGTCGGTGGGGGCGAGCCGCCAGTACAGCGGGAAGGCGGTGTCCCGTACGGCGAGCAGCGGCAGCAGGAAGCCGAGCATGCCCAACGGCAGCCCGAGCGCCAGGTGCCGCAGCAGCCAGCGCAGTTCGCGCCGGGTGGTGGGGTCGGTGAGAGCGGCCCGCAGCCGCGCGGGCGGCCGGGGCGGGGCGACGACCTCGGGGCCCCAGCGGGCCAGCCGGGCGCGTTCCATGTCCGCCAGGGCGTGCAGCACCCGCACCCCGCCGGGCAGCGCCAGCCACAGCAGCGCGAACGGCGCGAGGGCGGCCGTACCGAGTCCGGAGACCAGTTGGCCGAGCGCGGCGGCCGCGGTCGTCGCGGTGCCCACGACCAGGCCCTTGAGATCGGCGGTGGTCATCGGAACCCCCTCTGGCCGGAGGACAACGACCTTAGGCGGAAGGGGGGTTCACCGCACCGCCGGGAGCCGGAAAGTACAGCCTGCTGTACCCCGGACCGGGCGGCGGGCGGGATCGGCCGGATGGGGTGCCGGCTCGTAGCGTCGTGGGCACCGACCACCCGGTCGTCGGCACCGACGACCACCGAGTCCCTGGAGTACCCCGTGAACCTCGTCCTGTGGCCCCTGCTCGTCCTCAGCGTGCTCGGCAACGCGATCGCGTCCTTCACCCCCGCCGACACCGCGGTGCACCTGGCCTTCGGCACGGTCACCGCGCTGACGGCGACCGCGCTCGTCGTACGGCGGGTGCGCACCGGTCCCTGAGGCTTTCGGGTTCCGGCGGGCGACTACTTGAGCCCGATCTCCGCGCAGTCCGCCGCGTACTGGGCGGTGCAGATCTGCTGGACGGTGTAGACGCCGTCCTTGACTACCGTCTGCTCGATGTTGTCCTTGGTCAGGGCGACCACCGGGACCAGCAGCGAGGGGATGTCGTCCTGGGTGGGGCTGTTCACCTTGTCGCGGATCAGCGCGTCGAACTGCAGGTCGCGGCCCTGGATCTTGTACACCGCGATCTGCGCCGCGTTGGTCGCCTCCAGCAGGAACGACTTGTACACGGTCATGTACTGCTCGCCCGACACCACCCGCTGCACGGCGGCGAGGGTCGCGTCCTGCCCGGTCACCGGCGGGATCCTGGTCGCCCCCGCCTCCTTGAGCTCGTCGATGACCGCGCCCGCCATGTCGTCGTTGGCCGAGTACACGGCGGCGATGTTGTTCAGGCCGACGGAGGCGATCGCCGCCTTCATGTTGGCCTTGGCGACCGAGGGCAGCCACTCGCGGGTGTCGTACTGCTTGGCGATGACGACCTTGCCGTCGAGCTCGCTGTGCGCGCCCTTCTCGAACAGGGCGGTGTTGGGGTCGGCGGGTGAGCCGTTCATCATCACGATCTTGCTGGTCTCGGCCTTGTCGCCGAGCGCCTCGACGATGGACCGGCCCTGCACCTCGCCGACGAGTTCGTTGTCGTGCGAGACGTAGGCGTCGATCGGGCCCTGGGCGAGCCGGTCGTAGGCGATGACGGGGATGCCCGCGTCCTTCGCCTTCTGGACGGACGGTTCGATCGCCGCGGCGTCGACCGCGTCCACCAGGATCACGTCCACCTTGTCGTCGACCATCTTCTGGAACTGCTCGCCCTGCCGCTTCGCGCTCGCCCCGGCGTTGGCGTAACTGACCTTGCCCTTGCCGTGGGTGAGGGTCGCCACCTCCTTCTTGATGAGGGGGTAGTCGAACCGGTCGAAACGGCTGGTGTCCCGGTCGGGCAGCAGCAGTCCCAGGGTGATGTCGTCGCCCTTCTTCGGGCTCACCGCGGTGTCACTGCTGCCGACTCCGCAGGAAGTGAGCAGAAGGGCCGACACGCAGACGGCCATGACGGAGGGGACGGTACGCATGGCGATCCTGGGGGTGGGGGGCTGTCACGTAGCCGCAACAGTAAGTGCCCCCTACCCGGATCAAACGGCCTGCCGCTTTCCTTCAAGGGATCACCACTCGGCGTCCGCAATTAGGGCCTGTCCGGCGGATCATGCCGGCGTCGCGGGGTCACCTGTGCCGAGCAGACCCGTTCCTTGCAGCCGGCCTGATCCGCCGGACAGGCCCTACTCGCCCATGTGCACAAGTTGCCGGTCGGTGAGGGCGGTGAGGGTGCGGACCATGAGGATTCCGGCGACGGCCGCGCCCACCATGGCGAGGTCGCCGACCAGCAGAGCGGTCACGCCGTGGTAGGCGCGGGCGATGATCTCGTCGGTGCTGTCGTCGTACGTCAGCCCGAGACCGCTGACCAGGCCGACCAGCCACAGCGCCCACCACACGTTCACGACGGCGGGCAGCTTGTGGCCCGGGGCGCTCCGGTGATGGATGTCGGCGACTATGCCGCGCGGGAACCACAGGTTGACGATCGGCACGACCCAGGAGGCGTAGACCCAGATCCCGGCGTAGCGCGGCGGCTCGCCGGACAGGGCGCGCGCGTTGTCCCGCATCCGCCACAGCCAGCCGATGAACACGGCCGCGCACAGCACCACGAGGACATCGCCGGCCGCGCTGACCAGGTGGTACGAGTTCTCCAGCGCGTTCAGCGGCCGGTGCCGGCCCTCGCCCTGGTCCGGCGGACCGGAGGCGGGCTCCCCCGCCACGGCGAGCCGGACGTGCCACACGGCCCGCAGCGCCCAGGCGGCACCGGCGAGCCCGAGCCCGGCGACGGCGAGCCGGGCGGAGCCGCTCGCGGGGCGCAGGGCGGGCCGGACGGCGTTCTCACTCATGTGGTCCCCCAGGGAGAAGATCGGTTCGCCCCCTCATCGTCGCGAACCCCGTGAACGGTTCACGCGGATGTTCTCGGCGGGGCCGGTGCGGAAGCCGAGAAGAATTCCGGCCGGGCGAGGATCGTGGGGGCCATGGACGAGCAGCGATACGACGTGTGGGCCTCCGGCGCCGCCTACGACCGCTACATGGGCCGCTGGAGCAGGTCGGTCGCGCGGGAGTTCACGGCCTGGCTGGGCCGTCCCCAGGGGGCGCGCTGGCTGGACGTGGGCTGCGGCACGGGGGTGCTGTCGTCGGTGGTGCGGGAGCGCTGCCGGCCCGGCCGGGTGGTGGGCTGCGACCGCTCCGCCGACTTCGTCCGTACGGCCCGGGCGGCGGTCGTGGCGGACGCGCGGGCCCTGCCGTTCCCGGCCGGCGCCTTCGACGTGGCCGTCAGCGGGCTCACCCTGAACTTCGTGCCGGAGCCCGCCGGGGCGGTCGCCGAGATGGTCCGCGTGGTCGGGCCGGAGGGCGGGGTGGTGGCCGGGTACGTGTGGGACTACGCGGAACGCATGGGCCTGCTGCGCCGCTTCTGGGACACGGCGGCCGAACTCGACCCGGCCGCGGCGGAGTTGGACGAGGGGCGCCGGTTTCCCGACTGCCGTCCCCAGCCGCTGCACGACCTGTGGACCGGCGCGGGACTGGTCGACGTGCTGGTCCGTGCGATCGAAGTCCCCACCGTCTTCGCCGACTTCGCCGACCTGTGGGGTCCCTTCCTGGCCGGCCAGGGCCCGGCACCGGGCTACGTCGGCGCGCTCGCCCCGGCCGCGCGGGACGACCTGAGAGAGGCCCTGCGTACGGCGGTCCCGACCGCCCCCGACGGCTCGATCTCACTCTGGGCGCGGGCGTGGGCGGTGCGGGGGAGGACGGGGTGAGGTGCGGGGGGAGTACGGGGTGAGGGGACGAGCCGTGTCCGGGGGCTGTCGGATCGGTTCATTTCGGCGATAATCGGACTATGAGTACGGCGACCTTTGTACTGGCGGCCACGTCGAGCGAGGTGCTCAACGTCGTCGCCGCCTTTGCCGGTGGCCTGTTCATCGCCGGTGCACTGGTGTGGGCGGTGCAGTTCGGCATGCGGGTCCAGGACCGCGAACTGCCGCGGCCACGTGTGGAGGATCATCCCCACCTCCCGGAGACGGGACCGATCCGCGAGCTCCGGGAGATGCGGGAACCGGACGAGCTGTCGGACGTCACGGACGGGCAGGAACGGCTGATGCCCTACCAGCTCCATCCCTCATCAACCAGACGAGGAAAGGACCAGCACCGCAAACGCTGGCTCCCCGGCTCCAGCGGCGGCTTCGGCAGCGGCGGCCTCGGCCACGTGTGACGAGGTCGGCCAGGCTGCCGTCACCCCGGCCAGGCCCGGCCGGGGTGATCAGCCGGGCCCCACCACCTCCCGGTCAGCTGCGCATCGCCGGGCGGTACACCGCGAGGGCCCAGATGACGAAGAAGTCGATGCCGATCATGATGACCGACCAGACCGGGGCGTAGGGCAGGAAGAGGAACTGGGCGATCATGCTCAGCGAGGCCAGGAAGATACCGGTCATCCGGGCCCAGGACGCGCCCCGGAGGATGAACGCGCCGGTGACCGCGGCGAGCGCGCCCAGGCAGAGCAGGATCACGCCCCACCCGGTGAGGCTGACCTTGTAGACGTAGTCACCGACCCGGGCCCAGACGTTGTCCTCGGCGAGCAGGGAAATGCCCTGGAAGATCGCCAGGACGCCGTTCATCAGCATCAGCACACCGGCGAAGACGACCCCGCCGGAGGCCCAGGCGGCCTCGGTGGGCGTGAACCCGGGGGCCGGTGCCGAGGTCGGGGACATGCCGGCGGAGGCGTGCTGCCTCTCGCCGGCGGGCGGCTGGGTGGCGTGCGGTTGCTGTGTCATGGCCGTGTTCCACCTTTCGTGGTCGATGTGCTTCGACCATCCGGCGCAGCACGGGCGGCCACCACGGGGGTGAGCCATCCGGGTGACCCCGGGCGTGCGGCCGTACGACCGCGGCCCTTCACTGGAGGAACGGCACCCCTGCGAGGGGCGGCACCCTGGAGGCGAGATGACCCGCTGGACGACCGCCGCGCTGCTGGCCGCCCTGGCCCTGACCGGCCTCACCGCCTGCTCCGACGAGGACAGCCCCTCCGCCGTGGCGAGCAAGGTCGCCTCGGCCGCCTCCCGCGCCGGGGACGCGGTGGCGTCGGCCACGGCGGAGGCGGGCCGGCGCTTCGACGACATCAAGAACGGCGTCGACGCCAGGGACGACGTACGGCTCGCCAGCCCCACGACCGCCTCCGACGGCCGTACGACCGTGCGGATCACCGCGACCAATGGCGCGGACTCGGCGAAGTCCTTCACCGTGCAGGTCGACTTCACCGGCCAGGACGGCAAGCTCCTGGACGTGGCCGTGGTGACGCTGTCCGACGTCCCGGCGGGCGGCACCGGCAAGGGAACCGCCCGCAGCACGCACGACCTGCCGGGGAAGGTCACGGCGAAGGTGTCGCGAGCGGTCCGCTACTAGAGCCATTTCTGGAGCCCTTGCCGAGAGGCCCGTCACGCCATCCAGAAGAAGACCGCCGTCATCCGCTTCTCCGCGAGCGTCGTGCCGTGGTAACCGGTCGCGCTGTGCACGAGGTTGGCGTTGTACAGCAGCAGCCGGTTGTACTTGTGCGGCACCCGGACGTCCTCCTCGAAGGCGTCCGGCGCGACGAACCGCGTGCCGAGCGCCTCGACGAGGTTGTTGTGCGGGGCCTGCACGACGTTGCCGCCGAGCCGCCCGCCGGGCATGGACTGCCGGTAGAAGCTGGTGCCGCAGTCCTTCGGGACGCCCGGGTTGAGGTACAGCACGGCTGCGTACCGGCACAGCGCCCGGGAGTCGGTGTGCGGCCGGGGCTCGCTCTCCCCCTGCCCCACCACCTGGACGCAGTTGTGGTTGAGGGTGCCTCCGCCGGGCGCCCGCTGCACCCACAGCCTGGACGCCCCCGTGGCCTTCCGCACCAGCCCCTCCACCCGTGCCAGCTCGGCCGGTTCGAGCCCCGGCATGGTCCGCAGCCCGGGCCAGGTCTCCGAGGTGTACGGATGTCCCTTCACCCAGTCGTCCTTCGCGAGACACCGTTCCCGTACGGCGTCGACGTCCGGGAGCACGTCGTCGATCACCCAGTAGTCGCGGCCCTTGGTGGGCTTGCGGTAGGGGAGAACGGGCAGCGACCGCTGTTGTGGCATGGACATGCAGCGAATCTAGGTGCGGGGCCCGTCAGGTCTCTCCCGCGATTTGCCCCGGACTTCCCCGTGAACCGGTCAACGAACGGTCAACCGGTGAAGGGCCGATGAACACCGGCGCCCCCGCGTCCGTACTCCTGTGCGTCCGACCCGCCACGTGGCGGGGTCACCGACCGGGCAGGAGGCACGGTGCCACTCTCGCGCAACGCGATGGGAACGCTGTTCGTAGGCGGAGCCCTCACCTTGACCCTGGGCGCACTCGCGTACCCGTCCATGCTGGGTGTGAGCCAGGCGTCCACCGCACAGGACAGAATCATCGCGCAGACGCAGTGGGGGCCGCTGACCGAGCTGGACCGGGACTTCGTCGTCAAGGTGCGCGCGGCGGGTCTGTGGGAGTACCCGCTGGGCGAGGTCGCCCTCCAGAAGGGCACCACCCCGGAGGTGAAGGAGGCCGGACGGCACCTCATCGACGGCCACGCGGCCCTGGACGCGGCCTGCCGCAAGATCGCACCGATGCTCAACATCACCATCCCGAACGTGGCGAGCCCCCAGCAGGTCGGCTTCGTGAACACGATCGAGTCGAGCAACGGCCAGCAGTTCGACACGAACTTCGCCAACATCCTGCGGGTGACGCACGGTTCGATCTTCAACACGATCTCGAAGGTCCGCTCCACCACCAAGAACTCACTGGTGCGGTCGCTGGCCGACATGGCCAACGACACGGTGCTCGACCACATGACGGTCATGGAGAAGACCGGCTTCGTCAACTTCGACCAGGCCCTGTTCATGCAGACCACCCCGCCGAAGCTGCCCGACACCGACCTGACCCCGCCGGCCCCGCAGCCCGGCGCGCCGATGGTCGTACTGACCCCGCCGCCGAACCCGACGTCCACCCCGCTCGCGGTCCCCGGCGAGAACGCGAACGGCGGGGCCACCCCGGCCGCGGGCGCGAGCCCGTCGCCGACGATCGGCTAGGGCCGGGGTCCCAGGCGCCTGTCTCAGCCCAGCCAGACCGTCGTGTCCGGTCCCAGCAGCCCGTTCTCCAGCGGGCCGCTGGTGAGCAGCACCTCCCCGTCCGGGAGCGGGAGGGCCCGCTCCGAGAGATTGGTGACGCACCGCCAGCCCTCGTGCCGGACGAAGTCCAGCACGTCGGCCGGACCGGTCTCCGTCCAGGTCAGCTCCTCCCCCTGGAGGAGCTTGCGGCGCAGCCGCAGGGCGGTGCGGTACAGCTCCAGCGTGGAGCCCTCCGTGCCGTCCTGTGCCTCGACGGCGTACCGCGCGAACCACTGCGGCTGCGGCAGCCAGGCACCGCCCGCCCCGAAGCCGTACGACGGCCCCGTCGTCGTCCAGGGCAGCGGCACGCGGCATCCGTCGCGCCCCTTGCGCACCCGCCCCGTCTGCTCCCAGATCGGGTCCTGGAGCACCTCGAAGGGCAGGTCGGCGACCTCGGGCAGCCCGAGCTCCTCGCCCTGGTAGACGTACGACGATCCCGGCAGCGCCAGCATCAGCAGCGTGGCCGCGCGAGCGCGCCGCAGCCCCCGGTCGAGGTCGATCGCGGGCGCCCGGCCGCCGGCCAGCAGCCAGGCGTTCTCGTCGGTGCCGGGCGGCAGCACCAGGCGGGAGGCGTGCCGTACGACGTCGTGGTTGGAGAGCACCCAGGTCGCCGAGGCGTGCGCCGCGCGGGCGGTGGCGAGGGAGTCGGTGATGACCTGGCGCAGCTCGCCGGCGTCCCATCCCGTCTGGAGGTACTCGAAGTTGAAGGCCTGGCCGAGTTCGTCGGCACGGGCGTACAGCGCGCGGCGGGCACCCGGCACCCAGGCCTCGGCGACGGCCGTACGGGGCGGGGTGTAGGAGTCGAGGATCGTGCGCCAGTCACGGTAGATCTCGTGGACCTCGTCACGGTCCCAGTAGGGGTGGCTACCCGGCGGGAGGTGGTCCAGCGCCTCCTCCGCGACGCCGGGCAGGTCGCCGAGGTCGCGCAGCGGCTCGGTCAGGTCCTTGACCAGCGCGTGCGCCACGTCCACCCGGAAGCCGTCGACCCCGCGGTCCGACCAGAACCGCAGGGTGGTGCGGAAGTCCTCGCGGACCTCGGGGTTCGACCAGTCGAGGTCGGGCTGCTCGGGGGCGAACAGATGCAGGTACCACTGCCCGTCCGGCACCCGCTGCCAGGCGCTGCCGCCGAAGACGGACTGCCAGTCGGTGGGCGGGAGTTCGCCGTGCGCGCCGCGGCCGTCCCGGAAGACGTACCGCGCGCGGGCGGCGGAGCCGGGGCCGGCGGCGAGGGCCTCCTGGAACCAGGCGTGCTGGTGGGAGGTGTGGTTCGGGACAAGATCGACGATCACTTTCAGGCCGAGCCGGTGGGCCTCGGCGACCAGGGCGTCGAAGTCGTCGAGGGTGCCCAGGCGCGGGTCGACATTCCGGTAGTCGGCCACGTCATAGCCGCCGTCGGCGAGTTCGGAGGGGTAGAAGGGGCTCAGCCACAGGGCGTCGGCGCCGAGGGCGGCCAGGTGTCCGAGGCGTTCGGTGACGCCCCTGAGGTCCCCGAGGCCGTCACCGTCGGCGTCGGCGAAGCTGCGGGGGTAGACCTGGTAGACGACGGCCTGTCGCCACCAGTTCGGGTCCTTGCCGGAGAGGTCGGGCGTGGTGGTGCGGGGGGTCACGCGGGCTCCTCTGCAGTGCGTTCATTCCGTGCGGGCGACGAATTCCACGTGGGCGACAAAGGGGATATCTGTCCACCTCACCGGAAAATCAACCCGGGCTTTTGCGGAGTAGATCATTCCTGGTGTGTCGAAATTGTGATGGGCGCTGAACACACCTTGCATCACCGCAGGTTGACAGCATTCCGCCAGGAGATCCACGATGTGCAAACACCGTGGCGCATGTGACCAATGGGCCCAGTGTTTCTGATGCTTCCTGTGATCATTTCACTCTCATCCTGACGGGATCTGTATGTCCATAGCGAGACGTGTCACCGTTCGGCGCCTGCTGGGGACGGGCGCCGCGACGCTCGCCTTCTCCGCTGCCCTCGCCTCCGTCGCCTCGGCCTCCGACTGCCCCGGCGGCAAGGGCTGGGGAGACGGCGGCCACTACAAGCCGGGTACGGGCGCCGGCTCGAAGACCGAGACCGACCGCTGCGAGTTCTCCCTCGACGGCAAGAACTTCTTCGCCTCCGTCAAGGTCGACGACCAGAACCTCAAGCCGGGCGACGACGGCAAGGTCCACGTCAAGGTGCGCGCCGCGGGCGACGCCACCACGTGCACCGCCTCCCTCGCGTCCTACCTCGCGCACGGCCCGACGTTCGCCACCTCCGGCGAGCAGGTCTTCCACGACTTCGACACCGTGACCGTCAAGGCCGGCGCCGTGGACACCCTCGACGTCGCGATCCCCGACGCGGGCTGCTACGGCCAGGTCGACCTGTACCGCGGCAACACGAAGTTCGACGGCAAGCTCGACGCCAACGACGGCCTCCCGCACGGCGACCTCCCCAAGGGCCCGGACCACCCGGTCATCAAGGACAAGCTGATCGCGGCCTGGAACGGCGGCACGAAGGACTGCACGACCACGCAGACCACGCCTCCGGCGACCCCGCCTGCCTCGGAGACCACTCCGCCGGCCTCGGAGTCGACCCCGCCGGCGTCCGAGTCCACCCCGCCGGCCTCCGAGAGCACGCCTCCCGCCTCGGAGACCCCGGGCACGAGCACCCCGACCCCGTCGGCCTCGGAGTCCACGTCGACCCCGGGTGCGCCCACCCCGAACGGTGGCGGCGGCGACAACCTCGCCGAGACCGGGGCCAGCAGCAACACGCCGCTGATCGCGGGCGGCGCGGCGGTGCTGCTCGCGGGCGGCGCGGGCATCGTCCTGGCGACCCGTCGCCGTAAGGCCTCGCGCGCCTGACGCAGTTCCTGAAGGCAAGGTCCGCAAGGGGCCGTCCCGCCGTTCGCGGTGGGGCGGCCCCTTGCGCGTGCGCCGTGCCCGGTCCTCAGTGCAGGGTGGGACGGTAGACCAGCTCCTGGATGTGACCGTCGAGGGTCCGGTGCTCCAGCAGCTCCAGGTCGAAGTCGGCGGCGCCCTCGAAGACGGGTCCCAGGCCGGTCCGCCCGGTGATGACGGGGAACACCGTCACCTGCACCCGGTCGACCAGTCCCGCGGCCATCAGCGCCCGGTTCATCGCCAGGCTGCCGTGGGAGCGCAGCGGCACGTCGGACTCCTTCTTGAGCCGGGCGACCACGTCGACGGCGTCACCGGCGACGAGGGTCGCGTCCGGCCAGTCGAGGGGGCTCTCCAGCGTCGTGGACACGACCGTCGCCGGCAGGTTCCGCATCCGGGTCACCCAGGGATCGCGCACATCGCTGTCCTCGGTGCTCTCGGCCAGCATCCGGGCGAAGGCCCGGTAGGTCGCGGCCCCGAAGACCATCCGCTGCTCCTCGGAGTACTGGGCGAGGCGGTGGTCGAGCAGTTCGGGCCCCTGCTTGCCCCAGTACCCGGCCCAGTCACCACCGGCGTGGCTGAACCCGTCGAGGCTGGAGAACACGTCGAAGGTGTAGGCGGCGGTCATGTCGGTCTCCTTGAGGTCGGTTGCCTGGACAGACCCCTCGCGCGCCCGGAACTCATCGCCACCCGGCTCCCGGGATGGCCCGCAAAATCGAACACATGATTGAATCCGGTCATGCGATCGTTCCCCGACGACCTCGCCCGGGCACAGCGGGAGTGGAGCGCCACGTACCGGCGGCTCGCCGAGCACCCCCACCGCACCGAGCTGCGCCGACGCCTGCACCGCCTGTCGACCGAGCTGTTCTTCCACCCCCACTGGCAGCACCGGCGCCCGCGCCCGGCCGAGTGGTGGGAACTCCGCACCCTGGGCCGGCCGGACCGCACACAGGACGCGGCCGGCCGACTCGACCGGCCCGGCCGATGACGGACCGAAGTGCGGGACCGTACACCGCGGACGATCCTGAAGACATGTCCGGCCCGATCCGAGTGATCGTCCACCCGCCCTCCCCCACGGGCGGCCGCCGCGTACGCGTGGACGGAGAGATCCTGGGCCTCGCCCACAACCTGACCGACGTGGCCGAGTTCCTCCGGCGAGCGGGCCTGGAGATCGACGCGGCGGAAGTGGCGGTGTCGAGCTGGATCGACTGGCGCGGGGTGGGACCGGACCGGTGGGGCCCGGAGGGGTGAGACAGCCGCCCTGAGGGTGGATCATTCCCCCGTGGACGCAGCGCGCGACGGTGTCATCGGCGTGTGGCGGGTCAGTCGATCCGGCCGCCTCTTGGGCTACCTGCCGGCAGCCGCCCCGACGGCCGGGGCGCTCTCCACGTGGCCAAACGCCCTCACCCACCCGTCCGCCCAGTCGGCACGCACCGCGGCGATCGCCACCGCCGTCGCCCTCGCCTTCGGCCTCTTCGCCTGGTGGGCGCTCCTGCGCGTACGCCTGGAACTCAGGACGGACGAGATCCTCATGGTGAACCCGTGGGGCACCCAGCGCCTGCCCTGGTCCCGCGTCACCGCGGTGAGCCTCGGCAACTGGGGCGCACGGTTCCACACCACGGACGGATTCGTGTTCACGGCGTACGCCCTGAGCGACCTGGCGGGAGGCACCCGCCAGGACGACCGCTTCGCCGAGCTGCGACGGCTGGCCGAAACCCGGTTCTGACGAAGTGGCCGAAAACTATTGACGTCCCCCCTCCGACTGCGTACACATGACTGCGCAGACATGACTGCGCGGTCAGATCATCGCCGCGAGAACCCACCGAAGCCCCGAGCACGACCACCGGACCCCGTCTGCCGACATCCCCCACGAAAGGACGAGGTCCAACGACTTCGCCACCCTCCGGTGGTGAAGGGCCGCCAGGACGACGGCGGTCCACCCTCCGGCCGAACCCGCCCGCACGACGACGCGAGCACCTGCGCACCCACCGCAGACTCCCCGCGCACCGTCCGCCGGCCCTCGGCCCGACCGTGAGCAGGACGAGCATGCACGCAAGAAGCAGGCTGAAGAAGTTCGGCGCGGCGCTGGCCGCAGTCAGCGCCGTCATCCTGTCCCTCCTCGCCGCGCCGCCGGCCGGCGCCTACTCCCCGACCCCCGGAACCGTCTACCAACTCCCCTCGAACCAGGCGTGTCTGAAGGGCCGGGGGAACTGCGCCATCTACCCGAAGGCCGCGCAACTGCCGGGCGGCCAACTGGTCGCCTCGTTCGAGCTGGCGACGGTCCCCGCGTCCGGTTCCGCGGCCGGCGAGACGCTGCCGGTGTACCGCAGCACCGACGACGGCACGAGCTGGCAGCTGGTCTCGCAGGTCAAGGCCCCGGCCTACCTGTCGGGCGACCCGCAGTACGCGAAGTACACCAGCGCCTGGACGAACCCCTACCTGTACGTCCTGCCCCGGACCGTCGGCTCGCTGTCGGCGGGCACGCTGGTGATGGCCGCGGTGGTGTCCGGCGACGACTCCTACTACCTCGAGCACAAGGCGGCCGACCCCAACTGGACCCCCTCCGGCGACGGCGACCGCAGGGACCTGGCGATCGCGCTGTACTCCAGCACCGACCAGGGCACCACGTGGAGCTTCCGCAACATCATCACCGGCGGCGGCTGGCAGGGCGGCAGCGCCGGCAACATCGGCACCAACGTGTCCAACGCCAACACCACCCACCAGGTCGACCCGGTCTGGGAGCCGTACCTGATGGTCTACAACGGCCAGTTGGTGGCGTACTACTCGGACGAGAACGACTTCACGGCGTACGACAGCGGCACCGGCGCGCTGACCACGGACCCCGCCAACGGCACGGCCACGGACTCGCAGGGGCAGATCATCGCCCACCGGACCTGGGACGGGTCCGGCGCGGCCTGGAGCAGCCCCGTGGTGGACGTGACCGGGACGACCGTCACCATGGGCGGCGGCAAGACGGAGATCGGCGGCGGCCGGCCGGGCATGGCGAACGTCGTCCAGACCTCCGACGGCAAGTGGATGCTCACCTACGAGTACTGGGGCGGCGGCGACAACGTCCGCTACAAGGTGGCCTCGGACCCGCTGCACTTCTACTCGGTGGGCGGCACCGCAGGGACCGGGGTCTCGGGCCTCCCCGTCACCACCGGCTCCGCGGCCCCGGCACAGGGCGGCAGCCCGGTCCTCATCCGCACCCCCGACGGCCGCCTGCTCTACAACGCCGCCGGCAGCGGCAGCGTCTGGATGAACTCGAGCGGTACGAGCACCGGAACCTGGACCCAGTACCAGACCACCGTCCCCGGCGCCTACAGCCGCAACCTCACCTACGACGCCACCACCGGCCGTGTGGTGATCCTGGCCAACCAGGGCACCTCGACGATCATCAACGCCGACATCGACCTCGGTCATTCGCAGGGCACCTACTACCGGATCGTCAACAAGCTGACCGGCCAGGTCATCGGCACCCGCAACAACACCACCGACGCCAACATCGGCAACGCCGACAGCCCCGACGTACGCCTGGAGAACGCCGGTTCGGCGGCCAACGCCGAGACCCAGTACTGGCACATCACCACCAAGCCGAACGGCGTCACCCTGCTCAACCAGTCGGGCGGCCGGGCCGCGGAGATCTGGGGCAACAACGCGGTCGCCGGCGCACAGATCGGCAGTTGGGTCGACAACACGGGCACGGCCCTGTGGACCATGGTCCAGCTCTCCGACGGCAACGTGCAGTTCCGGTCCACGGGCAACACGAGCCTCTACCTGACCGGCGCCTCGGCCGGCGCCGACCTCACGCTGCAGACCGCGACGAGCAACGGCTCCCAGGAATGGCAGCTCCAGGCGGTGAGCGGCGGGACCGTCGCCGGCACCGCGCGCGGCCTGACCAACGTCAACACGGGCACGTGCCTGGACGACTTCCAGGGGAACACGGCCAACGGCGCGAGCGTGGACCTGTGGTCGTGCACCGGCAGCACGCTCCAGCAGTTCACCGTCACCGGCGTCGGCAACGGCCAGTACACCCTCAAGAACGTCAACTCCGGCACCTGCCTGGACGACTACCAGTCCGGCACGGCCAACGGAACGGCGGCCGACCTGTGGGCCTGCAACGGCGGCGCCAACCAGAACTGGTCCTTCATCCCCGTCAA
This sequence comes from Streptomyces griseorubiginosus, assembly GCF_036345115.1. GTDB lineage: Bacteria > Actinomycetota > Actinomycetes > Streptomycetales > Streptomycetaceae > Streptomyces > Streptomyces griseorubiginosus_C. The sequence goes on from NZ_CP107766.1 coordinate 4,606,504, forward strand.
CGGAGGCAACTACGAGATCGTCAACCAGGCCACGGGCCTGTGCCTCGACGACCCCCAGTTCACCAGGACCAACGGTGTCCTCGTCGACCTGTGGACCTGCAACGGCGGCACCAACCAGCAGTGGCACTTCTGACCTGACCGCATGACGTGCCGCCCGGCCCTGACGAGCCGGGCGGCACCGGCGTTCTCACCCCAAGACTTCGAGGCCGCCGATGGTAAGTGGGTCGACTTGCCTTACGGGAAGCGCGAGCGTTACCTTTCCGAGGTAAGTGCATCGACTTACCTTACGACTCGGCAAGGAACGAACAACATGACTCGTCTTGCGGGCAAGCGCGCCCTCATCACCGGCGGCACGAGCGGGATCGGCCTGGAGACCGCGCGGCGCTTCGTCGCGGAGGGGGCCGACGTGCTGGTCACCGGCGTCACCCCGGCCGGCATCGACAGGGCGCGGGAGGTCCTCGGGGACAAGGTGCCGGTCGTGCGGGCCGACGCACGCGACCTCGACGCCCAGCGCGCCCTGGCCGAGCAGGTGAGCGAGCACTTCGGAAAGCTCGACGTGGCCTTCCTGAACGCCGGCGTCTCCGACTGGCGGCCGTTCGAGGAGCACACCGAGGACAGCTACGACCGGCTCTTCGACATCAACGTCAAGAGCGTCTTGTTCCTCACCCAGGCGCTGGTGCCGGTACTGGCCAACCCGTCCTCGGTCATCCTCAACGCCTCCAACAGCGCACACGGCGGCTACGGGCGTTCGAACGCCTACGCGGCGACGAAGGCGGCCGTCTCCTCCCTGATGCGGTCGTGGAACGCGGACCTGCTCACCTCGCACGGCATCCGCTTCAACGCGGTCAGCCCCGGACCGGTGGACACCCCGCTGTACTCCGCCGCAAAGCTCGGGATCGAGGACCCCGCGGTGCAGGCGGCGGTGGTGGAGGGGATCAGCTCCACGATCCCGCTGGGCCGCATGGGCCTGCCCGAGGAGGTCGCGGAGGCCGTCGTGTACCTGGCCTCCGACGCCTCCGCCTTCGCGGTGGGCCAGGACCTTATCCTGGACGGCGGCCAGACCGTCCTCTGACAGCGAGGACGCGGCCGCAGACGGGCACCGGGGACGGGCACCCGAGACGGGCAAGGGGCGTGGGCATGTCGGTGGCGGACCGAGCGGAGACCGGTGGCGGCACCTGCCCGGCCGGGGATCACGCGCAGGCCAAGGCCGGCTATCACGCGCAGATCAAGGCGGAGAACCGCGCCCGCATCATCCGCGCCGCCCGCGACCTCTTCCTCGCCCGGGGATACGACAAGACCTCCCTGGCCCAGATCGCCAAGGAGGCCCGCGTCTCCACCGGCACCCTCTTCAAGCGGTACCCCACCAAGGCCGCGCTGTTCGCGGCCGTCACCGCCGAACAGTGGCAGCTGGACACGGAGTACGCCGCCCCGCCCCCGCCCGGCGACCCCCGGTACGGCCTGGACCACATCGGCCGCGACTACGCCTGCCTGGTCGCCCGGCCCGGCACGGCGGCGCTGTGCCGCCTCATCATCACCGAGCTCCCCCAGATGCCGGAGCTCGCCGACATCGTCGGCACCGGCTTCGCCATCGACCGCGGCCCCTTCTTCGACCGGCTCCGGGACTACCTGGAGTCCGAAGCAGAGGCCGGCACCCTCGACTTCCGCTCGTCCGACGGACAGCCCCAGTCGGCAGCCGAGGTCGCCGAGCAGTTCCTCGGCATGATCTGCAGCCAGTTCCTGTGGCCCCAGCTCGTACGCACCGACTTCGTCCCACCCAACCCCACCGACGCCGCGATCGTCGACGAAGCCGTAGCCCTCATGCTGGCCCGCTACCGCACCTGAGCCCGACCTATGACGTCTCTCTGAGCGGACGTTTCGCCTGGGAAACCCATGACCGCTTGAGGCAAGCGATCACATCCAGTCGAAGATCGAGTCCTGCGTGCGGTATTCCTCGCGATATGCGGCATCCCCAGCCGGGCACATCTCCGGCTTTCCGCCACAGAAGACACAGCATAAGGATGGCAAAACGCATATTGCAGACATGGTGGGAGCACTGCTTTTCGGCCCCGTCCCCGTGAATCTCCGTCGCATCGTGGGCCCGCTTCGCCAAAGATCTGTCTTCGTGAGCCCACAGGGGAGCATCAACGGAGGAGATGTTGCGTTCATGAGGTACTTCCGCAGATCCATGACAGTGGCCGCTGCGAGCGCGGCAGTTTTTGTCGGCGCTCTCGCTTCACCAGCCAGCGGAGCGACACCGCAGCCGCCCAAGGAACTGGGCAATGTCAAGGAGTGGGGCATGGTCGCGATCAAGATCGACCCCAACTCTCGGGTCGCTCCGGCAACCACCAAGGACGTGGGAGGCGGCAGTTGGACCTACGGTACCGAGATCGTGGCCGACGGCAAGCGGTGCTACTCGTACTACTTCCATGGTTCGAAACTGCATAATGCTACCGCGAAGATAGCCAACGGCAGCCTCAAGGTTGGCGAGGTGGCCGGCAAGACGGCTAAAGCGAGCAGGACCGCAGGCGCGGCCTACACGTGCTATGCGTATTGGGGCGTGACTGATTAGGACGCGGTGATGCCCCAGGGGCCGCAGTGTCGCACTTGGTCCGACAGTTCGCGCTTCAGCCGTGAACCTTTTCGTCGGGGCCAAGGGAAGGCATTGCGGCCCCTGTCTCCCTCCGACATCGCCTGGTGGCAGTCTCAAGTGTCCGTTGATGGAAAGGACTCACCCGATCTCGTGTCCCCTTCACGTCCTACCGTCCTTCCCGTTGCAGCCGCTCTGGCGGCCGGCGTGGCACTCGGCGTTGCCGCTCCCCTCCTCGGGACGATCGAAGCCCCTGTAATCCATTCGGTTCACCTTGTCCTGTCGGCAGGCTGGTCCTGGGCCGCTCTGGCCTTCTGCGTGGGTGCCGGATTCAGGTCCAGGGTCAGATCCGCCGTTGTGGCCGGGTCCGCCCTCACCACTGCCGTGGTCGCTTACTACGTGACCAAACTTGCGCAAGGGGACTACCGGGAGTGGGTGAACCTCGATGACCCTTCGCAGGGAACGCACATCTACTGGGCTGGATTCCTGTCGAAAACGCTTTTCTGGGGCGCAGCAGCCGTTGTTCTCGGCCTTCTCCTCGGTTTGGCAGGAAACCTGGGGCGGAACAGTGGCCTTCGCGGGCTCGCCTTCCGGATGCTGATCCCGTTGACAGCCATCGCGGAGACCTCGATGCGCCTCACGGTCGAGGCCCCTTTACAAAGCGGGACCGCCGGCACGACATGGAATGTCACCCGCCTGGTCGCGATAGGTGTCATCGTCCTCCTGTCAGTACAAGAAGTTCGGGCAAGGTCGGCTCGTGCTATCAGGCCGGCCCACCTTGCGTCGCGTTCGTCGCACGCGGCGTCCAGCAGTTCAGCGAGGAGGCCCTTGTAGCGGGAGCGCTGCGTAGAGCACTCGGTGTACGGCCATGCTCGCCATCCGGAGTGACGGTGTCTTGGGGGCCTTGGTCCGGGTAGGCGTGTCCAGCTGACCGAACGGGAGAGCAGGTATCGGATCGTCAGCATCCGTGCGGAGATGTAGGGCCTGTGTCCGACTACGGGTTCAGGAAGTCCAGTCGCCCGCAACCGCCCACGCACCATCGCCGTCCGCGACTCCAAGGCCTCCCCCGCGGGCCGCTACTCCGGGGCGTCCCCGACACGTGGGCCGCCTTCACACGGTCCCTGCGTCAGCCCCACCCCTGAAAACCCGTCGCGCTACGCCTTCGGCACCCCCTACCCTCACCCCATGCAGCGCGCCCAAGCATTCCCGTCGATCACGACGACGCCGGAGCAGGTCCCGGCGCGCTGACCGCTGACGCAGTCCGAAGCCCCGGGGCGAGTGCCCCGGGGCTTCGTCGTTCCCGCCGGTTCCTCGCCCCCCCATGAGCGAGGGAGACCCCCGTGCACGACCACCGCCGACTCGGCCGCGAGCTCGACCTGTTCGACACCGACCCCCTGATGGGCGCGGGGCTGCCCTACTGGCTGCCCGACGGGGCCGTCGTACGGCAGGTGCTGGAGGAGTACGTCAGGGAGGTGGAGCGCGCCGCCGGGTACCGGCACGTGTACTCGCCCGTCCTCGGCAAGCGGGAGCTGTACGAGATCTCCGGGCACTGGGACCACTACAGCGACGACATGTTCCCGCCCATGCGGCTGGGCGGTGAGGAGGTCGTGCTGCGTCCCAGCCTCTGCCCGCACCACGCCCTCATCTACCGGTCCCGCTCGCACAGCTACCGCGAACTACCGCTGCGGATGGCCGAGTTGGGCGGCATGTACCGCTCCGAGCCGTCCGGTGTCCTCGGCGGCCTCACCCGCGTCCGCTCCATCCAGCTCAACGACGCCCACATCTTCTGCACCCTGGACCAGGCCGTGGAGGAGGCCCGCGCCGCCCTCGCCCTCATCCGCCGCGCCTACGACGACCTCGGCATCCGGGCGAGCCGGTACCGTCTCTCGCTCCCGGGCGAGGGCGGCAAGTACGTAGCCGACCCGGAACTGTGGCGCCGCGCCACCGCCCTCCTCGAGGACGTACTGGACGGCGTCGCGTACGAGTCCGCCGAGGGCGAGGCCGCCTTCTACGGCCCCAAGATCGACGTCCAGATCACCGACCCGGCAGGACGCGAGTCCACCCTCTCCACCGTCCAGATCGACTTCCACCAGCCGGAACGCTTCGACCTGCACTACATCGGCCCCGACGGCGGGAAACACCGGCCGGTCATGGTCCACCGCAGCGTCATCGGGAGCGTGGAGCGGGCGGTCGCCCATCTCGTCGAGGCGCACGGCGGCGCGTTCCCGGTGTGGCTCGCGCCCGTGCAGCTCGTGGTCCTGCCGGTCGGCGACGGGCAGGAGGAGCGGGCCCATGAGGTCGTACGACAGGCGCTCGCGCTCGGCATCCGCGCCGAGCTCTCCGGCCCCGGCGACGGCACCCTCGGCGCCCGTGTCCGCGCCGCGCGCCTCGTGCCGTACCAGGCGGTGATCGGGGAGCGGGAGGCCGACGCGGACTGCGCGGCCGTACGACTGCGGGACGGCCGCAGGCCGGGAGCCGTACCGGTGGAGGAGCTGCTGCGAAGGATCGCCGCCCGGGCCGGTGATCGCGGGGCCGAACTGTGGGCGGCTGCGTAAGGTCGGGGGCGTACGCCCGTGACCTACGCGCGTGACGTCGTACGCCCGTGACGTAGGCCCGTGACGAAAGGACCCCGCCGTGACCGGTCAGCCCATCCCGGTGATCATCGACTGCGACACCGGTGTCGACGACGCCCTGGCCCTGCTGTTCGCCGTACGGCATCCCGGTATCGACCTGCGCGCGGTCACCTGCGTCGCCGGGAACACCGATGTCGACGGCGTGGTCCGCAACACCCTGACCGTGCTGGAGCAGGCCGGGGCCGGGGACATCCCGGTCGCCCGGGGTGCCGAGCGGCCGCTGATCGAGCCCGTTCGCACCGCACAGCACGTGCACGGACTCGACGGCATGGGCGACCTGGGGCTGCCCGCACCGACCCGGGTGGCGGTGGACGTGGACGCGGTGACCCTGCTCCGGCGGGAGATCCTCGCCTCGCCCCGGCCGGTCACCCTGATTCCCACCGCGCCGCTCACCAACATCGCGCTGCTGCTCCGTACGCACCCCGACGTGGTGCGCAACATCGAGCGGATCGTGTTCATGGGCGGTGCGGTGGCGACCGGGAACGCCACGCCGGTCGCGGAGTTCAACGTCTGGCACGACCCGGAGGCGGCCGCCGTCCTGCTCACCGCCGGGGTGCCGATCACGATGTACGGCCTGGACGTCTTCGAGCGGGTCATCGTCCCGGCCGCCGACGTCCAGCGGCTGCGGGCGAGTGCGGAACCGTCCCTGCGCATGGCCGGTGAACTCCTCGCCCACCGCGACCCGGCCACCACCGGCGACCCCACCCCCACCGGCGGCCTCGGCGACGCGGGCGCGGTCTGCGCGGTCGTCGACCCGGGCGGCCTGACCACCGAACTCCTGCCCGTGGAGGTGTCGTTGGCCCCCGGACCGACCCGCGGCCAGACCGTCGTCGACCGCCGTCGGCGCCCCGGCGAGTCCGAGATCCACGAGGGCGAGCGCGAAGTGACCCTCGTCGACGTGGGGTTGGGCGTGGACGTGGAGCGGTACGTGAAGCTGTGGCTGACGGCGGTGGAAGGGGTCTAGCCGGGCCCCAGCCGTGCCGACGGCAGGGGTGACCGAATGCCCCCTTGCCCCGGCACCCCGGGCTCGGTCAGTGTCAGGGAGCACCGCCGTCCACCCGATGACCGACCACCATCGGAGAACTCCCCATGCTGCGGGTGCACTTCACCGCCGACGACCTCGCACGCGTGCGGGTGGCCGCCGCCCCCGACCCGCTCTGGGAGATCACCAACAGCTTCCAGGCGCTGGCCGGGCAGGACGCCCCGCTGCTCTTCGGCGACTGGCGGCGGCTGGTCCGCGCCCGGCTGCGCCCGGCGCACGCGCTGCTCGCCGCCCTGCTGCCGGCGCGCGGCTACACACCGGACTTCCTCACCCCCCACCTCGACGGCCGCTACGACCTGGAGGACGCCGTCGACACCGTGCTGCGCACGCCCCGTACCGCCCTGCGCAGGGACCTGACCGCGTTCGCCGCCTCCCCGCGCCGCACCCGCCCGCTGCCGTCCGAGGCCCGCGCCCTGGCCGACGGCGAACCCCCGGCGCTGCGCCACCTGGGCGCCGCCCTGCACGGCTACCACCGGCACGCGCTCGCCCCGTTCTGGCCGCACATCCGGGCCCAGGTGGACGCCGACCGGGCGGTCCGGGCCCGCGAGGTGCTCGAAGGGGGGACCGACGGGCTGCTGGCGAGCTTCAACCCCGTGCTGCGCTGGCGGCCGCCGGTGCTGGAGGCCGACTACCCCGTCACGCGTGAACTCCGGCTCGGCGGGAGGGGGTTGCTGCTCCAGCCGTCCCTGTTCTGCCTGCGCAGACCGGTCACGGTGGCCGCACCGGAGCTGACGCCGGTCCTCGTCTACCCGATCCAGCCGGCCCTCGGCTGGGTCCGCCCACCCGGCCGCCCCACGCCCGGCGGGGGCCTCGCCGCGCTCGTCGGCCGGACCCGCGCGGCGATCCTCGAGGAGACCGTGACCGGCCGTACGACCGGCGAACTCGCCCAGCGGCTGAGCATCTCCGGGGCGGCCGCGAGCCAGCACACGGCGGTCCTGCGCCGGGCCGGCCTGCTGTTGAGCGTGCGCCGCGGCAGGCATGTCGTGCACACCATCACCCCGGCGGGGCGAACGCTGCTCGAAGGGACGGGCTCCGTTTAAGGCAGGGCTTCAGGGAGTGGCGGGGGACGACGGGCCGAAGTCAGCCTGTGGGCACGAGGGATGTCCTTTTCCACAGGGGGTTCGACACCACATGCGTGACGTACGACGACCTTCACTGCTCGCGGGCATCGGTGCCCTGGGGCTCGCGCTGGCGGCCGTGTGCACGGCGGCACCCGCCGGCGCGGCCCCGGACAACCGCGACTTCCGGCAGGTCCTGACCATGCCGGCCGCGCCGCCCGCCTCGGCGCTGCCGGCCGGGGCCGCCGCGGAGCCGCCGACGGCCTGGCCGAAGCCCAACAAGATCCTGCACGTGGCCGCGCGTGAGTCCATCACCTGCGAGAGCGGCAACCTGTGCACCGCGACCTGGGACGCCACGCGCGGCGACTACGTCGTCTACTACTTCTACTACTGCGACACCTACACCCTCTCCAACTGGGTCGGCACCGGCTCCTACCGCAACTCCCAGACCGGCGGCGTGACCGCGCGCTTCAACGGCAAGGACGGCGGCACCGTCACCTCGGTCGGCCCCGGCGGCAGCAGCAACAACTACAACTGGAGCCCGATCTGGTCCATCAGGAACTGCTGACGCCCCACCGCTGCTCGACTTTCGCCAGCCGCCAGTAGGCGATCGCCGCCGCCCACACCACCACGAACAGTCCGACGATGACGTAACCGACGTTGTCGAGATCGATCTCGGCGATCCAGGTGGTGAGGGCGTCGGTGAGGTCGAACTTGTCGTGCAGCACGCCGACCAGCTCGATCGTGCCGATGAAGAAGGCGACCGCGATGGACAGCCCGGTGATGGCGAGGTTGTAGAACACCTTGCGCACCGGGTTGGAGAAGGCCCACTGGTAGGCGAAGTTCATGAAGGTGCCGTCGAGGGTGTCGAACAGGCTCATCCCGGCGGCGAAGAGCAGCGGCAGGCACAGGATGGCGTACCAGGGCAGCCCGGCCGCCGCCCCCGACCCGGCCATCACCATCAGCGTGACCTCGGTGGCGGTGTCGAAGCCGAGCCCGAAGAGGAACCCCAGCGGGAACATCTGCCCCGGCCGGGTGATGGACTTGGTGAGGCGTCCGAGGATCCGGTTCATGAACCCGCGCGAGTCGAGATGCTGCTCCAGCTCCTTCTCGTCGTACGACCCCTCCCGCATCGCCCGGAAGACCTTCAGGATGCCCACCAGGGCGACCAGGTTGAGGGCGGCGATGAGGTAGAGGAAGGTGCCGGAGATCGTCGTACCGAGGAACCCGAGCACCTGGTGGGTGCTGGAGCCCTCGTTCATCACCTTGCCGGCCAGCTGGGTGCCGCCCGCGATGAGGGCGGCGAGCAGGACGACGACGCTGGAGTGCCCGAGGGCGAACCAGAACCCCACCGACACCGGCCGCTTGCCGTCGGCCATCAGCTTGCGGGTGGTGTTGTCGATCGCGGCGATGTGGTCGGCGTCGAAGGCGTGCCGCATGCCGAGGGTGTAGGCGGTGATGCCGAGTCCCACGCCGAAGGCCTTGGTGCCGACCTCGTAGTGGGCGGGGACGACGAGCAGGAAGAGAATGCCGAAGGCGACGACATGCAGGGCGGCGATCGCCGCGAGCAGTCCGACGGTCTTGACGGTGTCCTCCCGCCGCCAGCGGAAGCCTCCGGCGGTACTGGCCCCGGTGGCGGGGGCGGCGGCCTTGGACAGGGCAGGCTCGGTCATACGGTCAGCTCCAACACCTCGTGGATCAGTTCCTGACGTGCCGTGGCCGGTCTCCTGGCTTACGGGTCGTGCGTGTCCGCGCCTGCCTTCCCAGTCGTACGACCAGTGGCTTCGACAGCACGGACACTTCCCGATCACAGTGGCGAGGGCCGCGCCGGTCTGGACCTTGAGGGGTCGTCACCGGCTTCCCGAGCACCACGGCCCGCCCACCGTAGGGCGTGCCGGCCTCCCCTGCATAGCTGCGCACCTGCGCAGGTATGGAAGATCACATAGTGCGGCCTGCGAGGATGACCCCCATGCACCTCGTCCCGGCCGACCGAGCCGACCGCCGCAGCATCGACGGACACCGGGTGTGCGACGCCATCGCCGCGATCGGCGACCCGGGGGACGTCCGCACCTGGTCCGACCGCTTCGCCCTCCTCGCCGACCCCAACCGCCTCTCCCTCCTCCTCGCCCTGCACCGCACCGGCCCCCTCGCGGTCTCCGACCTCGCGATCGCAACGGGCATGAACGACCCCGCCGTCTCCCAGGCCCTGCGTCTGCTGCGGGCGGCGGGGGTCGTGGCGGGCGAGAAGGAGGGACGGGTGGTGCGGTACCGGGTGGTGGACGAGGCGGTACGGGGGTTGCTGAAGCAGGTGTCCTGACGGGGCACCCTCAAGTGGCGCTGCCGTACTCAGACGACGTCGTGGATGTTGTGCTCGCGGAGGTCGGAAGCGTGCCGGGCGACGGCTCGGTAGTCGGCGTCGTCGTGGAGGACGGCCAGGCCGTGATGGGCCGCGGTGGCAGCGATGACGAGATCCACCGCTGAGGCACTGCGATGCTCCCCGGCCTGGGCCATACGGCGTTGCGTCGAGCTGATCCAGCGCCCCGCGTTCTTCGGTACCGACACATCCGGGTACAGGTCTGTGAACATCTCGGCGATCTCGTCGTACTCGCGTCCGTTCCGGGCGCTGTGGAGGAACTCCGCACGTTGCACGTAGCAGGATGCGACGGCCCCGGCGTCGATCGCGTCGTACCAAGCCGATTGCAGTTTGGGATCCCGGAGCAGCCGGACCAGGCCTGACGTGTCGAGCAGGTAGAGCATCAGTTGTTCTTCTCCGCCTGGTGCAGGCGCTCGGCGTCCTCGACGGCACCCCACTCACGTGCTCGCTCGAAGTGCCGGCTGATGCGCGCCGCACGCTCCTGCCGCTCGGCGTAGAAGTTCAGGGCGAGGTTGACCGCTTCTTTCTTGGTCCTGACCTTGGCCAGGCTCATGGCGCGTTCCAGGGCGTCGTCGTCGATGTCGATCTGGGTCACGGACATGTCGCCCACCCCTCTCCGATGTGGGTCATGTACATAGAAGAATACGTTACCAACATTGACGCCAACTGGACTCCCACACCGCCCAGCACGGAGAGTATTGGAGTGCCAACCCGTCACGGGTGGATCGGTGGCAGCTTTCGGCGTTTGGGGGTGCCGCGGCCGTTCCGGGAGGTGCGCCGGCCAAGCGCCACCAGGATGTAGCCGGGGACGCTGACTGCCACAACGCAGAGGGCGAGGATGACGCCGAGTGGTTGGCGGTCTCCGGTCAGGGATCCGGTGGCGCGTATCAACTCGCCTACTCCGACGGCCAGTAGACCCCAGCCTGCGAGGGTGCTCGCGTTTGGGAGTGGGCGGCTTCGGTCTGGTCCTTGGGGGAGTTCGGCGTACGAGAACTCGCGCCGCGCACCAGCCCCACCGCAACCAGAGCGACTCCCAAACCCAGTGCCGTCTGCATCGTGAAGGGCTCGTCGAACATCGCCGCTCCCCAGACCGCCGTCACCGGGGCCATCAGGAACATCAGGGTGTTGACCTCGGTGACTCCGGAGCGTTGGAGGACGAGCCAGTAGAGGCCGTAGCCGCCGAACGTGGAGAGGGTGATCAGCCAGGCCGTGGCGAGCCAGAAGGAGGCAGACACCGGTGGGGTCGCGGTCCCGGTCATGAAGGCCATCGCCGTGAAGACCAGCGCGCTCGTCGTGCAGTGGACCGTCATCGAGACGGCCGGGGTCACCTGGGTGCGGGAGCGGCGGTCCAGGAAGGTCGCTGCGACCAACGAGAGCATCCCTGCGAACGGGACCACGTACGTCCACCAGGCCACGCCACGCGTCGCGGCCGCGTCCGCCGTCGTGACCAGGGCGACTCCCCCCAGGCCCAGACACAGGCCCAGCCACTGGCGGGGGGAGACGTACTCCCTCAGCAGCGGGCCTGCCAGTGCTCCCGCGACCAGCGGCTGGGTGCCGTCGATCAGGGCCGTCGTACCGCTGGAGACGCCCAGCTGGATGGCGTAGTAGACGGTGAGCAGGTAGCCGCTCTGGGAGAGCAGGCCGATCACCGCCTGGCGGGTGAGGTCCCGGGGGGTCAGGGAGCGCCACGCCGACCGGCCCCGCCGGTGTACGGCCGCCCCGGCCAGGACCGCCGCCAGTGGCAGGAAGCGCCACATCAGGAGGGTCGTCGCGCCGGCGTCCTCCGTGCCCAGCTTGGCGCCCACGAATCCCGAGCTCCAGCACAGGACGAAGGCCGCGGAGAGCAGGACGTTCATGGGAGTCACCACCCGTGACTAGACAGATCTGTATACGTCCTTGCCTCCACCACTATACAGATCGGTATAGTTGAGAGCGTGGGAGAGGAAAATTCGCAGGTCCGGCGCATCGTCATGACCCCCGGCGCGCGGCGCGCGCTCGCCGCCGCCTCCCGGCTGTTCTACGAGCGCGGCATCCACGCGGTCGGCGTCGACCTGATCGCCGCCGAGGCCGGGGTGACGAAGAAGACGCTCTACGACCGGTTCGGCTCCAAGGAGCAGATCGTCGTCGAGTACCTCGCTGACCGGGACGAGCGCTGGCGGGCGTATCTCCTCGAGCGACTTCAGCAGTTGGAGGGGGCGGGGAGCGTCGAGCGGGTCCGCCTCGTCTTCGACGCCTCCCGGGCGTGGATGGACGACAACAGCCCCAAGGGGTGCGGCATGGTCAACGCCCACGCCGAGATCAGCGACCCCACGCATCCGGCGTACGCGGTCATCACCGGCCAGAAGCAGTGGATGCTGCGGCTCTTCACCGACCTCGCCCCCGCACAGGCCCACGCGCTCATGCTGCTCCACGAGGGCGCCATGGTCGCCCACGGCCTGCGCGTCTTCCCGGCTCCGATCGAGTACGCCCGCGATCTGGCCGTGGAACTCGTCGAGCGGGAGGGGGACGGGCAGCAGGAGGGGGAGAGGGAGTGACCCGTGGCGCGGAGCGGGCGGTTCCTTAACCCGTACGGCCCGGACCGCTGGTGACCTCCCTGAACCCGGTGATCACTTGGAGGCATGACCCCGTCCCGTGTCCCCGCCGCCGCGTTCGCTCTCGCCACGCTGCTCGGCGCCACCGCGTGTTCCGCCCTGTCCACCCCGCCCACCGCTCCCAAGCCCCCGATCACCCGGCCCACCAGCGCGGCCCCGGCGTCCCCGAAGGCGTCCGCCGCCTCCTCCGCCCTCACCGAGGAGATGGCCCAGGCCGCACTCGTCACGGACGCGGACCTCGGTGAGCCCTGGGCGCCCACCCAGGGCACCGCCACCTGGCACGACGGGGTGCTGAAGGCGAAGGCGGACAGACCGGGCTGCCAGCGGTTGCTCGACGCCCTGTACGCGGACGAGCTGTTCGGGCCCGACGCCCAGCAGCGCGCGGTCATCGGGCTGGACGACGAGTGGAACGGGGCGCAGCTGAGGTACCAGGTGCTCACCGGGCGGCCGGCCGAGATCGACAAGAGCCTGGGCTGGATGAAGGGGCTTCCGCGGAAGTGCGGCCAGTTCGCCGCCACCACGGTCACGGGTGCCGTCTTCGGCGTCCAGGTGTCGGACGCGGAGGTGCCGGAGACGGGGAGCGCCCGGCAAGGGCTGCGCGTACTGCTGACCGGCGAGTCCCCGGACGGTGAACCGGTGACGCTCCGGCTGGACGTGGCCGCGGTCCGGGTCGGGGAGGACGCGATCAGCGTGACCAACGGCGGCTTCGGGGACGTCCTGACGGACGCCACGCAGACGGCCGTACAGCTGGGCGCGCAGCGGCTGACGGAGATCAGGAAGCAGGGGCGGGTGCAGGTCTGAGCGGTCGGAGCCAGTGAGGCACCGGAAGCCGTATCAAGCGACCCAGACCAGTGAGGCACCGGGAAGCCGTACTGAGCGACCGGAACCCGTGAGCCACCGACCCCCGTGAGCCGCCCCCGCGGCGGTCACGACAGGCGCGGCTGCCTGGCCACCACGTCCTCCGGCGCGAGGCTGCGCTCGGCCAGGGCCCTCGCCACGGCCGTCAGGGAGCGGCCTTGCTGCTCCGCGTGCCGGCGCAGCAGCTCCAGGGCCTCGCTGAAGGAGATGCCCGCGTACTCCGCGAGCAGTCCCCTGGCCAGCTCGACGCTCGCCTTCGCGGAGACCGCGGCCTGGAGCGAGGTGAGCAGGTCGTGCGGGCGGCGGGCCTCGGTGGGCCAGTGGGTCAGGGTCAGCGCGGCCACGTCGCTCATGCCCTGGGCGACGGCGAGGTCCTCGGTCGGCAGGGCGTCGGCCTCCCGCTTGAGGAGGGACACCGCGCCGATCGGCCGGCCCTCCAGCCGCAGCGGCAGCACGTGCACGGAGACATAGCCGGCCTCCAGCGCCTGCGCCGTGTAGCGGGGCCAGCGGGCCCCCTCCCGCAGATCGTCCGCGGCGACCACCTCGCCGGTGCGGAAGCAGTCGACGGACGGCCCCTCCTCCTGCTGCACCTGGAACAGGTCGAGCAGGAGGAGGTCGTCGTCGGAGGCGACCATGTTCCGCAGCGCGCCCCGCGAGTCGGCCATCACCACGCCCACGGCGTCGACGGCCAGCAGCTCGGTGCAGTGCCCACCGAGCCGGGCGAACAGGTCGAGCGGGTCGAAGCTCGCCGGCAGGGTGTCCGCGAGGTCCACGAAGGCGCGGGTGAGGCGCAGTTCCCGGTTCATCCAGGCCTCCTCACGTCGGCACGGCGCCGACGCGCCGGTCGTCTTGCCCCGGACTTGTCAGTCACGCTCGAACTTCTTCCTGTGCCAGACCACGTCGCGCGCCACCTCGACGGCGGTGCGGTTCTGCGCGAAGGCGTGGGCGCGCAGCCGCGCCAGCGCCTCGTCGGCGCCGACGTCGAGCTGCACCATGATCATGCCGACCGCCTGGTAGACCTCGTCGTAGTCGGTGGCCAAACCGCTCAGCCAGGGCTCGTCCGCGTCGGAGCCATTCTCCTCCCCCTGGGGAAGGGCCATCAGGGCCACCGTCATGACACCGGCCACAAGTTGCGCGGTGCGCAGGTCACCGGTGGCGAGGGCGCCGGGCGTGTCCCGGTACAGGTCGAGGGTGCCCACGCACACGGCGTCGTTGCCGAGCGGCATCGAGTAGACGGCCCGTACCCCGGCGGCCGTCGCCTCCTGGGCGAAGACCGGCCAGCGCCGGGCGTCCCGGCCGTTGGTCAGGTCGTCGGCGAGCACGGGGGCGCCGATCGTCGCGGCGTACACACAGGGGCCGTCGCCGAGGGTGGCCTGGATCTCCGAGAGCCGGGCGGCCTGGGCGCTGCTGGCGCTCAGCTGGACGGGCATGCCGTCGCTGCGCAGGGAGACGCTCGCGCCCACGACGGGCAGCAGACGTACGGCGACCTCGCAGAGCCGGCCCGGGATCTCCCTGGCGTCCGCGCCCCGGACCCCGTCCGCGATCAGGTCGGACGCCCGCGCCCGGTCCTTCTCCTGTTCCCGTTCGGCGTTCTGCCCCGACAGCCGCAGGTCGTCGCCGGACACGTGACGCGAGCCGGAGCCGTCGTCCGGTCCGGCGGACAGACCCGAGCCATCGCCCGGTCCGGCGAACGGATCGGGGCCGCCGCCCGCTCCGGGGAACGGACCGGGGTCGTCGCCGGGGGCGTCGCCGCGGTCGTCCTTCGGCCGCACGGCCACCGCCTCCTTCGATCAGCGCGGCCACTGTCCGCCATGGCTCCCTGAGCGCGCGTCACGACTCATGACGGACCCGCCCGGAAGCACCGCCCGGCTACCCCTGGGCCCCGGGACCAAACGCCGCGCCGCCCCGGCCCGCCCAGCGGCGGGTCAGGCGGCGACAGGGGCCGTACGGAGGGCCACGCCCTCGTCCTCCGTGGTCCGTGGTCCGGGCCGCCGGTTACCCCCCTGCGCTCTTCACAGACCGCACATCGGTTCATTACGGTCGACGGTGACGGTCAGGGAGCGGCCGCACAGTGTCGAACTGTGCCGGAGCCGCCCATGTCCCAGCCCGTGTCTCGCATGCCTCCCCGCCCGTCCCCCTGCACCGTCCGCACCCCACCGCCGCCCTGACCGGCGCCAGGCTTCCGTCCCCGTGTTCCGCGACGCCGACCGGGGCGTCTCCCGCCGTCCCGCGCGGGCCGGGGGCCTCCGAGGAGGACCGCGCGAGGGGAGCCGCGCGTCCTCACCCGGGCGGCCGGCACCGAGGTGTCGGCCGCCCGGGTTCAGCGCTTCTCGTACGGGTCCGCCGGCTGCCCCACCCGCTCGACCGCGCTCGCGTCCACGACCGGCGGCCACGCGCTGTCGGTGCCGAGTCGTCCCTCGGGGTGCCAGGTGCCGGTGACGGTGACCCAGGTGTCGACCGGTGGCGCCCCGTCCGCGGCGCCGCGCACCTCGACCTTGCTGGTGGTGGCGTCGGCGGCGCAGCAGGTGACGAACAGCCGGGTGAGGTACCAGGTGCCGTCGTCGCCGTGGGTCACGAACCCGGTCATGCGGACCGTACGGCCCCTCAGGGAGCGCCCGCTGTCGTAGACGGCCCGCGAGCTGAACTCCCCGAGCGTGAGCTCGACCGGGTTCCCGGCGGGCAGGGCCGGGAAGGTCCCGACGCCCTGCGCGGCCCGCTGCGCCGCCTCCCGTTCGGCGCTGTAGGAGCCGAGGGCGGGCGGCGGGAAGAGGAGCAGGGCGAGGGCGGGGAGGGTGAGCAGCCAGGCGACCCGGGGTCCGGCGGCACCATGACTGTGCCCGTGACCCGCGTCGGGGCCGTCACCGTGCTCCACGTCATGCCCGTCGCCGAGGCTTGCCTCGTGACCCACCTCCCACCCAGTCCGCCGTACGACCGCCATCGCCGCCCCCAGCAGCACCAGCGCCCCGCCGGACACCACCAGGTACGGCCGCAGCCCCGCTTGCACGTACCGCAGGTACAGCTCGCCGAAGAGGGAGATCCGCAGGACGGCCGCGCCGACCAGGGCGAGCAGGAGACAGGGGACGTAGCGCCTCACAGCAGCCACCACCCCACGAGCACGCTGCTGAGGACGGCCACCGCCCAGGTGGCGGAGGAGAAGCGGACGGCGAAGGTCCGGCCGAAGGTGCCCGCCTGGAGCGCGATCAGCTTGAGGTCGACCATCGGCCCCACGACCATGAACGCCAGCCGCGCGGTGGGCGGGAAGCCGCTGAGCGACGCCGCCACGAACGCGTCGGCCTCGCTGCACACGCACAGCACGACCGCGAGGACGGCCGACAGCGGCACCGACAGCCAGGCCGAACCGGTGAAGAGGTCGAGCACGGAGCGCGGCACGGTGATGTTGAAGGTGGCCGCGGCCGCCGCGCCGAGGACGAGGAAGCCGCCCGCGTGCAGGAAGTCGTGCTGGAGGCCGGCGCCGAAGGCCCGCAGCCCGCGGGCGGACGTACTGCTTGATCGTTTCGGCGGTCGCAGCCACTCCTCGCGGCCGAACCGGGCCCACAGCCAGCCCATGACCACGGCGGTGGCGAGGGAGGCGACGAGTCGGCCGAGGACCATCGCGGGCTGCCCGGGGAAGGCGATGGAGGTCGCGACCAGCACCACGGGGTTGATCGCGGGCGCGGAGAGGAGGAAGGCGAGTGCGGCCGCCGGGGCGACCCCGCGCCGCATCAGGCTCCCGGCCACCGGGACGGACGCGCACTCGCACCCGGGCAGGACGACTCCCGCCGCGCCGGCCATCGGTACCGCGAGGGCCTGGTTGCGCGGGAGGAGCCGGGTGAAGACGCGCTCCGGGACGAAGGCGCCGATCGCCGCGGAGACGACCGTGCCGAGCAGGAGGAAGGGCACGCCCTGGACGGAGACGGCCGTGAAGACGGTCCACCAGGCGGCGACGGGCGGGGTGTAGAGGTCGAGCGCGAGGGTGGGGCCGAGGACCGAGGCGACGGTGACGACGGCGAGGAGCGCGGCCCCGCCGAGCAGGACGTACACGAGCACCCGTACGCCGAGCACGACGAGCCGCAGCCCGTCGGCCACCGTCCTCTCGTTCGCCACGTCGCCCGCCCTGCCCGCCCTCCGATGTCCCGCGCAGGCTAACCGGGCACACCTGTGCACAACCCCGGAATCAGCACAGAGGGGGCTGTGCGGGCACGGACCTGGTAACGGCGCCGGGCCTCAGAGAGGGGGCTGGGCCGGCGCGGGGCCGAGGGTCGTCGTGCCGGGGGCCGTGCGGTGGCCGAGGCCGGTGCGGTACGCGTCCAGGGCCGCCTCGATACGGCCCGTGCGGCGGAGCAGGTCGCCCAGGAGGCGGCACAGGTCGGCCAGGTCACCGGCGGCACCGGCCCGCTCCAGCAGGCTCAGGGCGCGGACGTAGTGCTCCTCGGCGGCCTCGGTGTCGCGGGCGTCCTCGGCGATGATGCCGAGGAGGCGGTGGGCGGCGGCGGAGTGCAGGGCGCCGCGCTCGGGGCTGAGGTCGCTGAGCACGTCGTGCAGCAGGGCGGCGGCCTCCTCGGACTTGCCGCGCCGGTGCAGCACGTCGGCGAGTTCGACGGCGGCCTGGCTGGAGTAGAGGGCGGCCCGCTTGGCGGAGTGCATGGCGAGGGCCTGCCGCAACTCGTCCTCGGCGCGCTCCAGTTCGCCGTTCTGGGCGTAGACGTAGCCGCGCATCCAGTGGCAGTTGGCGAGTTCGGTACGGAGCTGGAGCTGCCGGTAGAGCTCGGCGGCCTTGGCTAGGGAGGCGTCGGCCTCGGCGAGGCGGCCCTCGGCGAGCAGGGTGCGGGCGACGGACCGGTGCATGCGGGCCACGAGGGCGGGGTCGCCGGACCGCGGGGCGAGCGCGAGGGCGAGTTCGGCGGCCTGGGCGGCGCGGGCGTGGGCGCCCATGTCCATGTAGGGGCCGATGACGCTGGCGTAGAGCAGGAGCAGGGCGTCGGGGTCGTGGAGGCCGCCGCGGTTGAGTTCGTCGAGGGTGGACTCCAACAGGTAGACGGAGTAACGGAGTTCACCGGCGAGGTAGTGGGAGAGGGCGCGGCCGCGCAGGGCCGGGACCCGGGCGGGCAGGGGGACGTCGTCGCCGAGGGCCTGCTCGGCGCGCTCGAAGTACTGGCGGGCGGCGCCGAGTTCACCGGTCTCGACGGCGCACTCCCCGAGTCCGAGCAGGGCGGCGGCCCGCACTTCGGCGAGGCCGAGTGCGTCGGCCTCGGCGAGGAGCCGGGCGTACTGCTCGGCGGACTCCTCGGCCTCGCCGGTGGCCAGGGTGCGCTGTGCCTCGGTGAGGCGCAGGCGCAGATCGGTGACGAGGTGGGCCGGGCGGCCGGTCGCGAGTTCGTCGAAGCCGACGCCGAGGCGGTCGGCGAGGTGCCTGAGGGCGTCGTCGGAGGGGCGCACCCGGCCGGACTCCAGGGTGGAGATGTAGGCCGGGGTGTAGGCCGGTTCGGCCAGCTGTTTCTGGGTGAGCCCGCGTTCGACCCGCAACTGCTGCACCCGTCGCCCGATGACACCCGGGTCGTCCCGCTCCGACATGGCCAACTCCCCTAGCCCCTCTTGCCGTTCGGCTCCCGCAGCCCCTAGGTTAAACGGCGTATTAACCGTGCTTAATACGCTCCCACCGTCATGGACACTCACCGTCACCGCTGCGAGGTCGCCGTGCTCGAACGCACCAGCACCACCGCGCGCTACACCAGGGGTTTCGCCGCCGCGGTCGTGGCCGTGGCCACGCTCGTCCTGGCGGCGAACACGGGGCCGGCGAAGGCGTCGGGGGAGCGGCCGGCCGAGCAGGCGAACCAGGTCCAGCACATCACCGACCCCACCCAGGACTGACCCCGGCCCACCCCGGTCACTCCCCGTCGGCCTCCTGGCCGAGCATCATGTCCTTGCGGTCGATGCCTCACTGGTCGGTCCAGGTGCCGCTGTGACTTGGTGACGCGGGCGGGGGCTCATCACCATGACGAACGTCCCGTCACTGATCTCGTTTGCGGCCCGGCGCACGGGTCGGAAAACCGCCCTTCTCCGTGTGCCGCCCCACCGCCGTCGGTCGGCTGGTGGGGCGGCATGGGCTGTTCGAACGGCAGGCGGGACGGTCAGAGCTGGAATTCCGCCGGCTGGAGGCCGAGCGTCGCGCAGGCCTCCCTGAGGATCGCCTGCTCGGCCTGGGAGAAGTGGCCGTCCGCGCCGGCGATGACGATGCCGGTCTGGATCACCGCGCGCGCCTCGGTGGGCTTCTTGGCGGCCTTGGCGATCTCCTGGAGCGCCTCCGCCTTGCCCTGCGGGAAGTTCCGGGTCAGCTGGTCCACGTGCTTGTGGAAGCGCTGGCGCAGCTGCTCCGGCGGGAAGTTCTGCAGCACCTCGTTGCCGAGGATCAACGACTCCATCTGCTGCATCTCGGACGCGTCCACCTGCCCGTCGGCGGCGGCGACCAGCGCGCACATCGCCATGCTGGCGTCCCGGTACGCGCCGCTCTTCAACTCGGTCTTCAGGGAGCCGAGCTGGGTCTTCAGCACACCGACGAGCTGGGCCCGCGAACCGCCGCGCGAGCCGCCGTGCCCTTGCCCACCGGTCGTCGTGCCGCGCCCCTGGGCCTGCTGCTGGAGGTTCTTGGCCTGGTCCTTGAGCCGGTCGAACAGTGCCATTGACGTCACCTCGGTACTCGTTGAGTGATCTCACCCCGTCAACGGACACGCCGAAGCAAAGGTTCCACCAAGTGACGCCGGCCGATCCTCCGGTACGCCGCGGCGCCCTGCGCCGGCCCGCCGTGCTGCCGGACCACGGCCAAGGCCGCCGCCAGTCCCGGACCAGCCGGGTCCGGCGGCGTCCCCACCCGAGCCCCCGCCACGCCCAGGACCAGCAAGGTCCGGCGCCCGACCCGAGCCGTACCGATGCCACCGCCCCCCGCCTACGCTGCCCGCATGACCTCCACCGCCGCCCGTGTCGCCCTGGAACTCACCGCCGATCTCCCGGTCCCCGGTCTGGAGGAGTTCTACCGGGATCTGCACCGGCACCCCGAGCTGTCGTTCCAGGAGCACCGCACGGCGTCCCGGCTCACCGAGCGGTTCGAAACGGCCGGGTTCGAGACGGTCCAGGGCCTCGGCGGCACCGGGCTCGCGGGTGTGCTGCGCAACGGTGACGGGCCGACCGTGCTGCTGCGCGCCGACATGGACGCACTGCCGGTCGAGGAGCGCACCGGGCTGCCGTACGCCTCCGAGACGGCCGGGGTGATGCACGCCTGCGGGCACGACCTGCACGTGACCTGGCTCGCGGGGGCGGCGAAGGCGCTCGCGGACGGGCGGGACGCCTGGTCCGGGACGCTGGTGCTGGTCGGGCAGCCCGCCGAGGAGACCGGCGGCGGGGCGGCCGCGATGGTCGCCGACGGGCTCTACGACCGGGTCCCGCGCCCGGACGTGCTGCTGGGCCAGCATGCGGCACCGGGCCCGGCCGGGCTGTACCCGCACGTGCCCGGCCTGATCATGTCGGCGACCACGGACGTGGAGATCGTGGTGCACGGCCGCGGCGGTCACGGCTCGCGCCCCGAGACGACCGTCGACCCGGTGGTCACGGCCGCCTACATCGTCACGCGGCTCCAGACGGTCGTCAGCCGGGAGGTCAAGCCGCGGGAGCCCGCCGTCCTGACCGTCGGCCGGATCGAGGCGGGCACGGCCCCGAACATCATCCCCACGACGGCCCGCATCTCCCTCAACCTGCGCACCCAGTCGGAGGCGGTCCGGGACCGGATGCTCGCCGCGATCCGCCGGATCGCCGAGGGCGAGTGCCATGCGGCGGGCTGCCCGCGCGAGCCGGAGGTGACCCTCGGCGGCTCCTTCCCGGTCACGGTCAACGACCCCGAGACCGACCACCGGGTCGCCGCCGTGCACCGCGAGGTCTTCGGCTCCGGCACCGTCTTCGACCCCGGCCCGGCGATGGGCAGCGAGGACTTCTCCCTGCTCGCGCTCGGCGAACTCCCGTACTCCTACTGGTTCGTGACCTCCACCCCGGCCGCGGTGTGGGACGCGGCGCCGGGCGAGGACCTGATGGAGAAGTTCGACGCGGTCCCGAGCAACCACAGCCCGCACTTCGCACCAGACCTGTCCGTGGTCGCGCCGGGGGTGCGGACGCTGGTGTCCGGGGCGCTGGCGTACCTGGTCTAGAAGGCTGCGGCTGGAGGACTGTGGCGGGAAGGCTGCGACCAGACGGTTGCGGCTGGAACACTGCGACCAGACGGTTGCGGCTGGAACGCTGCGACTAGAAGGGCGTGGCCTGCAACTCTCGCAGCTGCTTCTGCACGTTCTCCAGCGCGCCCGGACGGCGGCCCGGGACGCGGGCGCGCAACTGGGCCAGCAGGACGCCGAGTTCCTGGGCGCGGGCCTTGTCGCGGACCTGGCCCCACTGGTGGTGGGCCCGGTCGACCGCCTTCTCCACGGCCGACGAGTCCGGCGCCTGCCCCGCGGCCAGCCGGGTCTCGGCCACCGTGAGCCAGATCCGGCAGCTGCGCGCCGAGTCCCTGGCGAACATCGCGAGGTCCGCGCGGACCTCGGACCAGTGCAGGGCCTGCTCGGAGGCGGGCCCGTGGCTGCGGCTGGCGGCCTGCTCGTGCGTCAGGGCGAGCGCGTCGGCGTCCTGGTGCCGGCCGGCCTGCACGGCGGCGGTGACCTGGACGTGCGGGTCCTGCGGCTGGGGAGGACTCGCGGCCGGTGCTTGAGGGACCTGGTCCGCGCCCACCGGCCCGGCCGGCGTGTGCGGACGAGGCCGTTCGGGCCGGTACGGGGGTCTGGGGGCGAAGCCCCCGGGTACGGCTACCGGAGCGGGCGGCACGGTCAGCACCACGTCCCCGTACGCCTCGGGGCCCAACCTGGTGAACGCCTGCTGATGCAACTGCTCGACCGGCGGACGCCACCCGCTGCGCAGGATCGTCGCGATCGTCTTCATGTACGACGGTCCCGCGACCCGGCGTCGGGACGGCGGCGGCGCGATCCGACCGAACACCGCGTTGTTGCGCCCGGAGTCCAGTGCGTGCGTCCGCAGCCAGCCCCACGCCTCGGCGTCGGCGTGCAGGTCCAGGAACAGCGTCGTGGAACCCGGCGACCGCAGCCGGAACTCCTCGCGGATCCACTGCCAGGGCAGCGCGGTGTAGCGGACGGTGGCGGGGGTGGTGCGGGCCAGCGCGAGGTGGGGCAGGTGCTGGCGCCGGTCCAGGGCGAGTTGGCCGGCGACGAACACGGTGAGCGGGCCCGGGGTGGCCGCGACGGCCCGCAGGCGGGTCAGGACGGCCTGCGGTTCCAGGGGGTCGGCGAGTTCGACGACGTTGGCGGTGTCGGTGCCGGCGAGCACGGCGGGCGGCACGGCCGCGAGGACGGGAAGCACGGACGCCGCGTCCACCAGACAGCTCTTGCCCACCGGTGAGGCGGCGAGCAGCAGCACGGTCCCGGGCATCGGTCCCTCCCCATCCCCCGTCGATCACTTACGGCAGCACGGTAACCGCTGCGGCTGCGGAGGGGAGTTCTCAGGACGGCAAACGTCCCTTTCCTGCCCGCTCGTCGCCCCTGCGCACCGACGCATCCCTCCCGCCCCGCCCCCGCTCCTCCACCCCCCACCCCGGCTCGTCACCCCCGCCCCGCCCCCGCTGCTCCGCCCTGCGTACCGCGAAGACCGTCGTGTCGTCGAGGAGTCGTCCGCCGCAGTGGTGCAGGGTGCCGTCGCGTACGAGGTCGACCAGGCGGCGGGGTTCGACGGCGCGCGGATCGGCGGCCAGGGCGCGGGCCACCTCGTCGGCGAGGGCGTAGAACACCCCGGCGCCGTCGCGGGCCTCGGTGACGCCGTCGCTGGTCAGCAGCAGGGTCTCCCCGGGGGCGAGCGGGACCCGGCACACGGGCGGCGGGCCCTCGGCGGACAGCGCGGCGAGGCCCAGCGGGAGTCCGCCGTCGGCGAGCAGTGGCCGTACCCCCGACGGGCCGACCACCAGGGGCGGTTCGTGTCCGAAGACCATGGCCTCCACCCGGCCGGTGTCGAGGCGGGGGAAGCCGAGCAGGACGGCGGTGGCGAAGCGGTCGCCGTCGTCGCGGCCGAGCGCGGCGATGTGCACGCCGTGCCGCCGCACCCGGATCTCCAGCCGCTCGGCGACCGTCGCCAGCTCCGCCTCGTGGTACGCCGCCTCGCGGAAGGTGCCGAGCAGCGCGGCCGCCGCCTCGACCGCGCCGAGCCCCTTGCCCTGCACGTCCCCAACGAGCACGCGCGTGCCGTGCGGGCCCGGCTGGATGTCGTAGAAGTCGCCGCCGACGCGGGCCTCGCTGTCGGCGGCCAGATACACCTCGGCGTGCTCCAGACCGCCCCACACCGGCGGCAGCGGACGCAGCACGGTACGGCGGGTGGTGTCGGCGACGTCCCGCATGTGCAGCATGCTGCGCTCGTCGCGGAGCCGGATCGCGCAGGCCAGTACGGCGAGGACGCCGCCGACGGCGACGAGCACGAAGTCGGGCAGCCCGGACCGGTAGCGGTCCGGCCAGGAGCTGTCGGCGACGACGTAGGTGACGAGGGCGAGTACGGAGAAGGCCGCGGTTCCCGGTACGGAGCAGATCGCCGCCGCGATGCCCGGGACCAGCACGACCCAGGAGATCATCCGGAACTCGGCGCCGGTCCGGAAGTCGATCACGGTGATCGCGACGAGCAGCACCAGGGGCGGCAACCAGGCGATGCTGCGGCCCCCGCGGACGCGGAGCATCTGCCCCCGGCCGACACCGCTCATGGGGCCAGCGAAACACGGGGGAGGACGGGCCGCCATTCGACTTGCCAGGGCCCCTGTCCAGGTGTGCTCTGGTAGGCGGGGGCGTATCGGGGGGTGGAGAGAGAGGAGTGCTCCCATGGCTCATGCGGCACCCAGGGGCGGCTTCGCCCGGACAACACCCGACGTGTTCAGCCCGCGGGTCCACCTCGCGGCCCGGTACGGCATCCCCGTCGTGCTGGGGCTGGTCTACGGCTACTGGGCCGCGGCCAACCGCAGGGACGGCGGCCCCATCACCGGCTGGAACATCCTGTTCGGCTTCGTGACGGCGTTCGCGTTCATCGTGCTGTGCCTCGCCGTGGCGACGTTCGCCCCGCTGCTGAAGCGAGAGCTCCACTCCGGCGTCAAGTCCGGCTTCGCCGGCGCGGCCGTCGGGTTCCTGTACAGCCAGACCGGGGAGAGCGTGCTGCGGTCGGTGGCCCTGGGGCTCGCGGTCGCGGCGGGCATCTTCGTGGTGTTCTTCTACCGCTACTACACGCACGAGGACGGCGAGGGGAACCGGATCCGCTGACGGCACAGCGGCGGGCCCCGGCCGGTTTCCCGGCCGGGGCCCGCCCTTTCCCTCATCCCGTTTCCCTCAACCCGTGGACCCGGTCACGGTCCACGTCCAGGAGCCCGAGAAGTCGAAGGTCACGGAGCCCGAGGCCGCCCAGGAGTCGGAACCGGAGCTCCAGTCCGGGTCGTTCCAGTCGGCGTTGTTCCAGGTGTCGTTCTTCCATTGCGGACACGGGTCCGCGCAGGTCGGCACATGCCGTCCGGCGGTGTCGACGAACGCCGCGCTGACCCAGCCCTCGGCACCGGTGAACCAGTACCAGTACGGGTTGCCGTTGACGCTCTGTCCGCGGACCATGCACTCGATGCGGTCCTGACTGCCCGGTGCGAGCCGGTCGACGACCGCGGAGTGGGTGGTGGGCGCGTCCCGCACGTTGAGCGCGGTGCGGGAGACGATGGTGCCCCAGACCGGACCGCCGCCACCGTGGCCTTCGGCGTGGGTGGGCGGGGCTGCCGCCGCGAACGTGCCCGCCGCCGGGACGGCGAGCGTTCCGCCGGTGAGCAGGGCCACGGCCAGGGTCCGCAGGGCCGTAGTGGTGCGCATGGATCGGCCTCCTTCTCCCCGGTTCCCCCTTGATCCATGAGACACCCGTTCGGGTGAACCCTCCACCGGAAGGCCTAATCCGCAGCTCCACGGCTCGCGCGGGCCCCTTCGGCGGCCTTGCCTTGAGGGGTGACCTCCCGTGTCCGTGGCGCCCTGTCGGCCGCCCTGATCGCCGTGGCCTGTCTGCTGGTGCCCTTCGGCGCGCTGGCGGCCTGGGCGGCGTACGGCCTCGCCGATCCGGGCCGGTACGTCACCGCGATGGCACCGCTCGCCGCCGACCCCGCCGTACGGGACGCGATGGAGGACGAGGTCGACGCACCGCTGCGGCCCTTCGTGCACGACTTCGCCCGCACCCCGGCCTTCCCCGCCGCGTGGGACGCCGGCAACCGGGCCGTGCACGACGCCGTGTTGAGCGCGCTGCACGACGACAGCCGGCGCACGGTGACCGTCGACCTCGCCGAGGTGGAGCACCGACTGGCCCACGGGCACACGCAGTTGGACCTGCCCCGCACCAGGATCGCCGTGCTCCCGGCCGCCGAACTCGACCGCCTCAGGAAGGGCTACGACGTGCTCGAAGTCGCCGGTTTCTGGCTGCCCGTCACCGCCGCCGTCCTCGCCGTCACCGGGATCGCGGTCGCGGCCTGCCGCCGCCGCGCCCTCACCGCGACCGCCCTCGGCACCGCGCTCGGCGGCGCGCTCCTCGGCCTCGCGGTGGCCGTGGGCCGCCACTTCACCCTCACCGACCTGCCGGACCCGGTGCACCGCCCGGCCGCGGGCGCCGTCTACGACGCGCTGACGGCCACCTTGCGCACGGTGTCCTGGCTGCTGGTGGCCGTCGGTCTGGCGGTGGCCCTGACCTGCTGGCTCACCGGTCGCTACGGCTCGCCGCGAGCCCGGCGAGGGCTCGCAGCGCCCGTTCCAGATCCGGCACCGGAGCCGACGCGAGCCCGAGCCTGACCGCGTCCGGGGTGCGGTGCGGCCCGACGGCGAAGGACGGGCCGGGTGTGAGAGCGATGCCGAGGGCCGCGGCCGCGGCCGTGAAGGTCTCCGCCCGCCAGGGAGCGGGGAGTCGCCACCAGCCGTAGTACGCGCGCGGATCGGACCGTACGGCGAACCCGTTGAGGCACTCGGCCAGCAGCCGCTGCCGGTGCGCCGCGTCGGCCCGCTTCGCCGCGACCAGCCGCGCCACGGTCCCGTCCGCGATCCACCCCGTCCCCGCCTCCAGCGCGAACCGCCCCGCGCTCCAGCCGCCGGAGCGGACGGCGTCGGCCACCGCCTCCCTGCGCGGGCGCGGTACGACGAGCAAGCCGACGGTGAGTCCGGGCGCGACCCGCTTGGAGAGGCCGTCGACGACGTGGGTGAGCGCGGGGGCGAGGGCCGCGAGCGGGTCGTCGGCCTCCGCGAGGAACGACCAGATGCGGTCCTCGACCACGGGGAGGTCCAAGTCGGTGACCGTGCGGGCGAGTCGGCGTCTGCGTTCGGCGCTCATGGTCACGGAGGTCGGATTGTGCAGCGTCGGCTGGACGTAGAGGGCCGACAGGGGGGCCGCACGGTGGGCGGCGGCAACCGCGTCCGGGAGCAGGCCGTCCGCGTCGGTGGCGAGCGGGACCAGGGTGATGCCGAGGCGGGCCGCGATCTCCTTGACCACCGGGTAGGTCAGCTCCTCCACGCCGACCCGGCCGCCGGGCCGCACCAGCGAGGCGAGGGAGGCGGCCACGGCCTGGCGGGCGTTGCCGGTGAACAGGATCCGGTCCGGGTCCGGGCGCCAGCCCGGGGTGGCCAGCAGACCGGCCGCGGCCTCACGGGCGGCCGGGGTGCCGTCGGCGGCGGCCGGACGCAGCGCCTCGGTCAGCAGGTCGGGGCGCAGCAGGGGCGCGAGCGTGCCGGTGAGCAGCTCGGACTGGCCCGGTGCGGACGGGTAGTTGAGCTCCAGGTTGACCGGCGCCCCCGCGTCCTCGATGAGCCCCTTGCCGGGCCGCACCGGCACCCCGGCCCGCACGAAGGTGCCGCGCCCCACCTCCCCGACGACCAGGCCCCGCCGGACGAGTTCGCCGTACGCCCGCTCCGCCGTCGAGGCGGCGATCCCGTGCCTACGGGCGAACTTCCGCTGCGGGGGCAGCCGTTCGCCGGGGCGGAGCCGGCCGGCCGTGATGTCGGCGGCTATGCGGTCGGCGATACGCCGGTAGTCGTGCACCCGAACCCCCTGTGATTGCACCGAAGGCAAAGATTTTATTGCACCGAGGAAGGGGGGCTGCCTAGGGTCGGCGGCATGACGGCGATCCCCCTGGTCCTGGTGCACGGCCATCCCTTCGACCACACGATGTGGCGCCCGCAGATCGAGGCCTTCTCCGCCTCCCGCCGCGTCCTCGCCCCGGACCTGCGCGGGTACGGCGCCTCGCCGGGCGAGCCACCGGTGGAGCGCTTCGAGGACTTCGCCCGGGACGTCGAGGCCCTGCTGGACGAACAGGACGTGCCGGCCTGTGTGCTGGCGGGCCTGTCCATGGGCGGCCAGATCGTCATGGACTGCTACCGGCTCTTCCCCGAGCGGATCCGCGGCCTGGTCCTCGCCGACACCTTCCCGGCCGCGGAGACCCCCGAGGGCGTGACGGTCCGGCACGCCATGGCGGACCGGCTGCTGCGCGAGGGCATGGCCGGGTACGCCGACGAGGTGCTGGAGAAGATGGTCGCGCCGTACGCCCCGGACGAGGTCAAGGCGCACGTCCACGGCATGATGACGGCCACCCGCCCCGAGGCCGCCGCGGCCGCCCTGCGCGCCCGCGCCGCGCGCTCCGACCACCGGGAGCTGCTGCCCCGCGTCACGGTCCCGGCCCTGGTGGTCGTGGGCGCCGACGACACCTACACCCCGGTCGCCGACGCGCGGGCGATGCACGCGGCGCTCCCGGACTCCCGGCTGTGCGTCGTCGAGGGCGCCGCGCATCTGCCGAACCTGGAGCGGCCGGCCGAGTTCAACACCGCGCTCGGGGAGTTCCTGGCGAAGGCCGACGCCCGCTCGTAGGCTCGGCACGGTGACCCACCGGCGCCTCGGCATCTGGACCACCGCCCTGCTCCTCGCCGCCGTCAGCGCGGTCCTCGGCTGCCGCCTCGCCGACACCGACGGCATCACCCCGGTCCCGCAGCTCCTCGCGTTCCTGCCCTGGCTGCTCGCCCCCGCGGGCCTCGGCGTGGCCCTCGCCCTGCTCACCCGCTGGTGGCCGGGGGCGCTGTGGGCGGCCGTGGTCCTGGGCCTGCTGGCCTGGTTCATCGCGCCGTACGGCACGGGCGGCGAACCGGACGGGCGGGTGCTCGCCTCGCTGGAAGTCCTCACCTCCAACGTCGAGTTCGGACAGGCCACCGACGCCCTCGTCGCCACCGTGCGCCGGGAGGAACCGGACGTGGTGTTCGTGGAGGAGTGCGAGCACGGCTGCTCGGCGACCCTGCGCCGGACCCTCGCCGGGGAGTATCCCTACCGGCGGTCCGTGGAGGGCGCCGGCTCGACGGGGTCCGTCATCCTGAGCCGCTTCCCGCTGGAGGCCGCCCCCGGCATCCCCGCGACCATGGGCATGCCCGGGGCCGTCGCCGACGTCCGCGGTCATGCCGTACGACTGCAACTCGCGCACCCGATGCCACCGCTGCCGGGACAACTGGACCTGTGGCGCTCCGAGTTGGGCGAGCTACGGGACTTCGCGGCCGCCTCGGACGCACAGCCCACCGTCCTGGCCGGCGACTTCAACGCCTCCCAGGACCACGCGGCCTTCCGCGCGATCCTCGACACCGGACTGCGCGACGCGGCCCGCCTCGCCGGCTCCGACCGCACCCCCACCTGGCCGGCCCGCACCGCCCCGGCGATCGGCGCGCAGATCGACCACATCCTGGTGTCGAGGGACTTCTCGGCGGGCGACGCCCGTTTCCTGGACCTGGCCGACACCGACCACCGGGCCCTGCTGGTGGACCTGGCACTCCACAGGCCCGGTTGACCTGGGTGTTCATAATGAGCGCATGTCCCGCATCGGCCTCACCCCGCCCGACTGGCTGGTCCGGAACCTCCAAGCCCAGCAGGCCCCCGTCAACCGGGCCGCCGTGGCGCGCGCGGCCGTCGCGATGTCCCTCCCGCTGGCCGTCGGACTCGCCGTCGACCAGGTCGCCTACGGCGCCCTCGCCTCCATGGGCGCCCTGTCCGGGGTCATCGGCGACACCGCCGACGCGTACCGCATGCGCATCCTCAACATCGCGATCCCCCAGCTGTTCGGCGCGGTCGGGGTGACGCTCGGGTCCCTGGTGTACGGCCAGGGGTGGCTCGCCGTCTGGGTGGTCACCGCCGTCGCGCTCGTCTCCGGGATGATCTCGACCATCGGCGCGGTGGCCTCCGTGTCGGGCCTGCTCCTGCTGCTGAACTCGGTGGTCGGCGCGGGCCTTCCGATGCCCGGCGACTGGTGGTCGGCCCCCCTGCTGATGACCGGCGGCGGCCTGCTCGTCCTGCTCCTCGCACTGCTCGCCTGGCCGCTCAGGTCCGGGGTGCCGGAACGGGCGGCGGTCGCGGCCACCTACCGGACGGTGGCCGACCTGATGGCCGCCTGCGGCCGCGCGGAGTACGACGAGGCCCGGCACGCCGTCACCCAGTCCCTGAACCAGTCGTACGACCTCGTCCTCGCCCGGCGCGCCCGCCACCACGGCCGCAGCCCCGAACTGACCCGGCTGCTCGCCCAGTTGAACGCGATCACCCCGGTGGTGGAGGCCGCCCCCGCCGCGCACCTGTCCGGCCGGCCGCTGGCCCCGGAGATACCCGAGACGGTCCGCCATCTCGCGCGGGCGGTGGAGACCGGCTACACCGGCCCCATCGGCCTGAAGCTGCCCGTGCCGGTGTCGGAGACCAGCCGGGCCGTCGACCACGCCCTGCGGCACGCGGCCGAGGTCGTCGCCGTACCGGACGTGGACCCGCGCGGCATCGACGACCGCCTCGGCCGACCTGCCGCGCTCGGCGTCCGGGCCGCCCGCGCCGCCCGCAACGTGGCGCTGTCGGCAGCCTCCTGGCGGTACGGGCTGCGCCTCGCCCTGTGCATCGGGCTGGCCCAGGCACTGGTCTCGATCGTCCCCGTCCCGCGCTCCTACTGGGTGGCCCTGACGATCACGTTCGTCCTCAAGCCCGACTTCGGCTCGGTGTTCTCCCGGGCGCTGCTGCGGGCGCTGGGCACGGTGGCCGGGCTGGTGGTCGCGGCGGCGGTCCTCTCGCAGGTGCCGCGCGGCGGGTGGGACGTCCTCGTGATGCTCCTGCTGGCCCCGCTCATCCCCGCCCTGACCCCGCGCGGGTACGGCTATCAGACGGCGGCCATCACCCCGGTGATCCTCCTGCTGTCGGACATCCTCAACCACCAGGGCACCGCCCTGCTGCTGCCCCGACTCCTCGACTCCCTGATGGGCTGCGCCATCGCCCTGGTCGCGGGCTACCTGCTGTGGCCGGAGAGCTGGCACACCCGGGTGGGCGACCGCCTGGCCGACGCGGTGGCCGACACGGCGGCCTATGTGGAGGGCGCGTTCGGCAGCGGGGTGGAACCGGCCGCCCGTGCCCGTATGCGCCGGCGCCTCTACCGCGACCTCTCGGTCATCCGCACCGAGTTCCAGCGCGCGCTGACCGAACCCCCGCCCATGGGACGGCGGGCCGCGGCCTGGTGGCCGCTGGTCGTCGCGGTGGAACGCATCGTGGACGCCACGACCGCGGCGCGGGTCCGCGTACGCCACGGCGCGCAGCCCCCGTCTTCCGCCGAGGTGGACCAGGTGACCCTGCAACTGCGGGAGTTGGCGGACGGCCTGCGCGAGGCGGAGACCCTCTACGAGGTCCGCACCGACCTCACCGGACCCGCGGGCAGCGTGCTGGAGCCGGTGCGCCAGGAAGTCGCGGCGGCCCGGGCGATCACGTCACCGCGCTGACCACGGCGGGCCGGGGGGCGACGTGCCGGTGCGGACGGCGGGCCGAGGCGGGTGGCGCGCCGCGACGGGCAGCGGGCCAGGACGGGCAGCGGGCCGGGGCGGGCGACGTGCCGGTGCGGGCCGCCCTCTCGTGGTGGGCGGCCCGCACCGGGGTGGGGGGTGGCGGCTAACGGGCGGACTTGTGCAGGGACTTGCCGGCCAGGGCCTCTTCCATGGCCGCGGCCAGGCCGTTGGCCCACAGCTGGTTGACCCGGTTCCGCTCGGCGGAGTTCGGGATCGCGTTGGTGCAGGACGTGCCGGGACCGCCGCCCGACATCAGCTCGCTGCACGGACCGGAGTAGTGGTCCGGCAGACCGAGCACATGGCCGGTCTCGTGCGCGGTGACGCGGGTGGAGTCGTACTGCTGGTTCTGCCGGTAGTCCAGGAAGATGTAGCCGCTGCCGTGACCGTCGGTCGAGGCGTACGAACCGCGCGAGTCGTTGCCCTCCCGGTAGGAGAAGTCGGCGCTCGCCGCCGACCCCGCCTGGAGTCTGACGTTCGACACCGAGCTGTTCCATATCTGGGCGCTGCGGGATATCTGGCTGCTGAACGTGGGCGCCCGGGAGGCGTCGTAGACCACGGTGACGGCCGCGGCACTGTTCGGGTTCGCGGCCCGCTTCTCCGCCACGGACTCCAGGACGGCCCGGAAGAAGGCCTCACTGGTGTCCGTCGTCGAGGTCGCGGTGTAGCCGGCCCGCGGTGCGGGGGTGGGTGCCGGGACCGCCGCCGCGGGAACCGCCGTGGCCAGACCGGCCGTTGCCAGACCGAGGGCGGCCGCTGTCGCTGTGAGGGCACAGATGTGCTTGCGCATCGAGGACTCCTAGGTGGGGGTGAGTCGTCGATGCGAGTGTCGGTGCCTGTGCGGCGGCTGTGATGATGCCAACCGGTGATAGCGCGGCCCTATCACCGCACTTGCCCCCCTGGTGCAACCCCGGCCCCCGCCTTACGCTCCGATCGCATGGACCTCGAGGTGAGACACCTCCGCGCGGTGGTGGCGATAGCCGACACCGGCAGCCTGCACCGGGCCGCCCGTCAGCTGGGCGTCGCCCAGCCGTCGCTGAGTACCCAGCTGCGCCGGATCGAACAGGCCCTGGGCGGCGCGCTGTTCGTGCGCGCGAGATCCGGCTGCCGCCCCACCCCGCTGGGCCGGCTGGTCCTCAGCCGCGCCCGCCCGCTGCTGGCCGAGATGCGCTCCCTGGTGGCCGACGCCCGCGCGGCCGCGACGGGCGGCCCGCAACTGCGCGTCGGCTCCACCGCGAGCCGGGCCCTGTCCGGCTGGCTGCGCCGGCTGCGCGCCCACGGCCAGGACCCCACCCTCCACATGAACGTCTCCCCCAACGCCCTGCTGCACATGGTCGCCGACGGCCAGCTCGACGTGGCCTTCGTGCACGAGGTGGAGGGCTGCCCGCTGCGCATCCCGCCCGAGCTCTGCGTGCGGGTCCTGGTCGAACGCGAGCCGCAGTTCGTGTCCTTGCCCGCCGACCACCCGGCGACCGCCAAACCCGTGGTCACCCTCGCCGACCTGGCCCGGGACCGCTGGATGATCGACCCCACGGTCGACGGCGAATGGGACGCCGTGCAGCGGATGTTCCGCGCGGCCGGCGTCAACCCCGTGGTCCTGCACGGCGATTACCACACGGCCGACGCCCTGGTCGCCACCGGCGAGGTCGTCACCGTCTGCCAGCCCACCCGCGTGCCCCGCCCCGACATGGCGGTACGGCGCCTGCACGGCGACCCGCTCGGCGTACGACTCCTCCTCGCGGCCCGCACCGAGACGGACCTGGACGGGGTCCGTCCCGCGCTGGAGGAGGCGTACTGGGAGACGGCCCGGCAGGCACCGGCGTACCGGGAATGGCTGGAAGCCGACGGTCGCCCGGAGCCCCGCCCGGCGGTTCCGGCCATCCCCTGAACCGAACGGCGTCAGACGCCGATGTCGTCGCCGTCCTTGCGCCACACGGCCACGACCGCCGGCCGTACGATCCTGCCGGGCCCGTCGGGCCAGGTGCTCGCCGGGTTCTCGACCGTCGCCCCGCTGATCTCACCCGGGTGCTGCACCGCCACCAGCACCCGCCGGTCCTGCACCAGCGGACCGCAGGTCTCCGCACCGGTCGGCACGGTCAGGAACTGCTTCAGCTCACCGCGCCGCTCGCCCTGCGTCGCGACCCCGAACAGGCCGTCGTGGGAACCGAGCTGGTTGCCGTCGGTGGAGATCCACAGGTTGCCGTGCGGGTCGAAGGCCACGTTGTCCGGGCAGGAGATCGGGCTGACGTCGTCCTTCGGGAACCCGGCGAAGTAGGTGGCCGGGTCCTCCGGGTCCCCGGCGACCAGGAACAGCGTCCAGGCGAACCGCGTGCTGTCGGCCCGGTTCCACCGCTCGGTGAGCTCCAGGACGTGCCCGTGCTTGTTGGCGTTGCGGGGGTTGGCCTCGTCGGCCGGGGCGTTCGCGCCGACCCCGCGGTTGGTGTTGTTCGTGAGGGCCACGTACACCTTGCCGGTGCGCGGGTTGGGCTCGATGTCCTCGGGCCGGTCCATCTTCGTCGCGCCGACCTTGTCCCCGGCGAGCCGCGTGAACACGAACACCTCGTCGGCGGACATGCCCTCGACGTGCGACACGGCACCCTTCGCCGTGGCGGTGGCCAGCGGGATCCACTCCCCGCTGCCGTCGAACTCCCCGTCCGCCGGGAGCTTCCCGGTCCCGTCGACCTCGATGGCGGGGGAGTCACCGGTGAGCCGGGCGACGTACAGCGTCCCCTCGTCGAGCAGGGAGAGATTGTGCGCGCGCACGGCCCGCGAGGTGCCGTGCTTCATCCGCTTGCTGCCGACGAACTTGTAGAAGTAGTCGAACCGCTCGTCGTCCCCGGAGTACACCACCGGCCGCCCGTCGTGCGTCAGCCGTACGGTCGCCCCCTCGTGCTTGAACCGGCCGAGCGCGGTGTGCTTGCGGGGAGTGGAGGAGGGGTCGTACGGGTCGAGCTCGACGACGTACCCGAAGCGGTGGGGCTCGTTGGGCTCCTGGGCGACATCGAACCGCTTGTCGAACCGCTCCCACTTGCGCTCACTGGCGCCGCTCCCGATCCCGTACCGCTTGTCGGTGGTCCGGGAGGCGCCCGCGAAGTACTGGTTGAAGTTCTCCTCGCCGTGCAGGGTGGTGCCCCAGGGGGTCGTGCCGCCGGAGCAGTTGTTGAGCGTGCCGAGGACCTTGCGGCCGGTCGGGTCGGCGGACGTCTTCAGCAGGTCGGACCCGGCGGCGGGCCCGGTCAGCCGGAACTCGGTGGTGGCGGTGACCCGCCGGTTGAGGTGATGCCGGGGGACGAGCGTGAGCGCGCCGTTCCTCTTGTTCTCCTCCACCACGACGACACCGAGACCGTGCGCGGCCCAGGCGATCTCGACCTGCTCGCGGGTGGGGTTCGCGGCGTCGTAGCCGCGGAACATCAGGACCTCGTCGGTGTACTCGTGGTTGGCGACGAGCACCTGCCGGCCGCGCTCGCCGGGCAGCGGCAGCAGCGCGAGGAAGTCGTTGTTGTACCCGAACTGACCGGCCTGGGCGGCGGCGCTCTGCTTCTCCGGGTCGAAGGCCGGGGCACCGCGCAGGATGGGCTCGCCCCAGCGGACGACGACGTTCTGGGCGTAGCCGGCCGGGACGGTCACGGCGTCGGCGGTGTTGGGCGCGACGGGGGCGAAGCGGAGGCCGCGGGCGTCCTTGCCCTGGGGCTTCTTCCTGGCGGAGGCGGCCTCGGCGTCCGGAGCGGCGACGACGGTGCCGGCGGCGGCCGCCACCGTGACGACGGCTGCGGCGCGCATCATCGAACGCCGGCTGAGCGCGGTGGCGATCACGTCACCGACGTACGGGTTGGCGGAGGTGTTGGGCACCGGATGAAAACAGGCGTCACCGCACCGGAACCGGCAGGTCAGGGCAGACCGCCCATGAACAGTGTTGATCAACGGCAGCTCTACGCGCACTTTTGCTTCCCCTTGCTTCCCCTTGAATCTCGCTTGACGGACGGTAGGGGGGTGTCCGTGCGGGAGCGGGGCGGGGCGGTGAACGGTGGATGAACCCGGGGAATCTTTGGGGGTGCTGACGACGGCTTGCACCGCCTGAACAAGATTTCCTCAACCGAACGCGTGCCCGTTCCGCACGGCATTCGTTGAAGGAGGTGACGGCGAAGGCTTCGAGGCTCGGGGGCACAGGTGGGGCGAAGGATCCGGGAACTGACCGCCCCCGTCGTCATGCCGGGCCCCGCGGGCGTTTCGATCCGGGACCGCCTGAGGCACCTCACCGACGAGGACGAACTGGTCCTGCGATTGACGGGTGAGCACTTGGGGCGGCTGGCTTCCCGTGATCTCAGACAGCGCTGCGCGGATGGCCTGGAGCACTCTGCCGATACCTGGGCGGCTCGCAAGCGGGCCCTGACATCGGAATCCTCCTCACGATGGGCCGGATCGATCACGAAGGCCTCCCACGACCAGTGGGCACTCGCCAGACGTGGCCAGGCAGCACATATCCACAAGCTCGAAAGCGGCATCCGTACCCTGCGACACCGGCTGTCCCAACCCCTCGCGGCTGCGGGCACCAAGAGAGCACCGGGCGGCTACCGGGACAGCGAGGAGTGGTTTCGGAAGTCACGGCGACTTCACACTCTGGAAGCCCGGCTGGAAGCCGTCCGGGCCGACTGGGAGAGCGGAACCGTGCATGTGGTGCGTGGCGGTCGTCGTCTGCTGAACACTCGGCACCACCTGGACGTTGCCCAGTCCACCGAAGCGGATTGGCGCCGGCAGTGGGAAGCCGAGCGGTGGTTCATGGCCGCCGACGGCGAGTCGGGCAAGAGATACGGCAACGAGACCATCCGCGTCACGCCGGGCGGGAGGATCTCCCTCAAACTCCCGGCCCCACTGGCGCATCTGGCCAACGACCGGAACGGCAGGTACGTACTCACCGCCGCAGTACGGTTCCAGCACCGGGGTCAGGAGTGGGCCGACCGTATCGAGCAGGACAGGGCCGTCGCGTACCGCATCCACTTCGATCCGGAGCGGGGCCGCTGGTACTTCACGGCGTCCTGGCAGCGCCCGACGGTCAGGGCGATCCCACTGGAGTCAGTACGCGCACGCGGCATGGTCGGCGTCGACACCAACGCGGATCACCTCGCCGCCTACCGACTCGACCGGCATGGCAACCCACTCGGCGAACCACGTCGATTCTTCTTCGACCTGTCTGGAAACGCCCGGCACCGGGACGCCCAAGTAAGGCACGCCCTCACCCGGCTGTTGCACTGGGCGAAACGCTGCGGATCGACGGCGATCGCCGTCGAGAACCTGGACCTCGAAGGGAAAAAGGGGCGCGAGCATCATGGTCGGAGAAGGTGGCTGCGGCAGCTGATCTCCGGCATGCCCACAGCCAGACTGAGGAACCGGCTCATCGCCATGGCCTGCGAACTCGGTCTGACCATCGTGGCCGTGGACCCTGCGTACACATCCCGATGGGGGGCGCAGCACTGGCAGAAACCCCTCACCACTGAGAAGCGATGCATGACTCGCCACGACGCGGCAGCCGTCGCGATCGGCAGGCGCGCTCTCGGGCATACGGTCCGGCGACGGACGGCACCGCCCCGCGACGACCGGAGTGATCGTCGCGGGCATCGGACCGTCCAGGCCGGCCCTGCTGCCCGGGAGCGTGAGGAACCTCGCCGCCCCGTCACGGACCGTGCACTTGATGCACGTCACCGGTCGGGGACACCGAGAACGCGGGGGACCAGCGCACCCAACACCGTTCGGGATGCGCGCAGTGTCAGTATGTGAGGCCAAGACTCACTTCCGGGCACTGATGAGGAACGGTTGCGCACATGGGCATTCTCACTCTCCTGCGGAACGCGTTCGGCCGATCGCGCAAGGGGCGTACGGCTGAAGCACAGGGCGTAGTACAGGAGCCGGAACTCCCTTCGCAGGGAACCGCACCTTCGCAAGAGGCTCGGCAACCGCAGGTCCCGTCGCAGGCCGACGCACCTGAGGCGCGCCCCTCGCAGGGGGACGAACACGACCTGGTCTCGGCAGCCTTCGACAACGTAGTGGTCCCCAAGCAGACGACGCCGACCGAGCCCCAGACGATAGGGGACGGTCCGACTCCATCCGCGGGGGCAGCGTCCGGGGCAACGGTGCAGAGCGAAGCGGAGCCCTCCGCCGACAGAGAGACGGGGGTGGAGCCCCGTTCCGAAGCCGAGCCGGGTGCGGCCGTGGAATCGCATGTCGTGGACTCGGAGCCCGTCGCCGAAGGGCGTGCGGACCAGCCCGGGGCCGGGGATGAGCCGACCTCGGAGACGGAGGCGGAGGCAGCACCCGACACCGAGACTGAGACTGAGACCAAGTCCGAGTCCGAGTCCGAGCCGGTGGTCACGGAGGAGTCTGCCGAGGAGTCGGCCATCGAGGAGAACGTCTCCGCCGAGCCCGTCGCCGGGACCGCGTCCGAGGACACCGCTTCAGAGGCACCTGCCGCGGAGGAGACGGCTTCCGAGGAACCCGCGACGGAGGCCGAGCCCGCCGTGGAGGAGCCGGTGGCTGAGGAGCCGGCCCCCGAGGTGGCCGAGGAAGAGGAGTCGCAGGCCCCGCAGCCGGAGCCGGAAGCGGAAGCTGCCGCCGAGCCCGAGCCCGAGCCCGCTCCGGAACCTGCCGCCGCCGAGGCCACCCCCGCCCCCGAGCCGGTCGTCGAGGTCGTCCCCGACCCGGAGCCCGAGGCCGCCGTAGAGCCGACAGCCGAACCCGAACCCGAGGCCGAGGCCGAGCCGGTCGCCGTGGTCGTCCCCGCGGCCGCCGGCGGTGAGGACGCCCCACAGGGGTCACCCGCAGTCGACGACGAAAGCGGCACGGGTGGTGCGGGTGGGAAAGAAGAAGATGTGCCCGCCGCCCTCCGCAGTGCCTACGACGCCGCCGGTGCCACCCTCGCCGCGCACGAGCTCACCGGCACCACCGCGAGGACGTACCTCGTGCTGGACCGTTCCGCGAGCATGCGGGCGTACTACAAGGACGGCTCCGCTCAGGCCCTCGGAGAGCAGACGCTCGCTCTCGCCGCTCACCTGGACCCCGAGTCCACGGTCCACGTGATCTTCTTCTCCACCGAACTCGACGGCACCGGCGAGCTCACCCTCACCGAGCACGAGAACAAGATCGACGACCTGCACGCGGGGCTCGGCCGCATGGGCCGTACCAGCTATCACGCGGCCGTCGAGGAAGTCCTCGCGCAGCACACCAAGCACGCCCCCGACGCCCCCGCCCTGGTCGTCTTCCAGACCGACGGCGCCCCGGACGCGAAGACCCCCGCCACCCAGGCCCTCACGGACGCGGCGAAGAGCCACCCCGCCGTCTTCTTCTCCTTCGTCGCCTTCGGTGACCCGGAGAACAAGGCCTTCGACTACCTCCGCAAGCTGAAGCTCCCCAACACCTCCCACTTCCTCGCGGGCGAGACCCCGAAGGAACTCACCGACGCGGAGGTCTACGAGGGCATCCTGGCGAACTGGCGCCCGTAACCCCCGAAGGTCACCACGGCTCACCACCGGCCGCCCGCTTCCCACCCCGTAAAACGGGAAGCGGGCGGCCCACCCATGTCGGATACGATTTCAAGACTCGCGAAGCGACTCACCCGCACGACCGACCTGGGAGCAGCCCCCGATGGCTCGACACCTCATCACCAGCGCCCTTCCCTACATCAACGGGATCAAGCACCTGGGCAACATGGTGGGGTCCATGCTCCCGGCGGACGTCTACTCCCGCTACCTGCGCCAGCGCGGTCACGACGTCCTCTACATCTGCGCGACGGACGAGCACGGCACCCCCGCCGAGCTGGCCGCGAAGGAGCAGGGCCTGCCCGTCGACGAGTTCTGCGCGCAGGCGCACGACGCGCAGAAGGCGGTCTACGACGGCTTCGCGCTGGCCTTCGACTACTTCGGCCGGAGTTCCTCGCCGCAGAACGTCGAGATCACCCAGCACTTCGCCCGCCGCCTGAACGAGAACGGGTTCATCGAGGAGCGGGCGATCCGCCAGGTGTACTCCCCGACCGACGGCCGTTTCCTCCCGGACCGCTATGTCGAGGGCACCTGCCCGCACTGCGGCTACGACAAGGCCCGCGGCGACCAGTGCGAGAACTGCACCCGGGTCCTGGACCCGACGGACCTCATCAACCCGCGCTCGGCGATCTCCGGTTCCACCGACCTCGAGGTGCGCGAGACCAAGCACCTCTTCCTCCTCCAGTCGAAGCTGGAGAGCGAGGTCCGCGAGTGGGTCGCCCGGCACGACAAGGACTGGCCGCAGCTGGCCTCCTCCATCGCCCACAAGTGGCTGACCGAGGGCCTGCACGACCGTGCGATCACCCGTGACCTGGACTGGGGCGTGCCGGTCCCGGCCGACACGTGGCCGGAGCTGGCCGCGGAGGGCAAGGTCTTCTACGTGTGGTTCGACGCCCCGATCGAGTACATCGGCGCGACGAAGGAGTGGTCGGACCTGGACCCGGAGAACCGGGACTGGAAGTCGTGGTGGTACGACGTCGACACCGAGGTCCGCTACACGGAGTTCATGGCGAAGGACAACGTCCCGTTCCACACGGTGATGTTCCCGGCGACCGAGCTGGGTGTGCGTGAGCCGTGGAAGAAGGTCGACTACGTCAAGGCCTTCAACTGGCTGACGTACTACGGCGGGAAGTTCTCCACCTCCCAGAAGCGGGGCGTCTTCACCGACCAGGCCCTGGACATCCTGCCGGCCGACTACTGGCGCTACTTCCTGATCGCGAACGCGCCCGAGTCGGACGACTCGTCCTTCACCTGGGAGCACTTCACGGCCACGGTGAACAAGGACCTGGCCGACACCCTCGGCAACTTCGTCAACCGGGTGCTGTCGTTCTCGAAGAAGCGCTTCGGGGAGGAGGTCCCGGCGGGCGGTGTGCCCGGCGAGGCGGAGGCGAAGCTGGGCGAGGAGATCGCCCGTCTGCTGGCCGAGTACGAGCAGCAGATGGAGGCTCTCCAGTTCCGCAAGGCGGCGGCCGCGCTGCGCGCGCTGTGGTCGGCGGGCAACTCCTACCTGGAGGAGAAGGCCCCCTGGCTGGAGATCAAGACGGACAAGGACGGCGCTGCGCTGACGCTGCGCACGGCCATGAACCTGATCCACCTGTACGCGGTGGTCTCGGAGCCGTTCATCCCGGCGACCTCGGCCGCCATGCGCCAGGCGTTCGCGCTGCCGTCCGACACCGCCACCTGGGTCTCGGCCGACGAGGCCCGCGCCCTGACGGCCCTCACCCCGGGTGTCCCCTTCACGGTCCCGCCGGTCCTGTTCGCCAAGCTGACGGACGAGGACCTGGAGACGTACAAGGAGCGCTTCGGCGGCGCACCGGAGTAATCCGGGACCGCTGACCGCTCGGAGGCCGTCCGGATACCGACCCGGGCATCGCCGTGTCCCCGCCAAGCCGTATGGTTTGCGCCATGGCAGTGCCCGGGGTCATTCCTGTCGCGTACGAGCCGAAGCACCGCACCGAGACGATCGGGCGGTATGCGGAGGGTCAGTTCCTGGCGTCGATCACTTATGCCTTCCCCGAGGGGTTCCACCTCGAGGAGGGCTGGGAAGAGCAGAAACGCCTGTACGCGGTCCTGCACACCTTCGACGCGGACGGCAATTACCGCGACTCGGACATCTGGTGCGCCGGGACCTGGGCGGAGCAGCAGCGCGATCCGGTCGGCGACACCTCCCCGCTGACGCGGGCCCAGGTGCACCGGGCGACGCTGCTCCGCAGTCTTCCGCGCCGTTCCTACACGGACATCGCGATCCGTCCCTTCAGCGTCACCCGTGAGGGCGTGCGCTTCGGTCTGGTGATCCGCGAGGACGAGGGTGAGCAGTGGGCCGAGCTCTACCCCGACCGCCTCGCCTTCGCGGATCCGTGGGACGGGACCTACGACACCTGAGTGCGCCGGTACGCGAGGGCCGGGGGCTCGTGGTCACCCGGCCCTCGCGTGTCCTGTGTGCTACTTGAGCACGCCCGCGCCGGTGGTCGTGGCCAGGGTCGTCGGCAGGTTCTTCGCCGCGGCGCCGGACTCCAGGCCCGCCGTCAGGGTCGGCGTCCAGTTGACGCTCGTCTTCAGGTCCTTGGAGGAGGCGGCGTTGTAGGCGGCGACGAGGTCGGTGACCGTGCCGTTGACCAGGTTGCCGCTGCCCGCGATCGCGCCGGTGCCGTCGCCGGACAGGAGCTTCGCGACCTTCACGGTCGACGGCACCTTCCAGTAGTTGTTCGCGGCGACGACCTGGGCCTTGGCGCGGGAGTTGATGCTGTACTGGAGCGCGTAGCCGTTCAGCGTGGTGACGTCGTAGTAGTTGTTGTAGATGTGGATCTGGCCCACACGGGACAGGGGCGCCCGCTGGACGATGCCCTTCCACACGTTGTGGTGGATCGAGACCCGCAGCTTGCCGCTGGGCTCGCTGTCACTGCTGCCGATCAGCATCGTCTTGTCGTGGTTGGTGAACTGGTTGCGGGAGACGGTCACCAGGTCCGAGCTCTTGGTGATGTCGAGGTCCCCGTCGTGGATCTGGTACTCGCGGCCGTAGTGCTTGGGGTTCGCGGAGTCCAGGTGGGGCGCGTCCGTGAAGGTGTTGTGGTCCGCCCAGACGTGGGTGGCGCCGCGCAGGGTCACCGCGTCGTAGTTGGAGTTCCAGTTGCCGTCGTCGCCGTCGGTCGGGTCCCACTGCGGGAAGCAGTCCTCGGTGGCGGCGAAGGTGAGGTTGCGGACGATGACGTTGTCCACGTTCTGGATCTGGAGCATGCCGCCGGTGATCCCGGCCTTGGTGCCGGGCACGCCCACGATCGACGTGTTGGCGGGCACCTTGAAGACGATGTTCGCGGCCTGCTTCTTCTGCGCGGCGGCCCGCGCGGTCTCCTGGGTGCCCGACGGCAGCTTCGAGCGGCCGTAGGTCGCCGGGTCGAAGGCCTTCAGGTACGACGTCAGCGAATAGCCCGTCCCCGACGCGTAGTCGGCGCACGTCAGCTTCTTGCCGGCGTCGTTGGTGTTGGCGTCGATCGTGCCCTTGACCTTGATGATCCGCGGGGTGGTGTCGGTGGCCGAGCCCAGCGCCTTCACGAGCTGCG
The DNA here is from genome assembly GCF_036345115.1 of Streptomyces griseorubiginosus. Classification (GTDB taxonomy): domain Bacteria; phylum Actinomycetota; class Actinomycetes; order Streptomycetales; family Streptomycetaceae; genus Streptomyces; species Streptomyces griseorubiginosus_C. The sequence goes on from NZ_CP107766.1 coordinate 4,648,624, forward strand.
CACGCGTGGAGACGGTGAAGGTGTGCGCCGAGTCGGCCTTCGTGCCGCCGGTGGTGCCCGTGCCGGAGGAGGCCCAGCCGTCCTTCGCGGCGAGCGTCTGGTGGTACAGGTCGACCGTCCCGGCGTTCGCGTTCATCACGACGGCACCCGCACCGACGCCCGCGGCCACCACGGCGGCGGAGGCGATCAGGGTACGGCGCTTGCGGAGGGACCGGCGGTGGGAGGCAGAGGCCACGGGGAGATTCCTTACGAGCGGGGGTGGGACATGTGCGGTTCGTGAAACACCGGTGAAGGCGCTTCTCACGTCCTCAAGTGGCCGCCGGGATCAAGGGGGTTGCCGCGACCGCAAAGAAATTTCCATGGCTCTGGTCCCGCTGCCCTGACCGGCCCGAACGCTGATAGCGTCCGATCACTTGTGCGAGGGCAAGGGCCCTCGCGGGGGAGGAAAACCCACATGGGCAGATACGCCCTGCCGCGCCGCCGTCTGGCGGTCGCGATCTCCTCGGTGGCACTGGCCCTGGCAGGCGGCGCCGTGCTTCCGACGACGGCCGTGGCGGCCCCGGCCGTCCCCGTCCCATGGACCTCGGCCACCGCCGTCACCGGCGCCGACACCGACACCCACGTCAAAGACCTCGTGACCGCCGCCGACGGGTCCGCCGTCGCGGTGTGGAACCAGTTCGCGGACACGGACGCCACCGAGCGCAAGCTCTACGCGGCGGTCCGCCCCGCCGACAGCGACACCTGGGGCGCACCGGTCCTGCTCACCACCACCCCGGACGAGGCGGGCGGCGTGAAGCTGCACGCCTCCGCCGACGGCACGGTCACCGCGCTGTGGACGGAGTACCCCGACGAGACCTCGCCCGGCGCCGGGCCCTTCGACAGCCGGGTCGTCAGCTCCGTGCTCAGCGCCGACCACTCGGCCTGGTCCACGCCCGTCGATCTCGTCGGCACCGACACGGCCTGGGGCGACGGCGGCATCGACCTCGCCGAGGCCCCGGACGGCACGCTCACCGCGGTCTGGAGCGTGCGCCTGAACTCCGCCACCTCGCCGTGGGAGGTGTACGGGGCCACCCGCGCCGCCGACGGCACCTGGTCGGCACCCGCACAGCTCAGCGACACGGCCGCGGACGGCGCCGACAGCGCCCACTCGCCGAGTGTCGCGGTCACCTCCGACGGCACCGTCGTCGTCGTGTGGAAGCAGACGGACGGCCCGTCCGCCTCGGTGCGCACGGCCTCCCGCGCACCCGGCGCCACCACGTGGACCGCGCCCGCCGCCGCGACTCCGAGCTACCAGTCGATCAGCGACCCGGAGGTCAGCGCGGCCGACGACGGCACCGTGACCGTCGCGTGGAAGGGCACCGACGAGTCCGAGGACCAGACGATCCTCACCGCCGCCCGGTCCGCCGACGGCACCTGGGCCGCGCCCGAGACGGTCACCGCCACCGAGGACCTCGCCGCGACCCCCGAACCGCTCATCGCGCCCGACGGCGACGTCACGCTCGTCTGGGTCGACTACACCACCACCTTCAGCGCCCGCACCGCCACCCGCGACGCCGCGACCGGCACCTGGTCGGCCGCGAAGACCCTGTCGACGGGGTACGCGTCCGAGGCGTACGACACCGCCATCGCCGCCGACGGCACCGTGCACGCCCTGTGGCCGCAGTCCGGGGGCAACGCGCAGGGGCTGGTGGAGTCCGTGGGAAGCGACGGGCAGTGGACGACGCCCACGCCCTTGCCGGGCTCCTCGTTCGCCGACGTCATCGGTCAGATCAGCGTCGGCGCGGACGGCACCGCCAGTGCCGTCTGGTCCGGCGCCACGAGCGACAGCGCGAACTGGCACCTGTTCGGCAGCCGTACCGCCTGGCCCGCCCTCGCCGTCAGCGGTTCGAGCGTCCCGGCGAGCGCCCCGCTCAAGGGCACCACCGCCACGAGCAACGCCTGGGCGCCCGCCTGGACGCTCAGCAGGCCCACCTCGTCCTGGTCGGTGACCCTCACCGACACGGCCGGCCGGACCGTCCGCACGCTCACCGGTTCCCCGGCCGGCCTGGGCGTGACCGCGAGCTGGAACGGCCGTACGACAGCGGGGACGTACGCCGCCAACGGCCCCCTGACCTGGACCCTCAGGGCCACCCAGGAGGGCGCGGCCTCGGCCGTGAAGCTCGCCTCCGGCACGGTCACCGTGACCGGCGGTGCGGCCGTCGCCCGGGACTTCGGCGGCGCCTCGGCCACCCCCGACGGCACCGGTGACCTCCTCACCCTCAACTCCTCGGGCGCGCTCACCTTCCAGATGGGCAAGGCGTCCACGGGAGCCTTCGCGGCCAAGGTCAGCGGGAGCGGCTGGCCCACCACCGTCAAGGCGATCCCCTTCGGTGACCTGAACGGGGACCGCTGCAACGACGTCCTGGTCCGGCTGAGCAGCGGCGCCCTGCGCCTGTACAAGCCCGGCTGCGGGTCGGCGGTCAAGCCGTCGACGTCGTACACCTCGCTCGGCACCAGCGGCTGGAACCAGTACGACATCCTGACGTCCCCCGGGGACATCAGCGGGGACGGCCGCCCGGACCTGATCGCTCGCAACGCCTCCACCGGCACGGTGTACCTCTACAAGGGCACCAGCACCGGCAAGCTCTCCGCGCGCGTGAAGCTCTACGACAACTGGAAGGGCTACAAGAAGATCGTCGGCGTCGGCGACCTCAATGGCGACGGCCGCGGCGACCTCCTCGCCCAGGACAAGTCCAACGTCCTCTACCGCTACGAGGGCACCGGCAGCGGCACCTTCAAGGCCCGCGTGAAGCTGTTCACCAACTGGGGCGGCTCCTACAACGTCGTCGTCGGCGTCGGGGACCTCACCGGCGACGGCAAGACGGACCTGGTCTCCCGCGACACCGGCGGTGTGCTGTGGCGCAACAACGGTGACGGCAAGGGGTCGTTCGGGGCGCGGGCGAAGATCTCGACCGGCTGGCAGGGCTACAAGTCTCTTTCCTAGCAGAGGGATTCGCCACCGGCGGCACCACACGAGGCGCCCGGGACGTCACCGTCCCGGGCGCCTGTTCGTGCGTGGATCAGATCGACGTGCCGTCGTTCGTCGTGTCCGGGTCGACGCCCATCGTGATGGAGCCGATGACGCCCTTCGCAATGTTCTTCTTGCTGTACTTCAGCTTGAGCAGGCCGCCCGTGGTGCCGCTCTGGTCGTAGATCGTGTCCTCGGTGAGCGTGGTGCGCTCGGTGGTGCTGGTGGAGTACGGCTCGACCTCGGCGGAGGCCAGGACGGACTCCTCGTCGAAGAAGAACTGGCCGGTGTGGCAGGTGTGTCCGCCCTCGTAACCGGCGTCGGTCCAGGTGCCGTCCACGTGGACCTTGGTGTGGATGTGCACGCAGCGGCCCCGGTACCAGCCGGGGAAGATCGTCCTGAAGGTGACCCGGCCCTGCCGGTCGGTCCTCCAGGTGCCGCGCAGATAGCGCTCGTCGTCGGTGGGTTCCTCGTGGACGCCGCCGCCGGTGCCGCCGGTGGGCGCGCCCGACGGGGGCTCGCCCGTGGGGGTGCCGGTGGGCGCGCCGCTCGGGGCGGTGCCGCCGCCACCGGTCGACAGGCTCTCGTAGCCCGAGTAGATGCCGAGCGCGTCGCAGTGCCAGATGTCGACCGCCGCGTCGGCGACGGGCTTGCAGGTCTCGGAGTCGATCACCTTGAGCTGGAGGGTGAGGGGGATGCCCTCCTTGTCCTCGGTGATGTCCTGGCGGATCTTGTCCGCGTCGATGTAGTACGGCCCCTCGGTGGTCTCCGAGGTGAGCTTGTAGCAGGCCTCCGCAGCGGTGGAGGTGCTGCTCGCGGAGGCCGTCGCGGAGCCCGTGGTCTCGCCCGCGAACGCACCCGACGCGGCGAGGGTGCCCGCCGCACCCACCGCCACGGCCGCGCCCGCACCGGCCACGACGACCTTGCGCCGCGTCAGGTCCTTCTTGTGTTTCGGCCCGGGGGCCGACTGCTGGAGTTCCGGCTGGTTTCCCGTCATGGACAGGGAAGTTAGGTAAGAAGGCTGTCATGGGCGTGGGAGCGGACTGTGGCTTGCTGTGATGCCGGAAGGGCCCGGAACCGGCACCGGTTCCGAGCCCTTCTCGTCCTGCCCGGGTCCTACTTCGGCTGCGGCTTGCGCACCGACAGGTGCAGCTCCCTCAGCCGGGCCTCCTCCAGCTCCGTCGGCGCGCCCATCATCAGGTCCTGGGCGTTGCCGTTGAGCGGGAAGGAGATGGTCTCGCGGATGTTCGGCTCGTCCGCGAGGAGCATGACGATGCGGTCGACGCCGGGGGCGATGCCGCCGTGCGGCGGGGCGCCGAAGCGGAACGCGCGCAGCATGCCGGCGAACTTCTCCTCGACGGTCTCCTTGTCGTAGCCCGCGATCTCGAACGCCTTGAGCATGATGTCCGGCTCGTGGTTCCGGATCGCACCGGAGGACAGCTCGACGCCGTTGCAGACGATGTCGTACTGCCAGCCCAGGATGTCCAGCGGGTCCTGGGTCTCCAGGGCCTCGAGGCCGCCCTGCGGCATGGAGAACGGGTTGTGCGAGAAGTCGATCGCGCCGGTCTCCTCGTCCTTCTCGTACATCGGGAAGTCGACGATCCAGCAGAACCGGAAGACGCCCTCCTCGAAGTGCCCGGCACGCTTGGCGGCCTCGACGCGGACCGCGCCCATGATCTTCGAGACCTCGTCGAACTCGCCCGCGCCGAAGAACACCGCGTGCCCGGCGGCCAGCGACAGCCGCTTGGTCAGCTCGGCGACGTTCTCCTCGGTGAGGAACTTCGCGATCGGGCCGGACAGCGAGCCGTCCTCGGCCACCCGCACCCAGGCCAGGCCCTTGGCGCCCTGCGAGACCGCGTAGTCACCGAGCTGGTCGAAGAACTTCCGGGGCTGCGCGGAGACGTCCGGGACCGCCAGCGCCCGCACGTGCTTGCCGGCGAACGCCTTGAACTCCGAGCCCTCGAAGACGTCGGTGATGTCGACGAGCTCCAGCTTGGCCCGCAGGTCCGGCTTGTCGGAGCCGTACTTCAGCATCGCCTCGCGGAACGGGATCCGCGGGAACGGCGAGGTGACCTCGCGGCCGCCGCCGAACTCCGTGAACAGCTCGGTCATGAGCTGCTCGATCGGCTGGAAGACATCCTCCTGCTCGACGAAGCTCATCTCGACGTCGAGCTGGTAGAACTCGCCCGGCGAACGGTCCGCGCGCGCGTCCTCGTCACGGAAGCAGGGCGCGATCTGGAAGTAGCGGTCGAAGCCCGAGATCATCAGCAGCTGCTTGAACTGCTGCGGCGCCTGGGGGAGGGCGTAGAACTTGCCCGGGTTCAGGCGGGAGGGCACCACGAAGTCGCGGGCGCCCTCGGGGGAGGTCGCCGACAGGATCGGCGTCGCCATCTCGTTGAAGCCGAGGGCGACCATCTTCGAGCGGATCGAGGCGATCACCGACGACCGCAGCATGATGTTCTTGTGCATCCGCTCGCGGCGCAGGTCGAGGAAGCGGTACTCCAGGCGCCGCTCCTCGTTGACCCCGTCCTCGGTGTTGATCGTGAACGGCAGCGGGGCGGCCGCGCCGAGCAGCTCCACCTCGCCGACCTCGACCTCGATCTCACCGGTGGGCAGCTCGGAGTTGATGTTCTCCGCGCCCCGGGAGACCACCTTGCCGTCGACGCGGACCGTGGACTCCTTGGAGACCTTGTCCAGCGCCTCGTAGGCGGCGGTGCCCGGGCGGGCGACCAGCTGCGTGATGCCGTAGTGATCGCGCAGATCGATGAAGAGGATGCCGCCCAGGTCGCGCCGATTGTGCAGCCAGCCACTCAGTCGGACGTCGGTGCCGACGTCAGAGGAGCGGAGCTCGCCGCAGGTGTGGGACCTGTACCGATGCATCGTCGTTCATCCAGCCTTCGCGGATCGGGGTGTGTTTCACGTGAAACTGAGCCCCAGCCTACCGGGGCCCCCGCGATCGCCTCCCCACCATTACGACTCGGCCAACAGTGGCACTCCCGGATCCCCTGTTCTTAAAGTGGGGCAATGCGCACTGGTGAGCCCCTGCCCGCCGTGGGGGATGTCCTCACCGCCCTCGCGACCGGCCTGTGGCACTGGGACACCGCCACCGAACTGGTCACGGTCGACGCGGAGGCCGCCCGGCTGCTCGGCCTGCCCGCCGAGCGGGCCACCCTCACGGAGGCCCAGGCCCGGGCCCGGCTGCACCCCGTCGACTGGAACGAGATCATCAGCGTCGTCGGGCTCGCCGTCGCCGAGGACACCCTCGCCGAGGTCCGGATCAGGATCATGAACGAGCGGGGCGAGGTGGTCCGTACCGTACGCAGCCGCTCCAAGCCGTCGTACGACCGGCAGAAGAAGTCGTTCCGGCTGATCGGCACCCTCCAGGAGGTCACCGAGCCGACCCCCGGCACCCCCGCCGGACGCACCGCGGTCACCGGGGACTGGCGGCGCTCCCGCGAGGCCTTCCTGCTGGACGCGGGCCGCGCCCTGGCCGAGGCCCGCTCCACCGCCGAGGTCCTGCGGGTCGCCGCGGGCCTGTCCATGCCCGGCTTCAGCCCCGACGGCCTGGCCGTCTTCGGCGTCGAGGGCGACCGGCTGACGATCATCGGCCACCACGGCCAGCAGCCCGGCGACGAGAGCCCCTTCTCCCACATGTCCCTGGAGACCGACTATCCGGCCGCCGAGGTCGTCCGCACCGGCCGCGCCGTCTACCTCTCCAGCCCCGACGCCTACCGCTCCCGCTACCCGGTCACCTGGCCGCTCGCGCAGCGCTTCGACCGCCAGTCCTGGGCGTTCCTGCCGCTGACGGTGGCCGGCCGCACCATGGGCGCCTGGATGGCGGGCTTCGCCTACCCGGTCGCCTTCACCCCCGACGAACGCTCCGTGCTGACGACGGTGGCCCGGATGCTGGCCCAGGCACTGTCCCGCGCGGGCGTGGCCGAGTCCGAACGGGAACTCACCGACGGCCTCCAGCGCTCCATGCTCCCGAGCCTCGGCCCCGAGATACCCGGCATGACCGTCGCCGCCCGCTACGTCCCCACCGGTGGCGGCCTCCAGGTCGGCGGCGACTGGTACGACATGATCCCGCTGCCCGGCGGCACCTCGCGCGCGAGCGCCGGCGGCGGCCGCTTCGCCCTGGTCATCGGGGACGTCCAGGGCCATGACGTCCGGGCGGCCGGCCTCATGGGCCAGCTCCGCATCGCCCTGCGCGCCTACGCCTCCGAGGGCCACCGCCCCGACGCGGTCCTCTCCCGCGCCTCCCGCTTCCTCAACGGCATGACGTACGGCGGCGACGGCGACCCCAACGACACCCGGTTCGCGACCTGCCTGTACATCGAGGTCGATCCGGCGACCGGCGCCCTGGAGGTGGCCCGGGCCGGCCATCCCGAGCCTGCGATCCGTCTGACCGACGGCACGGTCCTGGCCCGCACCACGACCGGCGGCCTCCCGCTGGGCATCGACCCGGACGCCGACTACCCCACGACCCGGATCGTCCTCCAGCCCGGCGAGACGCTGATGCTCTGCACGGACGGACTGATCGAGACCGGCGGCCATGACTTCGAGACCGGCTGGAAACGCGTCCGCACGATCCTGGAGACCCACGACGGCGGCACGGAGGAACTCGCCGACGCCCTGGTCCAGGCCGTCCACGGCCCCTCCTCCCACCACACCACCGGCCCCCTCGCCGACCGCCGCGAGGACGACATAGCGGTCCTCCTGCTGCACCGGCAGTCGCAGACCGGCGGCGACCCGGCCGCCCCACGGCCCTCCGTCCGCCGCACGATGCTCTCGGTGGCCCAGGCGGAACCGGAACGGATCGCGGTGGCCCGCCAGCAGCTGCGCGAGCTGCTGCACGACTGGCCCTCCGCCGACCAGGTCGACTCGGCGGTCCTGCTGCTCTCCGAGACGCTGACGAACGTCCTGGTCCACACCGACGCGGACGCGCTGCTCCTCGCCGAGGTCCGCGGCGAGCCCGGCGACCGGCGGATGCGTGTCGAGGTCACCGACACCAGCGACGACCTCCCCCACAAGCGACGCCCGGGCGAACTGGCCTCCTCGGGCCGCGGCCTGATGCTGATCGAGCTGCTGGCGGATCTGTGGGGCGTGGACCCCCGGGGCGAGGGCAAGAGCATCTGGTTCGAGCTCTACGAGACCCCGGGCGAGACTCCGGGCTTGACCTCGGGCGAGACCCCGGGCTTGACCTCGGGCGAGCTGTCGGACGGGGCCTCCGGCGAGCCCTCCGCCTAGCACGGGGACAGGGCGCGGGTGTCAACACGCGCCACACCATCACCCTTTCTGGTGACCACCCGGCGACTGGCGGCGACGGCTGCCGCACCGCCTGCACGATGTGTGCCCTGGCCGTGATCCGCCGCACGCAAGGACGTCGCATGGGCAAGCCCGCATCCCCGAAGGACCGTGGCAAGGGGTCCTCGTTCTCACTGTCGTACGAAGGCGCCCAACGCGAACCCTCCAACCACATCACGCTGGGGAAGAGCGGCTTCTCGTTCAAGGGCTCGGCCATAGCCCTGCTGGCCCTCGCCGGGCTGACCGCGGCCGGCGCGGCGGCCTACGCGACGCTGTCCGGCCAGAGCCAGGGCAACCCGAGCGGTACGGGCGTGACACCCGGCACGAGCGTGACAGCGGGCGCGGCCGACACCGCCGCGACGGCACCGACGAGGTCCGGGCCGCCGGTGTCCCCCACACCGGATGCCCCCCAGGCAGCCGGAGCCGAGGTGACGGCGGTACGGGAACACCGCAAGGTCGTCCTGCGGTCCGGCTCCAACGTGGACCTGGACTTCACCAACGGCTCCCCCGACATCATCTTCTCCCTGCCGGCGAACGCCGACGACGGCTACACCATCGCCGGCGAGAACGGCGACCTCGCCACCGTCAACGGCACCGCGACCGCCGAGAGCTGCGCCGCGGCCACCGCCTTCGGCTTCACCATCGACCAGAAGAACATCCGCAGGGGCCTCACGGCCTGCGTGCTCACCGACGAGAACCGGGTCGCCGCCCTCACGATCCTCGGCTGGCAGGCGGACGACGTGAACTACGCAGGCGGCCTGTCGTCGGTCACCATGGACGTCACCACCTGGGAAAAGCCGGAGAGCACGGCCTGAGGCCCGAGCGCGTGCCCTACAGCCCGCGGACCTTGAGGGAGCCACCGGCACCGACACTCCCGCGCCCCGCCAGCACGTACGCCAGCCCGTTGAAGTCCTCCCGCCAGGGCGGCGTGATCTCCGCACCCGGCGCGACCGGGCAGTGAGGCGGACAGCCGGGCGAGCCGCCGACAGCAGAGCTGATCACTTTCCGCAATGGGCTGCGACGTTCCGTAGTGATCACCTAACGTTCCCCTGACAAACAACCCCGGCCGGGTGTTCGCAGCACCCGCCGGGGTCTCACCACAGGATCGAACGGACCGATCTCATGGATAACAGCGACCCTAGCGCTGTCCTGCGCACCCCCGCACGCCCCGAAGCCGTAACCGGCATGGCGATCCGGGTGGGGGTGTACCTACGCCAATCCGAACTCCGTGTCACCGGGAGCGAGGCCAGCACCGCGGCTCAGCACAGAGAATGCCTGAAGGCCCTGGAGTCGTGGGACGTCCCGCCCGCTCACGTCGAGGTCTACGAGGACCTGGGGATCAGCGCCTTCAAAAACGTGGAACGCCCCGGCTACGGACGGCTGCTGCGCGATGTCCGGGCCGGGCGCATCAACGTGATCATGGTGCACTACATGTCCCGGCTCAGCCGCAAGAGCCCCGCGGAGACGTACGACGAACTTCGCCCACTCCTCACGAACCGTGTGCGCATCATCAGCGTCGGCGAGCGTCGCGAGTTCCACACCGACAACCCGCTCGCGCTGATGGAACTCTTGCTCAAGCTGCAGGCCGGCCACGACGAGAGCATGAACAAGAGCCGCGCCGTCAAAGCCGCCAAGGCACTGGAGGCCAGCCTGGGCGGCTACACCGGCAAGGTCCCCTTCGGCTTCACCCTCGTCCGTGAGACGCGTAGATCCCCCGAGGGAAAGCCCGTCTGCGTCAAGGTCCTCACGCCTGACGAAAATCACGAAGCACCGATCGTCCGCCGCATCGTGGACATCGTCGAGGAATGGATCGCGACGGACGACACGTCCGGCTCCTGCTGGAACCTCGCCCGCCGCCTCGATGCCGAAGGCCACCTGACCCGCGGCAGGAAGACCGCGCAACGGCACGCCGACGCCGCCTGGGACGACAGGACCCTGAAGCGCATCCTGGTCGATCCCCGCATCGCCGGGTTCGCCTGTGAGAGCAGGTATGGGGTCCGCCGTGACGGCACACCGAGCAACAAGGTCGTCGAGTATCGCGTCGTCCGGGACGACCGGGGAAACCCCGTGACGATGTGCGAGCCGATCGTCAGCCCCGAGCGGTGGTACCGCGTCCACCAGTGGCTGCGAGACCGTCATCCCGGCGGTGGGGACTGGCATGGCAGAGCCGCAGGGGCCCTGTCGGCCATGAAACTCCTGTACTGCGAGTGCGGCGCCTACATGACACACGGTGGAAGCGGCTTCAAGAAGCACTACCGGTGCCGTCGCCGGGCTGTGGAACCAGGCCGGCACATGGGGACAGTCACCATCGGCGCGAAGGGCATCGAGGAGTACCTCGCCCGCCAGGTTCTCGCCATGATCGCGGCGGCCCAGCACGACGAAGCGGCCAAGGCCGTTCTCACCCATGCCACAGCACGGTACGAGCAAGAACAGGAACGCGTCCGAATCGAAGAGCTGAGTCCAGGTGAACTCCCTTGCTGCACCTGGCTGCCACCGGAGGGAGCCGACCCTGTCGGCCCAGGATCGTGGTGGTGGAACGCCACCCGTGACGACAAACGCGCCTTCTTCCGGCTCTTCTTGAACCGTGTCGAGGTGCGCAAGGCCTATCGCCACGCGGGCCGGAGCGTGCCCACCGAGTCACGCGTCAGCATCACTTGGGCAGGCGGCGTCACGTTCGACGCGCCGCGCTGACTACCGGGGAGGAAGGGCTTGATGCCGCAGACGTTCCTGCGGCATCAAGCCCGACCGACGGAGCGGGTCACGCTCCTACAGGCCGCCCTCCGACATTCCGTGCACGGCGGGAATCGTCCCCAGCCGTCCCTTCTGGAAGTCGTCGAAGGCCTGCTGGAGTTCCTCACGGGTGTTCATGACGAACGGACCGTAGTGGACCATCGGTTCGCGGATCGGCCGGCCGCCCAGGAGGACGACCTCGAGGGCCGGCGCGTTGGAGTCCTGCTTCTCGTCCGCGCTGATGGTCAGGGACGAACCGGCGCCGAAGACGGCGGTCTGGCCCAAGTGGATGGGACGGTGCTCGGCACCCACGCTGCCACGGCCCGCCAGGACGTACGCGAGAGCGTTGTACTCCTCACTCCACGGCAGGGTGATCTCCGCACCCGGTGCCAGCGTCGCGTGGATCATCGTGATCGGCGTGTGGGTGATGCCGGGCCCCTGGTGCCCGTCCAGCTCGCCCGCGATCACCCGCAACAGAGCGCCGCCGTCCGGCGACGTCAGCAGCTGGACCTGGCCACCCCGGATGTCCTGGTAGCGCGGGTCCTTCATCTTGTCCTTGGCCGGCAAATTCACCCACAGCTGGAGGCCGTGGAAGAGGCCGCCGGACTTCACGAGCGACTCGGGCGGAGTCTCGATGTGCAGGAGGCCGGAGCCTGCTGTCATCCACTGCGTGTCACCGTTCGTGATGGTGCCGCCGCCACCGTTGGAGTCCTGGTGGATGAAGGTGCCGTCGATGATGTACGTGACGGTCTCGAAGCCACGGTGCGGATGCCAGGGGGTCCCCTTCGGGGCGCCGGCAGGGTAATCGACCTCCCCCATCTGATCCATCATGATGAACGGATCCAGGTGCCGGTAATGGATCCCCGCGAACGCCCTGCGCACCGGGAAGCCCTCGCCCTCGAAGCCACTCGGCGCGGTCGTCACGCCGAGGACGGGACGGGCCACCGCGTCCGCCGTCGCGGCCACGCGCGGCAGGGTCAGCGGGTTGTCGACAGTCACTGCAGGCATGTCGGTACCTCCTTGTGGTTCGAGTTTAGTTGAGCGTTGAACTTTCTGCCACCCTCAACGGCAGAAGCCCGGAGGGCATTCCCTCCAGGCTTCTCCGCGTCCTCGACCCGTTGAAGAGGTCAGGCGGCGAGTGCCGGTTCGCGATCAGTCGTCTCCTTCGGTGTCCGCCGGTCGCCCCGCATCACCAGCGCCGCCAGCACCGCCGCCGCCAGGACGCCGATCGCGCTGACCGTGAAGGTCATGGACATCGAGGCGGTGAAGGCCTCGCGGGCCGCCGCCACCAGAGCCGGGTCCTTCAGGGCCACCGCTCCGGCTATCGAGTGCCTCGCCTGCTCCGGCGTCCCCTCCGGCATCCGGTCCGCGAACCCGCTCGACAGCAGCGAGCCGAGGATCGCGATGCCCAGTGCGGTGCCCGCCTGCTGGACGGTGTCGTTCAGGGCCGAGCCGACTCCCGCCTTGTCCTCGGGGATGGTACCCATCAGCGCGGCCACCGCGGCCGGCATCGCCAGACCCGCACCGAGGCCGAGCAGGCCGAGTGCCACCGCCGGGACGGTGAAGCCGGAGTCCGCCGTGACCGTGGTCAGCAGGGCGAAGCAGGCCGCCATCACCAGCATGCCCGCCAGGATCACCCACCGGTTGCCGTACTTCGCGGCGAGCTTGACCCCGGCGCCGTTGCCGAGGAGGGCCGTGACCGCGAGCGGCAGGAAGGCCAGGCCGGCCTTGACGGGCGAGTAGCCGAGCACGAACTGGAGGTACTGGGTCAGGACGAGCAGGAGGCCGCCGTTGCCGATCTGGACCAGGGCCAGGGAGAGCGAACCGCCGCTGAAGTCGCGGTGCTTGAAGAGGACGAGCGGGACCATGGGGGACCTGGTGGTGTTCTCCCAGATCACGAAGCCGGTCAGGGACACGAGGGCGACGGGCAGTGCGGCGGTCCAGGGGCCGTGCTGGGGGAGTTCGATGATCCACCAGACGAGGGCGGTCATGCCGGCCGCGGAGAGCAGCGCGCCCAGCGGGTCGGCCTTCTGCCAGGGCGCCCTCGACTCCGGCATCAGGGTCACGCCGGCGATGAGCGCCAGGGCGACCACCGGCACGTTGAGGAGGAAGATCGACTGCCAGGAGAAGTGGTCGATGAGGACGCCGCCCAGCACGGGGCTGCCGACCAGTCCGAGCATGGCCACCGAGCTCCAGGCGGCCATCGCCTTGCCGCGTTCGTCCTCGGCGAAGACGGTGATGAGGATCGAGAGCGTGGAGGGCATGATCAGCGCGCCGCCGAGGCCCATCGCGACCCGGACGGCTATCACCTCGCCGGGGGTGGTGCACCAGGTCGCGGCCAGGGAGGCGGCTCCGAAGAGCAGGAGCCCGATCAGCATGACCCGGCGGCGGCCGAAGCGGTCGCCGAGGCTGCCGGAGGTGAGCAGGAGGCCGGCGAAGACGAGGATGTAGGAGTCCAGGATCCACTGGGTGTCCTGGGCGCTCGCGCCGATCTCCTCGGTCATCACGGGCACCGCGACGGTCAGCGCCATGCTGTCGACGACCAGCACGAGGCTGCTCAGGCAGAGCACGACCAGGATCCACCAGCGGCGTGGATCGCGGGTTTCCAAGGCGTCCATGACAGTTCCCCTCCGGCTTTATGGACACGGCTTTATGGACACGGCTGCGTGAACACCGCTCCTTCGTTGCGAACACTGTACGCACAGCGGAACGCTGTTCGCAACCCCCGACTGATGTACGCTCGACGCGAACGACGTACGCAACAGGTCGGCCACGGCCGAAGGACCAAACGGCCAGAGGACCAAACGGCCAGAGGGCCAGGCGGCCAGAGGGCCAGAGGGCCAGACAGCCGGATACCCCGGAGGAGCACCGATGCCGACGAAGCCGAGCCCCATCCCCTCCGTCTGGGCCCGCCCCCAGCGGGAGTCCGATCAGCCGGCGCTCAGCCGTGCCGCGATCGTGCGCGAGGCGATCGTCATGCTGGACGCGGAGGGCGTCGAGGCGCTGAGCATGCGCAAGCTCGCCACCCGGCTGAACGCGGGCGCCGCCTCCCTCTACCGGCACGTGGCCACGAAGGACGAGCTGATGGAGCTGGCGGTGGACGAGGTCGCCGCGGAGATTGACGTCCCGTCGGCGGACGGCCCCGACTGGCGCGCGGCCGTCACGGAGGCGGCCCGCTCCTTCCGCACGACAGCGCTACGGCACCCTTGGCTGCCCCCGGTCCTCGGCCAGGCGGGCCTCGCCTATCTCGGCCCCAACCTGATGTCCTACTCGGAGCGGCTGGCGGCCCTGTTCACGGCCGCCGGATTCCCGGATCCCGGTACGGCGATCGACGCGGTGCTGTCGTACGTGATCGGCATGAGCACCACGGAAGCGGCCTGGCTCACCACGGTGGCCCGCTCCGGTGAGTCGGAGTCCGGGCTGATCGCCCGCCTCCTGCCGGCGGTCCAGCAGGCCACGGCCCCCCACAGTCACCTGTCCCGGAGCCACGCCGAGACGGAGGAGGCGGTGACCACGGACCCGGCGGCCCTCAGAGAGGCCAAGTTCAAGGCCGCCCTGGACATCGTCCTGGACGGCCTGTCACTGCGGCTCGAAGCGCCGGCTTCCTGAGCCGCGGCTCACCCCGCCGGCTCCGCGAGGGCGCGCGTCCACTTCCCGAGGGCGCGCGTCTACTTCCCGAGGGCGCGTGTCTAGCCGTACATCCGCCGCATCGCGAACTCGACCATCTGCTCGACGGCCTTCGCGTCGAAGACGATCCGGTGCTCCCCCTCCATGTCGAGGACGAACCCGTACCCGGTCGGCAGCAGGTCGAGGACCTCGGCGCCGGTGATCACGAAGTACTTGGACTCCTTGCCCGCGTACCTGCGCAGTTCCTTGAGCGTGGTGAACATGGGGATCACCGGCTGCTGGGTGTTGTGCAGGGCGAGGAACCCGGGGTTGTCGCCGCGCGGGCAGTAGACCTTGGACGTGGCGAAGACCTGCTGGAAGTCCTCGGCCGCCATCTGCCCGGTGGTGAAGGCACGCACCGCGTCCGCGAGGGAGGGCGGGGACGGCTCGGGGTACAGCGGCGGCTGCTGGCCGTACCCGCCCACACCGCCGGCCATGGGCTGCTGCGGTGGGACGCCGTACTGCTGCTGGGCGCCAGCGTTCTGGTCGTAGCCGTACATGGGCGTAAGCGTACCGAGGGGGGTGAGGGCGGCGGGCGGCTACCGGCACCCAGGGGTGCCGGAGCCCCCGGGAAACCGACAGTGACCTGACAGCGGCCGGCTCTGGGATTCGGGCCGCGGTCGCTCGTAGCGTCGAGTCATGAGCGGACATCAGGATGACGAGACGCATGAGCACGACCGGGGGCTCTCCTACGACCTTCCCGTGCTGGCCCGCCGGCGGATGATCCGGCTCATGGCGGGGGCGGGGGCGGGTCTGGTGCCGCTGGTGGGCTGCACCGCCGACGGCTCCTCCTCTACGGCCCGGACGTCGCCGTCCGCCACGGACACGAGGGCGGCCACGGAGACGGACACCACGTGCGCCCCCATCCCCGAGGAGACCGCCGGCCCCTACCCCGGCGACGGCTCGAACGGCGTGAACGTGCTGAAGGAGAGCGGAGTCGTCCGCACCGACATCACCAGCAGCTTCGGCGACTCCGCGGGCGGCACCGCCGAGGGCGTGCCCCTGACGCTGACGCTCACGGTGGTGGACGCCGCTTCCGGCTGCGGGACCCCGAGGAAGGGGGCCGCCGTGTACGTGTGGCACTGCGACCGGGAGGGCGGCTACTCCCTCTACACCGAGGGCGTCACCGACGAGAACTACCTGCGGGGCGTCCAGGAGACCGACGACCAAGGGCGGGTCACCTTCACCAGCGTCTTCCCCGGCTGCTACCCGGGCCGCTGGCCGCACGTCCACTTCGAGGTCTACGGCAGCCTGGAGGACGCGACGAGCGCCACCGCGATCACCAGCACCTCGCAGCTCGCCTTCCCGAAGGACGTGTGCGACACCGTGTACGCGACCGAGGGGTACGAGGGGAGCGTGGCCAATCTGCGACGGCTCTCGCTGGAGTCGGACATGGTCTTCCGGGACGGCCACGACCACCAGCTCGCGACGGTGAAGGGGAGTGCGGAGGAGGGGTACGCCGCTTCGCTGACCGTCGCGGTGTGACTCCTCACAGATGGCCGGATCGGGGTTGCGACTTATTACCGACGGGTAGCATCATCGTAGCTACTTGTTGGTATGTGAACGGGTGCGAGGAACCAGGTGCCTCGCCGATCTCTTGACGGAGCCATCGCCATGGGGCACTACAAGTCCAATCTCCGCGACATCGAGTTCAACCTCTTCGAAGTACTCGAGCGCGACAAGCTGTACGGCACGGGTCCGTTCGCCGAGATGGACGTCGACACCGCGAAGAGCATCCTGGAGGAGCTGACCCGCCTCTCCGAGAACGAGCTCGCGGAGTCCTTCGCGGACGCCGACCGCAACCCGCCGGTCTTCGACCCGGAGACCAACACCGCGCCGGTCCCGGCGTCCTTCAAGAAGAGCTACAAGGCCTTCATGGACTCCGAGTACTGGCGGCTCGGCCTGCCCGAGGAGATCGGCGGCACCACCTCGCCCCGCTCCCTGATCTGGGCCTTCGCCGAGCTGATCCTGGGCGCCAACCCGGCCGTCTGGATGTACTCCTCGGGCCCCGCGTTCGCCGGCATCCTCTTCGAGGAGGGCAACGAGGTCCAGAAGCACATCGCCAAGGTCGCCGTGGAGAAGCAGTGGGGCTCCACCATGGTGCTGACCGAGCCCGACGCGGGCTCCGACGTCGGCGCCGGCCGCACCAAGGCGGTCCAGCAGGAGGACGGCTCCTGGCACATCGAGGGCGTGAAGCGCTTCATCACCAGCGGTGAGCACGACATGGAGGAGAACATCCTCCACTACGTCCTCGCGCGGCCGGAGGGTGCCGGTCCGGGCACCAAGGGCCTGTCCCTCTTCCTCGTCCCGAAGTACCTCTTCGACTTCGAGACCGGCGAGCTGGGCGAGCGCAACGGTGTGTACGCGACGAACGTCGAGCACAAGATGGGCCTCAAGGCCTCCAACACCTGCGAGATGACCTTCGGCGACCGGCACCCGGCCAAGGGCTGGCTCATCGGCGACAAGCACGACGGCATCCGCCAGATGTTCCGGATCATCGAGTTCGCGCGGATGATGGTCGGCACGAAGGCGATCTCCACGCTCTCGACGGGCTACCTGAACGCGCTGGAGTACGCCAAGGAGCGCGTCCAGGGCCCCGATCTCGCGAACTTCATGGACAAGACCGCGCCCAAGGTCACCATCACGCACCACCCGGACGTGCGCCGTTCGCTGATGACGCAGAAGGCGTACGCGGAGGGCATGCGCGCGCTGGTGCTGTACACGGCCTCCATCCAGGACGAGATCCAGGTCAAGGAGGCGGCGGGCGAGGACGTCAAGGCGCTGGAGGCGCTGAACGACCTGCTCCTGCCGATCGTGAAGGGCTACGGCTCGGAGAAGGGCTACGAGCAGCTCGCCCAGTCGCTCCAGACCTTCGGCGGCTCCGGCTTCCTCCAGGAGTACCCGATCGAGCAGTACATCCGGGACGCCAAGATCGACACCCTGTACGAGGGCACGACGGCGATCCAGGGCCAGGACTTCTTCTTCCGGAAGATCGTCCGCAACCAGGGTGCGGCCCTGAACTCGCTCGCCGAGGACATCAAGAAGTTCCTGGCGGTGGGCACCGGTGGCGAGGAGCTCGCGGGCGCCCGTGAGCACCTGGCCAAGGCGGCCGTCGAGCTGGAGGCGATCGTCGGTCTGATGCTGACCGACCTCGCGGCCACCGAGCAGGACGTCAAGAACATCTACAAGGTGGGTCTCAACACCACCCGCCTGCTGATGGCCTCCGGTGACGTCGTCGTCGGTTACCTGCTGCTCAAGGGTGCCGCGATCGCCGCCGAGAAGCTGGAGACGGCCTCCGCCAAGGACAAGCCCTTCTACACCGGCAAGATCGCGGCGGCGAAGTTCTTCGCGGCCAACGTCCTGCCCGGCGTGACCCTGGCCCGCAAGGTCGCCGAGGGCGTCGAGCTCGACCTGATGGACCTGGACGAGGCCGCGTTCTAGTCCTGGCGGGCGGTGTTCCCGTCCGGGCGGGGCCGCGCTCCCGTCCCGGCGGGGCCGCGCTCTGGTTCGGCAGGGCCGCGTTCCCGTCCCGACGGGGCTGCGTTCTGATCCCGGCGGGGCGGCGGCCCCGCCCCGTCAGGGTCCCGGCCCCGTCCGGGCAGGGTCGCGTCCCGGCCCCACGAGCCACCGGTTCCGCCCCCGCGGGGCCACGTTCCAGTCCCGGCGGGACGGCGGTCCGGTTCCGGCCGGGCCCCGGTCCCGTCCCCCGCGGGGCCGCGTTCTAGGACACACCCGTACAGCTGTCGCAGTCCTCACGAGGGCCCGCTCCCGTCGCTCGGGAGTGGGCCCTCGTACGTCGTTAAGGTGAACCCCATGAGCGCACCCCACCGCCTCGATCGCGGCCACACCGACGACCTCATGTCCTTCCTGGCGGCGAGCCCCACGCCGTACCACGCGGTGGCGAACGCCGCCGAGCGGCTGGAGAAGGCGGGCTTCCGCCAGGTCTCGGAGACGGACGCCTGGGAGGGGTCGAGCGGCGGCAAGTACGTGCTGCGCGGCGGCGCGATCATCGCCTGGTACGTCCCCGAGGACGCGGCGCCCCACACGCCGTACCGCATCGTCGGCGCGCACACCGACTCCCCGAACCTGCGCGTCAAGCCGCTGCCGGACAGCGGGGCGCACGGCTGGCGCCAGGTCGCCGTCGAGATCTACGGCGGCCCCCTGATGAACTCCTGGCTCGACCGTGACCTGGGGCTGGCCGGCCGGCTGGCCCTGCGGGACGGCTCGACGCGGCTGGTGAACGTGGACCGGCCGCTGCTGCGGGTGCCTCAGCTCGCCATCCACCTGGACCGCGCGGTCTCCTCGGACGGCCTCAAGCTCGACAAGCAGCGCCACCTCCAGCCCATCTGGGGACTCGGCGACGACGTGCGCGACGGCGACCTGATCGCCTTCCTGGAGGAGGAACTCGGGCTCGCGGCGGGCGAGGTGACCGGCTGGGACCTGATGACGCACTCGGTGGAGGCGCCCGCCTACCTGGGCCGGGACAAGGAGCTGGTGGCCGGCCCGCGGATGGACAACCTGCTGTCCGTGCACGCGGGGGTGGCCGCCCTGACCGCGGCGTCGTCCGGTTCGGAGCTGTCGTACATCCCCGTCCTCGCCGCCTTCGACCACGAGGAGAACGGTTCCCAGTCGGACACCGGCGCGGACGGACCGCTGCTCGGCGGGGTCCTGGAGCGCTCGGTGTTCGCGCGCGGCGGGTCCTACGAGGACCGGGCGCGGGCCTTCGCGGGGACGGTCTGTCTGTCCTCCGACACCGGGCACGCGGTGCACCCCAACTACGCGGAGCGGCACGACCCGACGCACCACCCGCGCGTCAACGGCGGGCCGATCCTCAAGGTCAACGTCAACAACCGCTACGCCACCGACGGTTCGGGCCGGGCCGTGTGGGCCGCCGCCTGCGAGAAGGCCGGGGTGCCCTTCCAGTCCTTCGTCTCCAACAACTCCATGCCCTGCGGCACGACGATCGGCCCGATCACCGCCGCCCGGCACGGCATCAAGACCGTCGACATCGGTGTGGCGATCCTGTCGATGCACAGCGTCCGGGAGTTGTGCGGCGCGGACGACCCGTACCTGCTGGCGAACGCTCTGGTGGCGTTCCTCGAAGGGTAGTTCTCACCCTTTGAAGGGCAGTACGGACTACTCGGAGGGCAGTTCGGACTCCTCGAAGGGTAGTTCGCGGGAAGTGGGGGTACCCGGGGTTCCGGACCGGAACGACCGGACCGGACAGGGAGGCGACACTCATGGGCCTCGGCGGGTGCATCATCCTCATCGCCGTGGGAGCAATCCTCACGTTCGCCACCGACTGGCACATGCAGGGGGTCAACCTCGATCTGGTCGGTGTGATCCTGATGATCGTGGGGCTGATCGGCGTGACGACGTTCAGCAGCATCGCCCGGCGGCGGCGCGTGGTGGTTCCGCCCACCGCACCGACCGTCGTCGAGGAGCCGCACGGGCGTCGGGACGGATACTCCGACGGATACGGCGCGTAACGGACATCGACGGAACCAAGGACGCACAGGGCGACTACAGACAACCGTGAGCAATCCGTGATCACGGTTGTCTTGTCCGCTTGTGTGGAAATAGTGAAAACTGAGGTTCCAGAGAGCCCGGGGGGTTGGCAGTAGCCGGGCATGGCCCAACAGCACCTCCGGGGGCTCCCCGTGCACCACCCTGCGACGACACTCGCGGCCCCCACCGCGAGCCCCCCGCGCCCACACCGGCACGCAGCGCGCCGCGCGCACGCCGCACCCGACGAACTCGACGGCCCGCTGCGCCTGGTGGCGCTGATACCGGCGCACAACGAACAGGACCGCATCGCCGACGCGATCCAGGGCCTGTGGCGGCAGACCCGGCGCCCCGACCTGATCGTCGTGGTCGCCGACAACTGCACCGACGCCACCGCCGAGATCGCCGTGGCGCACGGCGCGCAGGTCTTCACCACCCAGGGCAACACCCACAAGAAGGCCGGTGCCCTCAACCAGGCCATCGCCTGGGTGCTGCCCCATCTCGAGGACCGCGACCTGCTGTTGGTGCAGGACGCCGACACCGTCCTCAACCCCTGGTTCAGCGAGACCGCCATCGGCACCTTCAACCGCAAGGTCGGTGCCGTCGGCGGGGTCTTCTACGGCGAGGACGGCGGCGGCCTCCTCGGTCTCCTCCAGCGCATGGAGTTCCACCGCTACGCCTGGGAGCTGGAGCGCACCGGCGGCAAGGCCCAGGTGCTCACCGGCACCGGCACCATGTTCCGCGCCCGTGTCCTGCGCGAGGTGCGGGCCGCCCGCCGCGACGGGGTGCTAGGCGGCGGGAACGCCTACTACAGCCTCGCCTCGCTCACCGAGGACGACGAGATGACCAAGGCGGTCAAGACCCTCGGCTACCGGGCCATGTCCCCGGCCGGCTGCGAGGTCACCACCGAGGTCATGCCCACCCTGGGCAAGCTCTGGCACCAGCGGCTGCGGTGGCAGCGCGGAGCTCTGGAGAACCTGCGCGACTACGGCTGGACACGTGTCACCGCCCGCTACTTCATGCAGCAGTTCCTCATGGGTTTCGGCGCGCTGTCCTTCCTCGTCTACCTCACCTACATGGTCACGTACACCACGTTGTACGGCTGGCCCGGCTTCTCGCCCTTCTGGACCGCGATCGGGCTGATCTTCCTGGTCGAGAAGACGGTCTCGGTACGGCGGGCGGGGCCGCGCGCGGTGCTGGTCGCGGCGCTGATGATCCCCGAGATGCTCTACGACCTTTTCCAGCACGCCGTCTACTTCACCTCGCTGTGGGGGCTGTTGCGCCGCAGCGAGGAGAAGTGGGTGGCTACGTAACCCTCATGGAACCCAACACAGGAGAAGAGCGATGTACGGAAGAGTGATCGGCGCCGGGACGACCGGGGCCGGGGGCGCCACGCTGGCCGCCACCGGAATGTGGCTGAACAGCATGGCGATGCTGGTGGCCGCCACGACATTGATGGCGGCCGGGGTCGCGGTGTTCAAGCTGGTCCCGCGCAGGCGGTAGCCGTCGGACGGGTCACCGGTGCAGCGCGTGACCCGTCGTCACGTCCACATGGGACGGGATCTCGTCATGACGGTCGCCGACCGTGGAGGTGCCGGTCGGCTCGAGCAGGAGGATGTCGGTCGGGACAGGGGCGTAGGGCTTGTGTTCGACGCCTCGGGGGACCGTGAAGACGGACAGCCTCGGCAGCACGACCGTGCGCTCACCTGCCGGCTCGCGCAGTGAGATGTGCAGTTCGCCGTCGAGGACCAGGAAGAACTCGTCGGTGTTGTCATGCACGTGCCATAGATGCTCGCCCTCGACATGGGTGACCCGGACGTCGTAGTCGTTGACGGCGGTGACGATGCGGGGGCTCCACTGCTCGGCGAAGGAGGCCAGGGCAGTGGGCAGGGAGACGGGTTCGGTTGCCATGGAGTGATCGTGCGGGGTGGCCCCGGGGCCGTGCGAGTGCTAGGAATCGCACATGCCGCAAGGATCCTCTCACCGCGTCGTCCTGGTCGTGGACGAGAACTCGAACCCGTTCGAGATGAGCTGCGCCATCGAGGTCTTCGGGCTGCGGCGGCCCGAACTCGGGCGGGAGCTGTACGACTTCACGCTGTGCGCCGCCGAGCCGCACACCCGTATGCGGGACGGGTTCTTCACCCTCACCGGAGTGGCCGGCCTGGAGGCGGCGGAGGAGGCGGACACGCTGATCGTGCCGAACCGGCCCGACACCGACACCCCGCGCTCGTCCCGCGTCCTGGACGCCGTCCGCCGGGCACACGCGCGTGGCGCCCGGCTCGTCGGCTTCTGCTCGGGCGCGTTCACCCTGGCGGAGGCCGGGCTGCTGGACGGGCGGCGGGCCGCCTGCCACTGGATGTGGACCGATTCGTTCCGAACCCGCTTCCCGCATGTCCGGCTGGAGCCCGACGTCCTCTTCGTCGACGACGGCGACATCCTCACGGCGTCCGGCAGCGCCTCGGCGCTCGACCTGGGGCTGCACCTGGTCCGACGCGACCACGGGGCCGAGATCGCCAACCACGTCTCGCGCCGACTGGTCTTCGCCGCCCACCGCGACGGCGGGCAACGGCAGTTCGTGGAGCGCCCCCTGCCCGACGTACGGGACGAGTCGCTCGGCCCGCTGCTCGCGTGGGCACAGGAACGGCTGGGGGAGACGCTGACCGTGGCCGACCTGGCGGACCGTGCGGCCGTCTCCCCCGCGACCCTGCACCGCCGCTTCCAGTCGCAGCTCGGCACCACTCCGCTCGCCTGGCTGACGGCGGAACGGGTGGCGCTGGCCTGCCGGCTCATCGAGCGCGGCGAGGAGCGGCTCGACGTGGTGGCCGCCAGGAGCGGCCTCGGTACGGCGGCCAACCTCCGCGCGCGTGTGCGCCGCGAGACGGGACTCAGCCCGTCGGCCTACCGGCGGCGTTTCGGACCGGGCGCCGGGGAAGCGCTAAGGACATGAGATTTCTCGTACGCGACCGGCTCCTCGGCTTCGGTGAGGACTACTGGATCGAGGACGACCGGGGCAACAAGGTGTTCCTGGTCGACGGCAAGGCCATGCGGCTGCGGGACACCTTCGAGCTGAAGGACACCCAGGGCCGGGTCCTGATCGACATCCGCCAGAAGATGTTCGCCCTGCGCGACACCATGCTGATCGAGCGGGACGGCGAACCGCTGGCCACGATCAGACGCAAACGGCTGTCGCTGCTGCGCAACCACTACCGGGTGGCGCTGGCCGACGGCAGCACCGAACTCGACGTCAGCGGCAAGATTCTCGACCGGGAGTTCGCCGTCGAGTACGACGGTGAGCTGCTCGCGGTGGTCTCGCGGCGGTGGCTGCACGTCCGCGAGACCTACGGCGTCGACATCGTCCGCGACGACGCGGACCCGGCGCTGCTCATCGCGGTGGCGGTGTGCGTGATCCACCTCGCGGAGAAGGAACGGGAGGACGACTGATCCGTCGGGAGCTCAGAGCACCCGGTCCTTCAGGGCCGGGAACTGCTCCCTGGTCGCGGCGACCTTCCCGGGGTCGAACTCCACCGTGAGGACCTCCTCGCCGGGGCCCGCCTCGGCCAGCACCTCGCCCCACGGATCCACCACGATCGAGTGACCTGCCTGCGGAACTCCCGCGTGCGTCCCGGCCGTTCCACAAGCAAGCACGAACGCCTGGTTCTCGACCGCCCGCGCCTGGGCCAGCAGCGTCCAGTGCGCCCGGCGGCGCTCCGGCCAGCCCGCGGGGATCACCAGGGTCTCGGCGCCCGCGTCGACGAGACCGCGGAAGAGTTCGGGGAAACGGAGGTCGTAGCAGGTGGCCACACCGACCGTCGTACCGGGCAGCCGTACCGTCACCAGATCCTCGCCCCGGCCCATGAGCACGGCCTCGCCCTTGTCGAAGCCGAAGCGGTGGATCTTGCGGTAGCTGGCGGCGAGTTCGCCGGAGGGGGAGAAGACGAGGGAGGTGTTGTAGAGGGTGCCGTCAGGGGCGCGCTCGGGGATCGAGCCCGCGTGCAGCCACACGCCGGTCTCGCTCGCCGCCTTCGCCATGGCCTCGTACGTCGGCCCCCGCAGCGGCTCGGCCTCGCGCTCGAACTCCTCGAAGGCGAACGCCCCCGTGCTCCACAGCTCCGGCAGCACGACGAGATCGGCACCGGCCTGATCCCGCACCAGTGAGGCCACCCGCCCCCGACGAGAATCGACCGATTCGTCCTCATCCACGGCGATCTGGATCAGAGAGGCGCGCACACTACCACCGTCCTGGCATTCGAGCCGTCCATTACGGGCCTACGATCGTCACACGAAAGCACTGCCGGGGTGCCTCACAGCAGCGTAACTTAGCGTTCCAAGACACCCGCCGACAGCCACCGCCTCCACTGGCAACGACGCCATCACCAGCCCGTGCTCCGACCGCCGAGGGGTCCCGTTCCGTGAGTCTGCATCCCACCCTCCAGCCCTACGCCGACGCCTGGACCCACTCCATCGACGCGATATCCGAGCTGGTGACCCCGCTTGTGGAGGGAGAGTGGAACCGCCGCACCCCCTGCCCCGGCTGGTCCGTCCGGGACGTGGTCTCCCATGTCATCGGCCTGGACTGCGAGATGCTCGGCGATCCGCGTCCCATCCACACCCTCCCCCGCGACCTGTTCCACGTCACCAACGACCACCAGCGGTACATGGAGATGCAGGTCGACGTCCGCCGCCACCACACCGCGCCGGAGATGACCTCCGAGCTGGAGTACGTCATCATCCGCCGCAACCGCCAGCTGCGGAACGAGTCCCGCGACCCCGGCACGAAGGTGCGCGGCCCGCTGGGAACCGAACTGACGCTCGTGGACGCCATGCGCCAGCACGCCTTCGACGTCTGGGTGCACGAACAGGACCTGCGCACCGCGCTCGGCCGCCCCGGCAACCTCGACTCCCCCGGCGCGCACATCGCCCGTGACGTCCTGCTCGACGCGCTGCCCGACGTGGTGGCCACCAAGGCCGAGGCCCCGCGCAGTTCGGCGATCGTCTTCGACGTCCACGGCCCCGTCGAGTTCCTGCGGACCATACGCGTCGACATCCAGGGCCGCGGCACCCTGGAGACCGCCCCCGCCCTGGGACCGGCCGCCACCCTCACCCTCGACTGGGAGACCTACGTCCGGCTGGCCTGCGGCCGCGTGACCCCGGAGTCCGTGGCGGACCGGGTGAAGGCGGAGGGCGATCCGCAGCTGACGGCGGCGATCCTGCGGAACTTCACGGTGACGCAGTAGGAACGCGGTGGGAGACCCGCGTGGCTGCCGTGGCTACGCGGGGACGTGCACCGTCTCCACACGGCTCGCCACCAGCCGTTCCCGCTCCCGCCGCGCCGCCCGGCCGCGCAGCCGCAGGATCTGGCTGACGCCGAGGGCCTGGAGGACGAAGACGGAGGAGAAGGCGACCGTGTAGTTGTCGTCGGTCGCGTCCAGCAGCACACCCACGGCGAACAAGGTGGTCATCGACGCGACGAACCCGCCCATGTTCGTGATGCCGGACGCGGTGCCCTGCCGCTCCGGCGGGTTCGCCGGGCGCGCGAAGTCGAAGCCCAGCATCGAGGCCGGTCCGCAGGAGCCGAGCACCGCGCACAGCACGATCAGCAGCCACATCGGCGCGCGCTCGCCGGGGTAGGCCAGCGTGGCCGCCCACAGCAGCGCCGTCGCCCCGACCGTCCCGAGCGCGAGCGGCAGCCGCGCCCCGTGGTGCCGGGCGACGATCTGGCCGTAGACGAGACCGACGACCATGTTGGACAGCACGACGAGAGTGAGCAGTTCGCCCGCCACCGCCCGGGACAGCCCCTGTGCCTCGACGAGGAAGGGCAGGCCCCACAGCAGCAGGAACACCATCGCCGGGAACTGGGTCGTGAAGTGCACCCACAGGCCGAGCCGGGTGCCGGGCTCCCGCCAGGACGCGGCGATCTGACGCCGTACGTAGACCGCGCCCCGGTGCGGGAACGGCTCCGGCTCGTGGCCCTCGGGGTGGTCCTTGAG
Source organism: Streptomyces griseorubiginosus (assembly GCF_036345115.1). GTDB lineage: Bacteria > Actinomycetota > Actinomycetes > Streptomycetales > Streptomycetaceae > Streptomyces > Streptomyces griseorubiginosus_C. The sequence continues at coordinate 4,674,823 of NZ_CP107766.1, forward strand.
GAAGAGCAGCAGCAGGACGAGGACGACGACTCCGGCGAGCGCGCTGCCCGCGAAGGCCGCCGTCCAGCCGAGGCCGTGCAGCAGCCGGGCCAGGACCAGCGTGGAGACCAGGTTGCCCGCCATGCCGGCGAGTCCGGCGAGCTGGGCGACCAGCGGTCCGCGCCGGGCCGGGAACCAGCGGGTGCCCAGGCGCAGCACGCTGATGAAGGTCATCGCGTCGCCGCAGCCGAGCAGGGCGCGCGAGGCGAGGGCGGTGCCGTACGACGGGGAGAACGCGAAGCCGAGCTGTCCCGCGGTGAAGAGCACCACGCCCAGGGTCAGCACCTTCTTGGTGCCGAGCCGGTCCACGAGCAGACCGACCGGTATCTGCATGCCCGCGTAGACGAGGAGCTGGAGGATCGAGAAGGTCGACAGGGCCGAGGCGTTCACGTGGAAGCGGTCGGCGGCGTCGAGGCCGGCGACCCCGAGGGACGTACGGAAGATGACCGCGACGAAGTACACGGAGACGCCGATGCCCCAGACGGCCATGGCGCGCCGGCCGCCCGGGGGGTCGCCGGGAAGGACCGTGGCGCGGCTCATCGCACCTCTCCCCGCGCCAGGTGGGAGAACCACTCGACATGCCCGTGGATCAGGCCTACGACCGCCTCCGCGTCGCCGGAGCGCAGGGCCTTCAGGATCTGCTCGTGCTCGGCGAGGGTCTTGGTGATGCGGTCCGGGTGGGCGTGCATCACGGCGACTCCCATCCGCAGCTGCCGGTCGCGGAGCTGGTCGTAGAGCCGGTTGAGGATCTCGTTGCCGCCGCTGCGGACGATCTCGGCGTGGAAACAGCGGTCGGTGACGGCGGCGCCGGCCAGGTCCCCGGCGGCGGCCTGTGCCTTCTGCTGGGCGAGCAGTTCCTCGAGGCGGGCGAGGAGTTGCGGGGACGCCGGTACGGCCTTGCGGACGGCGTGGGACTCGACGAGCTGGCGGGTCTCGACGACGTCCGCGATCTCCTGCGCGGAGACGGGCAGGACCAGTGCTCCCTTTTTCGGGTAAAGCTTGATCAGCCCCTCGACCTCCAGCCGCAGCAGCGCCTCTCGCACAGGCGTACGAGAGACCCCCACGGCCTCGGCGAGCTCGCCCTCGGTGAGCAGACTTCCACCCTCGTAACGGCGGTCCAGTACACCCTGCTTGACGTGGGCGTAGACACGGTCGGCGGCGGGGGGCTGTTTCACGGCCAGGGTCATGACCACAGCTTAGATACAACACGTACGCATGATGGGTTCCGTCCACGATGCGGACCCCGGCGAAAACTCCCGACGGCGAAAACACACCCGCCCCAGCCGCGGCACAACCTTGTGTGCTACTTACGTGTCACACACGTGCGGCCCCACTTTCTTCCCCTCCAACTCGGCCGCACTACTGGGGCATTCGACGTATTCGGGGTATTTGAGTTGATTTCCGCCACCAAGGGCTTCCGAGTCCGCAGAGCCGCTGCCGTCGCCCTGACGACCGGCGCAGTGCTCGCCACCGGAGCTCTCACCGCGGCACCCGCGCAGGCGCTGACGACACCCACCATCACCGCCAAGGGCGGTTTCCTGATGAACGGCGCGACCGGGGCGACCCTGTTCAGCAAGTCGCCGAACACGAAGCGGCTCACCGCTTCCACCACGAAGATCATGACCGCGAAGGTCGTCCTGTCGCAGTCGAACCTGAACCTGGACGCCAAGGTCACGATCAAGAGGGAGTACAGCAACTACATCGTCTCCAAGGGGGCCTCCTCGGCCCACTTGATCGTGGGCGACAAGGTCACCGTCCGTCAGCTGCTCTACGGGATGATGCTGCCGTCCGGCTGTGACGCCGCGATGGCTCTCGCCGACAAGTTCGGCTCCGGCTCTACCGTTTCGGCGCGCACGAAGTCGTTCATCGCGAAGATGAACACGACGGCGAAGAACCTCGGCATGGCGAACACGAAGTTCGACTCGTTCGACGGCATAAGCAATGGTTCGAACGCCTCGACGCCGAAGGACCTCACGATCCTCGCCCGCAACGTGATGAAGAACTCGACCTTCAAGTCCGTGGTGAAGACCAAGTCGTACACGGCGAAGACGATCACGAAGACCGGCAGCACCCGCACCATGGGTGCCTGGACGAACACCAACACCCTGCTCGGCTGGAACGGCACGCTCGGCATCAAGACCGGCTCGGGCACCGACTCCAAGTACTGCCTGGTCTTCGCCGCCACGAAGAACGGCGAGTCCGTCATCGGCGCGGTCATGACCTCCTCCTCGGCGGCCAACCGCACGACGGACGTGAAGAAGCTCATCAACTACGGCTACGCAAAGATCAGCTGACGCCGACTGCCACGAAGGGGGTCCGTTGCCGTAGGGCGACGGGCCCCTTCGTCATGTCGGGGTGTCGGGCGCAAGGGTCGGAGGTGGTTCACATGAACGAACCGAACAAGCGGCCCGAGGCGGGCAAGAGGCATGAGGCGATCGACGTCGGCGACTTCGTCTACGCGGCGACCGGACACCGGATTCGACGACTGACCATGCCGGACGGGAGTCACTGGTTTCCGGCGGTGGATGTGTGCAAGCAGTTGGGGCACACGAACTCCCGGCAGGCTCTCGCCGACCATGTTCCAGACGGCCATCGAGAGATTCTCGAGACCGTAACTGGAGCTTACGGTCTGAGCGTTCCCGCAGGTAGAGAGTGGCGACGAGACCTGAACGTCATCTCTCTCCAGGGGCTGATCCTTCTCGTCAACGCCTGCACCAAGCCCTCCTGCGCACCCTTCAAGCAGTGGGCCGCCGAGGTGATCGAGACCGTCCAGCGGGAGGGCGCCTACACCCTCGAAGAGGCGGAGGTGCAGCCCTCCGAACCCGGCGCCCCGATCGCCTACGCCATGCCCGAGCAGGTCGCCGAGGCGATTGTGCGGCTTGAGGAGCGCAACCTCCAGGCGGACGAACAGCTCGCGGTCTCCCAGCACAAGTTGGTCTCGTTGCAGGAGGAGATCGTGGGGACGCAGCGGGAGATCCTGGAGACGCAGCGGGCCGCCCTGACCGCTCAGCAGACCATGGCCCTGGCCATGGAACGCATCGCGGACCGGCTCGACTCCCTGGTCCTCGAACGGCCTTCGCACACCGCCGACTTGGCCGCACAGCCGACCACGGAGTCCGTGTTGGCCGACTGGCGGCGGCGGTTGTCCGTGACGGAGGACGTGTGGACCGTTGCCGTCGTCATCGCGCCGGTGCTCGTCGAGGAGGGTGAGCTGCGGCAGCCGCTGGAATCGATCGCCGCCCGGACGGGGCTGTCCGTGCATCGCGTCAATGAATGCCTGCGGCTGCTGCGCAAGCACGCCTGTATTCGCTCTCAGGGTGCTTCGGAGGACGGCGCTCCGGTGTACGTGCTCAATCGGGCCTGACACGCCCGCGCAGACATGGATGAAGGGGCGGCCGCAATCAGAACTTGCGGCCGTCCCTTCAGCGTTGAACAACTTATCCGCTGCCCGCAGGTCACGCCCAGGTGATGAGTTTCTTCGGTTGTTCCAGGATGGCTGCCACGTCGGCGAGGACCTTGGAGCCGAGTTCGCCGTCGACCAGGCGGTGGTCGAAGCTGAGGGCCAGCGTGGTGACCTGGCGGGGTTTCACCTTGCCCTTGTGGACCCACGGCTGGAGTTTGATCGCGCCGACGGCGAGGATCGCGGACTCGCCGGGCGGCAGGATCGGCGTGCCGGTGTCGACGCCGAAGACGCCGACGTTGGTGATGGTGACGGTGCCGCCCTGCATCGCGGCCGGGGAGGTCTTGCCCTCCTTGGCCGTGGACACCAGCTCACCCAGGGCTTGTGCCAGCTGGGGCAGCGTCTTGGTGTCGGCGTCCTTGATGTTCGGGACGATCAGGCCACGGGGGGTGGCGGCGGCGATGCCCAGGTTGACGTAGTGCTTGAGGACGATCTCCTGGTTCGCCTCGTCCCAGGAGGCGTTGATGTCCGGGTTGCGCTTGATCGCGACCAGCAGGGCCTTCGCGATCAGCAGGAGCGGGTTGACCCTCAGGCCCTGGAGGTCCTTGTCCTGCTTGAGTTCCTCGACCAGCTTCAGGGTGCGGGTGACGTCCACCGTCACGAACTCGGTGACATGCGGGGCGGTGAACGCCGAGCCGACCATCGCCTGGGCCGTCGCCTTGCGGACACCCTTGACCGGGACACGGGTCTCGCGGGCCGCGTCGTAGGAGGCGGCCGGAGCCGCCGGCACGGCCGGGGCAACCGGAACCGGTGCCGTCACGGCAGGTACGGCGGGTGCCGCTTCGGCCGGGGCCACCGCCGCGTGGACGTCCTCGCGGGTGATGATGCCGTCCGGGCCGGACGGGATCACCGCGGTCAGGTCGACACCGAGGTCCTTGGCGAGCTTGCGGACCGGGGGCTTGGCCAGCGGTCGCGGCTTCGCCTCGGTCGCGGCCGGGCCGTGGCCGTTCAGCTCGGTCTGGACCGCCAGGGTCGCCGGGGCCTGCTGGAAGGGGACCTCGGGGCCCTTGCGGGGACGGCGCTTGGTGGACGAGGCGGCCACCCCGTAGCCGACCAGCACCGGCTGGCGTCCGGCCGGCTTCTCCTCCCCGGCCGCGGGCGCCGCCGGAGCCTGAGCAGTCACCGGATCCTGGGAGGTCGCCGGGGCCTGGGCGGTCTCCACGGCCGGCGTCCCCGCGTCGGCGGGTGCGCCGCCTCCTGACACGTCGACCGTGATGATCGGTGTGCCGACATCGACCGTGGTGCCGGCCGGGAAGCGCAGTTCGCGCACCACCCCGTCGTAGGGGATGGGCAGTTCGACGGCCGCCTTGGCCGTCTCCACCTCGCACACCACCTGCCCGTCCGAGACGGTGTCGCCCACCTGGACGTACCAGGTCAGGATCTCCGCCTCGGTCAGGCCCTCGCCCACGTCGGGCATCTTGAACTCGCGTACGGACGCATCCGTCATCGTCGTCACGGCCCTCTCCTCAGTACGCCAGAGCGCGGTCGACGGCGTCCAGCACCCGGTCCAGGCCCGGCAGGTACTCCTCCTCCAGACGCGCCGGCGGATAGGGGGCGTGATAGCCGCCCACCCGCAGCACCGGCGCCTCCAGGTGGTAGAAGCAGCGCTCGGTGATCCGGGCCGCGATCTCCGCGCCCGAACCGAAGAACACCGGCGCCTCGTGCACCACCACCAGCCGACGGGTCTTCTCCACCGACGCCTGGATCGCATCGAAGTCCAGCGGCGAGACCGAGCGCAGGTCCACGACCTCCAGCGACCTGCCCTCCTCGGCGGCCGCGTCGGCCACCTCCCGGCACAGCTTCACCATCGGACCGTAGGCGACCAGCGTCAGATCGGTGCCCTCGCGCACCACCCGCGCCTTGTGCAACGGCCCGGGAATGGCCTCGGTGTTGACCTCGCCCTTGTCCCAGTACCTGCGCTTGGGCTCGAAGAAGATCACCGGGTCGTCGCTCTGGATGGCCTGCTGCATCATCCAGTACGCGTCCGACGCGTTGGACGGCGAGACCACCTTCAGGCCCGCCACATGCGCGAACAGCGCCTCCGGCGACTCCGAGTGGTGCTCGACCGCGCCGATGCCACCGCCGTAGGGGATCCGCACGACCACCGGCATCTTGACCTTGCCCAGCGACCGCGCGTGCATCTTCGCCAGCTGGGTGACGATCTGGTCGTAGGCCGGGAACACGAACCCGTCGAACTGGATCTCCACCACCGGCCGGTAACCGCGCAGCGCCAGACCGATCGCGGTGCCCACGATGCCCGACTCGGCGAGCGGGGTGTCGATGACCCGCTCCTCGCCGAAGTCCTTCTGCAGCCCGTCCGTCACCCGGAACACACCGCCGAGCTTGCCGACGTCCTCGCCCATGACCAGGACCTTCGGGTCGGTGTCCAGAGCACGCCGCAGCGACTCGTTGATCGCCTTGGCCAGAGCCATCTTTTCCGCTGCCATGATCAGGCCCCTTCCCCATCCGCGAACGACGCCTGATAGGCGGCGAACGCGGCCCGCTCCTCGTCCACCAGCGCATGCCCGTCCGCGTACGCGTGCTCGAAGATCGCGAAACGGTCCGGATCAGGCATCGCCCGCACCGCCTCACGCACTCGCCTGCCCAACGCCTCGGACTCGGCCTCCAGTTCCGCGAAGAATCCCTCGTCCGCGTGGTTTGAGGACTCCAGGTACCGGCGCAGGCGCAGGATCGGGTCCTTGGCCTCCCACGCCTCGCGCTCCTCGTCGGCCCGGTACTTGCTCGGGTCGTCGGAGGTGGTGTGGGCGCCCATGCGGTAGGTGTACGCCTCGACGAGCGTCGGTCCCTCACCCGCACGGGCTCGTTCCAGCGCCCACTTGGTGACGGCCAGGGAGGCGAGGACGTCGTTGCCGTCCACGCGCACGCCGGGGAAGCCGAAGCCCTGCGCCCGCTGGTAGAGCGGGACGCGGGTCTGCTTCTCGGTCGGCTCGGAGATCGCCCACTGGTTGTTCTGGCAGAAGAACACGACCGGGGCGTTGTAGACGGCGGAGAAGGTGAACGATTCGGCCACGTCGCCCTGGCTGGAGGCACCGTCGCCGAAGTAGGCGATGACCGCCGAGTCGGCGCCGTCCTTGGCCACGCCCATCGCGTAGCCCGTGGCGTGCAGCGTCTGGGAGCCGATGACGATCGTGTAGAGGTGGAAGTTGTTGCTGTTCGGGTCCCAGCCGCCGTTGTTCACCCCGCGGAACATGCCGAGCAGGTTGGTCGGGTCGACCCCGCGGCACCAGGCCACGCCGTGCTCACGGTAGGTCGGGAAGACGTAGTCGTCGTCGCGCAGCGCCCGGCCGGAGCCGATCTGGGCGGCCTCCTGGCCGAGCAGCGAGGCCCACAGGCCCAGCTCGCCCTGGCGCTGGAGGGAGGTGGCCTCGGCGTCGAAGCGACGGGTGAGCACCATGTCGCGGTAGAGGCCGCGGAGCTCTTCGGGGGTGATGTCGGCGACGTACTTGTCGTACTCGGCGTTCTTGACGCGCTTGCCCTCGGGCGTCAGCAGCTGAACCAGTTCGGGCTTGGTGCTCGGGGACTTCCTCGTCCCGGCGCTGCGTCGCGGCTTGCGCGCGGCAGTGCTCTCCACGGTCACGTGTGCTCCTCCGTCGGTCCGGCCCCCGGGGTTGCCGGGTACCAGTGCGGCTCACCTGTTTCCGACACCCTTGGCACGGGGTGGGTGCCACTCGGCCGGAACAGGCGTGACAGGTGCCCCGGCGAGCGCCCTGCAAGAATCACGTTACCCAGTGCTCCACATTTCTGTGAAACCCCCTTTGACCTGCGATTTTGCTTGGATTTCCAAGTAAATCGGGAAAGGGTCGAAGGGGTGCTGGTCACAGCCTTGCAGGAGGCCGGAGCAACGGCACGTTATCCCGTCCACCCTGGTCACCGGAAGAGTTTCCGGGTTTGACTTGCCGAGTGCGCAAAGAGGGAAATCAGCGTATTTCTTCTCGACGACCATGAGCTCGGCCGGCGTGGCGTGCGCGGACCGCACGAAAGTCCCTTCCCGTGCACGCCGTGAACGAATATGACTGTCTGTGACAACGCCCAGCTCACAGGGGTGCCCCGTGCCCTAGCATCTGGCGCGTGCCGCGCTCTTCTGTACCACCCCTGATGCCTCACGCGCCCCCGCTGGGCGCTCTCCTCCGTCAGTACTCCGCCGGATCCGCCCTCACCTGCGACCCCGTCGACCAGGGGCTCCTGAACCGCGGCTACCGGCTGTGCACGACGCGCGGCCGTTATTTCCTGAAGCACCATTTCGACCCCGAGACCGCCGCCCCGGAGGCGATCGCCCGCCAGCACCGCGCCACCCAGCGCCTGGCCGACCTCGGCGTCCCGGTCGCCCCACCGCTGCCCGCCCACGACGGCCGCACGGTCGCGGTCATCGGCGGCCACGCCTACGCCCTCCACCCGTGGATCGACGGCCGCCACCGACACGGCGCCCAGCTCACCACCGCGCAGTGCGCGCGCCTCGGAGCACTGCTGGGGGTGGTGCACGCGAGTCTGGAGCGGGTGATGCCGGTCGGGCGCGCCACTCCGCCCCACCGCGCGCCGTCCCGCACCCCTGGCGCCCGCGTCGAGGAGCCGCACGCCCCCGGCGCACCCGTCACCACGGGCCCACTCACCACCACCGACCCATCCGTCACCGACCCACTCACTACCACCAGCCCATCCGTCCCCACCGGCACCGGCGCCCAGAGCCGACCCTCCCCGCACACCAGGACCTCACCCTCGGGACCGGCCCGTGGCGACGCCGGCGCCGACCCCGCTGTCACCTTCGCCGTCATCGACGACCTCCTCGCGCGCGTGCGCCGGCACCGGCCCGCCGACTCGTTCGACGAACTGGCCCGGCACCGGCTGCTGGAGCGGCGGGCGCTGCTGGAGCAGCACGTGGGGCGGCGGCCTCCGCACGGCGGCCCCGTGGGATGGGTGCACGGCGACTTCCACCCCTTCAACCTGCTCTACCGGGGTGACGCGCCCGCCGCGATCGTCGACTGGGACCGGCTCGGCGTGAAGCCCCGCGCCGAGGAGGCCGTACGTGCCGCCGCGATCTTCTTCGTACGGCCCGCGGGGACCCTCGACCTGCCGAAGGTGCGGGCGTACGCGCGCGCGTACCGGCGTACGGCGGGGGCCACGCCCTCGGAACTCGCGGCGGCCGTGCACCGCGTGTGGTGGGAGCGCCTCAACGACTTCTGGATGCTGCGCTGGCACTACGAGCGCGGCGACACCCGCGCCGACCCCCAGTTCCCGGCCGCCTCGGCGCTGGTCGTGTGGTGGACGCGGGAGTACGACGCGGTGTGCGACGCGTTCGCCGGCTGACGTCAGCGCCGTACGGCCCGACAAACGGCACGCGCGCGTGGGGTCCGTTCAAGGACCCACGCGCGCGTGGGGGAGCGTGGCGGTCGCTCAGGAGTCGTCGTCTCCGCCAGTGGGCCCCGAGATGACGCCACCGCCACCGGTCGGCTCCCCCGTGTCGGTCGGCTCCGCCGTGTCCGTCGGCTCCGCCGTGTCCGTCGGCTGCGTCGCCGTCTCGGTCGGCTGGGTGGGCGTGGGAGAAGGCGTGTACGAGGGCGTGTACGACGGGGTGTAGGACGGCGTGTAGTTGGAGCCGCCCGAGCCGCTGTCATCGGTGGACGTGTCGGTGGAGTCGTCCGTCGCCGTCTCGCTCGGCGTCTCGCTGGCCGACTGGTCGTCGGTGGACTGCGAGGTGGTCGCCGTCGGGGAGGTCTTGGTGCCGCCACCGCCACCGCCACCGCCGCCGTTGAGCGCCAGCGCGACTCCCGCCGCGACCGCGATCACCGCGAGGACGGCCAGGATCCACAGCTTGCCGCGGCCGCTGCCCCGGTTGCCGTGTCCTTCGAAGCCGCCCTCGTCCCCGCCGCCGTAACCGGAGGGCAGGATCGGCTGCGGGATCTGCGTGGTGCCGGAGGCGTCGCCGGGGTGCGGCAGCACGCTGGTGCTCGCGAAGCCCGCGGCGGCCGCGCCGCGGCCGTCGTGCACCGTGACCGGGCCGGTGTTCCAGGTGCCGGTGTGGCCGCCCTGGTCGTACAGCATCTGCAGGCCGTACTGGACGAGCCCGCGCATCTCCTCGGCGGTCTGGAAGCGGTCGTCCGGCTCCTTGGCGAGCGAGCGCATGACCAGGCCGTCCAGCTCCGGCGGGACCGCGTCGGAGACCTGCGACGGAGGCGTCGGGATGTCCTGGACGTGCTGGTAGACGACGGAGAGCGGGGTCTCGCCGGTGAACGGGGGCCGCAGCGCGAGGAGTTCGTAGAGGAGACAGCCCGTCGCGTACAGGTCGGAGCGGTGGTCCACGGCCTTGCCGAGGGCCTGCTCGGGGGAGAGGTACTGCGGGGTGCCCATGACCATGCCGGTCTGCGTCATCGTGGTGGACGCCCCGTGCAGGGCGCGGGCGATGCCGAAGTCCATCACCTTGACCGCGCCGTTGTGCGTGATGATCACGTTGGCGGGCTTGATGTCGCGGTGCACGATGCCGTGCTGGTGCGAGTAGGCGAGCGCCTCCAGGACCCCGGAGACGATGATCAGGGCCTGCTCGGGCCCGGGCGCCTCGGCGTTGAGCAGCAGGTCGCGGATCGTCCGTCCCTCGACGATCTCCATGACGATGTACGGCACCGACTGGCCGCCCACGTAGTCCTCGCCGGAGTCGTACACGGCGACGATCGCGTGGTGGTTGAGGCCGGCCACGGACTGGGCCTCGCGCGTGAAGCGGGCCTTGGAGGTCGGGTCCTCGGCGAGGTCGGCGCGGAGCAGCTTGACCGCCACGGTGCGTCCGAGCCGTACGTCCTCGGCCGCGAACACCTCGGCCATACCGCCCCGGCCGAGTCTGCGGGTCAGCCGGTACCGGCCGTCCCCCACCAGTCCGCCGTTACCCCACAGCTCCGGCGCATCTGACATTCCGCCGCCAGTCGCCTCGGGGTCGGACGGGCCCTGAGCGCGCTGCTGCTGTGCCATCGGTCCTCGCCGTCGTTTCTGCCCGCGGTGCGCGCGGTGTTGTTACGGTCTCCGTCGGCCACGCTACAGCCTTCGCGCAAGCCGCCGGTCCGGGATGAGCCCGGGGGCCGGTCCGAGACGGACCGGCCATCAAACCTGTAATACGTCTCGGCGTGCAAATCCTGTGTACCGGCCGTGGGGCGCCTGTAACGCCCGCGCGCCCCTTCTTTCGCGTACGGTCACGGAACGGGCACCGGGTCCGACGGTTGGACGGCACGGCCCTGGCCGGGGATCCGTGTCCAAGGTCACGGAGAAAGAACCCGAACGAGCGCTTCGGGCACGCGACATGAAGGGCCCGGCAGCGTCGGCTGCCGGGCCCTTGTCGGATCGGGTATTACAGGTACGGTCCGCCCGAGCGGCCGCCCGCGCGCGGGTCGGCGCCGTCCTCGTGGCCGCCGACGCCCGGCGGGAGGGCGCGGCGCATCGACTCCAGCTGGGCCCGCGCGGCCATCTGCTGGGCGAACAGGGTGGTCTGGATCCCGTGGAAGAGACCCTCCAGCCAGCCCACCAACTGGGCCTGCGCGATGCGCAGTTCCGCGTCGCTCGGGGTGGCGTCGTCGTTGAAGGGCAGGGAGAGCCGCTCCAGCTCCTCCACGAGCTCCGGGGCCAGCCCGTCCTCCAGCTCCTTCACCGAGCTGGAATGGATCTCCTTGAGGCGAGCCCGGCTGGCCTCGTCGAGGGGAGCCGCGCGCACCTCTTCGAGCAGCTGCTTGATCATGCTGCCGATCCGCATGACCTTCGCGGGCTGCTCGACCATCTCCGTGACCGGAACCTCGCGGGAGTCCTCGTCACCCCCGCCGCCCAGTGCCATCCCGTCCTGACCCACGACCAGGATCTGGGGGCTTTCCGGCGAACCTTCGTTCCTCGGCATCTCCATGCCGCCATTCTCTCGCACCCGTACACCTCACCGGTGGGGTGCCCCCGGTGAGCGCTGATCCACCGTTCCCGGAGCAGATCGACACCTGCGCCTCTTCCGGAATGCCGGTTGGTTTCCGGAATGCCAGTCTTGTCCCGTGACTCCCTGGCTGCACGCGACGGTACTGGCGCTCGTGGTGGGATCCAGCCCGGCCGTCCTGCCGCCCGGCGAATGGCCCACGGGCACGATCCGGCCGTACGACACCGAGCCCCGGCCCCTGCGCTCCACCAGCGCCTCGATCGCGCCGGGCGCCTTCGGGTGGTCGTCGCCGCCCCCGGGACTCCCCGTGCCGACGTACGGACCGGTGCACCGACCGGCACAGGGCTCTACACCCCGGGGCACCACCGCACCGGCCCGGAGCGCCTCCCCCGCGAACCAGGCGCCGGACCATGGGCCACGGCACACCCCCGTGAGCCCGCCGCCTCCCTCACCCGGCCACCCCTCGGACTCCGCACAGGCCCACGGCCCCCGCCGCGCCTCGCCGTCGCCCTCCCTGGCTCCCTCCCCCTCCGCCGCCACTCCCTCCCGGGCCGGCAGCCGGGCCGGTGAGGGGCGGGAGCGGCCGGGGCGGCGGGACGAACCGGTGACGGAGGACGACGACTCCACCAGCGAGGACTCCACCAGTACCGAAGGCACCGGTACCGACACCGGTGACGGTGACCTCTCCGCCGTACCGGAACCGCCGCACGGCACCGCCGCCGCGTCCGCGCCGCGGCGCGCGGCGCAGACCGCGGCCAAGGTGTTCATCCTGCCGCTCGGCACCGGCCTGGTGCTGATCGGTCTGGGGCTCGGGCTCGCTCTGTTCGCCCTGCGGTTGCGCCGCGGTTAGGACGTGACCAGCAGGACCTTGCCGATGTGCCCGCTCTCCTCGACGACCCGGTGCGCGGCGGCCGCGTCGCTCATCGGCAGCTCCCGGTCGACGACGGGACGGATGTGCCCGGCGTCCAGCAACGGCCACACATGCTCCCGTACGGCCGCCACGATCGCCGTCTTCTCGGCCGCCGGCCGCGCCCGCAGCGAGGTCGCGCTGATCGCGGCCCGCTTGTTCAGCAGCGCGGCGATGTTGAGCTCGCCCTTGACGCCGCCCTGCATGCCGATGATCGCGAGCCGCCCGTTGACGGCGAGCGCCCTGACGTTGCGGTCGAGGTACTTCGCGCCCATGTTGTCGAGGATGACGTCGGCGCCGGCCCCGTCGGTCGCCTTCCTGACCTCCTCGACGAAGTCCTGCTCGCGGTAGTTGATCAGGACGTCCGCGCCGAGCTCGGCGCAGCGGTCCAGCTTCGCCCGCGTGCCCGCGGTCACCGCGACCTTGGCCCCCACGGCCTTCGCGAGCTGGATGGCCATCGTGCCGATGCCGCTGGAGCCGCCGTGCACGAGGAGCGTCTCGCCGGGGCGCAGGTGGGAGACCATGAACACGTTCGACCAGACCGTGCAGACCACCTCGGGGAGCGCGGCCGCCCGCGTCACGTCGACGCCCTTGGGCACGGGCAGCAGCTGCCCGGCCGGCACCGCGACCTTCTCGGCGTAGCCGCCGCCCCCGAGCAGCGCGCACACCTCGTCGCCCACGGCCCAGCCGGAGACCCCGGGGCCGAGCGCGGCGATCCGTCCGGAGCACTCCAGGCCGGGGTAGGGGGAGGCGCCGGGCGGCGGGTCGTAGAAGCCCTGCCGCTGGAGGATGTCGGCGCGGTTGACGGCCCCGGCCACGACGTCGACCAGCACCTCCCCCTCACCGGCCACGGCATCCGGCACCTCGCTCCAGACCAACGCCTCGGGCCCACCGGGTTCAGGAATCGTGATCGCATACATGGGCTGGACGCTACCCGCAGCCACCGCGGCAGACCCACGATCCGACCCCAGCCCGAATTTCACGTGCGCCACCGATGAGTTTGCGCGACGGTAAAGGTCTCCCCATGCGTAGCCCAAGCACGCGGAAGGAACCCCGCCCATGAGCCAGCACACGTCACCCCTGGCGATCGAGACCGCGGGCCTCGTGAAGACGTTCGGTGAGACCAGGGCCGTCGACGGAGTCGACCTGGCGGTGCCGGCCGGCACGGTCTACGGCGTCCTCGGCCCGAACGGCGCCGGCAAGACCACCACCGTGAAGATGCTCGCCACCCTGCTGCGCCCCGACGGCGGCGAGGCCCACGTCTTCGGCCACGACGTCGTCCGCGAGGCCGACGAGGTCCGCGGCCGGGTCAGCCTCACCGGCCAGTACGCCTCCGTCGACGAGGATCTCACCGGCCTCGAGAACCTGGTCCTGCTCGGCCGTCTCCTCGGCCATCACAAGAAGGCCGCACGCGTGCGTGCCGGTCAGCTCCTGGAAGCCTTCGGACTGACGGAAGCCGCCGGAAAGCAGGTCAAGCACTACTCGGGCGGCATGCGGCGCCGTATCGACATCGCCGCGTCCATCCTCAACACCCCCGAGCTGCTCTTCCTCGACGAGCCGACCACCGGGCTCGACCCGCGCAGCCGCAACCAGGTCTGGGACATCGTGCGCGCGGTCGTCGCCCAGGGCACCACCGTGCTGCTGACCACGCAGTACCTGGACGAGGCCGACCAGCTGGCCTCCCGGATCGCCGTCATCGACCACGGCAAGGTGATCGCCGAGGGCACCAAGGGCGAGCTGAAGGCCTCCGTGGGCGCCGGCACCGTACATCTGCGGCTACGGGACGGCGAACGGCGGCCCGAGGCGGCGGAGATCCTACGACGGTCCCTGGAGGCCCAGGTGCAGCTGGAACCGGACACCGTCGCGCTGACGGCCCGGCTCGGTTCGGCGGCCGGTGACACGGCGGCCGAGCAGGCCTCCCGGGCCCTCGCGGAGCTGGCCCGCACCGGCATCACCGTCGACAACTTCTCGCTGGGCCAGCCCAGCCTGGACGAGGTGTTCCTCGCCCTCACCGGACACCCCACCGACGACACCGACGCCGAGGAGATGGCGGCATGAGCACCGTGACCCAGGCAGAGGCGAAGGACCTCGCCCCCGTCAGTGCCGAGTCGCTGGCCGCGCTGCTCGTCGCCGGGGAGCGGCCGCCGCGCCCGAGCGCGCTGTCGGCGTCGCTGACCTTCGGCTGGCGGGCCGTCCTCAAGATCAAGCACGTGCCGGAGCAGCTCTTCGACGTCACCGCGTTCCCGATCATGATGGTGCTGATGTACACGTACCTGTTCGGGGGCGCCCTGGCCGGCTCCCCGAAGGAGTACATCCAGTTCCTGCTGCCCGGCATCCTCGTCATGTCGGTCGTGATGATCACGATGTACACCGGGGTCTCGGTCAACACCGACATCGAGAAGGGTGTCTTCGACCGGTTCCGTTCGCTGCCCATCTGGCGGCCGTCGACGATGGTCGGCTATCTCCTCGGCGACGCCCTGCGCTACACCATCGCGTCCGTCGTGATGCTCACCGTCGGCATCATCCTCGGCTACCGCCCGGACGGCGGCTTCGCCGGTGTGCTCGCCGGGATCGCGCTCCTCGTGGTCTTCTCGTTCGCGTTCTCGTGGATCTGGACGATGTTCGGGCTGCTGCTGCGCACCGAGAAGTCGGTGATGGGCGTCAGCATGATGGTGATCTTCCCGCTGACCTTCCTGTCCAACGTCTTCGTGGACCCGAAGACCATGCCGGGCTGGCTCCAGGCCTTCGTCAACAACAGCCCGATCACCCATCTGTCCTCGGCGGTGCGCGGACTGATGGCGGGCGACTGGCCCGCCGACGAGATCGCCTGGTCGCTGGGGTGGGCGGGCCTGTTCGTCGCGGTCTTCGGGCCGGTCACCATGCGGCTCTACAACCGCAAGTGATCAGCATCCGGTTCCGCCACCGCACGTGATCAGCTCGACGGCATCGGGGGGAGCGGGCGCGCGTCGGGTGCCACCTGGGTACCCGGCGACGCCCGCACGATCGTGATCAGCCGGTCCGTCAGTTCCAGTGTCCCGACGGCCGGATCGTCGTAGCCGAGCACGCGGTGGCCGCGCAGGACGCTCACCACCAGGTCGTCCGTCTCCCGCGGCTTCCGGCCCACCTCGGCCTTTATGACCGGCCGTTCGACGATGTCGAGTCCGCTGCCCTGCTGGATCAGGTCCTCCATCACCATGCCGGCCGCGGGACTGAGCACCGAGAGACCGAGGAGGCGGCCCGCCGCACTGGCGCTGGTGATGACCGCGTCCGCGCCGGACTGCTTGAGCAGGGGCGCGTTCTCCTCCTCGCGCACCGCGGCCACGATCTTCGCGGCCTTGTTGAGCTGCCGGGCCGTCAGCGTCACGAGTACCGCCGTGTCGTCCCGCTGGGTCGCGATGATGATCTTCCGGGCCTTGTGCACCTCGGCCCGCTTCAGCACCTCGCTGCGCGTCGCGTCCCCTATGACCCCCGCATAGCCGTCGGCGGTCGCGGCCTCGATCGCCTTGCCGCTGGGGTCGACCACCACGACCTGCTCCTTCTTCAGTCCCGTCGCGCAGACGGTCTGGATCGCGGAGCGGCCCTTGGTGCCGAAGCCGATCACGACGGTGTGGTCGCGCAAGGTGGACCTCCAGCGGTTGAGTCGCCATTCCTCCCGGGTGCGTTCGGTGAGAACCTCCAGCGTCGTGCCGACCAGGATGATCAGGAACAGCACACGCAGGGGCGTGATGACGAAGATGTTGGTGAGCCGGGCGGCGTCGCTGACCGGGGTGATGTCGCCGTATCCGGTGGTGGAGAGCGTGACCGTCGCGTAGTACCAGGAGTCGAGGAAGTCGACGGACTGGTCGGAGTTGTCGTTGTAGCCGTCGTGGTCGGCGTAGACGATCAGTGCGGTCGCCGCCAGGACCAGCAAGGCCATCAGCACCCGCTTGGCGACCTGGCGGAACGGGTGCTCCACCACCTTGCGCGGCAGTTTCACCTTGTGGGTCACGAGATGCTCGTCCGCCTGGCGGGCGATCGCGTCATGGCCCGGAAGTTTCACGTGAAACACACCCCGATTCCGGCGGACGCCCAGGGCAGATCGAGCAGTTCGGCCTCCTGCCCGGCCCGGGCGCCCCCGGGCGGTACGACGGCCAGGGCGTCGGCGGCCGCGATGCCCCGCAGCATGGCCGGGCCGTTGTAGTGCAGCGGGACCGCGCTGTCGCCGCGCAGGACGACCGGGACGAGCCGGGTGTCGTACGGGTGACCGTGTGCCTCGTCCCTCAGGGGCAGGGTGTACGGCTCCGGGGCCGGGCGGGCGGCCAGGGTGCGCAGCAGCGGCTCGGCGAGCGTGAGCAGGCCGGAGACGGCCGCCAGGGGGTTGCCGGGCAGGCCGACGAGGTGCTGGTTCTCCTTGGTGCGGGCCAGCAGCATGGGGTGGCCCGGGCGCACCTTCACCCCGTCGACCAGGAGCTCGGCGCCGATGCGCTCGAGGACGGGGTGGACATGGTCGACGGGACCGGCCGCCGTGCCGCCGGTCGTGATGATCACGTCGGCCGTGGAGCCGGTGACCGCCTGGTGCAGGGCTTCGGCCGAGTCACCGAGCCGCCGTACGGCGGTGACCTCGGCGGCGAGCGCGCGCAGCCAGGGCGGGAGCATCGGGCCGAGGGCGTCCCGGATCAGGCCGTCGCGCGGGGTGCCCTCGGTGAGCAACTCGTCGCCGAGGACGAGGACTTCGACGCGGGGGCGGGGGACAGCGGTGAGGGTGTCGTAGCCGGCGGCCGCGGCCAGGCCCAGGACGGCCGGGGTGACGAGGGTGCCGGGCGGCAGGAGCTGGTCGCCGCTGCGGCACTCCTGGCCGCGCGGGCGGATGTCCTGGCCGTGCGCCACCTCGCGGAGGGCGTGCAGCCGGCCCTTCTCGTCCAGCTGGCCGTGCTCGCTGCGCAGGACGGCGGTGGTGTCGGGGGGGATGCGGGCGCCGGTGGCGATCCGGGCCGCCTCGCCGTCGGCCAGGGGGGCCGGCTCGGCGTGCCCGGCCAGCACTCCCTCGTCCCGTACGGCCCAGGGGCCGGGTCCGGAGACCGCCCAGCCGTCCATGGCCGAGGTGTCGAAGGAGGGGAGGTCGCTGAGGGCGTCGAGGGGCGCGGCCAGGGTGAGGCCGAGGGCGTCGTCGAGCCGTACGGACACGGGGGCGCGGCGGGCACCGCGGGTGAGGGCGCGGGCGGCCCGGGCGGCGGTCGCGCGGGCCTCGGGCCAGGGGGTGGCCTTGTGGTGGGCGTCGGGGCGGTGTCTGGTCGGCGGCCGCTGCTCGTGTCCCGGCGAGTGGGCCGAGCCGTGTCCTGGGGTGTGCCGCGGCCCGGGCCCGGCGGCCGGGCCGCCCGGTGCGGGCACCTGGTCGCCGGGGGTGCGGTCGTGGTCGTCCCTCACGAGGGCCAGCGCCTCCTCGACGTCGAGCTCGTCGGCGTCTTCGGCCCGCCCGGCGCTCTCACCGGTGCGCAGGGACCGGGCGGTCATCCGGCGTCCGGGCGGGCGTCGGGGGCGGCGGCCGACGTCTCGCCGGGCTTGGTGTCGGTGTCCCCTTCGGCCTTTTCGGCCTCTTCGGCCCAGCGCAGGGCCAGGGCCGCGGCCTTGCGGGAGGCCTCGGCGACCGCCTGGGGATCACCGCCCGCGCGCGCGGCCGCGTAGCCGACGAGGAAGGTGGTCAGCGGGGCCGCCGGCCTGGCCACGCCGTGCGCGGCGTCCCGGGCGAGGTGGAGCAGCACGCCGGTGTCGACGTCGAGGTCGATGCCCAGCTCGTCCTTGACTGCGGAAATCCATTCATCCAACACGTGCTCATGCTCCCTGATCCGTGCCCTGGCGGTGGCGATGTCGTCCCAGGTGTCGCAGTCGAAGGACGCGACGGGGTCGGGGACGCGGGTGAGGTCGAGCGCGCCGGTCAGCCGGCGCAGGGGGAGGCCGGCGAGGGTTCCGTGCTCCTTCGCGAGCGCGGCGAGCTCGATGCGCAGCGAGGGCACGCGGTACGCGGCCACCAGCGGTTGGTCGCGGCCGTCGGCGTCGGTGAGCAGCACGCCGTCGGCGCCGCCCGTGCGCAGGACGGTCAGCAGCAGCCGTACGGTGCCCTCCTGGAGGAACGGCAGGTCGGCGGAGAGCACCAGGACGTGCCGGGCCGTGGTGTGCCGCAGACCGGCGTCCAGGGCGGCCAGCGGTCCGCCGCCGGGCGGGTCCTCGCGGGCCCAGGTGATCTCTCTGGCCGAGGGGCGGGGGTCGGCGACGACGACGGTGGTGCGGGCGTCGGGGCAGGCGGCGAGGACGCGGTCGAGCAGGGCGCGTCCGCCCACCCGCACCGCGGGCTTGTCGGCGCCGCCGAGCCGCCGGGCGGCGCCCCCGGCGAGCACGACCACGTCGTACGCGGCTTCGATCCCGGGGGTGCCCGGTGTGCCCTGGGTGTCCTGGGCGTCCGGGGGCTCGTACGCGGTCACCCCCCGAGTATGCGTGCCGTCGCGATCACAGGGAACGATCGGGCCGCGTCGCGATCCGCGTGTACGGCCGCGGGGCCGCGCTCACCGGGTGCGCAGCCGGCCGCGCCCACCGGGGGCACAGCCGGGCCGTCCTCACAGCGTGCGGAGCAGCACCGCCGGCTGTTCGACGCAGTCCGCCACGTACCGCAGGAAGCCGCCCGCGGTGCCGCCGTCGCAGACCCGGTGGTCGAAGGTGAGCGAGAGCTGGACGACCTGGCGCACCGCCAGCTCGCCCTCGTGCACCCATGGCTTGGGGACGATGCGGCCGACGCCGAGCATGGCCGCCTCGGGGTGGTTGATGATCGGCGTGGAGCCGTCGACGCCGAACACGCCGTAGTTGTTCAACGTGAAGGTGCCGCCGGTGAGTTCCGCCGGGGTGAGGGTGCCGGTGCGGGCCGACTCGGTGAGCCGGGCGAACTCCGCGGACAGCGACTCGGCGTCCCGTGCGTGCGCGTCCTTCACGACGGGCACGACCAGTCCCCGCTCGGTCTGGGCGGCGAACCCGAGGTGGACGGCGTCCAGCCGCACGATCTCCCGGGCCGCGGTGTCCACGGTGGAGTTGAGCTCGGGGAACCGGGCGAGGGCGGCGGTGCAGATCCGGGCGAGCAGCGCGATCAGGGAGATCTTCGGCCCCCCGGCGGCGTTCATCGCGGTGCGGGCCCGCATGAGTTCCGTGGCGTCGGCGTCCACCCAGCAGGTGGCGTCGGGGATCTCGGTCCGGCTGCGGGAGAGCTTGTCGGCGACGGCGCCCCGGACGCCCTTGAGGGGAACGCGGGTTCCTCCGGGGGAGGCCACGGGGGCCGTCTCCACGGTGGCGGCGGGTGCGGGCGCCGTACGCGCCGGTGCGGCGGCACGCAGGGCGTACTCGACGTCGGCCCGCAGGATCAGTCCGTCGGGGCCGGAGCCGGTGAGTTCCCTGAGGTCCAGGCCGTTCTCGCGGGCGAGGCGGCGGACCAGCGGCGAGATCACGGGGACGGGCCCCTCGATCACCTCGGGAGGTTCGGGTCGCGCCGGCCGGCCGTCCACCGGCACGAGCACCTGCTGCTCCCGCCGCACCCTGCGCCTGCGCGCGGGCGCCTCCGACGTGCCGTATCCGACCAGGACATTGCCCGAGCCGTTGCCTTGCGAGCCCCCGCCCGCGCCGTTGCTCTGCGAGGCCACGCCCTCCTGGGCCTGCGCCGGACCGTCGGAGGCCGGCGCGCCCACGGCCACCGTGATCAGCGGCGCCCCCACGGGAAGCTCGCTGCCCTCCTCGCCGTAGCGGGCGGTGACGACGCCGGCGTAGGGGCAGGGGACGTCGACCATCGCCTTGGCCGTCTCGACCTCGACGACCGGCTGGTCGACCGCGACGACGTCGCCGACCTCGACCAGCCAGCGGACGATCTCCGCTTCGGTCAGGCCCTCGCCGAGGTCCGGCAGCCTGAACTCCAGCACCTGCGCCATCAGCTCTCCGCCTCCCATTGCAGACGCCCCACGGCATCCAGGATCCGGTCCACTCCGGGCAGGTGGTGACGCTCCAGCATCGGCGGCGGGTAGGGGATGTCGAACCCGGCCACCCTGAGCACCGGCGCCTCCAGGTGGTGGAAGCAGCGCTCCGTGACCCTGGCCGCGATCTCCCCGCCCGGTCCGCCGAACCCGCCCGACTCGTGCACGACGACCGCGCGTCCGGTCCGCCGTACGGAGGCCGCGACCGTCTCGTCGTCGAACGGCACCAGGGAGCGCAGGTCGACCACTTCGAGGTCCCACCCCTCCTCCCGCGCGGCCTCGGCGGCTTCGAGGCACACGGGCACGGACGGCCCGTACGTGATGAGTGTGGCGCTCCGGCCGGGGCGCCGCACCACCGCGCGGCCTATGGGTTCAACGGTCTGCGGGTCGTCCGGGTTCCAGGAGTCCTTCGACCAGTACAGCCGCTTGGGCTCCAGGACGACGACCGGGTCGTCGGAGGCGATGGCCGCGCGCAGCAGGCCGTAGGCGTCGGCGACGGTCGCCGGGGTGACGACATGGAGGCCCGGGGTCGCCATGTAGTACGCCTCGGAGGAGTCGCTGTGGTGCTCGACGCCGCCGATGCCGCCGCCGTAGGGGACCCGGATGGTGATCGGGAGCGGCATCGCGCCGCGGGTGCGGTTGCGCATCCTGGCGACATGGCTGATCAGCTGCTCGAACGCCGGGTAGGCGAAGGCGTCGAACTGCATCTCCACGACCGGGCGCAGCCCGTACATCGCCATGCCGACCGCGGTGCCGAGGATGCCGGCCTCGGCGAGCGGGGTGTCCGTGCAACGGTCCTCGCCGAACTCCTTGGCGAGCCCGTCGGTGACGCGGAAGACCCCGCCGAGGGTGCCGACGTCCTCACCCATGACGTGCACGGTGGGGTCGGCGGCCATCGCGTCGCGCAGCGCGCGCGTGAGGGCCTGCGCCATGGTGGCCGGCTTGAGGGCGACGGTCGTCATCGGTGCGCACCCCCGTGGGAGTCCTGCTCGGCTTCCAGCTCGGCGCGCAACTGGGCCTGCTGCTCGCGCAGTTGCGGGGTGGGCTCGGCGTAGACGTGGGCGAACAGGTCCATGGGGTCGAGGGCCGGGTCCTGGTTCATGCCGTCGCGCAGCGCCGCGGCGAAGGCCTCGGCGTCCTGGCGTACGGCTTCGAGGCCGGCCTCGTCGATCAGCCCGCGCTCGGTCAGTTCGTGCTCCAGGAGGGCGATCGGGTCGTGGCCGCGCCAGGTCTCGACCTCGGCGTCGCCGCGGTAGCGGGTCGCGTCGTCGGCGTTGGTGTGGGCGTCCACGCGGTAGGTGATCGCCTCGACCAGGGTGGGTCCGCCGCCCGCGCGGGCGTGGCGTACGGCGGCGGTGAGGACCTCGTGCACGGCGACCGCGTCGTTGCCGTCGACCAGCCGGCCCGGCATGCCGTAGCCGACGGCCTTGTGGGCCAGGGACGGGGCCGCGGTCTGCTTGGCGAGCGGGACGGAGATCGCGAAGCCGTTGTTCTGGACCAGGAAGACCACCGGGGCCTGCCAGACGGCGGCGAAGTTCAGCGCCTCGTGGAAGTCGCCCTCGCTGGTGCCGCCGTCGCCGACCATGGCGAGCGCGACCACGTCGTCGCCCTTGAGGCGGGCCGCGTGGGCGAGGCCGACGGCGTGCGGGAGCTGGGTGGCGAGGGGGGTGCACAGGGGGGCCACGCGGTGCTCATGCGGGTCGTAGCCGGTGTGCCAGTCGCCGCGCAGCAGGGTCAGCGCCTGGACGGGGTCGAGGCCCCGGGCGACGGCGGCGAGGGTGTCGCGGTAGCTGGGGAAGAGCCAGTCGCGGTCCTCCAGGGCGAGCGCGGCGGCGACCTCGCAGGCCTCCTGGCCGGTGCTGGAGGGGTAGACGGCGAGCCGGCCCTGCTTGGTGAGGGCGGTGGCCTGGGTGTTGTAGCGGCGACCGCGGACCAGCTCGGCGTGCAGGCGGCGCAGCAGGGCCGGGTCGGCCTCGGCGGCCGCGTCGGTGCCGAGGACGCGACGGGGCTCCGCGTCGGGCAGCAGGGGCGCGGGGTCCGTGCGGGGCTGCCAGGCGGGCGGCGGCGATGGCCGGTACGCGCCCCGCTGCTCCATGACCGTCATGACGGCACCTCCTCGTGGGAGACGGCTTCGGACGCACCACGGATGTGAGGCGCCTCACCTACCGATTGTTCGGTCGTCGGCACATTTTGGCTACAGGCCCCCTCAGGCTGTGGACAAACGGTTCTCCACAGCCTGAGATGGACGCAGTACGTCCATGGTAGGGAGGCGGGGGGACATGGCACCTGAACAAATGGCCGAAGGCCCGGAGGGCGGGGTCCCCCTCGCGCCGCCTCGTCCGCTCGACGCCATCGATCAGGACATCCTCCAGATGCTCCAGGCGGACGGCCGCGCGTCGATACGGTCGGTCGCCGAACGGGTGCACGTCTCCCGGGCCAACGCCTATGCCCGCATCAACCGGCTCGTCGAGGACGGCGTCATCCGCGGCTTCGGCGCCCGCGTCAACCACGAGCGGGCGGGCCAGGGCACCTCGGCCTACATCACCCTGAAGATCGTCCAGAACTCCTGGCGCACGGTCCGAGAACAGCTCAGACAGCTGCCCGGGGCCTCGCACATCGCGCTGGTCGGTGGCGACTTCGACGTCCTGCTGCTCGTCCACACCCCGGACAACAGATCCCTCCGCGAACTGGTCCTCACCCGCCTCCAGGCCATCCCGGAGGTCCTGAGCACCCGCACCCTGCTGGTCTTCGAGGAGGAGGACCTGGAGCCGCAGGGCTGAGTCAGAAGGCCCCGGAGTCCGGGGCCGGCTTCAGGAAGCTCTGCGCAGGCCCCCGAAGATCAACTGGGCCACCGCGTCGGCGACTTCTCGTTCGTTCATGCCCCGGCCGTCCGGGCGGTACCACTCCACGATCGAGTTGATCATCCCGAAGACCAGGCGGGTCGCCAGGCGCACCTCCACGTCCCCGCGCACGTCGCCGTCCGCCGCGGCCGCCTTCAGGAGCTCGGCGACCCGGTGGTCGAAGTCCCGGCGCCGCTCCAGCGCCCAGCGCTCGGTGCCGGTGTTGCCCCGCACCCGCAGCAGCAGGGTGACGTACGGCAGTTCGGCGATCAGCACCTCGACCATGCGCCGCACGACGTACTCCAGCCGGTCCGAGGCGCGGCCCACGCGTGCGTGCTCCTCGTCGAGGATGCCGAAGAGACCGTCCAGGGCCCGGCTGACGGCCCGGCGCAGGAGCTCCTCCTTGCCGGTCACGTGGTGGTAGATCGACGACTTGGAGATGCCCGCGGCCTTGGAGAGGTGCTCCATGGAGGTGCCGTCGTAGCCGCGCTCGATGAAGACCTGGACGGCGACGGACAGCAGCGTCTCCGGGGTGTACGTGTCCCGCTTGGCGGTCGTCATGAGGTGCTGCCCTCCCGCTTGTCGGAGGCGTAGGCGTGGCGGTACAGCGCGAGCGAGGGCGCGTACCGCCCTGACGGGTCGCGCAGGTGCAGGTCGTCGAGGAGGCTGTAGGCCCAGTTGCGGCCGAGCCGGCGGCTCCACTCGAACGGGCCCAGGGGGTAGTTCACCCCGAGCCGCATCGCGGTGTCGATGTCCTCCTCGGTGGCCACGCCCTTGGCGACCGCGTCGTGTGCGAGGTCGACGATCCGGGCGACCGTGCGGGCGACGATCATGCCGGGCACGTCACCGATGACGCTGACGGCCTTGCCGAGCGCCTGGAAGAGCCCCACGGCCTCGGAAAGGGTCTGCTGCGCGGTGTCCTGGGAGGCGGACAGGGCGATGCGGGTGGCCCTGCGGTAGTCCAGCGCGAGGTCGAAGTAGACGACGTCCCGGAACTCCACCGAGGTCTGCCCGTCCGCGAGCGCGAGCTGACCGCCGCTCGGCAGGACCAGCCGGGTGCCGTGGTCCTCCTCGTCCTCGCGGACCGGGATGCCCGCCTCGCGGATCAGGGCGAGCAGTTCGGACGCGGGGCCCAGGTCGCCCTCGACGACGACGTAGGCGGGCGCCGGGGCCGGCTCCGCGGTGTGCGGCTCGTCGCGCTCGGCGCCCTCCGCGTAGTCGTACCAGCCGCGACCGCTCTTGCGGCCGAGCCGGCCCGACTCGACCAGGCGCTGCTGGGCGAGCGAGGGCGTGAAGCGCACGTCCTGGAAGAACGCCCGCCACACGGAGTGCGTGACGGACTCGTTGACGTCCTGCCCGATCAGGTCGGTCAGCTCGAACGCGCCCATCTTGAAGCCGCCGCACTCGCGCAGCACGGCGTCGATGGTGGCGGGCTCGGCGCCCTGGGCCTCATGGACCGCGAACGCCTCGGCGTAGAAGGGCCGCGCGATGCGGTTGACGATGAAGCCGGGGGTGTCGGCGCAGGCGACCGGCGTCTTGCCCCACGCGCGGGCCGTCTCGTACGCGCGCGTGGCCGACGAAACGTCGGTGGCGAACCCGGAGACCACCTCGACCAGCGGCAGCAGCGGGGCCGGGTTGAAGAAGTGCAGGCCCACGAAGCGGCCCGGATTGCGCAGGGCGCCGCCGATGGCGGTCACCGACAGGGAGGAGGTGTTGGTGGCGAGCAGACAGTCCTCGTCGACGATGTCCTCGAGCTCGCGGAACAGCTCCTGCTTGACGTCCAGCCGCTCCAGGACGGCCTCGACGACCAGGGTGCAGTCCGCGAGGTCGGTGAGGTGCTCGGCGGCCGTCAGACGGGCGCGGGCGGCGTCCCGGTCGGCGGCGGTGAGCCGGTCCTTCTCGACGAGCCGGTCCAGGCGGGCGCCGATCGCGTCGGCCGCCTCCCGGGCCCGGCCGGGGACGGCGTCGTAGAGCCGCACGGGGTGTCCGGCGACCAGCGCGACCTGGGCGATGCCCTGGCCCATGGTGCCGGTGCCGACGACGGCCACGGGGCTGCTGAGGTCGAGTGCTGTCATGTGCGCGATCCTCCCGCACGGGGTTTTCCACAGATGCGGCGGACCCCCTTGTCCCGACCGATCGTTCGGTTACTCTAGCTCTGTCCGGCTGTTCCTGCCCATGTTCTGCCCAGGTCATGAGCTCGACGAAGAGTTCGAAAGACGAGGAGTTGGTCCCGCATGGCCGCCGAACTGACCGCCCACGAGCTGATCGCCGAGCACCGGCCCACCCTCGACCAGGCGCTGGAGGCGATCCGCACCCGCGCGTACTGGTCGCCGCACCCCGAACACCCCAAGGCCTACGGGGAGAACGGCAGCCTCGACATGGCCGCGGGCAAGGCCGCCTTCGACGCCCTCCTGGGCAGCCGCCTCGACCTCGGCCAGCCCGGCACCGACGACTGGGTGGGCGGCGAGGTGTCGCCGTACGGCATCGAGCTGGGCGTCGAGTACCCGCACGCCGACCTGGACGTGCTGCTGCCCGCGATGAAGGCGGGTCAGCGGGCCTGGCGGGACGCGGGCGCGGAGATCCGCGCGGTGGTCTGTCTGGAGATCCTCAAGCGGATCAGCGACCGGACCCACGAGTTCGCGCACGCGGTCATGCACACCAGCGGCCAGGCGTTCATGATGGCGTTCCAGGCGGGCGGCCCGCACGCGCAGGACCGCGGCCTGGAGGCGGTGGCGTACGCGTACGTGGAGCAGGTCCGCACCCCCGACACCGCGGAGTGGACCAAGCCGCAGGGCAAGCGCGACCCGCTCGCGCTCACCAAGCGGTTCACGCCGGTCCCGCGCGGGATCGGCCTGGTCATCGGCTGCAACACCTTCCCGACGTGGAACGGCTATCCGGGCCTGTTCGCCTCCCTCGCCACCGGCAACGCCGTCCTGGTCAAGCCGCACCCGCGCGCGGTGCTGCCGCTCGCGCTCACCGTCCAGGTGGCGCGCGAGGTCCTGAGCGCGGCCGGCTTCGACCCGAACCTGGTCGCGCTCGCCGCCGAGCGCCCCGGCGAGGGCATCGCGAAGACCCTCGCGACCCGCCCGGAGATCCGGATCATCGACTACACCGGCTCGACGGAGTTCGGCGACTGGCTGGAGGCCAACGCCCGCCAGGCGCAGGTCTACACCGAGAAGGCCGGCGTCAACTCGGTGCTCGTGGAGTCGGCCGGTGACTACAAGGGGATGCTGTCCAACCTGGCGTTCTCCCTCTCCCTGTACAGCGGCCAGATGTGCACGACCCCGCAGAACCTGCTGATCCCCCGCGACGGCATCCGCACCGACGAGGGCCCCAAGACCTACGACGAGGTGGTCGCCGACCTCGCCCGCGCGGTCGACGGCCTCCTCGGCGACGACGCGCGCGCTAACGCCCTGCTGGGCGCGATCGTCAACCCCGACGTGAAAGCACGCGTGGAGGCCGCGGCGGGGCTCGGTGAAGTCGCCCTCGCCTCGCGGGAGGTCGCCAACCCGGAGTTCCCGGGCGCGGTCGTGCGCACCCCCGTCCTCGTCAAGCTGGACGGCGCCAAGCCGGACGACGAGGCCGCCTACATGAGCGAGTGCTTCGGACCGGTGTCCTTCGCGGTGGCGGTGGACTCGGCCTCCGACGCCGTCGAGCTGCTGCGCCGGACGATCCGCGAGAAGGGCGCGATGACGGTCGGCGCGTACACGACCGACGAGGAGGTCGAGGAGGCCGTCCAGGAGGTCTGCCTGGAGGAGGCGGCGCAGCTGTCGCTGAACCTGGTCGGCGGGGTGTACGTCAACCAGACGGCCGCGTTCTCCGACTTCCACGGCTCGGGCGGCAACCCGGCGGCGAACGCCGCACTGTGCGACGGCGCCTTCGTCGCGAACCGG
Organism: Streptomyces griseorubiginosus; assembly: GCF_036345115.1. Taxonomy (GTDB): domain Bacteria; phylum Actinomycetota; class Actinomycetes; order Streptomycetales; family Streptomycetaceae; genus Streptomyces; species Streptomyces griseorubiginosus_C. Next base: position 4,701,847 of record NZ_CP107766.1, read on the forward strand.
TTCCGGGTCGTCGAGGTGCGCCGGGAGGCCTAGGAGGCCGTGCCGGGGCTCCCGAGGCTCCAGTGGTAGAGCGTCATCGCCACGCTCGTCGCCAGGTTGTAGCTGGAGACCTGGGGGCGCATCGGGAGGGCCACCAGGTGATCGGCACGCGCGCGTACGTCGGGTGACAGTCCGCTGCGCTCCGAGCCGAACGCGAGGACGGCGTCGTCCGGGAGCTTCAGGCCCCGGATGTCGTCGCCCTCCGGGTCCAGGGCGAACAGCGGTCCCGGCGGCAGTTCGGCGGCCGTCAGACGCTCCACCGCGGTCGCGAAGTGCAGGCCCGCCCCGCCGCGCACGACGGTCGGGTGCCAGGGGTCGAGCGTGCCCGTGGTGACCACACCGGTCGCCCCGAAGCCCGCGGCCAGGCGGATCACGGCACCGGCGTTGCCGAGGTTGCGCGGCTGGTCGAGGACCACCACGGGCGCGGTGCGCGGCGTGCGGGCCAGCTGATCGAGGTGCGCGGCCCGGGACGGCCGTACGGCCAGGGCCGCCACCGCCGTCGGATGCGGGCGCGCGACGAGGGCCCGGTACGCCGGCTCCGGGACCTCCGTCAGCAGCGCCGCCAGGGTCTGCCGTACGTCCGGTGCGAGCTCGTCGGCCAGGGCGAGCGCGGCGCTGCGGTCGGCGGTGACCGCGACCGGGACCTCCGCGCCGAAGCGCAGGGCGTGCTTGAGGGCGTGGAAACCGTCGAGCAGGACGGAGGTGTCGGCGAGCCGGTGCCACAGGCTCAGGGGATCGGTGCAGGTCATGCGGGGAAGCCTACGTGCGCGGGATCGGGGTTCTCGGGGTTCTCCCGGCCCGGCTCCTTCGGGGTGCGCTGCTTCGGTGGTCCTGGAACGACCGGGGTGTCCGCGCCGCCCCCGAGCCGTGTCCGCAGCCGGGCACGCACGCGTGCGGCTCCGTCTCCGAGGCGGCGCAGGAACGGCGTCGGCAGGAAGACCGAGTCGGCGGCGATCATCGCCAGCGAGAAGAACGGCAGGCCGAGGACGACCGCGATCACCGCGTGCTCGGTGATCATCACCGCCAGCAGGACGTTCTTGACCCGCCGGTTGAACAGGGTGAACGGGAAGGCGACCTGCACGGCGACCGTGCCGTACGTCACCAGCATCACCATGAGCCCGTTCGCCGCCAGCAGGTCGGCGAGGGCGGGCCACGGCGAGAAGGACTCCAGGTGGAGGGGGTAGTAGACCGCGGTGCCGTCCTGCCAGCGGGAGCCCTGGATCTTGTACCAGCCCGCGGTCGCGTAGATCAGACAGGCCTCCGCCATGATCACGAGCAGCGCGCCGTTGTGGACTATGTTGGCGATGACGTCGAGCATGATCCGCGACTGACCGGACCGGCCGAAGCGTCCGACGGCCCACCACAGGGCCTGCGCCAGCCACAAGGCCCACAACAGGGCCGGGACGACCCAGTCGCCGTCGAGTCTGCCCAGGAGGGTCGCCGACACCAGCACGAGCCCGAAGACGCCCCACAGCGCCGGGCCCGCCCGGTCGACGACGTGCTCCCCACGCGCGTGTGCCTCACGGGTGCGCCGGGCCCGCCGCTCGTCCAGCGACCAGACCTGGCCGCAGCGGGTGAGGACGAGGTAGATCGACATCAGATGCAGGACGTTGTCGCCGCCGTCGCCCATGAAGACGCTGCGGTTCTGGAGCGAGAGCACCCCGACCATGAACAGGACGGACATCGCGCGGGTGTGCCAGCCGAGCAGCAGCAGGAGGCTGGACAGGACGGCGAGCACATAGACGGTCTCGAACCAGAACTGTCCGCTGGACCACATCAGGGTGGTGAACGCGCCATTGGTCGAGATCAGCTGCTCGGCGAGGTTCCAGTTCCAGGGGCCGTCGGGGCCGTAGAGCTCCTGGCGGTGCGGGACCTCACGCAGCAGGAACAGCAGCCAGGTCGCGCTGAAGCCGATGCGGATCATCGCGCTCTGGTAGGGGCCGAGGGCGGCCTCGGTGACACGGGCGATCGCGGTCGACACCGCGAGAGCGAAGCGGTTCACCGGACGCTCCCCTCGGTGTCGTCGGCCGTCACGGGCCACCAGGACAGTTCCCGATAGACCGGCTGCACCGAGACCTTCTCGTCGCTCCACTTCGGCGGCGGGACGTTGGCGGTCCGGGAGCGCACCTGGACGCTCACGAGGACGTCGCCCCGCGCGGTGGCGTCCTCGCGCTCCACGCGGAGCACCACGATGCGGCGCAGATACGTCTCGGACAGGGTGCCGCGCAGGCCGATCGGACGGTTGTTCGCGTCGTGCGTGGCGACGAAGAGGTCCCAGGAACGGCGCAGTTCGTTCTGCTGGGTGTGGCTGGGCAGCGGATTGCCGTCTATGGCCCGGCCGTCCTGGGCGGACATGTCGTACCAGCCCGTCGTACGGCTGCCCCCGTCGGCCCCGCGAATCCGGGCCCGGACCTGCACCGCGATGTTCTGCTGCAGCGGGTTCGGCGCGAACAGCTTCCAGTTCTGCTCGAACTCCGGGTAGATCCAGTCTTCGACCGCCGTGCCGTGCTGCTTGGTCACCGTGTTCGCCGGCGCGACGTGCAGGAACACCATCCCGATGTGCACACAGACGACGACGGCGACGACGGCGAGCGACAGGGCGACACCGATCTGGTACCGGAGGGAGAGGGCGGCTATGCCGGTACGGGGGTCGGGGTGCGGGTCCGGGGTGGGGTGGGTCGGGCGTATCGGGGTGGGGGTGGGGTCTGTCGGTTCGGCAGGGCTCGTGACGCCGGTCGGCTCGGTGTGGCCCGGGGTGGCGCTCGGGGCCTCCGGGCTTCGCCGGGCGTTCGAGCCTTCGTCGTACGCGTCCATTCCGCCCCGTTCCCGAATCCGGTCGTCCCGCGGCCGGCCCGGCACGCGGGGCGCCGCGACACCGTGACCGGCGCCCGCACCCGCCTCGCCGCGATGGCTCGCACCGGCACGGTACTCAGGCCCGACCGCCCCGCACAGCCCTTGTGAGAAGCCCCCACCGTGGCCGTTCTCACTCCCGGCCCGGTTTTCCACAGGCGACGGCCGTGGGTTTTCCACAGCGGTGGACACCTTACGGCGCCGCACGCAACCATGGACCCCACACAAACCGAACGATCGGTCGCCATCCGGCACTCCCCCCGCCCGCCGGGTCAGCCCCCGGCCGACCGTTCCCTTCTTCTAGAACCTGTTCTATCTTGACGGACCGTCAGATCAGCTGACCCGATCTGCCGACCCGTCGGAAGGACAGGGACCGTGGACTTCACCTTCAGCGAGGAGCAGCAGGCGGCGGCCGAGGCGGCGCGGGGAGTGTTCGCCGACGTCGCCCCCGACGCGGTGCCGTCCCCGGCGCTCACCACGGGCGCCGTGGCCGACGAGTTCGACCGCGCGCTGTGGTCCAGGCTCGCCGACGCGGACCTGCTGAGCCTGCTGGTGGCGGAGGAGTACGGCGGAGCCGGCCTGGACGCGGTCGCGCTGAGCCTGGTGCTGCGGGAGTCGGCGAAGGTGCTGGCACGGGTGCCGCTGCTGGAGAACAGCGCGGCCCTGGCAGCCGTACAGGCCTACGGCGGCCAGGAGCTGAGGGCGGAGCTGCTGGAGCGGGCCGGGCGAGGGGAGGTCGTGCTGACCGTCGCCGCGAGCGGCCGCACCGGCCACGACCCCGCCGAACTCGCCGTCACCGCGCGCCAGGGGGAGGGCGAGGGCGCCGACTGGGTCCTGGACGGGGTGCAGACGGCGGTGCCGTGGGTGTACGACGCGGACTTCGTCGTCGTCCCCGCGCACACCGCGGCTGACCGCACCGTCCTCGCCCTGGTGCCCCGGGCCCATGACGGGGTCGTGCTCGGCGAGCAGTTCTCCACCAGCGGGGAGCGGCTGGGCGAACTGCGGCTGGACTCGGTGCGGATCGGCGCGCGGGACGTGATCGACGTCGAGGGCGCCTGGGAGTGGCTGCGGGACCTGCTGACCACGGGGACGTGCGCGCTGGCGCTCGGTCTGGGCGAGCGGGTGCTGCGGATGAGCAGCGAATACACCAGCAGGCGCGAGCAGTTCGGGTTCCCGGTCGCCACCTTCCAGGCCGTCGCCGTGCAGGCGGCCGACCGGTACATCGACCTGCGCGCGATGGAGGTCACGCTGTGGCAAGCCGCGTGGCGGCTCTCCTCCGGGGCGCGCGGCGCGCTGCCGGTCGCGGGGGACGTCGCCGTGGCGAAGATCTGGGCCTCGGAGGGGGTACGGCGGGTGGTGCAGACGGCACAGCATCTGCACGGCGGCTTCGGCGCCGACGTCGACTACCCGCTGCACCGCTACCACGCCTGGGCCAAGCATCTGGAACTGTCCCTGGGCCCGGCGGCGGCGCACGAGGAGGCGTTGGGGGATCTGCTGGCGGCACATTCTCTGGGATAGGTGAAACCGCGGGTCCCTTGACCGGCGACTGAGAGGATGACGGAACCGCTCCGACCGAAGGAGGCTGAGCATGATGCTGCTCGCCCTGTCCGGCATCCTCGTGCTCACCATCGGGGGCTGTGTCTGCGTCTGGTGGGCGGCCCGGGGCGGCCCACGCTGGACACGCGCGGTGTCGGCCGCGACCCTCGCGACGGGCGAACTGGCCCGCCGCGCCGGCCGCTACGACCGAAACCCGACCGGCCAGGACAACTGAGCGCCTCACGCAGAACCGGCGGAGGCACAGGACAGTGGGACGCACAGAACCGACTGAGCTGCAGAATCACCGGCCCCACGAAACCGCTTGAGCCACAGACCACGGCCCCACAGATCCGCCCGAACCCCAGAACCCCCGGCCCCGCACAACCGCCGGAGGCTAAAGCACGAAACCCGGCCGGCCGTCGTCCGTCACCACGGGCCGGCCCACCTCGGCCCACAGCTGCATGCCGCCGTCGACGTTCACGGCGTCGATGCCCTGCTGGGCCAGGTACATGGTGACCTGGGCCGAGCGGCCGCCGGAGCGGCAGATCACATGCACGCGGCCATCCTGCGGGGCGGCCTCGGTCAGCTCGCCGTAGCGGGCCACGAACTCACTGATGGGGATGTGCAGCGCCCCTTCGGCGTGCCCCGCCTGCCATTCGTCGTCCTCGCGGACGTCCAGCAGGAAATCGTCGTCCTTGAGGTCCGTGACCTGGACCGTGGGCACACCACCACCGAAATTCATGGTGCCGACGCTACCCGAAGCCCTCGGGGCGCCGCCGGTCACTCCTGTGCGAGCAGCTCCGCGAGCTCCGCCTCGCGCGCGGAGACGTCGGCCAGGAGCTGCTCGGCGATCTCCTCGAGCAGCTGGTCGGGGTCGTCCGGCGCCATCCGGAGCATCGAGCCGATCGCGCTCTCCTCCAGCTCCCGCGCGACCACCGACAGCAGTTCCTTGCGCTGGGACAGCCATTCCAGGCGGGCGTACAGCTCCTCGCTGGGCGTGGGGCCCTGCTCCGGGGGCTTGGGCCCGGCGGCCCACTCCTCGGCCAGCTCCCGCAGGAGCGGCTCGTCGCCCAGGGAGTAGGCCGCGTTGACCCGGGTGATGAACTCCTCGCGCCGGGCCCGCTCGGTGTCGTCCTGGGCGAGGTCCGGGTGGGCCTTGCGGGCGAGCTCGCGGTAGAGCTTGCGGGCCTCGTCGCTGGGGCGCACCCGCTGCGGGGGCCGCACCGGCTGGTCTGTGAGCATCGCGGCGGCCTCCGGGAAGAGTCCCTCCCCGTCCATCCAGCCGTGGAACAGCTCCTCCACACCGGGCATCGGCAGCACCCGCGCGCGGGCCTCCTCCGCCTTGCGCAGGTCCTCGGGATCACCGGTACGGGCGGCCCGGGCCTCGGCGATCCGCGCCTCCAGCTCGTCGAGGCGGGCGTACATGGGGCCGAGCCTCTGGTGGTGCAGGCGGGAGAAGTTCTCCACCTCGATGCGGAAGGTCTCCACCGCGATCTCGTACTCGATGAGCGCCTGCTCGGCGGCCCGCACGGCCCGCTCCAGCCGCGCGGTACCTGCGGCGGCCGGGCCGTCGGTTTCCGGGGACGTCATCCGGACAGCGTAACCGTGTCGGTGTGGGGCGGACGCCATCCGGGGTTGCCGGGTGAGGCGGCCGGGCAGGCACGGCTGGGGTTGCGGCTGGTCGCGCGGTTCCCCGCGCCCCTCGGGGGTGGGTGCGGGCACCGGCCGTCAAGACGGCATCGCCTCAGCACACCCGCCTCCCCCGCGCACCCCCGCCTCCTCCGCACACCCCCGTGTCCTCCTCACACCCCCGTCTCCGCCGCCACCCTCCCCGCTCTGATCCCCGCCACCAGCTCCCCGTGGTCGGCCTCCGTGCGGTCGGCGTAGGTGACGGCGAATGTGGCGATCGCCTCGTCGAGTTCGTCGTTCTTGCCGCAGTAGCCGGAGATCAGGCGGGGGTCGGCGCTGTGGGAGTGGGCGCGGGCCAGGAGGGCGCCGGTCATGCGGCCGTAGTCGTCCACCTGGTCGGCGGAGAGGGCGGCGGGGTCGACGCTGCCCTTGCGGTTGCGGAACTGGCGGACCTGGAAGGGGCGGCCCTCGACGGTGGTCCAGCCCAGCAGGTTGTCGCTGACGACCTGCATCCGCTTCTGGCCCAGCACCACCCGGCGGCCCTCGTGGTCGACCTCCGGGGTCTCGAAGCCGGCGGTGACCAGGTGGGGCAGCAGGGCCGAGGGCCTGGCCTCCTTGACCTGGAGGACCAGTGGTTCGCCCCGGTGGTCCAGCAGCAGGACGACATAGGAGCGGGTGCCCACGCTGCCCGTGCCGACGACGCGGAACGCCACGTCGTGCACCGCGTGCCGGGCCAGCAGCGGCAGGCGGTCCTCGGAGAGCGTGGTCAGGTAGTGCTCCAGGGACGCGGCCACCGCCGCCGCCTCCGCGTCCGGCACCCGGCGCAGCACCGGCGGGGCGTCCACGAACCGCCGGCCACCGTCCTCGGTCGGCTCCGTCGACTTGGCCGCGAAACGCCCGCTGGTGTTGGCCCGCGCCTTCTCCGAGACCCGCTCCAGCGTGCCGACGAGGTCGTGGGCGTTGGCGTGGGAGACGAGTTCCTCGTCCGCGATGGCGTTCCACGCGTCCAGCACCGGCAGCTTGGCCAGCAGCCGCATGGTGCGCCGGTACGCGCCCACCGCGCCGTGGGCCGCCGCGCGGCAGGTGTCCTCGTCGGCGCCGATCTCCCGGCCGGCGAGGACCAGGGAGGCGGCGAGCCGCTTGAGGTCCCACTCCCAGGGGCCGTGCACGGTCTCGTCGAAGTCGTTCAGGTCGATGACCAGGTCGCCGCGGGCGTCGCCGTACAGGCCGAAGTTGGCCGCGTGGGCGTCACCGCAGATCTGGGCGCGGATCCTGGTCATCGGGGTGCGGGCGAGGTCGTACGCCATGAGGCCCGCGGAGCCGCGCAGGAAGGCGAACGGCGTGGCCGCCATCCGTCCCACCCGCAGCGGGGTGAGCTCGGGGATGCGGCCGCGGCTCGACTCCTCGACGGCGTCGACCGCGCCGGGACGGGAGATGTCGAGGTCGAGTGCGGCATGGGCGCTGCGCGGAACGCTCTCGCGCAACGCCTTGCCCTGCTTCTTGGGCGAGTCCTGATGCGAGCCCTCGGGCCACCGGGCGAAGCCGCGCACGACGGGCCGCCGTGCCGCACTCCCGACGGACTCCGCCGCCGCCCCGGCCTGGGCCCCCACACCGGTCTCGGTCACATCGACCGCCTCCCCCGCAACTGGCTCCGCGCCGGTCCGCTGTCCGGCCCGCGCATCAGGATCATCAACTCGTGCCGACCGTACAACCACCAGCCGAAACGCGTCAGACCCTGTGGACAACTCCGATCCGCCGGCCCGACTTGTCCACAGCCTGATCCACGGCCACGCGGTCGCGTCGCACGACGTCTTCGCCAGAAGCACAGCGGTGTCCCCGGACGGCCCGGTGAGCCCACCCGAGCGCCGTGGGTATGCCCAGCCCTACCCCAAGTCTCGTCCCTGCCGCACTGCTCCCAGGTGCCCTCAGCCGGTTTGGTGGAGTCACCGAGGAGACGAGGGAGGCGGCACCCGGATGACGGCTTGGCCGGCGGAGCAGAGGGCTAGGGCGCGGCGCACGGCGACGTCGGCATCTGCGATCCGTGGACCCCGCCACCCCACCACCCGCAACGCCTGACCCAGCACCCCCTCCCCGAACGCCCCGAACCCTCCGCCCCGCCCAGACCCGCGGGAAGACCGACACCGAACGAGTAGGGACAGATGAACAACGACGCCATCCAGTTGCGCTCCGTCAGCAGGAGCTACAGGTCGGGCGACAGCACCGTCACCGCCCTCGACCAGGTCTCCCTCTCCTTCCCCCGCGGCACCTTCACCGCCGTCATGGGCCCTTCCGGCTCCGGCAAGTCGACCCTCCTGCAGTGCGCCGCCGGTCTCGACCGCCCCACCTCGGGCTCGGTCTCGGTGGGCGGTACGGAGCTGACCGGGCTCAGCGAGACCAAGCTGACGCTGCTGCGGCGCGAGCGCATCGGCTTCGTGTTCCAGGCGTTCAACCTGCTGCCCGCGCTGACCGCCGAGCAGAACGTCGCCCTGCCGCTCCGGCTGGCCGGCCGGCGGGTCGCCAGGGCCCGGGTCCGTGAGGTGCTCCAGCAGGTCGGCCTCGGTGACCGCGTCCGGCACCGCCCCACCGAGATGTCCGGCGGCCAGCAGCAGCGCGTCGCCCTGGCCCGCGCTCTGATCACCCGCCCCGAGGTCCTCTTCGGCGACGAGCCGACCGGTGCCCTGGACTCGCGGGCCAGCCGCGAGGTGCTGACCCTGCTGCGCTCCATGGTCGACCGCGAGGGCCAGACGATCATCATGGTCACCCACGACCCGGTGGCAGCCTCCTACGCCGACCGCGTGGTCTTCCTCGTCGACGGCTGCGTCAACGGTGAGCTGACCGGCGCGGGCGCGGACGACATCGCGGCCCGTATGACCAAGCTGGAGGCCGTGCCGTGCTGAGCGTCGCCCTGTGCACCCTGCGCACCCGCTGGGTCACCTTCGTCGGCAGCTCCATCGCGCTCTCGCTGGGCGTCGCACTGCTCGCCGTGATGGGCCTGGCCCTCGCCTCCTCCCTGGACGCACCCGAACGGCGGCCGGAACGGTTCGCCGCGGCACCGGTCGTCGTCCAGGGACAGGACACCCTGTCCGTACCGACCCCGATCGGCACCCGCACCCAGAAGCTCGCCCACCCGCGCCAGGTGCCGGAGGCGACCGTGGCGAAGCTGCGCCGGCTCGGCACGGTCGTCGAGGACCGTTCGTTCCCCGTGCGGGCCGCCGGGGGCCCCGGCGACCTGGTCGGCCACCCCTGGTCCACGGCCGCCTTCGCGCCGTACGAGATCGACGCGGGCCGTGGTCCCCGCGCCGTCGGCGAGGTCGTCGTCACCGGCGACTGGGCGCGGCCAGGTGAGCGGGTCGCGACCGACCGCGGGACCCTCACGGTCGTCGGCACCGTCGCCTCGCGCGGCTTCGAGAACGCCGTCTTCTACACCGACGCCCGCGCCGCCGAACTGGCGCCGAGAAGCACCCAGTTGGTGGTGCGGGCGGACGCGTCCGAGGTGCGCGCGGCTGTCGGCGGCCAGAACCTCCGGGTCCTCACCGGCACCGACCGCCGTCTCGCCGACGCCGACCCGGACCGCGACCGCGAGGCCCTGACCGCGATGAACGCCATGTTCGGCACCGCGGGCGGGGTCACCGCGTTCGTGTCGGTGTTCGTGGTGGCGTCCACGTTCGCCTTCGCGGTCGCCCAGCGGCGCCGGGAGTTCGGCCTGCTGCGCACCGCGGGGGCCACGCCCGGCCAGGTCCGGCGGATGGTGTTCGCGGAGGCTCTGGTGGTGGGCGTACTGGCGTCGGCGGCCGGCTGTGTGCTCGGCGCGTACGGCGCCCCGAAGCTCGCCGCGTGGGTGGTCGACGGCGGACTCGCACCCGGCTGGTTCACCATCGGCGACTACACCTGGCCGTACCACTTGGCCTTCTGGACCGGGCTCCTCGTCGCGCTGCTCGGAGTGATCGCCGCATCCTGGCGGGCCGGGCGCACCGACCCCACCCAGGCGCTGCGGGACGCGTCCGTGGACACCAAGGCGATGACCTGGGGCCGCTGGCTGTTCGGGGCGGGCCTGCTGCTGACCGCCGCCGTGACACTCGGCCTCGCGCTGGTCTCCGACCCCGGTGAACTGCTGCACCGCAAGACCTACGTGAGCCGTCCGATACTGCTGATCACCGCGATCGCGCTGCTCGCGCCGGTCCTGGTGCGTCCGCTCACCCGGCTGATCGCCTGGCTTCCGGCCCAGCTGCCCGGCGCGGGCGGGATGCTGGTGCGGGAGAACGCGGCCGCGGGCATCCGCCGTACGGCGGCCATCGCGGCGCCCGTGCTGGTCACGGTCGCCCTCGCGGGCTCGCTGCTGGGCGCCACGGCCACGCTCGACGAGGCGAAGGCCACCGAGACGCGCGAGCAGACGGCCGCCTCGTTCGTCGTCACTCCGCCCGGGGGCGCCGGGTTCGACGCGGCGACCGTGAAGGAGCTCGAAGCGGTGAAGGGCGCCCAGGTCTCGGTGACCTCGTCGAGTGCCGTGTACGTCCTGGAGGAGGGCGTCGCCCTCATCAGGTCCGAGGCCCGCGCGGCCGACGCGGGACCGCTGGCGAAGACCGTCCGTCTGCCGCTGGCGGCCGGGAAGGTGAGCGACCTCGACGACGACTCGATCATCGTCAACGAGGAGTGGGAGAAGCACACCGTCGGCCAGCGGGTCGACGTGTGGCTCGGGGACGGCACCAGGAAGTCGCTGCGGATCGCCGCCGTGATGACGACCGGCACCGGCAACAACGGCGCCTACGTCACCCCCGCCAACGCCCCCGGCGCGAGCGTCGACCGGGTGGACGTCTCCCTGACCGAGGGGGCTGACGCGTCCGCCGTGGCCACCGCGCTCGCCAGGACCGGCGGGCAGGTCTTCACCAAGGACCAGTGGGTGCGGGCCAGTTACCCCGAGACCAACCGGACCACTCGGTACGGCTTCCTGCTGGTCCTCGGTATCGCCCTGCTCTACACCGGGATCTCCCTGGCCAACACCATGGTCATGGCGACCTCCGACCGGGTGCGCGACCTGGCCGTCCTCCGACTGGCCGGGGCCACCCCGTGGCAGGTGCTGCGGCTGGTCGCCGCTGAGTCGCTGATGGTCGTCGCGGTGGGCGGCGTGCTCGGCCTCCTGGTCGCCGGGCTCAACCTGGCGGGCATGTGGGGCGCGCTCGGTCTGCTGTCGGTGGGGAGCCCGGTCCGGCTGCCGTGGGCGGAGCTCGGGGCGACCGTGGGTGCGTGTGCGGTACTCGCCGTGGTGTTCTCCGTCGCCCCGGCCGGGCTGGCCATGCGCCGCCGGGCGGTGGAGCTGGCCGGCATCCGCGAGTGACCCCACGACGGCGCCGGTCGGTTCCTCCTCCGCCCCGGCCGACGTGAAGCATCAACTCGCTTGCCCACCAAGGCCGTACAGCGAATGTTTCACGTGAAACAGCGAAAGAAATCGCTGCCGCAGCCCAACAAGAAGGGCCCCAGCCGTGAGATACCTCACCGCCGGGGCCCTGCCACGTCACCGTCCGAGCCGTAGCCCACCACGCAACGAGGAACGGGCCCCCACCTGTGACTTTCGTCACCGGTGAAGACCCGTCCCGTCGGTTCTTCGCTGTGCGCGAGGGGGGAGTTGAACCCCCACGCCCTTGCGGGCACTGGAACCTGAATCCAGCGCGTCTGCCTATTCCGCCACCCGCGCATTGGGTGTGTCCTCGGGCCCCTCGCCTTGCGGTCCGGCGCCTTCCGACACGCAGAACATTAGCACGCTGGAGGGGGTGGGTTCACATCGCTTATCCGTGGGCAGCCGCCCACCAGCGGGTACGCGTGCGCCCGCCGAACCGGGGTGCCGCCGGCCACGTATCAACCTGTGCCGGTTCACGTATCAACCTCGTACCGGTAGCCCCCGTCCGCCCAGGAGCCGGTCGGGGTCCACAGTCAGGTGCGGGACACTGGTCTGCGGCCGCCTCTACGATCCTTGACAGAGGAGTTCGACAGCAGAGTTCGAAGACGAGCTCCACAGGGAACTTCGGAGGCGTCGACACCTGTCGACCGTGCCGACAGGGGGAACCAGCCGATTCACCGGCGCGTGGATACGATCAGTAAGCAGTACCAGGTAAGCAGCAGCCGGCGCAGTACCCAGGGCGGCAAGGACGGAGGAGGTGCCTCATGGGAGTCCTGAAGAAGTTCGAGCAGCGTCTCGAAGGTCTGGTCAACGGCACCTTCGCCAAGGTGTTCAAGTCCGAGGTCCAGCCCGTGGAGATCGCGGGCGCGCTCCAGCGTGAGTGCGACAACAACGCGACCATCTGGAACCGCGACCGCACGGTCGTACCCAATGACTTCATCGTGGAGCTGAGCACACCCGACTTCGAGCGGCTCAGCCCCTACTCGGGCCAGCTCGGTGACGAGCTCGCCGGCATGGTGAAGGACTACGCCAAGCAGCAGCGCTACACCTTCATGGGCCCGATCAAGGTCAACCTCGAGAAGGCGGACGACCTCGACACCGGTCTGTACCGGGTGCGCAGCCGTACGCTCGCCGGATCCACCGACCAGCAGGCGCCCGGCGCCGCGGCCCCGGCCGGCCGCCCCGGCCCGGGTGCCGGCGGTTACGGTTACCCGCCGTCGGCCGCTCCGGCAGGTGCCCCGCCCATGCCGTCCGCCCCACCGCCGCCCGGCGGCCGCGGCGGGTACGGCTACCCGCCCGCCGCGGCGGCACAGCGCCCCGGCGCCGGCGGCCCGGTCGGCGCGCCCGCCCCGGGCTCCCGCACCCGCCACTGGATCGAGATCAACGGCACCCGCCACCAGATCTCCCGCGCCACGCTGGTGCTGGGCCGCAGCACCGAAGCCGACGTGCGGATCGACGACCCCGGCGTCTCGCGCCGGCACTGCGAGATCCGGACCGGAACGCCCTCGACGATCCAGGATCTCGGGTCCACCAACGGCATCGTGGTGGACGGGCAGCACACCACCCGCGCTACGCTCCGCGACGGCTCGCGGATCGTCGTGGGCAGCACCACCATCATTTACCGGCAAGCCGAAGGGTGAAGCGGGGGCAATGTCAGAGCTGACCCTCACGGTCATGCGGCTGGGTTTCCTGGCCGTACTGTGGCTGTTCGTGATCGTGGCCGTGCAGGTCATCCGCAGCGACCTGTTCGGTACGCGCGTCACCCAGCGCGGCTCGCGCCGGGAAGCAGGCCGGGCCCAGCAGGCCCAGCGGCAGGCGCCCCCGCAGCAGCGCCAGCAGCCGGCCGCCGGGGGCCGCCAGCGCCGTAACGCCCCCACCAAGCTCGTCGTGTCCGAGGGCACCCTCACCGGCACCACCGTCGCGCTCCAGGGCCAGACCATCACGCTGGGCCGGGCGCACGACAGCACCATCGTGCTGGACGACGACTACGCCTCCAGCCGGCATGCCAGGATCTACCCGGACCGCGACGGCAACTGGATCGTCGAGGACCTGGGCTCGACCAACGGCACTTACCTCGACCGGAGCCGGCTGACGACTCCCACACCGATTCCGCTGGGCGCGCCGATCCGTATCGGCAAGACCGTCATCGAGCTGCGGAAGTAGTGCTACATCATGAATAGGCGTGAGCGGAGCGAGCACGCGGCGTGGGCCCCCACCCCGGGCCCCGGCGCGCTCCCGACCGGAGGGTGGGCACCGTGCGGATGTATCCGGAGCCGACGGGCGAGGTGCGCATGAGTCTGTCACTGCGCTTCGCCGCCGGATCGCACAAAGGCATGATCCGGGAGGGCAACGAGGACTCCGGATACGCCGGGCCCCGCCTGCTCGCCATCGCCGACGGCATGGGCGGCGCCGCCGCCGGCGAGGTCGCCTCCTCCGAGGCCATCTCCACCATCGTCGCCCTCGACGACGACGTCCCCGGCTCCGACGTCCTCACCTCGCTCGGCCACGCCGTACAGCGCGCCAACGACCAGCTGCGCTCCATGGTCGAGGAGGACCCCCAGCTGGAGGGCATGGGCACCACGCTCACCGCCCTGCTGTGGACCGGCCAGCGCCTCGGCCTCGTGCACGTCGGCGACTCGCGTGCCTACCTGCTGCGCGACGGCGTCCTCACCCAGATCACCCAGGACCACACCTGGGTGCAGCGCCTGGTCGACGAGGGCCGCATCACCGAGGAAGAGGCCACCACCCACCCCCAACGCTCCCTGCTGATGCGGGCGTTGGGCAGCGGCGAACACGTCGAGCCGGACCTGTCGATCCGTGAGGTCCGGGCCGGCGACCGCTACCTGATCTGCTCCGACGGCCTGTCCGGCGTGGTCTCCCACCAGACCCTCGAGGACACCCTCGCCAGCTACCAGGGGCCCCAGGAGACAGTGCAGGAGCTGATCCAGCTCGCGCTGCGCGGCGGCGGCCCCGACAACATCACGGTCATCGTCGCCGACGTCCTCGACCTGGACACCGGGGACACCCTCGCCGGGCAGCTCTCCGACACCCCGGTCGTGGTCGGCGCGGTCGCCGAGAACCAGCACCAGCTGCACGACAACGGCATCATGCAGACCCCCGCCGGCCGTGCCTCCGGACTCGGCCGCCAGGTGCCGGGTCAGGGCGGCGGCGAGTACGGCGCGCCCGGCTCCGGCGACACCACCGGCTACGTCCAGACGGGCAGCTTCGGCGACTACACCGACGACGACTTCGTCAAGCCCCGCAAGGGCGGCAGGTGGCTGAAGAGATCCTTCTACACGGTCCTCGCACTGGCCGTCATCGGCGGCGGCCTGTACGGCGGCTGGCGCTGGACCCAGACCCAGTACTACGTCGGCGTCAACGGCGAGCACGTGGCGCTGTACCGCGGCATCAGCCAGGACCTGGCCTGGGTGTCGCTCTCGAAGGTGTCCAAGGACCACCCCGAGATCGAACTCAAGTACCTGCCGCCGTACCAGCAGAAGTCGGTCGAGGGCACGATCGCCGAGGGCGACCTGAAGACCGCCCAGAAGAAGATCGACGAACTCAGCGTCCAGGCCTCCGCGTGCAAGAAGGAGGCCGCGGCCGAGGCCGCGGAGAGCGGGAAGAACTCCAAGACGGGTCAGGGCGAGGCCGGCGGCACCACGGGAACCACACAGTCCTCCCTCGCGTCCAAGGCCACACCGACCCCGACGAGCACGTCCTCCCCGTCCCCGAACGCTTCCGCATCCCCGACCGCGCCCACTCCCACCCCCGGCCCCACCCTCTCGGACGAGGAGAAGCAGGTCGTCGGGAACTGCGGTACGCAGTAGGCAAGCCGTGAGAGGCCCTGTCACACGATGAGTAGCAGTACTTCGAACACCTCGACGCACCACACGTCCACGATCGGCGCGATCGGCGCACCGAGCCGCCGCAACACCGAGCTGGCCCTGCTGGTGTTCGCCGTGCTCATCCCGGTCTTCGCGTACGCCAACGTGGGCCTGGCCATCGACGACCAGGTCCCGTCGGGACTGCTGAGCTACGGACTGGGCCTCGGCCTGCTGGCCGGCGTCGCCCACCTCGTCATCCGCAAGTTCGCGCCCTACGCGGACCCGCTGATGCTGCCGTTGGCCACCCTGCTCAACGGCCTCGGGCTCGTCGCGATCTGGCGCCTGGACCAGTCCAAGCTGCTCCAGCAGATCGGCCAGGCCGGCGGCAAGGCCACCAACCAGCTGATCTACACGGCGATGGGCATCGCCCTGTTCGCCGTCGTCCTGGTCTTCCTCAAGGACCACCGGGTCCTGCAGCGCTACACCTACATCTCCATGGTCGGCGCGCTGGTCCTGCTGCTCCTCCCGCTGGTCCCGGGCCTCGGCGCCAACATCACCTACGGCGCCAAGATCTGGATCAAGGTCGGCAGCTTCACCATCCAGCCCGGCGAGTTCGCCAAGATCGTCCTGGCGATCTTCTTCGCCGGCTACCTCATGGTGAAGCGCGACGCGCTCGCCCTCGCCAGCCGCCGCTTCATGGGCCTGTACCTGCCGCGCGGCCGCGACCTCGGTCCGATCATCGTCGTCTGGATGATGTCGATCCTCATCCTGGTGTTCGAGACCGACCTCGGTACCTCGCTGCTGTTCTTCGGAATGTTCATCATCATGCTGTACGTCGCCACCGAGCGGACCAGCTGGATCGTCTTCGGTCTGCTGATGTCCGCGGCCGGCGCCGTCGGCGTGGCCAGCTTCGAACCGCACGTGCAGACCCGCGTCCAGGCCTGGCTCAACCCGATGCGCGAGTACACGCTGAGCCGCACCCCGAACGGCGACGGCATGGTTCACTCCGAGCAGGCCATGCAGGCCCTGTGGGCCTTCGGCTCCGGCGGCACCCTCGGCACCGGCTGGGGGCAGGGCCACTCCGAGCTGATCCGCTTCGCCGCCAACTCCGACTTCATCCTCGCCACCTTCGGCGAGGAACTCGGCCTGGCCGGCCTCATGGCGATCCTGCTGATCTACGGCCTGATCGTGGAGCGCGGCGTGCGCACCGCCCTCGCCGCCCGCGACCCCTTCGGCAAGCTCCTCGCGATCGGCCTGTCCGGCGCCTTCGCGCTCCAGGTCTTCGTGGTGGCCGGCGGTGTCATGGGCCTGATCCCGCTGACCGGTATGACGATGCCCTTCCTCGCGTACGGCGGTTCCTCCGTCATCGCCAACTGGGCCCTGATCGGCATCCTGATCAGAATCAGCGACACCGCACGCCGCCCGGCGCCCGCCCCCGCCCCGAACCCCG
The DNA here is from genome assembly GCF_036345115.1 of Streptomyces griseorubiginosus. Classification (GTDB taxonomy): domain Bacteria; phylum Actinomycetota; class Actinomycetes; order Streptomycetales; family Streptomycetaceae; genus Streptomyces; species Streptomyces griseorubiginosus_C. The sequence goes on from NZ_CP107766.1 coordinate 4,718,567, forward strand.
ACGCCGAGATGACCCAGGTGGTCCGCCCGTCATGAACAAGCCCCTGCGCCGGATCGCGATCTTCTGCGGCCTCCTGGTCCTCGCCCTGCTCATCCGCGACAACTGGCTCCAGTACGTCAAGGCCGACGCGCTCCGGGAGGACCCCGACAACCGCCGGGTGCTGATCGCGCGGTACGCCACACCCCGCGGCGACATCATCGTCGACGGCAAGTCCATCACCGGGCACGCCGAGACCACCTCCGGCGACTTCAAGTACAAGCGCACCTACAAGGACGGCGCCATGTGGGCGCCGGTCACCGGCTTCGTCTCGCAGTCCTACGGCGCCACCCAGCTGGAGTCCATCGAGGACGGCATCCTCACCGGCAACGACGACCGGCTGTTCTTCCGCAACACCCTCGACATGCTCACCGGCAAGCCGAAGGAGGGCGGCAACGTCGTCACCACCCTCAGCGCCGCCGCCCAGAAGGCCGCCTACGACGGTCTGAAGAAGCAGGGCGGCAAGGGTGCCGTCGCCGCCATCGAGCCCTCCACCGGCAAGATCCTGGCGCTCGCCACCTACCCGTCGTACGACCCCTCCACGATCGCCGGCGGCAGCGACGCCGACGCCGAGGCCTGGAAGAAGCTCGACAAGAAGAACAACCCCGACGACCCGTCGCTCAACCGGGCGCTGCGCGAGGTCTACCCGCCCGGCTCCACCTTCAAGGTCGTCACCGCGGCGGCCGCCCTGGAGAACGGCCTGTACACGGAGGCGGACGAGAAGACCAAGTCGCCGCTGCCGTGGACCATGCCGGGCACCACGACCCAGCTGAAGAACGAGGGCAACATCCCCTGCGAGAACGCCACCATGCGGGTCGCCCTCCAGTTCTCCTGCAACACCGTCTTCGGCAAGATCGGCTCCGACCTCGGCAACGAGAAGATGCTGGAAGAGGCCAAGAAGTTCGGCTTCGACGAGCAGCAGTTCGTCCCCGTGCGCTCCAGCGCCTCGGTCTTCTCCGACGACATGAACCCCTCGGAGACCGCGCTGTCCTCGATCGGCCAGTTCAACACGGCCGCGACCCCGCTCCAGATGGCCATGGTCGCCTCGGCCGTCGCCAACAACGGCACCCTCATGAAGCCGTACATGGTCGACTCCCTCCAGGCCCCGAACCTCGACACCCTCGAGAAGACGGAGCCGGAGAAGATGAGCGAGCCGCTGTCCCCGGAGAACGCCCAGATCCTCCAGTCGATGATGGAGACGGTCGTCAAGGACGGCACTGGCAAGACCGCGCAGATCCAGGGCGTCACCGTCGGCGGCAAGACCGGTACCGCGCAGCACGGCGAGAACAACAGCAAGAACCCGTACGCCTGGTTCATCTCGTACGCCAAGGTCGGCGACAGCGCGCCCGTCGCCGTCGCCGTGGTCGTCCAGGACGACAACGCGGTCCGCGAGAACATCTCCGGCAGCGGTCTCGCGGCGCCCATCGCCAAGAGCGTCATGGAGGCGGTCATCAAGTCCAAGAAGTGACCCCGATCACGTCACCTCCACATCGATGCACGTTGCGATACCGGTCCTGTATCGGGTGACGCACTTGGCCAGGTCACACAAAGCTAGCCGGGTACGGTAGGCCCGGAGTGCAGCCTCCGACGGCACACACGTGCCGGTCGGGACCGACGGAGAGGGCTGGTAGGAAGCTATGGAAGAGCCGCGTCGCCTCGGCGGCCGGTACGAGCTGGGCCAGGTGCTCGGCCGTGGTGGCATGGCGGAGGTCTACCTCGCCATGGACACGCGCCTCGGCCGCACGGTGGCGGTGAAGACGCTGCGCGCGGACCTCGCGCGCGACCCGTCCTTCCAGGCCCGGTTCCGCCGGGAGGCCCAGTCGGCCGCCTCGCTCAACCATCCCGCGATCGTGGCGGTCTACGACACGGGCGAGGACTACATCGACGGGGTCTCGATCCCGTACATCGTCATGGAGTACGTCGACGGCTCCACGCTCCGCGAGCTGCTGCACTCCGGCCGCAAGCTGCTGCCGGAGCGCTCCCTGGAGATGACCATCGGCATCCTCCAGGCGCTGGAGTACTCGCACCGCAGCGGGATCGTCCACCGGGACATCAAGCCGGCCAACGTGATGCTCACGCGCAACGGCCAGGTCAAGGTCATGGACTTCGGCATCGCCCGCGCCATGGGCGACTCCGGCATGACGATGACCCAGACCTCCGCCGTGATCGGCACCGCCCAGTACCTCTCCCCGGAGCAGGCCAAGGGCGAGCAGGTCGACGCGCGGTCCGACCTCTACTCCACCGGCTGTCTCCTGTACGAGCTGCTGACGGTACGGCCGCCCTTCGTGGGCGACTCCCCGGTGGCCGTCGCCTACCAGCACGTGCGCGAGGAGGCCCAGCCGCCGTCGGTCTTCGACCCCGAGATCACGCCCGAGATGGACGCGATCGTGCTGCGGGCCCTGGTCAAGGACCCCAACTACCGCTACCAGTCGGCCGACGAGATGCGCGTCGACATCGAGGCCTGCCTCGACGGCCAGCCGGTCGCAGCCACCGCGGCGATGGGCTCGGTGGGCTACGGCGGCTACCCCGACGACCAGCCGACCACGGCCCTGCGCTCCGACGCGGGCGCCACCACCATGCTGCCGCCGATGAACCCGGACGACGCGGGTTACGGCTACGACGACCGCCCCGACCGGCGCCGCCAGAAGAAGTCGAACACCTCGACGATCCTGCTGGTGGTGGCCGGCATCCTGGTGCTCGTCGGCGCGATCCTGATCGGCAAGTGGATCTTCAGCGGCGGTGGGGCGGGCAACGACACCGTGCCGGTGCCGAACCTCGTCAACCAGTCTCAGGAAGACGCGACCAGACAGCTGACCAACATCGACCTGAAGGTCGGCCAGATCACGCAGAAGGCCTGTGAGGACGCGGCCAAGGGCAACATCTGCGAGCAGAACCCGACAGCCGGCACCAAGGTCGACAAGAACACCGCCGTCGACATCGTGGTGTCCACGGGGGCGCCGAAGGTGGCCGTCCCCAGTGTCCTCGGTCAGGACGTCGACGAGGCCACGCAGACGCTTGAGGGCGACAAGTACGGGTTCGTCGTCAAGACCAAGCAGGAGGAGTCGGCCGAGGAACCGGGCACGGTCCTGAGTCAGGACCCGAAACTGGGCGCGGAGGTGGAGAAGGGCTCCACCATCACCCTCACCATCGCCAAGGCCGAGGAGAAGTCCACGGTCCCGGACGTCACGGGCCAGTCCTGTGACGACGCCAAGGCACAGATGCAGGCGAACAACCTCGTCGGCAACTGCACCCAGGTGGAAACCGAGGACACCAACCAGATCAACAAGGTCATCGCGACCTCGCCGCAGGCCGGCACCCAGGTCGACAAGAACTCGTCGGTCAACATCCAGATCGGCAAGCCGGCGGACAAGACCGAGGTCCCGGACGTCAGGGGCCGCACGGTCGCGCAGGCCCGCCAGATCCTCAACGCCGCCGGCTTCACGAACATCCAGTTCGCCAACGGCAGCGACCAGAGCGACACCGCAGTGGTGGCCCAGCAGGACCCGGGCGGCGGCAACGAGGTCAACGACCCCGGCCAGACCCAGATCACGCTGGCCACGGTGAGCGTCGGAGGCGGCAACAACAACGGCGGCAACAATGGCGGCGGAGGCTTCTTCGGAGGCGGAAACGGCTAGCCGCAGGGCACTGAACGCAAGAGCCCCGGCCCTCATTGAGGGGGCCGGGGCTCTTGCGTTCAGTGGTTACCGCAGTTCCTTCGGCAGCGTCCGCTCGCTGTCCACCTTCTCCGTGCGGACCAGTTCCCCCCACACCACGTACCGGTACCGCGACGTGTAGACCGGCGTGCACGTCGTCAGCGTGATGTAGTGGCCGGCCTTCTTCTTGCCGGACTCCTTGGGGATCTGGCCGAGAACCTTGACGTTGTACTTCGAGGTCTCGGACAGGACGGCGTAGACCTTGTAGACGTACCACTCGTCCTTGGTCTCGAAGACGACCGGGTCGCCCTTCTTGAGCTTGTCGATGTTGTGGAACTTCGCCCCGTGACCGTCGCGGTGGGCGGCGAGGGAGAAGTTGCCGGTCTTGCCGCTGGTGGGAAGCGTGGCCTTGACGGGGTCGGTGTAGTAGCCGGCCACACCGTCGTTGAGGATCTTCGTCGAGGTGCCCTTCTCGACCAGGACCTCGCCGTTCTTCATCGCGGGCACGTGCAGGAAGCCGATGCCGTTCTTGGTGTCCAGCGCGCCCGGCCCGGTGTCCCGGCCCTCCATCCAGCTGTCCCGCACCTTGTCGGCCTGTTTGTCGGCCTGCCGGTCGGCGACGACATTCGTCCACCACAGCGAGTACACGACGAACAGACCGAGCACCAGGCCCGCCGTGATGAGGAGTTCACCGAAGACACTCACCGCCATGGCGATCCGCCCGGGGCCACGGCGGCGTGGCGCGGACGTGCCGGAGTGCTGCTCTTGCTGCTCGGTGGTCGCTGCCACTAGTCATCTGCCCTTACTGGACGAGCGCATCCGGCTTGCCCTTGCTGCGCGGCCGTTCCTCGACCATCTTGCCCCAGACGATCAACCGGTACTTGCTGGTGAACTCCGGCGTGCAGGTGGTGAGGGTGATGTACCGGCCGGCCGTGGTGAAACCGGAACCCTTCGGGATGGGGTCGATCACGCTCGTGTTGCTCGGAGAGGTCACCGGAAGCGTCGAGGTCATCTTGTAGACGTAGTACTCGTCCTGCGTCTCCACGATGATCGCGTCACCCGGGCTGAGCTTGTTGATGTAACGGAAGGGCTCGCCATGCGTGTTGCGGTGCCCGGCGAGCGCGAAGTTCCCGGTCTTGGCGTCGGGCATCGCGGTCTTCAGGGCGCCCTCGCCGTAGTGCCCGACCATGCCCTTGTCGAGCACCTTCTTGTTGCTGACGCCCTCGGCGATCGGCACGACCACGTCCAGCTTGGGGATGTGCAGCAGTGCGAAGCCCTGCCCCGGCTCGAAGGTGCCCGGGGCGCCCTTGCCGCTCGCCCAGTCGTTCTGGAGGCTGCTCGCCTCCTTGTCGGCCGCCGCGTGCGCCCGGACGTTGGTCCACCACAGCTGGTAGCTGACGAACAGCAGCATCAGCACGCCGGTGGTGATGAACACCTCACCGATGGCCCGGCTCGCGACGACCGCCGCGCCCGGTTTGCGCGCCTTCGCCTGCCGACGGGCCTCCACCCGCGAGAGCGGCTTCCCGTCCGGTGCCTCCTGCTCCGGCTGCGACTCGGGGGCGGCGGCGCCACCATGACGCCCGTGACGGCGTTTGGCGGCCTTTCTGCGGGCCGCCCGCCCGCCCTGTGGGGATCCAGTGGCGGATGTGACGGAAGAGGCCGCAGAAGCGGATATGGAGGGCGGCAGCGGATCCGGTATCCGCAACGCCACCGTCTCGTCGTCGGCCGGCGGCACATACGGCACCGACGCCCCGTCAGAAGGCCTCACCTCATAGGGCTCGGCCCCATAGGCGCCGCCCCCGTAGGCATCACCGCCGTAGGACTCGTACGACTCGTCGCCGTACAAGTCCTCGCGCTCGGGGCGCAGCGCCGTCACGCCGTGGCCCTGCCCACCACCGGGGCGAGCCCCGCCGACCTCGCCACCGCGCCCTGGTCCCCGCACTCCACCAGCCAGTTGGCCAGCATCAGGTGCCCGTGCTCCGTCAGCACCGACTCGGGGTGGAACTGCACGCCCTCGACCGGGAGTTCACGGTGCCGCAGCCCCATGACGATCCCGTCCCGCGTCCGCGCGGTGACCTCCAGCTCGGCCGGCACCGTCGCCGGCTCGGCCGCCAGCGAGTGGTACCGGGTCGCCGTGAAGGGCGTCGGCAGCCCGGCGAAGACCCCGCGCCCCTCGTGCTCGACCAGGGACGTCTTGCCGTGCAGCAGCTCGGGTGCGCGGTCCACGACACCGCCGTACGCCACCTGCATCGACTGCATGCCCAGACAGACACCGAAGACGGGCACCCCGGTGGCCGCGCAGTGCCGCACCATCTCGATGCAGACGCCGGCCTCCTCGGGCGTCCCCGGGCCCGGCGACAGCAGCACCCCGTCGAAGCCGTCCTGGGCGTGCGCCGTCGACACCTCGTCGTTGCGCAGCACCTCGCACTCGGCGCCCAGCTGGTACAGGTACTGGACCAGGTTGAAGACGAAACTGTCGTAGTTGTCGACGACGAGAATGCGCGCGCTCACTGGTTGTCCACCGTCACATCGTTGAAGGGCAGCAGCGGTTCGGCCCACGGGAAGACGTACTGGAACAGGACGTAGACCACAGCAACGACCAGCACGAGTGAGAGCAGCGCCTTCACCCATGCGTTCCCCGGCAGATGCCGCCAGATCCAGCCGTACATGCCGTCCCTTCCGTCGCACCACGGCACCACACTCACGCCGTACCGCACCAGACTAACGGCGCAGCGCAACAGGCTTGCCGTCCTCCACAGGCTGTGTGGAGTCCAGATGAGCCCACACGATCAGCCGGTGACTGTGTCCCCACTCCGGATCGCACGTGGTCAGCGTGAGATAGCGGCCGGGCCGCGTGTACCCCGAAGTACGTGGCACAGGATCGATCACCTCAATGTCCGTGGGAACGGTTTTGTAAGGCCCTTTGTCGATCCGATACGTGAACCAGGTCGTCCCGTCCGTCAGCACGACCGCGTCCCCCCGCCGCAGCTCCGGGAAGTCCTTGAACGGATCGCCGTACGTCCGCCGGTGCCCCGCGACCGAGAAGTTGCCCTCCTGCCCGAGTTGCGCGGTGTTCGCGTAATGCCCGAGCCCCTTCTTCAGGGTGCCGACCGCGGTGCCCTCCAGCACGGGCTTGTTCCACGTGAAACCAAGCCGCGGGATGTACATGATCGCGAAAGGCCGGCCACTCCGGTACGGCGCGGGCTCGGCCGGAGACGCGGACGCACCGGGAGACGCGGAGGCACCGGCCGCCCCCTCCGGCTGCCGCACCGTCCCCTTGGACCACTGGCTCTGCAGCTGGTCGATCTGGTCGTCCATGACGGTGTCCGCCTTCACACCGGTCCAGAACAGCACATAGACGACGAACAACACGATCAGGGCACCGGCAGTGATGCACAGCTCGCTGACGGTCCTGACGACGACTCGCACCGGCAGCTCCCCCGGGACCTACTCCACTGGCTTGGCGTACTGCAGATCCACTGTGCCCGAGTAGCCGGGAAGAGTCACCGTGCCGTCATCGGCGACATTCCAGCCAAGGCCGTAGACGTTGACGTAGACCATGTAGTTCTGGATCGCCTTCGAATCCGCGAGCGCCTGCTTCAGCTTCCCCGGATCACCCACCGCCTGGATCTTGTACGGCGGTGAGTAGACCCGGCCCTGAAGGATCAGGGTGTTGCCGACACAGCGCACCGCACTGGTGGAGATCAGCCGCTGGTCCATGACCTTGATCCCCTTCGCGCCGCCCTTCCACAGGGCGTTGACCACGGCCTGGAGGTCCTGCTGGTGGATGACCAGGTAGTCCGGCTGCGGCTCGGGATAGCCGGGGAGCTTGGCGGTGGCGTTCGGCGGGGCGTCGTCGAGCGTGACCGTGACCGCCTTGCCCTTGATCTTCTGGGTGCCCGCCCTGTCCTCCAGAGCCGCGAGCTTGTCGTCCTCGGCCTTGGTGCTGCCGTCGTCACGCTCGGCCAGCGACTCGACGTCCCGGCGCAGCGAGCCGTTCGCCTCGTCGAGCTCGCCGTTCTTGTGACTGCGCTCCTGGATGAGATCCGAGAGCTTCAGCATCGAGGCGTCCGTACGGATGTCCGTACCCTTGGCCGTGTTGAAACTCGTGAAGAAGATGAGGCCCGCGAGAGCGAAGACGCCCACCGTGAGCACTCTCACCGGCCGGAAACCCCGACCCCGGACAGGGCTGGATCCGGACTGGGGGGAGTCGGCAGAATTGCTCAACGTACCCTTATCTCCTTCGGCGCCGCGGAAGCACTACGCTAACGGACGCCCGGGGGAGCGCTCAGTGTCCCCTTGTACGCTGCCCGGAGCCCGACCAGTTACCTGCGCGGCCACGCAGCGCATCGACAGGAGAGACCCTCGTGCCGAAGTCACGTATCCGCAAGAAGGCCGACTACACGCCGCCCCCGGCGAAGCAGGCGACCGCCATCAAGCTGAACAGCCGCGCCTGGGTCGCCCCCGTGATGCTGGCCATGTTCCTCATCGGGCTTGCCTGGATCGTCGTCTTCTATGTGACCGACGGCTCGCTGCCCATCGACGCTCTGGACAACTGGAACATCGTGGTGGGCTTCGGCTTCATCGCCGCCGGATTCGCCGTCTCCACCCAGTGGAAGTAGCTCTGCCCACGGGTATCCGCTGAGTTATCCACAGCCTGTAGCAATTTCCACAGGGCCTGGGGAAAAGACTACGATCTGTGGATAACTCATCGGGCGTTGACGCCGGTGCGACCATCACACCAGCCCCCGCAAGCCTGTTCGCCCCCTGCCTGACCTGCACAAACACGGGTCGGCGACAGGGGGCACAGCTGTTCCCGCACTGTATGCACAAGATCCGCCACTCGCTGTGGACAAAGGCCTGCTCAGGTCAGCTGTGCGGTCCGGATCACGGTCATGACCACGACGACCAGCAGGACCAGCGCACAGGTGCCGTACTGCACCAGAGCCCGCCGCTCGCGTGGCGCGTGGATCATGCCGTAGCCCGTGATGAGCCCGGCGACGAGACCGCCGATGTGGGCCTGCCAGGAGATGCTGCTCCAGCCGAAGGTGAAGATCAGGTTGATCACCAGGAGCGCGATGATCGGCCGCAGGTCGTAGTTGAGCCGCCGCATCAGGACGGCGGTGGCGCCGAAGAGACCGAAGATGGCTCCCGAGGCGCCGAGTGTCTGGGTGGCCGGGCCGGCCAGCAGGTAGGCGAGGGCACTGCCGGTGAGCCCGGAGACGAAGTAGACGGCGAGGTACCGGGCGCGGCCGAGGGCGGCTTCGAGGGGGCCGCCGAGCCACCACAGGCTCAGCATGTTGAAGCCGATGTGCCAGATCTCCTGGTGCGCGAACATCGAGGTCAGCAGGCGGTAGTACTGCCCGTCCGCGACTCCCTCGTCGACCTGGAAGGGGGGCGGCGGATAGGCGCCGATGAGGCTGAGGTCCGTCGCCAGGGAGGCGTTGGCCTGGATGGCGATGAACACCGCGAGGTTGATCCCGATGAGGATCTTGGTGAACAGCCGGGGGTCGGCGGTGACGCTGCCGCCGGCGATGGTGCGGGGCCTGGCCGCGGCCGGGGCGGGTCCGCTGCCGCCGCCGTCGCGTACGCACTCCGGGCACTGGAAGCCGACGGAGGCGCTGACCATGCACTCGGGGCAGATGGGGCGCTCGCAGCGGGTGCAGCGGATGCCGGTCTCGCGGTCCGGGTGCCGGTAGCAGCCGGGCAGGCTGTGGGCCTGCGGTGAACTGCCCGCCTCCTGGTTCATGACATCCCCTAAGTCGCCCTGAGTCGTCGTGGCACGTGCGCCGCCCCGCTCATCCTTACGGTTGAGCGGGGCGTTTGGTTCCCTTCGCGCGGGTTCCGCTGGTTCTCGCGGCGCGGTGTCCGCTGCTTCCTGCGGCGCGATGTCCGCGGGATCCTGCGCGTGGGCGGCGGCGCGGCCTCAGCGGGTCTCGACCACGACCGACTCGATGACGACGTCGTTGACCGGCCGGTCGTTGGGGCGGCTGGTCTTGACGCCGGCGATGGCGTCGACGACCTTCTGGCTGGCCGGGTCGGTGACCTCGCCGAAGATGGTGTGCTTGCGGTTCAGCCAGGCCGTCGGGGAGACGGTGATGAAGAACTGCGAGCCGTTGGTGCCCGGGCCGGCGTTGGCCATGGCGAGCAGGTAGGGCTTGTTGAAGCCGAGGTCGGGGTGGAACTCGTCCTCGAACTCGTAGCCGGGGCCGCCGATGCCGGTGCCCAGCGGGTCGCCGCCCTGGATCATGAAGCCGCTGATGACACGGTGGAAGATCGTGCCGTCGTAGAGGCGCTTGGTGGACTTCTCGCCGGTGCCGGGGTGGGTCCACTCGCGCTCGCCCTGGGCGAGTTCGACGAAGTTCTTGACGGTCTTCGGGGCATGGTTCGGCAGGAGCCGGACTTCGATGTCGCCGTGGTTCGTCTTGAGGGTGGCGTAAAGCTGCTCGGCCACGATCTGCCTTCCGTTGACTTGTTGTGCCCCACCGATCCTCGCACGGATCCGGCCGAGGAGGGTCCGGGCGGGGGCGCGGGGCGGCGATCCGTGGCATTGTCGTCGACAAGCTCCTGTTGCCACGTATTCATCCGCTATTGATCCGGATAGCCCGCCCTCAGGTGCCGGGCTGCACTCCGGCAGGCATGATCCGTAAAAGGGTGGAAAGTCGAATTACCGTACGCCACCGAGGAGGAGGATCCCGTGACCCGCATCGACAGCGTGCGCGCCGCGACCGGCTCGGCGAAGGACAGCGTGCTGCACGCCGCGGAAGTGGTGGCGCCCTACGCCGACACGGCCAAGGACAAGGCTTCGCAGTACGCGACCGAGGCGCGTGTACGACTCGCGCCGAAGGTCTCCCAGGCCGCCGAGCAGGCTCGTGTCCAGTACGGCGCCCACGTCGCGCCACGCCTGGAGCAGGCCCGTACGCATGTTCCGCCGAAGGTCGACCAGGCCGCCCACGAGGCAGCCGTACGCACCCGCAAGGCGGCCCGTCAGGCCGCTGACTACTCCCGTCCGAAGATCGAGCTGGCCGTCGCCGCGGCCGGTCCGGTCGCCGGGGAGGCCACGGCACGGAGCGCGGCCGCACTGGCCGCTCTGCGCGGCCAGGTCTCGCCCAAGGAGGTTCAGAAGCTGGTCCGCAAGCACGAACGGCGGGCTCGCGCAGGACGGCTCGCCAAGGCGTTGGCGGTCGCGGGCCTGGTGGCGGGGGGCGCGTTCGCCGCGTGGAAGTGGTGGGACAAGCAGGCCAACCCGGACTGGCTGGTCGAGCCCCCCGCCGCGACCGAGGTGCCCGAGTCCGGCCGGCTGACGTCCGTGGACGGCACCGGTCAGTCCGACCTGGACCCGGAGGTCCAGGCCAAGGAGGCCGAGGAGGACGCGGCGAAGCACGACGAAGGGCGCTGACGCCGTCTGGACGGCGTGTACCAGGGGTGGGGCGGATAGGTTTCCGCCCCACCGCCATGTTCACCCGACGGGGTGGCCGGACCGGTGGGGTGGTGCTCGGGTGCGCCACAGTCGCGGGGACATGTCTCTTGACCGTCCTGTGGCGGTCTCCTGACCGGATGGACCGCCGCCGTCATGATGCCCTCGCGCCGCGGGCTGCTCGCCCTGGCCGCCGTACTGCTGCTGGTGGCGTCGGCCTGCACCGCGCGCACCCCGGCCCCTGAGACCCCCTCCTCCGCCGTGTACGGCGCCTATGTCGGCTACGAGCCCTCCGACACGGCCCGTCTGAGAGCGTTCGGCAGCTGGCTGGGCGGGCCGGCGCCCCGCGTGGGCCACGTGTATCTGCCCGGTGACCGCTGGAGCAACATCGAGGGCGCCCCGGGCTATCTGGAGTCCTGGGCGGCCTGGCGGCGGGCCGACGCCCGGCGGATGTTCGTCCTGAACGTGCCGATGCTGGAACGCACCGAGGCCCACCTGCCCGACAGCACGGTGGTGGCGGAACTCCGGCGCGGGGCGAGTGGCGCCTACGACGGCCATTTCCGTGCCCTGGCCCGCAGGCTCACGGCTCTCGGTGTCCCGGACACGGTCGTGGTCCTCGGCTGGGAGATGAACGGCACCACCTACACCCACCGCTGCGCCCCGGACCCGGCCGCCTGGAAGGCGTACTGGGCGAGGATCGTGCGCGCGATGCGTTCGGTGCCCGGTCAGCGCTTCCGCTTCGAGTTCACGCCCACCCGGGGCCGCGACGCCATCCCGTGGCCGCGCTGCTATCCGGGCGACCAGGTCGTCGACATCATCGGTATGGACGCCTACGACGCCCCACGCGGTCTGAGTTTCTCCGGCCAGCTCGACGAGCCGTACGGTCTGCGCGCCCATGTCCGCTTCGCCCGCGCCCACCGCAAGCCGTTCTCGTACCAGGAATGGGGCCTGTACGAGAACGGCGACAACCCGGCGTACATGCGCGGCATGCTCACCTGGTTCGCCGAGCAGCGCCCCTTGTACCAGTCGATCAGCGACTATTGCCCGCACGGCGTGTGGGGCTGCCGCTCGCATCCGAAGTCGGCGGCGGTGTACCGGGGGTTGATGGCGCCGACGAGTCGTAGGGCGTGGAGGCGGGCGTCGGGCCGGTCGCCCGTACGCAAATCCCCTCCGCCCGCGTTGCCGCAGGTCGGAGGGGATTTTGGAAGTGGAGCCTAGGGGAGTCGAACCCCTGACATCTGCCATGCAAAGACAGCGCTCTACCAACTGAGCTAAGGCCCCGGGATGAGGGACGTCCGCCGGAAGAACCGCTTACCGGTGGCGCCGCAGACCAGAGTACCGGGTCATCCCGGGTATTCCGCAAAAAGATTGGGGGTCCCCGCGAACGACCACTCTCCGTAAGATGCTCGGCGTGGTTCGCTGTCGCGAACCACGGTTCTTTGGGGAAGCGATGGGGAGACGCACATGGACGCCGCACAGCAGGAAGCGACCGCAAGAGCGCGGGAGCTTCAGCGGAACTGGTACGGGGAGCCGCTGGGGGCGCTCTTTCGTAAGCTCATAGACGACCTCGGCCTCAACCAGGCTCGTCTCGCGGGGGTACTGGGACTGTCCGCGCCGATGCTGTCCCAGCTGATGAGCGGTCAGCGGGCGAAGATCGGCAATCCTGCGGTGGTCCAGCGGGTGCAGTTGCTCCAGGACCTGGCGGGGCAGGTCGCCGACGGCAGCGTGAGCGCCGCCGAGGCGACCGAGCGGATGGACGAGATCAAGAAGTCGCAGGGGGGCTCGGTGCTCAGCAACACCACGACCACGACCAGCAGTTCGGGTGCGCCGACGGTCAAGCGGGTCGTCCGCGAGATCCAGTCGCTGCTGCGCTCGGTGGCCGCCGCCGGAGACATCATCGACGCGGCCGACACTCTCGCCCCGACCCACCCGGAGCTGGCAGAGTTCCTCCGGGTCTACGGCGCCGGCCGCACCTCCGACGCCGTCACGCACTACCAGTCCCACCAGAACTGAGCCGCCCGCCCGGCCGCCGAAGGGGGTTCGGCAGCCGGGCGGGGGGCCGTTGGAGTAGGACGGAGGAGCGCGAGGGGGTCGCGCTCCTCACCGGGGATGGCACACGGGGGTGTGTCAGCCGCCGAGGAGACGAGGAACACGGGGCCGTATCTCTCATCCGGGAGGCCACGAGGGGGTCGTATCGCTCATCAGGGGGGAAGCAACGGGGGTAACCGCAGGGGGAGGAGCGACGCGCAGTCATGGGTGAGGTGTTCGCCGGCCGGTACGAACTGGCCGACCCGATCGGACGCGGAGGCGTCGGCGCTGTCTGGCGTGCCTGGGACCACCGGCGCCGCCGCTATGTGGCCGCGAAGGTGTTGCTGCAGAGCGACGCGCACTCCCTGCTGCGCTTCGTCCGCGAACAGGCTTTGCGGATCGACCACCCCCATGTCCTCGCGCCCGCCAGCTGGGCCGCCGACGACGACAAGGTCCTGTTCACAATGGACCTGGTCTCCGGCGGTTCGCTGGTCCACCTGATCGGGGACTACGGCCCGCTGCCGCCCTCGTTCGTCTGCACCCTGCTCGACCAGCTCCTCGCGGGGCTGGCCGCGGTCCACGCGGAGGACGTCGTCCACCGGGACATCAAGCCCGCCAACATCCTGCTCGAGGCGACCGGTACCGGGCGCCCCCGGCTGCGCCTGTCCGACTTCGGCATCGCGATGCGGCTGGGCGAGCCGCGGCTGACCGAGACCAACCTCGTCGTGGGGACGCCGGGCTATCTCGCCCCCGAGCAGATGATGGGCGCGGAACCGGACTTTCCGGCCGACCTGTTCGCCGTCGGCCTGGTCGCGCTGTACCTCCTCGAGGGCGCCAAGCCCGACGCCAAGGCGCTCATCCAGTACTTCGCCGCCCACGGGACGCCGAGCGCACCCCAGAGCGTCCCTGCCCCTCTCTGGCAGGTCGTGGCCTCCCTCCTCCAACCGGACCCGCAGGCCCGCTTCCGCACCGCCACGGGGGCCCGCAAAGCCCTCGCCGCCGCCCGAGAACTCCTCCCGGAGCCGGGCCCCGAAGACGAGTCGATCGAGATCTTCGACCAACTCGGCCCCCTGCCACCGGGGTTCGGCCCGGAGGGCCCCCTGAAACGAGCCCCAGGAGTGGATCCGAGAAGGACTCACCACGGGGGGACCGGGGCGGAGGGAGGAACGCGGTTCCGGGCGGGAGACGGGGGTGCGGGGGCGGTAGGGCGCGCGGGATCGGTCGGCGGCGAGGCTGCGCCCGCGAGCGGGGGGCCATCCGAGAACTGGGCGGCGCCTGGAGCTGGAGCGTCTTACGGAAGCGGGCTGTCCTCTGGAGGCGCGGGGGTGCCCTGGAGCGGGAGACCGCCTGAGAGCCGGCCGCCGTCCGCCGGCGAGCCGCGCTCCGGAGGTGGGGCGCCCTCCGAGGGTGAGGGGGCGCGCGGGGGCAGGGGGCCGTCCGAGAGCTGGTCGCCGTCCGCCGGCGACTCGCCATCCAGGGGTGGAGTGCCCTCCGGAACGGGGAAGCCGCCCGAGAACTGGGCGGCGCCTGGAGGCAGGGCTGGTTCCGGAGGCGGTCGGCAGAACGGGGTGTTTTCCGGGGGTGATGGAGGAAGCGCTGGGGCTTTCGGCGCAGGTGGAAGGGAGGGGGCCGCCGCCTGGCCCGGTTACGTTGCTGGTGCTGATTCTGGCGGTGCGGTCGATGGGGCCGCTCCCTGGCCCAGCCACCCGCACGGGTCCGCTTCCCGGCCCGGAGAGTCGGACGGGGCGGCCTCCTGGTTCGGGGACGGCAACGGTGTGTCCCCGCAGCCTCCTGGGGCAGCGGCCGGCACCTCCTCGTGGCCCGGCGACGGAAATGTGCCCGCCCCCTTCCGACCCGACGGGACGGGCGGGGCCGCCTCCCGGTCCGCCGCGCGAGGCGACGCGTCGGGGCACGACGAGGGGCGAGCGAACCCGGGGTCCTGGCCCGAGCAAAGCACCCCGCCCTCCTGGCCCGGCGAAACGAACCCACCACCCCCTCCAGGTGCCGGGCCCTCCACCCCAGGCGCCAACACCCCGGCCGCCCCTCCGAGCAGCCACGCGGAAGCCGGCCACCCACAAACCGGCGCGCCCTCCCCAACTCACGAGCCAGGCACAGGTACCGGGGCCTACTGGTCCGCCCCCCGCATCCCACCCGCTCCCGCAGGGCCGCCCTCGACGTCGGAACCCGGCAGCTTCCCTCTGCTGCCACCACTCCATCCACAGCACCAGGAACACCGACACCAACCCCGCCCACAAGCGCAGGCCCACTCCGCCTACGCCTTCCCCCACGACCCGACGCCCCCCACTCACGTCCTGCCCTCCCCCCAGCACCAGCCCCGCGCTGATGCCTCTACTGCTTCGTACACCGCTCAGACCCCGCAGGTTCCGCCTCCCGCTCGGGCAATTTCCCGCGCACGCCGAAGCGGCCCACCCGCCAAGGTGGCGATCCCCCTCCTGCTTCTGGCCCTGGCCTGCTACGCAGTCGGTTTCTGGGCCCTCACCCAGATCTGAGAACCGTCAACGCCGGAGACAGCCCGGCAGCCCAACCCCGGACGGGCCGACGTCACACGCAGGGATCGGTCAGCGCCACACGTACCGAACGGCCGCATCTGATCCACCCGTGCTTCGGCATCACCTGCGACGGCGAGCCACCCCCAAGTCGGAAAGGCGCGCCCTCCGTCTCCGCCTCCGCCTCACACCCCCGCAGCCCGCCGCCGCCCCACCACAACCCACACCCCGAGAACCACCAACACCAAGGTCCCCGCCCCGATCCCCCCGAAGGCCACCGCCTTCATCCCGGCGCCCCCGCCACCACTGGCGCCACCGTCCCCGGCGCCCGCGACCACCCCGTCCCCCGACGACGAGCCAAGCCCACCAAGACCCGCCTGGAAAAGCCCCGCCGGCTCGGACTCCCCCGCATAGCCCGGCCCACCCCCGGCCTCTCCCTTCACCCGCACCCGCAACGTCAGCCCGAACGGCCCGTCTCCGAACTCCTCGCCGACCCGCGCAGCGAGATGCACCACGAGGTAATACGCCCCGGCGAACCGCATCCCGCTCACCCGCCCGGAAACGGCGTACCGGTTGTCGTACCCCACCGGCGGTACGGCGGCGAGCGCACCGGACCTCCGGCTGCCGCTGTAACTGATGCTGGTGTCGTCGACGAGGCCGCGCACGGGGTTGTACAGCGCCAGATTCACAGCCCCCGGCACCAGGCCGTTCCCGCTCCCCCCGCTCGCTCCACCCGCGCTCGCACTGCCGAGCTCGGCGGTGGCGTACACCTGCTGACCCCAGCCGACCGGCACCCTGTAGAACAGCGTCTGTCCGGGCCGTACGTCATCCCGCCAGACCCCCTGCTCCAGCGCGGTCGCCGAGCCGAACCCCCCACCGCCCCGCACCTGCACGGCCCCGCCGACGGGAGGCGAGGGCGTGGCGGAGTCCCAGGATTCGGGCGCGCTGCTCGGCCCGGCCTGCCGGAGCCGCGGTTCCAGCACGGGCGCCAGCTCCAGGTCCCAGTCGCCCGGCACGGACTCGGTGCGCAGCACCCGCTCGACGGCGACGTAGTACGTCCCGGCGCCCTGGCACAGCGACCGCTTCGACGGGAGCGCCCGGGCGCCCCACGCGGTGAGGGGGCGCGGACTGCGACCGGCGCCGATGGTGGCGGTGTCCGGCGCGGAGCAGGCACGGCCGTCGGCGTCCTGCACGGTCACTCTGACGCCTTCCGTCGCGGCGACGGGGACGTCCGCCGGGGGAACGGCGGTAGCGGCGACGTACACGGTCGATGTGCCGTCGAGGTCGAGGCGGTAGTAGACCTTGCCCTCACTCGGGAGCGAACTCCGGTACGTCGTGCCGGGTTCGAGGAGTTCGGCGGCCCCGGTGCTCACCGTGCCCGTGACCGGCGGGGCGCCTGCCACGAAGGCGTACGAGGAGGCCGTAGCGGAGGAAGAGGGAGAAGAAGACAGAGAGACGGAGGAAGAGGGGGAGGGGGACTGGACGGGGGCGCCTGGGGCGGCGAGGACCGGAGCTCCGGGCGCCCCGGCCACGGCGCCCAACACCGCCCCTACGACGGCCACCCGCCACCACGCCCCACGCCGCCGCCCCATCCCGCGCCACCCCTCCGTGCCTGCGCCCGAGCTCCACTGACCGGCCCAGCGATCGCCTTTGCGACCTGCCGACCGGCAAACCAGCCGACCTGCTGACCCGCCGACCAGCCGACCTGCTGACCCGCCGACGAACCGCCCTGCCGCCCCACCGACCGACCGCAGCCCATCCTGCCCCGCAGCGCCGCCCCCCACCCCCGCAATCCGCACGCCCGTCCGAAAGGCCCCGGCAACCGTCCTCGGCCTCCGCAGGAGCCGCCCCCGCCCCCGGACAACACAAAACCCCGACCGCAACCACGGCCGGGGTCTGCTCAGAATCGAATCTCGGTACTCACGAACCCGTGGGCACGGAGTCAGTCGCCTCCGTCCACAGATCCTGCTCGGCGCGATCCGCCTGGATCTGGCGGTACACGAGGAGCCCGCCGATGGCGGCCAGTGCGACCAGGAGAAGCTTCTTCACCGCGCGACCTCGTCTTTCGTTGACGTAGGGGACCTCTGGCGCCCGACTATACACACCGACCGATACCGATCGGTGACCTGCGTCCGGGGCCTCAACTCCCGCCCGGGACAGCTCAGTAGAAGCGGAGCATGCACCTCCGATCAGAGGGTGATCACATCTCCACGCAGGGTCACTTCGGCACCCCTCGCCCTCATTCTTCTATTTTTCGACCACCTTGCACCCATCCGTGTGGTGTTCATCTGAAGATCGACGCGCCACAGGCTCCGGTCCGTGATTTCGCGGCCCCCATACACATCATGAGGAAAGTACGCAAATCGCCCCAGCCCGAAAGTGAGGGACCATGGCCCAGAACAAGGTCATGAACCTGTGGACCGCCGTCATCACCGCCTTCCTCGCGCTGTTCACGGCGCTCGGACTCATCACCACGACCGCCGCCGCGGCCGTACCGCAGACCCAGCCGGCCCGCAACAGCGCCATGGCGCACCCGGAGGCCCCGGCGGTGTCCCACGGGCTCTGGTCCTACGTCAAAGCCCTGCCGCCCACGATGAAGCAGCGCATCCGCGCCGAGGCCCACGGCAAGACCCCCAGCTGCCGCCACCGCTCCCCCGCGGACACGGAAGCCGGGACGGAATCGCTCGAGCCGGCTGACTGTGTCTGACACCACGGTCGTACACCACGGTCCGTACCCGTACACCGCGGTCGTAGAGCACCCGTACAGCCCGTCGTAAGTGCCGTACCGAAGTGCACCCCCAAACGCCGAAGACCCCCAACCGGAACCGGCTGAAGGTCTTCGAGTCTGGTGGGGCTAACAGGATTTGAACCTGTGGCCTCATCCTTATCAGGGATGCGCTCTAACCAACTGAGCTATAGCCCCGCCGCGCTCTGCGGGGTGTGTCCCGCGCGCTGACTCCTGAAGATTAGCGCACGACGTGGGCAGTCCCAAAATCGGTTCCTTCAGGACCGCCCCCACAGGTTTGAAGCCAGGTTTGAAGCCGGGTTACTCGTCCTCGGCCAGCGTCAGCTCGACGCCGCCGACGAAGCCCGCGGAGAGGTTGTAGATGAACGCGCCGAGGGTCGCGAGAGCCGTCGCCAGGACGACGTCGATGACCGCGATGATCGACGTGAACATCAGGACGTTCGGCAGGGAGAGAAATGCCTGGAGGTCGAAGCCGTTCGACTCGTTCGAACCGGTCGCCTCGGAGATCGTCCCGCCGACCGTCGAGAAGACGCCCATCGCGTCCATGACCATCCAGAGCACGGCGGCCGCGACGATCGTGCAGATGCCGAGTGCGATGGAGAGCAGGAAGCTGACTTTCATGACGGACCACGGGTCGGCCTTGGCCACCCGCAGACGTGCTTTGCGCGTACGGGGCACGGTGCGCGCCCCCGTCCGCGGGCGCCGTACGGCACCGGCCGGGGTGGCCTGTGTCGGGTAGGCCTGCGGCGGGTGGTACGGGCCGGGCTGCTGCTGCGGCTGCCGTTCCCCCGGCAGCGGAGAAGGTGAAGGCTGTGCCGCGGGCTGGGGCTGCGGCTGGGCCGCCGCCTTGGGCGGTGCGGCGGGCGCCGTCGGCTGGGCCGGCGGCTGGGTGTCCGTCACAGGTCCCCCCTGGGATCCATGAGTCTCGGGCGAGCGCGACTGGGTCGCGGGCGGCTTGATCGCCTTGAGTTGAGTCGTGTGCGTATCCGTCGGGTGCTGTTCCGCCGGACGCGGAGCCGTGCCACGCGTGTCCGTACCGCGCGCATCCGTCCCCCGCGCGTCTGCCGCACGCGCGGCAGAGCCACGGCCGCCGCCGTCCGCCTCCGTGCCGGGGGAGGACCCCCTAGAGGTTCCGGTCGATCCGGCGCCCGTGGCTCCGCTCACGATGACTCACTCCTCGTGCTACTCGGCCGAGGGCGACTCACCCTCGTCCGTGCCGATGGTCTCGGCGGCACCCTCGGCGGTCTCGTCGTCGGCCACATCGCCGTCGACCTCCTCCGCCTCGCGTCCCGCCTCGGCGTTACGAGCGATGCCGACCACGGCATCGCGCTTGCCCAGGTTGATCAGTTGGACGCCCATGGTGTCACGGCCCGTCTCCCTGACCTCGTTGACTCGCGTACGAATCACACCGCCGGACAGCGTGATGGCGAGGATCTCGTCGGTCTCCTCGACCACCAGCGCGCCCACGAGCGATCCGCGGTCCTCCACGATCTTGGCAGCCTTGATACCGAGGCCGCCGCGACCCTGGACGCGGTACTCGTCGACGGCGGTCCGCTTCGCATACCCGCCGTCCGTAGCAGTGAACACGAACGTACCGGGTCGAACAACATTCATCGAGAGCAGCTCGTCGCCCTCGCGGAAGCTCATGCCCTTGACACCCGAGGTGGCGCGGCCCATGGGACGCAGCGTGTCGTCCGAGGCCGTGAACCTGATCGACTGTGCCTTCTTGCTGATCAGAAGCAGATCGTCGTCCGCCGATACGAGTTCGGCGCCGATCAGTTCGTCGTCCGAACCGTCCTCGCGCTCCCGCAGGTTGATGGCGATGACGCCTCCGGAACGCGGAGAGTCGTAATCCTTCAGTGACGTCTTCTTGACCAGACCCGCCTTGGTGGCGAGCACCAGGTAGGGCGCGGCGTCGTAGTCGCGGATCGCGAGGATCTCGGCGATCGCCTCGTCCGGCTGGAAGGCCAGCAGGTTGGCGACGTGCTGGCCGCGCGCGTCCCGGCCGGCGTCCGGCAGTTCGTACGCCTTCGCCCGGTACACGCGGCCCTTGTTGGTGAAGAACAGCAGCCAGTGGTGCGTGGTGGACACGAAGAAGTGGTCGACGATGTCGTCTTCCTTGAGCTTCGTGCCGCGCACGCCCTTGCCGCCGCGCTTCTGGGCGCGGTAGTCGACGGTCTTGGTGCGCTTGACGTAACCGCCGCGCGAGACCGTGACGACGATGTCCTCCTCGGCGATGAGGTCCTCGATGGACATGTCGCCGTCGTAGGGCACCAGCATGGTCTTGCGGTCGTCGCCGTACTTCTCGACGATCGCGGCGAGTTCGGCGCTCACGATGCCGCGCTGGCGGACCGGCGAGGCCAGGATCTCGTTGTACTCGGTGATCTTCGCCTGGAGTTCGTCGTGCTCCTGGATGATCTTCTGGCGCTCCAGGGCGGCGAGGCGGCGCAGCTGCATCTCGAGGATGGCGTTGGCCTGGATCTCGTCGATCTGGAGGAGGTCCATCAAGCCCGTACGCGCGATGTCGACCGTGTCGCTGGCCCGGATCAGGGCGATGACCTCGTCGATGGCGTCCAGGGCCTTCAGGAGGCCGCGCAGGATGTGCGCCCGCTCCTCGGCCTTGCGCAGCCTGAAGCGCGTACGGCGGACGATGACCTCGATCTGGTGCGCCACCCAGTGCCGGATGAACGCGTCCAGGGAGAGGGTCCTCGGCACGCCGTCGACGAGCGCCAGCATGTTGGCGCCGAAGTTCGACTGGAGATCCGTGTGCTTGTAGAGGTTGTTCAGCACGACCTTGGCGACCGCGTCCCGCTTGAGCACGATCACGAGCCGCTGGCCGGTGCGCGACGAGGTCTCGTCCCGGACGTCCGCGATGCCGCCGACCTTGGCGTCCTTCACCAGGTCGGCGATCTTCTGCGCGAGGTTGTCGGGGTTGGTCTGGTACGGCAGTTCCGTGACCACCAGGCACTGGCGGTTCTGGATCTCCTCGACCTCCACCACCGCGCGCATGGTGATCGAGCCACGACCGGTGCGGTACGCCTCCTCGATGCCCTTGCGGCCGACGACGAGCGCGCCGGTCGGGAAGTCGGGGCCCTTGATGCGCTCCATGAGCGCGTCCAGGAGCTCCTCGTGGGAGGCCTCCGGGTTCTCCAGGTACCACTGGGCGCCGGCCGCGACCTCGCGCAGGTTGTGCGGCGGGATGTTGGTGGCCATGCCGACCGCGATACCGGCGGAGCCGTTGATCAGCAGGTTCGGGAAACGGGCCGGCAGGACGGTCGGCTCCTGGGAGCGGCCGTCGTAGTTGTCCGTGAAGTCGACGGTCTCCTCGTCGATGTCACGGACCATCTCCATCGACAGCGGCGCCATCTTGCACTCGGTGTACCGCATGGCGGCCGCGGGGTCGTTGCCCGGGGAGCCGAAGTTGCCGTTGGAGTCCACCAGCGGCATCCGCATCGACCACGGCTGGGCGAGGCGCACCAGGGCGTCGTAGATCGAGGAGTCGCCGTGCGGGTGGTAGTTGCCCATGACGTCGCCGACCACGCGCGCGCACTTGTAGAAGCCGCGCTCGGGGCGGTAGCCGCCGTCGTACATCGCGTACAGGACGCGGCGGTGGACGGGCTTGAGACCGTCCCGGACGTCCGGCAGCGCACGGGACACGATGACGGACATCGCGTAGTCCAGGTACGAACGCTGCATCTCCGTCTCGAGCCCGACGGGCTCGACACGCTGGGCGATGACGCCGCCCTCTTCAGAGGTGACGGGCGTGTTCTCGTCGGTCATTGCGGGTGAAGATCCTTCCTGGTGCGGTCAGCTGAGACCGACTCAGATGTCGAGGAAGCGGACGTCCTTGGCGTTGCGCTGGATGAACTGCCGGCGGGCCTCCACGTCCTCGCCCATGAGGACCGAGAACAGGTCGTCCGCCTGGGCGGCGTCGTCGAGCGTGACCTGGCCGAGGACGCGGTGCTCCTGGTCCATGGTGGTCACGCGCAGCTCCTCGGCGTTCATCTCGCCGAGACCCTTGAAGCGCTGGATGGAGTCCTCGCGGATGCGCTTGCCGCGCTGGCGGCCCATCTCGATCAGCGCGTCTCGCTCGCGGTCGGAGTACGCGTACTCGGTGTCGTCCCGGCCCCACTTGATCTTGTAGAGCGGAGGACGGGAGAGGTACACGTGCCCGGCCTCGACCAGCGGCCGCATGAAGCGGAACAGGAAGGTCAGCAGCAGGGTGGAGATGTGCTGGCCGTCGACGTCGGCGTCCGCCATCAGGATGATCTTGTGATAGCGCAGCTTCTCGATGTCGAAGTCCTCGTGGACTCCGGTGCCGAAGGCCGAGATCAGCGCCTGGATCTCCTGGTTCTGCAGGATCTTGTCGATCCGGGCCTTCTCGACGTTCAGGATCTTGCCGCGGATCGGGAGGATCGCCTGGTACTCCGGGTTGCGGCCGGACTTGGCCGAGCCGCCGGCGGAGTCACCCTCGACGATGAAGATCTCGCACTTGGTGGGGTCGTTGGACTGGCAGTCGGAGAGCTTGCCCGGCAGGGACGCGGTCTCCAGCAGGCCCTTGCGGCGGGTCAGGTCGCGGGCCTTGCGGGCCGCCACGCGCGCGGTGGCCGCCTGGATCGACTTGCGGATGATGTCCGCGGCTTCGACCGGGTTGCGGTCCAGCCAGTCGGTGAGGTGCTCGTAGACGACCTTCTGGACGAAGGTCTTCACCTCGGTGTTGCCCAGCTTGGTCTTGGTCTGGCCCTCGAACTGCGGCTCGCTCAGCTTCACCGAGATGATCGCGGTCAGACCCTCGCGGATGTCGTCACCCGTGAGGTTGTCGTCCTTGTCGCGCAGCAGCTTCTTGTCGCGCGCGTACTTGTTGATCAGCGAGGTCAGCGCCGCGCGGAAGCCCTCTTCGTGGGTGCCGCCCTCATGCGTGTGGATGATGTTGGCGAAGGAGTAGACGCCCTCGGTGTAACTGCTGTTCCACTGCATGGCGAGCTCGACGGACAGGTTCTTGTCCTTGTCCTCGGCCTCGAGGTCGACGATGGTCGGGTGCACCACGTCTCCCTTGCGGGAGTTGAGGTACTTCACGAAGTCGACGATGCCGCCCTCGTAGTGGTAGTCGACCGACTTGACCTCGGCGCTCTCGTCCGCGCCCGCCTCGTCCGCGCCGGACGTCGCCTTGGCCGACTCCCGCTCGTCGGTGAGTTTGATCCTCAAACCCTTGTTGAGGAACGCCATCTCCTGGAAGCGCCGCGAGAGCGTCTCGAAGGAGTAGTCGGTGGTCTCGAAGATGTCCGGGTCGGCCCAGAAGGTCACCGAGGTGCCGTGCTCCTCCGTGGCCTCGTGCTTGGCCAGCGGGGCCGTCGGAACGCCGAGCTTGTAGTCCTGCGTCCAGCGGTAGCCGTCCGTCTTGACCTCGACGGCCACCTTGGTCGACAGGGCGTTCACCACGGACACGCCCACGCCGTGCAGACCGCCGGAGACCGCGTAGCCGCCGCCGCCGAACTTGCCGCCCGCGTGCAGCACGGTGAGCACGACCTCGACGGCCGGCTTGCCCTCGGAGGGGACGATGCCGACCGGGATGCCACGGCCGTTGTCGACGACCCGGACGCCGCCGTCGGGGAGGATCGTGACGTCGATGGTGTCCGCGTGGCCCGCCAGCGCCTCGTCGACGGAGTTGTCGACGACCTCCTGCACCAGGTGGTGCAGGCCGCGCTCGCCGGTCGAGCCGATGTACATACCGGGTCGCTTGCGGACCGCGTCCAGACCCTCGAGGACGGTGATGGCGCTGGCGTCGTACGAGGCGGTGACCTCGCCGTTCGACGAGGTCGCCTCGGCGTCGGTGGACGGGATGTTCTCGTTGGGGTTGCCGGAATCGGCCACGAAGCGCCCTTTCTGGCACAGCACGAGCCGGGCTCGTCGGCGGGTTGCCGGAGCGGCTGCGGCATGTTGCGTTGGTAAGCCTTGATCAGCGTTGCTCAGCGTTTCCCGGGCGGTCCCCACGTTTGGGGCGGGATTGGCTTCCAGTCTACCGGTAGCGCCGACAGTGATGGGGGTTTGCCGGTACCTGAGTCCTCATGTGCCGCCCTCAACCGGCGTCTTCCGGGTCCCCATATACGGAGCGGGGCTCCGAGAGGCTCACAGCGGCACTCAGCGCTTTCGGCTGTCAACCCTTTGCTACTTGGGAGTCAGGTCGGAATTCGCATCCGCGTGCAGTGCTACGACGGCGCCGATCACGCGGGGAGGACGTGACGTAAGTCACGTGTAGGGATCGCCGGACCTGCTGCTTCCCGGGGCCCGCAGAGGGCCGTAGTTGCGCGCGGGGCCACCGGGACCGAGCACCTTGATCAGCCGGACCGTGCCGTGCCCCAGGTCCTCGTTGAGCCGCGCGACCAGGCTCGGGGCGAGGCGCCGCACCTCGGTCGCCCACACCGGCGAATCACACTGCACGACCAGGACCCGCTCGTCCTCGTCGTACCTCTGGGGCGTGCAGTGATCAGCGAGCTTCTCGCCGACGATCTGCGGCCAGCGCCCCATCACACCGCCCACCGCGGCGGGAGCCTCCCAGCCCCGCTCGGTGATCAGGCGGTTGATGGCGGCACCGAAGGCCATCGGGTCGCGACCGTCGGCGCGCGCGCCGGAGCGCAGCCCGCCCC
This sequence comes from Streptomyces griseorubiginosus, assembly GCF_036345115.1. GTDB lineage: Bacteria > Actinomycetota > Actinomycetes > Streptomycetales > Streptomycetaceae > Streptomyces > Streptomyces griseorubiginosus_C. The sequence continues at coordinate 4,743,598 of NZ_CP107766.1, forward strand.
CGCGCCGCGCCTGCCGCTTCTGCTGCGCCGCGTCCCCACGCGCGCGTGCCTGTTCCCTCGCCGCCCGAAGCGCCACACGCGCGAGGTCGACACCGGAGGGCTCGGCCGGCTTGGGGTTCTCGGCGCCGTTTGCGTTTCCGCCGCCAGCAGCGCCGTCGGCGTTCTCGGTCGGAGGCCGTTCGTCGCTCATACGCGCTCCACCGTCCCCTCCGCCACCGCGTACCGCGTCCCCGCCAGCACGTGCGGCACGTCGTCGTCGACCGCGGCCGTCACCAGCACCTGCTCACCCGGGGCGACCAGCTCGGCCAGCCGCTCCCGGCGCCGGGTGTCCAGCTCGGCGAACACGTCGTCGAGGATCAGCACCGGCTCGTTCCCCTCCGCCCTGAGGAGGTCGTACGACGCGAGCCGCAGCGCCAGCGCGTACGACCAGGACTCGCCGTGCGAGGCGTATCCCTTGGCGGGCAGCTGGCCGAGTTTGAGCAGCAGATCGTCCCGATGCGGCCCTACGAGGGTCACGCCCCGCTCGATCTCCTGCTTGCGCGCCTCCGCGAGCGCCCCCATCAGCTGCTCGAAGAGATCCTCACGCGTGTGCGCCTCGCCGGGCGCGGACGGCTTGTACTCCAGCGCGACCGGACCGCCGCCGGGCGCCAGCTGCTCGTACGCCTTGTCGGCCAGCGGCTGGAGCGCGGCGATCAGGTCGAGCCGCTGGGCGAGCAGCTCGGCGCCCACGCGCGCGAGGTGCTGGTCCCATACGTCGAGGGTGGACAGGTCCATCGAGCGGCCGCCGTGCCTGCGCGCGAGGGCGGCCGACTTCAGCAGGGTGTTGCGCTGCTTGAGGACACGCTCGTAGTCGGAGCGCACGCCGGCCATGCGCGGGGAGCGGGCGGTGATCAGCTCGTCGAGGAAGCGGCGCCGCTCACCGGGGTCGCCCTTGACCAGCGCCAGGTCCTCCGGCGCGAACAGCACGGTCCGCACGATCCCCAGCACATCACGCGGCCTGACCTGCGACGACCTGTTGATGCGCGCACGGTTCGACTTGCCGGGGTTCAGCTCCAGCTCGACCAGCTGCTGCCGCTCGCCCTGTCTGACCTGCGCCCGGACGATCGCGCGGTCGGCGCCCATCCGGATCAGCGGGGCGTCGGTGGCGACCCGGTGGCTGCCGAGGGTGGCGAGATAGCCGATCGCCTCGACGAGGTTCGTCTTGCCCTGTCCGTTGGGGCCCACGAACGCGATGACGCCCGGGTCGAGCGGGACCTCGACCCGGGCGTACGAGCGGAAGTCGGCCAGCGACAGATGCGTGACGTGCATGGTCGGGCGCCGACCTCCCCCAGCTTGTGGACTGTGCGAACAGCCCTGTGGATTACTTCGTCTCGACCGCGTGGCCGCCGAACTGGTTGCGCAGCGCCGCGATCATCTTCATCTGCGGCGAGTCGTCCTGGCGGGACGCGAACCGCGCGAACAGGGACGCGGTGATCGCCGGCAGCGGCACCGCGTGGTCTATGGCGGCCTCCACGGTCCACCGGCCCTCGCCGGAGTCCTGTGCGAAACCGCGCAGCTTGTCCAGGTGCTCGTCCTCGTCGAGGGCGTTGACCGCGAGGTCGAGGAGCCAGGAACGGATGACGGTGCCCTCCTGCCAGGAGCGGAAGACCTCCCGGACGTCGGTCACGGAGTCCACCTTCTCCAGGAGCTCCCAGCCCTCGGCGTAGGCCTGCATCATCGCGTACTCGATGCCGTTGTGGACCATCTTCGCGAAGTGGCCCGCGCCGACCTTGCCGGCGTGCACCGCCCCGGCGTCGCCCTTGGGCTTGAGGGCGTCGAAGACGGGCTGCACCTTGGCGACGTTCTCGGCGTCACCGCCGTACATCAGCGCATAGCCGTTCTCCAGGCCCCAGACACCGCCGGAGACACCGCAGTCCACGAAACCGATGCCCTTGGCCGCCAGCTCCTCGGCGTGCTTCTCGTCGTCCGTCCAGCGGGAGTTCCCGCCGTCCACCACGACGTCCCCGGGCTGAAGGAGTTCGGCCAGCTCGTCGATGGTCGCCTGCGTCGGCGCTCCGGCCGGGACCATCACCCACACGACCCGCGGACCCTGCAACGCGTCCACAAGCTCCTTGAGGCTGTGGACATCGGCGAGGTCCGGGTTGCGGTCGTATCCGATCACGGTGTGGCCTGCGCGGCGGATCCGCTCGCGCATGTTGCCGCCCATCTTGCCGAGGCCGATGAGACCGAGCTCCATCAGTGGTTCCTTAGGTAGCTGTGACGTGTGGGGCACCTTCGTACCCACGTACGAGCCTAAACCCGGACGCTCACGCACACCTGTGGGCATACGCGCTCAAACGTATGCCCTCACCTGGGGCTTTCCGTCGGCGACCGCTCAGCCGCTGAGCCGCACCGGCATGATCAGGTACTTGTAGGCCTCGTCCGCCTCGGCGTCCAGGGCCGGCTTGCCGCTGAGCAGCGCCGGCTTGGTGGACGTCGTGAAGGACAGCTGGGCCACCGGGGAGTCGATGGCGCTCAGGCCGTCCAGCAGGAAGGTCGGGTTGAAGGCGATCGAGATGTCGTCGCCCTCCAGCTGGGCGTCGACCCTTTCCACAGCCTGTGCGTCGTCGCTGGAGCCGGCCTCGAGGATCAGCACGCCCTGCTCGAAGCTCAGCCGCACCGGGGTGTTGCGCTCGGCGACCAGGGCCACACGCTTGACGGCCTCCACGAAGGGGGCGGTCTCGATCACCGCGACCGAGTTGAACTCCGTCGGGAACAGCGTGCGGTACTTCGGCAGATCGCCCTCGAGCAGACGGGTCGTCGTACGGCGGCCCGCACCCTCGAAACCGATCAGACCCTCGCCCGCGCCCGAACCGGACAGCGCCAGGATGACGCTGTCGCCGCTCGTGAGGGCCTTGGCGGTGTCCAGGAGCGTCTTGGCGGGCACCAGGGCCACCGCGGACGCCTCGGGGTTCTCCGGCTTCCACAGGAACTCACGGACCGCGAAGCGGTAGCGGTCGGTGGACGCCAGGGTGACGGTGTCGCCCTCGATCTCGATGCGCACACCGGTCAGCACCGGCAGCGTGTCGTCGCGGCCCGCGGCGATGGCCACCTGGGAGGCGGCGGAGGCGAAGACCTCACCGGGGACGGTGCCGGTCGCGCTCGGCATCTGCGGCAGCGCCGGGTACTCCTCCACAGGCAGGGTGTGGAGTGTGAATCGCGAGGAGCCGCACACCACGGTCGCCCGTACACCGTCTGTGGAAATCTCCACCGGGCGGTTGGGCAGGGCGCGGCAGATGTCGGCGAGCAGGCGGCCGGAGACCAGCACCGTGCCCTCCTCCTCGACCTCGGCCTCGACGGACACCCGCGCGGAGACCTCGTAGTCGAAGCTGGACAGGCTCAGCTGGCCTTCCTCGGCCTTCAGGAGAAGGCCGGCGAGGACCGGCGCCGGCGGACGGGCCGGGAGGCTGCGCGCCGCCCAGGCAACTGCCTCCGCGAGTACGTCGCGTTCCACCCGGATCTTCACTGTTGCCGCCTCCTGCTGTTGCCGGCGCTGCTCGGCCTGCCTGGCTTCGTCGTCTGTCTCGGTGTCGTCGGCCCCTGTGACGGGAAGGACACCGGGGAACAGTCTGACGCACCCCACTGACAGTAGGTGCCTCTCGGGGTCAAGTCGTGACGAGGGGCAGCCGGGCACCGGACAGCGAGTTGTGCACAGGACCCCCTTCGAAACGGATTCCCAGCTCTCTCTAGTTGTCAGTAGTAGTAGGGGCTGTGGATACCGTGGATAACCCCGTTTTCCCAGCTCAGAGGGGAAATTTTGTCCACGGGCCCTGTGGGCGACACCGGTGGACAACTGGGCGTCTCTGTGGAGAACAGAAAGTTCTGCACACTCCGTGCACAGCCTGAGGCGACTTCTCCCCAACGCCGTCCCCAGCTTTACCCCCGTTTCCCACAGCCCAACCCGGCACCTTCGTGTGACGCCTTTCACTCGACCCGGTGATCAGGCGCGTCGAGTTGCCGAACAGTGGACAGGGATGTGGAGAAGCTGGTGATCGCTGGGGACAACCGGCCCCAGCCTGTGGGTTGTCGGTGGACAACTCGATGCACAGCCTGTGGATCTCCTGACTGTCCACAGTCTGTGGAGATCGTTCGTCCACGAATCCACAGGGGGGTGACCTGGGCTGATGGTCTTGCGACAGGGAGCCTGTGGACCGTGATCTGGACAACTTCGCGGTCCCCAGGATGTGGACGGGAAAAAGTCACCGGATCTGTGGAGAGAGGCCGTAACCCGGCGGGGAATCGAACACAGGGCTACGGCGTCGTGACCCCGGGAACGCCGAAGGGCACCCCGGGATCTCGTCCCCAGGGCGCCCTTCGGCGTTGAAACCGTCGTAATTCCGGTGCTGTCAGCCGTTCTTGATGCGGTTCGTCAGCTCGGTCACCTGGTTGTAGATGGAGCGCCGCTCGGCCATCAGATTGCGGATCTTGCGGTCCGCGTGCATCACGGTCGTGTGGTCGCGGCCGCCGAACAGGGCGCCGATCTTGGGCAGCGAGAGGTCGGTGAGCTCGCGGCACAGGTACATGGCGATCTGGCGGGCGGTGACGAGGGCGCGGCCGCGTGAGGTGCCGCACAGGTCCTCGACGGTCAGGCCGAAGTAGTCGGCCGTGGCGCTCATGATCGCCGTGGAGGTGATCTCCGGGGCCGAGTCCTCGCCGCCGGGGATCAGGTCCTTCAGCACGATCTCGGTCAGGCCCAGGTCGACCGGCTGCCGGTTGAGCGACGCGAACGCCGTCACGCGGATCAGCGCGCCCTCCAGCTCGCGGATGTTGCGCGAGATGCGGGAAGCGATGAACTCCAGCACCTCCGGCGGGGCGTTGAGCTGTTCCTGGACCGCCTTCTTGCGCAGGATCGCGATGCGGGTCTCCAGCTCGGGCGGCTGGACGTCGGTGATCAGGCCCCACTCGAAACGGTTCCGCAGCCGGTCCTCGAGCGTGACCAGCTGCTTGGGCGGCCGGTCGCTGGAGAGCACGATCTGCTTGTTGGCGTTGTGGAGCGTGTTGAAGGTGTGGAAGAACTCCTCCTGCGTCGACTCCTTGTCCGCGAGGAACTGGATGTCGTCGACGAGCAGGATGTCCATCTCGCGGTACCGCTTGCGGAAGCTGTCGCCCTTGCCGTCGCGGATGGAGTTGATGAACTCGTTGGTGAACTCCTCCGAGCTCACGTACCGCACGCGCGTGCCGGGGTACAGGCTGCGCGCGTAGTGGCCGATGGCATGCAGCAGATGTGTCTTGCCGAGGCCGGACTCCCCGTAGATGAAGAGGGGGTTGTAGGCCTTGGCCGGCGCCTCGGCGACGGCGACCGCGGCCGCGTGGGCGAAGCGGTTGGAGGCGCCGATGACGAAGGTGTCGAAGAGGTACTTCGGGTTCAGCCGCGCGGTGGGCTCACCGGGACCGGTCGCGGGCGCGGGCTGCGCGGCGAGCGGGCCGGGGGCGCCGGTGGTGGGCAGATTGGAGCCGACCGGCCCGCCGCGGTGCACATGCCCGGAGGCCGACGGGGGCTCGGGGAGATCCCGTCGCGCGTCCCGCTGGTCGTACTCCGAGCGCGGCTTGTCGTAGTCGGGGCGGGGCTTGTCGTAGTCCGGGCGCTGGTCGTAGTCGGGGCGCGGGCTGTCGTAGGACGGCCGCTCCATGGGCTGGGGGCGGTAGTCCTGGGAGGGGGCGCCGTAGGAGTCCTGCGGGTAGGGCTCCTTCTGGTACGGCTCCTGTGGATACGTCTCTTGCTGGTACGGCTCCTGCGACGGCGACGCGTAAGGGTCGCGCTCCGGGAAGCCGAGCCGCTGCTGCTGCCAGCTGTACTCGTCCTGCGCGGGTCGGGGCCAGGCGCCCGGTTCGGGGCGCTGGTACTCCGAGGGGTACGCGGGCCGGGCGGTGGGGAGCTGGTCCGGGCGGGGGGTGCGGTCGCCCTGGGGCCCGGGGCGCTGCTCGCCACGGCCCGAGGGGGAGTCGTCGGCGCGGTGGCGGCCGTAGCCGTCGTACTGGTTGTCGTATTGCTTGTCGTACGTGTTGTCGTACGGCCCGTCGTACTGGCCGGAGGGGAGCTCGGGCTCCTCGTAGCGGGGCTGGGACCGGGGGGCCGGGGGTGCGGGCGGCGAGGGGGGCTCGCCCGCGGAGTCGTCGACGGTGATGGCGATACGGATGGGGCGGCCGCACTCGCGGCTCAGCGTCTCGCTGACGGCCGGGGCCAGCCTGCCCTCCAGTACGCCCTTCGCAAATTCGTTCGGTACGGCGAGCAGGGCGGTGTCGGCGACCAGTGCGAGGGGCTGGCAGCGACGGATCCAGTGCTCGTCCTTCGCCTCCACACCCTGGACGCGGCCCTCACCGAGGAGTTGCTCGAGTACGCGTGGCCACACTGCGGCAAGATCGGCAGGTACGTCAGCCACAGGGCACGCTCTCTCACGGGTCCCACGAACGTGTGGTTGTGGGACGAGTCGGGATTCAAATGGGGTGGAGCCGAAACACAGGGGTCAAGGGAACGAATCGGAGTTCAGCCACGGTAGTCAGGGCGACGGGTGCGGTTCAAGTTGTTGTCCCCAGCCTGTGGATAGTGTCTCCCGGTGACCACTGGTTTGACCGGATGGCGTAGCCGCGCGTACCGTAACCAGGTCGAGTTGTCGATGGCTGCTGCCGCCTGCCTCCGATGGGCACAGATCGCTTCGGGTGATCGGGAAGCGGTGCACTCGGGCGTTACTGCGAGCTACTCGTGGGCGCACGGTGACAGCCAGGACGGCACCCGCCACCACCGATTTATTTCTGGAGCCCCCGAGTGAGCAAGCGCACCTTCCAGCCGAACAACCGTCGCCGCGCGAAGACCCACGGCTTCCGCCTGCGGATGCGTACCCGTGCCGGCCGCGCGATTCTCGCGAACCGCCGCAGCAAGGGTCGCGCCAGCCTGTCCGCCTGATCTGATCAGGTCATGACGTCGTGCTGCCTACCGAGCATCGGCTGAGGCGGCGCGAGGACTTCGCGACCGCGGTACGACGGGGTCGCCGGGCAGGCCGCCCGTCCCTCGTCGTTCATCTACGTAGCGGTGCCACGGACCCGCACGCGCCTGGGGAGAGCGCTCCCCCGACGCGTGCGGGTTTCGTCGTGAGCAAGGCCGTGGGCGGCGCCGTCGTACGCAACAAGGTGAAGCGCAGACTTCGCCATCTGATGCGTGACCGGGTCTCCCTGTTGCCCCCCGGTAGCCTGGTAGTCGTACGAGCGTTGCCCGAGGCCGGCGACGCCGACCATGAACAACTGGCCCGAGACCTGGATGCCGCCCTACAGCGGCTGCTGGGAGGGGGCGCGCGATGAAGTACCCACTGCTGGCGCTGATCAAGCTGTACCAGTGGACCATCAGTCCACTGCTGGGGCCGGTCTGCAAGTACTACCCGTCGTGTTCCCACTACGGCTTCCAGGCCATCGACCGGCACGGTGCGATCAAGGGAACGGCACTCACCGCCTGGCGCATCCTGCGGTGCAATCCGTGGTCGCTGGGCGGTGTGGACCATGTTCCGCCGCGCAAGCGCCCGCGGTGGCACGAAATGCTGCGTAACGCCTGGCGTGCACGCAGGGGCGGGCCCTCCGCCGCCGACTCGGCCACCGAGGGACATACTCCTTCGAGCCCGGCCGCAGAGACTCCGTCCCATGCCCAAGGAGCATGATTAGTGGACACGATTGCCAGTCTTTTCAGCTTCATCACGACACCCGTCTCCTGGGTCATCGTCCAGTTCCACAAGGTGTACGGCGCCATCTTCGGCCCCGACACCGGGTGGGCCTGGGGCCTGTCGATCGTGTCCCTCGTGATCCTGATCCGTATCTGCCTGATCCCGCTCTTCGTGAAGCAGATCAAGTCGACGCGGGCCATGCAGACGCTCCAGCCCGAGATGAAGAAGATCCAGGAGCGCTACAAGAACGACAAACAGCGTCAGTCCGAAGAGATGATGAAGCTGTACAAGGAGACGGGCACCAACCCGCTCTCCTCGTGCCTTCCCATCCTGGCGCAGTCGCCGTTCTTCTTCGCCCTGTACCACGTGCTCAACGGCATCGCGACGGGCGACACCATCGGTGTCATCAACGAGTCGCTGCTGGCCAGCGCCCGTAAGGCGCACATCTTCGGGGCCCCGCTCGCCGCGAAGTTCAAGGACGGCTCCGCCACCGTCCAGGCCCTGGGCGCCACGGTCACCGATGTGCGGGTCGTCACCGCGGTCATGATCATCCTGATGTCGGCGTCGCAGTTCTACACGCAGCGCCAGCTGATGACGAAGAACGTCGACACCACGGTCAAGACGCCGTTCATGCAGCAGCAGAAGATGCTGATGTACGTCTTCCCGGTCATGTTCGCCGTCTTCGGCATCAACTTCCCGGTCGGTGTCCTCGTCTACTGGCTGACCACCAACGTGTGGACCATGGGCCAGCAGATGTATGTCATCCACAACAACCCGACCCCGGGTTCCAAGGCCCAGGCCGCCTACCTGGAGCGCCTCACCAAGCACGTCCTGAACCACGGGAAGGCCCGCAAGCGCAGCGAGCGCACCATCATCAAGGCGATCGTCGCCAAGGGCCGGGACCGCAACGAGTTCGAGCGCAAGTTCATCAACGGCCTGAACAAGGCCGGTCTCGCGGCCCAGGCCGACGGCACCGTGATCCAGAGCGAGTCCCAGGCCACGGTCCAGACCGAGGACGGTTCGCCGGCGAGCGCGGCCACCCCCAAGCGTCAGCAGCCCAAGCGGCAGAGCAAGTCGCAGCGGCAGTCGGGTGCGGCCGCGAGTGGCACGAAGGCGGCCGGCGAAGACCAGTCGTCGACGCCGACCTCGCTGAGCAAGTCCGAGGAGCCCCAGGACGCAACGCCCGAGGACGCCAAGCCGGCCGCTTCGGCCAAGAAGCAGCCCGGCTCCGGTAACCGCAGCAAGGCCCAGTCCGGACAGCGCAAGGGTCCGCAGCGGCCCAAGTCCCCGTCCAAGAAGTAACGAAGGAGTCCATCCCGTGACGGAAGGCACCACCTCCGCCGCTGCCGAGGGTGCAGACACCCTGACCCGCCTGGAGCAGGAGGGCGAGATCGCGGCGGACTACCTCGAGGGTCTGCTCGACATCGCCGATCTCGACGGCGACATCGACATGGATGTCGAGGCCGACCGCGCCGCTGTCTCGATCATCAGCGACGCGGGCGGCCGCGACCTGCAGAAGCTGGTCGGCCGTGACGGCGAGGTGCTGGAAGCCCTTCAGGAGCTCACCCGCCTGGCCGTGCACCGGGAGACCGGGGACCGCAGCCGTCTGATGCTGGACATCGCCGGTTACCGGGCCAAGAAGCGTGCCGAGCTCTCCGAGCTGGGTGCCAAGGCCGCCGCCGAGGTCAAGAACACCGGCGAGTCCGTGAAGCTCAAGCCGATGACGCCGTTCGAGCGCAAGGTCGTGCACGACGCGGTCAAGGCAGCCGGTCTGCGCAGCGAGTCCGAGGGCGAGGAGCCGCAGCGCTTCGTCGTCGTGCTTCCCGCCTGATCGGTTCCTAGGTTCCTCCGGCCCCGTCTGTAGAGCAGGCGGGGCCGAACTTTGTCAGCCTGATAGTTCTGGTGGTCGGCGCCCAGTGCGTCGATGCGGTACGGAAGGACGGTTCCCCGTGACGGAGGCAGCGGAGCTTCCCCCCGCGCCCGAGCAGGCGCGTGAGGTGTTCGGCGATCGCTTCGAGGACGCGGTCCGCTACGCCGAGCTGCTCGCCGAGGCGGGTGTGCAGCGCGGTCTCATCGGCCCGCGTGAAGTGCCCCGCCTGTGGGAGCGGCATCTGCTGAACTGCGCGGTGCTCTCGGAAGTCGTTCCCGAGGGCGTGACCGTGTGCGACGTCGGCTCGGGAGCCGGGCTTCCCGGCATTCCCCTGGCCCTCGTCCGTGAGGACCTGAAGATCACGCTGCTGGAGCCTCTGCTGCGGCGTACGACCTTCCTGACGGAGGTCGTGGAGCTGCTGGGCCTGGACCATGTGACGGTCGTCCGCGGGCGGGCCGAGGAGGTCATGGGCAAACTCACCCCCGTCCATGTGGTGACGGCGCGGGCCGTGGCCCCGCTGGACCGGCTGGCGACCTGGGGGGTTCCGCTGCTGCGTCCCTACGGGGAGATGCTCGCGCTCAAGGGTGACACCGCGGAGGAGGAACTCAAGGCCGCGTCCACGGCATTGAGCAAGCTCGGTGCCGTGGAGACCTCCATCCTGCATGTGGGTGAGGGAGTGGTCGATCCACTGTCCACGGTGGTGCGGGTCGAGGTGGGGGAGAGCCCCGGTGGTGTGCGGTTCGCCGCCAAGCGTGCCAAGGCGGCTCGCACGGGACGTGCCCGTCGGCGCCGCTGATCCGTCCTGACGACGAGACGTACTCCACACAAGCTGCCAAACCTACGCATGCCGGAGTGTCGCGGCAGAACGGGCACGGCTCCCCTGCATCGTGTTTCACGTGAAACGTCGCTCACTGCTGCACGGCATCATCAGCCGGGGCCGCGCCGCGGCCGAACCCCGTGACCGAAAGCCTCTCGGGTCACTCGGAGAGGTAACGGAGTTGTCCACAGAGGTGGATTTCTCCACAGAACAACAGGCCTCACTGGTTCACACCCCCGAAGACATGGGAGGCTCTGTTCATTGCGAGCCTGAAGTCGAGGAGAGTGAATCCTTGCGGTCCGACGCCAACATCGCGGGACCGATGACCGATCCGGTCCCCGGTCCCCGAACCGAGTCGATGGGGGACGATGTTTCACGTGAAACACCGCCCCCGATGGACGACACTCCGATCGGTCGTGCTGCCCAACTGGCGGTAGAGGCTCTGGGCCGCGCCGGCGAGGGCCTGCCGCGGCCCGAGCAGACCCGGATCATGGTCGTCGCCAACCAGAAGGGCGGAGTGGGCAAGACGACGACAACCGTCAATCTTGCCGCTTCGCTGGCTCTGCACGGTGGCCGTGTCCTGGTGGTCGACCTTGATCCCCAGGGCAATGCGTCCACTGCCCTGGGGATCGACCACCACGCTGAAGTTCCTTCCATCTACGACGTTCTGGTCGACAGCAGGCCGCTGGCCGAGGTCGTCCAGCCGGTGCCTGATGTCGAAGGCCTCTTCTGTGCTCCCGCCACGATCGATCTCGCCGGTGCGGAGATCGAGCTGGTGTCCCTGGTGGCACGTGAGAGCCGACTGCAGCGGGCCATCCAGGCCTACGAGCAGCCCCTCGACTACATCCTCATCGACTGCCCGCCCTCGCTCGGCCTGCTGACGGTCAATGCCTTGGTGGCCGGCGCGGAGGTGCTCATCCCGATCCAGTGCGAGTACTACGCGCTGGAAGGCCTGGGGCAGCTGCTGCGCAACGTCGATCTGGTGCGGGGTCACCTCAACCCCACCTTGCACGTATCGACGATCCTGCTCACCATGTACGACGGCCGGACGCGCCTCGCGTCACAGGTCGCCGACGAGGTGCGCACCCACTTCGGTGACGAGGTGCTGCGGACGAGCATTCCCCGCTCGGTCCGTATCTCCGAGGCACCGAGCTACGGACAGACGGTGCTGACCTACGATCCCGGATCGAGCGGCGCGCTGTCCTATCTTGAGGCGGCGCGAGAGATCGCGCTGAAGGGCGTCGGCGTCAGCTATGACCCGACGCAGGCGCACATCGGCGCACAGAGCAACCCGAGCATGGTGGAGGGGATCCAGTGAGCGAGCGACGGAGGGGTTTGGGCCGTGGGCTCGGCGCACTGATCCCTGCTGCCCCGACGGAGAAGACGCCGACACCGGCGGCGATGGGCGGCGCCGGTTCCGCGTCCCCGGCTGCCGTACCGGTGCTGACGAGCGACCGTGGGGTGGCCGCGGCGAAGGTGGCCACGCTGCCGCCTGTTTCACAGGAAGCCGAGGAGCCGTCGGTCAACGGCTACGCGGAGACTCCCGCGCCTCCTATGGGCGCCCACTTCGCTGAGCTCCCCCTCGACTCCATCACGCCGAACCCGCGCCAGCCGCGTGAGGTCTTCGACGAGGACGCGCTGCATGAACTGGTCACCTCCATCCAGGAGGTCGGACTCCTCCAGCCGGTCGTCGTACGACAGGTCGGTCCCGCGCGCTACGAGCTCATCATGGGCGAGCGGCGCTGGAGGGCCAGCCGTGAAGCCGGCCTGGACGCGATCCCGGCGATCGTGCGGGCCACGGACGACGACAAGCTTCTCCTGGACGCCCTTTTGGAGAACCTGCACCGCGCCCAGCTCAACCCGCTGGAAGAGGCAGCCGCCTACGACCAGTTGCTGAAGGACTTCAACTGCACGCACGACCAGCTGGCGGACCGCATCGGTCGGTCCCGTCCGCAGGTCTCCAACACCCTGCGTCTGCTGAAGCTCTCCCCGGCAGTCCAGCGCCGGGTGGCCGCCGGAGTCCTCTCCGCCGGACACGCCCGCGCGCTGCTCTCTGTCGAGGACTCGGAGGAGCAGGACCGCCTGGCTCACCGGATCGTGGCCGAGGGCCTGTCGGTGCGTGCCGTCGAGGAGATCGTGACCCTCATGGGGTCGCGTCCGCAGACCGCCCAGCGCTCCAAGGGGCCGCGTGCCGGCGCCCGCGTCTCCCCGGCGCTCACCGACCTCGCCACCCGTCTCTCGGATCGCTTCGAGACGCGGGTGAAGGTCGACCTGGGGCAGAAGAAGGGAAAGATCACGGTCGAGTTCGCCTCCATGGAGGACCTCGAGCGCATCCTCAGCAGCCTCGCCCCCGGTGAGGGTCCGGTCCTCCAGAAGAGCCTGCTGGGCGACGACGCCGAGGAGACGGAAGCCTGAGCCGGGCTTCGCCGCGGTGATGCTGCTGAGGCGGAGCAAGAAGAGCGGGCCGTGTCCGGTGTGTACCGGACACGGCCCGCTCTTTGCTTTCAGGCGGTATCGATGGAATCGGTGTGTGGATACGATGCGATTGGGTGCGGCACATCCACCCGGCAGTACCTCTGAGGGGAGGCAGGGGCCATGCGAACGATGAGCCGAAGCGGACTGGTGAGCGCAGGCCTGGGACTGGGGGCGGTCGGCGGCTTCGTCGGCAGCCTGCTCAGGGAACGGAGCGCACTGACGGCAGCCCGCGATGCGGCGGGCGAAGGAAGCGAGGAACAGCCTTCATGGGGCGTCGGCTCGTACCGCTCACGCTGGACAACCTTCCGGACCTCCCCAAGCGCTGCCGATCCTGCGTCTTCTGGGAGTTGGACCCGGTCAGCGGAGAAGCCGCGGTAAAGGCGGGCACCCCGGCCCTGGAGAAGGAGGCCTGGATCTCCGCCGTCCTCCTGGACTGGGGATCCTGTGGCCGGGTCGTCTACGTCGACGATGTTCCGGTCGGCTTCGTCCTCTACGCGCCTCCGGCGTACGTCCCCCGGTCGACGGCCTTTCCCACGAGCCCCGTCTCTCCGGATGCCGTTCAGCTGATCACGTCGTTCATCATGCCGGGCTACCAGGGACAGGGGCTGGGCCGGGTGATGGTGCAGACGGTGGCCAAGGATCTGCTGCGGCGGGGCTTCAGAGCGATCGAGGCCTTTGGTGACGCCCGTTGGAAGGAGCCCGCCTGTCTGCTTCCCGCAGATCATCTCCTGGCGGTGGGCTTCAAGACGGTCAGGCCGCATCCTGCGTACCCGCGGCTGAGGCTGGAGCTGCGTACCACGCTCTCCTGGAAGGAAGACGTGGAGATGGCGCTGGACCGCCTTCTGGGGGCGGTGCAGAAGGAGCCGGCGCTGCGGCCGCTGTGACGGACACACGAGTGAGGGGCCGGTCCTGGTGGACCGGACCCTCACTGTGTTTCACGTGAAACCGTGTTTCACGTGAAACGTCACTCGGCGATGAAGTCCTCGAGGTCGCGGACGATCGCAGCCTTGGGCTTGGCTCCGACGATGGTCTTGGCGACCTCGCCGCCCTGGTAGACGTTCAGCGTCGGGATGGACATGACGCCGTACTTGGCGGCCGTACCCGGGTTCTCATCGATGTTCAGCTTGACGACCTCGATCTTGTCGCCGTACTCGGCGGCGATCGCCTCGAGCGACGGCGCGATCTGGCGGCACGGACCGCACCAGGCCGCCCAGAAGTCCACCAGGACGGGCTTGTCGCTCTTGAGGACGTCCTGCTCGAAGGAATCGTCGGTCACGTTCTTCAGGGTGCCGGCCACGGCGGGCTCCTTAACTGGTTGGTGCGGTGGGGCGGGGATGGGGGTCAGACAGCGGTCTTCTCGGGCTCGGCCTTCTCCTCGTCCGCGAGGGCGGCGAGGAAGCGCTCGGCGTCGAGAGCGGCGGAGCAGCCGGTACCGGCCGCGGTGATCGCCTGGCGGTAGGTGTGGTCGACCACGTCGCCGGCGCCGAAGACACCCGTCAGGTTGGTGCGCGTCGAGGGCGCCTCCACCTTCAGGTAGCCCTCGCCGTCCAGGTCGAGCTGGCCCTTGAAGAGCTCGGTGCGCGGGTCGTGGCCGATGGCGATGAACAGGCCGGTGACCGCGAGGTCGCTCAGCTCGCCGGTCTTGAGGTTGCGCAGCTTGAGACCGGACAGCTTCGGGTCGCCCTGGATCTCGGCGACTTCGCTGTCCCACACGAACTTGATCTTCGGGTCGGCGAAGGCGCGCTCCTGCATCGCCTTGGAGGCGCGCAGGGTGTCCCGGCGATGGACGATCGTCACGGACTTGGCGAAGCGGGAGAGGAAGGTCGCTTCCTCCATCGCGGTGTCGCCGCCGCCGATCACGGCGATGTCCTGGTCCTTGAAGAAGAAGCCGTCACAGGTGGCACACCACGAGACACCGCGGCCGGAGAGGGCATCCTCGTTCGGCAGGCCGAGCTTGCGGTGCTGCGATCCGGTGGTGACGATCACGGCCTTCGCCCGGTGGACGGTGCCCGAGGTGTCGGTGACGGTCTTGATCTCGCCGGTCAGGTCGACACTGACGATGTCGTCCGGGACGAGCTCGGCGCCGAAACGCTCGGCCTGGGCGCGCATGTTGTCCATGAGCTCGGGGCCCATGATGCCGTCCTGGAAGCCGGGGAAGTTCTCCACCTCCGTGGTGTTCATCAGGGCGCCACCAGCGGTGACGGCGCCCTCGAACACCAGCGGCTTCAGCGACGCGCGCGCGGTGTAGAGCGCCGCCGTGTAGCCGGCGGGCCCGGAGCCGATGATGATCACGTTACGGACGTCGCTCACGGCTTGGTTCCTCGTCTCTGGACTGCGTCGTCGGACCGGTGGAGCCCCTCTCAGAACTCTCACCCCACCCAACGGATCCTAAGGGGCGCGCATTCCCGGTGTGTCCGGGCACACGGAGAGGCCACACCGTACGAAATACCACGGAGGGCGGAGACGAAGCGTCAGCGTTCAGGAGCGCGCGTAGGACTGCTTCAGCAGGATCTGCGCGGTGCTGGTGGGGGCGTTCTTCACGCAGGACGCGTCCATGATGTAGGCGGTGACCCGGTTGCTGTCGGAGGGGTCACGCAGCACCACGAGAAGCGCGTCCTTGCCCTTGTAGACGCCGTTCTCGGTCGCGAGGGCCGTGCCGTTGGTGGTGATGCCCTTCTGGATGCACGGAGGAACCACGGGCTGCTTCTTGATGAAGGGCTGCTCGCGGTCAGGAGCGGTCGCCACGCCCATGCTGTCCGGAGAGCGGGAGCCGCCCGTGGCGGACCGGTCCGGGGTGAGGAGTTGGGAGACCTGCTTCTTGAGGGTGCTGTCGGAGAAGGTGTCGGCCGGGGAGACCTGACTTTCGTCGGACGTCTTGCCGTCGTCCAGCGACGTCAGCAGTACGGACCCGAATCCGAGAGCGGCGACCGCGAAGACGGCACCCAGAACGACCTTCCTGCGTCGGGTGATCCTCTGCCTGTCCTTGCGGCCGGGGCCGGTGGTGGCGGACCGGGCGTGGCCCGAGGGGCGATCGGCAGTGGGCGATGTTTCACGTGAAACATGCGCGCTTTCCAACGGCGCCGGGGCGTTCACCGCGTCCGGAGCCGTGGCTTGCAGGAGAGCTTCTGCCGCGAGGGCGGCGTCGATCCGGCCGGCGACGTCGGCGGGCATCCGCGGCGGGCCCGGCAGTGTTCCGAGGAGCCCGCGGATCTCCTCCAGCGACGCGTGTACATCGGCGCAGAGTTCACACTCGTCCAGATGCCGACGTACGTCCGCGGTCCTGGAGTCGGGGAGGAGGCCTTCGGTGAGGTCGGAGATCTCCGCGACATCCGGGTGCCCGGCAGTGTCTGTCGAGGAAGTCACGCTCGCCCACCTCCGCCCTTCACTACAGCTGAATCGCCTGGTCCCGAGTCCGGCGGGCCTCCAGACGGAGGTGCCGCTGCGGGTGGGACGGATGTCCCCTGCGTGCGGTTCCGTCCTGCGTGCCCTTCTCGGTCCTCTCCGGCCTTTTCCGGCCGCAGGTGAGAGAGAAGGGGGAGGAGTCTGGCTCTTCCTCGGGCGCAGCGGCTCTTCACCGTGCCGGTCGGCACGTCGAGCATGCGGGCAGCTTCGGCGACGGGGTAGCCCTGCATGTCCACCAGGACGAGGGCGGCCCGCTGATCGGGAGGGAGAGTGCCGAGCGCTTCCAGGAGCTGGCGGTGGAGGTCGTTGCGCTCCGCGGGCGCCGAGGCGGACTCGTGGGGCTCCAGGAGCTGCTCCAGGCGCTCGGTGTCGTCCACCGGGGACGTCTTGCGCGAGGCCGTCTTTCTGGCGCGGTCCAGGCAGGCGTTCACCGTGATCCGGTGCAGCCAGGTCGTGACGGCCGACTGACCCCGGAAGGTGTGGGCGGCACGGTAGGCGGACACGAGGGCGTCCTGAACGGCGTCAGCGGCTTCCTCCCGGTCCCCGAGCGTCCTCAGGGCCACAGCCCAGAGACGGTCCCGATGACGCCGTACGAGCTCACCGAAGGCGTCGGGATCGCCGTCCACGTGAAGGGCCAGGAGGTCCTGATCGCTGGTACCGCCATACACGGTGTCATCTGCCATCGGACCCCCTCCCCTTGCCTTCGGTGCGCCTCAGCCCGTGAATTTCACGTTGGTGATGGCCTGCTTGTAGCCGGGAGTGCTGAAGTTCGCGCTGTCGTTCCCGGAGTAGGGCATCGCGGTGAGCCACACCAGCACGTACCGCGACTTCACCGGTTTGCCGACCTTGATCGTGGCCGTGGTGCCATCGGTCGTGGCCGAGCCGATCTTGTTCATGGCGTCCAACGAGGACGGCGTGAGTGAATCGGCAGCGTACAGCTCGGCCGTGGTGTATTTACCGCCGTACCGGAGGGACAGGGTCGCGGCCGACACCTCTTGGGAGGAACCGAGGTCGTAGACGATGCCGACGCCAGGCTTGATCACTATCTTCGGACCGTCTTTGTAGCTGTTGGTCCGCCAGCCCGTGGTCATGCTGTTGTCGTACGTCAGCTGCACATCGCCGGGGTGCTGGGCGTCGCCCTCGGCCACGTACTCCTGGGCGTTCTCGATGCTGAGCGTCTTCGTCGGCTTCGGCGCCGTGCTGTTCTTGTCGCCGTCGTCAGTCGTCTGGCTCTGGTTGTCGTCGGACGTGCCGCCCCGTTCCATCAGTGCGTCCGCGAGTTGCCAACTGCCCAGGCCCAGCGCGGCGATGAGGAGGGCCGAGACGGCCCACTTGAGGGCTCGGCCGGTGCGGCTCTGGAGCGGTGGGGGTGGGGGCGCGATCGCCTGGGTGACGCCGGGGTGCGGCGCCGGACGGCCGTACGTGCCCTGCTGGTAGGTCGTGCGCTGGTACTCCGGCGGTGCCGTGAACGTCGGCTCCGGCGGGCGGATGCGGGGCATCTCCCCGATCGCCTTGACCAGTTCCTCGGGCGTCGTGCACGCCGACTCGTGCCGGGAGGCAGTGGCACCGTCGTTGGCGAGCGCCCGCATCGACAGCTCGGACAGCCCACGGTGGACACCCGCCCGCACCTGGTCGGGTGCGATCAGACCGACGTCCTTGGGCAGGCCGGCCAGCCCGTAGGCGTCGCTCTCGTACGGCCAGCGCTGGGTCAGCGCCGCGTACAGAAGGGCACCGATCGCCTCGGTGTCCGCGCGCTGCGGGGTCTCCGAACTGACGCCGCGCAGCGCGGCGTTCACGGCCAGGCCCCGGATGCGCCACTGTCCGCTCGACGTACGCAGCACCGCGTTCGGGTTCAGCCGCAGGTGCGCGAGGCCCTCACGGTGGGCCGCGGCCATCGCGGAGGCCACCTGACTGACCATCTGGTAGGCGTCGTACACCTCCAGCGGGCCGGGGGCGAGGAGCGTGGTCAGCTCGGTCGCGTCGGGCAGCCACTCGTGGACGACGTAGACGAGGTCGTTCTCCTCGACGGCGTCCAGGACCTGGACGAACCGGGGGTCGCCGAGCAGCGCGGAGGAACGGGCCGCGGCCAGTACGGAACGCGCCCGCGCATGGTCCGCGGGCAGGATGTGCACGCCCACGGCCCGACGGAGTTTTTCGTCTACGGCACGCCAGCTGCTGAACCCGTCCAGACGGGTGACGCACTCCTCGAGACGGTAGCGTCTGGCGAGTTTGTGGCCGCTGTGCAACTCCGGCGGTGACGCCTTGCCAGAACCCTCGGTCCCGCCACTCCCCTGCCCCTGTGCCTCGACGTCTTCCGTGTCCCGCTCCCGGTTCTTGGCCACGCCGTCGGCCGTGGACTGGTCCGCCTTGGCGGTCAGCGGTTCGTCACCGCTGGTGTCTGCCACGTCGACGGCAGCCGTGCTCCGTTCCGCCACCGTCGTTCCCTGCCTCCCCATTCATTGCGCGCCGTGCGACGCAGAATCCAATTGTGCCCACAGTCCGCCGCTATGCACGACACACGGTGGCGGACGATGGTTGTGCGCGTACCCCCGGCTCAGCGCCCCAGACGCCCCCGGACCATGCCGACCAGTGAGTTCAACTCCTCGATGCGCATCTTGCGAGCGGCGACGAAGAAGATCCCGAGCAGGACCGCTCCGCCCGCGATCAGCGCGGCGAACGAACCGATCACGCCCTGACCGAGGGTGTGGCCGATGCCGTAACAGGCCGCCCCGCTGAGCAGGGCCGCCGGTACGGAGGCGATGCAGAGCCGGGCGTAGGTGCGCAGGACCCGCTTGCCGTCCAGGTCGCCGCCGAGGCGCTTGCGCAGGCGGCGCCAGGCCACGCCGACGCCGATCGCGTACGCCAGACCATAGGCGGCGGCCATGCCGGCCACGGCCCAGCGAGGCGGCAGAACCGCGTAACAGACCGCGGAGGCAGCGGCGTTGACCGCTGCCACG
The DNA here is from genome assembly GCF_036345115.1 of Streptomyces griseorubiginosus. Classification (GTDB taxonomy): domain Bacteria; phylum Actinomycetota; class Actinomycetes; order Streptomycetales; family Streptomycetaceae; genus Streptomyces; species Streptomyces griseorubiginosus_C. The sequence continues at coordinate 4,762,804 of NZ_CP107766.1, forward strand.
ATCACGGTGTTGTAGAAGGGCGTCCGGGTGTCCTCGTAGGCGTAGAAGGCGCGCAGGACGACGTACTGGACCGAGTACGGGATCAGGCCCAGGCCGAAGGCCATCAGCATGTACCCCATGTTCGTGGCCGCGCTGGTGCCCGACGAGCCGAAGATGAGCGTGCACATGGGGATGCCGAGGGACAGGAAGCCGAAGGCGATCGGCACGATCGCGACCGCGGTCGTGCGCAGACCCTGGGAGATGTCGTCGCGCACCGCACCGGCGTCGTCCTCAGCGGCCGAGCGCGAGATGCGCGGCAGCAGGGCGGCCATCAGCGAGACCGTGATGATGGCCTGCGGGAGTCCCCAGATCAGCTGGGCGTTGGCGTAGGCGCTGAAACCGGTGCCGGGGATCTTCGTGTCGGCGACGGCGGCGGTGGCGAGCTGGGTGACGACGAGGGCGCCCGCCTGGTTGGCGAGGACGAACAGGATGGTCCACTTGGCGAGCATCGCGGCCTTGCCCAGGCCGTGGCCCTCCCAGTCGAAGCGCAGCCGCAGCCGGAATCCGGTCTCGCGCAGATAGGGGATCATCGCGAGGGCCTGCACCACGAGACCGAGCAGGATGCCCACGCCGAGCAGCCGCTGCCCCTGCGGAGGGATGTTCGTGACGCTCATGCCGGAGTGCTCTGCGGTGCCGTACACCCACAGGAACATCGCGAGCGTCACGATGATGACGACATTGTTGAGGACCGGAGTCCACATCATCGCGCCGAACTTGCCGCGTGCGTTGAGGACCTGTCCCATCACCACATGGATGCCCATGAAGAAGATGGAGGGCAGGAAGTAGCGGGTGAAGGTGATGGCGACGTCGTTGGCCGCGGGATTGGACGCCACCGAGTTCGAGAGCGCACGCACCAGGAGCGGCGCCGCGAACATCGTGATGGCGGTGAGCGCGGCGAGGGCCACCATGACGAGCGTCAGTAGCCGGTTCGCGAACGCCTCACCGCCGTCGTCGTCCTCCTTCATGGCGCGTACGAGCTGCGGTACGAAGACGGAGTTCAGGCCGCCGCCGACGGTGAGGATGTAGATCATGGTCGGCAGTTGGTAGGCCACCTGGAAGGAGTCGCCCAGGAAGGCGGTCCCGAGCGCCGACACGATCAGCGCCGAGCGCACGAAGCCGGTGAGCCGGGAGACCATCGTGCCGGCCGCCATCACGGCGCTCGACTTGAGCAGGCCGCCCGCCTTCCCGCCCTTCTTGGCGGGAGCGGAGGGAGCCGCCGGGGCCTCGGCGGCCGTCTGTGCCAGGGCCGGCGCCGTGCCGAGGTTCATGGTCTCGTCGGCCGCGGGCGCCGGAGCCACGGGTGCCTGGAACTGAGGGGCCTGTGACGGTCCGCCAGGAGCCGGCGCCGGTCCGGGCACCGACGGGGGATCCGTCGGGCGGCCGCCGCCCTGCTGCTGGTCGCGGAAGAGGTGCGCGAAGGCGTCCGGCTCGTGGCGCTCCTCGCCGGCCTGGGTGACCAGGTCGTCGACGCCCACGAACTGGGTGGTGCGCGGGTTGTCGCCGTACGGCAGGTACTGCGTGGGCCCCTCCGGCTCGGGAGCCGGGGTCTGTGCCCAGACCTGCGGGTCGGGGGCGTACGGGGACTGGGGCGGCTGGGAGTACAGGGGCTGCTGGGGCGGGTAGGTGCCGGGCGGTGGCGGGGGGTGCGCGGCACGGTCGTAGAGGGCCTCGGCGACCGGGTCCTGGGCGTGGAGGTCCTGTCCCCGGTAGGGGTCCTGGTCGTAGGCGTCCTGGAGGTACATGTCCGCGGGCGACTGCGGCGGCACCTGGCCGTGCTCGGGCGGCGGGCCCTCGGGGCGACCCGAGCTGCCCGCGCCCTGGCTGTCACCCTCGTACGGCGCGTTCATGGTTACCCCACCTCATCGTCCCGGGCCCACCGGCCACGACATCCTCAACGGTCCACTCTCTCACCCGTGCCGGACGGGTCGGCGCTTTCCGCTGCGGTGTCCGCTGTCAGGTCACTCGGCTGCTCGGGGCCCTCCGCCCCGGGCCCGGCGGTGCCGGACTCCTTGGTGAGACGGTCCTCGGGGCCCTCGGAGTTCTCCGGGCCATCCACGGTCTCGGCCGTCTCGTCGTCGGGGCCGGTCTGCTCGGCCGCACGGGCGGCCGCGCGCTTGCGCTGGGTGTACATCCGGAATCCTGCCAGTACCAGCAGCAGGACACCGCCGCCGATGACCAGCATCACCGTGGCCGTGAACTCCGTGACCTTCACGTCGAACCTGACCGCGTCGCCGTACGGCTGGCCGTCCTCCGTGTACAGCTGGGCCACCACCGAGGCCTGGCCGTTGGCGTTGGCCGTGGTGGTGAACTTCACCGTCTGGCTGTGGCCGCCCGAGACCTCGACGGGCTGTTCGTAGTAGGAGGAGCCGCCGATCTCGAGCCGGTTCGGGCTCAGCGAGGTCAGTCGCAGCCTCAGGTGCTCCACACCCTGCACCAGGTTGTTCTGGACCGTCACGGGGATCGTGGCACTGCGGCCGGAGAGCTTGGTCTCCGACTTGTCGATCAGGCTGACCTGGGAGGTCAGTCCGTCGAGGTAGGACTCGACATCGTCGCGGAAACTGCTCGCCTCGCCGGGACGGCCCCGCCACGACGTGGACATCTCGCGGTTCATGGCCCGCCCGAAGGGGGTCACGACGCGGGACTGGTCGGAGAGGATCACCTTGAGGTTGTCGAGCTTGCCCTGGGTGCTCGCGATCTGCTGGAAGGCCGCCTTCGGCAGCTCCTGCTTGCGCAGCGAGGCGGGATAGGCGGATGCCGGGGGCACCTTGGTGGTGGCGCCGGGGTCGGGCTTGGCCGCGGCGGCCGCGGTGAGCTTCTGGGGCTCGGACCAGTTCCCGCTCTGCAGCGCGTTGATCGCCTCGGCCATGGCGGCGGCCTGGCTCGCCGTGGGCATGCGCTGCGGGGCGACGACGATGCTGCGCTGCTTGTTCGTCTGGAGTCCGAGAGCGAGGCTCTGCGCGAGGAACCGCTGGACGGCGAGCGTCGAGGCGGACGCCCTCGTCAGATCGCCCTGGAACGCCGTCGACAGCCGGGCGTCCGCGACGACCGCCGTGGTGCCGCCGCCGATGGGGCGGGCCGCCGAGGGCGTGTACGACAGACCACCGGTCTCCTGGAGGCTGTCGCTGCGCGCGATCACCTTGTCGGCGCCCGCGGAGGTGGCGACCTTGACGATCGACGGGTCCACGGCGCCGTTCACGGGCCAGGCGAAGTCGCTGCTCGGTGTCACGTGGAGCACGGTCCTCACCGTGGTGACCGCGACGTCGGTGGCCTCGTCGAGGTGGCTGAGCGAGCCGGTGACGCTCGTGCCGTTGTGGGCGAGGGAGGCGAGGTCGGGGTCGGCGAAGGGCAGTGCGACGACCTCCTGCCCCTCCACCGCTTTCTGAAGTCTCGCCAGCCACTGCTTGGCGACCGCCTGGTGGGTGCCGGGCGTGGTGGTGTCGCCCGCACCCTGCACCCGGTAGCTGCGGGTCATCGCGTCGACGGAGGCCAGCAGGTCCGGGTCGATCACCCAGGTGACGTCGAGGTCCTCGCCCAGGGACAGCATCTGGTCCAGCCGGCCGCCCGCCGAGATCTCCTCGGCGAGGTCGTCATTGAGGAAGACCGGCGTCTGCTGGGCGTTCGACCCGGTCTCCGCCGTCATGTGGACGCTGGAGATCAGCGGCCACAGGAACGTCGTTTTCGTCTTCGGGTCCGCCTCGTCGTCCTGCCAGGGCAGGAACGTCCGCTGGACGCCGAGCACCCGGTCCCAGGGCTGAGCGGCCGTCCTGCCCGAAAGGGAGACGGTGAGCTGGTAGACGCCGGCATCGCCGAGGTCCAGCTCGTCGACCGGGACGGAGAGGGAGAAGGGCTGAGCGACTCCCGGGGTCAGCTTCGGGAACTTCGCGACGTACTTGCCGCCGACCTCCGATCCCGTCGGGCCCTGGAGGGAGTCGCTGTCCTCGGTGACCTGGTCGATGGACGAGCGGGTGGACAGCTCGGGGCCCACCCCCAGTCCCACCTGTGCGGCTGTGACGGGCTGCTTGCCGTTGTTGGTCACTGTGCCCGAGACGGTGAGGGTGTCACCGTCCGTAGGCACGCTGGGGCTGAGGGTGTCGACGGCGACGGACACCGAGCCGGAGTCGTCGGCGGCCTGGGCCGGTGCGGCGGCGGGCAACTGGCAGAGGCCGGCCAGGAGCGGCACCCCCGCCAGCAGGGCCCCGGTGCGCCGCAGCCAGCGGCGGGCAGGTGAGGGACTGGTCCCCTGGAAGTCTGCCGCCTCGGCCACGCGCTCGCCCGTCCCTCGTCGTCGTCAGTGGTCGTCGGAATGTGCGTCCACGCATGGTAACGATGCGCGCTGAGGGGAAGTGCCGCGGACTGCTCCACAAGATCGGGAGACACCACTGCGCTGTCCCGAATGTGCACGTATAAAGAGGAGTGCCCCCGTGAGTCTTCGGAGCAGACCTTGTGCAGGTCCGGACGGCGAGTCTGTGCACGTTTAATGGAGGCGCTCCGGGCCGCCCGCGCCACGTACCCTCTTTTGTTGTGCCGAACGCCGACGAAACCCATCTCAGTGTCCTCAGCCAGGAGCATCGCAGCACGGTGAAAGAACTGCTGCGGTTCCCTCCCGTCGCTGCCGACCTCGCTCGCCGCTTCCAGGACGCCGGTTTTTCCCTGGCGCTGGTCGGAGGGCCGGTCCGGGACGCGTTGCTGGGCCGGCCGGACAACGATCTCGACTTCACGACCGACGCCCGCCCGCAGGATGTGCTGAAGATCCTCAAGAAGTGGGCCGACGCCGTGTGGGAGGTGGGGATCGCCTTCGGCACGGTCGGGGCACAGAAGGACGGCTACCAGGTCGAGGTCACCACCTACCGGTCCGAGGCCTACGACCGGACCTCACGCAAGCCCGAGGTGTCGTACGGAGACTCCATCGAGCAGGACCTCGTCCGGCGGGACTTCACGGTGAACGCGATGGCCTTCGCCCTCGCGGAGATGAAGTTCATCGATCCGCACGGCGGTCTCGAAGACCTCGCGGCACGAGTGCTGCGCACGCCGGGCACCCCCGAGGAGTCCTTCTCCGACGATCCGCTCAGGATGATGCGCGCGGCCCGCTTCGCGGCTCAGCTCGACTTCGAGGTGGCCCCCGACGTCGTGGCCGCCATGAAGGAGATGGCAGGGCGCATCGAGATCGTCTCGGCCGAGCGGGTCCGGGACGAGCTGAACAAGCTCATCCTCTCCGCGAACCCGCGCAAGGGCTTGGCACTGCTCGTCGACACCGGCCTGGCCGACTACGTGCTGCCCGAGTTGCCCGCCCTGCGGCTGGAGAGCGACGAGCACCACCGGCACAAGGACGTCTACGAGCACACGCTGATCGTCCTGGAGCAGGCCATCGCACTGGAGAAGGACGGGCCTGACCTCACCCTCCGCCTGGCCGCGCTGCTCCACGACATCGGCAAGCCGCGTACCCGCCGCTTCGAGAAGGACGGCCGGGTCTCGTTCCACCACCATGAGGTGGTCGGCGCGAAGATGACCAAGAAGCGGATGACGGCGCTCAAGTACTCCAACGAACTGGTGAAGGACGTCTCCCGGCTCGTCGAGCTCCATCTGCGCTTCCACGGGTACGGCACCGGAGAGTGGACGGACTCGGCGGTTCGCCGGTATGTGCGTGACGCCGGTCCGCTGCTCGACCGGCTCCACAAGCTGACCCGCTCGGACTGCACGACCCGGAACAAACGCAAGGCGGCCGCGCTGTCCCGTGCGTATGACGGGCTGGAGGAGCGGATCTCTCAGCTTCAGGAGCAGGAGGAGCTGGACTCGATCAGGCCCGACCTGGACGGCAACCAGATCATGGAGATCCTTGCCGTGCGCCCCGGCCCCGAGGTGGGACGTGCTTACAAGCACATGCTGGAACTTCGGCTGGAGAACGGGCCGATGGAGCACGACGATGCGGTGGCCGCACTCAAGGCGTGGTGGGCCGAGCAGGGCTGACGTGGGCCGAGCAGGGATCAGGCCGTGAAACGGGGTCATGTTTCACGTGAAACATGACCCCCATGGCAGCGACCCGGGCGGTGTTTCACGTGAAACATCGCCCTTCATCGTTCCGTGGCCATCCGTCGCTCTTTCGCCATCGCCGCAGCCACTGTTCCGTAGATGACGGCGACAGCGATCACGAGAGTTGCCGAGCGGCCGTCCGGCGGCAGGATCAGCGCGGCTACGGCGGCGGCCCCCACGAAAGCGATGTTGAACAGCACGTCGTAGACGGAGAAGATCCGGCCCCGGAATCCGTCGTCGACGGAGGACTGCACGATCGTGTCGGTGGAGATCTTCGCGCCCTGGGTGACGAGGCCCAGGATGAACGCGGCGATGAGCATGGGGGCGGTGGCGAAGGGGAGTCCGAGGACGGGCTCCAGCACTGCGGCGACGGTCGCGCACACGACGATCCAGCGCTCGGGGCCGAGTCTCCCCACCGCCCAGGGCGTGATGACGGCGGCGACGAAGAAACCGGCGCCGGAGATCCCCAGGGCCAGGCCCAACAGGGCGAGCCCGTCGTCCGGATCGGACGTCAGGGCGTACCGGCAGAGCATCAGCACCATGACAAGCAGAGCGCCGTAGCAGAACCGCATGAGCGACATCGCACAGAGAGCCCGGGCGGCGGACCGGCGCGAGGGTGCCGCCAGATGCCGTACGCCGGCGATCAGGTCGCGGGCGGTTCCGGCCAGCGCCGTGCCGAGACGCGGCTGGATCAACTCACGGTCGGGGCCCAGTAGTTCCGGGGGCATGCGCAGCGCGGCGAGGGCACCGCACAGATAGAGCCCGGCGCCGAGCAGCACTACCGCCGCGTCGGAGTCGCCGACCAGGAGCCGTACGACGAAGGCGAGGCCTCCTCCCGCGGTCGCGGCTAGCGTTCCGGCGGTTGGGGAAAGGGAGTTGGCGATCACCAGCCGCTCCTCGTCGACGACACGGGGCAGTGCCGCGGAGAGGCCCGACAGGACGAAGCGGTTGACCGCGGTGACGCACAGCGCGGAGACGTAGAAGAGCCAGTCCGGGACGTCGCTGAGGATCAGGACGGCTGTCGCCGAAGCCAGCAGGGCGCGCACGAGGTTGCCGTAGAGGAAGACCTGGCGGCGGCGCCAGCGGTCCAGGAGGACACCGGCGAAGGGGCCTACCAAGGAGTAGGGGAGCAGCAGGACCGCCATGGCGGAGGCGATCGCGGTGGCCGAGGTCTGCTTCTCGGGGGAGAAGACGACGTACGCGGCGAGGGCGATCTGGTAGACGCCGTCCGCGCCCTGGGAGAGCAGGCGCACGGTGAGCAGGCGCCGGAAGTCCCGGAAGCGGAGAAGGACACGCAGATCGCGGACGACGGGCATGGGGCACAGCCTCACATACGGCGAGGGTCCCCGGGCGATACCACCCGGGGACCCTCTGTAGCCCTGGCAGGAGCGTTTTGAGTGAGCCTTAGCGCTCGACCTCACCCTTGATGAACTTCTCGACGTTCTCGCGGGCCTCGTCGTCGAAGTACTGGACCGGCGGGGACTTCATGAAGTAGCTGGAGGCCGAGAGGATCGGGCCGCCGATGCCGCGGTCCTTGGCGATCTTCGCGGCGCGCAGGGCGTCGATGATGACACCGGCGGAGTTCGGGGAGTCCCAGACCTCGAGCTTGTACTCCAGGTTCAGCGGGACGTCACCGAAGGCGCGGCCCTCGAGGCGGACGTAGGCCCACTTGCGGTCGTCGAGCCAGGCCACGTAGTCGGACGGGCCGATGTGGACGTTCTTCTCGCCGAGGTCCCGGTCGGGGATCTGGGAGGTGACGGCCTGCGTCTTGGAGATCTTCTTGGACTCGAGACGGTCGCGCTCGAGCATGTTCTTGAAGTCCATGTTGCCGCCGACGTTCAGCTGCATCGTGCGGTCCAGGACGACACCGCGGTCCTCGAACAGCTTCGCCATGACGCGGTGCGTGATGGTGGCGCCGACCTGGGACTTGATGTCGTCACCGACGATCGGGACGCCCGCCTCGGTGAACTTGTCCGCCCACTCCTTGGTGCCGGCGATGAAGACCGGGAGGGCGTTGACGAAGGCGACCTTGGCGTCGATGGCGCACTGGGCGTAGAACTTCGCCGCGTCCTCGGAGCCGACGGGCAGGTAGCAGACGAGGACGTCGACCTGCTTGTCCTTGAGTACCTGGACGACGTCGACCGGGGCCTCGGCGGACTCCTCGATGGTCTCCCGGTAGTACTTGCCGAGGCCGTCGAGGGTGTGACCGCGCTGGACGGTCACGCCGGTGTTCGGCACGTCGCAGATCTTGATGGTGTTGTTCTCGGAGGCCCCGATGGCGTCGGCGAGGTCGAGACCGACCTTCTTCGCGTCGACGTCGAACGCCGCGACGAACTCGACGTCACGGACGTGGTAGTCGCCGAACTGGACATGCATCAGCCCGGGGACCTTCGACGCCGGGTCGGCGTCCTTGTAGTACTCGACTCCCTGAACCAGCGACGCGGCGCAGTTGCCCACGCCGACGACGGCTACGCGAACCGAACCCATTCCGGTTGCTCCCTGTGTGTACGAGTGAGGCCCTGGCAGGGACCTCACGTGGCGGTGTCGCCGGGCGTATCCGGACCGGGGGTGTCCCCGGGCCGGGGCAGGACGCCCGGCGCTCCCTCTGTGGTGTCGCGAGCGGTTTCTCCATGGCCGGGACCCTTGAGGTCCCGGCCTGCCCGCTCGCTTTCGATGAGCTCGTTCAGCCAGCGCACTTCGCGCTCCACGGACTCCATCCCGTGGCGCTGGAGCTCAAGCGTGTAGTCGTCGAGGCGCTCCCGGGTGCGTGCCAGCGAGGCACTCATCTTCTCCAGGCGCTCCTCCAGCCGGCTGCGCCGGCCTTCGAGGACTCGCATGCGGACGTCGCGCGAGGTCTGCCCGAAGAAGGCGAAACGAGCCGCGAAGTGCTCGTCCTCGTACGCGTCGGGACCCGTCTGCGAGAGCAGCTCCTCGAAATGCTCCTTACCTTCCGCCGTCAACCGATAGACGATCTTGGCCCGACGCCCTGCGAGTGGTGCGGCGAGGGCGTCCTCGGTGGTGTGCCCCGGCTCCTCGATCAACCAGCCGTTGGCGACCAGCGTCTTGAGGCAGGGGTAGAGCGTGCCGTAACTGAAGGCACGGAACACACCCAGTGACGTGTTGAGGCGTTTGCGCAGCTCGTAGCCGTGCATCGGGGACTCACGGAGCAGGCCGAGCACGGCGAATTCGAGGATCCCGGAACGCCGGCTCATCGTCGCCTCCTCGTCACTGTCTCGCCCCGATGTATCGACTCGATACATCAAGACGATAGAACGGCCTTCCGGAAGCGACAAGTGGGGGGACGGTGAACGGGATCACATCAATGATTCATGTGAACCAAGTTGCCTGATTTGGGGTGAACTTCGGGGCTCGGCGGGTTTTGACGGTGCGTAGTCTGTGCGGCATGCACACCACCGGGAAGCGAGTGACGCCTGGGGGGCGTCGCTGTCCCGGTGCAGTACGGATGAATGCGCGACCGACCGCATCCGTACTTCGGGGGGACCGGAAACCAGCCGCCGTTTCCAGGCGCGCAAGGGTGCGCCTGCCCGAGGAGTAGTCGTTCGATGAGCGAGCACCGTCGCAAACCGCCGCAGCCGCAGGGAGGCGGACGTGCCGCGGCCCGACGCGGCCAGTCCGGCTCGTCCTCCGGCCGCCGCGCGGCTCCGCGAGGCGCCACCGGGTCTCTTGCCGACTCCTATGGGACCAGCTCCCAGGAGTCGGCTTCGTACGGTCCCGGAGGCGAGGAACGTCAGTACGGCGGCCGTGCCGAGGCCCGCCGTGCGGCCCAGAGAAGCACGGGCGGCGGTGGTCGCCGCAGAGGGGCGGAACCGGGCCCCGGAGGCCGGCGTGGCGCGCCGACCGGTAGGGGGCGCGCGTCCGAGGCCGGCAAGAAGCGGTTCATCGACTATCCGCGCGCGGGCAAGTACGGCGTGGCGCGCTGGGTGCCGTCCTGGAAGCTGGTGACGGGCCTGTTCATCGGCTTCATCGGAGGCCTGGTCGCGATCGCCGGCGTGGGCTACGCGCTGGTGAGCGTTCCGAACGTCGCCGAGACCGCGACGTCGCAGAACAACGTCTACTACTGGTCCGACGACACCGAGATGGTCTCCACGGGTGGCGAGACCAACCGCCAGATCGTCAACCTCGCGCAGATCCCGAAGGCGATGCAGTACGCCGTCGTCTCGCAGGAGAACAAGACCTTCTACACCGACAGCGGCATCGACCCCAAGGGCATCGCCCGCGCGGTGTTCAACATGGCCAGGGGCGGCAACACCCAGGGTGGCTCCACCATCACCCAGCAGTACGTCAAGAACGCGCGCCTGGACGACCAGTCCCAGACCGTCACCCGCAAGTTCAAGGAGATCTTCATCTCCATCAAGGTGGGTGCCACGGTCGACAAGGACGAGATCATGGCGGGCTACCTGAACTCTGCCTACTACGGCCGCAACGCCTACGGCATCCAGGCGGCGGCGCGCGCGTACTTCAACAAGGACGCCGTCAAGCTGAACCCGGGTGAGTGCGCCTTCCTGGCCGCCATGCTGAAGGGCGCCACGTACTACGACCCGGCGGGCGCGACCTCGATCGACCCGACCAACGCCACGCCCGACGCCAACCGCAAGCGGGCCCTGCGGCAGATGCAGGACACCCTGAACAAGATGGTCGAGTACGGCCATCTCAGCGCGACGGACCGGGCCGAGTACACCTCGCTTCCCAAGGTGCAGAACCCCCGCTCCAACACCCAGCTCAAGGGACAGATCGGGTACCTGGTCGACCTCGCCAAGGCCTACCTGGTGAACAACAAGATCATCAGCGCGGACCAGCTCCAGAGGGGCGGCTACTCGATCTACACGACCTTCGACAAGAAGAAGGTCAATGAGCTCGAGGCAGCGGTCAAGAAGGTCCGCAAGGAGAACATCGACCCCAAGAAGCGGCCGGCGAAGGACACCTTCGTCCAGTTCGGCGGGGCGTCGGTCGAGCCGTCCACCGGTGCGATCCGGGCCTGCTACGGCGGCGAGGACGCGACCACCCACTTCACCAACAACTGCGACTCCACCGGTGCCCAGGTCGGTTCGACGTTCAAGACCTTCGTGCTCGCCGCGGCGATGAAGTGGGGCGTCCGCGATCCCGATCTCGGCGAGAGCCAGGCGCAGGACGAGCGCACGGTCGTCAACGCGAAGAGCCTGTTCAGCGGCAAGAACGACCTCAAGATCGAGAACTACGACGGCTCGGTCTGGAAGAACGAGGAGGGCAAGGAGTGGCTCCAGGAGAACGACGGCAAGCAGTCCTACGGCACTCCGCCGAAGTACCAGATCGACCTTCGTGAGGCGATGCGGGAGTCGGTGAACTCCGCCTTCGTGCAGCTCGGCATGGATGTCGGCCTGGACAAGGTGAAGGAGGCGGCCATGGACGCGGGCCTCAAGGAGAACAGCCTGGCCGGCACCAACTTCCCGTCCTTCTCCATCGGCATCTCCGACCCCAGTGCGATCCGGATGGCGGGCGCGTACGCCACCTTCGCGGCCAGCGGCAAGCAGAACGAGCCGTACTCGGTCGAGAGGGTGACCAGCAAGGACGGGGAGGTCTTCACCCACAAGGCGAAGCCCGAGCAGGCCTTCGAGAAGAAGGTCGCCGACAACGTCACCGACGTCCTCAAGACCGTGGTCGACAAGGGCACGGGTACCAACGCCAAGCTGACTGGGCGTGACGTGGCCGGCAAGACCGGAACCACCGACGGCAACAAGTCCGCCTGGTTCGTCGGATACACCCCGCAGCTGTCCACGGCGATCACCATGTTCCGCTTGGACGACGACGAGACCAAGAAGAACCGTACGTTCCTGGAGATGTACGGCACGGGCGGCCAGGAGAAGATCCACGGTGCCTCGTTCCCGTCCGAGATCTGGCACGACTACATGGAACAGGCGCTGAAGGGCCAGAAGGCGATCGACTTCCCGACGCCGGAGCCCATCGGTCAGATCGTCAACGAGGAACCGAGCCCGACGCCCACTCCGACGCCCAGCGAGACCGAGTCGGCCACTCCGACTCCGACCCCGACGCCCAGCCAGTCCTTCATCACTCCGACGCCCACGGCGAGCGAGAGCTGCCGGTTCTCGTGGCAGTGCGACGACTCGGGTGGCACGGACAACGGAGGCACCGACGGAGGGGTGACCTCGACACCGACGGCCACGCCGACGGATGAGAACGGCAACCAGGGCAACGGCAATGGAGGCCTCTTCAGCGGATCGGGCGGTTAGCCGCCATATGCCCCGTCGAGGGTGTTTCACGTGAAACATGGGCCGTCGCACCGACCAGGTGCGGCGGCCCTCGGCGTACACCCAGCCTCGTACGGCAGGATGTGGGCCATGCCCAGTGCTGAATCGACGCCAGCGAGCGTGCACGAGTCGGACCTAGTGCGTCCGACCAAGGACGACGAGGTCGCCAGGAGTGGCAGCGAGTTGATCGGTGGCCCTCTCGGGTGCCGCGCTCTGCTGGGGACGTCCTGGTGGAACCCTGTCCGGGTCATCGCTCTCGTGGCCATCGGGGTGTTCGCGCTGGGCCTGGTCCAGAAGGCTCCCTGTTACGACGGCGGCTGGTTCTTCGGCGCCAGCTCCCAGTACACCCACGCGTGCTACTCGGACATCCCGCACCTGTACCAGGGCCGCGGTTTCGCCGACGGACTCGTCCCCTACTTCGACAAGCTCCCCGGCGACATGCAGTACCTCGAATACCCGGTGCTGACCGGCGTGTTCATGGAGGTCGCCGCCTGGCTGACGCCCGGCAGCGGCAGCATCCAGGACCAGGAGCAGTGGTACTGGATGGTCAACGCCGGGATGCTGATGGTCTGCGCGGCCGTCATCGTGGTCTGCGTGAGCCGTACGCACGCCCGTCGCCCCTGGGACGGTCTGCTGGTCGCGCTGGCGCCCGCTTTCGCGTTGACCGCCACCATCAACTGGGACCTGCTGGCGGGCGCTCTCACGGCCTCCGCGATGCTGATGTGGGCGCGGGGCCGCTCACTCGCCTTCGGTGTCCTCCTGGGGCTCGCCACGGCCGCCAAGCTCTATCCCGTCTTCCTGCTCGGCCCGCTGTTCGTGCTGTGCTGGCGGGCGGGCAAGTGGCGGGACTTCGGCAAGGCTCTGGGCGGCGCCGTCGTCTCCTGGCTGGTGGTGAACCTGCCGGTGATGCTCTTTGCCTTCGACGGTTGGTCGAAGTTCTACACGTTCAGCCAGGAGCGGGGCGTGGACTTCGGTTCCTTCTGGCTGATCCTGGCCCAGAACTCCAGCGACCCGATGAGCACCGAAACCGTCAACACGCTCGCCACACTGCTGGTGCTGCTGTCCTGCGTGGGCATCGCCGTGCTCACCCTGACCGCCCCGCGCCGACCGCGTTTCGCGCAGCTCGCGTTCCTGATCGTCGCCGCGTTCATCCTCACCAACAAGGTCTACTCGCCGCAGTACGTCCTGTGGCTGGTGCCGCTGGCCGTGCTGGCCCGGCCCAAGTGGCGGGACTTCCTGATCTGGCAGGCCTGCGAGGTGGCGTACTTCCTGGGTATCTGGATGTACCTCGCCTACACGACCAGCGGCAACGCCCACAAGGGCCTGCCGACGGACGGCTACCACTGGGCCATCGGACTGCACCTGCTGGGCACGGCGTACCTGTGCGCGATGGTCCTGCGCGACATCCTCATGCCGGAGCGGGACGTGGTGCGGCTGGCCGGTGACGACGACCCCTCGGGCGGTGTGCTCGACGGCGCGGAGGACGTCTTCGTCCTCGGCGCCGCCGCCCATCCGCCCCGGCACGCCGCGCACTTCGACGGACCGCAGGTGGAGTGGGGCAGCGATCCGGGGGCCACTGACCGTTCGCTCTGAGCGAACACCCCTGGGTGTCACACACGAAAGGCCGTACAGGGCAGTCCCTGTACGGCCTTCCTGCTTCCTCTACGACGTCTCAGCGGTCGACGATGCGGTCGAACTGCGTGGTGGTGTGCCGCAGATGGGCCACCAGTTCCTCGCCGACCTTCGGCTCAGGGGCGTCGGACGGGACGAAGAGGATGGAGACCTGCATGTGCGGCGGCTCCGCGAACCAGCGCTGCTTGCCGCCCCAGACGAACGGAGAAAGGTTCCGGTTGACCGTGGCCAGGCCGGCGCGGGCGACGCCCTTGGCGCGCGGCATGACGCCGTGCAGGGCCTTCGGGGCCTCCAGGCCCACTCCGTGCGAGGTGCCGCCCGCCACGACGACCAGGAAGCCGTCGGAGGCCGCCTTCTGCTGCCGGTAGCCGAAGCGGTCCCCCTTGGAGACCCGGGTGACGTCCAGGACCGCGCCGCGGTACTCGGTGGAGTCGTGGTCCCCGAGCCACAGCCGGGTTCCGATGCGGGCTCGGAAGCGGGTCTGCGGGAACTGCTGCTGGAGCCGGGCCAGGTCCTCGGCCTTGAGGTGGCTGACGAACATGGTGTGCAGCGGCAGCCGGGCCGCGCGCAGCCGGTCCATCCAGCCGATGACCTCCTCGACGGCGTCCGAGCCGTCGGTGCGGTCCAGCGGCAGGTGGATCGCGAACCCCTCGAGGCGAACGTTCTCTATGGCGGAGTGCAACTGCGGCAGGTCCTGCTCGCTGATGCCGTGCCGCTTCATCGAGGACATCACCTCGATGACCACGCGGGCGCCCACCAGGCCGTAGACCCCGTCGATCGACGACACCGAGCGGATCACCCGGTCGGGCAGCGGCACGGGCTCCTCGCCCCGCCGGTACGGCGTCAGCACCAGCAGGTCACCGCCGAACCAGTCCTTGATCCGCGCGGCCTCGTAGGTCGTGCCGACGGCGAGGACGTCCGAGCCCAGCCGGGTCGCCTCCTCCGCCAGCCGCTCGTGCCCGAAGCCGTAGCCGTTGCCCTTGCAGACCGGGACCAGCCCCGGGAACTGCTCCTGCACGTGCTTGTGGTGCGCCCGCCAGCGCGCGGTGTCGACGTAGAGCGTGAGCGCCATGGCCGGACCCGGAACCTTTCTAGTGGCTGCGGTGTATCAGAGGTGTGCGAACTATTGAAGCGAAGAACGCGACGTCAGCGGCGCGACATGTAGATGTCGAGCGCCTTGTGGAGCAGCTTGTTGAGCGGGAAGTCCCACTCGCCGAGGTACTCGGCCGCCTGGCCGCCCGTGCCCACCTTGAACTGGATCAGGCCGAAGAGGTGGTCGGTCTCGTCCAGAGAGTCGGAGATGCCCCTCAGGTCGTAGACAGTGGCGCCGAGCGCGTAGGCGTCGCGCAGCATCCGCCACTGCATCGCGTTCGAGGGCCGGACCTCACGCCCGATGTTGTCGGAGGCGCCGTAGGAGTACCAGACGTGCCCGCCGACGATCAGCATGGTCGCGGCCGACAGGTTCACGCCCTCGTGCCGGGCGAAGTACAGCCGCATCCGGTTCGGGTCCTCGGTGTTGAGGGCCGTCCACATCCGCTGGAAGTACGACAGCGGGCGGGGCCGGAAGTGGTCACGGACCGCCGTGATCTCGTACAGCCGCTGCCATTCCTCAAGGTCCTGGTAGCCGCCCTGGACGACCTCGACGCCGGCCTTCTCGGCCTTCTTGATGTTGCGGCGCCACAGCTGGTTGAAGTTCTTGTGGACCTCTTCCAGGGAGCGGTTCGCGAGGGGCACCTGGTAGACGTAGCGCGGCTGGACGTCACCGAAGCCGGCTCCCCCGTCCTCGCCCTGCTGCCAGCCCATCCGGCGGAGCTTGTCGGCGACCTCGAAGGCGCGCGGCTCGATGAAGTCGGCCTCGATGTCCCGCAGCCGCTTCACGTCCGGGTTCTGGATGCCCGCCT
Source organism: Streptomyces griseorubiginosus (assembly GCF_036345115.1). Taxonomy (GTDB): domain Bacteria; phylum Actinomycetota; class Actinomycetes; order Streptomycetales; family Streptomycetaceae; genus Streptomyces; species Streptomyces griseorubiginosus_C. The sequence goes on from NZ_CP107766.1 coordinate 4,778,666, forward strand.
TGATGGAGGTGGCCTCCCAGCGCCGGATGATCACCGGCGGGCCCATCTTCACGGAGAAGGCGCCCTGGTGCTTGAGGTGCGCGAGCATCGGTTCCAGCCACTCGGTCAGATTCGGCGCGAACCAGTTGATGACCGGGCCCTCGGGCAGATAGGCGAGGTAGCGCTTGATCTTGGGCAGCTGACGGTAGAGGACGAGACCCGCGCCGACCAGTTCGCCGGTCTTCTCGTCGAACCAGCCGAGGCTCTCGGAGCGCCACTCCGCCTTGACGTCTGCCCAGGCCGGAACCTGCATGTGGCTCGCCGACGGCAGGCTCTGGATGTATGCCAGATGCTGCTCGCGACTGATCGTCCTCAGGGTCAGGCTCATTCGGGGCGCTCCTCGGGCTGGTGTGTCCCCATGGGTACAGGGGCTCCGGCTCTCGCGCCGAAGCCTACTGCGCCTGGCGAGCGCCCTGACTGGGCGTACGGAACCTGCGCCCCGGCTCAGAGGCCGCCGGGGCGTTCCGCGGTGCTTTGGGTGGTGTTGAGGGGACGGTGCCCGTGGCGTCAGTTGATGACCCCGCCGAAGAGGCCGCCGTGCGCCATGCCGAGGAAGAAGCCGACCGCGGCGGCGCCGAGACCGAGGATCAGTCCGAAGCGCTCCCTGGTCGTCTCCGAGATCCACTGGCCGTACGCGCCGGTGAGGATGCCCACCAGGCCGGTCCAGGAGCTGAGCAGGTGCAGGTTGTGGAACATCGCCGAGACGAACGCCGTGATGCCCAGCACCAGGGTCACCGCGAGCAGCGTGTCCTGGAGGGGGTGGGGCTTTCCGTCCGTGGCGAAAAGGCCTCCGGCGGTGTTGGGTCGCATTGCCTGTGCCATAGGGCACCTCCTGCGGAAGGCGGCGCATCGTAGCGCCATACACACCCGATGTGTACAGAGTGACGGTCCCCGAGGCCGGATTTCAACCGGAAGCCGGTGTGCGGGTAGTCTGTACCGTCTGCAAGGTGTCTGCCCATGTCACGACCGGGTCTACCGCGAGGGAGCCCCGATTGTCAGTGGCGGCCGATACCGTTGCGTACGCATCACAACCCTCCTGCCACGGAACGACCGTGGCCGCTGAGTCCAAAGGAGGTGGGTTCCACATGCGTCACTACGAGGTGATGGTCATCCTCGACCCCGATCTGGAGGAGCGCGCTGTCGCCCCCCTGATCGAGAACTTCCTCTCCGTCGTCCGTGAGGGCAACGGCAAGGTGGAGAAGGTCGACACCTGGGGCCGTCGTCGGCTCTCGTACGAGATCAAGAAGAAGCCCGAGGGCATCTACTCGGTCATCGACCTGCAGGCCGAGCCTGCGGTCGTCAAGGAGCTCGACCGCCAGCTGAACCTGAACGAGTCGGTCCTCCGGACCAAGGTCCTCCGCCCCGAGACCCACTGAGCTTCCGCTCAGTCGATCTCGGGATCCGAGTAGCAGCAACCAAGCAGCCAGAGCAAACCCGCCGAGAGGTTCCCCATGGCAGGCGAGACCGTCATCACGGTCGTCGGCAATCTTGTCGACGACCCCGAGCTGCGCTTCACCCCTTCCGGTGCGGCGGTCGCGAAGTTCCGTGTCGCGTCCACCCCCCGCACCTTCGACCGTCAGACCAATGAGTGGAAGGACGGCGAGAGCCTGTTCCTGACCTGCTCGGTCTGGCGTCAGGCGGCGGAGAACGTCGCCGAGTCGCTCCAGCGAGGCATGCGCGTCATCGTGCAGGGCCGGCTGAAGCAGCGGTCCTACGAGGACCGTGAGGGCGTCAAGCGCACGGTCTACGAGCTGGACGTCGAGGAAGTCGGCGCCAGCCTGCGCAGTGCCACGGCCAAGGTCACCAAGACCGCCGGCGGTGCCGGCCGCGGTGGCCAGGGCGGTTACAGCGGCGGTGGCGGTGGCGGCCAGGGTGGCGGCGGCTGGGGCGGTGGCTCCGGCGGCGGTCAGCAGGGCGGCGGCGCTCCCGCCGACGACCCGTGGGCGACCGGCGCTCCCGCCGGTGGCAACCAGGGCGGCGGCGGTGGCGGCGGCTGGGGTGGAAACTCCGGCGGCGGTGGCGGCGGCTACTCGGACGAGCCCCCCTTCTAGGCCTCGGGCCGAGGGGTGGGTCGTACCCACACTTCTTGATCACACAGGAGAAACACCATGGCGAAGCCGCCTGTGCGCAAGCCTAAGAAGAAGGTCTGCGCTTTCTGCAAGGACAAGGTCACGTACGTGGACTACAAGGACACGAACATGCTGCGGAAGTTCATTTCCGACCGCGGCAAGATCCGTGCCCGCCGCGTGACCGGCAACTGCACGCAGCACCAGCGTGACGTCGCCACGGCCGTCAAGAACAGCCGTGAGATGGCGCTGCTGCCCTACACGTCCACCGCGCGATAAGGGAAGGGTGACCGACACATGAAGATCATCCTCACCCACGAGGTCTCCGGCCTCGGTGCCGCGGGCGACGTCGTCGACGTCAAGGACGGTTACGCTCGCAACTACCTGATCCCGCGGAACTTCGCGATCCGCTGGACCAAGGGCGGCGAGAAGGACGTCGAGCAGATCCGTCGTGCTCGCAAGATCCACGAGATCCAGACCATCGAGCAGGCCAACCAGGTGAAGGCCCAGCTCGAGGGTGTCAAGGTCCGCCTGGCCGTCCGCTCCGGCGACGCCGGTCGTCTCTTCGGTTCCGTCACCCCGGCCGACATCGCTTCCGCGATCAAGGCTTCCGGTGGCCCCGAGGTCGACAAGCGCCGCATCGAGCTGGGCTCGCCGATCAAGACCCTGGGCGCCCACGAGACGTCCGTGCGTCTGCACCCCGAGGTTGCCGCCAAGGTCAACATCGAGGTCGTCGCGGCCTGATCGCTGCGTTTGGCTAGAGCAGTTGGAAAGGGGCTGCACCTTCACCGGTGCGGCCCCTTTCGCACGCTCGGGGTGGCCCTTCGCCCGCCCGAACCGACTGTGGAACATGCGGTGTTTCACGTGAAACGTGACGGGCCGCGATGTTTCACGTGAAACGGTCAGCGAGTTGCGCCCGTGACGATCCAGCGCCCTGAGCGGGTTCGCCACCAGAGCGTCAGCATGCGGACTGCCATCATCAGCGTCATCGCCGCCCACACGGCCGTGAGGCCGCCGCCCAGCACCGGGACGAGCAGAGCGACCGGGGTGAACACGGCGAGAGTGACCACCATGGCCCAGGCGAGGTACGGTCCGTCGCCCGCGCCCATCAACACCCCGTCCAGCACGAAGACCACACCGCAGATCGGCTGGGAGAGAGCCACGATCACCAGTGCGGGCAGGGCGGCGTCCTTGACCGTGCCGTCACCGGTGAACAAGGGCAAGAGCAAAGGCCGGGCGAGCACGACCAGTACCCCGAGGGCGACACCTACCGTGATGCCCCACTCCACCATCCGACGGCATGCCTGGCGGGCGCCGTCCGTGTCACCGGCGCCCAAATAGCGGCCGATGATGGCCTGTCCGGCAATGGCGATGGCGTCCAGGGCGAACGCGAGCAGGCTCCACAGGGACAGGATGATCTGGTGGGCGGCGATGTCGGCGTCACCCAAGCGGGCCGCTACAGCTGTGGCGATCATCAGGATCGCTCTCAGGGAGAGCGTGCGGACCAGCAAGGGGACGCCGGCCTGCGCGGAGGCCCGGATACCGGCGGCGTCGGGACGCAGGGAGGCTCCGTGCCTGCGAGCGCCGCGGACGACGACCACGAGATAGGCGGCCGCCATGCCGCACTGGGCGATGACCGTGCCCCAGGCGGAGCCCGCGATGCCGAGATCGGCGCCGTAGACAAGGCCCGCGTTGAGGACGGCGTTGGCGACGAAACCCGCGACCGCCACATAGAGAGGGGTCTTGGTGTCCTGCAGTCCGCGAAGCACTCCGGTCGAGGCGAGCACCACCAGCATGGCGGGGATGCCGAGTGCCGAGATCCGCAGATAGGTGGTGGCGTAGGGAGCCGCGGTGTCGGATGCGCCGAAGAGTTCCACGATCGACGGTGCGGTGGGAAGGACGACCGCGATGACAGCGGCACCGAGCAGCAGCGCGAGCCAAATGCCGTCCATGCCCTGGCGGATGGCGGCCTGGAGGTCCCCCGCTCCGACGCGCCGGGCGACGGCGGCCGTGGTGGCGTAGGCGAGGAAGACGAAGACGCTGACGGCCGTCATGAGGAGGGCCGAGGCGATGCCCAGGCCGGCGAGTTGCGCGGTCCCCAGATGGCCGACGATCGCGCTGTCGGCCATCACGAAGAGGGGTTCGGCGACGAGCGCGCCGAAGGCCGGAACGGCGAGTGCGACGATCTCACGGTCGTGCTGTCGACGAGTGGCCTTGGGGGTCGCGGACGCCTGTGTCATGTGCACCAATCTAATCGTCCACAGGTAATAGATGCAATGCTCATTAGACCATTACTCGCGTTCGCGCGGTGTGCGGCACTGTGAACAGTTCGAACTGATCTTGAGCCGACCGGGGAAGTTTTTCTTCTGCACAGCCGGTGGACGGCGAATGTGCAGGTCAGAAGGGATCCTCGGGAAGGGGGAGGAGCTTGTTCACAGGCCTGTCCACCGGGTCGTGCACAGGTTTTGCGGAGTTCTCCACAGCATCCGGGCCGTCGTCCACATGGCCTGTGGATAACCAGATTGGCTGACGGTGCCCGCGGGCCTACGGTGGTCCGGCGCCCGCTCCGTCTGTCGGCCCGGAAATCATCACAAACCCGACGCGCCAGAACCGGAGTTGGGCATCTCATTTGTCAGTGCCGTGCCGTAGAAATGAGAAGCACGGCGAGGGTCCGCTCGGCGGACGGGAGGAGGTGGCTCGGTGAGTATTTCCGAGCCCTTGGACGACCCGTGGGCCGACAGCGGGCCCAGTGATCGTCTGCCGTCCTCGCGCCGCCGTGGCGACGGGGGCCGGGGGCGCGACGAACAGCACGACCGCGGCAGGGACAGCGAGTGGGACGGCGGAGGCACGGCCTTCGAGCGGGTCCCGCCCCAGGACCTGGACGCCGAACAGTCCGTCCTCGGCGGCATGTTGCTGTCCAAGGACGCCATCGCGGACGTCGTCGAGGTCATCAAGGGCCATGACTTCTACAAGCCCGCCCACGAGACCATCTTCCAGTCGATCCTGGACGTCTACGCCAGGGGCGAGCCGGCCGACCCCATCACGATCGCCGCCGAGCTCACCAAGCGCGGCGAGATCAACAAGGTGGGTGGCGCATCGTATCTGCACACCCTGGTCCAGACCGTCCCGACGGCGGCCAACGCCGAGTACTACGCCGAGATCGTCCATGAGCGCGCTGTGCTGCGCCGCCTGGTCGAGGCCGGTACACGCATCACGCAGATGGGATACGCGGCCGACGACGACGTAGACGAGATCGTCAACCGGGCCCAGGCCGAGATCTACGCGGTCACCGAGCAGCGCACCAGCGAGGACTACCTGCCGCTCGGCGACATCATGGAGGGCGCGCTCGACGAGATCGAGGCGATCGGCTCGCGCAGCGGAGAGATGACCGGTGTGCCCACCGGGTTCACGGACCTCGACTCGCTCACCAACGGCCTGCACCCGGGCCAGATGATCGTCATCGCGGCCCGTCCCGCGATGGGAAAGTCCACCCTGGCGCTGGACTTCGCCCGTGCGGCCTCCATCAAGAACAACCTGGCCAGCGTCATCTTCTCCCTCGAAATGGGGCGCAACGAGATCGCGATGCGGCTGCTGTCGGCCGAGGCGAGAGTGGCCCTGCACCACATGCGTTCGGGCACCATGACCGACGAGGACTGGACGCGTCTGGCCCGTCGGATGCCCGAGGTGTCCTCCGCGCCGCTCTACATCGACGACTCCCCGAACCTGTCGATGATGGAGATCCGGGCGAAGTGCCGGCGCCTGAAGCAGCGCAATGACATCAAGCTTGTGATCATCGACTACCTCCAGCTGATGCAGGCCGGTGGCTCCAAGCGCCAGGAAAGCCGCCAGCAGGAGGTCTCGGACATGTCCCGTAACCTCAAGCTCCTGGCCAAGGAGCTCGAGGTGCCGGTGATCGCGCTCTCCCAGCTCAACCGTGGACCCGAGCAGCGCACGGACAAGAAGCCGATGGTGTCCGACCTGCGTGAGTCCGGCTCCATCGAGCAGGACGCGGACATGGTGATCCTGCTGCACCGCGAGGACGCCTACGAGAAGGAGTCACCGCGCGCGGGCGAGGCGGACATCATCGTCGGCAAGCACCGTAACGGCCCGACGGCGACGATCACGGTCGCCTTCCAGGGCCACTACTCCCGCTTCGTGGACATGGCACAGACCTGACGAGTCCGAGAAGGTGATCGAGGCCCGTACGCCCCGCGCTGAATCAAGTCGACGGCCGAGGCCCCCGCGGGATGGACTGGGGGCATGACGTCATCTCAAGTAGAGCTGCTTCCCGGCACCCGCAGGGCGCTGCTGCATCGGATCGCCGTGGCCCAGGCCGAGGGGCGGGCGCCGTCGCTGGTCGCGGCGGTCGTGCGGGGCGGACAGACCGTGTGGCACGGGTCGCGTACCTCGGTGGACGGGCACGGCCCGGACGAGAACGTGCAGTACCGCATCGGGTCGATCACGAAGACCTTCACCGCCGTCCTCGTCCTGCGGCTGCGTGACGAGGGGCTGCTCGACCTCGGTGACCCGCTCGAGAAGCATCTGCCCGGCACCGGGGCGGGGGAGGCCACGGTTGCCGAACTGCTCGCCCACACCAGTGGACTGGCGGCCGAGTCTCCCGCGCCCTGGTGGGAACGCACCTCCGGCTCACTGCGTCCGGAACTCGCCGACGTGCTGGGCGAGCAGCCCTTCCTGCATCCGGTGGGGCGCCGCTTCCACTATTCGAACCCGGGCTACACCCTGCTGGGGGCGCTCGTCGAGAAGCTGCGCGGGGCTCCCTGGGAGGAGGTCCTGCGCCGTGAAGTGCTCGTGCCTCTGGGGCTCCAGCGCACGAGCGTTGATCCCGAAGCGCCGCACGCCGGCGGTTGGGCCGTACATCCGTGGGCGGATGTGATGCTGCCGGAACCCGCCGAGGATCTCGGGCGGATGGCTCCCGCGGGTCAACTCTGGTCCACCACGGCCGACCTGGCCCGCTTCGCGGTCTTCCTGGCGAACGGTGACGACCGGGTGCTGAGCGCGGAGACCGTGCGGGAGATGCGTACGCCCGCGGCTCCGGCGGGGACCGGGGATCTCGCCGACGGGGCCTCGTACGGGCTCGGGTTGCAGGTCCAGCACCGGGAGGGCCGGTTGCTGGTGGGCCATTCGGGCTCGCTGCCGGGCTTCCTGGCGAACCTGACGATCGGGGTGGCGGACGACGTCGCCGCAGTGGTGCTCGCCAACTGCACCTCCGGCCCACTGCTGTCCGTGGTCGGTGCCGACCTCGTACGGATCGTCGCCGAGGCCGAGCCCAGGATCCCCGAGCCGTGGCGTCCGATGCGCGAGGCCGACTCGCCCGCGCTGGAGTTGGCGGGGCAATGGTACTGGGGAACACACGGGTTCGCCCTGCGGCTGACGGCGGACGGACTCGCCTCGCTGGAGCCCCTGGCGGGTACCGGCCGTCGTTCGCGGTTCCGGGCCAACGGTGACGGCACCTGGACGGGACTGGAGGGCTACTTCCAGGGAGAGCTCCTGAAAGCCGTACGACGGCCGGACGGGGCCGTGGACCACCTCGACCTCGGTTCCTTCGTGTTCACCCGGCAGCCGTACGACGAGGAGGCCTCCGTGCCGGGAGGAGTGGACCCGCAGGGGTGGCGGGGCATCGGATAGTTGCCCGGGGGCCTACAGGGCGAGCTTGAACCCCACGTGCGAGGCCGTGAAGCCGAGCCGTTCGTAGAAGCGGTGGGCGTCCGTGCGGGTGTTGTCGGACGTCAACTGCACCAGTTGGCAGTGTTGGTTCCGGGATTCCTCGATCGCCCATTCGATGAGCCGGGTCCCCAGACCGCTGCCGCGTTCGTCGGTGTGGATGCGTACCCCCTCGATGATCGACCTGGTGGCACCGCGCCGGGACAGCCCTGGGACGACCGTGAGCTGGAGCGTGCCGACCACGCGGCCCTCTCGCACGGCGACGACCAGATGCTGGTTCGGGTCCGAGGTGAGGCGCTCCAGCGCGGCCAGGTAGGGGGTCAGGTCGCCCGGTGACTCGCGCTCGGCGCCGAGGGGGTCGTCGGCGAGCATCGCCACGATCGCGGGGACGTCGTCCGTTGCCGCGGGCCGAATTTCCAGATCTTCCATGGTCGCAGCCTATGCGGGGGCGAAGCAGGAGCCGACAGAGTAGCCATCGTTTGCATATATAGCGCGTGTGCAATTATTGTGTATGAGCGCAACATGCTCCTGCAATCGTCTGGGAAGGTGTCACCCCCCATGCCGCTCGCGCTTCTGGCTCTCGCCATCGGGGCCTTCGGAATCGGCACGACCGAGTTCGTGATCATGGGCCTGCTGCCCGAGGTCGCGGACGACTTCGGGGTCTCCATCCCCACCGCCGGGTTCCTGGTCACCGGCTACGCGCTCGGCGTCATGCTCGGCGCCCCGGTGATGACCGCGCTGGGCACCCGGGTCTCCCGCAAGCGGATGCTGATGCTGCTGATGGGGCTCTTCATCGTCGGCAACCTGTTCTCCGCCCTCGCCCCCGCCTTCAGCGTCATGCTGATCGGCCGTGTCGTCGCCTCCCTCGCCCACGGAGCCTTCTTCGGCATCGGCTCGGTCGTCGCCGCCGACCTCGTCGCCCCGGACAAGAAGGCCGGAGCCATCTCGATGATGTTCACCGGCCTGACCGTCGCCAACGTCGTCGGTGTCCCGCTGGGCACGCTGATCGGCCAGACCGCCGGCTGGCGCCTCACCTTCACGATCGTCGCGGCCCTCGGCGTGGTCGGCCTTCTGGGCATCGTCAGGCTCGTCCCCGACATGCCCCGGCCGGAGGGTGTGCGCCTGCGCCACGAACTGGCCGCCTTCAAGAACGTCCAGGTCCTGCTCGCCATGGCGATGACCGTTCTCGGCTTCGGCGGTGTCTTCGCCGCCATCACCTACATCGCGCCGATGATGACCCACGTCGCCGGATTCGCCGACGGCTCGGTCACCTGGCTGCTGGTCCTCTTCGGGCTCGGCATGGTCGGCGGCAACCTCGTCGGCGGCAGGTACGCCGACCGTGCGCTGATGCCCCTGCTGTACGTCTCCCTGGGCGCCCTGGCCGTCGTGCTCGCGCTCTTCACGTTCACCGCGCACCACAAGGTCCTGGCCGGCATCACCATCGCGTTCATCGGGGCCCTCGGCTTCGCCGCTGTGCCCCCGCTGCAGAAGCGGGTCCTCGACCAGGCGCACGCCGCCCCCACGCTCGCCTCGGCCGTCAACATCGGCGCCTTCAACCTCGGCAACGCCCTCTCCGCGTGGCTCGGCGGACTGGTCATCGCGGCCGGGTTCGGCTACACCGCCCCCAACTGGGTGGGCGCCGCCCTGGCCGCGGCAGCCCTGCTGCTCGCGTTCCTTTCGGCCGCGCTGGAGCGCAGGGAGAGTGCTCCCAGCGCTGTGGTGGCGGGTGCGACGCCCGCTGGACAGCGCACCGCCGTGCATCACTGAGCTGCCTGGCAGGCCACAGACGACGGCGCCGGTTCCCCGACTCGGGACCGGCGCCGTCGTACAGCTGTGACTCAGACCGCCGCCACGGTCAGCGGCGCGAACCGTCGGCTCCAGTCGCCCGGCAGCTCCGGGATCCCGTACGTCATCACCGCGTTGTAGGCGACGGGAGCCAGACCCCGCTCCTTGACCCACGCCCGCAGCTCTTCGTGCCGTACGTCGATGTCCGTGCGCAGGGGACGATCAGTGCCCGCGGCCAGGGACGCGAGGAGCGCCTGAGCTGTGGCGGTGTCACGGGCGACCAGCGGCCCCACGACATGGGTGTCCATGTTCGGCCAGGCGGCCGCGTATCCGATGATCCGGCCGTTCTCCTCGGCGACGTGCAACTGGTCGGCGAAGGCGGGCAACCGGGTGATGAGGTGCGTGCGATCAGTGCCGAGTACCTCCTCGTCGAGCTGCAGGATGGCGGCGAGATCCTCGGCCGTGGCCGCACGCGTGCTCACCGCGGGCGCGGGGCCGCCCGGCGTGAAGTGCCCCCTCAGCATCTCCGCCCGACCGGCGACCTTGAAGCCCAACTCCTCGTACAGCGGACGTCCATACGGCGTCGCGTGCAGTGTCAGCGGAGTGGTGCCCATCAAGGAGAGGACGTGCTGCATGAGCCGACGTCCGATGCCCTGCCGCGCGTGTCGTTCGGCGACCAACACCATCCCGATCGCCCCCAGGTCGGGTTGGCCGTACGGGCCGTACTCCGTGACCACGCACGCGGTGACGAGACCTCCCTCGGGGTCGTCGATGCCATAGCCCTTTCCGGCGGTGAGGAGGAAGCCCCACTTGTGTTCCTCACGCGGCCACCCCCGATCCTGGGACAGGTCGGCGCAGGCGGTGAGGTCGCGGAGCGTCAGACGGCGGATGGGCAGAGCGGCGAGAGAAGGAGTCGGCACGCAGGTCAGGCTGTCCGACGGGCGCACTCGGCGTCCACCTGTTTCCGAGGGGACGTACGAGCTTTTGGCCATGTCGTAGCCAAGCGCACACATGCGAACAGACGCCGGGTGTTTCACGTGAAACATCGGAGAACGACGACCATCCTGCGATCACCTGCGTTCTCGCGTCTCACCGTACTCATGTGCCACTGCCGCTGGGCCAGGGCGCATGTGCCATTAGCCTCGGGGCTGTGGCGAGACTTCATCTATTCGACCTCGACGGCACGTTGCTGCACGGGACCACCGCGCCTGTGGAGATCTCACGGCAGCTCGGACTCGAAGCCGAGGCAGTGGCGCTCGACCAGGCGATCGGAGCCGGGCTGATCGGCCCGCCCGAGTACGCGCGGCAGGTGTACGCACTGTGGGCGGCGCTGACCGAAGCACATGTGGTCGCGGCCTTCGAAAGCGCCCCGTGGCTGGCACGTATCCGTGACGTCTGGGCGGAAATCAGGGGACAGGGCGACTACTGCGCGGTGATCTCGCTCTCCCCGTCCTTCTTCGTGGAGCGACTCACCGGCTGGGGAGCCCATGCCGCACACGGCTCCCGCTTTCCGGCCGTTCCGTTCGTCGAACCCATGGATCCGGCCGGAGTGCTCAGCGCCGCGGCCAAAGTCCTTATCGCCGACCGGTTGTGTGCGGAGTTCGGGGTGACGCGGGCGGACTGTATTGCGTATGGCGACTCGTCCTCCGACAAGGACCTGTTCGGTGCGGTGCCGGTGTCCGTGGCGGTCAACGCCGACCATCATCTGTCCGAGATATCGACCCACTCTTACACCGGTATGGATCTGTGGGAAGCCTATGAATTGGTGCGCAAGGCCCGGTAATTACGGGGGACTTGTGTGCGAAGCGAAGACCGGTAGGGTCGACTCCGGTTCTTGTCCGTACAGGGGTGCGGCATCTCCGCGTGGCCGAGAGCGGGGCAATGCAGCCTAACGGGGCGGAGAGATCGAAGACCCGCATTTGTCGTTATGAGGCCACGCATCCGTACGCGGTGGGACGCTGCGGTGAGAGTACGAGGAAGTGCGCAGACCGACCGAAAGATGTTCGAGGCGAGGCACACCATGGACGCTCCGACCGCCATGTCGGGCGACAACGGCACTTCCGAGGGTGGCAGCGGCACTTCCGAGGGCGGGAGTGGCTGGTTCACTCCACAGACGGGACCGGAGGCCGCGACGGACGCCGAAGCAGCCCCGAAGAGCCGGCAGGCCGAGCCCGGCCCGGCGCCGTTGGGCGGGACACAAGCCCCGGCGCGGGCACTCGGGGCTCAGACGCACAGGCCCTCCTTCCGGCACTACGCCCACTTGCCCCAGAGCGATCAGCCGCCGTCCCCGGACGCCGTTCTCATCCGCCGGACCATGGCCGGGATAACCGACGTGGCCGACAAGGTCACCTCGTACTTCTACGCGCTGCTCTTCGTACGCCACCCCGATCTGCGCCCCTTGTTCCCCGCCGCCATGGACGCCCAGCGGGACCGCCTGCTCAAGGCGCTGCTGACCGCCGCAGAGCACATCGACAACACCCCGGTGCTCGTCGACTACCTCCAGAACCTGGGCCGGGGCCACCGCAAGTACGGCACCCGCCCCGAGCACTACCCGGCCGTCGGCGAATGCCTCATCGGCGCGCTGAGCAAGTACGCCCCCGGTATCTGGAACGCGGAGACGGAAGCGGCCTGGGTGCGGGCGTACACGACGATCTCGCAGGTGATGATCGACGCGGCGGCCGCGGACGAACTGCGCGCCCCGGCCTGGTGGTTCGCGGAGATCGTGGCGCACGACCTGAGGACCCCGGACGTCGCCGTGGTCACCGTCCGGCCCGACCAGCCCTATCCCTTCCTCGCCGGCCAGTACACGAGCCTGGAGACGCCGTGGTGGCCGCGCATATGGCGGCACTACTCCTTCGCCTCGGCACCCCGCTCGGACGGTCTGCTGTCGTTCCACGTGAAGGCCGTCCCCGCGGGCTGGGTCTCGGGCGCCCTGGTGCACCGCGCACGGCCCGGCGACATCGTCCGGCTCGGTCCGCCGACCGGATCGATGACCGTGGACCACACCACCGACAGCGGACTGCTGTGCCTGGGCGGTGGCACCGGCATAGCCCCGATCAAGGCGCTGGTCGAGGACGTGGCCGAACACGGCGCACGGCGGTCGGTCGCGGTGTTCTACGGCGCCCGCACCGACCACGACCTGTACGACATCGACACGATGCTCAGGCTCCAGCAGTCCCACCCCTGGCTGTCGGTCCGCGCGATAGTCGACGGGCAGGCCCGTCTCCAGCTGCCGGACGCCGTCCGCGAGTACGGCCCCTGGCACGAGTACGACGCCTACCTCTCGGGGCCGCCCGGGATGATCCGCAGCGGTGTGGACACGCTCAGGTCCATCGGGATCCCGTCCGAACGCATACGCCATGACTCCGTGGAGGAACTCGTCCTGGCGCAGTGAGACCCGGAAAGGGGTCAGCCCAGGTCCGGTGCGTGCATGGCCCGTACGCCCTCGATGTTGCCGTCCAGATAGTGCCGGAGGGAGAGCGGGACGAGGTGCACGGAGGCGATCCCGACCCGGGTGAACGGCACCCGTACGATCTCGTACTCCCCGATGGGCTCGTCCACTTCGGGCCCGTGGCGCAGGGAAGGGTCCATCGACTCCAGGTGGCAGACGAAGAAGTGCTGCACCTTCACGCCGGTCGCACTGCCGCCCTCGCCGATGTGTTCGACGGTGTCCACGAAGCAGGGGACGACGTCGGTGATCTTGGCGCCGAGTTCCTCATACACCTCGCGGTGCAGGGCATCGACGACGGTCGTGTCTGTGGGCTCGACCCCACCACCGGGGGTCAGCCAGTAGGGATCCATGCCGGGCTTGGTGCGCTTGATCAGGATCAGGTCGTCACCATCGAGCAGAACGGCACGTGCGGTGCGCTTGACCACGGGTCGGACGGTCATGGGTGGAATGTGGCCCGGATGGTTCCACGTGAAACATCGCATCCGGTCACCAGCCGGGCTCACTGGGTGAACAGCGCGAAATGCCTGGTCAGCACCAGTCGGCAGCTGCCCGGAGCAGCCATTCGTGCGCCCGCGCGATATGCGGCATGGCCAGGGTCCCGGTGCGCACCACCAGGAAGTACGTCCGCAGCGGCGGCACGGCGGGCTCATGCAGCGCGACGACGTCACCGCGCTCCAGGGCGGGCGCACACAGATAGCGGGGCAGCACCGCGAGCCCGGCACCGGCGACCGCACAGGCGAGCACCGCGCGCAGGTCGGGCACGACCACGGTGCCCGGGGCGGCCGGGCGGGAGTCGAAGACGGAGGCCCAGTAGCGCGAGACGAAGGGGAGCGACTCGTGCACCTCGATCACGGGGATGTTCTCGAAGGCGGGCGCCCGTTTGTCTGCGGGAACGCTCTCCGCTGCCTCCTCTGAGCCGAGCTGACCGGCCCAGCCCGGGGCGGCGACCAGGACGTGCTCCTCGTCGCAGAGCGTGCTGGCGGTGAGCAGCGCGCCTCGCGGACGGGCCGTGCAGATGGCCAGATCGTGATGCCCGGCAGCGAGACCTTCCAGGGTCTCCTCGGCGTTCCCGAAGGACGCCCGCAGGGCGAAGCCCTGGCCGTCCTCGCCGGTCAGCTCGGTGAGCGCGGGCAGCGCGCGCTCGGCGGTGAACTCGGGAGGGCCCGCGAGGTGGAGGGTGCGCAGGGAGGACTCGTCGTCGAGACCGGTCTCGGTGATCTCCACCAGGGCGTCGAGATGCGGGGCGGCCTTGTGGGCCAGTTCGTCCCCGATGGTGGTCGGAGTCACGCCGCGGGCCTGCCGTAAGAACAGGGGGCGGCCCAACTGCCGCTCCAGGGTGCGGATCTGCGAGGTGACGGCCGGCTGGGACAGCCCCAGCAGCGCGGCGGCGCGGGTGAAGGAACCGGCCCGGTGCACCGTCACAAAGGTGCGCAGCAAGGCCAGATCCATGGCGACGCCTCCTCTTCCCTGCCCTTCTCCCGGCCTTGAGGCAGGGCCCAACTATAAATATGTCGATAGGTCTCTGTCGCTACTGTGATTGGACACTGACAGAGAGTCAACTAGCCTTGTTCGCGCGGTTCTTCGCGCGCGGAACCGGGGCGGTCCGAGCCACGAGGGGGGAGGCTCGGACCGCCCGTTGTAGGTAGTCGGACGTGGACGGACGTCCGTGAGGAAGCCGTGGAGACCGTCAGTCGGCCGACTCGTCCAGCGCCCGCAGCACATCCGCCACCAGGTCCTCGGGATCCTCGGCACCGACCGAGAAGCGGATGAAACCCTCCGGCACGTCGTCCCCGCCCCAGCGCCGACGCCGCTCGGCGGTGGAGCGCACCCCACCGAAGCTCGTCGCGTCGTCGACGAGCCGCAGCGCGTCGAGGAACCGGTCGGCACGCGCGCGCGTGGGCAGCGTGAAGGACACCACGCACCCGTAGCGGCGCATCTGCTGCGAGGCGATCTTGTGCGAGGGATCGTCGGGCAGCCCCGGGTAGCGCAGTCCCGTCACCTCGGGCCGGTCCCGCAGTGCCCGGGCGAGCACGAGCGCGCTCGCGTTCTGCCGGTCGACCCGCATCTGGAGCGTGGCGATCGAACGGTGCGCGAGCCAGGCCTCCATCGGCCCCGCGATCGCCCCGACGATCTTCCGCCAGCGGCGTACGGCGTCCATGGCCTCGCCCTCGCGGCCGGTGACGTACCCCAGCAGGACGTCTCCGTGCCCCGTGAGCTGCTTGGTGCCGCTGGCGACGGAGAAGTCCGCGCCGAGCTCCAGCGGGCGCTGTCCGAGGGGTGTGGCGAGTGTGTTGTCCACGGCGACAAGGGCTCCACGCGCGTGTGCCGCCTCGACGAGCCGCCGGATGTCGCACACGTCGAGCCCGGGGTTGGACGGGCTCTCGATCCACAGCAGCCGTGCGCCGTCGAGGACGTCCAGCTGGGCGTCGCCGCCGGTCGGGGCGGTGCGCACCTCGATGCCGTACGCCTCCAGTTGCGCGCGGACGAGGGGCAGCACCTGGTAGCCGTCGCTCGGCAGCACGACCGTGTCCCCGGCGCGCAGCTGGGAGAAGAGGACGGCGGAGATGGCGGCCATGCCCGAGGCGAAGACCAGCGTCTCCACGCCGTCCTGCCCGGGTGCCTCCAGCTCGCCGATGGCGCGCTCCAGCAGGCTCCAGCTCGGGTTCGTGTCGCGGCCGTAGGTGTACGGGCCGTCGACCTCCCCCGGCAGGTGGAAGTGGGCGGCGAAGGCCGGACCGGGCAGGGTCGGTTCGTTCTTGACCGCCTCGGGCAGTCCGGCACGCACCGCGCGGGTGCCCTCTCCCCTGTCCGCAGCCCTGTCGCTCATGCCACCTGTCCCTTCGCCCGCTCGCGCACCTCGGCGAGCAGACCCCCGCTCGCCGCCTCCACCATCTCAAGGCACTCCTCGAAGCCGTCCAGGCCCCCGTAGTACGGGTCGGGAACGTCGAGGTCGTCGCCCGCGTCGGGATCGTACGAGCGCAGCAGCCGCACCTTCTCGGCGTCCTCCGGGGTGGGGGCGAGGAGCCGCAGGGTCTTGAGGTGGCCGGCGTCGAGGGCGATGACGAGGTCGAGGCGGGAGAACCAGGACGACTGGAACTGGCGGGCCGTGTGGGCACCGTCGTATCCGTGCTCCTCCAGGACGGACACGGTGCGCGGGTCGGCGCCGTCGCCCTCGTGCCAGCCGCCGGTTCCGGCGCTGTCGACCTCGACCAGGTCGTCCAGGCCGGCCTCCGCCACGCGGGCGCGGAAGACCGACTCCGCCATCGGGGAACGGCAGATGTTGCCGGTGCAGACGAAACAGACTCGGTAGGTCATGCCTCCTCAGTCCTCGTCGGGCAGGACGATGTGGAGGGCCCAGGAGACGATCGAGATGATCAGGCCGCCCAGGACGGCGGTCCAGAACCCCTCGACGTGGAAGCTCAGGTTGAGCACGTCGGAGAGCCACGAGGTCAGCAGCAGCATCAGTGCGTTGACGACCAGCGTGAACAGGCCGAGCGTCAGGATGAACAGAGGGAAGGTCAGGACCTTCACGACCGGCTTGACCAGCCAGTTCACCAGGCCGAAGACCAGGGCGACGAGGATCAGCGTCCAGACCTTCTTGCCGGTGCTGTCACCGGTCAGGGTGATCTTGTCGAGCAGCCAGACGGCGACCGCCAGAGCACCCGCGTTGGCGATCGTCTTGACTAGGAAATTCTTCATGTGTCTGATCGTGGCAGACGAGATCGGTTACAGGTACGACGAGGGCGGACTAAGTCGATGAAGGCATTCCGGTTGGATGAGCTGGAGGCGGAGCGCGCCGCACATGACGGCGCCTACCTGCAGTTCCTGCGGGAGCGGAACATGTCGGTCGGTCTGTACGCACTCGACGCGGGTGCGCAGGACCCGCAGCAGCCGCACCGCCAGGACGAGGTCTACTTCGTGGTCAGCGGCCGGGCCTCGATCACCGTGGGCATGGAGACCACGCAGGTCGCGCGCGGCAGTGTGGTGTACGTCCCGGCCGGCGTCGCCCACAAGTTCCACCACATCAGCGAGGACCTCAGGGTGATGGTGGTGTTCTCTCCCCCGGAGAGCTGACCTCGGACCTCGGGGTTCCCTAGGGGATCAGTCAGGGGAGGGCAAGGGGTGCGAGGCCCCCGCCGGCGCCCCTGCCGGCCCTAGCATCGAGGGCAGGACATTGGTGGATCCGGTACCAGAGGGGCCGGACGGTGCCGGACTGCAGAGAGGTTGAGTGCGATGGGAGAGATCTTCGCGGGGATGCCGTGGTGGGTGAAGTGGATCGCGGTGCCGGTCATCGCCCTGGTCGTGTTCGGCGGCCTGATAGCCACGGTCGTCGGCTTCGTCATCGGCCTGCTCTTCAAGCTGCTGGTCTTCGTGGCCCTGGTCGGCGGACTGGTCTACGTCGTACGGAAGTTCATGTCGAGTTCCTCGTCGCGCAGCGACTGGTGAGGGCCCGGAGCGGGCGGGGCGAGCGGTAACGGGAATCGCCTGTTCCCTCGGGCGAGGGAAGTTTCCCGGGCGGGCCGTATACGTGCGGTGGCGGACCGTTAAAGTCCGGAATTCGACGCGGGGACGACCCCCGCGAGCGGCGTACACCCCCTCCCGTGTTCCCCCGCACGGGCTGCCCCCTCGCGCTCCGGGAGTGCCCCTTGGCCACGGTTGACACCGCACCCGCACAGCTCGCCACCTCACCTGCCCAGTTCGACGACCGGCCGACAACGGTTCCGGTACGGCCGACAGCCCCGGCCCCGCCGACCGCCCCAGACCAGCCGGCGGCTCCGGTCCAGCCGACTGCCTCGGCTCAGTCGGCGACTCCGGTACGGCCGGCCACTTCTGTACGGCCGTCAGCTCCCGTACAGCGGCGCGCCTCGTCCCCCGCCGAAGGGGCCGAACAGGCCCACTCCGCGACCCTCATCGGGTCGGTCCAGCGGGCGATGCGACTGCTGGAATCCGTCGCGGAGCACGAACACGGAGCCCCCGCCAAACAGCTCGCCCGCGAGACGGGGCTGGCGCTCCCCACGGCGTACCACCTGTTGCGCACCCTCGTGCACGAGGGCTATCTGCGCCGCGACAAGGGCCTGTTCTTCCTGGGCGAGGCGGCCGAGCGGCTGAGCAGCAGCGGTGCCCAGCAGAAACGTCGCAGCACCGTCGTCGAGGCACTCGCGCACTGGCGCGATCTGATCGGAGTGCCGGTCTACTACGCGCAGTACCGGGACGGCGAGATCGAGGTTCTCTGCGTCTCCGACACCCCGGGCAATCCGGCGGTCGAGGAATGGGCCGACTTCCGCGAGACCGGGCACGCGCACGCGATCGGGCAGTGCCTGCTGGCCCAGCTCGACGAGGAGGCCCGACGTGACCACCTCGACCGCTATCCCGTCCGGTCCATCACCCCGTACACCGTGCGCGACCACCACAGCCTGCTGCGACGGCTCGAACGGACCGGGCGGATGGAGCCGGTGATCGAACGTCAGGAGTACGCGCTGGGGACGGTGTGCGCGGCGATTCCGATCACGTTGGGTAACGCCGCGGCAACGATGGCCATCTCCCTGCCCGCCCATCAGGCCGACCGGTTGCTGGTCGCCACCCAGCAATTGCAAGAAGAAATCGGGCGCTTGATGGGTTCGCTCGCCATCTCTATCAGTATCTGAAAACTCACTCCTTGTGATCTGTCGTGCACGTTCAGCAAGATTCCACCAGTGTCAGAGGGATCATTCCCGGCCATACGAAGGCAGATGACGGGGTAGGCGATGCGCGAGTCCGTACAGGCAGAGGTCATGATGAGCTTTCTGGTGTCGGAGGAGCTCTCCTTCCGCATCCCGGTGGAGCTGCGCTACGAGACGGATGATCCCTATGCCGTCCGGCTGACCTTCCATTTGCCGGGCGACGCCCCGGTGACCTGGGCTTTCGGGCGCGAGCTGCTGATCGACGGAGTGGGGCGGCCCTGCGGGGAGGGCGACGTACGGGTCTCGCCCGCCGGTCCCGACCTGCTGGGCGATGTACTGATCAGGCTTCAGGTGGGTGGTGACCAGGCGTTGTTCCGCTCGTCGACGGCGCCGGTCATCGCCTTCCTCGACCGCACCGACAAGCTGGTGCCGCTGGGGCAGGAGACCGCGATGGCCGACTTCGACGCGCATCTCGACGAGGCGCTGGACCGGATCCTGGCGGAGGAGCAGAGCGCGGGCTGACGCGCGGCGGTGGTGAGGTGGCGGAACGCTTCGTCTTGGGGTGGGAGGGCGAAGGAACGCTTCTGCCGAGATGGTGGCCGGTGACTTGGGGCCGCCGTACGCCTCGGGCGCTGTGTCACCGCCGCGTGGACCGTCGATGACCAGGTGCGTGCCCTGGGGCGAGGAGGCGTGCCATCGGCGAGTACGCCGACGCTGCGGCGGTACGGCGTGAAGCGGCACGCCTGCCGACGGGACCCGGGAGCCCCGGCTCAGCACGCTGTATCTGGTCGGGAGGACGTGTCAGCGCCTGCGGCGGCGGCCCTTTCCGCCCCGGGCCGGGGTCGGGCGGCTGTCGGCCGTTCCCGCGCTCACGCTTGTCGCCGGAGTCGCCGGTGCGGCCGCAGGTGCCCCTGCCCCCGCCCCCACCGTCTCCGTCCCCGGCCGGTCGGCCGAGACCACCAGGGCCGCGAGGGCCGTGGTGACCGGTACCGAGGCGACCAGGCCGATCGAGCCGACCAGGGTGCGCACGATCTCCTCCGCCACCAATTCGCTGTTGGCGACCGTGCCCACGCTGGACTGGGCGATCGAGAAGAGCAGCAGCAGGGGCAGCGCGGCACCCGCGTAGGCGAGCACGAGCGTGTTGACGACGGAGGCGATGTGGTCGCGGCCGATACGGATACCGGCGCGGTACAGCCCCCGCCAGCCCATGGTCGGGTTGGCCTCGTGCAGCTCCCACACCGCCGACGTCTGTGTGACCGTCACGTCGTCGAGGACACCGAGCGAGCCGATGATGACGCCGGCGAGCAGCAGACCGCTCATGTCGATCGACGGATACAGCCCGTGGATCAGGCCGGTGTTGTCGTCCGTGTTGCCCGTCAGCGCGGCCCACCCGATGAACTGCGAGCCCAGGACGCCGATCAGCAGCAGGGAGATCAGCGTGCCCAGTACGGCCACTGAGGTCCGGGCAGACAGGCCGTGGCACATGTAGAGGGCGATCAGCATGATGGCGCTGGACCCGACCACCGCCACGAGCAGCGGGTTCGAGCCCTGCAGGATCGCGGGCAGGACGAAGAAGTTCAGCAACAGGAAGCTGACGGCCAGCGCGACCAGCGCCATGACTCCGCGCAGCCGCCCGACGATCACGACGGCCAGTGCGAAGATGCCGGCGAGCAGCCCCATCGGGAACCTGCGGTTGACGTCGGTGACCGAGTACTGGAGGTCCCTGGGCGCCGAGGGCTCGTACGCGACCACGACCTTCTCGCCCTCGTGCAGCTGTCGTGACTGGTCGGGCTGGACGATCTCCGTGAAGGTGCGGCCCTTGTCGTCGCCGGTGTCGACCCGGATCGTCGCCTTCTTGCAGGTGCCGTTCGCCTGCTGCTGGGCCGAGGAGCCCTCGGCGGTCGAGGTGTCCCCGGTCGGGGTCTCCCCTCCGGCGTTCACCGACTTGCAGCTGACGCTCACGACCTTGGTGACCGTGGCCTGCTGGGTCTGCCGGTCGAAACCGACCCCGGTGCGTTCGTGCGCCGGCGCGCCCCCCGGCCAGAGCACGGCGAGCCCGATGACGACGGCCCCGGCGAAGGGGATCAGGATCGCCGCGATGACCTTTCGCAGATGCTTGGAGACGGGAGTAGCCGGGCCGTGGCTGTGACTGTGGCCGTGCGAGTGACCACCGCCACCGCCGCCTCCGCCTCCGCCTCCGAGATCGGGGCCGTCGCCGGATCCGTGCCCTTGGCCGTACCCGCCATGGGAACCGTGCCCGTGAACATCATGCGGACCGTGGCTATGGCGTTGGCCGTCGTCATGACCGGAACCGCCACCGAAGTCCTCCTGCTGCGGGGCGGAGCCATACCCGGGCCCTTGACCACCGGCTCCCGCTCCGTACGCGTGCGGGTACCCCTGACCATGCCCCGGCCCCTGCTCCTGCCCGGACGGGCGCCCCTGCCCGGAAACCTGCTCCGGCCTGGGCCCTTGCTCCCGCGACGCGTCAGGTCCCCGTCCAGGCCCCTGCTCCCGCCCAGGTCCCTGCTCCTGCCAGGGTCCGGGCACCTGCCCCGACCCCTGTTCCCGTCCGGGCCCGGGGCCGGGTCCCGGGGGGCGACCGTGCCCGAAAGCGTCCCAGCCCCCGGAACCGGGCTCGCCCGCACGCCCGTTGCCGCCTGCGGGGCCGTTTCCGGAGCCAGGGCGGCGCGGAGGCTCGGGAGGCGGGTACGGGGGCTGATGCGTCGTGGTCACCGACCGATCATCGCAAGAACGAATGGGGCCCCCTGTTCACCGCGCCCGAATTGACGCTAGCGTGGTGGCACCTTTGTACACGCGGGAGCTCGGAGCACCGGGCTGAGAGGGCGCTGACCTCCGTCCCAGCGATGTTTCACGTGGAACGTCATCACACGAAAGTGACGTTCCCCACGAAACGTCGGCAGACGGAAGCCGCTGCGTCGACCGCCGAACCTGTTACCGGGTAATGCCGGCGTAGGGAGTAGGTCTCATGACCATCAAGGACGCACGCACGCCTGCCTCCAGCCAGGACGAACAGTCCATTCAGGGTGAAAACCCCACGCAACACCCCACGGAGGTCGGGAAGTCCATCGGCTGGCACAAGGCGTATGTCGAGGGCTCGCGCCCCGACCTGCGCGTGCCGGTCCGCCAGGTGCACCTCACCAACGGGCAGTCGGTCACGCTCTACGACACGTCGGGCCCTTACACCGATCCGCTCGCCGAGACCGACGTCCGCCGGGGGCTCCCCCCGCTCAGGGAGAACTGGATCGTCGGCCGCGGCGACACCGAGGAGTACGCGGGCCGTCCCGTGCGCCCCGAGGACGACGGGATCAAGCACACCTCTCCGCGCGGTGGCAACCTGCGGAACCTCGACGCGGTGTTCCCGGGCCGGCCTCGCCTTCCCCGTCGTAGCCGCGACGGCAGCGCGGTCACCCAACTCGCGTACGCGCGCCGGGGGGAGATCACCCCGGAGATGGAGTACGTGGCCATCCGGGAGAACGTGGAGCCCGAGGTGGTCCGTGAGGAGATCGCGGCGGGGCGTGCGGTGCTGCCCGCGAACGTCAATCACCCGGAGATCGAGCCGATGATCATCGGCAAGCGGTTCCTGGTGAAGGTCAACGCCAACATCGGCAACTCCGCGGTGACCTCTTCCATCGAGGAGGAGGTCGAGAAGATGACCTGGGCGACCCGTTGGGGCGCCGACACGGTCATGGACCTGTCCACCGGCCGCAACATCCACACCACCCGCGAGTGGGTGCTGCGCAACTCCCCCGTCCCCATCGGCACGGTGCCGCTCTATCAGGCGCTGGAGAAGGTCGACGGCCGGGCCGAGGAGCTGACCTGGGAGATCTACAAGGACACGGTCATCGAGCAGGCCGAGCAGGGCGTGGACTACATGACGGTCCACGCGGGCGTGCGCCTGCCGTACGTGCCGCTGACGGCGAACCGCAAGACCGGGATCGTCTCGCGCGGCGGTTCGATCATGGCGGCCTGGTGCCTCGCGCACCACAAGGAGTCGTTCCTCTACGAGAACTTCGAGGAACTGTGCGAGATCCTCGCCGCCTACGACGTCACGTACTCGCTCGGCGACGGCCTGCGGCCCGGGTCGATCGCGGACGCCAACGACGAGGCGCAGTTCGCGGAGTTGCGCACGCTCGGGGAACTCAACCGGATCGCGAAGCGTTTCCACGTACAGACGATGATCGAGGGCCCGGGACATGTCCCGATGCACAAGATCAAGGAGAACATCGACCTTCAGCAGGAGATCTGCGATGAAGCTCCGTTCTATACGCTCGGCCCGCTGACCACCGACGTCGCGCCGGCCTACGACCACATCACCTCCGGCATCGGTGCCGCGATGATCGCCTGGTGGGGCACGGCGATGCTCTGCTACGTCACGCCCAAGGAGCACCTGGGGCTGCCCAACCGGGACGACGTCAAGACGGGTGTCATCACCTACAAGATCGCCGCCCACGCGGCGGACCTCGCCAAGGGCCATCCCGGGGCACAGGACTGGGACGACGCCCTGTCCGACGCCCGCTTCGAGTTCCGCTGGGAGGACCAGTTCAACCTCGCCCTGGACCCGGACACGGCCCGCGAGTTCCACGACGAGACGCTCCCCGCTGAGCCGGCCAAGACGGCCCACTTCTGTTCCATGTGCGGGCCGAAGTTCTGCTCGATGAAGATCAGCCAGAGCATCACGGAGCGGTTCGGGGGCGCGGCGACCGAGGGGGCGTCGCCCGAGGAGGTCGCCGAGGGAATGCTGCAGAAGTCGAAGGAGTTCGCGGCCAGCGGGAACCGGGTGTACCTACCGCTCGCCGACTGAACGGGCCTGCGGTGCTTCCCCGATCCGGGTTCGGGGGAGCACCAGGGTCCGGTGGAGGAGGTGGCGATACGGCTGCTGCCGGACGCCGAACCGGCGGTGGCCTGGGAGTCGGCGCTCGCGGAGGGGGATGACGTCAGGGTGCTGCGGGACGACGAGTCCTTCGGGTTCGCCACGGACAGCGCCGCGGGGTCCTTCGCGGACTCCTCCGGTCGGGAGACGCTCGCGGCCAAGTACCGCTGCACCGATGGAGACGGGATGTATCCGGTCTGGCTGGGCCGCTCGGAGTCCGGGAAGCTGGTCTCCGTGGTGGTCGGATGCGGCTACCTCCCCGAACTGCGCATTCTCTGACCCGCCCACTGAAGAACCCACGCTCCACCCACTGAGCAGCCTCGCCCCGTCCCACATCCGGCTTGCGCTCCCCGTACGGGAACGCAAGCCGAGGGGCTCAGCCGGACGCGTCACTCCGGCTGGTGTTCCGGCCCCCCGAAGTCCGGGCTGGTGTAGTCCGGGCTGGTGAAGCTCGGGCGGGCACCGGAGGCTCCGTCGTCAGGGCTGCTGAAGCCCGGGCGGTCGTAGCCCAGGCTGGGCATGCGACTGGTCGGGGCCGGCGGTGCCGTGTGGTGCAGTGCGGCGGTGCCGGGGTCGGCCAGGGCCTCCCTGAGGAAGGGGAGGATCCCGCGTTCCAGCAGGGCTTCGCGCCAGGCGTCCTTGGCCCGGGCCACCTCCCCGCTGAGTTCGCCGTACGCCGTGTCCGGCGAGGGGCGGTTGCGCAGGGCGGTGAGCAGCAGGCCGCCCGCGGCGACCAGGATCGCGGCCGCGGTCAGGGCGCCGAACACCCATCCGATGGTGATCATGGCGTGGGCGAACGCCGGCGGTGGGCTGAGCATCTGGAGGATGTAGCCCACGAGCAGGAAGATCGCCGCGGCGATCCCGGCGAGGACAGGCGTCAGAACGGCGGCGACGGCGACGGCGCCCGCACCGGCGGTCTCGGCGACCTCTCCCATGGTGGTGGCGAGCCCCATCGCACCCGTGCCCGAGTCCGCGGGACCGGGTTCGTGCACGGACGACAGGGTGGACGGCGCCGGACGGCGCTGTTCCTCGCGGACCTTCACGTAGTGCTGGTACTCGGTCGCCGCGGCCGCCGTGATGATCGCGGTGGCGTTGAGCGCCATGGTGCGCAGCTGTTCGGGATTCAGCCGCTGTCCGACAGCGGCCAGTTCGGGACGGTGTGGTGCGGAGCGCAGCGCCTCATCGAGGATCCGCTCGTACTCCTGGCGGTCCTCGCTGTGCAGGTGCTGCGGAACGCTGTTCATGTGCATCCCCCGATGCTCCGTAGGGCTTGGGGCTCGCATGCCAACGAGCCGTCGGGCAGAAACGGAGGGGAGCCTGCTACGGATAAGCCGATGGTAGAGCGGTGACGGCACAGGGTGACAGGGGGTTTCCAGAAATTGGCCTCTGGCCTGCGCTCTCGACGGTCAGTCCGTCATGGGGCAACGTCTGCCCCGTGAATGCTCAGATATCCAGGGGCAGTTGCTGGACCAGCAGTTTTCCGGCCATGGTCACCCCGCCGTCCATCGCGATGGCCAGCCCGTCGGCGTAGACGTGCGGTCCCTCGACCACCGGACCGGAATCGTCCTCGCCGTCCTCGGAGCCCACTTCGCCGAGCAGATAGGGGATCGGGCTGTGCCCGTGGACGATGCGGACGCCGCCGTACGTGTCGAGCAGCGAGCGCACATGGTCGGCGCCGCCCTCGTCGCGGAAGGAGAAGCGCTTGGTGAACTTGCGGAACAGGTCCCACACCTCGTCCGCGTCGTTGCGGGTGATCGTCTCGCGGACGGTGTCGTTGACCGCCTCGATCGAGTCGCCGTAGTCGAGGTAGGCGGTGGTGTCGGAGTGGACGAGCAGATGGCCGTCGACCTCCTCGACCGCGTCGAGGCGGGACATCCACTGGAGGTGGTGGTCCTGGAGGCGGTCCATGTCGGTCTTCTGGCCGCCGTTGAGCAGCCAGGCGGCCTGGAAGGTGGCGGTGCCCGCGCCGGAGTTGACCGGGGTGTCGCCGAACCGCTTGGCGCCGAGGAGCAGCAGCTCGTGGTTGCCCATGAGGGCCTTGCAGTAGCCGCCGGCCGCGGCGGCCTCCGCGGACAGCCGCATCACGAGGTCGATGACGCCGATGCCGTCGGGGCCGCGGTCGGTGAAGTCGCCGAGGAACCACAGCCGGGCGGTACCGGCGCACCAGTTGCCCGCCGCGTCGACGAGGCCCTTCGCCTGGAGTGCGGCCATCAGTTCGTCGAGGTAGCCGTGCACGTCGCCGACGACGAACAGCGGACCCGGGCCGTCCGCCGCGAGCCCCTCGTGATCGGCGGCGGCCTGGAGCCCGTCGGCGTGCTGGATGACGGGCAGGTCCTGCTCGGTGGGGGTGTACCCCTCCGGGTAGGCCTCCTCGTGGGCAGGGACGACGTCGCTGCTGTGGCCGTACGGACCGGTCTCGTTGACGTACGCGGGCACCCGGAAGTCGCGCAGCACCGCACCGCGCTCCACCTCGGGTCCCTGACCGGCCCCCTGAGTCATCAGACCCCTCCACCATCGCGCCGCATCTGCACCGCTTCGGACTGCCTGGTCGCAGCGGCCCCGCGGTGTCGTGGGCCCATCATAGGAATGCGGATCGCGCCATGTGATGACCCAGGGGTGGTGAATCGGAGCAAGACTCCTGTTCACCGTGGCATTCGCCCCGATTGCGCCGGGCTTCGTCCCCCGCCCGACCGCCCGCAGCACAGTTGAGACCACGAGTGCCGGACGCCGGACCACCGACGCGAACCCTCTCGCGTCGCAGCGCCCAGCCCGATCCCCTCGGCTCCCCCGCCCTACCCCTTCTCAGGCGACCGCGGCGGGCTGACCGTCGTGCGCGGTGCGCGTCGCTGGGACGAGGTGCGCACGATCAGCTCGGTCGGTATCACCTGCTCGACCGGCTGGTCCGACTCGACTCCCTCGATGGCGTCGATGAGCAGCTGGACCACGGCCGTGCCGATGCGGCGCGGCTTGAGGGAGAGCGTGGTGACGGGCGGCTCGGTGCTGGCGTACACCGTGGACTCGGAGCAGCAGACGATCAGCAGGTCGTCCGGGACGCGCAGCCCGTAGCGCCGGGCGGCGGCCAGCAGGTCGGTGCCGTTCGGGTCGAACAACCCGTAGACGGCGTCGGGGCGGTCGGGCCGGGCGAGCAGCCGGTCGGCGGCGACGGCGCCCGCGCACGGATCGTGCGCCGGGTAGGCCTCGTAGACCGGATCCTGGCCCACCCGCTCGCACCAGTGCAGATACGCGGTGGTCGACAGATGGGTGTAGGTGTCGGTCGTCGTGCCGGTCAGCAGGCCGATGCGGCGGGCGCCGGCGTCGGCCAGGTGATCGAGGATCCCGAGTACGGCGGCCTCGTGGTCGTTGTCGACCCACGCGGTGACCGGCAGCGCGCCGGCCGGGCGGCCGTCGGAGACGACCGGAAGCCCCTGCCGGACCAGTTCGCTGACGACCGGATCCTGGTCGGACGGGTCGATGACCACGGTGCCGTCCAGGGCGACGTTCGACCACACGTCGTGCCGCGAGGTCGCGGGCAGGATGACGAGGGCGTAGCCGCGGGCGAGCGCGGCGGAGGTGGCGGCCCGCGCCATCTCGGCGAAGTACGCGAACTCCGTGAAGGTGAAAGGTTCATCCCCGTACGTCGTCACGGTCAGGCCGATGAGTCCCGACTTGCCGGTACGGAGGGTTCTGGCCGCGGCGGAGGGCCGGTAGCCCAGCCGGTCGGCGACCTCCCTGACATGGCGGCGGGTGGCGTCCGGGAGCCTGCCCTTGCCGTTCAGGGCGTCCGAGACGGTCGTGATGGAGACTCCGGCGGCGGCGGCAACGTCTCTGATGCCCGCCCGACCCGGCCGGCTGCCTCGACGTGAGGTTTCCGCGCGGCTCACCTGGTGCTTCCCTGCTGCTGTCATGGCGAGCCGATAGTAGGGCTCATGCGGTGGGGTAGGGCGGACGCATATGCACGCATTGACAGGCACGTTTCTGCAAGGTCATCAACCGTCAACTACCTGTGAAACAAAGTCAGTTAAACGATCCAATGGCACTACGTAACTTGTCGGCACGCATGGGCCTGCCAAGTCCCCGATGTTTCGAAGAGGTCTCAACTCACCTTCACGGGTGACGCGCGCCAGGGCGTGAGCCACCGGCGCATAGATATATGTGACCGCGCCCCCCGATTCGTCTGGCTTCGTACGGTGATGCCCCTGATGCCAGTGGGACTGATGAGGTCGGGCCCCACCTGTACGCGACGGCCCTCACCTTCACGCGGCGACGCTCACCTGTACGCAGCGGCGCCCAATCCTCATAAGGTGAGCAGTATTGGAGGCCGCTGACGGAGTCGGCCGCCATCGAGTCGCTGGTCACGAGGAGGACTGCGGTGAGCGAGACGAGCCCCAAGCTGCGCGCCGAGCTGGAGGGTATCCCCACCTACAAGCCGGGCAAGCCCGCCGCGGCCGGCGGTCCGGTGGCCTACAAGCTGTCCTCCAACGAGAACCCGTATCCGCCGCTGCCAGGTGTGCTGGAGACCGTGACGGCAGCGGTCTCCTCGTTCAACCGCTACCCGGACATGGCCTGCACGGCTCTGATGAACGAGCTGTCCGACCGCTTCGGCGTCCCGCTCTCCCACCTCGCCACCGGCACCGGCTCGGTCGGCGTCGCCCAGCAGCTGATCCAGGCGACCTCGGGACCGGGCGACGAGGTGATCTACGCCTGGCGGTCCTTCGAGGCGTACCCGATCATCACCCAGATCAGCGGTGCCACCTCGGTGAAGGTGCCGCTGACCGAGGGCGATGTGCACGACCTGGACGCGATGGCCGACGCGATCACCGAGCGGACCCGGCTGATCTTCGTCTGCAACCCCAACAACCCGACGGGCACGGTCGTGAAGCGGGCCGAGCTGGAACGGTTCCTCGACCGGGTGCCCAGCGATGTGCTGGTGGTCCTCGACGAGGCCTACCGCGAGTTCATCCGCGACCCCGAGGTCCCGGACGGCGTGGAGCTGTACCGCACCCGGCCGAACGTCTGTGTGCTGCGCACCTTCTCCAAGGCGTACGGCCTCGCGGGCCTGCGGGTGGGCTTCGCGATCGCCCACGAACCGGTGGCGGCGGCGCTGCGCAAGACGGCGGTG
This sequence comes from Streptomyces griseorubiginosus, assembly GCF_036345115.1. Taxonomy (GTDB): domain Bacteria; phylum Actinomycetota; class Actinomycetes; order Streptomycetales; family Streptomycetaceae; genus Streptomyces; species Streptomyces griseorubiginosus_C. Next base: position 4,807,359 of record NZ_CP107766.1, read on the forward strand.
CCCTTCGGCGTCAGCCAGGTCGCGCAGGAGGCGGCGATCGCCTCGCTGCGGGCCGAGGACGAACTCCTCGGCCGGGTCGGTTCGCTGGTCTGCGAGCGCAAGCGCGTGATGGAGGGCCTGCGCGCCCAGGGCTGGACGGTGCCCGAGACCCAGGCCAACTTCGTGTGGCTGAGGCTGGGGGAGCGCACGGTCGACTTCGCGGCGGCCTGCGAGCAGCACGGTGTGGTCGTACGGCCGTTCCCGGGCGAGGGAGTCCGAGTCACGGTCGGGGAGACCGAGGCGAACGACATCTTCCTGAAGGTGGCGGAGGGCTTCCGAAAGGAGCTTTAGCTCACACCGGCCGCGCGTTCGCGCTGGTCAGGGTCAGGATCACAGGGGGGTGCCGGTGGTAATCGGGACCCCCCTTCGTCTGTCGAAAAGAGGTGCGGCATACTAGCTTGTGAATGTGAACGCTTTCACAAGCGCGTAGTAAGGAGCGGCCGTGGACCTGGCTCTGGCGCCGGAGACCCTGGCGCGGTGGCAGTTCGGCATCACCACCGTCTACCACTTCCTCTTCGTCCCGCTGACGATCTCGCTCGCCGCCCTGACGGCCGGACTGCAGACCGCCTGGGTGCGTACGGAGAAGGAGAAGTACCTCAGGGCGACCAAGTTCTGGGGCAAGCTGTTCCTGATCAACATCGCGATGGGCGTGGTCACCGGCATCGTGCAGGAGTTCCAGTTCGGCATGAACTGGTCCGACTACTCGCGCTTCGTCGGTGACGTCTTCGGCGCCCCGCTCGCCTTCGAGGCCCTGATCGCCTTCTTCTTCGAGTCCACCTTCATCGGCCTGTGGATCTTCGGCTGGGACAAGCTGCCCAAGAAGATCCACCTGGCCTGCATCTGGATGGTCTCGATCGGCACGATCCTGTCGGCGTACTTCATCCTCGCGGCCAACTCGTGGATGCAGCACCCGGTCGGCTACCGGATCAACGAGGCCAAGGGCCGGGCCGAGCTCACCGACTTCTGGCTGGTGCTGACCCAGAACACCGCGCTGGCCCAGGCCTTCCACACGCTCAGCGCGTCCTTCCTCACCGGCGGCGCGTTCATGGTGGGCATCGCGGCCTTCCACCTGTTCCGCAAGAAGCACATCACCGTGATGAAGACCTCGCTGCGCCTCGGCCTGATCACCGTGGTCGTCGCCGGCATGCTCACCGCGATCAGCGGCGACACCCTCGGCAAGGTCATGTTCAAGCAGCAGCCGATGAAGATGGCCGCCGCCGAGGCCCTGTGGGACGGCCAGAACTCCGCCCCGTTCTCGATCTTCGCCTACGGCGATGTCAGCAAGGGCCACAACACCGTCGAGCTGTCCGTCCCGGGCGTGCTGTCCTTCCTCGCCGACGACGACTTCAGCTCGTACGTGCCCGGCATCAACGACACCAACAAGGCCGAGCAGGAGAAGTACGGTCCCGGCGACTACCGGCCCAACATCCCCGTCGCCTTCTGGGCGTTCCGCTGGATGATCGGCTTCGGGATGGCGTCCTTCGCCATCGGCATCGCCGGACTCTGGCTGACCCGCAAGAAGTTCCTGCTCCCGCAGCACCTGCGGGTCGGCGAGGACGAGGTGCCCAACCTGGTCCTCTTCAGGAACAAGGCCCTCAGCCCCAAGCTCGGCCGGCTCTACTGGCTGGTGGCGATCTGGACCCTGGGGTTCCCGCTGATCGCCAACTCCTGGGGCTGGATCTTCACCGAGATGGGCCGCCAGCCGTGGGTCGTCTACGGCGTCCTGCAGACCCGGCACGCGGTCTCCCCCGGCGTCTCGCAGGCCGAGGTCCTCATCTCGATGATCACCTTCACCACGCTGTACGCGATCCTCGCGGTCGTCGAGGTCAAGCTGCTCGCGAAGTACATCAAGGCGGGCCCGCCCGAGCTCACCGAGGCCGACCTCAACCCGCCCACGAAGATCGGCGGCGAAGCGCGTGACGCCGACAAGCCGATGGCCTTCTCGTACTAGGCCTCGCTGCTAGGCCAAGGGAGCTCAAGTCATGGAACTTCACGACGTCTGGTTCGTGCTCATCGCCGTCCTGTGGACCGGCTACTTCTTCCTGGAGGGCTTCGACTTCGGGGTCGGCGTCCTCACCAAGCTCCTCGCCCGCGACCGGGTCGAGAAGCGCGTCCTGATCAACACCATCGGCCCCGTCTGGGACGGCAACGAGGTGTGGCTGCTCACGGCGGGCGGCGCGACCTTCGCCGCCTTCCCCGAGTGGTACGCCACGCTCTTCTCCGGCTTCTACCTGCCGCTCCTGGTCATCCTGGTCTGCCTGATCGTGCGCGGTGTCGCCTTCGAGTACCGCGCCAAGCGGCCCGAGGAGAACTGGCAGCGCAACTGGGAGACCGCGATCTTCTGGACCTCGCTCGTCCCCGCGTTCCTGTGGGGCGTCGCCTTCGGCAACATCGCGCACGGAGTGAAGATCGACCGGAACTTCGAGTACGTCGGCGGTCTCTGGGACCTGCTCAACCCGTACGCCCTCCTCGGCGGACTGGTGACGCTCATGCTGTTCACCTTCCACGGCACGGTGTTCACGGCCCTCAAGACCGTCGGCGAGATCCGGGAGCGGGCTCGGAAGCTGGCCCTCAAGGTCGGTCTCGTCGCGGCCGCGCTGGCGCTGCTCTTCCTGCTGTGGACCCAGGTCGACAGCGGCGACGGCAAGAGCCTGGTCGCCATGGTGATCGCCGTGGGCGCCCTGGTCGCGGCTCTGGTGGCCAACCAGGCCGGGCGTGAGGGCTGGTCGTTCGCGCTGTCCGGGGTCACCATCGTGGCCGCCGTGGCGATGCTCTTCCTGACGCTCTTCCCGAACGTCATGCCGTCCTCGCTCAACGCGGACTGGAGCCTGACGGTCACCAACGCCTCGTCGAGCCCGTACACCCTGAAGATCATGACCTGGCTTGCGGTGATCGCCACGCCCGTGGTCATGCTCTACCAGGGCTGGACCTACTGGGTCTTCCGCAAGCGCATCGGTACACAGCACATCGCCGCCGACATCGCGCACTGAGGTGTGTTTCACGTGAAACCAATCGATCCACGTCTGCTCCGCTACGCCCGGGCCACCCGCCTCTTCCTGGTGGCCGTGGTCGGCCTGGGCGGCCTCGGAGCCCTGCTGGTCATCGCCCAGGCGATGCTCCTCGCCGAGATCGTGGTCGGCGCGTTCCAGCACGGTCTGTCCGTCTCCGGACTCCGCACCCCCCTGCTGCTGTTGGCGGCCGTCGCCGTGGGCCGCGGGCTGGTCTCCTGGCTCACCGAACTCGCCGCCCACCGGGCGAGCGCCGCGGTGAAGTCGGAGCTGCGGGGGCGCTTGCTGGAGCGGGCCACCGCGCTCGGCCCCGGGTGGTTGAGCGGGCAGCGGACCGGATCGCTGGTCGCCCTCGCCACCAGGGGAGTCGACGCCCTCGACGACTACTTCTCGCGCTATCTCCCGCAGCTGGGGCTCGCGGTGGTCGTCCCGGTGGCGGTGCTGGCGCGGATCGTGACCGAGGACTGGGTGTCGGCGGCCATCATCGTCGGGACCCTGCCCCTCATCCCCGTCTTCATGGTGCTGATCGGCTGGGCCACCCAGTCCCGGATGGACCGTCAGTGGCAGCTGCTGTCCCGGCTGTCGGGGCACTTCCTGGACGTGGTCGCGGGACTGCCGACCCTCAAGGTGTTCGGCCGGGCCAAGGCGCAGGCCGAGTCGATCCGGCGCATCACCGGCGAGTACCGGCAGGCGACCATGCGGACGCTGCGGATCGCCTTCATCTCCTCCTTCGCCCTGGAGTTGCTGTCGACCCTGTCGGTGGCCCTGGTCGCCGTGACGATCGGCATGCGGCTCGTACACGGCGAGATGCAGCTGTACGACGGTCTCGTCATCCTCATCCTGGCTCCCGAGGCGTATCTGCCCCTGCGCCAGGTCGGCACGCAGTATCACGCTGCGGCCGAGGGGCTGGCCGCCGCCGAGGAGATCTTCGCGGTCCTGGAGACACCGGTTCCCGCGTCGGGCAACGGTCCCGTGCCCGCGGGCGCGCTCGCCTTCGAGCAGGTCACGGTCCGCTACCCGGGGCGGGCCGCGGACGCCGTCACGGACGTGTCCTTCGAGGTCGCGCCCGGGGAGACGGTGGCCCTGGTCGGGCCGAGCGGCGCGGGCAAGTCGACACTGCTGAACGTCCTGCTGGGATTCGTCCCGCCCACCGAGGGGCGGGTGCGGATCGGGGGAGCCGATCTCGCCGAGGTCGACCTGGCGCAGTGGCGGTCACGTATCGCGTGGGTGCCGCAGCGGCCGCAGCTGTTCGCCGGCACGGTCGCCGAGAACGTCCGGCTGGCCCGCCCCGACGCGGACGACACGGCCGTACGGCAGGCGTTGGCGGACGCGGGGGCGCGGGAGTTCGTGGACGCGTTGCCCCTGGGGGCCGACACCGTGCTCGGCGAGGACGGGGCCGGGCTCTCCGCCGGACAGCGGCAACGGCTGGCGCTGGCACGCGCGTTCCTCGCGGACCGGCCCGTGCTGCTCCTCGACGAACCGACGGCGGCGCTCGACGGGGCCACCGAGGCGGAGGTCGTCGCGGCGGTACGGCGGCTCGCGGCCGGACGGACCGTCCTGCTGGTGGTGCACCGCCCGGCGTTGCTCGGGGTGGCCGACCGGGTGGTGCGGCTGACGGAGCCGGCGGCTCACGTGCCCGTGCGGGCCACGCTCGGCACAGCGCCCGAGGCGGCTGTCGTCGAGGCCGGTGCCGCCGCCGTCGGCGGTTCCGAGGCGAGCGAAGTACTGACCGTGAAGGGCTCCGTACTCGCCCGGGTCCGCGCCATGTCCGGCCCCCGGCGCGGTCGGCTCGCCCTCGCGCTGCTCCTCGGCAGCCTCGCGCTGGGCAGTGCCGTGGGGCTGATGGCCACCTCGGGGTGGCTGATCTCGCGGGCCTCGCAGCAGCCGCCCGTGCTGTATCTGATGGTGGCCGTGACGGCGACCCGGGCTTTCGGGATCGGCCGGGCCGTGTTCCGGTACGCGGAGCGGCTGGTGTCGCACGACGCCGTGCTGCGGATGCTCGCCGACACCCGGGTGGCCGTGTACCGGCGGCTGGAGCGGCTGGCGCCCGCCGGGCTGCGGACGGCCCGTCGGGGGGATCTGCTCTCGCGGCTCGTCTCGGATGTGGACGCGTTGCAGGACTACTGGCTGCGCTGGCTGCTGCCCGCCGGTGCCGCGGCCCTGGTGTCGGCGGCCTCCGTGGGCTTCACGGCCTGGCTGCTGCCGGAGGCCGGTGCCGCGCTCGCCGTGGGTCTGCTGGCCGCCGGAGTCGGCGTCCCGTTCCTCACGGGTGCCGTGGCCCGCCGCGCCGAGCGCAGGCTGGCCCCTGCCCGCGGGGAGCTGTCGACCCGCGTGACCGATCTGCTCACCGGCACCGCCGAGCTGACCGTCGCCGGCGCCCTGCCCGCCCGCACCGCCGAGGCACGGCGGGCCGACGGAGTCCTCACCCGGATCGCCTCCCGGACCGCCACCGCCACCGCCCTCGGCGACGGACTCACCGCCCTGATCTGCGGCCTGACCGTCACGGCCACCGCTGCGGTGGGCGCGCAGGGCGTCGCGGCGGGGCGGCTGGGCGGAGTTGTGATGGCCGTCGTGGTGCTCACTCCGCTGGCCGCCTTCGAGGCGGTTCTCGGGCTGCCGCTCGCGGTGCAGTACCGCCAGCGGGTGCGCAGGAGCGCGGAACGCGTGTACGAGGTGCTGGACGCGCCCGAACCGGTACGGGAACCGGAACACGGACGGCAGGCCCCCGCCTCGCCCTTCCCGGTGGTCGTCCACGGTCTCGCCGCCCGGTACGAGGACCAGGACCGGGACGCCCTCACCGGCCTCGACCTCACCCTGACGGAGGGCCGGAGGATCGCCGTGGTCGGCGCGTCCGGCTCCGGCAAGACGACGCTCGCGCAGGTGCTGCTGCGCTTCCTGGACGCGGACGCCGGAACCTACACCCTGGGCGGCGTGGACGCCTACGGGCTGTCCGGCGACGACGTACGGCGGCTGGTGGGGCTGTGCGCGCAGGACGCGCACCTCTTCGACAGCACGGTGCGGGAGAACCTGCTCCTCGCCAAGAGGGACGCGACCGAGGACGAGCTGCGGGACGCGCTGCGGCGGGCCCGGCTGCTCGACTGGGCCGAGAGCCTGCCCGACGGCCTCGACACCCTGGTCGGCGAACACGGTGCCCGGCTGTCCGGCGGCCAGCGCCAGCGGCTCGCCCTGGCCCGGGCACTGCTCGCCGACTTCCCCGTCCTCGTCCTGGACGAGCCGGCCGAGCATCTCGACCTGCCCACCGCGGACGCCCTCACCACCGATCTGCTGGTCGCCACGGAGGGCCGTACGACGCTCCTCATCACGCACCGGCTGGCCGGGCTGGAATCGGTGGACGAGGTGGTCGTACTCGATGCAGGGCGGGTCGTGCAGCGGGGCACCTACGCGGAGTTGGCCGCGGTGGAGGGCCCGCTGCGGGGGATGGCCGAGCGGGAGGCGGAGTCGGAGCTGCTGGTCGGAACGCGGTAGGCGGCCGAGGGGACATCAGCATCCGGCATTGACCCGTCCGCAGCAGCGTGTCCCCCAGCCGTACGACTTGAACAGGACCGCGGCCCGCAGGCCGGGACAGGATCGCTGACATGCGATCACCTCGCCTCCGCCTGCTGCTCGTTCCGGCGTTGCTGTGCGCGCTCGCCGTGGTGGCGGCCCGGCCCACGGACGCGGCCGACGACGGTGCGGGCCGCCGTGCGGACGGTGACACGGAGGTCAGCACGCAGGTGGCGCGGCTGTACGAGGACGCGGCCCTGGCGACCCGGCGGTACGAGGCCGGTCGCCAGGCGGCGGAGGTGCAGCGGGCGCGGGCCCGGCGGTTCGAGGAGCTCCTGGACCGGGAGCGGCGGGAGATCGCCGTCCTGCACCAGGATCTCGGCCGTATCGCCCGGTCCCAGTACCGCGACGGCGGTGGTCTTCCGCTCACCGCGCAGATCATCCTCGCGGACGACTTCGATGAGCTGATGCGCGGTCAGCATGTCTTCTCCCGGACGACGGTGGCGCTCAACAACGCGGTCGACAAGAGCCGTCGGGCCGAGGCCCGGCTCGCGGCGGACGAGGCGAAGGCCACGGCGGTCCGGCGGAGGCTGGAGCGGCGGAGCGCCGAACTCGCCGCGCTGAAGCAGGACATCGAGCAGAAGCTCGAAGAGGCCCGGTGGCGGCTCCAGGGGCTGGCCGACGTGTCCGTCGCGGCCGGCGCCTGCCGGGGTGCCGTACGCCTGGACCAACCGCGGCAGGCGCAGGCGGGCGCGTGGGGCACGCCGGTGGCGGTGTACGAGCTGTCGGCGGGGTTCGGCAGCGGCGGGTCACGCTGGGCGAACGGGCACACCGGCCAGGACTTCGCGGTGCCGATCGGGACGCCGGTGCGGGCGGTGGGAGCGGGCCGGGTGGTGAAGGTGTCCTGCGGAGGCGCCTTCGGCATCGAGGTCGTGATCGAGCACCCCGGCGGCTACTACACGCAGTACGCCCACCTCGCCGCCGTCACCGTCGACCAGGGGGACGGCGTCGCCCCGGGACAGTGGATCGGTCAGTCGGGCACGAGCGGCAACTCGACCGGCCCGCACCTGCACTTCGAGGTGCGGGTCACGCCGGAGACGGGCTCGGCGGTGGACCCGGTGCCGTGGCTGGCGGCACGCGGGGTGCCGCTCGGCTGACGCCGGGCCGCGTGCCGGCTCGCGTGGAACGACCGCGGCTACCGCCGCTCCAGCATCCGCTCGATCACGACCGCCACCCCGTCGTCGTTGTTGGCGACGGTCCGGCCCGAGGCCGCGGCGATCACGTCGGGGTGCGCGTTGCCCATCGCGTACGACTGTCCTGCCCAGGTCAGCATCTCGAGGTCGTTGGGCATGTCCCCGAAGGCGACCACTTCCTCGTGCGAGATACCGCGCTCGGCGCAGCACAGGGCGAGGGTGCTGGCCTTGGAGACGTCGGGGCCGCTGATCTCCAGCAGAGCGCTGGGGCTGGAGCGGGTGACGTTGGCCCGGTCGCCGATGGCGAGGCGGGAGAGGGTGAGGAAGGCGTCCGGGTCGATGGAGGGGTGGTAGGCGAGGATCTTCAGCACCGGCTCATCGGCACCGGGACCGTCCTCGGCGAGCAGCTCCTCGGCCGGGGCGAGGTGGTCCGGGATCTCCATGTGCAGCTTGGGGTAGTCCGGCTCCTGGTGGAAGCCGTACGTCTGCTCGACCGCGTAGACCGTGCCGGGCGCCGCTTCGCGCAGCAGGCGTACGGCGTCCAGCGCGTTCTCCCTGGCCAGCTCGCGCACCTTCACGAACCGGTGGGCGCCGGGGCCGCCGTGCAGGTCGACCACCGCCGCGCCGTTTCCGCAGATGGCGAGGCCGTGGCCGTGGACGTGGTCGCTGACCACGTCCATCCAGCGGGCCGGGCGCCCGGTGACGAAGAAGACCTCGATGCCGGCCTCCTCGGCGGCGGCGAGGGCCGCGACCGTGCGCGGCGACACCGACTTGTCGTCGCGCAGCAGGGTGCCGTCGAGATCGGTGGCGATCAGGCGCGGCGGTATGTCGGCGGCCGGGGTCTCGGGCTGTCGGGTAGCTGAGGTCACCCGCTCATTCTCCCGCATATGCGTGCACGACCGTGCGGGCGCCCGCACAGGTGAGACATAGACGACGCGTGGGCGCCCGCACGAGTGCGACATAGGCGACGCGTGGGTGCCCGAACGGGTGCGACATAGGCGACGCGTGAGCGGCCCCACCCGTCCCCGTGCCGCTGTCTCAGCCCAGCTGTGCCGGTGCCTCCATGGCGATCTGCTCGAAGACCTTCTCGTCGGCGGCGAAGTCCGAGTCGGGGATCGGCCAGTGGAGCACGATCTCCGTGAAGCCCAGCTCCCGGTGCCGGCCGGCGAAGTCGACGAAGGCGTCGAGGGACTCCAGCGGGCGGCCGCGGTCCGGGGTGAAGCCGGTGAGCAGGATCTTGTCCAGCTCGTTGGCGTCCCGGCCGAGCGCCGCGCAGGCGTCGCTGAGCCGATCGATCTGCCCGCGCAGGGCCTGGCGGGACTGCTCGGGCGTGCCGTTCTCGTACAGCTTGGGGTCGCCGGTGGTCACCCAGGCCTGGCCGTGGCGTGCGGCCAGCTTCAGGCCGCGCGGGCCGGTGGCGGCCACCGCGAAGGGCAGCCGGGGCCGCTGGAGGCAGCCGGGAATGTTGCGGGCCTCGTGTGCCGAGTAGTAGTCGCCCTCGTAGGACACCGAGTCCTCGCGGAGCAGTCGGTCCAGCAGGGGGACGAACTCGGCGAGCCGGTCGGCGCGCTCGCGCGGAGTCCAGGGGTCCTGGCCGAGCGCGGTGGCGTCGAAGCCGGTACCGCCCGCGCCGATCCCGAGGGTGACCCGGCCACCGGAGATGTCGTCGAGGGTGATCAGTTCCTTGGCGAGGGTGACGGGGTGCCGGAAGTTCGGCGAGGTCACCAGGGTGCCCAGCCGCAGCCGGTCGGTGACGCCCGCGGCGCCCGTCAGGGTGGGCACGGCACCGAACCAGGGGCCGTCACGGAAGGTGCGCCACGACAGGTGGTCGTAGGTGTATCCGGTGTGGAAACCGAGCTGCTCCGCGCGCTGCCATGCCTCGCGGCCCCCTTCGTTCCAGCGGCGGTACGGGAGGATCACGGTGCTCAGACGCAGACTCATGGAACCGAGCGTATGCGCCCGGCAGTGTTTCACGTGAAACCGTGACTCCCGGTCACTGTGTGCGGCCGCTGAGCCAGGGGCTGAGGCCCACCGGGATGAATTCCTTGTGCACGCGGTCGCCCGGCAGCGGCACCATCAGGAAGTGGCTGGGCGGGAAGCGGCGCGCTTTCACCCAGGCGTGGCCGTCGTAGAGGGCGCGGAGGAAGGCGGGGACGTCGTCGCGGTCGACGTCGGGGCACTCGACTCCGTCCACGGTGATCAGGGCGTCGTCGTCCGGGAACAGCCGCACCTCCACCCGGGGCCGGCCGCCGAGTTCGACGTAGGCCTCGTGGGGCAGGGTGCCGTCCGGGTCGGTGGTGACGCCGACGCCCGCGGCGCTGCGGCGTGAGGTCTGGTCGGCGCCGATGTCGTGGGTCACCTCGATCGCGAGCCGGTACTCGGCGGCGAGAGCGCGGAGCGCGGTGACGGCGGCCTCGGTGGTGGGCAAGTGGTCCATACCACTGATCATGCCGGGAAGGGGGTCAGTGCGAGGCGGGAAACCGCAGATAGCGCGGCGGGACGGCCCGGGTCAGCCAGACCCCGTTGGCGCTGACCTGGAAGACGTGGCCGTCGCGGTGCATGGCCGCCGCGTCCACGGACAGCACGACGGGGCGGCCACGGCGGGCCCCGACCCGGGTCGCGGTCTCGCGGTCGGGCGACAGATGGACGTCGTGCCGGTTCATGGGGCGCAGTCCCTCGGCGCGGATCGCGTCCAGACTGCGGGCCACAGTGCCGTGGTAGAGGTACGGCGGCGGGGTCGCCGGGGCGAGGCCGAGGTCGACCTCGACGCTGTGGCCCTGGCTGGCGCGGATGCGGGTGCCCTCGACGGCGAAGCGCTGCTTGTCGTTCGCGGCGACGACGTGGTCCAGCTCTTCCCGGGTGATGCGGAAGTTGTGCGCGGCGGTCGCGGCGAGCAGGGCGTCGATCTCGACCCAGCCGGCCTCGTCGAGCGTGAGCCCGATCCGTTCGGGTTGGTGCCGCAGGTGTTTCGAGAGGTACTTGGACACCTTCACGGTGCGTCTTTCATCCATGGCACCAGGGTGCTGGGAGAGACGTGAATCACGCGAATGATTTTGACCCGGATGTTTGATCCACAACCAACTGTAGTTATCCACAGGCTACTTGGCGTTTCTGTGGACAACTCCCTGTCATGTCAGCCCCCTTCGTCAAGATCAACTGGGGGTACCCCATTTGACGTGAGCGCATCCAACGCCCTTGCCCGCACCTCCCGTTCAGCCGCCAGCACGAAGAACTCCGCCGCCCTCTCCGCCCCAACCAGCCCTTCCACCGCCCGCATCGTCTCCTCGGGCACGGCCACGGAACGTGACGTAGAGCGCTTCCCGGCCCCTTCCCCGGAACCCAGGTGCTGCCGCAGCTGCCGTACGGCCAACAGCCGCATCGCGCGCGCGAGTTCCGCGTCCACCGTCTGCTGGGCGAGGGGCCGCAGCCGTCGGACGAGAGCGGCGGCTTCGGCCGCCTCCACGTCGGTCGGGCCGTGGGGATCCTGCAAGTAGCGGGCGAAGACGTGCTCGGTGGTGAACTCCAGGAAACGGGCGGCGATGTGCTCGACCTGACCCCTCAACTCCCGCAGATGGCCCGAGATAGCGGAGAGCGGCACCCCGGCGGAGTGCAACTCGACGGCCACCGCGAGTTCTTGGGGGCTCGGCACGAGGAACGAGTCCTCGTCGCCGGGCACCGGTTCCAGGACGCCGAGCTCCACCGCCTCGGCGACCGCGGCCTCGTCAGGGACGCCGCCGAAGCGCGCGTCGAGCTCGGCGCGGGAGATCCGGCCGGCCTCCTCGTCGGTCCACGGGCCGTCGACCTCGGCGACCAGGCCGAGCACCCCGCGCAGGCCCCGGCCGGAGTCGTAGGCCTCCAGGAGCTCCTTGATGGAGGCCAGGCCGTACCCGCGGTCGAGGAGGTCGGCGATCTGGCGCAGCCGGGCGAGGTGGGTGTCGGTGTAGATGTTGGCGCGGCCGCGGCGCTCCGGGCGGGGGAGCAGGCCACGGTCCTGGTAGGCGCGGATGGTGCGGACGGTGGCGCCGCTGCGGTGCGCGAGGTCCTCGATGCGGTAGGCGGCGGTGTCGCTCACGCGGCCCCCCTCGCCGCCGGCGACCGCTTCAGGTACTCCACGGCCCGGCTCAACGACCCTTCGCGCGAGGGGTGGTAGGACCGCCGGAGGTACCGCGGTATCGCCGCGCCGAGGTCCCGCCAGGCCGGCAGCAGGCCTTTGCGTACGGCCTTTTCGTGCTCCTTGAGGGAGTAGCGGGGCCGCCCGGCGAGCTGGGGGTCGTGGCGCATCAGATAGGCCGTTCCCCATACCCACAGATACAGCATCACCGGGGCGGTCACCGCCATGCCGGCGATCCGGCGGGCGTAGCGGGTGGTGCCGGTGCCGCCGCAGTGCTGGTACATGTCGAAGGCGACCGCGCGGTGTTCGACCTCCTCGGCGCCGTGCCAGCGCAGCAGGTCGAGCATGACCTCGTCGGCGCCGGCCCGGTCGAGGCCGTCGGCGGCCAGCACCCAGTCGCCGAGCACGGCGGTGAACTGTTCGATGGCGGCGACGACGGCGAGCCGGAAACGCAGCCACTCGCGCGCGGGGACGGGAGCGTGGAGGGGCGGGTGCTCGCCGAGGAGCCGCTCGAAGAGGAAGTCGACGTGCCGGGTGAAGTCGGCGGTGTCGAGCCGCTGCGCGGCGAGGTGGTCCAGTACGTGCGTGTGCTGGACGCTGTGGGTGGCCTCCTGGCCCATGAAGCCCTTGACGTCGGCGCGGAGCCCGGGGTCGCGGACCAGGGGCAGGCCTTCCTTGAAGACCTTCACGAACCAGCGCTCCCCCGCGGGCAGCAGCAGGTGCAGCACGTTGATGACGTGGGTGGCGGTGGGCTCGCCGGGGATCCAATGCAGGGGTGTGCGGGACCAGTCGAAGGACACCCGGCGCGGAGCGATCTCGTGGCTCACCGCGGCGGCTCCAGCCGGGCGAGCGCCCTGAGCGCTTTCGGCGCCAAGCGCGCGAGGGCGTGCGCGCCGCGGGCCTCGGGGGTGACCGGTACGACGGCCTGGTTGCGCACGACGGCGCGCAGGATCGCGTCGGCGACCTTCTCCGGTGGGTAGTTGCGCAGTCCGTAGAGGCGTGCCGTGCGTTTCTGGCGGCGTTTCTCCTCGGCGGCGTCGACGCCCGCGAAGCGTGCGGTGGAGGTGATGTTGGTGTTGACGAAGCCGGGGCAGATGGCGCTCACGCCGATGCCTCGGCCCGCGAGTTCGGCGCGCAGGCTCTCGCTGAGCATGAGGACGGCCGCCTTGGAGGTGCCGTAGGCGGACAGTGCCCTGGAGGGCTGGAAGGCGGCCGCGGAGGCGATGTTGACGATGTGGCCGCCCTGTCCGCGGTCGGCCATCTGCCGGCCGAAGAGCCGGCAGCCGTGGATGACGCCCCACAGGTTGACGTCGAGGACGTTCTTCCAGTCCTCGACGCTGGTGTCGAGGAAGGAGCCGCCGAGGCCGATCCCGGCGTTGTTGACCAGGACGTCCACCACGCCGTACTCGGCGGCGACCTTGTCGGCGAGTTTCTCCATGGCCGCTTCGTCGGAGACGTCGACGGTCTCCGCCCAGGCCTCGGGGGCGCCGATGAGCCGGGACAGTTCGGCGGTGCGGGCGGCGGCCTCGGCGTCCCGGTCGACGGCCACCACGCGCGCGCCGGCCTCGGCGAAGGCGAACGCGGTGGCCCGTCCGATGCCGCTGCCCGCGCCGGTGACGAGGACGAGCTGTCCGCCGAACCGGTCGGCGTACTTGCCGGTCGCCTTCACGGGTGTCCGGCCGCCCTCGACGGAGGTCACGAACTCGGTGATCCACGAGGCCAGTTGGTCGGGGCGGGAGCGCGGGATCCAGTGCTTGGCGGGGAGGGTGCGCCGGGTCAGCCGGGGCACCCACTGCTCCAGGCCGTCGTAGAGACGCTCGGAGAGGAAGGCGTCGCCCAGGGGCGTGATGAGCTGCACGGGCGCGTGTGCGTAGGCGTCGGTGCGCGGGCGGCGCAGCCGGGAGCGGATGTTGTCCCGGTACAGCCAGGCCCCGTGTGCCGCGTCGGTGGGCAGCGAGGGGGTCGGGTAGCCGTCGGAGGGGACCTTCTCGGCGCGCTCCAGGAGGCGTGGCCAGGCCTTGCCCAGGGGGCCGCGCCAGGCCAGTTCGGGCAGGGCGGGGGTGTGCAGCGCGTACACGTACCAGGACTTGGCGCCCTGGCCGAGGAGCTGGCCGATCCGGCGCGGCGTGGGGCGCTTGAGGCGGGTGTCGATCCAGTGCCCGAAGTGGTCGAGACAGGGGCCGGACATCGACGTGAAGGAGGCGATCCGGCCCTCGGTGCGTGCCACGGTGACGAACTCCCAGGCCTGCACGGAACCCCAGTCGTGCCCGACCAGGTGCACCGGCCGGTCCGGACTGACGGCGTCCGCGACGGCCAGGAAGTCGTCCGTGAGCTTCTCCAGGGTGAATCCGCCGCGCAGTGGCTTCGGCGCCGTGGAGCGGCCGTGGCCGCGGACGTCGTAGAGGACGACGTGGAAACGGTCGGCGAGGCGGGCGGCGACCTCGGACCAGACCTCCTTGCTGTCCGGGTAGCCGTGCACCAGGACGACGGTCGGCTGCCGCGGGTCTCCCAGTTCGGCCACGCACAGCTCGATGCCGCCGGTCCGTACCCGGCGCTCGCGCGCTCCTTGCAGCAAGGTCACTTCTCCTCCGCCCAGCGCCGCACGTGCGGCAGATCGTCGTCCAGCCAGAAGGCGCTCTGTTCGGGGTCCGAGGAGTCGGTGACGACCAGGATCTCCTCGAACTTCGCGCCGGTGCCCCGGAATCCGAGGTGGGGTTCGACCGCCCACAGGCCCGGCCGCGGCGGGTGGTCGGAGAAGCGGTACGGCGACCACAGGGGCGACCAGCCCTCGCGGTGGCCGTGCAGGGCGTCGGCCGCGAGGCCCTTGAGGGACTGGGTGCCGAACCCGAAGACGTGCGGTGACCAGCGGCGCTGCTTGACCTGGTCGACCTTGTGGGCGATCACGCCGAAGGGGTAGGCGCGGTGCCGGTTGGCGTAGCCCTGGCGGACCATGAGGCGGTCCACGTCCTCGTAGATCTCGCGCAGCGGCCGCCGCTCGCGGACCTCGCGCAGGATCAGCTCGCGATGCGCCTCCAGGTCGGCCATCAGCCGGTCCTGGACGGGGTTGACGCCGAGCGCGCCGGAGTAGCCGATGTCGGCGGTGAAGCCCTCGTACACGGGGGCCATGTCCAGGATGAACGGCATCCCGGGCTCCAGCCGGCGGTCGGTGGGGAAGAACTGCAGCGGAACGCGGAAGCCTGTGAAGGCGGTGCGGTCCCCGAACCAGGCGAAGGGCAGGTGGAACCAGTCCCGTACGCCCCGCTCGCGCAGCCACTCGCGCTGCATCCGGGCGGCCTGCCGCTCGGTCACGCCGGGCTCCAGACGGGCCGCGACCGCCTCCGCGCATTCGTACGCAAGCCGCTGGACCTGCCTGAATCCCCGCAGTCGTACGGAGAGTCCGCTGTTCACTGCCGTCGCCATGCCGCCCCGTCCCGTCGACCGCGGTACGTGTCCGTAACTTGACACTGGCGAATGTGACAGTTGTCAGAGGCTGCGTCAATAGGGCCGGATCGGGCTGTGGAAAAGCCCGCCGATGTGGAAAACCCGGGCCGCGTTGTTCGACCTCAGGGTGACCCCTAGGTGCCCGTACGTCTGGAGTCTGATGCCGATGCAGCTCTGCGGGGTGACGACCGGAGTGGTCCGCGTCACTACTGTCGATGTCGTGACTGTGATCGCGACCGAAAGCCTGAGCAAGCGGTTCCCCCGGGTGACCGCGCTTGACCGGCTCTCCTTGGACGTCGGACCCGGTGTGACCGGACTCGTCGGCGCCAACGGAGCCGGCAAGTCCACCATGATCAAGATCCTGCTGGGTCTGTCCCCCGCCTCCGAGGGCCGTGCCGAAGTGCTCGGGCTCGACGTCGCGACCAAGGGTGCCGCCATCCGCGAGCGGGTCGGCTACATGCCGGAGCACGACTGCCTGCCGCCGGACGTCTCGGCGACCGAGTTCGTCGTGCACATGGCCCGGATGTCCGGCCTGCCGCCCACGGCGGCCCGCGAGCGCACCGCGGACACCCTGCGCCATGTCGGCCTGTACGAGGAGCGCTACCGTCCCATCGGCGGCTACTCGACCGGCATGAAGCAGCGCGTGAAGCTCGCGCAGGCGCTGGTGCACGACCCGCAGCTGGTCTTCCTGGACGAGCCGACCAACGGCCTAGACCCGGTCGGCCGCGACGACATGCTGGGCCTGATCCGGCGCATCTACACCGACTTCGGCATCTCGGTCCTGGTCACCTCGCACCTGCTGGGCGAGCTGGAGCGCACCTGCGACCACGTGGTCGTCATCGACGGCGGCAAGCTGCTGCGGTCCAGCTCCACCACCGACTTCACCCAGACCACGACCACGCTCGCGGTCGAGGTCACCGACAGCGACGAGCACCCGGACGGCACCCGCGCGGTGCGCGAGGCACTGCACGCGCGCGGGGTGGAGGTCCTCGACTCCACGAGCGGTCTGCCGGGCGCCGGCCACATCCTGCTGCTGACCGCGCAGGGCGAGGAGACCTACGACGTCGTGCGGGACGTCGTCGCCGACCTCGGTCTCGGCCTGGTGCGCATGGAGCAGCGCAGGCACCACATCTCGGAGGTCTTCACCAGCGAGGACACGAGCGACGACCAGAAGCGGAAGGAGGCCGTCGGCCATGGCGGTTGAGCACCCGGTCACCGCCCCCTCGGGCGACCAGACCCGCATCCACAACATCGGCTACCGCAGCTACGACGGCCCCCGTCTCGGCCGCTCCTACGCCACCCGATCGCTCTACTCGCAGTCCCTGCGCGGCGCCTACGGCCTCGGCCGCTCGGTGAAGTCCAAGGTGCTGCCGATGCTGCTGTTCGTCGTGATGTGCGTGCCCGCGGCCATCATGGTCGCCGTCGCGGTCGCCACGAAGGCCAACGACCTGCCCGTCGACTACACCCGCTACGCGATCATCATGCAGGCCGTCATCAGCCTGTACGTCGCCTCGCAGGCACCCCAGTCCGTCTCGCGCGACCTGCGCTTCAAGACCGTGCCGCTGTACTTCTCGCGGCCCATCGAGACCGCCGACTACGTCCGCGCGAAGTACGCGGCGCTGGCCTCGGCGATGTTCATCCTCACCGCGGCCCCGCTGATCGTGCTCTATGTGGGCGCCCTGCTGGCCAAACTCGACTTCGCCGACCAGACCAAGGGCTTCGGGCAGGGACTCGTCTCCGTGGCGCTGCTCTCACTGCTCTTCGCCGGCATCGGCCTGGTCATCGCCTCCGTCACCCCCCGCCGCGGTTTCGGCATCGCGGCCGTGATCGCCGTGATGACCATCTCCTACGGCGCGGTCTCCACCCTCCAGGCCATCGCCGACGCCCAGGGCAGCACCTCCGCCATCCCGTGGATCGGCCTGTTCTCCCCGGTCACGCTCATCGACGGACTCCAGTCGGCGTTCCTCGGCGCGAGCTCGGCGTTCCCCGGCGCGGTAGGCCCGAGCAACGGCGAAGGGGTCGTCTACGTCCTCGCCGTCCTCGGTCTGATCGCCGCGAGCTACGGCCTCCTGCTGCGCCGCTACAAGAAGGTGGGACTGTGACCACGCTCCAGATCGACCATGTCTCCCGCTGGTTCGGCAACGTGGTCGCCGTCAACGACATCACCATGACGATCGGCCCCGGCGTCACCGGCCTGCTCGGCCCCAACGGCGCCGGGAAGTCCACCCTCATCAACATGATGGGCGGCTTCCTCGCCCCCTCCACCGGCACCGTCACCCTCGACGGACAGCAGGTGTGGCGCAACGAGGAGATCTACCGGCACATCGGCATCGTCCCCGAGCGCGAGGCGATGTACGACTTCCTCACCGGCCGCGAATTCGTCGTCGCCAACGCCGAGTTGCACGGCCTCGGCGCCAAGGCGGCCCAGCAGGCGCTGGCCACGGTCGAGATGGAGTACGCCCAGGACCGCAAGATCTCGACCTACTCCAAGGGCATGCGCCAGCGCGTGAAGATGGCCTCCGCGCTGGTCCACGACCCGTCGCTGCTGCTGCTCGACGAGCCGTTCAACGGCATGGACCCCCGTCAGCGCATGCAGCTCATGGAGCTGCTGAGGCGGATGGGCAACGAGGGCCGCACGGTCCTGTTCTCCTCCCACATCCTCGAAGAGGTCGAGCAGCTCGCCTGGCACATCGAGGTGGTCGTGGCCGGACGGCACGCGGCCAGCGGTGACTTCCGCAAGATCCGCCGCCTGATGACGGACCGCCCGCACCGTTATCTGGTGCGCTCCAGCGACGACCGTGCCCTCGCCGCAGCGCTGATCGCGGACCCGTCCACGTCCGGCATCGAAGTCGACCTGGCCGAGGGCGCGTTGCACATCCAGGCCGTGGACTTCGGCCGCTTCACCGCGCTGTTGCCCCGGGTCGCCCGCGACCACGGCATCCGGCTGCTCACGGTCTCGCCGTCCGACGAGTCCCTCGAGTCCGTCTTCTCGTATCTCGTCGCGGCGTAGGAGGCCGAAGATGTACGACCCCACAGTCGCCCGACTCACCTATCGGGCCCTGCTCGGCCGCCGCCGGGCCCTCATCCTGGGCGCGTTGCCCCTGCTGCTGATCGTGATCTCCGTGATCGTGCGCGCCCTGGTCGGCGCCGACGACCAGACCGCCTCCGACCTGCTGGGCGGGCTCGCGCTCGCCACCATGGTGCCGATCGTCGGCGTCATCGCGGGCACCGGCGCGATCGGACCGGAGATCGACGACGGCTCGGTGGTGTACCTGCTGTCCAAGCCGATCAAGCGGCCGACGATCATCTTCACCAAGCTGATCGTGGCGATCGCCGTCACGATGGTGTTCTCGGCGCTGCCCACCTTCATCGCCGGCCTGATCCTCAACGGCAACGGGCAGCAGATCGCCGTCGCCTACACGGTGGCCGCGCTGGTCTCCTCGATCGCCTACGCCGCGCTCTTCCTGCTGCTGGGCACGGTGTCCCGGCACGCGGTGGTCTTCGGGCTCGTCTACGCACTGGTCTGGGAGGCCCTGTTCGGCTCCCTGGTCGCCGGAGCGCGCACCCTGAGCGTCCAGCAGTGGTCGCTGGCCGTGGCCCACAAGGTCGCGGGCGGGGACCTGGTCACCTCGGACGTCGGACTGCCGACGGCCACGGTGCTGCTGGTCGTGGTGACCGTCCTCGCCACCTGGTACGCGGGCCAGAAGCTGCGGTCGCTGACGCTGGCGGGCGAGGAGTAACGGGCGCGGCCCCTGATGCCGGGCTTATTGACAGGGACTTCACCTTTGTCCGGGCACACTGGACAAAGGGGAATGTCCGGCTGCGAGTTGAAGGGAACGGGCATGGCAGACGACTGGGACGACCTCGTGCTGGACGAGGACTTCATACGCTCCGCCGAGACCTCGGAGCCGTCTGCCCGCGCCCGTATGCTCGCCGCCCGCTGGCGCCAGGAGTCACCCGAGCCGCAGCCCTGGCGCTCCGACGAGCCGCCCGCGGGGTGGTTCTTCAGCAAGCGCCGCAGGCGCTGGGGACGCCGGTAGTTCGAACACCCGGCCGTTTAATTCGGTGGCGCCCAACTCGGCGTACGGGCACGATGGTTGTGTTCACCACGAGCTGGGAGAGGAGCCGGACGATGTCCATGCACGACAGTACGTCCAGCTCCCGTCGGGGCAGCCGACGGAGGACTCCGGTGTAGTTACGCCACCGTCGAGTCCACCGCAGGACCTGCCCGGGGCGGCCGCTTCGAGCACGCGATGTCGCTCTCGCGTGAGGCCGCCCACCCGGAGGATTGGCCGAGTGGTAAGGCACTGGCTTGCTAAGCCAAGGTCGGGTCTGAAACGCCCGCGCACGTTCGATCCGTGCATCCTCCGCGAGACGCTGTCACCGGGACCTGGCCGGACCTCCCGGGCCGGATACGTCGAGACGTCGGGCCGTCAGCCGAGCAGTCGCTCCAGCACCACCGCGATGCCGTCCTCCTCGTTGGAGGACGTCACCTCGTCGGCGACCGCCTTGAGCTCCTCGTGGGCGTCCGCCATCGCCACCCCGTACGACGCCCACCGGAACATCGGCAGGTCGTTCGGCATGTCGCCGAAGGCGATCGTGTCCGCGGCCTTCAGGCCCAGGCGGCGGGCGGCCAGGGACAGGCCGGTCGCCTTCGACAGGCCCAGTGGGAGCAGTTCGACGATGCCGGGGCCGGCCAGCGCGACCGTGACGAAGCCGCCCGCGGCCCGTACAGAGGCCTTGGCCAGCTCGTCGTCCGACAGTTCCGGATGCTGGATGTAGATCTTGCTCAGCGGGGCCGCCCACAGGTCGGACGCGTCCGTGAACGGCACTGACGGCAGCGCGCCCGTGACCGCGTACCCCGGCCCGACCAGCACGTCTCCGTCGAGGCCGCTGCGGCTCGCCGCCAGGAACAGCGGGCCGATCTCCGCCTCGATCTTCGCGAGGGCCACCGCGGCCAGCTGCCGGTCCAACGTCACCGAGGTCAGCAGACGGTGCTCGCCGGCGTCGTACACCTGCGAGCCCTGTCCGCAGACCGCGAGGCCCTGGTAACCGAGGTCGTCGAGGATGTGCCGCGTCCAGCGGACGCCGCGTCCCGTGACGACGATGTGGGCGGCGCCCTCGGCGGTGGCCGCGGCGAGGGCGTCCCGGGTGCGCTGTGAGACCGACTCGTCGGAACGCAGCAGCGTCCCGTCGAGGTCGGTCGCGATCAGCCGGTAGGGAAAGGTCACTTGGCGACCGGCTCCAGCAGCTCCCGCCCGCCCAGGTACGGCCGCAGCACCTCGGGGACTCGGACGGACCCGTCGGCCAGCTGGTGGTTCTCCAGGATCGCCACGATGGTGCGCGGTACGGCGCACAGCGTGCCGTTGAGCGTCGCCAGCGGCTGGACCTTCTTGCCGTCGCGCATGCGGACGGACAGGCGGCGGGCCTGGAAGCCGTCGCAGTTGGAGGCCGAGGTCAGCTCGCGGTACTTGCCCTGGGTCGGGATCCACGCCTCGCAGTCGTACTTGCGGGAGGCGGAGGCACCCAGGTCGCCCGAGGCCACGTC
The DNA here is from genome assembly GCF_036345115.1 of Streptomyces griseorubiginosus. Classification (GTDB taxonomy): domain Bacteria; phylum Actinomycetota; class Actinomycetes; order Streptomycetales; family Streptomycetaceae; genus Streptomyces; species Streptomyces griseorubiginosus_C. Next base: position 4,828,203 of record NZ_CP107766.1, read on the forward strand.
GATGACCTGGAAGGGCAGCTCGAGGCCGGTCAGCCACTGCTTCTCCCACTCCAGGAGCCGCTTGTGCTCGTTCTCCGCGTCCTCGGGGGCGACGTAGGAGAACATCTCGACCTTGTCGAACTGGTGCACGCGGAAGATGCCACGGGTGTCCTTGCCGTAGGTGCCGGCCTCGCGGCGGAAGCACGGCGAGAAGCCGGCGTAGCGCAGCGGCAGCTGGTCGGCGTCCAGGATCTCGTCCATGTGGTACGCGGCGAGCGGGACCTCGGAGGTGCCGACCAGGTAGTAGTCGTCCTTCTCCAGGTGGTAGACGTTCTCCGCGGCCTGGCCGAGGAAGCCGGTGCCCTCCATGGCGCGCGGGCGGACCAGCGCGGGGGTGAGCATCGGTGTGAAGCCGGCCTCGGTGGCCTGCGCGATCGCCGCGTTGACGAGCGCCAGCTCGAGGAGGGCGCCGACACCGGTCAGGTAGTAGAAGCGCGAGCCGGAAACCTTGGCGCCGCGCTCGACGTCGATGGCGCCCAGTGCCTCGCCGAGCTCCAGGTGGTCCTTGGGCTCGAAGCCCTCGGCGCCGAAGTCGCGGATGGTGCCGTGCGTCTCCAGGACGACGAAGTCCTCCTCGCCGCCGACCGGGACGTCGGGGTGGACGAGGTTGCCGAGCTGGAGCAGGAGGCGCTTGGTCTCCTCGTCGGCCTCGTTCTGCTCGGCGTCGGCCGCCTTGACGTCGGCGGCCAGCTGACCGGCCTTGGCCAGCAGTTCGGCCTTCTCGTCGCCGGAGGCCCTGGGGATGAGCTTGCCGAGCGACTTCTGCTCGGAACGCAGCTCGTCGAAGCGGACGCCGGACGACCTGCGCCGCTCGTCGGCAGACAGGAGGGCGTCGACGAGGGCGACGTCCTCTCCACGGGCGCGCTGGGAGGCGCGCACTCGGTCGGGGTCCTCACGGAGCAGGCGAAGGTCAATCACGCGGTCAAGGCTACCGGTGCGGGGACAGGGCCCACGACTCACTATTACCGGACACGGTTTACGTACCGTTATGCGGTAATTGCTCACTGTGTCAATAAAAAGGAGCCCACCCCCGGGACGGGGCATGATCCAGGCACGGGGTTGACTCGACTCCCTTGTGTGGACCGGGATTTGGGCCGCGGTTGTCCACAGGGATCCACACCTTCCGAAGAGTTATCCACAGGGTGTGCGGTGGAACTGTGGATTTCGGAATTGATCACTCCGAAACCTGGGGATCATGCTGCGGATTCACGGATCAAACCACTGCTTACCCCTACTTTCGAGTGGAAAGTGGTCGCCCCAAAGGATTGCGCAAGGGAAAACAGTGGACGAAGGGTGATGTGCGCGCCGGTGGACGAGGATGAGGCCCGGAGGCCGATTTGTCGACAAGGTGGCCATACTGTGTCGACTTGTCCCCAGGTCGAGAAGCTCGCCTGTGGATAACTCCTGTGGATAACTAAAATCTGCAGGTAAGACAGGTCAGAATCGCCCGTCCTGGCACCGCGCCACCCAGTCGGCAGCCGCCATGAACTCCTGGTCCGAGGTCCCCGGAAGCGGTGCCAGCAGGTCTTCCCGTTCCTTGTCCGCACGCGGGTACGAACCGAGGAACCGCACCTCGCGGCAGATCCGCTTCAGCCCCATCAGCGCCTCCGCCACCCGGCGGTCGGTGATGTGGCCCTCGGCGTCGATGCAGAAGCAGTAGTTGCCGATACCGGCGCCCGTGGGCCGGGACTGCAACAGCATCAGGTTGATGCCGCGGGTGGCGAACTCGCCCAGCAGGTCGCGCAGGCCACCGGGGTGGTCGTCGCGCTGCCACAGCACCACGGACGTCTTGTCGGCGCCGCTCGGAGCGGCGGGGCGGGCCGGACGGCCGACCAGCACGAACCGGGTCTGGGCGTTCTCGGCGTCGTGGATCCCGGTCTCCAGCGCCTGGAGGCCGTACCGGGCGGCCGCGAACTCACCGGCGAAGGCCGCGTCGTACTGGCCCTCCTGGACCAGCCGGGCCGCGTCCGCGTTCGAGGCGGCCGACTCCCAGCGGACGTCCGGGAGGTGCTTCTTCAGCCAGTTGCGCACCTGCGGCTGGGCGGCCGGGTGCGCGGAGACCGTCTTGATGTCCGTGAGCTCGGTGCCCGGCCTGACCAGCAGCGCGAAGGTGATCGACAGCAGCACCTCGCGGTAGATCATCAGCGGGGCGCCGGCGACCAGTTCGTCGAGGGTGGTGGTGATGCCGCCCTCGACGGAGTTCTCGATCGGCACGAACGCCGCCTCGGCCTCACCCGCGCGCACCGCGTCCAGCGCGGACTGCACCGACACGTACGGGATCAGCTCCCGGGTCGCCGCCTCGGGAAGCGTCCGCAGCGCGACTTCCGTGAAGGTGCCCTCAGGGCCGAGATAGGCATAGCTGGCTGGCATGACCTCACCCTAATGGCCCTTGTGGAACGGAGCCCGCCCGTCTCACGACCGGGTGAACCGGCGTGACCTCGCCCGGCCGGGGGTGCCGCGACCGGCGCGGTCTCGTCCCACTGGCAGCCGCGAGCGGCGTGGTCTCGCCCCACCGGCAGCCGCGACCGGCATGAGCCCCGCCCGGCCGGCGGCCGCCGCCCCGCCTGACCTCACCCCGCCAGCAGCCCGCTACCCCACTAGACCCCACCCCACTAGCCCCCCAGACCTCACCCCTCCAGCAGCCGCTGCCCCACGTACTCCCCCTTCGCCGCCCCGCCCGGTACCGCGAACAGTCCGCTCGACTCGTGGCGGATGAACTGGGAGAGCGCGTCACCCCGGTCGAGCTTGCGTTGGACCGGGACGAAGCCGCGCAGTGGGTCGGCCTGCCAGCAGACGAACAGGAGTCCGGCGTCCGGCACCCCGTTCGCGTCGATTCCGTCGTGGAAGGAGAACGGGCGGCGGAGCATGGCCGCGCCCCCGTTCTGGTCGGGCCGGGTGATGCGGGCGTGTGCGTTGATCGGCACCACCAGATCGCCCTTGGCGTCCGTCTTCTCCAGGTCCATCGCGGTCGTCTCGGTGCCCCCGGACAGCGCGGCCCCGTTCGCCTTCCGGCGACCGATGACGGCCTCCTGGGCCCCGAGCGAGAGCTTCTCCCAGTCATCGAGCAGCATCCGGATCCGTCGTACGACGGCGTAGGAGCCGTTCGCCATCCACGCCGGGTCCTTCGAGCCGGACGCCGGGACGAAGATCCGCTCGTCGAAGTCGGGCTCGCTCGGTTTGGGGTTGCGGGTGCCGTCCAGCTGGCCCATGAGGTTGCGGGCCGTCATGGGACGGTCCGTGGCGCCCGGGGTGCGGTTGAAGCCGTTCATCTGCCAGCGGACCCTCGCCGCGCTGCCCGCGTCCTTCTGGATCGCGCGCAGTGCGTGGAAGGCGACCAGGGCGTCGTTCGCACCGATCTGCACCCACAGGTCGCCGTCACTGCGGGCCTTGTCGAGCTGGTCGGAGGAGAAGTCGGGCAGCGGGTCGAGGGCGACCGGACGCTGCTTCTCCAGCCCGGTCCGGGAGAAGAAGCTGTGTCCGAAGCCGAAGGTCACCGTCAGGGACGACGGCCCGGCGTCGCGGGCGACATCCGTGTCGTCGGATCCGGAAGGCTCCCCCGCCATGAGCCTGCGAGCCGTCTCCGACCAGCGGCGCAGCAGTGCCGCGGCTTCCTTGCGGCCCGCGCCGGGCGTGAGGTCGAAGGCGACGAGGTGGCCGCGTGCCTGGAGGCCCTCGGTGATGCCGGGCTGATGTTTCACGTGGAACATCACCTCGGTGCTGCCCACCGAGGTCAGCGGAGTGGCCGCGGCGGGAGCGGCCGCATAGCCCACGGCCCCGCCGGCCGCGCCGAGCACGAGCCCGGTGGCGCCGGCGGTGCCGAGCAGGGCTCGCCGTGAGATGCCCGGTCCCGACGAGGTGCTCTCGTCCGTCGAGGCGCTGTGGTCGGCGACGGGGAGGGACTGTTCAGCCATGGTGCGGGTCAGCCGATCTGCGCGTTCTTGGAGACGGTCGTCTGGTCGATGTCGGAGGTCCGCACGGTGACGGCGATCTTCCAGTCGCCGGCCATGGGGATCTGCACGTTGCTCGCCGACCAGTGGCCGGTGGTGATGTGGTCGGGGGTGATGGCCAGCGGCCCGATCTTCTTGGCCTCCAGGGTGAGTGCGACCTTCACCTCGGGGATGTCGAAGGCGCGGCCGTTGGGCCGCTGGACGTAGACGTGCATCTCGTTGCCGCCCACGCGGGCGGGGTCGATGTCGACCGTCACGACACCCTTGCCGTCCGTGCCGCCGGTGTCGAAGGACATGTCCAGGGTCACCGCCCCGGACCCGGCCTCTCCCGATGACGAGGACGAGGAAGAGGAGGCGGCCGCCTTGGCCGCCTTGGCGTCCTCCTCGGTACGGCCGGGCTCGGTCTGCGTCAGCACGGTCGTGACGGCCAGCAGTACGACCGCGACCCCCGCCTCGGCGAGCACCGAGCGGCGCAGTCCGAACCGGTGCGGATCGGCGTCCCGGGTGCGCTTCTGCCGGGCGGTGTCCATCGCGGCCTGCTGCCGGGCGAGCTGAGCGGCCCGCTTGGACCCGCCGCCCTTCGCGTCGGCGGCCTTCTTCGCGGCGCCGGAGCCCTTCGCGCCGTCGGCCGCCTTGGCGGAGCCGGAGGCACTCGCGGCCACCCGCTCCTTCTGAGGTGCCCGCTTGCCCTGTCGTACGACGGTGTCGGCCAGCTGGGCCGTCCAGCGCCGTGAGATGAAGGCGATGCCGACCAGCACCGCCACCAGCCCGATCTTGACCAGCAGCAGCTGTCCGTACCGGGTCTCGGTGAACGCCGACCAGGAGCCGAGCTGCCGCCAGGACTGGTAGACGCCGGTCGCCACCAGCGTGACCACGCTGCCGAAGGCGACCTGGGAGAACCGGCGTACGGCGGCCGACTCGATCGGTGCGTCGGAGCGGTACAGCGCGACGAGCAGCGCGGTCAGTCCGCCGAGCCAGGTGGCGACGGCGAGCAGATGGAGGACGTCGACGGGCATGGCGATGCCCGTCTGGAGTCCGACCGAGGCGTGTTCGGCCATCGCCCAGCTGGCCGCGAGTCCGGCCGCGACGACGGTCCCGCCGATCGCGAGCCCGAAGGTGAGGTCCCGCTTCTCCTCGTCCTCGCGCTTGTCGTAGGCGCCGAAGAGCACGGAGATGAACAGCGCCGCCGCCGCGAGCAGCAGCAGCCGGGAGACGAGGGCCGCACCCGACTTGGTCTGGAGCACGTTCCCGAGCAGGTCCAGGTCGAAGACGTCCCCGACCTTCCCGGAGCTCGTGTAGGAGCCGCGGAGCAGGAGCAGGAGCAGTGTGGCCGCGGTGAGCGTCAGCCAGCCGCCGACGACGAACCGCTGCATGGGCCGCACTCCGGCGCCGCGCTGCCAGCAGGCGAGCACGAAGGCGGCGCCGCCGACCAGCACGATGAAGCCGGCGTACGACAGGTACCGGCCGAAGCCGTACAGCCAGCCGACGACCCCGCCGCCCGCGGTCTCCCCGGAGACCGAGACGGAGGTGGTGGAGGGGGCGCCGACGGAGAAGGTGAAGGCGCCGGAGACGGGGTGGCTGTCGGCGGAGACGACCTGGTAGGTGACGGTGTAGGTGCCGTCGGGCAGGCCGCTGTGGACCTTCACGCCGTAGGTGGTGCCGCCGACCTCGAACGGCTTGCCCTGTTGGACGGCCTTGCCCTTGGGGTCGAGGACCCGCAGCGAGTCGCTGGACAGGGCGACCTGCTCGGAGAAGGTCAGGGAGACCTGGTCGGGTGCCTTGTCGACCACCACCCCCTGCTGGGGGTCGCTGCCGGTGAGCGCGGCGTGCGCGGAGGCGGGTCCGGCCGTGGTCAGCAGCAGGCCGGCCGTGGCCAGGAGCAGCAGCACCAGGGTCCGGACGCGGGGGGCGATGGTCTGCGTCAAGGTGGTCCCTCCCTCAGTGTCCGGTCTTGGGGACGTACGTCGCCGACTTCACCGGCATCTTCACGACGACGGGGTCGGACTGGGCGAAGTGCAGTTCGACGGTGATCGTCTGGCCCTGTTCGGGCTTGCGCTTCAGCTTGTCGAACATCAGGTGGTTGGCGCCGCTTTTGAACACGAGTTGACCGTGGGCCGGGACGGGCAGGCGGGAGACCTCCTCCATCGTGCCGCCGTTGGTCTCGTGCATCGTGATGTCGCCGTCGTCGCTGGTCACCGAGGTCAGCTCGTCCTGCGACGAGCCGGGGTTGGTGATGGTCAGGAAGCCGGCGGCCATGTCGGCGGAGACGGGCTGCGGGATGTAGGCGCCGGAGACGGTGAGGTCGTCGGCGGAGGCGTCGGAGCCGGAGCAGCCGACCAGGACGAGGGCTCCGACCAGGGCCAGGGTCCCCGCCGCGGACAGGGCGGCTGCCGACATCGCCGTACGCCTCACGGGTTCTGCCCCTTGATGATCTTGGGCAGGTCCTTGGTGTAGTCGTCGACGGTGGCGTCCTCGCCGTAGAGGACGTAACCCGCGTCGGTCTTCGGGGAGAAGGCGACGACCTGGGTGCCGTGCACCGAGACGGTCTTGCCGGTCTTCTTGTCCTTGTGGGTCGGCTCGATGGAGATGCCGAGGGTGCGGGCGGCCGCCTGGATGGTGGCGAAGTCACCGGTCAGGCCGACGAACTGGGGGTCGATGCCCTTGAGCCACTTGCCGAGCTCGGTGGGGGTGTCGCGGGCCGGGTCGGTGGTGACGAACACGACGCTCAGCTTGTCCTGCTCCGCCTTGGGCAGCTGCTTCTTCGCGACGGCGATGTTGTTCATCGTCAGCGGGCAGATGTCGGGGCAGTGGGTGTAGCCGAAGTAGATCAGGGTGGGCCTGCCCTTGGTCGCGGCCCGCAGGTCGTACTTCTTGCCCTGGGTGTCGGTGAGGACCAGGTCCGGCTTCTCGAAGGGCTGGTCGAGGACGGTGGCGGCCTTGTCCGAGCCGGCCTCCTCGGAGACCACGGAGACGGGTGAGGCGCTGTCGTCACCGCTGCCGCAGGCGGAGAGGGTCAGGGTGGCGGCTGCGACCAGGGAGGCCGCGGCGAACATCTTCTTGCGCATATCAAAATGTCCCAGATGTAAGTTTTTCAGGGTGCGCCGGGGTCGGTACGACCCCGGCGCGGATCCCGCGAGAACAGGTCAGGCGTCGGTGCGCCGGCGGCCGGCGAGCACGCCGTACGCCACGCCCAGGGCGCCGACGACGATGCCGACCACGCCGAGGACGCGGGCGGTGGTGTCACTGCTGTCACCGTCGGCGGCCTCGGTGGTCGCGGCGGCGTTCTCGGTCTTGGCGTCCGCCTCCTCGGCGGCCGTCGAGCCGTGGTGTCCGTCCTCGGAGGCCGCGGACAGGGCGAGGACGGGAGCCGGTGTCTCGGGCTCCTCCGCGCCGTCCTCCTGGACCTCGATCCAGCGCACGACCTCCTTGTTGGAGTACGTCTGGATCGCCTTGAAGACCAGTTCGTCGGCGTCCTCGGGCAGGGCGCCGATGGAGACGGGGAACTTCTCGAAGTAGCCGGGCTGGATGCCGCCGTCCTTGCCGGTGGCGGTCCAGGTGACCTTGGAGACCGCCTCGGTGATCTGTTCGCCGTGCAGCTCGAGGGGCTTGGCGAGCTTGGACTTGGTGACCTCGATCTTCCAGCCCGGCATCGGCTCCGGCATGACCGAGGCCAGCGGGTGGTCGGTCGGGAAGGTGACCTCGAGCTTGGTGGTGGAGGCGTTGTCGCGCTCGTTGGGGACCTTGAAGTCCACGACCGCGTAGCCACCCTTGGCGGCGGTCCCCTCGGCCTGCACGCTGACGTGCGCGAAGGCGGGCGAGGACAGGACGACGACGGCGGTGGCGGCGACGGCGCCGGTGACGGCGAGACGAGAAGCCTTCATGAAGGGCACTCCGGTTCGAAAAAAGGGTTCCGGTGATGAGGGATACGCGTGCGCGCACGCGCGTGCCGCACGACGGCGGCCCCTTTTTCACATCCCTCGGGAAGTGGAGTGGTGGTCGCGTCGCGTCAGGCGGCGAGAACGAGTCGGGCGGCGGTGGGCGGCCCGCGGCGGATCACCGTGTGCTGGAGTGCCGTGGTGCGCGGTCGGGGCGGCGCGCACGACGCCGTCAGCGGCGTACGCGGCCCGGCCGCGGGCGCCCCCGGCAGCCCGGCACGCAGGGCGCGCACCAGCGCGAGCGCCGCGCGCAGGGACCGTACGAGCGCCCCTTCCGCCACCGAATGCGCCGAGTACGTGGACAACTCGGCGAGGCGGAGCAGCGCCAGGTCTCCGCGCCGCAGCAGCCAGCCGGCGGCGACGGCCGCGAGGACGTGGCCGAGGATCATGGGGAGGGACGGCAGCAGCGCGAGGGCGGAGGAACCGGAGGACCCGGTCATGGCGTGCGCCGCGCCGGCCCCGGTCCCAGTACCCGTCCTGACACCAGTCCCCGGCGCGGGATACAGCCGGGCCTCGACGAGGAGCCGCTGTGCCTGGGCCGGGCTGATCGCCGCCGCGGTGGTTCCGCACAGCAGCCGTGCGGCCTGCTGGACCAGCGCGGCGTCGGACGTCTGCGGCATCGACGACATCGTCATCGTGGCCGTACCGTGCTGCCCCATCCCGAACAGCACGTGCAGCACGGTCTGTCCGGCTGCGAGCAGGGTCGCGATGCCGCCGAGCGAGCGCTCCCGCCCGGCGAGCGGTGCCACGACCAGAACGGCCCCCACGAACCCGGCGCCGAGCGTCCACAGCGGGACGGTGGCGCAGGAGGCGATCGCGTGACCGGCCGCGGCCAGCACGACGCAGACCGCGGCGAACACCGCGGCCCGCAGAACCCGGAGACCCGCTCCGGAACGCGCGTGGGGGGCAGTCATGGCGGGCTCATCATCGCACTGGGCCCAGCGGCGCCATACGGCAGGTCCACAAGATGACGTACGGGGCATACGACCGGAAGGTCACTTCTGGTGCACGCTGCCCCACATACACCGTCCATCGCGCCCCGCGCATCGCCCATATGGGCGGCATCACGTCCACGATGCGCTTACACCCGGGCGCACGCGGCAATACGTAACGGTATGTCGAGCCGCGGCCAGGAGGCAGCAGCATGAGCATCTGGTGGTCACTCCATCTGCGGCGCGAGGCTGCGAGCGTGCCGCTCGCCCGGCGCCTGCTGCTCGGCACCATGGAGACCGCGGGCGTCGACCCGGACGTCTCGTACGACCTCTCCCTCGCCCTCAGCGAGGCCTGCGCCAACGCGGTGGAGCACGGCGGACAGCAGGACTCCTCGACGGCGTACCGGGTCACCGCCTACCTCGACGGCGAGAAGTGCCGTATCGAAGTCACCGACTCCGGCCCCGGATTCGCCCGCCCCCAGCCGGTCCAGCCGCTGCGCCCCGTCCCCGGCGAGGCCGAGAACGGCCGGGGCCTGTGTCTCATCCAGGAACTCGCCGACCACGTCCACATCGGCAACAAGCCGGGCCGCCGCGGGGCCGTGGTGAGCTTCGACAAGATCCTGAAGTGGAAGAAGGACGCCCCGCTGATGGCGGTGTGACCCGACGTCACGGCTCAGGGCCGGCCGGGTCCGCGTACCGCCCGGTGCCGGTCGCACCGACCGGGCCGCTCGTTCTGTCGCCTCAGTCATCGGAACGCCGGGCCGCGGGGGACCGCCGATGGCGTTGACGGTGTGCGCGAAGGACGGCCGGCGGCTGTCGGTCGAGGAGCGGGGGGACCCCGCGGGCCGCCCGGTGTTCCTGCTGCACGGCACCCCGGGGAGCCGGCTCGGCCCCGCCCCCCGGCCGTCCGTCCTCTATCGCATGGGCGTCCGGTTGATCACGTTCGACCGTCCCGGATACGGCGGCTCGGACCGCAGCGAGGGCCGCAGGGTCGGCGCGGCCGCCGAGGACGTACGTCTGATCGCCGACGCGCTCGGGATCGGCAGGTTCGGGGTGGTGGGCCGCTCCGGGGGCGCTCCGCACGCGCTGGCCTGCGCGGCACTGCTCCCGGAGCGCACGGCGCGGACCGCGGCGCTGGTCGGGCTCGCCCCTCCGGACGCCGCCGATCTCGACTGGTTCGCCGGTATGACCGAGGCCAACGTCCGCGCCTACCTGAGCGCGGCCGCGGGCCGGCACCGGCTGACCGCCGCGCTGGGCCGGCGCTCGCTGACGATCCGCGCCGATCCCGCGGCCACCGTCGCCGAGATGCGCGGCGTGCTGCCGGAGTCCGACCGCCGGATCGTCGCGGACGCCGGCATCCAGGCCATGCTGGAGCGCAACTTCGCCGAGGGGCTGCGCAGCTCCGCGGACGGCTGGGTGGACGACGTGATGGCGTTCAGCACGGGCTGGGGTTTCGACCTCTCGGACATCACCGCCCCCGTCGTCCTGTGGCACGGCGAGGAGGACATCTTCGCCCCGGTCGAACACACCCGCTGGCTCGGCCGCACCATTCCCGGCGCCCTCGTCGAGGTCGAACCCGGCGCGGCCCACTTCGGCGCCCTCCGCGTCATGACCCGGTTCATCGGCTGGGCCTCCCATCAGGACGAGGAGGGGTGACGACGGCCGCCCCGACCGGCGGGCGGAACACCGGCGGCACTCACTGCGGACCGCCGGCTCGCCCACCGGCTCTCACACCTGCTGCGGCTCCAGATCCCGGTCGATGCGGCGCCACTCCGTCGTCGCCTCGCTCAGGGGATGCGTCTCGCCCAGCCGTCGGACCAGTTCGGTCTCCGCGTCCCGGTGGAGCTCGGTGGCCTCCTCGTCGTGGCCCAGGGCACGGAGGGTGATCGCGAGGTTGGCCATGGCGGCGAGGGTGTCGGGATGGGTGGGCCCGAGCCGCCTGCGCAACCCCGCCACGGCGAGGCGCTCCCCGCGCTCGGCCTCTTCGAGTCGACCGAGGTCGGCGAGGGCGTTGGCCAGGCTGGTCCCCGCGCCGAGGGTGGCCGGGTGGTCGTTGCCGAGGGCCTGGGCGAGGGCGGTGCGGGCCTGTTCCGCCAGTTCGGCGGCCGTCCCGGTCTCACCGAGCGCCCGGTGACAGATCGCCAGGTTGTGGACGCAGAACATCGTGAACGGATGATCCGGCCCGAAGGAGTTCCGGTACCCCTCCAGTACCTCGGTGATCTGCCGTACCGCCCGCCGCGCCCCCTGCTCGGGATCGGTCGCGAGAAGGTCGGCGGCGAGGTTGAGACCGCAGGCCAGCTCCTCGGGAAGGGAGCGGCCGTACCGGTCCCGGTGGCGCCTGTGGGTCTCCCAGGTCCGCTCGCTCAGGTGCAGCGCCTCCGCGAGCCGGCCCGCCTTGCGCAGCGACACCGCGAGGCTCTTGTCGACCCGCAGCACCTCCGGCACATACGGGTGGAGCACCTGCCCGAACAGCTCCCGCACCTCCCGCAGGAGCCCCGCCGACTCCTCGTACTCGCCGAGTTCGCGCAGGTCGCGGGCGTAGTGGCTGCGGCTGATGAGGGTGTGCGGATGCAGCGGGCCCAACAGTGCGGTACGACGGCACGCCGTGTCCTCGTCGAGCCGCCGGGCGGCCTCGCTGTCCCCGGTGAGGCGGTAGTCGACGGCGAGGTTGTCGGCGGAGCTCAGGGTCCGCGGGTGGTCCTCGCCGAAGATCTCGCAGAGTCCGCGGTGGATGCGCCGGTCAAGACGCAGTGCCTCGTCGAAGCGGCCGAGCGCCCGCAGGTCCGCGGCCACACTGCCGGAGGTGATCAGCAGGGACGGGTGGCCCTCGTCGAGGAACCTCCGCTGCCGGGCGAGCGTGTCCTCGTCCAACTCCCGCGCGGCCCGGTAATCGCCCTGCGAGCGCAGGACGTTGGCCAGCTCCAACCGCAGGCTGAGGATCTGCCGGTCGTCGGAGTCCGCGAACTCGGTGCTCCAGAACTCGTGGAGCCGGGTACCCAGCGTGCGGGCGAGGTGCAGTTCACCGCGCTTCCACAGGTAGCGGACGCGGTCCACCATCAGCTGCCGCGGCTCCTCCTCCGCGCACGCATGGATTCCGGAGGGGACGAGGTGTGGCCAGATCACCTCGAACTCGGGCCACTTGGCGGGGTCGTCCACCGCGTCCTCGGGCGGCCGTACGGCGACGAGGACGCGGTGCACCTCGTGGCGGGTCTCCTCGGCCACCCGCGCATCCATGCCGTCGCGCACCGCGGCCTGCACCAGCCGGTGCACCTGGAGGGAGTTGTCGGTGGAGTCGACCTTGGCCAGTGCGAACCGGTTCAGCGCCTGGGTGACCTTGCCGAGCATGTAGCGGGCGCGCAGGTCCTTGTCGTACGGCAGCAGGGCCCTGATCATGGCGTCGGAGCCGATCAGGGTCATCGAGATCGGTTCGGCGGACAGAAAACTGCACAGCTCCAGCAGCCGGGCCGCCGCCGGGGACTCGTGGCGCAGCCGGGTCACCGAGATGTTCCAGGTGGCACCCACGGACGACGGGTACTCCACCGCGTCGACGGCGGCCTTCACCGACAGCACCTTGGTGCTCTGCTCCCGCAGCTGTTCGACGTACTCGCCGACGGGCGTCGCTGTCGCCTCCAGCCAGGCCGCCGCGACCTCGATGGCCAGCGGCAGATCGCCGACCGCCTCGGCGACCAGAGTGGCGTCCGCCTCTCCCAGCCCCGGCACCCGCCCGGTGAGGTGCTCGACGCTCTCCTCCCGCGTGAACACCCCCACCTCCACCGGCTGCACCTGGGTCGAGCCGGGCTTGGTGCGGGTGGTGACCAGCAGATGCCCGTAGACCTCGTCCGGAACCGGCGCGGTCTCCTCGGCGAACCGGTTCAGGATCAGGTCCAGGTCCTCCACGTTGTCGAAGACCAGCAGCCACCTCTTGTACGGCCGTCCGGCCCGGAGTGCCTGTAACGCGGCCAGGGCGGCCTCGTTGACGTCGTCGCCGGTGCGCAGGGCGAGCCGCCGTGCGAGGTCGGCGAGCTTGGGCGGGACCAGGTCGGGCTGTTCGACGTCGACCCACCACACCAGGTCGTAGTCGGGCTTGAAGCGGTTGGCGTACTCCCGCGCGAGCTGTGTCTTGCCGACGCCCCCGAGACCGTGCAGCACCTGCGGCAGCCGCATGCCGCCGGGCCCGGAGACGAACTGCCGGCGCACCTGCTCCAGGATCGTCGAACGGCCGGTGAAGTACCGGTAGCGGGGCTGGACGTTGGAGACGCTCGTGCTGGTGTCGGGGAAGCGCACACCGTGCGGGCGGGGGGTCGGCTGCGGTGCACCGGGACGGTCCAGCCCGGTCAGCAGCGTGCCGGCGGCGGTGTCCTCGTCCAGGCGCACCAGGTCGATGGTGCTGCCCCGGCCGGCGTACGGGATCTGCCGCACGTCCCCGACCCGCAGCGCCACGGGCTGGTGTTCGGCCGAGCCGCCCGAGTGCACGGCGGCCTCCCAGGCGGCCTGCGCGGTGCGGGAGCCGAGGAACGCGGGGGAGACCACGGCGAGCACCCGGTGCCGGCCGTCCGGCAACGACTCGGCGCCGACCTCCAGGGTGGTCATCGACCGTACGTCCTGGGAGACCACCTCGAACCCCGCCTCGAGCAACACCCCCTCCAGCCACTCCGCCCACATCCGGTCCTCGGAGACGTACCGCAGCAACAGCTTCGACGGCGGCAGGGGGCGGCGCCGGGTGTACGCCGAGAGGTACTGGTTGCGCCTGGCTTCGTTCAGGGGCGGCAGGGAGGTCACCCGGCCCCCGGTGACGACGGAGGTCAGCCGCTCGCAGGCGCTCAGCATGGAGCCGGCGACCTGGGGCGGGTCACCGAACGGGGCGAGGATCTCCTCGTAGGCGTAGTAGGGGCGGTACGGGATCTCCACCGACCCCCAGTAGGCGGCGAGTTCGTCGGCGTCCATGCCGTGGGGAAGACCGTCGAAGCGCTCGCGCGCGAGGGCCCGGCCGGCGTCGGCCTTGTCCCGCTCGCCGTCGTCGATGCGCATGGCGACCGGCAGGACGCGGATGCCCTTGTCGCCGTAGAGCTCCTCGATGTGCCGGGCGACGGCGGCGGCGCCCTCGATGCTCTGGTCGCTGAGGGTGTAGCAGACGACCAGGGTGCCGGGCATCTGCACGGTGCAGATGTCGGCGAGGTCGCTGTGGCCGGTCCGGCTGTCGATCAGGGTGAAGTCGTAGTGCCGCTCCATGTCCTCACGCATCGCGTCGAAGAACTGCCCGCCGCCGTAGTCGCTGTAGAAGCTGTCCCAGTCCATGTTGCCGACGAGCGGGTAGTCGCGGTGGCGCCTTCCGGCCGACAGGAAGTCCAGGTAGCCGGGCTCGGGGAAGGTCCAGTCCAGGGTGAGGGCGTGGGGGCGGACCCGGGCGTAGGCGCGGTGCCAGTCCGGCTCGCGGTCGGGAAGGTCGCGCAGCGCCTCACGGCGGTAGTCGTCTATCAGGTTGACCAGGCCAGGGGTGGCCTGCAGCAAGGAGGGCCTCAGGAACGGGTGGAAGAACCTGTGCAGTCCCGGGGCCTCCAGGTCCCAGTCGACGGCGAGCACCCGGTGTCCGTTGGCGGCCAGGATCCAGGCCACGTTGGCGAGCGCCATCGTCCGGCCGGTGCCGCCCTTGTACGAGTAGAAGGTGATCACTGAACCCTTGCGGTTCCCGGTCATGGAGCCCTCCGCCGTATCGGGGCTTCAGTGTAGGAACCATCGCCTCAAGGCGGGAGGAATGCGGCGAAGCCGGTCACGGCCGTCGTGCGGCCGCGCGCTCCTTGTGGTCCGCCGCCGTTTCCCGGGCCGCTGTCGAGGCGTCCGGGCTCACCGGGTCGCTCAGCCGGGCCGTGACGGTGTCGCCCATGGCTGTCACGAAGCGCTCGCCCAGCGGGGTCAGGGCGCCTGAGGCGAGCAGGGTGTCCACCGCTTCCGCGGTCTGCTCACGCCAACGGGCGAAACGGACCTCCGCGTCGTACGCCTCGTCGCCGTGCGCGGTGCGGTGGCGCGCGCGCCAGTAGTCGACGACGGCGATGTGTGCGTACGTCCCCTGCAACAGGCCCTCCAGCGGCCGCGAGTCGGGCCGCCAGGGGGCGTAGAACAGCTGCTCGCAGGCCGGATCGTAGAGGTCCGCGCGATCGAACACGGCGCCCAGCTTGACGTGCTGGAACTCGTGGACCAGCAGACACGCCAGGGTTTCCGGCGTGCCGGGCCGGGCGATGGCGACCGCGCCGAAGGCGTCCCGGGCCGCCGAGCTGATGTCCGCTCCCGCGGCGGACTCCCGCAGCGGGGTGACGACGCTCAGTCCCGCGGCGAGTCCGGGCGCGTACGCGGGCAGTTCACGCTGGATCCACTCCCACGCGCCGGCGAGGTCCTGGTGCCAGGCCTCGGCCGCCGAGGCGGTCAGCCGCCCCGTCACGGGATAGCCGTGCTGGTCCCTCCAGGGGTCCGTGTCCTCCAGGGCGACGGACCAGCCCGGCAGTTCGAACCGGCGCAGGGCCAGCCAGGCGGGGTCCGCAGCGGACCCGGGGCCCACGAGGTGCTGGCGCCCCTGGACCCGGACCGTGAAGCTCCCGTCGCCGTTCCCGGTGACCCGCGCCTCCGTCGCCTCGTCCACGGCCACCGCGCCCAGGGTCGGCAGCCGCAGCACCCCCGCGTGGATCGGTACGGTCACGGTTCCGGCACGTCCGGCCCGCAGCAGGGCGGCCGCGGCGAGCTCCGCCACCCCGCGCATCGCGATCCGCCCGGCCTTCTCGCCGCCGCGCAGGACGCGCTGGGCCCACGGGCGCAGATAGGGGTGGGCCAGGACCATGTCCACCGATTCGGGGGCCTCGCTGTCGAGGGCCGCGAGGGTCTCCCAGGCCGCCGCGCCGGTCGCGCTGTGCGTGCTCTCGTGCACGACGGCGGCGAGGAGCTCACGGTTGACGGTCAGCTCGTGCCGGGTCAGCTGGGCCACCGCCTCGGTGCCGCCGAGACCGGCGGCGATCTCGTCGAAGTGGCCGTCGTCCAGGTGGAGTTCGGGCATCGGTGTCCTCTGCTCCTCCCGGTCGCGGATCCCGGTGACGAGCTGTTTCAGGTCGGCGCAGTAGACCGACGGATTCATGAACCCGCTGCCGCCGTCCGCCGAGTGGTAGCGGTGCGCGTACAGCCCGCCGCCGCACGAGCGCACGACCGGGCAGCCCCGGCACGTCTCGCACAGCCCCTCCAGGCCCTGCTGCCGGGCCTGGATGCCGGGGTGGACGGCCATCTCGTCCAGGGAGTTGGCCGTCACGTTCATGCCGGTGCCGGGCGCCCCGTCGTAGGCGGTCTTCAGCGAGTCCGCCTGTTCGAGCGCGCCGTCGGTCTCGATGACCGCGAGTTCCACCGGGGCCAGCCCGAGGGACTCGGTGAGGCTGCTCGCGCCGCGCAGGGTGCGCAGCACGGAGTCGAGGACCCGGACACCCATGGGCCGGCCGGCGGCGGTCCAGCGGTCGTGGACGCGCAGCAGCCAGTCGCCGTACGGGGTGGCCGAGTTGCCGGGGCGGGGCGGGGGCTCGTCCCAGGTGGCGTGGGGGAGCAGGAAGTCGATGCGGGGCGGCGCGAGGGCGGCGAGGGCGTCGTAGACGGTGACGGGGTCGTTGCGCAGGTCGACCGTGCAGAGCAGTCCGGCGTAGAGGTGCCGGTAGCGGGGGCCGCGCAGCAGGTCGATCGCGCGCAGGACCTGGGTGTGACTGCTGTGGCCGTTGCGGTAGCGGCGGTGCAGGTCGTTGGCGGCGCGGTCGCCGTCGAGGGAGACACCGACCTTGATGTCGAACTCCGCGAACAGCTCGCAGAACTGCTCGTCGAGGGTGACGCCGTTGGTGTGGACGCGCAGGTCGAGGGCGCAGACACCGGACAGGGCGGTGGCCAGGCTCTGCGCCGCCAGACGGAGTTTGTCCCGGCCGGCGAGGAGGGGTTCCCCGCCGTGCAGGACGACGTGCACGGTGTCGAGCCGGTGGGTGCGGGCGTGTTCGGCGATGCGCTTGGCGGTGATCTCGAGCACGTCGTCCGAGACCACCGCGGGGCGGTCCCGCCAGCTCTGGTCGGCGTGCTCGTAGACGTAGCAGTGATCGCAGGCGAGATCACAGCGGCTGTGCATCTTCAGCACGAACTGGCTGAGCGGGTGCGGCGACCCGGTCATCGGCGCGGGGCGCGATTCATCGTGAGGAAGACCTGGTCAGACGGCTGACTGGAAGGCGGCCACCGGGATGCGCGAGGCCGTCTGGTCCGGGGTGCCCTGCCATACGACCCGCTTGAGCACGTCGGACCGGGGGTTGTGCGCCCGCGCCGCGAGCAGCCGTACCAGCAGGCCCCGTTCGTCGGTGGCGGGCTTCTTCGTGGACTCTTCGGCCGGGATGGTGACGGGCTTATCCATGGACGAACCTCGATCTTCCGTGCGCCCGTTGACGGGGCGAATGGACAGGAGTCGGAGTACCGGAGCGGATGCTAAGGGCATCTGGAGCACCTCGCACGGCGAAGTGCTCGTGAGTGTGAAAGACCCCGGACGACGGATCGTGGGTTGACATGCAATCACACGGCGGGCGGGGACGGGGTCGATCACGGTTCTCAGCCCCCGCACAGCCTTCCCCCAACCTACTGCTGGACACTCGTCCTATTTTCCTGGCCATGACGGGACCCCACAGGAACACGAACCTCACCCGGCGCAGCCTGCGCGACTCCCGGGCCGGTACGCCCTCGAGTGCCGCCCCGGCCGGCTCTTCGGGGCGGCCGTGAGCAGCCGCGAGGACGAGGCGCTGGCGCTGGCCGCCGTGGACGCGCTCACCGGTCAGCTGGCCCTGGCCCCCAAACCGGGCCTGCCTGATCCGCGGGACCTGGGTGCCCGCACCACCGGCACGGACCACGGCTCGCTGCGCTGGTCCGCGAAGGCGCTCGCGCCCGGCCTCGCGGCGATGGCCGCGGCCGCCCGCCGCACCGGCGAACCCACGCCCCAGCTCCGCGCGGAGCTGGGCGCGATCGGCCGCTGCACCGAGCACTCCGTGGGGCTGGCGGGCGGCGGTCACCGCGGCGCGCTGTGGACCCTGGGTCTGCTGGTCGCCGCGGCCGCCCTCGACCCGGGGGCCGCGCCGGGGGACCTGCCGGCGGTCGCCAAGAGGATCGCCGCGCACACCGACAGAGGGGCCCCGCGCCGGGCCTCCCGAGGGTCCTCGGTCTCCGCGAAGTACGGTGCCGCGGGCGCCCGTGGCGAGGCCCGCGCCGGATTCCCGCACGTACGGCGGGCGTTGGACGCGCTGGCCGCCTCCCGCACGGCGGGCGTCACCGAGGCCGAGGCCCGCCTGGACGCCCTGCTCACCGTGATGTCCACCCTCCAGGACACCGAACTCCTCCACACCGCGGGCCCCTTGGGCCTGCGGCGCGTCCAGGCGGGTGCCCGGGGCGTCCTGGAGGCGGGCGGCACCGCGACCGACGCCGGCCGCGCGGCTCTGCTCGCCCTCGACACCGACCTGCACACACGCGCATGGAGCCCCCGCGGCAGCGCCGGGCTGCTCGCGGGGGCCCTGTTCGTGGACGCCCTTGCGCCGAGGGTCAGTTCACGAGAAGGGTCTGCTTGACGCCTGCCCCGCCCCAGCCGCCGACGTGGGTCTACACCTGGACGGTGGCCCCCGCCTCCACCAGACCCGCGCCACCCACCTCACCCCGACCGTCGCCACCCACCTCACCCCGACCGTCGCCACCCATCTCCCCCCGACCCGCCGCCCACCGCGCAGCCGGTCCCATCGCGTACGACGCCCCCAGCGTCACCGCTCCCAGCAGCAGCCACCCGGGCGTGCCCCACTCCACCAGCAGCGTGGTGAGGACCAGCGGGCCGAGGGTCCGTGCCACCGTCACCCCGGTTCCGAAGAACCCCTGGTACTCGCCCACCCGCTCGGCCGGAGCCAGGTCGAAGGAGAGCTGCCAGGACCCCGCCGACTGCCCCATCTCGGCGACCACCTGGAGCACCGCCCCGACGACCAGCGCACCCACGGCCACCCACGGCGAGACCCCCGCCGACACCGCGAACACCGCACACGCGGCCAGCATGACCCACCCCGACCGCCGCACCGCGCGCGTGGCCGACCCGAGCCCGCTCACCCCGCGGGCCATCCGCACCTGGAAGGCCATCACGGCCCCGGTGTTGAGCACGAACAGCGCGGACACCACCCAGGCGGGAGCCGCGGTCCGCTCGGCGATCCACAGCGGGATCCCGAGGCTCAGCAGGGGCATCCGCAGCAGCAGGACGGTGTTCAGCAGCGTGATCACGGCGTACGGCCGGTCGCGCAGCACACCGGGGCCCCGCCGCGCCCGGGGCACCCGAGGCGCCACCGACGGCAGCCGCAGCAACAGCAGCGCACACCCCACGAAGCTCACCGCGTCCACCGCGAACACCCCGAGATACGCCGCCCGCGTCCCCGCGTGCAGCGCGAGCCCGCCCAGTCCCGCACCCACGGCGAGACCGGCGTTCAGCGTCGCCTGGAGGTGGGCCAGCAGCCCGGTCCGTTCCCCGGCGGACACCAGCCCCGCGAGCAGCGCCTGCCGGGCCGCGGCGAGCCCCGACTGCGCGGAGGCGTAGGCACAGGCCGCCAGGACGAACGGCACGAAGTCCCGGACCACCAGGAAGGACGCCACCGCCAGCCCCGTGGCCAGCGCCAGCAGCACGGCCGTACCGCGTGCCCCGCGCCGGTCCGCGAGCCGGCCGAGCGGCACCCCCACCGCCGACCCGACCGCCCAGCCGACGGTCAGCCCGAGCCCCACCCGCGCGGGGTCGAGCCCGACGACATGCGTGAAGTAGAGCGCCGACGTCACGTAGTAGGCGCCGTCACCGACGGAGTTGCTCAACTGGGCCAGTGCCAGGACGCGTTGAGGTCCTGCGGGCGGGACGAGTGAGTGCCTCATGCGTACGACACTAGAAGCGCGGTGGACCGCTCGGCAGACCCAATGAGGGTGCTCGGGAATGGCCCAATTCCAGCACCCGGACCAGCGCCTCAAGGGCTTCGGGATAGGCCCCCTCCCGAGGCGTCCCGTACCCCACGACCAGCCCCTCGCGAGGTGTCTCCGCGTGCCAGTGCTCCCGCAGCGACCCCACGGCGAGCCCCGCGTCCGCCGCCCGCGCCAGCACCGCCGCCTCGTCCTCGACCTCGATCAGCGCGTGCAGCCCGGCCGCGATCCCCCGCACCCGCCACCGCGCCCCGAGCCGCTCGACGAGCCGGTCCCTGCGCCGTCGGTACCTGAGCCGGCACGCGCGCACATGGCGGTCGTACACATGACCGCGGATCAGCTCGGCGAGGGCCAGCTGCCCGATGGTCTCGGTGCTGTGGTCGCTGTGCAGCTTGGCGTCGGCGACCGGGCCGACGAGGTGCGGCGGCAGCACCATCCAGCCGAGCCGCAGCGCGGGCCCGAGCGTCTTGGACGCCGTGCCCAGGTAGACGACCTGCCCCGGCGCCATCCCCTGGAGCGCCCCCACGGGCTGCCGGTCGTACCGGAACTCCCCGTCGTAGTCGTCCTCGACGACCAGCGCCCCACGCGCGCGTGCCCAGTCGGTCAGCGCCCGGCGCCGCGAGGGATGCAGGGTCACCCCGGTCGGATACTGATGCGCGGGAGTGACGACGACGGCCGCCGGATCCCCGAGTCCGTCGACCTCGACCCCCAGCTCGTCGACCCGCACCGGCACCACCCGCCCCCCGGCGTGCCGTACGACCTCCCGGTGGAAGGGCAGCCCGGGGTCCTCCATGGCCACGGTCCCGCCCTCCAGGACCCGCGTGAGCAGCGCGAGCCCCTGCACGGCCCCCGAGGTGACCACGATCCGCTCGGGCGGGGCGACGACCCCCCGGGCCCGCCCGAGATATTCGGACAGGGCACTCCGCAGCTCGATCCGCCCCAGGGGATCGCCGTAGTCGTACGCGGAGACGGACGCACTCGCCACAGCCCGCCGCACGGCCTTGACCCAGGCGGCAGCGGGAAAGCCACCGACGTCCGGGCTGCCGGGCCGCAGGTCGTGCACGGGCACACGCACGCGTGCGGCGGACTTCACGGGCGCGCTGTCGAGAGACGGCAAAGGCGCGACCTCGGTACCGGCCCCTTGCCGAGCGGTGAGAAACCCTTCGGCGACCAACTGGTCGTAGGCCGCCTTCACAGTCCCGCGAGAAACCCCCAGTTCCTCGGCAAGCCGTCGGGTGGCGGGCAACCGGGCCCCAGGAGCCAGCCGTCCCTCACGAACGGCATCACGAAGGGCCCGTTCAAGCGCAGCCCGAAGCCCGTCACCGGCGCTGATGTCTAGATGCAGGTCCACTGCACCCACCCAGGGGCGCGGGGAACTGCGCGACCAGCCCCCACGCACCCGCAGCCGGAACTCACCCCTTGATCTGAGCCATCCACGCCTCGACCTCATCAGACCGCCGAGGCAACCCGGACGACAGGTTCCGGTTACCGGAGTCCGTCACCAGGATGTCGTCCTCGATCCGCACCCCGATCCCCCGGTACTCCTCCGGCACGGTCAGGTCATCGGCCTGGAAGTACAGCCCGGGCTCGACGGTCAGCACCATCCCCGCCTCTAGCACCCCGTCCACGTACGACTCCACCCGCGCGGCCGCGCAGTCGTGGACGTCCATGCCCAGCATGTGCCCGGTCCCGTGCAGCGTCCACCGCCGCTGGAGCCCCAGCTCCAGCACCCGCTGCACCGGCCCCTCGACAAGGCCCCACTCCACGATCCGCTCGGCCAGCACCCGCTGGGCGGCGTCATGGAAGTCCCGGTACTTGGCGCCCGGCTTCACGGCCGCGATCCCGGCCTCCTGGGCGTCGTACACGGCGTCGTAGATCCTCTTCTGGACCTCGCTGAACCGCCCGTTGACCGGCAGCGTCCGCGTCACGTCGGCGGTGTAGTACGTGTGCGTCTCGACGCCGGCGTCGAGCAGCAGCAGGTCACCGGACCGCACCGGCCCGTCGTTGCGCACCCAGTGCAGCGTGCACGCGTGCGGCCCGGCCGCGGCGATCGTGCCGTAGCCGACGTCGTTGCCCTCGACGCGCGCCCGCAGGAAGAACGTGCCCTCGATGTACCGCTCGGAGGTGGCCTCGGCCCTGTCGAGGACCTTCACCACGTCCTCGAAGCCGCGGACCGTGGAGTCGACGGCCTTCTGGAGCTCCCCGATCTCGAAGTCGTCCTTGACCAGCCGCGCCTCGGACAGGAAGACCCGCAGCTCCTCGTCCCGCTCGGCGGTGACCTTGTCGGTCAGCGCCGCCTCGATCCCGGCGTCGTAGCCGCGCACGACCCGCACCGGCCCGGTCGCCTCGCGCAGGGCGTCCGCCAGCTCGCGCACGTCGGAGACGGGGACGCCGTACAGCTTCTCGGACTCGGT
The DNA here is from genome assembly GCF_036345115.1 of Streptomyces griseorubiginosus. GTDB lineage: Bacteria > Actinomycetota > Actinomycetes > Streptomycetales > Streptomycetaceae > Streptomyces > Streptomyces griseorubiginosus_C. Next base: position 4,850,435 of record NZ_CP107766.1, read on the forward strand.
CAGCGAGTGCCGGCGCCCGACCCACAGCTCGCCCTGCCCGGAGAGCCAGAACTCGCCGTTCTCGCGGTCGGAGCGCGGCAGCAGGTACAGCGTGGCGGTGTGGCCGCCGGAGACGGGCTCCAGGACGAGCACGCCGTCCTCGGTCTGGTTGCCGGTGAGGTACGCGTACTCGACGGAGGCCCGGAAGGGGTACTCCGTGTCGTTGGAACGCGTCTTGAGGTTGCCCGCGGGGATCACCAGCCGCTCGCCCGGGAAGCGCGCGGAGAGCGCCGCACGGCGGGCCGCGGTCTCGGCGGCCTGCGCGATCGGCTCCAGGTCGTGGAGCTCGGTGTCCGCCCAGCCGGACCTCATGTTCTCGGCCAGCTCGTCGGAGACGCCCGGGTACAGGCCGTTCTTCCGCTTCTTGATCGGCTCTTCGGACTCATCTTCCGGGGTCGCCGGGGTGAGTTCTTCGGCCACGGTCATCCTCCTACGAAACGGCACTGGACCCCCTCCATCGTACGGTCGTACGGAAGGGGGCCCAGGGGCCTTGGACCTGTTACACCCTGCTACACCGTGCTACTCGAAGTGTGCGGCGAGCAACACGACGTCCTCCTCGGAGTCCGCCTCGGCCAGCCCGTCCGGCAGCACGGTCCGCAGCACGTGGTCGGCGACCGCCTCCGGGTCGCGGCGCAGCGCCTTCGGCACCCCGGCGGCCGCCGCGTGCAGCCGCGCGAAGGCCCGGTCGGTGGGGTCGCCGGTGCGGTGCAGCAGCCCGTCGGTGTACAGCAGAACCGTCTCTCCCGGCTCGGCGCTCAGCTCCACGCTCGGCGCCTCCCAGCAGGCGAGCATCCCGAGCGGCGCGGACACCGAGGTCTCCACGAACTCGGTGCGCCGCTCGCCGATCAGCAGCGGCGGGCAGTGCCCGGCACCGGCCAGCGTGATCTTGCGCAGCGCGGGCTCGCAGTAGGCGAACAGGGCGGTGGCCGAGCGGGCCGGCTCGGTCAGCCGGAGCAGCAGCTCCAGGTCGGACAGGACCGCGACCGGGTCCTCGCCCTCCATCACGGCGTACGCCCGCAGCGACGCCCTGAGGCGGCCCATCGCGGCGATCGCGCTCGCGCCGGAGCCGGTCACCGAACCGACCGCGAGACCCAGGGCCGCGTCCGGCAGCGGCAGCGCGTCGTACCAGTCGCCGCCGCCGCGCGGTCCGGTCCGGTGCCGGGCGGCGAGTCGGACGCCGGAGACGCGGGGGAGCCGGGACGGCAGCAGCTCCTCCGCCATCGTCGCCATGCACGCGCGTGTGCGCTCGACCTCGAGGAGCCGGGCCAGGTGCTCGGTGGCGTAGCGGACGTACAGGCCGACGAGGTGGCGCTGGCGCTCGGACGGTTCGGCGGGTTCGTCGTAGAGCCACACGGCGGCACCGAGGCGGCCGGCGTCGTCGGTGGCCAGGGGGAGCGCGTAGCTGGCGGCGTAGCCGAGGCGGGCGGCGACCTCGCGGTGGCGCGGGTCGAGGCCGTCCTCGGCGAGCAGGTCGGGCTGGGCGATCTCGCCGTCGCCGCCCGGCAGTCCGTCGAGGATCCTGCCGTACGACATCGCGCTGCGCGGCACCGTCTCGATGTGCCCGAGGTCGGCGCGGGCGAGGCCGAGGCCGATGGTGGTGTCGGGGCCGAGGCCGTCGCCGGGTTCCAGGACGACGAGTCCGCGGCGGGCGCCGACGAGGGCGGCTCCGGCGTGCAGGAGCTCCTGGAGCGCCTCGGACAGCGCGTCCGTGCGGGCCAGGCGTTCGGTGAGTTCGTGCAGGGTGGTGAGGTCGGAGACCCAGCCGGCGAGACGGTCCTGGAGCAGGGCGCCGAGGGCGTTCGGCGAGGCGGCCGACGGGACGGCCGGGGCAGCAGGCGCGGGCGCGACAGTGTGTGCGGGTGCGGGAACCGTAGAATCGATTCCAGCCACTTTCGGAGGGTGAGGGGCGTTCATGGCGTCCGGCTTTCCGACCGGTGCGTACTGCTCAAAAGCATCGCAAACCCCCATGTCATTCTGCGCCGCTAGCAGTGTCTCCACATGTACACGCACTCGTAAGGGGATGTCCAGCATTGTCCTGCCGGGATTCCTGGTGTCCAGGAGTAACCGGTGGAGAGTGGGTCGAAGGGCAAAGTTGGCTTAAAACTGCCTCGGGTTACGGTGTATTGAGGTCGACTGGCCTTGCTCCACAGAGCGTCACAGCGGTCGTGATGGGTACGTACTCGGTAAGGGCCAGGGGTGGTGGACAGCCACCCGGAACCTGGTGACCGACCCGGGCGTCTTAGCCACCGACGACCGAGCCCCATCCTCCCGTGGCGGAGGCGGAGAGAAATACGCGGGACGGCAAAACGCCATACTTCGCCACCCCCCGCCACGCCCAGGCTTTTGATAGACGACGCAGTATGGGGTTCCCCTTGTCTCGGACAAGGGTGTGATGCGCCAACAGGTACGCACAGTGAAGTGATCGACACATGGTGTGATGTGGTCCACGGTGTTGCCAGCGGTGCAACGGAAAGGAACGAGCGCTCATGCGCGAGATCCTCGGAAGGCGACGCAGGCTCCTGTCCCAGCGCAGCGACGGAAGGCCTGAATTGCTCAGCGCGGCCCTGACCTTCGCGAAGGAATGGCAGTGGCCCGTACTCCCGGGCGTGGCGCCGGATCCGGAGAACCCGGCCCGCTGCGGCTGTCCGGACCCGGAGTGCACGGTCCCCGGCGCCCACCCCTTCGACCCCGGCCTGCTCGCGGCCACCGCCGACGAGCGCATGGTGCGCTGGTGGTGGACCAACCGTCCGGCCGCGCCGATCATCCTGGCCACCGGCGGCAGGGCGCCCTGCGCGGTCAGCCTGCCGGCCCTCCCGGCCGCCCGCGCCCTGGCCGCGCTCGACGCGCAGGGCATGCGCCTGGGCCCGGTGGTCGCCTCGCCGACCCGTTGGGCGATCCTCGTGAAGCCGTACTCCCTGGAGCAGCTGGGCGAACTGCTGTACGCCCAGGACCATGTTCCCGGCTCCCTCCGCTTCCACGGCGAGGGCGGCTACCTCGCCCTGCCCCCCTCCGAGACCGGCCACGGCGACATCACCTGGCAGCGCGCGCCGCTCCCCGGCTCCGCCTCCCCCTGGGTCCCCGACGTCGAGGCCGTGGTGGACGCCGTGGTCGAGGCCCTCACTCGTACGGGTGTGAGCGCACCCGAGTTGTAGGGGTGTCGGGCGCGGGCGGAACCGGCAGCCCGTGCCCGGTCGTTATCGTCCGCTTCATGAACCTTCGTCTGCTCGCCCTGTCCGGTGCCGTGGTCGGCGCCGTCGCGCTGCCGCTGGCCGTGGCCTCAGCGGGCCAGGTGGGCGACGGGGGTCGTACGGTCGTACGCGATCTCGTGCGCCCGTCCGCACCGCCTTCCGCCGTACGGCAGTCTCCGGCACGGCCTTCTGATGTACGGCCGTCTCCGCTACGGCCCTCTCCTGCCCGCCCCTCTCCGGTACGGCCGTCTCCCGTACCGCCTGCCGCGGCCGACGACTACAAGGCGCCGCTCGCCGACGCGGGCCGCGACCCGCTGCTGCTCGGCCTCGGTCTCGCCACCGCCGCCCGTTGCGGTCCCGCACTCAGCTCCCCCGAGGGCATCGAGGCGCAGACCTGTGTGCTCACGCAGGGCGAGGAGACCTGGGCGCGGACCTACTACCGCAACGCGACCGGCGCGGCCCTGGACGCCGTGCTCACTCTCATGGAACCCGGCGCGCGCACGGTGCAGATGCACTGCGCGGTCGGCGCCGGGGACGAGCCGGACAGCTGTGAGACGCCCAGGGAGCGGACCCAGGGATCACCGGGCGACTACACGGCGGTCGCGGAGTTCGCCGAGCGGCGGGGCAGCGGGCCGCTGCTTCTGCGGTCCGGCAGCAACTCCGGGGAAATCTCGGGCAGTTGACGCGCGGCGCCGTTCCGTAAAGGCGCCCGGACACAGAAAGACCCGGTTGCTGGCGACGGGGGATGCACCAGCAACCGGGCTATTGGAACCGTAACAAGAGATCCGCCGTTCGCAAATTCGACCGCGGCGCTCCGTGGCTGATTCGGACACCGATTCACCTCTCCCTGGGGGGAGTTGTGAGGGAAGCCGGTCGCCGTGTGAAGAACCGGTGCGGCTGACCGACCGGTCAGCCGCACCTCGTGTGTCAACTCAGCGTGACCTGGCGGTTGGTGAGACCGCCGCGCGCCCGGCGCTCGTCGGCGGTCAGCGGCGCGTCCACGGCCAGGGCGCCCGCGAGCCGCTCGGCGAACTCGGCGGCCGGCTTCTCCACGTCCTCCGCGGTGACCCCGCTCGGCAGGTCCCAGACCGGCACGGTGAGGCCGTGAGCACGGAAGGAACCGACGAGCCTGGTGCCCTCGCCGAGGCCGGCGCGGCCGGCCGCGTGCAGGCGCGCCAGTGCGTCCAGAAGCTGCTCCTCGGCGTGCGGCATGACCCAGCGCAGGTGGTTCTTGTCCGGGGTCTCGCACCAGTAGGCGGCGTCGACGCCGGTCAGCCGGACGGTCGGGATGGCCGCGGCGTTGGCCCGCTCCAGGGAGGCGGTCACCTCGGGGGTGGCGTTCTCCGCGTCCGGGACCCAGAACTCGAAGCCCTCGTGCACAACTGGCTCGAACGCGCCTTCGGGATCGAGCAGATCCTGGAGCCGCGGGCCGTCGGCGGGAGCGCGGCGGCCCTCCACGGGAGTGCCGGGGGCCGCTTCCAGGGCCCGCTGGAGTGTGTCGGCGAGGTCGCGGCTGATGTCGCCGGACGCGGTGTCGTTCTGCAGGCCGAGCAGGACCGAGCCGTCGTCGCGGCGCAGGGCGGGCCAGGCCATCGGCAGCACCGTGGCCAGGGTGACCGACGGGACGCCTTCGGGGAGGCCGTCCTTCAGGGTCAGTTCGACGGTGGCGGCGGGGACCAGCTCACGCAGGGCCACCCAGTCGCCCTCACCCGCGAGGCCCTCGAACGGACGGTGCACCAGCTCGGTCGCGGCCTGCGCGGCGGCCCGGCCGTGGCAGGCCTTGTAGCGGCGGCCGCTGCCGCAGGGGCAGGGTTCGCGGGCGCCGACGACCGGGACCTCGCCATCGGTGATCTGCGGGCGCTTGGCCTTCGTCTGGGGTCGCTTCTTGGCCATCGTGGCTGTCTCCCGGTTACGGCTCGTCTGTACGGGCGCGAGCCTAGCCGCTTGCGACTTGGCCGACGGGAGCCTGTGGACAACCACGGGGGTGTCCTGCGGATGTCCCGCACGGACCAGCACGGGGATGTCCTGCGGAGGGCCGTGCGCGGAAGCGCGGTCCAGGTCGCGTCAGTCGAGATCGTTGAACGCGTCCACGAAGCCCAGGTCGGATATCGCGGACACCGACGGGGCCGCGACCCGCGACGCGAAGTCGTCGCGCCGGCGCCCCGCGTCCGGATCGTGCACGTCCGCGTGGACGATCACCCAGACCGTCACCTCGCCCCGGGCGTCGTCCCGGACACCCCAGTCGTCGGCCAGCGCCGTGATGATGTTCAGCCCGCGGCCGCCGTGCGCGGTGACCGAGGGCGTCGCCGGAGCAGGGCGGGTGGGCCCACCGCCGTCCGTCACTTCCACCGTCAGCCTGCCGGTGCCGTCCACCCGCCAGGCGGCACGGACGTCACCGTCACCGGCCAGCGCGTCGCCGAGCGGCCGACCGTGCTTGCACGCGTTGCTCAAGAGCTCGGAAAGAATCAGAACGGCGTCGTCGATGACCGATTCCGCCACTCCACCCCTGCGCAGCTGCACGCGCATACGGTGTCTCGCTTCCCCCACGCCCGCAGGGCCATGGGGTACGGCCATGCTCGACGACGTGGGCACCTCCTGTGCCACCACCAACGCCACCCCCGAGACCTCCTTCGCCCCACGCCACGGTGTGGATGCCCCATTGGCCTGTACCGGAAACCGGCCAATCCCGTTCCGCTGACGCATTCAGAACGATCGAACACGTACCGAACGCGCCGGGGCACACCCTGTGACGGAGGGGACGTCAGCGGCCCAGTCGGTCGAGCACCGCGCGCGGGCGGTTGGTGATGATCGCGTCGACGCCCAGCTCTACGCAGAGGTCCACGTCCTCGGGCTCGTTGACGGTCCACACGTGCACCTGGTGGCCCGCGCGCTTGAGGCGCTCGATGTAGCCGGGCTGGTTGCGCACGATGCGGATGGAGGGCCCGGCGATCCGCACCCCCGCGGGCAGCCGGCCGTCCCGCAGCCGGGGCGAGACGAACTGGAGCAGATAGACCGTCGGCAGCGTCGGCGAGGCGGCACGCACGCGGTGCAGCGAACGGGCCGAGAAGCTCATGACCCGGACCGGCGACTCGGCGGCCGAGGCGGGCGCGTCCAGGCCGAACCGCTTCAGGAGCACCAGCAGCCGCTCCTCGACCTGGCCCGCCCAGCGCGTCGGGTGCTTGGTCTCGATGGCCAGCTCCACACGCCGGCCCGCGTCGGCGACGAGCTCCAGCAGCCGTTCCAGGGTGAGGACGGAGGTGTCCTCCCGGTCCTCGGGCCGGTACACCCAGTCCGGCTCCTCGTCGCGGGTGCGCCAGAACTCCCGCGTCCTGCGGGAGGCGAAGTCCAGGGTGGCGAGCTCGGCGAGCTCCAGGGCCGAGACGGCTCCGCGGCCGTTGGACGTACGGTTGACCCGTCGGTCGTGGACACAGACGAGATGACCGTCCGCCGTGAGGCGTACATCGCATTCGAGGGCGTCGGCGCCGTCCTCGATCGCCTTCCGGTAGGCGGCGAGGGTGTGCTCGGGAGCGTCTTCCGAGGCTCCGCGGTGGGCGACGACTTGAGTCAGCTGCTGCCGTGCGTGGGTCACCGCGTCATGGTGCCACCGCACGGGGGTACGCGTGCGAACGGAGGCATATGGATTGCGCCTCATTTGTCTTACATGGCCTATATAAAGAGCAGCCACGGACCCACAGGCACCGCTTATGGTGCCCTGACGGCTCGTGGGAAAAGCTGACGGCATACAAAAGGACATGCACAGCTGACGCACGCCGGGCACCGAGCGGCACTGGCCGAGCGTGACCGAGTGCGACCGACAACAGACAGCCGTGGACCGAGGAGAGAAGCTGTGAGCACCGAGAACGAGGGCACCGCGGTACCCCCGGCCCCGTCCGCACCCCCCGTGCCGGTGGACGCTCCCGCGGCTTCGGCGCCCCAGGCCTCCGACGCGGGTGCCCCCACCACCCCGATCCCGCCGCACCCCTCCGGGGGCGCCCAGGGTCCGGAACTCGTGCACGCGGGACCGGCTCCGGCGTACGCCTCGGCGGAGGGGCAGCAGCACGCCGGCCAGGGCGGCCCCGAGGGCGCCTGGCCGCCGCCACAGGCTCCGGGCACGCCGTTGTACGCCGACGGGGGTGCGGGCGGTGCCGGTGCGGGCGGCGCGGGTCCGACGGGTGTGTGGGGTGCGGGTTACCAGCAGCCGGCGCCGAAGCCGAAGAGCGGCCGCGGCGGTCTCGTCGCCGCGATCTTGGTGGCCGCGCTGGTCGCCGGCGGCCTCGGCGGCGGGCTCGGCTACACCCTGGCCAAGAACAACGACGACGGCTCCTCGACGACCGTCTCCGCCTCGGACAGCGGCGGCAGCGTGAAGCGGGACGCCGGCACCGTCGCGGGCGTGGCGCAGCGGGCGCTGCCCAGCACGGTCACCATCGAGGCCGAGTCCACCAACGGCGAGGGCGGCACGGGCACCGGGTTCGTCTTCGACACCGAGGGCCACATCGTCACCAACAACCACGTGGTCGCGGACGCGGTCGACGGCGGCAAGCTCACGGCGACGTTCCCCAACGGCAAGAAGTACGACGCTGAGGTGGTCGGCCACGCCCAGGGCTACGACGTGGCGGTGATCAAGCTCAAGAACGCGCCGAGCGACCTCAAGCCGCTCACCCTCGGCAACTCCGACCAGGTGGCGGTCGGCGACTCCACGATTGCGATCGGCGCCCCCTTCGGTCTCTCGAACACGGTCACGACCGGCATCATCAGCGCGAAGAACCGCCCGGTGGCGTCGAGCGACGGCAGCGGCTCGAACGCGTCCTACATGAGCGCCCTGCAGACCGACGCGTCGATCAACCCCGGCAACTCCGGCGGCCCCCTGCTGGACGCCAAGGGCAACGTGATCGGCATCAACTCCGCGATCCAGTCCACCGGCAGCGGCGGCCTCGGCGGCACCAGCCAGTCCGGCTCGATCGGCCTCGGCTTCGCCATTCCGATCAACCAGGCCAAGTACGTCGCCCAGCAGCTGATCCGGACCGGCAAGCCGGTCTACGCCAAGATCGGCGCGTCCGTCTCCCTGGAGGACTCCTCGGGCGGCGCGAAGATCACCACCGAGGGCGCGGGCGGCTCCGCCCCGGTCGAGGCGGGCGGCCCCGCGGCGAAGGCCGGCCTCAAGCCCGGTGACGTCATCACCAAGCTCGACGACTCGGTCATCGACTCCGGGCCCACCCTGATCGGCGAGATCTGGACGCACAAGCCCGGCGACAAGGTCAAGATCACCTACGAGCGCGACGGCAAGACCCACACGGTCGACCTGACCCTGGGCTCCCGCACGGGCGACAGCTGACCCTCGGGCCCGCAACTCCGATCCCCGCGCCGAGGTGACCCACGGCGCGGGGGCGGGCCGCCCGAGCGACCTCGGCCACTTCTCGCTCCTCCAGGGGAACAAGCGAGTCGCGGAACCGCCGCCCCGGTCTGCGCGTCGAAGGGCCATGGCCGAGGGGAACGGGATGAGGCGGGCAATCGTCGCAGTCGCGATGGCTGCCGGGCTGCTCACGGGCTGTACGGCCTCCGGTGAAGACCCAGCGGCCGCCCGGTCGACCTCACCCGCCCGGGAACTCCCCTTCGACCTCTACACGCATTGCGGAATCGACGAGGCCCGTATCGGCTCGACGTATTTCGAAGCGGAGGTCCCGCTCTCCGACGGTTCAGGGAATCCGCCCGAGGGATGGGACAACCCCACCCAACGGGGCACGATGACCTTGAAGTCCCAGACGGAAGCCGTCTTCACCGACGACGCCGGCCACGAGGTCCACTTCCGCGCCCGGCCGGGTGCGACCGACTTCAAGCACATCTGCGCGTAGCACTCCGACAGGGCTTCGATCCGTCAGTTCAGCACTTCGCCTCGGCTGCACGCTCCACAGGGATCTGATCAAGAAGCGCTGCATGTTCGATGGGACGACGCAGGCCGACCTTCTCGCTTCCTTCGGGCAACACCGCACTGCTCAGGACGGAGCTTGCGTCTTCGTGCACCAGATAGACGAAAATCCAGTAGTGGTCATTCTTGGGCTGTGAATTACCGACACTGAATGGTGCAGTCGTCCATGAGTTCCCGCCGGACGCGACAGCTTTTTCCAGGCCGTAGAGCCGTGATGTGTTGGGGCTGCCGTTGGTGTCGTTGAGGACGGCGGTCCAGATGTCGAAGTGATCGGGAATCCAGCCGGTACCTGACACGGCGGTTGTGCACCCGATCGACGTGTGATGGCGAGGCTTGATACCGCGCCTGAGAGACTCAAGGGTCTTTGCCCATGCTGTGTCCACAGATGTCGATGAAGTGTCGGCTTTGGCGACCCCAGTGGGCCAGGCGAATCCCATCAACACGGCCGTGATTACTGCGACGAGACCTAGCGTCAGGTTGCGAGCAACTGCCGGCTGACTGAAGGGGACGTACTTCCAGAGCGTCCATGCGATCCCGATTCCGGCCACGGCGATTCCGGCCGGGCGTACCCAGTCGGGAGCGTTGACGGCTCCGCTCAGAACTGCTGAGCCTACGCCGACCGTGTTGAGGCCGATGTTCGACAGAAGGAGCGTGCGCTCCAAACCAGTTGTCATGGAGCTGGTTTAGCCCAGTCGGAGTCCCCGTATTCCGCTGGCGGGAAATCAGTGACAATTTTGTCATCGATCATAATGTAATTAAATCGTACAGGCTGAAATAGGGCCGACTGTGAGAGCTGAGGTAGAAGCGGAACAGGGCCGCGATGCAGCATCCCCGAAGAGTCCTGTTCTGTGGTCGGCGCGGGCGGTGCGGTGCGGTGCGGCTTCCGGCGCCGGCATGAGACGGGGAGAGGGTCGTGCTGATCGGCTGCGGCGCCCAGTGCCCGCGCCCGGTAGTCTGTACCCGCTCCAGCCCAGGTGGGCCGGGGCGCAGGTGGGTTGCCCGAGCGGCCTAAGGGAACGGTCTTGAAAACCGTCGTGGCGCGAGTCACCGTGGGTTCAAATCCCACACCCACCGCATGGGAACGGCCCCTGACCAGGTGAGACGGTCGGGGGCCGTTGTGTTGCACGTCGGCCGTGGTTGGCCGCCCGCGCCTGCTCGTCTCTGCTACCGGCGCTTGTCGCGTCGGACGCCCTTGATCCAGTCTCGAACCCCGAGCATGTCCACCACCAAGGACACCGCGCCCAACGCGCGGGACAGTAGTGATGCTGACAGCTCTCCCATGGCTCCCCCCCCGTGATCGGTAGGACATCGTACGTTTGAGCCCCGGCTCCGGCGGTCCTTCGGGCGGCTTGTTCAAATGCCGCCGCGTGAACGGTTGGAGGAAGGGGCGCCCTCCCGAGGGGGCGCCCCTTTTGTGCGCCGGGGATGGGGGCGGTGTGTGGCTTCGGTGGTGGGACTGGGTAGGGCTGAGGGCGTCCCGGGCGGTTCTACCGAGGGTGGCGGCGAGCGTGGAGCGTACGACTCGGATCGGAGTCACCGGGCACCGGGACCTCCCCGAGCCGGTGTTGGAGTGCGTGAGTACGGGGATCCTCGACGAGTTCTCCCGGCAGGCCGCGAGCGGGCCCGTCGAGGCGTTCAGTGCCCTGGCCGCCGGGGCCGACCAGCTCTTCGCCGACCTCGCCTTGCGCAGCGGGATCCGCCTCACCGCCGTCATCCCCGGCACGGACTACGAGCGGCACCTGGGCGGGCCGGAGACCCGCCTCACCTTCCGCCGGCTGCTGGACGCCTGCGCCGACCGGGTCGACCTCCCGGTCGAACGCACCCGCGAGGAGGCCTACGCGGCTGCCGGTCGCTGGATCGTCGATCACACGGACCGACTCGTGGCCGTATGGGACGGTGAGCCCGCCCGGGGCGTCGGAGGCACCGGCGACATCGTCGCCTACGCGAGCCGCGTGGGCGTACCGGTGCGGGTGCTCTGGCGGCCGGGGGCGCGGAGGCCCTGAGTCGACGACCACTCGGACCCCGTCCAGCCGGTCCACCCGGATCCCGTCCAGCCGGTCCACCCGGATCCCGTCCAGCCGGTCACCCGGATTCCAGCCAGTCGGTCACCGGGATCCCATCCAGACCGTCACCCAGGACCACCCACCGCCGACCCCTCACCCCCCGAACCGCGCCAGCCAGTCCGTGTGCTGCGGCAGCATCAAGTGCTCTGTCTCGGCGACCGCCTGGGGCCAGCGGTCCTCCGTCACGCTCTGGGCCAGGACGGCCCGTTGCGTCTCCAGGCCCTCCCGGACCAAGGCGTGGGCGAAGGAGAGCGGGTGGTGGCGGCGGGTCTCCAGCCAGGCCACGCCGGTCGCGGCCGACGCGGCGAGCAGGCCGCTGAGGTCCCAGCCGGAGCCGAGGCCGGCGCTTCTAACCACCGCGGCGGTCAGGGCCAGCAGGGTCAGCAGTGCGGTCAGTGCGGACCAGAGGGCGGCGGAACGCCGTGCCTGGACGGCTCGGCCGCCGTACCAACTGAGCTGGTCGAGCACGCGGTCCCGCAGGTAGATGTCCTTCCGGACGGCGAACGGCTTGTCGCGTACCGCCCGCATGGCGCGTGTTATCTGGGGGTGACGCGGATCGTCCGGCTCGTGCCGACTGGCCGGATCCCACAAGGTGTACCTGGAAGAAGCAGGGCCAGGGCCAGCAGCAGCGTTAAGGCCAGCGCCCGCACCCGAGAGCCAGCCCGGTGCCGGTTCCTTCCATCCCACGCGTCGCAGCGCCCGCAGGTGTTCCTCCAGTTGCTGGTTGAACAGGCCGTCCGGATCGCGTACCCCGGAGTGGAACGGACCGCCGTGCACCATGTACTGCCAGGCCAGTGACTTGACGGTCTCCGCGGCGTCGCGGTGTGCCTGCCAGTGGGCGCGGGCCCGGCGGCGCTGGATGACCACCCCGGTGGCCACGGTGAGCCCGTAGAGCAGGGCCGACACGGCGGTCAGGACATGGCTGCCGAAGTGGTCGGCCAGGGTGGCGAAGACGGTCGCCACGAGCAGAAGCGCCAGCTGGGTCATGGTGGCCCGGAACGCCTCGCTCTGCCGGTTCAGTGCCCACTGGTCGTTGGAACGGAACAATGGCGGAAGATCGTCGTTCCCTATCGTCGCGCGCGGCCCCGGGATGTTCTGCCCGGGTGAGGTTGCCGCCATGGGTCACCTCGCCATGAAGAGGGGAAGACTCATGGTGACTTGGACTTGACCGGGTGCCAACACCGCCTCGAAGGGGAGGACTTGCGGCCAGGGACGACCAGATCAAGCCGCACACGAGCCAACGGGCCCACGCGCGCTGGTCCTTGGTTGATCTGTGTGCTTCCCTGAGATGAGAACTGCACAGCGCCAGCTGAACGAGAACTGCACAGCGCCACCTCTTCCGCGACTGGGCGTCCGGGTGCCCGGTTGCGGCCCGACGCAGGTTGACATGCGCGAGTCCGGGAACCACGGCCGGAGTTCGCGGGACTAGCGACACGGGGGGTTCATGGAGACGTCAGGGACTGACGTGGAGTTCGACTTCGACGTGGTGAACCTCAGCGGTTCCGCTGACGTAGATATGGACGAGTTGCCCACAAGCGCCCTGGGCGGGTCCATTCGAAGGGTTCGGCGGGACACGCTGGAGCACCGCGCACTGAACGTGTCCATGTTCCAGTCGGCGCTCTGACGCGGGCTCCCAGGCAGCGGGGCCCGCGTGGCAGGAGGTGGCACGTGCGTGATGCGAACCCCTTCGTCGAGTGGATAGTGAAGGTGGCGCAGCCATGCAACCTTGCCTGCGACCACTGCTACGTCTACGAGCTGCTCGACCACTCCTGGCAGGACAAGCCGGCGGTGATGGCGAACGCAACCGCGGCCCAACTCGCCCGCCGCATAAGCGAACACGCCCGGCGGCACGCCCTGCCCCGGGTCCGGGTGGTCCTGCACGGGGGTGAGCCGCTGCTGGCCGGCCGGTCCCGAATCGAACACCTTCTGGAAGTCCTGAGCGAGGGGCTGCGCGGCACAGCTGTTTGTGATATCTCCGTGCAGAGCAATGTGACACTTCTGAATCCCTCATGGATGGACCTGTTCCGCCGGCACGGGGTGTCGGTGGGCGTCAGTCTTGACGGCGGTCGTGAGGCCAACGACCGTCACAGGCGTGCCAAGAACGGACGGAGCAGCTACGACTCCGTCCAGAGAGGGTTGGAACTCTTGCGGAGGCCCGAGAACAAGGCGCTGTTCGCGGGCCTGTTGTGCACGGTCGACCTCGCCAACCCGCCGCTCGAGGTCTACGAGGCGCTGCTCGCGCACGAACCCCCGGCCGTCAACTTCCTGCTCCCGCACGCCACATGGGAACACCCGCCGCCCGGCCACGATCCGCATCGAACGCCGTACGCGAACTGGCTGCTGGAAGTGTTCGAGAGGTGGTACTCGGCGCCGCGCCAGGAGACCAGGATCCGGCTGTTCGAGGACCTGATGGACCTCGCGCTCGGCGGTCACGTCCACTCGGAGAGCATCGGACTGGCCGACACCGACTTCCTCGTCGTGGAGAGCGACGGCTCGATCGAACTGGCCGACTCGCTCAAGGTGACGGCGCATGGCGGCCCCGCCACCGGGCTCGACATCTTCGCGCAGGACTTCGACTCCGTCGCGCGGCACCCGGTCGTGGCCGACGCCCGCCGCGGGGGCCTGAGCGCGCTCGCCGACGTCTGCCGGGGCTGCGAAGTGGTGCGGATATGCGGTGGCGGACTGCGCGCGCACCGCTTCCACCCCCGCACCGGTTTCTCGAATCCGAGCGTCTACTGCGCGGACCTGCGCGTGCTGACCACACACATCCGCGACCGCGTGGTGGCCGATGCCACCGCCCTGCTCGGGAGCGCCTCATGACGGCCCCGGCGACCCTGCGGATGACCGCGGAGGACTTCGCGGGCCTGGCGGGCTGCCGGCCCTCCCCGACCGCCCTGCGCGTTCTGAGGGACGGTCAGATCTCCCGCCGTCTGCTGATGCTGATGGACGTGGCCGCGGCGGCCCGGAGCAGAGCACCGGAGTTCTGGGAGTCGCGGGGCGCGGCGGCCTGGGAGCTGTGCTCCCGGGCGCGCAGAGCGGATGTCCGGGCCTTCGAGGCCGTACTGCTCCATCCGCACGTGGGTGTGTGGCTGGGCCGCTGCATGCGCGCCCTGGACGGTCCGCGTCCCGCCGCGCGGGCGGGCACGCACCTCGCCCGGCTCGGCGGCCTGGCCGCGGCCGCGGCGTTACGCGCGGGGCTGCGCCCGCAGCTGGCCCTGCCGGCCCCGGACTCGCTCCTGTGGCTGCCCACGCTCGGCGTCGTCCGGTTACCCGGGGACGCGGTCGAGGCGCGCTTGCGCGGTGACGTACTGGAGCCGGGCGGGCGCCTGCCGGCCCCGGGACAGTGGGACGGGTCGCCACGGTGGGGAGAGTCGCAGCAGTGGGACGAGTCGGCGGCGCACGGCACGGCCTGGTGCGCGCCGCGTCGCCTCGTCGTCCACGGCCCGCAGGGCACGCCGCCGTTGTCGGTGGTCCTGGAGGACTTCGATCCGTACCGGGACGCGCACGGTCACCGGGTGCTGCCCGGTCGGACGGCCGGGGACCTGCGTGCCTGGCAGGCGTCGGTGGCCTCGGCCTGGGACGTGCTGACCCGGCTGCTCCCGGACCGGGCCGAGGCATGTGCCTCGCTGTGGTCGTCACTGGTGCCCCTGCGGCCTCCGGAGACCGGTGAGGGCGTGAGTTCCTCGGCGCGGGAGGCGTACGGGGCGATCGCCGCCTCCTTCACCAGCGATCCGGTACAGCTCGCGGAGACCGTGGTGCACGAAAGCGCGCACATCGCCTTCGGAGCCCTCGCCGATCTGACCGATCTCTGGGATCCCGAGGACGCGACCCTGCTTCCGGTCGGCTGGCGGGAGGACCTGAGGCCGATCGGGTCCGCCCTCACGGGCACTCACGCCCACTTGGCGCTCCTCGAGTTCTGGCGTCGGCGCGGGCAGGAGGTGAGCGGCGGACAGGCGTGTGCGGCGCGGGACCGGTTGCGGCACTACGGCGTCCAGGTCGTCAAGGCCCTGCGGCTTCTCCAGGCCCATCGGCCGCTCCCGCCCATGGGCCGGCACTTCGTTTCGATCATGGTGGCCGAGGCGGCGCGCTGTGGCTTCTCCCTGCCCCCGCCGCCCTCCGCCCGCCCCCTCCGCGCATCACACCATCGGGTGGCATTGCGGGAGACGCTGGACCTCGGGCGACGGCGCGCAGCGTCCACGTCCGCCCAGGAAGTGGCGGCCTTCGCGGTGCGTTCACCGGGTTGCCGAGCCACGACTGTCGACGAGACGACACCGGGGGCGGGCTGATATATGAGGACGCGGTGGCACGGCGGAGAAGCGACGGCGCGGCGGACGGCCGCGAACGCACAGGGAGCGGCGAGACCGCGCGGTACGGCGGCACCATCAGATTTTCGCCATGTCCGGAACAAGCATCGACGTGGTGGGGCTGGTGGTGACGAGTCGCGTGGCATGTGCTCCGCCTGCGCCCGGCGCGTCGACCGACCCGGCCCGTCTGCGGACCGCGTCGCACGGGAGCAGTCGTGAGCCACTTCTACTTGAGTCACGTTCGCACGGTCGACGAGGAGTGGGTCGCGGCGTTCTTTCACGACCTCTGCAGGGCGGTGGCCCAGCGGACCGGGCGCTCGCCCGAGGCCGTGGGCGTGCGCGGGAAACCGCAGTCGTCCGACGTGTCGGTGGATCTGCTGGGCCGGTCCACCGTCCTCGTCGTGCTGCACTCACCGCGGTACTTCAGTCAGTCGTACTGCCGGGCCGAGCTGTCCTACTTCCAGCGGCGCCTGAACATGCAGCGGTCCCGCACGGGCCGCAGCGCCGACGCGGTCGTACCCGTGATGTGGGAACCCGACTTCACGCACCCGTTGGAGAGTGTCGTCCCGTATCCGCCCCTCGGCCCGCGCTCGGAGGCCTACCGGCGTGACGGGCTGCTGCACCTGCTGCGGCTGAAGGCGCGCTACCGGTCCGAGTACGAGGAAGTGCTGACGGCGGTCGCCGACCGGATCGTCGCGGCCGCGGAGCAGCTGCCCGAGGTGCACGGGTTCGACGCGAGCGGCAGTCATTCGCCCGTCGGCGCCCCCCAGCCCGTGGGCAGCCAGGAGGTCAGCTTCGTCGTCGCGTCCTCGGCGAAGGAGGACGTGCCCGGAGAACGGCACTCCCGCCAGTACTACGGAAAGACGGTCCTGGACTGGTCCCCCTACGCCCCGGGGGAGCACGAGGCCCTGGTCGCACTGGTGAAGAACACCGCCACCGCGCTGGACTTCACCGCCAACGTGCTGCCGCTGGACGAGGAGAGCGTCGACCGGATCGTCCGGGAGCAGGACCCCGAGCAGCTCGTCGTGCTCCTGGTGGACGCGTGGGTGGCCCTGCGGCGGGAGGAGCACCGGCTGCTGGCCGCCGTCGACGAGCGCAATCCCGAGGCGACCACGGCGCTGGAACCGAGGGCCCGGGACGACACCGAGTCGGCCGAGTGGGCCGGCACCCTCGACGAACTCCTGGACCGCACGCTCCCCCGCATGCGGGGACGGCACAGCGAGTACGAGCGCTGGAGGCTGCTGGACGCCGAGAGCTTCACCTCGTCCCTGCGCAAGGTGCTCATCCGCCTCCAGAACGAGGCGCTCAAGTCAGTGGAGGCCGTTCAGTCGCCGGCAACGCCGACCGAAGGTCTTCACACGTTTCCCCTGCTCGGAAGGTACTCCTCATGACGTTCGCCTCGGGTGACGCCGGCACCCGCGAGTCCGGCACGATCGTCACGTTCTACTCCTTCAAGGGTGGAACCGGTCGCACCATGGCCCTGGCGAACGTGGCCTGGATCCTGGCCAGCAACGGAAAACGTGTACTGGCCATGGACTGGGACCTGGAGGCGCCGGGGCTGCACCGCTACTTCGCCCCCTTCCTCGGCGACCCGGAGCTGCGCTCCACCCCCGGTGTCATCGACCTGATCCGCGAGTTCGACCTCGCCAGGCCCAGGCCGGCCGGGGGCGACTACAGCCGGCAGGCCCGGGTGGAGCGCTTCGCCTCCGCGCTGACGTGGAGCTTCGACAGCGGCGGCTACGTCCTGTTCGTGTCGCCCGGCCGGCGGACTCCGGAGTACTCCGAGAAGATCAACACCTACGACTGGCAGGGGTTCTACGAGCAGCGCGACGGAGCGGCCTTCCTGCGTGCCCTGCGCGAGGACATGCGCGCCAACTACGACTACGCCCTGATCGACAGCCGCACGGGCTGGAGCGACACCTCCGGCATCACGACGGTGCTGATGCCGGACGTCCTGGTCAACTGCTTCACGCTGAACACCCAGTCGGTGGACGGCAGCGCCAGCGTGGCCGCGGACGTCCGGCGGGCCGCCCCGCACGTCAAGATCTTCCCCGTCCCCATGCGGGTGGAGGACGCCGAGCAGGAGAAGCTGGCCATCAGCCGCGGGCACGCCCGCCACCGCTTCCAGGAGTTCCTGAAGGACACGCCCCGGGCGGCCGACCCCGACGGCTACTGGGGCTCCGTGGAGATCCCCTACAAGCCCTTCTACGCGTACGAGGAGGTGCTGGCCACCGTCGCGGACACGCCCCGCCAGCCGGCCTCCCTGCTGGGCGCCTACGAACGCCTCACCTCGGTCATCACGGACGGTCAGGTCACCGCCCTGCGGCCGGTCGAGGAACCGGTGCGCAGGCAACTGCTCGCCCGCTTCCAGCGGGTCCCGGTGCCCGGGGGGCGGCTGGTGCCGCGGGTGCGGATCGACTACGCGCTGCGCGACGGCGCCTGGGCGGAGTGGGTCGAGGCCCAGCTCCAGGTCGCCGGAGTGGCCGTGGGGCTGCGCGGGAGCAGTCCCTCCATGCCGCTGTCCAGCGGACCCGCGGACGCCGCCGACGTGGTCATCGCCCTGCTCTCCCCCGACTTCGCCACCACACCGGTCGCCGACGAGGTGCGCGCTCTCGCGGCGGCACCCGACGGCCCCAAGATCATCGGACTGCGCACCCGGGAGCACCAACCGGAGTCCGCCCTGCGAGGGCTGCCGGGATTCAGCCTCGTGGACACCTCGGCCGCGCAGGTCCTGAGCAAACTCTTCGGCCTGCTGGAACTCGAGGCGGCGGCCCCCACGGTCAGCGAGGACCTCACCTATCCGGGCCGCGTTCCCCGTATTTTCAACGTGCCGCGCCGCAACAACGCCTTTACCGGCCGCGACATTCAATTGGACCGTTTGAGGTCCGAACTGGGTGCCGAGTCACTCCGCCCGGACACGCCTGTGGGCAGGGTTTTCCTGTACGGCCTCGGAGGCATCGGCAAAACTCAGATCGCGCAGGAGTACGTCCACCGGTACGGTTCCCAGTACGACCTCGTGCACTGGATCCCGGCTGAACAGCCCACCAGGATCCCCCAGCTCCTCGCGGAGCTTGGGCTGGAATTGGGAATTCCGGGCGACACGGTCGACGAACGCGCCCAGGCAACCATGACGGCGCTGAAAAACAATGATTATGGTCGCTGGTTGCTGGTTTTCGACAACATCACCGAAAGCCAGGACACGGAAGGTGAGAACCAACTCAGGGACGAGGGAGACACGACGGTGAAGCGGTACCTTCCCGCCGAGGGGCCGGGGCACGTCATTCTCACCGCCCGGCGTTCCCCCCATGAGGAGAACCAGATCTCCGTGGAGGTCGACGCCTTCAACAGGTCCGAGAGCATCGCCCTGCTGCGCCGCAGGGTCGACGGGCTGTCGGCCGAGGACGCGGACCGGATCGCCGAGACGCTCGGTGACTTCCCGATGGCCATGGAGATCGCGGCGGCCTGGCTGCGCCAGACGGCGATGCCCCTGGACACCTACCTCGACCGGGTCAACAGCCAGGTCAGCGCGGTTCTGAACGGGGCCGGCAACACCGGGGACAGCCAGCAGGAATCCCTCCTCGCGGTCTGGCGGCTGACCGTCGACCGGCTGGGCAGCGAACGCCCCGCGGCCGTACGGCTCCTCGAACTCTGCGCCTTCCTGTCCCCCGAGCCGATCGCGCACTCCCTGCTCTACAGCGACGCCATGCGCAACCGGCTCGCCGAGGAGACCGGCGACGAGTCGGTCCTCGACCCCATGGTGATGGGCTACCTGATCCGGGACCTCGGCCGCTACGCGCTCGCCACCGTCGATCAGCAGAGCGGCTCCATCCAGGTCCACCGACTGGTCCAGGCCGCCGTACGCGAATGGCTGAAGGAGGACAGCGAACGCGAGGAGCGGACCCGGCGTCAGGCGCAACTGGTGCTGGCGGGAGCGCTGCCCTCGGCCGTCTCGGCGGAGGACAGCCCGCAGGCCAGGCAGCGGTTCGCGGAGCTGCTGCCGCACCTGGAACCCTCCGGGGCGCTGTCCAACACCGACGCCCGGGTGTGCGAGTGGGTCATCCGCCAGGTCCGCAACCAGTGGCGGATCGGGGACCACCGGGCCGCCGTCGCCCTCGGGCAGAAGGCACTCGACGTCTGGACGGGGTCCCTGGGCGCCGACCACCACCTCAGGCTGCGGCTGGCCGCCCAGGTGGCCAACCCGCTGCGCTCCCTGGGCCGTTACCGGGAGGCCCACGAACTCGACGCCGACACGCTCCAGCGCCAGCGCGAGCAGCTCGGCGAGGACGACGGCTACACGCTGATGACGGCCCGCAACTACGGCGCCGACCTCCGTGGCCTCGGCCGCTACCAGGAGGCGTACGCCGAGGACCGCAGGACCTACGAGCTGTATCTGAACAGCCCGCACTTCGGCCTCGACCACGAGGACACCCTGCGGGCCGCACACAACCTGGGCGTCTCGCTCCTGTTGGCCGGTCAGCCCTCGGGAGCCCTGGAGCGGGCCACGGAGACCTATCAGAGGTCCCGTCAGTCCCTGGGCCTGCAACACGTGCTCACCTGGGCCTTCGCCGGTGGTGTGGCTTTGGACCGGCGGGAGACGGGTGACTACCAGGGCTCCCTCGACCTGCTCTACGAGGTGCGCAAACGCTTCGTGGGCCTGCTCGGCGACAAGGCCGACGACGTGCTGCGCACCGACGCGTCCCTCGCGGTGACCCAGCGCCGCCTCGGCAACTACGCGGAGGCGGAGGCCCTGACGCGCTCCACCCTGAACGTGTACCGGCAGCGCTACGGCGAGGGCCACCCGGAGACCCTGTCGTGCACGGCCAACCTGGCCTGCGACCTGCTCGCCCTGTCGCTGACGGATCCCGCGCGCGGGGCGGAGGCGGTGCACCTCGGGAAACAGAACCTCAAGCGCTATCGCGAGCGCCTCGGTACCGAGCACCCGTTCTCCTTCGCGGCCGCGACCAACCTGGTGGCCATCTTCCGGAGCCAGGGAGAGACCGACCAGGCGATGGAGCTCGCCGACGAGACGCTCCCGCTGCTCGTCCGGCGACTCGGTGACTCCCACCCCGCCACCGTGGCCTGCCGGGCCAACCGGGCCGGTGTGCTGTTCGCGCTGGGCCGGTACGAGGAGGCACTGGCCGAGGACGAGAGCGCCCGCGAGGCCTACCGCGAGCTCTACCGCAACCACCACCCGAGGGTGCTCTGCGCGGAGTTCAACGTCGCCCTGGACGGCAGCGTGATGGGCCGCGACGACGCCGAGCGCAACCTCACCGCCGCGACGCTCGCCGCCGAGCAGGAGTTCGGGCGGGATCACCCCACCGTCCGCGTGATGCGGGAGCGCAAGCGCATCGACTTCGACCTGGAGATGCCGCCGACCTGAGGCCGTGTACGCGTCCGACCCGGCCGCCCCCGTGGCGGTCGGGTCAGTTGCTCGCCGGTGTCCCGTACCGCCGTACGAAACGCCGGACGGTCCGGTTCATCTCCTCCTCGCGCCAGGCGGGCAGGCCTTCCAGGCGGGTGTGGGGGCCGGCGGTGCCGAGGAGTTCGCCGTCCACCACGAACAGGAACAGCAGCCCCTCCGGGTACGCCGTGTCGAGTGCTCTGACCAGGTCGGCGTCCGGGGGATGCGGGACGATCACGACCACCGGGCCGAAATCGTGCTCGTGTTCACGCAGGGTCTCCTCGTCGTGGATGTCGAACTCCTCCAGGAGCTCCTCACCGATGCGTTCGACCAGGTCGGTCAGGACGCCGCTGCCCGCCGTGAGCGGGACGACGAAGTGGTCCCAGGGCAGCGGCTGTTCACTGGCCCGGTGGATGTAGCGGCGGGCGGTGTCCGTGGAGAGCGCGGGCAGCACCGCGACCCTGGGGGAGCCGGAGCGCAGCACCCCGCGCATCCGGGCCGCCTCGTCCACCGGCACCCGGGCGTGGGTCACGCTCAGCTGGACGAGTTCCCGGGAGGCGTCCGGGGCCGACAGCGGGAGCAGTTCGGTGAGGGCCGCGCGCAGCGGGTCGGCGACGGGCTCGCCCGGGCGTTCCGCCAGCAGGCCGGAGGCGAGCCGGTGACGCATCAGCGGGGACAGCGTCTCCAGCGGCACCCCCAGCGTCGCACCGGCCCGGCTCAGGCTCTGCGCGTCCACCTCCCGCAGGTGGTGGACCACCCGGTGGTGCACCTTTGCCCCGCCCGACTCGGCGCGCATCAGGTCGAGTTGGGGTCTTATGTCGTGCCGTACGGCCTCGATGTCGTCCTTGCCCGGCCACTCCACCATCTGCCGCCGGTGCGGGCTGAGGGAACCCAGCCCGCTCTTCTCCAGGGCGTCCAGGGTGACTTCCGGCAGCATCAGCAGGATCACCGGGAAGCCGTCGTGCCGGTTGCGCAGTTCCGCCATGGCCAGTTCGTTCTGCACGTGCTCGGAGCGCAGGGCGTGGCTGGAGACGATCAGGAGCATGCCGTGCGCGCTGCCCATGCCGTCGGAGATGGCCGCCATCCAGTCCTGGCCCGGCACCAGCGACTCCCGGTCCACGACGACCGGTTCGCAGCCCTCCTGGTGCAGCAGTTCCTCCATGGCGCGGCGGGCCGGCCAGCAGTTGCAGTCGCAGCCGAGGGGCTCGCTGCGGCTGAGGAAGACGTGAGGGCCGGGCATGGGACTCCTCGTGGGGGCCTGGTCGGGTCAGTGAGCGGGCGGTGCGAAGGGATCCGCCGGCTCGTCCGGGGGCGGGTGGGACCGCGGGCGTAACCGGAACCAGCGGGCGCGGGCGGCACCGATCCCTACCGTGACCAGGCCGTCGGCGGCCGGGTGCAGGACGCGGGGCTCGGTCCCGGACGGACGGCCCGGGTCCTCGTGGGCGATCTCGATCAGCTCGGTCCCCGCCGGCGTCTCCGGCAGCGGGACCCGGGCGGTGACCGGGCCGCCGGCCGTGCTCGTCAGGCACAGCACGCTCTGACCGGCGTGGTCCCTGCGGAGCGCGGTCACCCCCGCGACACCGGTGGGCACCGGCTCGACCCCACCGTGGCGCAGCGCCAACTGCTCGGCGCGCGCCGCGAGCAGCGGCCGTAACGCCATGGCCGCCCGGTCGTCCGGGACCAGCAGGGAAGCGGGGACCTCATGGCAGCCGGGAAGCGCCAGCAACAGCGCCGCCCGGGGATAGGGGAGGCCCTCGGGCAGCGCCCATCCCTGATACGGCTGGTGTGTGACGGCGGCGCCGGAAGGGGGCGGCGCGTGGCGGGCGGCCTCGGGAGGCGGCGGTACGGCGGTGCCGGGGGGTGGTCCTACGGCGGCCTCGGGAGGCGGCGCTACGGCGGTTTCGGGGTCCGGAGGTGGGCCCAGGGGGAGGTGGCCGGTGGTGAGCGGGGGGTCGGAGGGGTGTGCGCCCGTTGTGACGATCGCCGCCTCCGGGTAGGCCTCCAGGAGATGGCGCAGGCGGGCCGGCAGGGCCGCCGGCCACCGGGTCGGGTCGCCGAGCCGGAGTCCGTCGACCGGTTCCTCCAGCGCGTCGTGGGCCCGCTTGAGCAGTTCGCCATAAGAGGTGTCCCCGTCCGGGGGCGGTAGTTCCGCCAGCACGCGCAGGCCCTGGTCGCGGGCCTGCGCCAGCAGTGCGGTGAACTCCTCCGAGCCAGGCGGCAGGGCGGCGGGCAGGCAGACGTGGCCGATGCCCAGGCGCCGGATCCCGGGCGGCAGCACGGCGTTCCGGGCCGGCAGCAGCACTCCGACGCTGTCCCGGATCCAGCCCGGCCCCGCCTCCTCCGGCGGGGACGGCACGGGCCCCGGCGTGAGCAGCCGGCTGCGGCCGTCCTCCGCGCGGATCTCCACCTCGCCGCCGTGCCCCGACAGCAGCAACTGCCCGCCCCCGGCCCGGTGGACCTCCCGCACCCGGAAGGGCATCGGTACCACGTCGACCGCCCCGCCCCCGGGCCACGGCAGCCGCAGCAGCCGGTCACCCCCGTCCGCGGCCACGACCAGACCGGCCTCGGGAAGTACCGCGACAGCGGACGCCGGCGCGGGCAGCGAACCCAGCGCGGGCGGCTCGGTCACGGCATCCGCCGTACCGCCCCGCACACCGTGGAGCCGCCCGTCCGCCGCCCCCCACACCAACGCTCCCGACTCCGGGTCGCCCGACAGCGCGGTGACCGCCGCCGTCCGCCAACGGCCTGCGACCGTGCCCGAGACCAGGTCGTGGAGGGTCACGCCGCCGTCCGCGTCCGCCGCGGCCACCAGGCCCGCCCGGGCCGAGCACCACAGCCGTACCACCGGGGCGGGGTGCGGGAGGACGCGCAGGATCCGGTCGGGGTCGCCGTCGTCGACGAGGAGGACGTCGCCGCCGGTGGCCAGGCACAGGGCCGCGCGGTCCGCCGTGCGGGACCAGCCCACGGCCGTCGGTTGCAGGGACAGGGGGTGCAGGACCGCGTCGGCGGTGCCGTCGACGGCCGTCGTCACCACGTGCAGGCCCTTGCCGCTGACCACCGCCGTGGCCGCGGGGCCCGCGTCGGCGACCGCGAGCAGCCGTGGCTGGTCGGGGAGTTCGACCGGGAGCACGGACTCGCCGTCGTCGATCCGCAGCACGGTCCGGCCGTCGGAGCTCGTCGCGGCCGCCGCCCGGGAGCCCGACCGGGCGCACAGCACGGTGCCGCCCAGCTCCGCCTGCGCGGCCAGGAGCCTGCCGTCCGCGCGGGCCTCGGCGGCCACGCTCAGGTTCAGCGCGGTGTGTTCGCCGTCGTGCAGGTCCAGTTCGTGCCACTGGGCGCCCGGCAGCGCGCCGCGCAGGCGCAGCCGGACCCGGCCCGCGCCGCTCGCCCCGCAGACCAGCGCGCCCCGCTCCGGGGGCCGGCTGAGGACCAGGCCGTCCGCCGTCGCCCGGACCCCGATGTCCACCTCGCTGTGGACCAGGGCCCGTACCGTCCGGATCTCCTCGGCGTCGGCGTCGGCCCGGGTCACCAGGGCGCGCGGCGGTTCCATGCCCAGCCGCTCCGCCGCCATCACCTGGAGCCGCCAGGCCGGCAGCGACTGCCGTACGGCCTGCGGCAGCCGGGGGAGGAAGCGCAGGATCCAGCGGCTGGCCTCGGCCGCCGGGCCGCCCTCGGCGAGCACCTGCCGGAAGAGCGGGGCCAGGGTCCGTTCGATCCCGGCTTCGGAGGGCGGTGGTCCGACGGTCGCCGACCACAGCAGTTCCTCGAAGCCGCGGACGAGGGGCGGTGCGCCGCGGTGGGCGGCGCGGGTGAAGTCACGGACCGAGTGGAGCAGGCCCGGGTCGTGCTCGTACAACTGCCGTCGCAGTTCGGCGCTGACCTCCGGGTACAGCACCAGGGCGCGGCTGTCGGCGGCCTCCACCAGCGGTGAGAAGGACAGCCGGGCCTCCAGACCGGTGCCGCTGTCGGGGGCGAACCGGAGCCGGGCGCCGCGCAGGAAGTACGGCTCGGCCTGGGCGGCCAGGCACAGCGAGCGGGCCAGCCGCACCACGTCGGGCTGGTGCCGGCGCTGTTCCGCGATCAGCCGGTGGGCGCCGCGGTCGGGTGCCGCCGTCATCGCGGCTGTCCGCCCCGCCGCGGGTCCCGGCGGGCGGTGGTCTGCGCGAACCGTACGGACACCCGGCGGTCCAGCGGGACCAGCGCGACCGTCCGCCGCACGGTCGCCGGGTACTCCTCGGCCGGATAGGGCGTCAGACACACGACGGGGCAGCCCGCCTCCCGCAGCCGCCGCAGATACGGCAGCCAGCTCGCCGGCGAGGAGTGGTGGCGGCCGGGCAGCGGCGGCTGGAGGTGTCCGAGGTCGGACAGCAGCAGCACGGGCTGCCCGGCCGGCGGCACCGGGTGGGGGCGCCAGCTGCGCCCGCGGTCCTGGCTGACACCCTGGGCGATCCGCAGGTCCAGCACCCGCAGCCCGCCCGGCGGCAGGATGCGGGCGGCGAGCCGGGTGATCCACTCCTGGTCGTGCCGGAAGGGCCGCATCGACTCGCCGCGGTCGAGCAGCAGCAGCGCGCCGGCCCGGGTGGTGGACCGCTGCCGGTAGGGCACCCGCGGCCGGCCGACCCGGCCTCCGGCCAGACCGCGCACCACCAGCTCCACCAGCCGGGGGTGGTCGACCACCCGCCCGGTCGTGTACGTACTGGCCACCGCGAGGAAGAGGGCCCGTTCGGTGCGCGGGTCCCACGGCGGGGCGGGCAGGGGCGGGCTCGCCGGCCAGGGCAGCTCGAACGCCTCGGCCCGGCCGAGGAGTTCCGCGGTGCCGTCCTCCAGCGGGTCGGAGGGAGCGAGCTCGTGCCGCAGCGGCGGCTCCGCCCCCAGGCCGACCGCCGACCGCGCCCCCCGCACGAGGAGCAGCGAACCGCCGGTGGCCGTGCGGGCGGGCGGGGTGGGTGACTGGTCGCCGGGGATCGGGGCGGCGGGGGTTGGGGCGCCGGGGTCCAGGCCGCCGGGGTTCGGACCGGTCGGAACGGCGTCCGGGCCCGGTGGGTCGGTGGCCGGGCCGGCTGGGAAGGCGTACCGGCCTGTCGGGAGGGCGGTCCGGTCGGTTGGGAAGGCGTTCGGTCCGGTCGGGAGGGCGGTCCGGTGGGTGCTGAGGGCGGACGGGTCCCCGGTGTACGGCGCCGAGTCGCTGTCTGCCGGGCCGGACCGCCGCGTCAGACGTGCCGGTCCGGTGTCGCCTCGCCGGTCCGGTCCGGCGCCGTTGCGGGAGCGGGGCGCGCGGGCGGTCGTACGGTCGTCCCGGGACGGCCGTCCCGTGCTCGCGGCACGTCGGTCCGGGCCGCCGGACGGGGTGCCCCCAGTGGCGGCGCCGGTGCCGGCGGGCAGGTCGAGGCCCAGGGTCGCCGCGAGGGCCGCCAGGCCGTCCGGGTCGGAGATCCGCAGGGCCCGGGCCGTGCGCAGCAGGTCGCCCAGCCGGGCCGGGCCTCCCGAGGTCATACCGCGGAGACCTGGTCGGGGGAGGCCTTCACCATGGCGAGCCCCGCGACCGCCCGCCACTCCGGCGACTCGGCCGTCAACTCCAGCTGGCGGCAGGCGCGCAGGGTGTCCAGGAACTCGGCGGTGCTCGCCGCGGGCCGGGCGCCCATCGACTCGCTCTCGAACAGATCGGCCAACTCCTGGGTGAGGGCCTCGTCGTAGGCGTCCCCCATGTGCAACCGGGCCACCTTCAACAGGTGTTCGCGGCCCGGCGGCCGCAGCCGCAGCAGGATGCAGCGGCGCAGGAAGGCGGCTGACAGCTCCCTCTCCTCGTTGCTCGTGATCACCACGAGGGGGGCGCCGGTGTCCCCGGCGGCGGTCACCGTGCGGCGGTCCGGGCCCACGAAACGGAGGTTGTTGAGCGGATCGAGCAGGGCGTCCGGGACGTCGGGATCGGCCTTGTCGATCTCGTCGATGAGCACCACCGCGGGCCGGTCGCGCAGTGCGGGCGCGCCTTCCTCGTCCATGGCCGGATCGAGTGCCTTCCACAGGGGGCCGGGCCGGAAGTAGGCCCGCGAACCGGGGTCCTGGAGCGTGCCCTGGGTGGCGTCGTTGAGCTGGCGGAAGGCCTCCTCGCGCCACAGCAGGTCGTGCGGTTCGGTGCGGGCGGTGACCACCTCCGCGTAGTAGCGGAAGCGCATCAGCCGGGCCACGTTCGGCGCGAGCGCCGACTTCCCGGAGCCCGGGGGGCCCAGCACGAGCAGCGGACGGCCGGACGCCAGCGCGACGTTGACGGCGAGGACGGTCGGGTCGTCGAAGAGGTAGACCTGCTCGTCGAGACGGTCGGTGCCGCGGGCGGGCGTGGGGCGGGGCGGCGCGGGTGCACCGCTGTCCGCGGGTGTGCCGGCGTCCGGTGCGGACGTACCGCCCTCGGGTGCGGGCGCACGGCCGTCGGGTGCGGGCGCACGGAGGTCCGGTGCGGGCCTGTCCGTCTCCTCGCCCGGGTCGAAAAGCCTGATCAAGCCTACTGTCCCCCCATCGGCGGCCCACGGCTCCGGTGACCGCCCTCGTTGCACTCTTCCCCATGGCGCCCGCCGTCACTACACCGTCGGTGAATATGGCCGACAGCCAGGTCGTCAGCCGTGCGGGCGGGGCCGTATCCGGATCTCCGGGAACGCCGTGCCGGGCACGGCCGGTACGACGGCCGGGCGGGTGCGCGGGCCGGCGGTCACCAGGTCCACCCGGCTCAGCCAGAACGCCCGGCGCAGGCACTCCGGTACGGGCAGATCCGGCCACGGGTCGACGTCGAGGAACATCACCGCCGAGGACTCCAGAGCCGTCAGGTCCCGCAGGTTCGGGCAGCGCAGCACCCGGACCGACCGCAGCGACCGGCAGCCGCCCAGCTCGGGCAGGGCGACCAGCGACGGGTCGTCCGCGAGGACCAGTGAGCGCAGCCCGGGCAGTTTCGGCAGTGCCTCGGACAGCCCGTCGACCGGTCCGGAGCAGCGCAGTTCCGGCACGGCGGTGCCGGCCCGCAGCAGGGCGCGCACCTCGGCGGACGACCGTACGCCGACACGCCGTACCCCCGCACCGCGTACGGCAGGACGCGGCGGGCTGCCCGCCGACAGCCGTCGCGGTGGGCCGCCCGGTGCCGCCAGGACACTGCGGGCGGTGCCGGTGCCGGTCTCGGCGGCCCGCAACTGGGCCAGCAGCTCGGCGAGTTCGGGTGAGGGGTGGCGGCGCAGCAGTGCGTCGGTGTCGGTGCCGGGGGTGTGCACCAGGTGGTGGGCGGCCAGGAAGGTCCTGACCCCGGGGCTCGGGAAGGCCACGGTGTCCGGGCCGGGACGGAACACCACGCCCGCGCGGTCGGCGAGCGCTGCCAGGAGGCGTTCGGGTGCGGTGGAGTCGGTGGAGCGGGGGGCGCGCAGGGCGTTCAGCGCGGTGGACAGCGGGATGCGGGAGCCGTCCAGTCCGAGGGCGGCGACGGCCAGCCGGCCGGAGGCCGCCCGCAGCACGCTGTCCGGCACCTGGTCGGCGGCGGGCGCGGGCGCGGGGAGGGCGGCCGGACCTGCCGTGTCCTCGCGCGGTCTGCGCCACACCGCCGAGACACCGGCGCGCAGCAGGCGGTGCCGGGGGACCTGGCCGGGCGTGACCGAGGCGGCCGCCGCCCGCAGCATCGCCACGGCGGCGGCCGGCCGCCCGGCGACCCCGGCCAGCAGAGGATCTGTGCCGAGCGTCGGGGCGGGGAGGGCAGCCCGGTCCGCGAGGTCTCCCCGGTCTCCGGAGGCCTGCGCGGCACCGGAGTTCAGGAGGGCCCTGAGGTCGGTCGGGGACAGGGGTTCCAGGCCTACTATCCGGAAGTCACCGCCGAGCCGGGACCAGGGCACCCCGGTGCCGTTCGTGGCGATGACGCACGGCGCCCGGGGGTGGGCCTCCAGCAGCCGCAGGAGCCACTCCCAGACGGCGGCACGGTTGCCCGCGGGCACCGCGTCCAGGTCGTCCACGGCCAGGAAGGCACGCCCGGACCGCAGTTGCCGAGCGGCCCACCCGGCCGGTTCCGCCGCGGCGGCCGACGGAGCGAGCGTCGGCACCATCCCGTCCAGCCGGGGCAACGCCCCGGACCGCGCCGACAGTACGAAGGGGATCCGGCACCCCCAGGGCGGTCGGACGGGCGCCGCCTCGCCGAGCGGCCACCCCGTGCCGGGCGACTCAGCCGGGTCACCGTCCACGTCCTGCCCGTCCGTCTCCTCCCAGTCCGCCGATTCGCCCACCCCGGCCCGCTCCCGTACGGCATCCAGGCTCGGTCTCGGCGCGGTCCGTGCCCGCCCCGGCGTCCGGTCGGCCAGCGCCCCGGCGACGAGCCGGGCGAGTTCCGTGCTGTGGCCGGAGCCGGAGGGATCGACCAGGAGGATGCGGCGCCCCAGGTCAGGCAGGAGGTCCACGGGCAGGGGGGAGGGGGAGGGCAGGGCGCCGGAGCCCGGTCCGGAGTCGTCACGGTCCACGTGTCCGTCGTCGAGGTACCCGCCACCCACCTCCTGGCTACCCACTGAGCCGCGGAGGACCAGCGTGCGGGTGATCGGTCGTGCGGGCAGGGGCGATGCCGTCACCTCCGCGCGGAAGCGTTCCGTGAAGGCCGCGTCGTCCGCCGACAGTGCGTCGGGGGCCTCCCCGGCGAAGCCGTAGCCGTCGTCCAGTTCGGGCGCGGGCGCCCCGGCCGCGGCCATCGCGCGCATGCGGGCCGCGATCCCGTCGAGCACCCGGTCCAGCACCGCGCGGTACCGCGGGGCCTGCATGGTCAGCAGCGCCAGCCCCAGCGAGCGGTACTCGGCCGGCTGCCCAGCGGAGAACACGTCGGCCGTCTCGACCGGCCCCGGCAGCCGCCGGTCCACCGGCTCCCAGACCAGCGGCAGGACCGGCTGCGGGGCGACGCCGGTCCGGGCCTGCCCCAGGCTCCGGCGCAACGCCAGCACCGCCCAGTCCCGCTGGGCCGGGCCCTCGTTGAAGTACGCCGGACTGCACAGGGCCAGCACGATGTCCGCCGTACCGACGCCGTACGAGCCCTCCTCCGGTCCGCCGGCCGCGGCGGGCGGGGGCACGAGACGGTGGAACCGAGGCCCGCTCCCGGTGTCCAGACGCCGTCTCAGCTCGTCCAGGAACCGCGCGACCCAGGCCTCGTCCCTGCCGTGCGCGTAGCTGACGGCATAGCGGTACACGGGCACCATCTCATCCCCCGGTTTGTGGCTTGCGTACCTCGTTTCCAGTTTCGCACGAGGCCGGGCGACCGGCCGTGGCACAATCCTGGCCATCAACTCGTAACCATTCAGGGTTTATTGGCGAATTGTCAGGTACAATGCCCAATGTGTCCGTAGGGGTGCCGCCCCTGGGAAAGAAGCAGGCGAATCTGCTCACTGCCATCATGCGGGGGGTGCCTGTCCTCGGACCTGACAAGGAATCCCGTCCGCTCACCGACGCCGACGTCCGCGGTCTCCTGGACGCCCTGCCGCCGTGCGCCGACGCGCAGGAGACCGGTGAGGTCAACCGGCTGCGCCCCCGGCTGCTGGACGCGCTCGTCGGCCCCGAGGCCAGACGCTCGGGCTACGTCCAGGGCCTGCCCCGGCACGGCGTCGCCGCGCTGCTGCGGGCCGCGGGCGAGGCCGTGCGGGCCCCGCTGGTGCTGCGGATCGTGTACGGCGCCAGCACCACGATCCCGCTGCGGGCGCTCAGTTACGTCCTGCCCGCCGTCCGCATGGCGTCCCGGCTCACCGAGGCCGGCCATCGTGCCCCGCACCTCCAGATCGTGCTGGCCGGCTCCCTCGGCTGCCGGGTCAACGGCCTGTCCGGCGCCGCCGTGGCCGAGGAGACGACCCTGCTGGCCCGCTGCCTCGGCCTGCTCCTGTCGTCCCTGGTGCCGGGCCGTTTCGGGCTGTACGACACCCTGCCGGCACCCTCGGTCGTCACCGCGCTGGACGACCTGGTGCGCACCCTGACCCCGGCCCGGCGGGCCCGCGTCCTCGAACGCCTCGGCGGCAAGGGCGGCGCCACCGCCGACGAACAGACCCTGCGCTACGCGGCCGCCCACGTCCTGGTCCACGACCGCGCCGCGGTCCCGCTCACCCTGCGCCAGGGCACCGCCGTACCGGACGACGCCACGGTGATCGACGTCGGCGGCCTCCAGGAACGCCACTTCCACGCCGTACGACACCTGTTCGCGGCCGGTGCCGCGCCGGGCGCCGGTCCCGGGGCGCTGGTGCTGTCCCGGCACTCGGTACCGCCGTACACCATGGCCAGGGGCGGGGACGTCGGGCTGCGCGAGTTCCTCGACGGCGGGAGCCCGCAGGGCAGGCCGCTGGCCTCCGCGGTCCGCCACGACCTGCGACTGCTGTGGTCCGTGCCGCTGCCGGCGGGGCTGAGGCGGGCCGACGCTCCGCGCGATGACCCGTACCGGGCCGACGCGGTCCCGGCGCACCCCTCGCGGGGCTTCGCCGATGTCCTGCAGGGAGCGCGGAGTTGACCGAGCCGACCACCCCGGACGCCCTCCGGCCCGGAGAACTCACCTGGCAGCTCAAGGCATTGGGCGTCCGGCCCGGCGACACCCTGCTGGTGCACACGTCGTTGCGGGCCGTCGGGCCGGTGTCCGGCGGCGCGCGGGCCGTGGTCGACTCGCTGCTGGAGGCGCTCGGCGCGGAGGGCACGCTGGTCGTCTACACCCAGACTCCCGGCAACTCCGACCCGTCCCGCTGGGCCGTCACCCGGGGCGGTGCCGTGCCGCCGGCGCAGTGGCCCCGGCTGCGGGCGACGCTGCCCGCGTTCGATCCCGCGCGGACCCCCAGTCAGGGGGTCGGCGTACTGCCGGAGGAGGTCCGCACCCGGCCGGGCGCGCTGCGCAGCGACCACCCGCAGAGTTCCTTCGCCGCCCTGGGGCCGGCCGCGGCGCGGATCACCGCCGGGCACGACCTGAACTGTCACCTGGGCGAGGAGTCCCCGCTGGCCCGGCTGGAGGAACTGGACGCCCGTGTCCTGCTGCTGGGCGTCGACTACTCCGCCTGCACGGCCTTCCACCTGGCCGAGTACCGGG
Source organism: Streptomyces griseorubiginosus (assembly GCF_036345115.1). Taxonomy (GTDB): domain Bacteria; phylum Actinomycetota; class Actinomycetes; order Streptomycetales; family Streptomycetaceae; genus Streptomyces; species Streptomyces griseorubiginosus_C. The sequence continues at coordinate 4,882,400 of NZ_CP107766.1, forward strand.
TGCCGGGCCAGGGCAGCCGGGACTACGGCTGCGCGGTCGACGACGGCTCGGGACGGCGCTGGCACCGCTACCGTGACGTGGACTTCGACACCTCCGACTTCCCGGCGCTGGGCGAGGCGTACGAGTCCCGCGCCGAACGGCCGGTCACGCGGGGCCGGATCGGCGCCGCCGACTCCCGCCTGTTCGACCTGGCCCCGGCGGTGGCCTACGCCGCGAAGTGGCTGACCGCACACCGGGCGGGACGGAGACCGACGGAGTAGCGACCGGCACTCGCCCGCCAGTCCCGGCGCACCTCCGCCCCCTGAGGGCCGCGCAGCTCAACCGGACTCCCTTATGCCCGGGGGGCTCACCCCTGGGGGGCTTGCCGCCGGGCGGCTCACCTCCGGGGCTCCTCGCTCCGGGCGCCTCTCTCCCCCGCGGGGCGGCTCTCCTCACGGGCAGCTCACCCCCGGAGCCCCTCATCGCCAGGCGGCTCCCCGTGGGGGCGGTCCCCCTTCGGGCCCATCACCTCGGCGCTTTTCACCCCCCGCGGGCGCTTCTCACCCCGGGCGGCTCACCGTCGGGTGCCTCTCCCTCCGGGCGGCTCCCCCTCCGGGCGCCTACTTCCGGGGCGGCTCACCTCCTGGGCACCTCACCCCGGGGCGAGTTACTCCGGGCCCCTCACCCTCGCGCCCCTCACCCTCGGGGCCCCTCACCCTCACGGCCCCACCTCCGGAACACCGCACCCAGGGGCCCTTCCCCCGACGCCCCTCACCCCCGCCTCCCCGTCATCCGAGCCGCCGAAGCGATCGTCGCCCTGGCCTCGCGTTCTGTGAGGCCCGTGTCGAGGGCCGCGTCCACCAGGGGGGCGACCAGGGCCGGGCCGATGCCGTTCTCGTACGCGCGGCAGGCCGCCCAGAACAGCCGGGTGTTGCGCTGGCCCTCGTGCGCGGCGAGGACGAACTGGACCAGGCCCTGGCCCTGGTCGCCGGCCGAGGGATGGGTCGCGGGGTGGGTGGGGCGCGGTGGCGGGAGCAGCAGGCGGAGCAGGGCGGGAGGGCAGGCCGCCGGGGCCAGGTGGGCCGTGCCCGGTGCCGTGCCGTAGGTGCCGTGGTCGGTGCGGGAGCCGGGCCCGACGAGGTAACCGCCGGCGCCCCGGATGTCGATGCCCGGGGCCAGCCGGCCGGCCGAGTTGGGGACGGCCGCGTCGGGCGGTCCGGTGAGCCAGAGGTGGCGGCCGCCGCTCGGGGTGAGGACGACGACCGTGTCGGGGATCGTGAACAGATGGCGCAGAGCCAGTTCGCGCAGGGCCGCCGAGGAGTCCGTGCCCGACTTGGTGTCCAGGTCGATGCCGATGAGGTGGTGGGGCGGGAGGCCGCACGCGATGCCGTAGCCGGTTGCCCAGGGGGCCGCCGAGAAGAGCTCGCGGATGCGGACGGGGTCGGTCGAGGCGTCGTACACCCCGTGTCCGAACGCCCCGCACTCGCCGTGACAGGGGGCGGCCAAGGGGTCGTCGCGGTGGGGGGAGCGCAGGGCCGGGAGCTTGGTGCGGGACAGGGGGATGACGGCCAGCCCGCGCTCGGCGGCTGACAGGGCGTGTGCGAGGGCCAGCGTCGTGGCCTGCCGGTCTGTGGTGGCCATGCCTCCATGTTCGTACGAGTGTTCGAAAAAGGGAAGGGTGAGCGAGCGCGACTCGCCGGGCCCGGGCGATTGGCTGGAAATGTGCCGGAACGCTTTCCCTCTTGCCGCGCTTGATCACCAACCGTCCCCCTCACCCCGAACTGCCCGGTGAAGTCGCGAAAGGGGTTTATCGACTTGTCCTCACGCTTCAGGGGGAATAACCCCTTCCGCTCTGGTTCGCCGGGGATTCGGTGGGCAACTCTGGTCTCGCGACGTCGTGCACAGCCCGGGACGGTCGGCCAACTGCCCCGGAAACAGCCCTACTTGACGTACAACCGGCACCAGGCCGGGTTCTGGAGGAAACACCATGGCAAGCATCCGTACCGCCCGCGTCCTCGCCGCCGTCTCCGCCCTCCCGCTCGCCGCCGCGCTCTTCACCGGCGTCGCGGCGGCGGACAACGGCGGCTTCGCGGACAACGGATCGAACGCGGGTGTCGCGAGCATCGTGGGCAGTGGCGTGGGGCACGACAACAACGGCAACTCGTCCACCACACAGCAGAACGCCGTCGGCTCGGGCGCCTCGAACCAGAGCAACACCGCCCAGGTCAACGGCTCCGCGTTCACGGCCGTCAACCAGGGCAACAACAACACGTCCGTCAACTTCTCCCCGCTGTGGTGGTGACGGCGATCCACGAGGGCTGACGGGCCCTCGACGGGGGGCTTCGGGGGGTGCTCGGGGGGTGCTTCGGGAGGGGCTTGGGGGGGAGTTCGGGGGACCTCGGGGGGGCTCGGGGAGGTGACACGTCCGCGCGGCGGTGCTTCGGCGCCGCCGCGCAGGCGTGTTCGCGGGGCGTCGCCGAAGCCGTGACCGGTGGGGTCGCGCAGCCGTGACCGGTGGTGCCCCGCAGGCGCGTCCGGCGGCGCCCCTCAAACGTGTCCGGCAGCTCCGAGACGACCTTGACATCCCGTCACATCTGACGGACAGTCAGAAACCCGTGAGCGAGGGAGGCGTGCGCCCCGTGGACCCCGTGGACCCCCTGGACCCCGTGCACGAAGACGGCCTGACGGCCCGGCTCAAGGCCTACGAAGGACACCCCGCCGCCGTGGCCGCCACCGGCAAGGACCCCGTCAACGTCCCCATGATCCGCCACTGGTGCGAGGCCCTCGGCGACACCAACCCCGCCTACACCGGCCCCGACGCCGTCGCCCCGCCCACCATGCTCCAGGCCTGGACGATGGGCGGCCTCACCGGACACACCGGCCGCGCACGGGCGTACGACGAACTCCTCGCCCTCCTCGACGAGTCCGGCTGCACCTCGGTCGTCGCCACCGACTGCGAGCAGGAGTACCTGCGCCCGCTGCGCCCCGGCGACGAGATCACCTTCGACACCGTCATCGAGTCGGTCTCGGCCAGGAAGACCACCAAGCTCGGCACCGGCCACTTCGTCACCACCCGCACCGACGTCCGCGTGGGCGACACCCTCGTCGGCACCCACCGCTTCCGCATCCTCAAGTACGCCCCCGCGGGCCGGAAGAAGGCCGAGCCCCGCCCCGCCCGCCCCCGTCCCGTCGTCAACCGCGACAACGCCGGCTTCTGGGAGGGCGTAGCCCGCCACCGGCTGCTCATCCAGCGCTGCACCGCCTGCGCCACCCTCCGCTTCCCCTGGCTCCCCGGCTGCGCCCACTGCGGCGGCCCCGACTGGGACACCGTCGAGGCGGGCGGCGAGGGCACGGTCTACTCGTACGTCGTCATGCACCACCCGCCCTTCCCGGCATTTGACCCGCCTTACGCCGTCGCCCTGGTCCAACTCGCCGAGGGCGTACGGATGATCAGCAACGTGGTCGGGACGCCGTACGACAAGGTGCGGATCGGGATGCCGGTACGGCTGGAATTCCGGTCCTACGACGACGACCTGGTGCTCCCCGTCTTCAGCGCCGCCGAGGAGGACGCATGAGGCCCGGAGACGAACTGCCGCCCCTGGAGATCCCGGTCACCCGCACCCTGATCGTCGCCGGGGCCATCGCCTCCCGGGACTACCAGGACGTGCACCACGACCCGGAGGCGGCCCGCGCGAAGGGCTCCCCGGACGTCTTCATGAACATCCTGACGACGAACGGCCTGGTCGGCCGCTACCTCACCGACCACTTCGGGCCACGCGCGGTGCTCAGGAAGGTGGCGATCAGACTGGGCGCCCCCAACTACCCCGGGGACACCATGGTGTTGACCGGGACGATAGAAGCCGTGGAAGGCACCACCGCGACCGTCCGGGTCGTAGGGGCCAACGGTCTCGGCCACCACGTGACGGGCACGGTCACCCTCACCCTGGGGAGCGCCGAATGAGCACACACGCGCGTGACCGGCTCGGCGGACGGGCCGCGATCGCCGGCATCGGCGCCACCGAGTTCTCCAAGGACTCCGGCCGCAGCGAGCTGCGGCTGGCCGCCGAGGCGGTCCGCGCGGCCCTCGACGACGCCGGCCTCACCCCCGCCGACGTGGACGGCATGGTCACCTTCACGATGGACACCAGCCCCGAGATCACCGTCGCCCAGGCCTGCGGGATCGGCCAGCTGTCCTTCTTCTCCCGGGTCCACTACGGCGGCGGCGCGGCCTGCGCGACCGTCCAGCAGGCGGCCATGGCGATCGCGGCGGGCGTGGCCGAGGTGGTCGTCTGCTACCGCGCCTTCAACGAGCGCTCGGGCCGCCGCTTCGGCTCCGGCGTCCAGCACCGCGAACCCTCCGCCGAGGGGGTCGCCCTCGGCTGGTCCCTCCCCTTCGGCCTGCTCACCCCGGCCTCCTGGGTGGCGATGGCGGCCCAGCGCTATCTGCACACCTACGGCCTCACCCCGGAGGCCTTCGGGCACGTGGCCGTGACCGACCGCCGGTACGCGGCCACCAACCCGGCGGCCTGGTTCCACGGCCGCCCCATCACCCTCGCCGACCACGCGGCCTCCCGCTGGATCGTCGAGCCGCTCAGACTCCTCGACTGCTGCCAGGAGACCGACGGCGGCCAGGCGATCGTCGTCACGTCCCTCGCACGCGCGCGTGCCCTCGCGCAGCGGCCCGCCGTGATCGCGGCCGCCGCCCAGGGCGCCGGCCGGGCCCAGGAACAGATGACCAGCTTCTACCGCGACGACCTCACCGGCCTCCCCGAGATGAGCGTGGTCGCCCGCCGCCTCTGGCACACCAGCGGCCTCACCGCCGAGGACATCGACGTGGCGATCCTCTACGACCACTTCACCCCGTTCGTCCTGATGCAGCTGGAGGAGTTCGGCTTCTGCGGAAAGGGGGAGGCGGCGGAGTTCGTCCGCGAGGACCGCGTCCCGCTCAACACCCACGGCGGCCAGCTGGGCGAGGCGTACCTCCACGGGATGAACGGCATCGCGGAAGCCGTACGCCAGGTGCGGGGGACGGCGGTGAACCAGGTGCCGCAGGCGGGACGCGTCCTGGTGACGGCGGGGACCGGGGTGCCGACGTCCGGGCTCGTGCTCACCGCGGACGGGTGAGCCCGCAGGGGTGAACCCGCAGTACCCCGACCGTCCTCGTCCACCTACAGGAGGTGCAGTCAGCCCCACCTCTACAACCTGAGGCGGAGTCGTCTTCGGGACCTGTGGCCGATGAGGGGGAGGCGGTCTCGAACCTAGCGTGGAGCCATGACCACACCCGTCTGCACCAGCGCTTCGAAGGCCGCCGTCCCGGCGACGCAGACCCTCGCGTACCCCTCGTTCGCCTCGTACGTGAAGGCCCGCCAGCCGGTGCTGCTGCGTACCGCCCGGTCGCTGACCGCGAACCCGAGCGACGCGGAGGACCTGCTGCAGACCGCCCTGACCAAGACCTACGTCGCCTGGGAGCGCATCGAGGACCACCGGGCCCTCGACGGCTATGTGCGCCGCGCCCTGCTGAACACCCGTACCTCGCAGTGGCGCAAGCGCAAGGTCGACGAGTTCGCGACCGACGAGATCCCCGAGCCCGAGACCGGCCCCGGCGAGGACGACCCCGCCGAGCAGCAGGCCCTGCACGACGCCATGTGGCGGGCGATCATGAAACTGCCCGCCCGGCAGCGCGCGATGGTCGTCCTCAGGTACTACGAGGACCTCAGCGAGGTGCAGACGGCCGAGGTGCTCGGCGTCTCGGTCGGGACCGTGAAGTCGGCGGTCTCCCGGGCGCTGGGCAAGCTCCGCGAGGACCCCGAGCTGGTACTCGCCAGGTAGGGAACCGAGCGGGCGGGCCGTCCGTTGTGAACACAACGTGACGTGATCGATCGCCCGGCTCTAGTGACATACCGCGCGGTATGTGCGCAGAATCGGCGCATCCCTTACTACCGCGTAGGCAATGTCGCCCCGGGAGGACGCCGTGCTGAGCACCATGCAGGACGTACCGCTGCTGATCTCCAGGATCCTGACCCACGGGTCGTCGATCCACGGCACCTCACAGGTGACCACCTGGACCGGCGAGCCGGAGCCGCACCGCCGCTCCTTCGCCGAGGTCGGCACCCGCGCCGCCCAGCTGGCACACGCCCTGCGCGAGGACCTCGGCGTCACCGCCGACGAGCGCGTGGCGACCCTGATGTGGAACAACGCCGAGCATGTCGAGGCCTACTTCGCGATCCCTTCCATGGGCGCGGTCCTGCACACCCTGAACCTCCGCCTCCCCCCGGACCAGCTGGCCTGGATCGTGGGCCACGCGGCCGACCGCGTCGTCATCGCCAACGGCTCGCTGCTCCCCCTGCTCGCCCCGCTGCTCCCGCACCTCAAGACGGTCGAGCACGTGGTGGTCTCGGGCCCCGGCGACCGCACCGCGCTCGAAGGCACCCACGCGCGCGTGCACGAGTACGAGGACCTGATCGCGGGCAAGCCCACCGGCTACGACTGGCCCGAGCTGGACGAACGCCAGGCCGCCGCCATGTGCTACACCTCCGGCACCACGGGCGACCCCAAGGGCGTGGTCTACAGCCACCGTTCCATCTACCTGCACTCCATGCAGGTCAACATGGCCCAGTCGATGGGCCTGACCGACCAGGACACCTCACTCGTGGTCGTCCCCCAGTTCCACGTCAACGCCTGGGGCCTGCCGCACGCCACCTTCATGACCGGCGTCAACATGCTGATGCCGGACCGCTTCCTCCAGCCCGCGCCCCTCGCCGAGATGATCGAGCGCGAGAAGCCGACCCACGCGGCGGCCGTCCCCACCATCTGGCAGGGCCTGCTCGCCGAGCTCACCGCCAAGCCGCGTGACGTCTCCTCGCTCACCCAGGTCACCATCGGCGGCTCGGCCTGTCCGCCCTCCCTGATGGAGGCCTTCGACGCGCTGGGCATGCGGGTCTGCCACGCCTGGGGCATGACGGAGACCTCCCCGCTCGGCACCATCGCCCGCCCGCCGGCCCATGTCGTCGGCACCGACGAGGAGTTCGCCTACCGCCTCACCCAGGGCCGCTTCCCGGCCTCCGTCGAGGCCCGCCTCACCGGCCCCGGCGGCGAGCGCCTGCCCTGGGACGGCGAGTCCGCGGGCGAGCTGGAGGTCCGCGGCCCCTGGATCGCCGGCGCCTACTACAACGGCCCCGACGCCGAACCCCTGCGCCCCGCCGACAAGTTCAGCGAGGACGGCTGGCTGAAGACCGGCGACGTCGGCACCATCTCCCCCGACGGCTTCCTCACCCTCACCGACCGCGCCAAGGACGTCATCAAGTCCGGCGGCGAGTGGATCTCGTCCGTGGACCTGGAGAACGCCCTGATGTCCCACCCGGACGTCACCGAGGCCGCGGTCGTCGCCGTCCCCGACGACAAGTGGGGCGAGCGCCCCCTGGCCACGGTCGTCCTGAAGGAGGGCTCCACCGCCGACTTCGAGTCCCTGCGCGCCTTCCTCGCGAGCGACGTCTGCAAGATCGCCAAGTGGCAGCTCCCGGAGCGCTGGTCGATCATCGAGTCGGTCCCGAAGACGAGCGTCGGAAAGTTCGACAAGAAGGTCCTGCGAAAGCAATATGCCGAGGGCGGGCTGGACGTCACCAAGCTCTGAGCGGCATGAGGGGTACGGCGGGCAGGGCGCCCGGACGAGAACCGGGGCACCCTGACCGCCGTACGGCACAAGCCTCGCCGGAGGTCGGCGGCCTGGTCACCGCCGTGCCGACGGGGTGAGCCACCCCAGGCGTACCGACGTGGTGAGCCACCCCAGCCCCAGCCACACCCCCGCGACCGCGCACACGCCGCCCCAGCCCCACCAGCCGAACGCCGACCCCGCCAGCGCGGAGGCCGACGCGCCGCCCGCGAAGCCCGCCACCACGTACGCCGTGTTGGCGGTCGCCGGGGTCGAGGTCGTGGTCAGGGCCAGGGTCTGGTTGGCGACATGGGAGGCGACCAGGGCCGCGTGCACGGCGATCGCCGCCACGAACAGGGCCCCGAGCGTGTGCCCGCCCAGCCAGAACAGCGGCACGGACACCGCGGCCAGCAGATACGCCGACCGCACGACCTTCGCGGCGCCGAAGCGGTCCACGAACCCGCCGGCCAGCGGCGCCACCACGCTCGCGGCGAGTCCGAAGAGGCCGAAGAGCCCGGCCGTGGCGGTCGACAGGCCGTAGGACGGGCCGGTCAGCAGCAGGGCCAGCGAGGTCCACAGCGCGCTCCAGGCGCCGTACATCCCCGCCTGCCGCACGCACGCGCGCCACAGGTCGGGCGAGCGGCGGACGACGGACGGCAGGGTGGTCAGCCCGGAGAAGAGCGGGCCGGAGCGGCGGGGCCGCTCGGCGGGCAGGGCGTAGGCCGTCGCGAGTCCGAGCGCGGCCGTCAGCACGGCCGCGCCCACGAACACCACCCGCCAGCCGAAGGCCTGTCCGATCAGCCCGCCGAGCACCCGGGCCGCGACGACCCCGGTGAACAGGCCCGCGATGACGGCCGCCACATGCCGGGCCCGGCGGTCGGCGGGGGCGCGCTGGGCGACCAGCGGGACCAGCAGCTGGGGGACGACGGTGGCCGCGGAGGCGACCAGGACGGCGGCCGCGAGGGCGGTGGTGCCGGACGCGAGGGCCCCGGCGGTCAGGGCGGCGGTGGTGACGAGCGAGAGGACGGCGACCAGTCGGCGCCGGTTCACGCTGTCGCCGAGCGGGGCGAAGACGAGGAGCCCGAAGGCGTAGCCGAACTGCGCGACCGAGGCGATCCAGGCCACCGCGGCGGGGGTGGAGCCGTAGTCGTGGGCGATGAGGGGGAGCAGCGGGGCCGCGAGGTAGATGTTGGCGGCCGTGACGGCGGTGCAGACGGCGATGAGGACGAGGAGCAGCGAGCCCGCACGCTGGGCGGGGGCCGCCGCGGTGGACCGTCCTGCTGCGGTGGCGGTTGCTGTCGGCATGACCGGAGGACTCCTTCGAGTCGGCTCTCACAACTAACTGGTTGGTTGGAACAGTCCAACAGTGTGGGAGGCCGGTCGATTCCCTGTCAACCAAATAGTTGGTTACTTCTCTTCCTGCCCCTACCCTGAACCCCATGGCAGCAGCAAGGGACCCCGAGGCGACCAAGGCCCGGATCTTCGAGGCGGCGGTCGCGGAGTTCGCCCGCCACGGCATCGCGGGCGCCCGCATCGACCGCATCGCGACCGAGGCCAAGGCCAACAAGCAGCTGATCTACGCCTACTTCGGCAACAAGGCGGAGCTGTTCACCCAGGTCCTCGGCAAGGCCATGCTCGACCTCGCCGTCGCCGTACCGGTCGACCCGGACGACATCGAGAACTGGATCGACCGCCTCATGGACTACCACGAGGCCCACCCCGAGGTGCTGCGCCTGCTCTTCTGGGAGGGCCTGGAGTACGGCGCGACGGCCGAGCTCCCGGACGAGGCGGAGCGCCAGGAGCACTACCGCCGCAAGGTCGCCACGCTCCGGGACGGCCAGCAGCGGGGCGTCGTCACCGACGCGATCCCACCCCGCGACCTGCTGTTCCTGCTGATCGCGGTCGCGAACTGGGCGGCGGTGGTCCCGCAGATGAAACGGATCCTGGTGGGCGGCGAGGACGCGGACCGGGACCGACTACGGGCGTCGGTGCGGGAGGCGGCACGGCGGCTGGTGGCCAAGTAGGGGGGTTTCAGGGGCCCGGGGAACTGCGCGACCGGCCACGACGCACCGGTGGACGACGACGGCGCGCGCCCCTAGTTCGTCCCGATCCTGGCCAGCAGATCCACGATCCGCGCCTGAACCTCCGCACTGGTCGACCGCTCCGCGAGGAACAGAACCGTCTCCCCGGAAGCCAGCCGAGGCAGATCCGCCTGATCCACGGCAGCCGTGTACACCACCAGCGGCGTCCGGTTCAGCTGCCCGTTCGCCCGCAGCCAGTCCACGATCCCGGCCCTGCGCCGATGCACCTGCATGAGGTCCATCACGACCAGGTTCGGCCGGAGCTGACCGGCCAGGGTCACCGCGTCCGCGTCACTGGCCGCACGAGCGACCTGCATCCCCCGCCGCTCCAGCGTCGCCGTGAGCGCCAGCGCGATCTCCGCGTGCTCCTCGATCAGCAGCACCCGCGGCGGATGCTGCTCGCTGTCCCGGGGCGCCAGCGCCTTGAGCAGTACGGCGGGATCGGCGCCGTAGGCCGCCTCCCGCGAGGCCTGTCCGAGCCCCGCGGTCACCATGATCGGCACCTCGGACGCCACCGCCGCCTGCCGGAGCGACTGGAGCGCGGTCCGGGTGATCGGCCCGGTCAGCGGGTCCACGAACAGCGCGGCGGGGAAGGCCGCGATCTGCGCGTCGACCTCCTCGCGCGACTGCACGATGACGGGCCGGTACCCGCGGTCGCTGAGCGCCTGCTGGGTCGTCACGTCCGGCGCCGGCCACACCAGCAGCCGCCGCGGGTTGTCCAGCGGCTCCGGGGGCAGTTCGTCGTCCATCGGCTGCGGCCGCGGGGTGTCCGGGATCTCGACGGCCCCACCGGGACCGTCCAGCGGCTCGGGCCCCTCGGCGGCGTTCTCGTCCGGCGCCCCTATGGCGTACGACCGCCCGGCCGCCTCGGTGGCATGCGCGAGCCGCGACTGCCCGGCCAACGAGGGCTGCGGCTGCGGTGCCTGCGCCCCCGCTGCGGACTGTTCGGCCGCGGGATGCGGACGCGCCGCCTGCTCCGGGGCCGCCGTGGCGACCGCGGGGTCGGGCCGGGTGCCGAGCTTGCGCCGCCGCCCCGAACCGCCCGGCTGGTGCGGCGGAGGCGTGGCCGCCCCCGGCTGCTGCACCTGCGCCGCCTGCCGGGTGAACGGCACACCCTGCCCGAGCGTCCGCACACTGAAGGCGCGGCCCTGGGTGGAGTTGGGGTCGACGGGGGCGGGGGCGGCAGCCGCGGCTGCCGTCGCGGTTTCCGCGGGGAGCGGTTGTGCCGCCCGGGCCTGCGCCTGCGCTGCCTCCGCGGGCACCTGGACGCCGGGCGCCGGAGTGGCCGGCCCGGCTTCGGGCGCCTGCGCGGGCTGGGGGGTCGCCTGCTGCGGTGGTACGGCGGTGGCGGCGCCGTTCGCCGGTACGGCGGGGGTGTCCTGGGCGGTGAGCCAGGGCTGGGCGGCGGGCGTCCCCTGGGCCGGGACCTGCGACTGGGGTGCCTCGGCGGGGAGGGGCTGGCCGGGCTGCGCGAGAGCGGGCTGGGCCGGGACGCCGTTCTGCCCGGGCACACCTTGCGGGAGGACGGGCTGTGCCGGGACGGGCTGTGCCGGGGCGGGCTGCGGAGGAGCGGCCTGCATGGGTGAGGCCGGGGCGGCGACGGCCTGCGGGACGAGGCCGGCCTGCCCGGTGGCGTTCTGCACGGGGACCCCCGGGTACTGCCCCGGCGGCACTGCGGCGGGGACCTGCGGCGCAGGGGCCGTAGGAACTCCTGCGGGCACGGCCTGACCTGGAGCCGGCTGACCGGGAACGACCGGGCCGGGCGCGACTGCCGGTGCGGGAACGCCCTGTGCGGGAAGGCTCTGTGCGGGGCCCTGGGCTTGAACTCCCGGCGCGGGCGTGCCGACCGGCTCGGCCGGCTGGGCGACGGCCCGTCGGCGTCGGCCCGTCGGCGCGGTGGTGGGGTGCGGCTGCGGTGGCGTGTGGTCGTCGGCCTGGTCGTGCGGGACGGCGTCGTGCCGGCCGTCGTCGCCATGACCGTGGGAGGGGCCGGGCTGACCGGCGACGAGAGCCTGGCCCGGTCCCTGCGGGAGCCCGTTGGCGGGGACAGGGGTGGCGGCGGGGACCTGACCTGGGGCCGGTGTCTGGACCTGCGCCGGGGTCTGGTTCTGCCCGGCGGTCTGCGGCTGAACCGGAGTTTGTGCCTGGCCCGGAGCCTGGACCTGCCCGGGGGCCTGGACCTGTCCAGGCAGCTGCCCCTGGACCGGGACCTGGCCCTGAACAGGGACCGGTCCCAGGCTGCCCCGTACCTGGCCCTGAGGCTGGAGCTGTCCGGGGACCAGTCCTTGGCCGGGCAACTGCGTCTGCCCAGGGACCTGCCCCTGCTGACCCGGGATCTGCCCTTGCTGACCCGGGATCTGCCCCTGCTGACCCGGCACCTGAGCCTGACCGGGAAGCTGACCCGGCACCTGCACCTGAACCGGCATCTGTCCCGGAACCGGCCCCACCGCGCCCGTGTTGGCGTCGGCGTCGGTCGGGCGGTCCGCGTCGGCGGGTGGGAGGGCGAACACCGATCGGGGCGCCGCCTCCTGCGCCGCCGCTCGCTCCGACGCGGCGGCGAGCGCCCGCCGCCGGCGTCCGTCCTGCTGCGGCGCGCCGTCGCCCTGCGCGCCCGGCCCGGCGATCTGGAGCTGCCCCTGGGGCTGCTGGCCCGCTCCGGCGGAGCCGCCCGCGGGCAACGCGGCCGGCAGCGCGTGCTGCTCGCCGCCGTCGCGACGGGCCCGGCGCCCGGCCGGCGCGGGCACGCCCTGCGGCGGCACGGTCCCGCCGAGACCGCTCCCGACCGCCGCGGACCCGGCGGCATACTCGGCAGCCGTCACCACGGCACCCTCGGACACCCCGGCGTCGCCCGCCTCGAGCTCTGCGCCCTCGGCGGACCGTCCGCGGCGCCGCCCCGTACCACCGGAGCCGCCGTCCCCGTCCTCACCGGAGGCCTGTGCCGGTACGGCCACGGCCTGTTCCTGTTCGCCGGCGGCCCGCCGCCTGCGCCGCCCGGTGGGCGCGGAGGACTCGTCGGTCTCGCCCGGGACGTCACCGTCCAGGAAGGAGTCGGTGGAGGACCGCCGGGCCCGCCGCCGACCGCCGCCCTCGGCGGGGGCGTTCTCCACGGGAGCGGGGGCGTTGTCCACCGGAGCAGGCGCGGCCTCCAGCGCGGCCGGACCGGGAACCGCTACGGCCCCCGCCCCACCGCCGATGGGCACTTCGAGGACGTACGCGCTGCCGCTCATGCCCGGCACCTCGTGCGTCTGGAGCACACCGCCGTGGGCGCGCACGATCCCGCGCACGATCGGCTCGTGCACCGGGTCGCCCCCGGCGTACGGCCCGCGCACCTCGATGCGCACGCCCTCGCCGCGCTGCGCGGCCGCCACCACGACCGTGTTGTCCATGTAACCGCCCGCGGACACGGGGGCGTTCCCGGTCGCGTCGACCCCGGCGACGTCCGCGATGAGGTGCGCGAGCGCGGTCGCGAGGCGCTGGGCGTCGACCTCGGCCTCGATGGGCGGTGCGTGCACGGCGAACTGGACGCGCCCGGGCCCGATGAGCTCGACCGCGCCGTCCACGCCGGCGGCGACGACCGCGTCGAGCATGACGTTCGTACGGACGACGACGTCGGTGCCCGCGTCGAGGCGCTGGTAGCCGAGGACGTTGTCGATGAGGTGGGTGATCCGGGAGTAGCCGGCCGAGAGGTGGTGCAGGACCTGGTTGGCCTCGGGCCACAGCTGTCCGGCGTCGTCGGCGGCGAGCGTGGACAGCTCGCGGCGCAGTTCGTCGAGGGGCCCGCGCAGGGAGCGCCCGAGCAGCGTCAGCAGCTGGTCGTGCCGGCCGGCCAGGGCCTCGTAACGGTCCTTCTCGCGCTCCCCGAGCGCGGCGTACCGCTCCTCGCCGGCGGCGAGTTCCTCGTCGTGCCGCTCCTGGAGCTCCTCCAGCTCGGTGATGTGCTTCTGCCGCAGGGCGGTCAGCTCGGAGGCGTGCTCCTCCTCGAGCCGCTCCAGCTCCTCGGCGTGGGCCTTCTCGGCGGCGGACTTCTCGTCGGCGAGGGCGTCGTAGGGCCGGCGGTCGGTGAAGGTGAGCACGGCGCCGACGAGCTGGTCGCCGTCGCGCACGGGTGCGGTCGTCAGGTCGACGGGGACCTTCTCGCCCTTCTTGGACCACAGCACCTGCCCGCGCACCCGGTGCTTGCGCCCGGAGCGCAGGGTGTCGGCGAGCGGGGACTCCTCGTACGAGAAGGGGGTGCCGTCGGCGCGCGAGTGCAGGATGAGGTCGTGGAGTTCACGGCCGCCCAGGTCGCTGGCCCGGTAACCCAGTATCTGGGCGGCGGCCGGATTGACGAGCACGATCCGCCCGTCGGTGTCGGTGCCTACGACTCCCTCGGCGGCGGCGCGCAGGATCATCTCGGTCTGCCGCTGCGACCGCGCCAGCTCGGCCTCGGTGTCGACGGTCCCGGTCAGATCCCGTACGACGAGCATGAGCAGTTCGTCGCCGCTGTAGCCGTAACCGTCGTAGGCCTGCTGGCCGTTCTCCAGGTTGGCGCTGGTGACCTCGACGGGGAACTCGGTCCCGTCGGTCCTCCTGGCCACCATCCGGGTCGGCTTGGTGCGCCCGCGGGGGTCCATGTGGTCGGGCCGGCGCATGGAGCCCGGGATGAGCCGCGAGTCGAACTCGGGCAGCAGATCGAGGAGCCCCCGCCCCACCAGAGCAGTACCCGGCGCCTCGAACGCCTCCAGCGCGATGGTGTTGGCGTTGACGACGGTTCCGTTGGCGTTGACCAGCACCAACGCATCGGGAAGCGCGTCGAGTATGGCTGCGAGGCGAGCAGCGCCTCGGGATGGCCTGCTGCTCACGAGACGCTTCCTCCCTGTTACCGCACCTTGCCGACCGCTCGGGCCATCTTGCCAAGGGGCCCGCGACGTGTCACGCGAGGGAGTCTAAGCGCAGCGGTTGTGCGGGGGTGCCGGATGAGAGGGAGGTCGCACGACGAAGTGAAGTAGAACGTGTGACCGCATCCGGGGAGGGCATGTCGGGCTGCGTGCAGGGGGCAGGTGGGGGTGGGTGCCGGGGGTTGGGTGCCGGGTGCCGGGGGTTGGGTGCTTGGTGCTTGGTGCTTGGTGCTTGGTGCTTGGAGCTGGGGGCTGGGGGCTGGGCGCGGTCCCGGTTGCTGCCGGGGCTAGGTGCCCATGTCGGGGAGGAGCGGCACGAAGCGGTTCCAGCGCGCTGTCTCGCACCCGTTGCTCCGGTCGAACCGGGCGTCCACGGGGCGGCCGGCCCAGGTGCCCGTGACGTGGGCGGTCGCGGGGCCGCCGTAGAGCATGGTGCAGACGCTGCCGTCGGGGACGGGCGCGAAGGTGTCGCGCCCCCACCGGGTGTTGCGGTCGACGGCGGCGCAGGCGCCGGCGAGGTCGGGGTGGGTGCCCTGCGCGGATGCCGTGCCGGGATGACAGTGCACCTCATAGGTGGCGCTGCGGTCGCCCGCGTCCCGGACGGTGACGGTGAGGTGATCGCCACCGGTCGCCGCCGAGGCGGGCGCGGGGGCGAGGGCGGCGAGGAAGAGGGGGAGCGGGCTCAACCGGGCGAGCCGGCGGAACCGGGTGACGTGTGAGGTGCGCTGACTGACGTGTGACATGCCCTGACTAACGCCGGCCGGCGCCGCACGTTGCGCGGAAGCACTTTGCCCTGGGCGCCGCCCGCCTAGTACCGTGGGAACCGATTGGTGACACACCCTGCGGCTGTGTCATCATCTGCACGCACCACTCGCGCTCGCGCGAGCGGCTGTGCGGGAGGCGTCGCCTAGTCCGGTCTATGGCGCCGCACTGCTAATGCGGTTTGGGACTTAAATCCCATCGAGGGTTCAAATCCCTCCGCCTCCGCGCAAGATCACCGAAGCCCCGGTCCCCAGGACCGGGGCTTCGTCGTCGTCCCCCACCCTCAGATGGGTGTTTCCGCAGGTCACAAGGGGTATGGCAAACGGATTTCACATGCGAGCGGCAGTCATGTAATGTTCTTCCTGTCGCCGCGAGCGGCCCGAAAGGGCAAGGAACGGCGAGAAAACAGAACAAGCACTCGTAGCTTAACGGATAGAGCATCTGACTACGGATCAGAAGGTTGCAGGTTCGAATCCTGCCGAGTGCACATAGCTCAGAAGCCCCGGATCACTCCGGGGCTTCTGACGTTTCAGGGGCGTAGAGCAGCGAAGTACAGCAACGGGTCCGAAGCGGAGCCCGTTGCTGGTCGGTCTCGAGACCGACTGATCCACCTGTGGCTGACGCCTACGTGAGCATCACCGCCACGATCACGGCAGCCACGGCCGTCGCGAGGGTCAACGCCGGCACCACGGTCGGGTGCTCCTTGGCGACGTAAGCCACGAAGGCCGCGCAGAGCAGAGCGATGATGAGCTGGTCGGTGGTCACTCACGTGCCTTTCGACGTGGGACCCGCCCGGAGGCCTGGCAGCTGGTGGGCGGATCCCGTTCCTTCAGGCCTGCCGCGACATGCGGAAGGCCCCTCGTCCCTTTCGCAGGACGGGGGGCCTTCGACAGCATGGGCTGTCGACCTACCTACCCCTGCAAAGGGAGAGGAGAGGTCATTGATGTGCAACGCGCTGAGCCCGGGAAGGTCACGGCCTTTTGTCCACTCCCGGCAGGTTTCCATCCCTGGGTGGCACTGGCGGCGTGGTGTGCTCGATCGAACGGCACAAGACAAGGCCGCCCGAAGAACGTCTCGGCCGCCGTCAGGGGAGGCACCGCCCAAGGCCGCGGACAGCTTGCCGAGCGCGGCCCACACCTCCTCCTGGCTCGCCTCCGCGTAGACCTCCATCGTCATTGCGATCTGCGGATGGCGCAGGATGCGCTGCCACTTCGGGATGGACCTTCAAGGCGCCGAGGAGCGAACTGCACGTATGCCGGGTGTTTCGGAGCAGGACGACCCGGAGGCCACTACGGCGGCGCGCAGGGCGAACATGCGGGTCAGATTGAAGCGCAGGGCTCGGTCTCAGTCAGGCGCTACACACGCTGGTGCCTGGGGCCATGAGCGGGCGTTGCTATACATCCTGCTGACATCCGTCAGCATCTTGGCCGGTACCGCTGTCACTGCCTACTGCTTGTGGATCCAACGCGGCACACGTGACGCTACGGAGCAGCGGGTGAGGGACATGTTCGCGGCCAGTCAACATGCCGCCGGCTCCTGAGGCTGCGCTGGCAGCTTGGGACACTCAAGTGCTGCTGGAGCGGGCTCCCTTCTGACCGTCCTGGGCGTTGGCGCGTCGGGAACTACGGCTTTCGACGTGGTTCCCCGCTACTCCCCGCTATCTGGTGCGCTGTAGTGCGGCGGGTTAGCCACCATGGCCGGGAATCGGCTCGATGACGTCGGCCCAGACCAGATCGCCCCACGGGTTTCCCTCTACGCCAAGGCGTTCCGCGACGACATCATCGAGGAACTTCGCGCGAGCCACCTCAACCGCTTCGCCCGGCCACCACAGTGAGTCGCACTCGGTGCACAGCGAGAAGGGCGTCCCATCAGCCCTGAAGCGGTACGGATGGATCCAGTCCTGCCCGCACCGCGGGCAGACTTGCTTGGTTGGCATGACCGGCACCGTATCCCAGCGAAGGTGCACTCTTTCCAACTCTGGGGGTGGTGTGGCGGCGCTCGTTCGGGAGCGTTCACCTGGGTTTACGGGTGGTTGGTCGCTGGTGTGGGGACGATCCCGGATCTCGCCTGAACGGTCGTGAACGGTGCGGAATGAGACGGAAACTGAGACGGGCGCAGCTCTTGCCCCGCAAGGGATGGCGGGCACAGCGGCCGTAGGGTGGAGGTCTGGGCACTCTCCCTCTTGGTGGCCGGAGGGGTTCTACCTAACTCGCTGACATCCGTAGGGCCAGTTGCTCGGGCGGTGCTTGATGGCCCGCCGTGTGTTTGGGCCGTACACGCCGTCGCCTTGGGTCCCCGCTTGGCGCTGTGCGTACTTCAGAGCGTCCCTGGTAGCTGGGCCGAACATGCCATCCGCGGTGATTGTCGACCCGTAGCACTTGCGCAGCGTGAGTTGGAGGGCTCGGACGCCCTCTCCTGTGTTGCCAACAGCGAGCAGGCAGTCCACCCCTGACCCGAGCGCCGGCACAATCGCATGCTGGTATTTCTTGGCGTGGTCGCACGATCCAAGCGAGTTCGCGCTGGTGGCAGCAGCGGCATTGACGCCACTCAGAGCGCGCTGACGAGAAGTGTGAGCACAGCGGCAGCACGCGTGATCTTGCTAGACATGGGGCCTCCTTGAGTGAGACCCCTAATGCAAATCAGATAAATTGGTCGATAGTAGGGCGTGAATCACGGCGCTCGGCGCACTCAGCGGCGCTCGAAGCCGAAGCCTGCTGCCGCGCCTGCTCTCTCACGTTGCTAGCGCTTCCACAGTGGCTTCCGGCCTGGAGCACCTGAGCTTGGGAAGCTTGGGGCTTGCGGTCTCGATGGTTTCGCTGACCTGCTGTCGAGCCGCGTCGTGACCTGAAGGCGCCTCTGGGTGGGTGACCGCAGTTCCCCTTGGTTCCCCGCAGTATCTGGCACGGGGTGCGTTCAGGTTAGTCAGTCGCGCCGGGAACCTGGCACGTGCTAACGCGTCCGAGACAGAGGGGTGGCCACCTTTGCTTCACCTTCACCCGGTGCGTCAGGCGCGGTCGGCCGCGCCCGAGGGCGCCGGACCGGTCCCTCGAGGACGAAGGGCACTTCGCTGCCGGCGGAGGGCCGTCCTGACAGCGGCCGGAGGCTAACGGCTCCCTGCGGTTTACCCACCTCGTCGGATCTGCTGCCAGGAGGGCCAAAAACAGGAGATGGCAGGACGAAGGTCCACAAGGCCGAGTACGTTCGACTCGGCCCGCTGGCTGCCGGACGGCATCGGGTTACACCGGCCGTCTCTCGCCCTCGCGACAGGAGTCGTTGCCGCATGACCTACCGGTTCAACCCGCCGCCCACCTGGCCCGCCCCGCCGGAGGGGTGGAGCCCGCCACCGGGCTGGGAACCGGACCCCGCATGGCCCACACCCCCAGGCTGGCAGATCTGGATCCCGGAAGGGGACGCGCCGCAGCCGAGCGCACCCGTTCCTCAGCAGTCCCCCTACGGTCCCCAGGCGACGGTCCCGGCCACAGGTGGGGGTCTGTTCAGCCGGCGCCGCAAGCAAGCGGAGTCCGAGGCGGCGCGTCTGGCGGGCGAGCTGGCGCTGATGGAAACACAGGTACGCGGACTACAGGAAGACAACCGTCACTTGACGGAGCAATTGAGTCGTCTCATCGGAGCCGACAGCGCTCAGATAGTCGCCGAGCAGCAGCGACTGCGCCGCGCGCACGAGGAGAAGCTCCAAGAGATCGGACGGATCGACGCTCTCCTCGACGAGAAGATAGAGCACGCCGCCGAGAGCGCCGCGCAGTCCCTGGTCGACGTGCGCCGCCAAGCCGACGACATGGCTCGCCAGACGGCGGAGGCCGAACAGCGTCTCACGGCCGCGCGCCGGGATCTGGTGCTCACCGACGAGATGCGGATGCTGCAGGAGGCTGGCATCTACGAGTACCGCCATCCGCTCGCCGACGCGCTCGCCTACAAGGACCGGCTCGACAGTCTCAAGACCCGCTACAAGCAGTTGGCGAAGGACGACCGGGCAGTTCTCGGCAACCAGTACTGGATGGTGGACGGCTCAGCGGCCAAGGGCCGCAAGATGGTCCGTGACTTCTCCAAGCTGATGCTGCGCGCGTACAACGCCGAGGCGGACAACGCGGTGCGCGGCATGAAGCCGCATCGGCTCGACTCGCTGATCGACCGGCTCGGCAAGACGCGGGAGTCGATCGCCCGGCTCGGCGCCACCATGCAGATCCGCATCGGCGATGACTACCACCAGCTGCGGGTCCAGGAGTTGGAGCTGACGGCGGACTACCTGGTGAGGAAGGAGACCGAGCGGGAGGAGCAGCGAGAGCTACGGGCGCAGCAGCGCGAGGAGGAGCGCCTGCAGCGCGAGATCGAGCGCGAGCGGCAGCGGCTGGAGAAGGAACGCAGCCACTACGAGGGCGCCCTGCGCCGCCTGCGCTCCGGCACCGGCGATGAGGCCGCCATCGCCGAACTCGAAGGAAAACTCGCCGAGTTGGGCGCCGAACTGGAGGCGGTCGAGGCCCGCGAGGCGAACATCCGGGCCGGATATGTCTACGTCATCTCCAATGTCGGAGCGTTCGGCGAACGCATGGTCAAGATCGGTATGACCCGGCGCCTCGATCCCATGGACCGCGTCATCGAACTCGGGGACGCGTCCGTCCCCTTCCGCTTCGACGTACATGCCCTGATCTTCAGTGAGGACGCCGTCGGCCTGGAACGCCGCCTGCACCAGGAGTTCGAGTCCCGCCGCGTCAACCGGGTAAACCTGCGCCGGGAGTTCTTCTACGTCACACCGGCAGACGTACGCGCCGTCCTGCAGCGACTCGCCGGACAGCACCTCCTGGAGTTTCAGGACACGCCCGAGGCTCCTGAATGGAGGGCCAGCCAGACCGCTGCCGGGCGGTGACGGGCTCGACTCAGTCAACCTCGTCGGGTGCGTTCAAACGGCAGGCGGCGCCATCCAGACTGATCCAGGTGACCTTGGAGGTCCCGCCGCGAGGTGAGCGGTCACCCCTCCGGTTGGGGTGATCGCGAGCCACACGGATCCCTACACCTCGCTGATGCCCCAGTTCGTACAGGAGGCGCCGCCGACACCCCCCCGTGGGGTCGGTAAGAAGTCCAGTAAGCAGATCGTCGCTTAGCGTTACATCCCGCACACACCAAAACAGCCTCCTCGGAGATCATCCGAGGAGGCTATTCGAAGCTTCGTGCCTGGTCAGGCACTGTACCCCCGGTAGGATTCGAACCTGCGACACCCGCTTTAGGAGTTCGGTCGATCCCTTCTCACACGGCCTCGCGCTCCCACCACAATGGTGTGCGTGATCGCTCATGGACGTCTGCGTTCGCCGTCGTTGATGTCAGGCATAGATGTCAGGGAGGCGTGAGTCGTTCAACTCGTTTGACACGGTCATCGCCTTGTGAGGTGATCCACTGACCGTAAGTCTTCGGGGGAGTTGGTTTGTCGTACGTCGCCATGACGCTTGCCGGTGCCGAGACGCCGGGAGAGCATCTGCAACTGGCTGCCTTCACGGCCGCCGTCGCTGTCCTCTTCATCGGGCTGGGACGGCGGCAGTGGCGCACCGCACGGCACGCGCTGGCCCACAGCGAGACGATGAGGACCGCAGATCGGCTGGTGCCGCCGCCGGCCCCGAGCCGACGGCATCGGACAGCCGGGGTCCTGTGGATCGGGTTCGGCTGCGTCTTTCTCCTGCCGGCCGTGGTCAACCTCGTGCTGGCGATCCGGGAGCTGATCGAATGACCCGCGCCGTCGATCACGAACTCGTCCGGGCCGCCGCCGACGTCGCCCGTACGCGGTGCCGGGGTGACAACCACACCGTGGCCGCCGCGGGGCGTGCCCGGGACGGGCGGATCGTCACCGCGGTGAACGCCTATCACTTCACCGGCGGACCCTGCGCCGAGCTCGTCCTCATCGGGGCTGCGGCCGCGCAGGGTGTCTACGAGCTGGACACCATCGTCGCCGTGGGCGACCGCGACCGGGGGGTCCTTCCTCCGTGCGGCCGGTGCCGGCAGGCCCTGCTCGACTACTTCCCCGCCATCGACGTCATCGTCGGCGGGAAGGACCGCGTCCGGAGCGTTCCCATCACCGACCTGCTGCCCGAGAGCTACGTCTGGGCCGACCACCAGCTCGACAGCGAGTGAACCGGCAGCAACTGGTCTGATCTCACGCGGCACTCGACGCCAGGCCGTGGAACGCCTCCGTGGTGCGCGGGTGGGCGATCTCGTCCAGCAGGTGGCGCCAGTCGGGGTCGGCCGCCGTCGGGTGGGCCAGGTCCCAGGCGGTGAGGAGCGGGGCCAGTTCGCCCTCGGAAGAGATCTCGGCAGTGATCTCGGCCGACGGTACGGATGCGGAGGACAGCAGCGGGCTCATGGGAGTTCCTTCCGGAGGAGTGCGGTGAACTCTGGGCCGGGGCCCGAGGATCTGAGATCCGGGGTTCGGGATCCGATGGCTCTACGATGCCCCCGATCCCGGCGCCGCGACATGCGGCCCGCCGCCCGATCCGGGGTGGGGCCAGCTGTACCCGCGGGGGGTTGCCACCCCTCCCGACGCGGCTTCCGCGAGGGCACTGTTGTACTCACGCGGCTTCCGCGAGGGCATTGTCGTACTCACGCGGCTTCCGCGAGGGCACTGTCGTACCCCTCTGCGATGGTGGTCCTCATGGGCGAGCTGGTGGATCGGGTGGACGAGGAGGACCTCGTCGTCGGGGTGGTGGAGCGGGCCGAGGCCATCGAGAGGGGTTGGCTGCACCGGGTCGCGACCACCGTCTGCCGTGATCCGCGCGGCCGGATACTCGTGCATCGGCGGCCGGACGGCATCTCCCGGTTCCCGGGGCAGTACAACTGGCTGATCGGTGGGGCCGCGGGGGCCGGGGAGTCGTACGAGGAAGCTGCCGCCCGTGAACTCTCCGAGGAACTGGGGGTGTTCGGGGTGCCGGTGCGGCAGGTCTTCACGTTCCTGTGCCGTGGGGAGATCAGCCCCTACTGGCTGGGCGTGCATGAGGCCGTCGTGCGCGGGGTGATCGTGCCGGATCCGACGGAGATCGACTGGTACGGGTGGTTCGGGGAGGGCGAGTTGCTGGAGGCGGTCGGGCGGGGGGAGTTCGTGTCCGACGGAGTGGAGGCTCTGCGGCGGTATCTGGCCGCTTGAGTGACGCGCTTCAGCAGGCCGTGCTCACCGCGGGCCGGGACAGCTGCGGGCGGGGGAGGGCGGTGGCGCGGATCGCCGTGTGGGGCTTGCGGGTCGTGGTGAAGACGAACAGGCGCAGGACCAGGAAGCGGCCGATGCCGGCGAGAGCGGAGGCGGTGAGGTAGACCGCCTGCTCCGTGAGCATGCTCGGGGCCGCCTGGACCGTGTGCAGGAGGAACATCGCCGCGCTGGTGACGGCGTACGCTGCGACGGCCGACCCGGAGGACTGAAGGTGCCGGCGCAGACCCGCGCGGCCGCCCGTGCCGAAGGTGAACAGCGCGTGCAACTCGGTGCACAGGAGCGTGGAGACCACCGTGATCACCGCGTTCGCGACCGCCCACGGCATCGTCATGGCCACCAGCGGCACGGCGAAGCTGGACAGGACGCCGATCCCGCCGCCGCAGACGACGAAGCGCACGAAGGAGGCGAGCGGGCCGGGAGCCGCCGGGGCCGGCAGCGAGACCTGGGAGGAACGGGAGGGCGTGGACGGGGACTTGGTCCTGTCGGCCGTCTGCGGCTCCATGGTGGTGTTCCCTCCGGCTTGTCGCGAACAGCACGCGCCTCGCGCGCACTTCACGCGTTTCGCGGGGCTTCGCGATCTGCTCGATCCCTGGTGGATCAGCTGAGATCAACGATGCCGTCGCGCGCTCGCCGGATCGATGGAGCACCCTCCCGAACCGGGGGTAGGGCTGGCTACACCCTCGGGGTGGGGGGTTCCCGCCACCCCGACGCGCTCCCCCTCCCCAAGTCCCGCCCCGCTCCTCCCCCTCCCCCTCTCTCCCCCTACCCCTCCGCGTCCTTCGCCCGCAGCTCCTCGATGTACGCGAGCGCCAGGTCGGTCGTACGGCTGAACCAGTCGTGGAGTACGGCGATCTCGTCGGCGGAGTACTCGGCGAAGACGGCGTCGAGGCGGTCGTAGTACGGCTGGTAGAGGGCGACGACCTTGGTCACGGCGTCGGGGCGCGCGGCGACCCGGACGCGGCGGCGGTCGGTGGGGTCGGGGACGCGGGTGACGTAGCCGCCGCGTTCGAGGCGGTTGAGGATGCCGGTGACCGCGCCGGTCGTGACGTGGGCGTGCTCGGCGAGGTCGCCCGCGGTGAGGAGGTCCTCGCCGGCCTTCAGGACGTAGGCGAAGGACAGCAGGTCGGTGACGTTCAGACCCAGCCGCTGGGCCATCTCCTGCTGGCCGAGGTGGGCGGTGGCGATGAAGAAGTCCATCGCCTCCAGTGCCTGGGCCGTGGTGGCGGCGGGGCGGGGCTCGGCGGGCATCGGAATCCTGATTCTCTTAGTGCGTGAGAGATTTTTGCGCTAAATTTCTTAGGAGGTGAGAGAACTCGTCCAGGAGGATCTGTGAGCGCACATCAGTATGACGAGGGGCACACGGTCGCGGGGTGGACCGGCTTCGGCATAGCGACGGTGGGGACGGCCGTGCTGGGGCTGGGTGTGTGCACGGTCTCCGGCGCGCTGATCGCCGGCGGACTCGCGGTCACCGCGGTCAGCGTCCTCGTGACCTGGGCCCTGCATCTGTCCGGCTGGGGCAAGCCGCCGGGACGCCGGCCGCGTGCGGAGTGGGGCATGCGGGTGCGGGACACGGGCGCACGGGAGGGACATGCGGGGTGTGTCGGGTGCCGGCTGGCGGGGCGGGGAGGACGGCGGACCGCGGCGGTCGAGACCGGGGTCGGCACAGGTACCAGGGCTGAGGTCGGCCCAGGGGCCGAGGCCGGGACCGGGGTCGCGGCGGGGCAGGTCCCCGTGGAGTCGGTCGGCTGACCAGGCGCTTCGTCCCCTCGGCGACCCCCGTTGTCAGTGGTGCCCCCTACTCTCGTGAGGGATGGCACAGGCATGGAAGTGCGCGGGGCTGTGGTGGTCGGCCGACGGACCCGTGCTGCGGTGGGACGGCGGGCGGCGCAGTGCGCTGACCTGGGGGAAGCGGGTGGCCTTCGGGGTCGCGGAGGGGGGTGTGCGGACATGTGTGGGAGCGCGGGGGCATGCGTGTGCGGCACGGGCCGCGGTGTCGGGGCGGAGCACCGGGGCGCGCTGCGAGGAATGCGCGCGGCTGGACCGGGCGCACTCGGTGGCCGCCGACACCCT
Organism: Streptomyces griseorubiginosus; assembly: GCF_036345115.1. Lineage (GTDB taxonomy): Bacteria > Actinomycetota > Actinomycetes > Streptomycetales > Streptomycetaceae > Streptomyces > Streptomyces griseorubiginosus_C. Next base: position 4,907,015 of record NZ_CP107766.1, read on the forward strand.
CGCGGACGACCCCCGGCCGTACCGGGTGTATCTGGCCTGGTTCGGGCCCGGCATGGTCAAGGTCGGCATCACGGCGTACGAACGGGGCTCCGCGCGGCTGCTGGAACAGGGCGCCGTCTGCTTCAGCTGGCTCGGCACCGGCCCGCTGATGGCGGCCCGGCGCACCGAGGAGCTGTTGCGGGCCGCGCTCTCGGTGCCGGACCGTGTTCCGTACGGCGACAAGCGGGCCGTACGGTCGTCCCTGCCGGCGTCGGCCCCCGAGCGGGCCGCCGAGATCGCCGAGTTGCATGCCCGGGCGATGACCCTGGGTGGTTGGCCGGAGTCCCTGGAGCGGGCGCCGTACGAACCGGCCGACCACGTCGGGACCTTCGGCCTCGCGGGGCTGCCCACCGCGAGGGGAGAGGTGAGGGAGCTCGTCGCGGGCGGGGTGGTGGGCGGTCGCCTGATCGCTGCCGCCGGGCCGGACCTTCATGTGGAGACGGAGGGGCAGGGGGTGGTCGTACTGGACACCCGCCTGATGACCGGCTGGGAGCTGGTGCCGGCCGAGGGGGCGACACCGGGGAACACCGTGCCGGTAAGGGAGTTCAAGGGGGTGCCGGGGGTTCAGGACCAGTTGTTCTGACGCCAAGGGGGAGCGGAAGGTCAAGAGTTGGATCCCTCGGTGATCCCGTTCGGCAAACCGGGTGGAGCACGGCTCGCCGTGCGTCGATCGTGGGGGACATGAGTGATCACCGTGTCGCACCTGACGTACCTGTCGCACCCGCCGCCTCCGTACCTGTCGCACCCGTCGCCGCCTTCGAACCGCCCTACTACGCCGTCGTGTTCACGTCCGTCCCCGCCGCGGACCGGGACGGGTACGACGAGACCGCCTCACGCATGGGGGAGCTGGTGCAGCGGATCCCCGGCTTCCTGGGGGAGGACTCGGCCAGTACGCCGGGCGGGCTGTCGGTTACCGTGGCCTACTTCCGGGACCTGGCCGGCATCGAGCAGTGGCGGCGCGACGAGGAGCACAGGGCGGCCAAGGAGTACGGCCGGGCCCACTGGTACGAGCGGTACTCCCTGCACATCGCCAGGGTGGAGCAGAGCCGGAGCTTCGAGCGGGTGCCGGGTGGAGCCCGGCCGAGCCGTGGCACACCGGTCCCGTCCGCGTCGTAGAACAAGCAGTTCCCAGGGGTTCCCTGAGAGGTGCCTGTGTGTTTCTCAGGGAAATCACAGATTGCCGAAAGGGCGTTCTCAGGGGGCCCCGACAGGGTGTTCACCATGACCACGACCTCGCCCCAGGGGCGCACCGAACTGCTGAGGCCGGACGGGAGCCCCGTCCGAGTGCTTGTGGTGGACGACGAGCTGTCGATCACCGAGCTGCTGTCCATGGCCCTGCGCTATGAGGGATGGCAGATCCGCAGCGCGGGGGACGGCATGGGTGCCGTGCAGACCGCGCGGGAGTTCCGGCCGGACGCCGTCGTCCTCGACATGATGCTGCCGGACATGGACGGGCTGGCCGTGCTCGGCCGGCTGCGCCGCGAGCTGCCGGACGTGCCCGTGCTGTTCCTGACGGCCAAGGACGCCGTCGAGGACCGTATCGCCGGGCTCACCGCCGGTGGCGACGACTACGTCACCAAGCCGTTCAGCCTCGAAGAGGTCGTGGCCCGGCTGCGCGGGCTGATCCGGCGGTCCGGCGCGGCCGACCGGCGGTCCGACTCCGTGCTGGTCGTCGGTGACCTCACGCTCGACGAGGACAGCCACGAGGTCTCGCGGGCCGGGGAGAACATCCACCTCACCGCCACCGAGTTCGAACTCCTGCGGTTCCTCATGCGCAACCCCCGGCGGGTGCTCAGCAAGGCGCAGATCCTCGACCGGGTGTGGTCGTACGACTTCGGCGGCCAGGCCAATGTCGTCGAGCTGTACATCTCGTACCTGCGCCGGAAGATCGACGCGGGACGTGAGCCGATGATCCACACCCGGCGCGGCGCGGGTTACCTGATCAAGCCCGCCGCCTCATGAGCGGGCGACGACGGCCGCGGGCGCAGAAGCGAGCAGGGCGAGCAGGCAAGCCGCGCACGCTGCGGACGCGGCTCGTCGTCGCGTCGGTGGTGCTGATCGCCGTGATCTGCGCGGTGATCGGCACGGTGACGACTCTGGCGTTGCGGTCGCATCTGTACGACCAGTTGGGCGACCAGGTCTTCGATGCGGGGAAGCGTCTGGCGGGGCCGCCGTTCAGCATTCCGGACGACCAGAACTCGAAAAACCAGACGCAGAACCAGTCCCAGACGCAGAACCAGAACCGGATCCAGGAGCAGGACCAGCTCGACGGCTTCGTCACGCACGGCCCCACGCAGGAGAACACCGTCGCCGCCGAGGTCGGCACCGACGGCACCATCTCCAAGGCGGTCATCGCCGTACGGGAGTCCAGCGACGTCGGCCAGCAGATGAACGCCGCCTCGCTGACCGCGGCCCAGCGGGCCGTGTTCGCCGGAGTGCCCACCACGGGCAAGCACGTCGTGACCATTCCGGACGTCGGCGAGTACCTGGTGATGTACGTCAAGGCGAGGGACGGCAGTACCGGCTACTACGTGGCGCTCCCCACCGACAGCGTGAGCAACACCGTCAACACCCTGATCCTCGTAGAGATCAGCGTCACCGCCGCCGGTCTCGGTGCCGCCGTCATCGCCGGTTACGTGCTGGTCGGGCTCGCCACCCGCCCCCTCCGCAAGGTCGCCAACACCGCCACCCGGGTCTCCGAACTGCCGCTGCACACCGGCGAGGTGAACCTCAGCGAGCGGGTGCCGGAGTCGGAGTGCGATCCGCACACCGAGGTCGGTCAGGTCGGCTCCGCGCTCAACAGGATGCTGGACCACGTCCACGGCGCCCTGCACGCCCGGCAGCAGAGCGAGATGCGGGTACGGCAGTTCGTCGCGGACGCCAGTCATGAGCTGAGGACCCCGCTCGCCTCCATCCGCGGATACGCCGAACTCACCCGGCGCGGCCGGGAACAGGTCGGCCCCGACACCCGGCACGCCCTGGGCCGTATCGAGTCCGAGGCGGGCCGGATGACGCTGCTCGTGGAGGACCTGCTGCTGCTCGCGCGCCTGGACGCCGGGCGGCCGCTCCAGTTCGAGCACACCGACCTGATCCCGCTCGTCGTGGACACCATCAGCGACGCCCGCGCGGCCGGCATGGACCACAACTGGCGCCTGGACCTGCCCGACGAACCGGCCCTGGTCGCCGGTGACGCGGCCCGCCTCCAGCAGGTGCTCATCAACCTGCTCGGCAACGCCCGCAAACACACCCCGGAGGGGACGACCGTCACCGCACGGGTGCAGCGGCGCGGCCCCTGGATGTGCGTGGACGTCGAGGACAACGGCCAGGGCATCCCGCCCGAACTGCTCCCGCACGTCTTCGAGCGGTTCGCGCGCGGTGACTCCTCGCGCTCCCGTGCCTCCGGCTCCACCGGGCTCGGCCTCGCCATCGTGCAGGCCGTCGCGACCGCGCACGGCGGCGCCGTGACCGTGGACAGCGTGCCCGGGCGCACCGTGTTCACCGTGCACCTGCCCGCGGTCGGTCCCGTGACCCCGCGTCCGGCCCCCGAAACGAACTGGCAATCGCACTCACAGGCACAGCACAGCGCCGCCATATGGGTGCAACAGGGGGCCTGACCAGAGTCGTTCCCATGCGAACCGACTCTTCTCCCGGCACCCTGCCGGCGCGGGAGCACCTCCCGGCCGGCGACGCCGGTACGCCTGTCCTGGACGTAGTGATCCCCGTCTACAACGAGGAGAAGGACCTCCAGCCGTGTGTGCTGAGACTGCACGAGCACCTCGAGCGCACGTTCCCGTACGCGTTCCGCATCACCATCGCGGACAACGCGTCGACGGACACCACTCCCCTGGTGTCGCGGCGGCTGGAGGCGGAGATCCCGGAGGTCAGGGCCTTCCGGCTGGAGCAGAAGGGCCGTGGCCGGGCGCTCAGGACCGTCTGGTCCGCCTCGGACGCCCCGGTCCTCGCCTATATGGACGTGGACCTGTCCACCGACCTCAACGCCCTGCTGCCGCTGGTGGCCCCGCTCATCTCGGGCCACTCCGACCTGGCGATCGGCTCCCGGCTCGCCCGCAGCTCCCGGGTCGTACGCGGCCCCAAGCGTGAGTTCATCAGCCGGGCGTACAACCTGATCCTGCGCGGCTCCCTTCAGGCCCGCTTCTCCGACGCGCAGTGCGGCTTCAAGGCCATCCGGCGTGACGTGGCGCAGGTCCTGCTGCCGCTGGTCGAGGACACCGGCTGGTTCTTCGACACCGAGATGCTGGTCATCGCCGAGCGCGCGGGCCTCCGTATCCACGAAGTGCCCGTCGACTGGGTCGACGACCCCGACTCCACCGTCCACATCGTCAAGACGGCCACCGACGACCTGAAGGGGGTGTGGCGCGTGGGGAAGGCCCTGGCCACCGGCGCGCTGCCGCTGGACCGGATCGCCCGCCCGTTCGGCGACGACCCGCGCGACCGTGACGTCCAGGACGTGCCGAAGGGGCTGGCCCGCCAGCTCGTCGGGTTCTGTGTCGTCGGCGGTCTGTCGACCCTGTTCTACTTGCTGCTCTACAGCGTCTTCCGGCAGTTCGGCGGCTCCCAGACCGCCAACGCGCTGGCCCTGCTGGTCTCGGCGGTCGCCAACACCGCGGCCAACCGGCGGCTGACCTTCGGGGTGCGCGGGCGGGGCGGCGCGGTCCGCCACCAGGCGCAGGGCCTGGTCGTCTTCGGTATCGGCCTCGCGCTGACCAGCGGTTCACTCGCCGCGCTCAACGCGGCCAGCAGCGACCCGGCGCACTCCACCGAGCTGGCGGTGCTGATCGCCGCCAACCTCGCGGCGACCGTGCTGCGCTTCCTGCTCTTCCGGGCCTGGGTCTTCCCCGACCGCGACGAGGACCAGCCCCGGTCCACGGTGATCGCCACCCACACGCCGCCCGCCACGGACATGCCGCCCGCCACGCACGCGCAGCCGGCCACGCAGCCAGCCATGCCGTCCTACGGCACGCAGCAGGCAAACGGCACCGAGCAGCGCTACGCCCCGCTGCCCACGCGCCCGACGGAGCACCAGTACGCGCCGGCGCCGTACACCCCGCAATCCCCGTACGACACGACCGAGTTCCGCGCCGGTGAAGCCGCGGAGCAGCGCTCCTGGAAGGACGCCACCATGCGCCTCGACCCGGTGCGTCCGACCGACACCGACCCGAGGAGCTCCTGATGACCACGCAGACCGACCATCCGGCCCAGCAGGGTTCCGGGTGGGGTCCGGCGGTGACCGTGACGGACCCGCACGAGCCCGTCGCTCCCCCGGCCCCCGAGTCCGGTGAACCCCAGCAGCCCTTCGTCCGCGGACTGTGGCGCGGCCGCCCCGAGGACCCCCGCTGGGCCCGCCCGGCCCTCTGGGGCCTGCTGCTCGCCACCGCGGCGCTCTACTTCTACAACCTGAGCGCCTCCGGCTACGCCAACTCCTTCTACTCGGCGGCCGTCCAGGCCGGCACCAAGAGCTGGAAGGCGATGTTCTTCGGCTCGCTGGACGCGGGCAACGCCATCACCGTGGACAAGCCCTCGGCGTTCCTGTGGCCGATGGAGATCGCGGCCAGGATCTTCGGCCTGAACTCCTGGACGATCCTCGGCCCCGAGGTCCTCATGGGTGTCGGCACCGTCGCCGTCGTCCATGCCTCCGTACGACGCCGGTTCAGCCCCGGGGCCGGTCTGATCGCGGGCGCGGTGCTCGCGCTCACTCCCGTCGCGGCGCTGATGTTCCGGTTCAACAACCCGGACGCGATGCTGGCCCTGCTGATGGCGCTGGCCTGCTACTTCGTCGTACGGGCCGTCGAGGACGGCCGGACGAAGTGGCTGGTGTGGGCGGGCGTGGCGATCGGCTTCGCGTTCCTCGCCAAGACCCTCCAGGCCTTCCTGATCCTGCCGGCGCTGGCCTTCGTGTACGCGGCGGTCGGCCCGCACCGGCTGAGGAAGCGGATCGGTCAACTGGCCCTGGCCACCCTCGCCCTGGTCGTCTCCGGTGGCTGGTGGGTCGCGATCGTCGAGCTGTGGCCCGCCTCCTCCCGCCCCTACATCGGCGGCTCGCAGAACAACTCGTTCCTTGAACTGACCTTCGGCTACAACGGACTCGGCCGGCTCAACGGCGAGGAGACCGGCTCGGTCGGCGGCGGCGGTGGCGGCACCGGCGGCAACTGGGGCGAGACCGGCTGGAACCGGATGTTCAACTCCGAGATCGGCAGCCAGATCTCCTGGCTGCTGCCGGCCGCGCTGATCCTGCTGGTCGCGGGCCTGGTGGCGACCCGGAAGCTCAAGCGGACCTCGGTGACCCGGGCCTCGTTCCTCGTCTGGGGCGGCTCGCTGCTGATCACCCTGGTGGTCTTCAGCTTCATGGCGGGCATCTTCCACCAGTACTACACGATCGCCCTGGCCCCCTACATCGCCGCCGTGGTCGGCATGGGCGCCGGAATCCTCTGGGAGAAGCGCGCCGGGACGTGGGCCTCGCTCACCCTCGCGGCGGCGGTCGTGGCCGGTGCCGCCTGGGGGTACGTCCTCCTCAACCGCACCCCCGACTACCTGCCCTGGCTGAGGTGGCTGGTGCTGGTCGGCGGCCTGGTCGCCGCGCTCGGCCTGATCTTCGTGGCCCGGCTCGGCAGGCAGCTGGCGCTCGGTGCGGCGGCCCTGGGCATCGTGGCCGCGCTGGCCGGTCCCACGGCGTACACGCTCAGCACGGTGAACTCCGCGCACACCGGGTCCATCCCGACGGCGGGTCCGGCGGGCGCGAGCATGATGGGCTTCGGCGGCGGCCGGGGCGGCGGTCCCGGCGGCGGCGGTGCGGGTGGCTTCGGCGGCCAGAACCAGCAGAACGGGAACGGCAACGGCAACACGCAGGGCCAGGGCTTCCCGGGCGGCGGCACAGGCGGCACCACCGGCGGTACAGGCGGCTTCGGCGGTGGCATGCCGGGCCAGAACGGCACCACCCAGGGCAACGGCACCACCCAGAACCAGCGGGGCGGCATGGGCGGCGGCGGTGGCGTCGGCGGCCTGCTCAACGGCGCGACCGTCTCCTCCGAGGCCGAGAAGCTGCTCCAGGCCGACGCGGACGACTACACCTGGGCGGCGGCCGCGATCGGTGCCCAGAACGCCGCGAGCTACCAGCTCGCCACCGACGAGTCCGTCATGGCGATCGGCGGCTTCAACGGCACCGACCCGTCCCCGACGCTGGCCCAGTTCAAGAAGTACGTGGCGGACGGCAGGATCCACTACTTCATCTCCAGCGGCACCGGCGGTGGCATGGGCGGCAGCAGCAGCGGTACGTCCTCGCAGATCACCTCCTGGGTCGAGGCCAACTTCAAGAAGGTGACGGTCGGTTCGGCCACCTTCTACGACCTCACCCAGAAGGCGAGCGGCTGACGTAGGGCGTACGACAGGAGTGGGGGCGGTGACCGCGGGGTCGCCGCCCCCACTCCTGTCGTACGGCGAGAATCAGCGTTGTACGGCGTATAAGAACTCCTCTACGGTGTACAGCATGACCGCTCCCGCCCCCGTCACCGTCTCCCAGGGCCACCCCCAGCGCTGGCTGATACTCGGCGTCATCTGTCTCGCCCAGCTGACCGTGCTCCTCGACAACACGATCCTGAACGTGGCGATCCCCTCGCTCACCAGCGAACTGGGCGCCGCCACCGCCGACATCCAGTGGATGATCAACGCGTACTCGCTGGTGCAGTCGGGCCTCCTGCTCACCGCGGGCAGCGCCGCCGACCGCTACGGCCGCAAGAAGATGCTGGCCGCCGGCCTGGTGCTGTTCGGGGTGGGCTCGCTGGCCGCGGGCCTCGCCGACTCCACCGCCCAGCTGATCGCGGCGCGGGCCGGGATGGGCGTCGGCGGGGCGCTGCTGATGACCACCACGCTCGCCGTGGCGATGCAGATCTTCGCGCCCGAGGAGCAGCCGCGGGCGATCGGCATCTGGGCGGCGGTGAACTCCCTCGGCTTCGCGACCGGCCCCCTCCTGGGCGGCTTCATGCTGAACCACTTCTGGTGGGGCGCGATCTTCCTGATCAACCTGCCGGTCGCCGCGCTCGCCCTGGTCGCGGTGGTGATCCTGGTCCCCGAGTCCAAGGCTGTGTCTTCCCGGGGGGCCACCCCCGGACCCCCGGGCCGCGGCGACCGCCCCGACCTCCTCGGCGCGCTCCTGTCCACCATCGGCATGGCCTCCCTGGTGTTCGCGATCATCTCCGGCCCGGAGCACGGCTGGACGTCCGGCCGGGTGCTGGTGCCGGCGGCCGTGGCGGTCGGGGTCCTCGCGGGGTTCGCGTGGTGGGAGAGCCGGATCCCCCACCCCATGCTCGACATGCACTTCTTCCGCGACCGCCGGTTCACGGGCGCGGTGGCCGGCGCGGTGCTGATCACCTTCGGGATGGGCGGCTCCCTGTTCCTGCTCACCCAGCACATGCAGTTCGTCCTCGGTTACGGCCCCCTGGAGGCGGGGCTGCGCACGGCACCGCTCGCGCTGATGATCGTGGCCCTCAACTTCACGGGCCTGTCGGCGAAGTGGTCGGCACGGCTCGGGACCCCGCTCTCCATCGGGCTCGGCATGGCGGTGATGGCGGCGGGCCTCTTCTCGATCGCCACGCTCACCGACCACGGGTATCCGGGCACGCTGCTCGGGCTGGTGCTGATCGGTGCGGGGGCGGCGGTCGCGAGCCCCGCGATGGCCCACGCGATCATGAGCGCGATCCCGCCGGAGAAGGCCGGGGTGGGAGCGGGGATCAACGGCACGGTGGCGGAGTTCGGACAGGGGCTGGGAGTGGCGGTGCTGGGCGCGGTGCTCAACGCCCGGTTCGCGGCGGGGATTTCGGTGGCGGCGGTGTCCCTGCCGGGGGCGTTGGGGGAGGCGGGGTCGGCTTCGGAGCGGGCGCGGATCACTGACGCGTTTGCCTCCGGCCTGGAGAGCAGTCAAATGGTGGGAGCGGTGGCTGTGTTGCTGGGTGGGGTGGTCGCGGCTGTTTTGTTGCGGCGGGCGGAGCGGGAGGCAGTCGCCTGAGGGGGTGGGGCTTCTCGGTCGTCGGCGGGTGCGGGAGCGTCGTGGCTGGTCGCGCCCACGCGGCGGAGCCGCAAATCGACGCAGCCCCGCGCCCCTTAAGTTGGAAGGCACCTGGCATCTTTGCCAGTGGACGAATGTCTCGGGAAGGTGCGCCATGGCTAACGCAGGCCAAAAAGCCTCAGGCCGGACCAGTGTCTGGCTTGACGGCAAGGTGCGCCGGGGTGGGCGTGGGGGAGGGCAGCCCTCGGGGCTGGACCGGGACCGGATCACCGAGGCCACGGTGCGGCTGCTCGACATGGACGGCCTGGCCAAGTTCTCGATGCGGCGGCTGGCCGCGGAGCTGAACGTGACCGCGATGTCCGTCTACTGGTACGTCGAGACCAAGGACGACCTCCTCGAACTCGCCCTGGACGCGGCCTTCGGCGGACTGCGACTGCCGGACCCGGAGGCCGAGGAGGAGGACTGGCGGGACCAACTCCGCACGATCGCCCGGGAGTACCGGGGTCTGCTGGTCCGGCACCCCTGGGTCTCCCCGCTGGCCGGGACCTTCCTCAACATCGGCCCGAACTCGCTGGCCCTGTCCCGGACCGTGCACCGGGTCGTCCGCAGGACCGGCCTGCCCGCCCACGGCATCACGGGCGCGATCTCCGCCGTCTTCCAGTTCGTCTACGGCTTCGGCACCATCGAGGGCCACTTCATCAGCCGCTCCGCACAGGCCGGCATGACCCAGGAGGCCTACTTCCGCCACGCGATGGCATCAGCGACCCGGTCGCCCGACGCCGCCGAGATCCTCAAGGAGAACGAGGAGATCATGGAGGCGAGGGGCGGCGACACGGTGGAGGAGATGAGAGACAGGGACTTCACGTTCGCCCTGGACCTACTCGTGGCAGGCATCGAAACGATGGTGAGTGCAACTCCCCAGGGGCGCGGGGAACGGCGCGACCAGCCACAGTGAACCCGCACCCGCCGACGAACGAGAAGTCCCCACCCCCTCACGCGTCCGGCGAAGCCAACCTCGCCGGAAAACCACCCGTAGCCACAGGACCCCACCGCTCCGGCGTGACCCGAATGATCGACTTCCCCTGCCGCACCATCGCCGAACGGTACTCGTCCCAGTCCGGATGCTCCCCCGAGATGTTCCGGAAGTACTCCACCAACGGCTCCACGGACTCCGGCGAGTCGATGACCTCCGCGGTCCCGTCGACCTGCACCCACGGCCCGTCCCAGTCGTCGCTCAGCACGACCACGCTCACCCGCGGATCCCGCTTCGCGTTCCGCGTCTTCGCCCGCTCGGGATACGTCGACACCACGATCCGCCCCGAGTCGTCCACCCCGCACGTCAACGGCGAGGCCTGCGGCGACCCGTCCCCGCGCCGGGTCAGCAGGATCGCCCGGTGCCGGGGGCGCACGAAGTCCAGCAGTTCGTCGAGGGAGACGGCCGTATTGCTCGCGATGTTCGGTGCCATGGAATCAGCCTAGTTGGAGCGCCACCGAGTTCCAGCGCACGGTGTCCCGCCCGAGTCTGTCCGCTCCCTCGGCCACGATCCGCAGCGGTCTCAGCCCGGCTTCCGCCCCGTGCCCGGCGACCTCCTCGGGCGCGATGTCGTACATCAGCCGGTCCGCCGGAGGCACCCCGCGCCGCAGGGTGATCAGCAGCAGCCCGCCCGGGGCCAGCAGCCCGGCCAGCCGGCGCATCGCGCGCGGCCGCTCCTCCGGCCGCAGGTGCATCCACACCGCGGACAGCAGGACGACGTCGTACGGTCCCCGCACACGACGGAGATCCGGCAGCGCGTCCGCCAGCCACCTCACCCCGCTGCCCGGGTGCAGCCGCTCCGCCACCCCGCGCAGCTCCGCCACCGGCTCCACCGCGTCGACGGTGAACCCGCGCCCGGCCAGCGCCGCCGCGTCCCGCCCGGTCCCCACGCCGACGTCCAGCACCCGCGCGGGCGCATCCGGCAACAGGTCCAGCAACGCCCCGTGCACGCTCTCGAACGAGACGCTCTCGTACACCTCTCCCAGCCGCTCCGCCGACTCGGCGTAGTAGCCCTGCACCCCCGTGATCGGCTCCATGTTCAAACCGTACGACCCACCACTGACAACGCCCCGGACGACGCCCTCACCCCTGCGGCAGCGACTCCCCCTGCACGGCCTGCACATCGAGCTCGACCTTGAGCGTCGTCCCGATCGCGGCGATCCCCGCCTGCACGACCTGGTTGTAGTTCATGGCGAAGTCCTCCCGCCGCAGCTGGGTGGTCGCGCGGAAGGCGGCGCGGGTCCCGCCCCAGGGGTCGGCACCCGTGCCCAGGTAGGCGAGGTCCAGGTCGACGGGCCGTACGACACCGCGCATCGCCAGCTCACCCCGTACGGTCCAGCGGTCCGTACCGGCCACGACCAGCCCCGTCGACCGGTACGTGATCTCCGGGTACCGCTCCACGTCCAGGAAGTCCGCCGACCTCAGGTGCTCGTCCCGCATCGCGTTCCCGGTGTCGATGGAGGCCGCCCGGATGACCGCCTCCACCCGGGACTTGGTCACGTCGTCCGGGGCGACCTCGATCGCCGCGGTGAAGTCGGTGAACCGCCCGTGGACGCTGGAGATGCCCAGGTGCTGGGCGACCGCGCCCACGCTGGAGTGGGCCGGGTCGACGGTCCAGGGGCCGGGCGGCGGGAGTTCCGCCCCGCCGAGCCGGGCCAGCGTGACCGTGCCGACCTCGGCCCGCCCGCTCGCGGTGACGATCGCGCTGGAGGCGGCGGGCGCGTACCCGACGGCCGTGACGATGACGGTGTACGGCCCCGGCTCCAGCGGGGTCCCGTCCCGTACGGCGCCCTCCGCGTCGGCCTCCGCGCGCAGCACCTGCGTCCCGGTCATGTCGGTCACCGTGACGACCGCGTGCGACACGGCCCATCCGTCCCGGGTGCGGATCCTCGCGGTCAGTCCCATTTCACGTACCTCTCCAGGAAGACCGGCCCGTGGCGGGCGCGCACCTCCGCTCGGAGCGCGCTCCCCCGCCACGGGCCGGAGTGGGTGGACTACTCGCCGGGGTGGGCGAGTTCGATGTCGTGGCCGTCGACCGCCGGGCCGCTGACCGTCAGGGCCGTCGCCTGCGGCGGGTAGCCCGTGGCGATGACCGTGTACTCGCCGCCGTCCAGGTCGGTGAAGGCGTACGCCCCGTCCGTCCCGGTGGTGGCGGTGCCGACCACGTTGCCGGCCGCGTCCACGAGGGTGACCCGCGCGTCCGCCAGGGGGCCGTGCGGTGCCCGGACGACACCCTGGAGGCGGGCGCCGGAGTCCAGGTCCACCTCGATGCGGGTGACGCCGGTGCCGCCGACCTCGACGGGCAGGGCGCGCGGCCGGAACCCGGCGGCGTTGACGGCGACGGTCACGGCACCCGGCACCAGCTCGCCGAACGCGAACTCGCCCTGCTCACCGGTGGTCCCGGTGGCCAGCAGATCGCCCCGCACATCGGTGACGATCACCATGGCGTCCTTGACCGGCTCCCCGTTCTGCGCGGCCCGCACGAGCCCGTTGAGCCCGCTGGTGCCGCTGAGGAGGACGTCGTAGGCCACCGGCTCGCCGCCCACGAGGACCGTGGACGCCTGCGGCTGGAACCCGTCCGCGGAGGCGATCAGGACGTACGACCCGACGCTCGGCGCCTCGACCGCGTAGGAACCGTCGGCCTGGGTGACCGAGCGGCCCAGCTGCCGTCCCGCGAGGGAGATCAGCGTGACCGCGGCCTGCGGGACCGGAGCGCCCTCGTTGCCGCGGACGAAGCCGCGGACCGGGATGCCGCCGGAGCCGTCACCGGACGCCTCGGGCCGGGCGAGGGTGGCCACGGCGGACAGCCGCTGGGTGCCTTCGGGAGCGGTCTCGGTGTCGGAGGTGGTGGTGGCCCAGCTCGGGGTGTGTCCCGCGGCCGGAGCCTCGGCCGTCTCCGCGGGGACCTCGGCCGGCGACTCGTCCGTCGCCGCCTGCGCCAGCGCGCCCCTGGTCCTCAGCGGGACCTCCTTGATGAACAGCGTGATCAGGAACGCCACGGCCGCGAGGGCGCCGGCGATCAGGAAGACGTCGGCGATGCCGTGGCCGTAGGAGCTCTCCATGAGGGTGCGGATCGGGGCCGGCAGCTTGCCCAGGTCCGGGATGCTGTCGGTGGAGGAGCCGGAACCGGCCAGTGCCGCCCGGTACTTGGGGTCGAGGGCGGCGACGCCGTCCGAGACGTAGTGGGTGATCCGGTGGGACATGACCGCGCCCAGCGCGGAGACGCCGACCGCACCGCCCAGGGACCGGAAGAAGGTGACCGTGGAGCTGGCCGAGCCGAGGTCCGAGGGGTCGACCTGGTTCTGGGTGCACAGCACCAGGTTCTGCATCATCATGCCGATGCCGAGACCCAGCAGGGCCATGAAGATCGACATCTTCCAGTAGGCCGTGTCGTACCGGATGGTCCCGAGCAGTCCGAGCCCGGCCGTCACCAGCACACCACCGCTGACCAGCCACGCCTTCCAGCGCCCGGTGCGGGTGATGAACTGCCCGGAGACGGTCGAGGAGATGAACAGTCCGCCGATCATCGGGATGGTCATGACGCCCGACATCGTCGGGGACTTGTCGCGGGCCAGCTGGAAGTACTGGCTGAAGAAGACCGTGCCGGTGAACATCGCGACACCGACGAACAGCGAGGCCAGCGACGCCAGCGTGATGGTGCGGTTCTTGAACAGGCGCAGCGGGATGATCGGTTCGGCCGCCTTGGACTCGATCAGCACGAACAGCAGACCGAGGACGACCGACCCACCGACCATGGTGTACGTCTGCCACGACAGCCAGTCGTACTTGTCACCGGCGAAGGTGACCCAGACCAGCAGCAGGGAGACGGCGGCGGCGATGAAGGTCGCGCCGGCCCAGTCGACCTTGACGTCCCGCTTCACGACGGGCAGGTGCAGGGTCTTCTGGAGCACGATCAGGGCGAGGACGGCGAAGGGGACGCCGACGTAGAAGCACCAGCGCCAGCCCAGCCACGAGGTGTCGGTGATGACACCGCCGAGCAGCGGGCCGCCGACGGTGGCGACGGCGAAGGTCGCGCCGAGGTAGCCGGAGTAACGGCCGCGCTCGCGCGGGGAGATCATCGCGGCCATCACGATCTGCGCGAGGGCGGAGAGCCCGCCCACGCCGATGCCCTGCACGACACGGCAGGCGATCAGCATGCCCGGGTTCTGCGAGAGGCCGGCGGCCATCGAACCCAGCACATAGATGACCAGGGCTATCTGGACGAGCGCCTTCTTGCTGTACAGGTCGGCGAGCTTGCCCCACAGCGGGGTGGCCGCGGTCATCGACAGCAGGGCGGCGGTGACGACCCAGGTGTAGGCGGACTGGCCACCGCCGAGGTCGCTGATGATGTGCGGGAGCGCGTTGGTGACGATCGTGGACGACAGGATCGCCACGAACATGCCGAGCAGCAGGCCGGAGATGGCCTCCATGATCTGCCGGTGCGTCATCGGGGCGTACTCGGCGGAGCCTCCCCCGTGCTTGGCGTGAGCCCGCACACCGGCTGGTGTGGTCGTTGCCATGGGCTTCCTTCTCTTACTTGGTGATCGCGGGTGTACGGGTGGTCTGTTCGTCTACGAGGGGTGCGGGCGGCCGGAGTTCGGGGCCGTGCGCGCGGGTGTCGTCGAAGCTCGCCCGCAGCCGTGCCATCAGCGCGGTCAGCTGGGCCACCTCGTCGTCACTCCAGTCGCTCAGCCGCTCGGCGAGCATGAGGCAGGTCCGCCGGGACAGCTGGTCCAGGAGCGCATGGCCGGCCGGCGTCAGCCGGAGGATGCGCGAGCGCCGGTCCGCCGGGTCGGGGGAGCGCTCGATCCAGCCGCGCTCGGCGACGTGCGCCACATGGCGGCTGGTCACGGACATGTCCACGGCGAGCAGCTCGGAGAGCTTGCTCATGCGCATGTCTCCGTAGCGCCCGAGGAGGGTCAGCACGGCGGCGGAGCCGGAGGGGCACTCGGACGGCATCATCCGCCCCAGCTCCCGCTTCACGGCACCGAAGGCGCTGAACTGGCGGATCAGCTCCTCGTATCGCGCCTGCTCGGCCATCACACCTCCCGTATTCGTTGCTTAGGGCAACCATAGGCGTGCTTGGTTGCTACAGGCAAATAAAACGGGGTGAGTGCGGCATAAAAACTTGGCAAAGGCAAGTATTGCGAACGTAAACCAGCACGTGAGGCCCCCTGATACCCCCGTCAGCCCCGCACTTGGGCCCCACTGCCGGATTCGCTAGGGTCTCTGGGCATGGCTGACAACCAGGGCCCCCAGGGCAACTACGACCCCGCCGGCAGCACCCAGATGTTCCGCGCCTTCGTCGACGAGGGTCCCCAGGGCGGACGGCAGCAGGCCGCCGCCCCCGCCTCCGCCGGCCCCCGCGTGGGCCTGATCATCGGCGTGATCGTCGCCGTCGCGGTCGTGGCCGCGGTGGCCTGGCTGGCGCTGAAGTAGGCGGACCTACCTCCACCGGACGGTGACGTCCCGCGTCTCCACCCGCATGCCCACCGGCACGCGCCACGCGTCGACGCACACCGTCCAGGTCCTCACCACACGCGCGCCGGCATCGATCGGAACCGGGAGTCCCGCCGTGGACTCCACGGTCGCCCAGTCGATGCCGAGCGCGCCGATGACGTGTGTCCCGAAGGTGACGGCACCCGAAGTCACCGGCAGGCCCCCGGTGTTGCGGAACTCCAGGGTGACGTCCTCGCACCAGCGCTGGTCGGTCGCCTCCCGGACCGGCTCGGACCAGCCGAGCGCCGCGGGTTCCGGGGTGGCCTCCGCGGAGGGGGAGGCCGAGGGGGTACGACCGTCCCCGGCGCCCTCGGTGGACCGCGCGGGCGCGCTCGTGGCACCGCCGACGCCGACCGGCCCGCCCGTCCCGGGAGCGCCGCCCGGCGCAGCGGCCGCCGCGCCGGCATCCGGCGATCCTGCCGAGGCGCCGCCGGGGGAGACGGAGTCCGCCGGTCCCGGGCCCCTGCCCGGCCCGGACGGCGTCCTGGGGAGCGGCACCAGCGTCACGTCCCCCGTCGGCCTGACGGCCGTACCGGAAGAAGGGGACGGGCCGCCCGCCGCGCCCGTGGCGACGTAACCCTCGCCGGTGCCGCCGCCGCACGCGGCCAGGGCCGTGCCGAGACAGACGACGGCCGCCGACGCGCCGATCAGGGCGCACCGACGGCCAGGTGTCCAGGTCGTCCGGGGTGAGCGAGGCATCGCGCCATGGTGGCTGACGTCCCGTCAGATGGGAACCCCCGTGCGGGGACGGCATCAGTCGGAGATGAGGCCCTCGCGCAGCTGGGCCAGCGTGCGGGTGAGCAGGCGGGAGACGTGCATCTGGGAGATGCCGACCTCCTCGCCGATCTGCGACTGGGTCATGTTGGCGAAGAAGCGGAGCATGATGATCTGCCGCTCGCGGGGCGGCAGCTTCGCCAGCAGGGGCTTGAGGGACTCGCGGTACTCCACGCCCTCCAGGGCGGTGTCCTCGTAGCCGAGGCGGTCCGCGAGGGAGCCCTCGCCGCCGTCGTCCTCCGGGGCCGGGGAGTCCAGCGAGGAGGCGGTGTAGGCGTTGCCCACCGCGAGGCCGTCGACGACGTCCTCCTCGGACACGCCGAGCACCGAGGCGAGTTCGGCGACCGTCGGGGAGCGGTCCAGCTTCTGGGAGAGCTCGTCGCTGGCCTTGGTGAGGGCCAGGCGGAGCTCCTGGAGGCGGCGCGGGACGCGGACCGACCACGAGGTGTCGCGGAAGAACCGCTTGATCTCGCCCACGACCGTCGGCATCGCGAACGTCGGGAACTCCACGCCCCGTTCGCAGTCGAAGCGGTCGATCGCCTTGATCAGGCCGATGGTGCCGACCTGGACGATGTCCTCCATCGGCTCGTTGCGCGAGCGGAAGCGGGCGGCCGCGTAGCGCACCAGCGGGAGGTTGAGCTCGATGAGGGTGTCCCGGACGTACGCGCGCTCGGGGCTGTTCTCGTCGAGTGCGGCGAGCCGCAGGAAGAGGGAGCGGGACAGGGTGCGGGTGTCGATGGCTCCGGACGCGGCCGGCAGGGCCGGGGTCGGGGCGGCCTCGACAGCCGGGACGTCGATGAGCGCGGGCGCAGCCTCGCTCTTCGTGAGCGTGAGCACCTTCGAGCTGCCCTGGTCTGCGGACATGCCACCCCCTTTGGGTCGCGGGACGGTACGGCGAACGCTCCGTCGAGGAACGTCAGCCTTCACCTGAATACCGGAGCCGAAGCCCTGGCAAACGCGCTTCCGGAAGAATGTCACATGTCGGCAACACGCTGTAGTGACATGTCGACATGTGAGACTCGAATCCGCCCTGGATAAAGGGGGTCTGACGGTTTTTCGGCACAGAAGTGTCGGGAACGGCGCCGGTGAGCGATTCGCTCGCGCCGGTTACGCCTCGACAGTGCTTGCGAACTGCGGTGTTACGGAACGTGCGACCGTGCGCCCCTTATGCATCCGCTATGCGCCCGGAACTACGCGTCGATCCGATTGGCGGAGCGCAGCCGCTGGAAGCTACGCGCGAGTAGCCTCGAAACGTGCATCTGTGAGACGCCGAGTTCCGCGCTGATTTGCGACTGGGTGAGGTTGCTGTAGTAGCGCAGGAGAAGGATTCTCTGTTCGCGCTCGGGCAGTTGCACCAGCAGATGCCGGACCAGATCGCGGTGCTCCACGCCGTCCAGGGCCGGGTCCTCGTAGCCGAGCCGGTCCAGGAGCCCGGGCATCCCGTCGCCCTCCTGGGCCGCCTCCAGCGAGGTGGCGTGGTACGACCGTCCGGCCTCGATGCAGGACAGCACCTCGTCCTCGCCGATGCGCAGCCGCTCGGCGATCTCGGCGGTCGTGGGGGTGCGTCCGAAGGCGGTCGTCAGGTCCTCGGTGGCGCCGTTGACCTGCACCCACAGCTCGTGCAGCCGGCGCGGGACGTGGACCGTGCGGACGTTGTCGCGGAAGTACCGCTTGATCTCGCCGACGACGGTCGGCATCGCGAAGGTGGGGAACTGCACGCCCCGGTCCGGGTCGAAGCGGTCGATGGCGTTGATGAGCCCGATGGTGCCGACCTGGATCACGTCCTCCATCGGTTCGTTGCGGGAGCGGAACCGGGCGGCCGCGTAGCGCACGAGCGGGAGGTTGGCCTCGATGAGCGCCGCCCGCACCCGGCTGTGCTCCGGCGTGCCCGGCTGGAGCCCCTTCAACTGGCCGAAGAGCACCTGGGTGAGCGCCCGGGTGTCGGCGCCGCGGCTGCGGGGGGCCGCCTCCTGGGGAGGGGCCGCCTCCTGGGGAGGCGCGGTACTGGCCGACACGGTCAACGCCACCTCTTCGTTGGTCAACTCATCCGTCAAAAGCGGTCATAGCATCACAAGACATGTGCACTGTGTGCAAGCACCGCATAACGTTGGGTTACGCCGTGTTGAGGGGCAGGTTCGAGCAAGTTCGGGCGTAAGACGCCGAAAAGCCTCCCGCCGTTCCCGGCGGGAGGCTTCGGAGCTGGGGCTCAGTACGTCCGGACTCAGTACGCGTAGTCCGCGACCACCCAGGTCGCGAACTCCTTCCACAGCGCCACGCCCGCCTGGTGCTCCGGGTGCTCGGCGTAGGTCCGCAGCGCCGCCACGTCCTCGAAGCCGGAGTTGATCGCGAAGTCGTAGGCGATGGGGCGGTCGCTGATGTTCCAGCCCAGCTCCCAGAAGCGGATCTCGGGGATCTTGCCGTCCAGGGCGCGGAAGGCCTCGACGCCCGCGACGACCCGCGGATCGTCGCGCTCGACACCCTCGTTGAGCTTGAACAGGACGAGATGGCGGATCATGGGCGTTCCCTCGGTTCGGTCAGTGCGCGCCGTCGGCCAGCCAGGTGAAGAAGTCGCCCACGGCCTTGGCGGCGTCCGATATGCCCTGGAACCCTATCTGCACGTAGTCGGCGGCCTTGGCCGGGTCCGTGATGATCACGTACAGGACGAAGACCACGACCAGATAGACGGCGATCTTCTTACCGTTCACCGCCACCGCGGCCTCCCCCGCTTCTGCTGTTGCTTATGGGGCGCGAGTGTAACCGGGGTGATCAGTACGCATGAAGGGCCCCGTCTTACGACGGGGCCCTTCTCAAGCGGTAGCGGAGGGATTTGAACCCTCGGTGACTTGCGCCACACTCGCTTTCGAGGCGAGCTCCTTCGGCCGCTCGGACACGCTACCGAGGGAGACCTTACAGCAAGGTGGGGCGTGCTTTGAAATCGGTAATCGGGGGTCCCCTCAGCGGTCCCGGAAGAACTCCGTGAGGAGCCGGGCGCATGCGTCGGCGAGGACTCCCCCGACGACCTCGGGGCGGTGGTTGAGGCGCCGGTCGCGGACGACGTCCCAGAGGGAGCCGGCCGCGCCCGCCTTCTCGTCCCGGGCGCCGTAGACGACCCGCTCCACCCGGGACTGCACGATCGCGCCCGCGCACATCGTGCAGGGCTCCAGCGTGACGACGAGCGTGCAGCCGGTCAGCCGCCACTCGCCGAGCTCCGCCGCCGCCCTCCTGATCGCGAGGATCTCGGCGTGCGCGGTCGGATCGCCGCCGGCCTCGCGTTCGTTGTGGCCGGCCGCGAGCACGGTCGTACCGTCCGGGGACAGGACGACGGCGCCCACCGGGACGTCCGCGCCCGCCCTGCCGGCCTCGTCGAGGGCGAGCCGCATGGCGGCCCGCCAGCGGTCCCGGACCGGGTCCGGGGCGCCGTCTTCTGCGGTCGGTGCGGTCAGCGGACGGTCTCCAGCACCTCCGAGGCGCCCAGGGCCTCGGCGATCTCGGTGAGCGCGTCCTCGGACAGGGACTTCAGCTCCTTCTCGGTGACGCCCAGGTCGTCGAGGACCGCGGCGTCACCGACCGGACCGTGCGGCACGGCTTCGGCGGAGCCGCCGCCGCTCTCGGCGTCGTCGTCCTCGTCGTCCTCACCGTCCTCGGTGCCGTCGAGGTCGAGGGCGTCCAGGTCGGGGTCGTCGTCGCCGGGCTCCCTTCCGAGCAGTTCGTCGGTGAGCAGGATCTCGCCGTACGAGCTGCGGGCGGCGGCTGCGGCGTCCGAGACGTAGATACGAGGGTCTTCCTCACCGTCGATCCGGACGACGCCGAACCACGCGTCCTCCTGCTCGATGAGGACGAGCACCGTGTCGTCCTCGGCCGCGGCTTCCCGGGCGAGGTCGGCCAGATCCGACAGCGTCTCCACATTGTCGAGGAGCTCTGTGTCGCTCGCTTCCCACCCGTCTTCGGTGCGCGCGAGCAGTGCGGCGAAGTACACCGTGACTCTCCCACTGGTCATAGGCGTGCCGGTTGGGGGTCCCCCCGGCGGAGGTGCGGGCGGGGAGAGCTCGGCTCCGAGCCCCACCCACTCGGAATCGTGGCAGAAACAAGGCGTTCAGGGGACGTCTTCGGCACCCTGTGTCCGGTGGTTTTGATCGCACGCGCGTCGGCACGTCGGTGAAGGAATCACCAGCGCACTCGTCGCCGCCACGAGCGGGATCGTACGCGGCTTTTCCAAGGGCCTTCGCACGGCCACCTGTTCAGCGCACCGCGCGGGCGTCGCCGACGGGGTTCCCGGGCTCCTCGGGCGCGTGGACTTTCCTACCAGCGGAAGGTCCGCATACGCATCGCGTGCCGCAGCCGGGCCACCTTCGCCCGGCGTGGCTGGACCCGGTCGCGCAGCTCACGGGCCTCCGCGAGGTCGCGCAGGAACTGGGCGCGACGGCGGCGGCGCTCGGCGTCGGTCTCGCCCGAGTCGCGGGGGCCGCTCGGGTCGCGGGGACCCGGGTCGCGGCGGCCGCGCGCGTCCTGGGGGCCGCGTGGCTCTTGGGGGCCGCTCGGGTCCCGGGGTTGCCCGGGCTCTCCCGAGCCCCTCGTGCGCCTCGGTCGCTGTCGTGACGGTTTCCGCCCGGATTCGCGCTCCGGCAGGTCAGGCATAGGCTCACCACCCTGTTGTCCGTCCCTCCCACTTTCCCTCGGACGGGCGGTTTGACGCCAGCGCGAGCGGGGCGGTGGTGCCGGTTACTGTTGTGGACATGCGTCTCCACGTCGTCGACCACCCCCTGGTCGCCCACAAGCTCACCACGCTGCGCGACCAGCGCACCGACTCCGCGACCTTCCGCCGTCTCGCCGACGAGCTGGTCACCCTGCTCGCCTACGAGGCCACGCGTGACGTGCGCACCGAGGCGGTCGACATCAGGACGCCGGTCGCCGCGACGACCGGGGTGAAGCTGTCGTACCCGCGGCCGCTGGTGGTGCCGATCCTGCGGGCCGGGCTCGGCATGCTGGACGGCATGGTCCGGCTGCTCCCGACCGCGGAGGTCGGCTTCCTCGGCATGATCCGCGACGAGGAGACCCTCCAGGCCACCACGTACGCGGCGCGCATGCCGGAGGACCTCTCGGGCCGTCAGGTCTACGTCCTCGACCCGATGCTCGCCACCGGCGGCACCCTGATCGCGGCGATCCGCGAGCTGATCAAGCGCGGCGCGGACGACGTGACCGCGGTGGTGCTGCTGGCGGCGCCGGAAGGCGTGGAGATCATGGAACGCGAGCTGGCGGGCACGCCGGTCACGGTCGTCACGGCAGCCGTCGACGACCACCTGAACGAACACGGCTACATCGTGCCGGGCCTGGGAGACGCGGGAGACCGCCTGTACGGCGCGGCCGAGTAGCGGCTGCAGGTCGGTGGGCGCGGGCGTCCTGCACAGTTCCCCGCGCCCCCGACCTCCCTGAACTCAGCAGCTCTTCTTCGAGGCAGTGGCGGCCGGCTGCGGATGGGCCAGCGCCGTCAGCGCCTTGTCGGCGGCGGCCCTGGGGTTGAGGCTCTTGAACGCCGACCCGATGATCAGGTCGACCTCCGCCCCCTTGCGCGCGTCCGTACGGGTCTCGGCGGCGGCGAGCTGCGTGCCCAGCACCGGCAGGGACGTCTTCAGCGCGGAGGCAGGACCGAGCAGTATCCCCGTGCCCTTGACCTTCTTGTCGTAGGCAGCCGTCGCGTTGCCCACGTCCCCGATCCTGAAGCCCCGCTTCTTCAGCTCGTCCGCGGTCTTCTTGGCGAGGCCGCCCCGCTTCGTGGCGTTGAAGACGTTGACGGTGATCTGGCCCGGCTTCGGGTAGGCGGCGGCAGAGGGGGACGCGCTCGCCTTGGTTTTGGCCGCGCAGTCGGCCTTCGGGCCCGCCGCCGACGCCTGGTCCCCGCCACCCGTGAACACGTCGATCAGCTGGAGCGTGCCCCAGCCGACCAGGCTCAGCGCGGCGACGGAGGCGACCACGCCGAACACGAGCCTGCCGCGCCGCCGGGGCCGACGCATCCGGGGGTACTTGTCGCCCGTGATCCGGTACTTACCGCCCATGCCGGGGGGCGTCAGCATGCTCATGGGCGCAGCGTAGTGCGCTCCGGCGGCAATGCCTACTAGATGATCATTGACCCGCGCGCAGGAGAACCCGAAAGGGTCAAACCTTTACAGCGCGGTCACTCAGTCCAGCTCGAGCACCCGCGCGTGCAGCACCTGTCGCTGCTGGAGCGCCGCCCGCACCGCGCGGTGGAGGCCGTCCTCCAGGTACAGGTCGCCCTGCCACTTCACGACATGCGCGAACAGGTCGCCGTAGAACGTCGAGTCCTCGGCGAGCAGGGTCTCCAGGTCGAGTTGGCCCTTGGTCGTCACGAGCTGATCGAGGCGGACCGGGCGCGGTGCGACGTCCGCCCACTGCCGGGTGCTTTCCCGGCCGTGGTCGGGGTACGGCCGGCCGTTTCCGATGCGCTTGAAGATCACACGGAAAGCCTACCGGTCAAGACCTTCCGGGCGCAGCCATGGCGGGCGAGTGCGACGCTTGAAAAAATGCCCAAAACCGGGGCATAGCGGGAACAGGGGTCTGGTATGAGCGAGCGAAGGACCACACCCGGGGGCGTCACGGGGGTTCCCGCCGGAGCAGCCGACCGGTCCATGCCGGAGGCAAAACCCGCCTCCGGCGCCCTCCCGCAGCCGGCCCTGGAGATCGCGTCGGGCTACGCCTTCACCGGCCCCGCCCTCGATCTGGGCGCGCTCCTGTGGGACGGCGTCTGTCTGCCGGACGCGCAGGTCAGGATCCCCCTGCCGATGCTCAACCGGCACGGGCTGGTGGCCGGCGCCACCGGCACCGGCAAGACCAAGACGCTCCAGCTCATCGCCGAGCAGCTCTCCGCGCAGGGCGTGCCGGTCTTCCTGGCGGACATCAAGGGGGACGTGTCGGGGATCTCGGCGCCCGGTGCGCGGAACGAGAGGGTGCAGGCCAGGGCCGCGGACGTACACCAGGAGTGGGTGGCCACCGGGTTCCCCGCCGAGTTCTACGCCCTGGGCGGCATCGGGCACGGCATCCCCGTGCGGGCCACCGTCACCAGCTTCGGGCCGGTGCTGCTGTCCAAGGTGCTCCAGCTCAACCAGACCCAGGAGCAGTCCCTCGGCCTGATCTTCCACTACGCCGACCAGAAGGGGCTCGAACTCCTCGACCTGAAGGACCTCAGGGCCGTCGTCGCCTTCCTCACCTCCGACGAGGGCAAGGCCGAGCTGAAGAACATCGGGGGCCTGTCCACGGCCACGGCCGGGGTGATCCTGCGCTCCCTGACCGCGTTCGAGGCGCAGGGCATGGCCGACTTCTTCGGGGAGCCCGAGTTCGACACCGCCGAGCTGCTGCGGACGGCGAGCGACGGGCGGGGGCTGGTGTCCGTCCTGGAGCTGGCCGCCGTACAGGACCGGCCGCAGCTGTTCTCGACCTTCCTGATGTGGCTGCTCGCCGATCTCTTCCACGACCTGCCGGAGGTCGGGGACGCCGAGAAGCCCAAGCTCGTCTTCTTCTTCGACGAGGCGCATCTGCTCTTCAACGGGGCCTCGAAGGCGTTCCTCGACTCCCTCACGCAGACCGTCCGGCTGATTCGCTCGAAAGGGGTCGGCGTCTTCTTCGTCACGCAGACCCCGAAGGACGTACCGGCCGACGTCCTCGGCCAGCTCGGCAACCGGATCCAGCACGCGCTCCGCGCCTTCACCCCCGACGACCAGAAGGCGCTCCGGGCGACCGTGAAGACCTTCCCCGACTCGACCTACGACCTGGAGGAACTCCTCACCGGGCTGGGGACGGGCGAGGCCGTCGTCACGGTGCTGAGCGAGAAGGGCGCCCCCACGCCCGTCGCGGCGACCCGGCTGCGCGCCCCCGAGTCCCTGATGGGGCCCGTCGAGGCGGCAGCCCTGGACACGGCGGTCAAGGCCTCGGCCCTGTACGGCCGTTACGCACAGGCTGTGGACAGGGAGTCGGCGTACGAGAAGCTGAGTGCGCGGGGCGCCAAGGGCCCGGACGAGATGGCGGACGAGGTGAAGGCACCGGCCAGGAAGCCGAAGGACGACCCCTCCGTCGTCGAACAGGTCGTCGGCAGCGGGGTGTTCAAGTCCCTCGCGCGGTCGCTGGGCACGCAGCTCGGGCGCGAGATCACCCGCTCGATCTTCGGTACGGCCCGGAGGAGGCGGTAGCCGAAGGGCCACGCCTCCTCCGGGCCCCGGTGGATCAGCCGCGCTTCGGTTCCTTCACCGGCGGCTTCCGGTCCTGGTGCTGCGCCTTCGGCGCACTGCGGGCGGCTTCCGCGCGCAGCAGGGCGCGCAGGATCGCGTACGGGTCGGTGGGCATGGCTGTGTTCCTTGTTCCTCGCGTGAGTTCTGAGCCGGCCGGGTGAAGCGGGCTCTCTCAGCAGCGCAGGACCACGGAACGCAGGGCGGGCAGCGCGTACGGCGGCCGCGGGGGCTCCGGGAGCCGACGGCTCTCGGCGACGGCGGGTGCCGTCCCGGGGAGCGGGGCGGGTCGCAGGGGTACGGCCGCTGCCGTGCGGTGGGCGGTACGGGTCGGTGGCCGCAGGGCCGTGTCCAGGACGTCGTACTCGGCGACCTCACCGGCCACGACATGTACGGCGTGCGCCTGTGCGGGGGCACCCGGCACCAGCAGCACGAGGAGCAGCACGAGCGCACGCAGCGGACCGAGCCGGTGCGGAAGGCGTCGTACGGTGCTCACCCAAGTCGTCTCCCCCTCCGACGCGCGCGCTTCCTCACATCGGCGCGGAGATTCACCCGGTCGCAGCAAGGGGGGCGGGCCTTTGGGGCGGTCGGCAGGCTTGTGGACGCGCGCGTGGGGTGCGGGGTCTGCTGCGAGTCACTCAACGCCCCGATCGCAGCGGCGTACCGAGCGCACCGGCCCGGACCGGCGGACGCCCCGCGGGACCAGCCGTCACCGGGCTCACGCGCGCCGACGACGACCAGCCGTCCGCCCGACTAGGCCTTCTTGGTCGCCTTCGCTGCCTTCGCCGCCGCCTTCATCTCCTGCTTGTGGGCGCGGACCTTCGTCAGGGACTCGGGGCCCGTGATGTCGGCGACGGAGCGGAAGGACTTCGGCTCGCCGTACGCGCCGGCCGCCTCCCGCCACCCCTGCGGCTGGACGCCGAGCTGCTTGCCCAGCAGCGCCAGGAAGATCTGCGCCTTCTGCTTCCCGAACCCCGGCAGCTCCTGGAGGCGGCGCAGCAGCTCCCGGCCGTCCTCGACGCCCTTCCAGACCAGCTCGGCCTCACCGTCGTAGTGCTCGACGAGGTACTGGCACAGCTGCTGGATCCGCTTGGCCATCGAGCCCGGGTAGCGGTGCACGGCCGGCTTCTCGGAGAGCAGCGCGGCGAAGGCCTCCGGGTCCTGCGCGGCGATCTCGTGCGCGTCGAGGTCGTTCGCGCCGAGCCGGTCCGCGATGGTGCGGGGCCCCTTGAACGCCCACTCCATCGGAACCTGCTGGTCCAGCAGCATCCCGACCAGCGCGGCGAGCGGGGACCGGCCGAGGAGTTCGTCGGCCTCGGGGTCCTGGGCGAGGTGAAGGGTGACGTCCATGCCCCGATCATGCCCCCGCGCCGGTCATCGCTCCACGTGAGGGCTGGTGAGAGCCGCGCCGAAGTAGCCCTTGACGCCCCGGACGGTGATGCCGGCGCTCTTGCCGCACAGGTTCACCGAGCCCTTGAGGACCGGCCCGGAGGCCGAACCGCGGGCGATCCACAGGCAGCCGTCGTTGTTCTCGGTGGGCGCGGCCACGACCGTCTCGGCCCTGCCGTCGCCGTTGAGGTCGGCGAGGTGGACGGCCTGGCCGAACGCGTCACCGGTCTCCACCGCGCCGGGCACGTCGGTCGTGTCCTGGGTGTACCCGGCGGCCTTGGCGGTGGTCAGGCCGGTGGCGGAGCCGCGCAGCAGGACGGCGGTGCCGGCCCTCATGCGGGTGCCCACGGCCTCGTCGGGGGAGCCGACCAGGACGTCGGCGTACCCGTCCTTGTTCACGTCGCCGACGCTCAGCGACTGGCCGAACCGGTCGCCCCACTCCGCGCCACCCGGCACGCCCGCGGTGTCCTGGTGGAAGACCCTGGGCTTCTGGGCGGCCGAGATGCCCTGCGCGCTGCCGTAGAGGACCTGGATCTCGCCGCCCTTGTGCGCGGCGGCCTCGCCGGTGTTGTAGTCGTCCTCGGCGATTGCCGTGACGAGGTCGCCGTAGCCGTCGCCGTTGACGTCACCGATCTGTCCGGCGTGGCCGTCGGCGTAGGGGAGTTCGATCGGCCGGACGGCCGACGGCATGGCGTTGGGGCCGGTGGCGCCGGGATAGGAGAAGACCGAGCCGCGCAGGTCGTCGTCCGAGGGGCCGGGCAGCCAGAACTGCTCGGCCAGTCCGTCGCCGTTGACGTCGCCCATCACCACGCCGCGGGTCTCGCCGAAGAAGTCCATGCGGACGGCGCCGCGGGCCCTGCCGGTGCGGGTGAGGGGTCCGGTGTAGGAGGCGGCGTCGCAGCGGGAGCCCACCGCCAGTTCGGGGGCGCCGTCGCCGTTCATGTCGGCGGTGGCCAGGGACATGCCGAAGCGGCAGTAGGTCCTGCCCTCTCCGTACCCCGTCGGCGGGGCGACGGTGGTGCCCCCCTTGAGCCCGTCCGGGCCGCCCCACACCACCGTGACGGTGCCGCGCAGTTCCGCGGCGCCGACGGTCTCCTCCGGGATGCCGACGATCAGGTCCGCGTACCCGTCCCGGTCCAGGTCGGCACTGGCCACGGTCCTGCCGAACTCGTCCCACGCCTCCGGGTCGCCCGGGATCCCGGTCGTGGCCTGGGTGATGACGGTCCGGCGGGTGGGGCTCACCGAGGACTTCGAGCCGTACAGCACGACGACCGCGCCGGCCTCCTCCACGCTGCCGTTGGCCGCGTTCGGGGCACCGACCGCGAGGTCCCGGTAGCCGTCACCGTTGAAGTCGTCCTGGACGGCGGCGGTGTTGGCCCCCTTGTACGGGGCGGCCGCGGACGACGTCACGGGCGTGAGCGTGACGGCGACGGACGCGGTGAGCACGGCGGCCGCGATGACGGCTCTGCGCAACGGGACTCCTCGGTAAGGGGCAACAGCCGTCCCTTACGACACACCGGCCACTCGAAGAGTTGTACGCACGGTGTGGATGCGCCGTCAGGGCCTCCAGTACCCCAGCGCGTTCACCCGCTCCTTCGGCACGCCCAGTTCCTTGCGGACGTACGACGACAGGGCGCGGGTCGTCGCCGTGTCGCAGGCGATCCAGACGTAGGCGTCCGGATGGGTCCCCAGCAGAGCGGGCAGGTCCGCCTTCGCCTGGGCGACCAGGTGCGCGCCGGAATCGAGGCGCGGGACCCGGCGGACCTCGTGGCGGGCGGGATCGGTGCGGAAGGGGAGGCCGTCGTCGCCGCCCTCGAACCAGACCGTCGCGGGGGAGGAGTCCAGCGCGCCGAGGAGGGAGTTGAGGGCGGGCAGGGAGGCCGGGTCGCCGAAGGCGAAGACGTGGGAGGGCTCGGGATCGGGGCGGTCGAAGCCGGTGCCGTGGACCGTGGCCTCGACGGTGTCGCCGGGCTCGGCCGTGCGGGCCCAGTCGCTGGCGACCCCGTCGTGCAGGGCGAACTCCAGGCTGAAGGTGCCGGCCCCGGGGTCCGGGTCGACCAGGGTGTAGGCCCGCTGGTGCGGCTTGCCCGCGGCGGAGAACCACAGCCGTACCCACATCGTGGGGTGCACGCCGGTGGCGGCGAGCATCCCGCCGTCGGTGAGATGCACCCGGCGGTACGCGTCGGTGACGTCCTCCGCGCCGGTCACGGTGAACTCGAAGTCCTTCGCGCGCAGCAGCCGCAGGACCGCGCCCTCCCAGCCGTGCCCCTGGCCCATGGTGTTTCACCCTTCACGTACGATTCCCGCACCGAGAAAACTTAGGTAAGCCTAACTTAAAGAGAAGCGGGTGTGAGGGTGAGTATCGAGATCTACCGGGACGCCTGGGGGATCCCCCACCTCCGCGCGGACAGCGCGCGGGAACTCGCCCGTGCCCAGGGCCGGGTCACCGCCCGCGACCGCGCCTGGCAGCTGGAGGTCGAACGGCACCGCGCCCAGGGCACCTCGGCCGCCTTCCTCGGCGCCGGGGCGCTGTCCTGGGACACCCTCGCGAGACGGGCGCGCCTCGACGACACCGCGAGACGCTGCTTCGCGGCCCTGGAGAGACGGGACCCGGAGACGGCCGACTGGGTGCGGGCGTACGTCGAAGGGGTCAACGAGGAGCTGCCGGCCACCGAGGCCCCGGAGTTCACCCGCACCGGCCTCGCCCCCGGGCGCTGGGAGCCCTGGACCCCGCTCGGCGTCTGGCTCTCCACGCACATCCTCTTCGCGGGCTTCCCGGCCAAGCTCTGGCGGGACGAGGCGCTACGGCACCTGGGCCCGGACGCTGTCGGCCTCTTCGCCACCGACGGCCCCGGCACCGCGGGCAGCAACGGCTGGCTGGTCGCGGGCGCCCGCACCGCCACCGGGCACGCCGTGCTCGCGGGCGACCCGCACCGCTTCATCGAGGACCCCGGCGTCTACCAGCAGATCCGCCTGTCCTGCCCCGAGTTCGACGTCCTCGGCCTCGCCGTGCCCGGGGTCCCCGGCATCGCCCACTTCGGCCACGCCGGCCCGGTCGCCTGGTCCATCACCAACGCGATGGCCGACTACCAGGACCTCTACCGCGAACGCCTGCGCCGCACGGGTGCGGGCATCGAGGCCCTCGCCCCGGACGGCACCTGGCGGCGCGCCTCCCGGCACACGGAGACCGTCGAGGTGGCGGGCGAGGAACCGGTCGAGATCGAGGTGATCGAGACCGACCGGGGCCCGGTGATCGCGGGCGGCCCGGAGGGACTGGACGGGGGAGTGCCGGCAGAGGAGGCAGCACTTCTCCACCCGCCGGTGGCCCTTTCCCTCCGTCACCCGCCCCGCGTCACCGAGGACCTCGGCTTCAGCGCCCTCCTCCCCCTGCTCCGCGCCCGCCGCACCGCCGACGTGGACCGGGCCTTCGACCGGTGGGTCGAGCCGGTGAACGTGGTGCAGGCCGCCGACACCGAGGGCGGGCTGCTGCACCGGGTCGCGGGGCGGGTCCCGGTGCGCGCGGAGGCCAACCGCCTGCGGCCCGTCCCCGCCTGGGAGCCCGGCCACGAGTGGCGGGGCTGGCACGAGACGCCCCGGGCCGCTCTCACCGACGGGGTCGCCGTGATGGCCAACCAGCGCGGCCCCGCCGCCCCCCTCGGCGTCGAGTTCGCCCCGCCCCACCGCGCGCACCGCATCACCGCCCTGCTGGCGGAGAAGGACCGCTGGACCGCGGCCGACATGCCGGCGATCCACACGGACACCCACCTCGCCTCGGCCCAGCCCCTGCTGGACCGCCTCCGGAACCTGGACGGAGTGAGCCTCGAGGCAGCGACCTTGAGGGAAACGGTTCTCCGCTGGGACCGCCGTATGACCGCGGACAGCCACGAGGCCGCGCTCTACGCCGCCGTCCGCAGCGCGGTCGTACGACGACTGGCGGCCCACC
Organism: Streptomyces griseorubiginosus; assembly: GCF_036345115.1. Classification (GTDB taxonomy): domain Bacteria; phylum Actinomycetota; class Actinomycetes; order Streptomycetales; family Streptomycetaceae; genus Streptomyces; species Streptomyces griseorubiginosus_C. Next base: position 4,936,939 of record NZ_CP107766.1, read on the forward strand.
CCGCCTTCGCGGCGCTCACCACCGCGCCCGCCTACCCCGACGTCCTCCTCCCCTGGCTCGGCCTCCTCCCCAGGATCGCCTTCGCCCTCGAACACCTGCTGCGCACCGAGGAGTTGTACGGCGTCGACCGGGACGAGATCGTGCGCGGCGCCCTGGAGGAGGTGGCCGCCGAGCCGCCGCGCGGCACCTGGGGCGACACCCACCGCCTCGCCCCCTGGCGGGCACTTCCCGAGCACGACCCGGACGCCCCCGCCCTCTCCGGCGACCACGACTGCGTCCTGTGCACCTCGGCGGTCCCCGGACTCACCGACCTCGCCGCCCGCGGCCCGGCCGCCCGGTACGTCTGGGACCTGGCCCGCCGCGAGGACAGCCTCTGGGTGGTCCCGCTGGGCGCGTCCGGCGTCCCCGGATCCCCCCATCACCGCGACCAACTCCCCTTGTGGCTCAGGGGAGATCTCGTCCCGGTCGTCACCGACTGGCACCACCTGACCAAGGAAGACTGAGGAGACCGATGCCCCGCACGCCCGCCCGTGAAGCGGCCCACACCCAGACTGTCCCCGGCTTCGGCACGGTCCGCGTGCTGCGCCTCGACCCGCACGCCGACGCCCCCGTCGTGCACGCGTGGGTGCGCGAGGAACGGGCGGCCTTCTGGGGCATGAACGGCCTCACCGAGGAGCAAGTCGCCGAGATCTACGCCCACTTGGACACCCTCGACACCCACCACGCCTACCTCCTCGAGAAGGACGGCGACCCGGCCGGGCTGCTCCAGACCTACGAGCCGGCGGCCGACCGGGTCAGCGAGTGCTACGAGGTCCGCCCCGGCGACATCGGCGTCCACCTGCTGCTCGCGCCGGCGGCCGAGGGAGTCCCCACCTCCGGGTGGTCCTCGGCGCTGCTGAGTGCCGTCGCCTCGTACGTGCTGCTGGGTCTGGACCGGCGGCGGGTCGTCGTCGATCCGGACGTGCGCAACGAGAAGGCGATCGCCCGTTTCCTGAAGCAGGGGTTCGTGGCGGGCGAGGCGGTCGTGCTCCCGGAGATCGACCTCCCCGACGTCCACCTGCCCGAGAAGCACGCCCAACTGGCCTTTCTGACACGGGAGGTAGCCTTCCCGGGTGACGCCTGACGACCTCGTCGCCCACTACGGCCTGGAACCGATCCCCCGTGAGGGCGGCCTGTTCCGGCAGACCTGGGCGGGCCCGGAGCGCGCCGACGGAAGACCGCACGGCACCGCGATCGTCGCGCTGCTGACCGCGGACGACTACTCCGCGCTGCACCGCCTGCCCAGCGACGAGATCTGGCACCACTACCTCGGCGACCCCCTGGACCTGCTGCTCCTCGCCCCCGACGGCACCGCGACCACCCCCGTCCTGGGCCCGGACATAAGGAGCGGCCAGCGCCCCCAGCTGACCGTGCCCGCGGGCACCTGGATGGGCGCCAGGACCCGCGGCGCGTGGACCTTCTTCGGCTGCACCATGGCCCCCGGCTTCACCTACGAGGACTACGAGCACGGCGACGCGGCCGAGCTGACGGCGCGTTATCCCGCCGAGGCCGCGCGGATCGCGGGACTGTGCCGTCCATGAGACTCCTGGAGGGCCAGGTCGCCCTGGTCACGGGCGCGGGCGGCGGCATCGGACGGGGCATCGCGCTGCGGTTCGCCGAACAGGGGGCGGCGGTCGCGGTCCATTGCCGTACGGCGGTGGCGGCGGCCCGTGAAGTCGCGGCCAGGATCGAGGACGTGGGCGCCCGGGCCGTCGTACTGGAAGCCGATCTGCGGGACGAGGAGGAGTGCCGGCGGCTGGTGCGGGAGGCCGCGGAATGGGGCGGGGGACTGACCGCGCTGGTCAACAACGCGGGCATGCAGCCCACACGGCCGCTGCCCGGGATGACGGCGGCCCAGTGGCGGGAGGTCGTGGACACCAACCTCACCGGCGTCTTCGCCTGTACGCAGGCCGCGGTGGAGATCATGCGGCCGGGCGGGTCGGTGACCCACATCGCGTCGATCGAGGCGAGCCGGCCCGCGCCGGAGCACGCCCACTACTCCGCCTCCAAGGCCGCGATCGTCATGCACGCCCGGTCCGCGGCCCTCGAGTACGGCCCGCACGGCATCCGCGTCAACACCGTCTCCCCCGGCCTGATCGACCGCGCCGGGCTGGCGGAGGCCTGGCCGGAGGGGGTGGAGCGCTGGAGACGCCAGGCTCCGCTGGGCCGGCTCGGACGCCCCGAGGACGTGGCCGACGCCTGCGTGTTCCTGGCCTCCCCGCTCGCGTCCTGGATCACCGGACACGACCTGGTGGTGGACGGCGGGGTGACGGCGGGGGCGGTGTGGTGAGCCGCACGGAGGCGCCGGTGAGCGCTGCGTCCTCCGCGTCCGTACCTATCGGGAAGACCGCGAGCCCAGGTACGGAGTAGTGACGTGAGGTGTGAGCGTGCGCGCAGCAGCGGAGGCCGGCGAAGGCGAGGACTTCAAGGGCTGGTGCTGCTCGGCACCGTGCTGGTCCTGCTCCTCCTCGGCGGCGGAACGGCGTCGGCCCACGCGGCCCTCCGATCCACCGACCCCGGAGACGGAACCGTCCTCAAGTCGGCCCCCCGCTCCATCACCCTGACCTTCACCGAGTCCGTCGGCCTGCTCGACGACTCCTTCCGGGTCCTGACCCCCGAGGGCAAGCGCCTGGAGATCGGCGAGGCCGGCCACGGCACGGGCGGCTCGGACACGGCCAGCGTCTCCCTGCCGGCCAAGCTCGCCCAGGGCACCTACACCGTGGCCTGGCGAGTCGTCTCGGCCGACAGCCACCCGGTGTCCGGCGCCTTCACCTTCTCGGTCGGCAAACCCTCCCCGGCCACCGTCGTCGTGGACACCGGCCCGACCGAGGACCCGGCCACGGAGAGCCTCTTCAACATGGGCCGCTACCTGGCCTACCTCGCCGCGGCTCTGCTCATCGGCACCGCCGTCTTCCTCACCGCCTGCCGTCCCCCGGACCCGGCCCACCTGCGCAGGCTGCTGTGGGCGGGCTGGGGCACCCTGCTCGGCTCGACCCTGTTCCTGCTGGTGCTGCGCGCGCCCTACGAGGCGGGGACGGGCCCGGCCTCCGCCTTCTCGCTGAAGGCCTTCGAACGCACGTTGAGCACCCGCCCCGGCGAGGCCCTCCTGGTCCGCGTGGCACTGCTCCTGGTCGCGTACTTCTTCGTCGTACGACTGCTGCGGCTCGGTGAGTCGAGGCTGTCCCGCCCGTGGCAGGCGGCCGGGGCCGTGCTCGCGGTGGGCCTGGCGCTGACCTGGGCCGCCGCCGAGCACGCGTCGGCCGGGATCCAGGTGCCGGTGGCGATGACGTCCGCGGTGCTGCACGTGCTGGCGATGTCGGTCTGGCTGGGCGGCCTCGCGGCACTGCTCACGCTTTTGTACCGGGCCCCGTCCCAGCTCCCGGCCCCCGTCGTCACCCGCTTCTCCCGGCTGGCCTTCGCCTCCGTGACCGTCCTCGTCGTCACCGGCGTCTACCAGTCCTGGCGCGGCCTCGGCTCCTGGAGCGAGATCACCGGGACGACGTACGGCCATCTCCTGGTCTTCAAACTGATCGCGGTGACCCTGCTGCTGACGGCGGCGAGGATGTCGCGACGGTGGACGGGACGACTGGCCACGGCCGGCACCAAGGCGAAGCCGCCCGTCGAGGAGAAGGTGCCGGAGCGGGTGGGAGCGGCGGCGGGAGTGGCGGTGGAAGCGGCGGTGGTCGCGGAACGGGTGCGGGCCTCGGCGGTGGCCGCAGAGTGGGTGGGAGCACCGGCGGCGGCCTCGGGGTCCGTGGACGGGCCGAGTGCGGCCTCGGAGTCTGTCGGCGAACCGGCTGCGGGCGCGAGGTCTTTGAGTGAACCGGCTGCGGCCTCGAAGTCTTTGGGCGGGACTTCCGCCGGCTCGGAGTCCTCGGGCGGGACTTCCGCCGGCTCCGCGCGTTCGGACGGAGCGCCCGCAGACCCCGCGCGTCCGGACGGAGCGCCCGCGCGCCCGACCCCGGCGTCCGCCACTCCCGGCCCGGCCGGGGCGGCCTACCGGCACCGCCTGCGCCGTTCCGTCCTCGCCGAAGTGGCCGTAGGTGTCGTGGTGCTGGTGCTGAGCACCGTGCTGAGCGGCACGCTGCCCGGCCGGGCGCAGGCCGAGGCGGCCGAGGCGGGCCCGGCCTCGGGCGGACTGCCCGCCGCGTCCGTGACCAACATCCCGTTCGCCGTGGCCGGCGCCTCGGGCAAGGTGCAGATCACCCTCGACCCGGGCCGCACCGGCGACAACTCGGTGCAGGCCATCGTCTACGCGGTCGACGGCGGCCTCGCCACGGTCCCCGAACTCCGGCTGTCCTTCACCCTCCCGGCCAAGCAGATCGGCCCGATCGACGCCCAGCTGAAGGACAAGGGCGGCTACTGGGGCACGAACGACCTCACCCTGCCCCTGGCCGGCGACTGGCAGATGAAGGCCACGATCAGGGTGTCCGACATCGACCAGGTCAGCGTGACGAAGTCGGTGCGGATCGTGGGCTGAGCAGGTCGTCCATGGTCTCGGCGGCGTGTACGGCGGCCGCCGCGCAGCAGTTGTTGAACAGGACGTGGACCTGGTCGACCCGTTCGGCCAGTGCGCGCAACCGCGGTACCCACTCGGCGAGTTCGGCGCGCGAGTAGTCGTACCGGAAACGGTCCTCCTTGCTGCCGCGGCCCCAGGAGGAGCTGCGCCCGTGGAAGCGGACGACGGCCAGCCGGTTCGCGGTGACGGGGGTGACCGGCGGCAGGGAGGCAGGCAGGCCCTGACGCATGTCGACGGCGACGGCGGCGAAGCCGTACTTGTGGAGCAGCGCGCAGGTGAGGTCCCGCTGCCGCTCCTCCCACCAGGACGGATGCCGGAACTCCACGTGGACGGGCCACCCGGCGGTCCGTTCGGCCGTCTCCTCCAGGAACTGCTCGGCCCGCGCCCCCGGCCGCAGCCACGGCGGGAACTGGAACAGCACCCCGCCGAGCCGCCCGGCTTCCCGCAACGGCTCGATCCCGGCGGCGAACCGCTCCCACACCTCGTCCAACGGGACGTCCGCGAACGCTGCCTGCTTCGCCGGATGCCCGGTGAGCGGGGCGTACGCCTTCACGTCGAACACGAACTCCGCCGGCGTCCGTTCCACCCAGAGCCGGCTGTTGCGCTCACTGGGCAGGGCGTAGAAGCTGCCGTCCACCTCGACGACGGGGAACCGCCCGGCGTAGAACCGCAACCGCCGCTCCGCGTCCCGCCACCCCGACGGGTACCAGCCGCTGCGGACGAGCGCGGGGTCGGTCCAGGAGCACGTGCCGACAAGGATGTTGGTCATGGGCCCCGGGTACCGACTTAGGGTGCGGGCATGACTCCCCATGCGACATCCCATGCGGCTTCTGAGGCGGCTTCCGCGGCGACTTCCGGGGCGACTTCTGAGGCCACTTCCGCGGCGACTTCCGGGGCGACTTCTGAGGCGTATCTCTCCCAACTGTTTTCGCTAAGTGGCCGCGTGGCCCTGGTGACGGGCGGTAGCTCGGGCATCGGCAGGGCGATCGCGGGGGCGTTGGCGCGGGCGGGGGCGAGCGTGGTGGTGGTGGCCCGCAGGGAACCCGAACTGGCCGCGGTGGTGGACGAGTTGCGAGCGGACGGCTGCCGAGCGGCGTGGGTGAGCGGCGACTTGAGCACGAGGGACGGGGTCCGTACGGCGGCGGAGGCGACCGCGGCCGTCTTCGGGGAGCCGGACATCCTGGTCAACTCGGCGGGAGTGAACCTGCGCCCCCCGATGAACGACCTCACGGACGAGGTGTGGGACACCACGATGGCCGTCAACCTGGAGGCCCCCTACCTCCTGGGGCAGCGCTTCGGCCCCGGCATGGCGGAGCGCGGCTTCGGCCGCATCATCCACGTCAGCTCCCAGCAGGCCCACCGCGCGTTCGTCCAGAGCGGCGCCTACGGCGTCTCCAAGGGTGCCCTGGAATCCCTGGCCCGCTCCCAGGCCGAGGCCTGGTCCCCGCACGGGGTCACCTGCAACACCCTCGTCCCGGGCTTCGTCCTGACCCCCCTCAACGCCCGCCTCGCCGACGACCCGGAGAAGGTCGCGTCCCTGGCCGCCCGCACGATGACCGGCCGCAACGGCGTTGCCGAGGACTTCGCGGGCGCGGCGGTGTTCCTGGCGAGCGGGGCTGCGGGGTACGTGACGGGGCAGTCGGTCTTCGTGGACGGGGGGTTGTCGGTGCACTGAGGCCGTGCGCCGGAGCCAGGTGGCTCAAGGTGCAGGCAGGCGCCCGCCGAGTCATCGTGGGCGTAGGACATAGGGCGGAGGAGGGCAGCGGAGGCTTGGTGGGAACGAACCCCAAGGAGGACACCATGCGGCAGCACGACCTGACAGCGCCCCAGAGGAAGGCCTTCGAGGACAACGAGGCCGACTTCCGCAGACTCGACGACGAACTACGCGACCTCCGGGAAACCGCCCGAGCACGCCTGAGGACCAACGGCTGGGAACCCGACTCCAACGACACCCAGCCCTGCCTGTCCTGCTCGTGCCCCGATTTCGTACCCGGCGGCACCCTGGGCAACTGCAAACGAGCCGACTGCCGCCACGCACTCATCAGCCACGACCTGCCCATCTGAACACCGGGGGTGCTGATGAACGCCATCAGCCATGATCCGGGGTCTGCGTCCCCCCACGCATGGAGAAACGAGACGTCCTCCGCAGGAGCCGACCGAGACGGAAACTGAGAAGAAAAACGTCGAAGGGCCCCACCGCGAACGGTGGGGCCCTTCGACATCGTGCCCGGTGAGGCACTGGCGGAGGATACGAGATTCGAACTCGTGAGGGGTTGCCCCCAACACGCTTTCCAACTGTGGTGGTGGGGAGCTGAGCGGTGTGCAGGGGGGTTCACCTGCGTTCATTGGCGGCTCGTCACGAGGATGGGGTCTGCTCCAGGTCTCCGCTGAACGCTGATGAACCAAGCTGAATGAGACGGAAACTGAGACGGGCCCCTCCGGCGGCTGTTGTCAGTGGTCTCACCTAGTCTCCGGCCATGAGCATGATCGGTGAGTACCTGCGTGTCACGGCTGCTGAGCTTGACCGAGCGATCCAAGACCCCGACTGGGCTCTGGACTTCGTCGAAGCGGTCCAGGACTCAGAGGAGGAGTCGGAGCCTGCGCCGGCCGAGGCGCGTCACTTCAGCACGTATAAGACCTGGGATCTACTCCGCTTCCTACTGGCGCGCGCCGAGTTCCCCGTGAACGTGATCCACGGTGAAGAGCCGTTCGCCGAGGATGAGGATTGGGGATACGGGCCTCCGAAGTACTTGCGGCCTGAGCGGGTCCGGCTCGCGGCGGAAGCTCTGCGGGCCACCAGCTATGCCCAGCTCATCAGTGGCGTCGATCCTGCCGAACTGTCCAGCGCCGAGGTGTATCCGCTCGGATGGAGTGAGCCCAGCTCGCTGGAGTGGGGGCGTCCCTGGTACGACGGGCTGACACAGTTCTTCGAGGCTGTTGCCAGGGCGGACGACGCGATGCTCGTCTGGCTGGACTGACGGGCGAAGACAGCGGTGAGACCTCAGCTTGGGAAGCAAAGGGCATACAGGGCTTGTTCACTGCCTCACCTGCGGCGGAGAGATGCAGGCGCGCGGTAGGCGGGCGATCGGTTCCCCACTGTTCCCCGTGGTTCCCCGCACGATCTGGCACGGGTCTGGCACGACCTCTTCGTCCCGAGACTCTCGGCTGAGAGGTCATTGCAGTCTGATGGGCTGGTCATACCGCTGCTGATGGTCCTGTTGTTCACCTGAGGCTTCGGTGGGTGCTGTACTCCGCTGCTGTACAGCACCTCCATCACTAAGACGTCGGTGACCTGCTGACTAGAGAGCTGTGAGACCTTACACCAGCCCTTCGGCGACTCCGGTCTCCAGGGGTCTGAGCCTGTGAAGCTGCGAGGCAGGCGCGGTTGCCGATCTCCCTCGCACACCGATCCGGCATGACCTCTTCTTGTCCTGCTACAACCTGTGCTGAGAAGATTCTACGCATAGTGGCGGCTTGAGTACCTGGGAGATATGAGTGAGCCTCGATGACATTTCTGGTCTGGCGAAAGCACTCGTTACCGAGCCGATAGAGGACTCAGGAAGCGACACTTCCTCCAGGTACAACTTTCAGCATCAATGCGCAGCGCGCCACTGCTTTGCCATGCTTACCGACTCAAGACTGAAGGGAGTAATTTGCGAATGGCACGTTGATTATGTACTTATGTACGATGGCGGAGTAAACGAACTAGTTTCAGTCAAGCATCGAGAACCGCAAACCGGGCCATGGACTTTCTCGGAACTTTGGACAAGGGGTGGCCTGGCGACACTTCATGAACGCTGGAAAGCCACACCCGAGGCGAAATGTCGTCTCGTCACCAACGGCTCCATGAAGTCCACTCGCGACAGAGCCGAAGCATTTTCTCAATCTTTGTCTGCCCAAGATTCCGAAGATTACGTAAATGACGCTGCTGTCAAACTTGATTGTGATGCAGATGAGGCAAGAGAGTTCCTGAATTCGCTACGCATCGAGCACGGGATTCCCGACAGGGTTACTCTCCGTGCGCATTCGATCGTAAATCTTGTAGAAGGCACCCTAAAGGGGGCGGATCTTAGAGATTGCACCTCCGCTGAGGCTTGGGATGCTGTCGTAAATCTTGTTGCCTCGAAATCCAGAGATCTCGATAATCGCGACTTTTCATCTATTGATCTGGCGAGCCCAAAGGCACTCGACTCAGACGTCCTCACTTCCGCTAAGGTCGTCAGACGCACAATCACACGTTCTCAAGTGGTGAGCGCTCTATCATCGCCCCGAGATCAGGTAATTTCGGCTTACCCTCTCACTTCCAACCTATGGACGCGGGAGCCCGTCTCCGATTTTTTCGGCAGAAGGGAAACTCTTCAAAAAATTGAAGAATCACTGGAGGGCGGTCTAAAGCCGAATCCTGCGCTTGCGCTTATCGGGATGAGCGGCGTCGGGAAAAGTGAGTTGCTCACACAATATGCCTGGACCCGCGCGGAACACTATAAGTTCGTATGGTGGGTTCGTGCGGAGTCTCTGCAATCAATGGTAACCGACCTCTCTTTTCTTTCTGAGGAGCTTGGTTTGCCATCGCCGGATTCCGAGAGCGGACTTCAGAAATTGAAGCAGTACTTCCACAAGAATCGCGGCCTGATTCTTTTGGATGGAGCACCAGCAGATCAGGGAATTCTAAACTTCATCCCGAAAGTGACTGCGACTCAGTTCTTGATCTCAAGCCTTGACCAGAGCTGGGCAGCGAACGTGCCGACACTACGCGTCGAACCACTAAGCGAAACCGATGCGGTTGCTTTGTTGTCATCGACCCTCCCCGATGCACCTCAGGACGATCTTGTCGTCCTCAATGAAGCCTTGAATGGGCTACCACTTGCGCTGAGACAGGCCGCCGGCTACATCACTACCTCAGGAATCCCGTTGAGGACCTATACAAGTATGGTGCGTGACCGAGCACGTGAGCTCTTGAGTCGGTCAGCACCACCGGAGCACGTAGGGCTAACTGCTGCACTATCAATCACTACTGAGCAATTGCAGAAAGATCATCCAAACGCCCTTGAGCTTCTGCGCGTCCTCTCCTTTCTGGCCCCACATGGATTCCCAACCGAACTCTTCAAGATCGAGCTTCCCCCAGCCGAGCAACGGCAAAAAGAGGGCGCTATAGCTCTACCGACTTCTGTAGAAGTCGAACAGCTTGCAGCTTCCGAGCTCACAGGCATCTCGAGGAGTGCGGCGAGTCTTCTTGAACTTCTTAAGGACCACCTCTCCCTGTTTGATGCAGTGGCGGACCTTCAGCGTTTTTCAATGATTGAAGCGCAGCAGAACGGTGTTAGCTGTCATGCTCTCACTCAAGCTGTGGTGCGCCAGTCACTTACCCAACAGGAGGTGAGTGGGGCCTTGGAAGTTGCAACGGTGCTCCTAAACAAGGTCGCAAACCTAAGTCCATTCGACGCCCGTTTCTGGCCGCACTACAGGCACATGATGCCCCACTTCGAGACCCTCCTTTCCTACTTGGAGGATCACGAGCAGCTTCCTGAAAATACTCTCCTGTTTTATTCGGCGATTACTTTGAATCTCGGGATGCAAGGTTTTAAAGGTGCTAGCCTTTCATATGCCGACAAAGCGATGAGCAGGGTAAAAGGCCGGAATGATGTAGCCGTAACCACGAAAGTCTTCGTCCGCACGTTGCTCATTGAGGCGCTAACCGGTTCGGATAGGTGGGGCGAGGCTATTCGCATAGCAGATGAAACTCTGGCACTAGCTGCAGAGGGTCCGGTAGATAGTGTCTCAATGGCAACTCTGCATACCAAAAAGGCGGCAATTCTTCACTTGCAGGGTAAGTTGGAAGAAGCGCTACTCGAATTCGATAAAGCTCATGCCCATGCTGAACTTTGTGTTGGCTCAGATGACATGTCGACGCTAAAACGTGCCGTCTGGGCGAATAGAGCAACGCTGAGGCGTGAAATGGGTGATCCTCGTGGTTCAGCTCAAGAGTTCAAGACGTTGATTTCGGAGTATCCAGACGCTTCATCGCGTAACGGCCTGGCCACGCTCTACAGCAACTTGGCTCTCGCATATCTAGATGCAACGGAGTTTCAAGATGCCTTGGCAGCGTCAGAGAAGGCGCTTGAAATTGATCACGAGAATTCGGAAGGATTTCATCTTGATGCGGCGCGTGATTGGAACAATATGGGTCTAGCGCTACTCGAACTGAGTAGAGCCGACGATGCTGCCACAGCCTTCAGTGCCGCGCTTCGTATACATGAGCATCTAGGGAACGTGGGCTCAACGCTTGATCTTATCGTGCGCATGAATCTTGGCCGTGCACAGTTGGCAGGGATGGATTTTGTTACAGCGCGCAAAACCTTCGAAGACACATTGATGCGGCAGGAGGAGGTGCTTGGACCTGAGCATCGCGACGTCGCATCTACGTTGACCAACTTGGCGGTCGTTTATACAGGGATGCGACTATTTGGAAATGCGGCATCAGCAGCCCATCGGGCGGTCAAGATTGATCTGGCGGTTTATGGTGAGGGTCACCCCGAACTCATCCCCGACTACAACAACTTGGCTGGCCCGCTGATGATGGCGGGGAGCTATCGCGCAGCCTTGAAGTGGCTTCGAAAAGGTTATGGAATTGCGCTAGAGGCATTTGGTCCTGGAAACGTTAGGGTTGGATACTGCTTGGAAAAAATCGGCGTTTGTGCATATAGTAGTGGCGATTTTCCCGAGGGAATCTCCGCCATGGGCGAGGCGGTGAAAATTTTCGAGTCCAAACTTGGCGCTGATCATCCAGAAACGATGTCCTGCCGTTCCCTTCTAGGGCAAATGCGGCAGCGTAAATTCCCACTAAACTGGGCAGGTATTTGAACGCTAATGGCCGACGCCGGTGGAGCCTCAATGGGCGGTGTCAAGGTGTCACTAGCGCCGCCCCAGCCCGGCCATGGCTCGTAGGCGAGAGCCCGATTGTGGCGGAGCGGATTCCTGTGGTCTAGACAGCTCCGAGTACCGCACGCGCCTCCGACACGAAGGTTGTGCGCAGGCCGAAAAAGAGGTTGTATGCCCCAGAGCTTTCTTCGCTGATCTGGGGCAGCCCTTCATCTCTTCGCGGCGTTGCGTACAGCGCTCCTTCGAGGATCCCGGCAGCCTCGATGACGCGGTCTGCCGATCGTTGTATCGATTCGGGGCCGATGAGAGTGATGCTGCCTGAGAGGCTGGCCAGGTCTGCAACCGCGTCATGCAGCTCGTCCATGTTGTCGTCGGAAGGGTCAACAGCGAAGTTCATTGCCTTCTCTTGTGCCAACTGCGCTGCGCTGATGAACAACGTGTAGGCGGCCCTGCGCTGCTCCCTGAGCCAGTGCGCATGTTCCGTAGCGGCCTGATCTTTTACTTGATCGCGCAACGCCTGGGCGCCTGTTACCGCTCCAACACGTGCACCTCGGACGGCTGCCAGTCCCCCCGCTACGGCGCCACCTAGCGCACCGACCATGCCAGCTACTCCCGCGATGACTGCGGCGAGACCTTGATCCATGGCTGTTCATCCAACGTGAAGGAGGCTCTGATGCCTAGGCCGGCGGAGCGGCTTTGGGGTGGCGCTGCTTTGGCGCGAGTGATCATGGCCCCGTAAGCTTCAGGCGCGTCGGGCAGTCTGTGGACCTGCCCGGTAAAGCACGACGTTGGGGCCATGATCTTCGAGGCTCGCGCCAAAGTGGCTCCGTAAAGCCGTGTAGCTGGCCGCCCCAGCCACGACGTACCCCCTTCTCTGGCATCAGGTGACTGCATGCTTTGAGCGCGGCACGGGCGCCGGCCGGGCTGGAGCGGGGCGGAGACAGGAGCGCAGGCCCGGCCGGGGGCCGGGCCGCGCGCGGGGAGCGGAGCGAGCCGCCTTGAACCTGTAAAGAAGGTTGTAACTCAGTCGGGCCTGTGGGGCGCCTGGGGCGCTGTATGCGGTTTGAAGTCCCGTGCGCAGGATGGAAGCTCAACACCTTGGCGATGTGCCAAGGGTAGGAAGATCACGGGTCGGATCGTCCAGGTGATGCGGGTGTGGGCCTGGGTGATCTTCACTGTGCACGGCTCGGCCCGTAAGAGGGCTTTCCTCGTGTTGATGCGGCCGTCGTACAGCCACGTCCACGCGTCCTGAGACGCATCGGGGTCCAGTGCTGGTGAGATCGTGCGGAGTGCGACCGCTACCCATCTGTCGGCCTGCGGTGCCGAGTACGCATCGAAAGACGCCCGGAGAACCGGCCGCGTCTCGACCGTGAGGTCCTGCGTCCAGCACTCGCACCAGTAGCCCCGTTGCGGCTTGTCCATCAGCACGGGTGGCCTCCCGCGCCAGGGTCTGTGAACAGTTCCGCGGTGACCGTGTGGCCGCCGTCGCTCTCGTGGACGACGACCCGGTGGGCGATCACGCTGACCATGCCCAGGCCCCGGCCGTGCTCGGCGTCCTGGTCCCGGCGCTCGACCTTCGGCGTTGTGCCGGCGCCTCCATCGTCCGTGACCGACATTGCGATGGCCTGCGCCGATACCGCCAGGGCCAGATGGAAGCTGCCCGAGTCCTGGCCGCTGGCCGTGTGCAGGATCGCGTTCGCGCTCAGCTCGCTCACGATCAGCTCGGCGTCCTCCGCCCATGGCGATCCGCGCAGGATGTCACGGGTCCAGCGCCGCGCCCGGCTGACCTCTTCCGGGAAACCTGGGCAAGTGAGTCCCCAGACCCGTGCTGTACTCGTATACTCGTGCATACAAGTTCCTTCATGCTGGTAGGCCGCCATGTGCAGCGGGTTCGGGCTAGACGAGTTTCACGCCGTCGTGGGCGCGGATGGCAGGTGGAGACGCCGCGTCCATCGCGTCCAGGACGCGGATGGCGTACGCCTCGTCGGCAAGCTCGGAGACTTCGTCGCGGGTGGCCCAGCGCAGTGCGCGCGTCTCGTCGCCGGTGGTGGGCGTGCCGTCGGCGGCCTGGCAGCGGAAGACCAGGGAGACGATCAGGCCCGTCATGTTCTTGTAGACGCCGGTGAGAGTCGCCGGAAGGGCGATCTTGATGCCGGTCTCTTCGAGGACTTCGCGTTGCAGGGCCTCGGGGATGGTCTCCTCGCGTTCGAGGACGCCGCCCGGGGGTTCCCACTTGCCGTTGTCCCGGCGCTGGATCAGGAGGGCCCGGCCCGAGTCGTCGATGACGACTCCGGCCACGCTCACGGAGTGCGGGCGTTCTGTGCTCACGTTCCTCGGCCCTCTCGGATGGCTAGGCTCTCCACCGTAGCAACAACACTCGCCCACACGTCTAGATACCTAAAGGAGTGCACTCGTGACCCCTGCTCTTCCCTCCGGCCAGCTCGGTGATCTCGACCCCACGAGCGATCGTGCGGTCTTCCGGCAGATCGCCGACCAGCTGCGCGAGGCCATCGACCGTGGGCGATTCCGAGAGGGCGAGAAGCTGCCCTCCGAGGCGGAGCTTGTGGACCACTACGGGGTATCCCGGATGACCGTCCGCAACTCCTTCTCCATCCTCCAGGGTGAAGGACTCGTCCACGCCGAGCACGGCAAGGGCGTCTTCGTCCGCCCCCGGCCCCCCGTACGGCGGCTCGCCTCCGACCGGTTCGCCCGCCGCCATCGCGAGCAGGGCAAGTCTGCGTTCATCGTCGAGGCGGACACGGTCGGCAGTCATCCCCAGGTCGACAGTCTTGAGGTCAAGGAAGAGAAGGCCAGTCAGGACATCTCCACCCGGCTCGGCTCCGTGCGGCGGGTCCTCGCCCGGCGGCGCCGCTATCTCCTCGACGGCCGGCCAGTCGAGTTCGCCACCTCCTACCTCCCCCTCGACATCGCCCGCGGCACACAGATCGCCGAACCCAACCCCGGCCCCGGCGGCATCTACGCCCGCCTCGAAGAACTCGGCCACCGCCTCGACCACTTCGAGGAGGAGATCCGGGCCCGGATGCCCTCTCCGGACGAGGTCAAGACGCTCCGGCTGGCCTCCGGCGTGCCCGTCATCCACCTCGTCCGCACCGCCTTCGACACCGAGGGGCGGGCCGTCGAGGTGTGCGACACGGTCATGGCGGCGGACGCCTACGTCCTGTCGTACCAGCTCCCCGCGACCTGATCGCATGGGCGGCGGCGCAGTTCTAGACGGTCGGATCGCCCTCGTCCTCGGGGGCCGGTGTGAACCAGTGGCCGATGTTGGTCCACATGAAGCCCTCCCGCCACGCGGGCTTGTCGGCAGCCCAGTCGAGGAGTGCTTGCAGGACCTTCTCCTGCGACACCGTCTGCGTCTGGTAGTGCTCTGCGGGAACGCCGTCCCGGTACTCCAGCTGGTAGGTGTTGGTCTCGCGGAACAGCACCTGGATGTACCAGTTGCCTTCCTGGCCCTCGTCTTGCCGCTCAAGGAGCAGGTGATCGCCCTGATCCAGGTCGGCGAGCATCGTTCCTATCTTCGGCTTCGAAGGGCGCTTCACCGCGTGGCCCCGGCTGTTGGTCGCAATCAGCATGGGCAGAGCATGCCCGAGGGGTCTGATAATGGCCCGGTCCGTGAGGCTTCCCGAACTCGTACACCTCACCATGCATACTCGTATAGACGAGTGGGCAAGTTGTGTGGCAGGGTGATCGTCGTGAGCCCGGGAGATAGGGTTCGCAGATCGCTACATGTATAGACGAGTAGATAGGAAAACTGTCTTGCGTACCATCCGTGTTGAGACCTCCGCCGCCACGATCCTCCTCACCGAGGCTCCCGAGCCCAAGGTCCGCGACCGTCAGACCGGCGAGATCGCCAAGGACGCCGTCAGCGGTGAGGCGCTGATGACACTCGGCGTCGTCTACATCGAGGACGGCGAGTCCTCGCTGATCAAGGTCACCGTGCCGGAGGGCGGTGTCTCGGAAGGCCTGAACCTGGGCGCTCCGGTCTCGCTGCCGGGGCTCGTCGCCCGGCCGTGGGAGTCCGTGTTCAACGGCCAGCAGCGTCACGGCATCGCCTTCCGGGCCGCCGCCGTCACCCCGGCCGCGTTCCCGGCCGCCATGGGGGCCACCGCCTGATGACCGACCTGACGACACTTCTGGAGGTGGGTGGTCCCCTCGCCGCGCTCGGCGGCGGGACCGCCTACACCCGGGCCAAGTACCCGGCGGTCTACTGGTCTGCCATCGGCGGCCCGATATCCACCGCCCGCCTGCTCAGCTCGTACACATCCGTCATGGAAGCCTGCGGCCTGACCGTCGCCCCGTCCCGGCTGCGAGTCCTCGCCGTCAAGGCCACCACCCGGCGAGAGGTCCGGCCGGTCCCGCCCCGCCGGGGCATCATCCGACCCACCTCGACCGGGCTGCGCATCCGGCTGCGGCTCGCCCCCGGCCAGGAACCCGCCGACGTCGCCGCCTCGGCCGAACGGCTGCGGCATGCCTGGGGAGTTCACGCCGTCTACGTCACCACGATCAAGCCGGGTGTCGTCGAACTGCGCCTCGTCGGCTACGACGTTCTACGGCGGGTGCGCATGCCCCGCAAGACCGGCTCCGGGTTCCTCAAGGTGCCGGTCGCCCTGCGGGAGGACGCCACTCCGTTCGTACGGGACTACCGGACCGTTCCCCACCAACTCACCCTCGGCGCCACCCTGTCCGGCAAGTCCATGTACCTGCGCCACCTCGTCGCCGGACTCGCCCGTCAGCCGGTTGCCCTGGTCGGGATCGACTGCAAGCGCGGCGTGGAACTGGCGCCCTTCGCCGCCCGCCTCTCCGCCCTCGCCACCGACCCCGACGAAGCCGCCGAACTCCTGCCCGCACTGGTCAAGGAAATGGAGGACCGCTACGACCTGATCAAGGCCCGGCAGGGCATCGCGCCCGACACCCCGGACGAGGAGATCACCTCCGACATCTGGGGCCTGCCCGAGAGCGAACGGCCCACCCCCATCGTCCTGTTCGTCGACGAGGTGGCCGAACTCTTCCTCACCGCCACCCGCAAGGACGAGGAACGGCGCGACGAGATGGTCACCCAGCTCATCCGCCTCGCCCAGCTCGGCCGCGCGGCCGGCATCTACCTGGAGGTGTGCGGGCAGCGCTTCGGCGCCGAACTCGGCAAGGGCGCCACCATGCTCCGGGCCCAGCTCACCGGCCGCGTGTGCCACCGCGTCAACGATGAAGCCTCCGCCAAGATGGCGCTGGGCGACATCGCCCCGGAAGCGGTCTCGGCCGCCTGCGCCATCGCTCCCGAACTGCCCGGCCTGGCCGTCGCGGGTGACACCTCCGGTGGCTGGTCCCGCAGCCGCACGCCCTACCTCTCCCTCGGCGATGCCGCCGAGATCTGCCGCGAGTCGGCGCACCTGGTCCCCGACCTTGCCGCGCTCAAGCCCTTCCGGCCCGCCATCCCCGTACGCCCCGTCGAGACCCCGGCCCCGGCAGTCCTGCCGCACCCGGCGACCGACTGACGCACCACCTCTTCACCCGGTCGGCGTGACCGCCTCACGCCACGTCCCTACCCCTGCCATGCCCGCAACCGAAAGGAACCGGACCGTGCGCGCCCATCTGGCCCGTGTCGACGCGGTGTTGGTCCAGGCGCTCATCGCCGCCGCACTGTCCTTCGCCCACATCCACGACATCGCCATGGCGGCCGGACAGGACGGATGGAAAGCGTGGGCCTACCCGATCAGCGTCGACCTGCTGCTCGTCGCCGCCTGGCGTCGACTCCGCTCCGGGACGGCCAAAGCGGCCGCCTGGTGCTGGTTCGTCATCGCCCTCACCGCGTCCCTCGGCGCCAACGTCGCCACCGCCGGACTCCTCGACATGACCGACGTGCCGGCCTGGCTGCGCATCCTCGTCGCGGGCTGGCCCGCGGTCGCCTTCCTCGGCGGAACCCTCCTCGCCCATACGGCACCGAAGACGGCCACCGAGGAGAACGGCACGGAACTCATCGAGGACCAGGAGCGTGAGTCCGCAGCCACACCCGCCCCGGCTGTCCAACCGGCAATCGAGTCGACCTCACCAACCCTGCCCGTCCCGGTCCCGGTCGCCCTGGTCGACCACGCCCGCAAAGTCGCTGCCGAACACCACACCCGCACCGGAACACCGATCGACACCCCCACCCTCCGCGCCCGCCTCGGTGTCCCGGCGCCCATGGCCGAAGCCATCGCCACCCAGCTCTGAAGGGAGAGACTCACGTGTCCGCGAATCGCCGCTTCCGCAACGTCACCCGCATCGGCCCCGTCCAGGTCGCCACCTCGTACGACGGCCGGGGCCGCGAGAAGCACACCGCCGCCTGCACCGCCCCACGCTGCAACTTCTCCGCCGACTACGACAGCCGCGCCGCCGCCGAACTGTCCGCCCGCACCCACCGCTGCCCCGTCCGCTGAAAGGACCCACCACCTCGTGACCGTCAGCCTGCCCCTCGTCGTCGTCCTCGGCTTCTTCGCCTGGGGAGCGGTCAAGTTCCTCGGCGTCCGCACCTGGATCGTCGTCCTGATCGCCCTCTTCGGCTTCTGGCTCTCCCACACCTTCCTCGCCCCCGCCATCGAATCCGGTACGCGTTCCGGCGTGACCGTCATAAACGGCTAACACATCTAGACGAGTAGATAAGGAGTCTCCGCCGTGTTCCTGCCCAAGTACCCGGACAACCCCACTCCGCCGCCCGCACACACCCACACCGCAACGACCGACCCGGCACCCACCCGCCGCTCGCTGCCCTCGGTGTCCATCGACCAGAAGACGGTCGTCGCCCTGGTCGTCGGCGGAGTCGTCCTCACCGCGCTCCTGGCCGCCGTCGCCGTCACGGCCATCTCCGTAGCCGTGGCCGCCGTGGTCCTGCGCTCGATGCTCCGCGACCAGCACCGCCGCTAGATCCCGCCCGGCCTCCGGGGCGACGGCACACGACCAAGCATTACGCCGCCCCGGGGCCTTCCTCCCGACCGAGCCAGTCAGAAGGGAAACGCCATCTTCACCCGTACCACCCCGGCCCCCGTGCTGGAACTCGCGAACCTGGCCGCCCAGGGCACCCTCCCCGGTATCCTCCGCCAGCTCTCCGGCCTCGGCGGCTGCACCCACCCCATCCGCCTCGACGGCCACCGCACCGAATACGACCTCGACACCACCACCGGAGAGATCGGCCGCATCCTCCAGCACCTCGACTCGACCGGCCTCCCCGCCGGCCAACTCCTCGTCCGCTGCAACAACCGCCGCACCACCCGCTGCCCGGCCTGCGCCGAGGTCTACCGCCGCGACACCTTCCACCTCATCACCGCCGGACTGCGCGGCGGCAAAGGCACGCCCGAACAAGTCGGCACCCACCCCCGCGTGTTCGCCACCTTCACCGCCCCCGGCTTCGGCCCGGTCCACAACCGCCGCACCGACGGCCGCCCCTGCCGCTGCGGCCGCCACCACGACCAGGACGACGACACCCTCGGCACCCCACTCAACCCCGACACCTACGACTACGAAGCCGCCGTTCTCTGGAACGCACACGCGGGCGCCCTCTGGCGACGCTTCTCGATCTACCTCCGCCGAGAAGTCGCCAAGCGAGCGGGCCTCTCACAACGCCGACTCCGCGACCACGCCCGCGTGTCCTTCGCCAAGGTCGCCGAGTACCAAAAGCGCGGCGCCGTCCACTTCCACGCGGTCATCCGCATCGACGGCCCGGAAGGCGGCAACACCCCACCGCCCGCCTGGGCCACAGCCGAACTCCTCACCGACGCCATAGAAACCGCCGCGACCAAGGTTCGTGTCGACGGCCCGGTCATCGACGGCCGCACCCACACCTTCACCTTCGGCCGCCAACTCGACGTCCGCACCATCCGATCCGCCGACTTCAACGACGGCCAGGAACTCACCGAACGAGCCGTCGCCGCCTACATCGCCAAGTACGCCACCAAGGGCGCCGAAACCGCCACGGGAGCTCTCGACCGCCCGCTCAAGTTCGTCGCCGAACTCGCCCAACTCGACATCAGCGACCACGCCCGCCAACTCATCCGAACCGCCTGGACCCTCGGCGCCCGCAAGAGCCTCGAACACCTCCGCCTACGCGCCTGGGCCCACATGCTCGGCTTCCGCGGCCACTTCTCCACCAAATCCCGCCGCTACTCCACCACCCTCGGCGCCCTCCGCAACGCCCGCGCCGAATACCGCCGTGTCCAATCCGCAGACGCCAACGGCCCCACCCCCAACACCACGTACGTCCTCGCCCACTGGGTCTTCGCCGGAACGGGTCTCTCCGACACCGAAGCCTGGCTTTCCGAATCGCTCGAACCCGCCCCTGGAACGGAAGGAGAACCAACTCGTGGCTGAGCCCCGAGACCCTGCAACCACATCCGAGCGGCCCGACCCCTCCTTGGTCCTTCCGACCGTCGAGGAAGCTGCCCGGCGCCTCCGTATCGGCCGTACGACATGCTTCCGCCTCGTCCTCGCCGGAGAGATCGAGTCGGTCACGGTCGGAAGACTTCGCCGGGTCCCCGCCGACGCCGTACCCGCCTACGTCACCAAGCTCCGCCACCGACCCGCCCAAGCGGCCTGAGGGGGGACGACATGGCAGAGAAGAAGACACGCACCCGACAGCCCAACGGCGCCTCCTCCATCTACCTCGGCAAGGACGGCAAGTGGCACGGCCGAGTGACGGTCGGCGTCCGTGACGACGGCAAGCCGGACCGCCGTCACATCGAGCGCAAGACCAAGGCCGAGGTGACCAAGGCCGTCCGCGAAATGGAACGGGCCCGGGACGACAAGAAGCTCAGGAAGCCGGGCCAGAGCTGGACCCTGCAAGCCTGGCTTGAGCACTGGGTCGAGAACATCGCCAAGCCGTACGTCTCCGAGAACACTTACGACGGCTACGAGGTCGACGTACGCGTACACCTCGTCCCCGGCCTGGGCGCTCACAAGCTCGACAAGCTGGAGCCCGAGCACCTGGAGCGCTTCTACCGGAAGATGCAGGAAGCCGGGAGCTCCGCCGGCACCGCCCACCACGCTCACCGCACGATCCGGGTCGCCCTCGGTGAGGCCAAGCGGCGCGGTCACGTCGCTACCAACGTGGCCGAGATCGCCAAGGCTCCGCGTCTCGAAGAAGAGGACATCGAGCCGTTCACTATCGAGGAGGTTCAGAGCCTCCTCGTCGAGGCCGCCAAGCTCCGCAACAGCACGAGGTGGGTCGTCGCCCTGGCGCTCGGCCTCCGCCAAGGGGAAGCGCTCGGTCTCCACTGGGAAGACGTCGACCTGGACGCGGGATACGTCCGCATCCGCAAGAACCGCCTCCGACCGAAGTACGCCCACGGCTGTGGAGACACCCCGTGCGGCCGGAAGGCTGGCTACTGCCCCCAGAAGCAGCAGACCCGCCGCGAGCACAAGTCGACCAAGTCCCGGGCCGGACGCCGCACCATCGGCCTCCCCGACCCGCTGATCAAGCTCCTCCGCCAGCACCAGGAGCAGCAAGACAAGGAACGGATCGAGGCCGGAACTGACTGGGAGGACAAGGGATACGTCTTCGCCTCCCCGACCGGCGGCCCCCTCAGCCCGAACACCGACTTCCACACCTGGAAGCGGCTCCTCAAGGACGCGGGCGTTCGAGACGGCCGTCTCCATGACGCTCGCCACACCGCCGCGACCGTCCTCCTGATCCTCGGAGTCCCGGACGTCGTGGTCGACGCGATCATGGGCTGGGAGCCCGGGGGAGCGGCACGCATGCGCGCCCGCTACATGCACGTCACCGGAACGCTCCTGCGAAAGGTCGCCCAACAAGTCGGCGACGCTCTCTGGGAGCCGCCGACGACCGGCTGAAGCCCAACTGAGACGGAAACTGAGACGGACAACGACGAAGGGCCCCACCGCGAACGGTGGGGCCCTTCGACATCGTGCCCGGTGAGGCACTGGCGGAGGATACGAGATTCGAACTCGTGAGGGGTTGCCCCCAACACGCTTTCCAAGCGTGCGCCCTAGGCCTCTAGGCGAATCCTCCGCCGCAAACAATACAAGACGTTGAGGAGTGCTCGCGAACTCGTTCCCACCCCTCGCCATCGGGTACTGTTTGGGCAGCCCCTCACGCGGCGCTATCTGACTGAACTCCCCCAGGGCCGGAAGGCAGCAAGGGTAGGTTGGCTCTGGCGGGTGCGTGGGGGGCGTCTGCGTTGCCGTCCCGAGGCTGGGCGGAGGGCTCGCGGGGGCCTCGTTGTCAGTGGGCGCCTATAACCTCGTATGCGTGTCGTCTCTCGCGCTGTACCGCCGCTATCGCCCGGAGTCGTTCGCCGAGGTCATCGGGCAGGAGCATGTCACCGACCCGCTGCAGCAGGCGCTGCGGAACAACCGGGTCAATCACGCGTACCTGTTCAGCGGTCCGCGTGGGTGCGGGAAGACCACCAGCGCACGCATCCTCGCCCGGTGTCTGAACTGCGAGCAGGGGCCCACGCCGACCCCCTGCGGCCAGTGCCAGTCCTGCCAGGACCTCGCTCGCAACGGCCCGGGTTCCATCGACGTCATCGAGATCGACGCCGCTTCCCACGGTGGCGTGGACGACGCCCGTGAGCTGCGCGAGAAGGCGTTCTTCGGGCCCGCCGGCAGTCGCTACAAGATCTACATCATCGACGAGGCCCACATGGTCACGTCGGCCGGCTTCAACGCGCTGCTCAAGGTCGTCGAGGAGCCGCCGGAGCATCTCAAGTTCATCTTCGCCACCACCGAGCCCGAGAAGGTCATCGGGACGATCCGCTCCCGGACCCATCACTACCCCTTCCGGCTCGTACCGCCCGGCACCCTGCGCGAATACCTCGGAGAGGTGTGCGGCAAGGAGAACATCCCCGTCGAGGACGGGGTGCTGCCGCTCGTCGTCCGGGCCGGTCAGGGCTCCGTGCGTGACTCCATGTCCGTCATGGACCAGCTCCTCGCCGGAGCGCGCGAGGAGGGTGTGACGTATGCCATGGCCACCTCCCTCCTCGGCTACACCGACGGCTCCCTCCTCGACTCGGTCGTCGAAGCCTTCGCCACCGGTGACGGCGCCGCCGCCTTCGAGGTCGTCGACCGTGTCATCGAGGGGGGCAACGACCCGCGCCGCTTCGTCGCCGACCTGCTCGAGCGGCTGCGCGACCTGGTCATCCTCGCCGCCGTTCCCGACGCCGCCGAGAAGGGCCTCATCGACGCCCCCGCCGACGTCATCGAGCGGATGCAGGCCCAGGCCGGCATCTTCGGCGCCGCCGAGCTCAGCCGCGCCGCCGACCTCGTCAACGAAGGTCTGACCGAGATGCGCGGCGCCACCTCGCCCCGCCTCCAGCTGGAACTCATCTGCGCGCGCGTGCTGCTCCCCGCCGCCTACGGCGACGAGCGCTCCGTGATGGCCCGCCTCGACCGCATCGAGCGCGGCGTGAACTTCTCGGCCGGCGCCGGCACACCCGCGACGGGCGGGGGCATGGGCATGGCCATGGGGTACGTGCCGGGACCCGAGGCGCACGGGGGAGCGGCCCTCGGTGCGCCTGGCGGCCCCGGTGCCCCGATGGCTCCGGTCCCGCCCGGCGGCGGCCCGGCCGCGGCCCGCGCGGCGGTACGGGCTTCGGGTGCGGGCCCCCACGCCGCCTCGGGCACTCCCGGGGGCGGCCCAGGCGGTGCCACCCCGCCCGGCGGCCTTCCCACCGGAGCAGGAGCCACCGGCGGACATCCCGGTGCTACGGCCGACTCGGCGCCGCCCACCGGCCCGTCCCCGACCACGGGCTCACCCTCGGGCCCCTCCGCCGCACCCGCGCACGGTTCTCCCGCCGACCAGGGCCCCGCCGCACACCCCCAGACTCATCAGCCCAACCAGCCCAACCAGCCCACGCCGACTCCCGCACCCTCGGCCCCCGCTCCCGCCCCCGGCGCCTGGCCCACCGCCGCCCCCGCCGGTGGTGGACGGCGTCCCGGTGGCTGGCCCACCGCGGCCACGGCCGGAAGCGGCGGTCAGTCCCAGGCCCCCGCAGCTCATCGCCCCGCGGCCACCCCGGCGGCACAGGCACACGCACCGGCCCAGCCCACCCCCGCGGCCCCCGCCCCCGGCCCGGCCGCCTACACCCCCCCGGCCGGTGGCCTCGACCCCCGCCAGCTCTGGCCCAACATCCTCGAAGCCGTCAAGAACCGCCGCCGCTTCACCTGGATCCTGCTCAGCCAGAACGCCCAGGTGACCGGCTTCGACGGCACCACCCTCCAGCTCGGCTTCGTCAACGCCGGTGCCCGCGACAACTTCGCGAGCAGCGGCAGCGAGGAGGTGCTGCGCCAGGCCCTCACCGAGCAGTTCGGCGTCCAGTGGAAGGTCGAGGCGCTGGTCGACCCGTCGGGCGGCGGCGCGGCGGGTCCCGCTTCCGGCGGCTTCAACAGCGGCGGCGGTGGTTACGGCGGCGGCGGAAACCCCGGCGCCCCCGGCACCCCTGGTGGCTACGGCACCGGCGGCTACACCGCAGGCCCAGGTACCGGCACAGGCACAGGCACCCCGGGCGGAGGCTATGGCGCCCCCACCCCCCAGTCCTCGCCGTCCGGCCAGCCGTCACCCACCCCCACGTCCCAGCCCACCCCGACCTCCACCCCGGCGCCCGCTCCCCGCCCCTCCGCCCCGGAGCCCCCACCGGTCTCCATCGAGGACGACATCCCGGAGGACGACGACCCCGACCTCAACGAGTCCGCCCTCTCGGGCCACGAACTGATCGTGCGGGAACTGGGCGCGACGGTCGTCGAGGAGTTCACGAACGAGTAGAGGGAGCGGCCACCGGAGACTGGTCTCACGCCCCTCCCCGAACCCCTCCCCTTGGAGGAACCCACAACTCCCCTCCCCCCACCCCTTAGGAACCCCCCACAAAAACCCCGTTAGGCTGACCCCCGTGAAGGTCCTCGTCATCGGTACCGGCGCCCGCGAACACGCCCTGTGCCGCTCCCTGTCCCTCGACCCCGACGTCAGCGCGTTGCACTGCGCCCCCGGCAACGCCGGCATCGCCGAGGTCGCCGAGCTGCACCCGGTCGACGCCCTCGACGGCGACGCCGTGACCGCGCTCGCGCAGCGACTCGAGGTCGACCTCGTCGTCGTAGGCCCGGAGGCCCCGCTCGTCGCGGGAGTCGCCGACGCCGTACGCGCCGCGGGCATCCCGGTCTTCGGCCCGTCCGGGGAGGCCGCGCAGCTCGAGGGCTCGAAGGCCTTCGCCAAGGACGTCATGGCCGCGGCCGGGGTCCCGACCGCCCGCTCCTACGTCTGCACGACCGCCGAGGAGGTCGCCGAGGCCCTGGACGCCTTCGGTGCCCCGTACGTCGTCAAGGACGACGGTCTCGCCGCCGGCAAGGGCGTGGTCGTGACCGGCGACCTCGACGAGGCCAAGGCGCACGCGGCCGGCTGCGAGCGGGTCGTCATCGAGGAGTTCCTCGACGGCCCCGAGGTCTCCCTTTTCGCCATCACCGACGGCGAGACCGTCCTGCCGCTCCAGCCCGCCCAGGACTTCAAGCGCGCGCTCGACGGCGACGAGGGCCCGAACACCGGCGGCATGGGCGCGTACTCGCCGCTGCCCTGGGCGGACCCGAAGCTGGTCGACGAGGTCCTCCAGACCGTCCTCCAGCCGACCGTCGACGAGATGCGCCGCCGCGGCACCCCCTTCTCGGGTCTGCTCTACGCCGGTCTCGCGATCACTTCCCGGGGCGTCAGGGTGATCGAGTTCAACGCCCGCTTCGGCGACCCCGAGACCCAGGTCGTGCTGGCCCGCCTCAAGACCCCGCTGGCCGGTGTCCTGCTCGCCGCCGCGAGCGGCAACCTCGAGGACCTGCCTCCCCTGCGCTGGAGCGAGGACGCCGCGGTCACGGTGGTCGTCGCCTCGCACAACTACCCCGGCACCCCGCGCACCGGCGACCCGATCACCGGCCTCGACGAGGTGGCCGCCCAGGACGCCCCGCACGCCTACGTCCTGCACGCGGGCACCAAGCGGGACGGGGACGCCGTCGTCAGCGCCGGGGGCCGCGTCCTGTCGGTCACGGCGTCGGGCAAGGACCTCACGGAGGCCCGCGAGCGCGCGTACCGGGCGGTGGCCCGTATCCGTCTCGACGGCTCCCAGCACCGCACGGACATCGCGGCGAAGGCGGCGTCCGGAGCCTGAGGAGCCGTAGCGGCCCGAGAGGCCCGAAACCGGGGCGAAAACCCCGGCAGGAACAACCCGATCGGCCCCGGATCCGTCTAAGGATTCGGGGCCCGATCTTTGCCGTACGTCATCACCTTTCCCCAAAGCCATTCCATCGAGTGACCGGGGCGCCATACGGCTGACGGGGACCCAGGGCCCAACTATGGTGCGGCGGAAGCGGTCCGGCACTTGGCCCACCGGCATTGCGATGTCAGTGGCGACTGCCACAGTGGGGGAGTGAGCAACGCCAGGACAGCTGGGCATTCAGGACGGCAGGGAGGGGGTGAGGTCCGGTCGTGACCGGAATCGGTGTGGAGGCAGGCGCGCAGGCCGCGCGTTCCCGGGCCCTCGCCGTGCTGCGCATCCGCAGCCGTGCGCTGGCCGTGGCTCTGCTGCCCGCGGCGGTCGCCGTGGTGCTGCTCGCCGGAGGTTCCACCGGGCATCTCGTGGGCGGGGGCTGGGACGCGGCCCGGCTGGCCATGAGCGTGCTCGGCGTGCTCGTGCTGCTCGCTGCCGGGGCCGTGGCCCTGGTCGTCGCCCGGGCCCGGCCGGCCGTCAGTCCGACCGTCGCCATCGCCGAGGAGTCCGCGCCCGACCTGTACCGGATGGTGCGCGACCTCGCCGACCGGCTGGACGTGCCCGCGCCCTCCGCGATAGCGCTCACCCCGGACTGCGACAGCTGGCTGGAGGACCGCACCCACCCCGCCCACGGCCCGCCTCCGCAGGAGGGCCGGGACGACGAGATCGCGGGCGTCCGCGGCTCCCACCGCCGGGTTCCGGCGGCGCCGGTGCTGGTCATCGGGTCCCCGTTCCTGTGGTGGATGCGTGTCGGGGAGCTGCGCGCGGTGCTGGCCCCGGTCGTCGCCGGTACGGGGCCCTCGGCGCACCCGGACATAGCCGCGGCCCGCCGTTTCGTACGGGGTCTGGACGCCGCGGTGGCCGTCGGCTCCACCCCCGGCCGCTGCCCGCTCACCCGCGTGCTCTGCGCGAGCGTCGCCTGGGTGGCCCGCGTTCTTCTGCGCGGTTGCCGGGAGCACGCGGCCCTGATGGAGCGCGGGGTGGCCGCGGCGGCCGCCGAGCGTGCACAGGCTGTGGATTACGGCCTGAGGATCGTCGCGCAGGAACAGGTGGGCCTGGCGTACGCCGGTTGGGACCGCCTCCTCACCCGGGTCGCGCTGCCCGCCTGGCGGATGGGCCGCTGGCCGTCCCGTCTGGACGCGGGTGTGGTGGCCGCCCTCACCGAGCTGTCCCGCCGCGACCGCCTGGCCGAGGGTTTCGCCTCCCGCCTGGGCGAGCGTCCCGCGTGCGACCTGCTGGAGGAGCCCGGCGCGATCGACGAGGCGGCCTCCCTTCTCGCCGCCCGCCTCTTCCACGGCGGACCCGCGGAGAACGGCCCGGACTGGGCCCCGGTGGACTGGCAGGAGTACCCGGAAGAGGTCGTGGACCGGAAGTGGCGCCTGGACGCGGCCCGCCTCCACCGAGTCCTCGACGCCCAGGGCGTGACGCACACCCAGGGCACCACCCCACCGGACTCCGACGCCCCCACCCTCGCCCGAGTCCTGACCCACCTGTCGACCCCCCACCCCACGCCCCCCTCGCCGACGGCCCCAGACACCGACCGTCCAACCCCTCCGCCAACCGAACCGGCCACCGACCTCACGTCCCCATCACCGACCGAACCGGACACCGGCTTCACGGCCCCATCACCGACCACCTCGGAGCTCGACCCCACGGCCCTGCAGCCGACCGGCTCGGACGCCAGTGACCTGACGGCCCCCCAAGAGCCCACCGCCCCCGCCCCCGAAGACGCCCCGGCGGACAGCGCAAGCGGCGGCCCCTCACTGGTCGTAGGCGAAGCCGAGACCCTTGCCGCCGCCCTCACCGCCGAGCTCGCCCGGGAGGAAGCCGCCACCCCCCACTCCGGCAGCACCGCCCTCGACACCACCCCCTGGGACGACACCGCTCTCCCCCTCTTCCCCCTCCAGCCACCCCGCAGCGCCCGGGAACTCCTCACCGACCACGTCACCGCGATGGTCTGCTGCGCCGCGATCGACACCGCGGGCGCCACCCCCGGCCTGGACTGGCTCGACGGCCCGTCCCTCCTCATCAACGGCGAACGCGCGGCCGATCTCACCCCCCGCGTCCTCAGCCTCGTCGAGGACGGCGACCCCGCGCCCCTGCGCGCCTGGCTGGTCAAGTCGGGGATACGTCCCGAGAAGCCCGTCCGCCTCGTCTGACCGACCCGGAAGCCCCGCTTCCACTTTCGGCCAATTCGCAACGAATAGTGACAGCCTGGGTGCGGAATGTGATGTGCTGGGACCGATCGCGCACATGGCATGGGCGCGCGCCATAGGACAGACGCACAACCTGCGCACAAAGCACCGTCACCAACCAGCACCAGCACCAGCACCAACCAGCACCGGCACCACACAGCACCGCACCGGCCACGACGAACCAACGGGGGCACGAGGGAGGGGGAGCCACCATGGGCCCAGGACCGGAGCACATCCGCCGTTGGGAGTCGGGAGCACTCGCGCACGCCGTGACGGACCCGTTCGGCCAGGGCCCCGTCCCCTGGCTCCGCGGCACCGAGACCTACTTCGACGACACCGGCCAGGTAGTCCCCTGGTACGTCGAGACGGACCCGGCCCACACCCCGAAGCAGGGCGCCCGCGTCCCCGCCCCCCGCACCGCCCCCACCGGCGGCGGCCCCCGCTCCGCCGACGACGTCAGCCGGCAGATCAAGGGCTTCACCTCGACCGGCGCGGTCGCCCCCGGCGAGGCCGTCGACTTCCACATCACCGTCGACCCGCCGCAGGAGTTCGGCGTCGACATCTACCGCATCGGCCACTACGGCGGCGACGGCGCGGCGAAGATCACCACCAGCCCCCGTCTCTCCGGCATCGTCCAGCCCCCGCCGCTGACCGCGGACCGTACGGTCTCCTGTCACCACTGGTGGCTCAGCTGGCGTCTGCAGATCCCGTCGTACTGGAGCATCGGGGCGTACGTGGCCGTCCTCACCACCGCCGACGGCTACCGCTCCCACATCCCCTTCACCGTCCGCGACAACCACCCGGCGGACCTGCTGCTCCTGCTGCCCGACGTGACGTGGCAGGCGTACAACCTCTATCCGGAGGACGGCCGCACCGGCGCGAGCCTCTACCACGCCTGGGACGACCAGGGCCGGCTCCTGGGGGAGAAGGACGCCGCGACCACGGTCTCCTTCGACCGGCCGTACGCGGGCGCGGGCCTGCCCATGCACGTCGGCCACGCCTACGACTTCATCCGCTTCGCCGAGCGCTACGGCTACGACCTCGCCTACGCCGACGCCCGCGACCTGCACGCAGGACACCTCGACCTCACCCGCTACCGGGGCCTGGTCTTCCCCGGCCACGACGAGTACTGGTCCACGGCCATGCGCCGCGCGGTCGAGCGGGCCAGGGACAGCGGCACCTCCCTGGTCTTCCTGTCCGCCAACACCATGTACTGGCAGGTCGAGTTGGGCCCCTCGCCCTCGGGCGTCCCCGACCGCCTGCTCACCTGCCGCAAGCGCAAGGGACCGGGCAAGCCGGTGCTCTGGCGCGAAATCGACCGCCCCGAGCAGCAGTTGGTCGGCATCCAGTACGCGGGACGGGTGCCCGAGCCGCACCCCCTGATCGTCCGCAACGCCGACCACTGGCTGTGGGACGCGACCGGCGCCCACGAGGGCGACGAGCTCGCCGGCATGGTCGCGGGCGAGGCCGACCGCTACTTCCCGCGCACCCCGCTCCCCGAGCACGACGACCGCATCCTGCTCGCCCACTCGCCGTACGCCGACAGCGAGGGCGCCCTCCGCCACCAGGAGACGTCCCTGTATCGCGCCCCCTCCGGCGCCCTGGTCTTCGCCGCCGGCACCTTCGCCTGGTCCCCGGCGCTGGACCGCCCGGGCCATGTCGACCCCCGGGTCCAGCGCGCCACCGCCAACCTCCTGGACCGCATCTGCAAGCGTGACTGAGCCCGCGTACCAGCCCATGCCCTGACCCCAGGTCCAAGGTCAGAGCCTCATACGGGACAATCGACCCGTTGGACATACCCACGGGGAGGAACCGTGTCCGGATTCGTAGAA
Organism: Streptomyces griseorubiginosus; assembly: GCF_036345115.1. Taxonomy (GTDB): domain Bacteria; phylum Actinomycetota; class Actinomycetes; order Streptomycetales; family Streptomycetaceae; genus Streptomyces; species Streptomyces griseorubiginosus_C. The sequence continues at coordinate 4,966,640 of NZ_CP107766.1, forward strand.
AAGCCCGAGCCGCTCCAGGTTCCGGGCCTGGTGCACCTCCACACCGGCAAGGTGCGCGAGCTGTACCAGAACGAGGCGGGCGACCTCGTGATGGTCGCCAGTGACCGCCTGTCCGCCTTCGACTGGGTGCTGCCGACGGAGATCCCCGACAAGGGCCGCGTCCTCACCCAGCTGTCGCTGTGGTGGTTCGACCAGATCGCCGATCTGATGCCGAACCACGTGCTGAGCACCGACCTGCCCGAAGGCGCCCCCGCGGAGTGGGCCGGCCGCACCCTGGTCTGCAAGTCGCTCCAGATGGTCCCCGTGGAGGCCGTCGCCCGCGGCTATCTCACCGGCTCCGGACTGCTGGAGTACAACGACTCCCGCACGGTCTGCGGCCTCGCCCTCCCCGAGGGCCTGGTCGACGGCAGCGAGCTCCCCGCCCCGATCTTCACCCCCGCCACCAAGGCCGCCGTCGGCGAGCACGACGAGAACGTCTCCTACGAGGAGGTCGCCCGCCAGGTCGGCGCGGACACCGCGGCCCAGCTGCGCCAGGCGACCCTCGCCGTCTACAGCCGCGGCCGGGACATCGCCCGGGACCGGGGGATCATCCTCGCGGACACCAAGTTCGAGTTCGGCTTCGACGGGGACACCCTCGTCATCGCGGACGAGGTCCTCACCCCGGACTCCTCCCGCTTCTGGCCGGCCGACCAGTGGGAGCCGGGGCACGCGCAGCCGTCGTACGACAAGCAGTTCGTGCGCGACTGGCTGACCTCGGCGGAGTCCGGCTGGGACAGGAAGAGCGAGCAGCCCCCGCCGGCGCTGCCGCAGGAGGTCGTGGACCGCACCCGCGCCAAGTACATTGAGGCGTTCGAGCGACTGACGGGCACGAGCTGGTCGTAACGCGAAAGGCCCCCGGTGGGAACCGGGGGCCTTTGCCGATATGGAGCGAACGACGAGGTTCGAACTCGCGACCTCAACCTTGGCAAGGTTGCGCTCTACCAACTGAGCTACGTTCGCATGCGCCGTGGCGCGGGAACCACTATACCCAACCTCGCTCGCGTGCGAGCCGCACGGCCGCATGACGGTTCTCCGCCCCGAGCTTGGAGACGGCCGAGGACAGATAGTTCCGTACGGTCCCCTGCGACAGGGCGGCCCGTTCGGCGATCTCCGCGACGGGTGCCCCGTCGGCGGCGAGTTCCAGCACCTCGGCCTCCCGCGCGGTCAGCGGCGAGTCCCCGGCGGAGATCGCGTCGGCGGCCAACTCGGGGTCGACGTAACGGTTTCCGGCGTGCACCGTGCGGATGATCTCCGCGAGCCGCTGCGCGCTGACGGTCTTCGGGACGAACCCGCGCACACCCGCCGCAAGGGCCCGCTTCAGATGCCCGGGCCGCCCGTGACTGGTGACGATCAGCACCTTGCACGACGGCAGTTCCGAGCGCAGCGATGTGGCGACCTTCACACCGTCCGCCCCGGGCATCTGCAGATCGAGTACGGCGACGTCTGGCCCGTGCGCCCGGGCCATCGCCAGCGCCTCGGGACCGGTGGCCGCCTCCGCGACGACCGCCAGATCGTCCTCCAGGGAGAGCAGCGCGGCGAGCGCACCCCGGATCAGATGCTCGTCGTCGGCGAGCAGCACCCGCAATGTCACGCCCCGACCTCCACCGACAGACCTCCACCGACACCCACGCCGTCACGAACCGCCCTCACGAAACCCCCTCCGCCACCGCCACCGGCACCCGGGCCACCAACCGGAACACCCCGTCCCGCGCGGGCCCCGCCTCCAGCGTCCCGGTCACCGCAGCGAGGCGTTCCCGCAGGCCGGCTAGGCCGGAACCACTGGTGCCCGGGGATCTCGACGCCCCGTCGTTCTCCACGGTCAGCACCACCCGCTCCGGCTCCCTCAGCACGGCCACCGTGCACCGTTTGGCGTCCCCGTGCCGCAGGACGTTCGTGGTGGCCTCCCGCACCACCCAGCCGAGCGCGGACTGCACCTCGGCGGGCAGCCCGGCCGGCTCCCCGGTGACCTCGCAGTCGATCCCGGCGGCGGTCAACACCCCTCGCGCTCCCGCCAGTTCGGCCCCGAGGTCGGCCTCCCGGTAGCCCCGTACGACATCCCGCACCTCGCGCTGAGTCTCCTGGGCGATCCGCTGCACCTCGGTCATCTGGTCCACGGCCTCCTCCCGGCCGCGCCGAGCGAGCTGCACGGCCAGCTCACTCTTCAGCGCGATCACCGCGAGGTTCCGCCCCATCACGTCGTGCAGGTCCCGCCCGAACCGCAGCCGCTCCTCGGCTACGGCGAGCCGGGCACGGGTCTCGCGGGCCTCGTCGAGCTCGTACACGGCGTTGAGCAGCCACACCGAGAAGACCGAGGTGAAGGCGAAGAACCCGGTCCCGAGCAGCACGGCCACCATCGTCGCGAGGGTCGTCGCACCGGGCATCCCCAGCGGGAAGGCGATGACCCCCGCGCCCGCCGCGAACCCTACGACCAGGCCGAAGATCCGTTTCCGCTCCCGTACCCCCAGCGCGATCGCCCCGGCGCCGAAGATCAGCACGACCGCGAAGATCCCCCCGGCCGCGGTGTCGACGTCCTCACCGCCCGGCCCGTGTTCCGTGATCGCGATGGCCGTCGTGGCGACCGCGACGGTGATCGCGCCGAGTGTCCACAGCATGTGGACGGGCTGCTCACGGCTGCCGCGCGTCCAGTCCAGCGCCCGGGACGCCACCACGGCACAGGTCACCGCGTGCCCGACCAGCAGCACCAGCAGCAGGGCGGTCAGCCAGCCCGGCATCGCACCGAACAGCGGCAGCCCGACCGCGGCCACCTCGGTCACCGCGAAGAAGTGGAACGACCACCGCGTGTACGTCTCCACCTTCGCCGGCGTGCTCTTCCGCCGCCACCAGCCCCCCGGCTCGCGCACGCTCACCCCCACCAGCCCCCCGTACGTCAGCGCCTCGGCTCCCACCGGAACCACCGTCCCACAGCAAACACCGCGAGCACGGTCCAGGCCAGCGCGGTCGCGAGGGCGCCCAGTGCCTCGTACACCGACAGGGTGCCCGTCCAGCCGCCGCGGATCAGGGTGATCACGGGGGACAGCGGCAGCAGCTCGCACACCGACGCGAGCCGGTCGGGCAGCAGCTCCAGGGGGACGGTGACGCCCGAGAGGGTCATCGAGACCAGGACGAACGGCAAGGTGGTGACCTGCGCGCTCTCCACGGTCCGGGTCACGGCGGCCGTCACGGCCGCGAGGGCCGCGCACATCACCAGCCCCGCCAGCAGCCCCAGGACGGCGAGATGGGGCGCGCGCGGCGCGGGCAGGTCGAGCAGGACCGTGCTTCCCGCCACCAGCACCAGGGACTGCACGACCCCGGTCGCGCCGATCGGCAGCGCGGTCCCGCACAGGATCTCGACGTCCTGCAGCTCCCCGGTGCGCAGCCGCTTCAGCACCAGTTCCTCGCGCCGGGTGGTGTAGACCGCGGCGAGGGCGCTGTACACACCGAACAGCAGGGCGAAGCCGATGGCGGCGGGCAGCAGCACCAGGCCGGCGTCGAGCCCGACGTCCTCGACGTCCATGCCGTCCACGACGGACCGCAGGCTGAACGGGAGCACGAGCGGCACCAGCACGGCCGTGAGGAGCGTGGCCCGGCTCCGCCCGAGCAGGGTCAACTCGGCCCGGGCGAGCGCGCCCAGCCGCCCGGCGGGAGTGGTGAGGGCGCCCTGCCGCCCGGTGAGGGTGCTCATGCCGCGACCTCCTCACGCGCCGCGATCCCGAGGAACGCCTCCTCCAGCGAGGCCGACCGCACATCGAGCCGCCGCAGCTCGACCCCGGCCGTCGCGGCCCAGGTCAGCAGCCCGGTGGCCGCCCGCTGCAACTCGTGCGTCCGCAGCCGTACGACCCTCCCGGCGACCTCGTGCCCGGACACCCCGAGCTCCCCGAGCGGCGGCAGGTCCCCCACGAAGTAGCCCTCCGGCAGTTCGAACGAGATCCGCGCCGGCTGCGCGGCGGTCACCTCGTCCGGCGTCCCGGTGACCGCGACCCGCCCCTCGTGCAGGATCGCCAGCCGGTCGGCGAGATCCTCGGCCTCCTCCAGGTAGTGCGTGGTGAGCAGCACGGTCGTCCCGCGCTCCCGCAGCGCCCGCACCAAGTCCCAGGTGTCCCGGCGTCCTTCGGCGTCCAGGCCGGTCGTCGGCTCGTCGAGGAACAGCACCTCGGGGTCGCCGAGCAGTGCGAGCGCCAGGTCGAGCCGCCGCCGCTCCCCTCCGGACAGCTGCTTGACGCGTACGTCGGTCCGCCGGACGAGCCCGACGAGTTCCAGCACCTCCAGCGGCGGCCGGGCCCCGCTCACGCAGCCCGCCCACATCCGCGCGGTTTCGCCGACGGTCAGCTCGGAGGGGAAGCCGCCCTCCTGGAGCATCACGCCGGTACGCGGGCGTACGACGGCCCGCTCGCTGTAGGGATCGTGGCCGAGGACGCTGATGCGCCCCTCGGTCGGCCGGGCGAGCCCCTCCAGGAGCTCGACCGTGGACGTCTTGCCGGCGCCGTTGGTGCCGAGCAGGGCGAAGATCTCTCCCCGTGCCACGGAGAAGCTGATTCCGCGCACGGCCTCGAACCCGCCCCCGTACACACGCCGCAGGTCGGTGACCTCAATCACGTGTTCGTCGGTGTTCATGAACCCAGCGTCCCGGCGGACGGGACGCGACAGCAGTGCGCGCTGTCACCACTCCGTGTGACAAATGTCAGATGGTGCGGGGAGCAAGAAAAAACCCCGGTCCAGAGGACCGGGGTCTTCACTCGAGAGCGGACGACGAGGCTCGAACTCGCGACCTCAACCTTGGCAAGGTTGCGCTCTACCAACTGAGCTACGTCCGCATTGCATCCGACCGGCTCTCACCGATCGGCGCGAGCACCAGCCTACCTGATCCTCAAGGGACCGGGACCGGCGGTGCAGAGCGGGTGACAGGAATTGCACACTGCGCCTTCCTCCTGGAAGGAGGATGTTCTACTACTGAACTACACCCGCATGTACTCCGTGAGCTGGGCCTTTCGGCCTCGCCCCTCGGCGTGCTCCAGACTCTAGCTGACCGGGTGGGGTGCAACGCAAGTCGGTTGTCCCGAGGGGCGGGTGACCCGGCGTCGACAGGGCTTACTGGGCCTCGGCGAACGCCTCGTAGACCTTCTTGGGGATCCGTCCGCGGGCGGGGACGTCCATCTTGTTGGCCTGGGCCCAGGCCCGGACGGCCGCCGGGTCGGGAGCGACCTCGGTCTGCTTGTACGCCTTGCCCGACCTGGACCGCTTGCGGCCGGCCTCCACGTAGGGCTCCAGTGCCTTACGCAGTTTCTTGGCATTGGTTTGATTCAGGTCGATCTCGTACGACTTGCCGTCGAGTCCGAAGGCGATCGTTTCCGCCGCTTCCGAGCCGTCGATGTCGTCAAAGAGAGTGACCACGACCTTCTGCGCCACGAATATCGGTCCCTTCGTACGGCACGTTGCCAATTCATTTGTACAGTGCCCGACAATGCATTGTGAAGCTCGACTAAATCCTTCCGCGTGTCCGAGCGCAATAGGTATCGGGTGTCGATCTGAGATCTTTCCCGGAAATTTTCGCGGACGTCCTGCCCGCCGCTGCCCCGTGATGGCCGTCACGTAGATTCCTACAACTCAACGCGCGTAGAAATTTTGTGCGGGTAGTCTGAAGGAACCTGCTCAGCACCACACCACCGGGAGTGCCAGTGGCACGCGTCGTAGTCGACGTCATGCTCAAGCCGGAGATCCTCGACCCCCAGGGCCAGGCGGTCCAGCGCGCACTGCCGCGACTGGGTTTCGACGGCATCTCCGACGTACGTCAGGGAAAGCGATTCGAACTGGAAGTTGACGGCCCGGTCGACGAGGCCGCGCTCGCCCGCATCCATGATCTTGCGGAATCCTTCCTCGCCAACACCGTGATCGAGGACTTCACCGTGAAGATCGAGGAAGTCGCGGAGGCCGTGAAGTGACCGCTCGTATTGGCGTCGTCACTTTCCCCGGCAGCCTCGACGACCGGGACACCCAGCGCGCGATCCGTCTCGCGGGTGCCGAACCGGTCGCCCTCTGGCACAAGGACAAGGACCTCCACCAGGTCGACGCGGTCGTGCTCCCCGGTGGTTTCTCCTACGGCGACTATCTGCGGGCCGGCGCCATCTCCCGCTTCTCGCCCGTGATGGAGACGGTCATCGAGCAGGCCAAGGCAGGACTTCCGGTCCTCGGCATCTGCAACGGCTTCCAGATCCTCACCGAGGCCCACCTCCTCCCGGGCGGGATGCTCGGCAACGACCACCTGCACTTCATCTGCCGCGACCAGAAGCTGCGGGTGGAGAACGCGGACACCGCCTGGACCGTCGACTACACGTCCGGCCAGGAGATCCACATCCCGCTGAAGAACATGGACGGCCGGTACGTCGCCGACGAGTACACGCTGGACAAGCTGGAGGCCGAGGGGCGGGTCGTCTTCCGCTACCTGGACTTCAACCCCAACGGCTCGCTCCGGGACATCGCCGGCATCACCAACGAGGCCGGGAACGTCGTAGGCCTCATGCCGCACCCGGAGCACGCCACCGAGCCGCTGATCGGTACGGGCCGTACCGACGGGCTGCCGTTCTTCACGTCGATCCTCAAGAAGCTGGTCAACGCATGAGCCGGACGCCTCTGGACACGGTCGAGCACGCGGCCGCGACCCCCGACGTCGAGCTGCCCTGGGCCGAGCTGGGCCTGAAGAAGGACGAGTACGAGCGGGTCGTGGAGATCCTCGGCCGTCGGCCCACCGGTGCCGAGCTCGCCATGTACTCGGTCATGTGGTCCGAGCACTGCTCGTACAAGTCGTCGAAGGTGCACCTGCGCCAGTTCGGCGAGAAGGCCCCGCAGAGCGATGCCCTGCTCGTCGGCATCGGCGAGAACGCGGGCGTGGTGGACGTCGGCCAGGGCTACGCGGTCACCTTCAAGGTCGAGTCGCACAACCACCCCTCCTACGTCGAGCCCTACCAGGGCGCGGCCACGGGCGTCGGCGGCATCGTCCGCGACATCATCGCGATGGGTGCCAGGCCGGTCGCCGTGGTCGACCCCCTGCGCTTCGGTGCGGCGGACCACCCGGACACCAAGCGGGTGCTTCCGGGCGTGGTCGCGGGCATCGGCGGCTACGGCAACTGCCTCGGGCTCCCCAACATCGGCGGCGAGGTCGTCTTCGACGCCTGCTACCAGGGCAACCCGCTGGTCAACGCCGGTGCCATCGGCGTCATGCGGCACGAGGACATCCACCTCGCGAAGGCGTCCGGCGCGGGCAACAAGGTCATCCTGTACGGGGCCCGGACCGGCGGCGACGGCATCGGCGGCGCCTCGATCCTGGCCTCCGAGACCTTCGACGACGCCAAGCCCTCGAAGCGTCCGGCCGTCCAGGTCGGCGACCCCTTCCAGGAGAAGCTCCTCATCGAGTGCACCCTGGAGGCCTTCAAGGAGAAGCTGGTCGTCGGCATCCAGGACCTCGGCGCGGCCGGTCTGTCCTGCGCCACGTCCGAGCTCGCCTCCAACGGCTCCGGCGGCATGCGCGTGACGCTGGACGACGTACCGCTGCGTGACTCCACGCTCTCTCCCGAGGAAATCCTCATGAGCGAGTCGCAGGAACGCATGTGCGCGGTCGTGGAGCCGGAGAAGGTCGACCGGTTCCTGGAGATCTGCGACAAGTGGGACGTCATCGCCACCGTCATCGGTGAGGTCACCGACGGCGACCGCCTGGAGATCTACTGGCACGGCGGCAAGATCGTCGACGTCGACCCGCGCACGGTCGCGCACGACGGTCCGGTCTACGAGCGCCCCTACGCCCGCCCGTCCTGGCAGGACGAGCTCCAGGCGGACGACGCGAACAAGCTGCCGCGGCCGTCGTCGGGCGAGGAGCTGAAGGACCAGGTCCTGAAGCTGGTGTCCTCCCCCAACCAGGCCTCCAAGAAGTGGATCACCTCGCAGTACGACCACTTCGTGCAGGGCAACACCGTGCTGGCCCAGCCGGAGGACTCCGGCATGATCCGCATCGACGAGGAGACCGGCCTCGGTGTCGCCATCGCGACGGACGGCAACGGCCGTTACGCGAAGCTGGACCCCTACGCGGGCGCCCAGCTGGCGCTCTCCGAGGCTTACCGGAACGTGGCGACGACCGGTGCCAAGCCGCTCGCCGTCTCCGACTGCCTGAACTTCGGCTCGCCCGAGGACCCGGCGGTGATGTGGCAGTTCGCGGAGGCCATCCGCGGCCTGGCCGACGCCTGCCAGCAGCTCGGCACCCCGGTGACCGGCGGCAACGTCTCGCTCTACAACCAGACGGGCGAGGCGGCGATCCACCCGACCCCGGTGGTCGCGGTCCTGGGCGTCATCGACGACGTGGCCCGCCGCACCCCGGTCGCGTTCCAGGAGGAGGGCCAGCTGCTGTACCTCCTCGGTGACACCCGTGAGGAGTTCGGCGGCTCGGCCTGGTCCCAGGTCGTCCACGACCACCTCGGCGGCCTGCCCCCGAAGGTCGACCTGGAGCGCGAGCGCCTGCTGGCGGAGATCCTGATCTCCGCCTCCCGCGACGGCATGATCGACTCCGCGCACGACCTCTCCGACGGCGGCCTGATCCAGGCGGTCGTGGAGTCGGCGCTGCTCGGCGGCAAGGGCGCGCGTCTGGTCGTACCGGACGGGCTGGACGCGTTCACGCTCCTCTTCTCCGAGTCGGCGGGCCGTGCCGTGGTGGCGGTCCCCCGCTCCGAGGAGCTCCGCTTCAACGACATGTGCGGCGCGCGCGGCCTGCCCGTCACCCGCATCGGCGTCGTGGACGGCGACTCCGTCGAGCTCCAGGGCGAGTTCGAGCTGTCCCTGGCGGAACTGCGCACGGCGCACGAGGAGACGATCCCGGCGCTGCTGAAGTAGTCGGTCGTACGACTGAGCAGGCCCCGCCCGTCACCCGACGAGCGGGGCCTGCCCCTGTCCGGGGCCGTCTAGGCTCTCTGTCATGCCCCCGGCCAGGAAGCGCGCACGCGCGTACGACTCCGTCAAGATCCGCAAGGCCGTGCAGGCCCAGCTCGGGAACGTGCAGGAGGCCGTGCGCACCCTGAGTCCCGAGCAACTGGCGCTCCCCACGCGGCTGGGCGGGTGGACCGTTCGGGAGTTGGTCGCGCACATCGGGATGGCGGTGACCGCCGTGCACCGGGCCCTGGACCGGCCCGCACCCGCGCGGCAGGACGCCGTGCTGCTCGACTGGCCCTTCGCCACCGCCGCCAGCTCCGCGGCCATCGACGACTTCACCCGCGGCCTCGCCGCACAGCACCCCGACCTCGACGCCTACCTCACCGACGTCGAGCGGACCCTGACCGGGCTGCTCGACGCGCACCCCGGCAGCCGGCTCCTGGAGACCAACGCCGGCGCGCTGCCCCTCGACGACTACCTGGTCACCCGGACCGTCGAACTCGTCGTCCACACCGACGACCTGAACGCGGCCGTCCCCGGCCTGGAGATCCCGTACGACCGACAGGCCCTCGCCGCCTGCACCCGGCTCCTCGCCGACGCCCTCGCCGCGAAGGCGCCCGGCGGTTCGACCGAGGTGCGGGTGCCGCCGTACGCCGTCGTGCAGTGCGTCGAGGGGCCCAAGCACACCCGGGGCACCCCGCCGAACGTCGTCGAGACCGACCCGCTGACCTGGCTCCGGCTCGCCACCGGACGGCTGACCTGGAAGGACGCCCTCGACGAGGCCAAGGTCAGTGCGAGCGGGGAGCGGGCGGACCTGGGCGGGCTGCTTCCGCTGATGGGCTGACAACCGCCAGGCGTCGCGCTGAACCCTTCTCCCGCCTCCTGCGTCCAAGAGTCATGAAGCGGACGACATACACCAAGTACGCCGCCGCAGCCCTGGCCGGGACCACCGTCCTGGCCGCCTGCGGCACCGAGTCGGTGGGGAGCCCGGCCGAGGACGTCTCGACCATCGCCGACACCTCCTGGGTGCCGCGGAAGGTCACCGTCGACGGCAAGGACTACGTCCTCCCCACGAAGGACGCTCGCAAGACGGCCCGCATCGTCTTCAAGCCCGACGCCGACGCCACCCGCGACGACGACGGCGGCGAGTCCGGCGGCTCGGTCGGCTGCAACAGCATCGGTGCCGACGCCCAGATCAACGGTGACACCGTGCGGATCACCGACCTGGTCCAGACGCTGATCGGCTGCCCCGACCCGCTCGGCGAGTTCGAGGCCCGGTTCGTCGACGTCTTCCAGGGCACCCACAGGGCCGAGGTCTCGGAACGGGACGGCGTCAGCACGCTGACCCTGACCACCCCCGGCGGCGACAGCATCACCTTCCGCGAGAAGGAGGCCCCCGCCGTGAAGGGCACCCGCTGGTCCCTCGGCGAGAACGCCTATCTCACCCTCACCAAGAAGGACACCGTCACCGGCAGCCTCGGCTGCAACACCTTCCACGGCAGGGCCGTCGTCAAGGACGGCACCATCGCCTTCGACCGCCTCTCGACCACGCGCATGATGTGCTCGGGCCCGGTGATGAAGACCGAGCGCCACCTCGCCGAAATCCTCTCCGGCAAGGTCTCCTACCAGCAGGAACGGGATTCCCTGAAGATCACGAACCCCTCCGTCGGCAGCGTCACGGCCCGCGCGGAGTAAGAAAGCCCACTCTCCGCGAATTCGGACCAGTGGTCGATCTCGCCTACACTCGGAGCCGTGCCACGTGGTGACGGTCGACTCAGTCATGATCTGCTCCCCGGCGAGAAAGGTCCTCAGGACGCCTGCGGCGTCTTCGGGGTCTGGGCTCCCGGTGAAGAGGTCGCCAAGCTCACTTACTTCGGGCTCTACGCCCTCCAGCATCGGGGTCAGGAATCCGCGGGAATCGCGGTCAGCAACGGCTCCCAGATCCTCGTCTTCAAGGACATGGGCCTCGTTTCCCAGGTCTTCGACGAGACCTCTCTCGGTTCGCTCCAGGGTCACATCGCGGTCGGTCACGCCCGCTACTCGACCACCGGGGCCTCCGTGTGGGAGAACGCCCAGCCGACGTTCCGCGCCACCGCGCACGGTTCCATCGCGCTCGGCCACAACGGCAACCTGGTCAACACGGCGCAGCTCGCCGAGATGGTCGCCGACCTGCCGAAGAAGGAGGGCGGCCGCACCCCGCGGGTGGCGGCCACCAACGACACCGACCTCCTGACGGCGCTGCTCGCCGCCCAGGAGGACGAGGACGGCAAGCCGCTGACCATCGAGGAGGCGGCCCACTCCGTCCTCCCGAAGGTGCGCGGCGCGTTCTCGCTCGTCTTCATGGACGAGCACACCCTCTACGCCGCCCGCGACCCGCAGGGCATCCGCCCGCTGGTCCTCGGCCGCCTGGAGCGCGGCTGGGTCGTCGCCTCCGAGTCCGCCGCCCTCGACATCTGCGGCGCCTCCTACGTCCGCGAGATCGAGCCGGGCGAGTTCGTCGCCATCGACGAGAACGGTCTGCGCACCTCCCGATTCGCGGAAGCGAAGCCCAAGGGCTGTGTCTTCGAGTACGTCTATCTGGCGCGCCCCGACACCGACATCGCCGGCCGGAACGTGTACCTCTCCCGCGTGGAGATGGGCCGCAAGCTCGCCAAGGAAGCGCCCGTCGAGGCCGACCTCGTCATAGCGACCCCGGAGTCCGGCACCCCGGCCGCCATCGGGTACGCGGAGGCGTCCGGCATCCCCTTCGGCGCGGGCCTGGTGAAGAACGCCTATGTGGGCCGTACGTTCATCCAGCCCTCGCAGACCATTCGCCAGCTCGGCATCCGCCTGAAGCTGAACCCGCTGAAGGAAGTCATCAAGGGCAAGCGGCTGGTCGTCGTCGACGACTCGATCGTGCGCGGCAACACCCAGCGCGCCCTGGTCCGCATGCTCCGCGAGGCGGGCGCCGCCGAGGTCCACATCCGGATCTCCTCGCCGCCCGTGAAGTGGCCCTGCTTCTTCGGCATCGACTTCGCCACCCGCGCGGAGCTCATCGCCAACGGCATGACGATCGACGAGATCGGCACCAGCCTGGGCGCCGACTCCCTCGCCTACATCTCCATCGACGGCATGATTGAGGCGACCACCATCGCCAAGCCGAACCTCTGCCGCGCCTGCTTCGACGGCGAGTACCCGATGGAGCTCCCGGACCCCGAGCTGCTCGGCAAGCAGCTCCTGGAGACCGAGCTGGCCGCAGGGCCCGCCGCCACGGCCGCGGCCGACGCGATCCGTCGCCCGTAGGCAGCCCGTCACACCTGCCGTACGACACGAAAGTTCTCATAGCCATGTCTGAGACAACTGGTGCCAGCTACGCAGCCGCGGGCGTCGACATCGAGGCGGGCGACCGCGCCGTAGAGCTCATGAAGGAGTGGGTGAAGAAGACCCAGCGCCCCGAGGTCCTCGGCGGCCTCGGCGGTTTCGCCGGCCTCTTCGACGCCTCCGCCCTCAAGCGCTACGAGCGTCCCCTGCTCGCCTCCGCCACCGACGGCGTCGGCACCAAGGTGGACATCGCGCGCCAGCTGGGCGTCTACGACACCATCGGCCACGACCTGGTCGCGATGGTCATGGACGACATCGTGGTGTGCGGTGCCGAGCCGCTGTTCATGACCGACTACATCTGCGTCGGCAAGGTCCACCCCGAGCGGGTCGCCGCGATCGTCAAGGGCATCGCGGAGGGCTGTGTGCTCGCCGGGTGCGCCCTGGTGGGCGGCGAGACGGCCGAGCACCCCGGTCTGCTGGGTCCGGACGACTTCGACGTCGCCGGGGCCGGTACGGGCGTCGTGGAGGCCGACCGGCTGCTGGGCGCGGATCGCATCCGTAAGGGTGACGCGGTCATCGCCATGGCGGCCTCGGGTCTTCACTCGAACGGGTACTCGCTTGTCCGGCATGTGCTCCTGAACCAGGCGGGCCTCGCCCTGGACGCCCGAATCGACGAGCTGGGCCGCACCCTCGGCGAGGAGCTCCTGGAGCCCACCAAGATCTACTCGCTGGACTGCCTGGCCCTGATCCGCACGGCCGAGGTGCACGCCTTCTCGCACGTGACCGGTGGTGGCCTCGCCGCCAACCTGGCCCGCGTGATCCCCGACGACCTGCACGCGATCGTGGACCGCACCACCTGGACCCCGGACCCGATCTTCGACCTCGTCGGCAGGACGGGTCAGGTCGAGCGCCTGGAGCTGGAGAAGACCCTGAACATGGGCGTCGGCATGATCGCGATCGTCCCCGAGGAGTCGGCGGACGTGGCGCTGGCGACCCTGGCCGACCGCGGGGTGGAGTCCTGGATCGCGGGTGAGATCACCGACCGCGGCGACAAGGAGACCGGCGCGGAGCTGGTGGGTGACTACAGCGCCTGACGGGCAGCGCAAAACCCGGTCCGGTGGTGTGGACCACTCGGACCGGGTCAAGCACAGCTAGAGCGTCAAGCGCCGCGGCGGTGTTGGGACGTGGGACCGGACTCGTCGTCCTCGTCCTCGTCGTCGTTGTAGAGATCCGCGTACTGGGCGTACGGGTCGTCTTCCTCGTCGTCGTCCTCGAACGGCTCGCCATTCGGCGGCTGGCTCGAAGTCGAAGCGCCCAGCTCATTGGCCAGACGCGACAGGTCAGTCCCGCCGCTGCTGTACTTCAGCTGGCGGGCGACCTTCGTCTGCTTGGCCTTTGCCCGGCCGCGCCCCATGGCTCGACCCCCTCGGATACGGGGCTCGGTGGCCCCAGAGTCTTGACACGCGTTCATGATCTGGAACGGACTCTCCACAGAGAGACCGGTCCGTAGGGCTTCCACGGTACCTGAGCCCACGCCCATACGGTACGTCGCCCGCAGCACGGGCCCTGCACCGGCACCCGCGGGGAGCCCCGTCCCCGCTGGTCAACCGCGATTTTAACCACTTCTTCGCGGCCGACCCGCCGACGAACGTGAGAGTTCTCTCTAAGTGTGCGCCGACGGGTACCGGTCAAACATCAGTGCGCCCGGTTCACGACCGCTTCACGGCCGCCTCGTGCATGCGCTGCTCGGCGATCCGGTCGGCCGCCGCGGCCGGCGGAATCCCGTCTTCCTTCGCACGTGCGAATATGGCCAGCGTCGTGTCGTAGATCTTCGCCGCCTTCGCCTTGCAGCGCTCGAAGTCGAACCCGTGCAGCTCGTCGGCGACCTGGATGACCCCGCCGGCGTTCACCACGTAGTCCGGCGCGTAGAGGATCCCGCGGTCGGCGAGGTCCTTCTCGACGCCCGGGTGCTCGAGCTGGTTGTTGGCGGCGCCGCAGACGATCCGCGCGGTCAGCGCGGGCACGGTGTCGTCGTTGAGGGCGCCCCCGAGCGCGCAGGGGGCGTAGATGTCGAGGCCCTCGGCGCGGATGAGGGTCGCGGTGTCGGCGACGGCGGTCACGCCCGTCGGGTGCGCCGCGAGGATCCGCCCCACGGCCTCCTCGCGCACGTCCGTGATCACGACCTCGGCGCCCTCGCGGCGCAGGTGCTCGACGAGGTGGTGCCCGACCTTGCCGACACCGGCGATGCCGACCTTGCGGCCGCGCAGCGACGGGTCGCCCCACAGGTGCGCGGCGCTGGCCCGCATGCCCTGGTAGACGCCGAAGGCGGTGAGGACGGAGGAGTCGCCGGCGCCGCCGTTCTCGGGGGAGCGGCCGGTGGTCCAGCGGCATTCCCGGGCGACGACGTCCATGTCGGCGACGTAGGTGCCGACGTCGCAGGCGGTGACGTAGCGACCGCCGAGGGAGGCGACGAAGCGGCCGTAGGCGAGGAGCAGTTCCTCGCTCTTGTCGCGCTCCGGGTCCCCGATGATCACGGCTTTGCCGCCGCCGTGGTCGAGCCCGGCCATGGCGTTCTTGTACGACATCCCGCGCGCGAGGTTCAGCGCGTCGGCGACGGCCTCCGCCTCGGTGGCGTACGGGTAGAAGCGGGTCCCGCCGAGTGCGGGGCCCAGCGCGGTGGAGTGGAGGGCGATGACGGCCTTGAGGCCGCTCCTGCGGTCCTGGCAGAGCACGACCTGCTCATGGCCGCCCTGGTCCGAGTGGAACAGGGTGTGCAGCACATCAGCAGCGGCGCCGGTTACGTCGGTCACTGTGGTGACTCCTGGGTAAGGGTCGGCGATCTGGCGCAGGCTTCCCGTACGGGTGGCGGGGCCTGTGAGCACGAGATTAGAGCGTGTGACGCCCCGAGAGCGTGCAGTGCTCAGGATCACCTTCCCGTGACCTGCCGGCGTGCGACGATTTGCATAGTTTTCCCGCACGTTTGTGTGCGGGTTTCGCAGGTTTTCCCGGCAGGCGGCGGGGGAGAGAGCAGGCGTGCCCAAGGTGTCCTCGGTGATCGTCCCGTACGCGACCTATCTGCGCGTGTACGAACCGCTGGCCGCCTTCCCCGAACCCGAGCGCACCCACTGGACCCGCTACGCCCGCCGCCGGGACCGTCCGTCGTACCAGGACGAACTGCGCCGCTCGCTGGCCGACCTGCTGCCCACCCCGCCGGTCCCGGTGCCGGTGCACGAGAGCAGCGACGCCTTCGTGCTCGAGGTGGACGGCGTGGTGTGCGTGTGCCCCTGGCGCACCCGGCTGCGCGGCTGGCTGGCCCTGGAGGAGCTCGGTGAGGAGCTGCCGGGGCCGGTCCTGGACGCGGTGCTGCCCGAGGTCGTACGGCACCAGACCGCCCAGGACTACGAGCGCTGGCTCGCCCGCAACCCGGACGCGAGGCCGTGGATCCGTACGGCGACCTGGCAGGTGCCGCTGAACTGGTTCGTGCTCGTCTCGGACGAGGAGCGGCGGTTCGACAAGGGGTCCGGCGAGGTGCCGCCCATGCTGCGCTACCGCACGCCCATGGTGCAGGCCCGGCGGCGCGTGGCGCGGGCGCTGCGGGCGCTCAAGGACGCCGTCGACGAGGGACCGCTCATCGACGGCCTGATCGACGTGGGGCGCTGGCTGGAGGAGTTCCACCCGCGCTCGCTGGTCGAGCTCGACTACGGCGGGCTCGTGCACGTGCTGCCGGCGGGCGAGCTGGAGGACGACCACTCGGCGGCCGATGTGGCCGAGGGCATCGAGGCGCTGCGGCACGGTGACGGGGCCGCCGCGGGCGAGGCCTACGGGCGGCTCGTGGAGCGCTGGCGGGGCGTCAGGGACCGGCGCTCGGCGAACTGACGTTTGACGTGACGCCCGTTTTGGGGTTTCGTCCTCGCTCAAGGTGTCACGAGGTTTCGCTGATGTCCCATCACAAGGGGCAAGCGTGACGGACCGCACGTATCCGGCTCTTGCGCCTCTTGCCCCTCCTCATGCCAAAATAGGACAAGGGGCCCGGGGGAGGTTCCGCTTTGGGGGGTCTGGTGACTCCTGATCGCCCTGTGACTGATCGTCACAGTGGCGTGACTGTCCGCTATGGCATGGTCCATCGGCTTCCGTCGCCGATGAACGTCTGGGGGGCAAATCCATAGGTTTGGCCTACGCGGCTGGACAGATGGTGTAGTTGTAGTGCCGAGGACAAGCCGTTCGTCCTATAACCGACTCGACTCGCGTCCGCCATTTCGGGCAACGCGGGTCAAGGTGCAGAATTTAGAGGAAAGAACCGAGAAGGTTCGGTTCTCCCGAGGAGGCCGCTCATGACCGCTCGCACCCCTGATGCCGAGCCGCTGCTGACCCCGGCTGAGGTCGCCACGATGTTCCGCGTGGACCCGAAGACGGTCACGCGGTGGGCGAAGGCCGGCAAGCTCACGTCGATCCGTACGCTCGGCGGGCACCGCCGTTACCGCGAGGCCGAGGTCCGCGCTCTGCTCGCGGGCATTCCGCAGCAGCGCAGCGAGGCCTGAACAACTCAATAACCGGACAAACCGGCCTGCCCCCCAGCTGGCTGCGGCGTCCGAACCTCAGCTCCAAGCGACGCGGGTCCTGCCCCAACAGGGCCCATTCTCAACCTCGTCGTCGATCGCGCTGGACTCCGCCGAGTCCAGCGCGATCTTTTTTGTGCCCGCGCTGTGGGGGGTCGGCGGCCCTGTGAGTGGGCTTGTCGGAGTCTGGGGAGGGGTGTCGGATCTCCTGTGCGGAGGGGGCCTGGACAGGTCGGATCAGTAGTGCAATTGCACATATTAAATTGACCTGTTGTAGGGGAGGGGTAAGTTCCACGGTTTCAAAAACTCATGCGGTGACTCCCGTCACATGCCAGAGTCCTTGTTGCCGTTGGGACTTGTGCGCTAGAGGAGGTCATGCCGGGGAGGGGGTCTCGTCCTCCGCCGACTCCTCCGGGGGTGCGACGGCTCCGGCTCGGGGTGCGGTGTCCATCGCCAGGCGCAGGAGGCGGTGGCAGATCGGGCAGTGCCGGGTCAGATGTCGATAGGACGACGCGGCCGACAGGTGCGCGCGGAGCAGGGCCCGCGTCTCGTGCCTGACCGATGCCGCCATACGCCACCTCCGGGCTCCGTTGGGAACGGGGGCCTGGTTTCTGGGTACCGGGGTCTTGAGACGCCGTCAAGATGGCGTGGCGCTCCGCGGGGGGACCGCGCTTGCCCTGAACGCCGCCTGTGCCGCACCCGGCGCCGCGGTGGCCGTCCTGGGGGCTGCCGCCCCCAGCCCCCCGCTTCGGCCCTGAAGGGGCCTCGTCCTCAAACGCCGGACGGGCTGGGACACCTGGACCGGCGCCGACATACGAAGAAGGCCCGCGCCCCGTTCCCGGGGTGCGGGCCTGACTTCCTTCTGCGGTCCTGACGGGATTTGCTGTGTCTGATTGCGGCTCCGCCGCGGGCGCGGCCTCCACCTTGACAGGGTGGCGAGCGACGATGGTGATGGTGGCATGAAGAAGGCCCGCGCCCCGTTCCCGGGATGCGGGCCTGACTTCCTTCTGCGGTCCTGACGGGATTTGCTGTGTCTGATTGCGGCTCCGCCGCGGGCGCGGCCTCCACCTTGACAGGGTGGCGAGCGACGATGGTGATGGTGGCATGAAGAAGGCCCGCGCCCCGTTCCCGGGGTGCGGGCCTGACTTCCTTCTGCGGTCCTGACGGGATTTGCTGTGTCTGATTGCGGCTCCGCCGCGGGCGCGGCCTCCACCTTGACAGGGTGGCGAGCGACGATGGTGATGGTGGCATGAAGAAGGCCCGCGCCCCGTTCCCGGGATGCGGGCCTGACTTCCTTCTGCGGTCCTGACGGGATTTGAACCCGCGGCCTCCACCTTGACAGGGTGGCGAGCACTCCAAACTGCTCCACAGGACCAGGTTTCGCGGCGCTTATTGGTGCGTTGCGCTGCGAGAAGGACTGTACAGGAGCGGGCGGGTCCTGGTCGAACTCACTCACAGTGGCCGCGTGATCACGGTGCCAGCTGGTCGATCGTCTTCACGATCCGTTTGTCGGAGATCGGGTACGCCGTGCCCAGCGCATGGGCGAAGTAACTGACCCTCAGCTCCTCGATCATCCAGCGGACGTCCAGGACCTGCTGGGGCACGGGCCGGCCCTGCGGGAGTTGTTCCAGGAGCCAGGCGTACTCGTCCTGCATCTCGTGGACCTTCTCCATACGGGTCGTGTCCCGCTGGACGTTCGTCGGCATCTGCTGGAGGCGCCGGTCCGCCGCGACCAGGTAGCGCATCAGGTCGGGCAGGCGCCGCAGGCCCGTCTCCGTCACGAACCCCGGCTTCACCAGCGCGTCCAACTGCTTCCGCACGTCCGCCAGGTTCGCCAGCAGCGCCGGGCTCCGGACGGCCTTCAGGCGCCGCTCACACGCCTGCCAGGCGGCCAGCACCTGCTGCACCTGGCCCACCGTACGGACCGTCGTGTCGACGATCTCCGCGCGCACCTTGTCGTACAGCTTCCGGTACGACTCCTCGTCCCACGCCGGCCCCCCGAAGTCCCCGATCAGCTTGTCCGCGGCCGCGGTCGCGCAGTCGTCGAACAGGGACTGGATGGAGCCGTGCGGGTTCGCCGACAGGGCGAGCTTCTGGGGGTTCGTCAGCTTCTCGGACGCGAACTTCGCCGGGTTCACCGGGATGTTGCGCACGATCAGCCGCCGGGTGCCCTTCCACATCGCCTCGGCCTGCTCGGCCTCGGTGTCGAAGAGGCGGACGGAGACGGTGTCGCCGTCGTCCACCAGCGCCGGGTACGCCTTCACCGGCTGCCCGGCCCGGCGGGTCTCGAAGACCCGGGTGAGAGAGCCGATCGTCCAGTCCGTCAGGCCCTTGCGCTCCAGGGACTCGCCGCCCTCGCGGGACGCGGTCGCGGCGGCCGCCTGGGAGAGCGCCTGGCGTGCCTTCGGCTTCAGCTGGAGCCGAAGCGCCTCCAGGTCCTTGTCCTCCGCCAGCTTGCGCCGCCGCTCGTCCACGATCCGGAAGGTGATCCGGAGGTGGTCGGGGATCCGGGACTGGTCGAAGTCGTCCGCGTCGAAGGGCACGCCGACCATGCGCTTGAGCTCGCGGGCCATGGTGACCGTCAAGGGCTCCTGCAACGGCACCGCCGTGTCCAGGAAACGCTTCGCGAAGTTCGGCGCCGGCACGTAGTTGCGGCGGATCGGCTTGGGGAGGGAACGGATCAGCTCCGTCACCAACTCCTCGCGCAGGCCCGGGATCTGCCAGTCGAAGCCCTCGTCCTTCACCTGGTTCAGGACCTGGAGCGGGATGTGGACCGTCACACCGTCCGCGTCCGCGCCCGGCTCGAACTGGTACGTCACCCGGAACTTCAGCGGCCCCTGCCGCCAGGAGTCGGGGTAGTCGGCCTTCGTGACCGCCTCCGCCGACTCCCGGATGAGCATCTCCCGCTCGAAGTCCAGGAACTCGGGCTCCTCGTGCCGCTTGCGCTTCCACCAGGAGTCGAAGTGGGCGCCGGAGACGACGTGTTCGGGCACCCGCTGGTCGTAGAAGTCGAAGAGGGTGTCGTCGTCGACCACGATGTCCCGGCGCCGGGCGCGGTGTTCGAGCTCCTCGACCTCGCTCAGCAGCTTGCGGTTGTCGGCGAAGAACTTGTGGTGGGTGCGCCAGTCGCCCTCGACGAGGGCGTTGCGGATGAAAAGCTCGCGGCTCGACTCCGGGTCGATCCGGCCGTAGTTCACCTTCCGCTGGGCGACGATCGGCACGCCGTACAGCGTGACCTTCTCGTACGCCATCACCGCGGCCTGGTCCTTCTCCCAGTGCGGTTCGGAGTACGTCCGCTTCAGCAGGTGCTCGGCGAGCGGCTCGACCCACTCGGGCTCGATCTTGGCGTTGACGCGGGCCCAGAGCCGCGAGGTCTCCACCAGCTCCGCCGACATGACGAACCGCGGCTGCTTCTTGAAGAGGGACGAACCCGGGAAGATCGCGAACTTGGCGTTGCGGGCGCCCAGGTACTCGTTCTTGTTGCCGTCCTTCACGTCCTTCATCCCGATGTGGGAGAGGAGGCCGGCGAGGAGGGAGACGTGGACGGACTGGTCGGCCGCGTCCTCCTCGTTGAGGTGGATGCCCATCTGCTTGGCGACCGTGCGCAGTTGGGTGTAGATGTCCTGCCACTCGCGGATGCGCAGGAAGTTCAGGTACTCCTGCTTGCACATCCGGCGGAAGGACGACGAACCCCGCTCCTTCTGCTGCTCGCGGACGTACCGCCACAGGTTCAGGTACGCGAGGAAGTCGCTGGTCTCGTCCTTGAAGCGGGCGTGCTGCTGGTCGGCCTGGGTCTGCTTGTCGGCCGGGCGTTCGCGCGGGTCCTGGATGGAGAGCGCGGCGGCTATGACCATGACCTCGCGGACACAGCCGTTCTTGTCGGCCTCCAGGACCATGCGCGCCAGGCGCGGGTCGACCGGCAGCTGGGCGAGCTTGCGGCCGGTCTGGGTGAGCCGCTTGCGTACGTCCTTCTCCGACGGATCCAACGCGCCCAGTTCCTGGAGGAGTTGGACGCCGTCGCGGATGTTGCGGTGGTCCGGCGGGTCGATGAAGGGGAACTTCTCGATGTCGCCGAGGCCGGCCGCGGTCATCTGGAGGATGACGGAGGCGAGGTTGGTCCGCAGGATCTCCGCGTCCGTGAACTCCGGGCGGGCCTCGAAGTCCTCCTCGCTGTAGAGGCGGATGCAGATGCCGTCCGAGGTACGGCCGCAGCGGCCCTTGCGCTGGTTGGCGCTGGCCTGCGAGATCGCCTCGATCGGCAGCCGCTGGACCTTGGTGCGGTGGCTGTAGCGGCTGATGCGGGCGAAGCCGGGGTCGATGACGTACTTGATGCCCGGGACGGTGAGGGAGGTCTCGGCCACGTTGGTCGCCAGAACGATCCTGCGCCCGGTGTGCGGCTGGAACACGCGGTGCTGCTCGGCGTGCGAGAGCCGGGCGTAAAGGGGCAGGACCTCGGTGAAGCGGTAGTTCTTCTTCACCAGCGCGTCCGCCGTGTCCCGGATCTCCCGCTCACCCGACAGGAAGACCAGGATGTCGCCCTTGCCCTCGCCCTGGAGCTCCTCGACCGCGTCGCAGATCGCGGTGATCTGGTCGCGGTCGGAGTCCTCCGAGTCCTCTTCGAGGAGGGGCCGGTAGCGGACCTCCACCGGGTACGTCCGGCCGCTGACCTCGACGATCGGGGCGTCCCCGAAGTGCCGGGAGAACCGCTCGGGGTCGATGGTCGCCGAGGTGATGACGACCTTCAGGTCGGGGCGCTTCGGCAGCAGCTGGGCCAGGTACCCCAGCAGGAAGTCGATGTTGAGGGACCGCTCGTGGGCCTCGTCGATGATGATCGTGTCGTAGGCGCGCAGCTCGCGGTCGGTCTGGATCTCGGCGAGCAGGATGCCGTCCGTCATCAGCTTCACGAAGGTCGCGTCCTGGTTCACCTGGTCGGTGAACCGCACCTTCCAGCCGACGGCCTCGCCGAGCGGGGTGTCCAGCTCCTCGGCGACCCGCTCGGCGACCGTGCGGGCCGCGATCCGGCGGGGCTGGGTGTGCCCGATCATGCCCTTGACGCCCCGGCCGAGCTCCAGGCAGATCTTCGGGATCTGGGTGGTCTTGCCGGACCCGGTCTCACCGGCCACGATCACGACCTGGTGATCACGGATGGCGGCCGCGATCTCGTCCTTCTTCTGGCTGACCGGGAGCTGCTCGGGGTAGGTCACGGCGGGCACCCGGGCACGGCGCGCGTGCACCCGTTCCTCGCCCTTGCCGACCTCGGCCTCGATCTCGGCCAGCACGGCGGCGCGCGCCTCCGGCTTGCGGATCCGGCGCGCGCCTTCGAGCCTGCGCCCGAGCCGTTGCGCGTCACGCAGGGTCAGCTCGGTCAGGCGGGCGGCGAGATCCCCGAAGCCGGGGGTGCCGGGGGCGGGGGCAGGGTGCGTAGACATACGCGATCCAGGATCTCATCCCCGGGAAATTGGTGGCGAACGGTTTTGTCCCGGGCGGTGGCGCTCGGGGTCAGGGGGTCCGCTGGGCCGGGGCGGCGGCCGCGGGAGCCGCAGGCGCGGAGGTCGGTGCGGCCGGGGTGCGCTCACGCCCCTCGCCGAGGGCGATGGACCGCGCGGTGTTGGAGACGGCCTTGATGCCCAGATAGGCGGTGGTCATGCTGCTGACCGCGGTGAAGGCGGCGGTGAGGACGCCGACGATCACCGCCTTGTCGCCGTCGAGCCGCCAGACCCCGACGACCGCCACCCCGGCGATCGCGAGATTGCTGGCCAGTACGGCGAACAGCCCGTACCGCGCCCGGGCCAGCTCCAGACCGTCGTCCTGCTTCATCGTCCCCGCCCCTTGCGCCCTCGGCCACGGCAGATACAACAAGACCCCGATCCGGAGATCGGGGTCTGTGCTGTGGCTGGGGCCGGGGTCGAACCGGCGACCTACCGCTTTTCAGGCGGTCGCTCGTACCAACTGAGCTACCCAGCCGAGAGGCTTCTCGCGAAACCTCAGCGGTCCTGACGGGATTTGAACCCGCGGCCTCCACCTTGACAGGGTGGCGAGCACTCCAAACTGCTCCACAGGACCAAGCGTTGTGCACGAACAGTGTCGCACACGGTGTTGCGTGCCCCCAACGGGATTCGAACCCGTGCTACCGCCTTGAAAGGGCGGCGTCCTAGGCCGCTAGACGATGAGGGCTATCGGCCCGCCTGGGCGCTTCTCAGCGCGTCGGGGACGTGAGAAGCATATGGGATGCCGGGAGGTATCGCCAAAACGGTTTAAGGGCTGCCGCTGGGTGATGCAGAGGGGGAGCCGGTGGGCGAGCCCGTGGGGGAGGGCGTGGGTGAGGGCGTGGCCCCCGGCTGGTTGGTGTCCGGGAGGTGCCGGCTGACCTCCGCCGTCGTGAGGCCGAGGCCGCCGAGCTTGATCTCGTCCCAGGCCTGGAGGCGGCGGGTGTCGCGGTCCAGGTAGAGGATCGAGGCCTCGATGGGGTCGGGGTACTTGCCCTCGACGGCCCGCAGACCGCTGCCGCCCGTCGAGCCCTCGACGCGCAGCCGGGTGCCCTTCTTCATGACCTCCATCTCCTGGTGGTGGAGGTGGCCGGACAGGATCATCGGGACCTCGCCGTCGACCTCGCGGGCGGCCGAGGGCTCGTGCGCGATCGCGATGTCGACCGGGGTCCCGGCGGCCCGCTGCGCACGCAGGGCCGCGGCCAGGCGGGCGCCCGCCGCCTCCTGGGACTCGTCGGCGCCCGGGTCGGTGGAGCGGTCGGGGGTGAACTGGGGGTCGCCCATGCCGGCGAAGCGCAGCCCGGCGATGGTCTCCGCCTTGCCGTTGTCGAGGACGTGGACCCGCTTGAGGCCCTCCATATAACGCTGGGTGGTGAGGGAGTCGTGGTTGCCGCGCACCCAGACGTAGGGCGCCCCGAGGTCCGGGATCGGGTCGAGGAAGCCGTTCTCCGCCGCCGTACCGTGATCCATGGTGTCGCCGGAGTCGACGATCACGTTGACCTTGTACTGCTCCACCAGCGAGGCGATGATCTTCCAGCTCGCCGGGTTGAGGTGGATGTCGGAGACGTGCAGGACCCGGATGGTGGTGGGGTCCGGCTGGTAGGCGGGGAGCGTGGACGTGACGTCGTAGAGCTTCGTCACGTTGGTCACCAGGCGGGCCAACTCCTTCTGGTAGACGTCGAATTCGGTGACGATGTTGCGGGCGTTGCCGACCAGGGACGGGGCCGAGGAGAGCAGTCCTGAGAACTTGGGCTCCAGGACGGACTCCGGGTTCCAGGTGGCGTACGCGGTGCCGCCCGAGGCCGCCAGGAGGGTGAGGGCGAGGCCGCCGGCGGCGAGGGCGCGGCGGGGGCGGCGGTAGACGGCGAGGCCGAGGGCGGTGGCGCCCGACACCACGGCTACGCAGGAGCGGACCGCGAGGTCGAGGGTGCCGTGCTCGACGTCCGAGGCGACCTCGTCCTGGAGGCCGGAGAGCCGTTCGGGGTGGTCGACGAGGGCCTGGGAGCGCTCCGGGTCGAGCTGGTCGACGTTGACGTCGAGGCGGACCGGCGCGTGGTGGCTGTTCAGCTGGAGGGCGCCGAGCGGGGACACGTTGATCTTCGTGCCGCCGGACAGGGACGGGCGCAGGGTCATCGTCGTGTTCATGGGCCCGACGGGCACCCGTACGTTGCCGACGATCAGCAGGCCGAGCCAGGCGCCCATGAGGACGACGGCGACGAGACCGAGGGCTCGGGTCCAGGGATGAGCCGGATGGACCAGTTCGACGGACGGGTGGGAGCGGCGCCCGGCGTAGTGCCGGGTGAGGGCGTGCGGTGACTTCTGAAGGGCGGACAGGATCTTCCGGGCGGCGGCGGGGACGCGGGCCATTGGTCCCGTATGCCCAAGTCCGCGCGTGGATATGCGGGCGTGCTCATGACTCTCGTACGGCGGGGTCGTACCGGAGAATGGGGTTGTGCTGGAGATGACGCGCGAGGAGTTCGAGGAACTGGTCGCCGAGGCGCTGGACCGGATTCCGCCGGAGTTGACGCGGCTGATGGACAACGTCGCGGTGTTCGTCGAGGACGAACCGCCGGCGGACGATCCCGAGCTGCTCGGGCTGTACGAGGGCACTCCGCTGACCGACCGGGGCGAGTGGTACGCCGGGGTGCTGCCGGACCGCATCACGATCTACCGGGGGCCGACGCTCAGGATGTGCGAGTCGCGGGACGACGTGGTCGCGGAGACCGAGGTGACGGTGGTGCACGAGATCGCCCATCACTTCGGGATCGACGACGCGCGGCTGCATGCACTCGGGTACGGATAGCCGGTTCGCGTGTCCTCTTGTGGGCGGCGGGAGTTGGGCAGGTTGACTCCTTGACGACCGCCCTCGGAGGTGGCTGCTCGTGCGCCCCTTGTACGTACCCGTCCGTCTGGCCGCCACGGTCATGGCCGTCGCCGCCGCAGCGGGCTGCATGAGCGTGGGCGGGGACGACGGAGGCGGCAGCGCCAAGCCGTCGCACTCCGCCGGTGAGCGGGGCGGCTCCGGGTCCGGCGGGGGCTCGGTGGACTCCGGCGGGTCCGTGGGGCTCGGCGGGGCGGCCGCGGACGGCAAGCACGGGAAGCGCAAGGGCAAGCACGGCGAGGAGTCGGCGTCCCCGTCGGCGTCCGCCTCGGCGAGTGGGTCCGCCTCCGCGGGGGCGAAGCCGGGGGTCTCGGTGAAGCCGGCGCCGTCGGCGACGAAGGCCGACCCGGTGCCCACGCGCACCCCCGACCCGGAACCGCCGGCGTCGAGCGAGCCGCCCGCCTCCCCCACGCCGTCGCCGCCGCCCGCGGAGCCGTCGTCGTCCGCGCAGCCCGAGACGGGGCCGCAGTTGAGCCAGCGCGAACCGGCGCCGACGGCCGGGTCGCCGGTGTGACGGTGAAAGGCGCCCGAGTGACCTCGGATACATACGAGGAGTTCGGTTTGCCTTGGGGGGTGCCGGGTGCGTATGGTTATAGATCGTTTGATCATTTGCCCGGCGCCAAGACAGAAGAGCGCCGTGTGGCGCGTTCTCTCCCTTGCCGTGGCTGACCGCATAGAGGCGGTCGTATTGCGAATCACGGAGTTGACGGGCGCGTGCCGACGAGACTCCGGAAGGTTTCGCTTACGCATGTCCATTTCCAGTACTGATCACGTCGTCGTGCCCGAGAACGAGGGCACCGAAGTCGCCGTGGAAGCTCCCGAGGTCACCTTCTCGGACCTCGGTCTCCCCGAGGGCGTCGTGCGCAAGCTCGCGCAGAACGGCGTGACCACCCCCTTCCCGATCCAGGCCGCGACCATCCCGGACGCCCTGGCCGGCAAGGACATCCTCGGCCGTGGCCGCACCGGCTCCGGCAAGACCCTCTCCTTCGGTCTGCCGACCCTGGCGCGTCTCGCCGGCGGCCGCACCGAGAAGCACAAGCCGCGCGCCGTCATCCTCACCCCGACCCGTGAGCTCGCGATGCAGGTCGCGGACGCCCTCCAGCCCTACGGCGACGTCCTCGGCCTCAAGATGAAGGTCGTCTGCGGCGGTACGTCGATGGGCAACCAGATCTACGCCCTGGAGCGCGGCGTCGACATCCTCGTCGCCACCCCGGGCCGCCTGCGCGACATCATCAACCGCGGCGCCTGCTCCCTGGAGAACGTCGAGGTCGCCGTCCTCGACGAGGCCGACCAGATGTCCGACCTGGGCTTCCTGCCCGAGGTCACCGAGCTGCTCGACCAGGTCCCGGCCGGCGGCCAGCGGATGCTGTTCTCGGCCACGATGGAGAACGAGATCTCCACCCTGGTCAAGCGCTACCTGAGCAACCCGGTCACGCACGAGGTCGACAGCGCCCAGGGCAACGTCACGACCATGTCGCACCACATCCTGATCGTGAAGCCCAAGGACAAGGCGCCGGTCACCGCGGCCATCGCCTCCCGCAAGGGCCGCACCATCATCTTCGTCCGCACCCAGCTGGGCGCGGACCGCATCGCCGAGCAGCTGCGCGAGGCCGGTGTGAAGGCCGACGCGCTGCACGGCGGCATGACCCAGGGCGCGCGCACCCGCACGCTGGCCGACTTCAAGGACGGTTACGTCAACGCGCTGGTCGCGACCGACGTCGCCGCCCGCGGTATCCACGTCGACGGCATCGACCTGGTCCTGAACGTGGACCCGGCCGGCGACCACAAGGACTACCTGCACCGTGCGGGCCGTACCGCTCGCGCGGGCCGTACCGGCACGGTCGTCTCCCTCTCCCTCCCGCACCAGCGCCGGCAGATCTTCCGGCTGATGGAGGACGCGGGCGTCGACGCCGGGCGTCACATCATCAACTCCGGTACGGCCTTCGAGCCCGAGGTCGCCGAGATCACCGGCGCCCGTTCGATGACCGAGGTCCAGTCCGAGTCCGCGGCCAACGCGGCTCAGCAGGCCGAGCGCGAGGTCGCCCAGCTCACCAAGGAGCTGGAGCGGGCGCAGCGCCGCGCGACCGAGCTGCGCGAGGAGGCCGACCGCCTGGTCGCCCGCGCCGCCCGTGAGCGTGGCGAGGACCCGGAGACCGCGGTCGCCGCGGCCGCCGAGGCGGTCGTGACCCAGGAGGCGGAGGCCCGCGCCGAGGCCGTGGCCGCCGAGCAGTCCGCCGAGCGTCCCGCCTACGAGCAGCCGCGTCAGCGCCGTGACGAGCGGGGCAACTACGAGCGTCGGGACGACCGTGGTGGTCGTTCGTTCGAGCGTCGTGACAACGACCGCGGTGGCTTCCGTCGCGACGACCGTCGGGACGGCGAGCGCGGTGGCTTCCGTCGGGACAACGACCGTCGGGACGACCGCGGTGGGCGTTCCTTCGAGCGCCGTGACGACCGTGGCGGCTTCAACCGCGACCGTCGTGACAACGACCGTGGTGGCTTCCGCCGTGACGACCGTCGCGACGACCGCGGTGGCCGTTCCTTCGAGCGCCGCGACGACCGTGGCGGCTTCCGCCGGGACAACGACCGTCGGGACAACGACCGTGGCGGTTTCCGCCGTGACAACGACCGTCCGGCCGGCCGTTCCTTCGAGCGCCGGGACGAGCGGAGCGGCCACCGTGGCAGCGACCGTCCGTTCAACCGTGACCGTCAGGGTGACCGCCCGGGCTTCCGCGCCGGCGGCCACGACCGCCCGAGCCACGACCGCCCCTACGGCCGCCGTGACGACCACCGCGGCACCGGCACCGGTTCCTTCGGCCGCCGCGACGACAAGCCGCGCTGGAAGCGCAACGGCTGATACAGCGTGAACTGAGAAGGGCCCGTACGACTTCGGTCGTACGGGCCCTTTTCGCATGCGCAATCGACTACCGGAGTCTGTGGGGCAGTTGTTAACATCCGGGGATCGCGCTGTGGAGCGTGGCCGAGGGGGAAACACGGCCTGCCACCGCGCCTTTTCTCACTTCCCTGGGGAGGGACCCTTGACCCGGCGTGCCCGGATCGCACTCACTCTTGCCTCGCTGGCCGCTCTGAGCGCCGGCACCCTGACGACCGCGGGCCCCGCGGCCGCGGACACCACCCCGACGCCGATCGCCACGGACGGCGTGTGGGGCATCGACTACGCGGCCGGTTATCTGACCAGCGTCGAGTACCGGCCGAACGGCGAGCAGTACGTCGTCGGCCGGCAGCTCTCGCCGGACGGCTCCACGGTGCTGGCGCAGGAAACCCGCGGGTTCGCCGGCATCTTCGCGGACGGCACCCACCTCCAGCGGGTGGCGTGCGACGCGGGTGACTGCGTGCCGCTGCGGTCGACCGGTACGCAGAGCGTCGGCTACTTCCAGGTCGACGAGTACGGGAAGGAGCGCGCCCAGATCTGGGGGACTCCGACCAGCTACCACGGAACGGAACCCGCCGTCACCGGCGGCCGGTTCGTGGACGCCACCGGCCGCTACTTCGTCTACGACGCGGCCTCCACCGGCAAGCAGTACGTCGACGCCGTGAACGAGTACCGCGACGAGGACGTCCGCCTGACCCGCTCGGTCACCGCCGCCTCCGTGTGGGGCTCGGCGCTGTGGACGCCGGGCGCCGGCAACGGCGTCGTCACCCAGTACGACCTGGAGGGGAAGAAGACGGTCGCGACCGTCTCCACCGGAGCCCCCTGCACGGTCAGGGAGCTCCAGGTCATCGGCCGCTGGATCTACTGGAACTGCGGCCCGACGGGCGCGGCGGGCGTGTACGACCGTACGGCGAAGAAGAACATCAAGGTGCCCTCGGGCCCCGCGCTCGTCGGCGACGGCTACCTCGTCCAGCACGACCGGAGCGCCGGCAGGCTGATGCTGACGGACTACCACTCCGGTACGGCCGCCGCCGCGCGCGCGATCGCCGACCTGCCGGCCGGGAACACCGCCGACCAGCGGCGCCTGACCTGGTCGGTGGACAAGTTCGGCGGCGGTATCGCCTACGTCGACGCCGACCACACCATCCGGACCGTGCCGAGCGGGGTGCCCGCCCAGTCGCTCGGGAAGATCGAGTCCGACCTGGACAACCCGTATTTCGACGCCTCGGGCCGCAACGGCGGCAACATGGCCTGGATGAGCACCTGGCAGCTCAACAAGCCCGCGGACTGGACCTTCACGGTGAAGGACGCCCAGGGCCGCACCGACCGCACCCTCAAGGGCAGCGGCACGGCGATCGACCTGGAGTGGGACGGCAGGACGGAGTCGGGGGCGTACGCGTACAACGGCCAGAAGAGCTGGACGCTGACCGCGAAAGCGGCGGACGGCGTGGGCACGTACACCACCAGCGGCAAGTTCGCGCTGACCGGCGGCCGTCAGGGCCACCACGACCAGGGCGGGTACGCCTACGGCGAGCTGGTCACCGTCAACTCCTCGGGCACGCTGAGCCTCCAGTACACCAACGGCGGCGGCAAGTTCGACTGGAAGCAGAACGGCTCGGGCTGGCCGGCCGGGACCGTCGCCGTGCCCTTCGGCGACATGGGCAAGGACCGCTGCGCCGAGATGCTGGTCCGGATGCCGAACGGCGAGCTGCGCCGCTACGCGGGCAAGTGCGGGGAGGCGTCGTACGCCCCGGCGAGCAGCCACACCTCGCTCGGCACGGGCTGGAACGCGTACAACGTGCTGACCGCTCCCGGTGACCTCACCGGCGACGGCCGGGTCGACCTGCTGGCCCGCAAGGCCTCCACCGGTGACGTCTACCTGTTCGCCAACGACGGTGCGAGCAGGCTCAAGCCGGGCGTGAAGATCCGCAGCTGGGGGACGTACAAGAAGATCATCGGCGCCGGTGACCTCAACGGCGACGGCTTCGGGGACGTTCTGGTGCAGGACCGGGCGGGGACGCTGTGGCGCTACGACGGCACCGGCACCGGGCAGGTCAAGGAGCGCGTGAAGGTCTTCTCGAACTGGGGGACCTCCTACAACGTGGTCGTCGGCGTCGGGGACATCACCGGTGACGGCAGGAACGACCTCGTCTCCCGGGACACCGCCGGCAACCTGTACCGCAACAACGGCAACGGCAAGGGGTCGTTCGGGGGCCGTACGAAGATCGCGAGCGGCTGGCAGGGGTACAAGGGCCTCTTCTAGAGGGGCACTTCTCGGCCAAGTTGTGACGTGTGTCACGCCCCCAGTGTGGGAATCGCTGGGGGCATGACAGATGACGCCATAGCGAGCGGGCAGAAGGGCCCTTCCGACTCGGGCCTCTCCGACGAAGAACGGCTTGCCCAGCTCGGCTACACGCAGGTCCTCGCCCGCCGCATGTCGGCGTTCTCCAACTACGCGGTCTCCTTCACCATCATCTCGGTGCTGTCGGGCTGTCTGACGCTGTACCTGTTCGGCATGAACACGGGCGGCCCGGCCGTGATCACCTGGGGCTGGGTCGCCGTCGGCCTGATGACCCTGTTCGTCGGGCTGTCGATGGCCGAGATCTGTTCGGCGTACCCGACCTCGGCGGGCCTGTACTTCTGGGCGCACAAGCTCGCCCCCGCGCGGACCGCGGCCGCCTGGGCGTGGTTCACGGGCTGGTTCAACGTGCTCGGCCAGGTGGCGGTGACCGCCGGCATCGACTTCGGCGCCGCGTCCTTCCTCGGGGCGTACCTGAACCTCCAGTTCGACTTCGAGGTGACGCCCGGCCGCACGATCCTCCTCTTCGCCGCGATCCTGCTCCTGCACGGCCTGCTGAACACCTTCGGCGTGCGGATCGTGGCGCTGCTGAACAGCGTGAGCGTGTGGTGGCACGTGATCGGTGTGGCGGTCATCGTCGGCGCCCTCACCTTCGCCCCCGACAAACACCAGTCGGCGTCCTTCGTGTTCGGCGAGTTCGTGAACAACACGGGCTGGGGCAGCGGCGTCTACGTCGTCCTGATCGGCCTCCTGATGGCCCAGTACACCTTCACCGGCTACGACGCCTCGGCCCATATGACCGAGGAGACCCACGACGCGTCCACGGCCGGCCCGAAGGGCATCGTCCAGTCCATCTGGACCTCCTGGATCGCCGGCTTCGTCCTGCTCCTCGGCTTCACCTTCGCGATCCAGTCCTACGACGGCGCACTCGACTCCCCTACGGGCGCGCCCCCGGCCCAGATCCTCCTCGACGCGCTCGGCGCCACGGCCGGAAAGCTCCTGCTCCTGGTCGTGATCGGCGCCCAGCTGTTCTGCGGAATGGCGTCCGTGACCGCCAACAGCCGCATGATCTACGCCTTCTCGCGCGACGGCGCGCTGCCGTTCTCGCACGTCTGGCACACGGTGAGCCCGCGCACCCGAACCCCCGTGGCGGCGGTGTGGCTGGCCGCGGGTGGCGCCCTGGTCCTGGGCCTGCCGTACCTGATCAACGTGACGGCGTACGCGGCGGTGACGTCCATCGCCGTGATCGGCCTCTACATCGCCTACGTCATCCCGACCCTGCTGCGGCTGCGCAAGGGCGAGGACTTCGACCGGGGGCCGTGGCACCTGGGCCGCTGGTCTCGCGCGATCGGGGTGGTGTCGGTGACGTGGGTCGTCGTCATCACGGTCCTCTTCATGCTCCCGCAGGTCTCCCCGGTCACCTGGGAGACCTTCAACTACGCCCCGGTCGCCGTCCTGGTCGTCCTCGGCTTCGCCTGGACCTGGTGGGCGGCCTCGGCCCGGCACTGGTTCCTGAACCCCGAGCACGAACGCACGAAGGCCCGCGAGGCGGCCCGCGCGAACGCCCCCGAACCGGTCGATCCCTGATCTTTCGCCCACCCCTGCCCACCTGACACGGCCGTGTCCCCGATACCCGATCGGAGACACGGCCACGTCCGGCTATGCTCGTGGGGGCAACATCGCCTGGGCCCTTAGCTCAATTGGCAGAGCAGTGGACTTTTAATCCATTGGTTGTGGGTTCGAGTCCCACAGGGCCTACCGGTGGCAGGTGGCGCCCGGGTCGGCTTCGGTCGGGTCGGGTGCCGCTTCGTTTTCCGGGGCCCCTTCTTTGTCACAGCTTGATCAGACGTAGCTCCCCGCTTTGATCCACTGGGCCCTCGGCGTGCCTAGGCTTGGCCGCCTTCAGGGGTGTGAGGGGGAGTTGACGATGGTGCGTCCAAGATCGTTCGCCTTTGTCGGGGTGGCCGCGGTGGTGCCGCTGCTCGTGTCGGCCGTCTCCGCGCAGGCGGCCTCGGGGGCGCTCACGGTGACCACGCTCGGGCGGCACGGGGCCAAGGTCGCGTCGACGGTCACTGTCGTCGCCGTGCCGTCGGGGCGGACGTACAGCGTCGCCTCGGGCAAGCGGATCGGTCTGCCCTCGGGGCGGTACATCGCGATGACCGACATCTTCGAGAGCGCCACGGACGGCCCGGGCGACGACACCGTCGGCGCGCAGGTCGTGCAGGTGTCGGGCAGTACCTCGGTGACGCTGGACGCGCGCAAGGGCAAGGCCGTCAAGGTCTCGCTGGACACGCCCGCCGACGTGACCGGCCCGCCGTGGATCAGTGCGCAGGTGTGCGCCGGCACCGTGAGTGACATGCCGTCAGCCTTCAGCCGGGGCGGCGGGAACTACCAGGGCTCCCTCTACGCCATCCCGAACTCCTCCAAGCTGCTCCAGTTCGGGTACCTGGCGCAGTGGACGGGCAAGGACAGCTATGTCGCCGTGAAGAACACCACGGGCATCCCGGCCGCGCCCGGCGGGTCGTACAAGCGGGCGAACCTGGCCACGATGCGCTTCTCGGTACGCGCCGGCACGCAGCTGGCCCGGGCGAACGACACCTCGCTCCAGGCGGCGCCCAGGACCCAGGACTGCACGACCGACATGATGACTGAGGTGCGCGACGACGACGCCCCCTACAGCGTCACCGTCCATGTGACGCCCGGCACCTGGCAGCCCCGCGACGACATCTTCGCGGACAACGGCGACGACATCGGCGGTGGTTTCCCCGCGACCAGGACGCTGAAGGCGGGGCAGAGCTTCACCCAGTCGTTCGGCCGGGCCGCGTGGAGTCCGATGCACTACCTGCCGACGGTCACGCGCAGGTCCGTCGCCTTCATTCCGGACGCCCTGATCGGCGACCCCGACGTCGGGGTGAACGGCGCCGACCCGACCAAGGAGACGGTGGTCCTCACCAAGGGGGGCACCACCCTCAAGAAGCAGACCCTGACCAACTGGGGTACGAGCGACGCCGAGTTCTCCGCCGGGATCCGCTCGGCCGGCTGGTACGACCTGACCGTCGACGCCCACCGCTACCGCCCCGGCATCACCTTCCCGGCGGGCATGCTGTCGTCGCGCGTCACCCTCGACTGGCACTTCAAGGCGGATCCGGCCAGGTCGATGGTCGCGCCGGTCTTCATGACCCGCTTCCTGCCCACCGGGCTGAACAGCCACAACCAGGCCGCGCCGAGCAGCACCACGACGGTCGACGTGAGCGCCGGGCGCGGCTCCCAGGGCCCTGACCTGGCGTTCACCAAGGTGACCGCCAAGTCCGTCAAGGTGTGGTCGTCCGCCGACGGCGGCAGGACCTGGAAGGCGGCCACCGTCAGGCACTCCGGCTCGACCTGGCAGGCATCCGTCCACAACCCCGGCTCCGGGGCGGTCGCCCTGCGCTCGGAGGTGACCGACGCGGCCGGTGACCGCTCGGTGGAGACGGTCTACCGGGCCTACGCCATCGGCTGAGGCTCCGGCGCCGGGGTCACAGCAGGTGGCCGTTGGGGGCCTTCGCGCGGTCCGCGAACTCGTCCAGCACCACCACGCCCACGCCCGCCGCCGTCAGCGTCCCCGTCCCGTCCGCCGCCTCGACGAACGTGTCCGGCTCCCGCCACGCCGTCACCACCCGCCGCACCCCCGCGTCCAGGATCAGCCGGGCGCAGGGGGCCGGGCGGGAAGCCCGGTGGGTGCAGGGTTCCAGACTCGTGTAGACCGTGGCGGACGGCAGCCGCGGGTCGCCCGGGGCGATCTTCGCCAGGGCCGCCTCCTCGGCGTGGACGACCGGGTCGCCGGACTCCCGGGAGTGGCCGCGGGCCAGCTCCGTGCCGTCGCCGGCCACCACCACCGCCCCCACGCTGAACGCGGTTGCGGAGGGCGGGCACTGGGCCGCGAGTTCGCAGGCCAGCGCGAGCCAGTGGTGGTCCGCTGCGGCGGGGGTCAGGCCGGTGCCCGGTGCCGTGGGTTCGTAGCGCATGAGGACCACGTCCTCGATACGGCGGGTCTCCACCAGCCGCAGCCGGCCGGACTGGTAGCCGCCCGGGCCGAAGAGCCGCGGGGCGTGCGGGTCGCCGACGAACAGCGGGGCCAGCACCAGCTGCACCTCGTCCGCCAGCCCCTCCTGGAGGAGCTGGGTGTGGATGCGGCCGCCGCCCTCGACCATGAGCCGCTCGACGCCGTACACCGAGCGCAGGTGCTCCAGCAGGCGGCGCCAGTCCAGCGCGGGGCCCAGGGGGGCCACGTCGGCCGCCAGGCCCAGTTCGCGGGCCCGCTCGGCGCCCTTGTCGGTCGTGTAGAGGACCTTCTCGCCGCCGGTGTGCCAGAAGTTCGCCGCCGGGTCCAGCTCGCCCGAACCGCTGACCGTGACCTTCAGGGGGTACGGCGGCTTCCCGGCGGCGACCCGGGCCGCGCGGCGTTCCTCGGAGTTGACCAGCAGCCGGGGGTTGTCGGCGCGGATCGTGCCCGCGCCGATCAGGATGGCGTCCACGGAGGCGCGGACCTCGTCGACGCGGTCGAAGTCGGCCGGGCTGGACAGCAGGAGCCGGTCGGGGCCGGTGTCGTCGAGGTAGCCGTCGAGGGAGACCGCGGCGGAGAGGAGGACGTAGGGATGGGGCATCTGTGCGGTCCCTCTCGAGAACGGGTGCGAGCTTCGGGGGCTGCGGGCTTGGTTCAAGTTTGAAGCAAACCTACACTGGTGGCATGACGACCCGCTGGCTCAGCCCCGACGAGCAGCGAGCCTGGCGTGCCTACATCGCCGCCTCGCTCCTCCTGGAGGACACCATCGACCGGCAGCTCCAGCAGGAGGCCGGCATGCCCCATCTGTACTACTCCATCCTGGCCAACCTCTCCGAGACCCCGGAGCGGCGGCTGCGGATGACCGATCTCGCCGAGGGGCTGAAGATCACCCGGCCCCGGCTGACGTACGCCGTCGCCCGGCTGGAGAAGGACGGGCTGGTGCGCCGCGAGAGCTGCCAGTGGGACAAGCGCGGCAGCATCGCGGTGCTGACCGACGAGGGCATGGCGGTGCTGGAGCGGGCCGCGCCGGGCCATGTGCGGACGGTCCGTGCCGCGCTCTTCGACCGGCTCACCCCGGAGCAGGTGGGGCAGCTGGAGGAGATCTTCACCAGCGTCACCGCGGGGCTCCAGGGGGAGGACGGCCCGGCCGAGGAGGTTCCGTGGCGCCGGCGGTCGTCCCCGTCCTGCTCGGGTGAGGGCCGGGTGTGAGGCGTGCGGCCGGGTGTGTGACGCGTGCCATAAATGCGTTGCTTCAAATTTAAAGCATGAGGTAGGGTCTCGATCAGTAGATCTGCTTCAAATCTGAAGCAGGTATGCCTACGGACCGGAGTACCCGCATGACCGACCTGCCCGCCGCCACCCAGCGCTCCCGCGTCCGCGTCCCGCTGCGCTTCGGGGACGGCTACCGCGCGGACGCCGAACTCGTCACCTTCCACGGCCTGGCCGACGGGCAGGAGCACCTCGCCGTCGTCCTCGGCGACCCGGCCGCCACCGGCACCCCGCTGGTGCGCCTGCACTCCGAGTGCCTCACCGGAGACGTCTTCGGCTCCGCCCGCTGCGACTGCGGGCCCCAGCTGCGCGAGGCGGTCGAGCGCATAGCCGACCGCGGCGGCGTCCTGCTCTACCTCCGCCAGGAGGGCCGCGGCATCGGCCTCTACAACAAGCTCGACGCGTACGCCCTCCAGGACCAGGGCCTCGACACCTACGCCGCGAACACCGCGCTGGGCCTGCCCGAGGACGCCCGTGACTACACGGCGGCCGCGCAGATGCTGACTGCCCTCGGGATCGGCGAGATCGACCTGCTCTCCAACAACCCCGACAAGGCGGGCCAGTTGCGCGACCTGGGCATCGACGTCCACGACCGCGTCCCCACCGGGGTGTTCACCACCGACCACAACGTCCGGTACCTGCGCGCGAAGGTCCTCCAGACCCAGCACACGCTGCCGCTCGGCGAGCTGACCGAACTCGGCGTCGGCTGAACGTCACTTGGGGGTGTGCGCCAGATGGGCCAGCACCGCCAGCACCCGCCGGTGGCCGCTGTCGCTCGGCGGCAGGCCCAGCTTGAGGAAGACGTTGCCGATGTGCTTGCTGACCGCGCGCTCGGTGACGACGAGGGTCTTGGCGATGGTCGTGTTGTCGTGCCCCTCCGCCATCAGCTTCAGCACCTCGCGCTCGCGCGGGGTGAGGGAGTCGAGCGGGGTGTCGCGGCGCCGGGTGAGGAGCTCGGTGACGACCTCGGGGTCGAGCGCGGTGCCGCCGGCCACCACCCGCTCCAGCGCGTCCAGGAACTCGTCGACCCGGCCGACCCGGTCCTTGAGCAGATAGCCGACCCCGCTGGTGCCGCCGGCCAGCAGCTCGGCGGCGTACGACTCCTCGACGTACTGCGAGAGCACCAGGACCGGCAGTCCGGGGATCCGCTCGCGTGCCTCCAGGGCGGCCCTGATGCCCTCGTCGCGGAAGCCCGGCGGCATCCGCACGTCCAGCACCGCCACGTCCGGGCGGTGTTCGAGCAGGGCGGGCAGGATCTCGGGGCCGGTGCCGACCACGGCCACCACCTCGTGCCCGGAGGACGTCAGCAGGAGGACGAGTCCCTCTCTCAGCAGGGCGTTGTCCTCGGCGATCACCACACGCACGGCAGCTCCACATCGATCACGGTCGGGCCCCCGGCGGGGCTGGACACCTCGAACATCCCGTCGAGCGCGGCGACCCTGCGCCGCATCCCGAGCAGCCCCGAACCGGCGGACTCGTCGGCGCCGCCCCGGCCCTCGTCCCGCACCCGCACGGTCAGTCCGCGCCGGGTGCGGGCGAGCCGGACCTCGGCCCGGTCGGTCCCGCTGTACTTGGCCACGTTGGTGAGCGACTCGGCGACCACGAAGTAGGCCGCCGCCTCCACCGCGGCGGGCGCCCGGGCACCCTCGTCCAGACCGCCGTCGTCCACGGTCACCGCCAGCCCGCTGCTCGCCGCGAGCGCCCGCACCGCGCCGGTCAGGCCCCGGTCGGTGAGGATCGGCGGGTGGATGCCGCGCACCACGTGCCGCAGCTCGGTCAGCGCCTGCTCGGCCTGGGCTTGGGCGTCGTCCAGGAGCTTGCGGGCGGCTTCCGGGTCACGGTCGTAGGCCCGTTTGGCCAGGCCGATCCGCATCGACAGCGCCACCAGGTTGGCCTGGGCGCCGTCGTGCAGATCCCGTTCGATGCGGCGCAGTTCGGCCTCGTGGGCGGCGATCGCGTCGGCCCGGGTCTCCTTCAGCTCCTCGACCCGGCGGGCCAGCCGGGCCTTCGGGGAGGGCATGAGCAGCACGGTCGACCAGCGGGCCTCGAGGTCCGCGAGCTTCACGATCAGCGGCAGGACGACAGGGGTGCGGCGCAGCGCGCCGGCCCACACCCCGTCGACCACCAGGGCCACCGGCCACAGCGGGAGGGCGAGGACGAGGAGGGCGCCGTAGAGGTAGTAGGCGAGCATCCAGCGCAGGTCCCTGAGTGTGCCGGGGTCCCGCACCGAGATACGCAGCCGCTCGCGCAGGGTGCCGGTGATCGGTGGGTACGCCTCGGGGATCTCGCGGCCCGTCCACAGCGCGGTCAGGTTCCGCTTGGCGCCCGCGATCCGCCGTATCAGCAGCACGGCCTCGGGCAGCAGCCAGCAGCCGACCACCGCGAGCGTGCCGACGGCGGTGATCAGCAGCACGGTGACGAAGAGGTACACCCCGAAGCACATCGCCGCGGCCACCACGAGGTGCACGGTCGCCATCGCCGCACGCCGGAACGCCTTCCACATGCGGCTCACGCTAGAGGATCCGCCCCGGCCGCACGGTGTAGCCCGCTACACCATCCGCCGGTCACCCGTGCACACGTACGCCCAGGTCGCCCCGCCGGACCTCCAGCACCCGCCGGTACGGCAGCACGCTCCACGCCCCGTCCGGCTGCGGCACTCCGCTCGACGCCACGACCACCCGCTCGCCGTCCGCCCGGTACCGCAGCCGGAAGAAGTCGGGCCCGCGCCGCCGGCTGACCTCGCACTCCGGGTCCTCGTCGGCGTACGCGTACAGCGCCTCCCGCGTCAGCAGCAGGCAGTTGAGGCTCGCGAAGGAGGCACGGGCGCGGATGTCCTCGGCGGCCCCGGCGAGCGCGTCGACCGGGCCCTTGTCCCGCAGCAGCGTCAGCACCCGCAGGAAGAACCGCTCGGAGTCGGTGCCCCCGCCCGCCCCGGACAGCAGGTCGGGGTCGATGAGCTCGTCGAGGGCGTCGTACGGCGAGAAGAAGCCGTTGTGCGCGAAGGCGAGGCCGCCGGCGGTGAACGGGTGGGTGTTGCCCGGCACGACGGGCAGCCCGGGGCTCGCCATCCGCAGGTGCAGCACGGCGGCCTCGGCGGGCGTCCCGCCGAGGGCGTCGTCCCAGAGCCGGTCTCCCGCGGCCCGCGCGGTCCCCTTGACCACCCGCGGACCGTCCCCGCCCTGCCCCGGCCAGGCGGCGATGCCCCACCCGTCAGCGTGCTCCCGGCTCAACTCCGTGAAGGGGGCGGCCAGTTCGCCCAGGGAGGTGGCGAGGGGGAGGAGTGCGCGGCTGACCACGCCGAGGAGACGGCACATGGGCGTGACAGTACTGACCGTGCCGACGGCACCGGGCGGCGGTCCTACGAGGTCCGGTCCTCGCCGTGGTCGCGGACCCAGTTGCGGTGGGCGTTGGAGCCCTCGCGGCCGGGGGACAGCTTCAGCACGGCTCCGCCGTCGATCTGCTCCAGACTCGTGATCACGTACGGCGAGCCCGTGTGCACCGCCAGCCGGATGGCGCCGTTGGCGAACTCCGTCACCCTCAGGGTCCGGCCCCCGGAGAGCGGGACGTCCCGCTTGTCGATCTCCACCGGACGCTCGTCGGCTGCCGTCATGGTCCCCTCCTGGTTCCTGTGAGGAAGGCCACGGTACGGCGTCCGGCCCCGGCGCGGGCCCGGCCTCGGAGGTCGCCGGCGACCCGCTGGGGAGGGGGTGCGCCGTAATGCGTGCGCGAGTCGCCTCCTGGATGACGTATGCTGGTGTCACACCGACGCGGGGTGGAGCAGCTCGGTAGCTCGCTGGGCTCATAACCCAGAGGTCGCAGGTTCAAATCCTGTCCCCGCTACTCAAGGCTCAGGGCCGGAATCCAGTTCATGGATTCCGGCCCTGAGTGTTTCTCCCGGCCAGGCACCGATCGTGACGTTGGGTGAGTGAGTGACCGCCCTCCGCATTACAACTGACATACCGTCAATACCCGTGTCCCGTCTGAGCCGTGGTCAACTCGCCCGTTTTTCACCGTTCATGGGCCGTAAGTCCAGCGGGATTTCGTTAATGATCAAGCGGAACAGCTTGGAATCGGGCCCCCGGGTCTATTAACGTTCGATAACGCAGCGCGGTCGTCCCAGCCGTCACAAGAGACGGCTCCGTGCTCACGCGCCGAATTCCGCAAGGGAACCGGGGAACCACCACTTGGGGTGAATCGCTCGTGGACCGCCGTGGCAGCACGGCGGGTATACGCGCGTAGGAGACCTTCCTGCTCCGAACCCGTCAGCTAACCCGGTAGGCGAGAAGGAAGGAAAGGAGCGCGCCCACGTGGCGTCCAACCCGCCTGCCCCCGAGGCCCCGTCCGTACCGCGCAGCACTCTCGTGTACGGCGGTTACCGCGCCGACGACGAGGCCCCGCTCGGCGAGTGGAACCCCACCGCGGACACCCTCGCCCCGGTCCGAGGCCGGCACCGCGTCGCCAAGCAGCGCGGCGGAGGCTTCGCCCGCAGCTCCACCGTCCTCGGCGTCGGTGTCATAGCCGCGGTCAGCGCCGGCGGGATGGCCAGCGCCAACACCGGCAAGCCGCCGGTCTCCATCTCGATGCCCGACCTGCCCAACGTCGGCTCGCTCATCTCGGACGACTCCGACTCCGGCGCGGACGACACGAGCGCCTTCAGCAGCGTCGGCACCACCACCGCCGACACCGCCCAGGGCACCTCGGACGCCGGTGAGGCGCTGCGCTCGCGCATCCTCGCCCAGGCCGAGCTCCAGCAGGACCAGCTCGACACCAAGGCCGCCCAGGCCGTCGCGGCCGCCGCCGAGAAGGAGGCCGACGAGGCCGCCGCCAAGGCGGAGAAGGACGCCCAGGAGAAGGCCGCCGCCGCGAAGAAGAAGGCGGAGGAGGAGGCCGCGAAGAAGGCCGAGGCCGCGCGCCTTGCCGAGCTCGCCAAGCAGTACACGCTGCCGACCTCGTCGTACACCATCACCTCGACCTTCGGTCAGGCCGGTTCGCTGTGGTCCTCCGGCTACCACACGGGCCTCGACTTCGCCGCGCCCACGGGCACCCTCATCAAGGCGATCCACAGCGGCACCATCACGGAGGCCGGCTGGGCCGGTTCCTACGGCTACCGCACGATCCTCACCCTCGACGACGGCACCGAGCTGTGGTTCTGCCACCAGTCCTCGATCAGCGTCAGCGTGGGCCAGAAGGTCGCCACCGGTGACGTCATCGGCCGCGTGGGCGCCACCGGCAACGTCACGGGCGCGCACCTGCACCTGGAGGTCCACCCGGGCGGCTCGGCCGACGGGATCGACCCGATGGCGTGGCTGCGGGGCAAGGGCCTCACCCCCTGAGATCCGCTCCCGGCTTCCGACGGCCCCGGCGACGTCCCCCCGACGCCGGGGCCGTCGGTGTTTCCAGGGGGCGTCGGTGTTTCCGGGGGCTGATGGCCCTTCCCGGGGTCGACAGGCTCCGGAAGCGGTAATTCCGGTTGTTTACGAGGACTTTGCGGCCGCCCCGGAAGATCCGCGTCCGGCGCGGGCGTTGACGTATGGCATGACTTCCCTTCGCAAGCTCGGCTCCTCCGACCTCGAGGTCTTCCCGCTCTCCCTCGGCGGCAACGTCTTCGGCTGGACCGCGGACGAGGCCACGTCCTTCGCCGTCCTCGACGCCTACACGGCCGCGGGCGGCAACTTCGTCGACACGGCCGACTCGTACTCCGCGTGGGTCGACGGGAACTCCGGCGGCGAGTCCGAGACGATCATCGGCAAGTGGGTGGCGGCCCGCGGCAACCGCGACGACGTCGTCATCGCCACGAAGGTCAGCCAGCACCCCGAGTTCCCGGGCCTTTCGGGGGCGAACATCAAGGCCGCCGCCGACGCGTCCCTGAAGCGCCTGGGCACCGACCACATAGACCTCTACTACACCCACTTCGACAAGACCGAGGTGCCGGTCGAGGAGATCATCGGCGCGCTGGACGAGCTGGTGAAGGCGGGCAAGGTGCGGGCGATCGCCGCGTCCAACATCTCCGCCGGGCGGCTCTCGGAGTCCCTCGCCTTCTCCGACCGCGAGGGCCTGGCGCGCTATGTCGCCCTCCAGCCCCACTACAACCTGGTCTCGCGCGACACGTACGAGGGCGAACTCCAGGCCGTCGCCGCCCGGGAGGGCCTCGCCGCCGTGCCGTACTACGCCCTCGCGTCCGGCTTCCTCACGGGCAAGTACCGCCCTGGTACGACGGTGGAGGGGGCGCGGGCGGCGGGAGCCGGCAAGCACCTCGACACCGAGCGCGGCCGCAAGGTGCTCGCGGCCCTCGACGACATCGCCGAGGCCCACACGGTCCCGGTCGCCACGATCGCCCTCGCCTGGCTCGCGGCCCAGCCCACGGTCACGGCCCCCATCGCCTCCGCCCGCACGGTGCAACAGCTCCCGGCACTGCTGCGCGTGGCGGACGTGACGTTGACGCAGGAGGAAGTGAGCCGCCTGACGGAGGCGTCGGCGTAAGGGGGACGGGCTCGCCCTCCTCGGCCTTCCCTTTCCCCCACGGCGGTGACCGGTGGTGCCGAACCCTGCGCAGCCCTACGTCCGATACGGGTTGTACGCGGGATACGGCACCGTCGGGTGGGCCGGCTGGACCGGCTGGATGGGGAAGGCAGGATGGACCGGCTGGGGCGGATACCCGTACATCCCGTACACGCCGTACACCGGCCGAGGCGGCGCAGCCACCCGCGCCGCGTACTCCAGCGCCGGTCGCGCCACGTCCCGTCGCCGCCACAGCTCCTGGAGCAACTCCCGCTCCCGTACGACGAAGTCCGCGTTCGCCCGCCCGAGCCGCCCCCGCCGCCGCAGGAACGCGAGAGACGTGGCGTACGCCTCGTACTGCGCGACCGCCCGCCCCGCCGGCCGCCCGCCGAGCTGCCGCCGCGCGTACTCCCGCGCCACCCGCCGCGCCCGCATCGAGCCGAGCGCGTACGGCTCGGCCGGCGCCAGCCACCCGGCGACGGCGTACGCGGGCAGTTCCTCGCGCACGGTCTTCAGCTCCCGCTGCCGCGTCCAGATGACCAGCCAGGTCAGCAGCGCGAACGCGGGCACCATGAACATCGCGTAGACCGCGAAGAACCCGTACTCCCCGAAGGTCGAGGAGCCGTTCCACATCGCGTGCATGCCCATCGCGAGCAGCAGCCCGGACAGCGGGACGAGCACCCGGCGGAGGTGCTGGCGTTCCGACGAGAGCGCGGAGATGCCGAAGCCGATGCCGGTGAGGACGGTGAACAGGGGGTGCGCGAACGGTGACATCACGACCCGCACGAAGAAGGTCGCGGCGGTGACGGAGGCGATGCCGCGGTCACCGGTGAGCTGGTCGGTGCCGAAGGCGGTGCCGAGGTAGAGGATGTTCTCGGTGAACGCGAAGCCGGTCGCGGTGACCCCGGCTATCACCACCCCGTCGACGATCCCGGTGAAGTCCCGTCTGCGGAACAGGAACACGAGCAGAACGGCGGCCGCCTTGGCCGACTCCTCGACGATCGGCGCTATCACCGTCGCGCCGAGGGTGTCCGCGCTGGACGGATCCGCGGTCGCCGTCGCTATCCACTTCGTGGCGAAGCTGTTGGCGATGATCGCGATCAGCGCGGCCGCGCAGGCGCCCCAGGCGAAGGCGAACAGCAGATTGCGCCAGGGGCCCGGCTCGACCCGGTCGAGCCAGCGGAACGCGGCTATGAGCAGCGGTACGGGCAGGACCGCGAGCCCCA
The DNA here is from genome assembly GCF_036345115.1 of Streptomyces griseorubiginosus. Classification (GTDB taxonomy): domain Bacteria; phylum Actinomycetota; class Actinomycetes; order Streptomycetales; family Streptomycetaceae; genus Streptomyces; species Streptomyces griseorubiginosus_C. The sequence continues at coordinate 5,010,030 of NZ_CP107766.1, forward strand.
GCCCGACCAGGAACCCCTCGCTGCCGGTCTGTTGACGCACCAGCGCGAGGATGACGAGCCCGGACAGGGCGAGCAGGGTGATCAGGGCGCCGTACCGCACCCACTTCCGCTGCCACCAGTGCGCGTGCCGCAGCGCGGTGCCACCGGTGGGTTCACCGGGGTACGTCGGATACGGGGGAATGGTGGCCACAGCATCGACCTTAACGAGACGGAGGTGCCGCCCGCAGGCGGGCTGGAACCTCAGGCGCCGGTGGGGGACTGGTCGGGTCGGTCGCCGTGCTGTACGCGGCGGAAGAGCAGGTCGTTCACGACATGTCCCTTCTCCAGTCCCTGCCCCTCGAAACGGGTCAGCGGCCGGAAGTCGGGACGCGACGCAAAACCGCCGTCGGCCTGGGTGTTCTCGAAGTCGGGGTGCGCGGTGAGCACCTCCAGCATCTGTTCGGCGTACGGCTCCCAGTCGGTCGCGCAGTGCAGCAGCGCGCCGGGCCTGAGGCGGGTCGCGGCCAGGTCGAGGAACTCCGGCTGGATCAGCCGCCGCTTGTGGTGCCGCTTCTTGGGCCAGGGGTCCGGGAAGTAGACGCGCAGTCCGGCGAGCGCGTCCTTCGTGAGCATCTCGCGCAGCAGGATGATCGCGTCGCCGTTGCCGACCCGGACGTTGGACAGCTTCTGCTGCTCGGCGAGGTTGAGCAGGTTGCCCTGGCCGGGGGTGTGCACGTCGACGGCGAGGATGTTGGTGCCGGGGTCCGCGGCGGCCATCTGCGCGGTGGCCTCGCCCATCCCGAACCCGATCTCCAGCACGACGGGGTGGTCGTTGCCGAACAGCTCGCCGAGGTCGAGGGTGCGCTGACCGTCGATGTCGAGGCCCCACGTGGGCCACAGCCGCTGCAACGCGTCCGCCTGCCCGGCCGTCACCCGGCTCCGCCGCGGCTGGAAGCTCCGGATCCGCCGCTCGAAGTGCGACCCCGCGGGGTCGGCACTGGGACCGTCGGGAAACCGCGGCTCCCCCTTGGCCCGGGTGTGCCGCACGGAGACACCGGGGGCGTGCGCGGCGGACTCGCCGGCGGCGCCGCCGTCTGCGGCGTCGGCGTCGGCGGGCTGGGGCCGGGGGGCTTCGGAGGCATTGAGGGAGTCAGACACAGTGCGGCCGATTTTACGGCGAGAGCGCACAGGCGCGCCGCTCAGGGATGTTCCGCCCGTCACGTCCCGGCCCCCTCACACGGCCCGCAGTGCCTCCAGTGCCCGGCGGGCCACCTCGCGGCCGATGGGGAGTGAAGCCGTGGCCGCGGGTGAGGGTGCGTTCAGTACGTGGACCGCTCGTGCTCCCTCGCGGATCAGGAAGTCGTCGACCAGGGTGCCGTCGCGGAGCACCGCCTGGGCCCGGACCCCCGCCGGCGAGGGCACCAGGTCGTCCGCCGTCACCGCGGGCAGCAGCCTCCGCACGGCCGTGGTGAAGGCCCGCCGGGACACCGACCGCCGCAGCTCACCCGTGCCGTACCGCCAGTGCCGCCGCGCTATCTGCCACGATCCCGGCCACGCCAGCGTCGCACCGAGCTCCCGGGGCCGTACGACACCCCAGTCGTAGCCCTCACGAGCCAGCGCCGGCACCGCGTTGGGTCCGATGTGGACGCTCCCGTCGATCCCGCGCGTGAGATGCACCCCGAGGAACGGGAACGCCGGATCGGGGACCGGATACACCAGTCCCCGCACCAGCTCGGGCCGCGCCAGCGTGTAGTACTCCCCGCGGAACGGCACGATCCGCATCTCCGGGTCGTCCCCGGTCAGCCGGGCGATCTCGTCGCAGTGCAGCCCGGCGCAGTTCACCAGCACCCGCGCCCGGACGACCTCGCCGGTGCCCGTGAGCACGGCGACCCCGAGCTCCGGCCGCCGGTCGACGCGCCGCACCTCGGCGCCGTAGCGGATCTCCGCGCCGGACGCCTCGGCCAGCTGCCGGGCGACGCCCACGAAGTCGCAGATCCCGGTGGTGCCGACGTGTATGGCGGCGAGTCCCTCCACCTCGGGTTCGTACTCCGCGATCTGGGCGGCGCCCAGCTCCCGCACCGGAATGCCGTTCTCCCGGCCGCGCTGCACCAGGCCGTGCAGCCTGGGCAGCTCGTCGCGCTCGGTCGCGACGATCAGCTTGCCGGTCACGGCATGGGCGATGCCGTACTCCGCGCAGAACTTGACCATCTCGGCGGCCCCGCGCACCGCGTACCGCGCCTTGAGCGACCCCGGACGGTAGTAGATCCCGCTGTGGATCACCCCGCTGTTCCGCCCGGTCTGGTGCCGGGCGGGGCCGGCCTCCTTCTCCAGCACGGTGACCCGCGTGCCCGGCGCGGCCCGCGTGATCGCGTACGCCGTCGACAGCCCGACGATGCCCCCACCGATCACGAGCACGTCACAGTCGTAAGCGATCCCCGACGGCACCTGCACCACCTCCCACCTCGATAGTGCACTGCGCCACTGACAGTCGCTTCAAACGCGGGACGTGGTGCTGCTCTCCTTGACTTACGCCGGTGCCATCAGCAAGGGGCGGGCCCGCTCCCGCAGCTCCACCACCCGGGGCTCGTCCCCGTACGGCTCCAGCCGGTGCAGCAGGTCCTTCACGTACTCCGTGGTCCTCGCCGAGGAGATCCGCCCGGCCACCTCCACGGCCCGCACGCCCTGCTCGCAGGCCGCGTCGAGATTGCCGGACTCCAGCTCCGCGACCGCCGAGACGACCAGCCGCAGCCCGTGCGACCGCACGAACTCCTCCGTCGGCTTCGACAGCGCCTGCTCGGTGAACCGCCGCACCTGACGGGGCGCCTTCAGATCCCGGTAGCACTCCGCGGCGTCCGCGGCGAACCGGTCGTAGGAGTAGAACCCGAGCCAGGACGGGTCGTTGTCCCCCTCCCGGGACCGCTCCAGCCACCCCTCGGCCGCCTTCAGCGCCGCCCCGGCCGCCACCGCGTCCCCCGCACGCGCGTGTGCCCGCGCCTCGACGAGCCGGAAGAAGCTCATGGTGCGGGCGGTCGCCAGGCCCCGGTTGCGCTCCAGGGCGGCCTGCGCGAGGTCGACGCCCTCGTCGCCGAAGCCCCGGTAGGTCGCCTGCAACGACATCGACGCGAGCACATACCCCCCGAGGGGGACGTCGGCGGCCGCGCGTGCCAGCCGCAGCGCCTGGATGTAGTACCGCTGCGCCGCCTCCTGCTGGCCGGTGTCGAAGGCCATCCAGCCCGCGAGCCGGGTGAGCTCGGCGGACGCCCCGAACAGCGCCCGGCCCACCTCGTCGGAGTACGAGCCGAGCAGCAGCGGTGCCGCCTCCACCCGTAAACACTCCGGCACCATGGACGAACGCCAGTCGCCGCCTCCGTACTTGGAGTCCCAGCGCCTGGCGTCGTCGGCGGCCTCCCGCAGCTTCTGCACGTCGCTGTGGCCGACTTTGAGCGGTGCGCCGGAGCCCTCGGAGTGGTTCGTCTCCCGCGCGACCGAACTGTCGGCCGGGGTTATCAGCCACCGTGAGGCGGGCGTTGCGTATGCGCTCACTGCGAACGAACCGGCGAGGGACTGCCAGATGCCGCCGGTGCCGGCCCGGCGGCCGGCGAGGTCCAGGCGGTAGAGCTCGGTGGCCGACCTGACGGCCTGTCCGACGTCCCTGGGGAAGGCGAGGCCCACCTCCGGCGCGGGATCCGCGTCCGCCAGACCGATCTCGTGGAGCGGCACCGGGCGGCCGAGCTTCTGGCCGATGGCGGCCGCGATGAGGTGCGGCGCGGCGCCCTGCGGCACCATGCCCTTCGACACCCAGCGCGCCACCGACGTCTTGTCGTAGCGAAGAGTCAACCCGCGTTGAGCGCCAAGATCGTTGACGCGACGCGCGAGTCCTGCGTTGCTGATTCCCGCGAGGGCGAGAACGGCGCCGAGTTTTTCGTTCGGCCCGCGTTGCTCCCTGGACATGCGCCACCCCTCGACACAGACGGCTGCCGCGCTGGCATAACCACGCGGCATTCGTAAACCCAGCGTAGTTCGCCGCATCCCAAGCGTTAAGGGGCATTGTTCCGGATGGCGGGATTGTGGTCCGTACTGAAGTACGGGTCCGATACGCGCAGTTGCGTCGTGCTCCTGTTGTGTGGCCGTGCGCCCGTGTGTGCGCTCTTCTCCGGCCACGGGTGGAGCGCTTCGATGGATGATGCGTGGGTCGGCCCGCTGTACTGGATCCAGTGGGCTGGGGGACACCGCCGCCTCCATCCCCGCGGGCGGCGGAACGGCCCGGGGGGCGAAGTGGCGTCTCCCGGGCTGCGCGCCTGTCGTGCGGCGCGCGGACTGTGCACGGAGCGTGCGCGAGCCTGTCCTCATGACGCCGATTTGGCTGAAAACAGACCCTCGTTCTCGCGGGCGATCAGCCTTCCTACCATGGCAGTTGAGGGCGCGTTAGGTGTTTTGGGGGAGCGTATCGGGGGCGCATTCGCGTCGCACACCCCCTGCTCCGCGCGGGTGCCCGCAGGCGTACGCGGGTGTTCACAGGGGCGTGTTCCGCCTATCCCGAGCGGCTCCACCCGCCCTCCGGCAGGCGTCCTTCATGGCAGCATGGTGACCGGTTCGAACGGTGCACTGGTTGTCCACAGCCTGTGGAGGCGTCGATGCGGTGGTTGGTGGGATGGAGCAGCACCGCCGCGGGTGTCTCCGGGATCGGCGCCGCGGGGGCGACCGGAAGCGACGGCGAGACCGTGCATCCGGTGGGTTCGCACCTCCTGTGGGGCGACCCGGATCCGCTGTGGGCGGTCGGCGACTGGCGGCCCGACGAAGTGCGCGTGGTCAAGGTCGACCACCAGACCCGGATCGCCGTCTTCGGCACCTGCGGAGCCTCCGACGAACAGCTGCGGATCGGACTGCTCGCCGCGCGCGGAGGGGCACTTCGGCATCTGACGGCCTGGTCGGGCGCGTACACGGCGGTGGTCCAGGTGGGCCGCCGGATCACCGTGTGCGGCGATCTGGCGGGCGCGCGACCGGTGTTCCACACCCCTTGGGCGGGCGGTACGGCCTATGCGACCGCGGCGCTCCCCCTCGCCGACCTCATCGAGGCCAACCTGGACTTCGGGCACCTCGCCGCGCTGCTCGCCGCCCCCGACGTGCCGGCGGCGCTGCACGACTCCACCCCCTACGAGGGCGTACAACGCATTCCGCCGGGGCATGCGCTGATCCTGCGCAACGGCGCCCGCGAGATCGCCGGGTACGAGCCGGTCGCCTCCCTCGCCGTGGCCGCGCCCACCGCCGACGCGGACAGCGCGGTCGACGGCGTACGGGACGCTCTCGTGGAGGCCGTACGCGCGCGTCTGTCGGCGCCCCGGCACGTGCCCGACATCGACCCCGGCCCGGTGCCCGGGATGGGTCCCGCCGAACGGCGTGCCGCGCGCGGGATGCCGGTGCCGGGTATCGGCGCCGACCTGTCCGGGGGCCCCGCCTCCGGGACGCTGGCCCTGCTGGCCGCCGGGCTGCCGGGGATGCCGGGTACCGTCCTGGGGCACGGCACGGGGGCCGGTGAGCGGCTGCTCGCGGTCACCTTCAACGACCTCGCGGTGGGCGGGCGGGAGGCCGAGGTGCAGCGGGCGGGGACGCTCGCGGCCAATCCCCGGCTGCATCACGTGGTGGTGGCGGGCGGCGAGGAGACGCTGCCGTACGCCGAGCTGGACGGGCCGCTGACGGACGAACCCGGGGCGTCCCTGGTGACGGCCGCGCGGCACCGGGCCCGGCTGGCGGCGGGCAGCGCGGACCACTTCACGGGGTACGGCGCCCGGCAGGTCCTGGACGCGCATCCGGCGCGCCTCGCCGACCTCTTGATGGACCGCAAGCGGCGCCACCTGGTCCGGCCGGTGGCCGCCCTGGCCAAGGCGGACGGCTCGGTGCTCGTCCCCGCGCGCGTGTACGGCGCCGCGCGCAGGCTGGCCCGTACGCCGTACCGGGCGGGCCTCGAGGCGCTCGCCGACCGGCTGCTGCACCGGCGGTTCGACGAACCCGGGGGTGCGGTGGGGGCCTCTCTCGCCGCGCTCACCTGGGCCAGACCGGGGCCTGCGGCGCGGTGGCTGACGGGTGAGGCGCTCGCTGAAGTATCGGTTCGCCTCCAGGGGGCGACGCAGCGCTCCGGCGTCGGGCCGGGGCAGCATCCCGGCGACTATCGCGCGCGTGCGGCGCTCGCACGGCACGCGTCGGATCTGCGGGTCCTGGAGCAGGCCGCGGAGATCCGCTCCCAGCGGCTGCACGCGCCGTTCCTGGACAACCAGGTGGTGCGGGCCTGCCGGGCGCTTCCCGAGGCGCTGCGGGTCCAGCCGGGGGCGCGGGCCGAGATCCTCCGTACGGTGCTGGAGGGGGCGGGGGTCTCCGACCTTCCTCCCGGTTGGGGCGCGCCCTCGCACGCGTCGTCGGCGGCGGCGACCCGGACGGGGTTGCGGGTGGCGGCGGACTCGCTGATGTCGTTGTTCGGTACGCCGCTGCTGGCCCAGGCGGGGCTGGTGGAGGCGAGGGTGGTCCGCAAGGCGCTCCGGGGGGCGGCGGAGGGCGAACCGCTGCCGCTGGACGGGTTGGCCGACCTGGTGTCGCTGGAGCTGTGGCTGGGGCGGCTGATGGCCCGCCGGGGGACGTGCTGGACGGGGACGCCGGCGCGGGCGCGGGCGGTGCCGGGGGGGATTCGGGCTGCGCGCGGAGCGTTGGCCTCCGGCGGTTGAGCCGTTTTTGTCTGCGGCTTGTGGGGGCGGGCGTTTTTGCGCAGTTCCCCGCGCCCCTGGATGCCTGCGGCGGCCTCTTGCTGTCCGGTGGGGGCGTGCGTAGCGCATGCGGTTGCGTTGTGGGTCGGTGCCGGGGTGGGGGGTATCCGTCCTCGGTCCGGCGGCTCGGTCCATCGAAAAGGGGCCCGGTTCCGGACGCCGGCCGCTGCGGGCGGACACCCCCCACCCCGTCCCCTTCGCGCCGTACGCGGCGAACGGCCGGTGGAGGCGGGCGCGGGCGGCCAACGGTCCGCGGTGGCGAGCGCGGGCGGCTGACGGTCCCGTCGTGGCGCAGGTCAACTGCAACTCCTCAGGGGCGCGGGGAACTGCGCGACCAGCCACAACGGACCCGCAGCCGCACCACAACCGAACCCGGCACCTCAGTAGGCGCCCGGCCCAAGCCCAGCGCAGCGGGGGCGCGGGGAACTGCGCGACCAGCCCCCACTCACCCGCACCCGCACCACAACCGCACCCGGCACCCCCATGGGCGCCCGCTTCCACCACGAACCCCGCGACAATAGGCCCGTGCGGTACAGGATTCTGGGTGTCACCCAAGCCACGGACGACGGCGGTGCTGTCGTGCCCCTCGGTGGCCCCCGCGTTCGCGCGCTGCTCGCTGCGCTCGCTCTGCGTGCCGGGCGGGTCGTGAGTCCGGAGAGCCTGGTCGATGAGGTGTGGGCGGGGGCGCCGCCCCAGGACGCTCCGGCCGCTCTGCAGGCTCTCGTCGGGCGGCTTCGGCGGGTCGTCGGCAAGGATGTGGTGCTGTCCGGGCCGGGGGGTTATCGGCTGGCCGCCGGTGTCGATGACGTGGACCTGCATGTGTTTGAACGGCTCGTGCGGGAGGGCACGGACGCCCTGGCCCACGGTGATCCACGTACCGCCTCACAGAAGCTCACCACCGCCCTCGCCCTGTGGCGCGGTCCCGCCCTCGCCGACCTTCCCGACCGCACCGCGGCGACCCGGCCGGAGGCCCTGCGGATGGAGGCCACCCGGGCCAGGATCGAGGCGGATCTGCTGCTCGGCCGGGCCCAGGACGTCGTACCGGAGTTGACGGAGCTGAGCGGGGCGCACCCGTACGACGAGTCCCTGTACGTCCTGCTGATCCGCGCCCTGCGCGACAGCGGCCGGGGCGCCGACGCCGTCGCCGCCTACGAGACCGCCCGCCGCACGCTTGCCGAGGGCCTCGGAACCGACCCGGGTCCGGAGCTGCGGGCCCTGCACGGCGAGCTGCTGGCGGCCCCGCGCAGCCGTCCTGCCGAGCCCGGCGGCAACATCCGTCCGCGGCTTACCTCTTTCGTGGGGCGGGAACCCGAGCTCGACGCCATCCGTTCCGCATTGCACAGGGCCCGCCTCGTCACCCTCACCGGACCGGGCGGATCCGGAAAGACCCGTCTCGCCGAGGAAGCCGCCGCCGGGCTCCCGCAGGCGTGGCTGGTCGAGCTCGCCCCGCTCGACCGGCCGGAGGCGGTGCCCGGCGCGGTGGTCAGCGCGCTCGGTCTGCGCGAGACCGTGCTCATGACCACCGAGCTGACGGCCCCGCAGGACGACCCGCTCGCCCTGCTCGTCGAGTACTGCGCCCCGCGCAGCCAGCTCCTGATCCTTGACAACTGCGAACATGTCATCGAGGCGGCGGCCCACCTCGCGGAGACCCTCCTCACCCGCTGCCCGGGGCTCACCGTCCTCGCCACCAGCCGCGAACCCCTGGGCGTGCCGGGGGAGTCGGTGCGGCCGGTCGAGCCCCTCCTCCCCGACCAGGCGAGCCGCCTCTTCGCCGAGCGTGCCGCCGCCGTCCGTCCCGACGCGGCCGGAGTGCTCGCGGACAAGGAGTCGGTCGCCGAGATCTGCCGGCGGCTGGACGGGTTGCCGCTCGGTATCGAGCTCGCCGCCGCCCGGCTGCGCATGCTGACGCCACGCCAGATCGCCGACCGGCTCGACGACCGCTTCCGGCTGCTCACCTCCGGCAGCCGTACCGTCCTGCCCCGCCAGCAGACCCTGAGGGCCGTCGTCGACTGGTCCTGGGACCTGCTGGACGAGCGGGAGCGGACGTTCCTGCGCGAGGTGTCCGTCTTCGCGGGCGGCTGGGATCTGGAGGCCGCGGAGGCGGTGTGCGGCGGGCCGGCCGCCGAGCTCCTCGGGGCGCTCGTGGACAAGTCCCTGGTCGTGGCGGTCCCGTGGGGGCGGGACGGCTCCCACGGCATGCGCTACCGCCTCCTCGAGACCATCCACGAGTACGCCGTCGAGCGCGCCGCCGAGTCCCCCGCGCTGCGTGCCGCCGCCGAGCTCCGGCACCGCGCGTGGGTGCGCGCGCTGGTCGAGGAGGCCGAACCCCGACTGCGGTCCGCCGACCAGCTCCCCTGGATCGCCCGCCTGGAGACCGAACTCGACAACATCCGCGCCGCCCTGGACCGGGCGATCACGGCGGGCGAGGAGCCGGAGGCCTCGGCCCTGGTCCTCGCCATGGGCTGGTTCTGGTGGCTGCGCAACTACCGTCGGGAGGGCGTGTCCTGGGTGACCCGGGTGCTGGGCCTGGGGACCGCTCCGGAGGGAGCGGGGACCGAGGGGACGGGGACCGAGGACCCCGCCGAGGCCTTCCTCGCCGCTCCGCGCGAGGAGACCCCCGTCCGGATGAACCTCCGCATGCTGCACCTCTTCCTCAGGGCCGAGACCGAGCCCATCGACAGCCGCCAGGACCCGCGCCTGCACCGCTACGCCACCCTCGTGCGCGACCACTTCCAGCGGGGCGGACCCGACGCGGCCCGCCTGCCCGGCATGATCTGGCCCCTGGTGGGCGTCATGCTCGGGGACTCCCAGGACATCCGCCCCCTCATGGACGCCGCCGTGGCCAACTGCCGGGCGCACGGCGACGACTGGTCCGTGGCGGTGTCCCTGATGTTCCGCACGCACATGATCGTCGACTCCCCGGGCGGCATGGCCGGCGTGGACAGGGATCTGGAGGAGCTGCGCACGCTCAGCCGCCGCGTGGGCGACCGCTGGCTGCGCGCCCAGGTCAACAGCGCGGCCGGCGAGGCGGCCATGGCCCGGGGCCGCCCGGCGGCGGCCAAGGAGGCGTACGAGACGGCGCTCCAGCTCGCCTACGAGGTGGGGGCGTACGCCGAGACCCCGTTCCTCATCGCCCGGCTCGCCGAGGTCGCGTACCGCACGGGCGAGCGTACGACCGCGCTGACCACCCTGGAGGAGGCGAGCGAGGCCGGCGACCGGTACGGCGTCCCGGAGACCCGGGCGTTCGTGCGGCTGCTGCGGGCCCAAATGGCCCTGGACGACAAGGACCCCGCCCGCGCGCGTGCACTGGTGGACGAGGTCCGCGCGGAGCTGGGCCAGGTGGCGCCGCCGCCCCAGTTCACGGTGATGCTGAACGCGGTCGACGCGATGGTGACGGCCGAGGAGTCGGGCCCGGAGCACGGATTGCCGCTGCTGGCCGACACCGTCCGCGAGGCGATCGACAAGCGGTGCGCCGACGCGGTGGTCGCCACGCTCCTGGACGGCGGGGCGGCCCTGCTCTGCGACCTCGGCGACCTCCCGCGCGCGGTCCGGCTGCTCGCCGCCGCCGAGCGCCGGCGCGGCGGCGATCCGCGTCCGCACCCCGAACGCGTGGTGGCGGAGCGTGCCGAGACCGCCGCCCGCACCGGCCTGGGACCTGCGCGCTACGCGACGGAACACACCCGGGGCGCGGGCCTCACCCCGGCCGAGGTCCTGGCCCAACTCGACGAGGCGCTGACGGCGCGGCGCGCTAGGAGCAGCTGAACCTCGACTCGGCCCAGTCCGCGAGCATGAGGTCGTCGAGGTGGCTGTGCGGCTCGACCACCAGCCGTACGGTCGCGCGCCCGGCGAGGTTCACATGGACGGGCACGGCCGCGTCCCCGCCCGCGACCAGTCCGGACTTCCACAGCCGGACCCCGTCGGCGTAGACGGAGAAGTAGACCTTGCCGAGGCCCAGCGTCATGTCGTCGACGCCCACCCTCGCGTCGTACGACGAACACGCGCGGTTGAGATCGATCGTGACGGAGGACCGGCCGTGCACGGTCACGCCGTGGCGGTACCGGCTGTCGTCGATCGAGACGCCGTAGCGCTGCCACACCCAGCTGCTCTCGCCGATCCGCATCTCGGGCGCGCTGCCGTCGCCGGAGACGTCGTAGGCCAGCTCGCTCCACTGGTAGACGGCCGGTGGCGGCGGGGGAACGGGCGTCGGGGTGGGGGTGGGGGTGGGGGTGGGGGTCGGGGTGGGAGGGGGCTTCGGTGCCGGTGTGGGCGTAGGTGTCGGCTTCGGGGCGGGGGTGGGCGCGAGCGTGGGCGTGGTCTTCGGGGTCGGCGCGGGTGAGGTGACGCGCGCCGGGGTGCGGGTGGCCGCGGCCCCGACGGGGACCAGCGGGGGATCCGGCTCGGGCACGCTCGGCGCGGGGGTCGGTTCGCCCGGTTCGACCACCGGCGCGGACGCGGGCGGCTTGGCGTCCGGCTTCCTGGCCGGGCTGTCGTCGCCGATCAGCGCGAGCGCCACCGCGGCGGCGGCCACCGCGACCACACCGGCCGCGATACCGGCCTTCACCGGGGCGCCGAGGCCCTCCGAGGCCGCGGCGCCACCGGCGCCCGCCCCGCCCGAGGAGCCTCCGCCGGCCGCGGCCGCCGCGCCCGCGGCACCGGCCGCTCCGGCCCCGGCACCGCCCGCGATGAGCCCGATGGCCTTGGCGTACCCGGCGGCCCCGAACCAGCCGATGACCGCGACCGGTACGACGGCCGGGATACCACCGGCGACTTCCTTGATCTGGCCCGCGGCCAGCCGGCACTTGGCGCACTCCTCCAGGTGCTTGCGCAGACCGCGTTCGGCCCGGGTGCGCAGGCTTCCGCGGGCATAGGCGCCGAGCCGGTCGGCGTAGCGGGCGCACTCCTCGTCGGTGGCGAGGGTCGCGCTGACGTGGGCCTGGAGGTAGGCCTGCTTGAGGCCCTCGCGGGCGCGGCTGGCCAGCACGCGCGTGCCGTTGGCGTCGAGTCCGAAGAGGGTGGCGACCTCGCTCGGGGACTCGTCCTCGACCTCGGTGTGCCACAGCACGGCCTGCCAGCGCTCGGGCAGCGACCGGAAGGCCTGCATGGCCATGGACTGCTCGGCCTCGTGCATCGCGCGTACGTCGGCGCCGAGGTCCAGGGTGTCGTCGTCGGAGACCTCGGCCGAGCGTGCGGCCTGGGCGGCGAACACCGCGAAGTCGTCGACCAGCTGCTCGCGCTTGGCCGACTTGGTCCAGCCCGCGGCGACGCGCCGGACGCTGGTGAGCAGATAGGCGCGCACGGCGTGCTCGGGGCCGTGGCCGCGGCGCACGGCCTGGAGCATGCGGGCGAAGACCTCGGCGGTGAGGTCGTCGGCGGTGTGGCCGTCGCGGCAGCAGGTGCGGGCGTAGCGGCGGACCGCGTCCGCGTGGCGCCGGTAGAGCGCCTCGTAGGCCGTGTCGTCGCCGGAGCGCATCCGTTCGATCAGGTCGGCGTCGGACGGCGGCAGCTCCGGGGGCGGCGGCAGGACGCTGCCGTCCTCGCGCCGGTCGCGCTGGGCCGGGACGCTGCCCTCGACGGGCTCGCCGCCCTGGGCCGGGATACCGCCCTGCGGGATGCCCGCCCGGCCGCCCTGGCCCGGCACCTGTGGCGTGCCACCGGCGTTCCCGTCGCCCTCGCCCAGCGGCTCGTTCCGCCCGTCAACGCTCATCGCGGAATGCCCCCGCCGCCGGCCCAACCAGTCCCGAACACCGGGTCAGCGTGCCATATCGACTTTTAGTCAGTAGGGCGCAGTGCGCCGCAACCACTCGTCCGTGGGGTTTTCCGGCGGTGCAGTACTAATTCTCACTCGTTCGGGGAATGCTCAACTGTCGCGGAACCGGCGGGAGTTGAGCAGCACGCCGGAAATGGCCGGGAATGTTCCGGAGTGCGGCCGGCGAACCGACCGCACCCCGTCGTCACCTTGACGGGTCACGCCGGCCGCGACCGCAGACCTTCCAGCAGGATGTCCAGCAACCGTGCCGAGGCCGCCGCCTGCTGCGCCGCGTCCGGCAGCGAGGGCGCCGCGGTTGCGATCACCAGCAGGACGTCCGACACCGACACGTCGGTCCGCAGCTCACCTGCCGCCCGCGCGCGGTCCACGAGCTGGCCCACGACCTCCAGCAGCGCCGCCGCCCCGGCGTCGTCGTCGCCGGAGACCAGCGGGCTCTCCTCCGGAACCAGCCGCAGCTCGCCGGAGCCCGGGGTGGTCCGCTGCTGCGGCACCCGCGCCCCGTCATAGCCGTCGCCCTCGTCGGCGACCCCGACCCGCAGCACCTGCGGAGGCAGCAGCCGCCCGGCGCCCGAGGCGACCGACGTGCGCAGGAAGCGCGACAGCGCCGACCACGGCTCGTCCTCCTGGCCGAGCGCCGCCCGCGCCTGGTCGGTCAGCCGGGAGGTCTCCTCCTCGGCTATCCGCCGGACCAGGACGTCCTTGCTCGGGAAGCGCCGGTACACGGTGCCGACACCCACCCGGGCGCGCCGCGCCACGTCCTCCATCGGCGCGCCGTAGCCCAGCTCGCCGAAGACCTCGCGCGCCGCGCGCAGTACGTGCTCCAGATTGCGCTGTGCGTCCACGCGCAGCGGGGTCGAACGCGATCCCTCGCGTCCGTTGCCCGCCGCGCTCATCGCCGAGCCCATCGCGCCGCCCATCGCCCCGCCACCGGGTGCGATGGCGGACGCGGTAGACCAATGAGAGTCCTGAATGTGCATAAATGTTCCCCCGGTAATGACGTCTCCCCCCGGAGACTCTCCCCGCCATCGAAAGCCGGAGCGTGCGGAACAAGCCCGTTTCGCGAGTCCGCCCGTCGCGGACCCGGAGCGCATCCCCCTACACCCCGTCGACACACGAACATAGTTGAGTGGGGGTCAATTCAGAAGGGGCAGGTTCCGCACGGAGCGCCCCCCGATCGGAGTACGGGTGGCAAAAGCGCCGATTGCACCCCCTACGACCACCCGGCGCACACCCACTGACCTGCGCACCTTCCCCACGCTCCGCGGATTCGGCCAACCCGGCGCGCGGATGAACTCCGGTCACACAAATTGTCGAGGCTGTGGACAAACTCAAGCGGCGGGTGCGTCATGGGATGGTGAAGGAACGTGCGCGCATTCTGGTTGTCGGCGGTGGCTACGTCGGGATGTACACGGCCCTGCGGCTGCAACGGAAGCTGAAACGGGAACTCGACCGGGCCGAAGTCGAGATCACCATCGTCACGCCCGACCCGTACATGACCTATCAGCCGTTCCTCCCCGAAGCGGCCGCCGGATCGATCTCCCCACGTCATGTCGTCGTACCGCTGCGCCGCGTCCTCGACCGCTGCCGGGTCCTCGTCGGCGAGGTCACCGCGATCGACCACGCCAAGCGCACCGCCTCCGTGACCACCCTCGCCACCGAGGAGGAGCGCACCGGCGGCGAGCAGCTGCCGTACGACGAACTCGTCCTCGCCCCCGGGTCGATCGCCCGCACCCTGCCGATCCCCGGACTCGCCGACCACGGCATCGGGTTCAAGACGGTCGAGGAGGCCATCGGCCTGCGCAACCACGTGATCGAACAGATGGACATCGCCTCCTCCACCCGCGACCCCGCGATCCGCGACGCGGCCCTCACCTTCGTGTTCGTCGGCGGCGGCTACGCGGGCGTGGAGGCACTCGGCGAACTGGAGGACATGGCCCGCTACACCGCGCGCTACTACCACAACGTCCGTCCCGAGGACATGAAGTGGATCCTCGTCGAGGCCACCGGCCGCATCCTCCCCGAGGTCGGCGAGGAGATGGGCCGCTACACGGTCAGCGAACTGCGCCGCCGCAACATCGACGTCCGGCTCAACACCCGCCTGGAGTCCTGCGTGGACCGCGTTGCCGTCCTCAGCGACGGCAACCGCTTCCCCACGCGTACGGTCGTGTGGACGGCCGGCGTCAAGCCCAGCCCGCTCCTCGCCGCCACCGACCTCCCGCTCAACGAGCGAGGCCGCCTGAAGTGCACCCCCCAGCTGACCGTGGAGGGCGTCACGCACGCGTGGGCGGCCGGAGACGCGGCCGCCGTACCCGACGTCACCGCCGACGAGCCCGGCAAGGAGACCGCCCCCAACGCCCAGCACGCCGTCCGCCAGGCCAAGGTCCTCGGCGACAACATCGTGCACGCCCTGCGCGGCGAGCCGCTGGAGACGTACGCGCACGCGTACGTCGGTTCAGTGGCCTCCCTGGGCCTCCACAAGGGGGTCGCGCAGGTCTACGGACGCAAACTGAAGGGCTACCCTGCCTGGTTCATGCACCGCGTCTACCACCTCAGCAGGGTGCCCACCTTCAACCGCAAGGCCCGCGTCCTCGCCGAATGGATCCTGTCAGGGCTCTTCAAGCGGGAGATCGTCTCTCTCGGTTCACTCGAACATCCCCGGGCGGAGTTCGAACTCGCGGCCGGTGGAAAGCCTCCTCATGACCCTGTGAACGACCCGAAGGGGTCGTCCTGACCGGACCGAGGAACTCCACGGACCGCCCCGGCGTCTGACGAATGTCGACCCGGTCGGCCCCCTGCCACACTGATGCCCGTCCTCGGACGGGCAGCCGCCCGCCCCTCGAACCCAAGAGGTCTTCCCACCGTGCTGCACCCCCGGGCTGCCGTCCCCAGCCCACCGGCCGGGCCCGGAACCGGCCCGAAGACGCCGAAGACGACGACACGAGGCAAGGATTCGTGAACTTCACGCGCTGGAGCGCCCGCCTCCCCGGAACGCAGCGCCGCGCCGCAGCGCGGACCGACGACCTGGTCACCGAGGACCGGCTGAGCGAGGGCGCGGTCCCCGCGGCCCGCGCCGAACAACTCACCGTGCCGGTCCCCGGCGTCGACGAACTCCCCGTCCGTGAGGTCCTCGACCGCGTCCCCGCCCTCGTCGCCCTCGTCCACGGCCCCGACCACCGCCTCGCCTACGTCAACGACGCCTACGTGGTCGCCTTCGGACTGCGCACGCCGGGCGCACCGGCCCGCGAAGCCCTCCCGGAGCTCGACGAGATCGGCCTCCTCCCGCTCCTCGACCAGGTCCTGCGCAGCGGCAAGCCCCGCACGGTCAAGTCCCGCAAGGCCCCCGACGGCCGCTCCTACACCTTCACCTGCACCCCGGTCACCGAAGGCGACGGCGGTGTGCTCGTCTTCGCCACCGACGTCACCGACCACGCCGAGGCCGCCGAGCGCCTCAGAGCCAGCGAGCGCCGCCAGCGCGAGACCGCCGTCACCCTCCAGCGCAGCCTGCTCCCCCAGGAACTCGAACAGCCGGACGACCTCCGCATCGCCGCCACCTACCACCCCGGCGGCACCGAGGCCGCGGTCGGCGGCGACTGGTACGACGTCATCACCCTCGGCGGCGGCCGCACCGCCCTCGTCATCGGCGACGTCATGGGCCGCGGGGTCCGCGCGGCAGCGGTCATGGGCCAACTGCGCACGGCCGTGCGGGCGTACGCCCGTCTCGACCTGCCCCCGCACGAGGTGCTCCAGCTCCTCGACGGCCTCGCCACGGAGATCGACGCCAACCAGATCGCCACCTGCGTGTACGCCATCCACGACCCGAACGAGGGAAAGCTGGTCTACGCCTCGGCCGGCCACCTGCCGATCCTGGTCCGCGACGAGAGCGGCACCGTTCTGCGCGCCGACGAGCCCACCGGCCCGCCCCTGGGCACCGGCGGCTGGATGCACGCGTCCGGCTCGATCCCGCTCGGCCCCGGCTCCGCGGCCGTGCTGTACACCGACGGCCTGGTCGAACGCCGTAACGAGGACCTCGACGAGGGCATCGCGGCCCTCGAACGCGCCCTGGCCGGCGCCACCGGCACCCCGCAGGTCATCTGCGACCGCCTGGTCCGCTCGGCCGGCGTCACCGCGGAACACGACGACGACGTCGCCGTCATGGTCCTCCAGCACCCGGCCCACACGGGTCCAGAGGGAGAGCTGTTCCGCAACGCCGGCCTCGAACTCCTCGGCGGGGTCGAGGCGGCCCCACGCGCGCGTGCGTTCGCCTCCGGCGTGCTCACCAGTTGGCGGTTCCCGGTGGAGCTGCACGACCTGGGCGTGCTCGCGGTGAGCGAACTCGTGGCGAACTCCCTGCAGCACGGCACCCCGCCCATGCGGCTCCGGCTCCGCCGTACCGACCGGCGGCTCATCGTCGAGGTGACGGACGGGGACGACCACCTGCCCCGGCGTCGGAGGGCCGAACCGGGCGACGAATCCGGACGTGGGATCGCGATCGTGGCGACCATCGCGTCGAACTGGGGGTCTCGGCGAACGCCCGGGGGCGGGAAGGCGGTCTGGTGCGAGTTCGTGCTGCCGAAGGGGGCCACGCCGTAGGGGTGCCGGATCGATGCCGGGTGCGGGTTGTCCGTGGCTGATCGCGCCCCGCGGCGGAGCCGCACATGGACGCTGCCCCGCGCCCCTGGGCCGGTTACAGTCAGGCGGCAATCGACTCGGACTGCGCCCCACCCTGCGCCACCACGCGGCTCTTCCGCAGCGACGGCTGGTTCTGTACGGGGGTCAGCTGCTTGCCCAGGCGTATCGCCAGGTACGTGATGCCCAGCGAGAACAGCAGGAACGTCACGATGTACGGCGCGTGCAGCGAGGCTCCCAGTGGGCCGCCCACCGCCGGGCCGACCGCCAGGGCGAGCTGCTTGACCAGGGCGAAGGCCGAGTTGTACTGGCCCGCCATGCCCTCCGGCGCCAGATCGGCGACCAGCGGGGCGACGGTCGGGGACAGCATCGCCTCACCCAGACCGAACAGGGCGTACGTCGACACGAACGCGGCCGTGGCCATCTCCTGGCTGCCGTGTCCGAGGCCCGCGTAACCCGCGGTGAGCCACGCGACCGCCCAGATGAGGCCGACCGCCGCGATCACCCGGGACCGCCTCCGCCGCTCCACGAACCGCAGCACGGCGAACTGCGCGACCACGATCATCGCGGTGTTCGCGGCCAGGGCCGTCCCCAGCGCGGAGGTGGAGATGCCGGCGGCCTCGACGCCGTACGCGCTCAGGCCCGACTCGAACTGTCCGTAGCAGGCGAAGAACAGCACGAAGCCCAGCACGCACAGCTGCACCATGGCCCGGTTCCCGAGCAGCTGCTTCCAGCTGCCCTTGGCGGACCGGCCCGGCGCGTCCTCGATGCGTGGCGAGTGCGGCAGTCGCAGGGTCGTCATCACGACCACCAGCAGCAGGAAGATCGCCGCCTCGATCGCGAACAGCAGAGTGAAGGAAGCGGCGCTGGATGTGTCGACGAGATGCCCGCCGATGAGACCGCCGACGCCGAGCCCGAGGTTCTGAAGGAAGAACTGTGTGGCGAAGGCGCGTGAGCGGGTCTCGGCCGTGGAGCAGTCCACGATCATCGTCGCCAGCGCCGGCTGCATCACGGACTGCCCGGCTCCGAGCAGGGCCGCCGACAGCAACACGGCCGGGGCGTTGCCCGCGATCCCGAGGCTCAGCGAACCGATCGCGGCCGTGACCAGGGCGACGAGCAACACCGGCAGCGGGCCGCGCCGGACGATGGCCCGTCCGGCGAACGGCAGCACGACCAGTGCCGCCACGGCGAAGACGGCGAGGACCAGCCCCGCCGTCATGGCTCCCAGCCCACGCACCTGCGCCACATAGACGTACAGATACGGGACGGTGAAACCGAGCCCGAACGCGCTGAGTGCGTTGCCCACGTGGATCCGGCGCATCGCTGCGCCCATCGCCCTGGTCACGTTCACCTCTCTCACTAGTTAGGAGTGAAGACTTCAGAGTTAAAGTTCGAAGCTAAAGAGTACATAGTGAAGGACTTCAAGGCAAAGGAGGGGCGTGCGATACTGCCCACATGGCCGAGCCCCCTGGCGTCCCCGAGCCGACGCTCGAAGAGCAGATCGCCGCCTACCAGCGCGAGTTCCAGGACCTCGACCCCCAGGTCGAGCAGATCGTCTCGGCGCTCTCACGCCTCAACCGCCGTATGAACGTCGCGTACGGCCGTCAGACCGCCGCCCTCGGCATCAGCAACGCCGAGTGGGAGGTCCTCAAGGCCCTCGTGCTCTCCGGCGCCCCCTATCGGATGGGTCCCAGCGATCTCGCCAAGCGGCTCGGCCTCACGCCGGCCGCGATGACCCACCGGATCGACCGCATGCTCACCGAGGGACTGGTGACCCGGGAGCGGGACGAGTCCAACCGGGTCCGCGTGATTGTGGAGCTGACCGCCGAGGGCCGCGAGAAGTGGCTGGAGGCGATGCGCCTCGCCACGGTCTTCGAGGAGGACCTGCTCCAGGACCTCTCCGCCGAGGAGCGCAACACCTTCGGGGATGTCCTCACCAGGCTGCTGCGTAGGGTGGAGCACGCACAGCCCGACGCCGGCGGGCGGCTCAGCGACCTCGACTGAAAAGATCTTGACAGAGGGTGCTTGACAGCCCCCTCGGCGATACGTAGAGTTCTTCGGGTTGCCACGGGGCCGTAACGGTTCTGCGGCAGCACCTCCCGCCGCGAAAGCGGCCACTCAAACCATCAGAACGATCTCCCAGCCGGGGTGAATTCGGCGTGCCCGAATTCAATTCGATTTGGGTGTGGCTCCTCGATTTGGGACCACAGCGAGAGTCCGCTAAGGTTTGAGACGTCGGAACGGCCCAACAGCCGGGAAGACAAGCCCCGCTGACCGGGGATCAGGCCCGAAAGGATCTGATAGAGTCGGAATCGCCGGAAAGGGAAACGCGAAAGCGGGAACCTGGAAAGCACCGAGGAAATCGGAACCGGAAACGGTCTGATAGAGTCGGAAACGCAAGACCGAAGGGAAAAGCCCGGAGGAAAGCCCGAAAGGGTGAGTACAAAGGAAGCGTCCGTTCCTTGAGAACTCAACAGCGTGCCAAAAATCAACGCCAGATATGTTGATACCCCGTCTCCAGTCATTCGGCTGGGACGAGGTTCCTTTGAAAAAACACAGCGAGGACGCTGTGAACAGCCGCCTCATTCCGGTGGCTGTTCCGCTCTCGTGATGTGTGCACCCGATTACGGGTAAACATTCACGGAGAGTTTGATCCTGGCTCAGGACGAACGCTGGCGGCGTGCTTAACACATGCAAGTCGAACGATGAACCACTTCGGTGGGGATTAGTGGCGAACGGGTGAGTAACACGTGGGCAATCTGCCCTTCACTCTGGGACAAGCCCTGGAAACGGGGTCTAATACCGGATACCACTCGCACGGGCATCTGTGCGGGTTGAAAGCTCCGGCGGTGAAGGATGAGCCCGCGGCCTATCAGCTTGTTGGTGAGGTAACGGCTCACCAAGGCGACGACGGGTAGCCGGCCTGAGAGGGCGACCGGCCACACTGGGACTGAGACACGGCCCAGACTCCTACGGGAGGCAGCAGTGGGGAATATTGCACAATGGGCGCAAGCCTGATGCAGCGACGCCGCGTGAGGGATGACGGCCTTCGGGTTGTAAACCTCTTTCAGCAGGGAAGAAGCGAAAGTGACGGTACCTGCAGAAGAAGCGCCGGCTAACTACGTGCCAGCAGCCGCGGTAATACGTAGGGCGCAAGCGTTGTCCGGAATTATTGGGCGTAAAGAGCTCGTAGGCGGCTTGTCACGTCGGGTGTGAAAGCCCGGGGCTTAACCCCGGGTCTGCATTCGATACGGGCAGGCTAGAGTGTGGTAGGGGAGATCGGAATTCCTGGTGTAGCGGTGAAATGCGCAGATATCAGGAGGAACACCGGTGGCGAAGGCGGATCTCTGGGCCATTACTGACGCTGAGGAGCGAAAGCGTGGGGAGCGAACAGGATTAGATACCCTGGTAGTCCACGCCGTAAACGGTGGGAACTAGGTGTTGGCGACATTCCACGTCGTCGGTGCCGCAGCTAACGCATTAAGTTCCCCGCCTGGGGAGTACGGCCGCAAGGCTAAAACTCAAAGGAATTGACGGGGGCCCGCACAAGCAGCGGAGCATGTGGCTTAATTCGACGCAACGCGAAGAACCTTACCAAGGCTTGACATACACCGGAAACGGCCAGAGATGGTCGCCCCCTTGTGGTCGGTGTACAGGTGGTGCATGGCTGTCGTCAGCTCGTGTCGTGAGATGTTGGGTTAAGTCCCGCAACGAGCGCAACCCTTGTCCTGTGTTGCCAGCGTGCCCTTCGGGGTGACGGGGACTCACAGGAGACCGCCGGGGTCAACTCGGAGGAAGGTGGGGACGACGTCAAGTCATCATGCCCCTTATGTCTTGGGCTGCACACGTGCTACAATGGCAGGTACAATGAGCTGCGATACCGTGAGGTGGAGCGAATCTCAAAAAGCCTGTCTCAGTTCGGATTGGGGTCTGCAACTCGACCCCATGAAGTCGGAGTTGCTAGTAATCGCAGATCAGCATTGCTGCGGTGAATACGTTCCCGGGCCTTGTACACACCGCCCGTCACGTCACGAAAGTCGGTAACACCCGAAGCCGGTGGCCCAACCCCTTGTGGGAGGGAGCTGTCGAAGGTGGGACTGGCGATTGGGACGAAGTCGTAACAAGGTAGCCGTACCGGAAGGTGCGGCTGGATCACCTCCTTTCTAAGGAGCACTTCTTACCGGGTTCGCTCGGTCAGAGGCCACTACGCAGGCAAACGTTCTGCGGTGGTTGCTCATGGGTGGAACGTTGATTATTCGGCACACTTGATCGTCTTCTCCTTCTAGTACTGCTCTTCGGAGCGTGGAACGTTGAGGGAAGCGGGGAGTGTGTCGGGCACGCTGTTGGGTGTCTGAGGGAATGAACCCCCTCGTGATGCCGGCCCCAGTGAACTCGGAGTGAAGCTCCGGGGTGATGGGTGGCTGGTCGTTGTTTGAGAACTGCACAGTGGACGCGAGCATCTGTGGCCAAGTTTTTAAGGGCGCACGGTGGATGCCTTGGCACCAGGAACCGATGAAGGACGTGGGAGGCCACGATAGTCCCCGGGGAGTCGTCAACCAGGCTTTGATCCGGGGGTTTCCGAATGGGGAAACCCGGCAGTCGTCATGGGCTGTCACCCGCTGCTGAACACATAGGCAGTGTGGAGGGAACGCGGGGAAGTGAAACATCTCAGTACCCGCAGGAAGAGAAAACAACCGTGATTCCGGGAGTAGTGGCGAGCGAAACCGGATGAGGCCAAACCTACGACGTGTGAGACCCGGCAGGGGTTGCGTCGTGGGGGTTGTGGGATCTCTCTTCTGTCGTCTGCCGGCGACAGGACGAGTCAGAAACCGTTGATGTAGGCGAAGGACATGCGAAAGGTCCGGCGTAGAGGGTAAGACCCCCGTAGTCGAAACGTCAGCGGCTCGTTTGAGAGACACCCAAGTAGCACGGGGCCCGAGAAATCCCGTGTGAATCTGGCGGGACCACCCGCTAAGCCTAAATATTCCCTGGTGACCGATAGCGGATAGTACCGTGAGGGAATGGTGAAAAGTACCGCGGGAGCGGAGTGAAATAGTACCTGAAACCGTGTGCCTACAAGCCGTGGGAGCGTCGGATATGTGCTTGCACATATCTCGTGACTGCGTGCCTTTTGAAGAATGAGCCTGCGAGTTTGCGGTGTGTTGCGAGGTTAACCCGGGTGGGGTAGCCGTAGCGAAAGCGAGTCCGAATAGGGCGTTTCAGTAGCACGCTCAAGACCCGAAGCGGAGTGATCTAGCCATGGGCAGGTTGAAGCGGAGGTAAGACTTCGTGGAGGACCGAACCCACCAGGGTTGAAAACCTGGGGGATGACCTGTGGTTAGGGGTGAAAGGCCAATCAAACTCCGTGATAGCTGGTTCTCCCCGAAATGCATTTAGGTGCAGCGTCGTGTGTTTCTTGCCGGAGGTAGAGCACTGGATAGGCGATGGGCCCTACCGGGTTACTGACCTTAGCCAAACTCCGAATGCCGGTAAGTGAGAGCGCGGCAGTGAGACTGTGGGGGATAAGCTCCATGGTCGAGAGGGAAACAGCCCAGAGCATCGACTAAGGCCCCTAAGCGTACGCTAAGTGGGAAAGGATGTGGAGTCGCAGAGACAACCAGGAGGTTGGCTTAGAAGCAGCCACCCTTGAAAGAGTGCGTAATAGCTCACTGGTCTAGTGATTCCGCGCCGACAATGTAGCGGGGCTCAAGCGTACCGCCGAAGTCGTGTCATTGCAGCAATACTCCCAACGGAGGCTGTGATGGGTAGGGGAGCGTCGTGTGCCGGGTGAAGCTGCGCCGGAAGGCAGTGGTGGACGGTTCACGAGTGAGAATGCAGGCATGAGTAGCGATACACACGTGGGAAACGTGTGCGCCGATTGACTAAGGGTTCCTGGGTCAAGCTGATCTGCCCAGGGTAAGTCGGGACCTAAGGCGAGGCCGACAGGCGTAGTCGATGGATAACCGGTTGATATTCCGGTACCCGCTGTGAAGCGTCAAACATCGAACCAGGCGATGCTAAGTCCGTGAAGCCGCCCCGGAGCCTTCGGGCAAAGGGGAGTGGTGGAGCCGACGAACCAGACTTGCAGTAGGTGAGTGATGGGGTGACGCAGGAAGGTAGTCCATCCCGGGCGGTGGTTGTCCCGGGGTAAGGGTGTAGGCCGTGCGATAGGCAAATCCGTCGCACATGAGGCTGAGACCTGATGCCGAGCCGATTGTGGTGAAGTGGATGATCCTATGCTGTCGAGAAAAGCCTCTAGCGAGTTTCATGGCGGCCCGTACCCTAAACCGACTCAGGTGGTCAGGTAGAGAATACCGAGGCGTTCGGGTGAACTATGGTTAAGGAACTCGGCAAAATGCCCCCGTAACTTCGGGAGAAGGGGGCCACACCTGGTGATCCAATTTACTTGGTGAGCTGGGGGTGGCCGCAGAGACCAGCGAGAAGCGACTGTTTACTAAAAACACAGGTCCGTGCGAAGCCGTAAGGCGATGTATACGGACTGACGCCTGCCCGGTGCTGGAACGTTAAGGGGACCGGTTAGTCACATTTCGGTGTGGCGAAGCTGAGAACTTAAGCGCCAGTAAACGGCGGTGGTAACTATAACCATCCTAAGGTAGCGAAATTCCTTGTCGGGTAAGTTCCGACCTGCACGAATGGCGTAACGACTTCTCGACTGTCTCAACCATAGGCCCGGTGAAATTGCACTACGAGTAAAGATGCTCGTTTCGCGCAGCAGGACGGAAAGACCCCGGGACCTTTACTACAGTTTGATATTGGTGTTCGGTTCGGCTTGTGTAGGATAGCTGGGAGACTTTGAAACGCGGACGCCAGTTCGCGGTGAGTCGTCGTTGAAATACCAGTCTGGTCGTGCTGGATGTCTAACCTGGGTCCGTGATCCGGATCAGGGACAGTGTCTGATGGGTAGTTTAACTGGGGCGGTTGCCTCCTAAAGGGTAACGGAGGCGCCCAAAGGTTCCCTCAGCCTGGTTGGTAATCAGGTGTTGAGTGTAAGTGCACAAGGGAGCTTGACTGTGAGACCGACGGGTCGAGCAGGGACGAAAGTCGGGACTAGTGATCCGGCGGTGGCTTGTGGAAGCGCCGTCGCTCAACGGATAAAAGGTACCCCGGGGATAACAGGCTGATCTTCCCCAAGAGTCCATATCGACGGGATGGTTTGGCACCTCGATGTCGGCTCGTCGCATCCTGGGGCTGGAGTCGGTCCCAAGGGTTGGGCTGTTCGCCCATTAAAGCGGTACGCGAGCTGGGTTTAGAACGTCGTGAGACAGTTCGGTCCCTATCCGCTGCGCGCGTAGGAATATTGAGAAGGGCTGTCCCTAGTACGAGAGGACCGGGACGGACGAACCTCTGGTGTGCCAGTTGTTCTGCCAAGGGCATGGCTGGTTGGCTACGTTCGGGAGGGATAACCGCTGAAAGCATCTAAGCGGGAAGCCTGCTTCGAGATGAGTATTCCCACCCCCTTTGAGGGGTTAAGGCTCCCAGTAGACGACTGGGTTGATAGGCCGGATCTGGAAGGCGGGTAACCGCTGGAGGTGACCGGTACTAATAGGCCGAGGGCTTGTCCATATTTGCTCGCGTCCACTGTGTTAGTTCTGAGGCAACGACTGTGTGTTTTCCGGTCTGAGTTTCATAGTGTTTCGGTGGTCATAGCGTGAGGGAAACGCCCGGTTACATTCCGAACCCGGAAGCTAAGCCTTACAGCGCCGATGGTACTGCAGGGGGGACCCTGTGGGAGAGTAGGACACCGCCGAACAATCTTTGCGAAAACCCCCGTTCCTTTTGGAACGGGGGTTTTCTGCGTTTAGGCTGAATTCTATGAGCTATGTGATCCGGTCCGTCCGTGCCCACGAGTGGCCTGCCGCGAAGGAGTTGCGGCTTACGGCTCTTCAGGATCCGGTCGCGCCTCTCGCCTTCCTGGAGACCTATGAGGAGGCCGTCGCGCGGCCCGACTCCTTCTGGAAGGAGCGGACCGCCCAGGGTGCCGAGGGGGCGGACAAGGTACAGACGATCATCGCCGAGGCGCCCGACGGGCAGTGGGTCGGGACCGTGACCGTGCTGTTGGAGGAGCCCGGGACCGTGGACTGGGCGGGATTTCCGGTGGAGCGGAAGCAGGGGCACCTCGTCGGGGTCTTCGTGCTGCCCGAGGAGCGTGGCAGTGGGCTCACCGATGTGCTGTTCGACGCCGCCCTGGAGTGGGCGTGGGCGCACGGGGCCGAGCGGGTGCGGCTGATCGTGCACGAGGACAACGGGCGGGCGCAGCGGTTCTATCGCAAGGCCGGGTTCGAGCCGAGTGGAGTGGTCGTGCCGCTCGCTGCGGCTCCTGGGCAGTCCGAGCTGGAGTTCGTGCTCGAACGTCCCTGACTACACGGGCAGTTCGGCGTCCGGCCAGCGGGTGCGGGCCTGTTCCCGGGACCGGAGCAGGGCCAGGGTCGGTAGCCCCCGGTCCGCTCCGGTGGCCAGCAGCTCCGGGAGCTGGGGAAGCGGAGCCACGGCCGCGACGTCGTCCAGGACGAGCGTCAGTGGTGGGTCGAGGCGACCGGCGGATGACCGTTCGGCCATGTGCCGGCCACGCTCGACCACGCTGGAGGCGAGAGCCGTCAGAAGGGGCATCGCGCCGGGGTTGGTCCTGGGGTCCTCGATGGATTCACCCACCACATAAAGCGTTCCCCCTTCGTCGACGAAGGAATCCAAGGCGAGGGCATCATTTCGGTTGGGAGTGCATGCCTCGCGGATGTTGACGGTGAAGAGGGCGGAGAGGGCTCTCGCCGTCAGTTCCTGGGCGATGTCCCGGCGTTCCGGGTGGGCGGTCAGGGCTGCCTCGAGTTCGCCCGCGGCGCCCGGGGTGGCCTTCGGGTGGGTGCGGAGGGTTCGTACCGCGTCCTGGATCTGGGTGCCCTGGCACCAGCGGTGGACGTGGCGGATGGTGCGGGCGTCTATGGCGGCGGCGTGGAGGTAGCTGCGCAGGAGCGTTTCGGCTACGTCGGTGACGGCCTGGTCGATCTTTGCGGTGGGGCGGATGGGGGCGAGGAGGGCCTGTGCTCTGGCCTTCGCTGTTTCCTTGGTCTCGCAGCCGGTGGTGGGGGACCAGTGGAGGCGGGCCGGGGTGTCGCAGAGGTGGGTGGGGTCGTAGACGTGGACCGGGCCGAGTTTGGCTCGGGCGTCTTTCGTGTCCTGCCAGATGGCTGGGTTCGAGGTGACTACGAGGGTGGGGCCTTCCGCGTCCCGGATGGTCTGGGTTGCGGTGGTGTGGCGGGTGTCGCTGGGGGCGTAGAGGATCGCGCCTTCGGCGCGGGGTGTTTCCCACCCGCCCACCCGTTCACCCTTGGACAGGGAAGTGGGCAGCTTGGCGGGTGTCGGCGTCCCGCGAAGTGGCTCGGTGGGCAGGGGGAGCCCGGGCTGGTTGCTCGCCGTCGGCGGCTGCGGCTGCGTGGGCGGATCCAGCGGCGGGGCCGCGACCATCGGCTCGGGTGCCGGTCTCTGGGCCGGTACTTCGTGGGGCTGGTCCTGGGGCGCCGGGCGATGTTCCCGGGCCGCCAGCCTCTCCGCCCGCGTCCTCGCCCGCACCGCTCTCCAGCGGGCCAGGGTGCCCATCACGAAGATCGTGAGGACGACCAGGATCATCAGTTGGCCGATGAACAGGCCCCAGACCAGGCCGTAGCCGGAGAGTTGGCCGGGTGGGGTGTCGGGCCAGGCGCCGGGGATGTCCTGGGGGTGGCCGATGAGGTGGCGCATGGCCAGAGGGGTGCGGGTGAAGGTGACGCCCTCGGGCCAGGCGCCCTGCGCGAAGAGGGCCGCGAGACCCGTGGCCGTCCAGACCAGCAGGGTCGTGCCGAGGAGGAAGGCGAGTATGCCGACCAACAGCCCGTCCGGGACGCCTCCCTGGCCTCCCTGTCCGCTCCGGTGGCGGTCGTCCGGTCTCACCACTGCCCGCCCTTCCTACGCCACCGTCGACTCGGAGTCGCCCATGTGCTGTTCCACGAAGGCCGCCGCCCGTTCCTCCGCCTCCAGCTCGGCGGCGCGCAGGGCGTCGTCGTTGAGGTCGGCGGAGGACTCCGTCATCGCGCGGTCGGTGAAGACCAGGGGGCGTTCCGTCTCGGTGACCAGGTGTTTGACGACCTGGACATTGCCGTTGACGTCCCAGACGGCGATGCCGGGGGTGAGGGACGGGATGATCTCCACCGCCCAGCGGGGGAGGCCCAGGACACGGCCCGTCGCCCTCGCCTCGTCCGCTTTCTGGGCGTAGATCGTGCGGGTCGACGCCATCTTCAGGATCGCGGCCGCTTCCTTCGCCGCCGCTCCGTCCACCACGTCGGACAGGTGGTGGACCACCGCCACGAAGGACAGGCCGAGGCGGCGGCCGAACTTCAGCAGGCGCTGGAACAGCTGGGCCACGAAGGGGCTGTTGATGATGTGCCAGGCCTCTTCCACGAGGAAGATGCGCTTCTTGCGGTCGGGGCGGATCCAGGTGTGTTCCAGCCAAACTCCGACGATCGCCATGAGGATGGGCATGGCGATGGAGTTGCGGTCGATGTGGGACAAATCGAAGACGATCAGCGGCGCGTCCAGGTCGATGCCGACCGTGGTCGGGCCGTCGAACATGCCCCGCAGGTCACCGTCGACCAGGCGGTCCAGGACCAGGGCGACATCCAGGCCCCACGCGCGGACGTCCTCTATGTCGACGTTCATCGCCTCGGCCGACTCGGGCTCGGGGTGCCGTAGCTGCTCCACGATGTCCGTGAGGATCGGCTGGCGTTCGACGATCGTCTCGTTGACGTAGGCGTGCGCGACCTTGAGGGCGAAGCCGGAGCGCTCGTCCAGGCCGTGGCCCATCGCGACCTCGATGATCGTGCGGAGCAGCGCCAGCTGGCCCGTCGTCGTGATCGCCGGGTCCAGGGGGTTGAGGCGGATGCCCTGGTCGAGGGCCGCCATCGGGTCGAGCCGGATGGGAGTTATCCCCAGCTCCTGCGCGATGAGGTTCCACTCGCCGGCGCCGTCCTCGCCCTGGGCGTCCAGGACGACGACCTGGCGGTCGCGGAAGCGCAGCTGCCGCAGGACGTACGTCTTCTCCAGCGCCGACTTGCCGTTGCCGGACTCGCCCAGGACCAGCCAGTGGGGCGCGGGCAGCTGCTGGCCGTAGAGCTGGAAGGGGTCGTAGATGTAGCCCTTGCCGGAGTAGACCTCGCGGCCGATGATCACGCCCGAGTCGCCGAGGCCGGGCGCGGCGGTCGGGAGGTAGACCGCCTGCGCCTGGCCGGTGGAGGTGCGGACCGGCAGGCGGGTCGTCTCGACCTTCCCGAAGAGGAAGGACGTGAAGGCGTCGGTGAGGACGGACAGCGGATCCCGCATGCTTGGTCCCCTACTTTCGGATGCCGGTGGCGAACGGAAGCGTGTTCACGAAGGCGCGGTGGTGCTCGCGGTCGCACCACTCCAGCTTCAGGTACGACTTTCCGGCCGAGGCCCGGATGGTCCGCTTGTCGCGGGCCAGGGCCTCGGGGGAGCGGGAGGAGACGGTGATGTAGCCGACCAGGTTGACGCCGGCCGCGCCGCTGGCGAGGTCCTCGCCGCGCTGGTCGAGGCGGGAGTGGGCGGCCACGTCCCGCGGGTCGACCGTGCGGTTCATCTTGGCGGCGCGGGACGCCTCGGCCTCGTCGTTGGTCTTCTCGGTCAGCATGCGCTCGATGGCGACCTCGGTGGGTTCGAGGTCCATCGTGACGGCGACCGTGCGGATGACGTCCGGGGTGTGGACGAGGAGCGGGGCGAGGAAGTTGACGCCCACCGGGGTCATCGGCCACTCCTTGACCCACGCGGTGGCGTGGCACCAGGGGGCGCGGGTGGAGGACTCCCTCGTCTTCGCCTGGAGGAACGTCGGTTCCATGGCGTCGAGTTCGGCCGGCCAGGCGTTGCGCTTGGTCATCGCCTGGATGTGGTCGATGGGGTGGTCGGGGTCGTACATGGAGTGGATCAGCGACGCCAACCGGCCCTGGCCGAGGGGCTGTCGGACCCGGATGTCGGCCTCCTGGAGGCGCGAGCAGATGTCGGTCAGCTCGCGGGCCATCACGACCGCGAGACCGGCGTCCTTGTCCAGCCTGCGGCCGTTCTGCGGACGGGCGGCCCGGGCCATCGCGTGCGCCTCCGCGGCGAGTTCGCGGGTGTAGTGCATGCACGCGACGAGGTAGGCGCGGTGCTGCTCGCTGCTGGTGGACACCATCGACTGGAGTTGGTCGTACGACGTCTGGAGCCAGGGCAGCGCCTTGTCGTCCCCGCGGACGGCGACGTCCTTGGCGTGGGCGTCGGGGTCGGCGGGGAGGGTGCGGGCGAGCATCTGGAGGCGGGTGACGAAGCCGTCGCCGTTGGCCACGTGCTTGAGCAGGGTGCCGAAGCGGTCGACGAGGGCTTCCTGGTCCTCGGAGTCGCGCAGGCCGACGCCGGGGCCCTCGATCTCGATGGCGGCGGTGACGGTACGGCGGTCCGCGTGGAGCAGCACGGCGATCTCGTCGGGGCCGAACGGGGCGGCGAGCCAGTTGATCCGGCCGATGCCGGGGGGCGGGCCGACCTCGACCTCGCGGCCGTCGACGTGGGTGCCGGCCTCCATGACGGAGGAGCGGTAGGTGGTGCCCTGGCGCAGGGTGCGCTTGTAACTGCGGTTGATCTCGAACCACTTGTAGAAGGTGCGGCGCTTGTACGGCACGTAGACCGCGGCCAGCGCGACGAGCGGGAAGCCCATCAGCAGCACGATGCGCAGGGAGAGCACCGGGACGAGGAGCCCGCACATCATGCCGAGGAACGCGCCGACGATGATGAGCGCGATCTCGCCGGTCTCACGGTTCCTGCCGACGATCGCGTTCGGCCGGGCGCGGCCGATCAGATATGTACGGCGGGGCGTGACCGTATGCGACACGTGGGACTCGGTCGTCAACGCCCGTCACCTCCTGTGCTGTTGCTACTGCCGTTGCGGGTGTTGCTGGCGTGCGGGGTGTTCACCGGGTTGCCCGCGCGGGGAGCGGGAGCGGCGGAGGGGACAGATCCGCCGCCTCCGTTCGGGGTGCGCGAGCTGTGGGCGGCGACTCCGCCGGACGCCGGGTTGCTCGGGCGGGCGCCCGAGCCTCCGGAGGCCTGACCGTTGTTGTCGGCCCGGGAGCTGTGGGTCTTGATGCCCTGGGCGACGAGGGTCGCGGGCGAGCTGATGACGGCCGCCGCCTTGCCCTCGGCGTTCTGCATGATGCGGTTGTTGCGGGAGCCGGCGATCTCGTCGCCGAAGCCGGGGACGAAGCGGTAGATCATCGCGCTGGCGAAGATGGCGAGCAGGATGATGGCGAGGCCGGAGACGACGGCGGAGAAGGCGTCGGGGCCGTCGTCGGAGGACAGGGCGCCGGCGAGGCCGAGGACGATGACGATCACCGGTTTGACCAGGATGACGGCGATCATGATGCCGGCCCAGCGGCGGACGTGGCCCCAGAGGTTCTTGTCGACGAGGCCGGCGTAGACGACGGTGCCGAGGAGGGCGCCGACGTAGAGGAGTGCGGCTCTGATGACGAGCTCCAGCCAGAGGACTCCGGCGGCGAGGATGCTGACCAGGGAGACGACGATCAGCATGATGGGGCCGCCGCCGATGTCGTTGCCCTTCTCCAGGGCGCCGGAGAAGGTGCCGAAGAAGGTGTCGGTCTGGTCGCCGGTGGCTTTCGCGAGGACCTCTGAGACGCCGTCGGTCGCCGATACGACGGTGTAGAGGATGAGGGGGGTGAAGGCGGAGGCGAGGACGGTCAGCCAGAGGAAGCCGATCGCTTCGCTGATGGCGGTGGTGAGGGGGACGCCTCGTACCGCGCGCTTGGCGACCGCGAGCAGCCACAGGAGGAGGGTGAGGATGGTGGAGGCGGCGAAGACGACGGCGTACTGCTGGAGGAACTTCTGGTTGGTGAAGTCGACGTTGGCGGTGTCTTTTACGGCGTCGCTGAGCTTGCTGATGGTCCAGGCGGCGGCTTTGGCGCAGCCTTGGGCGAGGGACGAGAGGGGGTCGAGGGTGTCGGTGAGGCTGGGGGTGGAGCCGCCGCTGCCGGCTCCGCCGCCCTGTTCACAGTAGTCCCGAGCCGGAGGAGCGATCAGGGAGCAGTCGCTGCTCCGGGAGGGGCTCGGCGTCGGCGTGGGGCTGGGTGTGGGCGCGGCGAAGGCACGCGTGGCCAGGAGCACCGCGGTGGTCTGGAGGGCGGCTGCGGCGCCGGTCAGGGTGAGGACACGTCGGCTAGCGCGCATAGGTGAACCCTCCGTACTCCTCGACGGCCTTCGCCATCTCGTCGGCACTGGAGGCCTTGTCGTCGCCGGGGACGGGCGACGGGCCCTCCTTCTGGGAGTGCGTCACGATCTTCCAGGTGTTGCTGGTCCATTCCAGCTTCATCGTGATGGTGAACCAGCTGCTGGTGACCGGGTTGGTCGAGTTCGTGCCGGCCAGCCCGAGGAGACCGCCGCACCACACGTCGACCGTGGTTGCTGCCGCCGACGTCTGGGTGACCTTTGTGCCGATCGGGCTCGTGCGGGACACGAACGTGTAGCCCTCGGGTGCCGAGCCGTCAGCGTTCAGGCCCAGGCTCTGGTTGAACTCGGGGGTGTACGCCTTGTCGAGCGCGGCCTCGAGGCCGGGGACCCGGGAGGGCGTGATGATGGCCTGGAGGACGGTGTCGCGGGTGGCCTTCGCGAACATGCCGGTGGATCCCAGGGCCACGGCGTAGTTGGCCGCCGCGCTCTGTGCCCCCTGTGCGTCATGGGCGAACCCCGTCGGGATGCCGCTCGCCTTCGACTGCACCGGGGCCTCACCACTGGCTGTCGTGGACGAGCTCTTCGGTTGGCCCGCCGATCCGGTTGCCGAGGAGCCCGTGTCGTCGTCGCCGCGGTTCGCGAAGGCGATTGCTGCGATCAGGAGGACGATGACGCCTACGACGGTGATGAGGCTTCTGGAGGAGGAGCGGGGGGAGCGGCGGGCGCCGCCGTAGACGTCGCCGGGGCGCTCCGGGTAGCGGGTGCGGGTCTGGCCCGTGCCGCCGTAGCCCTCGTGGTCGTCTCCCGGACTCATGCCGCTCACGCCCCCTCGACGTCGTACGAAAACCCGTAGGAGTACGACGGTAGCCGCGCTGGTTCCCGCGCGGGTGCGGTGTGGTGACTCGACATCAGGGAACGCAACCTCAGCCGGTGGGCACTGCGGACGGGTGGGGTAGGAGGGGGTACCGGGGGCGCCCGGCCGGACTGGAGGTGCGTCGACCGGACGCGACGGCTATACGGCCATGCCGTACACGATGGTGAAGAGTGTGCCGAGCGATCCGATGATGAAGACCCCGGTCAGGCCCGCGATGATGAGGCCCTTGCCCTGTTCCGCGCTGAAGGTGTCCCGCAGGGCGGTGGCGCCGATGCGCTGCTTCGCGGCGCCCCAGATGGCGATGCCGAGGCAGAGCAGGATGGCGACTGCCATGACGACCTGGATCATCGTCTTCGCTTCGGTCCCCAGCGCCCCGAAGGGCCCCCAGTCGGGAGCGATCCCGCCGATGATGGTGTTGATGTCTCCCTTGTCGGCCGCAAAGAACATGTAAGTCACCGCCCCTGGTGGGTAGTTCCGTCTCCCCTGCGTGGGCGCAGAGGTCAGGCATCATTGTCGCCGACAATTCCGCCGTCGTATGTCGACTTGGCGTCATTGGCTGGCGGGTTTCGTACGAATGACTGTCTGGTCACTCTGTGTATCACGGCAGGTCACGCCGGGCAATGAGGCCTGAGCGGAACCTGTCGTGTGGTTCCGTCGTTGACCCCTCTTATGACCTGCGGCGCTTCTGGCACCGATGTTCTGCGGGTGAAGGCTAACCCGGAGTGGCCCCGGTATGACGAACGGGCCGCGGTAGGGGAGTCCGCGGCCCGTTCGTTGACGGAGAGTCAGTTGGTGAAGGCGGTTACTCCTTCCGGGGTGCCGAGGCCGGTCGGGCCGTCGTAGCCCGTCGTGGCGGTGCAGAAGTAGCTCGTGGTGCAGGTGCCGTTGTTGCCGGAGGTCACGTCGTTGAGGGCCGAGGTGTGCTTGTAGGGGTACTGGGCCGGGTAGTCGCTGCTCCCGGGCGTGCCGGCCAGTGCGTAGACGCCCGCGATGATCGGGGCCGCGGCGCTGGTGCCGCCGAAGGTGTACCAGCCCGCGGTGACGCCGTAGGAGTCGTAGACGGAGACGCCGGTGGCCGGGTCGGCGACGGCGGAGACGTCCGAAATCATGCGCTTGGTGCAGCCGGTGTCGGTCTGCCAGGTGGGCTTGGCGTCGTAGGCGGAGCAGCCGGAGCCGGTGCCCTCGGTGCTGCTGGTCTTCCAGACCGTCTCGGTCCAGCCGCGGGTGGTGGAGGACGCGGTGAGGGCGGTGCCGCCGACCGAGGTGACGTACTTGGAGGCGGCCGGGTACTCGGCGCCGTAGTCCGCGTCGCCCGCGCTGACGGTGATGGCGACGCCCGGGTGGTTGAAGTAGGAGGAGTCGTACGAGGTGTCCGAGGAGGACTCGGAGCCGCCGTAGGAGTTGGAGACGAACTTGGCGCCCAGGGTGACGGCCTCGTTCACCGCGGTGCCGAGGTTGGCCATGGTCGCCGACTTGGCCTCGACCAGCAGGATGTGGGCGTTCGGGGCGATCGCGGAGACCATGTCGAGGTCGAGGGAGATCTCCTCGGACCAGCCGGCGTCGCTGCGGGGCAGCGCGGTGGTGGAGCCGGTCTGGCTGACCTTCTTGAAGCAGCCGTTGGCGGTGGTACAGGCGGAGAGGCCGTAGTACGAGCGGTACTTGGCGAGGTCGGCCTCGGCGTTGGGGTCGTCGTAGGCGTCGACGACGGCGATGGTCTGGCCGGTGCCGCCCGAGGCGGCGGCCGAGGTCAGGCCGTAGGCGGAGCGCAGGTCGCTCGGGCCGTAGCCGGTGGGGGTGGCGGCGTCCGCGGCCTTCGGGGTGACGCCCCGGGCCTGCTGAGCCTTCTGGAAGGCGGTGGTGCCGCCGGTCACGCGCAGGGAGTTGCAGGCGAGTTCGCCGGCCTTCTGGGGGTGGCACAGGGGGTCGCGGTCCAGGTGACCTTGGACGAGGTGGTCGCGTCCGCGTGGACGGCGGTGCCGAGACCGGCGAGGACGAGGGCGGCGGTGGCGGCCGTGGCGGTGCCGGCGTGGCGCCATCTCAGCCGTATGTGGGGGAAGTCGGTACGCAAGGTGCAGCCTCCTGAGGTGATGGAACAGGGGCGGTGCGGGTGCGTGCCGTCCGGGCGGGGTCCCCGGCGGCGGGCGGCGGCCTGCGACGACGGTCCTCTTGTTGAGCACGTGACAACAAGGGACCCGGTGGATTCCTGACCCACGCCTTACCGAACCGGGCGCCGGCGTTACCTGGCGATGAAAGCCCGTTGGACTGCGGGCGGCGCTCACTTGACCTGATCCACAGCGCCACGGCTCACGCGTGCACGGCGAACGGGCCGCGACCGGATGTCGCGGCCCGTTGCCGTTGTGCCGCCGAGGGGACCCCACGTCCCCCTCTCAAGGGCGGCGCCCCCGTGACCCGACGGGGACGTATCGGGTGCCCGCTCAGCCGCCGAAGGCGCCCAGGCCCTGCGGGGTGCCGAGTCCGGTCGGGCCGTCGTAGCCCGTCCGGGCGGTGCAGAAGTAGCTCGTGGAGCAGGTGCCGTTGTTGCCGGAGGTCACGTCGTTGAGGGCCGAGGTGTCCTCGTAGGGGTACTGGGCCGGGTAGTCGCTGCTGCCCGGGGTGCCCGCGAGGGCGTACACCGACGCGATGATCGGGGCGGAGGCGCTGGTGCCGCCGTAGGTGTTCCAGCCGGTGCCGTCGGCGCCGTAGGAGTCGTAGACGGAGACGCCGGTGGCGGGGTCGGCGACGGCGGAGACGTCGGCGATCATGCGCTTGGTGCAGCCGGTGTCGGTCTGCCAGGTGGGCTTGGCGTCGTAGGCGGAGCAGCCGGAGCCGGTGCCCTCGGTGGAGCTGGTCTTCCAGACCGTCTCGGTCCAGCCGCGGGTGGTGGAGGAGGTCTTGAGGGCCGTGCCGCCCACCGCGGTCACGTACTTGGAGGCGGCCGGGTACTCGGCGCCGTAGGCCTCGTCGCCGGCGGAGACGGTGATGGCGACGCCGGGGTGGTTGAAGTACGAGGAGTCGTACGAGGTGTCCGAGGAGGACTCGGAGCCGCCGTAGGAGTTGGAGACGAACTTGGCGCCCAGGGAGACCGCCTCGTTCACCGCCTTGCCCAGGTTGGCCATGCTCGACGAACTCGCCTCGACCAGCAGGATGTGGGCGTTGGGGGCGATCGCGGAGACCATGTCGAGGTCGAGGGAGATCTCGCCGGCCCAGCCGCTGTCGGCCGTGGGCAGGGAGGTCGTGGAGCCGGTCTGGGAGACCTTCTTGAAGCAGCCGTTGGCGACCGTGCACGCCGGCAGGCCGTAGTAGCTGCGGTAGGTGGCCAGGTCCGCGGCGGCGTTGGGGTCGTCGTAGGCGTCGACGATGGCGATGGTCTGGCCGGCGCCGTTGTTCGCGGACGCGGAGGTCAGACCGTAGGCGGAGCGCAGGTCGCTCGGGCCGTAACCGGTCGGGGTGGCGGAAGCGGCGTTCGGCTTGAGCGTCTTGGCGGTCACGCCCTTGAGCGCGGCCTGCTTCTCCATGAAGGCGGTGGTGCCGGCGGTGACGCGCAGGGCGTTGCAGGCGGCGTAGCCCTTCTTGGGGGTGGCGTCACACGCGCTCTCGTACTGCACGTGCGCCTTCGCGACGGCGGTGGCGACGGTCTTGGCGCTCACGTGGTCGGGCGTGGCCGCCGTCGCGTGGGCGGCGGTGCCGAGGCCGGCGAACACGAGGGCGGTGGTGGCTACGGCGGTGGAGCCGGCCCGGCGCCATCTGCCGGCTATGTGGGGGGAGTTGGAAGTACGCAACGTACAGCCTCCTGGGAGTGGTTGCAGAGGCCTGCAGTGGGGGACCACCGGTGAGGTTCCCGGTGGGGGCGGCGACCCGCGTAGACCATCGCCTTGTTGAGTACGTGACAACAAGACGGGTTCCGGAATCCTGACTACCGCCTTACCGAAGGGCGTTGCGGGATTGCTGATCAATGGCGGCTGGATGGGCGGGGGATGGTCACGGCTTGACCATCTACACGCGTCGCACACAACTCCCGGGTGTGCGGGCGGAGTACGGGGGCGTGGGTCAGCGGGGCCTGAGGCCGTGCATCAGGTGGTGGATCAGTTCCGCCACGGCGCCCATCGCGGCCTCGGTGGTGAACTTGCCGGTGATGGCGAAGGACGCCAGGCCGTGCAGGGCGGTGCCCACCACCAGGGTGAGCTCTTCGGGGTCGCCCTCCACGATCTCGCCGCGCTGCTGGGCGGCGGCGACGGCCCGTTCCAGGGAGCCCACCGTGCGGTCGATCGCGGCGGTCAGCTGCTCGGCGGCGTCGGGCTCGTGCTTGCGGGCGTACATCACCTCGAGGAGCTCGGGGTTGTCGATGGCGAAGCGGAGATAGGCCCGGGCGAGGGTGGTGAGGCGGTCCTGGAGGGGCAGTCCCGGATCGTCGGCGGCTTCGAGGGCCTCGGCCATGCGGTCGAAGCCGACCAGGGCGAGGGCGTCCAGCAGGGCCTGCTTGTCCTTGAAGTGCCGGCCGGGGGCCGCGTGGCTGACGCCGATGTCGCGGGCGAGTTCACGCAGGGACAGGGAGGCGGAGCTGCCCTTGTCGCGGAGGGTGCGCTCGGCGGCGGCGAGAAGGGCGGAGCGCAGGTCTCCGTGGTGGTACGGGCGGCTCTCGGGCCTCTCGGGCTTCTCGGCTGGCATGGGCGCCATCGTATCCGGATGTAGTCGACGCCAGCATTGTTGTCATTGACAGCATTGTTGGCGGCGTCTACATTCGACTCATGGCTACGGACAAGCAGCAGAAGTGGGACGCGACCCGCCTCCCGGACCAGACCGGCCGCACGGCGGTCGTCACCGGGGCGAACAGCGGTATCGGACTCCGGGCCGCCGAGGCCCTGGCCGGGGCGGGCGCGCACGTCGTGTTCGCCGTACGGGACCCGGAGCGCGGTGAGGCGGCGGCCAGGACCGTCGGCGGCAGCACGGAGGTGCGGCGGCTGGATCTGGCGGACCTGTCGTCGGTACGGGAGTTCGCGGCGGCGTGGGACCGTCCGCTGGACCTGCTGATCAACAACGCGGGCGTGATGATGATCCCGCAGCAGCGGACGGCGGACGGCTTCGAGATGCAGTTCGGCACCAACCACCTGGGCCACTTCGCGCTGACGAACCTGCTGCTGCCGTACCTCACGGACCGGGTGGTGACGGTGTCCTCGGGCGCGCACCGCTGGGGCGACCAGCGGATCCACTTCGAGGACCTGAACAGGACGTCGGCCTACGACCCGAGGGGCGTATACGGCCAGTCGAAGCTGGCGAACCTGCTGTTCGTGCTGGAGCTCCAGCGGCGGCTGACGGAATCGGGGTCCCGGGTCCGCGCCACGGCCGCGCACCCCGGCTACTCGGCCACGAACCTCCAGAGCCACGCGTCGAGTGCCGCGGCCCGGCTGTTCATGCGGTTCGGCAACAGGTTCCTGGCGCAGGACGACAGGGCGGGCGCGCTGCCCACGCTGTACGCGGCGACGCAGGACCTGCCGGGGGCGAGCTATGTGGGACCGGACGGATTCGGGGAGCTGCGCGGCGCGCCCACGCTGGTGGGCCGGAGCGCGGCCGCGAGCGACGCCGCGGTGGCCCGGCGCCTGTGGACGGCGTCGGAGGAGCTGACGGGGACGCGGTTCCCCCAGGAGGTGGGGGCGCGGGGCTGAGGCGTGGGGCTGCTGCGGCTCCGGTCATCCGGCTCGGGTCATCGAGCTCCGGTCCGCCGGCTCCGGGTTGCCGTGTGAAGGACGGCTCGGTGGGGGCTGCGCGTGGGGCTCGGAGGGTGGCAGGGGACGCGGTCGCTCGCTCGTGGTGACTCCGGGTCGTCCTGGTGCCGGTGGCTTCTCACGCCCCGGTGGTCCCCACGTCCTTCCAGAACGCGCGCAGTGCCTCGGCCAAGGCCTCCGGGGCCTCCTCGGCCATGTGGTGGCCGGAGTCGATCGGGCCGCCTTCCAGTGGGCCGGCGGCCCAGTCGCGCCAGACGTCCAGGACGTCGCCGTAGAGCTCGGTCATGTCGTCGCGGGTGGCCCACAGGATCTGGAGTGGACAGCCGATGCGCCGGCCCGCCCGTTGGTCGGCGTCGTCGTGCTGCCGGTCGACGCCGAGCCCGGCCCGGTAGTCCTCGCACATGGCGTGCACGGTGGCCGGGTCGTGGATGGCGTGGTGGAAGTCCTCGTAGGCCTCGGCGCCCATCTGCTCGGCGGTGGCCGTGTACCAGGCGTCCGGGTCGGCGTTGATGACACGTTCGGCGGGCTTGGCGGTCTGGCCGAGGAAGAACCAGTGCCACCAGCTCGCGGCGAAACCGGCGTCGCAGCGGCGCAGGGCCTCCCCGATGGGGACGGCGTCCAGCACGCTGAGCGCGGACACCGCCTCGGGGTGGTCCAGGGCGAGGCGGGTGGCCACGTACGCGCCCCGGTCGTGCCCGACCACCGCGAACCGCTCGTGCCCGAGCCCGCGCATCACCGCCAGGCAGTCGCCGGCCATGGCGCGCTTGGAGTACGGGCGGTGCTCCGGGTCGGTCGGGGGCTTGTCGGACCGGCCGTAGCCGCGCAGGTCGGGGCAGACGACGGTGTGACCGGACGCGGCCAGCAGCGGGGCGACGCGGTGCCAGGTGGCGTGGGTACGGGGGTGCCCGTGCAGCAGGAGCACCGCCGGGCCGTCACCCCCGTGCCGCACCCGCAGCCTGACTCCGTCCAGGCCGTCGCGGCGGGTCAGCTCGAAGCCGTCGAACACGCGGGCCTCCTGGGGTCGGGTGTCCGGACCCGACTGCCCAGGGGGCCGCGATCCACACGCTCGCAGGCTGGTTGACCCTTTTCTCACCTTCGTGCGGAATGCTGGCGTCCGATGAAGCGCACGTCACGTACCGCTCTGTACGCCGTCGTCGTCCTGCTCGCCGTCACCGCGTCGTCCGAGGCGATCGCCGACGACGGGACAGGGCCGTTCGGAGTGACCGAGGTCGCGCCCGCGACCTCGCAGTACGCCCCGGTGGGAGCCCTGTTCGACGGGACCCGGCACATCTGTACCGCCTCCGTCGTCCGCAGCCCGCGCCAGGACCTCCTCGTCACCGCCGCGCACTGCCTCGACGGCGACGACGACCTGGTGTTCGTGCCCGGGTACCGGGACGGGACCGCGCCCTACGGCAAGTGGAAGGTGGGGAAGCGGTACCTGCCGGCGGGGTGGTCCCAGGGGCAGGACGAGGACAGCGACCTCGCCTTCGCCACGGTGGACGGGAAGGTCCAGGACCGCGTCGGCGGGAACCGGTTCACGACGGGTACGGCGACCGGGGCCACCGCCGTCACCGTCACCGGTTACCCCTCCTCCCGGGACGTGCCGGTCACCTGCACCAACAAGCCGACCGCGCACAGCCGTACGCAACAGCGCATCGAGTGCCCGGAGTTCACCGGCGGGACCAGCGGCAGTCCCTGGGTGAACGGGAACGGGCAGGTCGTCGGGGTGCTCGGCGGGCACGAGGAGGGCGGGCTGACCCCCGACGTGTCGTACAGCGTGGTGCTCGGGGCGGAGGCCGCCGCGCTGTACCGGGACGCGGTCCGCTGACCCCTGTCCTGCTGATCTTTGTGCCGACCCCGCCGAGTACCCCGGTTTCCGCCGGGGAAGCTCATAAACTGGCGCGGGCGGACTCCCGGTCGGTGAGGGGCGGTTGACGGTGCGTAAGGCGTGGCTCGTGGCGGGCGCCGTTCTCGGGGCGGGGCTCAGCTTCGTGATGCTGCTCGTCGTCGGGGTCTACGTCGTCGCGGGGAACCTCGCGGGCGGGGTGGGCGGAGCCACCAGGTCCCTGGCCAAGGGGGCCGTGCCCGCCGCCTATCAGCAGCTCGTGCAGAAGTGGGGCAATCTCTGCCCCGCCATCAACCCGGCCCTGCTCGCCGCCCAGCTCTACCAGGAGAGCGGGTTCAACCCCAACGCGCAGAGCGCCGCGGCGGCGCAGGGCATAGCGCAGTTCATCCCGGGGACCTGGGCCACCCACGGCGTCGACGGCGACGGGGACGGCGACAAGGACGTCTGGGACCCCAACGACGCCATTCCGTCGGCGGCTTCGTACGACTGCTCGCTCGCGTCCTACGTGAAGGACGTGCCGGGAAACCTCACCGACAACATGCTCGCCTCCTACAACGCGGGCGCGTACGCGGTCATCAAGTACGGGGGCGTGCCGCCGTACAAGGAGACCCAGAACTACGTGAAGACCATCACGACCCTGGAGGAGAGCTTCGCGGCGCCGACGAGCCGGGTCGATCCCTCCAAGCAGGCCGCCGGTGCCATCTACTACGCGCAGAAGAAGCTCGGGACGCCCTATCTGTGGGGCGGGACCGGTACGGCCGAGCAGGGCGGGCGCTTCGACTGTTCGGGGCTGACGCAGGCCGCGTACAAGAGCGTGGGCGTCACCCTTCCGCGCGTCGCCAACGACCAGTACAACGCCGGCCCGCATCCGGCCAGAAGTGAACTGTTGCCGGGGGACCTGGTGTTCTTCTCCAAGGACCCGACAAATTCGCGTGCCATCCACCATGTGGGGATTTATGTGGGCGGCGGATACATGATCGACGCACCGAGAACAGGTGCTGTGATCCGGTTCGACCCGATCGACACTTCTGAGTACTTCGGCGCCACCCGGGTCACCGAAGATGGCGCGAAAGCATTGCCCACCACGGTGTGACCGAGCGTGAAACCCACCCCCTGAGCTGCGGCGATGTGTCTCTCTTCGATAACGTCTGCGTGATCATTCAGTGGAGTGTGGAACGTATTAACGGAAGCCGTGCGTTCCTGGGAACGTAGCCGAGCGCACATGGGTACGCCGGGAAAGACGACGAAGGGGCCGCAGCACCATGGCTGTTCTCGCCGAATCCGGGTCGAACCCCGACGTCGACCTGCTCTACGACATCAACGGCCTGGCCAAGGACGCCCCGCACTGGTTCGACCGGGTCATGGAATACGTCGGTGAGTACGGGATCCTGTTCGGGATGGTGCTGCTCATCCTCTGGTGCTGGTGGGGCGTGCGCCGGCGGGGCGGTGAGGACGCCGCGTCCTCGGTGGCCGCGCTGGTGTGGGCGCCGCTCGCCGCAGCGCTCGCCGTTCTCGTCAACGTCCCCATAAGGGGGTTCGTCGAGCGGCCCCGGCCGTTCCGCACCCATGAGGGGCTCGAGGTCCTGGTTTCCGGGAAGACCGACTATTCCTTTGTCAGCGACCACGCGACGATCACCATGGCGATGGCCGTCGCGTTGTTCGTCGCGCACCGGAAGTTCGGCGTGGTCGGGATTCTGCTGGCGCTGCTCGAAGGGTTCTGCCGGGTCTACATGGGCGTGCACTATCCGACGGATGTCGTCGGGGGGTTCGCGCTCGGGACGGCGGTGGCCCTGTTGTTGTCGCCGCTCGCGATGGCGCTGCTGACGCCTTTGATGAAGGCGGTCCAGGGGTCGTCGAAAGGCGCGTGGCTGATTCGTGCGCGTGGGACGGAGCGCGCGGGTTCCGTGATTCCCGGGACCCGGCGGGGGGCCCAGGCCTCCGAGAGGGACCTGGCGGCGTAGCGGACCCCCGCTACAGCGACTGCGGGTACGAGAAGAAGCCCTCCGGGTCGTACTGCTTCTTCACCTTCGTCAGCTTGGTCACCGCGTCGCCGTAGTACGCCTTGCGCCAGTCCTTCAGGGTCGGGTCGGTGTAGTTCTGGTAGGCCGCTCCCGAGGCGTACGGCCGCATCGCGTTGTGAGCCCCCGTCAGCCAGCTCTGGGCCGTCGTGCCCGGCGTGCCCGCGCGCCAGGACGCGATGTACTGGGCCAGCATGCGGGAGCGGCGGTGGACGAAGGCCGTAGCCGTGGGGGAGACGCGGTTGACCGCTCCGCCGAGGGCCGTCAGGGCGATGCTGCCCGAGCCGCCCCGCACCGAGGAGATCTGCCGCAGAAGGGTCTGGATGCCCGCCGCGGAGATCGACCGGTCGAAGAAGTCCGAGTGGGCGGCGTAGGTCTCGCGGCCGAGCGCGCCCTGCCGGTTGCGGTTCGGGGTGGAGCCGGGCAGATGGCACTTGGCGTCCGTGGAGAAGGACGAGCAGCCCGCGTACGCCTCCATCGCGCTCTCGTAGGAGTGCCGGCGAAGGGTGACGCCGCGGGCCGGGGCGCCGACCCGGTCGGCCAGGCGGTCGAGGGCGTTCTGGAGCTCGCCGTAGGTGCCCAGGGAGAAGGCCGCGACCGCCACCGACGGGGAGCCGCCGTTCTCCAGGTGGCAGGAGGACCAGATCTCGTCGGGCTGGCCGGGGCCCCACTCCTGCCAGGCCCGCACCACGGCGGCCGCCTTCGACCACGGCCAGGTCGCGTACGCGGTGACGCCCTGCGGGGCCGGGTGGGTCCTGAAGTGCAGCTCGGTCACCACGCCGAAGTTGCCGTTGCCCGCCCCGCGCAGGGCCCAGAACAGGTCCTTGTTCGTGGTGGCGTTCGCGGTGAGCTGCTTGCCGTCGGCCGTGATCAGCGTGGCCTGGGTGAGGCTGTCGCAGGTGAGGCCGTAGGCCCGGGAGGCCACGCCGTGACCGCCGCCCAGCACCAGGCCGGAGACGCCGACGGTCGGGCAGGAGCCCGCCGGGATCGTCACGCCCTTCGCGGTGAGCGCCCGGTAGACGTCGATCAGCTTGGACCCGGCGCCGACCACGGCGGTGCCGCCGGAGGCGCGGACGCGGTTCAGCTTCGAGACATCGACGATCAGCCGGTTGTTTCCCGAGGACCAGCCGGCGTAGGAGTGGCCGCCGTTGCGGATGGCCACCCGCAGGCCGTGGGCGCGGGCGTAGGCGAGGGTGGTGCGGATGTCGTCCGGGTGCGCCACGTACGCGACCGCGGCGGGCCTCAGCGCGTCGAAGCGAGTGTTGTAGAGCTGGCGGGCGGTCGCCCAGTCGGAGTCGCCGGGGCGCACCAGGGGGCCGTCCAGGTCGCGGGCGAGCGC
Source organism: Streptomyces griseorubiginosus (assembly GCF_036345115.1). Taxonomy (GTDB): domain Bacteria; phylum Actinomycetota; class Actinomycetes; order Streptomycetales; family Streptomycetaceae; genus Streptomyces; species Streptomyces griseorubiginosus_C. The sequence goes on from NZ_CP107766.1 coordinate 5,053,216, forward strand.
GGTCCAGTTCGCGGCGGACGCGGGCGTACGGGAGGACAGGGACCTGCCGACGGTGCTCTGTGTGGCGTCGGCGCTGCCTCCGCTGTCGCACGCGGTCGTGGTCACCGCCGTGATCGCGGCCGCGCCGGCCCCGATGAACGTACGCCGCTGCATGTGTTCGTGCCTTTCGTCGGCCTCGTCGGCTTCCGTGGAACGAGACGGGACTGAGGGGGTGAGGGTTCCCTGGTGGGTTCCGGAATCACACCGTGCCCTCGACGTAAGCGTTCCGTGACCTCACCGCACCTTTCGCAGGGGTTCACCCCTCGTTCACTTCCGGCCATAAGCGCCTTCACCTGATCTGCCTAATTTCGGCCTTACGCGATGCGAGGTGCGTCTCGAATGCGCATCCGTGTCACCCAGACTTCGCGCACGCCGCCGGATTCAGGACGGCGGCTCCCGGAAGGAACTCAAGTGAAGCTTCAGCGCAAGAACCGGCGGGCCCTCGCCTTCGGTGCTCTCGCCGTCTCCGGCGCCCTGGCCCTCACGGCGTGCGGCTCCGACGACACCAGCAGCGGCAGCGGCAGCAGCGGTGCCGCGACGGCCGCCGCCGGCAACATCAAGTGCGACGACGCCAAGGGCCAGCTGCTCGCCGACGGCTCCTCCGCGCAGAAGAACGCGATCGACGCTTGGGTCAAGCAGTTCACGCAGGCCTGTGGCGTGCAGATCAACTACAAGGGCGGCGGCTCCGGAGCCGGTGTGACCGCGTTCAACAACGGCCAGGTCGCCTTCGCCGGTTCCGACTCCGCGCTGAAGCCCGAAGAGGTCACCGCCTCCAAGAAGGTCTGCTCCGGCGGCCAGGGCATCGACCTCCCGATGGTCGGCGGCCCGATCGCCCTCGGCATCAACATCTCCGGCGTGGACAAGCTCACGCTGGACGCGCCCACCATCGCGAAGATCTTCAACTCCAAGATCACCAACTGGAACGACCCGGCGATCGCCAAGCTGAACCCGGGCGTCAAACTGCCGGACCTCAAGATCCAGGCGTTCCACCGCTCGGACGACTCCGGCACCACGGACAACTTCACCAAGTACCTCATCGCCACCGCCAAGAGCGACTGGCCCTACGAGCACGGCAAGACCTGGGTGGCCAAGGGCGGCCAGTCCGCCGCGCAGTCCTCCGGTGTCGCCCAGCAGGTGAAGCAGACCAACGGCGCCATCGGCTACTTCGAGCTCTCCTACGCCAAGGACGGCATCACGCCGGTCAGCATCAACACCGGCGCCTCCGCCCCGGTCGAGCCCACCGTCGAGAACGCCACCAAGGCCATCGCCGACGCCAAGGTCGTCGGCACCGGCTCGGACCTCGCGCTGGAGCTCAACTACGGCACCAAGGCCGAGGGTGCCTACCCGATGGTCCTGGTCACCTACGAGATCGTCTGCGACAAGGGCAACAAGGCCGACACCCTGGCCGCCACCAAGGCGTTCCTGCGCTACACCGCCTCCGAGGACGGCCAGAAGGTCCTCGCGGAGAACGACTACGCGCCGATCCCCGAGGACATCATCGCCAAGGTCCGCACCACCATCGAGGGCCTGAGCTGACCTGAGTGTGCGGTCCGGTCCGGGGCCCCGATCGAAGGGACCCCGGCCGGCCGCACCGTCCGGTGCACCGCCGCCAGGAGCCGCACCCCGCGTACGGCTCCGCAGACCGGAGAACCCGATGGACACCACACAGATAAAAGACGCACCTCCCCCGACTCCCCAGCCGACCGAGGCCGAGCAGAAGCGCGCGGCCCGTGGCGCCACCCGACCCGGTGACCGGATCTTCCTCGGTCTCTCCCGCGGGTCGGGCATCCTGCTGCTGGTGATCATGGCCGCGATCGCGGTCTTCCTCACCTACCGCGCCTCGATCGCGATCAGCAAGGACGAGGCGAACTTCTTCACCGCGTTCGAGTGGAACACCCAGCTGATCCCGCCGAAGTTCGGCATCGCGGTGCTGGCCTTCGGCACGATCGTCTCCTCGATCATCGCCATGGCCATCGCCGTCCCGATCGCGGTCGCCATCGCGCTGTTCCTCACGCACTACGCCCCGCGCAGGCTGAGCGGCCCGATCGCCTACGTGATCGACCTGCTCGCCGCCGTGCCGTCCATCGTGTACGGCCTGTGGGGCGCCCTGATCCTCGTCCCGCACATGAACGGCCTGTACGGCTGGCTCAACGACTACCTCGGCTGGACCGGCATCTTCTCCTGGCAGCAGGGCGCGCCCCGCTCCATGCTGACCGTCGGCATCCTGCTCGCGATCATGATCCTGCCGATCATCACCAACGTGAGCCGCGAGGTCTTCCGCCAGGTCCCGCAGATGCACGAGGAGGCGGCCCTGGCGCTCGGCGCCACCCGCTGGGAGGTGATCCGCATGGCGGTGATCCCCTTCGGCCGCTCCGGTGTGATCTCCGCCTCGATGCTCGGCCTCGGCCGTGCGCTCGGCGAGACGATGGCCGTCGCCACCGTGCTCTCGCCGTCCTTCGACATCCAGGCCAGCCTGCTCGACCCGGGCGGCGGCACCTTCGCCCAGAACATCGCCAGCAAGTTCGGTGAGGCCAGCGAGCTGGGCCGGGACGCGCTGATCGCCTCCGGTCTGGTCCTGTTCGTCATCACCCTGCTGGTCAACGGCGCGGCCCGCATGATCATCGCGCGTCGCAAGGAGTACTCGGGGGCCAACGCATGAGCACCGCAGCCACCGTCAGCACCCTGAAGGGTGCCCGCCTCCCGAAGTGGTCGCCGTACGCGATCGCCGCGGGCTCCGTCGCCCTCGGCGTCGGCATCAGCTTCGCCGCCGGCCTGGACAGCAGCATCCAGTGGGCGTTGATCGCCGGGCTGCTGTTCGTCCTCGGCACGTATGTCATCGCCGCCCGGGTGGAGGGCCGCCGCCAGGCCAAGGACCGGATCGCCACCTCGCTGGTCTGGGTCGCCTTCCTGCTCGCCGTCGTCCCGCTGGTCTCCCTGGTGTGGTCGACCGTCTCGCGCGGTGTGAAGGTCCTCGACTTCTACTTCCTGACCCACTCGATGGGCCTGGTCTCCGACGACGAGCCGGGCGGCGGCATCTACCACGCCATCCTCGGCAGCCTGGAGCAGGTCGGCCTCGCCACCGTGATCGCGGCGCCGATCGGCGTGCTCACCGCGATCTACCTGGTGGAGTACGGGCGCGGGAAGCTCGCCAAGGCCGTCACGTTCTTCGTCGACGTCATGACGGGCATCCCGTCGATCGTGGCGGGTCTGTTCATCCTCTCGATCATGCTGATGTTCGACATGGAGCCCTTCGGCTTCGCCGGCTCGCTCGCCCTGGCCATCCTGATGATGCCGGTCGTCGTCCGCTCCACGGAGGAGATGCTCAAGCTCGTCCCGAACGAGCTGCGCGAGGCCTCCCTGGCCCTGGGCATCCCGAAGTGGCGGACCATCCTGAAGGTGGTCATCCCGACCTCCATCGGCGGCATCACCACCGGCATCATGCTGGCGGTCGCCCGTATCGCCGGTGAGACGGCGCCCGTGCTGCTCCTGGTGTGGGGCAACTCGCTCATCAACGCCAACCCCTTCGAAGGGGCCCAGCAGTCGCTGCCGCTGTACATCTACCAGCAGTACGCGAACAGCGCGGGTGCCGGTGCGGCGTACGACCGAGCGTGGGCGGCGTCGCTGACGCTGATCGCCTTCGTGATGATCCTGAACCTGGTGGCCCGCGGCATCGCCCGCTGGAAGGCCCCGCGGTAACCATGTGCGGCTACCGCCGCGCGGCCGGTCGCTGACGCGACCCTCCCCTCAGCGACCAAGATCTGGAAGTGAAGTAGTCATGGCCAAGCGAATCGACGTGAGCGGACTCACCGCCTACTACGGCTCCCACAAGGCGATCGAAGACATCTCGATGACGGTCGAGCCCCGCTCGGTGACGGCCTTCATCGGCCCCTCCGGCTGCGGCAAGTCGACGTTCCTGCGCACCCTCAACCGGATGCACGAGGTCACCTCCGGTGGCCGGGTCGAGGGCAAGGTGCTCCTCGACGACGAGGACCTGTACGGCCAGGGCATCGACCCGGTGTCCGTCCGCCGCGAGGTCGGCATGGTCTTCCAGCGCCCGAACCCCTTCCCCACGATGTCGATCTTCGACAACGTGGCGGCGGGCCTGCGCCTGAACGGCTCGTACAAGAAGTCCGAACTGACCGACATCGTGGAGAAGTCCCTCAAGGGCGCGAACCTCTGGAACGAGGTCAAGGACCGGCTGAACAAGCCCGGTTCCGGCCTGTCCGGCGGTCAGCAGCAGCGTCTGTGCATCGCCCGCGCGATCGCGGTCGAACCGAAGGTCCTGCTCATGGACGAGCCCTGCTCGGCCCTGGACCCGATCTCCACCCTCGCCATCGAGGACCTGATCGGGGAGCTGAAGGAGCGCTTCACGATCGTCATCGTGACGCACAACATGCAGCAGGCCGCCCGGGTCTCCGACCGCACGGCGTTCTTCAACCTGGCCGCCGTCGGGCAGCCCGGCAAGCTGATCGAGATCGACGAGACGGAGCGGATCTTCTCCAACCCGTCGGTCCAGGCCACGGAGGACTACATCTCCGGCCGCTTCGGCTAGGCCGGACCCGCGCTCGGCCGCCGCGACCTGCGGTCGGCCGAGCCTCCCGAAGACCCCTCGCGGTGCTGCATGGCGGTGCCACCGCGAGGACACAGAGGGCCCGCCCCCGGATTCCGGGGGCGGGCCCGATCACGTGCGGGGCTCCTGCAGGACGTGCGGGGCTCCTACAGGAAGAGCAGGTTCACGATCCCGAAGGCGGTCGCGGCCACGATCGCCGCCGCCGGCATGGTGATGAACCAGCCCAGGATGATGTTCTTGGCGACGCCCCAGCGGACCGCGTTGACGCGCTTGGTGGCGCCGACGCCCATGATCGCCGAGGTGATGACGTGGGTCGTGGAGACCGGCGCCTTGAACAGGTAGGCGGTGGTGAACATGATCGCCGCGCCGGTGGTCTCGGCGGCGAAGCCCTGCGGGGGGTCCAGCTCGATGATCTTCCGGCCCAGGGTGCGCATGATGCGCCAGCCGCCCGCGTAGGTGCCCAGCGACAGCATCACCGCGCAGACGATCTTCACCCAGACCGGGATCGGGTCGCCGTACGTCTCGTGGCCCGAGATCACCAGGGCCATCACCACGACACCCATGGTCTTCTGGGCGTCCTGGAGGCCGTGCCCGAGGGCCATGCCGGCCGCGGACACCGTCTGCGCTATCCGGAAGCCCCGCTTGGCCTTGTGCGGGTTGGAGCGCCGGAAGATCCACATGATCGCCGTCATCACCAGGTAACCGGCGATCAGGCCGACGACCGGGGACAGGAACATCGGGATGACGACCTTGTCGAGGACGCCGCTCCAGATCACCTCGGTGCCGCCCGCGAGCGCCGCTCCGACCATGCCGCCGAACAGCGCGTGCGAGGACGAGGAGGGCAGCCCGAAGTACCAGGTGATGAGGTTCCAGGTGATCGCGCCGACCAGCGCGGCGAAGAGGATGGCCATCCCCTTCGAGCCCTCCGGCGTCTCGATCAGCCCCTCGCTGACGGTCTTGGCGACCCCGGAGCCCAGGAAGGCACCTGCCAGGTTCATGACCGCTGCCATCGCGAGCGCGGCCCGTGGCGTGAGCGCCCGCGTCGACACGGAGGTCGCGATCGCGTTGGCCGAGTCGTGGAAGCCGTTCGTGTACGTGAAGAAGAGCGCGACCAGGATGGTCACGACCAGAGCGAAGGTGTCCATGGAAAGGCTCAGGACTCCTTGACGGCGATGGTCTCCACCGTGTTCGCCACGTGCTCGAAAGCGTCCGCGGCCTCTTCCAGCACGTCCACGATCTGCTTGAGCTTGAGGACCTCGATGGCGTCGTACTTGCCGTTGAAGAGGGTGGCCAGCAGCTTGCGGTGGATCTGGTCGGCCTGGTTCTCCAGCCGGTTGACCTCGATCCAGTACTCGGTGAGGTTGTCCATGGTCCGCAGGTTCGGCATGGCCTCGGCGGTCAGCTCGGCCGCCCGGGCCAGGACCTCGATCTGCTGCTCGACGCCCTTGGGGAGTTCCTCGACGTTGTAGAGGACGACCAGGTCGACGGCCTCCTCCATGAAGTCCATGATGTCGTCGAGGGAGGACGCCAGGTTGTAGATGTCCTCGCGGTCGAACGGCGTGATGAACGAGGAGTTCAGTTGGTGGAAGATCGCGTGCGTGGCATCGTCACCGGCGTGTTCCGCGGCCCGCATACGCTCTGCGATCTCGGCCCGGCCGGCGGTGTCCGCCCCGAGCAGTTCCATCAGGAGCTTCGAGCCCGTGACGATGTTGTCCGCGGAGGCGGCGAACATGTCGTAGAAGCTCGTCTCCCTGGGGGTCAGACGAAAGCGCACAAGGGGTCCTCGGGGTGCATCGGTTTCGGTCAGGGTGATGCTAAGTGCATCATCCGGCCACGGCTAATGGGCCGTCCCCCAGTGTCGCCCATCAGGCACAGTGGTTGGCACGGGGGCCGTCCGCAGGCCCTATACCCGGGAAACTTAGGTACGATATACCCAGGAGGGGTATAGGAATGCCCCTTGTTGTGGAGGACGCGATGACGACGACCGACACCGGCGCCTCGGCGCCCTCCGAGACGGTGACCGAAAACACCACCCACGGCTACCACAAGCAGAAGGACGAGCACCTCAAGCGCCTGCGCCGGATCGAGGGCCAGATCCGCGGCCTTCAGCGGATGGTCGACGAGGACGTCTACTGCATCGACATACTCACGCAGGTGTCCGCCTCCACCAAGGCGCTCCAGTCCTTCGCGCTCCAGCTCCTGGAGGAACACCTGCGGCACTGCGTCGCCGACGCTGCCGTCAAGGGCGGCGCCGAGATCGACGCGAAGGTCGAGGAGGCCACGAAGGCGATCGGCCGCCTGCTGCGCACCTGACCGCCGCCGCTTCGACGCTACGACGGAACAGGCGCCCCCGGCTCAGCGGCCGGGGGCGTCCGCGCGTTCCTCGGCCACTTTCAGCACCTCGTCGATGCTCTCCAGGCTGAGCCGGTCGTCCGCAGCCGAGGCCGCGATGATCAGCTCTCCGCACAGCTCGATCTCGGCGAGGGCCACGTGGTCCTGAACCGCCGTACCGCCGACCGGAGCCACGCGCATCACCTCTTCTCTGCCGTTACCGACTTCCTAGAGTAGGGAGCGGCCTACACACCGCGCATGGCACGGAAGGGCTAGTCCTTGACGCCCGTCACGGCCGCTCACCCTTCGGCGATCTTGCCGGCGTAGATGTCCCGGGCGGCCGGCAGCCGTACGTCCGCGGCCACTCCGAAGTCGTACAGCAGGGTCGTCGAGGCGACCGCGACGGTACCGGGCTGCTGCCCGTTGACGAAACTGAAGCGGTGCCGGACCTTGCGGATGCGGCCCTGGTCGTCGAGGTACACGTCGAACGGCACCGCGGCCGTGGCGAACCCTTTCGCCGCCGCGGCCAGCACACCCCTGTTGGCGGCGGACGCGCTCCGCGCCGCTGCGGTGAGGTCCGCGGTCCCCCGGTAGTGCCGCACCTCGGTCCCGGCCAGCTCGGTCACCCCGACGTACGTCGCCGTCCTGGTCCCGCGCAGCACCTCGGCGGCGGCGAGCGGGTCGGTGGCGCCACCGGTGACCAGGTTGCCGTCGGAGAGACCGGCGGTGTCCACCCGCACCCACTTGTCGGCGGGCACACCGGCACCCCGGTTCTTCATGAACAGGGCGCCGGGGGCGAGGAGTTCGGTGATGGGCCGGTGCTCGCTGGTGCCCGCCGGGTCCTGCGGCAGCAGCACCCGCAGCCGGCCGAGCCGCCCGCGGTAGTCGTACACGCCCTCGCCGCGGATGGTGACCCGGGTGCCGCCGGTGGCCATCTCCATCGAGGTGCTGGCCTTCGAACTGCCCGTGCCCACCAGGGTGTCGGGGGCCCGGCGCAGGGTGCCCACCGGGTCGGCCGCGAGCGCGCCGGCCGGGCCGCTGCCGCCGCCCGAGCAGCCGGCGGCGCAGGCGCCGGCCATGAGCACCGCCACGACGACGACCGCCCCGCGGGCCTGCCTGTGCTGCCGCTCCGCCATCGCCGCCTACCCCCAGCCGATACGTCCGTCAAGGACCCGTGTCGTTCCGCTTAACGACGGCTGGGTGGGGCCGTCACGCGCACACCGGCCGTTTACCCGGGGTGGGTAACGTTGTCGGTGTGGCGCAGCAGGACAGGATCCCCCCACCTCCTCCCGACGCACCGGTCCACGAGACGCGGATGGTCGAGCAGGGCCGCTTCTGCCTGGCCCGGTGCACCTGCGGCTGGCGTGGCCCGGCCCGCAGAGCCCGCAGCCAGGCCCGCGCGGACGCGGCGGGTCACGCCGGGGACGGCTAGAGCGGCAGCAGTTCGTCGATCAGGGTGCGGTCGCGGTACTGCGTGAGACGGCTGCGGGCCGCGGCCGGGGAGAGCCACAGGATGCGGTCCACCTCGTCGTTCGGGGTGAAGCGGCCTCCGGTCACCTCGGCCGCCCAGTAACGGACCCGCTTGGGACGGCCGTTGGCCATGTAGCGGACGGTGGGCAGCTCGGTTCCGGGCTCGGCGGTGTAGCCCGTCTCCTCCTCCACCTCGCGCAGCGCGCCGGCGAGGGCGTCCTCCGCGCGCTTCAACTTGCCCTTGGGGTGCGACCAGTCGTCGTACTTCGGCCGGTGGACCAGGCAGATCTCGAGGTCGCCGGCGATCGGGGAGCGGCGCCACAGGACGCAGCCGGCTGCCTGGATGACGGAGTCGTCGTCGGTCATGTGCTCACCGCCTGTTTCTGCCAGCACTGCTGGAAGGCGAACCGGGCCGCCTCCACCTCGTGGCGCTGGTCGGCGTGCAGGACGCCGAGGGCGTAGGCGGTGGCCGGGGCGATACGGGGGGTGCGGGCCGCCGAGGCCGCCGCTGCCGCCGCCTCCGAGGCGTCCCGGTGGCGGTCCAGGCACTGGCCCGCCGACAGGAGCCGTACGTCCACCGCGGGGCTCAGGACCTCGCGGGCGTAGCGGTGCAGGCGCAGGAGGAGGCGGACCTGGTGCCAGGGGGCGTCCTGGGGGTGCGGGGAGGGGTCGGGGGAGAGGCCGTGGATGAGGGCCTCGGCGTTGTAGGGGTGGCCCGCGGTGACCAGGGGCAGGGCCGTCGCCGCGTCGTCCAGGCGTTCCTGGGCCGCCGCGGCCAGGGGGTGCAGGTCGGTGCCGGCGGCGCTCTTGACCAGGGGGACCTCGCTGGCCAGGACGGCGATGGTGTCGGCGACCGCGTGGAAGCGGGAGGAGCCGAGGGCCTGGAGCGCGGTGGAGTGGGCGCGGGTGCGGGCGAGGGTGAGCTGGCGGTCCAGGAGGGCGCCCGCCTTGGCCGCGCCCACGGTCAGGTTGCCGCGGTCGGGGACGGGCGCGGGGGCGGGCTGAGCCGTGAGCGCCGTGGGGCCCGCCCCCTGGGCCGGGAACACCGCGCCGGACAGCCGGTGCAGGGCCAGCAACAGCCGTTCCAGCCGGGACTCGTAGGCGTGCTCCATGCCCAAGGTGCCGGAGAGCCAGGCCAGTTCGGGGCGGAGCGACTCCGACCAGTCGGGGTCCAGGAGGGGGCGGAAGGTGTGGAGGCTGGCGCTGATGCGGCGGACCGAGCGGCGCAGGGCCCGGGCCGCGTCGACGGGGGCCTCCGGGCCCTGTGTCTCGGCTCCGCCTTCGCGGTGCCGGCGCAGGGCCCGGAGGAACTCCGTGGCCTGGGACCGCAGGTAGCCCGCGAGGGCGTCCCCGGTCACCGGTCCGGCCAACGGGTCCGTCGGTTCAAGGTGTTGCTGTGCCACGCCGGCGCCTCCGGGCGTCTATGAGCATCTCCTGGACGTTGCGCAGGGGTTGGCCGTCCGCGTCCGTGGCGTGCCGGGTCCACTCGCCGTCCGGGCCGAGGTGCCAGGACGCGGTGGTGTCCGACATGCCGGTCTCCAGCAGCCGGTTGAGGGCGGCCCGGTGGGCGGGGTCGGTGACCCGGACCAGGGCCTCTATCCGGCGGTCGAGGTTGCGGTGCATCATGTCGGCGCTGCCGATCCAGACCTCGGGCTCGCCGCCGTTGCCGAAGGCGAAGACCCGGGAGTGCTCCAGGAACCGGCCGAGGATCGAGCGGACCCGGATGTTCTCCGACATGCCCGCGACGCCGGGGCGGATCGCGCAGATGCCGCGCACCCAGACGTCGACCGGCACGCCCGCCTGGGACGCGCGGTAGAGCGAGTCGATGAGCGCCTCGTCCACCATCGAGTTGACCTTGATGCGGATGAAGGCCGGGCGCCCTGCGCGGTGGTGCTGGACTTCCTTGTTCACACGGGAAATGAGGCCGTCGCGAAGGGACTTGGGGGCCACCAGGAGGCGGCGGTAGGTCTCGCGGCGGGAGTAGCCGGACAGCCGGTTGAAGAGGTCGGAGAGGTCCGCGCCGACCTGCGGGTCGGCGGTGAGCAGGCCGAGGTCCTCGTAGAGCCGGGCCGTCTTGGGGTGGTAGTTGCCGGTGCCGACGTGGCTGTACCGCCGTAGCGTGTCGCCTTCCTGACGGACCACCAGGGACAGCTTGCAGTGGGTCTTCAGGCCGACCAGGCCGTAGACGACATGGCAGCCCGCCTCCTCCAGCTTGCGCGCCCACTTGATGTTGGCGTGCTCGTCGAAGCGGGCCTTGATCTCGACCAGGACGAGGACCTGCTTGCCGGCCTCGGCGGCGTCGATGAGGGCGTCGACGATGGGGGAGTCGCCCGAGGTGCGGTACAGGGTCTGCTTGATGGCGAGGACGTCCGGGTCGTCTGCGGCCTGCTGGAGGAAGGCCTGGACGGACGTCGAGAAGCTGTCGTAGGGGTGGTGCAGCAGGACGTCACGGGTGCGCAGGGCGGCGAAGATGTCCGGCGCGGACGCGGACTCGACCTCGGCCAGGTCGCGGTGGACGCCGGCGATGAACTTGCGGTACTTCAGCTCGGGCCGGTCGAGGGAGGCGATGCGGAAGAGGCCGGTGAGGTCGAGCGGGCCGGGCAGCGGGTAGACCTCCGCCTCGGAGATCTTCAGCTCGCGCACGAGGAGGTCCAGCACCTCGCGGTCGATGGACTCCTCGACCTCCAGGCGGACCGGCGGGCCGAAGCGGCGCCGCATGAGCTCCTTCTCCAGGGCCTGGAGGAGGTTCTCGGCGTCGTCCTCCTCGACCTCCAGGTCCTCGTTGCGGGTGACCCGGAAGGTGTGGTGCTCCAGGACCTCCATGCCCGGGAACAGCTCTTCCAGGTGGGCGGCGATGACGTCCTCGATGGGGACGTAGCGGCCGGGGGAGGACTCCAGGAAGCGGGAGAGCAGCGGGGGGACCTTGACCCGGGCGAAGTGGCGGTTGCCGTTGACCGGGTTGCGCACGATCACGGCCAGGTTCAGGGAGAGGCCGGAGATGTACGGGAAGGGGTGGGCGGGGTCGACGGCGAGGGGGGTGAGGACGGGGAAGATCTGGTGCCGGAACAGGGTGAACAGGCGGGCCTGCTCCTTCTCCTGGAGTTCGTTCCAGCGGACCAGGTGGATGCCCTCCTCGGCGAGCGCGGGGGCGACGTCCTCGTGGTAGCAGGCGGCGTGCCGGGCCATCAGCTCGCGGGAGCGGGCCCAGATCATCTCCAGGACCTCGCGGGGCTGGAGGCCGGAGGCGGAGCGGGTGGCGACGCCGGTGGCGATACGGCGCTTCAGTCCGGCCACCCGGACCATGAAGAACTCGTCCAGGTTGCTGGCGAAGATGGCGAGGAAGTTCGCGCGCTCCAGCAGGGGGGTGTTGGGGTCCTCGGCGAGTTCCAGGACCCGCTCGTTGAACGCGAGCCAGCTGCGTTCCCGGTCGAGGAAACGGCCCTGTGGGAGCTGGGCGGCACCGTCGACCGGGATCTCCTCGTACGCGTCGAGATCGGCGTCGAGGTCGGGCTCCAGATCGGAGACGGTGGCCGACACGGTGTGCGGGCGGTGCGCGGCTATGGAGCCCACGGAGGGCTGCACGTGCTGGACCTCTGCCTGGGTGTTCGACTGGCTCATGGACCCATTCTTCCGCGCCAGGAGCGAAACGGGCGCGTCGGAGGCGGCGAGCGGGAGCACGGCGGCGACCCGGGGGGCGACGACCGGGACGCCCCCGTCCCCCGGGACCCCCTCGGGCGGCGGCGAAGGCTCTGGCACGACGGGCTTCATCCACCGAGCCTCGCAAGCCTGTCTGAACCAACGGTTACAGCGACATGGCGGTAGGGATATGGCGCCACGACTCCCGGGGGGTGGGGGTGCGGTGTTCTGGGGCGCGGGTTAAAGCTCCCGCCGGGGGTGGGGGGCGTGGTTCCTGGCGGGGCGCGGCTCGCTGAGGGGGCGGCTTCTCGATGGCGGGCCGTGGCTCGGCAGGGTGGGGCCGTGGTTCCCGGCGACAGGGAACGGCTTCTCCAGCGCGGGCCGCGGCTGCCGGTGGCTGGGCACAGTTCTTTACGGCGGGGCGCGGCCCCCAAGCGTGGCTGAGGAGAGGGGTGGGTCGTGGTCAGGGAGTGGTGCGGCGCAGTTGCCAGTAGGCGGCTGTTGTTGCCAGGGCTGTGGTGGTGAGGAGTACGGCGGTTTCCGTCAGATGGGTGGGCCAGAAGTCGGGGGTGCGGTGGGGCTCCAGGGTGCGGTTCAGGACGGTTGTCAGGGTTATCGAGACTGCCAGGGCGGGGAGTGGGCGGCGCAGGAGGAGGGCCGTGAGGGTGCCGACGGCGAGGGCGCAGAGGCCGTACGCCACCACCAGGGGGCCGTGGTCGGCGAACACGTCGTTGAAGAGGAGGTTGTCGCCCCTCAGGCCGCGGTGTGCCGACCAGGCCCAGCGGTAGACGGGGACGAAGACGGCGCCGCCGAGGACGAGCGCGGCCGCCGGCAGGGCGAGCTTGGCGGTGAGCCAGCGGGCCGGGGAGACGCCCTGGGTCCAGGCCAGCCGCGCGGTGTCGCTCTCCAGCTCGCGGCCGATCAGCGCGCCGCTCGCCCAGGCGGCCACCGCCCAGTAGCTGTAGTACATGAACGTGCCGATCCAGCTCACCGCGCCGCTGTAGGCCCCGCACATCCCGTTCCTGGGGCAGGAGCCGGCCGTGACCTCGGTGAGCCACACCAGGTAGGCCACCGAGCCGAGCACGAAGGCGGTCCACACGATCAGCGCCGTGCGGTGCAGCCGCAGCACGGTCCGGACGAGCCCCCGCCGGGGGAGGGCCGGCGCGCTCATCCGGTCGCCGCCCGCCTGCGCAGGAGGCCGAACGCGAGGGCGACGGCCACGGCGGTGAGGGCGAGCAGGACGCCGGTCTCCAGGAGCTGGCGGGGCCAGTAGTCGGGGGAGGGCAGGTAGGCGCGGGTGAAGCGCACGACATCGTGCTGTGCGAGGCACGCCTTGTCGTCGTAGCAGCCCGGGTCGCTGATCCGGGCGCCCGTGGAGGTGATCGCCCGGCTGCGGGAGTGCAGTTCGGGCTGCTGGTAGCGGCCCTGGAAGGGCCAGTGGTTGCCGCGGAAGGCGTAGACGAGGAAGTACGTGAACCCGCTGAAGGCGAGCGCGGGCAGGGTGCGTCGGACCGCGAGGCCGACCAGGGTGCCGAGGGCGAGTCCGAGCAGCGGGGCGGCGACGGTGGCCGGGCCGAGGGAGAAGTAGAGGGAGCGGGGGCCGATGCCGGCGATCAGCAGGTTGGCGTGGGCGGACCACAGCTGGTGGTACAGCAGGGTGAGCAGGCCCGTTCCGACGACGATGAAGGCGGCCGGCACGGCGAGCTTCACGGCGAGCCAGCGGGCCGGGGACACCGACTGGGTCCAGGCGAGCCGCGCGGTGCCGCTCTCCAGCTCCCGCGCGATCAGCGGGCCGCCGGCGAACAGGGCGACGGCGAAGGAGGCCAGGGTGATCAGGGTGTCGGGGTAGTAGAACAGGCTGTTGTACGCGTCCGCCGGGCCGCCTGTGACGAGGAGCCCGCCGTAGCCGTAGGTCTCGAGCGCGTGCTGGGCGGAGTGGGCGCCGGGGCCGAGGAGCCAGAGCAGGAGGCCCGCGGTGCCGGCCACCCAGGCGAGCCAGATCCACAGGGCGGCACGGTGCAGCCGCAGCACCGTGCGGACCAGGCCGCGCGGTGCCGGGGTGACCACGGGAGCGGGGGCCCGGTCGAGGGTCGTGGCGCTCATGCCGTCACCGCCTGCGGGGCCGCGGTGGTGCCCGGGGTGAGCAGGGCGGGGGCCTCGGGGGCGCGGAGGTGCGCGAGCAGCAGTTCCTCCAGGGAGGGCTCCTCGGTGGCCCAGCCCTCGCCGACCGGGCCGTCCCGGCGGATCAGGGCGGTCAGGCCGCGGCCCGCCGCACGGGATTCGATGACCGTGTGCGGGGCCAGGTCCTCGGGGGTGCCGCGGCCGGTGACCAGGGTGTGGGCGGCGAGCAGGTCGTCGATGCCGCCGCCGAGCCGGACCCGGCCGCCGCCCAGGAGCAGCAGGTGGTCGCAGGCGTCGGCGAGCTCGGCGACGATGTGCGAGGACATCAGCACGGTGGTGCCGTGTTCGGCGGCGTCCGCCATCAGGGTGCCCATCAGTTCGTGCCGGGCGAGCGGGTCGAGGTCGGCCATCGGCTCGTCGAGGAGCATCAGCTCGGGCCGCTTGCCGAGCGCGAGGGCGAGCGCGACCCGGGTGCGCTGCCCGCCGGAGAGGCCGCGGATCCGGGACTTCGGATCGAGGTCTCCCTGCTCGACGATCCGGGCCGCGCGGGCGGCGTCCCAGCGGGCCGGGTTGAGCTCGGCGCCCATGCGCAGGGTCTCGGCGACGGTCAGCTGGGGGTAGAGCGGCTTGTTCTGGGCGAGGTAGGAGACCCGGTCGCGGGCCGCGCCGGGCGCCCCGCCGAGGACGGTGAGCGTGCCGGCGGTGGACCGCAGCAGGCCGGCGGCTATCGCGAGGAGGGTGGACTTCCCGGCGCCGTTGGGGCCGACCAGCGCGCTGATGCGGCCCGCGGGCAGCCGGAAGGAGCAGCCGTCGAGGGCGGCGCCCCGCCTGCCGTACCGCTTGCCCAGGCCGGACGCCTCCAGGGCGACGGCCGGGCTGGTACTGGTGGAACTCACTGGTCCCCCTTAGGGAAGTGTTCATCGAGTACGGCGGTCAGGAGCGCGTCGACGTCCTCGCGCCCGAGGCCCGCCGACCGGGCCCGCACGGCCCAGGCGTCGAGCTCGGCGCGCAGGGGGGTGTCGGCGGCCTGGACAGCGGCGCCGAGCGTCCTGCGGACGAAGGTGCCGAGGCCGCGGCGGGCCTCGACCAGGCCCTCCCGTTCCAGTTCGCGGTAGGCCTTGAGCACGGTGTTCGGGTTGATGGCGGTGGCTTCCACGACCTCGCGGGCGGTGGGGAGCCGGTCGCCGGGTTCGAGGAGGCCCAGTCGAAGGGCCTGCTTGGTCTGCTGGACGATCTGCACGTAGGTGGCGACGCCGGAGCGCCGGTCGATGCGGTACTCGACCACGCGGACAACCACCCTTTCACTAATTGAGTAGTGAAAGGGTGGTGGAAGGTGTCCGGGAAAGTCAAGCGTGGTTTTCTCGGAGCCACGTGAACCGGTCGGCGGGGGTCGTCCGATGAGAGGGCGTGAGGGAAACGAGAAGCGACGGGGAGCTGCTGCGGGCCATCGCCGCGGACGGGGACCGGCGCGCCTTCGAGGAGCTGTACCGGCGGTACGCGCCCTGGCTGCTGGCCAGGCTGCGCGGCCGGTGCGCCGATCCGAACCTGGTCGACGACGTCGTACAGGAGACCTTCCTGGCGGTGTGGCGGGGGACCGCCAGGTACCGCGAGGAGGGCGATGTGGCGGGGTGGCTGTGGCGGATCGGGTCGCGGCGGCTGATCGACGCGCTGCGCGGCGACGGGGCGCGGGGGCGGCTCAGGCAGGCCCTGTCCCGGATCCGGCACCGCGACGAGGAGTCCGCGGAGGAACGCGTGCTCGCGGGGGTGGAGCACGGGGACCTCGCGGGCGCCCTCGTCCGGCTCTCACCGGAGCTGCGGGCGGTGCTCCAGGCGACGGTCATCGACGGGCTGACCACCCGCGAGGCCGCCGTCCTGCTGGGCATCCCGCCCGGCACCGTCAAGACCCGGGCGATGCGGGCCCGCAAGCAGCTGCGGGAGGCACTGGCATGAGCACGAGTACCCCCGAGGGAGGTGGCGGCATGACCTGGCATGTGGCCGAGGAAGATCTACGGGCCTACGCCCGGGGCGAGTTGGCCGCCCCCCTGCTCTGGTCCGCCGACACCCACCTGGCCGCCTGCGCCGAGTGCCGGGGACTGCTGGCCGGCGTCACCGACCCGGTCGCGCTGGACGCCGGCTGGGAGCGGCTGGACGCCGAACTGGACGCGCCCCGGCCGGGCTGGTTCGAGTCACTGCTGACCCGGGCCGGGATCGCCGACCACACCGCCCGGCTGCTCACGGCCACACCGGTGCTGCGGCGGTCCTGGCTGGCGGCCGTGGTGTTCCTGCTGCTGGCGACCGTCGGCGTGGTGCACACGGCCGGTTCACCGACCCTGTTCCTCGTCCTCGCCCCGCTGCTGCCCCTGGCCGGCGTCTCGCTGTCGTACGGCCCGGTGCTCGACCCGACGTACGAGATGGCCGTCGTCGCGCCCCTGCACGGCTTCCGGCTGCTGATGATCCGCACGCTCGCCGTGCTCGCCGCGGGGCTCGGCCTCAACGGACTCGCCACCCTCGCCCTGCCCGACTACGGCCTGCGCGCGCTCGCCTGGCTGCTGCCCGCGCTCGCGCTCACCGGGACCGCCCTCGCCCTCACCCCACGGCTCGGGCCGGTCCTCGCGCCGTCCCTGGTCGGCGGCGCCTGGGTCGTCGTACTGCTGACCGCACAGGCCGCGCAGCAGCCGGACGCCGGTTCGCTCGCGCCGTTCACCGCGGCCGGCCAGGGCGTTGCGGCGGCCGTCGCCACGCTCGCCGCCGGGCTGCTGTTCCTGCTCCGCGACCGCTTCGACCTGTTCAACGGGAGCGCGGAGTGACGGCGGGCCACCTCGGACGCCGCCGCATGACCCACTTCGATCACGGCGATCGTACGACCGACTTCGATCACGGCGATCACACGATCGCCTCCACCCAGGGGGACCGCATGACCGACCGCCACGGGAGCACCGCATGACCGACACCGTCTCCGCCTCCGGGCTCTGTCTCCGGTACGGCGGCACCCGTGCCCTCGACGACGTGTCGCTGCGGCTCACGCCAGGTGTGACCGGGCTGCTCGGGCCCAACGGGGCAGGGAAGACGACCCTGTTGCGGGTGCTCGCCACCGCCGTGCCCGCCGACCAGGGCGCCTTCACCGTGCTCGGCCACGACCCCGGCACCTCGCGCGGCCGCCAGCGGGTCCGCCGCTCGCTCGGCTATCTGCCCCAGACCCCGGGCCTGCACCCGGACTTCAGCGCCTTCGAGTTCGTCGACTACGTGGCGATCCTCAAGGAACTCACCGACCGCACCGCCCGCCACCGCGAGGTGCGGCGGGTGCTGGCGGAGGTCGACCTGGGGGACGTGCGGGGCAGGCGCATCAAGAAGCTGTCCGGCGGGATGCGGCAGCGGGTCGCGCTGGCCGCCGCGCTCGTCGGGGACCCCGGCTTCCTCGTCCTGGACGAGCCGACCGTCGGCCTCGACCCCGAACAGCGCATGCGGTTCCGGGAGTTGATCGCCCAGGCCGGAGAGGGCCGGACGGTCCTGCTGTCCACCCACCAGACCGAGGACGTGGCGATGCTCTGCCACCGCGTCCTGGTCATGGCCCGCGGCCGCATCCTCTTCGAGGGCACCCCCGCCGAACTGACCGCCCGCGCGGCCGGCCGGGTCTGGAGCAGCACGGAACGCGCCCCGGGCGCGAAGGCGGGCTGGCGCACCGGCACCGGCTCCTTCCGCAACGTCGGCGACCCGCCCGCGGACGCCGAGCTCCTCGAACCCACCCTGGAGGACGGCTACTTGCTCACCCTGGACGACGTGGGCGCGGAGGCGGCGGCGTGAGCGTGCTGACGGAGACGGCGCCCGACACCGCCGTACACGAAGAGGATCCGCGGCGGTCGTGGGCGGCTGTCGTCCAGCTCGCCCGCTTCGAGGCGCGGGACCTGCTGCGCTACCTCCCGGTGGTCGCGACCCTGCTGCTGTACGTCGGCTGGACCGCCTGGACGCTGTTCCACTCCGAGGACGGCATGGACGCCTTCCCGGCCCTCCAGGACGCCGACCGGGACACCCAGACCGGGCCGCTGCTGCTGGGGATCGCCCTGTTCGTGTGCGTCAACCGGTGCACGCTGCGCTCCCGGCGGCGCGGGACCGACCGGCAGTTCGACGTGCTGGTCATGGAGCCGTGGCGGAGGACGGTCGCGCACGTCCTGTCGGTGGTGCCGTACGCGGTCCTCACCGCGCTGGTCGTGCTCGGCGAGTTCACCCGGCAGGCCCTCAGGCCCGGCGCGGTGGGCCACGGCTCGCCGGCCGAACTGGCCGTGGGGCCGCTGTACGTGCTGCTGTGCGGCGCGCTCGGGGTGCTGCTGGCCCGGCTGGTGCCGAGCGTGTTCGCGGCGCCGGTCGCCGTGATCGGTCTCTTCGTCCTGAGCGTGTTCGTCTCCGCGGGCACCGGCGATGCGCAGTGGTCGCGGTGGCTGTCGCCGGTCGTGGACGAGACGAGCGGCTCCACGGTGCTCCCCTCGGACCTCGTCGGCCGCCCGGCGGCCTGGCACGCGCTGTATCTGACGGGCCTGGTCCTGCTGGTGGCGCTCGGCGCGGTGCTGGTGAGCGGGGGCCGCGGGCGGTATGTGCGGGCCGGTGCGGCGGGTGCGCTGGCGCTGACGCTGGTCGGGGCGGTGGCCCAGTCCGGGGGCGTCTCGCCGCAGCTCTCGGCCGCGCGGGAGCGGGCCTCGGTCTCTCCGCAGCGCGACCAGTCGTGCGTGCGGCGGGACGGCTCGACGTACTGCGCCTTCCCCGAGTGGACCGGCCGCGCGGGCGACTGGGCGCGGGTCGTGGACCGCGTCCGGTCCCTGGCCGGGGGTACGGCAGCCCGGCAGCCCCTTCTCGTACGGCAGCGGGTCGAGGCGCGGTACGGGCTGAGCGGCGACTCGGCGATCCCTCCGCTGACCACGCCGGGGCAGGTGACCGTCGGCACCCGTTGGGGCGGCAACCGGGTCCCCGAGTTCGCGGTCGGGGTCGCCTCCGTGCTGGTCACCGGGGCCGAGTCGAAGGGCGGTGAGCTGTGCGACGGGCGGGTGGTCACCGTCATGTGGCTCGCCCTGGGCGGATCCGCCCATCCACTGGCCGACCTCGCGGACGCCCGCATCGACGACAGCGTCACCGGCGCGGCGACGGTGCTCGCCCCGACCGACGGCCTGTCCATGTCGGCCGCCCAGACCGACGTCGTACGTCAACTGCTGGACCGTCCCCGTGCCGAGGTGACGGCGAGCGTGAAGCGGAACTGGACCGACCTGACGGCTTCCGGGGTCACGACGAGCCGGGTGGCACAACTGCTGGGGGTTGAGGTGCCGGAGGGGGCGAAGGATTGTGCCGAGGAGTGACGGGAGGGGTGAGCTGCGGAGCGAGGGGAGCGGTGAGCGGCGGGGGTTCGGCGTGAGCCGGGGGGACCGGGCCGGGCGTTGGGGTTCTGGCGTGAGTCGCGGGGACCGGGCCGGGCGGTGGGGTTCCGGTGTGAGTCGCGGGGACGGGGCCGGGGCGTGGGGTTCCGGTGGGGGTCGCGGGGACGGGGCCGGGGCGTGGGGTTCCGGTGGGGGTCGCGGCGATGGGGCGGGGTGGTGTGGTGTGAGCCGTGGGCTCGTCAGGGCCGTGGGGCGCACCTTGCCGTGGCGGACGGTCGGCGGCGGGGCCTTCGTGGGGCTGTTGGTCGTCGGGGTGCCGCGGCTGCTGGTCGGGGAGATGGACGGGTGGCTCGGGCTCAACCTCCTGCGGGCCGCCGCGCTCGTCTTCGCGCTCGGGCTGGCCTTCCTCCTGGACGACCCGGCCCGGCAGCTCACCACCCCCGTACCCACCCGGCGTTGGACCCGGACGGGTCTGCGCATCGCGTTGGTGGCCCCGGTCGCCGCGGTGTGGTGGACGGCCGCGCTGCTCCTCGTGCCGGCACAGGCCCGGCCCCCGCTCGGCCCGGTCACCCTGGAGGCCGGGACCACGGCCGCCCTCGCCCTGGCCGCCGCGGCCGCGGCCGTCCGCTTCACGGACGAACCCGAGCCGGGCCCGTCGGTGGCGGCGGGTCTGCTGACCCTCGCCCTCCTCGCCCCGGCCCTGATCCCGTCCCGCTGGGACCTGTTCGTCCCACCCGAGGACCCCTCCTGGACGGCGGCGCATGTGCGCTGGGCCGTCGTGCTGACGGCGGCCGTCCTTGCCGGGGTGGCCTGTGCGCCGGAGCCGGTGCGTGGGTTGCGGGCGCGGGTGGTGTCGTGAGGGGCGGGCGGGGCGGAGCCCGTGGGTGGCCTGGGTGGCGGCGCATGTGCGGTGGGTCGTGGTGCCGGCGGGGGCGGTCCTGACGGGGGTGGCCTGTGCGCCGGAGCCGGTGCGTGGGTTGGGGGCGCGGGTGGTGTCGTGAGGGGTGGGCGGGCTAGAGCCGGTGGGTGGCCTGGGCGGCGGCGCATGTGCGGTGGGCCGTGGTGCCGGCGGGGGCGGTCCTGACGGGGGCGGCCTGTGCGCCGGAGCCGGTGCGGGGCCTGAGGAGAGCGCGCGCGGCAGCGCCGGGTGACGCGTGCTCGGGTGGTGCGGTGCCGGGCGACCGGAGTGACGTGGGTCAGGTGGTGCCGTATCGGGCGACCGCGGGGACGCGGGGTCAAGTGGTGCCGTAGCGGCCCACCGGGCAGCTCCAGCCCCCGCCCGCCGGGTCCGTCCAGAGCGCGACTCCGTCGACGACATCCGCCCGGGCGGGGCGCTCCGTGCCGGGGACGACCGGCAGGCCGATGGCGTACAGCTCGACGTAGGCGTCCGGGATGCGGTCGGCGAGGGCACGGAGGAGCTCGGCCTCGGGGAGCGCCGGGTTCACGCCGAAGCCGACGCCCATCCCGTCCGCGTCCGTCAGCAGCACCTCCACCCAGCCCTCGTCGAGGGGCGAGCAGGACACGGTCGGAGTCGCGGGCGCCCCGGCCGACAGGTCGGCGAGGACCAGCGCCACGAGTTCGCTCAGCCGCATCGGGCTCACGTCTCCGTGCGGTACATCAGGTCCGTCTCGTACGTCGTGAAACCGAGCCGTTCGTACACCGACACCGCCGCCTTGTTGTCGGCGTCGACGTACAGCATCGCCGTGGGCAGCCCCTGCGCGGCCAGGTGGCGCAGCCCGATCGTGGTGAGGGCCTTGCCGAGGCCGCCGCCCTGGGTGCCGGGGCGGACGCCCAGGACGTAGACCTCGCCGAGCTGTTCCGCCGCGTGGACCTTGGTCCAGTGGAAGCCGACCAACTCGCCCTCCCGGAAGGCCAGGAAGAAGCCCGCCGGGTCGAACCAGGGCTCGGACTTGCGGTCGTCGAGGTCGCGCTGGGTCAGGGAGCCCTGTTCCGGATGGTGGGCGAACGCGGCCGCGTTCACCGCGAGCCAGGCGGTGTCGTCCTCGCCGGGGACGAAGGCACGGACCGTCACGTCGGCGGGCAGCACCGGGTCGGGCAGCTCCAGGCCGGCCAGGGGGCGCCGCATCTGCCGTAGCTCGCGGAAGAGGGTCAGGCCGAGGACCTGGGCGAGATGGCGGGCCGCGCTGTGGCCGCCGTGGGCCCACACCCGCAGCCGCTTGCCGGAGGCGGCGAGGAGCGCCGAGCCCAGCGCACGGCCGTGACCGTGGCCGCGGTGCCCGGGGCGGACGACCAGCTCCGCCGCCGGCGCCTCCACCGGGTCGGTGTCCTCCAGCTGCGCGTAGCCGACCAGTTCGTCGCCGACGTACAGGAGCAGATGGGACACGCCCTCGCGTCCGCCGCCCCGCAGTTGCAGCCGGCCCTGCTCGGACACCGCCTGCTGGCCGTCGGCCTGTGCGGCCTCGGTGAGGAGGCCGAGAACCGCCTCGGTCTGGTCCGGGGAGAGCGCCGTGAGGGTCTCGATGGAGCGGGCGGTGCCGGGGTGTGCGATGTCGTCGCTGGTCATGGCTACGAGGGTAAGGGGAGGTCGGGGCAAAGCGGCGGCAAAGAAGCAACCAGGATGTAACCACGAAACCCCTGTCGCGCTACGCGCGTTGACCCTAGGCTGCGCCGGAACGGGGGGCACTCTCACATCCGGAACACAGGGGGGCGCATGCCAGCCATGTCCCAGCAGCAGAACAGCCACAGACGTATGTACCGCCTCGTGGCCGCGGCCGCCGGTCTCGCCACCGTCGGCGCGCTCGCCGCCGCGCTGCCCGCCGGCGCGCACGACAGCCGGCACGGCAAGCCGCTGCCGAGCCGGTACCAGGACGTCCAGCTGCTGTCCTTCAACGACCTGCACGGCAACCTGGAGCCGCCGTCCGGCTCCTCGGGCCGGGTCACCGAACTCCAGGCGGACGGGACCACGAAGACCATCGACGCCGGCGGTGTCGAGTACCTCGCCACCCATCTGCGGGAGGCGCGCAAGGGGAACGCCTACTCCGTCACCGCCGCTGGTGGTGACATGGTCGGCGCCTCGCCCCTCATCTCGGGTCTCTTCCACGACGAGCCGACCATCGAGGCGCTGAACAAGCTCGACCTGGATGTGACGAGCGTCGGCAACCACGAGTTCGACGAGGGCGCGAAGGAACTGGGCCGGCTGCAGAACGGCGGCTGCCATCCCACCGCCGGCTGCTACACCGACAAGAAGTTCGTGGGCGCCGACTTCCCCTACCTCGCCGCGAACGTCCTGGACGAGAAGACCGGCCGGCCGATCCTCAAGCCGTACTGGGTGTGGAAGAAGAAGGACGTCAAGGTCGGCTTCATCGGCGTCACCCTGGAGGACACCCCGGGCGTCGTCTCCGCCGAGGGCGTCAAGGGCCTGAAGTTCAAGGACGAGGTCGAGACGATCAACAAGTACGCCCGCGTGCTCCAGAAGCAGGGCGTGAAGTCGATCGTGGCCCTCATCCACGAGGGCGGCCAGCCCGCCTCGGGCTCCTACAACTACAACTGCGACTCCCCGGGCCCGGGTGACGGCATCTCCGGCCCGATCGTGGACATCGCGAAGAACATCTCGCCGTCCGTGGACGCGCTGGTCACCGGCCACACCCATGCCGCGTACGTGTGCACGGTCCCCGACCCGTCGGGCAAGCCCCGCATGGTCACCTCGGCCGCCTCCTTCGGCCGGCTCTACACGGACACCACGCTGACGTACGACCGCTTCACCGGCGACATCGCCCGTACGTCCGTGAAGTCGGCGAACCACGTGGTCACCCGGACCGTCCCCAAGGCGCCGGACATGACCGAGCTGATCGGCAGGTGGAACACCCTCGCGGCGCCCATCGGCAACCGCGCGATCGGCTACATCTCCGCCGACATACCCAGCACCGGCACCGAGTCGCCCATGGGTGACCTCATCGCCGACGCCCAACTCGCCCACGGCAGGAAGCTCGACGCCGGGACCGACCTCGCGCTGATGAACCCGGGCGGGGTCCGCGCGGGCCTCACCTACGCGGCCAAGGGGACCGAGGGCGACGGCGTGGTGACCTACGCCGAGGGCTTCACCGTGCAGCCCTTCTCCAACACCGTGAACCTCCAGGACTTCACCGGCGCCCAGCTGATCAAGGTGCTCCAGGAGCAGGTGAGCGGGTCGAACGCGGCCTCGCCGAAGATCCTGCTGCCGTCCGCCAACCTCACCTACACGCTCGACCTGACGAAGAGCGGCGCGGACCGGATCGTCGTCGACTCGGTGCGGCTGGACGGTGCGGCCATCGACCCGGCGGCCACCTACCGCGTCGCGACCAACAGCTTCCTCGCGGGCGGCGGTGACGGCTTCACCACCCTGGGCCAGGGCACCAACGACCTCGTGGGCAGCGACGACCTGGCCGCGCTCGTGGACTACCTGACGGCCAACTCGTCGGCGAGCAGCCCGATCGCCCCGCCGGCGGCGAACCGGATCACGGTCGTCAAGTAGACCGTGAGCTGAGTCGCACCGCCCGGGCTGAGGTTGCGGGTGGGGGGCCCACGCATGATCGGATGGATCGATGCGTTCCCCCCACCCCGTACCCACGCATCCCCACCCGTTTGAAGCACCTCCGGCCCCGCCGACCCACCGCCGCACCAAGCGGCGGGGCCGGCGGGGCCGCTTCGCGTTCGCGGTGAAGACGGTCGCCTCCCTGGCCGTGCTCGCCGCCTTCCTCACCCTCGCCGACCGCTGGGCCGTGCTGTACGCCGAGCACCGGGCCGCGGACACCCTCAAGCAGCGGCTACGGCTGACCGCGGCGCCCGAGGTCGAGATCGGCGGCTTCCCCTTCCTGACCCAACTCGCCGACCGGCGCCTGGAGTCGGTGCAGGTGACCGTGCCGGACGTGGCCGCCGACCGGGTCACGCTGGCCGCGGTGTCGGCGACCGGCCGGGACATCCGGCTCGACGGCGACGGGCCGACCTCCGTGCGCGGGGCGCGGGTCCCCGAACTGCACGGTGACGTCCTGCTCTCCTTCGCCGACATGAACCGTGAACTCGGCGCCTCCCAGGTGACGTTCACCGGCGCGGCACGGGACCGGGTCGCCGTCCGCGGCACTCTCCCGGTCGCCGGGCACGATCTGCGGCTGCGGGCCGATGTGCGGGTGGCGCGGGACGGACGGCGGGGGGTGGACACCCGGATCGGCGGGATACGCCTGGACATCGGGGACCTGGCGACCTACCGGCCTGGCACCCGGCCCGCCGAGGGCCTGCATCTGACGCCGGCGTCCGCGGCGGCCCTGGCCCGCGAGACCCGCAAGGCCCGGGCCCTGCTGGCGGTTCCGTCCGTCGTGCGGGCGCTCGGCGTGCCGGACGCGACCGTGCGTGAGGCGCAGCGCTCGGACACCGCGCTGGCCCGGTTGACCGGCCGCCCCGAGTTCGTACGGCAGGCCCTGCGGCTCAACCTCCTCGACCTGGCCCTCGCCCACCCCGAGCTGCTGTCGCGCCTGGGCCTGGACCCGGCGCTCCTCGACGCCCTCTCCCACCTGACCCGCCCGGCCCTGGCCGACCGACTCTCGCTCGCCTTCCAGCTGCCGGAGCCCTCCAGCGGTGAGCTGCGCCTGCGGGACGTGCGGGTGGAGAGGGACGGCATCAGGGTCCGGATCACGGGCTCCGCGCTGGCCGTCGGCTCATAGGGAACGCACATTCAGTCTTATTGAGGTCTAAGGCCGGATCGCCTTTTTGGCGGCGGGAGTGCCGTAGTGTTTTCCATGTCGACAGCGAACGACGCAAACGCAAAGGAGAACACTCCTGAGCCTTGCTGAATCGCCCTTAAGGACTGACACAGGATTTACTTACGTAAATCAAAACAAGTCAAAGGTAATGACAGGGAGAAATTCATGAGCTTCCACAAGATCGCCCCGGTGAAGAAGACCCGCAAGCCCGCTCCGGCCCCGAAGAAGGCTCCCGCGCCGAAGAAGCACGCGCCGAAGCGTCGCCCGGTCGCCCACAAGGGCTGAGGCGGGCCACCGCGAGGCGGGGCCACCGGCCGGCGAGCGTGTCTCGCCCCGGGGGCCCCGCCTCGGCCTGTTCCCGAGCCTGATCCCCACCCGAGCCTGTTTCCGGCCCCGGAAGGAGTCGCTGAGCATGAGGGAAGTCCGTGCGGCCTTCCGCCGCTTCTGGCCGCTGACCCGCGGCGACCGCAAGTGGCTGGCGGCGATCGTCGCCTGCGTGGTGGTGTCCGCGCTCGCCGAGACCGCCGCGATCCTGCTGTTCGCGGAACTCACCGACACCGCCCTCAAGGCCGGTTCGCTCTCCGCCTTCTGGGGCCCGGCCGGAGCCTGGCTCGCCGTCGCCGCGCTCGGCGCCCTCGTCGGCTACCTCGGCAACTCGCTCGCGACCTGGACCGCCGAGAGATTCGTACTGCGCCTGCGCGCGAAGGTCTTCCGGCACGTCCAGGACCTGCCCCCGCACTTCTTCCAGCGGCACCGCCGGGGCGACCTGGTCGAACGCCTCACCGGTGACGTCGAGGCCATCGAGCAGATGGTCGTGTCCGGCGTGGTCGGCACCGTCGCCGCCGCCTTCTCGGCCGTCTTCTACTCGGCGGCCGCCCTGTACCTGCGCTGGGACCTGGCGCTCGCCACCTTCGTCCTCGCGCCCCTGTTCCTGTTCGCCGCGCGCCGCTTCTCCGGCCGTATCAAGGAGGCCTCGCAGGACGAGCGGGTCGCCGACGGCGCGATCACCTCGGTGGTCGAGGAGTCGCTGGGCAACGTCGTGCTGACCCAGGCGTACAACCGCCGCCGCGACGAGGAGGGGCGTCTCGACCGCGAGGCCCGCGCCTGGTTGCGGGCGTCGGTCCGCGGTGCCCGACTCGGCGAGATGTACGAGCAGTTCGTCGAGGTCGTCGAGACGCTCTGCGTGCTCGCCGTGATCGGCCTCGGCGTCTGGGAGATCTCGGCCGACCGCATGACGCTCGGTCAGCTCCTCGCCTTCGCCGCCTTCATCGGCTACCTGTACCCACCGGTCCGCAACCTCGGTCAGCTCGGCCTCACCCTCACCGCGGCCACCGCGGGCGCCCAGCGCCTGAACGAGATCCTGGACGCCGAGCCCTCGGTCTGCGACCCGGCCGAACCCGTCCCCGCGTGGCCGGTGCACGGCTGGGTCGGCTTCCACGGCGTCGGCTTCCGCTACCCGGCGGCCACCAGGGACTCCCTGCGAGACGTCTCCTTCTCGGCCGCCCCCGGCGAACTGGTGATCATCACGGGCCCGAGCGGCGCCGGCAAGTCCACCCTGTCCAAGCTCCTCACCCGCTTCTACGACCCCTCCGCGGGCGTGATCACCCTGGACGGCGTCCCGCTCACCCAGCTGAACCTGGAGTTCCTGCGCGAGCAGATCGCCCTGCTCCCGCAGGAGACGCTGATCCTGCGCGGCACGATCCGCGAGAACATCGGGGCCGGCCGACCCGGCGCGAGCGACGAGGAGATCGAGCGGGCGGCCCGCGCGGCCGCGGCCCACGACTTCGTCACCGCCCTCCCCGAGGGCTACGACACCGGGATCGCCCCCGGCACGGCGGCCCTGTCCGGCGGCCAGCTCAAGCGGATCACCATCGCCCGCGCGATGCTCCGCGCCGCGCCCGTCCTGATCCTCGACGAACCCACCGCCGGCCTCGACTCGGTCGCCGCCCGCCAGGTGGTCCAGCCCCTGCGCCGCCTGATGTCGGGCCGTACGACCATCATGATCACCCACGATCTGAGCCTGGCCCCGGACGCGGACCGGATCCTGGTCGTGGACGGCGGCCACCTGGTGGAGTCCGGCACCCACGCGGAGCTGCTGTCCCAACGCGGCACGTACGCGCGCCTGCTCGGCCCGCTCCCGGAGGAGACGATGGTGCTGCGCAGGCTGCCGGCCGACACCCGGGGTCCCCGCGGCTGCTGAGGCTCCGGCTCCGTCAGCCCCGCTTCGGGCCGGCGACCGCCTCACCGATCTCGAGACCAAGTCGCCCGGTCGGTGTCAGAACGGCTCGGCCGCTCGCAGGATGCGCTCCGGCAGATACGGCGACCGCACCCTGATCTCCCAGCCCCTTCTGCGGGCATGGCAGGTCAGGGCCAGCAGGTCGACGCCGAGGGCGGCGTCGGGGCCGGTCGCGCGGTCGCCGACGGCGTAGTGGTCGCGGTGGGCCGCCAGGGCGTCCAGGAGGGCCAGGTTGAAGCTCTCCGCGTCGCCCTCCACCAGCTGGGAGAACAGGACCGCGGGCGGCGGCAGGACCCCCTGCTCACGGGCCTTCTCGGCGTCCCGCAGCGCCTGGTCGGTGGCCGGCTCGGGATCCTCGCCGCGCAGATAGGTGTGCAGTGCCCGCCGGTAGGAGGCCGTCAGGGAGCGGTCCGGCCCGACCCGCTCCGGCCCTGCCAGCACCAGCGGCGCCAGATGCTCCCGCCGGCCCGTGATCAGCGCGAGGTGCACCGCCCGGTGCCACGCCCCCGCCCCGGCGTCCTCGTCCCGGCAGGCCGGGAACGTCACGGTCGCCCCGTCGATCGTCACCGCCACCTCGCTCCCCGGCTCCGCCAACGTGGTCCGGAACAGCGCCGCCCCCAGCTCGGCGGCCAGCCGCAGGTTCTCCAGCTGGGCGTCGCTCGCGTCGGCCGCCTGCCCGGCACGGGCCTTGAAGAGCAGCTCCTGGTAGGTGAGGGCGTACGCCAGCTCGAAGGTGTCGAGCGACTTGCCCGGCACCGGGGTGATGGCGTCCCGCGTGTACTGCTCGAACTGCTCCTCACTGTCCGGATGCAGCGGACGCGGCTCCAGCGGTCGCCCGAACTCCACCACTCCGGCGACGAGTTCGGCCACCGCGTCGGGGCGCCGGTCCCGGCCGTAGGGGCCCACCCGAGGCGGCGCGGCATCGAAGCCGATGACCAGCGCGTCCGGCAGATAGTCGGTGTCGGCGGCCGGCGGCCACCCCTCGTGCCGGTACGCCAGCGCCGTCAGCGCGATCGGCAGCAGCGGGAGCAGACTGCCCGGCCGCGCTCCGGGCCCGGGGGTCTCGGACAGCGGCCGCAGCAGTCGTACGACCGCATCGCCGAACCCCTCCCGGTGGCCCGCCGCGAGCGCGCGCAGCGCCTGGAGGCCGATGCCGTACGGCTCGTCGGTGAGCTGCTCGCCGGTCTCGGCGGCGAGGGCCCTCACCCGGTCGAGTGCCGCGTCGAGCGCGGCGAGCTTCTGCTCGGGCGAGGGCGGAAAGGTGACGTCCTCGTCGGCGGTGTCGCCGAGGACGTACGCTAGGAAGCCGTTGATCAGCTCGGCGTCGGGCCGCCCCGAACGGCCCTGTTGGGGTGTCTCGCGGGCGAAGTGGAAGGCCTCGCCGTGCCATTGGGTCTTCTCGACGAGGATCGCCAGGCAGAAGGCGTCCAGCCAGGTGGCCGCCGTGACCGGCTCGGGGGTGCCGCCGGGTTCGCGGTCGTAGACGATGCCCCAGTTCGGGTAGGTGAGGAAGACCTCGAAGTGGTCGCGGGGGAAGTACGCCGCGTACGCCACCGCGCCGGCCGCCGCCTCCGCCGCGTCCTCCAGGACCGCCTTCGCCTCGGGCGAGCGGAGGTCGGGGGCCCGCACCGAGAGCGCGCCGAGGTACTCGACGAACTCCTGGGCGATCAGCCACCACTCCCGCGCCGTCACCGGGCCGGCCTTGGCCATGGAGTGGACCTGCGAACCGATCCTGTTCGCGAAGTCCTCCCGCACCGCCGAAACGGCCGCCTCACCGACCCGATGCCTGTCGATACGCACCATGTCCCGCTCCCCCGTCCGACCGTCGATCTACGGAAACCAGCGTAGGTCGAGGGTCTGACAGAGGAGCGGAGGTCCGGGAAACGGCAGGTCAGGACGCGGTCGGGGTCCAGTCGCCCAGCCAGTCCGCGATCTCCTGGCCGGTGGCCTGCGCGTCGGTCAGCTGGGGCCGGTTCGCGGAGGCCGCGCCCGAACCCGCGCCGGTGTTCTTGTACTCCGCGAACCGGTCGTCCTTCCACGAGAAGCCGCTCATGTCGGTCCACGGCGTCGACTTGATCGCGGCGCTCAGCGAGGTGTTGCGGACCGTGGTCTGCGGGTCGAGGCTCGCGTCGCCGCCGGCGTGCCAGGGGCGCCCGAGGTAGAAGCTCGCCGCGGAGACGTCCCCGTTGACCGTCGAGTTGGCGATCAGGATGCCCTTGCGGTTCGCGACGGTGCTGGGCGCGGTGACGTAGCCGGCCGAGGAGCCGTCCCAGCGCTTCTTCAGTGTGATGACGGACTTGTCGATCACGGCGGTGGCCCGCCCGAAGATGAAGTCGACGTTGCCGATGACGTAGGAGTTCGTCATGTAGACGCGGCCCAGCTTGTCCTTGGCCGCGGTGTCCAAGAGCAGCGTGTCCTGGTCGCCGCTGACGATGACGCCGTCCAGGAACACCTTGTCGGCGGCGGTGCGCAGCGCGACGGCCTGCTGGGCGATGTTCTGATGGGCCTTCTCGTCGAAGTCGTTGGAGATCGTCAGGTTGCGGGCCTGGAAGTCGTCGGCCTCGACGGCGACGGTGGCGCTGCCGCCGGTGCCGTAAGTGCCCGAGCCGTCGGGCTTCGGCGTGCCGGACGCGTTGTTGTAGACGATCACCGTGTCGTTGCGGCTGCCGCCCGAGCCCTGGATGGTGACGTGCGGCTTGTTGGAGGGCACCTTGACGAGTTCGCGGTACGTCCCCGGCTTGACCGAAATGACCACGCGCGAGGGGTTGCCCGCGGGCACGGCGTTCACCGCGGCCTGCACGGTCGAGTACTGCCCGCTGCCGTCCTTGGCGACGGTGAGCGTCGTGGCCGCGGCGGCCTTCGTCGTGGCGGTCGTCGTACCGATCGAACTGCGCGGCCCCGCACCGGACTTGAGCAGGGCGGGGACGTCCGCCGTCTTGTCGAGGGTGTACGCGTAGAAGCTCTTCGGATCGAAGGCCGTACCCCCGCTCTCGTTGCGCCCGCTGGTCCCGACGAAGGTGTTGCCCTTCTGGACGATGGTCGCGGTGCTGTCCTTGATGACGGGGTTCTTGACGCCCTGGAACCAGGAGTTCTCCAGGACCATCCTGGTCGCGCCGCGCGAGTAGTTGCCGTAGGAGGAGTTGATGTCCGTCCCGGCCACGTCCTCGAGGAAGTTGTTGTAGAGGTGCGCGTGGGCGGCGTTGTCCGTCGACGGGTTCCGTTGCTCGGTCTCGCGGATCCAGTTGTGGTGGATGGTGATGTCGGTGACGACGTTCTCCGTCCAGCCGATGCCGAACGCCTTGTTGTCCTGGCTGAGTTTGTTCCAGGAGACCGTCACATAGGTGCTGTCCTTGCGGACGTCGATGAGCCCGTCGGCCATGTGCCGCAGGTCGTTGTGGTCGATCCACACGTGGTGGGCGCCGTCCATCTGGATGGCGTCGAAGTCGTGTTCCTTGTCGTTCCACACGCCCTGGTACGCGTCCCGGATGGTGAGGTTCCGGATGATCACGTTGTGCACACCGGCGCCGAGGAAGAACCCGCCGCCGACGATCTGCCCGGAGGTCCCGGACCCGACGATGGTCTTGTCCGAGGCGACCTTGATCTCTTTCCCGACCGGGTTCATGTCGATGGTGGCCGCGACGACGATGACGTACGGCTCACTCGCGGTCGCGTACTTCTCCAGATCGGCGAGCGTCCTCACGGTGACGATCTGGCCGTCCCGGCCGCCGTAAGTGCCGCTCTGCCCGAGGGCGTTGACCGACGCGAACCCGTCCGCGGTGGCGGTGGCCCAGGCGGGAGCGGCGGCGGGGGTGGCGGCGGACGCCGGGGACTGCGCGCCCGGCACCAGCCCGTAGCCCATGACGCCGGCGGCGCTCAGAGCCAGGGGAACACCGACGACGAGGGCCGTCTTCCTGCGGCGATGGCGCGCTTTGCCACTGATCTCACTCATGCGCAATCCGTTCCGTGCGGGGGGTAGGGACCGCAGAGCAGTCGCCGCCCCCGCACGGAAGGTTGCCGCGCGAACGCGCCTACTTGGCGCAGGACTTCGGGTCCAGGTTTTCCTGCCACTTGTCCTCGCGGCCGTCGGGCTGGCCGTTCGGGAGGAGTTTGTCGGAGGTGCCGTCGATGTAGTAGCCGTAGGAGTAGATCGTCTTCCAGCTCGCGTCCCGGCCGCGCCAGGTGTGCGTGGTGACCTCGCCGTCGCCCTTGTTCCACTGGTAGTCCTCGACGTAGAACACCGGGTTCACGCGGACCACCCGCTGGTACGGCGTCCAGGTCGTCGCCACCTGGGTGCACGGCGGGATCGACTTCTCGCTGCGCCGCTCGAAGGACGAGGTCTTCTCCCAGCCCCACTCGTAGCCGGCGCTGCCGCCCACGGTGCCGGAGAAGATGCTCTTGGCGAGGGACAGGCTGATGCTGCCGCCGACGCTCTTCTTGGCGAACGTCTTGGTGCTGTAGCCGCTGACGAAGGTCACCTTGTCCTCGGTCGTCCCGTGGTTGCCGGTCCACTCCGAGGTGCGCACCGGCTCGCCCTTCACCGACCAGGTCGAGGCCTGCGCGTACCCGCACCAGCCGCGGAACAGCTCCCACGGCCCGGCCGGCACCCACAGCCCGACCACGTCCCGCAGGTACTCGTCCCGCGTCTTGAACTCGCCGGTGTCGACGTTGAGCGCGCCGTAGACCCCGGTCAGGCTGGTCTCCTGACTGCACAGCCGGTCCAGCATGACATCGGTGTTCCCGGGGTCCACGCCCCGGACGTTGTGGGCCCCGCCGGGACCGGCGGCCTGCGCGGCCCCGGCACCGGCCAGCAGGGCGGTGACGGCGAGGGCCGCGGACGCGGCGGCGAGGGCGCTCTTCTTCAGAGTCGATGTACGAAGCAAACGCATGGGGGGTTCTTCACTCCTGAGTGCTGAGGACAGACGCGTGGGGCATCTGTGCGACGACTCAGGAAGCTGGCAGAGAACCCGTGAGTAGGGTCGAGAACGCGTGAAGGTTGACAGGACATCGACAGCTTCAAGGTCACTGCGCGGCGACGGGAGCCTCCGGCGGCGGAGTGGGCGCCCCCGGAAGCCGTACGGTCGCGATGGTGCCGCCGCCGTCCGCGGGGCCGAGAGCGACCTGGCCGCCGGCCTCCTCGACCGTGCGGGCCACGATGGACAGGCCGAGACCGGAGCCGGGGAGCGCCCGCGCCGACGGGGAGCGCCAGAAGCGGTCGAAGACGTGCGGGAGTTCCTCGGCGGGGATGCCGGGGCCGTGGTCGCGGACGGTGAGGACACCCTCGCTGAGCCTCACCTCGATGGTGCCGCCCTCGGGGCTGAACTTCACCGCGTTGTCGAGGATGTTGACGACGGCGCGCTCCAGCGCGGCCGGTTCGGCCCGGGTGTACCAGGGCTCCAGCGAGGCGTCGATGGTCAGTTCGGGGCCGCGCAGACGTGCCCTGCGCAGGGCCGCCTCGACGGTGTCCTCCAGGGACACCACCTGCACGCGTTCACCGCGCTGCCCCTCCGACCGCGACAGCTCCTGCAAGTCGCCGATCAGGGCGGCCAGTTCGGTCATCTGTGCCTTCACCGAGGCGAGCAGGGCCTTGCGGTCGGCCTCGGGGAGGGGGCGGCCGGTCTCCTCGCTGCGGGTGAGGAGCTCGATGTTGGTGCGGAGGGAGGTGAGCGGGGTGCGGAGTTCGTGACCGGCGTCGGCGATCAGCTGCTGC
Source organism: Streptomyces griseorubiginosus (assembly GCF_036345115.1). Lineage (GTDB taxonomy): Bacteria > Actinomycetota > Actinomycetes > Streptomycetales > Streptomycetaceae > Streptomyces > Streptomyces griseorubiginosus_C. The sequence goes on from NZ_CP107766.1 coordinate 5,086,376, forward strand.
TGGAGCTCGCGGGAGTTGGCGAGGGAGCTCGTCATCGAGTTGAAGGAGCGGGACAGCCGGGCGACTTCGTCCTCGGCGGCTTCCTCGACGGGGATGCGGATGCTGAGGTCCTCCGTCCGGGCCACGTGTTCCACGGCCTCGGTGAGCTTGTCCACGGGACGGAGGCCGGCACGGGCCACGGCGAGGCCGGCGGCCCCGGCACCGAGGACTCCTACGCCGGAGACGAGGAGGAGGATGAGGGCGAGTTCGTTGAGGGTGGACTGGGTGCCCTTGAGGGGGGTCGCGAGGATGAGGGCGACACCTCGGGAGTCGTTCGTGTCGACACCCAGGTAGAGAGTGAGCACCCGGACCGAGTTGCCGTCCTCGTCGGTGCCGTTGCGGAAGGTCCCGACATCATCCTTCGCGCTCTTGATGACGTCCTTGTCGCTCTGGGTGACCTGGACCGTGCCCCGGGAGTTCGGGTCGACGCAGGGCTCGCCCACCTCCTTGATCGCCTGGACGTACTCGTTCCGGTCCAGGAACGTCTGGGGGTGGTCCTGTGGGCTCTGGGTGCAGTTCGCCAGCAGTGCCTTGACCGTGCCGGGCCTGCGCACCATGTCCTTCAGGGTGCCGTCCGCCTGGTCGTACAGCTTCCCCTGCACGATGAACCAGCACGTCACCGACACCGCCGCCACCGCGAACGCCACCGCCGCCGCCACGAGCAGGGCCAGCCGTGACCGGATCGGGAGGGACCGGTACCGGCGTACGAGGGTCTTCACTCCGCCCCGCCCTGCCGCAGCACGTACCCCACACCCCGCACCGTGTGCACGAGCCGGGGCTCACCGCCCGCCTCCGTCTTGCGGCGCAGGTACATCACGTACACGTCCAGCGAGTTCGACGACGGCTCGAAGTCGAAGCCCCAGACCGCCTTCAGGATCTGCTCCCGGGTCAGCACCTGGCGCGGGTGGGCCATGAACATCTCCAGCAGGGTGAACTCCGTGCGGGTCAGTTCCACCGGCCGCCCCGCCCGGGTGACCTCGCGCGTCGCGAGATCCATGCGGAGGTCCGCGAAGGTGAGCGCCTCGTCGTCCTCGGCGGCCGTCGCCCCGGCCGCCGCCGCGTAGGAGGACCTGCGCAGCAGCGCCCGGACCCGGGCGAACAGCTCGTCGAGTTCGAACGGCTTGACCAGGTAGTCGTCGGCGCCCGCGTCGAGCCCGGTGACCCGGTCGCCGACCGTGTCGCGGGCCGTCAGCATCAGGATGGGCGTGGTGTCGCCCGCGCCGCGGATGCGCCGGGCGGCCGTGAGTCCGTCCATGCGGGGCATCTGGATGTCGAGGACGACCAGGTCGGGCCGGTACGCGGTGGCCTTGTCGAGGGCGTCGGCCCCGTCCACGGCGACCTCCGTGTCGTAGCCCTCGAAGGCGAGGCTGCGCTGGAGTGCTTCGCGCACCGCCGGCTCGTCGTCGACGATCAGGATGCGCTGGGGGTCACGGTCGCCTTCGGCGGGGCTCATGGCTTCGGATTCCTCGGGTGCGGTGGGACGGCGGGGAGCTGACGGCTGAACGCTTTCAGCCTCGCATGGTTCCCGCCCGGTGCGGCAAGGGCGCGGGGTCAGCGGGCGGCGCTGCGGCGGCGGGCGCGGCCCGCGCTCGACCCGCGGCGGGCCACCGTCGTGGCCACCGCCGTGGCCGCCACCTCGGGCGCCCGCGGCACCGGAGCGTGCAGTTCGTACGCCACTGCGAGGGCCAGGGCGAACCCGGCCGGGTCGGCGCCGGCCACCGTGTGCGGAACCTGCTTGATCATGACGTACTCCCTACGGGGGTGGAGGAGCTCAGTTGTCGGTGCCGCCGGCCCGCAGTGTGGCCAGGTCGGACTTGACGGTGTTGATCGGGATGGAGAACCCGAGGCCCTGGCTGCCGGCCTCCGAGGAGTCCGAAGTGGACGAGTACATCGCCGAGTTGATGCCGATGATGTTGCCGTTCATGTCGATCAGCGCGCCGCCGGAGTTGCCGGGGTTCAGGGAGGCGTCGGTCTGGATCGCCTTGTACGTCGTCGTCGAGGAGCCGGTGTCGCCGTTGAACTGCTGGCCGCCGAACTCGAACGGCCACCGGCCGTCGCCCTGACCCTGGTTCTGCTGCTGGCCCTCTTCCGTGGACACGGTGACGTCCCGGTTGAGCGCGGAGACGATGCCGCTGGTCACGGTGCCGGTCAGGCCCTCGGGGGAGCCGATCGCCACGACCTGGTCGCCGACCTGGACGCCGTCGGAGTTGCCGAGGGTGGCCACGGTCAGACCGGAGGCGTTCTCCAGCTTGATGAGGGCGAGGTCCTTCTTGGGGTCGGTGCCGACGACCTGCGCGGTGTAGGTCTTGCCGTTGTTGGTGCTCACCTTGATGGAGGAGGCGCCGGAGATGACGTGGTTGTTGGTGATGATCTCGCCGTTGCTGGTGATGATCACGCCGGAGCCGGTGGACTCACCCGCGTTCGAGGTGGCATTGATCTCGACGATGCTCGGGCTGACCGCCTTGGCGACGCCGGCGACCGTGCCCTTGGCGGAGGACGGCACCACGCTGGTGCTGGTGCTGCTGGAGGTGACCGTGTCGTTGCCGGTCAGCTCCTGGATGCCGTAGGCGGTGCCGCCGCCTATCGCCGCGGCGACGATCGCGACCGCGGCGAGCAGGGCGAGGGGGCCGCGGTTGCGGCGCTTGGGCGCGGGGGCCGGCCCGGCGGGGGGCGCGGTGAGAAGAGCGGTTCCGCCGCCGTTGCCGTCGCCGCCGTAGGAACCGCCGCTGCCGTACGAACCGCTGCCGCCGTACGAACCGGCGGCGAAGGCGGCCGGCTGCTGGATCGGCGCCGTGGGCTGCGTCTGCTGAGTGGGCTGCGTCGGCTGCGTCGGCTGCGTGTGCTGCGCGGCCGGGGCAGGCTGCGCGGGCGGCTGGGCCGGCGGGGGCGGCCACTCCGGGTTCACGGGCGAGGAAGCGTGCTGCTGGGCGCCCTGGTGGGGGTTGTCGTACTGCTCGTACTCGCCGTCGCGGCGGAAGCTCTCGGTCATGTCAAAAAGCTTGTCGCGCGACCATGAGAGCTTGCTGAGTGCTCCCTGAGAAGCCCGGCAGAACCTCGTATGCCCGATATAAGGCCGCCGCTGGCACTCCGGCCAGGGGTTCTCAGACGGTCTTCAGGAAACTCACTCGCACCCGCAGGACCGCCGTACCACCAGACGCGAGGGGAACACCTTGACCCGCTCGCGGCGGGAGCCGGCCACCCGCAGCCCGTCGTCCAGGACCAGGTCCACCGCGGCCCGGGCCATCGCCGAGCGGTCCGAGGCGATGGTCGTCATCGGCGGATCGGCGAGCGCGGCTTCCTTGATGTCGTCGAAGCCGATGACGCCCAGCTCGCCCGGCACGTCGATGCGCAGCTCCCGCGCGGCCCGCAGCAGGCCGATCGCCTGGTCGTCGGTGGAGCAGAAGATCGCGGGCGGGCGCTGCGGCCCGGCGAGGATCTCCAGCCCCACCTTGTAGGCGTCGTAGCGGTTGTACGGCGCCTCGAAGAGCCGTCCCTCGGTGGGGAGCCCGGCCTCCTGCATGGCCTGCCGCCAACCCTCGACGTGGTCGGAGACGGGGTCGCCGACGGAGGGGGTGTCGGCGGTGCCGCCCATACAGGCGACATAGGGGTAGCCGTGGCCCAGCAGGTGCTCGACGGCGGTCTTGGCGCCGGTGACGTCGTCGAGGACGACGGCGACGTCGTCGATCGCCTCCGGCCGCTCGTGCAGCAGGACGACCCGGGCGTCCCAGGCCTCGATCTCGGCGGCCGCGTTGTCGTTCAGGGCGTGCGAGACCAGGATCAGGCCGGACACCCGCATCCCGAGGAACGCGCGCAGATAGTGGACCTCGCGCTCGCCGATGTAGTCGGAGTTCCCGACGAGCACCATCTTCCCGCGCTCGGACGCGGCCTGTTCGACCGCGTGCGCCATCTCCGCGAAGAACGGCTGGCGCGCGTCCGGCACGATCAGGCCTATGAGATCCGTGCGCCGGGACGCCATCGCCTGGGCGACCCGGTCGGGCCGGTAGCCCAGTTCCTTGATCGCGGCGAGGACACGCTCGCGCGTGGCCGGGGCAACCGGCCGGGGTCCGTTGTTGATGACATAGCTGACCACCGCGGTGGACGTCCCCGCGAGTCTTGCCACGTCATCCCTGGTTACCTTGGCCACGCGCGGAGTCTACGCGGATGGACCCGCTCTGGGCAGGGCGTGAAGGAGGTCCCCGTACCCCCGCCGAGGGGCTCGCGGGCGTGCTGCGGTACGGGAGCCTTGCCCATGCGCGGGACCCGCTACGCCTCTACGTCCTCGAGGGCGGCGCTCTCGTCCGCATCCTCCGGCTTTGCCCGGTCCGCCTTGGCCTTCGCCTCCTCGGTGATCCGGTCGCCCTTCTCGGGCGTAACGAATCGATAACCGACGTTCCGGACGGTCCCGATCAGCGACTCGTGCTCGGGGCCGAGCTTGGCGCGCAGCCGTCGTACGTGCACGTCGACCGTTCGGGTGCCGCCGAAGTAGTCGTAGCCCCAGACCTCCTGGAGCAGCTGCGCGCGCGTGAAGACGCGGCCAGGGTGCTGGGCGAGGTATTTGAGGAGCTCGAACTCCTTGAAGGTGAGGTCGAGGACCCGGCCCTTGAGCTTCGCGGAGTAGGTGGCCTCGTCGACGGACAGGTCGCCGTTGCGGATCTCCATGGGGGAGTCGTCGTTGACGATCTGCTGGCGGCCCATGGCGAGCCGCAGCCGCGCCTCGACCTCCGCGGGGCCCGCGGTGTCGAGGAGGACGTCGTCGATGCCCCAGTCGGCGGTGACGGCGGCGAGGCCGCCCTCGGTCACGACCAGGATGAGCGGACAGCCCGGTCCGGTGGAGCGCAGCAGCTGGCACAGGCTGCGCACCTGGGGCAGGTCACGGCGTCCGTCGATGAGGATGACGTCGGCACCAGGGGTGTCGACGAGTGCGGGGCCTTCCGCCGGAGCCACGCGCACGTTGTGCAGGAGCAGGCCGAGGGCCGGAAGCACCTCCGTCGACGGCTGGAGGGCGTTGGTCAGGAGCAGCAGAGAACTCATACGTCTGGTTCCTCCTCGGTCCCGGCGAGGTCATGGCTTTCGTATACGGGGGTATCCGAAAGCACAAAAGGACCCGGGGGCTGCGTTGCCCGAGTCCTCTTCCGACGAGAATAGCCCACATGAGCATTGATCCGGCAGGTCGTGTGGTGCGTTCCACGGCTCGTCCGCACTCTGAGACGCGCAGACACACACCTATACGGACGTTTCTGCACACCGACGACGGCGTGACGATCGATTCCGTATACGATCCGCCCTCCTTCGTATACGACTCCTCCCGGCCACCTTCCCGTGACCTGGTGTTCGTCGTCGCGCACGGTTTCACGGGCGATGTGGATCGTCCGCATGTTCGCCGGGTGGTGGAGGCCCTCACGCGGTACGGCGCCGCCGTCACGTTCTCCTTCCGCGGTCACGGGGCCTCCGGCGGGCGCTCCACGGTCGGCGACCGCGAGGTGCTGGACCTGGCCGCCGCGGTGGCGTGGGCCCGCGAGTTCGGCCACGCGCGCGTGGTGACCGTCGGCTTCTCCATGGGCGGCTCGGTGGTGCTGCGGCACGCGGCGCTGTACGGGCCGGAGACCGGCGCCCACGCGGACACGGTGGTCTCGGTCAGCGCCCCGGCCCGCTGGTACTACCGCGGTACGGCCCCCATGCGCCGGCTCCACTGGCTGGTGACCCGTCCCGCGGGGCGCCTGGTGGGCCGCTACGGCTTCCGCACCCGCATCCACCACCGCGAGTGGGACCCGGTCCCCCTCTCCCCGGTCGAGGCGGTCCCGCGGATCGCGCCGACGCCCCTCCTCATCGTCCACGGCGACCGCGACGGCTACTTCCCCCTCGACCACCCGCGGATGCTCGCGGCGGCGGCCGGGGACCACGCCGACCTGTGGATCGAGCCGATGGGGCACGCCGAGCACGCGGTCGGCGACGAGCTGCTGGGCCGGATCGGGGACTGGGCTGTCACAGCGGGCGGCTAGCCTGGGGCGCGTACACCATCGATCGATTGAGGAAGCGGATGCCAAAGGTCACGGTGCGCTACTGGGCCGCCGCGAAGGCCGCGGCCGGTCTCGCCGAGGAGCCGTTCGACGCGGCCACGCTCGCCGAGGCGCTGGACGCGGCGCGTGAGCGACACCCCGGTGAACTCGTGCGCGTCCTGCGGCGATGCTCGTTCCTCGTCGACGGTGACCCCGTGGGCACCCGCGGACATGAGACGGTACGGCTGGCCGACGGCGGCACGGTCGAGGTGCTCCCGCCGTTCGCAGGAGGGTGACGATGACGAACCAGCCGTACGAGGGCTACGACCAGTATCCGCAGCAGGGCTGGCCGGCCCACGCGGACCAGGGCCACGAGGACCCGCAGTCCGCCCAGCAGCACACCCAGCAGTGGCAGGGCCAGACCTGGGAGACCCAGATCCACACCCCGCTCCAGGCGCCACCGGAGACGGCGTACCTGCCGCAGCAGGGGTACGACGGCGACCCCCGGAACTACGGCACGCCCCAGGGCGCGGGCGGATACGGGGCCGCAGCGCAGCCGACTCCGGGATCGGGTGGGTACGGATCCGGGCAGGCGGCTCCGGGATCGGGTGGGTACGGGTCCGCGCAGGCGGCTCCGGGATCGGGCGGGTACGGCTCCGCGCAGGCGGTACCCGGCTCCGGCGCCTATGGCTCCTCGCAGGCGGCTCCGGGCGCCGACGCATACGGCCCCGCGGCGGCTCCCGGCCCGGCGGCGTACGGTTCCGCGGCGGGTTCCGGCACCGCTGGTCACGGTCCTGTCGGCCCTGCTCCCGCCGGTGACGGCACCGCGCCGGTGGGTGCTGGTGCCGGTGCCGGTGGCGCCCAGCCGCTCCCCGCCGCCCAAGCCTCCGGCGCCGCCGCCCCCTCCGGCTACGGGCCCGCCACCCTCGCCGGCAACTCCCGTGTCACCGATGCCCAGCGTGCCCGGCTCGAAGGCCGGTCCCCGGTCATCGAGCCCGGTATCCAGCCGGCCGGGCTCACCGCGCTCCTCGGCCTGCTGCTCTCCGGTACGGCGGCCGTCGGGTCGTACGCCCTCCTCGTCCCCCTCGTCCTCCTCCAGGCGGTCACCGCGGCCGGCTGGTTCCGGCTGAACGGCATGTGGCCCGCCCGGCAGGGCATCGCGCTGGCGTTCCTCGGCGCGCTGGTCGCGGACGCGGCGCTGCTGGTGGCGGGCCGCTCCAACGGCCCCGCCGCGATCCTCGGCACCCTCGGCGTGTGGGTCCTGCTCAGCCTGGTGATGCAGCTCCGCTCGCACGCCGACCCGGACGAGCGGATGTACGGCCTGATGGCGACCGTCGCCTCGGCGGCGCTGGCGATCGTGGCGACCGGGTATCTCGCGGCCGACCCCGACGCGGTGTCGGTCGGCGCGGCCGCGGTGGCCGTGGCCGTCCTGGCCCGCGCGCTGCCCCTGCCGACCCCGGCCTCCGTGGCCGTCGCCCTGCTGGCCGCGGCGGGCGCGGGCATCGCGGTCGGCGGGATGACGGGCCTCGGCGCGAAGGGCGCCCTGCTCGGCGCGGGCGCCGCGGTGTGCGCGCTGGTCGGCCACCGGGTCGCGAGCTATGACTACCCGTCCCGCTTCGTGCACTTCACGGCGGGCGTGGCCCTGCCCCTGGCGGCGGCCGCTCCGGCGGTGTACGTACTGGGCCGGGCGATCAGCTAGGCGTCTCGACCCAGAGGCAGAACGGGTGGCCGGACGGGTCGTACAGCACCCGTACGTCGTCCTGCGGCTGGTGGTCGGCGACCCGCGCCCCTCCGGCGACCGCCCGCGCGGTATCGGCCTCCAGGTCGTCCACCTCGATGTCCAGGTGCAGCATCATCTGCTGGTCGCCGCGCTTGCGGGTGGGCCAGACGGGCGGCACGTACCCGGGTTCGGTCTCGAAGGCGAGGGACGTGCCCGCGGTGCCGGGCGGCGGGCCGATGAGCACCCAGTGCGGCTCCTCGGCGCGCACCACGTACCCGAGCAGGCGCTGGTAGAAGGCGGCCAGTTCGTGCGCGTCGTGGGCGTCGAGGACGACGGTGGACAGCCTCGCGGACGGGGACGTGGAGGCCTTCCTGCTGCTCGCGCTCGCGGAAGAGGACATGCCCGCCTTCCTACTGCCGGCGCTTCCTCCCGTCCAGTTCGTCCCACCACTCGTCGGACTTCGGGTCGCCGGAGGGGTCGTCCCACCAGCGGTCGTCGGGGCCGCGCCGGTTGGCGACCATCGCGGCGAGCGGCGGGATCACCATGGCCACCACGCACATCCCCACGGCCACCGGCATCGACCAGAGCCGCACGACTCCCCAGGCCAGCACGAACAGCCCGATGCACGTGCCCATCATGGCGAAGTAGACATGCCGTCGTCGCGCCAACATGCCTCCAGCGTAGGCCCGCACAGGCCGAAGGGCCGTACCCCGGCGGGTACGGCCCTCCGACTGCTGACCTGCCTGCCTCAGACCGCGATCGCGACCTCGGCCAGGCCGCCCTGCTGGGCGACGACCGTACGGTCGGCGGTGCCGCCGGGGACCAGGGCGCGGACGGTCCAGGTGCCCTCGGCCGCGTAGAAGCGGAACTGGCCCGTCGCGGAGGTCGGGACCTCCGCCGTGAACTCGCCGGTCGAGTCCAGGAGGCGGACGTAGCCCACCACAGGCTCGCCGTCACGCGTCACCTGACCCTGGATCGTGGTCTCACCGGGCTTGATCGTCGAGGCGTCCGGGCCGCCGGCCTTCGCTCCACACATGTCTTTCTCCAAAGAGGGGTCTGACCGGAAGGAAGGCCGGTCGGGTGGGACTGGATTGCTTACTTGTTGGCGCCGAGCTCGATCGGAACGCCGACCAGGGAGCCGTACTCGGTCCAGGAGCCGTCGTAGTTCTTGACGTTCTCGACACCGAGCAGCTCGTGCAGCACGAACCAGGTCAGGGCCGAGCGCTCACCGATACGGCAGTACGCGATGGTGTCCTTGGCGAGGTCGACCTGCTCCTCGGCGTAGAGCTCCTTGAGCTCCTCGTCCGACTTGAAGGTGCCGTCGTCGTTGGCGTTCTTCGACCACGGGATGTTGCGCGCGGACGGGACGTGACCCGGACGCTGCGACTGCTCCTGCGGCAGGTGGGCCGGGGCGAGCAGCTTCCCGGAGAACTCGTCGGGGGAGCGCACGTCGACCAGGTTCTGCGAACCGATGGCCGCCACGACGTCGTCGCGGAAGGCGCGGATGGCCGTGTTCTGCGGCTTGGCGGTGTAGGTGGTCTCGGCGCGCTCCGGGACCTCCTCGACCAGCTCGCGGGCGTCCAGCTCCCACTTCTTGCGGCCACCGTCGAGCAGCTTGACGTTCTCGTGGCCGTACAGCTTGAAGTACCAGTAGGCGTAGGACGCGAACCAGTTGTTGTTGCCGCCGTAGAGGATCACCAGGGTGTCGTTGGCGATGCCCTTCGCCGACAGGAGCTTCTCGAAGCCCTCCTGGTCGACGAAGTCGCGGCGGACCGGGTCCTGCAGGTCCTTGGTCCAGTCGATCCGGATCGCGTTGCGGATGTGGTTCTTCTCGTAGGCGGACGTGTCTTCGTCCACCTCCACGATCGCGATGTTCGGGTTGTCGAGGTTGGCCTCGACCCAGTCGGCGTCGACCAGGACGTCGCTGCGGCTCATGCTCTTTCTCCTCCGGGGCAGTTGCGGCGGGGCGTGCGGAAGGGTGCGCGGGGCGCACGGATGCCCTGGGGGCGCCAGGGCAAGGGGATGCGGAGGCCGTGCCGTCCGCTCAGAAGGGGCGACAGAGCATGGCGGCGACGCGGCACAGGTCTACTGCCCGCCGCTTCGTGAGATCCGCCTGTCGCTTCATGGCGTCGATCGTAGGGACGGACATACCGGCATGTCACCGGTGTGTCGCATGCTGAGATGCGATCGTCCGGAATATGGGACCAGAAAGCCGCCCGGGCCGTGCTCCCACGGATCCCGGGCGGCTGTAGCCGTCATCACATCTACGGTACGGACGTGACCGTCTCGCCTGTCGGACGAGCCGGGTCCGGCCCGACGCTCGTCCTACCCGGCGAGCTTGACGTTCGAACCCTTCACCGCGATCTCCACACCGTTCGCACCCGCGTCGACCTTGTCGAGCTTGATGCCGCCGGGCAGGCCCTCGATCTTCTGGTCGAAGTCGGCGATGGAGCGGAAGTCGGAGTCGGCGAGGGTGATGCTGCCGAAGCTGGGGATCGAGTCGGCGTGCACCCGCACGGTGTCCCCGTCGACGACGCTGACGGTGCTGAGCACGGACACGGGCTTCTCCAGGGCGCTCACCTTGATGTCGACCTTGATCTTGCCGTCGCCGCCGTCGGAGAGCCCGACGACCTTCGCGGTGATGCCGAGCGGCAGCTGGGTCTCCTGCGACTTGGCCGCCTTGAGCAGCTGGTCGTAGGTGATGGCGGCGGTGCCGGAGGCGGTGGTGGCGGTGGCGGAGCTGTAGTCGCCGGAGAACGCGACGCCCTTCATGGCGGCGTTCAGGTCGTCGATGCGGATCGTGCCCCCGCTGGTGCCGGTGTCCGCGTCGTACTCCTTCATCCCGACCTGGACGTCGTCGAGTTCGCCGCCGGCCACCTGGGTCAGGAACGGGAACCCCTTGATGTCCACGCTCGGGGTCGTGGTCAGCCCCTCCTGCGTCTTCAGCCGGTCGGCGACCTCGCCCTCCGCGAAGTGGACCGCCAGACGGTCGGCGGCGACGAACAGCCCGCCGAGAATCACGGCGGTGATCAGAAGTATTCGCAGGGCGCGCATGCGTTTGGATCCCCCAGAGCGGCGGTGGTGTCGACGGACGGGTGGCCGTCGAACGTGAGACTAACCGCGCCGGGTAAGGCCTTCCTTGAATTGTCGACCAGCTGTGACAGGCCGCCGGCCCGCGCGGCGGGCGTCTCAGTAGACGAGCGCCTGCGTCCCGTCCGCCAGGGCCTCCTGCACGAACACCTGCGCGCCCGCGATCCGTACGCCCTCGATGACGTCCTTCTCCGTGATGTCCCGGCGGGCCGCGCACTGGGTGCACAGGGTGAGCCGCCCGCCCGCGAGGATCGAGTCCAGCAGGTCGGGCAGCGGGGCGGCGTGCGGCAGCTCGAACTCGGCGGCCCGGCCCGGCAGGGCGAACCAGGCCGACTCCCCGGTCAGCCACAGCGAGACGTCCACGCCACTGGCCACGGCCACCGCCGCCACGGTGAACGCCTGCGAACAGCGCTCGGGAGCATCGGCCCCGGCGGTCACCTTGATCACGAGCTTCTTCGCCATGCGGGCAGCGTAGTGCGTACGGCGCTCAGGTCGTCGCGACGATCACCGCCACCAGCCCCGCGATGCTGACCGCGGTGAGCACGCCGGTCCAGAAGGCGTCGTCGACGAGGACCCACGGCACCCGGAGCCGCGGCCGCCGCCGTGGCCTCCACCGCCGGCGCCTGCGCGGAGGGCGGGCGGCCGACCCGGGCTCCGGCTTCGGCTCCGGCCCCGGCTCCGGGGCTTCGGACGGCAGCGGATACGGATAGTAGGGCGGCGGGACGCTCATGCGAGGTCCTCCTCTCGCTCCACCCCGCACCGCAGACCGGCCACCAGGAACGGCCCGTCGGTCGCCGGGCGCGTCGGGACACCGGCCCGCGCCCGGTCGTTCGCCGCGCGGACCCCGGCGCTCAGCCGCTCCTGGTCGGTGGCCGGCCGCAGCACCTCCGGATCGGCCTGCCACTCCCGGCCGCCGCCGACGGGCCGCAGCATCGCGTACGGCCCCGAGCGGTCCTGGTACTCGCCGACTCTGTTGGTGGCGGGGTCGAAGAGAAGCGTTCCCGGTTCCATGAGGTATGTGTCCTTTCGCCCAACATGTATACGGAATGCGGCAGTTGGACTACTCTGCGTATTCCTGGGTCGATACGAGGATGACCCAGGGCGGGGACGGATCGCGACGGGAACGGCCGCAAATTCCACAGCGGGCGTTCCAAATTCCACAAATTCCACAAGGATGATCAAGGAGGCGCGGTGCCGCAGCGGCGGGTGGTCACGGGGCGGAGCCATGAACCGAGGGCACGGTTCGCGGAGGAACTGCGGTTACTGAGGGCCGGAAAGGGCGGCAGCCTCCGGGACGTTGCGGACCGGCTCGGCTGGGACGCGTCGACGCTGGGCAAGATGGAGAGCGGGCGCAGCCTGGGCAGCCCGGAGCTCGTGGAGGCCCTGGACCAGCACTACGGGACGTCGGGGATGCTGCTGGCCCTGTGGGAGCTGGCGGTCGGGGACCCGACGCAGTTCAAGGAGCAGTACCGGCGGTACATGGTGCTGGAGACGGAGGCGCACAGTCTGTGGCACTTCGGGGTGAGCACCGTGCACGGCCTGCTCCAGTCGGACGGGTACGCCCGTGAGTTGCTTGCGCTGGGCGGCGCCAAGGGCGAGGAACTGGACCAGCAGGTCGAGGCCCGCACCGGGCGGCGCCAGCTGCTGGAGGAGGAGGACGCCCCCGTGTTCCGGGCCGTCCTCGCGGAGGCGGTGCTGCGGACTCCGCTGCGGGACGCGGGCGCGTGGCGGGAGCAGTTGGAGCACTTGCTGGAGGTGGCGCAGTGGCCCAACGTGACGATCCAGGTGCTGCCGCAGGACGCGGGGATGCACGGTCTGGTGAGCAGCGACGTGATGTTCCTGAAGCTGCTGGGTGGTCGGACGGTGGTGTACCTGGAGAACGCCCTGCGAGGTGAACTGGTCGAGGAAATCACATCCGTTGAGCGGCTCCACCGTGCCTACGATGCGATGCGTGACCTCGCGCTGAACCCGGGCGAGTCACGGAAGTTCATCCTGCGGATGTTGGAGGAAGTGCCGTGCGAGCCATCGACCTGAGCGGTGTGACGTGGCGCAAGAGCAGTTACAGCAACCCGGACGGCGGCGCCTGCCTGGAGGTCTCCGACGACGCCTCCCCCCTCGTCCCCGTCCGTGACAGCAAGGACCCGGCCCGCCCCCCGCTCCTCTTCTCGGCGGAAGCGTGGTCCGCGTTCACGTACAACCTCCGGGGCTGACCAGGGGTCTCCTGTGCGGCGCGCATGCGGAAGGCGCGTCGCACGCCTTATGGGAGACGCACGTGAAGGACCCGAAGAGACAGTTGGTCGCCGCCGCGGCCGTACTCGGCGTAGTCGCCGGGGCCTGCGCCGGATACCTGGTCCAGGCGGGCCGGGAGCCGACGCTCCCCCTGCTCGTCCAGCCGGCGCTCCCTCAGGCCCGCGGCCCGCAGCCGGAGCCGCTCACCGCCGAGCAGGACCGCAAGGTCAGGAACGACGGGGACCTGCGGGAGCTGCTCCTGGAGACGCCGGACGGTGCGACCACGCCGGACTGGGTGGCGCCCCAGGGCTGGATGGCCCTGGGCGAGTACGCCGACATGTCGGACGAGCCCGAGACCTACTACGACCACCTCGAGAAGCAGGAGTTCCTGCGGGCGGCGGTCACCGGCTGGGACACCGGCAGCCACCAGGTGGAGATCTGGCTGGCCCAGTTCGAGCAGCGGGAAGCCCCGACGGCCCCCGCCGACGACAGTTCGAGCAGCCGGTACTGGGCGGAGACGGACCCGGACGTGAAGAGCCGGCCGATACCCGGCACCGGTGCGGGCAGGGCGTACCTCCACCCGGAGCCGTCCGCCGAGTCCACCGCCCTGCCCGGCGTCAGCGCGGAGGCGCACGCGTCACGCGGCGACCTCTCCCTGCACATCTGGGTCTACGGCGAGGACCCGGTCCCCTGGGGAACGATCATGGATCTCGCCGAGCGCCAGATGGTGCGGCTGTGAAGGGGGCGGGGGCCGTGTCCGCGAGGACCCTGTCCGCCCTGCGCGGGCTCGCCGTGCTGGCCGTCTTCGCCGTAGCAGGGACCGCGACCGCGTACGGCGTCACCCGCCTGGACCGGGAGGACGTGCCCGGGCTCCCGGCGGCGACCGAGGGCCTGTGGGAGTACCCGCGCCTGAGCAGCCCGCCGCTGCCCTCCGACAGTCCCGCCCCGTTCGCCGACGAGGACCGGCCGGGCGTCCACCATGCGGATCTGCGGGCCCTGGTGCTGCCCGCGCCGAAGGGGGCGGTGGAGGACCGGGCGCTGCGCGGCTCCGAGGGGTGGCTGACGACCGACGGCTTCCTGGCGGAGTACGCCGGGCCGGACCGGGCCGCCCTCGGACAGCTGCTCGTCGACACCGGCCTGCGGCACGTCGCCGCACGCGGCTGGACCACGCCCGACGGCACGCACACCCGTGTCTACCTGCTCCGCTTCGGCACGGCGGCGGTCGTGGACGACCTGTTCCACCAGCACCTGGCCCCCCGGGACGCCCCGGGCCACCGGGTGCGCGGCGCGGAACGGTCCGTGCCCGACGAGGACCTCCCCGACGCGTCCGGCATCGCGGAGATCCGCCGCTCCGCGTACGACGAGAAGCGGCCGTACGGCGCCGAGCACGTCCGGCAGGCGTATCTGTCCGCCGGGGACGTGCTGGCCGTGGTGCTCCAGTCCCGCGAGGGAACCGTGGCCACCGGGCCCTTCGCGCAGACCCTGGCCTTGCAGACCCAGCTCCTCGCCTGAGCGGATGTGCGATGTGTCCGGATCGTGACAACCCCCCGTACAACTCCGGGCGTTGACCGGAAGTCACCTGTGAAGCGCGCATACGGAACGCGCGCTTCACGTCTTAGTGGGGGACGCTTTGGAAGTACCCGAAGAACCCGGAGAGCCTGAAGGGCCTGAACGGCCCGTGGAGGTCGAAGAGCCTGGAGGGGCAACCCGCGGGCGCCGCCGTGGCCGTACGACCCTGTTGATCGCCGCCGCGGCCGTGCTCGGTGTCGTGGCCGGGACCTGCGCCGGATATCTGATCCAGGCGGACCGCGCCCCCACCCCGCTGCCCTCGCTCTCGCAGCCGACCCTGGCCCAGGCCACCGGCCCGGCCCCCGAACCGCTGTCCGCCGCCCAGGACCGCCGCGTCAAGACCGACGGCGACCTGCGCAAGCTGCTGCTGAAGAAGCCGGCCGGGGCGAAGGGCGCGGACTGGCTGGGTGACGATGACCGCTGGCTGGACCTGGCCTCGTACGCCGAGCTCTACGAGGATCCCGCGGGGGCGCTCAGCGACCAGCTGGGCGACGATTTCCGTCGCGCGGCCACCACGGGCTGGGCCAGCGGTGACAAGGAGGTGACGATCCGCCTGATCCAGTACCGGCAGGAGGAGTCGCTGGTGGCGGCCGACGAGGCGTCCGACGGCCAGTACTGGGCCGACAAGGAGGCCTCGACCCGTAGCTGGGCCATCCCCGGCACCGGGGACGGCAAGGCGTACGTGCACGACAAGCCCGACACCGAGTTCGGGTACCTGCCGATCTACGGCGCCGAGGCGTACGCCTGGCGAGGTGACGTGGTCATGGAGATCCGGGTCTGGGACACCAAGCCGCTCACCAAGAAGACGATCATGGACCTCGCCGAGCGTCAGATGGAGCGGCTGTGAGTGACAACGAGACCCAGCCGACACCGACCGACGCGGTGGAGGACACCGGGGCGCCCGTGCCCGCGGAGCTCCCCGCGCCCGCCCGCAACCCCGCCCGGCGTCGTCGTGTCGTCGCTCTCGTGGGGTCGCTTCTGCTGGCCGCCGGTGTCGTGGGTGGGGTCGGGTACACCGTGGTCACCGTCGACGGCGCCGACCGTGACGCGGGAGCGCCGTCGTGGACGTTCCCGAAGGCCACACCCGAGACGGCGCAGCCCGTCGCGGCGAAGGGGCTCTCCCGGATGCTCGTGCCGTTCGACGACGACACCTGGCCCCACGGGCCCGACATCGGCGAGTACGGCTATGACGCCGAGCTGAGCGGGGCCCATGCGACCGCGCTGCGCAAGGAGTCGCTGAGCGGGCTGCCGCGCACCCAGCGCAGGGCCTTGGAGAAGCAGATCGACAAGCAGCGCCTCAAGGGCGTCGCGATGCGCAGCTACCTCAGCGACCCCTACGCGCAGGAGGCCGCCACGGTGACCATCGAGCTGTCCGAGCTGGACAACGCGTCGGCCGTACGCGAGATCGCCCGCTACCAGGATTCGTTCGTCGACATGCTGGACGGCATCCTGCGCGCGGGCCCGAAGATCGTGGGCCACAAGGACGCCCACTGCTTCCTGGCGCCGACGTCCAAGAAGGAGAAGCTCGACTCGATGGTCTGCTTCGCACATCAGGGCAACGTGCTGGTCAGCCTCACCGCGGACAGCGCGAAGCCGATGAAGCAGGAGGGGGTCGCGAAGCTGCTGCGCGAGCAGCTCGACCGCATCGCGGAACCGGGGGAGGCGGTATGACCGAGCAGATCGAGACCACCGGGGCCGCAGGTCCCACGGAGCCCGCACCCGTCGGGGGCGAGCACCCGGTACCGGCCCGCAAGCCCCGCCGGGCCCTCCGCGCCGCCCTGCGCTGGACCACCGCCGTCCTCACCTTCGCGGCCTTCGCCACCGGGACCGCCTACGCCGTCGCCGGCATGGAGCGCACCGACGTCCCCGGCCTGGCCACGGAGTCGGACGGCCGCTGGGACTACCCCACGCTCACGAAGCCCCCGCTGCCCTCCGGCAGCCCCGGCCCCTTCGCGGACTCGAACAAGACCGCCTCCCACTACGCCGACCTACGGCGGCTCGTGCTGCCCGCGCCCCACGGCGCGACCCCGGACAAGGCGCTGACCGGCACGGACGGCTGGCTGCCGACGAAGGACTTCCTCTCCGTCTACGACGCGAAGGAGGACCGCGCCGAACTCGCCCAGAAGTTCACCGACTACGGCCTCCGTCACATCGCGGCCCGCGGCTGGACCACGCCCGACGGCACCCGCACCGCCGTCTACCTGCTCCAGTTCGACTCCGCCGCCGTGCTCGACGAGCTGACCCGTGAGCTCGCCCCGTACGACGGCCCCGGCTACCCGTTGCGCGGCGCCGTCGAAATGGTGGCCGACGAGGACTTCCCCGACGCGTCCCTGGTCACGAACGTCTCACGCGTCGCGTACGTCGAGTCGAAGCCGTACGGCAAGGAGCAGACCCGACAGGCCTACGTCAGCGCCGGCGACGTCCTCGCCCTGGTGATCCAGTCCCGCAAGGGCACCGCGAACCCCGTCCCCTTCCAGCAGACGGTGACCCTGCAGGGCCAGCTCCTGGGGTGAGGAGGCCCGCACGGTCCCCCGGGCCCCGGCCGCGTAAGCTGGGGCCCGGCCCTGTGTACAAGCACCGCACCCCGCTCATCCGAGGAGCACCCCGTGGAGATCTTCTTCGAAGCCCTGCTGGTCCTGGTCTGCGTCGGCGTCCTCGCCTTCGCCTACCTGACCGTGAAGAAGCTGTACCAGGGCCAGCGCTGACCCCCGTCTAGGAACCGCCACTCATGATCGAGATCCCGTCCGACCTCCACAAGGACCTCGTCCCGCTCGCCTTCCTGCTCGGCAACTGGGCCGGCGCGGGCGTGCACGACTTCCCGGACTCGGAGAAGTGCAACTTCGGCCAGGAGGTGACCTTCAGCCACGACGGCCGGGACTTCCTGGAGTACGACTCCCACACCTGGGTCCTCGACAACGACGGCAACAAGGTCCGCCCGCTGGAGACCGAGCACGGCTTCTGGCGCATCGACTCCGACCGCAAGGTCGAGGTGACGATGGTCCGCGACGACGGCGTGGTCGAGATCTGGTACGGCGAGATGGCCGACCAGAAGCCGCAGATCGACCTGGTGACCGACGCCGTCGCGCGCACGGCCGCGTCCGGGCCGTACAGCGGTGGCAAGCGCCTGTACGGCTACGTCAAGAGCGACCTCATGTGGGTCGGCGAGAAGCAGACCCCCGAGGTCGAGCTGCGCCCCTACATGTCGGCCCACCTGAAGAAGGTCGTCACCCCGGAGGAGGTCGAGCGCTGGGCGAAGGCCCTGCCCGACGACATGCCGGACGACGGGATCGCCTTCTTCAAGTAGGCCGGTCCGCACGCCACGCGGTGGTCCGCGGGATCAGTAGATCGTGATCTGCTCGATCTTGTGGACCTTCCCGCTGGGCGAGCCGGACGCGAGCCCCAGGTCGAACGCCGTCCACTTCGCGAGCCGCCCCGAGTCCCACAGCGGGCCGCCCAGGACCGTGCGGTACTTGAAGCTCACCTCGTTGTTGCCGGTGCTCGTCCAGCCCACGCCGTAGATGGCGACGTCCATGGTGCCGGCGTTGGCGAAGCAGGGGTTGACGCCGTCGACCTCGAAGTAGAAGAAGTCGTTGCGGCCCGCGCAGTCCACCCGGTTGATGGCGTGCGCGGGGAGGGCGGTCGCCACGGTGGCCGTCAGCGCGGCACCGGTGACACCGGCTAAGCGCAGGGCCCGGCGGACGATCGAGCGGTTCATCGAGGACCTCTGGTTCTTCTCGGGGATCTTCCGGCCAGTGAGACAGGCCCAGCACCGCACAGGTTGCCAAGGGAAGGCAAAATCCGTCGGTGGACGCCCTTTACGGCAACGGTCCTAGACTTGGCCCCGTGGTGAGCACCGACTGGAAGAGCGACCTCAGGCAGCGCGGCTACCGGCTGACGCCGCAGCGCCAGCTTGTCCTCGAAGCCGTGGACACCCTGGAGCACGCGACCCCCGACGACATCCTCACGGAAGTCAAGAAGACGGCCTCGGGGGTCAACATCTCCACGGTCTACCGGACCCTGGAGCTCCTGGAGGAGCTCGGGCTGGTCAGCCATGCCCACCTCGGGCACGGGGCGCCGACGTACCACCTCGCCGACCGCCACCATCACATCCACCTGGTCTGCCGCGACTGCCAGAACGTCATCGAGGCCGACATCAAGGTGGCCGCCGACTTCACCGCGAAGCTCCGGCAGGAGTTCGGCTTCGAGACCGACATGAAGCACTTCGCGATCTTCGGCCGCTGCAAGGACTGTTCCGCCAAGTCCCTCGAGATCAAGACTTCAACTACCGAGTCGTAGGCTTGTGCATATGAAGAGCCCCCTGCTGTCCCTGCCCGGCGCCGTCCCCGCCGAGGGCGTGGACGAAGGCGTCGCCGCGCACTACGGCGACCTGTTCCGCGAACAGCGCGCCCTGGCCGACGGCACCGGATTCGTCGACCTCTCGCACCGCGGCGTCGTGTCCGTCACCGGTGACGACCGCCTCAGCTGGCTGCACCTGCTGCTCACCCAGCACGTCAGCGACCTGCCCACGGGCCAGGCCACCGAGGCGCTGATCCTCTCCGCGCACGGCCACATCGAGCACGCCCTGTACCTCGTCGACGACGGCACGACCGTCTGGGCCCATGTCGAACCCGGCACCCAGGGCGCGTTGCTCGCCTACCTGGAGTCGATGAAGTTCTTCTACCGGGTTGAAGTCGCCGACCGCACCGACGAGTTCGCGATCGTCCACCTGCCCGCCGGGTCCATCGCCGAGGTGCCTGAAGGGGTCGTCGTACGCGAGACGCCGTACGGCCGCGATCTCTTCCTGCCGCGTGCCGACCTGGAGTCGTACGCCGAGAAGTCCGGGCCCGCCGCCGGTCTGCTGGCCTACGAGGCGCTGCGCGTCGAGCACCACCGCCCGCGCCTCGGCTTCGAGACCGATCACCGCACCATCCCGCACGAGCTGGGCTGGATCGGTACCGCGGTGCACCTCCAGAAGGGCTGCTACCGCGGCCAGGAGACCGTCGCCCGCGTCCAGAACCTCGGCAAGCCCCCGCGGCGCCTTGTCTTCCTGCACCTGGACGGCAGCGAGGTCCATCTGCCGCCCGCCGGCGCCGACCTCCGGCTCGCGGACGAGGGCCCCGACGGCCGCAAGATCGGCTTCGTGACGACCTCCGTACGGCACCACGAGCTCGGTCCCGTCGCCCTCGCCCTGGTCAAGCGGAACGTCCCCCCGGACGCGCGACTCGTCGCCGACACGACGGCCGCGGCCCAGGAGGTCGTCGTCGAGCCGTAGCCCCAGAGCCCTCGCCGAGCTTGGCTGTCGTGAGCGCCCCGCCCCCCGCGCGGGGCGCTCTCCGTCTCCAGGGTGAGTCCGGCTGGAAACGCCGGGCGCGATATGCCGTTGACAACCCATAATTTGGCAACGGGCAGCGACCGCGCGGACACGGGGAGCAAGTGTTCGGCGAACGAGGTGGCGATCTGCCCCGGGGGAGGCGCCATGACACCGGAAGAGGAATTCGCCGAGTCGCTGCGCATGCGCAGAAAGGCCGCCGGGCTGTCGCTCGGCGAGCTGTCCCGGCTCGTCAACTACAGCAAGAGCTACCTCAGCCGGGTGGAGAACGGCACCCGGATGCCGGGTCCCGCGCTGGCCCGGGAGTGCGACACCGTCCTGCACGCGGAGGGGGAGCTGCTGAGCCTGCTGCCGGACCGGCCCGTGCCGTCCCAGCGGCAAGGGCGGCAAGGGCGGCAAGGGCGGCAGGGGCGGCCCGGGCGGCCGCGGGGACGCAGGCCGCTGGCGGCCTCCGCCGCTCCGGTCGACGCCCCCGGCGGCGAGTTCGACCAGCTGATCCGCCGCGGTGACGCCCGCCATCTCCTCGGCGACATGTACGAGGCCGGCCGGCTCTACCTCGCCGCGTACCGGGCCGCCGAGGGCGACGACCTGGCCCGGGCCCACGCCGTCGTGCGCTGCGCCCGCCGCTGGTCGGACCCGGGCCAGGTGGACCGGGACCTGATCGCGCGGATCGACGAGTGCCTGAAGACGCTGGCCGGCCGCGAGGACCTCCCCGCGGTGGAGCTGCGGCTGCGCCTGACCGCGCACCGCGCCAAGAAGCTCACCATGGGCGTCGGCGACGACACCGCGGTCCCCGGCGCCGAGCCCGGCACCAGCGTGGACCGGGCCCGCGGCGTCCTCAGGGAGTTACGGGACCGGCTCCCGGCCCTCGGCGCCGAGACCCACTGCGAGGTCCTCACCGAATGCCGCTGGGCCCTCTACGACTTCGCCCCGGCCGCCGAACTCCTCGCCCTGTCCGCCGAGTTACGGGACGTCGCGGTCCGCTCCCGCTCGATGTACTTCATCGGCGAGGCCCTCGTCGCCCTGGCCATCGACCAGTTGAGGGTGGGCCGGGTGACCGCCGCGGACGCGACCGTACGACGCCACCGCGAGCACGCCGCCCACCGGCACAGCACCCTCGCACACTGGCAACAGGGCACGCTGGACGCCCTGATGAACCTGTGGCAGGGCGAGTTCGCCACCGCCGAGGAGTGGATCCTCGGCGAGTCCAGGACGATCGCCGAGACCATGGAGCGCGAGCAGTCGGTCCCCGCCGACACCCTCAGCCAGACCTGCCTCGGCCAGGCCTACTGGCTCCGCCACGAACAGGGCCGGATGGCCGAGCTGTTCGACTCCCCGCTCATGGCCGGCGTCCGGCGCCGCGACTACTTCCCGGTGTGGCGGGCGGGGCTGGCGCTGGCCCTGTGCGAGACCGGCCGCCACGACCAGGCGGCCGACCAGGTGCTGGCCTTCGCCGCCGACACCGGCGGATTCACCAGGTTCCCGCCGAGCGGCTGGGCGCTGCCCACGGCGGCCGTACTCGCCCAGGCCTGCGCGGAGCTGGCCGTACGGGACGTACGCGTCGAGGAGTTGCTGCCGTACGTCCCGCCCCTGCGCGCCCTCCTGGACGCGCACCCCGGCGAACTGGTCCTCGCCGGCTGGCCGACCGTCCTGCTCGGCCCCGCGGCGCGCTTCAGCGGACTGCTGGCGCTGGTGGCGGGCGAGCCGGAGACCGCGCTCGGGCATCTGCGCCGGGCGGTGCGACTCGCCCAGCACTCACCGGCGCAGATGACGCGGCTGCGGCTGGACGAGGCGCGGGCACGGCGGCGTTC
The DNA here is from genome assembly GCF_036345115.1 of Streptomyces griseorubiginosus. Lineage (GTDB taxonomy): Bacteria > Actinomycetota > Actinomycetes > Streptomycetales > Streptomycetaceae > Streptomyces > Streptomyces griseorubiginosus_C. The sequence continues at coordinate 5,108,159 of NZ_CP107766.1, forward strand.
GGACTCCGTCGCGGTGCGGGCGGAAGCGCGTGGGCTCGCCCGCACGGCGCTGGGAACGGCCGAGGAGCTGGGGATGGCGGGTGTGGCGCGGGACTGCCGGGAGTTCCTGCGCAGTTCGCCCACGGGACCGTGAGGGTCACATCTCCAGCAGGACCGTGAACGGGCCGTCGTTGGTCAGGGACACCCGCATCCGGGCGCCGAAGCGGCCGGTGGCGACCGTCGCACCCAGGGCGCGCAGTTGCGCGACGACCTCGTCGACGAGCGGCTCGGCGACATCGCCGGGGGCGGCCGCGTTCCAGGTGGGGCGGCGGCCCTTGCGGGCGTCGCCGTAGAGCGTGAACTGGCTGATCACCAGCAGCGGGGCGCCGATGTCGCTGCACGACTTCTCGTCGTGCAGCATGCGCACCGACCAGAGTTTGCGGGCCAGTTGGGCCGCCTTCTCCTTGGTGTCCTCGTGCGTGACCCCGACGAGGACGCACAGTCCCTCGCCGCTGATCTCCCCGACCGTCTCACCGTCGACGACGACGCTCGCGCCGTCCACCCTCTGCACCACCGCTCGCATACGACCATCATGCCGGGCCTGCCCGAAGGGGCTGCGTCCGGGTTTGTTTTTGATCCTTAACCCCCCATCTGGGGCCGTTCGGGGGCACTCGGTCACATAGCGGCCACTTGGGGTGGCACGATGCTTCCACACGCCGGTCGAGGGGACGGTTGAGGCGCATGAGCACACCGAGTACCGGGCGGCTGGAGAGTCTGCGGCCGCCCACGCAACGTACGGACAGCCCCGTGCTGCCCCCGGAGCCGCCCGAGCACGACCTGGCCAGGCTGAGCCTGCCCGCGCTGCGCACACTGCGCCGGGACGCCCAGCGCGACGAGGCGGACCTCAGTTATGTCCGACGGCTGCTCCAGGGCCGTATCGACATCCTCCGCGCGGAACTGGCCCGCCGGTCGCCCGCGGGCCGGGACCCGCTCGCCGAGCGGCTCCCGGAGGCCTCGGTCGTCGAGCGGCTCCCCGAGATCCTCACCGACGCCCCGGCCCGCCACCGCTCCTCGGCCCGGCACGTCACGCTGGGCACCCCGCACAGCGAGGAGTACCGGCTGCTGGCCGCGGAGATGCTCGCCGAGGTCGAACTCTCGGACCTGGGGGCGCGCACCGACCTGGAACTGAACACCGCGATGGGCCGGCTGGTGCGGTACGAGCAGCAGGTGTCCGGGCGCCGCCAGCGGTTGCAGCGGACGGCGGACGAGTGCAGCGGGGAGATCACGCGGCGGTACCGGGAGGGGGAGGCGCAGGTGGAGGACTTGCTGACGTAGGTGGGGTGGAGTGGGGTGGGGTGGCGGGTTGTCGTGAGGTGGCCGGCCTCGTGACGTGGGGGCCGGTGCTGCCGGGGTGCGGAAATCTGCGCGACACCTCCCTCCCCGCCCGCCTACCGTGGCCCGCATGAGCGACCGAGCCGGCACAGCCGACATAGACGTCCGTGCGATCACCGAGGCCGAGCATCCCGAGTGGCTGCGGGCCGTGCGGGCCGGGTTCCTTCGGGAGCCCGTCGTGCCGGCGGCCGAACTGGAGGCGCGGCGCGCCCAGTTCGAGCCCGGCCGGTTCATCGGGGCCTTCGAGGGGGACCGGTGCGTGGCGACCTTCCGGTCCTTCGCGCAGGAGGTGACGGCGGTCGGTGGTGCCTTCGTGGCCGCCGACGCGATCTCCGCGGTCACCGTGACCGCCACGCACCGCCGCCGCGGTCTGCTGACCCGGATGATGACCCAGGACCTCGCCGCCGCGAAGGAGCGCGGAGACGTCGTGGCCACACTGATCGCCGCCGAGTACGGCATCTACGGCCGCTTCGGCTTCGGCCCCGCCACCTCGGGCACCGTGTGGACGGTCGACGTGACCCGCGCCGGGCTCGACCCCCGGGGCCCGGATCTGGACGGCGGCCGTATCGACCTGGTGGACCCCGACGTCGTACGCAAACTCGGTCCCGAGCTGCACGACCGGGTGCGTCGGGCTACTCCGGGGGCGATCAGCCGGGGCGACTGGTGGTGGGGGTTGCACACGGGCGCGGTGCGCGTCGACCCGACGTGGACGGAGCCGTTCTACGCCGTGTACCGGGCGGCGGACGGCACGGTCGAGGGGCTGATGGCGTACGAGGTCGAGGACAAGTGGGCCGACACCATGCAGCCGTCGAACACGGCGAGCGTGCGGAACATGATCGCGTCGACCCCGACGGCCGAGCGCGCCCTGTGGCACCACCTGTGCTCGATCGACTGGGTCATGCAGGTAAAGAGTGACTGGCGGGCCCCAGACGACCTGCTCCCGCACCTGCTGCCGAACCCTCCCGCGGCCAGGATCACCATGCACGCGGACTGGCTGTGGGTGCGGATCCTGGATGTCGTACGGGCCCTGGAGGCGCGGACGTACGAGGGCGAGGGTGCGCTGGTGCTGGAGGTCGTGGACGCCTCCGGAACGGCCGGCGGCCGCTACCTGCTGGAGGTCTCGCCGGCCGGAGCCTCCTGTACGGCGACGACGCGCAGCGCCGATCTCACGCTGGACGTGCGGGAGTTGGCGACGCTGTGGCTCGGGGACGAGTCGGTGGCGCGGCTGGTGGCGCTGGGGCGGGTGCGGGAAGAACGAGCGGGCGCCGGCCGGGGGGCCGACGCCCTGCTGCGTACGTCCAGGCGTCCTTGGTGCCTGGACATGTTCTGAGGTCTCCTGTCCGTCGACGGCCGCTGACTGTTCATCCGTAGCTGTGCTCTTCAGTTGTGGCTGTACTGGTGAAGCTGTTCAGTTGTCGGTGTTCAGTTGTGGCTGTGCAGACCGACCGGGCTCCCGGCTCCCCTCCGGAAGGGAGCCCGATCAGCCGGATCCTGGGCCCGACGGGCGGGCGTCATCAGGACCGGGTCATATGGGCCGGGTCATCCCGACTGGGCGAGCAGCATCACGAGGATGACCGCTCCGATGCCGCCGATCGCGACGTTCTTGGCCTTGACGCCGACGGTCAGCGCGACGAACGCCACGATGCCCATCGCGCCCCACTTCCACTGAACGAGCGCCTCGAAGCCGACGGCGAGGGCGGCGATGGCGACGGCGATGAACGGCATGACGGTCCCCCTTCGGGACGGTCCCTTCGCGGGACGGTGGCCCCTGTCGATCCCGACTTGGCCAACCTTGTGAAGTTTTGACCATGTTTCTCAAGGTTGCTCAAGTTGGCGACCAACTTCACTGTACTTATCTCCGCTTGGAAGCGGCTCATAACCACCTTCCACTGAACTGCCGAAAGATGGCGGGAAGTTGTAGGGTTTGGCCGTGGACCCGAAACACGCCTCCGTCAATGGACGGAAGAGGTCACAGCGGCCACAGAAGTCCCATCACGAGGTGGCCGACGAGCTCCGCGCCCGGATCCGGTCCGGCACGCTGCGGGCAGGTCAGCGCATGCCCACGCAGGCGCGGCTGGCCGACGAGTTCGGGGTGGAGCGCGGGGTCGTACGCCAGGCGTTGTACGTCCTGCAGGCGGAACACCTGCTCACCAACGTGTCCAAGGGAAGCCCGGCGACCGTCGCCCCCGACCTGGGCGCCGGCCGGGCGCTCAACGGCACCGGAGCGGCCCCGCAGCCCACCACGGTCGCCCTCGGCCCCCGTATCGCCGCCGCTTTCGCGGCCCCGCACGTCGAGATAGACGCCCTGTGCCTGACCTCGGTCTCCCTCAACCTCGCCATCGGGGAGGGGCTGCGCCAGATCCACGCCGGACGACTGAATCCGGCCAAGGTCGACGTCCGGGTCCTGCTGCCGGGCCGGGACATCGACCTCGCCTTCCCGGTGCCGGTGGAGGGCCGCGACGACGACGCGGTGCACGAGCGCTGGCTGGCCCAGCGCAACGCACAGGGGCAGGTCCTCAAGCACAACCTGCTGGCCCTGCGCGCCACGCACGGCATCGACGTGCACGTCTCCTTCCGGGCCCTGCCTTTCACCCCGCCGGTCAAGCTGTACCTGCTGAACGGCACGGAGGCGCTCTTCGCGTACTACACGCTGACCCGCCGCAAGCAGCAGATCGACCACGAGCACCTGGAGCTGTACGACTCCGAGGGCACGCAGTCGATGCTGTTCCCGTTCGAGCAGGGTGTCGGGCTGCGGGACACGACCTTTGTGGAGCAGTCCCACCTGTGGTTCAACGCACTGTGGGAGACGATCAGTTCGGAGCTGGCGCTCACGAGCTGACGTCTCCCGCAGTGGCTGACGGACGCGCTGTTCCCTCACAGGGCCGGACCCGCGACGAGCAGGGCGAGCACGACCGCCCCGGTCGAGCTGATCGCGGGGTTCTTGGCCTTGAGGCCGATGGTGAGCAGCAGCATCCCGATGATGCCGCTGGCGCCGTACTTCCACTGGAGGGTCTGCTCGACGCCGACGACGAAGACGGCGGAGAGGAGGGCAAGGGCCGGCATGGTGGTTCCCCCTTCGAGCTTCGGGGCGGGCGAGGCGGGTGGTGAAGCGGGCGGTGGTTCTGCTGGCGGTGCGGAGGCAAACCCTCCGCCAACTCAACCAAGTTGGCAACCAACTCTGACTATGTTGTCCCCACTTGGCTAAGGTTGCTAAACAACTCCGCAACAACTCCCCATAGATGGATTGGAGTTGTAACGTTTGGTCGTGACCCAGGAGAACGTGGCAGTGAACGGCAGCAGAAGGCTCTCGCCCCAGGAGATCGCCGACACCCTGCGGGAACGCATCCGCACCGGCGACCTCAAGGCCGGCGACCGCCTCCCCACCCAGGCCGAACTCGCGGAGGAGTTCGGCGTGGAACGAGGAACGGTCCGCCAGGCCCTGCGCGCGCTGCAGGAGGACGGGTTGCTCAGCAATGTGAGCAAGGGGAGTCCGCCGCGGATCGCGGAGGTGCCGGTCAGTCAGGGGGGCCCGCAGCCCACGATGGTGGCCCTGGCTCCCCGCCTCACGGAGGCGTTCTCCAGCCCGCACGTGCGCATCGACGCCGCGTGTCTCACCGCGGAGACCCTGATGGTGGCCCTGAGCGAACCGGTCCGCCACATCCACGAGGGCCGGATCCACCCGGAGTCCATCGATGTCCGCATCCTCCTCCCCTCCCGGGACATCAACCTGGCGTTCCCGGTCCCGGTGGAGACCCCTGACGACGACAACCCGGTCCACCAGCGCTGGCTGGAGATGCGCAACGCCCAGGGCCACGTCCTGCGCCACAACCTCCGCGCCCTGCGCTCCTCCCACGGCATCGACGTAAAGGTCACGTTCCGCGCGCTGCCGTTCACGCCGCCGGTGAAGCTGTACCTGCTCAACGAGTCGGAGGCGCTGATCGCGTACTACATGGTGTCGCGGCGGGAGGAGTCCACGGAGTCCGGAACCCTCGACATGTACGACGTCCTCGGCACGGAGTCGCTCCTGTTCTCCTTCGAGAAGGGTGCCGGTGAACGTGACGCGTCGTTCGTCGAGCAATCCCAGATGTGGTTCGACGCCCTCTGGGAAACCATCACCACGGACCTGACACTCTCCTAGTGACTCCTGAGACGACGCACACTGGACCGGTGACAACAGAGGAAGCAGGACTCTCATCACTGGTCGCCTCCGCCCGATACGTGCTCTGGGACCTGGACGGTCCGATCTGCCGGTTGTTCGCGGGGTATCCGGCGCACGAGATAGCCGGTGCACTCGTGGCCAAGATCGACCTGCTGGGCATGGGCGCCCTGCTCACTGAGCAGGAACGATCCAGCAATGACCCCCAGGAAGCCTTGCTCGGTGTTCACGAGCGCCACCGGGGAAGCGATCTGGTCCTCGAGTTGGAGGAGTGGCTCACCCGGCGCGAGTTGAAGGCCGTCTCGCTGGCGAGGCCCACCCCGTACGCCGACCCGCTCATCAGGACCTGGTGGTCGCTCGGCGTCAAGTTCGCGATCACCACCAACAACGCTGCCGCCGCGGCAGAGGCTTACATCGAGAGCCGTCGGCTGAAGGACTGTTTCCCGCACGTCTACGGCCGGACGCCGGATCTCGACCTGATGAAGCCGAACCCGTACTGCCTGGAAGAGGCCATCAAGGCCATGGGAGCGATTCCGGCAGCCACGTTGATGATCGGTGACGCCGCGACGGACCTGGAGGCCGCGCGCCAGGCGGGAGTTGCGTTTCTGGGCTACGCGCGTAATGACGGCCAGGAGCAGATCCTGAGGGAGGCGGGCGCGGAGGCGGTGGTGCGCTCGCTGGACCGGGTGCTCGACGTCCTGCGCACGCGGCCCTGAGGTCGGTACGGTCGTGTAGTGAGCGAAGAACGCGGCAAGGGAGCCGTGACTTTGGCGGCACTGCGCTCCCGCATTGCCGAGGGCGAGTACCGGCCAGGGCACAGCCTGCCTCCGCAGCGTGCTCTCGCCGATGAGTTCGACGTCTCGCGCGACACGATCCGGCGCGTCCTGGCCGAATTGCAGACCGAGGGCTGGATCGAGTCCCGCCAGGGCAGCGGATCGCGGGTTCGAGCTACGCCGCCGATCCACGTGGCGACGCAGCCGAAAGTCCCCCCGGGACGCATAGCGCTGGGCCCCTTCGTCGCCCGTGCCTTCGCCCAACCAGTCGTGGAGCTGGACGTCTTCACGTTCACGTCGGAGAGTCTCGACACCCACCTGCGGGTCCAGGCCGAGGCGATCCGCAACGAACAGATTCCCGCCCCGGAGAGGATCGCGCTGCGGATACTGCTGCCCTCCGACGAGATCGAGTTGCCGTATCCACGAGCCAGGGCGCCCAAGGACGCCCCCGCGAGCGCCGATGTGCAGGAACTGGACCGGAGACTCCAGGCCCGGACCCGCGAAATCATCACGCGCCACACATCCTCGCTGCGCAACCTCAAGACGGACGGGCTGGTGGGAGAGGTGGACGTGAAGGTCCTGGAGGTGCCGCTCGTCCCGACCCACAAGCTGTATCTGCGGCGTGGTGTCGAAGGGCTCCTCGGACCGTACAAGATCGTGGAGCGCACGATCCTGATGGACGACGACACCGAGATCGATGCCTGGGACGTCCTGGGACTCGGTTCGACGCTAATACGGCTGGCTCTTGATGAGGGCGACCCCGACGCTGTCGGCTCTGTGTTCATGCAGAGCTGGCAGGAGTGGTTCGACGCCTGCTGGCACCGTTACGCCACCGTCTGAGATCAGGCCCACGACGATCACGATTCACATGCTGGTGCCGGCCGAGGACCAGCCGCTGCCATTCCCCTTCGAGGACGGAACCATCCTGGACGCGGTCGACGTCATGGGCTTCGACTCCACGCTGACCCACTGCGTCAAGGACGACGACCCCGAGTCGCAGGACTCGCTGATCGTGAGCAGCTGGCGGAGCTGGTTCGATTCGACGTGGGGGCTACTCGCGACGTAACGAAGCGCGCACGAGGACGTTAAAACTCGGGCACGTCCCCGACATGTCCGGTAGGTCTCGTTCCGATGGGCGAATAACGGTCATGTGCGGGGGCGCTTGCCGCTATCGTGTGCATCAATTTTCTCATTGCTTCAATGTTTAGAACTCACGTCTCAGGAGCACGGGTGGCGATCGGGGCTTGGCCTGACCGCGGGGGCGAAGTCCGGGATGCCGTGGTATCGGCGTTTCGTCGCAATGGATACCTCAGTGGGATCTCTGCGGAGACGCACACGGTGTCTTCCCGACCCGGTGTCGATGCGCTGGCCGAGACCTGTCCGGCCGGTAAACCTGTCGACTCCCTGGCCGTCGGCGTCCTGACCCAATTCATCACCCGTTTGACCCTCGTCCGCAAGGACGCCCTGCCCCCGCTGCCGTCCGAGTGGTCGCGCAACGAGAGGGACAGTCGGGCCTACCTCGACACGCTCGTCCGGCGGGTGAAGCAGCGCATGCTCGCCCCCAACTGGACTGTGACTGGTGGGCTGTTCGCGGTGCTCGGCGTGCCCGGTGACGCACTGGTCCGGTTCGCCGAGCAGGTTCCCGCCATGTCCCGTCGTCCCTACGGCCTGCTGCTCACGAATCTCGCCCGGGAGAACGTGGTCGTCCTGGATGGCCCCAAGCTCTCCGTGGCCACCCTCGACTGGACCTCGGCCTCCTACGGGGACCCTCTGCACGGTCTCGCAAGCCATGTGGTGGGGATGCGTTACCGCGCGGACCAGGTGGACGAGGCTGTCGAGGCGTGGGTGCGCGAGATGCGGCGCGTCAGGCCCCTGGCCGTCAGCGGCCTGACTCGGGACCTTCCGCACTACATCGCCTTCGAACGCATCCACTCCGCATACGACGACGTGATCAGCGCGGCGAACTCCCTCGGTGTCTCGACCGACGACAGTCGGCTCCGCGCGGCCGCCGTCGACATCGGCACGGCCCTGGAGGACGCCGCCGACCTGCTCGGCATGTCCGAGGTCCCCTCCGAGAAGGAGATCGCGGACGCCCTCTTCCGTTGGCAGGCGGCGCGTATCGCCCGGACGGTCGGTACATTGCCGGACACCCTGTTCCGGTGGGAGCGCGACGACCGTGTCCCGGCGCGGGGCGACTTCCCGACCCACCTGGTGCGTCACGCACTGGCAGTGGAGGGCGTCGCCCCGGCCGACCTGGTCTTCCGCGGTACGGCTCACCTCAACACCGTCGTCCGGGTGGAGGACCATCCGGACCCCGTCGTGGTCCGTCGCGAAACCGCGGGGGCCCCTCGCCGCGAGCAGGGGCTTCTCCCGGAACACGCCGTGCTCCAGGTGATCGAGCAACAGTCCAGGGCGCAGATCCGGGCACCTCGCATCCTGGCGCTGGGTTACGACGACCGCGGGCGCCACTTCGCGATCCACACGTACGAGGGTCCCGAGGGCCGGCCTCCCCAGCATCCCGTGGACGGCCTGCTTCCCGCCGAGGCGGACGAACTCGTCGACGAACTCGCCGCGCTCGCGCGGGTGGACCACTCGTCCCTGCCGTTCGATGAGCCGAAGCAAGGCTTCTACCGCTGGCTCACCGAACGGCTTGCCGCCTTCGTCGACGATCTGCCCGCCGAGACCCTGTGGGCCGCCGCCCAACGAGGTCTGCCGAACGGTGACGTACTCCGGTGGGCCCTCGACCGCCATGACGTGACCGACCGCACCCCCGTCCTGCTCCACGGCGACCTCAACCCCTGGAACCTGGTGCGGGCCGGACGCCAGGGCGGGCTGACGATCATCGACTGGGAGATGGGGATGATCGGCGATCCCCTCTACGACCTCGTGCGCCACCTGCATCTGACGCCCACTCCGACGGGGATGCGGACGCGCATGTTCGAGCGGTGGAGCAGGAAGCTTCCTGCCGAGTGTGTCGTGGGATGGGAGCGGGACTGGCGTGTCTACCGCTGGATCGAGCAGATCCGCTCCGCCTACGTCGACCTCGACCGGATGACGACGGGGGTCGCACTGGCCACCCCGAACGTACGGCGGGCCGTCGACGCGTACGAGATGACCCTGTCCGCCGCGACGGGCTCCCTGGGGCTGCGCAGGCGCGGGAGGTCGAGGAACGCGCATGCCACGTCCAAAGCGTCGGGCTCCCGCAAAGTGCCGGGTTCCGCCAAGGCGTCCGCATCACTCAAGGCCCCCGCCTCCCTGAAGACATCGGCGTCGCTCAATACGTCCGCTCCCCGCAAGGCTCCCGCCTCGCTCAAGGGTCCTGCCTCGCTCAAGGTGCCCGCTGAGCTGAAGACGTCCTGACCCCGTCCGCACCCCGATGCGTAGGCTCCCCCCATGACCAACCCCGGCCTCCGCGAACGTAAAAAACGGCAGACATACGAGACCGTCTCCGAGATCGCCATCCGGCTGTTCCTGGAGAAGGGGTTCGACGCCGTGTCCGTGGCGGAGATCGCCGCCGCCGCCGGGATCTCCAAGCCCACCCTCTTCCGGTACTTCCCGGTCAAGGAGGATCTCGTCCTGCATCGGATCGCCGATCACGAGGACGAGGCCGCGCGGGTCGTGGCGGAGTCGGGCGAGGCGCCGCTTGTCGCTCTGCGGCGGCACTTCCTCGAAGGGCTGGAGCGGGAGGATCCCGTCACCGGGCTCAATGATCATCCGCAGGTTCTCGCCTTTCATCGGCTTCTCTACGGCACCCCCTCCCTCGTCGCCCGGGCGCACGGGCACCTCGAACGGCAGGAGGCCGCGCTCGCCGACGCGCTCGGTGGGGATCTGGACGCTCGGCTCGCCGCCGGGCAGATCGTCGCCGTGCGGCGGGTGCTCGCGCTGGAGAACTGGCGGCGGATCGAGGGAGGGGAGCCGGTCGAGGACGTGCGCGGGGACGCCGTGGCCGCCGCCGAGCGGGCCTTCGGGGTGCTGGCGAGCGGGCTGACCTGGCTCGCCTAAGTGCAACCGAGTAAAATATGTGACTCGGTTGCTTTTTCCCTTACCCTTGGTCCCATGACCTCTGCCGACCCCGCCCTGAAAGAGTCCCTGCATCGCGAGCGTGCCCACCACGACCGCTGCCGTGCCGCCCTCGCCGCCATGGTCGACGGCGCCCAGGAGCAGGTCGTCGTCGGCGAGGACGTCTCCGCCTCCGGGGCCGATGCCGAGGTCCTCGGGTACCGGCTGCGCAGCCAGGCCAAGGAGATGCGGGAGCTTCCCGAAGGGCCGCTGTTCTTCGGCAAGTTGGACTTCGACCGCGGCGACCACCGCGGGCAGAGCTACCACCTCGGGCGGCTGCGGATCACCGAGCACCCCGCCGCCCCACCGCTCGTCGTCGACTGGCGTGCGCCCGTCTCCCGCGCCTTCTACCAGGCGAGCGCCCAGGATCCGCAGGGCGTCGCCGTACGGCGGCGGTTCGGGTGGGCGCCGGGCAGCGTCGGGGACTCCTCCGACCTCACCGGACTCGAGGACGAGCACCTGAGCAAGGGCGAACACCTGCGAACGGACACGCCAAGGCCCAGCGCCATCGTCACCCGCGAGATCGAGCGGCCCCGCGTCGGGCCCATGCGGGACATCGCCGCGACCATCCAGCCCGAGCAGGACGATCTCGTACGAGGCGACCTCGCCGTCTCCGTGTGCGTCCAGGGCGCTCCCGGCACCGGCAAGACCGCCGTCGGGCTGCACCGGGCCGCCTACCTGCTGTACACCCACCCGCAGCGGATGCGCCGCGGCGGACTCCTCGTCCTCGGGCCCAACCGGACCTTCCTCTCCTACATCTCCCAGGTCCTGCCCGCGCTCGGAGAGACCGGCGTACGCCAGTCCACACTCCAGGACGAGATCGCCCGCCATCCGGTCACCGCCACCGACCCCGGTCCGACCACCGTCCTCAAGCACGACGCCCGCATGGCGGAGGTGCTGCGCCGGGCGCTGTACGCGCGCGTGTCGACCGGGTCGATCAACTCCCTTGAGATCAAGGACGGTTCGTATCAGTGGCGAATCCCCGCCGGTGAACTCGCCCGGATCGTGGCGGACGTACGGGAGGAGGCACCGCCGTACGGCATCGGGCGGGAGCGGGTGCGCGGTCGGGTGGTGCGCGGTGTGCAGTTGCAGGCCGAGCGTCGGGCCGGCCCGCAGAACGGGGCCTGGGTGCAGCGGATCTCGCGGTCCCGGGCGGTCGGGGCGTTCCTGGACGTCGTATGGCCGAAGGTGCGGCCCGAGGAACTGTTGGCCGAACTCCTCGGCGACCGGGTCGCGTTGGCGTCCGCTGCCGCCGGGCTCCTCGACGCCGGCGAGCAACGGGCCCTGCTGTGGGACAAGCCGCCGCGGTCGTGGAAGTCGGCCCGCTGGTCGGCCGCCGATCTGGTGCTGCTCGACGAGATCGCCGGGCTCAGCGAGCATCCCGAGGGGTACGGCCATCTCGTCGTCGACGAGGCCCAGGACCTGTCTCCGATGGAGTGCCGGGCCATCGCGCGCCGGGCCAGGTTCGGGTCGTTGACCGTCCTCGGTGATCTGGCGCAGGGGACCACGCCGTGGGCGGCCCGCTCCTGGCACACCGTCCTCGCCCACCTCGGCAAGCCGGACGCGGCCGTCGTCCCGCTGACCCTCGGGTTCCGGGTGCCGCAGGCCGTCGTAGGGCTCGCCAACCGGCTTCTGGAGCGGCTGGACGTGGACGTGCCCGCGGGGCGATCGCTGCGGCGGGACGGGGAGTTGAGGATGCGGCGGGTGGCGGGCGCGGAGGCGCTGCCGACGGCGGTCGTGGCGGCCGTACGGGAGGCGCTCGCGCACGAGGGGTCCGTGGGGGTCGTCGCGGCCGATGAGCACGTGGAGGGCGTACGGCTGGCCCTCCATGCCGCCGGGATCCCCGCCGCCGGGCCGGACGAGCTCGGGGCGCGGGTGAGCGTCGTACCGGCCGCTGTGGTCAAGGGACTTGAGTACGACCATGTCGTGGCCGTCGAGCCCGCGGCCATCGCGGAGGCGGAGGAGCGCGGGCTGCACCGGCTGTATGTCGTGCTGACCCGGGCGGTGTCGCGGCTGGAGGTGGTGCACGGGCGGCCGCTGCCGTTCTAGCGCGCGGCGGCCGCCCGTGCGCGGGTGTCAGCTGCCGTCGAGGAGCGGGATCAACTGCTCCTCCTCGTACGTCAGATGGGCTTCCAGGTCGGCCGTCAGGCGGTCGACCTCCGGGCGTACGGCGGACAGGTCCGGGCCTGCGAGCGCCTCGCGCAACTCCGCCACGAGGGCCGCGATGTGCTCGTGCTCCTTGCGCAACCGGTCGAGGGCGGGCGCCGCTTGCGGATGGCGGTCCGCCAGGAACGGGAACATGCCCAGGTCCTCGCCGGTGTGGTGGTTGTGCAGGCCCTGGCAGAACGTCAGGCAGTTCACGCGGAGTTGGGCACCGAGCGTCGATCCCGAGGTGGTCATCTCCCGCCGGATCAGGGCGAGTTCGCGGCGGAAGGCGTCGTGGACCAGCCTGATGGCCTCGCCGGGGGACTTGGCGTTGATGTTCGGCGGGCCCGGGCGGGCGATCTCGTGCAGGGCGACCACGGGGAGGAGCCGGTCCGTCTTCTCCTGGTAGCTCGCCCAGCCGCGGTCCGCCTCCGCGGCCCGTGCGAAGGCCCGCTCCCGCTCCTCGCCGGTCAGGACGACAGCCCGCGCCTCGTAGGTGAACACCCCGCTCTCCACGGTGACTTGAGGGTGAGCCTGGAGGTTGCGGTACCAGTCGGGGTGGCGGGGCGAGCCGCCCGCCGAGGCGATCACGAGGATGCGGTCGCCGCCGTCGGGGAGGTAGCCGACCGGGGTGGTGTGCGGGGTGCCGGTGCGGGCGCCGGTGGTGGTGAGCAGGATCAGGCGGCCGCCCTCGAAGGGGCCGCCGACCTGGCCGTGGTTCGCGCGGAACTCGTCGATGATGCGCCGGTTGAAGTCGTGGACGGGGTGGGTCACTCGGTCTGCTTTCTCTGGTCTCCGGTCAGTTCCTGGTCATTCCTGGACGACTCAGAGAAAGCGGCGGGCCCCTGGCCCTCCCCGGCCTCACTCAGCGGCCGGGCACCCAATTCGCTCACGGCACATGGCCGACCCGGCAGTCATGCCCGCACGGTAGCGTCCCGCACATGATCGAGACCACCGAGTTTGCGGACATCCCCACGACCACACTGGCCGATCTGCTCGGTCGTGACCAGGTCATGGACATCGGGATCAGGCCGTTGTGGGGGCCGGTGCCGAGGGTCGCCGGGCCGGCCTTCACCGTACGGTGCCCTCCCGGCGACAACCTGATGCTGCACGCGGCGATCCACCGGGCGCCGGCCGGCTCGGTGATCGTGGTGGAGTCCGGCGACCTCGACTACGCGCTGGCCGGCGGGAACGTCTGCGCGGTGGCCCAGCGCCGGGGGATCGCCGGGTTCGTGGCCGACGGGCTGATCCGCGACCTGGCAGAGGTGCGGGAGGCCGGCTTCCCGGTGTTCGCACGGGGGGTCATCCCGATCCCCGGCGCCAAGAAGGCCGTGGTGCCGCTGGGTGAACCGGTGCGGTGCGGCGGGGTGCGGGTCGAGGCGGGGGACGTGGTGGTCGCCGACGAGGAGGGGGTCGTGGCCGTGCCCGCCGCGCGCCTGGCCGAGACCCTGACGGCCGCCCGCGCCAAGCTGGCCAAGGAGGCGGCCGAGACCCTGGAGCAGTGGGAGACGGCACATCGCGCCCGCGTCGACGAGATCCTCGCGGCGGGCGGGTTCGAGGGTTGAGCCCGGTGCTGCTGTTCCTCGACGTGGACGGGACGCTGCTGCCGTTCGGGGCGGCGGGGCCGTATCCGGTCTACGACCCCGCCTTTCCGCTCCCCGCGGCGGCCGCCGAACACCCCTTGCTGTCCCGCGTCGATCCGGCGCTCGGCGCGCGGCTCGCGTCGCTGGGGTGCGAGTTGGTGTGGGCGACGACCTGGATGGACGACGCGAACAGCTGCCTGGGGCCCTGGCTCGGACTGCCGCGACTGCCGGTCGTGGACTGGCCGGACGCGGACGACGAAGTCGAGGGCGGGCTGCACTGGAAGACCCGGGCCCTTGTCTCCTGGGCGGCGGGCCGGTCCTTCATCTGGGTCGACGACGAGATCACCGAGGCCGATCGGGTGTGGGTGGCGGGGCATCATCCCGGGCGGGCTCTCCTGCGCCGGGTGGACGCACAACGGGGGCTGGGCGAGGGGGACTTCGCGGTCATGGAGGGGTGGGTCAGGGGGTGATGCCGGGGGGCGCCCCGGGACGGCCCGGCGCGGGGCGAGGACCGGGGACCGGCGCCGGGGTGAGGGCCGAGGATATCCGGTGGTCCGCGGGGTGCTCGCGGCCTACCGTCGCCCCATGGCTGACGAAGGTTTCACCGATCCGCGGCTGGCCGCTGTCTACGATCCGCTCGACCCCGATCGCCGTGATCTCGACGCGTACGTCGGGATGGTGGAGGAGTTCGGGGCTCGGCGGGTGCTGGACGTCGGCTGTGGGACGGGGGTGTTCGCGTTGCTGCTGGCCGAGCGGGGGATCGAGGTCGTCGGGGTCGATCCGGCCTCGGCCTCGCTCGACGTGGCCCGGGGAAAGCCCGGGGCGGAACGAGTGCGCTGGTTCCACGGGGACGCGACCGGACTGCCCCCGCTGAGCGTCGACCTGGTGACCATGACGGCCAACGTGGCGCAGCAGATCGTAGAAGAGGATGCCTGGCGGGGCACCCTGCGGGGCGCGTACGCGGCGCTACGGCCCGGTGGGCGACTGGTGTTCGAGACGCGGGACCCGGCACGGCGGGCCTGGGAGGAGTGGAACCGGGAGGCGTCGTACGCCGTGACGGACGTGGCCGGTGTCGGGGCGGTGGAGAGCTGGGTCGATGTCACGGGCGTGGAGGGGCAGTTGGTGTCGTTCCGGTGGACCTATGTGTTCGCGGCGGAGGGACGGACGCTGATCTCGGATTCGATCCTGCGCTTCCGGGAGCGGGCGGAGATCGAGGCGGACCTGGTTGCGCAGGGGTTCGTGGTGGAGGACGTGCGGGACGCGCCGGACCGGCCGGGGAAGGAGTTCGTGTTCGTGGCGGCGCGGGAGCCGAGCGGCGGCTAGGCAGGGGGCCGCGGATGGCGCTGCGCGTACCCGGGTCGTGCTCAGCGTTGGAGGCTCGGCGGGAGGGGGACCCAGCGGTGCGGGGTGCGCAGGTCGACCGCGTCCCGTCCAGCGGCGAGGTTCAGGCCCGCGGCGGCGCAGCAGTAGGCGAGGGTGTCGGCGCCGTAGGGGAAGGCGTGCTTGCGCTGCCAGAAACGGAACGTCCAGTACGCGTCCGGGTCCGAGTCGTGCGGCCGGAGATGGATCTCGTCGCCCGCGACGATCTCGCCGTCTCGGGCGAGCGCGCCGAACGTGCCGCCCTTCGGGTTGAAGTACACCCCGTAGGCCGTGGTGCCCGCCGATATCGCCCGCAGCACGGCGTCGTCGCTGGGCATGTAGCCGTCCTGGGCGATGACGCAGCCACCGGGGGCGCCGGCCACGCCGCTGACGCCCACGTAGCGCAGGGACTCGTCGTAGTCCAGCGGCTCGAAGGGGGCGTCGTCGAGGTCGGTACGCGGGCACTGGGCGGGGTCGGCGCCGAGCCGTCGTATCAACTCGTCCTCGTCCAGGCCCTGTACGAAGCAGACGCCGAGCCCTTCGGTCCACAGCGGTTCGGTGCCGAACGCGGCGATGAGCGCGTCGGCGGCCTCCTGGGCGGCGACCTCCCGTGGAGACAGCTCCACCGCTCCGGGCAGGTCCCGGACGAGCGGCGCGAGCGGAGTGGTCAGCAGGAGCCGGCCCGGTGACCAGGGCGGGGCCTGCGGTGTCCAGACATCCGCCCCGGCGTCGACCAGCGCGCGCACGGTGGCCTCGTCCATGCTGGCCACGGCGTACCAGAGGGGGGTGTGGTCGTCGTGGTCGCGTACGTCGACGTCCGTGATGTGGGGGAGGAGCGCGCTCACCGCTTCCGCCGAGCCCTGTTCCGCCGTGAGGTGCAGCGGGGTGGTGCCGTGCCATCCGACGGCGGCCTGGGGTGGGGCACCGCCCTCCAGCCGGGCCCGGATCAGGGCCGCGTCACCCCAGTCGTGGTAGCCCATCCGCTTCCAGTCGGCCTGGGGCACATAGCGCCGACGAGCTTCCTCCTCGCGCTGCCGCTCCTCGCGCTGGCGCCTGGTGAGCGGTGGTGCCAGGAGCGCCGGGGGGCCGCTCACCTCCACGGTCATGAACCTCGTCGGCGGTTCTTCCGGATCGGGCGGTTCGAGGTCGGGCCACACCTCGTGGGCCCTGCGGGACGCGGCGAGGAGCGCGGCGGTGTCGACGGGGGTGCGGGTCTCGGGTACGCCCTCGTCCGGCCACTCGATCACCAACTGCGTGTCGCCCGGGGGCGGGAGCTCCGGCAGATACAGGTCCACGTCGGTCTTGAAGAGCGACCTGCGGGAGTGATGCAGGCCGGGATCCAACGGGATCAGCCCGACGGCCTGCTCGGTCGCCGCTTCCCGGGGCAGACCGTCGTCGCCCGTGAACCGGACCCCGCGCATCACGGTGCCGTCCAGCGAGGTCACCCGGCGTCCGTCGGAGAACAGCAGCCCCACGCGGAGTCCTGACTGCCGTCGTGGATCCCCGCTCTGTCTGCGGGTCCTGCGGAACACCGACAGATGCAGGGTGACCGACCGGGGCCACACGGACCATCCCGTCACCACGACCCGCGTCTCCGCCCCCACGCCGACCACGTCGAGCTGCGGCGAGAGCGCGGGCGCGAACCGGTCGACGGGCGGCGCGTACCGCCCGTCGTCCTCCCCGGCCGGCCGTAACCAGGCCGTCACGACCCGCTCCCCGACCGGCCCTTCAGCAAGCACGAGATCATCGAAGAAACCCATACGCAGAGCGTCGCATACGGCACTGACAGTGGCGGGGGAGCGGGTTGGGCGGGGCGGTGTGGGGGCGGGCGCGCGGGGGGTTCGCCGCCATGGGGACTGGGTGGCGGGGGAGTTGGGGGTGGGGTGGAGTAGGGGCGCGGGCCAGAAGAGAGAGGGGCGGGGGGACCGCGAGGGGGGGAGAAGGGCTGGCGGTCGGAGGAACTGGGCTTACGGGATCACGCGGGGAGAACCCGTCGAGCTACGGAATGTCCTCGCCGTGCCGTCCGCCGAAGTGGACTCGGCCACGGTGTACGCGGCGGGTCTGTCGTTCGACCGCGACCTGCGGGACGTGCCGGTGTCGTGGTCGCGCCACTCCAGTGCCACGACGGTCCCTTGGCTCGCTCCGCATCCGTGAGGAACGAGACCGGCCCGTCGGTGAGGTCAATCCTCCCGTCGCGTCATGGGCGGGCAGATGCCCGGCGGACGAGCCCGGCGGGATGGGGCGCGAGGAGGTACGGCAACAAAGCTCGGAGGGCGGCGGCGAAGGCCCGGACGCGAAGTTCGACGAGCTTGGCGCTGACAGCGGTACCGGGCAGATGATTGACGGCCCCGAGGCCGCACTCGGCGTAGAGCTGAGCAATGCCCGCGTGGGCCCTGGGGCCGGATTCCCCCAGGACAAAAACGTCTGCGACGACTTCAGCCTCGTTCTTCCAGAAGTAGTGGTGGATGGAGATCCGCAGATCGTGACCGGCATAGTCGAAACCACCATCGATGTCGTGGGGGCCGGCAAATCCCTCCTCCGCCAGGAACCCGAAAATCTCCCGCCCGAGTCGGCGGACCACTTCCTCCGGCGTCTCCCGCTTGCCCATCCCGCGATCGTCCGGCGGATCAGCTGCCACCGCCAGACCCAGTGGAGGCATGGGATGTGCAAGCCACCGGGACACGACTCCCGGCACCCATCCGCCACACGTGGCGTGGCGCACTTTTGCAAGCGGGTGCTTGCAATAGTTAGCGGGGGTGGGGCAAGGTGGAGGCATGGCATCGCTCAACGTCGGCAATCTCGGTGAGTATCTGCGTGAACAGCGGCGCACCGCGCAGCTGTCGCTCAGGCAGCTCGCCGACGCCGCCGGTGTATCGAATCCGTATCTGAGCCAGATCGAGCGCGGGCTGCGCAAGCCGAGCGCGGAGGTGTTGCAGCAGGTCGCCAAGGCCCTGCGGATCTCCGCCGAGACGCTGTACGTGCGAGCCGGCATCCTCGACGCCGAGCGGGACCGGGACGACGTGGAGACACGTGCGGTCATCCTCGCCGATCCCACGCTCAACGAGCGGCAGAAGCAGGTGCTGCTCCAGATCTACGAGTCCTTCCGCAAGGAGAACGGCTTCGAGATCGCCCCGGCGGACGCCGCCCCCGCACAGAGCGACGGGCATGGCGAGAAGCATGGCGACGAGTACGGCGACAAGCACGGCGACAGTGCGGCCGGTGCCCAGGAACACGACCGAACGACCGACGGCAGCGACGCCGACCCGCACCAGACGGCCAGTTGAGTCAGCACACGACCCGACTGCACGCCGACAGGCACGCGGGACCCAAAACCCTCAGCAGAAAGCGACCCGGGAGGACCATCGCCATGGCCATCACCGACGACATCCGCAAGGCCGTAAAGGACCCGACCCCGCTCTACTTCCTCGCCGGCGCCGGTGACCTGGCCTTCCAGGAGGCCAAGAAGGTGCCCGGCCTGGTGGAGCAGCTCCGCGCCGAGGCGCCGGCCCGGATCGAGGCCGTGCGCGGCACCGACCCGAAGGCGGTCCAGGAGAAGGCCCAGGCCCGTGCCAAGGAGGCCGGCGCCAAGGTCAAGGAGACGCAGGAGACCCTCCAGGCCAAGGTCGGTGAGTTCTTCACCAGCCTGGACGGCGACATCAAGAAGCTCGGCTCCACCCTCGACGCCGACCTGAAGAAGCTCGGTGAGTCCGCCCAGGACCTCGCCCTGCGCAGCGTGGGCGTGGCCGCCGAGTACGCCGTCAAGGCCCGGGAGACCTACGAGAAGGTCGCCGAGCACGGCGAGCAGGCCGTGAAGACCTGGCGCGGCGAGGCCGCCGAGGAGATCGAGGAACTGGCGATCGCGGTCGAGCCCAACGCCGAGCCGGGCGACATCAAGGTCGCGACGCCGGCCCCGGCCCCCGCCGCGAAGCCCGCGGCCGCCGCCCCCGCGCCGGCCCCCGCCAAGAAGACGGCCCCCGCCGCCAAGAAGACCACGCCGCGCAAGACCACGGCGAAGAAGACCCCGCCCGCCAAGTAAGGCAGCAAGCAGGGCAGCTCGCCTGCCGAGCAGGGCACAGCGGGACACTTCAGGGTCACGGGCCGGGCACTTACCGAGTGCCCGGCCCGTTCTTCGGGTAGCTGACTCGCGGGAGCGGGTACGGTGACCGCGTAATCACGAGCCGAGTCGGGTGGTGGACGTTGTGCTGATGCAGGGGTTCGCAGGCTTCATGTGGCTGCTGAGCATGGCCCTGATCGTTTTCAGCGGTTTCGCGCTGTTCGACGCCGCCATCCGCCGCGAGGACGCCTACCGTGCGGCCGACAAGAAGACCAAGCCCTTCTGGCTGATCATTCTCGGGCTCGCCTTCGTGGTGAACCTGATCTTCAACATCCTGTCGTTCCTGCCGATCATCGGCCTCATCGCGACGATCGTGTACATGGTCGACGTACGCCCGGCGATCCGTGCCCTGCCGGGCGGCGGCCGCAGCGGCCGGGGCAGGGGTTCGAGCAGCGACGGCCCCTACGGTCCGTACAACGGCGGGCGCTGACGGGAGCCGGGGCCGGAGACCCACCCCGGGGGGCGCCGAACCGCTAACCCTCCCGGTCGAGCAGCAGTACCGCCACGTCGTCCGCCAGCTCGCCCCCGTTGAGCGACCGCACCTCGTTCACCGCGGCCCGCAGCAGTTCCTCGCCCCGCAGCCCCTCGGACAGCTGGCGGCGGATCATCGACACCATCCCGTCCTGCCCGAGCCGCTCCCGCCCCTGACCGACGTGCCCCTCGATCAGCCCGTCGGTGTAGAGCATCAGGCTCCACTCCGCGCCCAGCTCGACCTGCATCCGGGGCCAGCGGGCGCCGGGCAGCAGTCCCAGCGCGGGCCCGTTGTTGTCGTACGGCAGCAGCCGCGCGGGTCGTCCCGGGCTGGCCACCAGCGGTGCGGGGTGTCCGGCGAGGCACAGCCCCGCCCGGCGTCCGTCCGGCGCGATGTCGACCGTGCACAGGGTCGCGAAGATCTCGTCGTCGGAGCGCTCGTGCTCCAGCACCTCCTGGAGCGTGCCGAGCAGCTCGTCCCCGCACAGGCCCGCCAGAGTCAGCGCTCGCCAGGCGATGCGCAGCTCCACGCCGAGCGCCGCCTCGTCGGGGCCGTGCCCGCAGACGTCACCGATCATCGCGTGCACGGTCCCGTCGGGAGTCCGTACGACGTCGTAGAAGTCCCCGCCGAGCAGTGCCCGCGAGCGACCCGGGCGGTAGCGCGCGGCGAAGCGTAGCGAGGAGCCCTCCAGCAGCGGTGTGGGCAGCAGCCCGCGCTCCAGACGCCGGTTCTCCTGCGCCCGCACCCGTCCCTCGGCGAGCCGGCGCTCTGCCGTGTCGGAACGTTTCCGCTCCACCGCGTACCGGATCGCCCGGCTCAGCAGCCGGCCGTCCAACTCGTCCCGGAAAAGGTAGTCCTGGGCCCCCACCCGGACCGCCTCCGCGCCGCGCTCCGCGTCTCCGGACGCGGTCAGCGCGAGGACGGCGTGCCGGGGCGCGAGCTCCAGGACATGGCGGAGTACGGCGAGCTCGTCGTCGTCGGCGGTGCGGCCCGACCCGGGCAGCGCGAGGTCGAGCAGGATGCAGTGCACGTCGTCCGTGAGCAGCCGCTCGGCCTCGGTGAGGTTGCGGGCGGTGCGGACACGGATCGGCTTGCCGGCCGGGTCCAGGAGTTCGGGGACGACCGTGGAGCCGCCGGGATCGTCCTCGATCACCAGCAGGGTCAGTTGGGTGGCGGCGTTGTTGTCGACCGTGGCTTCCTTGCGCGGGGTGTCGTTCCTGGAGGGGCCGTCCTGGGGTGCGGCCTGCGCCTGACCACTCTCCACGGCCGGGATCGCTCGCTGCCGCGGTATGGGTACGGGCATGGTCTCGGTTCCTTCCCTCCCCCCGAGGGCACGGTGGGGCGAGGGGCCTCGATCCACCGACGGGGACCATAGCGGGTGCCGGGCCGGGAAAGGAATGGTGTGCGACACGTGGCTTGGCCGGTGGCCACTGTCATATGCCGCGTTCCGTACCGCAGTTGGACAGGTGACAGGTGTCGTGGGGATGACGAACGTCACGTCCGCGGCAGGTTTGCGGGGTCGTCAGGGGTGTGCCGGGTCACATGACCCAGGTCTCACGCTGTTGTGGGTGACGCTCACGCGTCCGGGCGCACCACTCCGAGGATCGGCATCGAGCCCGCGCCCGCGAGGGTCACCGTCCGTCCCGGGCGCGGGGCGTGCACGATCGCGCCCTCGCCGAGGTACATCGCCACATGGCTGGCGTCGTCGAAGTAGATGATCAGGTCGCCGGGCCGCATGTCCTTGATGTCGACGTGCTGGAGCTGCTTCCACTGCTCCTGCGAGGTGCGCGGGATGGGCTTGCCGGCGCTCGCCCATGCCTGTGAGGTCAGCCCCGAGCAGTCGTACGAGTCCGGGCCCTCGGCGCCCCATTCGTACGGTTTGCCGATCTGGGTCGTCGCGAACTGGACGGCGATCTTGCCCGCGTCGCTCGCTTTGCCGTCGATCTCGTCGAGGATGCCGGAGTCCAGCCAGGCGCTCTGGGCCTTGTGGGCTGCCTCCTCCTCCAGTTCGGCGAGGCGTGCCTTCTCCCTCTCCTCCAGCTGGGACTCGAGCTGTTCGGCCGCCGCGATCTGCTGCTCGACCTTCTTCTTGGCCGCCGCCTTCGCCTTGCGGCCCGCCTCCAGCTTGGTCCACTGGGCGGAGGCGTCCTCGGCGTACTGCTTCAAGTCCTGCTGGGTCCGGGTCAGTTCGGCGATGAGGGCCTTGGTGGCGCGCTGGCCCTGGAGGACCCGGCCGGTCGCGTCCAGGAACTCCTGCGGGTTGTCGCTCAGCATCAGCTGGGCCTCGTCGGGCAGGCCGTTGCTGCGGTACTGGGCGGCGGCCGCGGCGCCCGCGCGGGCCTTGAGCTGCTTGAGCCTCTCCTGGCCCTTCACGATCTTCTTGGCCAGCGCGACGATCTGGGCCGACTGCTGTTCGGCCTTCTCCTCGGCGGCGTTGTAGGCGTCGGTGGCGACGGCGGCGTCGTGGTAGAGCGCGTCGAGGCGTTTGCGTACGGCCTCGATGTCCTTGTTGGTGACGGTGGTCGGGGAGGACGTGGGGGAGGGGGTGGGGGTCGGACTCGGGGCGGCGAAGGCGGTGCCGGGTGCCGCGAGTACGGCGACCGCGCCGATCACGGTCACGGCCGTAGCGATCAGACCGCGCTTGCCCGTCCCCATACGTGTGCCCCCAAAGCTGATTTACCGTCAGTAACTTACGGTGCTCGGGGGATCGTGCCACGTCATGGCCGAAAGCGACAGAGGCAGGGCTTCCGGGCGTACCCCTTCGCGCCCCGTGAACGCCGTCGAGTCCTGCGCCCGTCGGTGTCTCCCCCACTCCCCGCCCCGCGAAGACGATCTCCCCGACTTTGTGACGAACGACTCACACAGATCGTTCCCGGGGGGCGGGTTCGTCTGGGGGGTTCACGGGAGTTCAGGGGAGGCGCGGGGTTCGGTGGGTGTTTGGGGGCGGGGGTGCGTCGGGGCGGCGCGGGCGGGGCTGGGGCTTCGGGATTTCGCAGGGCGCGCGTAGGGCTGGGGTGCCGGGGTTGCGCGGGGCGCGTCCAGGCGGGGGGCCGCGGCTCGTGCGGATCCGCAGTCCCCGGGCGGGATTTCCGGTGCCGGCACTCCTTCGTGCTGCGTCCCGCGGCACACCCCGCGTGGCAACACCACTGCTCGTCCACGCGGCGGTCTGCACCTCATCCGCAGGGCGAGTCCGTGCCGTGTCACCCGCCATCCTCCGCCTGGTGTACCAGGGGTTCATCCACGCCGCGCTTCCGGATCTCCTTCGCCCGGCGTCCACCTCACGCCCCCACAACCCAGCGGCCGACGGCATCGGCGAACGCGGGGCCGGGGGCGGCTCCGCCGCCTCGGCCCTCCCGCCGCCGGCGTCCGCGAAATGCGGGCCCCGGCGTCCGCCTCACGCCGCCACGGGCCAGCGCCGATGGCATCAGCGAGCGTGACCCTGGCGTCAGCCACACGCCCACGGGCCAGGACCCGACGGCACCAGCGAACCCGGGGCCCGGGCGGGCGGCTCCGCAGCCCCGGCATCTTCCGTCCCGTGCCCAGGGGTTCACCCACGCCGCGCTTCCGGATCTGTTCCGCCCGGCGTCTGCCTCAGGTTCCCGGCCCAGCGGCCGACAGCGGGGCCCCGGCGGGCGGCTCCACCGCTCCCGCATCTTCCGCTCGGTGCCGAGGGGTTCACCCACGCCGCGCTTCCGGATCTCCTTCGCCCGGCGTCCGCCTCACGCCCCCGGCCCAGCGGTCGACGGCCTCGGCGAACGGGGGCCCCGGCGGGCCGTTCCACCACCCCGGCCCTCCGCACGACGCCCTCCCGATGCCCCGCGACTCCCCCCCCCGACCCCGCGACTCACCACGTCCCCCCCCCGCGACTCACCCCGCCCCCCCGACTCACCCCCGCGGCGCCAACGCCCCCCAAGCCACCGTCACTTCTCCCTGCCTCCAGCGTGAAGGGCCGTCCGTGAGGGGCCAGTCCGTGGTCAGGTGGTGGGCTGTTCGGATCCATCGTTGGCGGGCGCCGTACGACGCGTAGGGCGCCGCCGCTGCCCACGCGCGGTCGAAGTCGTGGAGGAAGGCGTGCACCGGCTCGCCCGGGACGTTGCGGTGGATCAGCGCCTTCGGCAGCCGCTCGGCGAGGTCGGAAGGCCGCTCCAGCGACCCCAGTCGGGTCGCGAAGGTGACCGTTCGCGGGCCCTCGGGGCCGAGCGCGACCCACACGTGCCGGCGCCCGATCTCGTCGCAGGTCCCCTCGACGAGCAGTCCCCCACGGGAGCGGTCCGAGGCCGGCGCGAGCCGCGCGCACAGCCGCTCCCACACGGCGGCCACCTCGGCTTCGTCGTACTGGCGCAGTACGTTCGCCGCCCGGATCAGCAGGGGCCGTTCGCGCACCGGGATCTCGAACCCGCCGTGCCGGAAGACGAGTCCGTCCCGCTCGTAGGGCCGTGCCGCCGCCACCCGCGCCGGTTCGATCTCCACGCCGACCACGCGCGTGCGTGGAGCCGCCGCACGGAGTCGCGCGAGCAGTTCGACGGCGGTCCAGGGCGCGGCCCCGTACCCGAGGTCGACCGCGACCGGTTCGGCGGCGCGGCGCAGCTCGGCGCCGTGGGTCGCCGCGATCCAGCGGTCCATGCGGCGCAGCCGGTTGGGGTTGGTCGTCCCGCGCGTGACCGTGCCCACAGGGCGGGAGGCGGCACGGGACGTCATGCCTACGAGGGTATGCGGCGGGTACGCGGTCAGATGCCGGCACCGGTGCCAGTAGCCACTGGCACCGCCCCACCAGATAAGGCACCGCCCCCACCACCCCCCAACGCACCTCCCTCTCGAACGGTTGAGCGACCCCCGGTAATACCTCGGCAAAAACCGTCCCGCCCGGAATGGGAATGCCTCCCTCCGGTGTTCCCCACCTTGGAGGGCGCCCCGCACCCTCCGACCGGCATGCCCGCAGCGAGGAGGAACGCCACGTGAGCCAGTACATCAGCAGGCTCCAGCGTCGCTCTCCGGCCACGCCCTCGCGGCTGTGGCACCCGCACCGCCGCCCCCGCCGCGTCGCGATGCTCTCCGTGCACACCTCCCCGCTCCACCAGCCCGGCACCGGCGACGCGGGCGGCATGAACGTCTACATCGTGGAGCTCGCCCAGCGCCTCGCCGCGATCAACATCGAGGTCGAGATCTTCACGCGCGCGACCACGGGCGGTCTGCCACCGGTCGTCGAGATGGCCCCCGGCGTCCTGGTCCGCCACATCGACGCGGGCCCCTACGAGGGCCTCAACAAGGAGGACCTCCCCGCCCAGCTGTGCGCCTTCACGCACGGCGTGATGCAGGCCTGGGCCGGTCACCGCCCCGGCCACTACGACCTGGTCCACTCGCACTACTGGCTCTCCGGCCACGTCGGCTGGCTCGCCGCCCAGCGCTGGGGCACCCCGCTCGTGCACGCCATGCACACCATGGCCAAGGTCAAGAACGCCAACCTCGCCGACGGCGACACCCCCGAGCCCGCCGCCCGCGTCATCGGCGAGACCCAGATCGTCTCCGCCGCCGACCGCCTCATCGCGAACACCGCCGAGGAGCGCGAGGAACTCGTCCACCACTACGCGGCCGACCCCGCCAAGGTCGCCGTCGTGCACCCCGGCGTGAACCTCGACCGCTTCCGCCCGGCGGACGGCCGCGCCGCGGCCCGCGCCCGTCTCGGCCTGCCCCAGGACGCCCTGATCCCCCTCTTCGCGGGCCGCATCCAGCCCCTGAAGGCCCCCGACGTCCTGCTGCGCGCGGTGGCGGTCCTCCTCGACCAGCGCCCCGACCTGCGCTCCCGCATCCTCGTCCCGGTCGTCGGCGGCCTCAGCGGCAGCGGCCTCGCCAAGCCGGAGGGCCTCCAGAAGCTGGCCTCCCGGCTCGGCATCGCGGATGTCGTACGGTTCCACCCGCCCGTCGGCCAGGAACAGCTCGCCGACTGGTTCCGGGCCGCGTCCGTACTGGTCATGCCGTCCTACAGCGAGTCCTTCGGGCTGGTCGCCATAGAGGCGCAGGCGGCCGGCACTCCGGTGCTCGCGGCGGCGGTCGGCGGGCTGCCGGTGGCCGTGGCCGACGGACGGACCGGCTTCCTCGTACGAGGACACGATCCGGCCGCCTACGCGCGCGTGCTGCGCGATTTCGCCGACGACCCGGCGCTCTCGCCCCGCATGGGCGAGGCGGCGGCCCGGCACGCCCAGTCCTTCGGCTGGGACACCGCGGCCGCGGCGACGGCGGACGTGTACGTGGCCGCCGCGCAGTCGTACCGGCGTCACGTACGCTCGCTCCATGGCTGAGGCAGAGAAGGCGGCGCAGGTCATCGAGGGCGTTCTCAAGGACGCCGAGGTCGAGTGGGAGAGTCCGGAGCCCGGCAACTACGTCGTGCAGCTCCCCGGCACCCGCAAGCTGAAGACGACCGTCTCGCTGCTGGTCGGCCGCCACTCCCTCTCCGTGAACGCCTTCGTCATCCGCCACCCCGACGAGAACGAAGCGGGCGTCCACCGCTGGCTCCTGGAGCGCAACCTCAAGCTGTACGGAGTGAGTTACGCCGTCGACCGGCTCGGTGACGTCTACGTCGCCGGCAAGCTCCCGCTCGCCGCGGTCACCGCCGACGAGGTCGACCGCCTCCTGGGCCAGGTCCTCGAGGCGGCCGACGGGAGCTTCAACACGCTGCTGGAGCTGGGTTTCGCCACCGCGATCCGCAGGGAGTACGAGTGGCGGGTGGCCCGGGGCGAGTCGACGCGCAACCTGGACGCGTTCACGCACCTGACGCGGCGCGCGGAGGACTGACCCCGGAGTGTCGCGGTTGCTCCGCGCCTAGTGGGGCGGCAGCGAGTCGGTCGGCCGGGGCTCGCTGGTCGGCTCGTGACTCGGGCCGGGATCCGTAGGCGTGTCCGGCTGGTCCAGCTGGTCCGCGAAGGCCCGCAGCGCGTCGGCGAGTTCCTTCTTGGTGGGCAGCTCGTCGACCTTCCGGTCGAGCTCGGCGATCCGGCGGTTGAGCTCTTCCAGCTCGCTCGGGGTGGACGGGTGCCCGGAAGGTTCCTCGGTGGGTTCCTCCGTGGGGTCGTCAGGTGACGTGTAGGTGGGGCTCGGGTCCGGGTCCACCCCGCCGACGCTGCCGCCGTCGCCCCCTCCGCTGCCGCCGACGGTCCCGCTCTCGTCCCCCGGGTGGGCCGAGACGCTCGGCTCGGCGCCGGGCCCGTCGTCCGAGCTCGCGGCGATGGCACCGCCCACGCTCACGGCGACCAGCACCGCCGCCCCCGCGACGGCGACGGAGAGACGTCTGAACGGTAAGGACTTCGGCCGGTCATCCATGTTCTGTCTGTCATCCATGCCGCGACGCTAACCGCCGACGATCACCGGACGGACGTCTTCCGTCGATCTCCTCGCGCTCACCCGGTACCGCCCCGGCGTCACCCCCACCAGCCGCTTGAAGTGCCGGGTGAGATGGGCCTGGTCGTGGAACCCGGTGAGCGCGGCGACCTCCGCGGGCCCGCTCCCTGAGAGCAGCAGCCCCCGGGCCCGGTCGACGCGGCGTGAGGTCAGGTACTGGTGCGGCGCGATGCCGTAGGCGCTGCTGAACGCCCGTACCAGATGCGCCGGATGGGCCTGGACGGCCTCCGCGGCCGCCTCCAGGGACAGCCCCTCCACGACCCGCTCGTCGAGGAGTTCGCGCAGCCGGCGGGCCAGGGCGGGGTCGCGGCGCGCGGGCTCGCCGTACACCTGCGGCCGGAGGACGGTCCGGAGCCGGTCGCCGATGAGCGTCAGCCGGCTCTCCGCCTCGAACTCCTCACCGGGCCTGGTCAGTGCCGTGTGCAACTGCCCGACCCGCTGCCGCAGTACGGGGTCCCGCAGATCGGGGCCGTCGACGGCGGGCCCGATGAGCTCGTCGCCGAGGTGGGTGCGGTCGAGGTAGAGGACCCGTTTGCGGAAGCCGCCGGGAGTGGCGGGCGAGCCGTTGTGCGGGACGTGCGGCGGCAGCAGGGAGACCGTGTCGTCGGGCGTGCCGTGTTCATGCCGGTCGAGGTCGTACCGTACGGCGCCGTCGTCCACGATGAGCAGCGTCCACGCCTCGTGCACGTGCATCGGGTAGGCGTACTCGGTGAAGCGGGCGTGGAAGACCTCGGTGACGCCCGGGATCGTCGGGCGCCACGCGGTGACCTCCTGCGGGGTCGTTGTTCTGGGCGCCATGCAAAGAACGTACAAGACGGGGTCGTACGACGGCCGCGAGTCTCGTCGTATGAGTACTGAACCCATCCGCTTCGACACCAAGATCGCCGTCCTGCTGCGCGAGGACCTGGAGACCTGGCAGCGCCTGAACGTCACCGCGTTCCTGGTCAGCGGCCTGGCCGCGCAGGCGCCCGAGGTGCTCGGCGAACCGTACGAGGACGCCGACGGGGTGCCCTATCTGCCGATGTTCCGGCAGCCGGTCCTGGTCTTCGAGGGCACCAAGGAGACGCTGATGGCGGCCCACGCGCGTGTGCTGTCCCGTTCGCTGCCGCGCGCGCTCTTCACGAGCGACCTGTTCGCGACGGGCAACGACCGGGACAACCGGGCGGCGGTGAGGGCGGTCGCGACGGCGGACCTGGATCTGGTGGGGCTCTCCGTGTACGGGCCGCGCAACGCGGTGGACAAGGTGCTCAAGGGTGCGCGGATGCACCCCTGACGGCGGCCTTCTCCGGTACGGCGGACACGGGCTCCTCGTCGGGCAGCCGGCGCATGAGGGCGGCGTACCCCACCGCGGCGACCGTGCCGACGACCGCGCACAGTCCCCACAGCCAGGCGGCGCCGTAGTGGTCGATGACGAAACCGGACATCAGGGGCGCGACGAGGGCCGCGACGGACCAGGACAGGGTGTACATGCCCTGGTAGCGGCCGCGGCCGTGGGCGGGGGAG
Organism: Streptomyces griseorubiginosus; assembly: GCF_036345115.1. Taxonomy (GTDB): domain Bacteria; phylum Actinomycetota; class Actinomycetes; order Streptomycetales; family Streptomycetaceae; genus Streptomyces; species Streptomyces griseorubiginosus_C. The sequence continues at coordinate 5,137,086 of NZ_CP107766.1, forward strand.
AGGCGGACGACGAGCCCGGTCTGGGTGGGCGCGTTGATCATCTCGCCGAGCGTCCACACGCACACGGTGAGGGCGAACAGGCCGACGGACCCGGCGAAAGCGGTGAGCCCGAAGCCGTACCCCGCGAGCAGGGACGAGACGACGAGGAGCCGCTTCGGATCCCGGTCCTGGATGAACCGGGTCACCGGGATCTGGAGCGCGACGATCAGCACTCCGTTGAGGGCGATGGCCAGGCCGTAGTCGGCGGGTGTGAACCCGGCCTCGCCCATCGCGACGGGCAGTCCGATGGAACCCTGCTGGAAGATCACGGCGACCAGGAAGGACAGCCCGACGACACTCATGAACCGCCCGTCGCGCAGGACGGTACCGAGCCGGACGTCGTCGGGCACCTTCTCGGAGAACGGGGCGACGGGCCGTGACTCGGGCAGCTTGAGGAAGACGACGACGGCGCAGACGGCGGTCATCGCGGCCTCGATGAGGAAGCCCGCGAGGTAGCTGAACTCGGCGATGAACCCGGCGGCCATGGAGGAGACGGCGAAGCCGAGGTTGATGGCCCAGTAGTTGAGCGAGAAGGCCCGCACCCGGTCCTCGGGCCGCACGATGTCGGCCATCATCGCCTGCACGGCCGGCCGGGAGGCGTTGGAGGCCATGCCGACCAGGAAGGCGACGGCGGCGATGGCGACGGGGTGGTGCATGAAGCCGAGCAGCGCGACGGAGGCGGCGGTCGAGGCCTGGGCCACGAGCAGGGTGGGCCGCCGCCCGAGCCGGTCGGTCATGACGCCGGCGCCGATGGAGGAGACGACTCCGCCGAGCCCGTGCAGGGAGGCGACGAGACCGGCGTAGGAGGCGGAGTAGCCGCGGTCGAGGGTGAGGTAGAGCGCCATGAAGGTGGCGACGAAGGCGCCGAGCCGGTTGACGAGGGTGCTGGTCCACAGCCACCAGAACGCGCGGGGGAGGCCGGAGACGGTCTCGTGGGTGGCGCGTCTCAGGGTGGCGAGTGGCATGGACGTTCCCCCACGTGTGTAAGTGTCCCGGATGGCAGGCACACCTTACGAAGGCGGGACGACCGCGGGCCACTCAATTAACGGATCCCGTCGACCGTCCGCCTGTCGAGCGGGCCCTCCGGGGGAGCGGGGGCGTGGATTACGCTCATACGCATGGCCGACGCACCGTACAAGCTGATCCTCCTCCGCCACGGCGAGAGCGAATGGAACGCGAAGAACCTGTTCACCGGCTGGGTGGACGTCAACCTCAACGAGAAGGGCGAGAAGGAGGCAGTCCGCGGCGGCGAGCTCCTGAAGGACGCCGACCTCCTGCCCGACGTGGTCCACACGTCCCTCCAGAAGCGCGCGATCCGCACGGCCCAGCTGGCGCTGGAGTCCGCGGACCGCCACTGGATCCCGGTCAACCGCTCGTGGCGCCTGAACGAACGCCACTACGGCGCCCTCCAGGGCAAGGACAAGGCCCAGACCCTCGCGGAGTTCGGCGAGGAGCAGTTCATGCTGTGGCGCCGCTCCTACGACACCCCGCCGCCGCCGCTGTCGGACGACTCCGAGTTCTCTCAGGCGTCGGACCCGCGCTACGCCACGATCCCGCCGGAGCTGCGCCCCCGTACGGAGTGCCTGAAGGACGTCGTCGTCCGCATGCTCCCGTACTGGTACGACGGCATCGTCCCGGACCTCCTGGCCGGCCGCACGGTCCTGGTCGCGGCCCACGGCAACTCCCTCCGAGCCCTCGTCAAGCACCTCGACGGCATCTCGGACACCGACATCGCGGGCCTCAACATCCCGACGGGCATCCCCCTCTACTACGAGCTGGACGCGTCCTTCAACCCGGTGACGCCGGGGGGCAGGTACCTGGACCCGGAGGCGGCTGCGGCGGCGATCGAGGCGGTCAAGAACCAGGGCAAGAAGAAGTAACGCGATTTGCTTCGTCGCTTTGGGCCCCCTGCCCGCGGTTCGGCCGCGGGCAGGGGGCCCGTTGCTGTCCTGGGGCCGCCGCCGGTCCCTCAGGCGGTGGTGGCGCGGTGCCAGACGTAGGTGCCGGGGGATGTCTCGACGACCTCGCGGGGATAGGCGTCCCGGACGCGGGCCAGCAGAGTGCGCTGCTCGTCGAGCCATCCCGTCGGCAACACGAACAGGGGCACGGTGACAGTGACCCCTGAAGCGGGCCCGTCGTGTACGGACACCGACATTCGCTCGTGGCCGTCGGGCATGAACCGCAGCGACGGCGTCCGCCCGGAGGTGAGCCACGCGGCGAACCGCCGGGACTCCAGGGTCGCCAAGGTCTCCTCCCAGTCCTCCAGATCCTCAGGGAGCAGGGTCATCGCATAGGTGGCGTGGAGGGACTCCGCCACGACGGCGATCTCGCATTCGAGGAAGTCATGGCCGAACAGAACACCGGGCTGCGAGCGGCCCAGCACGCGCACCGAGACGCTGTGCCCGCTGGTCCCCGGCTGATCGGCCAGGCGGATCAGGTCGATGCCGCCGTCCATCGCATCCATGTATTGCCTCCACAGTCAGATGGCCTGAGCATCTGGCGCCATCTTCCAGGAAGTCACGTGTGGTGGTTCAGGAGCGGCAGTTGTTCCACAGGGTCGCGAGGTGGGACGGGATCCGGGGGATGGCTGCGCAGCCCTGCGGGGAGGCGGGGAAGGTGTCGCTGGCCAGGAAGGTCCAGCCGGTGCCGGGGCGGTCGACGAAGTACTTCATCGCTGATCCGTCGTCCTGCAGGGCCACCTGCTCGGCCTCCGTGCTGCCGGGGGTGGGCTGGAAGCGGGTGCCGGCGTAGAAGGTTCCGTCGCAACTGCCGTAGTAGAAGGTGCCCTTGACCGGGGTGATGTGGCTCAGGGGTGGCTGGGACTGTTCGCCGTAGGCCGTGGTGACGTTCGCTTTCACGGTGGGGGACACCGGCCGCCTTAGGCGGCGCGCTGTTGCCGGTGCTCGGTGTGCAGCTTGTCAGTAGGGCTACTGCCGCGGCCGCCATGCTCAGAGCCGCGGCGCGGGACAGGGAACGGTTTCGGGGTGCCATTTCTGACCATCCTCCCTGGTACGTCCAGACAGGGACGAGATGGCGTAACTCACGTACGTTGTTCCGGTCTTGTACCTCAAGGCGCGCACCGTCCTCCACCAGGGCCCGGCGACCCCGGAGTCCTGATCAGCCCGCGCCGCCCAGCCTGTCGTAGCCCACGAAGTCGAAGACCCTGGTGCCCCGTTGGAGCGGGGCCGGAGTCGCGGTGAAGCGGTGGACGGTGACCGACTGGATGTGGTCCTGGGGTGTGAGCCACTCGCGGACGAAGCCCCGGGTCTCGAACCACTCGCAGATCCGGGGGACTTGGTCGGGAGCCTTGCGATGGCGGGTCCAGATGACCCGGGCGCCCGGCGCGCACAGCTGTGCGCACGCCTCGACCGTGTGCTCGATGTCCCCGTCCGTGATGTTGCCGAACACCCCGCACAGCAGGACCAGATCGGCCGGGACCAGGTCGGCGTAGTGGTCGAGCAGCGCGGCGTCCCCGGCGACCACCTCCACGCCCGGCAGGCCGACGGCCGCTGCGGTCCGCTTCGCTTCCGCCACGTTCGCCGGGTCCAGTTCCACCAGCCGGGCGCGGACGTCCTCGCGGCGGGGGTGGGTGGGCAGGACGCCCAGCAGGTCACGGCCCTGACCGGCACACAGGCTGACCACTCGGAGCGGGCCGGGTGGAGCGGCGTCCAGGGCCGCGCGGACACGGTCCTGGACCGTACGCAGGCGCCGGGCCAGCGGTGACTCGGGCGCGTCGTAACGGTCGTGCCATTTCTGCCAGTCCATGCGCGGACCCTACGAGCGGCCCGGCCGTCTCCTCCACCGATATGCGCGGGCCGGCCTCACCGTCGTACCCGCTCGTGGACGGGCTGGACCGCCTCCGGCGAGGGTGCCTCCGACAGGCAGGACACGGCACCGGACTCGGGGTCAGCCCAGGCCCGCCCCGGACGCGGTGAGGGGCCCCGGCAGCACCCGAGGCCCCTCACCGCCGTACACGAACCGGCGCTACACGGCTCAGCCGCACTGGCACGGATTGCCCGACTGGCACCCGCACCCGCACCCCGACCCGCAGCCGCACGCGCCGATGACCGTCAGGGTCCTGAGCGGGGCGGGCTGCTCGGTCGGGCGTTCCTGGGTGGGGTCGGACTGGGGGGTGCTGGGGGATTCGGCCATGGTCCCTCCTGGAGGTGCGGGCCTGACCTTCCGACCGCCGGACCCACCGCCGGTCCAGACCCTGTCCTCATTGCATGCCCGCCCCCCTGGGCGCATCAACGGCGCACAGAGGCTCGTACCCGCCCCGAACAGCATCGAAGGCGCCGGTTCAGGCTCCTTCCACGCCCGTCACCGGCTGGATCTCCTGCTGGATCTCGTCCGCGTGCTCGCCCGTCACCAGGTACACCACGCGCTTGGCCACCGACACCGCGTGGTCGGCGAAGCGCTCGTAGTAGCGGCCGAGGAGGGTGACGTCCACCGCCGTCTCGATGCCGTGCTTCCACTTGTCGTCCAGCAGGTGCTGGAAGAGCGTGCGGTGCAGCAGGTCCATCTCGTCGTCGTCCTGCTCCAGCTGGAGCGCCAGGTCGACGTCCTTGGTGATGATGACCTCCGCCGCCTTCGCCATCAGGCGCTGTGCGAGCTGGCCCATCTCCAGGATGGTCGCGTGCAGGTCGTGGGGGATCGCCTTCTCGGGGAAGCGCAGCCGGGCCAGCTTCGCCACGTGCTGGGCCAGGTCGCCGGAGCGCTCCAGGTCGGCCGACATGCGCAGCGAGGTGACGACGATACGGAGGTCGGTCGCCACCGGCTGCTGGCGGGCGAGCAGTGCTATCGCCCGGGCCTCCAGGTCGTGCTGGAGGTCGTCCACCTTCTGGTCGGCCTCGATCACGCTCTCGGCCAGCTTCAGGTCGGAGTCGAGGATGGCCGTCGTGGCGCGTCCGATCGCCGAGCCGACCAGGCGGGCCATCTCCACCAGACCGTCGCCGATCGAATCAAGTTCCTCGTGGTACGCGTCCCGCATTGTCGGTTCCCTCTCGTACGTCGTTCCTGTGGGTGCCAGGGGCCAAAACCGGCCGCGAAACCGGTGCTGCGTACCCCACGCTCCCACGTTCGGGCCTGTACGCGTCCGTTTCCGCCCTCCCAAATGAACCAACACTGGCTCCAAGGTGAACTCTGGGCGACGAGTGTTCGAGCTCCCACTCGGACGGCTGTGGCCAGGACGGATCCCATGCCTAACCTGGAGGCATGGACGTGAACGCGGCGGTCGCCGCAGCGGCAGCGATCGCCGGGGTGCTCACCGGTGTCATCGCCATGCTGGCGTTCCGCTGGAGCGAGCGGGAGCAGAAGCGCCCCACCCGCACCTCCCTGCACACCGACCCGGTGCTTCCGCCGGGCGTGGACACCGTCCTCTCCGTGCTCCGCTCCTCGGCCGTCGTCCTCGACGAGGCCGACGCCGTCGTCAAGGCCAGCTCCGCCGCGTACGCCCTCGGGCTGGTCCGCGGCGGCAAGCTCTCGGTCGAGCCGATGCTCCAGATGGCCCGCGACACCAGGAGGGACGGGGAGATACGCCAGGTCGAGCTGGACCTGCCCCGGCGCGGGACCGGACGCGGTGAGGCACTCGCCGTGTCCGCGCGCGTCGCGCCCCTCGGGTCCCGGCTGGTGCTGCTCCTCGTGGAGGACCTCACCGAGGCCCGGCGCATCGAAGCGGTCCGACGGGACTTCGTCGCGAACGTCAGCCATGAGCTCAAGACCCCGGTCGGCGCGCTCTCCCTTCTCTCCGAGGCCGTCATGGACGCCTCCGAGGACCCGGAGGCCGTGGAACGTTTCGCCGGCCGCATGCAGATCGAGGCCACCCGTCTGACCAGCCTGGTCCAGGAACTCATCGACCTCTCCCGGGTGCAGAACGACGACCCGCTGGAGGACGCCGAGCCGGTCCGCGTGGACGAGCTGGTCGCCGAGGCCATCGACCGCTGCCGGCACCAGGCCGGCACCAAGCAGATCACCATGGCCGCGGCCGGCGCGGCCGAGCTGCGGGTCTGGGGCAACCGCGGCCAGCTCGCCGCCGCCCTCGGCAACCTCGTCGAGAACGCCGTCAACTACTCACCCGCCCGCACCCGCGTCGGCATAGCCGCCCGCAGGGTCTCCGTGCCGGGCGGCGACATGATCGAGATCGCCGTCACCGACCAGGGCATCGGCATCTCCGACAAGGACAAGGAGCGCATCTTCGAGCGCTTCTACCGCGTCGACCCGGCCCGCTCCCGCCAGACCGGCGGCACCGGCCTCGGTCTCGCGATCGTCAAGCACGTGGCCGCCTCGCACGGCGGGGAGGTCACGGTGTGGAGCTCGGAGGGACAGGGCTCCACGTTCACCCTCAGGCTGCCGGAGGCGGGCGCGGCCCGCGACCGCGCGCTCCAGCACCCCGACCTCGACGACGAGGACGGGCTTTCCACCCCCGAGTCGACTTCTTACGACCCGCTTCCCGCCCCGGAGGTCCTTCCGTGACCCGAGTGCTCGTCGTCGAGGACGAGGAGTCCTTCTCCGACGCCCTGTCGTACATGCTCCGCAAGGAGGGCTTCGAGGTCGCCATCGCGACCACGGGCCCCGACGGACTCGACGAGTTCGACCGCAACGGCGCCGATCTCGTCCTCCTCGACCTGATGCTGCCGGGCCTGCCCGGCACCGAGGTCTGCCGCCAGCTGCGCGGCCGCTCCAACGTCCCCGTCATCATGGTGACCGCCAAGGACAGCGAGATCGACAAGGTCGTCGGCCTGGAAATAGGAGCCGATGACTACGTCACCAAGCCGTTCTCCTCGCGCGAGCTGGTCGCCCGCATCCGCGCCGTCCTGCGCCGCCGCGGCGAGCCCGAGGAGGTCACCCCGGCCGCGCTGGAGGCCGGTCCGGTCCGCATGGACGTGGACCGCCACGTGGTCACGGTCTCCGGCTCCAAGGTCGACCTGCCCCTCAAGGAGTTCGACCTGCTGGAGATGCTCCTGCGCAACGCGGGCCGCGTCCTGACCCGCATGCAGCTCATCGACCGCGTCTGGGGCGCCGACTACGTGGGCGACACCAAGACCCTCGACGTCCACGTCAAGCGCCTGCGCGCCAAGATCGAACCGGACCCGGGCGCACCGCGCTACCTGGTGACGGTCCGCGGCCTCGGCTACAAGTTCGAGCCGTAGGCCGGGGCCGGCTGGAGTCGGCGGACGGAGTCCGGCGCAGCACTCCGAAGCCCGCGCAGCGGTGCGAGGGGTGCGTCTGGAGGGGTGTTCGAACCGGACCCGGGGGCACCGCGCTACCTGGTGACGGTCCGCGGCCTCGGCTACAAGTTCGAGCCCTGAGCCAGGACACCTCACGCACGCGGAAGGGCGGGACCTCCTCGGAGGCCCCGCCCTTCCTGTCGTACGACGGTCTCGTACGGCTGCTCAGTGGCTCGCCGCCGCCCCGCTCGCCGTCGCGCTCGCGGAGGCCGCGTCGGTCGGCGTGGCGGAGCCGGTCGGGGTGGCCGAACCGGTCGGGGTCGCGGAGCCGGTCGGCTTCGGGGAGGCCTCCGGCGCCGACGGCATCGCGCTCGGGCCCCACTTGGTGAAGTAGCTGTCGGCCGGGACCACGAAGGCCTTCAGGCTGACCTCGCCGGTGGTGCTGAAGGTGAAGGTGACCTTCTGCGCGTTGCCGTTCTTGACGCCCTCACCGAGGTCGTTCACCGCGGCCGACGTGTTGCCCTGGCCGCCGAGGACGACCGAGCCGTGGGCCGGGACGGTCACCTTGCCCTTGCCCTTGGCGGCCGTGATCTCGGCGCTGCCGCCGTCCGCGATGCTCACGGAGTCCAGCGTCTGGGCGGTGTCGCCGCTGTTGAAGACGGTGGCGGAGATCACCGCCGGGCCCTTCGTCTCACCGGAGGCCTCGGTGGCGGGCTGGGTGATGACCACGACGTTCTGGAGCTTGATGTCGCCGACGCTGGTCTCCGCGTTGTCCGGCTTGACCTCCAGCGTCTGGGCGTTGTTGCCGGCCGCGCACGCGGAGAGCGAGGCGATCGAGAACGCGAGGGAGGCGGCGGCGAGGGCGCCGCGTCGAAGGCTGCTGCTCACGGCGGCGGCAACTCCTTGACTTGAGCGGGGGCGGCCCGTAAAGCCGCGCTAAGTGTCTGTCAGCGGCCTTAGGTTACCGAGCCGTTCCCGCCGGGCTGCACCCGACCCTCCCCAAGAGGCGTGTCACTCGGTTCACAAGTGACCCGTGAGTCACTTCTACCCCGCACTCCGGCGCTCGTCCGGCATTCACATAAGCGCCTTCGGCATCCAGTGGCAAAACTTCCGTGAAGGAAAGTGCGACCGCCCCCGGAATTGATCACCACGTGATCCGCTCGCCGCGTGTGATCAATTCCGGAATCGACGCGGAAGTCACTCCGGCAACCGAACGGAGTAGCGGAAGTCGCACACATGGAACCGGACATTTGTGGACGTTAGCCCGCTCGGAGGGGGCTCCGGATGCGTGTAACGTACGCGTTTCACCTCCCCCGGAGAGCCGCTCCCACCTGCGAATACCTTCTTCCGCTCGGCCTCCGCAGCACGTTCCTGTTGCTGTTGTCAAGCCCCGAGATATGCCCTGACCTGCGAAAACGCCATTCAGAACCCGCAGTTTCCGTGTTACCCTGGATAGCCACGGAAGGGGTACCTGTCACATGACGTTCAAGGTTGGCGACACCGTGGTCTATCCCCATCACGGGGCCGCGCTGATCGAGGCCATCGAAACTCGCCAGATCAAAGGCGTGGACAAGACCTACTTGGTGCTGAAGGTCGCCCAGGGTGACCTGACGGTACGTGTGCCAGCGGACAATGCGGAGTTCGTCGGCGTGCGTGATGTGGTCGGTCAGGACGGGCTGGACCGGGTCTTCGAGGTGCTGCGCGCGCCGTACGCCGAGGAGCCCACAAACTGGTCCCGTCGTTACAAGGCAAACCTGGAGAAGCTCGCCTCCGGCGATGTCATCAAGGTCGCGGAAGTCGTGCGTGACCTGTGGCGTCGTGAGCGCGAGCGTGGACTCTCCGCAGGTGAGAAGCGCATGCTCGCCAAGGCTCGGCAGATCCTGGTGAGCGAGCTCGCCCTCGCGGAGAACACCAACGAGGACAAGGCCGAGGCGCTGCTCGACGAGGTTCTCGCGTCCTGAGCGTCCCTGTGCAGGCCCCTGGCCCGCTCAGCTCAGCACACCACTGAGTACTTCGAAGAAGTACCGCAGTACTTCCCAGAAGTACCGCACTGAAATGCCGCGGTGCCCGATGACGCAATTGCTGTCGCCGGGCGCTGCGGCATGTTCGTCTCCGGATACCGGATCACGGTGTCTCCGGCGACGCCTCCGGGCGCCGTGCGCGTGTTCTTCTCGGAGTGAAGATCCCCCGATACTTGGCGTGCCGGGCCCGGGCAGCAGGCTCGACCGGTGTCACGGAAGGGTCCGGTCAAGGCGTCGCGCCCGGCACGCTGTCTCCGTACCCACGTTGGCCGAGCACACAAACCTGACAGGAACCGATGTCTGACGTTTCGCGCCCTTCGCCCGCGCAGGCACGTGCGGAAGCCCGCACCGCGGTGGTGATTCCGGCCGCCGGAAGGGGCGTACGCCTTGGTCCGGGCGCCCCCAAAGCACTTCGCGCGCTCAACGGCACCCCCATGCTGATCCACGCGATCCGCGCGATGGCCGCCTCGCGCGCCGTCTCCCTGGTCGTCGTCGTGGCCCCACCCGACGGCGCCGGCGAGGTCAAGTCGCTCCTCGACGCCCACGCGCTGCCCGAGCGCACCGACTTCGTCGTCGTCCCGGGCGGAGAATCCCGCCAGGAGTCGGTGCGGCTGGGCCTGGCCGCCCTGCCCCCCGACTTCGACATCGTCCTGGTCCACGACGCGGCCCGCCCCCTCGTCCCGGTCGACACAGTCGACGCGGTCATCGAGGCCGTACGCGACGGCGCGCCCGCCGTCGTCCCGGCGCTGCCCCTCGCGGACACCGTCAAGGAGGTCGAACCGGCCCCCGGCGAGCCGGAGCCGGTGGTGGCGACCCCGGTCCGCGCGCGCCTGCGTGCCGTACAGACCCCGCAGGGCTTCGACCGGGCCACCCTGATCCGCGCCCACGAGACGGTCACCGAGGACGTCACCGACGACGCGAGCATGGTCGAGCAGCTGGGCCTCACGGTCGTGGTCGTGCCCGGTCACGAGGAGGCCTTCAAGGTGACCCGCCCACTGGACCTGGTCCTTGCCGAGGCGGTCCTGGCCCGCAGGAGGCTCAACGATGGCTTCTGAGCAGCACCCGCCCCTGCCCCAGGTGGGCATCGGCACCGACATCCACGCCTTCGAGGAAGGCCGCGAGCTGTGGTGCGCCGGCCTGAAATGGGAAGGCACCGGCCTCGCCGGGCACTCCGACGCGGACGTCGTCGCGCACGCCGCGTGCAACGCGCTGTTCTCGGCGGCCGGCCTCGGCGACCTCGGCCGGCACTTCGGCACCGGCCGCCCCGAATGGTCGGGTGCCTCCGGCGTCACGCTGTTGACGGAGGCGGCCCGGATCGTCCGCGAGGCCGGCTTCCGCATCGGCAACATCGCCGTACAGGTCGTAGGACCACGGCCGAAGATCGGAAAGCGGCGGGACGAGGCACAGAAGATCCTGTCCGAGGCGGCCGGGGCGCCGGTGTCGGTGTCGGGCGCGACGACGGACGGACTCGGGTTTCCCGGCCGGGACGAGGGCCTGATGGCGGTGGCGACCGCGCTGGTCGTCAGGACCGCGAGCTGACTGTTATCCACAACCCGTCGAAGGCACCACACAACGCCCACTACCCTGGACCCGTGACCATTCGCCTGTACGACACCAGCGCCCGGCAGATCCGTGACTTCGCCCCGCTCACGCCGGGCTGTGTCTCGATCTACCTCTGTGGCCCCACCGTGCAGGCGACCCCCCACATCGGCCACATCCGCTCCGGCCTGAACTTCGACATCATGCGCCGCTGGTTCGAGTACCGCGGCTACGACGTCACCTTCATCCGCAACGTCACGGACATCGACGACAAGATCATCAACAAGGCGGCCGACCAGAACCGCCCGTGGTGGTCCATCGGTTACGACAACGAGCGCGCGTTCAACGACGGCTTCACCGCCCTCGGCTGCCTCCCGCCCACGTACGAACCCCGCGCCACCGGCCATGTCACCGAGATGGTCGAGATGATGCGCGGCCTCATCGAGCGCGGACACGCGTACGAGGCCGACGGCAGCGTCTACTTCGACGTGCGCTCCTACCCCGGCTACCTGTCGCTGTCCAACCAGGACATCGACGACCTGCGTCAGCCCGACGAGGGCGTCTCCGGCAAGCGCGACCCCCGTGACTTCGCCCTGTGGAAGGCCACCAAGCCCGGCGAGCCCGACTGGGAGACCCCGTGGGGCCGCGGCCGCCCCGGCTGGCACCTGGAGTGCTCGGCGATGGCCCACAAGTACCTCGGCTCCGCCTTCGACATCCACGGCGGCGGCCTGGACCTGATCTTCCCGCACCACGAGAACGAGATCGCCCAGGCCAAGGCCTTCGGCGACGACTTCGCGCAGTACTGGGTGCACAACGCCTGGGTCACCATGAGCGGCGAGAAGATGTCCAAGTCGCTCGGCAACGGCGTCCTCGTCTCCGAGATGGTCAAGCAGTGGCGCCCCATCGTGCTGCGCTACTACCTCGGAACCCCGCACTACCGCTCGATGATCGAGTACAGCGAGGAAGCCCTGCGCGAGGCCGAGTCCGCGTTCGCGCGGATCGAGGGGTTCGTGCAGCGGGTCGTGGAGAAGGCCGGCGCCGTCGAGCCCTCCGCCGAGGTGCCGCCCGCCTTCGCCGAGGCCATGGACGACGACTTCAGCGTGCCGCAGGCCCTCGCCGTCGTGCACACCACCGTCCGGCAGGGCAACAGCGCCCTCGCCGCCGACGACAAGGAAGCCGCGGTGGCCCGCCTCGCCGAGGTGCGCGCCATGCTCGGCGTCCTCGGCCTCGACCCGCTCGACGAGCACTGGGCCGGCGAGAGCGACCGCGGTGACGACCTGCACGGCGTCGTCGACAGCCTCGTACGCCTGGTCCTCGACCAGCGCGAGGCCGCCCGCGCCCGCAAGGACTGGGCCACCGCGGACGCCATCCGCGACCAGCTCGGCCAGTCGGGACTGACCATCGAGGACAGCCCGCAGGGGCCGCGCTGGACGCTCGGTCCCCGGTAGGCCCCGGTCCGCTTTTCCTCGTTTTCCTTGATCGATTGTGCCGTCCGGGCCTCCGGGCGGCACACTTCATAGACGTACGTACGACTTTTCACGACAGACGGGTAGGTCATGGCAGCCAACAACCGCCGCATGTCCGGCAAGAAGGGCGCGCAGGTCGGCAGTGGCGGCCAGCGGCGCAAGGGCCTGGAGGGCAAGGGCCCGACCCCGCCCGCCGAGATGCGCAAGGGCCACAAGAAGAACCGAATCGCCAACGCCAAGGCCAAGCAGGCCGTACGGCGTCCCACGCCCCGCGGCCGCGGCGGCAAGGGCACCTCGGAGATGGTCGTCGGCCGCAACCCCGTCGTCGAGGCGCTGCGCGAGGGCGTGCCCGCGGTGACGCTCTACGTCCAGCAGTTCATCGACAACGACGAGCGGGTCCGCGAGGCGCTCCAGCTTGTCGCCGACCGGGGCGGCATCCACCTCATGGAGGCCCCCCGCCCCGAGCTCGACCGCATGACCAACGGCCTCAACCACCAGGGCCTGGTCCTCCAGGTCCCGCCGTACGAGTACGCCCACCCCGAGGACCTCGCCGCGGCCGCCTACGACGACGGCGAGGACCCGCTGATCGTGGCCCTCGACGGGGTGACCGACCCGCGCAACCTGGGTGCCGTCGTCCGCTCGGTGTCCGCGTTCGGCGGCCACGGCGTCGTCGTACCGGAGCGGCGCGCGGCCGGCATGACCGCCGGTGCCTGGAAGACGTCCGCCGGCACCGCCGCCCGTACTCCGGTCGCCCGGGCCACCAACCTGACCCGCGCCCTGGAGGCGTACAAGAAGGCGGGCATCGCGGTCGTGGGCCTCGCCGCCGACGGCGAGCACGAGGTCGGCGAACTGCCGGCCCTGGACGGCCCCGTCGTCATCGTCGTGGGCAGCGAGGGCAAGGGCCTGTCCCGACTGGTCGGCGAGACCTGCGACTTCCGGGTCCGGATCCCCATGCCGGGCGGCGCCGAGTCGCTCAACGCCGGTGTGGCGGCGGGGATCGTGCTCTACGAAGCGGCTCGTCGACGCGCCTGACGACAGACGCCGAAGTGAGTGAACGGGCGTTCGGCCCTGTCACCCACACGCGGCATTCCTGGCGTACGGGGCAACCTTGACGGGGTCCGGACAGATCCGCCCGGTCAAAGCAGTGTCCTAACCACACGTCACTCGGTTAGATGAGTGTGGACACCAGAACACCCCGCACACCCACGGGGGACGGCCCGTCGGGATTCGACGACGCTCCCGCGCTGAGCATGGTGAAGGTGCCGAGCGATCCGGCGCAGATCATCGTCAATCATGCGAGCTTCCGCGTGCAGTTGGGCGCCTCGACGAGACGCGCCCAATCCCCGCGGATCGCACGGCACTTGATCGCCGCCGAGGACACCGCCCGGATGCCCGCCGTCGGCGCGCCGCGCCGCCGACCCGTCGTGTGGAGCGGCAGGTCCGCCCCCGACGACACCGGCGCCCACCGCCTGTTGCAGGCCGTGCGGGGCGGCAGCGTCGGCCACGCCGAGCCCCCGGCCGCCGACGCCGGAGCCACTCAGGTCATCCCCCGCATCGACGTCGACCACGGCTACCGGGCCGACTACGACGACGAGTTGGCCCAGACCATGGAGACCCCGGTCGTCGGCGCACAGCGCAGCTACGACGCCGACGGCACCCGACTCCTGCCGGACATGCCGACCGTCGGCAGCGCCGACGACGAACCCGCCTACGCGGACCAGGACTTCGAGGACACCGGCGAGCGGCGCGCCCTGCGCCGGCAGGGCGACGAATCCGCGCGGCACGCCTACTACCCGGGCCGCCGCATGAACCTCGGCGTCGTCCTCCTCCCGCTCCGGATCTTCCTCGGCTTCATCTCCATCTACGCCGGCATGGGCAAGCTCTGCGACCCCGTCTACTTCGACGGCGGCAAACGCGGCTCCATGGTCAAGTGGCTCAACACCCTGCACCCGTGGGAAGTCGCCGAACCACTGCGCCAGTTCGCCCTCCAGCACCCCGTCGGCTCCGGCCTCGTCATCGCCTTCCTCCAGGTCATCGTGGGCGTCCTCACGATCCTGGGCTGCTGGCAGCGGGTCGCCGCGGTCGTCGGCGCCGGCCTCTCCGCCGCGCTCCTCGTCACCGTCAGCTGGAAGAGCGTCCCCGCCTACGACACCCCCGACATCATCTACCTCGCCGCCTGGTCCCCACTGATCATCGCCGGCGCCCCCGTCTACTCCATCGACGGCCGCCTCGCCGGCAGCGCCTGGCGGCGCCTCGGCCCCCGCTCCGACATCTGGGAGCTGCGCCGCTACGTCCTGCGCCGCGGCGCCCTGCTCACCGCGATCGTCACCGGCCTGACGCTGCTCATCGGCTCGGTGCTCGGCGGCGCCGTCCGCGACGCCGACCGCGTCATCGTCCCCGCCCCCGGCGAGGCCCCCCGCAACGAACTGCCCGGCTCCCCGCTGCCGCAGGACCCCGCCAAGGCCCGCAAGAAGAGCCCGTCGGCGTCCACCCGGCCCAGCCACGGCGCCACCAGCGACCCGTCCACCGGCACCTCGGCCGCCCCCGGCGCCACCCGCGACACCGGCACCAGCACCGGCGGCTCACCCAGCCAGACCCAGGGCACCACGGGCCGGACCACTCCCCAGCAGTCCTCCCCGGTCCAGCAGGCCCCCAGCACCACCTCAGGCCCCACCGGCGGCACCAGCACCTCCGGCGGCTCGACAGGCGGCTCCGGCAGCGGCGGGGGCTCGTCCTCCGGCGAACCGGGCCTGGTGGGCGGCCTGTTGGGGTAGGCGGGCCGGTGGGAGAGGTACTGGGCGACCCCACCGGCTGAGAGACACGGCCCGCGCAGAGAGAAGGTCCCGCACAGAGGATGTGCGGGACCTTCTTGGCGTCGGCGAGCTGTGGCGCTTTCAGGGGCGCGGGGCTGTATCGATGTGCGGCTCCGCCGCGCGGGCGCGACCAGCCACGACGGACCCGCACCCGGAAGACGACCGTCAGCGTCCCAGTGCCGCCAATTCCTTCGCGGCCTCGGTCAGATCCTTCGCGGTGTCGATGGCCCGCCAGTACGCCCCCTGAGGAATCGGGAACCCGGCAAGCCGCAGCTCACGCGCGAGCGTCGGGAACGTGCTCCGCTCATGATCCCCCCGCTCCGGCAGCAGCTCGGCGAACGCGGGCGAGAACACGTACACACCCGCGTTGATCTCGAAGGTGGACGGCGGCGCCTCTATGAAGTCCGTGATGTGCCCGAACCCGTCCGTCTGCACCGCCCCCCACGGAATCCGCGGACGCGCGAGCGCCAGCGTCGCCACCGCGTCCCGCTCCGTGTGGAAGTCCGCCATGTCCCGCAGCGAGAACCGGGTCCAGATGTCACCGTTCGTCGCGTACCAGGCCTGGTCGGGGTGCGGCAGATGCGCGGCCGCGTACTTCAGACCGCCACCGCGGCCGAGCGGCTCCGTCTCGATGACGGTCGTGACCCGCAGGGGCAGGTCGGCCGTCTTCAGCCAGTCCTGGAGCACCTCGGCGAGATGCCCACAGCTGACCACCACGTCCGTCACGCCTTCCTCGGCGAGCCAGACAAGCTGATGGCCGATGATCGGAGTCCCCGTGCCGGGGATCTCGACCATCGGCTTGGGCCGGTCGTCGGTATAGGGGCGCAGCCGGGACCCCTGGCCGCCGGCCAGGATCACGGCCTGGGTCGGGCGGGACGCGGCGTTCGGATCGGTCATGACCGAAACTGTACGACGTGCCCCATTCCCGACCTCGTGCGGTATCCCCCCTCGCAGGGGTCGGCCGGGTGCCGGCGGTCAGCTGCGGGCCGACGGGGGTCAGCTGCGTGCTGGCGGAGGTCAGCTGTGTGCCGGTGGGGGTCAGCTGTGGGCCGCCGCCACACCCGTCGCGAAGGACGTGTCACAGACCGGCCGGGCGTACGACTGCGCGCGCGTGGGGCCGTACACACGGACCGCGGCGCGGCCCAGGGCCCGCGCGATGGAGACGCAGTGCTTCGCGAGCGACGGACGGTCGTTCACGGCCTCCTGGAGGTGCGTGAGGGCGGTTCCCGGGTTCTTCTCCTGGAGCTCGGTCAGGAGCTGCTCGCGCAGAACGTCCTGAGGGGCCAGGTGGACGCTGCGCGGCTTGCCGTCCGAGACCGTCGCGTCCGACGCGGTGAGCACCGAGGAGCTCGAGGGATCCCCCGACCAGTTGACTCGGGTGACCGCGAGGGTCCCGGAGAGCACCAGGACGACCGGCAGGACAAGGGCGAGGGAGCGGCCGATACGGCGGGCGGGGCCCCGGCCGCGTCGCGTCTGTTGGTTAGTGGAGTGCTTCACGCGTGTGAGGGTAGCGTGTGGTAATGATTTGGCGACATTTAGTCACCGGTTCGGGGGATGAGATGGTGCCGCTTTTTGGGTAGGGCGTTGACGCACACTGCTCGAAATGACCGGTCTGCCGGGGTATTCGTCGACAGCGTCCGGGCCCGTTCCGGGCACGAAAAGGGCCCCGCAGGTGCTCCGCGGGGCCCTCGTCGTCAACCTGGGTGAAATGCTGCGGTTCGTCCTCAGTCGGTGAGGCGCTCGCCCGTGGAGGTCGAGAACACGTGGGTCTCGCCCGGGCGCGGCACGACGTGCAGCGTGGCGCCCTTCTCCGGGACCGCGCGGCCGCTGACACGGACGACCAGGTCCTTCAGGTCGTCACCGACCTTGGCGGAGCCGTAGACGTAACCGTCGGCGCCGAGCTCCTCGACGACGTTCACGGAGACCGCGAGACCGGCCGGGGCGTCCTCGGTGTCCTTGGACAGGGCCGAGGCGGCGGCGCCGTTGTGCTCGACGACGTCGAAGTGCTCCGGGCGGACACCGACGGTGACCGTGGTGTCACCCTTGTCGGAGGCGGCCTTGAGGGCCTCGCGGTTGACGGGCACCACGCTGTTGCCGAACTTCACACCGCCGTCGGTGATCGGGACCTCGACGAGGTTCATCGCCGGGGAGCCGATGAAGCCGGCGACGAAGAGGTTCGCCGGGCGGTCGTACATGTTGCGCGGGGAGTCGACCTGCTGGAGCAGACCGTCCTTGAGCACGGCCACGCGGTCGCCCATCGTCATGGCCTCGACCTGGTCGTGGGTGACGTAGACGGTGGTGATGCCGAGACGGCGCTGGAGCGAGGCGATCTGCGTACGCGTCGACACACGCAGCTTGGCGTCGAGGTTGGACAGCGGCTCGTCCATGAGGAACACCTGGGGCTCACGCACGATGGCACGACCCATGGCGACACGCTGGCGCTGACCACCGGAGAGGGCCTTCGGCTTGCGGTCCAGGTACTCGGTGAGGTCGAGGATCTTCGCGGCCTCCTCGACCTTCTGCCGGATCTCCGCCTTGTTGATGCCAGCGATCTTGAGCGCGAAGCCCATGTTGTCGGCGACCGTCATGTGCGGGTACAGGGCGTAGTTCTGGAACACCATGGCGATGTCCCGGTCCTTCGGCGGCAGGTGCGTGACGTCACGGTCACCGATGCGGATGGCACCGCCGTTGACGTCCTCGAGCCCCGCCAGCATGCGGAGCGAGGTGGACTTGCCACAGCCGGACGGGCCGACCAGGACGAGGAACTCGCCGTCCTCGATGTGGATGTCGAGACCGTCGACGGCGGGCTTCGTGGAACCCGGGTAAATACGGGTCGCCTTGTCGAACGAAACAGTGGCCATGGCTCAGAGGCCCCCTTCTACCGGCAGGAACGTGCCGGACGATCCGTTGTAGGAAGGTGGTGGTGTAGTCCACACAGGTGGACTGGGTCAGGACGGTACCTGGCGTTCACCGGTATGTCAGTACCTGGAGGACTGTGAACTTCGCGGAAATTTTCGAGCGGGGCGCCACGGTGACCTAGGTACACTGCTCGGGCGCCTCCTTAGCTCAGCTGGCCAGAGCAACGCACTTGTAATGCGTAGGTCGTCGGTTCGAATCCGACAGGGGGCTCTGTCGAAGCCCAGGTCAGGTGTTGTCTGACCTGGGCTTTCCTGCGTCTTCGGGGGCGTTCGCGCGGGACAGCAGGGCCTCTGCGAAGCGGTCTGCTCGTAGGACTCGGAACGGGCGGGAGTGGTACGGCCTCGTGGTCGGGTCCACCCGGTCCGTGAGGCGCAGTTGGTTGTGGAGGGTCGCGAGGGTTTCGTAGGCCGTGGTCAGGTGGGTCTCGCGGGTGCGCCAGTTCGGGGCGGTGACCGCGGCCGTGAGGACCGGGGTCAGGTGGGAGCCCTCGGGGGTGTGGGTGAAGGCTGTGCCCAGCCATTTCGCGTACGGCGGGTAGCGGCGGTTCATCAGGAGGCAGAGGCGCATCAGGGTGCCGGTGAGGCTTGCCGTGACCACCGCTGAGCCGAGTTCGTCGCCGACCTCGCCGCAGCGGCCGACGAAGGCCTCCTCGTCGGCGATGGCCTGCCAGTGGGTGGCGAGGACTCGGAGCCAGGTGTCGTGGGGGTACCAGGTGAGGGCCTTGCGGAGGGGGACGAGGGTTTTGAGGCCGTCGTGGAAGACGGCTCCTGCGGTGACCTCGGCGAGGTTCTGGGTGGGGGTGGTGAGCCAGTCTGTGGGGGTGATTCCGGGTGTGGGGTCGAAGCCGAGGGTGGCCTGGAACCAGGTGGGGATGTCGGTGATCTCGACGCGGTGGTGGACGGGGCCGTCCGTCGTGCGCATGACGCGGATGTCGCGGGGCTCGCCGGTCGGGGCGAAGTTCGTGGGCCAGCCGTGGAAGGTTTTCGGGAGGCGTTCGGCGAGGGCTTCGCGGATGCGGGCGGCGTGCTGGGGGGCGTCCTCGGGGTGGAGGAAGAGCTGGAGGCGTGGGCCCCATTCGTGGTCGGCGGAGCGGGGGGTGTCGTAGCCGAGGACCTCGGAGCCGGGGCCGATGCGGGCGGCGGAGTAAGGGATGCCGGGGGCCGCGTCGGCCAGCAGCGGCCTCACCGCTTCGGTGTAGAAGCGGCGGGCGAGTTCCAGTCCGGGGAGGAAGGGGCCGGGGGCGGAAGGGCGGGGGGTGGGTGTGGGCATCAGGCGCTCCTGCGGCGAGGGGCGGGCGAGGGCGAGGGCGCGGGCGGCTCAGACGTGTGCGTGCGGTGTTCCTTCGGTGGGGCTGGGCCGGTGAGGGGCAGCCTCGGGGGAGGGGCGGGGCGGCAGGCCCGGCGTGGTTCGCTCCGTCGCCCACCCCGGAGTCACGTCGCGGCGGTTTCGTGCCGCGTCTGTGGGGTGCGCTGCCTTGTCTCGGCGGGGTCAGGTGGGGCGTTGTCCTGCCCTCTCGGTGTCTGTGGGCGAGGTTCAGTCGCGGGGCGTGCCTGCTGCCTTCACCAGGGACTCGTCGGTCAGGCGGTACACCGTCCAGTCGGTCTGGGGGCGGGCGCCCAGGGACTCGTAGAAGGTGATCGCGGGGGTGTTCCAGTTGAGGACGGACCATTCGAGGCGTTGGTAGCCGTGTTCGACGCAGATGCGGGCGAGTTCGGTGAGGAGGGCCTTGCCGTGGCCGGCGCCGCGGGACTGGGGGCGGACGTAGAGGTCCTCCAGGTAGATGCCGTGGACGCCGCGCCAGGTGGAGAAGTTGAGGAACCAGACGGCGTAGCCGATCACGGTGTCGGTGGAGTCGGTCGCGACGTGGGCATGGGCTGCGGGGTGGTCGCCGAAGAGGGCGGTGCGGAGTTGTTCCTCGGTCGTGCGGACCTCGGTCAAGGACTTCTCGTAGTCGGCGAGTTCGCGGATCAGGGTGTGGATGGCCGGGATGTCGGCGGGGGTGGCGGGGCGGATCACGTCAGGCTCCCGGGGTACGCAGGCGGTGGGCGATGTCGAGTTGGCGGGGTTCTAGGGGGCGGCCGTCCTCGATGTCCCAGAGGGCGTTCTGGAGGAGGCGTCCCATGGTCCAGGCGCGGGCGCGTGCGCGGTCCAGGCCGAGGACGTCGGTCATGGCGTCGAAGCGCCAGAGGGTGTCGTCCGGGTCGTAGCGGTTGTCGAGGGCGGGCCAGAGTTCGAACCCTGGGTCGCCGGCGAGGGGTTTGGGGTCGATGGCGAGCCAGGGGGCGCGGTCGGAGGCGAGGACGTTCTCGTCGTGGAGGTCCCAGTGCAGGAGTCGGTCGCCGGGTTCGTCGGCGACTTCGCGCAGGGCGGCGGCGCAGTCGGCGACGGTGCGGCGGGTGTCGGGGTCGGGGATGCGCCGCAGTGCCGCCGGGGTCCTGTCCAGCATGGTCTGGGCGATGTCGCCGAGGCGGCGCAGGCCGGCCGGGGCGGGGGCGGCGGTCAGGTGGGCGAGCAGTTCCGCGATGACGAGGACCGCGTCCCGGGTGCCGGGGAGGGTGGAGAGCATGCGGGTGGAGTCGAGGCGCTCCAGGAGCATGGTGTGGGTGTCGGGGTCGTGGTCGAGGAGGCGGACCGCGCCGTCGCCGTCCCAGGTGCGCAGGGCGAGGGGTTCGCCGGCGCTCTCGTCGTCGAGGAGTTGGAGTTTGAGGGCGGCGGGGGTGTCGTCCTTGAGGACCGGCAGGACCAGTGCGGTGACGCCGTGCATGGGTGGGCCGTCCGGTCTGAGGTCCCAGCGTTCCAGGAAGCTTTCCACCAGCGTGGGCAGTGCGGCGATGAACTCCCGTCCCCGGTCGCCGTTGTAAAGCTCCTGTGATGCTGCCAGTTCCTCCGGGATGTCGATCACGTGCGGGACCCTACCGGCGTGGGTGAATCGGCTCATGCGGATTGATCGGGGTGTCCACGGGGTGCGGTCCTATGTCCGCAGGGCTCCCGGCACCTATGTGTGGCTGGGGATCCTGTTCGTGACGACGGTGGCGTTGCACCACATGTCGCCGGAGTTCGAGGAGGAGTTCCTGCGGCAGCGGTCGACCAACATCCATGAGCTGTCGAGCAATCCGGTGCGGGTGCTGGTCGCCAGTGCGATGTGGATCGACGGCGGGCACTGGTTGCCGTACGTCGTCCTCTATTCGGTCTTCCACGCGCAGGCGGAGCGGTGGCTGGGGACGTTGCGCTGGCTGGTGGTGTGTGCGGCGGCGCATGTGCTGGCCACGTTGATCAGTGAGGGGGCGCTGCTGTGGGGGATCCGGCACGGGATGGCGCCGGAGTCGGCGGTGAACACGCTGGACGTAGGGGTGAGTTACGCGCTGGCGGGGGTGGTGGCGGTGCTGGTGTACCGGATTCCGCGGCCGTGGCGGTTCGTGTACGGGTTCGTGGTGCTGGTCGTGTACGCGGTGCCGCTGGTGACCGGGCGGACCTTCACGGACCTGGGGCACTTCACTTCCGTGCTGATCGGATTCGGGTGTTTTCCGCTGGTGAGAGTGCGGAATCCGAAGGAGACAGCGGGCGTGTCCGCGGGTTAACGTCCCTGGCCATGAGCAGCGGTGTCGTGAACGGCGGTGTCTCCTTCTGGTACGCGGACGACGGCTTTCCCGAGGCGCGGGAGCCGCTCGCGGGTGACGCGTCGGCGGACGTGGTGATCGTCGGCGGCGGGTACACGGGGCTGTGGACGGCGTACTACCTGAAGAAGGCCGTGCCGTTTCTGCGGATCACGGTCCTGGAGCAGAAGTTCTGCGGCTACGGCGCCTCGGGGCGCAACGGCGGCTGGCTGTACAACGGCGTCGCGGGTCGTGACCGGTACGCGAGGCTGCACGGCCACGAGGCCGCCGTACGTCTTCAGCGGGCCATGAACGACACCGTCGACGAGGTTGTCCGGGTGGTCGGTGAGGAGGGTTTCGACGCCGGGCTCCACAAGGGGGGCGTGCTCGAAGTCGCGCGTACGCCCGCGCAGTTGGCGCGGCTGAGGGCTTTCCACGAGCATGAGTTGTCGTACGGCGAGAAGGACCGTGAGCTGTACGGGGCCCGGGAGACGGCGGAGCGGGTGCGGGTCGCGGACGCGGTGGGTGCGTCCTGGACTCCGCACGGGGCGCGGGTGCATCCGGTGCGGCTGGTGAAGGGGCTGGCGGCGGCCGTCGAGGGGCTGGGCGTGACGATTCACGAGCAGACTCCGGTGACGGAGATCAGGCCCAAGCACGCGGTGACGCCGTACGGCACGGTTCGCGCGCCGTATGTGCTGCGTTGCACGGAGGGCTTCACGGCCGCGCTGAAGGGGCAGCGGCGGACCTGGCTGCCGATGAACTCCTCGATGATCGCGACCGAGCCGCTCACCCCCGAGCAGTGGGCGGCGATCGGCTGGGAGGGGCGGCAGACGCTGGGGGACATGGCGCACGCGTACATGTACGCGCAGCGCACCGCCGACGGGCGGATCGCGTTGGGCGGGCGGGGGGTGCCGTACCGGTTCGGGTCGCGGACGGACAACGACGGGCGGACGCAGGGGGCGACGGTGGAGGCGCTCAGGGAGATCCTGGTGAGCTTCTTCCCGATGCTGGCCGGGACGCGGATCGAGTACGCCTGGTCGGGGGTGCTGGGGGTGCCGCGGGACTGGTGTGCGTCGGTGACGCTGGACCGTTCGACGGGGATCGGCTGGGCGGGGGGTTACGTCGGCTCGGGTGTCGCGACGGCCAACCTGGCCGCTCGGACGCTGCGCGATCTGGTGCAGCGGGACTCGGGGCAGGGCGGGCGGACCGAGCTGACGGAGCTGCCGTGGGTGGGGCACAAAGTGCGCAAGTGGGAGCCGGAGCCGCTGCGTTGGCTGGGTGTGCAGGGCATGTACGCGACGTACCGGGCGGCGGACCGTCGGGAGACGATGAGCCGCAGCGCGGAGTCGTCGAGGCTGGCGCGGTGGGCCGACCGGGTTGCCGGTCGGCACTGAGTGGACGGCTGGGGGGCGGTTCGTCGTCGTGCGTGTGCGGGCCGGTGCGACCAGCCCCCGCCGGGCCGCGGCCGCTCCGCGACCTGACCCGGCGTGGTTCGCCCCTTTCCCCTTCACGCCACCGATTCCGGTACCGGCGTCTGTGCCGGAGCTCCCTGCTTCGGCGGCTTCGCCGTGACCATCAGGCCCGCGATGAGGCCGGCCAGGAGCATGATGCCCGCGGCCCACCAGATGGCCACCGTGTAGCCGTGCACCACGCCCTCCTTGACCACGAGGGCCTTCTGCGCGGGGTTGGTGAGGTGCGCGGTGACGTACGCCGTGCTGCTGGTGGTGGCGATGGTGTTGAGCAGGGCCGTACCGATGGAACCGCCCACCTGCTGCGAGGTGTTGACGGTCGCCGAGGTGACCCCGGAGTCCTGCGGGGCGACGCCCGCGGTGGCGGTGGAGAACACCGGCATGAAGGTGAGGCCCATGCCGAGGCCCATCAGGAGCAGCGCGGGCAGGATCTCGGTGGTGTAGGAGCTGTCCACCGTCATCTGCGTGAGGACCAGCATGCCGCTCGCGGCGAGGACCATGCCGGGGACCATGAGCATGCGGGGTGCGACGCGGTTCATGAGGCGGGCCGAGATCTGGGTGGAGCCGACGATGATCGCGGCGGTCATCGGCAGGAAGGCGAGCCCGGTGCGCACGGGGGAGTAGGCCAGTACGACCTGGAGGTAGTAGGTCATGAACAGGAACAGGCCGAACATTCCGATGACGGCGAGCCCCATGGTCAGGAAGCAGCCCGCGCGGTTGCGGTCCTTGACGATGTGCAGGGGGAGCAGTGGCATCGGGGCCCGGGACTGCCACCACACGAAGACCGCCAGGAGTACGACACCTCCGGCGAGCAGGCCCAGCACGAGGGGGTCGCTCCAGCCCCGGGGTTCGGCCTCGCTGAAGCCGTAGACGATCGCGACGAGTCCGCCGCAGCCCAGCAGGACGCCGGGCACGTCGAGGCGGGCGCCCGTGTGGCCGGGGCGGTCGTGGAGGAGGGCGAGGGCGCCGAAGACGGCGATCACGGCGATGGGCACGTTGACGTAGAGGCACCAGCGCCAGTTCAGGTACTCGGTGAGGAGGCCGCCGACGATGAACCCGATGGCGGAGCCGGAGCCCGCGAGGGCGCCGTAGATCCCGAAGGCCTTGCCGCGTTCCTTGGGGTCGGTGAAGGTCGTGGTCAGCAGGGACAGTGCGGAGGGGGCGAGGACGGCCGCGAAGACGCCCTGGAGGGCGCGGGCGGCGAAGAGCATGCCGGAGCCGGTGGCGGCGCCGCCGAGTGCGGAGGCGGCGGCGAAGCCGACCAGGCCGATCACGAAGGTGCGCTTGCGGCCGACCAGGTCGGCGATGCGGCCGCCGAGCAGGAGCAGGCCGCCGAAGGCGAGGGTGTAGGCGGTGATCACCCACTGCCGGTTGCCGTCGGACATGCCCAGGTCCTGCTGTGCCGAGGGGAGGGCGATGTTCACGATGGTCGCGTCGAGGACGACCATCAGCTGCGCCAGGGCGATGACCACCAGGCCCCACCAACGGCGTGGATCTTCACCTGTCCGGGTGACACTCACCTGGTCAGAAGACCATGGATCGGTACGGGACGCATCTGGGCGTGTCATGGCTCAAGGACCACCTTTCCGGTTGTGCCGCGGGTCTCCAGCGCTCGGTGCGCGGCGGCCGCCTCGGCGAGCGGGAAGCGTTGTACGGCGGGGGTGAGACGGCCCGCGGCGGCTTCGGCGAGGGCGCGCAGTTCGAGGGTGCGGATGGGGTTCGGACCACCCGCCTTCTGGGCCATCACGGGCCCGAGGACCTGCTCGGAGACGCCTTCGACGAGGTAGGGGCCGCCGTCGTGGATTCCGTCGCCGGACCAGCCGAAGACGATGTGCTGTCCGTGTTCGCCGAGGAGGCGGACGGACTCGCGGGCGATGTCCCCGCCCACGCCGTCGAAGACGACGGTGGCGGGCCGGCCGCCGAGGAAGGCGCGGACCTTGTCGGCCCACGCGGGGTCCGTGTAGTCGACGGCGAGGTCGGCGCCGTTCTCCGCGACGAGCGCGACCTTCCGCGGTCCGCCCGCCAGGCCGACGACCGTGGCGCCCGCGTTCTTCGCGTACTGCACGAGCAGCGTGCCGATGCCTCCGGCGGCCGCCGGGACCACGACCACGGAGTTCGGGCCGAGTTCGGCGAACTGGAGGATCCCCATGACCGTACGGCCGGTGCCGATCATGGCGACGGCTTGCGCGAAGTCGAGGTTTTCGGGGATCTCGTGGACGCGGTCGACGTCGGTGACGGCGAGTTCGGCGTAGCCTCCGGGGGCGAAGCCGAGGTGGGCGACCACGCGCTTGCCGAGCCACAGGGCGGCCACGCCCTCGCCGAGGGACTCGACGACCCCGGCGACCTCGCGGCCGGGGACGGTGGGCAGTTCGGTCGGCCGGGGCAGCGGACCCTGCTGCCCCTCGCGCAGGGCGGTGTCCAGGAGGTGGACGCCTGCCGCTCGTACGGCGATACGGACCTGGCCGGGGCCCGGTGCCGGGTCCTCGGTGGTCTCGTAGGTGAGGTTCTCGGCGGGGCCGAAGGTGTGCAGGCGGATGGCGCGCATGGGTGAACCCTCCCGTGTAGGTGTGCGCCCACCCTCCGACCTCAAGCATGCTTGAGGTCAAGGGCGTTGCGGCCGAGTGCCAGCGATACGGCGGTCAGCGCGCTGGTGAACGACACCTCCGACAGCACTCCGGGCGCCGCGACCTGGTCGCCCGCGAGGTAGACGCCGTCACCCCGGTCGATGGCGGGCCGGTCGCGCCAGCTGGTGCCCGGCAGGTCGACGGCTCCGGTACGGCCGTTCGCGACGGACTCGCGCCGCCAGGTGACGCGCTCGCGCCAGCCCTCGAAGGCGAGGTCGAGGAGCTCCTCGGCGCGGCGGACCCCGTCGGCCTTGGACTCGTGCGGCGCGATGGGGATCTGTCCCTGGAGGAGCTGTTCGCCCGCGGGGGCGAGGGTCCGGTCCTGGGCCGTGAAGCGTTCGATCCAGCCGGGGGAGTCGAGGTCGGAGACGGCGAAGGCGTCGCCGCGTCGGGTGCGCAGGCCGAGGTCGATCAGGGTCGTACGGCCGCTCGGCCAGGTCAGCGAGTCGTCGCCGAGGAGCCGGCGGGCCGCGTCGAGGGAGGTGGCGACGACGACGGGGGTGTCGGTGGGCAGGGTGTCGACGCGGGACAGGGTCTCCATCCGGACGCCCAGGTTCCAGGCGCGGGCGGCCATCCGGTCGACGACCGTGGCCCAGCCGCCGCGCGGGTAGTGCGCCTCGGGCGGCAGTTTGGTGGCGCGCCGCAGCCGTTCCTGCACGAACGCGGCGGACAGGGCGCCGGGGTCGTGGTGGAAGAGGGCCACGGCGGAGTAGTGGGCGGCGGCGCGGGCGCCCTCCTCGCCGGCCTGCCGGGTAGCCCAGGACAGGAAGTCCTCGTCGACGGGGGCCTGTTGGGCGCTGCGGCGCAGCAGCTTGAGCATCGCGAAGGGCGGGGTGCGGCGCAGTACGCCCTTGTGCCGCAGCCGCAGCCGGGCCGCCTCCAAGGGCGGGAGGGGCGCGAGCGGGCCGATGAGGTCGCGTTGCCGGAGCCAGGACCAGTGCGGGCCGCCGTTGTAGAGGGCGTGCGGACCGTCGTTGGTGAGGTACGGCCCCTCGGCGGTCCTGGCCCGGCCGCCGAGGGTGTGATGGGCCTCGTACACGGTGACCTTGGTGCCCGCCTCGGCTGCGGTGATCGCCGCGGTCAGTCCGGCGAGGCCGCCGCCGATGACGGTGATGCGGTGCATGGCTGGGTCTCCCTCTGCTCGGGGTCGGGTCGCTCGTCGCTCGTCGCTCGTCGCTCGTCGCTCGGGTCTCGTCTCTCGTCGGTATGACCGCCGGCGGGCACCGGAATGTGACATGCGATCTGTTTGTGCAGGTCAGGCGGGTTGTCAGTGGTGGGGTGCAGGATGGGGTCATGGTGAGCCGAGGGACGGGTGCGGGCAGGGTGAAGGGGGCGCGGCGGCCGGAGGTGCGGCTGCCGCCGCTGGAGCCGTTCGGGGGAGGGGAGCTGGAGCCGGACGGGGACTACGACGGGGTGGAGTTCGCCGAGGCGGACTTCGCCGGCCAGGACGGCGCGGGTGCCCGCTTCATGGACTGCGCGCTGCGGGGGTGCGCGCTGGACGAGACGCGGCTGCACCACGCCCGCTTCCTGGACTCGGTCCTCACCGGCATACGGGGTGTGGGCACCGACCTCGCGGAGTCGACCCTGCGGGACGTCGAGCTGGTCGACGCCCGGCTGGGGGGAGTCCAGCTGCACGGCGCGGCTCTGGAGCGGGTCGTGATCCGCGGCGGCAAGATCGACTACTTGAACCTGCGTACGGCCGTCCTGCGGGACGTCGTCTTCGAGAGCTGCGTGCTGGTGGAACCGGACTTCGGGGGCGCGCGGCTGGAGCGCGTGGAGTTCGTGGACTGCGCGCTCAAGGGCGCGGACCTCACGGCGGCGACCCTGAAGGACGTCGACCTGCGCGGTGCCGCGTCGCTGGAGATCGCCCGGGGCGTGGACCGCCTCGCGGGAGCGGTGATCAGCCCGTCCCAACTTCTGGACCTGGCACCGGTGCTGGCGGCGGAGGTGGGGATTCGGGTGGAGGGGTGACGGGGGAGGGGGACGAGGGGGGGGCCGGCCGGAGAGGGCGGTCGGCCCTGGGGCTCTTTGGTGTGGCTCGCCTCCCGTCAGGTGGCCGTGTCCGCCAGGACTCGCCGCAGGGTCGCCCACCCCGCCGGGCCCCAGGTCGGTTTGCCGCCGGGGAGGCCCTGGTCGCCTGCCTGGCCGATGGCGATGAGGCCGAAGGCGCGGGCGGTCGCCCAGGCGCGGGCGCGGGTGATCAGGGCGGTGTCGTGGGTGCCGTAGGCCTCCAGGAAGCGGGCCGCCGCGCCGTCCGGGAGGAGCATCCAGGCGGCCGACAGGTCGGTCGCCGGGTCGCCCGCGCACAGCTCGCCGAAGTCGACGACGCCCGTGAGCGTCCCGTCCGCCACCACCACGTTCGCGGGATGCAGATCGCCGTGCAGCCACAGCGCGGGCTCCTGCCGGACGGGCGCGGCGAGCCCCGCCTCCCACACCTCGCGGATGTCGTCCGTGGCGAACTCGCCGAAGTCCGTCGTCCGGAGCGTCTGCTCGACCCGGGACGCGAAGGTCGCGAGCGGCACCCCCCGGTCCGGGTTGGCCGGTGCGTCGGCGGGCGCCGGGCGGTGCAGGGCGCGCAGGAAGCCCGCGAGGGCGTCGGCCGCGTGGTCGGCGCGGGTGACCGGGACGCGGTCGGCCGGGTCGCCGGGGACCCACTCGACCACGGTCCAGGCGGCGGGGAAGAGCGAGGACGGCCGGCCGAGCCGGACCGGCGTGGGCACGGGGAGCGGGAGCCGCGGGGCGAGGACGGGCAGCCAGCGGTACTCCTTCGCGAGGAGCTCCGGAGCCCGGGGTGTGCGGGGCAGCCGTACCGCCAACTCCTCGCCGAGACGCCAGAGTTCGTTGTCCCAGCCGCGGAAGACGGGGCCCACCTCCAGGTCCGCGAGATCCGGGTGCTGCTCCTTCAGCAGGGAGCGCAGCAGCGTCTCGTCGACGGGGACGTCGGCCAAGGTGTCGGTGCTCGTCATCGTCACTTCACTCTCGGGAACCGGGCCTGAAGCGTCCAGATCGCCGGGTTGTCGCCCAGGTCCTCGTGCAGGTCGATCAGGTCGGCGATCAGGTCGTGCAGGAAGTCGCGGGCCTCGCGGCGCAGTTCCGCGTGGGAGAAGGTGAGCGGGGGCTCCTCGGCGCGCATCCAGTCCGCCTCGACGTCCACCCAGCCGAAGCGGCGCTCGAAGAGCATCCGGTCGGTGGACTCGGTGAAGTCGAGCTCCGCGTGCTGGGGGCGGGAGGCGCGGGAGCCGGCCGGGTCGCGGTCGAGGCGTTCCACGATGTCGCACAGCGCCCACGCGAAGTCGAGCACCGGCACCCATCCCCAGGCTGTGGACAGCTCCCGGTCCTCCTTGGTGTCCGCGAGATAGACGTCCCCGCAGAACAGGTCGTGCCGCAGCGCGTGCACGTCCGCGCGCCGGTAGTCGGTCTGCGGGGGGTCCGGGAAGCGGTTGGAGAGGGCGTAGCCGATGTCGAGCACGTACGTGATGGTGTCACGCGGGCTCTCATAGGATCACCGCGTGCCCCGATCCGCGCCGCCCGCCCGCCCCGCCCCCCTCGCCCTGCTCCTCGCGGGCATCCTGACCGCGGGCGTCCTGACCGGGTGCGACGGCGGGGTGCACGGCACCCCCGGCGGTTCCGGCCTGCGCGACCCGTACTTCCCGAAGATGGGCAACGGCGGCTACGACGTCACCCACTACGCCCTCGACCTCGCCTACGCCCCGGACACCGGGCGGCTCTCCGGCACCGCGACCCTCACCGCCCGCGCGACCCAGGACCTCACCGCGTTCGACCTCGACCTCGACGGCCTGGACGTCGAGAAGGTCACCGTCGACGGCGCCGGGGCCCGCTGGAACCGCGCGGGCCACGAGCTGACCGTCCGCCCGCACGACGACCTCGACGAGGGCCGTGTCTTCCGGGTGACCGTCCGCTACTCCGGCACGCCGAGGACGATCACCGACCCGGACGGCTCCGAGGAGGGCTGGCTGCCCACCGACGACGGCGCGGTGGCCCTCGGCGAACCGACCGGCTCGATGGCCTGGTTCCCGGGCAACCACCACCCCTCCGACAAGGCGTCCTACGACCTCACGATCACCGTCCCCGAAGGCCTGGAGGCCGTCTCCAACGGCGAGTTGACGGCGCAGCGGACCGCGGACGGCCGTACGACGTCCGCCTGGCACACCGCCGAGCCCATGGCGAGCTACCTCGCCACGCTCGCGATCGGCGACTACGACATCCAGCGCTCCACGACGTCCTCCGGGCTGCCCCTGTACACGGCCGTCGACCCGGCGGAGGCGGCCGCGAGCCGGACGGTGCTGGCGCGGATCCCGGAGGTGCTCGCCTGGGAGGAGAAGACCTTCGGGCCGTACCCCTTCTCCTCCGCCGGCGCGATCGTCGACCGCGAGGGCGACGCGGGGTACGCCCTGGAGACGCAGAACCGTCCCTTCTTCCCCGGCGCCCCCGACACGGCGACCCTCGTCCACGAACTCGCCCACCAGTGGTACGGCGACTCGGTCAGCCCGCGGACCTGGCGGGACATGTGGCTCAACGAGGGCTTCGCGACCTACGGCGAGTGGCTGTGGGAGGAGGAGCACGGCGGGGACAGCGCGCAGCAGACCTTCGACGAGGTGTACGCCCACGGCGAGGACGACGACGTGTGGTCCTTCCCGCCCGCCGAGCCGTCGAGCGCCGCGCACATCTCCGACAGCCCGGTGTACGTGCGCGGCGCCATGGTCCTGCACCGGATCCGGCAGACGGTCGGTGACGCCGCCTTCGCCGGCCTCCTGCGGGGCTGGGCGGCGGCCCACCGGCACGGCACCGCGGACACCGCCGACTTCACGGCGTACGTCGAGAAGTCGGCGCCGGACAAGGACTTCGGCCCGATCTGGGACGACTGGCTGTACGGCGACGGCAAGCCCGCGGAACCCGGGTCCTGATTCCGCCGTCCTCGCCTGTGCGACCCCGACTGATCGGAGCACACAGTGAGTCCCACCGGCCGCGGCCGTGCCCTGCTCACCCTCGCCTGGAACAACCGGCTCGCCCGCGGCTACCTGTGCCTGGTGGAGTTCCTGGCGTGCTACGCGCTCTTCGAGGACGTCTACCTCAGGGCCGACACCATGTTCTACGTCGTCCCCACGCTGCTCACCGCCCCGACGAACTTCCTCTTCACGGTCGCGTTCGCCTGGATCCCCACGGACGCCCCCTTCTACCTCGGCCTCGCACTCGGCGCGCTGGTGAACGCGATCGTCCTCGGGGCGCTGGTCCGCAGGCGCCGCCCCTCAGCGGCCACGCCCGTCTGACAGGACCTTCCGCAGCACCGAGCAGGGACGACCGCGTAGGCGATCGCTCCGGTGGTCGATCACCTCGTACCCGAGGGCGGTCCAGAACGCGAGGGCGCGATCGTTGCCGTCGAGGACGGCGAGACGTACGGCCTGGCGGCTCCCGGCGCGGAAGCGGTCCTCCACGAGCCGCGCCAACTCCCGGCCGTGTCCCTGCCGTTGCCGGTCGGCGTCCACCATCAGCAGCCCGATCCACGGGTCCGGGTCGGCCGGGTCGGGGTGCCGGGCGAGAGTGATCACCACCCCGACCAGCCGTCCCGCACTCCGCCCGAGCAACACCTCCACGCCAGGCTGCGCAAGCTCGTCCGCCAACGCGGCAGCCACCTGCTCCGGCCGGATGTCGTCGGGGTCCGGGAAGTCACCACTGAGGGCGTGGAACTCACGGTGGGCCGCGTAGAGCGCGGTCAGTTCGGTGAGAAGGGCCGCCGGGATGTCACGATCCGGCGAGAGACGCAGAGGGGTGAGGAGCATACGGGGCACGGTAGTTGCCGCGTGCGGGTCACCGGGGCCGCGCGCCGCCGTTGTCAGTGCCCCGCGCCATGATGACCGGCGTGGACACAGAGATGCTGATAGACGTCTGGCAGCGGCTCCTCGCCGACCCGCACAAGTCATGGGTGCTGTTCGAGCACGGCACGTGTGTCGTGCTGCCCGCTCCGGAAGGAGACCTGGCCGAACAGGCCACGGACCTCCTGAAGCAGTTCGGCCCGGCGCATGCCGGGTCCTCGGCGGGGGACTTCGGGGTGATCGACCTCGAGGACGCCGAGGGATGGGTCGTCACCGGGCATCACAACGACGTCCTCACCTACGTCGGCCCCGATGAGCCCCAGGACGCGTCGCAGATCGCCGTCGGGCTCTTCGGACGTTCCAAGCGGCACCGGGACGGGACCGAGCTGCACGTCGTCCACGTCGAGGACAACAGGGGCTCGGCACAACAGGAGTAACGCCAACAGGCAGGTCTCACAGGCGGGTTGCCGTGCGGATCAGG
This sequence comes from Streptomyces griseorubiginosus, assembly GCF_036345115.1. Taxonomy (GTDB): domain Bacteria; phylum Actinomycetota; class Actinomycetes; order Streptomycetales; family Streptomycetaceae; genus Streptomyces; species Streptomyces griseorubiginosus_C. The sequence continues at coordinate 5,169,047 of NZ_CP107766.1, forward strand.
CTCGCGAGGGGGAGGGAGCGGCTGTGGGCGGGCCAGGCTATGTGGGTGACCACGGGCGGGGCGTCGGTCAGGGGGACGGCGGTGTGTTCGGCCCACAGCCAGGCGCGGGCAGAGTCGGGGAAGACCGCCACCGTGCGTCCGAGCGCGATCAGTTGGGCGAGCTGGGTCTGGTCGTGGATCTCGGGGCCCGGGCCGGGAGGGTAGGCGCCGTCGCGGGACCAGCGGGCCAGCGGAAGGTCTGGGAGGTCGGTGACCTCGGCCAGGGACAGCGTCGCGCGTGCGGCGAGGGGATGCCCGGCGGGCAGGATGGCGATCTGCCCCTCGGTCAGCAGCTCCTCGCTGTCGAACCCGGCGAGGGAGTTGAACGGCGCGTGCATGAGCGCCACGTCGGCGCGGCCGTCGCGCAGCATCTCGCCCTGCTCGCAGGTGCCGCTCGGCAGCACCTCGACCTCGACCGCGTCGGGCTCCGCCGCGTAGGCGTCGAGGAGTTTGTGCAGCAGTTCGTGGGAGTCGGCGGCCTTCACGGCCAGCACCAGCCGGGTGCGGCGACCGCCGGAGGTCTCCGTGTCACCGGCGCGTGAGGTGCGGCGCGCGGCGGCGGTGACCGCGTCCAGGGCCGCGCGGCCCTCGTGCAGCAGCGTCTCCCCGGCGCGGGTCAGGGCGACCCCACGGCGGTCGCGTTCCAGCAGGCGGACGCCGAGCCGCCGCTCCAACTGCTGGATGGCTCGGGACAGCGGCGGCTGGGCCATGCCCAGGCGTACGGCGGCACGGCCGAAGTGCAGTTCCTCGGCGACGGCCAGGAAGTACCTCAACTCGCGGGTCTCCAGGGTCTCCACGCGCCCAGCCTAACCGGGCGGTGATACCCGCCGGGTATGACAGAGCACCGGTTCGGTATTGGCGGTGCCGTTTCCGGGCGGGTGACCATCGACGCCGTCGGAGCGACGACGCCCGTTCGGCTCAGCAGGGGAGACACACTCATGCACACACCTTCGGCCGCACTGCCCGGTGGCACCTGGACCCTGGGCGACCTGACCGTCACCCGTTTCGGCTACGGCGCCATGCAGCTCGCCGGACCCGGGGTCATGGGCCCGCCCGCCGACCATCAGGGTGCGCTCGCCGTCCTGCGGGAGGCCGTGGACCGAGGGATCACCCACATCGACACCGCAGGCGCCTACGGACCGCGCGTCACCAACCGGCTCATCCGGGAAGCGCTGCACCCCTATCCGGCCTCGCTGCACATCGTGACCAAGGTCGGCGCGGTGCGTGACGGGCAGGGCGGCTGGCCTCCCGCCCGGCGGCCCGGGGAGCTGCGCCGGGCCGTCCACGAGAACCTGGAGGACCTCGGCCTGGACGCGCTCGACGTGGTCGATCTCCGGCTGGGCGACGCCCAGGGCCCCCGGCCCGGCTCGCTCGCCGAGCCCTTCGAGGCCCTCGCCGAACTCCAGCGGCAGGGCCTGATCCGACACCTGGGCGTGAGCAACGCGACCGCACAACAGGTCGCCGAGGCGCAGGAGATCGCACCGATCGTGTGCGTCCAGAACCTGTACAACCTCGCCCACCGCCACGACGACGAACTGATCGACGACCTCGCCGCCCAGAACATCGCCTACGTGCCGTTCTTCCCGCTCGGCGGCTTCACCCCGCTGCAGTCGGAGGCGCTGACCGCCGTGGCCACCCGGTTGGAGGCGACGCCGATGTCGGTCGCCCTGGCCTGGCTGCTCCGACGATCCCCCAACATCCTGCTCATCCCCGGCACGTCGTCGGTGGCCCACCTGCGCGAGAACGTCACCGGCGCGGGCCTCCGCCTCTCCGAGGAGGACCTCGTCGAGCTGGACAAGATCGGCACCTGAAGCAGAGGCCGCAAGGGGATCGGGGCCAGGCTGGTGTTAGCCTCGTGCGGCTGTGCTTGGGGGGACGGCCGGGGGGCCGGGGACTTTGCACCGTTCATGTGGCGTGCGCCTGTCGGGGTGCCGTCGTTCCCTTCGTGCTCGGCCTTCGATCCGACTACAGGCCCAGGAGCCGACGTTGGCCAGACGTACCACCGCACGCGGGGTCATAGCCGCACTGACGGTCCTCGCCGCGACCACCGGGGGGATCACCGGTGCGGCCACCGCCTCCGCCGGCACCGGAACCACCGGCACGGCCGGTACCGGCCTCACGGCGGAGAAGGTTTTCCAGTCCGACCGTTACGTTCCGCGCGCGGACCGGATCCGCAGTGCGGGTCCCAGTGGCTACCTGCACACCCAGGAAGGCCGTACCGGCTACCTGTGGACGTCGTACGCCACCGGCGTGACGACCGAGCTGGGCGACCTGGCCGCCCTGGAGATCCCCGGCTACCTGGGCTCGTCGTCCGACGTCGTCACCGAGGTCGTCTCGCCCACCGGGAAGGTCGTCCTCAGGGACATGGTCGCCGGTACCAGCACCGACGTCCCCCTCACCCACGGCACCTACCAGGCCACCTTCGGCACCCACGTGCTGACCCAGGCCCGGGACACCGCCAGCAACCGCACCCCCTGGCTCTACGGCCCGGGCGCGCCCGCCGACGGCACCCCCGTCGACGGCTGGCCGACCGGCATCACCACCAACTTCACCGTGCTGGGCGGCGACAGCACCACCGCCGTCCTCACCTACACGCTCCCGAACGGCGTCCGGCACCTGACGCTGGTGGACCTGGCCACCGCGAAGGTCACCGGCGACGTGACCCTGAACGCCGTACCGACCGGCGTGGCGCTGAGCGCGGACCGGCTGGTCTGGTGGTCCGGCCTCTGGTCCGCCCACGTCCTGGACCGCGCCGACCTCTCCGCCCCGGGCACCGAGCTGACGCTGCCCGGCACCGAGGGCACCCCGTCCGTGGGCATCGCCGGGAACTGGCTGGTGGTGGCCCGTTCCGTGCCGGGGAGCCCGCAGGACTGGGTCGACAAGTCCGGCGAGCGGCTGATGGCCGTACCCCTGGCGGGCGGTGACCCGGTCACCCTGCTCCGGCATGCGAACAGCTCCCTCGTCACCGCGCCGGACGGCGCCCTGCTGGCCGTGGGCGGCACCGACTCCGGCGGCTGGGCGGTGCGCCGGGTCACCGGCACGGGGGCAGCCGCGCCGACACTGACGGAGCTGACCGCCGTACCGCCGGCGGCCGCGCGGATCGACCGGCTGTCGCTCCAGAACGGCACGCTGGCCACCAACGAGGCCGACGCCAGTTTCATGGGCGCCTATTACACGCGGCGGATCGCGGCCGACGGAACACCGGGCGCGACGAGTTGGCAGGGCTGGGACGTTCGCGGGGTCGGTCCCTACGCCACCGGAGACGGACAGGTGGTGACGTTCAAGGCCGAACCCGACCCTGATGGACCGGGTTCCTATGTCCAGTCGCTCGACGACCAGAAGGGCTTCTACCTGCCCTCCGCCGCCGGATCCCTCCTCGACGTCACCGGCCGCTACGCCATCGTCAACGGCTCCTCCCCGGCCAAGCAGTACATCGGCGACCTCGGCGTCTACTCCGATCTCCAGCCCATCGTGACCCGCTCGGTCACGGCCGCCTCCGTCTGGGGCACCAAGCTGTGGACGCCGGGCTCCGGCACGGGTGTCGTCACCGCGAAGGACCTGAAGACCGGCAAGGTCACCGACACGATCGCCACCGGCGCCCCCTGCGTCCCCAAGGAGCTTCAGACGGTGGGCCGTTGGATCTACTGGTCCTGCGGCCCGACCGCGAAGGCGGGCGTGTGGGACCGCACGGCGAAGAAGAACATCACCGTCCCCTCCGGCGAGGCCCTGCTCGGCGACGGCTATGTCGTACGGCACGACACCGCGGCCGGAGAGCTCCTGCTCACCTCCTTCGCCGACGGCACCACCACGACCCGGAAGATCGGCGACCTCGCCGCGGGCAACTCCAGCCTGCGCGGGGTGACATGGACCGTCGACAAGTTCGGCGGCCCCGTGGCCTACGTCGACGCCGACCGGCGGATCCACCTGGTGCCCAGCGGTGCCGCCACCCAGGCGCTAGGTGTGATCGAGTCCGAGGCGACCTACAACATCGGCGGCGAACCGTGGTGGCAGTGGCGCGGGCTGCTCTCGAAGCCCGCCGCCTCCTGGAAGGCCACGCTCACCAGCAAGGCCACCGGCACGGTGGTCCGTACGTTCTCCGGCGGTGAGGTGTCGGGGAACCTGTCCCTCCGGTGGGACGACCGCGACGGCCGGGGTGCGTACGTCCCCAACGGCACGTACACCCTCAAGGTGACCGCCCCGCCCGCCGACGGCTCGGGGCCTGCGATGACCGTCACCCAGTCGGTGCGCGTGGACCACGGAGCCGTCGTGCGCCGCGACTTCATCAACTACGGCACCTGGGTGCCCGACGGCATCGGCGACCTGATGACCCTCAGCTCGTCCGGTGTCGTCAGCTACCGCCCGGGCGACGGCACGGGAGGCATCGGCAAGGCCATGTCGGCCTCGGACTGGCCCTCTTCGGTGACCCTGGTCCCGTTCGGCGACCTGAACGGCGACCGCCAGAACGACGTCCTCGTCCGCTTCAGCAGCGGCGAACTCCGGGTGTACCGCACCGTGCGGGGGCAGGTGTTCAACACGACCACCCCGCGCACCTCGCTCGGCAAGGGCTGGAACCAGTACGACGTCCTGACCTCGCCGGGAGACGTGAACGGCGACGGCCGGCCCGACCTCGTCGCCCGCAACCGCTCCACCGGCGCCGTGTACCTCTACAAGGGCACGAGCGCGGGGAAGCTGTCGGCGCGGGTGAAGCTCTACGACAACTGGAAGACGTACAAGAAGATCGTGGGCGTCGGCGACTTCAACGGCGACGGCCGCGGGGACCTGCTGGCCCAGGACAAGGCGAACACCCTGTGGCGGTACGACGGCAACGGCACCGGCGGCTTCAGGGCGCGGGTGAAGGTCGCCGCGAACTGGGGCTCGTCGTACAACGCCGTCGTCGGCGTCGGCGACCTCACGGGTGACGGCAAGGCGGACCTCGTCTCCCGGGACACCGCGGGCACGATGTGGCGCAACACCGGCAACGGCAAGGGGTCGTTCGGGGCCCGTACGAAGATCGCGACCGGGTGGCAGGGCTACAAGGGCGTGTTCTGACCGGAGCTCGGACGACATCCGTCACCTCCCTGTGTGCCGGCCTGTTCTTGGAACTGCCTTCTGGTCGCCGCCGGGCGCCGTCAGGTTGTAGTGATGTGTGTCACGCCGGGATTGTCATTGATCGCGTCGATTACCCCGTTGCCGATAAGTGGTAAGGGCGCCCCTCTGGGGCCTAATCGGGATGCTGTCACCAGGACCGGGAAATTCGGCCGACCGTCCGGTGTTGCGATCGCGGTTGCGAAAGGGTGCGAGCGGCCTGGTCACGCGTGTGTGCGGGTGCCGAAGGGGATGTGAAGGGATCCGGATGCGTCGACCGGGCCGTCACGGAGCGTGAACCCGGCTGCGGCTAGGGCATTCATTGCCCACCGCGCTCACCGCTCCACATAATGACCGGGCTCGTCGACGGGCTGCGGAAGGCGGCACCGCTTTGCAGTGACGTTTGCTGTCGAATACCGGTCTACCTGAATGGGGTCACGCATGCCCAGACACCGGCAGAAGCCGAAACGCCGCAAGAGGGCGGGTGCCATAGCCGCCGTGCTGACCGTCGGCGCCGTGGGCATTCCCGTCGCCGCCCAGGCGGGCGGTATCGGGCCGGAGGGCTGGAACATCGCCTCGTTCAAGTGGTGGGGGTGGGGCGAGACATCGCGTCCGGTGGCCGCCGCGACACCGTCGGCGTCCGCTTTCGCGTCCGCGACCGCCTTGGCGTCGGCGACGGCCGCCACCGCCACCCCGACCGACACACCGACCGCCTCCGCAAGTCCTTCCCCCAGCCCGTCGCCCAAGGCGTCCCGCACCCCGACCGCCACCCCTGCGACCACCCCGCCCGTCACGCCGTCGAGCCTCCCCAAGGCCACGGCCTTCAGCGGCACACCCCGGGCCGCCGCCGCGAGCGTGGACCCGGGGCCCACGGATCAGGTGCTCACTCTCGTCAACGCCGAGCGCGCGAAGGCCGGTTGCTCGCCGCTGACCGAGAACGCCAAGCTCACCAAGGCCGCCCAGGATCACAGCCAGGACATGGCCGACCACCAGAACATGTCCCACACCGGCTCCGACGGCTCCTCCATGGCCGACCGCCTCACCCGGGTCGGCTACGCGTTCAGGACGGCGGGCGAGAACGTCGCCTACGGCTACAGCTCCCCCGAGAGCGTCATGGACGGCTGGATGAACAGCCCCGGCCACAAGGCGAACATCCTCAACTGCGCCTTCAAGGAGATCGGCATCGGCCTGGCCCAGCCGGGCTTCTACTGGACCCAGGACTTCGGTGCGACCGCGTGACCCCGAACGCCGTCAGCACCCGTAGGGCCCCGGGTGGTCCCGGAGCCCTACAGGTCGGCTGCTTCTGAGGTCACCAGCGGTACCAGCGGCCCTTGCGGCCGCCTGTGTCCGCGCTGCGCAGCACGAAGCCCAGCAGCCAGACGACCAGCACGATGACGGCGAGCCACCACAGTGCCTTCAGCGCGAATCCCGCACCGAAGAGGATCAGGGCCAGAAGCAGAACGACAAGCAGGGGAACCATAGTTATCAACCTCCGCTGCTCCTCGTGCCCGGCGATTCGAAGAACACACAGTCAATCTTCCTGGTTTCTTCACGCCTCTCACGGGAACTGGGCTCAGTTTCATCACAGGTGCCCAGGGCCTCCCGGACTCCCCCCGTCGTTACGGCAGTCGCGGCAGCGGCCTGGCTCGGAGGCACGGAAGACGCGGGTGCAGCCGTCGCAGTCCTGGAGCGGGTGTGGGATCTCCCGGGGTGGGGCCGGGGGGCCGGGATCGGGGGCAGGGGCGGCAGCTGGGCGGAGAGGCGGTGGGCCAGGAAGGCCGCAGGCCGGTGCAGGGGTTCCATCGGGAGGCGCGCGGTCAGGGCGTCCCGTACGGCGGTGGGGGCCAGGTCCCGTTCCAGCCACGCGGCGACTCCGGGGGCCAGGTGTTCCGTGTCCGTGGTCGACAGGAGCAGGCGGGGGTCGTGGCGGCGGAGGGTGGCCAGGAGCTCGATCGCCCGCTGGATGAGCGCGGGGGCCGGGTAGCCCGGCTGCGGTACGGCGGGCAGGAGCTTCTTGCGGGGCCGTTGCCGCTTCTTCGGCGGCCCGGGGGCCTGGTCTTCGCCGGTCCGGCCGCTCGCCCTCCGCCGCCGGGGGTTCGGACACACGGCAGACGGTCACCCCGGGTGTCCGATTCCGAGAACGGCACCGCCGGACCCCGTCTGGCCTTCACCCCGGCCGGCTGGACCGCGTTCGTGTCGCAGACCTGACGCCGAAGCCCCCGGCCGGTATGGCCGGGGGCTTCCGCTCAGCTCAGCGTGGCAACTCGTCAGACGTTGACCCCGAAGTCCTGGGCGATGCCGACCAGGCCGGACGCGTAGCCCTGGCCCACCGCGCGGAACTTCCACTCCGCGCCGTTGCGGTACAGCTCGCCGAAGACCATCGCCGTCTCCGTGGCCGCGTCCTCGGAGAGGTCGTAGCGGGCGATCTCGGCGCCGCCGGCCTGGTTGACGATGCGGATGTAGGCGTTGCGGACCTGGCCGAAGTTCTGCGAGCGGTTCTCCGCGTCGTAGATCGAGACCGGGAAGACGATCTTGTCGATGTCGGCCGGGAGACCGGCCAGGTTGACGTTGATCGCCTCGTCGTCGCCCGCGCCCTCGCCGGTGCGGTTGTCACCGGTGTGGACGATGGTGCTGTCCGGGGTCTGCTTGTTGTTGAAGAACACGAAGTGGGCGTCCGAGTAGACCTTGCCCTGCGTGTTGACCGCGATCGCGGAGGCGTCGAGGTCGAAGTCCGTGCCGGTGGTGGTGCGGACGTCCCAGCCGAGGCCCACGGTGACGGCGGTCAGGCCCGGAGCCTCCTTGGTGAGCGAGACGTTGCCACCCTTGGACAGGCTTACAGCCATTGTTGGGAGTCCCTTCCCTCGTTAAGTAACGCGCACGAAGCTACAGCTACCTCTATGAACGCCGCGAGCGGTGTCGAAGGTTCCCCGCTTCTTTACTTTCTTTACCCAAGCGGACGCGGGCGGCGGACGGGCGATATTGGGGTGACGTGGACCGGTCAGGGGCGGGAACATGGACCCCATGTCCGGTCCTTACGTCATCCGCGGCTCCGTCTCGCTTCCCGAGGCCGAGCTCATGTGGCGTTTCTCGCGGTCGTCCGGTCCGGGCGGCCAGCACGTCAACACCAGTGACTCCCAGGTGGAACTCCGCTTCGACCTCGCCCGCACCGAGGCGCTGCCCGACGTCTGGAAGCAGCGGGCCCTCGACAAGCTGGCCTCGCGGCTCGTCGACGGGGTCGTGACCGTACGGTCCTCCGAGCACCGGTCGCAGTGGCGGAACCGGGAGACGGCCGCCGTACGCCTCGCGGCGCTGCTGGCGGAAGCGACGGCGCCGCCGCCGAAGCCGCGGCGGCCCACGCGGATCCCTCGTGGGATCAACGAGCGGCGGTTGCGGGAGAAGAAGGCGCGGTCGGACACGAAGCGGGGGCGGCAGGGCCGGGACTGGGGGTGACCGGTCGTCTGCCCGGTGCCGGCCGGTGCGGCTTCTCGCGCAGTTCCCCGCGCCCCTGAGAAACGGACGCGTTCACGTTCGTACACGGCTCACTCGAGGTCCAGGACCCCCACCGTCTCGCCGCCGCTCAGCTCTCCGGTCCGGCGGAAGCCGAGCCGGAGGTAGAACTCCGCCGGGCCCTTCTCGCCCTCGTGCCAGGTGACGTACAGCTCCTTCGTGCCCCGGCGGCGCAGCTCCGCGGCGACCGACTCGACCGCGAACCGGCCGTAGCCGCTGCCCTGGGCGTCGGCCGCGATGTTCAGCCGCCACAGGCCGGAGCGGATCAAGGAGCCGCCGTCGCCGCGCCAGTCGATGTCGAGGAACGCCATCAGGAAGCCGACCGCGCGGTCACCGTCGACGATCAGGCGGGGCCAGGCAACGCCCCGGGGGTGGACGTAGGCCTCGGCGAGGGACTGCATGACGGGGGAGGCCGCGAATTCCTGGTCGGGGTGGACGCGTATAGCGGTCGCGGTTTCGAAATTCCCGGGTGTGATCTCTTCGAGCCGTGGTGCGAATGTCATCCGGCGACCTTAAGCCGCGGCGTCGGGCCCCGGCGACGGGAATTCATCCCAACTGCCGGTACCTGCCCCGGAAATAGGCGAGCGGCCCGCCGTCCGCGCTCGGCACGTCCGCCGTCAGGACCCGGCCGATCACCAGGGTGTGGTCGCCGGCCTGGACGCGCTGCTCGGTGCGGCACTCCAGGGTGGCCAGCGCGCCGCCCACGAGTACGGCGCCGGTCGCCGCGCCGCGGACGTACGGGATGTCCTCGAACAGGAGGCGGTCGCTGATGCGGCCCTTCATGGCGAAGCGGCCGGCGATGTGCCGCTGGCTCTCGGACAGGACGGAGACCGCCCAGTGCGGCTGCTCGTCGAGCAGGTCGTCCATCCGGGAGCCGGTACGCAGGCTGACCAGCACCAGAGGCGGGTCGAGGGAGACCGACAGGAAGGCCGTGGCGGTCATGCCGACGTCCTCGCCGCCGGGGCCCTCGGCGTCGAGCGGGGGCTCGAACGCGGTCACCAGGACCACACCCGCGGCCAGCCGGGACATGGCCGCGCGGAACTCGTCGTTGCTCACCCCCACAGCATGCCCGGAGGTGGGCGAGGGGATCATCGGGACGGCGGGGGCGGGAGGGTTCGACACGCCGGAAACGCTAATCTCGGCGGCGCGTGCCGCGCATCGGGCCTCCGCCCGAGACCGGACCTAGGTCTCCTGACGGACCGCCCACCTGCGCCTCCACAATCGCCCAAAGTTTGTGTTCAGTAAGCGCACAGGAAAAACGCAGAAACCCCGCTCAATTGCTCACCTTTCGCTGTGACTTGAGTCACAAGAGGTGCCAATTGTTGACCCTGTGTACCGAGCGGGCAGCGCGCTGTGATTCAGTGGCTGGACAGATGACCCTTGATTCGCTGCGAGGTCTCGGGGGGAGGGCAAGCAATGGAGACCGAGTCGGAGCCCTACGTCCGTCTTGCGTCCCTGCGACAACTGCACCAGGTCATGGCCGACATGAACACGGCCCGTAGCCTGGCCGACACACTGCAGACCGTCGCGAACGGCGTGGTCACCGCACTCGGTTACGAACTGGCGTGCGTCAATCTCGTGCGCCCCGACGGCGACCTCGTGGTCGCCGCCTTCTCCGGGAACCAGGCCGCCGAGGCGCTGATCACCGGCCGGGTGGGCTCCCGCGAGTCCTGGGAACGCCGGCTGAGCATGGGAGAGACCTGGGGCGACCTGGTCTTCATCCCGCACACCGAGGGCTGGGTCCTCGACGACGACGACGTCCCGCAGTGGTACACCGACGGGCCCGCCCCCCGCTTCGAGGACGAGTGGCACCCCTCCGACCGGCTGTTCGCGCCCATGTACACGCCGAGCGTGCCCGGCGGACAGTGCGGCGAGCTGATCGGCGTGCTCTCCGTGGACCGGCCGCGCAACGGCCGCAGGCCCGGCGCATGGGGCCGCGAAGCGCTCCAGATGTACGCCTTCCAGGCCGCCATCGCGATCAGCAACGCGCGTCTACGTGCCAACATGCAGCGAGCACTGGTCAGGCTCGAAAGGGAGCAGCAGGCTCTGCGGGCCAGCGAGGAGAGCTTCCGGCAGGCCTTCGAGTACGCCCCCTCCGGCATGGCCATCGCCGAGATGGGCGGCGACCAGCACGGCCGGATCCTGCGCACCAACGACGCCCTGTGCCGCCTGCTGGGCCGCCCCGCCTCCGCGATGCGCCGCTACTCCTTCTCCGACCTCGTCCACCCCGAGGACATAGGCACCCTGCTGCGCACCTCCGCGGAGGGCGGGCGCGCGGAGCTCCGCCTCGGCCGCCGGGACGGCACGTACATCTGGGTGTCCCTGCGCAACTCGGTGGTCGCCGACGCCGCCGACGGCCCGCGCTTCCTGCTCACCCACGTCGAGGACATCGGGGAACGCAAGCAGCGTGAGATGCAGCTCGCCCACCGCGCCTCCCACGACTCGCTGACCGGTCTGCCGAACTCCGCCGAGCTGCGCGCCCGGCTGTCCTCCCGGCTCTGTCAGCGCCCCACCCACACCGGCGCCCTGGAGCCCATCGACGCGGCCTTCGGCCACCCGGCCTTCGACGCGGGCGGCCACGGCTTCGACTTCCGGCAGGGCGGCGCGGAGGCCTACGACACCTTCGACCACCATGTGCACACCACCGCCCCCCAGGGGGAGCGCGACGACGGCACCAAGGGGCTCGCGGTGCTCTTCTGCGACCTCGACGGCTTCAAGTCCATCAACGACCGGTTCGGGCACAACGCGGGCGACGCGGTCCTCATCGAGGTCGCCCGGCGGCTGTCCCAGTGCGTCCGCGACGGCGACACCGTGGCCCGGCTCGGCGGCGACGAGTTCGTGATCCTCGCCGACGGGCTCGGCAAGGCCGACGCCGCCGACCTCGCCGTACGCCTGCGCAACGAGATCATCCAGCCCATCCGGGCCGAGGGACGGGCCGTGCGGGTCGGTGCGAGCTTCGGTATCGGCTGGGCGCACTGCGGCATGACCGCGGACGAAGTGTTGAAGTCCGCCGACGAGCGGATGTACGTCGAGAAACGATCTCGTCCCAAACAGCACAGACGCGCGGGCTGAGCCCCAGGTCAGCGAGCCGATGCGATCCGAGTCACCCGTTTGGGCCATCAGGAGCGGGTAGGCTCGCCATTCTGACTCCACGTATCGCATCCGATCGCACCTGCTTGAGGAGTACCAAGGGATGACGTCCGGCAACAACGGGGCGAGCACGCCCGAGGACGACGACCCGTTCGGCTACCTCTACGCCGACGGCCAGGCCAACGGGGCCCAACCGCCCTCCGGCGGCTACGGCTACCCGAACTCCGTCAACAGAGTGCGCGCGGTCGGTCAGCGCCAGTACGGCCAGCAGCCGCAGGCTCCCACCGCGCCGACCGCGGCGTACGGCCAGGTCCCGCAGCAGCAGGGCGCCTACGGCCAGCCCAACGCGCACTACGCCGCCCCTGAGACCCTCCCGGGCTCGGCCCCCACCACCCAGCAGCCCATGCCGGGCCACAGCTCGGGCGGCGGCCGCGGCGGCGGCCCCAACACCAAGGGCCTGCTGATCGGCGCGATCGCGGTGGTCGCCGCGGTCGTCATCGGCATCAGCGTGGCCATGCTGGGCGGCGACGACGACAAGAAGAACACGGGCAACGAGGCGGCGACGACGCCGAGCGCTTCGCAGAGCTCGGAGCCGAGCCCCTCGGCGTCCGCGTCGGACGCGGCGGCCGACCTTCCGCAGGCCGACGTCAAGACGATGCGGCTGGAGGGCGGCCCTACCACCGCGTCCGACGTGAAGGGTGCGAAGTCCGACGGGGGCGTGTACGTCCAGGGCTTCAACCAGGTCGGCGCCTCGGTCACCTGGACCGTCAACGGCATCGAGAAGGCCGGCGTCTACCGGGTCTACGTCCGCTACGGCCTCCCCGCCGAGGACGCCAACGCCACGGTGACGGTCAACGGGAAGCCCTCCTCCCGGCCGCTGAACATGAAGAACTTCGGTGGGCTGCCCGCGAACCAGTGGCAGGAGACCTGGGCCCAGGTCTCCCTGACCAAGGGCACCAACACGATCCAGCTCTCCTGCCAGCAGGGCAACCAGTGCAACGCCCTGCTCGACCAGTTCCGGGTGACGGAGAACGTGGACCAGTAGGCGTCACGCCGCGCTGATCTCCCCCGTCACCGTCACCCGCTCCAGCAGGTCCGCGTAGGCCGCGCGGTCGAACTCGCCTGCCACCGGAGCCAGTACGGTCGCCCCCGCCAGGGCGACCGCCCTCGACAGGCGGTCCGGCCACGGGAGTTGCTCCACCAGGCCGGACAGCAGGCCCGCTGCCGCCGAGTCGCCCGCGCCGGTCGGGTTGCCGTGGAGGTGGGTCGGTGGGGTGGCTCGCCAGCGGCCCTCGGGGGTCGTCGCGAGCAGGCCGTCCCCGCCCAGGGATGCCACGACCGCCCGCGCTCCCCGGCGCCGCGCGTCCTGGGTCGCCCGGAGCGGGTCGTGGGAGCCCGTCAGTTCGGCCAGTTCGTCGGCGTTCGGCTTGAGGATGTCCGGGCGGGCGGCGACCCCGCGGCGCAGTGCCTCGCCGCTGGTGTCCAGGAGGACCGGCACCCCGGCCGCCTTCGCCGTGCGGATCAGGCCCGCGTACGCGCCCACCGGCACCCCCGGCGGCAGGCTCCCGCACAGGGCCACCGCCGAGACCGACGGAACGAGATCCTCGTACGCCTCCTGGAAGGCGGACCACTCCGCCGGCGTCACCGTGGGACCCGGTTCGTTGAGCTGCGTGGTGTCGCCGGACCGCTCGTCCACGACCGCGACCGTACGCCGGGTCGCACCGGTGACCGGGACCAGCGCGTCCACCAACCCCGGCACGGCGGTGAGCCGGTCCTGGACGGCACGGCCGGTCGCGCCGCCCGTGAAGCCGGTGACCGTCACCTCGTGGCCGAGCGCGGCCAGTACCCGGGCCACGTTCAGCCCCTTGCCGCCCGGGCGTTCGACGACCTCCGTGACCCGGTGGCTGGTGTGCGGCCGCAGCGACCGTACGCGATAGGTGATGTCGAGAGCGGTGTTCAGCGTGACCGTGAGGATCACCCGGGCCGACCTCCCCCGAAGACGGACGGACATGTGCCCGGCCAGTCTCCCAGGACGATCCCCGGGTCAACAGCGGGACACATCACCCCAGTTGGGGATCGACCACCCATTCACCCCGGCGCATGACGCCCTTGAGGTCGAATTGATGGTCGAGAAGGACCAGGTCGGCGTCCTTGCCGGGCTCCAGGGAGCCGATGCGGTCGGCCATCCCCAGCAGCCGGGCCGGGTTGGCGGAGATCGCGGCGACCACGTCCTCGACGGGCAGCCCGTCCACGGTCACCGCCCGCTTGAACGCGCGGTCCAGGGTGAGCGTCGATCCGGCGATCGAGCCGCCCTCCACGAGCCGGGCCACACCCTCGCTGACCTCCACCTCCAGCGGGCCGAGCATGTACCGGCCGTCGCCGAACCCGGCCGCGTCCATCGCGTCCGTGATGAACGCCACCCGTGCCGACCGCGCGTGGTGGAACGCCAGTTGCAGCGCGGCCGGGTGCAGATGCGTGCCGTCGTTGATCAGCTCGACCGTGATGCGCTCGTCCTCCAGCAGGGCGGCGATCGGGCCCGGCTCGCGGTGGCCCAGGGGCGGCATCGCGTTGAAGAGGTGCGTGGCCACGGTCGCGCCCGCGTCGATGGCCTCCACGGTCTGCTCGTAGCTCGCGTCGGTGTGGCCGATCGCCGCGATGACGCCGTGCTCGGCGAGCAGCCGTACGGAGTCGAGGCCGCCGGGGAGTTCGGTGGCCAGCGTGACCATCCGGGCCTGTCCGCGCGCCGCGTCGATCAGCTTGCGGACCTCCGCGGGGTCGGGGTCGCGCAACAGCGCCTCGGAGTGCGCGCCCTTGCGGCACGGCGAGATGAAGGGGCCCTCGAAGTGGATGCCGGCGATGTCGCCCTGCTCGGCGAGCTCGGACAGGAGACCGGCGCGCTGGGCGAGGAAGTCCATGTCGCCGGTGACGGTGGAGGCGACGAGGGTGGTGGTGCCATGGGTCAGGTGGGTGCGGATGCCCTGGAGGATGTCCTCGGGGGTGCCCGAGGTGAAGGAGGCTCCGCCGCCGCCGTGGTTGTGCAGGTCGACGAAGCCGGGGACGAGCCAATGGCCGGTTACGTCTATGACCTGGGCGTTCTCTGGGACGGTGCCGGTGATTCGGGTGCCCTCGATGACGACTTGGCCGTCTTTGACCGTTCCTGTGGGCAGGACAACGGTTGCTCCGGACAGGACGAGGGGCGCCCTTCCGGTTGCGGGGTGCGGGTCGTGTGTGGTTGATCGCGCAGTTCCCCGCGCCCCTGGGTGGGCTGCCATCAGCGCGTTCCCTCCGTACCGTCCGTCGTGTCCAGGAGATCCCAGGCCAGTAGCCCGGCACCGAGGCATCCCGCCGTGTCGCCCAGAGCCGCGGGGACGATCGTCGGGGGCTTCTGGAAGGTGATCCGGCTGCGGACCGCTTCCCTCAGCGGTGTGAACAAGGTTTCCCCCGCCTCCGCCAGGCCGCCACCGATGATCAGGGTGCGGGGGTCCAGGAGGGTGAGGGCGGTGGTCAGGCCGTCGGCCAGGGTGTCCACGGCGTGCTGCCAGACCTCCCGGGCCTTCGGGTCCTCGGCGTCCACGGCGCGCGCGCAGTCCGCAGCATCCGCCTCCGGGTTCCCGGTGACCGCGGCCCAGGCCTCGCTGACCGCGGCCGCGGAGGCGTAGCGCTCCAGGCAGCCCCGCTGGCCGCAGGGGCAGGGGATGCCTCCGGGCCGTACGACGATGTGGCCGATCTCGCCCGCGAAGCCGTGCGCGCCCGCCTCCACCCGGCCGGCGATGCCGATCGCGCCCGCGATGCCGGTGCCCAGGGCGACGAAGAGGAAGCGGTCGGTGCCCTGGCCGGCTCCGATCCGGCCCTCGGCGAGACCGCCGGTGCGGACGTCGTGGCCGAGGGCGACCGGGGCGCCGCCGAGGCGGTCGGTGAGCAGCGCGCGCAGCGGGACGTCCCGCCAGCCGAGGTTGGCGGAGTAGGCGGCGACGCCGTGCTCCTCGTCGACGATGCCGGGGACGGCGACGCCGGCCGCGAGTGCGGGGGCCCCGAACCGCTCGGTGCCGTAGGCACGCAGCTCGGCGGCGAAGTCGAGGATGCCGTCGACGACCGCGTCCGGTCCGCGCTCGCGTCCGGTCGCGCGGCGGGCCTGGTGCAGGAGCTCGCCGCCCGCGCCGACCAAGGCCGCCTTCATCCCGGTGCCGCCCACGTCGAGGGCGATGACATGTCTCACGGGGGACAGTGTGACCCTTGGACCCGCGAGAGGTCTAGTCCACTTACGTGGTGTAGACCTTAGGGCGGAGATATGTATGACTTTTCGAAAGTTTTCGAACGTAGGTTTGGGGCGGTTGTCGGTGCGGCGGCGTAGGACGGGAACGATCGCGGCGGTGTCCGCACTGGGGATGACGGCGGTGCTGGGAGGCTGCGGGCTCGGCGGCGGATCGGACGAGGTGACGCTGAAACTGGTCGCCGCCGACTACGGCGACAGCTCGGCCAACAGCTCCCGGAAGTACTGGGACAAGCTCGTCAAGGAGTACGAGGCCAAGCACTCCGGCGTGAAGATCGACGTCAGCGTGTACTCCTGGACCGACGTCGACCGCGAGGTCAAGGAGCTCGTGGACGCCGGGAAGGCGCCCGACATGGCGCAGATCGGCGCCTACGCCGACTACGCGGACAAGGGCCTGCTCTACAAGGCCGACGACCTGATCGGCATCCGCGAACAGGCCGACTTCGTCGCCCAGCTCGGTGCCGCCGGGCGGATCAACGGGATGCAGTACGGGATGCCGTTCGCCGCGTCCACCCGGCTCCTCTTCTACAACAAGACCCTCTTCGCCGACGCCGGGCTCACCCCGCCCAAGACGTGGCAGCAGCTCGCCGCCGACGCCGAGGCGCTCAAGGCGGACGGGGTGAAGTACCCGTACGCGCTGCCGCTCGGCCCGGAGGAGGCGCAGGCCGAGACCATGCAGTGGCTGCTGAGCGGGGGCGGCGGCTACATCGACTCCGTCGGCACGTACGGCATCGACTCCGACGAGAACGTCGCGACGCTGACCTGGCTCAAGGACGACCTCGTCGACAAGGGGCTGACCGGGCCCGTCGCGCCGGAGAACCTCAACCGGGCCGCCGCGTTCTCGGCGTTCGCCGCGGGGGACGTCGGCATGCTCAACGGGCATCCCTCGCTGATGAAGACCGCCGCCGCGAAGGGGGTGAAGTTCGGGATGGTGCCCATGCCGGGAGCCGACGGGCCCACCAAGAACTCCATGGGCGTCGCCGACTGGATGATGGCCTTCAAGAAGAACGGCCACGCCGAGCAGGTGGGGGACTTCCTCGACTTCGTGTACAGCGAGAAGAACGTGCTCGCCTTCTCCCGGGAGTACGACCTGCTGCCGGTGACCAACTCCGCCTCCACGGCGATGAGCCGGGCCTCCCGGGACGCCGACCTCAAGCCCTTCCTCGACGCGCTGCCCGCCTCCGAACTGCCGCCGGTGGGCAAGACGTCCTGGGCGACGGTCAGCGCGGCCGTGAAGAAGCGGATCGGGTCGGCGGTGAGTCCCGGCGGGAGCCCCGACGCGGTGCTGCGGGAGCTCCAGCTGACCGCCCAGAACGCGGAGTAGCCGCGCTGTCGGTGGCGGGCGTTACGGTTTTCGGCATGGAGCATCCGGAGCTGGACCGCAGGGAGCGGGACGTCCTCGCCCTGGAGCGCCGCGGCTTCTCCGGCCCCGGCGCGAAGGAGCGCGCGATACGCGAGGAGCTGGGCCTGGCGCCGGTGCGCTACTACCAGCTCCTCAACGCCCTGCTGGACGACGAACGCGCCCTGGCCTTCGACCCGGTGACGGTGAACCGGCTGCGGAGGGTGCGGGAGGCTCGGCGGTCCGAGCGGTAGCCTCCGGCGGCCGGACGGGTCTCGATGGGCCGGGGCCGCGGACGGGCACCGGGGTGAGAGTCGGTGCGCCGGCCGTCCGGTGGTGGGACGGGTCAGCCGAGTCGGTCCGCCAGGTCGCGCAGCAACCCCACCACGCCCTCCGGGCCGTCCACCACCAGGTCCGCTCGTTTGCGCAGTTCCGTGACCTCGTCGCTGCCGCTGCACACCAGGAGGCCGGGGGTGCCGGTGGTGCGGAGGTCTTCGACGGCGGAGAAGGCCGGGAGGTCGCCGAGGTCGTCGCCGCCGTAGAGGACGGAGGTGGCGGACAGCTCGCGGACGTGGGTCAGCAGGGCCACGCCCTTGTCCATGCCCGGTGGCCGCAGCTCCAGGACCAGCCGGCCGGGCTCCACGATCAGGCCGTGCCGGACGGCCAGGTCGGTGAGCGGGGTGCGCAGGGCGTCGAAGGCGGCCTGCGGGTCGGGGGCCCGGCGGGTGTGGACGGCCACCGCCCGGCCGCCCTTCTCCTCGATCCAGGCGCCGGTGCCGTCGAGGAGGGCGGGCAGTTCGGCACGGACCGCCGCCACCCCCGGGTGCGGTTCCGGTGCCGTGACCTCACCCGTGGCCGCGTCCCAGCGCTCCGCGCCGTAGTGGCCGAGGACCGTGAGGTGCTCCAGACCGGCGACGCCCGCGAAGCCGCCGTAGCGCACCGCGACCTCGGCCGGGCGGCCCGTGACCACCGCCACGGACGCCACCTTCGGGGCGAGGGCGGCGAGGACCTGGACGGCCTCGGGGTGCGCTCGCGCCCGCTCCGGATCCGCCACGATCGGCGCGAGCGTCCCGTCGAAGTCCAGCCCGATCACGGCGCCGCGCGGGTGCGAGAGGAGCGCCTGGAGACCGTCCCGGCCGGCGGGGGTGCTGGGCGTCGGAAGGCTCATGCGTCCAGCGCCTTCAGCGCGTTCAACTGGTCCAGGAACCACTGGGCCGGAGGCAGCGCGGTGGCCGCCGCGGCCAGCCGCTTCGCGCCTTCGGCGCGGTCGTGGGCCGGCAGGGTCAGGGCCTCGTGCAGAGCCGCCGCCGTCTGCTCCACGTCGTACGGATTGACCGTGATCG
Organism: Streptomyces griseorubiginosus; assembly: GCF_036345115.1. Classification (GTDB taxonomy): domain Bacteria; phylum Actinomycetota; class Actinomycetes; order Streptomycetales; family Streptomycetaceae; genus Streptomyces; species Streptomyces griseorubiginosus_C. The sequence goes on from NZ_CP107766.1 coordinate 5,187,720, forward strand.
CGTCCTCGCCCAGCTCCTCGTGCGCCCCAGCCTCCCGCGACAGCACCAGTGCGCACCCCTCGTCGGAGACCACCGGCACCTCCTTCGCGACCAGGTTCATGCCGTCCCGGATCGGGTTGACCAGGGCCACGTCGGCCAGCCGGTACGCGGCGAGCGAGCGCGCGAAGTCGTCCTTGACGTGCAGGACGACCGGCGTCCAGCCCGGGGTGCCGAACTGTTCGTTGATCTCGTCCGCGACCCGCTGCACCTCGGCGGTGTAGTCCCGGTACACCGCGAGGTCCTGCCGGGACGGGTACGCGAACGCCACGTGCACGACCCGCTCCCGCCACTCGGGCCGCGACTCCAGCAGCCGCCGGTAGGCCAGCAGCCCGCGCACGATGTTCTTCGACAGCTCGGTGCGGTCCACCCGCACGATCGTCTTCCGGCCCGCGCCGATCTCCTCGCGCAGACCGACGATGCGTTCCTCGACATCGGCCGCGTGCGACCGCTCCCGCAGGAAGTCCGCGTCCGCACCCAGCCCGTGCACCCCGACCTGCGTGTCCCCGAGCCCGTCCACGACCGCCGCGCAGCAGGCCGTGAACGCGTCCGCCCACCGGCGGGTGAGGAAACCGAGCCGGTCGGCGCCGAGCATGCCCCGCAGCAGCTGCTCCGCGATGTCGTCCGGCAGCATCCGGAAGTAGTCCACCGGCGCCCACGGCGTGTGCGAGAAGTGGCTGATCCGCAGGTCGGGGCGGAGCTCGCGGAGCATGCCCGGCACCAGGCACAGGTGGTAGTCCTGCACCAGGACCGCCGCCCCCTCGGCCGCCTCCTCCGCCAGCGCCTCCGCGAAGGCGCGGTTGTACGTCTCGTACGACGCCCACTGGCGCCGGAACTCCGCGTCGAAGACCGGCTCCAGCGGGGTCTGGTAGAGCAGGTGGTGGACGAACCAGAGCACCGAGTTGGCGATGCCGTTGTACGCGTCCGCGTGCACGTCGGCCGGGATCGCGAGCATCCGCACGCCGTCCTCGCCGACGCCCTGCCGGACGGCCTCGCGGTCGCCGTCGGAGAGGGCCGAGCAGACCCACAGGGCGCCGGCGTCGGGGCCGATGGCCGAGAGGCCGGAGACGAGGCCGCCGCCGCCGCGCTTCGCTGTGAGCTCGCCGTTCTCCTGGGCCTCGTACGAGACGGGGCCTCTGTTGGATGCGACCAGTACGTGGGCGGTGTGCGAGGGAGCCATGCCTCGACATCTAGCCCGGGGTGCAACCGCTCAAACGTTCCCGTCTCGTCTTCGGCTGCGAGGTGGTGGGGGCTGGTCGCGCCCGCGCGGCGGAGCCGCATATCGATACAGCCCCGCGCCCCTATGGGGCGCGTTCTACGCAACCCTCCTCTTCGCGTACTCCGCGATCTCCACCATCGGCGGGCGTTCCTCCGTGTCCACCGAGTACGTCCGTGGCTCGAAGCCGTTCTCGCCCCGTTCGAACTGGGTCAGGGACGGGCGGATCAGGTGGCCGCGGGCCAGTCTGAGCTGGGCCGTGCGGTAGATCGCCGCCGACATGCGGCCCAGGGCCTGGCCGTCCTGGTGGCGGTGTTTGCGGACGCCTACGTCGACCTGGGCGAGGGCGTCCAGGCCCACCAGGTGCAGCGCGTCGACCAGCATGCCCAGCTCGACGCCGTACCCGACGGGGAACGGGAGCTGTTCGAGGAGGCTGCGGCGGGCCGCGTACTCGCCGCCCAGCGGCTGGACGAACCCGGCCAGCTGCGGCCAGTGCATGTTCAGCAGCGGGCGCGCCATCAGCTCGGTGACCCGGCCGCCCTGGCCCGCGGCGCCGCCCAGGGGACGGTCGTACATGCCCTTGACCAGGTCGACCCCGGGATCGGTGAGCAGCGGGCCGACGATGCCGGAGACGAAGTCCGAGGAGAACTCCTTCAGGTCGGCGTCGATGAAACAGACGATGTCCCCGCGGGTGACCAGCAGGGAGCGCCACAGCACCTCGCCCTTGCCGGGCACGGCCGGCAGGTGGGGGAGTATCTCGTCGCGGTGCACGACGGTGGCGCCGGCCGCGGCCGCGACCTCGGAGGTGCGGTCGGTGGAGCCGGAGTCGACGACGACGATCTCGTCGACCAGGGGCACCTGCTGCATGAGGTCGTGACGGATGACCGCGACGATGTCACCGACGGTCTCCTCCTCGTTCAGCGCGGGCAGCACGACACTGACCGTCTGCCCGCTGCGCTGCTTGGCGGCCATGATCTGGTGGAGCGGGCGATCGGTCACCGACCAGGAGCGGGTGCTCAGCCAGCGCTCGACTTCTTCCAGCACGTAGGCGGCTCCTTCGTGTGTGGTCCGTGTGATCCGTCTCGCGGTTCGGACGGACTATCTCAACTGTCCTGGTTGTCGGTTACAGTCTTGAACAACGCGGGTGACCATCGCATGTCCTGGACGGCCCGCCGACCACAACTTCATACCGCTCATCCAGAGGGGCAGAGGGATACGGCCCGATGAAGCCCCGGCAACCCTCCAGTCGGTTCTCGTAGATCACTGTTGATCGTTCCGCGAGGCTCCCGGCTAGGGAAGGTGCCAAATCCGTCTCACGGCGAAACGCGTCGTGAGGAAGATGAGGAGAAAGGGCCTCGCCTCCATGGCTGCGCAGACTGTTGCAAGCACCACGAACTCCGTCGACCTGGGTCCCGCCGCGGCACTGAGCTGCCGCGAGTGCGGCCACCGCGTCCCGCTCGGCCCGGTCTTCGCCTGCGAGGAGTGTTTCGGCCCGCTCGAGATCGCGTACGACTTCTCGGCCTACGAAACCGAGGAACTCCGTAAGAAGATCGAGGCGGGACCTTCCAACATCTGGCGCTACGCCCCGCTGCTGCCCGTCCCCGCGGACGTGGCGGACAAGCCCAACATCAACCCCGGCTGGACCCAGCTCGTCAAGGCCGACAACCTCGCCCGCGAGCTCGGCGTCACCGGCGGACTGTATGTGAAGGACGACTCCGGCAACCCGACGCACTCCTTCAAGGACCGTGTCGTCGCGCAGGCCCTGGAGGCGGCGCGCGCGTTCGGCTTCACCACCCTGTCCTGCTCCTCGACCGGCAACCTCGCCGGCGCGGTCGGTGCCGCCGCCGCCCGCGCCGGCTTCCGCTCGTGCGTGTTCATCCCGCACGACCTGGAGCAGGGCAAGGTCGTCATGGCCGCGATCTACGGCGGCGAGCTCGTCGGCATCGAGGGCAACTACGACGACGTGAACCGCTTCTGCTCCGAGCTGATCGGCGACCCGGCCGGCGAGGGCTGGGGCTTCGTCAACGTCAACCTGCGGCCCTACTACGCCGAGGGCTCCAAGACGCTGGCGTACGAGATCTGCGAGCAGCTCGGCTGGCAGCTCCCGGACCAGCTGGTCGTGCCGATCGCCTCCGGCTCGCAGCTCACGAAGATCGACAAGGGGCTCCAGGAGCTGATCAAGCTCGGGCTCGTCGAGGACAAGCCGTACAAGATCTTCGGCGCGCAGGCGGAGGGGTGCTCCCCGGTGTCCGTCGCCTACAAGGCGGGGCACGACGTCGTTCGGCCGCAGAAGCCGAACACCATCGCCAAGTCGCTGGCGATCGGGAACCCGGCGGACGGGCCGTATGTGCTGGACATCGCCCGGCGTACGGGGGGTGCGGTGGAGGACGTCAACGACGAGCAGGTCGTGGACGCGATCAAGCTGCTGGCGCGCACGGAGGGCATCTTCGCGGAGACCGCCGGTGGCGTGACCGTGGGTGTGACCCGCAAGCTGATCGAGAACGGTGTCCTCGACCCGACGAAGACCACGGTGGTGCTGAACACCGGCGACGGTCTCAAGACCCTGGACGCGGTGGCCGGTACCGGGCTCACCGCCACGATCCGTCCGAACCTCGACTCTTTCCGAGAGGCTGGCCTCGCATGAGCGTCAACGTCCGCATCCCCACCATCCTGCGCACCTACACCGGCGGTCAGGCCGAGGTGCAGGCCGAGGGTGGGACCCTCGCCGAGGTCATCGCCGATCTGGAGAAGAACCACACCGGTATCGCGGCCCGTGTTCTCGACGACCAGGGCAAGCTGCGGCGGTTCGTCAATGTGTACGTGAATGACGACGACGTGCGCTTCGAGCAGGGGCTGGAGACGGCGACGCCCGACGGGGCCGGAGTCTCGATCATCCCGGCGGTCGCCGGCGGGTGACCGTATGACTGGTCATTACCTTCGGTAACAGTAATTACCGAGTGTTCAACTGATTGCCCCCTCCGTGAGAGAAGCGGAGGGGGCAATTCTCTATGGTTGAGCGCGGTACAGTTGGGGAACCAGCGGCATTCTCCTTGCCGCACGCATATGAGTTCTCGCTCCACATGCGATGAGAAGTAGCCAAAGTGTGTGCGTCTTATGTGCCTTATGCGCCCTTTATGGGGCCCGACTTGCCCCGAATTCGGGCGAATTCTCACTACATTCCGGACCCCTTCCGTCCAGAATTCTCGTCCGATTGACCTGTTGCAGACGGCAGTTGGACAGATACATTCAGCCGCGGTCGACGCGTTCCGGCGCACGCCCCCAACCATGTGGGGGGTGAGGTCTGACCCGGATCCGCGAAGTGCGGATCCGTGCAAGGGCCAGTAATAGGGGAGTTAGGCATGGCTCAGGGCACCGTCAAGTGGTTCAACGCGGAGAAGGGGTACGGCTTCATCGCGGTCGACGGTGGTGCGGATGTATTCGTCCACTACAGCGCGATCCAGATGGACGGTTACCGCACCCTTGAAGAGGGCCAGCGGGTCGAGTTCGAGATCTCGCAGGGTCAGAAGGGGCCGCAGGCGGACATGGTCCGTCTCGCGACTGGCTGAAGCACGCGCCGGGTAACAACAGCGTCGTTCTTCTTTTCTTCGACGAAGGGCTCGTACCCCATGGGGAGTCATGGGTACGGGCCCTTCGGCATGTCCCGGGGGCGCGCCGGGGGCCGCGCCGTGCCCTGGCCAGTACCCGAGAGGCGCTTGCACTCGCAGGGGTCGAGTGCTAATCATTGGCGTTAGCACTCTGAAGGTGAGAGTGACAACGAAGGACCGGGTCGGTGAGGCCCGCAGGCCGGGTGGGGAAGGAACCCACGAGGTGTGCGAGCCGTCCGTCGCGGGCGCGGGCGCGGTCCGAAGGAATCACCCCCAGTCCTGGAGGGACCACTTCACATGGCCAAGATCATCGCGTTCGACGAGGAGGCGCGGCGCGGCCTCGAGCGCGGCATGAACCAGCTCGCGGACGCCGTCAAGGTGACGCTCGGCCCCAAGGGCCGCAACGTCGTCCTCGAGAAGAAGTGGGGCGCCCCCACGATCACCAACGATGGTGTCTCCATCGCCAAGGAGATCGAGCTCGAGGACCCGTACGAGAAGATCGGCGCCGAGCTGGTCAAGGAAGTCGCCAAGAAGACGGACGACGTCGCCGGCGACGGTACGACCACCGCGACCGTGCTCGCCCAGGCCCTGGTCAAGGAAGGCCTGCGCAACGTAGCCGCCGGCGCCAACCCCATGGCCCTCAAGCGCGGTATCGAGAAGGCCGTCGAGGCCGTCTCCGCCGCCCTGCTCGAGCAGGCCAAGGATGTCGAGACCAAGGAGCAGATCGCCTCCACGGCCTCCATCTCCGCCGCCGACACCCAGATCGGCGAGCTCATCGCCGAGGCGATGGACAAGGTCGGCAAGGAAGGCGTCATCACCGTCGAGGAGTCCCAGACCTTCGGTCTGGAGCTGGAGCTCACCGAGGGTATGCGCTTCGACAAGGGCTACATCTCGGCGTACTTCGCCACCGACATGGAGCGGATGGAGGCGTCGCTCGACGACCCCTACATCCTCATCGCCAACTCCAAGATCGGCTCCGTCAAGGACCTGCTCCCGCTCCTGGAGAAGGTCATGCAGTCGGGCAAGCCGCTGCTGATCATCGCCGAGGACGTCGAGGGCGAGGCCCTGTCGACCCTGGTCGTCAACAAGATCCGTGGCACCTTCAAGTCCGTCGCCGTCAAGGCCCCGGGCTTCGGTGACCGCCGCAAGGCCATGCTCGGCGACATCGCCATCCTCACGGGCGGCGAGGTCATCTCCGAGGAGGTCGGCCTCAAGCTGGAGAACGCGACCCTGGACCTCCTGGGCCGCGCCCGCAAGGTCGTCATCACCAAGGACGAGACCACCATCGTCGACGGTGCCGGTTCCTCGGACCAGGTCAACGGCCGCGTGAACCAGATCCGCGCCGAGATCGAGAACAGCGACTCGGACTACGACCGCGAGAAGCTCCAGGAGCGCCTGGCCAAGCTCGCCGGCGGCGTCGCCGTCATCAAGGCCGGTGCCGCGACCGAGGTCGAGCTCAAGGAGCGCAAGCACCGCATCGAGGACGCCGTGCGCAACGCCAAGGCGGCCGTCGAGGAGGGCATCGTCGCCGGTGGTGGCGTGGCCCTGCTCCAGGCCTCCGGTGTCTTCGAGAAGCTGGAGCTGGAGGGTGACGAGGCGACCGGCGCTGCCGCCGTCAAGCTCGCCCTGGAGGCCCCGCTGAAGCAGATCGCCGTCAACGCCGGCCTCGAGGGCGGTGTCGTGGTGGAGAAGGTGCGCAACCTGACCCCGGGCCACGGCCTGAACGCCGCGACCGGCGAGTACGTCGACCTGGTCAAGGAAGGCATCATCGACCCGGCGAAGGTCACGCGTTCCGCTCTGCAGAACGCCGCCTCCATCGCCGCGCTCTTCCTCACCACCGAGGCCGTCATCGCCGACAAGCCGGAGAAGGCCGCCGCGCCCGCCGGTGGCGGCATGCCGGGCGGTGACATGGACTTCTGATCGACTCCGGGCCGTGAGGCCTGACGGTTGATCAACGTCCTTGCCGGGGGCGGCCCTTCCTGGGAACAGGGGGTGGCCGCCCCCGGTCTTTTCTTGCGCTATAGTTGATCACGAGCCGCCCGACGTGAACTCCCGTCGGTCGACTACGCGTTGGTGGTCCAAGGAAAGACGCCCCGCTTCCTGCGGGGAAATGCAGGTGCAAGGCCTGCCCGGCGCTCCGCGAGAAGCCCGTCCCACGAGATGTGGGGCGGGCTTCTGTCATGTGTGGGCGGGGTCACGGACCGAGGGGAAATGCGGCGCCGCCCGTGACTGTTGATGTTGGGGACTTGTCTATGCGTATGCACATACCGAGGAGTACCCCCACGTGACCGCCCCCGCTGCCACCCCGGCCGCCTCCCGCGCCGCCGAGATCCTCTCCCGCCCGGCCCACATCAACGGCCTGACCGTCCCGAACCGCATCGCGATGGCGCCCATGACCCGTGCGTTCTCCCCGGGCGGCGTCCCGGGCGAGGACGTGGCGTCGTACTACGCGCGCCGCGCGGCCGCCGGAGTCGGCCTGATCGTCACCGAGGGCACCTACGTCGGCCACGAGTCGGCCGGGCAGAGCGACCGCATCCCGCGGTTCCACGGCGAGGAGCAGCTGGCCGGCTGGGCGAAGGTCGCCGAGCAGGTGCACGCGGCGGGCGGCACCATCGTCCCGCAGCTGTGGCACATCGGCATGGTGCGTGAGCAGGGCCAGCCGCCCTACGCCGACGCCCCCGCCGTCGGCCCCTCGGGCCTGCGGATCGGCGCCGACGAGCCCACCGGCAAGGCGATGACCCAGCGCGACCTCGACGACGTCATCGGCGCGTTCGCGCAGGCCGCGGCCGCCGCGGAGCGCATCGGCTTCGACGGTGTCGAGCTGCACGGCGCCCACGGCTACCTCCTCGACCAGTTCCTGTGGGCGGGCACCAACCGGCGGGGCGACTCCTACGGCGGTGACCCGGTCGCCCGTACGAAGTTCGCGGCGGAGATCGTGGCGGCCGTACGGGAGACGGTGTCGGCCGAGTTTCCGATCATCTTCCGGTACTCGCAGTGGAAGCAGGAGGCGTACCAGGCGCGGCTCGCCGAGACGCCGGAGGAGCTGGAGGCGATCCTCACGCCGCTGGCCGCCGCCGGTGTGGACGCCTTCCACGCCTCCACCCGCCGCTACTGGCTGCCGGAGTTCGACGGGTCCGACCTCAACCTGGCCGGCTGGACGAAGAAGCTGACCGGGAAGACGACGATCACGGTCGGCTCGGTCGGGCTCGACGGGGACTTCATCCGCGGGTTCATGGGCGAGGGGTCGCCGGTCAAGGGGATCGAGGACCTGCTCGACGCGCTGGAGCGCGAGGAGTACGACATGGTCGCCGTCGGGCGGGCGCTCCTTCAGGACCCGCAGTGGGCGGCGAAGGTGCTCGCGGGGCGCTTCGACGAGCTCCAGCCGTACGACGCGGCGGCGCTGAAGTCGCTGAGCTGACGGATTCCGGTTCACCGTGGGTCGGTGGAGGGCGGCCTTTTCCGGGGCCGTCCTCCCCGCTGACGTGGTCCCCGACTGCCGCTACCGTGGCGTGACATGCGGATCGTGCAGCTCTCGGACACCCATGTGGAGCGCACCGACGTTCCCAACAGGAACGGCGTCAACGCCACCGACTCACTGCGGCTGATGCTCGCCGAGCTGCGGCACCTGCGGGACGTCGACGCGATCGTCGTCACCGGGGACATCGCCAACGCGGGGGACGTCGAGGCGTACGCGGCGGTGCGGGAGCTCGTCGGGGAGTTCGCCAGGCCCCTGGCGGCCCCCGTCTTCTACACCACCGGCAACCACGACGAGCGCGAGGCCTTCGGCAAGGTGCTGGGCAGCGGGCATGCCGAGCCCGAGGCGGTGCTGGAGACCGACGCGGCGGAGCGGGCCGCGGTGAGCACGGTCGGCGGCTACCGGTTCGTCACCCTCGACTCGCTCGTGCCGGGCAAGGTGTACGGCCGGATCGGCGCGGCCCAACTGGACTGGTTGCGCCAGGTGTTGCGCACCCCGGCCGAGTACGGCACGGTCCTCGCCTTCCATCACCCGCCGATCAGCCTCGGCCTGTCCGTCACCCAGCCGGTCTTCGGACTGCTCGACGCCGAGGAGCTGGCGGCGGCGATCCGGGGGAGTGACGTACGGGTCGTCCTGACCGGGCACTACCACCTCCAGCTCTTCGGGATGCTGGGGTCGGTGCCGGTGTGGGTGACGCCGGGGGTGGTCAACCGGATCGACCTGACGACGCCCTACGGCACCGAGCGCGCGGTGCGGGGCGCCTCCGCCTCGCTGGTCGAGCTGGGCGGGCCGGCGAGCCCGATGTTCCACACCTTCCACGCGCGGGACCCGCGGGCGCACGAGACGGTGTACCAGCTGGACGAGGAGCGCACCCGGGCGGTCGTGGAGGAGCACGGACCCTGACCGACTTGGTTGACTCACGCAAGAGGTGTGGGCTGAAGTGAGGTGAAGCAGCCCCGACCCGTGAGGAGTTCGACGATGACGTCAGCCGAGGATCTCGAGGTACGTACGGCGGCCGGTGCCGTGCGCGGGCGGGCCGAGGACGGACTGGCAGTCTTCCGGGGCATCCCGTTCGCCGAACCGCCGGTCGGCGAGGCCCGGTTCCAGGCGCCGCGGCCGGTGCGGAACTGGGAGGGGGTCCGGGAGGCGTACGCGTTCGGGCCGCCGCCCCCGCAGGAGTCGGGCTTCCAGGGCCGTACGGCCGTACTGGACGCACCCACAGGGGACGAGTGGCTGACCGTCAACGTCTGGACGCCCGGCACGGACCCGGCGGCCCGCCGCCCGGTGATGGTGTGGATCTACGGCGGCGCCTACAAGCTGGGTCACGCGGGCAGCCCCGGTTACGACGCCCAGCACCTCGCCCGCGCCGGTGACGTGGTCGTCGTCACCCTCAACTACCGCGTGGGCGTGGAGGGGTTCGCCCTGCTGGAGGGGGCGCCCGCGAACCGGGGGCTGCTGGACCAGGTCGCCGCACTGGAGTGGGTGCGGGACAACATCGCGGCGTTCGGCGGGGATCCGCGCCAGGTCACGGTGTTCGGGGAGTCGGCGGGGGCGGGGTCGGTGGCGTCCCTGCTGGCGATGCCGAGCGCGCGGGGGCTGTTCGGGCGGGCGATCGCGCAGAGCGTGCCCGGCACGTACTTCTCCGCCGAGCTCGCCCGGGACATCGCGGCGGAGATCGGCAAGGAGGCCGGGACCGCGCCGACGGCCGCGGCGCTGTCGGAGGTGGGTCCGCTCGAACTCCCGGCGGCCGGTGAGCGGTTGAGCCTGCGGATGCGGGAGTACGACGACCGGTGGGGGCAGGTCGCCCCCACCGTCACCCCCTTCTCCCCGGTCGTCGACGGCGAGGTGCTGCCGTGCACGCCGTGGGAGGCGCTGGCGGCGGGCGCGGGGCGGGACGTGGAGCTGCTCGTCGGGCACAACCGGGACGAGTACCGGCTCTTCCTCGCCATGGCCGAGCGGCTCGGCAAGATCACCGAGGAGCAGGCGGCCGCGGCGCTGCGGATGTTCGCACCGGGCCCGGACGGGGAGCGCGCCTACCGGGCGGCCTTCCCGGACGCCTCGCCGACCGAGCTCTACGAACGCGTCCAGACGGACTGGCTGTTCAACATGCCGTCCCAGCGGCTGGCGGAGGCGCAGGTGGCGGGAGGCGGCCGGGCCCACGTCTACGAACTGACCTGGCCCGCACCGGCGTTGGGCGGCGCACTGGGCGCGTGCCACGGGCTGGACATCCCGCTGCTGTTCGGGACGTACGAGGCCGACCTCGGCGGCCTCCTCTTCATGGGGGCCGGGGTACCGCCCGAGGCGAAGGCACTGACCGCCCGCTTCCAGTCGGCGTGGACGGCGTTCGCGCGCGGCGGGGACCCGGGCTGGCCGGCGTACGAGGCGTCGAGCGGTCGGCTGACGCAGGTCCTGGACGTGGAGCCGGAGGTACGGCCCTACCCGGAGGAGGTCTCGCGGCGGCTGTGGGAGGCGTACGACTTCGCCGCGCTCCCGCTGCTCAAGTAGCCGGGGCTAGAGGTTGCCGAGCGGCTCGATGTCCACCTTCACCGGGGTGCCCCACACGCGCAGCACCTCGTAGTCGGTGAACTCGTGGACGAGCCGGTACGCCATCGCCGCGCGCGGCCCCCGGCGCTGCGCGGCGAGGTAGAGCTCCGCCTCCTGGCGGTCCCGCCTCGGCGTCCCGCACAGCTGCCACTCCTGGCCGGTCCACTGCTCCGGCAGCCAGCGCTGCTGGGGCTGGGGCCGGTCCTCGCGCACCCCGTACCGGGAGGGCGTGGGACCGGCGGTCCGCGGGCGGGCGTAGGGGCCGTTGATCTCGGCGCGCCGGGCCGCCCGGCGCCGGGTCTCGCACAGCAGGCACAGGTCGGGGGCGTTCTCGTCGACCGGGCCGTTGGGGTGCTCGGCGCAGCGGGTGGTGGGGGCGGCGGCGGTGACGCTGTCCTCCAGGAGGTCCAGGGCCCGCTTGAGATCGGCCTTCACCTCGTGCAGCTTGGCGTCCGGGGTGTCCGCGGTGAGCGCGTCTCCCTCCTCGCCGAGAAGACGCAGGGCACGGCCTAGGGCGGTGAGCTGGGCGTGGTTCATGGTGCCAGTCTGCGCACTCTTCGAGGATTTCGGTATCCAGCGAGACCCCGGCGGGCTCACCGCGTGCCCTGCTGAAATGAGCCCATGCCCCTCCTGGACGCCCTCGCCCGTCTGAACGACGCCTACCCCTGGTCGCACAACGCCCACTACCACCCGTGGATCATGCGGCAGCTGCCACCGCGCTTCGGCCGTGCCCTCGACGTCGGCTGCGGTTCCGGGGATCTCGTCCGGCTGCTGGCCACCCGCGCGCATGAGGTGCACGGCATCGACAGCGACGAGCGGATCATCGGCGCGGCAAGGGAGTCGACCGCGGCGGGCCTCCCCGTCACCTACGCCGTCGCGGACGGGACGTCGTACGACCGAGGCGGTCCCTACGACGTCATCACCTGCGTCGCCGTCCTCCACCACCTGCCCCTGGCCGAGACGCTCGCCCACTTCCGGCGGCAGCTCGCCCCCGGAGGGACCCTGGTGGTGGTCGGCTGTGCGCGGGAGGACACCCGGGTGCAGCAGCTGCTCGGACTGGTCTCGGTCCCGCTCAACCCGCTGTTCGGCTGGGTCAGGAACCGGGGCCGCAGGGCCGCGGCACCTCCTCTCGCGATGACCGCCGTGACCCGGCAACCGGACATCCCGTACACCGAGCTGGTCCGGGAGGTCCGCCGGGTGCTCCCGGGGGCCCGGCTCAGGCGCGGTCTCTTCTGGCGCTACACCCTTGTCTGGAATGTGGCTCGGTAGAGATATATATTCGATCAGATACATTGATACACTGGCTGTTGTATACGGAGGTGGGCTCATGAGCAGAACCGTGATCGATCTCGACGACGACGCGTTGGAAGCCGCGGCGAAGGAGCTGGGCACTTCCACGAAGCGGGACACCATCAACACCGCCCTGCGTGAGATCGTTGCCCGCAACCGCCGCTTGCGTGCCCTGCACGAGCTGCAGGATCTCGCGGATGAGGGCGCCCTCGACATCGAGTTCCTCCTGGACAAGCACACCTACCGGGGTGGTTCCGGCCGGTGAGCGTTGCCGACTACCTCATCGATACGTCGGCCCTGGCTCGCGTTCTGCTGCGGCAGGCAACCGAGACGTGGGAACAGAGGATGGCCGCCGGTCTGATCGCGCTGTGCGACCTCACCGAACTGGAAGTCCTCTACTCCGCACGTTCCGCGAAGGACCGCGAGGCCGTCCAGGCGCGACTGGACCAGTTCACCTGGTGCCCCATGCCCGACGGCATCTACCGGCGCGCCCGCGTCGTCCAGCGCGAGCTCACCACCAAGGGCGAGCAGCGCAGCGCCGGAGCCGTCGACCTCCTCGTGGCCGCGGCCGCGGAGGAAGCAGGACTCGTGCTGCTGCACCACGACCCTGACTTCGAGACCATCGCCCGCACCACCGGGCAGCCGGTCCGCATGATCGACCTCAAGTAGCAGCTCAGCGCAGGGCTGACGTCGAGCTGCATAAAAAGTGCGCCCGGATGTCGATTCCGTCAGGGTCTGAACGACGCACAGGTGAGAGGACGGACGACCCCTTACGAGAGGCGGCGATCATGCCCAAGGTTCGTGTGCACAACGTGACGGTCTCGCTGGACGGCTTCATGGCCGGGCCCAACCAGCGGCTGGACGCCCCCTTCGGGGACGGTGTCGGCTGGGGGGACGAGCTGCACAGCTGGTTCATCGGCGCTACGGAGGACCTCGCCGCCGGGAAGGGCGGCACCGATGTCGACTACTTCGTCCGCGGTGACGAGAACATCGGCGCCACGATCATGGGGCGGAACATGTTCGGGCCCCAGCGCGGGCCCTGGGAGGACGAGTCCTGGCAGGGCTGGTGGGGCGACAACCCGCCGTACCACCACGACGTCTTCGTCCACACCCACCACCCGCGCCCGGCCCTGGAGATGGCCGGCGGGACCACCTTCCACTTCACCGACGAACCGCCGGAGACGGTCCTCGCCCGCGCCTTCGAGGCCGCGGACGGCAAGGACGTCCGGATCGGCGGGGGCGCGGCGACCATCCGGCAGTACCTGCGCGCCGGGCTCATCGACGAGCTCCACCTGGTGATCGCGCCGATGCTCGTCGGGCGCGGGGAGCGGCTGCTCGACAACCTGGGCGACGGGATCGACGGCTACCGGGTCGCCGAGCTGGTCGGCTCGTCGAAGGTCACCCACGCCGTGCTGGTCCGCCGGTGACTCCGGGTGCGCCGGTGAGTCAGAGGGCCGCCGCCAGCGCCGCCCGCAGATGACCGCCCGACTCCTGGAGCAGCCGGGCCGCCGTGGGGCCGTCGACCCCGGCCAGGATCGTCAGGATCGCGTGCTTCACCTCGCCGTCCGTGGCGGCCAGCGCGCGCTCGACCTCCTCGTTGCCGGCGCCGGTGGCCAGGGCGACGATACGGCGGGAGCGGGCGCGCAGCTTGTCGTTGGAGGCGCGCACGTCGACCATCAGGTTCCCGTAGGTCTTGCCGAGGCGGATCATCGTGATCGTCGACAGCATGTTGAGGACCAGCTTCTGCGCGGTGCCCGCCTTGAGGCGGGTCGAGCCGGTGAGCAGTTCGGGGCCCACGACCACCTCGATGCCGTGGTCGGCGGCCGCCGCGAGCGCGCTGTCCGCGTTGCAGGACAGGCCGACCGTCAACGCCCCGTGTGCGCGGGCGTGTTCCACCGCGCCCACGGCATAAGGGGTACGACCGGACGCCGACACCCCGACCACCGTGTCCAGGGGCGTCACCGCGAGCCCGTCCAGGTCGGCCCGCGCCAGCTCCGCCGAGTCCTCGGCCCCCTCGATGGACGTGACCAGCGCTTCCGGGCCGCCGGCGATCAGGCCCACGACCCGCGCCGGGTCCGTGTTGAAGGTCGGGGGGCACTCGGAGGCGTCCAGCACGCCCAGGCGACCGGCGGTCCCGGCACCGGCGTAGACCAGCCGGCCGCCCCGGGCCATGCGCTCGGCGATCGCGTCGATGGCGGCGGCGATCCGCGGCAGCTGCGCGGACACCGCCGTCGGCACGGAGGCGTCCTCGCCGTTCATCAGCCGGGCGAGGTCGAGGGTCGGCAGCCGATCGATGTCGGCGAGCTCGGGCCGGAAGGCCTCGGTGGTCAGCGACTCCAACTGGGCTTGCAGATCACGGGGGTTGGAGGTGGAGGTCATGGTGGAACGGCTCTTTCCTCTGACGGGCGTCTGCCGGAGAACTGAGGTGTCTACCGCCGGTGCCGATGCGCCAGCGCCTCGTAGGACGCGGCCAGCGCGGGCGCCGCCGTCTCATAGGTCCGCTGCGCCACCCCCACGAACAGACAGTCCACCACCAGCAGCTGACTCGTCCGGGACGACATCGCGGCCGGCCGCAGCTCGCTCTCCCGGGCCGTGGACGTGGTCAGCACATGGTCGGCGTACTGCGCCACCGTCCCGCCCGGCCGCCCGGTGATGGCGATGGTCGTGGCGCCGTGCTCGAAGGCGACCCGCAACGGCTCGATGACGTCGCCGGTCCCCCCGGAGTGCGTGATGGCGATCGCGACGTCCCCCGCGCGCAGCTGCACCGCGTTCGTCACGGCGAGATGCGGATCACTGTGCGCCTGCGCTATCAGCCCTATCCGCAGCAGCTTCTGCGCGAGGTCCTGCGCGACGAGACCCGAGGCCCCCACCCCGTACACGTCGATCCGCCGGGCCGAGGCCGTCGCGGCGACCGCCGCCCCCAGCTGCACCGTGTCCAGTCCGGCCGCGGTGTCCGCGAGGGTCTGCTGCTCGTCGTAGGCGAGCTTGGCGACGACGTCCGCGATCGGGTCGTCCACCGCGATGTCCGTGGTGATCGCGGGTGCCCGCCCGGACTGCTGCTGGGCGGCGAGGCCGGCGAGGGCGAGCCGCAGGTCGCGGTAGCCGGGGTAGCCGAGGAGCCGGGCCGTGCGTACGACGGTCGCCTCGCTCGTCCCGGTCCGTTCCGCGAGGCCGGTGACGGTGAGCGCGGCGCAGCCCGCGGGGTCGTTCGCCACCGCCTCGGCGACCCGCTGCATGGAACGGGTCATGGACGGACCCAGCGTGCGCACCTTCGCGGCGAGCGCGCTGCCGAAAATTTCCTTCACTTCCTGGGGCACACCTGAAAGATATTTTCGGCTCCGGCCCGTGGTCAAGAGCCCGCACAATGGGTGCATGGAGTCCATCGGTCCACTTGAGCAGACCCTGCACACCGCCCGCGCGCTCGTCCTCGCCGACCTGGCCGCGAGCGAGGTCGCCGCGGCGGACGTGGTGTCGATGGTCGAGGACTCCGTCGTCCAGCGGCGCTGGTGGGTGGAACAGTGGCCCGAGGGCGCGGACTTCGTGGCGGGCCTGGTCGCCCAGGACGTCCAGGACGCGCTCCTGGAGCGCTACGGCCGCTGGCCCCTGTGCCCGGTCTGCGGCTCCGGTGACCCGCACGCCCTGGAGGTCGAACCGGAACTCGGCGCCGACCCGCACTGGGTGTGCCACAAGGCGGGCGTGAAGGTCGCGGCGATCGGCTCGCTCGGCACCGCGATGGGCGGGAGCCGCTCCTCGTGACCGTCTACATCGACCCACCGACCTGGCCGGGGCACGGCCGCCTGTGGTCCCACCTGGTCAGCGACACCTCCTTCGAGGAACTCCATGCGTTCGCCGAGCAGTTGGGCGTCCCGAGGCGCGCCTTCGAACGCGACCACTACGACATCCCGTCGCACCGGTACGCCGACGTGGTGGCGGCCGGTGCGGTCGAGGTCAGCAGCAGGGACGTGGTGCGGCTGCTCAACGGGGCGGGGTTGCGGCGGCCGAAGGGGCGTTAGGCGGGTCGGCCGGTCAGGACGTACAGGCGAAGGGGCGTCAGGCGGTTCGCCCGGTCAGGACGTACAGGCGAAGGCCCGTCTCCGTCTCGCCGTACGCCTGCTCCTCCGCCACGCTCGCCCGGACGAAGCCCGCCCGGGCGATCACCCGCTGCGAGGCCGCGTTGTCGGGCTCGATGGTGGCGCACAGGCTGTGGACGTCGTCGCGGGCCAGCGCCCAGTCGCTCAGGACGCGCAGGGCCTCCGTGGCGTAACCCTGGCCGCGCGCGGAGGGGGCCAGGTCGTAGCCGACCTCGGCGCGGCCGTCCTCGTCGGGGGCGCCGTGGAAGCCCATGCCGCCGATCGCCCGGCCGTCCTCGCGCCGTACCAGGACGAAGAGGCCGAACTCCGGGCGGTGGACGCCCGCTTCGTAGGCCTTGAGGGTCATGCCGGCGGCCTCGCGGGTGCCCTCGAAGGGGCCGTCCTCGACCCACGCGAAGCCGCCGTCGCCCCCGGCGGCCAGCTCGGCGGCGGCGGCCGGGGTGACGCCCTGGAGGGTGAGGCGTTCGGCGGGCAGGACGAGGTTGTTGCTCCAGCGCCACCTGGTGCGCGGCGCGCGGCCCGGCAGGTCGCCGCGGCCGGTGGCCCACAGCAGGGTGCGCCAGGCGTCGGGGCCCGGCTGCACCTCGGGGAAGATCCGGGTGAGGACGTACTCGGGGAGGTGTGCGGAGGGCTCGTACTCGAGGTCCAGGCCCTGCGCGATGTCGTACGTGTGCAGCAGGACCTCGGCGACGCCCATCGCGGCGAAGCCCTCGCGGTTCGCGCTGCGGAAGGGGTAGGGGTGGAAGGCGCGGGTCTCGCGGGGGGTGCTGCGGAGCGTCGCCGCGAACAGCGTGCCGCCCGTCTCGATCACCTGGAGGGCGCCCGCCGCGTCGGTGCCCTCCTCCAGGAAGATCTCGAAGGGGACGTACGTCTCCTGCGCCCGGCCCGCCAACTGCCCGGCGTACGCGATGAGATCGCTCGCGATGTGCTCGGCCGTCTTCAGGCAGCTCCACTCCATCCGGCCGGCCCGGACCTGGGCCCAGTCCCGGTCCGTCGCCGTCCGCAGCGCCGCCACCGCGCCCGCGACGGCCTCCGCCACCCGTTCCCCACCCACGACCCCTGTGTCTGCCATGCGGGCAGGCTATGGCCCCGGGGACCTCAGAGCGACAGCATTTCCAGCTCCGAGGTGAGGTTGTAGCGGGCCGTCGCCTCCCATTCCCGTGCGCCGTACGGCGTCCTGAAGAGCCGGGGCAGGTCGAGCAGCTGACGCAGGACCGCGGACCGGCCCGCCCGGAAGGCGTCGGTGGGCACGAAGCCGTACTCCTCGCGTACGGCGGCCGTGTAGGCGGCGTACCCGGAGGGCGGAGCGGCGAGGATCGCCAGGTCGGCGTCGCACAGGACCTGGCCGTTGCGGTCGTCGTCGGCGGGCGCGTGGGTGGTGGTGAGGCGGACCAGACGGGCCACTTCGGCCGTTCCGTCGTCCGGGACACCGGCCTCGGGGAGGGCGCGTTCGGCGAGGCGGGCGGAGCGGTCCTCGTTCTCCGAGCGGTCCGGGAGGTAGACGGCGTCGTGGAACCAGGCGGCGAGGCGGACCAGGTGGGGGTCGTCCGCGTACTCCTCCAGTACGTCGACGTGGTCCAGGACCGCCGTGAGGTGAGCGAGCGTGTGGTACTTGCGCTGCGGCTCCTGCCAGCGGTCGAGGAGGTGGTCGGCGTACGGCAGCGGGTCGGGGCCGCCGGTGCCCCTCGCTCCGTCCAGAGCGGCGGCGAAACGGGCGCGGAGGTCGTCGAGATCGGCCATGGCCTCATTGTCCCCCCGGCCGACCCCCTGGCAGGTTGGCCCCATGACTGCTGACGACGTACGAGACCCTTCGCTGCCCGGCCGTCTCCTGGCCACCGAACGCGACGCCCTGGTCCCCCTCCTGCGCTCCCGCCCGGACGCCGACTTCGCGCTGCCGACGCGGGGGTGCCCGGGGTGGAGCGTGCGGGACGTGCTCGCGCACTGTTCGTCGGCGCTGATCCGGGTGGTGGAGGGCCGGTTCGAGAAGGGGGTGTTCTCACCCGAGTCGAACGACCGGGACATCGCCGAGCGCGCCGACTGGACCCACCAGCAGGTCGTGGACGAACTGGAGCGCGGGATGACGGAGGCCGGTCCGGTGATCGCCGGGGCGGGCGGGGTGCTGGACATCATCGCGCTGGGGGAGTGGGTGCACGCGGGGGACGTACGCGAGGTGCTCGGGGAGCCCGGCGCGTACGGGGGTGCCGGGCTGCCCGACGCGCTGGCCCTCCTCACCCGCGCGACCCGGGAACGCGGCCACCTCCCCCTCCACGCCGACCTCGACGACCTGGACGAACCGCTCCGGCTCGGTGACGCGGCCGGTGACCGCACTCCGGCGCGGTACATCGGGGACGCGGCGACACTCGTACGGCTGTACTCGGGGCGTCCGGTGGAGGGGCGGGCGTACGAACTCGCGGGGGTGGAGGCGAAGGAGCTGAACATCTTCGCCGGGATCGCCTGAGACGCACTGGCGAGGGGACCCCGGTCGCGGCGTATTCTTGAATTGGACTAGACCTGTATGGACTAGACCTGTAGCCGCCCAAGGCCGTCGACGAATGGGGTCCCATGAGCAAGCGTGCACTCCTGGAGGTGATCGCCCTCGACGTCGAGGACGCGGTCGCCGCCCAGGCCGGAGGCGCGGACCGGCTGGAACTGGTGACCGACATGGCCGCGGACGGACTGACGCCGACGGTCGCGACGGTCACCGGGATCCGGGGGGCGGTGGACATCCCGGTGCGGGCGATGCTGCGGCTGTCGGACGGGTTCGGCGCCGGGGAGGTCGCGCGGGTGGTCCGTGCGGCACGGGAGCTGCGGGACGCCGGTGCCGAGGAGTTCGTGCTGGGGTTCCTGGACACGGCCGGCGAGGTCGATCTGAGGGCCGTGGAGCAGGTCGTCGGGGTCCTGGACGGGTGCCGCTGGACCTTCCACCGGGCGATCGACCACGCCGCCGACCGGGACGCGCTGCGCAAGCAACTGGCCGACCTTCCGGGGCTGGACACCTACCTCACCGCGGGCTCGGCGGCCGGGGTGGACGGCGGGCTCCCCGTGCTGCTCGCGGAGGCGGCGAGGGCCGGGGAGCCGGGGTACGAGCAGCGGTTGCTGGTCGGGGGCGGGCTGCGGCTCGAGCATGTGCCGCGGCTCCGTGCGGCGGGGGTCGACGCGTTCCACATCGGCGGCGCGGCGAGGCCGCGCGGGTGGGAGGTGCCGGTCTCGGCGGAGGCGGTACGGGAGTGGCGGCGGGTGGTGGACGGGCGTTAGCCCTTCAGGGGCCGCAGGCACAGTGACGTGTCGGCGTGCTCGCTGTACTCCGGGTAGGCGACGTAGGCCCCGGCCGGACAGGTGCCGTTCACCGGGGCGGCGACCCGGAGCTGCGCGGCGGCGGAGTCGCAGGACTCCGGGTGGAGGTCCTGTTCCGGCCAGGTCGCGTCGTTGCGGGCGCACGAGCCGGCTGTGAGCGTCGGGTGGTCCGCGCTGTCACCGGCCCCGGTCACCAGGCCGACCAGCAGCAGCGCCGTGAACGCGAACACCGCCAGGCCCAGCAGACCCACCGGGATCAGCGCCAGGATGCCCGCCGGGCGCCTGAACACCGGCTTGCCGGGGTCCAGGGGCGGCCGGAACCCGGGCGCGACCGGCTCCGGAATCCGTCGGATGCCGGACAGGGCGCTCAGGTTGGACAGCAGGGTGAAGGGCGTGATCAGCACGGACAGCGGGCCCCACCAGCCCAGCACCATCGTGTCCGACTGCATGTCCCGGAAGCTCGCCAGCGCGCAGGTCCGGCAGAACACCCCCTCGCGCTTCAGGAACCGCATGATCACCAACATCCCCTGATGCCCCCGAACCGTCACGGGCGCGGCGGGCACGGCCCCACAGATCTGACAGGGGGCCGACCCGGGGGGTTGCTGGTACGGCTGCGGCTGCGGCTGCGGCTGCGGGTAGGGCGTGGGGGTGGGGGATTGCTGGTACGGCCCGGGGGCGGGCGCCTGCTGATAGGGCCCCGGCGTCGGTGCCTGCGGGTACGCCCCCGGGGCGGGTGCCGGCTGGTGCGCGCCCGGTGCCGGGGCCTGCGTGAACGTCCCCAGGGCGGGTGCTTGATGCCCGCCCGGCGTCGGCTCCTGCGGGTACGCCCCCGCATCCGGGGCCTGTGGGTAAGCCCCCGCATCCGGCGCCTGCGGGTACGCCCCCGCATCCGGTGCCGGATGTGTCCCCGGCGTCGGCTGATATGCGGGGTGCGAGGGCGGGGGCGTGGTCAACAGGGGGCCTTTCAGGGGGAGTCACGGGGGCCCGGACTCAGGGGGTCAGGGGAACATCGCGGAGCGGATCCGCACCCTACCCGGCCAGCGCCGCGGGCAACGGGGCCGAGTGCGTCACGATCAGCCCCGACACCGCTCGGGTCAGCGCCACGTACAGCCGCCGCAGCCCGGTCCGTTCGTCCGGTTCGCCGTCCACCACCGCCTGGGGCTCGTCCAGGACGACGTAGTCGTACTCGAGGCCCTTGGCGAGCGAGGCCGGGACCAGGGTCAGTCGGGTCTCGGCCGTGGTCTCCTCACCGGGGGCGAGGTACGGGATGCCGGCCGCCGTCAGCGCCTCCGCCAGCTCCGGGACACGGGCGTCGGCGGCGATCAGACCCGTCGAGCCCTCGTTGCGCAGCAACTCCTCGCACGCGGCGACCACTTCACCCGTGCCGGAGGTCTCGCGCAGGTCGAAGAAGCCCGGGTTCTCACGGACCGACGCGACCGGAGTCAGGCCCGGCGCGATGTGCGGGAGGAGCCGGGAGGCGTACGTGATGACGTCGGTCGGCACGCGGAAACCCGCCGTCAGCTCCTCGATCACGCCGTCCGCCTTGCCGAGGTGGGCCAGCGCCTCGTCCCAACTCCGGGTCGCCCAGGGCGTGGTGCCCTGCGCGAGGTCGCCCAGGACGGTCGCCGAACCGGTCGAGCAGCGGCGGCCGACCGCGCGGTACTGCATCGGGGAGAGGTCCTGCGCCTCGTCCAGGACCACATGCCCCAGCGAGTGCGTGCGCTCCACGATGTCCCTCGCCTCGTCGATCAACACCGCGTCCGCGGCGGACCACTTGGCCGACTTCACCGAGCGGACCGGCTTCGCCCACAGGATCGTCTTCTGCTCGTCCTCGTCGAGGACGCCCTCCGCGTGCTCGGCGAGGAAGTCCGCGTCCGTGAGCAGGCGCAGGACGAGCCTGGCCGGGTCGACGGGCGGCCAGATCGCCTTCACCGCCGCCTTCACCGCGGAGTTGCGGGCCACCGCGTCCTGCACGCGGTCGTCCGGCGCCTCCCCGGACCGCTCCATCTGCACCAGCACGGCATGCGCGATCCGCTGCGGAAGGGCCTCGCGGGCGGCGCCGTAGCGGATGCCCCGGTCCAGCAGCTCCCGCACGATCTCCTCGATCTCGTACGCCGGTACCCGCCATCTGCGCGACCCGCGCACCACCATCACCGGCTCGGTGGGCATGGTGACGTGGGAGTGGACGGCCCGCTTGAGCACCTCCGCCATCCGCGCGTCGCCCTTGAGGACCGCGGCAGGTGCGTCGTCGGTGCCGCGCACCTCGATGCTCTTCGCGACGAGGTCGTCGACGGTCGCCTGCTGGACGCTCAACTCGCCCAGCGCGGGCAGCACTTGCTCGATGTAGTGCAGGAAGGACCGGTTCGGTCCGATGACGAGGGTGCCGGTGCGGGCCAGCCGCTCGCGGTGGGCGTAGAGGAGATAGGCGACCCGGTGCAGGCCGACGGCGGTCTTCCCGGTGCCGGGGCCGCCCTGCACGCAGACCGTGCCGCCGAGACCGGACCGTACGATCTCGTCCTGCTCGGGCTGGATGGTCGCCACGATGTCGCGCATCGGACCGACGCGCGGGCGCTCGATCTCCTGCTGGAGCAGCTTGCTGGTCTGTGCCGCCTCGGCCGGGTCGGAGAGGTGCTCGTCCTCGTACGCGGTGATGTCGCCGCGGGTGTAGCCGAAGCGGCGGCGCAGCCCGACGTCCATCGGGTCCTTCTTGGACGCCCGGTAGAACGGCTGCGAGACCGGCGCCCGCCAGTCGATGACCATCGGGTCGCCGTCGTGGTCGTGGACGTGCCGGCGCCCGATGTAGAAGCGCTCGCCCTCCGCGCCCTCCGCCCGGTCGGCGCCGGGGGCGTGCAGGTAGTCGAGGCGGCCGAAGAAGAGGGGGGTGTCGGTGAGGTCGGCCAGCGCCTTGATGCGCTCCTCGATCTGGCGGGCCAGGACCTCGGCGTTGACCCAGTTCGCGGTGACGTCCTTGATGTCCAGCGACTCGACGTCCTCGCGCATGGCGCGCAGGGCGGCGCGGGACGCGGCGAGGTGGGAGCGTTCGCGGGCGAGGGGGTCGTCGGTCGCGGGCATGGGTGTGGACGGCCTGGACAAGGGGGTGCCTCCGAAGGTGCTGCGGGCCGCGTGGTGGGATGCCGACCGGTTTCCGTCCGGGCGGCGGCACTCCGTGAGGGAGGCGGGCAAGAGCGGAGATTCTAGAGGGGCGGGGTGAGAGAGGGCCAACGGATTTCTCCCGGCCCCCTGACTCTCCCCGGCCCCCTGACCTCTCCCCGGTCCCCTGATGTCTCCGGCCCCCTAAGGGATCGCCCCTCCTCCTGGTGGGGGTGGCTCCACCCACGGGCGGTACTCAGGTAGCACGAGAAGTGGCTACCTGGGACCGATGCCCCCTTTATGCCTGGTCGGCCACCATGGAGACATGAGTGCAGCGACCTTCACCCCAGCCCCCGGTCGCCCGTCCGGCGCGACCCCCGTATCGGGTGGCCACACCACCCACCGTCTCGGCGACGCCCTGCGCGCCGTCCGCGTCTTCGCCGGCGCCGCCTTCGACGTCGTCATACTCGGCGAGTACGGCCAGGAAGCCGGCGTCCGCCGCCGGTAGCCGCGGCCGGCCGCCGGTCAGCTCTCCGCGAGCAGCTCGTCCGCGTCCACGATCCGGTAGGCGTACCCCTGCTCCGCCAGGAACCGCTGGCGGTGCGCGGCGAAGTCCTGGTCGATGGTGTCCCGCGCCACCACCGAGTAGAAGTGCGCCTGATGCCCGTCCGCCTTGGGACGCAGCACCCGTCCCAGCCGCTGCGCCTCCTCCTGCCGTGATCCGAACGTGCCCGAGACCTGGATGGCGACGGTCGCCTCCGGCAGGTCGATGGAGAAGTTCGCCACCTTCGACACCACCAGCACGCTGATCTCGCCCTCCCGGAAGGCGTCGAAGAGCTTCTCGCGCTGGGCGTTGGAGGTCTCGCCCTTGATCACGGGGGCGTTCAGATGCTCACCGAGTTCGTCGAGCTGGTCGATGTACTGGCCGATGACGAGGATCTGCTGCCCGGCGAACCGCTTCACGATCGCCTCGGTGACCTTCCGCTTGGTCGCGGTGGTGGCGCAGAAGCGGTACTTCTCCTCCTGCTCGGCGGTGGCGTAGGCGAGCCGCTCGGAGTCCGTCAGGTTCACCCGGACCTCGACACAGTCGGCGGGCGCGATGTAGCCCTGCGCCTCGATCTCCTTCCACGGCGCGTCGAACCGCTTGGGTCCGATGAGCGAGAAGACGTCCGACTCCCGGCCGTCCTCGCGCACCAGGGTCGCGGTCAGGCCGAGCCTGCGCCGGGCCTGGAGGTCGGCGGTGAACTTGAAGACGGGCGCGGGCAGCAGGTGCACCTCGTCGTAGACGATGAGCCCCCAGTCCCGGGAGTCGAACAGCTCCAGGTGCGGGTAGACGCCCTTCCGCCGGGTCGTCAGGACCTGGTAGGTGGCGATGGTGACGGGCCGGATCTCCTTCTTCGTCCCGCTGTACTCGCCGATCTCCTCCTCGGTCAGCGAGGTCCGCTTCACCAGCTCGTGCTTCCACTGCCGGGCCGAGACGGTGTTGGTGACGAGGATGAGCGTGGTCGACTTGGCCTGCGCCATGGACCCGGCGCCGACGAGGGTCTTCCCCGCGCCACAGGGCAGGACGACCACGCCGCTCCCGCCGTGCCAGAAGTTCTCCACCGCCTGCTTCTGGTAGGGCCGCAGTGCCCACCCGTCCTCGGCCAGCTCGATCGGGTGCGCCTCGCCGTCCACGTACCCGGCGAGGTCCTCGGCGGGCCAGCCCAGCTTCAGCAGGGTCTGCTTGATCTGCCCGCGCTCGGAGGGGTGCACGACCACGGTGTCGGGGTCGAGCCGCGCCCCGACCAGCGGGGTGATCCGCTTCGAGCGCAGGATCTCCTCGAGGACCGGCCGGTCGGTGGTGGTGAGCACCAGCCCGTGCGCCGGATGCTTGCTCAGCGTCAGGCGCCCGTAGCGGTCCATCGTCTCGGCGACGTCGACGAGCAGCGCGTGCGGCACCGGGTACCGGCTGTACTGCACGAGCGCGTCCACCACCTGCTCGGCGTCGTGCCCCGCGGCGCGCGCGTTCCACAGTCCGAGGGGCGTCACCCGGTAGGTGTGGATGTGCTCCGGCGCCCGCTCCAGCTCCGCGAACGGCGCGATGGCCCGCCGGCACTCGTCGGCCTGCTCGTGGTCCACCTCGAGCAGCAGCGTCTTGTCGGACTGGACGATGAGAGGACCGTTCACCTACGTACACATCCCTTCCGGACGGCCAAACGTCCAGTGTGCCCCATCGGGCGGGAGGCGGGTGCCGGACGGCCTGTGGCGCCTGGAATCAGGCGGCTCGCTGGCTATAGGGTGTGGCAGGTTTCGCGTGCACACTTCTGCCAAAGCACGCGTGTGTGCGAAGGATGCCGATGGACGCTAGCGCCGTGATCGACTCATGCCTGCTCGATGTCACGGAGCTGAGCACGGAAGCGCTGGACAAGCTGCTCGAAAAGCGGCCCGGCACGGCGCTGGACGCGGTGCTGCGGCGTGTGGTCGACGAGGCGGTCAACCCGGTGGGCGTGCCGTACGCCGCCTTCGACTCCTCCATCTGAGCACGTCCCACCCCCTCCCCACCCCCTCGGACAGTTGTCCGAAGCCGACAGCTTGAGGCGTCATCGCGCTGGGTATGACCCGGACGTGCTCCGACGTACAGGTGGTATGCCGGCAGGCCGGCCAGGGAGTATCGGGGGACGCCTTGGTTCAGGAGCCGTACTTCTTCCTCAGCTATGCGCGGAAGGACAACCCTGACGAGTTCGTCAAGCGGTTCTACGACGATCTCGTACGGGAGCTTCGCCGGATCGGCGCCGATCCGGCGGCCCAGCCGCCGTTCCGGGACGTCGAAGGGCTCGGCCTGGGCTCGGACTGGGCCCGGGTGCTCGGTGCCGCGGTCGGGCACTGCCGCGCCTTTGTCGCGCTGTACTCCCCGGCCTACCTGAACAGCGAGTACTGCGGCAAGGAGTGGACCGCCTTCCGGGAGCGGCTGAACGAGTACCGCCGGGAGACCGAGATCGACGTCCCCGCTCTGGTCCCGGTGCTGTGGGCCCCCATGGAGGGCGAGCTGCCGGACGAGATCGCCCGCTTCCAGTACCACGAGGGCGGCATGGGCGAGGAGTACACCAGCCAGGGCCTCATGCAGCTCCTGCGCACCGACCCGAAGGGCGCGGCCTACAGCAGGGTCGTGGCGAAGGTCGCCGCCCGGGTGCGGATCGCCGCCGACCGGTTCCGGCTGCCGTTCACGCCCGACCTCGACCTCGGCGAGGTGCGCGGGCTGTTCCCGGTGGCCGAGCACCAACGGGCCGCCGAACCCGGCACCGGGCACGTCCAGGTCTTCGTGGCCGCGGGGGTGGTGAACGCGTTACCGGAAGGACGGCACCGGCCGGAGTACTACGGGCGGTCACCGCGGGAGTGGACGCCGTACCACCCGCCCAAGCACCCCTCCGTCGCCGTCCGCGCCCAGAAGGTGATCGGGGAGGAGGGCTACACCAGCAACGTCGAGGTCGTCGACGCCGAGCTGAGCAGCCGCCTGGACGAGACCATGGTGAACAACCAGACGAGCATCCTCCTCGTCGACCCCTGGGCCGTGCGCAGCCAGACCTACCGGGACGCCCTCGCCGACTACGACCGCCAGAACCGCCCGGCCACCGGCGTGCTCGTGCCCTGTCACGACTCCGACGAGGAGTCCGGCGGTGACGCGGCGATCTGGCAGGACCTCAGCAGCGTGCTGTGGCGCAACTGGCGCCGGCAGAACGACCCGCACGACCCCCTGTTCCGGGTGCGGGTCAACGCGGACGAGTTCGAGGACCGGCTCGCCGTGATGCTGACCGTGGCGCAGAACCGGCTGATGGAGATGGAGAGCACCACCCCCTACCGGCTCCCCACGGGCCCCACCCCGCCCCCGATGGGCGAACTGACCATCCCGGGCCCGGCCGAACCGCCCGCCCCCGAGGCCACCGGCCCCCCGCTGTCGTTCCCCTTCCTCGGTACCACCGTCACCCCCCACTGGGACGCCCCGCCGCGCGTTGCGAAGGACTCAGACGATGACCAGTAGCCCCACCGCCCCGGGCAAGATCGTCACGTTCTACTCGTACAAGGGCGGCACCGGGCGCACGATGGCGCTCGCCAACGTCGGCTGGATCCTCGCCAGCAGCGGTCACCGGGTGCTGCTGGTCGACTGGGACCTGGAGGCCCCCGGCCTGCACCGCTATCTGCACCCGCTGCTGGTCGACCCCGAACTGCGCTCGTCCCCCGGCCTGATCAACATGGTGCAGGCCTATGTGCGTACGGTCCTCAGCCCCGAGGCACCCCCGGTCCGCGAGACCGCCGGCGTTCCCCAGCAGCGTTCCGCGGCGACCTCCGCTGCCGAGTCCGACGGCTGGCTGCGGGCCGCCGCGGACCTGACGCCGTACACCGTGGGACTGCTCCTGGAACTGCCCTCCGGCGGCCGGCTGGACTTCCTGCCCGCCGGCCGCCAGACGGCGGCCTACTCGGCCGCCGTCACCAGCTTCAACTGGCACAGCTTCTACGACCGGCACGGCGGCGGGCACTTCCTCCAGGCGCTGCGCGAGGAGATGATCTCCCACTACGACTATGTGCTGATCGACAGCCGGACGGGCGTCAGCGACACCTCCGGCATCTGCACCATCGTCCTGCCCGACATCCTCATCGACTGCTTCACCATGAGCGTCCAGAGCATCAGCGGCGGTGTGGACGCCGCGGCCGCCGTCCAGCGCTCCGCGCCCCGTCCCATCAGGGTGCTGCCGGTGCCCATGCGGGTCGAGGAGGCCGAGACCGAACGGCTGGAAGCCGGACGGGACTTCTCCCGCGCCGAGTTCGCGCCCTATCTGGCCTGGCTGCCGGAAGCGGACCACAGCCGCTACTGGGGCGAGATAGAGATCCCGTACAAGGCCTTCTACGCCTACGAGGAGATCCCCGCCACCGTCGCCGACCGGCCCCACCAGGAGCGCTCGCTGCTCACCGCGTTCGAGCGGCTCACCGAGTGGATCTCGGAGGGCCGGGTACGCCGGCTCGCCCCGCTGCCCGCCGACCGGCGGGCCGAACTGCGCACCGCCTACCTGCGGACCCCCCGTGCCCTGCCCACCCAGATCTACATCAGCTACGCCCCGCTGGGCCGGATCTGGGCGGAGTGGGCGGCGGAGGCCCTGGAGGCGGTCGGCTACCAGGTCTCGCTGCACAGCACCGTCGCCCCGGAGAGCGGAATCCTGCCCGAGGTGTCCGGCACCCTGAACGGACAGGGCCGGGTACTGGCGCTGCTGTCCCCGGAGTACGCGGCGCAGTCGCGGGCCGCCACGGTCCGGCTCCAGCTGACCGGGCACGAGACGGTCGGCGGACCCGGCCTGGTCGCCGTCCGCGTCCAGGAACTCGATCCCACGGCCGTGGAGCCCTACCTCGACAGCGTGATCGCCGACCTCAGCCGCTGCGGCCCCACCGAGGCGGTCGACCAGCTCCTTGCCGTCCTCGGGCCGCCGCCGGGCCGGCACCTCCCGGACGGCACCACCTCGGTCACCGTCTCTGGCCTGCCCGGCTTTCCCGGCTCGATCCCCGCGGCCCAGCGCCTGCCCTCCCGCAACCTGTCCTTCACCGGCCGGGGTTCGCTGCTGGAACGGCTGCGTGATCACTTCACCGCCGGTCCCACCGCCGCCGTGCCCAGCCAGGTGCTGTACGGGCTCGGTGGCATGGGCAAGACCCAGACCGCGCTGGAGTACGCGCACCGCTACAAGTCGGCGTACGACGTGGTCTGGTGGATGAACGCCGCCCAGCCCGGCCTGATCCGCTCCGCCCTCGCGGACCTCGCCCCCTACCTCGACCTGGAGGAAGGGGAGGACGTGGGCAGCACCGCGGAGGCCGTGCTGCGCGCCCTCGGACAGGGACGGCCGTTCGAACGCTGGCTGCTGGTGTACGACAACGCCGGCAGCCCCACGGAGCTGGAGGGCCTCCTCCCCGAGGGGCCGCCCGGCGGGCATGTGCTGGTCACCTCCAGGGACCGGGCCTGGGTCAACAGCGCCGGCCGGGCCGAGGTGGAGGTGTTCACCCGCGCGGAGAGCGTGGAACTGCTGCACAGGTTCAGCCCGTCGCTGTCCGCCGAGGACGCGGAGCAGATCGCCCACGAACTCGGCGACCTGCCCCTCGCGGTGGGACAGACGGCGACCTGGCTCAGCGAGAGCAACATGCCGGTCGACCGCTACCTCGCCCAACTCCGCGACCGGCCCGCCGACACCCTCGAACACACCCAGCTGCCGCCCCGGGAGTACCCCACCTCCGCGGCCCGCACCTGGCAGATCTCCGTGGACGACCTGCGCCGCCGTGACCGGGCCGCGGCCGAGATGCTGGAGATCTGCTCCTTCTTCGGCCCCGACCCCATCCCCATGCGGCTGCTCTACGGCCGGGCCGTCACCCGGGCCCTGACCATGGACGCCGACGAGCCCCGCGACGAGATGGCCGTCGCCCAGCTGCTGCGCCTGCTCAACCGGTACGGGCTGGCCCGCAGCGACCAGGGCAGCGAGACCCTCACCGTGCACCGGCTGGTCCAGGCCGTCATCCGGGACGGGGTCGGCGCGTCCCGCTGGGCGGAACTGCGCGGGGTGGTGCACGCGGCGCTCGCGGACGCCAACCCGGGCAACCCGGAGTCCACCGCCGACTGGGACGAGTACGACGAACTCCTTCCGCACCTGGAACCCTCGCGCGCGGCCGCCGACCCCAACCCCGAGGTACGCAAGCTGATCATCGACTCGGTGCGCTACCTGTGGAAGCGCAGCCTCTACAGCACGGCCCACGACCTCGCCGAACGCACCCTGCAACGCTGGCGCCGGTCCGACTTCCCCGGCGGCGGCCTCGACGACACGCACACCCTCCTGCTGCGCACCCAGCTCGGCAACGTGCTGCGCTCGCTCGGCCGGCTGAGGGAGGCGTACAAGGTCGACCGGGAAGTGCTGGAGAGGTTCACCGCCATCCGGGGAGCGGAGTACCCGGCCACCCTGGCCGCGGCCGGCAACGTCGGCGCCGACCTCCGGGCCCTCGGCGACTACCAGCAGGCCCGCGAGCTGGACCGCAGCACCTATGACGTGGCGCTCCGCGAGTTCGGCGAGGACCATCAGCGGACCCTGATGTACGCCAACAACCTCGGCATGTCCGAGTACCTCGCGGGCGACCGCCGGGCCGCCCTGAACCTGCACCGGACGGCCTACGAACGGCAGCGGCAGAACCAGGGCAGCATGAAGCCGCGCACGCTGAACCTGGCCAACAACTACGCCCGCGACCTGCGGGAGACCGGGGAGCTCCAGCAGGCCCTGACCCTGCTGGAGACGACCACCCGCCTCTACCAGCAACTGCTCGGCGACGGGCACAGCGACACCCTGCGGGCCCGCAAGAACCTCGCGGTGGCGCTGCGCCGGGACGGCCGCTACGCCGAGGCCCGTGACATCGACCAGGACATCTACAACCGCTACCTCCAGGCGCACGGCCCCGACCACTACGACACCCTCGCTGTCGCGTGCAGCCTCGCCGGCGACCTCGCCGCGCTCGGCGACACCGCGCACGCGCTGGAGGACTACGCCCAGCGGGCCCTCGGCCGCTACAAGGACTACCTCGGCGAGGAACACCCCGTCACCCTGGTCTGCGCCAACAACATGTCCGTGTACCTGAGGCTGCTGGGCCGTACCGAGGAGTCGCTCGCGCTGTCCGGGCGCACGGTCGAGCATCTGCGCACGGCGCTCGGCGAGACCCACCCCTACACGTACAGCTGCATGCTCAACCACGCCAACGACCTGGTCGCGGTGGGCCGGGTACAGGAGGCCGCCGACATGGAGGCGAGCGCCCGCCAGGGGCTGCTGGGGTCCCTCGGTCCCGACCACTACGACGTCATCGGCAGCGCCTCCAACCTCTCGCTGAGCCTGCGCGCCCTGGGCCGCGAGGCGGAGGCGGACGCGCTGCGCGAGGACGCCCTGGCCCGCGCCAAACGCACCCTGGGGGACGACCACCCGACGACGCTGGCGATCGCCCGCGGTGTCCGGCTGGACTCCGACATCGAGCCACCGACCATCTGAGACGCCGCCCTTGTGAACCACCGCCCCTGTGGGACGCCGGACGGCACAGGAGCCGTCCGGCTGCCCACGAGCCCCGTAGCTGACGGGTTGTAGGATGCCGCCACCATGGTGCCCTTCCGGCAGTTCCTGCTGAAGATCCACAGCCGCTGCAATCT
Source organism: Streptomyces griseorubiginosus (assembly GCF_036345115.1). Classification (GTDB taxonomy): domain Bacteria; phylum Actinomycetota; class Actinomycetes; order Streptomycetales; family Streptomycetaceae; genus Streptomyces; species Streptomyces griseorubiginosus_C. The sequence continues at coordinate 5,218,546 of NZ_CP107766.1, forward strand.
CGCGTGCGACTACTGCTACGTCTACGAGTCGGTGGACCAGAGTTGGCGCGACCGCCCCCGGACCATGGCTCCCGGCGCCGTGCGCCGCGCGGCCGCACTCATCGCCGAGCACGCCCGGGACCACGCCCTGAGCGAGGTCCGTGTCGTGCTGCACGGCGGCGAACCGCTCCTGGTGGGGGCCGAGCGGCTGGACGCCGTGCTGCGCGAACTCACCGGCGCCCTCGACGGCGTGGCGCGGCTGCGGCTCGACCTCCAGACCAACGGCCTGCGGCTCGTCGAGGACCCGGCGCTGCTGCCGGTTCTGGCCCGCCACGGGGTGCGCGTGGGGGTCAGCCTCGACGGCACCCCCACCACCCACGACCGGCATCGCCGACGCCCCGACGGCCGCGGCAGCCACGCCGATGTCGCCCGGGCGCTCCGCCTCCTGGACGGGCCCCACCGCGCCCTGTACGCCGGTGTGCTGTGCACCATCGACCTGGACGCCGACCCGGTGGAGACCTACGAGGCGCTGCTGGAGTTCGCGCCGCCCCGGCTGGACCTGCTCCTGCCGCACGCCACCTGGCAGACCCCACCGCCCGGACTGGCAGGTCGCACCACCCCGCCCCGGACGGCACCGGGAGCACTCCCCGCGGAGCGGGTGCCGTACGCGCGATGGCTGTGCGCGGTGTTCGACCGCTGGTACGACGCCCCGCGCCGGGAGACCGGGATCCGGCTCTTCGAGGAGATCCTGGTGCTGCTGCTCGGCGGCACCGCCAGCAGCGAGACCGTCGGACTGACCCCCGTCGACCTCGTGGTCGTCGAGACCGACGGCACCATCGAGCAGGCCGACTCCCTCAAGGTGGCCTATCCCGGAGCACCCTCCACCGGTCTGGACGTCTACCGCCACACCTTCGCCGACGCCGCCCGCCAGGAGGCCTTCCGGGTGCGTCAGCGCGGGCGGGCCGGGCTCGGTCCCGTCTGCGCGGCCTGCCCCCGCTCGGCGGTGTGCGGCGGCGGCCTGTACGCCCACCGCTACCACCCCGGGGCCACGCCGACCCCCTTCGCCGCCCCGTCCGTCTACTGCCCGGACCTCGCCGTGCTCGTCGACCACATCGCCGGCCGTGTGCGCGACGACATGACGGCACTGCGCACCGCCGCGCAGCCGGCCCCGCGCTGACACCGGCGCCCCACGGCCGCCCCGACCCGTGAGGAGCAAGCACTCCGTGCCCGCCCCGCCCCCCGACACCCTCCCCACGCACTCCGTCGCCCCGGACACCTTCGACGCCGTCGCCCGGGCCCGGGGCGGCGCCGCGGCCGTCGCCGAGCTGCGGCGCGGCCAGCTCAGCAAACGCCTGCTGCTGACGGTGGCCGTACGCCGGTCGCTGCCCGAGGACACCGGCTTCGCCGCGTCCGTACGGCGGCTCGACGAGATGCGCCGCGAGAACCCCGGCCGCTGGCAGGAGACGATCCTCCACCCCTACCTGGACGAGGGACTGGCCCGCGCGCTCGCCGAACAGGCTCGTGGCGGCCGTCCCGACCTCGCCTGGTTCGACGAACTGGTCCGCGGCGGCCCGGCCGCGCTCTCCGGGCCGCGACTGCTGACCAGCGCGTGCGACGGCGCCGTTCTGCGTCTGCGGCTGGCCGACCGCGGCCCCCACCGGAGCGTGCACGGTCACCGGCCCGCCGACCCGCAGACCGGCGAGGAGGTGGACCACTGGCAGCGGCTGCTGGACGGCGCCTGGCAGGTCCTGGTCCGCCGCCATCCCTGGCACGCCGAGGCCGTCGCCGCCTGTCTGACCACCCTGGTGCCGCTGCGTCCCGCGCCCGGCGGCACGTCGGTGAGCTCCGCGGCCCGCCGGGCCTACGGCGCCGTCGCCCTGTCCCCGCCCGGCGGCCCGGTGCTCCTCGCGCTCACCCTGGTCCACGAGTTCCTGCACATCCAGCTCGGCGCCCTGCTCGACCTCGTCCCGCTGCACGGCCCGGTGTCGTCGGCCCGCTACCACGCGCCCTGGCGCCCCGACCCCCGCCCGCTGGACGCACTCCTCCAGGGCACCTACGCCCACCTGGGCGTCTGCGACTTCTGGCGCACCGAGCGCACCACCGCTCCGGCCGATCCCCGGTCCGAACGGGAGTACACCACCTGGTACGGGTACACCCGCGGCGCCGTCGACACCCTCCTCGGCAGTGGCGAACTCCTCCCGGTGGGCCGCCGCTTCACCGAGGAGATGCGCCGGGCCCTCACCTCGCCGGGGGAGCGGCGGGGCAACCAAGAGCACCTTCCACCTGTCTGAACAGGCGGAGCCGGCGTGGTGCGCGCCGGCGGTGAGGAGCTCCGGGTGACTTCCGTACGAGTCTGGGGACCTGGTGTCGGGGCGGTGGCGGTCCTCGTGGCGAGCGGTGTCTGGGCCATGCGGCCGGTCGAGGTCGAAGGGCGGCTGTGGGACGAGGTGCGTCCCGCGATCGAGGCGCGGCTCGTGGAGCAGGTGCGCGGGAGCGGGGTCGGGGAGCCGGCGGGCGCGCGGTGGTTCTGCCGGGCGCGGGCCGTGGACCTCGTCGAGCGGGACGGTCTCGTGCGGGCCGGGGTCAGCACGGTGTGCGCGGAGTACGGGGTGCGCTCGGGGAGCCTGGTGGAGTGCGCCGGGGCCGAGGTGCCGCAGGTGATGCGGCTGCGGCGGGAGGCCGACGGCGACTACCGGGTCGTGTCCCAGGAGGTGCCGCCCGACGGCGAGGGCAACGCGCAGTGGCTGACGTCCCGCTTCGGCCGAGCCACCGCGGCCTCCCTGGACGACACCGTCCCGACCACCACCCTGGAAGCAGCGGCCCGCACCCACTTCGGCCTGCCGGCCGACGCTCCGGTCGGCTCCTGCTGAGCTCGGGCGCAGCCGCCGCTGATACGCCCCCTCACTCCTCCGCCAACTCCGCCACCCCGGTCACCCGGTGCAGCGGATACGTCCGGACCTCGTCCGCCGTGTGGTCGTAGGCCGTCACGAAGCCGCCCTCCACCCGGATGGGGGCGATGACCCGCTGGCTGGCGGAGCCCTCGGCGTTGACGTAGCCGATCCAGAGGGCCTCGCCGGTGAGGACGGCGGCCTGCATGGTGGCGAGGGTCTCGGCGGAGCTGGTGCGGGGGAGTTCGCCGGCGGCGAGCGGGGGCCGGTCGGTCGGTTTGCGGGGGGCGGTGGAGGCGAGGTCGCCCGCCCGGACCGCCCGGATCGCGGCGGCGAGGAGTGTCGCGTCAGGGACCGGGGGACCGTCCGGGACCGGCTCGGGGGCGGTGCGCGGCGGGGTGCGGTGGGCGTGCGCGCGGGTGATCAGGACGTCGCCCTCGGCGGACTCGGCGGCCGGGGCGAAGCCCATCGCGCGCAGGCCCTCGAGGAGCGAGGCCGGGTCGGCCTGGGCGGCCAGCACCGTCGGGGCGAGGCGGCGCAGGCGCAGCCCGGCGGCGCGTTTGTCGGCGAGGATCTCGTTGAGCAGGGCGTCGTCGTCGCAGCGGACGTACGCCGAGGCCGCGCCGACCCGCAGATGGCCGTGCCGTCGGGCCACGTCGTCGATCAGATACGTCAGCGGCTGCGGGACCGGTGTCCGGGAGTGCGCGGCGAGGAAGGCGTGCAGGTCGGAGGCGGACTGCCCGGCGTCCAGGGCGCGGCGCACCGACCCCGGCGTGAAGCGGTACACCGTCGCCCCGCCCTTCGACTCCACGTCCGCCAGGACGTCCAGCACGTCGGCCAGCGGCCGCCGCAGCGGACCGGGGGCCACCGCCGTCAGGTCGGCCTGGAGCAGGACGTGGTCGAGGGGCTCGGGCAGCAGCGGGGCGAGCAGCCGGGCCGCCGCCGCGGAGGCGGTGGCCTGCTCGGCGGCGGAGAGGGGCTCGGGGACGGCGGCGGGGCGGTGATGCACGGGGAGCTTGTCCCCGGGGCCCCGCGGCTCCGGGGTCCTCGGGTCGGCGTCCGGCGTCCGCGGCGCGGCCGCGCCCAGCAGCGCCCGCCCGTGCCCCGACAGCGCCCCCCGCCCGGTCACCCCCAGCAGCTCCGCCTCCTTCAGCGTCCACTCGGCGAGCCGCGAGCGCAGGTCCTCCTCCCGGCGCTGCGGCCGCTCCCAGCGCAGCCGGGCGAGCACGGACTCGGCCGACGGCGAGGCCCCCTCCGGCAGTCCCGCCAGCAGCGTCAGCACCCGGTGCCGTACCTCCGGGGCCGCGCCGCGGTCCAGCCCCGGGCCCAGCGCCGACAGGGTGCGGTCCTTCGCGTCCCGCCCGCCCACCAGCCCCGGGGTCCGGGTGGCCGTCAGCCAGGCCTCCGCCAGCCGCGCCCAGCGCTGGGCGGGCGGCTGCTCCAGCCACTCGTCGTGGGCCGGGGTCGCCGCGTACCGCTCGTCGGCCTCGCCGTCGGAGGCCACCAGGCCCGCCGCGTACGCCAGCTCGACCCAGAAGGCCGCGACCGGCTCCGAGACGTCCAGCGCGACCGCCGTGCGCTTGAGGTCGCGCACGCTCAGGCCACCCGCCCGCAGGACCGCGGGCCCGCCCTCGTCCCAGTCCTTCAGCAGCTCCTCGACGGTCGCGAGCGCGGTGTACGCCTGCCCGGCCGCCGTCGCGTCCACAACCTGTGGACGGTGCGTGGCCGCGGGCTCCACGGCCGGCGGCAGCGGCTCCACCGCGCGGTGGGCCCGCCCGTCCCGCAGGTGCAGGGCAACTTCCCGCGGCAGTACGACCGTCCCGGGCGCCGTCGGCACCAGCAGCCCCAGGTCCAGCAGGCGGCGCAGATGGGCTGCCGGGTCGGCGGTGACCTGCCCGTACGGCGGCCCCCAGACCAGCCGGGACAGCACCTCCCGTGACTCCTCCGGGAGCCCGGCGAGCAGCGCCGACATCCGCTTCCGGTCCGTGAACAGGGCCGTCAGCGACGCCACCGCCGACACCGCGTCGTGCGTCGAGCCGAGCCCCGCCGCCGTCACGATGTCCTGGATGCGGCCCGGGGACATCCCGGCCGTGGCCTCCTGCACGGTCGGCCCGAGCCCGGTCGGCGAGGGATGCTGCGGCGACGGGGCGAGCAGCTCGCGGGCGGTGCGGACCAGCCGGAGCCGGTCGTCGTCGCCCCAGACCAGGGCCTGCTCCCGCAGGGTGCCGAGCGCGCGGGGCAGCGCCGCCGAGACGGCCGGGTCGCCCGCGTCACCGGTCAGCAGCCGCTCCAGTTCGCCGTACGGCGCCGGGTCCGCCGCCACCGCCAGCGCCTCCGCCGTCCGCAGCGCGAACAGGTCCAGCCGCTCCAGCGCCCGCACCACCGACGCCCGTGTCCCGGCCCGGGTGGCGAGCTGGGTGAGGTCGGTCGGCACGGGCGTGATGAGGTCGGGGCGGGCACGCAGAAGCGCGGCCAGGGAGTCGTCGTCCCTGGCCCGGAGCGCTTCCGCGAGGGAGCGCGGCGGTACGGCCGGGTTGCTCATCCGACCAACGGTAGCGGGTGCCCGGGCTGGGCAGGGGCGCCCACCGGGGCGGACCGGATATCGCTGACCTGCGGTCCCCCGCACGGGCCTGTCGCACCCGACCTGCGCTAGTTTCGTCCCACGGGGTATCCAACGCACCCGCCCCGGAGGGGACTTCGTGGGTATCGAGAGCGACCAGGTCGTCTACGAGTATCTGAGCCGCGTCGGCGACGTGGCCCAGCAGCGGCAGTTGCCGTCGTCGACCCGTATGCGGCTGGTCTCCGAGCTGCGCAACGAGATCGACCGGCGGCGCGCCAAGGCCCCGGTGGACTCGCCCGCCGCCGTCCGCCGGATCATCGCCCGACTGGGCAGCCCCGACGAGGTGGTGACCGCCGCGGGCGGATCCGCGGCCGGCGCCCCGCAGGCGCCGGTCGTCTCCATGCCCGTGCAGCGGGACCGGGAGTCGCAGGAGGACGACGGGGAGCGGCGGACCGGGCTGCGCAAGATGGTGCCCCGTCCGCGTCCCGCCGACCCGCCGCCCCCCGACCCGGCCGTCTCCCACGGTCCCCACTCGGCGGGCCTGGACGAACTCGGTGATCCCGCGACGCAGCCCGACTGGTGGCGGGTGGACGACAGCCCCTTCGGCGTCGGCGACAGTGTGCCGGGCTTCGTGGGCGGGGTGGAGATCCCGGAGCTGCTGAAGCCCCCGCCGCCGAAGGAGGAGAAGAAGCCCGAGCCCGTCGTCGAGCAGCCCGCGGCGCAGGTGCCCGCCCCGAAGACCCGCACGGCCTGGTGGCGGCCCCGCACGAAGGCCGTGGAGCCGGTGGTCGAGGCCGCCCCGGTCCGGCGCCGCCTGTTCCGCGCCTCGGGAGCGGGAAGCTGGAGCAATCCCCTGCTCCTGCTCGCCGCCGCCCTCCTCGTCGCCGGTGCCGTGCTCGGCAACCTGCTCGTCCTGATCGTGGGCTGGCTCATCGCCTGGGCCTCACGCCGCCTCACCGACGCGGAGACGAAGTGGGCGGTCGTGATCCTGCCCGGCCTATCCCTCACCGCGGGCCTGGTCTGGCTGTGGGGCCGCAACGAGGGCCGCTGGGGCGAGCCCATCGCCCAGGGCCACATGAACGACGCGATCGCCGAGACCTGGCCCTGGGTGGTGCGAGGCGCGGCCGTGGCCTCGGCCCTGTTCCTGGTGTGGCGCTCCCAGCGGCACCGGTAGCCGCGACGCCGCCACGCTGACCCACACGGGACCGCTACCGAGGCCCCTACCGCGGCAGCGGCGGCGTGAGGGCCCGGGACGCCGCTGCCGGGAGCCTTGGCGCGGCAGCGGCCGCGTCAGGCCACAGGAGATCGCCGCCCCGCGGGGGTACTGCCGTAGCCCGCGTGAGGGTCCGGAAGGCTATCGACGGGTCCCACCGCGGCAGCGACCCCGCCAGCCCGCAGGAGATCGCCCCACGGGGGTACCGCCGTAGCCCGCGTGAGGGCCCGGGACGCCGCTGCCGGGAGCCCTACCGCGGCAGCGACCCCGCCAGGCCGGCGGAAGCCGCTGCCCCACGGTCGTATCGCCGCGGCGGTCGCCCCAGGGCGTCGGAAACCGCTGTCCCGCCGTCCTGCCGCCCGGGCACAATGGCCCATATGGCCTCTACAAGCATCCCCGCCCCCGGTCCCACCGTCGGCTTCGATCTCGACATGACGCTCATCGACTCCCGCCCCGGCATCCACGCCTGCTGGGTGGAGCTGTCCGAGCGGACGGGGACGTACGTCGACGCCGACCTGGTGGTCACGCGGCTCGGGCCGCCGCTGGCCGAGGAGATGGCGTACTGGTTCCCGGCCGAGCAGATCCCGGAGATGGCGGACCTCTACCGCGAGCTGTACCCGGCGTACGCGATCACCGGCACCCTGGCGATGCCCGGCGCCCGCGAGGCCGTCGACGCCGTACAGGCGGCCGGCGGGCGGGCGATCGTCGTGACCGCCAAGTGGCAGCCCAACGCCGAGCTGCACATGGAGCACCTGGGCCTCGCGCCGGACGCCGTGATCGGCAACCTGTGGGCCGAACAGAAGGGCGAGGCGCTGCGCGAGCACGGCGCGAGCGTGTACGTCGGCGACCACACCGGCGATGTGCGCGGGGCGCGGATCGCGAAGGCGCTGTCGGTCGCGGTGGCCACCGGGCCGTGCAGCGCCGAGGAACTGACCGAGGCGGGCGCGGAAGTCGTCCTCGGTGATCTCACGGAGTTCCCGGGTTGGTTTTCGGACTACCGTGCGGACTGCCTTCCGGCCCGCGCCTGACGCCTTCCGGCCGCGACCGATTGCAGCACGCCCGCTCCGGCCACCACGAAACCGACGGCCATGAGCATGCTCAATCCGAACATGTACGTCGGAAAAGGCGTCGTTCCGAGCAGGAACGGGGCCACGGTGACCAGAGTGGCCACCGCACCGATGAAGAAGACGACGGCTCCGGTACGGATCAATCGGTCACCGGGAGCGGCGGAATTCGTTTGGGTTTTGTCACGCACCGGACCAGGGTAGTTCCCTGCGCGAAGGAACAACCGGGCGACGTCTTGTCACCGGCCTGAAGACCATTAGCCTTGGTACCGGCGGGTCCCGACGACCCGCCCCAGTGCTATCAAGAGCCGTTTCAGAAGCAGTTTTCCGACGAGTACGAGAGACGTGCCTACCGGCAAGGGAAAGCCGGTTACCTAGGCACACAGACTCCGCTAGCCTTCCCGCATGACACCTGGTCTGCGCTACCTCGCCTGTCTCCGCCTGTCTGCCGACTCGGACGGCTCGACGTCCATCGAGTGGCAGCGTGGCGTGATCCGACACCACGTCAGCTCTCCACACCTGTCCGGAGTCCTGGTGGGGGAGGCGGAGGACACGGACGTATCAGGCTCGATGAGCCCCTTCAAGCGACCCAAGCTCGGACGCTGGCTCACGAAGCGAGTCGACGAGTTCGACGTGATCATTGCGGCCAAGATGGACAGGCTTACGCGTCGCTCGATGCACTTCAATGAACTCTTGGAGTGGGCCCAGGAGCACGGCAAGTTCATCGTGTGTGTAGAAGAGGGATTCGACCTGAGCACTCCTCAGGGAAAGATGATGGCTCGCATGACGGCTGTCTTCGCTGAGGCCGAGTGGGACACGATCCAAGCCCGCATCCTCAATGGCGTACAGAGCCGTCTGGAAAACCGTTCGTGGCTTACGGGTGCTCCGCCTACCGGCTACCGCATCAAGACGGTTGAGGGAGGCAGGAGGAAGATTCTGGAGATTGACCAGGACTTCCACCCCATTATTAAAGAGATCTTCTCTCGCGTCCGTGAGGGACAGTCCACACACCGAATCGCACGTGACTTCAATCGCCGTGGCGTACTCACGTGGGGAGACCACCTCAGGAAGCTGAAAGGGGAGGAAACCAAGGGGACGCAATGGCAATCGACCATCATCAATAAGTTCATCCGTTCCTCTTGGGTTCCCGGTGTCTACGCTTATAAGGGCGAGGCTGTACTAGATGACCAGGGAGAGCCTGTCATTCTCCCTGAGGAACCCCTGGCGTCCATGGACGAGTGGACAGACCTAGTCGACCGCATTAAGCCCGCTCCAAAGCCTGCAGGGGCGGAAAGCCGTACCAGCACAAAGAGCCTGCTTGCCGGTATTGCTCGCTGCGGTAACTGTGGAGCGGCTGTTACTTCTCTTCTGAATTCCGGGCACACCAGGAAAGACGGAGAGCGAATTCCCGGACACAGGTATTACCGCTGCTCCAATAAGTTCAAGGGCGGCGCGTGCACGTCTGGCCTGTACGTCCGTGCTGATCTCTTGGACACATGGGTTGACCAGGCGATCCGTGACAGCGTAGGCATGTGGGACATGTACGAGCGTGCCGGTAAAGGTCCGTCTCAGGAAAGGGAACTCCAGGACACTAGGGCACGCCTTGAAAACCTGGAAGCTAAGTATATTGCGGGTGAGTACGACGGAGAGGGGCAGGGCGAGTCGTATATGCGCATGCATAAGAGCTTGTCGGCAAAGGTTGCCCTTCTGGCTAGGCAGGAAGAGGAGAGGGCTAACCCGACTCTCAAAGCAACGGGTAAGAAGTACGGGGAAGTCTGGGAAGCGAAAGACCAGGAAGACCGTAGGGAATTCCTCCGCGCCTATGAGGTAAAGGTGTGGGCGTGGGATAAGGGAGAGGATGAGGGGGAGAGAGGAATGGTTATGGATCTGGGGGATATTCAGAGCATGGCGAATGAGCTTGCGCTATCCTGCCCCGGAAAGAGTGGCAAGATGACGAGAATGGTGATCAGCCATAACGTGACCGAGGAATGCCGTTGGAAAGCATTGAGGTTCGCTCGATAATACCCCACCAAAAGTCGAATTAATTCGAGGGTGCCCTAGTTTTTCGCCTGCCTGAGTCTCCCTGAGGGAGAGGCAGTAGCCGGAAGAGCCTCAAAGAGGCTTACAGGGGCACTCAGGGGCTTTCTGGGGGAGTGTCCGTGACGTAATTGCCCTGTCCGACTTCCAGGCGCAGCCATCCGTCTGCGCGGAGCGCAACGACGGCTTTCTGTGTGGTCGCCTGTGCCGTCCCGTACTCCGCTGCCAGTGCGACCGTCCCAGGGAATCGCTCACCAGGTGCCCACTCTCCAACGCGCAAGCGGCAACGCAGGTCGTCGGCAATCTGCGGCCAGAGGTTCCGGGGCGGTCAAGATCAGGCATACGGCCAGCCTGAGCTGATGACAGTGAGCCCCTCTGTCCCTTAGAGCTCGTAACACGATCTTGTTGAAGTGTCATGGTCCGGCGTGACTGATGTGACGATTCGGCCGTTCGGGAGAGTGTGAGTACTCGGCCGTGGATCGTGGATGACGAGTTGTGGGCGCTGATCGGGCCGCTGCTGCCGCCTTGGCCTGAGCGATCACCGGGGCCGCGGCCGGTAGCGGACCGGCTGTGTCTGCAGGGCATCCTGTACGTGCTCCATAACGACATAGCCTGGCAACTCCTGCCCCCAGAGCTGGGGTTCGGCTCCGGACAGACCTGCTGGCGACGCCTGGATCGCTGGCAGCAGGCCGGCGTCTTCGAGCAGCTGCACTGCATCCTGCTCGCCGAACTCAACGCGGCCGGCGAACTCGACTGGTCCCGCGCGTGTGTAGACGGCTCCCACATCCGCGCGAAAAGGGGGGCCCCGACACGGGGCCGTCGCCGGTCGACCGGCGGAAGACGGGCAGTAAACACCATCTGATCTGCGACGGACGCGGCACTCCGCTCAAGGTCATCACCACTGCGGCCAACGTCAACGACGTCACCCAGACCATCGCCCTCGTCGATGGCATTCCGCCCGTGGCCGGAAGGATGGGCCGCCCGCGGCGCCGCCCAGACTCACTTCTCGGTGACAAGGGCTACGACTCCAACCCCAAGCGGCGTGAGCTGCGCAAGCGGCGGATCCTGCCGGTCATCTCCCGCAAGGGTGCCCCGAACATCAAGGGACTGGGCAAACTCCGCTACGTCGTCGAGCAGACCTTCGCTCTGCTCCACCAGTTCAAGCGCCTCGCCGTCCGCTGGGAACGCCGAACCGAACTCCACGACGCCTTCGTCTCGTTGGCTTCCAGCCTCATCTGCTGGAGACGACTCAAGAAAGCCCACGCGTGATCCTTTTACGCGCTCCTGGACTGCTATGCCTGGAAGGCTGCGACCTGGTCCGGCACCGAGAAGTCTGAAGCACAGTCGGGACACGTCGTGGAGCCAAACAGGTGGGTCAGATGCTCTGCGGTTGCTGGCTGGTCGGCCCTGACGGCCACATCGTGCAGCCGAGACGCCAGTGGCGGCAGGTCCACGGGGTCCGCCGGGCGAATCCCGTGGACTATGGGTCCCTCACGGCCGACAACCCGAAAGCGCGCGTTCGGGTCCCGATGGCGAGTGCCTGGCCCCTTGTAGGAAAGGTCGATCTCCAAGCTCAGTGCGCAGGAGGGGCACACTACGGGATGCTCCTCACGGCGCAGACTGCGCCTCCATACGGGCACCCCCTCAAATGCCAGGAGGTGCTCCAGCCAGTACAGAAAGTCGTCTACATCGCCTTCGAAGGGCCTTGTCCCCACGACGTTCTGGGTCAGCTGGTGCAGCTCGTTGATCGCAGCCGGGTAGCGCGTCTGTACGTAACCGGGCTCGTGAAGCTGTTGCTCCTCGACGACGATGCGGCCGGCCAACCCAAGTGCCGGCCAGCGACCGCCAGGTTTGCGACCGGCAGCGATGTCTGTCAGAACGGGCAGGGCGGCAAAGCTGGCTGTGTACACCGACCCCTGGTGGTACAGAGAAGCCCACAGGTCCTCCCACGCCTCGTCAGCCAGCTCGGGATCACCGATCTCGTCAAAGAGCCGTGGCAGGTTGGATGCGGAGCCATAGGCATGCTTCAGACGGGACCAGTCCAGTGTCATGCCAGCAATCATTCCAGCCGCATCCGACTGGCACCCCCTACCTCACCAATGCCGCCGCCAAGACAAGATCGTGTTACGAGCTCTTATGGCGGACAAGATCGAGAGTCAGCAGATCGCCGGACAGCTCATCGAGAGCCTTACGGACGTCCTGAACATCGCTGAGAGCCGCGCACAGAGGCTTCCGACATAAGAGGGGCCGGGGGAGCCCAAGCCCCCAGAGAGCCTCTGGACGCCTTGTCTGGGGGCTCTTTCGTGCCCAAGCGCAGATGTTCCTCAAGCCAGGGTCAACAGACTTGTGTTTGGGCATCCTTGGCGCATGTCGCTTCCAGTCATCGCGATCATCGTTGCGTCACTCAGCGCCGCAGGCACCGTGGCCAACATGGTCGCCGCATGGTCGAACTACCGGCGCGTTAGGCCAAAAGTAAAGACTCGTGGGCACTTCGATGTCAGCAGAGACGGAACACTCAGTGGAACCCTCTATTTTGAGAATCGGGGACAGGCGCCTATTGAGATGACAGGGAAGGGTTACGTCGTCTTTCGTGCAGCTAAACAGCCCCTCCTCCTAAACCGTAGAGATCGAATCAAATTCGGCCGCTGGTATGACACTAGAATTGTGGCGACTAAGATCGTAATGAAGTTGACGCTGCCGGAAAGTGAACCTTTGGAGATTCCCGGGTTCGGTGGCGCGACTCGGGATTTTCAGTGTAACGTCGCATCGTACATTGGGATTGCCGACGAAATTCCACTGATGGCCTCCGTTGTTACTTATCAGTCCAACGGAATTCCTAGGCAATCCCAATGGCGTCTCATTTCGGAGTACCGTCAAAAAGCAGGTGACGATCAGCAGCAGCTCACTTTTGATGACGTCTGAGACGTGACAGTAGCGCTCGGCTCCCCCTGTCGGGGTCGGGCGCTTCTCCGTGTCCGTAAGCGGAATGACCCATGTCTGTTTGTCAGTGGCGGGTGAGATGATGGGTGTAGTTGAAGGAGAGGAGGAGGTAACCATCAGCTCACCAGCAAGAAAGCCAGCGAAGAAGTTGAAGGCGGGTGACCATCTGAAGTTGTCCAACGGCAAGACGGCAGAGATTCTGTCCATCGAGCCAGCGACCAATCAGTCAGGAACCAAGTGCTTGATTCTGACGCTGTACAAGGCAGGGAAGATGGTCGTCAAGACTCACCGAGTCATGACGATGCACTACCCACAGTAGTAACTCGAAAAAGGGAAATGCCGGAATCTCCTAACTTGGAGGTTTCGGCGCTTCTGTTTCGGGGTTTCGAGTAGTTACTTATGTTGCTCCGGATCACTATGGAAACCGGGTCATGCAGCGAGATCCTCTTGTGAATTCGAATTCGGCATCCTTATTCTATATTCCGTGCCCCGGCCTGGCTGGGCTATTCCATATTCAATGGAATAGCGATAGGGAAGTCGGGATGTCTGGTCAGGTAGACCAGATACCCATTCCGCCGAAGGCGGGTATCAGCCTCAATCAGGGCTTTCCCTCTGGCCTGCCTAATTACTGTTTGGTTTGTGGTGAGAGGTCCGGCCGCACGGCTCCCGGACCTCATATCGGTGTTCAAAACCCGTCTCAGAACCCCCTCTGAGACCTTGATGTTTTGAGATGAGTTATGAGACACCTCTGTTGTCGGCAAGGCGCACCAGGAGGGGACAGGCAATGACAGCCATCGGATACCAGCGAGTCAGCGTCAACGCTCAGGACTCACAGCTTCAGAACGAGGCTCTGACTGCGGTCGGTTGCTCGAAGATCTATGAGGACAAGGCATCAGGGAAGAACACGGAGCGCCCTGGTCTCCTCTCTGCTCTCGACTACATGCGAGAGGGAGACACCCTCTGTGTCTGGAGGCTTGACCGGTTGGGCCGTTCAACTAAGGACGTACTGACGATCGCTGACGACTTGCACGCGCTTGGAATCGCGCCCCGCATCCTTACTGGAACTCTCGCCGGTAACTACTCGCCCAAGGGGGAAGGCAAGTTCTTCCTTACGATGATGCTTGCCTTTGCTGAGCTTGAGCGAGACATGCTCGTTGAGTGCACCCGCGCTGGTCTCGACGCTGCCAAGGCTCAGGGGTGTACCGGTGGACGTCCCATCGTCATCACTGATGACGTGCTGTGCTCACGGTGGCCAAGGCTCGTAAGGCCAAGGGGGAGAGCATCACCGCCATTGCCAAGGCTCTTGGAGTCTCCCGCGCGACTCTCTACCGTCACAACGGATAACCCCCACGCTTCCCCGATCACTTTGAGCCTCTGCCGACGCAGGCGGAGGCTCAGTCTCGTTTTAAGGCGTGTTCGGCTGGAGAGACCCCCGGTAGGCTGTCTCAACGGCAGTTCAAAGGTGTCCGGGTCCAGTCCGGGAGTGATCGAGGGAGCGTGTGCTTTGCCGACTGGCAAGGTCAAGTGGTTCAACAGTGAGAAGGGCTTCGGCTTTCTCTCCCGTGACGACGGCGGTGACGTCTTCGTCCATTCCTCGGTCCTCCCCGCCGGAGTCGAGACACTGAAGCCCGGGCAGCGGGTGGAGTTCGGAGTGGTCGCCGGGCAGCGCGGCGACCAGGCCCTCTCGGTCGCCATCCTCGACCCCACGCCCTCGGTCGCGGCGGCCACCCGCAAGAAGCCCGACGAACTGGCCTCCATCGTCCAGGACCTGACGACTCTCCTGGAGAACATCACGCCGATGCTGGAGCGCGGCCGCTACCCCGACAAGGCGGCGGGCAAGAAGATCGCCGGCCTGCTGCGCGCGGTCGCCGACCAACTCGACGTGTAGTGAGCGAGGTTCGGGCCGAGGAGCCGTCCGCCCAGCTGCTGGAGCGCATCCGGCGGCAGCGCCGGCACACCCTGGAGCTGCTCACCGTGTGCGCCGTGGGCCTCGTCCCGTGGACGGTCCTGCTGGCCTTCACGCTGCCGAGCGGCTACACGGTCCGTCAGTGGCGCACCACCTGGGTCGGCTTCGACGTCCTGCTGCTGCTCGCCATGGCCGCCACGGCCGTCCTCGGCTGGCGCCGCCACCGGGCGGTCGTGGTGGCGGCCGTCGCGACCGGGGCCCTGCTGCTGTGCGACGCGTGGTTCGACGTGTCGCTGGCCCTGGGCACCCCGGACGTGTGGTGGTCGGCGGCCCTGGCGGTGTGCGTGGAGCTGCCGCTGGCGGGCTTCCTGATCCACCGGGTGCTGGGCATGCTGAAACTGGCCCAGTGGCCGCAGCAGCCGGTCAGGTGAACGACAGCGCGTCCGGCCCCAGGGCCGGCACCAGCCCCTCCGCCGCCGCCCGGGTGAGCAGCCCCCGGACCGCCGCGTAGCCGTCCTCGCCCAGGTCGGCGGTGAACTCGTTGACGTACAGGCCGATGTGCTGGTCGGCGACGGCGGGGTCCATCTCCTGCGCGTGCGCCATGACGTAGGGCCGCGAGACCTCGGGCGTGTCCCAGGCGGCCCGTACGGAAGCGCGGATGGAGTCGGCGAGCGAGGACAGCCTCTCCGTTCCCAGCGACCGTTTGGCGATGATCGCGCCCAGCGGGATCGGCAGCCCGGTGGTGGACTCCCAGTGCTCGCCCATGTCGGCGAGCTTGTGGAGCCCGTAGTTCTGGTACGTGAACCGGGCCTCGTGGATGACCAGCCCGGCGTCGACCTGCCCGTCCCGCACGGCGGGCATGATCTCGTGGAACGGCATCACCACGATCTCCCCGACCTTGCCCTCCAGCACGTCCGCCGCCCACAGCCGGAACAGCAGATACGCCGTGGACCGCTCGGAGGGCACCGCGACCCTGCGGCCGGTCAGCTCCACCCCGGCCTCCCGGGTGAGCACCAGCGGCCCGCAGCCCCGGCCCAGCGCGCCCCCGCACGGCAGCAGCGCGTACTCGTCGAGGACGTACGGCAGCACGGCGTACGACACCTTCAGCACATCGAACTCACCGCGCTCCGCCATGCCGTTGGTGATGTCGATGTCGGCGAAGGTCACGTCCAGCGCGGGCGCCCCGGGGACGCGGCCGTGGGCCAGCGCGTCGAAGACGAAGGTGTCGTTCGGGCAGGGCGAGTACGCGATCTGCAAAGGCTGCGAAGGCTGCGAGGACTCAGTCATGCTGCTTCCAACTCTCCAGTACGGGCGCCAGCTTCCCGAAGCCCTCCGTCAGGGCCGTGAGCGCGTCGCCGATGCGCCAGGCGGCCCGGTCGCGGGGCCCGACCGGGTTGGACACGGCGCGGATCTCCAGCACCGGCAGATCCCGGGCGAGGGCCGCCTCGGCGACCCCGAAGCCCTCCATGGCCTCGGCGAGGGCGGTGGGGTGGCGCTCGCGGAGGGCGGCGGCCCGGGCGGCCGTGCCGGTGACCGTGGAGACGGTCAGGACGGCCCCGACCCGGGCTCCGGTGGCGGCCGCGGCCTCCCGTACGAGTGCTTCCGGCGGACGGTGACTGACGGCACCGAAGCCCAGCTCGGTCACCGGCACGAACCCGTCCGCGGTCTCGGCGCCGAGGTCCGCCGCGGTGATCTCGTCGGCGACGACGAGGGAGCCGACCGGGGCGTGCGGCGCGAAGCCGCCGGCGATGCCGGCCGAGACGACGAGGCCGTAGGGGGCGGCGGCGAGGGCGGCTGCGGTACGGGCGGCGGCCCGTGCGGGCCCGACGCCCACGGCGAGGCAGTCGATGGGCGCCCCCGGCAACGCGCGGGCCACCGCGTCCCGTTCGGCGGGGACGGCGGTGGCCACGAGGATGCGCATCAGGTACGGCTCCGACGGATCAGTAGTCGGCGTTCTCCAGCTTGAAGTTCCAGACGCCCTTGTGTTCCTTGCTCTGGCCCGAGGTCGTCTTGTCCTGCTCGACGATGCTGATGTACAGCGTCTTCTGCGGGGCCTGGCCCTGCTGCTGGGCGAAGAGGTCCACCCCGTCGAAGGCGTAGTACGTCTTCTTGTACGCGTACGTCATCTGCTGGCCGTTGATCCACAGCGCCCAGCCGGTGTCCGCGATCTCGGGGTCGACGCCGACGCGCAGGGTCTCGCTCTGCGGGACCTTGATCGTCTTGACGTCGGACTTCTCCAGGGCGCACTTGGTGGCCTTCGCCTGGCCGAGGTCCTTGCCGTCGTCGTAGCAGGTGGCCTCGGAGCTCACCGAGGTCGAACCGACCGTGACGGTGACGCGCGGCGTCGGCTTGTCGCAGGCCGACAGGACGAGCAGTCCGGCGGAAACGAGGCCGGCGGCGGCGACGGCGCGGCGGCGTCGCACTACGGATTGCAGCGTGGTCATGGCGGAAGGCTATCGGGCGGGTACAGCGGTCCCTCTATGCGGGGTGCGGCGAGCCCTGTTCGTTACGCCACTCGCGCCCGGGGCCCGCTGCCGTGCCGGGCCGAGGCGATCAGCCCCTTGGCGGTGGCCAGCCAGCCCGCGGCGACCACGGCGGCGGCCACCGAGAGACCGAGGTAGCCGTTCAGGGGCATCACGATGCCGACCGCGCCGCCGAACACCCACGACACCTGGAGCATGGTCTCGGAGCGGGCGAAGGCGGAGGTGCGGACCAGTTCCGGCACGTCCCGCTGGATCAGCGCGTCCAGGGACAGCTTCGACAGGGCCTGTGCGAAACCGGCGACGGCCGCCAGACACGCCACCAGGAACGCCCCGAAGAAGATCGCCGCGGTGATCGCCGCGCCCAGCACGATGGCCACCACCGTCACGATGATGATCTCCGGCGCCTTCGACTTCAGCCACGCCCCGACCGCCGTACCGAGCGCGTTGCCCGCGCCCGCCGACACCGCCACCAGGCCCAGGGACACCGCCGCGCTCTCGCCGGTCAGCGGGTGCTCGCGCAGCAGGAAGGCGAGGAAGAAGGTGAGGAAGCCGGAGAGCCAGCGCAGGGCGGCGTTCGCGCCGAGGGCGTGGGTGACGGCGGTGCCGACCGTGCGCAGCCCGGGGCGCTTGACCGGCTTGAGGTGCGGGCCGTGCAGATGTGACTCGTCGGCGGCGAGCAGCGCCACGTCCTCGCCCTTGGCCGAGTCGACCTTCGGGGGCAGCGAGAACGACAGGAACGTACCGGCGATGAAGATCACGAAGGCGCCGTAGAGCGGCCAGCGCGGTCCGATGGCCTGGAGCCCCGCGCCGACGGGTGCCGCGATCCCGGTCGCGAGGAGGCCGCCGAGGGTGACGCGCGAGTTGGCCTTGACGAGGGAGAAGCGGGGTGGGAGCAGACGGGGCACCACCGCGCTTCTGACCACGCCGTACGCCTTCGAGGCCACCAGTACGCCGAGGGCCGCCGGATACAGCTCCAGGCTGCCGGTGGCGACCGCCCCGGAGATGATCAGTGCGAGCATCGCGCGGGCCAGCATCGCGCCCGCCATGGCCGCGCGGCGGCCGTGCGGCAGACGGTCCAGGAGCGGGCCGATCACCGGCGCGAGGACCGTGAAGGGCGCCATGGTGATGGCGAGGTAGAGCGCGACGCGCCCGCGGGCCTCGTCGGTCGGCACCGAGAAGAACACCGTCGAGGCGAGCGCGACGGTGATCATCACGTCCCCGGCGCCGTTGACGGCGTGCAGTTCGATCAGCTTGCCGAGGCCGGACTCGCCCGCGCCGTGCGCGTGGGTCGCCTTGCGGATCCCGCGGGCCGTACCGGTGAACGGGAAGTGCAGGGCACGGCCCACGGCACGGACGGACCCTGTCATCCGGCCCGACCCGCCACCGATCCCGGTGGCTCCCTGGGGTGTCCTCGTGGCTGCCACCCCGTCATAGTGCCCCGAGAAAGCTGTGAGTAGTGCGGTTACCGCGCGTATGAACGCATATGAAGCGCCTCCTGGGCCCCTCCGGGAGCAACGAACCATCACGTCGGTGTAGGCCGAGCGGCGGCGAACAGGTAGCGTGCGTAGCGCGCCGTGGCGAACGTTCTCGGCCGCGCGCCTCTCGGACATCCCGCAGAATGGATTCCAGCAGGTGCGCCCGAGCGCGATCGGGCGCGGACGTCGACGCGGTCCTTCGGTCCGCTCCGTCCGCACCCACCGCCTTCAGGCCGGCGCACCCGAGTGACGGCGTAGGAGAGAAGCGATACCTGTGAGCGCAGCGACAACGCGAAGCCGCACCCCCGACCGCCAGTGCGCCGAGGCCGTCGACCTCGCCCGCGCCGCCGCCGAGGAGGCCGCCGCGCCCGGGGTGGTGGGTGAGCACGCGGGCCTGGTCTCCGAGGGCGATCGTGTCGTCACGCACTTCTTCGAGTGCAAGGAACTCGGCTACCGCGGCTGGCGCTGGGCCGTGACGGTGGCGCGCGCCTCCCGGGCCAAGATCGTCACCCTGGACGAGGTCGTCCTCCTGCCCGGCCCGGACGCGCTCCTCGCCCCCGAGTGGGTGCCCTGGAGCGAGCGCCTGCGCCCCGGCGACATGGGCCCCGGCGACCTGCTGCCCACCGACGCCGAGGACCTGCGCCTCGAACCCGGCTACACCGGCGAGGACGAACCGCTGCCGAACGCGCCGGTCTCCGAGGAGATGGCCGAACTGGTCGAGGCGGAGGACGCGGAGCTCACCGCGGGCACTCCCTCCCACCTCCCGGTCGTGCCGTCCCGCGGTTCGATCGCCTCGGTCGCCGAGGAACTCGGCATGCGCCGGGCCCGGGTGCTGTCCCGCTACGGCCTGCATATCGCCGCCGACCGCTGGGAGGACTCCTTCGGCGCGAAGACCCCGATGGCCCAGGCGGCCCCGGCGCCCTGCGTCAGCTGCGGCTTCCTGGTCCCGCTGGGCGGCTCCCTGGGGCAGGCCTTCGGTCTGTGCGCCAACGAGTTCGCCCCGGCGGACGGCCGCGTGGTCTCCCTGTCGTACGGCTGCGGGGGCCACTCGGAGGCCGCGGTCATGCCGAAGCCGCCCCAGCCGGCCCCGCCGGTGATCGACGAGACCCGGGTGGACCCCTTCCCGCTGCGCCCCGCCCGGGACTCCGGCTCGGTGCCGGAGACCGCGGACGAGGCGGCGGCGGAACTGGGCCACTCGTAGGGACGGCGGCTCAGGGGCGCTGGAACACGCGGTCCACGACGCCGCTGGCGACGACGTACTGCGACTGGTCGTAGACCTCGGTCCCCTGCTTCGCCGTGGCCCGCTCACGCAGCCCCAGGTACTGGTACGTCTTCGCGTCGAAGAGCAGCGTTCGCCCGCCGTCCTTCCAGGAGGTGCCGGGCGGGCCGACGACGTACTGGACGCCGATGGCCGTGTGGCCGTTGAACTCGGTGCGGCCCGGCAGCACCTTGACCCCGGGGGCGGTGGCGAGCGCCTCGAACGCCGCCGAGCGCAGCCCCTTGGGCAGGACGGAGTCGCGGAGCAGTCCGGAGAGGAAGATCTGGACCATCGGCCACTCGTCGGCCGTTGTCGGCCGGCCGTAGTCCGGCTTGCCGCCCATGTCGCGCAGGGTGGCCGTCAGTTTCCGCGGGTCGGTGGGCAGTTCCTTCAGCTCGGACCACTTGGACGGCGGCCAGGTGCTCTGCCCCGGCCTGGACTTCGGCACCCACTGCTTGTAGCCCAGCTCGCTGACGTAGCCCTTCTTCGACCCGTCGACCGAGCTCCAGCTCTCGTCGACCCACTTCTTCACGGGGCCGCCGGAGACCGGCCTGCGCTCGACGACCTCCTTGGTGTAGATGAACTGGTCGTCGCGCGGGGCGACGGGCTTCTCGGTGCGCAGGGCCTCGGCCGCCGCGCCCCGCAGCACGGTGGCCGCGCTGACCGTCCGGGTCCGGGGCTCCTTCTCCCCGGTGTCCTGGGCGACCACGACGGTCGCGGTGACCGCCGCCGCGGCGACGCCGGCGACGGCGATCCGCAGCAGCGGACGGCGGCCGACGGCGGGTGCGGTGGGGGCGGTGTGTACGGCGGTGGGGGCCTGCATCGCCTGGAGGAGGCGGGAGCGGGCGCGGGAGCGGGCGGCGTCCGTGAGCGGGGGCGCGTCCGCGTCCCACTCCCTCAGGAGCTTGAGCTCATTCATCGTCGGATTCCTCTCGAAGTGCGGTCGGATCGGATCCGCCCAATGCCTCACGAACTTTTCTGCGGGCCCTGTGCAGCCGTGACCGGACCGTCCCCACCGGCACCCCCAGGGCGGCCGCGACCTCCTCGTAGCCGAGGTCGGCCCACGCGACCAGCAGCAGCACGTCCCGGTGCCGGGCGGGCAACCGGGCGAGGGCACCGGCGAGTTCGCGTCGGAGAGCCTGGGCGCTGACCCGTTCCGCCACCCGGTCCGCGACCGCCTCCCCGGGCGCCCCACCGGGGGCGGGGGAGGGCAGCCGGCCCAGCGCCTTCAGCCGCCGGGCCTCGGCACGCCGGTGCCGGCCGATGAGGTTGGTCGCGATGCCGAACAGCCACGGGCGGGCGTCGGTGGACTCCGTGCGGTACCGGAAGCGCTGCTGGAACGCGGTGGTGAAGGTCTCCGCCATCACGTCCTCGGCGGCTTCCGCACCGAGTCGGCGGGCCGCGTACCGGTGCACCGAGTCGGCGTGGCGGTCGAAGAGCACGGCGAACGCCTCGGGCTCGTCCCACGACCGTTCGATCACCGAGGCGTCACTGTCCTGCCCCACGCTGACGCCTGGTTGGACGGTCATCGGGGCTCCTTTCGTCGCTGTGGCGCTGAAGCTCGGGCTTTCACCGGTACTTCGCCGCTCACGGGGATCCGGTTCCCTCGCGGGGCGCGTCCCGTCCGTGGCGCACGAGTGAGCCCCGCCGTCGGGGGACGGCGGGGCTCATCGGTGGGGGAGGGCGCCTAGCCCCTGTTCTCCGCGTCGAGGAATCCGGGGTCGATTCCGGCGGCCGTCACGTCCGACCTGACCCGTGCGGCGAACTCCCGGATCTCCGCCTGGAGTTCCCCGTCGTCCAGGGGACGGCCCCACACGTCCGGCGAGAAGACGGATCCGAAGCGCCAGCCCTCGTCGCCCCGCACGATCCGCACGGCACCCTTCTCGGCGAACGACATGGAGTCCAGCTCGAAGTCCGCGGACCGCGTGGGGGATGCGCCGAGCCAGCGGGACAGTTCGGCGGCCAGCTCCGCGACCGGGAAGAGGACTTCCGCGTAGATCACCCGGTCACCGTCGACGACACGCAGGTCGGCCTCGATGTTGGTGAAGAGCTGCTCCACGCTGTCGCCCCGGAGATCCTGGGTCGTGAAGTTGGTGTACGAAAGAATCACAGCCGGTTTCCTCGTCCTCAGGAGATGGCCTCGGGGAAGCAGTTGAACACCTTCCCGTCGTTTCCGACCATGATCCGGATGCCGTGTTCTCCCCTGGTGCCGATGGGCCTGCCCATGTCGACGATCATCTTGAAGGACGTGTCCTTGTTGGGGAGGAAGACCGCGTCCCCCTTCTTCAGGCCCTCGGCGACCCACGACTGGACCTGCGCGATGTCGGTGCTGTCGAACTTGGCCCAGTTGCCCCCGGCGGTCGACAGATGCTTGTTCTTGACGAAGATCTCGGCGGGGTTCTCGGCGGCCTTGAACGCGATCCTCGACGCTTCCGAGATCCGGCCGATGCGCGAGGCCTCGGCCGCCGCCTCGATCGTGTTGTCGAGGTTCTTGAGCGCCTTCAGCCTGCCGACCGGCAGGACCATCGCGGCCATCATGGCGCACTTGCCGAGACTGGGGTTCTTGACGCAGTCCTTGGCGTCGTTGAGCCCGGTGATCCCCCAGACGATCTCCTTGAGCACGGGATCGATCGGCGTCGGGGTGATGGGCTGACCGGCCAGGGCACAGGGCGGAAGACTGTCACGGTTGACCCACAGGTAGCACTTCGGCTTGTTCGCCTCCGCCTCCTGCTGCCGCTCCCGCTCCGCCTTGCGCGCGGCCTCGGCCAGCCTGCGGGCCTCGGCCTCCTCGGCCTCCCGCAGGACGACCACCCGGTTCCAGGCCTGGGACGCGGCGGTCTCGGCTTCCTCGGCGCTCTTGCCGGCGGCGATCGCGTCGTCCCGGGCGTCGTCCGACGCCTCCTTGGCGCGGGCGGCCGAGGTGTAGGCGTACGTCGCGGAGAACTCGGCCTGGGCCGCGGACTCCTCGGCGTTCACGGCGTCCTGGTCGGCCCGCTCGGCCGCCCCGCGGGCGGTGACGGCGGACTGGGCGGCCTTGGCGGCGCTGGACTCGGCGCTGTCGGCGGCCTTGTCGGCGTCCGCTGCGTACCCGAGGGCCTGCTTGGCGCTCTTGTCGGCCTCGATGGCGTACCCGGCCGCGTCGGCGGAGGCCTGGTTGGCCTCAGCGGCGGCCTTCGCGGCCAGCCAGCGGTTCTGCTGGGCATGGGCCGCGATGATGCCGCCCTCGGCGATCAGACGCTGAACCTGGGCGATGTGGGTGGCGGCGAGCTGGTCCTTGCGGTCGGCCATGTACTGGCCCGCCTCGACGAAGCTGTTCAGGTCGTTGGCCGGCCCGGACAGGGCGACCTTCGCCGCCGCCTGCACCTCGGGTCCGCCGGTGGTGACCAACTGGCTGGCCGTCACCCGCTCGTCGGCGACGCGTGCCTCGTACTGGCCGCTGTTGAGGAACCCGAGCAGCGCGGCGACGCTGCCGTCGGTCAGCGCCTTCTGGGCCGCTTCCCTGACGCCCGGACCGCCGGTGTTGGCGATCTGGGACACCTTCACGCGGTAGTCGGCGAGCGCGACCTGGTGCCGGCCGCTGGTGTAGAAGGACCGGATCTCCTGGTCGGTTCCGTTCAGGGCCTCGGCGGCCTCGGTGCGCACGGCCTCGTACGGGCTGTCGGAGGCCAGGTCGGAGACCTGTTGCCGGATCTCGTCCTGCTCGGCCTTCTGCCACCCGGTCCGCAGGTACGCAAGGACGTCCTCGTCGGTGCCGGCCAGTGCCTGGGCGGCGGCTTCCTCACGCCAGGAACCGAAGTGCTCCATCGCGCGCAGCGCGACCGCACGGCCCTCGGCCGCGATGGCCGCGAGGTCGGCCCCGGACTGCTCGGAGCGGGCGGCGAGGGCAGCGATGTCGTCCTCGATGGCCTGTCCCTCCACCAGGGAGCCGGACAGGTCCGAGGTGAAGCCGTCCGCGACGGCCTTCTGCGTCTTGGCGTTCTCGATCGCGGCAGCCGTCCGCGTGGCCAGGTCCTCCGCCTCGGTCTCACGGGCGATGTCGAAGGTCTTCTGCGCGGTGGCGACCGCCGCGGTGGCCGCGTCCGCGGCGACCTTGGCCGCGTTCGCGTGCTTGGTGGCGTCGGCGGCGGCCTGGGCCGCGGTACCGGCGAACGCCACGGCCGCGTCGGCCGCGTCGGCCGCGTTCCTGGCGTGCGTGGCCGCGGAGTTGGCGGCGTCCCGGGCCTCGTAGGCGGCGGTGGCCGACTTGCGGGCCAGCGACTCGGCGGCCGCGGCGGCGCGGTTGGCCTCGGCGGCGTGGCGGCGGGTCTCCGCGGCGGCGGCCTGCGCCTCGGCCGAGGACGCCCCGGCGGCGGCCGCGTGGGCGGCGGCCTCGTCGGCGGCGTCGGCGGCCAGGTTCGCGTTGTTGTTCGCGCTCTTGGAGGCGGAGGCGGCGCTCGCCGCGGCGAGGGACGCCCGGCCGGCCTGTTCGGCGGCCTTGCCGGAGGCGGTGGCCAGGTCCGCCGCCGCGCGGGCGGCCTTGGCCATGTTGGTGGCGTTGGTGGCCTGGTTCTTGTCCTTGGCGGCGGCGATCGCCGCGTTGTAGGCCCGGTTGGCGGCGTCGGCGGCGGCCGCGGCCGCGTTGGCGGTCTGGGCGGCGGCCAGGGCCGCGATGCGGGCCGAGCGGTTGGCGGCGTTGGCCGCGTTGATCGCTGTCTGGGCCGCCTGGGCGGCGGCGCGGGCGGCGTCGGCGGCCTGCTTGGCCTTCACCGCGGCACGCTGGGCGTCGTCCTTGGCGGCCTCGGTCTCCGCGGCCGCCTTCTCCGCGGCCTGCTTGGCCAGGGCGGCGGCCTCGATCGCCTTCTCGGCGTCCTCCTGGGCGGCGAGCGTGGCGTCCTCGGCCTGCTTGCCGGCCTGCTTGGCCTGCTCGGTGAGCTGGGCGATGGTGGCGTGTTCCTGGTCGCGGTTGCGCGCGACGAACTGGCCGACCTCCAGGAACTCGACGATGTCGTCCGGGGTTCCCTGGAGTGCGAGCTTGGCGGCGGCCTTCACGTTGGTGCCGCCGGTGTTGTAGATCTTCGAGACCTGGACGCGGTTGTCGGCGGCACGGGCGGTGTACTGGCCCGAGGCGAGGAACTTCTCCACGTCCTCGGGTGTGCCGGCGAGCGCCTTCTTGCCCGCGTCCTGGACTCCTGTTCCGCCCAGGTTGACGATCCGGGAGACCTCGACCCGCTGGTCCGTCCGGTGCGGGGCCTGCCAGCCGTCCTTGAGGAAGGCGTGCAGCTGTTCCGGAGTCCCCGCGAGGGCGGCCTTCGCCGCGTCCCGTACGCCCTGGCCGCCGGCGTTCAGCACCCGGCTGGCGTCCACCTTGTCGTCGGCCAGCTCGACGGCGTCCTTGCCGGCGAAGAACTGCCGGAGGTCGTCCTCGGAGCCGAGCAGGGCCTGTCCGGCGGCCTCCTTGATGCCGACGCCACCGGACCGCCAGTAGTCGACGACCAGTTCGCGGTCGGGTGCCGGCGCGGTCTCCTCGGCGGCCACCGGCGCCGCGCTCAGCAACCCCGCCCCGATCGCCCCGGACAGCAGTACGGCCCACGCCCGTCGGGACGTGGCGCCCACTCGTTTTCTCACCTGAATCTCTCTCCAAGCCGAAGGCTGATGCCCGGCGAGCCGCACGCATGTCCCTGTACGACGGACATGTCCGCTTCGAGAGAATCCCGGCGGAGTGAATGTGCGACCGCCAAGAAGACCGCGCAACTGTCCCCCGGCCCACGCGAGTTGAGCCCTTATCCCCTCAAGGTGAAGGGAAGATGAGAGCGCGGTCGAAAGATTCTTACATATGATTTACTTTTGGCAAGCGGACGGGGGATTCCGCTCACTCATCGTCACTAGGGGAGGAAACACATGGCGATGCCGCGTGCCCGCAAGGCACTTCTGTTCGGCGTCTCGGGGGCCCTGGCCGCAGGCCTGGGAGCCGCCGTCCTGACCACCGGGGCCCAGGCGGCCCCGCAGACCGCGGTCACCACCGCCACGGCGACCGACATGCCCGCCGCCGTCGAGGACTTCACCTATCCCGGGGCCGCGAAGGTCCTCGCGGACCGCGGCATCACCCTCAAGCGGGGCGACGGCCACATCACCCTGGTGGGCTGCTCCGAGGCCTGGAACATCAAGATCGAGTCCCGACTGGACAACGGCGGCTATTGCTTCCGTACGACCGCCAGGACCGGCTTCCTGACCCTCGAACTGCCCGACGCCTACGGCGTGTGGACCGAGGACCACCCGGTCGAGGCCACCCTCACCGCCGAGGGCAAGGAGACCGTCGTCAACGTGCCGACCTACGACTACCAGCCCGTCGGCGAGGCCGGTGACACCGGTCTGCGTTCCGTCCTCGTCGAGCTGCGCGTCACGGGCTGACCACCGGGCAGCCCGCCCGAGCCGATGCAGACACGACGTCAGACCGGCTCCGTACCACCGCACTTCTCGCCCCGCCGCTACACCAGGGAAAACTCACCGTGTCCAACCTCCGCCCCCGCGCGGCTCTGACGAGCGCTCTGCTCGCCGCCACCGCAGTGGCCGGCCCCGTCGCCGCCGCGCACGCCGTCTCCGGCAGTGCCGCCGCCGACGGCTCCTTCGCCTTCACCGCCCGCGTCGACATCGGCGCCGGCGAACGCGCCTGCTCCGGCGTGCTGATCGACCCCCGTTGGATCGTCACCGCCGCGAGCTGCTTCGCCGACGACCCGAACCAGGGTTACGCGAGCGTCCGGGCCGGCAAGCCCGCCAAGGCCGTCACCGCCACGATCGGCCGCACCGACCTGACCACCACCACCGGCCAGGTCCGTGACGTGGTCCAGCTCGTCCCGCGCAGCGACCGTGACGTGGTCCTCGCCCGGCTGAACAAGCCGGTCACCGGCATCACCCCGGCCAAGGTCGCCACCACCGCCCCGGCCGCGGGCGAGAGCCTCACCGTGCCCGGCTACGGCCGGACGAGGACCGAGTGGTCGCCGCTGAAGCTGCACACCGGCGCCTTCACCGTTGGGGCCGTCCAGTCCGACACCCTCGACATCACCGGCCAGAACGGCGCCGCCGTGTGCGCCGGTGACACCGGCGGCCCCGCCGTCCGTGCCGTGTCCGGCGGCTACGAGCTCGTGGCCGTCAACAGTCGCTCCTGGCAGGGCGGTTGCTTCGGCCAGGATGCGGCCGAGACCCGTACCGACGCCCGCGAGGTACGGCTGGACAACCTCGGCGGCTGGATCGACGGCACCCTGGGGGCCGTCCCCGTCACCGACTTCAACTGCGACGGCGTCGAGGACATCGCCGTGGCCGACCCCGAGGCCTCGGTGGGCGGCGACGCCGGTGTCGGCCTGGTGCGCGTGGTGTACGGCGGCGGCAAGGGCACCGCGGAGCTCCAGCAGGACCTCGACTGGGTGTCCGGCGCCGCCGAGGCCGGAGACGCTTTCGGCTCCGCGCTCGACACCGTCGACCACAACCAGGACGGCTGCACCGACCTCCTCGTCGGCACGCCGGGCGAGGACCTCGACGGCGGAGCCGACGCGGGCATGGCCGACGTGCTCTACGGCGCCCCAGGCGGGTTCGGCACCGGCACCACGAAGGCCCTCCACCTGGAGCAGGGCACCGGCGAGGGCGCCATCGCCTCCTCCGGGTCCGAGGCCGGTGACCGCATGGGCCACGCCGTCGCCGCCGGAGAGACGGCCGCGGGCGAGCCCTACCTGGTGATCGGGGTGCCCGGTGAGGCGCTCGGCACCATCAAGAAGGCCGGCATGGCCTTCTACCTCCGCAAGGGCGTCAACATCACGGTCCACCAGGACAAGACCGACGTCCCCGGCGCCGCCGAGACCGACGACGGCTTCGGCACCTCCATCGCGGCCAACGCCAACCACCTCGCGATCGGCGCCCCCAACGAGGACATCGGCGGCGACGCGGCCTCCGGCAACCTCGCCGTCTTCTCGCACACCCTGCACGCCGACGGCCACCCCAAGCCGCTGTTCGGCCTCGACCAGGACCTCGACAACGTCTCCGGCGGCGCCGAGGCGGGCGACGAGTTCGGCAGGTCGCTCGCCCTGGCCGAGTACCGGCC
This sequence comes from Streptomyces griseorubiginosus, assembly GCF_036345115.1. Classification (GTDB taxonomy): domain Bacteria; phylum Actinomycetota; class Actinomycetes; order Streptomycetales; family Streptomycetaceae; genus Streptomyces; species Streptomyces griseorubiginosus_C. The sequence goes on from NZ_CP107766.1 coordinate 5,246,417, forward strand.
CGCCGGTGCCTCCGCCGCCACCGACTCGATCCTCGCGATCGGCTCGCCCGGCGAGGACCTGACGGTCGACGGCGCGGCCAAGACCGACGCGGGCCGCGTGGTCCTGTTCCGTGTCACCGCCGCCGGCAGCGGCAGCGAGCTCACCGAGATCTCCCAGGGCACCGCCGCCGACGACATCTCCGGCACCGCCGAGTCCGGCGACCGCACGGGTGAGACCGTCACCGCGATCAACACCGCCCCCCGCGCGCTGAGCACCACCGCGACGATGAAGCTCGCGGTCGGCGTCCCGGGCGAGGCCATCGGTACGGCCGCAAAGGCCGGCGCGGTCCACACCTTCTCGCTGCTGGGCGCGCCCGGCGCCAACGACCGCTGGATCGAGGCGGGCGACGGCGACGGCCTCCCCGGCATCCCGAGCGCCGGCCACCAGGTGGGTTCCAGCATCCACTTCACGGGCACCAACCTGTACGTCGGCCTGCCCGACGGCCCGTCGACGTACGGCAGCCTGTACGCCTTGCCGCTGTCCAACGTGACCGCCGGCGGCACGGTCGCTCCGGTGACCGCCTACCAGCCCGGCACGGGCGGTCTTCCGGCCGCGGGCAAGGCGTTCGGTCGGGCGGCCCGCTAGTCCGGGCCAGTCACGGACCGCCGGTCACCGACCGGAGCTCCGCGGCCGACGGGCGGCGAGGCAACCCCTCGCCGCCCGTCCCCGCGTCCGTCGCCCCGCCCCTCTTCGCCGTCGCGAACCCTCCCGGAGTTACGGCCCCCTCTCCTCGCGGTACCTTCAACGTCACGCCGATGAGGAGAGTCAACGTGAGCAAGTTCGTGCGGCCCGCCGCCGAGGGTGCCGACCCGTTCGGGACCGCCCGGCTCAGGCGAGGTGTGCTGGACGCCTGGGCCACCAGTCCCGCCCGGTTCAGGGAGGACGCCAACGCCGAGGAGGACCTCGTCCTCGGCGGGTACCGGGACCGGCTGGTCGTCGAGCTCGCGCAGAACGCGGCCGACGCGGCGGCCCGCGCCGGGGTGCCCGGCAGGCTCCGGCTCACCCTCCGCGAGGGCGTGCTCTTCGCCGCCAACACCGGCGCCCCGCTGGACGCGGCCGGCGTCGAGTCCCTCTCCACCCTGCGCGCCTCCGCCAAGCGCGAGCCGCAGACCGGACCGGACGCGACGGACGCGACGGACGGGGCGGTCGGCGCCGTCGGCCGCTTCGGCGTCGGCTTCGCCGCCGTGCTCGCCGTCACCGACGAGCCCGCCGTCGTCGGCCGGCACGGCGGGGTCCGCTGGTCGCTGGCCGAGGCCCGCGACCACGCCGCCGACACCGCCCGCCACAGCCCCGGCCTCGGCGACGAGATCCGCCGCCGCGACGGCCATGTCCCGCTGCTGCGGCTGCCGTTCGCCGCCGAGGGCACCGCGCCCGACCCCTACGACACCGTCGTCATCCTCCCGCTGCGCGACCCCGCCGCCGCCGACCTCGCCGAGCGCCTCCTGCACGCCGTCGACGACGCCCTCCTCCTCGCCCTGCCCGGGCTCGAGGAGGTCGTGGTCGAGACGGACACCACCCGCACGATCAGCCGCCGCACCGACGGCGTCCTCACCGTCGTAGAGGACTCGCGCGACGGTACGACCCGGTGGCGTACGGCGTCCGCGCACGGGCCGCTCACCCCCGAACTGCTCGCCGACCGGCCCGTCGAGGAGCGGCTGCGGCCGCACTGGGCGCTCACCTGGGCCGTGCCCGTCGACGCCGACGGCACCCCCGCGCACCCCCGCACCAGCCCCGTCGTGCACGCCCCGACCCCCAGCGACGAACCGCTCGGCGTCCCCGCGCTGCTCATCGCGTCGTTCCCGCTGGACACCACCCGCCGGCACACGGCACCCGGAGCGCTCACCGACTTCCTGGTGCAGCGCGCGGCCGACACCTACGCCGGACTCCTCGCGGACTGGCGGCCGGTGGGCGAGGGCATCATCGGGCTCGTGCCCGGACCGCTCGGCAAGGGCGAACTGGACGGCGCCCTGCGCCAGGCGATCCTGGAGCGGCTGCCGAGGACCTCCTTCCTGCCGCCCGCGCTCGAACCCACCGACGACCTCCCGGAGACGCTGCGCCCGCGCGAGGCCGAGGTCGTGGAGGGCGCCGGCGCCGACACCGTGCGGGTGCTCGCCGAGGTACTGCCCACCCTGCTGCCCGCCGGTCTCGAACGGCGCGTGGAACTGCGGACCTTGGGCGTGGCGCGGATCCCGCTCACCGACGCCGTGGACCGGCTGGCGGGTCTGGAGAAGGACCCGGAGTGGTGGCAGCGGCTCTACGACAGCCTCGCGGGCGTCGACCCCGACCGGCTCTCCGGCCTCCCCGTGCCGCTCGCCGACGGCCGTACCACCATCGGACCCCGGCAGGTGCTGCTGCCCACGTCGGACGGGCCCCGGATCGACCCGGAGATCCTCGCCCGGCTCGGCCTCAAGGTCGCCCACCCGAGCGCCGCGCACCCGCTCCTGGAGAAGCTGGGCGCGCTGCCCGCGACACCGCGCGCGGTGCTCACCACGCCCCAGGTGCGGGCCGCGGTGGCCGCCTCCCTGGACGACGACGGGGGCGTGAACTGGGAGGAGGACACCCCGGACGCGGAGGAACTCGCCGACACGGTGCTGGCGTTGGTGCGGGACGCGGGGCTCGAACCCGGCGACGAGCCGTGGCTCGGCGCGCTCGCCCTGCCCGACGAGGAGGGGGAGCTGGTCCCGGCCGGTGAACTCGTGCTCCCGGGCAGCCCGTTCGCCCAGGTCATGCGTGAGGACGAACTCGCCTTCGTGGACGCCGAGCTGGCGGCGAAGTGGGGCGAACAGCCCCTGGCCGCCTGCGGGGTGCTCGCCGACTTCGCGCTGGTCCGCGCCACCGACGTGGTCCTCGACCCCGACGAACTGGAGCCCCGCGAGGGCGACTTCGCCGAACCGGACGACGCCGGGCTGTTGGACGCCGTGGACGTGTGGTGCGAGGACATCCTCGACCGGTTCCCGGACACCCCGGTGCCGCCGGTCGCCACCGAGCTGATCGCCGTACGCGATCTCGACCTCGTCGACGAGGACAAGTGGCCGCAGGCCCTCGCCCTGCTGGCCCAGCCCCCGCTGAGGGACGCGCTCACCCAGCAGGTCCGCATCCTGCTGCCGGACGGCACGCACGAGGTCGTACGGCCGTACACCGCCTGGTGGCTGCGCGGGAACCCGGTGCTCGACGGCCGCCGCCCCGCCGGACTGCTGGCCGCGGGCGGTGACCCGCTGCTGCGCGGCCTGTACGACGAGGCGGACGCGACCGGGTTCGACGACGAGCAGGTGCTGCGGGCGCTCGGGGTGCGGACGTCGGTGTCCGCGCTGCTGGAGGAGCCGGGTGGCGCGGCGGAACTCCTCGACCGCCTGGCCGACCCGTCCCGGCCGGTCACCGCAGCCCAACTGCACGCGCTCTACGGCGCGTTGGCCGACCTGGACCCCGAACAGGTCACCCTCCCCGACGAGCTGCGGGCCGTGACCGACGGCCGGGTCGAGGTCGTGGACGCGGCGGACGCGGTGGTCGTCGACTCCCCGGACCTGCTCCCCTTCACGGAGGGCGTCCCGCTGCTGCCCGTCCGCCCGTCCCGGGCGGCCGAGTTGGCCGAACTCTTCCAGGTGCGCCGCCTGAGCGAGTCGGTGACGGGTTCGGTGGACTCCGAGGGCACGGAACACGACGTCCCGGAGTCGGTACGGGTCCTGCTGGGCGCGAGCACCCCCTCCTCGTACGTCGAGCACGAGGAACTCGTCGTCGACGGCGTGGAGATCGACTGGCGCCTCACCAGCGACGGCGTCCTGCACGCCGCGACCCTGGAGGGCGTGGCAGCGGGCCTCGCCTGGGCGTCCCGCCAGTGGCCCCGCCGCTTCGAGGTGGCAGCCCTCCTGGAGGACCCGACCCGCACGGAGGAACTGGCGAGGGACCGCTGGTTCGACTGAACGGGTCAGCCGGAGCTGGGTTCCAGGAAGTAGTCGTAGGCCTCCAGGCCGAGCGTGATCCCGGTCAACTCCCGGACACGCTCGGCGTGCTCCTCCGCCAGAGGCACCACGCCCACCCACTCGGCCGCCGGAATCCCCACGAGGTCCGCGAGGATGTCGACACCGACCGCGGTGACATCGACGGCCGAGTCGAGGAACTCGCCGTTCTTCGGGTACCGGCAGACTTCGACAAAAAGCTTCACACATAACTCTTACCAGTCGTGCAACCTTTCGCCCCACTCGATTATCTGACCCGGTGAGTCACTCAGACTCACCGACCTCACGTGGGGAACACATGCGTATTCGTGCCACCGTGGCCGCCGTCACCGGCGCCCTGGCCCTCTCCGCCCTCGCCGTGCCGGCCGTGCAGGCCGCCGACGGAGGCATCGACAAGACCACCGCCGCCGAGCGCTTCGGCGTCTCCCGGTCGGCGATGAGCACCGCCGCCGCCGCCGCGGACGAGCTGCCGGTCGTCTCCAAGGTGACGATCAACGGTGGCAAGGACATCGTCCTCGGCACCACCGCCGCCAAGAAGTTCACCGTCTCCCTGACGGCCAGCCACTCCGCCGGCATCCAGGACGCCTACATCGACCTGTGGCACGGCAAGGACGTCGACAACATCGACGGCTACCTCCCGCCCAACGAGGAGGTCGCCACCTGCACCGCGGTCAACGCCACGACCTCGACCTGCAAGCTCACCATCACGGCCGTCCCGGGCAGTGACCTGTACATGAACTCGCTGGCCGGCACCTGGCACGTCACGGCGGCCGTGCTCGCCAACGACGAGGTCGGCTCCGTCTACTGGAACGACTACTACGGCACGCACCGGGTCCAGCGCCTCTCCAAGCTGACCGCCAACGCCGCCCCGGAGCCGGTGAAGAAGGGCAAGACCATCACCGTCACCGGCAAGCTGACGCGCGCCAACTGGGAGACCAGGAAGTACGCCGGGTACTCGACCCAGCCGGTGAAGCTGCAGTTCCGCAAGAAGAACTCCAACACCTACACCACGGTGAAGACCGTCAAGACCAACTCCAAGGGCGACCTGAAGACCACGGTCAAGGCCACGGTCGACGGCTACTTCCGCTGGAGCTACGCGGGCACCTCCACCACCCCGGCCGTCAACGCCGCGGGTGACTTCGTCGACGTGAAGTAAGTCGGCGCAGGCCGGCACAGGTCGGCCGGAGGTAAAGCGTTGCGCATGTGCGAACAAAATCATGCTCCACACGTACAACCAGCCCCATGAGTCAGTGATCTCACCCATGAGTCATCAGACTCCGAGATCACTTCTCTCCTCATGGGGAACGCACATGCGCATACGCGCCCTCGTCCTCGCCGCCTCCGGCGCCGTGGCACTCTCCGCCCTCGCCGTGCCGGCCGCGCAGGCCGCGCCGGCGGCCGGGCCCGCCGTCACCTTCTCCCAGCTGAAGGTCAACAGCGGCAAGAACATCGTGGTCGGCCCCACGGCTCAGGTCACCGTCTCCGCGACGTACACCGTGACCAAGCCCGCGAACCTGGACCCGAACTCCTTCCAGACCGGGCCCGTCCTCTACCGCGGCGCCACCCTCGGCGAGAACTCCGACGACCTGCTCGCCGGTGACGGTCCTGGCACCTGCACGGTGTCCTCCCAGACCGTCCTCAAGTGCTCGGCGAAGATCCAGTTCCGTCCCAAGTCCTCGGACGCGAGCATCGACCTGTTCAGCAGCGAGGCGGGCACCTGGAAGCTGGGCGCCCTCGCGGTCAACGCCAGTGACGGGATCACCTGGCAGGGCGGCCTCGGCACCACCCACCTCCAGCGCAAGGCCACCCTCACCACCGACGCCTCCCCGGAGCCGGTGAAGAAGGGCAAGACGATCACCGTCACGGGCAAGCTCGCCCGCGCCAACTGGGACACCAACAAGAACGCGGGCTACTCCACCCAGCCGGTGAAGCTCCAGTTCAAGAAGAAGGGCGCGACCACCTGGAGCACCCTCAAGACCATCAAGTCCTCCACCACGGGCGCCCTGAAGACCACGGTCAAGGCCACGGCGGACGGCTACTTCCGCTACACCTTCGCCGGGACGACGACGACCTCCCCGGTCAACTCGGCGGCGGACTACATCGACGTCCGGTGAAACCGCGCCCCATAGGGGCGCGGGGAACTGCGCGACAAGCCACGACGGCGCGGCGGACAGCACACAACGCACCCGTCCCGGCTGAAGCCCAGCGCTAAGCGGAACCGCGGCGGTCGACCACTCTCCACAGCACCTCCAGGACGGCCGCCGCCACCACCGAGATGCCCACCGCGATCCACGGCATCGTCACGCCCACCAGCTTCAGCGCGAAGAAGTGCTGGAGCCACGGCACGGCCAGGACCAGCACGAAGCCGAGGCCCATCGCCGCGACCAGCGCGATGCGCCACCAGGTGTACGGGCGGGCGATGATCGCCAGGACCCACATCGAGATCAGGAACAGCGTCAGGGTGGCCGCGCTGGTCTCCGCGTCCAACGCGCCCGCGCCGGTGTAGTGGTGACGGGCGAGCAGATACGTCGTGAAGGTCGCGATCGCCGCCACCACCCCGCCCGGGATCGAGTACCGCATCACCCGCCGCACGAAGTGCGGTTGCGCGCGCTCCTTGTTGGGCGCGAGGGCCAGGAAGAAGGCCGGGACGCCGATCGTCAGCGTCGACAGCAGGGTCAGGTGCCGTGGCAGGAAGGGGTACTCGACCTGCCAGCACACCACGAGGACGGCCAGCAGCACCGAGTAGACGGTCTTGACGAGGAACAGGGTCGCGACCCGGGTGATGTTGCCGATCACCCGCCGGCCCTCCGCCACCACCGACGGCAGCGTCGCGAAGCTGTTGTCCAGCAGCACGATCTGCGCGACCGCCCGCGTGGCCTCGGACCCGGAGCCCATGGACACCCCGATGTCGGCGTCCTTGAGGGCGAGCACGTCGTTGACCCCGTCGCCGGTCATCGCGACGGTGTGCCCGTGGGACTGGAGCGCCCCCACCATGTCCCGCTTCTGCTGCGGGGTGACCCGCCCGAACACCGTGCCCTCGTCGAGCGCGTCCGCCATCCCGTCCGGGTCGGCCGGCAGCCGCCGCGCGTCCACCGTGCTGCCGTCCAGGCCCAGCTTGGCCGCCACCGCCCCGACCGACACCGCGTTGTCCCCGGAGATGACCTTGGCCCGCACGTCCTGCTCGGCGAAGTACCGCAGGGTGTCCGCCGCGTCGGGCCGCAACCGCTGCTCCAGTACGACCAGGGCGGTGGGCCGTGCTCCCCGGGCGACCTCGGGATCGTCGAGGTCCCGGGCGGCCCGCGCCAGCAACAGCACCCTGAGCCCCTGCTCGTTGAGGCGCTCGGTCTCCCGCAGGGCCGGGTCGTCCGCGGCCAGCAGCACGTCCGGCGCACCCAGCAGCCACGAACTGGACTCGCCGTCGCCCTCGCTGAAGGTGGCCCCGCTGTACTTGCGGGCGGAGGAGAAGGGCAGGGACTCGGTGCACCGCCACTCCTCGACGTCCGGGTAGACGTCGATGATCGCCTGGAGCGAGGCGTTGGGCCGGGGGTCCGACTCGCCCAGGGCGCCCAGCACTTTCCGTACGTACGACGCGTCGGCGCCCTGGAGCGGCCGGACCTCGGTGACGTCCATGCCGCCCTCGGTGAGGGTGCCGGTCTTGTCGAGGCAGACCGTGTCGACGCGGGCGAGGCCCTCGATGGCCGGGAGTTCCTGCACCAGGACCTGTTTCCGGCCAAGCCGGATCACGCCGATCGCGAAGGCGACCGAGGTCAGCAGCACCAGCCCCTCCGGGACCATCGGCACGATCCCGCCGACCGTGCGCGCGATGGAGTCCTTGAGGTCGTTGTCCTTCACGAAGAGCTGGCTGACGACCAGGCCGATCGCGGTCGGGACCATCATCCAGGTCACGTACTTGAGGATCGTGGAGATGCCCGAGCGCAGCTCGGAGTGGACCAGCGTGAACCGCGAGGCCTCCTCGGCGAGCTGGGCGGCGTAGGCCTCGCGGCCCACCTTGGTGGCCTGGAAGGCGCCGCCGCCGGCGACCACGAAGCTCCCGGACATCACCTGGTCGCCGGGCCGCTTGACCACCGGGTCGGCCTCACCGGTCAGCAGGGACTCGTCGATCTCCAGCCCGTCGGCCTCCACGACCGTCCCGTCGACCACGGCCTTGTCGCCGGGCCCGATCTCGATGAGGTCGTCCAGGACGATGTCCGAGGTGCTGACCTCGGTCGCGGTCCCGTCCCGCCGTACCGTCGGCCGCGCCTCCCCGATCACCGCGAGGGAGTCGAGGGTCTTCTTGGCCCGCCACTCCTGGATGATGCCGATCCCGGTGTTGGCGAGGATGACGTACCCGAACAGGCTGTCCTGGAAGGGCGCCACGAACATCATGACCAGCCAGAGCACACCGATGATCGCGTTGAACCGGGTGAAGACGTTCGCCCGGACGATCTCCGCCAGGGACCGGCTGCTCCGCACCGGCACGTCGTTGACCTGCCCCCGCGCCACCCGCTCGGCCACCTCGGCCGCGGTCAGCCCGGTGACCGACGGGGACAGGGCCGTCCTGGTGGCGAGTTCGGCGCCCGCGTCGATGTGCGTCATGCATTCGACGGTACGTGCGGTTTTGCGGCTTCACCCGGCGAGTGCCCGGAAGTTCCGACCTGGGGAGGAGACCGGGCCGGGCCGATGATGCCCTGGTACTAGGTCGTGTCCGCAATGTCAGGGCAGCCAGAGTCGTAGGCAGGCGAGGGTGACCAGGGCTTGGTAGTGGCGGCCAAGTTTGTCGTAGCGGGTGGCCAGGGCTTTGTTGTGCTTGAGCTTGTTGAAGCAGCGTTCGACGACGTTGCGGCGCCGGTAGGCGGTCCGGTCGAGTCGGCAAAGGCCCTCGCCGCGGCGGATGCGGCCGTTGATCTGGTCGATCCGTTCCGGGATCGCTGCCTTGATGCCTCGTCGGCGGAGGTAGGCGCGGATCTTCGTGGACGAATAGCCCTTGTCCGCGACGACCCGCTCCGGCCGCGTTCTGGGGCGGCCCGGCCCGCACCGGCTGACGTTGATGCGGGCCATGACCTGCTCGAATTGGGTGCAGTCGTTGACGTTGCCGGCGGTGATGGTGAAGGCGAGCGGTCGGCCCTGTCCGTCGCAGGCGAGGTGGATCTTCGTGGTCAGTCCGCCGCGGGACCGGCCGATCGCCTCGCCGGGCCAAAGCCCCCTTTTCGGGCCCCGGCCGCGTGCTGGTGGGCGCGCACGGTGGTGGAGTCGACGCACACGACCGTCCAGTCGACTGCGCCGACGGCATCGGAGTGCTGCTGGACATGGGCCAGCAGGCGGTCCCAGGTTCCGTCGGCCGACCAGCGACGGAAGCGTTCGTAGACGGTCTTCCACGGCCCGTAGCGTTCGGGCAGGTCCCGCCAGGCCGCACCCGTGGACAGCTTCCACAGAATCCCGTTGATGACCTGGCGGCGATCCCGCACCGGACGGCCCATCCGCGCCGGAGCCAGCAACGGCTCGATCACCGCCCACGACTCATCAGTCAGCTCATGACGACGCACCACGAACAGACCAACGACGCCGACACTTTGCGGACACGACCTAGGGGACGCTCGTCACTCGGCAGCAGGGTCGGCGGCGGCCGCCCGCTTGATCGCCGCGTCCCTCCTGCGCACGAAGTAGATCCCGTAGAGCCCGAGCCCGCCCCCGGCCAGGCAGGTCCACAGCCACCAGGTGTGGCCGTGGTCCGCGAACCAGCCGTAGAAGGGGAGCTGCACGAGGAAGAGGACGAACCACAGGATCGTGCCGCCGGTGATGGTGGCGACCACCGGGCCCTCCAGGGGCTCCGGTGCCTCGTGCGTGGGTGTCCATTTGGCCATGGGGACAGCTTACGAGGCGATCACATCTACGCGCGGAGATGGTCCCACCGGCCTCATACGTTCATACTGAAACGGTTTGCGTCCGACCTTGTCTCATTCCACTCGTAGGAACATCCAATGCCGACCGCCCTCGACCGCTACTTCAAGATCTCCGAGCGGGGCAGCAGCCTGCCCCGGGAGATCCGGGGCGGGTTCGCCACGTTCTTCGCGATGGCCTACATCATCGTGCTCAACCCGATCATCCTCGGCAGCGCCAAGGACATGTACGGCCATCAGCTGGACAACGGCCAGCTGGTCACCGCGACCGCCGTGACCGCCGCCTTCACCACGCTCCTCATGGGCGTGGTCGGCAACGTCCCGATCGCGCTGGCCGCCGGGCTCGGCGTGAACTCGGTCGTCGCGCTCCAGCTCGCGCCCCGGATGTCCTGGCCGGACGCGATGGGCATGGTGGTGCTCGCGGGCTTCATCGTGATGCTGCTGGTCGCCACCGGTCTGCGGGAGCGCGTGATGAACGCGGTGCCCTTCGGCCTGCGCAAGGCGATCTCCATCGGTATCGGCCTGTTCATCATGCTGATCGGCCTGGTGGACTCCGGTTTCGTCTCCCGCATCCCGGACGCGGCCCAGACCACCGTCCCGCTCCAGCTCGGTGCCGACGGTCACCTCAACGGCTGGCCGGTGCTCGTCTTCATCCTGGGAGCCCTGCTCACCCTGGCCCTGATCGTCCGCAAGGTCTCCGGCGCCATCCTCATCTCCATCGTCGCGATGACGGTCCTCGCGGTGATCATCGAGGCCGTCGCCAAGGTGCCCAGCTGGGGCCTCACCACCCCGAAGTGGCCCGGCAACCCGGTCGCCACCCCCGACTTCGGTCTGCTCGGCAAGGTCAGCCTCTTCGGCGGCTTCTCCCACGTGGGCGTGCTGACCGGCATCCTCTTCGTCTTCACGGTCCTGCTGTCGTGCTTCTTCGACGCGATGGGCACGATCATGGGCGTCTCCGACGAGGCCAAGCTCACCGACGCCCAGGGCCAGATGCCCGGCATCAACAAGGTCCTGTTCGTGGACGGCCTCGCGGTGGCGGCGGGCGGTGCCAGCTCCTCCTCGGCCACCACGGCCTTCGTGGAGTCCACGGCCGGCGTCGGCGAGGGCGCCCGCACCGGCTTCGCGAACGTGGTCACCGGCGGCCTCTTCGCCGTGGCCCTCTTCCTGACCCCGGTCGCCACGATGGTCCCGTCGCAGGCCGCGACCCCCGCGCTGCTCGCGGTGGGCTTCATGATCCTGGCCAACTCCGTCCGGGACATCGACTGGGCCGACTGGACCATCGCCGTCCCGGCGTTCGTGACGATGGTGATGATGCCGTTCACCTACTCGATCACCAACGGCATCGGCATGGGCTTCATCACCTTCGTGGTGCTGCGGCTTGCGGCGGGACGGGCCAAGGAGGTCCCGGTCGCGATGTACGTCGTCTCCGCCGTCTTCGCCTTCTACTACCTGATGCCGGCGCTGGGTCTGACGTGACCGGGTCTCACATGCCCCGCCCTCACGTCGCCCTCACGTCACCCCGTAGAACTTCTCCGTCTCGTCGACGGCGGTCTGGAACCGCTCGTCGAAGTCGTCTCGAACGAGCGTCCGGATCACATAGTCCTGGACGCTCATTCCCCTTTTGGCCGCATGGTCCCGGAGCCGTTCGAGCAGCTCCCCGTCTATCCGCAGGCTGAGCACGCTGGTCCCCATGGACACGAGGGTCGCCGCCGACGGGGAGCGGCGTTCACTTTCCGCTGTCGACTCACTCGTATGGGTGAAGATCGGGTTTCCGTGGCCGGAGTCACGGGAATCCTCGCGCACGCCAGCTTGTTTAGCGAGAGTAATGAGTTACGCTAAAGAGATGCCGGACCTCACCCATGGCGACGACGCTGCCGCCGTGAACGCCCTTCGCTCCGCCGTGATGCGACTGTCCCGTCGGCTCAAGCACCAGCGAGTCGACGAGTCGCTGAGCCCCACCGAGATGTCGGTGCTGGGCACCCTCTCGATCTGCGGCAAGGCCACCCCGGGCGAGCTCGCCCGCAAGGAGCACGTCCAGCCGCCGTCGATGACCCGCATCGTGGCCCTCCTCGAGGCCAAGGGACTCGTCCGGCTGGAGCCGCACCCCGAGGACCGGCGCCAGAAGGTCGTCACCAAGACCGAGCAGGCCGAGGCCATGCTCGCGGAGTCCCGCGCCAAGCGGAACGCCTTCCTGGCCACCCTGGTCGACGGCCTCGACGAGGACGAGTGGGCGAAACTGCGCGAAGCCGCCCCCGTGCTGGAGAAGCTCGCACATCTGTAAGCCGCAAAGAGGAGGCGAACACTTTTGAGTTCGGGACCCGGAGCAGACTCCGCACCCGCACCGACCACCCTCGACACCCCGCCCGCCCCCAGAACCCGCAAGTCCTCGATGTTCAGCTCCCTGAAGGTCAGGAACTACCGCCTTTTCTTCCTCGGCCAGGTCGTCTCCAACATCGGCACCTGGATGCAGCGCATCGCCCAGGACTGGCTGGTGCTCAGCCTCACCGGCTCCGCCACCGCCGTCGGCGTGACGACAGCGCTCCAGTTCCTGCCGATGCTGCTCTTCGGCCTCTACGGCGGTGTCCTCGTCGACCGGCTGCCCAAGCGCCGCGCGCTGCTGTTCACGCAGTCCGCGATGGGCGCCACCGGCATCGCGCTGGCCGTCCTCACCCTGACCGGTCACGTCGAGGTCTGGCACGTCTACCTCGCCGCGTTCGCCGTGGGCCTCGCGACCGTCGTCGACAACCCGGCCCGGCAGACCTTCGTCTCCGAGATGGTCGGCCCCGACCAGCTCCAGAACGCGGTCAGCATGAACTCCGCGAACTTCCAGTCGGCCCGCCTGGTCGGCCCCGCGGTCGCGGGCGTCATGATCACCGGCGTCGGCACCGGCTGGGCGTTCCTCGCCAACGGCCTGTCCTTCGTGGCCCCGCTCATCGGCCTGATGATGATGCGGACACGTGAGCTGCACGTCGTGGAGCGCGCCCCGCGCGGCAAGGGACAGCTGAGGGAGGGGCTGCACTACGTGGCCGGACGCCCCGAGCTGATCTGGACCATCGTCCTGGTCGGGTTCGTCTCCACCTTCGGCTTCAACTTCCCCGTCTACCTGTCGGCCTTCGCCGACGACGTCTTCCACGCGGGCGCCGGTTCCTACAGCCTCTTCAACATCCTGATGGCCGTCGGCTCCCTCGTCGGCGCCCTGCTCGCGGCCCGGCGCGGCACGGCGAAGATGCGGGTGCTGGTGGTGGGCGCGGTGGCCTTCGGCACGCTGGAGATCGTGGCCGCGATCGCCCCCTCGCTGTGGCTGTTCGCGCTGCTCATGGCCCCGATCGGGATGTTCGGCATGACGGTCAACGTCACCGGCAACACCTCCGTCCAGATGGGCACGGACCCGGCCATGCGGGGCCGTGTGATGTCCCTGTACATGATGGTGTTCATGGGCGGCTCGCCCATCGGCGCACCGATCGCCGGCTGGATCACCGACGCGTACGGCGTCCGGGCCGGCCTCGCGGTGGGCGGTGCGATCGCCGCGGCGGCCGCGGTGACGGTCGGCCTGGTCCTGGCCAGGGTCGGCAACCTGCGGCTCTCGGTGGGCTGGAACCGCGGCCACCCGCAGGTGCGGTTCGTCCCGCGCGAGGCGCAGGAACAGCTGGCTGCGGCGGCCTGAGCCGTACGACGGCTTGTGGCGCCGGGGGCCCGAGCCCTACGGCAGCACGCGCATGGCCAGTACCTGGCCCGGCCAGTCGCCGTTCGCCCCGGCGGAGTACGTCTCCGTCGGGGTGAAGCCGTTGGCCTCGTAGTACGCGACCAGCCCGCGGTCGTCGCCCGCGTAGCAGTCCACCCGCAGCAGGGCGACACCCGCGCGCCGGGTGTGCTCGGCGGCGTGCGCGAGCAGGGCGCTGCCGACTCCGTGGCCCTTGAAGCGGCGGTCGGAGGCGAGCCAGTGGATGTACCGCTCGGGCTCGCCGGGCGGCGGGAGATGCGCGAGGTAGGCGCCCGGCGCGTCGGTGAGGGTGAGGGTCGCAGCCGGTACCCCGTCGGCCTCGGCGACGAAGGCGCTGCCCTCGTCGATGTACCGGGCGACGGATTCCACCGTCCTCGGGCTCTCCGACAGCGGCTTCGTCCCCCACTGACCGGGGCGCCCCTGTCCGACCAGCCACTCCACACAGCTGTCGAGCATGCCGAGGATCACGGGTATGTCGTCGGGTCCGCCGTCCCTGATGGTGATCTCCATGCCCTCATGGTGACAGGCTGACCCCATGAGACTCTTCGCCGCGGTGCTGCCCCCGCAGGATGTCGCCGAGGAACTCGCCGCAGTGGTCGCCGAGTTGAGGAAGCTGCCCGGCGCGCAGGGGCTGCGCTGGACCGGCGTCCCGGGCTGGCACTTCACGCTGGCGTTCTACGGCGAGGTCGACGACGACGTCGTACCGGAACTGTCGGAGCGGCTGGAGCGGGCGGCCCGGCGAACGCCCGCCTTCCCGCTGGCCGTGCGCGGGGGTGGGCAGTTCGGGCACGGGCGGGCGCTGTGGGCCGGGGCCTCCGGCGAGCTGCCGGTGTTGCGGTTGCTCGCCGATCGGGCGGAGGCGGCGGGGCGGAAGGCCGGGGTGGAGATGGGGGAGCACCGGCGCTACAAGGCGCATCTGACGGTGGCGCGGAGTCGGGAGGCGGTGGATGTACGGCCGTATCTGGACGTGCTCGACGGGTTCACCGGTCGGGCGTGGACGGTGTCCGAGCTGGCGCTGGTGCGGAGCAACCTGCCGGTCACCGGGGTGGCGGGGGAGCAGCCCCGCTATGAGGTGGTCGGGCGTTGGGCGCTCGGTGGGGGCGGTTAGGCTCGATGTGTGGACCCGAAGACGCGGAACCGGATCATGGCCGGTGTGCTGGTGATGATGTTCGTCGTTGTTGCTCTTGCTGCGGCCCTTGGTAGGTAAGGGGAACTGCGGCCAGTTCTCGGCTGCCGCGCCGTTGTGGCTGGTCGCGCCCACGGGGCGGAGCCCCAAATCGACTCCGCCCTGCGCCCCTGCGGGGGCGCTCCTACCAGGCGAAGGCCTCCGGGGACGGGCCCGGGCCCGGGAAGATCTCGTCCAGGCCGGCCAGGAGCTCCTCGGACAGCTCCAGGTCCACCGCCCTGATCGCCGACTCCAGCTGCTCCGCCGTGCGCGGGCCGACGATGGGGCCCGTGATGCCGGGGCGGGTCAGCAGCCAGGCCAGGGCCGCCTCGCCGGGCTCCAGGCCGTGCTTCTCCAGAAGGTCCTCGTAGGACTGGATCTGGGCGCGCTTGGCCGGGTCCTTGAGGGTGTCGGCGGCGCGGCCCGAGGCGCGGCGACCGCCCTCGACCTCCTTCTTGATGACCCCGCCGAGCAGACCGCCGTGCAGCGGGGACCAGGGGATCACGCCGAGGCCGTACTCCTGGGAGGCCGGGATGACCTCCATCTCGGCGCGCCGCTCGGCCAGGTTGTAGAGGCACTGCTCGCTGACCAGGCCGATGGTGCCGCCCCGGCGGGCGGCGATCTCGTTGGCCTGGGCGATCTTGTAGCCGGGGAAGTTGGACGACCCGACGTAAAGGATCTTGCCCTGCTGGACCAGGGTGTCGATCGCCTGCCAGATCTCCTCGAAGGGGGTGGCGCGGTCGACGTGGTGGAACTGGTAGATGTCGATGTAGTCGGTCTGGAGGCGCTTGAGCGAGGCGTCGACCGCGCGCCGGATGTTGAGCGCGGAGAGCTTGTCGTGGTTGGGCCAGGCCTCGCCGTCCGCGGCCATGTTGCCGTAGACCTTGGTGGCGAGGACGGTCCGGTCGCGGTTGGCGGCGCTCTTCGCGAACCAGTTGCCGATGATCTCCTCGGTACGGCCCTTGTTCTCGCCCCAGCCGTACACGTTGGCGGTGTCGAAGTAGTTGATGCCCGCGTCGAGGGCCGAGTCCATGATCGCGTGGGAGTCGGACTCGTCGGTCTGCGGGCCGAAGTTCATGGTGCCGAGGACGAGTCGGCTGACCTTGAGTCCGGTGCGTCCGAGCTGCGTGTACTTCATGAACCCCTAGCCAACGACGTGGAGTGCGCTCTAGGCAAGGGGGGTCAGCCGGCGGTGCGGCGACCGGGGCGACCTTGGTGCCCCAGGTGACGGGATCACATCTGCCTGGACTTGATATCGGACCGCAGGAAGGCGGACCACGCGGTGGGGGTGACGGTGAGGGCGGGGGTGTGGGTCTTGGAGTCGCGGACGTGGATGGTGGCGGGGGTGTGGGCGACTTCGAGGCACTCGCCCTGGTCTCCGCTGTAACTGCTCTTGAACCAGTGCAGGTCCTCGCTCATAGTCCCTCTGCCACCTCGTCGATCAGTTTCGCGGACTCGTCGGGGTTGAGAGCCTGCGCTCGCAGAATGCCATACCGGGCGAACAGTTCCTGCAGGTCGGGTTGTTCGCTGACGAAGTAGCCGCCGCTGGGGCCTTCCACGTAGGCAAGCCGACGGTCCTCGGTGGTCTCCAGGAGAATCATCGGGCCGTTCAGCCCGGCGTGGGCCCGGCGGTTGTGCGGCATGACCTGGATCTCCACGTGACGGAGTCGGCCGATCTGGAGGATGTGCCGCAGCTGCTCCTTGAGTACCTCCGAACCTCCCAACGGGCGGGTGAGCGTGCTCTCTTCCAGTACGTAGCTGACGAGGGGCCGGGGCCTGCGTTCGAAGAGCTGCTGGCGCTCCAGCCGGGCGGTCACCCGGCGGTCGATGTCCTCGTCGTCCAACGCCGGTACGTGGCAGTCGTAGACGGCACGCGCATACGCCTCGGTCTGGAGCGAGCCGGGCACAACGTGGTTCTGGTACACGTGCAGGGCCGCCGCTCTGCGTTCCTCCGAGAGGTAGTCCTCGGTCCAGGGCGGCAGCCCGCGCTTCTTCAACTCCTTCTCGGCCAGTACCAGTAGTGCACCTTGTGCACCGACCACCTCGTCGGCGATCTCGACGAACTGTCCCCTCGGCGACCGCTCTCCCCGCTCCACCATCGCCACCTGGGACTTGGAGTAGCCGACGTGCTTGCCCAGGCCCTCCTGGGTGAGCCCGGCCCGCTCGCGGAAGAAACGGAGCAGCACGCCGAAGGACTCCGATCCACGGTCACCGAAGTGCACAACCGCCTCCCCAAGTGCACAGCTCTGCACGGAACTTCCGCAGCCCTGGTCACAGTATGTGAGCACCCGCCACGCTCTGCTGCATGAACGAGAGAATCGACGCCCCCTGGCTCCCGACCTGGATCCCCGCCACCGGTCACGCCCTGCGGCACGCCGGCGTGCACTTCGACGCCGTACGGATCCGCGGTGTGCACGGCGAACGGGTCGCCTCCGAGCTGATGGTGTGCACGGACTTCGACGCGGGCCCGATCGTCCAGGAGGCCACGGGGGAGCGGAACACGTACTTTCTGCTGCCGCCGGGAACCGCGGCGGACTTCCGCTGGCCGCCGGGGGTGCGGGCCCTGACCCGCGGTGACCGCAGCCTCGCCTATGTCGGGGTGCCCGCGCTGACCGGCGTGACCTGGCCGCTGGGGTGGCGCTCGGTGCCGTCGCGCGGAGTGCCGTACGTCATGGGCGAGTTGCTGTGGGAGGTCACCGGCCGCGTGTGAGTACCTCGTCTCCGTCTCGCCAGGGGCGATGTTGGATGACCTCCGGGAGCGACTCCGGACTACCGCGCGCGGCCGTCCAGAACGGGCGCCGCGCTGTGGCGTCCGCCCGTCTCAGGGAGTGCGCAGGCTCGCGAACACCGAGCGCACGCGGGTGCCGTCCGGGGCGTTCCAGGGCGCGGAGACCTGGCCGGACACTCCCTCGGGTGCGGCGGCCGACAGGGTCCGGTGGACGCGGAGGAGGGTGCCGTCCGGGAGGGTGAGGTCGGTGCCGCCGTCCCGGTCCTCGGTGATCTCGGCGGGGCCGGTGGGGAGGGCGGGACCGGCGTAGGAGTGGGCCACCTCGTGGTCGGGGGTGTCGCTGATGCTCTGGGCCATGGCCTGGGCTCGGCCCTCGAACAGGGCGAGGAGTTCGGTGCGCAGGACGGTGTCGTGGAGGCCGTCGTAGGCCCAGCGGGGGCCCAGGACACCGTGTTCCATGGTGCCGACGAGGGCGTGGTCCGCGCCGGGGAGCGGGGCGGCGCGGTAGGTGAGGGGAACGTGGTAGGCGACGGGCTCGGGGCCGGAGGTGTCGAGCGCCACCATGAACTCGATCCCGACCTCGCCCTCCGGGTCGTCGAGCCGGAACCCGCCGGCCTTGGTCAACTCCGGTGCGCCGGAACCGGCGTACCAGGGGCGGGTCGGCAGCCAGGTGGTGAGCAGTTCCAGCTTGGTGGGCTTCAGGGTGGTGTTGTGGATGATCGCCATGCGGCGGATTCTGTCAGTCAGTCGCGGGGGAACTCATCGGTTTTGAGGACGAGATCGACGACGGTGCCGGTGAGGTCCACGTCCTTGCCGAAGGCCACCTTGGTCTCGACCTCGTAGTCGCCGCCCTTGGGGTCGGTGTAGATGTGGCAGCGCCCCTGATACGGATCAGCGATGACGTAGACGGGGACTTCGGCCGTGGCGTAGGCGGTCTTCTTCGGGCCGTAGTCGTTGGCCGCGGTGCCCTTGGAGATCACCTCGGCGACGAACTCGACGTCCTCGTACGACCAGTGGCCGTCCTCCGACTTGGTGGCGCCTTCGGCCACCACCGTCACATCGGTCGCGAATCCGTTGAGGTGCCCGGGGTAGTCGATGCGCACGTCGGACTTCACGCGCTTTCGCGGGTACTTGGTCCGCAGCTGCTCGAAGATGTCCGCGATGATCTCCCAGCGGGTGTCCCGCTGCGGCGACATGTAGACGGTCCCCTCGACGATCTCGACCTTGTATCCCTCGGGGACGGGCATCGTCTCGAGCCGCTCGAACATCTCGTCGAGGGTGCTCGTGTTGTCGCTCTCGGCCATCGCGATCCTGTCTTCGAGGACGGTCATCGTGGCGCTCCTCCCCGGCTGCCCCATGGACGAGTGCAGCCGCGCAGTACAACGATACGCACGGTGACCGGGTCACGGAGGGCCGACGCCCGGGTCATGGCCGGAGCACGATCTTGCCGTGGGTGTGACCCAGTTCGAGTTCGCGGTAAGCGTCCCGTACCCGCTCCAGCGGGTAGGTCCGGGCGATCGGCACCTCCAGCTCACCCCGTGCGGCCAGCCGGGCGAGTTCACCGACGACGACCGCACAGGCCGCCGACCCCTCGCCGTAGGTGCGCGCACCGACCTCCGCAGCGGTACGCCAGTCACGGATCGTGTTGATGCGTGAGGGCTGGACGCCCAGTTCCACGGCCAGCCGCACATACCCTTCGCCGTACGTGTCGACGAACGCGTCCACGCGCCCGCCCGCCGCCTCGCGGATCCGCTCAGCCACCCCCTCCCCGTACCCGACGGGCACCACACCCCGCTCCTTCAGCCAGCCGTGGTTCCGCTCGCTAGCCAGCCCGATCACCGTGGCCCCGCGCCGCCGCGCGAGCTGCACGGCCAGTGACCCCACCCCGCCCGCGGCGCCGGACACCACGACCGTGTCAGTGGGCACGGGGTCCACGGCGAACACGCTGGCCCAGGCGGTCGTACCGGCCACGTACAGGGAACCGGCCACCTCCCAGGACAGTCCCGGCGGCCGGGAGAACAGGTTCACGTCGTCGGCCACGACGAACTGGGCGTGGCTGGCCCGCTGGTGGGTGAAGCCCAGCACCTCGTCACCCACCGCGAACCCCCGCGTGTGCGGGCCCGTCTCCACCACGACCCCGGCAAGATCACTGCCCTGCCCGGAGGGGAAGGTCGCCGGCCAGCGGTCGTGCCGCTCGCCCTCGCGGATCATGACCTCCCCGGGCTGGATCCCGGCCGCACGCACCTCGACCAGCACCTGCCCGGCACCGGGCGAGGGCCGCGCCACCTCCTCGACCCGCAGCACCTCGACCCCGCCGTACTCGTGGAACCGGACCGCCTTCATCGAACGCCCACCACGCTTCCCACCGGAGACAGACAGCCGCCTTCAACGGCCCACGCGGGAAGCGGTATTCCCCTGGGCCTGCCCGCGGGCGCCGCGGAGAGGGGAAGATCAGGGCGGCGGACAGGGAGGTGAGGCACGAGTGAGTCCACGCGAGCGGCACCCGAACGAGCTGAAGCGCATCCCCGAACAGCAGGTCAGCCCACACGAGATCAGATGGCTCGCCCAGGTCGAGGTCGCGCGCGCCGATCTGGAGGAGCGCTGGGGCCCGGCCGAGCTCACCCGGGACGATTTCGCCGAATGGTGGTGCTTCGCGTTCGCCCCGGCGGAGGGGGAGGCGTTCCTCCTGCTACGGGCGGTGCGTGACGCTCCCGCCGACGGATTCATCCTGAGCGCGACCAGCGGGCTGTTCTCCCCGCGCGCCGCCGACCTCCTGGTGCGGGGTCTCGGTGTCCCCGGGGGCCGGGTCGTCCGGCTGAACGCCGACGCGGTTGCTCAGTCGGACTCGTAGGGCTCGCCCAGGTCCCACGCCTGGTACATCGCCTCCGCGAAGGCCGCCGCGATCTTGTGCTCGCCGCTCGCGTTCGGGTGGGTGCCGTCGTACGTGTCGAGGTTGATGTCGTACGACGGGGGAGGGGTGGCCGGGAGCAGGGGGGAGCGGGGCTCGTCCAGGTCCGCGATCGTCTTCGCCAGCAGCTCGTTGAAGCGGGTGACCTCTCCGGCGAACAACGCGTCCGTCTCCGCCCGGACGTTGGGGATCACCGGCAGGACGACCATGCGGATACGGGGGTTCGCCGAGCGCGCCTCGGCCACGAAGGCCCGCACGTTCTCCGCCGTCTGCTCCGCGTTCGTGTAGAACCCCAGGTCGATCAGGCCCAGCGACACCAGCAGCACATCCGCCCGGTGCCCGCGCACCGCCTCGCCGATCAGCGGCACCATGTGCTGCCAGCCCTCACCCCAGCCGGCCAGGTGGGCCCGCGGAAAGTCGAGATCGGCGTACTCGTACGACGTCGGCGCGTCCGCCGCCTTGTCGTACAGCGTCTCGCGGGGGCCCACGAGCGTGAAGGGGCCGCCGTACGTGTCACGCAGGTGCTGCCACATCCGGTACCGCCAGGTGTGCTCGCCCGCGCTGCCGATGGTCATGGAGTCGCCGACGGGCATGAATCGCAGCATGTGCCCATCATCGGTGATTCTTACCGCCTAGTAACAGATCTTGGACCCGCCGGTGCTGTGAAAGAGCCCACGTCCCCGCTGCGCTGGGCTGGGGCCGGGCGCCTAGGGGGGTGCCGGGTCAGGTCGTCGGGCGGCTTGAGGTCCGTCGTGGCTGGTCGCGCAGTTCCCCGCGCCCCTAGGGAGTTGCAGTCACCCGCGCCACGACCGGACCGTCAGCCGCCCGCGTCCGCCCCCACGCACCGTTCGCCGCGTACGGCGCGCAGGGGACGGGGTGGGGGGTGTCCGCCCGCAGCGGCCGGCGTCCGGAACCGAGCCCCTCATGAACGACCGAGCCGCCGGACCGAGGACGGATACCCCCCACCCCGGCCCCGACCCACAACGCAACCGCATGCGCTACGCACGCCCCCACCGGACAGCAAGGGGCCGCTGCAGGCATCCAGGGGCGCGGGGAACTGCGCAAAAACGCCCGCCCCCACCGAACCCGCACCCAACCACGAACCGGACCCAGCCACCCCCCACCCGCCCCAGCCCGGCGCAGCCGAGTGGCAGGCTTGGCCCCATGCGTCGACCCTTCACCCCCCTAGCCGCGATCCTGCTCGTAGGCGCCCTCAGCCTCCCCGCCTCAGCCGACGACGGGAACGGAAAGGGGAACCAGGGCTTCACCATCACCGACCCCCGGATCACCGAGTCCAGCGGCCTCGCCGCCTCCCACCTGCACCCCGGCATCTACTGGACCCACAACGACCAGGACACCGGCGCCTACCTCTACGCCGTCGACAGCGCCACCGGCAAGACGGTCGCGAGGATCACCATGACCGGCGTCGGCACCCCGAGGGACGTCGAGGCCATCTCCATCGGGCCCGACAACCAGATCTGGGTCGGTGACATCGGCGACAACGACGGCGTCACCTGGCCCTACGTCTGGATCTACAAGCTCCCCGAGCCGAAGGACCTCAAGGACCAGACCGTCAAGGCCACGCAATACGTCGTGAAGTACTCCGACGGCTCGCGCGACGCCGAGTCGATGGTCGTCCACCCGAAGACCGGACGCGTCTACATCATCGACAAGCAGGAGGACGGCGGCCACCTGTACGCCGGCCCCGCGAAGCTCTCCCCCTCCGGCACGAACCTCTTCAGGCCGGTGCACCCCGTCGACCTGTGGGCCACCGACGCCGCCTTCTCACCGGATGGTCAACAGCTCGCCGTACGCGGGTACTTCGGCGGTATCTGGTACGACTGGAACGACGGCGACATCAAGAAGGAGGGGCGGCTGAGCGTGCCCCTCGGACAGGGCGAGTCCGTCTCCTACTCCCCGGACGGGACCAGGCTCCTGCTCGGCATGGAGGGCGCCGACAGCGAGGTGGAGGCACAGGACGCGCCCGGTGACGGCGGCTCGGAGTCACCCTCGGGGAGCGGGAGTTCCTCGGCCTCCGGGAGCGACGGCGGCGGAGGGTCCGACGGAACCGTCAAGATCGGCGCCCTCGCCCTGGTGGCCGTCGTCGGCTTCCTCGGACTCCGACGGCTGTTCCGCCGCCGCACCTGATTCCTCGCGCCTGCGCGCGACGAACACCTCAAGACCGTCCAGGATGCGCTGGAGCCCGAACCCGAAGTGGTCGAACTCCGGGCTCCAGGTGTCCTCGGCGAGGGAGGCGAGGACCGGGTAGCGGCCGCCGGCCATGACCTTCTCGAGGAAGGGGGCCTGCGCCGCGAAGAAGTCCGCGGTCGTCATCCCCGACGTCCGCTCCGCCTCCCGCTGGTAGACCTGCGTGCGCGCGGCCCCGACGACGTACCCGTCGACCATGATGACCGCCGACACCAGCTCGGGGTCGGTCAGGCCCATCGGGCGGATCCGGCCCAGCATCTTCTCCATGCCGTCCAGCGCGCTCGGACCGAGCAGCGGGCGGGCCTGGTTGACGCCGAGCAGCCAGGGATGGCGCGTGTAGAGCGCGAGCGTGGCGCGGGCCATGGCCTCCAGGGCGGAGCGCCAGGAGCCGTCGCCGTGGTCGGCCGGGTTCTCGGAGGGCCGCTGGACGCGGTCGAGCATCAGGTCGAGCAGCTCGGCCTTGCCGGGGACGTACCGGTACAGGGACATCGCGCCGGTGCCGAGCTCGGTGGCGATCCGGCGCATCGAGACCGCGTCGAGCCCCTCCTCGTCCGCGATCCGGACGGCTGCTTCCACGATCCGGTCCAGCGTCAGTCCCGGCTTCGGGCCCCGGCTGGGCCGCGGGGTGCCGTCCCACAGCAGTTCGAGCGTGCGGACGATGTCCCCGCTGCCACTGGTGTCCCCGCTGCTCGTCATGGGGGCAGCTTAGTTCCGCCGAAATACCGAGTACACCGTACGCGCAATCGGGTACGCTGTACTCAATTAGCGGAATCGCGAGAAGGGGGACCCATGTCCGACGACGGATACGCCGTCCACGCCGAAGGCCTGGAGAAGCGCTACGGCGAGAAACACGCCCTCGACGGCTTCGACCTCGCCGTCCGCGAGGGCACCGTGCACGGCCTGCTCGGCCCCAACGGCGCGGGCAAGACCACGGCGGTCCGCATCCTGTCCACGCTGATCCGGCTGGACGGCGGCCGCGCCACCGTGGCCGGACTGGACGTGGTCCGGCACGCGCGCGAGGTGCGGTCGAGGATCGGCCTCACCGGCCAGTACGCCGCCGTCGACGAGGTCCTCACCGGCCGGCAGAACCTGGAGATGTTCGGCCGGCTGTTCCACCTCGGCGGAAAGCGGGCCAAGCAGCGGGCCGCCGAGCTCCTCGCGCAGTTCGACCTCACCGACGCCGCCGACAAGGGCGTCGGCAAGTACAGCGGCGGCATGCGGCGCCGGCTCGACCTCGCCGCCTCCATGATCCTCGCGCCCGCCGTGCTCTTCCTCGACGAGCCGACGACGGGACTCGACCCCCGTAGCCGGGGCGAAGTGTGGGAATCCGTACGGGCGTTGGTGGCGAGCGGCACCACGGTCCTGCTGACCACCCAGTACCTGGAGGAGGCCGACAAGCTCGCCTCCCGCATCACCGTCATCGACCAGGGCCGGGCCATCGCCGACGACACCCCGGACGGACTCAAGGACCGCGTCGGCGGCGACCGTATCGAGGTCGTGGTCGCCGAGCGGACCGACATCCCGCGCGTGGTGAAGGTCGTCGCCCGGGTCTCCGACGGCGAACCCGAGGCGGAGGAGGGGGAGTTGCGGGTGCACGCCCCCGTCGTCGACCGGGTCTCCGCACTCACCGAGGTCGCCCGCACCCTCCAGGACGAGGGCGTGCGGGTCGAGGACATCGGACTGCGCAGGCCGAGCCTCGACGACGTGTTCCTGCGCCTGACCGGACACCGCACGGAGAAGGAGACAGCGGCATGAGCACCATGGAGGCCACCCGCGGCCGCACCTACTGGGTCCTCGCCGACGTCTGGAACATCGTCCGCCGCGGCCTCACCCACTACCAGCGCCAACCCGTCAACATCGCCTGGCAGTTGGGCTTCCCGATCCTCTCCGTCCTGCTCTACGGCTATGTCTTCGGCAGCGCCATGCAGGTGCCCGGCGGCGGGGACTACAAGGACTTCCTGATGCCCGGCATGTTCGTGATGACGATGGCCTTCGGCTTCATCAACACCGCGACCCTGGTGGTGTACGACGCCACGAAGGGCGTGATCGACCGGTTCCGCTCGATGCCGATGGCCTCCTCCGCGGTGGTCGCGGGGCGCGGGGTGACCGATCTGCTCGTCGCCTGCGCCGAGTTGGCGATCATGATGCTGACCGCGGTGGCGATGGGCTGGCGTCCCGACGGCGGGCTGGGTTTCCTGGCCGCCTTCGGACTGCTGCTGTGGCTGCGGTTCGCACTGATCTGGATCGGGGTGTGGCTGGGCCTGATGGTCCCCAACCCGGAGGCGGCGGGCGGGCTGTTCGCGGTCGCGTTCCCCCTCACGATGATCTCCAGCATCTTCGTCGCGCCGCAGCTGATGCCCGACTGGCTGGGCGCGGTGGCCGCGTGGAACCCGATCTCGTCCACGGCGGCGGCCACCCGCGACCTGTTCGGGACGCCGGTCGGCGGCGGGGACTCCTGGGTCGAGCAGCACGCGCTGCTGATGGCCGGGGTGTGGCCGGTGGTGCTCACGGCGATCTTCCTGCCGTTGGCGGTGCGGAGGTTCCAGAAGCTCAGTAGGTAGCGTCCTGCGTCTTGACGTGTTCATGTGACCTGACTTCCATGGGAGGAGCAGGATGATGGGAGCGCTCCCATCAGGTTCCGGGCCTGCTCCCCCTTCGAGAGGAAGCAGCGAACATGTTCCGCAGCTTGCGAAGAGCGCTGTGCGCGGCGGCGCTTCTGTTACCGCTCCTGGTCGGAGCGCAGACGGCACACGCGGCCGAGACGAAGGCCGACGCCGGGGCCGGTTACTGGCACACCAGCGGCCGCCAGATCCTGGACGCGTCCGGGCAGCCGGTCCGGATCGCCGGGATCAACTGGTTCGGCTTCGAGACCTCCAACCACGTCGTCCACGGCCTCTGGTCCCGCGACTACAAGTCCATGATCGACCAGATGAAGTCGCTGGGCTACAACACGATCCGGATCCCGTTCAGCGACGACATCTTCAAGGCGGGGACCGTCCCCAACAGCATCGACTTCTCCAGCGGCAAGAACGCCGACCTCCAGGGACTCAGCTCCCTCGGCGTACTGGACAGGATCGTGTCGTACGCCGGCCAGGACGGCCTCAAGGTCATCCTCGACCGGCACCGCCCGGACTCCGGCGGCCAGTCGGCGCTCTGGTACACGGCCGCGGTGCCGGAGTCGACGTGGATCGCCAACCTCAAGGCGCTGGCCACGCGTTACAAGGGCCAGGACACGGTCGTGGGCATCGATCTGCACAACGAGCCGCACGACCCGGCGTGTTGGGGCTGCGGGGACACCGCCACGGACTGGCGTCTGGCCGCCCAGCGGGCCGGGAACGCGGTGCTCGGGATCAACCCGGACCTGCTGATCTTCGTCGAGGGCGTGCAGACCTTCAACGGTGTCTCGGGCTGGTGGGGCGGCAACCTGATGGGGGTCGCGCAGTACCCGGTGCAGCTGAGCGTGGCGAACCGGGTCGTGTACTCGGCCCACGACTACGCGACGAGCGTGGCCCAGCAGAGCTGGTTCAGCGATCCGTCGTTCCCCGCCAACATGCCGGGGATCTGGGACAAGTACTGGGGCTACATCTTCAAGCAGAACATCGCGCCGGTGTGGGTGGGCGAGTTCGGGACCACCCTCCAGTCGACCGTGGACCAGAAGTGGCTGGCGGCGCTGGTGTCGTACCTGCGCCCGACCTCGACGTACGGCGCCGACTCCTTCCACTGGACCTTCTGGTCGTGGAACCCCAACTCCGGTGACACGGGCGGGATCCTGAAGGACGACTGGCAGACCGTGGACACGGTGAAGGACGGCTACCTGGCGAGCGTGAAGGCGCCGGGCTTCCCGGGCTCGGGCGGCGGCGACCCCGGCGGTCCGGGTGACCCGGGCGGCGGCACGGCGGCCTGCACCGCCACCTACTCGGTCAGCAGCGACTGGGGGAGCGGCTTCAACGCCGAAGTGAAGGTGACCAACTCCGGCTCGACGGCGCTGAGTTCCTGGAAGGTCACCTGGACCTGGCCGGGCGCCCAGAAGGTCGGCTCCATGTGGAACGCGTCGTACACCCAGACCAGCTCGACCGTGACCGCCACGAACGCCTCGCACAACGGGTCCATCCCGGCGGGCGGTTCGGCGACCTTCGGCTTCGGGGGCACGCCGGGGGGCGGGGGCGTGCCGAGCGTGAGCTGCACGGCTGCGTGAAAGGAGGGGCGCCCGGCCACCCTCGGGCGCTCTGCCTTTCTCGTACGTACTGCTTCACACGCACCGTCGTACCGGGTCATCGGACGTCTGTGCGCGCCGGCAGAAGGCGTGCGGCGAGGTCACACGCTTCGCTCGGCCGGTACGGGACCAACCGGGCGGCGCGCGTCACATGTCCTGGGTGTCTCGCGGGTGGTGCTACTTCTTTCGGGCCTTGCTCACCAGGAACGCCACCCCGACGATGACCACCAGGGCGACAGCGATGATCCAGAAAGGCGGAGTGCCGTCTCCGGCGCCCTTGGCCAGAAGCTGGGGGTGTGACATGTAGTCCTCCTGTCTGCCGGTTGTCCCTTGTCGGTGCCTGATTCAGGACGCTGGTGGCGGCTTTCTCCCCCAGTTCGCCCGCGCCGTATCCGACGCCGAACCAGGTAGCGCCAACAGCCAGTCCGCCCACGCCCGCCGTGGCCAGGCCGACACCGGTGGCCAAGGCGTCGCCGATCCAAAGGAGTTTCAAATCTTTCGTTCAGGTGTTTCTCATCCGAAGATTTCTTCGACATGATGCGGCTCCATGACAAGAAGCGCAGTTGTGCTGTGCGGTGCGACCGTCGTTCTCGCGGGGGCCGTCACGGCCGTTCCCGCCGAGGCCGGTACGTCCCGCACCGTCTCGCCCGCCCAGGCGGCGGCGAAGGTCAGCTGGAAGAAGTGCGGTACCGACGACTACCCGACGCTCCAGTGCGGGTCGGTGAAGGTGCCGCTCGACTACGCCCACCCCAAGGGGCGCCAGATAACCCTGGCCCTGTCCCGGGTGCCGCACACCGCGAAGAAGTACCAGGGGCCACTCCTGGTCAACCCGGGCGGGCCCGGCGGCAGCGGTCTCACCCTCGCCGGGTTCGTCGCCTCGAACCTGCCCAAGGCGGTCGCTGCCCAGTACGACGTCATCGGCTTCGACCCGCGCGGCGTCGGCCGGAGCAAGCCCGCCCTCGACTGCGTGCCGGGCTACTTCAACCCGGTGCGCCCCCCGAGCGTCCCGAGCACGCCCGCGATCGAGAAGGCCAACCTGGAGCGCGCCAAGTCCTTCGCCGCCGCGTGCGGGCGCAAGTACGCCGACGTGCTGCCGTACATCAACACGATCAACGCCGTGAAGGACATGGACTCGATCCGCAGGTCCCTCGGCGCGAAGAAGATCAACTACTTCGGCTACTCGTACGGCACCTACCTCGGCCAGGTCTACGCGAAGCTCTTCCCGGGCAACGTGCGCCGCCTGGTGCTGGACTCGATCGTCGACCCGGACGGCGTCTGGTACGACGCCAACATCTCGCAGGACTACGCCTTCGACGCCCGCCAGAAGGCCCTGATGGAGTGGATCGCGAAGTACGACTCCACGTACAAGCTCGGCACGGACCCGGCCAGGATCGAGGCCAAGTGGTACGCGATGCAGGCCCAGTTGGCGAAGACGCCGGCCGGCGGCAAGGTGGGCGCGGCCGAGCTGGAGGACACCTTCATCCCGGGCGGCTACTACAACGGCTACTGGCCCGACCTGGCCAAGGCGTTCGCCGCGTACGTGAACGACAAGAACGCCGCCCCGCTGGTCGAGGCGTACGAGAACCTCGCCGCGATCGACGCCTCCGGTGACAACGGCTACAGCATCTACACCGCCGTGCAGTGCCGTGACGCCTCCTGGCCGCGCGACTGGAAGCAGTGGCAGAAGGACAACTGGGCCGTGTACAAGAAGGCTCCCTTCATGGCCTGGAGCAACGCCTGGTACAACGCGCCGTGCGCGTTCTGGCCCACGAAGACCCTGAAGCCGGTGAACGTCGCCAACTCCAAGCTCCCGCCGGTGCTCCTGTTCCAGGCGACGAACGACGCGGCCACGCCGTACCAGGGCGGCGTCACCGTCCACCGTCTGCTCAAGCACTCCAGCCTGGTCGTCGAGCAGGGCGGCGGCAACCACGGCATCACCCTGAGCGGCAACGCCTGCCTCGACAAGTACCTCGCCAAGTACCTGACCGACGGCACGGTCCCGCGCGGCCACGGCACGGCCGACGCGGTCTGCAAGAAGCTCCCCGACCCGAAGCCGGCGGCGGCCCAGCCGACCACGGCGTCGGCCCTGACCGGCGCCTCCACGCCGGCCACGGCGACCCAGGGCGGCGACGAGCTGCACCAGCTGCTCGGCTTCCGCGGCTGACCGCCAGCCGACAGACGACGAGGGGCGCCCGGCGAACACCGGGCGCCCCTCGTCGTCGTAACGCCTGAAACGGCTACAGCTTCTCGATGACGTAGTCGATGCACTTCGTCAGGGCCTCGACGTCCGCCGGGTCGATGGCCGGGAACATCGCGACGCGCAGCTGGTTGCGGCCGAGCTTGCGGTAGGGCTCGGTGTCGACGATGCCGTTGGCGCGCAGGACCTTGGCGATCGCGGCGGCGTCGATGTCGTCGGAGAAGTCGATCGTGCCGATGACCTGGGAGCGCTTGGCCGGGTCGGTGACGAACGGGGTCGCGTGCTTGGACTCCTCCGCCCAGCTGTACAGCCGCGTCGAGGAGTCCTTGGTGCGGGCCGTCGACCAGGCGAGGCCGCCCTGGCCGTTGATCCACTCCAGCTGCTGGTTCAGCAGGAAGAGGGTCGCGAGGGCCGGGGTGTTGTACGTCTGGTTCTTGCGGGAGTTGTCGATCGCCGTGGGCAGCGAGAAGAACTCCGGGACGTGGCGGCCGGACGCGTGGATCCGCTCGGCGCGCTCGATCGCGGCCGGGGAGAACACGCCGATCCACAGGCCGCCGTCGGAGGCGAAGGACTTCTGCGGGGCGAAGTAGTAGACGTCCGTCTCCGACACGTCCACCGGGAGGCCGCCGGCGCCGCTCGTCGCGTCGACCAGGACCAGGGCGCCGGAGTCCGCGCCCGCGACCCGCCGGATCGGGGCGGCGACGCCCGTCGACGTCTCGTTGTGGGTGAAGGCGTACACGTCGACGCCCGCCTCGGCTTGCGGCTCGGGGTGCGTGCCGGGGTCGGAGGCGATGACGGTGGGCTCGGCCAGCCAGGGCGCGAGCTTGGACGCCTTCGCGAACTTCGACGAGAACTCGCCGAAGTTCAGATGCTGCGACTTGTTCTCGATCAGGCCGTGCGTCGCCACGTCCCAGAACGCGGTGGAACCGCCGTTGCCGAGGACGACCTCGTAGCCCTCGGGCAGCGAGAACAGCTCGGAGATGCCCTCACGCACCTGGCCGACCAGGTTCTTCACCGGGGCCTGGCGGTGGGAGGTCCCGAGCAGGGACGTACCGGTCGCGGCGAGGGCGTCGAGCGCCTCGACCCGCACCTTGGAGGGGCCCGCGCCGAAACGTCCGTCGGCGGGCTTGATGTCAGCGGGAATCTGGATCTCAGCCACGGACCGAGGTTAGCCGCTGCGGGAAACCTGGTGGAAACCTCGTCCGTCGGCTGAGACGTCGATGCCCGCACGGGCTGGGAGGGTGGACCCATGACAGGTCTGGAAGCGGAGCTGCGCAGAGCCGTGCGGGGGGACGTCGGCTTCGACGTCACCTCCCGGGCGCTGACCACGATGGACGCCTCCAACTACCGGCGCGTCCCGCTCGGGGTCGTCGCACCGCGGGACGCCGACGACGTGGCCGCCGTACTGGAGGTCTGTCGCTCGCACGGAGTACCCGTCGTGCCCCGCGGCGGCGGCACGTCCATCGCCGGGCAGGCCACCGGCACCGGAGTCGTCCTCGACTTCACCCGGCACATGAACCAGCTCGTGTCCCTCGACCCCGGGGCGCGCACCGCCGTCGTGCAGCCGGGCCTGGTCCTCGACCGCCTCCAGGACGCGGCCGCCCCGCACGGACTGCGGTTCGGGCCGGACCCCTCCACCCACAGCCGCTGCACGCTCGGCGGGATGATCGGCAACAACTCCTGCGGATCGCACTCGGTGGCCTGGGGCACCACCGCCGACAGCGTGCGCGAGCTGGACGTGATCACCGCGCGCGGGCAGCGGCTGCGGCTCGGGCAGGAGTGGGCCGGGGCGCCCGCGGGCCTGCGGGAGCTCGTCGACGGCGACCTCGCACGGCTGCGGACCGGGTTCCCCGACCTGCCCCGCCGCATCTCCGGGTACGCGCTGGACGCCCTGCTGCCGGAGCACCGGGCCGATGTCGCCCGGTCGTTCTGCGGCAGCGAGGGCACGCTCGGCGTCCTCACCGAGGCGGTCGTACGGCTGGTGGAGGCGCCCCGAGCGCGTGCCCTCGCGGTGCTCGGGTACGCGGACGAGGGCGCGGCCGCCGAGGCCGCCGCCGGGCTGCTGGCGCACCGCCCCCTGACGGTGGAGGGCATGGCAGCCGACCTGGTGCCCTCGGCGGCCGCGCTGCCCAGGGGCGGCGCCTGGCTGTTCGTGGAGACCGGCGCGGACAGCGCGGCCGAGGCACGCGCGCGTGCGGAGGAGATCGTGCGCGCCGCCGACGTCCTGGACGCGCTGGTGGTGACCGACCCGGCCGGGCAGCGGGCCCTGTGGCGCATCCGCGAGGACGCCAGCGGTACGGCGACCCGCATGCCCGACGGTTCCGAGGCCTGGCCCGGGTGGGAGGACTGCGCGGTGCCGCCGCGGCGACTGGGCGCCTACCTGCGGGACTTCCGGCGTCTGCTCGGCTCCCACGGCCTGCGCGGCACTCCGTACGGCCACTTCGGCGACGGCTGCATCCACGTCCGCATCGACTTCGACCTGCTGACCGAGCCCGGGGTGGCACGCTTCCGGCGCTTCTCCGAGGAACTCGCCGACCTGGTCGTCGCACACGGCGGCTCGCTGTCCGGCGAGCACGGCGACGGACAGGCGCGCGCCGAACTGCTCCCCAGGATGTACGGCGACGAGCTGGTCGCCCTCTTCGAGCGGACCAAGGGCGTCTGGGACCCGGACGACCTCCTCAACCCCGGCATGCTGGTCCGCCCGGCCCCCCTCGACACGAACCTCCGCTTCGCCGTCCTGCCCCGGAAGCCGGTCGACGTCGCCTTCGGCTACCCGGCCGACGGCGGTGACTTCTCGGCGGCCGTACGGCGCTGCGTCGGGGTCGCGAAATGCCGTACGACAGCGGTGTCCGGGCCCGCCGTCATGTGCCCGTCCTTCCGGGCCACCGGCGAGGAGGCTCATTCCACGCGCGGGCGGGCCAGGCTGCTGCACGAGATGCTGGCCGGAGCGGCGGGCGGCCTGGTGACCGGCGGCTGGCGGTCGACGGAGGTGCGGGACGCCCTCGACCTGTGCCTGTCCTGCAAGGGCTGCCGGTCCGACTGCCCGGTCGGGGTCGACATGGCCACGTACAAGGCGGAGTTCCTGCACCACCACTACGCCGGGCGCCGCCGGCCGGCCGCCCACTACAGCATGGGCCGGCTGCCGGTGTGGCTGCGCCTGGTGGACCGGCTGCGGCTGGCTCCGGTGGTCAACGCCCTCGCCGCCGTACGGCCGTTGGCGGCCGTCGCGAAACGGCTCGGCGGGATCGCGGCCGAGCGGCGGATCCCGCGGCTGGCTCCGGAGACGTTCGGCCGCTGGCTCAGGCGACGGAACCGCACCCGCATGCGCGCGTGGACGGCCGAGGCGCGTGCGGGAGGAGAGCCCGGGCTGCCCCGCCGCATGGTCTTCCTGTGGCCGGACACCTTCACCGAGCACCTTGCGCCGGACGTCGGCCGGGCGGCGGTGCGGGTCCTCGAGGCGGCCGGGATCGGGGCCGTCGAGCTGCCGGGGCGGCCGTGGAAGGTGCGGCGGTCCGAGGGCGGCGAGGTCGAGGGCGTCGGCGCGTCGGCGTCCTGGGGCCGCCCCCGTGTCCGCGCCTGCTGCGGCCTGACGTATCTGTCCACGGGCCAACTCGACCGGGCCCGAGCGGTGTTGCGCCGCACGCTGGACCTGGTGGAGCCGTTCCTGTCGGCGGAATGGGACGACGTGACGGAGCTGCCCGCCTTCGTCGTCCTGGAGCCCAGCTGTGCCGCCGCCCTCCGCACCGACCTGCCCGAGCTGCTGCACGACGACCCGCGGGCCGCCCGGCTCGCCTCGCGTGTCCTCACCTTCGCGGAGGCGCTGGAGCGGCTCGCCCCCGACTGGCGGCCACCGGCCCTGGATCGCCCGGTCGTCGGCCAGACCCACTGCCATCAGCACGCGGTCCTGGGCGACACGGCCGACCGACGGCTGCGCGAGGCCGCCGGGCTCACCGGCGAACTGACCGGCGGGTGCTGCGGCCTGGCGGGCGACTTCGGCTTCGAGAAAGGCCACTTCGAGGTGTCCCGGGCCTGCGCGGAGGAGCAGCTGCTGCCGTCGGTGCGCCGGGCGCCCGAGGACGCGGTGGTGCTCGCCGACGGCTTCTCCTGCCGCACCCAGCTGGAGCAGCTCGCGGGGGTGCGGGGCCGGCACCTGGCGGAAGTGCTGGCGGAAGGGCTGGACCAACAGCCCTGAACCGGACCGGTGTTGCCGCCGCCGGTGCAGACTCGGCCCCATGCCCACCTACGACCGCGTCGCCGTCCTCTCCGACATCCACGGAGTCCTGCCCGCCCTGGAAGCCGTCCTCGCCGAACCGGCCGTGGCCGCCGCCGACCGGATCGTGCTCACCGGGGACATCACGGCGGGCCCCCAACCCACCGAAGTGCTCGCCCTGTTGAGGAAGCAGGGCGAGCGCGTGGCGTGGATCTCCGGCAACGCGGACCGCGAACTCGTCGAGTACCGCAGGGGCGAGCGGGAAGAGATCCCCGACCCGATCGGCCCCTACGCGGCCGCCCGACTCGCCGAAGCCGACGTCGAGTTCCTCGCCTCGCTTCCCACCACGCTCACCCTCACCGTCCGCGGCCTCGGCGAGGTCCTCTTCTGCCACGCCACACCCCGCGACGACGAGGAGGTCGTCCTGGTCGACTCGCGCCCCGACCGCTGGACGGAGGTCCTCGCGGGCGTGCCCGAGAGCGTCCGCACGATCGTCTGCGGCCACACCCACATGCCGTACGTCCGGCTCGCCCACGGCCGCCTGGTCGTCAACCCCGGCAGCGTCGGCATGCCCTACGGCCGCCCCGGCGCCCACTGGTGCCTGCTGGGCCCGGGGACGGACCTGCGGGTGACGCCGTACGACATCCCGGCGGCCGCCCGGCGGCTGGTCGCGGAGTGCGACTGGCCCGGGATCACGGAGTGGGCCGACTACTACCTAAGCGCGAGGGCCACGGACGCGGAGGCGCTGGCGGCCTTCGGGCCACGGGACGGCAGGAACCGCCCCGCCTGAGAGACTCCGATCATGGACACGCTGACCTGGACCCTGCGTCCCGCGACCGCGGACGACGTCGAGCCGATAGCCGAACTGCGGGCCGTGGTGATGCGCCCCGACCTGGAGCGGCTGGGGCGGTTCGACGAGCAGCGGGTGCGGCAGCGGTTCCGGGACGCCTTCGTCGCCGAACATCTGTCGGTGATCGTGGTCGAGGGCCGCTTCGCGGGCTGTGTAGCGCTGCGCCCGGCCGAGGACGGCCACTGGCTGGAGCACTTCTTCATCGACCCGGCACTCCAGGGCCGCGGCCTCGGCTCCGCCGTCCTGCGCACCCTGCTCGCCCGCGCCGACGCGGACGGCGTGACCGTACGCCTCGACGTCCTCCAGGGCAGCCAGGCCCGCCGCCTCTACGAACGGCACGGCTTCACGACGGAGTCCGAGGACCCGGTCGACGTGTTCATGGTGCGGCGCTGATTCCATCCTCCGAGACAGTCGTATAGCGGGTTTACGCACCTGACTGAGTCCACTACCCTGGACTCAGTAGTGCAGCATGGTGAACGACAGCCCCGATCCCGACCTCCTGGAAGCCCCGTGACCACCCCCAGCACCGACCTGCCGTCCTCGCCCCCGGTCGCCGCGGCGCCCGTCGGCGGTCCCCGTCGTCTCGGCTCCCTCGGGCCCGTCGGCCTGGTCCTCGCCGGTGGTGTGTCCGTGCAGTTCGGGGCGGCGCTGGCCGTGACCCTGATGCCTAGGGCGGGCGCGCTCGGGGTGGTGACCCTGCGACTGCTGGCCGCCGCGATCGTGCTGCTCCTGGTGTGCCGGCCCCGGCTGCGCGGCCACTCCCGCACCGACTGGGGCACGGTCGTCGTCTTCGGCCTCACCATGGCCGCGATGAACGGCCTCTTCTACCAGGCCGTCGACCGCATCCCCCTCGGCCCCGCGGTCACCCTGGAGGTCCTCGGCCCGCTCACCCTCTCGGTGCTCGCCTCCCGCCGCGCGGTCAACGCCGTCTGGGCGGGCCTCGCGCTCGCCGGTGTCTTCCTCCTCGGCGGCGGGAACTTCGGCGGCCTCGACCCGCTGGGTGTGGCCTTCGCGCTGGCGGCCGGGGCCATGTGGGCGGCGTACATCGTCTTCAGCGCGCGCACCGGCCGGCGTTTCCCGCAGGCCGACGGGCTCGCCCTGGCGATGGCGGTGGGCGCGCTGGCGTTCCTGCCGTTCGGCGCCGTGGAGTCGGGCACCCGGCTCCTCGACCCGGTGACCGTGGGTCTGGGCGCGGCGGTCGCCGTGCTGTCCTCCGTGCTGCCCTACACCCTGGAACTCCTCGCCCTGCGCCGCCTGCCCGCCTCCACCTTCGCGATCCTCATGAGCCTGGAGCCGGGCATCGCGGCCCTCGCGGGCTTCCTGATCCTCGGCCAGGCCCTCTCCGCCCTCCAGGCGCTCGCCATCGCGCTGGTGATCGCGGCGAGCATGGGAGCGGTCCGCACGCAGGTGGGGCGGGGGAGGGCGGCCCTGGGCGACTGAGCGGTCGCCCGGTCAGCCGTCGGTCTTCTCCCACACCGAGACATGGGACTCGCTGTCGGCCGTGAAGGGCGACCGGTCCCAGTCCGCCCAGCGGTCCCGCAGCCGCATGCCGGCCAGCCGGGCCATGAGATCCAGTTCCGCGGGCCAGACGTACCGGAAGGGGACCGAGTGGAAGGATCCCTCGCCGTTCTCGACGCGCACGTGATGCGAGGCCATCGCCTGGGTCGCGGTGTCGTAGGTGTCGAAGCCCAGGCGCGTCTCGCCGACGTGGAAGGGCACGGCGTTCTGGCCGGGCGGGAGTTTCCGCAGCTGGGGGACCATGACCTCGATGACGAAGGTGCCGCCGGGGGCCAGGTGGGCGGCGACATTGCGGAAGCAGTCCACCTGGGCGTCCTGGGTGGTCAGGTTCATGATCGTGTTGAAGACCAGGTAGGCGACCGAGAAGGTGCCGGGCGCCCGGGCCGTCGTGAAGTCCCCGAAGGTCACCCCGATCGCCTCACCGCCGGGCTTGGCCCGCAGCCGGTCCGCCATCGCCCGGGACAGTTCGATGCCGTGCACCTCGACACCCCGCGCCGCCAGCGGCAGGGCGATCCGCCCGGTCCCGACACCGAGCTCCAGGGCCCGCCCGTCCCCGGCCAGCTCCGCCAGCACGGCCACCGCCGGATCGACCGCGTCCGCCGTGAACATCCCCGCCGTCGACTCGTCGTAGGTCGCCGCGACGGACTCTCCGAAGTAGTCCTTGTGATCGGTCACCGGGCGACGGTAACGCCGCCGCGGAGGCGGGGTCGCGTCATTTTCCCGTGCAGCGGCATGCTGGGTGCATGACAGAGGGGCGGGGGCGTGCCGCCGTGGGCTACGGCGTGATCACTGTGCTGTGCCTCGCGGCGACGGCCTGGGCGGTGCTCGCCGGGCTCACCCGCGTGGAGGTCCTGGGACACCCCGTGCGGGTCCGGTTCACGGAATGCCACAGCGAGGGCGGCGGACGCTCCGGGTCCCACACGGTGTGCAGCGGCCCGCAGGTCGGTGCCCCCGCGCACACGGTGAAGATCGGCTACGACGGCCACCCGGACGAGACGGTCCAGGTGGCGCGGGAACCGTGGGGCGGCTACGAGTCGGTGGACACCGGGTTCCTGTCCTGGGCAACCGCGATCATGCTCCCTGTCGTGCCCCTCCTCGCGGCCGCCGTCGCGGGCGGGGTCACCGTCGTCAGGGTGCGCCAGTGGCGGGGCCTCGGCGACTGGATCTGACCGGGCGGCCTCCAAGGCGCGCGATGAATAAATGCAAGCACGCTTGCTTGTTTCTTCGGACGCTGCCATCCTCGCCCCATGGCAGACCCGACGCCCGTCATCGACGATCTGTGTGCCGAGAGCGAGGAACTCGACCGTCTCGTGGCCGAGTTGACCGCCGAGCAGTGGACGCTCGCGACCCCCGCCCCCGGCTGGACCGTTGCCCACCAGATCGCCCACCTGGCCTGGACCGACCACTCCTCCCTGCTCGCGGTGACCGACCCGAAGGCCTTCTCCCGCGAGGTCGAGAAGGCGCTCGCGGCCCCCGGGGACTTCGTGGACAACGGCGCGGAGGAGGGTGCCGGGAAGCCTCCCGCGCGGCTGCTCGCGTACTGGCGGGCCGGCCGCGAGGACCTGGCGGAAGCCCTGCGCGCGGCACCCGAGGGGGCCCGCTTCCCCTGGTACGGCCCGCCCATGTCCACCGCCTCCATGGCCACCGCCCGCCTCATGGAGACCTGGGCCCACGGCCTGGACGTCGCGGACGCGCTCGGCGTGACCCGCGAGCCCACCGACCGCATCCGGCACATCGTCCGCCTCGGCGTCCGCACCCGTGACTTCTCCTTCGGGGTGCACGGCCTGACCCCGCCCTTCGAGGAGTTCCGCATCGAACTCGTCAGCCCCTCGGGCGAGTTGTGGACCTACGGCCCCGAGAACGCCACCGACCGTGTCACCGGCCCCGCCCTCGACCTCTGCCTCCTGGTCACCCAGCGGGCCCACCGCGCCGACCTCGCCCTGACCGCCGTGGGCGAGGACGCCGACCGCTGGCTCGACATCGCCCAGGCCTTCGCGGGCCCGCCCGGCAAGGGGCGCGCACCGAAGGGGGCGACCGAGTGAACCAGGGTCGAGTGGACCAGGGGCGAGTGAACCCGGGCCGCGTGAACCCCCTGCGCATCGGCAACGCCTCCGGCTTCTACGGCGACCGCTTCGACGCCCTGCGCGAGATGCTCACCGGCGGTGAACTCGACGTCCTCACCGGCGACTACCTCGCCGAGCTGACCATGCTCATCTTGGGCCGGGACCGGCTGAAGGACCCCGGCGCCGGATACGCCCGCACCTTCCTGCGCCAACTGGAGGACTGCCTCGGTCTCGCCCACGAGCAGGGCGTCCGGATCGTCACCAACGCGGGTGGCCTGAACCCCGCCGGACTCGCCACCCGCATCAGGGAGTTGGCCGACCGTCTCGGCCTGGACACGCGGGTCGCCCACGTCGAGGGCGACGACCTCACCGCCCAGCACCCCGGCAGCCTCGCCGCCCACGCCTACCTCGGCGGCTTCGGCATCGCGGCCGCCCTGTGCGAGGGCGCGGACGTGGTCGTGACCGGCCGGGTCACCGACGCGGCCCTGGTCACCGGCCCCGCCGCCGCCCACTTCGGCTGGGGACCGGGGGAGTGGGACCGGCTCGCGGGAGCCGTCGTCGCCGGCCATGTCCTGGAGTGCGGGACCCAGGCGACCGGCGGCAACTACGCGTTCTTCACCGACAAGGCGCGCGACCTCCGGCGCCCCGGCTTCCCCCTCGCCGAACTCCACGAGGACGGCACCGCCGTCATCACCAAACACCCCGGCACCGGCGGCTTCGTGGACGCCGGCACGGTCACCGCCCAGCTCCTGTACGAGACCCAGGGCGCCCGGTACGCGGGACCCGATGTCACCACCCGCCTCGACACGGTCCGGCTCACCCAGGACGGCCCCGACCGCGTCCGGATCTCCGGGGTGCGCGGCGAGGCCCCGCCGCCCACCCTCAAGGTCGGCCGCAACCGGCTCGGCGGCTTCCGCAACGAGGTCGCCTTCGTCCTGACCGGCCTGGACATCGAGGCCAAGGCCGCACTGGTACGGGAGCAACTGGAACCGTCCCTCGCCAAGGTCACCGACGTGCGCTGGGACCTGGCCCGCACCGACCGCCCCGACGCCGACACCGAGGAGACCGCGAGCGCGCTGCTGCGCCTGGTCGTCCGGGACGCCGACCAGGAGGCCGTCGGACGGGCGCTCAGCGGGGCCGCCGTGGAACTGGCCCTGGCGAGCTACCCCGGGTTCCATGTGCTGGCGCCACCCGGGAAGGGCTCGCCCTACGGGGTCTTCGAGGAGGCGTACGTCCCCCAGGGAGCCGTGGACCATGTGGCCGTCCTCCACGACGGCCGACGGATCCCCGTGGCCCCGGCCCAGGAGACCGCCGTACTCGAAGAGGTCCCTCGGCCGCCCCTGCCGGAGCCGCTTGCCGAAGGAAACGTGGCCAGGGCCCCGCTCGGGCTGGTCGCGGGCGCCCGCAGCGGCGACAAGGGCGGCAACGCCAACATCGGGGTCTGGGTGCGCACGGACGAGGCCTGGCGGTGGCTCGCCCACACGCTCACCGTGGACCGACTGCGCGAACTCCTCCCGGAAACGGCCGAGTTGACCATCACCCGGCACGACCTGCCCCACCTGCGCGCCCTGAACTTCGTCGTCGAGGGCATCCTCGGCGAGGGCGTCGCCGCCCAGCACCGCTTCGACCCGCAGGCCAAGGCCCTCGGCGAATGGCTGCGCTCCCGCCACCTGGACATCCCGGAGGCCCTGCTGTGACGATCCTGCGGACCACCCTCGACACGACCGGCCCCGACTACCGGGCCCACCGCGAGGCCATGCTCGCGAAGCTCTCGGACCTGGACGCCGAACACGCCAAAGCGCTCGCGGGGGGTGGCGAGAAGTACGTCGAACGGCACCGCAGGCGCGGCAAGTTGCTCGCCCGTGAACGCATCGAGCTGCTCCTCGACCCCGACACGCCCTTCCTGGAACTGTCCCCGCTGGCCGCCTGGGGCAGCGACTACACGGTCGGCGCCTCCCTGGTCACCGGGATCGGGGTGGTGGCGGGCGTGGAGTGCCTGATCACCGCCAACGACCCGACCGTGCGCGGCGGCGCGAGCAACCCCTGGTCGCTGAAGAAGGCCCTGCGCGCCAACGACATCGCCCTCGCCAACCGGCTGCCCTGCATCAGCCTGGTGGAGTCCGGCGGCGCCGACCTGCCCTCCCAGAAGGAGATCTTCATCCCCGGGGGCGCCATCTTCCGCGACCTGACCCGCCTCTCGGCCGCCGGCATCCCCACCGTCGCCGTCGTCTTCGGCAACTCGACGGCGGGCGGCGCCTACGTCCCCGGCATGTCCGACCACGTGATCATGGTCAAGGAACGCGCCAAGGTGTTCCTCGGCGGCCCGCCCCTGGTCAAGATGGCCACCGGTGAGGAGAGCGACGACGAGTCCCTCGGCGGCGCCGAGATGCACGCGCGCGTGTCGGGCCTCGCGGACCACTTCGCCGTGGACGAGCGGGACGCGATCCGACAGGCCCGCCGGGTCGTCGCCCGCCTCAACCACCGCAAGGCGTACGGCGATCCGGGCCCCGCCGAGCCGCCCAAGCACGATCCCGACGAACTGCTGGGCATCGTCCCCGGCGACCTCAAGGTGCCGTTCGACCCCCGCGAGGTGATCGCCCGGATCGTCGACGCCTCCGACTTCGACGAGTTCAAGCCCCTGTACGGCAGCAGCCTCGCGACCGGCTGGGCCGAACTCCACGGCTATCCGGTCGGCATCCTCGCCAACGCGCAGGGAGTCCTGTTCTCCGAGGAGTCCCAGAAGGCCGCCCAGTTCATCCAGTTGGCCAACCAGCGGGACATCCCTCTGCTCTTCCTGCACAACACCACCGGCTACATGGTCGGCAAGGAGTACGAGCAGGGCGGCATCATCAAGCACGGCGCCATGATGATCAACGCGGTGAGCAACTCGAAGGTCCCGCACCTGTCCGTCCTCATGGGCGCCTCCTACGGTGCCGGGCACTACGGCATGTGCGGCCGCGCCTACGACCCCCGCTTCCTCTTCGCCTGGCCCAGCGCCAAGTCGGCCGTCATGGGGCCCCAGCAGCTCGCCGGCGTGCTCTCCATCGTGGCCCGCCAGTCCGCGGCGGCGAAGGGGCTGCCGTACGACGAGGAGGGCGACGCGGCCCTGCGCGCCATGGTGGAGCAGCAGATCGAGTCCGAGTCGCTGCCCATGTTCCTGTCCGGGCGGCTCTACGACGACGGCGTCATCGACCCCCGCGACACCCGCACGGTCCTCGGCATGTGCCTGTCCGCGATCCACACCGC
This sequence comes from Streptomyces griseorubiginosus, assembly GCF_036345115.1. Lineage (GTDB taxonomy): Bacteria > Actinomycetota > Actinomycetes > Streptomycetales > Streptomycetaceae > Streptomyces > Streptomyces griseorubiginosus_C. The sequence goes on from NZ_CP107766.1 coordinate 5,287,334, forward strand.
CCCCTACGAGGGCGCCCGTGGCGGCTTCGGCGTCTTCCGGATGTGAGGAACCTCCAGTGATCACTTCTGTGCTCGTCGCCAACCGGGGCGAGATCGCCTGCCGGATCTTCCGCACGTGCCGTGAACTGGGCATCCGAACGGTCGCCGTGCACTCCGACCCGGACGCGAACGCCCTCCACACGCGCGTGGCCGACACGGCCGTACGACTCCCGGGCGCGGCCCCCGCCGACACCTACCTGCGCGCCGACCTGATCGTGAAGGCGGCGGTCGCCGCCGGCGCCGACGCCGTCCACCCCGGCTACGGCTTCCTCTCCGAGAACGCCGACTTCGCGAGGGCGGTCCTGGACGCGGGCCTGGTGTGGATCGGCCCGCCCCCGGCCGCGATCGAGGCGATGGCGTCCAAGACGCGCGCGAAGCAACTGATGGGCATCGCCCCGCTCGCGGACGTCACGCCCGCCGACCTGCCCGTGCTGGTGAAGGCGGCCGCGGGCGGCGGCGGCCGCGGCATGCGGGTCGTACGCCGCCTCGAGGACCTGGACCCGGCCCTGAGCAGCGCCCGCGCCGAGGCCGCGAGCGCCTTCGGCGACGGCGAGGTCTTCGTCGAACCGTACGTCGAGGACGGCCGCCATGTGGAGGTCCAGATCCTCGCCGACACCCACGGCACGGTCTGGGCCCTGGGCACCCGCGACTGCTCCCTCCAGCGCCGCCACCAGAAGGTGATCGAGGAGGCCCCGGCCCCCGGCCTGTCCGACGAACTCACCCGACAACTGCACGACTTGGCGGTCCGTGCCGCCCGCGCGGTGGACTACGTGGGTGCGGGCACGGTCGAGTTCCTGGTCGCCGACGGCCGGGCGCACTTCCTGGAGATGAACACCCGCCTCCAGGTCGAACACCCGGTCACCGAGGCCGTGTTCGGCCTCGACCTGGTGGCGGAACAGATCAGGATCGCGGAAGGGGCCGCGCTGGACGACGAACCCCCACGCGCGCGTGGCCACGCGGTGGAGGCCCGCCTCTACGCCGAGGACCCCGCACGGGACTGGACCCCCCAGACGGGCACCCTGCACCGCCTGTCCCTGACCCCGTCCGTCCGCCTGGACACCGGCTACGAGAGCGGTGACCCGATCCCCGTCCACTACGACCCGATGCTCGCCAAGGTCGTCGCCCACGCCCCCACACGAGCGGAGGCGGTCCGCAAACTCGCCGGCGCCCTGGAGGGGGCCACTCTCCACGGCCCGACCACGAACAGGGACCTGCTGGTCAACTCCCTGCGCCACAAGGAGTTCACGACGGGCCGCATGGACACGGGCTTCTACGACCGTCATCTCGCAGAACTCGTGGGGGGAACCGGAGACCCGTACGCCCCTCTCGCGGCGGCCCTCGCGGACGCGGTCGGCCGCTCCCGCTTCGGCGGCTTCCGCAACCTCCACTCGACCCCGCAGACCAAGCGCTACGAGATGGCGGGCGAGGAGCACGAGGTCCGGTACCGGCACACGAGACACGGCCTGGAGGCGGACGGGGTCAGGGTCCTGCACACGGACGCGAGCGGGGTCGTACTCGAAGTGGAGGGCGTACAGCGGAAGTTCGAGGTGACGAGGTACGGCGATCAGCTGTATGTCGGGGGAGTGTCGCTGACGGCCCTACCCCGCTTTGCCGATCCGACGGCCCAACACACCCCCGGTTCCTTGCTGGCACCGATGCCGGGGACGGTCGTAAGGGTCGCGGACGGCCTGACAGAGGGATCCGCGGTAGAAGCCGGTCAACCCCTCCTCTGGCTGGAGGCGATGAAGATGGAACACAAGATCACAGCCCCGGCAGCAGGAAGGCTGAGTGAGCTGCATGCAGTGCCTGGCCGGCAGGTGACGGTCGGTGAATTGCTGGCAGTAGTCCAACCCACCTAGGGGCGCGGGGAACTGCGCGACCAGCCCCCACGAAGGAGCCACATGCCCACGATCGAAACCGACGAGCACAGGTCTCTACGCAACGCCGTATCCGCCCTGGGCAAACGCCACGGCCGCGACTACGACAGAGAAGCCCTTTGGACCGAGGCAGCCAAACTCGGCTACCTAGGAGTCAACCTCCCCGAGGAACACGGAGGCGGAGGCGGCGGAATCGCCGAACTCTCCATCGTCCTCGAAGAACTCGGCGCAGCCGGCGCCCCCCTCCTCATGATGATCGTGTCACCGGCCATCTGCGGCACGGTGATCGCCCGCTTCGGCACCGAGTCCCAGAAACAGGAATGGCTCCCGGCACTCGCCGACGGCACCCGCACGATGGCCTTCGGCATCACGGAACCCGACGCCGGCTCCAACAGCCACCGCATCACCACCACGGCCCGCCGCGACCCGGACACCGGGGACTGGCTCCTCACCGGCCGCAAGGTCTTCGTCTCCGGCGTCGACATAGCCGACGCCACCCTCATCGTCGGCCGCACCGAGGACTCCCGCACCGGCCGCCTCAAGCCCTGCCTGTTCATCGTCCCCCGAGACGCCCCAGGCTTCGGACGGCGCCACATCGAGATGGAACTGAACGCCCAGGAGAAGCAGTTCGAGCTCACCCTCGACGACGTACGCCTCCCCGCCGAAGCCCTCGTAGGAGACGAGGACGCAGGCCTGCTGCAACTCTTCGCCGGCCTCAACCCCGAACGCATCATGACGGCCGCCTTCGCGATCGGCATGGGCCGCTACGCCCTCTCCCAGGCGATCACCTACGCCAAGGACCGCACCGTCTGGAACACCCCCATCGGCGCCCACCAGGCCATCGCCCACCCCCTCGCCCAGGCCCACATCGACCTCGAACTCGCCCGCCTGATGATGCAGAAGGCGGCCCACCTCTACGACGAGGGCGACGACGTGGGCGCGGGCGAGGCCGCCAACATGGCGAAGTACGCCGCCGGGGAGGCCTGTGTGAAGGCCGTGGACCAGGCCGTGCACACCCTCGGCGGCAACGGCCTCACCAAGGAGTTCGGGATCGCCTCACTGATAACGGCCGCGCGCGTGGCTCGTATCGCACCGGTCAGCAGGGAGATGATTCTCAACTACGTCTCCCACCAGACCCTGGGCCTGCCCAAGTCGTACTAGGCCGCCCCGGAAACAGGCCGTCTTGGAGGAACCGTGTTCCGCAGCGAGTACGCAGACGTCCAGCCCGTAGAACTGCCCATCCACGAAGCGGTGTTGGCGCGCGCCGCCGAGTTCGGTGACGCGCCCGCCCTGATCGACGGCACCGACGGCACCACCCTCACCTACGCACAGCTCGACGCGTTCCACCGCCGGGTCGCGGCCGGCCTCGCGGAGGCGGGCGTCGCCCAGGGGGACGTGCTCGCGCTGCACAGCCCCAACACGATCGCCTTCCCGACCGCGTTCTACGCCGCCACCCGCGCGGGCGCCTCCGTGACGACCGTGCACCCGCTCGCCACGCCGGAGGAGTTCGCCAAGCAGCTCTCCGACTCCGCCGCCCGCTGGATCGTCACCGTCTCCCCGCTCCTGGAGACGGCCCGCCGAGCCGCCGAACTCGCGGGCGGGGTACGGGAGATCTTCGTCTGCGACAGCGCCCCCGGTCACCGCTCACTGATCGACATGCTCGCCTCCACGGCCCCCGAGCCGCACATCGACATCGACCCCGTGGCGGACGTGGCGGCGCTGCCGTACTCCTCGGGCACCACCGGCACCCCCAAGGGCGTGATGCTCACGCACCGGCAGATCGCCACCAACCTCGCCCAGCTCGAACCGCTGATGTCGGCGGGCCCCGAGGACCGCATCCTGGCCGTGCTGCCCTTCTTCCACATCTACGGCCTCACGGCCCTGATGAACGCGCCCCTGCGCGTCGGCGCCTCGGTCGTCGTCCTGCCCCGCTTCGACCTGGAGACCTTCCTCGCCGCCATCCAGAACCACCGCATCACCGGTCTCTACGTGGCCCCGCCGATCGTCCTCGCCCTCGCCAAGCACCCGCTGGTCGAGCAGTACGACCTCTCGTCCCTGCGGTACATCGTCAGCGCCGCCGCCCCGCTGGACGCCCGTCTCGCCGCCGCCTGTTCGGCCCGGCTCGGCGTCCCGCCCGTCGGCCAGGCGTACGGCATGACCGAGCTCTCGCCCGGCACCCACGTCGTCCCCCTGTCGGCCATGAGCCAGGCACCCCCGGGGACCGTCGGCAAGCTCATCCCCGGCACCGAGATGCGGATCGTCTCCCTCGACGACCCCGGCAAGGACATCGGCGTCGGCGAGGCCGGCGAGATCCTCATCCGCGGCCCGCAGATCATGAAGGGCTACCTCGGCCGCCCCGACGACACCGCCGCGATGATCGACCCCGACGGCTGGCTGCACACCGGTGACGTCGGCCATGTCGATTCCGACGGCTGGCTGTTCGTCGTCGACCGGGTCAAGGAGCTCATCAAGTACAAGGGCTTCCAGGTGGCCCCCGCCGAACTGGAGGCCCTCCTGCTCACCCACCCCGGCATCGCCGACGCGGCCGTCATCGGCGTCTACGACGAGGACGGCAACGAGGTCCCCCACGCCTTCGTCGTCCGCCAGCCCACCGCCCCCGAGCTCTCCGAGGGAGAGGTCATGATGTACGTCGCCGAACGCGTCGCCCCCTACAAGCGCGTCCGGCAGGTCACCTTCATCGTCGGCGTGCCCCGCGCCGCCTCCGGCAAGATCCTCCGACGACAGCTCAGGGAACGCGTATGACTCCGGTCGCCCGCACGCGCGCGCGTGCCGTCGAGACCCTCACCCTCGACTCCCCGCACAACCGCAACGCCCTCTCGGCGGCCCTGGTGGGGGAGCTGTCCGCCGCGCTCACGGACTGCGCCAAGGATCCCGACGTCCGCGCGATCGTCCTCACCCACACCGGCACCACCTTCTCCGCGGGCGCCGACCTCAAGGACCCCCCGGACCCGGCCGCCCTGGTCGGGCTCCTGCGGCAGATCGTCGAACTCGGCAAACCCGTCGTCGCCCGCGTCACCGGACACGTCCGCGCGGGCGGCCTCGGCCTCCTCGCCGCCTGCGACATCGCGGCCGCGTCCACGGAGTCGACGTTCGCCTTCACGGAGGTACGGATCGGGGTCGCCCCCGCGGTCATCTCCCTGACCCTGCTGCCCCGCACCGACCCCCGCGCCCTCGCCCGCCACTACCTCACCGGCGAGCGCTTCGACGCCGCCGAGGCCGCCCGCATCGGCCTGGTCACGACGGCGGGCGACGACGTGGACGCCGTACTCGAACCGGTCCTCGACGGTCTGCGCCGGTCCGCACCCGAGGCCCTGGCCGAGACGAAACGGCTGCTCACGGCTAGGGTGCTGGAGACCTTCGACCGGGACGCGGCCGCCCTGACCGCGCTCTCGGCCCGGCTGTTCGCCTCACCGCACGCGCGCGAGGGCATGACGGCCTTCCTGGAACGACGGGATCCCTCATGGGTGGTGTGACCACGACGACGACCACGAGCACGACCGGCGACCGCGCCGAACGCAGGCCCAAGCAGGACCGCAGCCGCGCCACCCGCCGGCGCCTCCTCGAAGCCGCCGTGTCCTGCCTGGCCGAACACGGCTGGGCAGGCTCCACGGTCACGGTCGTAGCCGAACGCGCCGGAGTCTCCCGAGGCGCCGCCCAACACCACTTCCCGACGCGCGAGGACCTCTTCACGGCGGCGGTGGAGTACGTGGCGGAGGAACGCTCGACGGCCCTGCGGGCCCTGTTCCCCCAGGGCGCGGCGGACGACCGCAGAGCGGTGATCTCGGCCCTCGTCGATCTCTACACCGGCCCCCTCTTCCGAGCCGCCCTCCACCTCTGGGTCGCCGCCTCCAACGAGGAGCAACTACGCCCCCCGGTGACGGAGTTGGAGGCGAGGGTGGGCCGGGAGACCCACCGGATCGCCGTAGAGCTCCTGGGCGCGGACGAGTCGAAGCCGGGCGTCCGGGAAACGGTCCAGGGCCTCCTGGACATGGCGAGGGGCCTGGGCCTGGCGAACCTGCTGACGGACGACCACGCTCGCCGCGAGAGGGTTGTGGAGCAGTGGGCCGTACTGCTGGACGAGGTGCTGCGTTAGGTCTTTCAGGGGCGCGGGGAACTGCGCGACCAGCCACAAGCAGCCCGCAGTCGCCCACACTCCTCAGGCACCCCCCTCAGTGGGCGATGCTCCCGTACCCCTCGATGTCCTGAGGATCCCGAGAGCCGGGCCCCACATACCGAGCAGAAGGCCGCACCAACCGCCCCGTCCGCTTCTGCTCAAGAATGTGCGCCGACCACCCCGCCGTCCGCGCACACGTGAACATCGACGTGAACATGTGCGCCGGCACCTCCGCGAAGTCCAGCACGATCGCCGCCCAGAACTCCACGTTCGTGGCGAGCACCCGATCCGGCCGCCGCGCATGCAACTCCGCCAGCGCCGCCTTCTCCAGCGCCTCCGCGATCTCGAACCGCGGCGCCCCCAGCTCACGAGCCGTACGACGCAGCACACGCGCGCGGGGGTCCTCGGCCCGGTACACCCGGTGCCCGAACCCCATCAGCCGCTCACCGCGATCCAGCGCCTGCCTGACGTAGGCCTCCGCATCGCCGGTCCGCTCGATCTCCTCGATCATCCCCAGCACCCGGGACGGCGCACCCCCGTGCAGCGGCCCGGACATCGCGCCCACGGCCCCGGAGAGCGCGGCGGCGACATCCGCACCGGTGGAGGCGATCACGCGCGCGGTGAACGTGGACGCGTTCATCCCGTGCTCCGCGGCCGAGGTCCAGTACGCGTCGACGGCCGCGACATGCTTGGGATCCGGCTCCCCGCGCCAGCGGATCATGAACCGCTCGACGACCGACTGCGCCTTGTCGATCTCCCGCTGCGGCACCATCGGCAGCCCCTGCCCGCGCGCCGACTGGGCGACGTAGGACAGGGCCATCACGGCGGCCCGGGCGAGGTCGGCCCGCGCCTGTTCGGCGTCGATGTCGAGCAGCGGCTTGAGCCCCCACACCGGGGCCAGCATCGCGAGCGCAGACTGCACGTCCACGCGGATGTCCCCGGAGTGCACCGGGATCGGGAACGGCTCGGCGGGCGGCAGACCGGGATTGAAGGCGCCGTCGACCAGCAGCCCCCACACGTTGCCGAAGGAGACATGGCCGACCAGGTCCTCGATGTCGACGCCCCGGTACCGCAGGGCGCCGCCCTCCTTGTCCGGTTCGGCGATCTCCGTCTCGAACGCGACGACTCCTTCGAGGCCAGGGACAAAGCCGGGGTCGAAGTCGGACATCAGGCGGCTCCTCATGATGCGTACGACGGATGACGCCACGATATCCCCGGGTGCCACCTTTGGGGAGTGATGCGGCACTCAGTGCCACCAGCGGTCGGCGCCGCCCTCGGTGGGGGAGGCGTCCGTACGGCAAGATGACCGCGTGACCGACGCAGCACACGCCGTCTTCCCGGACCCCGCCTCCATGCGCGAGCAGTACCGCGCGGAGGGCCTCGCCGAGACCGACCTGGCCGCGACCCCCGTCGAACAGTTCGCGCGCTGGTTCAGGCAGGCCGCCACCGAGGCGCACCTCTTCGAACCGAACGCCATGGTCGTCTCCACCGCGGACGCCCAGGGCCGCCCCAGCTCCCGCACGGTGCTCCTGAAGCAGTTCGACGAACAGGGCTTCGTCTTCTTCACCAACTACGACTCCCGCAAGGCGCGGGACCTCGCGCAGAACCCGTACGTCTCGCTGCTCTTCCCCTGGCACCCGATGGCCCGCCAGGTCATCGTCACCGGCCTCGCCCGCCGCACCGGCCGCGACGAGACCGCCGCGTACTTCCGCACCCGCCCGCACGGCTCCCAGCTCGGCGCCTGGGCCAGCGCCCAGTCCTCGGTCGTCGCGTCACGCGAGCAGGTCGACACCGCGTACGCCGACCTCGCCGCCCGCTACCCCGAGGGCGAGCAGGTCCCGGTGCCCCCGCACTGGGGCGGCTTCCGGGTGGCGCCGGAGACGGTCGAGTTCTGGCAGGGCCGCGAGAACCGCCTCCACGACCGCCTGCGCTACGTCACGGAACCGGACGGAACCTGGCGGGTGGAGCGCCTCAGCCCCTGAACCGGCGGTTGTACAGGTCCCTCGGGGACAGGCCCTAGGCCCGCCCCACCACTCCGCCCAGGTCCAGCGCGGACGCGATCCGCACCGCCACGTCCTCCGCGTACACCGCGTCGCTCCGCTCGAACTGCCCCCGCCCCGCACCCCGCAGGAACGTCACGACTCCCAGCGTCCGGCCCCGGCTGCGCAGCACCGCGCACAGCGCGTGCACCACGTCCGAGGGCCACTGGCGGGCCTCCGCCCACTCCCGGGCCCGCTCCGCCGGCACCGTTCCGACGCTCGCCCGCACCGACCCCACCCGGTCCACGCACTGCAACGCCGGATGCCCCTCGCCGTAGCGCACGGGCAGCCCGGAGGCCCCCGAGAGCAGACTCGGCCCCGGCGCCCCGGAGGGCGTAGCGGCGACCCGCACCAGCCGCACCGGGCCCGCCTCCTCGCCGTCGGCCACCGCGGCACCGGCCACCCGGTCGATCAGCGCGTGATCGGCGAACCCGGCCAGCGCGAAGTCCAGGTGGACGACCGCCGCCTCGGCCGGGTCCTCGCACTCCGCCGCCGCCCGGGCCGCCCGGTGCAGCTGGTTGGTCCTGAACCGCAGCAGCGAGGCCTCCTGCTCGCTCTGCTTGGCCTCGGTCACGTCCTGGAACAGCCAGCCCACACCCAACGGTACCGGCTCCTCCGCGAGCGGCGAGGCCAGCCGTACGAACCCGCAGCGCCAGCAGCGCCGCTTCTCGCCGTCCGGTGTCCGCACCCCGACCCAGATCTCCGCCGGGGCCGGCGGCGCGCCCTCGGCCAGCACATGGGTCAGCGCGCTCTCCAGTTCCTCCACGCCCTGCACGAGCAGCTCCCCGAGGGGCCGCCCCAGCACCGACGTACGGCCGACGCCCAGCGACCGGGCCGCGTGCGCGTTGACCACGGCGGGCCGCAGATCGGCGTCGACCAGCACGACACCCCAGGACGCGTCCTCGAAGAGGGCCTCGCTCAGCGCGATCGACCGCTCCAGGTCGATCTGCGTGTGCACCTCGCTGAAGGCGCAGTACACGCCCGCGGGCTTGCCGTCCGGACCCCGAACAGCCGCGGACTGGGTGCGCACCAGCACCCGGCCGCCGTCCTTGGTCAGCAGCGCGAACTCGTGCACCTGGCGGCCGGGCGCCTGCATGGCGGACATCAGGCGCCCCTCGACCTCCTCGGCGTCCGCCGGCCGTACGGCCCACCCCGCGAACCCGTGCCGGCCCACCGCCTCGGCGGCACTCCACCCGAGGATGCGCTCGGCCTCACGGTTCCAGTGGGTGACGACGCCGTCCGCGTCGAAGGCGCACAGGGCCGCGTCCATGCCGTCCAGCAGCGCGGCAAGCAGATCCGAACCGCCCGAGCCGTCCGGACCGTCCGGGCCGGGCCCGTCGGGCCCCAGCTCGTCGGTGGTCCCACTACGCCGGGAAGCACTCACCTGGACCCCCTGCCAGCCGCTCACTAACAATCAATTCAACTCGAACGTGACGCAGCACACACCGGGTTCCCGCAAGATTGAGGGAATCGTTGTACGCCGGAAACGTGTCGCATCCCCCTAAGCGGTCCACCTGTCCGGCCGCAGCCGCAGGTCGACCCACTCGTCGCTCCCGCCGTCCAGCACATACCGGTCGACCTCGACGAACCCGCGCGCCCGCGCGAACCGGGTGCCGTCCTCATTGACGGCCAGCACGCATGTCTCGATCACCCGGGCGCCGAGCACACGCGCATGATCAAGACCCTTCTCGTAGAGAGCCGTCCCGAAACCCCGCCCCCGGTAATCGGGCAGCACCCGCGCGATGACGGTCGCCACGGCATCGTCCCCCTGCGGCGGCCGCACGGTGGAACACCCCACGAGCACGTCCCCGAGATAAGCGTTCTCCAGCCGATTACGCCCCACCCGCTCCCGCACGTCCTCGATCCCCATGGCAGCGGGCGGCACGATCACGTTGTGCACATACCGCCACTCCTCAGCCATGCCGTCCCCGACGACAGGCTCGATCCGCAGATCCGTCACGGACACCACCCGAGAATTGCCCGCCGCCCCACCCGTATTTGTGTCATGCACAGAACGTTACCTGGACGGCGTTTCGAAGATCCCGAGGTTGCTGCGGGAGCAGGTGTCATAGCAGCAAGATCGGCTGGATGTTCGATCATCAGCAGTTTTTCGCACCTATGGGCGCCTTCAGGTGATTCAACGGATCAGCCCGAGCTGGATCGCTAGCGTCGCAGGCAACCCGGACGCGCGAGGTCAGTCGCTCCCCGACCATGAGGTCGTCGGCTGACCAGCTCCAGTCATCACGATCCGAGATCAGGGAGGTGCACCCGATGACTACGTTTCCTGTAGGTGAGCAGACCCACCTGGCTGTGCTTCCTCAGCAGCCCGCTCTGGAATCCGTGGGAGCAGACACCCCTGGGAGCAGCGACGAAACGGCTCACGGACACCCCGCCCCCGCGCGGGGCACCGGCAGGGAACATGAGCGAGGGGAGACCGGCGGGCTCGGCACCGGAGTCCGTCGGCGTCACGCCAGGAACGCTGCCCCGGCAGCGGAGGCGGCAGAGAACAGGAGCGGTGACGCTCCTTCGCACGATCAGTCCTACGTGGGCGGTGTCGGAGCAGGCCGGGTCTTCGTCCTCTCCAAGGACGGGCACCCCCTCATGCCCTGTCATCCGGCCCGCGCCCGCGAGCTCCTACGCAAGGGCAGAGCCTTGGTCGTCCGGCACACACCCTTCGTGATCCGGTTGAAGGACCGCACGCTGGCGGAGTCAGAGGTCGACGGCGTGCACCTGCGCGTCGATCCGGGCTCCAGAGGGACGGGCCTCGCTCTCACGGACGACAAACAGCAAAACGACGGGCAAGGAGGCCTGTTCACGGTCAGGCGAGGGTTGGTCTCGGTCGAACTCCAGCACCGTGGTGACCAGATCAGGCTGTGCATGAGGCAGCGCGCGGGCTACCGGCGCAGACGTCGCTCCGCCAACCACCGTTACCGAGCGCCCCGGCCGGACAACCGGTCCCGGCCGGCGGGCTGGCTACCGCCCTCATTGCGGCACCGTGTCGACACCACCTACGCCGTGGCATCCCGCCTTTGCAGATACGCGCCGGTCACCGAGGTCCACGTGGAAAGCACGGCTTTCGACGTCCACGCCATGAGTGCTGACAGGCCCCTCGCCGACCTGGAGTACCAGCAAGGAACGCTGGCCGGGATCGAAGCCCGGGCCTACCTGCGCTTCAGGTGGAACAACGCCTGCGCCTACTGCGACGCCACGGATGTCCCTCTGAACATCGAGCACCTCACCCCTCGCGGCCGAGGGGGCTCGAACCGTATCTCCAACCTCGTCCTTGCCTGTGTCCCCTGCAACAGAGCCAAGAGCAGTCTGCCCGTCGAGATCTTCCTCGCCGACCGCCCTGAGCGCCTTGCAAAGATCCTCCGGCAAGCCAGGACACCACTCAACGACGCTGCCGCGATGAACGCGACCCGTTGGCAGCTCCTGCAGTGGCTCAGGAAACTCGGCAGACCGGTGAACCCCTGGTCCAGTGCGCGAACACACTGGAATCGCCATGCGACGGGGTTGGGCAAGACGCACACGGTGGACGCGCTGTGCGTCGGAAACCTGGACCACGAGAGCGGTGACGCGATCGTGCGGCTCCCGGATCGGGCGCTGGTCGTCAAGGCCACCGGGCGGGGCTCGTACGCACGCACCACTCCGGACCGGTTCGGGTTCCCGCGCTTGCGGCGGGCCCGCGTCAAGCGCCACTTCGGATTCACCACCGGCGATCTCGTGCGTGCCGTCGTGCCGGCGGGCAAGTGGGCGGGTGTGTGGACGGGCCGGGTCTCGGTCCGCGCCACAGGACGACACAGCCTCACCACACCGGCGGGCAGGATCGATGTCTCTCACCGGAAGCTGCGGCTGCTGCAACGGGCCGACGGCTACGGGTATGCCTTCCGGGCCGAAGGGGGCCCGTCAACATCTCGGAAAACCGGTTGAGAGGTGGCCAGTGGGTTCCTAGGGTGTGTCTTACCGAGGAGAGGAGGTGGTTCGGAGCATGTATGCACACCGGACGTCGGAGGTGGCTGCGGGCTAGCGGCCCGTCACCCACCGAGTGCGGTGCCGGACCAGCGTGTACGAGATACGCGCAGCCGGCCAATTCAACGCAGTCACCCGACCCGCGAGCTCGCCGGTAACGTCCGGCCGGCTCCCCGCCCAGGCGGAGGAACCCGAGCTCGCGGGTCGTCTGCGTGTGTGGGGTCACCACCTGGTGAGGGAGACCGGAGGACCGGCCGAGCCCGGCGTGCTCGCTCCGCCGCGGTAACTCCGCTCGCCCATGGCCGCTCACCCGGAGTCCGTCCGGCACTCCCTTCAGTGCCGGTAGAAGATCCGGTCCCCGTACTCCTCGAAGACCCGGTCGTTCCACTCCAGGCCGCCGTCCACGTTGCCCGAGCGCAGGAGGGGCGGTTGGATGCCGCGGGAGGCCAGGGCGCCTGCCGCTGAGGCCATGACTGCCTGGAGGAGGGCCGAGGTCACCACCGTGGAGGCCGGGGCGAAGGGGGCCGGGACGGTGTCCAGGGTGAGTTCCGCGTCGCCGACGGAGATCTTGGAGTCGAGCACGACGTCGCAGTGGTCCTTGAGGAAGGTGCCCGAGCTGTGGCGGGGCTTGGTCGCGGTCGTGTAGGCGACCGACGTGACGCCGATGACCTTCACGCCGAGGCCGCGCGCGGTCAGGGCCATCTCGACGGGGAGCGCGTTGCGGCCGGACAGGGAGATGATCACCAGGGCGTCGCCCGCGCGGAGCGGGGAGCAGCTCAGGACCGCGCTCGCGAGGCCGTCCACCCGCTCCAGGGCGGAGCCCAGGGTCGCGGGCCTGACGTCGACGCCCACGACCCCCGGCACGGTCAGCAGGTTCATGAGGGCCAGCCCGCCGGCCCGGTAGACCAGGTCCTGCGCGGCGAGCGAGGAGTGCCCGGCGCCGAAGGCGAAGAGGCGGCCCCCGGCGGCGACGGTGTCGGCGAGCAGCTCGCCGGCCGCCGCGACGGACTCGCCCTCCTCGTCCCGGACCCGTTCCAGGAGTCCGATCGCGGCGTCGAGGAACTGCCCGGACAGCTTGCCGTCGGCGCGCGCGGAGCCCGTCTCGCCCATGCGTCATCAACCCTTCGTCGCTGTGTCGCGGATCACCGTGCGGTCTGGACCACTGGGATGTCAATACGGTCGCGAGCCTGCTCGTCACCGCTCGGTTACACCGGCGCGGCACGCTTGTCAGTGGTATCCGGCAGAATTGACGCCAGGGCCAGCGCACGCGCCGGGAAGCTGTCGTGCTTCCGGCAGATCTCATCAAGGGGCACGTATGTCCGGACTGATCGACACCACGGAGATGTATCTCCGCACCATCCTCGAGCTGGAGGAGGAAGGTGTGGTCCCCATGCGCGCCCGGATCGCCGAGCGGCTGGACCAGAGCGGACCCACGGTCAGCCAGACCGTGGCGCGGATGGAGCGTGACGGCCTGGTGTCCGTCGCCACCGACCGGCACCTGGAGCTGACGGACGAGGGCCGCCGGCTGGCCACGCGCGTGATGCGCAAGCACCGCCTCGCCGAGTGTCTGCTGGTCGACGTGATCGGCCTGGAGTGGGAGCAGGTCCACGCGGAGGCGTGTCGCTGGGAGCACGTGATGAGCGAGGCGGTGGAGCGCCGGGTGCTGGAGCTGCTGCGCCACCCGACCGAGTCGCCGTACGGCAACCCGATCCCGGGGCTGGAGGAGCTGGGCGAGAAGGACGGCGCCGACCCGTTCCTGGACGAGGGCATGGTGTCGCTGGCCGAGCTGGACCCGGGTCTCGACGGCAAGACGGTCGTCGTACGCCGTATCGGCGAGCCGATCCAGACGGACGCGCAGCTGATGTACACGTTGCGCCGCGCGGGTGTGCAGCCCGGTTCGGTGGTGAGCGTGACGGAGTCGGCCGGCGGGGTGCTGGTGGGCAGTGGTGGTGAGGCGGCCGAGCTGGAGTCGGACGTCGCCTCGCATGTGTTCGTGGCCAAGCGCTGAGCCGTGCCGCGAGGGGGTGGCGCCGGTTCTGCGTGGCCGGAAACCGTGAGGCGGTCGCGGCGGTTCCGGTCCCGTCGAATCCGAGATTCGCGGTGCGGAATCGCAGCGCTTCGGCGCTTCCCGTGCGAGGCTGTCGCGTGAGGCATATGACCTGAGGGGGCGGGCGGATGTGCCGTAGACGTGTGGATGGCCCCGGCACCTTTCGGCGCCGGGGCCTGTCCTCCCCTGTGCTGACCCGGAGCCCCGAGCTCCCAGGGTCATTCCCCTCGGACCGATTTCCCCGAGCGGTCCGCCTCCCGCTGAAGATCTCCCCTCGGCGGCGGCGATCATTCCTTGAGTGCGGTCACTCGAACGAGGGGTGTTGCCGCGCGAGAACCCATTTTCGAATACGTATTCGATAGTCTGGGTGTGACGGGGCGCGGGGGACGTGCGCTGCAGGGATGGGCGACGAGAAAGCGGCGGACAGGGCAAGCACGGCAGGCACATCAGTCAGGGGGCCAGGGGGGTGCCAATGGCGCGGCGCATCGACGTGACCGGGGCGGGCGGCGTACGTCTCGCGGCCTGGGAGTTCGGCGATCCTCCCAAGACCGACCCGGCGGACCCGGCCACGCACGCCGCCGACCCCCCGGAGAAACGATCACCCGGGGTCCTCTTACTCCACGGCCTGATGGGCCGTGCCTCGCACTGGGCGTCCACCGCCCGCTGGCTCTCCGAGCGGTACCGGGCCGTCGCGCTCGACCAGCGCGGTCACGGCCAGAGCGACAAGCCCCCTCGGGCCGCCTTCACCCGTGACGCGTACGTCGAGGACGCTGAAGCCGCCCTCGAACAGCTGGACCTGGCCCCCGTCGTCCTCATCGGCCACGCGATGGGCGCCCTGACCGCCTGGCAGCTCGCCGCCCGGCGCCCCGACCTGGTCCGCGGGGTGATCATCTGCGACATGCGGGCCTCCGCCCTCGGCGCCGCCTCGCAGCGGGAGTGGGGCGAGTGGTTCAGGACCTGGCCGGTCCCCTTCGCCACCCTCGCCGACGTCCGCAAGTGGTTCGGCGAGGACGACCCCTGGGTGGAGCGGCCCAACCCGGCGCGCGGCGAGTTCTACGCCGAGGTGATGGCCGAGTCCCCCGACGGCTGGCGTCCCGTCTTCGAGCCGGAGCAGATGCTCCAGTCCCGTGAGACCTGGGTCTACGACGCCCACTGGGAGGAACTCACCCAGGTCAGGTGCCCCGCCCTGGTCGTCCGCGGCCTCGACGGCGAGCTGGGCCGCGCCGAGGCCCAGGAGATGGTTCGCGTGCTGCCCCGCGGCCAGTACGCCGAGGTCGCCGAGGCGGGCCACCTCGTCCACTACGACCAGCCGGAGGCCTGGCGGGCCGCGATAGAGCCCTTCCTGGACGGCCTGGGCGATCTGGAGCCCACCGACACCGACTGAGGCTCTTCGCCTCGGGACGGACCGGCCCCCGGCGGATCGGGTCCACCGGGGGCCGGGCGCGGTCAGCGCACGTCGACGTAGTCACCGCCGGCCGTGGCGGTCGCGGTGGTGACACTGCCCGCGAAGGAGTAGCGCCAGTAGCCGTCGGTGGTCGCCTTGACCGTGGTCTTCAGGTTCCCGGTGCTGTTCGTCGTGACCGTCTTCACGGTCGTGTACGTGCTCGCGCCCTTCTTGCGGAACTGGAGCCGGACCTTCTGGCCCGCGTATCCGTGGAAGCCGCCGAGGGTCTCCCAGTCGGCCCGGGAGAGCTTCCCGGTCACGGTGAGGGTCTTGTTCCTGGCGACGGGCTCGGGCGAGGCGTTGACCGTGAGGGCCGCGTCCCGCAGCAGCGGCACCGACCGCACCGCGTGCCGGTCGGTGAACCCGCTGCCGTCCGCGGACTCGGCCCAGGCGGCCGTGTTCCAGGTGCCGGCGAGCGCGTTGCGCCCGAAGTTCCAGCGGGGCTGGATGTAGGCGAACTGCGCCGTGCAGGTCGCCGTCGTCGCGTCGACCTTGGTGCAGGACGCGGGCCAGGTGCCGTAGAGGACCGCGCTCGGGGCGTCGTAGGACCCCTTGTAGAGGTACAGGTCGCCGCCCGTGATGCCGGACGGGTCGGTGGCGGTGAACTTCGCCGTGAACTCCTGGAGCGGCTGGTCGTGGAGCCGGACCGGCTTGCCGCCGTTGACGACGACGTCGGAGATCCGGGTCGGGCCGGCCGTCTCGTCGCCCAGCCGGGCGGGTCCGGCGAAGGCCCGCACGAGGGTGCGGCTGAGGCTGCCGCCCAGGTCGTCGACGGCGGTGACGCGCAGGGTGACGTAGGCGGCGTCGGCCGGGACGGTGTACTGCGCCGAACCGTCCGCCGGGAGCGGCAGGTCGGCCCAGGTGGTACCGCCGTCGGTGGAGGCGGCGAGGCCGGTCACGCGCGTGTGCGCGCTGTCGGCGTCGGCGTTGCGGGTGGCCGCGGTCGCGGTGACCCGCACGGTCCCGGCGGCGGCCCGGCCCGAACCGTCGAGGCCCGAGACCTTCACCCGGGCGTCGATCAGCGGCAGCACCCGCCCGGCGACCCCGGTGGAGGTGCTGCTCGCGCGGAACGTCCAGGTATTGCGCACGTCCGTGGCCAGCCGCGCGTACGGCACCCGGCGGTGCGTGGTCTGCTCCAGGGTGTACGACTGCTCCCGCACCGGCAGCGCCGAGGAGGTCAGCGAGTGGTACGCGTCGATGCCGGAACCGTCGGCGTAGACGATGCCGTCCGCGCCGGTCACCCGGTACGAGGAGCGTGCGCGGCCGTCGGTCCCCTGGTGCCCGTCGGCGTCGCCGAAGGCGCTGCCCTCGTCCAGGTAGAGCCGGTGGTTGTAGAGCTCCGAGCCGGTGCCCTCGCCGAGGACGGGCTGGAGCGGGGCCGCGCCCAGTGTCTCGCCCGCGGCGGTGCCGGCGGGCAGGGTGCGGGGGGCCAGGTTGAGGTACTGGTCGAAGGTGCCGTAGTCCAGGATCCGGCCGTACTCGACGCCCGGGGTGGCGTACTCGGTGACCGAACCGGCCACCGGCACCGCGGAGCCGATGTAGACGCCGGTCCACTCGCCGAAGTCGGGCACCGACTGGAGGAAGGCGGTCGTGCGGGTGCCCGGGGCGCCGATCTTGGTGACCGTCCTGGCCAGGGAGGCCTGGGCGATCTTCTTGACGGGCGAGGCCGGCACGGTGTTCTTGAAGCTGTGGGTGAGGTCGTAGCGGTAGGGGCTCGGGACGTTCGCCGAGGAGCCCTTCTTGGCCAGCACGTCGTGGATGCGCAGGGAGACGCCCGGCATGGTGAACGGCGTGACGTACACCTTGGCGTCGTCGGCGCCCGCGAAGCCCGCCAGGTCGCCGCCCGGCACGCTCAGCCAGACCGCGGCCGACTGCCGGGTGGCGGTGGTGTCGTCGGTGCGGATGCCGGTCTCCTTGGCCGCCCGCTGGTCGAAGCTCACCGTCTTCGCTGCTGAGCTGACCGTGAAGGACTGCGCGAGCAGATAGCTGGGCTGGAGGAAGTCGGAGTGCAGCGCCACCGCGAAGTAGTCTCCCGGCGGCAGCTTGACGCTCGACGTCGGCCCGCCCCCGTCGCTGTTGACCGGGTACGAGGTCCAGTTCGTGCGGTTCCAGACGTAGAACAGCTTGCTCGCCACGTAGTCCGCGTGCGTGATCGTCAGCTTGACGGAGTACGTCCCCGCGGCGGCGGCGGCCGTGGTCGTGGAAGGGGTGGCGGTGGCCGGCTTGAGCGCGAGGCTCGCCGGCGCCCGGTCCGCCGCACGCTCGGCGCTGGGCCGCACGGTGACCCGGCCGTCGAGCGACGCGACCGAGTAGCGGGTCCGCTCCGCGCGGTCCGCGGCGGTGATGCGCAGGTTCCGGCCGCCGACCAGGCCGACACGGTCGCCATTGCCCAACTCGGCTCCGTCAGCGCCCGGTCGAGCGCGGACCACCCCTGTGCCGGCCTTCGCCGGAGTCTCCCCGGCCTTCGCCGGAATCTCCCCGGCCTGCACCGGAGACGCCCCGGCCTGCACGGGAGCGGCCCCGGCCGAAGGCGCGAGCAGTACCGACGCGGTCAGAACCGCCCCGCACAGCCCCGCCCCGACGGATCTTCGAACACCGTTCATGAATAAGCCCCCTTGCCCCTGATCCCCTGGTCCCGCAATCCCCTGGTCCTGCGACCCTGATCCCCCGTAGCGACCTTCCCGGTCACACCCCACAGGAGTCGCACAGTTCACTCTAGACAGGGGGTCCGACACCGGCCCCGGCCGCCCCGACGATCCGTCAGCCCTTGCTGACCGCCGTGAGGATCTCCGGCAGCTGCCGGGCCGTCCGCGGTGCCGCCAGCCGCAGCCCCGCGAGGGTGATCACCGCCCCGTAGGCCGCGCCCACCGGAAGCAGCACCCAGCTCCACCCGTCGCCGCCCGCGCTGACGTTGGCCCAGACCGCCAGGGCGATCACCGGCGCGCACAGCAGCGCGGCCGAGACCATCCCGCCGACGATGGCGGCCGCGGCGAGCCCCGCCTGCCCCGGGGCCACGTTCTTGTGGCCCTCCTGCGGAATCGAGTACGGGAAGCGCGCCGACGTCCACGCCCCGGTCGCCAGCATCGCCCCGAGCAGCGCGAAGGACATGCCGAGCACCTCGGGCAGCTTCGGCCAGTCGCCGATCAGCGCGGTCGTCACCACGGTGACGAGCGTGGCGTACGGCAGGGTGATGACCAGCAACGCCAGCGCACGCGCGCGGAGTTCGGCATAGGCGTCCCGCGTGGAGGAGATGGTCAGCGCGACCATCCAGAACGCGGAGGTGTCCTGCCCGAACTGGTTGTACATCTGCACACCGAGCATCCCGGCGGCGAAGCAGGAGAAGTAGATCGACCCGGTGCCCTGCACCGCGTTGAACACCGGCACGATCAGACCGATGGCCAGCGAGGTCACCCACGCGGCCTTCGTCTTGGGGTCGCGCCACACATAGCGCAGACTGCGCTCCATCACGGTGCCGGTGCGGCCGCCGGGCAGCAGCCGCGCGAGCCCGGTCGAGGTCCGCTCCCGGGCGGCCCCCTGGACGGACGGCAGCGTGGAGCCGTCGGGCGAGGTCATCAGCCGGGTGAGATGACGCGACCAGAGGGCGAGCAGACCGGCCAACGCGACTGCGGACAAGGCGAGTTGCAGAACGGCCGTCCCGTACGACCCCTCGCTCGCCGAGTCAACCGCCCCGAGCGCGGACGCGGGCGGGATCCACTCCAGCACCTCGGCCGGCCCGTCCAACTGCCCGAGACCGCCCTCGCCGAGCCGCTGCGCCCCGAAGTTCACCACCTGCGCCCCGACGGCGATGACCAGTCCGCTCAGCACCGCCAGATCACGGCCCTTGCGACTGCTCAGCAGCCGCAGGTTGGCCACCGCGACCGCCCGCGCGAGGGCCACGCACACCAGCAGCGCGAGCAGCACGGCGACCACGGAGAGGACGTACGCCACCACCCCGTGCGCGACGGCGACGACGGACCCGACGAGCATGCAGAGGGTGAACACCGGCCCGATGCCGACCAGGGAGGCCACCAGCAGTGCCCGCACCAGGGGCCGGGGCCGCAGCGGCAGCATCACCAGCCGGGTGGGGTCGAGGGTCTCGTCGCCGCCGGGGAAGAACAGCGGCATGACGGCCCAGCCGACCGCGAGGACGGCGACCAGGGGGACGACGACGGCCTCCGCGTGCTCGTTGCCGCGCAGCACGACCAGCCCGATCAGCTGGAGGGCGGAGAAGAGCAGCACGGCGACGGCCGAGCCGATGTACGCGGCCCGTCGCCCACCGGACTGCCGCAGACCGTTCCTGAGCAGCGACAGCTTCAGCCGTACGACGACCGGGGTGATGTCGGTCGTCATCGGGCCCCGCCGCCCAGCCAGTCGAGATCGGACCCGGTGTCCCGCCCCTGCGCGCCGACGAGTTCGAGGAACGCCTTCTGCAACGAGGGGGCGGAACCCCGCACCTCGTCGAGCGTGCCGTGGGCGCGGATGCGGCCGGCGGCCATGACGGCCACCCAGTCGCACAGGGACTCCACGAGCTCCATCACGTGCGAGGAGAAGACGACGGTGGCGCCGGAGCCGGTGTACCGCTCGAGCACGCCCCGGATGGTCTGCGCGGAGACCGGGTCGACTCCCTCGAACGGCTCGTCGAGGAACAGCACTTCGGGATTGTGGAGCAGGGCGGTCGCGAGCCCGATCTTCTTCCGCATCCCGGTCGAGTAGTCGACGACCAGTTTGTGCTGGGCTCCCGCGAGATCCAGCACGTCGAGCAGTTGGGAGGCCCGCCGGTCGACCTCGGCCCCGGGCAGCCCCCGCAACCGCCCGGAGTAGGCGAGCAGTTCCCGTCCGGAGAGCCGCTCGAACAGCCGTAGTCCTTCGGGCAGTACCCCGATTCTGGCCTTCACCGCCACCGGGTCCTGCCACACGTCGTGGCCGACGACGGAGACGGACCCCTGATCGGGCCGCAGCAGCCCGGTCACCATGGAGAGAGTGGTGGTCTTCCCGGCTCCGTTGGGCCCGACGAGCCCGATGAACTTCCCGGCAGGCAGCTCCAGGTCAATCCCGGCAACGGCCACCTGCTGCCCGAACCGCTTCCAGAGCCCCCGCACACTCACAGCCGACGTCATGAACGCCAACCCTAGAGGTGTGTCTCACCTGTCCCGACCGCACGCGTAGGCGAGCGGCGAGATCAACTCCTCCGCGTCCGGCAGCCAGCGGTTGGCAGGCGTCGGACGACAGGCCCACTGCACGGCCCCGGACGACCCGAACCGAGTAGGCGGCGCCGCAACGTACGCCCCCTCCCCGAGCGCGACCAGATCAAGGGACGACGGTGCCCAGCCGAGCTTCCGCACCAGATCCGGCACCTTCACCGACGCGCCCGGCAGCACGAAGAACTGCATCCGGCGATCCGGCGTCAACGTCACCGGCCCCAGCGTCAACTCCATCCGCTCCATGCGGGCGAGCGCCAGGAACCCCGCGGTCTCCGGGACGGAGATCGCGTCGAAGGTCCGGCCGGTGGGCAGCAGGATCGACGCCGTCGGCTGCTTCTGCCACATCCGGCGCGCGACGGTCGCACTGCCCGTGGCCTGCGTCGCCCAGTCCTCCCGAGAGGGATGCGCCCCCGGCGCGGCGCACGCGGTGTCACCGCAGGAGCACCGCTGCACCCCGTCGACGGCTTCCAGCCAGGTCCCGGGGAAGACGTCCCAGTGGCGCTCCTCGGCGTATCGTACGGCTGTCTCCAGCAGCGATTCCCCGCGCTGCTTCGGAATCTGAGCGGCCTCGGGGCCCGCGATCGTCTCTTCCACGCTCAACACAACTCCCGCGCCCACCTCGGGTTACGGCTGTAGCGCGCGCGGGGGAGGAGCATTGATTCGGCATCTGGGGCGCATGGATGCACGTGTGGGGGCGCGCGGGAGGAACCGGGGCGTGAGCTGGGTAGCCACGAGAGGGGCAGGCTTCTGCCTTTACCCCGGCAATCCTCGCATGCCTCGCATTTTAGCTGTCTCTGCGGGGCATTGATCTTCACGGCCGGATCTTTTCGTTCACACCGACGAGGTCCGGGAGTGGAAGACACGTCAACTCGGTGCGTGGGCAGGCACCGCAGCCACAGGGGGTACGCCATGGCCGCAAGGCCACTCGTCGCGCGACAGCCGAACGAACGGCTGCAAGCGCTCATCCAGGAGGCGGGGTGCTCGAACGCCGGGCTCGCCCGCCGGGTCAACATGTGCGGCGCCGAGCACGGCCTCGACCTGCGCTACGACAAGACGTCCGTGGCCCGTTGGCTACGGGGACAGCAGCCCCGGGGCAGGGCACCCGCGATCATCGCGGAGGCGCTCGGGCGCAAGCTCGGCCGGACGGTCACGATCGACGAGATCGGCATGGCCAACGGCAAGAACCTCGCCTCCGGGGTCGGCCTCCAGTTCTCGCCGACGGTACTGGGCGCCATCGAGCAGGTGTGTGAGCTGTGGCGCAGTGACGTGGGCCGCCGGGACTTCCTGTCCGGCTCCTCGGTCGCCGCGTCCGCGCTGGTCGAGCCCAGCCGGGACTGGCTGATCTCCTCGCCCGACTCACAGGTGGCACGCCAGGCGGGCCCGCGCGTGGGCCAGTCCGACGTGGCGGCCGTGCGCGCGATGACCCAGGCACTGGTCGACCTCGACCACCAGTACGGCAGCGGGCATGTGCGCCCGGTCGTCGTGCACTACCTCAACAGCGTGGTCTCCGGGCTGCTCGCGGGGTCGTACCGGGAGGCCGTCGGGCGGGATCTGTTCGCCGCGGTGGCCCGACTGACCGAGCTCGCCGGGTACATGGCGATCGACACCGGGCAACCGGGCCTGGCCCAGCGGTACTACATCCAGGCGCTGCGGCTCGCGCAGGCGGCCGGCGACCGCGGGTACGGCGGCTATGTGCTCGCCGCGTCCATGAGCCATCTCGCCGCGCAACTCGGGAACCCGCGCGAGATCGCCCAGTTGGCGCGGGCGGCGCAGGAAGGGGCGCGGGGCCGGGTGACTCCGCGCGCGGAGGCGATGTTCCACGCGGCGGAGGCCCGCGGGCACGCGCTCATGGGCGACGCGCGGGCCGCCCAGGCGGCGTCCGGGCGGGCCGTGAGCGCGCTGGAGGCGGCGGATCCCTCGTCCGGCGACGACCCGGCGTGGATCGCGCACTTCGACGAGGCCTATCTGGCCGACGAGTTGGCGCACTGCCACCGTGACCTCGGCCAGGCCGACGCGGCGGCGCGCTGCGCGCAGGAGTCCCTGGACGGGCTCCCGGAGAACAAGGCGCGCCGCAGGGCGATCGGTTACGTGCTGCTCGCCACCGCGCAGGTGCAGCAGCGCGAGATCGAGCAGGCCTGCAACACCGGCCTCAAGGCGGTGGAGTTGCTGGAGACGGTCCGCTCCAACCGGGGCGCGGAGTACCTCGACGACTTCCAGCAGCGCCTGGAGCCGTTCCGGGACGAGGCCGTGGTCAGGGAGTTCGGGGCCCGGCTCGACCTTCAGGCGGCCGCGTAAGGGAGGACGTGGACAAGGGGGGTATACAGCGGTCGCGAGCCCGGAACTGTCACGAGGTCTCCCGGGATCTGTTACCGCCGTCACAGGGGCGCAGGTCGCGGCCTGTGCTACGTGGCACCGGGCTCGGAGGACCCGGTAGCGTGAGCCGACGATTCCGAAGTTCCCCCATAAGTAGGAGTCCCGGTGACGCAGAGTGGACAGGGCGAGCAGCCCTCGGCGCGCGAAGCGCGCGAAGGCATCGTGCTGCCCTCCGACGGCGGGGAACCCCTGCTGCCGGGACAGACGGGCGGCTACGGCACCCCGCAACCCGGTTACGGCACCCCGCCGCAGGGCGGCTACGGCGCACCGCAACAGGGCGGGTACGGGGGCTCCGCGCGGAACGAGTACGGCGGCTCCGCGCAGGCGGACCCGTCCGGTCCGGCGCCCGACGCGGCGTACGGCAGGCCGTCCGGCGGCCCGGCGTACGCCCAGCCGCCCGGCGGCCAGGCCTGGGGCACCCCGTGGGGCCCCGACCAGCAGCAGAGCCAGGCCCAGCCGCCGGCCCAGGACTGGTCGCAGCCGACCGCCCAGACCTGGGGCACCCCGCAACAGCCCGGCGGCATACCGCAGTCCCAGCCGCTGCCCCCGCAGCAGTCCGCGCCGGGCTACGACACCGACGAGCCGACCTCCTACTACCTTCCGCCGGTCGGCCAGCCCCTCCCGTCGGCGCCCGCAGCGCAGTCCCAGCCGCTGCCTCCGCAGCAGGGCCAGGTAGCGCCCTACGAGGCTCCCGGCGCCGCTCCCGCGCCGCAGCAGCCCGCCCAGCCCGCGCCCGGCTACGACACCGACGAGCCGACGTCCTACTACCTCCCGCCCGTCGGCCAGCCCCTCCCCTCGGCCTCCGGCACGCCCGCCTCCGCGCCGCTGCCGCCCGCCGACGAGGGCGCCACGCAGTTCATCCCGCCGGTGCAGGCCGCCGCTCACGAGGGCGCCACCCAGTACCTCCCGCCCGTCCGCCCCGGCGCCCTCCCGCCCGAGGCGGGGCACTTCCCGGGGCAGGCCCCGCAGCACCCGCAGGCCTCGTACGGCGCGCAGGCCCCCGGTGCCGGTCCGCTCCCGCCCACCGCGCCGACCGGTCCCGACGCCGAGGCCACCCAGTTCATCGCGCCCGTGCCCGGTCAGGCCCCCGGTGGTGACCGGCAGCCGCCCTCCGACTTCGACAACCTCTTCCGCGGTCAGGGCACGGACGCCGGTGCCGCGTCCACCCAGCAGATGCCGCGCTTCGACCGGCCCGAGGCCGCGCCCCCCGCCTACGGGGGCCCGCAGCCGTCGTACGGCGCCCAGCAGCCGCCGTACGTCCCGCCGGGCGGCGACGGCTACGACGACGGCGGCCGGGGCGGCCGTGGACGGTCGCGGGTGCCGGTCATCGCCGCCGTGGGCATCGGCATCGTCGTGCTCGGCATCGGCGCGGGCGCACTGCTCGCCGGGGGCGGAGGCGGCGACGGGGGCGACAAGAACCAGACCGTGTCGGCGACGGCCCCGGCGACTGACGGGTCCTCCGCGCCGGCCGCGGACCCGGCCAAGGCACAGGCCGTCGAGCTGGACAAGCTGCTCGCCGACAGCGGCAACAGCCGGTCCTCGGTGATCAACGCGGTCGCCGACGTGAAGTCCTGCAAGAACCTTCCGCAGGCCGCCCAGGACCTGCGGGCGGCGGCGAGTCAGCGCACCGGACTGGTGACCCGGCTCCAGGGCGTCTCGGTCGACCGGTTGCCGAACCACGCCGAACTGACCGACGCCCTCACCAAGGCCTGGCAGGCGTCCGCGTCCGCCGACAACCACTACGCGGCCTGGGCCGACCAGGCGGCCGGCAAGAAGGGCTGCAAGAAGGGCCAGGCCCGCACCACGCCCCAGACCGCGGCCGGCAACCGGGACAGTGGCACCGCCAGCACCGAGAAGGCCAGGGCGGCCCGGCTGTGGAACGCCATCGCGAAGAAGTACAGCCTGACGGAGCGCTCGGCGACCCAGCTGTGAGGCGACGGGCGGGGGCGCCTTCCGCACCCCCGCCCGCCGGTCGCTTCGGTCGCCTCAGTCGATGTCGGCGTGCTGGAGGGTCTGCGTCACGTCGGTGAAGCCCTTGCGGGCCGCGACCAGCTGGCCCTGGCGGACCACCTGCAGGGTCACGTTGGCGTTGACCATGCGCGGGAAGCCCACGGAGGCGAGGTGGTTCGTGGAGCTCCAGGTGTCCCGGGGCCATTCCAGGGTCGGCGTCAGCCCGCCGGTCGGGATCTTGAGGCCGTCGTTGAGGACGCCCCGCACGCTGTCGGCGGTCACCTCACCGCCGCCGAGCGACTCGACGGCCTTCCTGAACACCGTGTAGGCGATCCAGGTGGTCTGCACGCCCGCGTCCGCCGAGTCGATGCGGTTGTCGCCGAAGGCCTCCTTGCTGATGACCTTCTTCATCGCGGCCCAGCGGGCGTCGCTCTCCACCGGGTACCAGCCCGTGATGTACGACCCCTCGTAGGGCCCCGAGGCCCCGCCGGACGCGTCGATCTCCGTCTGGTCGACGCTGCCCATCGCCACGGCCGTGCGCACCCGCGGGTACTCGGCGCGGGCCCGCCGGAAGGAGTCCATGAAGGTGCTGGTCCGGTCGCCGAGCGCGGGCACCACGCACCCCTCCTTCACCGGACGGGTCCCCGAGCCGCCCGAGACCGCGGTGCCGGACGTCGCGCCGTCGAGCGCCTTCGTGGACTGCGCCGAGTACTCGTTGGCGTCGTCCGCCGCCCGCACGTCGCTCGCGGCCCGGTGCCCGCCGCTGGTCAGCCCGGAGTCCAGCAGCACGGGCAGCTCGTCGCCCGCGATGGTGTCGGGCCGTACGAGGGTGACGTTGCCGCAGTCCCCGGCGAGCTCCTTCCCGAGACCGGCCAGCAGGGTGGGCTGGCCGCCGTTGACGGGGTAGGAGAGCGGGCTGGTGAACTCGGCGTTGGTGACGCCGTAGCCGCCGATGTAGGGGATGCCCGCGCCCTCCAGGGGCGGGAAGAAGGAGTCGCCGTACTGGCTGTAGGAGCCGACGACCGCGACGACGTTCTCCTTGACCGCGCGCCGGGCGCACTTCGCCGCGGACACGCCGTCGTTGTTCTCGTTGCAGGTCAGGACGGTGAGCTTGCGGCCGTTGATGCCGCCCGAGGCGTTGACCCAGCGGGCGTAGGCCTGCGCGAAGGCGGGCATGCCGGGCTTGTTGGTCGCCTCGGTGCCCGAGGGGGCCCAGGTCATGACCTTGATCGGGTCGTCCCCGGAACCCCCCGTGGTGCCGGGGACGACCCCGCAACCGGTGGCGAGTGCGGCACACACCGCCACCGCCCCCGCCGCGAGGGCGATGGGTCCGACGGGCCGGTGGTGCCGGGGGAGGAAGGTGCTGCGGATGCGTCGCCTACCGGTCATGGACCCACACGCTTCCGTCACACTCCCAACTCGGGAGTGACCCTCGGTCAACGAACGGTGACGTAAAGGTGAACAGCGGGGGCCTGTGGGGCGGGTTCGGGCGAGAACGTACGATCGGTGACCGTGCAAGGTTCGGAGAACTCTTCCCGTCGCGGCCGTCGCTCCTCCACCATGGGCGGCATGCCACTGAACGACATGCCGTGGTGGCGCTGGCGCAGCAATGTGCGCTCCGCGCTGCACATGCTCTCCGACCCCGCGTTCCAGCAGAACGTCTGGCTGACCGGCGTCGAGGGGTACGGGGACGTCACCGACGCCGTGTACCGCCTCGTCGAGGACACCTGGCTCGACAACTGGTCCGCCGAGAAGTACGTCGGCACGATCTTCCGGGACTCCCAGGAGGCGGCCCTCGTCGACACCGCCGTCCTGCGCGTGCTGCGGATCATGCACCAGGTCGGTCCGGACGCCCCCGTCTCCGTGTACATGGAGAACCCGGGGTGGCCGGACGCGGTGCGGGCGGCGCGGGACGCGCACGTGCGGATGGCGATGGCCGACGGGGAGGACCCGGACGCACCGCCGCGCACGCTCCAGGTGCTCCAGATCATGACCCGGTCCGCGTGACGGACGCGGTGTCTGCCGGACCGGCGGATATGCGACCCTGTCCAGCATGAACGCGCAGTCCACCCGAGCCGAGGCCCCGGCCGAGCAGTACGTCCTGACCCTGTCCTGCCCCGACAAGCAGGGCATCGTGCACGCCGTGTCGAGCTACCTCTTCATGACCGGCTGCAACATCGAGGACAGCCAGCAGTTCGGCGACCACGACACGGGACTGTTCTTCATGCGCGTCCACTTCTCGGCGGAGGCGCCGGTGACCGTGGACAAGCTGCGCGCGTCCTTCGCGGCGATCGGTGACTCCTTCCACATGGACTGGCAGATCAACCGGGCCGAGGACAAGATGCGGGTCGTGCTCATGGTCAGCAAGTTCGGGCACTGCCTGAACGACCTGCTGTTCCGCGCGCGCATCGGAGCCCTGCCGGTCGAGATCGCCGCCGTGGTCTCCAACCACACCGATTTCGCCGAGCTCGTGGGGTCGTACGACATTCCCTTCCACCACATTCCGGTGACGCGGGAGAACAAGGCCGAGGCGGAGGCGCGGCTGCTCGAGCTGGTGCGGGAGCAGGACGTCGAGCTGGTCGTGCTCGCCCGGTACATGCAGGTCCTGTCGGACGACCTGTGCAAGCAGCTGAGCGGCCGGATCATCAACATCCACCACTCGTTCCTGCCGAGCTTCAAGGGTGCGAAGCCGTATCACCAGGCTCATGCGCGGGGTGTGAAGCTGATCGGGGCGACGGCGCACTATGTGACCGCCGACCTCGACGAGGGGCCGATCATCGAGCAGGAGGTCGAGCGGGTCGGTCACGACGTGACGCCGGACCAGCTGGTGGCGATCGGGCGGGACGTGGAGTGCCAGGCGCTGGCGCGGGCCGTCAAGTGGCATGCGGAGCGGCGGATTCTGCTGAACGGGCGGCGGACGGTCGTGTTCGCCTAGGAGCTCGGGGCCGGCTGTCGTGGCGCGGCTGCGGGTGGTTCGTGGTTGCTCGCGCAGTTCCCCGCGCTCCTGAAGGCACGTCCACTGCACGTACTCGAGGGGCGCGGGGAACTGCGCGACCAGCCCCCACTCACCCGCAGCCGCCGACGAAACCGCAACCGGCCCCTACATGCGGCTCAAGCTCGCCGCCGCGAACAGGACGTCCCTGATCGCCTCACGGTCACCCCGTTGCCCCGCCGCCGCCTCCGCCGGAGGCACATGTCCCGCGGCCAGCTGGCAGAACTCCACGCCGTCCAGGGCGACATGGGCCACCTCGTGCTCCGCCGAACCCACCGCCGCGGGGGAGTCGAGCGGGATCAGCCACTCTCCGCCGCCATGGCCCTCGATCTCCAGCCGCAGGGTGCGGCCGGGATCCCCCGCCGGGACCAGGTGCCGCCCGGGGCCAGGTGACGCCAGGCCCTTCCGGCGCCGTTCCGCCAGGACCGCCGGCAGCATCCGCACCCCCAGGTCGATCATCTTGTTGAGGTGGCGGGGGGACGGGGGTTCGTACGGGTAGTCGACCGCCTCCGCGATGTCCTCCGCGTGCACCCAGCACTCGAAGGCGCGGTCCAGCATCGCGTCGTGGAGGGGGAGTTCGAAGTCGCCGTAGGGCACGGTGAGTCCGCCGGAGGTGCCGCCGGTGAAGGACACCGTGCGCACGAGGTCGTGGCTCTGCTCGCGCCAGGGGGTGCGCACGGAACGGGTCGGCGGGAAGTGCGACGCGCGCCAGTACGCCTCGGTGCGGCCGGCCGGGGTGGGCGCGGCCGCGGGGACCTCGCCCATGGGGTCGTCCAGGCCCAGAGCGACCGCCACGAGGCCGTCGACCGACAGCAGGTGGGCTATGACCCCGGCGACCGTCGTACGGCGGCTCGTGGCCTCGTCGGCGTCGAACCAGCGCAGCCGCACCGGGGCGTGCCACTCGGCGTCGCCGAAGTCCTGGAGCAGGGCGTCGAGACGGGCGGTCTCGGCGTCGTACGGCGTGGCCCACTTCGGGATCGGGATGCGCGGCGGGCGGCGGTCGAGGCAGCCGTCGAGGACGCGGGTGCGCAGACCGGGGTCCAGGTCGAGGCTCTCCGGGCGCTGGAGCAGCCCGACGGCCCCGCGCAGCCGCAGTGCCTCCTCGGCGCAGGTGCCGCAGTCGCCGAGGTGGTCCTCAACGGCGGCCGTCTCCTCCGCCGAACACGCGGCCAGCGCCCAGGCCCCGAGCAGTGACTTCAGCACCTGGTGCTCCAGCACGAGGGGTGCGGGCCGGGGCAGTTCGTCCAGCTCGGGCAGCGGGCGACCGGTGTCCTCGACGGAGGCGCGGGGCAGCGGTATGCGGGGTGGCTGGTCGGGTCGGTCGCAGGAGCCGTCGCCGCCGTCCGTGCCGTCGCCGGAGCCGTCTCCGGTGGCTCCGCTGAGCTCGTGGTCCTCGTGCTTCTCGTGCTCTTCCGGGCGGCCGCGGGACGTGCTGCGCTCCTCGGCCGCGTCGCCGGAGCCGTCCTCGGGTCCCTCGCCGTGTTCGTCGTACGCCTCGAAACGGTCGCTCACGCCGCGCCTCCGTATCCCGGCGGCGCCCCCGGCGCTCCGGAGTCGTGGGCGGTCGACAGGAGTTGGAGGCCCAGGCGGAGGCGGCGGCGGGCCTCGTCCTCGGTGATGCTGAGGTCGGCGGCGGCCTGGCGGTAGTCGCGGCGCTGGAAGTAGGCCAGCTCCAGGGCGGCCCGCAGCGGGGTGGGCATGGCCTGGACGATGTAGTCGGCGCGGGCGGCGACGGAGGCGCGGTGCACCTTGCGCTCCAGCTCCTCGGTGTCGGCGACCGCGCCCTCACCGCCCTGGGTGAGCGCGGCGGTCTCGGTGGCGCGCAGCCGCTGCACGGCCAGGCGGTGGGTCAGTCCGGCGACCCAGGAGCGCAGCGGGCCCTGTTTGGGGTCGTAGGTCTCGGGGTGCTCCCAGACGTGGGCGAAGACGTCCCGGGTGATGCCGTCGGCGGCGCGCTCGTCTTCGAGCACGCGGTGGGCGAGACCGTGCACAAGCGAAGCAAAACGGTCGTAGAGCTCGCCGAGGGCGGCCGCCTCACCGCGTGCGAGCCGCTGCTGCATCTTGCGGTCCCAGCGGGGCGGTGCGTCCTTCTTTGCCATACGGCCCCCTCACCCTGGAAGTGTCCGAGTCAAGCCTGAGCCCACCGTCTCCTCGAATGTAGTCGGCACCCCCGACGGCGCACGCCCCTTTGTTCCAATGCGCGCCCCCCGAGGGGCCGTGAGTGGTAGTGGACCTTGCCTACCCCTTCGCTCTCTGATCAGACCCGATCGAACAGGATCGAAGCCGACTAAAACAAGCCTCTTTCGAACGATTTCCGTTTCTCGGTCTGTGTTTCAGGGAACGGCCGCTGGGCAGCCGCGCTCCAAGGAAGCGTAGGGAAGGCTTCCGGTTGCTTACCGGCGAATGAAGGGCATGGTGGTGGCGTTCAAGGTGACCGGCGACGAGCAGGCCGACTGGGCCGTGCTCCGGGTGTCGGGCGAGCTGGACCTGGTGACCTCACCGGTGCTCCGCCAGCACGTCCACGACGTGGTGGCCGAGGGCCGTCACCGTCTCGTCCTCGATCTGTCCGAGGTGTACTTCTGCGACTCCAGCGGTGTCGGCGTGCTCATCGCCTCCCGCCGGCTGATCCGCTCCTGCCAGGGCGAACTGCGCCTGATACTGCCGGCCCAGGGCGCCGCCGACGGGTCCCACGTCAACCGCGTCCTCGGGGCACTGGGGGTCCGCCGGCTGTTCGAGGTCCATCCGGACTTGGACTCGGCGACCGACGAGGAGGCGGGACCACTGTCCGCATAGGCCCCGCCTCTGCCACACCGTTGTCCCGAAATTCCCCCGGTCCTGGTACAAGCGTCGCCTTCCGG
Source organism: Streptomyces griseorubiginosus (assembly GCF_036345115.1). Taxonomy (GTDB): domain Bacteria; phylum Actinomycetota; class Actinomycetes; order Streptomycetales; family Streptomycetaceae; genus Streptomyces; species Streptomyces griseorubiginosus_C. The sequence continues at coordinate 5,318,258 of NZ_CP107766.1, forward strand.
CCCCCGGCGTGCCGCGCGCGTCGTACGCTCCGTGCGAGATGCACCCGATGTGATGTGAGGCGGTCCGAAGAGACATGGTCAGCAGCGAGTACGAGCGCCGGATCGCCGGCCGGTTCGTCACCTTCGACCAGGACGGCAACGGCTACATCGACCGCGAGGACTTCAACGTGGCGGCCAAGGCGCTGCTCACGGAGTTCGGCGCCACGGCACGCTCCGACAAGGGGCAGGCGCTGTACGCCGGCGCGGAGGCGTTCTGGCAGGGCATGGCCGGGATCGCGGACCGGGACGGCGACCAGCGGATCACCCGGGACGAGTTCGTGAACGGCGCCGTCAAGCGGCTGCGCGACAACCCGGACCGGTTCGCCGAGATCGCCCGCCCCTTCCTGCACGCGGCGATCGACGTGGCCGACCAGGACGGCGACGGCCGCGCCACCGTCGAGGACACCGCGCGCGTGCTCAGGATCCTGGGCGTCGCCGAGGAACTCGCGCACACGGTCGCCGCCGGTCTGGACGGCGACGGCGACGGCAAGGTCGGCGAGGCCGAGATCGTGCCCGCCTTCGCGCGCTACTTCACGGTCCCCGAGTAGCGCCCGCTACCTCACCGGCCCCCGAAGCGCTCCCTGAGCTTGTACTTCAGGACCTTGCGCAGGGTCTCGTTGCGCGGCAGGGCGTCCACCACCTCCAGCTGCTCCGGAAGCTTGTGCGTCGACAGCCCTTCCGCGCGCAGATAGTCGGCTACGGCGTCCAGGGTCAACTCCGCGGCCCCCTCGGGCTGTTCCACCACGGCACACACGCGCTCCCCCCGCTCGGCGTCCGGCAGTCCGATCACCGCCACGTCCCCGACGGCCGGATGCGCGGCCAGCAGGTCCTCGATCTCCTTCGCCGAGATGTTCTCGCCCTTGCGGATGATCACGTCCTTGAGCCGTCCGGTGAGCACCAGATGGCCGCTTGCCGTCAGGAACCCCAGGTCCCCGGTGCGCAGATAGCCCTCCGCGTCGAAGGCCTCCGCGGTCTGCGCCGGATCCAGGTACCCCTGGCACACCGCCTCCCCCTTCAGCCGCACCTCCCCGTCCACGATCCGCACGGACATCCCCTCCGGTGGCCGCCCCTCGGTCGTCGCCAGGTTCTCCACCGTGTCGTCGGGCGCCCCCATGGTGATCATCGGCACCTCGGTCATGCCGTACCCGTGGGTGAGCTGCACCCCCAACTCCCGTACGACCGCGTGGTAGACCTCAGGCGGCTTGGGCGCCCCGCCCCCGGCGAGCAGGCGCAGCGTGGGGATGATCCGCTCCTCCGGCCGCTTGCGCTGCTCGGTGAGGAACATCGAGTAGAACGCCGTCGAACCGCCCGCCACCGTCACCCCGTGCCTGCGGTACCCCTCCAGTGCGTCCGGCAGCGCGAACTGCTCGAACATCACCGCCGGGAAGCCGTACAGCAGCAGCATCACGGTGTAGTCCGGGCCCGCGATGTGCGCGTACGGGAAGGCCATCGAGCCCACGTCGTCCGCGGTCAGACGCAGTGCGTGCGCGAGGCAGGAGCCGCCCGCGATCAGCGAACGGTCCGTGTGCAGCACGCCCTTGGGGTCGGAGGTGGTCCCCGAGGTCCAGTAGATCCAGCGGACCGAGGTGCCGTCGGCGGGCGGCGCGGGCAGGACGGCCGGATCGCCGTCCGGGAGGTCGTCGTACGCCTCGAAGATGCCCTTGGCGCCGAGCCGCCGGGCCATCTCCGTGTGGTCGTAGCCGCGCCAGACGCCCGGCACCGCGAAGAACTCCGCCTTCGACTCCCGGAGGGCGAAGCCGACTTCGCGGTCCCGGTAGAAGGGGATGACCGGCGACTGCACGGCGCCCAGGCGGGCGAGGGCGAAGGAGAGCAGGGCCGTCTCGATCCGGGTGGGCAGCTGCCAGGCGACCACCGTGCCGGGGCGCACGCCCATGTCGTACAGGCCGGCCGCCACCCGCTCGGCCCGCGTGCGCAGTTCGCCGAAGGTGAGCGCGCGGTCGTCCTGGAGGAGGACCGGGCGGTCGGGGGTCAGGCCGGCGCGGCGGGCGACCAGCTCCCACAGCGTGCGGGACGCGCTGAGCGCGTGGGCGGTGTCGGTCACGGCGGCCCCCTCCAAGGAACTGACGGACAGTCAGATCGTGCGCAGAGCGTAGGGCGGGACGCCTTGTCGGTCCAGGGGTACGGGACTTAGCCTTCCAGGAACTGACGGTTCATCAGATAGGGCGGCTGCCATGGACCTCGCGTACACGCCGGAGGAGGAGGAGTTCCGGGCGCGGCTGCGGGAGTGGCTCGCCAAGGCGCTCCCCACGCTCCCGCCGAAGCCGTCCCCGCGGGACTGGCCCGGGCGCAGGGCCTACGACCTCGGCTGGCAGCGCATGCTCTACGACGCGGGGTACGCGCACGTGCACTGGGACGCCTCTCCCACCACCCGGCTGATCTTCCTGGAGGAGACCGAGAACGCGGGCGCGCCCTATGTGGGCGCCGGGTTCGTCGGGCTGCTGCACGCCGGGCCGACCATCGCCGCCGAAGGCACCGCCGAGCAGCGGGAACGCTGGCTGCCGCCGATCCTGCGCGGCGAGGAGGTCTGGTGCCAGGGGTTCAGCGAACCGGACGCCGGCAGCGACCTCGCCGCCCTTCGTACGCGGGCGCGCAGGGACGGCGACGACTATGTGGTGACCGGGTCCAAGATCTGGACCTCGCACGCCGAAGTGGCGGACTGGTGCGAGCTGTTGGTGCGCACGGATGCGGCCGCGCCCAAGCATCGCGGGATCACGTGGCTGGCTCTTCCGATGTCCGCGGCGGGCGTCGAGGTGCGGCCGCTGCGGACGCTGGCCGGGTCCACCGAGTTCGCCGAGGTGTTCCTCGACGAGGTGCGGGTGCCGGTGGCGAACCGGGTGGGCGAGGAGAACGACGGGTGGCGCGTGACGATGGTGACGCTGTCGTTCGAGCGGGGGACGGCTTTTGTGGGGGAGGTGGTCGCGTGCCGGCGGGTGCTGCGTTCGGTTGCGGCGGCGGCTCGGGACAACGGGTGCTGGGACGACCCTTCGGTGCGGCGGAGGCTGGGGCGGCTCAACGCGGAGTTCCGGGCGTTGTGGCGGCTTACTCAGTGGAACGTGAGTGAGGCGGAGGCAAGTGGTGGGGTGCCGGGGGTGGGGGGGTCGGTCTTCAAGCTCCGGTATTCGCATGTGCGGCAGGAGTTGTACGACGTGGCGGCGGATGTGCTGGGTGCGGAGTCGCTGGATCTTGAACGGGACTGGGTGCTCGATCGGTTGTCGTCACTGTCGTACACGATCGCTGCGGGGACTTCGCAGATTCAGCGGAACATCGTGGCTGAGCGGATTCTCGGGCTGCCTAAGGGGCGGTAGCGGTTGAGTGCCGGGTGCGGGCGAGTGGGGGCTTGTCGCGCCCACGCGGCGGAGCCGCAAATAGACACAGCCCCGCGCCCCTGGGTAGTCGACCGTGACCGGAGTCGAGAAGGGGTCTGGGCGTGCGGTTTCAACTGACTGATGATCAGCTGGCGTTGCAGGACGGGGTGCGGGGTTTGCTCTCGCGGCGGTTCGATGGTGAGGCACTGCGCGCTGCCGTGGACTCCCCCGGGCTCGACCGTGGGCTGTGGCGGGCGCTCGGGGCCGCCGGGTTCTTCTCGCTGCGGGTGCCGGAGGCGGACGGTGGGGTCGGACTCGGGTTGCCGGAGGCCGTGTTGGCCTTTGAGGAGGCTGGACGGGCCCTGTTGCCCGGGCCCCTCGTGGCGACCCACCTCGCGGCCGGGGTCGTGGACGGGGCCGCCGAGGGGGAGGTCGTCGTGGCCGACGTCGATCCCGGGGGGTTCGTGGAGTGGCTGGAGGAGGCCGATGTCGTCCGGGGGGAGGCCGCCGGGGCCGTAGCCCTGACATCGGTGGACCCGCTCACCCCGCTGCACCGGGTGCCCGGCGCACGCGCGCGTGCCGTCGATCCCGTCGCCGTCCTGCTCACCGCCGCCGAGCAGCTGGGCACGGCCACGCGCGCGTGTGAGCTGGCCGTGCAACACGCGCGGACTCGGGAGCAGTTCGGGCAGCCGATCGGGGCGTTCCAGGCGGTCAAGCATCTGTGTGCGGGCATGCTGGTGCGGGCCGAGACCGCGCGGGCCGCGGTGTACGCGGCCGCCGTGACCGCCGACCCGGTGGACATCGCCGCGGCCCGGCTACTGGCCGACGAGGCCGCCGAGCGGGGTGCCAGGGACTGTCTCCAGGTGCACGGCGGGATGGGGTTCACCTGGGAGTGCGAGGTGCAGCTGCTGCTGAAGCGGGCCTGGGTGCGCGCCCGGCGGGGCGGTGGAGGTGCGGAGAGTGAGGAGTCGCTCGCCGTCGATCTGTTGGCCTGAGGCGGCCCGCGGCCTGCCTCGTCTCCGGGGCGCCCGGCGCGGATGTCGCGGATTGTGGCATACCGGAATCACGGAGCGTTGATATCGGGTTGTGTCCTATGTGTGACTCGTCACGTCCTGGAGTCGGCGTCCCGCTCCGGTACCTTGTGTGAGATGCGAGTGGTTCGGAGCCTGAGCCATGCCGGTGTTGCCGATGGGGCCGCGCCGGACCCGGCGGTGCGCGCCGCTGCTCGCAGGGTGGGAGGGCCTGTGGCCACCACCTGTTCGACTCCCTGCCACGAGCGTCGCACAGTATCCCGCACGGGTACTCCTTCGCGCTGGAATATGCCCGAAGCGCTTGTTGGCGTGACTGTACGTCAACCATGCTGTCTCGTAAGGGACTCACGTTCTGTGACCCCGGCTTTGGCCATTGTTCTGGCCATGCAAAAAATGGCTACGATCGTGGCCCTCGTGAGGCGCGAGGCCATGGGCCCGCCGGTTCGGATGGTGTGAGCGGTGCAGGTGCTTCAAGTGCAGCTGGAGATCCGGCCCGACCCCGCAGAGGTGGGGCGAGCCCGGCGGTGGGCCCGCTCACGGCTCGCCGGATCCGGGATAGGGGTCGACGAGCCGCTCGCCGAGACCCTGATCCTGCTCGTGTCCGAACTGGTCACCAACGCCGTGGTGCACACCGGCCGGCCCGCCGTGCTGCGGCTGTCCCTGCCGGGCACCGAGGCGGAGTCGGCCCCCGTCCGCCTGGAGGTGGCCGACCGCAGCGGCCGCGCTCCGGTGCCGCGGTGCGTGGACGGCGACGCGACCGGCGGCCGCGGCCTCGCCCTGGTCGACGGCCTCGCCGACCGCTGGGGCTGGAGCCGGGAGGGCGCGGGCAAGAGCATCTGGTGCGAACTCGACCGCTGCGAGCGGCCGCAGAAGGACACGAAGGTCTACGACATCGCCGCGGCCTCGGCCTATGAAGGGCTGGCGTTCGAGGCGGTGTGACCGGCGCGTGGCGTGATGCCCCGGAATCCGGTCGGCGCGGTGGTCCGCGGCACCCGGTCGGCGCGGTGGCTCGCGGCACCCGGTCGGCGCGGTGACTGCCCGGCGCATGGGTGCAGAAACCGACCCCGTCCGCCTTCGTGATGTGCCGGTGCGCCGGGAGGTGCATCGATGCGCGGCGGCGGCAAACAGGACGTAAGTGATGAATCGCCTCACGGGTGTTGACGCGCTGCGTTCGGCTGATCACGCTGGAGTCAGCGATTCGCCGCGAGGGGACGCCGAGGGCTTCGGTGACGGAGGTCCTCGACGAGAGTGGATCGTGATGCGGTGTCGACTCCCCCAGGGCGCAGGGGAGTCGATGACGGCGGCGCGCGATGTCGAGCTCGGGGCGGGCCTGCGCGCGCCGCCGACCGACCTCTCACAGCACGGCCACCGGGGCCACGGGTGTTCCGGTGCCGCCGACGAACGGCTCGGGCATCGCCGACAGCAGGAACGTGTAGCGGCCCGCTTCTCCACAGGCTGTGGACAATTCCTCCAGGTTCCAGTTCTGCCCCTGGAGCATCCCCATCTCCACCAGGTCCAGCGCGTGCACCGGCAGCCACAGGTCCTCGATCTCGGGCGGGAAGATCTCGAAGGTCAGGGTGTCGTTGGCGACCGCCGCGACATCGCGCGCGTGGAACCACTCCGGAGTGCGGACCGACAGACCGGGCGACGGATAGGCGTAGGCCTCCTTGTCCCCCGCCAGATACACCTGGACCTGCCCGGTCCGTACGAGCACGACGTCCCCGGCACGCACGCGCGTGCCCGCGAGTTCCTCGGCGGCCTCCAGGTCCTCCGGCGTCACCGCGTGCCCCCCGTCGAGCCGCTGCACGCCCCGCGCGCGGGCCACGTCGAGCAGCACCCCGCGCGAGACGACGTACCGCGCCTTGTCGATGCCGCTGAACTCGGCGCCCCCGTGCGGGGTGATGGTGCCGGCGGGGCGGCCGTTGTAGAGCATTCCCGAGTGCGAGACGTGGGTGAGGGCGTCCCAGTGGGTGGCCGCCTGGAGGCCCATGGTCACCGCGTCGTCGCTGCACGCGACCGTCCCCGGGCCGAAGAGCTCCTGGTTGATCTGCACCATCGCGTGCAGGGGGTTGACCCGGCCCGGCATCATCCCGGTCTGCACACCGTCCTGCTTCAGGGGGAGCGCCAGGGGGACGCGGCGACCCGTGCGGACGGTCGCCGCCGCCTCGCGGACGACCTCGTCGGTGATCAGGTTCAGGGTGCCGATCTCGTCGTCGGTGCCCCAACGCCCCCAGTTGTTCACGCGCTTGGCGATGTCGTGGAACGCGGCCGGAAGTGACATCGGGCCCTCCCCGGGGCTTGTGTCCGCACATCTGACGGGTCATAAAATCTAACGGTCCGTCAGAAACCGCGGGAAGGGGCCGGGCGTGGGGAACTTCTTGGCAGACAAGGTCGTCGCCGTGACCGGCGCGGGGCGGGGGATCGGGCGGGCGGTGGCCCTGGCCGCGGCGGCCGAGGGCGCGCGGGTCGTCGTCAACGACTACGGCGTCTCCGTGGACGGGGCGTCCCCCGCGAGCGAGGTCGCCTCCGCCGTGGTGAAGGAGATCGAGGCGGCCGGGGGTGAGGCCGTCGCCGTGGCCGACGACATCTCGACGATGGCGGGCGGACAGCGGGTCGTGGACACCGCGCTGTCGACCTACGGGCGGCTCGACGGGGTGGTGTGCGTCGCCGGGATCCTGCGTGAGCGGATGTTGTTCAACATGTCCGAGGAGGAGTGGGACCCGGTGGTCGCGACCCATCTGAAGGGGACGTTCACGGTTTTCCGGGCGGCCTCCGCGGTGATGCGGCAGCAGCGGGCGGGGACGCTCATCGGATTCACCAGCGGGAACCACCAGGGGTCCTTCTCGCAGGCCAACTACAGCGCCGCGAAAGGGGGGATCATCTCGCTCGTGCGCAGCGCGGCTCTCGCGATGCACAAGTACGGGGTGACCGCGAACGCGGTGGCGCCGGTCGCGCGGACGCGGATGTCGGCGAACGTTCCCTTCGATCTGGCGGAGATCGGGGAGCCGGAGGATGTGGCCGCGATGGTGGTCTATCTGCTGTCCTCGCGGGCTCGGGAGATCACCGGGCAGGTGTACACGGTGGCGGGGGCGAAGATCGCGGTGTGGGCGCAGCCGAGGGAGTTGCGGGCTGCGTATGCCTCCGGCGGGTGGACGCCGGAGTCGATCGCGGAGTTCTTGCCGGGGTCGGTGGGGGTGGATCCGATGCCGTTGCTTTCGGGGCCGGGCGCCTAATGGGGTGGGGTGCGTGTGGTTCGGCGGGTGCGGGTTCGTTGTGGCTGGTCGCGCAGTTCCCCGCGCCCCCAGGTGGAATACCGCGTCCCGAATTGAGAGGAGAGCCCCGTGGATTTCGGGTTCACCGGCGAGGATGAGGCGTTCCGTGGCGAAGCGAGGGAATGGCTCTCGGTCCACGCCGACGGTGCACAAGACCGTCGTACCTGGGAAAGGACCCTCGGCAAGTCCGGTTGGATCGGGCTCGGTTGGAGTGAGTCCGGGTACGGCAACCGGACCGCCACCCTCACCCAGCAGGTCGTCTGGGCCGAGGAGTACGCCCGGTCGGGGGCGCCGGCGCGGTCCGGGCACATCGGGGAGAAGCTGCTCGCGCCGACCCTGCTCGTGCACGGTACCGGCGAGCAGAAGGCCCGGTTTCTGCCTCCCGTCGCCGCCGGGGACGAGTTGTGGTGTCAGGGGTACAGCGAGCCCGGGGCCGGGTCCGATCTCGCCGGGGTGCGGACGAGGGCGTCGCTCGCGTCGGACGGGGTGTACCGGATTAGCGGGCAGAAGATCTGGACCTCCCTCGCGCACGAGGCGGACTGGTGTTTCGTGCTCGCGCGGACCGATCCGGAGTCGAGGCGGCATCACGGGTTGTCGTTCCTCCTCGTGCCCATGGACCAGCCGGGACGCATCGAGGTGCGGCCGATCCGGCAGATGACCGGGACCAGTGAGTTCAACGAGGTCTTCTTCGACGGGGCGCACGCGCGCGTGGAGCATGTCGTCGGGGGTGAGGGGAACGGCTGGCGGGTGGCCATGAGCCTGCTGGGGTTCGAGCGCGGGGTGTCCACGCTGGCGCAACAGGTGGGTTTTGCTGAGGAGTTGACCCGGGTCGTGCGGGCCGCCGTACGGACCGGGGCGGCCGCCGATCCCGTCGTACGGGCGCAGCTGGTGCGGCAGTGGGCCGAGTTGCGGGTCATGCGGTGGAACGCGCTGCGGACACTGGGCGGTTCGGGGGACACCGGGGCGCCCAATGTGGCCAAGCTGCTGTGGGCGGGGTGGCATCAGCGGCTCGGGGAGCTGGCGATGCTCGTGCGCGGGGCGGAGGCCGCGGTCGGCCCCCGGGACTGGTCCCCCGCCTCGCCGTACGAGATCGACGAGTCGCAGCACCTGTTCCTGTTCTCGCGGGCCGACACCGTCTACGGCGGCTCGGACCAGGTCCAGCGCACCATCATCGCCGAGCGGGTGCTCGGTCTGCCCAGGGAACCCAAGGGGGTCGTCTGATGCGCGGCGTGCTGTTCGACGGGAGGCAGCTCCAGGTCGTCGACGATCTGGAGGTACGGGACCCGGGGCCCGGGGAGGTGCTGGTCGCGATCTCGGCGGCCGGGCTGTGCCACAGCGATCTGTCCGTGGTGGACGGGACCATTCCGTTCCCGGTGCCGGTGGTGCTCGGGCACGAGGGCGCGGGTGTGGTGGAGGCCGTGGGGGAGGGGGTCACGCATGTCGGGCCCGGCGACCATGTGGCGCTGTCCACGCTGGCCAACTGCGGGGCCTGTGCCGACTGCGACCGGGGGCGGCCGACCATGTGCCGCAGCTCCATCGGGCGGCCGCGGAAGCGCTTCGTGCGGGGCGGGGAGGCGGTGTTCCAGTTCGCCTGCAACTCCGCCTTCGCGGAACGGACGGTGGTGAAGGCCGTCCAGGCGGTCCGGATCCCGAAGGACATCCCCCTGACGTCCGCCGCGCTCATCGGGTGCGGGGTGCTGACCGGGGTGGGAGCCGTGCTCAACCGGGCCCGGGTGGACCTCGGGGACAGCGTGCTGGTGATCGGGACCGGGGGGATCGGGCTCAACGTCATCCAGGGCGCGCGGATCGCCGGGGCGTCGCGGATCGTGGCCGTGGACGCCAACCCGGCCAAGGAGGCGATGGCCCGGCAGTTCGGGGCGAGCGACTTCCTGACGTCGGTGGAGGGCGTGCGGGAGCTGCTGCCGTACGGCGTGGACCACGCCTTCGAGTGCGTCGGGCGGGTCGAACTCGTGCGCGCCGCCGTCGACTTGCTGGACCGGCACGGCCAGGCGGTGCTGCTGGGGGTGCCGGCGGCGGGCGCGGAGGCGTCCTTCGCCGTCTCGTCGATGTTCCTCGACAAGGCCGTCCTCGGCTGCCGGTACGGCTCGTCACGACCGCAGCACGACATCCCCCTGTACGCCGACCTCTACCGCCAGGGCCGCCTGCTCCTCGACGAACTGGTCACGGAGACGTACCCGATCGAGGACTTCGAGAAGGCGGTCGGGGACGCGGAGGCGGGACGGGTGGCACGGGGGGTGCTGACCTTCTGACCCACCGGTCCCGGAGTTTTCCACAGGGCCCGGAAAACCCTTGGGGCGATGTCGGTGCCGGGCCCTAGCTTCGACGCATGACCTACCGCGATGTCGCCTCCCCCCAGGTGCTGGGCTGGGCCTGCACGTCCGTCGGCGCCCGGATGCCGGTGGCGATGGCCCCGCTGGCCCTCGTCTTCCTGGTGCGCGAGAGACCGGGAGGGTATGCGCTGGGGGCGGTGCTCGCGGCGGTGTACGTGATCGGTGAGATCGTCGGCGCCCCGGTGCTCGGGATGCGGCTGCGGCCCGACAATCCCCGTCCCCAACTGGCGATGGGGCTGGCGACGGGCGCCGCCGGGTTCGCCGGGCTCGGACTGCTTCCCGACGCGAATCCCCTGGTCCTGGGCGCGTTCGCGGTCCTCGCCGGCTGCGCCCCGGCCGCGGCGACCGGCGGGCTGCGCGCGCTGCTCACGGAACTCGTGCCGGAGCGGGCCGTGGCGCAGGCCCTGTCCACGGAGTCCATGCTGAACTCCGTCATCTGGGCCGTCTCCCCGGCCGCCGTCACCGGCCTCGCCCTCACCGTCGCGCCGCGCGTCCCGCTGATGCTGGCCGCCGGGCTGATGGGGGCGTCGGTGGCGGGGTTGTGGCTGCTTCCGGCGGGGTGGAAGGCGGAGGACTCCGGGGGCGGCGGGGCGTGGGCCCAAGGGGCGTCGATGGCCCGGCTGCTGCTCGGCGCGTGGCCGGTGTACGTCACGGGAGCGGCCAGCCTCGCTCTGCTGGGGCTCGCCGAGCTCGCGTTGCCCGCCCTGCTCGAACAGCGGGGCATCCGGGTCGGCTGGTCCGGCCCGATGCTGACCGGGCTCGCGGTGGGCGGCGGACTCGGGGCGTTCCTCTACGGCCTTCGCACCTGGCCCGGCCTGCCCCGCACCCGCTCTCTCGTGCTGATGTGCGGCACCTCGCTCTGCGTGACCCTGGTCGCGCTGATCCCGCACACGGCCGGGATCGCGGCCGCGCTCGCGGTGGGCGGCCTGCTCCAGTCGGGCGCGCTGCTCACCCGCAACCTCGCCCTGCGCGAGGCGCTGCCGCCCGCCGCCCTGGCCGCCGGGTACTCCGTCATGTACGCCGCCGCGGGCGCGGGTTACGCGGCCACGGGTTCACTCGCCGGTGCCCTGCTCACGGTCACGGAGCCGTCCCGGGCGATCCTGGCCGGGGTGGTGCTCACACTCGCGCTGACGGGGGTGGGGTGGTGGGGAGAGGCACGCCGGGCGGGGAGTTCAGCGCAGGGCGCCGACCTCGCCGTATCTCCCGGAGGAGGTGTCGAAGCCCCCCGTCCCGGCCCGGAAGGTGCGGCGGTATGCCGTCGGGGTGACGCCGAGGGCCGTCTGTAGGTGCTGGCGCATGGACTGGGCCGTGCCGAAGCCCGCGTCGTGGGCCACCTGGTCGACGGAGAGGTCGGTGGACTCCAGGAGGTGGCGGGCGCGCTCCACGCGCTGCTGGGTGAGCCACTGGCCGGGGCTGACGCCGACCTCCTCGCGGAAGCGGCGCGTGAAGGTGCGTACCGACATGGCCTCCTGCGCGGCCATGTCCCGCAGCTGGATCGGCTCGTGCAGCCGGCCCAGCGCCCAGGTGCGGGCCGAGGTCGTGGTCGACTGCTGGGGGTCGGGCACGGGGCGGTGGATGTACTGGGCCTGGCCGCCGTCGCGGTGCGGCGGTACCACCGTGCGACGGGCCACGTCGTTGGCGACCGCGGTGCCGTGGTCGCGGCGGACCATGTGCAGGCACAGGTCGACACCGGCCGCGACCCCCGCGGACGTCAGCACGTCGCCGTCGTCGATGAACAGGACCTCCGGATCGACCCTGATCTGCGGGAAGAGCTCCTGGAGCCGGTCCGAGTCGGCCCAGTGCGTGGTGGCGGGGCGGCCGTCGAGGAGGCCGGCGGCGGCGAGGACGTAGACGCCGGTGCAGATGGACGCGAGCCGGGTGCCGGGGCGGATGTGGGCGAGGGCGGCGGCCAGTTCGTCGGTCAGGACGCCCTGTTCGAAGACCGGGCCCAGTTCGTACGACGCCGGGACGATCACGGTGTCGGCGGTGGCCAGCGTCTCCGGGCCGTGCTCGACCTGGATGGCGAAGTCGGCGTCGGTCTGCACCGGGCCCGGCGGGCGGATCGAGCAGGTGACGACCTCGTACAGCAGCCGCCCCTCGGCGTCCCGGGGACGGCCGAAGATCCGGTGCGGGATACCCAGCTCGAAGGGGAGGACGCCGTCCATGGCGAGGACGACGATGCGGTGCGGGCGGAACCCCGGGGCACGACCAGTCCGGCTCATGGCCCGATCCTAACGAATGCTGTCCTTCGGGCCAATGGATCCGGCGACCCGCAGGCCGCACGCTGTATGTCGTGACCCAGACAACCGAAGCCGCAGCCGCCGTCGAGGAAACCCGGCCCCCCGGGGGATTCCGCGTCCACCGCGCCTGGTTCGTCGCCGCCGTCACCTTCGTGACGATCATCGGCGCCGCCGCCTTCCGTTCCCTGCCCGGCCTCCTCATCGACCCCCTGCACCAGGACTTCGGCTGGTCACGCGGCACCATCGGCGCGGCCGTCTCCGTCAACCTCGCGCTGTACGGCCTGACCGCGCCCTTCGCGGCGGCGCTGATGGACCGCTTCGGCATCCGGCGGGTGGTCGCCGTCGCGCTGACCGTGATCGCGGTCGGTTCCGGCCTGACCGTGTGGATGACGGCCGCCTGGCAGCTGATGCTCTACTGGGGCCTGCTCGTCGGCCTCGGCAGCGGCTCGATGGCCCTCGCCTTCGCCGCCACCGTCACCAACCGCTGGTTCACCGAGCGGCGCGGCCTGGTCACCGGCATCCTGACCGCCGCCTCCGCCTCCGGCCAGCTGATCTTCCTCCCGGTGCTGTCCTGGATGGTCGAGGAGCACGACTGGCGGCCGGCCGCGATCACGGTCGCGCTCGCCGCGCTCGCGGTCGTCCCCTTCGTCTGGCTGCTGCTGCGCGACCACCCGGCCGACGTGGGGCTACGGCCGTACGGCGCGACCGAGTTCGTGCCGAAGCCGGCACCGGTCCAGGGCGCCGCCCGCCGAGCGGTGACCGTCCTGTTCAAGGCCGCCCGCACCGGTCCCTTCTGGCTGCTCGCCGGCACCTTCGCGATCTGCGGGGCCTCCACCAACGGCCTCGTCCAGACCCACTTCGTGCCCGCCGCCCACGACCACGGCATGCCGGTCACGGCCGCCGCCTCGCTGCTCGCGGTCATCGGCGTCTTCGACGTCGTCGGCACCGTGGCCTCCGGCTGGTTCACCGACCGCTTCGAACCCCGCCGCCTGCTCGCGGTGTACTACGCCCTGCGCGGTGTCTCGCTGCTGTTCCTGCCGATGCTGCTGGCGCCCAGCGTGCACCCGCCGATGCTGTTCTTCATCGTCTTCTACGGCCTCGACTGGGTCGCCACCGTCCCGCCCACCGTCGCCCTGTGCCGTGAGCAGTACGGCGACGACAGCGCGATCGTCTTCGGCTGGGTCCTCGCCTCCCACCAGGTCGGTGCCGCCCTGATCGCCTTCCTCGGCGGAGTGGCCCGGGACGTGTTCGGCACGTACGACATGGTCTGGTACGCGTCGGGCGCGCTGTGCGCGGCGGCGGCGCTGATGGCGCTGGTGATCCGGCGCCGCCCGGCCGCCCCCGCGCTCGCGACCGCCTAGCGGTGGCTCACAGCTCGCCCTCCAGGACCGTCCGGGTCATCGGCGGGCGGTCCCACCGGGCGAGGAGTTCGTTCGCGAGGTCGACGACGGGGAGCGGGTGGCGGTCGCCGTGGACCTCGATGCCGGCCGCGAGCAGGCTCCGGGGGACCGCGTCGGCGTCCAGCAGCACCCGCCACTCCTCCGGGCCGAGCTCCAGGTACTCCAGGCCGGTCAGCCGGGCTGTCTCCAGCGGGTCGGCGAGGGTACGGGGATAGGCGCTCAGGGTCCGCAGACGCGGGAGCCCGGCCACGGGGGCGAGACTGACGGGCGGACCCTCCAGGACGCCGATGGACAGGACCTCGAGGGCGGGGTGGGCGGCCTCCTCGACACTGCCGAGGCTCGCGACATTGACGTACGCCACCGCCGGCGCCTCCCGGCGGCGAGCGCGCTCCTCGCGCTCCCCGTTGAGCACCAGGTCGGTGAGGGAGGCGGCGAGCAGATCGGCGCCGACGTGGTCCTCGTGACCGATCTGGATGATCTGTCCCGTGTGCCCGCCCGGGCCCGGCGTCAGGTCGGCCGCGAGCCGGTCACCGCCGCCGTTGTCGCCGAAGACGATCCAGCCGGGGGAGCCGACCAGGCCCTGCACGGCCGCGTCGGGCGGGGTGAAGACCGCCTCCATCGCCGCGAACCGCCAGGAGCTCCTGCGGGACGCGGCGTCGGCGACGTACACGCGGTCCAGGGGGAGCAGCTCGCAGCCGACCGCGTCGTAGACCTGCTCCGCCTTGTCGTAGTCGCCGTCCCAGTCCTCCCAGCGCGCCCGGGTCACCCGGTACAGCGCCTTCAGCTCCTCGGGCAGCGCGATGCCGAGGCGCTTCTCCGCCGCGGCGATCTCCTCCTCGGTGGCGCCGATCGCGTCGGGGAGCCGTTCGCGGAGCGTCCGCTCCAGCAGCGCGGGATCGGCCGCCGGGTGCGGGGCGGCCCCGTCCACCGGGTCGGGCAGCCGCCGCCACGGCTCGGGTACGGCGCCCTCGACCAGCAGGATCGCCCCCGGGTGGGGTCCGCCGATGCCGGGTTCCACGGCGGGACCGGTCTCGATGAGATGCAGGGCGGCCCGGCCGGCCGGTGAGATCTCCGCGACGAACGCGACCCCGTCGACGCCGGACTCGGCCAGGGCCGTGTGCACCCGCCCCACCGCGTCGTGTTCCTCCTGCATGTCCTCGATCTGGGACGCCTGGCCGGGAGGGGGTGAGCGCCGGCGCACCGGCACGCTCCACCCGCCTCGGCTGATGTGCCCGGCCACGTAGCCGCCCGGCGCGGCGAGGCGGTCGGCGTTGTCGTGGAACAGGAGCCACAACAGCGGCTCCCAGGTGGCGAATTCATGGATCGGGGACAAGGCGCGTACTCCGTCGCTCCGGCGGTCGTGGCGGAGCGATTATCACGGAGACCACTGACATCGGGCGCCGTGGAGCCGGTATCGCGGAGGCCGCTGACAGCCGGTGCCGTGGAGCCGAGCTGTCAGACGAACCGTCCCCGGTGGAACAGCAGAGGTCGCTCGCCCTCGCCCGTGCCCAGCGCGTCCACCCGCCCCACCACGATGAGATGGTCCCCGCCGGTGTGCACCGCGTGGATCGTGCAGTCGATCCACGCGAGCGTGCCCGCGAGGCGCGGGGAGCCGGAGACCGGGGCCGGGTCGTGGGACACGCCCGCGAACTTGTCGGCGCCGCTCACCGCGAACGCCCTGCACAGCTCGCCCTGTTCGGCGCTCAGCACGTTCACGCAGAAGACGCCCGCCTGGGCGATGCGCGGCCAGGTGCCCGACGTGCGGCCCACCATGAACGCGACCAGCGGCGGGTCGAGGGAGAGGGAGGAGAAGGACTGGCAGGCGAAACCGGCGGGCGGGGTGCCGGGGGCCGTGATCACCGTGACGCCGGTCGCGAAGCTCCCCAGCACGCGCCGGAACTCCGCCGGGTCGAGCGGTGCGCGCTCGTCCTCGCGGACACACCGCAGCTCGGGCCGGGGCAGCGCCTCCACCGGCCGCGTCCCCGTCGACCTCAGGTACCGGACGGCCGCTTCCGCCGTCCCCGCTTGTCCCATCACATCCCCATTGAAGCTGACGGTGCGTCAGATGGGAAGGGCTCGGGCAAGCGGGCGAGGGGCGATGCGTACGCTGCGTCCATGGGGTGGGGGAACAGACGGCTCAACGAGGCCGCCGCGGTGTGCGCGATGCAGTTTCCGGCGATCGGCCTGGTCTGGTGGATCAGGGGTCAGCTGGGCGACGACTACGCGTACGGGGGCGCCTACGGGGCCTTCGCGCTGTTCGCCCTGGCCTGTCTCCTCGCCGTGGCACCGCTGGTCCTGCCGGTCCTCGGCCTCGCGCACGCGGTGCTCCAGGTGCTGCCGGCGGAGGGGCTCGCGCGCGAGGCGGCCCGTCGCACCCGGGGCCCGGTGTGGGCCTGGCACCTGGGCCTCGCCGCGGCCCTCGGCGTGGTCTGGGCCGGGCTCGCCCTGCTGCTGTGGGACTGGCCGTTCACCGTCACCGCCCCGCTCTTCGCCGCCCTCGGCGTCCTCCCGGTGCTCGGCCTCGGGTGGCTGCGCCGACGTGCCCGGGGCTTCTGGGGGGTGTGGCTGCCCGCGCTGTTCGCCTCCGTGGGGCTGTTCCTCCTGGTGTTCCTCGGCGGGGTGCTGGCCACGGTCACGGGAATCATCGAGGAGTACGAGCCGCCGAAGCTGTCCGCCGCGCAGCTCACCGGGGTCTGGCGGGGCGAGGAGGGCGCGGTCCTGCGCCTCGGCACGGGCGGCCGCGCCGACCTCACCGCCCTGCCCGCCGAGACCGCGCCCGGGTCCGCGTCCGACGAGGCCTACGCCGATCCGCCCTTCGCGGTGTGCGACGGCACCGGCACCTGGCGGCTCGACGCCAAGGGCGGCTACGACCCCTACGCCGACGGCCCCGAGGGGCGCCCCGGTGTCGTCGTACGGCCGGCCGACGGATGCGGGCAGGAGACGTACTGGAGGATCGGCGGCACGGAGACCGAGCCCGAGCTGTTCGTGCCGTTCGGGGACCCGGACGCGCCGGACGTGCGCATCCTGACGCCGGCCCCCTGAGCCTCAACGCCCCCGGTACTCCGGGCTCCTGCGCTCCACGAAGCTCGCCACGCCCTCCTGGGCGTCCGCCGTCGTCATGTTGATCTCCTGGGCGGCGGCCTCCGCGGCGAAGGCGGTGGCGCGGTCGCTGTCCAGGGAGGCGTTGACGAGCTGCTTCGTCAGGGCGAGGGCGCGGGTCGGGCCGGCGGCGAGCCGGGCCGCCCACTCGCGGGCCGTCTTGTCCAACTCCCCGTCCGGGACGACCCGGTTGACCAGGCCGAGCCGCTCGGCGTCGGCGGCGGAGAGCGCGTCGCCGAAGAACATCAGCTCCTTGGCCCGCTGCGGGCCGACCAGACGGGGCAGGAGGTAGGCGCCGCCGCCGTCGGGGACCAGGCCCCGGCGCACGAACACCTCGATGAAGCGGGCGGACTCGGCGGCCAGTACGAGATCGCAGGCGAGGGCCAGATGGGCGCCCAGGCCGGCGGCCGTGCCGTTGACCGCCGCGATCACCGGCTTCTCGCAGTCCAGGACGGCGGCGATCAGCCGCTGGGCGCCGTCCCGGATCATCCGGGCCACGTCACCGGCCACCCGCTCACCGGCCACGCCACCGGCCCCCCGCTCGCCGGCCGCCGCCCCGCCCCGCAGGTCCGCCCCCGCGCAGAAGCCGCGCCCGGTGCCGGTGAGGACGACGGCCCGGACGCCGGGGTCCGCGGACGCCTCGCCGAGCAGCCGGATGAGGCGTTCGCGCTGGTCGGGGGTGATGGCGTTGAGCGCCTCGGGCCGGTTGAGGGTCACCTGCGCGACCTCGCCGTCGACGACGTGCAGCACCTCGCTCACCGGCACACCACCAACGCGTCCAGCGCCACCGCCCCCTGCCCCCTGGGCAGCACCATCAGCGGGTTGACGTCGAGCTCCGCGAGCTCGTCCCCGAGCTCCACCACCATGCGCTGCACCCGCAGCACGACTTCCACCAGCGCGTCCAAGTCCGCCGGTGGCCGCCCCCTGACCCCGTCCAGAAGTGCCCGCCCGCGCAGGTCCGCCAGCATGTCCCGGGCCTGCTCCTCCCCGAAGGGCGGCACCCGTACGGCGGTGTCGCGCAGCACCTCGACCAGCACCCCGCCGAGCCCGACCGTCACCGTCGGCCCGAACAGCTCGTCGTGCGCGGCCCCGACGACCATCTCGACGCCCCGCTCGACCATCTGGCAGACCAGGACTCCGTCGAGGGAGACGTCCTCGTAGCGGGCGATGTCCGTCAACTCGCGGTAGGCGTCCCGTACTTGGCTGGCCGACGTCAGGCCGATCTTCACCAGGCCGAGCTCGGTCTTGTGGGCGATCCTCGCGCCGGACGCCTTCATCACCACCGGATAGCCGACCTGACCGGCCGCCCGGACGGCCGCCGCCGCGCTGGTCACCAGCTGCTCGCGCGGCACGCGGATCCCGTACGCCCGCAGCAGCTGCTTCGCCGCGTGCTCGCTGAGCTGCTGGCCCGGGCGCATCAGCGCCTGCGCCTTGCGGAAGGAGGGCGACGGGGTGCGGGGGGCCTCGTCGAAGGGGGAGCGGTAGCCGCTGACGAAACGGTGGTGGTCGAGCCAGGCGCGGACCGCGGTGATGCAGTTGCCGACCGTGCGGAAGGTCGCCACCCGGGAGGAGCCCAACAGCACCTCGCGGTAGGCCGGTTCGGTGCCGACGGGCGAGCCCCACACCACGCACACCAGCTTGTCGGTCTGCTCGGCCGCGTCCACCAGGTCCTGGACCAGCCGGTCGCTGAGGGGAGGGAAGGGTCCGGTGACCGGGCAGATCAGGACCCCCACCGACGGGTCGGCGAGGATCGCGTCGATGATCTTCCGCCCGCGCCAGTCGCCGACCGGGTGGCCGCCGTTGTCGACCGGGTTGGCCACGCTCAGGAACTCCGGTATCCACTGGTGCAGTTCGGCCTGCTTGGCCTCGGAGAGGGCGGGCAGCCGCAGCCCCGCCTCCGTCGCCAGGTCGGCGAAGTGGGCGCCGGTGCCGCCCGAGATCGAGTACACCACGACCCCCTCGGCGCGCGGCGGCCTCGCGCGGGCCAACAGGGCGGCGGTGTCCTGGAGTTCGTCGAGACCGTCGACGCGGATCACGCCGTACTGCCGCATCGCCGCGTCCACCACCGCGTCGGCGCCGGTGAGCTTGCCGGTGTGGGAGGCGGCGGTACGGGCGCCGGTCTCGGTGCGGCCGACCTTGACCGCGACCACGGGGACCTTGCGGCGGGCGGCCCGGTCGGCGGCGAGCAGGAAGGAACGGCCGTCCTTGAGGCCCTCCAGATAGCAGGCGATGGCGCCGACCTCGGGCCGCTCGGCGAACCAGGAGAGGAAGTCCGCGGTCTCCAGGTCGGCCTCGTTGCCGGTGGGCGCCCAGTGGGTGAGGCGGATGCCGAGTTCCTGGAGGGCGTGGACCGGGCGGCCCTGGTGGCCGGACTGGGTGATCAGGGCGATGCCGGGTCCTTCGAGGTCCTCGCGGAAGGAGGAGAAGGCGTTCAGGTTGGTGTTGGGGCCGAGCAACCGCATCCCGGAGTCCGCCACGGCGGCCGCGAGCCGCTCCTGCGCCGCCGCTCCCTCCTCGCCGGTCTCGGCGAAACCGGAAGCGAAGACGACCGCGAACTTCACCTTGGCCTCGCCCAGTTGCTCGATGACCGGCAGCGGGTCGGCGACCAGCAGGACGGCCAGGTCGACCTGTTCGGGCAGGTCGGCCACGGAGGTCACACAGGGGATGCCGAAGACGGCCGGGCGGGTCGGGTGCACCGGGTGCAGCCGGGCTCCGACCCGCTCCGCCCAGTCGAGCAACTGCCGGGTGACACCGGTGTTCGGGCGGCCCTCGGCGTCCGAGGCGCCGATCACGGCGACCGACTCCGGCCGGAAGAAACGGTCCAGATCGGGGACGTCCGTATACAGCGGCCGGCCGCCGACATCGAGGTCGTCGACGTCGGCGGGCCTGCCGTGGACGGCGGGGCCGGGTTGCTCGCCGCACGCGATGACCCGGGCCCGGCGGGAGTCGGTGGTGAGGGTGCCGTGGGTTGATCCAAGCATCGGTCCGCCCGCTCCTGTGTGACAGCGTGAATAACTGACGCAGTGTCAGATTACAGAACTGACGCTGTGTCAGGAACGGGCGTGCACGCAAAGTTGACGCGCGGACTACAGGACCGCCAGGACCTCCTTGGCCACCCGCTCACCGGAGCGGACGGCTCCGTCCATGAAGCCGTTCCAGTGCAGGGAGGTCTCCGTGCCCGCCCAGTGGATGCCGCCCACCGGAGTGCGCAGGGCGGGGCCGTACTGGGTCAGGACGCCGGGCGCGGCGATGGAGACCGGGCCGCCGCGGGTGTAGGCCTCGTTGTTCCAGCGTTGCAGGACGAAGGACGTGGGGGAGGCCGCTTTCGAGCCGAAGTAGGTCACGTAGTCCTTGAGGACGGCCGCCTTGACCTCGGCCTCGCTCGCCCCGTCGTACTTGCGGGCCTCGTCGGCCTCGATGAAGCCCATCAGCGCGCCGTAGGAGGCGTCGGGCGGGGAGTTGTCGAAGGTCGAGCTGATCACACCGGTGTCGCTGACGACCTGCCCGTTGAGGCCGTCGGCCCGCCAGAACGGGGTGTCGTAGATCGCGATCGCCTTGCCGACCGAGGCCATCGGCAGCCGCTGGGTGAGCTGGTCGCGGGCGGCGGGCAGCAGCGGGTCGTAGGTGATGCGGGCCGCGAGCGGCGGGGGTACGGCGACCACGACCCGCTTGGCCGTGACGGTGATGCCGTCGGCCGTGACGACGTACTTCGCGCCGGACTTGGCGATCGTGCGCACCGGGGCGTTGAGGACCACCCGGTCGCCGAGGGTGGCGGCGAGCTTGATCGGCACCAGCTGGGAGCCGCCGACGAAGCGCAGCTCCTGGGCGCCGCCCGCGGTCTCGGTGAGGCGCTCCAGGGTGCCGACGGTGGTCTCGTTGCCGGCGGCAGCTATGTAGAACAGCACGAACAGCAGCGACAGTTCACGGGGTTCGGCCGAGAAGATCGAGGTGCAGGCCACGTCCAGGAGGAACTTGGCCGAGGGGATCACGGCGTTGGCGCGCAGCCAGGTCTCGAAGGTCTGCCGGTCCCACTCGTCGGCCTTGGCGGCGGTCCAGGGCGCGTCGACCGGGATCGTCTTGGCCATGTCGTCGAGGGAGGCCTGGACGATCGCCGCGTTGGCGAGGCCGGCCGCGTCGATCGGCGGGACCGAGCCGAGGAGGCCGTCGGTGGCGTACGGCGTCCTCTTGCCGTCCTTGTAGAGGAGGTTGTTGCCGGTGTTGTAGGTGGCGAAGGTGCCCACCCCGAGCGAGTCGGCGAGCGCCTTGATGCGGTCCTGGGTGGGGCCGATGAACTCGCCGCCGCCCTCGGTGACCCCGCCGTTGGCCAGCTTCAGGTTGAGGACCCGGCCGCCGACGCGGTCCCGGGCCTCCAGGACGGCGACCGTCTTCCCGCCCGCGACCAGGTCACGGGCCGCGGTGAGGCCGGCGAGGCCGCCGCCGACGATCGCGACGTCCACGTCACGGGTCGTGGCCGCGGAGGCGGGAGAGGCGGCGGTACCGGCGAGGGTGACGGCACCGGCCGCCGCGGCGGCACCGCCGAGCAGGGAGCGCCGGGAGAGCGGGGTGAGCTGTCTTTCGCGTGCCACGTGCGTCCTCCGTAGTGGAGAGAATGTGGAGCTAGAACATGAGAGTTGTTCACATTCTGGCCCCGCGCGACGCCACACGACAACGCTCCTGTCACATCTCTCGCAGATGTAACAGGAGCGCTGGTGAAGCGAGTTGGGGATCTCCGCGTCAGACGGGCAGCCGCGAGAGGCGGCCCGCGCCGTCCTTGTCGACGGCCTTCGCGATCTTCTCCGCGTCGATCGCGACCTCGCGGAAGGTGCCGCTGATGGGAGTGACGAAACCCGAGAAATAGAGGCCACGGGCGTTCTGCGGGGCGCGGGAACCGTTGACGACCGGAGCGCCGTGCGCGTCCAGGACGTCCAGGTGGCCGACCAGACCCTCCAGCGAGCGGGCGTACCCCGTCGCCGCGATCACCGCGTCCGGGGTGATCCGGCTGCCGTCCGCGAGGAGCACCTCGCCGTCCTCGAAGCCCTCGACGGCGGCCACCACCTCGACCCGGCCCTTGCGGATCGCGTCGATGAGACCGACGTCCTGGACCGGGATGGCGCCCTCCTTGACCCGGCTGTACAGACCGGTGTCGGGGCGGGGCAGGCCGTGTGCGGAGAGGTCGGGGACGCTGAGCTTCGCCAGGGGGCGGGCCAGCCGGTCCACCAGGCCGACCGGCAGGCGTCGTACGAGAACGCCCGTGTACTGGGCGGCCCAGCCGGCCGTGGAGCGGCGGACGATGTGCGGGGCGGTGCGCACCGACAGGCGGACCCGCGCGGCGCCGCCCTCGACCAGGTCCACGGCGATCTCGGCGCCGGTGTTGCCGACGCCGACGACCAGGACGTCCCGGCCCGCGTAGGGCTCCGGGTTGCGGTACTCGCCCGCGTGCCGGAACTCGCCCTTGTACGCCTCGCGGCCCGGCCAGTCCGGCAGCAGCGGGGTGTGGTTCCAGCCGGTGGCCACGACCACCGCGGCGCCGGTCAGTTCGCGGCCGCCGGTGGCGTGCAGCAGCCAGCCGGTGCCGTCGGGGGTGCGCTCGACGCGGGAGACCTCGACTCCGGTGACCGTCTCCAGCTCGTGGTACTCCGCGTACTTCTCCAGGTAGCGCACCACGTCGTCGCGGGCGACCCAGCGGCCGAACCGGCGTGGCATCGCCAGGCCGGGCAGGGCCGACAGCCGGCGGGTGGTGTGCAGGTGGAGGCGGTCGTAGTGGCGCCGCCAGGACGCGCCGACGTGCTCGGACTTCTCCAGGACGACCGAGCGGATCCCCCGGGCGCGCAGCGCGTACGCGACGGAGAGGCCGGCCGGGCCGCCGCCGATGACATACACCGGCCGTTCGGGCTGGTCGGGGCGGTCTGCGGGGTCGGGATCGGGGGCGGGGTCGGGTGCGGAGTCGGCCATGAGCGCGAGCGTAATCAGACAGCGCGTTGATGGGTCTCGGTCAAGCCCGGAATTGGTTGCGGATCGATCACGCCTGTAGGAGAAGTGCGTGGGTCGCGTGACGTAGCCCACACGGAAAACGCCAGGGCGCCGGGTCCGCGGGGGAAGCGGAGCCTCGGCGCCCTGGCGGCGGCGGCCGGAGACTGACGGGAAACCGGGGCCGCGTGCGGGGACGGGCTACTTGGTCTTCGCCGCCTTCTCGGCCCTCTTGTAGCCCGTGACCTTGGCGATCCAGGCGATGAAGTCGCCGGGGTCGGTGTTGGCGCCGTGGCCCTGGTCCCAGTAGTAGAGGTGGTTGACATCGTCGCCGAGCCTCGCCGCGGCGGCCGCGAGGTTCGCGGAGACGACGTGCGAGGTGTCGGTGTCGTTGGTGCCCAGGCGGATCCACCAGTGCCGGGAGCGGCTGCCGTTGACCTTCTCCACCAGGTGGTGCATCGGGTTCATCTGGTCGAGCTTGGCGGGGAGGTCGCTCGCGACGCGCCGGGTGGACAGACCCGTGGTGTCGTTCTTCGCGCTGTACGCGGTGAAGTGGCGGTTCGCGGTGGTGCCCGCGCCGAACAGGTTGTTCTCGCCGGCCGACAGGTCGAAGGCGTCGAAGGCCGGGGTGTTCTTCTTGCGGGCGCCGACGTGGCTGAGGAAGCCGGCCCAGGTGAAGCCGGCCTTGCCGTTCTTCCAGGTGATGAAGGTGTTCTCGGCGAGGTAGGCCTCGCGGTCGGCGTCCGGGAGCGCGGCGAGGTACCGGGTCGCCGAGGGCTCCAGGTACTGCTTGACCAGGTACGCGTCGTAATTGCGGGCGGTCAGCGTGCCGAAGCCGTTCAGGCCGCGCAGCTTCAGGGATGCCTGGTACTCCGCGAACTGGGCCCGGAGCTCCTTCGACACCGTCTGGTCGACCTGCTTGCCGGTGCTCAGCGCGTTGCCGCCCCAGTTCCACTCGTAGGCGC
The DNA here is from genome assembly GCF_036345115.1 of Streptomyces griseorubiginosus. Taxonomy (GTDB): domain Bacteria; phylum Actinomycetota; class Actinomycetes; order Streptomycetales; family Streptomycetaceae; genus Streptomyces; species Streptomyces griseorubiginosus_C. The sequence continues at coordinate 5,341,948 of NZ_CP107766.1, forward strand.
CGTCGGCGTGCTCCAGGTCGGTGATCGGGCACCACGCGCCGGCCGCGAAGATCGCGTCGGAGGCGTCGGCCGCGCCGATCTCCTCGAGGAGCCTGTCGTAGAGCGGGCTGTCGCCGGAGGCGCCGAGCAGCGCGGAGAGGGCGCCGCCCGCGCTGGTGCCGGCCGAGACGATCCGCTCGACGTCGCCGGGGATGCGGCCCTTGTTGGCCTTGATGTACCGCACGGCCGCCTTGAGGTCGACGATCGCGGCGGGGGCGGTGCCGTAGTACTCGCCCGAGGCGTTCTTGAGGGTACGGCCGCGGGCGCCGGGCTCGATCACGACGTACCCGGCGGCCAGCGCGAGGAGCTGGTTGCTGCTGGTGGCACCGCCGTTTGCGTTCGTGTTCCCGTTGGCGCCCGGGGCGGCCGAGGCGGCGGCGGTCGGGGCCGCGCTGCCGGTGGGGGCACCGCTGGGGGCGCCACCGCCGGGGGCGCCACCGCCCATGCCCCCGGCGCCGACGCCGGTGGCGTCCGCCACGGAGGACGGCATGTAGCCGCCGACGGAGTTCGCGAGCAGGATCGGCGCGTTGCTCGCGTCCACCGCGGTGCCGTCGATCTCGACCGGGGCGCTGACGATCAGCGACTGGTAGGTCGCGTCGACCGGCTTGGAGACGTAGGTGATCGCCTTCCAGAAGTGGTAGGTGACCGCGTGCTCGGTGCCCTCGGTGTCGGTGACGGTCGTCGTCAGCTTCGTGCAGGCGTCCGGGTCGAAGACGAGGTCGGTGCTGGTCGCGGAGGTGTCCGTCGCCGCGTTGGCGGTCAGGGCGATGCCTCCGACCGCCGCGGCCCCCGCCGTCGCGCCGATCCCCATGACGACGCTCCTGCGCTTGACTGCCCTGTGCTTCACGGTTCGCTCCCTCGAGGTCTCTGCTTGCGTCTGTGAAGCTAGCCAAGGTGCGGACAAAATTGCCAACAATCTGACGTCATTCATGGGGGATGCACAGCTTCACGGCGGACGCACAGGCTTCCCGGAACCCCTTATCTGACGTACCGTCAGATTCCATGGACACGATCTGGCTCACCGGGGCCGAGTGGCTCGCCGTCCTGCGCATAGGCCTCGGCCTGTGGTGGCTGGAGAGCTGGCGCCACAAGGACAAGAAGACGTGGTTCGAGGGCGGCGGCATCACCTGGGCCGCGGACATCGCCGCCAAGCACCGCTGGACCCCGGTCCGCAGCGGCTTCGACGTGGTGGTCAGGCCCCGCCCCAGGACGATGGCCTACGTCGTCGTGTTCGCCGAACTCGCCCTGGGCGCCGGCCTGATCCTCGGCCTGCTGACCCCGGTGGCCCTGGTCGGCGGCCTGCTCCTGAACGTCCTCTACTTCACCTTGATGATCCACGACTGGGCCGAGCAGGGGCAGAACTCGATGATGGCCCTCATCTCGCTCGTGGCCCTGTTCGGGATGTCCTGGCAGACGTGGTCGCTGGACGCGGCGCTGGGCTGGTTCCGATGACCGCCCGCTTCGACCTGCCGGAGGCGGACGCCTTCACGCGCACCTACTGGGACGCGGCCGAGCGGGGGGTCCTGCTGCTCCGCCGCTGCGGGGCGTGCGACCGGGTCCACCACTACCCGCGCGAGTTCTGCCCGCGGTGCTGGAGCGAGGACGTCTCCTGGTTCGCGGCGACCGGCCGGGCGAGGCTGTACACGTGGTCCGTGGTCCACCGCAACGACCTGCCGCCCTTCAAGGAGCGCATCCCGTACGCCGCCGCCGTCGTCGACCTCGCCGAGGGGCCGCGGATGATGACGGAGATCGTGGACTGCGCGCACGGGGAGCTGCGGGCCGGGCTGGAGCTGGAGGCGGTGTTTCCGGAGGGGGTGCCGAAGTTCCGGCCGGTGGGTCCGGCCGGGCGGGATACCTGACATCAGGCCGCGCGCGACGGCCAGGACCCGTTTGAATGGGCGGATGACCGACGTCGACGACCAGCACCGCACCGGCCCCTTCGCCCCGCTGCACGGCCACGGCCTGCGTCTGTGCGCCTGGGAGGCGGACTCCGACGCCCAGGTCCAGGACTGGCTGCGCGCCACACTGGACCCCGAGTTCGGGCGCTGGAACACCCCCCTCACCCTGATCCACGACCTCGACGGCGCCCGGGCCGCGATACGGAACAAGGCCGACCAGGCCGCGCAGGGCACGAGCGCGTCGTACCGGATCACCGACGAGGCGACCGGTACGACGCTCGGGCACATCGGCCTCAACATGATCGACCACGTCTTCCGCACCGCCCGGGTCGGCTACTGGGTGCTCCCCGAGGCCCGCGGCCGGGGTGTCGCCACCCGCGCCCTCCGCCTCGCCGCCCGCTGGGCCCTCACCGACCTCGGCCTGCATCGCCTGGAACTGGGCCACGCCCTCGGCCACGGCGCCTCCTGCACCGTCGCCGAGCGCTGCGGCTTCCGCTACGAGGGCACACTGCGCGGCGCGATGTTCGAGGCCGGCCGCCACGACACCTTCCGCGACGCCCACCTGCACGCACGACTGGCGACGGACGGGGAGCCGGGGTGAGGACAGGCGGCGGGAACAGGCATCGGGGGGAGTCTTAACTCGTCCTTTGCCGCGGCCCGTTGTCCCCGCCGTACGGCCTTGCCAGCATGCCGGGATGAGCGACTCCACCGCCTACGAGGGCGCCCTCGCCGACTACTTCGCCGGCAACGCGACCGACGGCCCCTACAACGCCCACACGGACCGGCCCGCCATGCTCGCGCTGGCCGGGGACGTCAGGGGCCTGCGCGTGCTGGACGTCGGCTGCGGGGCCGGGCACTACATCGCGGAGCTGCGGGCACGGGGCGCGGCCGAGGTGGTCGGGGTCGAGGGCAGCGCGACCCTGCTGGACCACGCCCGGGACCGCACCGGTGCCGACCCCGCCGTCACCCTGCACCGGCACGACCTGGAGGAGCCCCTCGCCTTCCTGCCGGACGACTCCTTCGACCTCTGTGTCGTGGCCCTGGTCCACCATCACCTGGACGCCCGCCGGGAGTTGCTGGCGGAACTGCACCGGGTGCTGCGACCCGGTGGCACCCTGCTGCTGTCCACCGTCCACCCGACCGCCGACTGGGTCTGGCACGGCGGCTCCTACTTCGACGAGGACCGCGTGGTGACCCGCTTCGGGGACAGCGGCGCCACCAACTCCTACCGCCGCATGACCATGCAGACCTTCCTCAATGAACTCCTCGACACCGGACTGGTGTTGGAACGGCTCGTGGAGCCACGCGCCACGGAGGCCGCCCGCCAGGTCGACGAGGCCCGCTACCGCAAGACCCACCAGACCCCGTTCTTCGTCGCGGTCCGCATGCGCAAGGTCCAGGAGAAACCGTGGGTCGAGGAAGGCCGAGCGTAATTCGCGGGCGCCGACCGCCGCCTCGAAGCATCATGAACCATGCGCCCCGACACCCGGCCCCGCGCGGAGACCTGGTACCTCACCGAGGACCTCGACGACTTCCTGTCCCGCGCCGGCACCTTCCTCCGCTCCCGCCCCGACCTGCACACCCTCGTGCTCACCGTCGTCGAGGCGCTGCGGGTGGGCGGGTCGCGGACCTACGGCGAGCAGGCACCCTGGTTCGGGGTGCTGGAGGAGGACGGGGACGTGCGGGCGGCGTGCTTCCGGACGCCCCCGCACCGGCTGACGACCACCCCGCTCACCCCCGGCCAGGCCGACTCCCTCGCCGCCCACCTGATCGCGCGCGGCCGCCCGGTCCCCGGTGTCAACGCCGTCCGGGAGACCGCCGTAGCGTTCGCCGAGGCCTGGCACCGGCGTACGGGTGCCACGATCGGACCGCACCCGCACGGCACCCGCCTCTTCCGGCTCGGCACACTGACCCCGCCGGAGCCGGCACCGCAGGGGCGGGCCCGGATCGCCGGGGACGGGGACCGGGAGCTGCTGGCGCGCTGGTTCGGCGAGTTCCAGGAGGCCATCGGGGAGCCCGGCGGGCGCGACGCCACCGCCTGGACCGACACCCGGCTCGCGTACGGCGGCCTCACCCTCTGGGAGGCTCCCGACGGCACCCCCCTCGCCATGGCCGGCATCAGCCCCCTCCTCGCCGGCATGATCCGCGTCGCGCCCGTCTACACCCCGGCCGGCCTGCGCCGCCGCGGCTACGCCGGTGCCGTGACCGCCGCCATCAGCCGCACCGCCCTCGACCGCGGCGCCGACCAGGTCCTGCTCTTCACCGACCTCGCCAACCCGACCAGCAACGCCCTGTACCGGCGCCTCGGTTACCGACCTGTGGCGGACTTCGCGGCGTACGACTTCACGGCCTGAATCCTCACGATGTCCGACGTCTCGGCGGAGCCCGTCAGGGATCATGAACCATGCGACCGGACGACTGGTACCTCACCGAAGACCTCGACGACTTCCTCGCTCGCGGCGGCGCGTTCCTGCGCTCCCGCCCCGTCGCCCACATCATGCCGCTGACCTGGACCGGAAGACTGCGGACCCGGGGAGCGGCGGCCTACGGCGCCGAAGCGGCCGTCTTCGGGCTGCTGGAGCGGGACGGCGAGACGCGGGCCGCCTTCTACCGGCTCTCGCCCGACCGCGGCATCAGCCTCACCCCGCTCAGCCCCGGCCAGGCCGACGGCCTCGCCGCCCGCCTGGCCGCCCTCGGACACACCCTGCCCGGCGTGAGCGCGGACCAGGACACCGCCGCCGCCTTCGCCGAGGCCTGGCGACGGCACACGGGTGCCACGGCGACCCTCCGCGTCCGGCTCCACCTGCACCGCCTCGGCACGCTCACCCCGCCGCGGCCGTTCCCGGAGGGCCGGGGCCGGCTCGCGGGCGAGCAGGATCTGGAGCAACTCATCAGCCTGTGCCGCGGGTTCGCCGCGGACGTGGGCGAGGACGTCACCATCGACGCCGACACCTGGCCCCGCACCCGCTTCGCCGACAAGAGCTACACGTTCTGGGAGACCCCCGACGGCACCCCCGTCTCCATGGCCGGCCTGAACCCGATGGTCGCGGGCCTCAGCCAGGTGGACCCCGTCTACACGCCCGCCGCCCTGCGCGGCCACGGCTACGCGGCCGCCGCCACGGTCGAGGTCAGCCGGGCCGCGCTCGCCGCGGGCGCCACGGACGTCGTCCTGTTCACGGACGCGGCCAACCCCACCAGCAACGCCCTCTACCGGCGCCTCGGTTACGTCCCGGTCGTCGACTGGGCCGGGTACGCCTTCGTGTAGACCGGGGTCACGGCCACAGCAGCTCCCGCACCCAACCCCCGTCCCGGCGCCGGTAGTCGAGCCGCACATGCCGGCGGCGCTCGTCGCCCTGGAAGAACTCCACCTCCTCGGGCGCGAGCCGGTACAGCGTCCACGACGGGACGGGCGCGGCGGGCTCCCGCCGCGCCCGTTCCCAGGACTCCTCGGAGACCCGCGCCAACTCGTCCAGCGAGCCCAGGACTTCGCTCTGCCGCCCGGTGAGCGCGGCCGCCAGCGCCCCGGTCGAGCGGGCGTGCAGATCCGCCTGACCCTCCCCGGAGGGTGCCGCGGTCACCGGCCCCCGCACCCGCACCTGCCGGCCCAGCACCGGCCAGTAGAAGCCCAGGGCGGCATACGGCCGTACCGCCAGGTGCCTGCCCTTGCGGCTGTGGGCGTGGCTCGCGAAGGCCCAGCCGTCCGCGTCGGCGCCGTGCAGCATCACCGTGCGCACGTCCGGCCGGCCCTCCGCGTCCGCCGTGGCCAGGGACATGGTGTGCGGCTCGGTCTGCCCGGCCGCCACCGCCTCCGCGAACCACGTGGTGAACAGCTCCAGCGGGGTCGCGGGCGCGGTGGCGGGGTCGAAGGCGGGCAGCGTGGTGACCTCCGGGTCCCACACCCGCAGTGACCTCAGAAGTTCGTGAAGATCCGTTGCCATGCCTCAGACGGTACCGAGGTCGGACGTCAGCCACCGCTCGGGCCGCATCCGTACGACGACCTGCGCGCCGTGGTTCTTCCACGCGAAGTCGACGTAGCCGTCCACCTTCCCGGCCGGCAGATAGCGGGCGGAGATCTCCCGGAGGTCCTCCAGGGTGCCCGGGCGGGTGTCGAGGACCGGTCCCTCGACGGACACGTACCGGATGGTGGGCTCGACGCGCTCGACCAGCAGGGAGAAGCGGCCGGCCGCCTCGATGAGCCGGTGCTTGCGCGACCCGTCACCGGTCATGATCCACAGGTCGCCGCCCGGCGCGTACTGGTACCAGATCGGCACGGTGAGCGGCGCGCGCCCCTCACCCGCGTCGACCGCCAGCGCGGCGACATGCGGCTCGGCCAGGAACTGTTCACGTTGCGCGTGCGTCAGGGCCATACCGTGCAGGGTACTTCGGCCGGGGAGAGGAGCGTCGGCGTGCCCTAACGCCCCAGCACCACCGTCCCCGACGAGCAGAACCACCCACCCGTCCCCGAGGCCACCGCGAGCCCCGGCGCCGACCCGTCCCGGCGCCGCACCTGCCGCGCGCCCGCCTCCCCGCGCAGCTGCCGTACGGCCTCCACCAGCAGGAACAGCCCGCGCATGCCGGGGTGTTGGGCGGACAGGCCGCCCCCGTCGGTGTTGACCGGCAGGTCCCCGCCCTCGACCAGCAGCCGCCCCTTCTCCACGAAGGAGCCGCCCTCGCCCTTCGCGCAGAAGCCGAGGTCCTCCAGTGTCACCAGGGTCATATAGGTGAACGCGTCGTAGATCTCGGCGAGTTCGACCTCCTCCGGCCGCACCCCGGCCCGCTCGAAGGCCAGCCGTCCGCTCACCGCCGCCGGGGACACCGTGAAGTCGGGCCACTCGGACATGCTGACGTGCGACACGTACTCGCCGGTGCCGAGCACCCAGACGGGGGCGGTACGGCAGTCCCGTACGTACTCCTCGGCCACCAGCAGCACCGCCGCGCCGCCGTCGGAGCGGATGCAGCAGTGCAGCTTGGTGAAGGGGTCCGCGATCATCGGGCCGGACAGGACGTCGTCCACGGTGATCGGGTCGCGGAACATCGCCTCGGGGTTCAGGGCCGCGTTGGCCCGTGCCTGTACGGCGACGGACGCCAACTGCTCGATCGTCGTGCCGTGTTCGATCATGTGGCGGCGGGCCGCCATCGCGTACTTGGCGATCAGGGTGTGGCCGTAGGGCACCTCGAACTGGAGCGGGCCGCGGGCGCCGAAGGAGAGCGTGCCGGTGCGGCGGCCCGCCTTGATGTCGGCGCGGGCCGTGGAGCCGTAGACCAGCAGCACCGCGTTCGCGTGCCCGGCGGCGATCGCGTCGGCCGCGTGCGCCGCCATCACCTCCCAGGTGGAGCCGCCGACGGAGGTCGAGTCGACCCAGGTGGGGCGCAGGCCCAGGTACTCGGCGACCTCCGCGGGGGCGAGGGTGCCGGTGCCGGCGGAGGCCAGTCCGTCCACGAGGGACCGGTCCAGGCCCGCGTCGGCCAGCGCGCGGCGGGCGGCCTGGGCGTGCAGGGCGTAGGGGGTCGTGCCGTCCACGCGGCCGCAGTCCGCGAGGGCCACGCCGGTGATCGCGACTTTCCGGCTCCCGGGGGGCATGAGGGGCCTCCTGCCTCTGGGCAACTGGTGCGGGCGCTCCTAATATGACGGACCGTCAGATCCGGAGGGAAGAGGAAGAGCCATGGACGCTCGCTTCACCGCCGAACAGGACGAGATCCGGGGTGCGTTGCGGGAGCTGCTGCGCAGGCGCTGCGGTCCGCGCGAGCTGCGGAGCGCGCTCGACGCTCCGGCCGGCCACGACCCGGCGCTGTGGACGGCCCTCGCCGGACAACTGGGGCTGCCGGGTCTTGCCCTGCCCGAGGAGTACGGCGGTGTGGGGTGCTCGGCGACCGAACTGGCCCTGGCCTGCGAGGAGACGGGCCGCGTCCTCGCCCCCACACCACTCCTTGCGACAGCCGTCCTCGCCGCCCCACTGCTGCTGGCCCTCGGTACGGAGAAACAGCGCGCGGACCTGCTGCCCCGCATCGCCTCCGGCACCCTGACCGCCACCCTCGCCGCACCCCCGGGCACGGCCCTCGCGCTCACCTGCGGCAATGAGGGGGAGTGGGCGGGGGGCGGGCGCGCGGGGGGCGTACAGGCACGGTCCGCTCCGCACGGGTCGGGAGGTGCGCCCGCGGCTACGTCGTCCGCGGTCACCCGGACCGCCATGACCAAGCCGGCCTGGCGGCTCTACGGCCAGGTCGACCAGGTTCTCGACGGGCACAGTGCCGGGCTCCTGCTCGTCGCCGCCCACGCGGGCGGGTTCACCCGCTCGCGCACCCTGCTCTTCCTGGTCCCCGGCGACGCCCCCGGACTCGTCCGCACCCGGCAGACCGCCCTCGACGCCACCCGCCCCCAGGCCCGCATCCAACTCCGTGATGTCGGAGCCGAGTTGCTGGGCGACGACGACAAGGCCGACGTGCTCGGGGAGCTGGCCCGTCTCGGGGACACCGTCGCCGCCGTCCTCGCGTGCGAAGCCGTCGGGGCCGCCGACCGGGCGCTGGAGCGGACCGTCGAACACGTCGGGCAGCGGGAGCAGTTCGGGCGGGTGATCGGGTCCTTCCAGGCCGTGAAGCACCGGCTCGCCGATGTGTACGTGCAGCTCCAGGCGGCCCGCTCGGCCGCCTACTACGCCGCGTGGGCCGCCGGACAGGACGGACGGGACGGACAGGACGGACAGAGCGAGCAGCGGGTCGGGGGGCTCGCCCTCGCCCAGGCCCTGGAGGCGCTGCGCACCGCCGCCGCCGAGGGCATCCAGCTGCACGGCGGCATCGGTTTCACCTGGGAGCACGAGGCGCACCTCTACTTCAAGCGCGCCACCGGTGACGACCTGCTCTTCGGCCCCGCGCACCGGCTGCGGGCGCACGCCGCCGACGCGGCACGGCTCTTCGAGCGGACGGAGGTCTCGGTGTGATCGGGGAACGGATCGTCCAGAAGGTGTCCTCCACGCGCGGCTTCGCCAAGGTCGCGCCGCATGTGATCCCCGCACTGGACCGGGCCGTGCACCGGCTCACCCGGGGGAAAGTCCTGCTCAGCGCCCAGATGCTGCCGGGGGTGATCCTCACCTCGACGGGCGCGCGCAGCGGGCTGCCACGGCGGACCCCGCTGGCCTGCATGCCCGAGGACGAGGGCCGCTCCTGGATCCTCATCGGGTCCAACTTCGGCCGCGACGGACACCCCGCCTGGACCGCCAACCTCATGGTCCACCCCGACGCCGAGGTCAGCTGGAAGGGCGCGGACATCCCGGTCAGGGCGACCCTGCTGGCCGGTGAGGAGCGGGCGGCCGTATGGAAGACCGCGCTGGCGTTCTGGCCGCCGTACGCCACCTATCAGGCGCGGGTGGAGCGGGAGATACGGCTCTTCCGGATCGTACGCACGACAGGCGGCCGTCCACGCGAGTGAACAGCCGCCTGCCTGACAGGACGTGAAACCGGGAAGCCGGGGAAGAGGGGGTACGCGCTACTTCGTCGGCTTCTTCCCGGTGACACCCAGGTGCACCAACAGCGCCAGGTTGGGCTTGAGTTCAGCCTGCTTGACGCCCCACGTCTGGAAGCCCTTCTGGTGCGAGGCCACCGCCGCGAGCATCGCGACGAGGGAGCCCGCGACCGCGGCCGGGTTGACGTCCTTGTCGACCTTGCCCTTGGACTGGAGCTCGGCGACCGCGTCCGCGAGGGAGTTGTTCACCGAGTTGAGGATCTTCATGCGGAGTTTGTAGAAGCGCTTGTCGCCCTCGGCGGCCCCGAGGTCGACCACGCGCAGGATGGCGTCGTTCTTGCGCCAGAACTCCAGGAAGCCGTCCACGAGTTCCTGCGCGGTCTGCCACCCCGCCTTGCCGACCCACGACCGGCCTTCCAGCAGCGCGGTCAACTGGCCGCCCTCGATGGCCATTTGCTCGGCGATCTCCAGGACGGCGCCCTCGACGTCCGGGAAGTACTGGTAGAAGGTCGCGGGCGAAGTGCCCGCCTTGCGGGCGACATCGATGACCTTGACGTCCCGGTAAGGGGAGGAGCTGAGCATCTCGCTGAGGCAGTCGAGCAGCTTCTGCCGGGTCGCCTGCCCACGCCGACCGGCCACGCGGCCGTCGACGGTACGCACTTGTCCTGTCATGCCGTCAGCTTACCGAGGGGTGATCGGAGCGCGATTCGGCCGACTGCAAATGGGGTGCGGGGGGTCCGGGAGGCGGGTGTGCCTGGTCCTGCGGGGTGCGTGAGTCGCCGTTACTTTGACGGTATGGCCGAAAACAGGGCATCCGCAGACGGAACGGGATACGGCGAGGGCGTCCCCTGCTGGGTGGACGCGCAGCTGCCCGACGTGGCCGCCGGACGGCGCTTCTACGGTGAGCTCTTCGGGTGGACCTTCCGGGACGCGTCCGGCGGCTCGGTGTGGGCCCTTCGCGACGGCGAGCCGGTCGCCGGGCTCGGCCGCAAGACCGACGGGCGGATGCCCACCGTGTGGACGGTCTACTTCGCCACCCCGGACATCGAGGGCCTAGCCGACCGGATCTGGGCGGCCGGCGGACAGGTCGTCACCGCCCCGATGCCGGTCGCCGATCTCGGCACGTCCGCGCTGGTCACCGATCCGGAGGGGGCGGTCTTCGCCCTCTGGGAGCCCGCCGGTCACCAGGGCTTCGGGGTCCGGCACAAGCCCGGCGCCTTCGCCTGGGCGGAGCTGTACGCCCGGGACACCGAGGCCGCCAACACCTTCTACGGCGGGCTCTTCCACGACGCCCTCTTCGGCCCCGGCGCCCACCCCGACTTCGGCCGGGCCCCCGTCGCCGACGTGTTCCCCGCCGAGATGCCGCCCCATTTCCTCGTCCACTTCCAGGTGGCGGACTGCGAGGCCGCGCTCGGGACGGTCGGCCGGCTCGGCGGACGGGTCCAGGCGCCGCCATTCGAGACGTCGTACGGAAAAGTGGCCGTCGTCACCGACAATCAAGGGGCGTCCTTCGCCGTTCTGGAACGGCCGGAGCGGTAGAAGGTACCGCTTTGATGTGAGACACCCCATTTGACCCCGGGTTCGCCACCAGGCCTCCGGCCAGGAAGAATCAGGGTTGCGTGCCGCCATGGCGGTGCGGTGGTGAGACGCTGCACGGGGTCGCGTACATATGTGGGTGGCGCGGCTTGTACGGGGAGGTGGCAGGCAGAGTGGTGGATCAGCTGACGCAGCACGATCCGCGCAGGATCGGGCCGTTCGAGGTGCTGGGCCGGCTGGGTGCCGGCGGCATGGGGCTGGTCTATCTCGCGCGCTCGGCTTCGGGCCGGCGGGTGGCGATCAAGACGGTCCGTACGGAGCTCGCCGAGGACCAGCTCTTCCGGGTCCGCTTCACCCGTGAGGTGGAGGCGGCCCGGGCGGTCTCCGGCTTCTACACGGCGGCCGTGGTCGACGCCGACCCCCGCGCGGCCGTGCCGTGGCTGGCCACCGCGTACGTCCCCGCGCCCTCCCTCGAGGAGATAGTGAACGAGTGCGGGCCGCTCCCGGCCCAGGCGGTGCGCTGGTTCGCGGCGGGCGTCGCCGAGGCCCTCCAGTCCATCCACGGCGCCGGACTGGTCCATCGCGACCTCAAGCCCTCCAACGTCCTCGTCGTGGAGGACGGCCCCCGGGTGATCGACTTCGGCATCGCGTCCGGCGTCTCGAACACCCGTTTGACGATGACGAACGTCGCCGTCGGCACCCCCGCCTACATGTCCCCCGAGCAGGCCAAGGACTCCCGCAGCGTCACCGGCGCCAGCGACGTCTTCTCGCTCGGCTCCATGCTGGTCTTCGCCGCCACCGGCCACCCGCCCTTCCACGGCGCCAACCCGGTGGAGACGGTGTTCATGCTGCTCCGGGAGGGCCCCGACCTCGAAGGCCTGCCGGACGAGCTGCGCCCGCTCATCGAGTCCTGCATGCAGATGGAGGCCACCGCCCGCCCCAACCCGGCCGACCTCCAGGCCCAGCTGGCACCCCACCTCTTCGGCTCCGGCTCGGACGACAGCGGTACGGCGTCGGCGTGGCTGCCCGAGAAGGCCGTGGCCCTGATCGAGTCCCGGCGCGGCGGCCGGCCGGCGCCCACCCAGACCGGCGGCGCCCGCAGCGCGGGCGGCCGCCCCGCGGTCGTACCGCCGCCGCCCTCCTACGACCCGGTGCCCCCCGCCCCGGTCCCCGTCGGCGCCCCGGACACCGGCCCGGTGCGGCTCGCGGGCGCCCAGGTGCCCATCGGGCCCGGACCGCGCGTGGCCGACGCCCGCGCCGCCGCCGTGAAGGCGCCCCCGCCGGAGGCCGGCCTGGTCGCCTCCTGGTCCCGGCCGCGCCCCGGCGTCAACGGCACCGACGCGGCCGTGGGCCCCGCCGTCCCGTCCCCGCCGCCCGCGCCCCCGGAGACCGCGACCGGCTGGCGCCCCTGGCGCTTCCGCATGTCGAACGACGTGTGGGGCACCCCGGCCGTCGCCGGCGACCTCGTCTACGTGACCTCCTTCGAGGTGCACGCCCTCGACGTCGCGACCGGCCGCCGCCGCTTCAAGACCCGGGACGTGGCCTGGTCGATGGCGGTCGCGGACGGCCGTATCCACGCCTCCGACGGCCCCACCCTGTTCGCCCTGGACGCCCGCGAGGGCGCCGACCAGTGGCGGCTGAGCACCGACGCGTGGGTGTACTCCCTCAAGGCCGAGCGCGGCACCGTCATCACCGGCACCCGCGGGGGTGGCGTCCAGGCCTGGGACGCCTCCAACGGGCACAAGCTCTGGGAGATCGCCGGCTGCCAGACCGACTTCGAGTCCCCGGAGGCGGGCCCCGCGCTCCACGAGGGCACGGTCTACGTCTGGCAGGAGGGCCGGCTGCGCGCCCTGGACGCCCGTACCGGCGAGGAGCGCTGGGCGTTCCCCATCGGTGACGCGGCCTCCTGCGGCGGGGTGCCGGTCCGGGTGGCGCAGGCCCACGACGGATACGTGTACATCTCGGCCGGGACCCGCGTCATGGCCCTGGAGGTGGCCACCGGCCGGGTCCGCTGGCACTTCGAGGCCCCGGCGGCCTTCCTGTGCCCGCCCACCTTCGTGCCGGGCGCCGCGGTCACCGGCGGCGGGGTCTACCTCGCCGACTACCTCGGCACGGTGTACGCCCTCGACGCGGTGGACGGCCGGGACCGGTGGCGCATCGCGACCGAGGCCCGCGCCTCGGTCGAGCCGGTGCTGGTCGCCGGCGGCCATGTGCACGTGGGCAGCGGCAAGGGGCTGTACACCCTCGACGCCGTCACCGGTACGCCCAAGTGGCGGTTCCAGGCGGGCGGCGACATCGTCGGGGCGCCCGCGGTGGCCGAGGGCCGTATCCACTTCGGCTCCACCGACCACCTCCTGTACACCCTGAAGGCCGACGACGGCCGCCTGCGCTGGAAGCTGGCGACCGGCGGGGAGATCACCGGATCGCCGGTGGTCAAGGACGGCGTGGTGTACGCGTGCAGCAAGGACCGCTGCGTGTACGCGCTGGACGCGGAGAAGGGGACGGGGACGGCGAGGGCCACCTGAGCGGGCTGTCAGTGGCCCCCATTAGAGTGATCGCATGTATTCACGGGGGCGTGTTCTCAGGTTCACGGCGGTCATGGCGACGGTGGTGCTCGCGCTGACGGGCTTCTCCAGCGGGCACAAGAGCAGCGGGCGGCACAAGAGCCACAGCGACAGTGACGGCGGCGGGGGGTGCAGCAGCTCCAGCCAGGACCACGACAGCTACACGCCGCGCACCACCGGCACCCGGCGCACCTCGACGCTCGAGGACGGCACGGCGACGCTGGTGAGCTGCGCGACGAAGGCGGCCCCCCATCTGACAGCCGAGGTCAGCAACCCGAACAGCCGTCAGGGCACCTTCGAGGTCAAGGTCTCCTTCACCGACGCCTCCGGCCGGACGCTGGGCTCCGCCGACCAGCGGGTCACGGTGGCCGCCAGAGGCACCTCGAAGGTCCAGGTGCGGGCGAGTCAGGCCGTCCTGGCGAAGCTCGACCAGTGCTGGGTCGAGCCGGAAGCCGACCTGGTCGACTGACCGTCAGCCCCGCAGCCCCGTCAGGAAGTCGAGCAGGACCGCGTTCACCTCGTCCGGTCGCTCCTGCTGGGTCCAGTGGCCGCAGCCCGGCAGCACCACCGGGTCGCGGACCAGGTTCGGCATCAGCTGCGGGAGCTTCTCGATCAGTTCCGGCGTTCCCGGGAAGGCCGGGACCAGATCCCGGTCGCCGTACATGTACAGGGCGGGCGGGGTGACCCTCGCGCCGTGCCAAGGGGCCGTCAGTTCCCAGTTGCGGTCCAGGTTGCGGTACCAGTTGAGGGCGCCGGTGAAGCCCTGGGCGTAGCTCGCGGCGAGTTCGTCGAGGTCGGCCTCGGTGAGCCAGGCGGGGAGTTCCACGGGGTCGGGCATGTCCGCGAGCCAGCCGCGGTCCGGGTCGGTCACCAGGGCCTGCTCGTAGCGCCCGGCGCCGGGGCCGTCGCCCGAGGCGCCGTACAGCAGCCTGCGCAGGGCCGCCCGCGGGTCCTTGCCGAACTCGGCGTCGGCGACCCCGGGCAGGTTGAAGTAGTTCCAGTAGAAGTGCCCGCCGAACCGCTCCTGCATAGCTGCGAGCGGCGGTCGCTCCCCGCGGAACGGCGGAGGCACGCTCAGCCCCGCCACCCCGCGCACCACGTCCGGCCGCAGCAGCGCGGTGTGCCAGGCGACCGGCGCTCCCCAGTCGTGCCCGACGACGAACGCCCGCTCCTCGCCCAGCGCGTGGACCAGTCCGACGACATCGCCGACCAGGTGCAGGATGCTGTACGCCGACACGTCCTCGGGATGCTCGCAGGTGCCGTATCCGCGCTGGTCGGGCGCGACCACCCGGAAGCCGGCCGCGGCCAGTGGGGCGAACTGGTGGCGCCAGGAGTGCCAGGACTCCGGGAAGCCGTGCAGCAGCACGACGAGCGGCCCCGCGCCCTCCTCGGCGATGTGCAGCCGTATGCCGTTCACGTCGACCGTGCGATGTTCAACCATGGGGTGAGCATACGCCTGTATAGGGCACCGAAATTGCTAACGCAATCGGAATTCGGGGCGCCGGGAACGGAACAGGCCGGTCTGCCGGTCCAGGGGGAGGTTCCCCAGTGAGACGAGGTGGGGCGCCTGCGCGAACCCCTGCCGTACGGCGCCCTCCTTCGCCGCCCAGAGCGCGCGGACCGTGCCCTGCACCCCCTCCGGCGGATACCCGGCGATGACCTCGGCGGCCGAGACCGCCGCCGCCAACGACCCGCCCGGTTCGGTGACTTCGGTGACCAGCCCGATGGTGTGGGCGCGGGCGGCGGAGAGCCGTTCCGCCGTTCCCATGAGCGCCGTGCGGGCGGCCTCCCCGTGCGGCATGACCTGGGCCATGAGCACCGACTCGTAGGCGCTGACCATTCCGTAGGTGGTGTGCGGGTCGAAGAAGGTGGCGGCGGGGTCGGCGATCAGGAAGTCGCACTCGCCGAGGAGGTAGAAGGCGCCGCCGCAGGCCATCCCGTTGACGGCGGCGACGACCGGCTTCCACAGGTCGTTGGACTTCGGCCCGACGTGCAGCAGCGGATCGTCGGCCATGTAGGGGGAGTTGGGCTGCGGCACCTCGGTGTCCCGGTCGAGGCCCGTGCAGAAGGCCCGCTCCCCGGTGCCGGTGAGGACCACCGCCCGAACCGAGTCGACGAACCGCAACTCCCCCCAGGCGGCCACGAGTTCGTCCCGCATCGCCAGGTCGATGGCGTTGAGCCTGGCGGGCCGGTCGAGGGTGACGACCGCGACCCCGGTGTCCTTGTCGGCGCTCACCCGCAGGCCGCTCACGCGAGCACCCACTGCGGAAGCCCGTCAGAGAAGACCACGTGCACCCGGGCGCCGATGCGGATCCGGCGCGGATCAAGGGAGTTGAGCGCGGCCCCGGCAGCACTGACCAGGTTGCCCACCAACCGGATCCGCGGCGCCTCCTCCAGCTCGACCACGATCACGTTGTACGGCGCCTGCGCCGCGTAGTCGGGCAGCAGGGGCGGGTGCGGCACGACGTAGGACCAGACGCGGCCGCGCCCGGAGACCCGGCGCCACTCCTGCTCGAACGACTGGCAGTGCGGGCAGCAGGGGCGGGGCGGGAAGCGGAGTTCGCCGCAGTCGGCGCAGGCCTGGACGCGGAGTTCGCCGCGGGCCGCGTACTCCCAGAAGGGGGCGCCCGTGGCGTCCTTCACCGGTTCGAGCATGTCAGCTCCTGTTGGTCAGCAGCAGGGCGGAGGTGGGGACGCCCTCGCCGGCGGTGACGAGGCAGGTGGCGGCGTCCGGTACCTGGGCGGTGCTGGTGCCGCGCAGTTGCCGTACGCCTTCGTCGATGAGGTTGAAGCCGTGCACATAGGCCTCGGACAGGCCGCCCCCGCCGGTGTTGATCGGCAGCCGCCCGCCGGTCTCCAGGGCGCCCTGTTCGGTGAACGCGCCGCCCTCGCCGCGCCCGCAGAAGCCGTACCCCTCCAGGGAGAGCGGGACGAGGGCGGTGAACGCGTCGTAGATCTGGGCCACGTCGACGTCCTGCGGGGTGAAGTCGGCGTGTTTCCACAGGTGTCGGGCGGCGGTCCAGGCGGGGCCGGTGAGCGGGTCGTCGTTCCAGTAGTTGACCATGCCGTGGTGCTGGGCGGGCAGGCCCTGGGCGGCGGAGTGGACGTAGACGGGGGTGTGCGGGCAGTCCCGGGCGCGCTCCCTGCTGACGACCACGCACGCCAACGCCCCGTCGGTCTCCAGGCAGTTGTCGAAGAGGCACAGGGGTTCGCTGATCCAGCGGGAGGTCATGTACATCTCGCGGGTCAGGGGGCGGTCGTACATGATCGCGGCGGGGTTCTGGTTGGCGCGGTTGCGGCAGGCGAGGGCGACGTTGAAGAGGTGGTCGCGGGTGGCGCCGTACTCGTGCATGTAGCGGCGGGTGAGCATGGCTATCTCGTCGGCGGGGCGGAGCAGGCCGAAGGGTCTCGTCCACTGGGCCGGGGTGGGGAGTTGGACGGTGGTGTTGGTCCAGGGGCGGGGGCCCGAGCCGCGCTTGCGGGACCGCCAGGCGACCCCCACGCTCGCCTGCCCGCTCGCGATCGCCGCCGCCAGATGCGCGACGGTCGCGCACGAACCGCCGCCGCCGTAACCGGCCTTGCTGAAGAAGGTGAGGTCACCGAGGCCGACGGCCTTGGCGAGCTCGACCTCGTCGGTCTCCTCCATGGTGTACGAGGCGAGGGCGTCGACCTCGCCCGGGGCGATCCCGGCGTCGTCGAGGGCGGCGAGAACGGCCCGGCAGGCCAGGGTGCTCTCGTCCTCGGCGAGGTTCTTGGCGAACCGGGTCCGTCCGATGCCCACGATCGCCGTGGCGTCCTTGAGGGTCACGCTGCACGCACCTCCGCACACTGTGAGGCCTGCTGACAGCCCGTCAGGCTACAGCTAATCTGACGGGTAGTCAGCTAACGCGTTTCCGCTTTCGGGGAGGCCGATGTGGAGTGGCGCAGCATCCCGGAGCTGGTCCGGTGGGCGGCGGAGCGGTACGGCTCGGCGGAGGCGGTCGTGGAGGGCCGCAACCGGTTCTCGTACGGCGAGTTGGGCGCCCGGGTGGAGCGCGCTGCGGCGGCCTGCCTCGCGAACGGCGTACGGCCCGGCGACCGGGTGGCCGTCTGGGCCCCCAACTCCCTGGACTGGATGGTCGCGGCGCTGGGCGCGGTGTCGGCGGGCGCGGTCCTTGTGCCCCTCAACACCCGCTTCAAGGGCACCGAGGCGGCGGACGTGCTGCGCCGCAGCGGGACGCGGCTGCTGTTCATCACCGGCACCTTCCTGGGCACGTCGTACGTGGCGTCACTGCGCCGGGCGGTCGCGGACGGGCCGGGCCTCCCGGACCTGGAGCAGGTCGTGGTGCTGTCGGACGACGCGCCCGCGGACTACCGCACCTGGAAGGACTTCCTGGCGAGCGGGGACGGGGTGGGGGAGGCGGAGGTGCGGGCGCGGGTGCTGGCCGTGGCCCCGGACCAGCCGTCGGACATCGTCTTCACCTCGGGGACCACCGGGCGTCCCAAGGGGGCCGTGATCACCCACGAGCAGACCCTGCGGGCGTACGAGGTCTGGTGCGACCTGGCCGGGTTGCGGCAGGGCGACCGCTACCTCATCGTCAACCCCTTCTTCCACACCTTCGGTTACAAGGCCGGGGTGATCGCCTGTCTGATGCGCGGGGCGACGATGATCCCGCAGCCGGTGTTCAACGTGGACACCGTGCTCGCGAACATAGCGGCGGAACGCGTCTCGGTCCTCCCGGGACCGCCCACCCTCCACCAGTCCCTCCTGGACCACCCGGCACGCGCCTCCCACGACCTGTCCGCCCTGCGCCTGGTGGTGACCGGCGCGGCGGTCGTCCCACTCCGGCTGGTCGAGCAACTGCACGGCGAACTGGGCGTGGAGACCGTCCTGACCGCCTACGGCCTCTCGGAGGCCAGCGGCATCGTCACGATGTGCCGCCGCGGGGACCCGCTCCCGGTGATCGCGTCGACCTCGGGCCGGGCCATCCCCGGCACCGAGGTGCGGGTGCAGGCGCCGCCCGGGCAGCCCGGCGAGATCCTGGTCCGCGGTTTCAACGTGATGCGCGGCTACTACGAGGACGAGGCGGCCACCGCGGAGGCGGTCACGGAGGACGGCTGGCTGCGCACCGGGGACATCGGCGTCCTGGACACGGCGGGCAACCTCCGCATCACCGACCGCCTGAAGGACATGTACATCGTCGGCGGCTTCAACGCGTACCCGGCGGAGATAGAGCAACTGCTCGGCCTGCACCCGGCGGTGGCCGACGTCGCGGTCATCGGCGTCCCCGACACCCGCCTCGGCGAGGTCGGCAAGGCGTACGTGGTCCGCCGCCCCGGCTCCGTCCTGACCGCCGACGACCTGATCGCCTGGGCCCGCCGCGAGATGGCCAACTACAAGGTCCCGAGAACGGTGGAGTTCGTACCCCAACTCCCACGGAACGCGAGCGGGAAGGTGGTGAAGGGGGAGCTGCGGCGGGGCTGAGCCCGCTGGCGACCCGATGCCCGCCCCCGGAGACTCCGGGGGCGGGCGCGTCAGTCGCGACAGGTCGTCATGGGAGTCTGCACCAGATGTTGTCGAAGGATGGTGGCAGACCGGCCTGCCCCTGTCCTGGCGAAAATGACTCTCCGAAGTGAGGCCCGTCATGGCACCGGATGAGCGACGTGCGGATCCTGTCGAGATTCTCGCGCGAGTAGGAGACGTGCGGCCCGGTTCATCTCGACGGGCGTTCGACGTGTGGGTTCATCTCGCCCGCAAAGCGGGATGGGAGGTCGAAGAAGTCTCCCCTTCGCCCTCGGACGGCGACGACTCCGTCTGCGGAGAGGTCCGGATCGAGGGGATCACGTACACCATTCGCTATGCACTCCGCGTTCGAGGGCGCGGACTGGACGACAGGACCGTCCCGCCGTCCTGGCGCCCGGTGCTCAATTTCGCGGCATGGGCTGAGCCGCGACTCGACACCTATCGGCTCGAATGACTCCCGCCGAGAAGACAGGTCGGAGCCGGCGTCCTCTACCTGGACTGAGTCGCTCGCGCGACCGGTCGGGCAGGGCTGGCGCGAAGTGCGTTGAGCGAGGTGCCCGCCCCCGGACACGCCTCGGCCGCGGCGGCTTCCCCTCCGCGCCGCCGCGGCCGATCCCCGTGTGTGGAAAGTCCTTGTCAGGCCTTCTCGTCGGTGGCGTGGTTGTCGAGCGGCTTGACCACGCCGTCCGTCGTGCCGGCGGCCGCCGTGACGACCTTCTCGGTGCCGGTGGCGTGGTTGTCGAGCGGCTTGAGCTCGTCCTCGGTCCCCGTGGCGTGGTTGTCGAGCGGCTTGAGCGTGCCGTCCTGCTTCTCGGTTTCACTCATGGGTGGTGACTCTCCCGGTTCAGTGATGGGCGATGCCCGCCCGGCGGCTCCCCCGAGGGCCGCCGGGCGGACAGGTCAGGGTCGGTAACCCTAGCGATGGAGAACACCGCTGACCCGTCTGCCCCCCGACGCGACGGATCGACAACCCGAGTGTGCGGCCTGCCGATAAACGAACGATGAACGCCTGAACGCCCGTGCTGCCGCCGGAGGCCTTACGCGGCGGCCGACGGTGTCAGCAGGCGTCGTACGTCGGCCGCCTCCGGCGAGCCCAGTTGCTCGAAGATGCCGAGGGCCTCCTGCCAGCACGCCTCCGCCCGGCCGGGCTGTCCGAGCCCGCTGAGGGCCCGGCCCAGGACCGTCAGGACGTTGCCGCGCCGCCACTCGCCGCCGATGCCGCGCAGCACGGCGAGGGCCTGCTCGGTCAGGGCGGCGGCCTGCGCGGGGCGGCTGCCGGCGAGGTGCGCCTCGGCGAGCCGGAAGAGTGTCATGCCCTCCCACAGCCGCTGCCGGCTGTCCCGGAACACCTCCAGCGCCTCCGTCAGCCGGTCCACGGCGGCGTCCAGCCGCCCCTGCCCGGTGAGCGCCAGCCCCAGGGCGTACCGGCCGTTCGCGCCACGCAGCGTGTGCCCGAGCCGGTCGTAGATGAGGATGCCCTGCCGGGCGAGCTCCACGGCGCTGGTGCTCTGCCCCATGGCCAAGTGAATACGGGAGAGGTTGCACAGCGCGCTGGCCTCGCCGGCGAGGTTCCGGTCGAGCCGGAAGCTCTCGATGGCCTCCTTCAGGCACGCCTCGCCCTCCGCGTGCCGCCCCTGGTAGAGCGCGATGATGCCGCGGTCGTTGGCGGCCCAGCAACTGGGCGCCAGGTCCTCGGCCGCGCGGGCGAGGTCCATGGCCAGCCGGGCCTCCGCGTCCGCCTGCTCGAAGCGGCCTGCGACGAGATGGACGTTGGTCAGGGTGGTGAGCGCACGCGCGCGTGTGCGCGGGTCGTCCGCCGCGTCGGCCGCGTCCCGCAGGGCGACGGCGGCCGTCTCGTACTGCTTCGAGTTGGCACCCGACTCGGCGAGGTCCTTGGCCACCCACAGCAGATCGACCGCGCGACGCAGCAGGGCCCCCTTCGCGCACTGCTGGACGAAGGCGAGCAGGCTGTTGGCCTCCGCGTAGAGCCAGTCCTGGGCGGCGTGCCGGTCCGTGAAGGACAGCCCGGGATGGCGGATCTCCTCCAGGTGCTCCACCAGCCGGTCCCCGGGCCGCTCGATGGCGTACACGGCCGCCGCGGTCGCGAGGTAGAAGTCCACCAGCCGCGACAGCGCGGCCTCCCGCTCGCTGGGCGGCCACTCGTCGCGTTCGGCGCACGCACGCGCGTAGAGGCGTACGAGGTCGTGGAACCGGTACCGGCCCGGCGCCGCCGACTCCAGCAGCGAGGTGTCGACGAGGGCCTCCAGGAGGTCCTCGGTGTCCTCCACCGGGAGGTCGAGTACGGCGGCCGCGGCGGCCAGCGAGATGTCGGGGCCGTCGGCGAGGCCCAGCAGCCGGAAGGCGCGGGCCTGGGCGGGCTCCAGCTGGCCGTAGCCGAGTTCGAAGGTGGCCTTGACGGCGAGGTCGCCGGCCTGGAGCTCGTCGAGGCGGCGGCGCTCGTCGGCGAGCTTGGCGGCGAGGACGGAGACCGTCCAGGTGCGGCGGGCCGCGAGGCGGGAGGCGGCGATGCGGATGGCGAGCGGGAGGAAGCCGCAGGCGGCGACCACGTCGAGGGCGGCCTCGCGCTCGGCGGCGACCCGCTCCTCGCCGACGATCCTGGTGAACAGCTGGAGGGCCTCGTCGGGGGACATCACGTCCAGGTCGACCAGGTGCGCCCCGGCGAGGTCGACCATCCGCACCCGGGAGGTGACCAGGGCGGCGCAGCCCTCGGTGCCCGGCAGCAGGGGCCGTACCTGGGCCGCGTCGCGCGCGTTGTCGAGGAGCACCAGGACCCGGCGGCCGTCGAGGACCGAGCGGTACAGGGCGGCCCGCTCCGCCAGGGAGTCGGGTATCGCGGAGTCGGCGGTACCGAGGGCTCTGAGGAAGGCGCCGAGGACCGTCTCGGGGTCGGCGGCGCGGGCGCCGGCGCCCTGGAGGTCGACGTAGAGCTGCCCGTCGGGGAAGGCGGAGCGGGCCTGGTGGGCCACGTGCACGGCGAGCGTGGTCTTGCCGACGCCGCCGATGCCGGCCAGTGCGGAGACCGCCATCACGCGGCCCTCGGAACCGGAGGCGAGCACCTCGCTGAGTTCGGTGACGAAGGCGGCGCGGCCGGTGAAGTCGGGGACCGTCGCCGGGAGTTGGGCCGGGCGGACGGGGGCGGCGACCGGTTCGGGCTGCGGGGAGGAGGGCTCCGCGAGGCCGGGGTCGGCCCGCAGGATGCGCTGCTGGAGCTCGCGCAGGCCGGGGCGGGGGTCGACGCCGAGTTCGTCGGCGAGCAGGCGGCGGGTGTCGGCGTACACCGCGAGGGCCTCCGCCTGGCGGCCGCTGCGGTACAGGGCGAGCATGAGGAGTTCCCTGAACCGCTCGCGCAGCGGGTGCTCGGCGGTCAGCGCGGTCAACTCCGAGACGGCCTCGGCGTGGCAGCCCTGCTCCAGGTCCATGTCGAGGCGGGATTCGAGGAGTTGCAGCCGCCACTCCTCCAGCCTTACGCGCTGTGCCTCGGCGTACGGTCCCGGCACACCGGCCAGCACCTCGCCGTCCCACAGGGCCAGCGCACGGGTCAGGACGTCCCGCGCGTGGCACAGGTCGCCGGCGCCCTTGGCCTTCTCGGCCTCGGTGGCGAGTTCCTGGGCGGCGGCGAGGTCGAGCGCGTTCTCGCCGAGCCCGCGGATCGCGTACCCGCCGGACTCGCTGACCAGGATGCCGGGGTCGAGGATCTTGCGCAGCCGCGAGGCGTACGTCCGCACGGCGGCCAGCGCCTGTGACGGCGGCTCCTCGCCCCACAGCGCGTCGATCAGCTCGGCGGCGGTGGCGGTACGGCCCTCACGCAGCAGCAGCGCGGCGAGCAGGGCACGTTGCTGAGGCGACCCGGTGTTCAACACCTCGCCGTCACGCTGCGCCCGCACGGGACCGAGCACCGAGAACCGCAGGGGCGGGGGCGACGCCGGGTCCGAGGGCGGGGGTTCCATCCGCTGCCCGGCGCCGGCCGAGACACTCGGTTGCGAGTCGGCCTCGGCGCCGGCCAAGGGCTCCGAGCCCTTGGTGATCCCGGCTCCGGCGGCCTTGGCCGGCGCGGCTTCCGTCGAGACGCCAGCGGGTGCCCCGGCCCCGGCTTCGGCCGGAACGCCCGCCTCCACCTCGGCTCCCGCCGCCTCCCCCGGCGCCCCCTCCGTCAAGTGGTCCGGATTTTCGTCCAGCGCGGCCTCGATCGAGGCGTGGGCGTGGGTGTTCAGTCGTCCCCCGCCCCCGCCCCCCGCCGAGGAGCCGGGACGCCACTGCTTCGGCACCCGCGGTCCACCGTCCATCGCCGTCCCCCTAGGGCCTGTGTACAACCCCGACAGTCTGCCTTGTCCACGGCGGCCGCGTCAGCTGTGGAGAGCGTGATCACAGGAGGCCGCGCGGGATATCACAAGCCTCTTACCTTCTCTCCGCACACATCCGCACAAGAACCGTCGCCATCGGCCGCCGTCCACGGAGCTGACGGACCGTCAGATCGGCGCTACCGTGAGCGCCATGGAGACCACGACGGCACTTCCGAAGATCATCTCCGTCGACGACCACACCGTGGAGCCCCCCGACGTCTGGCAGAACCGGCTCCCCAAGAAGTACCTGGACACCGGACCCCGCACGGTGCGCGCCCCGCTGAAGGAGATGTCCTTCCTGGGCGGCCGCTTCAAGCCCGTCATGGGCGCCCCGGGGGACGACGGTCCGCTGGGCGACTGGTGGGTCTACGAGGACCTGCGCCGCCCCCTCACCCGCCTGGACACCGCGGTCGGATACAGCAGGGACGAGATCAAGCTGGAGGTCATCACCTACGAGCAGATGCGCCCCGGCTCCTACGACGTCCCCGCCCGCCTCGCCGACATGGACGTCAACCACGTCCAGTCGGCGCTCTGCTTCCCCACCTTCCCCCGCTTCTGCGGCCAGACCTTCACCGAGGCCAAGGACCACGAGCTGGGCCTGCTGTGCGTGAAGGCGTACAACGACTGGATGGTGGAGGAGTGGTGCGGCCCGAAGGCCGAGGGCCGCCTGATCCCGCTGACCCTGATCCCGCTGTGGGACGCCGAGTTGGCCGCCGCCGAGGTCCGCCGCAACGCCGCCCGGGGCGTACGGGCCGTCGCCTTCTCCGAGATACCCCCGCACCTGGGCCTGCCCTCCGTCCACACCGACGCCTGGGACCCCTTCCTCGCCGCCTGCGACGAGACCGGCACGGTCGTCGCGATGCACATCGGCTCCAGCAGCCGTATGCCCTCCACCTCCGCCGACGCCCCACCGGCGGTCGGCTCCACCATCACCTTCGCCAACTGCTGCTTCTCGATGGTCGACTGGCTGATGAGCGGCAAGTTCGAACGTTTCCCGAACCTCAAGGTCATGTACGCCGAGGGCCAGATCGGCTGGATCCCCTACATCCTGGAACGCGCCGACGTGGTCTGGGAGGAGAACCGCGGCTGGGGCGGCGTCGCCGACAAGGTCCACCGGCCGCCGTCCGAACTCTTCACCGACCACGTCTACGGCTGCTTCTTCGACGACGCCTTCGGCCTGAGGAACCTCGACGCGATCGGCGTCGGCAACGTCCTCTACGAGACCGACTACCCCCACTCCGACTCCACCTGGCCCAAGTCCCGCGAGGTCGGCGAGGCCCAGATGGGACACCTCGCCCCGGACCTGGTGGAGCGGATCGTCCGCGGCAACGCCATCGAACTGCTCGGGCTCACCCCCGAGGGGCTGTGGAGCGGTGCATGAGATACGGCATCCAGCTCCCCATCCAGTCCCAGAGCACGATCTACGCCGAGCCCTGGGAGGCCGGCGCGGCGCCCGGTGATCTCGTCGAGGTCGCCCGTGCCGCCGACCGGGCCGGGTTCGACTACATCGCCGCCTGCGACCACGTGGCGATCCCGCGCCGTCTCGCCTCCGCGATGAGCACGGTCTGGTACGACCCGGTCGCCACCCTCGCCCACCTGGCGGGTGTGACCGAGCGGGTCCGGCTGCTCAGCCATGTGGCCGTGGTCGGGCTGCGGCACCCCCTGCTCACCGCCAAGCAGTACGCCACCCTCGACCACCTCAGCGGCGGGCGGCTCGTCCTCGGGGTCGGAGCGGGGCACGTGCAGGAGGAGTTCGAGGTGCTCGGGGTCGACTTCGCCGGGCGCGGGGCCGTGCTCGACGAGTCGATCGACGCCGTGCGCAAGGCCCTCGGCCCCGAGGAGTTCCCCGAACACCACGGCAAGCTCTACGACTTCGAGGGGCTCGGCCAGCGTCCCCGGCCCGCACAGTCCCACGTCCCGCTGTGGGTCGGGGGCTCCTCCCCGGCCGCCGTACGCCGGGCCGCCCTCAAGGGCGACGGCTGGCTGCCCCAGGGCGACCCCCGGGATCGGCTGCCCGCGCAGATCGAGCGGATACGGCGGCTGCGGGAAGAGGCCTGCGTCGAGGGGCCGTTCACCGTCGGGGCCATCGCCGAGCCGCTGTACGTCGGCACGCCCGCGTGGGACACCGGCCGCCGGACGCTCAGCGGCGCCCCCGAGACACTCGCCGAGTCCCTGCGCGCCTACCGCGCGATGGGCGTGGACCAGATCCAGGTGCGGTTCCGCAGCCGCGACCGGCAGGAACTCACCGACCAGATCACGGCGTTCGGCGCCGACATCGGCCCCCACCTCTGAGGAGTCACCGCATGGGCAAGCTGGACGGACGTGTCGTGCTCGTCACCGGGGCGGCGCGCGGACAGGGGGAGCAGGAGGCGCGGCTGTTCCGGGAGGAGGGTGCCGAGGTCGTCGTAGGGGATGTGCTGGACGAGCAGGGGAAGGCGCTCGCGGAGGAGATCGGGGCGCTGTACGTCCACCTGGACGTGGGTCAGGAGGCCGACTGGCGGCGGGCGGTGCAGGCCGCCGTGGAGGAGTACGGGCGCCTCGACGGGCTGGTCAACAACGCCGGGATCCTGCGCTTCAACACCCTCCTGGACACCCCTCTCGCGGAGTTCATGCAGGTGGTGCAGGTCAACCAGGTCGGCTGCTTCCTCGGCATGAAGACCGTGGGGCCGGTCATGTCGGACGGCGGCACGATCGTGAACACCGCCTCCTACACGGGGGTGACCGGAATGGCGGGCGTCGGCGCGTACGCCGCCTCCAAGCACGCGGTCCTCGGGCTCACCCGGGTCGCCGCGCTGGAGCTGGCGCCGCGCGGCATCAGGGTCAACGCCATGTGCCCGGGGGCCGTGGACACCGCGATGTCCAACCCGGCCGTCCTGGACCCGTCGGCGGACGGCGAGGCGGCCTCCCGGGGGCTCGACCGCTTCTACCGCAAGATCGTGCCGCTCGGCCGGATCGGGCGGCCGCAGGAGGTGGCGGCGCTGGCACTGTTCCTGACCTCCGCCGACTCCTCGTACATCACCGGGCAGCCGTTCGTGATCGACGGGGGCTGGCTGGCGGGGGTCAGCGTCATCTGACTGACCGTCAGCTATTGACCCTCCATGCCGGTGGTGCCACAGTCACATCGAAACTGACGACCCGTCAGAAATATTCGGACCGGGGATGGTGACCCGCCTTGGAATTCGGGCTCTTTGTACAGGGATATGTGGGCAAGCGCGCCGAGACCGACCCGCTGGCCGAGCACAAGGCGCTGATGGAGGAGACCGAGTACGTCATCCAGGCGGACCGGTCCGGCTTCAAGTACGCCTGGGCCTCCGAGCACCACTTCCTGGAGGAGTACTCGCACCTCTCCGCCAACGACGTGTTCCTCGGCTATCTGGCACACGCGACCGAGCGCATCCACCTCGGCTCCGGCATCTTCAACCCGCTCGCCCAGGTCAACCACCCCGTGAAGGTCGCCGAGAAGGTCGCCATGCTCGACCATCTCACCGAGAACCGCTTCGAGTTCGGCAGCGGACGCGGGGCCGGCTCGCACGAGATCCTCGGGTTCATACCGGGTGTGACCGACATGAACCACACCAAGGAGATCTGGGAAGAGACCATCGCCGAGTTCCCCAAGATGTGGCTCCAGGACGAGTACGTCGGCTTCCAGGGCAAGCACTGGCAGCTCCCGCCGCGCAAGATCCTGCCCAAGCCGTACGGCAAGTCCCACCCCGCGATGTGGTACGCCGCCGGGTCGCCGCCGTCGTACGCGATGGCCGCGCGCAAGGGGCTCGGGGTGCTGGGCTTCAGCGTGCAGAAGGTCTCCGACATGGAGTGGGTCCTCGAGCAGTACAAGACGGCGATCGTGGACGCCGAGCCGATCGGGGACTTCGTCAACGACAACGTGATGGTGACGACGACGGCGATCTGCGCGCCGACGCACGACGAGGCGATCCAGATCGCGGTGAACGGCGGGCTGCACTATCTGCCCTCGCTGGTGTTCCGGTACCACGACACGTTCCCGCGGCCCGAGGGGTTCCCGGTGTGGCCGGAGACGTTGCCGGAGTACACCGCGGAGTTCGTCGAGGTGCTCATCGAGGAGGAGCTGCTGATCTGCGGGGATCCGGACGAGGTGGTCCGGCAGTGCAAGCGGTGGGAGCAGGCGGGGGCGGACCAGTTGAGCTTCGGGTTGCCGGTGGGGGTGCCGAAGGAGGAGACGCTTCAGACGATTCGGCTGATCGGGGAGCACGTGATTCCGAAGATCGACACGGATCCTGTGCATCGGACGTCCCGGTTCCGGGGTGCCGCGTAGTCGCCGTTGCGGTGTGCGGGTGCGTTGTGGCTGGTCGCGCAGTTCCCCGCGCCCCTGAAGACCCGCGACCGGAGTCGAGGAGGCAACGTTCATGCTTGATCACGTCATCAAAGGCGCGACCGTCGTCGACGGGACCGGTGCGGCCGCCTTCACCGCTGACGTGGGGATACGGGACGGCCGTATCGCCGCGGTAGGTGAGATCACCGAGGAAGCCCGTACCACCGAGGACGCCACCGGGCTCGTCCTCGCCCCCGGGTTCGTCGACCCCCACACCCACTACGACGCCCAGCTGTTCTGGGACCCGTACGCCACCCCCTCCCTCAACCACGGCGTCACCACCGTCGCCGCCGGGAACTGCGGGTTCACGCTGGCGCCGCTCAATCCGGACCGGCCGGAGGACGCGGACTACACCCGGCGCATGATGTCCAAGGTCGAGGGGATGTCGCTCGTCGCGCTGGAGGAGGGCGCGCCCTGGAGCTGGCACTCCTTCGGGGAGTACCTCGACGCTCTGGAGGGGCGGATCGCGGTCAACGCCGGCTTCATGGTGGGGCATTGCGCCCTGCGCCGGTACGTGATGGGACCGGACGCCATCGGGGGGCAGCCCTCCGAGGAGCAACTCGCCGAAATGCTGCGGCTGTTCCACGAGGCGATGGATGCCGGTGCCTGGGGGTTCTCCACCACCCAGTCCTCCACGCACTCCGACGGGGACGGCAAACCCGTCGCCTCCCGGCACGCGCTGCCCGCCGAACTCCTCGCGCTCTCCCGGGCCGTGGGGGAACACGAGGGCACGCAGATCGAGGCCATCGTCGCCGGGTGCCTCGACCAGTTCAGCGACGCCGAGATCGAGCTGTTCGCCGAGATGAGCGCGGCGGCGGGGCGGCCGCTCAACTGGAACGTGCTGACCATCGACTCGGCCGTCCCGGAGCGGGTGCCGAGGCAGCTGTTCGCCAGTGAGCGGGCGCGGAAGGCGGGCGGCCGGGTCGTCGCCCTCACCATGCCGATCCTCACCCCGATGAACATGTCCCTGGGCACCTTCTGCGCCCTCAACCTCATCCCCGGCTGGGGACCGGTGCTCGGCCTGCCCGTCCCCGAGCGGATCGAGAAGCTGCGCGACCCCGACGTACAGAAAGAACTGCTCCGGCACTCCCAGGCCAAGGAGGCCGGCGTCTTCCGGCGGCTGACCAACTTCGGGCGGTACGTCATCGGGGACACCTACAGCGACGCCAACCGCGGGCTCTCCGGGCGGGTGGTGGAGGACATCGCGGCCGAGCGCGGGCAGGAGCCGTTCGCCGCGCTCGTGGAGATCTGCGCGGCCGACGACCTCCGTACGGTCCTGTGGCCCATGCCCACCGACAACGACCCGGCGTCCTGGGCGATGCGCGCCGAGGCCTGGCAGCACGAGGACGTGCTGCTCGGCGGGTCCGACGCCGGGGCGCATCTGGACCGGATGTGCGGGGCGCCGTACACGACCCGCTTCCTCGGGGACTGTCTGCGCGGCCGGAAGCTGACGTCGTTGGAGCAGGCCGTGAAGATGCTCACCGACGATCCCGCCCGGCTCTTCGGGCTGCGGGAGCGCGGCCGGATCGAGGAGGGCTTCCATGCGGACCTCGTGCTGTTCGACCCCGAGCGGATCGCCGCGGGCACGGCCACCCTGGTGCACGACCTGCCGGGTGACAGTCCGCGGCTGGACTCCAAGGCGATCGGGATACGGGCCGTGTGGGTCAACGGCGTCGAGGCGATCCGGGACGACGTGGTGAGCGGGGCCGTCCCGGGCCGGGTGCTGCGGTCCGGGCGGGACACACGGACGGTGAGCACGAGGTGAGCGGGGAGCGGGAGGGGCAGCGGCTGTTCGTCGGCGGCGCGTGGGTGGCCCCCGACGGCGGGCACTACGCGGTGGTCGACCCCGCCACCGAGGAGACCGTCGGGTGGGCCCCGGAGGCCTCGCGGGATCAGGTGCACGCGGCCGCTGCCGCGGCCCGCGAGGCCTTCGGGCCGTGGTCGCGCACCGCGCCGGAGGAGCGGGCCGCGATCCTCGCCCGGGCCGCCGACCTCATCCGCTCCCGCCTCCTGCCGTACGCCGACCTCGCCCAGGCCGAGACCGGGGCGACCACCGGCACGGCCCGGGGAATGCAGGTCGGTGTCGCGGCCGCCCGGTTCCGGCGGTACGCGCGGGTCGAGCCCGCCGAGTGGGCTCTCCCGCCGCAGATCAACGAGGCCGGGCCGATGGGGAAGGCCGCGGTGATGGGCGCGCTGGCGGTCCGGCAGCCCGTCGGGGTCGTCACCTGCATCACGTCGTACAACAACCCCTGGGCGAACCCCGCCGGGAAGATCGCCCCCGCGCTCGCCATGGGCAACACGGTGGTCGTGAAGCCCGCCCCGCAGGACCCCCTGTCCGTCTTCCGCATGGCCGAGGCGCTGGAGGCGGCCGGTGTGCCGCGCGGGGTCGTGAACGTGGTCGGCGGGCGCGCGGTGGAGGTCGGCGAGGCCGCCGTCGACTCGCCCGACGTCGACATGGTCAGCTTCACCGGATCCACGGCGGTCGGACAGCGCATCGGCGAGGTGTGCGGACGGTCCATGAAACGGCAGTTGATGGAGCTGGGCGGCAAGGGCGCGGCGCTCGTCCTCGACGACGCCGACCTCGCCTCGGCCGTGGCCGGCATCGGCACGACCTTCTCCTTCTACAGCGGACAGATCTGTACCGCGCCGACCCGGGTGCTGGTGCAGCGGCCGCTGTACGAGCGGTTGGTCGAGCAACTGGCCGCCTATGCACGCCGGTTGAGGGTGGGGGACCCCCGGGAGGCCGGAACCGTGGTCGGACCGGTGATCTCGGCGGCGCACCGGGAGCGGGTCGAGTCGTACGTCGAACTCGGACGCAAGGAGGGCGCGTCGGTGATCGTCGGGGGTGAACGGCCTGCCATGGACCGGGGTTTCTACGTCGGCCCCACCCTGCTCGCTGAGTGCGGCGCCGAGATGCGGGTGGTCCGGGAGGAGATCTTCGGCCCCGTGGTGACCGTCACCCCCTTCGACGACGAGGAGGAGGGGATCGCCCTCGCCAACGACAGCGACTACGGACTGATCGACTACGTCTGGTCCGCCGATGTCGCCCGCGCCTTCCGGGTGGCACGGCGGCTGCGGGCCGGGGGAGTCGGGGTCAACACCGTCGGCCGCAACATGGAGGCGCCCTTCGGGGGCTTCCGGCGCAGCGGGGTCGGGCGGGACTGCGGGTCGTACGCGCTGCACGCCTACAGCGAGGTGCAGTCGCTCGTGTGGCCGGGGTGAGCGTGCCCTCCTGGGGTTCCCGGGAGTGGGTTCGGCCAACTGGCCGGTAACCGGGAGGTTGCCCCGTAGAGTCCCGGAGCGGAGGGCGCCGACATCGACCACGGCGCCCTGATCATCAGTCAAGAACCGTTCCGGAGAACCGACTTGAAGCTCACCAAGCGTTTCGTCCTGACCACCGCGGCCCTCGCCGCCGCGACCGCCTTCCTGGGCACGACCAGCGGCAGCGCGGCCCCCGCGGACGCCGCGCCCCGGCCCGTGAAGGCCCCCGCGGCCCTCAAGGTGCCCGACGGCAACAAGCTGACCGCCGTCTACGGCGCGAGGGGCGTGCAGACCTACACCTGCACCGAGGGTGCCTGGAAGCTCCTGGAGCCGGCCGCCACCCTGTTCGACAAGAGAGGGCGTGCGGTCGCCCTGCACTCGCGCGGCCCGGTCTGGGTGTCCACGGTGGACGGCAGCGCGGTGAACGCCGCCGCGATCGCCAACTCCCCGAAGACCGGCACCATCCCCGAGCTGCTCCTCCAGGCCACCGCCACCCGGGGCGCGGGCGTCTTCGGGGGCGTCTCCTACATACAGCGCCTGAACACCTCGGGCGGCGTGGCCCCGGCCACCGCCTGCACCGGCACGGACCAGGTGAGCGTGGCGTACTCGGCGACGTACGCCTTCTACAAGCCGGCGAAGTGAGGCGCGTGCGTCTCTGAGCGGGGTGGTGGCCCGGGCGCGAGCCGCTCAGGCGGGCCCGGGGCCACCCCCATCAGCCCTCCAGATCCACCCGCACGGTCAACTGCCCCGCCCCTATGGCCCGTACGGCCGCACTGTTCATCAGGGGCAGCGAGCGCAGTCGTACGGCGATGTCGTCGTCCGGCAGCAGATGCGCGGTCCCCTGGTGCCACCGCCCCCGGATGCGCACCCTGACCCTCGGGTCGGCCTTGATGTTGCGGATGTACTGCGAGCGCTCCCCGAACTCGGAGACCAGCCAGAAGGAGTCGCCGATCCGCTTGCCGCCCACCGGGGTCCGGCGGGGGAGTCCCGAGCTGCGGCCGGTGGTCTCCAGGACGGTCTGGAGGGGCAGTCGCCGCATGAGCGGGTTGAGCCGGCGCTGGAGGGCCGCGGCGGCGCGGTACTTGCGTTCGGGGTTGGGGGGCATGGTCGTTGAGACTCCCGTCGCTCGTCATCCGTATCCTGACCGGCGGCCTCGATGATCTCAGGGTGCGGGCCGGGCGGACGAAGGGGTGTCGGCGATGCGCGTGGTGACCTGGAACCTGTGGTGGCGCTTCGGCCCGTGGGAGCAGCGGCAGAAGGCGATCCTGGCGGTGCTGCGGGAGCTGCGGCCGGATGTGGTGGGCCTGCAGGAGGTGTGGTCGGCGGGCGCCGAGAACCTCGCGGGGTGGCTGGCCGGCGAACTGGGCCTGCACTGGGCGTGGGCGCCCTCACCGGCCTCGGAGCGCTGGCAGCGGCGGATCGGCGAGCCGGGGGTGGAGGTCGGCAACGCGGTACTGAGCCGCTGGCCGGTCCTGGACCAGGCGGTCCTGCGTCTCCCGGCGCCCGAGGACCTCGACGACGGCCGCCTGGCCTTCCACGCGCGCCTCGCGGGCCCGTCGTACGACATCCCCTTCTTCACCACCCACCTCACCTCTTCACCCACCGCCTCCGCGGTCCGCCGCCAACAGGTCACGGCGCTGGCGGAGTTCGTCGCCGCCCACCGCTCCGGCACCGACTTCCCACCAGTGATCACCGGCGACTTCAACGCGTGGCCCGACTCCGACGAGATCCGCCTCTTCGGCGGCTACAAGACGACCCCGGCGGCCCCGGACCAGGTCTTCCTGGACGCCTGGGAGTACGCGTCCCCGGCAGCCCCGTCGGCCACGTGGGACCCGGCGAACCCCTACGTCCGCGTGGCCCCGCCGGTCCGCATCGACTACATCCACGTGGGACCGCCGGGGCCGTCCGGACTCGGCCACGTGCGGGACGTACGGCGCGCGGGGGACGGGCCCGTGGACGGGGTGTGGCCGTCGGACCATGCGGCGGTGGTGGCGGACCTGGTGTCGACGCGGGCCTGAGTGCGTGCGAGGCGATGTCACATCTGCGGGGCCCGGCTCGTCGTGACTGTGGCAGTACCGCATCTCACGTCTACAGAAACGGGGACCTTCGTGTTCGCCGCCTACCTCACGGTCACGATCCTCGGCGCGGTCTTCAACGGGGCCGCCGCCGTCACCTATCTGATCGGTCACGAGTACCCCAAGACCCAGGCGGACATGAAGGGCATACCGCGGAAGTACGTCCCGGTCCTGGGCACGCTGCTGGCGGCGGGCACGGTGGGACTGCTGGCCGGCCTGGCCGTACCCCTCCTGTCCACGCTCGCCGCGACCGGCCTGGTGCTGTACTTCATCGGCGCGATCATCGCCCACCTGCGGGTGGGGTCCCGCGACATCGTGGGCGGCATCGTGTTCCTGGCGACGGCGGCGGCGATCCTGGTCCTGGGCCTGGCGGACCACGGCCCGTGGTGACCGGCGCTGCGGTCAGAGTGACTTCAGCAGGGCGGCGAAGGCGTCGCGGCTGACGGTGACGACGGTTCGGGCGGGGTCGGAGTCGGTTATGTGGACTCCGTCGGGGCCGGTGGATATGTGGACGCAGGCCTCGCCCTCTTGGCAGTAGGAGGACTTCCGCCAGGTGATGGTGGTCATCTCGGCTCCTTCACAGGTTCTGGTCGATGGAGTGGATCAGATCGCGGGACTTCGCGGGGCTGAGAGCCATGCCCTCCACGACGTCCAGGAGGCGCCGGTACTTCTCCAGATGGGCCTCGGCATCGATGAGCATCGGACCGTGAAACTGGTCCAACTGCACGGTGTCCAAGGGTGGTACGGGCCCGCAGAGGTAGTTGATGGACTGCCCCGACCCGGGGAACGCCCCGACGTCGAAAGGGAGTACGCGAAGGGTGATGTGCTCCCGGAGGCTCATGTCGATCAGATGCCTAAGCTGATCCCGTGCCACCCGTCGGCCGCCGACCCGCATGTGCAGGGCGGCCTCATGGATCACCGTGCTGTACGGATTCGGGTTCGCCCGGAACACGAAGTCCTGCCGTTTGATCCGGTGCGAGACGCGGTGCTCGACCTCCGGTGGCGTCGGAGCCGGGATCGCCTGGCTGAAGATCTCCCGGGCGTGCTCGGCGGTCTGGAGCATGCCGGGGATATGGGCGGTGAACGCGGTACGGAGGGCCGTGGCGTGGTGCTCCAGCTCGGCCAGTGAGAGGAGCCCCGAAGGCAGGACCTCGCGATAGGCCTCCCACCACCAGCCGCGGGACTTCTCGGCCGCCATGTCGGCGAGGGCGTCGACGTAGGGCTGGTTCGTGCAGGAGTAGAGGGCGGCCATCGCTCGCACGCGCTCCGGGCTCACGCCGAACCGGGAGGACTCGACGTTACTGAGTTGACCCGAACTCGTGCCGAGCAACTGGGCAGCCTCGGTCGAGGTCAGACCGGCTCGCTCCCGGAGTTTGCGCAGCTCCGTCGCCAGCCGGACGCGGCGGGCTGTAGGCGCGGGCCGTGACGTCATGGAATCTCCTCCTACCGCGCATCCAGCGGGTTTGTCACCCACACGAGGGAGAAGAGGCCGAGATCCTTCGAAGTGCCGCAAAGCACCTTTGCGAACCCCCTATCGTCGTGTGCAGGCGCCAACCCACCTGGAAGCGCACCGTGGGACGCCACGGCGGAGACACCAGGCACCCGCCCAACTCCCCTCAGTGACCGGAGACTTCCGATGGCCACCGTATCCCCGTCCTGGAACTACACCCTGCATCTTCCGCACGATCCACGCGCACCGGGAATCGCGAGGGGCGCCCTGCGGCTGATCCTGGCCGCCCACGACCTCCCGGACCTGACCCCCACCGCGGAGCTGCTCGCGGCGGAACTCCTGACGAACGCGCACCTTCATACGAAGGGTCCGTACGCCTTCCGCCTCCTGTCGGCGTCCCCCGGCAGGGTGAGGGTGGCCGTCTGGGACACGGACCCCCGAGTCCCACCCGCCTTCACGACGGACAAGCCCCCCGCCACCCCGGACGCCGAACACGGCAGGGGCCTGCACCTGGTACGTGCCTGCGCGGACGCGACGGGCGTGTCGGTCCTACGCGAACTGGGCGCGTCGAGGGGCGGGAAGCTGCTGTGGGCGGAGTGCGGGGTGCCGGGATGGTGAGCCGGGCCATACTGAGAGTGGAGCGACCCGCTGTTCACCAGGAGCCGACCATGAGCGCACAGCCCGAGCACGGCCGGGGGGCGATGCCCCTCCCGGAGATCCGGACCGTGAACGACTTGCGCAGCGCACTCAGTCGCTACGGCTTTCCTGGTGACCGCGAGCGCTTCGAGGAGGAACTGGCGGCGGCCATAGGAGCCGCTCCGACGAACGACTTCGCGGGCGCCGCGGCCGTGGTCCGCGCGTATCGGCACCGGGTCCTGATCAGGAACTCCTCCGAGATCATGACGGCCCTGGAGGACGCCCGTGGCGGAGGCGGCCGTACGTGAACGAGATCCCGCTGGAGGAGGCCGAGCCCGCGAGGAAGGCGTTCGGCGATCTTACGGAGGGAGAGCGAGACGCGGTTCGTGAGGCGCTGGCTGCCATCGCCCGCGATCCTGGCGTGGGTCGTGAGATCCCCGGCTGGCGCCCTCCGTCCGTCGAGTACACGTACACCACCCCTCTCGCCTCCGACTCGGCCGAGGCGATCACGGTCGTCTACACCCACACACCCGGCTTGGGCGTCACCGTCGTCTACTACTTCCGTGATCCACAGGTGGTGGACTGAGGCGCCCTTCCCGCTACGCCTTGGGCACCGTCCACTCCCTCGGTTCGGCCAAACCGTCCGGCTTGTACAGCACGGACTCCGGGCGTTTATCGCCCGGGACGGGGAACACCAGCTTCCCGCGTGCACACTTGCCGGCGGTCACTGTGACTTCGAACGGGAACTCCGGCTTCGGGAAGTCACCGTAGGTGGTGCCGGACGGACCGATGCGACTGCCATCGCTGTAGTACAGCGTCCAACTGGTCGTGTTGTCGGTGTACGAGCCTTTGGCACCGCACAGTTCGAGGTCTGTGTAGGCCGACACATATCCAGGCATACCGGCCTCTTCGTCGGCCTTGCCGACCGACGTGAAGCCCTGTTTGTAGGCGAGCACGGTCAGGCTGCCTTCGAAGGGCTTGGTCGGGTCGATGTTGCTCAGCTTCCAGGTGTCGCCGAAGGCGAACGGCTTCGCTGACGAAGGTGCGGGGGCCGACACCTCGTCTGCTCCGGGTGTGGCGATGACGGTCTGCGCGCTGGTCACCGTCATGGTGGCCGTCGGCGAGGGGGCGGCTTTGTCGCCACCACCGGAGTCCGCCGTGATACCGATCAACACACCGCCCACCAAGCCGGCGAGAGCTGCACCCGCATGTGTGAGGACACGTCTGCGCGAGTGTGCCGGGTGTGATGGCTGAGCGGCGCCGTCGCGGCCCTGGGAGTGCAATGGCCCGTCGGGGGGTCCTGACGGGGTCGGGCTGTTCATGGCTTCAGCGTGCGACGGTCGGACTGTTCGCGCACTCCGGGGCGTCAGCCGTCCCACGGCGGCTCCGACGTGCGGTACGCCTGACCAGGTGCTGAACTGGAGACCGGATTCGATCGAGCACAGGACGTTGCGATGGTCGGCAACGGCAGACGACGCGGACCTCTTTGGCGAATGCGACGGAAGTGGGCATCCCTGGGCCTGTTGGGCCGGATCCTGGTCGTGGCCCTCGGGCTGTTCGCCGCCTTTGTGCTCCTGGGGGGCGTCCTCAGTGCCATCGACCCGTCAGACGGCGAACCCGGATCACCCGCGACATCAGACACTCCGGCAGTCGGCACCTCGACGGCACTGCCGACACATCCCGTCGACATCCCGACCGCCACCGCCACGGCCACGGCCACGGCGACCGTGACCGTCGCACCCTCGCCCCCTCCCGCGAGGACCGTGACGAAGACGGCCGAAGCCCCCGAGCCGAGGACGACGGCCCCGGCCCCTGATGTGTACTACGAGAACTGTGACGAGGCCCGTGCTGCCGGTGCTGCTCCGCTCTACCGCGGTGAACCCGGATATGGCCCGCATCTCGACAGGGACGGCGACGGTGTGGCCTGTGAGCCGTATGCGGGGCCTTGACGGTGATGCTGGATTGCCGGACCGGACCTCGAGCCCGCGCCGGAGTCCGGACGCGGCTGTCAGAAAAGGCCTTTCAGTCCCGTGGTGCGACACGGATGCGGTTGCCGTCGGGATCGGCTGCGAGGAACGTCAGCCCGAACCCCGCATCATGTGGCTCCTGCAGGATCGTGACGCCCTTGGACTGCCACCGCTCGAAGATCGCATTGATCTCGTCGGGCCCGTAGTTGCCGGCCAGACAAATCTCACCGGTGCGCGGGACGTCCGCTGTCAGATCCTCGAACTGGCCGGACCACAGAGCGAGGTCAGCGCCTGGCCCGAGGTCGAAGGTGATGTATCCCGGGGTCTCGAATGAAGGGCTCAGGCCGAGGAGGTCGCCGTAGAAGTGCGCTGCGGCGGGAGCGTCGTTCACATAGACGATGGACACGACGGACGTGG
Organism: Streptomyces griseorubiginosus; assembly: GCF_036345115.1. Taxonomy (GTDB): domain Bacteria; phylum Actinomycetota; class Actinomycetes; order Streptomycetales; family Streptomycetaceae; genus Streptomyces; species Streptomyces griseorubiginosus_C. Next base: position 5,379,459 of record NZ_CP107766.1, read on the forward strand.
TCATGGTTGTTCCTTCTCACAGGTCGTAGGTACGCATCCACCAGCCTCACCGGGATATGCGCCGCCCCCTGTCGCAATTCCTGAAAAAATTGGTGTGTGACCCCGGACCGCTTCTTCTCCCTGATGCTGCTCCTCGGATCGAGGGATGCCGTGACCACACGGGAACTTGCCTCGGCGCTCGGGGTGTCCCTTCGAACCGTCACCCGGGACCTGAACTGGCTCCGCGACGCCGGTATGCCGGTGACCGCGCAACGGGGCCGCCTCGGAGGCGTGACCATGCTGCCCGGGTCCGGGCTCGACCTCATGCGACTCACACCGGACGAGCGCGACCATCTGGCGCTCACCGGACTGGATGAGCGGCAGCGGGTGGAGCTCGACGCAGCGGCCGAAAGCCGGCGCGCGCTCTCCAAGATCGCCGCCGCACCGTCACGTCGAGTCGATGAACTCCTGCTGCTCACCGACGTGGTGCACGTGGACAGCCGCCCCTGGCGTGAGGCACGAGCTCTCGGCACGACTCCGGCTTCGCTGGTCGGCGCGGTGCGGCGAGGGCGCCGGCTGCGGATCGAGTACGACAGCCCACGTGCGTCATGCCCAAGCGAACTGGTCGTGGATCCCTACGGCCTGCTCGCCAAGGCCGGCACCTGGTACCTCGTCGCCGACTGTGCCCGAGCGCCACGGATGTACCGGCTCGAACGGATCACGGCGTGGAGTGAAGTCGACCAGCCACGACGGATCCGCGAGAACCAGACCCTGGCCACCGTCGCCGCGGCGCTCGTTGCCCAGTGGGAAGACGACCACGTGATAGAGGTCAGCGCCACCGTCGACCAGAACCAGATCGAGCGAGCGCGACGGATCTTCGGCCGACGACTTGTCCAGGACGACCATGAAGAATCCACCACCGGCCACAAGGTGACGATCCGCTTCCTGCGTCTGGAGGACGTGCGGGCACTACTGCCGTTCGGAAGCGCCATCACCGTGCACGGCCCCACCGAAGCCAGGGTTCACCTCAGCGACCTCGCCACCAGCCTTGCCCACCACTATGGGCCGTCACCGACGTCCTGACCCGCAACAGCCCGTGGTCAGTTGCTCGGCTGGCTCTCCCCCGTGAACATCTCGATCAGGCCGTGCGGTGTGTCCTCGCCGAACATGACCGCGTACAGCTCCGTGCCCTCAGCGGCCGTTTCCGCGCTGCGGGGGAACATGGGCTGTTCGTAGGCGGTCAGGGCCGTTTCGATGTCGTCGGGGTGGGTCGCGAGGGACTGGGCGAGTTCGGCCGCGTCGAGCATGGCGAGGTTGGCGCCCTCGCCGTTCGGGGCGGCGACGTGGGCGGCGTCGCCGATCAGGGTCACTCCTGGTACCCGCTCCCACCGGTGCTCGACGGGCAGCGCGGCGAGGGGACGCAGTACCGGGGCGGTGTCGGCGTCGGTGATCAGCGCGGTGAGTTCCGGGGCCCAGCCGTCGAACTCGCCGGCGATCCTCGCCACGGCCGCCGCCGCGTCGGTGAAGTCGATGTCCGCGAACCACTCCTGCGGCCGGGCGAGCATCACATAGGTGTGCAGGTTGCCGCCCTTCTCCCGGTGCGTCACGAAACCCTTGCCCGGTGCGAGCGCGTACAGCGCCCCGCCTCCGACCACCTTCGCACTGGCCGGGTGCCGGGTGTCGGCGTCGTGCAGGTAGACCTCCACGCAGGACATCCCGGTGTACGCGGGCACCGCGGCCGAGAGCAGCGGCCGGACCCGGGACCAGGCGCCGTCCGCGCCGACCAGGAGGTCCGTGACGACCGAGGTGCTGTCGGCGAACGTCACCTCGTGGCGGCCCCCGCCCAGCGCCCGCACACCGCTGACCTTGCGGCCCCAGCGGACCGTGCCGGCCGGCAGCGAGTCCAGCAGGAGCTGCCGCAGCTCGCCGCGCTGCACCTCGGGTCGGCCGCCCGTGCCGTCGTCGGGCTGGTCGAACAGGACGGTCCCGTCCGGGGCGACCAGCCGTGCCGCCTCCCGGCCCTCCAGGACGAGGTCGCCGAACCCGTCCATCAGCCCGGCCGCCTCCAGGGCGAGCTGACCGTTGTAGTCGTGTATGTCCAGCATCCCGCCCTGCGCCCGCGCCGTCGGCGAGGCCTCCGCCTCGTAGACGGTGGACGCGATGCCGTTCACCTGCAGGACGCGGGCGAGCGTGAGGCCGCCGAGTCCGGCGCCGATGATCGTGACAGGGCTGTTCGACATGGGAGCTCCTTCGTCATCAGGCCCCCGGTGGACTCCGGTCGGCCGTCTCCAGCAAGGTTCCGGCGCCCCGCCGACAGACCCCCGACACCGCACCTACAGCCCCGACAGACGACCTACAGACACGTCCAACACAGACAATGCCGACCAGTCGGTATGGACATCCCCGTCCCGGCCCGGTAGAGATGCACCCATGCGAATCTCCGTGACCATCTTCCTCACCGACGAGACCATCACCCCGACCCGGCTCGCCCGTGAGCTGGAGGCGCGGGGCTTCGCCGGGCTCTATCTGCCCGAGCACACCCACATCCCCGTCGAGCGCAGCACGCCGTACCCCGCGGGCGGCGAACTGCCGCGCGAGTACGGCCGTACCCTCGACCCCTTCGTCGCCCTCGGCCAGGCCGCCGCCGTCACCGAGTCGCTCGGCCTCGGCACCGGCATCACGCTCGTCGCCCAGCACGACCCGATCGACCTCGCCAAGCAGATCGCGACCCTGGACCACCTCAGCGGCGGCCGGTTCACGCTCGGCCTCGGCTTCGGCTGGAACGTCGAGGAAGCCGCCGACCACGGCGTCGAGTGGCGTACCCGGCGCGAGCTCGTCCGGGACCGGATGGCGCTCATGCAGGCCCTGTGGGCGGACGAACCGACCGCCTACGAGGGCCGGTTCGGGAGCGTCCGGGCCAGCCACGCCTTCCCCAAGCCGGTCCGGCGGCGCACCCTCGTGGGCGGCGCCGCCGGGCCGAAGCTGTTCTCCCACATCGTCGAGTACGCCGACGGCTGGCTGCCCATCGGCGGGCGCGGCCTCACCGAGTCCCTGCCCGTGCTGCGCGCCGCCTGGTCCGACGCGGGCCGCGACCCGAACGCCCTCCAGGTCGTCCCCTACGCCGTCTTCCCGAACCCCGGCAAGCTCGCGCACTACGCCGACCTGGGCATCGAGGAGGTCGTGGTGCAGCTGCCTCCGGCGGGGGAGGGCGAGGTCCTGAAGGCGCTGGACGAGTATGCCCGTTATGTCGAGGAGGGCAGTTGATGTGTGATGTCACCCACCTCTCGGCAGCCCCTCTGTCCTGATCACACCGCTCGTATGCTCGAAGGATGACGACCTCCGCGACCTCCGGAACCGGCCCCACCGAGAACTCCATGCGTCGCGCTCTCAAACGTGCCCGGGACGGCGTCGCCCTGGACGTGACCGAGGCGGCGGTGCTGTTGCAGGCGCGTGGCGAGGCCCTCGCGGACCTCACCGCCTCCGCCGCCCGCGTCCGGGACGCCGGTCTCGAACAGGCCGGCCGCCCTGGTGTCATCACGTACTCGAAGAGCGTCTTCATCCCGCTGACCCGGCTGTGCCGGGACAAGTGCCACTACTGCACCTTCGTGACCGTGCCCGGCAAGCTCCGCCGGGCCGGTCACGGCATGTTCATGTCCCCCGACGAGGTCCTCGACGTGGCCCGCAAGGGTGCCGCGCTGGGCTGCAAGGAAGCCCTGATCACCCTCGGCGACAAGCCCGAGGACCGCTGGCCGGAGGCCAGGGAGTGGCTGGACGCGCACGGTTACGACGACACCATCGCCTACGTCCGGGCCATCTCCATCCGGATCCTGGAGGAGACGGGCCTCCTGCCCCACCTCAACCCCGGCGTGCTCTCCTGGACCGACTTCCAGCGGCTGAAGCCCGTCGCGCCGAGCATGGGCATGATGCTGGAGACGACCGCCGAGCGGCTGTGGTCCGAGCCCGGTGGGCCGCACTACGGCTCCCCGGACAAGGAGCCCGCCGTACGGCTGCGGGTCCTCGAGGACGCCGGCCGCTCCTCCGTCCCCTTCACCTCCGGCATCCTCATCGGGATCGGCGAGACCTACGAGGAGCGCGCCGAGTCCCTGTTCGCGCTCCGGCGCACGGCGCGGTCGTACCACTCCATCCAGGAACTGATCATCCAGAACTTCCGCGCCAAGCCGGACACCGCGATGCGCGGCATGCCGGACGCGGAGCTCGACGAACTCGTCGCCGCGGTGGCGGTCGCCCGCCTCATCATGGGCCCGGCGGCCAACATCCAGGCCCCGCCGAACCTGGTCGAGGGTGAGTACGAGCGGCTCATAGCCGCTGGAATCGACGACTGGGGCGGCGTCAGCCCCCTCACCATCGACCACGTCAACCCCGAGCGCCCCTGGCCGCAGATCGAGGAGCTCACCGAGCGCTCGCGCGCGGCCGGCTTCGAACTGCGGGAACGCCTGTGCGTGTACCCGGAGTTCGTGCAGCGCGGCGAGCCGTGGCTGGATCCCCGGCTGCGGCCGCACGTGGCGGCCCTCGCCGACCCCGCCACCGGACTCGCGCGCCCCGACGCCCTTCCCCAGGGCCTCCCCTGGCAGGAGCCCGACGAGGTCTTCGTCCCGTCCGGCCGCACCGACCTGCACGCCACCATCGACACCGAGGGCCGTACGTCCGACCGCCGCGACGACTTCGACGAGGTCTACGGCGACTGGGGCGCCCTGCGCGAGGCGGCCGCCCCCGGCATGGTCCCCGAGCGCATCGACACGGACGTACGCGATGCGCTGCGGACCGCCGCCGACGATCCCACCAAGCTGACCGACGCAGAGGCCCTCGCGCTGCTGCACGCGGACGGGCCCGCGCTGGACGCCCTCACCCGGATCGCGGACGACGTCCGCAAGTCGGTCGTCGGCGACGACGTCACGTACATCGTCACGCGGAACATCAACTTCACCAACGTCTGCTACACCGGCTGCCGCTTCTGCGCCTTCGCCCAGCGGCGCACCGACGCCGACGCCTACACGCTCTCCCTGGACCAGGTCGCCGACCGCGCCCAACAGGCCTGGGAGGTGGGCGCGGTGGAGGTCTGCATGCAGGGCGGCATCCATCCCGACCTGCCCGGGACGGCGTACTTCGACATCGCGAAGGCCGTCAAGGAGCGCGTGCCCGGCATGCATGTGCACGCCTTCTCGCCGATGGAGGTCGTCAACGGCGCGACCCGCACCGGCCTGTCCATCCGCGAGTGGCTGACGGCGGCCAAGGAGGCCGGCCTCGACTCCATACCCGGCACCGCGGCCGAGATCCTCGACGACGAGGTCCGCTGGGTCCTCACCAAGGGCAAGCTGCCGACGGCCACCTGGATCGAGGTGATCACCACCGCCCACGAGGTCGGCATCCCGTCGACCTCGACCATGATGTACGGCCATGTCGACCAGCCCCGCCACTGGCTCGGCCATCTGCGCACCCTCGCCCGCATTCAGCAACAGACCGGTGGCATCACCGAGTTCGTCACCCTCCCCTTCATCCACACCAACGCGCCGGTGTACCTGGCGGGCATCGCGCGGCCCGGTCCGACCATGCGGGACAACCGGGCGGTGACCGCGATGGCCCGCCTGCTCCTGCACCCCTGGATACCGAACATCCAGACCAGCTGGGTCAAGCTCGGCACCGAGGGCGCGGCGGAGATGCTCCGCTCCGGCGCCAACGACCTGGGCGGCACCCTCATGGAGGAGACGATCTCGCGGATGGCGGGGTCGTCGTACGGCTCCTACAAGTCGGTGAAGGACCTGATCGCGGTGGCGGAGGCGGCGGGGCGGCCGTCCCGGCCCCGCACGACGCTGTACGGCGAGGTGCCCGAGGAGCGGCAGCAGGCCGCCGCCGTCTCCGACGGGCACCTGCCGGAGCTGCTGCCGCTGGTGGACTGAGCTGTTCGACGGGGGCCGGTACGATGATCCGACCCCCGTTCGACGGGGATCCTTAGCCGAGGAGATGCGTGCCGTGCCAGCCCCGAAGGTCTGGGTGACGGGTCTGACCGTGGGGGCGGTCGCCGCTGTCGTCGTCCTGGCCGTACAGGCCGACAAGGGAACCAAGCCGAGCGTGGCCCTCACCAGCAGGCCCAGCGTGTCGGCGTCCCCCAGCGCGTCCGCGCGGCCCGAACCCTCCGCGACCGCCGTCCCGGACGCCTCCGGCACCGGCCGCCGGATCGTCTACTCCCTCGGCGAGAAGCGGGTGTGGCTGGTCGACGCGAGCGAGGCGGCCCGGCGCAGCTTCGCGGTGTGGCCGGGGACGGTCGACCCGGCCCCCGGCAGCTACTCGGTCTCACTGCGCCGCGGCGACCCGCAGACCGGTTCGGACGGCGTGCGGGTCGAGCACATCGTCTACTTCACCGCGGTGGACGGCGTCAGCATCGGCTTCTCCAACGCGGTGGACGGCTCCTCGCCCCCGCCCGCCAACGGCGCACAGACCGGCGGTATCCGCATGAAGGCCGCGGACGGCTCGGCACTGTGGACGTTCGGCGAGACGGGGACGAAGGTCGTCGTCGTCAACTAGCGCTGCGGTCCGGCAGGTTGACCACCAGCAGGACGACACCGCTGAACACGAACACCCGCAGGGCCGCGTCCAGCCCGTTCCAGGTGTCCGACTGCCACATGGAGAACCACTCGCCGCCGATCGCGATGAACCCGGCGCCGAACAGCACCATCAGCATGAGCAGACCGTAGGTGGAGAACCGCCGGGCGGCCTGGTCGTCCCGGCGCACCCACAGATACGTGCCGTAGATCAGCACGAGCGCGGCCAGCGTCTCCCAGACGATGATCGCGACGTACGCGGTGTTCTGAAGTCCCTTGCTGGTGACGGCTCTCCACATCAGGTCGTCGTCCTTGAACGTCGTGTCCATCGCGAGAACATGCTGCACGAACGCCTGGTTCGTCCCGAAGTCCGTGATGTTCCCGAACGCGACGAGCGCGATGTACAACGCGACGCTCGCGGTGAGCAGGGTGGCCGAGAGGTGGAGTGCGCTGCGTGTGGTGCGTGGGGGTGTCGATGCCATGGAGGTCATCTTCCCTGTGCGGGGCGGTGTGTTCCAGATCGCTTGGGCCAGAATGAGAGCCGGACGGGCCGTGACGAGGGGACGGACGCATGACGCAGGCGGAGCCGTCGGCGCAGGAGCTGATCCTGCGGCGCACACGGGCCGGATTCGTGGGCCGCGAGGCCGAACGGACCGCGTTCCTGCGGAACTTCGACATCCCGCCCGGCGATCCCCGGCACCGCTTCCGCTTCCATGTGCACGGCAGCGCGGGCATCGGAAAGACGTCCCTGGTCGAGGAGCTGGCCCATCTCGCCCGTGAACGCGGTGCCTTGACGGCCTACGTCGACGACGGCATCGGCAGCGTGCCGGAGGCGATGGAGGCGCTGTGCCGTGAATTCGCCGACCGGCGTCGGCGGTTCAAGGATCTGGAGCGGCGCCTGGCGGCCTGGCGGGACCGGCGGCGCGAGGCGGAGGCCGCCCTCGCCGCGCTCGCGCCGGACAGTGCGCAGGAGACGGCAGCGCCGTCGACCGGCAGCAGGATGGCGGTGGACCTCGGCCTCGGCGCCCTGGAGACCGCCCTGCCCGGAGCGGGTCTCGTCACCCGTGCCCTTCCCGCCGACCGGCTCGCCCAGGGCGCCGACCGGCTGCGGGCCGGCCTCGGCGCCCGCTTCCGCAACCCCGACGACGTGGACCTGGTCCTCGCCCCGGAGCGGGTCCTCACCCCGGTCCTGCTCGACGAACTGCGGGCCGCCGCCGGCGCCGTACCGTGGATCGTCCTGTTCTTCGACACCTACGAGCGGACCGGCCCCTTCCTCGACCCGTGGCTCCACGACGTCCTCACCAAGCCGCGGGAGCACGGGCGGCTGCCCGCCGCGTTCGTCGTCGTCACCGCGGGGCAGCGGCCCCTGGACGCCTCCCGCTGGGCCGGCCTGGACGCGGTGGCGGAGATGCCGCTCGCCCCGTTCACCGAGGCGGAGGCGCGTCGGCTGCTCGCCGCGCGGGGCGTCGTGGCGGAGCCGGTCGTCGAGGAGGTGCTGCGCCTGACGGGCGGCCTCCCGGTCCTCGTGTCGACCCTCGCGGCCAGGCGGCCCGACGGCCCGGACAACGTGACCGATCCGAGTGCCACGGCGGTGGAACGGTTCCTGAAGCCGGAACCGGAGGCCCGCCGCAAGGTCGCCAGGGCCTGCGCGCTGCCGAGACGGCTCGACGCGGACGTCTTCCGGCTGCTCGTCCCCGCCCCGGAGGCCGAACTCGACGAGCTGTACGCGTGGTTGACGGGGCTCCCGTTCGTCGGGCAGCGCGGTGAGCGGCTCCAGTACCACGACGTCGTACGCGCGCAGATGCTGCGACTGGAGCGGCTCAGGTCCCGCACCGACTGGACGAGCCGGCACCGGCGGCTCGCGCAGGCGTACACCGAATGGCGCGAGGATGCCGAGTTCGGGCGCCGCACCGAGGAGTTGTGGGCGGACGAGGAGTGGTGGGAGCTGCGCCTGGAGGAGGTCTACCACCTGCTGTGCGCCCGCCCGCCCGCGGCGCTCGCCGAGGCGCTGCGCGGTTTCGTCGTGGCCGGCCGCGAGGACGAGGTCGTCGCCCGGCGCTGGGCCCGGATGCTGGAGGAGGCGGGCGACGCGACGGACCACGCCGTACTGCGGGAGTGGGGGCGGTCGCTGGGCGCGGCACTCTCCGAGGGGGATGCCGGGCAGTCGGGGGCGGCGCTCTCTGGCGGGGGCAGCGGGCAGTCGGGGGCGGCGCTCGCCGACGAGGACACCGGGCTCGGCACCGCGCTGGACCTGCTCCTGACCCGCCCCGGGCTCGACCCGGCCGGGCGGGCGGAGGCGCACGCGCTGCGCGGCCGGGAGCTGCGCCGGCGCCAGGAGTACCGGCAGGCCCTCCAGGAGTACGACCGCGCGATCGAGCTGGATCCGCTGCAACCCCTGGCCCACTACGGCCGGGGCCTGACCCACCAGTTGCTGGACGACTACCCGGCGGCCCTGACCGCGCTCGACCGGGCCGTCGAACTGGCCCCCGACGCGGCGTGGATCCTCGCCGAGCGGGCCGAGACCTACCGTCTGGCGTCCCGTTTCGAGGAGGCGGACGCCGACTACACCCGCGCCCTCGCCCTCGACCCCACCGACGACGTCGCCCTGGCCGGTCGGGCGGCGGCCCGGCACGGACTGGGCAGGCTCGACGAGTCGCTCGCCGACTTCGACCGCGCGCTGGGCATCGATCCGGAGTACCTCTGGGCGCTCGTGCGCAGGGCCCGGCTGCACCGCACGCGCGGTGACCTGGACAAGGCCTACGCCGACCTCGACCGGGCGGCCGCGCTCGCGCCCGACCGGGCCTGGATCGCCTCGGAACGCGGGGACGCCTACCGGATCGACGGGCGGTACGAGGAGGCCGTAGCGGAGCTGGCGCGCGCGGTCCAGCTGGAGCCGGGCTACACGTCGGCGCTGGCGAGCCGCGGGCAGGCACTGAACGAACTCGGCCGCCGCGAGGAGGCGTTGGCCGACTTCGACCGGGCTCTCGCGCTGGTCCCCGACTACGCCTGGGCGCTGGTGATGAGATCCCGCGTCAAGCGCGCGCTGAACGACCGGGACGGCGTCGTCGAGGACCTGCGCCGGGCCGTCGCGGCCGAACCGGACGTCGACTGGATCCTGAACGAACTGGCCACCGAGTACCGGGTGAAGGGCCGCCACGAGGAGGCGTCGGCCCTGTTCCACACGGTCCTGTCCCGCAACCCCGACGACGAGGTCGCCCTGGCCGGCCTCGGCGCGATCCACCACGCCCGCAAGTCCTACGCCGAGGCCCTCCACCATCTGGACCGGGCCCTGGCCGCCGACCCCGAGTACGCGTGGGCCCACGGCCGCCGCGGCCGGGTGTGCCTGGCGATCGGCCGCACCGAACAGGCCCTGGCGGACCTGGACCGCTGTGTCGCGCTGGATCCGGAGATGACCTGGGAGCGGCGGACGGCGATCGAACTGCTCGAGTACCTCGGGCGGTGGGAGGAGGCGGAGGAGCGGCTGGCGGCGGCGTCCGACGCGGACCTCGACGACCTGCGTGCCGAGCTCCACCGCCACCACGGCCGGTGGGCGCAGGCCCGCGCGCTCGCCGAGCGGGTGCGGGCGACGGATCCCGTCGTCGGCACCTTCCAGCTGGCCATGACGGTCCACCGCTCCGAGGGGCCGGCCGCCGCCGCACCCCTCTGGCGCGACCTGTCCCGCCTGGCCGAGCAGGACCCCGGCATGACCCCCCTGTCACGCGCCCAGGCCCACTGCTTCCTGGGCTGCGCGCTCGGCGACTGGGCCGAGGCCGACCGGGGCGCGTCCGAACTCCTCGCCCTGGACCCGGAATGGGACGACCTCGCCACCGTGACCGACATCCTCACCGAGTTCGGCACGAGCCCTGACGCGGACCATGCCCGACTCGGCACTCTCCTGGCGGCGATGACCGACGCCCGTGACGCGATGCGGACCCGCCACGCGTAGGGCCCCTCAGGAGGGGTTCGCGTCCGCTTCCCTCGAGTCGTAGGCCCGCCGGGCCTCCTCCACCCGCTCCAGGTTCGGTGACCACTGCGCCAGCGTCGCGAACAAGGGGGCCAGGCTGCGGCCCAGTTCGGTGATCTCGTACTCCACCCGGGGCGGAACCTCCGCGTGGTAGGTGCGGTGGACCAGGCCGTCGCGTTCCAGCTGGCGCAGGCGCTGGGTCAGCACCTTGGGGGTGATGGTGGCGATCCGCCGCTGGAGTTCCACGAAGCGCTGACGGCCGTACTCGTGGAGGGTCCACAGGACCGGGGTGGTCCAGCGGCTGAAGACGATGTCGACCACGGGGGCGATGGGACAGGCGTTCTCGGGTGTGGTCTCCGTCACATCAGGCCTCTCGTCCATTACTTTCCTCTAGGTACCCACTGTCTTCCCGATAGTAGCGTCGCCGTGTGTTCACAGGAACCTCGGAAAAGGGGAGCGACATGATCGTGGTGACCGGTGCTACGGGGAACGTCGGACGGCCGCTGGTGCGGGCGCTGCTCGCGGCGGGGGAGACGGTGACGGCCGTGTCCCGGCGCACTCCGGACGAGCTCCCGGCCGGGGTACGGCATCACCGGGCCGACCTCGCCGCACCCCGGACGCTCAAACCCGCGCTCGACGGCGCGGAGTCCCTCTTCCTCCTGACCTCCGGCGACTTCATGGCCGCGGGCGGAGACCTCGGGCAGGTCCTCGAAGTCGTCCGGGCCGCGGGTGTCCGGCGGGTGGTCCTGCTGTCCTCGCAAGGGGTCGGCACCGGCGACCACCCGTCAGCACCGGAGGACGCGGTACGGCGGTCGGGGCTCGGCTGGACCATGCTGCGGCCCGGCGGCTTCCACTCCAACACCCTCCAGTGGGCCGGCCGGGTGCGCGCCGAGCGGACGGTGACGGCACCCTTCGGGGACGTCGCGCTGCCGACCGTCGATCCGGACGACATCGCCGAGATGGCCGCCGTAGCCCTGCGGGATCCCGAACACGCCGGGCTCGTCCACGAGTTGACCGGGCCCGCCCCGGTCTCACCCCGGCAGCAGACCGCCGCGATCGGGGACGCGCTGGGCGAACCCGTGCGGTTCGTCGAGCAGAGCCGGGCCGAGGCCAGGGCGGAGATGACCCGGTTCATGCCGGAGCCCGTCGCGGACGCCACCCTCGACATCCTCGGCGACCCGTCCGAGGGGCTGCGGCGGGTCAGCCCCGACATCGAGCGGGTCCTCGGACGCCCGCCCCGCTCGTTCGCGGACTGGGCGACCCGCAACGCCTCCGCCTTCCGGTGAGGACGGCCCGGCAAGGGCGGCGCGCCTTCCGGCCGTGGCGGCCCGGCAGGGGCGGCGCGCCTTTCGGTCATAGTCCCGCATACCCAATCGCCCCCTGAACCCCGCACCCCCCTTCGATTACAGTGCAGGACGTCGTACACACGGACGGTCGCGGAGGGGGGAGGGGCTCGTGGGGGCGAACGCCGTCGTCTGGGGGCGTGCCGAGCAGCAGGACTTTCGTAGCCGGGTGCGCGGGACGCTCCTCGGGGTGGCCGTCGGCGACGCGCTGGGCGCACCCGTCGACTCGCTCGGGCTGGACGAGATCCGTGAGGCGTACGGCGCCGAGGGGCTCGTGGACCTCGGGTTCGGGTACGGCAGACGCGGGGCCGTCACCCACCTCACCCAGCTCACCCTCTTCACCGTGGACGGGCTCATCCGCGCCCAGGTGCGCCGGGACACCGGGGCCTGGCACCCGCCCACCGACCTGCACCGGGCGTATCTGCGCTGGGCCGCCACCCAGCGGGACTGGGGACCCGACGAGCGGCGCAAGGACGACGGCTGGCTGGCCCGGGAGGAGTGGCTGTACGCCCGCCGCGACCCGACCCGGTCCCTGCTGATCGGGTTCGGCGACGACACCATGGGGACGCTGGAGTCGCCCAAGAACCCGAACGAACTCGGTCCCGAGGCCACCGCCCGCTCGGCCCCCTTCGGGCTGCTCGTCGGATGGGAGCCGCAGCTCGTCGTACAGCTGGCGGTGGAGTGCGCCGCACAGACCCACGGGCACCCCGTCGCCTATCTGTCGGCGGGCGCGTACGCCGTGATCGTGCACGCGCTGGCCCTCGGCGACAGTCTGGACGGGGCCGTGCAGCGGGCGCTCGCGCTGCTGGCCGCGCGGCCCGGGCACGAGCCCGTGTCGGACGCGCTCCAGCACGCGCTGGGCGCCGTACGGCAGGGGATGCCCACCCCGGCGCGGGTGGAGGAGCTCGCCGCGGACGGCTCGGCGGACGGGCTGCTGTCGGCGGCCGTGTACTGCGCGCTGGTCGGGGAGGACGTACGCCAGGGCCTGTGCCTCGCCGTCAACCACGACGGCCCCTCCGCCGCGGCCGGCGCCCTCACCGGCGGCCTGCTCGGCGCCCTGCACGGCGAGACGGCCCTCCCCCCGGCCTGGCTGGCCGAACTGGAGGGCCGTCCCACGATGCTGGAACTGGCCGACGACTTCGCGATGGAAATGACCCAGGGCCCGGCCCTGCACGGCCCGGCGGGGGCTTCTGCGGGGTGGCTGGCGCGCTACCCGAGGGGGTAGCGCGCTCCCCGAGGGGCTAGTGCGTCAGTCGCGTGCCGACGTACCGATCACGTCGTCCACCCCGCCCGCCGGAGTCGGGATCGCCGCGGCCGCCGCTCCCTCCCCGTCCCCGTCGGTGTTGATCTTCTCGATGATCGCGAGCCGTTCCGGGGTGTCCTCGGGTTTGATGAAGCCGACCAGGATGTACAGGACCAGGGACACGGCGAGCGGGATCGAGACCTGGTACTGGAGGGGGACGCCGCCGGAGACGCGGTCGTTGATCGGGTAGTTGACCAGGTAGAAGGCGAGCAGGCCCATCGACCAGCTGGTGAGTGCAGCGGTCGGGCCGGAGCGGCGGAACGGCCGCAGCAGGCCGAGCATCATCGGGATCGCCATCGGGCCCATCAGCCCGGCCACCCACTTGATGACGACGGTGATGATGTCCTTGAACGTGGGGGAGTTGACCTGGGTCGCCGCCGCCATGGACAGACCGAGGAAGACGACGGTGGTGATCCGGGCGACCCGCAGGCCCTGTCCCTGGCTCCAGCTGCGTGCCCGGCGCCACACGACCGGCGCGCAGTCCCGGGTGAACACGGCCGCGATCGCGTTGGCGTCGGAGGAGCACATCGCCATGGTGTGCGAGAAGAAGCCGACGATGACCAGGCCCAACAGGCCGTGCGGCAGCAGCTGTTCGGTCATCAGGCCGTAGGAGTCGGAGCCGTCCGGCTTCTGCGCATCGACCAGCAGCGGCGACATCCACATGGGGAAGAACAGCACGAGGGGCCACACCAGCCACAGCACCGCCGACAGCCGCGCGGACCGCTCCGCCTCCTTCGCGCTCGCCGTGGCCATGTAGCGCTGGGCCTGGTTGAGCATGCCGCCGTTGTACTCGAAGAGCTTGATGAAGAGGAAGGCGAGCAGGAAGACCGTCCCGTACGGCCCGACCAACGGCTCGCCGTGGCCCTGGAGTTCGGGCTCGTCCCAGGCGCCGAGGAACCCGATGCCCTTGTCGTTGAGCTTGAGGACCACGGCGATGAACATCGCGACACCGGCGAGGAGTTGGATGACGAACTGCCCCAACTCCGTGAGCGCGTCGGCCCACAGCCCGCCGATCGTGCAGTACACGGCGGTGATGGCACCGGTGATGAGGATGCCCTGGTTGAGCGAGATGCCGGTGAAGACGGACAACAGGGTCGCGATGGCGGCCCACTTGGCGCCCACGTCCACGATCTTCAGCAGCATGCCGGACCAGGCCAGCGCCTGCTGGGTCTTCAAGTCGTAGCGGTTCTTCAGGTATTCGAGCGGGGAAGCCACGTGGAGCCGGGAGCGCAGCCGGTTGATCCGCGGCGCGAACAGCTTCGAGCCGATGGCGATGCCCAGTGCGATGGGGAAGGACCAGGTGACGAACGAGGTGACGCCGTAGGTGTAGGCGATGCCCGCGTATCCGGTGAACATCACCGCGCTGTAGCCCGACATGTGGTGCGAGATGCCGGACAGCCACCACGGCATCTTGCCCCCGGCCGTGAAGAAGTCGCTGACATCGTCCACCCGTTTGTGGGACCAGATGCCGATCGCCACCATCACGCCGAAATAGCCGATGAGCACGGCCCAGTCGAGACCGTTCATATGCGCCCTCCCAGGGATCAGCCAGCGCTCATCGTGGGCGCCACCGCGTGGACACGACAAGCTGACGTCGGGTCAAAGGGAGGTAAAAATATTCGAGATGATGGCCTCGGTTCACCTATATGAACTCACCGCATCAGCTCCCCGGCGTTGACCAGCAACGACTGTCCGGTGATCGACCGCGCCCGGTCCGAGGCCAGGAACACCGTCGCGTCCGCCACGTCCCCGTCGGTCGCGAGATCGGGCAGTGCCATCCGCTCGGTCAGCCGCTTCAGCACGTCCGCCTCCGGCACCTTCTCGGTGTGCGCGGTGAACTGCACGTACGCCTGCACCGGCGGCCCCCACATCCAGCCCGGCAGCACGGTGTTGACCCGGATCCGGTCCGGCCCGAGCTCCCGCGCCAGCGAGTACATCGCACTGGTCAGCGCCCCCTTGGAGGCGGCGTACGCGGCCTGCCGCACCTGCGAGGGAGCGGCCACGGCCGACTGCGTCCCCACGAACACCACCGACCCCCCGACCGCCGCCCGCAACCCCGGCAGACAGGCCCGGGTCATCCGCAGCGACCCCAGCAGGTTCACGTCGACGACCGACTGCCAGGTCGCGAAGTCCGCGTCCTCCAGCCCGCCGAAGTAGCTGTCCCACGCGGCCACCTGCACCAGCGCGTCCAGCCGCCCGAACCGCTCCAGGGCCAACTCGGCGAGCGCGGCGCACTGTTGCTCGTCGGTGATGTCCGTCGGCCGGTACGCCGTGTGCGCCCCGTCCGGATCGATCTCGGCAGCGCTCTTCGCGAGATTCGCCTCGGTCCGCGCGCCCAGCACCGCGTTCCCCCCGTCCCGTACGACAGCCGCGGCCACCTGGTGACCCAGCCCGGCCCCGACTCCCGACACGACCACGGTCTTCCCGGAGAGAAGTGACATACCGGCGGCCTCCCTGCTCTGGCGCATTATCTGACGGGGCGTCAGAGTATGGGCGAGCGCTGGAGGAGGGAAGGTCCCATGGCAGAAGAGACCCGCAGCGAGACGTACGCCGAACTGGCCTCCGTAGGCCCCTACGGGGTCCGCCCCGGCCACGCCCTGATCACCATGGTCGAACCGCATCCCGGCCACGAGTACGCGTACAACCGCTGGTACGAGGACGACCACTACTACGCCGGCGCGATGGCCATGCCCTGGATGTTCGCGGGCCGCCGCTGGGTGGCCACCCGGGATCTCCAACTCCTGCGCGTCCCCGAGAAGTCGGCGGTGGCGCAGCCGGTGACGGCGGGCTGCTACCTCTCCGTGTACTGGGTGACGGACGGCCGCTACGACGACCACATGAAGTGGACGGTGGCCATCAACAAGCGCCTCAACCGCGACGCCCGCGTCTACCGCGACCGCACCCACGTCTTCACGGCCTTCCAGGACCACGAGGCCACGGTCTACCGGGACGGCGCGGCGGGCCCGAGGGACTTCCACGCCCTGGACCACCCGTACGCGGGCCTGGTCCTGGAGGTGATCGACGCCGAATCCCCGGAGCGGCGGGGAGAGTTGCTGGAGTGGCTGGTCGCCCGCCACCTCCCGAAGCGCCTGGCGGGCTCACCGGCGGCGATGGCGACGGTGTTCCGCCCGACCCCGCTGCCGGGCGACCGCATGACGTACGTGAAGCAGGTGGAGGGCGTGGACACCCGAGTGACGCTGCTGTGGTTCCTGGAGACGGACCCGAGGGAGTGCTGGGAGCAGTACTTCACCGACCTGGAGGACCCGGGCATGGGCCGCCGCGAGCTGCTGGCGCCTTTCGTCCCGACGGTTCCGGGCACGGACAAGTACGTGGATCAGCTTCGACAGGCCTTTTAGGGGCGCGGGGAACTGCGCGACCAGCCACGACGGCGCAGCAGACGACCGACTACTTCAACTCATCCGGACAAGGCGTCCCCCGCGGCACCGTATACGGCGCCGCCAACCGATACGTCCCCGCCCGTGGCGCCAGCAACATCGTCCACTTGTCCCCGTCCGCGTCCTCCTGCGTCTCCATCAGACACCCGTTGAGGTTCTCGAAGACCTTCGGCGAGGCGTCCCGCTCCTTCGACGCCTCCGTCTCCTGCGGCGGCTTCACCTTCTTGCCGTCCGCGTCGACGATCGACAGCCACGGCGAGTAGGGGATCCGGATCACGATCCGCCCGGCCTTGCGCACCCGCATGGTCATCTCACCCTGCGCCGCCCGGTCGACCACCGTGTTCGGCGAGGCCAGCGGCGCCGGGTCGGTCACCCGGAACAGCTGCCAGTTCGCGTCGCCCCAGATCTGCTTCAGATACGGCATCCCGCGCTGGACCAGCTCCCGCTCCCGCTCGCCCCCGTCCCCGTCCGGCTCGTCCTTCGGCACGACCACGAAGTGCACGGCCCACCGCTGGAGCCACTCGTGGTAGTTCGCGGAGTTGAGGGTGTCGTCGTAGAAGAGCGGGTTGCGCTCCATGTCGGCCTGCCGGTTCCAGCCCCGGGCGAGGTTGACGTACGGCGCGAGCGCGGACGCCTCGCGGTGGGAGGCGGCCGGTACGACCTCGACGCGGCCCTTCTCGGCGCCGACCTCCTGGAGCTCGTTGACGAGGGGCGCCAGCTCGCGCGCCCAGGACGCGGTCGGGGTCGTGTGGACGACGTCGTCGACGGACTTGAAGCCGATCCACACGGTGAAGCCGGCGAAGGCGACGACGATGGCGTACCACTTGCGGGTGCGCGGCACCGTGAACGGCAGCGCGGCCGCCAGGGCCACCCCCGCGAACAGCATGGACAGGCGCGAGATGTTCGAGCCGATCTGGGAGCTCACCAGCCAGACCAGGACGACCGAGAGGCTGTAGACCCCGGCCGTGATCCGGACCGTCGTCCACTCGCGCGGCACGAGGAGGTAGACGAGCAGGCCGTAGGCCAGGGGCAGCAGCACCGAGGCGATCTTCATCGGCTGGGTGCCGGAGAACGGGAAGAGCCAGGCCGACACGGCGACCACCACGGTGGGCGCGATGCCCAGCGCCCAGGCGCCCGGCCGTCGTTTCTGGAGGAAGAGAGCGACCGCGACCAGGCCCACGAACAGCCCGGCGACCGGGGACGCCATCGTGGCGAGGGCGGCGAGGGTGGCCGCGCAGGTGGCCTTGGCCCCGCGTTTGTGGCGCCAGCGGTGCGGCCAGCAGAAGACGACGGCGACCGCGCCGAGCGCGAAGACGGTGCCGAGGCCGAAGGTCACCCTTCCCGAGGCCGCGTTGCACAGGAAGGCGAAGACGCCCGCCAGCGAGGCCCACAGCGGGTTCCGCACCGACCGGCTGCGGATGAGGATCAGGGTGAGCAGCCCGGCCGAGACGGTACCGGCCAGCATCATCGTCGTACGCACGCCGAGGACCGACATCAGGTACGGCGAGACGATGCTGTACGACACCGGGTGCATGCCGCCGTACCAGGCGAGGTTGTACGCCGAGTCGGGGTGCCGGCCGACGAACTCGGCCCAGGCGTCCTGCGCCGCGAGATCGCCACCGCTGTTCGCGAACGTGAAGAACCAGACGATGTGGAGGATGCCGGAGAGCGCGGTGAGGGAGAGGACCGGGTGCCGCAGCAGCCGCTCGCGCAACGCGAGGAAGGCGGTCTCGGCGCGGCCGGCCCCACCGGTTCGGGGGTGGCCGGGTTCGGCTTCGGCGCTCCCGGTCTCGCCTGCGCCGGGGGTCGCGGTCTCGCCGGGTCCGGCTTCGGCCTCGGTGGTCGCGCCGGGTCCGGCTTCGGCTCCGGCTCCGGTGGTCGCGCCGGATGCGTCGGTCCCGTCTGCGGTCCTGGTCTCGTCGGCGGCGCAGGTCTCGTCGGCCCCGCCGGACTCGTCGACCCCGCCGGCCTCAGGCGACCTGTCGGTCCCGGGCTCCGCGGGCACCCGTATTCGCGGGCCGGTACCCGGGCCCGGGTCGGTCTCGTCGGCGCGTGTCGGCTCCGCAGTGGCCACCTGAAGGCACTCCCCGTGGTGTCCCGTCTTCATTTCCGGCCGCGTCCCAGCGGCGACCTGCCCCGGTTCGTGACGCTAGCACGCGGCCCGCCGGCCGGAACCCGGACGGGGTCCGGCCGACGGGCCGCGAAGGCGCGTCCGACCCGTTTCCGGGTCAGCTGACGCGGGTCAGCTTGTCGGCGAATCCCGGCTCGGTCAGATCCTTCTGAAGGGTGACCGGGACCGTGACCGCGCCTCCGTCGCCGTCACCGACGGTGAGGGTGCCGACCTTGGTGCCGGCCTTCGCGGTGTGCGGTACGTCGTCGGCGGTGAAGGACAGCTCGACCTTGAGGCCGGACCAGCCGACGGCGGTGACGTCCTTGGTCAGCACGACGGGTGTGTGCCCGCCGAGCCCGTCGTCGACGTACCCGACGACGTCGCCCTTCTTCAGGATCGTGGCGGACTTCAGCGCGTCCTGCGCCGCCAGGATCAGCTGCTTCCCGGCGGCCAGGGCGCCCGCGAGGATCGTGTTGTCCTCACCGCCGGCGGGCTGGCGCACCACGGCGCCGATGATCCGGTAGGTCTCGCCGTTCACTTCCTTCTTGGCGGCGAAGACGAGGTTGCCGAGGGCCGAGGTGGTGGTGCCGGTCTTGATGCCGACGACGTTGTTGTAGCCCACCAGGCGGTTGTAGTTGTTGTGCTTGTTGCCCTTGTAGTCGAAGTACGACATCACGGCCGCGACCTCGCGGAACGCGGGCAGCTCCATCGCCTTCCTGGCCAGCTTCACCTGGTCCACGGCCGTGCTCACCGTGGTGTTGTTCAGGCCCGACGGGTCGGTGTACGTGGTGTTGGTCATGCCGAGGTCCTTGGCGGTGGCGTTCATCTTGCTGACGAACGCCTTCTCCGACCCGGAGTCCCAGCGGGCGAGCAGTCGGGCCACGTTGTTCGCGGACGCGATCAGGATGTCCGTGAGCGCCTCGCGCTGGGTGATGCTGTCGCCCGCGGTCACGGGGACGGTGGACTCGTCCTTGGCCGTCACCTGGTCCTGGGCCGCCTGGTCGATCTTGATCTTCGGGCCGTCGGCGCCGGACTTGAGCGGGTGGTCGCGCAGGATGATGTAGGCCGTCATGACCTTGGCGACGCTGGCGATCGGCTGGGGCTTCTGGCCGCCGGTGGAGCCGAAGGTGCCCACGCCCTGCACGTCGAGGGCGGCCTGCCCTGCGGCGGGCCAGGGGATGTCGGTCTTGCCGCCGTCGAAGGTGTACGTCTCCTCGGCGGTCAGCTTGAGGGTGGGGTCGGGCAGCGGCCGTACGGACTGCGCGATCGCGAACACGACGATCAGGAGCAGGACGAGGGGCGTCCAGATCTTGACGCGGCGGGCGACGGTGCGCAGGGGGCTGGGCGGGGGTGGCGGAGTGTTGGTCAGCTCGGCCAGGAGGTCCAGCGGGGGCTTGGGCGGCAGCGGCTGCTGGGTGGTGCGCTCGGGGCCGACCTGGGGGACGGCGGCGGTCTCGTCCGCCTTCGGGCGCGGGGTGGGGGTGCGGGGCTCGTCGAGCGGCTTGAGCGCGACGAACCTGCTGGTCCGCTCGGCCTCGGCCTCCGGCTTGGGCTCGGGCTTGGGCTCGGGCTTGGCCTCGGGTGCCGCCTTGCCGAGCTTGAGCATGGTGGTGGGCTGGTCCACGGGGGGCCGGGGAGCCTTGAAAACAGCGGTCGGCTGATCGACGACCGGCTCGTCGTCGGCTACGGCCGTCTCGGCTGCCGCCTCCGGTGCGTCGCCCTTCGCTTCGGCGTCCGGGGTCCGGTCGTCGTCGTCCGGCCGGCCGTCGGTGGGGGCTTGGCGCGCAGTTCCCCGCGCCCCTGGGGAGTCCGGCTTCTCGGTGTCGGAATCGTGCTCGTCGTCGGCTACGGCCGTCTCGGCTGCCGCCTCCGGTGCGTCGCCCTTCGCTTCGGCGTCCGGGGTCCGGTCGTCGTCGTCCGGCCGGCCGTCGGTGGGGGCTTGGCGCGCAGTTCCCCGCGCCCCTGGGGAGTCCGGCTTCTCGGTGTCGGGATCTTGCTCCTCCGGCGAGTCGCCCTTCGCTTCGGCGTCCGGGGTGCCCCCGTCCGCCTTCGACACCCACGCCGCCACCGCGTCCCGAAGGCGCGCGTCGCCCTCTGCGGCTGCCTCGTCACCCTCGGCGTCGGCGTCCCCGGGCTCCTCCTCGGAGTCCTCGGGACCCTCGTCCGAGTCCGCGGCCGCCTCGTCACCCGCGTCCTCGGATTCCCCGGACCCCTCCTCGGCGTCCCCGGACCCCTCGTCCGAGTCCGTCGCCGTGTCGCTCTCGACCGTCGTGTCAGCCGTGTCCGTGGCCTCCGCGGCCTCAGAGGGCCTCTCCGTGGCCTCGGGGGACCCGTCGGTGGGCTCGGTGGCCGTGGGGGCCGGTTCTGGCTCTGTGGGGCTCTCCTCGGGCTTCTCGGGCTTCTCGGGGGTCTTCGGGAGGTCGCGGACCGAGAAGATCCTCGTGGCCGTGTCGACCCCGCCGAGGGAGACGGACTCCCGGGCCACCGCGAGCCGGGGGTCGGGTGCCGAACTCCTCGCCTCGGGAACCGGACTCGCGCTCCCCGACGTCGGTTCTGCCGACGACTCGCGCTGCTTCGACCTGTCGGGGGACTCGCCCGCCACCGATGCCTCCTCCATGTGCCGCACGTGATCGGTATCCGTCATCGTGCGTCTGCCGAACCGTTGATTCGCCGCCCGGGCAACCGCCACACCACGCTGTCCGAACCATGTACCAGTGTCCTGTGTGTGGGCCTGCCCCAGCCGGTAGACGAGAACGACATACCTACTGGTTCCACTACAAACAGGTCACGCACCCTCGACAGATGAATGTGAGAGGGGTCACCCTGTCTTTCATCCACGCGGGGAGGCATGGATGGGCAGGAGCCGCAGAACACTTCCGGAGGAGCTTCTGCTGCTGGCGTTGGACCCGGCCACGGGTACCACCGCACAGCCGCAGTCGCTCGACCTCGGTCTGGCCGGAGCACAGCTAGTGGAGCTGGCGCTGGCCGGACGGATAGCCCCAGACGGGGATCGTATCGCCGTGGTAGCCCCACGGCCGACAGGAGATCCGACTTTGGACTGCGCGTTGGAGTTGCTGCGAAGGCGTGGCGCTCCCGTGCGGGCAGTGAACTGGATCGGCGGGCCGCGTCTCGGGCTCCGCCAGACCTACCTCTCGCATCTGGAGCGGTGCGGCATGGTGCATGCCGTGGCGGGTCAGATGTGCGGAGTGCTGCCGACCACCCGCTACCAGGCGACGGACAACGAGATCAGCCGGGAGATCAGGTCCCGACTGGACTCGGCGATCCGCACCGGCGTACCGCCGGACCCGCGGACCGCCGCGCTCGCCGCCCTGGCACACGCGGTCGGCCTCGGCAAGCACCTGTACCCGGGCAACGAGGGACGCTCGTCCCGCTCCCGGCTGCGGGATCTGATCAGGCACGACCCCATGGGCGGTCTCGTCGCGCACGCCGTGATGGACGTCCAGAACGGCGTGGGCGCACAGCCACGCCGCAGCCCGGCACCGGCCGGCCGGCAGGCCGCCCCCGGAGCCAGGCCCGCGCCGGAACCCGCTCGTGGTGTTCCGATGCAACCGCGCCGAGGACCGATGGCGCGCGCCGTGGCCCACTGAGCCGCAGTCCCACGGCACCGGAACAGCACGACCCGCACCACACCGGCACGACCCGCACCACCGCACGACCCGCACCGCCACAGCGCCGCACCGTCAGTCCCCAGAGACCGGTTCGGGAGCCGCTGGTCCGCGCGGGGCGACGGAACCGTACGTCCGCACAAGCGGGCGTGGACGGTCCCGCCGCCCCGCGCGGCCGCATGTTCGGGCCCGGCTGCCCGTAACTGACGTGCACGCGGCGCATATACACCGTTTCCCAGCGGTAATAAGCACCTTGGTGGCAGTCTGCTCAACAGCAGATACGCAAAGTCAAGAACGAGGCACGCAGCCGGAGGTGCACGTCCCGTGGCGTCCAATGTCAATCCCACCGTCAGGCGGCGCCGGCTGGGCCAGGAGCTCCGCAGGCTCCGCGAGCTCAAGGGCATGACGGCCGAAGAGGTGGCCGAGCGGTTGCTGGTGTCGCAGTCGAAGATCAGCCGCCTCGAGAACGGCCGCCGCAGCATCAGCCAGCGCGACGTCCGCGACCTGTGCGGGGTGTACGAGGTCGAGGACCAGCGGATCGTCGACTCCCTGATGCAGATGGCCAAGGACTCGCGCCAGCAGGGCTGGTGGCACGCCTTCGGCGACATCCCGTACAGCGTCTACATCGGTCTGGAGACCGACGCCGAGTCGCTCAGGGTGTACGAACCCCAGATCATCACCGGCCTGCTGCAGACCCGGCCGTACGCCGAGGCGATCGTGCGCGGCGGCGCGCCGGAGGCCACGGAGACGGAGAACGACAAGCGGGTGGAGGTACGGCTGCGCAGGCAGAGCCGGGTCGCCGCCGAGCGCGATCCGCTGCGGCTGTGGGTGGTCCTGGACGAGGCGTGTCTGCGCCGGGTCGTGGGGAGCCGGCAGATCATGCGGGAGCAGCTGGAGTACCTCGTCGAGATGTCCCAGCAGCCCCACATCACCGTGCAGGTACTGCCGTTCGACGTGGGCGCGCACCCTGGTCTGAGCGGCCAGTACTCGATCCTGGAGTTCTCGGACGCGGCCGACTCCAGCGTCGTCTACATCGAGGGCGTCACCAGCGACCTGTACCTGGAGAAGGCGCACGACGTGCAGAAGTACACCGTGATGTACGAGCACTTGAGGGCCCAGGCGCTCAACGTCGACCAGTCGCGTCAGCTGATCGAGGACCTCGCCAAGGAGTACGCCCGGGAGTACGCCCGTTGAGCCTCTTCCCGACAGGGCGGGCCGGATAGTACACCCCGGGCAGGCCCGGCTGGAAGACTCCCCTGGAATATGCCACCAGAAGAGTGAATGGCTGCTCCGAAAGAGGAAGTCGGCGAGTAGCGTCGATCACGCCAACGATCAGTAAAGGTTGGCGTAATCCGAACACTGCGCATCTGGCTACGGAGCGGATATGGCAATTCGTCTGGGCACCCTGGACACATGGACGACCTCCACCTACACCAACGCCAACGGGGCTTGCCTGATGGTGAGGTCGACCGAGGAGGAAGCACTCGAACTCGGCGACACCAAGATCCCCGAGGGGCCCAAGCTGGCCTTCCCCGCCGAGGCGTGGAGTGCCTTCGTGGCCTCGGTCAAGGCGTGACACCACGCCACCCCTCTACAACTGCACAAGCACCACCACAGAGCCCTCTCGACCAGATCGCCGTCCTAGCCGAGGGGGCTCGGCGCGTGCAGGAGCATGGGTACAGCTAGGAACACCTGACTGCACCCACTCGCCGACTACGCCAGCGCCCCCTCCACCGCGGCCACGACCTCGTCCGACTCCGGCTCCGTCTGCGGCGAGAACCGCGCCACGACCTCCCCGTCCCGTCCGATCAGGAACTTCTCGAAGTTCCAGCGGATGTCCCCGGTGTGACCCTCCGCGTCGGCGAAGCCCACCAGCCGCTCGTACAGCGCGTGCCGCCCCTCCCCGTTCACCTCGACCTTCTCGGTCAGCGGGAAGGTCACGCCGTACGTCGCCGAGCAGAACTCCGCGATCTCCTCGGCGCTGCCGGGCTCCTGCCCGAGGAACTGGTTGCAGGGCACGCCGAGCACGGTGAAGCCCCGCTCCGCGTACCGCTCCTGGAGCTTCTCCAGGCCGTTGTACTGCGGGGTCAGCCCGCACTTGGACGCCACGTTCACGACGAGGACGGCCTTGCCGGCGTACTGGGAGAGGTCGGCCGGACCACCGGTGAGGGCGCCGATCTCGACACCCAGGGGAGAGGAGGAAGTAGTCATGAGCGGAGCCTAACTCCGCCCGGTGAATCCCCGGCCCCGGCCCCGACGGCCCCCGACGGCCCCGCCACGACCCGGGCCGCCCCCGACGCCTCCACCAGCACCTCCCCCGCCGCCGTCCGCACGTACAGCACCGACCGCCCCGCCCGCCGCCGCTCCACAAGGCCCGCGTCCAGCAGCACCCGCAGATGCCGCCCCACCGACCCCAGCGCCTGCCCGGTCACCGCGACGAGCTGGCTGGTGCTGAGCGGGGCGTCCAGCAGGACGAGCACCCGGGCCCGCCCGGCGCCGAGCAGCGTGCCGAGACTCTCGGGCACGCTCCGGGCGCCAGGGTCGGCGAGGGCGCCCGTGCAGCCGTAGACCAGGGCGTACCGCCTCGGCTCCTCCCACGTCGCCCAGCCGCGCCCGGCGGTGACCGGGACGAAGACGAGCTCCGCGCCCCGGATGTCACGCGGCGGGCGCTCGTGCCGGTTCACCTGGAGCCGGTTGCCGCCGAGCCAGCGGGTCTGCCCCGGCAGCAGGGAGTCGATGACCGCCGCCCAGCCGCCCTGGCTCACCTGAGCGGTCCGGGCGACCACGTCCGCCTCCAGGATCCGGCGCCGACGGTCCCAGTACGGCCGTACGGTCGCCGTCCAGACGTGGGCGAGGAGCGCGGCCGCCCGCTCGGGGAGGTCGTCGCGCTCCAGGGCGGCCGGGAGCGGACCGCGCAGCGAGACCCGGACGTCGGCCCGTGCCACGGCGGGGTCGGTCGCCCGGATGCGGGCCAGGGTGTCCTCCAGCGGTGTCCCGTCGCGTGGCAGGGGTGCCAGGAAGTCGGCGATCCAGGACGTGCCCATCCCGGAGCGCACCAGCAGCGCGGTCACCGGGTCGGCCGCGAGCCGGGCGCGGTAGGCGGGCAGGTGGGCGCGGAGCCAGGCGTCCTCGCCCGGATGCGCCCCGGTGCCGGTGTTCAGCAGCCGCAGCGCGGCGAAGGTCTCGGTGAACGGGCAGACCACGAACCGGCTGCGGACCAGGGTGTCCCCGTCGACCTGCCACCAGCCCATGAACCCCCCGGTCGTTTCGCGGACGCGCGAAAGACTAACCGTCACCCGGCGACCGCTGACGACACTCCTGCGCATGCGCAGCTACCGCGAGCTCTTCCGCACCCCGGAGTACTCCCCCTTCCTCCTCTCCTTCGCCTCCTACGCGGCCGCCCAGACCGTCGGCGGCCTGGCCCTCGGCACACTCGTCTACCGGGCCACCGGCTCCCCGTTCCTGTCGGCGGTGAGCATGTTCGGGCCGCAGCTGGCGCAGTTACTGGGAGCCGCGTTCCTGCTCTCGGGCGCCGACCGGCTGCCCCCGCGGGCCATCCTGACCGTCATCCCGCTCGCCTTCGCGGCGGCCACGGCGGTCCTTGCCCTGCCCGGCCTGCCGATCTGGGCGGTCTTCGTGGTGCTACTGCTCCAGGGGCTCGTCGCGTCGCTGGGCGGGGGAGTGCGCGGGGGCCTGATGAACGAGATCCTCCCCAAGGGCGGTTACGTCCTTGGCCGTTCGGTCTTCAACATGCTCTGGGGCCTGATCCAGATCACCGGCTTCGCGACCGGCGGCGCCCTCCTCGCCCTCCTGTCCCCGCGCGCCTGTCTGCTCCTCACGGCGGCCTGCTACCTGCTGTCGGCCGCCGTCACCCGCCTCGGCCTCACCGCCCGCCCACCGCGCTCCACGGGCCGCCCGTCCCTCTCCGCGACCTGGCACACCAACGCCCTGCTGTGGTCCTCGCGCCCCCGCCGCCTGGTCCTCCTCGGCCTGTGGGTCCCCAACGGCCTGATCGTGGGCAGCGATTCGCTCTACGTCTCCTACGCCCCCTCGGCCGCGGGCACGATGTACGCGTGCGGGGCGCTGGGCATGTTCGCGGGCGACCTGGCGGTGGGCCGCCTGGTGCCGCCCGCGCTACGGCCCCGCCTCGCCACCCCGCTGCGGCTGCTGCTGGCGGTGCCGTACCTGTTCTTCTTCCTACGGCCCGGTGTCGCGCTGTCGGTCCTGGCCGCGACGGTGGCCTCGGTCGGGTTCGCCGCCTCGCTGGTCCTCCAGGAACGGCTGATGTCCCTGACGCCGGACGAACTCGCCGGTCAGTCCCTCGGGTTGCACACCACCGGCATGGTCGCGTTCCAGGGCATCGGCGCGGTCCTCGCCGGCTCCCTGGCCCAACTGGCCTCCCCGGCCACGGCGATGACACTCATGGCGACCGCGTCGATCGCCGTGACCCTGACCCTCTCCGCGCTCGGCAGGCGTGAGGAACGGTGTCCGGTGGCCCGGCTCGAGCGGGCGTAGGCCGAAGCCCGGAGCCCGCTCGGAGACCCCCGGCGGGGCTCAGCCCCGGAACACCTGCGGATACGGACACTCCTCCAGGGGCTTTCCCGGGCGGTCGGCCCACCGCCACCACAGGTGCCGCTCGGCGCAGCGCCACAGCGTGCGGCAGGCGCGCAGGCCGTCGTCCTCGCGGTGCACCAGAAGCATGCCGCCGGACGTCAACGGCCCGTCGCAGGCGGGGCAGGGTTCCACGGTCGGCACGGGCGCACTGTACGGGGGTTCGTCCACCCGCAGCGGCGCGTGGTCGACGCGCCGGGTGTCCCCGAAGATCCTCAGGTACTCGGCGAGCGCCGGAGGGCGGTAGTCGCTCAGCTGCTCGTACCGCGCGAGGACGGAGTCGGACAGGTACTCGCAGCCGTCGAGGACATGGTCCTGGGGCGTCCTCGGCTTCTTCGGGTCCCTCGGTTCCTCCGCCACTCCGATGGGCCGGTCCAGAACCCGGAACACCTTGTAGAACTTCACCCGCGAGTAGTGCCGCGGGCCCAGCGGGTCCGGTCGTACGGCGAAGTCGGCGCTCCTGTCCGGCTTCATCTCGT
The DNA here is from genome assembly GCF_036345115.1 of Streptomyces griseorubiginosus. Taxonomy (GTDB): domain Bacteria; phylum Actinomycetota; class Actinomycetes; order Streptomycetales; family Streptomycetaceae; genus Streptomyces; species Streptomyces griseorubiginosus_C. The sequence goes on from NZ_CP107766.1 coordinate 5,406,826, forward strand.
CGGGCCCCTTCTCGCTGAGGACCCGGGTGTCGAACTCGAGGCCGTAGCGGGTGGCGTGGCCGACCATCCACAGCAGGGTGAGGTCGGACAGCCCCGAGTCCGCCTCGCCGCCTCCGACGTCGGTGTGCACGCCGGCGAACCAGACCTGCCGCAGTTCCTGGCCCTGCTCGGCGGCACCCTTCTGCTGGTGCCACAGCGTCGGCGGGAACGCGGAGCGCTGTTCGTCGACGGCCAGGGCGTGGAAGGCGCCGTTGACCCAGGTGCTGAGGTCGGTGTCGTGGAAGGCCCAGCGCTTGTTGAAGCGGTTGACGAGCGGCCGCAGGAACCAGGGGGCCGGGACCGGGATCCCGAGGGAGCCGACCGTGTCCCAGACGCCGACGAAGCGGATCTCCGTCTCGTGGGCGTAGGCCTGGCGGAACAGGGTGGCCGCCACGCTGGTCGGCTGCTTGGTACGGCTGCGGTACAGCGCCCACGCCTCGTCGATCCGGTCGGCCTGCTCCCGGCGCAGGATGCCGCAGTTGCGCACCAGACCCGCCAGGCTGCGCGCGGTGAACGCGCCCCGGCTGAACCCGAACAGGTAGAGGCTGTCGCCGGGTTCGTAGGTCTGGATGAGGAAGCGGTAGGCGTCGAGCACGTTCCGCGACAGGCCGAGTCCGAACGCGCCGCCGCGCAGCCGTTCCGGCCGCTGGGCGCCGACCCCGCTGTGGTAGTACACCCGCTGTTCCGTACCGACGGCGGTGCGTCGCCGTACCGCCAGGGCCACCTTGGCCACATTGGTCTTGTGCGACTGGTCGGCGCGATTCCAGGTCCCGTCGCAGCAGACCACCAGATGTCTGGCCATGCCGTGCCTCCTCTCCCCGCGGTCCTCGTAGACAGGACTCCGCGACGGTTCGGGAGATACAGCCAGTACCTCAGGGTCCGGGCCGGCCCGCAACTCGGTGGCGGGCCGGCCCGGGGGGCCTTGGCGGGCCTGCCCGGCGGCGGGTCAGGCCACGACCGTGAAGAGCCCGGTCTTCTCGCCCAGCTTGGACAGCGAGGTCTTGCCGGGGATGCCGTTGGCGTCGGCGCCGGTGTAGCCCAGGTGCTTCTGCCACTTGGCGTAGGCGGCGACGGTCGTGGTGCCGAAGGAGCCGTCGCCCGCGTAGGTGCGGGAGAGGTAGCCGAGTTCGACGAGGGCGGCCTCGGTGAGGTTGGTGCCGGCCATGTAGCTGACGTGGCCCTGCTTGGCGCCGGGGTCGCTCTTCGCGGCCGTCACCAGCCGGGACAGGTCGACGCGGGGCTTGCCCGCGGGCTTCGACGGCTGCGGTTTGCCGGCCCCGGCCGCCAGCTGCTTCTTCACGTCGGCCCGGAAGTCGTCCATGTCGAAGCTGGGGTCGATCTTGCCCGGCTGGCACTCCTTGTGCCCGGCGACGGACTTCTCGCTCCAGCCGTGCGCCCGGCAGATCGCCGCCGCCCACAGCACGGCCTGCCGGTACTGCGCCTGCGGGTAGGGGTCGTTGCCCTTGCCGAGGTTCTCGATCTCCAGGCCGTACAGACAGTCGTTGCCGTCGGCCTTGGCCGAGTCGTCGTGGGGGAGCGGCTTCTCGTCGCGGAGCGCGTTGAGGACATCGATGTCGGCGTAACCGGCGTGGTTGGTACGGCCGTTGCCGATCATCCACAGTCCCGCGGTCTTGCCGAGCCAGGCATGGCACAGCGGTCCGGGCAGATCGGATCTGCCGTTGAAGCAGAGCTCCTTGTCGCCGTGCCCGCCGGTGTGGTGGATCAGCACCCCGACGACGGGACCGAACTTCTTCCCGGACTCGGCGTCGCGGTTGTGGGTCTTCCAGCCGGCGTGCTCGTGCACGGTGAGGCCCTCGGCCTTCAGGGCGGCGAGCATTTTTGCTGCGGACAGGGGAGTGGCCATGACTGCGTTTCCCTCCGGGAGGCGTGTGACGGCACGTCAAGCAGGCTGCGCTGACTGCGTGTTGCCGGAACGTGATCGTCTCTCGTGCGGCTCATGATCGCGCCAATGTGTGGACCCTGTGGCGAAATCGCGACATTGACAGCCGAAGGGAGCCGTGGCCGGAGAGGCGTCCGGGGATCCGCGTTCGGCGCGGCGGTCCAAGGGGGGAAGGAGTACGACCGCCGCGCCGAGGCGGGGTCGCCGGGGCCGTGGGTCAGCCCGGCGCCACCGCGCGGCCGGTCTGGGGCGAGATCATGCCGGAGCACAGCCCCTTGGCGGCCAGCGTCTGGGCGATGCGCGGGATCGCCGCGCGGGTGTTGGCGGGCCAGTCGTGCATGAGGATGACCTGCCCGTTGGTGAGCCGGCCGACCGCGGCGACGATCGCGTCGGTACTGGCGTTGTTCCAGTCCTGCGAGTCGACCTGCCAGATGACCTCGGTCAGCCCGTACTTGGCCTCCACGGCCTTCACCGTCGCGTTGGTCTCGCCGTACGGCGGCCGGAACAGCCTCGGTGTGCCGCCACCGGCGTTCGCGATCGCCTGCTGGGTGCGGGAGATCTCCGAGTCGACCGCGGCCTGGCTCTGCTGGGTCAGGTGCGGGTGCGTGTAGCTGTGGTTTCCGACCCACATCCCGGCGCTGACCTGGGCCCTGACGAGCGCCGGGTTGGCGGCGGCGTTCTGGCCCGTGTTGAACATGGTGGCCCGGAGGCCGTACTGCTTCAGGGAGTTGAGCAGGGCGGTGGTGCCGCTGCCCGGGCCGTCGTCGAAGGTGAGTCCGACGTATCCGGAACAGGCGGCGGCCTGCGCGGGGGCGGCAGGGGCGGCGGTGGCGGGAGCGGTGAGCGTGCCGGCGGCGGCCAGGGCGGCGGCGGCCAGTAACGGGAGGTGCGCCCGGGCCCTCATCACGCCACCGTGATGTTCGAGCTGCCGCTGCTCTGGTAACCCTCGGTCGCGAGGATCATGTAGTACTTGAAGCTGCCCATCGGCATACCGGCGCGGGCCCAGGCGTCGAAATGGTTGCCGGTGGTGATGGAGCCGCCGGTCCGCCTGGACTGCCGGACGCTCCAGTACTGGTTGAAGGTCTTGGTGCCTTCCACGGACGGGGCGTTGTAGCGGGTGGTCTGGTAGATGTCGTACGTCCCGCCGTCGCTGGTGACGGTGCCCTTGTACGTTCCGGTGGGCCGGTAGGTGCCCCAGTTGTCGACGACGTAGTACTCGACGAGCGGGTTCGACGTCCAGCCGTACAGGGCGAGGTAGGCGTTGCCGGACGGGTTGAAGCTGCCGGAGTAGCTGACCGTCCTGCGCGAGCCGTTGCTCCAGCCCTTGCCGGCCACGAAGTTGCCGGTGTTGCGCCAGGAAGTGCTGTAGTTGCCGCCGGAGTTGAGGGTCATGGAGACCGTGCCCTGGGCGTCGGTCCAGAACGAGTAGTAGTACCCGTTGTTGGTCCCGGTCTGGTTCGTGGTGATGACCGTGGCGGCCTCGGCGGTGCCGGGCAGTGCGAGGGCCGTTCCGGTCGCCAGGAACAGACCGCAGACGCTGCGGCGGGTGAGGTGTGCGGGTGTCGGATTCATGCCCGGTAGTTTTGGCGCGCTCCTGTCAACCGTCAACAGTTTCGGCAGATGTTTCGAACGATTCGATGGCCGTTTCACCTGAGGAAACCCGCGAAATCTTTCGGAAGATCGGCAAGAATGCCCGCACTTTGAAGGTGATCTCTCTTCGAATGTTTCGGAGACCTTCCGGATGGCCCTGGCCAAAAGAAAGGGCAGGAGGTAGCTACCTCCTGCCATGTTCAACCTATAGCGCACCCGGGGACTTGCGGCAAGGCCCCCGTGAAGGCGCACACTTACCGGCCGTAGGCCCCACGGCCGCCCACCCCACCCCGGAGCTGCTGACTTGAATGCCCTGCCCACCAGCGTGTTCGACCTTTCCGACCGTCTCGCCGCGAAGGCCGACCCGGCGCTGATCGCCGCCGACGAACGGCACTTCGCGGCCATCGCGGCGTGCCTGGAGCAGACGATCGCCGAACTGTCCGACACCCTCGCCGCCACCCTGAGGGCGCCCGGCGGCATCGGCCAGGAGGCCATGGACCGGGACACCGAGATCCACCGTCTCAGCGCCCGGCTGCGCACCCTGCGCCGCTTCGGCCTGGACCTGTGCCTCGGCCACATGGTCGCGGCCGACGACTCCGAGCCCGTGTACGTCGGCCGGCTCGGACTCACCGACAGCACCGGCCGACGGCTGCTCATCGACTGGCGTTCCCCCGCGGCGGAACCGTTCTTCGGGGCCACCCACGCCAACCCGATGGGACTGGCCAGCCGCCGCCGCTACCGCTGGCAGGGCGGCCGGATCGGCGACTACTGGGACGAGGTCTTCGCCCCCGACGGGTTCGCCGGGCACCACGCCTCGCTCGACGACCAGTCCGCCTTCATCGCCAGCCTCGGCACCGACCGCTCGGAACGGATGCGGGACGTCCTCGGCACCATCCAGGCCGACCAGGACGCCATCATCCGCGCGGGGTCCCGCGGCGCGCTGGTCGTCGACGGCGGCCCCGGCACCGGCAAGACCGTCGTCGCCCTGCACCGCTCCGCCTACCTCCTGCACTCCGACCCGCGCCTCGGTCACCGGCGCGGCGGCGTCCTGTTCGTCGGCCCGCACCGCCCGTACCTGGCCTACGTCTCCGACGTGCTGCCCAGCCTCGGCGAGGAGGGCGTGCAGACCTGCGTCCTGCGGGACTTCGTGGCCGAGGGAGCCACGGCCGGGGTCGAGAGCGACCCGGAGGTGGCCCGCCTCAAGTCGTCGGCGGACCTCGTGAAGGGCATCGAGAAGGCCGTCCGCTTCTACGAGGAGCCGCCCACCGAGGGCATGACCGTCACCACCCACTGGTCCGACATCCCGCTCACCGCCGCCGACTGGGTCGAGGCCTTCGACGCGGCGGAGGGCGCCCCGCACAACGACGCCCGCGACCAGGTCTGGAACGAGCTGCTCACCATCCTGGTCGACAAGCACGAGGGCGACGCCCCGGAGACGCTGCTCCGCAAGTCCCTGCGCCAGAACCGGGAGTTGCTCACCGCGTTCAACCGGGCGTGGCCGCTGCTGGAGGCCGCCGACCTGGTCTCGGACCTGTGGACGGTCCCCGCCTATCTGCGGATGTGCGCTCCCTGGCTGGACCGCGACGAGGTACGCAAGCTCCAGCGCGCCGACGGTCAGGCCTGGACGGTGTCCGACCTGCCGCTCCTGGACGCGGCCCGGCAGCGGCTCGGCGACCCTCGCGCCTCGCTCCGCAAGCGCCGGAACGAGGCCACCCTCGCCGCCGAGCGCGAGCGCATGGCCACGGTCGTGGAGAACCTGAGCGCGGTCGCCGACGACGAGTACGGCATGGGCCTGGTGACGATGCTCAAGGGCGAGGACTTCCACCACGCCCTGGTCGACGAGAGCGCGCTCCAGGTGAGCGACCCCGACCTGCTCGCCGGCCCGTTCGCGCACGTCGTCGTCGACGAGGCGCAGGAACTGACCGACGCGGAGTGGCAGATGCTGCTGCTGCGCTGTCCGTCCCGCAGCTTCACGATCGTCGGCGACCGCGCCCAGGCGCGGCACGGGTTCACGGAGTCCTGGCAGGACAGGCTCGCGCGGGTGGGTCTCGACCGCGTCGAGATGGCCTCCCTGAGCATCAACTACCGCACCCCGGAAGAGATCATGAAGGAGGCCGAGCCGGTCATCCGCGCCGCCCTCCCGGACGCCAACGTCCCCACGTCGATCCGCAGCACCGGCGTCCCGGTGACGTACGGCGAGGCGGCGGGCCTGACCCCGCTGCTGGAGACGTGGCTCGCGGACCACCCGGAGGGCATCGCCTGCGTGATCGGCGACCCGGCGTTCAAGGCGACGCCCCGGGTCCGCTCGCTGACCCCGTCCCTCGCGAAGGGCCTCGAGTTCGACCTGGTGGTCCTGGTCGACCCGCAGCACTTCGGGGAGGGCGTCGAGGGTGCGGTGGACCGGTATGTGGCGATGACGAGGGCGACACAGCGACTGGTGGTCCTCACGAGCCCCGAGGGAGCGGTGTGATGCCTGTGACGGGAATCATCTTCACGAAACGCACACTCTTCGTGCAAGGTTCGGTTTAGCGCTTCGGGTGCTTTCCACCCCTGAGTGACAAGTCGTTCTTTGGCGTACTCAAGTGGGTGATCATGACCACCTCCGCGACCGGCCCGGACGTACCGATGGCCGGCCCGGACGTCCCTGCGGCCAGTACGGACGTCCCGGCGGCCGGGGGCACGGACGTCCCGCCGTCCCGCCGCACCGCCCGTGCCGGGGGCACGGACGTCCCGCCGTCCCGCCGCACCGCCCGGATGGTGAAGCGGCAGGCGGCCTGGAAGCCGGCCTTCCTGCCCTTCCTGGTGACGGCGGCCCTCGCCTACGCCTTCTCCTCGGCGCTGTACTCGCCGAAGGTGACGCTGATGGGCTGGGTGGTCACCGTCCTGTGGACGCTGCCCGTCGTCAGCTCGTTCGTCGGCGTCACCGGCGCCGCGCTGACCCGCCGCAGGATCGCCCGCCAGCGCGGCTGGACCGACGCGGCACCGGCGCTGCACGACCGGCTCGTGGTGCTCGTCCCGACCATCGGCCGCAATGACACCTACCCGGCGCTCGAGCGGTCGGTGCTGTCGTACTGCGCGTTCCTGCCGAGCTGGTTCCCCGCCCTGCGCGTCGACATCCTCACCGAGGAGGGCTGCGAGGCCGCCGCCCGCATCGACGCCCTGGCCGCGCGCAGCCCCCTGATGCGCGTGGTCACCGTGCCGAAGGCCTACCGCACCCCGAACGGCACCCGCTTCAAGGCCCGCGCCAACCACTACGCCCACGAGCTGCGCATCGCCGAGGGCGAGGCCCTGGACGACGTATGGGTGCTGCACATGGACGACGACACCGGGGTCGGCCCGGACACCGCCGAGCAGCTCGCCCGCTTCATCAACGCCCAGCGCCGCGCGGGCCCCGACGGCAAGCACCTCGCCCAGGGCATGCTGACCTATCCGCGCGAGAACGCCGTCAACCGGCTGACCTGGCTGGCCGACGCGATCCGCCCCGCGGACGACATCGCCCGCTTCGCCGTCCTCACCGGCGGTGGCACCCCACTGGCCGGACTGCACGGCGAACTCCTGCTGTTGCGCGCGTCCATCGAGGCCACCATCGGCTGGGACTTCGGCCCCGACTCCATCTGCGAGGACGCCCACCTCGCCCTCGTCTTCGCCAGCCGCTACAAGGGCCGCAGCGACTGGTTCTCGGGCCGCAGCTACGGCGCGTCCCCCTCGACCATGCGGGACTTCCTCAAGCAGCGCGAGCGCTGGTCCTGGGGCCTGGTCGGACTCGCCTTCAACCGCACCCTGCCACGCCGATCCCGGGCGCTGCTCATGTACAGCGTGACGACGTGGGTGCTCGGCCCCTTCCAGCACGTCGGCGTCGTCCTCGCGGTCGGCGCGCTGCTCGGCGACCTCAACACCTCGCCCGTCACCCCGTGGATCCTGCCCCTGTGGGCGGTGACCATGGGCTACGCGGTCTGGATGTACTGGGAAGGCCTGAAGATCAACGTTTCGGTGTCGGCCCACGGCCGCCGCCTGTGGTGGGAGCCGATCGCCGTGGTCGCCCTGATGCCGTTCTTCGCGCTCTGGGAGGCGGCCGGCTCCTTCCGGGGACTGCTGCGCTGTCTGCGGGGCGTGGAGAACCAGTTCGTCGTGATAGCGAAGCCGGCCTGAGGTATGCGGAAACGTTTCTACGGCCGTGTCGTGCTCTACGGCCATGTCGTGCCGGTGCGTCTCTACGGCCTCGTGGTGCTCGTCCTCCTGCTCACGGCGGGGTGCGTCTCCACGAACGCTCAGCCGGTGACTCCGGCACCCACGAGCCGGACCCCGGCCCCCGCGAAGGTAGCCCGGCCCTGGCGCCCCGGCGACCCCCAACTCGGCGCGCAGGTCCTCTGGTACGCCTACCCCGGCGAGACCGACGCGTCCGTGCGCACCAACGCCCTGCGCCTGGTGAACCACATGGTCGGCAAGCACATGAACGCGCTCTCGGTGACGTTTCCCTTTGTGACCGCCGGCCCCACGGCGAGCCGGGTGACCGCCTCGGCCGAGACCCCCTCCGTACGACACCTGGCGATGCTCCTGGACACGGCGGCCGCGGCCGGCCTGCGCATCACCGTGCGCCCCCTGCTCGACGAGAAGAGCCTGGTGGCCCAGGACCCCCTGGCCTGGCGCGGCTCCCTGGCCCCCACCGACAGGACGGCCTGGTTCCGTTCCTACGAGGCCTTCCTCCGGCCCTATCTCACCCTCGCGGCCCGCCACCACGCGAACACCTTCGTCCTCGGCGTGGAACTGACCAGCCTGGAGGACGACCAGCACTGGCGCACGCTCATCGCGGCGGCCCGCCGGCTGTTCCGGGGCGAACTGTCCTACGACGCCAACTGGGACGACTACGTCTCCCGGCACGTGCCCGTGCCCGTGGAACACCTGGGCGTGGACGCCTACTTCCCCCTCCCGGGGCTCGGCGACGACGCCACCGTGGCGCAGATCGCCGCGGGCTGGGAGCGCTGGCTGGACCGCAAGAGCACCGGGAAGCTGCCCCGGATCGTGCTGAGCGAGGTCGGCATCATCGCCGAGAAGGGCGCCTACCGGCACCCGGCCGTCTGGAAGGGCGGCGGACAGCCCGACTTCACGGTCCAGAAGCGCTGGTTCGAGGCGGCCTGCCAGGTCGCCCGGGACCGGGACATGGCGGGCCTGTACTGGTGGAATCTCGACTTCCACGCCGACCCGGCCACCCCCTCGGACTCCCTCACCTCCTTCGTCGGCCGCCCCGCCGAGTCCGCCCTCACCTCCTGCTTCCGGACCTGGCCGAGATGAACGAACAGCACGACACGCTCCGCCTCCGCCTGATGATCCGCCCTGCTGCCGCCTCCGCTGCTGCTGCCGCCGAGCCGGGCCGGGATTCCGCGGGTGCGGTGAGCGGGCGGCGGTACTCCGCCGTGGACGGACTGCGGGGCGCGGCCGTACTGGCCGTACTGCTGCACGACACCGGGGTCGGCGGACGGTGGTTCTCCTGGAGCGGCACGGGCGTCGACGTCCTGCTGGTGCTCTCGGGTTTCCTCACCACGCTGCCCCTGCTCCGAAGGGCCACGGAAACCGGCAGGACAGGCGCCCTGCGCTTCCTGACCCGCAGGACCAAGCGCCTGGCCCCGGCCCTCCTCATCTCGCTAGGCCTGACCCTCACGATCAGCTGGGCGCTCGACTCCCCCCGGCTCTTCCGCGACCTGACCCGCCAACTCCCCTCCGTACTGCTCGGCTACGGCGGCTGGTCCGACTGGCTCCAGGGCCACCCCCCGGACACGGCCCCCACCCCGGCCTCACCGCTGCCCCCGCTGTGGCTGTTCGACGTCACCGCACGCTCCGTACTGGCGTGGTCCCTCCTCCTGGCCTGCCTCTGCCTGCTGGCGCGCCGGAGACTTAGAAGCTGTTGTCTTTTCGATCTTGGGAGACGCGCGTCGAACGGGGGTCCCGATCGGGTGGTCGCGGGGCGCGAGGCGCATACGAACAGGACCTCCTGAACAGCTCGTTGGTGTCGAATCACCGAGCAGCAGCAGGAGGCCCTGGTGCAGCAGTCTTGCGTGCCGATGGCCGGGCAGTCCAGCGCGGTCACCTGGGAGTGTGACTGTCTGGCTCACCGGTTCGGAAACGCCGCCGACAACGGGACGCGGCAGCCGCGCTACCCGACGGACATGACGGACGCGGAGTGGGCCCGGGTCCTGCCGCTGCTGCCGGTGCCGGGCTGGATGCGTGGCCGGGGCGGCCGGCCGGAGGCGTACTGTCACCGCACCATGCTCGATGCGATCCGGTATCTCGTGGACAACGGGATCAAATGGCGTGCGATGCCCGCCGACTTCCCACCGTGGGACCGCATCTACGCATTCTTCCGCCGCTGGCGCGACAACGCCCTGGTCAAGGAGTTCCACGACCGGTTGCGCGCGAGGGTCCGCGAGGAGCTGGGACGGGACACGCAGCCGACAGCCGGAGTGATCGACTCGCAGTCCGTCAAGGCGGACGCCGTCGTCGGCACGGACAGCCGCGGCTTCGACGGCGGCAAGCTCGTCAACGGCCGCAAGCGGCACGTCGTGGTCGACACCCTCGGCCTGCTGCTGGGCGTGATGGTCACCGCCGCGGATGTCGGCGACCGCACCGCCGCGAAGGTCCTGCTTGAGCAGGTGGCCGAGGCACACCATCGCCTGGCCCTCGTCTGGGCCGACGGCGGCTACACCGGCAGCCTCGTCGAGTACTGCCTGGCCACGTTCGCCCTGGTCCTGACGATCGTCAAACGCAGCGACGACCAGAAGGGGTTCGTGGTCCTGCCCAAGCGGTGGATCGTCGAGCGCCTCTTCGCCCACCTGATGCGAAGTCGCCGCCTGGTGCGCGACTTCGAGCGGCGCACCACCAGCGCGGAGGCGATGGTCTACTGGTCGATGACCGGGCTCATGACCCGTCGCCTGGCCCGGTCACACCCGCAGCGAGGGTGAACCGACCCGGCTGCTGCTCGGCCAGCCAGCCGCGCGCGACCAGGCGTTTCGCTTTCGACCGCAGTGCCTCCACCCGCGCCGGCACCACGTCCATGCCGAACATGGCGGCCATCTCCTGGCAGGTCAGCGGCCCTTGATGAAGCCGGGCCCGGTCCGCGAGTGTCTTGAGGATGCGCTGGTAGTCGACCGACAGCGCCGACCAGGCCAGCCCTTGTCGCCACACCGGCACCTGCGACTTCGGCTTCGCCGCGTCCCGGAGCGCCGACTGCCCCTCCCCATCCCGCGGATCCGGGACAACCTCCGCCTCGACGGTGGCGCCGTCGTCCGGAGCCAGCACCGTGTCGACCCGCCTGCGGGCGATCGCCCACTCCTGGCATTCCAGCTCGGCCGCAGCCAGCTCGGCCTGGATGCGGTCGGCCTCCTCCCGCAGCCCGTCAACTCGACGCCGAGCGGCGAGCTCGTGCTGTTCCAGCAGTCCGACAACCGACGGCATTCGCAACCTCCCGGGGAACGACGACCTGACAGGCCACCACTCCCACGGAACCACCACTCCTATCCCCGACCAGCGGAAACGCATCGATCACGTCCGGAAAGACAACAGCTTCTTACGGGGCTGGTACTGGTGACGTCGCTTTTGACGGCGACGTTCGTGATGGCGGCAGCGGTAGGGGCAGCGGCTGCGGCTGTGGAGGTCACCCCCCTCCACGGCCTGGACCTCGGCGCTACAAACATCGGAATGCAGCCCCTCTCCCTCCCGGCGGGAGCGATCGCGGCCTGCTGCGTCCACCTGGCCGAACGCACCACCCGCCCCCTGTCCCGCCGTACGGCCGCACTACTGACGACGACGGGCCTCGCGGCGGCGACGGCGGTGGCGGTGTCGGCGGTGCTGGGCGGCGCGGCACCGCACAAGAACCAGCAGTACCTGGCCGCCACCGTCGCGAGCACGGCCGTACTCACGGCGACCCTCTGCACCGGACGAGGCCCCTTGTCCCGCCTCCTCTCCACCGACCTCCTCACGGAGGTCGGCCGCATGTCAGCCCCCCTCTTCCTCCTGCACCTCCCGATCTACTGCCTCCTCGAACGAGGCCGCCCCGGCCTCCACCCCCTGGCCCTGTTCCTGGTCGGAACAGCGGTGACCTGGTTCCTCTCCCTCCTGACCCACTACCTCCTGGCAGAACGCCTGGCCACCCGCAGGTGGCGTCCCGGCAGCCGTGGCTGACTTCGCAGACAGCTGGACCAGTTGGCGCGGCAGGGCCGTCGAACCTCTGGTCGGACCCGTACCGACGACGTGGTGGGAGCGGACCGTGCCCCTGTCCCCGAGGAACTGCTGTTCGTCGGCTCGGTGAGGTGGCTGGAAAACTCCCCGTTCGACCAGCACGACCTCGCGAGCCCGCACCGAGGCCGCGCGGTCTCACCGGCGCACGGCGGCCTCAATGCCTGCGGCGACACGTGCGTGCCGGAGCGGTGCGCCGGCGTGGTGGAGACTGGCGAGGGCCAACCGGTAGGAGGCGATCAACCCGGTTTCCACGTAGTCCACACCCAGTTCCTGGCAGTGGAGCCGCACGATGGTCCGGGCCCTGCGCAGGTTGGGACTGGGCATGCTGGGGAACAGGTGGTGTTCGATCTGGTGGTTCAGCCCGCCCAGTGCGATGTCGGTGAGCCTGCCACCGCGCACGTTGCGTGAGGTGAGCACCTGGCGACGCAGGAAGTCCGGACGGTCCTCGCCTGTCAGGATCGGCATGCCCTTGTGATTGGGCGCGAAGAGGGAGCCCAGGTAGACGCCGAACAGGCACTGGTGGACGGCGAGGAAGGCGATCGCCATGCCGGGCGGCAGCAGCCACAGCAGCACGGTCAGGTAGAACACGAAGTGCGCGAACAGCAGGACGCCGTCCAGCGTGCGGTGCTTCAGCGCACGATTGGCCAGTGCCTTCACGCTCGACACGTGCAGGTTGAAGCCCTCCAGGGTGAGGAGCGGGAAGAACAGGAACGCCTGCCAGCGGCCGATCAGACGGGGGAGCCCCTTGGCGGCCCGCGCCTGGTCCTGGGACCAGACCAGCAGGTCGGGGTCGAGGTCGGGGTCGAGTTCCTCGTGGTTGGGGTTGGCGTGGTGGCGGGTGTGCTTGTCCTGCCACCAGCCGTAGCCCATCCCGATACCGGCACCGGCGATCCGTCCGGACACCTCGCTGGCCCGGCGTCGGCGGAAGACCTGGCGGTGCGCCGCGTCATGGGCCAGCAGGGCGACCTGGCCGAAGACGACGCCGAGGAAGGCGGCTACCGTCAGCGTCCACCAACTGTCGCCGATGAGCGCGACGGCGGCCCACCCACTGACGTAGAGCCCGGCCACCACCGTGGTCCGCAGCGCGTAGTAGCCGGGACGGCGCCCCAGCAGCCCGGCGGCGGTGATCTTTTTCGACAGGCGGGCGAAGTCACTTCCGGACGCCTCCGAGGGCGGGGGGCGGACCGCGGTGTTACTGCTCATGATGGTGAAACTCTCTGCGAAGAAGGCCGGTTGGCTCGACGGAGCCCCGGAAGCCGCTGGGACTGGGCCGCAGGCAGGGCTTTTCGTGGTCGCGGACACATCACGCGACGACGGGATCTGGAGGCGACTGCTTCGTCCGTCAGCGGCTGCTGTGCAGGCCCTCTGTTTCTCGCGGGTACCCCTTCGCGGGCGTCTCACACGATGTCAGACGGGCCCTTCGGCCCGCTCCCCTCGGCGCCGTCCCCAGTGAGCCGCGCTCTCCCGGTCTCATCACAGGAGCAGACGAGCGGAACCGGTGTCCGCGAGCAACCGGGTGGTCTGTGCGGACGGGTGGTGCAACCGCAGGGACGCGTGGATCCCGGCGGCGCGCCGTGACGCGTCGAGGAAGACGCGCAGGCCGCTGTTGTCGCAGCGGCCGACGGTGGTCAGATCGACGTCGATGGTGGTGATGCCGTCCTGCAGGCACCGCTCCAGAGCGGCGCGTACCTGGGGCGCGGTGGCGGGGTCGATCTCGCCGGCCAGGGTGATCAGTGCCCGCCTGCCCCGGTCGTGCCGGTAGATGTTCAGCTGCGGAAGGGTCATGACGCCTCGGTTCAGCGGCGCGGCCGGGTGGCCGGTGGGGCGCCCGGGCGGTCGCCCGTGGTGCCGTGGCGCCTGAGGGGCTCTGCGGCGGCCACCGGACCGGGAGGCGCTGTACCAGTCCCCGGCGATGTTTCGTCGGCGTGCGGGAGGTCGAGCCGGTGGATCACGTAAGCCGCCGCTGTGACGAGGACGAGGCAGGCACTGACTGTCAGGTAGCCGTCCATGACGACCACCTCACATGCCGATGATCAGGCGGTCGGCCCGGCCGGAGGGACCGGCCTGCTGCGGAACGGCCGTTGACACCGACACCGCGGAGGCGCCGCCCTCGTACTCCCATGCCTCGTCCGGGTCCAGTGGTCCGGTCGTCAGGACGCCGTGCCGGGCCTCGTCCGCGGCGACGAGTGCGCTCGCGGTCAGGGGCGGGCCGTCGTGGTCGGACGCGGCTGCCATCAGCCGGGCCGCCGCCTCCGCCCCGGTCTCGGGCGGGATGATCAGCAGGTCCCAGCGGCCGGTGCCGTAGGAGAGCAGCAGCAGCTTGTGCGGGTCGATCTCCGGGGTGAACCAGCCGACCTTGACGATGTGGCCGTGCACGGGAACCTTGCGGGGGATGACCGGCCAGTGCTCCGGGTTGACGGCGATCCGGGTGATGCGACCCCACCGGGGGTCCAACACGTCGGTGAGTGCGGGCAGTTCGCTCAGCAGATCCCGGGAGCGGGGCCACCAGGCTCCGTCCAGGAGCCCGCGGGAGGTGCCGTCGGTCTTCAGGGCGAGACGCGCGGCCGGGGCTGCGACGGGCTCGGGGTGCGGCAGGGTTGGGTGCAAGGTCGCCGGCATGACGCGGACCCGTCTCCGGGCCGCCTCTGCGGCGGCCCGGGTTTCATCTTTCGCCGAGAACGACCCGACGTGGAAGCCGGTGTGCGAAATGCTCTCGGTACTGTCCACACTACTCCGCGCTCCGCCGCGGCGCGGAGCAGCGGCCGCCTGGAGTGAGTACCGGGCGCGGCCGGCGCAACGGTGTCGGACGGCGGGGGTGAGGGGTCAGCCGCGCCATTCGACCATGAGCAGCGTCGCGTCATCGCTGGTCCGCCCGCCCCTCGCCTGCTTGAGCGTGTGGGACAGGGACCGCGTCACCGCCCGGATGCCCCGTCCGGTCCTCTCCAGCTGGTTCACGCAGTCGATCAGCTGGTCCTCGCCGAACTCCTCCTCGCCGCTCCTGTGCTCCTCGACCACTCCGTCGGTGAAGCAGAGGACGCGGTCCCCGCGAGCCAGCCCCAGCTCGCTGATCCGAGGCACCGAACCGCCCAGGCCGACGGGAAGGGTCGTCGGGGCGACCAGACGCTGTGCGACGCGGTGGTCGCGGACGAGGATCGGCGGCGGGTGCCCGGCGTTGACCCATCGCACCCGCCCCGTCGTCGTGTCCAGCTGAAGCATCTGCGCGGTGACGAAATGCTCGGGGCCGAACTGCTCGGCCACGGCGCGGTCCATGAACTCGTAGATCTCCGACAGTCCGATGCCGGCGCGGCGGGCGTGGCGGTAGGCGCCGATGGCCACGGTGGCCATCGTGGCCGCGTCCAGTCCGTGCCCCATCGCGTCGATCATGACCACGTGGAGGACGTCGCCGTTCAGCGCGTAGTCGAAGCTGTCGCCGCCCACGTCGTAGGCGGGTTCCAGGATCCCGGCCACAGCGACCCGGGGCATGATCATGGCCAGCGGTGGCAGCAGGGACCACTGGATCTCGGCGGCGACGCTCATCCCCTCATCGCGTCTCACGTCGAAGAACAGGTCGGAATAGCCGTGCTTGGTCACCAGCAGGTCGGCCACCAGACCGGAGATTCTCAGCAGCAGGCGGCGGTCGTCGTCATCGACGCTGTCCAGCGTCACCGCCATGACCCCCACCTGGTCACCGCCGTCGAGCAGAGGCAGATGGACCCGGACGCCGTCCTCCTGGGGCACCTCCACGGAGACCGCGTCGAGAAAGCAGCGGCCCGCCTCGGAGCCGTCGATCACCTCGGGTTCCCCGCCGGTGAGGCCCTCACCGGGCAGCGGTACGAGCACCAACTGGCCGTAGTCCTGCAACAGCACCTGCGGACGGCGGCCACCCAGCCGGTCCACCACGTCGGCGACCAGGGGTCCGATGAGATGGGGCGGGAGTTCGTGCGCGCCGTCGAGGATCTTTCCGAGGAGCGCCTCCCCGAAGCTTTCGGACCGGTCCGGGCGCCGTCCTGCGGCCATCGCCTCACCTTCCGCGGTCACGCTTCGGGCGGGGGTGGGCCCTGATGGCGAAGGATCTGTCGGTGCCATGGCTCCATCATGCGGTCGTGTCCGCCCGGCCCGCCGTTCGGGCGGAGTCGGCCGGGCTGCTTACCCGGGTCCGGGTCCGCCTTCCGACTCCCATGTGTCCTGTCCGTCGAGGCCGCCCTCGGCGAGTGCCAGCAGGCGCGGAGCCGACAGCGGGTTCGCGGGGTCGGCAGCAGCGGTCAGCAGCCTGGTGGCCACTCGGGCCGGTTCGTCCGGGGGGATCACCAGCAGTTCCCAGCTCCCCACGGTGCCGCATTCCACGGTGATGGCGTGCGCCTCGGCGGCGGAATCGGTCAGCACCACCTCGATCACGTGGCCGGGCGCCATCACCTCCTGCGGGGCATCGGGCCAGGCGGCCGTCCCCACGGTCACGCGGGTGATGGTGCCGATGCCCGGATCCAGGGAGCCGACCAGTACGGGCAGCTCCAGTTCCAGGGCGTCGCAGCGCGGCCACCATGCGCCGTCCAGTGGGCCATGGCTGACGTCCGGCGTGAGGCGCAGCCGGGGCAAGGGCATGCGGTAGGAGTGTCCGTCACCTGGTGCCGTACCTTCGGCGGGCTTTGTGATGGCGTGCATCGTGCGATCCCGTTCCGACCCGTGCGGTTTCCGGCTGCCCGTGTCATGTCAATCGCCGGGAACGGCGCCGTCGGCATCGTGCGCCCGGAAGTTCTCGGTATGTCTCAGATTACTCCCGGCTGTGGCAGGTGGCGTGGCGGGCGGCCATCGCACTGCCGCATCACCGGCGTGCCAAGGGCTGTCCTTCGGCGGACAAGGTCAGCACGCAGGGGGCGACGGCGCCGTGCAGCCCCACGACCTCACCCATGTTCTGCCAGCCCCAGGACGAGAAGGCGGCTTGTCCTGCCTGGTCGGCAGGATGCAGCAGGGTGACCCCGAGGGAGGAGTGCAGGTCTGTGAGCAGACGCTGTTGCAGCCGGCGGGCGATGTCGCGGTGCTGTGCGTGCGGATGGGCCACGACCTGGGTGAGGACGACGAACCGTGCCCGGGAAGTGAGCCGCTGGATGATCTCCCGGAGCGTTCCGCCGCCCTGCCGGCCGTCGGAGCCGTCAGAGCCCGCCGGAAAACCGAAGGCGCAACCGACCAGCACGGTCGTCTCGGCGACCAGCAGGGCGAAGCCTGGGCGGTGGGCGGTGGCCGCCAAGCGGTGCAGGAAGTCTCCGCGGTCGTGGTATGCCTCTCCCCCGGTGCCCGCGACGGACTCGGCAGCCAGGTCGGCGATGTCCTCGCGCATGTCTTCTGCCTGCCGGCGGGTCAGTCGGCGAAGGCGGATGCCGTCCCTGAGGGCCGGCTGGTCCCGCCGACGAGCGAGGTCCTCGGGCGCCCGCGCCGCGGTACTCATGAGGTCGCTGGACGCGGTGGGCGGCACGGGACTCACGGGGGCCATGAGGAGCAGCGAAGTCGATCCGGTGGCATCGAGGAGCCGGGCGATCTGAGCGCACGGATGGTGCAGCCGCAGGCGAGCGTCGACCCGGCCGGCGCGCCGAGCTGCCGACAGGAGGACGTCCAAGCCCCTGGCGTCGCAGGAGCCGACCGTGGTCAGGTCGATGTCGATCTCGGTGACGCCGTCCAGCAGACACTGCTCCACTGCGGCCCGTAGCAGCGGCGTGGTGGCCGGCCCGATGTCACCGGCAAGCGTGACGAGCGCTTGCTCTCCTCGGTTCCGCCGATGGATGTCCAGCCGGGAAAGGGTCACCACGTCTCTCCTCGGCGGGGTTGCGGAGCTACGCAGGCGCTCCGCGCGGCTCCTGCCGTGATTGGCTCGCTGAGGTGTTCCGACCGCGGCGGACATGGTGGCGACCCGTCTCCGCGCCGACCACGGGGGCGGCCCGGATTCACTCGTCTCTCGCCGAGGACGACCCGGCGTGGGGGCCGGAGTGCGTGATGCCCTCGGTACTTCAACCGTACGTCGGCCGCAACCGGAAGCGGCTGGGTCGAAGGGCGCGCACCTCACAGCCGAGGGCCGGCGGGGTAAGGGCAGGGGCGCCACCCCGCCCCTGTCCTGTCGCGGCAGGCGCCACAGGATGTGCGCCGGCTCCGGGACCAGCGCTGGCCGCCGCGCAGTGCCCTGAACACGGCACAGCGCTGCCGCCCGCGATCGAAGCCGGACGGCAGAGCGGGTGGACGAATTGAATGCCAGCTCACTTCCGAACCCGCACGCGACGCGACCTCCGCTCACTGGGTCTCCGCACCCATCTGGGCGAAACGTTCCGCTCCGGAGGGATTTGGTCTTTGCGCGGGCCTGGGTGGCGAGGCTGTCGCCGAGGTCGGCGTAGGTCAGGGCGTGGACGCGCCCGTACTTCTCAGGATTGCGGCGGACGAGCGCGTCGCGGTGCTGTCGCTAGGGTCCGAGGTGATCGGCGAGGTCGGTGGGTGTGCGGGCCGTGTGGACGGCGACGGTGCCGGCGGCGGGGTCGCTGACGAGGGAGAAGCCGGCCTGGGGGCCGTCGTCGCGGAGCAGAGCGTCTTCGGCGGCGAGCCGGGCGCGGGCCGCTGCGGGTTTCCTTTCGTGGACTGTGGCGAAGGCGCGGGTGATGTGGAGTAGCGCCTCGATCTGGCCGTCCACGTGGCCGAGTGCACGGCTGAGGGTGCCTTCGACGAGGTCGACGCGATGATGGGGCTGGAAGGCCCGCAAGGCCGCCGAGAACATGGCCGTCCTGGACGTCGGTGCCGCGTGATGTGTGCCTGACCTGTGCCGGAGCGCCGTATGCGAAGGGGCACCCACCCGTGCTGATGCGGTGGGGTGCCCCTCGCGTCGTTCTCGGATCAGGTCAGTCGCGGCCGGCGGCCTTCCTCCCGGGCTCGGTCGATCGCAGCAGCGGCCGCATCCCAGCCAGCTGCTCGATCTCCTCAGGTACCTCGCGCTCGTCGAGGAGGCAGGGCCTTCCGCCGACGAGGTGAGTGGTCACCTTCCAGCCGAGACGTCGTCCCGCCTCCCACCAGGGCGCACCCGGCGAGCACACAGCCCTCCGCCATGCCCTTGACGATCGCGGCGACCCGCTCGGGGTGGACCTTGCCGGATCAGCCTGCTCCGCGCCCGCGTTCGGCCTCGACACCTCCAACAGCTTCTCGACCGGCCTGCGCACCCCCGGACCGGGTCCCGCGTCAGATCGGGCGCCTTGCTTTCGGGCCTCGCAGCCTGAGCGGTGCGCGGGTGAGCGGCTGCCATGTCCACCGAGTCCTCGTGCTGTCACCGCCCCGGTGACCTGTGCGACGGCTGTGACGTGTCTCACCGGAACTCGCCCGCACCGTACGTCAGTTCAAGACGTGACCACAGATATGCGAACCCGGGTGCGAAACGGAGATCCGGACGCCTTCGCGGAACTCTTCGACGAGTGCGCCCGCGCGGTGTACAACCACGCCTTCCGGCTGACCGCCGACTGGTCGCTGGCCGAGGACGTGATGTCGACGACCTTCATGGAGGCGTGGCGGCGCCGCGCCTCGGTCGAGGACGAAGGCGGCTCGCTGCGGCCGTGGCTGCTGGGCATCGCCACCAACGTCGCCCGCTCCCACCACCGCAGCAACCGCCGTTACCGCAACGCGGCGAGCGCCGCGGCGGCCGCGCACGCCGCCGAGGAACGGGTCGAGGACCACGCCGAGGAGACCGCCGGCCGCCTGGACGACCGGCGCCGTATCAACGCCACGCTCGCCGCCCTCAGCCTGCTCAAGCGTCCCGAGCGCGAGGTCCTGACGCTGTGCCTGTGGGAGGGGATGGAGTACGCCGAGGCGGCCCGCGCCCTCGGCATCCCGGTCGGCACCGTCCGCTCCCGCCTCTCCCGCGCCCGCGCCCGGCTGCGCAAGCTCGCCGACGCGCAACTGCTCGGAGAAAAACGGGAACCCACCCGCACGAACCGGCAGATAACAGGTGATCGCGGATACGCGGTCCGGTCCGCACAGGAAGGAAACCGATGAACGCCAGCCCCTCCCACCGGCCCCACCCGGCCGAGTGGACGGAGACGCAGAGTCTGCTGCCCTCCGCCGAGCGGGATCTGCCGGCGGGCCGCCACCAGTTCCACAAGGAGCAGATGATGGCCCGGATCCACGAAGACCTCCGCACCCCCTCCCGCACGTCCGCCACCTCCCCGGTCGCGCCTGTGAAGCGCTCCAACCCGTTCCTGCGCCGTGCGATCCTCCTGCCCGCCGCGGCCCTCGCCCTGGCCGGCGCGGTCGCGGGCGGCCTCGCCCTCACCGGCGGCGGCGCGGACGACGGCCGCACCGCCCTGGCCACCGGCCCCGCACTGACCACCCGGATCGGCGCCGCCGACGCCAAGGGCGCCCCCCAGCTCCTCGACCGCATCTCCCTGGCCGCCGCCGACACCTCCGAGCCCACCGCGCACAAAGGCCAGTACGTCTACATCGCCTCGAAGGTGGCCGACACCTACATCAAGACCGTCGGCGACAAGAGCAAGGCGGTCAGCAGCGAGCTGCACTCCCGCCAGGTCTGGAACTCCCTCGACGGCAGGGACGGCTGGTTGATCGAGGCCGGTGAGACCGGCGACAAGGGCATCACCCTGAAGGGCGACGTCCCCTTCAGCGGCGCCTACAACGCCCTGGCCAAGCTGCCGACCGACCCCGCGGCGCTGCTGCGGAAGATCTACCAGGAGTCGGACGCCGTCCGGGACCCCGAAGTCCCGCGCGACCAGGCCGCCTTCGTCGCGATCGGCGATCTGCTGTTCGAGAGCTACCCGCCCGCTGAGGTCGGCGCCGCCCTCTACAAGGCCGCGGCCAAGATCCCCGGCGTCGTCGCGGTGAATGACGCGGTCGACGCCACCGGCCGGCACGGGGTCGCGATCGCGCGGGAGAATGACGGCGAGCGCATCGAGTGGATCTTCGACAAGAAGACCCTGCGGTTCCTCGGCGAGCGCATCGTGGTGGTCAAGGCCACGGCGGGCAATCCCCTCAAGATCGGTACCGTCACGCACACCAGCGCGATCACCGAGCGCGCGGTCGTCGACGCCAACAAGCAGCTCCCCGGGCAGGTGAGCTGAATGCGCGACAGAACCACGAGCGCCTCACTGGCCGCCCTGCTGGTGGCGGGGCTGATGACGGGCGTCTCGGTGGCGGCCACGGGCTCCGGCCTCGGCGTACGGACGGAGGACACCGTCACGGTCGCGGCGCCCGGCGGCTCCGCCCTCGGCGCGGCCCCCGGCAGCCCCGCCCTCGGCTCCCGGACCGCCGGCTCCGCTTCCGGCGCGCGGACCACCGGCTCCGCCTCCGCGGCCGGCCGGTACGTCACCCTCCTCACCGGCGACCGGGTCCGGTTGGACGCCCGGGGCCGGGTGACGGGCGTACGGCGGGCACCGGGCCGTGAGCACGTCCCGGTGTCCGTGCGCGGCGTCGGGGGCGATCAGTACGTCGTTCCCGCCGACGCCGCCGCCCTGATCGGTCAAGGCGTCCTGGACATGCGGCTGTTCGACGTCAGCGGCCTGATACGCGCCGGCTACGACGACACCCGGCGCGGCACGCTCCCGCTGATCGTGTCGTACGAGGGCAAGTCCGCCCAGCGCAGGAGCACTCAGAAGTCACTGGTCGCGGACGCCGACGCCACCGTGCGCCGGGAGCTGCCCAGCGTGGCGGGCGCCGCGATCACCGTGCCCAAGGCCGGGGCCGACGACATGTGGCAGGCCCTCACCGAGGAGCAGGGAGTCGCGCGGGTCTGGCTGGACGGCCGGTTCAAGGCGCCGGCGGACGAAGAGGGCGCGACGGCCGGGGAGGCGGCGGCGGCCGGGGAGACGGCGAAGACCGGGGAGACGGCGAAGATCGGGGAGGCGGCGAAGGCCGGGGAGACGGGCGGCGGCGTCGCGCAGATCGGCGCCCCCGCCGCCTGGGCGGCCGGATACGACGGGAGGGGCGTCAAGGTCGCCGTCCTGGACACCGGCATCGACACGACCCACCCGGACCTCGCCTCGGCGGTGAAGGCCTCGAAGAACTTCACCGGCACCGGCAGCACCGACGACATGGCGGGCCACGGCACTCATGTGGCCGCGACGCTGGCGGGCTCCGGCGCACGGTCCGGCGGCCGGTACAAGGGCGTCGCGCCCGGCGCCGGGATCCTCGACGCCAAGGTGCTGGACGACAGCGGCGAGGGCAGCGACTCCGGCGTCATCGCCGGCCTGGAGTGGGCCGCCGGGCAGGGCGCCAAGGTGGCCAACCTCAGCCTGGGCCAGGAGGACACGCCGGGGGAGGACCCGGTCGAGGCGGCGGTGAACGCCCTCTCGAAGAGCACCGGCATGCTCACCGTCGCCGCGGCCGGCAACGAGGGCCCCGACGCGGGAACCGTCGGCTCCCCGGGGGCCGCGGAGTCGGCGCTCACCGTGGGCGCCGTCGACGGCGAGCACCGGCTCGCCGACTTCTCCAGCACCGGCCCGACCGCCGACAGCGCGCTGAAACCGGACCTCACGGCGCCGGGCGTGGACGTCGTCTCGGCGAGGGCGGCGCACGGCCACATGGGCGACCCGGCCGCCGACGGCTATGTCTCCATGTCCGGTACGTCGATGGCGACGCCGCATGCCGCGGGGGCGGCCGCGATCCTCGCCCAGCGGCACCCCGACTGGACCGGCGCACGGATCAAGCAGGCGCTCACCGCGTCCACCACCCCGAC
This sequence comes from Streptomyces griseorubiginosus, assembly GCF_036345115.1. Lineage (GTDB taxonomy): Bacteria > Actinomycetota > Actinomycetes > Streptomycetales > Streptomycetaceae > Streptomyces > Streptomyces griseorubiginosus_C. The sequence continues at coordinate 5,429,283 of NZ_CP107766.1, forward strand.
CACCGGCGCGACCGGCTACCAGCAGGGGACGGGCCGGCTCGACGTGTCCCGGGCACTTCAGGGGGTGGTGGCGAGCGAACAGACGTCCGTGTCCTTCGGCAAGCAGCGGTGGCCCCACACCGACGACCGGCCGGTCACCCAGCACATCACCTACCGCAACGACGGCGACCACCCCGTCACCCTGGACCTGACGGCCACCGCGACCGGCCCCGGAGGCAGCACGGCCCCCGCAGGCATGTTCACGCTGAGCACCACCCAGCTCACCGTCCCGGCGGGCGGCACCGCCGACGTCGACCTCACCGCGGACACCCGCGTCGAGGCGGCGGACGGCGCCTACTCGGGCACGCTGGTCGCCACCGCACGGGACGGCGCGGAACCCGCTGTCGTACGGACCGCGTTCGGCGTCATACGGGAGGCCGAGGCATACGACCTCACCCTGAAGTTCCTCGACAGCGGCGGCCGGCCCGTGAGCGCGCCGCTGACCGAGATCCTCGGGTACTCGGGCACGTACTGGACCACGAACCTCGCGGACTACGAGCAGATCTCCAAGGGCGTGTACCGGGTGCGGGTCCCGCGCGGCGACTACGTCGTGGACACCGTGTTGGACGACGCCGGGGGCACCTCCGCGCTGGTCCGGCCGCGGCTCTCGCTGACCGGGGACACCACGGTCGTCCTCGACGCGCGCAAGGCGAAGCCGGTCGGGATCACCGCGCCGCGGGGCGCGAAGATGTCCGACGGCCAGCTCAACCTCGCCGTGGGCACCGGAGACACCGGGAGCGAACCGCACAACAGCACCCTGTTCTGGGGAACGTTCAAGAACCTGCGCACAGCGACGCTGGGACCGACCGCCCCGGCCGGGAGGCTCAGCACGCAGCTCGGCGGCCTCTGGCAGAAGGGCAGCACCACCTACCACCTGCTCCACAACCTGCCCGACCGCTTCCCCACCGGCTATCGGCATACCACGCGCATGGACGAACTGGCCCTGCTGAAGCGGAACTTCGGCTCGTCCGTCGCGCACCGGAAGGGCATCGTCAACGTCCTGTGGAGCGGCCCCACCCTGTCGCTGGGCACTGTGAGCGCGCCCTTCCCGCTGCCGACGACCGCGAAGATCTACGTCACCACGCCCAAGGGCTTCAAGTGGACGGCCAACCTGGGCCAGCGAAACGCCTCCGGGGAGGACGACGACGTCTTCTACGGCACGGAGAGCGCGAGGTCGTACCGGGCGGGCCGGACCTACGCGGCCACGTACAACGTCGGTGTCTTCAGCCCGATCACCGGCGGCCCGTACGGCGCACAGCGCGACGGCGACACCCTGGACCTGTGCGTCCCCGACCTCGCCGACGGGAGCGGACACCCCGCCTTCTCCACAGCGAAACGCCACACCACGGTCACCGCGGACGGCAGCACCCTGCTCGACAACGACGGTGACCTCTGCCAGACCGTGGAGAAACTCCCGTCCGTCCCGGCCCGCTACACGATCCGAACGAACCTGACCCGCCCGCCAGGCGTGGCCGTGACCACGAGCCGCCTGACAGCGGCCTGGACCTTCACGTCCAGCCCGTCCGACTCCGGCTCGCTGCCCCTCTCCACGGTCCGCTTCCACCCGAAGCTGACCCAGACCGGCACGGCCCCTGCGGGCCGCCGCACCACGATCCCCCTCTCCCTCCAGGGCCCGGCGGCCACTGACCTGAAATCCCTGACGGTGAAGGTCTCCTACGACGCCGGCAGGACATGGTCCCCCGCCCCGGTGACCACCACCCACGGCAAAAGGACCCTCATCCTGACCCACCCGGAAAACGCCCGCTCGGTCTCCCTCACATCCACCCTGACCGACACCACCGGCAACACCTACGCGGTGACGATCCTGAAGGCATACCTCCTGACCTGACGTGGTCTGGACACTCCTCGACGCGGTCACGCACCATCTGGAGCCCTTCGCCGCTGCCGACCGGGACACACGTCTTCGCCGATCCGCAGAGGCGGGAAATTGCGGCGGAGCGACGACTGGGGGAAGGCTGCGGGTGCCACGGCCGAGTTGCACTTCCACGACCTTCGGCACACGGCCAACACGCTCGCCTCGACGGCGGGAGCCGGCACCCGGGAGCTGATGACGCGCATGGGCCACAGCAGCTCCCGAGCCGCGCTTGATCCACCAGCACACGACCAGCGACCGGGACCGGCCATCGCGGACCGGCTCGGGGCCGTGATCCGGGGCGGTGGGAAAGCGGCCACCCCCCGAGCCCTCCGAAAAGGATCGGGCGGACTCGTAGTGGCATGGATGTGGCACGGCGCCTGAAATGGCCAAGGGCCGGCCTTGGAGGAACCCCCTCCTGAGCTGGCCCTTCTGCCTGTGCGCCTCCGTGACTCCCTTTCGAACCCCGGTAAGCCCCTAGCGCGGCTACTGAAGGCGCTGGAACAGGCTGGTGGGGCGGCATTGCCGCAGGTAGAGCCGCTACTGCCAGATCCGGCAGTAGCGACAGAGATCCGTGAGTGCCGGATGCTGTCGCCCGACGAGGTGGCGGAGCTTGTAGAGGCGTACCGACACGGAGCTGAGATGAACGAACTGTCTCGACGGTACGGCGTCCATCGCCACACAGTAGACCGGCATCTGGAGCGCGCAGGCGTCGCCAAACGGCCAATGGTCAAGATGACAGCGGCAAGGGTCGAGCAAGCGAAAGAACTCTACGGGCAGGGACTGAGCACGAACGAAATTGGGAAGCAGTTCGGTATCAGCGGCAGCACGGTGTGGAAGGCGTTGAAGCGGGCGGGAGTGAGGATGCGAGGGCCTGCGAGCTAATGCGCCATGAGATTAGCTGGCTGGATCTGGGAGGAGATCATCCAGGCTCGGCTCGGTATCGCCGTTCAGAACTTCACCTACAGCGCTGCGCAGCATTCGAAGGCGCTTGGCATCTCCACTGAGAAGTTCCAATAGGTGAGCGTCTTCCAATTTATCGATCACTTCAGCACTAGTGAAGCCGTTTTCGGTAAGGCGCAAGTAGTGCTCACGTTCAAGACTTGCACCAGCAAGTGCAAGCGAAGCGAGACCAGCCGGAACGCCGAGCTCGAGTTGGGCAGGAATCAAAAATGAAAGGCTCGTCAAGTCTGCCGCCGGATGAATTTCGGTAGCGATACTAATAATGGCGCCGATGACATCGCGTGTCCTGTTCACGACGGCACGGACTGGCCCGATTGCGTTTCTGTCCCTCCAGTGCTGCATGACGGTTCGCTCGAGCTGCGCGGACGCAACACCATTCGTCCATAGGAGACATGCAACGGCTTTCTTTGCGCGTGCTGCCGTGGCAACTGCGTCACCATTGTTACTAAATGCGTTAATGACGCTAAATGCAACATGCTGGCGATGCAACGCACTGATGAAGGTGTTGAGTTCTGTGCGTACACCCCGGGTGTTAACCACCAGTCGTGTCTCGTCGAGCTCCTGAGTCAACTGAGCTACGGAGATAAGTGTTGCATGATTCAATTCTTCAGGCCGAACACTCCGGAGGATATTGGCTACTCGAATGGCAGATCGAACGGTAAGTCCGCTCTGAGCCACGATCACCCCGAGCGAGTTTAGGCGAATCTCATCGTTACCTACGTCGTCAATAAATCCGACGCGGCACAGTTCCTGGAGAATCTGTCCAGTGCGCTCCGGATCGAACGCATTACTCTTTCCTGACAGCCGTGCCTGGTGAGCAGCGAAGCTGTTCGACAATACCGACACAACTTCGGTACTCTGTAGCGCCCTACCTTCGACTCGTGCGGATACAATTGCCACGACCCGCAGTACTAGAGTGTATGAGTCAGCTGACGGATCAAGCAGAGTTGAGCTGACGTTCTCTGGATTGCCCCGGATGTAACGGTCCCAGATTTCGTTGGTGTTCGCAGTTCCATACGTGAGCACAATGGCACGCCCGTGTTCGACAAGGCCAAGTCGCCCAGCGCGACCCGCAATGTTCTTGTATTCCGCGACTCGATACCAAGAATACGCATCACGGCCTGTCCGTCGGCTCAATTCGGGCATGACGACCGTCTCGGCGGGCATGTTGACGCCTTGGGCCAGCGTAGTGGTGGCGACAATCACCCGGATGTGGCTGTCTGGCAACCGAAACTGCTCCTCGACCACGCGGCGTTCTTCCCGATCGAGATCGGAGATGTGGAAAGCTGTGCCTCCTTGTAGACACTGGCGTAGTTCGGCACTTGTCAGGCTCGGGTCGCCGACAGGCAAGCGCTCAAGGGCTTGTGTCGCCGGCTGAAGGCCAAGTTCAGCCGCCAGATATCTGGCAGCCCCACGGGCATCACCGCGGGTGCCTCGGATCACGACTACTTGTTGGCCGTCGGTCACGAGCTTGCGTACGAGTGGGACCAGTAGCGTTCGGGCCCTCGATTCTCCGTACTGCGGAGGGACCAGCTGCTCAATCTTCTCTTCGCCATCCGCATTGATGTACCTGTACTGGCCGTTGGCTTCAAGTACGCCTTCGTCGAGCGGGACCGGACGCTCGTCACGCCGAAGCAGGTTTGCCTCAAGCCAGCTATCCAAGCCGCCGAGATCGCCGAGCACGGCTGATAGAGCCACGATTTGCGGCTTGATGCCTTCTTCCTTACGGCTCTTGAGGAGTGTGAGTAGTAGCTCCAAATATTCGCCACGCGATCCGTCGACGATAGTCTGAACCTCATCGATGACGACTACCGATACCAAACGCAGGACGTGAGGAAACGTCAAAGCCAAGTTGCCGAATTTCTCATACGTCAAGATGGCGAGGTCGAATTGTCCTCGAAGGAGGGCGGGTACATCGTCGCCGATGTCACCGGTCGCACGAATCACGCGGAGGCCAGCTGCGCCGTAGATGCGAGTAAAACGCTCGTGCTGCTCATTGACAAGTGCCTTGGTTGGCAACAAGAAGACCGATCGGCCGCCTTTCTGTGTAGCGTTCAACGCAGCGAGCTCGCCGACCATGGTTTTGCCCGAAGAAGTCGGCGCTACAACGAGGATGTTCTCGCCCTTTAGCAAGCCCGCCTCATTGATGGCTGATTGCTGAAGCGGATTTAGTCCCGGAAGATTCGTGGACCATGCGTCCAGTACCTCGTCCGACAACCCATGTTCGGCGAGGCTACGGATGTCGCTAGTAACAGGTGCTGCGACACGTGATGGGTAGAGGGCACCGTAGCGCGGGCCTGGCGTAAAGACTGGCCAGATTACTTCGCCGTCCCATCGACCTCGAAGCGTCGGCTCCTGACGAGCCTGCGCGATACCCGATGCATTCGCCACAACCCGCTGTGTCACATACTTGAGGAGGTCGTAGAAGCTAATGCACCCGTCGTTGGCAATATCTTCCGGCCCGAGAAGCGCTTGCAGCAGGTGGTATGTCAGAAGACCATGCCCCAGACGTGAATCTTCCCAAGCTGGCTGATCTGCAGTGGACGCTGTCAGAATGATCCGTCCCGTACCCGCCATCTGGTCAAGTAGTGCCTCGGTCGATAGTGGAACGCCTCCGCGACCACCTTTCGGTAGGAGCGGAGCCTTGAGCACCTTAGCGCCTGCGCCTCCCGAGAAACAGCAATCAAGCACGACCACGAGATGTCGGGCTGGAATATTTCCAACAAGTTCAGTAAATTCGTCTAGCGCAAGGGACGTCGCAGCCAGGTTGTGTGGATCAGCGTCGTAAGTGATGAGCTCGTGAGTGTCACTTCCGTGACCCGAGAAAGCAATTACGACAGTGTCATCTTCACTGCTGGTCGTACGAAGACTAACGAGCTCAGCTCGGGTGCGTTCAAGTGTGGCATCAGCGTCAGCGACGAGCGTGCAGTCTGCTTCCCCAAGGTTGTCGGCGAACAAGGCGTTGAGGGCTGTCGCGTCGCGCACAGCGGAGGCCAAGTTGCTGATGTACGGCGACTGGTAGCGATTAATTCCAATGAAGAGCCCACGAAACCGTGGACGCCTTTTGTCACCGTCAGTCATGTCCACTGTTCCTCTGTGAGCGGTGCTTTGTTCAGCTGGTCACGAAGGCTACGCCAGTTCGGCATAAACCTATCCATGAGCTTGGTAAAACGGTTGTCGTGATGGCGTTCCAGGTAATGCGCCATCTCGTGGACGATGATGTACTCCAGGCAGGCCGGGGGCTTCTTGGCGAGCTCGACGTTGAGCCAGATGTGCCCGGTCTCGCGGTTACACGAGCCCCACTTGGTCTTCATGCGCTTGATGTTCCATCGCGGTACCGACACTTCGAGGATTGGTTCCCACTTGGTGATCAGGTCCGGGATCACGTGTCGAAGCTGTTCTCGGTACCAACGATCGAGCAGCTCGCGGCGCCGTTCTACTGTTGTGCCGGCCGGCACGTACAGCAGCAGCCGCTCACCGTCGAGTTCGAAGTGGGCGCGCCCGGGACGTTCAACGACCTTCATCCGGCGGCGAACGCCCCACACGTAGTGGGACTCGCCGGTGACCATCTCTCGTGTGGACTGGCGTGCGGCTGATTGGAGTTGCTCGCGCTGCTCTTTGATCCACGGCAGGCGTTGGATCACGGCTAGCCGCACCTGCTCATCGTCGAGCTGGTGCGGCGCAGCTACCCGAACGCGCCCAAGGGGTGGATAGACACCGATGTGCAGGTTCTTGATGTTCTTGTAGATGACGTCGATGCCGATGCCACGGATGGTGAGATAGGCACTAGCGGTACTCATGACGTGCCTTTAGTAGTTCAAGCAGTTCATCGAGCCGGTCGAAGTCGGCCGGCAATGCTTGAGCGAGCGCGCGTCTGACCTTCTTCTCCTTCATCACGTTACCTACCCATGAGTCGGGCTTGATGTGGAGGATGGTGGTATCCACCACCGCGGCCAGCTCCGGCGCCTGATCGAAGAAGTCGATCAGGGCGCGGCGGGCACCGTTGTCGGCCCACTCCGGGTACTCGGTGTCCGATTCGCCCTTACCGAGGTTGGACGCGTGCTCCAGAAGCTTCTCGAGGTACTCCTTGTAGTCCAGAGCGCCCTGCCGTCGTTCCTCGAGTATGGCGTCGAGTAGTTCCGACATCTTGTCGTAGTACTTCGGGTTCATCGGGCGCTCGTCGATGATCACCTTGCGCATGTTGTTGGTGATCGTCTCCGCCATCGCTTCGGGGTCCTTCTTGATACCCGCGGGAAGCCTGTCGAGCGCGCCAGCCCCCATCTCGACGATCAACTGGATCAGCCCAGCTTCCTGGAAGTCGGAGACCACCTCGGAGGGGCTGGCGCTGATGTACGTGTCGAGCAGGTGCCGCATGCCAGCCTCGTACTGCTTGAAGTCGACGTTCTCACCAGCACCGAGTTTCACCTCGTCGCGAACGTTGGCGTAGTGGGCGATCTCGTCCTTGATCGCTGCTGCTTCGGCGTCGCTGTATCCAGCGGCCTGCATCTCGTTAGCAAGGTTGCTGTACGCGCGGGTCACGGCCGCCACAGACTTGTAGAGCTCAACCCGCTTGGGTTCGTTGGCCTTGAGCTGCTTGGCGTTGCCCTGCTCGCGGGCGCAGAAGTACTGCTGGTACTGGAGGGTGTTCTTAGGCGGTGCGACCGGCTCGCAGAGCGCCCGGATCTTCTCCAGGGCCTCATCGAGGTCGTCACGGGCCTTGTCGATCCGATCGGACAGCAGCCCCTCGACGTCCTTTGCCTCGTAGCCTTCGAGGGCTCCGACGGTGTAGTCCGTGATGGCGGACTCGAGCGAGTTGAACAGGTCGCGATAGTCGACGATGTAGCCGTAGTCCTTGTCCTCGCCGTCAAGGCGGTTCACCCGGCAGATCGCCTGGAACAGGCCGTGGTCCTGCATCTTCTTGTCGATGTACAGGTACGTCGCGCTCGGGGCGTCGAAGCCGGTCAGGAGCTTGTCGACAACGATGAGCAGCCGCATCTGGCCCGGGTCGTTGATGAAACGTTCCTTGACCTCCCTCTCAAACTGCTCAACCTTGCTCATCGCCTTGTCGGCAGGCTCGTTGAAGTGGTCCGCGAGCATCTGCCGGTAGATCTCGTACTGGCGCAGCCGCTCGGTGGCACCGTCGCCGGAGTCCTCCTTGGAGATGTCGCTGGCCTTTGGCGTGTACGACGTGATGATGGCGCACTTGCCCTTGAACCCAGCCTGGGTGAACAGCTCGTAGAACTTACACGCTTGGTAGATGCTCGAACTGACGAGGATGGCGTTACCACGTCCGTCTGACAGACGCGGTTTGATCTCCATGTCGAGCAGGATGTCGTTGACGATCTGTCGGGCGCGCGGTTCCGAGCTGACGACCTTCTGGATGGTGCCCCAGCGCTTCTTGAGCTCGGCACGGGAGAGGTCGGTCATACCGCGGGTCTTGGCCTCAAACCACTGGTCGACCTTCGCCGGCGAGGTCAGGTCCTGGTCGATGTTGCGAGCCTCGTACCGCAAGTCGAGCACGACGCCGTCGGCAACACCTTCGTTGAACTTGTAGGTGTGGATGAAGCTGCCGAACCGCTCGACAGTCGTGTCCTTGTCTTCCTTGAGGAGAGGCGTCCCGGTGAAGCCGATAAACATGGCGCCCGGCATGAGTTCCTTCATGGCGTCGTGCATCTTGCCCGACTGCGTACGGTGGGCCTCGTCGACGAAGACGAAGATGTTGCCTTTGGCGTGGAAGTCCTTGGGGATGGTCGCTTTCAGTTCACGGATGAACTCGCTCTCAGCTTCATCGCGGGCGGCCTCGTCTTCCGAGCCGCGGAACTTGTGAACCAGCGAGCAGACCAGCCACTCCTCGCTCGCGTTCAAGGTGGCGAGGAGGTCGCCACCGCTCTTCGTGCGGTAGATAGCCTCGTTGACCCCCTGGAAGACCTTCTCGATCTGATCATCCAGTTCGGTCCGGTCAGTGATGAGGAGCACGCGGGCGTCCGGCTGGTTCTCGCGGATCCACTTGGCCAGCCACACCATCGTCAGAGACTTACCGGAGCCCTGGGTGTGCCAGATGATGCCGCCCTCGCGCTTGGCGATCCTCTCCTGAGCCGCCTTGACGCCGAAGTACTGGTTATGCCGACAGGTTTTCCTCTGCCCCGCGTCGAAGACCATAAAGTCGTGAACCAGCTCAAGCAGACGCTCCTTCGAGCAGAGCTGGGTCAAGGACCGGTCGAGAGGGTCGGCGATATCGGATGATTCACGCCACGCTAGCCAATACTTCTCCGGCGTATCGATAGCGCTGTAGCGCAGCCCTTCGACGTCGTTGCCGGCCATGATGAGCTGCACCGTCGTGAAGAACGACCGGATGAACTCGGGACGCTGATTTCCGATGCTCTGTCGAATACCTTCAGAGACGGCGACCTTCGAGCGCTTGAGCTCGATCGTCCCGAAGGCGATGCCGTTGACGTACAGCACGATGTCCGGGCGCTTCGTATGCTGCCCCAGCACCGTCACTTCCTCCGCCAGGGCGAAGTGGTTGGCTTCGGGGTGCGCCCAGTCGACAAGCCAGACCGTCTCCGTCTGCTCGCCGACACCCGGCTTGACCTTCACCCCATACCGGAGCAGGCCGTAGACGTCCCGGTTCGCCTCGTACAGGTCGCGGCCACCACCGAGCGAGGCGTCGCTCTTCAGTTTGTCGATCGCCTTGTTGATGAGGTTGTCGTTGTAGCCCCGGGCACGGAGGTTCTGCGCGAGCAATTCAACGTCGACGTTGGAGTTTGCCGCGCGATACTCCCAGTTGCCGAGGTAGTCGTAGCCCAGCGAGTCACGAAACAGAGCAACGATACGATCCTGTGTCATACGCTCGGGTTGACCGACGTTACTCATGCTGCGCCCTCCATGGCAGGTAGACGAGTACGACCGGTCAGGAGCTGTTGCATCAAACCCTGCTTGACAGCTCTGGCCTTAACGAGGCGTTTGCTGAGCACGCGCATTTCACGACTTATATCATTCACTGTGCTGGCGATAGCGCGTTGCTCCCGAATTCCTGGCAGCATGATCTGAAGTTGCGCATACTCGCGCCCGTTGATTCCTGGCTGACCGCTTCGGACGGACGTGCGCGCCACCCAGTCCCAGTACTGCGCTGTTTGCGTAACGAGGGCCAAATACGCGGGATCAAGTGCTTGTGGGTCCGGAGCCAAATTAATGAGGAAGCCGGCGTATACGAGCTCACCATCGTCCGGATTATAGAGATATGATTTACCTACACTCGCTCCAGTGCGAGCGAATACGAGTTCGCCTTCCCTAAGCAGATAGTCGGCGGAGCTTGGCTGCCGGACGCTCACTTTAGGGCGAGGTGTGAAGTTTCCAGCATCGTCGATATCGGTAATGCGAATGTAGGTATGTGCATCAATGGAATACGGAATCGCGGGCGCGTTGATTCCGTACCGTGGCGGTCGCTTCAGAAGCTCGCCGAGCCGGGCGGTGCGCCAAGGCTCGACGAAGCCGGGCATCCGAATCCTTCCGGTCAGAAGTTGCTGAATCATGCCCTGCTTGATCGCCTGCTTCTTGGCGAACATTTTCTCGAGTTTGGCAATGAATTCATCTGCTGAATCCAATGAAGCAGAAATCGCCTGCTGCTCTTTGAGAGGGAGATCGGGAATCTTGGTCTCTCTGACCTGCACCAAGCTGATCTGTGGATAAGCTTGACCAGTGATAATTGATTCGTAGTACTCGCGAATCGACGGTTGCGACAGGTAGTGATAGACGTACCCAGGGTCGAACCGCCTGTCCTTGATCCGCACTCTCGCGATGTGCTGGTTGATATTCCCCTCACCGACACCCGATAGGCGGATCACGCGGCCGACGTAGCCGGTAATCGTCATCAGAATGTCTCCGTCAGCGACCTGGCTCCGGCGTAGAACGTGATTAGCGGCTGGTGAGATGAACATTGACTGCCTCATATCCAGACCGTGTTCGGAGACGCACTCGCTGCGAAGGAACGGAACGCCTGTGGATTCCCAGGAAAAACCGTGTGTCGTAGGCGTGGATCCCTTAGTGATGAATGCTGAGATCTCCTCTAGCGTAACGCTAGCCGTTTCGGTGATCACGAGGCTTGTCATGACATGACCCCCATCTCAGTGAGGTGTCTTGTTACTTTTGATTCGAGCGCCTCAAGTGCGGCATGAATCGCATCGGCAGTTTCCGTATAGCGCTCACCCAGCTGCTGAATCCGAGCAACGAGGCCAAGTGTCAGACGGTTGGCCTCACTCGCGACACGAGTACGAACCGTGGCTGCCCACTTTTCGTCGAGCACAAGTTGCTTGATCTCAGGCTCGCTGAGGTCACCATATTTCTTGAGGGTTGCGAGATCGAGTGCAGCCTGAGCTTCCTTGGCGGCTTTCTTGGCGACAGACTCTTCGTTGTACAGCCTGATCAGGTGCTGCAGCGCCTTGATCTCTTCGGGGTCGGTTCCCTCGTGCCGGGCTACCTTGAGCCGCGTCGAAGTGAGAATCTTAGAGATCTTGCCATCATCCATAGCCTCCGCAAGCAGGCCGTCCTCGACGGCGTGTTCCTCGATGTACTCCTCGACAGCACGGCTGGCTTCCTCGGCTCCAGCGTGAAGCACGTCGACCTTGGCCTGCTCACCTGCAAAGTAGCGAGCTACGACGAGCGCCGGCGGAATGAGGTCCATCTTGTACCTGGTGGCACTGCGCCCCGACCCCACGATGAGGTCCGGAGTCTCGGAAAGCTTGCGCTCCTTGTCCTCGATAGCCTTGCGAGGTTTCGCCGCCTCACACCACCCGTCGTTCATGATGAGGAACACGTCGTCGTGCATGACGCCGTGCCAGTAGGTCATGAGCTGCTCGTAGACGTCGTACTCGTCGAGCAGGGGGGTGTTCTTGAACCGGGCCAGCAGATCGTCGCTGATACGAGCGATCAGGTCCTTGGGGACGGTGTCCGGGTTGAGCGCTTGCAGGACCGGCCGGTGCGCGGCGAACCAGTCGTCAACCTGGCCGCGTACGTCCATGGCGAACTTCTGGAACTCGTCGGAGTCCAGGATGGCCTGTTGTACCTCAGCCACGCCGACAGCCAGGTCGCTGTAGCCAGGGCGGTTCGGCTTGAAGAGCGTGGTACGAAGCCTCGGGAACGCTTCCCAGTACCCGTTGAGTGCGTCCAGGTCGTGATCCGGGATCCCGCCGTGAACGTGGGCGTGAAGGTCCTGGATGTCCTCCGGCTCGGAGGAGTCGATGTACCGCGGGATGTTGAGGTTGTAGTCGTTCTTCGGGTCGGCGATCTCGTGGAGCGGCACCATACGCGAGTAGCGCTCGACCTCGGTCTGCTTGTTGAAGACATCGACGATCTTGTGGATGTCCTGGCTCCGGAGGCGGTTCTTGTTGCCGTCCTTCATGAAGCCCTTGGAGGCATCGATCATGAAGACGCCAGTTCGCGCCTGGGCGTTCTCCTTGTCGAGGATGATGACGCAGGCCGGAATACCGGTGCCGTAGAAGAGGTTCGCAGGCAGGCCGATGATGCCCTTGATGTAGCCGCGGCGCAGAAGCTCCTTACGAATGCCTGCCTCGGCGTGACCGCGAAACAGGACCCCGTGCGGCAAGATGACCGCGGCCTTGCCTGTGCTCTTGAGTGACTTGAGGATGTGCAGCAGGAAGGCGTAGTCGCCGTTCTTCTCCGGCGGCCGACCGTACTCGAAGCGGCCGTAGTCGTTCTCCAGGCCGTTGCTCCACGATTTGATCGAGAACGGCGGGTTGGCGACGGCGAAGTCGAAGGTCTGGAGCCGTGCGCCCTGGGTGAACTGTGGGCTGGTAATTGTGTCACCCTTGCGGATGTCACGGTCCTCGTAGCCATGGAGGATCATGTTCATCTGGGCCAGCGCCCAGGTGGCGTTGTCCTTCTCCTGCCCGTAGATGGTGAGGCCGCGTGGGGCCTCATCGGCGACCTTGAGGAGCAACGAGCCGGACCCGCACGTGGGGTCGTAGACCGTGTGGTCCTGCCGAGTGCCCGCTCCGATACCGACGACCTTGGCGAGTACCCGTGAGACTTCGGCCGGGGTGTAGAACTGCCCCTTCGACTTGCCCGACTCTGTTGCGAAGTGCCGCATCAGGTACTCGTAGGCGTCGCCGAGCAGGTCGTCGCCCTCAGCGCGGCTACCTCGAAAGTCCAGGTCAGCGAAGATCGTCACCAGCTTGGAGAGGCGATCCTGCATCTCCTTGCCCTTGCCGAGCTTCTCCTCGTCGTTAAAGTCGGCCAGGTCGATTACCTTCTCAAGTCCGTTGGCTTCGGCGAGCTGGCCGATGATCTTGTTGACACGATCGCCGATCTCCTTATCACCTTTGAGGGCGACCATGTCATCGAAGGATCCGCCGACGGGGACGTCGATCAAGGAGTTCGGGTCGGACTTGGCCTTGTCCGTCACGTACTTCACGAATAGCAGCGTCAGGATGTAGTCCTTGTACTGGCTGGCATCCATGCCGCCGCGCAGCTCGTCGCAGCTCCGCCACAGCGAGCTGTACAGGTCCGACTTTTTGAGAGCCACTACCACGCCACCCCCTTGCCCGCATCGAGTCCAGAGCCAGACCGCGATCCTGCGGTGAGGTGTACGGGTGACCTGTCCATCCTTCGGCGCCCATCCTTCGCATGCCAGTGCGTGACAGTAGTGTCACTAGTGGTGATACTCCAAGCGAGTGCCTCAACGATAGCGCCGGGTACTGACAGGGGATGCGGTTGGCGCGCATCCCCCAGGGGCTTGGCTGGCGACAGTGAATCGATCACGACAGTTCCTCGTCGAGCACCCACACGAAAGCCACCCCGCCCTTCGGGAACGTCCAACCCTCGTAGGCCACTTCGACGCTCGGGGATGGGTCTGAAGCTTCAAGATGGCGGTACCGCGGCTGTCGCGGGCCGGACAGGTAGTCGATGACGTTCATGCGGCGGATGCCGCAGTCGCCGTACCAGAGTTCTGCCCGGAAGTCCTTGGTGGGCTGGCTCAGGTCGAGGTGGAGTGTGTGGCCGTGCCGTTGGACCAGGACGCGGTAGGTGTAGGAGACGGTCACCTTGTCCCTCGCCTTCGTCTCGTCGTCAAGGGTGCAGGTGAAGACCTGCCCTTCCTTCCGGACGCTGCGTCGGATGCTCTGGGTCTTTCCGTCCACGGCGACCTGGACTAGCTCGAAGACCTCCGCTGAGCGGGCATCGAGTCCGTTCAAGTGAGGGAAGTACCAGGAGATCGTGGAGGTTGGATCGGCTGAAAGTTCCCGGAAGGTGTCGAGGTCTGAGACACAGGAGAAGCGCAGCACCGGGTTCGGCGGTGTAACGCAGGACTCCCATGAGATGGTGGCGACGAACATCGAGCCCTCGCCGGTGGCCGGCCCGTTCTTCCAGGGCGCGAGCGCCACTGAAACGTGTGCATCCTCCTGGCGCTGCCGCGCCCCGATGATCTGTTCCTTCAAGTCTCGGTAGGCATCGGCGGCAAGCTCCTTGTCGCCGAGCTGGATGCCCAAGGTGTTCTCGACGATGCGGTCGAGGGTCGCAGGAGAGGCGACGTTCGTCAGAGACTCGGGGGCGAAGGCGAAGCCGTCCACTACGGCGTCACGGATGGCGGGTGCTTCCTCGACGAGGACTTTTCGGAGTCGTTGGTTGGCACGGGTCTCGGCGTCCGCCTGGTCGATGTACTCGAAGAAGACCGCGATGAGGCCGGTCGTGAAGAGCGCCGAGCCAACTTCCATGATGGGGAGGTTGGTGAGCCAGTTTCCGTCAGCAGCGTCGCCCGCCCAGTGGGCAAGGAGCATGAGAGCAACACCGATCACCGTAACGATGGTCGCGAGCAGGGCAAGCTTAGTCTGGTAAAGACGATCTAACGGGCTCGACATATACAAGATCAATTATACAGAACTTGCAGGTCAGGGCAATGGTGTGTCCAGCAGGAAGCCCCGAGCCGCGTGAGTGAACTCGGGGCTTCCGGATACTGCGGACGCGAGCGTCAGCGCTTCGTGCCTCCGCTACCACCGCCGTTGCCGTTGATGCGCAGCATGATCAACACCTCCTTAGGGTTCGGGAACGGTCACGAGTAGGATAGGACACATAGTCATGGGATGTAGAGAGTTGGGATACATCGTCTCTGGATCTTGAGGCTTGGGACGTATGGGCTAGGGCTTGCCATGGCAAAACAGCCCATCTCAGACGCAGCGGAGACGTTCGGCGCGCGGGTGCGCGCCCGCCGGAACGAGCTCGGCAAGAGCCAGGAGCGCCTCGCTGACGACAGCGGAATGCACTGGACGTTCATCGGGCAGGTGGAGCGCGGCCAGCGCAACGTCAGCTTGCACAACATCCTGAAGATCGCCGAGGCGCTGGGCATGGATGCGGGTGACCTAATGCGAGGGCTCAAGGCGCCGGAAGGCCCCAACGGGCAGCCGGAGTAGCTCCAAAGAAAAAACCCTTCGCTACGAGATCGAAGGGATGTCCCACGCTCTGTCGCACGGGGGACTGTGGCGCCTCTAGCGCGGCTGTTGGGCGACTATTCGAACTGTGACAGTTGAATCGGCTGCTTGTGTTCTGGCGGCGACACTGAACAGCCAACGTCTACGAAGCGCAATCTAGCCGTCGTCGACCTCTGTAATGCGTTTCTATAAGCCGCTGTTAAGCACTGTCTTTGGCGCCAATAGAAAAAAGCCCTTCCTCGCTCCCTAGAGGGTGCGAGGAAGGGCTGCGGTACTACCGGCCACCGTTCACCCTAGTAGGGGCGGACGCTGCACTGATTGGCGGCCATGCCGCAGTGGTTGCCGTTCTTGCAACCCGGGCAGCCGCACCGACAGGCGGCGTTCGCCATCACAGCGAGGACGGACAAGGCGCGACGAATACGCAGACGCATAACGCATCTCCTTAACCAGCGAATATTACCGATATTTATGGTAAATTAAACATATGTTACCCGTCAAGCATAAGCTCATAAATTCCCCCGAAAGTCAAAGAAAAGTAGTACCGCTAACCAAGAAGCGAATTGAAGTCATCGAGAGCAGTTCGCATCTACTTACGGTCGAGAAAGTCAATCTACTTGCATTGCTACTTGGTCATAAGCAGGTTACTGACATAGCCGTCGACGAAAAAGACAAGAGTAGTGCTGCCCAGCTCCTAGAAACGCTCGGCCTACCATCCGCCCTTAACTACTACATTGACCCGGATGGGGTTCGACACGAGTGGCTACAGGTCGCTATTAACAAGCCAACCCTCGACTATGTGTTGGAGCGGAGGGAAGAGTTGACTGTCCTAGAAGCGGGCGTACTCTACGGCTATCCATCGTCTGCATGTCTGGCATACATCGGGTTTCTCGAACAAGCGTGGTTCGATAAGACGCTTGCCGAGTACTTCTTATCCGGCGTCTTCTCCGTGCCCTACGTCAAGACGGAACGCCAGTATTTCGAGCGGGTGTGGGTGGACATTACTGAGGCAAGTCCAGGGGTTGCTACACAAGCAAGAGCAGAGTACCAAGAAGCCATACAAAGTCTCGCCTCTTGAACGGATTACCCCTGCCGCCGCGTGTCTCTTGGCCGCGTCCACCACAACGAGGACGAACAGCCGCACACTGAACCGCCCATCACTTGGCAGGTCGGGTGTGTGGTGATCCAGACGGCCTATGCCCGCCTTCACGAAGGCCGGATGCTACGCGTCCCTGCGAGCCCTCGCCGCGAGAGCAGGAATCGCTTTGATCTTCTCCGCTGTGAGGTCGTTCCAGACGAGACCGCTAGGCCGGCGCCGGTTGCGGCACTCGATCACCTCGTCGGGCGTAATGATCAGGTCCACGCTGAAGTCGTGCTCGGTCTCGGGGATCTCCTCATTGATGACCTGGAGCTGGTGGACAGGGGCGACGATGACCGTCTCGTCCGTCACGAGACCCGCCTCGATCAGGAGCGCCACCTCCAGGTCGGAGTACCCGGCCCCCTTGCCGATGCGCGCGCCGGAGCGGTTGACCGCAACGCTGCCGCAGATCACCATATCGATGGGCCTCATGTCTTCGACGCCGACTCGGCGAGCTACCTGTGCGGCGCCTTTCTTCTCTGCGGCCTGTTCGACAGGTAGTTCAAGCGTCTCGGGGTCCAGCAAGTAGAACGGTTGGAGGCTCGCCATCCTCGGCACGGCCATATAGAGGAGCTTGCCGTCCTGGAGAGCGCGGATTCGGACCGGCAGTTGGGCCCAGTCGGGGTTCGTCTTGATCGTCCGGGCCTGCTTCCACACGTCCAGCTTGGCCAGGCGATTGGCCGTCGCCTCCGCCTCGTAGAACCCGGGGATCTTGCCGTACGAGCCCTCTGGCACTACGCCTTCGCGTTCGAGCAGGCACCACACCTGGTCGCGGACGGCTTCCTTGGCCTGGTCGATGTTGCTCATGCGCCCCTACCGGTCCCGTCAGATCGCCGCCATGAGGGCCAGAAGACGATCGTTGACGTCCTGCACCCACGGCTCGTGCCGCCACTCGCGAAGCTCTCGGCCAGCGGCGAATGCCAGGTTAAGACCACCGCCACCCCGTGTCAGCTCCACGGCGTCGATTGTCCGGTGCATGGTGGCTGCCGCCTCGTCGAGTTTACGTTGGCGGATCAGCGACAGGGTGAGATTCCCCAGCACGATGGCCTGGCTCTTCTGCTTCGCGGCGAGCGCCCTGGCGGTCATACGCAGGATGGGCTCGGCGCGCTCGGGCAGGTTCAGGAAGAGGTAGCACGAGCCCGACAAGCGGCTGAACTCGTTGATCGTGTAGTACTCGGCCGCTACGTCGTCGGCACCGACCCGGGCGAGCTGTGTTTCCGCCTTCGTCAGCGCCCCCTCGCATGACGTGAGGTCGCCGCTCATGGCATAGCCCTCGGCCACGTGGAGCAAGCTCAGCCCGGTAAGAGAAGGACTGGCGGAACGTGCGACCTCTGCCGCCTGCCCCGCGAGCGTCGCGCCCTTGAGGGGGTTCTTCTCGCCGTAGAGCGCCACGAAGCTCTTGCGCAGCGTCGCATACGCCTCAGCGTACGGATCACGTACCTGACGGGCTGCAGTCACCGCCTCATCCAGATAGGCGACCGGTGCGTCGTGGTCACGCCGCTGACTCACGTCCCAGACGAGCTGACCCATGAACGTGGCCGATTCCGCCTCGACCTCGAAGAGGGCTTTGCGGACACGAGGGTTGGTTGCGTTCTCCCGAAGGAACTTCACCTGCCCGTGGACCTGGCCGGCGGGTCCGAGCAGGGCCGTCGAGGGTGCTCTGTCGTACCGCTCGTCGAGTTGGCGAATCCGCTCGTGTAAGTAGGCGACTGCCACCAGGTCGACTGACGAAGGGTGCTCCAGCACGTAGCTCATGCGCTCGCTGGGCTTCACCTGGATGACCGTCACGTCATCAAGCAGGGACTGGAGCTCGTCGAGCGTCACGTTGAGCGCGGCGGCGAGCTTGGGACGTACCCAGGGCTGAGGCTCGCTGTCGGCCTTCTCCCAGCGCACGACCGTCGAGCGTTCAACGCCAAGCCGTTCGGCGAGCTTCTCTTGGCTGTAACCCGCAGATTTGCGACGCTGAGCGAGCCGCACGCGCTTGGCTGCCATCGCACTTCCCTCCCGGGGCTCGGGGGCGTAGCCACCATAGCTACCCTGGGGCCGTTTATGCAGGTCAAAGCCGCCCTTGCCTCATTTTTGCGTCGTTCTTGCCCCTCTTCCGCTCTGGGTTTCCGCAGGTCAAGGGGCTTTTCTGGCCGTTATGCCGGTCCAACGGCGCCTGGCCTCAAGGCCGCCACTGGAACGGCTTCGAAGCGGCGAAAGGGGACTTCATGCGACCTGCAATTTACGGCTACATGCGCGTCGTGAGCAGCGACGAAACAGACGACGAATCCGAGCGCGTGAAGCGAGAGCTGACCGCGTACGCCCAGCGCGAAGGATTCGCGCTCGACCAGGTGTTCACCGAGAACATCAGGTGTTCGGAATCCGCCTTCTCCGTGATGCTCGACTCCTTGAAGCGCCACGACGTAAGGGACGTCATCGTCCCCTCGCTCTGGCACTTCGCTCGGCTGCCCGGCCTCCAGGACGCCATGCGCCAGCACATTGAGCAGGAAACCGGTGCTCGCATCTGGGTAGTTCAGGGGCGGCGCGCGTGATCGACCAAGAACGTCCCCTGATCTACGGGTACATGCGCGTCCAGCGAAGCCAGACTGACGAGGAGCTGCTTGCCCTTGAGCGTGGTCTCCAACTCTTCGCCACCTCCGAGGGCTACCGGTACGCGACGACCTTTCAAGAGTTCGTACCCGGCTGCACGAGAGTGTTCAGGGCGTTGATCGCCGAACTCACCCGTGTCGGTGGCCACCACGTGGTCGTACCGACCATGGACCATCTGGCGCTTCATCCGCTGTTGCAGATTCACCTGCTCATGAAGTTGGAACTGGACGCAGACGCTGAGGTGTTCGAGGTGATCGCCTCGTGACCGAGGGACAAGAGGCGCCGCGGCACTGCAATTGGGTCTACACCAGCAGCTTGCAACTGGCCGCCGTACCGTCGGCTGTCAGTTGCTCGCGCATGCTCGTCCGGCTGACGTTGACGCGGTGGAAGTTGGCCGACTACGTCGAGACGGCTGAACTGGTGATGTCCGAACTCGTCACCAACGCCGTGAGGGCAACGGGGTTGCTCGATCCGGAACCGCAGACGTGGAAGATCAAGGAAGAGCACGTCATCGGGGTGCAACTCCGCGCAATCGGCACGAGCCTCGTGCTGGACGTCTGGGACAGAAGCTCTGACCAACCCGTGGCGAGGAGCTCTGACGATGACGCCGAAGGCGGACGCGGACTGTTGCTCGTCGGGGCGACGTGCAAGCAGTGGGACTTCTTCCGTCCGCACGCCGGAGGGAAAATCGTGTGGGCAGAACTCGAACTGGACAGGACGGCGAAACCGCCGCCACTCAGCACGATGCCGGTACGCATCCCTGGAGCCACCAAACCACCTCGGGGGCCAGTCCACACGATGGCGGAGGAAGCGCTATTGCAACGCTTCCTGGATGCGCTGTACCAATGGGACGAGCCACGGGCCGTTTGAAGGACGTGACTCAACCGTAAGGCCGGCGACCTTTCCTTGATTTGACACGTCGATCCCCGTACTTGAGCACCCCCGTGACTGTCATTGTCGCGGGGGTGCCGTTGTAGTCAAGCTGATCTATAGGCGGCTCAGCGTGGCATTTCCGAAATCGACCCTTTCCGATATGAGTCCGCCAAGGAGAGGCTGCCGTAATATTCACAACTTCATTGAGAAAGTGTTGACTTCAATCAACACATGCTTCATAAATAGAAGTGTTGACCGAAATCAACACAAAAATTACCTCATCGGTGTCCTGCGGCTTCACGAGATGAACCATCCGGGTTCGTCGGCCGCAATTCACCGAGGAGGTGGCTCGCGATGAGCGAGCAACCAACAGGAGGTGGCCAGCTCCGCACGCTGGCTGTCCGAATCACCGAAGATCTGCGGGCGCAACTGGACGTCGTCGCCCAGATCACCGGTCGCAGCACCACTGAAGAGATTCGGGTCGCCCTGGAGCACTGGGTCGAGAAGACCAAGTCTGACCCGGCCATCCTTCAGAAGGCAGCCGCAATCCGTGCCGACATCGAGCGTGAGGCACAGACGCGCCGGAACGCTATTTCGGCAATCTTCGGTGCCGAGGACGCCGCGGAGGAGAAGACTGAAGAATCAACCTCTGCCGGCCGTCCGGCTACTCGTCGAGGCAAGACTTCTGACCAGTAGCACACCGCTTCACCTTTGAGCGTGAGCTCAGGGGAAGCCTGAGGCGGGAGCCCCTAGACACCATTGTTGTCCGGTTGGGTTCCCGCCCATTTTCATGTACGTGGGAAGCCGATTGCGAGTGATGAGCACTGGGATCAAGTGCGCACCAAACGTGGCCCACGGACGATTACGTCCATTGGCGAACAGCTATTCAAGGACTCAGCTCGGATGGTTAGCTTCTTGATTTGACCATGTGGACCAGGGGTCAGGGTTACGTCTACCGGGGGTGCATCCGGGCCCAGAACCCCTTCCTGGAGGCCAAAGGAACCTGGTGTCTGACTGGGGATGCTCCACTTAATAAGTGCCCCCTTACAGGAATGGCCAGACGGAAGCTGTAGTTCTAGATGAGCTGTAAATTTGTAGCCCGCGAGATTTGTGAGGCTGTCAGGAGGTAGCGCCGCAAGAGGGAGTACAGCTTCTTTGTAAGGAAGCTGCTTGGAGAACTTCGAGACAAAACTCGCTTCTTCGCCCGTATATACATTGACCGAGTCTCCTGATTCCGGCTCCAGGGGAGAGAAGCGGATCGCTTTCCCGTAAGAAACATCCACCCCCATTGGGATTGATGTCGGAGGCGAGGAAGTCTCGCTTGTCGCCTTTCCGGAGGAATTATCGCTTGACTCACCCTGATCGAGAACTAAACCCACAGCAATAGCTGCTAATGCCAGGCTTGAGGCCGCAGCTACCAACGACTCGAGCCAATGCTTGCAGATATTTTCCCAAACCCGTCGTGGTGCTCTTGGGGCATGCTTGCTGTCGATCCAAATTCTTGGATTCTGAAGTCTCTTTGTGGCATCCTGCTTCTTTTTAGAAAGATTCTCAGTCTCCACGGGTAGAGTCTCAAGACCATTACCAACAAGCTGTTTAAGTATTTCGCGGTTCTTCTTCCGCTGCTCAGTAGCAGCTGGGTTACTGGCGTCCTCAGTTAGGTACGCACGAACGGCCGACAAGAGCGTGCCAAGAAGCACTGGTTGTTTTCGATCCGGCGCGGCAGTCCTGGCACATTTTCTGCCAACCCATAGCATGGCACGCAGGTAGGCCAGAGGCTGTTTCCTGTTGTCCCGGTTTCTTTGCAGATCCCGCCATGTGGTACTGAACTGAAAACAACGAACATCGCGGACCCTGATAAATGAATTTTCGTCGACTAGCCCAAGGAGTTCTCCAGCAGCGGCAACTAGAAAAGGTTCGGACCTCGCTGCATCTTCCTTCGATATTTCCTTGAGGCTACCTAGTGCGATCCCTCTTTGTTCCCTTGTGACATCCGCCAATAGGCGCTGCAAAACCAAGGCTCGCCCTTCGGGACGAAGTGGGCCGTGGACTCCTAGGAGTTCGGCCACCTCTATAGCGAGTGCGTCACATTCGCGCAGCGTCGCAGCGTCACAACCCATTTTTACGAGACGCGTCAAATCATCCAATGGCGTATGACTGGATGATGCTGATGACCGACTCTCCATGTAGCACACCGGCCTTCACTCGCTCTGGGCTGACGGCGCAGTGAGCATACCTGGACAACTCACATAGCAACGACGGCACCCTCATTCCTCGAACATCTGCCCTTCATTCGAACAAGAAGGATCACTCCTACCCTTCGCGTGCCTGTAATCTTTGTATAGATTTCCCTATTGTGAATTTGATGCAATTGTGTCATGAATAATAAGGGGTTGGCCTTCCTGATCAAGGAGGTCGACATGTCAGCCGAATGGGTAGCGGATACTCCTCTCGTTGACTTTCAGGACTTCGTCATCAGCTCTGAATGCTCTCCTGAGGAAGCAGGCCGTCTACAGGGCAAAGAACCCAACTGTCTCGCCGACTACATCCGCCTATGGGTGGAGCACGGAGACGGTATTCGCTCGTGCCTGGGTGACCACAAGGTATTTCTGATCGCCTTGATCGCAATCATCAATAAGTGGACGCAGGAACCTGAGATCCTCGACTACTCGACTGATCCCGATCCGATTACGCGCGAGAGCGAGTACATCGAGCGACGCCCTGGCAGCATCTTTGGCGAACAGGAGTTGCGTCACATCATCCTTGAGCCGCACTGGTTCGCCACTTTTGCCTTCCGTGAGCTGCATGGCACTTGCGTGAAGCCATAACCAACTAACAACCCGCCACTAGGCCGACCCCTGCCCGCTCCTTCACGGAGCGGGCTTTCGCTGTCTCTGGCACCTGTCACTGTCTTGTCACCAGGTGTCCCCACACCTGTCACCAGGGTTCCTGACCTGCGAATTTTCGTTTTCTTGGTGACAGGCCAGTGATTTTGTTGGTGTCCCTGAGATGACGTGATTTCGTTCTGTTGCGCCCGCTGAGAGGCGCTTAGGGCCGCCCCCATGTGAGGGGTTTATGCAGCCCGTCGACCGCGCCGTAACGGCGAGACGGTGCGCGTACTTCCCGAATCCAAGAAACACGTCAGGAGCCCACCCATGCCTCGAAACAGGTACGCCCCGTGCATTCGCAAGGCCGAGCGCGCACAGACTGCTCGGCAGGAGCAAGAAGTAATCGACATCACGAAGAGGCTAATCCGCGAGATCGCGGAGTCCGCCCCAGCGCCGGCCACGAATACAGAGAAAGCTCGCCGCTCCCTTCGCCTGGCACACAAGCGAAAGCACAAGGCGGTCGGCGTCTCCGCTACCCCGAAGTAATAGCTGACCGGATAGGTGGGGGCTGCGCGTCCCTCCCTATCCGGCCTCATCAGCTCAGCCAGGAATTCTCAACACCAGAAGGAGACGGCTCTTGCGTATCAGTAAAGACACCACGTCCGAGACCGCCGCTCGTATCGTCGCCCCGGCACCTCGCCGCGTCTGCCGAACTCTCGTCGGAATGTGTGCGCTCGCGCTCGCGACGACGATAACGGCCTGCTCTGTCGGCTCGTCCCCGCACGGCGAACTCGCCCAGGACAAGCAGACGCTCGCCTCTTGCGACACCTCCGCACCTCCTGCCTCGGACATCCAGATCGATGGCACGGGGTCGAGCAACACGAAGACCATCACCGAGGAGCGGATGACGGCCATCGAGCAGATCGTCCGCACAACCGCCATTTGCTCCGGCCGCGTGCGGGTGTCCGTCTTCTCCGGCTCAAGCGCGGCCACGGCGACGCTCTTCGATGGGCCGCTCCCGCTGCACGGCGCCACCGACAACGCCAAGCTCAAGCGGGTCGGGGCAGTAGTCGACGACGCAATGACCGAGATCCGCGACGCATACAGCCCCGCGGTCGTCGGCCTCAAAGGCAAAGGCAGCGACATCACCGCCCAGTACCGGCTGGCTGGTGAGTGGAGCAACCAAGTCGGCGAGGGTTTCCGCCTGCACCTCGTCCTACTCACAGACGGCTTCCAGAACGTCGGCATCGATCTCGGCAAGCAAGCCATCAGCAAGCGGGAGGCGGCGGAGTTGGCGAACAAGACGGACGTTCCGAAGCTCCCCGGTGCTTCCGTCACCGTCGCGGGTCTTGGGCGAGTATCTGGTTCCCCGCCGCGTTCGGATGTCGTCGAGGGCCTGGTCAGCTTCTACAACGCCCTATGTAAGAAGACCGGCGCCGCGAAGTGCGTCTCCGTCACCGACTACGCCTCCGAGGGTCGGTGACCGCCGTGAAGCCGTTCCGCGACACGACCGCGCCTCAGGACGCATGGACGCAGGAAGCCGACGCTGTTTCGCTGCCCCGCTTGGACGAGGTCGGCGGTCACGTCCGCCCGTCCGGTGTCGGCGTGACCTATGCCGAGCAGGAGTACCACGCACTGGCCGACGAGCAGGAACTGACTTGGCCGGCCGAGGGTGAGCGCGCAGCCCGGCCGTTCCAGGAGCGGGCACGCGGCCTTGAGCGCGTGGCCGCGGGGACGGAGTTCCTGCTGTCGGAGCAGGAGCAGGAGGTCCGCCAAGCACGTGCCGACTACCAGCACGCCGCGTGGGTCCTGACCCCATACACACGGCGCGAGCCCGGAGCGAAGCTGCGCTACTGGATCTGTTGGCCAGTGCTTTGGTTCGGTGACACTGCAGGCGTCTGGTCGGCGGCGGTGGTAAGCGGCGACGTTCCTTCTATCGCGTTTGGACAATCGCTCGCCTCCGGCCTGGCAGCCGCCTGCGCCGGACTGGTCGGGGCGGAACTGAAGTACATCCGTATGGCCAAGATCCGGCAGCGCGATCCCGAGTCGCTGACCGACGACGAGGCGCGGTACGTGCGTCTTTTCTCGGGCGCCGACAATGGCGGCGGCATCGTGAAGCTCATCGGCCTTTTCTCCCTCGTCGTGGTGGCGCTGCTCGTCGTCGGCATCTTCTGCCTGCGGGCCAGCATCGAGGGCAGCGCCTCCGGGATAACGTTCGGGCTGCTCGCCGCAGCCACAGCGATCGGATCGGGCCTGCTCGGCTACTCGGCTGCCGACGAGGTGGCAGACCTGCTCGCGGCAACGGCCAAGCGGGTCCAGAAAGCGGAACGGCGATACCTCAAGCTGGCGAAGTCGTCGGCGATCAGGGGCAGGACGCAGGCCGAGGCAGCAGAGCGCTCCATTCGGGACGAGTACCAGCTGCGCGGCCAGGCCGCCGGCAAGCGGGTGGAGTCACTGTCCTGGAGGGTGCAACGCCGGAATCCACAGGTACTCGGACACGGCTTTCCGAACCGTGAGCAGGGCGGAGTTATCGGGAGGCGTACGCGTCGAG
Organism: Streptomyces griseorubiginosus; assembly: GCF_036345115.1. Lineage (GTDB taxonomy): Bacteria > Actinomycetota > Actinomycetes > Streptomycetales > Streptomycetaceae > Streptomyces > Streptomyces griseorubiginosus_C. Next base: position 5,454,577 of record NZ_CP107766.1, read on the forward strand.
GTGGCGACGCGTGAACCGCATCGGCTCGCTGCGTCCAAGCGCACTCCTTGGCAGCCGCCTACTTGGATCCCCGACGCCGGGCACGCCGGCCAGGCGAGCCCGTACGGACTACCGGCTCGGCAGTCCTGGCCGTCCGGCCACCGTGCCGACGCTGCTCATCGCCGACTTCGACAACTCCGGCTCGGTCACCAGTCCAGCCGGAACCGACCCCCTATCGAACCGGTTTGCTGAAGTGGCGCACGCCTTCTCGGTGGTCGCTCGCCGTGGTGCACGCCACGAGCTGGGGGCTGTGCTGCACTTCGACGCCCCGTCGAGCGGTGAAGTCCGCCCCACGCAGATCACCAGGCGTCGGTTCGTGAGGTTGCGCGCTGGTCTCCACGTCCCGCCGGACGGTGCCGGTACGAGCGAGCTGGGCCCCAGCCTCCGCCGAGCGACCGAGATCGCGGATGCCTTCCCGGACCACGCGGCCACGCTCGTCGTGCTGTCGGACTTCTGGCTGCTGGATCCCGACCCGTCCAGCACACTTCGTGAGTTGGCGGAATTCCCCGGCGATGTTCACGCCGTGGTCCTCGGCAACCGCCTGGGCTCACGAGCGCTCGACGATCACATCGCGGTGACGCATATCGAGCGGGACGATCCGCCCGGCGCGGTTGCACGGGCATTGTTCTCAAGCCTGGTCGCCAGACGCCCCGGCAGTTACGTCCACGCGCCGATGTGACGTGCTCTCTGGCTGGGGTCGTCGCCGATTCCACAACGCATTTCCCGTAACCCGAGCGTCGGCTAGGAACCGAGAAATATCCGCTCTACGGGGCCGAATCTTCGGGCGGACATTCGACCGATCCAACGATTTCCCAACTCGCAGTCCAGCTTCATAACTAGGAGCAGATTCCGGTACGTCGCACACTCGACGATCGCCGGAGACGGAAAGGAGAAAACGACGTGACGAACATCATCAACGAATCCACCGGGTCAAATGTCCCGCGTCGGTTCCGCACCATCCTGGCCGACCCTCCGTGGGACATTCAGCAGAAGGGCGGACGAGGCGCGGAGCGCCACTACCCCCTCATGACCCTGGAGCGCATCAAGGCCATGCCCGTCGCCGAGCTGGCCGAGGACGATGCCCATCTCTGGCTGTGGGTCACCAACGCTACGCTCCGCGAGGGCTACGACGTCGCCGAAAGCTGGAGCTTCACCGTCCGGTCGCCGCTCACGTGGATCAAGTTCCGGCTCGGGCTCGGCGTCTACCTGCGCAACGCGACCGAGCACCTGCTCTTCGCCACCCGTGGCAAGGCACCGGTCCAGTTCCGTGCACAGCCGACGTGGATCACCGCTCCGGTGCAAGACCACTCGCACAAGCCCGAGGAGCAGTACCCGCTCATCGAGCGCCTGTCACCCGGCCCGTACCTGGAGCTGTTCGCCAGGCGTCGGCCCCCGAGCAACTCGCCGTGGTTCGTGTGGGGGAACCAGATCGACGCCGACGTGTCGCTTCCCGGCTACCCGGTGCCGAGCGACCGTCACCACGACGAGCGGGACGTATGAGCGGCGAGAAGAAAGGCGAATCCCCAATGGGAAATCCGTTCGCGTGGGCCCTGCGTGCCAGTCTGCTGTGTCTTGGCGTAGCCATCGCTATCAATCTCGCTGTCGCATTCCTGCGCCCTGTGTTGCCCTGGATCGTCGCCGCTGTCGCACTGGGATCATGCGCGTGGATCGCAGTCGCCATCGTGCGGTGGAGACGCTCAAGGTGGTAGCAACCGCCGTACGGAGGTCGCGCGTTGTGGAATCGACAAACGCCATTGACGTGTTGACCAAGATCAACGATAACTGGATATGCGGAGTGTTGATTTCAGTCAACACCCGGAAGGAAAGGAGGTGACCTTATGACTTCAAAACGAAGGGGGAACAACAAGGAACGCAGAGGGCGCGAGGAACGCCGCTTTACGGTCCGTGGCATTCGCCGCGACCCACCCGATATTCGCAAGCTCTCGAAGGCGCTGCTCGGCCTGGCGATGGCAATGGCCGAGGCCGAACTCGAGGCGCAGGCCCAACAAGCTGCTCGTCAGCCTGAGGCGAAGGCCGCCTCTTCCGACACGGAGGTGAGGCAGAGGTGAGCTGGACGCGTAGCCACACCGAGCTGGTGTTCTCCGGCCTTCACTTGCCCCGTCCGCTGGACCCCGCAACCGTCGCCGGATTCCTGACCCGTCTGGCCTCCGACCGCGATGCACCACGCGTCGTCCTCGAAGTCCGGGCCGACCCCGGCGGCATCCGACACCTGCTCGGCTGCCACGCCACCGACGTCCAGGCGCTCCGCCGGATGCTCGGTGACCTGATCCCCGGCAGCCTGCTCACCACACTGGGCGCTAGCACAACTGAACCTCGTCCACGCGTCGAAGAAGCCGGGCGGTTGCATCTCCGCCCCACCGGACTGCCGCTGCGGAGCGACACACACGAGGCCACCACTCGGGCGTTGCTCTCCAGTCTCGCCACGCCACTCCGGCAGGGTGAACAGATCGTCGTGCAGGTGCTGTTCGGACCACGCCGCGCTCCGCGGGCCATCCCATCGAAAGCTCCGGATCCCAGCACCACCCTGCTCCAGCTTCTTACTCAAGGCGAGCGTCCGGCCAGTACCGAGACGCGGGCGCGGCTCAAGGAACGAGCGTCGCAGGCCGGGTTCGCGACCACCATCCGGCTCGGAGCGTCGAGCCAGGATTCCGGCCGGCGCCGCCGATTTATCGGGAGTCTGCTCAGCGCGATCTCTACCGCCCAGAGCCCGGGGCTTCACATCGACCTGGTACGCGAACACCCCAAGCACCTCAACGAGGTGCGTTCCCCGTGGCATTGGCCGCTGACGCTCGGTGTGTCCGAACTCGTCGGGCTGCTTGGCTTCCCGCTGGGTGATGGAGATTTTCCGGGCCTCCCGCCCGCGCATCCGAGGCTTCTGCGCGCTGAAGCCAGCGTCCACACCGGCCCGCGAGTCTTCGCGAAGAGCGCCGTACCAGGTGATGACCGACTGCTCGGCATCGGGCCGAAAGACCAGACATACCATGCTATTGCGTACGGACCGAGTGGCTCCGGCAAGACCACGGCGCTTCTGAATTTGATCTGTGCTGACATCGAGGCTGGACGCCCGGTCGCGGTGCTTGACCCCAAGCGCCAGCTCATCGACGACATCCTCGCGCGTATTCCAGAGCACCGCGTAAACGATGTCGTCGAGCTGAACGCCAGCGACGAAACTCCGGTGGGGTTCAATCCACTGGACGTTACCGGCCGTGACCCCGATGTAGTGGTCGACGGCGTCCTGGCGGTCTTCGAGGCCGTCTTTGCTGACGGATGGGGGCCGCGCTCGGCGGACATCTTCTCGGCCAGTCTCCGCACCCTGGCCAGGGCCAGCACGCCGAGCAGGCCAGCCACGTTGGTCGATCTGCCCCGCCTGCTCACCGATCCCAGGTTCCGTCGCCAGCAGGTCGGACGGGTAGGCGGCGACGTCGGCCTCGCTGGATTTTGGTCCTGGTACGAGTCACAGTCTCCGCAGGCCCAAGCTGCGGCAATCGCGCCGCCGCTCAACAAGCTGCGGCAGTTCCTCCTCCGCCCGGCCCTGATCCACATGCTCGACCAACGCACCGGCAAGTTCCGTCTACGCGACATCTTCCGCGAGAACAAGATCGTGCTCGTCCCCCTGAACGAGGGACTCATCGGGCCGGGGACAGCGTCGCTGCTCGGCAGTCTCATCATCGCCGACCTGTGGCAAGCCACCCAGGAGCGTGCCGACGAGCCAGGGGCTGACAAGCGTCCCGGTGCCATATACGTCGACGAGGCGCCACGCTTTCTCAACCTTCCCCTGTCGCTCGCCGATGCCCTGGCCGTATCGCGGTCACTATCGGTCGGCTGGTTCCTGGCCGCTCAGTTCCGCAGCCAGTTCCCACCCGCGCTGCGCACAGCAGTGGACATGAATGCCCGATCCAAGATCGCGTTCGCCACCGAGTACGAGGACGCGCGGGACATGGCCAAGCTGACCCGGTCGCTCACCGCCGAGGACTTCCAGGCACTTCCACGCTTCCATGCCTACGCCAACCTCGTCGCCGATGGCCTCCCGTCCGGCTGGGCGCTGGTGGAGACGTTGCCGCCTCCGCCGGTTACCACCGACCCCGAGGTCGTACGGGTGACAGCTCGGGCCAACTACGCCCCGGATCCGATCACACCCACGACGGACACGAACACGGCTGACAGCGACAAGCCACAGGCACCTGAAGCGAGTGCCTCGGCCACGGCCGTCGACCAGATTGGTCGGAAACGGAGGCACCGATGATGCCTCTCTTCGCCCCTGTCTTCGCCCGACTGTTCGCGACCCTGCCATCCGGCCATTTCCGCAGTTCATCCGGCCTATACCCCACCTTGCAGGATGGGACTGACCCCCTACTCGGGGGTCACGGCGGCGAGCTTGGCGGCTGCCATCTGCTTCGACTTCGGACGGGAGGTGTCCTATGAGTCCGAACGATGTCGCCAGCCTGCTGCTGCGTCTCTCCGAACGCGACCTGGCCGTCCTGGAATCGCTACGCGCCCACCGGCTCCTCGGCACCGCGCAGATCCGCCGTCTGCACTTCGCCGAGGGCCACGCCACCGTCACGGCGGCTTCGGGAGCGACTATGCGTGTCCTCGTCCGGCTCGAATCGCACGGCTTGGTGGCGCGACTTACTCGGCGCATCGGCGGTGTGCGCAGTGGCTCTTCGGGGATCGTGTGGCAACTCGCTTCTACCGGCGAGCGGCTGCTGCGCACCGTGCATGGCGAGAAGAAGCGTCGGCGCTACGTCGAGCCGTCCCTGGCGTTTACGGCGCACACGCTGGCCGTCGCCGAACTTGCCGTCCAACTCCACGAGTACGCCGGCCAAGGGGCTATCGAGCTGCTCAGCGTCGAGACCGAGCCCTCGTGCTGGCGCTCGTTCGTCAACCCACACGGCACGCTCGAATGGCTCAAGCCTGACCTGTACGCCGTCACCGCCAGTGGTGACTACGAGGACCACTGGTTCATTGAGGCCGACCGTGCCACCGAGCACCCCACAGTCGTCGTCCGTAAGGCCAAGACCTACCAGCGCTACGCGGCCACAGGCGCCCACCAGGCCCGACACGGCCTGTTTCCCGCCGTTACCTGGGTAGTCCCGGACGTGGCCCGACGTGGGGCCCTGGAGGCCGCCCTGTCGGCCGAAACGGGGGTACAGCCGGAGCTCTTCCGCGTTGTCACCGTCGACGAGTTCGGGAAGCTCGTCACAGGCGACCACCCGGACGCACCGGCTGATGTCACTGGTCCGCCATGAGCCGGGCTTTAGGGAAAAGCCAAAGGCAGGCAAGACCTCAGCGTATTTTCAAGAAAGTGTCGCATTGTAGAGAAAGCGTCAAGCTTCCCCGGACCCCAGAAAGTAATACCAGAATTACGTTGCGGAATTGTCAACAACTGCTGATTTTGGGCAACGGGCGAGGTAAAATGGGGAAATAGATAAAGGAGATGTCGAGATGGTGAAACGCGACGCAGCATTGCAATTTGGTGAGTACCTACAGCGTTTACGTCGGGAGCGAAAGCTCGGCGTTCGTGAGCTCGCCAGGAAAGCTAGCCTCGATGCTGGGGGGCTCACTCGACTTGAGCACGGGAAGACCTTGCCCCAGCCAGACACTCTCAAAGCCTTAGGTGTGGCGCTCGAAGTTCCGTTTGCAGACCTGTTCACGATGGCTGGATATGTTATCCCATCCGACCTACCCAGCATGAGCACCTACCTGCGCACGCGCTACGGCTTGCCTGAGGACACTATCGCCTCGGTTGACGAATACATCCAACGGCTCATCGATGAACACGGCCTCGATACTAACGGTCCAGCTCCATTCGAAGACGAGTCGCAGAATCTGTCAAAGAAATAAGCATCGGATGGGGAGAGGAGGATCACTATGAATACCGCAAAAGACGCCATCCCCAATACCAGTCCCGGAGCGCTCGCTGCGCTACGTGACCTCGGCCGTGAACCAGCCAGCTCCGTAGAAGCCATGCGCGACATCGCTGCCCAGCAGGCCGGGCTGCTCCGGGAGCTTCTGCCTGGCCCTGCGCGCCAAGCTTCTACACACCTCATTAGCATCATCCCGGGCATCGTCGTGGAGTCGGTTGCTGGCCTACCCGTTTCCGGAATTACCTACTGGGCGAATCGCCGCTGGCACATCCATGTGCGTGAAGATGACTCGGTCGACGATCGGGCGTTTACGGTGCTCCATCAACTGAAACATATTATCGACCATCCGATCCGCCGAGCGACAACTGCTTTTAGCGGCGCAGACTGGGATGCCCTGGCCAAGTACTTTGCTTGTGTCGCGCTGACCTGTGAGCCGGTATTGGTATCGACGTAAATAGAAAGGAGGAATGCCTGTGAATGGAAATATCAACGCCAACAACGATGAGAGCGACTCCGACCGCTGTGTGCAGGTAATCGAAGAAATGGGAGGTGCGCGATGACCGTACCTGGCGCCATGAAGACAGGGATCTCGTACCTGCGAGTCTCGACGAAAGAACAGGCCGAGAAGGGTGGACAAGTCGAGGGGTTCTCCATCCCTGCACAGCGTGAAGCTAACCGTCGCAAGGCAGAAAGCTTCGGTGCCGTGATCGTCGCTGAGTTCATCGACGCGGGGGAATCGGCGAAGTCGGCAGACCGGCCCGACCTCCAGAGGATGTTGCGCTACCTGGCAGACAATCCTGTCGATTACGTGTTCGTCCACAAGGTGGATCGCTTGGCGAGGAACCGCGTGGACGACGTCGAGATCACCCTGGCCATCAAGAAGGCCGGCGCGACTCTGGTCTCCGCGACGGAAAACATCGACGAGACCCCCTCCGGGATGCTGCTCCACGGCATCATGTCGTCCATCGCCGAGTTCTACTCCCGCAACCTCGCCACCGAGGTACACAAGGGGATGAGCCAGAAGGCCAAGACCGGCGGCACCCCGGGCAAGGCACCACTCGGCTACCTGAACGTCGTACTGCGCACACCCGAAGGGCGCGAGGAGCGCACGGTAGAGGTGGACCCCGAGCGCGCTGAGCTGATCAGCTGGGCATTCGAAGCCTTCGCGAGCGGCACGTGGACGCTGCGGTCGCTGGCCGACGAGTTGGAAACCAGGGGGCTCACCACGAAGCGGACCCCCAAGATGCCGTCGCGCCCGATCCGGCCCAACGTCCTGCACAACATCCTGACCAATCCCTACTACAAGGGTGAGGTCGTGTACCGGGGCGTCATCTACCCCGGCCGCCACACGCCGCTCACAGACCTGGTCACCTGGCAGAAAGTTCAAGATGTCCTCGCCGCCAACCTCGTCGGTGAGCGACAGCGCGATCACCCGCACTACCTCAAGTCCAGTGTCTTCTGCGGTGACTGCGGCAGCCGCCTGATCATCACCAACGCCAAGAACCGCCACGGCGTGGTCTACCCGTACTTCGTCTGTCTGGGACGGCACCAAAAGACCACCAGTTGCACCCGCAAGGCACTGCTCATCACCAAGATCGAGAAGATGGTCGAGGACCACTGGAGCAGTGTCCGGCTCGCCCCTGAACTCCGCGAGGCCATCGAGGAGGGACTCCGAAGCGAACTTGCCGCCCACCGCAAGGAAGCCGAAGACGAGCACAAGCAGCTCGTGGCCGAGAAAGCGAAGCTCACCGCGCAGCGTCAGAAGCTTCTCGAAGCGATCTACAGCGGTGCGGTGCCGATGGACCTCATCGCCAGCGAGCAGCAGCGCATCACCGACCAGCTCACGGCCATCGAGGTAAGGCTCGGCGCGGCGACGGCCACCTTCGACGCTATCGAGACCAACCTCACACGCGCACTCGACCTTGCCCGCGACTGTCACGCTGCCTACCTGGCAGCTGATCCTCAGCTACGCAGGCTGTTCAACCAGGCGTTCTTCACGCACCTCATGATCGACGAGGACGGCGTCCACAGCGAGTACGCCGAACCGTTCGACACGCTGCTTGACGGAGACGTCCTGGAGGCAGGGCACACCGCGCTGGTCGATCGCGCAAGAGGGCAGGCCAGACTGCGCGAAGCCCTGGAACGGCCCGCATCGTCCGCCAACAAGAAGACCCCCAGCTCACTGGCTGGGGGTCTCTCTGTTCACCTTCCGACCCCCGTTCGGGGTGTCGAAGGTTCGAATAAAACTACTTTGGTGCCCCCGGCAGGATTCGAACCTGCGACACCCGCTTTAGGAGAGCGGTGCTCTATCCCCTGAGCTACGAAGGCGGGGGCTTGTAGAAAACCTTGTCGAAAATCCAGGGCGTGGATCTTCGGCAAGGAGAACAAGCCCGCTGGTCAGACGTGGTGCGAAGCTCTCTGCAGTGCGGCTTGAGCAGACAGCATGGCGTACCAACGACCGACCAGGGACAGCCTAGCGGATGTGTGCCAGTGGGCGTCGTCCGTATCGGAGGGGTGAGCGGCATGGTCTGTAAGAGCGCATCTGACTTGCTGTTTCCTCAGCTTCGGCGGATGGTCGGGAACGCCGAGGGGGACATGGTCCGAGGGCGATAGGACCGTTCTGCTCTCTGTGTCGGGTTGCCCTGGGCGTTGGGCGCCGACTCGCGTTGTCTGGAACATCGACGGCGGGCCGCCGTTTCGAACCCCTTTCAGACCGGGACGGCCGTTTCGGCGGCGGACCACAGGCCTCGCTCGGCGATGAGCCTCCGGTATTTCATGATCTTGCGGGGTTCGTTGAGGGTCGCGGCGCCGACGAGTCGGTCACCGCGTCGGTAGAGGGCGACGAGGTGATCCGAGGCTTCGTCCGGTCTGCCGCCGACGACTACGCTCACGTCATCGGCGTCGGCGGTGCCCACGAACTGGATCCGCTGGCCGTACCAGTCGCTCCAGAAGTAGGGCACGGTCTCGTAGGGCCGACGCCGGTCGGGCCGTACCGCGTTCTCGGCGGCGTGTGCGGCCTGCGACGCGGCGTTCGTCCAGTTCTCCAGGCGCATGGTGTCGTCGCCCTCGAACACTCCGTTGGGCCAGTGCGCGACGTCTCCTGCGGCGTAGACGCCGGGGATGGACGACTCCAGGTACTCGTCGCAGACGACGCCTCCGTCGCGGGGGTCGAGGGCGATGCCGGAAGTCTTCAGCCACTGCGTCGCCGGAGTGGCGCCCACGCCGACGACCACGGCGTCGGCCCGCAGGACCTCGCCGGTCGACAGACGGACGCCGCTCACGTGTCCGTCCCCGATCAGTTCCTCGACCGTCGTGCCGCAGAGCAGGCGGGTGCCGTGCCGTTCGTGCAGGGTGGAGAGCACGCGGCCGACCACCTCGCCCACCGCGCGGACGAGCGGTACGGCGGCTGCCTCCACGATCGTGACCCGGGCACCGCCCGCTCGCGCCGAAGAGGCGATCTCCGCTCCGATGAAGCCGGCCCCGACGACCACCACGTCAGCCGCCCCCCGGAGCGAGGCTCGGAGGGCTGTCGCGTCGTCCAGGGTGCGAAGGGTCCACACGCCGTCCAACGCCGGCAGGTGGGCCAGCGTCCTGGCGTGCGCGCCGGTGGCAACGAGCAGCCTGTCGTACGGCACAGACCCGGCATCAGTGATCACGGTGCGGGCCTGTGGCTCCAGCGCGCGGGCGGTGACTCCCAGGCGCAGGTCGACCGAGAGGTCCCTGCGCATGATGTCCTCGCCGAGGTAGTAGGTGGCCTCCGCGTCGCCGGTGAGGAACGCCTTCGACAACGGCGGCCGGTCGTACGGCAGATGCGGCTCGGCTCCGATGAGAGTGATCGCGCCGCCGTATCCCGCCCGGCGAGCGGCCTCGACGGCGCGCAGGCCGGCGAGCGACGCTCCGACGACCACCAAGCCCGGCTCGTCGCCTGTGCCGGCAACGCCCGGCGTCAAGGCACCTGAGGTCACTGTTCCACCAGGGTCAGAGCGAGCGCGGGGCAGGCGCGGACGGCCTCGGTGACGTCCTCGGCGGTGCTCTCGTCGGTCGTCTCGCGGTGCAGGACGAGGCGGCCGTCGTCTCCGACTTCGAAGAAGTCGGGGGCGACCGACTCGCAGATACCGATGCCGGTGCAGCGCCCGCGGTCGACGTGGATCTTCATGGCTGTCCTCTCTGTATGGCTGTGTGGCTCTGCGGTTCCCTGGCTCCGCTGGTGCGCGGGCGCAACTCGCGGGCAGGGCTCAGCGGGTGCTTGCGCGCAGGTGGGTGACGCCGTTGATGAACTCGCTGCGCATCAGTGCGGGCTCACCTGTGATCCGAAGGTCGGGGAGCTTGGTGAGGATCTGCCGGAACAGCGCGCGAAGCTGGGCCTTGGCCACGCCGTTGCCGAGGCAGAAATGCACACCACCGCCGCCGAACCCGACGTGCGAGCTGCGGGGGCGGGTCAGGTCGAACTTGTGCGGGTCGGGGAACACCGACTCGTCGCGGTTGCCGGAGCAGTAGAAGATCACGACCTTGTCCCCGGCCGTGATCTTCTGACCGGCCAGTTCGGTGTCCCGCGTGGCGGTGCGGGCGAACTCGACGACCGGCGACGCGTGCCGGACGAACTCCTCGATCGACGCCATGATGCGGCCGTCGAAGTCCTCGGCCAGCCAGGCCCGTTGATCTGGGTTCCGGTCCAGGCTGTACGCCGTCCATGAGGTGGTCTGCTTCGTCGTGTCGTTGCCCGCGACGCTGAGCAGCACCATCAGCGACTGGATGTCGTCCTCGCTCAACGGCCGACCGTCGATCCGCGCGGTGGCCAGGGCTGTCGCGATGTCGTCGGCAGGGTGCTTCCGGCGGTGCTCGACGAGATCGACACCGATCTGCCGGAGCACGGTCATCTGCTGGAACATGTACTCGAGCAGGTTGGCGCCCTCGGGAGGACCGCCGCCCATGGCCGTGATGAGGTCGTCGCCGGCGCGCGCGAACTCCTCGGTCAGGCTCTCTGGCACACCCACCATGTCCGCGACCGTCAGCATGGGCAGCTTCGCCGCCACGCGTTCCACGAAGTCGAAATCCCCAGCGCCCGCCACCGCGCCGACGATCTTCTCGGCCCGTTCCTCGATCTGCGCCGTCAGTCGCTTCACGGCCTTCGGTGTGAACGCGGCGCTCATGATCTGCCGGTAGCGGGTGTGCTCCGGCGGGTCCATCTCCAGGAAGCTGGGCGGCATGGGCAACGCCGGGTCGCGTGGGCGGAATTCGACACCGCCGACGGCCGAGCTGAAGATGTCCTGGTTCTGGCTGACGTAGCGGATCTCCTCGGCGCGTGTCACCGCCCAGAAGCCCTTCTCACCGTGTACATCGGCCGGAAGGGCCGGGTTCTCGAGCGGCGGATGCCAGCTGACGGGGGCGTTGGCCCGCAGCCAGGCGAAGGTCTTGTCCCGCTCGGCGAATGGCTGGTCCCAGAAGACCGTGCTCGAGATGTCCTGGTCCGTTGTGAAGGGGTGTTCGGTGGCGAACGGCATTGTCATCTTTGACAGCTCCGAATTCCGGCGACAACTTGCTCTTGATCTTGCTGTGGGTGCTGTGATGCGGGAAACAGGGTCGGGATGCCACTCCTCAGCGGCTCCTTGGCGTCGATCCGCTCACCGGAGAAGGGCAGCAGCTTCCGCCTGGCTCAGACCGACGATCCGTCAGAGCGGGAGAAGTGGGGGTGAGACCGAACTTGATCTGGAGGTATCCGAACACGATCCCGCCACTTTAGTAAATATTCACTAAGTAGGGAAGGCGGGTGTCCCGATGTGGATGGCTTGTTGGGGGAACCTGCTGCGCAGCCACCTATTGGCCGGCCGTCACAGCTCCTCGACGGTCCGGTCCCAGAGCGGCCGTGGAGATCGACCGGGCGATCCTCCAGGCACTGTTCGACCGGTCACCGATCCCGATCACCGTGGTGGACGGCCGGCAGCGGCACCGGTGGGGTTACGCCGCGGCAGCGCACATGACCAGCCTCCCCGCCGGGCGGCCCCTTCTCGCACGGGCCGCAGCACTTTCTCGACGGTCCGGAAGTCGATACCCGGTGTGAGACACAAGCGAGCCGGTCGGATCGCGGACTGAATCGACGGGTTCAGGGGATGAGAACCGGCTTGATCGTCCTACCTGACAACGAGTCGGCCTCCGCGGCGTTGATCTCCGCGAGCGGGTAGGTGCGGACGAGACGGTCGAACGGGAACCGGCCTTCCTGCCAGAAACGGATCAGCTGCGGGAGGAACACCCTGGGAACCGCGCCACCCTCCAGGACGAAGGTGACCTTACGGCCCGCGAGCTGCGGCGGCGGCACCGACAGCAGTCCGGTGCCCACACCGACCAGCACCGCGGTGCCACGCCGCGCGAGGACCGCGACGGCGTCGGTGATGACCTTGCCGACGGCGGTCGTCTCCAGGCTGAAGTCCATGCCCGGGCCGGCGTCGATGACCTGCTCGACAACGCCTTCCCCGCCTCCCAGCACTGTGCGGGTGGCTCCCAGCTCCTTCGCCAGGTCGAGCCGGGACTCGTTCAGGTCCACCACGACGATGTCGCTCGCCCCGGCGAGCTTCGCCGCCATCACGGCGGCCAGTCCGACGGCGCCCGCCCCGAAGACGGCGAGGGACTGGCCCGGTGCGAGCCGCATCTCGTTGAGTACGGCACCCGCGCCGGTCTGGATGCCGCAGCCCAGTGGGCCGAGCAGTTCCAGGGGGAGATCCTTGTCGACGACCACGACGTCGCGCTCGGCGGCGATGGCATGCTCGGCGAAGGACGACTGGCCGAACCACCGGTTGGGGACCGGCCGACCCTGCGCGTCGGTGGCGCCCGTGCTGCCATCGGGGTAGCGACCGGAGACGTTGAGGGCGTCGAAATTCTCGCAGTACGCGGGAGCCCCCTTGAGACACTCTCGGCAGGCACCGCAGGACGCGAAGCTCAGCAGCACATGGTCACCGGGGTGTACGGCGATCACCGCGGAGCCGACGGCCACCACGACCCCGCTGCCCTCGTGGCCGAGCACCATGGGCGTGAGCAACGCCCCGAGGGCGGGGTCACGCGCCATCATGTCGGTGTGGCACATTCCGGTCCCGGCGATCTTCACCAGCACCTCGTCAGGGCGGAGGCCGGCGAGGGTGATCTCCTCGATGACGTGCTCTTTGTCAGCGGAGCGCAGCACAGCTGCTCGGGTCGTTGTCATGTCGGTGAGCCTTTCGAGCAGAGGTGCGGGTGGCGAAACGCGAGATCGAGGCGGTCGATGTGGCAGCTCGGGGCCTTGTGTGGTCGGGCGGCGTCGACGTGGGTGAGTCCGTTCACATCGCGGATGAGGCTGTTCGCGACCGGTCGGCGGCCGGGGCGGGAGTGCGCTCGGCAAGTGCCTGCCGCCGCGGCTCCCTCGGTCGCCCCGGCGAGGCGCAGGTATGCGGCCGCCTCAGGACGAGCTGGTCGCGCTGACCAGGGAGGTCGTGCGGCCTCTTCCTACCCCGGAAGGCGAAGGCTCGTAAGCGCGCAGCATCTCGGTGAGTACGCCACACATCGCCTCGCGGGGCTCGTTGGCCGCGTACCGCCCAGTCCTGGGTGGGCGATGTCGCTGCCGTCCCCGGCCGCCGTCCGGTCGATCTTCGTGCCGCCCCGGCCTGCGGTGGCCGGGTGCTCATCTTCCGCGAACTCCGTCGTTCACTCCCTCCCAGACAAGTTCCCGGTCGGGAATTTGTCTGGGAGCAAGCTAAGCTCGCCAGTACGGCCGGTCAAGCCCCCGGGCAGAGGAGAGCGGAAGTCGTGGTTGCCACAGAACGGACACAGTCCGCCGGGGGGCGGCGTCCCGTCGGCCGCAGGGCCGGGCTCGATCTGCGGCGCATCATCGACGCGGCCCGCGCCCTCGACACGGAGACGCTGACCGTGCAGGCCGTCGCCGACAAACTCGGCGTCGACCGCAAGGCCGTAAGGCACCACGCCACCGACCGTGAAACCCTCCTGAAGCTGATGGCTCTGGACGCGTTCTCTGAGAACTCCTCGGACATCGACATCCCGGCCGGCTGCTCATGGCGGGAAGCTTGCCGCCTCTACGCCCTGGGCTTCGCGGACAACGTGATCGCCACGGACGCGCTCGCCGAACACCTGCGCCTCGACCACGCGCTCCTCGCGAAACTCGGCGCGCCGACCGAGGCCGTCGCGAAGAAGCTGACGGAGGCGGGCTTCGACGACGAGTCCGCCCTGCGGGTGCTGGCCCTGCTGTCCAACGTCTGCATGGCGTACGCGCAGGACGTCGTCTTCGTGTCACGCAGCGGCGAGCGTCCCCGGCGACTCATGGCACGCGAGGCGCTCAGCGGGCATGAGCGGGAGTTCGAGAACTTCGCGCGGATGGTCGACCTGTCCATCGACACGTACGACCGGAAGCAGCTCGAGATGAGCGTCGAGATCTTGCTGCACGGCATCGAAGCGGTCCTGCTGCGCGGACGGGACACCCACGTCCCGGCGCGCGACTGACGTCGGGTCCGGCCGAAGAACCACAAGCGCGCTCCTGGCCCGCCCTCAAGGTCAGCGCACCGGCGAGACATCACGGGGCGCCGAAAAGTCGCCCTCAGGCCGCCGTGCGGACACGGTCGGCCACCCGCGAGTCCTCCCGATCACCGGACAGTCATGTCCGTTCTGTGATGTTCACGGCTTTTTGCATCTCAAGCCCTCGCGGGGGTTGACGCGGCACAACCTCGAGCTTAACTTGCTGGCAACTTGAGTTCCCGGGCGGGAACTCAAGTGATGTCGGATCAAGGAGTTCGAGATGAGCACTGTCACCGCAGGTCACCGCAGCAAGACGGGAAAAGTGAAGATCACCAGGGAGGACCTGCTCGGCACGGAGAGGCGCTGGCGGCGCTTCGGCGAGCCGACCGCGGCAGGTGAGTCGCTCAACGAGGACGGCACGCCGGACTACGGCATCTTCGGCCCGGGCAGCGTGGTCTGGGAGGTCCTCCTCCACCCGGCCACCGTCGTCTTCCTCAACGCCGTTCAGGGTGCGGTGCAGACGAAGGGCTACAACCCGATCGTCGCCGGCCTGCGGGACCGCGATCCGGTCTCCCGCAAGGCGCGGGAGGGGACGTTGAACATGCTGGACGTGTTCGACCGGCTCTCGCGCAACTCCGGCATGCACGCCCCGATGTGGCTCGGTGACTCCAAGACCGCCAAGCTGATGTACAAGCACCTCCACAACATCCACAAGAGGGTGGCCGGCGACGTCATCGACACGGCCCGGCCCGAGCTCGGCGGCTACGCCGCGAGCGAGCCGCGGGACGCCATGTGGGCGGCGCTGACGGAGATGCACCCCATGCTGCGTGTGTACGAGGCGTTCGCGTTCCGCGACGGAAAGTTCCCGCACCGCCTCTCCCCCGAGCAGCGCGACCAGTTCGTCGCCGAGACCGGGGCGTACCTGAGGCTCGTCGGGGCGGCCGAGGAGGACATCCCCGCGAACATGGCCGAGCTGGGGACCCTGTACGAGAAGTACGCCGACCTCTTCGAGCCCAGCACGACGGTGAACAACCTGCCGGACACCGGCGAGGACTGGACCGAGCTGGCCCAGGAGGCGGTGAAGAAGAACTTCCACATCTCACAGGTGCGCGCGCTCGTCCCGTACCTGCTGCAGACCACGCTGATCGAGCTGCCCGTCATGGGCACGCTCCCGGCCAAGATGCGCCGGTCGATGGGGCTCAGCCGGCGCAAGGACAAGGCCGCCGTCCGTGCCGCGAAGCTCTTCCTCCCGATCGCCTGGCTGATGCAGCAGGGCCCCTACGAGCGCTACATCCTGCGCCGCATGTGGGGCCCGGACAGCATCCGGCTGCTGGAGTCCGCCCGCCGCCTGCACGAGCAGACGCTCGCGCGACGCGCCATGGACCAGCTCGTCGCAGGCGCGAACAGTGCGGGAGCGCCTGCCTCCGCCTGACCTGCCTGCCGAGCCGGGGGCGGTCCTTTTCGCTGCACCGCCCTGCGCAGGCCGCCCTCTCGGGCACCGCACGCCCCTCGGGGGGCGCATCGAGACCACGTGTCAGTCAACGATCCGAGGAGTACCCGCATGTCCTCTCTCACCCACGCCTCCCCACCCGGCCCCGCACCGACCCACGTGGACCGCAAGGAACTCGACCGGCTCGTCGCCTTGCAGCGCGCCGCCTTCCGGGCCGAGGGCGACCCCAGCGCGGACGTCCGCCGCCATCGCGTCGACCGGTTGCTGCTCGCCGTACTCGACGCCGCCGACGAGATCGCCGACGCGCTGGCCGAGGACTACGGGCGGCGACCGGCCACCCTGACCAAGGCCACCGAGCTTCTCGTCCTGATCGAGGAGGCGGCACACCTGCGCGACAACCTCGGCGAGTGGATGAAGCCGACCCCGGTCGACGGCCCCGTCCCCGCTTTCGTCCAGCACAAGCCGCTCGGCGTCGTCGGGGTCGTTACCGCCTGGAACTTCCCCATCGGCCTGGCCGTCCAACCGGCGCTGGACGCACTGGCCGCCGGCAACCGCGTCATCCTGAAGTTCACCGACGTGCACCTCCGCACCGGCGAGGTCCTAGCCCGGGCCGTCGCCAAGTACCTGCGCGAGGACGAGGTCGCCGTCGTGTGCGGGGACGTCGAGACCGCGCGGGAGTTCTCCGACCTGCGCCTCGACAAGATCATCTTCACTGGGTCGCCGGCCGTCGGCAAGCTGGTCGCCGCGGCCGCCGGCGCGAACCTCGTGCCCGTCACGCTGGAGCTGGGCGGGAAGAACCCCGTCGTCGTCGCCCCCGACGCCGACCTGCAGCTGGCCGCACACCGCATCGCCACCACCCGCATGCTCAACGGCGGCCAGGTCTGCCTCTGCCCCGACTACGTCTTCGTGCCCCGCAGCCGCGCCGAGGAGTTCACCGCCGCGCTCCAGGCCGAACTCGCCGGGCTCTTCCCCACGTACGCCGACAATCCCGCCGCCGTGCCCCTCGTCAACGAACGCAATTTCGACCGCGTGCTGGGCCTGATCGAGGACGCCGTCGAGAAGGGCGCCAGGAGAATCACGCCCATCGCGGAGGAACCGTCCCGTGCGGACCGCTTCATTCCGCCGACGCTCCTGCTCGACGTCCCCGCCGAGGCGCGGATCGAACGCGAGGAGGTCTTCGGACCCGTCCTGACGATCCATGTCTACGACGATGTCGCCGAGCCGATCTCCTACATAGCCGACCGGCCGTCGCCGCTGGCCGCCTACTGGTACGGCGAGGACGGGGAGGACTTCCACCACTTCCTGCAGCGCACCACCTCCGGCGGTGTCACCCGCAACGACGGCCTGCTCCACCACTCCGTCGACGCGCCCTTCGGCGGAGTCGGCAACTCCGGCACCGGCGCCTACAGCGGCAAGGCGGGATTCGACGAGTTCAGCCACCGCCGGCCGGTGGCTGCCCAGCCAGGCCCCAGCGGCACCACCGACAGCATCGTCGGCGCCCCGCTCCTCGACCCCGCAGTGAAGTTCGGGATCGATCAGGCGATCAGTGGAGCCGCGGCCGACATCCGAGCCCGGCTCGGGCTGTGAGTCGGTGGGCGGCTGTGCCCCCGGCCGCCCACCAGCCCGTTTCCCCTACCACGGACAGCACCCGGAGCATCGCGGCCCCGGCGTAGGGCATGGCATGGCACTCAACGGTGGGGCGATGCCACGAGGGGCCGCTCGGCCGGATGGTCTTGCCTCGTTCTCCGTAGCAGCCCCGTCCGCTGGTCAGCTGAGCGACGAGGAAGAGGCCACGCCCCCTTCGGTCGGTGCTGCGAGCATGCCGTAGGCGTGGCTGCGTGTTGCTGGGGTGTGCCGAGCCGGCGTCTTTTCGCGGGCATCGACAACGAGTGCCGCGACGCCCGCGAGGCCGCCCCTCGCGTTCTCCACCCACTCCGTGCTTCCGGCAATCGTCTGCCGAGGCGGGCGCCGCGATGA
This sequence comes from Streptomyces griseorubiginosus, assembly GCF_036345115.1. Taxonomy (GTDB): domain Bacteria; phylum Actinomycetota; class Actinomycetes; order Streptomycetales; family Streptomycetaceae; genus Streptomyces; species Streptomyces griseorubiginosus_C. The sequence goes on from NZ_CP107766.1 coordinate 5,472,418, forward strand.
CCGGCAGCTCTGGGCGTCCTGCCGGCCGCAGCGCCAGCAACGCGACATGGCCGGGCGCCCCGTGCCCGCCTCCATGGCGGAACGGGCACCCGGCACCGCCGAGAGGAGGTCCTGACCGGCTCCTTGAGGAGTCCGCGGAGTCTCCCCTCGGCTCTTCTATCAGGTGGTGGTCTTCGTGTCGGTCCGGCGGCCCGGCTCCGCGATCACCGGCCGGTTCGCCGATCGGTGACAGGGCGTGTGCACGCGGCAGCGAGGGAGTCAGCGGTACTGCTGGGCCAGTCGGCCCCGGTGGTGAAGTCGGCCAGATCGGGCCAGCGTTCGAGCACGGCGGCGGGAGTCAGCTCGGCGGCTGTGAATCGCACGCCGGCCGACCGCTGCCAACGCACTTCCGCGGCCCAGCCGCCGCCGGTCTCCACGACGGCGCCGGACCTGGTGCCGGCCGGATGGGCCAGCGCGAGGACGAAGGGTGACACCTGTGCGGCGGAAAGGCGGGCGCGCAGCTCGTCGTCGAAGACACCGTCCGTCATACCGGTGTGCGCCATCGGGGCGACCGCGTTGACCCGTACACCGTGCCGCTGCCCCTCGGCCGCCAGGGTCTTGGCGAAGCCGATGAGGCCGGCTTTGGCGGCGGCGTAGTTCGCCTGGCCGAAGTTGCCGTGCAGGCCCGCGCCCGACGTCGTCAGGACGATGCTCCCGCGCTGCCGCCGCACCATGTGCGGCCAGGCAGCCGCCGTGACCTCGTAGGCGCCGCCCAGGTGTACGTCGACGACGTCGGTCCATTCCTCCTTGGTCATCCGCTGGAACGTGTGATCGCGCACATGGCCGGCGTTCACCACCAGGGCGTCGATCCGGCCGTATGCGTCGACGGCCGCGGTGACGATCGCCGCGCCGTCCCGGGCGTCGGCCACCACGGCAGTGGCCGTGCCGCCGTCCGCCCGAATGCGGTCCGTCAGCTCCTCGGCTGCCGCCGCCCGGCGTGCGTGTACCACGACCCGGGCTCCTGCTGCTGCGAAATCCAGTGCGTACTGTCGGCCGAGACCGGATCCGGCTCCGGTGACGACCACCGCCAGATCACGGAAATCCAGCGGTCCCGGCTCGTCTGTCATGTTCGCTCCCTGCGGAGAGGTGGTGACCCGTCGGCGTCATCATGGGGTCCGAGGACTGTCTCCTGCGGATCGCGGAAGGTCCGCCTGCCGGACACATGCGGCTTGGCCGCGGGCGGCCAGCTGCAGGCTTCGGTCGGGATCCGGCTCGGACAGCGCCGCCTTGGTGTGGGCGATACCGGATCGCGGTACGCGTGCGATCTCTGCGGCGTACGCGCTCGCGGCGGTTGCCACGTCCGCGTCCGGGTGCGAGCTCAGGGCGAGCCCCATCTCCACCGCCTGCGCTCCTGTGAACTCCCGGCCCGTGAGGATCAGGTCCAGCGCGCGTTCCCGGCCCACCGTCCTCGGCAGCGAGACCGTGGCCCCCATGTCGGGTATCAGTCCGTACCGCACCTCGCGCAGAGCGAACCGTGCCGTGTGCGCGACGATGCGTACATCGCACGCGAGGGCGAGCTGGCAACCGGCGCCGAAGGCGACCCCGGTCACCGCGGCGATCACGAGGAACGGAGCCCGCTCCATCCAGCGGAACGCCTCCTGGGCCTTGGCGATGGACGGCAGCATCGGGTCGGGGTCGCCTTCGGGATGGGCGGCGAGCCGCTGGAGGAATCCGTCCGGTCGGCGCATCTCGTCGAGATCGATGCCCGAGCTGAACGACTCGCCGGTACCGCTGACGACGACGCACCGCACCTGCGGGTCCGCCGCCAATTCCGCTCCGGCTTCCGCCAGTTCGGCCCACATCAAGGGGGTCTGCGCATTGTGCCGGGCGGGCCGGTTCAGTGCGATACGGCGGATCGCGCCGCCGCCGTCGACGCTGATGTGTCTGGTGGTCATCCTCTGCTCCTTCAGGTGCGGGGCCGGATCACCGGGCGTGGTGCCGTCCTGTCACGGTCGCGCTGACGCACTGCCGCCCGGAGTTGTCGGTTCCCGTCACCTCGACCACGCCGAACGACTGGCCGAGGTGTACTGGCCGCGCCACCGCGGCTACCGATGTCCTGTCGGTCCGCCGCAGGTAGGAGACGCTGACCGTCGCCGTTCGCAGGTCGCTCCCGTGGTGGGCGAGCGCGGCCGATCCCGCCAGCTCCGTCAGTCCCGCCCAGACGCCGCCGTGGAGCGTTCCGTATCCGTTGTTCCACGGCTCGGTCCGGGGAAGCTCGGCCCGGGTGTCCTCGCCGTCCAGGGTCAGCCTGGCGCCGAGGTGGTCGGTGAAGTTCCCGGCGCCGCTGCCGACGGCATCCTCCGTCGCGGCATCCGCAGCCGCCGGGTGCAGAGGGCCGGACGCCGCGACGTTCTGGACCCAGGTGGAGCCCACCGCCACGAGCTCTCCTCGCTCGTCCGTCACCTCGCACTGGGCGAAGCCACCGCTCCGATCACTTCGCGGCACCCAGGACGTGGCATACAGCGCGGCGGTCCGCCACGGTGACGGGGCAACGATGTCGTACGCCAGCCGGGTGGTGAGCGACCAGCGTCCCGGTCCTGCCGCGTTGTAGATGGTCTCGGCCATCGAGTGGTCGAGGAGCACCGCCAGAGCTCCTGCCTGATGCCCGTCGGGGCCGTCCATCCACGGACCGGTGCGCATCACCGTTCGCAGAAAGCCGTCCTGGACGCGACACCCCAGGACGCCGAAGCGTCTTTCCACCGCACCCGGGGTGCAGGCGTGGGGTGCGTCGTCCAGCCGCGCGTGCTCCCGGGGAGTGAGGGCGCGGGGGGCATTTGGTCTGGGCAGGAACAAGGACATCGGGCTCCTCGGGTGGATGTGCCGTCGGCCGTCCGCTACTTGTTCCTGATCTTGCGGTAGGCGTCGTTGATACGGTCCACGATGTCGGGGTGCCAGATCACCTCGCGGTAGGCGAGGGTCTCGTAGGTCAGGGCGCTGACCGGGTCGAGTGCCGGCGAGGTCCGGGCCATCTCCTTGTTGTTGACGGCCGACTTCACGGTCGTCCCCGCGATGGAGGCGGCGAGGTCGCTCGCCTGCGCGACGACCTGGCCCTCGGGCGCCAGCCGGTCGATGAGGCCGATCCTCAGCGCCTCGTTCGCGTCGATCCGGTCGCCGGAGAAGGTCAGCAGCTTCGCCTGGCTCAGTCCGACGATCCTCCAGAGGGGGGAGAAATAGGGGGTGAGGCCGAACTTGATCTGCGGGTATCCGAAGAGGGCGTTCTCACTGCCGATCCGGATGTCGGTGAAGACGGCGATGTCGCAGCCGCCGCCCAGCGCCGGGCCGCCGACCGCAGCGATGCTGGGCTTGCGGTAGTTCAGCAGGGTGCCGTACGCACGCAGGCAGGCCTCGGAGTAGACCGCGCGGGTCTCCTCGGTGAACCCGGACTGCAGGTCCAGGTCCAGGCCGGCGCAGAAGATGTCCTCGCCGCCGGTCAGGACCACGGCGGCGACCTCGTCGTCGTACGCCCACGCGTCCAACTGGTCGCTCATGTCCGTCATCAGCTCGACGCTCAGTGCGTTGCGGCGGTCGAGGCGGTCGAAGGTGATGGTCCCGACTCCGTCCTTGACGACGGAGGTGATGTTTTCGAACGTGGTCATGTGCGGTTCCCTTTCTCCGGGGAGTTTCCTGAGGTCAGTTCTCTTCGTGCGGAAGAGGTGCGCCGAGGTTGAGGTGGTGTTTCTGGACCTTGCCGGTGGCGGTCCGGGGGATTTCGGGGATCACTTGCCAGTGCGTGGGGATCTTCTGTCTGGCCAGCTTCTGCGTCTCGAGGTGTGCGATCAGCGCCTGGGGACCGTGCCAGACGGCTCCCGGTCTCAGGACGATCCAGGCGCCCACGCCCTCGCCCATGCGCGCGTCGGGCACGGCGGTGACCGCCGCCGCCTCGACGTCGGGGTGTGATGCGAGGGCGAGCTCGATGTCCATCGTGGAGAACTTCTCGCCGCCGCGGTTGATGATGTCCTTGACGCGGCCTGTCATCCGCACCCAGCCGGAGGGGTCGACCTCGCCCACGTCGCCGGGGTAGAACCAGCCTTCGCCGTCGATCTGTGCCTTTGTCAGGTCGGGGTCGGTGTAGCCGGACAGCAGCTGCGGTCCCCGGATCCGCAGCTCACCGACGGTTCCCGGCGGCACCGGCCGCCGATCGGCGTCGACGGCCTGGATCTCCATGCCCCGCTGCATCCGTCCGTCCCACTCCCGGCGCCGGGCGAGCGGGTCGTCCGCGGAGGCGGCGGCGCACACACCAGCCGTCTCCGTCATGCCGTAGGCCCGGACCACCGCGACGCCGACGTTTCCGGCACGGTCGACGAGGGACGGCGGGATCGTGGCACCGGAACAGGCGTACGTCGGCAGGCGGTAGTCCGGTGACAGGTCTCGCTCGTAGCGCTCCACGAGGTCGGAGACGAACACGGTGGCCCCCATCATGAGCGAGACCCGGTGCTGCTCGATCAGCCCGAGGGCCTCGTCGGGCTGCCAGCCTCGTGTGATCACGGACCGCCCGCCGAGGAAGGCCGGGAAGATCACAGCCGCCAGGAAGCCGCCGAGATGGGAGAGCGGCGTCGGGGTGAGCGTCACGGTGTGTTCGTCGGTGCCGAGCACCTCCTGGAAGTTCCGCATGTGTGCGAACAGCGCGCGGCTGGAGAGCAGTGCGCCCTTGGGCAGCGACGTCGTCCCCGACGTGTACAGCAGCAGAGCGGGTTCCTCCGCCGCAAGCGGCTCGGGCAGCGGCCCGGCCTCGCCCGAGGCGTCGGGCACCTGCGCCCAGCCGTCCGGATGGCCGCCCACCACGTAGCGCACGGCCGGGGAGAGGCCGAGTTCGGCGAGCAGGCCGTCGAGTTCCTCGGTCGGCCGCCGCTTGCCGAGTTCGGCCGCGGTGGCCACCGCGCTGGGGCGGCAGTCGGCCAGGATGCGGCGCATCTCGTGCTCGCGGTAGATCGGCACCACGGGGACGTCGATCGCGCCGATCCGGAATGCCGCGACCTGGAGGACCAAGGCTTCGAGGCAGTTGGGCAGTTGCACGAGGACCCGGTCGCCGCGGCGGACACCGCGCCGGACGAGGTCGGTGGCCACCGCCGTGGTCCAGCGGTCGAACTCCTGGTAGGTCAGGCTCCGTCCCTCGAAGGAGAACAGTTCCCTGTCCGGGAACCGCTTCGCCTGCGAGGAGAGCAGATCACCGATCCGGTCTTCGGTCCACAAGCCGATCGCCCGGTAACCGGCATACCGGTAGGCCGTGGCCAGGTCGGACACCGTCGTCATCGAGGTGCTCCCTTCGGATGTGCGGGGCCCCGTGCGGCTAACGGGCGGGGCCAGAGACCCGTGTGGAGGGACGTTCAGCGGAAGATCGCTGAACGGCTGGCTGTCAGTTGTCAGGTCCTGACGAGAAGAGAGGAGCAGAGGCGCCCTGCGCGGAGGGCTGGCGACTCGCCATGGGTACGTGGCTGACTCGTTGCGTTGAACTTATCTAGTTAATATTCACTAAGCAAGGTCTCCGGGCCGACCATCGAGTGGCTGTTTGCCCCCGAGGAAGGCCTCGGTGCTGCAGGCTGCTTTGCCCGGTGCCCTCGCCCGGACGGCCCCGCGGCAGCCGGACCGAGGGCGATGGTCGGGGTTCGGAGGCAGTCCTGCCGCCGAAGCCACTCGCCTGTCAGGCGGACTCGCCCGCCCGTCAATCCAGTTGAACCGCGCCGTGTGGGCGGCGCACAGGAAGCCGATGTCCTCACCGACGCCGATGAGGTCGTCGACCCGGCGGACAACGGGTCTGCGTTGGTCGAAGCATCGGTACGGATCAGAACGATCACCCGTCGGCGTCCGGTCCTGCGGGTCTGTGCCGAGGCGGCGGCCCGACCCACTCTTCGCGATGCTCCACGGCGCGGGCACGCCATCGGTCATGAGGGACTTCACCGGGAGGCTGGGCCGGCACCCACTCCAATCCCCGCCCCGGCTTGGCCTTACGCCGCGTCCGCGTCCGCCAACCGGAATCCGCCGAAGGCCTGAGTCAGACCTCGTCAGGCGCGATCCGGGCCGGATCCGCTTCAAGCACCGCGCGCAGGAGTGCCCCGAGCTCGCCCTCTATCTGCCGTCGCCCGTGCAGGTCTCCGACGCGGACCACGTCATTGACGACTCCTCGTGCCGCGTAGACCAGTGCGCGATCCTCGCCGGCGGACAGGTCGGCACGCACCAGCCGCAGTGCGACCGTCCACGCCTCGACGTTCGCGTCCAGCTCGGCGCCGATCCTGTCCGCAGCCTCCCGCGGGAGGTTGATCGCCTCGGTCACGTAGACGCCGAAAAGGTGGCGCTGCTGGACGCCGGCGCGGATGTAGTCACTCACCAGATCACCGAGCGGGACCCCCGTCCGGCCTTCCCCCTCACGCGCGGCAAGTCCGTGCGCGGCCTGGGCGAAGGCCGTCACGAGGATCTCGGACTTCGTCTCGAAGTGGTAGTAGATGCTGGGCCCCGACAGGCCTACCGCCGCACCGATGTCGTCGAGACTCACCCCCGTGTAGCCGTGCTCGTGAAAGAGCTCGATCGCCGTTTCCAGCAGCTCTTCGGCACGTGACCGCGAGTCCTGCCCGCGGCGTGGTTCGAGGGACGGCTGCGCTTGGCCGTCCTCCGCCGTCGGCAGCCGTGTGTGGGCGGCGGCGATCGCGGCGGCGGCGAGAACGCGCTGATGTTCGGTGCGGGGCAGATGTACGCCGCTGACCGATGCGCTCGCCAGCGTCGCCAGCGCGGCCGTGACGAGCAACTTGCTCTGGCCGAGGTCGACGTCGGGGCGAGCGCGCCTCAGCTGCTCGGAGAACCGCAGGATGAAGCGGGCGAACCTGGCGTCGATCGCCGCCCGCTCCTCACCACCGAGATGCCGCTTCTCCCTCTGCAGCAGAACCCACAGGTCACGCCGGTCGAGGGCGGCGCCCGCCAGGCGGAAGAGGATGTCGTCGAGCGACTGCCCGACGCCGTCGAGAGCCGCGTCCGCCACGTCGAGCCCGCTGTCGATGGCGCCCGCGAGCAGTGCGTTCTTGTTCCGGAAGTGCCGGTAGACGGCGGGGGCCGTGACCCCGACCTCGGTCGCCACGTCGGCGAGGGCGACCGCATGGAAGCCGTAGCGGTAGAACCGCCGCGCCGCGGTCTCCGCCAGCTGCCTTCTGCGCTCCTCCGCTCCCAGTCGGGGTGCGCGCTGACCACTTCGTGTCGTCGCTCTAGCCACAGCTCATCTTCCCATCGCCTTGCCCGCGTGATTCGCCGGACCCGAAACGAAAACACATCAGGGTCTTGTTTAGTGAATATTAACTAAGCTACGGTCCCGGGGACAACCTGCTCCCACTCCTGGAAGGAAGCCCAGGTATGTCCTCCCGCACACCGTCGTCGCCGGAAGCGTTCATCTACGACGCCATCCGCACCCCGCGAGGCCGGGGCAAACGGTCCGGGTCCCTGCACACGATCAAGCCCGTGTCGCTGGTCGTGGGACTCGTCCAGGAACTGCAGGCACGCCATCCACGCCTTGATCCCGCCGCCGTGGACGACCTGGTCCTGGGCATCGTCTCGCCCGTCGGCGACCAGGGCTCGGTCCTGCCCCGTACGGCGGCGCTCGCGGCCGGTCTGCCCGACACCGTGTCCGGACTTCAGCTCAACCGCTTCTGCGGGTCCGGACTGGAAGCCGTGAACACCGCGGCGCAGAAGGTGCGTTCCGGATGGGACAACCTGGTGATCGCCGGCGGCGTCGAATCGATGTCGCGGGTGCCTCTGGGCGCCGACGGCGGCGCCTGGATGAACGATCCCGAGACGAACTTCGCGACGTCCTTCATCCCGCAGGGCGTGAGCGCGGACCTGATCGCCACCATCGAGGGCTTCACCCGCGAGACCGTCGACTCCTACGCGGAGCGCTCGCAGCGTCTCGCCGCGGCCGCCTGGTCCGGCGGTTACTTCACGAAGTCCGTCGTGCCGGTGCACGATCGCAACGGCATCCCGGTCCTTGACCACGACGAGCACATGCGACCGGACACGACCGCCGCATCGCTCGCCCCGCTCACACCGTCCTTCGCGAAGCTCGGCACCCAAGCCGGCTTCGACGCCGTGGCCCTCCAGCGCTACCACTGGGTCGAGCGGATCGAGCATGTGCACCACGCCGGCAACTCCTCGGGCATCGTCGACGGCGCGGCCCTGGTGCTGATCGGCGACGAGCACGTCGGCGAGCGGTACGGACTGACCGCCCGCGGACGCGTCGTCGCCACCGCCACCTCGGGCGCCGATTCGACGATCATGCTGACCGGCCCCATCCCGGCGACCCGCAAACTCCTCGACCGCACAGGCCTGACCGTCGAGGACATCGACCTCTTCGAGATCAACGAGGCGTTCGCGGCGGTACCGCTCAAGTACGCCAAGGATCTGGCGATCCCGATGGAGAAGGTGAACGTCAACGGCGGCGCCATCGCGATGGGACACCCGCTGGGCGCGACCGGAGCGATGTTGGTGGGCACCGCGCTCGACGAACTCGAGCGACGTCAGGCCCGTCGCGCCGTCGTCACTCTGTGCATCGGCGGCGGCATGGGCGTCGCCACCCTCATCGAGCGTCTGTGACGCCCCCTCACCAGCCGACGGAGGCACACATGACCACGCAGTACGACCACTCCATGTTCCGCTGGGAACGTGACGCGGACGGCATAGTCACCGTCACCATGGATGATCCCGGCCAGTCGGCCAACACCATGAACGACCGGTTCATCCGCGAGCTCCCCGCCCTGGTCGACCACCTGCACGCCGAGCGCGAGGCGATCACCGGAGTCGTCATCACGTCGGCCAAGAAGACCTTCTTCGCCGGCGGCGACCTCGGCATGATGATGCGCTGCACCACGGACGATCTCGCCGACGTGACCGCCATGCTCGACGGGGTCAAGGAGGCCCTGCGACGCCTGGAGACGCTGGGGCGGCCGGTCGTCGCCGCGCTTCAGGGCGCGGCGCTCGGCGGTGGCTACGAGATCGCGCTCGCCTGCCACCATCGGATCGCCGTCGACCGGCCCCACGTGAGCGTCGGCCTCCCCGAGGTCACCCTGGGCCTGCTGCCCGGCGGCGGCGGAACCACCCGCACGGTCCGCATGTTCGGCGTGCGCACGGCCCTCCAGCAGATCCTGCTCCCGGGCCGGAAGTTCCGCCCCCAGGCCGCTCTCGAGGCGGGGCTGGTCGACGAACTCGTCACCGGACCCGAGCAGTTGGCGGCAGCCGCCCGCACGTGGATCGTCGCGAACCCCGAACCTGCTCAGCCCTGGGACCGGCCGGGCCATCAGATACCCGGAGGCACCCCGGACAGCAAGGAGCTGACGGCCATCCTGCCCTCGCTGCCGGCCGTCCTGCGCAAGCAGACCCACGGCGCCCCCGCCCCCGCCGCCCGCAACCTGCTCGCCGCGGCGGTCGAGGGCGCCCAGGTGGACATCGACGACGCGATGGCCATCGAGTCGCGCTACTGTGCGGAGCTGATCTGTGGACAGATCTCCGCGAACATCATCCAGTCGATGTTCTTCGACATGCAGGCGATCAACCGAGGTGCCAGCCGGCCGGAGGGCTACCCGCCGTACCAGGCACGAAAGCTGGTCGTCCTGGGGGCGGGCATGATGGGCGCCGGGATTGCCCACGTCGGTGCGGCGGCCGGTCTGGAGGTCGTCCTCAAGGACATCTCGCTGGAGGCCGCCGAACGCGGCAAGGGCTACAGCGCCAAGATCCTGGACAAGGCCGTCGAGCGGGGCAGCACCACTCCCGAGCAGCGGGAGGCGATCCTGGCCCGCATCCGTCCCACCGACGACCCGGCCGACGCCGCCGGTGCCGACCTGCTCATCGAGGCGGTGTTCGAGGATCCGGGGCTGAAGCGGAAGGTCATCGAGGAGGCGGCCGCCCATCTCGGCCCGGACGCGGTACTGGCGTCGAACACCTCGACCCTGCCCATCACCGGCCTGGCCGAAAGCGCTCCCAGGGCGGAGGACTTCATCGGGCTGCACTTCTTCTCGCCGGTCGACAAGATGGCGTTGCTGGAGATCGTCGTCGGTGAGAAGACGAGCGACGCCACCCTGGCCAAGGCCGTCGACATCGCGCGGCAGATCGGCAAGACGCCCATCGTCGTCAACGACAGCAGGGGCTTTTTCACCAGCCGCGTCATCCTGGAGTTCGTCAACGAGGCCGTCGCACTGCTCGGTGAGGGCGTGCCGGCGGCGTCCATCGAACAGGCGGCCACCCAGGCCGGCTACCCGGTCGGCGCGCTCGCGCTCGTGGACGAGCTGACCCTGACCCTGCTGCGCAAGATCCGCGAGGAGACGGCCGCCGGTCACCGCGCGGCGGGAAGCGAGAGGCCCGCCCACCCGGCGGCGCCGGTGATCGACCGGATGATCGACACGTTCGACCGCAGGGGAAGGGCTGCGGGCGCCGGTTTCTACGACTACGCCGACGGCCGCAAGACCGGCCTGTGGCCCGGGCTGAAGGACGCCTTCGGCGGTACGAACACCACGATCCCGCTGATCGACATGCAGGAGCGCATGCTCTTCGCGGAAGCCCTCGACACGATCCGCTGCCTCGACGAAGGCGTGCTCCGCTCGGTCGCGGACGCCAACGTCGGCTCGATCCTCGGCATCGGCTTCCCCGCCTGGACCGGCGGTGTCCTGCAGTACGTCAACCAGTACGCCGGCGGCGTGCGCGGGTTCGTGAGCAGGGCCCTGGAACTCACCCACCAGTACGGCGACCGCTTCGCGCCGCCGGACTCGCTCGTCCGCAAGGCGCAGAACGGAGAGGACTACCGATGACCACCGCAGACCAGGCCCGTCCGCTGGCAGGCCGCACGATCCTCATGTCCGGCGGCAGCCGCGGCATCGGACTGGCCATAGCCACCCGGGCCGCCCGGGACGGCGCGAACGTCGTCCTGCTGGCCAAGACCGACAAGCCCGACCCCCGGCTGCCCGGCACGGTCCACACCGCCGTGGCCGAGATCGAGGCCGCCGGCGGCAACGGGCTCGCCGTCGTCGGCGACGTACGTCGCGAGGAGGACGTCACCGCGGCCGTCGAGCAGGCCGTCGCCGCCTTCGGGGGCATCGACGTCGTGGTCAACAACGCCTCGGCCATCGCTCTGGCACCGATCGGGAAACTCCCGCTCAAGCGCTACGACCTCATGCTCGACATCAACGCCCGCGGCACGTTCACCCTGATCAGCGCTGCCCTGCCGCACCTGTACAAGTCCGAGAACCCGCACGTGCTGACCCTGTCCCCGCCGCTGAACCCCGACTCCGTGTGGCTGCACCAGCACGCGCCCTACACGATCAGCAAGTACGCCATGACCATGCTGACCCTCGGCCTCGCCGGGCAGCACCACCCCCAGCCGCTGGCCGCGAACTGTCTGTGGCCCCGCACCACCATCGCCACCGCGGCGGTGCAGAACATCGTCGGCGGCGACGCCGCGATGGCCGTGTCCCGCCGCCCCGAGATCATGGCCGACGCCGCCCACGCCGTCCTCTCCCGCAAGGCGGCCGACTGCACGGGCCACTGCCTCATCGACGACGACGTACTGCGCGACGAGGGGGTCACCGACTTCAGCGCCTACCGCTACGGCGACGCCGCCGAAGCCGACCTCAAGCCCGACCTGTTCCTGCCCGGAGGCGAACATGCCTGACGCCACCCGCACGGTGTACGACGAGGATCACGAGCTGTTCCGCCAGACCGTGCAGTCGTTCATCAAGGCGGAAGTCGCCCCGTACGACGAGGAATGGGAGCAGCGCGGCATCGTCGACCGCTCCTTGTTCCGCAAGGCCGGCGAGGCAGGCCTCCTGCTGTTCGCCACCCCGCAGGAACACGGCGGGGCGGGCATCGACGACTGGCGCTTCAACGCGGTCCTGGACGAGGAGTTCGGCCGCGCCGGCCACGCCTCGGCCGGCCTCGGACTCGCCCTGCAGAACGACGTGGTCGGCCCCTACCTCCTGGAGCTGACCGACGAGGAGCAGCGGAGCCGATGGCTGCCCGGAATGACGTCGGGCGAACTCATCGGGGCCATCGCGATGACGGAACCGGGCACCGGCAGCGACCTGTCCGGCATCGCGACGCGCGCCGTGCGCGACAAGGACACCTACGTCCTCAACGGCTCCAAGACGTTCATCTCCAACGGCCAGAACGCCGACCTGGTCGTCGTGGCGGCCCGCACCTCCGAGGACCGGCATCGTGGCCTCACGCTCTTCGTCGTCGAGAGCGACATGCCCGGCTTCGAGCGGAGACGCAACCTGGAAAAGCTCGGGCTGCACGGCCAGGACACCAGCGAACTGCACTTCACCGACGTACGGGTCCCGGTGACGAACCGGCTCGGCGCGGAGGGCGAGGGCTTCTTCCAGCTCATGCGCAACCTCCCACAGGAGCGGCTCTCCCTGGCCGTCACGGCTGTCTCCGCCGCGGAGGGCGTGCTGGCCCGCACTATGGAGTACGTCACCGAACGCCACGCCTTCGGACAGAAGATCGGAAGCTTCCAGCACAACCGCTTCCTGCTCGCGGAACTCCACACCGAGGTCGACATCGCCCGCGTCTTCGTGGACCACTGTGTCGCCCTCCACACCCAGGCACGGCTGACACCCGTCCAGGCCGCCAAGGCCAAGTGGTGGTGCACCGAACTACAGGTCCGCGTGGCCGACCGCTGCCTCCAACTGCACGGAGGCTACGGCTACATGCGCGAGTACCCCGTCAGCCGCGCGTTCGCCGACGCCCGCATCCAGACCATCTACGGCGGCACGACCGAGATCATGAAGGAGATCATCGGCCGCGACATGGGCCTGTGAGGACGCCGATATGACTGCACCAGTCACCTTCGAAACGACCGACGGCATCGCGCTGGTCGGCCTGTCCCGGCCGACCGTGGGCAACGCGATCAGCCTGCCGATGGCGCGAGAGCTGCGGAACGTCGTCACCGAGATCCGTTCGCTGCCCGACGTCGGAGCGGTGGTCCTGTTCGGACACGGTGAGCAGTTCTCCGTCGGCGGCGACCTCGAAGAGTTCGCGGCGGCGGCCGCACCCGGTGCGTTCCTCGCGGAACTCGCCGGTACCGCGCACGAGGCCGTCCTCGGGTTCCGGGCCCTTCCCATGCCGGTGATCAGTGCCGTCCACGGCGCCTGTGCCGGCGGCGGCATCGGATTCGCTCTCGCCGCGGATCTCGTACTGGCCGAGGACACCGCCCGCTTCGTGGTCGCCTACACCGCCGCGGGGCTCTCGCCCGACTGCGGAGTGTCCTGGACCCTGGCCAGACTGCTCGGACCCGCCCGCGCCAACGACCTGATCCTGACCAACCGGAAGGTCACCGGAACCGAGGCGGAGACCCTGGGGCTGGCCAGCCGCGCGGTCAGGCCCGGCACCGCCTTCGAGGAGGCACTCCGGCTGGCCCGCTCACTCGCCGCCGGCCCCCGTGAAGCATTCGCACGGTCGGTCCAGCTGGTACGCGACGCCCCGGCCACCCCGCTGACAGAACATCTCCGGCGCGAAGCCGAGTCCATTTCCGCTCTGGTCGAGACACCGGACGCCGCAGAGGGCATCACCGCCTTCCTCCACAAACGGCGGCCGGACTTCACCCACACCCCATCGAGGAGCTGACACGCCATGAGCCCTGACGCCACCACCAGTCCCGCCTTCCTGCGTCGCTTCGCCACCGAGTGGCTGGCCGCCTGGAACTCCCACGACACCGAGCAGGTTCTCGCGCTGACGCATCCGGACGTCACCTGGGACGACACCGTCTTCTGGACGGAGGTCATCCACGGCCGAGAGGCCCTGCGGGGCTACATCGACCGGATCTGGCGGGCGATGCCCGACGTGTCCTTCGACGAGGTCCAGCTGTTCACCGCGCCCGAGGACGGCCAGGCGGTCGTCCTGTTCCGTCAGGAGGGCAGCGGCCCGCCCCAGTTGGACGCCTCCCGCCGGTTCTCCACCCACGGCTGCGACGTCTTCCTCGAGTTCACCGACGGCCTGCTCTCCCACTACCTGGCGCAGTACGAGATCAACGACATGATGCGCCAACTGGGCGCACTGCCTCCCCGTAACGGAAAGATCGGAGGTGCCTACCTCCTCTCCCTGCTCGGCGCCGGTCAGGGCTGAGACCGCGCCGAACACGAGGGACTCTCACCCGCAGGCTTCTCGCCGAGCTGATGACGGCTGAGCGCGAGGACCGCGACCGGCGTGGGGCAACCGCCCCCATCCGGGCCGTCACCTCCCGCGGAGAGAAATCCTCGCGCCCGCCGAGCGGTGGCGGGCGCCCGATTCCAACCAATACCCCGGTCGTGCTCGCCCTGGAGAGGGTGCCCCGTCCGCTGATCTCGCGCGGGGCCGACCAGGATGGATAAAGGCCCACCTGGTGACCGACGCTCCCGGCACGGACGGCCGCGGCGCCGGACGCGATGAGTGCGTGCGGTTCGGCCGCAGTGTGTTCCCCCGCGCCCAGCCGCTCCGCTCCGCGATCACCGTGACCGGCACCGTCGGGGTCCGCATCAGCAGGTGCCGCACGACCGGCTCCATCGCGTCCACCGCCGAGCCCTTCGGCGCCCGCCGATACCGCGCCCGGCAAGAGCGTGGCCCAGGGCGTCCTGCGCCTGCGGATCGAGCGCGGTGTCGTGGTCATACCGAAACCCGTCCGCCCCGAGCACATGGCCGGGAACATCGACGTCTTCGAATTCCAGCTCGCCAAGGAGGAGATGAACCGCATCGTCACGCTGGACACCGGCGCCAGGAACCGACCGGGGACAACCCCGTACCTCGATCACGCCGTGACCCCAGCTTGCAGGGGCCTTGACCGTTCCAGGAAAACGCGTCGGCTGGTGGCGTTCTGGGCAACGGCGAAACCGAGCGCGAAGACCTTCTGGCGTTCAAGGCCGTAAGAGATCACGCGGTTGTTCTACATGCTCCTGTCGAACTGGCTGTGTACCGACTCCGAATCGTTGCGGTAAGGGTGGAGCCGCTGGTGGGTGAGAGTGGACTCCGGTATCTGCTGGAGATGTTCGGCGCGGTGGAAGTCACGTTCGCTGTCGCTCTTGACGCGGCGGCCGGTGGCCGGATCCGTGGCCGTACGGTCGCCGGGGGTCGTGGTGATCCCGACCTGTACGCGGTACGGGTGGGCGCCGTGACGGCAGGGGATGAGCAGCAGGTGGTACCAGCGTGACTTCGTGCGGCCCTGCCGGTGTTCCAGGCGGGTGACCGGAACCGGGATCAGAGTGCTCGTGCCGTCGTCGAGGAGGACGCGCTCGGCGATGCGGCCCTGGTCGCACCACAGGTCATGGCGGCAGCGCCCGAAACGCAGGAGCTCGTAGGCCCGGGGTTTGACCGAGCCGTGCTGCTTGTTGATGACCAGCAGCCCGAGGCGGGCGAGGGCGTCGCGGTGGACGCCGCGGAAGGCACCGTCGTAGATGACGCCCATGCAACCGGGAAGCCGACTGCTGAGCTGGGTGAAGGAACGCACGGCGACGGCGGCTTCGTCCTCGTAGTCGCCACCGGCGACATGCCGGACGGCAAGGATGACGCGCTGCCAGTAGCCATCGTCACGCGCCGAGGCGAAGAACCACTTCGTGCCCCTTGCCAGGCGCTTCTCGCCGACGAGGAGCTGACGGCGTTCGGGTCTCACCCAGTTCTGTATGGCACCGTCAGGGAACAGGCCCTGATGCAGGGCCTGTTGAACGGCTCGCTGCTCGAAGAGGTCTTGGAGCAGGTCAATGCTGGGGGCCAGGAGCTTCTCTTCCGCGTACAGGTACTGGCCACGGCTCGGCGGGGTGACCGGCAGCAAGGCTGCTGCAGTGCGTCCGGCGTTGCGCCGTATGGAGGCGCGGACGGCGCGCCACTGCCCGCACGGCCGCACCCAGGACGACGACGAGTTCGAGACCGAGCATGAGACCTACTCCGGTGCGAGGCCGGCCGGCGGTGACGGCTCAGCGGGGTCGGCGGGGACCTTCCTGGTCATCTGGGCAGCAGCCGCAGGGTCGTGGCACGCGCGGCCACCATGGGATCGACGTACGCCCCGCCGAAACGGCCGTACTTGCTGCGGTACGCCGTGTCGATGCGGTCGTTGGTCCCGGGGTCCGGCACCTCGGCGAAGGTGACGTCCTTGTCGACCCCGCCCGAGCGGACGTGGCCCGCGTGGGTCGCGACGGCGGTGCGCCACCAGCCGCCGCGCGTACCGCGGAAGGAGCGGACGTACAGATCGTCACCGTCGCGGACGACCCAGATCGGCACCGGTGCACGCAGCGTGCCGTCGTGCCGGAGCGGGGCCATCTCCAGTTCGTCGGCGGCGGCGACGCGCTCGAGTTCGTCGGCTGTCCAGGTGGTCATGGCAGTCACCTCACGGACGCGGCAGCGTCTTGGCGGAGCGGCGCTCGTCCATGGCCGTGCAGTGACCGCCACGGGACCGCACCAGGGCGATGCCCTCGCCGCGGAGGACCACATCGGCGTAGACGTCGCCGGTGAACCACTCGGCGGGGAGCTTCATGGTCTTCATGGTCGGGGGCTGCTTCAGCAGTTCCATCGTGCGTCTTTCCCTTGGGCGGTGCTGCCGCCGGTGGCGGGCTCAGTCGGACTCTGACTGGTCCGCCTCGTCCACGATCGCCTTGAGCTGGGTCATCGCCGACATGCCGTTGGGCCATCCGGTGTAGAAGGTCAGATGGGTGATGGCCTCGATCAGTTCGTCCTTGGTGACACCGTTCTCCAGCGCCTTGCCGAGGTGGAAGCCGAGCTGGTCGGTCCGGTACAGCGAGGCCAGAGCGGTCACGGTGACGAGGCTGCGGTCGCGCGGGGACAGACCCGGCCGCTCCCAGATGTCGCCGAACAGGACGGTGTCGGTGACCTCGGCGAGCTTGGGGGCGAACTCCTGGATGGCCGGCGGTGCGAACTTCTTCCGTTCCGACATGAGGTGGTGCTCCTGCGTGGATTCGGGTGGGGGGAGGGTGCGGGGCGCCGGTGGAATTCCGCATTCCAGAGGTCGTTCAACGTCCCGGTCACCCGGCACGGCACCGACCTTGTCACTTTCCCGAGGACCCGCAAAGGGGAGAATTCCATCCGGGGAACCGCTTATCCAGGGAGAAATCCCTACCCCCCACCCGGTGGCCGGGCGATGCCACACTGACGTCATGACCGGCGAGGCGTATCCGAAGGAACTGGGAGAATTCCTCAAGGTGTGCCGGGCCCAACTCAGCCCGCGGACCGTCGGTCTGCCCGAGTCCGGGGCGCCCCGGCGGGTGCCCGGGCTGCGCCGGGAGGAAGTCGCTCACCTCGTGGGCATCAGCACCCACGCCTACGCGCGGCTGGAGCAGGGGCGGACCCCCGTGACGGGTTCGGTGCTCGCCGAACTCGCCCGCGTCCTGCGTCTCGACGACACCCAGCGCGACCACCTGTTCGAGCTGACGGCGAGCGGCACGAGCGAACCGCGCCGGCGACCGGTGCAGAGGGTTCACCCACAGCTCAGGCGCATCCTGGACGAGCTGAACACGACCGCCGCACTCGTCCTCGGGCGGCGCCTGGACATCCTCGCCTGGAATCCGCTGGCGGCCGCTCTGCTCACCGACTTCGGCGAAGTGCCCGCGGGGAAGCGCAACTACGCGCGGCTGATGTTCACCGACCCTGCCTTCCGGTCGCTCTGCCTAGACTGGCGGACGAACGCCCGCACCTGCGTCGCCCATCTGCGGATGGAGGCCGCCCGGTACCCCGGTGACCCCGGACTGGCCGCGCTCGTCGGCGAGTTGTCCGTCGCGGACGCCTACTTCCGGCAGTGGTGGGCGGGACGTCAGATGAGCGGCCGGCGGATGGGCACCAAGAGGCTGCGCCACCCGATCGTCGGCGACCTCACCCTCGACTGGGACAGCCTGACCAGCACCGCCGACCCCACCCAGAAGCTGGTGATCGCGACCGCCGACCCCGGTACCCCGTCCCACGACGGGCTGCTGCTCCTGGCGTCCTGGACCGCGGAACCGCACCCGCCCGCACCGGACGCGGCACTCTGAGCGCCGCCTCCGTGGAGGCCCCGGCCCGCTCCTCCCACCGACGGCGGTACGTCCGTGAGCGCCGGCCGCCCCACATCTGCACGGCAGATCGCCACACCGCCAGACCGGCCAGAGCAGCAAGACCGGCCAGACCGCCAGACCGGCGAAACTTCAGGTCGTCGCGTCGGACGCCGTCCGTTTCTGGTCGGCGGCCCAGGAGGCGAGCAGGCGCAGCCCGTCGTGGGAGGGGCTGCCGGGTTCGGCGTTCCACACGATGATGTGCTGGTCGGGGTCCGTGCCGCAGGTGAGGGTGTTCCAGTCGAGGGTCAGCTCGCCCACCACGGGGTGGCGCAGCTTCTTGACGCCCTGGCCGCGCATCGCGACGTCGTGTTCGGTCCACCACTGCCGGAACTGCGCGTCGCGGGCGGAGAGTTCCTCGACCAGGGCGGTCAGGGGCTGGTCGTCGGGGTAGCGCGCGCTCTCCATGCGCAGCTGGGCGATGGCCAGCCGGGTGACCTCTTCCCAGTCGACGTACAGCTCGCGCATCCAGGGTTCGGTGAACAGCAGCCGGACGAAGACGCGCTCCGGCTCGGGGTAGCGCCCGAAGTCGGTCCACAGGGCGGCGGCGAGCTGGTTCCAGCCGAGGATGTCGGTGCACCGGCCGATGACGAAGGCCGGCGAGGCGGTGAGGTCGTCCAGCATGCGCTGCAACTGAGGGTCCACCTGCTGGCGTTCGCGGTACGTGGACGGGCGCACCCGCTCCTTCGCGGCGAGGTCGAAGAGGTAGGTGCGCTGGTCGTCGTTGAGTCGCAAGGCCTGGGCGATCTCGTCGAGGAGGGGCGCCGACGCCTGGAGCCGCCCCTGCTCGATGCGGGTGTAGTACTCGGTGCTGATCGCCGCGAGGAGTGCCACCTCCTCGCGGCGCAGCCCCTTCACACGCCGGCGTGGACCGCCGCGGAGGCCGACCTCGGAGGGGGTGAGCTCGGCCCGGCGGGCCTTGAGGAACTCACCCAGCTCGCTCAGACGCGGGTTGCGGTTCATGACCTTCAGCCTGGCACAAAGGCGGCATCCTGTGGGGGGTACGGATTCCTCCCCTGGCTGAGCGGCGAGGGGCGCGGTAGACCGCCGTCCGGAGCCCCGGGCATCCACCAGCGCTCGTACGACAGCCGCGGGGTGGGAGCCTCAGGCCCCCGGAACGCCGATGATCTTCCGCGGCACGACACGGATGATCACGCGGTCCTCGTCGTGCTTCGCGGCAGGCAGGTCGACGCCGAGGTACTTGCGCCAGAGCTCGCTCAGGAGGCGTTTGCCCTCGTCCGGGACGATCTCGGCGGTTCCCCGGATCTCGACGGCGGTGTGGGGGTTGTCGAGGTCGTAGACCGAGACGCTGATACGGCGGTCGCGGCGCAGGTTGCGCACCTTCTGGCGGTGGTCGAGGGAGGAGAAGAGCACGGTGTCACCCTCGCCCTTGATCCAGACCACCGAGTTCTGCGGGGATCCGTCGGGGCCGATGGTGCCGACGGTGGCGTAGTTCCTGCCGTCGAGCAGGGCACGGACCCAGTCGTCGAGGGCGGGACGGCCGTCCGCGGAGGGGGAGGGAGAGGGGAGGGAGGAGGAAGACGTCACGGGGCCCACCATGGTCGTAAGGATGTGCGGGTGAATCGGTTCGGCGGAGGGCACCCGCCGGGGTGCTCGGCTGCCGGATCAGGACCGCGCTCGCGTCGGTCCGTCAGCTGAGTGCTTTGACGAGTTCCTGGGCGAGGGGTACGGCCGAGTACGGGTTCTGGCCGGTGTAGAGGGTGCGGTCGACCTGGACGTGCGGGGTGAACGGGTCGGCCTCGCGGTAGTCGGCCTTCAGGTCGCCCACGAGACGGTCCTGGAGCAGCCACTTCGCGCGGTCGGCGAGGCCGTTCTGCCGCTCCTCGGCGTTGGACAGGCCGGTCAGCCGGTAGCCGGAGAAGGGGGACGTGCCGTCGGGGCCGATGGTGGCGAGCAGGGCCGCGGGGCCGTGGCAGACCAGGGAGACGGGTCTGCCGGAGGCGAGCCAGTCGGTGAGCAGCCTGCCGGAGGCGGCGTTGTCGGGCAGATCCTCCATCGGGCCCCAGCCGCCGGGGTAGAAGACGGCCACGTAGTCGTCGATGTCCACGTCCTCGATGCGCATCGGGTGCGCCAGCTCGGTGGCCTCGCGCAGGGCGGTGCGCATGCGCTCGGCGCCTTCCTCGCCGCCGTTGAAGTCGGCGGTGAGGCTGAGCGCGTCGGCGGTGGGTGGCACACCACCGGGGGTCGCGGCCGCGATCTCGTATCCGGCGTCCTTGAAGACCTGGTAGGGGCCGATGGCCTCCTCGGCCCAGAAACCGGCCGGCTGGCGGGTGCCGTCGGCCAGTGTCCAGTGGTCGGACGCGGTGATCACGAAGAGGATCTTCGCCATGAGGATTGCTCCTGAAAGGGGTGGGTCCGGGCGGGGGTGGGTCAGCCCTTGAGGGCTTCCTGGAGGACGTGGCTGTCGGCGATCTGGCGCATCCGTACGGCCCGGCCGTCCCGGACGGTCCACAGGTGCAGGAACCGCACGTCGGCCGTGTTCCCGGTCTTCGTCTCGGCGTGGTAGTGGCCGTAGACGAAGACATGGCCGGCGTCGTCCGCGAAGAACTCCTCGGGCACCGCGCCGAAGGACTCGTAGCCCGTCATCTTGCCGAAGAAGTCCGTGGCCACGCTGTCCCAGCCGTGGTAGACGCCGCTGTTCGGGAAGCCGGGGGTGATGTCCCAGACGAAGTCCGGCGCCATCACCTCCTTGGTGACCTCGGGTGACATGCGGGAGTCGTAGACCCGGCGGATGACGGCGAGGCTCGGGGAATCGGACATGGCTGTGCTCCTTGCGGGGGGGGGGAGAGAGAGACGTGGGGTGCTTCTTGCGGGGAGAAGAGGGGTGGTGATCAGGCGGCGAGGGCGGCCCGGCCCGCGCGGAAGATCGCTGCCTGGCGGGCGACGCGCGCGCCGAGGTGTTCCGCGGTGGCGATGTCCGACGGGTGGACGCCCTCGGGGCCGGCGTCGGTGGGGCTCTGCGCGCCGGCGCCCAGGAAGAAGCCCAGCCGGTTGATGTCGTCCTCGCTGCCCTGGGTGGAGTCCCAGCCCGGCAGCAGGCCCAGGCTGATCCAGTGCATGCCGTGCTGGGCGGCGAGGGTGGCGAAGTAGCCCAGCGTGGACGACTTGTCGCCGCTCTTCGCGCCGGAGTTGGTGAAGCCCGCGGCGAGCTTGTCCGCCCAGGCGTGCGGGAACCAGCGCTTGCTGCTGGCCTGGGCGAAGGCGTGGAAGGCCGCGGAGGCGGTGCCCATGTAGGTCGCGGCGCCGAAGACGATCGCGTCGGCGGCGTCCAGCTGCGCCCACTGCTCGTCGGTGATGGTGTCCACGCAGATCGAGACGACCTCGGCGCCGGCTTGGGCGGCACCACGCGCCACGGCTTCGGCGATGACGGCCGTATGTCCGTAGCCCGAGTGAAAGGCGATCGCGACGACGGGCCCGCCGGAATGGGACATGGTGGTTCTTCTCCTTGAATTCTTTCTGCAACAGGATCAAAGAACGGCGAAGAACTTCACCATCTTGGTGAGCGCCTGGTCCATGTACTCCGGAACGTCGTACATGGCGATGTGCGTCGCGCCGTCGACCACGAACAGTTCCTTCGGGCCGTTGGAAAGCTCGTACGCCCGGTCGCTGAACACCTTGGTGTCCGCCTTGCTGCCCGCGATGAGAAGCAGCGGCTGGGTCAGCAGCTGAGGGATCTGGTCGAACGCCGAGAAGGCGTACATCTTGTCCATGCTGGTCAGCAGGAAACGTCCCTTGGAATTCGGGTGCTGACCGCGTGGCGTCCGGTAGTATTCGTATCCCTCACGCAACAGGTCCGGCGTGTTGTCGTCGATCTCCTCCAGCGTCTCCGGGACGAAGGGAGCGTAGGCGGGCTCGGCTCCCCGCGCCTCGGCCGTGCGCTGCCGGCCTACCAGTTCCAGGGTCCTGATCTGCTCGGCCACCGGGGACAGGTGCCCCAGAAAGCCCCGGGACCCCTCGCCCATGGGGGCCGCGCTGACGGTGGCCACCGCCTTGAAGCGGCGTTCGGTCTGCGCCACGCTGATCGCGTAGCCGCCGCCCGCGCAGATGCCGAAGACGCCCATCCGCTCGGTGTCGACGTACGGCAGAGTGGTGAGGAAGTCGGCCGCGCAGCGGGCGTCCTCCACGCGGGTCGTCGGGTCCTCCAGCAGGCGCGGTTCGCCGCCGCTTTCTCCCTGATAGGAGGAGTCGTAGACCACGGTGACGAATCCGTGGGCGGCCAGTCGCTTCGCGTACTCGCCGATGGTCTGTTCCTTCACGCCGCCGGCCGGGTGGATTCCGACCAGGGCCGGGTATTTCTTCGTCTCGTCGAAGTCGTCGGGCAGGTGAAGATGGCCCGCGATTTCTATTTCTTTGTTCTTGAATGAAACGGACTCGACCATCGCGCCTGTCCCCTTTTCGCCCCGGCTCCGCCGATTGGCGGTCGTACACCATGATTCGCCGGTGCCGGGGTGATGTCCACTTGCGATGGGGGGAAGAATTCGTCCCCTGGATATGAATTACCGCGTGTCTGTCACAGCACCGGGACGCGGGTGAAGTGGCCCGCCGCGTGGAGTTCCCGTTCGACGTGGGCCGCCGTGCGGCGCAGTTCCGGGAGGAGCTCCTCGACGCACTCCCGCTCCGTGCGGCCCGCCGCGTGCAGCGCCACGCCCAGGGCGGCGACCGCCCGGCCCGTACGGTCGCGCAGCGGGACGGCGAGGGTGCGCAGGCCGTCCTCCCAGTCCTCGTCGAGCAGGGCGTAACCGTGGGTGCGGACCCGGGCCGAGTCGGCGGAGTCCTCGGTGTCCGACAGCAGCACCCGGCCCAGCGAGGTCGCCGCGGCCGGCAGCCGGGTGCCGACCCTGATGTCCACGCCCATGATCCGCGGGGACACGGCTCGTGCCGTGTACTGGATCTCCGCGTCCGGGCCCTGGGACACCAGGATCGCCAGCGCCGTCGACTCCCGCACCCGGGCCGAGAGGTCCGCCAGGTGCGGGGCGGCGATGCGGGGGAGGGTCGTACGGGACAGGGGTGGGAAGCCCAGGGACAGGACCCTGGGGGTGAGGGTGAAGGTCCGGGACTCGGGCTGCTGGCGGACCAGGCCCAGGTGCTCGTAGGTGATCAGGGCCCGGCGGGCGGTGGCGCGCGGCAGTCCCGTCGCCCGCGCCACGTCCGTCAGGGTCAGCGCCGCCCGGCCCGCGCCGAACGCGGTGAGGACCGTCAGGCCCCGGGCGAGGGACTCGATGAACTCCCGGCCCAGTTCGTGTTTCGACGCGCCGATCCAGGAGGCCAGGTCCGAGGGGGGCGGGCCCGGGTCCGGCGCGGGGGCGGTCGCGAGGTCGTGCTCCATCTCCGCGACCGTCGCCCGCAGCCGGGGCAGCAGGGTGTCGCGCAGACCGGCCGCCGTGTGCCGGCTGGTGTGGCTCACGACGTTGGCCACGCAGGCGATCCGGCCCGTGCGCGGATCCCGTACCGGGACGGAGACCGCGACCAGGCCCGGCTCGATCAACTGGTCGTCCAGCGCCCAGCCGTCGCGGCCCGCCGCCTCCGCCCGCCGCTCGAACTCCGCGTCCGGGAAGGGCAGTTCCCGCGGTGGTACGGCGGTGAAGGCCCGGTTCTCCGGATCCGCCACCCGGCGCGTCCGCCAGGCCCGCCACTCGGCGTCGGTCCACTCGGAGGCGAACAGGGGCCCCGGTGCGGTGCGTTCGGCGGGGAGCAGGTCGCCGATGCGGAAGCTGAGGGACATCGCGCGGCGGCGGGTGGCCTGGTGGATGAAGCGGATGCCGTCCCGGTCGGCGACCGCCAGCGAGACCGACTCGTCCAGCTCGTCGGCGAGGGCGTCGGCCCGTCCGGAGAGCAGCGCGGGCAGGCGCAGGGCGGCGAGATAGGCGTTGCCGAGTTCCATCAGGCGGGGGGTCGCCACCGCGTCCCGGCCGTCCAGACGGACGTACCCCATGCGCTGGAGCGTCGAGGTGATGCGGTCGACCGTGGAACGCGCCAGGCCGGTCGCCCGCTCCAGCCCGCTCAGGCTCAGCGTGCCGCCCGCCTCGCTCAGCTCCCGCAGCACCGCGACGCCCCGGATCAAGGGCGCGACCGCCTCGGCCGGCACGGCGGCCACCGGCGGGACCGCCTCGGCGGACCCCGGTGCCACCGGGGGAGAGGGCGTCTGAGCGGGCATCGGTTCTCCGGTACGGCAATCGGGGCACGCCTACGGTAGTCGGCCCCGCGCCCCGCAGTACCGCCGAGGCCCCGCGCCCCGCAGTACCGCCGAGGCTCCACGCCCCAGCCGTACCCCCGAGGCCCCGCGCCCAGCCGTACCCCCGAGCCCCCTCAACCCGGCGCCACCCCCTGACCCCCGCGTCACCTCACCCGGCGTCCGCCCTACCCCCGCGTCACCTCGACCCGGTAGTTCCCCTCCCCGTCCGTCCCCTCCACCCGCACCCGGACCGCCCTGCGCAGGTCCCGGAACTCCTCCCCGGGGGTCAGTGGTGCGTCCGAGAGTTCCGCGTGGACGTTGGGGCTGCGGGTGCAGCCGCCGCTGTTGCGTCGGGAGTCGTAGACCTGCACCGGTCCGCGGCCGGTGTCCACGTCCGCGTCGACCCGGTACACGAGCACGCCCGGCCGGCACACCGTCTCGTCGTTGCCCTCGCGGGTGCGCAGCTCGACCGCGTAGCCGGTGCGGCGGCTGAGCGGGACGAAGAGGAGCTTGGTGCCGAGCCCGGGCCGGGCCAGCGGGGTCAGCGTGTACTGCGCGGTGCCGCGCTCCGTCACACAGTCCACCTGCGTCGCGTCCAGCCAGCCCAGCTTCCACTTGTGCCAGCCGAGGAGGTCGTTGTCGGCCCCCCAGTCCTCGCTCATGATGTCCCAGTGGCCGACCGCGCCCCCGCCCTGCTGGGTGTACAGGTCGGGCAGCCCGAAGACATGGCCGTTCTCGTGCGGCAGCACCCGGTACCCGGTCCGGTCGAAGGAGCCGGAGCCGTCGTCCTGGCGCGAGTACACGAAGGAGGCGTTGGCCACGGGCACCCCGTCGGCGACCGGCGCGTCCGTGTTGCCGGCGAAGGTCACCGACAGGACCGTGTCGAGGGCGGACGGGCCGGCGTTCGGGGTCACCAGCACGTTCAGGAAGTCGTACGACCGGAAGTCCACCCTGGGATCGGCGGCGGTCACGATGTCCTGGACCAGCCGCCGGTAGCCGGGGTCGAAGGGGGCGCCGCGCTCTATGCCGTAGGCCCGGAACGGCCTCGGCATGCGCAGCCAGTCGGGGATCGGGGTCTCGGGGCGGTAGTCGAGACGGCCGTAGGAACTGGTGCGGAACCACTCCTGGGTCTGCGGGAAGAACTCACGGAACCGGCTCTGCGCGGTGCCCGAGCCGGGCGCGTCGGAGAAGTCGACCATCAGGGTCAGCGCGCGGACCGTGCCGGTGGAGCGGGAGTAGCCGCCGGGGGTGGGCAGGCCCTCGGACATCTGGACGGTCGGGCCGCCGCTGATCAGACAGGCGCCGTGGGAGTCGGAGCGGGCCAGGGCGACGGAGCCGGCCGCGGTCGGGGCCTTCGCGGTGAGCCGGCCGCTGGGGGCCGAGGTGCCGACCGCGAGGGTCAGCGCGGTCACGGAGACGAGGGCGGCGACACGGCGCGGGCGTATGCGACGGCTGGTCCACGGCATGCGGGCACCCTTCGGAGCGCGGCAGCCGCTGGTCGGAAGGCTGCACCTTTTCGATCACCCTCTGCCGGGGGAGGGGCGGGCGCGCGCTGGAGGAGACCGAACGTGGGTACCGAAGAACCTGTGACCCAGGTCACAACATATTTTCTCCTCAACCCGAAATAACCGGGGAGCGTCTCCCCGTTTAGACCTGTGTCCGAGCGAAACGGGGAGCACTTCCCCGGATCGCGGAAACCAGACCTGAAGGGAGTGCGCCGTGACCGCCACGACGACCGCACCGCGCAAGGTGACCCGGCCCCGGGCCGACGCCCTGCGCAACCGCGAGCGGATCGTCACCGCTGCCCGCGAGATGTTCACCGAGTTCGGCCCGGATGTGCCGCTCGACGAGATCGCCCGCCGGGCCGGCGTCGGCAACGCCACGGTGTACCGCAACTTCCCCGACCGCGACGCGCTCGTCCGTGAGGTCGTCTGCTCCGTGATGGACCGGACGTCCGAGGCGGCCGAGCTGGCGCTCGCGGAGACCGGGGATGCCTTCGGTGCCCTGGAGCGCTTCGTGCACGCGTCCGCCGACGAGCGGATCACCGCGTTGTGCCCGATGATCCAGGGCGCCTTCGACCAGTACCACCCCGACCTGGTGGCGGCACGCGAACGCATCGAGCAGCTCGTCGAGCAGCTCATGGACCGGGCAAGGGCGGCCGGTCAGCTCCGTGCGGACGTGGGCGTCGGCGACGTCATGGTCGCCGTGAGTCAGCTGTCCCGGCCCCCGGCCGGCGTCGGCTGCCTCACCCTCGACGGGTTCGTGCACCGCATGCTTCAGCTGTTCCTGGACGGACTGCGGGCCCCGGCCCGGTCCGAACTCCCGGGCACGGCCGTGACGATGGAGGGCCTCCGCCAGTCCTGACGACCAGTACCGATTAGTTCAGAGCAGCTCAGCAGTCTCCAACAGCAGACTTTTCGTTCCCTTTTTCCGACCGAAGTCCCGAAGTGGGTACCCCCATGTCTGAAACAGCCGCAAAGGCTCCCGGCGCACCGGCACCGACCGGTGACGCCAACCGCTGGAAGGCGCTCGTCTTCATCGCGCTCGCCCAGCTGATGGTCGTCCTCGACGCGACCATCGTGAACATCGCCCTGCCGTCGGCCCAGACCGACCTCGGCATCTCCGACGGCAACCGGCAGTGGGTCGTCACGGCCTACGCCCTCGCCTTCGGCGGACTCCTGCTCTTCGGCGGCCGCATAGCCGACCTGTGGGGCCGCAAGAACGCCTTCGTCGTCGGCCTGATCGGCTTCGCCGGCGCCTCCGCCCTCGGCGGCGCGGCCACCAACGAGGCCATGATGTTCGGCGCCCGCGCCCTCCAGGGTGTCTTCGGCGCGCTGCTCGCGCCCGCCGCGCTCTCCCTGCTCGCCGTGATGTTCACGGACGCCAAGGAGCGTGCCAAGGCGTTCGGCATCTACGGCGCCATCGCCGGTGGTGGCGGTGCCGTGGGCTTCATCCTCGGTGGTGTGCTGACCGAGTACATGGACTGGCGCTGGACGTTCTTCGTGAACATCCCGTTCGCGATCGTCGCCGCGCTCGGCGCGTACTTCGTCATCCGTGAGCCGGAGGGCGGCCGCAACCGCAACCCGCTCGACATCCCCGGCGTCCTGCTGTCCACCCTGGGCCTGGTCGCGCTGGTCTACGGCTTCACCCGCGCCGAGTCCAACGGCTGGGGCGACTCCGTGACGGTCGGCATGTTCGTCGCCTCCGCCGTCCTGCTGATCGCCTTCGTCGTCACCGAGGCGAAGGTCAAGGCCCCGCTGCTGCCGCTGCGCGTGGTCACCGACCGCAACCGCGGCGGTATCTACCTCTCGCTCGGCATCGCGATCATCGCGATGTTCGGCACCTTCCTGTTCCTCACCTACTACCTGCAGATCGTGAAGGGCTACACGCCGATCAAGACCGGCTTCGCCTTCATGCCGATGATCGTCGGCATGATGGTCGGCTCCACCCAGATCGGCACCCGCCTGATGACCCGCCTGCCGGCCCGCCTGCTGATGGGCCCCGGCTTCCTGGTCGCCGCGGTCGGCATGCTGCTGATGACCCAGCTGGAGATCGGTTCGTCGTACGCCTCGACGATCCTGCCCGCGATGCTGCTGCTCGGCCTCGGCATGGGTACCGCCTTCATGCCCGCCATGTCCCTGGCCACCCTGGGCGTCGAGCCCCGGGACGCCGGAGTCGCCTCCGCGATGGTCAACACCTCGCAGCAGGTGGGCGGCGCGATCGGTACGGCCCTGCTGAACACGATCGCCGCGTCGGCCACGACCTCGTACATCAAGGACCACATCGGTTCGGCGGCCTCCAAGTCCCAGCAGCAGCTGGTGGCGCTGGAGGGCCAGGTGCACGGCTACACCAACGCGATCTGGTTCGCCGTCGGCATGCTGGTGCTCGCCGCGGTCATCGTCGGCACCCTCGTCAACGCCGGCCGCCCCGACACCACCGCGGTGGCCTCCGGAGAAGGCGCCGAGGAGGAGCTGGCGGTCCCGGTCGTCGCCCACTGACGACGACCGTCCGGCCGTACCCCTTCGGACCTGTCGTACGTACGGGGATGGGGACGCTCCGCACGTACGACCACCTGGGACCTGCCCTGGCTCAGCGGAGCCAGGGCAGATCCGCACCCGCTTCGTTGGGCTGGAGTCCCTCGGCGACGATCTGCATGATCTCGCCGAGGGACTTCTGCTGTTCCGGGGTGAGCCGGTCGAAGAGGGCCTTGCGTACGGCCCGCACATGGCCCGGCGCGGCGCCCTGGAGCATCTCCAGGCCCGGGTCCGTGAGTACCGCGAACTGGCCGCGCTTGTCGTCGGTGCAGTCCTCCCGGCGCACCCAGCCGTTGCGCTCCAGGCGGGCGATCGCGTGCGAGAGCCGGGAGCGGGTGATCTTCGCCTTCATGGCCAGTTCGGTCATCCGCAGCCGTCGACGCGGGGCCTCGGCGAGTCCGACGAGCAGGCCGTAGTAGATGTGCGGCATGCCGGCGTCCCGCTGGAGCTGGCGGTCGAGGTGGTCCTCGAGGAGGGTCGTGGCGTTCACGTACGAGCGCCAGACGCGCTGCTCCTCGTCGTCGAGCCACTGGGGTTCTTCATCGGGGACGGGTGCCGTGTTCATGTATCCCACTCTACGGACTCTCTCCTTGAAGCTTAAACAAATGAGGCGTACAGTCATGCCTGAAGACGCTTTAAATTTGAAGCATCGGTTGCATCGGAAGTACCGGAGGAGTCCCCACCATGTCCGCCGACACGCTGGAGCGCATGCCCGCCCTGTACCTCAGCCACGGGGCCCCGCCGCTCGCCGACGACCCGATCTGGCCCGGCGAGCTCGCCGCCTGGTCCGCGGACCTGCCCCGCCCCAAGGCGATCCTCATGGTCTCCGCCCACTGGGAGGAGGCCCCCCTGGCCCTCGGCGCGGTCACCCGCGTCCCGCTCGTCTACGACTTCTGGGGCTTCCCCGAGCACTACTACCAGGTGACCTACGACGCCCCCGGCGCCCCCGAACTCGCCGAGTCCGTGCGCAAGTTGCTGCGCGCCCCCGGCACCCCCGTCCAGGACATCCCGGACCGCGGCCTGGATCACGGCGCGTACGTCCCGCTCGTCGAGATGTTCCCCGAGGCCGACATCCCCGTCCTCCAGATCTCCATGCCGACCCTCGACCCCGTCAAGCTCATGGAGATCGGCCGCAAGCTCGCCCCGCTGCGCGACGAGGGCGTCCTGATCGTCGGCTCCGGCTTCTTCACCCACAACCTCGCCGCCCTGCGCCACACCGGCGCCGGAGTGCCCACCTGGTCCTCGGAGTTCGACGACTGGGGCCGGCGGGCGCTGGAGGCGCGGGACGTGGACTCCCTGCTCGACTTCCTCGACAAGGCCCCGGCCGGGCGCTACGCCCACCCCCGCACCGAGCACTTCGCGCCGCTGTTCGTCACCATGGGCGCGGCCGACGTGAGCGGCGAGCTGGACACGCAGAAGTCCGTCATCGACGGGTTCTGGATGGGGATGGCGAAGCGGTCGGTGCAGTTCGGCTGACCTACAGGGTCTTCTCGTACCAGGCGACGTCCCAGTAGCGGCCGAACTTGCGGCCCACTTCCCGGTACGTGCCGACGTGCCGGAACCCGAAGCGTTCATGCAGCCGCGTGGACGCTTCGTTGGGCTGGGCGATACCGGCGTAGGCGCGATGCAGATCCTCTTCCGCGAGGGCCTCGAAGAGGGCCTTGTAGAGGAGCGTGCCGATGCCGCGGCCGCCCGCGTCCGGGGCGAGGTAGATGGTGACCTCCACCGAGGTCGCGTACGCGGGCTTGGCGCGGAACGGGCTGGATGTGGCGTACCCGAGGATCCGCTGTGAGGTTCCTGTCGGGTCCGTCTCCGTGGCAACCATCAGGCGGTACGGGCCGTCTTCAGGGTGGGAGAGCAGCCAAGGGCGGCGCTCTTCCGGGGTGAAGACAGCGGTGTCGAATGTGATGGGCGTCTCACGAACGTAGTGGTTGTAGAGGTCGGTGAGAGCCCCGAGGTCGCTTTCGACTCCCGGCCTGACCTGCACCTCTGCACGTTCCGACGGCATCGCGCCTCCTCATGTGGCCGGGCAGGATACTGCAAGATCAGAAAAATAGCGGCACTGCTTGGGAATTCTGTCCGGTTTCCAGTCGTTGTTTCCATCGGATGCAGGGCACCCGAGGAGAGTCCGGAAAGCAACCGGAGCCGGGACCCAGCGTCCAAGGACCACCCGCTGACCCCACCATCGCAAGGGAGCACGCATGGCAACCCGTGCCGTCGCCCGTCGTAAGTCCGCCACCGGCGGGTCTACCGACGCGGCACGCAGTGTTCGCGTCCATGGCGGCGAGATCGCCGACCGCGACCTGGTCGGCATGTACCTCGACGAGATCGCGCGTACACCGCTGCTCGACGCCGCCAAGGAGGTCGAGCTGTCCCAGATCATCGAGGCGGGTGTGTTCGCCCGACAGGTCCTCGACGGGTTCGAGGAGGCCAAGGCCGACGCCACCCGCGAGGAGCTGGAGGCCCTGGTGGAGGAGGCCGAGCGCGCCAAGGACGTGTTCATCCGCTCCAACCTCCGCCTCGTCGTCGCCGTGGCCCGCCGCTACCCCCGCAGTGGACTGCCCCTGCTCGACCTGATCCAGGAGGGCAACGCCGGCCTGGTGCGCGCGGTCGAGAAGTTCGACTACCGCAAGGGCTTCAAGTTCTCCACGTACGCGACCTGGTGGATCCGTCAGGCCATCACCCGCTCCATCGCCGACCAGTCCCGCACCATCCGGCTGCCCGTCCACCTCGTGGAGGAGCTGGGCCGCATCCGCCGCGTGCAGCGCGAGTTCAACCGCGAGCACGGCCGCGACCCGGAGCCCGCGGAGATCGCCGCCGAACTCGGCTCCAACGCCGAGCGGGTGACGGACGTCCTGGACTGGGCCCGCGACCCGGTCTCCCTGAACATGTCGGTGGACGACGACGGCGACACCCAGTTCGGCGACCTCCTGGAGGACACCTCGGCGGTGTCCCCGGAGCAGTCGGTGCTGACGCTGCTGCGCAGCGAGGAGCTGGACGACCTGATCGGCCGCCTCGACCAGCGCACGGCGTCCATCATCAAGATGCGGTACGGCATCGAGGACGGCCGGGAGCGCACGCTGACCGAGGTCGGCAAGGAGCACGGGCTCACCCGCGAGCGGATCCGGCAGATCGAGAAGCACGCCCTGCTGGAGCTGAAGAAGCTGGCGCGCAGCACCGGGTTCGACGCGGCGGCGTAGCGGTTATGCCACCCGCGTACGCCGGGTGGCGAAAGACCGCGTAAACATGGCCGTAGGAGGCCGCTTTAATCCGCCGGACCCTGGGAACAAGACTTCAGGGTCCAGGTGTTCGGGCCCGGAGGCCTCCCCTCCAGGCCCGCCTGAACCAAGTCCCGACGCACACCCCCCCCGGCGCCGGGACTCTCCCAGAGCCGGACTTCGGCGCCCCTCCCCCCGGGCGCCGGGGTCCGGCTCTTTTTCGTGCCGGGCCCCTCTTCTTCCGGATCCCTTGTCTGCCGGGAGACGGGAACGGTGGGTCACCCCGTACCTGAACCACGGGGTGACCCACCGGATGGCAGATTGTGTCACATCGGCATAGCGTGCACGTCGTGAGCAGCGCCTCGTCCGATTCCCCGGCCGCGTTCCCGCCGGCCGCCTCCCTGACCGAGCGGCGCAAGGCGGCGACCCGCATGGAGATCGCCTGGGCCGCGGCGGAACTGTTCGTGAAGCAGGGGCCGCGGGCGACCCGGGCGGAGGACATCGCGGTGGCGGCGGGGGTGGCCCCGCGGACCTTCTACCGCTACTTCGCGACGAAGGAGGAGGCGGTGGCGCCGCTGTACGCGGCCGGGGCGCACCTGTGGGCGGAGGCGGTGCTGTCCGCGCCGGCGGAGCTGTCGGTGGCCGAGGCCCTGACCCACGGTGCCCGCCGGACGCTGACACCGGGGGACCAGGTCTCCGCCTCCTCCTGGACCTTCGTCCGCACCCTGATCCGCCTCGCGGACTCCGACGCGGGGTTGCGGCGGGTGTGGGCGGAGGTGTGCAGGTCGTCGGAACGGCGGCTGGCGGAGGTGCTCACAGAGCGGACGGGCCGCGAGGACGTACGGCTGCTGGCGGCGGTGGGCAGCGCGGCGGTCCGGACGGCCGTCGAGGCGTGGGCGGCGGGGGAGGAACCGACGGAGGGGCTGCTGGGGGTGGCCGTGCGGAACCTGGGGGCGGTGGGGGCGTTTCTCGGGGAGGCCTGAGGGCTGAACCAGGCTGTGGTGCTGGTGCCGGTGCCAGCACCGGGGCTGGGGACCGGTGGTCGTCGGCACGGCGGTCGGTGACCCGGCGTCGGACGTACCGGCCACCGCGCCACCGCCGGCGCCGGTCGGCGTGCTGGTGGCCGTTTGTGCGCATCCGTCGACACGAGGTCAGACCACGGCGAGCCGGTCCACGAGGAGCTCCACCCTCGGCTCGATGTCCTGCGGTGGCAGCCGTCCCGCCCGGGTCAGGGTGGCCAGGCCGTGCAGGGACGCCCAGAACAGCTCGGTGAACAGCCCCGGGTCGACACCCTCCCCGGCGACCTCGCCCAGGCTCTCCAGCAGCGCGGCGAAGGCGTCCTTCAGGGGTTCCGGGGTGTCCTCCCGGGCGAAGGCCAGGCCGCCGTCGAGCTGGAACAGGGCGTCGTAGACAGCCGGGTTGCGCGCGGCGAAGTCGAGGTAGGCGCGGGCGAGCGCGGCGACCCGCTCGCGCGGACCGTCCGCGCCGGCGGTCGCGGCCCGCACCGCCACGGCGATCTCGGCGGCCCCCTGGACGGCGACGGCGCCGATGATCTCGCGCTTGCCCCGGAAGTGGCTGTAGAGGACGGGCTGGCTGTATTCGATGCGCTCGGCGAGCCGGCGGGTGGTGACCGCGTCCCAGCCCTGCTGCTCGGCGATCTCACGGGCGGTCGCCACGATGAGGCGCTCGCGCTCCGCCCGTTCGCGTTCCTTGCGTTCCTGTACCGACATGACGCGATTCTAGCACCGCTAGACAATCGAGCGGCAGTAGTACTAGCGTTGCCTCATCGGCTAGCAACGCTAGATCCCGGGAGGATCATCATGCTCAACTCACTTGAGGTCATCGCCACCGTCGTCGTCGGCCTGATGGTGGGCGTGGAGTTCGCCGTCGCCTTCGTCCTCGGCCCGATCCTCAACGCCCTGCCCGACGACAGCACCCAGCTCGGTCACGCCCACGGGGGCCGCATGCTCGGCGCCGTCATGCCGGTCTGGTACATCGGCTCGCTCGTCCTCGTCGCGGTCTGGGCCGTCGCCGGACGGCACCACCAGCACGCCGGCCTGGTCGTCGCCGCCGGCGCGCTGCTGCTGCTCAGCGTGGTCATGTCGATCCTGCTGCTGGTCCCGATCAACAACCGCAACAAGACATGGACCCCCGAGAACCGTCCCGCCGACTGGAAGCAGCAGCTGAACCGCTGGAACCGCTGGCACTACGTCCGAGTCGCCGAGATCATCGCCGCCTTCGCCCTGCTGGTCGTCGCTCGCGCCTAGCTCGCAAAGGAGACGAGCAACCTCGTGGCGCACGTCCCCTGCACCCACCCAGGGGCGCGGGGTACTGCGCGACCAGCCCCCACCAACCCGCACCCGCCCGCCAGCCGCCCCCACCACCCCCTCAGGCGCCCGCCGCCCGCACCAACCGTCCTCCCAACTCCCGCACCGCATCCACCAGTTCCGGCGGTTCCTGCACCCGGAACTCCACCCCCGTCATGGCCAGCCGCACCGCCATCCAGTCCACCGAGTCCCCGACCGAGCTCCGCAACCGGCACCGGCCCGCGCCCAGGGGCTCCGGGACCCCCATCCATCCCGGCACCCGGGCCCCGACCACCGACGCGTCCGCCTCGAACGTCACGACCAGCTCGTACGTCTCCTGGCGCCGGTACATCGACTGCCGCAGATACTCCGCCGCGCTCCCCGTCGGCAGCTCCCGCGGAGCGAATCGCGCCCCCGTGGCGAACGGCTCGCTCACCCGGTCCACGCGGAACGTCCGCCAGTCGCCGCGGTCGAGGTCGTAAGCGACGAGATACCAGCGCTGCCCGGCGGAGACCAGCCGGTACGGCTCCACGACACGGCGCGACCCCGCCCCGTCCTTCGCCCGGTAGGCGAACCGGAGCCGCTCGTGACCGGCCACCGTGGACGCCATCACGGTCAGCGTCTCCGTAGGGATGCTCGCCCCGTCCCCGCTGGTCAGCGGAGTCGTCGCGGCCTGGAGGGTCGAGACCCGGTGCCGCAGCCGGGAGGGCAGGACCTGTTCCAGCTTCGCCAGGGCCCGTACGGACGCCTCGTCCACGCCCTCGACCGCGTGCCCGGCCCCCGCCCGCAGGCCGACCGCGATGGCCACCGCCTCCTCGTCGTCGAGGACGAGCGGTGGCATGGCCTTGCCGGCGACCAGGCGGTAGCCGCCCTCGGAGCCCTTGGTCGCCTGGACGGGATAGCCGAGCTCACGGAGGCGGTCGATGTCCCGCCGGACCGTGCGGCGGGAGACCTGGAGGCGGTCGGCCAGCTCGCCGCCGGGCCACTCGCGGGGCGTCTGGAGGAGGGAGAGGAGCGTCAGGAGCCGTGCCGGGGTGTCCGTCGTCATGAGTTCGAGGATGCCGTACGACTAGGACACGATCTGACCTAATGGGGTCGTAGCTTCGATGCATGACCTCCACCGAGACCACATCCACCGCTGTACGGCCCGCCGCGGGCGACCGGCGTCGCTGGTTCGCCCTCGCCATCGTGATGACCGCGGCCTTCATGGACCTCGTCGACGTCACGATCGTCAACATCGCCATCCCGTCCATCCGGCAGGACGCCGGCGCCTCCGTCAGCCAGATCCAGTGGATCACCGCCGGTTACGCCCTCGCCTTCGCGGCCGGACTGATCACCGGCGGGCGGCTCGGTGACATCCACGGACGCAAGCGGCTGTTCCTCGTCGGGATCGGCGGGTTCACGCTCGCGTCGGCGCTGTGCGGCTTCGCCGCCGGGCCGGAGATGCTGGTCGCGGCCCGGATCCTGCAAGGCGCCATGGCCGCGATGATGGTGCCGCAGGTGCTGTCGATCGTGCACGCGACCTTCCCGGCGCACGAGCGTGGCAAGGTGTTCGGGCTGTTCGGCGCGGTCGTCGGACTGGGTGCCGTGTCCGGACCGCTGCTCGGCGCGCTGCTGACCGAGTGGAACCTGTTCGGCCTCGAATGGCGGCCGATCTTCCTCATCAACCTGCCGGTCGGGATCGCGGGCCTCGTCCTCGGAAGCCGTTTCATCACCGAGTCCAAGGCCCCGCGGGCCCTCAAGCTGGACCTGGTGGGCGTGGCCATGGTCGTGCTCGGGCTGCTGATGCTGCTCTACCCGCTGACCCGCGGTGAGGAGCTGGACTGGCCGCTGTGGGGATACGTGTCGATGGCCGGAGCGCCCCTGGTGTTCGCCGCGCTGGTGGCGTACGAGCGGCGCAAGGCCGCGCGGGACGGGTCGCCGCTGGTCGAGCTGTCGCTGTTCAAGGTGAAGAGCTTCGCGGCCGGTATCGCGGTGCAGACCGTCTTCGGTGTCGGGCTCGGCATCTTCTTCCTGGTGTGGACCCTGTACATGCAGACCGGCCTCGGCTGGAGCCCGCTGCGGGCGGGGCTGACCGGGGTGCCGTTCTCCCTCGCCGTCTCCACGGCCGCCGGTCTCTCCGTGCAGCAGCTCGTGCCCCGCTTCGGGCGCAAGGTCCTCCAGGCCGGCGCGCTGCTGATGGCGCTGGGCGTGCTGCTCTACCTCTGGGAGGCCGAGCGGTACGGCATGGCGATCAGCTCCTGGCAGATGGCGCTGCCGCTGGTCGTGATGGGCGTGGGCATGGGGCTGATCGTCGCGCCGCTCACCGACGCGGTGCTGTCGGAGGTGCCGAAGGAGCACGCCGGATCGGCGTCCGGGCTCATCAACACCGTGCAGCAGATGGGCAACGCGCTGGGGCTCGGCCTGGTGTCGGTCGTGTTCTTCGGGGTCATCGGCGACCACCTGACGCCCGCCCAGGTGGGCCCGGCCTTCGTGGACGCCTTCCAGCACGCGCTCGGGTGGGTCGCGGCGGTGATGGTCGTCATCTTCCTGCTGATGTTCGCGCTGCCGAAGCGGCCGGCCCAGCACGTGGAGGGGGCGGGTGAGCTTCCCGTGGTGGAGGAGAAGCAGCCCGAGCTCGTGTCCTGAAAGGCCGTAGGAGAGGCCCGGTACCTGCCAAGGTGCCGGGCCTCTCCGCTGTTCGCGGGCACATTCGGAAGTCCGTTCATGCCCGGATCGCGCCCGAACCTGTTTACTTTCCCGAAATCCGGGCGTAGCCTCCGAGCTGAAACCACACGTTCGGGCATCAGTCGGAGGCGAGCGGACATGTACGCACCGGAGCGGCAGCAGGAGATCCTCCGGCTCGCGCGTGACGGCGGGCGGGTGGACGTCGTCTCCCTGGCCGAGGAGTTCCAGGTCACCGCCGAGACCATCCGGCGGGACCTGAAGGCCCTGGACCGCGCGGGCCTGCTGCGCCGGGTGCACGGCGGGGCCATCCCGGCCGGGCGCCTCGACTTCGAGCCGGACCTCGCCGAGCGCGAGACCACCGCGGCCGACGAGAAGGACCACATCGCCAAGGCGGCCCTCGCCGAACTGCCGACCGAGGGCACCGTGATCCTCGACGCCGGCACGACCGTGGCCCGGCTGGCCGCCGCCGTCCCGCTGGAGGCCTCGCTCACCGTCGTCACCCACAGCCTGCCGATCGCGGCCCGCCTCGCGGACCACCCCGGCATCCAGCTCCACCTCGTCGGGGGGCGGGTACGGCACCGTACGCGCGCCGCCGTCGACGCCTGGGCGCTGCGGGCGTACGGCGAGATCCGGGCCGACGTCCTGTTCGTCGCGGCCAACGGCTTCTCCGCCGACCACGGTCTGACCACCCCCGACCTCGCCGAGGCCGCGGTCAAGCGCGCGGCGATCGCCGCCGCCCGCCGGGTGGTCCTCCTCGCCGACTCCGCCAAGCACGGCCAGGAGCACTTCGCCCGCTTCGGCGACCTGGGCGACGTGGACCTGCTGATCACCGACAGCGGGCTGAGCCCCGAAGACGCCGCCGCCATCGAGCTGGGCGGCACGGAAGTAGTGCGCGCATGATCCTCACCGTCACCCCGAACCCGTCCCTCGACCGCACCTACGAGGTTCCCGCCCTGGAGCGCGGCGAGGTCATCCGCGCCACCGGCGAGCGCATGGACCCCGGCGGCAAGGGCGTCAACGTCTCGCGCGCGGTCGCCGCCGCGGGACAGCGCACGGTCGCGGTCCTGCCCCTGGGTGGTGCGCCGGGCGCGCTCGTCGCCGACCTGCTCGACGCGCAGGGCATCGAGGTCGCGCCGGTCCCGGTCGCGGGCGCCACCCGCTCCAACATCGCGCTCGCCGAGTCGGACGGAGTGCTCACGAAGATCAACGCGCCAGGTCCCGAACTGTCCTCCGAGGAGCAGGAGCTGCTCCTGGAGACGGTCCGCGAGCAGTCGGCGGGCGCGGACTGGATCGCCTGCTGCGGCAGCCTGCCCCGGGGGCTCGCGCCCTCCTGGTACGCCGACGTGGTCGCCCGGGCGCACGCCGGGGGCGCCCGCATCGCGCTGGACACCTCGGGGCGCGCCCTCCAGGAGGCGCTGCGGGAACGGCCCGACGTGGTGAAGCCGAACGCCGAGGAGCTCGCGGAGGCCGTCGGACGTCCCCTCGCCACGGTCGGCGACGCGCTGAAGGCCGCCGAGGAACTGCGCGAGATGGGCGCCCGCGCCGTGCTCGCGAGCCTGGGCGCGGACGGGCAGCTGCTCGTGGACGGCACGGGCGCCTGGTTCGGCAGCGCGCGCGTGGACTCCGTACGCAGCAATGTCGGCGCGGGCGACTCGTCCCTGGCCGGATTCCTGATCGCCGGCGGCAGCGGCCCGGACGCCCTCGCCTCCGCGGTCGCCCATGGCGCGGCGGCCGTCCAGCTGCCCGGCAGCGTGATGCCGACCCCGGCCGACCTGGACCCGGCGGCGGTCACGGTCACGGCGGAGGTGCCGGTGGACCGCCCGCTGAAGGAGCCGGTGTCATGAACGGCCCGGTCATGACGGCACTCATGGATGCCCCTACGGCCGTACCGGTGCTGTTACTCCCCGCCGCCACCCCCCTCCCCGTGAAGAACCCCCGCTGCACCCCCGTCCCCTCCCCCTACGCCCACTCCACTCCCCGGGCGATACGCGTGCGAAGGAGCCCGCGATGAGCGAGATGATCACCGCGGACCTGGTCGACCTCGACCTGTCCGCCGACACCAAGGAAGCGGCGGCACGTGCCCTCGCCGAGCGCATGGTCGCCCTGGGCCGGGTGACCGACCTGGAGGGCTTCCTCGCCGACGTGGCCGCCCGCGAGGCACAGATGCCGACCGGCCTCGACGGCGGTATCGGCATCCCGCACTGCCGCAGCCAGCACGTCACCGAGCCCACGCTCGCCTTCGGGCGCAGCGCCGCCGGGATCGACTTCGGCGCGCCGGACGGCCCCGCCGACCTGATCTTCCTGATCGCCGCCCCGGCCGGCGCCGACGACGCCCACCTGACGATCCTGTCGTCCCTGGCCCGGCAGCTGATGAACACCGAGTTCACGGACGCGCTGCGGGCGGCCGGTGACGCGGCGGGAACGGCGGCGCTGATCCGCGGGGACGAGGCGCCGGCGGCGGTGAGCGGCGGCGGCTCCGAGGGCGCTTCCGGGGCCGGGGGTGTTTCCGGGACTGCGGCCAGCGCCGAGGGTGCTTCCGAGCCCGCGGTCGGCGACGAGGCGGCTTCCGCGGCCGGTGCCCCGGCCGTCTCCGAAGACTCCGTTGCGGTATCGGCGGCGGCCTCCGCCGATACCGCAACGGCCAACCCCACCGCCACCGGCGCTCCCGCGGCCCCCTTCCGGATCGTCGCCGTCACCTCCTGCCCGACCGGCATCGCCCACACCTACATGGCGGCCGAGTCGCTGGAGAACGCCGGGCGTGCGGCGGGGGTCGAACTCGTCGTCGAGACCCAGGGCTCGGCCGGCTTCGAGCGGCTCGACCCGGCCGTCATCGCGGCCGCGGACGGCGTGATCTTCGCCCACGACGTCCCCGTACGCGACAAGGACCGCTTCGCCGGCAAGCCGACCGTCGACGTCGGCGTGAAGGCGGGCATCAACCGCCCGGCCGAACTCATCACCGAGGTACGCGGGAAGGCCGCGCGCGGTGAGGTGACGGCGGGCGCCGGCAGGGGCGGAACGCCGGTCGAGCGGGCCGGCGACCCCGGTGACAGCTACGGCACCAAGCTCCGCAAGTGGCTGATGACCGGCGTGAGTTACATGGTCCCCTTCGTCGCGGCCGGCGGTCTGCTCATCGCCCTCGGCTTCGCGATCGGCGGCTACCAGATCAACGGCGCCAAGTCGGTCTCCGAGCACTTCGACTGGGGCCAGGTCGACAGCTGGGGCGCGCTGCTCTTCCAGATCGGCGGGGTCGCCTTCGGCTTCCTGATCCCGGTGCTC
Source organism: Streptomyces griseorubiginosus (assembly GCF_036345115.1). Taxonomy (GTDB): domain Bacteria; phylum Actinomycetota; class Actinomycetes; order Streptomycetales; family Streptomycetaceae; genus Streptomyces; species Streptomyces griseorubiginosus_C. Next base: position 5,512,168 of record NZ_CP107766.1, read on the forward strand.
GCCGGATACATCGCCTTCGGCATGGCCGACCGGCCGGGACTCGTGCCCGGATTCGTCGGCGGCATGATCTCCGTCAACATCAACGCCGGCTTCCTCGGCGGCCTGGTCGCCGGTCTGCTGGCCGGTGGCGTGGTCCTCGGGATCCAGCGGGTGAAGATCCCGCCGGTGCTGCGCGGCATCATGCCGGTGGTCGTGATCCCGCTGATCTCCTCGATCGTCGTCGGCTTCCTGATGTTCATCGTGATCGGCAAGCCGATCGCCGAGGCCCAGAAGGCCATGACGGACTGGCTCAACGGCCTCTCCGGCACCAACGCCATCCTGCTCGGCGTCCTCCTCGGCCTGATGATGTGCTTCGACCTCGGCGGCCCGGTCAACAAGGTCGCGTACGCCTTCGCCACCGCCGGCATCGCCGTGCAGGACCCGAGCGACTCCGCGATGAAGGTCATGGCCGCCGTGATGGCCGCCGGCATGGTGCCCCCGCTGGGCATGGCGCTCGCGACCACCGTCCGCAAGAAGCTGTTCACCGAGACCGAGCGCGAGAACGGCAAGGCCGCCTGGGTCCTCGGCGCCTCCTTCATCTCCGAGGGCGCGATCCCCTTCGCCGCGGCCGACCCGCTCCGCGTCATCCCCGCCTCCATGGCGGGCGGCGCGATCACCGGCGCCCTGACCATGGCCTTCGGCTCCACCCTGCGCGCCCCGCACGGCGGCATCTGGGTCACCTTCCTCATCGGCAAGCCGTTCCTGTACCTGCTGGCCATCGCCATCGGTACGGCCGTCACGGCCGGCCTGGTCATCGTCCTCAAGGGCATGCGCAAGACGTCGCCGGCGGCCGAGACCCCCGCCGCGCCCGTCGCCGAGACGGAGGCGAAGCAGCCGGTCGCCGCGTGATCCCTGCCCCTTTGGGGCGGCTGTGAGTCGTTCACACCACCTGCGAGATACATCACGGTCCGGGGCCAAAGTCCCGGACCGTGGTGTCTACTGGAGCGCATGCCTGAGCACGTCTCCGTCTACCAGTTGCTGGGTGTGGCCCTTCTCGTCCTGGTGGTCTTCGCCTGGACCGCGGGGCTGGCCTACATGCTGCGCCACGGCCGCCACGAGGCGGTCGCCTGGCGCGTCGCCAACGGCCTGCCCGCCCTCCCGCGCCCGCGTGCGGCCGCCCCCGGCCACGAGTCCGTCGAACTGACCCCGGCGGAGAAGGACGCGTTCGCGGGTCTCGTACGGCAGCTCAGCGGCCGTCGCTGACCCGCACCGCCCATCCGGCCCGGCTCAGAACACCCGAGCCGCGCGCCGCTCCATGGCCTCCCGGGCGGCGTCCTCGCTGGCGTACACCTCGCACATGTGCCGCCCGTCGGGCGTCGCCGTGTGCTCGACCTCCCACAGGGAGATCTCCGCGCCGTCGCGCAGCAGGAACGCGTGTTCGTACAGCGAGTAGCCCAGCCCGACGCGCCCCGCCCGGCACGGACGCCCGAAGGCCTGCGTGATCTGGTGCGCGAACGCCTCGGTCAGTAACGCCGCCGTCTCCGCGCCCGGCCGGTCCGCGTTCTCCGCGCGGCGCAGCAGTCGGCGCGCGTGGTCCGCCGAGTCGTCCGGGACGTAGGCGTGCCGCGGCGGGTGCACGGGCTCCAGCTGCACCGTCACCGGCAGCTCGAAATCCGGGGTGTCCGGCGGCAACGGCAGCCGGGCGGTTGCCGCCCGCAGCTCCTCCTCGTCGACGTACACCTCGTGCTGCGGAACGCTGTCCCGGGCGGTGTTGTGGACGAGCTCCCACAGGGTGAGCGCCGAGCCGTCGGCGAGCAGCCAGGTGTGCCGGTACGTCTCGCGGTGCAGGCCCGCGCTGTGGTGCGCGGAGTGCAGCGAACTGTCGTACGCCAGCGCGCAGTCCAGGCGCCTGATGGCCTCGTCGGGCAGCTCGAAGGAGTTCAGGGCACGACCGAGGAGTCGCGCGAGGTGCTCCTCCGGAGACTCGGGCGACTCGGGTGGTTCGTACGCTGCCGTCTCGTACGGAACGCTCAAGGTTTCTCCCGGCGTTGCTGCATGTCACCTTGTGGGTGCATACCGTAGCCCCTCGGTCGGACATCATGTCCGGGAACCGAGAAAACGTACGCCCGGAAAACGCCCGGGCCGCGCGAGAAGTTCCCACGCGGCCCGATGATCCGTCAAAAACCGCCGGTCAGACGGCACTTCCGGCGGTCCACTGGGACCAGGGGAGGTTCCAGCCGTTGAGCCCGTTGTCCGGCGCGACCTGCTTGTCGGGGGAGTTCTTGACGATGACGACGTCCCCGATCATCGAACTGTCGTAGAACCGCTTGGCCGGTGTGTCGCCCTGGCCGCCCTTCACGTCCCGCAGCCCCACGCACCCGTGGCTGGTACCGGTGCGCCCGAAGGGCGGATTCCCCTTGTTGTACCAGTAGTTGCCGTGGATGAAGGTGCCCGACTGGGTCAGCCGCATCGCGTCCGGCACGTCCGGGATGTCGTACGCGTTGGCCAGCGCGACCGTCCGGCTGTCCATGCGGATCTTCTTGTGCTTCTCGGAGATCACCATCTGCCCGTTGTAGGTGGTGAACTCCTTGCTGCCGGACGAGATCGGCACCTTCTCGAGGACCTTGCCGTCCCGCACCACCGTCATGGTCTGCGTGTTCACGTCCACCGTGGAGACCTGCGACCGCCCGACGGTGAAGCTGACGGTCTTGCGCTGCACGCCGGTGACGCCGTTCGCGCCCTCGACCCCGTCCAGGTCGATCCTCATCGTGACCTTGGAACCGGCCTTCCAGTACTCCTCGGGCCGGAAGTCCAGCCGCTGCGACCCGAACCAGTGACCCACCACCCGCTGCCCGCTGCTGGAGCTGACGGTGATGTGCGACTGCACGGCCTTCTTGTCGCTGATCGCCTTGTCGAAGCTGAACGACACCGGCATCCCCACACCGACCGTCGTGCCGTTGTCCGGCGTGTAGGTCCCGATGAAGCTGTTCGCCTTCGAGACGGTCGTGAACACGGACTTGGCGGCCACGGCCTTCCCGTCCGAGTCCTTCGCCGTGGCGGCGATCTCGTACTTCGTCCCCCGCTCCAACTGCTCCTGGGGCCGCCAGCTCCCGCCGCCGGCCGCGATCGCCCCCGGCACCTCCTGGCCCGTCCCCGCCACCGTCATCCTCACGCCGGTCAGCGTGCCGTCACTGACCTTCACACCGGTCGAGTTGATGGACGCCCCGGTGGAACCGTTCTTCGCGGAGATGACGATCTCCGCCGCGGACGACTTCGCGGGGTCCTTGCCGCCCTTGCCTTCACTCGAGCCGTCGGAGTCGCCTCCGCACGCGGTGAGGGTGAGGGCACCGACCACCAGGACGGCACAGGCCCCCAGTGCGTGCCGCGCTGCTATGTCCGGCGTTGTCACGGTCTGCTCCAGACTGATGTGAGGTGCGTGGTCCGCTCCACTCCGTGAAGAAGGAGGGACCCGGTCCCCGCCCGGGTTCCCTGTCGGCGCGACGAATGCCCTCATGTGACAGAACCCGGACAGAAGGCGGGGAGACATGGACGGACGTGGGCCGGGGGGTGGACGGACGCCCACACCGTTCAGCAGGGTGGGAGCACGACGAAACGGGGGCTTCGATGAGCGACGGCACGATCTCCAGCGGCTGGGACGTCCTGGACGCCTCCCACGAAGCCCTGCGCACGGCGGTCCGCGCCGTCCCCGCCGACGGCTGGCACCTGCCGACGCCCTGCGAACGCTGGACCGTCACCCAGGTACTCCAGCACGCCGTAGGCGACCAGCTCGGCTTCGCCGCCGCGCTGACCGGCGAACCCGGCCCCGACTTCGACCCCTTCGACCCGTCGGGCCGGCTGGACGGAGTGGACCCGACGGCGTTCCTGGAGGACGCCCTGACCCGCTCCGCGAAGGCGTGGGCGGCCGCCGACCGGGACGCCGCCGAGGTACCCGTACCGGTACCACCGCACAAGCTGCCCCCGTGGTCCGGCGCGGCGGCCTGCGGACTGGACGCGGCGGTCCACGCCTGGGACATCGCCACGGCGACGGGCCGACCGTCCCCCCTCACCCCCGAACTGGCCCGCCCCCTCCTCAAGGTCGCCAGGAAGATCGTCGAACCCCTCCGAGCCTACGGCGCCTACGCCCCCGCCCTGCCCCCCGCCCAGTCCGACGACGACACCGCCACCCTCCTGCGCCACCTCGGCCGCGACCCTCACTGGAGCGCCGCCTAGGCCGAGGGCACCCCGTACAGCGACTCGTACGACGGCCACACCCCGCCCGGCCCGTCCACGGACTGGGCCGCCCGGACCGCCCGTACGATCGCCCGGGTCACCATGTCCGCCCCCGCCGCGAGGATGTCGTTGAGCGCCAGCGGATTGGCCGCGTCCAACCTCCGCGCCCCCGTCGCCAGCGCGAACACCGTGTCCCCGTCGTGCAGCAGGTGCACCGGCCGTACGGCGCGAGCGATGCCGTCATGCGCCGTACCGGCCACCTTCTGCGCCTGCGCCTTCGACAGCTCCGCGTCGGTGGCCACCACCGCGAGCGTCGTGTTCAGCGGCGGCGGGCCCTGGTGCGCCGAGGTCTCCGCGAGCCGCCGGCGCGCAGCTTCGTGCACCCCCTCCTCCGGATACCGCACCCGCCCCTGGAACAACTCCCCGTACAGCACCCCCGTCCCCGGATCCGCCACCTCCCCCGCCGCGTTGACCACCACCAGCGCCGCCACGGTGACCCCCGAGGGCAGCACCGCACTCGCCGTCCCCACGCCCCCCTTCATCGCCCCGGCCACGGCCCCCGTCCCGGCCCCCACACACCCTTCCGGCACCACCGACCCCACCGCACTCGCCGCCGCGGCCTCGACGGCGGCCCGCCCGGTCGCCGCATCCGGCCGCGCCCGGAAATCCCCGCCCCGCCCCAGATCGAAGACACACGCCGCGGGCACGACCGGCACCACCTGCGAGGGATCCGGCCCGACCCGCACTCCACGCCCCCGCTCCTCCAGCCAGGCCATCACCCCCGAGGCCGCGTCCAGCCCGTACGCGCTGCCCCCGGTCAGCACGATCGCCTCGACCTTCTGCACCACATTCCGCGGATCGAGCGCATCGGTCTCCTTGGTCCCGGGACCGCCCCCGCGCACATCCACCGCGGCAACGGCCCCACCCTCCGGCGCCAGCACGACGGTGGTCCCGGTGAGCCACCCCCCACCAGCACGCGTCGCATGCCCTACACGCACCCCGGTGACATCCGTCAGAGCGTCAACTGTCATGGGACCAGTCTCGTCCAGGCACCGCCCCGACCCGTCGAGGTCACGCGATCACGCCGCCCGCACCGGCTCCCCATGCTCCCGAGCCGCCCTCCGCGCGGTCAGCGTCGTCCCGGTCACCACCGCCAGCCCCGCCACCACGCCCGCCGCGAGCACCGCCCCGTCGCCCAGGAAGGTGCAGCAGATCACCAGCAACGCGGTGACCGGCAGCACCAGTTGCTGCGCGATGCCCACCTTGAAGAACCGGGAGTGCAGTACCCACACGGTCAGCAGGTAGAGCGCCGTCGGCAGGGTCACCGCGGCCGACGCGGCGATCGTCGAGATGTGCGCCTTGCCGACCGCCTGCTCGACCGCGACCTCCAGGCCCGCCCCGATCGCGGCGGCCGAGGCGAAGACCAGGTAGTGGCCGTAACCCCACAGGAACGCCTGCTTGTTGGAGCGCAGACGGTCATGGATGGGCACCACGAAGTAGATCCACCAGGCAGCGAAGATGATCAGCAGCCCGCCCGCCGCGATCGGCAGGAGCTCGCCCAGCGCGTCCTGCTCGTCGATGGCGGACTTCACGGCGACCGTGGCGGCGGCGATGGTCTCACCGAGCACGATGATGGTGAACAGCCCGTAGCGTTCCGCGATGTGGTGCGGATGCCACGACGTGGGATGGTCCCGCTCGGCGAACGGCGGCACACACATCTCCAGCAGCGCCATGACCAGGAACACCCAGGGCCGCCCGCCCTCGGGCAGCACCAACAGCCCCAGCCAGCCGATCTGGCACAGCAGCACACCGAACGCGTACCGCAGGGCCATCGTCCGCTCCGCGCCCTCGCCCGACCAGGCCACCCGCAGCCACTGCGTGATCAACGCCAGCCGCATGATCAGATAGCCCAGCCACACGGCCAGGAACTCGTGCTGCTCGAACGCCCTGGACACCCCGGCCGCCAGCACCAGGACACCGGCGATCTGGACCAGCGTGACGACCCGGTACAGCGCGTCGTCGTTGTCGTACGCCGAGGCGAACCACGTGAAGTTCATCCAAGCCCACCAAATGGCAAAGAAGACCATCGCGTAGTTGAGGATGCCTTCGCCGGCATGCCCCTCGGCGATCGCGTGCACCAGGCCCACGCCCGCCTGGGCGACGGCGACGACGAAACACAGGTCGAAGAAGAGCTCCAGCGGCGAGGCGACCCGGTGGGCCTCGTCCCGGCCGCGGGCGGTGAGTCTGCGCAGTGGACTGTGGGGCGGGCTGGACGTCATGGGCCAAGCACAGCAGATCCCGACCGGAAGTGCGTACCGATGGGTTCACAGAGGCCCGTGGGCCGGCGGGCCGGGGCGGCGGCCGGTCGCACGGCGTGAGCCCGGCCGGGTCGGGCTCCGGACCGCCGTACCCTGGACCCATGACCTCCGCCCCCGCCCCCGAACCCCGCGAGCCGAAGCCCGGGCTGGTTTTCGATGACCCGTTGGACCAGCAGTCGTCGGACGACACCGATCGCGGGTGGGGTGACCGGCCGCGCGGTGACGGTGACAGCGCGGCCGATCTGAAGCGCTTCCTCGACGAGAAGCCGCCCCACCACATCTGAGCGGGAGCTACGGCTCGCGGTGCCCCGAGCCGCGCTGCGCGACCAGCGCGTCGCGGATCTCCTTGAGGACCTCCAGCTCGGTCACCTCGATGACCTCGCGTGTGCCCTCCTTCGCCTTGCGGCGGGCCTCCACGCGGGCCAGGTACTTCGCCATCGGCAGCACCATCAGGAAGTACACGACGGCCGCGGTGATCACGAAGCTGAGCGTGGCGCCGAGGACCGAGCCCCACATGATCCGGATGCCGTCGGTGACCGTGCCGTCCGCCGCGACCGTGCACGGCTTCTCCAGGCACGTGCTGTAGCTGTCGAGGTTCTTGGTGCCGATCGCCCCCACCAGGGGGTTGATGATCCCCTTCACCACCGAGTTCACGATGTTGGTGAAGGCGGCGCCGATGACCACCGCGACTGCCAGATCGACGACGTTCCCGCGCATCAGGAAGGCCTTGAAGCCCTCCCAGACGCTCGGCTTCTTCTCGCTCACCCGCGGGCCTCTTCTCGTACGTACAGGTTGTGGAACAAACAGCTCCGCAACCTACGTCAACGTGCGGTGACCCTGTCCAATTGGGTAGCTCGAAAGGGCGACTTGACACAAGCCTGCGCAACAGGCGGACCAGGCGGCTCAGCACAGCGTCACCGCCAACCGCGCCGTCGAGCTCGCCCCGACGAGCCGTGCCGCCGTGGAGCGCGGCACCGACAGCACGACCAGGGCCCCGCTGCCGCCCGCACCGTCCAGCGCCTCCGGAACCTGCGACACGCGTGCCCCGCGGGCGATCACCCGCGCCCCGCCACCCGCCGCCGTCTCCTGCGCGGCGATCACGTCGACCCGGTCCCCGGGCCGCAGCAGCCGCACCGTCGCCCCGTCGGCGATCCGCACCGGCGCCGACACCGTCGTGACGGCCCGGTGCTCGCGTACGGGCGCGACCACCGGGTGCCCGCGCGCTCCGTCGGTGTCCCGCGGGCCGGCCGCCACCAGCGCGGCCGCGGTGACGACCAGTCCGACGGCCACGGCACGTCGTCGGTGCCGTACGAGCCGCCGCAGTTGATACCGCCCGCCGCGCACCCGCACCGGCGCGAAGTGCGGAACCTCGCAGGTCGGCGGGGCGTCGGCGCCGGGCGGCTGCGGGACCAGGGGAGAAGGAGAAAGGGAAGGAGGAGGAGCAGGAGCGAAGGGCATCGGGGCCACCACCAGCGACGAGAGATCGGCTTGCGGTGCCACGATGACGCCTCGCGCCGGATCCCGCTGGGGCCGGTGGACTACCCACCGGTTGTGGAAAACTCCCTCACCCGAACGAGAGCCTCCGCCCCGAGCCCCGAGCCCCGAGCCCCGAGCCCCGAGCCCCGAGCCCGAGCCCCGAGCCCGAGCCCGGTCCCAAACCCCGCCCCGGCTAAGGCAGTTCGAACCCCGGATCCATCCCGCCCAGCGCGTTCACGCACAGGCAGTCCCGCTCGTCCCCGGCCGGCAGGGCCGCCACCGCGTCGAACAGCACGCCCCGCAGCCGGTCCACGTTCGCCGCGAACACCCGCAGCACCTCGTCGTGGGAGACGCCCTCACCGGTCTCGGCGCCCGCGTCGAGGTCGGTGACCAGCGTCAACGACGTGTAGCAGAGCTCCAGTTCACGGGCGAGCGAGGCCTCCGGATGACCGGTCATGCCGACCACCGACCAGCCCTGCGCCTGGTGCCACAGGGACTCGGCGCGGGTGGAGAAGCGGGGCCCCTCGACCACGACGAGCGTGCCGCCGTCCACCGCCTCCCAGTCCCGCCCGCGAGCCGCTTTCAGCGCGGCCGCCCGCCCGACGGGGCAGTACGGGTCGGCCAGGGACACGTGCACCACGTTCGGCACCCCGCCCCCCGGCAGCGGCAGTCCGTCGAAGTACGTGCCCGCCCGGGACTTCGTACGGTCGACCAGCTGGTCCGGTACGAGCAGCGTGCCCGGACCGTACTCGGGCCGCAGCCCGCCCACGGCACACGGACCGAGGATCTGCCGGGCCCCCACCGACCGGAGCGCCCACAGGTTGGCCCGGTAGTTGATGCGGTGCGGCGGCAGATGGTGGCCGCGCCCGTGCCGGGGCAGGAAGGCGACCCGCCGGCCGGCGACCTCGCCGAGGAACAGGGAGTCGCTGGGCGGACCGTAGGGGGTGTCGACCTGGACCTCGGTCACGTCCTCGAGGAACGAGTAGAAGCCGGAGCCGCCGATTACGCCGATCTCTGCGTTCGCCATGCCCGCACAGTATCCGGCGCCCGAAACCCGCGGCGACCGGCCGGGGGACGTCGGGGACCTTCCGGCCGGGGGACGTCGGGGACCCTCCAGCCGGGGGACGCCGAGGGCCCTCCGGCCGGTGGCAACGCCGAGGACCCCGCCGTCGTACGACGACAGGGTCCTGGAAGTGCGACCTACGCGGCGGAGCTGCTGCTGGACGAGGTGCCCGTGCTCGACGACTTCGAGTCCGAGGAGGACGAGGAGGTCGAGGACGACGAGGAGTCGGACGAGCTCGAGGAGGACGTCGACGACTTCGAGGACGACGACGCCGGGGAGCTGCTCGACGAGGAGCCGCGGCTGTCGTTGCGGTAGAAGCCGGAGCCCTTGAAGACGATGCCGACCGCGGAGAACACCTTCTTGAGGCGGCCCTGGCAGTTGGGGCACACGGTCAGGGCGTCGTCAGTGAACTTCTGCACCGCCTCGAGGCCCTCGCCGCACTCGGTGCACTGGTACTGGTAGGTCGGCACTTGTCTTCCTCCTGGCACTCTCACTCAATGAGTGCTAACGATGGTCCATAGTGACGTATTCCCGGGGATCAGTCCACTGCCACCGGCACTCGGTGACCGACACCACGTGCGACGGTACGGCCGCGGGGCCGCCCCACCAGGCGCGAACGCAGCGCCAGCAGGGTCACCAGGGCGAGCAGTGTGCCGCCCATCGGCACCAGGAACCCGGCGCCGCCCCAGAAGCGGTCCTCCAGCTGTCCGGCGATCGTGACGGCGGCCGCCTGGCCGAGTGCCACCGCTCCGGTCAGCCAGGTGAAGGCCTCGGTGCGGGCGCAGGCCGGGACGAGGTCCTCGACCAGGGTGTAGCCGGTGATCAGGGCGGGCGCGATGCACATGCCGACCAGGAGGCCGAGGCCCGCGAGGACGAGCACCGAGTGCGCGGCCCACAGGCCGGAGGCCGTCAGCGCGAGGGCGCCGTAGGCGACGACGAGGCGTCGCTGCGGGGCCACCTTCCAGGCGATGGCGCCGCAGACCAGGCCGGAGATCATGTTGCCGGCGGCGAAGACGCCGTACAGGACGCCGTTCAGGCCGGGCTCGCCGATCGACTCGCTGAACGCGGCGAGCGAGACCTGCATGCCACCGAAGACGGCACCGATGCCGAGGAACGTCACGATCAGGACCCGCACTCCGGGGACGCGCAGCGCGGAGGCGTGCTCCACGCGCGTGTGCCCGGCGGCCGGGGTGACGGTGGGCTGTGTGCTCTTCTGCGCGGCGAACAGCAGACCGCCGAGCAGTGTCAGGGACGCCTCAGTGACCAGGCCCGCGGCGGGGTGGACGGCGGTGCACAGGGCGGTGGCCAGCAGTGGGCCGAAGACGAAGGTCAGCTCGTCGGTGACGGACTCGAAGGCCGCCGCGGTGGTCATCAGCGGCGAGTCCTGGAGCTTGACGCCCCAGCGGGCGCGCACCATGGGGCCGATCTGCGGCACCGAGGCGCCGGTGGGCACGGCCGCCGCGAACAGCGCCCACAGGGGCGCGTGCGAGAGGGCGAGGGCGGTCAGGGACAGGCCCGACAGGGTGTGGAGCAGGACGCCGGGGATGAGTACGGCGCGCTGTCCGTGGCGGTCCGCGAGCCTGCCGCTCCAGGGCGCGAACAGTGCCATGGAGACGCCGGTGACGGCCGCGACGGCGCCCGCCGCGCCGTAGGAGCCGGTGGTGTGCTGGACGAGCAGCACCAGGGAGAGGGTGAGCATCGCGAACGGCTGGCGTGCCGCGAAGCCGGGGAGCAGGAACGTCCAGGCGCCGCGGGTGCGCAGCAGCTGCCCGTATCCCGGGCGGGAGGAGGTGACCGTGGATGCCACGGCCCGTGCCTTTCTGCCGCCTGGTAGCGCGGCCCCCTTCCCAGGGGGCGCGCCGAGAGCTGTCCTCTTGCGCGGACTGCGGTAGATGCCGAAGACCACGTCGCGAGGGACGTCCCGGCCGCCATACGGTCGCGCCAGCTCTGCGTCAGGCAGAGTTGGTTCGATCAGGAGTGCGCCCCCATCGTACAGGGGGCGCGAAACATGCTCTTAACCTGAGCCGCCGTTGCCGCCCGTGCCCAGCCAGTCGGCCAGCTTGCCGCCGTGGCCGACCGCGCGGAGCCGGCGTTCGGCGGCGTCGCGGACCGGGTCGGTGGCGACGACGAGGAGTTCGTCCCCGCGCCGCAGCACGGTCGTGGGCAGCGGCACGAACGATTTTTCATCGCGGACGACCAGGGTGACCGCGGCCCCGGCCGGCAGCCGCAGCTCGTTGACCTCGACGCCGTGCATCCGCGAGCCCTCGGGGATCGCGACGGACAGCAGGTGCCCGCGCAGCCGCTCCAGGGGCGCCGACTCGATGCCGAGGTCGGCGGCCTCGGCATCGCCGCCCAGGCGCAGCTTGCGGGCCAGCCAGGGCAGTGTCGGGCCCTGCACGAGGGTGTAGACGACGACCAGGACGAAGACGATGTTGAAGATGCGCCGACTGCCCTCGACGCCGTTCACCATGGGGATCGTCGCCAGGATGATGGGCACCGCGCCGCGCAGCCCGGCCCAGGACATGAGGGTCTGCTCCTGCCACGGCACCCGGAACGGCGTCAGGCACAGCACGACACTCAGGGGCCGCGCCACCATGGTCAGCACCAAGCCGATGACCAGCCCGGGCAGGACGTCGTCGCCGAGCTCGTGCGGGGTGACCAGCAGGCCGAGCAGGACGAACATGCCGATCTGGGCGATCCAGCCGAGTCCGTCGGCGAAGCCGCGGGTGGCGGGCCAGTGCGGCAGCTTGGCGTTGCCCATCGCCATGGAGGCGAGGTAGACGGCGAGGAACCCGCTGCCGTGGGCCAGCGCGCCCGCCGCGTAGGCGGTGACGGCGATCGCCATGACCGCGATCGGGTAGAGGCCGGAGGCGGGCAGGGCGACGTGCCTGAGGCCCCAGGAGCCCAGCCAGCCCACCGCGATGCCGACGGCGGCACCGATGGCCAGTTCGAGGGTTATCTCGCCGAGCAGCGTGTACCAGTGCTCGACGGGACCCGCCTGGGAGAAGGCGACCACCAGGATGACCACGGGGGCGTCGTTGAAGCCGGACTCGGCCTCCAGCGTGCCCGTTATGCGCGAGGGCAGGGGGATCTTGCGCAGCACCGAGAACACCGCCGCCGCGTCCGTCGAGGAGACGACCGCCCCGATGATCAGCGCCTGCCGCCACTCGAGCCCGATCAGGTAGTGCGCGGCCGACGCCGTGACCCCGACGCTCACCGCGACCCCGGCCAGCGCGAGCGCCGTCGCCGCGGGCAGGGCCGGTTTGATCTCCTTCCACTTCGTGCCGAGGCCGCCCTCGGCCAGGATCACGACCAGGGCCGCGTATCCGATGACCTGGGTCAGTTCGGCGTTGTCGAAGTGGATGTCGCCGATGCCGTCCTGGCCCATGGCGATGCCGATCCCCAGGTACACGAGCAGGCTGGGGAGCCCGCTGCGCGAGGAGATCCGGACCGCTGCCACGGCGACGAGCAGGACGAGCGAGCAGACGAGCAGGAGCTGGTTGAGGTGGTGGACAGTCAGCGGCCGTTCCCTTCCCTGGCTCACCCGCATCACGCGCGCGTGAGCTCACGTACATAGGACACGAAGAGGTGGGCCTCCGCATCCAAGTACTTCGTTACCTTACCTAACTCTTGACGATTTCTTGACGCTCGGCGAGGCATGATCGAACGCTCGTCCGCGCTGGTTCCCGACTCCGCGTCAAGTGCCCTCAGGCGCTGCGCCTATGGTTGCTCCAGCGCGCAGAGCCTGCGTCACGCCGGCTCTCAGTCAAAAGCACCAGCCCGCCCTGCCGCTCGCGTTAGGACAGCAAGGACAGCGATGCCCCCCACCACCACCGCCTCCTCGGGTCAGCAGCCCGGCAAGTCCGGCAGGAAGAAGGGGCGCCGAGCCCGCCTGATCGTTCTCGTCCTCGTACTGGCCCTCGTCGGTGGCGTCGCCTACGCCGGCTACTGGTCGGTGAGCACGGTGCGCGCGTCGTTCCCGCAGACCAAGGGCTCCATCGAGCTCCAGGGCCTGTCGGGCCCGGTCGACGTCAAACGCGACAGTTACGGCATCCCGCAGATCTACGCGTCCTCCGACGAGGACCTGTTCATGGCGCAGGGCTACGTCCAGGCGCAGGACCGGTTCTACGAGATGGACGTGCGCCGGCACATGACCTCCGGCCGCCTGTCGGAGATGTTCGGCAAGGGGCAGGTCGAGGACGACGAGTTCCTGCGCACGCTGGGCTGGGACCGGGTCGCGAAGAAGGAGTACGACACCAAGCTGTCGGCCTCCACCAAGAAGTACCTCCAGGCCTACTCCAAGGGAGTCAACGCCTACCTCCAGGGCAAGAGCGGCAAGGAGATCTCCCTGGAGTACGCGGCGCTGGGCTTCGTCAACGACTACAAGCCGGCGAAGTGGACCCCGGTCGACTCGGTCTCCTGGCTGAAGGCGATGGCCTGGGACCTGCGCGGCAACATGGACGACGAGATCGACCGCGCCCTGATGACCAGTCGCCTCGGCCCGAAGCAGATCGCCGACCTCTACCCCGAGTACCCGTACAGCCGGAACCGGACGATCGTCCAGGAGGGGCAGTACAACGAGCTGACCGGGGCGTTCGAGCAGAACGGCAGCTCGGACGACAACGGCCTGTCGGGCACCTCCTCGAACGGCTCCGGAACGTCCGGCGGCTCCGGCACCTCCACCGGCGGCACCGGAACGGCCACCGGAGGCACCGGAACGGCCACCGGAGGCACCGCGACGGGCACGTCCGCGTCGGCCTCCTCCACGGCGGGCTCGGCCCTCCAGAGCCAGCTGTCGGGCCTCTACGACGTCCTGGAGGACGTCCCGACGGCGGTCGGCGTGAACGGCCAGGGCATCGGCTCCAACTCCTGGGTGGTGGCGGGCTCGCACACCATCACCGGCAAGCCGCTGCTGGCCAACGACCCGCACCTGTCGGCCTCCCTGCCGTCCGTCTGGTACCAGATGGGCCTGCACTGCCGGACCGTCTCCAGCAAGTGCCAGTACGACGTCACCGGCTACACCTTCGCGGGCATGCCCGGCGTGGTCATCGGCCACAACGCGAAGATCGCCTGGGGCATGACCAACTCGGGCGTCGACGTCACCGACCTCTACCTGGAGAAGCTCTCCGGGGACGGCTACCTGTACGACGGCAAGACGGTTCCCTTCACCACGCGCGAGGAGACCATCAAGGTCGCCGGCGGCGCCTCCAAGAAGATCGTCGTCCGGGAGACCAACAACGGCCCGCTGCTGTCCGACCGCTCCAGTGAGCTGGTGAAGGTCGGCAAGAAGGCCACCGTCGACAACGCGGCCCCGGACCGCGGCGACGGCTACGGCGTCGCCCTGCGCTGGACCGCGCTGGACCCGGGCACCACCATGGACGCCGTCTTCGCGATGGACAAGGCGTCGAACTGGAGCGAATTCCGCGCGGCGGCGGCCCTGTTCGACGTGCCGTCCCAGAACCTCGTCTACGCCGACGCCACCAACATCGGCTACACGCTGCCCGGCCGCATCCCGATCCGCGCCAAGGGCGACGACGGCTCCATCCCGGCGCCCGGCTGGGACCCGAAGTACCGCTGGACCGGCAAGTACATCCAGCAGGACGAGCTGCCCTACGAGTACAACCCGGAGCGCGGCTACATCGTCACCGCCAACCAGGCCGTGGTCGACAAGGACAAGTACCCCTACACGCTCACCACGGACTGGGGCTACGGCACCCGCAGCCAGCGCATCACCGACCTGATCGAGCAGAAGATCAAGGGCGGCGGCAAGATCTCCACCGACGACATGCGCCAGATGCAGCTCGACAACAGCAGTGAGATCGCCAAGCTGCTGGTGCCCAAGCTGCTGAAGATCGACATCGGCGACAAGGACGTGCGCGAGGCGCAGGAGCTGCTGGAGGGCTGGGACTACACCCAGGACGCGGACTCGGCGGCAGCCGCCTACTTCAACGCGGTCTGGCGCAACATCCTCAAGCTCGCCTTCGGCAACAAGCTGCCCAAGGAGCTGCGGGTCAAGGGCCAGTGCCTGTGGGTCGACCCGGTCAACAGCACCGGGCCCGCGGACGAGACCGAGAAGGTCCGCGAGTGCGGTCAGCGCGATGCCGCCCAGGCGCAGCCCGACGGCGGCGACCGCTGGTTCGAGGTCGTGCGCAACCTCATGGACGACCAGAAGAGCGACTGGTGGAAGACCCCCAAGGGCGTCGGCAACCGGCCCGCGGCCACCGACCGCGACGGACTGTTCAAGCGCGCCATGATCGACGCCCGCTGGGAGCTGACCGCCAAGCTCGGCAAGGACATCGACACCTGGAGCTGGGGCCGGCTGCACCGCCTGTTCCTGAAGAACCAGACCCTGGGCACGTCAGGCCCCGGCATCGTCCAGTACATGCTCAACCGCGGCCCCTGGAAGCTCAGTGGCGGCGAGGCCACGGTCAACGCGACCGGCTGGAACGCGGCGGGCGGCTACGGCGTCGTCTGGGTGCCGTCGATGCGCATGGTGGTCAACCTCGGCGACCTCGACAAGTCGAAGTGGATCAACCTCACCGGGGCCTCGGGGCACGCCTACAGCGCGCACTACACCGACCAGACCGGCAAGTGGGCCAAGGGCGAGCTGCTGGACTGGTCCTTCTCGGACGAGGCGGTGGACAAGAACACCACGGACACGCTGGTGCTGAAGCCGTGACGTGATCCGGCAAGGGCCCCTCCACGCGCGCGTGGAGGGGCCCTTCGTCATACGGCCTCCGTCATGCAGGGGCGGGGAAGCGGCGCACGCCCGACGGCGTCACCACCGCGTGCACCGGCCGGTCGTGGGCCTCCGTCGGAACCTCGGCGACGACCTCGGAGTCGTACAGCAGCACCACCAGCGCCGGTCGTGCGCCCGCGCGCTCCAGGCGCGCGAGCACCCTGTCGTACGACCCCCCGCCGCGCCCCAGCCGCATCCCGCGCGCGTCCACTGCCAGGCCGGGCAGCAGCACCACGTCGGCACCGGTCACGGCGTCCGGGCCCAGACGTTCGCCGGAGGGTTCGAAGAGCGCCATTTTTCCGCCGTGCTGGACCCGCGCGACAGAGCCCTCGCCGGTGTAGGCACCCCAGTCCAGGTCGTTGTCCGGCAGCAGCGCCGGGAGCAGGACGCGCACGCCCCGCTCGCGCAGCGCGTCCAGGAGCGCGAGCGTGCCGGGCTCGCTCCCCACGGAGACGTACGCCGCGACCGTGCGCGCACGCGACAGCTCGGGCAGCCCGAGGGCCCGGCCGGCCAGCGCGGACGCCGCTTCGCGCACGTCATCGGCCGTCAACCTGTTCCTCACCGCCAGGTATTCTCGCCGCAATACTCGCTTGTCAGGCTCGGTGGGACGTCCGACGTGACTCAAAGTCTGCACCCGTACCCTTCCAATACGCTCATATAAGAGCTTATTAACCGGAGCCCCAGATTCCAGGCAAAGGCACCGGATAGGGTTGCCGGCATGACTCAGTCGCACCCTCGGATCAGCAAGGCTGTCATCCCGGCAGCCGGGCTCGGCACCCGCTTCCTGCCGGCAACCAAGGCCACTCCCAAGGAGATGCTGCCGGTCGTCGACAAGCCGGCGATCCAGTACGTGGTCGAGGAGGCCGTCTCGGCGGGCCTCGATGACGTCCTCATGATCACGGGACGCAACAAGCGCCCCCTGGAGGACCACTTCGACCGCAACTACGAGCTCGAGTCCGCCCTCCAGAAGAAGGGCGACGCCGGCCGGCTCGCCAAGGTCCAGGAGTCCAGCGACCTCGCCACCATGCACTACGTCCGCCAGGGCGACCCGCGCGGCCTCGGCCACGCCGTCCTGTGCGCCGCCCCCCACGTGGGCCACGAACCCTTCGCCGTCCTCCTCGGCGACGACCTCATCGACGCCCGCGACGCCCTGCTCCAGCGGATGATCGAGGTCCAGGAGCAGCACGGCGGCAGTGTCATCGCGCTGATGGAGGTGGCCCCCGAGCAGATCCACCTCTACGGCTGCGCCGTCGTGGCGGAGACCGAGGACAGCGACGTCGTCAAGGTCGGCGGTCTGGTCGAGAAGCCGGACGCGGCCGACGCCCCCTCGAACTACGCGGTGATCGGCCGCTACGTCCTCGACCCGCACATCTTCGAGATACTGCGCAAGACCGAGCCGGGCCGCGGCGGCGAGATCCAGCTCACCGACGCCCTCCAGCAGCTCGCCCAGGACGAGAAGGTCGGCGGCCCGGTGCACGGCGTCGTCTTCAAGGGCCGCCGCTATGACACCGGGGACCGCGGCGACTATCTGCGTGCCATTGTCAGACTCGCGTGCGAACGTGAAGACCTGGGCCCGGACTTCCGGACCTGGCTTCGCAGCTTCGTAGCCGAGGAGATGTAGGGATTTGAGCAGCGCCGCGACCCGTCCCGCCAACCAGGACCACCTCTGGTCGGTGGACGAACACCTGGAGGACATCCTCGCGACCGTCCGCCCCCTCGAACCCATCGAGCTGCAACTGCTCGACGCCCAGGGCTGCGTCCTGGTCGAGGACGTCACGGTCCCGGTGTCCCTCCCGCCGTTCGACAACAGCTCCATGGACGGCTACGCGGTGCGGGTCGCGGACGTGGCGGGCGCGAGCGAGGAGTTCCCGGCCGTCCTCGACGTCGTCGGGGACGTAGCGGCCGGCCAGGCCGAGCTGCTCCATGTCGGCCCCGGGCAGGCCGCCCGCATCATGACCGGCGCCCCGCTGCCGCCCGGCGCCGAGACCGTCGTCCCCGTCGAGTGGACCGACGGAGGCCTCGGCGAGGGCCCGGTGACCGGGATGCAGGCCCGCGCTCTCGCCCCCGAGGGAGCCGAGGGGCACGTGCACGTGTACCGGCCCGCCGAGGCACGCGCGCACGTGCGCGCCCAGGGCAGCGACGTCCGGGCCGGCGACCGCGCCCTGGACGCCGGCACCGTCCTCGGCCCGCCGCAGATCGCCCTGCTCGCCGCCATCGGCCGCGGCACCGTACGCGTGCGCCCGCGCCCGCGCGTGGTCGTCATGTCCACCGGCAGCGAACTCGTCCAGCCCGACGAGGGCCTCGGCACCGGCCAGATCTACGACTCCAACAGCTTCGCCCTCACCGCGGCCGCCCGGGACGCCGGCGCCATCGCCTACCGGGTGGGCGCCGTCGCCGACGACGCCGAGACCCTGCGCTCCACCATCGAGGACCAGCTCGTCCGCGCCGACCTCATGGTCACCACGGGCGGTGTCAGCGTCGGGGCGTACGACGTCGTCAAGGAGGCGCTGACCTCCGTGGGCGACGAGGACGAACCGGGCACCGGCATCGACTTCCGCAAGCTCGCCATGCAGCCCGGCAAGCCCCAGGGCTTCGGCACCATCGGCCCCGACCACACCCCGCTCCTCGCCCTGCCCGGCAACCCGGTGTCGTCGTACGTCTCCTTCGAACTGTTCGTCCGCCCCGCGATCCGCGCCCTCATGGGCCTCGACGACCTCCACCGCCCGCGGACCCGGGCCACCCTGCGAGCGGACAAGGCGCTCAGCTCGCCCAAGGGGCGCCGCCAGTTCCTGCGCGGCAGCCACGCCGACGGCCAGGTCGCCCCGGTCGGCGGCGCCGGGTCCCATCTGGTGGCCGCGCTCGCGCAGGCGGACGCGCTGATCGTCGTACCGGAGGACGTCGAGTCCCTGGAGCCCGGCACCGAGGTCGAAGTGGTCCTGCTCGGCTGAGCACCGCTGGTTGGCGGTACCGTGTCGCGCACAACGCCGGGACCGGGAGCGCCGCACAACCATGAGTACGCAGGACCGACTGACCCACATCGACGAAGCGGGAGCCGCCCGCATGGTCGACGTATCCGGCAAGGACGTCACCGCACGCACCGCGCGCGCGAGCGGGCGCGTCCTCGTCTCGCCCCGAGTGATCGAGCTGCTGCGCGGCGAGGGCGTCCCCAAGGGCGACGCCCTGGCCACCGCGCGGATCGCGGGCATCATGGGCGCCAAACGCACCCCGGACCTCATCCCCCTGTGCCACCCGTTGTCGGTGTCCGGTGTGAAACTGGATCTGTCGGTCGCGGACGACGCCGTGGAGATCCTCGCCACCGTGAAGACCACGGACCGCACGGGCGTCGAGATGGAGGCCCTCACCGCGGTCTCCGTCGCCGCGCTCACCGTGATCGACATGGTCAAGGCGGTCGACAAGGGAGCGGTCATCACGGACGTACGGGTGGAGGAGAAGACGGGCGGCAAGTCGGGCGACTGGAGCCGGTCATGACAGCCGACGGCCCCTCCACGGGCGCCGCATCGACGGACGGCGCGCGCCTCGCGCCGTACCGCGCCCTGGTCGTCACCGCCTCCAACCGGGCCGCCGCCGGTGTCTACGAGGACAAGGGCGGCCCGCTGATCGCCGACGGCCTGAAAAGGTTCGGCTTCGAGGTCGACGGCCCGCAGGTCGTGCCGGACGGTGACCCCGTGGAGGCCGCCCTGCGCGCGGGCGTCGAAGCGGCCTACGACGTCATCGTCACCACCGGCGGCACCGGCATCTCGCCCACCGACCGCACCCCCGAGGCGACCCGCGCGGTGCTCGACCACGAGGTGCCGGGCATCGCCGAGGCCATCCGCGCGTTCGGCCGGGACAAGGTGCCCACCGCCGCGCTCTCCCGGGGCCTGGCCGGGGTGGCGGCGGGCACGCTGATCGTGAACCTGCCGGGTTCCAGCGGCGGGGTCAAGGACGGACTGGCCGTCCTGGAGCCCCTGTTGAGGCACGCCGTCGACCAGATCCGTGGCGGCGACCACCAAAGACCCGGCGCCGGCAGTGGGGGTGCGAGCTGAACAGCCCGTCATGGCCCGTCGTACTGGCGGACGGCGATGTCGTCCTGAGGCCGATAAGGATGCGCGACCAGCGGACCTGGCGAGAGGTCAACCGGCGCAACCGGGACTGGCTGCGCCCGTGGGAGGCGACCATTCCGCCGCCCACCCCGAGCGGGCCGATCGCGCACCGGCCGACCTACCGGCAGATGGTCCGGCACCTGAGGTCCGAGGCGAACGCGGGCCGGATGCTGCCGTTCGTCATCGAGTACCGGGGGCAACTCGTCGGGCAGTTGACGGTCGCGGGAATCACCTGGGGCTCGATGTGCTCGGGGCACGTCGGTTACTGGGTGGACCAGTCGGTGGCCGGGCGCGGGGTGATGCCGACGTCCGTGGCGCTTGTCGTGGACCACTGTTTCCGCACCGTCGGTCTGCACCGCATCGAGGTCTGCATTCGCCCCGAGAACGGCCCCAGCCGACGGGTCGTGGAAAAACTCGGATTCCGCGAGGAGGGACTGCGGCCGCGCTATCTCCACATCGACGGGGCCTGGCGGGACCATCTCGTGTTCGCCCTCACCGCGGAGGAAGTACCGGACGGGTTGCTCAGACGCTGGCAGCGGGCACGCTCCAGCAAGCAGGTCCCGGATACAGGTCCCGGAATTGAATAAGTGTTCGAAAATGATCGGTGCATGACCGTCTCGGGACATTGAATTCGCGACTCGGGCGGCCTGCTGATCGGATCGGTCACAAAAAAAGCTCGAAATATCAGCCAGATCGTGCGACACACCGGCTCAATTGGCAGATGGCCTCACGCAAACCCCTCTACCGTGTGAGGCGTGAGCAGCAGCGGCCTCATCTACGCAGTCATTGTCGGGGCCTGGGCCGCCTACTTGGTGCCGATGTGGCTCCGTAGGCAGGACGAGCTGAACGAGGCCCGTCCGACGGAACGCTTCAGCACCGCCATCCGGCTGCTGTCCGGACGGGCGGGCATGGAGCGTCGATACGCCAAGGACCTGCGCGCGCGCTCCACCGACGAGGGGGAGCACGGCGCCGACGATCCGGACGCCGTCACCGACTCGGTGGACGTCCGGGCCTTCGCCATGCCCCCGACCCGTCCGCAGACCCAGGCGCCGGTCCAGCCGGCGGCTCAGGGGCGCCCGTCCGAGCCGTCGCGCGAGTCCGCGCGGGAAGCGGGACGGGAAACGGGACGGGAGGCTGGACGAGAAGCAGCGCACGGCGACCCGGCGCGCGCGAACGCGAAGCCGAACGCGCCCGCGTCCGAGCACGGCGGCGCTCCCACACGGAAGCAGCCCCCCGCGTCCGCCGCGTCCGCCGCCCGGCGCACGGCCGCCGCGGAAGCGGCCGCGGCGCGCGCCCGGCGTATGAAGGTCCTCGCGCGCCGACGGCGTACCACGGTGATGCTCTTCGCGGCCTTCACCCTCGGCACGATCGTCGCCGCCGTCGGAGGGCTCGCCTTCCTCTGGGCGCCCGGGGTCCCCGCGGTGATGCTCAGCGCCTACATCGCGTACCTGCGCTCCCAGGAACGCCGCCGGTTCGCCTACCAGATGGACCGGCGCCGGGCCGAGGCCGCCGCGCAGCACCTGCGGGAACGGGCCCGTCAGCCGCGCCGGCGCGCGTCCGTGAGCACCGGCGTGGACGCCGACGAACCGGACGAGGGACCAGAGCCCGCGACGGATCCCGGGCTCTCCGCACTCGCCGCCGACCGGCGCGCCCTCGTCGAACAGACCGACCACGCCGAGTGGGTCGACCAGCAGCGGGAGCGGCAGCGCAGGCCCGGGCACGGGGACAGCTGGGACCCGGTACCGGTGCCGCTGCCGACGTACGTGACCGCGCCGGTCGCGCCGCGGGCCACCGCGGACGTGGACCTCGGCGCCCCCGACGCGTGGAGTTCGGCCCGGTCCAGCACGGTCACCCCGGAGCACGAGGCGACAGCTGCCGCGCAGGACGGGGCCCAGGACGGGGAATCGGAGGAGGAGCTCGCCGACGCGGACGACAGGCCCGCGGCGGACGGTCGCACCGACGCCCGCCGCGCCGCCTCCGCGCGCCGGGCACGTGAGCGTGGCCGCACCCCCCTCTTCGACCAGTACGAGGAAGGTGAACGGCCGCGCGCGGCCAACGAGTGACGCCCGGGACGGGACCGCGAGGCCCGCGGACCCCGCTCCCTGACCAGCCGGGAACGGATTTCCAAGCACCCGGATGGGGATGCTAGAGTTTCACTCGTTGCAAGGGCCTGTGGCGCAGTCCGGTAGCGCACCTCGTTCGCATCGAGGGGGCCAGGGGTTCAAATCCCCTCAGGTCCACCAGAGTAAGACAACTGGAACCCTGCAACTGTGAGGGGCCGCCCGCTGGGGCGGCCCCTGTTGCTACCAGCACAACGCCCGTCCCCGCCTGGGGGCGGGCGTTGTGGCTTTTGGGGGCTGGTATGGCGGCCTGGGGCGTCCCGGGGGCCGCAAGCGGCTTGGCGGCGGCTTGAGTGCTGCTCTGCGAGGTGTGCAGGGTGTTGAACGGCTCCTTGAGCTTATGGCTCACCTGGACGTCACCGTTCAAGTCCTCGTCGATGTACAGCGTCTCGAAGAGAGCTTGGTTCAGCCGGCGACGCTGCTGATCGTCACAACGCCGGTAGAGCGCCTGGGGGTCTTCAAGGAGTCGCAAGCATGCCTCGATGATCTCCCCGGCCAGGCCGAGATCCTGATCGGTGTCGGCAAGCCGTTCCGTAAGGCGCTTGCGCTGCCGGGTGATCTCGTGCAGTCGTGCGCGGATCTTGCCCTGGGGGAGAGTGCCGTCGGCGGCTAGATCGATGAGGTTGGTTTCCTTGGTGTCGAGCTCACGAAGCTGTTTGGTGAGCTGGGCATTGAGGAGTTTGGTGGCTGCCTGCTGTTCGTCCACCATGGCTGTCAGATCGGCGCGCATGGTCTTGGTGAACTCTGGCGTGAAGCGCACGGTTGCGTAGTGGGCCTCGACAGCCTCCTCGACCTTGCCGAGTGGGATGTACGGCAACTCGCAGGTGTGCTCGTAGCGCCCAGTGCAGAAGAAGTACCGGTAGGTGTTGCCGTGCCGGTTGGTCGCCTGGCTCAAGATCATGCGACGGCGTTCGCCGTGGCGGCGTCGGCAGGAGCCGCAGAACAGCGAGCCTTTCAGCTCGTGGTGATGGACCCGCCGCAGCTCTTGGGCTTGGGTCCGTGAGTTGGCGATGTCCTGAACGCGGTCGAAGAGGTCTTCTGAGATCAGGGGCTTGTGGCGACCCTTGTACTTCTCGCCCTCGTAGGTGATCCACCCCGCGTAGTAGTCGTCGCGGATGACGAGAGCAAGGCGGCTTATGGAGATGCCACGCTCAGGGTGGCGCGCGGTACGAGCCATACGGAGGCCACGCTCGTAGAGCTCCTCTGTCAGGTCCGCCAGGGTGTACTCGTCGGTGGCGTACAACTCGAAGGCCGTACGAATCAGCGGACCCCGTACCGGATCGATCATGACTGTGCGGACCCGGCGGTCCTCGATGTGTTCGATGGTGTTCAGGTAGCCGACCGGCGCGAGGGTGATCGTGCCGCCGTTCTTGGCTTTCTGGCCCATCTTGTACCTGATGTCTTCGGCACTCTGATGCGAGGAGTACTCGTTGATCACGGCCAGCATGCCGTGGAGCATCCGACCGGTCGGGGTGTCGTCGATGTTCTTCTCGACGGCTGAGATCAGCTTGACGCCCAGCTTCTCCAGGGTGGACACCATCAGAGCGTCGTCCAGCCGGTTCCGGGCGAAGCGGCTCAGCATGTAGACGATCACGTAGCGCACGTTGGGGTGCTCGCGCAGGTAGGCGATCATCTGCTGGAACTCGGGCCGCTGGTCGATCGTGCGGGCGGTACGGCCCGGGTCGATGAACTCGGCGGCCTTTGCAGAGCCCAGCTCCCGACCGCGCTCCTCAACCTTCTCGCGCTGCGCGGGGATAGACACCCCCTCAGGGTTGTAGTCGGTATTGACTTGTCCTCTGGAGGAGACACGCAAGTACGCGACGTAGTCATCACCGGTGATGCGTTCTATTGCTTTCTTTTTCAGTTTCACGCTTCGGGCTTCTCCTTTCTTGTTTTCTTGGGGTTTTGGTAGTCCTATGGTAACTCCGTTACGCCAAGTTACCGAGGGCTATTTTGGCTACCCGCCCCGCTATGGGGTGGGTATGTTTTCCGGCCCTTCGGCGATCAGGTGCGGAAACTCCTCGACCGTCACGACGTGAAACACGTTGGCCGCCGCCAAATGCTGCAATCGCGGCTCGGCGGCCAGCGCTGCACGTATGGCGTCCTGTCTCTTCTGGTTCGGCACAACCCAAACCACGGACGGAAACAACCCATGTTCCTGTTGGTGGATGCCCGAGCTCGCATACCGCTCGTATTGGAGAGCTTTGCGCACGATGACCGGGGCGTGTTCGGTGGCGTTGTCAGCCTCGATGAACAGGTGGTGCTCGTAGTCGCCGTCTGCGGTGATTGCGAACAGGTCGGGCTTGAGCCACTGGCGGGCACCGTGCGCCAACAGGAACGTTCGCCAGCACTCCGGCTCGGCTTCAAGTCGCAGTAGCTCGATCTCACCGTGCCTGGCCAGTTCGTAGAGCCGTATGGCTAGGTCGGCGGCTGCCAATGTGTGAGCGATGAAGCTCGGAGACGGTTCGCTGTAACGGCGTCGCGCGGGGTCCCCGTGTTGAGCTCGGAGAAGCCGCTCACCGGTCGCGCCGAGCTGCCACACGATGCCGGTACTCCCGGCTCGTACGCCCCCGATCCGGCGTTGCAGACGGGTGATCAGGCGGCGGGATTCCAGACGGGTCAGTACCCGGATAGTGGCTACGGCGGCGGCCATTTCCGTCGCGTGGCTCTTCCCGCTTCCAGCTTCGTGGGGTTCATTGCTGATCGGGAAGTGCAGTCGCCGGATTAGTGCAGTTGTCAGTGCGCGATGCACGCGCAATGACTCAAGGATGGATAGATCGCGCTCGGAGAGTGATTCGAGCAAGCTTGCTATGTCGTTGTACTTCATAAGAATCTCCTTTCTTGAAAAATTATTGGTCCGCGCAAAATTTCCGCTGCCGCTACTCCTGGCCGTGCTGCATGGGGTGGTGTTCTTCTCTGGCCAGATCTTTGATGCGGCAGGGCCGCCAGGGAGCGCGAGGACAAGCGCAGGATGCTGGTCAGTCCCCTCCCGCGTGGCGCATCCGACCGGGGCTGTCCTGCGCAGATACGTCGATGATCTCCGTCGTGAAAACAGGAGCGAACAGAGGAGCGGATAAAGCATTAGCTCGCGTGCAGTAATGCGTCCTTGGACTTTGCTGATCACGAGGCGTCGGGTCGATTCCGACGTTTGCGTCCGAACTGCTGTGGCGCAGGCTCGGGCGACGGCTGGGCGGCACCTGGCGCCGTGCGCGCCGGTGCGGTTTCCGTAGGCGCGTAGTTGGTGCGAGCGGTCATTCGTACGGTCTCGACGTCAGCGACGACCGGTGGCGGCGGAAGCGTGCGCACCAGTCCCCAGCCGGACGGAGCACCGTCAGCTACCAAGTTGGCGTAGGCGTGGAACCGGGGGAGCGACATGAAGTCCGCAGGCTCCAGCTCCGGGGCCAGCTTGGCGGCCAACTCGCGGGCGTCATCGGCTTCGGTCGCAAAGATGACTTTGCTCCTCGCGTTGATATCCACGGCAGTTCGTAGCTCTGGTGGGAGCTGGTTACGGAACTGTGCGGCCAGGAACCAGCCAACTGACAGGCTGCGCGAGATTGCGAGTGCGTCGGCTAGCGAAGTCGGCAGGTGGACAAAGCGGGGTGCTTCATCGACGTAGACGACTCCGGGCCGTTGGCGTGCACCGGCTTCGCCTGCCCGTTCCTGGACGGCTTGCCATACCTCCGCGATGATCAGGCTGCCGAGCAGACTTGCCACCCCGGGCCCGATGAGGCCCTCGTTTAGGGGCACGAGCACGACCTTGTTCTCCCGGAAGACGTCCCGTAGCCGGAACCGGCCTTGCCGTTGATCAAGCATCCGCACCACCGCCGGCCGCAGCAAGAACTGCCGCAGTTTGTTCATGGGCGCGGCCAGGACAGTCGCCTGGGCGGCAGGGCCTTGTTCGTCCCATGCAGCCCAGAACTGGGCCAGTGCGAGGTCGCCCTGTACGCGGCCGACATATGGACGACGGAATGCGGGGTCGCTGAACAGTCGGGGCAGGTCGGTCAACGTCGCTGGGACGTTCGGACTACTGCCGCGGGCCAGGGTGCGCAAGCCGGAGCTGAACAAGTCAGCAGTGCGAGGGCCATAGCCATCTGCGAAGACCGACGCGAACACGGCCAGGATGCCGTCGACGACCACGTCCGGGTCACGGCGACCGATGTCCAGTGGGTTGAAGCCGACTGGATTTTCGTCGGCAGCGTTCAGCTCGACTATGTCGTCCACCCTGTGTGCTGGCACCCGCGCCAAGATGTCGTCAATGAGCTGCCGCTTGGGATCGAGCACAACCACGGGCCGGCCAGCAGTTATGTCCGCGGTGATCAGGTGGAGCAGGACATTCGTCTTACCAGACCCCGCAGGGCCGTATGCCACGCCGTGAAACGTCTGATCCTGCGGCGCGATACCCAAACGCCGGTTGTCGCCGGGTGCTGCGCTCTCCGCAAAGACTCGCTCGTCCTGGTGGACTCGAGCGGCCACCCGGAGTGGCTTCGGATGGAGTGGTGGCAGACCTGGGAGGTCCTCGTTACCGAGAGGCCATGCAAGCGGCCCGAGCAACTCGGGCACCGACAAGCGCAGTGGCCACAGCCACGGCCGACGAGCGCGGTTGAGCCGGGACGCAGAGTCTCTCACCAGCCGTATGCGTGTCCCAGGCCCTTGGGCGACCGTCAGGCCCGACAGCACGCCCATGAGCAACGTGCTACGCCGTCTCTGCGTGCCAGCAGCTGCACCGACGCGGATTGTGGCCATAAAGCCGGGATGTTCGGCGCGCTTCCGCAGTCGAGCCCGAAGCTCTGTTCCCACCGGCCTGGTGCCGGTCAACGCCTGCCGCATGAGCGGCAAGCTGGGATCGGGAAGCTCTGCGGGCAACACGCTGGGGAGGATGCGCGGGCCAAGCATGACTTGGACGACGAGCGCCTCGTTCTCCGTCAGCGGTACGGCCAGGGCCGAGAGCACGGCTCGGGAGACGGCCTCCGGGGTATCCATGCTCAGCGGGAGGTACGAGGGCCGAACTCGCAGTCGCCCAGCCGACGCCACCTGCGGACGAGCCGGAGTGTGTTCCGGTGCGTCGTCCAGGTGACAACCGGGGAGGAAGTGTCCAAGTAGCCGAGCCAGTCGAGCTATGTCTACGGGACGGCCTCCGACCAGGTGACGGATGTGGCTACCCTCGGCGCGAACTTCCCATACCAGCCCAGCGGTCTGGCGATCAGCCGCTAGCCGGCCCACCAGGGCGAGCGCGGTGTCGGAATCGAGTGGCCGTGGCAGATGCAGCCGGGCGAACTGAATGCCCTGCCGTGGAGCTGCCGTCATCCAGCGCTCCTCTCATCTGCTGCTTCCGCTTCGGCGACGCGTTGCCGCTCAGCAAGCACTACTGCAATCAGGGCCTTGCTGAGCTTGCGGAGATCCGGTGTCTCTCGCCGAACGCCCTCGACGAAGAACCGACGTTCCGGCCGCTTGGCTCTGGCTCTTCGTGCAGCCATCTATCGCCCCCTTTCGCCGGGAGCGCTTTGGTGATCGCTGGGTACCGGGTAGCCGGGGACGCGGACGTCGGCGTCGACCTCGTTGCCCCAGACGAACCAGTCGCGAGTGCTGGGCGGTCGCCTGCGGGCAAACAGCTCCAGGTAGGGGCCAGGGGAGATCCGCTCGATGACGGCGTACTGCTCATCGGGCTTGCGAGAGTGTTCCTGGACTGGCGCGTTGATCCATGTCGGCTGCGACTTGAAACCGACAGGGGCTTTGCCCCGTGTGCAGAACAGCAGGTGCTCCGTGCTGTTTCGCAGGTAAGCCCCCAGGCCCAGGCGGAACTTCACCCAGGTGAGAACTGACCGGGGCGTGAAGCCCCAGGCTTCGGCGACGTCGTACCCGTCGCGCAAGCTGGCGTTAGTGACCCACAGCCAGAGGTGCGCGTCATCCTCGGCGAGGTCTGAGACTGGCATGTCCTTGATGCGCTTCAGGCTCATGAGCCTGTAGTGCCGTTCGGCACCCTTGATCCCTTGTTGCTGGTGATCCCATGGGGGGTCGGCCAGGATGGTGTGAAAGCGAGCGGGGACCACCCGCGATGATGTATTTGTCACGTACTTTGTTACCCTCCTTTCTCTGTCCTCCGGCTTTATCCCCGGAGGTACTTATACATGTAGAACATTCCGATCAGCTTGGAAATCGTTCGCTCGCTTGAAGATTCGAGCGAAGTTTCAAGCGAGTACACAGGTTGCCTAAGCTGTTGGAACGCTCATTTTGCGCAAGAGCCGGGCAGTGAAAATGTCGTTGTGCTATGCACTACGCTCTGCCCGGCCCAGTGCTACCAGCGTCGCCTTTGGCGGATCATCAAGATGACGGACGCCAGGGATGCCACGACGACTCCGGCGATCAGGAACGGAATCACCGGCTGCACTAGGTCGAACGCCCAGCGGATTCCGTAGGCAAGTGCCAGGAGAAGAACGAGCGCGTGAAGCGCTCGTCTCTCCCATCCCGGTCCATGGTTCACGACGGCCGGTACTCCTCGAACTCCGTCGAGTTTCTGAACGGGTCGTATGCCGACAACTTGGCCAAGAGCTTGCGCTTGGCTGCTGTGAGCCGCGCCTCCTCGCTCTCACTGAGAGCGCAGAAGGCGTTCAGCAGCGGCCACCGGATTTCGGTGATGAGGTGCTCGAAGTTGCGTACCTTGTCGAGCTGGCTCATTCTTTTTCTCCTTTCATGCGGCGGATCTTGCTTTCGGCGTCACGCCGTTTGCGCGTGATCTCGTCCATTGCGGCGTTTGCCTGGTCGAGGTGATGCGCAAGCCTGCGTGCCGTTCGGTCACGGTGCCACTGCCAACTCCGGCCGATAATGACGGCCAGAATCAGCAGTAGCGCGAGGGTCAGTCCGTCCACTCAGTCAATCTCCGAGTTGAAGTTCGCGACCGACCGAGCGATGCCTTGGATCGTGGTGTTCACGATCAGGGCGATCGCGTCGGCCGCGTGTGGGTGGATGGACTCGGCTTGGCGCTGGACGGCCACGAGGTACGAAACCTCAGTAATAGCGTGGTCGCCAACGCTCGCCTTGGCGTGGACGAGAGCCTGTTGCACCTTGGTCTCGCACGCAATGAACGCGATATCGCGTCGTACGGACGCGGGGAGGTTCCTGTTGCCTCCGCCCCGCTTGATGAGTTCGCCAGCCATATAGGCGTACTCCTCTCTGTTGAGTTCTGAAACGTCGAGCCGTTCCCAGGCGTTTGCCGGGTGGCTTTCGCACTTCCTTGGTGCGATGAGAAAAGCGTGGCGGACGACCAGAGCGAAGTCCCTGCACGAAGCGTGCGAAAACCCTGCACATACCGTCGTTGGCCTGCGAGGATGACCCCGAGAACCGTCGAAGATCGTGCAGGGGGCGTCAGGTGGCGGACGAGGACACAGCCGACGAGGCAACTGAGCAGCCGCAGCAGGCCGCGGAGGACAGCGAGCAGCGGGCAGTCCTAGCACAGGTCATTGCCAAGGAGGAGTTGCCGCGTATCCGGCAACGCGGCGTTGACGACCTCGACCTGACAGCGCACAACCGCAAGCCGGTTAGCTGCGAACGAGTTGAGCAGCTTGCCCGCGTACATAGCGAGAAAAAGGGCACTAGCGCCAACAGCCGGCCTGTGCTTGTCCGGAGCCTTATAGATGACGCGCTGAGCGCCTACGCAGAGCAAAACGAAGCTTCGGCTACGTTCATCCGGGAACTGTTCTTCAACTCCGAAGACACGACTGTGCCAGCCAATCCCGGCAAGCTCTTGGATGACGCGCGCAAGAAGAGTGGCCTTGCGGACAATCCGCAAAAGTTCGACCGGATCAGGCGCAAGGAGTTTGCCAAGTTCTCTGAGTTCCTGGCTGATTACGTGCTTCGTGACGCGGCCGTGAGCCCAAAGACAGCCCGCATTATCTACAAAGTGCCGAAAGGCTATCGGTTCGAGCAAGTAAAGCGGGGTACGTGGCAAGTCGTACGTACCAGCCTGCGGCACAGAGTTCGTGTGCCTATCGCGATTGTTGCGATCATAATGCTAGGCATAGTCGCGGTGCTCGTGTACTTCATCTACCGCCTGCCAGAAGATACAAAGATCAAGGTTGGCAGGAAAACGGCAAACACGTATGCGGAACCCTCGCTGTCTGCGCTAAAGGGATCGCCCATGAAACCGGGGCAATGGGCAGACCCGTTGTGCGTGGCCACCGTCTTGCGGGCGGACTATACGCCGGTCTATTGGGTGCAGATCGAAACGAGGCCATGGGAGAATTACTACGTACTCGCAACTGATCTTTCGATGGGCGTAAAAGAGGGTGAGGCCCTACTTCTTGCAGGAATCCCGCGTTGCCCGACCAAATGAAGTTCGAGCTCGATACCGCCACCACACATAAAGCACAGGACGGCTCGCCCGTGGCCGAGAATTTGGCGGAAGCTGCAAGCGCTCCAGTGGCCAAGCACGGCGGCCGGTAGCGAACCAATGGCTTTGCTGCATGCGAAAGACGCACAAGTGGCAGGCATAGAGCGGCAGCGTCGAACCGTGCGCAGTTATGTCACCAACAGCGGCGACCGGAACGCCAACCGCTTCACAGCGAAAACAGGTTCCGCGGTACCAGTCGAAGACCTCCCAGATTTGGGCTGGCTTCATGTGTGCTTGCACTTCCTTGGTGGGGGACAAGGCGGAGTCCGGTTGTGTCGGTGCCTGTTTCGCCTCAAGCGTCCTCGGAGCATGCTTCATGTAGCTCTGCCCTGGCATCGAGGCAAACGGCCTCACAGAACAGCATCCGGGCAATCGGGTGCGACGAGACATGCTCCATAGACGGCACGATGAGGTGTTGTACCTGCTCCTCGATAAGCCACCCGGACAGTTCGCCAAGACGCAGCAGCCTGTACCGCTCGACGCGGATATCCACGAGGCGAAGCCGGTTCGCGCTGGCGTACTCGTAGAGCTGCTTTTCGAGCGCGTCTACTTCGTCATCTGGGAGATCATGTGCGCGCACATACCCGTAGGCGGGCTCTATCTCTTGGCGTGGCACTACTGCTCCTTGTCCAGTGAGAGCACGCACCACACGACTTTGCCGCCCGTAGGCGGCAGGTAGTAACCCCACTCTTTCGAGACGCTTTCCACGATGAACAAGCCTCGCCCGCTTTCCGCGCTCAGGGCTGAGAGGCCCTGGGGAACGGGCGGCCGAACATCTGGGTCAGATACCTCGACGATCAGGTGCGTACCGCGGTGCCGCAGGGTCAGCGCCAACCGAGCGGGTCCAGCGGCCGGCATGGACTTGACCACATGGCGCACGGCGTTCGTGACGAGTTCGGAGACGGCCAGCGCAGCGGTATCAACGTGGTTGCTCGGTACCTGCCAGGCGCTCAGTACATCCCTGGTGTGCCGTCTGGCCCAGCGCACTGCATCGGTCTGCGCGGTCAACTCCAGTCGGCTGGTAAAGGGTTCCGGGCTCATGGGCGGTGCTCCCTTGCTGTGTGGGGCGAAGCACGGCTCAGAGCATGGGGGCCAAGGGCCACCGGACGTCATGGCGCTACCGCATAGGCGGGTATGTATGGGGCGCATAGACAGGGCCACCCGGGCGGCCTAAAGTCCGTAGGCTTGGCACCGGCGTACCCGGCAAGGCCCTTACGGAGAGCGGCAGATGGCGCAGCAGCAAGGTCGATACTGCTCGTGCGGGACGAGGCTGGCTCGCGATAACCACGGCGAGCGCTGCACGACCTGCCAGCGAAAGACCATTGCTCTGGATGTCGCCAGACCGCCCATTGTGCCGCCGGATTTCTGGCAGCACGACCGGATGCACGAGGCGCTCGTTAGCTGGCATATGGGGCAGGTGTTCTACGCCTACCGAACGCATCCGTGGCATGGCAGGGTGCTGTCTCAGGAGCTGATGGCGAGCTGGCTCGACCTGAACCAGGCGCAGCTAAGCCGCATTGAGAGCGGCAAGCCACCGCAAGACCTCGGCAAGCTCATGAGATGGGCGCATAGCCTGAAGATCCCGGCAGAACTACTGTGGTTCAAGCTGCCCGACGTCAGGGGTGCAACTGCTACCGCGGTTGTCGCCGCTCGACCCGTACCTGAAGATCCGGCATCGAAGCCGGAGGTCCCGCTGGCCGGCGGACTGTTGCCGGTCGTGGTCAACGGTCGTGCCGTTCTCGTTCCCATCGACGCTGAGACGATCGCAACGAGCGGGCTGGGCAGCTTTGTTGGTACCCCGGCGGACGCGTCCGCTGCACACACCACAGAGCGAGACCCCATGAGCCCACTGAATCGCCGGGACCTCCTGAAGAGTGGGGTTGCTGCGGTAGCACTGCCCGGCCTCGGGCTGGACGAGCTGAACCATGTTGCCCACGCCCTTGACGATGCCCACCGCTACCTCGACGGCCCAGTCGTCGACTACTTCCGCCGCGTCCTGGACAAGGCCAAGCGTGATGATGGCGCGCTCGGTCCCAGGAAGACACTGCCGGTCATGCTGGCTTTGCTCGGAGCGGTCGAGAGTCAAGCCCGCGAGGTGAAGCCAGATGTACGTCGTGAACTCCTGGCCGTGGGCAGCGATGGCGCAGAGTTCGCCGGATGGCTGTACCGGGATATCCAGCAGCCGCAAGCCGCCGTGTTCTGGTACGACCGCGCGATGGAGTGGGCGCAGGAGGCCGACAACGCGGCCATGCAGGGATACGTGCTGCTCAAGAAGTCACAGATGGCCTATGACGAACGAGACGCGCTCCGGATGCTGACGCTTGCCCAGGCCGCCGGGCACGATCGGTGGCAGCTGCCGGCGCGGGTGCGAGCCGAGGTCACCCAGCAGGAGGCACTTGGCCGAGCGATGCTCGGCGACCCGCTCGACGTGGTGCGCGGCCAGCTGGCCGCCGCCGAAGCCTTGTTGACCCATGCTCCCGAGGACGAGCCAGATAGCCTCGGGGCGTATTTCAACGGCCATACACGGCTTGTGCGGGACGCCATTACCTACACCGAGGCCGGTAAGCCGAGCCTCGCGGTCGACCTGTTCAGTGACGTGCTGAGTGCCGGAGTCTTGTCCCGCCGTGACACCGGATTCTTCAACGCACGGCGGGCCGCAGCCCTGGCGCTCAGCGGTGAGCCGGACGAGGCCGCGCAGGTGGGTAAGGCGTCGGCCCTTGTAGCGCACGAGGTGACGTCTGAGCGCACCGTACGTGTTCTCGGTGAGGTCCTCTCGACCCTTGATCGGTGGCGCAGCCGGCCTGCGGTCCGAGAATTCCGCGAGTCGCTTACTGCGTAGCAGTTAGCCAGTCCGTCACAGTACGGATGACAAACGCTTGGTACTCCTGGCTCTTTGGGTTGAGGTACTGCGGGTCATCGTGGACGGCGAAGCCGTGCTGCGAACCCTCGACAGGTACGAGCTGGACGGGGGTGGTGAAGCGGGGAACAGCGTCTTGTGACGACTCGAACGGTACGAGCGTGTCCGCCGTGCCGTGCACGATGAGGGTCGGGGCCTGGACTTCGCCGAGTACCTCATGGGGCCTCAGCCAGAACACCTCGTTGAGCATCGGGCGGCCGTGACGCAGCGTTGGCGTGAACTGGAGTGCACCGCGCTCGTTGAGTTCCGCGGCGGCCTCGTCGCTGATGCTGTCGTTCTCCCAGTAGGCGCGGCTGTCAATAGTCCGCTTCTTGTAGTTGAGCTGCGGATTGAACAGCACCAGACGCGTGACCTCGTCCGGCTGCTTCGCGGCGTAGTAGGCGCAGAGGCCCCCGCCGAAGCTGGCTCCAAGGAGTGTGACGTCCTCGGCACCGGTCGCCTTGCGGAGATAGGCGAGCATGACGCGGATGTCGTTAAGGATCATGGAGAGCGTTAGCTCCTCCTGCTTGCCCTCGCTCTGGCCATGAGCCCGCAGGTCGAAGCGGAGCGAAGCAACGCCCGCTTCAGCAAGACCGGTTGCGAGCCGCCCGAAGAACCCGCCCTCTTCGCGCGTGACCCCGCCACCGTGTACTAGGAGTACGGCGCGCGTGGCGGGCTCCTGGGGGCGTTCGAGTGTGCCCGCCAGGTGCAGGCCGTCGAGGGTGCGAACGCTCACGCTGTCAGTCGCCATGCTGGCCAAGCGTAGTGAGAGGTGAGGACGGCCGACAGGTGGCGTCTCATTCTTTGTCTAGCTTGCTCCTTGAGAACACCGCACAGGCCCGCGCAGTTCAGATGCGGGAACTGGTCCGCCCCGAAATGTTGTTGCTCAGAAGAGGCGGAGAAGGAGCCTGCGCGGTGTGCCCGAGGGCAAGCTACCGCCACGCTGCTTACGAGGCGATTTGATATCGCACGATGAGCGCATGACTCGGCACCTTGGCCACGAGTATTTCAAAGGCCGAGTCGTCGAGCGGCGCAGTCACATAGAGCGTATGGCAGTCCTGTGGCACAATGCGACCCTCATCAGGGGTTAATAAGAACACATGTCTATCCGGGGCTGCTTGCGGCTCCTTGATCGTCATGTGGAGCCGTTCCATATGGTGCAATAGCAAGCCGAGATCGTGGACAAGACCTGGCTTTAATGTCGCTGAACGCTCACGTCGGACACTGCGCACTAATGGCATCCACTGCTTACGTATGGCCGACAATGACACGGACGGCTTGTCAGTGAGTACCAGGACCTTGCCGGGCAGCAGACGTGCTAATAAGTGATGTGCGAGATCCCATGACAGAGAGGGGCGTAAACCATCGACCTGGCGTAGCTCTATATATGGCCCGCTTCCTTTCGTGAATGGCACATAGTACCTAGGGGTACTTGTGAGTGCTGCGACATGGGTTGCCCACCCGTGAATGAAGTGTCGACCTTCTTTGATATGCTCATCGCATGCATAGAGTTGCGAGTTATTACGGTCTCGCATGCCGACAGTTAATTTGTCGAGCGGCTGTAGAAGCTCGCAGATGGCACACCCTCTTCGTAGGTTGGCCGGCTCGTCCTTAGGTAGTTTAATGATAGCCATTGCTACTACGCCTTTGTGGTCGCATCCTCGGTGCGCCATATCTTCACCGTGCATGGCTTGCTGCCGTAGTTGTGAAGGAATGCAAGCATCTTGTATTTGGGTTTACCTGGGATATCTACTCGTGAGAATGAAAGACCCATCTGGTCTTCCGTATCCTGCGGTGAGTATGTATGCGAGAAGTCGGGGTCTAAGGTGTCCTGTGAGTATGTTCCAAGACTGAGGGCCCTGCTTCGATTTGGACTCACTAGAACGTCTATTGAGCTCTTGAGAGGCTCGTCTTCCTCTAGTAGCTGCCAAAGTTCGTCATCGCGTAATTCATGGTCGTGCATCGCACGTGTTCCCCTTTCCCGATCCGCTGACGCATCTAACCAGTAGCTCGGATTGTTAGTGATGTATAGAAGCGCAAATGATAGGCGCTAGAAAACCGAGAGAAGGCTGCGGATTTTTATTGTGGAAATGGCCCGATGTCCTATAATGGGGAAATGCGGAACTTTCCAACCGCAGTAGCACGCCCTGTTAGTACCAGAGCGGCAGAGAGGTGTTTTCGTAACAAGCTGCTAAAGCTTGAAGAAAAACCAAAGAAGTGTTACGTTAAGTAACTGAAAGACCGTTTTATTAAGCAGCTGCTCAATTAATATCTTACCGCTCAAAGCGGAGAGATGCAACAAAATAATTTAATACAGGATCAGGCGCAAGACATGCTCTATTACAAGAATTCTGAACTCGCATACACATATCATGTGTCTGATAGAACTGTCCGCAATTGGATCCAGCTAGCCAAAGATGGCAAGCTGCCATTGACGCTGCATGAGGAAGAAGGAAAGACCTATCTCGCCAGAACTTCCGGAAACATAGAGATAATTGAGCAGCATGTTGCCCGCTATAAGAGTCACCGACCGAGTACGGCGCAAAAGAAGGTTGTCCCGAAGCCTGAGTTTTATCGACTCTTCACGGAGGCCCAGGTTTACGACATCGTACGCAACCTTGAGATGCACCATGAGATCCCACGTCAATACAACTATTTTGATGGTGGAGCGGTCGAGTGGGATGAGTATGTCCAACGTCTTGCGCGCGAGAAAACTCCAAACCTGCTTAATCGAACGGTAGAACTGCTTGCTGAAAATCAAGGCTATCTAGATATGCGATTAGCCAAGTATGAGCGTGTGAACGTAGTTGACGTCGGAGTTGGCAATGCTCTGCCAGCTAAAGAGCTTCTGCACCGTCTACTGGAGCAACGGAAGCTGGGACGGTATGTTGCAATCGATATCAGCGCCGAGATGCTCGAAATTGCGAGACGCAACATCAAGGATTGGTTCGGTGACGATGTAGCGTTTGAAGGCTATGAGATGGATATAACGTACGAACGCTTTGCAAATATCCTGGCTGACGACTATTTGAAGAAGGACTCTGAGCCAACCGCAAACCTCGTTCTCTTCCTTGGTGGTACTCCGTACAACTTCCGGAACCCTAGTGACGCCTTCAGAACGATCAATGAAAGTATGAACCTGAATGACTTACTCGTTTATTCCGACAAGCTCGAAACTCCAGAGATGCGTCCACAGTGGTTCCACTACAACGCTAACCCGGGCAAGCTAGAGCTTGCGCCGATACATCGGCTGGTATTTGATCTTCTAAATATAGACGACTCGTTCTATGAAGTTGAAATGGACTTCGACGAGCGTACACATCAACGCTATACTCGGACTCGGCTCAAGGTTGCGTTGACGCTCAAGTTTAAGTTTGATGATGGTGAGCGAATCGTTGAATTCGAGAAGGGTGACACCATACTGCTGTGGCGTTCATGGCAGATGGCTGCAAAAGATATATCAATGCAGCTTGAGGAGACCGGTTTCTATGTTCTCCATTCGAGCCAGACAGGGGATCGTGAGTATCTGTTGGCACTGGCGCAGGCTAATCGAGACTAGCACTCGCGGGATTTACAAACTTAAGACGCAAGCCACTGGCTTGCGTCTTTTTGGTTGGCTTGACGGCCGTGGTTATTCTGCTGTTCTTCTGGAGCGTCGAGCTATGAGAAGCACGGTCGCTGACACCAGTAAGGCTAGTCCGGCCACGAAGACTAGTGCCCCGAGGGGTTGCAGAACATCTGCGGCACTGTTTAAGCCCGTGCAGCCGCCTTGATAACAGGACGTGCGTGAGCGCTGATACCGAATGATGAACAGCGGCGCAAACCCCAATACCAAAAGCACTACAGACCAAATATAGAGAACCCGAGTGGAAACCTTGTTTTTCGTATCTTTTTCATTCATGTAGGCAGTATAACAATTGTTGGTTTAATTTAAATAGGCTTCTTTGTGAAAAGCGCCCAACCAACAATTATCCCTTGCGGGCACCCCAGAGGAGTGTGTTGGTTGAGCAACCTTTCAGGCTATGAGCGCTCGCGCTCGGTGGTTAGGGAACGTGGATGGCGATGCAGCTGATTTGCCGCCAGCCGGAAGGCTCCGTTTCGGCTGCACAGATGTTGGTTCCGTCGTGGACCCACTTGTTGACGTTCTGCTTGATGGCTCCGTAGCCGGAGTAGTAGAAGCCGTCGCCCCAGATTTCCACCTTGGTGTTGGGGTCGTCGTAGCTTCCCTGGTTGCCTTCCACCGAGCCGACCCACTGTGAGCGGCCAGCAGTGTCCTTGCCTCCCATGTCGGCGACGACACAGACGTTCTGCTGGAACCAGCCCCAGAAAGGACCTCGGCATGAGCCTTCCGAAGCACTGGCCGGAGAGGCCGTTGCGAACACCGATGCACCGACCAAGGCGGTTGTGACAGCGATCGCGCGGAGCGCAATTCCGGCTTTGCCGCGCGGCTTACTCCGCACGTTCCTGAATGACATGGCAATCCCATCTGCCGGTTGGCCCAAGTCTGCATCACGCAGCTTGGCTAACATCCGTCGAGGACGGCTCACGGCGCTCTTAATAAAAGCAGGGTGAGCCGTCCTCGACACAAACAGCATTGAGGGATGGCTTGCGCTTGTCTCTTTGCCTGAAAGGGCTGTCCGTATTGACGGACGCAGCAATTCTAATACAAGCTCGTCCTAAAAGTAAAGCGTCTGTGGCTATTTTTACGTATTTATCTAGAGTGATCGCTTTACATATTCACTAAGTGGCTGTCAAGCAAGCTAACAACCCGACATCGTGAATGCCGGGTTGTTTTCTGGGCTTAGCTGTGTCCAGCTAATGTTTTACGACCCGGGCCGCGCCTTTCCCCGTCTGCTGTTTGGACTATTGTTTGGCTCTGAGGTAGCAACGCCGGATGCTCCGCCTGCCGTTGCTGTCTGGCCGAGGATGCCTGCAATATTGGCTCGACGTTCTTGAAGTCGTTTCTCCTCGGCGTCAAGCTCAGCCATGGCCTTCTGCGAGATGGCTTCGTCGGTGAGCGTTTTGGTCACCCAGTCATTGAGCGCTTCCACTCCGACATCATTGACGCTCTGCTCGGTTATCCCGCGGAGCCCCTCGATCTGTTCTCGCAAA
Source organism: Streptomyces griseorubiginosus (assembly GCF_036345115.1). Classification (GTDB taxonomy): domain Bacteria; phylum Actinomycetota; class Actinomycetes; order Streptomycetales; family Streptomycetaceae; genus Streptomyces; species Streptomyces griseorubiginosus_C. The sequence continues at coordinate 5,550,587 of NZ_CP107766.1, forward strand.
ACCGGATCGATGCGTACAGCGAAGACTACTGGCTTACGCTCCTCTTCAGGCGCTAGCTCCTGTCCTGGCGTTTCTGGTGCTTGTTCGGTCATTCAAACCTCCTTCCGATTACTGGTGGCGGAGGTTATTTATAGCGGGCGAAGCTTAAAGATTGGTTGGCAGTCGCAGATCAGCCCCACTCATCATGTCGAAAGTGGGGCTGATCTGGAGGTTTGGAGATGTCAGCTAGCGACCTTGTGTGTCTCGTATCCGTACTTCGCGCTTGATGAGGTGCCGTCGCACTGTTTCCGCACTGCTGTTGACTCGCTCAGCTACGCGCGCCAGTGATAGGCCCTGAGCGTACAAGTGGACAGCCTTGTTTACGTCCTCTTCGCCGAGCTGAGAGCTTCGGAGGGTGACTCCCTGGCGCTTGAGCAAGCCGCTCGCTGTCTGGGCTGTGATGCCGAACTGTTTGGCAAGCGCTCGGAGTGTGCCACCGGCCTCGTAGGCAGCAACAAGCTCCCGGAGCTGTTCACCTCGTAGCTGCTTGGCAGCGCGCGGGACGGGTGTGGACTCTCGCTCTATTGGTGCCACATCAGGGCTGGGAAGGGCGGCGGCAAGGTGCTGAAGGGCCTGGAGCTGGGCTTTTGTGTTCCAGTCGGGTGCAGTGTCCCCCACGCATCATGAAGACCCGCTCCTGATTCAGGAGCGGGTCTTCTGTCGTCTATCCGCGCGCGAGCGGCTTCGCGAAGCAGCGGCTGTCCTCGTAGTGGCGGTAGTAGCCGAACTTCACGCAGGGTTCGTAGCCGCTGGAGGTGTACAGGGCTATCGCCTCCGGCTGCTTGATGCCGGTCTCCAGGACCATGCGCAGGCGGCCGGCCGCGCGGGCGTCCTCCTCCAGGGCGGCCAGCACGCGGCGGGCGAGACCGCGGCCCCGCATCTGCTCGATCACGTACATCCGCTTGAGCTCGGCGTCGCCGTCCAGGTTGCCCTCGCCGTTGGTGTCCTGGGCGCGCCAGCCACCCGTGGCGACGGGGCTGTCCGACTCGTCGTACGCGATCAGGTACACGCCGTTCGGGGGCGCGAAGTCCGCCGGGGCCAGCTCGGTGGCGTCGCCGCCGTCGCCGTAGCGGACGTGGTACTCGGCCTGGACCTGGTCGTTGAGCTTGACGGCGTCGGGGTGGTCGAACGGGACACGGCGGATCATCATGCCCACCAGTGTGCCGGTATCGTGCCGGGGTGCTCACTGTGACCTCCGCCAATGTGAACGGGCTGCGTGCCGCCGCGAAGAAGGGCTTCGTGGAGTGGCTCGCGGACACCTCCGCCGATGTGCTGTGCCTCCAGGAGGTGCGCGCGGAGCCGCAGCAGCTGCCCGACGGGGTCCGGTCGCCCGAGGGCTGGCACGTGGTGCACGTGCCGGCCGCCGCCAAGGGGCGGGCCGGGGTCTCCCTCTACACCCGCCGTGAGCCGGACCGGGTCCGGATCGGCTTCGGGTCGGCCGAGTTCGACACCAGCGGGCGGTACGTCGAGGCCGACCTGCCGGGTGTGACGGTCGCCTCCCTCTACCTGCCCTCCGGGGAGGTCGGCACCGAGCGGCAGGACGAGAAGGTCCGCTTCATGGACGAGTTCCTCGCCTACCTGAAGGACCTGCGCGTCCGCGCCGCCGCCGACGGCCGCGAGGTCGTCGTCTGCGGCGACTGGAACATCGCCCACCAGCGGGCCGACCTCAGGAACTGGCGCGCCAACCAGAAGAGTTCGGGCTTCCTGCCGGAGGAGCGCGCCTGGCTGAGCCGGGTACTCGACCCCGAGGACGGCGGTTACGTCGACGTCGTACGGTCGCTGCATCCGGACGTGGAGGGGCCGTACTCGTGGTGGTCGTACCGGGGGCGGGCCTTCGACAACGACAGTGGTTGGCGCATCGACCTCCATGTCTCCACGCCGGGGCTCGCCGCCAAGGCGGTCAAGGGGTACGTCGAGCGCGCCGCCACGCACGCCGAGCGCTGGTCGGACCACGCGCCGGTGACGGCGGTCTACGACCTCTAGTCCCGCTTCCGCAGCCGCCGGTCCAGCGCCAGTGACAGTTCCGCCTCCACCACGCTGCGTGCCAGGGGGCGCAGGCGGTGGAGGTCGTCCTCGGTGGTGTGGCGGAGGACCAGGTCGGCGAACATCTCCGCCAGGGCGTCGACGTGTTCGCGGACCTGCTTGCCTGCGGTCAGGACCTCCGCGAGGGGGATGCCCTCGCGGACCAGGGCGGAGGAGACGTCCAGGAGGCGGCGGCTGATGTGGACGATCTCGTCGCCGTCGGTGCCGAGGTAGCCGAGGTCGAGGGCGGCCGCGAGGTTCTCCGCGGTGACCTCGCCCTCGAAGCGGGCCGCGAGTTCCTCGGGGGTGAGGCGGACCGGTTCCTCCTCGGTCGGGGTCACTCCGAGGACGTCGGCGACGTCCTTGCCGTGGTCGAGGGCTTCCGCGAGTTCCGCGATGCCGGTGAGGGTGTGCCCCCGTTCCAGGAGCGCCGCGATCGTGCGCAGGCGGGCCAGGTGGTGGTCGTCGTACCAGGCGATACGGCCCTCGCGGCGGGGTGGCGGGATCAGCTTGCGTTCGCGGTAGAAGCGCAGGGTGCGCACGGTGATGCCGGCCAGGCGGGCCAGCTCCTCCATGCGGTACTCGTGTCGTCCTCCGTCTTCTGCCACGCCCGCACCCTATGTCGTACTCCCGGTAACTTCCTTCTCCCCACCCCCTACCCATCGGTACGGAGCTGCTCTACCCTCCCATTGCGCCAGTGTTCACTGGCAGAGTCGGGCAGGGAAGGCATCGGCATGGCCGAACACGAGCATGTGCGGGTGGCGGTGGTCGGGTCCGGGTTCGGGGGGCTGGGGGCCGCCGTACGGCTGCGGCGGGAAGGCGTCACCGACTTCGTCGTGCTGGAGCGGGCGGACAGCGTCGGCGGCACCTGGCGGGACAACAGCTATCCGGGGTGCGCGTGCGACGTGCCGTCCCATCTGTACTCCTTCTCCTTCGCGCCCAACCCGGACTGGCCGCGCACCTTCTCCGGGCAGGAGCACATCCGCGCCTACCTGGAGCACGTGACCGACGTCTTCCGGCTCCGCCCGCACATCCGCCTCAACTCCGAGGTGCGGCGCATGACCTGGGACAGCGAGAAGCTGCGGTGGGACATCGAGACCTCCAGTGGCAGCCTGTCGGCCGACCTCGTCGTCTCCGCCACCGGGCCGCTGTCCGATCCGAAGGTCCCCGACATCCCGGGCCTCGACTCCTTCCCCGGCAAGGTCTTCCACTCCGCCCGCTGGGACCACGACTACGACCTGCGCGGCAAGCGGGTCGCCATGGTGGGGACGGGCGCCTCGGCCATCCAGATCGTGCCGGCGATCCAGCCCCTCGCCCGGAACCTCACGCTGTTCCAGCGCACCCCGCCGTGGGTGATGCCCCGCATGGACCGGGCGATCACCGGCGCCGAGCGCTGGCTGCACCGGCAGCTGCCCTTCAGCACCCAGGCGCGGCGCGGACTGCTGTGGGGCATCCGGGAGTTGCAGGTCCAGGCGTTCACCAAGCACCCGGGCGAGCTCGGCGCCGTGGAGCGGCTGGCCAAGCGGAACATGGCCCGCGCGATCAAGGACCCGGCGCTGCGCGCCAAGCTCACCCCCGACTACCGCATCGGCTGCAAGCGCATCCTGCTGAGCAGCTCGTACTACCCGGCGCTCGCCCAGCCCAACGTGGACGTCGTCGCCAGCGGGCTCAGCCGCATCGAGGGCTCGAGACTCGTCGCCGCCGACGGCACCGAGGCCCAGGTCGACGCGATCGTCTTCGGGACCGGCTTCCACGTCACCGACATGCCCATCGCCGACCGGGTCGTCGGCGCGGACGGCCGGACGCTCGCCGAGGCGTGGAAGGGCGGGATGGAGGCGCTGCGCGGTGCCTCCGCCGCCGGCTTCCCCAACTGGCTGTCCATCATCGGGCCCAACACCGGTCTCGGGAACTCCTCGATGATCCTGATGATCGAGTCCCAGCTGAACTACCTGGCCGATTTCGTACGGCAGTTGGACGTCCTCGGCGGGCGGGTGGCCCTCGACGCCCGTCCCGCCGCCGTGACGGCCTGGAACCACCGGGTGCAGGAGCGCATGAAGCGCACGGTGTGGAACACCGGCGGCTGTACCAGCTGGTACCTGGATGCCAACGGCCGCAACAGCACGATCTGGCCCGGCACGACGACCGAGTTCCGGCGGGCGACCCGGCGGGTGGACCTCGCCGAGTACGAGGTGCTGCGGGCCTCGCGCAAGGACGACGCCGGCGCGGTCGCGGACGAGAGCGCGGAGGCCGCCGTATGAGCCGACCGGCCCATGTCGACTCGGGGCCGTACGCCCCGCCCGTGCCGGTGCGCGAGCTCACCGTGGTCTCCGCCGACGGCGCGCGCCTGCATGTGGAGGTGCACGGTCCCGAGGGCGCGCCCCCGGTCGTCCTCGCCCACGGCTGGACCTGCTCCACCGCCTTCTGGGCCGCCCAGATCCGTGAACTCTCCGTCGACCACCGGGTCATCGCCTACGACCAGCGCGGCCACGGACGCAGTCCGGCGAGCCCGGCGTGCAGTGCGGACGGGCTCGCCGACGACCTCGAAGCCGTACTGGAGCAGGTGCTCGCCCCCGGTGAGAAGGCGGTGATCGCCGGGCACTCCATGGGTGGGATGACGGTCATGGCGGCGGCGGAACGCCCGCGGTTCCGGGAGCACGCGGCGGCCGTCCTGCTGTGCAGCACCGGTTCGTCACGGCTGGTCGCCGAGTCGACCGTCGTACCGATCCGGGCCGGGCGGCTGCGGACCTGGCTGACCCGGCACGTCCTCGGGGCGCGCGCCCCGCTCGGGCCGGTCACACCGCTCGCCCTGAGGATCCTCAAGTACGGGACGATGGGCCCGGGTTCGGCCCCGCACATGGTGGAGGCGTGCGCGCGGATCGTGCACGCCTGCCCGCGCAAGGTGCGGTACGCCTGGTCGCAGGTGCTCGATCTGCTCGACCTGGACCACGGTGTACGGCAGCTCGGTGCGCCCACGGCCGTCCTCGTCGGTACCGCCGACCGGCTCACCCCGCCCGTGCACGCACGCCAGTTGGCCGCCGCGCTGCCGAACTGTCTCGGGGTCACCGAGCTGCCGGGCCTCGGCCACATGACACCGGTCGAGGCGCCCGAGCTGGTCAGCGCGCGGATCCGGGAACTCGTCACCACGTACGTCCAGGTCAGGGAGGGCGCATGAGCAGGGTAGGTCTGGAAGGACAGGTCGCGGTCGTCACGGGGGCCGCGCGGGGCGTGGGTGAGCTGCTCGCCCGCAAGCTGTCCGCGCGCGGGGCGAAGGTCGCGCTCGTCGGCCTCGAACCGGACGCCCTCAAGCAGCTCTCCGAGCGGCTGCACGGCGACAGCGACCACTGGTACGCCGACGTGACGGACCACGAGGCGATGGCCCGGGTCGCGGGCGAGGTGAAGGAGCGGTTCGGGAAGGTCGACATCGTGGTCGCCAACGCCGGGGTCGCGACCGGTGGGCCCTTCGTCGGCTCTGATCCCGAGGCGTGGCGGCGGGTGATCGAGGTCAACCTCATCGGATCGGCCGTCACCGCGCGGGCGTTCCTCCCGGTGCTGATGGAGAGCCGCGGATACCTGCTCCAGATCGCCTCCCTCGCCGCGATCACCCCGGCGCCGATGATGACCGCGTACTGCGCGTCCAAGTCCGGTGTGGAGGCGTTCGCGCACAGCCTGCGGGCCGAGGTCGGGCACCGGGGCGTGCGGGTCGGGGTGGGGTATCTGTCGTGGACCGACACCGACATGGTGCGTGGCGCCGACCAGGACGAAGTGATGCGGGAGCTGCGGCAGCGGCTGCCGTGGCCGGCCAACAAGACGTATCCGCTGGGGCCCGCCGTGGAGCGGATCGTGGCCGGGATCGAGCGGCGCTCCAGTCATGTGTACGGGCAGGGGTGGCTGCGTGGGATGCAGGGCCTGCGCGGGGCTCTGCCGGGGCTCATCGGGACCGTCGGGCAGCGGGAGATGCGGCGGTTCGGGGAGCGGTTGGAGGGGCTGCGGATCGGACTCGTCGGCGCAGGTGGGGCGGCGGACGAGGAAGCGCGGGCTACGCAGCGTAGTTGATCGAAATGCGTTCTTTGTCCGGCCGTGTGAATCTGGTCGAGGCCCCGGACCGGGGCTCTTCCCCTCACCCCCACGGGAGTGAACCCACATGGGTATGAAGGACCAGTTCCAGGAGAAGTCCGAGCAGTGGCAGCAGCAGGCCAAGCAGAAGGCCCAGCAGGGCCGGGAGCAGGGCCGCGAGCCGGGTCAGCGTGGTCGCCAGGGCGAGGACCGCGAGCGGATGCGGGACGAGGAGTCCGAGCGGATCCGCCGCGAGGAGCAGGAGCGGCTGGACCCCGACTACGACATGTAGTCACTGCTTGAAGTGTGGGGTGCCCTCTGTCGGTTGGAGGGCACCCCGCGCGTTTGCAGAGCAACAGCACTCACCTGGGCGGCAACTTGGGCCTTGCCCTGTTCGGTACGTCCCGGTAGTCCGGTGGTGTCGCAGGGGAATTGGTCTCCAGGAGGTCCAGCGCCAGCGTGACCGCGTCGTCCAGCTGGGCGTGGCGGCCCTCCGCCCAGTCCAGCGGGGTGCGGAGGATCTCCAGGTCCGGGGTGACGCCCTGGTTCTCCACCGACCAGCCGTACGCGTCGAACCAGGCCGCGTTCATCGGGACCGTGATCACCGTGCCGTCGCCGAGCTGGTGGCGGCCGGTCATGCCGACCACTCCGCCCCAGGTGCGCTGGCCCACCACCGGGCCCAGTTTCAGGAGTTTGAAGGCGGCCGTGATCATGTCGCCGTCCGAGGAGGTCGCCTCGTCGGCGAGGGCGACCACCGGGCCGCGCGGGGCGTTCGAGGCGTACGACACCGGCTGGGCGTTCCTCGTGAGGTCCCAGCCCAGGATCGTGCGGGTCAGCTTCTCCACCACCAGTTCGCTGATGTGGCCGCCCGCGTTGCCGCGCACGTCCACGATGAGGGCGGGGCGCGAGACCTCCATGCGCAGGTCCCTGTTGAACTGGGCCCAGCCCGAGCCGCCCATGTCGGGGATGTGCAGATAGCCGCAGCGGCCGCCGCTCAACTCCCGGACGACGGCCCGGCGTTTGGCCACCCAGTCCTGGTAGCGCAGGGGGCGTTCGTCGACGAGCGGGACCACCGCCACCCGGCGGGCCCGGCCCTCGCCCTCCGCCGGGGTGAAGGTCAGCTCCACCGTCGTACCGCCCGCCGCCGCGAGGAGGGGATACGGGCCGGTGACCGGGTCGACCGGGCGGCCGTCGACGTGGGTGAGGACCGCGCCCTCGCGGATGCCCGTGCCGGCCAGCGGGGAGCGCGCCTTGGAGTCCGAGGAGTCACCGGGGAGGATCCGCCGGACCGTCCAGCCGCCGTCCCTGAGCTCGAAGTTGGCGCCCAGCAGGCCCTGGCGGCGCTGGTAGTGGGGCGGGCCCTCGTTGCGGCGGGCGGCGGTGACGTAGGCGTGCGAGGTGCCGAGTTCGCCGAGGACCTCGCGCAGCAGGTCGGCGAACTCGTCGGGGGAGGCGACCCGTTCGAGCAGCGGGCGGTACTGGTCCAGCACCGCGTCCCAGTCGATGCCGCACATCCCCGGGTCCCAGAAGTACGCCCGGATCAGCCGGCCCGCCTCCTCGTAGGACTGGCGCCACTCGGCGGGCGGGTCGACCTCGTGGAGGATGCGGCGCAGGTCGATCCAGACGGTCGAGTCGCTGTCGCCGGACTCGGTGGCGGGCGTGGCGCGCAGGTCGCCCTCGTCGACGACGACCAGCCTCGAGCCGTCGCCGCTGACCGCGAACCAGTCCAGGTGCTCGACGAGTTCGGTCTTCTTCGCCTTGCCGATGGCGAAGTGTTCGAGGGTCGGGCGCTCGGAGGTGTCGTCGGGGTTGACGAAGGTCTCGCCGAGTGCGCCGGAGATCGGCCAGCGCAGCCAGACCAGGCCACCGCCGGTGACCGGGTGGAGCGCCGAGTACTTGGAGGCGGGGACCGGGAAGGGGGTCACCCGGCTCTCCAGTCCTTCGAGTTCGACCGTCACCGCGCCGCCGTCGCCGCTCTCGTCCTCGACCGGGTCCAGGCCCCCGGCGGCCGGGCGGCCCTCCGGGTTGAGGGCGAAGGGGGAGGGGGTCGCGGAGGAGAGCGGGACCAGGTAGGGGCGGCAGCCCAGCGGGAAGGACAGGTCGCCGGTGTGGACGTCGTACACCGGGTCGAAGCCGCGCCAGGAGAGGAAGGCCAGGTAGCGGCCGTCCCTCGTGAAGACCGGGTTCTCGTCCTCGAAGCGGCCGTTCGTCACGTCCACGATCAGCCGGTCCTTGATCCGGGCCATCTTGATCTGGCGCAGGGAGCGGCCGATGCCCGGGTGCGACCAGGTCAGCCAGGTGCCGTCCGGGGAGAAGGCGAGGTCGCGGACCGGGCCGTTGACCGAGCGGACGAGCTCGGTGACCTCGCCGTTGGATTCCTCGGTTGCGTCCAGGAGCAGCAGCCGTCCGTCGTGGGAGGCGATGGCGAGGCGCTCGCCGCTCGGGTCGGAGACCAGCTCCAGGACCCGGCCCAGCTCGCCGGAGGCCAGTCGCCGGGGCTCGCGGTCACCGGTGGCCCGGGGCAGGTAGGCGATCTCGACGGCGTCCTCGCCCTCCGCGTCCGTCACGTACGCGACCTGGCCGACGGAACCGAGCATCTCCGGGAGCCGGACCCGTACCCCCGGAGTGTCCGTGATCGTGCGCGCGGGCCCGTCCCGGTGGGTCAGCCAGTACAGGCTGCCGCGGACGACGACCGCGCTCGCGCGCCCCGTCTCGTCGACCGAGATGCCGTCCACGTGCTGGGCGGCGGGCACCTGGTACGTACGGCGTCCCGCGCGCGGCCCGCTCAGCCTGACGTCGAGCCTGCGGGGCTCCGACGCCGAGAGGTCGTCCACGATCCACAGGTCGCCCCCGCACTGGTACACCACCCGGGTGCCGTCGCTCGCCGCGTGCCGGGCGTAGAAGGCGTCGTGGTCGGTGTGGCGGCGCAGGTCCGAGCCGTCGGGGGCGCAGGAGTAGAGGTTGCCGACGCCCTCGTGGTCGGAGAGGAAGGCGATCCGGTCGCCGACGAACATGGGGGAGTGGAGGTGGCCGCCGAGGTCCGGCAGCAGACGCTCGCCGTGCAGCCAGAGCCGGCCCATGGCGCCGCCCCGGTAGCGCTTCCAGGCGGCCGGCTCGTGCGGCGGGGTGCCGGTGAGGAGCAGGGTCCTGCGGTCGGCGACCTGGATGTCGGAGACCGGGCCCCAGGGGAGCTTGCGGCCGGGGGAGCCGTCGGTGGGGACCTTGTAGGCCCAGGTGAAGTAGGAGAAGGGCTCGCCGTGGGAGGCGACGGCGAGGATCTCGCCCTTCGGCGTCCAGCCGGTCACCTGGGTGTCCGAGGAGCCCCAGTACGTGAGCCGCCGGGCCGGTCCGCCGTCCACGTCGGCCAGGTGGATCTCTGGCACGAGGCTGCGCCAGCTCGTGTACGCGATGCGGGTGCCGTCGGGGGAGAAGCGGGGGTGGCCGACCTTGGTGCGGTCCACGGTCAGCCGCCAGGCGCGGCCCGGGCCGTCGAGGGGGGCCAGCCAGAGGTCGTCCTCGGCGACGAAGCACAACAGGTCGCCGCTCAGGTGCGGAAGGCGCAGATAGCTCACCTCCCCATGCTTTTCCGGGGGATGGACCGGAGCAACTTATGAAAAATCGGCCGGACGGAGGCGCGGGTGAGGCGCGGGGTGACGCGCAGGCGAGGCACGGGTGACCCATGACACGAACGAAACCGTTTCGTTTCGCTCGGAGATGCGCTACATTCGTGTCGTACGAATCAGTGTCGTTCGATGTCCGGAGCGGGAAGGGTGAGTGGCATGACCGAGGTCACGACAGCGCGTCGCAGCCGTATCACCCCCGAGCGCGAGGCCGAGCTCTACGGGGCCGTGCTCGAACTGCTCCGGGAGGTCGGGTACGACACCCTGACCATGGACGCCGTCGCGGCCCGCACCCGGTCCAGCAAGGCCACGCTCTACCGCCAGTGGGGCGGCAAGGCCGAGCTGGTGGCGAAGGCGGTGCGGCACACCAAGCCCGGCGGTCTGGGTCTCGACGAGATCGACACCGGGTCGCTCCGCGGCGACCTGCACGCCCTCACGATGCGCTCGGACGACTGCACGATGGAGCAGAACTCCGCGCTCATGCGAGGGCTGGCCATGGCGATCCACGGCAACCCGGACCTCCTGAAGGCGTTCCGCGAGCACCTCATCGAGCCCGAGATGGCGGAGTTCCGCCGGATCGTGCAGCGGGCCGTCGACCGGGGCGAGGTACGCCCCGACAACCCGGCGATCGACTTCATGATCCACATGATGCTCGGCGGGTTCGCCGCCCGCACGATGATCGACGAACTGCCGCCCACCCAGGCCTTCCTCCTCTCGTACATCGACGCCGTGGTCCTCCCCGCCCTCGGCATTCCCCACGAATGACCCACGACTGACCCCCAGTCTCCCCAGCAAGCCCTCCACCTGACGTATCCGCTCACGTCGTCGGGCTGATCACCCCTGCCCTGAAGACCCCACGACCTGACCAGGAGTACGCCTCCGTGGCCACTTTCCTCTACAAACTCGGCCGGCTCGCCTTCCGGCGACGGCATTTCGTCGCCCTGATGTGGGTGGCTCTGCTGACCCTCGCCGGTGTCGGCGCGGCCAGCGCCCCCGCCGCCGGATCCACCTCCTTCTCCATCCCCGGCACCGAGGCCCAGAAGGCCTTCGACCTGCTGGAACAGCGCTTCCCCGGGGCCAGTGCGGACGGCGCCACCGGACGGCTGGTCTTCAAGGCGCCCGCGGGCGAGAAGATGACGGACGCCGCCAACCGGGCCACCGTCGAGAAGACGGTCGGCGAACTCGGCGACGGCTCCGAGGTCGTCTCCGTCACCGACCCGTTCAAGACGAACGCGGTGAGCAAGGACGGCACGGTCGCCTACATCTCGGTGAGCTACGACGCCCCCGCCATGGAGCTCAAGGACGCCACCCGGGACGCCCTGGAGAAAGCCGGCGACCAGGCCCGGGACAGCGGGCTGACCGTCGAGGTCGGCGGTGACGCACTCCAGGCCGCCGCCGAGCCGGGAGCCGTCGGCGAGGTCGTCGGCCTCGCCATCGCCGCGGTCGTCCTGGTCATGACCCTGGGCTCGCTGGTCGCCGCCGGACTGCCGCTGCTGACCGCGATCATCGGCGTCGGGATCGGCGTCTCCACCATCACCGCCCTCGCCAAGGCGCTCGACCTCGGCGACACCACCTCCACCCTCGCCCTGATGATCGGCCTCGCGGTCGGCATCGACTACGCCCTGTTCATCGTCTCCCGCTACCGCGGCGAACTGGCCGAGGGCCGCGACCGCGAGGAGGCGGTCGGCCGGGCCACCGGCACCGCCGGATCCGCGGTGGTCTTCGCGGGCCTCACGGTCGTCATCGCGCTGGCCGGACTCGCGGTCGTCAACGTGCCGATGCTGACCAAGATGGGCCTCGCCGCGGCGGGCACGGTCGTGATCGCCGTCCTCATCGCGCTGACGATGATCCCGGCGCTGCTCGGATACGCGGGGCGCAAGGTGCGCCCGGCGGGCGAGAAGCGCGGGAAGTCCCCCGAGAAGCCGGCCGGGAAGCCCAACCTCGGCACCCGCTGGGCGAGTTTCGTCATCCGGCGCCCGGCCGCCGTGCTGCTGCTCGGCGTGGTCGGGCTCGGCACGATCGCGCTGCCGGTCAGCCAGTTGGAGCTGGGCCTGCCCGACGACGGCTCGCAGCCCACCTCCACCACCCAGCGCCGCGCCTACGACCTCCTCTCGGAGGGCTTCGGGCCAGGTTTCAACGGCCCCCTGATGATCGTGGTCGACGCCAAGGACAGCGCCGACCCGAAGGCCGCGGCCGCCACGGTCACCGACGGCATCAAGGACCTCAAGGACGTCGTCACGGTCACCCCGGCCACCTTCAACAAGGCCGGCGACACCGCGACCATCACCGTCATCCCGGACTCCAAGCCGTCCTCCGCCCAGACCGAGGACCTGGTGCACGCCATCCGTGACGACATCGCGTCCAAGGCCGACGCGGACGTCCTGGTCACCGGCACCACCGCGATGAACATCGACTTCTCGCAGAAGCTCACCGACGCCCTGATCCCGTACCTGGGCCTGGTGGTCGGCCTCGCCTTCCTCCTGCTGATCGTGGTGTTCCGCTCGATCCTGGTCCCGCTGAAAGCGGCCCTCGGCTTCCTGCTCTCGGTGCTCGCCGCGCTCGGCGCGGTCGTCGCGGTCTTCCAGTGGGGCTGGCTCGGCGGACTGCTCGGTGTCGAGGAGACCGGCCCGATCATGTCGATGATGCCGATCTTCATGGTCGGCGTGGTCTTCGGTCTCGCGATGGACTACGAGGTCTTCCTCGTGACCCGGATGCGCGAGGCGTACGTCCACGGGGAGTCCCCGAGCCAGGCCGTGGTGACCGGGTTCAAGCACAGCGCCCGGGTCGTGGCCGCCGCCGCGGTCATCATGATGGCCGTCTTCGGAGGCTTCATCAGCTCCAGCGAGTCGATGATCAAGATGATCGGCTTCGGGCTCGCGATCGCCGTCTTCTTCGACGCGTTCGTCGTCCGCATGGCGATCGTCCCGGCGGTCCTCGCCCTGCTCGGCCGCCGGGCCTGGTGGCTGCCGAAGTGGCTGGACCGCGCCCTGCCCAACGTCGACGTCGAGGGCGAGGGCCTGCGCGCCCACGACCAGAAGGACGCCGACCCCGACGAGGACCGCGAACTGGCCCGCGTCTGACACACGGCGGAAGAGCGGGACGAGCCGGTGAGGGGGAGTTCCCTCACCGGCTCTCCGCTGCCGTGGGGCGGCCGAGATACGTGACCGGCCCGGCATCCGGTACGGCGATCTCGTGGAAGCCGAGGCGGTCGTAGAAGGCGCGGGCGGGCGTGTTGGCGGACAGCATGCACAGGTGTACGGCGGCCACGCCCCGCTCGTGCAGCGCGCGGAAGAGAGCCGTCATGAGCGCCCGCCCGTACCCGCGGCCCTGCCACCCGGGAAGGAGGTCGATGTGCAAGTGGGCGGGATAGACGGCGACCTGGGGCACCAGCATCCGCTCGGGGTCGTGCAGCAGCGCGGCGATCTCCTCGTCGGGGGTGCTCGGCGGGCCGCTCGGCGCCGGATAGCGCTCGGCGACGAGCGGGAGCCACCGGGCGCGGTACTCCTCGACGAACCGGGCCGTGTCGGCGGTCCCCACGACATACCCGACGGCCCGCCCCGCCCCGTCGTCCAGCACGAAGGCCAGGTCCGGGTCGAGATGGACGTACGGCTGCGCGAAGGCCGCCGGGAAGACGCCGGGGTCGCGGTAGTGGGGGCGGGCGTCCTGGCCGACGTGCGCGGTGCGGACGCAGATGTCGTCGAGGGCGTCACGGTCCTCGGGACGGTAGGGCCGTATGGCGGGAGTCGAGGTCATCGCAGCATCCTGCACGACGGGACGGGAGATGGGGCGGGCAAGGGAGACGGGACCGGCAAACCGGTCGCGTGGCTCGTACACCCACCGCTAGCGTGCCCTGCATGACGAGCACCGATGCCGACGGCTCCGAGGCCGCCCACCCCCGTTTCGCCGAAGCCCTGCGGGAGCTGGGGCTCGACGAGCTGACCGCGAGGATCCGCCGCTTCCCGGACGCCACCCGGACCGCCGCCGAGGCCGCCGCCGCGGTCGGGTGCGAGCTGAGCCAGATCTGCAAGTCGCTGATCTTCGCGGCCGACGGCGTGCCCGTGCTGGTGCTCATGGACGGGGCCTCGCGGGTCGACGTCGAGCTGGTGCGGCGGGAGCTCGGCGTGGAGAAGGTCACCCGGGCCAAGGCCGACGTCGTACGGGAGACCACCGGGTACGCCATCGGGGGTGTGCCGCCCTTCGGGCACCGGACGAGGACCCGGGTGCTGGCCGACCGGTCGCTGCTCGGCCACGACCTCGTGTGGGCCGCCGCCGGCACCCCGCACACCGTGTTCCCCATCCCGCCGAAAGACCTCGTCGCGCACGCCGGCGCCACCCTCGTGGACGTCCGCGAGCACACCTCGTGACCCCGCTCGTCACCGCGGCCGTCCTGCTGGCCGCGGTCACGCACGCCAGCTGGAACGCCATCGCGCACCGGATCACCGACAAGCTCGTCGGGTTCACGCTGATCTCCGGCGGCGGGATGCTCATCGGGCTGGCGATCATCCCGTTCGCGGCGGTCCCGGCGGCGGGCGCGTGGCCGTACCTGATCGCCTCCTCCTGCGTGCACATCGCCTACTACGCGCTGCTGATGAGGTCCTTCCGGCTCGGGGACTTCGGGCAGGCCTACCCGATCGCGCGCGGCACCGCGCCCCTGGTCGTCACGGTGCTCGCCGCCCTGTTCGCCCACGAGGTGCCCGACGGGTGGGCCGCGGCCGGGATCGCCCTGTCCTGCGCGGGACTCACCGGGGTCGCGCTGTGGGGACTGCGCGGGCGCCGGCCCGACTGGGCGGCGATCGGCGCCGCGTTGGCGACCGGGCTGAGCATCGCCGTGTACACCGTCGTCGACGGACTCGGCGTGCGCGCCTCCGGCTCCTCCCTCGGCTACATCGCCTGGCTGATGGCGGTGCAGGGCGTGGTGATCCCGGCGTACGCCCTTAACCGCTGGCGGGCCCAGTTCGTGCCCGTGCTGCGCCCGTTCGCCCGCATCGGACTCGTGGGCGCCGCCCTCTCCGTGGCCGCGTACGGCCTCGTCCTGTGGGCCCAGACCCGAGCCGAACTCGCCCCGATCGCGGCCCTGCGCGAGTCCTCGATCATCGTCGGCGCGGCCATCGGCGCGGTGTTCTTCAAGGAACGCTTCGGAGCCCCGAGGATCGTCGCGGCGGGCCTGCTGGTCGCGGGCATCGGGCTGATGTTGCACGCCGGTTAGCGGTGCGCGGGACGTGCTGCCCCAAGCGTCGCCCAAGTCCCGCCCAACGCACGCCCTTCGTTTGCTCTCCCTTGCCCTCCTTGCCGAGGCCTTGACGGTTCGTTCCCTGAGCGTTCAGTCAGGTGTCCGCGCCCGGGCCGGGTGCCGTCCCTAGGGTCCCTCCGGAACCGGAAGGGGGGACTCATGGACACACGCCACGCGGTCCGGGCCCGGGGGATCAGCAAGGGCTTCGGGGACGTCGTCGCGCTCGACGGCGTCGACCTGGACGTGACGCAGGGTCAGATCCATGGCCTGGTCGGGCCGAACGGGGCCGGGAAGACGACCCTGCTCGGGCTGCTGCTGGGGCTGGCCGTCGCCGACGGCGGCCGTCTGGAGATCCTCGGGGCGCCGGTCGGGCGGGAGTTCGCCGCCCCCGACGGAGTCGCCGGTTTCGTGGACGGCCCCGGTCTCTACCCCTCGCTCACCGCCCGGCAGAACCTCGCCGCGCTGGCCCGGCTGCGGGGGCGGCGGGAACGTACCGCGGACATCGACGACGTGCTCGGCCAGGTCGGGCTCACCGCGGTCGCCGACGACAAGGCCCGCGGCTTCTCCCTCGGCATGCGGCAGCGCCTGGGGCTCGCCGCCGCACTGCTGACCAGGCCGCGGCTGCTGGTGCTCGACGAGCCCTCCAACGGCCTCGACCCGGCCGGGAAACGGCATGTGCACGGGGTGCTGCACCGGCTCGCCGCGGACGGCACGAGTGTCGTGGTCTCCAGCCACCGTATGGACGACCTGGAGGCCCTGTGCTCCGAGGTCACCATCCTCGCCACCGGCCGGGTCGTGTTCTCCGGACCGCTCGCCAAGCTGGCCGCGGAGAGCCGTGAACTCGACTACCGGGTACGGACGTCCGACCCGCGGGCCGCGCGCCGGCTGGCCGCGGACACGGTCGGCGTCAGGCTGGTGGAGGACGGCGAGCCGCTCGTCGTCCGGGCGCTGGTGCCCGCCCTCGACGAACTCGTCGCGCGGCTCGTGACGTCGGGCGTCGCGGTACGCGAACTCGCCCCCGTGATCTCGCCGTTGGAAGCGGCCTTCCTCGAACTCACGGAGCACCAGGAGGCGGACGCATGACCGCGACCCTGCCCCGGGACGCCGCCGCCCCGCCGGTCTCCGTCACCCGCGCCTACCGCTTCGAGCTCCTCAAGCTCCTCTCCCAGTGGCGTATCCGGCTCCTGCTCCTCGCCTGCTGGATCGCGCCCGGCCTGTTCGTCGCCGGGGTGGGCGTGCAGAGCACCCTGCCCTCCGACACCCTCTTCGGACGCTGGATGCACGCCACCGGCTGGGCCGGGCCGCTGGTGATCCTCGGGTTCGCGGGCACCTGGGCGCTGCCGCTGCTGACCTCGGTGGTCGCCGGTGACGTGTTCGCCGCCGAGGACCGGCTAGGCACCTGGCGGCACCTGCTGGTCGCGGTCCGCTCGCCGAGGCGGATCTTCGCTGCGAAGGCGCTGGCCGCCCTCACCGTCGTGCTGCTGCTGGTGGCCGGACTGGCCGCATCCGGCACGGTCGGCGGACTCACCGCGGTCGGCGACCAGCCACTGGTCGGTCTGGACGGCCACCTGATCGGTCCTGGGGACGCGGCCGCGAAGGTTCTCCTCGCCTGGACCGCCGCCCTCGCCCCCACCCTCGCTCTCGCCGCGATCGGCCTGCTCGGCTCGGTCGCGCTCGGCCGCTCCCCGACGGGCCTGCTGCTGCCCCCGCTCGTCGCGCTCGCGATGTCGGTCGCCCAGATGCTGCCGCTGCCCGTCGCCGTACGCCTCGCCCTGCCGGGATCCGCCTTCGTCTCCTGGAACGGCCTGTTCACCGCCCCGGCCCAGCTCACCCCCCTCCTGATCGGGATCGCGGTCAGCCTGCTGTGGGCGGTGCTGGCGACCGCCCTGGCCCATCACCTCTTCCTGCACAGGGACTTCACCGACCTCGCCTACGACGGCGGAGGGCGCCGCGCGCTCACCACGGGGCTGCTCCCGATGGCCGGGCTGCTCGCCCTCAGCGTCGCGGTGATCGCCGTGACGGCCCCCTCGGCGGGCATCACCCGGGCCAAGGTCCAGGCCTCCCTCGCCACCGCCTTCGCCCACCTCTACCGGATGCAGACCGGCCAACTGCACCGCCCCGCCGTCACCGAGGCCCAGCTGCGCGCCTCGGCGGCCTGCACCAAGAGCGACGGACTGGCCGCGCAGGAGGGGCCGGGCAACGACTGGCGGTGTGTCGTGACCTGGCACCTGCCCGGGACCGCGGTGGCGGGGACCGCGATCTACCAACTCGACGTCGGATCGGACGGCCGGTACGTGGCCGACGGGGACGGTCCGAAGGAAGTGAACGGCTACTTCCTGGTGCGGACCGAGACCGGGGACGCCCCGAACCCGCTGTGGCAGTTCGACGGGAACGTCGAGCTGCTCGACACCACCTCGAAGGGATAGGTCCATGCAGGTAACACGGCGTATCAGGGAGAAGCAGCCGGTCAGACGCCGGACCGTGCTGGTGGCCGCCGGAATCGCCGTCGCCATGGGCGTCACCGGCACCGCGGTCGCCTCGACCTACCAGTTCGGCACCCAGCAGGTCGCGCAGAACACCGCCAAGGGCGAGGTCATCTCCAGCGACCAGTACCTCAAGCCGTACGGCAGCCGGACGGTCATCGACGACGGCAAGATCATGTCGTCCACGGTCAGCCCCGACGGCACCCACCTCGCGGCCGCCGTCACCGACGGCGACGCGGCCCTGGTCATCATGGACCTGGCGACCGGACAGGTGAAGCAGAGGATCGGCGCCAACGCTGCGGACGACCTGCGCATCAGCAGCGCCGCCGTCGGCCAGGAGGGCCCCACCTACTCGCCCGACGGCAAGCAGCTGTGGCTCGGACAGGCCACCGGATACACGAAGTTCACGGTGAACGCAGACGGCACCCTCGCCGACCCGGTCGCGGTCCCGATCCCGACCGTCGGCTCCCAGCAGGCGCTGGTGGGCGCGGCCGTCTTCTCCCCCGACGGCTCCACCGTGTACGCGGCGGTCAACGGCCAGAACACGGTCGTCGCGTTGGACGCGGCAACCGGAACCGTCCAGCAGACCTGGGCCGTCGGCACCGCCCCGCGCGGACTCGCCCTGGTCGACGGGAAGTTGTACGTCAGCAACGAGGGCGGCCGCCCGGCTCGGGCCGGCGACACCACGATGAACTCGTACGGCACTCAGGTACCGGCGAACCCCGATACCGGCGCTTCGACGAGTGGCACGGTCAGCGTCATCGACACCGCCCACCCGGCCGCGTCCGTCGGCACCATCCCCGTCGGCCTCCACCCCACCGCCGTCTACGCCAAGCACGGCACGGTGTTCGTCACCAACACCGCCGACAACACCGTCTCGGTGATCGACACCCGCAAGGGCAAGGTCGTCCAGACCATCGCCACCCAGCCGTGGCCCGAGGCGAAGGTCGGCTACGAGCCCGACGCGGTCACCCTCACCGACGACGGCCGCCTCCTGGTGACCCTGGGCCGCGCCGACGCGGTCGCCGTCTACCGGTACGAGTCCCCGCAGGAACCGGCCGGTTACGTGGGCCTGCTGCCCACCGACTACTTCCCCGCCGAGGTGACCACGGTCGGGAAGAAGGTCGTCGTCTCCAACACCCGTGGCATCGACGCCCGCCGCCCGACCACGGCGACCGGCCACGGCACCCACGACACCACGTCGAGCCTGACCGAGTTCACGCTGCCGAGCGACCTCGTGATCAGGTCCCAGACGGCCAAGGTCTTCCAGCAGAACGGCTGGACACCGGGCTCGGTCCTCAAAGTCACCAGCGCGAGCCATGCCAAGCCGGTCCCCGTCCCCGCCCGCCTCGGCGACCCCTCGACCATCAAGCACGTCTTCCTGCTGGTCAAGGAGAACCGCACCTACGACCAGGTCTACGGCGACCTCCCGCAGGGCGACGGCGACCCGTCCCTCACCACCTTCGGTGCGAACGTCACCCCCAACCAGCACGCCCTCGCAGAGCAGTTCGGCCTCTACGACAACTTCTACGACATCGGCACCAACTCCGCCGAGGGCCACAACTGGCTGATGCAGTCGGACAACCCGGAGTACACCGAGTCCTCCGCCGGTGAGTACACCCGCAGTTACGACACCGAGAACGACGTGCTCGGCCACCAGAAGTCCGGGTTCCTGTGGACCGGGGCGCAGGCGGCCGGCAAGTCGGTCAAGGACTTCGGCGAGTTCCAGTCGACGGAGTCCAAGCCGGCCGGGGCCACCTGGCAGAACCTGTACTGCGACTCCAGGACCATGGCCGCGACCGGGGCGGGGACCCAGTACCCGATCCAGACCGGCTCGGCGATCCCCTCGCTCAACAAGGTGAGCGTGCAGGGCTTCCCGATGTTCGACCTCGACGTCCCGGACGTCTACAAGGAACAGATCTGGCAGCAGGACTTCGAGAAGAACGGCCCGGCGAACCTGAACATGTTCTGGTTCTCCAACGACCACACCGGCGGCCCCGCCAACGCGGCCGCCGAGGTCGCCGACAACGACCTCGCGGTCGGCCGGACGGTCGACGAGATCTCGCACAGCAAGTACTGGAAGGACTCGGTGATCTTCGTCGTCGAGGACGACTCGCAGAACGGGCTCGACCACGTCGACGGCCACCGGGCCCCGGTCCAGGTCATCAGCCCGTACGCCCAGCACGGCACCGTCGACAGCCACTACTACACGCAGATCACCATGATCCGCACGGTCGAGCAGATCCTCGGGATCCACCCGATGAACCAGAAGGACAGCGCGGCCACCCCGATGTACGGGGCGTTCACGGCGAAGCCGGACACCACCCCGTTCACGGCGGTCCCCAACCGCACCTCGCTGACCCTCGGCGTGAGCCCCACCCCCTCCTGCGGCGCGGACACCCCGGCCGCGCAGGACGCCGACGCGGCCCCCGCGCCGACGTCCGTGGCCGTACCGAAGGCCGAACAGGGGCTGGCGGCCCAGTGGAAGACGTGGGCCTCGCACCAGCGCCTGACGGGCCCGCACGCCGTGCCGGACTACGCCGACAACGAGCAGATGAACCGCTACACCTGGTACCAGACCCACAACTGGACCAAGCCCTACCCCGGCGACAAGAAGGTCTACGCCCCGAACGCCGTACCCGGCGCGTACCTGCCCTCCGCGGAGTCGGACGGCTGAGCCCCGTGCGCCGCCGCCCGCCGAGGAGCACCCTGGAAGCACACGCTTCGGAGGTGATCGTCATGACGCACACCGCTGTGGGATGGCACATCGAGCTGGAGTTCCAGGAGGACGACCAGCACACGCGGGCGGCGGCGATGGTACGGCTGCCGGACGGCACCGAGGTGCGCACGCACGGGCACGCCACCCGCCACCACACCGACAGCAACCAGCCGCGGGTGGGGGAGGAGGTGGCCGGCGCCCGCGCGCTGAACGAACTCGCGATGCAGCTGCTCACCAAGGCGCACGGCGAGATCGACGAGGCGTCCGGCCGGACGTCCCACCCGATCAACGTCTAGCGGTCACAGGGCCGCCCGCACCGCCCTGACCAGCGCCTGCGCCCGCGGGTCCGCGGTGACCGTCTTGCGGAAGCCGTTGGTGACATAGCCGAGGGCGACGCCGGTCTCCGGATCGGCGAAGCCGAGCGAGCCCCCGCGGCCGGGGTGCCCGAAGGAGCCCGCGCCGAGGAACGGCGACGCGCTGCCGTGCAGCATGTAGCCGAGCCCGAACCGGGTGTTCACGACGAGCACCCGGTCCGGGCCCGCCGACTCCTCGGCCCGGGCGAGCTCGACCGTGGCCGGCTCGAACAGCCGCACCCCGTCGACCTCGCCGATCAGCGCCGCGTAGATCCGCGCCAGCCCGTCGGCGGTCGCGATCCCGTTGGTCGCGGGCAGCGCGCTCGCCCGGTACTCGGGCGCGTTCTGGTCGGGGAAGGGGGTGATCGCGGCGAACGCCCGGCGGGTCAGGGAGCCGGGATCCTGGTAGGCCTCGGTGACGGACCGCTTGGGCCGGGCGCGCAGGGCACCGGTGGGCACCGGCCCCTCGACCCGGCCGACCCGGCCCGCGCGTCCGGCTGCCTCCTCCGCCTCCGGCAGCCCGAGCCAGAACTCCGCCCCGAGCGGCCCGGCGATCTCCCGCGCGATCCAGGCACCCGCGCCGAGCCCGGTCACCCGGCGCACCAGCTCGTCCAGCATCCAGCCGTACGTCAGCGCGTGGTACCCGTGGTCCGTGCCGGGTTCCCAGACGGGTGCCTGCGCGGCGACCGCCTCCGGGCCCTTCAGCGGGTCCAGGGCCTCCTCGGGGGTGAGCGGCCGGTCCAGCACCGGCAGCCCGGCCCGGTGGTTCAGCACCTGCCGCACCGCCAGCCGCTCCTTGCCGCGCGCCTTGAACTCGGGCCAGTACTCGGCCACCGGCGCGTCCAGGTCCAGCTCCCCGCGCTGATGCAGCAGCAGGGGTACGGCGGCGGCGACACCCTTGGTCGCCGAGCGCACCACCTGCGCGGTGCCGTGCCGCCAGGGCTCGGTGCCGTCGACGTCTTTGGTGCCGGCCCACAGGTCGACCACCTTGCGCCCGTCCCGGTACACGGCGAGGGCCGCGCCCCGGTCCCCGAGCGTCTCGAAGTTCCGCGCGAACGCGTCCCTGACCGGCTCGAAGCCCTCGGCCACTGTGCCGTTCACGTCCACGTCCGCACTCCTCCTGCTGCCGCTCGGTACCCCTCTCAGCCAAGCAGAATCGTCACGTCGATGTTCCCGCGGGTCGCGTTGGAGTACGGGCAGACCTCGTGGGCCGCGTCCACGAGCTTGGCCGCGAGGCCCGCGTCGAGGACCGGCAGGGAGACGCTGAGGGCGACCGCGAGGCCGTAGCCCTGGGTCCGGTTCGGGCCGATGCCGACCTTCGCGGCGACCGTCGAACCGGTGAGGTCGTAGCCCGCGCGGTTGCCGACGAGGATCAGCGCGTTGTGGAAGCACGCGCTGTAGCCGGCGGCGAACAGCTGCTCGGGGTTGGTGCCGTTGCCGTCCCCGCCGAGCGCCGGCGGCATCGCGACCTTCAGCTCGATCTGGCCGTCCTGGCTCGTGACATAGCCGTCCCGGCCACCGTGCGCGGTGGCCTCGGCGACGTACATGATCTTCGTCGGGCGGGTGTCGACGGCGGTGTCGTCACTCATGGCTGGCTCCCCCCAGAACAGGTGCGCACAAGAACATCGTGCACAAGATACCGGCCGGTAGGGCGAGGGCGTGCCGTCAGGGGGTGGCAACCGGGGGTAACCCGAGGTGGGGGGCGCGCGAGGGGTCAGCGCGCGCGGGCCGCCGCGGTGCCCGCCCGTTCCGCGAGCCGCCACAGCTCCTCGCGCAACCGCTCGGCCTCGGGACCGGCGAGCTCGGTGGCCGCGAGCAGCGCGCCGGGTACGGCGGCGGCGCGCTCCCTCAGGCCCTCCGCACGCTCCGTGCACGCGACGAGGACCGAACGCTCGTCGTCCACCGCCCGCTCCCGGCGCACAAGGCCGGCCCCCTCCAGCCGCTTGAGCAACGGCGAGACCGTGCCGTAGTCCAGACGCAGCGCCCCCGCGAGCTCCTTCACGGTCGTCTCACCGCGCTCCCACAGCACCAGCAGCACCAGGTACTGCGGGTAGGTGAGCCCGAGCTCGTCGAGGAGCGGCCGGTAGGCGGCGGTCACCGCGCGCTGGGCGGCGTACAGCGCGAAGCACAACTGGTCGTCAAGGAGCAGCGATCCGGCGTCCTCTTCGTTCGTCACGCGCCCATTGTCACGGACCGCGGGTCGAATCCGAAGGGCAGCTCCAGCCGGTGGGCGCGCATCAGCTCGTCGTCGGTGAGGAGTTCGGCGGTCCTCCCGTCCGCGGCGATGGTGCCCTCGCTCAGGATCAGCGAGCGCGGACACAGCTCCAGCGCGTACGGCAGGTCGTGCGTGACCATCAGGACCGTCACGTCCAGCGAGCGCAGGATGTCGGCGAGTTCACGGCGGGAGGCCGGGTCGAGATTGGAGGAGGGCTCGTCCAGGACGAGGATCTCCGGCTCCATCGCGAGCACGGTCGCGACGGCCACCCGGCGCCGCTGGCCGAAGGAGAGGTGGTGCGGGGGCCGGTGCGCGAACTCCGCCATGCCCACGCGCTCCAGCGCGGTGCGCACCCGGGCCTCCAGCTCGTCCCCCTTCAGCCCGGCCGCCGCCGGTCCGAACGCCACGTCCTCGCGCACGGTCGGCATGAAGAGCTGGTCGTCGGGGTCCTGGAAGACGATGCCGACCCGGCGCCGGATCTCCGCCATGTGCTTCTTGTCCACGGGCAGTCCGGCGACCTTCACCGAGCCGACCCCGCCGCCCAGGATGCCGTTGAGGTGCAGCACGAGGGTCGTCTTGCCGGCGCCGTTCGGCCCGAGCAGCGCGACCCGCTCACCGCGCGCGATGGTGAAGTCCACGCCGAACAGGGCCTGGTGCCCGTCGGGGTAGGCGAAGGCCAGTCCGGTCACTTCGAGGGAAGCTGTCACAGGGTCCATCCCACCACGCAGACGACGAGGGCGGTCACGGGGAGCGCGAAGGCGTACGACCACTGCGCGCGCGACGCGGTCACCTCGTCGATGACCGGCATCGAACCGGCGTACCCACGGCTCACCATGGCCAGGTGCACTCGCTCGCCGCGCTCGTAGGAGCGGATGAACAGCGCCCCGGCCGACTTCGCGAGGACGCCCCAGTGCTTCACGCCGCTCGCCTCGAACCCCCTCGACTCCCGCGCGATCCGCATCCGCCGCATCTCGTCGGTGATGACATCGCCGTAGCGGATCATGAAGGACGCGATCTGCACCAGCAGCGGCGGGAGCTTGAGCCGCTGGAGACCGAGGAGCAGCTCGCGCAGTTCGGTGGTGGAAGCGAGCAGCACCGACGCGGCCACGCCGAGCGTGCCCTTGGCGAGCACGTTCCACGCGCCCCACAGACCGCTCACGCTCAACGACAGGCCGAGCACCTCGACCCGCTCGCCCTCCGCGACGAACGGCATCAGCACCGCGAACGCCACGAACGGCACCTCGATCAGCAGCCGCTTCAGCAGGAACCCGGCGGGCACGCGCGCGACGTACGCGACGACGCCCAGCAGGACGGCGTACAGAGCGAACGCCCACATCGCCTCGCGCGGGGTCGAGACCACGACCACCACGAAGGCGAAGACCGCCGCGAGCTTGGTGTGCGGCGGCAGGGCGTGCACGGGCGAGTGCCCGTGCCGGTAGAGCCGGTGTGCGTGCCCCGCGCCCATCTCAGACGCTGCTCGTGCTCGCCGGCGAGACGTCGGCCGTACGACGCCTGCGGACCGCCCAGAACACGCCGGTGCCCGCGACGACGGTCACGCCGACGCCGATCACGCCCGCCAGCCCCCCGGACAGGCGGGCGTTCTCGACGTCCTTCACGCCGTAGTCGGCGAGCGGTGAGTCCGCCGTGGCGTGCTCCTCGGTCTTGGCGTCGATGCCCTTGTCGGCGGCGACCTTCTCCAGACCGTCGGGGTTCGCGGAGGCGTAGAAGCTCACGAACCCGGCGAGGACCAGGGAGGTGACCAGGCCCGCGATCCACACTTTGCGGTGGGAGCGGGCGGCGACCGGGGCCTTCTCGGCGTCCGGCACGTCGACCAGCTGTCCGTCGACCCGCAGGCGCAGCTTCTGCCGGAGGCCACGGGCGCCGTACACCAGGTCGGGGCGTACGGCGACGACGGCGCCGACGGTCAGGGCGGTGATGGCGGCCTCGCCGATGCCGATGAGGACGTGGACGCCGATCATGGCGGTAGCGACCTTGCCGATCGAGACGTCGGTGGTGCCGCCGACCGCGTAGATCAGGGTGAAGGCGACGGCCGCGGCGGGCACCGAGAGCACGGCGGCCACGAAGGAGGCCGCGGTGATCGAACTGCGCCTGCGCGGAAGCACCTTCACCAGCCCGCGGAAGACGGCGTACGCCACGACCGTCGTCACCACGGCCATGTCGGTGATGTTCACGCCGAGCGCGGTCAGCCCGCCGTCCGCGAAGAGGATGCCCTGCATGAGCAGGACCACGGTGACACAGAGCACCCCGGTGTAGGGGCCCACGAGGATCGCGGCGAGGGCTCCGCCGAGGAGGTGTCCGCTGGTTCCGGCGGCCACCGGGAAGTTCAGCATCTGTACGGCGAAGATGAACGCCGCGACCAGGCCGGCCAACGGCGCGGTGCGTTCGTCGAGTTCACGCCGGGCACCGCGCAGGCTCACCGCGACGGCGGCCGCGGCGACGACTCCGGTCGCGGCCGAGATGGGGGCGTCTATGAATCCGTCAGGCACATGCACCGTTCGATGATAGTGGCTTGTTGCGAACCTTTTGCAAGAGAGGGGTGACGCGAACAGCAAGTCACGGGCTTTCGGTCCCGGGGGCGGAATCCGGGAAATGTGCGACGCTGGAGAGGGAATGGATGCACAGCTTCCGCACAGGTTACGCAGCGTGAGAGGTCCGTCACGATGTCTGTAGTCGAACAGTACGCGCGAGCCCACATCGTTTCGGACGCGGACATCGCGGAGGACGAGGCGGTCCCGGTCGTCCTGCGCTACGACCCGGAGACCGACCCGCGCTCGGTCCGGGTCGGTCTGCCGGGCACCGACGAGTGGACGTTCGCGCGGACGCTTCTGGAACAGGGACTGAGGGCGCCCGTCGGCAGTGGTGAAGTCCGCGTGTGGCCGTGCGGGCGGGTCCAGGCCGTGGTCGAGTTCCACTCCCCGCACGGGGTGTCGGTGGTGCAGTTCGAGCAGAAGGCCCTGCTCAGGTTTCTGCGCCGCACCTACATGGCCGCGGCCCCGGTGCGCGGCTGACCCGCGGGATCAGCCGCCCAGCTTCAGCAGGGCCGCCACGATCGGGCCCGCGGTGTCGCCGCCGTGGCCGCCCGCCTGGGCCACGCCCGCGGCCGCGAGGTCGCCCCGGTAGGCGGTGAACCAGCCGTTGGGCTTCTTCTGCCCGTCGACCTCCGCCGAGCCGGTCTTCGCGCCGACGTTGCCGGTGACCCCGGACATCGCCTCGGCCGCCGTGCCGTAGGCCGCGGTGTATGACATCAGCTCACGCAGCTGCGCCAGCGTGCTCGACGACATCGTGCGGGAGGCGGTCGCCAGCGTGCGGTGGTCGACGCTCGGGGACACCAGGTAGGGCTGCCTGAAGGTGCCCGACTCGACGGTGGCCGAGACCGACGCCATGTTCAGCGGGTTCATCCGGACCCCGCCCTGGCCGATGAGCGAGGCCGCCTTCTGGGCCGCGCTCTGCACCGGCACCGAGCCGTCGAAGGACGGGACGCCGATCGCCCAGTTGTTCATGGACAGACCGAAGACCTGCTGGGCCTGCTTGGTCAGGGAGTCGTTGTCCAGCTTGCCGGCCTGGCTGATGAAGGCGGTGTTGCAGGAGCGGGCGAAGCTCGCCTTGAAGGTGCCGCCCTTGATCTCGAACTTGTCGTCGTTCTGGAACTTCCAGCCGCCGTACGTGAAGTACTTCGGGCACGGGTGCGCCTTGTCCGGCGACGCGAGGCCCTTCTCGATCAGCAGCGAGGAGGTGACGACCTTCATCGTGGAGCCGGGGGCGAGGGAGCCCTGGAAGGCGGTGTTGAAGCCGTGGCCGGCGTTGGCCACCGCGAGGATCTCGCCGGTCGAGGGGCGCAGGACCACGACGGAGGAGCGGGCCTGCTTCTCCACCTGCGCCTCGGCCGCCGCCTGGAACGTGGGGCTCAGCGTCGTCTTCACGGTGCCCGGGGTGCCCTTGCTGAGCTCCACCAGGGTCTTGTCGGAGGACTTGGAGTCCTTCGCGCGGATCACCCGCAGCTCGACGCCCGCCTTGCCGCCGGCCTTCTTGCCGTACTTGTCGCGCAGCCCGTCCAACACCGGGCCCAGCGACGGGTACTTGGCCGTGGTGATCTCGCCGCCGTCCCGGTCGACCGCCTTGATCGGAGGGGTCCCGGACTCGCCGGTGACCAGGGTGTCCCCGTCCTGAAGATCGGGGTGCACGAGAGCGGCGGTCCAGTCGACCTGGGGCTTGCCGGTGGTGGTGTTGCGCACGACGGTCAGGGAACTGCCGTACGCCAGCGGCTTGCTGAGGCCCTTGTACGACACCGTCGCCTTGACGGAGAAGGGCACCTTGGCGCCGGTCGGGGTGCCCGGGGTGAGGGTGGTGCCGGTGAGGTGGGCGTCCTTGGTCCAGCCGGTGAGCAGGGCGGTGGCGGCCTTGGCGTCGCTGGTCGCGGCGGCGGCCGTGGTCACCTTGCCCTGCTGCCAGGAGGTCAGGAAGGCGGTCGCGGTGGAGGTCACCTCGGCCGCCGACAGCGGGCCGGTCTTGACCTTGGGCTTGTGGTCGGCGGCCGCGGAGGTGTTCTGCGTCCGGTCGTCGGCCGCGGCTCCACTGCCGTACAGCGCGTAGACGCCGACGCCGGCGCCGCCGACGACCACGGCGATCATCGCGCCGACCACGGCGGGCTTGGTCTTCCGTCGCTCGGCGACGCGCCTTCTGTTACCCACGACTTACGCTTCCTCCGCGCTGTTCCAGGGTCCCCGTTGCCCTCATGCACCTCAACGACTGCAACAGACTAGAGTCCCTGTCCCGCACGGGTGACGTCAGCCTGCGGCTCGTAGCACAGCTGCGACAATCGGGCCCGCCGCGTCGCCGCCGTGGCCGCCCTCCTCGGTCATGGCCGCCGCCGACACGTCGTTGCGGAAACCGGTGAACCAGCTGTTGGAGACCTGCTGTCCGTCGACCTCCGCGGACCCGGTCTTCGCGCCGATGTCCCCGCGCAGCCCCCCCATCGCCTTGGCAGCCGTGCCCTGGGTCGCGGTCAGCCGCATCATCTGCTTCAGCTGGGAGGCGGTGTTGTACGGCAGCCCCTTGGCGGTGGCCAGTTCGCGGTCGTCGAGCTCGGGCGAGATCAGGTAGGGCTGGCGGAAGGTGCCGGTGATGGCGGTCGCCGTGATCGACGCCATGTTCAGCGGGTTCATCTGGACCTGGCCCTGGCCTATCGCGTTCGCCGCCCGGTCCGGGCCGCTGACCGCGGGGACCTTGCCGTCGAAGGAGACGATGCCGGTCTTCCAGTCCTGGCCGATCCCGAACCGGTCCTGGGCCTCCAGGGTCAGCGACTCGTCGGTGAGCGGCTTCTCGTCGATCAGCTTGATGAAGGCGGTGTTGCAGGACCGCATGAAGCTGTTGGCGAGCGTGGCGTTCTCGTTGGGCTCCATGCCGGTGAGGTTCTTGAAGGTCTGCCCCTGCCACACGGCGTCGGGCGGACAGGGCGCCGGGCCGTTCATCGAGGTCACGCCGTTGTCGATGAGCATGGCCGCGGTGACGATCTTCATGGTGGAGCCGGGCGCCTTGGTGCCCTCGAAGGCCGCGTTGAAGGCGTCCGTACGGTTGTTGGCGACGGCCAGCACCTCGCCGGTGCTCGGCTTGACGGCCACGACCGAGGACTGTTTGTACAGCTTCACGGCCTTCTCGGCGGCGGCCTGCGCGGTCGCGCTGATCGTGGTCCGCAGCTTGCCCGCCTTGCCGTCGGCGAGGGTGAGCAGGGAGGTGTCCGGCGTCTGGTCCGGGTGCTTGATGACCAGCTCGATACCGGGGGTGCCGCCGGCCTCGCTGCCGTATCTCTCCCGCAGGGCGTCCAGGACCGGGCCGAGGGAGGGGTACTTCTCCTTGGTCAGCACCTTGCCGTTGCGGTCGACCGCCTCGATGGAGGGGTTCGCGGACTCGCCGGTGACGAGCCGGTCGTCCCGCTGGAGCTTCGGGTACACCAGGGAGGGCTGCCAGTCGACGAGCGCCTTGCCGGTGGTCACCCCGCGCACGACGGTCAGCTTGCTGCTGTACGCCAGCGGCTTCGACTTGCCGTCGTAGGACACGGTCGCCTTGACGCTGTACGGCACGGTGGCGCCGGTCGCCTTGCCGGGCGTGATCCTCACGTCGCCGATGTGGGCGTCCGCCTTGTAGTCCGTCAGCAGCACCTCGGCCGTCGTGCTGTTGTTGGTGAGCGCGGCGGCGCTCGCCGCGTCGCCCTTCTCCCAGGCGGCGAAGAAGTCCTGGGAGGTCTCCTTGATCTCGTCGGCGGTGGGCGGCCCGCTGCGCTTGGCGTCCCCGACCCCACCGCTGCCGTCGTCGCTCATCGCCGTCACGAAGTTGTACGCCCCGTATCCGGCCCCGCCGACCATCACGGCGAACACCGTGCTGACGACAGCGACCTTCACCCCCTTGGCCATGGTCTGGCCCCCTCCCGATACCCCGTTGTTGTGGGCACTCTAAGCGGGAGGTGTGACAGGTGGGGTAAAGGTTTTCTGAATCCGCGGGGCCGGGTGCTCAATCATGTATGTGAACGATGGTCGCCGACCGGGATCGTCCCCTCTTGTTGCGGCGAGGCCGGTGAAGCCCATGACCGCCGCGATCAGGCGGCCGGGCCACCTGCCGGCGCCGTTTCCCGGGCAGGGGACGCGAGGCCGCCCTCACGGGATCACGCCCGAGGTGGCGCCCGCCCGACCGGCGATCTCCACACCGTGTCCGGCTGTCGCCTAGACCCATGTGTCCAGCCACATCCGCGATCGCCAGTCGTCGATCGGGATGCTCGTGCCGGTGTACAGGGGCCAGAAGTAGATGAAGTTCCAGGTGATCAGGAGGACCAGGACGCCTGCCGCTGTCGCGCCTGCCACGCGGCGGGTGTCGCTCGTGCGGGGTGGGCCGATGAGGGCGCCGACGAGCATGGCCACGGCCAGGCAGAGGAAGGGCAGGAAGACGATCGTGTAGAAGAAGAAGATCGTGCGGTCCTGGTAGTGGAACCAGGGCAGGTAACCCGCCGCGATGCCGCAGGCGATGGCACCGGCACGCCAGTCGCGGCGGAAGAACCAGCGCCACAGCACGTACAGGATCGCGAAGCAGGCCGCCCACCACAGCAGGGGCGTGCCGATCGCCAGGACCTCCCGCGCACACTTCTCGCCCGCGTCCGCAGGGCAGCCGTCGGTGCCGGGCGAGGGCGACTCGTAGAAGAAGGAGATCGGGCGGCCGTCGACGATCCAGCTCCACGGGTTGGACATGTACGTGTGCGGCGAGTGCAGCCCGACGTTGAACTTGTAGACCTCGTGCTCGTAGTGGACCAGACTGCGCCACCAGTCCGGCAGGAAGGTCCAGTTGCCGCCCTTGCCGTCGGTCGCGGCCCAGTTGCGGTAGTAGCCGCCGGTGCCGTCCGCCGGGGAGAGGATCCAGCCGATCCACGAGGTGAGGTAGGTGACGGCCGCGACCGGCACCGTCGCGAGGAACGCGATGCCGAGGTCGTACTTGAAGACCGCCTCGTACGGGTGCCGCGCCCCCGCGACCCGGCGCGAGCCCACGTCCCACAGCACGGTCATGACGCCAAAGGCGGCCAGGAAGAACAGGCCGTTCCACTTGGTGCCGATGGCCAGGCCCAGGAGCAGGCCCGCCAGCCAGCGGTAGGGGCGCCAGCCCAGGCGCAGGGTGTCACCGACGTGCGCGTCGGGGCGCACGAGGCCGTAGGAGTCCACCGGCAGCGCCGCCGCGAGTTTCTCCCGGGCCCGGTCGCGGTCGACGACCAGGCACGCGAACGCGGCCACCACGAAGAACATCAGCACACCGTCGAGCAGCGCGGTCCGCGCCATCACGAAGGCCAGCCCGTCCACGGTCATCAGGGCGCCGGCCAGACAGCCCAGGAACGTGGAGCGGAAGATCCGGCGGCCCACCCGGCACACGATCAGCACCGACAGCGTGCCGAGCACCGCCGTCATGAACCGCCAGCCGAACGGGTTGAACCCGAACATCAGCTCGCCCAGCCCGATGACGTACTTGCCCACCGGCGGGTGCACGACGTACGCGGCGTCCGTCGGCAGCGGGACGTGGCCGTGCGAGGACAGGATCTGGCTGTCGACGTTCTTGTCCCAGCTCAGCTCGAAGCCGCGGTGGACGATCGCCCACGCGTCCTTGGCGTAGTACGTCTCGTCGAATATCACCTTCTTCGGGCTGCCCAGGTTCCAGAACCGCATGACCCCCGCCACCAGCGTCACCAGCAGCGGTCCGAGCCAGCCCGACCAGCGCGCGATCCGGTCCGCGAGCACCCCGGGGACACCCAGCACCTGCCACATCCGCGGACTGGGTGTCGCATAGGGCGGTACCAGGCGCTCCCGCACATCGCTTCTGGTGGGCGCGGAATAGCCGAAACGGCGCAGCCTCTGCTGCCACGACGGCCGCCGGTCCTGGGGGGCCTGGTCCTGCCGGGTGTCCGTGGAGGACGCGGTACTGGTCACCGCGCCATCGTAGGGAACCGTGCTGTGTGAGTCCCGTGCATGGGCGGATGCGTCCGGTTCGGGGCGCGGCTGGGAGGATGGGGAGGTGACTGGAACCCTTGTCCTGGCAGGCACCCCCATCGGCGACATCGCGGACGCCCCGCCCCGGCTGGCGGAGGAACTGACCGGGGCCGACGTGATCGCGGCCGAGGACACCCGCCGGCTGCGGCGGCTGACCCAGGGGCTCGGTGTGACGCCCAAGGGCCGGATCGTGTCCTACTTCGAGGGCAACGAGGCCGCCCGCACCCCCGAACTGGTCGAGGAACTCCTCGGCGGCGCGCGCGTGCTGCTCGTCACGGACGCCGGGATGCCCTCGGTGTCCGACCCCGGGTACCGGCTGGTCGCCGCGGCCGTGGAGCGGGACGTCAAGGTCACCGCCGTACCGGGACCGTCCGCGGTGCTCACCGCGCTCGCGCTGTCCGGGCTGCCGGTGGACCGGTTCTGCTTCGAGG
Source organism: Streptomyces griseorubiginosus (assembly GCF_036345115.1). GTDB lineage: Bacteria > Actinomycetota > Actinomycetes > Streptomycetales > Streptomycetaceae > Streptomyces > Streptomyces griseorubiginosus_C. The sequence goes on from NZ_CP107766.1 coordinate 5,582,286, forward strand.
GGTTCCTGCCGCGCAAGAGCGGGGAGCGGCTGTCCCGGCTCAGGGAGGTCGCCGAGGAGCGGCGGACCCTCGTCTACTTCGAGGCCCCGCACCGGCTCGACGACACCCTCGCCGCGATGGCCGAGGTGTTCGGGGCCGAGCGGCGGGCCGCGGTGTGCCGGGAGCTGACCAAGACGTACGAGGAGGTCAAGCGGGGGGCGTTGGGGGCGCTCGCCGAGTGGGCCGCGGACGGGGTCAGGGGCGAGATCACCGTCGTCGTCGAGGGGGCGCCCGCGAAGGGGACCGAGGAGGTCGACGACGCGGAGCTGGTGCGGCGGGTGCGGGTCCGGGAGGAGGCGGGGGAGCGGCGCAAGGAGGCGATCGCCGCGGTGGCCGCCGAGGCCGGGATCCCCAAGCGGGTTGTTTTCGATGCGGTTGTCGCGGCGAAGAACGCCCCTGCCTGATGTGCCGCATGAGGTGGGTCACACCCCCTCTGAGCAGGGCGCATGACGTCTGAGCGTGCGCCCCATGTGCTCGCAAAGCGGTGTCTCGGAATGCAAAGGTCCGCACGGCGTGGCGGGTCCGTTTGGCAAGGAAAGTCCAAATCGGCTCCAACACTCGACAGGCCTGTCGCCATGGCGCCCCCGGAGGCGTCCACTGGGGTGAGGGACGTACCCGTCCTTCGAACCAGCGGACTCACAGGAGCTGGCATGAGCGAGATCGCAGGGCACCCCGGTGCCACGGCAGTCGTCAACGAGTCCTATTCCTTCGCCTGCATGCGCTGCGGGCACGGGTGGGAGCAGTCGTACGAGATAGAGCACCACATCGACGGCGACGGCCGGGAGTTCGTGCAGTACATGGCGGACGGACGGGTCGTGCCCTCGCCGCTCTCCAGGCCCACGTGCGCCAACTGCGACAACCACGTCGTGCGGATCATGCGGCCCGGCCGGGTCGCCGCCACCCGCGACGCGGCGCACCGGCAGCACACCACGCCCCCCGCCGGGCCCGTGGAGGTGCCGACGGCCGCCGACGGCTCGCCCCAGCCGGGCGAGCACCACTGGCACCTGTCCGACCTGCTGCACGTCTTCCAGCGCAAGGCGAGCTGAACCGGACTCCCGACGGGCGAGGCGTGCCCCTTTCGTAGGATCGGGGCATGCCTTCGAACAGCCCCCGCGAGAAGAACGCGGCACCGCCGCTCCCGGAGCCCCTGCGGGTGCCGGTCGCCGACTCCCACACCCACCTGGACATGCAGGACGGGACCGTGGAGGAGGGGCTCGCGAAAGCCGCGTCGGTCGGGGTGACCACGGTCGTCCAGGTCGGCTGCGACATCCGCGGCTCGCGGTGGGCCGCCGAGACCGCGGCCCGGTACGACGCCGTCCACGCGACCGTCGCCCTGCACCCCAACGAGGCCCCGCGCATCGTCCACGGCGACCCGGACGGCTGGTCCCGGCAGGGCGCGCGCACCGCCGGCGGCACCGGGGCCCTCGACGAGGCGCTCGCGGAGATCGACCGGCTGGCCGCGCTCCCGCACGTCAAGGGCGTCGGCGAGACCGGCCTGGACTACTTCCGCACCGGGCCCGAGGGCAAGGAGGCGCAGGAGTCGTCCTTCCGCGCCCACATCGAGATCGCCAAGCGGCACGGCAAGGCGCTCGTCATCCACGACCGGGACGCCCACGAGGACGTGCTGCGGGTGCTGAAGGAGGAGGGCGCTCCCGAGCGGACCGTCTTCCACTGCTACTCCGGCGACGCGGAGATGGCCGAAGTGTGCGCCCGCGAGGGCTACTTCATGTCCTTCGCCGGCAACGTCACCTTCAAGAACGCCCAGAACCTGCGGGACGCGGTCGCGGTGGCCCCGCTGGAGCTCCTGCTCGTGGAGACCGACGCACCCTTCCTGACGCCGGCGCCGTACCGCGGACGGCCCAACGCCCCCTATCTCGTTCCGGTCACGGTGCGCGCGATGGCCGCCGTCCGCGGCATCAACGAGGACGCCTTGGCCACGGCACTCGCCGCCAACACCGCACGCGCCTTCGGGTACTGACCGGTCGAACGTGACTGCGGGTAGTCGCGTCGCTTTGGAGAGTGACGGTCGCTCCGCTAGGTTCTGGGGGCCCGATCCGGACTCCTGGAGCGTGTCGTCGTGAGCAACTCGCAGTACGAGACGTACGAGGCGTACGAGGCCTACGCCCCCACCGAGCCGTACACCGCGGACACGCTCCCGTACGGGGTCTACGGGACGCCGGTCCCGCCGTACGAGGACACCTACCGGCCCGCCTACGAGACGTCCGAGCCGACGCTGCCGCTCCAGTCGACGGGACGGCGGGCCGCGCGCCGGCGCAGGGCGCGGTACGCCGAGCGCTCCGACAGCACCGTGCGCAGACTGCTCCCGCAGGCGCTGGTCGTCGCCTTCCTCGCCGGCGGCACCACCGCCTTCGTCGCCGAGGACAAGGCGATCGAGCTGACCGTCGACGGCAAGCCCCGCACCCTGCACACCTTCGCGGACGACGTGACCGAACTGCTCGCTGAGGAGGGCGTCGCGGTGGGCGCGCACGACGTCGTCGCGCCCGCCCCCGGGGAACGGCTCACCAGCGGGGACGAGGTCGCGGTCCGGTACGGCCGACCCCTGCGGCTCACCCTCGACGGACACCGGCGTGAGGTGTGGACGACGGCGCAGACCGTCGAAGGGGCGCTCGAACAGCTCGGGGTACGGGCCGAGGGCGCGTACCTGTCCACCCCGCGCTCCCGGCGGATCGGCCGGGAAGGCCTCGCCCTCGACGTGCGCACCGAGCGCTCGGTGACCGTCATGGCGGACGGGCGGGCCCGCACGATCCGGACCAACGCGGCGACCGTGGCCGAGGCCGTGGAGCAGGCCGGCGTCACGCTGAGCGGGATGGACACCACCTCCGTGGCCTCGGGGAGCTTCCCGCGCGAAGGCCAGACCATCACGGTGCTGCGGATCACCGGGACGAAGGAGGTCCGCGAGGAGCGGATCCCGTTCCGCGAGCAACGGACCGCGGACTCCTCCCTGTTCAAGGGCACCGAGGTCATCGAACAGGCGGGGCAGCCGGGGGTACGACGGGTCACGTACTCCCTGCGCACCGTCAACGGCGTCAAGCAGAAGCCGCGCCGGATCCGGGTCGAGACGGTACGCGAGCCCCGGGACCAGGTGGTCCGGGTGGGCACCCGGCCGATGCCCACCTCCGTCCAGGGCGCGGACCACCTCAACTGGCGGGGCCTGGCCCACTGCGAGTCCGGCGGCCGCCCCGACGCGGTGGACCCCTCGGGGACGTACGGCGGCCTCTACCAGTTCGACACGAGAACCTGGCAGGGCCTCGGCGGCTCGGGCCGCCCCCAGGACGCCCCCGCGGCGGAACAGACGTTCAGAGCGAAGAAGCTGTACGTACGGCGGGGGGCGAGCCCTTGGCCGCACTGCGGGACGCGTCTGCACGGCTGAAGCCCACGGTTAGGCTGTCCACGTGAGCACCCCCTCCTCAGACTCCCTGCTCGGACCCGCCGACGTCCGCGAACTCGCCGCAGCGCTCGGCGTACGCCCCACAAAGCAGCGCGGCCAGAACTTCGTGATCGACGCGAACACGGTCCGGAAGATCGTCCGCACCGCAGACGTCCGGGACGACGACGTGGTCGTGGAGGTGGGCCCCGGCCTCGGATCGCTCACCCTCGCCCTCCTCGAAACCGCGGACCGCGTCACCGCCGTGGAGATCGACGACGTACTCGCCTCCGCGCTGCCGGCGACGATCGCCGCCCGGATGCCCGCCCGCGCGGACCGTTTCGCCCTCGTCCACTCGGACGCCATGGACGTCACCGACCTCCCCGGCCCCGCGCCGACGGCACTCGTAGCCAATCTCCCGTACAACGTCGCCGTACCCGTGCTGCTGCACATGCTCGACACCTTCCCGAGCATCGAGCGCACCCTCGTCATGGTCCAGGCCGAGGTCGCCGACCGGCTCGCCGCGGCGCCCGGTTCGAAGGTGTACGGCGTCCCGTCCGTGAAGGCCAACTGGTACGCCGAGGTCAAGCGGGCCGGGGCGATCGGCCGCAACGTGTTCTGGCCCGCGCCGAACGTCGACAGCGGCCTCGTCGCGCTCACCCGCAGGACCGAGCCGGTCAAGACCACCGCCTCGAAGCGTGAGGTGTTCGCCGTGGTCGACGCGGCCTTCGCGCAGCGCCGCAAGACGCTGCGGGCCGCGCTCGCCGGGTGGGCGGGTTCGGCGGCGGCCGCCGAGACGGCCCTCGTGGCGGCCGGGGTCTCGCCCCAGGCCCGCGGCGAGGCGCTCACCGTCGAGGAGTTCGCGCGCATCGCAGAGAACAAGGAGCCGGTCCAGCAGTGAGCGTCACCGTCCGCGTCCCCGCCAAGGTCAACGTCCAGCTCGCGGTGGGCGCCGCCCGCCCCGACGGCTTCCACGACCTCGCCAACGTCTTCCTCGCGGTCGGCCTCCACGACGAGGTGACCGTGACGCCCGCCGAGGAGCTCCGCGTCACCTGCGAGGGCCCGGACGCCGCCCAGGTCCCCCTGGACCGCACGAATCTCGCGGCGCGCGCGGCGATCGCCCTCGCGGAACGCCACGGTCTGGATCCCGCCGTGCACGTCCACATCGCCAAGGACATCCCCGTCGCCGGCGGCATGGCGGGCGGCAGCGCGGACGGCGCGGGCGCGCTGCTGGCCTGCGACGCGCTGTGGGGGACCGGCTCCTCCCGAGCGGAACTGCTCGACATCTGCGCCGAGTTGGGCAGCGATGTGCCGTTCAGCCTGGTGGGCGGGGCCGCGCTCGGGACGGGACGCGGGGAGAAGCTGCGCCGGCTGGACGTCGGCGGCACCTTCTCGTGGGTGTTCGCGATGGCGGAGCGCGGGCTGTCGACCCCGGCCGTCTTCCGGGAGTTCGACCGGCTCACCGAGGGCCTCGACGTCCCCGCGCCCGTCGCCTCCGAGCAGCTGCTCGACGCGCTCGCCGAGGGCGACCCGGACCTGCTCGCCGCCGCCGTCTCCAACGACCTCCAGCCCGCCGCCCTCTCGCTCTTCCCGGCACTCTCGGACACCCTCGCGGCCGGCAGCGCCGCGGGCGCCCTCGCCGGGCTCGTCTCGGGGTCCGGCCCGACCACGGCCTTCCTCGCCCGCGACGCCGGGTCCGCGGCGAGGATCGCGGACGCGCTCCGGGCTTCCGGCACCTGCCGGGCGGTGCGTACGGCCTCCGGGCCGGTGCCGGGTGCGACGGTGCTGGGGGCGTAGCGGTCGGACTACCCTGGAGGGTCGATCGATCCCCCTGGGCAGGAGAGAAATGGCCGTCAATCTGGTCAATGTCGAGAACGTCAGCAAGGTGTACGGCACCCGTGCCCTGCTGGACGGTGTCTCGCTCGGCGTCTCCGAGGGCGATCGCATCGGCGTCGTGGGCCGCAACGGCGACGGCAAGACCACCCTGATCCGCATGCTCGCCAAGCTGGAGGACACCGACACCGGGCGCGTCACGCATTCCGGCGGACTGCGCCTGGGCGTCCTCACTCAGCACGACTCCCTGGACCCGACGGCGACCGTCCGGCACGAGGTCATCCGGGACATGGCCGACCACGAGTGGGCGGGCAACGCCAAGATCCGGGACGTACTGACGGGCCTGTTCGGCGGGCTCGACCTGCCCGGCTTCCCGCAGGGCCTCGACACCGTCATCGCGCCGCTCTCCGGTGGCGAGCGCCGCCGTATCGCGCTGGCCAAGCTGCTCATCGAGGAACAGGACCTGATCGTCCTCGACGAGCCCACCAACCACCTCGACGTCGAGGGCATCGCCTGGCTGGCCAAGCACCTGCGCGAGCGCCGCTCGGCCCTCGTCTGCGTCACCCACGACCGGTGGTTCCTCGACCAGGTCTGCACCCGCATGTGGGACGTGCAGAAGGGCGACGTCTACGAGTACGAGGGCGGGTACTCCGACTACGTCTTCGCGCGGGCCGAGCGGGAGCGGATCGCCGCCACCGAGGAGACCAAGCGGCAGAACCTCGTCCGCAAGGAGCTGGCGTGGCTGCGGCGCGGCGCCCCCGCCCGTACGTCGAAGCCGCGCTTCCGGGTCGAGGCCGCCAACGAGCTCATCAAGGACGTACCGCCGCCGCGGGACACCAGCGAGCTGATGAAGTTCGCGTCCTCGCGGCTGGGCAAGACGGTCTTCGAGCTGGAGGACGTGACCGTCCAGGCGGGTCCGAAGGTGCTGCTCAAGCATGTGACCTGGCAGCTGGGCCCGGGTGACCGGATCGGTCTCGTCGGGGTCAACGGCGCCGGCAAGACCTCGCTGCTGCGGGCCATGGCCGAGGCCGCGCGCACCGAGGGCGAGACCCAGCCCGCGGGCGGGCGGGTCGTGGTCGGCAGGACCGTCAAGCTCGCCTACCTCTCCCAGGAAGTCGCCGAACTCAACCCCGCGCTGCGGGTGCTGGAGGCCGTCCAGCAGGTGCGGGAGCGGGTCGACCTCGGCAAGGGGCGCGAGATGACCGCGGGGCAGCTGTGCGAGACGTTCGGCTTCAACAAGGAGAAGCAGTGGACGCCGGTCGGGGACCTGTCCGGTGGTGAGCGGCGGCGGCTGCAACTGCTGCGCCTGCTGATGGACGAGCCCAATGTCCTCTTCCTCGACGAGCCGACGAACGACCTGGACATCGAGACGCTGACCCAGCTGGAGGACGTCCTCGACGGCTGGCCCGGCTCGATGGTCGTCATCTCCCACGACCGGTTCTTCGTCGAGCGGACGACCGACCGGGTCTTCGCGCTGCTCGGTGACGCGACCCTGCGGATGCTGCCGCGCGGTATCGACGAGTACCTGGAGCGGCGGCAGCGGATGGAGGAGGCGGCGGCGGCCTCCTCGCCCGTGGCGGCCAAGCCCGTCGCCGAGAAGAGCGCAGCCGATCAGCGGGCCGCGAAGAAGGAACTCCAGAAGATCGAGCGGCAGTTGGACAAGATCTCCGAGAAGGAGACCAAGCTGCACGCGTCCATCGCCGAGCACGCCACGGACTTCGCGAAGGTCGCCGGCCTCGATGCCGAGCTGCGGGATCTCGCCGGGGAGCGGGAGGAACTGGAGCTGCGGTGGCTGGAGCTGGCCGAGGACGCGTGAGGTCTTTCAAGCGCGAATGAGGCGAAACACAGAAATTCCATCGATCCGGGGCACTTCTCACCAGTAGGGGAAGCGCAACGTCGAACAAGCGTGTAGCTTCCGGGGGCATGAAGGGCGGGGGAGCCGGGAGGGGACCCCTGTCCGGGGGGATCAGTGGGCATCCATAGTGGGGCATTCACACGGATCCATTGGGGGGACTGGGGGGTTGCTCGATGGGAGTTCGGCTCATGGTGGTCGACGACCACCGATTGCTCGCCGAGGCGCTGGCCTCGGCACTGAAACTGCGCGGGCACCGGGTGCTCGCGGCGGCGGCGCCTGCCGCGGGGGCGGCGGAGCTGGTGATCAGCCGGGCGCCCGAGGTGTGCCTGCTGGGGACGGCCACGCCGGCCGAGCCGGGGATGTTCGACCCGGTTGTGAAGATCAAGCGGGAGCGGCCGCAGGTGGCGGTGCTGGTCCTGGGGCCGGTGCCGAGCCCTCGCGGGATCGCGGCGGCCTTCGCGGCGGGGGCGTCGGGCTATGTACGGCACGACGAGCGCATCGAGGGCGTGGAGCGGGCGATCATGAAGGCGCGGGCGGGGGAGGCGGCGGTGGCGCCGCAGCTGCTCCAGGGCGCGTTCAGTGAGCTGCTGAACCCCGCGGCCCAGCCGGACGACGAGGGGCAGCGGTTGCTCCAGATGCTGACGCCTCGGGAGGTGGAGGTGCTGGTGCGGGTGGCCGACGGGGAGGACACGCGGCTGATCGCGGCGGGGATGGGCATAGCGCCGTCGACTGCCCGGACGCATGTGCAGCGGGTGCTGATGAAACTGGGCGTGGGATCCCGGTTGGAGGCGGCGGCGCTGGCGGCGCGGACGGGGTTGCTGGACCGGGCGGGGCCGGTGGGGCGGTGAGCCCGCTGTCCGCGGGTCCGGCGGGGGCGGGCGCTGACGGTCCGGTCGTGGCGCAGGTCAACTGCACCCACCCAGGGGCGCGGGGAACTGCGCGACCAGCCACAATGCACCCGCACCCGCCTGACGACCGCACTCGGCACCCCCGTAGGCGCCCGGCCCAAGCCCAGCGCAGCGGGGGCGCGGGGAACTGCGCGACCAGCCACGACGGACCCGCGCCCGCCCCACAACCGCACCCGGCACCCCTCAGGCGTCCTCGTCCTCCGACACCCGCACAGGCGCCGCGGGCCGCAGTTTCAGCCATACCAGGAAGAAGATGCCCAGGAGCAGCATCCCCAGGCCGGTCCAGAGGTTGATGTTGATGCCCTCTGACTTGTCGAGGGAGGAGTCGGACGGGTTGATGCCGGCGATCGTGACGATGATGCCGTAGAGGACGAAGAGGCCGCCGATGATGCGGCGCAGGTCGAAGATGCGGGCCGCCGTCGCGGACTTGGCCTGGAGGTCGGTGACCTCCCGCTGGACGTCGTGTTCGGAATAGCCGTGGTGTTCAGCGGACATGGTTCGAATCCTCCGCGATCAGAACGAGAACGGGATGTAGCAGGCGGCGGCCAGCACGACCGCGCCCCAGCCCAGCAGCGCCGGCCTGCGGTACCAGGCGTCGTCCCCCGCGGCCGGCGGCTCGGACATGCCGGGGGACGTCGTGCCGTAGACCAGGCCCTGGAGTTCCTCCGCGGGCTTCGGGGACGTGAAGAGGGACACCGCGACCATGACCACCCCACCCGCCACGAAGCCGACGATCGCCGAGACGAAGTTGGCGCCCTGGTCGGAGGGGATGTCGATGATGCCCTGCTTGTAGATCCAGAAGTAGTTCACCATCGCCGCGACCGTGCCGGCGAGCAGACCCCAGAAGCCCGACTTCGCCGACGCGCGCCTCCAGAACATGCCGACGATGAAGACCACGAACATCGGCACGTTGAAGAAGGAGAACAGCGTCTGGAGGTAGCTCATGATGTTCGAGAAGGACGAGGCCAGGAAGGCCGTGCCCACGGAGGCGCAGACGCCGATCACCGTGATCAGGCGGCCGAAGCGGACGTAGTACTCGTCCTCCCGGCCCCGCTGCACGTACCGCGCCCAGATGTCGTTCGTGAACACCGTGTTGAAGGACGAGACGTTCGCCGCCATGCCGGCCATGAAGGCGGCCAGGAGGCCGGTGACCGCGATGCCGAGGACGCCGTTCGGCAGGAGCTGTTCCATCAGGTACGGGATGGCGTCGTTGTACTGGTAGCCCGAGTCGGCCGTGCCGAAGCCGGGGATCAGGGCCGCCGCCACCAGGCCCGGGATCATCACCAGGAACACGATGAAGATCTTCGGGTACGCGGCGATCAGCGGGGTGCGCTGGGCCGCCGAGAGGTTCTTCGCCGACAGCGCCCGCTGGACCTCCGCGAAGTTCGTCGTCCAGTAGCCGAAGCTCAGGACGAAGCCCAGCCCCAGCACGATCGTCAGCCAGTTCGCGCCCAGCGGGTTCGAGCTGCCGATGCCCGTGCCGCCCCACGCCGTGGTGAAGTTCGCGCCGTGCTCCGCCGTCAGCTTGTCGGTCAGGCCGCCCCAGCCGCCCACCTTCTTCAGGCCGAGGACGACCAGGGGGATCAGGGCCGCCAGGATCACGAAGAACTGGAGGACCTCGTTGTAGATGGCGGAGGACAGGCCGCCCAGGGTGATGTAGGCGAGGACGAAGGCGCCCGCGACCACGATGGCCACCCACTGCGGCCAGCCCAGCAGGGCTTCCACCACGATCGCCAGGGCGTAGAGGTTGACGCCCGCGATGAGGATGGCCGCGAAGGCGAACAGCGCCGAGCTGAGCAGGTGGGCCCACCTGTCGAAGCGCAGGAGCAGCATCTCGGGGACCGAGCGCACCTTGCTGCCGTAGTAGAAGGGCATCATCACCAGGCCGAGGAAGACCATGGCCGGGATGGCGCCGATCCAGTACCAGTGGACCGTGTAGGCGCCGTACTGCGCGCTGTTGGCGGCCATGCCGAGGATCTCGGTCGCGGCCAGGTTGGCCGAGATGAAGGCGAGACCCGTGATCCAGGCCGGCAGGGAGCGGCCGGAGAGGAAGAAGTCGAGGCTCGTCCTGACCGAACGGCGGGCCGCGAAGCCGATCCCGAGGACGACGACGAAGTAGATGCCGAGGATCGTGTAGTCGAGCCAGTTGGTGGGGAGTCTCAGCTCGGCCGCGAGATATGCGGTGTGTGCGCCGTTTGTGGGGGTTTGCATAGTCAGCAATTGAACACCTCGACTGATGCGCTTTGTTTGATTCCGATGTTGACGTTGGTGGGCGGTTATGGTTACTTGTGTTTAGTTATGTTTGGGTGAAGGAGTTCAGCGGTGAAGAAGACCTCGACCCGGCTGGCCGACGGTCGCGAGCTCATCTACTACGACCTGCGCGACGACACCGTCCGCGACGCCGTGGACCGGCGTCCGCTGGAGCGGACTGTCACCACGTCCGAGGTTCGTCGGGATCCGCTGCTCGGCGACTCCGTGGCCATCGCCTCGCACCGACAGGGGCGCACCTACCACCCGCCCAAGGACGAGTGCCCGCTGTGCCCCTCGCAGGGGGACCGGCTGAGTGAGATCCCGGACTCGTCGTACGACGCCGTGGTCTTCGAGAACCGTTTCCCCTCGCTGGCCGGCGACTCGGGCCGCTGTGAGGTCGTGTGCTTCACCTCGGACCACAACGCCTCCTTCGCGGATCTGAGCGAGGAACAGGCGCGGCTGGTTCTCGACGCCTGGACCGACCGGACCTCGGAGCTGTCCCATCTCCCTTCCGTCGAGCAGGTCTTCTGTTTCGAGAACCGGGGTGCCGAGATCGGTGTGACCCTGGGTCACCCCCATGGCCAGATCTACGCCTACCCCTTCACCACGCCTCGCACCGCACTGATGTTGCGCTCGCTCGCGGCGCACAAGGAGGCGACCGGCGGGGAGAACCTCTTCGACGCCGTCCTGGAGCGGGAACTCGCCGAGGAGCGGGTCGTCCTGGAGGGGGAGCACTGGGTCGCCTTCGTGCCCTACGCCGCCCACTGGCCGTACGAGGTGCACCTGTACCCGAAGCGCCGGGTGCCGGACCTGCTGGGGCTGGACGAGGAGGCCCGCACAGAGTTCCCCAAGGTCTATCTGGAACTCTTGAGGCGCTTCGACCGGATCTTCGGGGAAGGGGAGCCTCCCACGCCGTACATCGCCGCCTGGCACCAGGCGCCGTTCGGTGCGCTGGAGGACTTCGAGGGCGTGAGCCGCGACGACTTCGCGCTCCATCTCGAGCTTTTCACCATTCGCCGTACGTCCGGCAAGCTGAAGTTCCTCGCGGGCTCCGAGTCGGGCATGAACGTGTTCATCAACGACATCCGGCCGGAGGCCGCGGCACAGCGACTGCGAGAGGTAGCGAGTTCATGAAGTACCTGGTGACAGGTGGCGCGGGCTATGTCGGCGGGGTCGTGGCCCAGCACCTCATCGAGGCGGGGCACGAGGTCGTCGTCCTCGACAACCTCTCCACCGGCTTCCGCGAGGGCGTCCCGGCCGGCGCGACCTTCATCGAGGGCGACATCCGCGACGCCGCCAAGTGGCTCGACGCCTCCTTCGACGGCGTGCTCCACTTCGCCGCGTTCTCCCAGGTCGGCGAGTCGGTCGTGAAGCCGGAGAAGTACTGGGACAACAACGTCGGCGGCACCATGGCCCTGCTCGGCGCCATGCGCGAGGCGGGCGTCCGCCGACTCGTCTTCTCCTCCACGGCCGCCACGTACGGGGAGCCCGAGGAGGTGCCGATCGTAGAGACCGCGCCGACCCGGCCCACCAACCCGTACGGCGCCTCCAAGCTCGCCGTCGACTTCATGATCACCAGCGAGGCGAACGCCCACGGCCTCGGTGCCGTGTCCCTGCGCTACTTCAACGTCGCCGGGGCCTACGGCAAGCAGGGCGAGCGCCACGACCCCGAGTCGCACCTCATCCCGCTGATCCTCCAGGTCGCCCAGGGCAAGCGGGAGGCGATCTCCGTCTTCGGCGAGGACTACCCGACCCCGGACGGCACCTGCGTCCGCGACTACATCCACGTCGCCGACCTGGCCGACGCCCACCTCCTCGCGCTGGACGCCGCCCGGCCGGGCGAGCACCTCATCTGCAACCTCGGCAACGGCGAGGGCTTCTCCGTCCGCCAGGTCATCGAGACGGTCCGCCAGGTCACCGGCCACCCGATCCCCGAGGTCGTGGCCCCGCGCCGGGGCGGCGACCCGGCCACCCTGGTCGCCTCCGCCGCCACCGCCCGCGAGAAGCTGGGCTGGAACCCGACCCGCGCGGATCTCGCGGGGATCGTCGCGGACGCCTGGGAGTTCGCGCAGTCCATCAGCGCAGCAAGGGAGCAGTGACAGTGGCGGCACAGCAGGTCCGGGACGGATTCACCGAGCTCTACGGCACCGAGCCCGACGGTGTCTGGTCGGCGCCCGGCCGCGTCAACCTCATCGGTGAGCACACCGACTACAACGACGGCTTCGTGATGCCCTTCGCGCTGCCGCACACCGCCGTCGCCGCCGTCTCCAGGCGCACGGACGGCGTCCTGCGGCTGCACTCGGCCGACGTCGAGGGCGGCGTCGTCGAGCTGCGCCTCGACGACCTCGCCCCCGAGAGCGACCGGAACTGGACCGCCTACCCGGCCGGTGTGGTCTGGGCGCTGCGCGAGGCAGGCCACCCGGTCACCGGCGCGGACGTCCACCTCACCTCGACGGTCCCCGCAGGCGCGGGCCTGTCCTCGTCGGCGGCCCTGGAGGTCGTCGTCGCGCTCGCCCTGAACGACCTGTTCGAACTCGGCCTCCAGCGCTGGCAGCTGGCCCGCCTGTGCCAGCGCGCCGAGAACGTCTACGTCGGCGCCCCCACCGGGATCATGGACCAGACCGCGTCCGCCTGCTGCGAGACCGGCCACGCCCTGTTCCTCGACACCCGGGACCTCTCCCAGAAGCAGATCCCCTTCGACCTCGCCGCCGAGGGCATGGTCCTGCTCGTCGTCGACACGCAGGTCAAGCACTCCCACAGCGAGGGCGAGTACGGCAAGCGCCGCGCGGGCTGCGAGCGCGGCGCGGCCCTGCTCGGCGTCGACGCCCTGCGGGACATCCCCTACGGCGAGCTCGACGCGGCTCTCGATCGGCTCGGCGACGACGAGGAGGCCGTACGGCTGGTCCGGCACGTGGTCACCGAGGACGAGCGGGTCGAGAAGGTCGTCGCCCTGCTGGAGTCGGGCGAGACCCGCGCCATCGGCCCGGTGCTGGTCGCGGGCCACGCCTCGCTGCGGGACGACTTCCGGATCTCCTGCCCGGAGCTCGACCTGGTCGTCGACACCGCCCTCGCCTCCGGCGCCCTGGGCGCCCGGATGACCGGCGGCGGATTCGGCGGCTCGGCGATCGTGCTGGCCGAGGCGAGTGACGTGGAGACCATCACCAAGGCGGTCGAAGAGGCCTTCGCCGCCGCGGAGTTCACCGCTCCGCGGGTCTTCGAGGCGGTTCCCTCCCCGGGGGCCCGGCGCCTGGTCTGAACCGGCTGACCGCTGTTTTGCCCGGCTTGATCCGAACTTGGGGAAAGCCGGGCCTCTCCCTGGCGTACGTCCCAGTAGGTTCGGAGCGTGAGTCGAGGGCGTCATCGCATCCTGTCGGCGATCTGCATCGGCTGCTACGCGCTCGCCGCGATCGTCGGCTTCTTCGTGCTGGCGGACCACGAGGGCTCCGGTCTCCTGGTGCCCCTGTGGATCGCCCACGGCGTGCTCCTCGCCGTGCTGCTGACCAGGCTCGCCGCCGACGAGACCGGTCTGACCGCGGCGCTGCTCGTGGTGGGCGCCTCCCTGATGGCCGTGTACATCGCCGACCTGGCCCGCGACGACCTCACCCTGGAGCGGCGGGGCGAGCGGATCAGCGCGACCGTCGTGCGCGAGTGGCTCGCCCCCGACCAGGGGCGTGCCGACCACACCTACGACTACCTCCTCGCCCGCCGCGACGGCACCCGGCTCCCCGGCCCCGCCCTCCAGGCCAAGTCCGGCAGCTTCGCCCTCGGCCAGCACGTCACCGTGCTCGCCGACCCCCGGGGCGTGCTGCGACCCCGTACCCCCGACGACGCGGACGCGACCGGAGACGTGCTGGGCGTCGGGGCGTTCGCGCTGATCGCGCTCGGGGTGGTCGCGGCCACCGCCCGCCGGGGCGTGACCGTCTCCCGCCGACGGGAGGAGCGGGCAAGGACGGAGGAGCAGGAGCACATCCTCCGCGAGGCCCTGCGCACGGCCGTGGCCGACGACCACGGCTTCGTCGAGGTGCACCCCGGGCACTACCCCGACGTCTCCCACCGCCGCGCGGCCGGCATCGCGGGCGAGCTGGGCCTGGAGCCGGCGGACGATCCGGGCTCCTGGCGCTTCAGGCGGTGAGCCGCTTGGTCAGCGTGTACTCCGTGACCCCGGGCGGATAGTCCGGGATCACGCACACCACGTCGTAGCCCTGCTTCTTGTAGAACTCCGGCGCCTGGAAGTCCCAGGTCTCCAGGCGTACGGAGGTGCAGCCCCGCTCGCGGCGCGCCATGCGCTCCGCCTGTGCGAGCAACTGCGAACCCAGGCCCGCCCCGCGGTGCCGTGCGTCGACCCACAGATGGGCCACGTGCAGCCAGTTGGTCCAGGTGTGGCCGACCAGTCCGCCCGCCAGCGCGCCGGAGTCGTCCAACACCCAGACGTGGAGCGGAAGTTCCCGTTCACCTGGGGTTCCGCGCAGGGCACGGAGCACCGGGGAGGCCGCCGTGTTGGTGTCCCGCAGCCGTTTGCGGAGCAGATCTTGCCGGGCTTTGTCGACTTCTGTCTCCAGACGAAACATGCGGCTCACCATAAACGCCCCGGACAGCCAGTTCTGCAAATAACCTTCCGCTCCTGCCCCCCGGCCGTACCCTGATGAACAGCACCGGTGGGGGCCGGTGCTGATCAGGGGGCGAGACGGTCGGGTACGGCGCCCGAAGTGGGGGTAGCAGTTCTTGCGCGGCGGCGGCCGTGCGGCCATCGTGCTTCGGGCGTCGTACCCGCGGCGGTGTCGTCTCCCGAGTCGTCCTCCCATGATGGCGATGGGGTATCCCCTGCTCTTCGAGAGCTCGGGGAAGGGGGTTACGTGGTTCGCATCCGAGTCCTGGTCGTCGACGACCATCGCATCTTCGCCGAGTCGCTCGCCGCCGCGCTGGCGGCCGAGCCCGACGTGGAGGTCTCCGCGGCCGGCAGCGGTCCCGCCGCGCTGCGCTCGCTGGAGCGCGCGGCCGCCGAGGGCCGCCGGTTCGACGTACTGCTCGTCGACGCCGACCTGGGCGGCAACGTCCAGGGCATCAGGCCCGCCGTCTCCGTGCAGGACGGCAACGAGGACGGTCTGGTCGACGGCATCTCGCTGGTCGCCGGGGTCCGTACGGCGCAGCCGGCGGTCCGGACCGTCGTGCTCGCCGAGAAGGACGATCCGCGCCGGGCCGCGCTCGCCCTCCAGGCCGGCGCCTCGGGCTGGGTCGCCAAGGACTGTTCGCTGTCCCGGCTGCTCACGGTCATACGAGGCGTGCTGCGCGACGAGACCCACCTCCCGCCCGCCCTGCTCACGGGCGTGTTGCGGGAGCTCACCGCCGCCCGCAAGCACCGCACCGAGAGCGAGCGGCTGGTGGAGTCCCTCACCCCGCGCGAGCGCGAGGTGCTGCGCTGCATGGTGGCCGGGCTGGGCCGCAAGGCGGTCGCCGAGCGGCTGTTCCTCTCCCCGCACACCGTCCGCACCCATATGCAGAACGTCCTCGGCAAACTGGGCGTCCACTCCACCCTGGCCGCCGTCGCCCTCGCCCGTCGCGCCGGCGTCGGACCCGTCGACCTGGCCGGGGACGTCGTCGAGCGGGGCGGTCAACTGGCGTAGCGGAGCGACGCCGTGAGGGCCGCGGGAACGGCGCGACGAGCCACAACGGCGCCGCACCCGACGACGACCTGGCGGGGCACTACCCGGCCGGCTCTCCCAGTGGAGCGCCTAGCCGGGGATGTTGTCGAACGGGGCGGTCAACTGGCGTAGCAGTCCGGCCAGTTCGCCGCGCTGGGCGCGGGAGAGTTCGGCGAGGATCGCGCGTTCCTGTTCCAGCAGACCGGCGAGGGCCTGGTCCGCGCGGTCCTTGCCGTCCTCCGTGAGCCGCACCAGCACACCGCGCCGGTCGCTCGGGTCCGGCAACCGCTCCACCAGGCCCTTCTTGGCCAGCCGGTCGATGCGGTTGGTCATGGTGCCCGAGGTGACCAGGGTCTGCGTCAGCAGCTGCCCCGGGGAGAGCTGGTACGGCGTCCCCGCGCGCCGGAGCGCGGTCAGCACGTCGAACTCCCAGGGCTCCAGGCTGTGCTCGGCGAAGGCCAGCCGGCGCGCCCGGTCCAGGTGCCGGGCCAGTCTGCTCACCCGGCTGAGCACCTCGAGCGGTTCCACGTCGAGGTCAGGGCGCTCCCGGCGCCACGCAGCGACCAGCCGATCGACCTCGTCCTCCATGACGATCAGTGTAGTGGTTGTGTCGACGTGAAGTCTCTTGATGTGAAGTCTCTTGACATCAAGATAAATCGGCGGGGAGAGTGGGTCCCATGACGACTTGGGATCCCGCTCAGTACCTCCGCCACGCCGACCACCGCGCACGCCCCTTCGCCGACCTCCTCGCCCGGGTCCCGGACCTGCCGGGCGAGGCACCCCTGATCGCCGACCTCGGCTGCGGACCCGGCAACGTGACCACGCTGCTCGCCGCCCGCTGGCCCACGGCCCGGATCACCGGCTACGACAACTCCGCCGAGATGCTCGACAAAGCGCGGGTCGAGTACGCCGGCCCCACCGCCGGTGGCGGGAGCCTGGACTTCGCCCACGCCGACGTGCGCACCTGGGCGCCCGCACAGCCGTACGACCTGATCATCAGCAATGCCACGCTCCAGTGGGTGCCGGGGCACGTGGAGCGGTTCGCCGACTGGATCGCCGGGCTCGCCCCGGGCGGCACCTTCGCCTTCCAGGTGCCCGGCAACTTCGGCTCCCCGAGCCACCGCCTGATGCGCGAGCTCGCGGAGTCGGCCGGCCTCGCGGAGACCCTGCGCCACGAGGACGCCGTGCGCACGCCCGAGGCGTATCTGGCGGTGCTGGCCGACCTGGGCTGCGAGACGGACGTATGGGAGACCACATACGTCCACCTCCTCCAGGGGGAGGACCCGGTCCTGGACTGGGTGAAGGGGACGGGCCTGCGCCCGGTCCTGGCCGCGCTGGCCGACGACCCGGGGGCCAGGTCGGAGTTCCTGGAGGCGTACCGCACGGCCCTGCGCGAGGCCTACCCGACGGGCCCGCACGGCACCCCCTTCCCGTTCCGCCGCATCTTCGCGGTGGCCCGCAAGGAGCACTGATGCTCACCGCCGTGGACCATGTCCAGCTCGCGGCACCGCCCGGCTCCGAGGACCTGCTGCGCGCCTTCTACGCCGACGTCCTCGGCATGACCGAGATCCCCAAGCCGCCGCTGCTCGCGGCCCGCGGCGGATGCTGGTTCCGGGCGGGGGCCGTGGAACTCCACCTGGGGATCGAGGAGGACTTCCACCCGGCGAGGAAGGCCCACCCGGGCCTGCGGGTCACGGACATCGCGGCGTACGCGGCCCGGCTGGAGGCGGGCGGGGCGAAAGTGGAGTGGGACGAGGGGCTGCCGGGACGCCGGCGGTTCTATTCGTCGGACCCGGTCGGCAACCGGCTGGAGTTCCTGGTTTGATCACGGCCAGGCGGGTCACCCGCAGTGATGACAGCCGAGTCGTTCATCGCTGGGAGTGAGAACGGTGGCAGGAGACCAGAAGGCCAAGGCCAAGAAGGAACAGGCCAAGGGCAAGGCCAAGGAGGCCGTGGGCCGCGCGGTCGGCAACGAGCGCATGGAGGCCGAGGGCCGCATGGCGCAGTCCAAGGGGGACGCGCGCCAGGCCAAGGAGAAGGCGAAGGACACCTTCAAGCACTGACGGTACGAAAACCGACGGCCCGTGCACCGAGGAGCGGTGCACGGGCCGTCGACGTCTCAGCGCCAGTCGGCGGGGATACGTCCCAGGGGGCGCCCTGAGTCACCCAGTGGCCCCGGTCAGCTCTTCCGGCGCCCGATCAAATGCGGTTTCGCCTCCAGGCCGTCCAGGCCGTGCCAGGCCAGGTTGACCAGGTGGGCTGCTACCTCCGCCTTCTTCGGGCGGCGGACGTCCAGCCACCACTGGCCCGTCAGGGCGACCATGCCGACCAGGGCCTGGGCGTACAGGGGGGCCAGTTTCGGGTCGAAGCCGCGGCTCTTGAACTCGCGGCCCAGGATGTCCTCGACCTGCGTGGCGATGTCGGAGATCAGCGAGGCGAAGGAACCCGTGGACTGGGGGATCGGGGAGTCGCGGACCAGGATGCGGAAGCCGTCCGTGTACTCCTCGATGTAGTCGAGGAGGGCGAAGGCCGCCTGTTCGCACAGTTCGCGGGGATGCCCCGCGGTCAGGGAGCTGGTCACCATGTCCAGCAGGCGCCGCATCTCGCGGTCCACCACCACCGCGTACAGCCCCTCCTTGCCGCCGAAGTGCTCGTAGACCACCGGCTTGGAGACGCCCGCCTTCGCCGCGATCTCCTCGACCGACGTGCCCTCGAAGCCCTTCGCGGCGAACAGCGTGCGACCGATCTCCAGAAGCTGGGCGCGGCGCTCGGCACCCGTCATCCGGGTGCGCCGGGCACGCCGCGGCTTCGCCTCGTTGCTCGGGGTACTGCTGGAGTCGGTCGCCACGGCGTCCATCATGCCGCCTCGGCGGTCTCCTTCTTGCGCCGGGAGCCGTCCCGGTCCGTGTTCCGGCGGGAATCGATACGCGAGCGTGACGGCCAGCGCACGTCGTACGCCCACCCGGCCATCTCGAACCAGCGGATGATCCGCGCCGAGGAGTCCATCTGCCCCCGCATCACCCCGTGCCGCGCCGAGGTCGGGTCGGCGTGGTGCAGGTTGTGCCAGGACTCACCGCAGGACAGCACCGCCAGCCACCACACGTTGCCCGAGCGGTCCCGCGACTTGAAGGGCCGCTTGCCGACCGCGTGGCAGATCGAGTTGATCGACCAGGTCACGTGGTGGAGCAGGCACACGCGGACCAGGGAGCCCCAGAAGAAGCCCGTGAACGCGCCCCACCAGGACATCGTCACCAGGCCGCCGATCACGGCGGGCAGGGCGAGGGAGAGCATCGTCCAGAAGATGAACTGCCGGGAGATCGCGCGGATCGCCGGGTCCTTGATCAGGTCCGGCGCGTACTTGTCCTGCGGGGTCTGCTCCTCGTCGAACATCCAGCCGATGTGGGCCCACCACAGACCCTTGATCAGCGCCGGGAGCGTCTCCCCGAACCGCCACGGCGAGTGGGGGTCGCCCTCGGCGTCGGAGAACTTGTGGTGCTTGCGGTGGTCGGCCACCCAGCGCACCAGCGGCCCCTCGACCGCCATCGACCCCATGATCGCCAGCGCGATCCTGAGCGGCCGCTTGGCCTTGAAGGAGCCGTGGGTGAAGTAGCGGTGGAAGCCGATCGTGATGCCGTGGCAGCCGAGGTAGTAGAAGAAGACCAGAAGGCCGAGGTCCAGCCAGCTCACACCCCAGCCCCACGCCAGCGGCACCGCCGCGAGCAGCGCGAGGAAGGGCACGGTGATGAACAGGAGCAGCGTGATCTGTTCGATCGAACGCTTCTGCTCACCACCCAGCGTCGCGGAGGGCGGTGTCGGGCCGTCGTTCGCCTTCGGGGCGTCATCGAGCACATCGGAGCTCGTGGTCATGGGGCGTCCCCTGTGGGGTTTCGAGGGTTGAGACAGGTGCCGGGCTGCGGCAATCCTTCCCGGGTTCCGTTACAGCGGACCCTACGGTTCCGTAACCTACGGCGACGTAAGTATGGCAGTGCGTCGCCGTCTCACGGCAAGAGCCCAAACGTCTGCGCGTCCGCATGGACACCTATCCTTGGAGTCGGTCGGACAGCGCGGTCCGCTCTGATTTCTTCCCGGATGTCCGGCCCGTATGCGGCGGCTGCCGCACGACCGCACTCCGGGTTCCCCTCCCGGACGAGCTTCAACACTGCAAGGAGCCGCACCTGTGAGCAGTGCCGACGACCTGACTACGAGCGCCACGTCGACCAGCAGTGAGCTGCGCGCGGACATCCGCCGGCTGGGCGATCTCCTGGGCGAGACCCTCGTCCGCCAGGAGGGTCCCGAGCTGCTGGACCTGGTCGAGAAGGTGCGCCGCCTCACCCGTGAGGACGGCGAGGCCGCCGCCGAGCTGCTGCGCGGCACCGAACTGGAGACCGCCGCCAAGCTGGTGCGCGCCTTCTCCACCTACTTCCACCTGGCCAACGTCACCGAGCAGGTGCACCGCGGCCGCGAGCTGCGCGCCCGCCGCGCCGCCGAGGGCGGTCTCCTCGCCCGTACCGCCGACCGCCTCAAGGACGCCGACCCCGAGCACCTGCGCCAGACGGTCGCCAACCTCAACGTCCGCCCGGTCTTCACGGCCCATCCGACGGAGGCCGCCCGCCGCTCGGTGCTGAACAAGCTCCGCCGGATCGCCGCCCTGCTGGAGACGCCGGTCATCGAGTCGGACCGGCGCCGCTACGACACCCGTCTGGCCGAGAACATCGACCTGGTCTGGCAGACCGACGAGCTGCGGGTCGTACGTCCCGAGCCGGCCGACGAGGCCCGCAACGCCATCTACTACCTCGACGAGCTGCACGCCGGTGCCGTGGGTGACGTCCTGGAGGACCTCACCGCGGAACTGGAACGCGTCGGCGTCAGAATCCCCGACGCCACCCGCCCCCTCACCTTCGGCACCTGGATCGGCGGCGACCGTGACGGCAACCCCAACGTCACCCCCCAGGTGACCTGGGACGTCCTGATCCTCCAGCACGAGCACGGCATCAACGACGCCCTGGAGCTCATCGACGAGCTGCGCGGCTTCCTGTCGAACTCCATCCGCTACACCGGCGCCACCGAGGAACTCCTGGAGTCCCTCAAGGCCGACCTGGAGCGCCTCCCGGAGATCAGCCCCCGCTACAAGCGGCTGAACGCCGAGGAGCCGTACCGCCTCAAGGCCACCTGCATCCGGCAGAAGCTGGAGAACACCAAGACCCGTCTGGCCAAGGGCATCCCGCACGAGGACGGCCGCGACTACCTCGGCACCAGCGAACTGCTCCAGGACCTCACCCTGATCCAGACCTCGCTGCGCGAGCACCGGGGCGGGCTCTTCGCGGACGGCCGGATGGACCGCACCATCCGCACCCTGGCCGCCTTCGGCCTCCAGCTCGCCACCATGGACGTCCGCGAGCACGCCGACGCCCACCACCACGCACTCGGCCAGCTCTTCGACCGTCTCGGCGAGGAGTCCTGGCGGTACGTCGACATGCCCCGCGAGTACCGGGCCAAGCTGCTCGCGAAGGAGCTGCGCTCCCGCAGGCCGCTGGCGCCCACCCCGGCGCCCGTGGACGCGGCCGGTGAGAAGACCCTCGGCGTCTTCCAGACCGTCAAGCGGGCCCTGGAGGTCTTCGGACCCGAGGTCATCGAGTCGTACATCATCTCGATGTGCCAGGGCGCCGACGACGTCTTCGCCGCCGCGGTCCTGGCCCGCGAGGCGGGACTGCTGGACCTGCACGCCGGCTGGGCGAAGATCGGCATCGTGCCGCTCCTGGAGACCACCGACGAGCTGAAGGCCGCCGACACCATCCTGGAGGACATGCTCTCCGACCCGTCGTACCGCAGGCTCGTGGCCCTGCGCGGCGATGTGCAGGAGGTCATGCTCGGCTACTCGGACTCCTCCAAGTTCGGCGGCATCACCACCAGCCAGTGGGAGATCCACCGGGCGCAGCGGCGGCTGCGCGACGTGGCCCACCGCTACGGCGTGCGCCTGCGGCTCTTCCACGGCCGCGGCGGCACCGTCGGGCGTGGTGGCGGCCCCTCGCACGACGCGATCCTCGCCCAGCCCTGGGGCACCCTGGAGGGCGAGATCAAGGTGACCGAGCAGGGCGAGGTCATCTCCGACAAGTACCTCGTGCCGTCGCTGGCCCGGGAGAACCTGGAGCTGACGGTCGCGGCCACCCTCCAGGCCTCCGCCCTGCACACCGCACCGCGCCAGTCCGACGAGGCGCTGGCGCGCTGGGACGCGGCGATGGACGTGGTGAGCGACGCCGCCCACGCGGCCTACCGCAGGCTCGTCGAGGACCCGGACCTGCCGAACTACTTCCTCGCCTCGACGCCCGTGGACCAGCTCGCCGACCTGCACCTCGGCTCCCGGCCTTCCCGGCGCCCCGGCTCGGGCGTCTCCCTCGACGGACTGCGCGCCATCCCGTGGGTGTTCGGCTGGACCCAGTCCCGGCAGATCGTCCCCGGCTGGTTCGGCGTCGGCTCGGGCCTCAAGGCGCTGCGGGAGGCCGGGCTCGACACCGTGCTGGACGAGATGCACGAGCAGTGGCACTTCTTCCGGAACTTCATCTCCAACGTCGAGATGACGCTCGCGAAGACCGACCTGCGCATCGCCCGCCACTACGTCGAGACCCTGGTCCCCGCCGGGCTCCAGCACGTCTTCGCCGACATCGAGGCCGAGCACGAACTCACCGTCCGCGAGGTCCTGCGCGTCACCGGCGAGGCCGAACTCCTCGACGCCCAGCCCGTCCTCAAGCAGACCTTCGCCATCCGCGACGCCTACCTGGACCCGATCTCCTACCTCCAGGTGACCCTCCTCAAGCGCCAGCGCGACGCGGCCGCCGCGGGCGAACAGCCCGACCCGCTGCTCTCCCGCGCCCTGCTGCTCACCGTCAACGGTGTGGCGGCGGGCCTGCGCAACACCGGCTGAGTCCGGACACGACAGTGCCCCCGGGGTTCCTCCCCGGGGGCACTGTCATGTCGTACGTCAGGCCCGGCGCCGCCTGACCACGAGGTAGCCGCCGGCCGCCAGCAGCGCGGCGGAGACGCCCGCGAGCAGGCCCACGGGAGCGCTGCTGCCGGTCTCGGCGAGGTCACCGGTCGAGCCCTGCGCGGAGGCGGAGGAGGAGGCCGACGCGGAGGCCCCGGCCTCGGTGGACTCGCTGGGCTCGGCGCTCGGCCCGGTGCTCGGGCCGTCGCTCGGCTCGGTGGTGGACGAGCCGGACGGCGTGGGGGTGGCCGACCCGGTGGGCGTGGCCGTACCGCCGCCACCGCCCTGCTCGTCCTCGCAGTCCGTCCAGAACACCTTGTGCTTGGCGGCCTTGGAGTTCTCGCCCTCGAAGTTCCAGAACAGCTTGTAGTGCCCGTCGGGCAGGGACAGGTCGTCCGTACGGCCGTGACCGTCGGAGTCCAGCGTGATCTCGCCGGACTTCACGGTCTCGCCCTTGACGTCGGCCGTCGGCGCCCAGGCCTCGATGTGCCAGTCGACCTCCTGGACCGAGTCGAAGCCGAAGGCGTCCAGGTAGAAGGTGCAGACGTGCGGCTCGTTCTTGCGGAGCTCTTCGCCGGTGGTGGCGTCGTGGATCTTCACGGTGCCGTTGTCACCGGGCACGGTGGCGTGGGCGGCCGGGGCGACGAGGAAGGCCGCCGTGGCGACGGCGGACAGAACACCGGCGCGGCTGAGGGTACGCATGGGGCAGTCATCCATCTTCGAGAGTGAACGGGAAGATGTGGAGGGGGCGGCTTAGCATCCAGCCGTCACTGACCTCTGGTCAATCACAAACCGACAACAGTCACATGCTCCACAGAAGCGGAGAACGGCGAAAGCTGTCAGATGGTCACGAAAGCGGCCGTGAGCAGCGCGATCCCGGATCCCGCCAGTACCCACGCGAACCGCGTCCGGCGCAGACCGCCCGCCACGACCACCGACGCGAGCAGCAGCGCCCCGCCCATCGGCACCCAGGAATAGAGCACTCCGGCGGGCCCCGACCGTACGACGTCGTCGCTGCCGGGCTTCACCACGACCGAGTAGGCCCGGCCCTTGCGCACCGCCACCGACTTCTCGATGTCGACCCGGTCCCGCGCCTCGGACCCGTGCGACATCGGCGTGTACGGCCCGCTGCACACGTCCCGCGAGCAGCGCGCCACCTCGATCGTGCCGCGCTCGCGCCCCTTCGTCAGCATCACGTACTGCGCGCTGCCCCAGGACGCCCACACCCCCGCGACCAGGATCAGCACCGTGACCGCCCCCATCGACGCGAGCCGCCCGAACCGCAGTGCGGCGGTCGAGGCCTGGCGGGCGGCTGAACGGGAGGCGGCGGCGGTGGCAGGCATGGCCGGGATCATTGGCCATGGAATTGCCGGAAGTCAATGCGGGCCAGGGCGGGCTAGGAGTTGTACGTGCTCTGCGCGCGCTCGAGCCCCTCGGTCACCAGCGCCTCCACCGAGTCGGCCGCCCGGTCCACGAAGTAGTCCAGCTCCTTGCGCTCGCTCGACGAGAAGTCCTTCAGCACGAAGTCCGCCACCTGCATACGGCCCGGCGGACGCCCGATCCCGAACCGCACCCGGTGGTACTCGGCCCCGAACGCCTTCGTCATCGACTTCAGCCCGTTGTGGCCGTTGTCCCCGCCGCCGAGCTTGAGGCGCAGCACGCCGTAGTCGATGTCGAGCTCGTCATGGATCGCCACGATGTTCGTGACCGGCACCTTGTAGAAGTCCTTGAGCGCGTTCACCGGTCCGCCGGACAGGTTCATGAACGACATCGGCTTGGCCAGGATCACCCGCCGGTTGGCCGGCCCGGGCGGCCCGATCCGCCCCTCGACGACCTGCGCCTGCGCCTTCCCGGCCCGCTTGAACCGGCCCCCGATCCGCTCGGCCAGCAGATCGGCCACCATGAAGCCGACGTTGTGCCGGTTGCCCGCGTACTCGGGTCCCGGGTTACCGAGGCCGACGATCAGCCACGGGGCGTTGGCGGGGGTAGTCACGTCCATCTCTCCTCTGCACATGCCGCAGCCGCCGCCCCCTGAACAGGGGCGGCGGCTGCGAGCGTATACGGCTACAACCGCGGTGCCGGGCGCCGGGGAAGCGGCGGCACCGTCACCGCGGCCGAAACGCCGGTCAGGCCTCGGCGGCCTCGTCGCCCGCGGCCTCTTCGCCCTCGGACTCCTCGGCCTGCGCGGCCAGCACCTGGAGGACGACGGTCTCGCCGTCGACGTCCAGCGTGGTGCCCTTCGGCAGGGTGATGTCCTTGGCGAGGATGGAGTCACCGGCGGTCAGGCCCGCGATGGAGACGGTGACCGACTCGGGGATGTGCGTGGCCTCGGCCACGACCGGAAGCGCGTTCAGGACGTGCTCCAGCAGGAAGGCACCCGGGGCCAGCTCGCCCTCGGTCTGGACGTAGACCTCGACGTTGACCTTCTCGCCGCGCTTGACCAGCAGCAGGTCGACGTGCTCCAGGAAGCCCTTGATCGGGTCGCGCTGCACGGACTTCGGGATCGCCAGCTCGGTGGTCTTGCCGTCGATGTCCAGGGAGATCAGGACGTTCGACGTGCGCAGCGCGAGCAGCAGCTCGTGGCCCGGGAGGGTCAGGTGGACCGGGTCGCCACCGTGGCCGTAGAGAACACCGGGAACCTTGGAGTCACGGCGGATGCGGCGGGCGGCGCCCTTGCCGAACTCGGAACGGGTCTCGGCGGAGATCTTGACCTCGGACATGCGGATCACTCCTCGTATGGGTGAGAGACGGACAGGGTCACCCGGCCACGAACGGCCTGCTACGAAGAGCGCGTCGATAACGGATCGCCGTACCCATGGATACGGCCTCCCTCGCCGAGCAACCTGTGCAGTCTACTCAGCGGGGGAGGCCGTAGAAAAATCGATCATGCAGAAGCGTTTTTACGGCTTACTGCTCGTCGAACAGGCTCGTCACCGAACCGTCCTCGAACACCTCACGCACCGCGCTCGCGATCGTCGGCGCGATCGACAGGACCTTGATCTTGTCCAGGTCCCGGGACAGCTCACCCGGCGTCGGCAGCGTGTTCGTGAACACGAACTCGCTCACCCGGGAGTTCTTCAGCCGGTCGGCGGCCGGGCCGGACAGCACACCGTGCGTGGCCGTCACGATGACGTCCTCCGCACCGTGCGCGAACAGCGCGTCCGCGGCCGCGCAGATGGTGCCACCGGTGTCGATCATGTCGTCGACCAGGACACACACCCGGCCCTTGACCTCACCCACGACCTCGTGGACGGTCACCTGGTTCGCCACGTCCTTGTCGCGGCGCTTGTGCACGATCGCCAGCGGCGCGCCCAGCCGGTCGCACCAGCGGTCCGCGACCCGCACCCGGCCCGCGTCCGGCGAGACCACCGTCAGCTTCGCCCGGTCGATCTTCTGCCCCACGTAGTCCGCCAGCAGCGGCAGCGCGAACAGGTGGTCCACGGGGCCGTCGAAGAAGCCCTGGATCTGGTCGGTGTGCAGATCGACGGTCAGGAGGCGGTCGGCGCCGGCCGTCTTCATCAGGTCCGCGATCAGTCGCGCCGAGATCGGCTCACGGCCGCGGTGCTTCTTGTCCTGGCGGGCGTAGCCGTAGAACGGCACGATCACCGTGATGGAGCGGGCCGACGCGCGCTTCAGGGCGTCGATCATGATGAGCTGCTCCATGATCCACTGGTTGATCGGAGCCGTGTGGCTCTGGATCACGAAGCAGTCCGCACCACGGGCCGACTCCTGGTAGCGGACGTAGATCTCGCCGTTCGCGAAGTCGAAGGCCTTCGTCGGGACGACCCCGACACCCAGCTGCTGGGCGACCTCCTCGGCAAGCTCGGGGTGGGCGCGGCCGGAGAAGAACATCATCTTCTTCTCGCCGGTCGTCTTGATCCCGGTCACAGCTGTCTCCTCAGAGGTGTCTCAGCGGGGTGTGCACTTATCACGGTACGACGACTTCGGCGCACCTGTTTCCGGTCAGCTCTCGCGCTCACGCTGGCCAGAGGCCGCTTCCGCGGCCTTCGCCGCCGCGCTCCCCGGGCGCTTCCGGGCCACCCAACCCTCGATATTCCGCTGCTGGCCACGGGCCACGGCCAGCGAACCGGGCGGCACGTCCTTCGTGATCACCGACCCCGCCGCGGTGTACGCGCCGTCCCCGACCGTGACAGGAGCCACAAACATGTTGTCCGAACCCGTGCGGCAGTGCGACCCGACCGTGGTGTGGTGCTTGTCCTGTCCGTCGTAGTTCACGAACACGCTCGCGGCACCGATGTTGGAGTACTCACCGATCGTCGCGTCACCGACATAGGACAGGTGCGGCACCTTCGTCCCCTCGCCGATGCTCGCGTTCTTCGTCTCCACGAAGGTGCCGATCTTGCCCTTCGCGCCCAGCCGGGTACCGGGACGGAGCGAGGCGTACGGCCCCACGATCGCGCCCGCCCCGATGTGGGCGCCGTCGGACACCGTGTTGTCCACCCGGGCCCCGGCCTCGACGACGGTGTCCTTGAGCCGGCTGTTGGGGCCCACCTCGGCGCCCTCGCCGATGTGGGTGGAGCCGTGCAGCTGGGTGCCCGGGTGGACGACGGAGTCCTGGCCGAAGGTGACGCTCACGTCGACCCAGGTGGTGGCCGGGTCGATCACCGTGACACCGGAGAGCATCGCGCGCGTCAGCAGCCGGTCGTTGAGGATGCGGCGGGCCTCGGCGAGCTGCACCCGGTTGTTGATCCCGGCGATCTCGCGGTGGTCGGCGGCGACGGCGGCGCCGACCCGGTGCCCGGCCTCACGCAGGATGCCGAGCACGTCCGTCAGGTACTCCTCGCCCTGCGAGTTGTCCGTGCGGACCTTGCCGAGCGCGTCGGCGAGCAGCTGACCGTCGAAGGCGAACACACCGGAGTTGATCTCCCGGATGGCCCGCTGCGCCTCGGAGGCGTCCTTGTGCTCGACGATCTCGGTCACGGCACCGGAGACGGCGTCCCGCACGATCCGCCCGTACCCCGTCGCGTCCGGCACCTCGGCGCTCAGCACGGTGACCGCGTTGCCGTCCGAGGAGTGCGTGGCGGCAAGGGTGTTGAGGGTCTCACCGGTCAGCAGCGGAGTGTCCCCGCACACCACGACGACGGTCCCCTCGACAGAACCGCCCAGCTCCTCCAGGGCCATCCGTACGGCGTGCCCGGTGCCGTTCTGCTGCGCCTGTACGGCCGTCCGTACGTCGGCGTCGGTGCCGGCGAGATGCGCGGTGACCTTCTCCCGGGCGTGCCCCAC
Source organism: Streptomyces griseorubiginosus (assembly GCF_036345115.1). Classification (GTDB taxonomy): domain Bacteria; phylum Actinomycetota; class Actinomycetes; order Streptomycetales; family Streptomycetaceae; genus Streptomyces; species Streptomyces griseorubiginosus_C. The sequence continues at coordinate 5,610,421 of NZ_CP107766.1, forward strand.
GACCACCACGAGGTGCTCGGGCTCCAACTCACGGGCCGCGGCGAGCACATGACCCACGAGACTGCGACCGCACAGCTCGTGCAGGACCTTGGGTGTGGCCGACTTCATACGGGTGCCCTCACCCGCTGCGAGAACGACGACGGCTGCCGGGCGAATGGCGCTCACGGGATGCCCTTCGGCTGTGGAGGGGGTGGGGTGACATCCGCAGGATACCGGGGCGTTTCCTGGGGGACATGAGAGCGGGCCCTGACAGTGCTGTCAGGGCCCGAACAGGCTGTTGCTCCCCCGCCAGGACTCGAACCCGGACAAATGGCACCAAAAGCCACGGTGCTGCCAATTACACCACGGGGGAATATCTCGACTGAACCGGACATTCAGTCAAGTCGCCGAGCGCGCCTCCTACTATGCCGTACCAGGCGCCTTCGATGCGACGGTACAGATCGGCGCTCGTGGAATGTGGGGTTCCGGGTTCGAACGGTGAGCGATTCGGCAGTTCGAGGGATATCGGGCGGTTTCGTGGTCGATCGGTCACTCGCTGTGGTGTAGGCCAGTCGTCGAAATGCGCCGGAAAACCTCGCACCGGCGAACGTAGTCTGGAGCCATGACCACGACGGGGGAAGACACCACCGCGGCTCAGACGGGGCCGTGGTGGTGGGCAAGGTGGCGCAGTGCGGTGCTGGACGTGGGCCTGGCGTCGGCGTCCGCGGTGGAGTGTGCGTTCGAGGGGATCCGGTTCGCGGAGGACGCCGGGATCCCGATGGCCGCGGGGATCGTGTTCGGGGTGCTGGCCGGATCGGTGCTCCTCATCCGGCGGAAGTGGCCGATCGCCGTGGTGCTGGTGAGCATCGCGATCACGCCCGCCCAGATGGGCTATCTGATGGGCATCGTCGGCCTCTACACGCTCGCCGCGTCGGAGCTGCCGCGCCGGATCATCGGATCGCTGGCGGGGATGTCCCTGGTCGGGATGCTGATCGTGATGTTCGTGCGGGTGCGGCAGGACCCGGGGCGGGCCGACCTGGACCTCGGGGACTGGTTCGTCCCGTTCGTGTCGATCACCACCGCGATCGGGATGACCGCCCCGCCCCTGCTGCTGGGGCTGTACGTCGGGGCGCGGCGGCGGCTCATGGAGAGTCTCCGTGAGCGGGCCGACGACCTCGAGCGGGAGCTCCAGCTGCTCGCCGAGCGGGCCGAGGAGCGGGCGGAGTGGGCGCGGAACGAGGAGCGGACGCGGATCGCCCGGGAGATGCACGACGTCGTCGCGCACCGGGTGAGCCTGATGGTGGTGCACGCGGCCGCGTTGCAGGCCGTGGCCCGGAAGGATCCCGAGAAGGCCGTCAAGAACGCGGTCCTGGTGGGGGACATGGGGCGCCAGGCGCTCACCGAGCTGCGGGAGATGCTCGGCGTGCTGCGCAGCGGGGACGGGTTCGGGCGCAAGGAGTCGGCGGCGGTTCCGCTCGTCGCCGTGGGCGTGGCGGCGGCAGCGGCGGCCTCGCGGGCCGTGGACGAGTCCGACGGGCCCTGTCTGGACGATCTGGAGGCGTTGATCGGGCAGTCGGCCGAGGCGGGGATGGCGGTGGACCTCTCGGTGGAGGGCGAGGTGCGGTCCTATCCCGCGCAGATCGAGCAGACGGCGTTCCGGGTGGTGCAGGAGGCGTTGACGAACGTCCACAAGCACGCGGCGGGCGCCAAGACGCACGTACGCCTCGCGCACCGGGTGTCGGAGATCGCGATGCAGGTGGAGAACGAACCGCCGCCCGAGGTGTCCTCCCTCACGTCGGCCCGGTTGCCCTCGGGGGGCAACGGCCTGGTGGGGATGAAGGAACGGGTCGCCGCGCTGGGCGGGGTGTTCGTGTCGGGGCCGACGGAGGCGGGGGGATTCCGGGTGTCGGCGGTGATTCCGGCGGCGTGAGGCCGCCGCGGGCTCAGCCGGCGGTGAGGCGGGCCGGTTCGACGCCGGCGAGGAGGCCGGCCAGGGCCTGGTCGATGTCCGGGCCGAGGTACCAGTCGCCGGTGTGGTCGAGGGCGTAGACCCGGCCCTCGGTGTCGATGGCCAGCAGCGCCTGGGTGTCGGTCTCGGCGCCGAGGGGGCAGACCTCGGTGTCCAGCGCGCGGCCCAGGTCGGCGAGGGTGCGGGCCATGTGGAGGCCGTGCAGCGGGTCGAGGTGGAGGTGGGCGGGGGCGACCTGGCGGCCGGGGCCGGTGGGGGTCAGGTGCAGTCCGCCGAACTCCGCCCAGGCCTCGACCGCGGCGGGGAACACGGCGTGCCGGTGTCCGGCCGGTGAGGTGTGCTCGCGCAGGGTGTCGGCCCAGATCTCGGCCTGCTTTATGTCCCAGCGTCCGGGCAGCCAGCCGGCGGCGCGCAGGACGGCGTCGACGGGGACGGGGAAACGGGTGCTGTTGGTGCGGTCGGGGTGCATCTGCCCTTCGCGTTCGTCGAGGTCATGGGTGGGCGCCGGGGGAGCGGAGGCGCCGTTGTGCGGATGGTGCCGGTGGTGCGGGTGTGTGGTGGCTGGTCGTGCAGCGCCTGTGGGGGTGCCGGGTCCTGTTGTCGGGCGGCTCGAGGTCCGTCGTGGCTGGTCGCTCAGTTCCCCACGCCGCTGAGGAGTTGCAGTCGACCCGCGCCACGACCGGACCGTCAGCCGCCGTCCGTCGTCGGGTCGACGATGCGTACCCCGAAGTGGGCGCTCAGGGCGGTGCAGGCGCGGCAGGGGGCGGCGAAGCTGCCGTGCAGCGGGTCGCCGTCCTCCCGGATGCGGCGGGCGGTGAGCTTGGCCTGCTTGAGTGCGCGGCGGGCCTCGCCGTTGGTCATGGGTTTGCGCGCGGCGCGCTTGCTGCGGGCGGCGTCGGCGGCGGCGATGTGCCGGGATATGAGCATGGTCTCGGCGCAGCGCCCGGTGAAGCGGTCGCGCCGGTCGCTGCCGAGGGTGTCGAGGAAGTCCTGGACGAGCGGGTGCAGTTGCGGCGGCTCGTCGCCGCGGGCGGCCGTCGAGGTGAGCGTGGCGCCGCGGACGGAGAGGGCGGCGGCGACGGTGGGCAGTATGCCGTCGCGGCGGTGGTGGAGGGCGGGCGCGTGAGGTCTCTCGGCGCTGCTCCAGCCGATGCGGGGATCGCCGCCGAGACCCGTGTGCGGGTGGCCGTTCGCGCCGGCCGTGGCGCCCTCGTACGGCCCTGTGTGCGGTCCCGTCTGCGTCGTGTTCATGATCATCATCCCCTCCCGGGCATCCCCCCGGACGTCACAGACTGCCAAACGGCGTGGCTGGTGCGGAAGCTGGGGCGGCGCGACACGCCCGGGTTCGACCGCGCTGTCACGGCGGGGTGACGGCTGGTCACGGAAGCGGAGGGGCCCTGCCCGGTGCCCGGTGACCGGTGTCGTCGTACCGCATAGGCTGTTCGCACCGCGATCCAAGTGGTCGCCGCGATGCGCGCGGTTGACGCGTGGAGACGGACGAGACAGTCGATACGGTGCGTGACGGCCCGCCCTGCCAGGGGGAGCCGCCGTGCGTCGTACCAGAGCGCCGCAGGGGGCTTCAGCGATGACGACAGGTCGGCTCGGGCAGAAAGCCGCGCCGCCGAACGCGGCCTATGCCGGGCAGGTCGTGCATTTCCCGGATCCGGTCCGGGCCGCGCGTCATCCCAGAGGGGTGCGGGTGGACGAGCGCGGCTACCCCGACTTCTCGCCCTACGCGCGCGCGGCCGCCGAGATCGCCGAGCCGCCGGAGGGCTTCGGGGTCGACGAACTGCGGCTGACGGACTACGTGTCGGCGAACGCGGCGCTCGCGGCCACCGGTCACGACCTGTGGGACACGGTGCCGGCGGTGGCGACCCCGCACGGCTGGACCTGGCACCACGTGGTGGGTTCGCGGCGTCTGGAGCTGGTCCCGGTGGAGGTGAAGGCGCTGCTGCGGCACCACGGCGGGATCGCGACGACGCGCGTCGACCAGAACAAGCGCGGGACCCGGCCGCTCCAGGAGACCCGTCCGGCGCACTTCGGGCTCCCGAAGTCGTCGGTGGCGGTGACCGAGTCGCAGGTGCTGGGGGTCGAGGAGGACCTCGGTTACCGGCTGCCGGGCGCGTACCGGTCGTTCCTGAAGGCGGCGGGCGGGTCCGCGCCGGTGGGGGCGGCGCTGGACGCGGAGCTGGGGCTGCTGGTGGACCAGCCGTTCTTCACCGTGCGGGACGAGGCGGCGGTCAACGACCTCGTCTACGTCAACAAGTGCCTGCGCGACCACCTCACCAAGGACTATCTCGGCGTCGGCTTCGTCCAGGGCGGACTGCTGGCCGTGAAGGTGAAGGGCGAGGAGATCGGTTCGGTCTGGTTCTGCGCCTACGACGACGCCCGCGACGCCGATCCCTCGCTGCCGCCGGCCGAGCGGGTACGGCGGCTGCTGCTGCCCTGCGGTGCGGACTTCGACGTGTTCCTGTCCCGACTGGCCGGTAATCCACCGGAGTTGGAGACGGTGGCGAACCTGATGGTGGACGGTGGGTTCGCCCGTGCCGTTCCCGTGTCTTCTTCCGTGTCGGGGGAGTGAGCTTCAGCGATGGTGACGTTCGCGCAGGCGCAGGAGCGCGCGGAAGAGTGGATCAACGGGGATGTGCCGGCGTACCAGCACCGTGAGGTGCGGGTGCGGGAGTTCGATCTCGGGTTCGTGGTGTGGGCCGAGGACCGGGCGGACGGGCCGCGCTCCGACGGCGGTGCGCAGCGGTTGGTGATCGCCCGGGACAGCGGGGAGGCCACGCTGTGGCCCTCGCTGCCGGTGGGTGAGGTGATCCGGCGCTACGAGGAGGAGTACGGCCGGGACTCCGGCCCGACCGACGCGGCACCGACGCCGCCGGCTCGGGTGGACCTCAACCAGACGTCGTTCCTGCTGACTCCGCCGGAGTGGTTGCAGGACGCGGCGGACAAGTTGGGGATCGGGGGGCGGGGGGACGGCGACTCCGGGGCTGATGCGGGGGTGGCTGCCGGGTCCGGTTCTTCCGGGGGCGCGGGGGCGGCTTCCGGTGCGCGGCCGTGGACCGGGACCGACACCAACGGGGGTGAGGACCTGTCCGTGGCGTTGCCGGACACGGTGTTCTCGTCGCCGGGGAACGAGGTCGAGGACGCGGTTCCGCCGACGCCGGAGGTCTCGGACGCGGTGCGTGGCGGGTCCGGTGGGGCGGGGTACGGGTATCCGCAGACGGCGGGTGGGGCGGGGGCGCCTGCTTCGGGTGGGCCGGGGGTGGGTGTTTCGTCTCCGCCGCCTGCTTCGGGTGCGTCTTCGTACGGGTATCCGCAGGGGGCGGGTGGGGCCGGGGCACCTGGTACGCCTGCGCCGAGCGGGGAGGCGAACGCGGGGGCCGGTGGTGTGCCTGCCGCTTCGCCCGGGGCGTCTTCGTACGGGTATCCGCAAGGAGCGGGCGGGTCCGGCGGACCGGGTACGCCGGCGGCGAGCGGGCAGGCCTACGGCTCTCCTCAGACTCCGGGTGCGCCGCCGGCCTCGCCCGGGGCGTCCTCGTACGGGTACCCGCAGGGGGCCGGGGCGGGTCAGCCGCCGGGAGCTCCTGGTGCTCCGGCGCCCGCGCCGAGTGCGGGGGACATCGCCGACCTCGCGACCAGCAAGTTGGCGCCTCCGGGGCGTGGTGCGCAGGGCGGCGGCTCAACTCCGCCGCCTCCGCCGGGTGCTGCGGGTGTGCCCGGTGCGCAGCCGGGGAGCACGCCCCCTGCGGGTGGCGGGTACGTGCCCACCCAGTTCGTGTCGGCACCGGGCGCCGAGGCCCCCTCGGGCTCGGGCCCCGGCACCGGCCCCACGCCGCCGCCTCCGCCGGGGGCACAGGGATTCCCCGGAGCTCCGGGGGGACCGGCAGCACCGGCGTTCCCGGGTGCTCCTGGTGTGCAGGGAGGGCAGGGTCCCGGTGCGCCGGGTGCGCCGAACGCGCCTGGTGGACCGGCGTTCCCCCATGCCCCGGCAGCACCGAACGCGGCCGGTGGCCCCGCGTTCCCCTATGCCTCAAGCACTCCCGGTGCTCCGGGCGCTCCCGAAGGACCGGGATTCCCCGGTGGAGCGGGTACTTCAAGCGCGCCGGGTGCGCCTGGCACCCCCGCTCCGCCTCCGCCTACCGGCACTCCTGGCTCGCTTCCGCCTCCCGGCACCCCCGGCCCGCCTCCGCCCCCCGGCACCCCCGGACCGCCCCCACCTCCCGGTGCCCCCGGCGCGCCGCACCCCTCCGGCACCCCCGCCGCACCGCAGCCCCCCGGCGCCCCCGGTGTTCCGGGCGGTACGCGTGGAGCCGTGCACCATGCCGAGACCGTGCTGTCCACACCGCCGCCCGGCGCCCCGGGTGCCGCCGGCGTGTCTGCGCCGCCCCCGCCTCCAGGGGCCGTAGGGGCTGTAGCACCCCCCGGTGCCGTCCCCCCGCCCCCCGGGCAGGCCGCGGCGTACGGTTACCCCCAGCAGTCGCAGCCCACCGTCGGTCCCGGGTATCAGGCCGTGTTGCGGTATCGCGCGCAGGACGGGTCGGAGCAGCAGGTGATCCGGCGTTCCGCGCCGGGGACGCCGCATCCGGAGTGGCAGATCTTCCACGAGCTGCGCGGTATGAACGTGCCGCCGGACCAGGTGCTGGAGCTGCACACCGAGTTGGAGTCGTGCGAGCTGCCGGGTGCGTACTGCGCGCGGATGATCCGGGAGCAGTGGCCGCAGGCACGGATCACCAGCATCGCCCCCTACGGCACCGACCACGCCAGCCGCCAGCAGGGCATGCGGCAACTACTGGCCCACCAGGGCGAGTTGCACCAGGTGGCGGACGGCCCCGCCCGCCCCGCACCGGTGCGTGCCCCCCTGCCGCCGGTCCAGGCCGCGCCCCCGGTCCCTCCGGAGGGCGTCGCCCAGGAACTCGCGGCCGCGTTCGGCCCGGGCGTCTTCCGGTTCGAGCAGATCGCGGTGGACCGTCAGGGCGTGCCGCCGGTCGTCGCGCACTCACTCGTGGTGGCGGGACTGCCGTTGGACATGGGCCCGTTCTTCTGGGCGCAGGCCCAGCCGGGCCGCCCGGTGCCGACGCTGGCGGAACTCGCCGCCGAGCGCGGGGTGCGGCCGGCCTCGGACGCGGGGTCGTACCTCGTCATGGGCAGCGACTTCGGCAAGGCGGTCTGCGTGCAGTACGGGACGGCGAACATCGTCGCCGTACCCGTGGAGGCGGGCCCGGGCGGTGCGCCCGTACCGCCGCAGTTCGTGAACACCGGCCTGCCGGAGTTCCAGCGCTGTCTGGCGCTGCTCGGCCGGATGTGGCGGCTGCGCTTCGGCCTGAACCAGGAGCAGGCCGGCCGCTGGACCGTCGACTTCCAGGCCCAGCTGGCCTCGCTCGATCCCGCGGCGCTGAGTTCGCCGGAGAGCTGGTGGTCGGTGCTGCTGGAGGAGATGTGGGACGGGCTGCTGTGAGGCCGCGTAGCCGCTGATCCGCTGATCCACGCGCGGGTGCAGAGGGCCGGACCGGGTCGTATGACCGGGTCCGGCCCTCTCGCGTGGGCGCGCCGGCCGCCGTGACCTGTCCGCGGAGTGTCGCGTTATGAACATTTCCGTCCGATACATCAAGATGTGCGCGAAATCATCATTTTGTGTCCGTTCGGGTTGTTTCGGCGGAGAGGGTTCCAGGATGAGCAGCGCACCGGTGTCGCCCCAGGGGTTCATGGCCGTACGGGGGCGTGGCTACCGCCCTGAACAGGTCGACGCGTTCGCCGCCGCCCTGTCCCGGGACCGCGACGCCGCGTGGGAACGCGCCGCCCGGCTCACGGTGCTCGCCAAGGACATGGCGGCGGAGGCGGTCCGGCTGCGGGAGGTCGTGGCGGAGCTGGCCCCGCAGACGTACGAGGCGCTCGGGGAGGGCGCGCGCCGGCTCTTCGAGCTGGGGCAGGAGGAGGCCGGGGCCGTCAGGGAGCGCGCTCGGCAGGAGGCGCGGCGGCTCGTGGACGAGGCGCGGGCGCACGCGGACGCCGTACGGGATGCCGCGCAGGCGCACGCCGACTCCGTGCGCTCCGAGGCCGAGGAACGCGCCCGTCACCGGCTGCTCGCCGCCCGCGCGGAGGCCGACGAGATCCGGGTCGCCGCCCGGCGCGAGGTGAAGGAGGGGCGCGGGGAGGCGCTCGCCGCGTTGCGCGAGGTACGGCAGCGCACCATCGGGATGCTCGCCGAACAGGCCAAGGAGCACGCGGAACGCTGGGCCGAGGTGGAGCGCGCCGAGGAGCGGCGCGCGGTCGGAGGGGACGCGCGGGACGCCGAACGGGTGGCGCGTGCGGAGGAGTCGCTGTCGGAGGCGAAACGGGAGTTCGCGGCGGCGGAGGCGGCGGTGCGGCAGAGCGAGGAGGAGGCACACGCGCGTGCGGCCGAGATCCTCGCACAGGCGCGTGCAGAGGAGGAGCGCATCGCCGGGGAGACGGAACGGGTCCTCCGCGAGCACGCGGCGCGGTGGGACGACGTACAGGCACAGATGGACCAGGTGCGCAGCAGCCTGACGGCGCTGACGGGGAGGGCGGCGATGGAGTGACGGGTGCCTCGGGCCGTCGTACGGCTGCGGGTGAGTGGCGGCTGGTCGCGCGGTTCCCCGCGCCCCTCAAGGAGCTTCACTGATCCCACTCGAGGGGCGCGAGCAACCACGAACCACCCGCAGCAGTACGTCGGCCCCTTAAGACCCCTTCCTGACCGCCCCCGCCAGGATCCACCCCTCCACCGCCTCGTACTGCCCCCGCTGTTCCTCCGCCTTCCGGCGCCCGGAGACGACCGTCCCCAGCCAGCCGAGGGCGAAGCCCGCCGGGATCGAGATGAGCCCGGTCGTCGTGAACGGGAGCCAGTTGAAGTCGGCTTCGGGGAACGCGGACACGGGCGAGCCGGAGACGAGGTTGGTGCCCGGCATCAGCGCGAGGACCGTGGCCGTGCCGCCGAGCAGCGTGCACAGCAGCCCGGTCCGGGTGTAGCGGCGCCAGAAGAGGCTGAACACCAGGGCGGGCGCGAGGGCGGACGCGCCGACGCAGAAGGACAGGATCACCAGCGGCTGGAGACTGCGGTGCTGGATCAGCGTCGCGAGGAGGATCGTGGGGACGCCGACCGCCAGCGCCGAGACGCGGGCCACCAGGATCTCCCGGCGCGGTGACATCGACCGCGCCCGCGTCGCGAACACGTCGTGCGCGAGGGAGTTCGCGCAGGCGAGGATCATGCCGGCGACGGAGGCCAGCAGGGTGAGGAAGAGCGCCGTGGTGACCGCGGTGAAGAGAAACGTCTCTCCGGTGGACACCTCCGGGCCGAACGCCGCCCGCGATCCCAGCAGGTACGCCGTGTTGCCCTGCGGGTCCGCCTCCGCGATCACCGTCCGCCCGATCATCGCCGTCGCGCCGACCCCGACGACCGTGATGACCAGGACGAACACGGCCACCGACGAGACCGCCCAGGACATCGAACGCCGTACCTGACGCGCGCTGTTGGCGGTGTACATGCGCATGGTGACGTGCGGCAGACACGCCCCGCCGATGACGACCGCCAGCTGCGAGGTGATCATGTCGAGGCGCGGGTACGGCCCGCCCGCGAACTCCAGCCCCGAGTTGAGGAAGTCCTGCCCGACCCCGCTCTGCCGGGCCGCCGTGTCGAACAGTGCCCCCGGGACCCAGGAGAACCGGTTCATGACCAGGACGGCGACCACGGCCCCCGACCCGAGCAGCATGACCATCTTCAGGATCTGGATGAGGGCGGTGCCCTTCATGCCGCCGATGGCCGCGTAGCTGATCATCAGCATGCCGAGTCCGATGATGAACCCGGTCTTCAGCGAGTCGCCGTCGAACCCCAGGATGAACGCCAGCAGTTGGCCGGCCCCGGCGAGCTGCACCAGCATCAGCGGCAGCAGCGCGGCGAGGGTGACCAGGCAGGCGGCGATGCGCACGGGGCGTCCCGGCATCCGGCGCGCGAACGCGTCGCCCATGGTGAACCGGCCCGCGTTGCGCAGGGGTTCGGCCAGCAGGAACATCAGCAGCATCAGCGACAGGGCGGTGCTGAGGGCGAGGACGACACCGTCGTAGCCGAAGAGCGCGATGACCCCGCCGGTGCCGAGGACGGTCGCGGCGGAGATGTAGTCGCCCGCGATGGCGAGGCCGTTGCGCATGGGGGAGAGCGAGCTGAAGCCGGTGTAGAACTCGTCGAGGTCGTCGCCGTCCGGACCGGTCATCACGCACAGCAGCAGGGTGAGGGTGGCGACGGCGGAGAACGCCACCAGGCTCATCGCCTGCGCGGAGTCACTGAAGCCGGTCACCGGGTCGCCGCCCCTCGTCTGGCGTCCACTTCGGACTGCTTGCGGATGCGGTCGGCGAGCGGATCGACGGAGCGGCGCGCGGTGTGCTCGTACAGGGCGATCGCGAGCCAGGTGACGGGCAGTTGGAGCAGGGCGAGGAGCAGCCCGGTGGGCAGGCCGTCGGTGAGGCCGCTCGCCATGAAGGACGGGGCGTACGCCGACAGCACCAGGAAGAGCGTGAAGTAGCCGAGTGCGGTGAAGGTGGCGGTGCGCCGCTGTCGGCGGTAGGCGCCGCGCAGGATCCGCAGGTCGCTGTGGTGGCCGATCGGGGAGCGGTGGCGTGTGGGACGTGGGGCGGGTTCGGGTGGCGGTTCGGGGGGTTGCCAGGGGTAGGTGGGATGCGGCTGGGAGCGGTCGAAGGACATCCCGGGGCTCCTTGCGTGGCTCGGGTCCGGTGCGGTGGACCGCAGGGAGTTGGGGGGTGGACGGGGAGCGGAGCCCCGCACGTTACCGGCCGGTTCGAAGTTGTACAGCCCTTTCGGCAAACTGATTGGTCGGTATGCGCTTACTTCTCTGACCTGCGGTGTTACCCGCGTTAACTCGGACTTTTGGTCGCGTCGGAGCGTGTGCGGGCGCCTACTTCGGGTGCGCGGACGGCACGACGGGGTGGCAGCGCGCCCCGCCCTCGCCGTCGTCGTCCTCAGGCACACCGGCAACCGCGCCTCGACCACCGCCCCGGCTCCGAAGCCGGAACTGCGGCAGGCGTCGGCAGCCTCGCGCCTCTATGACCCCGCAAGCCCGAACGGATCGAGGTCCGCGGCTTCCGCGGTGACGGTCTCTTCAAGACGGCGCTCTCCGCGGTCCTGCTGTTCGGCGTGGTCGTGTTCGTGCTCGGCGAGACCGTCTTCTGACCCGCGGGGGTCTTCACGCGCGTGTGGCCGCGTGCGTCGGCCTGCGTCGCCCCCGCGGCGGTCACTGCTCCTTGAGGACCGGGAAGCGGCGCGGGGCGAGGAACAGCAGTACCGCGAACGCCAGGGCCGCCGCGCAGCCCGCGCCCGCGTACACCGCGTGCACCGCGTCCGCGACGGCCGCGCGGGTCGCCTCCGGGGCGGGGCCGGCGTCCAGTGCGCGCGTGACGGAGTCCAGGTCGCTCGCGCCGCCGAGGCGGGCCGCAAGGACGCCGTTCGCCACCGCGCCGAACAGCGCCGCGCCCACCGTCTGGCCGGTCTGGCGGCAGAACAGGACGGACGCGGTCGTCGTGCCGCGTTCCGCCCAGCCGACCGTCGACTGGACCCCGACGAGCAGGGGGAGCTGGAACAGGCCCAGGGCGGCGCCCAGGAGCAGCATCAGCAGGGTGGGCTGCCAGGCCGCGCCCGGGTAGGGCAGGAGCGGGAACGCGAAGAGGATCAGGGCCGCCGCACCGATGCCCAGCATCGCCGTACGGCGGAAGCCGATGCGCCGGTACACGTGCTGGCTCAGCGCCGCCGACGCCGGCCAGCTGAGCGTCCAGACGGACAGCACGAATCCGGCGGCGACCGGGGTGAGGCCGAGCACCGACTGGGCGTACGTCGGCAGGAAGACCGTCGGGGCCACCATGAGCAGGCCCAGCGCGCCGAGGGCCAGGTTCACCGCGGCGATGGTCCTGCGGCGCCACACCCAGCCGGGGATGATCGGCTCGGCCGCGCGGCGCTCGATCAGGACCACGACGGCCACCAGGGCGAGCCCCGCGCCGAACAGGCCCAGGGACGGCCCCGACAGCCACGCCCACGCCACCCCGCCCTGGACGAGCGCCGTCAGCAGTATGCCCCCGCACGCGAACACCGCGAGCGCGCCCGCCCAGTCGACACGCGCGCGCGTGGCGGGCTTTTCGCGGACCGGCTCACGCAGATGACGGACGATCAGCCACAACGCCACCGCTCCTATGGGGAGGTTGACCAGGAAGATCCACCGCCAGTCCGCGTACGCCGCGAGCACGCCGCCGACACCTGGGCCCGCGACCGCGGCCACCGCCCACACGGTGGACAGCTTGGCCTGGATCTTCGGGCGTTCCTCGAGCGGGTAGAGGTCGGCGGCGAGCGTCTGGACCGTGCCCTGGAGCGCGCCGCCGCCGAGTCCCTGGAGGATCCGGAAGGCGATCAGCGCGCCCATGTTCCAGGCCACCGCGCACAGCAGCGAGCCGGCCAGGAACACCGCCGCGCCCACCACCAGCACCGGCTTGCGGCCGAAGGTGTCGGACAGCTTGCCGTACACCGGCAGCGTCACCGTCACGGCCAGCAGGTAGCCGGAGAACAGCCACGAGAAGACCGAGAAGCCGCCCAGGTCGCCGACGATCTGCGGGACGGCGGTGGAGACGATGGTGGAGTCGAGGGCCGCGAGGGCCATCGCGAGCATCAGGGCCGCCACCACGGGCCCGCGCCGGTGCGTGGAGACGGGCCGCGCGGACGCGCCCACGGCCGGCTTGATGTCGTCCACGTCGTCCACGGCGATTCCTTCCCCCTGCATCTATCTGGCGGCGACCACTCTCCCACTTGACCCTCACGCGGCGGCAGGGTGCAGCCTCGGTGGACCAGGGGGTGGAGCCGGGGTGGAGCTGTACCCCTAGATCGCCTCCACCCGTCGGTGGACTGCCCCTAGGGGTACCTCCCTCCTACGGCTCGGGGAGGGTTCGTACCCCCGGAGGAGGAGAAGGGCCACCCTCCGTCCTTAACCTGGCTTTACGCCGCTGGGGAGCGGTGGGGGAGGGGCCGCAGGATCGACGGGGGTGGGGTTTTCCCCCGTAGAAGAGGGTGCTGAGCACCAGCGCGCCGGACCGCCCCGCGGGACCAGACTGAGCGCCGTAATCAAGCAAACGCACCGATCGCCCAGCTGATCGGCTGTTCCACCGCTGTTTCTTGCTGACCGACATAGGAGACATACCGTGACATCGGCTGTGACCATCACCAGGCACGGGGGCACTGGAGGGCGTACGGCCGTTGCCGCGCGGGCGCGGCAGGTCGTCAAGGCGTACGGGTCCGGTGAGACCCGCGTCGTCGCCCTTGACCATGTGGACGTGGACATCGCGCGCGGACAGTTCACCGCGATCATGGGCCCCTCGGGGTCCGGCAAGTCCACCCTCATGCACTGCCTCGCCGGACTCGACACCGTGACGAGCGGTCAGATCTACCTGGACGAGACCGAGATCACCGGCCTCAAGGACAAGAAGCTGACGCAGCTGCGCCGGGACCGGGTCGGGTTCATCTTCCAGGCGTTCAACCTGCTGCCGACGCTCAACGCGCTCGAGAACATCACGCTGCCCATGGACATCGCCGGCCGCAAGCCCGACAAGCAGTGGCTCGCGCGGGTCGTCGACACCGTGGGCCTCGCCCAGCGGCTCAAGCACCGGCCCACCCAGCTCTCCGGCGGCCAGCAGCAGCGCGTCGCCGTGGCCCGCGCCCTGGCCGCCCGCCCCGAGATCATCTTCGGTGACGAGCCGACCGGAAACCTCGACTCGCGCGCGGGTGCCGAGGTCCTGGGCTTCCTGCGCCGTTCCGTCGACGAGCTCGGCCAGACCATCGTGATCGTCACGCACGACCCGGTCGCCGCCTCGTACGCGGACCGCGTGCTGTACCTCGCCGACGGCCGGATCGTCGACGAGATGCACAAGCCGACCGCCGAGGCCGTCCTGGACCGCATGAAGGACTTCGACGCCCGGGGGCGCACGTCATGACCGTCATGAAGACCTCGATGCGCAACTTCTTCGCGCACAAGGGACGCATGGCCCTGTCGGCCGTCGCGGTCCTGCTGTCGGTCGCCTTCGTCTGCGGCACGCTGGTGTTCACCGACACGATGAATACCACCTTCGACAAGCTCTTCACGGCCACCTCCTCGGACGTGACGGTGAGCGCCAAGGGCGCCTCCGACAGCGGCGAGACGACCTCCGACAACGGCAAGCCGCCGGTCATGCCGGCCTCTGTGCTGACCAAGGTGCGCGAGGCCCAGGGCGTGAAGTCGGCGGAGGGGACCGTCTTCTCGACCTCGGTGACCGTCGTGGACGCCGACAAGGACAACCTCTCGCCCTCCAGCGGCGCCCCGACCATCGTCGGCAGCTGGAACGCCAACGACGCCCGCACCATGAAGATCACTTCGGGTACGGCGCCGAAGAACGCCGGCCAGATCATGGTCGACGCCGACACCGCCGACAAGCACCACCTGAAGCTCGGTGACGACATCGGCGTGATCAGCGCGGTCGGCACGCACCACGCCAGGATCTCCGGCATCGCCGACTTCCAGGTCACCAACCCCGGTGCCGCGATCTTCTACCTGGACACGAAGACCGCCCAGCGGACGCTGGTCGGCGAGCCGGGCGTGTACACGAACGTCAACGTCACGGCCGCCTCCGGGGTCACCGACGCCCGGCTGAAGACGAACGTGGCCGCCGAGCTCGGCGGTGCCTACAAGGTGCAGACGGCCAAGGAGACCGCCGACGCCAACCAGAAGGACGTCGAGGGCTTCATGAACGTCATGAAGTACGCGATGCTCGGCTTCGCCGGGATCGCCTTCCTCGTCGGCATCTTCCTGATCATCAACACCTTCTCGATGCTGGTCGCGCAGCGCACCCGGGAGATCGGCCTGATGCGGGCCGTCGGCTCCTCCCGCGGCCAGGTCAACCGGTCCGTGCTCGCCGAGGCGCTGCTGCTGGGCGTGTTCGGCTCGGTCCTCGGGGTGGGCGCGGGCGTCGGGCTCGCGGTCGGGCTGATGAAGCTCATGGGCTCCATGGGCATGCATCTGTCGACCAGCGACCTGACGGTCGCCTGGACGACCCCGGTGGTGGGCCTGCTGCTCGGCGTGGTCGTCACCGTCCTGGCCGCCTGGCTGCCCGCCCGCCGGGCGGGCAAGGTCTCCCCGATGGCCGCCCTGCGGGACGCGGGCGCCCCGGCGGACGCCAGGGCCGGTGTCGTACGCGGTGTGCTGGGCGGGCTGCTGACCGCCGGCGGCGGCTACGCGCTCTACCTGGCCGCGTCCGCCGACAAGGCCAAGGACGGCTCCCTGTGGCTCGGCCTCGGCGTGGTGCTCTCCCTGATCGGCTTCGTCGTGATCGGCCCGCTGCTGGCCGGTGGCGTGGTGCGCGTCCTGGGCGCGATCGTGCTCAGGGTGTTCGGTCCGGTCGGCCGCATGGCCGAGCGCAACGCCCTGCGCAACCCGCGCCGTACCGGAGCCACCGGCGCCGCCCTGATGATCGGCCTCGCGCTGGTCGCCTGCCTCTCGGTGGTCGGCTCCTCCATGGTCGCCTCGGCCACCGACCAGCTCGACAAGACCGTCGGCACGGACTTCATCATCCAGTCCGACAACGGGCAGCTGGTCACGCCGGCCGCGGTGAAGGCCGTCAAGGACACGCCCGGCCTCTCCAGGGTCACCGAGTACAAGATCACGGAGGCCGACTACACGACCCCCGACGGCAAGACGCTCAAGGACACCGACATCACGGCGGCCGACCCGACGTACGCGACCGACCTGCGCACCAAGACGGTCGCCGGGAACCTCGCCGACGCCTACAAGCCCGACTCGATGTCCGTCCACGAGAAGTTCGCCAAGGCGCACGGCATCCACCTGGGCTCGAAGATCAAGGTCGCTTTCAAGGACGGCGCGACCGCGAACCTCACGGTCCGGGCGATCACCAGCAGTGACGTCGTCATCGACGCGGGCTCCAAGTACACGTCGATCGCGACCCTCGCCAAGTACGTGCCGGCCGACAAGATGCCCCTCGACCAGCTGGTCTTCGCCTCGGCGAAGGAGGGGCAGACGGACGCCGCGTACAAGTCCCTGAAGTCGGCGCTGCACGACTACCCGCAGTACACCGTGCGCGACCAGACCGACTACAAGCAGGCGCTGAAGGACCAGATCGGCCAGCTCCTGAACATGATCTACGGCCTGCTGGCCCTCGCGATCATCGTCGCGATCCTGGGTGTCGTGAACACCCTGGCGCTCTCGGTGGTCGAGCGGACCCGGGAGATCGGCCTCATGCGGGCGATCGGCCTCTCGCGGCGCCAGCTGCGGCGGATGATCCGGATGGAGTCGGTGGTGATCGCCCTCTTCGGCGCGCTGCTCGGCCTCGGCCTGGGCATGGGCTGGGGCGCCACCGCCCAGAAGCTCCTCGCCCTGGAGGGCCTGAAGGTCCTGGAGATCCCCTGGCCGACGATCATCGCGGTCTTCGTCGGCTCGGCCTTCGTGGGCCTGTTCGCCGCCCTGATCCCGGCGTTCCGGGCGGGCCGGATGAACGTGCTGAACGCGATCGCGACGGAGTAGTCACTCCGAGACGGGGGAGCGGGCCCGGCGCCGAGGAGTCACGGGGGACTTCTCGGCGCCGGGTTCGTGCTTTCTCTTTTCAGCCCGTCCGGCGTTTGAGGACGAGGCCCTTTCGGGGTCGATGGGGGTCTGGGGGCGCAGCCCTCAGGGGGCGGGGTCGAAGGGGCAGCGCCCCTGGAGGACGGGACGGGTAGGGGCGGCGGGGGCGAAACACCGCGAGGCCCGCCCCCACACCGGCCCTGTGGACAACCGCCCGTGCGGAAACCCGGCGTTGTCCACAGCCCCCGCACCGCTCGCCGCAGCGTCGTACGCTGGAGACCCCCCGGCCGGTCACCGCGTCGGGCCCTTCGCGTTGCCCACCCCCAGCCAAGCCCCCAGCCCCCCTCGGACGAAAGCCGCCCCGAATGAGCCTGCACGGTCTGCTCGACGCCGTCGTCAAGGACCCCGCCCTCGCGGAAGCGATCGCCGCCGCCCAGGACAGCAACCGCATGCACGTCGACCTGGTCGGCCCTCCGGCGGCCCGCCCCTTCGCGGTGGCGGCCCTCGCCCGCGAGGCAGGCCGCCCGGTGCTCGCGGTGACGGCGACGGGCCGCGAGGCGGAGGACCTGGCCGCGGCACTGCGCTCCCTGCTCCCGCCCGAGGGGATCGTGGAGTACCCGTCCTGGGAGACCCTGCCCCACGAGCGGCTCAGCCCCCGCAGCGACACCGTCGGCCGCCGCCTGGCCGTCCTGCGGCGCCTGGCCCACCCCCGCCCCGACGACCCCGAGACCGGCCCGGTCTCCGTGGTCGTCGCGCCCGTACGTTCCGTGCTCCAGCCGCAGGTCAAGGGCCTCGGCGACCTGGAGCCGGTCGCGCTGCGCACCGGCCAGACCGCCGACCTGAACACCGTCGTGGAGGCCCTCGCCGCGGCCGCCTACGCGCGCGTGGAGCTCGTCGAGAAGCGCGGCGAGTTCGCCGTCCGCGGCGGCATCCTCGACGTCTTCCCGCCCACCGAGGAACACCCCCTGCGCGTCGAGTTCTGGGGCGACGACGTCGAGGAGATCCGCTACTTCAAGGTCGCCGACCAGCGCTCCCTGGAAGTCGCCGAGCACGGCCTGTGGGCCCCGCCCTGCCGCGAACTCCTGCTCACCGACGACGTACGGTCACGCGCGCGTGCCCTCGCCGAGCAGCACCCCGAGCTGGGCGAGCTGCTGGGCAGGATCGCCGAGGGGATCGCGGTCGAGGGCATGGAGTCCCTGGCTCCGGTCCTCGTCGACGACATGGAGCTCCTGATCGACGTCCTGCCCAAGGGCGCCATGGCAGTCGTATGCGATCCGGAGCGGGTACGCACGCGTGCCTCCGACCTCGTGGCGACCTCGCAGGAGTTCCTCCAGGCGTCCTGGGCGGCCACCGCGGGCGGCGGCGAGGCGCCCATCGACGTCGGCGCGGCCTCCCTGTGGTCCATCGCCGACGTCCGGGACCGCGCGCGCGAGCTGGACATGATGTGGTGGTCGGTGTCGCCGTTCGCCGCGGATCTGGAGCTGGAGGCGGACACCCTCAAGCTGGGCATGCACGCCCCCGAGACCTACCGCGGGGACACCGCCAAGGCGCTCGCCGACACCAAGGGCTGGCTCGCCGACGGCTGGCGCGCGGTCTTCGTGACCGAGGCCCACGGCCCCGCGGCCCGTACCGTCGAGGTGCTGGGCGGCGAGGGCATCGCGGCCCGTCTCGACGCGGAGCTCGCGTCCCTCAGCCCGTCCGTCGTGCACGTGGCGTGCGGCTCGATCGAGTACGGCTTCGTGGACCCTGCCCTGAAGCTCGCCGTGCTCACCGAGACCGATCTGACCGGCCAGAAGGCGGCCGGCAAGGACGGCGCCCGGATGCCCGCCCGGCGCCGCAAGACGATCGACCCGCTCACCCTGGAGGCGGGCGACTACATCGTCCACGAGCAGCACGGCGTCGGCCGCTACATCGAGATGGTCCAACGGACCGTGCAGGGCGCCACGCGCGAGTACCTCGTCGTCGAGTACGCCCCCGCCAAGCGCGGCCAGCCCGGCGACCGGCTCTACATCCCCACCGACCAGCTGGAGCAGATCACCAAGTACGTCGGCGGCGAGGCGCCCACCCTGCACCGGCTCGGCGGCGCCGACTGGACCAAGACCAAGGCGCGCGCGAAGAAGGCCGTCAAGGAGATCGCCGCCGACCTCATCAAGCTGTACAGCGCGCGGATGGCAGCCCCCGGGCACACCTTCGGCCCGGACACCCCGTGGCAGCGCGAGCTGGAGGACGCCTTCCCGTACGCGGAGACGCCCGACCAGCTCACCACCATCGCCGAGGTCAAGGAGGACATGGAGAAGTCGGTCCCCATGGACCGCCTGATCTGCGGCGACGTCGGCTACGGCAAGACGGAGATCGCGGTGCGGGCCGCCTTCAAGGCCGTACAGGACGGCAAGCAGGTGGCCGTCCTCGTCCCGACGACCCTGCTGGTGCAGCAGCACTTCGGGACGTTCAGCGAGCGCTACTCCCAGTTCCCGGTGGTCGTGAAGGCGCTGAGCCGCTTCCAGACCGACACCGAGGCGAAGGCCGTCCTGGAGGGGCTTCGCGAGGGCTCGGTGGACGTCGTCATCGGCACCCACCGGCTGTTCTCCTCGGAGACCAAGTTCAAGGACCTCGGCCTGGTCATCGTCGACGAGGAGCAGCGCTTCGGCGTCGAGCACAAGGAGCAGCTGAAGAAGCTCCGCGCCAATGTCGACGTGCTGACCATGTCCGCGACGCCGATTCCCAGAACCCTGGAGATGGCGGTCACTGGCATCCGCGAGATGTCGACGATCACGACGCCCCCGGAGGAGCGCCACCCGGTGCTCACCTTCGTCGGGCCGTACGAGGAGCGGCAGATCGGGGCGGCCATCCGCCGTGAACTGCTGCGCGAGGGCCAGGTCTTCTACATCCACAACCGGGTCGAGTCCATCGACCGGGCGGCTTCGCGGCTGCGCGAGATCGTCCCCGAGGCGCGGATCGCGACCGCGCACGGCCAGATGTCGGAGCAGGCCCTGGAGCAGGTCGTCGTCGACTTCTGGGAGAAGAAGTTCGACGTGCTGGTGTCGACCACGATCGTCGAGTCCGGCATCGACATCTCCAACGCGAACACGCTCATCGTCGAGCGCGGCGACAACTTCGGCCTCTCCCAGCTGCACCAGCTGCGCGGCCGGGTGGGCCGTGGCCGCGAGCGCGGCTACGCCTACTTCCTGTACCCGCCGGAGAAGCCGCTGACCGAGACCGCGCACGAGCGGCTCGCGACCATCGCCCAGCACACCGAGATGGGCGCGGGCATGTACGTCGCCATGAAGGACCTGGAGATCCGCGGCGCCGGAAACCTCCTCGGCGGCGAGCAGTCCGGGCACATCGCGGGCGTCGGCTTCGACCTGTACGTCCGCATGGTCGGCGAGGCCGTGGCGGACTACCGGGCCTCGCTGGAGGGCGGGGTCGAGGAGGAGCCGCCGCTGGAGGTCAAGATCGAGCTCCCGGTCGACGCGCACGTTCCGCACGACTACGCGCCGGGCGAGCGACTGCGTCTTCAGGCCTACCGCGCGATCGCCTCGGTGAACACCGAGGAGGACATCAAGGCCGTACGCGAGGAACTCGTCGACCGCTACGGCAAGTTGCCCGAGCCGGTGGAGAACCTGCTGCTCGTGGCGGGTCTGCGGATGCTGGCACGCGCGTGTGGCGTCGGTGAGATCGTCCTTCAGGGCACCAACATCCGTTTCGCGCCGGTCGAGTTGCGCGAGTCGCAGGAACTGCGCCTCAAGCGGCTGTACCCGGGCACCGTCATCAAGCCGGCCGTGCACCAGGTGCTGGTGCCGCGCCCGAAGACGGCGAAGGTGGGCGGCAAGCCGCTGGTCGGACGCGAACTGCTGGGCTGGGTGGGGGAGTTCCTGACGTCGATCCTGGGGTCGTAAGCGCGGGCGCTGTTGCCGGCCGGGCCTGGGACCTGCTGGTGAGCGCGGGCGCTGTTGCGGGCCGGGCCTGCGACCTGCCGGTGAGCGCGGCGCCGGCGCCCGCCGGCCTGGGACCTGACGCTCGGGCCGGCCGTGGGGTCAGGGCGTGCGGAAGAGTGTGGTCGCCAGGGTGCGGAACACCTCCTCCGGGTCCCTGTCGCCGACCGGCCCGTCCAGGTTGTGGCTGAGCAGCAGCGTCGCGAAACCGTGGGCGAGGGACCAGGCGGCGACTCCCGCGAGCCGGCTGTCGATGCCGAAGTCCTCGGCGCGGACGCTGGAGACCGAGGTGCGCAGGGCGTCGGTGGCCAGGGCACGGGCCGTGGTGAGTTCGAGGTCGTCGGCGCGCAGGAGTTCGGGCGCGAACATGACCTGGAAGTGGGCCGGGTGCTCGCGGGCGAAGCGGACGTAGCGCACGCCCGCGTCCTTGAGGTCCGCGGCTTCCTTGAGGCCCGCCGCCAGCAGCCCGAAGCCCTCGGCGGCGATCGCGGTCAGGAGCCCGGTGCGGTCCTTGAAGTGGTGGGCCGGGGCCGCGTGCGAGACGCCGGCGCGGCGGGCGAGGTCGCGCAGGCTCAGCCCGGCGGGTCCGTCGGCGGCGAGGACGTCGAGCGCCGCGGTGAGGATCGCGTGCCGGAGGTCGCCGTGGTGGTAGGGGCGATTCGGCTTCTTGGATTCCGCTGGTGCCATGGTCAGCAGCCTACGCGCAATCTTGGCATTGACAAGTTCGGGTGGATGAGTCAATCTAGTCAGTGTCAAGTTGTGGGCTCGCTTCGAGGGCTCCGGTGGCGACGGGGAGGTTTGTCATGTCGAAGGGCGACGGCAGGACCGAGGCGGAGGGCCCCGCTGGAGCGGCTCAGGCGGCCTGCGGGGCGGTGGAGCCGGGTCAGGTGCGCCGGCTCTGGCACCTGCTGGAGCCCCTGCACGCGGTGGTCTACTACGCGCCCGAGGTCTTCGAGGAGGCCGCGGCGCTCGGTTACGACACGAAGGAGCGCTGGCCGAGCTACTTCCCCCTGCGTGCCGCGCCGTTGGGGCCGGTGGGCGCCGGGCAGGTGGCCTCCGCCTTCTACAGCTTCAGCCCGCGCATGGTCGCCGAGCACATGGACTCCGCCTGGGCGGTCGCCGACCCCGCCGCGGTGTCGGCGGCGAGGATGCGGGGGATCGACCGGGCCTACCGTGCCCTGTTCGGTGACCGCGTAGGCGGCCCCGAGCTGGCAGCGGCCGCCGAACTCGCCCGGCGCGCCGCCGAGTCGGTGGACACCGCGTGCCGCCCGCTCGCCGCGGCCAACGCCGGGCTGGAGTGGCCCGAGGCTCCTCACCTCCAGCTGTGGCAGGCGGCCACGATCCTGCGCGAGCACCGCGGCGACGGCCACATAGCGGCCCTGCTCGTGGCGGGCCTCGACCCGGTCGAGTCGCTCGTCTCCTTCGCCGCGATCGGCGCCGCGTCCGTCGAGCGCTTCGAGAGCCGGGGGTGGAGCGCCGAGGAATGGCGGTCCGCGCGGGAGCGTCTGACGGCCCGTGGCCTGGTCGACGAGCACGGCGAGGCCACGGACGCCGGCCGCGACCTCCGGCACCACGTGGAACACCTGACCGACCAACTGGCTGCCGCGCCCTGGCAGTTGCTCGGCGCGGCGGACACCGAACGGCTCGCGGACCTGCTCGGTGACTTCTGGGTCGCGGTGCTGTCGTCCGGGCTGCTCCCGTCGGAGACGACGCTGGGCATAGGCAGGGTCTGACCGTGATAGGCAGGGCGGATGTTCGGACGACTTCCTCTTGAGGAACAACTGGACGCCTTCCGCGCCGCCCTCGGGCGCAACGAGATCCTGACCGAGGTGATGGCGAGGGCGGCGGGGCTTGACCTGCCGGGCTGGTACGTGACGGCGGGCTGCCTCTTCCAGACCGTGTGGAACGTGGTCACCGACAGGCCCCCGACCCAGGGCATCAAGGACTACGACGTCTTCTACTTCGACGACACCGATCTCTCCTGGGAGGCCGAGGACGCCGTGATCAAGGCGGGGCGGGAGGTGTTCGAGGGCCTGCCGGCCGAGGTCGAGATCCGCAACGAGGCCCGGGTGCACCTCTGGTACGAGCGGAAGTTCGGGGTGCCCTGCCCGCCCTACGACTCCACCGAGTCCGCCATCGACCGCTTCGCCGCGACGACCTGCTGTCTGGGCGTGCGACTGGAGCCCGGCGGTCAGTGGCGCATCTACGCCCCGCACGGGCTGTCGGACGTGTTCAACCTCGTGCTCCGCCCCAACCCGGTCCTCGCTCCGAGAGAGGTCTACGAGGCCAAGGCCGCCCGCTGGAGGGAGGAGTGGCCGCAGCTGAGGGTGCTGCCGTGGCCGAGCTGACCGGCCGACCTGACCGGCCGACCTGACCAGCCGAGCTGACCGGCCGAGCTGGCCGGTCGACCTGCCCGGGCTTGATCCGTCCAGGGCGCCGAAGCCGCCCGCGGGAGACGGGCTCCGCGGACGGCATCCAGGTTTACGGCTGTTCGCGCTTTCGGCCGTTCCGGCCTACGGCTGGTCCGGCCTGTCGCGGTCCATGCCGAGCGACCCCTCGATCTTCTGCTGTGCGTCGTCGACCTGGCTCTCGTACTTGTTGCCGGTCCGGTCGTTGACCTTCCGTTCCGCCATGTCGGACATGCCCTTGGCCTTGTCCTGCGCTTGGCGGTTGCTCTTGAACCTGTCGAAGATGCCCATCCAGAGCTCCTTCCGGAGGTGACTCAGACATGACGATACGGCCGTTATGTCCGTGATGCCCACTCGAAGGGCGTACGGTCCGGACCTCCTGAATGCCGCGGTGCGCCCGCTCGCTACGGTGTGCGCGACGACGTACCAGGGAAAGCGCACCCTGCGGGGGCGGACCGGGTTTGCAAGGGGAGGGGCGCACGTGATGCGTCTGAGGGGCGGGGCCGCGGCCGCCGTCGTGCTGGTGTTCGCCGTGGCCGGGTGCAAGGCGGAGACGACCACGGGGTCCGGAGGACCGGAGGAGACCGGGGGCTCGGGCGCGGCCCTCACCGCCGCCGAGTCGCTCACCGTCAAGGGCCGTGCGCCCAAGACGGGTTACGACCGTGACAGGTTCGGCACCGCGTGGGCCGACACGGACTCGAACGACTGCGACACCCGCGACGACATACTCAAGCGCGACCTGGAGGACGTGAAGTTCACCGGCGGGGACTGCAAGGTCTCCTACGGCGTGCTGGAGTCGGACCCGTACTCCGGCAAGGAGGTGACCTACCGGCGGGGCCGCAGCCAGGTCGACATCGATCATGTGGTCGCGCTCTCCGACGCCTGGCAGAAGGGCGCCAAGTACTGGGACGCCGGCAAGCGCATAGCTCTGGCCAACGACCCGCTCAACCTCCTCGCCGTCGACGCGAGCACCAACCGTTCCAAGGGGGACGGCGACACGGCGACCTGGCTGCCGCCCAACAAGGGGTACCGGTGCACGTATGTGGCCGCCCAGGTCGCGGTGAAGAAGAAGTACCAGCTGTGGGTCACGGCCGCCGAGAAGTCCGCGATGGAGAAGGTCCTCTCGGGCTGCCCCGGCCAGAAGCTGCCGACCGGCGGCAACCCGACCGAGGCACCGCCGAGGTTCCACGCGGACTGACGGGCCGTCGCGGTCGGGAAAACACGCTTTCCGGTGCGAGGGGCCGCGGCCTACGGTGATCGCATGGAGCTGAAGGTGTCGAGTCTTGCCGAGCGTCCCGAGATGCGGGAGCGCGTCCTCGGCATGGCCAACAGCTGGCCGGAGTTCGTGACCCAGGATCCCGTGGGCAACGCCCACTACGGGCGGATCTCCGACGAACTCCCCGAGTACGTGCTGTTCGCCGAGGACGAGCGGGGTGAGGTCGTCGCGCACGCCCACAGCGTGCCCTTCGCCCTGCACACCGAGGAACGCGGTGAACTGCCCGCCCGGGGCTGGGACGAGACGCTGGTGTGGGCGTTCGGAGACCTGCGCCGGGGCGTGCGGCCCGACACGGTCAGCGCCATCTCGGTCGTCGTCGATCCGCGTGCCCAGGGCCGGGGCCTGTCCGCCCGGATGCTCTCGGCGATGCGTGACAACGCCCGCGCGCACGGCTTCAGCGAGGTCGTCGCCCCGGTCCGGCCCAGCGCCAAGCACCTGGAACCGCACACGCCCATCGAGGAGTACGCCTATCGCGTACGGCCCGACGGGCTGCCGTACGACCCCTGGCTCCGCGTCCACGCCCGGGCCGGTGCCGCCGTCCACGCGGTGGCGCCCGCCTCCATGACGGTGGCCGGCTCGCTGGAGCAGTGGCGTGGCTGGACCGGGCTGCCCTTCGACACTCCGGGCGACATAGAGGTGCCCGGGGCGCTGGTGCCGGTGCGGTGTGAGCCGGAGCGCGGGTACGCGGTGTATGTGGAGCCCAACGTGTGGATGCGGCACGCCCTTTGAGCGTGCCGCGTCCTGGTGGGGAGTCGCCGGACCGGTGCGTCCCCGCGTGATGCGTCGGGTTCCTCGGCTCAGCCGCCCAGGGCGTCGAGGTCCAGGATCTCGCCGGCGGGCTTCTGCGCCGGGACCGGCTCGTCGAAGTCGCTGAAGGTGACCGACCCCTGGTCCGCCCCGGCCGTGCTGTCGACGCGCAGCAGGTACGGCTTGCCCTCGGTGGCGACGTACAGGGTGTAGCGGTCCTTGCCGTCCTTCTCGTGCAGGACGATCGCCGGCGTCCCGTCGACGGTGGTCGTCTTTCCGCGGGTGGCGTCGGAGCCGGTGTCCTCGGCGCCCTCGAGCACCTTGGTCAGGTCGCAGAAGTCCCCGAACTCCTTGGCGTCCGCGCCCGTCGCCTTCGTCTTGGTCCACTTGCCGGCCAGCATGGCCACGGCCGCGTCGGTGTCCGACTTCGACTCGCCGTCGCTCTGCTCGCGCAGGAACGCCTCGTCGAACTTCATGTACACGAGGTCACCGGTCTTGATCAGCTCGGTCCGGCCCTTGCCGCCCATGCCGATGGTGCCGGCGCACTCGCCCTTCTTGTTCAGGGCCACGTCGAGGCTGATGGTGCCGCCGCTCTCGTCGTCGGGGATGTCGCCCTTCATCCGCAGCGAGGCGGCGCCGGTCGTGGCCTTCGTGGCCTGCTCGGCTATCTCGCCGCCGGTCAGCCCGGCGAACGGCTCCTTCTTCGCGGCCGACTTGGCGGGCGCGGCGGACGTGCTGGAGACGCCCGTGCCGCTGTCCGACGTGTCCTGGCCGGGCTGGCATCCGGTGAGTCCTGCGGTGGCCGCGGCGGCGATGCAGAGAGCGGCGAGTGCGGTACGGCGCATGGCGATTCCTTGGTGGTGATGCGGTGAAATGCAGTGAGGTGAAGTGCGGTGACGAGGTGCGGGGCGCGCGCTGTGCGGGTGGTACGCCCCGGCGGTGGGTGCGGGCCGGGCCCGACCGAAGAGGGCCGGGCGGTTCAGCCGGTCTTCTTCCAGTCCTTGCAGCCCGCCGTCTTGAAGTAGCCGTCCGAGGCGCTGATCCTGACCACGGCCGTGCCGTTGGCGTTGTCGTTCGCGAGGATCGAGTCGATGCCGTGCTCGGCGTCCTTGGTGCGCTCCCAGTAGCAGGAGTCGTCGGTGTTGCCGGTGGACTTGTAGGTGCCGGGGACGATGTCGGCGCCGACTCTGAACATGCCGCCGTCGCCGGACATCTCGCTGACGGGGGAGCCCTTGGCCTTCGCGTCGACGGCCTCCCAGTCGTTGCAGTCGCTCGACTTGAAGAGCTTGTCGCCGGCCTTGACGGTGACGTAACTCGTGCCGGTGACATTGTCGTTGGCCAGCAGCGAGTCCATCTCGCCCGAGGCGTCCTTGGCCCGCTCCCAATAGCACATGCCGTCGTCGTTGCCGGTGGTGCGATAGGTGCCGGGCTTGACGTCCGAACCGACCTGGAAGTCGCCGTCCCCCGAGAACGCGGCCTTCTTCTCGGCCTCGGCCTTGTCGCTGCCCTTGTCGCTCTTCTTGGTCCCGGCCTTGCGCTCCGCCAACGCCGAAGAGCGCTTGCCGCTGCCGCCGGAGGAGCCGTCTCCGTCGACCCCGGCGCATGCGGAGACGCCCCCGATGACGACGATCCCCACGACGGCGCTCAGCGCGACCTTGCCCTTCATGCCCATGACTGTGTCCCCCTCCGACGCGGCGACCGCCGCCCATCCGGCGGCCGCTCGTTCGCTGGGTCAATAAGACCAGAGCCTGTGAACCGAGTCAACACGGTTCACGAAAGTGGTGACGTACACGGCCGTGAAGCGGTAGATCTTGCGCACGTCGGTATGCTCGGCGTCACAGGCGGGCCGCAGGGTGGCGCGGCCGACGAGGGGAGCGGGCGGGTGCGGGACAACGCGACTGAGGTGACCGCCGCCGGAATCGCACGGCTGGCCGGGGTGGGCCGTGCGGCCGTCAGCAACTGGCGGCGCCGCCACGCCGACTTCCCGAGACCCGTCGGCGGCACCGAGACCAGCCCCTCCTTCGCCCTCGCCGAGGTCGAGTCCTGGCTGCGCAAGCAGGGGAAACTCGCCGAGGTGCCACTGCGGGAGCGTGTCTGGCAGCAGCTCTCCGGGCACCCCGAGGGGCCGGTCACCGCCCTCACCCACGCGGGCTGCGTCCTGCTGCTGATCCACGACCGGCCGCCGGTCTGGCTGGACGTGAGCGCCGGCTCCGACGAACGCCTCGCGTCGATGCTGCCGGGAGCGCTGCGGGACGTACTGACGCCGCGCTTCGGGAAGCAACCGGCGGCCGTGGACGTGTCGGGGGTCGTGGACGTCTCGGGGGCCGCGGACACCTCGGGGCCTGTGGGCGCCTCGGGGGCCGTGAACACCTCGACCGCTGTGAACACATCCGGCACCGGTCACAGAGCACCGGGCGCCGCCAGCCCCTCCGCTGTGAACACCCGACCTGCCGTGAACACCCCACCCCCCGTGCACACCGGAGCGGTACTGCGCGCCCCCACCGCCGCCGAACTCCTCCCCTCCGTCCCCCTCCTGCGCGGGGTCGCCGAGCTCGCCGCCGAGCTGGGCGCCCGTCAGACCTTCGAGTTCCTGCTGGGACGGCACCTGGACGCCAACCCGCGCCAGTACACGCTCACCCCGGCCGACCTGGCCGGTCTCATGGCCGACCTGGTGGGTCCCGTCCGCACCGTCCTCGACCCGGCCTGCGGCACCGGCGCCCTCCTGAAGGCCGCCGCCACCCGTCCCGAACAGCGGCTCTACGCCCAGGACAGCGCCCCCGAACTCGCCGCGCTCACCACGCTCCGGCTCGCGCTGCACACCTGGTCCACCGTGCGCGGCGCCACCGGTGACACCCTGCGCGCCGACGCCTATCCCCAGCTGCACGCCGACGCCGTGCTGTGCCACCCGCCGTTCAACGAGCGCAACTGGGGCCACGACGAACTCGCCTACGACCCCCGCTGGGAGTACGGCTTCCCGGCCCGCAACGAGTCCGAGCTCGCCTGGGTCCAGCACGCGCTCGCCCGCCTCAAGGACGGCGGCGCCGGCGTCCTGCTCATGCCGCCCGCCGCCGCCTCCCGCCGCTCGGGCCGCCGGATCCGCGCCGACCTGCTGCGCCGCGGTGCCCTGCGCGCCGTGATCGCCCTGCCGGTCGGGGCGGCGCCGCCGTACAACATCCCGCTGCACCTGTGGGTGCTGCGCCGCCCGGAGAAGGCGCCCGCGCAGCCGGAGGTGCTGCTCGTCGACGTGGGGCGGTACGCGGGCGAGGGACGCGGCGGGCCGGACTGGCGGGCCGTGCGCGAGGCCGTGCTCGACGCCTGGCAGGCCTTCGGCCGGGCCGGCCGGTTCGCCGAACGGCCCGGTCTGGCCCGCGCGCTGCCCGTCATCGACCTCCTCGACGACGACGTGGACCTCGCGCCCGCCCGTCATCTGCCGCCGCCCACCGCGGCCGACGGAGCCGAACAGCTCACGGCCGTGCGCGAGCGCCTGGGCGAGACCCTGCGCCTGACCGCCGACCTCACCCCGCCGCCCGCCGACAGCGCGCGCCCCGCGCGGTGGCCGCTCACCACCATCGGCGAACTCGCGCGCGGGGGCGCCCTGATGCTGCGCACGGGTGGAAGCGGCGGCCACGCGCGTGTGCCCGTCCTCACCGACCATGACGTCCTCTCCGGGGCGGCCCCCTCGGGGACGCTTCCCGAGAGCGACGAGGAGGCCGTGCTGACCGAACCCGGCGATGTCGTCGTACCGGTGCTCGGCGGGGGGTCGGTGGCGCGGGTGATCGACGAGGCGACCGGGGGCGCCGCGCTGGGGCGCAACCTCGTGCTCCTGCGCCCCGATCCCGCCGCGCTCGACCCCTGGTTCCTCGCCGGCTTCCTGCGCGGCACCGCCAACAACCGCCAGGCCAGCAGTTACGCCTCCACCGCGACCCGCCTGGACGTGCGCCGGCTCCAACTGCCCAGGCTGCCGCTCGACGAGCAACGGCGCTACGGCGAACGCTTCCGCGCGCTCGACGAGTTCGAGCGGGCCCTTCGCCACGCGGGCCGGCTCGGGGAGCAACTCGTGCGCGGGATGTACGACGGCCTCACGGACGGGACGGTCGCGCCCGGTTGACCCGACCGGTCGATCCGGCCGGCTGAGCGACCCGACTGACCGCCCCGGACTCACCGCCCGACTGATCAGGACGACAACGGTTCGGTACAACCCGTGACCTGTTGTCGGTATCGGCCTATACGCTCGAACCCCACATCGAATCCCGGTTCAGGAGCGTTCATGTACGGCCACGGCGCGGCGCCGCCCGCTCGCGACTCGGGCACGGTCATCACCCTGCGCGTGGTGCTCGCCGCCGTCGGTTTCCTCTCGTGCGGCCTGCTCGCCTGCGCACCCCTGTTCCGGATCGCGTTCCTGCGCGGCCGGGTGGTCGACTGGGTGCTGGCCTGGGCGAGCCTGCCGCTGTCCATCGCGTGCTTCGCGGTGGTCGGCTCGCTCCCGGAGAGCGACCGCAGGACCGACGTGGCGATGTCCCTGGTCCTGCTGCTCGGCCTCTTCAGCAGCGTGTACTTCCTGGTGATGGACATCAGGGTGCACCAGCAGAGGCGGTTCACCGGCTACCTGCCGCCCCAGGGCCCGACCGTCCACACCGGCTACGGCTACCCGCACCCGCAGCCGCACCCGGCGCCGACACCGCCGTACACCTCGACCGTCCTGCCCCCGCCGCAGCCCCGCCCCCAGCCGCCCGTGCCTCCGGTCCCCGGCCCGGGCCCGGGTTCCGGTGTCGTGCCGCCCCCGCCGCAGCGCCCCGCGCCCGCCCGCATCGACCAGGTGCGCGCCGAACTCGACGAGCTCAGCGACTACCTGCGCAAGCACGACGGCGGCCACGGCGACAGCAGCACCGGCGGCCACCACGACGGCGGCAGGTGACCGTGGCGACAGGGCGTGTCGTCGCAGGCCGCTATGAACTGTCCACGCTCATCGGACAGGGCGGCATGGGCCAGGTCTGGACGGCCTACGACCAGCGGCTCGACCGGCGCGTGGCGGTGAAGCTGCTGCGCCCCGACAAGGTGGCCGGGCAGGAGGCGGACGAGCTGCGCCGCCGGTTCGTGCGCGAGTGCCGGGTGACCGCGCAGGTCGACCACCCCGGGCTCGTCACCGTGCACGACGCGGGCAGCGAGGGCGAGGAGCTGTTCCTCGTCATGCAGTACGTCGACGGCGCGGACCTCTCCGACCATTTGGCCGAGCACGACCCGTACCCCTGGCAGTGGGCGGTCGCGGTCGCCGCGCAACTGTGCGCCGTACTCAGTGCCGTGCACGCCGTGCCGATCGTCCACCGCGACCTCAAGCCGCGCAATGTGATGGTGAAGCAGGACGGCACGGTCACCGTGCTCGACCTGGGCGTGGCCTCGGTCATGGACACCGACACCACCCGCCTCACGCACACCGGTTCGCCGATCGGCTCGCCCGCCTACATGGCCCCCGAGCAGGCCATGGGCGGCTCGGTCGGCCCGTACACCGACCTGTACGCGCTCGGCGTGCTGCTGCACGAACTCCTCAGCGGAGACGTCCCGTTCGCGGGTTCCACGGCCCTCGGCGTGCTGCACCGGCACCTCTACGAGCCGCCGCTGCCCGTGCGCCGCACCCGCCCCGAGGTCCCCGAGGCCCTGGAGGCGCTGGTCCTGCGGCTGCTCGCCAAGGACCCGCAGCACCGCCCGGCCTCCGCGCAGGACGTGTACGAGGACCTGGCCCTGCTGCTGCCCGCGCGCGGGATGCCCACCGGAGCGCCCCTCGACCCCACGCGCCCCTTCCTGCGGCCGCACGCCCCCTGGCCGGACCGCGCGCGCACGCCCGCGCCCCAGCCCGCCCCCGTCACGCCCGTCCCGGAGAAGGCCGAGAAACCGGACGTCGCGCGCGCGGTCGACGAGGTCAAGCGGCTCCTCGGCGAGGGGCGCATCACCCAGGCCGTCGACATCCTCGGCGCGATCCTGCCCACGGCCGCCGAACAGCACGGCGCCAACTCCCCGGTCGTCCGCACCCTGCGCAAGCAGTACGCCGCGACCCTCATGGACGACGGCCAGTACCGGCGCGCGCTGCCCGAACTGCGCCGCCTCGCCGACGAACGCGCCGCCGAGGCCGGCCACGCCGACCCGCAGTCCCTGCGCTTCCGCTACGACGCCGCCCAGTGCCTGGAACAACTCGGCGAACCGGCGGCCGCACTGGCCGAATACCGCGCTTTGCTGCCGTACTACGAGAACCAGTACGTGGCCGGCGGCCCCGAGCTCGCCCACGACGTCCGCCGCCGCATCGGCCACCTCCTGCTCGCCCTCGGCGACCGGCCGGCCGCCCACGACACCCTCGCCCGGCTGCTGCACGACGTGGAACGGCTCCAGGGACCCGGCCACCCGCTCGCCGTCGAGGTCCGCCGGACGCTCCAGTGGCTGGGCCAGGTGCGCGGCTAGCCGGGGCGCCGGTCTTTGCCGTGCCCTGAGAGAATCTTGTGGTCTCGAGGGGCTTGTGTTTCCGAAAGGCATGCCCGGCGCCGGATAGCTTTGCGCGTCGTTTCAGCCATGCAAGCCACGCACAGCACAACCAGGGGTGGGGTCGTCCATGTCGTCCATGTCGTCCAGGTCGTCAAGGTCCAGCCGGTCCGGCAAGTCAGGCCATCGGCAGTCGAAGAAGCGCAGATACGTCAGCTGGGGCATCGCCGGGGCGGTGGTGCTCGCCGGCGCGGGCCTCGCCGCGCAGACCTCGATGGCCGCCACCACCTGGCCCGCCCAGAAGACGTACACCGGACGCGCCTTCGACACCTGCGCCGCCCCCTCCCTCTCCGCGATGAAGGCATGGCACGGCGGTCTGTACGGCGCCGCAGCCGTCTACATCGGCGGCAAGAACCGCGGCTGCGCCCAGCCCAACCTCACCGCCTCCTGGGTCAAGTCGGTCAGCGCGGTCGGCTGGAAGCTCATCCCCCTCTATGTCGGCGCCCAGCCGTCCTGCCAGACGGGCTCCAGCCCGGAGAAGCTCACCGCCTCCACCGCCGCCTCTCTGGGGGCCAAGGACGGCGCCGACGCGGTCGCC
Organism: Streptomyces griseorubiginosus; assembly: GCF_036345115.1. GTDB lineage: Bacteria > Actinomycetota > Actinomycetes > Streptomycetales > Streptomycetaceae > Streptomyces > Streptomyces griseorubiginosus_C. The sequence goes on from NZ_CP107766.1 coordinate 5,642,407, forward strand.
AAGGCCTCCGCACTCGGCATGAAGGTCGGCAGCCCGATCTTCCTGGACATGGAGGCGTACGACATCACCAACAAGGCGTGCAACGACGCGGTGCTCACCTACGTGCGCGCGTTCGACAAGACGCTGCGCGCCAAGACGTACCGCGCGGGCTTCTACGGCTTCACCAGCTCCAGCGCCAAGGCGATCGCCAACGCGACCGACAGGACCGACCTGCCGGGCAACCTCTGGTACGCGCTGTGGGACAAGCAGAACACCACGACGACGGACTGGCCGTTCGGCAAGACCCAGTACACCGACCACAGCCGCGGTCACCAGTACCTGGTCAACAGCAAGGAGACGCGGAACGGCTACACGATCACCGTGGACCGGGACGCCTGGGACGGGCCGGTGGCGATCACCGGCTGAGGGCGGGCACGCGTGCGCGGATGAGGCGGGCCCACGCGAGCCTGGCCGAGGTCTGCCCACGCGTGCGTGACGGCCGTGGCGCGGTGCGGGCGGCGCGGCGGTGCCCGAAGTCCTGGTGAATCGTTGGTCGAATGGGTTGGCCAGAGCCGGTCACCTGCCTACCATCGATCACCGCAAGACCTTGTGCACCGTCGCACAATCTCCTCGGGAGGCTTCCTTGCACCGCCGTCGTCGCACCGCGCTAGTCCTCTCCGCCGCCCTCGCCTGCGCGGCACCCCTCCTCACCGCCTGCGGAAACGACGCGCATCCCGGCGCGGCGGCCGTCGTCGGCGGCCAGCGGATCACCGTGGCGCAGCTGGAGAACCGGGTCACCGAGGTGCGCGACGCCCAGCGGGCGGCCGTCACGGACGAGACGCAGTACGCGCAGGCCATCGCCAAGACCGGCACCCTCGCCCGCGACGTCCTGCACGGCATGGTCCTCGACCGGGTGCTGCACCGGGCCGCCGAGGACGCGCACGTGAGCGTGACCCGCAAGGAGGTCCAGCAACTGCGCGCCGGTCTGGAGGAGCAGGCCGGCGGGTCGAAGGGCCTGGAGACGGCGTGGCTCCAGCAGTACGGCATCGCGCCCGAACGCCTCGACGAGAGTCTGGGCCTCCAGCTGGAGGCCCAGAAACTCGCGGCGAAGCTCGGCACCGACACCAGCGATCCGGCCTTCTGGGGCGCCCTGACCAAGGCATCCAAGGAACTCGACGTCGACCTCAACCCGCGCTACGGCACGTGGGACGCCCAGAAGAGCGCCCGGGCGGACGCGAAGACGCCGTGGGTGCGGGAGGTCACGGGGGCGGGCAGCGAGCAGACGGCGTAGGGGAGGCAGGGCGCATCACCGCGGGGTGAAGCGCCCGGACGAAGATCATACGATCGCATCTTCACCCCCGCCCTGTGGACAACCCGATCTCCCCGTCGGCGGTGTGCGTTAGCTTCGAATCGTGAACGCAACCGGCTTCGAGCCCGCCCCCGACCAGGACGACCAGCACGACCAGGCCCTCAATACGGCGCCCGCCTCCGACACGGCGCCCGCCCCCGACACGGCCTCCGCCCCCGGCCGTATCGTCCTGCTCACCACCAGCCACCGCGTCGCCCCCGGCCTGCTCTCCTGGCCCGCCTGGCAGGCGCTGCACGCTGCCGACCGTGTTCTCTGCGCGGACGGGGCACATCCCCAGCTGCCGTATCTCCGGGAGGCGGGGATACGCGTCGACGAGGCGGCGCCGACGGCCGAGGAGCTGGTGGGCGTCTGCGCGGGCGGGAACACGGTGGTCGTCGTGGCCACCGGCGAGGGCGAGCCGGCCCTCACGGACGGCCTGGCCCGGCTCGCCGGTTCCGGACGCGTGCAGATGCCCGAGCTGGAGCTGCTCCCCGCCTCCTACGACCTGCCCGGCGCCCGGCTCCTCGACCTCGTGCAGGTCATGGACCGGATCCGCGCGGAGTGCCCGTGGTCCTCCCAGCAGACCCACAAGGGCCTGGCGAAGTACGGGATCGAGGAGGCGTACGAACTCGTCGAGGCGATCGAGGAGGGCGACCGCGACGAACTGCGCGAGGAACTCGGTGACGTCCTGCTCCAGGTGATCTTCCACTCCCGTATCGCGGAGGACGACCCGGACACCCCCTTCTCCATCGACGACGTGGCCGGCGGGATCGTCGCCAAGCTCATCCACCGCCACCCCCATGTCTTCGGCGACGAGACGGCCACCACCCCCGAGGAGGTCAAGGCGCACTGGCTGCGCACCAAGGCGATGGAGAAGCAGCGCACCTCGGTGACCGAGGGCATCCCCCTCGGCCAGCCCGGCCTGGCCCTCGCGGCGAAGCTGGCGTCACGCGTGCGGACGGCGGGACTGGAGGTCCCCCTGCCCGCGGGCGAGGGCATCGGCTACGAACTCCTCGCCCTGGCCGCCCGCGCGGAGGCCGACGGAACAGACCCGGAGGCAGCCCTGCGAGCAGCCGCCCGCGCCTACCGGGACGCGATCCGCCGGACGGAGACGGACACGAAGCCGGAGACGGAGAAGCAGACCTGAGCGACGACCCCGGGGATGCCGGGCGGGCGGTTGGTAGCGACGGCACGGTCATGGAGCTGTAGGAGAAGGAGACCGGAGCAGACCCCCTGAAAACCCGGCTACGGTCAAGGAGTGACCGACCAGCCCACCGCCACCCCCACCCCCGCTCCCACCCCTGACCTCTTCACGTGGGACTTCGCCACCGACCCCTACCCCGCCTACGCCTGGCTCCGGGAGCACGCCCCCGTGCACCGGACCCGGTTGCCCAGCGGTGTGGAGGCCTGGCTGGTCACCCGGTACGGCGACGCCAAGCAGGCGCTCGCCGATCAGCGGCTCAGCAAGAACCCGGCGCATCACGACGAGCCCGAGCACGCCAAGGGGAAGACCGGTATCCCCGGCGAGCGCAAGGCGGAGCTGATGACGCATCTGCTGAACATCGACCCGCCGGACCACACCAGGCTCCGACGGCTCGTCAGCAAGGCGTTCACGCCGAGGAGGGTCGCCGAGTTCGCGCCCCGGGTGCAGGAGTTGACGGACCGTCTCATCGACCGGTTCGCGGCGACCGGCTCCGCCGACCTCATCCACGACTTCGCCTTCCCGCTCCCCATCTACGCGATCTGCGACCTCCTCGGCGTCCCCCGCGAGGACCAGGACGACTTCCGGGACTGGGCGGGCATGATGATCCGTCACGGGGGAGGGCCGCGGGGCGGGGTGGCGCGGTCCGTGAAGAAGATGCGCGGGTATCTCGCCGAGCTCATCCACCGCAAGCGGGAAGCGCTGCCCGCCGAGCCCACCCCCGGTGAGGACCTCATCTCGGGGCTCATCCGGGCCTCCGACCACGGAGAGCACCTCACCGAGAACGAGGCCGCGGCGATGGCCTTCATCCTGCTGTTCGCCGGCTTCGAGACCACCGTCAACCTCATCGGCAACGGCACCTACGCCCTGCTCACCCACCCCGAGCAGCGCGAGCGGCTCCAGCGGTCCCTCGCCGACGGCCGACGCGACCTCCTGGAGACGGGGGTGGAGGAACTGCTGCGCTACGACGGGCCGGTCGAGCTGGCGACCTGGCGGTTCGCCACCGAGCCCCTGCGCATCGGCGGTCAGGACATCGCGGCCGGCGACCCCGTGCTCGTGGTGCTCGCCGCGGCGGACCGGGATCCGGAGCGGTTCGCCGACCCCGATGTGCTCGATCTGTCCCGCCGTGACAATCAGCACCTCGGTTACGGACACGGCATCCACTACTGCCTCGGCGCCCCGCTCGCCCGGCTGGAGGGCCAGACCGCGCTCGCCACGCTTCTGACCCGCCTCCCCGATCTGCAACTCGCGGTGGATTCAGCCGATTTGCGCTGGCGTGGCGGGCTCATCATGCGTGGACTGCGTACTTTGCCCGTGGAGTTCACACCCGTCCGGTAATCGACCGAGGGGTCCACTGAACCCCGCAGGAGAGCCGCTCAAACATGACGCGCTCTCAACTCTGTGATCTTCACGTGATCTACGCGGCATTAACTTGTGACAAGTGATCGAACCCCTATACGTTCACGGACCAGCGCGGTGGCCTGAACCACTTGCCGCGCGGGCTCTGCTGTCTCGGGAAAGGTCCCTCCATGCTCTCCGGGAACGGTCGTCACCGTCGCCCCCGTCAGGCTCCGGCCCTGCTCGTGGCGGCCGGCGTGACAGGATCCGCCATCGCGATCCCCCTGCTCGCGGCGAGCGGTGCGAGTGCCGCGACCGGCACCACCTGGGACCGGGTGGCGGAGTGCGAGAGCGGTGGCTCCTGGAGCGCCAACGACGGCAACGGCTACTACGGCGGCCTCCAGATGTCCCAGGAGAACTGGGAGAAGTACGGCGGTCTCGAGTACGCCAAGACCGCGGACCTGGCGAGTCGCAACCAGCAGATAGCCGTGGCCGAGAAGCTCCTCGCGGACCAGGGCATCGCGGCCTGGCCGACCTGCGGTCTGCTCTCCGGGCTCAGCAAGGACTCGAGCTCGGCCGGTGTCGACACCGGTGTGGGGAGCGGGACGCCCTCGCCGTCGGAGTCCGGATCGTCGGAATCGTCCGGCTCGTCCAACTCGTCCGGTTCCGCCGACTCGTCGGAGACCGAGGACTCTCCCGGCCTGCTCGACTCGCTGGACGGTTCGGCCGCGACGCCCTCGCCGTCGGCCACTCCGTCCAACGGTGACGAAAGCGCATCCAAGTCGGGCAAATCCGCCCCCAAGGGGCCAGAAGCCTCGGCCAAGGAGAGCGCGCAGCCTTCCGACGGCTCACCCGTGGTGAGCGCAGAAGAGGACGAAGCGGACAAGTCGTGGCAGGAGGGCGGTTCTTCGGCCCTCGTCGACGTCGGTGCCCTCGGCTCCGGCAAGCACCGCGGCGACAGTGCCGAGGAGGTCACGACGAAGAGCGCGACGCCCTCCGCGGCTCCCTCCGGTGGCCGGCATGCCGCTCGCACCTACACCGTCCAGGAAGGCGACTCCCTCGCCTCCATCGCCGACTCCCTTGGCCTCGACGGCGGATGGCGCGCCCTCTACGCCGAGAACAAGGACCGCATCGGCGCCGATCCGAGCAACATCTCCGCCGGTCAGACGCTCGACACAGGGGCGGAATAGGGCCGAAAAGGCCTGAAAAATAGCGGGAGTTCACGTCACACTTCGCACCGAATGTCCACTTTGGTGAAAGTGTGGGATGAGTCTCAGAAGCCCTGATCGTCTTTGAAATTCCGCCGAGCGCGTGTCTACGGTCGTGACCGCTCGGCAACCCGAGCCCCGTCTGTCGCAACGCCGAATCCTGCCAGCGGCCGTACGGGAACAGTCGTCGCGTCAAGCGCCGTAGGCAGGAGCGGGGGACCCAAGGTAAGTGCCGGGCCCAGCAGTTCACGCTGGACCGGCTTGGGGTGAAGCCGCGCACCGCAGGGTGCGCGACCGGGCAACTCAACCGGCCCGAACCCGACAGCTCACCTCGCAGGCGTCGGTGAGGGGATCCACCATGCTGTTTTCCGGCAAGGGCAAGCACCGTCGTCCGTCCAAGGCCACCCGCGCCGCCGCGCTCGCCGGCGTCACCGGTGTCGCCATCGCCGCCCCGCTGATGGCGGCCGGCAACGCCTCCGCCGCCACCGCCTCCGAGTGGGACGCCGTCGCCCAGTGCGAGTCCGGCGGCAACTGGTCCATCAACACCGGCAACGGCTACTACGGCGGTCTCCAGTTCTCCGCCTCCACCTGGGCCGCGTACGGCGGCACGCAGTACGCCGCGCAGGCCAACCAGGCCAGCAAGGCGCAGCAGATAGCCGTCGCCGAGAAGGTCCTCGCCTCCCAGGGCAAGGGTGCCTGGCCGGTCTGCGGCACGGGCCTGTCCAGCGCCGCGTACAACGGCGGCACCAGCTCGTCCTCCGGCTCCTCGAACTCGGGCTCCAGCAGCCGTTCCACCGACGAGCAGAGCGCCTCCCGCTCCACCGACCGCCCGGCGGCCAAGAAGACCGTCACCACCCCGACCGGCAAGAAGGTCAAGAAGGGCGACGGCGAGTACAAGGTCGTCAAGGGTGACACCCTCAGCTCGATCGCCGAGAAGCACAAGGTCAAGGGCGGCTGGCAGAAGCTGTTCAAGCTGAACAAGGACATCATCACCGATGCCGACTTCATCTACCCCGGCCAGCAGCTGCACCTGAAGTAAGGACCCAGCTGAACCACAGTGCCCTCACAGCCGTGGTCCTCATACTGAAGGCCTCGTGAGGGCCACCCCCCGTCCCCACGGGCTCCCCGCTCCGGTGCGTGTTCCCCCGTACGCACCGGGGCGGGGTTTTTTGCGCGCGCTTGCACGGCGGTCTTTGTTCAGTTCAGAAACAATTTACTCTCGGTTTCGTCCACAGGTCGGTCCACACAGTGGCCGATACCCCGGAGCCGGTTAGGCTCTAGGCGCAAGGCCCACGCGGCCCCGCACAACCAGCGTCAGATCCAAGAAGGAGATGCTCGTGCCGTCCATCGACGTCGTCGTAGCCAGGGAAATCCTCGACTCGCGAGGCAACCCCACCGTCGAGGTCGAGGTCGGCCTCGACGACGGCAGCACCGGTCGTGCCGCCGTCCCCTCCGGCGCCTCCACCGGTGCCTTCGAGGCCATCGAGCTCCGCGACGGTGACCCGAACCGCTACCAGGGCAAGGGTGTCGAGAAGGCCGTCCTCGCCGTCATCGAGCAGATCGGCCCGGAGCTCGTCGGCTACGACGCCACCGAGCAGCGCCTGATCGACCAGGCCATGTTCGACCTGGACGCCACCGACAACAAGGGCTCCCTCGGCGCCAACGCCATCCTCGGCGTCTCCCTCGCCGTCGCCCACGCCGCCTCCGAGGCCAGCGACCTGCCGCTCTTCCGCTACCTGGGCGGCCCGAACGCGCACCTGCTGCCCGTTCCGATGATGAACATCCTGAACGGCGGCTCGCACGCCGACTCCAACGTGGACATCCAGGAGTTCATGATCGCCCCGATCGGCGCGGAGTCCTTCTCCGAGGCGCTGCGCTGGGGCACCGAGGTCTACCACACCCTCAAGAAGGTCCTGAAGAGCAAGGGCCTGTCCACCGGCCTCGGCGACGAGGGCGGCTTCGCCCCGAACCTCGAGTCCAACCGCGCCGCCCTCGACCTCATCCTCGAGGCGATCAAGGAAGCCGGTTACATCCCCGGCGAGCAGGTCGCCCTCGCGCTCGACGTCGCCGCCTCCGAGTTCTACAAGGACGGCAAGTACCAGTTCGAGGGCAAGGAGCGCTCCGCCGCCGAGATGACGGAGTACTACGAGGAGCTCGTGGCGGCCTACCCGCTCGTCTCCATCGAGGACCCGCTGTTCGAGGACGACTGGGCCGGCTGGAAGGTCATCACCGACAAGCTCGGCGACAAGGTCCAGCTCGTCGGCGACGACCTGTTCGTCACCAACCCCGAGCGCCTGGCCCGCGGCATCGAGGAGGGCACCGCCAACGCCCTCCTGGTCAAGGTGAACCAGATCGGTTCGCTCACCGAGACCCTGGACGCCGTCGAGCTCGCCCAGCGCAGCGGCTTCAAGTGCATGATGTCCCACCGCTCCGGCGAGACCGAGGACGTCACCATCGCCGACCTGGCCGTCGCCACCAACTGCGGCCAGATCAAGACCGGCGCCCCGGCCCGCTCCGAGCGCGTCGCCAAGTACAACCAGCTGCTGCGCATCGAGGAGATCCTCGACGACGCCGCGGTCTACGCCGGCCGCAGCGCGTTCCCGCGCTTCAAGGGCTGACCCTTAAGGGGCTAAGCCTTAGCCAGTCGTACGTACGTCCCCGTACCGGTCCCGTACCGTGTGCGGGGACGTACGCACGTAGAAGGGGAGGCGGAGAGCCGATGGCCGTGAAGGACCGGGACCGTTTCTCCACCGCGACCAGGATCAAGCTGCTCGGCGAGCAGACCGCGGCCCGGGTCTACCGCTCCCAGACCAAACGCCAGGCCCGCCGCTCCCGGCTCACCGGCCGGGCCGCGCTGCTCGCCCTCGTGGTGTGCACCCTGGTGGTGGCGCTGGCGTACCCGATAAGGCAGTACGTCTCCCAGCGCGCCGAGATCTCCGATCTCCAGCGGGAGAAGGCACAGGCCGCCGAGCGGGTCGAGAAGCTGCGCGACCTCAAGGCGCGCTGGCAGGACGACGCGTACGCGGAGCAGCAGATCCGGCAGCGGCTGCACTACGTGCTGCCGGGGGAGACGGGCTTCATCGTCGTCGACCCGAACGCGGCCAAGCAGTCCCGCACCGATCTCGGGGCGGCCGACCGCCCCTGGTACTCCAACGTCTGGGACGGCGTCGACAAGTCCGACGCCTCCGACCGATGAGACCGTGAGACCTAGAGAAAGTCAGGCATGGAAACGCCCCCGCCGACCACCCCGCGCACCGAGCCGACCGACGCCGACGTCGAGGCCTTCAAGCAGCAGCTCGGGCGGCCGCCGCGCGGACTGCGCGCGATCGCGCACCGCTGCCCCTGCGGACAGCCGGACGTGGTGGAGACGGCCCCTCGCCTCCCCGACGGCACGCCCTTCCCGACGACGTACTACCTGACGTGTCCGCGCGCCGCCTCGGCGATCGGCACGCTGGAGGCGAACGGCGTCATGAAGGAGATGACGGAACGCCTCCGGACCGACCCGGAGCTGGCGAAGGCCTACCGTGCCGCGCACGAGGACTACCTCGCCCGCCGTGACGCCATCGAGGTGCTGGAGGGCTTCCCGAGCGCGGGCGGCATGCCGGACCGGGTGAAGTGCCTGCACGTCCTGGTCGGCCACTCGCTGGCCGCGGGCCCGGGCGTCAACCCGCTGGGCGACGAGGCGATCGCGATGCTGCCGGAGTGGTGGCGCAAGGGCGCCTGCGTGACCCTCCCCGAGCAGCAGGAGGAGACCAAGTGACCCGGGTCGCCGCCATCGACTGCGGTACGAACTCCATCCGCCTCCTCGTCGCCGACTGCGACCCGGAGACCGGTGAACTCGTCGATCTGGACCGCCGTATGACGATCGTGCGGCTGGGCCAGGGAGTCGACCGGACCGGGCGGCTAGCGCCCGAGGCGCTGGAGCGGACCTTCGCCGCGTGCCGGGAGTACGCGGCGGTCATCAAGGAGCACGGCGCCGAGCGGCTGCGGTTCGTCGCCACCTCCGCCTCCCGGGACGCGGAGAACCGGGACGACTTCGTCCGGGGCGTCCTCGACATTCTCGGTGTGGAGCCCGAGGTCATCTCCGGGGACCAGGAGGCCGAGTTCTCCTTCACCGGGGCGACCAGGGAGCTCACCGGCAGCGACCACCTGGCCAAGCCGTATCTCGTGGTCGACATCGGCGGCGGCTCGACGGAGTTCGTCGTGGGCGACGACCATGTGCGGGCCGCACGCTCCGTGGACGTGGGCTGTGTGCGGATGACCGAGCGGCACCTCGTCCAGGACGGGGCCGTCAGCGACCCGCCGACCGCCGCGCAGATCACCGCCATGCGTGCCGACATCGAGGCCGCCCTCGACCTCGCCGAGCGGACCGTGCCGCTGCGTGAGGCGCGCACCCTGGTGGGGCTCGCCGGGTCCGTCACCACCGTGTCGGCGATCGCCCAGGAGCTGCCCGAGTACGACTCCGAGGCCATCCACCACTCCCGGGTCTCCCACGACCGGGTCCGCGAGATCACCGAGTGGCTGCTGCGCTCCACCCACGCCGAACGCGCGGCCGTTCCCTCCATGCATCCGGGGCGGGTGGACGTCATCGGCGCCGGGGCCCTCGTCCTCCTCGCGATCATGGAGCGGATCGGTGCCGAGGAGGTCGTCGTCAGCGAGCACGACATCCTCGACGGCATCGCCTGGTCGGTCGCCTAGGCCGCGTCGGGCACCTCTGCTGAGCAGGTAGAACAACGGATGAGCACGTTCGAGGGGCCCTTCGGGGCCCCTCTTTGACGTGCCGCCGAGAAAGTTCGTGAAGTTCTTCACAAGGAATTGGGCCCCGTCGAGCGACGAATGTGGCCCGGTTGGCCCTTACGGGGGCCCAACACCCGTGTGAACATGTTCAAAAGGGGGAGATGCGGGCCTCGGGCGAGGGGTGCGTGAGGGGCTCGCGAAGGGGGCTCACAGGGCGGTCCGAGGTACGGAGAGGCAGCTCACGCGGCATTGACAACGGTGATCCCTATACCGTGGTTCCCGTTCTGCGCCATGACCTGGATCACGCGGGTCGCGGAGGATAGCACACCCTCTGCAAGAGCTTGTGAAGGGGCGCACGAGCGACCCCCCTGAGGCGGGTGGATACTCGATGGCATGAGCACCACGGAGCGTCCCAGGATCCTCGTAGTAGGCGGTGGGTACGTAGGCCTGTACGCAGCTCGGCGCATCCTCAAGAAGATGCGCTACGGCGAGGCGACCGTCACGGTCGTCGACCCCCGGTCGTACATGACCTACCAGCCCTTCCTCCCCGAAACCGCCGCCGGCAACATCTCCCCGCGCCACGTCGTCGTCCCGCTGCGACGCGTGCTGCCGAAGGCGGAGGTTCTCACCGGCCGGGTCACCACCATCGACCAGGACCGCAAGGTCGCCACGATCGCCCCGCTGGTGGGCGAGGCGTACGAGCTGCCTTTCGACTACCTGGTGATCGCGCTCGGCGCGGTCTCCCGCACCTTCCCGATCCCCGGCCTCGCCGAGCAGGGCATCGGCATGAAGGGCATCGAGGAGGCCATCGGCCTGCGCAACCACGTGCTTGAGCAGCTCGACAAGGCCGACTCCACGACCGACGAGGAGATCCGCCGCAAGGCGCTCACCTTCGTCTTCATCGGCGGTGGCTTCGCGGGTGCGGAGACCATCGGCGAGGTCGAGGACATGGCCCGCGACGCGGCCAAGTACTACACCAACGTCTCCCGCGAGGACATGCGGTTCATCCTCGTCGACGCCGCCGACAAGATCCTCCCCGAGGTCGGCCCCAAGCTCGGCCAGTACGGCAAGGAGCACCTGGAGAGCCGCGGTGTGGAGATCTACCTCTCCACCTCGATGGACTCCTGCGTCGACGGCCACGTGGTCCTCAAGAACGGCCTCGAGGTCGACTCCAGCACCATCGTGTGGACCGCGGGCGTCAAGCCCAACCCGGTCCTCGCCCGCTACGGCCTCCCGCTGGGCCCGCGCGGCCACGTGGACACCGCCCCGACCCTCCAGGTCCAGGGCACCGACTACATCTGGGCCGCCGGCGACAACGCCCAGGTCCCGGACCTCGTCGGCCGCAAGGCGGGCAACGAGAACGCCTGGTGCCCGCCGAACGCCCAGCACGCGCTGCGCCAGGCCAAGGTCCTGGGCGACAACGTGATCTCCGGTATGCGGGGCTTCCCGCAGAAGGACTACAGCCACGGCAACAAGGGCGCCGTCGCGGGCCTCGGCCTGCACAAGGGCGTCGCGATGATCGTCATGGGCAAGATGAAGATCAAGCTCAAGGGCCGTCTCGCCTGGTACATGCACCGCGGCTACCACGGTCTGGCCATGCCGACCTGGAACCGCAAGATCCGTGTCTTCGCCGACTGGACCCTCGGCATGTTCCTCAAGCGCGAGGTCGTCTCCCTCGGCGCCATGGAGAACCCGCGCGAGGAGTTCTACGAGGCCGCGCGTCCGGTCCCGGCCGCCGAGCCGAAGAAGACCGAGGCGAAGGCCTCCTGACCTCTCCGGTCGCCGTACGAACCGAAGGGCCCCCTGCCATCCGTGGTGCAGGGGGCCCTTCGGGGTTTTCCGGGACTGATCATGACCCTTCGGTTGTTTACCCAGGTGGACAAATCCGGGATCCTCGTCACGGAGGTGTGGATCATGGCGGATGCCGCACTGCGGCTGAAGAGTCTGCTCGAACAGTTGCTGGGTGCCGGGCTGCCGGTGCGGATCCGGGCCTGGGACGGCTCACAGGCGGGACCGCCCGGCGCGCCCACCCTGGTCGTCCGCAACCGCCGTGCCGTACGCCGGCTGCTGTGGAAGCCGGGCGAGCTGGGCCTGGCCCGCGCCTGGGTCGCCGGGGACCTCGACATCGAGGGCGACTTCTACGGCGCCCTCGGTCTGCTCTCCGGCCTGGTCTGGGAGCGTGAGGACACCCGCTCCGCCGTCCGGGTCCTGCGCGACGCACGGACCCGCGCCGCGCTGCTCGGACTGGTCCGGCTCGGCGGGCTGCCGCTGCCCCCGGCCCCGCCCCGCGAGGAGATCCGCCGCGCCCGGGGCCATCTGCACACCCGGCGCAGCGACAAGCGCGCCATCAGCCACCACTACGACGTCGGCAACGGCTTCTACGAGATCGTCCTCGGTCCGTCGATGGTGTACTCCTGCGCCTACTGGCCGGACCCGGACAGCACTCTGGAGCAGGCCCAGCACGACAAGCTCGACCTCGTCTGCCGCAAGCTCGCGCTCCGGCCCGGGCAGCGGCTCCTCGACGTCGGCTGCGGCTGGGGCTCCATGGCGATCCACGCCGCCCGCGAGCACGGCGTGAGCGTCGTCGGCATCACCCTCTCGCACGAGCAGGCGGCCTACGCCCGCAAGCGTGTCGCGGACGCCGGGCTGACCGACCGGGTCGAGATCCGCGTGCAGGACTACCGGGACGTGACCGACGGGCCGTACGACGCGATCTCCTCCATCGGCATGGCCGAGCACGTGGGGTCGGAGAAGTACCTGGAGTACGCCCAGGACCTGTACCGGCTGCTCGCGCCCGGCGGGCGGCTGCTCAACCACCAGATCGCCCGGCGCCCGATGCCCGACGAATCGGCGTACGACCTCGACGAGTTCATCGACGCCTACGTCTTCCCCGACGGCGAGCTCGCCCCCGTGGGCACCACGGTCACCCAGCTGGAGCGGGCCGGGTTCGAGGTGCGGGACGTCGAGTCGATCCGGGAGCACTACGCGCTCACCCTGCGCCGCTGGGTCGCCAACCTGGAGGCGCAGTGGGAGCGCGCGGTCCGGCTCACCGGCCCGGGCCGGGCCCGGGTCTGGCGCCTCTACATGGCCGCCTGCGCCCTCGGCTTCGAACGCAACCACCTCGGCGTCAGCCAGGTCCTCGCCGTCCGCACCCCCGAATCCGGCATCTCGGGGATGCCGCTGCGGGCCCGCACCTGGAACTGAGCCAGGGAGGCGCCGCCCGGGCCGCCGTCCGTCCGCAGTGCGGAAGGGGGGCCTGTCGGGCGGACGGCTGGTCCGGGTGGAAACGGGGCATGGCCGGAAGAGCCGCCGCGGGTCGTCGTTCGTTCACCGGGACGGAAAGGCCCCTGCCCGGCGGACGACTGGTTCGGGTGCCCGGCCGGGGTCTGTGGCGCCCGGTGCTGTGTCGGGGCCTGGGGCATCGGCATGAAGAAGGGGCCCGTCGCCCCCTCGCGACGGGCCCCTGGTGCCGTAGCCCTACTCTGCCTTGATGGCCGACAGCATGTTCATGCGGGCCGCTCGGCGGGCCGGCCACAGGGCGGCGAGGATGCCGACCGTGGCGGCCAGCAGCAGGAAGACCGCCATCCGGGCCCAGGGCAGGACGAGTTCGTACGTCGCCATCTTCGCGCCCAGCAGCTCACCGGCCGCCCAGCCGAAGAACACGCCCAGGCCGATGCCGAGGACCCCGCCGAACAGGGAGATGACCAGGGACTCCAGACGGACCATCCGCTTGATGCCGCCCCGGTCCAGGCCGATCGCGCGGAGCATGCCGATCTCCTGGGAACGCTCGAACACCGACATCGCCAGGGTGTTGATGACACCGAGGACCGCGACGAGCACCGCCATGGCCAGGAGGCCGTAGAGCATGTTCAGCATCAGCGTGAACATCTGCGCGATGGAGTCGGAGAGGTCCTTCTTGTCCTGGACCTTGATGGCCGGGTTGGAGCCGAGGGCCTTCTCCAGCTTGTCCTTGGTGGCGTCGGAGGCGCCGCCGGACGTCTTCAGCATGACCTGCATGTCGGAGACGTCGGTCAGGTGCGGGGAGAGCGTGGCGGTGTCCAGCATGATGCCGCTGATCAGCTCGTTGCCCTCATAGACCCCGGCGACCGTGAGCTGCTGCGCCTTGCCGTCCTCGTAGTGGACGGTGAACGTCGAACCCGCCTTCCAGCCGAAGGACCTGGCCCTGTCCTCGTCCACGACGACCTGGGTGCCGCCGACCTTGAAGGTGCCGTTGTCGACCTTGAGGTCGGTCAGCTTCCCGATCGCCGAGCCGTTCACGCCGGTCAGGTACTCGGTCTCGCCGTCGATGCGGGAGGCCGCGTTGCGCAGCGGGCTGACCTCGGTGACGCCGTCGACCTTCGCCAGCTTCTGCTCGACGTCCGGGGAGAGCTCGTTGCCGTTCGCCATGGAGACGACGTAGTCCGCCCTGACGGCCGCCGTCGCCATCTTGTCGATCGACTTCTGGAGGCTGCCCGCCATCACCGTCATCCCGGTGATCAGGGTGAGCCCGATCATCAGCGCCGAGGCGGTGGCGGCCGTACGGCGCGGGTTGCGCACCGAGTTCTGCCGGGCCAGCTTCCCGGAGATGCCGAACACGCGCATCAGCGGGGCCGCGGCCGCGATCAGCGGGCGGGACAGCAGCGGGGTGAGGATGAAGACACCGATGATCAGCAGGACCGCGCCGAGACCCATGGGGGCCTGGCCGTCCGAGCCGTCCATCGTCGTGGCCGCCAGGATCACGGCCACGCCCGCCCCGCTGAACAGCGCGCCCAGCGTGTTGCGCAGCACCAGCGACTTGGTGGTCGCCTTGGCGTGCACGCTGCTCATCGCCGCGACCGGCGGGATCTTCGCCGCCCTGCGGCCCGGCAGCCAGGCCGCCAGCATGGTGATCAGGACGCCGACCGCGAGGGCCGCGCCGACCGTGCCCGGCGTGACGACGAGCGGCCCGTCCGGGACGGTCGCGCCGAGCGTGCCCATCAGCGACTTGAGCCCGGCCCCGATACCGATACCGGCCACGAGACCCGTCACGGCGGCCACCAGACCGACCACGAACGCCTCGATCAGCACCGACCGCGTGACCTGCCTGCGGGACGCGCCGACCGCCCGCAGCAGCGCGAGCTCCTTGGTGCGCTGGGCGACCAGCATGGTGAAGGTGTTGGCGATGATGAAGGTGCCGACGAACAGCGCGATGCCCGCGAAGACCAGCAGGCCCTGCTTGAGCCCGGACATGGAGGCCGAGATCATCTCGGCCTGCCGGTCGGCGAGTTCCTTGCCGGTCTCGGTCTCCACCAGGTCCGCGGGGAGCGCCTTGTCCAGGGCCGCCTTCAGCGCGGTCTGGGAGGTGCCGGCGGCCGCCTTCACGTCGATCTCGTCGTACGTCCCCGGCTTGCCGAACAGCTTCTGGGCGGTGGCCGTGTCGAACAGCGCGAGGCTGCCGCCGGCCGCGACATTGCCGTCGTCGGTGGTGAAGATACCGGTGACGACCGGCTTGAGCACCGGGCCGTCGACCGAGATGCGGACGGTGTCGCCGACCTTGTAACCGGCCCGCTTCGCGGTCTCCGAGTCGATCGCGACCTGGTTCGCGCCGTGCGGGGCCGCGCCCTCGGCCAGCGGGTACCGGGGGTCCTTGTCCCCGTAGTAGTTGCCGCCCTGCGACTGGAAGCCGCCGCCGACGAGCTTGCCGTCCTTGTCGGCGATGGCGGTGAAGCCGCTGACGACACCGATGGCGTTCGAGGCCCCGGGGACCTCGGCGCTCTTCCGGAGCAGCGACTGGGTCAGCTCGTGGCGCTTGCCGATCGTGTTGCCCTTGTCCTCCTCCCACTTGGAGGTGACGGCGACGTCGACCTGGTCGAAGCCCTTGGCCGAACTCTTCTGGTAGGCCTCGGAGATGGTGTTGGTGAAGACGAGCGTGCCGGACACGAAGGCCACGCCGAGCATCACGGCGAGCACGGTCATCAGCAGTCTGGCCTTGTGCGCGAGGACGTTGCGCAGGGCGGTGCGGAACATCAGCTGGTGCGGCCCTTCGCGTCGAACTGCTTCATGAAATCAAGCACGTTGTCGGCCGTGGGCTTGTACATCTCGTCGACGATCCGGCCGTCCGCGAGGAAGACCACCCGGTCCGCGTAGGCCGCGGCCACCGGGTCGTGGGTCACCATGACCACGGTCTGCCCCAACTCCCGTACGGAGTTGCGCAGGAAGCCCAGCACCTCGGCGCCGGAGCGGGAGTCGAGGTTTCCGGTCGGCTCGTCGCCGAAGATGATGTCGGGCTTGGAGGCGAGCGCCCGGGCCACGGCGACGCGCTGCTGCTGGCCGCCGGAGAGCTGGGCGGGACGGTGGCTCAGACGGTCCCGGAGCCCGACCATCTGGATGACCGAATCCAGCCACTGCTTGTCCGGCTTGCGGCCCGCGATGTCCATCGGGAGGGTGATGTTCTCCAGGGCGGTCAGCGTCGGCAGCAGGTTGAACGCCTGGAAGATGAAGCCGATCTTGTCCCGCCGCAGCTTGGTGAGCTGCTTGTCCTTCAGCGAGCCCAGCTCGGTCTCACCGATGCGGACCGAACCGGAGGAGAAGGTGTCGAGTCCGGCCACGCAGTGCATCAGCGTGGACTTGCCGGAGCCGGAGGGGCCCATGATCGCGGTGAACTCGGCCTGCCGGAACTCGACGGTGACCCGGTCCAGGGCGACCACCTGGGTCTCGCCCTGTCCGTAGATCTTCGACAGCTCCGTGGCGCGTGCGGCCACGGTCGTGGTCCGGCCGGCGACGGGTGTGGTGGTCACGGGATGGAACTCCTAGCGGGACGACATCGTTGAAGGACGTCTTCCATCGTGGTGGCCGGAGCCCGCCGTGTAGTCAGTCGCAGTTCTGGTTCCGAAGGCAGACTTCGGACGGACCGGGCGGCCCGGAGTCATACCTGGGGATGACGGCGGCCCCTGATTCGGGGCGTGCGCGGAGAACAGGTGGAGCGTCCTCGTTCGGGCGGTGAAATTCCGTCATTCCGCATGCGCGGCCGGGTGCCCCGCGTAAGGCTATTGGCAAGTGCGGATGGCCTGTTCCATGGTCTGATGCACCCTCAGACCTCAATAAAATAAGACAACATCGGTCCGCCCGTCCGCTGTTCGGGGGATGCGCCCCGATAGGCTCGGAACCTCAAACGCGGAGCCCATGACCTGCCCGGATGGTGGAATGCAGACACGGCGAGCTTAAACCTCGCTGCCCCTTCGCGGGCGTGCCGGTTCAAGTCCGGCTCCGGGCACTTCCTCGCCCACGCGGTGATTTCTCCCGCGTGGGCCGGCACCCCGCCGTCATCCCTCGTAGACGGTCAGTACGGCACCGTCGATCTCGATCCGGCGGCCCGCGCGCATGCCGTCGCGGCGCAGGGTTCTCAGACAGGTGTGAAACAGCGGCAGCTCGTCCGCGTCCAGGACGGCCGCGGCCAGTCCCACGAGTTCTCTCACTGACTCGTCGGTCAGTACCTCGGGCAGTTCTCCGGAGAGCAGAACGACCGATTCACCGGCGGGCCCGCGGACCACGGCTGTGGCCGGGCCGCCATGCACGAACAACACATTCCCCCCTGGGAGCCCGGGGTCGTGCGGCTCTCGCTCCTCGGGCAGGACGAGAGACTAGCGGGGGGAGCGGGACCCTTTCGGGCACAGTCGAATTCTTTTTCCGACTGCACGGAAGAGTGAACATCCGCGATCGATGACCGCCGCCACCCGGTTCCCGGACGGTCACTTCTTCGGCCGGCGGGGGGTGTCCGCGGGGCGGTGGGGGCGGTGGGGTGTCCGCGGCCTGGTGGGGGCTGGTCGCGCAGTTCCCCGCGCCCCTAAGTGGGTGCAGTCACGCGCGTCACCGCGGACCCGCGCGACCAGCCCCCACGCACGCGCAGTCGACCGACGGCATCGGCCCGCCGCCGGACGCCTGTGACCAGCTCCCCACGCACCCGCGGTCGACCGACGACACCTGCCGCGGCCGGACGGCTACTGCTTCGGCGTGCGGTCCAGGAGGGATTCCACCAGGGCGGCCACGTGCCGGCGGTCGTCCGCCGAGAGTTTCTGGACGCTGGCGATCAGGAGGTCGACCTCGGGGTCGGCCGGCCGGTCGGCGGTGCCCTCGGTGCCGTAGACGTGGATGCCGCAGGCCTCCGCGGCGGCGCGGCGGACGGTGTCCAACGGGAGTTCCAGCCCCTTGGACAGTCCCTCCAGGGTGGCCGACTGGGGCATGCGGACGACCCGGTCGGTGGTCGCCAGATGGTGGACGGTGGAGCGCGGAACGCCACCGCGGCGCGCCACCTCGCCGTAGGACCAGCCCTTGAGGTCCAGGCGCTCACGGATCAACTGCTGGAGTGCGTTGGCCACGGGTGGGTCACTTCCTGCTCGCCGCTCGGCGGAACCGTCCATGTCGGAGCCGATTCTACGGGCGGCCCCACCCGCCGCCGAAAGAGTGATTCCCCGAACGGGTTGCGCACCGGCCCCACGAAGCCCTAGTGTCCAATCTCGTTGGACAGCACGTCCGACCAAGTTGGACAGAGTGCGGGGGGAACCTGACTCGGTCCGACCGGAAACGCCCATCCCTGAGGGGGAACTGATCATGATGGACGCCCACGAGCTCGAGGCCGAGTCCGCGGAACTGCTGCCGGGTCGCGAGGCCCTCGGGAAGCTGAAGTTCAGCTTCAACCGCACCACGAACGTGACCAAGCACGTCGCCACCGTCCAGGCCAGCAACTCCTCGCTCGCCCTGAACGACCACTCCATCGGGTCGGTGGCGAGCTCCGGCGCCTCGCAGGCCATCAGCGTCACGCAGTAGTACCCGCGCACCGCCTCCACACCCACTCATCCATCAGCACCACCTGGAAGGACATCCATCATGAGCATGGACATGCACGAGCTCGACACCGAGTCCGCGGAGCTGCTGCCGGGCCGTGAGGCCCTGGGCAAGCTGAAGTTCAGCTTCAACCGGACCACCAACGTGACCAAGCACATCGCCACCGTCCACGCCGACAACCAGTCCGCGGCCGTCAACGACCACTCCGCGTGGTCGGCCGCCGAGTCGCAGGCCTCGCAGTCCATCTCCGTCAAGCAGTGACCCTGCGCTGACGACGGCCGCCGGGGCGGACCGCGCACAGGTGCGGTCCGCCCCGGCGCCATGAGGGGGGCAGGACATGGGGGGAGACCACATATGACAGTGCTCGGCGACGGGACCCCGACGCTGTACGACACCGGGCCGGTGCCCGGACCCGGCGGCTGGCCGGTGACCTACGAGCAGGTCGCGACCGGCAGCCTGCCGGTCGTGGAACCGCAGTTGGTGCCCCGGCTGAGCTCGGGACTGCGACTGCACGGCGAGTACCAGGGGTCGGGCTTCACCGAACCCAAGTACATCGCCCGTCGGGGGGACGGGCAGGTCGTGCAGCTGTCCCGGCTGCTGTACCTCGTGGCGTCGTCCGTGGACGGCGTGCGCGACACCGAGTCGATCGCCCACCGGGTGAGCGCGCGGTTCGGGCGCGAGGTCAGCGGCGACAACATCCGCTACCTGGTGGAGAAGAAACTCGAACCGCTCGGGGTGACGGTCCCCGAGGGACAGGAGAGCGACGAGGTCGACGCACCGCGCTCCGACCTGCTGCTCGCCCTCAAGGGCCACCGGGTCATCTTCGACGAGAAGCGCACGGCGAAGATCGCGCGGATGTTCGCGTGGCTGCACCGGCCGGTCGTGGTCGCCGTCATGATGGCGGCGGCCGTGGCCATGGACGTCTGGCTGTTCGCGTTCTACGGGGCGATCGAACCGGTCCTGGAGGTCCTCGACCAGCCGGTGCTGATCCTGGTCGTGTTCCTGCTGACCGTGGCCTCGCTCGTCTTCCACGAGTTCGGCCACGCCTCCGCGTGCAGATACGGCGGGGCCCGGCCCGGCTGCATCGGCTGCGGGATCTTCCTCATCTGGCCGTCGATGTACACCGACGTCACCGACGTCTACCGGATCGGCCGGGGCGGGCGGATCAGGACCGACCTGGGCGGCGTCTACTTCAACGTGGTCTTCATGCTCGGCATGGCGGGGCTGTACTTCGCCACCGGTGAGCCGTTCTTCCTGGCCGCCGTCTACCTCGGGCACTTCGAGATCCTCGAACAGCTGATGCCGGCCGTGCGGCTCGACGGCTACTACATCCTGGGCGACCTCGCCGGGGTCCCCGACCTCTACGGCAAGATCAAGCCGATCCTGCTCGGGCTGGTGCCGGGGCGGAAGGGGCGGGCGGCGCGCCAGGAGGTCGCCGGGCTGAAGAAGTCGGCGCGGACCGTCGTGGCGGCCTGGGTGCTGACGATGGTGCCGCTGATCATCGGCGAGCTGGCGTACGCGCTGTGGAACCTGCCGAGGATCATCGCCACGATGGTCCGGTCCATGGTCGAGCAGTTCTCCGGCACCGGGTCGGCCCTCGCGGACGGGAAGATCGTCGAGGGTCTCGTCGGGGTGCTGGGCTGTCTGATGCTGCTGATCCCGATGGGTGGGGTCGTCTATCTCACCGTGAAGATCGGGGGGCGGATCTTCCGTGCCGCCAAGCGGTCCACGGACGGGCGGCCGGCGCTGCGGATGGCGCTGTGCGCGGTGGTCCTCGCCGGCCTCACGGGTCTGAGCTACGCGTGGACCTCGGGTCTGACACCCCAGCCGCTGCCCAAGAAGCCGCCGATCGCGCCGATCCTCCAGCCGGGGGTGTCGACGGAGGAACCGGAGCCCCGGCAGGCCACGACTCCGGACGGCGACGCGTCCACCCCGGACGACGGCACGTCGGACGACCCGTCAGGCACCGGCCCCGGCGCGGTCCCACCGCCTGGGGCGGGCGACCCCTCGGGCTCCGACGCCCCGTCGGCGGGCACCTCCGCCGCGGCCTCGGCGTCCGCCTCACCGGCCGCGTCCGCGACGGCACCGGGCGCGGCGACCGGCGGCACGTCCCGCGGTACGACGACCCCGGCACCGGTCGCGTCCACGGCCCCGGGACCGTCGTCACCGGGCACGGGACCGGACCCGTCCACGCCGGCCTCCTCCCCGGTCCCGTCGGAGAGCGCCGCCCCGACCCCGACCGACACCCCACCCCCACCACCGGCCAGCGGTCCACCGGCGTCGTCGTGACGGGCGAGCGCGGGGCCCTGCGGGGCGGGGTGCCGCAACTGGGGGCGTGCTGAGAGGAGAGTCGACCCGCCGGGCGGCCACCGCAGTGCCCGCACCTGGATGGGTCATCTGGACGCTCGTGCAGACGCGTACGGCGCGCAGGGGACGGGGTGGGGGGTGTCCGCCCGCAGCGGCCGGCGTCCATTACCGAGCCCCTCTATCGATGGACCGAGCCGCCGGACCGAGGACGGATACCCGCCACCCCGGCCCCGACCCCAAACCGACCGCACGCGCTACGCACGCCCCCACCGGACAGCAAGAGGCCGCCGCAGGCATCTCAGGGGCGCGGGGAACTGCGCAAAACGCCCGCCCCCACCAAGCCGCAGAGATCACGCCCCGACCAGCCCCATCCACCGTCACCCCCCACATCCGTACCGCCCACCCACCCAAGGAGCCCCCTTGAGCAGTCATCGAAAACCCCGTACCTCCACCCCGTTCACCCGCCGAGCCGTCCGCGTGGGGCTGTTCGCCGCCGGTGTCGCCGGTGTGGCGACCGCCGTGCCGGCGCAGGCGGCGAGCAACGGCCCCGCGAAGGTAGCCGTCGCGTCGGACCACGTCTTCAGCCGTGCCAACCAGCTCGACCACACGGAGTCGAAGGACTCGTTCACCATCCGCCAGTACGGCAAGGTGAGCGCCGCCAACGTCCGCAACCAGGCCAACGCCGTCTCGTCGGGCTGCTCCGCGGACGACGCCTGCCGTTCGGTCGCGCTGTCCTTCCAGATCGTCACCTTCGCGGGCGAGCAGACCCGGCTGAACGCCGTGAACCTCAGCGACGCGGCCAACAAGAGCTGCACCGGCTGCCAGACCCTGGCCGGCGCCTACCAGTTCGTGGTCTCCACGCCCACCCCGCTCACCCTCGACTCCGCCCACCGCCGCCAACTCGCCGACATCCACCGCAGGCTCGACGCGCTGACCCGCTCCAAGGTCCCCGCGGCCGACCTGCGCGCCCAGGCCGACGGCCTCGCGGCGGAGGTCAACGCCGTCCTCAAGGACGCCGTGGACAACGCCCCGAAGGGTGACGCCCAGCAGGACGTCACCATGCGCCGCCACCTGGACGGCTGGCCGCCGCGCTGACCGCCCCCTGGACGTCCGGCCCGCGGCGACCCCGTGGGCCGGACGGCGTGCGCGGACCATTGACAGCGGCGGACCCGGAGCGCAGACTCACCACACCTGAGTGAAAGAAATTTCACCACGCGAACACTCGCCCCGATCACCCGAAGGGAACGCCCGATGCGCACCACCGTCGGCATCATCGGAGCTGGCCCCGCCGGCCTCCTCCTCGCCCGGCTCCTCCACAACGCCGGCATCGACTCGGTCGTCCTGGAGAGCCGCGACCGCGCCTACGTCGAGCACCGTCAGCGCGCCGGAATCCTGGAGCAGGGCACGGTCGACGTCCTGCGCGCGGCCGGTGCCGGTGAGCGCATGGACCGGGAGGGCCTGCGGCACGACGGCATCGAGCTGCGCTACGACAGGAAGCGCCACCGCGTCGACTTCCCCGCCCTCACCGGCGGCCGGTCCGTGACGGTCTACGCCCAGACCGAGGTCTGCAAGGACCTCATCGCCCTCCAGCTCAAGGACGGCGGCCCGCTGCTGTTCGAGGCGGAGGCCCTGGCTGTCGAGGGAGCCGACACCGACGCCCCGAGCGTCCGCTTCCGCCACGAGGGCCGCGAGGACGTCCTCGAATGCGAGTACGTCGTCGGCTGCGACGGCTTCTGGGGGGTGGCCCGCAGGGCCGTCCCCGCCGAACTCACCAAGGTCTTCGAGCGGTCGTACCCCTATGCCTGGCTCGGCATCCTCGCCGACGTCCCGCCCTCCCACGACGAACTCGTCTACGCCCGTCACGACCGCGGCTTCGCCCTCCTCTCCATGCGCTCCCCCTCCGTCTCCCGCCTCTACCTCCAGGTCCCCGAGGGCACCGACGCCGAGAGCTGGGGCGACGAGGAGATCTGGGACGAGCTGGAGCGCCGCTTCGAGACCGACGACGACTGGCGGCTCGACCGGGGGCCGATCACCCAGAAGTCCGTCACGCCCATGCGGTCGTACGTCCACGAGCCCATGCGGCACGGCCGGCTCTTCCTCGCCGGCGACGCGGCCCACATCGTCCCGCCCACCGGCGCCAAGGGCCTCAACCTCGCCGTCGGCGACGTCGTGACCTTCGCGAGTGCGCTGTCGTACCAGAGGGAGACCGGTTCGGCGGAACGCCTGGACGGCTACTCCGAGACCTGCCTGCGACGGGTCTGGCAGGCCGAACGGTTCTCGTACGACATGACGGGCCTGCTGCACCGGGCGCCCGACGCCACCCCCTTCGAGGACCGGATGCAGCTGGCCCGCCTGGAGCGCATCGCCGGGTCCCGGGCCGCCGAGACCGACCTCGCCGAGGCCTACACCGGCTTCCCCTTCGAGTGAGGCGCCTCGAAGCGGCCCCTCCCGTGCCGGGAATCACCCCTCCCCGTAGCGTGTTGCGCAGGACAACGAGGGAAGATCCTCCTCAAGCACTAGGGTCATTCCTTTGCCTACCCATTACTCTTGAGGCAAGGCCCACACACGGTGGCCATGGAGGAGTGAAATGAGGAGCAGCAACCCGGTCTTCTCGCGACGGGGGTTCAGCCGCGACAACGGCTACGCGGGCTTCAACACCGCGCCGCAGGCCGGGGGCGCAGCAGTCGGTACGCAGGGCAACCCGTACGCCCAGCAGGCCGGCAACCCGTACGCGACCAACCCCTACGCCCAGCAGGACCTTCAGCAGGGGGCACCGCCGCAGGCCCCGGTGACCACCGGCCGGATGACGATGGACGACGTCGTCATGCGCACCGGCACCACCCTCGGCGTCCTGATCGTCACGGCCGCGCTCGCCTGGGCGCTGCTGCCCGTCGACGACGCCAACATCGGCCGCTCGTACGGCATCGGCATCGGCGCCGCGCTGATCGGCATGGTCCTGGCGCTCGTCCAGTCCTTCAAGCGCAAGGCCACGCCCGCGCTGATCGTGTCGTACGCCGCGTTCGAGGGCGTGTTCCTCGGCGTCATCTCCAGCATCGTCGACAACCGCATCGCCAGCGGCGCGGCCATGCAGGCCGTGATCGGCACCCTGGCGGTCTTCGCCGCGGTGCTGGTGGCGTACAAGGCGGGCTGGATCCGCGTCAACCGCCGTTTCTACGGCTTCGTCATGGCGGCCACGCTCGGCTTCCTGCTGCTGATGGTCGTCAACATGCTGTTCGCCGTCTTCGGCGGCGGTGACGGCCTCGGCTTCCGCAGCGGTGGCCTCGGCATCGTGTTCGGCATCATCGGCGTCCTGCTCGGTGCGTGCTTCCTCGCCCTCGACTTCAAGCAGGTCGAGGACGGCATCGCCTACGGCGCGCCGAAGGAGGAGGCCTGGCTGGCGGCGTTCGGTCTGACGCTGACGCTGGTCTGGATCTACATGGAGTTCCTGCGACTCATCGCGATCCTCAACAGCAACGACTAGTCGCCGACGGTCGTACGGCTCGTACGACGAAGGGCCCCGGGTTCCGTACCTGGGGCCCTTCGGCATGTGCGCGGCTAGAAGTACCTGCGCGCGGCCCTCCTCAGGTCGTACTCGTGGATGATCGCCTTCGCGTGGCCGTACGCGAGGTTGTGTTCGTGGCGGAGCCAGCTGACCTTTTCCTCGAAGCGGAAGAGGGCCGGGCCTTCGTCGACGGTGCGGAGCCAGTCGGACACTTCACGACCGGTGCAATGGGGGATGCGGGCGAGCATGTTGCGGTGGGTCTCCTCGGAGAAGACTTGGGACATCGGCGCCTCCGTGCGCATGGGATGTAAGCCGGTCCTTCAGGTCACCGTGCCTGAGCGTTCGCGTGTTGGCAACAGTCCCGGTGGGACGCGTACCGTTGCCGGGTGGCTGATACCTCGCGTCTGACCCAGGCTGTGGACCACTTCGCCGACCGGTTGCGGGCGGCGCCGCAGTCCCGATTGCAACGGAGCGCCGCCGCCGAGGCCCTGCAGCTGGCCCGGGAGTTGGCCCATCGGGCGCAGGTCATCGAGGCGCCCGACGTGAAGCCGCGGACGATGCCGGACGCCGGGATGTTCGCCGCCGCCGACCAGATCACCGTCGCCGTACACGACTTGGCCCTCGTCCTCACGGACGAGAGCCAGGTGGAAGAAGCGATGGAACTGGTGGCGCAGGCCCAGCGGCGGGCCGGGGTCTGATTCCTAGAGGGACGCTATGACCCGGTCCGCCAGGATGTAGACGTTCTCCTCGCCGCACGCGAACGTCAGCGTGTACGCGCCCGAGATGCCCGACCCGCCCAGCAGGACCGGGGTCTCGCCGGCGCGCAGGGCCGCGGACAGGCGCTCCGCCGTCTCGCGGTGGCCCGGGGTCATGCACAGCGTGGTGCCGTCGGCGAAGACGTACACGTCGAGGGTGCCGAGCGGACCGGGGCGGACGTCCGCCAGTTCGGTGCCGGAGGCCGCGAGTTCCTCCAGGGTCGCCACGGTGCGTTCGTGGTCGTTCACGACGGGTGACCCGACCGGGACGAAGTCCGGGTGGCTCGGGTGCCGGCGGCGGGCCGCGGCCAGCTCCGGGGAGTCGCCCGCGAACTCGTCCAGGTCGGCGGTCGGCTCCGACACCGGCTCCAGGCCCACGAAGTCCGCCTGCCGGGGCAGGAACAGCTCACTGTCGGGCAGGCCCAGCAGCGAGGGCGCGTCGGAGGCGTCCCGGGACTCCTGCGCGGCCCAGAAGGCACGCGCCTCGGCGAGTTCGCGCTCGCGCTCCTCGGCGAGGGCCTCGGCCACGGCGGCGCGTATCTCGTCGACGTCAGCGGCGGGACGGGCGGCCGGTACGAGACCCCGCACGGGCGCGGTGTTGTTCCTGGCGAGCTCGGTGTGCAGGGCGGCGACCTGTCGGCGCAGCACCATGAGGGTGCGCAGGACGGCGACGCCCACGGCGCCCGTGGCGGCCGTGGTGACCAGCAAGGCGATCGGCATGGCGCTCACTGACGTACTCCCGGTTCAAAGTCGACCCCCGACTTCCTACATCAGCTTGAAGGGCTAACTATCCAACTGTCAGTGCGTAACGTCACGAATCGGACAGGACTTTGGGCTCGGGGTTTACGGTGGGGTGCGTGTGACCTGCGGAAATCCCCGCGCGAGCGATATAGGTCACATCCTGGGGGAAATTGGATCACAAATCGGCCCAGAACCTTGGAGTTTCCTCGGTTCTGGGCCAAAGGGTGGCGCTGGGTCGCCAGTTGGATACGGTGCGTCAGCTGAGGCGCTCGATGACCATGGCCATGCCCTGGCCGCCGCCCACGCACATCGTCTCCAGACCGAACTGCTTGTCGTGGAACTGGAGGGAGTTGATGAGCGTGCCGGTGATGCGGGCGCCGGTCATGCCGAAGGGGTGGCCGACGGCGATCGCGCCACCGTTCACGTTCAGCTTCTCCAGCGGGATGTTCAGGTCGCGGTAGGAGGGGATCACCTGGGCGGCGAACGCCTCGTTGATCTCGACCAGGTCGATGTCGTCGATCGTGAGACCGGCGCGGCGCAGCGCCTGGTTCGACGCGTCCACCGGGCCGAGGCCCATGATCTCCGGGGACAGGCCCGAGACGCCGGTCGACACGATCCGGGCGAGCGGGGTGAGGCCGAGCTCGCGCGCCTTGGTGTCGGACATGATCACGACCGCGGCGGCACCGTCGTTCAGCGGGCAGCAGTTGCCGGCGGTGACGAGTCCGTCGGGGCGGAAGACGGGCTTGAGGCCCTGGACGCCCTCCAGGGTGACGCCGGCACGGGGGCCGTCGTCCTTGGAGACGACCGTGCCGTCGGGCAGCGTGACCGGGGTGATCTCGCGCTCCCAGAAGCCGTTCTTGATGGCTTCCTCGGCGAGGTTCTGCGAGCGGACGCCGAACTCGTCCATGTCCTGGCGGGTGACGCCCTTGACGCGGGCGAGGTTCTCCGCGGTCTGGCCCATCGCGATGTACGGGTCGGGGAGCAGGCCGTCCTCACGCGGGTCGTGCCAGGTCGAGCCCTCGGAGGCGGCGGTGGCCGCGGTGCGGGCCTGGGCCTCGTCGAAGAGCGGGTTGGTGGTGCCGGGCAGGCCGTCCGAGCTGCCCTTGGCGTAGCGGGAGACCATCTCGACACCGGCCGAGATGAAGACGTCGCCCTCGCCGGCCTTGATGGCGTGCAGGGCCATGCGGCTCGTCTGGAGCGAGGAGGAACAGTAACGGGTGATCGTGCAGCCCGGCAGGTGGTCCATGCCCATCTGCACGGCGACGATCCGGCCCAGGTTGTAGCCCTGCTCGCCGCCGGGCAGACCGCAGCCGAGCATCAGGTCGTCGATGTCGCGCGGGTCCAGCTCGGGGACCTTGGCGAGGGCGGCCTGGATGATCGTGGCGGTGAGGTCGTCGGGGCGCAGGTCCTTGAGCGAGCCCTTGACGGCGCGGCCGATGGGGGAGCGGGCGGTCGAGACGATCACGGCTTCGGGCATCACGGCTCCATTGACGTACGGGGTGTTCTACCGGACGGGGCTGCTTGGGAAGTTACCCGTACGTATGGCCTGGGTCACGGGGATGGCGGTGTGACCTATGTCTAAGCGCTTGCTTTCCCGACTCTCTCAGCCGCTGGACGAGCCGGCCTCGCCCTGCACGGCGTTCACGGCAGGGGCCGGCTCCGTCGCCCGCACCCGCCGCCTCCGCCTGCGCTTCAGCAGCGCCCACGGCCCGGTCGGACCCGTCGGCATCGCCGCGGCGACCTCCGTACCGGCCTCCGACGCGGCCTCCGCCGCCGCCCTCGCCACCGGCAGGAAGCCCTCGCGACGGGACACGTCCGGACGGTCCTCGTCGGCCGGCCACAGGCTCAGGGCCGCGCACACCGTCGGCAGCACCGCCATCGCCGCCGTCGCGTAACCCTCCGCCGAGGGGTGGTAGTTGTCCGGCCCGAACAGCTCACGCGGATTCGCCTCGAACTCCGGACCCAGCAGATCGCCGAGCGACACCGTGCGCCCGCCCTGCTCGACCGCGCCGATCGTCTGGGCCGCCGCCAGCTGCCGGGAGGCTCTGCGCGCCAGCCAGCGCAACGGCTGCTGGACCGGCTCGATCGTGCCCAGGTCGGGACAGGTGCCCACCACCACCTCGGCACCGGCCGTACGCAGCCGCCGTACCGCGGACGACAGGTGGCGCACCGAACGCGTCGCCGGCATCCGGTGCGTCACGTCGTTCGCGCCGATCATGATCACGCACACGTCCGGCACCCGCGCCGGATCCGACAGGACCAGCGCCACCTGGCGGTCCAGGTCGTCCGAGGTGGCCCCGGGCAGCGCGACATTGCGCAGCTCCACCGGGCGCTCCGCCACCGCCGCCAGCCCCGACGCCAGCAGCGCGCCCGGCGTCTGGCCCGCCCGGTGCACGCCCTGGCCCGCGGCCGTGGAGTCGCCCAGCATCACCAGACGCAGGGGAGGTTCACCCGGAACCGTGTACGCGTGGCCGTACCGGCCCTCGGCCTGCGGGACATGCGGCGTGGTGCCGTTTCCCACCTGACGCCTGGCCAGCTGCATCTCCGCCAGCAGCAGCCCCATCGCCGCCGCTCCGACCAGACCGATCCCGCCACCGCCGTAGGCGGCGCCGGCCGCGATCCGGCGGGCCACCCTCGCCCTCGACATGCTCGTCATACGTCGCCGCCACCTCCGTCGTACCCGCTACACCCACTCCTTGCCCCGCACGGACCGTGGCCCAATCCCCACAGCGAGTGAACGGCCGTCATGGCGCCCGAACAGGCCATAGGCTGGCTGGACCACTAGGACCACTTTCTTTGCAAGCATCCGGAGACAACGGTGCAATTCCACGACTCGATGATCAGCCTCGTCGGCAACACCCCGCTGGTGAGGCTCAACAGCGTGACCAAGGGCATCAAGGCGACCGTCCTGGCCAAGGTCGAGTACTTCAACCCCGGCGGTTCCGTGAAGGACCGCATCGCCCTGCGCATGATCGAGGCGGCGGAGGAGAGCGGCGCACTGAAGCCCGGAGGCGCCATCGTCGAGCCGACCAGCGGAAACACCGGTGTCGGGCTCGCCATCGTGGCGCAGCAGAAGGGGTACAAGTGCATCTTCGTGTGCCCCGACAAGGTGTCGACGGACAAGATCAACGTCCTGCGGGCGTACGGCGCCGAGGTGGTCGTCTGCCCGACCGCCGTCGACCCCGAGCACCCGGACTCGTACTACAACGTCTCCGACCGCCTGGTCCGTGAGACGCCCGGCGCGTGGAAGCCCGACCAGTACTCCAACCCCAACAACCCGCTCTCCCACTACCAC
The DNA here is from genome assembly GCF_036345115.1 of Streptomyces griseorubiginosus. Classification (GTDB taxonomy): domain Bacteria; phylum Actinomycetota; class Actinomycetes; order Streptomycetales; family Streptomycetaceae; genus Streptomyces; species Streptomyces griseorubiginosus_C. The sequence goes on from NZ_CP107766.1 coordinate 5,671,638, forward strand.
TCCACCGGCCCCGAGCTGTGGGAGCAGACGGAGGGGAAGATCACCCACTTCGTGGCGGGCGTCGGCACCGGCGGCACCATCTCCGGCACCGGCCGCTACCTGAAGGACGCCAGCGACGGCAAGGTCCAGGTGATCGGCGCCGACCCCGAGGGCTCGGTGTACTCCGGCGGCTCCGGCCGGCCCTACCTCGTCGAGGGCGTCGGCGAGGACTTCTGGCCGACCGCCTACGACCGCACGGTGGCCGACGAGATCGTCGCGGTCTCCGACAAGGACTCCTTCCAGATGACCCGCCGCCTCGCCAAGGAGGAGGGCCTCCTGGTCGGCGGCTCCTGCGGGATGGCCGTCGTCGCGGCCCTGCGTGTCGCCGAACGCCTGGACGAGAACGGCGTGGTGGTCGTCCTGCTGCCGGACAGCGGTCGCGGGTACCTCTCGAAGATCTTCAACGACGAGTGGATGGCCGACTACGGCTTCCTCGAGGACGAGGGCCCCAGCGCCCGCGTCGCCGACGTCCTCAACGACAAGGTGCACGGCGCCATCCCCTCCCTCGTCCACATGCACCCCGACGAGACGGTCGGCCAGGCCATCGAGGTGCTGCGGGAGTACGGCGTCTCGCAGATGCCGATCGTCAAGCCGGGCGCCGGACACCCGGACGTGATGGCCGCCGAGGTGGTCGGCTCGGTCGTCGAACGCGAGCTGCTCGACGCGCTGTTCGCCCAGCGGGCCTCGCTGGAGGACCCGCTGGAGAAGCACATGTCGGCCCCGCTGCCCCAGGTCGGCTCCGGCGAACCGGTCGGCGACCTGATGACGGTCCTCGGTGCGGCGGACGCGGCGATCGTCCTCGTGGAGGGCAAGCCCACCGGGGTCATCAGTCGGCAGGATCTGCTGGCCTTCCTCGCCAAGGGCGGGAAGTAGCGGGAAACGTCCGGTGAACGGGGGGTGCCGGAGGCGAACTTCCGGTTTCCTGCCGAAAGGGTGGACTTCGCGGAAGTGGTACGAGCGTGTCACGTCCACGCAGCACACGCTTAACACGCGTCCGGCACATTAGTGGGTGTCGGCAGGGCGGGAGCGGCTCCCCGCCCCGGCCGGCGCCGAACGTCCAAGGACCTCCGGAGCGGCTCCCGGACCTCCATGGACGCCGGACGTCAGACCTGGCCTGACCCGGTCGACGTCCCTCGCGGGGACCGCCGTCGTCCCGCCCCCCGTTCACGGGGGTGCGGCGGTCCCCGCGCATTACTCTCTACGCGCTCGTACTGGCCCAACTGCCCAGCAGCGCCAGCCTCTCCGCGGTCTCCGAGCCCGGCTCCGGCGTGTAGACCACCAGGGTCTGTTCCGGAGTCTCCGGGAGCGTCAGCGACTCGTACGACAGCGTCAGCAGGCCCGCGACCGGGTGCCGGAAGCGCTTCTCGCCGTACAGGCACGCCCTGACCTGGTGGTCGGCCCACAGCCGGCGGAAGTCCTCGCTCTTGAGGGAGAGTTCGCCGACCAGCTCGCGCACCCCGCGGTTGTCGGCGTGGGCGCCCGCGCTCAGCCGCAGGGTGGCCACGCACTGCGCGGCGACCGAGTTCCACTCCGGGTAGAGGTCGCGGCCCTCGCGTTCCAGGAAGAGGTGCCGGACGAGGTTGCGCCGGGCCGGGGGCAGGCCGCTGAAGCCGTGCAGCGCGTCCCCGAGGGCGTTCCAGGCCAGCGCCTCCATCGCGGGTCCGAGGACGAAGGCCGGGGTGCGGTCCATGCTGTCGAGCAGCAGCTGGACGCCGGGGCGGACACCCGGGGGCGAACCGCGGCGGCGCCCCTCCCTCTTCGGCGGCCGGGCCACCGTGCGCAGATAGGCGTGCTCGGTCGCGTTCATGCGCAGCACCCGGGCGATGGAGTCCAGCACGGCGTCCGACACGCTCGGGCCGCGGCCCTGCTCCAGGCGGATGTAGTAGTCGACGCTCACTCCGGCCAGCTGCGCCACCTCCTCGCGGCGCAGTCCGGGCACCCGGCGTCGGCCGTACGAGGGCAGGCCCACGTCCTCGGGCCGGATGCGGGCACGGCGCGAGCGCAGGAAGTCTCCGAGATCCCCGTCCATGGGTTCGATCGTAGGGGAGCCGCGGACGCGGAACCTGGTACTGGCAGACCCAGGAAAAGCGCATCCCTGGGTACGGCCGCCCGGGCGGCGGAGGGTGAGACCGAGGCCGGGGACATCCCCCGGCGGACCTTCCAGTTGGGGAGCACCTGAATGTCGTACGAGAATCTGGCCGGCCGTACCGCCGTCGTCACCGGGGCCGCGAGCGGGATCGGTGAGGCCGTGGCCCTGACGCTGGCCGCTCAGGGGGCGAGGGTCGCGCTGCTGGCGCGGCGCGCGGAGCGGCTCGAGGCCGTAGTGGAGAAGATCGTGGCCGACGGCGGGCGGGCGCTGGCGGTGGTCGCCGACGTCACGGACGACGCGTCGGTGGCGGCCGCGGTGGCGCGGGTCCACGAGGCGTACGGGACCGTCGACCTGGTCGTCAACAACGCCGGGGTCATGCTGCCGAACCCGATCGAGCAGGCGCGGGTCGACGAGTGGCAGTCGATGATCGACACCAACCTCACCGGGGTGCTGCGCATCACCGGGGCCTTCGCCGGGGACCTGGGCGAGGCGGCGGCGCGGGGCGGCAGCGCGGATCTCGTGAACGTCTCGTCCATCGCCGCGCACCTGACCGGCTTCCCGGGATTCGCGGTGTACGGGGCGACGAAGGCCGCGGTCACGCATCTCTCGGCGCTGCTGCGGGAGGAGTTCTCGCCGCGGGGAGTGCGGGTGACCAACATCGAGCCGGGGGTGACCCAGACGGAGATCACCTCGCATCTCGACTCGGAGGGGCAGGAGGCGATCGTGGGGCTCGTCGAGGCGTTCGGGGCGCTGTCGGCGGCCGAGCTGGCGGATGTCGTGGCGTACGTCGCGAGCCGGCCGGCGCATGTGAATCTGCGGCAGGTGGTGGTGATGCCTACGCGTCAGGTGTGAGGTCTTCGCCGGAGAGCTCGGGTGGGGGCGGTGGTGTGGCGGGTGCGGGCCCGGTGGGGCTTCTCGCGCCCACGCGGCGGAGCCGCACATCGGTACAGCCCCGCGCCCCTGAGGCGCCTACGGCGCCCGGGCAGGCGCCCGGGGCCTGCCCCTCAGTCCTCCCAGTCGCTCTTGTCCCTGCGGCGGCGCCGGAAGAGGTCCGGGTTGGTCTTGGCGGCCTGGAAGGCGTTCACGCCCACGATGCCCGCCCAGGCCGTCAGGAGGCCGGGGAGGTTGGCCAGGCCGCCGCCGATCGCGGAGAGGGGGACCGCCAGGACCAGCGAGACGATGCCGAAGCCGAAGCGCTCGCCGAAGGAGTCGGTGGGCTTGGGGTTACGGGCGCCCCGGGCCGTCACCATCTGCTGCTCGGCGAGCTGGCGCCGCAGGCGGCGGTCCACCGCGCCGTCGATCCGCTGGTCGACCTTCTCCAGGAACGAGTCGACCAGCGCGGACTCGTACTCGTCACCCAACTCCCTGCGCGCGTGCAGGGTGGCGTTGAGTTCCTTCTTCAGTTCGGTGTCCCGCGCGTCCATTCCCGTCATGGACTCCACGGTAGGCAGCCGTTGCGCCCGCTGCACTGGGGATAGCCCCCCTGTTGCGGCGGGGGTCCTTCCTAGGCCAGCCCGTGCTGCTTCGCGTAGGCGTTCGCCACGTCCTCCGGGTCCTTCTTGTCGTTGTCGACCTGGCTGTTGAGCTGGGTCAGCTGGTCGGTGGTGAGGATGTTGCCGAGGCGGGCGAGGGCCTTGCGGACCGTGTCGTCGGCCTTGCGGTCGGCGATGAGGGGGACGATGTGCTGGCTCGGGATCAGGTTCTTGGGGTCGGTCAGCACCACCCAGTCGTTGGCCGCGATGTCGGTGTCGGTGGTGAAGAGGTTCGCCACGTCCACGTCGCCCTTCTTCAGGGCGCCCTTGACCAGCGGTCCGTCGGAGTCCAGCGACTTGAACTCCTTGAACTCCACGCCGTACACCTCCTTCAGGCCGACCGCGCCGACCCGGCGCTTCTTGACCTCGGGGGCGGCGCCGATGACCAGCTTGCCGTTGTGCCGGGCGAGGTCGGCGAGGGTGACGAGGCCGTACTTCCTCGCGGTCGCGCGGGTGACGGCGAAGCAGTCGGAGTCGGCGGCCTGGCCGTAGGGGAGCACTTGGAGGCCGGCGGGCAGGGCCAGGGTGAGGGCGTTCTGCATGGTGCCCGGCTCCGATGAACTGTCCTTCGGGGCCAGGTAGTTGAGGAGGGCGCCCTGGTACTCGGGCAGGAGGTCGATGTCGCCTGCCTTGAGCGCCGGGATCACGATCTCCCGGGTGCCGAGGTTGGGGCGGACCTTGACCTTGACGCCGGCCTGCTGGAGCACGGCCGCGTAGAGGTAGCCCAGCACCTGGTTCTCGGTGAAGTTGGCGGTGCCGATGGTGATCCCGCCCTTGCTGGAGCCGCTGCCGCCGGAGGTGGTGCCGCCGCCGTCGAGGGAGGTGATGCCGCTGGAGCAGGCCGAGAGTGCGGGGACGGAGGCCGCCGCGAAGAGGCCGCCGAGGAGGGTGCGTCGGTTCATCTCAGGGGGGTCCTTACGCGGTGCGGTGGCGGAAGAGGAAGCGCTGGAGGGCGGAGAGCAGCAGGTCGAGGGCTACGGCGACCACGGCGACCAGCACCGCCCCGCCGAGCACCTGCACGAGATCGCGCTGGGCGAGGCCGTCGAAGACGTAGCGGCCGAGGCCCCCGAAGGAGACGTAGGCCGCGATGGTCGCGGTGGCGACGACCTGGATCAGTGCCAGGCGCAGGCCGGTCATGATCAGGGGGAGCGCGAGGGGCAACTCGACCTGGAACAGGACCTGGTGGCCGCGCATGCCCTGGCCGCGGGCGGCGTCGCGCACGTCCGGGTCCACGGCCGTCATCCCCGCGTACGTGTTGGTGACGATCGCCGGGACCGCGAGGGCGACGAGGGCGACGTAGACCGGCAGCATGGACAGGCCGCCGGCCAGGAAGACCAGGACGACCAGGCCCACGGTGGGCAGGGCGCGGCCGAAGGACGCGAGGTTGATCGCGACGAAGGCGCCCTTGCCGGTGTGGCCGATGAGCAGGCCGAGCGGGAGGCCGATGGCGGCCGCGACGAGGGTCGCCAGCAGCGAGTACTGGAGGTGCTCGGCGAGGCGGTGGGCGATGCCGTCGGTGCCCGTCCACTGGGAGCCGCTGGTCAGCCAGGTGCCGAGGTTCTTGAGGAGTTCGTACATCGCTCAGGCTCGCTTCCGGCGCCACGGGGTCAGGGCGTACTGCAGGGCCACCAGCAGGGCGTCCGCGACCACGGCGAGCAGGAGCGTGAGGACCACGCCCACGATCACCGGGGTCGGGAAGTCGCGTTGGAAGCCGTCGGTGAAGAGCTGGCCGAGTCCGCCGTCGCCGATGTAGGTGGCGACCGAGACCAGGGAGATCGACATGACGGTCGCGATGCGGACGCCCGCCATGATCACCGGAAGGGCGAGGGGGAGTTCGACGGTGAGGAGCGTGCGCAGGGGGCGCGTGCCCATCGCCTTCGCGGCCTCCTTGGTCTTCGCGGGGACCGAGTCGAGGCCCTCGACGGTGTTCCGCAGCAGGACGACCAGGGTGTAGACGGTCAGGCCGATCACGGTCGTGGTGCGGGTCAGTCCGCTGACCGGCAGCAGGAGCACGAAGATCGCGATCGAGGGGATCGTGAACAGGACGTTCGAGAAGCCGAGCAGGAAGCCGCGCAGGGGGCGGATCCGGTGGGCGATCACCGCGAGGGGGAGGCTGATCAGCAGGCCGAAGAAGACGGCGCTCAGCGCGGCCTGGAGGTGGGAGACCGTGAGCGAGGTCAGGTCGTCGGTGTGGCCGGAGATCCACGACCAGTCGATGGTCATGCGGCCACCCGGGCTTCCGTGTGCGCCCGGCCCGCGTGGGTGTGGATGTCGTCGCGGGAGGACACCCCGGTGAGGACGCCGGCCGCGTCGACGCGGGCGACCAGACCGGTGGGGGAGGCGAGGGACTCGTCCAGGGCGGCGAGCAGGGAGTCGCCGTCCTTGAGGGGCCGCACGGGGAGTTCGGTCTCTCGCGAGGCCCAGTGCAGGGGCCTGCCCGAGTCGTCGCATACGAGCGTCCAGGCGTCACCCTCCGGGGCCGGGCCCTGCGGGACGGCGGCCAGGGTCTTCAGCGAGAGCAGCTTGAGACCGCGCTCGGCGCCGAGGAAGTCGGCCACGAAGTCGTCGGCGGGGCGGGCGAGGAGTTCGGCGGGCGGGGCGCACTGCACGAGGTGGCCGCCGGTGCGGAAGATCGCGATGCGGTCGCCGAGGCGTACGGCCTCGTCGATGTCGTGGGTGACGAAGACGATGGTCTTGCTCAACTCCTTCTGGAGCCGGAGCAGTTCGTCCTGGAGCTGGGTACGCACCACCGGGTCGACCGCGCCGAAGGGCTCGTCCATGAGCAGGACCGGCGGGTCGGCGGCGAGGGCGCGGGCGACGCCGACGCGCTGCTGCTGGCCGCCGGAGAGCTGGTGCGGGTAGCGCTTGCCGGCCTCGGCGGTCAGGCCGACGGTCTCCAGGAGTTCGGCGGCACGGGCGCGGGCCTTCCTGCGGCCGTGGCCGAGCAGGAGCGGGACCGTGGCGATGTTGTCCAGCACCGTGCGGTGCGGGAAGAGGCCCGACTGCTGGATGACGTAGCCGATGGAGCGGCGCAGTTCGGCCGCGTCCTGATCGGTGACGTCCTTGCCGCCGACCTTGATCGTGCCGGAGGTCGGCTCGACCATACGATTGATCATCCTGAGGGTGGTCGTCTTGCCGCAACCGGAAGATCCGACGAGGACCGTGACGCCGCCTTCCGGCATGTCGAGGGTGAGATCGTGCACTGCTGTCGTGCCGTTGGGGAAGCGCTTGTGGACCGCGTCGAACTGGATCATGAGATGTCCCTTGCCCGGCTGTATAACGTCATGCAGAGTTCTCGGTAGCTGAATAGTTTGTCAACGGGTCGGTGTTAATCCGAGGTAACGGATGACCGCCAGGCAAGATCCGATGTCCACTTTGAGGGGAGTTTGGGCTATATGGCGTCTCGGATCGTGGACTCCCCTGATCCCGTCGCGGTCGGGCACACCGGCCTGGTGATCCTCGACGGCATCGGGCTCGGCGTCGCGGACGTCGTCCGGCTCGCCGACGGGAGCGCCCGGCCAGTGCCCGGGACCGAGGCGATGAAGCGCGTGACGGAGTCCTGGGACGCCGCCCGGCAGATCGCCGCGACCGGTCGCGTCTACGGCCGCTCGACCGGCGTCGGCGCCAACCGGAACGAGGACGTGCCCACCGACGCGGCCGCCGAACACGGACTGCGGCTGCTGCGCAGCCACGCCGGCGCCATCGGCGAGGAGCTCCCGGCCAGGCAGGTCCGCGCGATGCTCGCGGTCCGTGCCAACCAGCTCCTCGCGGGTGGGGCCGGGCTGCGGCCCACGGTGGTGACGGCCCTGTGCGAGGCGCTGGAGAACGGGGCCCACCCGGTCGTCAACGAGTTCGGCTCGGTCGGCACCGGGGACATCGCGGCGCTCGCCCAGGCGGGGCTGGCGCTCACCGGGGAGCATCCGTGGCGGGGCGTCGTCGGCGCACCCCGGCCGCAGCCCCTCGACAACAACGACGCCCTCGCCTTCATCAGCAGCAACGCCCTCACCCTCGGCCAGGCCGCCCTCGCCCTGCACGAACTGCGCGGACTCGTCGAGGCCACCCAGGTCGTCGGAGCGCTGTCACTGCTCGCCGTGGACGGCTCCCACGAGGCCTACGCGGCCCCCGTGCACGCCGCCCGCCCGCACCGCGGGTCCGCCCAAGTGGCGCGGCGGATGCGGGAGTTGATCGGCGCCGAGGACCGGCCCACCCCGCCGCTCGGCCGGATCCAGGACCCGTACGGCTTCCGCTGCCTGCCCCAGATCCACGGCCCCGCCCATGACGCGGCCGACGCCCTGGAGGAGGTCCTCGCGATCGAGATCAACGCGGCCGCCGAGAACCCCCTCATCTGCCCCGAGGACATGGCCGCCTACCACCACGGCGGCTTCTACCAGGCCCAACTCGCCCTCGCCCTGGACCACTTCAGGCTCGCCCTCACCCAGGTCGCCCGCCTGTCCACGTCCCGGCTCTCCACCCTCAACGAGCCCGCCTTCACCCGCCTCAGGCCCTTCCTCGCCGACCCCGAGCCCGCCTCCTCCGGCGTGATGATCCTGGAGTACGCCGCCGGAGCCGCCCTCGGCGATCTGCGGGCCTTCTCCGCGCCCGCCTCCCTCGGGCACGCTGTACTCTCCCGGGGCGTCGAGGAACAGGCCAGCTTCGCCTCGCTCGCCGCCCGCCAGACACTGCGCGCGTGCGGCGCGTACCGTCTCGTCGTCGGCTGCGAACTCGTCGCCGCCGTACGGGCGCTGCGCCAGCGCGACCTCCGGCCGGACCCGGGCCTCCCGGTGGGCCGCGCGCTGGAGCTCGCCGAGGCGGTGCTCGACGGGGAGCAGGCCGACCGGCCGCTCACGGCCGACGTGACGGCGGCGGCCGCACTGCTCGACCGGTTCACGGAGATCTGGAGGGGGAGCGAGGCATGAGCGAGATCGGTGGGGTGGACACCCCGGCGGGACGGCTCCAGGCACTGTTCGAGGGTCACCGGCTCACACCGACCCAGCGGCGCATCGCGCACAGCATGGTGCGGCGCGCCGCCGACGTGCCGTTCCTGTCCAGCGTCGAACTGGCCGAGCTCGCCGGGGTCAGCCAGCCCTCCGTCACCCGCTTCGCCGTCGCCCTCGGCTTCGACGGCTACCCCGCCCTGCGCCGGCACCTGCGCGAGGTCACGCCCGCCGAACAGACGGCGGACTCCGCGTCGTACAACGAGTACCAGCAGGCCGTCGAGGCCGAGATCGAGAACCTCCGGCACCTCGCGGAGGTCCTCGCCGACCCGCGTCCCGTGCAGAAGGCCGGCCGGCTGCTCGCCGCCTCCCGCCCGCTGCCGGTCCTCGGGCTGCGGGCCGCCGCCTCCCAGGCGTACGGCTTCGCCTACTTCGCCGCCAAGGTCCATCCGGACGTACGGCTGCTCCACGAGGGCGGCACGATGATCCACGACCGGATCGACGCCGCCGTGCGCGCGGGCGCCTCGACCCTGCTGTGCTTCGCGCTGCCCCGGCACCCGCGCGAGGTCGTCGACACCCTCGCCTACGCCAAGGAGGCGGGGCTGACCGTCGTCACCGTCGCCGATTCGGCCTTCGCCCCCGTCGCCAAGGTCTCCGACCTGCTGCTGCCCGCCGCCGTCGGCACCGGCCTCGCCTTCGACACGGCCTGTGCGCCGATGCTGCTGGGGCGGGTCCTGCTGGAGGCGATGTGCGACAACCTGCCGGACGCCCAGGCCCGCCTGGAGGAGTTCGACGTGCGGGCGGCGGCGCGGGGGCTGTTCGTGGAGTAGCCGGCCCCGGGCGCTTTTTCAGACTCGTCTCACGTTCCCTCGCTAACCTGCCCCGCGGATTCCGCACACGGGAGACGGGAGGACGGACGTGGCACGCGGAGGTCAGGGACTGGTGCGGGTGGCCGTCGTCGTACGGGCCGGAGCCGCGCCCCTGTGGTGGGCCGGAGTGTTCGCGGCGGGTGTCGGGCTGCTGGTGCCGGGCATCACGGGCCGGCGGATCGGCGTCATGGCCGGAGCGGCGCTGTTCATCGTGGCCGCGGCCGTGGTGTCGTACGGCCGCCGCAGGCGCTACACGGCACTCGGGCGGGCCGCCGTCCGGGCCGGGAAGCACGACGTGCTCCAGGACCGTGCCGTCGGGGTGCGCAACTGGCGCCGGGGGCACCGCTGGTGGCTGCTGCTGGCCTGGCTCCTCGCGCTGGGCTGCAACTTCGCCGTGCCCGTCGCGGGCGGTCTGCTGCTCGCCGGGTGCGGTACGGGTCTCGCGCTCAAGGCCGCCTGGCTCGGCCGGCGCGAGCGGGCCGAGGACGCGCTGCTGTGGGTGCGGGTCGACTGGCTCGCCCCGAACGGCGGCCGCCCGGCCGGCAAGGCCGTCAAGGCGTACCGCAGCACGGGTATCGCGGCGGGCGACGCGGCCCCGGGAGGAGCGCGCCGCCGCACCGCGGCACTCGTCTAGAACAGGGTTTGCGGGTGGTACGGGGTCACACCTCCAGGTCGTTCTCGATGGCCCGCAGCTGGTGGCGGGCCATCGCGAGGTTGGAGCGCTTGGCGTCCAGGACCAGGTAGAGGAAGAGCCCGTTGCCGCCGCGTCCGCTGATCAGGCGGATCAGGTGGTACTGGTCGGACAGGGTGATCAGGATGTCCTCGATCTGGCCCTTCAGCCCCAGGTGCTCCATCGTGCGCATCTTGGCGCGGACCACGTCGGTGTTGCCGGCGGCGGCCACGTTCAGGTCGAAGCCCTTGCTGCCGCCCATGGTGCCGAGCGCCATGCCGCTGGTGTAGTCGACGAGCGCGACGCCGGTCGCGCCCTCGATGGAGGCGAGGGCCTCCTTCAGTGCGGTTTCGGTGTTGGCCATGACTGTGTCTCCTCGGTTCTCTAACTTTCGGTGGTGGTACGGGCCGCCGTCGGAGCGACGGCCGTGGCGCGGGTGTCCGCGGGCTTGGCCCGGGACGGACGGGCCGCTCTGGCACGTGCCGGAGCGGGCTTCGCGGGCGCCTTCACGGGGGTCTCGGTGGGTGCGGTGACCGCTTCGGACACGCTGTCGACGAGCTCGCCGATCCGGGCACCCGCCCGGCGGCCCTCCAGATGGAGCCGGCCGACGTTGACGCGGTCCTGGGCGAGCAGCGTGACGACGGCCCCGGCGCCCGCCGCGTACGTGGCGACGTAGCCGTACAGCCCCCGCACCAGCAGTTCGCGCAGGTCGCCCTGGCCGGTCTCGTCGGCCAGCTGGGCGGCGAGCGCCCGGGTGGCGCCGGTGAGCGCGGCCACGGTCTCCGGATCGACGCCCGGGGTGTCCTGGGCGAGGACGAGACCGTCGGTGTCGGCCGCGAGGGCGCCGGTGAGCTGCGGGACCCGGGCCCGGAGCCGGCGCAGCTCCTCCAGGATCCCGTCCTGCGCTGCTGCCATCAGGTCTCTCCTCTCGGCGCGGATCCGCTGCCGCTCAAAGGGCCTCCAGCGCATCCCTGAGCCTCTTCAGCAGCGTGATGTGGGGATCGACGGGTGCGGTGGCGCCGGTGAGATCCACGGGGAGAGCGGTGCCGGGCGGCGGCCCTTGCGTCGGGCCGGCCCCCGGCGGTCCCATGAGGCCCGGCATCGGGCCGGCCTGCGGTCCGGGGAAGCCCGGCATCGGGCCGGGCAGGGGGTCGGCCGCGGGTGTGAGAGGGCGTGGCGAGACGGCTCCGGCCGCCACCAGCCGCCGTATGTCCACCAGGGTGTGGAACGCCGGGCGGCCCAGCTCCCGGGCGATGTCCGACGCCGTGCGGACGCCGTTCACCAGGGCCAGCACGGCCTGCCGCCGGGCCGGGAGCGGGGTGGGCGCGGGGCGGTACTCGCGGGTCAGCGGGGCCTCGTCCACCAGCTCGTCCGGCCAGATGCGGTGCAGGAGGTCGCGCCGCCGCAGCGTCTCGCGCTCCAGATCGGCGACCGGGACCGGGTGCGGGGCGCCGGGGCCGGTGAGGGCGCTCTCCCGTGGGCCGGGGGAGTCGAGGGTGCCGGAAGAAGCGGGGGTGCCGGGGGAAGCGAGGGCGCTCGGGGAGTCGGAGCTGCCCGGGGAGTCGGAGGTGTCCGGGGAACCCGGGTGCGCCGGGGTGCCGAGGTCGTCCTCGCTGCCGTAGCGGAAGCGGCCGGGGGCGCTGCTCGGGGCCAGCGCGAAGTACGCCGCGTCGTACAGCGCGGTCAGGCGGCACAGCTCCAGCGCGCCGGGGGTGAGCAGCCCGTCCTCCACCAGTCGGCGGCCCGCGTGGTGCACCACCTCCGCGCCGGTGCGGCGACGGGTCCCGGTCCCGGGGTGCGCGGGTCCCTCGGCGTGGGCCGCGCTCTCGGCCAGCGCCCGCGCCCAGGCGTCCGCGTCGAGGGTGCCGTGGGCGGCGAGCAGGACGTGGGCGCCGGGGGCGGCCGGGCTCTCGGCGTGCACGACCTTGCCGTCGGCGAGGTGCAGGGCGCCGCGCTCGCGCACCAGGATGCCGGTGGCGCGCTCGGCGGCCAGCCGGCTCAGCATCGGCGACAGCCCGCCCCAACCCCGGCCCAGTGCGGCCGCCTTGTCGCGGACCGGCAACCGGGGCGGCGGGGTGGCCTGCGTGGTCTTCACCGTCGTCATCCGAGCACCAGCCGTCCGGCCATCTCGCCCAGCCGGATCCGGGCCAGCGCGAGGTTGCCCTCCGCGCGGGCCAGCCACAGGTGCAGGAAGACGCTGCTGTCGAAGGACGTCGCCACGAACCGCAGCACGTGGTAGCTGTCCCGGTTGCTGAGGATGAGGTCCTCGACGGGCGGCTCGCCCTCCTCCCCGGCGGCCCCCGCCCCGGTGTCGTCGGAACTGCCGGACGCGAAGGCGCGCTGCTCGGCGGCGAGCCGGGCGAGCTCCGCGGCCTCCGCCGCGGCCGCCTCCTGGTCACCGCCGGGGGATTCCCCCACGGATCCCAGGGCCAGCCCGCTCGTCCAGTCGACCAGCGCGGCGCCCCGCGCACCCGGCAGCCGCATGGCTTCCAGCAGGCACTCGTCGATTCCCTGCACCGTGGCTCCCCTCCCGCCTGGGGTTCGGCTGAGTGACGCCGAAACTACGCAACGTGTGCGCGAGGGGTGAGGGATCTGGCATTTTCCGGTGGAACATGCTCCAAGTGGCTAGAGTGGGTCAACTTGCCTTGTTCCCGGGCCCATTGATCAGCAGGCTCACCGGTGTGTGTCAACGGCTCCCGGGTGCGTGCAGGGTGGTGAGCGCGCCCGCGTGCGCCCCTCCGGATTCGGCCACGATCGAGGCGAGCGTCTGCGGGTCCCGCACGGTCGCGAAGCGGACACCCCCCGCCCGGTGATCGGGCACGAAGCCGTAGATGCCGGGCCGGGCCAGCGAGTTGTACGCGTAGTGGTGCGCGAAGTAGTACGCGCCGGTGTCCAGCGCCGCCGCGTAGTCCCCCTGGTCGAGCAGCGGCAGCGCACGCCCCTCCGCCAGCAGGTCGCCCGCGAAACAGGCCGGCCCCGCCACGTCCTGCACCACCTCGGGACCGCTCTTCGGCCGCCCCTTGCCGTCGTACGCCGCGATCCGGAGCGGCCACGACCCCGGCACGTACACCGTCCGCGTCGCCACCTGCACGCCCGCGTGCGTCACCGCGACCGGCCGGCCGCCCGCGCTCTTGGCGTACTCCACCCGCGCCACGATCGTGCCGTGCTTGGCCAGCAGCGACCGCCCGAACTCGGTGACCAGCCCGTACCGCCCGTCGAACAGCCCCGGCACCGCCGCCTTGAGCGCCCGCGCGTACTCCGTGTACGTCGGTGCCGTCACCTCGGAGGCGAAGTTCACCGGCAGCCCGCCGCCGATGTCGATCGTGTCGATCTGCGGCCGGCCGATCCGCCGGTTGATCTCCTCGGCGAGCGCGTACGTCTCCTCGACGCCCCGGATCATCAGGGACAGCGGGATGCCCTGCGAACCGGTGTGCGCGTGCAGCCGGCTCAGCCAGGGCCGGTCCAGGTAGGCCCGCACCACCCACTCGCGCGCCCCCTCGTCCCGCAGCGCCACCCCGAACTTCGAGGTCTCGGTGGCCGTCGAGGTCGCCCCGATGGAACCGCCGCCGACCTGCGGGTTCACCCGGATGCCGAGCGGGGAGCGGCTGACCGCCATGGGGGTACCTCCCATGCCTTTCGGGTTATGGGGGAGCATGAGGCCGTCGATGCGGTCCAGCTCCTGCGGGTTGTCCGCGTTGACCGCGATCCCCAGGGCCAGCGCCTCCCGGAGTTCGGCCGCGGTCTTGGCGGGTGAGTCCAGGACGGTCCGCTCCGGTGGCAGCCCCGCCGCCCGGGCCAGGGCCAGCTCACCCGGACTCGCCACCTCCGCGCCGATGCCCTCCTCGCGCAGCAGCCGCAGCACCGGCACCAGCGGGGTGGCCTTCACCGCGAACGCGTGCAGCACCGGGGTGCCCGGCGCGGTGACCTCGGCGAAGGCCGCGCGCAGCTCGGCGGCCGACTCGCGGATGCCGGTGACGTCGAGGAGCCCGACGATGGGGTGGTCCGGCCCCAGCAGACCCTGCTCCACGGCCGCGCGCACCGCCTCGTCCCGCCGGGCGGCCCGTCCTTCGCCGGTGTTGCCGTACTCGTCCACCACGTCTCCCGTCCTCGCCTGTTCTTCGAGGGTGCGCCTGTCCAAGAAACATTCCTGCCCCACTGAGGCTGACGCGAGAACGTATTGACTAGTTCTATTCAGACAGCCAGGATGTGAATATCGGCAGCAACAATCCGTGGCAGCGATCCGCAGCTGAGCCCCCAGGAGGCAGACCATGTCAGGACCCCGCCCCGTCCGAGCGCCGCGCGGTACGGAACTGAGCGCCCTGGGATGGCAGCAGGAAGCCGCCCTGCGGATGCTCCAGAACAACCTCGACCCCGAGGTCGCCGAACACCCCGACAAGCTCGTCGTCTACGGCGGCACCGGCAAGGCCGCCCGTGACTGGCGCTCCTTCGACGCCATGGTCCGCACCCTGCGCACCCTCAAGCAGGACGAGACCATGCTGGTCCAGTCCGGCCGCCCGGTCGGTGTGATGCAGACCCACGAGTGGGCCCCGCGCGTCCTGATCGCCAACTCCAACCTGGTCGGCGACTGGGCCAACTGGGAGGAGTTCCGCCGCCTGGAGGCCCTCGGCCTGACCATGTACGGCCAGATGACCGCCGGCTCCTGGATCTACATCGGCACCCAGGGCATCCTCCAGGGCACCTACGAGACCTTCGCCGCCGTCGCCGCGAAGAAGTTCGGCGGCACCCTCGCCGGGACGATCACCCTCACCGCCGGCCTCGGCGGGATGGGCGGCGCCCAGCCGCTCGCCGTCACCATGAACGACGGTGTCGCGATCTGCATCGACTGCGACCCCCGGGCCATCGAACGGCGCATCGAGCACCGCTACCTGGACGTGCGGGCCGACTCCCTGGAGCACGCCCTCCAGCTGGCGGTCGAGGCCCGCGACGCCCGCCGCCCGCTCTCCATCGGCCTCCTCGGCAACGCCGCCGAACTGCTCCCGCGCATGCTCGCCGAGAGCGCGCCCATCGACATCGTCACCGACCAGACCTCGGCGCACGACCCGCTGGCCTACCTGCCGACCGGCATCGCCTTCGAGGACATGGCGGACGCGGCGGCCAAGGACCCGGCGGGCTTCACGACCCGCGCCCGCGAGTCCATGGCGAAGCACGTCGAGGCCATGGTCGGCTTCATGGACGCGGGCGCCGAGGTCTTCGACTACGGCAACTCGATCCGCGGCGAGGCCCAACTCGCCGGTTACGACCGGGCGTTCGACTTCCCCGGCTTCGTCCCCGCCTACATCCGGCCGCTGTTCTGCGAGGGCAAGGGCCCCTTCCGCTGGGCCGCGCTGTCCGGCGAGGCGTCCGACATCGCCAAGACCGACAAGGCGATCCTGGAGCTGTTCCCCGAGAACGAGTCCCTCGCCCGCTGGATCAAGATGGCCGGGGAGCGCGTCCACTTCCAGGGCCTGCCCGCCCGCATCTGCTGGCTCGGCTACGGCGAGCGGGACAAGGCCGGCGAGCGCTTCAACGACATGGTGGCATCCGGTGAGCTGGCAGCACCGCTGGCGATCGGACGCGACCACCTGGACGCCGGCTCGGTGGCCTCGCCGTACCGCGAGACCGAGGCCATGCTCGACGGGTCCGACGCGATCGCCGACTGGCCGCTGCTGAACGCGATGGTCAACGTGGCGTCCGGCGCCTCCTGGGTCTCCCTGCACCACGGCGGTGGCGTGGGCATGGGCCGGTCGATCCACGCGGGCCAGGTCACGGTCGCCGACGGCACCGAGCTCGGCGGCGAGAAGGTCCGCCGGGTGCTGACCAACGACCCCGGCATGGGCGTCATCCGGCACGTCGACGCGGGCTACGACATCGCCGAGTCCGTCGCCGACGAGCGCGGTGTGCGGGTGCCTATGCGTGAGGGTGACGACGCGTGACGGCAGGCGGCGAGTCGGGAACCGTTCAGGCGCACCGCACCTCCTCCTTCCAGGAGATGTGGAACGAGCTGCTCCCCATCGGCCGGCACCCCGACTCCCACGGCTACCGGCGCTTCGCCTGGACCGGGGCCGACGGTGAGTGCCGGGCCTGGTTCAAGCAGCAGGCCGAGTCGCGCGGGCTGACCTACGAGCTCGACCGGAACGGCAACCAGTGGGCCTGGCTCGGCGACCCCACCGCCGGGGACGCCGTGGTCACCGGCTCGCATCTCGACTCCGTGCCCGACGGCGGCGCCTTCGACGGCCCCCTCGGCGTGGTGTCCTCCTTCGCAGCGCTCGACGAACTCCGCTCCCGGCGAGCCGAGTTCACCAGGCCCCTCGCCGTCGTCAACTTCGGTGACGAGGAGGGCGCCCGCTTCGGGCTCGCCTGCGTCGGCTCCCGGCTCACCGCCGGGCAGCTCACCGTCGAGCAGGCGCACCGGCTCACCGACGGCGAGGGCGTCACCCTCCCGCGGGCCATGGAGGCCGCCGGCTACGACCCCGACGGCATCGGAGCCGACCCGGAGCGGCTCGCCCGCGTCGGCGCCTTCGTCGAGCTGCACGTCGAGCAGGGGCGGGCACTGGACCTCAGCGGCGACCAGGTCGGCATCGCCAGTGCCATCTGGCCGCACGGGCGCTGGCGGTTCGACTTCCGGGGCGAGGCCAACCACGCCGGCACCACCCGTCTCGTGGACCGGCGCGACCCGATGCTGTCGTACGCCGAGACCGTGCTCGTCGCCCGCCGCGAGGCCGAACTCGCCGGTGCCGTCGCCACCTTCGGCAAGATCTCCGTCGAGCCGAACGGCGTCAACGCCATCCCCTCCCTGGTGCGCGGCTGGCTCGACTCCCGCGCCGCCGACCAGGGGAGCCTGGACCAGGTGGTCGGCGGGATCGAGAAGGCGGCCCGCGCGTACGCGGAGGCGCACGGCATCGACCTCGACGTCGTCCGGGAGTCCTTCACGCCCGTCGTCGAGTTCGACCATGCCCTGCGCGACGAACTCGCCCGCATCCTCGGCAAGGACCGGGACCCGGGCCTGACCGTCCCCGTCCTCGGTACCGGGGCCGGACACGACGCCGGGATCCTCTCCGGGAGCATCCCGACCGCCATGCTGTTCGTGCGCAACCCCACGGGCGTCTCGCACTCCCCGGCGGAGTCCGCCGCCGAGGACGACTGCGTGGCCGGGGTCCTCGCGCTCGCCGACGTACTGGAAGGGCTGGCCTGCCGGTGACACCGAAGACCTACTGGCTGGAGCACGCCTGGCTCGACACCCACGTCGAGCCGGGCGTCGCCATGGACGTACACGACGGCCGCATCACCGCCGTCCGCACGGACACCGGCACCCCGCCCCCCGGCGCCGAGATCCTGCGCGGACTCACCCTGCCGGGGCTGGCGAACGCCCACTCGCACGCCTTCCACCGGGCCCTGCGCGGCACCGTCCAGGTCGGCTCCGGGACCTTCTGGACCTGGCGCGAGGTCATGTACTCGGTCGCCGACAAGCTGACCCCCGAGACCTACCACGCGCTCGCCCGCGCGGTGTACGCCGAGATGGCGCTGGCCGGGATCACGAGCGTCGGTGAGTTCCACTACGTCCACCACGCCCCCGGCGGCACCCGCTACGCCGACCCCAACGCCATGGGCGAGGCGCTGATCGAGGCCGCCGCCGAAGCCGGAATCCGCATCACCCTCCTCGACACCGCCTACCTCTCCTCCGGCTTCGGACAGCCCCCCACCAGCCACCAGCTCCGCTTCTCCGACGGCACGGCCGAGGAGTGGGCCGCACGCTGTTCAGTTCTCAAGGACCGGGATCACGCGAGGATCGGAGCGGCGATCCACTCCGTACGGGCCGTGCCCGCCGACCAGTTGGCGACCGTGGCGCGCTGGGCCGAGGAGCGGCGGGCCCCGCTCCACGTGCACCTGTCCGAGCAGACCGCCGAGAACGACGCCTGCCGCGCGGCGCACGGCCGCACCCCGACCGAACTGCTCGCCGAGCATGGAGTCCTCGGGCGGCGCACCACCGGCGTGCACAACACCCACCTCACCGACGAGGACATCGCCCTGCTCGGCGACAGCGGCACCGGCACCTGCATGTGCCCGACCACCGAGCGGGACCTCGCGGACGGCATCGGCCCGGCCGTCGCCCTCCAGAACGAGGGCTCACCGCTCTCCCTCGGCTCCGACAGCCACGCCGTGATCGACCTCCTCGAAGAGGCCCGCGCGATGGAGCTGAACGAGCGCCTGCGCACCCGCACCCGGGGTCACTGGACGGCGGCGGCCCTCCTGCGGGCGGCCTCCGCCGACGGCCACGCGGCCCTCGGCTGGGACGACGCCGGCACCCTGGAGCCGGGCGCGCTCGCCGACTTCACCACCATCGCCCTCGACTCGGTCAGGACGGCAGGCCCGCTTCCGCGGCTCGGGGCCGAGACGGCCGTATTCGCCGCGTCGGCGGCAGATGTGACCCACACGGTCGTGGGCGGCCGGCACGTGGTGCGGGACGGGGCGCACGCCCTCGTACCGGATGTGCCGAAAGCCCTCGCGGACGCCGTCGCAGCCCTGCGCGGATGAACCCCGGGAACCCCGACACCGAACCCGCCCCCACCGCCGACCAGGCCACCGAGGACGCCATGAGCAATGCGACGAACGTCAGCCCCGCCCACTCGGCGAGCACCGCGAGCACACTCATCACCAACATCGCCGCCCTGGTCACCAACGACCCCTCCCTCGGTGACGGATCCCCCCTCGGACTGGTCCACGACGCGGCGGTCGCCATCGAGGGCGACCGCGTCGTGTGGACCGGTGATCAAAGCAAAGCACCCGCCACTGACAATCGGGTCGACGCGGGCGGCCGGGCGGTCCTGCCCGGCTTCGTCGACTCCCACAGCCACCTCGTCTTCGCGGGCGACCGCACCCAGGAGTTCAACGCCCGCATGTCCGGCCGGGCCTACAGCGCCGGCGGCATCCGTACGACGGTCGCGGCGACGCGGGCGGCCAGCGACGCGGAACTCGAACGGAACCTCACCCGCTACCTCGCCGAGGCCCTGCGCCAGGGCACCACGACCTTCGAGACCAAGTCCGGCTACGGGCTCACCACCCACGACGAGTCCCGCGCCCTGCGCATCGCCGCCGCGCACACCGACGAGGTCACCTACCTCGGCGCCCACATCGTCCCGCCGGACCACGCCGACGACCCGGCGGCCTACGTGGCTCTGGTCACCGGCGAGATGCTGGACGCCTGTGCCCCGTACGCCCGTTGGATCGACGTCTTCTGCGAGAAGGGCGCCTTCGACGGCGACCAGGCCCGCGCGATCCTCGCGGCGGGCAAGGCGAAGGGCCTGCACCCCCGCATCCACGCCAACCAGCTCTCCTACGGCCCGGGCGTGCAGCTCGCCGTCGAACTGGACGCGGCCAGCGCCGACCACTGCACCCACCTCACCGACGCCGACGTGGACGCCCTGGCGAACAGCCGTACGGTCGCCACGCTGCTGCCCGGCGCGGAGTTCTCCACCCGCGCCGAGTGGCCGGACGCCCGCCGCCTGCTGGACGCCGGCGCCACCGTGGCCCTGTCCACCGACTGCAACCCGGGCTCCTCGTTCACCTCCTCCGTCCCCTTCTGCGTCGCCCTCGCGGTACGCGACATGGGGATGACCCCGGACGAGGCGGTCTGGTCGGCCACGGCGGGCGGGGCGGCGGCCCTGCGCCGCGAGGACATCGGCCGCCTCACCCCGGGCGCCCGCGCCGACCTGATCCTCCTGGACGCCCCCAGCCACGTGCACCTGGCGTACCGGCCGGGGGTGCCGCTGGTGAGCGGGGTGTGGCGGCGGGGCGTACGCGTGGTCTGACGGCGTCGGCCGCCCCCTGCGACACGCCTACGACGCCCCCGCCCGCCACCGCTGCTCCGCACCCCCCGTCAGCGGCTCCAGCGTCAGCCGGCCGCCGCCCCCCGGCGTCACCGCCGTCGCGATCGCGATCGCCGGGCGGATCACCCCGTCGGGGTCGACCGTGAAGCGGAGGTTGTCGCCGTTGTCGCCCTCGACCGAGTCGCACGACCAGATGCCGAGGCCCTTGTCGACGTCACCGCGGCTGTCCAGGCAGAAGTCGGGGTCGGCGGCGGACCGGACGACACCGCGGCCGGTGTCGACGCTCCAGCGCTGGGAGGCGGCCGAGGTGCAGGGGGCGGCGACGACGTCCGTGCCGTTGTCGAAGTCACCGGAGACGTCCAGGCAGCGGGCCGTGGAGAGGTTCACCACCTGGGCGTAGGAGCCGCCGGGCGCGCGGAACGGGGGCGGGCTCGTCCTGCGGGGCGGGGGCGAGCTCTTCGACACGGAGGCGGAGGGCGACGGCGGTCTGCTCGTGGCGGACAGGGACGGGGAGGGAGAGGGCGAGGGGCCGGAGGACGGTGAGACCGTCGTCGTCACCGTCACCTGGGGTGGATCCGGCAGCGCGGTGCCTCCCCTGTCGGAGGCCGAGTCGCCGCCCTGTGACACCAGGAACAGCAGCAGGGGCGCCAGCGCCACGCCGAGGGCCGCCGACGCCAGCACGAGCCGCCGCGGCCGCGCCCGGATCCCGAGCGGCCCACGAGACACCGCCCGCCGCCCGGGCCCGACCGCACCCGAGCCGTGTCCCGCCCGCGCGCCACGCGAACCCTGCCCCGCCCCCACCGCGCGTGAGCCGCGCCCCGCCCCCGGGTCTCCACCGGCCCTGCGCCCGCCCGCACGACGTCCCGGCCCCGACCCGCCGAAGCCACGCCCGGTCCCGTCCGCGCCAACCGCCGCCCCCGGTTCACCCGACCCGTCACCGAATCCGGGCTCGTCGTAGCCGTCGTCCCGTCCCCCTCCCGGGACCGCCGCCACATACCTCACCCCGCCCCACGGCAGCAGCCCCTCCGCCAGGGTCGCCCGCGGAGCGTCCCGGAGGGCGCACTGTTCCTCGTACGCCGTCGTGCAGTGCGGGCAGTGCGCCATGTGGGTGTGCAGGTCGGTGCTGGCGCGGGGGGTGTCCGGGCGTACCGACTCCTCGATGAGGCGGCGGAAGTCCGTGCAGCGCGGGTCGTCCGAGGCGGCGAGGCGCAGCCGCAGGCAGGCCTGGGCCAGGGCGTGCAGGGCGCCCTCGGTGCCGTAGACGACATCCGTGCGGGTCAGGCCCAGGTGGTCGGCGGTGCGGGACTCCGGTTCGGCCTCCACCAGGGCGTACCAGACCAGGCCCTGGGCGCGGGCCGGCAGGGTGTCGAAGGCGGCGAGCAGGGGAGGCACGGGGCCCTCGGGCGCCCCCGTGGTCAGGAGCAGCAGGACGCTCGGGTCCAGGCCGCCCGACCGCTCGTCCCGCGCCCACGCGGCCGCCGAACGGGCCGTCAGCAGCAGGAGCCGGTGGCGCCAGGGGCCGCCGGGGTCGACCCCGCGGGCCGTCTCCCGGGCCGCGAGGGTGAAGGCCTGGGCGGCCAGCTGCCGGGCCGCGCTCTCGCCGGCCGTGCACAGGCGGGCGTAGGCCAGGACAGCGGACCGGTGGCGGGCGCGCAGCTCCAGCAGGGCCGCGTACGCCGTGGCCGTCTCGGCGCGCAGCAACTCGGTGAGCCGGGCGTCGGACGCGCCGCTGTGATCCCCGGCGCGCACACCGTCCCCCGCCCCGTCGGCACGCGCCATTGCGCACCCTCCTCCTGACGTACCGGCCAGTCTGTGAGCGACCATAGTGAGGGAAGTGGACCCTTGGGGAAAGGGTTTCTCCGAGTAACCGTTGGTCGTCCGGAACGCACGGTGCCCGGTGTCCCACCGGACACCGGGCACACGCGCAGGTCAGTGATGCCGACGCGTCACTCCTCGACGGTCAGGCCCTTGCGAAGCTTCACCAGGGTCCGCGACAGCAGCCGGGAGACGTGCATCTGGGAGATCCCGAGTTCCTCGCCGATCTCCGACTGGGTCATGCCCGCGACGAAGCGCAGCGAGAGGATCGTGCGGTCCCGGGACGGCAGTTCGGCGATCAGGGGCTTCAGGGACTCGACGTACTCGATGCCCTCGATCCCGTGGTCCTCGTAGCCGATCCGGTCGGCCAGCGCGCCCTCGGAGTCGTCCTCCTCGGGCTGGGCGTCCAGGGAGGAGGCGGTGTAGGCGTTGGACGCGGCCATGCCTTCCACGACCTCGTCCCGCGACAGTCCGAGGCGCTCGGCGAGCTCGGCCACGGTGGGGGCGCGGTCGAGCTGCTGGGCCAGTTCGTCGCCGGCCTTGGCGAGGTCGAGCCGGAGTTCCTGCAGGCGCCGCGGCACCCGCACCGACCAGGACGTGTCCCGGAAGAAGCGCTTGATCTCGCCCACGATGGTTGGCATCGCGAAAGTGGGGAACTCCACTCCGCGACTCAGTTCGAAGCGGTCGATCGCCTTGATCAGGCCGATGGTGCCGACCTGGATGATGTCCTCCATCGGCTCACTGCGGGAGCGGAACCGGGAGGCGGCGAACTTGACCAGGGCGAGGTTCAGTTCGACGAGCGTGTTGCGGACGTACGAATACTCGTGCGTGCCCTCCTCCAGCGACTCCAGCCGCGCGAAGAGGGTCTTGGAGAGGGCTCGCGCATCCACGGCTCCCACCTCTTCGAAGGGCGGGATCTCCGGAAGCCCGGCGAGCACATCGCCTTCGCTGTCCTGCTCGATGGGATTCAGATGTTCCGGGGGGGATGTCGACGTCGCCTGATGGGTATGCGAGGCGTCGAGCCGGGGTGACATGATGTCCTCCATCGTTCTCGGCATATGGCTGCCGGAGCCAGTTCGTGCACTGCGGTGTGCGGCGCCTCCAAAGCCGGCCGTGTCGAGTTCGTGTCTCTACTAGCCCTACCCGGTTTCCCGACACGACCGCAAGTGTGTTCTGTGCGGTTATGTCCGTTTGCGTGCGATTGTTCGGGTGTCGGAGGGTGTGGAGAAGGCGTAGTGTTCGAGGGCGTCATCAGCAGCCACGACGTCGGGAGAGAGAGACGGCATGGACCGCGGGACGGTCGGCAGCGCACAGTCTGGCCGGCTTCTGGTTGAGGTGCGGCAAGAGGGCTCCAGTGCCGTCGTGACTCCAGCAGGTGAGTTGGATCACCACACGGCCGATTTGTTGCGTGAGCCACTCGAGGAGTGCCTCGCCAAAGGAAAGAGCCGGCTGGTCGTCGACTGCACACGGCTGGAGTTCTGTGACTCCACCGGACTGAATGTGCTGCTGGGGGCACGGCTGAAGGCCGAGGCGGCGGGGGGTGGCGTACATCTTGCGGGCATGCTGCCGGTCGTGGCGCGGGTCTTCGAGATCACGGGGGCCGATGCGGTCTTCGCCGTGCACGACACGCTGGACGAGGCCCTGGCTGACGAGACCGACGACTGAGACGCGCGCCGGGTGGTGGCCTGTGGGCCCCCGCTCGTACCCGTTCGTCCCGGCCGACCGGCACTCATCGGGTGTCACACCGCGCGTGCCGGACATACGTCCCGAATAGAGGGGTGTTCCACCGGTCCGCTCGGGCAGGAGACATCCGTACTGACTGTTCGGTGAGCGACCATGCAGTGACGTTTTGAATCGTGAACCGGTGAATCGGTGAGGTGAAGCGCTGATGAGCACCACCCGGCCCTACCCGCCGGGCGACCGTGACCCGGAGCCCGACGCTTCCGCCGAGGTGCCGGAAGGGCAGCAGATCCGTCGGCTGAGCTTCGACGGTGCGAGTGCCGTCGTTCCGCTCGCGCGCGACTTCACCCGGGAGGCGTTGTACGCGTGGGGCTGGCTGCCGGCCGCGACGGCGGACCAGCGGGCGGCCGCGGAGGACGTCCTGCTCGTGGTGTCGGAGCTGGTGACCAACGCGTGCCTGCACGCCGAGGGGCCGGACCGGTTGTGGATCTCCTGCGACCGCAAGGTCATCCGGGTCGAGGTCTCCGACAAGGGCGCGGGCCAGCCGGCCCCCCGCTCCCCGCACCGGGCCGGACGGCCCGGGGGGCACGGGATGTTCATCGTGCAGCGCCTCTGCCTCGACTGGGGAGTCGTACGCAGCCCGGGCGAGGCCGGCAAGACGGTCTGGGCGGAACTGGGCGCCCCGGCCTGACCCCGGCGTGCCCTGACCCCGCACCGGCCTGACCCGTGCGCGGTCGGCGCCGTCGCACCCGCCGCAGCTCACCTGCCCTCAACGCTCACCCCACCCCGACGGCCGCGACACGAACCACCGGGCCACCTTCACCGCCTCACCGGACCTGCCGGCCCGGTCGCCGCGCGGCTTTCGGCCGCTTGGCCCACCCGGCCATCCCGCGTTCACCTTGCTCGCCTGCCGGCCCGCAGCCGGGCTGGACCCGGCCTACCTCCCCCGCCCAGCACGCACCCCGGTCGGCGTTCGGCCCGCGCGGCCGCTCGCCCGCCCCGGGTGCGCCTCCGCTCACGCGTCCGGGTCCCCCGGCCATCGCCCGTCCGCTCGCCCCGGTCGGTGGTCAACCCGCTCGGCCGCTCGGCTGCCGCGTTCCCCCAGCTCACCCAGTCGGCAACTGCCCTCGCCCCGCCCGCTCGCCCTGGTCGGCGTGCATCCCGCTCGGCCGCTCGGCGTTCGCCTCCCCTCACCCGCTCGTCGCGCAGCCCCGCTCGGCCGTTCGCCCCACCCGGGCGCTCTGCCTTTCCCCTCGGCTCACCCACTGGGCACCCGCCCCCACCCCACGAGCCCAGACCCTCGGCGTCACTCCCGCTCGCCC
The DNA here is from genome assembly GCF_036345115.1 of Streptomyces griseorubiginosus. Lineage (GTDB taxonomy): Bacteria > Actinomycetota > Actinomycetes > Streptomycetales > Streptomycetaceae > Streptomyces > Streptomyces griseorubiginosus_C. Next base: position 5,696,412 of record NZ_CP107766.1, read on the forward strand.
CCGGCCCACACCCTTGGCTCACCCACCCGGCTGCCCCGCGCTCACCCCGCCCCGCCCCCTCTCCCCGCCCCCCAAGCCGTCCCCCACAGTTCCGACACTTCCTTTCTCTTCCTTCCTCCGGTGGCCCGGCGTACCTTGACGGCCGATCTGATGTGCCGTCAGGAAACGAGTAAGGGGAGCGGAACCGTGTCGTACCCGAAACGAACCGCCGCGCTCGCGTCCGTCGCGGCTCTGGCCGGCTCGGCGGTGCTGATGACCGCCCCCGCTGCCCGTGCCGAGGTCGTGAACGTCAACTACCAGTGCAAGACGCCGATCGGCGACAAGAGCGCCGTCTCGCCCATCGACATCAAGGGCGTCAAGAGCGGCGGCGGATACAAGATCACCATGTCCTGGCAGAAGGGCGTCTCCTCCAGCCCGGTCGACCTCGGCAAGGGCGCGATGAACCCGAGCGCCACCATCAGGCTCGGCGGCGCGGACAGCGGCACGATGAACGTGACGGGCCCGGCCAACCAGGCCGTCGTCCCCGCCAACACGCCCATCAAGATCAACGACCTGACCGGGACGTACACCCCGAAGAAGTCCGGCAAGGTCACCTTCACCGCGGGCGTCCTCACCATCAAGGCGCTCGGTACGACCACCACCTGCACGCCGACCAACAGCCCCGGCGCCTCGCTCACCCTGGACGTCACCGCCGCCTCCGGCTCCACCGGCGGTACCGGTTCCACCGACGGCGGCACCCAGAGCGACAGCGGCACCGGCGCAGCCCTCCCGCAGACCGGCCCCGAGGACTCCGCGATCGCCCTCGGCACGCTCGGCGGCACCGTGCTGCTCGCGGGCGCGGCGGGCGCGTTGTGGCTCACCCGGCGCAACCAGGCGGCCCGCGCGCACCGCTGACCCCGCCACGCGGCCGCCCCGGGGTCATCGCCCCCCGGCCACCGCCTCCCGACGAGGCGCCGCGCGCCGCCCCTCCCTCGCTGGAGCCGCCCATGCCGTCGCCCGTCGCCCGGGTCCTGCCCCTGGCCCTCTCCCTGCCCCTGCTGGTCCTGCTGGGGCCCGCCCCCGTGGCCCGCGCCGCCGACGGATGGTCCCTCGCGCCCACCGGGGGTGGCCGGCCCGCCTGCTACGCCGAGGGCGCGCCCGGGACGGCCGTCCAGGACACGGTGTCCGTGACCAACCGGGGCAGCCGGCCGGTCACCGTACGGCTGTCCGGCGCCACCTTCGCGCGCGCCTCCGTCCGGGTCCCGCCCCGCACCCGCGCCGACGTCCCCTTCACGGTGACCGTCCCGGACCGCGACCGCAGCACCCGGATCGTCGCGCGGGACGACACCGGCGGCACCCGGAGCGTCCCGCTCCACCTCCGCTCGACCGCCCCCGAACTGACCGCGCTGACCGTCGAGCACGTCTCGGTCCACGCCGACCGCATCACCTACGACCTCGTCAACCGCGGTACGACCCCGCTCACCCCGCGAGTCGCCGTGCGCGCCGACGGCGTCCTCGGCACCCTCCTCGACCGCGCCCCCCGCACCCTGCCCGTCCGGCTCCCGCCCGGTGAACGCCTGAAGCTCACCGAGCCGTGGCCGGACCCACCCGCCCTGGACGCGGTCGACGTCCGGCTCACGGTGACCGCGGCCGGCGGTGCCCACGACACGGCCGGCGCGTCCGCGCGGTTCGTGCCCTGGAACGGGGTCGCGGGGACCGCGGCGGCGCTGGCGGCCGGGGGCGCCTGCTTCGTCGTACGGCATCGAAGGCGTCGTACGACCGACCGCGCGCCCGCCGAAGTCCCGCGCGGGGAAGCCGAGTTGACGGGAGCGACGACGTGAACCGGAAGCTTCGGGCCGCGGTCCTCGTGGCGGTGCTCGCGCTGCTGCTCGCGCCCCTCGCCGGAACCGGGGCCGAAACCGCGACCGCGGCCGACCGGCCGAGTGTGAAGCTGTCCAAGTCCCAGGCGGGGACCGGGGGTTCGATCACCGTGAGCGGCAGCGGCTGGCGGGAGCGGACGCTGCTGATGATCCTGATCTGCGGACAGGCCGTGCCCTCGCGCGGGGTGCCCGGGGGCACCAACTCCTGTGCCAACGCGGACGGCCGGGCCGTCACCACCGACGCGAAGGGCGGCTTCAGCAGGAAACTGCCCGTGTCCGAGCCGCCGGTGCCCTGCCCCTGCGTGGTGCACGTGGCCACGGTGACCGGTGCCAAGGCCGAGGCCGACGCGATCTTCCAGGTGGCCGGGCACGCCGTGGAGCCGCTGCCCGCGGACACCTCCGGCGGGCGGCTGTCCGTCCTCACCGACACCGGCCTGGACGGCTCCAGCGGCCTGCTGACCTGGTTCGGGGCACCTCCCGCCCGCACCCTCGTCTTCACCGTCGGCAACGTCGGCACCTCCGACGTCAAGAACCCCGTCTTCCAAGTCGGCACCTCCCACGGCGTGTTCGCCCCGCAGTGGGACGAACAGCAGTGGCGCGGCACGATCAGGCCCGGCGGCAAGGCGCGGATCGAACTGCCCGTCGAGCTCTCGGGCGGGGCGCACGGCGACTACACCGTGTCCCTGAAGTACGGCGGCAAGGTGCTCGCCGAGCAGCCCTGGGGCGTGGGCCGGCCCTGGGGCGTGACGCTGTTCTGGATCCTGGTCTGCCTGGTCGTGCCGGCGGCACTGTTCCGCATCGGCATGGCCGTCGTGGACCGGCTGCGGCCGCGGCCCGCCGGAGGGATCCGGCACCGCGGTCTGCGCCTGCCCGAACTCGCCCTGCGCCTGCCGGGGTTCAAGCCCTCCACGGCCGCGCACGCGGCGCCCCCCGCTTCCACCCTGCCGTGGTTCACCCCGGACGCCGATCCGGGCACGGCCGGTGGTCGGCTCTCCGCACCGCACGACGACAGCCCGACGAGTCCCACGACTCCCACCAGAGAGGGATCCACGTGACATTGCGAAGGAGAGTCCCACCGGCCGGCGGGCCGAGAAGAGCGGGCGCGGCCGGTGCGGCCCTCGCGCTGGTCGGGGCGGGCGTGGTGCTCGGCCTCGCCGCCGGGCCGGCCCAGGCCGCGGAGGTGTCGTTCGCGACCCGCTGTGTGCCGCCCGCGGGCATCGGACTCGACCCCGTCGAGGGCACCACCAAGGTCGAGATCACCGCGCCGGCGACGGCGAAGGTCGGCGACGAGATCGACGTGGTGTGGAAGTTCACCCAGGCCGCGTCGAAGAACCCGAACATCATCGACCTGCCCGCGAACTCGGTCCAGCCGACGGGCACGCTGAAGGCCGCCGGTGCGCAGAGCGTCGACATCGCCATGACCGGGCCGCGCGAGAACCCCGCCATCCCCAAGGGCGGCGACATGGTGCTGTCCGATATGAAGGGCACCCTGAAGCTGACGGCGGCCGGGGAGCTCACGCTGACACCGGGCGCGTACACGGTGAACGCGATGGGCACGAACACGGTGTGCACGCCGACGGCGACCGTGCCGACGGCGGCGACGCTGACCGTGGCGGCGGGCGACGGGACCTCGACGCCCACCCCGGACCCGACGGACACCGGCACCCCCACCCCGACGCCCACCGACACCGGGAGCCCGGATCCCAGCCCCACGCCCAGCGACACGGAGTCCTCGGACGACGGCCAGACCGACTTCACCGGCAAGGCGGTCGCCATCCCCTACACCTGCCAGTCACCCCTCGGCGAGAAGAAGGCGACCTCCGAGATCCAGATCAACGCCAAGAAGGACGGCGGTAGTTACGGCATCACCGTGCAGTTCAAGAACTCCCCGATGGACAGCCCGGCCGACATCCCCGCGGACTCCGTGAAGCCCTCCATGGAGGTCACCCTGGGCGGCGCCGACAGCGGCTCGGTCCATGTCGAGGGGCCCACCAACTCCGCGCCCATCAAGTCCGGCGACCCGATCGAGATCCCCGACATGACGGGCACGTACAAGCCGGGGGCGACGGGGGAGTCGACGCTGTCGCCGGGTGTCCTGACGATCAAGGCCCTGGGTACGACGACCACCTGCAAGCCGGACAAGACGGAGGCCTCCCTCACCCTCACCACGGAGGAACAGGAGGGCGGCGCGTCCGGCGGGACTTCAGGCTCGGGCGGCACATCAGGCACCGGCGGCTCCTCGACGAGCGGCGGCCTGGCGGCGACGGGCGCCGACGACCACGCGGCCCTGAAGGCACTGGGTCTGGTGGCGGGCACGGCGGTACTGCTGGGAGGTGCGGTGTTCACGTTCATGCCTGGGAGAAGAGCGCGCTGAGCCACTCAGGGGCGCGGGGAACCGCGCACAGCACACGAAACGACGGGGCCGCCGGAACCCACCTGGATTCCAACGGCCCCGTCGTTTCAGCCCCGCGTCAGCGCACATCCCCCATGAGAGACTTCACCTTCCGCCGGTACATCCACACGGCGAACCCCGCGAGAACGGCGAGCGCCGCCTCACCGAAGACGGCCGCCGTCCCGCTGAGATCGACCCCGGCGATCGCCGGGTTGGACAGCAGGCTGGTGATCGAGTCGCCCGCGGTCACCGCGAGGAACCAGACACCCATCATCTGCGAGGCGTACTTCGCGGGAGCCATCTTCGTGGTCACCGACAGACCCACCGGGGACAGGCACAGCTCACCCACGGTCTGGATGAAGTAGATGCCGACCAGCCACATCGGGCTGACCGCGGTGCCGTTCGCCGCCATGGCGATCGGAATGAGGAAGAAGAAGAACGAGACACCGATCAGGACCAGGCCCATCGAGAACTTCACGATGGTGCTGGGCTCCTTGCCCTTGCGGTTCAGCCACACCCACAGCCAGGCGAAGACCGGGGCCAGCGCCATGATGAACAGCGGGTTCAGCGACTGGTACCAGGAGGTCGGGAAGTCGAAGCCGAGCAGCGAGCCCGCGGTCTTCTGGTCGTTCGAGCCGAACGCCTGGACGGTGGACGCGCCCTGGTCGTAGATCATCCAGAACACGGCGGCCGCGACGAAGAACCAGATGTAGCCGGACATCTTCGACTGCTCGCCGGCCGTCAGCTCCTTGTCCCGCTTGATGCGCAGCAGCACACCCGCGGGGACGACCAGACCGATGACGGTGAGCGGGATCATCGCCCAGTTCAGCGTGAAGTGGCCGGTGAAGCCGACGACGCCGTAGAACACGGTCGCGGCGATCACCCAGAACAGGCCCTTGCGCAGCCAGGCCGCGCGCTCCTCGGCCGCCAGCGGCTTGGGGACGACGCTGCTCTGCGGGCTCAGGCTGCGGGTGCCGATCAGGAACGCGGCCAGACCGACCGCCATGCCGACCGCGGCCATGCCGAAGCCGAGGTGCCAGCTGACCTCCTGGCCGACGGTGCCGATGGCCAGCGGGGCGAAGAACGCACCGGCGTTGATGCCCATGTAGAAGATCGTGAAGCCGCCGTCGCGGCGCGGGTCGTCCGGGCCGTCGTAGAGGTGGCCGACCATCGTGGAGATGTTGGCCTTGAGGAGGCCGGAACCGGCCGCGACCAGCGCCAGGCCCGCGAAGAACGGCGCCTGGCCGCCGGGCAGCGCCAGCGTGATGTGACCGGCCATGATCGTGACGGCCGCGATGGCCACCGTCTTGCGGGGGCCCCAGACGCGGTCGCCGAGCCAGCCGCCGGGCATGGCGAGCAGGTAGACCATCGCCGAGTAGACGGAGACGATCACGGTGGTGGTCGCCAGGTCCATCGCGAGGCCGCCGCCCATGCTGCCCTTCCCGGCGTCGGGGCCGCCGGAGAGCAGGTAGACGGTGAGCAGGGCCTTCATGCCGTAGTAGGAGAACCTCTCCCACATCTCGGTCAAGAAGAGAGTGGCCAGTCCGCGGGGGTGGCCGAAGAAGGCTTTGTCGGAACCGGGGGTGCCCGGTGTCACCGAGTCCTTCGTCAGGCTGGACGCCATGGTCGTTCCTTGCTGGTGGGGGTTACCGCACACAAAAGAGACCTTTGGCGACAGATGCGCGCCAAAGGTCCCCACGTTGCGACAGGCTTCGAGTCACCATACGGCAGGACAGTGCCGGAAATGGAAGGACTTGAGAGCTGAATCACAGGTGACGATGGAACCGTACACCTGGTTTCTAAGGTCCCTACACGATTGGCACCCCACACTCACAGGTTCGCCTCAGAATCGTGAAAGGTAAGAATCACGGGGTTGCGATCACACCCCAGCATCTGTCAAGAGCGGTCTACCATCAGCTCATGACCCGTGTACTGCTCGCCGAGGACGATGCGTCCATTTCGGAGCCGCTGGCCCGCGCCCTGCGCCGGGAAGGGTACGAGGTCGAGGTGCGTGAGGACGGCCCCACCGCACTCGACGCCGGAATGCAGGGCGGTATCGACCTGGTCGTCCTCGACCTGGGTCTGCCCGGCATGGACGGCCTCGAGGTGGCCCGCCGACTGCGTGCCGAGGGCCACGCCGTACCGATCCTCATCCTGACCGCACGGGCCGACGAGGTGGACACCGTCGTCGGTCTCGACGCGGGCGCCGACGACTACGTCACCAAGCCCTTCCGGCTCGCCGAGCTGCTGGCCCGGGTCCGGGCCCTGCTGCGGCGCGGCGCGGCCGAGCCGGCCCAGCCGCCCGCCACCCACGGGGTGCGGATCGACGTCGAGTCGCACCGGGCGTGGATGGGCGACGAGGAACTCCAGCTCACCGCCAAGGAGTTCGACCTGCTGCGGGTGCTGGTGCGGGACGCCGGCCGGGTGGTGACCAGGGACCAGCTGATGCGCGAGGTCTGGGACACCACGTGGTGGTCCTCGACCAAGACGCTGGACATGCACATCTCGTGGCTGCGCAAGAAGCTGGGCGACGACGCGGCCAACCCGCGGTACATCGCCACCGTGCGTGGTGTCGGGTTCCGGTTCGAGAAGAGCTGAACCCCGGGTCCCCGTCTAGCAGGTAAGAGGTCATGCGCCGTCGACTGATCCAGTCCACGCTCGCCGTAGTGCTCGTGGTGATCGCCGTCTTCGGCGTCTCCCTCGTCATCGTCGAGACCCGCACCATCAGCAACAGTGCCCAGGAGCGGGTCGACTCCGAGGCGATCCGGCTGGCCGGGATCGTGGACAGCCGGCTGTTCGCCGCGGAGGACGTGACCGCGGAGATCCTGCGCGACCAGGTCGCGCAGGAACGGTACGCCGTGATCCGCATCCCCGGTGACGACCCGATCGAGGTCGGCACCAGGCCGTCCGGTCAGGTCATCAGCTCCACGGAGAAGGGCGAGGAGGGCGAGACGGTCACCGTGCAGGAGCCGCGCTCCTCGGTGACCCGGGAGGTCGGCCGTACGCTCCTGATCATCGGCCTGGTGGCGCTGCTCGCGGTGATCGCCGCGGTGCTCCTCGCGATCCGGCAGGCCAACAAGCTGGCCTCGCCGCTCACCGACCTCGCCGAGACCGCCGAACGCCTCGGCTCCGGCGACCCCCGCCCCCGGCACAAGCGCTACGGCGTCCCCGAGCTGGACCGGGTCGCCGACGTGCTGGACTCCTCCGCCGAGCGGATCGCGCGGATGCTCACGGCGGAACGGCGCCTGGCCGCGGACGCCTCGCACCAGCTCCGTACACCGCTGACCGCGCTGTCGATGCGGCTGGAGGAGATCACCCTCACCGACGACCCGGACACGGTGAAGGAGGAGGCGAACGTCGCGCTCACGCAGGTGGAGCGGCTGACGGACGTGGTGGAACGGCTGCTGACGAACTCCCGGGACCCCCGGGCCGGCAACGCCGTCACCTTCGACCTCGACGAGGTCATCCAGCAGCAGCTCGCGGAGTGGCGGCCGGCGTACCGCAGCGCGGGCCGCGCGATCGTCAGCTCGGGCAAACGGCACCTCACGGCGGTCGGCACCCCGGGGGCGGTCGCCCAGGTCCTGGCCGCGCTGATCGAGAACTCCCTCATGCACGGCGGCGGCACGGTCGCGCTGCGCACGCGGGTCACCGGCAACCAGGCGGTCATCGAGGTCACCGACGAGGGTCCCGGCGTCCCCGCGGACCTCGGGGCGCGGATCTTCGAGCGCACGATCAGCGGCCGGAACTCCACGGGCATCGGGCTCGCGGTGGCCCGGGACCTCGCGGAGGCGGACGGGGGCCGCCTGGAGATGCTCCAGGCTCAGCCGCCGGTGTTCGGGCTGTTCCTGTCCCGGACGCCGCTGAAGTCGTCCCTGGCGGACGACGACGAGCCGATGGTGAGATGAGCGGCGGTGGGTCTTCGGGTGCGGGTCCGGTGGGGGCGGGCCCTTTGCGCAGTTCCCCGCGCCCCTAGAACCCCCCGCGACCCCGTGCGCCCCTGAAAACCCCCGTCAGAGGACTCGCTGGCGCGGGCGGAGTTTCCTGGCCGCCGCCTGCTCCGCCTCTTCCAGGAAGGATTCCGCGCTGGCCACGGCCTCGCGGGCCGGCAGGGTCTTGAAGACCCAGCTGCGGTAGGACCAGAAGCGGAACAGGGTCGCGATGCCGATGCCGACGAACTTGAAGATGTTGCTCTGGAGCGGGCTGTCCCAGCCGAAGCCGTAGGTCGCGGCGTACAGGATGCCGTTCTCGATGACCAGGCCGACCGCGCTGAACAGCAGGAACAGGGTCAGTTCCTTGGTGCGGCCGCTCTTGTCGCGGTCACGGTAGGTGAAGTACCGGAACCCGATGTAGTTGAAGACGATGGCCACGACCGTGGCGACGACACTCGCGCGGACCACCGGAAGGTCGGTGAGATGCCGGACGAGGTTGAAGACCAGGAGGTTGACGAGGAGACCCGCGCCGCCGACCGCACCGAATTTGGCGACCTCGCGCACGATCCTTCGCAGCCCTGAGGAACCATGTCCCATGGTTGTACAGTCCCCCAGTCGGGTCGGTCAGTCGAGTGAATTCGTCAACTCAGCCATGCTAACCATCCCCTCTACCCGTTGCCTGTGGATGAACTCACACACAGGGAAACAAGCTGGTAAGAGGACCGGTAAGAGGCGCGGAATCAAGCCGCCGTGGCGCGACCGATACCCTGGGGTCGTGACGTTCCCGGTAGTCGGCATGGTCGGCGGAGGCCAGCTCGCTCGTATGACACACGAGGCAGGCATCCCGCTCGGCATCAGGTTCAAGCTCCTCAGTGACACCCCTCAGGATTCCGCGGCGCAGGTGGTGAGCGATGTCGTCATCGGCGACTATCGCGACCTCGACACGCTCCGAGAGTTCGCGAAGGGCTGCGACGTGATCACCTTCGATCACGAACACGTACCCACCGAGCACCTCAGAGCCCTGGAGGCGGACGGCATCCCCGTGCGCCCCGGCCCCGACGCGCTCGTGCACGCCCAGGACAAGGGCGTGATGCGGGCGCGGCTCGACGCGATCGGCGTGCCGTGCCCCCGGCACCGGATCGTCAGCGATCCCCAGGACGTGGCGGCCTTCGCGGCGGAAGGGCTCCCCGAAGGCGCGGAGGGCGACGGCTTCCCCGTCGTCCTCAAGACCGTCCGCGGCGGCTACGACGGCAAGGGCGTGTGGGTCGTGGACTCCGTCGAGGAGGCCGCCGACCCCTTCCGGGCCGGTGTCCCCGTCCTCGCCGAGGAGAAGGTCGACTACGTCCGCGAGCTCGCCGCCAACGTCGTACGGTCGCCGCACGGCCAGGCCGTCGCCTACCCGGTCGTCGAGTCCCAGCAGGTCAACGGGGTGTGCGACACCGTGATCGCCCCCGCGCCCGACCTGGACGGGACCCTCGCGCTCAAGGCCGAGGAGATGGCGCTGAACATCGCCAAGGAACTGGACGTCGTCGGCCACCTCGCCGTCGAGCTGTTCCAGACCCGCGACGGCCGCATCCTCGTCAACGAACTCGCGATGCGCCCGCACAACTCGGGCCACTGGTCGATGGACGGCGCGATCACCAGCCAGTTCGCCAACCACGTCCGCGCCGTCCTGGACCTCCCGCTCGGCGACCCGCGCCCCCGCGCGAAGTGGACCGTGATGGTCAACGTCCTCGGCGGCGACTTCCCCGACATGTACTCCGCGTACCTGCACTGCATGGCCCGCGACCCCCAGCTGAAGATCCACATGTACGGCAAGGACGTGAAGCCCGGCCGCAAGGTGGGCCACGTCAACACCTACGGCGACGACCTGGACGACGTTCTCGAACGCGCACGTCACGCTGCCGGCTACCTGAGAGGCACGATCACCGAATGAGCCCCGTTGTAGGCATCGTCATGGGGTCGGACTCCGACTGGCCCGTCATGGAGGCCGCCGCCCAGGCCCTCGACGAGTTCGAGATCGAGTACGAGGTCGACGTCGTCTCCGCGCACCGCATGCCGCGCGAGATGATCGCGTACGGCGAGCAGGCGGACGGGCGGGGCCTGAAGGTGATCATCGCGGGCGCGGGCGGCGCGGCCCACCTGCCCGGCATGCTCGCCTCCGTCACCCCGCTGCCCGTCATCGGCGTCCCGGTCCCGCTGAAGTACCTCGACGGCATGGACTCGCTGCTGTCCATCGTGCAGATGCCGGCCGGCGTCCCGGTCGCCACCGTCTCCGTCGCCGGTGCCCGCAACGCCGGGCTCCTCGCGGCCCGCATCCTCGCTGCCCACGACGAGGAACTCCTCGGCCGGATGCGGGAGTTCCAGCAGGAGCTCAACGACCAGGCCACCGAGAAGGGCAAGCGCCTGAGGTCCAAGGTCGAGGGCTCCAACGGCTTCGGCTTCGGCAAGTGACCGCCGCGGACGCGCTGACGACGGCCCGGGAACTCCTGCGCGAGTTCCCGGTCGTCGACGGCCACAACGACCTGCCCTGGGCCCTGCGCGAACAGGTCCGCTACGACCTCGACGCCCGGGACATCGCCACCGACCAGTCGGCCCACCTGCACACCGACCTGGCCCGCCTCAGGGCCGGCGGCGTCGGCGCGCAGTACTGGTCGGTGTACGTCCGCTCGGACCTGCCCGACGCGGTGCCCGCGACCCTGGAGCAGATCGACTGCGTACGGCAGCTCCAGGCGCGGTACGCGAAGACGCTGCGGCCCGCGCTCACCGCCGGGGACATGGAGGCGGCGCGCGCGGAGGGCCGTATCGCATCCCTGATGGGCGCCGAAGGCGGCCACTCCATCGCCAACTCCCTCGCGACGCTACGCGCGTTGTACACCCTCGGCGTGCGCTACATGACCCTCACCCACAACGACAACGTGGACTGGGCGGACTCGGCGACCGACGCACCCGGCGTCGGGGGCCTGTCGGCCTTCGGCCGGGCGGTGGTGCGGGAGATGAACCGCGAGGGCATGCTCGTGGACCTCTCGCACGTGGCGGCGACGACCATGCGGGACGCCCTGGACGCGACGAGCGCGCCGGTGATCTTCTCGCACTCCTCCGCGCGAGCGGTGTGCGACCACCCGCGCAACGTCCCGGACGACGTCCTGGAACGCCTGCCGGCCAACGGCGGGATGGCGATGGTGACCTTCGTCCCCAAGTTCGTCCTCCAGGCCGCGGTCGACTGGACGGCCGCCGCCGACGAGAACATGCGCGAGCACGGTTTCCACCACCTCGCCACCACCCCGGAGGCCATGAAGGTGCACCGCGCCTTCGAGGACCGCAACCCGCGCCCGGTCGCCACGGCCGCGACGGTCGCCGACCACCTCGACCACATGCGCGAGGTGGCGGGCGTCGACCACATCGGCATCGGCGGCGACTACGACGGCACCGCCTTCACCCCGGACGGCCTCGACGACGTCTCCGGCTACCCCAACCTGATCGCGGAACTCCTCGACCGCGGCTGGTCCCGCACCGACCTCGCCAAGCTGACCTGGCAGAACGCGGTACGGGTGCTGGGCGCGGCGGAGGACGTGGCACGCGACCTTCAGGCCACGCGGGGGCCGTCGAACGCGACCCTCGCCGGGCTCGACGGCTGAGCGTCCAGGGCGGGGTAGTCGGTGTAGCCGTCCGCCCCGCCCACGTACATCAGGTAGCGGTCCCGCACCGGGTTGAGCGGTGCGCCCAGCCGCAGCCGGGTCACCAGGTCCGGATTGGCGAGGAACGGCCGGCCGAGGGCGACCAGGTCGGCGCCGGCGGCCAGCATGCCGTGCGCGGCCCGGGTGACGTCCTCGGTGGTGAGGCCGGGCAGGACCGGGTTGCCGATCAGGATGCCGGGCCAGTCGGCGCGGATCCGGCGGTACCACGGGGCCGCCGGGTCGGCGTGGACGACGTGCAGGTACGCCGGGTCCACGTCCCGCAGGCGGGCGAGGAGGGCCGGGTAGAGGGCGTCGGTGTCGTCCTCCCGGACACCGTTGACGGTGCTCGCCGGGGAGATGCGTACGCCCACCCGGTCCGCGCCGATCGCGTCCGCCACCGCCTCGGTCACCTCCGCCGCGAACCGCACCCGGCGCGCGGCGGAGCCGCCGTACGCGTCCGTCCTGCGGTTGGTGTTCCCGGCCAGGAACTGGTGCAGCAGATGCCCGTTGGCCGAGTGCACCTCGACCCCCTCGAAGCCCGCGTCCACGGCCCGGCGGGCGGCCGCGGCGAAGTCGGCGACGGTGGCCCGGATGTCGTCGGGGGTCATCTCCCGCGGCACGACGGCCGGTCGGTGCCCGCCCGGGGTGAAGATCGTCTCCGGCAGCGGTACGGGGGAGGGCGCGACCGGCGTCAGGCCCGTCGTCGCCGGATGGCTCACCCGGCCGCCGTGCTGGAGCTGGAGGAACATCCGCCCGCCGGCCGACCGCACGGCCCCGGTCACCCCGCGCCAGCCCTGGACGTGCCGGTCGGTGTGGATCGCGGTGATGTCCGGATACGTCTGCCCGACCGCGTTCGGCGTCGCGGCCTCGCCGATGATCAGGCCGGCGGAGGCGCGCTGGGCGTAGTAGACGGTCATCAGGTCGGTCGGGGTGCCGTCGGCGGCCGCGCGGTTGCGGGTGAGGGGGGCCATGACGAGGTGGTGGGGAAGGGTGAGCCGGCCGAGTCGGGCCGGTGCCAGGAAGTCCGTAGTCGGCGTCATGGGCGTACCGTAGAACCTCACATTGATGTCAGATTCAAGCCCGAGGGGGTGCCCGTCGTGCGGATCGGTGAACTGGCCCGGCGTACCCAGGTGAGCGAGCGGTCGCTGCGCTACTACGAGGAACAGGGCCTGCTGGTGGCCGACCGCACCCCGGGCGGCCACCGCGACTACCCGGAGGCCGCGGTCGACCGGGTCGTCCGCATCCAGGAGCTGTTCGCGGCCGGACTGCACAGTCCCCGGATCGCCCAGCTCCTGCCCTGCATGCGGGACACCGACGGCGGCCCCTCGGCCGTCGCGACCCCGCGCCTGGTCGCCGACCTCACGGCGGAACGCGACCGCATCGACCGCACGATCGCCGACCTCCTCCGCTCCCGGGACACCCTGGACGAGGTGATCGAGGCGGCCAGGAAGGCCTAGCGCGGCCGCGCTCCACCGGCTCCGCGAGCAGTACGGACGCGTCCGCCCGGCCCGTCCGGCCGGTACCCCCGAACGCCCCGCCCACCAGGAAGCCCGCACCGCTCCGTGCGACGGTGACCGTACGGCGATCAGGAAGATCACGACGTACGGAGCCCGTCATGGCAGACCTCCAGGACGAACTGCACCCCCCGGCCGAGGTGGCAGAGCTGCCCCAGCTCTTCGGGGCCGTGCCGGAGCTGTACACCCCCGTCTCCGACCCGGACACCGAGCCCCTGGAGCGCGCCCGCGCCATCCTCGCCGCGCACCCCGTCGCCGACGGCTACAGCGGACTGCCCTGGGCCCTGCGGCACCTGCCCTGGTTCGACCTGGAACTCGGCGAGAGCGCCGTGGACACGGACGTGCCGCGGCTCAGGGAGGGGCACGTGGGCGCTCTGCTGTGGTCGCTGCACCTGCCCGAGGGGCTCGACGGGGACCGGGCGGTGGGCGCCACGCTGGAGCAGCTCGACCTGGTCAAGACGGTCGTACGGAACCACCCCGAGGGCCTGCGCCTGGCCCGTACGGCGGGACAGACCACCGACGCCCACCACTGCGGCCGCGCCGCCGTCCTGCTCGGCCCGGCCGGTGCCGCCGCGATCGGCGACTCGCTCGGCATCCTGCGTTCCCTGCACGCCCTCGGCCTGCGCGCCCTGACCCTGTCCGGGGTGTCCTGGGCGAGCGAGGCGGGGCTGACCCGGTTCGGCGAGGAGGTGCTGCGCGAGATGAACCGGCTCGGCGTCCTCGCCGACCTCTCCGGCGCCTCCGAGGCCACCATCCGGCGCGTCCTCGCGGTCTCCAAGGCGCCCGTGCTGTTCACCCGCTCCGCCGCCCGCGCCCTGCGCCCGCACCCCGCCAACCTCCCCGACGAGCTGCTCGCCGAGGTGGGCGCCGCCAAGGGACTGTGCATGGTGCCGCTGACCGCCGAGCAGACCGGCCCGACGGTCCGGGACGTCGCCGACCACCTCGACCGGGTCCGCGACATCGCGGGCGCCGAGTGCGTGGGCCTGTCCGGCACCTACGACGCCGGGACCGCGCACCCGCAGGAGCTCGGCGACGCCTCCTGCTACCCGCACCTCGTCGCCGAGCTGCTGCGCCGCGGCTGGGAGGAAGCCGACCTCGCACTGCTGACCTGGGGCAACGTCCAGCGGGTGCTGCGCGAGTCCGACTTCACCGCCCGGGCGGCACAGCAGCGCCGGGAGCCGTCCACGGCGAAGATCGCCGAGCTGGACGGCTAGCAGGGCCTACAGCGGGTCGATCCGGCACAGGCAGAACGGATGGCCCGCCGGATCCGCGTACACCCGGAAGTCCTCCTGCTCCTTGCCCTCGGCGGACTCCGCGTGCAGCCGCCGCGCGCCCAGCTCCAGCACCTTCGCCTCGGCCGCGTCGATCTCCTCCCAGGTGCTGCCGCCGTCGAAGTCGAGGTGGAACTGCTGGGAGTTGCGGTCGGCGCGCGGCCACTCCGGCGGGGTGAATCCCGGCGCGCTCTGGAAGGCCAGCCGGGGGCCGGCCGGGACCCGCAGGACGACCCAGTCGGGGTCGTCGTCCTCCGGGGTGCCGCCCACGATGCCCGCGTAGAAGCGGGCGAGCGCACGGGGATCGGGGCAGTCGAGCACGACGGAACGGAAGTGGGCGACAGCCACGGGAGCTCCTTCTGGTCGGACGGCGTTCAGCAGGCGCAGAGGCAGAACGGGTGCCCAGCCGGGTCCGCGTACACACGGAAGCCCCGGGAGCGGTCCTCGGCGTCCAGCGGCCTGGCCCCGAGCGCCAACACCTCCTTCTCGGCCGCGTCCAGGTCCTGGACGGTCAGGTCCAGGTGGAACTGCTGCGAGGCGTCGGGGGCGGGCCACTTCGGCGGTACGAATCCGGGGGCGGCCTGGAAGGCCAGCGACTGCCCGCCGGGGACCTTGAGGTCCACCCACTCGCCCTCGCCCTCGACGGTGCCGCCGAGGACACCGGCGTAGAAACCGGCGAGCGCGCGGGGGTCGGGACAGTCCAGTACGACGACTCCGAGTTCGGCGATGGCCATGGCTTCCTCCTTGAAGCGTGGTTACCCGTAGAGCCTGGTAACCAGTAACGGTTACCGCATGCTCCCGTATCGGAGGTAACGTCGCAAGGGAATTCACGAGGTAGGTAGCGTGCAGCCATGAGTGAGCGATCGCCCGCGCCCGGGGGCCTGGCCCTGGTCCAGTCCCTGGTCAACACGCTCGACCTGGAATCGGGGGCCGACGCGCTGGACACGGCCGAGGGGCGGGCGCGGTTCGGGATCGCCGAGGGCGAGGTGGCCGGGGCCCGTGACCTGCGGGAGTCGCTGCGCGTCGCTCTGCTGGCGCACGCGGGACATCCGGCGCACCGGTCCGTGACGCCGCTGGGGGAGCTGCTGGCGGGGGCGCCCCTGCTGGTGACGGTGTCCCCGGCCGACGGCGCGGCGACGCTCACGCCCGCCGACGCCCGCCCCTTGGCCTCCCGGGTCGCCGCCGCCGTCGCCGAGGCCCTGGTCGCGGGCACGTGGGGGCGGCTCAAGGCCTGCGAGGCCGTGGACTGCCACTGGGCGTACTACGACCGCAGCCCGGCGGGGCGGGGGCGGTGGTGCTCGATGCAGGTGTGCGGGGCGCGGGCGAAGATGCGGCGGTACCGGGCCAGGGGGTGAGTCCTGCTGTCAGGGCGCCTCCTGCCGTGCCCGGGACGTCCTCGAACCGACCAGCAGGAGACACAGGACCGCCACCCCGGCTACCAGGCCGGCCAGGACCAGCAAGGGATCCAGCGGACGCGCCGTGGCAGCCGTCGCCTGGGTCGCGGCCGGTTGCGTCGCCGTCTGCGGTACGGCCGCGGCGGGCGCCGTCGGTGTCGGTGTCGGTGTCGGCGACGGCATCGTCATCGCAGGTGCCGAGCGTGCGGTACGTGACGGCGTCCGGGCCGGTGCCGTGTGCACGTGCTCTCGCGCTGCCGCCGACGTCCTCGCCGGAGCCGGAGCCGGAGCCGGGGCCGGGGCCGGGGCCGCCCGCACCGTGATCCCGGCCGTCATGTCCGGATGGACCGTGCAGACATAGCCGTAGGTACCGGCCGTGGTGAACGTGAAGCTCCAGCTCTCGCCCTTGTCGAGCATGGGGGAGTGGATCGAGAGCGGGCCCGAGGTCGTCTTCACGTCGTGCGGGGCGGTGTCGTAGTTGGTCCAGGTGACCGTGGAGCCGGCGGGCACGCTCAGCGAGGCGGGCGAGAAGGCGTAGCCCTTCATGGCGACGGAGTAGGACGCGGCCGACGCCCGGTCCGCCGGGAGCAGCCAGACCGTGAGGAGGGCGAGCGCGGCCGCGGCCCGCAGCAGCGCCCTCACGCGAACTCCGCCGCGACCAGCAGCCTGAGCCGCGTGGCCGGAAGACGCCACGGCAGCCGGAACCCGGTGGCCCGGCGCAGCAGCCGGTACGGCAGCCGGGCCGTGCCCACGACGAGCAGCCGGTCCTCGGCGCGGTCGACCACCCGCAGCCGCAGCAGGACGGGGAAGGGCGTGCCGTCGACATCGAGGTCGGCGGTGAGCTGGAGGCGGTCGCCGGGCAGGTCCTCGACCCGCTCGGAGCTGAGGACGGCCCGCAGTTCGCGGTCGTCGAACTCGAAGCGGAAGGCGGGCTGTCCGGCGTCCGCGGGCAGGGTCAGGGCCGCTGCCGCGAGGGGGATCCGCCGTCGCCGCACGGGCAAGGGGCCGAACCAGGCGGTGAGTTCGGCGAGCGAGCGGCCGGGGGGGACGGTGAGGCGGCGGGGTGGTGGCACGGTGGGCAGAGTGACGGTTGTCATCCCCAACTCCTTGGAAAGCGGTTCCCGAAATGTGGTGGGCGTGTGGAGAATGGACCGCGAACGCCGCTCCGGCCGACTGAGCCTCGGCCGGAGCGGCGTTCACCCATGCGTCAGCAGCTCGCGGTGAGGAAGTCCGTGGTGGGCGTGAGCATGTGCCCGGCCCAGACGGTGTGCATCTTCACGTAGCTGTCGACGTCGAGCAGGTCGGTGACCTGCTGCCCGAGCGACTCCTCCAGGTGCGCCGAGTAGATGTGCTGAAGCAGCACGGTGAGGGTGTCGTCGGCCACCGAACCCCCGTCGCTGACGGCGGGCTTGAGGATGGACTCGATCCACACCGTGTGCATCTTGAGGTACGAGTCGAGCGCCAGCGCGTCCTGCACCTGCTGACCGGGCGACTCCTCCAGGTGGGCCGCGTAGAGGTGCTGGAGGATCGGCAGGAGCTCGTTGCGGATGCTGGCGCACTGCTCACCGGAGCCGCCACCGGTGCCGCCGGTCGGCGTGGCCGTGGGGGTGGCCGTCGGGTGCGCAGTCGGCATGCCGGTCGGGGTGGGAGTGGGGGCGGCCGTCGGGGTGGCCGTGGGCGTGCCCGTGGGGGCTTGCGTGGGCGTAGGGGTCGGCTTGGGCGTCGTACCGCCACCACCGGAGGCCGCCACGACCTTCACGGAGGACACCATGTCCGGGTGCACCGCGCAGTAGTACTCGTACGTCCCCACCTTGGTGAAGGTGTACGACCACGACTGGCCCTGCTTCAGGGTCCCCGAGTCGAAGGCCACCGGGGCCTTCGTCGTGGTCACGGTGTGCGGCGCGCTGTCGTGGTTGGTCCACCGGACGGTCTGTCCGACCTCGACGACCAACTGCTTGCCGTCGCCGAACTTGTACCCCGTGATGTCGACCTGGTGGTCGGGGGCGGCGGCGGCCTTCATGTCGGCCGCGGCGGCAGCGGGCGCCTGAGCCGCGCCCGCCGCCTGCTGCGAGGCCGTCGTGGAACCCGTGGCCGCGCTCAGCAGCCCGAGACTCAGCACCGCCGCGAGCGCGGCACCGAGCCCCGCGACCAGCAAGGACCGGTTGCCGGCCGTCCGAGTACGCGGCCGGTCGCCGGTCTCATCGCTTCTTTTCACTTCAACTCCTTTTGTTTCCCAGGGAGTTGTTTCCCATGGTGTTCAACGGCCGGGATCGGCCGTGACCAGCAGACTCGTCACGGCGAGCACGACGAGGACCAGCCCCGTCTCGGCCGCGACCGAGTAACCGAAGGGCCGCACGGTGGCGGCGTCGCCGCGCAGCAGCACGGCGAGATCGAGACGGGTGCGCACCCACTGGCGGCTCGCGTACGCGGCCACCAGGACG
Organism: Streptomyces griseorubiginosus; assembly: GCF_036345115.1. Classification (GTDB taxonomy): domain Bacteria; phylum Actinomycetota; class Actinomycetes; order Streptomycetales; family Streptomycetaceae; genus Streptomyces; species Streptomyces griseorubiginosus_C. Next base: position 5,714,889 of record NZ_CP107766.1, read on the forward strand.
CATCCGAGGACGGCCGTCTTGACGAGCAGCAGCTGTCCGTACGAGGTGTGCAGCAGGGCGTCGTACGACCCCACCACCTGCCAGGCGAGCACCAGCCCGGCGCCGACGATGCCGGTGACGCTCAGTGCCGCGAGCCGCGCGTAGCCCGGCACCACCTCGGCCAGCTCGCCGGGCCGCCGGCGCGGCAGCACCGCCAGCGTGAGCATGGCGAGCCCGCCGATCCACAGCGCGGCCCCGAGCAGGTGCACGAAGTCGGCGACGGCGCCCCAAGTGGGCTCGCTGCCCTCGGAGTTGTGGCCCGTCATACCGGTGGTGCGCAGCAGCCCGAACGTCACCGCGAGCGCGCCCACCCGCCAGCCCGGCGAGCGCGCGGCACCCTGGAGCAGTGCGGCGAGCACCACGGCCGCGAGCACCCACATCAGCCCGCGGGCGGCGAGCACGACACCGGGCCGGGTGGCGAGGACATCGGCGTAGGTCGCGGGGCGGAGCGCGTCGCGCAGGCCGCCGAGGGAGGCGTACGCGCCCTGGAGGCCTGCCGTCGCCACCGTGGCGAGGAGACCGACCGTCCAGGCGAGTCCGAGCAGCGCCCGGGCCCGGGGCTCGTACGCCCCGCCCGGCCACAGCAGCGCGACGAACGCGAGCCCGCCGACGAACAGGGCCAGCGCGAGATAGCCGGTCCAGCGGACGGCGACGAGGCCCTTGCGCACCGAGGGGGACGGCGCGGGAGCGGAGACCTCGTCGCCGCCGGTCGGGGTGGCCTTCGCGGCGACGGCGAAGGCGATCCGGCCCGAGGAGGCGTGCCCGTCCTCCTCGTCCACGACGGACCACACGAGCGCGAACCTCCCGTCCGCGGGGCTGCCGAGCGCGACCCGCACGACGTTCCTGTGTGCGGTCCGGGACACCGGCAAGCGGTCTCCGTCCACGGTGAGCACCCGCACGTCGGCGAGGTCTACGGCCTCGTCGAAGGTGAGGGTGAGGTGGGTGGGGGCCTTCGCCGGCGTGGCTCCGTCCCTGGGGGAGGAGGTCACCAACTCGGTGTGGGCGGACGCGGGTTGGGCGGTGCCGAGCAGGGCGCACAGCAGGAGGGCGGCGAGGAGGAGCAGGCGCCTCATGGGGTCGCCTCCGGCTGCGGGGAGGTGGCGAGGACGCCGCCGAGGAGGCTGGAGACGGGGGCGAGGCCGACGCAGGGGGAGGGCGTGGGTGAGGGCGAGGGCGAGGTGCTCGCGGTGCCCAGGAGGCCGAGCACGGGCTCGGTGAGGCCGACGAGCAGGGGCTGTACGAGGGTGACCTCGCCGTCCTCGCAGGTGTCCGTCGGGGTGGGCGTGGGCGTAGGGGTGGGTGTGGGGGTGGCCGCGGGCGGCGGGCTCTCGTGCCCGGAGCCGCCGTGGTCGTGCCCTCCGGCGGGGCCGCCCGCCTGGCCGACGGGGGCGGTGCCGGGCACGAGGCCTCCGCCGCCGTTTCCGAGGTCCGCGTAGCCCCCGCCGTAGGCCGGCAACTCACCGGACCCGACCGGGACTTGGCCCGCTTCAGGGGCGGAGGTCGGCACGGTCGCCGGCGCGGTGGTCGCGGGTACCACGGCCGGGGGGACCGCGGCCTCGGCTGCCCCGGGGGCGCCGATGCCCGACGCGTACCCCAGCACGATCACCACCGCGCCGACGAGCGCCCCGGCGACCAGTTCGTCACGATGGTCACGCGGCCAAACCGCCCTGCGGAACAAGGGCATGACTCCACTCCTGACATGCTCAGGTCAATCCGACGGAAGAATCCGGCGAATGACGAACAGTGGAGTGGAGGGCGGATTCCGCTTGGCTACGCGTTGGTTAACCGATCGTTGCCTACCTCTCCTTTGCGGGGTCATGGTCTGTGAGAACGGTCAATTCGCCACCGTACTCGAATGCAAATCGAACTCGTGTTGAGGATTCCGGGGAAGGCGGCATATGCCGAAGCGCGGGGTCCGGCGGGCGCCTCAGAGGAACCGGCCGACGACGGCACGGGCCTGCTCCGGCCGCTCCTCGAACCACCGGCCGAGGTGTTCCCGTACGGTCTCCGCGACACACAGCAGCGCCGCGGGGTTCCCCAGCCTGCCGCGCGTTGCACCGAGGAACTCGGGCCGGTCCAGCTTCACCGACACGACCGCCGTCAGGCCCTCGCCGATCCGCTCCGGGCTCAGATCGGGGTCCGCGGCCGTCAACAGCCGCCGCTCGCGCGCGTACGCGTTGACCGCGGCCGCCAGCCCGTCCCGGAAGCCCAGCGTGTGGGTGCCGCCCTCGGAGGTGGGCCAGCTGTTCGCGAAACCCCGGACCCGCTCCTCGCGCGAGGCGGACCAGCGCAGGGCCACGTCCACCGTCGCCGCCGGGGTCTCCCGCTCGAAGGCGATGACCTCCGGATGGACGGCCGCTCCCGCCTCCGCGCCGAGGACCGCGACGAACTCCCTTACCCCGTCCGGAAACCGGAACCGCGCCGAACGGGGCTCGCCCGCAACGCGTTCGTCGGTCAGGGAGACGTCCAAGTCCCGGTTCAGGAAGGCCAGTTCCCTCAAGCGCTCCTCGAAGACGCCGAACACGAACTCCGTCGTCCTGAAGATGCCGGCGTCGGGCCTGAAGGTGAGCGTGGTCCCGCTGCCGCTCGCCGGGCCCGTGGCGGTGGGCGGGGCGAGCGCGGCCCCGCGGGCGTACTCCTGGACCCAGCGCGTCCCCTCCCGCCGCACCTCGGCCGTCAGCCGGCTCGACAGGGCGTTGGTGACGCAGGGGCCGAGGCTGAAGGCCCCCGAAATCAGGGTGTGCCGCCCACCGGTGTCCGGCCCGGTGAGGGGATGCGTCAGCAGCGTCTCCAGGCCAGGGCCCCCGGTGTGCCCCGCGGCTTCCACAGGGACGCCCGGTCCGTCGTCGGCGACCCGGACCCCGCCGTCGGCCAGGAACGTGATGTCGACGCGGGTGGCGGAGCCGAGGAGGACCTCGTTCAAGGCCCTGTCGGCCACGTAGAACACCATGTGGCGCAGGCCGCGTTCACCCGTGGACCCGACGTACATCCCCGGCCGTTTCCGGATGGCGTGCCGCCCCTCCAGGACCGTGATCTGGCTGGCGTCGTACTCGCTGGCTTCCTCGCCCATGAGGTCTCCCGTGATGCCGTCGGACAGACCTCGTCAGCCTAGGCGAATTCCGGAAAAACACCAGGTCAGGGCGGGTATGCCGAAGGCGTGGACGGTCGGGTGAGGGCCCACCGGGAGGCGGTCGGCCACGAGCTCCCGGAACCCCGCCGCAAGCCCTCCGCACCCCCGCCCGGGCCGCACACGGCCCAATTCCCGGCGCCCCCAGGGCCGTTGATTCACCGGGCGCAGCCGTTGCCAGGAACCGGCAGCCCATCACGCCGTACACAGGCCGGGGGCCGGCTCATCGCCCGGTACTCAGGCTGCCGGCCGGCCCACCGCCGGGTGAACAGGCCGCCGGCCGGCGCACCGCCCCGTACTCAGGCCGTAGGTCGCCCCATCGCCCGGTAGGTCCAGCCCGCCTTGCGCCACAGCGCGGGGTCCAGGGCGTTGCGGCCGTCCAGGATGGTCTTCGCGGCCGTTACCTCGCCGAGGGCCGCCGGGTCCAGTTCGCGGAACTCGCGCCACTCCGTGAGGTGGAGGACGACGTCGGCGCCCCGCACCGCGTCGATGGCCGTGTCGGCGTAGCCGAGCGTCGGGAAGAGCCTGCGGGCGTTGGCCATGCCCTTCGGGTCGTAGACCGTGACCTGGCCGCCCTGGAGGTGGATCTGCCCGGCGACGTTCAGCGCGGGGGAGTCGCGCACGTCGTCCGAGTCGGGCTTGAAGGTGGCCCCGAGCACCGCGACCCGCTTGCCGAGGAACGGCCCGCCGCCCAGTATCTGCCGGGCCAGCTCCACCATCTGCCCGCGCTGACGCATGTTGATCGAGTCGATCTCGCGCAGGAAGGTCAGCGCCTGGTCGGCACCGAGCTCACCCGCACGGGCCATGAAGGCGCGGATGTCCTTAGGCAGACAGCCCCCGCCGAAGCCGATCCCGGCCCGCAGGAACTTGCTGCCGATCCGGTCGTCGTACCCGATCGCCTCCGCGAGCCTCGCGACATCGCCGCCGGAGGCCTCGCACATCTCCGCCATCGCGTTGATGAAGGAGATCTTCGTGGCGAGGAAGGAGTTCGCGGAGGTCTTCACCAGCTCGGCGGTCGGGAAGTCGGTCACCACGAACGGCGTGCTCTCGGCGAGCGGCGTGGCGTACACCTCACGCAGCACCTTCTCCGCACGCTCACTGCGCACACCGACCACGATCCGGTCCGGATGCAGCGTGTCGTTCACCGCGAACCCCTCGCGCAGGAACTCCGGGTTCCAGGCCAGCTCGGCGTCCGCGCCCGCGGGGGAGTGGTCGGCCAGGTAGCGGGCGAGGCGGTCCGCGGAACCGACCGGCACCGTCGACTTGCCGACGACCAGGGCCGGGCGGGTCAGGTGCGGGGCGAGGGAGGCGATCGCGGAGTCGACGTACGACATGTCGCAGGCGTACTCGCCGTGCCGCTGAGGCGTGTTCACACAGACGAAGTGGACGTCACCGAAAGCGCCGGCCTCGGCGAAGTCCATCGTGAAGCGGAGCCTCCCGGTGGAGCCCTCGATCCCGGCGACATGCTTGCGCAGCAGGTCCTCCAGACCGGGCTCGAACATCGGGACCTCGCCCCGCTGGAGCATCTCGATCTTCTCGGGCACCACGTCGAGCCCCAGCACCTCGAACCCGAGTTCGGCCATGGCCGCGGCGTGTGTCGCGCCGAGGTAGCCGGTGCCGATCACGGTGATCTTGAGGCTCATGGGGTCTCCAGACGGGTCTGCGGTCGTGCGGTGCCCGAGCATAGTCGGGGCGTGCGACGGGCAGTTTTCCCCCTGTCGTTCCCGCCTGTCGCCAAGCTCACGTATCACTCCCGTGAGCGGACCCATAAAATTGAGTTACTTAACGGTAATTAGCACAGGCATCGCAGCGTCCTTGGAGCGTGAGAGACCTTGGCCGGATCGGCTGACTTCGACCTGTACCGCCCGTCCGAGGAGCACGACATGCTCCGGGACGCCATCCGCTCGCTGGCGGAGGCGAAGATCGCGCCCCACGCCGCCGCGGTCGACGAGGAGGCCCGCTTCCCGCGCGAGGCCCTGGAAGCGCTGGTCGCCAACGACCTGCACGCCGTGCACGTCCCCGAGGAGTACGGCGGCGCCGGCGCCGACGCGCTGGCCACGGTCATCGTGATCGAGGAGGTCGCCCGCGTCTGCGTGAGCTCCTCCCTGATCCCCGCCGTGAACAAGCTGGGCTCGCTCCCGGTGATCCTCTCCGGCTCCGAGGACCTGAAGAAGAAGTACATGACCCCGCTCGCCAAGGGCGACGCGATGTTCTCCTACGCCCTCTCCGAGCCCGACGCCGGCTCCGACGCGGCCGGCATGAAGACCAAGGCCGTCCGCGACGGCGACCACTGGATCCTCAACGGCGTCAAGCGCTGGATCACCAACGCGGGCGAGTCCGAGTACTACACGGTGATGGCCGTCACCGACCCCACCAAGCGCTCCAAGGGCATCTCGGCGTTCGTCGTCGAGAAGTCCGACGAGGGCGTCTCCTTCGGTGCGCCGGAGAAGAAGCTCGGCATCAAGGGCTCGCCCACGCGCGAGGTGTACCTGGACAACGTCCGCATCCCGGCCGACCGCATGATCGGCGAGGAGGGCACCGGCTTCGCGACCGCGATGAAGACCCTGGACCACACCCGCATCACCATCGCCGCCCAGGCCCTCGGCGTCGCCCAGGGCGCCCTGGACTACGCCAGGGGCTACGTCCAGGAGCGCAAGCAGTTCGGCAAGGCCATCGCCGACTTCCAGGGCATCCAGTTCATGCTCGCCGACATGGCCATGAAGATCGAGGCCGCCCGCGCCCTGACCTACCAGGCCGCGGCCGCCTCGGAACGCGGCGACAAGAACCTCACCTTCCAGGGCGCCGCGGCCAAGTGCTTCGCCTCCGACGTGGCCATGGAGGTCACCACGGACGCGGTCCAGCTGCTGGGCGGATACGGCTACACGCGGGACTACCCGGTGGAGCGGATGATGCGCGACGCGAAGATCACGCAGATCTACGAAGGCACCAACCAGGTCCAGCGGATCGTCATGGCGCGCAACCTGCCGTAGCCGACGGCCCGTTGCGGCGACGACTGAGCCCCCGGAGGTGTTCCGGGGGCTTTTGTCGTGTCGCGGGTGGGGCGTTTCGGGGTGGATTGGTGTGTCCGTCCGATGGCGCCCCGCCCGGCAGGGGCGTAGGACGGAAGGGAACGGGGCCCGCCCCGGGCTCCCGCGCCACCAGGAGGAGCCATGACCCAGGCCGAGAGCATGTCCGCGATGAGCAAGGAGATGCAGGACTGCGTGGCCGCCTGCATGGAGTGCCACAGCGTCTGCGAGGAGACCATGAGCTCCTGCATGCAGATGGGCGGCCAGGCGCAGATGCAGATCATGCGCGCGCTCATGGACTGCGCCGACATGACCCGCATGTGCGCGGACATGATGATGCGCCGCTCGCCCATGTCGGCGGAGATGTGCGCGATGTGCGCCAAGGCGTGCGAGACGTGTGCCGAGGCGTGTATGGCCATGCCCGACGATCCCCAGATGATGCGGTGCGCGCAGGCGTGTCGCCGCTGTATGGAGACCTGTCGGGCGATGGCGGGCATGGCGATGTGACACCCGCGGGCCGGCACCCGTCGGCCGCTGTCGAGGGCACCCCGCCGGGTGCCCTCGATCACGCCCGGGGCAGGCTGGCGTCATGACGAGTACGAGTGCGACCGAGGCCTTCGACGCGGCCGAGCGGACGATGTGGTCGGGGCGGAGCGAGGCGTACGCGGGCAGCTTCGCCCGGCTGTGCGCGCATCCGGTGCGGGCGCTGCTGGACGCGGCCGGGATCGCGGCGGGCACGCGCGTCCTGGACGTCGGCACCGGCACCGGTACGGCGGCCCTGGCCGCGCTGGCACGCGGGGCGCGGGTGAGCGCGGTGGACGCGGACGCCGGGATGGTCGCGGCGGCCCGCACGGCCGGGGTCGACGCACGAATCGGCGTGCTGCCCGAACTCCCTTACCCGGACGCCGAGTTCGACGCCGTGGTCGGCAACTTCGTCCTCAACCACGTCGGCCGCCCCCGTACCGCTCTGGCGGAGCTGCGCAGGGTGCTGCGCCCGGGCGGCACGATGGCCCTGACGGTGTGGGCCGGCGGCCGCCAGAGCGGGATGGAGCTGCTGGGGCGGGCCTGCGACGCCGCGGGAGCGGTCCCGCCGGACCACCTGCCCCGCCTCGACCCCGACGAGGACTTCGGCCGTACGACGGAGGGGTTCGCGGCGCTGCTCGCGGAGGCCGGCCTCGCGGACGCCCGGTGCGCGGAGGTGGTCTGGGAGCACCGCCCCACCGCCGAGGAGTGGTGGAGCGGGGCCGCCGCGGGCATCGGCACCATCGGGCTGATCGTCACCTCGCAGAGCCCCGGGACCGTCCTGAAGATCAGGCGGGAGTACGACCGTCTCGCGGCCGAATTCGCCGACGGGCAGGGGCGGTTGGTGCTGCCGTACACCGCGCTGCTCGGCTCGGGGCGGCGGGTGTAGGGCTCAGTTGCCGGTGACGGTGACCTTCTCGTCGTTGTTCAGCTCCTGCACCAGCTGCTTCACCTTCGCCTTGTTCCAGACGAGGTTGCCTCCGGAGGACCCGGAGATCGGCATGTTCAGCGAGGTGCCGTCGCCGCCGTTGACGCCCTTCATCGCGAAGAACATGGAGCCCAGGTCGTACAGGCTCATGTCCTTGTCGACGATGAGCGAGTCCAGGCCCGCGCCGAGCGTCGGGTAGAGCTTGAACGGGTTCAGGACCGTGGCCGGGGTGGCCACCTGGTGGGCGAGGGCCGCGAGGAACTTCTGCTGGTTCTTGGTGCGCTGGAGGTCGGACGCGGCGAACGCGTGCCGGGTGCGGACGAAGGCGAGCGCCTGGTCGCCGTTCAGCGTCTGCTTGCCCGCCTTGAAGTCGGCGCCGGAGTACTTGTCCTTGAAGCCCTTGTCGATGTCGATCTCGACGCCGCCGACCGCGTCCACGATGCTCGCGAAGCCGGCGAAGCCGATCTCGACGTAGTGGTCGATGCGCAGGCCGGTGTTGAACTCGACCGTGCGCACCAGCAGTTCGGGCCCGTCCTCGGCGTACGCAGCGTTCAGCTTCACGTGCCGGCCGGTGCCCTTGTACGTCTTGCCGGACTCGGAGCCGACGAAGGTCGGGATCTCCACGTCCGAGTCGCGCGGCAGCGAGATCAGGGTGTCGCCGTTGCTGCCGGTGTGCAGGATCATCATCGAGTCGGTGCGCTTGCCCTCGGCGGAGCCGGTGTGCAGCTGCTTCTTCTGCTCGGAGGAGAGCCCGGCGCGGCTGTCGGAGCCGACGATGAGGTAGTTGGTGCCGTCGCCCTGTTCCGGCCGGTCGATGACCTTGGACAGGTCGACCTCGCGGTTGAGCTTGGAGTCGGCCCAGAAGTAGGTGCCGACGGTCGTCACGATCAGCCCGGTGATCACCACGATCGCGGTCCACTTGATCCGCCTGCGCCAGTTCGGCGCGGGGCGCGGACCCCGGCCGCCGACCGGGTCGCCGGGACCGCCGTGGCCGGCGCCGCCGGGGCTGCCGTACACCTGGCCGGTGTTGTAGCCGCTGTCGTAGCCGTCGTAGTCACCGCCGTGGCCCTGGCCGTTGACGTACCCCTGCTGCGGGGGCACGCCGGCGTTGTACGGCGGCGCCTGGTCGCGGCGGACCTGCCGCATCACGCGGGCGCTCTCGGGCTGTGCGCTCGCGCTGCCGCGTCCGTACCGGTCGCCGCGGTTGTCGCCGGACCATCCCTCGGGCCAATCGTTCATGGGCCCCAGTGTGCCGGTACCCGCTGGGCCCTATACAAGGGCCGTCGGAAAATCAGGTCAGCGCTGTTGCCAAGCTGACACAAATTCCCGGATTGTCATCACGGCATAGGGTGGGGGCCATGACAGACCAGGCCACCGCCGCCGCCGCCGAACCGGCTGCCCCGGAGATTCCGGGCAAGCCCACGTCGGCGTCCCGCACCACGCTGAGCCACATCATGACCCAGGCCGACACCAACCTCCTCGGTACGGTGCACGGTGGCGTGATCATGAAACTGGTGGACGACGCGGCGGGCGCGGTGGCCGGCCGGCACAGCGGCGGGCCCGCGGTCACCGCCTCCATGGACGAGATGGCGTTCCTGGAGCCGGTCCGGGTCGGTGACCTCGTCCATGTGAAGGCCCAGGTCAACTGGACCGGCCGGACCTCGATGGAGGTCGGTGTACGGGTCCTCGCCGAACGCTGGAACGAGTCGACCCCGGCCACCCAGGTCGGCTCGGCCTACCTGGTCTTCGCGGCCGTGGACGCCGACGGCAGGCCCCGCCGGGTCCCCCCGGTCCTGCCGGAGACGGAACGCGACGAGCGCCGCTACCAGGAGGCCCAGATCCGCCGCACCCACCGCCTCGCCCGCCGGCGAGCCATCAAGGAACTCCGCGAGAAGCGGGCGGCGGAGGGCTTCGACGACTGACGGGGCCCCGCTCAGCCCTTCTCCCGCACGGGTTCAGGCGGCAGCCCCCGCTCCACCCGAGGCCGGTCCGTGAGCTTCAGCAGGGCTTCCTTCGGGTGCGCCCGCAGGTGGTCCCGCAGCAGCCGCTGATTGCGGCGCGGCCAGCAGCGCGTCCTTTCAGGACCGGGGTGTGTGAGAGGTCATAGACGGCCGCCATCAGCTCGATGACCGGCCCGGCCGCCGGCCCCGGGACCGCGGTGGACCCGATGTGCTCCGACTCACAAAGACCCCAGGGTGAGCTCAGTCACCCGGTTTCCGTGCTCCGTGCTACACGCACCCCACCTCGTCCCCCGTCACCACCCCGGACTCCCCCTGGAGTTCGTCCTCGGCGCGTACCTTCCGTACTCGCTCGAAGTCCGCGCCCGCGAGGACCTTCAGGGTCGCGCCCTGGCCCTTCACCGCGCGCAGCTCGCTGCCGGGCAGGGCCGCCGCCAGGGAGCGGGCCGAGCGGTCCCAGCGGGGGTCGTAGGTGATGACCGTGCGCTTGAGGGTGCGGTCGGCCGAGTTCACCGGGGTGCCCGTCGTGCGGAAGCCCGTCGAGGCCAGGGCCGCGTCCACCCGCTTGCCGAGGCCACCCGTCGCCGTGCCGTTCTCGACCTGGACCCGGATCTGCTGCGGGGACACGGGCACGAGGAGCGCCTTGCTGCGGGACTTGTGCGCGGCGAGCGGCTCGTCCTCGCGCAGGGCCCTGAAGAGCTGCGAGGACTTCGCCGGGTCCCACTTCAGGGTCGAGCCGACGCCCTTGACGACGTATGCCATCTGGCCGATCGGCACGGTCGTGAACTCCGAGGAGGAGGGGGAGAAGTTCCGCATCGCCCGGCCCAGGTCGAGGAGTTCGTCGGTGCCGAACCCCTTGTCGGCGCGCACCGAGCCGAGGACCGCCCGGGTCACGTCACGGAACTTCATCGGGTTCAGCAGGATCCCGGAGGAGGTGGCCCGGTCGATCAGCGCGGCGAGGAAGCGTTGCTGCCGCTTCATCCGGCCGAGGTCGGAGGAGCCGTCGGCGTGCCGGGAGCGGACGTACTGGAGTGCCTCTCCGCCCATCAGCCGGTGCCGGCCGGCCGCCAGGTCGAGGCCGGTGTACGCGTCCTTCAGCGGGTCGGCGTTGCAGATCTCGACGCCGCCGAGCACGTCCACCGTCTTCATGAAGCTGGTGAAGTCGACCTCCAGATAGTGGTCGATCTTCACGTGGGTCATGGCCTCCACGGTCCGGACCGTCAGCTGCGGCCCGCCCTCCGCGTACGCCGCGTTGATCTTCAGGGGATGCCCGTGATGGCGTTCCCCGGTGGTTGCGTCGACGTGCGCGGGCGTCACCGCGTAGGAGTCGCGCGGCAGGCTCACCACGCTCGCCCGCTCCCGGTCCTCCGAGATGTGCACGATCATGATCGTGTCGGTGCAGTGGCAGGGCGCGCCGCCCAGCCGGTACTTCTGCCGCTCCGCCTCCGTGATCTTGTCGCGGCCGTCGGTGCCGACCAGCAGCACGTTCATGCCGTGTCCGGCGCGCGGCCGGTTCTTCATGTCCTTGAAGGGGTCCACGCGCGCGATGTCCGCGTCGAGACTGGTCATCACGGCGTGCCCGATCCCGGCGGAGGCGAGCACGACGACGGACAGCGTGGTCGCCGCCCGCAGGGCCCAGCGCGGCCGCCTGCGTCGCGCGGGGGGCCGGGCGGGGCGGCGCTGCGGGGGGCGAGGGCGGGCGGCGGAGGGGCGGGGCGGCGTGGTGGGCATGCGGGAACACCTCCGCGAGGGCAGCCGAACGAGGGATCGTGAGCACCGTAGGCCGATACGATCTGCGACCACCGGCACCGCCCCGGGCGGGGCGGGTCCGTGTCCCCCGTTCGCGGTAACGTGAGCCCCCTATGAACGCCAAGCCCGACGTGCGGCTCCCCGCCGTTTCTGTGATCATGCCCGTCCTCGACGAGGAGCGGCATCTGCGCGGAGCCGTCCAAGCGATCCTCGCGCAGGAGTACGCCGGCGAGATGGAGGTCGTGATCGCCCTCGGTCCGTCCAAGGACCGCACGGACGAGATCGCCGCCGAGCTCGTACGCGAAGACTCCCGCGTCCATACCGTCCCGAACCCCACCGGCCGCACCCCCGCCGCCCTCAACGCCGCGATCAAGGCCTCCCGGCACCCGATCGTCGTCCGCGTCGACGGGCACGGCATGCTCTCGCCGAACTACATCGCGACCGCCGTACGGCTCCTGGAGGAGACCGGCGCGCAGAACGTCGGCGGCATCATGCACGCCGAGGGCGAGAACGACTGGGAGCGCGCGGTCGCCGCCGCGATGACCTCGAAGATCGGCGTCGGCAACGCGGCCTTCCACACGGGCGGCGAGGCACAGGCCGCCGAGACCGTGTACCTGGGGGTGTTCCGGCGGGAGGCCCTTGAGCAACAGGGCGGCTACAACGAGGAGTTCATCCGCGCCCAGGACTGGGAGCTGAACTTCCGGATCCGCGAGGCGGGCGGGCTGATCTGGTTCTCGCCCGAGCTGAGGGTGTCGTACCGCCCGCGGCCGAGCGTGAAGGCCCTCGCCAAGCAGTACAAGGACTACGGCCGTTGGCGGCACGTCGTCGCCCGCTACCACGAGGGCTCCATCAACCTGCGCTACCTCGCCCCGCCCACCGCGGTGTGCGCGATCGCGGCCGGGATCGTGGTCGGCGCCGCACTGACCCCGCTCGGCTTCGTGATCCCCGGCGGTTACCTCGCGGCGATCGTCCTCGGCTCGCTGCCCGCGGGCAAGGGGCTGCCGCTGAAGGCCCGGCTCCAGATCCCCGTGGCCCTCGCCACCATGCACATGTGCTGGGGGTACGGCTTCCTGACGAGCCCGCGCTCGCTCGCGAAGCGGGTCATCGCCTCGCGACGGCCCGCCGTGCTCAACGAGGTCTGAGTCGCCTCACCAGGTGAACCCCGGGTTCACGTGCATGCAGGCCGAGTCGTCCGCCCCGTTGAGGGCCTCAGCCGTCTTCGGGGTGGTGTCGTCCTGCTTGGGCGCCTTGTACGTCGTACCCTCGCGCCAGTCGGCGCCCACGACGAGCGTGACCCCGGAGACGTCGGTGGACTTCTTCACCGAACTCACCGGGATTCCCAAGGACTTGGCGACCGCCTGGGCGTCGCCCTCCAGCTCGGCGCTCGGGTAGCGCACCAGCGTCTTCGCCTCGCTCAGTGACGACGACCGGTCGGAGACGGCCTTGGTGTAGCCCTTGTCGGTGAGCAGTCCGGCCACCGTGCTCGCGCGTCCGCTCGCCGCGGCCAGGGTGTCGGTGCGGGTGCCGTTCTGGACCAGGATCCCGATCTCGTCCTTCGCCGCGGCCGGGTCGTCGGAGGACTCCTGCGCCTTCTGGGCGGTCGCCTTCTTCGCGTCCTTGCCGTCCAGCGCGATGTCCTCGCGCACCAGCCGGAAGAGCTGCTCGGCGTCCTCGGTGGGCTCCACGCGCGCGCCGACGTACCGGTTCGGCATGGTCGTCATGGTGATGCGGGACGGCTCCACCTTCCGCAGCTCGTTGCTGAGGTCGTAGAGCGCCTTGACGCTGCCCAGGTCCGGGTCGACCGTGATCGCCTCGGTGGCCTTCTCGGCGAGCTTGCGCAGCTTGTTGGGGCTGCTCAGGGTCGCGTTCTCACGCAGCTCGCGGACCATCGAGTTCATGTACATGTGCTGGGCCTTGGCGCGGGCGAGGTCGCTGCCGTCCTCGAAGCCGTAGCGGGTGCGCAGCCACTGGAGCGCCTGCACGCCCTTGACGGGGTGCGTGCCCTCCTCCAGCTTCAGTCCGGAGCCGTGGCCCTGGCTGTCCCGGGAGAGGATGTTGGCGTCCACGCAGACCGGGACCCCGCCGATGGCGTCCGCCATGGACACCACGCCCGCGAAGTCCACCATCATGAAGTGGTCGATGTGGATGCCGGTGAGCTCCTGCCAGGTGGCCACCGTGCAGCCGGGGCCGCCGTGGCCGAGGCTCTGGTTGGTCATCGCCCGGCCGTCGCTCGCCGCGTACACCTTGCCGTCGTCCGGGTCGGTGCACTTGGGGATCTTCACGAGGGTGTCGCGGGGCATGCTGACGACCGACATGTTGCTGCGGTCGGCGGACAGGTGCAGCAGCATCTGCACATCGGCGAGCGGGGTGGCGCCGAAGGTCTCCCGGGCGCCGCCGAGCTTCTGGTTCTCCTCGTTGTCCCGCGCGTCGGAGCCGATGACCAGGATGTTCAGCGGGGTCTGTCCGGCGGCGTTCGGCGTCGGTTCGGCGACCTTGTTGTCCCCGAGGTTCAGGTCGTCCTGCTCGATGTTGGCGTTCAGGTGCCGGTAGTAGACGTAGCCGGTCCCGGCCACCGCGAGTATCAGCACCGCGAGCGTCGTCGCGGACCATCGGAGCACCCGGTGCTTGCGCGGCGCCCGCCTGCTGCCCCCTCCGCCCTCGACCTCGGTGGCCGGTACCGCTTCCTGCACGCTGTATTGCGTTGTCAACGTTCCTGTCCTCCCCACCCACCCCACCGGACCCGCACAGCACACCGCGGGCCCGCCGCACGTCTTAGACATACGACGGGCCCGTGAGGTTGCCCTACGAACCTGTTGCGAACCTGTGCGGGACCTCGGTGGCCTCAGCTGGCGCACTGCACCTTGTCGGCGGTGGACTTGCCCTCGACCGCCGGGGCGGCCGTGGCGGAGCTCAGCTTCACTCCCGCGCCCTTGAAGTCCTTGCCCAGTGTGAGCGTCATGGCCGGCAGGCCCTGGGCGTTGGTGACGCTCTTGCCGGGCTTCAGCGCCGAGCCGGACAGACCCATGATGTCCGCGAGGCGGCGGGCCTGGTCGGCCTGGTCGGGGTCGTACTCCAGGGTCGTCCTCGCGAGGGCCGTCTCGGCGTTGCCCGCGTTGTCGGACTTGGTCACGCCCGCCTCGGTCTGGAGGTAGGCGAGCTGCTGCTGCGCGCTGCCCGCCGGCGCACCGCCGTTGAGGATGCTGACCCGTACGTCGGAGGCGGCCGACTTCGTGCCCTTGAGCCGGGCGGCGACCTCCGCCTTCTCCTTCTTCTCCTGGGCCTTGACCTCGGTGAACGACACGTCGTTCTTGATCGCGTCGAAGATCGCGGGAGCCTTCGACCGGTTGACGACCACCGTCGCCTTGACCGTCTCGGCCGGGTTGTCGACCACCGGGATCGTCATGAAGCTGATGTTCTTCGTCGGCACCTTCTTCAGCTCCAGGGCGATGTCCTTGAGCGTGCCGACCTTGCCGATCGCCTTGTCCACGGTGAGTGCCTCGGTCGCGGCCTCCGCCAGCTTCAGCAGCTTGGTCGGGCTGGTGAGGGTGTCGCCGGAGGTCATCTTGCGCATCAGCGAGCCGAGGAACTGCTGCTGCACCTTGATCCGGTCCAGGTCGCCCTGGTTGCCGAAGGCGTGCCGGGTGCGCACGAAGGCGAGGGCCTGCTCGCCCTCCACCGTCGACTCGCCCGCGGGCAGCACCAGCTTCGACTGCTTGTCGTCGACGGCCTTCTCCACGCAGACCTTGACCCCGTCCACGGCCGTCGTGAGGGTCTTGACCGCGTTGAAGTCGGCCATCACGAAGTGCTCGGGCTTGATCCCGGTGGCCGCCTCGACCGTACGCATCGTGCAGCCGGCGTCCCGGCCGCTCTCACCGAGGCTCCGGTTGAAGCGGACGCCGTCCTGGCCCGGGACGACCGTCTCGGAGCCGTCCTCCTGCTTGGTCTTGCAGTCCGGGATGTCGACGATCAGGTCACGCGGGATGCTGAGCGCGGTCGCGTTCGAACGGTCCTTGGCGACGTGCAGCAGGATGTTGGTGTCGGCGTGGCCGACGCTGCCCTTGTCGCCGTAGCCCTCGTTGCCCTCACCGGTGCGCTTGTCGGTGCCGATGATGAGGATGTCGAAGGCCTCGTCCTTGCTGAAGCTGCTCGCGGCCGCGTCGCCGACGTCCGTGGTGCCGACGTTGCCCTCGAGGTGCTTCAGATAGAAGTAGCCCGTCGTGGCACCGGCGACCAGGACGAACGCCATGGTGCCGCCGGTCCACAGCAGGGCCTTTTTCGCGTTCGACTTCTTCTTGACCGGCCGGCGTCCGCGCCGGCCCGGCAGCGGCTCCGCGGGGGCGTCCCGCCGTCTGCGCGGCGGCGGGACGTCGCGGCCGGGGGCCACGGGTGCGGTCGTACGGCCGCCGGGGGCGTCGTTCCTCGTGGGGGCGGCCCTACGGGGTCCGGGGACGGCCGACTGCGGAGCGGAAGGAGCCAGTCGCAGTTCGTATTCGCCGGTGTTCGGATTGAGTACCCACTGGTCTGCGGGATCGACGTCGTTCGCCCGCCCATGGCCTTGCGCGTCCACGTTGGTCCGAATCCTCCGTCAGGGCCACACGTCACCTTCCCCCGGAAGGCGCACGGTTCGGTCGACACAGTGCTCGATCCCAGGACAGGTCTCATGGCCGGGGATCACTGGATCGCTCACACTATCCGCCCGGTCGGGCGTCGAGCGAAGCCGTGACGGATCCCACGGGCCTACAACCGGTCAATCCACCCCATTTCCCTGGAAGGGAGTCCACCGTCCTGGTGTGCGAGTTGTTCCTGCCCAAGGAGTACGTACGGACGGCCCCCGCCGTTCGACTACCACTGGTAGACCCCGTACACGGGCATGCACTGTGTGGTGTCCGAGCCGTTGATGGCGTCCGAGTTGGCCGGCAGTTGCCCGGCCTTGGGCTCGGTCTGCTTCGGATAGGCGTTCCCGGTACGCCAGTCGGAGCCCACGACGACGGTGACCCCGGACACGTCGGTCGACTTCTTCACCGAACTCAGCGGAATACCGAGGGACTTGGCGACGCGCTGGGCGTCGCCCTGGAGATCGGCGCTCGGGTAGCGCACGACGGTCCGTTCCTCGGAGAGTCCCGCCGTCGCGTCCTTCGACGCCTGCGTGAAACCTTTCTCCACGAGTTCCTGGGCGAGCACGCCCGCGCGTCCGCTCACCGGGCCGAGCGTGGCGGTCGCCGTCGCGTTCTGCACGAGGACACCGATCCGGTCGTCCGGTGCCGAAGGGGCCTTGGTGGCCTGGGCCCTGGCGGTCTTCTTCGCGTCGGACGCCTTGCCCTTGTCGTCGAGCGGCACGTCGTCGCGGAGCATCTCCCAGAGCTTGTCGGCGTTCCTGGTGTCCGGTACGACATGGTTGGTGTTCAGCGGGTCCACGACGTTGGGCATCGTCACGGAGGTGATGCGGTCCGTCGGCACCGACCTGAGCTGCGTGCCCAGGTCGTAGAGCTTCTTCACGGTGCCGATCTCCTCGGACACCTTGAGGGACTTCGTCGCCGCCTCGGCCAGGTCCATCAGGCGCGGGGTGTCGGTGAAGACGTTCTGCTTCGTCAGCGTCCGCATCATCGAGTTCAGGTACATGTGCTGGGCCTTGGCCCGCATCAGGTCGCTGCCCCAGGCGTGCCGGGTGCGCAGCCACTGCAGGGCCTGCTCGCCCTCGACCTTGTGCGTGCCGGCCTTCATCTTCAGGCCGGAACCACCGGGCACCGCGGCCGTCGGGCGGTCCCACACGTTCTGCCGGACGCACACGTCGACGCCGCCGATGGCGTCCGCCATCCGCACCACACCGGCGAAGTCGATCGTCATCCAGTGGTCGATGTAGACCCCGGTGAGGTTCTGCCAGGTGGCCAGCGTGCAGCCGGCGCCGCCACGGGCCAGCGAGATGTTGATGATGTCGTTGGTCGCCGGGTACGTCTTCCCGGTGTCCGGGTCCGTGCATTCGGGGATGTCGACCCGGGTGTCCCGCGGGATGCTCACCATCGCGGCGCTCTTGCGGTCCGCGGACAGGTGGATGAGCATCTGCACGTCGCCCCGCGGCGGCTCGCCCCGGTTGTCCCTGCTGCCGCCGAGCTTGACGTTCTCGTCGGAGTTACGGCTGTCCGAGCCGATCAGCAGGATGTTCAGCGGGGTCTGACCGGCCGCGTTGGCCTCGGTCTTGCGCGCCTTGGAGTCGCCGCTGCTGCGCTCGCCCTTGCGGATGTTGCCGTTGAGATGCTGGTAGTAGAGGTATCCGGCGCCGGCCGTGCCGAGTATCAGCACCGCGAGCGTGGTCGCCGACCAGCGCAGCACCCGGTGCTTGCGCCTGCCGCGCCGCCGTCCGCGCCGCCCCGGTCTCTCCGGGCCCGCCGCCCCCTTGGCCGGCCGGACCTCGGGCCGGGTCCCCTCCCCCTGAACACTGCTGTGCGCCATCCCCTGTCTCCCCACCCTCACACACCGAACGAACGAAAAGACCTGCCGTACGACTGGTTAGACGCACGACAGGTCCCTCAGGTCACAGGAGAGCCGGTGAACAACCCCCGGCCGGCCCTCACTTGGCGCACTCGACCTTGTCGGCCGTGGACTGCTGCACCCCCTCGGGGGCCTTCGTCGCCGTGGTGAAGGACACCCCCGCGCCCTTGAAGTCCTTGCCCAGGGTCAGGGTCATCGTCGGCAGGCCCTGGGAGTTGGTGACGCTCTTGCCGGGCTTCAGCTGGGCCCCGGACAGACCCAGGATGTCCGCGAGCCGGCGCGCCTGGTCGGCCTGGTCGGGGGCGTACTCCAGGGTCGTCTTCGCCAGCGACGTGCCCGCGTTGCCCGCGTTCTCCGACTTCAGTACGCCTTCCTCGTTCTGGAGGTACTCCAGCTCGGCCTGCGCGCTGCCCGCCGCCGCACCGCCGTTGAGGATCCGCACCCGCACCTCGGACGCGGCCGACTTGGTGCCCTTGAGCCGGGCCGCGTCCTCCGCCGCCTCGGCGCTCTTGGACGCGCTCGCCTTCTTCTTGACCTCCGTGAACGACACGTCGTTCTTGATCATGTCGAACACCGTGGGCGCGGTCGCGTCGTTGAGGACGACCGTCGCCTTCACTTTCTCCGTCGGGTTGTCGACGACCGGCACGGTGGTGAAGGTCAGGTTCTTCACGTTCAGCTTGCCGAGCTCCAGACCGAGGTCCTTCAGCTTGGAGATGCTGTCGAGCTGCGAGTCGACGGTCAGCGCCTTGGTGCCCGCCTCCGCCAGCTTCAGCATCTTCGTGGGGCTGGTGAGCGTGTCGTTCGACTTCAGCTTGCGCATCAGCGCGCTCAGGAACTGCTGCTGGAGCCCGATCCGGCTCAGGTCGCCGCCGAAGCCGACCGAGTGCCGGGTGCGCACGAACGCGAGGGCGTCCTCACCGGAGATGGTGTGCTTGCCCTTGGACAGCTTGAGCTTGGAGTCCTTGTCGTCGATGTCCTTGGCCAGGCAGATCTCGACCCCGCCGACCGCCGTGGTCAGCGTCTTGACCGCGTTGAAGTCCGCCACCATGAAGTTGTCGGCCTGGATCCCGGTGAGCTCGGTCACCGTCCGCACCGTGCAGCTGGGCGTACGGCCGTCCTGCCCGAGGCTGGTGTTGAAGCGGACGTTCTCGCTGCCCGGGATGACCTTGCTGGAACCGTCGTCCTGCGTGGTCGGACAGTCCGGCACGTTCACGATCAGGTCGCGCGGGATGCTCAGCGCGGTCGCGTTCGTCCGGTCCTTGGAGACGTGGAGCAGGATCGTGGTGTCCGCGTGCCCGACGCTGTTCTTGTCGCCGTAGCTCTCGTTGCCCGCGCCGGTGCGCTTGTCGGTGCCGATCAGCAGGATGTTGATGGCCTTGTCCGACTGGAAGCCGCCGGTGCTCGCGCCGTCGTCGGAGACGGACGTGATGTTGCCGTTCAGGTGCCGGATGTAGAGGTAGCCGCCACCCGCCGCCGCGATCAGCACGAAGGCCATGGTGCCGCCGGTCCACAGCACCGCCTTCTTGGCCGTCGACTTCTTCTTGACCGGCCGACGCCCCCGCCGACCCGGCAGCGGCTCCTCGGGCGGCGCGCCCCGCCGCCTGCGCGGCGGCGGAACGTCACGGCCCGGCGCCACGGGAGCGGTCGTACGCCCGGCGGGCGCGCCCGACCTGCTCGGGGCGGGAGTGGATCTACGGGGACCGGGAACACCCGACTGCGGTGCGGAAGGGGTCAGTCGCAGTTCGTATTCACCGGTGTGCGGGTTGAGTACCCACTGGTCGGCGGGGTCGATGTCGCCCGCCCGCCCACGGCCTTGTGCGTCCACGGTTGCTGAATCCTCCGTCGGCCGGATGCACCGGAGCGCTCACCCTAGCCGTCCGATTCGCCGACAGGTTACGGCGGTGACGAATTCCACGCCCCTACAACCGGGCAATCCGCCCATTTGCTCGGACACCGCTTCGCCGCCTTGGGAAATGCTTTACCCGCAACCGTCCTGGGCCGCCGTGTAGCCGCGGAAGGCGGGTACCCCGCGGCCGTTCTCAGAATCTTCATAGGGTTCTTCGTCAGGAGAATGTTCTGAAACCTTCGGGGCTTTCTCCGTCACCTTCACCGGCGCATCCTTGCGCAACCGTTCGAAAAGGCGCCGGGCCTCGGGTTCGGCGAGTTGATCGCGATTGGCGTCGTGGACGTACGACTCCCTCGGCACGGTCAGGAATTGCACCCGCCCGGTGGGGATGTCCCGGAGCCCGCGCACGAGTTCGTACAGCCCGCGCAGGCTCGCCAGGTCCGGGTCGGTGGTGAGGGAGGAAGTCGCCGCGTCCAGCACGGGATAGAGCTTCACCGGATTCAGCAGTACGTCATTGCTCTGCACCTTGTGGACCAGCGCCCCGAGAAAGCGTTGCTGCCGGTCCATCCGCTCGGTGTCGCTGCCGTCGCCGAGGGACTTGCGGGCCCGCACGTAGCCGAGCGCCTCCTCGCCGTTCAGCGTCACCCGTCCCGCCGGAAGCCGCAGCTCGGCGGCCTTGTCGTCGATCGGTTCGGCGAGGCAGACCGTCACCCCGTCGACGGCGTCGACCATGTCCTTGAAGCCGTGGAAGTCGACGACCATGTGGTGATCCACGCGAATGTCCGTGAGTTTCTCGACGGTTCGGATCGTGCAGGCCGAACCGCCCCTCTGGAAGGCGTGGTTGAACATCGTGAACACGGGCTCGCTGCGGGTCCCGTCGGGTCCCCGGCAGGCCGGCACGTCCACCATCAGGTCCCGCGGCAGCGACACGGCGGTCGCGGTGTGCCGCCCGGCGGCCAGGTGCAACAGGATCGTGGTGTCCGACCGCTCGGTCCCCGAGTCCCGCCCGTAGCGCGCGTTGCCGTCCCCCGCCCGCGAGTCCGACCCGATCAGCAGGATGTTCAGCGCGCCCTTCACCAGCGAGGTCGGCCGCTCCTTCTCGTACCGGGCGAGCTCGGCGGCGGCCGCGTCATCGGGCGTGATGTTCCCGTCGAGCTTGGCGTAGAGGGCCCATCCGGCCCCGGCGGCACCGAGGACGACCGCGCCGGCACCGACCCCGGCCCCACGCAGCCAGCGCCGCCGACGCCGCCGTACGAGCCCTTCACCGAGGGCCGAAGCACCGAGACCGGGCCCGAGGGCACGAGCACTGTCGGTCACGAGTCGGCCCACCCCTCATGGCGTAGGGATCTGTCCCTACGACCATGGCGTGAACGGGGTGCGGGGGTGGCCCGGAACTAATCCATCCGGGTGACTGCACCCACCTAGGGGCGCGGGGCTGTATCGATCTGCGGCTCCGCCGCGTGGGCGCGACCAGCCACACGCAACCCGCACCCGCCAACCGGACGCGACCACCCCCTGTCAGCGGCGCACAACAGTCACCCGCTCATCCTCGATCCGCTTGGCGAGGGCCTCCTCACCCAGTTGCTCCAGATGCCGGCACAACACCACGGACCCCCCATTGGCGAGCGGTCCGTACAACCCCGCGCACACCCCGTCCCACGTGTCGTACGGCACCCCCGACAGCACGCGATCCCCCGTGCCCTCGGCCCGAGCCCGCTCCACGACCTCCGCCCCGCTGAACTCCCGCCCGGCCACCACCAGCGCGGGCTCGTCGGGATCCACCGGAGCGAACGGCACGAACCGGTCCCCCTGGCCCGGCACCTCCACGGCGTAGTCGACGAATCCCTCCGGCGGCTGCGGGAACCGCCCGCCCAGCGGCCGCAGCGCGAGCGCCACCCGCTCCCCGGAACAGGCCCGTGCCGTCTCCAGGGAATCCGGTCCGCTCACCACGACGTCGGCCGAGGCGGGGTCCCCGCCCACGTCCGCGACCACCCCCACCGACGCACACGCCAGCAACCACACCGCCGTCTGCCAGTGCGCGGGCAGCAGCAGCACCACCCGGTCACCGGGCGCGGCGGCGAGGTCCCCCTGGAGGAGGTTCGAGGTCTTGGCCACCCAATTGGCGAAGGTGGCCACGGACAATTCGACGCGTTCACCCGTGGCGTCGTCGTAGAAGGTCACCAAGGGGCGTCCGGGATCCGCGGCGAGCGCGGAACGCAGCAGGTCGGCAGGGGTGCGATCAGTGGCGTTCACCCGCAGAAGCGTACGCGGGCGCACGGCCTGAAGCCCTCGCGCGGGGCCACCGGTTCGGCGCAACGGCACCCGACGGTCCGTCAGTTCCCGGATGGACAGATTTATATGACTATGTCCAGGATCGGGAGCATGCGCGGACTTCTTGCTTCCTCGATCGGCGTCACCTGTGCGGCCGCCCTCGCCCTGCCCCTCACCTCGCCCGCCGCCGCGGCGAGACCGGTGCCGGCCGCGGAACTGAGGGGTGCCGCCGAAGCGCTCGGCAGCACCCAGTCGCTGCCCCTCGCGCCCCTCGCCTCCCGCGACCGCACCCTGGCCCCCGCGGCCGCCGAACAGGGCCTGCCCCGCCGGGACGTACGGCACTTCTCCCTCGTCGGCGTCATCTGGGACGACCCGGACACCGTGCTGCACGGCAGCGTCCAGGTCCGCACCCGCGCCGTCGGCACCGACACCTGGTCCGGCTGGCAGGACCTGGAGACCCACAACGACGACGCCGCCGACCCCGGCACCGCCGAGCGCACCTCCGGCCGCGTCCACGGCGCCACCGCACCCCTGTGGGTGGGCGACTCGGACGGCGTGGAGGTGCGCGTCCGGGCCGAGGTCGACCGCAGGACCGAGGACACGGCCCGCGGCTCCCGTACGGCGACGGCGAGCGCCCCCCTCCCGACGGGCCTGCGACTCGAACTCGTGGACCCGGGGGAGAGCGCGCCGGCCCCCGGTACCCGGGAAGCCGCCCCCGCCGCGCAGCCGGCCGCCGTCCGCCGCTCCGCCCCCGCCGGTGCCCGCCCGGCCGCCGCCCTCCGCTCCGCCCCCACCGCCGACCCGGTCGCCGACCTCGCCACGCTGGAGGCGGACACCGACGCCGCCAACGCCGGCCTCGCCGCCCCCGGTGCGGCCGAGATCCCCGCGCTGGACCGCGCCCGGACCGAGCAGGAGCTGTTCGCCCTGCGCGCCGGGGAGTTGACGAAGCAGCAGCGGGCGAAGCCGTACATCGGACCACGCCCGCGCATCGTGACCCGGCGCGGCTGGGGCGCCGACGAGACGCTGCGCGAGCGGACGTTCGTCTACACGAAGAAGGTCAAGGCGGCCTTCGTGCACCACACGGCGTCCGGCAACGGGTACCGCTGTGCGCAGGCACCCTCGCTCATTCGCGGTATCTACCGCTACCACGTCAAGAGCATGGGCTGGCGCGACATCGGCTACAACTTCCTCGTCGACAAGTGCGGAAACATCTACGAGGGCCGGGCCGGTGGCGTGGCGAAGCCGGTCCTCGGCGCCCACACCCTCGGTTTCAACACCAACAGCGTGGGGATCGCCGTCCTCGGCAGCTACGGCTCGACCAAGCCACCCGCCGCCGTGGTGCAGGCCGTCGCACGGCTGACCGCGTGGAAGCTCGGTCTCCACGGCGCGAACCCGAAGGGCAAGACCACTCTGAAGTCGGGCGGTGGCAACCTCTACCCGAAGGGCAAGAAGGTACGACTGAACGTGATCTCCGGTCACCGGGACGGCTTCGCCACGGAGTGCCCCGGCCGGAAGCTCTACGGCAAGCTCGGCTCCACCCGCACGACAGCGGCGCGTCTCCAGGGCCGTTGACGATCGCGGGGGACCCGCCGAGAGCCGAGGGCCGCACCACCGTTTCACCGCTGTCGGGGGCCGGCGCGTAACACCGCACAGCCGCCGAAGGCACCGCACATCGGTCTGCATACACTTGCCGGTCGAATGACAGTTCGGGCCGGTCCCGGCAGGAAGCGGAGACAACAGGTGACAGAAGCGATCCTCCTGGTCGGCGGCAAGGGCACGAGGCTGCGGCCCCTCACGGTCCACACGCCGAAGCCCATGGTCCGGGCGGCCGGGGTCCCCTTCCTCACGCACCAGCTGGCCAGAGCGAGAGCGGCGGGCGTCGACCACATAGTCCTCGCGACGAGCTATCTCGCGGAGGTCTTCGAACCGCACTTCGGCGACGGCTCGTCCTTGGGCCTGCACCTCGAGTACGTCACCGAGGACGAGCCCCTCGGCACGGGCGGCGCGATCCGCAACGTGGCCGCACGGCTGCACTCCGCCCCCGACGACCCGGTCCTGGTCTTCAACGGCGACATCCTGACCGGCCTGGACATCAGGGCCCTGGTCCGCACCCACGAGACCACGGGCGCCGACGTCTCCCTCCACCTCACCAAGGTCACGGACCCGAGGGCCTACGGCCTGGTCCCCACCGACGCGACCGGCCGGGTCCTGGCCTTCCTGGAGAAGCCCCAGACCCCCGAGGAGATCGTCACCGACCAGATCAACGCGGGGGCGTACGTCTTCCGCCGCTCCCTCATCGACACGATCCCGCAGGGCCGCCCGGTCTCCGTCGAACGCGAGACCTTCCCCGAACTCCTGTCGGCCGGAGCCCATCTCCAGGGCATGGTCGACTCGACGTACTGGCTGGACCTCGGCACCCCCGCCGCCTTCGTGCGCGGCTCGGCCGACCTGGTCCTCGGCCGTGCCCCCTCGCCCGCGGTCCCCGGCCGCTGCGGCGACCGCCTGGTCCTCCCCACGGCCAGGGTCGCCCCCGACGCGAAGCTGACGGGCGGCACGGTGGTGGGCGAGGGCGCGTACGTCGCGGAGGGCGCCCGGGTCTCCGGCTCGACGATCCTCCCGGGCGCGGTCATCGAACCGGGCGCGATCATCACCGACTCCCTGATCGGCACGAGGGCCCGCGTGGGCGAACGCTCCGTCCTCACCGGCACGGTCATCGGCGACGGCGCGATAGTCGGCGCGGACAACGAACTCCTGGACGGCATGAGGATCTGGTGCGACGCCAGAATCCCGGCGGGAGCGGTCCGCTTCTCGTCGGACCAGTAGGCCTGTCCGCATTGTCCGGCGGTTACTGATTCCAGCCCCTCCGGCGTTTGAGGAGCGGGGGTCCAGGGGGCGGAGCCCCCTGGGAACGGGGTCGAAGGGGCAGCGCCCCTGGAGGATGGGACGGGTAGGGGCGGCGGGGGCGAAAAATCCCCCCGGCACCCCACCGGTCACAACCGCCCGATGTCCCCCCGAGTCATCCGCGGCGCCCGCCGCCCCGGCGTACGCCCACTCAACAAGATCAACCGAGCGGCCCGATGCCGCTGCCCCGCATAAGGCTCCAGCAACGACAGCATCACGGAGTCATCCGCATCCCGGTCCCCCGCGAGCGCGAACCCCACGATCCCCGGCAGATGCAGATCCCCCACGGTCACCGCATCCGCCGCCCCATGACTCCGCTGCACCACTTCCGCCGAAGTCCAGGGCCCCACCCCCGGCACCACCTCCAGCCGAGCCTGCGCGGCAGCCGGCGCCATCGACACCGCCTCCTCCAGCCGCGCAGCGACCCGCACACACCGCAGGATCGTCGACGCCCGCTTGTTGTCGACCCCGGCCCGATGCCACTCCCACGACGGGATCAGCGCCCAGGTCCGAGGCGCCGGCATCACCCACAGCCGCCCACCCGCCGCGGGCCCCGGCGCCGGCTCCCCGAACTTCCGCACCAGCAACCGCCACGCCCGATACGCCTCGTCGGTCGTGACCTTCTGCTCCAGCACCGACGGGATCAACGACTCCAGCACCAGCCCGGTCCGCGTCAGCCGCAGCCCGGGGCGCCGATGCCAGGAGTGCGCCACGACCCGGTGCCGGGGCACGAAGGCGGAAGGGTCGTCCGCGGCCCCGAGCATCTCGGGCAACTGCGCGAGCAGCCACTCGGCCCCCGGCCCCCACGCCTCCCCGCGCACCACACCGCCGTACACACTGACCCGCAGCGTCCCCGGCCCCACCGGCGTGAGACTGGCCCGCCACACCGACCCGTCCGGCATCGCCCGGAAGGTGGGGTCCGCGGGCCCCCGCCGGAGCGCCCCGAGCACCAGCCCGAGATCGACGGGCCACTCCGGCTTCCAGTTCCGCACCAGCCCGGCCTCGACCCGAGCCGCCTCCCGCCGCGCGGCGGGCACGACGACCTCCCCGCCGCGCACGGTCGTACGCGTGGGCCTGGGAGCGAAGCGTCCTGCCACGGATGAAGTCCTGAGGTACGAGAGGAACGGGGAGCAGCCCTACGACACTAGACGCATCTCACCGCACCTCGATGAAGCTCCCCGCATCCCGCTCCGGCCGGGGCCGCGGTTCCTCCGCCGGATGCCCCACCGCCACGGCCCCCATCGGATCCCAGTCCTCCGGCAGCCCCAGCACCTCCCGCACGACCTCCCGGCAGAACATCGTGGACGACACCCACGCCGACCCCAGCCGCTCCCCGGCCAGCGCGACGAGGAAGTTCTGCACCCCGGCACCCGCGGCGACGACGAACATCTCCCGCTCGGCCCCGTCCCGCCGCCCGTCGCCGTACGTGTGCGACCCGTCCATCACCAGGCACGGCACGACGAGATACGGCGCGTTGCGCAGCACGTCCCCGCGTCGCACCCGCTTCGCGATGGACTCCTCCGACTTCCCGTCCCGCCGCAGATCGGCGATCCAGGCGTCCCGCATGGCGTCGAGGAGACGGGTCCGGGACTCTGCGGACTCCAGCAGCACGAACCGCCACGGCGTGGTGTGGTGCGGCGCGGGTGCGGTGACCGCGAGCGCCACCGCCCGCCGCACGGCCCCGGCATCGACGGGCTCGTCGGTGAAGGCCCGTACGGTACGACGCTGGGCCACCGCCTCCCGTACCGCCTCGGAGGTCCCCAGCCGGAACATGTCGTCGCGCGCGTGGCGCACCATGGCCCGCGCCCCCTCCCCGTGCTCCCCGGCCACCACGTGCGCCAGCCCGCGCACCACGGCGACGGGCAGCCCGGCGGCCTTGCCCTTGACGAGATCACCGGCGGCGGCCAGTTCGTCGGCCGTCGCCACGACGGTCGCGCTCAGCGGATTGCCGTACGCGTCCGTCCCGCCCCGCAGATCGTCCAGCACCCGCACTCCGGCCGCCCCGATCGCGACATCGGTGAGCCCGGCGCGCCAGGGCCGCCCGAAGGTGTCGGTGACGACGACCCCGACGTCGACCCCGAGGGCGTCCCGCAGCCCGTCCCGGATCGCCCGGGCGGACGCGTCCGGGTCCTCGGGCAGCAACAGCACGGTCCCGGCGGGGGTGTTGGAGGCGTCGACTCCGGCGGCGGCCATCACCAGCCCCTGCCGGTTCTCCACGATCCTCAGCGCCCCGCGCCGCGCCACGACCCGCACGGTCTCGGCGTCGATCGCGGCCTCCCGGTCGACGGCCTCGACGACCCGTCCCTCCGCCTTGGACACGACCTTTGACGTGACGAGAAGAACGTCCCCGTCCGCCAGCCCCGGCTCGGCGGCCGCGATCATCTTGGCCAGATCGTCCCCCCGCTGCACCTCGGGAAGACCGGCAACGGCCCAGACGCGGTAGCCGTCGGCAGACATCTCGCTCAAGCTCCGCGCACCTCCTCCGCCAGCTCCAGCGCCTCCCGGGCCATCCGCGCGGTCGCGTCGAGGTCCGTCATCATCAGCGGTACGGCACGGCAGCGGATGCCGGCCGACTCGATCCGCCCGACCGCGCCCGCGTCCACGGTGTCGACGAGCCAGCCGTCAAGCAGCCCCGATCCGTAGTGCTCGGCGACCGCCGCGGCCGTGGACTCGACGCCCACCGCCGCGAGGACCTTGTCGGCCATGCCCCGCACGGGCGCGTCCCCGACGATGGGGGACAGGCCCACGACCGGCACCCCGGCCTCGGCGATCGCCTCGCGGATCCCGGGCACGGCGAGGATGGTGCCGACGGAGACCACCGGGTTGGACGGCGGGAACAGCACGACGTCCGCCTCCGCGATCGCCTCCAGGACCCCCGGAGCCGGCTTGGCCTGCTCCGCGCCGACCGGCACGACCGCGTGGGCGGGCACGGAGGCCCGCAGCCGCACCCAGTACTCCTGGAAGTGCACGGCCTTGCGCTCGCCGTCCACCTCGACCGCCACATGGGTCTCGACCCGGTCGTCGGTCATCGGGATCAGCCGCACCCCCGGCTTCCACCGGTCGCACAGCGCCTCGGTGACCGCGCTCAGCGGATAGCCAGCGCCGATCATCTGCGTGCGCACGATGTGGGTGGCGAAGTCCCGGTCCCCGAGCCCGAACCACTCGGGTCCGACGCCGTAGGCCGCGAGCTCCTCCTTGAGGTGGAAGGTCTCCTCGGCCCGCCCCCAGCCCTGCTCCTCGTTGATGCCGCCGCCGAGCGTGTACATCACCGTGTCGAGGTCCGGGCAGACCTTCAGCCCGAAGAGATGGATGTCGTCCCCGGTGTTGCCGATGACCGTGATGTCCGCGTCCGGCGCGGCCTGCTTCAGACCACGCAGGAAACGGGCACCGCCGATGCCGCCTGCCAGAACCACGATTCGCATGGAAGCAAGTCTCGCAGGCGGGTACGACATCGCGTCACGCGGTCACGACGTCCACCTCGTCGTAGGTCTCGCGGGCGGTGCAGGCCGTGTGCATCGGCATCTCGGTCAGGCCGGGGTAGTACACGTGCAGGCTCACCGCCGGCTCCAGCGCGTCGTTGACGACCTCGTGCACGTACCCCGGCGCGAACACCCGCTGCGCCCCCGCCCCCAGCGCGCGCGTGCCCCGCTCGGTCCGCTCCGTCAGCGCGCCCTCCAGGACGGTGAGGACACCGGAGGAGCCGCCGTGGTCGTGCAGGCCGCTGCCCTGTCCAGGCACCCAGGACAGCAGCCACACCTCGTAGCCGGGGCCGGTGCGCAGCCGGTGGTACCAGCGGCTGGTGGCGTCGTACTGGACGAGGTGAGCCCACTGGGAGCGGTCCTCGGCGATGGCGCGGGCCAGGCCGGCGAACTCGGCGACGGTGGCCGGGTGCTCACGCGGGGCCTGCAGGAGATGCGGGACCTCGAGGAGGTCGCCGGCGATCTGGAGGTCGTTGTCGCTGTTCATGGGGTGCGGTGGTTCCTCGGCGGAAGAAGTGGGGGGCTGGCTGGGTGTCGCGTACCGTCCCGCCCGGATCACGGGGAGACAGGAATGCCCTGGTGCGGGCGGGGCACTAGCAGCCGAGTCACGGTGGACTCAGGAGCAACCGGAGCGCGTTGGGCTCAACAGTCGGAACAGCAACAACAGCTACAGCGAGCGTGGGCAGCACCGAGGGACCCGGCGGAGCGGGTCGAGGTGAGTGCCAAGTTCGCGAGCATGCCCCCAAGGACAGCGGCTCACACCTCCACTGTCAACTCGACACCCGGTATGTGGGACATGTTTCACCTCATCCGGTCCATCTCCGTGGTGAAAGGTTTGTTCATGCGCCTACCGGGACACATGGCGCTCAACCGGGCGCGCGGGCCGTGATCTCCCCGAGACTTCCATGCGCGCGTACGGAACGGGATCGAACTGATGGGCGTCCTTCCCCGTACAGGCCCCAAAGGCCTGGCGAGGCTCGGCAGCCCTCCCGGGCCTCAGTTGCTTGTCAAGGTTTATGCCGATTTGAACACTTTCCGCAAGGCCTTGGTTCCGCAGAGTGAATAAGGGGCCCAATAGCAGATCTCGGCTTGACTCGCCCGGAGCAGCACACTTGTAATTTCACTCGTGTCGTTCAGCCGATATCGGTAACGGCCGTCACACGGGGACGCGAAAGACAGACGAGGGGCGCACATGACCGAGACGGTGCAGCAACTGCTGGTCGACGACGCGGACGAGGAACTCGGCTGGCAGGAGCGCGCGCTGTGCGCCCAGACCGACCCCGAGTCCTTCTTCCCGGAGAAGGGCGGCTCCACCCGCGAGGCCAAGAAGGTCTGCCTCTCCTGCGAGGTCCGCTCCGAGTGCCTCGAGTACGCCCTCGCCAACGACGAGCGCTTCGGCATCTGGGGCGGCCTGTCCGAACGCGAACGCCGCAGGCTGAAGAAGGCCGCCGTCTGACACGAGACAGGCGTCGCAGGACTTTTCGCACGCAACCGAACGGCCCGTCGCACGTGGGTTACCCACAGGCGGCGGGCCGCCGTCCTGCCCAGCCGATAGTGTGGGCGCTCGTCCGAGACGCCTCGCCGCCCCCTCAGGGCACAGGCGTCCACCGCAGTCCACCGAACCGGGGCCCGTACCTCGATGTCCGTGCACAGCCACACGGCAGCCCACGACCACGCTGCCACTCCTGAGTTCCCGCGTCATGTGGTGACCGCGGTGATCGTCTCCCACGACGGCGCCCGCTGGCTGCCCGACGCGCTCGCCGGGCTGCTCGGCCAGGAGCGTCCCGTGCAGTTCGCCCTGGCCGCCGACACCGGCAGCGCCGACGACTCCGCCCAGCTGGTCACCGACGCCCTCGGCGCCGACCGGGTCCTGCACCTCGCCCGGCGCACCGGCTTCGGCCAGGCCGTCGAGGAGGCCAACCGCACCGCCCCGGTCCTCACCCCGGACGAGCTGCCGTACCTGAAGCGGCCCAGCGGCTGGGACCCGGTCACGCGCACCTGGCGCGACGACACCTACGACCTGCCGGAACTGCCGCACGGCGAACCGGTCCAGTGGCTGTGGCTGCTGCACGACGACTGCGCCCCCGAACCCGACGCCCTGGCCCAGCTGCTGCGCGTCGTGGAGAACGAACTGGAGCTCGGCCGGGACGACGTCGCCGTCGTGGGCCCCAAGCTCCGCGGCTGGTACGACAAGCGGCAGCTCCTGGAGGTCGGCGTCTCCATCGCCCACTCCGGCCGCCGCTGGACCGGCCTTGACCGCCGCGAACAGGACCAGGGACAGCACGACCACGTCCGGTCCGTGCTGTCGGTGTCCACCGCCGGCATGCTCATCCGCCGCGACCTGTACGAACAGCTCGGCGGCTTCGACCGGCACCTGCCCCTCATGCGGGACGACGTCGACCTGTGCTGGCGCGCCCAGGCCGCCGGCCACCGCGTCCTCATCGCCCCCGAGGCCGTCGTACGCCATGCCGAGGCGGCCTCCCGCGAGCGCCGTACCGTCGACTGCGCGGGCCGCACCACCGCCTCCCCGCACAAGGTCGACAAGGCCGGCGCCGTCTACACCCTGCTCGTCAACACGCGTACGGCCGCGCTGCCCTGGGTGCTGGTGCGTCTGGTCCTGGGCACCCTGCTGCGGACCGTCGCCTACCTCGTCGGCAAGGTCCCCGGACAGGCCGTCGACGAGATCCGGGGCCTGCTCGGCACCCTGCTGCGGCCCGAGCGGATCATCGCCGGGCGCGGCAGGCGCGGCAAGCCGGCCGTCGACAAGGACGAGCTCAGACCGCTGTTCCCGCCACCCGGCGCGACCGTGCGGGCCACCGTGGAACAGTTCGCGGGCAACCTCTTCGGGGGCTCCGACGCCGAGACCTCCACGGCGGGCCGGCACGGCGGCGGCATCGAGTCCGGACCCGGTGGCGACGACGCGGACTTCCTGGAGATCGAGCAGTTCGCCCGACTCAAGCGCATCGCCCGCAACCCCGGCCCGATGCTCTTCCTCGGGCTGCTGCTGGTCGCCCTGGTCGCCTGCCGCAACCTCCTGGGGGGCGGCGCGCTCGCGGGCGGCGCCCTGCTGCCCGCGCCGGCCGACGCGAGCGAGCTGTGGTCGCGCTTCACGGACGCGTGGCACGCGGTGGGCGCCGGCGGCACCCCGTCCGCGCCGCCGTACCTGGCGGTCATCGCCGCACTGTCCTCCGTCCTGTTCGGCTCGACCGGCCTCGCGCTGACGGTCCTGCTGGTCTGCTCGGTGCCGCTGGCCGGGTTCACGGCGTACTTCGCCTCCCGCCCGCTCGTCGAGTCCCGCCTCCTGCGCGCGTGGGCGGCCGTCGTCTACGCCTTCCTGCCCGCCGCCACCGGCGCCCTCGCCGGCGGCCGCGTCGGCACCTCCGTCCTCGCCGTCCTGCTGCCGCTCCTCGCTCGCGCGGGCGTCGCGGCCGGCGGCCTGACGAACAGCACGGGCGCGCGCGGCAGTTGGCGCGCCACCTGGGCCTTCGCACTGCTGCTCACCATCACCACCGCCTTCACCCCGATCATCTGGCCGATCGCGCTGATCCTCGGCCTCGGTCTGCTGGCCGTGCGCCGCACCGACATCACCGCCTACGGCCTGCGCTTCCTCGCCCAGTTCGGCGTGCCCCTGCTGGTCCTCGCGCCCTGGTCGCTGACGCTGCTCCCGTTCGGCTTCTTCCAGCAGGCGGGCCTGGAGTACGGCTCCTCGGCCGCCTCCGCCCTCGACCTGCTCGGAGCGAGCCCCGGCGGCCCCGGCACCGTCGACGGGCTGATGCTCATCGGCATCGTGCTGGCCGCCCTCGCCGCCCTGCTGCGCTCCGAGCGGCAGTTCGGCATCTGGACGGCCTGGGCGGTGGCCCTGGTCGGCCTGGTCTTCGCGGTCCTGTCCAACGACTCGACCTGGGCCGGCCCCGCGACCCTCGTCTACGGCCTCGCCCTGCTGGCCGCCGCCGTGCTCGGCGCCGACGGGGCACGCTCGCGCGTGGCCGAGCAGAGCTTCGGCTGGCGCCAGCCCGTCGCCGCGCTCATCGCCTTCGCCTCCGCCGCGGGCCCCCTGCTCGTCGCCGCCGGCTGGATGCTCGGAGGCGCCGACGGACCGCTGGAGCGCCGCGACCCCACCCAGGTGCCCGCGTTCGTCGCCGAGGAGAGCGGCACCCGCGACCAGGCCCGCACCCTCGTCCTCGACAGCGACTCCGCCGCCCACGTCGGCTACATGCTGGTGCGCGGCTCCGGCGCCCGCCTCGGCGACGGCGAACTCGCCGCGGCCGACGGCGAGAACAGCGCGCTGGACAAGGTCGTCGCCAACCTGGTCGCCGGCTCCGGCGCCGACCAGGCCGACCAGCTCGGCGGCTTCGCCGTGCGCTACGTCCTCGTCCACAAGGGCGCGCCCCGCGAGGTCACGCGCGTCCTGGACGCCACACCGGGTCTGACCCGGCTCAGCCAGCAGGACGGCAGCGGTCTGTGGCGGGTCGACCAGGAAGTCGCGCGCGCGACCATCGTCGCCAAGTCCGGCTCGGGCACCGCACAGCCGGTGGCCGCGGGCCCGGTCGACATCCACACCACGATCCCGTCCGGCACCGACGGCCGGATCCTGCGCCTCGCCGACACCGCCGCCGAGGGCTGGACGGCCACCCTGGACGGCAAGCCGCTCACCCGCACCACCGTCGACGGCTGGGCCCAGGGCTTCGAACTCCCCGCCGCCGGCGGCCGACTGGACGTCACCTTCGACGACCCCTTCACCCACACCCTGTGGCTGTGGATCCAGGGCGCACTCGCCGTCGTCCTCGTGGTCATGGCCCTGCCCGGCCGCCGCCGCGACGTCGACGACGACCTCCCCGAGGAGCCGTCGGTCCCCGCCCAGCCGGTGGCGGGAGAGGGCCGCCGCGCCCGCCGGCTGCGCGCCCAGGCCGAGGCCGATGCCGAGGAGGCCCCCGGCACCGAGGACTTCCCGCCGCCCCCGCAGGAGGCCCCGGCCGCCGTCCCGCAGCAGCAGTCCTACGGCGACTGGGACGCCCCGAGCTACGCCAACGCCGAGTACGACACCTACGCCGGCGACCAGTACCAGGGCACCGCCCAGCAGTACCCGGCGGGCGGCTACGACCAGCAGCCGTACCAGGCGGACCCGTACCAGGGCGGCCAGTACGACCCGTACGCCTACGGCGGGCAGCCCCAGCAGACGTCGTACGACCAGACGTACGGCGGCCAGTACGACCAGCAGTACGAGCAGGGCTACGACCCCGCGTACGACCCGGCACAGCAGCACCCGGGTGCCCCCGGCAGTGAGCGCCCCGACGGGAGTCAGCAGTGAACCGCACCACCCTGTCCCTCCTCGCCGGCACCGTCGCCCTCGCCGCCGTCACCGGGTTCGCCACACTCAGCTCCCCCAAGGCCGCCGAGACCGCCAGGACGGCCGCCGAGCTGCCCGTGGAGCGCACCAGCCTGCTCTGCCCGGCGCCCAGCACCTCCGAGGTCGCGGAGACGGCGTACACGTCGTTCACGCCCGTCACCAAGGACACGGGCAGCGGCGGCCAGGCCGAACTCAAGGCGGCCACCGAGGAGTCGGACGGCAAGAGCAAGGGCAAGAAGAAGGCCGCCAAGCCGGTCCTCACGCCCAAGGAGCCCGGCACACCCGTCACCGGGGATACCTCCGGCGGGGACGCGCCCGCACTGGTCGGCACCGCCGAGGGGAAGTTCGCGCCCGGCTGGACCGTCCAGGAGACCACCGAGGTCGCCGCGGGCGCCGGACGCGGACTCCAGGGCGTCAACTGCTCCGCCCCCGACACCGAGTTCTGGTTCCCGGGCGCCAGCACCGCCGCCGACCGCACCGACTACGTGCACCTGACCAACCCTGACGACTCCGCCGCCGTCGTCGACATCGAGCTCTACGGCAAGGACGGCGCCCTGGACTCCACGCTGGGCGAGGGCATCACCGTCGCGCCGCACTCCAGCGACCCGATCCTGCTCTCCACGCTCACCGAGGAGAAGCAGGAGGACCTCACCGTCCATGTGAACGTCCGCAGCGGGCGGGTGGGCGCGGCCGTGCAGGCCCTGGACGACAAGCTCGGCGGTGACTGGCTGGCCGCGTCCACCGACCCGTCCGGCAGCCTCGTGGTGCCGGGCATCCCGAAGGACGCCACCGCCGTGCGCCTGGTCGCCTTCACACCGAGCGACTCCGACGCTGACCTGAAGGTGCAGCTCGCCTCGCCGTCCGGCCTGATCACCCCGGCCGGCAACGAGACACTGCACGTGAAGGGCGGCATGACGACGGCCGTCGATCTCGGTGACGTCACGCGCGGGGAGGCCGGTTCGCTGGTCCTGACCCCCACCGACGCCTCCGTGCCGGTGGTCGCCGCCGTGCGGGTCGTCCGCGGCAAGGGCGACGACCAGGAGACGGCGTTCATCCCGGCCACGCGTCCGGTCGGCACGCGCGCGACGGTCGCCGACAACAGCGCCAAGGGCAGCACGCTCTCCCTGACCGCGCCCACCCGGACCGCCACGGTCAAGGTCACGGCGTCGGCGGGCAGCGGGGGCGGCGAGGCCGTCTCGAAGACGTTCACGATCAAGGCGGGCACCACACAGGACGTCGAGGCCCCCACCCCGACCGGCCTCAAGGGCACCTACGCCCTCACGGTGGAGCACGTCTCGGGAGGCCCGGTCTACGGCGCCCGCACCCTGGCGGCGACGGAGGACGGGGTCCCGGGCTTCACGATCCAGACCCTCCCGGACGACCGGGGCATGGTGGCCGTACCGGAGGCGGACGAGGACCTGTCGGTGCTCCAGAAGTGATCCGCCGAAGGGCGCGGGTCAGTCCTCGCCGTACCGGGGGTCGACCGTCTCCGGAGTGAGCCCGAGCAGCTCGGCCACCTGCTCCACGACCACCTCGTGGACCAGCGCCGCCCGCTCGTCGCGTCCCTTGGTGCGGATCTCCACCGGCCGCCGGTAGACGACCACGCGCGCGGGACGCCCCTCGCGCGCGGGGATCGTCCCGCCGAGCGGGACCGCCTCGTCGTTCCAGGCCTGCCCGGGCCCGTCCAGCCGGGGCACCTCCAGGACCAGGAAATCGATCTCGGCGAGCTGCGGCCACCGCCGCTCCAGGCGCTCCACGGAGTCCTGCACCAGGTCCGCGAAGGCCTCGGCGCGACTGGCGGCGAGCGGCACCTGCGGCGGGGCGATCGGACCGCGCATGCCGCGTCCGTGGCGATCACGGCGGCGGGGCCCGGGGCCGGTGGCGCGGGGCGGTACGGGGTTGTCCATCACTGGTGAAGGGTAATCCTCGCCGCACGCGCGCGCCCGGCCCCCACGCGGCACCCCGGACACTGTCCGAAACGACGTACGGCCGTCTCGTACGGCCTGTCGGCAGTTGACCATTCAAGCCAAGGTTGGGCTCGATTCCGTATCTCTCCGAGACCGTCGATATCAAGGCAATTGACATGGTTTGTGCCAACTCGTGACCGCCGCAAGGGGTGTTCGGCCCCTCGAAAACGGGTGTCCTTGCAGGTCATCGCGGTGTGATCGGAGTGGTGTGTGGGGCGTTTCACAGCACGACACGGTGGAGTGACCTGGGGGAGAGTCGTCGCGGCCCGCTCAAGAGTGCGGTACCGTCCAACGTCGTGAGCCCTGTACGTCGCTGTTCGCGCACCGCTTGCGGCCGTCCCGCCGTCGCGACGCTGACGTACGTCTACGCCGACTCGACCGCGGTCCTCGGCCCGCTCGCCACCTACGCCGAACCCCACTGCTACGACCTGTGCGCCGAGCACTCCGAGCGCCTCACCGCCCCGCGCGGCTGGGAGGTCGTCCGCCTCCTCGACGGCTCGGCTCCCGCCCGGCCCAGCGGAGACGACCTGGAAGCGCTTGCCAACGCGGTGCGTGAGGCGGCCCGTCCGCAGGAGCGCGCCGCCGAGGCGGGTGGCGGCGCCCGCCGGGCCGACCCGATGGAGGTCGCACGCCGCGGCCATCTGCGGATCCTGCGCTCACCGGACAACTGACCTTATTCCGGTGGGGGATCGGTTCTTCGGTGCGCGTTCCGTTCGGTGACGCAAGTCGATCCTCGTCGTCGTCGCCGTCTGCTGCTGCACCAGCGGTGACACTCGCTCAGGTCACCGACCGCCGCTGAACTCCATCGCCTCCGCGGCCCAGTTGGAGACCTCCAGCCACCTCTCCGCCCAACTCGTCGCCGTGATCTTCTGTGGCCGTCGGTGAAGGGGCGGCTGCGCGCCAGGAGTTGAGGTTCCCGATCCTGCCCCGCACTCTCCGGGGCGCCGCAGGTGACGGCCGCGAGGGAGTCCGGGCTCTCCCCGGAGCTGCCGGCCGCCGCGCTGCCCCGAGGGCTCCGCCCGAGGTCACGGCCGGAGTCCAATCCGGTCCCGCAGGGCCCGGTGTCAGTGGCTACGGGTAGTTTGTGGTGACCGACAGGACTTTCAGAAGGGTTGGCCGTGGCTGATCTGTCACAGCTCGTGAAGGCGTACGACGTGCGCGGAGTCGTCCCGGACCAGTGGGACGAGACGCTGGCCGAGCTCTTCGGTGCCGCCTTCGTCCAGGTGACCGGCGCGAGCGCCATCGTGACCGGCCACGACATGCGGCCCTCCTCCCCGGGCCTGTCGCGTGCCTTCGCGCGCGGAGCGGCCGCCCGCGGTGTGGACGTCACCGAGATCGGCCTGTGCTCGACCGACCAGCTGTACTACGCCTCCGGCGCCCTGGGCCTGCCGGGCGCCATGTTCACGGCCTCCCACAACCCCGCGCAGTACAACGGCATCAAGATGTGCCGCGCGGGAGCGGCCCCGGTCGGCCAGGACACCGGCCTCGCCGAGATCCGCGGACTCGTCGAGGAGTGGATCGAGACGGGCGCCCCCGAGGTGACCACCTCGGCCGGCACGGTCACCGCGCGGGACACGTTGGACGACTACGCGGCCCACCTGCGCTCGCTGGTCGACCTGACGTCCATCCGCCCCCTGAAGGTCGTCGTGGATGCGGGCAACGGCATGGGCGGCCACACCGTCCCGACCGTCTTCGCGGGCCTGCCCCTGACCGTCGTCCCGATGTACTTCGAACTGGACGGCACCTTCCCCAACCACGAGGCCAACCCCCTGGACCCCGCCAACATCGTCGACCTCCAGAAGCGGGTCCGCGAGGAGGGCGCCGACCTCGGCATCGCCTTCGACGGCGACGCCGACCGCTGCTTCGTCGTCGACGAGCACGGCGACCCGGTCTCCCCGTCCGCCATCACCGCCCTGGTCGCCGCGCGCGAGCTGGCCAGGAACGGCGGCAAGGGCGTCATCATCCACAACCTGATCACTTCCTGGTCGGTCCCCGAGGTCGTCAAGGAGCACGGCGGCACCCCGGTACGCACGCGCGTGGGCCACTCCTTCATCAAGGCCGAGATGGCGAAGTCCGGCGCGATCTTCGGCGGCGAGCACTCCGCCCACTACTACTTCAAGGACTTCTGGAACGCCGACACCGGCATGCTGGCGGCCCTGCACGTCCTCGCGGCCCTGGGCGGCCAGGAGGGCTCCCTGTCGTCCCTGGTCGCCCAGTACGACCGCTACACCGGCTCCGGCGAGATCAACTCCACGGTCGCCGACCAGGCAGACCGCCTGACGGCCATCAGAGCGGTCTACGAGGGCCAGGAGGGCGTCCAGCTCGACGAACTCGACGGCCTCACGATCAGCACCGCCGACTGGTGGTTCAACGTCCGCCCCTCCAACACGGAACCCCTCCTCCGCCTGAACGCGGAGGCGCGGGACGAGGCGACGATGGCGAAGGTGCGCGACGAGGTGCTGGCGATCATCAGAGCGTGAAATCCAGCCGCCCGGCCGTTGCGCGAAAGAGCAGCTCCTCCGCCGTTTCGTGAATCCAGCCCCTCCGGCGTTTGAGGAGCGGGGGTCCAGGGGGCGCAGCCCCCTGGGACCGGGGTCGAAGGGGCGGCGCCCTTGGGGATGGGACGGGTAGGGCGGCGGGGGCGAGAACCCCCCCACGGCACCCCCGCACCGACCTCGCCCCAACCCCGGCACCCCCCTCCCCCCGGCGGTACCCTGACCAGGCACATCCGCACAAGCAGCCGTACCGCTCCCGAAGGGAACCCCCATGCCGCTCGAAGCCGGTCTCCTGGAGATCCTCGCCTGCCCGGCCTGCCACGCCCCCCTCAAGGAGCAGGACACCGAGCTGCTCTGCACCGGCCAGGACTGCGGCCTCGCCTACCCCGTCCGCGACGGCATCCCCGTCCTCCTCGTCGACGAGGCCCGCCGCCCCGCGTGAGCGCGCCCCGGCCGGCGGGCGGCCGTACGAGACACGGCACGCCCGCAGCCGTAAGCGATACGGAGCCCGCACCGCGGTAGGAGACCGCGCACCCCCCGCCGTAGGACACACGCCTCACCCACAGCCGTAAGCGACAAGCGACAACGACACAGCGACCCCGGCGTCCCGGACCCGCGACCGTCCCGGCGTCCGGAAGACCCGGCGAAGCGACAACCCGGCGTCCCGGAGACCCGGCGATCGGAGGCTGCCGCCCCATGCTCGACGAATCGCTGCTAGACACCCCCGAGGCCCTCTCGGAGGCCGACCGCCGAGGCCTGCTCCGCGGCGCTGCCGAGGCAGGCGCCCGCGTCCGCACCGCCGCCCGGCACGCCGCCGAGGCAGGGGTCAACGACCTCAAGCCCGACGGCCGCCCCCGCGCGGTCCTCATCGCGGGCCCAGGTGCCGCCGCCACCCACGTCGCCGACCTCCTCGGCACCCTCGCCGGCGCCGGCAGCCCCGTCACCCGCCTCGCCCCGACCGGCGTCGCCCCCGCCGCGGGCGCCCTGCGCTGGGAGCTCCCCGGTTGGGCGGGCTCGGTCGACCTGCTGCTGATCGCCACCCCCGACGGCACCGAGCCGGGCCTGTCGCTCCTCGCCGACCAGGCCTACCGGCGCGGCTGCACGGTCGTCGCCGTGGCCCCCGCCCGCACCCCGCTGACCGAGGCGGTCGAGGGCGCCCACGGCCTGTTCGTGCCCCTGGCGACGGCCCCGTACGAGCAGGACACGCCCCTCACCGCATCCGCGCCCGGCGTCCTGTGGGCCCTGCTCACCCCGCTCCTCGCGATCCTCGACCGCACCGGCCTGCTCGCCGCCCCGCCCGACGCGCTCGCGAAGATCGCAGACCGCCTCGACCACATCGCCGAGCGCTGCGGCCCCGCCATCGCGACCTACAGCAACCCGGCCAAGACGCTCGCCGCCGAACTCGCCGACGCCCTCCCGGTGATCTGGACGGAGGGAACCTCCGCAGGCCCCGCGGGTCGCCGTTTCGCCGCCGCCCTCGCCGAGCTCTCCGGCCGCCCCGCCCTGGTCTCCGAACTGCCCGAGGCCCTCGCCGCGCACAGCACGCTCCTCTCCGGACCACTGGCCGCCGGCGCCGACCCCGACGACTTCTTCCGCGACCGCGTCGAGGAACCTCCCGCGCTGCACGCGCGCGTGGTACTCCTTCGCGACCGTCCGATCGGGGGTCTCAGCGCAGCGCCCGCCGCGCGTGAGCTGGCCCTGAGCCACGACACGCCCATCAGCGAGCTGGAGCCGGAGCCCGGCGGTGAGATCGAGACCCTCGCGGAACTGATCGCCGTCACGGATTTCGCCGCCGTTTACCTGGCGCTCGCCTCGGGGGCCTGACGTTGCCCAGGACGCCCAGGACGCCCAGGACGCCCAGGACGCCCAGGACGCCCAGGACGCCCAGGACGCCCAGGACGCCCAGGGCGGCCAGGACGCTCAGGACGGCCAGGACGCCCGAGTCGCTCGAGATGCCCAGGACTCCCGAGCCGCCCAGGACGCCCTGACCTCCACCCGTCGAACACCAGGCCGCCCTGACCGCCGTACCCACGACGCATCCCCGGCCGTACGCACAGAGAGAACCCGATGGACCGCCTCGACAACACCGTCCGCCCCTACGCCTGGGGTTCCACCACCGCCATCCCCGAACTCCTCGGCGCCGAGCCGACCGGTGAACCCCAGGCGGAGATGTGGATGGGCGCCCACCCCGGCGCCCCCTCGCGCACCGCGCGGGGCACGCTCGTCGAGGTGATCGACGCGGACCCCGCGCGCGAGCTGGGCGAGGCGGCCGTCGCCAAGTTCGGCCCCCGGCTGCCCTTCCTCCTCAAGATCCTCGCCGCGGGCGCCCCGCTCTCCCTCCAAGTGCACCCCGACCTCGCCCAGGCGAAGGAGGGCTACGAAGACGAGGAGCGCCGGGGCATCCCCGTGGACGCGGGCCACCGCAACTACAAGGACGCCAACCACAAGCCGGAACTGATCTGCGCGCTCACCGAGTTCGACGGCCTGTGCGGCTTCCGCGAACCCGCGCGCGCGGCCGAGCTGCTGGACGCACTGGGCGTCGACTCCCTGAAGCCCTACGTCGACCTCCTGCACGCCCACCCGGAGGAGGCGGCCCTGCGCGAGGTCCTGACGGCGATCCTCACCGCCGACCGCGAGGAGATGGCCCACACGGTCACCGAGGCCGCGGCCGCCTGCGCCCGCCTCGGCGGCGACCACGCCCCCTACGCCGAGATCGCGCACCACTACCCGGGCGACCCGGGCGTCATCGCCGCGATGCTCCTCAACCACGTCCGGCTCCAGCCCGGCGAGGCCCTGTTCCTCGGCGCCGGCATCCCGCACGCCTACCTGAACGGCCTCGGCGTCGAGATCATGGCCAACTCCGACAACGTCCTGCGCTGCGGCCTGACCCCCAAGCACGTCGACGTACCCGAACTCCTGCGCATCGTCCGCTTCGAGGCCGCCGACCCGGGCGTGCTGCGCCCCGAGGCGTCCCCCGACGGCGAGGAGGTCTACGAGACCCCCATCGACGAGTTCCGGCTGTCCCGGTACGTCCTCCCCGAGGGCGCCGCCCCCCACGACCTCACCCGCGCGACCCCACAGATCCTGCTCTGCACGGCAGGTTCCGTGCGAGCCGGGGAACACGAACTGAGCCCCGGTCGGTCGGTCTTCGTCCCGGCGGGCGAGAAGGCCACGGTGTCCGGCACGGGCACGGTCTTCCGCGCCACCGTGATCGTGTGACGGTATGACTGGGCCTGTGGATACCTGAGACGTCCGTGCCGGACGAGGCTGCAAGAATGGCTCACCGGCAAAGGACGGGCAAAGGCCTGGACGGCGTAGAGGCACTTGAGGCGAAGGGACAACGCGAGCAGATGAGCGCGTCAGGCGGAACCAAGGCGATCGTGGCGGCACTGGGCGCCAACCTCACGATCGCGGCATCGAAGTTCGTGGCGTTCGCGTTCAGCGGCTCGTCCTCGATGCTCGCCGAGGGCGTGCACTCGCTCGCCGACTCCGGCAACCAGTTCCTGCTGCTCCTCGGCGGCAAGAAGGCCCAGCGCGAGGCCACCCCGCAACACCCCTTCGGCTACGGCCGCGAGCGTTACATCTACGCCTTCCTGGTCTCCATCGTGCTCTTCTCCGTCGGCGGCATGTTCGCCATCTACGAGGGCTACGAGAAGATCAAGCACCCGCACGAGATCGAGCACTGGTACTGGCCGGTGGGCGTCCTCGTCTTCGCGATCATCGCCGAGGGCTTCTCCTTCCGGACCGCCATCAAGGAGTCCAACCCGCTGCGCGGCACCCTCTCCTGGAAGGAGTTCGTCCGCCGCGCCAAGGCGCCCGAGCTCCCGGTCGTCCTCCTGGAGGACTTCGGCGCGCTCGTCGGTCTGATCCTCGCCCTCGGCGGCGTGGGCCTCGCCCTGCTCACCGGCGACGGCGTCTGGGACGGCATCGGCACCCTCTGCATCGGCATCCTGCTCATCCTGATCGCCCTCGTCCTCGCCGCCGAGACCAAGTCCCTGCTGCTCGGCGAGTCCGCGGGCATCGAGGCGGTCCAGAAGATCGAGACCGCGATCGTCGACGGCGACACCGTCACCGGCATCATCCACATGCGCACGCTGCACCTCGGCCCCGAGGAACTGCTCATCGCCGCCAAGATCGCCGTCCAGCACGACGACACGGCCGCCGAGGTCGCCTCCGCGATCAACGCCGCCGAGGCCCGCATCCGCGAGGCCGTCCCGATCGCCCGCGTCATCTACCTCGAACCGGACATCTACAGCGAGTCCGAGGCCGCCAAGGGCCCCGACCGCGAGGCAACCCCGGGAGGCCCGGCGCAGCAGCCGACACCGGGCCACTGAGGCCCCCCGGCGGCAGCACGGCTTCCTGTACGGCCTTCTCCTGCACAAGGTCCTCTCGTACGGCCGCCTTTGCGCCGTACGGCGGCGGGGCCCGCCGAACTCTCGGCGGGCCCCGTCGGTTTCGGTCGCTCCGGCAGCTACCGGATCTCGCCCAGCACTCCCAGGATCGCCCGCTCGTCCGGCGCCCCGATGAGCCGCTCCCGGAACCCGGCATCCATCAGCTTCCGTGACAGCAGCGCCAGGATCCGCAGATGCTCGTCGCCCGCGGCCGCCTCCGGCACGGAGATCATGAACACCAGCCTGGCCTTCGTACCGTCCAGCGAGCCCCACTCGATGCCCTCAGCGGACCGCGCGAACCCGACGACGGGCGAGGTCACCGCATCCGTCTTGGCATGCGGAATCGCGATCTCCTCCCCGAGCCCGGTGGTCCCCTGCTCCTCCCGACGCAGGGCGACGGCGACCAGCTCGTCCATGTCCGCCACCTTGCCGGTTCGGGCGAGCAGCTCTGCCATCTCCCGGATGGCGTCCTCCTTGCCACGGGCACCGAGAGAGACCTTCACGGTCTGCTCGGTGAGATAGCCGGAGAGGACTTCACGGTTGGCGCCGGCTGTGGGGCTATCGGCGCTCTCGGACTCGGCGCGGGTGGGTTCGGCGGCGGGGGAGCTGGCAGCTTCGGTTGTTGCGGCGGCAGGGGAGCTGGCAGCTTCGGCTGTTGCGACGGCGGGGGAGCTGGCTGCTTCTCCACTGGCGGCAGCGGGGGAGTCAGCGGCTTCGACAGCCGCAGCTGCCGGGGCGCCCACAGCTTCGGCAGCGGCGGCTGCGGGCGCGTCGCCGGCGGCAGTCTTGGTCCGGGCGCCGGGCTCGGCCCGGTCACCAGGGCCAGCGGCAGCAGTGCCACCTGAACTGCTCTCGGCTCCCGCCCCGCTTTTCGCACCGGCACCGGCGCCCTCCCCGGATTCGGCATCGGCAGCGGCGGCCTCTCCGATGTCGGCACCGGCCCCTGGACCACCTTCAGTCCCGGCGCCGGACCCGGCGTACGAGGCCTCCGCGGTTCGGCCCGGCGCCACCTCGACGGCCGACGCGGTCTGCGACGACGCGGCCACCACCCGCTGCGCCACCACGGCCCCGACGGCGCCACCAGCAGTCGCCCCGGCACCCACCCCGACCAGCTCCGGCTCAAGGGGGCCGACCGCACCCGTCCCGTTCACCGGCGTCGCGCCCTTGTGCTCGCGCCCGCGCCCCCGCCCCCGCTCACCGAAGTCGATCAGCGCAACCGTCGTCAGCGCGGTGACCACCGAACCGATCACCACGGCCACGAAGAACATCGGCACCCCACTCACCGCACCCAGCACCGCCACGATCGGCCCGCCGTGCGGTACCGCGTCCTCGACCCCGGCGACCCCGGCGATCGCACCGGCCACCGCCCCGCCGAGCATGTTGGCCGGGATGACCTGCGCGGGCCGCGCCGCCGCGAACGGGATCGCGCCCTCGGAGATGCCGAAGCAGCCCATGAACAGCGCGGCCAGCCCGGTCTCCCGTTCCTGCTCGGTGTACAGCCGCTTCCGTATCAGCGTGGCGAGACCTTGCCCCAGCGGCATGACCGGGATCGCGGCCGCGCACATGCCCATGACCGTCTGGTTGCCGGTCGCGATGAGCCCCGTGCCGAACAGGAACGCCGTCTTGTTGACCGGCCCGCCCATGTCGAACGCGATCATGAGCCCGAGAATCGCGCCCAACAGGACCGCGCTGGTGCCCGTCATCCCGCTGAGCCAGTCCGTGAGGTGCTCGAACACCCAGGAGATCGGCTTCCCGATGACGTAGATGAAGAACAGGCCCAACGCCGTGGTCGCCACGATCGGGATCACGATGATCGGCATGATCGGCTGCACGAACTTCGGGACCTTGACCTTCTTGATCCACAGCACCAGATACCCGGCGAGGAACCCGGTCACGATCGCCCCTATGAAACCGGCGCCCGCCTTCGAGTCGTACAGCTCGCCCGTGTTCGCGATCCACCCGCCGATCATGCCCGGCACGAGCGCGGGCCGGTCCCCGATGGCGTAGGCGATGTAACCGGACAGGATCGGCACCATCAGCGTGAAGCCGATGACACCGATGTTGTTGACGTCCATCCAGAAGGAGTCCTTCGGGATGACCAGTCCGCCGGACGGGTCGGTGTGCCCGCCGAGCGAGAGCGAGATGGCGATCAGCAGCCCGCCGACCACCACGAACGGGATCATGTAACTGACCCCGTTCATCAGCGCCTTGTACCCGACGCTCCGCTCCCTGCCACCGCTCGACGCCGACGCCGCGGGTGCCGCACCGGCCGTGTGCACCGGCGCGGATCTCA
This sequence comes from Streptomyces griseorubiginosus, assembly GCF_036345115.1. GTDB lineage: Bacteria > Actinomycetota > Actinomycetes > Streptomycetales > Streptomycetaceae > Streptomyces > Streptomyces griseorubiginosus_C. Next base: position 5,759,714 of record NZ_CP107766.1, read on the forward strand.
CTCGCTCGATCAACTGCTCGGGATGGCGGATCCCTTCCGCCACGCCCACCGTCAGCACCCGCTTGCCTACGAACCGGCTCAGGTCCACGTCCTTGTCCGCGGCGATGATGATGCCGTCCGCAGAGCTGACATCGTTGTCATCCAGGACGTTTTCAGCCCCGATCGATCCCTGCGTCTCCACCTTCATGTCGATGCCACGGCTCGCGGCGGCCTGCGCCAGCTTCTCCGCGGCCATGTACGTGTGGGCGATGCCGGTCGGGCACGCGGTCACCGCGAGCAGCTTCAACCGCTGCTCACCGCTGTCGCCGCCCGTGGGGGGAGGCCCGGCTGGACTGGTCACGTCGATCTCCTCACGCCTTTGTCAGCGGAAACGCCGTCCCGAGCGTCCCGCAAGATCGATCAGCTGTGCCGATCGCTGTGCATCCTCCCGCACCTGCCCAGGCCGCCCAAGGACAAAAGCCCCCTGATGACCTGGTCTGTTGCCACCCAGCCGCGCCGGGCCCGGAGCCCGACCGCACCCCGGCGATCTTCTCGACTTCACCCTGTGATCGGCTTGATGTATCGGAGACGGACTGGGGCGGCCCGGCCGACCGGTGTAGCTTGGGACGGAGCCAGACGTCGCTGCTGATGGCGGTCGGGCGGTCCCACCGCGGACCGACCGAGGGAGAGAGGGCCTCCGACGGACTGCGCTGCGCGCACCGGGCATGCCTGTGTCCTCTTCGGGCACCCCTGTGTCCGCCGCCGCGCAGACCAGCCGTACCCACCTCGCCCCAACCCCGAGGAGCAGCTCGCAATGACGACTGTCGACAACCGACAGGACTTCAAGGTCGCCGACCTCTCCCTGGCCGAGTTCGGCCGCAAGGAGATCACCCTCGCCGAGCACGAGATGCCCGGCCTGATGGCGATCCGCAAGGAGTACGCCGAGGCGCAGCCGCTTGCCGGCGCCCGCGTCACCGGCTCCCTGCACATGACCGTGCAGACCGCCGTCCTCATCGAGACCCTGGTCGCCCTGGGCGCCGAGGTCCGCTGGGCGTCCTGCAACATCTTCTCCACCCAGGACCACGCGGCCGCCGCCATCGCCGTCGGCCCGAACGGCACCGTGGACAACCCCCAGGGCGTCCCGGTCTTCGCCTGGAAGGGCGAGACCCTGGAGGAGTACTGGTGGTGCACGGAGCAGGCGCTGACCTGGCCGAACACCCCCACCGGCGGCCCGAACATGATCCTGGACGACGGCGGTGACGCCACCCTCCTCGTCCACAAGGGCGTCGAGTACGAGAAGGCCGGCGAGGTCCCCTCGGTCGACACCGCCGAGAACGAGGAGCACCGGGTCATCCTGGAGCTCCTGAACCGCACCATCAGCAACGGCTCCCAGAAGTGGACCCAGCTCGCCTCGGAGATCCGCGGCGTGACCGAGGAGACCACGACCGGCGTCCACCGCCTGTACGAGATGCAGCGCGACGGCGTCCTGCTGTTCCCGGCGATCAACGTGAACGACGCCGTCACCAAGTCGAAGTTCGACAACAAGTACGGCTGCCGCCACTCCCTGATCGACGGCATCAACCGCGCCACCGACGTCCTCATCGGCGGCAAGACCGCGGTCGTCTGTGGCTACGGCGACGTGGGCAAGGGCTGCGCGGAGTCCCTGCGCGGTCAGGGCGCCCGCGTCATCGTCACCGAGATCGACCCGATCTGCGCCCTCCAGGCGGCGATGGACGGCTACCAGGTCACGACGTTGGACGAGGTCATCGACAAGGCCGACATCTTCGTCACCACGACCGGCAACAAGGACATCATCATGGCCTCGGACATGGCCAAGATGAAGCACCAGGCGATCGTCGGCAACATCGGCCACTTCGACAACGAGATCGACATGGCCGGCCTCGCCCAGATCCCCGGCATCGTCAAGGACGAGGTCAAGCCGCAGGTCCACACCTGGACCTTCCCCGACGGCAAGGTGATCATCGTCCTGTCCGAGGGCCGCCTGCTGAACCTGGGCAACGCCACCGGGCACCCGTCCTTCGTGATGTCCAACTCCTTCGCGGACCAGACCCTGGCCCAGATCGAGCTGTTCACCAAGCCGTCCGAGTACCCGACCGACGTCTACGTGCTGCCCAAGCACCTCGACGAGAAGGTCGCCCGCCTCCACCTGGACGCCCTCGGCGTGAAGCTGACCCAGCTGCGCCCGGAGCAGGCGGCGTACATCGGCGTCGAGGTCGACGGCCCGTACAAGCCGGACCACTACCGCTACTGAGCCATAGGGCACAACAGCGGTTCACGGCACAGCAGTAGTTCCTCAGAGGCAGGCCCCCGCACCCCCGTGTCGGGGGCCTGCCCCTTTGGCCTCGTGACCTTCTCCCGGCCGTGCCTTTCCGCCGTGCGACCGTCAGCCCGGACAGACCGCACACCCCGGACAGCCCGTCAGAACCCAGGACCCCCATGCCCCGCGGCCGCTATTCGCTCCACGATCCGCACGATCACACCCCCCTCGCTGAAGAACACTTCCAGTGCGCCCCCGGCCCGTCCGGCTGGCGTTACGTCTCTCAACTGACCACCCCCGACGGCGGTCACAGCGGCTCGGTCGACCTCACCCTCGACGAACTCGGCCGCCCCATCCGCCTCGAACTCCACGCCGCGAGCTGGCAGGTGCGCGGTGCCGCGCTCGACGGTGTCACCTGGGTCCGCACAGACCCCACCGGGACCCACGCCACAGAAGGCAACGTCCCCGCCCACGCCTTCACCGGCACATCCCCCGCATTCCTCGTCGCCACCACCCGTCTCCTGCGCCTCACCCCCTCCACCTCAGCAACCCGCGTACGCCTCGTGGCCTTCACGGACCCCGTCCTCGCCCCGCGCACCGTGGACCAGTCCTGGACCTTGCTGAACAGAGAAGCACACGCCACTGACAACGGCCCCCTGACCGTGGAGGAATACCAGGTCACAGCCCTGGACACCGGCGAACAGCACACCGTGCACATCGCCGGGGACGTGGTCCTCGCCGCCCCCGGAATCGAGCTGGAGGACCTCGAATCCCCGCCATCGGCGTTCCCTGAACCACCGCTCGACTGAACCGACTTCAGCCACGAGAGACCACGAGCGGCTGCGAGCGGTGAAGGGCGGCGAAGGGCGGCCGGGAGTCACGCCGGCGGTACGAACCCCGACGCGGGCTTGCCCTCCGGCGGCACGGCGGGCCGGGAAACTTCGGACGGCCCACCACCGGCCGCGGGTACGCCGGCCCCCCCTGCGCCAGGAGCCGCTTCGGCTCCGTACGCGACGGGCGGCTGAGGAGAGGATGCAGCCACGGGCGGCCCACCCGGGTACGAGTAGCCACCGGCCACCCCGGCTCCAGGGCCGTGCCCCGCCACATAAGAGGGCGCCGGTGCATGGGACGGCGCCGCCTCAGGCGTAGCACCGCCGAAGGCCCGCCGAACCTCGCGCGCCTGCCGCTCCTGCACCACAGCCGCCAGATACGCGCCCGGCGGCACCCCCTGCGGCGCCGGGGCCCCCGTACGTGCCGCGAGATCGGACGCGAGCCGCTCCGCCATGGCCCAGCCGACCTGCTGATCCAGCTGGTGCATCCGCGTCAGGTACTGGCGGATCGCAAGCCACAGACCGTCGGGAACCGCCGACAGATCGAGCTGCGCGAACCGCCCGGCCAGCCAGGGCGGAGGCGGCGGCACAAAGCCACTGGGCGCGACGGGAATCCGCTCCCGTACGACCAGCGTCCCCGCGAACACATCACCGAGCCGTCGTCCACGTGCCGAAACGAGCGAGGCGATACAGGCGACGACCCCGAACGTCATCACGATCTCGACGACCCCGATCGCGCCCCGCACGAGGGCATGCCGGAACCGGATCGGCCCACCGTCGTCCCGCACCACACGAAGGCCCACGGCGAGCTTCCCCAAGGACCGCCCATGGCTCAGCGTCTCGACCGCGATCGGCCCACCCACCAGCACGAGCAGGAACGTGGCGATCGAGATCGCGACCTGTGCCGCGTCGTCGAGAGAAGCGGAAGCGGCCACGAGCGCGACAGTCACGGCGATGTACACGACCATGGCCAGGGTCAGATCGATCAGCACGGCCAATGCCCTGCTGGGCAGCCTCGCAGGGCGCAGTTCCAGCGCCACCGCCTCGCCCGTCACCAGCTCACTCACGCCCGCCGTCCTTCCCCTGACCTGCCTCGTGGACGGCCAGTCTGCCAAGCTGAGGGCGCATCGCGCCCCAGTACGACAAGCTGACTCTCACGACGGCCACCGACGATCAGCCGAGGAGCAGGCAAACCGATGGACCTCGACGTCTTCGTCACCGCCCACCGAGCCGAGTGGGACCGCCTCGACGCCCTGCTCCGGCGCCAGCGCCGCCTCAACGGCGCCGAGGCGGACGAACTCGTCGCCCTCTACCAGCGCACCGCCACCCACCTGTCGCTGATCCAGTCCAGCGCCCCCGATCCCCAGCTCACCGGCCGCCTCAGCCAACTCGTGGCACGCGCGCGTAGTGCCGTCACAGGAACCCGCCGCGCCTCTTGGCGCGATGTCACACGCTTCCTCGCGTACGGCTTCCCCGCCGCCGTCTACCGCTCGCGCCACTGGTGGGTACCCACAGCCTTGCTCTCCACCGTCATTGCGGCCCTCCTGGGCTGGTGGATCGGCACCCACCCGGAGGTCCAGTCCTCCATAGCCGCCCCCAGCGAACTGCGCGAGCTCACCCGCCCCGGCGGCCAGTACGAGACGTACTACTCCAGCCACCCCGCGGCCTCCTTCGCCGCCCAGGTATGGACGAACAACGCCCAGGCCGCCGCGATGTGCCTGGTCCTCGGAGTCTTCCTCGGCCTTCCGGTCCTGTGGATCCTCTTCCAGAACATGCTCAACCTCGGCATCGGCTTCGGCCTGATGTCCGCGGCAGGCCGTCTCGACACCTTCCTGGGCCTCGTACTCCCGCACGGCCTCCTCGAACTCACTGCGGTCTTCGTCGCCGCCGGCACGGGGCTACGCCTCGGCTGGACCCTGATAGACCCGGGCCCCCGTTCCAGGCGCACCGCACTGGCCGAGGAAGGCCGAGCCGCCGTGGGCATGGCGATCGGCCTCGCCCTCGTCCTCTTCGTCTCCGGTGCCATCGAGGGCTTCGTGACCCCCTCCGGCCTGCCCACTTGGGCCCGCATCGCCATCGGAGTCGTCGCCGAGTTGACCTTCCTCGCCTACGTCTTCGTCCTGGGCGGACGGGCCGCGCGTGCCGGCGACACGGGGGATGTCGACGCAGCCGAGCGCAGCGCCGTTGTGCCCACAGCCGCCTGATGTGCAGTCCGGCGTATTGAGCTGCTACTGTCTCCTTCGCCCCACAGGAGCCGTTGACACGGACGATGCGGGGAGGTAGATTCGAACAGTTGCCTGGAGCCGGGTTCATCCCGCTCGGCAGCGGTGAGTGTCTGTCTGCTTCTGGAAATCTCGGATTTTGCAGGAGCCCTTCCCGATAAATCGGAAACAGATGGCCGGTCAGTCCGGCCCGAAACTTCTGATAATGTTGGGAGCGCCGGAAAGGGAAACGCGGAAGCGGGAACCTGGAAAGCACCGAGGAAATCGGAACCGGAAACGGTCTGATAGAGTCGGAAACGCAAGACCGAAGGGAAAAGCCCGGAGGAAAGCCCGAAAGGGTGAGTACAAAGGAAGCGTCCGTTCCTTGAGAACTCAACAGCGTGCCAAAAATCAACGCCAGATATGTTGATACCCCGTCTCCAGTCATTCGGCTGGGACGAGGTTCCTTTGAAAAAACACAGCGAGGACGCTGTGAACAGCCGCCTCATTCCGGTGGCTGTTCCGCTCTCGTGATGTGTGCACCCGATTACGGGTAAACATTCACGGAGAGTTTGATCCTGGCTCAGGACGAACGCTGGCGGCGTGCTTAACACATGCAAGTCGAACGATGAACCACTTCGGTGGGGATTAGTGGCGAACGGGTGAGTAACACGTGGGCAATCTGCCCTTCACTCTGGGACAAGCCCTGGAAACGGGGTCTAATACCGGATACCACTCGCACGGGCATCTGTGCGGGTTGAAAGCTCCGGCGGTGAAGGATGAGCCCGCGGCCTATCAGCTTGTTGGTGAGGTAACGGCTCACCAAGGCGACGACGGGTAGCCGGCCTGAGAGGGCGACCGGCCACACTGGGACTGAGACACGGCCCAGACTCCTACGGGAGGCAGCAGTGGGGAATATTGCACAATGGGCGCAAGCCTGATGCAGCGACGCCGCGTGAGGGATGACGGCCTTCGGGTTGTAAACCTCTTTCAGCAGGGAAGAAGCGAAAGTGACGGTACCTGCAGAAGAAGCGCCGGCTAACTACGTGCCAGCAGCCGCGGTAATACGTAGGGCGCAAGCGTTGTCCGGAATTATTGGGCGTAAAGAGCTCGTAGGCGGCTTGTCACGTCGGGTGTGAAAGCCCGGGGCTTAACCCCGGGTCTGCATTCGATACGGGCAGGCTAGAGTGTGGTAGGGGAGATCGGAATTCCTGGTGTAGCGGTGAAATGCGCAGATATCAGGAGGAACACCGGTGGCGAAGGCGGATCTCTGGGCCATTACTGACGCTGAGGAGCGAAAGCGTGGGGAGCGAACAGGATTAGATACCCTGGTAGTCCACGCCGTAAACGGTGGGAACTAGGTGTTGGCGACATTCCACGTCGTCGGTGCCGCAGCTAACGCATTAAGTTCCCCGCCTGGGGAGTACGGCCGCAAGGCTAAAACTCAAAGGAATTGACGGGGGCCCGCACAAGCAGCGGAGCATGTGGCTTAATTCGACGCAACGCGAAGAACCTTACCAAGGCTTGACATACACCGGAAACGGCCAGAGATGGTCGCCCCCTTGTGGTCGGTGTACAGGTGGTGCATGGCTGTCGTCAGCTCGTGTCGTGAGATGTTGGGTTAAGTCCCGCAACGAGCGCAACCCTTGTCCTGTGTTGCCAGCGTGCCCTTCGGGGTGACGGGGACTCACAGGAGACCGCCGGGGTCAACTCGGAGGAAGGTGGGGACGACGTCAAGTCATCATGCCCCTTATGTCTTGGGCTGCACACGTGCTACAATGGCAGGTACAATGAGCTGCGATACCGTGAGGTGGAGCGAATCTCAAAAAGCCTGTCTCAGTTCGGATTGGGGTCTGCAACTCGACCCCATGAAGTCGGAGTTGCTAGTAATCGCAGATCAGCATTGCTGCGGTGAATACGTTCCCGGGCCTTGTACACACCGCCCGTCACGTCACGAAAGTCGGTAACACCCGAAGCCGGTGGCCCAACCCCTTGCGGGAGGGAGCTGTCGAAGGTGGGACTGGCGATTGGGACGAAGTCGTAACAAGGTAGCCGTACCGGAAGGTGCGGCTGGATCACCTCCTTTCTAAGGAGCACTTCTTACCGGGTTCGCTCGGTCAGAGGCCAGTACATCAGCGAATGTCTGATGCTGGTTGCTCATGGGTGGAACGTTGATTATTCGGCGCACTTGATCGTCTTCTCCTTCTAGTACTGCTCTTCGGAGCGTGGAACGTTGAGGGAAGCGGGGAGTGTGTCGGGCACGCTGTTGGGTGTCTGAGGGAATGAACCCCCTCGTGATGCCGGCCCCAGTGCACTCGGAGTGAAGCTCCGGGGTGATGGGTGGCTGGTCGTTGTTTGAGAACTGCACAGTGGACGCGAGCATCTGTGGCCAAGTTTTTAAGGGCGCACGGTGGATGCCTTGGCACCAGGAACCGATGAAGGACGTGGGAGGCCACGATAGTCCCCGGGGAGTCGTCAACCAGGCTTTGATCCGGGGGTTTCCGAATGGGGAAACCCGGCAGTCGTCATGGGCTGTCACCCGCTGCTGAACACATAGGCAGTGTGGAGGGAACGCGGGGAAGTGAAACATCTCAGTACCCGCAGGAAGAGAAAACAACCGTGATTCCGGGAGTAGTGGCGAGCGAAACCGGATGAGGCCAAACCGTATGCGTGTGAGACCCGGCAGGGGTTGCGCATGCGGGGTTGTGGGATCTCTCTTCTGTCGTCTGCCGGCGACAGGACGAGTCAGAAACCGTTGATGTAGGCGAAGGACATGCGAAAGGTCCGGCGTAGAGGGTAAGACCCCCGTAGTCGAAACGTCAGCGGCTCGTTTGAGAGACACCCAAGTAGCACGGGGCCCGAGAAATCCCGTGTGAATCTGGCGGGACCACCCGCTAAGCCTAAATATTCCCTGGTGACCGATAGCGGATAGTACCGTGAGGGAATGGTGAAAAGTACCGCGGGAGCGGAGTGAAATAGTACCTGAAACCGTGTGCCTACAAGCCGTGGGAGCGTCGGACGGAGCACTTGTGCTTCGTCTCGTGACTGCGTGCCTTTTGAAGAATGAGCCTGCGAGTTTGCGGTGTGTTGCGAGGTTAACCCGGGTGGGGTAGCCGTAGCGAAAGCGAGTCCGAATAGGGCGTTTCAGTAGCACGCTCAAGACCCGAAGCGGAGTGATCTAGCCATGGGCAGGTTGAAGCGGAGGTAAGACTTCGTGGAGGACCGAACCCACCAGGGTTGAAAACCTGGGGGATGACCTGTGGTTAGGGGTGAAAGGCCAATCAAACTCCGTGATAGCTGGTTCTCCCCGAAATGCATTTAGGTGCAGCGTCGTGTGTTTCTTGCCGGAGGTAGAGCACTGGATAGGCGATGGGCCCTACCGGGTTACTGACCTTAGCCAAACTCCGAATGCCGGTAAGTGAGAGCGCGGCAGTGAGACTGTGGGGGATAAGCTCCATGGTCGAGAGGGAAACAGCCCAGAGCATCGACTAAGGCCCCTAAGCGTACGCTAAGTGGGAAAGGATGTGGAGTCGCAGAGACAACCAGGAGGTTGGCTTAGAAGCAGCCACCCTTGAAAGAGTGCGTAATAGCTCACTGGTCTAGTGATTCCGCGCCGACAATGTAGCGGGGCTCAAGCGTACCGCCGAAGTCGTGTCATTGCAGCAATACTCCCAACGGAGGCTGTGATGGGTAGGGGAGCGTCGTGTGCCGGGTGAAGCTGCGCCGGAAGGCAGTGGTGGACGGTTCACGAGTGAGAATGCAGGCATGAGTAGCGATACACACGTGGGAAACGTGTGCGCCGATTGACTAAGGGTTCCTGGGTCAAGCTGATCTGCCCAGGGTAAGTCGGGACCTAAGGCGAGGCCGACAGGCGTAGTCGATGGATAACCGGTTGATATTCCGGTACCCGCTGTGAAGCGTCAAACATCGAACCAGGCGATGCTAAGTCCGTGAAGCCGCCCCGGAGCCTTCGGGCAAAGGGGAGTGGTGGAGCCGACGAACCAGACTTGCAGTAGGTGAGTGATGGGGTGACGCAGGAAGGTAGTCCATCCCGGGCGGTGGTTGTCCCGGGGTAAGGGTGTAGGCCGTGCGATAGGCAAATCCGTCGCACATGAGGCTGAGACCTGATGCCGAGCCGATTGTGGTGAAGTGGATGATCCTATGCTGTCGAGAAAAGCCTCTAGCGAGTTTCATGGCGGCCCGTACCCTAAACCGACTCAGGTGGTCAGGTAGAGAATACCGAGGCGTTCGGGTGAACTATGGTTAAGGAACTCGGCAAAATGCCCCCGTAACTTCGGGAGAAGGGGGCCACACCTGGTGATCCAATTTACTTGGTGAGCTGGGGGTGGCCGCAGAGACCAGCGAGAAGCGACTGTTTACTAAAAACACAGGTCCGTGCGAAGCCGTAAGGCGATGTATACGGACTGACGCCTGCCCGGTGCTGGAACGTTAAGGGGACCGGTTAGTCACATTTCGGTGTGGCGAAGCTGAGAACTTAAGCGCCAGTAAACGGCGGTGGTAACTATAACCATCCTAAGGTAGCGAAATTCCTTGTCGGGTAAGTTCCGACCTGCACGAATGGCGTAACGACTTCTCGACTGTCTCAACCATAGGCCCGGTGAAATTGCACTACGAGTAAAGATGCTCGTTTCGCGCAGCAGGACGGAAAGACCCCGGGACCTTTACTACAGTTTGATATTGGTGTTCGGTTCGGCTTGTGTAGGATAGCTGGGAGACTTTGAAACGCGGACGCCAGTTCGCGGTGAGTCGTCGTTGAAATACCAGTCTGGTCGTGCTGGATGTCTAACCTGGGTCCGTGATCCGGATCAGGGACAGTGTCTGATGGGTAGTTTAACTGGGGCGGTTGCCTCCTAAAGGGTAACGGAGGCGCCCAAAGGTTCCCTCAGCCTGGTTGGTAATCAGGTGTTGAGTGTAAGTGCACAAGGGAGCTTGACTGTGAGACCGACGGGTCGAGCAGGGACGAAAGTCGGGACTAGTGATCCGGCGGTGGCTTGTGGAAGCGCCGTCGCTCAACGGATAAAAGGTACCCCGGGGATAACAGGCTGATCTTCCCCAAGAGTCCATATCGACGGGATGGTTTGGCACCTCGATGTCGGCTCGTCGCATCCTGGGGCTGGAGTCGGTCCCAAGGGTTGGGCTGTTCGCCCATTAAAGCGGTACGCGAGCTGGGTTTAGAACGTCGTGAGACAGTTCGGTCCCTATCCGCTGCGCGCGTAGGAATATTGAGAAGGGCTGTCCCTAGTACGAGAGGACCGGGACGGACGAACCTCTGGTGTGCCAGTTGTTCTGCCAAGGGCATGGCTGGTTGGCTACGTTCGGGAGGGATAACCGCTGAAAGCATCTAAGCGGGAAGCCTGCTTCGAGATGAGTATTCCCACCCCCTTTGAGGGGTTAAGGCTCCCAGTAGACGACTGGGTTGATAGGCCGGATCTGGAAGGCGGGTAACCGCTGGAGGTGACCGGTACTAATAGGCCGAGGGCTTGTCCATATTTGCTCGCGTCCACTGTGTTAGTTCTGAGGCAACGACTGTGTGTTTTCCGGTCTAGTTTCATAGTGTTTCGGTGGTCATAGCGTGAGGGAAACGCCCGGTTACATTCCGAACCCGGAAGCTAAGCCTTACAGCGCCGATGGTACTGCAGGGGGGACCCTGTGGGAGAGTAGGACACCGCCGAACAATCTTTGATGAAAAGGCCCACACCTTATGGTGTGGGCCTTTTCGCGTTTCGGTTTCTGTTTTTAAGGGGGCGCCTTCGCGCCCCCTTTTTTTGTTTACAAACGTCCCGCTGCCTTCAGTGCCAGATACGCGTCTGCCAGCGCCGGTGCCAAGTCGTCAGGAGTCGCGTCGACGACAGTCACCCCGTGCCGGCGGAGTTGCTCCGCCGTGCGCTGACGTTCCGTCTGGGCCTGGGCGGCTGCTGCGGCTTCGTAGATCGCCTCGGTGTTTCCACGGGCTGTGGCCATGTGGGCGATGTGGGGATCCGCCACCGAGGCCAGAAGGACGGTGTGGCGTTGCGTGAGCTGAGGGAGTACGGGCAGCAGGCCCTCCTCGATCGGCGCGGCGTCGAGGCTCGTGAGCAGCACGATCAAGGAGCGGCGAGGGGCCGTACGAAGAGCCGTGGCCGTGAGGCTTCGGGCGTTTGTTTCGACGAGTTCGGGCTCGAGGGGGGCCATCGCGTTGACCAGGGAGGGGAGCAGGTCCTTGGCTGTGCGGCCCTGGACCAGGGCGCGTACTCCGCGGTCGTATGCGAGGAGGTCCACGCGGTCGCCGGCGCGGGACGCGAGGGCGGCCAGGAGCAGGGCCGCGTCCATGGAGGCGTCGAGGCGCGGGGCGTCGCCGACGCGGCCTGCTGACGTGCGGCCGGTGTCGAGGACGAGGAGGATGTGGCGGTCGCGTTCGGGGCGCCAGGTGCGTACGGCGACAGCGCTCTGCCGGGCGGTGGCTCGCCAGTCGATGGAGCGGGTGTCGTCGCCGGGGACGTACTCGCGCAGGCTGTCGAATTCCGTGCCTTCGCCGCGAGTGAGGACGCTGGTGCGGCCGTCGAGTTCGCGCAGGCGGGCGAGCTTGGAGGGCAGGTGCTTGCGGCTGGTGAACGGGGGCAGCACGCGCACCGTCCAGGGGACCTTGTGGGTGCCCTGGCGGGAGAAGAGCCGGAGGGGTCCGTAGGAGCGAATCGTCACGCGGTCGGCCTGGCGGTCGCCGCGGCGGGTGGGGCGTAGGCGAGTGGTGAGGCGTCGGCGTTCGCCTGCGGGGACCGTGAGGTGGTGGCGGGAGGCTTCCACCTCGGTGCCGGGCTGCCAGCTGCTGGGGGGCCAGGCGTCGCGGATGTGGGCGCGGAGGGGGCGGCTGGAGGGGTTGGTGATCGTGAGGGTGACGTCCGCGGTCTCGCCCAGGCGGGCGGAGGTGTCGCCGGAGCGGGTCAGGCCGAGTCGTCGTACGGGAGCCGCCAGGGCGAAGTCGCAGGCGCAGGCCACCGCCAAGGGGCCGTTGACCGCGAGGAAGCCCGTCCAGCTGGGTTCCCAGATGCCGATGGGGAGGGAGCCCACGGCTGCGATGAGGGCGGCTCGTCCGGTGAGGGCCATCAGCGGGGGACCGGGACGTGGGCGAGGATCGCGTTGATGACGGAGTCCGGAGTGACGCCTTCCATCTCGGCCTCCGGGCGGAGTTGCACGCGGTGGCGGAGGGTGGGGAGGGCCAGGGCCTTCACGTCGTCGGGGATGACGTAGTCGCGGCCGGTGAGCCATGCCCACGCGCGCGAGGTGGCCAGGAGGGCCGTGGCGCCGCGGGGGGAGACGCCGAGGGTGAGGGACGGGGACTCGCGGGTGGCGCGGCAGATGTCGACGACGTAGGCGGTGATCTCGGGGGAGACCGTGGTTTTGGCGACCGCTGCGCGTGCGGCTTCGAGGTCGGCGGGGCCCGCTACGGGGCGTACGCCGGCGGCCTTGAGGTCGCGGGGGTTGAAGCCCTCGGCGTGGCGGGTGAGGACGTCGATCTCGTCCTGTCGGGAGGGGAGCGGGATCGTCAGCTTGAGGAGGAAACGGTCCAGCTGGGCTTCGGGGAGGGGGTAGGTGCCCTCGTACTCGACCGGGTTCTGGGTCGCGGCGACCAGGAACGGGTCGGGGAGGAGGCGGGGGGTGCCGTCGACCGTGACCTGGCGCTCCTCCATGGCCTCCAGGAGGGACGACTGGGTCTTGGGCGGCGTGCGGTTGATCTCGTCGGCCAGGAGGAGGTTGGTGAAGACCGGGCCGGGCTGGAAGGAGAACTCGGCGCTGCGCGTGTCGTAGACCAGGGAGCCCGTCACGTCGCTCGGCATGAGGTCTGGGGTGAACTGGACGCGCTTGGTGTCGAGTTCCAATGCGGATGCGAGGGCGCGGACGAGCAACGTTTTGGCGACCCCAGGGACTCCTTCCAGTAGTACGTGTCCGCGGCAGAGGAGCGCGACGACGAGACCGGTCACGGCGGGGTCCTGGCCGACCACGGCTTTGGCGATCTCGGCGCGCAGGGCTTCCAGGGAGGCCCGGGCGCTGTCCGGGTTCCCGGTGGTCCCGGCGTTGTCAGTGGTCGGGTCCATCATGAACGGCGTACCTCTCTTTCGAGGGCGTCGAGTTGGTCGGCTAGGGAGATGAGGGCTGCGTCGTCACTGGGCGGCGGGCCGAAGAGCAGGGAGTGCAGGGGCTGTCCGTCGCCTTCGGTGTGCAGGTGGGCGGACAGGGCGGGGAGCAGTGCTTCGGGTGCGTGTGCCTGGGCGACGGGGACGCCTACGAGGGGGGCGAGGCGGGTGCGGGTGGTGGAGCGAAGAGCGGTGGCCGCGCGGTCGCGGGCGGCCGCCTTGCGGTAGAGGCGGGCGCGGCCTTCGACGGTTTCGGAGGCGCGGATGGCCACGGGGAGTTTTTCGGGCACGAGGGGGCCGAGTCGGCGTGCCCTCCACAGGGCGGCGAGTGCTGCCGCGAAGAAGAGCTGAAGCGTGCCCCAGAGCCAGCCCGAGGGGAGCAGGTCGAGGAAGTCCTTCTGCTCGGCCGGGTCGGCGGCGGAGGTGTCGGAGAGCGAGGGGAGGTACCAGACCAGATGGGGGCGGGAGCCGAGGAGTTGGAGGGCGAGCGAGGCGTTGCCCTGCTTGTCGAGCGTGTCGTTGTAAAGGATGTCGGGCGCGCCGAGTACGACGGTGTCGCCGTCCCCGGAAGCCGCCGGGACGCGCACCAGGGTGGGCAGGCGGTCGCTGGGGTAGCACTCGTCGTTGCCGGGGTGGGTGACGGTGTAGCGGATGCCGCCCGTGTCGGCGGTGCCCGCGCGCCGGGCGGCGGGGAAGGCGCAGTCGGGGGAGAGGGTCGAGTCGAGGCTGGTGGCGGGGTCGGCCACGACGCCGGGGGCCAGGCGCTCGACGGACCAGCTGCCGGGGGCGACGAGGACCGTGCGGCCGTCGGAGTCGGCGGTGGCGGAGTGCAGTCGGCTCTGCTGGCGGTGCGTCAGGAGGTCGGGTACGGCGATCAGGAGCGTGGTGTCCGGGCCGGCCGCGGCGCGTGCCTCGTCCAGGGTGGTGACCACGCGGGTGTCGACGCCCCGGTCGGCGAGCAGTTGGGCGACGGCCCGGCTGCCGAAGGGGTCGGCGGAGCGGGGGTCGAGGCCGCCGTGGTGCTCGGTGGAGCGGATCGCCGCGATCGCCACGGCCGCGACGAGAAGGAGCACGACAGCGAGTACGACGCCTCGCGCGCGGGTCCACACCTGGCGGGTGGTGGGCGAGGCCGAGGTGGACCGGAGCGTGGCCTCGGTGGTCATTCGGCGGCTCCCTGGCGGGCGGGCTGGTCCGCGCTGTGGCTGCTGTTCGCGCTGTTCGTGCCGCTCGTGCTGTTCGCGAGTACTGGCTTGGTGCGTTCCAGGTCGCGGTCGAGGTCGGCGATGCGGTGGTACGACTGCTCGGTCGCGGCGCGGCCGCCGTATGTGACGTCGTCGAAGTCCCGGGCCGCGGAGCGCAGTCGGTCCGTGTGGGAGGGCAGGGCGCGGCCGGCTTCCGCGGCTGCCTCGTCCGCGGTGCGGCCCGGGCGGATGTCGAGGAGGGTGCGTTCCTCCAGGGAGCGGACGATGGCACGCATGCGTTCCTGGACGGCCTGGTTCCAGTGGCCCTGGGCGGCGTGGGCCTCGGCGGCCGCGCGGTGGTCGGCGGCGCTGCGGGGGCGGTCGTCGAACAGGGCGGCGGAGGAGACCGGCGCGCGGCGCGGGCTGCCCAGGCGCCACCACAGGGCGCCGACGACCAGGAGGACGACGGCGATGACGACGACCAGGCCGAGCGGTCCTCCCGGTGTCGCGGACGAGGCGGCGTTGAACAGCTTGTCCACCCAGTCCCAGAAGGCGTTGAGGGCGCGCTGGAACCAGTTGGGGTCGTTCTCGTGGTACATCCGCTTGGACAGCTCGCGGCGGGCCGCTTCCCGCGCGGGGTCGCGCGGGATCGTCAGCGGCGGTTCGTCGGCGGACCGTGCCGAAGACAGCACGGAGGTGTCGCCGGCGCGCAGCAAGGTGAGCACTCCCCCCGGCAGGTTCACCGCATCAGCTCCCGGGAGTGGTGCCGGTGCCGTAGCCCTGGACGCCGGCCGCGCGGGCCAGTTCGAGGTCGAGGGCCTCGCGGCGGATGCGCTGGTCGATGTAGAGGAGCACGGTGACGCCCGCCGAGATCGGGAAGGTGATCATGGAGCCGATCACCGAGCCGATGCCGCTGATGATGAGGAACGTCCAGCCGAGGTCGCCGGTGCCGTCGACGAAACCGCTGAGGCCTTCGCCGCTCAGGGCGGCGGCGAGGAAGCTGAAGGGGAGGACGACGATCGCCGCGACGATGTTCGAGATGATCGCGGCCAGCAGTTGGATGCCGAGAACCCGCCACCAGGAGCCGCGGACCAGCTTGGTGGAGCGCTTCATCGACGTGGTGATGCTCTGCTTCTCCAGCATCAGCGCGGGCGAGGCCAGGGAGAAGCGGATCATCAGCCACACGGCGACGACACCTGCTCCGAGGACGCCCAGGACGGCGAGGGCGATACCGCCTCCGTCCGACCCCGCGACGGCCACGAGGATGCCGGGCAGCGCTCCCACGGTGAGCACGCCGAAGGTGATGAGCAGCAGGAGGAAGATCAGGCCGAACAGCCTGGGTACCTGCGGGCGGGCGTCCCGCCACGCCTCACCGGTGGTGACGGGGCGGCCGAGCACGGCCCGGCTGGTGACGGTCGTGAGCAGTGCGGTGGCGGCGATCGTGCCGATCAGCGAGATCAGGAGGACGACCGAGGTGCCGAGCAGGCTCTCGCCCAGGGCGCGGGTCACCTCGTCGGCGCTGGCACTGGGGTCGCTGAGGCCCTCGGTGCCGGTGCTGTCGTTGAGGACGAAGCCCTGGAGCAGGATGACCAGGACCTCGGTCACGACCGCGACGGTCAGCGAGATGCCCAGGACCGTGCGCCAGTAGGTGCGCATGGTGGAGACCGCGCCGTCGAGGATCTCGCCCACGCCGAGCGGGCGCAGCGGGATCACGCCGGGTTTGGCCGCGGGCGGGGGGCCGCCCCAGCCGCCGTATCCGGGATGACCTGCGTAGCCGCCGCCCCAGCCCGGCTGAGGGCCCTGGCCTCCGGGCGGGCCCGCAGGGGGCGGGGATCCCCAGCCTCCGGGGCCGGGAGGGGGTGGGGGAGGGGCCTGGCCGGGAGCGGCGGGGCCCGTGGGCGCGGACCACTGGGCGGGTGGCGGCTGCTCCTGGGACCACTTCGGGCCGGCGTTCTGCGAGGGGTCCGTCGGATGCTGGGTGGGCTGTGCCGCGTCGGGGGCGGCCGGCGCCGCCGCGGCGCTGTCGGCGGCCTGCTTCACCGTGTCGGGGCCGGCGGAAGGCTTGGTGATGTCGGGGCCGGCGGCGGGCTCGGCGGGCTTCGCGCCGGCGGGCTCGGTGGGGCCGGACGTGCCGGGCTCGGTGGGGCCGGACGTGCCGGGCTCGTGGCCGTCGGACGGGGCGGATCCGGGCGAGGCCCAGCCCGGAGTGTCTTTCATCGTCGCTCCTTCACGGTGCCCGTCCGCGGTCGCGGCGGCAGGTTGGCAGCCATCGTGCCATGGGGTGGCGGACGAAGGACCAGCCGCGGTAGGGGCTGCACACCTTCAATACTCCGCCGGACAAGGGGCAGACTGACGGCATGGCTGATCAGTACGCGCAAACCGGCGAGGACAGCAAGCCCACCGAGATACCGGCGATCCGCTGGGAGGAGCCACCAGAAGGTCCCGTACTGGTGCTTCTCGACCAGACGAGACTGCCGGCCGAGGAGGTCGAACTGGTCTGCACGGACGCGTCCGCGCTGGTGGAGGCGATCCGGTCGCTCGCCGTGCGCGGGGCGCCGTTGCTCGGGATCGCGGGGGCGTACGGGGTCGCGCTCGCCGCCGCGCGCGGGTTCGACGTGGACGAGGCGGCGACCGTGCTGGCCGGTGCGCGTCCGACCGCGGTGAACCTGGCGGTCGGGGTGCGCAGGGCGCAGGACGCCTACCGGGCCGAGCTCGCCCGCAGCGGCGATCAGGAGCAGGCGGCCGCGGCGGTGCTGGCGGCGGCGCGCAGGCTGCACCAGGAGGACGCGGCGGCCAGCGCGGCGATGGCCGAGCGCGGGCTGACGCTGCTGGACGAGTTGCTGCCGGGTGGTGGGCACCGGATCCTGACGCACTGCAACACCGGTTCGCTGGTGTCGGGCGGCGAGGGGACGGCGTTCGCCGTGGCTCTCGCGGCGCACCGGGCGGGGCGGCTGCGGCGGCTGTGGGTGGACGAGACGCGTCCCCTGCTCCAGGGCGCCCGGCTGACGGCGTACGAGGCGGCGCGCAGCGGAATGGCGTACACCTTGCTGACCGACAACGCGGCGGGCTCGCTGTTCGCGGCCGGGGAGGTGGACGCGGTGCTGATCGGCGCGGACCGGATCGCTGCCGACGGCTCGGTGGCGAACAAGGTGGGGAGCTATCCGCTCGCCGTGCTCGCGCGGTATCACCATGTGCCGTTCATCGTGGTGGCACCGCTGACCACGGTGGATCCGGACACGCCGGACGGGGCGTCGATCGAGGTCGAGCAGCGGGCCGGGCACGAGGTCACCGAGATCGCGGCGCCCCAGGTGCCGGTGGTGGGAGGCGGGGCCGGCGGCGGGATTCCGGTGGCGCCGCTGGGTACACAGGCCTACAACCCGGCTTTCGATGTGACACCGCCGGAGCTGGTGACGGCGATCGTGACAGAGGAGGGCGTGGTGTCGCCGGTGACCACTGAGGCACTTGCTGAGCTGTGTGCCAGGGCCCGGCAGGTGACGATCAGCTGATCGAGGAACGGGGACGACGCGGTCCGCCGAGGCACGAACCGCAGACAGTAGCGACCCCATACGACTATCGTCACAGGTCAGTGACCTCCCTCACCAGCGCCCCGGTCACTGTTACGAGAATGGGATGATGTCGTTTATGAAGGGACGAGTCCTTGTCGTCGACGACGACACCGCACTTGCCGAGATGCTGGGCATCGTGCTGCGTGGTGAAGGTTTTGAGCCGTCTTTCGTAGCCGACGGTGACAAGGCGCTGGCAGCGTTCCGCGAGGCCAAGCCGGATCTGGTGCTGCTGGACCTGATGCTGCCCGGACGGGACGGTATCGAGGTGTGCCGCCTGATCAGGGCGGAGTCCGGGGTGCCGATCGTGATGCTGACGGCCAAGAGCGACACCGTCGATGTCGTCGTGGGGCTGGAGTCCGGCGCCGACGACTACATCGTGAAGCCGTTCAAGCCGAAGGAGCTCGTGGCTCGGATCCGGGCACGGCTTCGGAGGTCGGAGGAGCCGGCTCCCGAGCAGCTTGCCATCGGGGATCTGGTCATCGACGTGGCCGGGCACTCCGTGAAGCGGGACGGGCAGTCGATCGCGCTGACGCCGCTGGAGTTCGACCTGCTGGTCGCGCTCGCGCGCAAGCCGTGGCAGGTGTTCACGCGTGAGGTGCTGCTCGAGCAGGTGTGGGGCTATCGGCACGCCGCCGACACCCGGCTCGTGAACGTGCATGTACAGCGGCTGCGCTCCAAGGTCGAGAAGGACCCGGAGCGGCCGGAGATCGTGGTGACCGTCCGTGGTGTGGGTTACAAGGCAGGGCCCAGCTGACATGTCCGGAGACAGTGCCGCTTCGTCGCCCGGGCGGACCGGGGCGAGTGCGGGGCGGCCTGTCGGGCGGACGTCGGCGGGTTCCCGCTGGGGACGTTTCCTCGAGGGCGGGCTGCTGCAGGGCGGAGTCCAGGGCAGCCCGGTCCTGAGGCTCTTCATGCGCTGGGTGCGTCGGCCGCTGCTGCCCGTGATGCGGCTGTGGCGGCGCAACATCCAGCTCAAGGTCGTCGCCACGACCCTGCTGATGTCCCTCGGTGTGGTCCTTCTGCTGGGCTTCGTCGTCATCGGGCAGGTGCGCAACGGCCTGCTCGACGCCAAGGTCAAGGCCTCGCAGAGCCAGGCCACCGGCGGGTTCGCGGTGGCCAAGCAGAAGGCGGACGAGGCAGGCGCCGGGACCGACGACGCGGCCACGGCGGCCGACGACCAGTCCGACCAGTTCGTCATCGAGTGGATGAGCAACCTCGTCTACTCGCTCTCCAGCGGCGGCCAGGGCGCCTTCGACGTGGTCACCCTGCCCGTCGGCGGCGACAGCGGCAGCGGGCGCGGACCGCGTGCCTCCGGTGACGTCGACCCGACGGCCAGCGTGCCCGAGGCGCTGCGCGCG
Source organism: Streptomyces griseorubiginosus (assembly GCF_036345115.1). Taxonomy (GTDB): domain Bacteria; phylum Actinomycetota; class Actinomycetes; order Streptomycetales; family Streptomycetaceae; genus Streptomyces; species Streptomyces griseorubiginosus_C. Next base: position 5,779,236 of record NZ_CP107766.1, read on the forward strand.
AAGGTCGACGCCAGTACCACCGCCGCCCAGAGCTACACCCGCATCACCTACGACACCGGCCAGGAGTCCCAGCCGGCCCTGGTCATCGGCAAGCAGGTCAACGACCCCAACGGGGACCCGTACCAGCTGTACTACCTCTTCCCGCTCACCCAGGAGGAGAAGTCGCTCAGCCTGGTCAAGGGCACCCTGGCGACCGCCGGGCTCTTCGTCGTCGTACTCCTCGGAGCCATTGCCTGGCTCGTGGTGCGGCAGGTCGTCACGCCGGTGCGGATGGCGGCCGGGATCGCGGAGCGGTTGTCCGCCGGGCGGCTCCAGGAGCGGATGAAGGTCACCGGTGAGGACGACATCGCGCGTCTCGGTGAGGCCTTCAACAAGATGGCGCAGAACCTTCAGCTGAAGATCCAGCAGCTGGAGGACCTGTCGCGGATGCAGCGGCGGTTCGTGTCGGACGTGTCGCACGAGCTGCGGACGCCGCTGACGACCGTACGGATGGCCGCGGACGTGATCCATGACGCGCGCGAGGACTTCGATCCGATGACCGCGCGGTCGGCGGAGCTGCTCGCGGACCAGCTGGACCGGTTCGAGACGCTGCTCGCGGACCTGCTGGAGATCAGCCGGTTCGACGCGGGCGCGGCGGCTCTGGAGGCCGAGCCGATAGACCTCAGGGAGGTCGTGCGGCGGGTGGTCGGCGGGGCCGAGCCGCTCGCCGAGCGCAAGGGCACGACGATCCGGGTGCTGGGCGATCAGCAGCCCGTCGTCGCGGAGGCCGACGCCCGGCGGGTCGAGCGGGTGCTGCGCAATCTCGTCGTCAACGCCGTCGAGCACGGCGAGGGCAAGGACGTCCTCGTCAAGCTGGCGGCGGCCGGCGGGGCGGTCGCGGTCGCGGTGCGCGACTACGGCGTCGGGCTCAAGCCCGGCGAGGCCACACGCGTGTTCAGCCGCTTCTGGCGGGCCGACCCGGCACGCGCGCGTACCACCGGTGGTACGGGCCTCGGGCTGTCCATCGCACTGGAGGACGCGCGACTGCACGGTGGCTGGCTCCAGGCATGGGGTGAGCCGGGCGGCGGTTCGCAGTTCCGGCTGACGCTGCCCAGGACGGCCGACGAGCCGCTGAGGGGCTCGCCGATACCGCTGGAGCCCAAGGACTCGCGGCGCAATCGCGGACTTGATGACGCCGGTCTGCCGCGCGGGGGTGCGGACAAGACCGCCACTGTGCCGGTCCAGCCGACGAGCGGCCCGGTGACATCGCGGGATCCGATAGCGCCGCGTCCGGGCGCGGTGACACCCACGGCCGATCCGACGGCGCTGCCGGGCAATGGCTCGCGTGTGGTGCCGCGGCCCGCGTCGAGTGCGCGGCCGTCCACGCGGGACGGCGGTGCTGCGGGGGGTGGCGACGCGGGCAGCGGTGGGGCTGCGAGCCGTCCCGACGGCGGGTCGCGGGAGTCGTACGAACAGCAGGGGGAGGCCTTCCGTGGACGCTGACCGCGAAAGGAGCGGCCGGCGCACGCCGGGGCGCGCGCTGGCGTACGCCGCGTGCGGGGTCGTACTGCTGGCAGGGTGCGCCTCCATGCCGGACAGCGGCGATCTGCGCGGGGTGGATTCCACGCCGCGGCAGGACACGCCGGTGCGGGTGTTCGCGATGCCGCCGCAGGAGGACGCCGAGCCCACGGACATCGTGCAGGGCTTCCTCGAGGCTCTGACCAGCGACGATCCCCACTATGAGACGGCCCGCAGGTACTTGACCCCCGCCGCGCAGAAGAAGTGGCAGCCGGGGGTGTCCACCACGGTGCTCGACGACGGCCCCGGTGCCGACATAGTGCGGCCCGCCGACCGGGAGCAGGCCGACGGCACGTGGTTCACGCTGATCGGCACCAAGGTGGCCGTGGTGGACGCGCAGCAGTCGTACACGCCGACGTCCGGTGAGTACCGCGAGACCGTGCACCTCGTGCAGGACAAGAAGACCAAGCAGTGGCGGATCGACACCCCTCCGCAGGGTGTCGTCATGGGGAGGTCGGACTTCCAGCGCAACTACGTGTCCGTCAACAAGTACTACTTCGCCTCGGACACCAAGGCGCCGACGGCTCCGCAGACCGTGGCGGTCGCCGACCCGGTGTATGTGCGGGAGCGGGTGGACCCCGTGACGCAGGTGGTGCGGTCCCTGCTCAGCGGGCCGACGAGCTGGCTCGACCCCGTCGTCAGGACCAGCTTCCCCACGGGTACCACCCTCCAGAAGGGGGCCTCGTCGCTGACTCCCGACGACCGGGGCGCGCTGACGGTGCCGCTCAACGACAAGGCCGCGCACGTCAGTCCGGACCGGTGCCAAGCCATGGCCGGTCAGCTGCTGTTCACCCTGCAGAACCTCACTCCGGCCGTGGAGACGGTCGACCTGCAGGCGGGCCGCAAGATGTTGTGCACGGTCGGCATGAACGACGCCAACGGTGTCGCCACGCGCGGTTCGGTCGTGAAGCCGCAGTACCTGTACTTCGTGAACGGTGCGCATCGGCTGGTACGGACGCCTGCCGTCCCGGAAGAGGGCGGTACGAAGGCGAAGCCGCTGGCGGTGCCGGGCGCGCTGGGCGACGGCGACAAGGACCTGCGGTCGGTGGCCGTCTCGCGGGACGAGCACATGGCCGCCGGGGTCGGTCTCGACGGCAAGTCGCTGTACGTCGGGTCCCTGGTGTCGGGCGGATCGCTCGGGGACCCCGTGCTGATCAGCGGCGGCAAGACGGCGGATGCCCCGCTGACCACGCCGAGTTGGGACATCGAGGGCGACCTGTGGGTGGCCGACCGGAATCCCGCCGATCCGCGGCTGCTGCTGTTCAAGGAGGGCGCGGGCAAGCCGCTGACGGTGGAGACGCCCGGGCTGGACGGGCGGATCAAGGATGTGCGGGTGGCCGCGGACGGGGTGCGGATCGCGCTCGTCGTCGAGAAGGGCGGCAAGCAGTCACTGTTCGTCGGCCGGATCGAGCGGGAGGGCAGGACCGGGGACGCGCGGAGCGTCTCGGTGCGGGGACTGCGCTCCACGACGCCCGAGCTGGAAGAGGTCACGACCATGTCCTGGGCCGGCGACAGCAGGCTCGTGGTGGTCGGGCGCGAGCAGGGCGGAGTGCAGCAGACGCGGTACGTCCAGGTCGACGGCTCCACGCCCGAGGGGCCGCCGCCGGCCGCGCTGACGGGCGTGAAGGAGATCGCCGCGTCGGAGGACGACGAGATGCCGTTGGTGGCGTACTCGGAGGACGGGATCGTACGGCTGCCGTCCGGGGCGCAGTGGCAGAAGGTGGACGCGGACGGGACGGCGCCGGTTTATCCGGGGTGACGCGACTCGTGTGAGTGACCGCGGGGGCGATGAGGGTGGGTGACGTGGAGGTGCTGGGGGTGGGGTGACACGCAGAGGTGCCGGGGGGCGGGGTGCTGGGCGCGGGGTGCCGGGGCATGCGTTGCTGAGATCTTGCTGACGGGGACCGTGTTGTCCGGAGCGGCTGCTTTTGCCGGGGGAGACCCGGTGGGGTGGCCGCTCCTTTTGTTGTTCCGGGGTGGGGCGGATTCGTTGAGGGTGGCGCGGATTCGGCGTTCTCGTTGTTTCGGGGCTGAATGGCGGGCTGTTCGGGGGGCGGGGCGATTGCTTGTATGGGGTCGCTATTTGAGGTGGGAACTGCTGTTCGTATAGAGGGCGGGGTTTTCCACAGGGGGTTATCCACAGGGGTGGTCGGGGCGGCTCCGGCATTGGCACAGTGGTGGGCATGCGGGGGTGGTGGCAGGACCTCACCGATCTGGTGCTGCCGGCCGAGTGCGGAGGCTGCGGGAGGCCTCGCACGGCGCTGTGTCCTGAGTGCCGTGCCGCCCTGTACGGGGCCGCACCGCGCCGGGTGCGACCGGCGCCGGAGCCGTCCGGGCTGCCGGTCGTGCACGCGGCGGCTCGGTATGAGGATGCGGTGCGGGCGGTGCTGTTGGCGCACAAGGAGCGAGGGGCGTTGGGGCTCGCGGGGCCGCTCGGATCGGCGCTGGCGGGGGCGGTGTGGGCAGGGGTGCGGGAGGTCTGTGAGCCGGATGGTGGGGGCTGGGCGCCGGAGTGGTCACTGGGGTCGGGGCAGAGGGGCGGGAGTGGGGCGCGGTCGGATGCCGCCCTTGGGGGCGGGGGGCCCGGAGTGCCCGTGCTGCTCGTTCCCGTGCCGTCCGCGCGGCGGGCTGTTCGGGCTCGGGGGCATGATCCGGCCCGGCGCATCGCGCTTGCGGCGGCGGGGGAGCTGCGGCGGGCGGGGATGCCGGCGCGGGTGGTGGCCGTCCTGCGGCAGCGACGGGGTGTGGCCGACCAGTCGGGGCTCAACTCCCGGCAGCGGATGGACAACCTCGCCGGGGCGCTGACGGTGGTTCCGGGTGGCGGGCGGCTGCTGTGCGGAGGCCTGGTCGTGCTGGTCGACGACCTGATGACGACGGGGGCGTCCCTGGCGGAGGCGGCGCGGGCTGTCGGGGAGGCGCGGGAGAGGGAACGTGTGGGGTACGGCGGTTCGGGGGGCGGGGGTCGTGGGGAGCAGGGCGGGTTTCGCGGGGAACAGGGCGGGGGTCGTGGTGGACGGGGCGAGGTGCGCGGTGGACGGGGCGGGGTGCGCGGGGGGCAGGACGGGCTTCGCGGGGACCAGGTCGCGTCTCGCGGTGAACAGGTGGCGGTCGAGAGCCGTGATCAACGGCAACAGGGGGTGGGTGCAGGGGGTGCTCCGCCGGGCGGGCGCGGTGGGCTTCGGCTGGCGGAGTCGGGGGCGGGCGCTGGGTGTCGACGGCCGGATTCGGGTGCGGTGGCCGGGGATCGGCAGGAGTCCGGTGCGGGGGTCGGGTATCGGCACTCGGAGTCCGGCGCGGGGGTCGGCGATCGGCGGCCGGAGCCAGGAGCGAGGGCTGGGTGTCGGCAGTCGGAGTCGGAGTCGGGTGCGGGCGGCGATGGGCGGTCGGAAGCGGGTGCCCGGACCGGGCGGCGGCGGTCGGAGGTGGAGGGGTGGAGTGCTGACGCGCAGGTGGCGATGGATGGTTGGCGTGATCGAGCGCGGGCGGTGAGGGATGGGCGGGGTGTTCATGGGCAGTCGGAGACGGGTGGCCGGTCTGCTCCGCGTGCGACTCCCCGGACAGCTGGGCGGTACGGCCCATGGCAGCCGGATCCGGGCGGGCTCCGGGGGCGACAGCAGCAGGAGTCGGACCGGTCCCGTAGCGGACGGCAGCAGGAGTCGGACTGGTCCCGTAGTGGACGGCAGCGGGAGCTGAGTGGGCCTCGCGGGGTGCGGGAAGTGGGTGGATGCGGGAGTGACGGGATGCGCGTCGTGTACACGGCTGCAACTCGGGAAGGCATGGGGGAACGGATGGCCGCAGGGACGGAGGAGGACACGGCCCGGGAGCGCTGCCTGGAGGCCGCGGCGGGCGCCGTTGGCGTCCGTGACGTGATCTGCGCGGCTGTGGTCGCGGCCCCGCCTGATTCTTTCGAAATAAACCGGAACTGACTGCGAAGTTGCATCGTTGCAGGTTGCGAGAGGACCAATTCACCTGAACGGAGGTACGCCGCGGTAGAGGGTGACGACATCCGTCCGGGCGAGATATGTTCGGTTGTGAGAGAAAGGCGCAGGCCACACCTCGCAAATCCGAATGCCGTGCCGCGGGATTTTCCACCATCACCCGCGACGGTGGAATGGAGATCTTGCCCGCGGGGGAGGAGGTGGAAGTCACCGAGTCCGAGGTTCCGGGGCTCACCGGAGCCTGGTGCAAAAGGGAGATGCTCCGCATCGAGGCGGAGCGATCCGGGAACGGAGTTCTGCGTGGACATCGTCGTCAAGGGCCGCAAGACCGAGGTGCCCGAGCGGTTCCGCAAGCACGTGGCCGAGAAGCTGAAGCTGGAGAAGATCCAGAAGCTCGATGGCAAGGTGATCAGCCTCGACGTCGAGGTGTCCAAGGAGCCGAACCCCCGACAGGCCGACCGTTGTGACCGAGTGGAGATCACGCTCCGCTCCCGCGGTCCGGTGATCCGGGCGGAAGCGGCAGCCAGCGACCCGTACGCGGCACTCGACCTGGCGGCGGAGAAGCTGGACGCCAGGCTGCGCAAGCAGCACGACAAGCGCCACACACGGCGCGGCGCACGACGACTCACGGCGGCGGAGGTCCCGGACCACGTTCCGGACGCGGCGACGCTCAACGGCAACGGCCACCCCGTGCACGAGGAAGAGCCGGAGGGCGTACCCACCAAGAAGATCGGCTCGCTGGAGATCAAGGGTGAAGGCCCCCTCGTCGTCCGCGAGAAGACCCATGTCGCCTCCCCGATGACCCTCGACCAGGCGCTCTACGAGATGGAGCTGGTCGGGCACGACTTCTATCTGTTCGTCGACTCCGAGACCAAGGAACCGAGTGTCGTCTACCGGCGACACGCCTACGACTACGGCGTCATCCACCTGAGCACGGACCCGATGGTCGCCCGGGCGCACTCTCCCGCGCCCGGCGGCACGACGGGAAGCTGACCCTCCCGGATGACAGCTGAGCCGGTGCCCCTGGAGCGCGTGTGCGCCCCCAGGGGCACCCGCGTGCGACCGTTTCGCGCCTCGCTCTGTCACCTCACTGTCGTCCGGGCATGGAATCATGGCCGTACCGGCCCAACCGGTGGGCCGTTGCCTTGGGTTGGCGATGGCACAGGACCAGCCACAGCCTTCAGGGGGAGGAACGATGGCGGACAGCTTCGGACCGCTGCGCGGCGAGGGCGCCGACGACGGCGTCGTCGACATGGGCACGGACGTGGGCTCCCCACGCAAGGAACCCATCCGGGTCCTGGTCGTGGACGACCATGCGCTCTTCCGGCGTGGACTGGAGATCGTGCTCGCGGCCGAGGAGGACATCCAGGTCGTCGGTGAGGCGGGTGACGGCGCGGAGGCCGTCGACAAGGCCGCCGACCTGCTGCCGGACATCGTTCTGATGGACGTCCGGATGCCCAAGCGAGGCGGGATCGAGGCCTGCACCTCCATCAAGGAGGTGGCGCCCAGCGCCAAGATCATCATGCTGACGATCAGTGACGAGGAAGCCGACCTCTACGACGCGATCAAGGCCGGCGCGACCGGGTACCTCCTCAAGGAGATCTCGACGGACGAGGTCGCCACCGCCATTCGCGCCGTGGCCGACGGGCAGTCGCAGATCAGCCCCTCCATGGCGTCGAAGCTGCTCACCGAGTTCAAGTCGATGATCCAGCGGACGGACGAGCGCCGCCTCGTGCCCGCGCCGCGGCTGACCGACCGGGAGCTGGAGGTCCTCAAGCTCGTCGCCACCGGGATGAACAACCGTGATATCGCCAAGGAGTTGTTCATCTCCGAGAACACCGTGAAGAACCACGTGCGCAACATCCTGGAGAAGCTGCAGCTGCACTCCAGGATGGAGGCCGTCGTCTACGCGATGCGCGAGAAGATCCTAGAGATCCGCTAGCTCCTTCACGCGGAGCGCGAGCTCCTTCACGAGGGGCTCGCGGAGTTCGGGAGCGTCCACCCGCTCCACGCGTACGTCCGTGCAGTCCACCCAGCTCGCCGCCTCCACCAGGGCCTGCGCCACCGCCGGAACCGCCTTCGGGCCGTCCAGGCTGACCTGCCTGGCCACCAGCGTGCCGCCCTCGCGGGCCGGGTCCACGCGGCCGACGAGACGGCCACCGGCCAGTACCGGCATCGCGAAGTAGCCGTGGATCCGCTTGGGCTTGGGGACGTAGGCCTCCAGGCGGTGGGTGAAGCCGAAGATCCGCTCCGTACGCGCGCGTTCCCAGATCAGGGAGTCGAACGGGGACAGCAGGGTGGTGCGGTGGCGACCGCGCGGGACGGTCTCCAGGGCCGCGGGGTCGGCCCAGGCCGGCTTGCCCCAGCCCTCGACGGTGACCGGTACCAGGCCGGAATCGGCGATCACCGCATCGACCTGCTCGCCCTTGAGGCGGTGGTAGTCGGCGATGTCCGCGCGGGTCCCGACGCCCAGGGACTGGCCGGCGAGACGGACCAGTCGGCGTACGCACTCGGTGTCGTCCAGCTCGTCATGGAGCAGGTCGGACGGGACGGCGCGCTCGGCGAGGTCGTATACCCGCTTCCAGCCGCGGCGCTCCACGCAGACCACCTCGCCGTACATCAGGGCACGTTCGACGGCGACCTTGGTGCCGGACCAGTCCCACCACTCGCTGGTCTTCTTCGCGCCGCCCAACTCCGTGGCGGTGAGGGGGCCTTCGGTGCGCAGCTGCTTGACGACCTGCTCGTAGGTGCCCTCCGGGAGCTGGTGGTTCCAGTGCGGACGGCTGCGGTAGGCGCGGCGGCGGAAGGCGAAGTGGGGCCACTCCTCGATGGGGAGGATGCAGGCCGCGTGCGACCAGTACTCGAAGGCGTGCGTGTCCGTCCAGTAGGCGTTCTCCACCGTCTTGCGGCCCACCGCGCCCAGGCGGGCGTACGGGATCAGCTCATGGGAGCGGGCGAGGACCGAGATGGTGTCGAGCTGGACCGCGCCGAGGTGGCGGAGGACACCACGGACTCCGGCCCGCCGGTCGGGCGTGCCCAGGAAACCCTGGGCACGCAGCACGATACGACGGGCCTCGTCGGCCGAGAGGTCGGTGGTGGGACGCGGGGTCGTCATGGGTCCGAACGATAGAGGTCGGCACTGACAGTGCGGGGTGACCTGCGGTTCCACCCGGGACGGGGGGCTACCGAGGCGCGGGAAGGTACTGCGCTGTCGACGGCAGGCCCAGGTCGGAGGGGAGCAGCGCGCCGATCCAGCAGTCCCGGCGGATGCCCTGGTGGGCGATCCCGGAGCGCATGACGCCCTCGACGACGAAACCGGCGCGCTCCGCGACCGCGCGCGAGGCTTCGTTGCCCACTTCCGCGCGCCACTCCACGCGGTCGACGGACAGGTCGGTGACGGCCCAGCGGGAGGCGGCGAGGACGGCCTCGGTGATGTAGCCGTGGCCGCGGTGCTCCTTCACGGCCCAGTAGCCGATCTCGGCCATGGCCGGCCCCCGCATGGTCAGGCCGAGCATGCCCACCAGGTCCTCCCCTTCGGGGAGGAAGAGGCCCCAGGTGAACATCGTGTCGTTGGCCCAGCCCTGCGGGACCAACTGCTCGGTGAAGCCCTGGGCGTGCTCGGGCAGATACGGCGAGGGGATGGTCGTCCAGCGCAGGATGTCGGGGTCCTGCACGGCGGCGAGCACGGTCGCGGTGTCCTGCGGGCCGGGCGAGCGCAGCAGGAGGCGGTCCGTGGTGAGGGTGACGGGGTCCATCGGCTGATTCTGCTCAGGTGTTCGGTGAAGGCGCCATCAGTTTTGCTGTGAGTGAGCGCGCGATCACAATTCGCGCAATTCGTGAGCGGGACGCGGCACCATCGGCGTTCCCCGTCCGTTGTCACCTTTGAAGCAGATTTGAAAGAGCTGACGGTCGGCGTACCCGGCAGGCCTCCCGGCGTGGTGGGGTCCTCGCATACGATGGCCGTTGCTCAGTAAGTGAAATGGAAACCGACCGTCCCAGGCCCGACCGGCAAGGAGACCAACCCCCGTGTCCGTCCTCTCGAAGATCATGCGTGCAGGCGAAGGCAAGATCCTGCGCAAGCTGCACCGCATCGCGGACCAGGTCAACTCCATCGAAGAGGACTTCGTCGACCTCTCCGACGCCGAGCTGCGGGCCCTCACCGATGAGTACAAGCAGCGGTACGCCGACGGTGAGAGCCTGGACGACCTGATGCCCGAGGCGTTCGCCACCGTGCGCGAGGGTGCCAAGCGCGCCCTGGGCCAGCGCCACTACGACGTGCAGATCATGGGCGGCGCCGCCCTGCACCTCGGCTATGTGGCCGAGATGAAGACCGGTGAGGGCAAGACCCTCGTCGGCACCCTGCCCGCGTACCTGAACGCGATCTCCGGCAAGGGCGTCCACCTCATCACGGTCAACGACTACCTGGCCGAGCGTGACTCCGAGATGATGGGTCGCGTCCACAAGTTCCTGGGCCTGAGCGTCGGTTGCATCCTCGCCAACATGACGCCCGCCCAGCGCCGCGAGCAGTACGCGTGCGACATCACCTACGGCACGAACAACGAGTTCGGCTTCGACTACCTGCGCGACAACATGGCGTGGTCCAAGGACGAACTCGTCCAGCGCGGCCACAACTTCGCCATCGTCGACGAGGTCGACTCCATCCTCGTCGACGAGGCCCGTACGCCGCTGATCATCTCCGGCCCGGCCGACCAGGCCACCAAGTGGTACGGCGACTTCGCCAAGCTGGTCCTGCGCCTGAAGAAGGGCGAGGCGGGCAACCCCCTCAAGGGCATCGAGGAGACCGGCGACTACGAGGTCGACGAGAAGAAGCGCACGGTCGCCATCCACGAGTCCGGTGTCAGCAAGGTCGAGGACTGGCTGGGCATCGACAACCTCTACGAGTCGGTGAACACCCCTCTGGTGGGCTACCTGAACAACGCCATCAAGGCGAAGGAGCTCTTCAAGAAGGACAAGGACTACGTCGTCATGGACGGCGAAGTCATGATCGTCGACGAGCACACCGGCCGTATCCTCGCCGGCCGCCGTTACAACGAGGGCATGCACCAGGCGATCGAGGCGAAGGAAGGGGTGGACATCAAGGACGAGAACCAGACCCTCGCCACGATCACCCTCCAGAACTTCTTCCGCCTCTACAAGCGCCACGACCACAACGGCAAGGAACAGCCCGGTCTGTGCGGCATGACCGGTACGGCCATGACCGAGGCCGCCGAGTTCCACCAGATCTACAAGCTCGGCGTGGTCCCGATCCCGACGAACCGGCCGATGATCCGCAAGGACCAGTCGGACCTGATCTACCGCACCGAGGTCGCGAAGTTCGAGGCGGTCGTCGACGACATCGTCGAGAAGCACGAGAAGGGCCAGCCGATCCTCGTCGGCACGACGTCGGTCGAGAAGTCCGAGTACCTCTCCCAGCAGCTCTCCAAGCGCGGCGTCCAGCACGAGGTGCTGAACGCCAAGCAGCACGACCGTGAGGCGACCATCGTCGCCCAGGCCGGCCGCAGGGGCGCGGTCACCGTCGCCACGAACATGGCCGGCCGTGGTACCGACATCAAGCTCGGCGGCAACCCCGAGGACCTCGCCGACGCGGAGCTGCGCCAGCGCGGCCTCGACCCCGAGGAGCACATCGAGGAGTGGGCGCAGGCCCTGCCCGCCGCCCTGGAGAAGGCCGAGCAGGCCGTCAAGGCCGAGAAGGAAGAGGTCGAGGCGCTCGGCGGCCTCTACGTGCTCGGCACCGAGCGGCACGAGTCGCGCCGTATCGACAACCAGCTGCGCGGTCGTTCCGGCCGTCAGGGCGACCCCGGTGAGTCCCGCTTCTACCTCTCCCTGGGTGACGACCTGATGCGGCTGTTCAAGGCCCAGATGGTCGAGCGCGTGATGTCGATGGCGAACGTCCCGGACGACGTGCCGATCGAGAACAAGATGGTCACGCGCGCGATCGCGTCCGCCCAGTCGCAGGTCGAGCAGCAGAACTTCGAGACCCGTAAGAACGTCCTGAAGTACGACGAGGTCCTCAACCGGCAGCGCGAGGTCATCTACGGCGAGCGGCGCCGCGTCCTGGAGGGCGAGGATCTGCAGGAGCAGATCGTGCACTTCATGGACGACACCATCGACGCGTACGTCGCGGCGGAGACCGCCGAGGGCTTCGCCGAGGACTGGGACCTCGACCGGCTGTGGGGCGCGTTCAAGCAGCTCTACCCGGTGAAGATCACCGTCGAGGAGCTGGAGGACGCCGCGGGCGACCGCGCGGGTCTGACCGCCGAGTACATCTCCGAGTCCATCAAGGACGACATCCACGAGCAGTACGAGGCGCGTGAGGCGCAGCTCGGCTCCGAGATCATGCGTGAGCTGGAGCGCCGGGTCGTGCTGTCGGTCCTGGACCGCAAGTGGCGTGAGCACCTCTACGAGATGGACTACCTCCAGGAGGGCATCGGCCTGCGCGCGATGGCCCAGAAGGACCCGCTGGTCGAGTACCAGCGCGAGGGCTTCGACATGTTCACCGCGATGATGGAGGGCATCAAGGAGGAGTCCGTCGGCTACCTGTTCAACCTGGAGGTCCAGGTCGAGCAGCAGGTCGAGGAGGTCCCCGTCGAGGACACCGCGCCGTCGCTCGACAAGAAGGACGCGGTTCCGGCGCAGGCCGGCGCGCGTCCCGAGATCCGTGCGAAGGGGCTCGACGCTCCGCAGCGCCGGGACCTGCACTTCTCCGCGCCGACCGTGGACGGCGAGGGCGGTGTCGTCGAGGGCGAGTTCGCCGACGACGACGAGCCGGTGCGCTCCGAGGCGGACGGCCTCACGCGCGCGGAGCGCAGGAAGCAGTCCCGTGGTCGGGGGCGGCGCAAGAAGTAGTTCCTGCGGTGCGATGGGCGTCGTAGCGGATGGGCTGACGGTGCCGGGGATGCTGTAGCGGGTTGAGGCTGCGGTGCCTGGGCGTCGGTGGTGCGTTGAGGCTGCGGTGCCTGGTTGCCGGGGTGAGTTGAGGCCGCGGTGCCTGAGGGTGCTGTGGCGGTGGAAGGGCCGGGTCACTTGAGGGTGTCCGGCCCTTCGGCGTGCGGTGGGGCGGGAGGGTGCGGCCTCCCCGCGCTATCAGGGCCTCAAGGGGCCTTCTAGAGGCTTCCCCTCCCGGGGGCGTCAGTCGTCGTCCGGGCGGGGGGCTCGGGGGCCGCCGAGTTCGACCGCTGTGCAGCGCCAGCGGAGGTCCTGGCCCTGTTCCAGGCGGAAGGCCATGGCGCGCACCTGGTCGCCGGCGCCGATGCGGGCGAAGGCCTCGACGGCGCCCGCGCGGGGGACGTAGTAGCCGATGTCGCGGACGACGGGGCGGGTGCCGCGGGTGCGCAAGGGGCCGCGTTCGGCCAGCCAGGCCAGTTCGTCGTAGGCGCGGCCCGCGGTGTGCCGGAGCATCGAGTGGACGGGGCGCTGACCGCTCAGGACGGTGAGGAGGAGGTCGGCGAAACGGTCGGTGGGGCGGGGCTGGGGGACGAGCGGGCGGCGGGGGGTCTGGTGCGGAACGAGTGGGGTGGCCTCCGGGGTGACGTCCGGGGTGGGGTGCGGGTGCGTGGTGGTGCCGGGCGCTGTGGCGGCTGCGGTGCGGGGGAGGGGCCTCGTGGTGGGCGTGCCGGTGAGCGTGGCTGTGGCTCGGGACGGGGTGCTGCTGGTGGTGGTCGTGCTGCCCGCGTCGTCGGCCGCGGTGCCGGTGGTTGTGGCCGGTGTAACGGTGGTCGTGGGGCGGCCGTGAGTGGTGCCGGGTCGGCTGGTGGGTGACGTGCCGCTCCGGCCGGGGCCGCTCTGCGGGCGGTTGTCCACAGGCCCGGTGCGGGCGCGGGTGCCGTTGCCGGGGGAGCCCGGTGGGCGGCCGTCGCCCGGGGCCGTGCGGGGGGTGCTGCCGCCGGGGGTGCGGGGCGGGGTGCCACCGGGGCGGCGGGAGTCACGGCGGGCCGGCGGGCGGGTGCCGGAGTGGTGCTGGGCCCTGGTCATGACCTTGTTCATGGGATCCCCGTTCTGCGAGCCCGGAAAGTACCGAGCGGTAACTTCGTGCTTGGAGATCTTGTACGGGGCCGTGGGTCACGACGGCAAGGAAGCCGAGGACCGGGTCGGGCGGCCGGAATCTTCACCTATCAGGGTGATGAGAGGGGTTGGAAGCCCATGATCTCGGGGGTGGGGCGGGTGAATTCCGGGAGCGGGGTGGACGCCTCACGGAGGCTGGGCAGGGACTCGAAAGGGGACGCCCGCACGTATCCTGAAGGCCTTCGCGGAGCCCCTCCGATCACGTTCTCCGACCACGAAAGCGGCCAGCCATGCGCGTCTACGTCCCCCTGACCCTCCCCGGTCTCGCCGAGGCGTACAAGACGGGTGAGCTGGGGGCCGAGCCGCTCCTCGCCTACGCCGTCACACCCGCCCTGCGTGAGTGGTACCTCTCCGACGACATCGAGGAACTGGAGTACGCGGCGCTGAACCGGGCCGCGCTCGCCTCGCTGCGGCTGCTCGCGGCGGACGCCGGAGCCGTACGGCGCCGGGTCGTGGTGGCCGTGGACGTGGCCGACGGGGCCGCGGTCGCCGACCCCGACCGGGCGCTGGACCCCGCGGCGCTCGGTGAGGTGCGGGTCTCCGGGACGGTGAAGCTGGCCAAGGCCGCGGCGGTCCACGTCGACTCGGACGACGCGGAGGAGGACGTCACCGCCGCCGTGGACGCGCTGGAGGCGGCGGACGGCGGGGACGACGACGCGCAGTTCGTCGTGGACGGGGCCGAGGACCACGAGTTGCTGTGGTATGCGACGCAGGAGATTCCCAACCTGGTGGGATGGGGCGGCTGAGCCCTGTCCTGCGGGCGGTTTCACCTGCGGTGACCTGCTGGTCTCTTGATTGTCAGTGGGGGCGGGTACGTTTTTGGCATGGGGATGCTGACAGGGGCGCACATCGTCTGGGACTGGAACGGCACGCTGTTCCACGACAACGACGCGATCATCGGGGCGACGAACGCGGCGTTCGGTGAGCTGGGGCTGGCGCCGATCACGATGGAGCAGTACCGGGCGCTGTACTGCGTGCCGGTGCCGAAGTTCTACGAGCGGTTGCTGGGGCGGCTGCCCACCGATGCCGAGTGGGAGGTCATGGACGAGACCTTCCATCGGTACTACGCCGAGCACCGGGTGGCGTGCCGGCTGACCGACGGGGCGGTGGAGCTGCTGACGGGGTGGGGAGCGGCCGGACGCAGCCAGTCGATCCTCAGCATGTACGTGCATGACGAACTGGTGCCGTTGGTGCGCGGGTTCGGGATCGAGGCGCACTTCCTGCGGGTGGACGGGCGGACCGGGCCCTCGGGGGGCAGCAAGGCGGAGCACATGGAGCGGCACCTCGCCGCGCTGGTGGGGGTGGACGCTGCACGGACCGTGGTGATCGGGGACGCCGCGGATGACGCGGTGGCGGCGATGCGGGTGGGGGCGCGGGCTGTGCTGTACACGGGGGGATCGCACAGTCGGGCCAGTCTTGAGGGGGTGGGGGTGCCGGTGGTGGACACCCTGGCGGAGGCGGTGGCGGAGGCTGAGCGCATAGCGGGGTGACGGGGTCAGGTCGGTCGGGTGCCGGGTGCCGGGTGCCGGGTGGCGGGTGCTGAGTGCCGGGTGCCGTAGCGCCGGGTGACTGAGATGTGCCCTGGGTGCTGTCGGCCGGGGGTGGGTTTCGCTCGCCGCCGCTGGGCGGGTGCCGCTGCGCCCACCCGTGCCGCCCCAGCGGCACGACTGCCCGCAGCTCGGACGAGTGTCTTGGAGGGCCACCGGGCAGCCCGTAGCTGGGGCGGCGGCGCCTTGGAGGGCCACAGGCCTCGCGGCGGGGGGCGGCGGGCGGTCCGCTGTACGGCGGACGGTATGTCGGACGGCGTGTCCTCTTACGGTGGGTTCGTCGCTTGCGCCCCTGTGCAGACTGTCAAACTTCCACCCCCGGTTTTGTACACATACGGCTCATGACGACCCCCCTGTAAGGAGCGATAGCCTTGGTGGCGTGATCAGCGCGATAGTTCGCGGGGGCGCTGTGGCCTCCGCCCTGCGCCCGGTTCGCACGGAACACCTCCGTGGCCGGGCGGCGGCCGCTGGTCCTCGCGGGCGGGACGGGGTCGTAAGGGCCCTCATGACGCCGCGTACACCCTCGTCAGCGACGCGGCAGAGAGCAGCGTCACACCTGTCGGGCGTGTCGAGAATGGCTGATATCCCCCCGCTCATCTCACCCTGCGGCATAGCGTCGAAGCAGACCGGAGACCCCGGGCCGTGGCGGCGAGCCGCAGGAGAAGAGACCGTACTTCCTTCTACGTCACGCAACGGCGCGCGACAGGAGTCAGAGGACAATGCAGACCAAGCTGGACGAAGCAAAGGCCGAGCTGCTCGAGAGGGCCGCCCGGGTAGCTGAGAACAGCCCGGTCGGGGGGCACCTACCGACTGGGACGACCGACGAGGACACTCCCCGCACCCCGGACACCCCGGACAGCGAGACCGTGCTCGCGTTCCTCCAGCGCTACTACCTGCACACCGCTCCGGAAGACCTCACGGACCGCGACCCGATCGACGTCTACGGCGCCGCCCTCTCCCACTTCCGGCTGGGCGAGACCCGCCCGCAGGGCACGGCCAACGTGCGGGTCCACACGCCGACCGTGGAGGAGAACGGGTGGACGTGCACCCACTCGGTCGTCGAGGTGGTCACCGACGACATGCCCTTCCTCGTCGACTCCGTCACCAATGAACTGACCCGGCAGGGACGCGGCATCCATGTCGTGATCCACCCCCAGGTCGTCGTCCGCCGCGACCTCACCGGCAGGCTGATCGAGATCCTCACCGTGCCGCCGGCCGGTGACCTCCCGCACGACGCGCACACCGAGTCCTGGATCCACGTCGAGATCGACCGCGAGACCGACCGCGGGGACCTGAAGCAGATCACCGCCGATCTGCTGCGCGTCCTGTCCGATGTCCGCGAGGCCGTCGAGGACTGGGAGAAGATGCGGGACGCGGCCCTGCGGATGGCCGACGAACTGCCCGCCGAGCCCGTGGCCAGCGATCTGCGCGACATGGAGATCGACGAGGCCCGCGAGCTGCTGCGCTGGCTGGCCGACGACCACTTCACCTTCCTCGGCTACCGGGAGTACCAGCTCCGCGAGGACGACTCCCTCGCGGCCGTCCCCGGCACCGGCCTCGGCATCCTGCGCTCCGACCCGCACCACGCCGGGGAGGAGGGCCACCCGGTCAGCCCGTCCTTCGAGCGGCTGCCCGCCGACGCGCGCGCCAAGGCCCGTGAGCACAACCTCCTCGTGCTGACCAAGGCCAACAGCCGGGCGACCGTGCACCGGCCGTCGTACCTCGACTACATCGGTGTCAAGAAGTTCGACGCGGCCGGCAATGTCGTCGGCGAGCGGCGTTTCCTCGGTCTGTTCTCCTCCGCCGCCTACACCGAATCGGTGCGCCGGGTTCCGGTCATCCGGCGCAAGGTCGACGAGGTGCTGGAGCGGGCGGGCTTCTCGCCCAACAGCCACGACGGCCGCGACCTGCTCCAGATCCTGGAGACCTACCCGCGCGACGAGCTCTTCCAGACCCCCGCCGACGAGCTGGAGTCGATCGCCACCTCCGTCCTGTACCTCCAGGAGCGGCGGCGGCTGCGTCTGTACCTGCGCCAGGACGAGTACGGCCGCTACTACTCGGCCCTCGTCTACCTGCCCCGCGACCGCTACACCACCGGCGTGCGCCTGAGGATCATCGACATCCTCAAGGAGGAACTCGACGGCATCAGCGTCGACTTCACCGCCTGGAACACCGAGTCGATCCTGTCCCGGCTGCACTTCGTGGTCCGGGTCCCGCAGGGCACCGAGCTGCCGCAGCTCAGTGACAGCGACAAGGAGCGCATCGAGACCCGGCTGGTCGAGGCCGCCCGTTCCTGGGCCGACGGTTTCGCCGAGGCGCTCAACGCCGAGCTCGGCGAGGAGCGCGCCGCGGAGCTGTCGCGCCGCTACGGCAACGCCTTCCCCGAGGGCTACAAGGCCGACCACACCCCGCGCTCCGCGGTCGCCGACCTCGTCCACATCGAGAAGCTCACCGAGGCCGGGGCCGAGGGCGGGGCCGACGGCCACGACTTCGCCCTGAGCCTGTACGAGCCGGTCGGTTCCGCCCCCGAGGAGCGCCGCTTCAAGATCTACCGCAAGGGTGACGCCATCTCCCTGTCCGCGGTGCTGCCGGTCCTCACCCGGCTCGGCGTCGAGGTCACGGACGAGCGGCCGTACGAACTGCGCTGCTCGGACCGCAGCGTGGCCTGGATCTACGACTTCGGCCTGCGCATGCCCAAGTCGCAGAACGGCGGCGGCGACTACCTCGGCGACGACGGCCGTGAGCGCTTCCAGGAGGCCTTCGCCGCCACCTGGACCGGCAAGGCGGAGAACGACGGCTTCAACGCCCTGGTGCTGAGCGCCGGGCTCAGCTGGCGTCAGGCGATGGTGCTGCGGGCGTACGCCAAGTACCTGCGCCAGGCCGGTTCGACGTTCTCGCAGGACTACATGGAGGACACCCTCCGCCACAACGTCCACACCACCCGGCTGCTCGTCTCCCTGTTCGAGGCGCGGATGTCGCCGGACCGCCAGCGCGCCGGCCACGAACTCGTCGACGCCCTCCTGGAGGAGCTCGACGCGGCGCTCGACCAGGTCGCGAGCCTGGACGAGGACCGGATCCTCAGGTCCTTCCTGACCGTCATCAAGGCGACCCTGCGCACCAACTTCTTCCAGGAGGCCGCGGGCGGCAAGCCGCACGACTACGTCTCCATGAAGTTCGACCCGCAGGCCATCCCGGACCTGCCGGCCCCGCGCCCCGCGTTCGAGATCTGGGTGTACTCGCCGCGCGTCGAGGGCGTGCACCTGCGCTTCGGCAAGGTCGCGCGCGGCGGCCTGCGCTGGTCCGACCGGCGGGAGGACTTCCGCACCGAGATCCTCGGCCTGGTCAAGGCGCAGATGGTGAAGAACACCGTCATCGTGCCGGTCGGCGCCAAGGGCGGCTTCGTCGCCAAGCAGCTCCCGGACCCGAGCGTGGACCGGGACGCGTGGCTGGCCGAGGGCATCGGCAGCTACAAGACGTTCATCTCGGCGCTCCTCGACATCACCGACAACATGGTCGCCGGTGAGGTCGTCCCGCCCGCCGACGTCGTACGGCACGACGAGGACGACACCTACCTGGTCGTCGCCGCCGACAAGGGCACCGCCACCTTCTCCGACATCGCCAACGGGGTCGCGGAGTCGTACAACTTCTGGCTCGGTGACGCCTTCGCCTCCGGCGGCTCGGCCGGCTACGACCACAAGGGCATGGGCATCACCGCCCGCGGCGCCTGGGAGTCCGTCAAGCGGCACTTCCGCGAACTGGACGTCGACACCCAGTCCGAGGACTTCACCGTCGTCGGCATCGGCGACATGTCCGGTGACGTGTTCGGCAACGGCATGCTGCTCTCCGAGCACATCCGGCTGGTCGCCGCCTTCGACCACCGGCACATCTTCCTCGACCCGAAGCCCGACGCGGCCACCTCCTACGCCGAGCGCCGCCGCATCTTCGAGCTGCCGAGGTCCAGCTGGGCCGACTACAACACGGAGCTGATCTCGACCGGCGGCGGCATCTTCCCCCGTACCGCCAAGTCCATCCCCGTCAACGCCCACGTCCGCGAAGCCCTCGGCATCGAGGACAAGGTCACCAAGATGACCCCGGCCGACCTGATGAAGGCCATCCTCAAGGCGCCGGTGGACCTGCTGTGGAACGGCGGCATCGGCACCTATGTGAAGGCCTCCACCGAGACCCACACGGACGTCGGCGACAAGGCCAACGACCCGATCCGCGTCGACGGCGCCGACCTGCGCGTCAAGGTCGTCGGCGAGGGCGGCAACCTGGGCCTGACCCAGCTCGGCCGGATCGAGTTCGCGCTGCACGGCGGCAAGATCAACACCGACGCCATCGACAACAGCGCCGGCGTGGACACCTCCGACCACGAGGTGAACATCAAGATCCTGCTCAACGGCCTGGTCACCGAAGGCGACATGACGGTCAAGCAGCGCAACAAGCTGCTCGCCGAGATGACCGACGAGGTCGGCCGCCTGGTCCTGCGCAACAACTACGCGCAGAACACCGCCATCGCCAACGCGCTCGCCCAGTCCAAGGACATGCTCCACGCCCAGCAGCGCTTCATGAAGCACCTGGTGCGCGAGGGCCACCTCGACCGGGCCCTGGAGTTCCTGCCCACCGACCGCCAGATCCGCGAACGCCTCGCCCAGGGCCAGGGCCTGACCAGCCCGGAGACCGCGGTCCTGCTGGCGTACACGAAGATCACGGTCGCCGACGAACTCCTGCACACCGGCCTGCCGGACGACCCGTACCTGCGCACCCTGCTGCACGCGTACTTCCCGACCGCGCTGCGCGAGCAGTTCCCCGAGCACATCGACAGCCACCCGCTGCACCGCGAGATCACCACCACCGTCCTGGTCAACGACACGGTCAACACCGGCGGTACGACCTATCTGCACCGCCTGCGCGAGGAGACCGGAGCGTCCCTGGAGGAGATCGTCCGGGCGCAGACCGTGGCCCGCGCGATCTTCCGCTCCGGCGTGGTCTGGGACGGCGTCGAGTCCCTCGACAACCGCGTCGAGGCCGCCGTGCAGACCCGGATCCGGCTGCACTCGCGGCGCCTGGTCGAGCGCGGCACGCGCTGGCTGCTCAACAACCGGCCGCAGCCGCTCCAGCTCGCCGAGACCGTCGAGTTCTTCGGCGACCGCGTCGAACTGGTGTGGTCGCAGCTGCCGAAGCTGCTGCGGGGCGCGGACCTGGAGTGGTACCAGAAGATCTACGACGAGCTGAGCGGCGCCGGTGTGCCGGACGAACTCGCCACCCGCGTGGCCGGGTTCTCCTCCGCCTTCCCGACGCTGGACATCGTCTCGGTGGCCGACCGCATGGGCCGCGACCCGATGGACGTCGCCGAGGTCTACTACGACCTCGCCGACCGGCTCCACATCACCCAGCTCATGGACCGCATCATCGAGCTGCCCCGCGCCGACCGCTGGCAGTCCATGGCCCGCGCGTCGATCCGCGAGGACCTCTACGCGGCCCACTCGGCCCTGACGGCCGACGTCCTCGCGGTCGGCAACGGCACCTCGACGCCCGAACAGCGCTTCAAGGCATGGGAGGAGAAGAACGCCGCCATCCTCGGCCGGGCGCGCGTCACCCTGGAGGAGATCCAGGGCTCGGACGCCTTCGACCTCGCCAACCTCTCGGTGGCGATGCGCACCATGAGGACGCTGCTGCGACAGCACTCGTAAGGCCTACGGCCCCTTCTTCGGGCCTACGACCATGAGGGCGCCCGGGACGGTGAAGTCCCGGGCGCCCTCGTCGTCGTAGCTCAGTCGTGGTTCGGTCGTGAGTTCAAGTGCCGTGGCGTCAGGCGGCGACCCTCGGCTGCGGCTTGGCCTTGTCGGGGCCGCCCGTGAAGTCCTCGTAGGCCGCCAGGACCTCGTCGGTCGGGCCGTCCATGCGCAGTTCGCCGCGCTCCAGCCACAGCACCCGGTCGCAGGTGTCGCGGATGGACTTGTTGCTGTGGCTGACCAGGAACACCGTGCCCGCGTGCTTGCGCAGCTCGCGGATGCGGTCCTCGGAACGCTTCTGGAAGGAGCGGTCACCGGTCGCGAGCGCCTCGTCGATGAGCAGCACGTCGTGGTCCTTGGCGGCCGCGATGGAGAAGCGCAGGCGGGCCGCCATGCCGGAGGAGTAGGTGCGCATCGGGAGGGTGATGAAGTCGCCCTTCTCGTTGATGCCGGAGAAGTCGACGATCTCCTGGTAGCGGTCCCTGACCTGCTCGCGGGACATGCCCATCGCAAGGCCGCCGAGGTAGACGTTGCGCTCGCCGGTGAGGTCGTTCATCAGGGCCGCGTTCACGCCGAGCAGGGAGGGCTGGCCGTCGGTGTAGATACGGCCGTTCTCGACCGGGAGCAGGCCCGCGACCGCCTTCAGCAGCGTCGACTTGCCGGAGCCGTTGGTGCCGATCAGGCCGATGGCCTCGCCCTTGTAGGCGACGAAGGAGACGTTCTTGACCGCGTGCACCTTGCGTACGCCCGCCGCCTTCTCGGCCTGCCCCCGGCGCAGCATGCGGTTGAGGGCGGCGGTGGCGGATCCCTTGCCGGCGCCGGTGCCGTTGACGCGGTAGACGATGTCGACGCCGTCGACGACGACGGTGGGGATCTGGTCGTTCTCGATGTCAGCCACGGCCGTACGTCTCCTCAGCCTTCCAGAAGTAGATGAACCCGCCGACGCCGGCGATCAGCGCCCAGCCCGCGGCGATCGGCCACACGTGGTGCGGCAGCTGGCTGGAGTGGAAGCTGTCGATCAGGGCGTAGCGCATCAGGTCGATGTAGACGGCGGCCGGGTTGGACTGGAGGACCGGGACCACCCAGTGCGGCCAGTCGTGGTGGCCCTTGGCCAGCTTGTCGATGCTCCACATCACGCCGGAGACGTACATCCACGTGCGCAGGATGAACGGCATCAGCTGAGCGATGTCCGGCGTCTTGGCGCCCATCCGGGCCATGATCATCGAGACGCCGGCGTTGAAGGTGAACTGGAGCACCAGCGCCGGGATCGCCAGCAGCCAGGACGCGGAGACCGGCACGCCGAAGCAGAGCAGGATCACGACCAGCGCGGCCATCGAGAACAGCAGCTGCTGGAGCTGCTGGAGGCAGAACGAGAGCGGCAGCGCGGCCCGCGGGAAGTGCAGCGCCCGTACCAGGCCCAGGTTGCCGGAGATCGCGCGGGTGCCCGCCAGGATCGAGCTCTGCGTGAACGTCCAGATGAACACGCCCGTCACCAGGAACGGGATGTAGTCCGGCACGCCCTTCTTGGTGCCCAGGAGCACACCGAAGATGAAGAAGTACACCGCCGCGTTCAGGAGCGGGTTCATCACCTGCCAGACCTGGCCCAGCTTCGCCTGGCTGTACTGCGCGGTGAGCTTGGCGGTCGCGAACGCGGTGATGAAGTGCCGCCGCGCCCACAACTGGCTGACGTACACGGGCAGGGAGGGACGGGCACCGCTGACCGCGAGGCCGTGACGGGCGGCAAGGGCCGCGAGGTCGTCGTCGGCCGGGGCCGCTGTGGGGGGCGGTGTGTCGAGGACCTGGCTCACATCCGCTGCTTTCGTTCGGGGGGTGGGGTGGCGCGTGATGCGTGGTGGTGCGTGGTGCGGGTGCGGCGGGTGGGTCCGTCACCCGATGTTTCCTTACGTGTCTCTTCACGTTTTCTTACGTCGGGACGGGACCGTATCGTCGCAACGTGAGCGTAGGACGAGAGAGCGTCGGAACGCAACCGTTTCGTCGTCACGAGTGACGTCGGGACGTAACCGTATCGTCGTGACGTGGCGCGTCGGGACGCTGCCGTATCGTCGCAACGCCCCTGGCCGCGCCGAATCGCGTCGGAACGGGACCGTTTCGTCGCTACGCCCTATGCTGGTCCGCATGACGACCAACGCCGACGCGCCGCAGACCCGTCCGCGCCGCCGTGCCCCGGCCGGAGCCGCCGTACTGCGCGAGGACGTGACGGAAGCCATTCGGGCAGCCGTCTTCGAGGAGCTCGCGGCCGTCGGGTACGCGCGGATGTCGATAGAGGGCATCGCGCGCCGCGCGGGCGTCGGCAAGACCGCGGTGTACCGCCGCTGGCGGTCCAAGCTGCACCTGGTCCTCGACGTCGTCTCGGAGATCGCGGTGCTGGGCCTGCCGGTGCCGGACACGGGCTCGCTCCAGGACGACCTGCGGATGCTGTACGAGGTGACGTCCCGGGCGCTGCGGCACCCCGTGGCCTCGCAGATCCTCCCGGACCTCCAGGCCGAGGCCGCCCGTAACCCCGAGATCGCCGAGGCTCTCCAGAACGCTCTGCAGAAGGGCCAGGAGGGCGTCGCCAGCAAGATCATCGTGGCGGCGGAGCAGCGCGGTGAGATCCGGCCCGGCCTCAACGACGAACTGGCCCTCGACCTGATCTCGGGCCCCCTGTACTGGCGTTCCGTCGTGATCCGCAGCCCGAAGCTGCCGAAGGGGTACATCGCGGCGCTGGCGCACGCGACGACGGAGGCGCTGAAGGCGCTCTGAGCCGCCGTGGACGTGGGCCGAGCGGCGGAAAGCCGCCGGGACCGGCATCACGGTCCCGGCGGCTGTGGTGGTGGCCCGTGGGCCTACGCGATGGGGAAGTCGAAGTAGGTGTCCGGATACGGTTCGTCGTCGAGCGTGTAGTGCCACCACTCGCGCTCGTACGCGCTGAATCCGCAGGCCTCCATGATGGACCGCAGGTGCCGGCGGTTCCGCGTCTCGGCAGGTGTGATGCCTGGGGCGCCGTGGTGGGAGACGGGGTCCATCAGGTCGTGGTCGCCGCCCATGGGGACGAGCTCGTTCGTGGCCAGGTCGTAGAGCGTGAGGTCGACGGTGCCGCCCCGGCTGTGCCCCGACCTGGCGGCCACATATCCCCGCTCGAACATCTCGGCCCTGCCGATACGGGGATAGTGACGCGCCTTCGTGCGGCCGTCCTCCGGCTGCCGCGACCAGCGCAGAAAGCAGTCGACGGCGTGCTGCGGGCGATAGCCGTCCCAGAGCAGCAGGCCGAACCCCGCTGACGCGGCTTTCCGTTGCGCCCGTTCAAGGGCCGCGCACAGGGCTCTCGTACCGACGACTCGATTGGCCAGGTATCCGTCCACCGGTTTGCCGGTGAAGTTGTCCCAGGTGGCGTACTTGGCGTCCCAGCGTATTCCGGATGCCAGGTCGTCCACGAAGAAGAAGTCGTCCGTCGTCGACTCCATCGGCCTCGTCATTTCCATCGGCTTCATCGGGTCTTGCCTGTCAGAGCGAGGGAGACCGTCCGGTCGATCACCTCGGAGAGCGGCAGACCCGCTGCCGCCATCATTCGCGGATAACGGCTGTACGAGGTCATGCCGGGAAAGGTGTTGACCTCGTTGAGGACCACTTCTCCGTCCTCCTTGAGGAACATGTCCACCCGCGAGAGGCCCCTGCATCCCAGGGCGCGGTACACGGCCTTGGCCGTCTCCTGGACGAGGAGCCGTGACTCCTCCGGTATGTCGGCGGGAACGATCGCCGTGGAGTTGTCGGAACCGGTCTCGGGGGCGTCTTCCTGATGGATCCTGAAGAAACCGTGGGAGAGGGCGATCCGGTCCACCTCGCCCACGACGAGATCGGACTCGTTCCCGAGAACGGCGCAGCCGATCTCGCTGCCGACGACGGCCTCCTCGATCAGCACTTTCGCGTCGTACCGCCGTGCCGTCTCCACCGCACTGCGAAGTTCCTCCCGTCGGGACACTTTCGTGACGCCGAAGGACGATCCCGACCGGGCCGGCTTCACGAAGACCGGATAGGTGAGCCGGGTGGGGTCGACGGTCTCGTCCGCCGTGACGGTCCAGAAATTCGGTGTGGAGATTCCCGCGCTTCTGGCGACGACATAGGCGAGGGATTTGTCCATGCACAGCGCGGAACTCTGGATGTCGCAGCCTATGTAGGGGATGCCGGAGAGTTCCAGCAGACCCTGCATCGCACCGTCCTCGCCGAATGGGCCGTGCAGGACGGGCAGCACCACGTCCAGGCGGATCGTGCTGTAGCGGCCCTCCTCCAGCACGAGCAGCCCGTGTGTGTCGCTGTCCGGCGACAGCGCGACGGGACGACAGTCGCCGTTCTCCCATCCCGGGTCGGGCCCGTCGCAGAGCCTCCAGGAACCGCTCTTGGTGATCCCGATGTAGAGGGGCTCGTATTTCTCGGGATCGAGGTTTTGGGCCACCTCGCGCGCGGACTTGAGGGAGACGGGGTGTTCCTCGGAACGGCCTCCGAATACGACGCCGACCTTGAGCCTAGGCATGCCGATTCCCGCTTTCGAAAGTCAGGCAGTTGGTGAGGGAGTTCCGCACGGTGTCGCGCAGGGCGTGATCCGTGTAGTAGGCGGTGTGCGGGGTGATGAGCGCGTTCGGCAGCTCCTGGAGCCGCAACAGCGCTTTGCTTTCCACGGGTTTGTCCCGGCAGTCGGCGTAGAAGACGCCTTCCTCGCCCTCCACGACGTCCAGCGCCGCGCCGCCCAGCCTGCCGCTCTCCAGCTCCTGGACCAGCGCCTCGGTGTCGATGAGCCCGCCCCGTGCGGTGTTGACGATCAGCGCGCCGTCCTTCAGCCGCGCCAGGCGCTGCCGGTTCAGCAGGTGGTGCGTGGCCGCGTTGAGCGGCGTGTGCAGCGTGACCAGGTCGCTCCGGTGCAGGAGTTCGTCGAGCGGAACGTGCTCGACACGGGGGCCGGGACGGTCCACGGGGCGCTTGTCATAAGCCAGGACGCGGCAGCCGAACCCCCGGAGCCGGTCCATGACCGCCGCGCCTATACGTCCCGTCCCGATCACGCCGACCGTCAGATCGCGCAGTTCCCTCCCGCGCACCTCACTCAGCCGGTAATCATGCAGGTCGGTGCGGCGGACGGTGGCTTTCGCGTCCCGTAGCGCCATCAGCATGAGCATCAGCGTGTAGTCGGCGACGCTGTCCGGCGAATACGAGACGTTTTCCACGAAGACGCCGATGCTGTCCGCGTATTCCACGTCGATGTGGTTGCAGCCGATGCTCCGTGTGGAGATGTACGTGACGCCGGCTCGACCGAGTGCGCGCAGTGCGGCACGGGTGATGACGGTCTTGTGGCCTACGCTGACGCAGCGGCCGCCGGCGGCCAGTTCCGCATTGTCCTCGGACAACGGTGCGTCGGTGACGACCGGCCGTACGCCGAGACCGGGCGCCAACTCGCGGAACAATACGGCTTCGTCCGGGCCGCACCCGTACACGGTGATGCGGGTCGTTTCGCTGTGGGTCATTCCTCAAGGCAACGCCGTGTGCCGTTGCCGGAACGTATGGCGTTTTCGATATGCCCGCGATACGTCCCGCTCCTTTGACTGGAGGAATGACTCGCACAACATCAGGCATGACGTCCGGGGAATTGCCGTGATCCCGCTCGGGCTCGGCGAGATCGCCGAAATCGTCGATGGAAAGCTCGCGGGTGACAACTCCGTGACCGTGACCGCGCCGGCCGTGCTCGACAGCCGGCGGGCTGAGCCGGGCGGCCTCTTCGTCGCTTTCGCCGGTGCGCGCGCCGACGGCCACGATTACGCGGAACAGGCGGGGCGGGCCGGTGCGGTGGCCGTGCTCGGCTCCCGGCCCACGCCACTGCCCACCGTCGTCGTGGAGGACGTACGGGGCGCGTTGCAGAGACTCGCCACCCACGTGGTGGCCCGGTTGCGTGACGGGCTGACCGTCGTCGGGGTGACCGGGTCGCAGGGCAAGACTGGCACCAAGGACCTGCTGGCG
Source organism: Streptomyces griseorubiginosus (assembly GCF_036345115.1). GTDB lineage: Bacteria > Actinomycetota > Actinomycetes > Streptomycetales > Streptomycetaceae > Streptomyces > Streptomyces griseorubiginosus_C. The sequence continues at coordinate 5,806,095 of NZ_CP107766.1, forward strand.
GCCGTGCTGTCGGCCGCAGGGCCGACGGTCGCCACGGCCGGCTCGCTCAACAACGAGCTCGGTGTGCCGCTCACCATGCTGCGGGCCCGGGCAGCCACCCGGTTCCTCGTCCTGGAGATGGGAGCCCGCCATGTCGGCGACATCGCCGAACTCACCGGCCTGGTCGCGCCGGACATCGGTGTCGTCTTGAACGTCGGCATGGCTCACCTCGGCGAGTTCGGGTCGCGCGCCGCCATCGCCAGGACCAAGGGCGAACTGGTGCGGGGGCTCACGCCCGGTGGCACCGCCGTCCTCAACGCCGACGATCCCCGGGTGGCCGCGATGCGCGCGCTCACCTGTGGTCCGGTGTCGACCTTCGGCCGGGCCGCCCACGCCGACGTACGGGCACTCGACCTGACCCTCGACCGGCACGGCCGGCCGTCCTGCACCCTGCGGGCCGGCGCCGCCTCCGCCCACCTCACGCTGCCCCTCGTCGGCGCCCACCAGGTGCTCAACGCGTCGGCGGCCGCGGCGGCGGCCCTCGCGGCCGGGGTGCCCCTCGGCCGGGCCACGGCTGCGCTGGCCACGGCCTCGCTGTCGCCGTGGCGGATGGAGCGGCGGGGCCTTGCTTGCGGGGCAACGCTGCTCAACGACTCCTACAACGCCAACCCCGACTCGACCCGGGCCGCGCTGGACGCGTTGGCAGCCGTCGAGGGCGGGCGCCGTATCGCCGTACTCGGCGAGATGCTCGAACTCGGCGACGACAGCGAGGCCGAGCACCGCGCGGTCGGGGCGTACGCCGCCGCCCGGGCCGACGTGGTGGTTGTCGTCGGCGAGGCGGCCCGGCCGGTCGCCGACGGTGCGGGAGGGCGGGCGGTGGTCCTCGCCGGCAACGACGCGGCCGTCGACTGGCTGCGCGGGTCCCTCAGGACCGGTGATGTGGTCCTGGTCAAGGCTTCCCGCGGGGCACACCTCGACGAAGTCGCCAGCGCGCTCGCGTAGTCGGCGGGGTGGGGCATTGCCGACGCCGCCGGGCGCGCCAGTACCCGGGCCGGTGCCCGTGGTTCAGCATCCACGCGGCCACGTAATGCAGCGTCCGCGCCCCACACCACGCAGCGCCCGCGCCGGCACGTGAGGCAGCGCCCGCGCCCCCACGCCACGCAGCGCCCGCGCCACCCCGTCCTTCAACGTCCACGCCGCCGCATATAAAGCTCGAACCCCCGGTACACCATCGGCCGCAGCGGCAGGTCCCACTCGCCGACGTACCGCACTGCCCGGCCGCCCAGGCCGGATTTGAAGCGGACAAGGCCGACGTGTGGGTCGTCGGCGGTGAGGGTGGGGGTGATGCCGCGCAGGTCGTAGATGTCGCAGCCGGCGGTGCGGGCGTCGCGGATCATCGCCCACTGGCAGGCGTTGGAGCCGCGCACCTCGCGTTTGTCGGTGGCGGAGGCGCCGTAGGCGTACACCGCGCGGCCGCCGACACGGACGAGGACCGTGGCGGCGACCAAGTCGCCCTGGTGGTGGGCCAGGTAGAGCGTGATCCGCTCGGGGGCCTCGGCACTGAGCGCCGCGAACATGGTCTCGAAGTAGCGCAGCGGCCGGGGTGTGAAGCGGTCGCGCTGGGCGGTGTGGACGTAGAGGTCGTGAAACGCCTTGAGATCCTTGCCGCCGGCGCCGACCGAGACCTCTACGCCCTCCTTGGCGGCTTTCCTGATGTTGCGGCGCCACTGCTGGTTCATACCCCTGAGCAGCTCGTCCTCGGTCCTTCCGGCCAGCGGGACCTCGTACTTGAACTGGGGATGCCCGACCCCGAACCCGTCCCGCGGACTCTGCGGCAGCCAGCCCGCGTCCTTCAGCCCGCTGCTCACCCGGGCGCCGACCGGGTCGGCCCACTGGCCAGGCAGGTCGGTCAGCCGCCTTACGCCCGGATCGGCGAGGCCCTCCTTGACCTGGGCGGCGCTCCAGGAGCCCGTGACCACCGGCGGGCCGAGCCGGATCGCGAACGCCCCGCGGGTCCTGAGATGGGCCGCCAGCGGATCGAGCCACCTGCCGATGTCGCCGCTCCAGTCGATGACCGGGCCCTCGGGCAGATACGCCAGGGTGAAACGGTCCAGCCGCGGCACCGGCCGGTACAGCACGAGCCCCGCGCCGACCAGGCGCCGACCGTCGAACCAGCCCAGGGACTCGCTGCGCCACTCGGTCTTGACGCGGCCCCACGCCGGCGTCTGCAGAAAGCTGACCGACCGCTGCGCCCGCACGAACGCCAGATGGTCGGCCGCGCTGACCGGCCTGACGACCGGGTTCCCGACTGCTGCTCGTACTGGTTCGCTGGAGGACATACGGCCAGTCAAGGCGACCGGGTGTTGCCCGGGCGTATGCGATTTTCGATACGCGGACGACACGCGCCCCGGCTCGCAGCGCCGGGGCCGAGCCGCCCACTCACCCCCGCCCACTCACCCCCGCGCGCCCACCCCCGCCCACTCACCGCCGGCCCCGGCCCCCCCGTCCCTCTCACCCCCGGCCCGGCACCGCCGACCCCTCACCCCCTCCCCGCCCCCGGATGCAACCGCACCCACCCCTCCCAAGCCGACGAGATCATGTCCTGAACGTCATGCTTCGCCTTCCAGCCGAGTTCGGTCGCCGCCAGGTCCGACGAGGCGACGACCCGGGCCGGGTCCCCGGGTCGGCGCGGGGCGACCGTCGGGGGGCGGTCGTGGCCGGTGAGGGCGTTGATGTGGTCGATCATCTCGCGGACGGAGACGCCCTCGCCGCGGCCGATGTTGACGGTGAGGTCACGGCCGGGCGAGGACTGGAGGGCACGGGCGGCGGCCACATGGGCCTCGGCCAGGTCCGAGACGTGGATGTAGTCGCGGACGCAGGTGCCGTCGGGGGTGTCGTAGTCGTCGCCGAAGATGCGCGGGGCGGCGTTCTCGGTGAGCCTCTCGAAGACCATCGGGATCAGGTTGAAGACGCCGGTGTCGGCCAGCTCGGGGGCCGCCGCGCCCGCCACGTTGAAGTAGCGCAGGGACGCCGTGGACAGGCCGGTCGCGCGGCCCGTGGCGCGGACCAGCCACTCGCCGGCCAGCTTGGTCTCGCCGTACGGGGACATCGGCGCGCACGGGGTCCGCTCGGTCACCAGCGGGACGTCCGGCGTGCCGTAGACCGCCGCCGAGGACGAGAAGACGAAGGAGGGGACCCGGGCCGTCGTCACCGCCTCCAGCAGGACGCGCAGGCCCTCGACGTTCTCCCGGTAGTAGTGCAGGGGACGGTCCACCGACTCGCCCACCTGCTTCTTCGCCGCCAGGTGGACCACTCCCGTGACCTCGTGGTCCGCGAGGGTGTGCGCGATGCGCTCGGCGTCCAGCGTGGAGCCCACCACCAGCGGCACCTCGGCCGGCACCCGCTCGGCGATGCCGGTGGACAGGTCGTCGTACACGACCACCTGCTCGCCCGCCTCGGTCATCGCCCTCACGACGTGCGCCCCGATGTAGCCGGCGCCGCCGGTGATCAGCCAGGTCATGTACGGCCGTCCCCTCGTCGGTTGACCCGTTCCGCGTATCAGTGAACCAGGCGGCCGGACCCGGAGGGGACCACCGGAGTCACGGCTCGTGAACCGGCTGACACGCGTGGTGGCGGAACCCCGGCCGAAGAGCGCCACACGCGTGTGAAGGACAGCACCGCCGCCGCGCCCAGCAGTCCGTTGCGTACGACCATCAGCGCGCAGCCCGTCCAGGTGGCAGCCGCGACCTGGTCGTACAGCACCGGGTACACCACGGCGCTGACCGCTGTCGCAGCCAGGACCAGCGCGGCGACCGGGCGTTGGGTGGTGTGCCGGGAGGTCAGGCACACGGCGGCCAGGCCCAGCAGCCAGATCAGGTACTGCGGGCTGATCACCCGGCTCGTGACGGTGATCAGCAGCACGGCGGACAGGGCGGCGTCGTACGGCGTCGCCTCGCCCCAGTGCCGGGCACGGGCCCGCCACAGCAGCACCAGAGCCAGGGCTACGACCGTGAGGGCAAGGGAGACGTGCGCGACCGTCGAGACGTACGGCCCCGTGTACTCCAGTGCCCCGTACCGGTACCGCACCTTCCCCGGCCAGCCGGCGTGCCGGGCCAGGGCGAGGAGCGTGCCGCCGAGGGACTCGATCTGCACGCCCCGGCCGCCCTGTCGGCGCAGGAACGCGAAGGGGTGGTCGAAGAGGGTCACGAGGAGCGCGAGCACGGTCGTGCCGGTCACCAAGGCCGCGGTCCGGGCCGACCGTGTCGCCCGCCCCTTCGGAAGGCCCATGAGGAGCAGGACCGGCCACACCTTGACGAGGGCGGCGAGCGCCGCGAGGGCTCCGCACACGCGTGTGGAGCGCGTCGACGCCAGCAAGGCGAGGACCGCGAGGGCGGTGACCTGGACGTCGTAGCGGGCGAGCGGGAGGTGCAGGAGGAGCGGGAGGCCGCCGATCCAGACGCCGGCGCCGAGCAGGGTGCGGCCGGGGCGGGTGCCCGCGCGGGCGAGCGCCAGGGCGGTCAGCGCGTCGGCGGCGAGGGTGAGGGCGACGAAGGCCTGGAAGTATGTCAGGCCCGGCAGCAGCCCGGGGGAGAGCAGGAGCGGTCCCGCGCCCGGCGGGTACTGCCACAGCGTGTCGCGCACCGGGTGGGCGCCGTGCGCGAGGACGCCGTACCAGTGGTGGTAGAGCCGCACCTCGCGTCCCATGGCGTCCCACCCTCGCAGGGTGAGCAGCCACACCATCAGGGCGCGGGTGGCGAGCCAGGCGGCGGCCAGGGCGGCACGGGGATGTCTCATCAGGGCGGATCGTAGGCGGGCATATGCCGCGCAAGCCCTAAAGCGCCGCTAGTTTTCGGTAAGGGTCAGCCCTCGTCGGGCAACTCCGCGTGCACGGCGGCGTCCAGTGCGGAGGTGAGTTCGTCGAGGCGGGTCCGCAGGGCCCGGATCTCGTCCACGTCGAAGCTGGTCGCCGAGACGATCCGGCGCGGTACCTGCGCGGCGCGCTCGCGCAGTGCGAGGCCCTCGTCGGTGAGCCGCACCTCCACGGAGCGCTCGTCGCGGGCGCTGCGCTCGCGCCGGACCAGGCCCGCCGTCTCCAGTCGCTTGAGGAGCGGGGAGAGGGTGCCCGAATCGAGGCGCAGGTGCTCACCGAGTTTCTTGACGGGCAGCTCGCCGTGCTCCCAGAGCACGAGCATCACGAGGTACTGCGGGTAGGTGATCCCGAGATCCTTGAGGATCACGCGGTAGACGCCGCCGAAGGCGCGGGAGGCGGCGTTCAGGGAGAAACAGATCTGCTGGTCGAGGCGGAGCCAGTCGGCGGTGGTCGGGGACGTGTCCATGGCTCCAGGATAGCTCTTGCGAGCCATTTAGTTGTGCACAACTGAATTGTGTGCTCTACTTGTGGCACCGAACAGGACTCACCCCCCAGGGACGGATTTCCATGGACGCGCTCTACACCGCAGTCGCCACCGCCACCCACGGCCGTGACGGCCGCGCCTTCACCAACGACGGCAAGATCGACGTGGCGCTGGCCCCGCCGGCGGAGCTGGGCGGCAACGGTCAGGGCACCAACCCGGAGCAGCTGTTCGCCGCCGGTTACGCCGCCTGTTTCGGCAGCGCCCTCGGTCTCGTCGGCCGCCAGGCCAAGGTGGACGTCAGCGACGCCGCCGTCACCGCCGAGGTCGGCATAGGCAAGCAGGGCGAGGGCTTCGGCCTCAAGGTCGCCCTGCGCGTGGAACTCCCCGACACCGTGGACGCGGAGACCGGCCGCAAGCTGGTCGAGCAGGCCCACCAGGTCTGCCCCTACTCCAACGCCACCCGTGGCAACATCGAGGTCGACCTCGTCATCGAGTAACCCCGCACGAAGCGGCGTTCAGGCGCCCGGCCGTCCGGCCGGGCGCCACGTCGTCGGTCGGCTCGGTGTGGGCCGGGACGGACTGGACGGCATGGGCCCTCCTAGAGGGTTTCGGTGACGGTCGGCTCCGCCGCGGGACGCGGCACCGTGGTCAGGGGCGAGCGGTCCGACGCGGCCGCCGCCGACGGCACCGGGTGGCGCTCCGCCGGCGGGATCACCGACGGCGACTCCGGCTCGCCCAGCACCACATGGCGTACGACCCGTTCGGCGGCGCGGCCGTCGTCGTACGGGCAGAAGCGCTCGCGGAACGCCGAGCGCAGCTGGGTGGAGCGGGAGCCGCGCCAGTGGCCGGTGGCGAAGATGTCGATCAGCTCGTCCTCGCTGCGCGCGATCGCGCCCGGAGCGAAGGACCGCAGGTCGAAGTAGGTGCCCCGGGCCGCCTCGTACGCCTCCCGGTCGTCCGCGTGGATCACGATCGGGCGGTCCAGGCCGGCGTAGTCGAACATCAGGGACGAGTAGTCGGTGACCAGGGCGTCCGAGGCCAGGCACAGGGACTCCACGCTCGGATGGTCGCTGACGTCGATGACGCGGGGTGTCGAGGCGGGGGCGAGCGGGCCGCCGTGCCGGTGGTGGGCGCGGGCCAGGACGACGAAGCGGGGGCCGAGGCGGCGCAGGAGCCGCTCCAGGTCGAGGGTGGTGCGCTGGGTGCGGCGGTAGTCGCGGTGGGTGGGCGCGTACAGGATCGCGACCGTGCCCTCGGGGACGCCGAGCGACTCGCGCAGCCGCCGTACGTCCTCCGAAGTCGCCCGCTGGAACACGTCGTTGCGGGGATGGCCGTAGGGAAGCACGGTGTAGCCGCCGGGAAGGGCCCGCTCCCAGGTGAGGGTGGCGTGGCGGTTGGGGGAGACCAGGTAGTCCCACTGGTCGGCGCCCCTGAGCATCGCGGCGAAGTCCAGGTTTCCTGCGGCCGCCGGGCGTTCCTGGAGGTCCAGGCCCATGTGCTTGAGGGGCGTGCCGTGTTGGGTCTGGACGAGGACCTGGCCGGGGCGCTTGACCAGGCGGCGGTCGAAGTCGGTGTTGTTCACCAGGTACTTGGAGCGGGCGAGTGCCGTCCAGTAGGCGGCCGTGTCCGGGGTGAGGCGGCGGGTCGCGGTCGGGATCGTGCGGTGGTGCTCGGGATCGGCGGCCCACGCGGTGCGGATGTGCGGGGCGAGGGAGCGGAACGCCTCCTCCAGCGCACCGGGGTTGCAGCCGTGGCCGCGGCCCCCGTACACGGCGAAGACGGCGCGGTCCTCACGGACGGGCAGGCGCAGTTGGACGCGGTAGTGCAGCCGGAGGGCCGCGGCGTGCAGGGCCTTGGTGAGCCGGACGGTGGGTTCGGCGATCCGCCGGCCGAGCAACTGGGCCAGTTCGAGGGTCCGTTGGGTGCGGTACAGGCCCAGGCGGATCGTGGTGTGCCGCAGCCGTGAGCCCACCGGGGCAGGGTGGCCCGGGGTGAGGTGAGCGCGGTAGAGCTCGCGGGCCCGCCGCAGGAACTCGGCGCGGGCGTCCCGTGGCAGACGGCCCCGCCCGCTGAACACCGCCCACAGGTCGTCCACCATGCGGCGGAACAACACCGGCCGCCACTGGGCGAGTTCGGGGTGCGTGTCGACGTACGCGAAGACCCTGTCGTACTGGTCGAAGACGTCGAAGTCCCTACGGCCGGCCCCCGCGGGGACGCTCCGGCGCCGCAGCCGGTGGTGGACGCAGACCCGGTCGAGGGTGGTGATCGACTCGGCCGTCATCAGGACCGGGCAGGTCCAGGGCAGGTCCGTGTGCCGCCCGGGCGGGAAGGCGAAGCCCTCGCGCTCGGCGAACTCCCTGCGGCACACCTTGTTCCAGGCGGCCGCCGGCATCCGCAGCAGCCCCGGCCGGTCCTCCAGGCGGAACTGGGCGGGCCCCTCCTCGGTGAGCAGGCCCGGGGCGGAGGCGCGGACGATCTCGCCCGACCACGGGACGAGCGCGTGGCCGTGGACCAGGACGTCGGGCTCGCCCGTCTCCTTCAGCCGGTCGGCGACCGACCGCAGCGCGTGCGGGGCGAGGGTGTCGTCGCCGTCGAGGAACACCAGGTAGTCGCCCGTGGCCTCGGCGATCCCCGTGTTGCGGGCAGGCCCCAGGCCCTCGTTGCGCGCCCGGTGGACGGCCCGCACGCGCGGGTCGCGGGCCGCGAACTCGTCGGCGATCTCGCCGCACGCGTCCGGGGACCGGTCGTCGACCACGATCAGCTCCAGATCGTCGTACGACTGCGACAGCACCGATTCCAGGCAGGCGGGCAGATACGCCTGCACCTGGTACGCGGGGACGATGACACTGAACCTGGGCACGGCACATCCATGGGTCGGCACGGGAGTTCTGCCCGGGAACGCACCGTGAGCGCCCTTGGTTACGGTCCGTACGGCATTCGGGCGAACGCGAAGGGGGCGGGCCGGTGTCGGCCCGCCCCCAACCCGGTTGCTCTGGACGCTACTTGACCGCGCCCGCCATCACACCGGACACGAACTGCCGCTGGAACGCGAAGAACACGATCAGCGGAATCACCATCGAGATGAACGCACCCGGCGCCAGCACGTCGACATTGTCGGCGAAGGCGCGCATCTGGGTCTGGAGGGCGACCGTGATCGGCTGGCTGTCGGCGTCCGTGAACACCAGGGCGATCAGCATGTCGTTCCACACCCACAGGAACTGGAAGATGCCCAGGCTCGCGATCGCGGGCGCGCCGAGCGGCAGCACCACCCTTGCGAACAGGCGCAGTTCACCCGCGCCGTCGAGCCGGGCCGCCTCCAGGAGTTCGCGCGGGATCTCGGCGAAGAAGTTCCGCAACAGGAACACCGCGAACGGCAGACCGAAGCCCGTGTGGAAGAGGACCACGCCGAAGATGTTGCCGAACAGGCCGATCTTGCCGAAGAGTTCGGCGATCGGGATGAGCGCCACCTGCACCGGCACCACCAGCAGACCGACCACGGCCATGAACCACCAGTCGCGGCCCGGGAAGTCCATCCACGCGAACGCGTAGCCCGCGAGCGCGCCGATGACGATCACCAGGAGCGTCGCCGGGACCGTGATCAGGATGGTGTTGACGATGGAGTTGGTGATGTCGCTGTTGTGCAGGAGCTTGTCGTAGCTGTCGAGGGTGAGCTGGGACGGCTTGGTGAAGACCGTCCACCAGCCGCTCGCGGTCATGTCCTCGGGGCTGCGCAGCGAGGAGATCAGCAGACCGATCGTCGGCACCAGCCAGAACAGGCCGACCAGGACGAGCAGGACGCTGATCACCCCGCCGCTGACCCGCTCGACCAGCCTGGAGCCGAGGGACTGCTTCGCCTTCGTGCCCCCCGCCGACGCCGTCTCGGGAAGCCTCTCGGCCTGGGTCGTCATCGCCGTACCTCCCGCCTGAGCCGCCGGATGTTGAACCACATCACCGGGATGACGAGCAGCAGCAGGAACACCGAGATGGCGCTCGCGATGCCCGGCTGGTCCTCGGAGAAGCCCTTGAGGTACAGCTCCAGGGCGAGCACGTTCGCGTCGTCCCGCGAGGAGCCCGGGGCGATGATGTAGACCAGGTCGAAGATCTTCAGGACGTTGATCATCAGGGTCACGGTGACCACCGCGAGGACCGGCGCGAGCAGTGGCACCGTGACCCTGCGGAAGACCTGCCACTCGCTCGCGCCGTCGACCCGGGCCGCCTCCAGGAGTTCCCGGGGGATGCCCGCGAGCCCGGCCGCGATCAGCACCATCGCGAAACCGGCCCACATCCAGATGTACGACCCGATGATCGCCGGCGTCACCAGCGACGGGCCGAGCCAGTCGACCCCGTTGTAGGCCTCCTTGAAGTTGCTCGCCGGAAGCCGTAGTTGGGCGCCGTTCGCCTTCTCCGAGAAGGAGAAGGTGCCGTCGTCGCCCGCCTTCGCCGTCTCGACGACCTTGCCGTCCTTGACCGCCTCGATCTTCATGCCGGGGTAGCCGAGTTCGCTGGGGTCGACCCCGCCGAGCTTGCCGACGCCCTTGCCGCGCGTGAAGTCCTGCCAGGTGGTGCCGGTGATCCGGCCCGGGTCCGCCTGGGGCGCCACGGCCTTCTTGGCGTCACTCGGCATCTGGTCCGGGGCCACGCCCACCAGGGGCAGCGTGACCGTGCCGCCGGTGTGGACCGTGGCCTTGGTGACGAAGCCGCCGCCCTGGGGCACCAGCGGGGAGTTCCGGCCGGGGTGGGCCTTCGGGAACGCCGAGGACGGCGCGAACGTGTCGTGCACGCCCACCCACACCGCGTTCGCGAACCCCTTGTCCGGGTCCTGGTCGTAGACGAGGCGGAAGATGATGCCCGCCGCCAGCATCGAGATCGCCATCGGCATGAAGACGAGCAGTTTGAACGCCGTGCCCCAGCGGATCCGCTCCGTCAGCACCGCGAAGATCAGACCGAGCGCGGTGGAGATCGTCGGCGCGAACACCACCCAGATGACGTTGTTCTTCAGGGCGGTGCGGATGCCGTCGTCGGTGAACAGGGCCTTGTAGTTGTCGATCCCGGCGAAGCCGTCGCCGGACTGGTCGTAGAAGCTGCGGACCAGCGAGTACCCGATCGGGTAGACCACGAGCGCGCCCAGCAGCACGAGGGCGGGCAGCAGGAACAGCACTGCCACGGTCCTGCGGGTGCCGGTCACGCTCTTGCGCGACTTGGGAGAGGCAGGGGCCGGTGGGACCCCTGCCTCGGTTGCCGATGTCATCGCCTCAGTTCCCGTAGGCAGCCGCCGCGTCGGCCTCCAGCTTGGCCTGGGTGCCCGCGATGTTCTTCGGGTTGGTCAGGAAGTCCTGGAGCGCCTTCCACTCGCCCTTGCCGGGCGTGCCGCCGAAGGCCTGCGGGGCCTGGTCGGACATGTCGAAGCGGAAGTCGTCACCCGAGTCGATCAGCGCCTTGGCGATCTTCTGCTGCACCGGGTTCGGATACGAGGAGATGTCCACGCTCTTGTTCGGCGAGAGATAGCCGCCGAGCTTGGCCTGGATGGTCGCCGCGTCCGGGGAGGCCAGGAAGGTCGCCAGGGCCTGCGCCGCCTTGGAGTCCTTCAGGATCACGGCCGCGTCGCCGCCGGAGACCACGGGGGCCGTGTCGCCGACCTTCGGGAAGGGGAAGACCTTCGCGTCGGTGCCGACCTTCGCCTTGGCCGTCTGGATGTTGACCTGCGCGAAGTCGCCCTCGTAGACCATGGCGGCCTTGGGCTGGTCGCCGCCGGTGAAGGTCTGGGTGACGGAGGCCGGGAAGTCCGTCTGGAGCGCGCCCTTCGCACCGCCGGCCACGTAGTCCTTCTTGCCCCAGACCTGGGCCAGCGTGGTCAGCGCGTCCTTCACGGACGGGTCCGTCCACTTGATCTCGTGCTTGGCCAGCTGGTCGTACTTCTCCGGGCCCGCCTGGGAGAGGTAGATGTTCTCGAACCAGTCGGTGAGGGTCCAGCCCTCGGCGCCGCCGACGGAGAACGGCGTCACGCCCGAGTCGTACACCGTCTGCGCGGTGGTGAGCAGCTCGTCCCAGGTCTTCGGCTCGGTGGCGCCCGCGTTCTCGAAGACCTTGGCGTTGTACCAGATCAGGGACTTGTTGGCGGCCTTGTAGTAGACGCCGTACTGGGTGCCGTCGATCTTGCCGATGTCCTGCCAGCCCTGCGAGTAGTTCTTCGCGAGCTCCGCCTTGGCCTCGGCGCCCAGCGGCTTGGCCCACTTCTTGTCGACGGCCTGCTTGATGGCGCCGGGCTGCGGGAGCATCGCGATGTCCGGCGGCTGACCGCCCGCGACCTTCGAGCCCAGGAAGTTGACGATGGGGTCCTGCGCGGGCACGAAGGTCACCTTGGCGCCGGTGCGCTTCTCGAACTCCGCTAGGACCTTCTTGAAGTTGGCCTGCTCCTCGCCGCTCCACACGGCGGCCACCTGGAGGCTGCTGCCGTTCAGCTTGGGGAGGGTGACGGTGGTGCCGGTCTCCTTGCCGCCGGTCGCACCGGTGTCACTGCTCTTGTCGTCGTCCCCGCCGCAGGCGCTGAGCGAGAGGGCGAGGGCGGCCGCGAGGGCGGCGGCCGCGGTCTTCGCTGCCCTGGGCTTTCGGTTTGTGCTGCTCGTGCTGCGCATCACGTCCCCGTTCCTCGTTCCTCGTCGAACGTTGAGGGTGTCCCGTGCGAACTGGTCTACGCCGGGAGAACTGGGTCGGCAAGGGCGCGTCGGCTGTCAAGCGGGAGATCGTTGCGGCCTCGTGACCAGTACGGCTGCGTGCGGGCACACGTCGAAGAGGGGCAGCCTGGTTCGGCTAAAGCAGTGACGGCACCTCTGCTGCTGCGACTTCCCTCGCTGCCCGTTCCAATGCGCTGGCGAGCAGAGCAAGATCTGTCGGGCCGTTCCCCAGCTCCCGCACCGGACGGCGGGTCGGGGGATCGCCCATGCGCTCCCACTCCAGGGGCACCACCGTGGGACGGAGGGTTGCCGTACGGGGGATGCGGCCCGTGACCCGGCCCGCCTGGAAGGCGGTCACCCGGCCGTCGGACCGGGTCAGCCGGCCTCGGCCGGGGGCCGGTTCCTCCGGCCCGGTGGCCGGGGCGTCCAGGGTGACGCGGAGGGTGGCCCGGCGGGCCGGTTCCGACTCCGCCGTACGGCCGCCCGGGCCGCTCGCGGCCACCAGGTGCACGCCCAGCCGCTCGCCCTCGCGGGCCACCGCCTCCAGCGCGCGTATGACCGATCCGGCGGCGGGCCGGCCGGGGGAGCCGAGGGGCGGGGAGACCAGGGCGTCCAGATCGTCCACGACCACCACCAGGCGGGGGAGCGGCGGCACGGCCTCCGCCTGGCGCCGGGCCGCGCCGGGGCGCAGCCGGATGGTGGCGCTGGGCGGGGAGTCGAGGTCGGCTGCGGCCGGGTCGGCGGCCGCCGCGGCGGGGATGCCGTTGGTGCCCGCGGTGCCGTGAGGGCCCGCGGTGCTCTGGACGCCCGTGGTGGAGGTGCCCTTCGCGGCGGACGGGCCGCGGGTCGTCGCCGTGCGCTGGGCGACCATACGGCCGGACAGCTCGCGCCCGGTGTGCCACTCGGCGAAGTCGGAGCGGCCGAGCAGCTCCGCGCGCCGCTTCAGCTCGGCGCTCAGGGACTGGGCGAACTCCCGCATGCGGACCGGGTCGTTGGCGGTGAGGTGGGTGGTCACGTGCGGCACGTCCGTGCACACGCGCAGCCCCTCGCCGTGGCCGCCGCCGGCGCCCACGCTGTCCCGGCCGTCCATCAGGACGACGCTGAGCCGGTCGGGGCGCTCGGCCGCGGCCAGCGAGGCGACGACGGCCCGGAGCAGTTCCGTACGGCCGCTGCCCGCGGGTCCCTCGATCAGCAGGTGCGGGCCCTCGGCCACGAGGTCGGCGCAGACCGGGCCGCGCGGGCCGGCCCCCAGCACCGCCCAGGCCCGGCCGCCGAGCGACTCCGGGTCGTCGGCCGCGTCCGCCCAGCGTGTCATCAGCGACGGCGGGGTGGCCCGGGCCAGCCCCAGCTCGTCCAGCAGCCGCGCCGACTGGGGCAGCGGGGAGGACACGCGCGCGTGGCCCGCACCGGCGGTCCCGTCCGTGCGCAGGGGCGCCAGCGCCCGCGCGAACCGCTCGGCCCAGGCGGCGGAGACGGCGTCCACGGCGGCGACGGTGCCGTGGCCCACGGGGGTCGGTGCGGGGGTGAGGTGGAGGGTGTCGGGGTCGGTGCGCGTGCCGGTGCCGTGTCCCGCGGAGGCCACGGCGTGCCCGGCGGCGGTGGGCCGGGGCACGGTGCGGGTGGTGTCGGCGCCGGGGTGCCGGGTTGCCGGACGGGTTGTGTCCGGGCGGGTGGTCTCCGCGTTCGGCACGGTGCCGTAGGTCTCGGAATCTGCGCCCGGGGCCGTCGGAGCGCTCCCGCTTCCGCTCGGGGCCGTCGGCCGGCCCGCGCCGGTCGGCATCCCCGCGCGCGCCACCCGCATCAGCCGCAGGGCCGTCGCCACGTCCCCGCTGAGCAGGCCGACCGCGCCGCACTCCCGGAACGTCGGGGCCGCCGCGCAGGCCGCCTCGTAGGTGTCGGTCACCGGGGAGGCGGGGGAGGCGGGGGCCGTCTCGGCCAGGCAGACGACGTGGATACCGGCCCGCGGGCCCTGTGCCGCCAGCCGTGCCACCGCCTTGCGCAGATCCGCGCCACCGGGATCGCCGTCGACGACGACGACGGTGTACGGCCCCGGAAAACCGCCGGTGTCGCCGCCCTCGGCGTCGTCGCGGGCCCAGGAAGGCCGTCGGGCGGCGCCCCGGAGTCCGTCCGGGGCGGCGGAGCGGGCCGCCGGGATCATGCCGCGGGGCGGGGCGAGCTCCGCGTCGGCCAGGTGGTCGTCCAGGCGCCTGAGGAGTTCGTCGGTGCGGGCCGCGGCCTGTTCGCGGTCGTGGGCCAGGAGGAGGCGGCAGTCCTGGCCGTGGCCCGGGCGGACATGGGGGAGCCAGCCCAGCCAGGACCACTCGGCGGTGCGCTCCTGCGCGGGCCGGGAGCGGTCCGCGCTGATCAGGACGATCTCCAGGGTCTCGGGCGCGTGCAGGGCGGCGAGCTGGGCCACCACCGCGCGGGCCAGCCCGGCCAGCCGCGCGCGCGGACCGGCGAGACCCAGCGCGCCCGCCTCGCGCAGATCCGCGGTCACCGGAACGGCGGGCAACAGCCCCGACCCGTCGGGCGCGGCCCGGTCGGCGGTGCCGAGCCGCACGGTGAGCGCCTCCGGGTGCCCCGGCCCGCGCTCCCACAGGCGGGCACCCGGGCCCAGTGCCGTCAGCAGCAGCGCGGCGGGGTCCGGCCAGACCTCGGGCACCTGGGCGGCGGTGGCCGACGGAGCGGTGGCGACGGGGGCCGGCTCCTCGGCGTACGCCTCGTCCCGCTCGGCGGTCTCCGGCTCGCCCCGGCCCCCGGCCAGCCGCCGCGCCCACTTGCCGAGCCCGCCGCGCCGACGCCCGCTCTGCGGGGCGTCCGTCCCGCGCAGGGGGGTGCCTTTGCGGCGGCCGGTGCCGGGTTCGGCGGGGTCGGGGGTGGAGGGGGTGTCCTGGGCGGTGGGGGGCTGCACGGAGGGCCCCGAGGCAGCGGCCGTGGACTCCGTGAACGAACCGATTCCGGCCTGGCCGCCGTGGGTGTCTCCGACGGAGCCGACGGAACTGGCGGAGCCGACGGAGTTGCCGGACCCGACGTAGCCCGAAGAGCTCCCGACGCCACCGCCACCGGCGCTCTCCGGCCCGCGCAGACGCCGTTCACCCGTGTCACCGGAGGCCGCCCCCGCGGAGCCGTGAGCACGCGCACCCGGCACCGCCCCGCTCACGCCAGGCCGCTCTCCGACATTCCCGCTCGAGGCCGCGCCGAGCGAACCGCCGGCCCGGCCACCGCCCCGGTTCTCGATCCGAGGCGCCCCGCCCTGCCCCGGCACGACGACCGGCGGCTCGACGGGACCATGGCCCTGGGCTTGCGCTACCCCGGGGTCCCCGCCGGAAGCGCCCCAGTCGGCCGAACCGTAGGTGTGGTGGGTCCGGTCGGTCGGCGGCTGGGCCGTGGCACCGCCGCTGTCCCGCCCCCCACGCGCGTGTGCCGAGCCTTCGGCGCCCCCGCCCGAGACCGATGCCCCCGCACCGGCCCCGCTCGCTCCGGCCCCGTTTCCTCCGGCCCGCCCCGAAACCCGCCGCCCCCGCCCCGCACCAGACCGGTACGCGGCCTCGCCCGCTCCCGCAGTGCTCCCCGGCGCCCCACGCCCCGGCCCGGCCCCGTACCCGGTCGTGGCGGCAGCCTCACCCGCTTCCGCAGTGCTGTCGGGTGCGCCACGCTCCTGCCCCGGCAGGTGCCCGGCCGCAGCAGCCGCACCGCGAGGCGTCCCGAAGTCCCGTCCCCCGCCCCGGGAACGGTCCGCTCCCCGGCCCGCCCCCGATCCGTCGGCGCCCTCGGCCGGCCCCGCGGTACCGCGCCCGCTGCCGCCGTCCCCGGACGCGCTCTCGCCGGGCGCGACCCGCACGTGCCCTTCCCCGTCCGGCTCCGTCCCCAGACGTGGGCCGCCGCTGGGGGACAGGCGGAGCACCGACTCGCCGATCCTCAGGAGTGCCCCCGGGGGGAACCGGACCGGGCGGGCGCCCACGCGGGCGCCGTCCAGGATCGTGCCGTTCGTGGAGCCGAGGTCGGCCACCGAGACGTGGCCGTCGGCGGCGACGGTGATCGCGCAGTGGAGGCGGGAGACGTCGGGGTCGTCGAGCGGGACGTCGGCGTCGGCGGAGCGCCCGATGTGGATCTGACCGCCGTGCAGCAGGTGGACACCGCCCGCGTCGGGGCCGGCGACCACATGGAGCTGGGTGGGTGCCTCGTCGAGCTCGGGGTGGGGCTCGGGGGCCGCCGGGGCGCCCAGCGAGAGCACCGCTCCGTCGATCAGCGGGGGCTCGCCGAGGGTGGCGCGCTGGGCGTCCAGCCGCTCGCCGTCCGCGTACAGCACGACGGTGCCGCCGCCGCGCTCGGCCTCGCCCGCGCGGGAGGCGCCCGCCTCCCCGGGGACCGCGGAGGCGAGGGCGCCGGCCACCGCGGCCAGTGCGGTGCCGACGGGAGCGGTGACCAGCACGTCGCAGCTCGCGGCGCGGCCGCGGGCCCGGTCGGGCGGGCCCAGCGGGTCTACGACGGTCAGCCGGATCTGCATCGCCGTCAGCGGTCCCTTCTGCTCGGACGCGGACATCCCCACCCCGCACGAGCACCATCGGCCAGTACTGCACGCATCCTCGCACCTGCCACTGACAACACGCCCGCCGCCCGAGGGCAAGTGATCTTGATTGGTCAGCTCTGCCCCCAAAAGTGCCTGACCAGTGCAGCGCGGGCGATCACTTGAGATCGGTCACGTCAACGTCCGGCAACCGGGAGCCCCGGACGGAGCGTCTTTGTTTCGAACGTGCTTGGCAACGCTTACGCAGTGCCAGGAGGAGCGGCACTACAGTGGGTCGGAAGTGGGTCGGAACGACAGCAAGCAGCAGGGAGTGCATGACGTGCGGCCGGTTGGCAGCAAGTACTTCCTCGAGGAGCCGCTCGGACGCGGTGCCACGGGGACCGTCTGGCGAGCACGCCAGCGGGAGACCGCGGGCGCCGAGGCGGCCGTGGCCGGACAGCCGGGCGAGACCGTCGCGATCAAGGTCCTCAAGGAGGAGCTCGCGAGCGACCCGGACATCGTGATGCGGTTCCTGCGCGAGCGCTCCGTCCTGCTCAGGCTGACCCACCCGAACATCGTGCGGGTGCGCGACCTGGTCGTCGAGGGCGATCTGCTCGCCCTGGTCATGGACCTCGTCGAGGGCCCCGACCTGCACCGCTACCTGCGCGAGAACGGCCCCTTCAGCCCGGTCGGCGCCGCCCTGCTCACCGCCCAGATCGCCGACGCGCTCGCCGCGAGCCATGCCGACGGCGTGGTCCACCGCGACCTCAAGCCGGCCAACGTGCTGCTGCGGCAGTACGGCGGCCAGATGCACCCCCTGCTGACCGACTTCGGCATCGCGCGCCTCGCGGACTCCCCGGGACTGACCCGGACCCAGGAGTTCGTCGGCACGCCCGCGTACGTCGCTCCCGAGTCCGCCGAGGGCCGCCCGCAGACCTCCGCGGTCGACATCTACGGCGCCGGGATCCTGCTGTACGAACTGGTCACCGGCCGTCCGCCGTTCGCCGGCGGCTCCGCCCTGGAAGTCCTGCACCAGCACCTGAGCGCCGAACCGCGCCGCCCCTCCACGGTCCCCGACCCGCTGTGGACCGTCATAGAGCGCTGTCTGAGCAAGAACCCGGACCGCCGTCCCAGTGCCGAGAACCTCGCGCGCGGGCTGCGTGTGGTCGCCGAGGGCATCGGTGTGCACGCGAACTCCGCGCAGATCGCCGCGGCGGAGAACGTCGGCGCCCTGCTGCTGCCCGACCCCGACCCGGCCGCCGTCCCGGACACGCCCGGCGCCGCCGACCCGACGCAGGTGCTGCCGCACCGCGCGGGTGCCGTCGACCCCAACGCCGCGACCAGCTTCCTGCCGCACACCGGCGCCGGGAACCCGGTCGGTGCCGCCGACCCCACCGCCGTACTCCCGACGAACCGCGGCGCGGCCGACCCGACCGCCGTCATGCCGCCGGTGCCGCCCGGACAGCCGGGCCAGTACGGACAGCAGGGCCACGGACAGCAGGGACATGGGCAGCAGTCCGGTGGGCCCGAGGATCCGCACCCCTGGCAGAACCAGCTGCGCGCGGCCCGGGACCGCAACGAACAGACGCAGGTGCAGTACCTCGACCCGAGTGAGGACCCGCTGCGCCGCCGCCCCCAGCGGCAGGTCGCAAGGCCCCAGCAGCAGCAGCCGCCGCAGCGCCAGCAGCGGCCCCCGCAGCGTCCGCCGCAGGGCGGCTACGGCCGTCAGCAGCAGCCCCAGCCGCAGCAGTACGCCCCGCCGCAGCCCCAGCCGCAGCGGTACGCGCCCCCGCCGCAGCCCGAGCGCCCCGCGCGCGAGCCCCGGCAGCCGCGGCAGCGCAGTGCCAACCCGATGAAGATCCCGGGTCTGGGCTGCCTCAAGGGCTGTCTGTTCACGATCGTCATCCTGTTCGTGGCGAGCTGGCTGATCTGGGAGCTGAGCCCGCTCCAGGAGTGGATCGGCACCGGCAAGAGCTACTGGCAGCAGCTCGGGGACATCATCGACACCGTGAGCGGATGGATCGGAGATCTCGGCGGAAACTCCTCAGGTCAGCAGTAACTCTGGGGATTTGTCGACACCCAGCGGGTGATTTCCGTCTCCGCGGTGAAGGTTGGCTCCCGCGACGCGTAGCTTTGGCGACAACACGCGTCTGTAGGAGCAGTCTTGGCACGGAAGATCGGCAGCCGGTACACCGCCAACCAGATCCTGGGGCGGGGCAGCGCCGGCACGGTGTGGCTCGGCGAGGGACCCGAGGGGCCCGTCGCCGTCAAGCTGCTGCGCGAGGACCTCTCGTCCGACCAGGAACTCGTCGGCCGGTTCGTCCAGGAGCGCACGGCACTGCTCGGTCTGGAGCACCCCCATGTGGTCTCCGTACGCGACCTCGTGGTCGACGGCAATGACCTCGCGCTCGTCATGGACCTGGTCCGGGGCACCGATCTGCGTACCCGGCTCGACCGGGAGAAGCGGCTCGCGCCCGAGGCGGCGGTGGCGATCGTGGCGGACGTCGCCGACGGCCTGGCCGCCGCGCACGCGGCCGGGGTCGTGCACCGGGACGTGAAGCCGGAGAACATCCTGCTGGACATGCAGGGCCCCCTGGGACCCGGCGGGTCCCACCCGGCCCTGCTGACCGACTTCGGCGTGGCCAAGCTCATCGACTCGCCGCGCCGGACCCGCGCCACGAAGATCATCGGGACGCCGGACTACCTCGCGCCCGAGATCGTCGAGGGCCTGCCGCCGCGCGCCTCCGTGGACATCTACGCTCTCGCGACCGTCCTGTACGAGCTGCTCGCGGGCTTCACCCCGTTCGGCGGCGGGCACCCGGGGGCGGTGCTGCGGCGCCATGTGACCGAGACGGTGGTGCCGCTCCCCGGGATCCCCGACGAGCTGTGGCAGCTGATCGTGCAGTGCCTGGCGAAGGCCCCGGCGTCCCGGCTGCGCGCCTCCGAGCTGGGCGTGCGGCTGCGGGAGCTGCTGCCGCTGCTGGCCGGGATTCCGCCGCTGGACGTGGACGAGCCGGACGCGGAGCCGGAGGACGAGCAGGACGGGGAGGGAACCGCCCCCGCGTCCGCCGGTGAGCCGGTCTCCTCCGGGCGGCCCGCGCGGCGGGGTGCCGTACCCCTGGTGCCGGGCGCGAGGCCCGCCGACTCCAACCGGGACACGCACACGTCGATGCGGGTGCCGGCGCCCGACGAGCTGGCCGGGGGCGCGCTGGGCACCGCCCGGGTGCCGCGGGCCGCCGGGGCACCGCGGCCGGGGTCCGCCCGGAACCGGGCGACCACACGACGGCGGCGGCTGGCCGTCGGGGCCGCGGCGGCCGTGCTGGTGGCCGCGGCGGGCATCGGCGTGTGGGCGGCCACCTCGGGGGACGACGCCGGGGCGTCACCGCAGGACACGAAGAACTCCGCACCGGCCTCGCCCTGAGGGGGCCGGGGCCCGCACCCCGGGGGACGACCGACGTCGGTTGCCACAGCCGTTAGGCTGGAGGGCGTGGCAGTCGTCGATGTATCCGAAGAGCTCAAGTCCCTCTCCTCGACCATGGAGTCGATCGAGGCCGTTCTGGACCTCGACAAGCTGAGGGCAGACATCGCCGTGCTCGAGGAGCAGGCGGCCGCGCCGTCCCTCTGGGACAACCCGGACGAGGCGCAGAAGATCACCAGCAAGCTCTCCCACCTCCAGGCGGAGGTGCGCAAGGCCGAGGCCCTGCGCGGTCGTATCGACGACCTGAGCGTCCTCTTCGAGATGGCCGAGGAGGAGGACGACCCGGACACCCGCGCCGAGGCCGAGTCCGAGCTCACCGCCGTCAAGAAGGCGCTGGACGAGATGGAGGTGCGCACCCTCCTGTCCGGCGAGTACGACTCGCGTGAGGCGCTCGTCAACATCCGCGCCGAGGCCGGTGGCGTCGACGCCGCCGACTTCGCGGAGAAGCTCCAGCGGATGTACCTGCGCTGGGCGGAGCAGAAGGGCTACAAGACCGAGCTCATCGAGACGTCGTACGCGGAAGAGGCCGGCATCAAGTCGACCACCTTCGCCGTGCAGGCGCCGTACGCCTACGGCACGCTCTCCGTCGAGCAGGGCACCCACCGGCTCGTGCGCATCTCGCCGTTCGACAACCAGGGGCGCCGTCAGACCTCCTTCGCGGGCGTGGAGATCCTGCCCGTGGTCGAGCAGACCGACCACATCGAGATCGACGAGTCCGAACTGCGCGTGGACGTCTACCGGTCCTCCGGACCCGGCGGACAGGGCGTCAACACCACCGACTCCGCGGTGCGGCTGACCCACCTCCCCACCGGCATCGTCGTCTCCTGCCAGAACGAGCGGTCGCAGATCCAGAACAAGGCGACCGCCATGAACGTCCTCCAGGCGAAGCTGCTGGAGCGGCAGCGCCAGGAGGAGCGGGCCAAGATGGACGCCCTGAAGGACGGCGGCAGCTCCTGGGGCAACCAGATGCGTTCGTACGTCCTGCACCCGTACCAGATGGTCAAGGACCTGCGCACCGAGTTCGAGGTCGGCAATCCCGAGGCTGTGTTCAACGGCGAGATCGACGGCTTCATCGAAGCCGGAATTCGCTGGCGCAAGCAGCAGGAGAAGTAACTTTGTCGACTTGACCACCGCTTGCCAACTGCCGCCCACCGGGCGGCAGTTTGCTTTATGTCTGGGTTTTACATCACACTCACAGACCGCTTTCCCCGGCAAAGGGCCCGTAGTTGGACATCGCGCGCGCAACGGCCTTGACGATGCTTTGAAAAATGGGAAGGGTAAAGCGCGGCATGCGTATCTCTGGGGCGCATGTGAACCGGGGGACTTGAGTACAGCTGCCTTCCTCCGTCGATCACGGCCCCGAGCGCCGCCTCATTGACGATGAGCTACTGGGGGTAGCAACCACATGACGAAGAAGACGCGGATCCGGATCGCGCGCATAGCCGCCGGTGCCGTGATCGCGGCCGGTGCCTCGCTGACCGCCGCCGGCGCTGCTTCCGCGCTGGAGATCAACGTGGGCGTGGGCGCCGATGGCGTCAGCGCGAGCGTGAACACCGGCGACGACGACCCGGGTGACGGCACTCCGACCGAGCCGGGCGACGGCATCCCGACCGCGCCCAACCCGACGGAGGAGCCGCCCACCGAGGAGCCGCCGACCGAGCAGCCGCCCACGGAGGAGCCGCCCACCGAGGAGCCGCCGACCATCCCGTCGGAGCCCACCGAGGAGCCCACCGAGCCCACCGAGGCCCCGTCCGACCCGGGCACCGGGAACGGCAACGGCAATGGGAACGGCAACGGCAACGGGAACGCCGGTGGCGGCGGCAACAACGCCGACCCCGACGGCGGCTCCAACGCCTCCACCCAGGAAGAGGGCTCCTCGGCCCTCACCGAGACCGGCACGGACACCACGTCCAACACGTCGGCCCAGGGCAACGGCAAGGAGCTCGCCGAGACCGGTGCCGGTCAGACGACCTTCCTGCTCATCGGTGCCGCCACGATGATCGCCGGTGGCATCGGCTTCCGTGTCCTGCCGCGCCTCGCCGGCGGCCGCGGTGGCGCTGCCGCCTGACGGTGACGACCGGTAGCCGCGTGCCCGCCTAGCGTGCGCATGCTGTACGACGAAGGGCCCGGAGCGTGTCCGCTCCGGGCCCTTCGTATGCGCTTGGTTTGTCCTTGGCCGCCGGCTAGGCGGTCTGGTGGGCCAGCAGGGCCACCGCCGCGATCAGGACCGCGAGCAGGGCGATCAGGGCCATGGGGTTCAGGCCCGCGAAGTAGTTCTCCTGCTGCATCCGCTCGCGGTTCGCCCGGCACACGGGGCACCGGCCCTCGCTCACGGGCGCCGCACAGTTTGCGCACACCAGGCGGTCGTACGTCATGCGCGTCACCCTTCTTGCCGACGGTTCCGTACAGAAGAACGCTCCCCGACGGCAGAACGTTCCCTTCTCCACTGTGCCAGGTTCACCTGGGGGCCGCCTGTGCGGTTCCGAAGACGGGGATTCCAGGTCGGCACAAAACCGCCCAACCGATACGCAACCCGAACCGGCGCCTGCGCTCGCACACCCGGTTCGCGTATGGTCACGCTCATCTACCCCCGGCCTACCGTGGTGCATCCGTGATCCGATTCGACAACGTATCCAAGGTCTACCCCAAGCAGACCCGCCCCGCACTCAGGGATGTCTCCCTCGAAGTGGAGAAGGGCGAGTTCGTGTTCCTCGTGGGGTCCTCCGGCTCCGGAAAGTCCACCTTCCTGCGGTTGGTGCTCCGTGAGGAGCGGACCAGCCAGGGGCAGGTGCACGTCCTGGGCAAGGACCTCGCGCGCCTCTCCAACTGGAAGGTGCCGCAGATGCGCCGCCAGCTGGGGACCGTGTTCCAGGACTTCCGGCTGCTGCCCAACAAGACGGTCGCGGAGAACGTGGCCTTCGCGCAGGAGGTCATCGGCAAGTCGCGCGGTGAGATCCGCAAGTCCGTGCCGCAGGTGCTCGACCTCGTCGGGCTTGGCGGCAAGGAGGACCGGATGCCGGGTGAGCTCTCCGGTGGTGAGCAGCAGCGCGTGGCCATCGCCCGGGCCTTCGTGAACCGGCCCAAGCTGCTGATCGCCGACGAGCCCACCGGCAACCTCGACCCGCAGACCTCCGTCGGCATCATGAAGCTGCTCGACCGGATCAACCGGACGGGCACCACCGTGCTGATGGCGACGCACGACCAGAACATCGTGGACCAGATGCGCAAGCGCGTCATCGAGCTGGAGAAGGGCCGCCTCGTCCGCGACCAGGCACGCGGCGTCTACGGCTACCAGCACTGACCGCCGTTCGAAGAGTCCCCGGAAAGGCCTGAAGAACCCGCCATGCGCGCCCAGTTCGTACTCTCCGAGATCGGTGTCGGTCTCCGTCGCAACCTGACGATGACGTTCGCCGTCATCGTCTCCGTCGCCCTGTCGCTCGCCCTGTTCGGCGGTTCGCTCCTGATGAGCGACCAGGTCGGCGCCATGAAGGGCTACTGGTACGACAAGGTCAACGTCTCGATCTTCCTCTGCAACAAGAGCGACGCCGAGTCGGACCCCAACTGCGCCAAGGGCGCGGTCACCGAGGACCAGAAGAAGGACATCCTCTCCGACCTCAAGAAGATGTCGGTCGTCGAGACGGTCGTCCACGAGTCCCAGGACGAGGCGTACAAGCACTACAAGGAGCAGTTCGGCGACTCCCCGCTGGCGGCCTCCCTCACGCCGGACCAGATGCAGGAGTCGTACCGCATCAAGCTCAAGGACCCGGAGAAGTACCAGGTCATCGCGACCGCCTTCAACGGGCGTGACGGCGTGCAGTCCGTGCAGGACCAGAAGGGCATCCTGGACAATCTCTTCACGATGCTCAACCTGATGAACCGGGCCGCGCTCGGCGTGATGGCGCTCATGCTGATCGTCGCCCTGCTGCTGATCGTCAACACGGTGCGGGTCTCGGCGTTCAGCCGTCGGCGGGAGACCGGGATCATGCGGCTGGTGGGCGCGTCCGGCTTCTACATCCAGGCGCCGTTCATCATGGAGGCCGCCGTCGCCGGTGCGATCGGCGGTGCGCTCGCCTGTGTCTTCCTGGTCGTCGGCCGGTACTTCACCATCGACCACGGCATGGCCCTGTCCACCAAGCTCAACCTGATCAACTTCGTGGGCTGGGACGCCGTACTGACGAAGCTGCCGCTGATCCTCGCCGCGAGTGTGCTGATGCCCGCGTTGGCCGCGTTCTTCGCGCTGCGCAAGTACCTGAAGGTGTGACGCATGCCAAGAGGGCCGTACGGTCAACCGGCCGTGCGGCCCTCTTGCGTTGTCCTAGACTCACCGGCATGTCAGGCCGTGACCTGTTCTGTCAGCCCCGCCGCATTCGCCGCGGGGCCGCCCTGACATTGGTGTTCGCGAGCGTCCTGGTGGCCGGCGCGGCCACCGGTTCGCTCCCCGACGCCGGCCCGGCCGACCGCAAGTCCTCGTCGGACACGGCCCGTTCGGCCGCTCCCGCGGGCCATCACGAGGACGTGGCCGAGGCGGCCGCGGAGGCCATGGCCGCGGGCAAGTCCCCCATGGAGGCCGCCGAGCGTGCCGTCAGCCGCAGCGGGGACCGCTGGGGGGCCGTCTACTCCCGGGGCGAGTACGAGGAGTTCGAGGAGGCCCTGGACGGCCAGTACACCGGCGTCGGGCTGTGGGCCCGGCGCGAGCAGGACGGCCGTATCGAAGTGACCAGGGTGAGCTCGGACTCGCCCGCGGCCGCCGCCGGGATCCGCCGCGGCGATCTGCTGCGCAGTGTCGACGGGGCGTCCGCCGACGGGCGGCCCGTCACCGAGGTCGTCTCCTTACTGCGCGGCGACGCCAAGGGCGCGGCCGCCGGGACGACGGTCCGGCTGGGCCTTCAGCGCGGCACACACGCGTGGAGCGAGACACTGCGGCGCGCTCGACTGTCCACGGACTCGGTCAGCGTGCGGGAGCTCGCCGGCTCGATCACCGTCATCAAGATCGACTCGTTCACCAAGGGCGTCGGGGACCAGGTCCGGGACGCCGTGCGCCAGGCTCCGGCCGGGGGCGGGATCGTGCTCGACCTGCGCGGGAACTCCGGCGGCCTGGTCACCGAGGCCGTCACCACGGCGTCCGTCTTCCTCGACGGCGGTCTGGTCGCCACCTATGACGTGGACGGGTCGCAGCAGGCGCTGCACGCCGCGGCCGGCGGGGACACCGACAGGGCCCTGGTGGTGCTGGTGGACGGCGGGACGATGAGTGCGGCGGAGCTGCTGACCGGGGCGCTCCAGGACCGTGGACGGGCCGTGGTGGTCGGGTCCCGGACGTTCGGCAAGGGGTCGGTGCAGATGCCCAGCCGGCTGCCGGACGGGTCCGTGGCGGAGCTGACCGTGGGGCACTACCGGACGCCGTCGGGGCGCGGGGTCGACGGGCGGGGGATCACGCCGGACCTCGAGGCCGACGAGGGGGCCCTCCAGCAGGCCGAGACGGTCCTCGGGGGACTGGGCGACAGCGACTGAGCACGGCTTACGGCTGCCGGCCGGTGGGCCCCTGGCGGGTGTCGTCGGCGCTCGATTAAGGGCTGGCCCCGGACCCCCTCCCTAGTGCGAAAATGGGCAGCACTATGAGCAAGGGAATGTACGTACCGAAGGAGTCCCAGCCCAAGCAGGGCGGGGCGGCCGCGAAGGCCAGGGACGGCGAGAAGGGCGGCAAGCGCAAGATCGTCGCCCAGAACAAGAAGGCCCGGCACGACTACGCGATCATCGACACCTATGAGGCGGGCCTCGTGCTCATGGGGACCGAGGTCAAGTCGCTGCGCGAGGGCCGGACCTCGCTGACCGACGGCTTCGTCCAGATCGACGGGGGCGAGGCGTGGCTGCACAACGCCCACATCCCGGAGTATCACCAGGGCAGCTGGACCAACCACTCCGCGCGCCGCAAGCGCAAGCTGCTGCTGCACCGCGAGGAGATCGACAAACTGGAGTCGAAGGCGCAGGAGACGGGTCACACCATCGTGCCCCTCGCCCTCTACTTCAAGGACGGCCGCGCGAAGGCCGAGATCGCTCTCGCGCGAGGAAAGAAGGAGTACGACAAGCGCCAGACGCTGCGCGAGAAGCAGGACCGGCGGGAGTCGGACCGCGCGATCGCGGCCGCGAAGCGCAGGCAGCGGGGCCAGTAGGCGGGGCCGCCGGAATACGGTGGCATCGGTGTGCGTTGGTCACGTACGATGGTGTCAACACCGGCCGCGGTCGGTGGGCTGATTGACAACACAACATGGGGATGATCGGTTTCGACAGCGGCTGTTGAAGCAGGGGAAGCGTGTCGAGGAAGCGGCAATGATCTCGTAAACCATATGTCGCAAAAAATAATCGCCAATACCAAGAGCGATTCCCGCGCCTACTCCCTCGCTGCCTAATAAGCAGTGAGTGTAGGCCCTAACGGGTGTCAGCCCGGGAGTGTTCCCGACCCGGATCCTGGCATAATCTAGGGGACTAAACCATCGAGCCCGGTCACGGGGTTCGATGGGAAATCAAACAGTGACTGGGCCCGTCGGCGACTTGTTCGCGTGATCGCCGGGGCCGAGAAAATCTCAGCGAACTGCACACGGAGAAGCCCTGATTCTGCACCGTTGGACGCGGGTTCGATTCCCGCCATCTCCACTCGTCCCTCCGGGGACAACCCCATGTTCTGTACACAGTGACGAAGGCCCCGCCGCTTCACGGCTGCGGGGCCTTCGTCATGTCCTGCCCGGGCCTCGTGACAGGGAGACGACCACCCGCATGACCTGGACGCCAGATCCACGCCGGCTGATCGTCCGGGCACAGGGGGACGATTCACCGCTGTATCTCCCGGGCGACGGCGAGGATCTCTCCCCGCTCACCCGCTCCGTTCCGCTCGACGCCCCCGACCTCGCGCTCACCGCCTCCCTCGCCGACCGGCTGAGGTCCTGGTCACGGGCCCGTCCTCCGGCAGGCTCCGCGTCAGCGTCCCGTCAGAAACCGCGCCGGCACGCGCAGCAGGGGCTTGCGGCGGCCCAGGCGCTGGCCCGGTATCTCGGGCCGGGGTGGATGGTGCGTTACTGGGACGACGCGCACGCCACCGAGGTGTCCGTCTGCTGGGGATGCGCGCGTCCGCACTGGTCCCTCGACGACCACGACACACCGCCGTACCCGCTCCACGTCACCGTCGAGGGCGAGTTCAAGTGGCACCCGCTGCGGGCTGAGGAGTTCGGGGACTTCGCACCCGACGACCCCACGGCCGGTCTGGACCTGTCCGACGGCCTGGTCACCGCTCTGAAGACCTGGGCGAAGGAGATCGACGACACCCTGAACCGGGATCTGCGGGACCGGGTGGACGGCAAGTACGACGCCGCATGGCAGCGGCTGTTCGACGCCGGGGCGGACCTCGCCCGGCGCGTCGCGCACGAACTCGGCCCGGCCCGCACGGTGACGTACAAGGGCCTGGCCAACGGCGGCGGCCTGGCCGCACTGACGTCCGTCACCTGGCGGGGTGACCGGGAGCTGTAGGCGCGAGGAGGGGGACGGACAGTGCGCAGCGTCGATGACGCGGACTTCGGCGTGTTCTGGCTGATGAGCGTGTTCCACGCGGACTGGACCCGGTACGGACACCGATTCGTCCCTCTTCTCGGAGGATCCACCGGTGTCACCTCGGGAGAGCAGTGGATGGAGACACTCATCGGCCTGTGCGACACGTGGCTGTCCAGGCATGCCCGGACCGGTGAGCCTGTCGCCGCCCCCGCCGAACGGGACGGCCCGGAACCGGCCGACGCGGTCCTCGCCGAGATCGCGGCGGCGGCCTTCGTGCCGGACGACGTCAAGCGGGCGCTGACGGAGTTCGTCCGGCGCTGCACCCCGGACCTCGGGTTCCGCCTGCTGTTGCGGGCGGTGCAGCAGATCGGCACGGCGTCCGGCGCGACGCTCGCACCGGAGCACTACGCGCGGCTGGCGGCACTGGGATCGGCGCCGCGGTACGGCGAGTTCGTCGTGTCGGAGGTGCGACATCTGGTGGAGCCGCCTCGGGCACGTGATGGGCTTCTTCCACCAGGACTGGATCTGCGAGGGACCCGCCGCCGACGTCGTAGCGAAACACCTGGGCGAGGAGAGCGCCCGATGAGGTCCTGGCGGTCCAGCGCGACGCCCGGGCCCTTCTCGACCCCCTTTGCGGTGATCGCTCGAAGCTCGGTATGTACTGCGTCCCGGCCGTCCACAGCACCTCCAGCGTCCTGGCCCCGCCGAGGTGCGCCGCGCTCTCGTCGGGTGTGCTCGCCGCTGCACCCCGGACCTGGCCTTCCGGGTGTTGCTGAAAGCCATGGTGTACGCCCCTGACGGCACGCTCTTCGCGGCCCGGTACCAGCGGATGGAGGCGCGCGGATCGGCTCTCCGCTACGGCGAGTTCGTAGTGGAGAGCGTCAAGTTCCTGGTCGAGGAGCCGTAGCGGCCGCGTCAGGGCACCGTCCGCCGGCCCGTGCTGGCCCGCTCCGTCATTCGCGGTGGTAACAAGGTCGACTCCGGTACCGGTGCCCCGTCCAGTTTCCTGATCAGGAGTTCCACCGCTCGGGTGCCCAGCTCCGCTGCGGGGAGGGTGACCGAGGTGATGGGGACGTGGGTCGACTCGGCCAGTTCGTCGGGGCAGATCGCGGTGATCGACAGGTCGGTGGGGACGCGTAGGCCCAGGTGGGCGAAGGCGTCGACCAAGGGCTCCAGCAGGGGTTCGTTGTGGACGACCACGCCCGTCAACGCGGGCTGCTCGCGCAGGAGTTGTTCGGCGACCCCGCGGGCCGCGTCCGGCTCGCAGGGCAGCACCGTCGAGGACATCCCGGCGCGGTCGGCGGCGGCCGTGAAGCCCTGGACCACCCGCCCGGCGTACGCCGTCCCGCGGACGTACACCTCGGGCGGGGAGCCGATCAGGGCCACCGAGCGGTGGCCCAGGCGGGCCAGGTGCTCCACGCACGCCTCGCCCGCCGCCTGGAAGTCGAGGTCCACACAGGTCAGGCCGTCCGCGACGGCCGGAACGCCGATCAGCACCGACGGCAGGTCCAGTGCCCGCAGCAACGGCAGCCGGGGATCGTCGAGTTGGACGTCCATCATGACCAGCCCGTCGACCAGCGCCGTGTCCGCGACCCGGTGCAGACCCTCCTCGCCCTCCTCCTGCGTCAGCAGCAGCACGTCGTGGTCGTGGCGCCGGGCCGTGGTCACCACCGACACCGCGAACTGCATCACCGTCGGGACGTGGATCCCGGTGCGCAGGGGCACCACCAGCGCCAGGACGTTCGACCGCCGGCCGGCCAGGGCGCGGGCGCCCGCGTGCGGGCGGTAACCCAGCTCGCGGATGGCGTTCTCGACCCGTTGCCGGGTCTCCTCCGAGATCGGCCGCTTGCCGCTGAGGGCGTAGGAGACGGTGCTGGGGGAGACCCCGGCCCGCCGCGCCACATCCGTGATCTTCACCATCAGCCCAGCTCCAGCGAGAGGAAACCGGTGCCGGCCTGGGCCCGCACCACCCGGTCCCCGGCCGCCAGGCCCCAGGGCGCCGACGGGTCACCGCAGGACGCCCGCAGCGTGTCCCCTTCCCGTACGACGGTGAAGGCGACCTCGCCGGCCCGTACCGTGACCTGCTCGCCCCGCGCGAGACCGTACGCCCGCAGGGTCACCCCGTCGGCGTGGTCGTAGTCGGGGCGGTAGTCCACCGCGCCGACCGGGATCACCGCGCCGGGCCTGACCAGCAGCGGCACGCTCATGAAGTCGTGCCGCTCACGCACCCAGCGCGGGCCGGTCACCGTCTCGCCGGTCACGAAGTGGGTCCAGGTGCCCTCGGGGACGTAGTACGAGACGTCCCCGGAGTCGGTGAACACCGGTGCCACCAGGAGATCCGGGCCGAGCATGTACTGCCGCTCCAGGTGCGCGCACCCGGGGTCGTCCGGGAACTCCAGGAGCATCGCCCGCATCACCGGCACGCCCTCGGCATGGGCGGTGCGCGCGGCCTCGTACAGGTAGGGCATCAGGCTGAGCTTGAGGCGGGTGAAGTGGCGCAGGACGTCCACGGACTCCTCGTCGAACAGCCACGGCACGCGGTACGACGAGCTGCCGTGCAGGCGGCTGTGGGAGGACAGCAGGCCGAAGGCGAGCCAGCGTTTGAAAAGGGCAGGGCTCGGGGTGCCCTCGAAGCCGCCGATGTCGTGGCTCCAGAAGCCGAAGCCGGACAGCCCGAGGGACAGGCCGCCGCGCAGGGACTCCGCCATCGACTCGTAGGTCGCCTCGCAGTCGCCGCCCCAGTGCACCGGGAACTGCTGGCTGCCCGCGGTCGCCGAGCGGGCGAAGACCACCGCCTCCTGTTCGCCGCGGTGCTTGCGCAGCACGTCGAAGACGGTCCGGTTGTAGAGGTAGGTGTAGTAGTTGTGCATCCGCTCGGGGTCGGAGCCGTCGGACCACTCCACGTCCAGCGGCACCCGCTCGCCGAAGTCGGTCTTGAAGCAGTCCACGCCCTGCGCGAGCAGCGCCTCCAGCTTGGACGCGTACCAGTCGCGGGCAGCCGGGCTGGTGAAGTCGACCAGGGCCATGCCGGGTTGCCACAGGTCCCACTGCCAGACGCTGCCGTCGGGCCGCTTGAGGAGGTGGCCGAGCGCCTTGCCCTCCGCGAACAGGGGCGATCTCTGGGCGATGTACGGGTTGATCCACACCGACACCCTCAGGCCCCGCGCGTGCAGCCGGGCGAGCATGCCCTCCGGGTCGGGGAAGACCCGCGGGTCCCACTGGAAGTCGCACCAGTTGAACTCGCGCATCCAGAAGCAGTCGAAGTGGAAGACGGACAGGGGCAGTTCGCGGTCCTTCATGCCGTCGATGAAGGAGGTCACGGTCTCCTCGTCGTACGACGTCGTGAAGGACGTCGACAGCCACAGGCCGAAGGACCAGGCGGGCGGGAGGGCCGGGCGGCCGGTGAGGGCCGTGTACTTGCGGATGATCTCCTTGGGGGAGGGGCCGTGGATGACGTAGTACGTCAACTCCTGCGTCTCGGCGCTGAACTGCACCCGGGAGACCGCCTCCGAGCCGACCTCGAAGGAGACCTTGCCCGGGTGGTCCACGAAGACGCCGTAGCCCGCGTCCGTGAGGTAGAACGGGACGTTCTTGTAGGCCTGTTCGGTGGCCGTGCCGCCGTCGGCGTTCCAGATGTCGACGACCTGGCCGTTCTTCACCAGCGGCCCGAAGCGCTCGCCGAGGCCGTACACCGAGGTGCCGACGGTCAGGTTGAGCTGCTCACGCAGGTAGTGCGCCCCGCTCGCGTCCCGCAGGATGCCCATGTTCTTGGTGCCGCTGCTGGTGAGGACGCGGCCGTCGGCCAGGAAGTCGACCTGCCAGGGTCCGGTGCGGGCGAACCGGACCGAGAGGGTGCCGGAGGTCAGGGTCGCGGAGTCCTCGTCGGACCCCGTGTGGGGGGTGAACTCCTCTTTCCTGAGCTCGAACTCGGGGCGGTCCGGCTGCTCGCCCTCGAAGTGGGTGAAGGTGATGCCGATGACGTCGGGCATCGGGGCGTGGGCGCTGATCGTCACGACCGGTCCCTTCAACAGGTCGCCGCGGTGGCGGATGGGCTGGGACGGCGCGTGGATCTCGAGCCCGCCGTCGGAGGCGACGACCTCGTGGACCACGGCCGGATGGTCCGCGGTGACGCCCTCGCGCAGCAGCCAGTAGCCGTCGGTGAACTTCATCGGTGGGGGGTCCTTACTTCACGGCACCCACGGCGATACCGCGGGTGAGGGTTCGCTGGAAGACGAGGAAGAACACGATCGCGGGGAGCACCCCGAGCAGGGCGGCCGCGTTGGTCATCGTGGCGTCCATCAGGCGCTGGCCCTGGAGGACGCCGAGGGCCACGGAGACCGTCTGGTTGTCGTTGGAGATCAGCATGACCAGGGGGAGCAGGAACTCGTTCCAGGTCCAGATGAAGAAGAAGACCAGCAGCACACCGAGCGTGGGGCGGCTGACGGGGACGACGATCCGCCACAGCACCTGCCACTTGTTCGCGCCGTCGATCCGGGCCGCTTCGAGGATCTCGCGGGGGAACTGGCCGAGCACCGCGGAGAGCAGGTAGGTGCCGAAGGCCGCCTGGATCACCGTGAACACGATGACGACGCTCAACCTCGTGTCGTAGAGGCCGACTTCCTTGCTCAGGTAGTAGACGGGGTAGACCAGCGCCTCCTGCGGCAGCATGTTCGCCAGCACGAAGAAGGCGAGGACCCAGGTCCGGCCCTTGATGCGGCCGATGCCGATCGCGTAGGCGTTCAGGACCGACAGGACCACGGCCAGGACCGCCACCGAGCCGCTGATCAGCACCGAGTTGACGAGCTTCTGACCGAAGTCGACCCGCTCCCAGAAGTCCTTGAGTCCCTGCGTGTAGAGGCCGTCGGGGAGGCTGAGGGGGCCGTTCTGGGCGTACTCCGCCGGGGACTTGAACGCGTTGACCGTGACGATCAGGAACGGCACGATCATGAACAGGGCCGCGACGCACAGGGCGATCAGCACCGGGTAGCGGCGCAGGGCGGTGGTCATGCGTCCGTCCTCTCCTGGAGCTTCAGACCGATCAGGGACAGCGCGAGGATGATCACCGTCAGCACGGTGGAGATCGCGGCGCCGTAGCCGACCTGTGTCTTCTCGAAGAACGTGGTGAAGGAGAAGTAGGAGGGCACGTTCGTGGCACCGCCGGGCCCGCCCTTGGTCAGGACGTACACCGCGCCGAACACCTTGAGCGCGGCGATCGAGCACCAGGTCAGCACGACGTAGATCTCGGGGCGGATCTGCGGCAGCGTGATGTGCCAGAAGCGGCGCCACCAGCCGGCGCCGTCCAGCTCGGCCGCCTCGTACAGCTGGGGGTCGACGCGTTGCAGCCCCGCCATGAAGATGACCAGCGGGAAGCCCAGCTGGACCCAGACCATCACGCCCATGACGGAGTAGAGGGCGAGGTCGGGGTCGCCGAGCCAGTCCTGCTGCCAGGAGCCGAGACCGATCGCCTTCAGGAGGGCGTTGAGGGAGCCGTTGTCGGGGGCGAGGATCCAGCTCCAGACGATGCCGGCGACCGCGATCGGCAGCACCTGGGGGAGGTAGAAGCAGGCGCGCAGGACGGCGGCGAACCGGGTGCCGAAGTGCTTGCCCACGAAGTCGAACAGGGCGGCGGCGAGGACCAGCCCGAGCGCCGTGGGGATCGCCGCCATCGCCACGACCATGAAGAGGCTGTGCCGGAAGGACGCCCAGAACTCCGAGTCGTCCATCAGTTCGCGGTAGTTGGCGAGCCCGGACCAGGTCGGCGAGCCCACGCCCTGCCAGTCCGTGAAGCTCACATACGTGTTCATCACGAACGGCAGGACGATGACCGCGAGGAAGGCGAGGGCGCCCGGCAGGAGGAAGAGGGCGTAGGAGTCGCGTGGGCGGCGCGGGGGCCGTTGCGCCGTGCTCCTGCCGGCCACCCGCGTCCCGCGCTCGACGGTCACCGTCATTGCTTCGGCGCGCCCTTGTCGTAGGCCTCCTGGAGATCGCTGAGGTAGCCGTCCGGCTTCTCGCTGCCGGTGATCAGCTTCTGGGTGCCGGAGACCAGGACGTCGTAGAAGCCGGGGACCGGCCAGTCCGGGTAGAAGGCCAGGCCGTCGTTCTTCGACAGGGTGTTGAAGTCGTCGATCAGGGTCTTCGACCGGGGGTCGGTGATGGCGGAGGCGTCGGCCGCGACCGGGACACCACCGGAGTTGCCGAGCAGGTTCTGGATCTTCTTCGACATGGTGATGTCGATGAAGTCGTAGGCGAGGTCCTTGTTCTTCGAACCCTGCGGTACGACCCAGAGGTTGCCGCCGGAGCCCAGGGTGAGCTTCGAGTCGGGCCACAGGAAGGTGCCCCAGTCGAACTTGCTCTCCGCCGTGAAGCGGCCGTACCACCAACTGCCGGAGAACAGGATCGGCGCCTTGCCGGAGGTGAAGGCGACACCGGCGGCCTCGTCGTTCTGGCCGCTGGAACTCTTGCCGAAGTAGCCCTTCTTCACCCAGTCGGCGAAGGTGTCGGCACCGTAGGTCCAGGCCGCGTCGTGGAAGTCGGTCCTGCCCTTGTAGAGCTGGTAGGCGTCGACCCAGGAGCGGTCGGCCTTGGTCAGGGCGAGCTGGTAGAGGTACTGCTGGGCGGGATAGGCGGCGCCGCCGTTGGCGAGCGGGGTGACCCCCTTCGCGACGAACTTGTCCATGGCGGCGGTGAGTTCGGCGAAGGTCTTCGGCTGGGCGATGCCGTACTTCTTGAAGAGGTCCTTGTTGTAGTAGACCAGCGTGTACTCGGCGTAGTTCGGGACGCCGAACCACTTGCCGGAGCCCATCACGCCGTTGGTGTCGTAGAGGCTGGTGGTGCGGACGCTGGGGCTGAGCTTCTTGTCCCAGCCGCGCTTGGTGGCCTCTTGGGTGAGGTCGGTGAGCAGGCCCTGCTTGGAGAGCAGGCCGGCCGTCGCGTTGCCCTTGTTGTACTCCATGATGTCGGGCGCGTCCGAGGAGTTGAGGACCATCGGGGCCGTCTTCTGGATCTGGTCGAAGCTCTTCTCCTCGAACTTCACCTTCACACCGGGGTGCGTGGCCTCGAACTCCTTGATCGCCTCCTTCCACGCGATGCCCATCGCGCTGCTCGGGCCCTCGTAGTGCCAGAGCCTGAGCGTCTTCCCGTCGGAGGACCCGCTGTCCGAGCCTCCGCAGGAGGTCAGCAGCAGCGATCCGGTCAGGATCACCGCCGTCGCCGTCGCACGCCGTCGTGCCGTCAACATCCCGTACCTCCGGGGAGTCGGATGGTGCTTCGGGCCGGGCGCCGCGCAGGGGTCGTCGATATCGACTCGATTCGACGACCCCTGTCGAAGCGCTTCGACGAAGGAACGTATGTGGGGGCCTCGAAGGACGTCAATGGGTTATGCAGGATCAGGTGAAGCGATTCGACGACGGGTCCGTTCGTCGGCGTGACGCGCCCGGGACCCGGTGGGCGGCGAGGGCGATCATCAGAGCGGCCGCGGCCGCCGTGACCGGGACGCCGTAGCCCGCCACCGGCGAGACGTGCTCCACCGTCCAGCCGCCGGCCGCGCTTCCGCAGGCGATCCCGCCGAGCAGTCCGGTCACCGCCAGGGTCATGCCCTCGTTGAGGCGGCCGGGCGGGGTGCGCCGCTGGACCAGGGTCATCCCGGTGACCATCGTCGGGGCGGTCGCCATCCCCGCGAGGAGCAGCGCGGCGGCCAGGACGAGCAGGGAGCCGGTGAGGGCGGCGGCCAGCAGGGGGAGCGTCAGCAGGGCGGTCATGGCGGTGATGCACCACACGTAGCGGTCCTCGACGGGGCCGCTCCTGCGTGTCGCCCCGTAGACCAGCCCCGCCGCACACGACCCGGCCGCCTGAAGCGCGAGTACGACCCCGGCCGCGGACCGGTGCCCCTGCGCGTCGGCGAAGGCGAGCGTGACGACCTCCATGGACCCGAAGACGGCTCCCATGGCGAGACACACGGCGAGGAGGGGCGGGATGCCGGGGGCGCGGAAGGGGGCCTTCGAGGGGGCGTTCGAGGTGGCCTTCGAGGGGAACCGCTCCCGGACCGGCGGTTCCGTCGCACGCTGGGCGGCGAACAGGAGTGCGCCCGTCACCAGCAGCGCCACCCCGACCAGCGTGCCCGCCTCCGGGAAGAACGTGGTGCACAGGAAGGCCGCGAGCACCGGGCCCAGCATGAAGCACGCCTCGTCCACGGCCTGCTCGAAGGAGTTCGCGACATGCAGCGCCGTCTCGTCGCCGTCGAGGAGGTGGGCCCAGCGGGCCCGGGACATACCGCCGAGGTTGGGGGTCGTGGCGGTGGCGGCGTACGACACGAAGAGTGTCCAGGCCGGCGCCCCGAGGCGCACGCAGAGCAGCAGCGCGAGCGAACCCAGCGCGGCGAGCAGCGTGGCCGGTACGGCGATCTTGGCTTGTCCGTATCGGTCGACGAGCCGCGCGGTCCACGGGGCGACGACCGCGGTGGCGCCGAGACCGGCCGCGGTGACGGCGCCGGCGAGAGCGTACGACCCACGCGTCCCGGCGATCATGACGACCGCGCTGACGCTGAACATGCCCATGGGGACGCGGGCCAGGAGATTCCCGATGGTGAAGGCGCGGGCGCCGGGGGTGGCGAGAAGACGGCGGTAGGGGCCGGGGGTGCGGGGGCCCCGGCCCCGGGGGCTGAAGTCGACGATGACGAGCGCGTCGGCGGTCAGGGTGGGGGTGGGTGTGGGCCTGGGTGTGGGTGTCGGTCGACTCGGTCGCGGCATGCCTCCACCGTGGCGCGCGGGTGATCAAGGGGTCCAACACCTTCTCCGCATCGATTCACGCACCTGTGTTGTAAGTTCGCCGGATGCCCGCGCCCCGCCCGGTCCCCGACCCCCACCACCTCGATCCGCGTCTCCTGCGTGCCTTCCTCGCCGTCGCCGACGAACTTCACTTCACGCGGGCCGCGGCCCGGCTCTACGTCGCCCAGCAGGCGCTCAGTCGTGATGTACGGCGGCTGGAGCGCGAGCTCGGCGCGGAGCTGTTCGTGCGCACCACCCGACAGGTCACCCTGA
This sequence comes from Streptomyces griseorubiginosus, assembly GCF_036345115.1. Classification (GTDB taxonomy): domain Bacteria; phylum Actinomycetota; class Actinomycetes; order Streptomycetales; family Streptomycetaceae; genus Streptomyces; species Streptomyces griseorubiginosus_C. Next base: position 5,842,655 of record NZ_CP107766.1, read on the forward strand.
CCGGCGACGGCGAACGACTGGTGCCGTACGCCCGCCGCGCCCTGGACGCCCAGGACGCACTGCTCGCCGCCTTCGCGCAGGCCCGCCCCCTGCTGGTGGACCTGAACTTCCCCGACCAGGCCACCGCCCGGAGTGTCCTGCTCAGAGCCCGCGAACTCGCCCCCGACCTGGAGCTGATGGCCCGCTACGAGAGCGGCCTGACGGGTGCGGCGGGGGAGCTGCTGGCCGGCCGCCTGGACGCCTCCTTCGGACGGTTCACCGGCCTGGACCCGGCGCTGCGGGCGGGCCTCGACCACCAGCCCGTGCGCTACGAGCCCATGGCGGTCGTCCTGCCCGAGGACCACCGGCTGGCCGGCCTGGAGCGGGTCCCGCTCGCCGCGCTGGAGGGCGAGACGGTGTACGCCGGGGCGGGGAATCCGCGCACTCCGGAATGGACCGATCTCGCTCGTCGGCTGTTCGAAGACCGGGGCATCGCGATCGCGCCGCCGGTCCCCCTCGCGGTCGGCGAGGAGGAGTTCCAGCGGATCATGGCGAAGACCCGGAACCCGATTCTGGCCGTCGTGGATTTTCCGGCCATGCCTGCCACGGTGCTGCGTCCGCTGGTCGACCCGGTGCCGCTGTCGCCGGTGTCGTTGGTGTGGCGCAAGGGGTTGGTGCACCCCGCGTTCGACGTCCTCCGGCGGGCCGCAATCGAATTGTCCGTCGAACGTGACTGGCTCCGAAGGCCTGCCGATGGATGGATTCCAGCCACCGATGTGCACGATATGCACCCCCGCGATTGACACGCGGCAAACACAAGACCTCCGCGTGCGCTACATTCGTGGCCTGAGCACGTTGTGATAAGGGGGGCGCTCGGACCGGGTGGGGGCCTGGTTCGGCCGACTTGTGCTCAAGGCGTATGCGCACCCGGAACGGTCCCGTGGGGGGATGTGCGTGCGCGTGAAAAAGTGGCGAGAAGACGCCCAACCGGAATGGCCCGAGGCTGCATCAGGGACCCAGGACATACCGCTGACGAAGGGGTCCACCCAGGCGTTCCCGGAGACCGGTGACGTCCGGTCGACCGAGGAAACCGGAGCGGCGAGAAGCCGTGTCCGTGATGCCGGCGCCAAGTCGGGTTTCGAGGCGGGTGCCGACCACGGTTTCGACGCCGGTGCCGAGCCGGACTTCCCGGGGGCGCCGAGAGCGGCGGACCGGATCCGGGGCCTGTCGGTGCCGCCGGGTCCCAAGCCCGCCGTACGTCCGGAGCCGTCCGGTTCGATGCCGGCCGCGTGTCCGCAGGCGCCCGGTGCGAAGCCCGGTGTGCGTGCCGAGTCGCTCTTCGACTCCAAGCCCGGTGTGCGTGCCGAGCCGTCCGCCGGGCGCAAGCCCGTCGTGCGGGACCCGTGGGGCGAGTCCGACAGCGCCGGCAGCCACACCCATGACCCGCACGAGGTGACCGTCCAGCTCGACGCGGTCAGCCTGAACGGCGAGGGCCGTATCGAGGGCGGGGGCCCCGGCGGCGACAGTGGCTCCGAGGGCTCCGACGGACCGGTGTTCGTCGACGAGTCGGGCCGCCGCAGCCGCCGCTTCCGCCGGATCGGCATGGCCGTGGGCCTGGCCTGCGCGGTCTACGCCGTCGTCATCGTCGTCACCCTGCTGTCCGGCAACTCCAACGCGCCCTGGCTCCCCGTGACCGGCCCGAAGGACGACGCCCCGGCCGGGAAGGTCGACACCAGCCCGGTGCCGGAGGAGTCGGCGGATCCGTCCGTACCGGTCGGAGTGCTCCCGGGGACCACCCCGACGGTGAGCGGCGGGGCCACCCCGGCCCCCGGCGTCAGCGGCACCGCGCCCGGCGCCACCGTGAGCCCCGGCAGGCCGGGAGCGTCCGCGGATCCGTCGGCACCGGCCACGCGGCCGGGCGGCAACCCGTCGGTCAGCGCCGACCCGTCGACCCAGCCGACGCCGTCGGTGACCCCGCCGGCCAGCCCCACGGTCACCCCGCCCGCGAGCCCCACCCCCGACCCCTCGGTCGCCCCGACCCAGACCACGGGCGGCGACAGCGCCGGCCCCGGCACGGTCGCCGACGGCCCGGCCGCCCCCGTGCCCGTCGCGTCGGAGACGTCCCAGACCTCGGCACCCGGCCCCTCCGCCCCGGCCCCCTCCGACGCCCCGCTCTCCTCCCCGTCCCCGGGGAACATCCTCTGATGGCATCCCGCACCCGCCGCCCGGGGGCTGAGCCCGGGGTCCGTGTCGGTCCGGCCGCCTCCGTGGTCGTCGTCGGTCCGGCCGCCTCCGTGGTCGCCGTCGGTCCGATCGCCTCCGTGGCCGTCGTGTCGGAGGCTTCCGGCGCTCGGGTCCCCGTGCCGTCCGGCACCCCGCTCTCCTCCCCGTTTCCGGAGTACATCCTCTGATGGCATCCCGCACCCGCCGCCCGGGGGCCGCGCCTGGAGCCCCCGACGGCTCCAGGCGTCGCCGCCTGCCCATGCGCCTGTTGCTGCCCGTGCTCGTGCTCGTCGCCCTGATGGCGATGCTGATGCTGCGCGGGTACGTCCACAGCGAGATCCTCGCCGACCACCGCATCCAGCCCGAGGCCTCCTCCGACAAGGTGCCGGAGAAGATCATCGACGGCGGCCCGGTGATCGACACCCGCAGCGGCAAGGCCACCAGCCTGAAGATGCCGGACCGCCGGATCGTCCTCACCTTCGACGACGGCCCGGACCCGACCTGGACCCCCAGGGTCCTGGACGTCCTGAAGAAACACCACGCGCACGCGGTCTTCTTCGTCACCGGCACCATGAGCTCCCGCTACCCGGACCTGGTCAAGCGCATGGTCGACGAGGGCCACGAGGTCGGCCTGCACACCTTCAACCACCCCGACCTGTCCTTCCAGTCGAAGAAGCGCATCGACTGGGAGCTCTCCCAGAACCAGCTCGCCCTCGCCGGCGCGGCCGGGATCCGCACCTCGCTCTTCCGCCCGCCGTACTCCTCCTTCGCCGACGCCATGGACAACAAGTCCTGGCCGGTCACCGAGTACATCGGCACCCGCGGCTACATCACCGTCGTCAACAACACCGACAGCGAGGACTGGCAGAAGCCCGGCGTCCGCAAGATCATCAGCAACGCCACGCCGAAGAACGGCAAGGGCGCGATCGTCCTGATGCACGACTCCGGCGGCGACCGCCACCAGACCGTCCAGGCCCTCGACCGCTTCCTGCCGGACATGGCGGACAAGGGCTACGAGTTCGACAACCTCACCGAGGCCCTCGACGCCCCCAGCGCGCACACCACGGTCGCCGGACCCGAGCTGTGGAAGGGCAAGGCCTGGATCTTCCTGGTCCAGGCCTCCGAGCACATCACCGACGTCCTCGTCGTCGGGCTCGCGATCATCGGCTCCCTGGTCATCGGCCGCTTCGTGCTGATGCTGCTGCTCTCGGGCGTGCACGCGCGCAGGGTGCGCCGCAAGGACTTCCGCTGGGGAGAGCCGGTGGTGGAGCCGGTCTCGGTGCTGGTCCCGGCGTACAACGAGGCCAAGTGCATCGAGAACACCGTCCGTTCCCTGATGGCGAGCGAGCACCCCATCGAGGTGCTCGTCATCGACGACGGTTCCAGCGACGGCACCGCCCGCATCGTCGAGGCGATGGGCCTGCCCAACGTCCGGGTGGTCCGCCAGCTCAACGCGGGCAAGCCCGCCGCCCTCAACCGCGGCCTGGCCAACGCCCGGTACGACATCGTCGTGATGATGGACGGCGACACCGTCTTCGAACCGTCCACGGTCCGCGAACTGGTCCAGCCCTTCGGCGACCCGCGCGTGGGAGCCGTCGCCGGCAACGCCAAGGTCGGCAACCGGGACTCCCTCATCGGCGCCTGGCAGCACATCGAGTACGTGATGGGCTTCAACCTCGACCGCCGCATGTACGACATCCTGCGCTGCATGCCCACGATCCCGGGCGCGGTGGGGGCCTTCCGCCGGTCCGCCCTGGAACGCGTCGGCGGCATGAGCGACGACACGCTCGCCGAGGACACCGACATCACCATGGCCATGCACCGGGACGGCTGGCGCGTGGTCTACGCCGAGAAGGCGCGCGCCTGGACGGAGGCACCGGAGTCGGTCCAGCAGCTCTGGTCGCAGCGCTACCGGTGGTCGTACGGCACCATGCAGGCGATCTGGAAGCACCGGCGCGCGCTGGTCGAGCGGGGGCCGTCGGGCCGCTTCGGCCGCGTGGGTCTCCCGCTGGTCTCGCTGTTCATGGTCGTGGCCCCCTTGCTGGCCCCCCTGATCGACGTGTTCCTGCTCTACGGCGTCGTCTTCGGCCCGACCCAGAAGACCATCGTGGCCTGGCTGGGCGTCCTCGCGATCCAGTTGGTCTGCGCCGCCTACGCGTTCCGCCTCGACCGGGAACGCATGACCCACCTGATCTCGCTGCCGTTGCAGCAGATCCTGTACCGCCAGCTCATGTACGTCGTGCTGCTCCAGTCCTGGATCACGGCCCTCACCGGCGGCCGCCTGCGCTGGCAGAAGCTGCGCCGCACGGGGGTCGTGGAGGCGCCGGGCGGACCGGTGCCGAGGCAGCGGGCGCGCAGTGAGAGTGACGAGCGGAGGCCGGTGGGATGACGCAGGATTACGCGGCCGGTCAGCGGGAGGCGGCGGCGCCCCCGAAGGCGCCCGGCCGGGACCGCTACCTCGACCTGCTCCGCTCCCTCGCCCTGGTCCGGGTGGTCCTGTACCACCTCTTCGGCTGGGCGTGGCTGACCGTGCTGTTCCCGTCGATGGGCGTGATGTTCGCGCTGGCGGGCTCGCTGATGGCGCGCTCGCTGAACCGTCCGGCGCTGAGCGTGATCAGGGGCCGGATCCGCCGACTGCTGCCCCCGCTGTGGGCGTTCAGCGCGGTGGTGCTGCCGTTGATGTTCGTGGGCGGCTGGAGGCTCTCGGAGGACCCGGACCACAGCGGCACCTGGGGCCTGCTGGAGCTGGTCAACTACGTCATCCCGATCGGGGCGCCGCCGTACCCCTGGGAGGTCGGCTTCCCGAAGGACCTGCTGGAGAGCACCTGGGCGGACCAGGCGGTGGGCCCGCTCTGGTACCTCCGCGCCTACCTGTGGTTCGTCCTGGCGTCACCGCTGCTGCTGTGGGCGTTCCGCAGGGTGCCGTGGGCGACGCTGCTCGCTCCGCTGGCGCTGACGGCGGTCGTGGGCACGGGAGTCGTGTCGATCCCCGGCGAACTCGGCAACGCGGTCACCGACTTCGCGGTCTACGGCAGCTGCTGGGTGCTCGGTTTCGCGCACCACGAGGGAGTGCTGGCGAAGGTCCCGCGCTATCTCGCCGTGTCCGGATCGGTCCTGGTGATGGCGTTCGGGCTGTGGTGGGCGTCCGGCCACCTCGGCCCCGAGGGCTGGGACCTGAACGACATCCCGCTGGCCCAGGCGGCCTGGTCCTTCGGTTTCGTGGTGATCCTGCTCCAGTACTCCCCGTCGTGGCAGGAACTCCCCGGCCGTCTGGCCCGCTGGGACAAGCTGGTGACCCTCTCCAACAACCGGGCCGTCACCATCTACCTCTGGCACAACATGCTCATCATGGCCACGGTCCCGCTCATCGACCTGGCCTACCGCCTGCCCTTCATGCAGAGCGACCGCGCGGTGGCGGCACTGGACGCGACGGACACGGTGTGGATGTTCTTCCTGGTCTGGCCGCTGATCGGGCTGGCGATCCTGGCGTTCGGGTGGATCGAGGACCTGGCGGCTAAGCGGCGGCCGCGGTTGTGGCCGAACGGGGCGAAGCGGGGGCGCGCGGCCTGACGGCGCTCGCAGCACTGGCAGGATGCGTCGGACGATGAACATGTCCCTCTTTCCCCTGGCCGCTGCGGAAACCGTCGCGGGGTTCGACCATGTCGTCGCCCGCCTCCGCGAACTGGAGGCGGGCGCCGCGTCCCCGTACGGCCACTGCGACTTGGGGGAGGAAGCGGGAGTCGTCGAGGAGTTGCTGCTGCGTGCGGGCGCGGGTGAGCTCGCGAGCCTCGCTGCCTTCGGCGGGGACGTCCTCGGGGACGACGGCGTCGGTACCGTGTGCACGCTCCTGTCGGTCGACGAGGTGGTGCGGGGCCATGGATTCCTCGCCGCGGTCGGCATCGAAGCCCTGACGGGCGGGATCGCCGACGTGCTGGCCGCGACGATCGCAGGCGGGCGAGTCCCGCACGGCTATGCGGACGAGGTCGCCGAGCTGGTGGGCGAGCTCACCCGCCTCTTCGAGACGGCGGCGCGGGACGGGCTCTGTCTGGTGTACCTCTTTGAGGGGTGAGGGGCGAGGTCCTGGGTGATGGTGAGTGGGGAGCGCTGAGAGCTTGGACGACGTCGCGCTCGGTACAGAGGGCAGTCGGGCCACTGTCTCCCTGCTCATGCGAGCAGGTGGGTGAGTGCGACCTGGACCGGGAGGCCGATCTCGGGTTGCGGATGCTCGAGGAGTACGACGAGGAACACGACGGCTCCCAGCACCCTGAACACTGAAGCAGAGGGTTTCGTAACACAAAGTGCCCACGACCTCTCATCCCGCCCGTCCCCGGGGTGAGAGCAACGTTCCTTTCCGGTCACCCGGCGAAACACAGGCAGGAAACGCGTCCTCCCTACCTTCGGGACCAGTCACTCGTAGCAGGACCTGAGCCCCGTCGCACCGTGGAGGCGTCATGACAGCCCCTAGTACAGCCCCCGCACCCCAGAACAGGGGCGGACGCTGGATCGAGCAGTGGGATCCGGAGGACGAGACCTTCTGGAAGGAGAGCGGTGAGAAGGTCGCCCGGCGGAACCTTCTCTTCTCCGTGCTCTCCGAGCACATCGGGTTCTCGATCTGGACCATGTGGTCCGTGCTGGTGCTCTTCATGGGCCCGGAGTACGGGCTGACCCCCGCCGACAAGTTCCTGCTGACCTCGATGGTCACTCTCGTCGGCGCCGTCGTCCGCGTCCCCTACACCTTCGCCGTCGCCATCTTCGGCGGGCGCAACTGGACGATCATCTCGGCCAGCCTGCTCCTCATCCCGACGATCGCCGCCTTCGCGGTGATGAAGCCGGGGACGTCCTTCGACACCTTCCTGTGGATCGGCCTGCTGGCCGGCATCGGCGGCGGCAACTTCGCCTCCTCCATGACCAACATCAACGCCTTCTTCCCGCTCAAGAAGAAGGGGTGGGCCCTCGGCCTGAACGCCGGCGGCGGCAACATCGGCGTCCCCGTCATCCAGCTGATCGCCCTCGCCGTCATCGGGGCGAGCGGTGGGCCGCGGGTTCTCCTCGGCATCTACATCCCGCTCATCCTCGTCGCCGCCGCCCTCGCCGCGCTCTACATGGACAACCTCTCGTCCGTGAAGAACGACACCGGCGCCGCCAAGGACGCCGCCCGTGACGGCCACACCTGGATCATGTCCTTCCTCTACATCGGCACCTTCGGCTCCTTCATCGGGTACGCCTTCGCCTTCGGACAGGTCCTCCAGGTCCAGTTCGGCCGCACCCCGCTCCAGGCCGCCTACCTCACCTTCATCGGCCCCCTGCTCGGCTCCCTCATCCGCCCCCTCGGGGGCTGGCTCGCCGACAAGTACGGCGGCGCGAAGATCACCCTCTACAACTACGTCGCCATGGCCGCCGCGACCGGCGTCCTGATCGTCGCCAGCATGGAGAAGTCGCTGCCGCTGTTCGTCTCCGTCTTCGTGGTGCTCTTCGTCCTCAGCGGGCTCGGCAACGGGTCGACCTTCAAGATGATCCCGGGCATCTTCCAGAACAAGGCCCTCGCCAAGGGCCTCGAGGGCGAGGAGGCCGTGCTCTACGGCCGGCGCCTCTCCGGCGCCTCCATGGGCCTCATCGGCGCGGTGGGCGCGCTCGGTGGCGTGGGGATCAACCTCGCCTTCCGGCAGTCCTTCCTCAGCAACGGCTCCGGCACCGGCGCCTTCGTCAGCTTCCTCGTCTACTACGCCCTCTGCTTCGGGGTGACCTGGGCTGTATACCTTCGCCGCACGGCCCCCCAGGGCCAGGCCTCGACCGCCACAGAAGCGAAGCCGCAGCTCAGCTACGCCGAGGTGTGACGTAACACCAGCGACATGAACCGGAACCGAGCCTGTCACGAGCCGTTGACAGGCTCGGTCGGCATGTAGGAACGACGAGTACAACCGTGTACTACGACTCGAGTGCGGGACGAGAGCCATGTACGAGCAACAGCAGGCAGCAGAGCAGCACGGCCCCCTGGCGGGGTTCACCGTGGGCGTCACGGCCGCGCGCCGGGCAGACGAACTCGGTGCGCTGCTCCAGCGCCGCGGGGCCGCCGTACTGCACGCGCCCGCCCTGCGGATCGTGCCCCTCGCCGACGACAGCGAACTGCTGGCGGCGACGAAGCACCTCATCGACCAGGCGCCGGACGTGGTGGTGGCCACCACCGCCATCGGGTTCCGGGGATGGGTCGAGGCCGCCGACGGGTGGGGTCTCGGTGAGGCGCTCCTCGACCGGCTGCGGGGCGTGGAGCTGCTCGCTCGCGGGCCCAAGGTCAAGGGGTCGATACGGGCCGCCGGGCTGACGGAGGACTGGTCGCCGTCGTCCGAGTCCATGGCCGAGGTGCTCGACCGGCTTTTGGAGGAGGGCGTCGAGGGCCGCCGCGTCGCCATCCAGCTGCACGGGGAACCCCTGCCCGGGTTCGTGGAGGCGCTCAGGGCCGGGGGAGCGGAGGTGGTGGGCGTGCCGGTGTACCGGTGGATGCCGCCGGAGGACATCGGGCCGCTCGACCGGCTGCTGGACGCCGCCGTCTCGCGCGGACTGGACGCGGTGACCTTCACGAGCGCGCCCGCGGCCGCGTCCCTGTTGTCGCGTGCCGAGGACCGCGGTCTCTTGCCCGAACTGCTCGCCGCGCTCAGCCACGACGTGCTGCCCGCGTGTGTCGGCCCGGTGACCGCGCTGCCGCTTCAGGCGCGGGGGGTGGACACGGTCCAGCCCGAGCGTTTCCGGCTCGGACCGCTCGTGCAGTTGCTGTGCCAGGAGCTGCCCGCGCGGGCCCGTTCGCTGCCCATCGCCGGCCACCGGGTGGAGATCCGGGGGCACGCGGTGCTGGTCGACGGGGGGCTGCGGCCCGTGCCGCCCGCGGGGATGTCGTTGCTGCGGGCGCTGTCCCGGCGGCCCGGGTGGGTGGTCTCCCGCGCGGAGCTCCTGCGGGCCCTGCCGGGCGCGGGCCGCGACGAGCACGCCGTGGAGACGGCGATGGCCCGCCTCCGTACGGCCCTGGGAGCGCCGAAGCTGATCCAGACGGTGGTCAAGCGCGGCTACCGACTGGCCCTGGACCCGGCGGCCGACGCGAAGTACGCGGACGCCTAGTCAGCCGACGGCAGGTTCGGCACCGGCCCGGCCGGTGGCCTTCACCAGCAGTCCCAGCGCCACCGTCAGCAACCCCGCCCGCACCGCGTTCCACGCCACCCACGGGTCCTCGAACTCCTCGCGGAGCGTGCCGTAGGAGTCGTTTCTCGTGAGGGCGTCGTTGAGGGGGATGTTGAAGGCGACGGTGACCAGGAAGGCCAGGGCGGAAGCCGTGCAGGCCGCCCATACCCACCGGCGTCCCGCCCCGCCCCGCGCCTGCCACGCCGCCACCGCCGTGAGCAGGGGTGCGCCCAGGAAGCTGAGGAAGAACACCGGGTTCTGGATGACCTCGTTGATGTCCCGCATCACCTGGACGTAGACGCGGTCGTCGCTGCGGGACAGGGCCGGCATCACGGCGCACGCGAAGACGTAGAAGGACCCGGCGATCAGGCCCGTGGCGACGGTGGCCGCGCCCAGGACGAGTCGGCTGCTCCTGCTGGTGGTCTGTGTCATGCCGCCCAGTGAAGGCGGTCCACGGCCGCCCGGACATCGCCGGGACGCGCGGCCCCATACGTGAGCGTCCAGGGCACCGCCCCCGGTACGAGGGGTACCGGCGGGGAGAGCGGGCAGGCACTGTTAGAGGGAGCCCCGGAACAGCTCCGCACAGCCTCGAAGCACCTCACCGACCCCATCCGACCGGGGCACCCCTAGGCGGTGACAGGCACATGGCACTGGGTACGGCCACGGTCGCGTACGAGCTGCGGTTCGACGCCGGACGGATCTGTCTGGACCTCCTCGCGACCACCCACCCCGAGGAACGCCTCGACTCGACGGAGGTGCTGTGCGCCTGGATCGTCGGTTCGGGTCTGGTGCCGCAGGGGACCTCGCTGGTGCACGCGGACCCGTCCTGGCTGGTCGGCTTCCGTGAACTGCGCGGCTGGATAGACCCGTTGGTCAGGGGCACCGCCTCCGGACACGGCTACGACCTCGCGCTCGCCCACGTCAACGAGGCCGCCCGGGCCGCGCCCCCGGCCCCGTGCGCGGTCTGCGGCGCGGACGGCACGCTGGTGCGGGAGTTGGACGGTCCGCCGGGCTGCGCGGCACTGCTCGGGGCCATCGCCAGGGACGCCGTGGAACTGCTCACGGACCCCGTCGCGCGGGCCGGGATCAGGGAGTGCGAAGGGGACAACTGCCCCATCGTGTACCTCGATACGTCACGGGGGCGCAGGAGGCGCTGGTGCTCCAGTGAGGTCTGTGGGAACCGCGAAAGAGTGGCCCGGCATCGTCGGCGCGCGGCCCTGTCGCGCACGTGACTGGTCGTTATGTCCCTTCTGTGGAACGGGAGTCGACGTGATTTCGATTACACATTGTTTACTCGCTCAACCTCACGGGCCGTAGTCGTGATCTTGCCTGTGTGGCGGAAATGTAAAGATCGCGCGGCGGGAATGTGCGCGCATGTCCTGTCTCGTCACGTCACTCAGAAGAAAACTGTCGTCGCCCTTTGAACACCCGACCCCCCTCCTCCGTACCTGTCGTCGAGCGACCGACTGGGGGAACCCGGGACATCGGAGGTGGGCGTGCGCAAGGATTCCGTCGTGGCCAATGAACGTGGATCGAGGGCCCGACATCGCATGTCCCAGCCCTCGGAACCTGATGAGGAGCTGATGCGTGCCCTGTACAGAGAGCACGCCGGGCCTCTCCTTGCGTATGTCCTCCGGTTGGTTGCGGGTGACCGCCAGAGAGCCGAGGACGTGGTGCAGGAGACGCTCATCCGTGCCTGGAAGAACGCCGGACAGCTCAATCGAGCGACCGGATCGGTACGCCCCTGGCTGGTGACGGTCGCCCGGCGCATCGTCATCGACGGACACCGCAGCCGGCAGGCCCGGCCGCAGGAGGTCGATCCGTCACCGCTGGAGGTCATCCCCGCGGAGGACGAGATCGACAAGGCGCTGTGGTTGATGACGCTGTCGGACGCGCTCGACGACCTGACCCCGGCTCACCGGGAGGTGCTCGTCGAGACGTATTTCAAGGGGCGTACCGTCAACGAGGCGGCTGAGACGCTGGGCATCCCCAGTGGCACCGTCCGCTCGCGGGTGTTCTACGCCCTGCGGTCGATGAAGCTCGCACTGGAGGAGCGGGGGGTGACGGCGTGATGAGTGTGTACGGGGGTAACCAGGGATTCGGCACAGGTGGTTCGGGTATGTCTGGTTCCATGATGGGTTCTCCGGTGCCGAACGAGCATGAGACCGTCGGCGCCTACGCCCTCGGGATCCTCGACGACGCCGAGGCAACCGCTTTCGAGGCCCATCTCGCGACCTGCGAATGGTGCGCCCAGCAGCTCGACGAGCTGGCCGGTATGGAGCCCATGCTCGCCGCCCTCGCGGACCTGCCGGGCTCCGGCACCCCCGCGATCGGCGAGTCGCTCTCCGCCAAGCCCAGCCCGCGGATCGTGAACAAGCTCGTGGACGAGGTCGCGGAGCGCCGTGCGGCCAAGCGCCGCCGCAGCATGTACATGGTCGCGGCCGCGGCCGCGCTGATCATCGGCGGTCCGTTCGTCGCGATCGCGGCCAACGGCGGCGACTCGGACGGCGGCGGGGCCAAGCAGGGCCAGGTCCTGGCGGCCACCCCCAAGGAACTCTTCGAGTCCATGAGCGACAAGGTGTCGGCCACCGACTCCTCCACCGGCGTCAGCGCGACCGTCGCCATGGCGCCGAAGAACTGGGGCACCTCCCTCGGTCTGGAGCTCAAGGGCGTCAAGGGCCCCCTCAAGTGCTCCCTGATCGCGGTGGGCACCAACGGCGAGCGCTGGACGGCCTCCACCTGGTCGGTCGGCAAGTGGGGCTACGGCATTCCGGACGGCAAGACCCCGGAGTCCAAGCAGCCCCTCTACATCGGCGGTGCCGTCGCTCCGGCCCAGAACGAGATCGACCACTTCGAGGTCGTCGACTCCGACGGCAACAAGCTCGTCCAGGTCGACGCGTAACTTCCCGCCGGGGCCCCCTTCGCGTACGGTTGACGGCTGCCCAGCACGTCAGAAGGGGGCCCGGTGGCCGCTCAGGCTCAACAATCCGCGGTCGGCTCGGTTCAGGACTCGGTTCGGGACCGTGAGATCAGCGTCGAACAGGAACATCTGGACCGGGTGTACCGGCGCCTCGAGGAGAAGATCCACGAGGCGGAGTTCCTGATGAACGACGCGGCCAAGCGCGGCCAGGTCGGCACCCCCGGCGCGCTCGCCGAGCGGGACGCCCAGGTGTTCCGGGCCGGAGTCCACCTCAACCGGCTCAACAACGAGTTCGAGGACTTCCTCTTCGGCCGCATCGACCTGCTCCTCGGCAAGGACGGCAAGAAGGGTCCCGACGGCGCCTACACCGCCGTCGAACCCGCCGAGGGCGCGGTCCGCGAGGACAACACCGCGGACATCGCGGAGACCCTGCACATCGGCCGGATCGGGGTCCTCGACTCCGACTACGCGCCCCTCGTCATCGACTGGCGGGCCCCCGCCGCGGCCCCCTTCTACAGGTCCACTCCGGTGGATCCCGGGCGTGTCGTACGGCGCCGGGTGATCCGCTCCAAGGGCCGCAAGGTCCTCGGTGTCGAGGACGACCTCATGCGCCCCGAGCTCAAGGCCTTCCTCGACGGCCACGAGCTGCCCGTCATCGGCGACGGCGCCCTCATGGCCGCGCTCGGACAGGCCCGCAGCCACACCATGCGGGACATCGTCGCCTCCATCCAGGCCGAGCAGGACCTGGTCATCCGCGCCCCCGCCGCGTCCGTGACCTACGTCGAGGGCGGGCCCGGCACCGGCAAGACCGCCGTGGCCCTGCACCGCGCCGCCTACCTGCTCTACCAGGACCGCCGCCGCTACTCCGGCGGCATCCTCATCGTCTCGCCCACCCCCCTGCTGGTCGCCTACACCGAGGGCGTCCTGCCCTCCCTCGGCGAGGAGGGCCAGGTCGCCATCCGGGCCATCGGCTCCCTGGTCGACGGCGTCGAGGCCACCCTGTACGACTCCCCGGCCGTGGCCCGCGCCAAGGGCTCGTACCGGATGCTGAAGGTGCTGCGGAAGGCGGCGCGGGGAGCGCTCGAACTGGGCACCGGCGGCGCGGGCGGCACCCACGGCCGGTCCGACTCCGGGCAGCTCTCCTTCGGTGACGCCGATCAGGACGAGGCCGGTCTCGGGGGCGGGAGCGGGGCCGGGGCCGCCGTATCCCCGAAGGGACCCCCCACGCGGCTGCGCGTGGTCGCGTTCGGGCGGCGGCTGGAGCTGGAGGGGGACGAGCTGGAACGTATCCGCCGCAACGCCCTCGGCGGCACCGCGCCCGTCAACCTGCTGCGGCCCCGCGCCCGCAAGCTGCTGCTGGACGCGCTGTGGGCGCGGTCGGGAGCCGGCAGCCGGCACACCGATCCGGAGCTCGCCGCCGAACTGCGGTCGTCGTTCGACGAGGACGTGGCGAGCGAGGACAGCTTCATCGAGTTCCTCGACGCCTGGTGGCCCGAGCTCACCCCGAAGGCCGTCCTCGCCGCCATGGCCGACGAGCGGCGCCTGGGCCGCTGGGCCCGCCGCATCCTCAACCCCGGCGAGGTCCGCAGGGTCGCCCGCTCGCTCCGGCGCGACGGCCTGACCGTGCACGACATCGCCATGCTCGACGAGCTCCAGGCGGTCCTCGGCACCCCGGCCCGTCCCAGGAAGCGGCGCGACCTCGACCCGCTCGACCAGCTCACCGGCCTGGAGGAGCTGATGCCGGTGCGCGAGGAGTCGCAGCGCGAGCGGGCCGAGCGGCTCGCCCAGGAGCGCGTCGAGTACGCCCACGTCATCGTCGACGAGGCCCAGGACCTCACGCCCATGCAGTGGCACATGGTCGGCCGCCGCGGCCGGCACGCCACCTGGACGGTCGTGGGCGACCCGGCCCAGTCCTCCTGGTCCGACCCCGACGAGGCCGCCGAGGCCCGCGACGAAGCCCTCGGCACCCGTCCTCGCCGCCGCTTCCAGCTCACCGTCAACTACCGCAACCCCTCCGAGATCGCCGACCTCGCGGCGAAGGTGCTGGCGCTGGCCATGCCGGGCGCCGAGTCTCCGCGGGCCGTCCGGTCCACCGGGGTCGAGCCGCGCTTCACCGTCGTGCGGAAGTCACTCGGGGAGACCGTCCGCGAGGAGGCGGCCCGGCTCCTGGGGCTCGTCGACGGCACGGTCGGCGTCGTCGTCGCCATGAACCGCCGCGAGGAGGCGGCCCGCTGGCTCACCGGACTCGGCGACCGGGTCGTCGCGCTCGGCAGCCTGGAGGCCAAGGGCCTGGAGTACGACGCGACGATCGTCGTCTCCCCGGCCGAGATCGCCGACGAGTCGCCGGCCGGACTGCGGGTGCTCTACGTCGCCCTCACCCGCGCGACCCAGCAGCTGACGGTCGTCTCCGCGGACCGGGACCAGCCAAACGTCGAAGGGGTCCCCGATCTGCTGAGAGATTGAACTCGCGGTACGGGAATGGTCTTTCGGTCTCCGTTTGTTAGCCTGGACGTGACACCGGCCCGATCCAAGCCCCCGGGCCCAACCTTCGTCCCTCAGAGGGACCACTTGCCGCGAGGCGAGCATGGCGGGTCGGTGTCACTGACCTGACGAGAGGCCCACGTCCATGTGACGTGGGCCTCTTTCTCATGGCCGCCCGCGTGGCCCCCGCGTGAACAAAACGTTCGCAATCCAGGGCGGCTAACGCCTACCCGGCAGTAGGTGCGACCATCGGACGGCATCCAGCACCACAGGTGAAAGCAGAGGAAGTCGGCCATGGCAACGGCGCCCAGCGTCTCCTACTCGATGACGGTCCGGCTGGAGGTGCCCGCGAGCGGAACCGCCGTCTCGCAGCTCACCACCGCCGTGGAGTCCTCCGGAGGCTCGGTGACCGGCCTCGACGTCACCGCCTCCGGTCACGAGAAGCTCCGGATCGACGTCACGATCGCGGCCAGCTCCACCAAGCACGCCGACGAGATCGTCGAGGAGCTCCGCAAGATCGAGGGCGTCACCCTCGGCAAGGTCTCCGACCGTACGTTCCTCATGCACCTCGGCGGCAAGATCGAGATGGCGTCCAAGCACCCCATCCGCAACCGCGACGACCTCTCCATGATCTACACCCCGGGCGTGGCCCGCGTGTGCATGGCGATCGCCGAGAACCCCGAGGACGCCCGCCGCCTCACCATCAAGCGCAACTCCGTTGCGGTCGTGACGGACGGCTCGGCCGTGCTGGGCCTCGGCAACATCGGCCCCAAGGCCGCCCTGCCGGTCATGGAGGGCAAGGCGGCCCTCTTCAAGCGCTTCGCCGGCATCGACGCCTGGCCGCTGTGCCTGGACACCCAGGACACCGACCAGATCGTCGAGATCGTCAAGGCGATCGCCCCCGGGTTCGCCGGCATCAACCTCGAGGACATCTCCGCGCCCCGCTGCTTCGAGATCGAGGCGCGGCTGCGTGAGGCCCTCGACATCCCCGTCTTCCACGACGACCAGCACGGCACCGCGATCGTCTGCCTCGCCGCCCTGACGAACGCACTTCGCGTCACCGGCAAGGCAATTGAGAACATCCGGGTCGTCATGTCCGGCGCCGGCGCGGCCGGTACGGCCATCCTCAAGCTGCTGCTCGCGGCCGGCGTGAAGAACGCCGTCGTCGCCGACATCCACGGCGTGGTGCACGCGGGCCGCGAGGACCTGCGCGACGCCGCCGCGGACTCGCCGCTGCGCTGGATCGCCGACAACACCAACCCCGAGGGCCTGACGGGGACCTTGAAGGAGGCCGTGCGCGGCGCCGACGTCTTCATCGGCGTCTCGGCGCCCAACGTCCTCGACGGCGACGACGTGGCCGCCATGGCCGACGACGCGATCGTGTTCGCGCTCGCGAATCCCGACCCCGAGGTCGACCCCGCGATCGCCCGCCAGACGGCGGCCGTCGTGGCCACCGGCCGCTCCGACTTCCCGAACCAGATCAACAACGTGCTGGTCTTCCCGGGCGTCTTCCGCGGTCTGCTGGACGCCCAGTCCCGCACGGTCAACACCGAGATGATGCTCGCGGCCGCGAAGGCGCTCGCGGACGTCGTCACCCAGGACGAGCTGAACCCGAACTACATCATCCCGAGCGTCTTCAACGACAAGGTCGCGGGCGCGGTGGCGGGTGCGGTGCGGGACGCGGCGAAGGCGGCCGGGGCGACGGTCTAGGGCCCGCGTCCCGCTCTCCGGGCCTCGCGTCTACAGTGGGGGTCGTATGTGTGTTCGGCTGTGAGGATCGCCACGGCGGCCCTCCGGCCCGGCGCGTCGCGGAACCGGGCGCTTCGCGCCACCCTCTAGGGTGGCGCCACGCCCAGGCCTCTGTTCGTGTGACCCCCTAGGGTGTTCATGCGAGTCCTACGGGTGCCGGATTGGCTTTCCCGCAGCAGGTAGGGGCAGGATGCGTCCCTGGGCGCGAGCGCATCGGCTTCGCTGTGCCTCGTGTGCGGCACCGCCGCGAGGCACACCCCAACGGCAAGAAGAACACGGGAGTAACAACATGAACCGCAGTGAGCTGGTGGCCGCGCTGGCCGACCGCGCCGAGGTGACCCGCAAGGACGCCGACGCCGTTCTGGCCGCGTTCGCCGAGACCGTCGGCGAGATCGTCGCCAAGGGTGACGAGAAGGTCACCATCCCCGGCTTCCTGACCTTCGAGCGCACCCACCGTGCCGCTCGCACCGCGCGCAACCCGCAGACCGGCGACCCGATCCAGATCCCGGCCGGCTACAGCGTCAAGGTTTCGGCGGGCTCCAAGCTGAAGGAAGCCGCCAAGGGCAAGTAAGCGCTCCGCTTCGAGCGCCGGGTGACTGTGCGCTCCGCTTCGAGCGCCGGGTGACTGCGGGCCGTGCTTCGGCTGACGGGACCGCCGTGGCTGGTCGCGCAGTTCCCCGCGCCCCTGAGGGGCGCCCCTGATTACGCCGATGGGGCGGTCACCCGAGTCCGGGTGACCGCCCCATCGGCGTTCTTGTGACCGGTGTTATCCGAGCGCCTTGCCCGGGAGTTCGACCTTCGCGCCCAGTTCCACGAGCTTCTCCATGAAGTTCTCGTAGCCGCGGTTGATGAGGTCGATGCCGTGGACGCGGGAGGTGCCCTGGGCCGCGAGGGCGGCGATGAGGTAGGAGAAGCCGCCTCGGAGGTCGGGGATGACCAGGTCGGCGCCCTGGAGCTTGGTGGGGCCCGAGACGACCGCCGAGTGCAGGAAGTTGCGCTGGCCGAAGCGGCAGTCCGAGCCGCCCAGGCACTCGCGGTACAGCTGGATGTGCGCACCCATCTGGTTGAGCGCGGAGGTGAAGCCGAGGCGGGACTCGTAGACCGTCTCGTGGATGATCGACAGGCCCGTGGCCTGCGTGAGGGCCACGACGAGCGGCTGCTGCCAGTCCGTCTGGAAGCCCGGGTGCACGTCGGTTTCGAGCGCGATGGACTTCAACTGGCCACCGGGGTGCCAGAAACGGATGCCCTCGTCGTCGATCTCGAAGGCACCGCCCACCTTCCGGTAGGTGTTCAGGAACGTCATCATCGAGCGCTGCTGGGCGCCGCGGACGTAGATGTTGCCCTCGGTCGCGAGCGCCGCGGACGCCCAGGAAGCGGCCTCCAGGCGGTCCGGGAGGGCGCGGTGGTTGTAGCCGCCGAGCCGGTCCACGCCCGTGACGCGGATGGTCCGGTCGGTGTCCATCGCGATGATGGCGCCCATCTTCTGCAGGACGCAGATGAGGTCCTCGATCTCCGGCTCCACCGCGGCGTTGGAGAGCTCGGTGACACCTTCGGCGAGGACGGCCGTCAGCAGCACCTGCTCGGTCGCGCCCACCGACGGGTACGGGAGCCGGATCTTCGTGCCGCGCAGCCGCCGCGGTGCCTCCAGGAACTGCCCGTCGGCACGCTTCTCGATCGTCGCGCCGAACTGCCGCAGCACCTCGAAGTGGAAGTCGATGGGCCGGCCGCCGATGTCGCAGCCGCCGAGGCCGGGGATGAAGGCGTGCCCGAGCCGGTGCAGCAGCGGGCCGCACAGCAGGATCGGGATCCGGCTGGAACCCGCGTGGGCATCGATGTCAGCGACGTTCGCGCTCTCCACGTGCGTCGGGTCCATCACCAGCTCGCCCGGTTCCTCACCCGGACGGACCGTCACGCCGTGCAGTTGCAGCAGTCCGCGTACGACCCGCACGTCACGGATGTCCGGAACGTTGCGCAGTCGACTCGGCTCGCTGCCCAGCAGGGCGGCGACCATGGCCTTCGGTACGAGGTTCTTCGCACCGCGGACACGGATCTCGCCCTCCAGCGGGGTTCCGCCGTGGACAAGCAGTACGTCGTCAGAGCCGTTGACGGTCATGTATCTCGCGTTCCGATGAGTCGGGCAGGGGCCAGAAGGGAAAGGGTAATCGCCGCCCACCCCCCTTCTGTAAGCCCAAGTGCCGCCCAGTCACGTCATAGCTCTGTCACAACACGAACCGCTAGGTGTCGGGCACATGGGGTCACGGGCGCCTGGCGTGCGCTTCCGGCGCATCGTTGCGCTCTGAGCTGCATCCACTCCCGGACAGGCATTGCCTCCCCACGCGAAGGGAAGATGCGGGATCATGTCTGGCATGACCGAGGTGTCCTCGCTCACAGGGCGGTTGCTCGTGGCAACGCCCGCCCTGGCGGACCCGAACTTCGACCGCGCGGTGGTGCTCCTTCTCGACCACGACGAGGAGGGCTCGCTCGGCGTCGTCCTCAACCGGCCCACCCCGGTGGACGTCGGGGACATCCTGGAGGGCTGGGCCGACCTCGCGGGCGAGCCCGGTGTGGTCTTCCAGGGCGGCCCGGTCTCCCTCGACTCGGCCCTGGGGGTCGCCGTCATTCCCGGCGGCGGAGCTGTCGACGGTGCCCCGCTGGGCTGGCGCAGAGTGCACGGCGCGATCGGACTGGTCGACCTGGAGGCCCCGCCCGAGCTGCTCGCCTCGGCCCTCGGCAGCCTGCGCATCTTCGCCGGGTACGCCGGCTGGGGCCCCGGTCAGCTGGAGGACGAGCTGGTGGAGGGCGCCTGGTACGTCGTCGAGTCGGAACCCGGCGACGTCTCCTCCCCGTCCCCGGAAAGACTCTGGCGCGAGGTCCTGCGCCGCCAGCGCAACGAACTCGCGATGGTGGCCACCTACCCGGACGACCCTTCGCTCAACTGATGGGTGTGACCTTCAGTACCCTTGGCCGTATGAGCACTCTCGAGCCCGAGCGCGGGACTGGTACGGGGACCCTCGTCGAGCCCACGCCGCAGACTTCCCACGGCGACGGCGACCACGAGCGCTTCGCCCACTACGTCCAGAAGGACAAGATCATGGCGAGCGCCCTCGACGGGACTCCCGTCGTGGCGCTGTGCGGCAAGGTGTGGGTACCCGGCCGCGATCCCAAGAAGTATCCCGTGTGTCCCATGTGCAAGGAGATCTACGAGTCCATGGGTTCCGGGGACGACGAGGGCGGCGACAAGTAGGACCGCTGTCCCGCTGAGCTTCGCGAGGCCCCTGGGGTGCGCCGTGTGCGCCCCAGGGGCCTTTCGCGTGCGCTCGGTCTGCCCTCCGCCGGTCCTTCGCGCGCCCTTTGCCTGCCCCTCGCGGGTCACGGATTGGTTGAGACCTCTTGTGGGCGTGTTCATGCAAGCCATAACCTCCGTTGCGTTGAGCGAAACCGTCATTGCATATGTTGCAACGCGCCCGGAGGATCACTCCATGAAGCTCTCCCCCCACCTCCCCTCCCTGCTCCTCGCCGCCCTGGTCGTCACCGCCTGCGCCCCCCAGACCTCCTCCAACTCCTCCTCCGACAAGGACGAGAAGACCGGCACCCTGCGCGTCTGGCTCTTCCAGGAGGTCGGCAACAAGCCGAAGGAGAAGGTCGTCGACTCCGTCGTCACCGCCTTCGAGAAGGCCCACAAGGACACCGAGGTCGACGTCGAGTACATCCCGGTCGAGACCCGCGCCCAG
Source organism: Streptomyces griseorubiginosus (assembly GCF_036345115.1). Lineage (GTDB taxonomy): Bacteria > Actinomycetota > Actinomycetes > Streptomycetales > Streptomycetaceae > Streptomyces > Streptomyces griseorubiginosus_C. The sequence continues at coordinate 5,862,905 of NZ_CP107766.1, forward strand.
CGCGTCAAGGCCGCCTTCAACGACCCGTCCTCCGCACCCGACGTGATGGAGTACGGCAACACCGACACCGCCGGCTATGTGAAGGACGGCGGACTCCTCGACGTCACCGACGAGTTCGGCGACTGGAGCGAGTCGAAGGACACCGACCCCACCGCGAGGACCTCGGTCACCGTGGACGGCAAGGTGTACGGCTCGCCCTTCTACGTCGGCGTCCGCGCCCTGTACTACCGGACCGACGTCTTCAGGGAACTCGGCCTCGAAGTGCCCAAGACCATGGCCGAGTTGGCCACCACCGCCCGCAAGATCCGCGCCGCGAAACCGGAGTTGTACGGCCTCGTCGTCGGCGGCGCCTACACCTACGGCGCGATGCCCTTCATCTGGGCCAACGGCGGCGAACTCGCCACCGGCAAGGGCGGGTCGTACGCCTCGGCGATCTCCGGCGCCGACGCTCAGAAGGGCATCAAGGAGTACACCTCGCTCTTCACCGACGACAACTGCCCCGCCGCCAAGTGCGCCGGCATGGGCGGCAACGACACCATCACCGCGTTCGCGGCGGGCAAGGCCGGCATGGCGATCGGCGGCGACTTCAGCCATACGGCGGTGGAGGCCGGGAAGGTCAAGGGGAAGTACGCGGTGGTGCCGCTGCCGGGGGTCTCGGCCGGGTCGATCGCTCCCGCGTTCGCCGGCGGCAACAACATCGGCGTACTGAAGAGCACTTCGCACCGGACGCTGGCCGTCCAGCTGATGGAGCAACTCACCTCGAAGAAGACCCAGGCGTCGATGTTCGACGCGATGGGCTTCCTGCCGACCTTCGGGGACGTCCGTGACCGGGTCGCCGCGGAGCATCCGTACGTGAAGCCGTTCGCGCGGACCCTCGCGGCCGGGACGAAGTTCGTGCCCGCCTCGCCCGGCTGGTCGCAGATCGACTCCTCGCTGGTGCTGCCGACGATGTTCCAGGAGGTCATCAGCGGTAGAAAGAGCGTGGCCGCGGCCTCCGGGGAAGCGGCGAAGAAGATGGACGCCGCGTTCGGGTCCGTCGGGTGACCTCGGTGACCCACCGCACCACCTGGACCCCCTGGCTCTATCTCGCCCCCGCCCTCGTCGTCCTCGCCGGACTGCTCGTCTACCCGATCTACCAGCTGGGCCTGATCTCCTTCTTCCAGTACACCCAGGCCCAGGTCAGCGGCGGCGAGGCCACCACTTTCGAGGGGTTCTCGAACTACTCCGCGCTGTTCTCCGACCCCGAGTTCTGGCGGGTGCTGCTGGCCACCGTGCTGTTCGCGGCCGCCTGTGTCGTCTGCACACTCGCCGTCGGCTGCGCGCTCGCCGTGCTGCTCACGCGCGTGCGTGCCGTGCCCCGGCTGGCGCTCATGCTGGCCGCGCTCGGCGCGTGGGCGACACCCGCGGTGACCGGGTCGACGGTCTGGCTGTTCCTCTTCGATCCCGACTTCGGCCCGGTCAACCGCCTGTTCGGCCTCGGCGACCACTCGTGGACGTACGGGCGGCTCAGCGCGTTCTTCCTCGTCCTGCTCGAAGTCGTCTGGTGCTCCTTCCCGTTCGTCATGGTCACGGTCTACGCCGGTATCCGCGCCGTCCCGTCCGAGGTGCTGGAGGCCGCCGCGCTGGACGGCGCCTCGCAGTGGCGGATCTGGCGCTCGATGCTCGCGCCGATGCTCCGGCCGATCCTGACCGTCGTCACCATCCAGTCGGTCATCTGGGACTTCAAGGTCTTCACCCAGATCTACGTCATGACGAACGGCGGCGGCATCGCGGGCCAGAACCTGGTCCTCAACGTCTACGCCTACCAGCAGGCGTTCGCCTCCTCGCAGTACAGCCTCGGTTCGGCGATCGGGGTCGTGATGCTGCTGATCCTGCTCGCGGTGACGCTGGTGTACCTGCGACTGCTGCGCTGGCAGGGGGAGGACCTGTGAATCTTCCACGGCCGAACGCGCCACGGCTGAATCTCCTACGGCGCCCCTGGCGCACCGCCGCCGAGGCCGCGACGCTGCTCATCGCGGTCGTCGTCGCCTTCCCCCTCTACTGGATGGTCCTCGGGGCCTTCAAACCGGCCGGGGAGATCGAGTCGACCGAGCCCCGGCCCTGGACACTCGCGCCCTCGCTGGATTCCTTCCGGCGCGTGTTCGGGCAGCAGGATTTCGGTCGGTATTTCGTCAACAGCCTTGTCGTCGCGTGCAGTGTCGTGATCATCTCGGCGCTGATCGCGTTTCTCGCGGCGACCGCCGTCACGCGATTCCGCTTCCGCTTCCGGACCACCTTGCTGATCATGTTTCTGGTGGCCCAGATGGTGCCCGTGGAGGCCCTCACCATCCCCTTGTTCTTCCAGATGCGGGACTTCGGTCTGCTGAACACCCTGGGCTCGCTGATCCTGCCCCACATCGCCTTCTCGCTGCCCTTCGCGATCTGGATGCTGAGGGGGTTCGTGAAGGCCGTACCGGAGGCCCTGGAAGAAGCCGCGTACATCGACGGGGCGAGCCGCGCGCGATTCCTGTGGCAGATTCTGTTCCCGCTCGTCCTGCCCGGCCTGGTGGCCACGAGTGTGTTCTCCTTCATCTCGGCCTGGAACGATTTCCTCTTCGCCAAGTCGTTCATCATCAGCGACACTTCGCAGTCGACGCTGCCGATGGCCCTGCTGGTCTTCTACAAGCCGGACGAGCCGGACTGGGGCGGGGTCATGGCCGCGTCCACGGTCATGACGATTCCGGTGCTGGTGTTCTTCGTACTCGTACAGCGACGCCTGGTCTCGGGGCTGGGCGGAGCGGTAAAGGACTGACGTGACTTCACTGATTCCGGTGCCCGGAGTCCTGCGGCATCCGACGGTGGGCGGGTTCGTGCTCGACGAGAGCACGGTGCTCGACGCCGGGCCCGGCACCGAGGCGACCGCGCGGTGGCTGCGCGGCACGCTCGGTGCCGTCACCGGGCTGGCCCTGGCCCCCGGCGCGGGGGACGACGGCGAGACCATCCGGCTGCGGGTCAGTCCCGAGGACGCCGGCCATCTCGGTCCGGAGGGCTACAAGCTCTACGTCAACGGGGACGACATCACCATCCACGGCGGTGGGCCGGCCGGGGTGTTCTGGGGCGCCCAGACGCTGCGTCAGCTGCTCGGCCGCGAGGCGTTCCGGCGGGCGCCCGTCGACCCCGGCCGACGATGGCAGCTTCCCGGCACGTTCGTCGAGGACTCCCCACGGTTCCGCTGGCGCGGCCTGATGCTCGACGTGGCCCGGCACTTCATGCCCAAGGACGGGGTCCTGCGCTACCTCGATCTGATGGCCGCGCACAAACTCAACGTGTTCCACTTCCACTTGACGGACGACCAGGGCTGGCGCGTCGAGATCAAGCGGCACCCCCGGCTCACCGAGGTGGGCTCATGGCGGGCGCGTACCAAATTCGGCCACCGGGCCTCACCGCTGTGGGAGGAGAAGCCGCACGGTGGCTTCTACACCCAGGACGACATCCGCGAGATCGTCGCCTACGCAGCCGAACGGCATATCACCGTCGTCCCCGAAATCGACGTACCGGGACACTCGCAGGCGGCCATCGCCGCATACCCGGAACTGGGCAACACCGATGTCATCGACACGTCCTCCCTGTCGGTCTGGGACAACTGGGGCATCTCCCTGAACGTACTCGCCCCCACTGACAACACCCTTCGCTTCTACGAGGGCGTGTTCGAGGAACTGCTGGAGCTGTTCCCCTCCGAGTTCATTCACATCGGCGGCGACGAATGCGCCAAGGAGCAGTGGCGGGAGTCGCCTTCGGTCCAGGCCCGGATCGGGGAACTCGGCCTCGCGGACGAGGACGAGTTGCAGTCCTGGTTCATCGGACACTTCGACAAGTGGCTGACCGCGCGCGGGCGCAGGCTCATCGGCTGGGACGAGATCCTGGAGGGCGGACTCGCCCCGGGAGCCGCCGTCTCGTCCTGGCGCGGTTACCAGGGCGGGATCGCCGCCGCACGCGCCGGCCACGACGTCGTCATGTGCCCCGAGCAGCACGTGTACCTGGACTACCGCCAGGACGCCGGCGAGGACGAGCCGGTGCCGATCGCCTACGTCCGCACCCTGGAGGACGTGTACCGCTTCGAACCCGTTCCACCGCAGCTGACCTCTGCCGAGGCCGCGCATGTGCTCGGTACGCAGGCCAACCTGTGGACCGAGGTGATGGAGGACCACGCGCGCGTGGACTACCAGGCGTTCCCGCGGCTCGCGGCCTTCGCCGAGGTGGCCTGGAGCGCCCTGCCCGCCCCGGCGGAACGGGACTTCGCGGACTTCGAGCGGCGGATGGCCGCCCACTACGAGCGACTTGACGCCCTGGGCGTCGGCTATCGGCCGCCCACGGGCCCGCTGCCGTGGCAGAAACGGCCCGGGGTGCTCGGCCGGCCCATCGAGGGGGCGCCCCCGAACAGGTAGGGGAAAAAGACCTCAAGCGTCACCGAAGAGTGTCAATCGGTGCGTGCCGGTGATGCCGGACGAAAACGGACCATCTCCCTGATGGGGTGGGCGAATGCCGCCGAACGCCTCCTAGCGGACCCCTGTCTTCGGGTGTTGCGAAGATGTGCCAGAGTTGCCACGTCCGCCCTGTCAGCACGTACCGTACGGCAGCAACGGGGCAGGACCAGGTGGGGCAGCGGGAAGGGGCAGCCGGTTTGACCACGCACGCACCGCAGGCGGCGCAGTCCGTCACGCTGCCCACGACGCTGGACGAGGCGGTGGCGGCCCTCACGGCCATGCCCGCCGCCGTGCCCGTCGCGGGCGGCACCGACCTGATGGCCGCCGTCAACTCCGGACAGCTCCGGCCCGCCGCCCTCGTCGGCCTCGGCCGGATCAGCGAGATCCGCGGCTGGCAGTACCAGGACGGGCACGCCCTGCTCGGCGCCGGACTCACGCACGCGCGTATGGGCCGCCCCGACTTCGCCGCCCTCATCCCGGCCCTCGCCGCCGCCGCGCGCGCCGCGGGGCCGCCGCAGATCCGCAACGCGGGCACCCTGGGCGGCAACATCGCCTCCGCGGCCCCGACGGGCGACGCGCTGCCCGTGCTCGCCGCCCTGGAGGCGACCCTGATCATCGCGGGCCCGGACGGCGCCCGCCGCGAGATGCCGGTCTCGCACCTGCTGGCCGGCATGGAGATGCTGCGCGCCGGAGAGCTCATCGGCTTCGTGCGCGTGCCCCTGCTGCACGCCCCGCAGGTCTTCCTCAAGGTCACGGGGCGTACCGGACCGGGCCGCGCGATGGCCTCCGTCGCGCTGGTCCTGGACCCGGCCCGGCGCGGGGTCAGGTGCGCCGTCGGTGCCATAGCGCCGATGCCGCTGCGGCCCCTGGACGCCGAGCAGTGGGTGGCCCGGCTCATCGACTGGGACAACAACCGCGCGCTCGTCCCGGAGGCGCTGGAGGCCTTCGGCGAGTACGTCGCCGCGGCCTGCATCCCCGACCCGGCGCCGGCCCCGGACGGTTCCGTACCGCAGCATCCGCCCGCCGTTCTGCACCTGCGGCGCACCGTCGCCGCGCTGGCCCGACGAGCACTGGGGAGGGCACTGTCGTGACCGACGACCAGCACGGAGAGGGCACGCCCCGGTCCGCGGGCCGCTGGGACCCGCTCCCTCAGGGCGACTACGACGACGGCGCGACCGCCTTCGTCAAGCTGCCCGAAGGGGGCATCGACGCCCTTCTGGCCTCCGCCGACAGTCCGCTCGCCGCGCCCGGTCACGGCTATGTGCCGCCACGGATAACGGCCGCTCCGGGCCAGGGCGACGGGACCGACCCGGGCGCGTGGGGCGCGCCGGCCGAGGGCTCCGGCTGGCCGGACGCCAACGCCGTGCCGCCGGGCCAGACCGGACAGTTCACGTACAACCCCGCGAGCACCCAGCAGTGGAACGTCGAGGACACCGCGGCGGCCCCCGCCCCCGGCCACGACGTCACCGGCCAGTGGTCGATCCCCGTCGCGGGTGGCGACCTCCCGGACGAATCGGGCGAGTTCACCACGTCGTCCCTTGTCGAGCAGTGGGGCGGCACCCCGCCGGCCACCCTGCCGGGCGGCGCGGCCGCGCCCTGGGCGACCCAGCCGGCGCAGCCGTGGGGGGACCAGGGCCAGGGCGGCGCGGGAGCGGGCCCCGAGCACGCCGAACCCGGCGACACCGGGCACACACACGTGCCGCACGGCGACGGACACGGTGGCTTCGAGAGCGAGCGCGGAGGCTTCGAGGACGGGCGCGGGGACTACGGGGACGGGCGCGGCGAAGGCTTCGACGGCGGCCACCGGGGCGGCTTCGAGGACGGTCGCGGTGACGGCTTCGATGGCGGTCGCGGTGACGGCTTCGACGACGGCCGTCGTGAGGGGTTCGAGGGCGGTCACGGTGGCGGCCCGGAGGACGGTCACGCGCGCGTGCCCGGCGACGGCCACGCGCATGTGCCCGTCGGTGACGGAGTCGGAGGGGCCGACGACCGGCACGACGACCCGCCCGTGCCGTCCGCCGCGCACACCGGGCACCCGCACGCCGAGCCCGGCGTGGCGGCCCACGACCCCGCACGGCCGCACGGTGACACCGACGGCCTCGGCCTCACCGTGCCCCACGACGGCTCCGTCGAGCCCTACGAGGACAGCCCCTCCGCGGCCGCCTCAGAGCCCACTCCCGGCGCCGGAGGCACCTCCGGGGGCCCCGGAGCCTCCGAGGACGCGCAAGGGGCCGTAGAAGCCGCTGACGGCCCCGACGAGCCCGGCGCGGAGCACACCGCCGCCGACGGCGACGACGAGCCGGGACCGGACACCGCCGAGGAGCACGCGGGCGACTCCGACGAGCGCCCGGACGACCGGGCCCCCGCGGCCCCCGGCGAGGAACACCCCCTCGCCGCCTACGTCCTGCGCGTCAACGGCGTCGACCGGCCCGTCACCGACGCCTGGATCGGTGAGTCGCTGCTCTACGTGCTGCGTGAGCGGCTCGGGCTCGCCGGCGCCAAGGACGGCTGCTCGCAGGGCGAGTGCGGGGCCTGCAACGTCCAGGTCGACGGGCGGCTCGTGGCCTCCTGCCTGGTGCCCGCCGTGACCGCCGCCGGCAGCGAGGTCCGTACCGTCGAGGGACTCGCCGAGGACGGCCGCCCCTCGGACGTGCAGCGGGCGCTCGCCCGGTGCGGCGCCGTGCAGTGCGGGTTCTGCGTGCCGGGCATGGCGATGACCGTGCACGACCTGCTGGAGGGCAACCCCGCCCCCACCGAGCTGGAGACCCGCCAGGCGCTGTGCGGCAACCTCTGCCGCTGCTCCGGCTACCGGGGTGTCGTCGACGCCGTCAAGGAGGTCGTCGCCGAGCGCGAGGCCCACGCGGCGGCCGACGCTGAGACGGACGGCGACGAGGCACGTATTCCGCACCAGGCGGGCCCCGGGGCCGGCGGCGTCCACCAGTCGGCGTTCGACTCGCCGGGATTCCCGGGCACCTCCGGACCGCATGAGCAGGCGTACGGACAGGGACAGGACGGAGGCCAGGCGTGACCAACGAAGCCGCCACCGCGACCACCGCCGCGGAGGCAGCACCCGCCCCCGAGCCGATTCCGCACGGCCTCGGCGTCTCCCTGCCGCCCGCCGACGCGCGCGCGAAGACCGAGGGCACCTTCCCCTACGCGGCCGACCTGTGGGCCGAGGGCCTGCTGTGGGCCGCCGTCCTGCGCTCCCCGCACGCGCACGCGCGCATCGTGTCCATCGACACCTCACACGCGCGTGAGATGCCCGGAGTCCGCGCGGTCGTCACCCACGAGGACGTCCCCGGCAGCCCCGTGCACGGCCGTGGCAGAGCCGACCGCCCGGTGTTCGCCTCCGAGGTCGTACGCCACCACGGCGAGCCCATCGCGGCCGTCGCCGCCGACCACCCCGACACCGCGCGGATGGCCGCGGCCGCCGTCATCGTCGAGTACGAGGTCCTGGACCCGGTCACCGACCCGGAGCTGGCCTTCGAGGCCGAGCCCCTGCACCCCGACGGCAACCTGGTCCGCCACATCCCGCTCCAGCACGGCGACCCCTCCGTGACCGGCGAGATCGTCGTCGAGGGCCAGTACCGCATCGGCCGCCAGGACCCCGCGCCCATCGGCGCCGAGGCCGGCCTCGCCGTGCCCCGTCCCGACGGCGGCGTGGAGCTGTACCTCGCCTCCACCGACCCGCACACCGACCGCGACACCGCCGCCGCCTGCTACGGCCTGGAGCCCGAACGCGTCAAGGTCGTCGTCACCGGCGTCCCCGGCGCCACCGCCGACCGCGAGGACCAGGGCTTCCAGCTCCCGCTCGGCCTGCTCGCCCTCAAGACGGGCTGCCCGGTGAAACTGACGGCCACGCGCGAGGAGTCCTTCCTGGGCCACGTGCACCGTCATCCCACGCTCCTGAGATACCGCCACCACGCCGACGCGGACGGCAAGCTGGTCAAGGTCGAGGCGCAGATCCTGCTCGACTCGGGCGCCTACGCCGACACCTCCTCGGAGGCCCTGGCCGCCGCAGTGGGCTTCGCCTGCGGGCCGTACGTCGTCCCGAACGCCTTCATCGAGGGCTGGGCCGTACGCACCAACAACCCGCCCTCCGGCCATGTCCGCGGCGAGGGCGCGATGCAGGTCTGCGCCGCCTACGAGGCGCAGATGGACAAGCTGGCCAAGAAGCTGGGCGTCGACCCGGCGGAACTGCGCCTGCGCAACGTACTGGCGACGGGGGACGTGCTCCCGACGGGCCAGACGGTCACCTGCCCGGCCCCGGTCGCCGAACTGCTCCAGGCCGTACGGGACTTCCCGCTGCCCGCGCTGCCCAAGGACACCCCCGAGGACGAGTGGCTGCTGCCCGGCGGCCCCGAGGGCGCGGGCGAACCGGGCGCGATCCGCAGGGGCGTCGGCTACGGGCTCGGCATGGTGCACATGCTCGGCGCGGAGGGCGCGGACGAGGTGTCCACGGCGACCGTACGGGTCCAGGACGGCGTCGCGACGGTCCTCTGCGCGGCCGTGGAGACCGGTCAGGGCTTCACCACGCTGGCCCGGCAGATCGTCCAGGAGACCCTCGGTATCGACGAGGTGCACGTGGCCCCCGTCGACACCGACCAGCCTCCCGCGGGCGCGGGCGCGCGTGGCCGCCACACCTGGGTCTCCGGCGGCGCGGTGGAACGCGCGGCCAAGATGGTCCGCACCCAGCTGCTCCAGCCCCTGGCGCACAAGTTCGGCATGTCCACCGAGCTGCTCCAGATCACCGACGGCAAGATCACCTCGTACGACGGCGTCCTGTCCACGACCGTCACCGAGGCCATGGACGGCAAGGAGCTGTGGGCGACGGCGCAGTGCCGTCCGCACCCCACGGAGCCGTTGAACGAGGCCGGCCAGGGTGACGCCTTCGTCGGCATGGCGTTCTGCGCGATCCGCGCGGTCGTCGACGTCGACATCGAGCTCGGCTCGGTCCGCGTGGTCGAGCTGGCGCTCGCCCAGGACGTCGGCCGGATCCTCAACCCCGCCCAGCTGGAGGCCCGCATCGAGGCGGGCGTCACGCAGGGCGTCGGGATAGCGCTCACGGAGAACCTGCGCAGCGCGCGCGGGCTGATCCGGCACCCGGACCTCACCGGGTACGCGCTGCCGACGGCCCTGGACGCGCCCGACATCCGGATCGTCAAGCTCGTCGAGGAGCGGGACGTGGTCGCCCCGTTCGGTGCGAAGGCGGCCAGCGCGGTGCCGGTGGTCACCTCCCCGGCGGCGATCGCCTCCGCCGTACGGGCCGCGACGGGCCGCCCGGTGAACCGGCTGCCGATCCGGCCGCAGGCGGCGGTGGTGACGGAGCGGTGAGGGCTGCGGCCGTGGTGGGCGGCGTCCGTTTCGGGTGAGCCGGGAGTTGCCCGGGGCGGCGGGGGAGCTCGGGTGAACGGCGTCGTGCTCGTGACCGGCGTGATGGCGGCAGGGAAGTCGACGGTCGCCCAGGCGCTGGCAGAGCGGTTGCCGCGGGCGGCGCATGTGCGCGGGGACGTGTTCCGGCGGATGATCGTGTCCGGGCGCGAGGAGTACACGCCCGGCGCCTCCGACGAGGCACTCTCCCAACTCCGCCTGCGCTACCGGCTGTCGGCCGCCACGGCGGACGCGTACGCCGACGCCGGGTTCACGGCCGTGGTCCAGGACGTGGTGCTGGGCGAGGAACTGACGGGGTACGTCCGACTGGTCAGGACCCGCCCGCTGTACGTCGTCGTCCTGGCGCCGGACGCGCGGACGGTGGCCGGCCGGGAAGCGGCCCGGGCGAAGACGGGCTACGACGGCGCGGCCTGGACGGTCCCCGCGCTGGACCGGGCACTGCGGGCGTCGACGCCGCCGATCGGCCTGTGGCTGGACACCTCCGGACAGACCCCCACCGAGACCGTGGAGGCGATTCTCGCGGGGCGGGAACGCGCGAGGGTGCTGTGACGTCTCCTTGATACGGGGGCGTTGTCAGTGGTGGCGCGTAGTGTTCTGGGCAGTGCAGGACGCGCGCCGGGCCCGACCGGGTCGCCGTGCTGTGCCCAGCCGGGGGACTGCGTACGAAGCACACGGGGGAACCATGAGCACGACCGACGCCGCCGTAGCGGCGATCAGACTGACCGAGGACGAACTGCGTCCGTACATCACGCATGCCTCGACCCGCAGCTGGCTCAGCGGGCCCGGACTGCCCGGGAACAGCGACCTGTTCAGCTTCGAGGAGCTGCGCCGCCAGGGCCTGCGGACCGTGGCGGACTCGACGTCCGACCCGGGCGGCCGGCTCAGCGAGGAGCTGCGCGACCAACTGGTGATAGGCGGACTCACGGACCTGTACGGCAGGGAGCGGGAGTCGGTCCTGCTGGACGGAGCGACCGGCGAGGTCTCGACGACGGCGTTCTTCCCCGCCCGCCCCGACCTCATGGGCCGCACTCCGCTGGCCCCTTCCCTGCCCACCCTGGTCCGCTTCGCGACGGCGACGGACGAACTGACCGAGGTACGCGGCCAGTTCGCCTCCTACGCCGGCCGCTTCGGTCCTACGGCGGTGGAGGAGGCGACGCGCCAGCTGCTGACGGTGTTCGAGGAGGGCACGGGCGGCGACGTGCCGACGTTCTGGAAGATCGCGGCCCTGATCCGCCCCCTGGCCCTGGTGGCGGGCCCTGGCACGGACTCCGGTCTGGCGCTCGATCTCCCGCCGCGCCTCCTGGACCACGAGTTCGGCCGGAACATGGTCGCCCGCTTCGAGGACATCGACTTCCCGTCGACGCTCACGCACGCCCCGACCCGCCGTTTCCTCGCGGAGACGGGCCTGCCGGAGGACGGCGTCCTCTTCCACACCGACCCGGACGCCCCGCTGCCGACCCTGGCGGAGCACCAGGCCGACCGGCTGGTCGCCCTCCCGCCCAGGGCGGATCACCTGATCGTCCTCGGTCACCTCATCGAGGACAACACCCTGGTGGTCGACGGGGAGACGGGCGCGGTCCTGAACTGGAGCGAGCGCGAAGCGACCCTGCACCCCCTGAACACCGACATCTCCACGCTCGCCTTCACCCTCTGGCTCCTGCACCGCGAACGCCGGATAGACGAGTCCCTCGCCCACGAACTGACCAACACCCTCTACGCCCAGGTCGCCAAGACGATGATCCGGGCCCTGTCCACCATCGACCCGACGGGCACGACGACGGACGAGGACTGGCACTACTGGACGGAACTGTTCCAGGACGAGGCGGGCGGGGTGCTCTGACCGGCCTCGCGCCGCAGGGTGGCGGTGAGGTGGTGCTGCAAGGGCTGCCCGACCGCGGCGAGGTCGTGGACGAACGTGAAGGTGTCGGCGTCGGGGCCGGGTTCTGTGTGGGGGTCGCGGCCGGCCAGGGTGTACCGGCGGCGGGTCGCGGTGACCTGCTTGGCGGTGGGGGTGAGGGCCACCGTGTGCGTCTCGAGATCCACGGCGCCCTCTCCCGCCTGTCCGGTCAGGATCTCGGTGATGCCGGTGGGCTGGGTGATCAGCGCCTCCACCCGCCCGTCGGCCTGGAGCCGCCACCATCCGCTCTCCCGGGCCGCCGGACGCAGCGGCGCCCCGTTCCCGTCGAGCAGCCAGGCCCGGGCCTCGTAGCGGAGGAAGGGACGCCCGTCGTGACGGAAGCTGACCTCCTGCGCGTACGTGAAGTCGCCGTCGAGCGTCGGATACCCACCCTGCCCCCGCCCCCGCCACAGGCCAAGGAACCCGAGCACCGGCCCGAGCAGCGGGTGCGGAGCGGGCATCTCGCCCACCCGGAAGCCATCGGGATAGGGCTGTCCCGCCACGGTCTCCGACACGTCCGGCCTCCTCGCTCGCACCACTGCCGACCGCAAGCGTAGGGCGCCGACGGATTCCTGCTTCTCAGGGTGGGACGTAACTCCACCGCCACAGCGTCTTCAGAGTGTGGACGACGAACAGGATCTCGGATGAAGCGCCGGTACGAAGAGGAATTCATGGCGTTCGCCGCTGCGCGAACCGCACCTCTGTTCCACTCAGCGTGTGTGCTCACCAGCGGTGACGCACACCTCGCGGAGGATCTGGTGCAGGACACACTGGGCCGGGTATATGCCAACTGGCGCAGGATCGCGCAGGTGGACGACCCGGCGGCGTACACCCACACCGTGCTCGTACGGACCTACCTGTCCTACCGCCGCCGGCGCAGCAGCTCCGAGCGGCCCACCGACGCCCTGCCGGACTCCGGTGCCGCCCCCGAGCACGACGCCACGCTGCGGGTCACGTTGCTCGACGCGCTCGGCCGGCTCTCCGCCCGGGACCGGGCCGTGCTGCTCCTGCGCTACTGGGAGGACCGCAGTGTCGAGCAGACCGCCGCGATTCTCCAGATCCGGCCGGGCGCGGTACGCAACCAGAGCATGCGCGCGCTGGCCCGGATCCGGGACCTTCTGGGCCACGACCCGTCCGAGCTCGTGAGCCCCTGACCCCGGTGCCGCGGCACCCACCTCGCCCTCCGCACCGACCCCGAAACGCGGTGACCCGCCATGCCCCACGAAGAAGACTTCACCGAAGCCCTCCGCACCACCCTCCTGACCATCTCCCCGCCCGACACACCGTCACTTGTCCAGGCCGGCGTCCGCAACGGCCGGTGCAGGCGCCGCCGCCGTGCCGCGGTGCTGGGCGTGAGCGGGGCTGCGGTACTCGCGCTGGTCGGGCTGGGCGCGACGCTCGGCCCCGGCCTGCTGTCCGACGGACGAGCGACGGACCCCGCGCCCCCCGGCAGCTCAGCCCCGTCCACAACCGCCCCGGCCACACCGAAACCGACCTTCACCGGCACGCTGCCCGCCAACCGCGCCCTGGCCACACTGAGCGCGCTCCTGCCGACCGGCCTGACCCGTTCCACCCCGCCCGGCAGCGGACAGTCCGGGCAGCTGTGGGTGGACGACGGCCGAGGCAAGTCCCTGCTCGAGGTGCACGTCTCCCGCCAGACCTCCACGACCGAGATCCGCAAGCATGTTTTCGCCGGCGCGACCCCTCTGCCCGACGGCACCCTGATCCAGTCCCGCCAGTCCCCACCCGGCACGACCCCCGGCCACCAGACGGTGAACGTACTGCGCCCCGACGGCCTCTACGTGACCCTCATGCAGTGGCAGGCAACGAGCCAGAACGGCCCCGCGACCCGAACGACCCCACTCCTGACCCCCACCCAACTCCGAACCATCGCAACGAGCCCACGCTGGCAGTAACGGCGCAAGGGCGACACCCCTGCTGGGATGCCGCCCTTGCGCTTTGCCTGGTCAAGCACGTGAGGCCGTGGCGGGAATCGAACCCGCGTAACTCGCTTTGCAGGCGAGTCCCTGAACCACTCGGGCACACGGCCGGGTCAGTGGAATGACCGTATGGCGGGGGCGGCGGTGGCTCAAGGGGGTCGTGGGGGCTGCAACGGGACTGCCATACGCCGTTCATGAACGGGGCGGCGGCCGTCGTGGTCGTACGACCAACGTCTGAGGTGCAGGTGGGCTTTTGACAGGGGTCAACCCGGAGTTCGGGCCTTACGCTGGCTCGCATGGCAGCCCTGGAACCGCGTGGTGTCGGTGTTGATGATGATCCTGGAGTTTCGGCCGGTCGGGAGGGCGCGGAGGGGGTGCTGGGGCGTTCCTACCGGGCGCTCAGTGTGGGGATCGTGTCCGTCGTCGTGCTGATCGCGTTCGAGGCGACCGCCGTGGGGACCGCCATGCCCGTTGCCGCACGGGAGTTGGACGGGGTCGGGCTCTACGCGTTCGCGTTCTCCGGGTACTTCACCACCAGCCTCTTCGGCATGGTCCTCAGCGGGCAGTGGGCCGATCGGCGGGGGCCGGTCGGGGCCCTGACCGCGGGGATCGCCGCGTTCGGGGCCGGGCTGCTGCTGTCCGGGACCGCCGGGGCGATGTGGTTGTTCATTCTCGGGCGGGCCGTGCAGGGGTTCGGCGGCGGGCTGGTCATCGTGGCGCTGTACGTCGTCGTCGGACGGGCCTATCCCGAGCGGTTGCGGCCCGCGATCATGGCCGCGTTCGCGGCGGGGTGGGTCGTGCCGTCCGTCGTGGGGCCGCTCGCGGCCGGCGCGGTGACCGAACACCTCGGGTGGCGGTGGGTGTTCGTCGGGATTCCCGTGCTGGTCGTCTTCCCGCTGGGCCTGGCCCTTCCGCAGATACGACGACGCGCCGCGGGTCCCGTGGACGGCAAGGCCCCCGGCGGCGTCGACCGGCGCCGCATCCGTCTCGCCCTCGGCATCTCCCTCGGCGCCGGGCTCCTCCAGTACGCCGCCCAGGATCTACGGCTCCTCTCTCTGCTCCCCGGCCTCGCGGGCGCCGCGCTGCTCGTGCCGGCCGTGCTCGGACTGCTGCCGCGCGGCACCTACCGCGCGGCGCGCGGGCTGCCCTCCGTCGTCCTGCTGCGCGGGGTCGCCGCGGGGTCCTTCGTCGCCGCCGAGTCCTTCGTGCCGTTGATGCTGGTCACCCAGCGGGGGCTGTCGCCGACGCTCGCCGGGTTCTCCCTCGCGGCCGGCGGCGGGACCTGGGCGCTGGGGTCGTGGGTGCAGTCCCGGGCGCGGGTGGAGCCGTACCGGGAACGGCTGATGACCGCGGGGATGGTGCTGGTCGCTGCCGCGATCGCCGCCGCGCCGAGTGTGCTGATCCCCTCCGTGCCGGTCTGGACCGTCGCCGTCGCGTGGGGCTTCGGCTGCTTCGGGATGGGGCTGGTGATCGCCTCCACCAGTGTGCTTCTGCTGCAGTTGTCCGCCCCGGAGGACGCCGGCAGCAACTCCGCCGCCCTCCAGATCTCCGACGGGCTCGCCAACGTCGTGCTGCTGGCGGCGGGCGGGGCGGCCTTCGCGGCGCTGGGCGGCGGCGCGGTGAGCCCTACGGCCACACAGGCGTCCGGCTCCCACCCGGCCGCCTTCGCCGTGGTGTTCCTGCCGATGGCGGGGGTGGCGTTGGTGGGGGCGTGGGTGACGACGCGGCTGCATGCCAAAACCGGTGTGCCACCGACCGGTACCACCTAGTACCGTCGGCCCATGGCTGGACTGAACCTGCGTTTCACGGACGAAGAGCTCGACGCACTGCGTGAGCGCGCCGCTGCGGAGGGGCGGAGCATGCAGGCTTTCGCCCACGACGCGGTGATCGCGGCCGTCGACGAGCACTCACGGCTGTTCGACGAGGCCGCCGAGCACGTGCTGAAGGCCAGTGCCGAGCTGAACCGGAGGCTCGCCTGATGCACTACCTCACGCTTCCCGAACAGCTGGACCTCGCGCAGCGGCTCGGGGCCGACGAGGTGCGCGACTACGGGCTCATCGACTCGGCGCTGGCCCGGCCCCGGTCGAGCGTGTTCGGGCAGGACGCCTACCCGGACGTGTGGCAGAAGGCCGCGGCCCTGATGGAATCCCTGGCCCGCAACCATGCCCTCGTCGACGGGAACAAGCGCATCTCCTGGTACGCGGCCTGGGTCTTCCTGCACATGAACGGCCACCCGCTGGACGCGGACTTCGACGTCGACGAGGCCGAGCAGTTCGTGCTGGACGTGTGCCAGGGTCACCTGGACGTGCCCAGGATCGCGGCCCGTCTGCCGCGCTTCGCACGGTGACTGTGACCTCGGTCCCACCCACCCCCGCCCCGGCCCCGTCCACGCGTTGACAGGAGCGGGCCGCCGGTAAGGTGACCCGGTCTTCATACACAGCCGAGGACACGCCCAGCCGCTCGACCCCGACGGAGACCGTGACTACCACCGCCGCCTCCTCCCACCACCTTTCCCCGGCCTTCCCCGGCCGCGCCCCCTGGGGTACCGCCAACAAGCTGCGCGCCTGGCAGCAAGGGGCGATGGAGAAGTACGTCCAGGAGCAGCCGCGTGACTTCCTGGCGGTCGCGACCCCGGGCGCCGGCAAGACGACCTTCGCGCTCACCCTCGCCTCCTGGCTGCTGCACCACCACGTCGTGCAGCAGGTGACCGTCGTCGCACCGACCGAGCACCTGAAGAAGCAGTGGGCCGAGGCGGCGGCGCGGATAGGGATCAAGCTGGACCCCGAGTACAGCGCGGGGCCGCTCGGCAAGGACTACCACGGGGTCGCCGTCACCTACGCGGGCGTCGGCGTACGGCCCATGCTGCACCGCAACCGCGTCGAGCAGCGCAAGACCCTCGTCATCCTCGACGAGATCCACCACGCCGGTGACTCCAAGTCTTGGGGCGAGGCCTGCCTGGAGGCCTTCGAGCCCGCCACCCGCCGGCTCGCGCTCACCGGTACGCCCTTCCGGTCCGACACCAACCCGATCCCCTTCGTGACGTACGAGGAGGGGAACGACGGGATTCGCAGGTCCGCCGCCGACTACACCTACGGCTACGGCAACGCGCTCGCCGACCACGTCGTGCGGCCCGTCATCTTCCTCTCCTACAGCGGCAACATGCGCTGGCGCACCAAGGCGGGGGACGAGATCGCCGCGCGGCTCGGCGAGCCCATGACCAAGGACGCGATCAGCCAGGCCTGGCGCACCGCGCTCGACCCGCGCGGTGAGTGGATGCCGAGCGTGCTGCGCGCCGCCGACCAGCGGCTGACCGAGGTCCGCAAGGCCATCCCGGACGCCGGTGCCCTCGTCATCGCCTCCGACCAGGACTCCGCGCGCGCCTACGCCAAGCTGATCCGCGAGATCACCGGCAGCAAGGCGACCCTCGTCCTCTCCGACGACGCCGGGGCCTCGAAGCGGATCGACGACTTCAGCGGCAGCAACGACCGGTGGATGGTCGCCGTACGCATGGTGTCGGAGGGCGTCGACGTCCCGCGGCTGGCGGTCGGGGTGTACGCCACCACCATCTCCACGCCGCTCTTCTTCGCCCAGGCCGTCGGTCGTTTCGTACGGTCCCGGCGGCGCGGCGAGACCGCCTCCGTGTTCCTCCCGACCGTCCCCGACCTCCTCACCTTCGCCAACGAGATGGAGGTGGAGCGGGACCACGCCCTCGACAAGCCGAAGAAGGAGGGCGAGGAGGACCCGTACGCCGAGTCCGAGAAGGAGATGGAGGAGGCGAACAAGGAGCAGGACGAGGACACCGGCGAGCAGGAGCAGTTCTCCTTCGAGGCGCTGGAGTCCGAGGCCGTCTTCGACCGCGTCCTCTACGACGGCGCCGAGTTCGGTATGCAGGCGCACCCGGGGAGCGAAGAGGAGCAGGACTACCTCGGCATCCCGGGGCTGCTCGAACCCGACCAGGTGCAGCTCCTGCTCCAGAAGCGACAGGCCCGGCAGATCGCGCACAGCCGCAAGAAGCCGGACTCCGAGGCCGACCTGCTGGAGCTGCCCGCCGAGCGGCGGCCCGTCGTCTCCCACAAGGAGATGATGGAGCTCCGCAAGCAGCTCAACACCATGGTCAGCGCCTACGTCCACCAGAGCGGCAAGCCGCACGGCGTGATCCACACCGAGCTGCGCAGGGTGTGCGGGGGGCCGCCGAGCGCGGAGGCCACGGCCGGGCAGCTGCGGCAGCGGATCGCCAAGGTGCAGGAGTGGGCCACCCGGATGCGGTGACGCCGCGGCCGCTGGCCGACGGCGTCTGTCACTCCGTACGTATCAGGACAAACGGAGTGGTCCGTACCGGCCGCTGCCCGGATTCTGGACGGAGGCTTCCGCTGAGCGAACCCGCTTCGCTACTGTCCCGCTACGCACACGCCCCGTGGCAGCGCCGCCGCGGAGCGCAGCCGTGAAGCGACGCGGCCCGGAACAGACCGGGCCGCCGGCCGATCGGCGGCCTCTGAAGCGCGTCACCGACGGGACCTGGTGACGCATCCGCCGCGAGGGGCTGCCGACCTCACCACTTGGAGGAGTGGGCGTCGTGACCGCGGAGACCTCTCAGACGCTTGACCGGGGACTGCGTGTCCTCAAGCTCCTGGCCGACACGGACCACGGGCTCACCGTCACCGAGCTTTCCAACAAACTGGGCGTGAACCGGACCGTGGTCTACCGGTTGCTGGCCACGCTGGAGCAGCACGCCCTCGTACGACGCGATCTGGGCGGTCGCGCCCGGGTCGGGCTCGGGGTGCTGCGGCTGGGGCGCCAGGTGCATCCGCTGGTACGGGAGGCCGCGCTGCCGGCGCTGCGGTCGCTGGCCGAGGACATCGGGGCGACGGCGCATCTCACGCTGGTGGACGGCGCGGAGGCGCTCGCCGTGGCCGTCGTGGAGCCCACCTGGACGGACTACCACGTGGCCTACCGCGCCGGTTTCCGGCATCCCCTGGACCGCGGTGCCGCGGGCCGGGCGATCCTGGCGGCCCGGCAGCAGGGCTTCGGGGAGCCGGGGTACATGCTGACCCACGGCGAGCTGGAGGCGGGGGCGAGCGGTGCGGCGGCGCCCCTGCTGGGGGTCACCGGCGTCGAGGGCAGCGTCGGCGTCGTGATGCTGGCCGACGCGGTGCCGGAGCGAGTGGGACCACGGGTGGTGGACGCGGCCCGCGAGGTCGCGGAGGCGCTGCGCTGACAGACGCCCGCCTCCGCCCTCGTCAGCCGTACACCGGCCCCAACCCCGCCAGCACCCTCAACTGAAGCCACAGCACCAGCCGTTCGTCGGGGTCGTCCAGGTCGATTCCGAAGAGCTGCCGTACCTGCCGCAACCGGTAGCGGCACGTGTTGGGATGCACGGCGAGCAGTTTCGCCGCCCCCGCCATGTCGCACCCCGCGTCGAACCAGCACACCAGCGTGCGCGCGTGGTCCGTCCCGTGCTCCTCGTCGTGGGCCAGCACCGTCCGCCACGAACCCGCGCTCAACTCCCGTCGCGTACCGAGCACTTCGGCCAGACGCAGCAGCGTGACCCGGGGCCGGACCTCGTCGACCGTGGCCACCGGCAGTGCAGGGCCCAGCAGCCGCAGCACCAGGTCGGCGTCCGCCCGCGACCCCGCCACCTCCCCGAGCCCCGCCACCACCGCGCCCAGCCCCGCCCGCACCGGCACCCTGAGCGCCTGCCCGGCCCGCGCCACGATGTGCTCCGCCAGCCGCCGGTGCCGGCCCCCGGCGTGCTCCCCGACCGCCGGCAGCACCGCGTACACCACCCCGTCGACCAGCGCACACGCGTGCCGCCCGTAGCGGGCCTCGCAATTCAGGCGTACGACGTCCAGCAGCCGCAGCCCGGTCTGCTCGGTGTCCGGGCGGCTCGCCGTGTCCCCGTCGTCCGGGAGGCCCGCCGTGTCCAGCGCGAACGCGGCCACCCGCAGCGGCCCCTCGACGCCCAGCCGAGCCGCCGACCCGGCCGCGTCCGCCGTCCCGTCCAGCACCCGCCGCAGCAGGTCGCCGGTCCGGTGCCGGGCCAGCTCCTGGGCCGCGCGCGCCCGCAGCAGCAACAGCGCCGCCGTCGACGCCCCCTGTACGAGTGTCTCGGCCGCGTCCGCCGCGAGGGTGCCGCCGTCCACGACCCACACCGAGCCCAGCGTCTCCCCGCCGGCCCGGACGGCCACCGCGAGGCGGGGCAGGGCGCCCTCCCGGAGCGCGGGCAGCCGTACCGGGGCGTCGGCCGCGAACAGCGTCCGGTACTGCTCGGTGTTGCCCGAGCCGGTCGGTACCTGGAGGCCCAGGATGCCCTGGCGGCGGTCCTCGTCGACCGGCTGCCCGGGCACCGTGGAGTAGGCGAGGATCCGCCGGCGGGGGTCCTCGACCGCGGTGGCCCCGCCGGTCGCCGCCGCGATGGCGTCGGCCAGCGCGAACAGGTCACCCTGGCCGCCCGCCGACGACACCGGACGGGCGCCGACCGCCGAGGCGAGCAGCAGGTGCGCCTGGTGCCAGGCGGTGTCCTCGGGGACGGACAGCAGTGCCACCCCGTACGCCTCCGCCTCGGCCGCCGGGCCGTCCGGCCCGCGCACCACCAGACCGGTCATCCCGGCCTCCGCGGCGGCCCGCGCCAACGGCCCGGTCGCCGCCGCCCGCGTCCCGACCGCCAGCAGCAGCGCGCCCGGCGTCCGGGGGAGCGGGGCCTGGGCGTCGTACAGGACGACCTCGGTGACGGGGGCGCCGAGCCCGGCGGGGGCAGAGTGCAGGCGCAGCGAGGTGCCGCCGACGACGTCGAGGAGGTCGCCGAGGGTGCAGGCGTCCATGGGTGCCCCCAGCAGCTGTCTCTACGGCCGGACCGCGTCTGCGAAGAGAAGCTTTGGCCGATGTTCAAACGAACGTACGCAGTTGTTGTACGACCGCACAACCCGGGACGCCCCGGTCGGCTCCCAGACTCTGCACATGACCCCAGTGAGCATCCGTACCGTCCACGACGTCGCCGGCCTCGACGCCGTCAGCGCGTACTTCGGCGAGGTGTGGCGGACCCCGCGCACGGCCCCGCCCTATCCGGCCGAGGTGCTGCACAGCCTGGTCCACTCGGGTGGCGCGGTGCACGCCGCCCACGAGGGGGAGCGGCTCGCCGGGGCCGCCGTGGCGGTGTTCGGGCCGCCCGCCGCCCAGGAGGCGTACTCGCTGGTCGCGGCCGCGGAGCCGGGGCGCGGGGAGGCGGTGAAGCAGGCCCAGCGGGCGTGGGCGCTCGGTCTCGGCGCCCGCACCATGCGCTGGACCTTCGACCCGCTGATCGGCCGCAACGCCCGCTTCAACCTGGTCAAGCTGGGCGCGAGGGGCACCGAGTACCTCGTCGACTTCTACGGCCCCATGACGGACGGCGTGAACGGCGGCGACGAGAGCGACCGGCTGACGGTGACGTGGGATCTGACGGCGCCGGGGCGGTCGTACGACGACGGTGATCGTTCGTACGGCGGCAGTGACCGTGAGGCCGCGCCCGCCACGCACCGCGGGCCCGACGGCGCGACCCTCGCCCGGCGCGACCTCGCCGACCTGCGGATCTGGTGCCGGGTCCCGGACGACGTGGTCAAGCTGCGGGCCGCCGAGCCGGTGCTCGCGCTGCGCTGGCGGCGGGCCGTGCGCGAGGTGTTCACGGAGGCCTTCGGGCAGGGGTTCCGGGCGACCGGGATGTCCCGCGACGGCTGGTACACGCTGACCCGGGAGGGGACGGAATGAAGCTCGAACGCGTTGAGGTCGTCCATGTGGAGATTCCGCTGGTCAGCCCGTTCCGGACCTCCTTCGGCACGATGACGACCAAGGACACCTTCCTGCTGCACGTCGTCACCGACACCGCGGAGGGCTGGTCGGAGTTCGCCGCCGATCCGCGGCCGCTGTACTGCTCGGAGTTCGTGGCGGGCGCGGAACTCGTGCTGCGGGACTTCCTGGTGCCGCGGGTGGCGGCGCTGCCCGCGCTCACGGCGGCCGCGCTCGGGCCGGCCATGGCGCGGATCAAGGGCCACGAGCTGGCGAAGGCGGCCCTGGAGACGGCGGTCCTGGACGCGGAGCTGCGGTCGTACGGCATGCCGCTGGCGGTGTATCTGGGCGCGGTCCGCGACCGGGTGCCGGCGGGGGTGTCGGTGGGGATCAAGGAGTCCGTGCCGGAGCTTCTCGACGCCGTCGAGGGGTATCTCGACGAGGGGTACGTCCGGATCAAGCTGAAGATCGAACCCGGCTGGGACCTAGAGCCGGTACGGGCCGTGCGTGAGCGCTTCGGTGCCGGGCTGCCGCTCCAGGTCGACGCCAACACGGCGTACACGCTCGCGGACGCGGAACACCTGCGGCGCCTCGACGAGTTCGGGCTGCTGCTGATCGAGGAGCCGCTGGAGGAGAACAACCTGCACGGCCACGCACGGTTGCAGGCCCGGCTGTCGACCCCCGTGTGCCTCGACGAGTCCCTGCACAACGCCCGCGACACCGCCTCCGCGATCGCGATGGACGCCTGCCGGGTGGTCAATGTGAAGCCCGCGCGCGTGGGCGGATATCTGGAGGCTCGCCGCATCCACGACGTGGCCCGCGCGCACGGCGTGCCGGTGTGGTGCGGCGGCATGCTGGAGACGGGAATCGGCCGCGCCCCGAACCTCGCCCTCGCCGCCCTGCCCGGCTTCACCCTCCCCGGCGACACCTCCGCCTCCGCCCGCTACTTCGCCGAGGACCTCACCGAACCGTTCGTCCTGGAGGACGGCCACCTGCCGGTCCCACGAACCCCGGGCATCGGAGTCGAACCGCTTCCGGACGCGCTACGGCGCTTCACGCGTGAGCGACGGGATCTGTACGGGGGCTGAACGGCGGGATCTGCACGGGGGCCGGCCGACCGGTGGGGCGGGTTGTGGGCGGGGTCAGACGAGCCGGCGGGTGCGGGACATCGTCAGCGGCCTGCCGGCCGGCGGCACGGGCGGTGCGCAAGGGCTGACGGGCTGGTGGGCGAGATGTGCGCGGGGTCTGACCGGCTGGGGGCGTGGGGCTGGGGGCGGGGGTCGGTGGGCTGATGGCGCGGGATGCCCGTTGGGGCCGGCCGGGTCGCGGGGCGGGGTGCGCGCCGGGGCGGGACGGGGCGCGGGGCGGGGTGCGGTCGTGGGGCGGGGTGAAGCCGGGGCGGGACGGGTCGTGGACGGGGTGCACGCCGGGCCCGACCCGGTCGCGGGGGCGGGATGTGGGCAGGGGGCGACCGGCTGGTGGGGTCGGATGCGTGCCCGGGACGGTCGGCTTGTGGGCGGGTGGTGTGCGGGGCTGACCGGCTCGTGGCCGGAAGTGAGCGCCGCGTTAGATTGATCCCGTGCTCTCTCGCCTCACGCGCCCCCAGGCCGTCGCCGTCTGTGCCCTGCCCGTCGTGGCGCTGATCGCCACGGCCCTCTTCGCGCCGCTGCCGTTCGCGCTGGCGCAGCCCGGCATGACGGCGAACGTCCTCGGCGACAACCAGGGCACCCCGGTGATCACGATCTCCGGCGCGCCGGTGCGGGCGACGAGCGGCCAGCTGCGGATGACGACCATCGAGGCGACCGGCCCGGACACGCACGTCTCGCTCGGGGACGTCTTCGACAGCTGGTTCCGCAAGGACCGTGCCGTCATGCCCCATGACGCCGTCTACCCGAGCGGGCAGAGCGACAAGGAGATCGAGCAGCACAACACCGAGCAGATGCGGGAGTCCCAGGACGCGGCGACCGAGGCGGCGCTGACCTACCTGAAACTGAGCGACAAGAAGGTCAAGGTCACGCTGCGGCTCGCGGACGTCGGCGGGCCGAGCGCGGGGCTGCTGTTCACCCTGGGGATCATCGACAAGCTCGACGGCGACGGGGCCGGGGGGGACCTGACCGGGGGCCGGACCGTCGCCGGGACGGGCACGATCGACGCGGACGGGACGGTCGGCGCGGTGGGCGGCGTGGCGCTGAAGACGCAGGCCGCGAAGCGGGACGGGGCGACGGTGTTCCTGGTCCCGAAGGCGGAGTGCGCCGACGCGAAGGGGGAACTGCCGAAGGGGCTGCGGCTGGTCCCGGTGACCTCGCTGAAGGGCGCGGTGAGCGCGCTGACGGCCCTGGAGAGCGGCAAGGGGTCCGTCCCCGCCTGCTGAGGCCGGCGACTTCGCTGATCGCCGCCGCGTACATCCCGGCCAGACCCTTGTGGTGACGTTCCCAGACCCTTGTGGTGACGTTCTAGTGCGCCAGGACCGGCCTCGGTGCGGCGAGCCGGAGTCCGACCTCCACGAGGGTCCAGCCGAGGCGGGTCCGGATGGCGTACGGCCGCCTGGCCCGGGCCGCGAGCCGGTAGGCGTCGGCCTCGGCGCGGAGGTCGGCGGCGCGGGTGTGGTGCCGGGCGAGGTGGTCCTGGGCGAAGTGGGGCTGAGTGAAGTGGTCCTGGGCGAAGTGGGTCTCGGGGTGCATGGCGGGGCCCTTCAGTCCGTCGCGGACGGGAACAGGTGCGTGTGGACGCGTACTTGCTCCGAGCCGGGCTCCCCGTCGGGGATCCGACCGCGGTAGTCGTTGATCAGGGTGTGCATCTTTCCGATGAGTTCGGCGGCCAGCTCTGGGGTGAGCTGGAGCGTCATGTCGCTCATGTCGGAGCTCTGGGCCCACTCGGCCGCCCAGCGGTCCCGGGTGCTGAGCCAGCCGGACAGCTCGCGGGCGTGCGTGGCCGCGACCTCGTGCAGATAGATCTCGGCCATTCCGCGCACTTCCGGTCCGGCGCCCTCGAACTCGCTGGTGTCGAAGGTCAGGCCCTGGTCCACGGCCTTCCACCACCGCTCGCGCCCCTTCCCGTGCTCCGGGGCGTCCGCGATGAAGCCGTGCTCGGCGAGCTGGCGCAGGTGGTAGCTGGTCGCGCCGCTGGACTCGCCCAGGCGTTCGGCGAGCATCGACGCGGTGGCGGGACCGCGACGGCGCAGCGCGTTGAGGAGTTCCATCCGCAGGGGATGGGCCAGCCCGCGCAGTGCACGGGCGTCGAGTTTCCGAGTGGTGGGCTCTTCCGGCATGCGTACAAAGATAGCTATGCAAAGGGTCCTTTGCAACGGGTTCTTTGTAACTGGGCCCGACTGCTTCACGAACCCCTGCTCGACCGCGGATCGCCGTCAGGGCCGCGCCGAGTCCTCCGCCGCCTGCTCCACCAGCGGGATGATCCGTAGCGGAACGGGGTTCTCCATGACGATCGCGGTGGAGGCCCGGACGATCCCCTCGAAACCGACGACCCGGTCGATCACCCGCTGGAGATCGGCGTTGGAGCGGGCCACCAGCCGGCACAGCATGTCCCCGCTGCCGGTGGTGGTGTGCAGCTCCAGCACCTCCGGCACGGTCGCCAGGTGCGCCCGGACGTCGGCCCCCTGCCCCTGCCGGATCTGGAGCGTCGCGAACGCGGTCACCGGGTAGCCGAGCGCCGCCGGATCGACCTGCGGACCGAATCCCCGGATGACCCCGTTCGACTGGAGCCGGTCCAGCCGTGCCTGCGCGGTCCCCCGGGCCACCCCCAGTCGCCGGGACATCTCCAGGACCCCGATCCGCGGTTCCCGCGCGAGCAGCACGATGATCCGCCCGTCCAGTTCGTCGATCCCCACAAGGGCCTCCCGCTCCGATGGTCATCCTGTACAGAAGGGCCGCCGACACGGCCGTACGACTGAACATATTGTCCAGCGATGACGCGAACTATTGCGCACCTTGCAGAGCGGGGCCAGGCTTCCCGCATGACGCAGACCACACACCACACTCCCGACACCGCCCGGCAGGCCGATCCCTTCCCGGTCAAGGGAATGGACGCGGTCGTCTTCGCCGTCGGCAACGCCAAGCAGGCGGCGCACTACTACTCGACCGCCTTCGGCATGCGGCTCGTGGCGTACTCCGGACCGGAGAACGGCAGCCGCGAGACCGCGAGCTACGTGCTGGAGAACGGCTCCGCCCGGTTCGTGTTCACCTCGGTCATCAAGCCCGCCACCCCCTGGGGCCACTTCCTCGCCCAGCACGTGGCCGAGCACGGCGACGGCGTCATCGACCTCGCCATCGAGGTCCCGGACGCCCGCGCCGCGTACGCCTACGCGCTCGAGCACGGCGCGAGGAGCGTCGCCGAGCCGTACGAGCTGAAGGACGAGCACGGCACGGTCGTCCTCGCCGCGATCGCGACCTACGGCGAGACCCGCCACACCCTGGTCGAGCGCACCGGCTACGACGGCCCCTACCTCCCCGGGTTCGCCGCGGCCGCCCCGATCGTCCAGCCGCCCGCCCACCGCACCTTCCAGGCGATCGACCACTGCGTCGGCAACGTCGAGCTCGGCCGGATGAACGAGTGGGTCGGCTTCTACAACAAGGTCATGGGCTTCACGAACATGAAGGAGTTCGTGGGTGACGACATCGCCACCGAGTACAGCGCGCTGATGTCGAAGGTCGTGGCCGACGGCACCCTCAAGGTGAAGTTCCCGATCAACGAGCCCGCCATCGCCAAGAAGAAGTCCCAGATCGACGAGTACCTGGAGTTCTACGGCGGCGCCGGTGTCCAGCACATCGCGCTGAACACCAACGACATCGTGCAGACCGTACGGACCATGCGCGCGGCCGGGGTCCAGTTCCTCGACACCCCCGACTCCTACTACGACACCCTCGGCGAGTGGGTCGGCGACACCCGCGTCCCCGTCGACACGCTCCGCGAGCTGAAGATCCTCGCCGACCGCGACGAGGACGGCTACCTGCTCCAGATCTTCACCAAGCCGGTCCAGGACAAGCCGACCGTGTTCTTCGAACTCATCGAACGGCACGGCTCGATGGGCTTCGGGAAGGGCAACTTCAAGGCGCTGTTCGAGGCCATCGAGCGGGAGCAGGAGAAGCGGGGCAACCTCTAGGCTGGCCGCATGGCCAGGATCAACGACGTGGGCGGCACGCAGGGGTTCGGCGCGATCGACACCACCGACGACACCGAGCCCTTCCACGCGGACTGGGAGGCCCGGGTTGTCGGGCTCTACAACACCCTGCGCGCGCAAGGGATCTTCAACACCAACGAGTTCCGGGACGCGATCGAGTCGATGCCGCCGGCCGAGTACCTGGCGGCCTCGTACTACGAGCGCTGGTTCACCGCGATCTGCGCGCTGCTGGAGCGCAAGGGCGTGCTCGCGCCGGGTGAGCTCGATGACTGACGCGTCCCCCGACGGCTTCCCGCCCGGCACGGACCGCTTCCCGCCCGGCACCCGGGTCCGCACCTACCGCCACGACCCGCCGCACCACACCCGCCTGCCGCGGTACGCGCGCGGCAAGCGGGGCGTGGTCGTGGAGCCCGAGGGCCCCGACGAACTGGCCGACGTCAGCGCGCAGGGACGCGGGGACGCACCCGTGGAGCAGATCTACGCGGTCCGCTTCGAGGCCCGCGACCTGTGGGGCGAGGGCGACCACCACGTCGTACTGGACCTGTGGGAGAGCTATCTGGAGGAGGACCCCGATGACGAGCGGTGACCACCACACCGACGCCACGATCGCCCGGCGGGTACGGCGCCTGGAGACCCTCCTGGAGGAGAAGGGGCTGATCACCGGCGAGCGGTTGGACGAGGCGATCGACGCGTTCCTCGCGGAGTCCTCCTCCCCGGCCAACGGCGCCCGGGTGGTGGCCCGGGCCTGGACCGACGACGCCTACCGGGCCCGGCTGCTCGCCGACGGCACCGCCGCGGTCCGTGAACTCGGGTACATGGAGGGCTCGTTCCAGCGCCTGCGGGTGGTCGAGAACACCGCGTCCCGCCACAACGTCGTCGTCTGCACCCTCTGCTCCTGCTACCCGCTGCGCCTGCTCGGCCCGTCCCCCAGCTGGTACAAGTCGGAGGCCTACCGCTCCCGGGTGGTGCGCGAACCCCGGGAGGTCCTGCGGGAGTTCGGCCTGGAGCTGCCCGCCGGCACGGAGATCACGGTGTGGGACTCCAGTGCCGAGACCCGCTACCTGGTCCTGCCCCACAGACCCGAGGGCTCGGAGGGGCTGGGCGAGGAGGAACTGGCGGCGCTGGTCACGCGGAACGCCCTCATCGGTACGGCCGCGGTGTGACCCCTCGCGCGTCCGCCCCCTGCGCGTCCAGCACCGGCAGGTCCGCGTCCGGCACGTCCCCCAGGGCCGCCAGCGCCTGTGTCGCCGACCGCGCCCCCAGGGGCGAGAACCAGGGGTTGATCCGCAGGGCCTCCTGGAGGTGCCGACGGGCGGGCGAGCTCTGCTCCAACTCCCGCTCGATCATGCCCAGGTGATACAGGTACGGCGCGCTGCGCACCGCGCCGCCGTGCACCCTGTCCGTCGCGATCCGCGCGTACCGCAGGGCCTCCTCGTCCTGGCCCGCCCGGTGCAACGCCCAGCCCAGCGCGTCCGCCACCTCGATGCCCGGCTGCCGCAGCCACTCGGCCCGCAACCGCCGTACCGCTGAAGCCGGTTCACCGTGGTCCGCCTCGAACCGCCCCAGCACCAGGTCCTCGTCGGCCCCGCCGCCCGCCGCCCGCTCGACCGCCGCCCGCAGGAGGTCGTACTGCTCCCGGGCCTCCTGCTCCCGTCCCAGGGACTCGTACAACTCGCCCAGCTCCAGGGCGTACTGCGGCAGCGGCTGCTGCGCGAGGGCCGTCCGGTACGCGGTCACGGCCTCGGCGGGGCGGCCCAGCGCCGACAGCGCCCGGCCCTGCCCGGCCCGCGCGGCCTGCTGGTCGGGGTCGACGCGGACCGCCTCCCGGAAGTGCCGCAGCGCCTCCTCGCGGTCGCCGCGCTCGAAGGCCAGCTGCCCGCCCCGCTCCAGGTACGCGGCCCGCTCGGCCGGTGTCCGGGCCGCGGCCGCCGCGTCGGACAGGGCGGCCGCCGCGTCCTCGCGCCGGCCCCGGTCCCGGTACACGGCCGCCGCCCGGGCCCGCACCGCCGGTCCCGACCGCAGCTCCAGCAGCCGCTCCAGCGTCCTGCCGGCCGCCTTGTAGTCACCGAGACCCGTGTACGCGTCGATCAGCGCCGGATACGCCGTCCACCGCCCCGACTCCAGTTGCCGGGCCGCCTCGCCCCAGGCCAGGGCCGTCCGGAAGTCCCGGCGGGCGTTCGCGAGGACGGCCAGACCAGTGAGGGCCTCCGCGTTCCGGCGCACCTTCAGCGAGGTCCGCAGCGCGTCCTCGGCTCTCGGGTACAGCGCCGTGTCGGCCGTCCGGCTCCCCTGTTCGGCGTACGCCGCCCCGAGCACCGCCCACGACCCGGCGTCCCGCGGATGCCGCCGCAGCAGCCTCTCCCGCTCGCCGATCAGCACCGCCAGGTCGGGCAGCGCGGCCGGCACCCCGCCGGTGACCGCCGTCAGCGCCTGGGCGCCGGGCGCCGGAGCGGGAGCGTGGGACGCCGGGCGCCCCGAGGGCGGCAGCAGCATCAGCGTCGTACCGAGCACCGCGCAGCCGGCGACCGCGGCGATCAGCAGGCGCCCCCGCAGCCGGGTCCGTCGCGCCTCCTCCCGCGTCTCCTCCTGGCGGTTCTCCGTGGCCGGGTTCTCGATGGCGCTGTTCTCCATGGCGCTCACTGTGCGGCAGTACGACGACCGCCCCCCGGCATGCGCCGGCTGCCGCAGACGGGGTTCACACCGATGGCCCCCGGTGCGACGCTGTGATCATGAGCCGTATCGAAGCGCCCCGTGACGAGGTCACCGGCAACCTGGTGGACCGTCTGCTGAGCGGTCTGCCCGCCGAGGCCGTCCTGGTCGACCCGGACGTCACGGTCTCCTACGCCAACGACATGGCGAGCTTCTGCCCCGCCGGCACCCCGGCCGTCGTCGTGCTGCCGCGCACCGTCGAGCAGGTTCAGCACGTCATGCGGATCGCCACCGAACTGCGCGTCCCGGTCGTCCCGCAGGGTGCCCGCACGGGCCTGTCGGGCGGCGCCAACGCCTCCGACGGCTGCATCGTGCTGTCCCTGACGAAGATGGACCGGATCCTGGAGATCAACCCGGTCGACCGCATCGCCGTCGTCGAACCGGGTGTCGTCAACGCGACCCTCTCCCGCGCGGTCAACGAACTCGGCCTCTACTACCCGCCGGACCCCTCCAGCTGGGAGATGTGCACGATCGGCGGCAACATCGGCACCGCCTCCGGCGGACTGTGCTGCGTGAAGTACGGGGTGACGGCGGAGTACGTCCTCGGCCTGGACGTCGTCCTCGCCGACGGACGGCTCATGTCCACGGGCCGCCGAACCGCGAAGGGCGTCGCCGGATACGACATGACCCGCCTCTTCGTCGGCTCCGAGGGCTCGCTCGGCATCGTCGTACAGGCGACCCTGGCGCTGAAGCCGCAGCCGCCCGAGCAGCTGGTGCTGGCCGCGGAGTTCGCCTCCGGCGCCGCCGCCTGCGACGCGGTGTGCCGGATCATGGCGGGCGGGCACGTCCCGTCCCTCCTCGAACTGATGGACCGTACGACGGTCAAGGCCGTCAACGACCTCGCGCACATGGGACTCCCGGAGACCACGGAAGCCCTGCTGCTGGCCGCCTTCGACACCACCGACCCGGCGGCCGACCTCGCCGCCGTGGGCGCGCTGTGCGAGGCGGCGGGCGCCACCCAGGTCGTCCCGGCCGACGACTTCGCCGAGTCCGAACTCCTGCTCCAGGCCCGCAGGCTGTCCCTCACCGCGCTGGAGGCGGTCAAGGGCACCACGATGATCGACGACGTGTGCGTGCCCCGCTCCCGGCTCGGCGAGATGCTCGAAGGGACCGAGCGGATCGCCGAGAAGTACCAGCTCACCATCGGTGTCGTCGCCCACGCGGGGGACGGCAACACCCACCCCACGGTCTGCTTCGACGCCGCCGACCCCGACGAGTCCCGGCGCGCCCGCGAGTCCTTCGACGAGATCATGGCCCTCGGCCTGGAGCTCGGCGGCACGATCACCGGGGAGCACGGGGTGGGCGTACTGAAGAAGGAGTGGCTCGCCCGCGAGATCGGACCGGTGGGCGTGGAGATGCAGCGGGCGGTGAAGGGTGTCTTCGACCCGCTGGGGATCCTGAACCCGGGCAAGCTGTTCTGAGGTCTCGCGGTACCGCTCACTCCACGTCCTCGGACTCGTCGCTCGGCCACGGGTCGCACAGCCAGAGGTCGTCGGCCGGGGTGGGGGCCAGCAGCTCGGCGAGGCCGTCGTCGATGCCGAGCTGCTCCGCCTCGGAGCCCGGCGGGACCGCCCTCAGCGTGCGCTCCAGCCAGGCCGAGACCTGCGCTGCCGGGGCCTCCAGGAGGGCGTCGCCGTCGGGCGAGCTCAGCGCCATCAGCACCAGGCCGCGCCCGGCGGCCTTCGTCGGCCACACCCGCACGTCCCCGTGCCCGCACGGGCGGAACACCCCCTCCACGAGGAGCTCGCGGGCGAAGGTCCAGTGCACGGGGTGGTCCGAGCCGACGTGGAAGGTGACGTGGACGGCGAAGGGGTCGTCGCTGCGGTAGCTCAGCCGGGCCGGGACCGGGATGCTGCGCTCGGGCGACAGGATGAGTTTGAGCTCCAGTTCGCGCTCTACCACGGTGTGGTGCATGTCGTACGTTCCTCTCTCGGCTCCGACGCGGGTCCTGCGGTGGGCCCGTACGAGGGAGAGGGGGCGGGGGCCGGGATCATTACGCGGGTTCGGCGAACTTTTTCGTTCCGGTAGCACGGCAGGTCTCAGGTCGTGCGCAAAAGGGGTGGGTCCGGTGGGACTGGCGGTGGGTTCTGCGCCGGTCTGATAGATGTGGACCCCCCTCTATTGACCCCCGAGCAGATACGGGACGACGGACATGAGCGCCCCAACCCCGGCACCCGGTGACGACAGGCCCCGCGAGGGCTACTACCCGGACCCGTCCATTCCTGGATATGTCCGTTACTGGAACGGCGCTTCGTGGGTGCCGGGCACCAGCCGTCCCGCTCCGGCGGACGGCGAACCGCTCGCACCTCCGTCGGGCTCCGGCCCGGCGCCTTCGGGCCCGGTTCCCGCCCCGGTCGAGGAGACCGGCCCGCACTTCTTCGACGAGGACCCGGCGGGGGCACCCGGCCATGCCGACGCCGGGCACGGCAACCGCCCCGAACCCGCCTCCGTGTGGGCCGCCGACCGGAACCACCAGGCGGGCTTCGGCGGCGACCAGGACCGCCGCGTCTCCTGGGGGTCCCCGCAGGGAGCCGCACCGGCTCAGCAGGGGGCTCAGCACGGAGCTCAGCAGGGTGCCGGGCACGGCGGGGCTCAGCAGGCCGCACCGCAGGGCGGGGCGCACGCCGGGGCGCAGGGTGCCCGGCAGGGCGTACCGCCGCAGGGTGGTCCGCAGGGGGCCGACCCGAGGGTGGCCGGGGCGGGCCGGCCCGGTGCCGGGTCCTCGCCGGCTCAGCCCGACGGTCACGCCGCGCGGACCGACGGCACCGCGACCATCCCGCCCGCCGAGCCCGACGAGGACGGCGGCACGCGGGTCTTCCGCAGGCCCACGGCGGCAGCCCCCGGCACCGACGACGGCACCATGAAGTTCCGCGCGCTCTCCCCGCGCACGGCACAGCAGGGCGAGGGTCCCGGGGCGCAGAACGGAAGCACGCCCGGACCGGCGTACTCCGGCCCCACCGCACAGGGCGGCCCCCACGGCGCCCCCGCCCCCGCCCACCCCGACGCCCCCGGCTTCGGCGCCGGCAAGGCCGCCGCCGAGCGGGCCGCGGCCGCCGGCGCGGCAGGCACGCAGGGCCCCGCGTCCGCCCCCACGGCCCTCTCCGGCCCGCAGACGGCCTCTCCGGGCGTGCCCCATCAAGGACAGCCGCAGGGGGCCGCACAGCAGGGCCCCGGGCAGCAGGCAGCCGTACAGCAGGGCCCCGGCCAGCAGGGAGCCGCGCAGTCGGGCCTCCCGCAGCCGTCCGCCGGTGCCCAGCCCCCCGCGACGCCGATGGCCGCCGCCCCCGTCGCCGCCACTCCCATGAGCGCCGGTTCCGGTGGCGGCCAGCCCTCCTGGGCCCAGCAGGTGCACCGGCTCGCCGGGCCCGACGAGGAGCAGCCCGCGCCCTGGAAGCCGCCGGTGGAGGACATCTTCCAGGCGGCCGCCCGGCGGCAGGCCGCCGCACGCCCCGCGGGCCTGGGCAAGCGTGTGGCCGCCCGTCTCCTCGACACCCTCGTCGTCGGCGCGGTGACCGCCGTGGCCGCCGTTCCCCTCGGCACCAAGGCCGCCGACCACATCAGCGACAAGGTGGACGCGGCCAAGCTCTCCGGCGAGACCGTGACGGTCTGGCTGCTGGACGGCACCACGTCGGTCTACCTCGCGATCGTGGTCGCCGTGCTCCTGGTCGCCGGCACCCTCTACGAGGCGCTGCCCACCGCCAAGTGGGGCCGCACCCTCGGCAAGAAGCTGCTGGGACTTGAGGTGCGGGACATCGAGGCCCACGAGCCCCCGTCCTTCGGTGCGGCCCTGCGCCGCTGGCTCGTCTACAGCGTGCCGGGACTGCTCGGCATCGGTCTCGTGGGTGTCGCGTGGTGCCTGTTCGACCGGCCGTGGCGCCAGTGCTGGCACGACAAGGCGGCGCATACGTTCGTGGCCGGCTGAGCGGGTACCGCGAACGGCGTACCGGATTCGGTACTCCGGACGGCCGCTCGCCGGATGCGGAGCCGGGGCGTTCGCGGTCCACTCGGGCCATGAGCAGTGAACCGCCTCCCGGCTCCGGCCAGCAGCCGCCGGATGACGACCCGTTCAGGAAGCAGCCCCCGCCTGCCGAGGGCTCGGGATCGCCGTACAGCGCCCCGCCGCCCCCGTCGTCGCACGGCGGAAGTCCTTACGGCAGCGGTGACCCGTACGGCGGCGGCCCCGCCGACCCGCTGGCCGGCATGCCCCCACTGGCCCCCAGCGGCCGGCGCACGCTCGCGCGGATCATCGACATGATCCTGGTGGGTGTCGTCGTCTGGCTGATCACCTGGGGCTTCGGGGTGAGCGAGTACGACGTCGACAGCGACAACATGCAGTACGGCAAGTCGCTCGCCCAGTCGGCGCTCGCGGCGGTGCTCTACATCGCCTACGACACCGTCCTGATCACCCGGTCCGGGCAGACGCTCGGCAAGAAGTGGCTGGGGATGCGGGTGGCGAACCTCGACAACGGCTCCACGCCCTCCGTGCAGAGCACGCTGACCCGCTCGGCGGTCCTGTGGATCCCGTTCGCGTTCTGCTGCGCCTGCATCTGGACGGCCATCTCGGGCGGCTGGAGCTACTTCGACAAGCCCTACAAGCAGGGCCTGCACGACAAGGCGGCGAAGACGGTGGTGGTCAGTACCGGCTGACCGACCGTCGGCGCCGCCCGGTGACGTCAGGCGGCGGTCTTGGAGCCCGTGGCCACGGCCGGCACGGGCTCTTCCGCTGTCCGCTGGGCGGGCTTGCGCAGGGCCACCACGCGGGGCTTGGGCTGCGGAACGGTCAGGGCGACCAGGAGGCCGAGCGCGAGCGCCGAGACGGCGATGACCGCGGTCCCCACGGTCGAACTCGTCTGTGACAGCAGCAGCATGGCGAGCGTCGAGAAGATGACGGTGATCGAACCGTAGGCGAGCTGTGCGGCGGTCGGACGAGGCATGGCAATCGGTCCTCGGAATTGGGGATCCACGGGGGGTGTCGGCCTGGCATTCCGCCGACATCCGGGCGTTCCGCCAATCGACTCTAATCGCCTGTGTGCCCGAGTGGAACGAACGGTAAGCGTGACCTAACCAACAGTGCCGGAGCACAGGGGGCGCACGGAGTCATGGCGTCCACCAAGTGGACATCTGTGCGCGCCTGTTCTGTTGCGGTCATGTGTCCGCAATACGAACACCGCCTCCCGATAATGCATTTGACGGGTCCAAGTCAAGGTCTGTCTTTTCTCCCCAACCTTTAGTCAAATACCGGTCACTTGCCTGATAGGGGAGAGGTACAAGTGACGGACAGATCCTGGACGTTCAGGACGGCAGCGACAATCGTGGCGATAGCCGCGGCCTCGGCCACGTTCTCGACGTTCGCCGTGGCGCAGGCCGCGGAGAAGCCCGCGGGCACCCCCGCGGTGGACCGGCAGGACCCGCAGCCGGCCAAGGCGAGGGAGCACGACTTCGACGGCCCGTACAGCCGCACGCAGGACGCCCAGCGCGAGGAGGCGCTCCAGCAGGTCATCGCCGGCCAGGCCGCGGTCAAGGAGAAGGACGGCTCGAAGGTCGTCCAGCTCAAGGGCCGCAAGGGCGACAGCAAGTACGTCGAGCTCGGCCGCGAGAAGACCGACAAGATCTTCACGATCCTCGTCGAGTTCGGCGACCAGGTCGACCCCCGCTACGGCGGCACACCCGGCCCGCTGCACAACCGGATCGAGGCGCCGGACCGCAAGACCAACAACAGCACCGACTGGCAGGCCGACTTCGACCGGGCCCACTACCAGGACCTGTACTTCGGCGACGGCAACGCCACGCTCAAGTCGTACTACGAGAAGCAGTCCTCGGGCCGCTACTCGGTCGACGGCGAGGTCACCGACTGGGTCAAGGTGCCCTACAACGAGGCCCGTTACGGCTCCAACGATGCCGCGACCGGGGCCTGGTACGCGGTGCAGGACGGCGTCAACGCCTGGGTCGCGCAGCGCGAGGCCGCCGGTGACACGGCCGCCGAGATATCCGCCGAACTCGCCGAGTTCGACCAGTGGGACCGCTACGACTACGACGGCGACGGCGACTTCAACGAGCCCGACGGCTACATCGACCACTTCCAGATCGTGCACGCCGGCGAGGACGAGTCCGCGGGCGGCGGCGCGCAGGGCGCGGACGCCATCTGGGCGCACCGCTGGTACGCCTTCGGCACCGACAAGGGTGTCACCGGTCCCGACACCAACAAGCGCGGCGGCACCGAGATCGGTGACACCGGCGTCTGGGTCGGCGACTACACCATCCAGCCGGAGAACGGCGGCCTGGGCGTCTTCGCCCACGAGTACGGCCACGACCTCGGCCTGCCCGACGAGTACGACACCTCCGGCGGCGGCGAGAACTCCACCGGCTTCTGGACGCTGATGTCCTCCGGCTCCTGGCTCGGCACCGGCAAGGACGCGATCGGCGACCTGCCCGGCGACATGAACGCCTGGGACAAGCTCCAACTGGGCTGGCTGGACTACGAGGTGGCCAAGGCCGGCAAGAGGTCGAGCCACAAGCTGGGCGTCGCGGAGTACAACACCAAGAACCCGCAGGCCCTCGTGGTCCGCCTGCCGAAGAAGTCGGTCACCACCGAGGTGACCACCCCGGCGCAGGGCTCCACCCAGTGGTGGAGCGACACCGGTGACGACCTCGAGAACACCCTGACCCGCACGGTCGACCTCACCGGGAAGTCCGCCGCCTCCCTCACCCTCGACGGCTGGTGGGACATCGAGCAGGACTACGACTACCTGTACGCCGAGGTCTCCACCGACGGCGGCGCCAACTACACCCCGATCGACGGCACGTTGGCCGACGGCACCGCGATCCCGCGGGACGGCAGCGGCAAGCCGGCCCTCACCGGCTCGGTCGAGGCCTACCAGAAGCTGACCTACCCGCTGAACGCCTACGCGGGCAAGAAGGTCAGCCTGCGCTTCCGTTACGCCACCGACGGCGGCACGTCCCTCAAGGGCTTCGCGGCCGACGAGATCACGCTGACCGCGGACGGTACGGTCCTGTTCTCCGACAACGCGGAGAGCGCGGACACCGCCTGGACGGCGAAGGGCTTCCGCCGGGTCGGCGCGTCCTTCACCGACGAGTACGCGCAGTACTACATCGCCGAGAACCGCCAATACGTGTCGTACGACAAGGTGTTGAAGGTCGGCCCGTACAACTACGGCTTCTCGACGACCCGTCCGGACTGGGTGGAGCACTACGCCTACCAGAACGGCCTGTTGATCTGGAAGTGGGACACCTCCCAGAAGGACGACAACACCAGCGCGCACGCGGGCCGGGGTCTGATCCTGCCGATCGACTCGCACCCGACCGCGCTCAAGTGGTCCGACGGCACGCTGATGCGCAACCGCATCCAGGCCTACGACTCGACCTTCAGCTGGTACCCGACGGACGGCATCACGCTCCACAAGGCCGACGTCCCGACGAAGATCAAGTCCCAGCCGGGCGTCCCGGTCTTCGACGACGGACGCTCGACGTACTACGACGAGACCAACCCGCTCGCGGGCGTCAAGATCACTGACACCGACACCCGGATCGCGATCGTCAAGGAGCCCCTGAACGGCTCGACGATCACCCTCCAGGTCGGACCTTCGGCAAAGAAGAGGTAAAGTAGCAGGTCAGAAGCGTATCGGCGGCAACCCCTGGCGGGTTGCCGCCGATCGTGTTTAGGTGCGTGCTGTGGCTTCCTTATTGACACCGACGCACACGGGGGTGTGACTGCATGGCCGCAGGAGGTTTCTGCAAGCTGCCGAACGGCACGGTGGTGGTGGCGCTGAACCTGCCCCGCCCGCCCGCCGCCGGCTGCGGCAGCATGCGGGTGCTCGTCCACGCCCAGAACCGGGCGCGCGCCCTGACCAGGCTGCGCAACCTGGGCCTGCGGGCGGTCTACCTGCGGGGCAACGCGGCGCCCCCGAGCCCCGACGAGATCACGGCCGTACTGCACCACCCGGACGGCCTCATATGGCGTACCGCCCCTGACAACGCTGTCTCGGGCGGCCCCGAGCTCGCCCAGGAGCTGTGGCACCCGATCAGGATGCTCAGGCGGTCGGCGGCACCGGCGTGACGAGATCCCCGAGGGCGCCGGCCCTCGGGGATCTCCCGGAGTTACTTCGGGTCCTGGTCGAACTTCGCGGTGGACCAGCGGTAGCCGAGCACCGCGAGGCCGAGGCACCAGGCGAGCGCGAGCCACCCGTTGTGGCCGATCTCACTCCCGAGGAGCAGCCCGCGCAGGGTCTCGATGGCCGGCGTGAAGGGCTGGTACTCCGCGATCGGCTGGAACCAGCCGGGCATCGCGTCGACCGGGACGAACGTGCTGGAGATCAGTGGCAGGAAGATCAGCGGCATGGCGTTGTTGCTCGCCGCCTCCGCGTTGGGGCTGACCAGGCCCATGCCGACCGCGATCCAGGTGAGCGCGGTGGCGAAGAGCACGAGCAGCCCGAAGGCCGCGAGCCACTCCAGGGCGGTGGCGTCGGTCGAGCGGAAGCCGATGGCGACCCCGACGGCCCCGACCAGGACCACGCTGATCACCGACTGGAGCACACTGCCGACCACGTGTCCGACGAGCACCGAACCGCGGTGGATCGCCATCGTCCGGAAGCGGGCGATGATGCCCTCGGTCATGTCGTTGGACACGGAGACCGCGGTGCCGATGGTGGTGGAGCCGATGGTCATCAGCAGCAGGCCCGGGACCAGGTACGCCACGTACTCCGAGCGGTCCGCGCCCCCGCCGCCGATGCCCGCGCTCATCGTGTCGCCGAAGACGTACACGAAGAGCAGCAACAGCATGATCGGCGTGAGCAGCAGGTTCAGGGTGAGGGACGGGTAGCGCCGGGCGTGCAGGAGGTTGCGGCGCAGCATGGTCGAGGAGTCGCGGACGGCGAGGGAGAGGGTGCTCATCGGACGATCTCCTTGGGCTGGTGCGGCGGGTTCGGCTGGTGCGGGAGCTGTGCCTGGTCGGTTCCGCCGGTGAGGGCGAAGAACACGTCGTCGAGGTCCGGGGTGTGCACGGTCAGCTCGTCCGCCTCGACCCCGGCCGTGTCGAGCCGGTCGAGAAGGGTGCGCAGCTCGCGCTGGCTGCCGCCGTGCGGGATCTGGAGCGTGAGGCTCTCGTCGTCCGGGGCCGCCTCGTCCAGGGCGGAGACGGCTGTCCGGTAGGCCTGCGGGTCGGTGAAGCGCAGCCGTACGTGGCCGCCGGGCACGAGCCGCTTGAGTTCCTCCGCGGTGCCCTCCGCGGCGATCCCGCCGTCGTGCAGGACCGCGATCCGGTCGGCGAGCTGGTCGGCCTCCTCCAGGTACTGGGTGGTGAGGAAGACGGTCGTACCGCCGGAGACCAGCTCGCGGATGATCTGCCACATGGAGTGCCGGGACCGCGGGTCGAGTCCGGTGGTCGGCTCGTCGAGGAAGATGATCCGCGGCTCGCCGACCAGGGTCATGGCGATGTCGAGGCGGCGCTTCATGCCTCCCGAGTAGGTGGAGGCGGGTTTCCTCGCCGCGTCCGTGAGGTCGAACCGCTCCAGCAGCTCGGCGGCCACCCGCCGCCCTTCGCTCCTGGGGAGGTGGTGCAGGTCGGCCATCAGGAGCATGTTCTCCTCGCCGGTGATCAGACCGTCCACGGCGGAGAACTGCCCGGTGACCCCGATCGCGGCCCGCACGGCCTGCGGGTCCCTGGCCAGGTCGTGGCC
The DNA here is from genome assembly GCF_036345115.1 of Streptomyces griseorubiginosus. Lineage (GTDB taxonomy): Bacteria > Actinomycetota > Actinomycetes > Streptomycetales > Streptomycetaceae > Streptomyces > Streptomyces griseorubiginosus_C. The sequence continues at coordinate 5,901,886 of NZ_CP107766.1, forward strand.
GCCGATGTGGACCGCCCCGGTACCCGGGTCGGCGGAGATCAGCGTGGAGAGGATCTTGACGGCGGTGGTCTTGCCGGCGCCGTTCGGGCCGAGCAGGGAGAAGACCGTGCCCTCGGGAACGGCCAGGTCGACGCCGTCGAGGACGGTCTTGTCGCCGTAGGACTTGCGCAGCCCGTTCGCCGCGATGGCGAGGTCGGTCATGAGGAGAGCTCCTTTTCGGTGACGGCGAGGGGGTGTCAGAGGCCGCGGGCGGTGATGTCGCCGTGGCTGGTGGTCGCGCGGATGTGCAGGTCGGCGGCGGCGCCGGCGGCGTTCCTGAGCGTGTTGTCGATCCGGCCGTGGCCGGTGCCGGCGTCCAGGGAGGCGGAGGTCCCCGGGGCCGCGTCGACCGAGATGTCACCCATCTGGGTGGTCAGTACGGCCGTGCCGCGGACCGCCTCGGCGATCCGGATGTCGCCCCGCTGGGTGCTGATCTCCGCGGGGCCGCCCAGCCGCCCGACCGAGATGTCGCCGTCGGCCGCGGTGAGGCGGACGCTCGCGGCCTCGTCGATCTTGACCGGGCCGCACGCGCCCTGGACGGTGACGTCACCGAGGCGTCCGACGGCCCGGAACCCGGCGGCGGCCGCCCTGGCCTCGACGCGGGAGCCGGTCGGCAGCCGGACCGTCACCTCGACGGAGCCGGAGGGGCCGAAGTACTGGTTCTTCGCGGCCGGGGCCGCGATCCGCAGCACGCCCTCCTCGTAGGAGACCTGGATCTGTTCCGCCGCCTTCACGTCGCGGCTCCTGCCGGCGTCGGCGGGGAGCACCTCGACCGTGGTGTCGGCGCGGTCGGCGGCGATGACCTGGATACGGCCGGCGGGGATGTCGAGGACGGTGCTGACGGGGGCGGTGGTGGCGAACTTCTGCATCACGGGCTCCTGTGCTCGTTGCTGTTTCCGATGATGGAAAAGCTACGTTGCGTTCATGATTTGGGCAACGACTAAGTTGCAAGTAATGGCCATAGATGCAGCTCAAGGCGTGAATTTCATTGCAACGACCCTGAAGATAACGCAACGCAAGGCGCATGCTCGTTGCAATGGAGTGCGGGTGAACGCTATGCTGGCGGCACCACGGACCACGAAGGAGAACCGCGATGCCGGGAGGCCGACTCACCCAGCAGGAACGTCAGCAGATCGCGCTGGGACTGGCCGACGGCCTCGCCTACGCGGAGATCGCCCGACGCCTGGACCGGCCGACCTCGACCGTGACGCGCGAGGTCATGCGCAACGGCGGCCCCACCGCCTACCGCGCCGACCTCGCCCACCGCGCCACCGAACACCGCGCCCACCGGCGCAGGCAGGCCGCGCCCCGGGGAGCGGAGGTGCCCGCTCAGGCCCACGGGCGGGACGCGGAGGCGGTGCGCGCGTACGAGGAGACGCTGACCACCGTCTTCATGCAGTCCGGCACGCCCAAGATGATGGCCCGGGTGATGGCCTCGCTCACCCTCAGCGACGAGGGCAGCCTCACCGCGGCCGACCTGGTGCAGCGCCTCCAGGTCAGTCCGGCGTCCGTGTCCAAGGCGGTCGCGTTCCTGGAGAGCCAGGCGATGGTCCGCCGGGAGCGCGACGAACGCCGGCGGGAGCGCTATGTCGTCGACGACGACATCATGTACGAGGCGATGATGGCCAGCGCCCGCTCGACCGCCCACGTCGCGGAGACGGCCCGGCAGGGCGTCGGGGTCCTCGGCTCGGGCACCCCGGCCGCCACCCGCCTGGAGAACATGGCCCGCTTCCTCGACTTCGTCTCCGAGAGCATCGTCCGCGCCGCCGACCAGGCCCGCGAGGTCCTCCACACCAAACCGGAGACACCCGAGCGGGACACCGACGGCTAGGACGCCGGGGCCGGCCCACCGCGGGCCGGAGTCGGGACCGGCGTCACACCACCGGCTTGCCGGTGAGTTCCACGCCCGCCTCGCGCATCTCCTCGATCGCCCGCTCGGTGGTGTTCTCGGCGACACCGGCGGTCAGGTCGAGGAGGACCTGGGTGCGGAACCCCTCGCGGGCCGCGTCCAGCGCCGTGGCCCGTACGCAGTGGTCCGTGGCGATCCCGACCACGTCCACCTCCGAGACCTCGCGCGCCCGGAGCCAGTCGGCCAGCGTCACGCCGTTCTCGTCGGCGCCCTCGAACCCGCTGTACGCCGCCGCGTACGCCCCCTTGTCGAACACGGCGTCGATCGCCCCCGAGGCCACGGCCGGCGCGAAGTTGGGGTGGAACCCGACTCCCTCCGTGCCGGCGACACAGTGCGCGGGCCAGGAGTGCACGAAGTCGGGGTTGTCGGCGAAGTGGCCGCCGGGCGCGATGTGGTGGTCCCGGGTGGCCACCACGTGCTGGTAGCCGGAGCCCGCCGCCTGCCCGATCAGCTCGGTGACGGCGGCGGCCACGTCGGCGCCGCCGGCCACCGCGAGACTGCCCCCCTCGCAGAAGTCGTTCTGCACGTCGACGACGATCAAGGCGCGGCGCATGGTGGGTGTCCTTCGACTGTTGAAGTGAACTTACGAGCCTAGAGACTTCGGGCACGCGGCGGGAGGGGGCATCGCGGGGCGCGTTCGGGACGGCAGCCGCGGGGCCCGTCCGGCGGATCACGCCGGCGTCGGGCGGGCCGGCGCACCGAGCTGCCGCGTTGTCGTCGGTTGCCGGATCCGCCGTGCCCGGACGACCTCGTGGGGGAGCCGGCCCGATCGGCCGGACAGACTCTAGCTACCCGTGCGCCCGTTGACATACTCCGTCGGAATGACGGGTTCCCCGCGCGACAACTGGGTCGCCGACAACGGCAGGTTGGCCCGGGCGGCCGCATGCCGGTCGCGTACGACGTCCAGCGGCTCCCGTGCCACGACCTCGCCGCCCTTGACCAGCTCCACCAGCAGCTGCCGGTCCGCGAGCGCCGGCGGCACCGGTCCGGTGCCCACCACCTCGGCCTCCGCGATGCCCTCCGTGTCCAGCCGCCGTGCCGCCCACTTGCGGCCGCCGACCGAGGTCTTGCCGCCCGACGACTTCTTCGCGACCGGGATCAGCGGGGCCTTCGGGTCGTCGGACTCGGCCCGCGCGACCAGCTTGTAGACCATGGAGGCGGTCGGGTGCCCGGACCCGGTCACCAGCTGGGTGCCGACGCCGTACGCGTCCACCGGGGCCGCGGCCAGGGAGGCGATGGCGTACTCGTCGAGGTCCGAGGTGACGATGATCCGGGTCCCCTTCGCACCCAGCTCGTCCAGTTGCTGCCGTACCCGGTGGGCGACCAGCAGCAGGTCGCCGGAGTCGATGCGCACGGCCCCCAGCTCGGGCCCGGCCACCTCGACGGCCGTACGGACGGCCTCGGTGACGTCGTAGGTGTCGACGAGCAGGGTGGTGTTCCGGCCCAGCGAGTCCACCTGGGCCCGGAAGGCGTCCCGCTCCTGGTCGTGCAGGAGGGTGAAGGCGTGGGCGGAGGTGCCGACCGTGGGGATGCCGTAACGGAAGCCGGCGGCGAGGTCGGAGGTGGTGGCGAAGCCGCCGACGTAGGCGGCGCGGGCGGCGGCGACGGCGGACAGCTCGTGGGTGCGGCGCGCGCCCATCTCGATCAGCGGGCGGTCGCCCGCGGCGGAGGACATCCGGGAGGCGGCCGCGGCTATCGCGGAGTCGTGGTTGAGGATCGACAGGATGACGGTCTCCAGGAGCACGCACTCGGCGAAGGAGCCCTCCACCCGCATGATCGGCGAGCCCGGGAAGTACACCTCGCCCTCCGGGTAGCCCCAGATGTCCCCGCTGAAGCGGTAGGAGCCGAGCCAGTCCAGGGTCTCCTCGTCGACGATGTCCCGCTCCCGCAGGAAGCCGAGGACGTCCGCGTCGAAGCGGAAGTTCTCCACCGCGTCGAGCACCCGGCCGGTGCCCGCGACGACGCCGTAGCGCCGCCCGTCCGGCAGCCGTCGGGTGAAGACCTCGAACACGCTCCGCCGTTCGGCGGTACCCGCCTTCAGGGCGGCCTGCAGCATCGTGAGCTCGTACTGGTCCGTGAAGAGCGCCGTCGAGGGAACGTCCACCGGCAGCCCAAGGTCCGCTGTGTTCATAACAACGGATGCTACCCCACTTCGCGTCAGTGTGACGATTTATGGTGCCCGTGGCAGCATGGGCCGTGTGACGTCACCCGCTCCCGTAGAGATCGAACGCACCGAGTCGGCGGAGGAGGTCTTCGCCGTCCCCGAGCCGGACGTCCCCTGGGTCACGATCGTGCACAACGACCCGGTCAACCTCATGAGCTACGTGACCTACGTCTTCCAGACGTACTTCGGCTACACGAAGGACAAGGCCACCAAGCTGATGCTCGACGTCCACCACAAGGGCCGGGCGGTCGTCTCCAGCGGAACCCGCGAGGAGATGGAACGCGACGTGCAGGCGATGCACGGCTACGGCTTGTGGGCCACCCTCCAGCAGGACCGGAAGTAGCGGATCTCCTCAGGGGATGCCCTCTGGATCAGCTCGGCGTCGCGGGCCCTGGCACGCGCTCCCCCACAGCCTCAAGGGCGCGGGGGGACCCCCAGCCGCGTTGTCGTCAGTCTCCCCCCTCTCGATTTCGCTCGAGCGGGAGGGGCCCCCATCGCTCCGCGTCGACTCCTTCCTCCGCCTTGCAGCTGCACGCACCAGACCCCGCTCGGGTCTGTCACGAAGTACCGTTTCTCACGGCCGACCTGATCCAGAGGACACCCCCTGATGCCAGGAACCTTCGAACCGATCCCCGGTGGCGGCGCGGCCGTCGCGCTCGACGACGTCGAGATCTCCATCATCCGGTCGCTGGCCGTCCAGCTCCTCGAACTCATCGGGCCCGGACCCGCCGAGGACGCCCCCGACGACCCGCTCGCCGAGCTCTTCGCCGAGGGGCCGAGCGAGCCGCCCTCCGACCCGGTGCTCAAGCGGCTGTTCCCGGACGCCTACAGCGACCCCGAGGGCACCCCGCAGGCCGCGGAGGCCGAGGAGCAGCGGGCGTACTCCGCGGAGTTCCGCCGCTACACCGAGAACGACCTGCGCGCGGGCAAGCGCGACAGCGCGCTCGTGGTGATCCGCACCCTGGACGCGCTGCACTCCGCCGGCGAGGGCGGGGCGGTCCTCAAGCTGTCGGTCGAGGAGTCCCGGCAGTGGCTCGGCACCCTCAACGACCTGCGCCTCGCGATCGGCTCCCGCCTCGACATCACCGACGAGGAGGACACCGACCTCCTCTACCGGCTCCCGGACGAGGACCCGCGCAAGCCCATGGTGATGGCGTACCTCTGGCTGGGCGGCCTCCAGGAGACCCTCGTGACCACCCTTATGCCGTGAGATGTGACGGTTCTGTGTTCGCTCAGAGGACACTCAAATCCGGATAACGATCACGTCACCACGCTGACGGCTTTCGTTCCACCCCCGCGCCCTTTGTCCGCTTCTCCCTGTGTCCTGCGCCACATCGCGCCCGGGTGATCTCTGTTGCGGCCGTGATAAATCTTCACGACCGCCCGGCCGAACACCACCCTTATGTTCGCCCGGGTGCGCCACAGCGCCGGTAACCGCCGGCCTGGCACCACTCCATCAATCCGGGGGGATCGAAACCCGATCCGTGGCCGACCAGAGGCCCGGTTCGGCATGGAGAAAGGCGCACCACACGTATGACCTCCGAGAAGGCACCCGAAGAGGGGTACGAGCGCGGACTCGGCAGCCGCCAGGTCCAGATGATCGCGATCGGCGGCGCCATCGGCGTCGGGCTCTTCCTCAACGCCGGGGCGAACATCGCCAAGGCCGGCCCCAGTCTCATCCTGATGTACGCCCTCGCCGGCGTGATCATCTTCTTCATCATGCGGGCCCTCGGCGAGCTGCTGCTCTACCGCCCGGTCTCCGGCTCCTTCGCCGAGTACTCCCGCGAGTTCCTCGGCCCGTTCTTCGGCTACTTCACCGGCTGGACCTACTGGCTGATGTGGGTCGTCACCGGCATGGCCGAGCTGACGGCCGCCGCGATCTACATCCACTACTGGTTCCCGGGCATCCCGCAGTGGGTCACGGCCCTGGTCTTCCTGGTCGTCCTGTTCACGGCGAACCTGATCTCGGTGAAGCTGTTCGGCGAGATCGAGTTCTGGGCCTCCATGATCAAGGTCACCGCGCTCATCGGCATGATCGTGATCGGCCTCGGCGTCCTCACCTTCGGCTTCAGCAACGCCGGTGACACCGCCGCCGTCTCCAACCTGTGGGAGTTCGACGGCTTCTTTCCGCACGGCATCGGCTCGTCCCTGATGACCCTCCAGGGCGTCATGTTCGCCTACCTCGCCGTCGAGCTGGTCGGCGTCACCGCGGGCGAGTCCGAGAACCCCGAGAAGACGCTGCCCAAGGCGATCAACACCCTGCCCTGGCGGATCGCGCTCTTCTACGTCGGTGCCCTCACCGTCATCCTCTGCGTCGTGAAGTGGACCGAGTTCAGCGAGGGCGTCAGCCCGTTCGTGAAGGCGTTCGCGATGATCGGCATCCCTGCCGGCGCCGGCATCGTCAACTTCGTCGTCCTCACCGCGGCCCTGTCCTCCTGCAACTCCGGCATGTACTCCACCGGCCGCATGCTGCGGAACCTGGCCGACAGCGGAGAGGCCCCCGCCGTCTTCGGCAGGCTGTCCGCCACCAAGACCCCCGCGCTGGGCATCACCGTCTCGGTGCTCTTCATGGGCATCGGCGTGGTCCTGAACTACGTCGTCCCGGAGAAGGCGTTCGGCTACGTCACCTCGGTCGCCGTCGGCGCCGGCATCTGGACCTGGCTCATGATCCTCGTCAGCCACGTCCTGTACCGCCGCGCGGTCGAGGCGGGACGGCTGCCCGCCTCCTCCTTCCCGGCGCCGGGCGGCTCGGTGGGCTCCTGGATCGCCATCGTGTTCCTGCTCTTCGTGACCGGCCTGATCATGAAGGACTCCGAGTCCCGGATCAGCCTGTACGTGCTCGCCGTGTGGGCCGTCGCGCTCGGCATCGGCTGGGTGGTCCTCAAGAGCCGCAACCCGCGGATCGCGGACCGCCCCGAGCCGGAGTTCGAGAAGATCTCCGGCTAGCGAAACCCGGCCTGTCCGGCATGTGGGCTGCCGCGTACCGTCCCTCGGTACGCGGCAGCCCACACGCTTATCCTGACCACCATGCTGACCATCACCCAGGCCCTCGTGGACCAGATCGTCGCGCACGCGCGCAAGGACCACCCCGACGAGGCGTGCGGAGTCGTCGCGGGCCCGGCCGGGTCGGACCGCCCGGAGCGCTTCATCCCGATGCTCAACGCGGCGATGTCCCCGACCTTCTACGAGTTCGACTCCGGCGACCTCCTCAAGCTCTACCGCGAGATGGACGACCGCGACGAGGAGCCGGTGGTCATCTACCACTCCCACACCGCGACCGAGGCCTACCCGTCCCGGACCGACATCTCCTACGCCAACGAGCCCGGCGCCCACTACGTCCTGGTCTCCACCGCGGACACCGACGGCCTCGGCGACTTCCAGTTCCGCTCGTACCGGATCGTGGAGGGCGAGGTCACGGAGGAGGAGGTCACGGTCGTCGAGGCCTACTGATCTCGCAGTCCGGTCAGAATTCATCCAGCATGCGAGATCACACTCCGGGACCCGGACCGGGAATCGATACGATGAGCCCATGGTTCTGAACGACGTGAGCGAGAAGGCGCCGAGCATCCTGCTCGTGGCGCGGCTGCACGTCGACCTGTGCAGGCTGAACAGCGCCATCTGTTGACATTCCCTGCCGCCGTACGGCCGTGAGCCGCGGCGCGCGTCGTCGTGCGCCCACCGACCAGAACACTTCCCGACAGGAGCCCGCAACCATGGCCATCGAGGTCCGCATCCCGACCATCCTCCGCACCTACACCGACGGCCAGAAGGCGGTGGAGGGCAACGGGACCACCCTCGCCGAGCTCTTCGCCGACCTCGAGACCCGGCACGCGGGCGTCCAGGCCCGCATCGTGGACGGCGGTGAGCTGCGCCGCTTCGTCAACGTCTACCTCAACGACGAGGACGTCCGCTTCCTCGACGGCATCAACACCAAGCTGACCGACGGCGACAACGTCACCATCCTGCCGGCCGTCGCCGGCGGCATGGCCTGATCGTCGATGCGTTACGACTCCCCGCTGGCCGCGGTGGGCAACACCCCTCTGGTGCGCCTGCCGCGGCTCTCGCCGTCCGCCGACGTCCGCATCTGGGCCAAGCTGGAGGACCGCAACCCCACCGGCTCGGTCAAGGACCGCCCCGCCCTGCACATGATCGAGCAGGCGGAGAAGGACGGCCGGCTGACCCCGGGCTGCACCATCCTGGAGCCCACCTCCGGCAACACCGGCATCTCGCTGGCGATGGCGGCCAAGCTCAAGGGCTACCGGATCGTCTGCGTGATGCCCGAGAACACCTCGCAGGAACGCCGGGACCTGCTCGCCATGTGGGGCGCCGAGATCATCTCCTCGCCCGCCGCGGGCGGCTCCAACACCGCCGTACGGGTCGCCAAGGAGCTGTCCGCCGAGCACCCCGACTGGGTGATGCTCTACCAGTACGGCAACCCCGACAACGCGGGCGCCCACTACGCCACGACCGGCCCGGAGATCCTCGCCGACCTCCCCTCGGTCACCCACTTCGTCGCGGGCCTCGGCACCACCGGCACCCTGATGGGCGTCGGCCGCTACCTGCGCGAGCACAAGCCGGACGTGAGGATCGTCGCCGCGGAACCGCGCTACGACGACCTGGTGTACGGGCTCCGGAACCTCGACGAGGGCTTCGTACCCGAGCTCTACGACGCCTCCGTCCTCACGACCCGCTTCTCGGTCGGCTCGGCGGACGCCGTCACCCGCACCCGGGAGCTCCTCCAGCAGGAGGGCATCTTCGCGGGCGTCTCCACGGGCGCGGCGCTGCACGCGGCGATCGGCGTCGGCAAGAAGGCGGTCACCGCGGGCGAGACCGCGGACATCGTGTTCGTCGTGGCCGACGGCGGCTGGAAGTACCTGTCGACCGGCGTGTACACGGCGGCGACGACGGAGGAAGCGATCGAGACCTTGCAGGGCCAGCTCTGGGCGTGACCCGCTAGGTCGCCAGGTGACGGACCTGGTCCCACAGGACCGGGTCCACCACACCGGCCTTGCGGCGGAAGTCACCCACCCGCACCTCGCGCAGCTCGTCCGTCTCCAGGAAGCTCGCGCGGCCCTGCGCGTCGCCCACCGAGCCCGGCGGGAGCGGGATCACCCCGGGCCGCTCGTCGTGGTACTTGCTGGTGATCTTCGCGACGGTGGCCCGCCGCCCCCGCACGGCCAGCACCAGGCACGGCCGGTCCTTGGCCCCCGGCCCGTCCTCGTACGGCACCTGCGCCCACCAGATCTCGGCGGGCCGCGGCCGCACCCCTGTCGTACGCCCGCCCGGCCGAGTCGTACGGTCCGCGCGCCCCCGGGGCCGGTGCCCGCGTCCCCACCCGTCCACGAGCGTGGCGACCAGCGCCAGCAGTACCACCGCCGCGAGCGCGAGCCACCAGGACGTGTCCATGAGGACGACGTTACCGGCGCGCGATCTGCCCCGCGCGCCCTCTGTTCAAGCCGTTAGCGCGGTCACACTCCTCATGCGCCCCCGGTCCAGCCGAACCGGTGACAGCACAGGTGAGTTCGCCCACAACAGCCCTTGGCGGAGGAGCGACCGGAGGTTTTGCGCCTTACGCTCGACGAACCGCACGACCCCCGTCCCTATCCCAGAAATAGTCCCGCCCGCGGAGGTTTCTGTTTCATGAAGCTCACCGTCGTCGGCTGCTCGGGGTCGTTCCCGTCCGCGGAATCGGCCTGCTCGAGCTACCTCGTCGAGGCCGACGGCTTCCGGCTGCTTCTCGACATGGGCAACGGTGCCCTTGGCGAGCTGCAGCGCCACTGCGGTCTCTACGACCTCGACGCGATCTTCCTCAGCCATCTGCACGCCGACCACTGCATCGACATGTGCGCGTACTTCGTCGCGCGCTACTACCGCCACGACGGCGGCCGCTGCGACCCCATCCCGGTCTACGGCCCCGAAGGCACCGAACACCGTCTGACCACGGCCTACGCCGACACCCCCACCGCCTCCTCCATGAGCGAGGTCTTCGACTTCCACACGGTCAAGCCGTCCACCTTCGAGGTCGGTCCTTTCACGGTCCACACGGAGCGAGTGGCGCACCCGGTGGAGGCGTACGGCATCCGCGTCGAGCACGGTGGCAAGTCGCTGACGTACTCCGGCGACACGGGTCTCAGCCCCGCGCTCACCGAACTCGCCCGCGACACCGACCTGTTCCTGTGCGAGGCCGCCTTCACGCACGGCAAGGAGAACATCCCCGACCTGCACCTCAACGGCCGCGAGGCGGGTGAGACGGCGACCCGGGCAGGCGCCCGCCGCCTGGTCCTCACCCACATCCCCCCGTGGACCGACCCCCAGGTCAACCTCGCCGACGCGCGCGCGGTGTACGACGGCCCGGTGTCCCTGGCGGCGCCGAGACAGTCGTACGCCATCTAGCCCCTACGCCCGACACGACGAAGGCCCCCGGAGAGGTTCAGGACTCCGGGGGCCTTCGTCATGCGGTGAGGCCGGACCTACGCCTTGGTGAGGTCCTCGACCTCTTCCTCGGGCTCGCGGCCCGGGGTGGGGAGGTTGAACTTGGTGATGGCGAAGCGGAAGACGACGTAGTAGATCGCGCCGAAGGCCAGGCCGACCGGGATCAGCAGCCAGGGCTTGGTGGAGATGCCCCAGTTGATGAAGACGTCGATGAAGCCGGCCGAGAAGCTGAAGCCCATGTGCATGCCGAGCGCCCAGGTGACGGCCATCGAGATCGCGGTGAGGACCGCGTGGATGGCGTAGAGCACCGGCGCGATGAACATGAAGGTGAACTCGATCGGCTCGGTGACACCCGTGACGAACGAGGTCAGGGCCATCGACATCATCATGCCCAGCACCGCCTTGCGGCGCTCGGGACGGGCCGAGTGGGCGATCGCGAGGGCGGCGGCGGGCAGGCCGAACATCATGATCGGGAAGAAGCCGGTCATGAACATACCGGCGGTCGGGTCACCGGCGAAGAAGCGGGGCAGGTCACCGTGGAAGACGGTGCCGGCGGAGTTGGTGTAGTCGCCGATCTGGAACCAGGCCACCGAGTTGACGAACTGGTGCATGCCGATCGGGATCAGCGCGCGGTTGATGAGACCGAAGAGGGCGGAGCCGAAGGAGCCGAGGCCGGTCATCCACTCACCGAAGTTGGTGATGACGTTGCCGATGGGCTCCCAGCCCAGGACGACCAGGACACCGAGGATCGTGCCGACGGCGGCCGTGATGATCGGGACGAGTCGGCGGCCGTTGAAGAAGCCGAGCCAGTCGACGAGCTTCTTGCGGTGGTAGCGCTGCCACAGGACCGCCGTCAGCAGACCGAGGATGATGCCGCCGAGCACACCCGGGTTCTGGAAGGTCGCGGTCGTCGCGGCCTCGGTGCCCTTCTGCCAGAAGCCGCCGCCGAGGCCGGTCGACGTGTAGGTCGCGCCCTCGTGCCCGTCCTTGATCGGGTACTGGTGGATCACCGCGTAGTAGGCGAGGAAGCCGACCACCGCGGCCAGCGCCGTCGAGCCGTCGGACTTCTTCGCGAAGCCGATGGCCACGCCTATGCAGAAGAGCAGCGGCAGACCGAAGGAGCTGTCCAGCAGGGCACCGCCGGCACCGGCGAACACCTTCGCCACGTCGGCGGGGATGTGGAACCGCTCCTGGGAGTCGGCCTGACCGAACCGGAGCAGCAGCCCCGCGGCCGGCAGCACGGCGATCGGCAGCTGAAGGCTTCGGCCTACCTTCTGCAGGCCCTGGAACAGGCCTGATCCCCGCTTCTTCGCGGGTGGCGCCGTGGGCGCGGTGGCGGTGCTCATAACGCTTCCTCCATCGGGTGGTCTACACCACTCAGTGGTGTAGACCTGTTGTACACGATGGGGGCGTTATAAGGAACCCGTCAGTTCTGCAACCGGAGGACTACACCTTGGTGACGTCCTCGACCTCGTCCTCCGGCTCACGACCCGGCGTCTTGAGGTCGAACCGGGTGATCGCGAAACGGAAGATCGCGTAGTAGACGGCCGCGAAACACAGACCGATCGGGATGATCGCCCACGGTCTCGTCGCCAGGTTCCAGTTGATGATGTAGTCGATCAACCCGGCCGAGAAGCTGAAGCCGTCATGCACCCCGAGCCCCCACGTCACCGCCATCGACACACCCGTCAGCACCGCGTGCACCGCGTACAGCAGCGGTGCGACGAACAGGAACGAGTACTCGATCGGTTCGGTGATCCCCGTCACGAAGGAGGTCAGCGCGACCGACAGCATCAGCCCGCCGACCTCCTTGCGCCGCGCCGGCTTCGCACAGTGCGTGATCGCCAGCGCCGCCGCCGGCAGCGCGAACATCATGATCGGGAAGAACCCCGAGAGGAACTGCCCCGCGTTCGGATCCCCCGCCAGGAACATGTTGATGTCACCGTGCACCTCGGTGCCGTCCGGCTTCGTGTACGTCCCGAACTGGAACCAGATGGGCACGTTCAGGAACTGGTGCAGCCCGATCACCAGCAGCGCCCTGTTCGCGACACCGAACAGTCCCGAACCCCACGCGCCCGCGTCCTTCAGCCAGTCGCTGAAGTTCTCCAGACCGTCCCCGATCGGCGGCCACACCCACAGACACAGCGCCGCGAACACGATCGCCACGAACGCCATGATGATCGGCACGAGACGGCGGCCGTTGAAGAACCCCAGCCAGTCCACCAGCTTGGTGCGGTGGTACCGCTGCCAGAAGAAGGCCGTCAGCAGCCCCATCACGATGCCGCCGAACACCCCCGGATTCTGGTACGTGAACGCCACCACCGTTTGGTCCACGGTCGCCTGGCATCCGATGTTCGGCACTGCCTTCGCCCCGCTCGGACAGTCCTCCGGGAACTGCCGCAGCACCGTGTAGTAGACGAGGAACCCGGCCACCGCCGCCAGCGCCGTCGACCCGTCCGCCTTCTTCGCCATCCCGATGGCCACACCCACACAGAACAGCAGCGGCAACCCCAACTGGCCGTCCAGCAGCGCCCCGCCCGCGCCCGCCATCACCTTGGAGACGTCCGTCCAGCCCAGCCCCTCGTCCCCGAACACGTCCGGCTGCCCAAGGCGGTTGAGGATGCCCGCGGCCGGCAGCACCGCGATGGGCAGCTGCAACGAGCGGCCCATCTTCTGCAACCCCTGGAACGCCGACTGCCACCGCCGGCGCGCGGGAGAGATCTCGGTCTCGGCACTCGAGGGCTGGCTCATGAGTTGGCTACCGCCTGTCAGGTGGTGTAGACCAGTCACGGACGATTGGGCTGCTGTGACGTCATCTTTCGGTACGAACAGCGCAATCGCTCGTGAAGTTGGGCCAACTGCGCAGGAGGAGAACGACATGGCGACCAAGGCGGAGAAGATCGTCGCGGGACTCGGCGGCATCGACAACATCGACGAGATCGAGGGCTGCATCACGCGCCTGCGCACCGAGGTCCACGACGCGGCCCTCGTCGACGAGGCCGCCCTCAAGGCCGCCGGCGCCCACGGCGTCGTCAAGATGGGCACCGCGATCCAGGTCGTCATCGGCACCGACGCCGACCCGATCGCCGCCGAGATCGAGGACATGATGTGACAAGCCGCGAGGGGAGCTGAGCGCGCCGAACGTTCACCCGTGAGGCCGATAGGCTCGGCCCATGTCTCGAATCGACGGCCGCACCCCCGAACAACTCCGCCCGGTCACCATCGAACGCGGCTGGAGCAAGCACGCCGAGGGCTCCGTCCTCGTCTCCTTCGGCGACACCAAGGTCTTCTGCACCGCCTCCGTCACCGAAGGCGTCCCCCGCTGGCGCAAAGGCAGCGGCGAGGGCTGGGTGACCGCCGAGTACTCCATGCTGCCCCGCGCCACCAACACCCGCGGCGACCGCGAGTCCGTCCGTGGCAAGATCGGCGGCCGCACGCACGAGATCAGCCGCCTCATCGGCCGCTCCCTGCGCGCGGTCATCGACTACAAGGCGCTCGGCGAGAACACCATCGTCCTCGACTGCGACGTCCTCCAGGCCGACGGCGGCACCCGCACGGCGGCCATCACCGGCGCCTACGTGGCGCTGGCCGACGCCGTCGCCTGGGCCCAGGGCAAGAAGCTGATCAAGGCCGGCCGCCGGCCCCTGACCGGCACCGTGAGCGCGGTCTCCGTCGGCATCGTCGGCGGAGTGCCCCTCCTCGACCTCCGTTACGAGGAGGACGTGCGCGCCGACACCGACATGAACGTCGTCTGCACCGGCGACGGCCGCTTCGTCGAGGTCCAGGGCACCGCCGAGGCCGAGCCCTTCGCCCGCGAGGAACTCAACTCCCTCCTCGACCTCGCCGTGCTCGGCTGCACCGAACTCGCCGCCCTGCAGAGCAAGGCGCTTGATACGGTCCTCGAAAGGTAAAGGGAGCGCCAAGAACACCGGCCGGTACGGGCAACCCGACCGGCCGCACCGGCGTCTTCACCAGTACGGGCGCCCGCTGTGCACAACGGGCGCCCGGCCAAGCAACGGGGGCCTCCTGAGGCCTGCCCAAAGGAGGAACAGACCCATGGCCGCGAGCCGACGCCGCCGAAGCCGTCGTATCACCATCGCCGCCGCGGTGGCCGCCGTAGGACTCACGGTCGGTCTGACCACCGGCTGCGACGCCGTCAGCAAGGCACTGGACTGCGTCCAGACCGCCGAGGCCGTCGCCGACAGCGTCACCGACCTCCAGCAGGCCGTGGAGAACGCCTCCAACGACCCGACGCAGATCGACGAGGCCCTCACCTCCATCGACCAGAACCTCGACGAGATCGGCGACAAGACCGACAACGCCGACGTCAACAAGGCGGTCGACAACCTCAACGCGGCCGTGAACAACGTCCGTACGGCGGTCAAGAACGGCGACGAGACCCCGGACCTCAGCCCGATCACCGATGCGGCCGGCGAACTGACCAAGGTCTGCACGCCGTAATACTGGTGGCATGACGCGCCTGATCCTCGCCACCCGCAACGCCGGGAAAATCACCGAGCTCCACGCGATCCTCGCCGACGCAGGCCTGCCCTTCGACCTCGTCGGCGCGGACGCGTACCCCGAGATCCCCGACGTCAAGGAAACCGGCGTCACCTTCGCGGAGAACGCCCTGCTGAAGGCCCACGCGCTGGCCCAGGCCACGGGCCTGCCGGCGGTGGCCGACGACTCCGGCCTCTGCGTCGACGTCCTGAACGGCGCCCCGGGCATCTTCTCGGCCCGCTGGTCGGGACGGCACGGCGACGACCGCGCGAACCTGGACCTGCTCCTGGCCCAGCTCTCCGACATCGCGGACGAACACCGGTCCGCCCACTTCGCCTGCGCGGCGGCCCTGGCGTTGCCGGACGGCACGGAACGAGTCGTCGAGGGCCAACTCCGAGGCACTCTCCGCCACACCCCCGTCGGCACGAACGGCTTCGGCTACGACCCGATTCTCCAGCCGGACGGCGAGAGCCGGACCTGCGCGGAGCTGACGGCAGAGGAGAAGAACGCGATCAGCCACCGGGGGAAGGCGTTCCGGGCACTGGTGCCGGTGGTGCGGGAGCTGTTGGGCTGAGCTTACAAAGATGCCCTGCACCTTCGCATCGAAGGTGCAGGGCCTTTGTACGCCCGGTCGGATTCGAACCGACAGACACAACCACCTAAAGATTGCCGCTCAGCCATTGGCGTACGGGCGCCAGTGGTGACTACTTTACTGGCCTACGCCTTCTGACGACGACCCCCTCTGCACCAGGTGCTCGTGGCGGAGTGACAGTTGGGGCAGAGCAGGCGCAGGTTCTCGCGCCGGTCGTCGCTCCAGTCGCCGTTGATGTGATCGACCTCCAGCGTCATCGGCTTGCCGAGCCACTCGGGGCCCGTGCCGCACTCGGCGCACACCTCGGGCACACCCACTTCCGAGAGCGCCCGGCGGAGCAGGTGAGTTCTGGTCCGCCGGTTTCCTTCATGCTGGACCAGGATGTCCTCGGCGCGCTTGAGCGGAGTGGGGCCCGGCCCGCCACGTCGATGTGCCTGCCCCAGGAAGTGAGAGGTGTCGAGACCTTCCTCGGCCACCCACTGGCGCAGCAGCGCGCGTTGCCTGCCGTTATCCGTTCGCTCCAGGGTGCGCAGCACCTCTGCGATGGAGACCGACTCGGTGACCGCCACCCGCAGCTCGTCGGATGTGGGGCGTGGCTGCCTACCTCGACGGTTGAGGTGGGAGACGTCGATCCCGAAATGATCGAAGCGCCGGAAGAGATGGCGGCGAAGTCGGCCGTACGGCCGGGTGCCGAAGAAGGCGATGACCTCGTCGATGTCGGAACACCGCGCGGCGGCTTCGGCCAAGCGTTCCCGGGTGTACCGCACTCCGCTACTCATGAAGTCCTGCCCTTGCCGCGTCCCCGGTAACTGTCCGTCGTCGAATGGCAGTTGGGACACAGGAACCGCAGGTTCTCGACGCGGTTGTCGCGCCAGTTGCCGTCGATGTGGTCGACCTCCAGGGGGAGCGGGTGTCCTCGCCAGACCGCTTCCGTGCCACACATCGCACACCGCTCCGGCACACCCACTGCCGTCATGGCCCACCTGAGCCGATCGCTCGGGACACGTCGGGCCTGGCCGGTCGGCTGCTCGACGAGCAAGCCCTCCGGGGTCCGGGGGCGCCGGACCTTCCCCCGCTGGGTCGGCAGCTGAAAGTGCGAGACATCGATGCCGAAGGCCTTGATCCGGCGGCTGATGTGCGTGTGGTGGCCGCCGACGATCTCCAGTCCCAGATGCCGCAGAACCTCGCACATGTTCGTCGACGCCGTAACGGCTTCCTGAAGGACCTCCCGCGTCCACTTCACCCCCTCCCGCTCGAAGTGCGAGACGTCCACGCCCAGCTTCTTCATCCGCTCGAGGACGTACCGCCGCGTCGAACTCCGCGGATCCACCCCCAGACTTCCCAAGGCCTCCGTCAACGTCCGAGCCCCCCGAGCCGCCGCCTCCAGCCGCTCCTTGGTGTACGCACTGGCCCCCACCGAACCGCCTCCGTCCTAGGCCACACGTTCGCGGCCTCGTACGGAGTAACGAACCGTTTATCGGACAGTCACGCCCGGAAACGTGCAGCGGCCCGCCCCGGCGTTCCAGGGCGGGCCGCTCGGCGGAAAAGGAGGGTCAGATGCCCAGGTCCTTGATGATCTTCGCTACGTGGCCTGTCGCGCGGACGTTGTACAGGGCCCGTTCCACCTTGCCCTCCTCGTCCACGATCACCGTGGAGCGGATGACGCCCATGTAGGTCTTGCCGTAGTTCTTCTTCTCGCCGTAGGCGCCGTAGGACTCCGTGACGGTCTTCTCCGGGTCGGCGAGGAGGGTGACCTTCAGGGATTCCTTGTCGCGGAACTTCGCCAGCTTCTCCGGGCTGTCCGGGGAGATGCCGATGACGTCGTAGCCCGCGCCGGCCAGCACCTCCAGGTTGTCCGTGAAGTCGCAGGCCTGCTTCGTGCAGCCGGGGGTCAGGGCGGCCGGGTAGAAGTAGACGATGACCTTGCGGCCCTTGTGGTCCGACAGGGACACCTCGTGGCCGTCGGCGTCGGGCAGGGTGAAGGCGGGGGCCACGTCCCCGGGCTGGAGTCGCTCGCTCATTGGGTCAGCGTAACCGGGGGTCCTGACAGTGCGGCCGCGCCGGGAACTGACACACTGTCCAGGACACGTACGAAGCGACTTCGGAGGGCCTGCCGTGGCGGACACGTCGGACATCAGAACCCCGGCGCAGATCGAGGCGGACATCAAGCGCCGCCGCGAAGTGCTGGCCGAGACGCTCGACGAGATCGGGGTGCGGGTGCACCCCAAGACGATCGTCGGGGACGCCAAGGCCAAGGTCGTCTCCAACATCGACCACACGCTCGGACGGGCCTACGTCTCCGTGAACAAGGCCGTCACCGAGGTGAAGGCCCAGTTCGTGGACGAGGAGGGCGCGCCCCGCCTGGAGCGCGTCGTGCCCGTCGCGCTCGTCGCCGTGGGACTCGTGGGGCTCCTCGCCCTCGGTACCCGGCGTCGCAAGGGCTGACCCGGCCGCGTACACGGGCGCCGAAGACAGGTAGGTTCAGTGGCGTGAGCGCCAAGAGAAACGACACCCCGCACGACAAGCTGCCCATCCGGATGCTGCACGACCGCGTGCTCGTGCGGCAGGAGAACGGTGAGGGCGAGCGGCGGTCGGGCGGCGGCATCCTGATCCCGGCCACCGCGGCCGTCGGGCGTCGGCTGGCCTGGGCCGAGGTCGTCGCCGTGGGGCAGAACGTACGGACCGTGGAGCCGGGCGACCGGGTGCTCTACGACCCCGAGGACCGCGCCGAGGTCGAGGTGCGCGGGACCGGTTACGTCCTCATGCGGGAGCGCGACCTGCACGCCGTGGCCGCCGACCGCTTCGAGGGCTCCGAGGACTCGACCGGCCTGTACCTGTAAAACGACGGCGAAAGGGGCCGGTGACCATCGTCACCGGCCCCTTTCGCTGTTCCTTTGCTACCTTCGAAGGAGCCCGACGAGACGCGCCGTACCGGGACAGTCGTAAGGACGCAGGAAAAGACGACGCACCCGCAGTCAGCCAGTCGTCTCGGAGGTGCCTCTCATGGCCTGGGTCCTGCTCGTCGTCGCCGGTCTGCTCGAAGTGGGCTGGTCGATCGGCATGAAGTACACGGACGGGTTCACCCGGCTCGTGCCCAGTCTCCTCACCGGCGCCGGCATCGTCACCAGCATGATCCTGCTGTCGTACGCCGCCAAGTCCCTTCCCATCGGTACCGCCTACGGCGTCTGGGTCGGGATCGGGGCGGCCGGCGCGGCGGTGTTCGGCATGGTGGTGCTGGGGGAGCCGGTCACCGCCGCGCGGATCTTCTTCGTGTGCCTGCTGCTGGTCGCCGTGGTGGGGCTCAAGGCGACCTCCGGTCACTGAGAGCCCGTCACTGACGTCGAGGTCACTCCCGGCGGGTGATGATCGCCGGGTTCTGGCCGCCCGACGCCGCCCCGCCGCTCGGTGAGTCCCCGGTGGTGCCTCCGGTCGCGTCGCCCGTGGTGCCGCCGTCGGTGGTGCCGCCGGTCGAGGTGTCCCCGGTGGTCCCGCCGTCCGTCGTACCGCCGTCGGTCGTGGTGCCGCCGTCGGTCGTGCCGCCCGTGTCGTCGCCCCCGGTCGTGGTGCCGCCGTTGTCCTGGCCCTGGGTCTGGCCCTGCGTCTGCCCCTGCGTCGCGCCCTGGGTGTCCTGGCCGCCGGTGGTGTCGCCCGTGGTGCCGCCGTTGTCCTGGCCCTCCGTGGACGGGTCGACGGGGGCCTGGGTGCTGGGGGCCTGGTTCTCGGCGCCCGGCTGGAGCTCGAGGTCGAAGTCGGTGACCGGCTTCCCCTTGAGCGCGGCCTTGGTGTACTGCGCCCAGATCTCGGCGGGCGGACCGCCGCCGTTGACGCGCTGCAGGCCCATGGTGTTGTACAGCGACTTGTGCGCGGCGGTCACCGGGTCCTGGCCCATGACGGAGACGACCGTGGCGAGATCGGGGGTGTAGCCCGCGAACCAGGCCGCGGTGTCCTCCTCGGCGGTGCCGGTCTTGCCGGCGGCGGGGCGGTCGGCGCCCTGGGCGGCGGTGGCGGTGCCGTTCTGGACCACGCTCTGCAGGACCGAGGTGGTGGTGTCGGCGGCCTCGCGGCTGATGGCCTGGCGGGTCTTCTTCGCGGGCAGCCGGACGGTCTCCTCGCCGTTGGTGATCTTGTCGATCATCGTGTACGTGCCGTGCCTGCCGTGGTTGGCGAGGGTCGCGTAGGCCTCCGCCATGTCGAGGACGCTCGCGGTGTTCACACCGAGCGCGATCGACGGGGTCGCCGTCAGGTCGGGGGTGTCGGCCGGGATGCCCATGTCGATCGCGGTCTGCTTGACCTTGTCGGAGCCGACGTCGACGGCCATCTGCGCGTACACCGAGTTGACGGACTTGTCGGTGGCCTCGCGCACGGTGATCTCGCCGTAGGAGCCCTGGTCCTCGTTCTCGGGGGCGTAGTTGCCGCCGCTCCAGCCCACCACCGGACGCTTGTTGGTGCCGTCGTAGTAGGTGTTCGGGGTGATGGGCCGGCCGTCCTGCGTCTCGGAGCCGTTCTGGACGGCCGAGGCGAACACGATGGGCTTGAAGATCGAGCCGACCTGGAAGTCGCCGCGGGTCGCGCCGTTCGTGTACTGCTTGACGTAGTCGATGCCGCCGTACATCGCGACGACCCTGCCGGTCTTCGGGTCGACGGAGGCGCCGCCCGCGCGGACGTAGTTGTCGGCCTTGTTGTTCTTCTTGTCGAGCTTGTCCATCACCTGGTCGTCGACGGCCTTCACGAAGGCGTTCTGCTTGTTCTTGTCCAGGGTGGTGGTGATGCGGTAGCCGCCCGCCTCCAACTGGTCCTTGGTGAGGATCTTGTTGTCGATGATGTAGTCCTCGACCGCGTCCCTGATGTAGCCGCGCTGCCCGGACAGACCGGTGGAGACGGTCTGCTCCTTCGGCATCGGGAACTTCAGGCCGGTGCGCGCGGACTGCGCCAGCCAGCCCTTCTTGACCATGCCGTCCAGGACGTAGTTCCAGCGGGCCTCGGCGGCCGCCTTGTTCTCCGGGTGCGCGACGACGTCGTACTCGCTGGGCGCGTTGACCAGCGCGGCGAGGTAGGCGGCGTGGGCCGGGTCGAGGTCGACGGCGTCCTGGCCGTAGTAGGCCTGGGCGGCGGCCTGGATGCCGTAGGCGTTGCGGCCGAAGTAGCTGGTGTTGAGGTAGCCCTCGAGGATCTCGTCCTTGGACTTCTCGCGGTCCAGCTTGATCGAGATGAAGAACTCCTTGGCCTTGCGGGTGACCGTCTGCTCCTGGGCCAGGTAGTAGTTCTTCACGTACTGCTGGGTGATCGTCGAGCCGGACTGCTTGCCCTTGCCGGTCGCGGTGTTCCACCCGGCCCGCAGCATGGCCTTCGGGTCGATCGCGGACTCGGTGTAGAAGTCGCGGTCCTCGGCGGCGAGGACGGCGTGCTGGGCGTCCTTGGAGACCTGCGAGAGGGAGACGTTCTCGCGGTTGACCTCGCCGTCGCGGGCGAGCTGGCTGCCGTCGGCGTAGAGGTAGACGTTGGACTGCTTGGTGGCGAGCGCGTTGGCCGGCGGGATCTTGACCATGGAGTAGCCGAGGTAGAACAGTCCGGCGAGGACCAGCAGTCCCAGGACGAAGGTGCCCAGCACCATGCGCCAGGTCGGGATCAGCCGTCGCCAGCCGGTCCGCCTGGGCCGCTTGGCCTTCTTCCCGCCGGGCTCTTCAGCCGCCTGTGGTTCTGTCGGTGCCCAGCCCTCGGTCGGCTGCTGCGGCTGGTCGCTCATCTCGTGCACGGACTCCTGTTTCGCGTCGTACGTTCCCGTACGACCTCGTACGCCTTCTGCGCCCCCTGTTGAAGACTCTCGCACCATCCGTTCCGTTCCCGGATATGGCGCGCGTCTCGCCCGGAAAACGGGTGGCCCGCCTCACCATCTGCGCACTAGGCTCCTGCGCTTCGGTGTCGGCGGGCCGAGGAGGGCTGTGGATGTGGGTTCGGGGCGGTTGTACGCGGCCGTCGCGGCGGGGGGATTCAGACGGTACGCGACCTACCGGGCGGCGACGCTCGCCGGGGTGTTCACCAACACCGTCTTCGGTGTGATCTTGGTCTACACGTATCTCGCGCTGTGGGACGAGAAGCCCCATCTCGGCGGATACGACCAGGCCCAGGCGGTCACCTACGTGTGGCTGGGGCAGTGTCTCTACTCGACGCTGGCCATCCAGGGCGGCGGTGCCGAGAAGGACCTGATGGACCGGATCCGCACGGGCGAGATCGCGGTCGACCTGTACCGGCCCGCCGACCTCCAGCTGTGGTGGCTGGCGAGCGACTTGGGCCGGTCGCTGTTCCAGCTGCTGGGACGCGGTGTGATCCCGTTCACCTTCGGGGCGCTGTTCTTCCCGATGGCGCTGCCCACGGACGTCACCTCGTGGGCGGCCCTGCTGGTGGCGCTGCTGCTCGCGATGGTCGTCAGCTTCGGCATCCGCTACCTGGCCGCCCTGAGCGCGTTCTGGCTGCTGGACGGCCAGGGCATCTCGCAGGCCGTGATGATCCTGGGGATCTTCTGCTCGGGCATGGTCCTCCCGCTGAACGCGTTCCCGGGCGCGGCCGGCGACATCGTGCGGGCGCTGCCGTGGGCGGCACAGCTCCAGATGCCGGCGGACGTCCTGATGGGGGAGACCGACCCGCTCGGCGCGTACGCCTTCCAGGCGACCTGGGCGGTGGTGCTGCTGGCCGCCGGGCGGCTGCTCCAGCAGGCGGCGACGCGGCGGGTGGTGGTGCAGGGTGGCTGAGGCGTCTGAAGAGGTGGTCTGGGGATCACGCCTGGGCGAAGGGCTCCGGGCCTACCGGCTGATCGCCGGAATGTGGATCCGCTCCGCCATGACCTACCGCACGTCCTTCGTGGTCACGGTGTTCGGCAACCTGGCGGTGACGGGCCTGGACTTCGTCGGGATCCTGCTGATGTTCTCGCAGGTCGACTCGCTGGGCGGCTGGAGACTGCCCGAGATCGCCTTCCTCTACGGCCTCTCGGTGACCGCCTTCGGGATCGCCGACCTGGTGCTCGGCTCCATGGACGTGCTGGGCTCCCGGATCCGCGACGGCTCCTTCGACACCCTGCTGGTGCGGCCCGCGCCGGTGCTCGCGCAGATCGGCGCGGACCACTTCGCGCTGCGCCGCCTCGGCCGGATCACCCAGGGCGCGGTGGTGCTGGTCTGGGCGCTGGCGACGGTCGACGTCGACTGGAGCGCGGCGAAGGTGCTCCTTGTGCCGGTCATGGTGATCAGCGGTGCGGTGATCTTCAGTGCGGTGTTCGTGGCGGGCGCGGCCTTCCAGATTTTCGCGCAGGATGCCTCCGAGGTGCAGAACGCGTTCACGTACGGCGGTACGACCCTGCTCCAGTACCCGCCGACCGTGTTCGGGAAGGACTTCGTGCGGGGCGTGACCTTCATGCTCCCGCTCGCCTTCGTCAACTGGGTGCCGGCCTCCTATGTGCTGGGCAGGCCGTATCCGCTGGCGCTGCCGGAGTGGGCGGCGTTCGCGCCCCCGCTGGTGGCGGCGGTGTGCTGTGCGCTGGCCGGGCTCGCGTGGCGGGCGGGGCTCGGTTCGTATCGGAGTACGGGGAGTTAGTGGTCGAGGTGGCGGTGGACGTGGCGGTGGACGCCTTCATTGAACTGGACCGCGTCGAGAAGGTCTTCGACGTGCGCAAGAAGACCGGCTTCCTGAAACGGGAGCGGCGCCAGGTGCGGGCGGTCGACTCGATCTCCTTCACCGTGGCGCGCGGTGAGATGGTCGGGTACATCGGCCCCAACGGCGCCGGGAAGTCGACCACGATCAAGATGCTGACGGGCATCCTGACCCCGTCCGGGGGCCGGCTGCGGGTGGCCGGCATCGACCCGTCCCGTGAACGCACCCGGCTGGCCCACCGCATCGGGGTGGTCTTCGGGCAGCGCACCACCCTGTGGTGGGACCTGCCGCTGATCGACTCGTACAAGCTGATGCACCGCATGTACCGCATCCCGGACGCCCGTTACCGCGAGAACCTCGACCGCTGCGTCGAACTCCTCGAACTGACCGACCTGTTGGACGTCCCGGTCCGCCAACTCTCGCTGGGCCAGCGGATGCGGGGCGACATCGCGGCGGCCCTGCTGCACGACCCCGAGGTGCTGTACCTGGACGAGCCGACCATCGGCCTCGACGTCATCTCCAAGGCCAAGGTGCGGGGATTCCTGCGGGAGTTGAACACCGAGCGCGGCACGACGGTCCTGCTGACCACCCACGACCTCCAGGACATCGAGCAGCTCTGCTCACGTGTGATGGTCATCGACCACGGCCGCCTCATGTACGACGGCCCGCTCGCGGGCCTCCACGAGGTGGGCGAGAGCGAGCGGACCCTGGTGGTGGACCTGGAGCGGGAGCTGCCGCCGATCGACGCGGCTCCCGCGCGGGTGGTCCGGGTGGAGGGACCGCGGCAGTGGCTGGCGTTCCCGGCGTCCGAGTCGGCGGCGGCGCTGGTGGCGCGGGTCGCGGCGGAGTACCCGCTGGTGGACCTGTCGGTGCGGGAGCCGGACATCGAGGCGGTGATCGCGAAGATGTACGCGGGGGAAGCGGAGAAAGCGGTCTCGTAGCCGTGGGATGAGGGAACTCGTAGGCTGCCCTGTATGACGGAGGAACTCCCGGAGCTGCGTGCTTCGGACGCCGATCGTGAACGGGTCGCCGAGGTCCTTCGGGACGCCCTCGCCGAGGGGCGGCTCGACATGGAGGAGTTCGAGGAGCGGCTGGACGCGACGTACAAGGCACGCACGTACGGCGAACTCGCCCCGATCACCCGGGACTTGCCGGTCGGCCAGGTGACCGCTCCTAAGGTCGACATGCTCAAGCGGCCTGAACCGGACGGCAGTTGGGCGTCCCGGATCGTCGGTGGTGAGGGGTCCTCCACGTGGGCCGTCGCCGTGATGTCCGGGTTCCAGCGCAAGGGGCGCTGGACCGTGCCCCGGCGCTTCAACTGCTTCGCCTTCTGGGGCGGCGGGGAGATCGATCTGCGCGAGGCGAACTTCGCCGCCGGCGAGGTCGAGATCAACTGTGTGGCGATCATGGGCGGGGTCCAGGTGATCGTGCCGCCGGGGGTCGAGGTCGTGGTGCGCGGGATCGGCATCATGGGCGGCTTCGACCACCGCGAGGAGGGTGTGCCGGGTGAGCCGGGGGCACCTCGGGTGATCGTGACCGGGTTCGCGTTCTGGGGCGGGGTCGGGGTCGAGCGCAAGCTCAGGAAGGCCGACCGGCAGCGGCTGCGGGAGGAGCGGCGGCAGGAGCGGCTGGAGCGCCGGGAGGCGGCGCGTGAGCTGCGGGACTCCGTCCGGGGCGAGGTGCGGGACGCGCATCGGCGGATGCTCGAGAACCACCACGACCTGAGGTGGGACCGGCACGAGGAACGGCGTGAGCGGCACGAGGAGCGGAGGGAGCGGCGCCGACGGGGGGAGGACTGAGGGGTTCGTCGGCGGGTGCGGGTACGTCGTGGCCTGTCGCGCTCACGCGGCGGAGCCGCATGTTGATACAGCCCCGCGCCCCTGAAAGACCTCACCTGGTCGCCCCTTCAGGGGCGCGGGGAACTGCGCGACAAGGCCCCACCGGCCCGCACTCACAAGCGTGCCGCCGCCGCCCCCTTCAGGTCCTCCAGGTCGAACGTGTCGGCCATCCGCTCGTAGCCCCGGTCGTTGGGGTGGAGGCGGTCGCCCGAGTCGTACTGCGTGCGGAGGGTGCGGGGGTCGTAAGGGTCCCTGACCGCCTTGTCGAAGTCGACCACCGCGTCGTAGACCCGGCCCGCCCTGATCTCCGCGTTGACGGTCTGGCGGACGCCCTCGCGGGCCTTGGTCCAGCCGTTGCGGTCGCCGAACGGCATGAGGGTGCCGCCGATGACCTTGATGCCGTGGGCGTGGGCCTGGCGGACCAGGTCGCGCAGGCCGGTGAGGAGCTTGTCGGCGTCGACGGTGCCCGGGGTGCGGAGGATGTCGTTGATGCCGAGGTCGATGACGACGACCTTGACGTTCGGGCGCTCCAGCACGTCCCGCCGGAACCGCTTGAGGCCGGCCTGGTTCTCCGGGGGGCGGGCGTCCACCAGGACCCGGTTGCCGCCGATCCCCGCGTTGACGACGCTGTAGCGGGGCAGGTCCTGCCCGGCCGCGAGTGCCGTGCGCAGGCGCCGGTTCAGGAAGTCCGGCCAGCGGTGGTTCGTGTCGGCCGTGGAGTCCTTGCCGTCGGTGAGCGAGTCCCCGAAGGCGACCACCGTGCCGTCCGCCTCGTCCGTGAGGACGTCCAGCGCGGTGAGGTAGCGCCAGCGGTCGACCCGCTCGGTGAACGCCGTACCGGAGGCGTCCCCGGTCAGGTCGCCCTCACCGGCGTACGACGTCTGCCGGGCCCACGGGTGGTAGGTGACCGGTCCGGACAGGGTGGGGGAGTAGGTGGTGACCAGGACGTCGCCGCCCGCCGGGACGGCGAGCGCGACGGCGTCGCTGAGCACTTGCCCGCCGGCCGCGATGACGACCGTGGTGCGGCCGGCGAAGGTGAGCCGCCGCATGCTGCCCGCGTTCGCCGCGGCGGTCCCGTGGCCGGCGGTGAGCGCGATGGACGCGTGGGTGATCGTCAGCGGGGTACGGCCGTAGAGATTGGACAGTGTGATGCGGGCACTCGTACCGCCGACACCGGTGTGCACGACGTTGCGGACGGAGCGGCCCGCCATGCCCTCGCCCGCGGTGCCGGGCTCGGCGCCGACCGGGGAGGCCGACCAGGCGCCGACCCAGGTTCCCGCGGCGGCGGGGGCGGCGGAGGGACGCGAGGGCCCGGAACCGGACAGCGCGGTCCGGTCCCTGGTGCGGGCGTCGGCCGCCACTCCGACGTAGATGGCGGTGGACAGGGCCACGATCACTGCGACGATCGCGGCGAGCAGGGCGTAACCATGACGCCGTGTCATGTGGTGCTGTTCTCCTCAGGAGATGGGAGCCCGGGGCTCCGATCTGATGAGCTCATGATGAGGCATGAATGCGGGGACATATGACGAGACCCCCTCCGGTTCCCCCGTCCGGACAGACGCCGGGAACTCTTGTTCCGTTCCGGGAGTCGGTCAGGAAGGGACAATGTGTGAGGGATCACCGAACGGGTGGAGCGGATGGAACGTACGGAACCTGAACAAACAGGACCATCTGATGTGAAGCGGCCCGCCCCCGCCTCAGCCGTACGCGCGATGAACACCTTCAGCGCCGCGGACGAGGAGAAGCAGCACGGGGTGCGCCGGATGAAGCTCACCGCGCTCGGGCTGCTGCTGTTCGTGGCGCTGGTGTACGCGCTGGCCAAGTGGGCGGACGGCTCCGGGGCCGGTCCGTGGGCCGGTTACGTCGCCGCGGCGGCCGAGGCGGGCATGGTCGGCGCGATGGCCGACTGGTTCGCCGTCACCGCCCTCTTCCGCCACCCGCTCGGCCTGCCCATCCCGCACACCGCGATCATCCCCACCAAGAAGGACCAGCTGGGGGTGTCGCTGGGCGAGTTCGTCGGCGAGAACTTCCTCTCCGAGGACGTCGTACGGCAGCGGCTGCGGGCCGTGGGGATCGGCAGCCGGCTCGGCGCCTGGCTGGCCGACCCCGAGCACGCCGACCGGGTCACCGCCGAGCTGTCGGCGGCCCTCAGGGGCGCGCTGACCGTCCTGCGGGACTCCGACGTCCAGGCCGTGGTCGGGGAGGCGATCACCCGGCGGGCCGACGCCCAGGAGATCGCCCCCGGCATCGGGAAGATGCTGGAGAAGATCGTCGCCGACGGCGGGCACCGGCGGGTCGTCGACCTGGTGGTCGCCCGGGCCCACGACTGGCTGGTGCTCCACGACGAGCAGGTCATGGACGCCGTACAGGGTGGCGCGCCCGGCTGGACCCCGCGCTTCGTCGACAAGAAGGTCGGCGAGCGGGTCTACAAGGAGCTCATGCGGTTCGTGACCGAGATGCGGGACATGCCGTCCCATCCGGCGCGCGGGGCCCTGGACCGGTTCCTGAGGGACTTCGCCTCCGACCTCCAGTCCGACACCGACACGCGCGCGCGGGTCGAGCGGCTCAAGGGCGAGGTGCTGGGGCGCGGCGAGGTCCAGGACCTGATCGCGTCCGCTTGGACCGCCGTACGGTCGATGATCGTGTCCGCCGCCGAGGACGAGCGCAGTGAGCTGCGGCTGCGGGTGCGGGCGTCCCTGCTGTCGCTGGGGGCGCGGATGGCCGTGGACCCCAAGGTGCAGGCGAAGGTCGACCGGTGGGTGGAGGGGGCCGCGGTGTACGTGGTCACCACCTACCGGCGCGAGATCACCTCCCTGATCACGGACACCGTGGCCGGGTGGGACGCCGAGCACACGACGCGGAAGATCGAGGCGAACATCGGGCGCGACCTCCAGTTCATCCGGATCAACGGCACAGTGGTGGGGTCCTTGGTGGGGCTGCTGATCTATACGGTGACGCGGGCGTTGGGGGCGTGAGCGTGCCTGTCCGGTGACTGCCCGATCACCGGGTGCTCGGTGTGGGCTGCTGACGCGGGCGGACTGGGAAGCGGAGGTGGGGGCACCCGGGTGGGGTTCGCTCGACGAGGAGGGAGACCTTCCGTGACCACCACCGCTCAAGCCGACACCGGTCGCACCGTGACGACCGACATCCCCGCCAGACTCGACCGGCTGCCCTGGTCCCGCTGGCACTGGACGATCGTCATCGGACTCGGCACCGTATGGATCCTCGACGGCCTCGAGGTCACGGTCGTCGGCAACATCGCGAGCCGGTTGTCGGAGCCGGGCAGTGGCCTGTCGATCACATCCGGGCAGGTCACCGGCATCGCGGCGGCGCTGTACGTGGCGGGAGCGTGCGTGGGGGCACTGTTCTGGGGGCGCCTGACCGACAAGTGGGGCCGCAAGAAGCTGTTCATGATCACGCTGGCGGTGTATCTGGCGGCCACCGCGCTGACGTCGATCTCCTTCGACGCCTGGTGGTTCTTCCTGTTCCGCTTCCTCACCGGGTTCGGGATCGGCGGGGAGTACGCGGCGATCAACTCCGCGATCGACGAGCTGATCCCGGCGCAGTACCGGGGCCGGGTCGACCTGATCATCAACGGCAGCTTCTGGCTGGGGGCGGTGGGCGGCTCGCTGCTGTCGATCGTCGCGCTGAACACGGACTTCTTCGCGAAGGACGTGGGGTGGCGGCTGACGTTCGCGCTGGGGGCGGTGCTGGCGTTCGTTATTTTGCTGGTGCGGCGGCATGTGCCGGAGAGTCCGCGGTGGTTGCTGATCCACGGGCGGGACGAGGAGGCGGAGCGGATTGTCTCCTCGATCGAATCGCGGGTGGAGTCGGAGCGGGGGGAGACGCTGGCGCGGCCCGAGGGTGAGATCACGATCCGTCAGCGGCGGAGTGTGACGTTCGTGGAGATCGCGCGCACGCTGTTCTCGGACTACCGGCGGCGGTCGGTGCTGGGGTTCTCGCTGTTCATCGGGCAGGCGTTCCTGTACAACGCGATCACGTTCGGGTTCGGGGCGATCCTGACCACGTTCTTCGACGTGCCGACCGGGGACACCGGGTACTACTTCGCGGTCATCGCGGTCGGTAACTTCTGCGGGCCGTTGCTGCTGGGGAAGCTGTTCGACACGGTGGGGCGGCGGGTGATGATCTCGTCGACGTATCTGCTGTCCGGGGTGCTGCTGTTCGGGACGGCGTGGCTGTTCGACCGGGGGTCGTTGAGCGCGGCTTCCTTGACGGCGTGCTGGTGTGCGGTGCTGTTCTTCGCGTCCGCGGGGGCGTCTAGTGCCTACCTCACGGTGTCGGAGGTGTTCCCGATGGAGACGCGGGCGATGTCGATCGCGTTCTTCTATGCGCTGGGTACGGCGGCGGGGGGTATCAGCGGGCCGCTGCTGTTCGCGGACCTGACGAGCACGGGTCGGGTGGGGGACACGGTGTTGGCGTTCCAGATCGGGGCGGCGTTGATGTGTGCGGCGGGGTTGGTGGCGGCGTTCTTGGCTGTGCGGGCGGAGAGGCGGTCACTGGAGGATGTGGCGAAGCCGTTGACTGCGACGGGGTGAGGTTGTTCTTTGGCTGCGGGGTGGGTGGGGGCGGGCGTTTTTGCGCAGTTCCCCGCGCCCCTGAGGGGCCTGCGGCGGCCCGTTGCTGTCCGGTGGGGGCGTGCGTAGCGCATGCGGTTGCGTTGTGGGTCGGTGCCGGGGTGGGGGGTGTCCGTCCTCGGTCCGGCGGCTCGGTCCCTTGAGATGTGCCCGGTTCCGGACGCCGGCCGCTGCGGGCGGACACCCCCCACCCCGTCCCCTGCGCGCCGTACGCGGCGAACGGTGCGTGGGGGCGGGCGCGGGCGGCTGACGGTCCGGTCGTGGCGCGGGTGACTGCAGCTCCCTAGGGGCGCGGGGAACTGCGCGACCAGCCACGACGCACCCGCACCCGCCGCGCAACAGAACCCGGCACCCCCGTAGGCGCCCGGTCCCAGCCCAGCGCAGCGGGGGCGCGGGGAACTGCGCGACCAGCCACGACGGACCCGCACCCGCCTGACGACCGCGCCCGGTACCCCCGTAGGCGCCCGGCCCAGGCCCAGCGCAGCGGGGGCGCGACCAGCCACCACGCACCCGCACCCGCCCCACAACCTGACCCGGCACCTCCCTATGCGCCCCTCCCCCTCCTCCGCAGCAAAAGCAGCCCTCCCGCCACCGCAGTGATCCCCGCCGCCGCAGACCAGCCGAGAACATCGCTGGAACCCGTCGCCGCAAGATCCTCGCCGGTCGCCGGAGACGCCGTAGCCCCGCTCTGCGGTCGCGTCCCCGAAGCCGCACTCGCGCTGGGCGTAGGCTCAGCAGAAGCCGTCCGGTCCCGTGTGAACGTCAGTGTGCCGAAGCCCAGTTGGTCGTAGCCGCCGCTGTTGGGGCCGTAGTCGCCACCGCCCCCCTCCGGCGAGGACTTCGCGGTGATGCGGGTGAGGTACGGCGCGGACAGCCCCCGGCGCTTGGTGTAGTGGTTGCTGATCATCGCCCAGATGGGGCGGGTCATCGTGGGGTCGACGTGAGCCGCCGTGCTCGCCGTCTCCCGCCCCGACCACCCCCCGATCGCCCCCTTGGCACGGGTGTTCGCGGTGTACGGCACCTGTCCGCCCATGCTCCACTTCGCCACGTACTGGGCCCCCTTGAGGAACCGGCTGTCGTCGTAGCCGTACAGGTCGTACCCCTGGTTCCACGCCATCTCGCAGAACGTGCCCATCAGCCCGACCCCGAGCAGCGCGTGCCCCTGGTCCCGGCCCGCCTCCAGCCACTCGGCGAGTCCGTCGTCGTGCACGACGGGGATCGCGTGCCGGACCGCACCCAGCCCGTCACCGTCCTTGAAGTAGTCCACCGCGCGGCCCACTTGGGCCTTGTCGTCGCAGAAGATGCCCGTGGCGAGGACGCACGCCATGGCGCACAGGTCCCAGTTGGTCCAGTAGTTCGTGACGACCGCGCCGTTGTGCCGGACCAGGAAGTCGTCGCTGAGCGGGGCGAAGACCTTGGTGAGCAGCTCCTGGAAGCGGGCGAGGTCGAAGTCCGGGTGGTCGCGGACGAGTTCGGCGGCGTTGGCGAACTGGTAGCCGTACAGCCCCGCCGCGAGGAAACGGTCCGCGCTGCCGGCCAGCGAAGTGAGCTCGGCGGACCAGGCGTTGAGGATCGTCACGGCCGTGTCGGCGTACACGTCCTCGCCGCTCACATGGTGGCGCAGGGCGTTCTGGTACGCGGCGTGGATGTCGTTGTAGAGCGTGGCGTAGTTCTGCGGGCTGCCCGCGCCCCGGTACACCGTCCGCTGCGGGTTGGGCGTCCAGCCGCTCTGCGCGTGCCGGTTGGCGGTCAGCTTCGCGAAACCCGCCGTGTAGGGCGCCGCCCCGGCCTTCACCTTGGCGGCCATGCGGGCGAGGTCCGTGCCGGTGTGCAGCAGGCCCGGGTGCGCGAAGGCGGAGGCCGGGGCGGCGGTGGCCGTGGTGGGCAGGGCGGTCGCGGCCACCGTCGCCGCACCCGCGGCTCCCGCCGCCTTGAGCATGCTGCGGCGGCTGATCCGGGAAGTCGAAGTCACGTGGGTCATTCCTCGCGTGCCGGTGGTGGGGGACGCTCAGGAGACGCGAGGGTGGGACGGTCGATAACAGAAACACGCACCGCGAAGGAGCCGTGCCCGTGAGTGTTCGCCGGATCATGCCCGACATCCACGTCGCGTCAGGGGAGGCCCTGAGCGCCAACCGCGACTTCTACGGCCTGCTCGGCTTCGAGGAGGTCATGGACATGGGGTGGGTCGTGACACTGGCGTCCCCCGTCAACCCCACCGCCCAGATCAGCTTCTTCACCGAGGAGCGCACCGCCCCCGTCGTCCCCGACCTGAGCGTGGAGGTCGAGGACGTCGACGCCGTGTACGCGCAGGTCGTGGCGTCCGGCGCGGAGGTCGTACGGGAGCTGCGGGACGAGGAGTGGGGCGTACGGCGCTTCTTCGTACGGGACCCGAACGGGCGGGTGGTCAACGTGCTCACCCACGGGGCCGGGGGAGCGTAGACCTCTCGCCGGGCCTGGAGGGCATGCCACCTCGCGCCTCAGCCCCCCTCCCGGCTCAGCCGTGCCGGCTCAAGCCCCGGCGGCTCAATCCCGCCGGCCAGCCCCGTCGGCTCAGACAGCTCCGCTCAGACCAGCCCCCTCACGCCTCCCGGTCCGCCACCGCCCAGGACGCCAGCGCCACGGCGCCCGCCACGCCGAACACCGCCGGCCACGCGCCCACCTTCTTGGCCAGCGGGTGGGACCCGGCGAAGGCGGCGACATACGCGGCCGTCAGCGCCCCGGCCGCCTTCCCGCCGGCCCGCTCCCGCCACTGGCGGGCCGCCGCGGCTCCGGCGACGGCCAGCACCGCCCCGCCCAGCTGCCGCTTCCTCGTCCACCGGGCCACGCCGTACCCGCCGACGAGTCCGCCCGCCGCGACCACCGCACTGGGAACCTTCGCCATGTCTGCTTCCTCGGTCGTCGGTCGATGTGGGGTCGAGGCTAGCCCCGGACCAGGGTCGACAACCGAACCTGAGTCGGGGCTTGTCAAGTTTCCTCGCTCCGAGCTATATAAGAAGGCGTAGGGCATCGCACCGCAGAGTCTGTGGAAAGGAGATGGACTGTGATGCTCATGCGTACCGACCCCTTCCGTGAGTTCGACCGGCTCGCGCAGCAGGTGTTCGGCTCAACCGCCCGCCCCAGCGCGATGGCGATGGACGCATACCGGTCGGGGGACGACTTCGTCGTCCACTTCGACCTCCCCGGCATCGACCCCGAGACGATCGAGCTGGACGTCGAGCGCAACGTCCTGAACGTCCGTGCCGAGCGCCGCAGCCCCGCCCCCGAGGGCGCGGAGCTGATCGTCGCCGAGCGGCCCACGGGCTCGTTCACCCGCCAGCTCTTCCTCGGCGACACCCTCGACACGGAACGCATCGACGCGTCGTACGACGCAGGTGTGCTGACCTTGCTGATCCCCGTCGCCGAACAGGCCAAGCCCCGCCGTATCCAGATCAGCGGCGGCGGCAGCGGACCCCGGCAGATCAGCGGCTGAACCCCACGCGACAGACGAGCGGCGTCCCGCGCGCCGTTACGGACCGGACCGGTGCAGACAGGTACAGGCGGTCCGTACGGCCGTGGGACGCCCGGCGCAACGACCCCCAGGAGAGAGCTGTACATGAGCGCGAACCGACCCAGCTGGACCGGCCTCGTCGAGGCGGTGCGGGAGGCCGGACAGTACGCGACGCCGGCGGAGGCCGAACACGTCACCCGCGTCGTCCTGTCCGCCCTCGGCGACCACGTCACCGGCGAGGAGCGCGTCGACCTCGCCCGCGCCCTGCCCGAGGAGGCGGCCCGGGTCGTCGCCTCCCGCATCCCCCTCAACAGACCGCTGTCCGCACCCCAGTTCGTGGACGCGGTGGCCGCCCGCACCGAGGGCGCGACCCCGGCGACGGCCCGCTGGGACGTCAGCTCGGTGCTGAGCGTCCTGCCGGCGTTGGTGGGCGACGAACTGGTGGACCGCGTCCTCGCCCAACTCCCCTCCGGTTACGCCCTGTTGTTCGGCAAGGCGGAACTGGTCCTCACGGCCTGACCCACCCGCTCATCGGCCCTCGCCCTCGCGCGCCCCGGCCCGCAGCCGCAGCTCCGTCAGGTACCCGGAGGCGACGGCACAGCCGACCCCGGCGAGGGCGAGGCCCACGGCGACCGGATTGACGTACCCCGGTAGCACATCGGCCGCCTCATAACCGCCGCCGCCCGTCAACTCGCACTCGAAGGAGAGGGGAAGGAAGCCGACGGAGTAGTCGACGACCTGGGCCGCCTGTTCGCCGGAACGGCACGGCGGCAGCGGCGCGGAGCCCGCTCCGCCGTCCTCCGCCTCCAGCACCGCACCGAGGAGGTGCAGCAGGCCCCACACGTACATCGCCACCGCCAGCGCCCCCGCGAGCGCGGCGACCCCACGCAGCCTCGAAGCAAGCTTCCGCACCGACATCCCACCACCCCCCCCACCTGATCGCTCCCGAGTCCGCAGAGTTCAGCACCGCGGAATGCCAACGGCTGTGGTGGAGCCCACAGTTCCGGCAACAGGGCTGTCACAGCCGGCCGTGGGGTCGTCGGAGCCGGGCCTGGAAAACGGCTGGCGTGTCGGGCGGGCAGCGGCGAGGCTGCCCTGTGGGGTTCCTGAAGGAGGAGCGAGTGACGTACGTCTTCCTGGAGACGGAACGGCTGCGACTGCGGGCGTTCACCGAGGCCGACGTCGAGGATCTGGTCGCGCTGGACGGCGACCCGGAGGTCATGCGCTTCCTCACCGGAGGCGCGCCGACACCCCCCGACACGATCCGCACCCGCACCCTGCCCCGCCTCCTCCACGACCACCCCGGCCTCGGCACCCGCGGCTACTGGGCGGCCGAGGAGAAGTCCACCGGCACCTTCCTCGGCTGGTTCGAGTTCCGCCCCCTCGAAGACACCACCCCGACCGTCGTGGAACTCGGCTACCGCCTCAACAAGTCGGCCTGGGGCCGCGGTTACGCCACGGAAGGCTCCCGAGCCCTCATCGACAAGGGCTTCACCGACCTCGGCGTCGAACGCGTCACCGCCAACACCATGACCGTCAACCACCGCTCCCGCCGAGTGATGGAAAAGTCCGGCCTCACCTACCTCCGCACCTTCCACACCAACTGGCCGCACCCGATCGAGGGCTCCGAACACGGCGAGGTGGAGTACGAACTCACACGGGCGGCCTGGGAGCAGGCCCGGCACCGCCCCGCATGAGCGCCAGGTCCTCGCCCCACGCGTCCAGCACCTCCCCGTGCCCGGCTCGACGCGCGCACGCCTCCACGTGTGAGAAGAGATCGCGCTGCACGGCCACGTCACCGGTCGCCGAGATCCGCTCGACAGCTTCCAGCAGCGCTTCGGTCTCCCAACCCGGCAGCGGATACCGCGCCAGCTCCCACTCCAGGTACTTGTTGTAGGGCCGGGGCCGCCGATCGAGGGTGAACAGCAGCTCCAGCAGGAGCCGGACGCTGTCCGCCGCGTCGAGGCGCGCGGCGAGGGGTTGTCCGTCCCGGTCGTTCTTGACCGATCGGTAGACGGAGTTGGCGTAGGCGTCGAGCAGGCCCCCGGCCTCCCGGAACGCCTCGTCGGCGTCGAGTCGTCCTTTCTCGGCCAGTAGCCGGGCGATGCCGGTACCGCCATCGAGACGGTCGAGCACCACGTGGGCGCGGGCGAGGCCGTACCGCTCGAAGCCGGGCAAGCCGGCGGCCCGGAACTCGGCGAGCGGCAGGACGACGATGTCGAGCGCGGCCGAACGGTGCCCGTGGAGATGGGACAGCTCCGTCGTCGCCCCGTCGTCGACCACGACGTACAGGTCGTGGTCGGAGTGCTCGGTCGCCATTCCGTCGTGCGCCCGCGAACCTTTGAGGATGAGCCCGACGACGGCGGGGTCGGCGGCGGCGAGTGCGACGAACGAGTCGTAGGCGAGGGGGTGTTGTCGAGAGGTCATGGGGTGATCTCCGGTGGGTTGGCTGCCGGTTTCGGGAAACACCTGCCGGACGGTCCCGCTCGGCGGAATCGTCCGCACCGTCCACGACGGCACACGGCCGCCGCCCAGAGATCAGCGCACGGAGGTACCGTAACGCTCAACCCGCCTGGAGCCCACCGGAATTCACCCCGCTCGACCCCGACCCGACCCGAGGCTACGCTCGCCAAGACGGCCGACACGGGGAGGCACCCGCATGCACCGCCCCCTCCTCTACCTCGACGTCGACGGCCCCCTCAACCCCTACGCCGCCAAGCCCGAACACCGACCCGACGGCTACACCACGCACCGGATGAAGCCCGCGGGGTGGGTCGCTCAGCATCCCGGGGTGCCGGCGGAGCGGGTGCGGCCGCTGCGGGTCTGGCTCAATCCCGGGCACGGGCCCGCGCTGCTGGGTCTGGCGGATCGGTACGAGCTGGTCTGGGCGACCACGTGGCGCCAGGAGGCCAACACCTACATCGCGCCCGTCCTCGGCCTCCCCGCCCTCCCCGTCGTCGACTGGCCCACCCCCATCGGCAACGGCCCCGACGGCACCTTCTGGAAGACCCACCACCTCGTCGCCCACGCCGCCGGCCGCCCCTTCGTCTGGCTGGACGACGAACTCGACGACAGGGACCGCGAGTTCGTGGCCGCGCGCCACGACGGCCCGGCCCTACTGCACCGCGTCGATCCCCGACTGGGCCTGCGCGCACCGGACTTCGAGGCGGTCGCGGAGTTCGCGCGAGCTCTCTGACCAGCCGGTTGCAACGGTGATGCACTCCCGGCTCGTGCCCAGGCATTCAGTTGGCTGGGGGCAGCCACCCAGGGGGCGGGGGAGGAGCGTAGGGGCCCTTGGGCATGGAGTGCAGCCAGTACGCGATTTTGACGCGGGTGTCGGAGGTGTCGGGGTGGTTCTCCCCGAGACAGCGCGC
This sequence comes from Streptomyces griseorubiginosus, assembly GCF_036345115.1. GTDB lineage: Bacteria > Actinomycetota > Actinomycetes > Streptomycetales > Streptomycetaceae > Streptomyces > Streptomyces griseorubiginosus_C. The sequence continues at coordinate 5,938,454 of NZ_CP107766.1, forward strand.
CTGGTCGGCTGCAACCTGGTGCAGGAGGTTGGTGGCCCGGACGGTGTCGCCCAGCTGCCCGATGGAGACAGCGTGCCCCACGCGCGCACTGAGGGTGGCCCGGTGGTCCTGACCGAGAACCCAGGCGAGGTCGTCACCGACCTCGGAGTAGATCTGCGCCGCCGCCGCGTGGTCACCGATCTGGTTGGTGTACATGGCGTAGTTCAGGCGGCTCTGCAAGGCGTCCAGGTCCTCGCGGGGCAGGACCCGCGCCTCGATTTGCACAAGGTCGCGGTAAAGGCGCTGTGCGCGGGACGGGTGACCCAGGGCTCCGGTCCATTCGGCCAGCCACCGATGACAGTTCAGGGTGTCACTGTGCTCTGCCCCCAGGATGTCGGTCATGTCTTCCAGGAGACCCTGTAGGAGGTTGGCGCCTTCCTGGGTCTGTCCGTCGTCGTGAAGGGTCAGGGCCAGGTTCCGCCGGGGGATGAAGGTGCTGGTGTCCTGCCGCCCCGCCCGTGTTTCCAGCGCTTGGCACACCGATCTGAACAGTCCGATGGCCGCGGCCCGGTCGCCCGAGTTGGACAGGTGGGAGGCGTGGTAGTGGCGTACGTCGACGGTTTCGGGCGCGTCCGGGCCGTGGACGCGCTCCATGTCGGCGAGGAGAGCGCGGGAGAGTTCGGCGGCTGCGGCGAAGTCCTGGGTTTGACCGATCGCGTCCATGTGGCTCCTGCGTTCACGCAGGGTCGCGGGATCGTCCGCGCCGAAGAGACGCTCCGCGACCTCCGCGGCCTGGCGGTACAAGTCCGCGGCGGCCAGGGCCTCGCCCTTCTGAAGGGTGTTGCCGGCAAGGGAGTCCAGACAGGCCAGCACGCGAAAGGAGTCTCTGCCGAGCGTGCGGGTGTATCCGTCGATGAGTTCCTCGTAGAGGGCGCTCGATTCGTCGATCTGTCCGGCCATGCTCTTGAGGTAGGCAAGGCTCTCTCTGGCTCGGAGCGTGTCCTCGTGACCGGGTGACAGGATGCGCGAGCGGATGGAGTGGACGTCGGTCAGGATGGCGTACGCCTCGTCGTCCTGCTTGCCGCGGAACAGGTTGTGGGCCAGCGTGATGCGGCTGCGCAGGGTGGCGGAGTCCTCGGGGCCGAGTACGCGCGTGTGATCGGAGACCACCTCGCGGCACTGGCCGATGACGACGGCGGGATCCGCCTGGTCGTCCTGTCCCAGCCAGGTCGCCAGAGTCTGTCGCAGGTCCAGGGTTTCCACGTGATCGGCGCCCAGGCGCAGAGTGCGGCGCGAGACGGCTTCCCGGGCCAGACCGATGGCCGCGCGGACATCGGTCCGGCCCGCTTCCCGGATCTGTTCGGTCAGTTCCTCCACGGGCGGCAGCGGGCTCTCGTCGCCGGCGGAGGCATCGGCCGCTCCCGAGCGGTTACGCGCGAGCGCGATCATCGCTGCCGTGCGCTCGGACGCCTGTTGCGGCAGGGGAAGCCCCGCCGCACTGAACAGACGGCGCAATTCTGTGTAGACGGCTCCCATCGAGAGCAGGTCGGGCCCGGCTGGGATGCCGCGTTCGAGGACGTTCAGCAGGGCGCCGGTGAAGGAGGTGTAGGTGTCTCCGACCGGAGCCTGTGCCAGAGCCATGGCGGGAACGGACGTCATGACGTAGGTTCCGTCGATGTCCACCTGACCGATGATGGAGCTCTCGGTGGCGGACATGACACCGGAGATCGCGAGCCCCGAGTGACAGCTGTCCAGGATCAGTACGCGTGAACGCGCCCGCGTCCGTGAGAACGCCTCGCGGATCAGGCGGTAGGGCATTCCCGTCCACTCGGCTAGTTCGGGATCCGTGCCGGCCAGCGCCAGGTACAACTCCCGTTCCTGTCCGGCGATCAGGCCGTGTCCCGCGTGGTAGACGAGGAAGACGTCCTCGGCGGCCGCCGCAGCGCTCAGCAGCGGTTGTGCCAGAGCACTCTGATCCCGCGGATTCTCGATCACGAGGCAGCGGTCGGAAGCGAAGGAGCCGTGGTCCTGGTGAGTGAACGCGGCGTGCAGGGCGTGGATGCCACGTCCGACCGACGGAAGGTCCTCCAGTTCCGCTGACTCGTAGTTGCTGACCCCTATGAGCACCGCGCGCGACCCGACAGCATCGGGCAACCGGACCATCTCGTTCATGCCACGTCCCCCCCACGCCCGTCGGCGTCCGTGCTCATCCGGGATCCGGCGGCGCCCGCCTGGCGCGCGGGCTGTCCCTCGACGATCGCCGGAGTCGCCGGAGCCTGTTCCACTCGAGCCGGCCGGGTGTCGAGCTGAAGGCCCACCACCGCTTTGATGATGCTGTCGGCGTCCTTGACACGGTCACCGTCGATCTCCACCCGGCGGCCGTCCGGGCCGGTCAGCCGAATGCGCACCTTGCTTCCCCGGGGTTGCCGGCACCACACCACCAGCGCCTGCGCCAGGACGGTGCCGACCCCGCCGGCGCCCAGGGCGACCGCCAGAACCTCGGTCAGCCCAGCGCCCGCCATCTGCCCCGGCCCGGCCTGCACACCCACGGCTTCAACCCGCCCCCGCAGAGGATCTTGCAGGTTCAGCCATTTGAAGAGATCTTCCACGGCCCTGTCGTCATCCCCGACGACCTCGACAAGCACACGGGAATCCACGCACGCCCCCCTCGCCCCTGTAACGCGCGTCACATGTCATTTCACAGTAGCGACATACTCGCCGGATTGGACCTCCTTTACGCCGTATCGATCCAATGCGCCTCCGTTCGACCCGAGAGGTGGACCGCGCAAGGCATGGACGTCACCCCGGACGGGCAGGATCTCGCGGTGGTCGACGGACAGCACGCTTCTGACGACGTCGTCATCCTGGTTCACGGCACATGGGCGGGGGACGCCGGACACCGGGACGACCGGTGAAAGGGCGTCGCCCACAGCGGAGTCAGACCTCGTCGAGCAGCGCCGCGAGCCCGTGGTCGAGGTCCGGGCCCAGGTTCTCGGCGCCGGGTTCTACGACGTCGTAGGAACGGAGAAGGAAGCGGCGCAGAGTGGTCGTGCCGAAGCGGATCACGGCCAGGCCCAGTGGTGAGTGGAACTCGATGACCGTTCTGGCCCGGCCGCAGGGGCGTATTCGTACGTCCCCCTCCCCGGCCGGTGTCCCGAGTCCCTCCTCCAGGAGCGCCCGCGCGAACATCCACGTCACGCCCTCGCCGTCGGCCGACACCTGCGCGGGGAAGTCGATGTGCACCGCGAAGGGCTCGGCGGCGCTGTAGCGCAGCGTGGGGCGGATCGGGAGTTCCGGGTGCTCGGAGGTGATCAGGCGGGCGCGGACGGTCTGTTCCAGGGTGGTGAGGCGCATGAGCGGTGATCTCCGGTCCTTCTCGATGTCGGTTGTGAGTCGGTTGCCCTGTCGAGTCGCGGGAGTGCCGATTCCTTACGCGGAGACCGGAATTCGCTGCTGTGATCTGAATCACGGCCGGAACTGAATCATTGAAAGTTTTGTCATCTACGCTGACAAACCCTTCCGCGTCCCGACAACGCCCCGACCGCCGGGAACTGGAGCGTCCCCGCATGACCGACCAACCCGCCAGAGTGCCCGCCCAGGCATCCCCCGCCGCGACCGCCGCGTACGTGCGGATCTACGAGGAGGAGCAGCCGCGCCTCGTCGCCTACGCCCGTTCGCTCACCCGCAACACCTGGGCGGCCGAGGACCTCGTCGCCGAGGCGCACTTCCGCGTGTGGCGACGGTTGTCCGCCGGGCACGAGATCGACAACGTCCCGGCGTACCTCATGACGACCGTGCGGCACCTCGCCTCCTCCGTCGCGAGCGCCACGCACGAGACCCCGCGCGATCCGCAGATCCCCGAGCAGGCATCCTCCGGTCACGTGGAGGACCCGGCCGAACAGGTCTCCGCCACCGACCTGTTGGTGCGCGTCCTCGGCGAACTCCCGGAGCGCTGGGTGCGGGCCCTGTGGCTCGCCGACGCCGAGGGACAGCCCCTGGAGTCGGTCGGCCGGCAGATCGGCGCCAAGCAGGGCGCGACGGCCGTACTGCTGCACCGGGCCCGCGAAGGCATGCGCCAGGCGTTCCTGCGCTCGCAGACCGAGGCGCCCGACGATCCCGCGTGCGAGGTCCACTGGGTCCGCATGCCCGCCTACGTCCGCGGCAGCGCGACCCCGCGCCAGTCCGAACGCCTCCTCGCCCACGTCGACGTCTGCGACGGTTGCCGGGGGCGGCTCGCGGTCCTGATCCGCGCGAACAACCGCCTGCCGGCGATCGTGGGACCGGCGTTGCTGGTACTTGCGGTGGGAGGCGGTGGTGGTGCGGGGAAGGTCGTGGCCTCGCTCACGGGGAGCTCCGGGGGAGTCGGGGTCGCTTCTTCCGGCGGTCACGGTCTTCTTCGTACGGCCCGTGCGGCCGGCCCGAGAACCAAGGCGGCCCTCGCCTCCGGCACGGCGGCGGCCGCGGCGATCGCGGTCGTCCTGTCGCTCGGGGTCAACGAGTCCCCGGCGACGGTGACTTCGCCGGGGAGGGAGCCGGTGGCTCAGGGGCCGGTGGCCCAGGAGCCGGTGGCGGGGCCGTCGGAGGGGGCCGTGGCGGCGCCGGGAGGTGACCGGCGGGTGGAGCGCGACGGCGACCGGGCTCGGGCCCACGCGGCGGGGGCGGCCGTACCGGAGGACGTCGGGGGCGTGCAACTGGTTGCGGGTGTGCGGGAGAGCGGGGAGACCGGGGAGAGCGGGGGGTCCGAGGGCTCGCGGGGGGCCGGGGAGGCCGGAGGCACCGGTGGGACCGAAGGCTCGCAGGGGGCCGGGGAGTCCGGAGGCACCGGTGGGACCGAGGGTTCGCAGGGGGTCGGCGAGTCCGGAGGCACCGGGGGCGACGAGGGCTCTGAGGGCTCCGGGAGCGGTTCGGAGGGTGGGGGAGGCGTGGGCGAGCCGACACCCCCGAAGCAGGTGCCGGAGGAACCGACGGACCCAGGCCCAGGGGACGGTTCTGCGGTGCCCGCGCCGGGGGGTGAGGAGCCGACGCTGCCTGCGGGGCCGGAGCAGCCTGCTCAGCCTGTGCAGCCGGAGCAGCCCGCTCAGCCGGAGGAGCCGGAGGAGCCGGAGGAGCCGGAGGAGCCGGAGGAGCCTGTGCAGCCGGAGCAGCCCGCTCAGCCGGAGCCGCCGCAGCCGCCCATTGCGCAGCAGCCCGAGCCCGAGCCCAACCCCGAGAGCCCGGAGCCGGGTACGCCGGGGAACGAGACGCCCGTACCGAACCCGACTACGCCCGAGGCCCCAGACCCTGGCGAGGGAACGCCACAGCCACCGACGTACTCGCAACCACCCACCACTCCGGAGCCGACGGCACCGACGTCACCGGAGCCACCACAACCACCGGCCCCGTCGCAGCCCCCGAACCTCCCGGCCGATCCCACGCCCCCGACCCAGCCCACCCAGCCGACCCCACCCACCGTCCCGGACCCCCCGGGCGACCACAACTGCGGGCCGAGAGACAACGACGGCGGGTCGGCCCGCAAGCTCAGCTGAGACCTCAGCTCTGGTACGGCTGCTGCGGCGCCTGTCCGCCGTAGACCTGACCGCCCTGCCCGCCACCGGAAGCGGCCTGCGCCTGCAGCTGCTCCGCCTCCTGCGCGTTCAGCTTGTTCTCCGCACCGCAGAAGGTGCACTGCGTCGCGTACTTGGTGGAGATCGGGAACAGCGGCACGAAGAACAGCGTGAACTTCGTGACCCGCTTGCGCAGGGTGTGCGCGGCCGGGTTCCCGCACCGCCCGCACACCAGGGTGAGTATCGCGAGCTGGTACAGGTAACCCTTGGTGCCAAAGAGGATGAACATGGTGTCGTCGCCTTCCGGGATCGGTGCCTGAGAGGCAGTATCCCCGCACCGGGTGCCCGCACGGGGAGTGGATCCGATTCAGGGCTCCAGGCGGCTCAGCGCCTCCATTGCCTCGCGTTCGACGCGTGCAAGATCGTGAAGGACGGCGCCCGCCCGCAACAGGTGCTGCTCATCACCCGACACACCGGCTCTGTCGATCAGTGCGGCGACCTCCGTCCACAGGCCGGCGGCCTCGGCATACAGCCGATGCCCGGTGCGCAGATGACCGCTGTCGAGGAACTGGCCGCTCTCGGCGAGGAAGTCCCGGTAGAGATTCCGGAACAACGCACCCCCGGTCCCGCCCTTCTCCATCAGCAACGCGGCCTGCGGCAGATCCCGCCCAGGGTCCTCACTCCGCCGCAGCCATGTCCGTACGGCCTTCCCGGCCTTGTCGATGCCGCGGTGCCCCAGGTTGGCGATGGGCGGGTGGAGGAAGGCGTGGGCGCAGGCGGTGACGGCGGGGACGATGCTCTTCTCAGGGCTCTTCTCAAACGCGGGCAGGTCGGGGGCGGCGGTGAGGGTGAAGGACCGGTGCCTGGCGGCCATGGGCCCTCGCGCGGCCCGAGCCGCCGCAAGACTGCCCAGACCGGTCGTCACGGCACCGCCCTGCTGCTCCGTGTCGACGAGGTGGGCGACGCGGTCGTCATAGCCGTACATGGCCACGACATGCCCCCCGAAGTGCACCTTCGCGGTGAAGTAGTCGAGGTGGTAACTGTCCAGCTGAAGCCCGACGGGCCGCGCCCGGCCGATGGCATCCACGACATTCGCCCACGCCTTGCGGGGCGAGGCCGTCTCCTGAACCAGGAGCTCAAGCCCAAGCGTGTCAGCCAGATTCCTGCTGAGCTCGAACGGTTTCACCCGCCCCCCGAGAAAGGGAAAGCCCATGTTCTTGCTGTCCCAGTAGATGAAGGAGAGGCCACGACCGAGCCCGAAGAGCATGGGTTCGGAGAGATCGATCCCTTGGTGGCGGAGCAGCACACCGAGGGTGGAGGTCTCACAGTGCTGGGTGGCGCGGACGTCGATACGGCTCAGCATGGGCATGCCGGGGACTCCTTGGGGCCTGCGGGACTCCTTTACGGGGCCGACGTCGGGTTGAACAGTCTCCAGTGGCCCTCGGAGACCACTTCGACGGTGCCGTCGGCCACTTTGATGGCGGTCTGGTCGTCCGTCGCGTAGGCCGGGCCGCCGATCCCGGCCGCCCACAGCTCCGCCGCGGCCGTGGTGTTCTCCGGGCAGGCCGGATGGTCGAGGTGCGGGAAGATCGAGAAGTCGACCAGGCCCAGCGTGCGGTCGCCTCCGGTGGGCGGCTTCCAGCCCACGAAGTCGTCCCCGACGCGGGGGGTCATCACCATGCTTCCGGCGCTGAGTCCGACGTAGACGAGGTCGGGCAGCGACGGCAGGAGTGCGGCGAGCCCGGATTCCCGCATCCAGTGGGCCAGGTACAGCGCGTCCCCGCCGTTGACCAGCAGGACGTCGGCCTCCCGGACCCAGGAGACCCAGCGCGCCTCCTCGATGCTGGGCAGCGCGGTGAGCTCCAGCACGCCCACCGACTTCCACCCCAACGCGGTCATGGGGAGAGGTGACTGTCCGCTGATGAATCGCCAGGGCCCGCCCGGGTCGGCGTCGGGCGCGCCGTAGCCGGCGGTGGGGATGCACAGGGCGCCGGCCTCGGCGATCGGCTTGCCCAGCAGATCGACCAACGCATTCCGAATGCTCGTGTTCGTGACACCGGAGTCGGTGAGGAGAAGCTTCATCACTACCTTCCTGAGGCAGGGTGCACAGGCATGGCGAACAGCTCCCGGACCAGTGCCGCCCCCTCCAACAATCCGGAGGGAGACCAACGACCCAGCCTCGGCCCAGCACAGCCATCCCACCACACGGCGTGACATCGCCGGTGGCGCGGAGAACTCAGCCGGGGACTGACGGCGGAGGCCGACGGCTCGACGGCGCTGGCGGCGGTCGTCGGCTTCCTCGCCTACGGCCTCCCAGGGCTGAGTCGTCCAGCAACGGGTAGACGAGCGGAGCAAGGGCAGCCACCGGTACCGAGGGAGGGATCCGCATGCCGCGCATGATGGAACGGATCAAGCAGTTCGCGAAGAGTCCCCAAGGCCGCCGCGCAGCCGAACAGGCCCGCCGAGCCGCCTCCGACCCGCGCCGCCAGGCCCAGGCGAAGCGGCTGCTGGGCAAGCTCCGCGGCCGTCCCTGATCAGGCCCACCGCACCGAGGCCAATCTCGACCGATGCGGTACGGCTGCGCTCACACCGCTTATCGGGCCTGCGCCGCCTGTTCAACCGCGCGGCGGTCTAGTGCTGTGACCGCATAGGTTCACCGGGTTGCCCGTTGTGCTGGTTGGAAGCGGTGCCGCTTCCAACCAGCAGGGGGGCGGGATGGCACCAGCGGTCAGGGCCCGGAGGCTGACGGAGCAGTAGGGGCAGAGCTTCAGCGGATCGCCCGGCGGGGCAGTACGAGCTCGGTGCGGTTTCGGCGGCCGGTGATGCTGCTGGCCTCGGCCGTCGGCAGTCCGGTCCCAGTGATCGCAGCGCTGGTGCAGCCGGACGAGGACACCGTCCGGGACGTGATCCACCGCTTCAACGAGATCGGGCTGGCATGCCTCAACCCTCGTTGGGGGCGGGAGGCCGTCCCCGCCTGCGGACCAGCGGCGACGAGGACTTCGTCATCCACACGGGGAGGCGCGCCACCCGCCCGACCGTACTGGGCAAGCCATGGCAGCCAGCCGGTCGACGGCTCTGTTCGGCCCAGCAGGAGCCTGCGGTGGGGCGGACGCCCCGTGTCATTCAGTCGTCGAACTCGAAGCCTGAAGCCTCCGCACGGGCAATGATGTCGCGGACTGCCTCGGGGCTCGCGATGACGGATTCGACGGCCGTCTTGAGTCGCGCGAGGTCGCTCGAACTGCCGACCGCGCAGAACATGCCGGCCTCGCTGTCGAAATCGACGTGCTCGGCGATATCCGGCCAGGCAAACCGTACGAGACCTTCCCAGAAGTACCCGTTCGGCTCGTGTCCGGAGGCAACTACTGCGGCATCGGCAGCCAGGCCGCCGGCATCCCACGTCAGCGAGTGCTCGCCATTGAACTCATGGAGGTGGATGGTCACGGCGTGATCGTCTCACCCCGGCACGCGAACCGTTCGTCCGGTCCCGCACAGCTCTCGAACGAGGTGAACCTTCTCGGGCACAACACTGGGTCGGTCTCCGGCGAGGCTTCCGATACGAGCTGGAGATCGACCTCGAAGCACTCCCGGTCACCGGGAAGGCCATGACCTTTGGGGAGTGCGGCTCGGATGTCTCAGAGCTTCGGCTCAACAGGGAAGGGCAGCTTGTCGGCCCAGCCGACAACCAAGGGAGGGGCCGCCATGCGGCGCATGATCGAACGCATCAAGGAATCCGCAGGGACGCCGCCTCCCCGGACAGGGCCTTTTGCTAGGCCTCCCGCGCGGGTTCCGAATAGCCCTCCACCTGGCGAACTTTTCGGAGATCTCGGCACACAGACCGACGACCGGTGCGGCCGTTGGTTCACACGCCCATGGGCAAGAGCTGAATCAAGCCGACCCAGTTGTGTTCGTCGGCCTTGGTGTGGACGCCCCGGACCCTCCAATGGCCAGCGACCAGAGGAACAGGTGCCTGTTCGGGCATACCGCCACTCGGATACTCGACCCCCAAGTCAGACCCCGATTCGGCTGAGTCCATGAGTACGGCCGGACCATCCACCACCCACGTACCGCATTCCTCCCACGAGACAGCGGGATCCATGAGGACGGTCTCCGCCGCGGCCCGCAACTCGGCATCGGAGTCAGCCGCGAGCCAGCGCAGGAAGGCGCGGTGCTCGGGCAGGTAGCAACTTGTGGCCGGCTCGTCCCCCAGCACCAGCGCTTGCGCGCCGCTCCGGCCAACGGTGATCAGACCGGCCACCTCATCCACTGCGCAGGCCCGGTCGTAGTCGTCAGGATCAGTCCCGTCTCCCGCCATGATTCCGGTCCCCGTGCCGCCGTACCACTCCGCCAGTGCGGAGACGGGTACCACGATCAACGGACCGCCCATGGACTCCACCCAGACGGACGGAGCGTCGGACAGACGGGTTTCAGCGGACGAGGAGGCAGTCATGTCGCCAGTCTGCACTTGCCCACTGACAACGCTGATGCACCAAGCGACTGGTCCGGATGACGGCTCAATGCGTCGAGGCGGCCACGAAGCAGCGCCATGACTCGGTCGACACCGCGACCAGAGGCCCCTCGGGTTGTTTGGAATCCCGTATCAGAACGCCGGTGGGTATGAAGGCTGCCTCTACGCATTCGGTGGCGTTGCCGCCGCTGTACGACGACTTGAACCAGGCGGGCTTGGCGGCGGACTGAGGGCGGGCGGACATTCACAGCTCCTTGCGGACGCGATGGATCATGGCGGAGGACGCCTCCATGTCCAACGCTTGTGCGCGCAGGTACTCGAACGCAAGCTTGTAGCGCTCCAGTTCTTCATCCTTCTCCAGGAACAAAGAACCTGTGTGGAAGTCGACGTAGACCACGTCGAGACCCGGCTCGGGGCCACCGATGATGACGAAGCTTCCCAGCGCGGCAGCGTGAGCACCCTTGGTGAAGGGCAGCACCTGAAGGGTTGTGTGCGGTGACTCATTGGCGTCGAGGAGTCGGCTGAGCTGCTCCTTCATCGTTTCGGGCGATCCGACGACACGGCGGATCACGGACTCGTCGAGGATGGCCCAGAGATGTGGTGGCTTCGCCCGGGTCAGGATCTCCTGCCGCTTCATGCGGATGTCGACCAGGCGCTCGATCTCCGCCGGTTCCAGGGGGACCTCGTTGGCCTTCTGGAGTGCGGTGCTGTAGGCGCGGGTCTGGAGCAGACCGGGAACGTAGACGCACGCGAAGTGACTCTCGCGGACCGCTTCGTCTTCCAGCGTGAGCAGCAAGTTCATGCTCTCGGGGATTGAGTCGGCAAAAGAACTCCACCACCCCTGCTGCCTGGCGTCCTTTGCGAGCCCGACAACGGCCTTGCGCTCAGCCTCAGTTGCCCCGTACTCCCGGCACAGAGCATCGACGACGATCCACTTGACCGGCCCGGCCTGGGTTTCGTACCTGCTCACCGTGGCTTTGGAAACGCCGACGAGTTTCCCGGCCTCCTCAAGCGTCAATCCCTTGCGAGCGCGCAGCTTGCGCATCATCGCGCCTAGTTGACGACGCCGGGTCGTGGTCCGTTCGGGCATGCGGCTCCTCCGCCAAGTACCGGGTGGGCAGGCCCGGAGATCCTCATCAGGCTAGGTGCCGAGGAGCCGGACCCACTATCGGATTCACTCGATGGATTCTCGTGAGAAGTTACACAGCGAGACTTCTCTGTGTCATGCTCGCTCTCGATCCGCTACACAGTGCAGTCGTGTGAACACGGCAGGCGCAGCATCTGTGTGGCTTGGGAGGGAGGAGTAGCCATGCCCGGCTACGAGATGTCCGAGCCCCAACTCCGCTGTGTCCTGCCCTTCGAAGCGGTGCCAGCGGAGGTGCCCCTTCTCCGGAAGGCTGCCGCCAAGCAGCTGAGCCGGTGGGGCGTCTCAGCAGTGACGGACGAGACGGAGCTGCTCGTCACGGAGTTGGCGACGAACGTCTTCAAGCATGTCGGCGAAGGCGCGTCAGCGACTTTGATCCTTGAGCGGAGGGGGGAGGTGCTGAGGCTGGAAGTTCACGACAAGAGCCAGGTGTTGCCGATGTCCAGGACAGCAGCCTGTGATGAGGAGTGCGGCCGCGGACTGCATCTTCTGGCGGCGCTGGCCGCAAACTGGGGAACGGTCCTCACCGCGGCGGGCAAGTCGGTCTGGTGTGAGATCCCGATTGCCCCGGGGCGCACGTGCCGACGCATCGAGCGGGCCGTTGAAGCACTTGAGCGATATCGAGAACGTGGCGGTGCCATCGGGCCGTGGGGCAGGAGGCGCGAGATGGCCCTAGAGGAGTCAGCCATCGAGCTAATCGCTGACTTGCTTCACTGGACCGCGGCCAGAGGTCACGAGCCAGACGACGTTCTCGACCTAGCCCAGATGCACTACGAAGCCGAGGCCGACGCTGCCTAGTTGTCGGCTGCCGCTGTGAAGGTCCGTGGGAATGCTCCTTGTATGGGGCATTCCTGTCCACCGGGCCTCACCTGCTTCTCAGCCCGTACCTGTGCCAGGATGATCTCAGGCTGCGATCAGACGAGTTCAGGGGGAACGCGTATGGAGGACCCGGCACTGCTCCGGCGGTTCCACGCTTGGCTGCAACCCGTGCCGTCCCCGCAGGACACTGCTCGTCTCATCTTCTTCCAGGACGCTCTGATCGTTCTGGACACCAACGTGCTGCTCAGTCTCTACGAGTACACGGCAGAGTCCCGGGAGGAAGTCCTCAAGGCACTGAGCCAGGTCTCGGGGCGCCTATGGATGCCGTACCAAGTGGGTCTTGAATTCGTGCGCGGCCGCCGCAGCGTACTGGAGTCACGTAAACGGGTGTTGAGCGAGGCTTCGAAGTCGGTCAACACCAAGCTGACGGCAGCGTGTCAGGCGATCATCGCAGCGAAGAACACCGTGCGAGCGCAGCTGGAGAAGTACGCCAGAGTGCCCGGTGAGATAGAGGCCTTGGAGCACCTGGTCAGCGAGGCGGCCGTCAAGGAGCACCTCGCCGTCTACGCGGACGCGTTCAAGGCTCACTTGGACATGCTGAAATCGGAGCATGACCTTCATCCGGTCAACGTCGATACAGCCGATCCGATCCTGCCTCGGGTGGCAGACCTCTACGGTGATCGTGTTGGGCATCAGCCCGATGACCAGCTGCTCCAGCAACGACTGGATGAGGCTCTGGCCTTCAGATTCCCGAACCAGATCCCGCCGGGCTTCAAGGACTCCGGCAAGGGCACTCCGCTGAATGCGGCAGGTGACTTCCTGATATGGGAGGAAGTGATCGAGCATGTTGCACTGCTCCCGGAAGGAAGTCGCCGTGTCCTCTTTGTGTCCAACGACGTCAAGGAGGACTGGTATGACACAAGCAATGGCAACCAGCGCCCCTGGCCCGCGTTGTTGGACGAGATCCAGCGCCGGGCCGGCGCAGAGCTACGACTTGAGACTCCGCCAGACTTCTACGCGGGTGTCGGTGAGTATCTGAAGGCGGAACTCGCGGAGGACACGTTCGCGGAGATCCGGCGAGTGTCTGAAACCTTCACTCCGCCGACGTCGGACGATGGCACGGTGGTCACAGCAAGCACGGCCGCGAAGATCGCTCCGCCCAGTGGCTTGCCAATCACCGCTTACAGATCTGCCGGGCTGACCTCCCCTGTCCTGCGGATGGCGATGGAGTCGGTGGCGCCTGCGGATCGACTTGCACAGTGGTGGCTTATCGGAGTCACAGCGCAGTTGCATCGACGGGAAGTCACCGAAGGGGAGGCGCAAGTAGACATAGCTGCGGCTGTGCGAGGCGGTGAGGCACCCGCACCTGACTGGAAGCCGGGGACGGTACTGCCATCAGGGGAATGGATCCGTCGTGAATCCTCATGGATCGCACCGTGGTTCCTCGACCTCCTTGGGTCCTCGCCGTCGGCCGATCGTGGAATCTTGAGCGCGCTGGCCTCAGAAGCTGTTGTCTTTTCGATCTTGGGAGACGCGCGTCGAACGGGGGTCCCGATCGGGTGGTCGCGGGGCGCGAGGCGCATACGAACAGGACCTCCTGAACAGCTCGTTGGTGTCGAATCACCGAGCAGCAGCAGGAGGCCCTGGTGCAGCAGTCTTGCGTGCCGATGGCCGGGCAGTCCAGCGCGGTCACCTGGGAGTGTGACTGTCTGGCTCACCGGTTCGGAAACGCCGCCGACAACGGGACGCGGCAGCCGCGCTACCCGACGGACATGACGGACGCGGAGTGGGCCCGGGTCCTGCCGCTGCTGCCGGTGCCGGGCTGGATGCGTGGCCGGGGCGGCCGGCCGGAGGCGTACTGTCACCGCACCATGCTCGATGCGATCCGGTATCTCGTGGACAACGGGATCAAATGGCGTGCGATGCCCGCCGACTTCCCACCGTGGGACCGCATCTACGCATTCTTCCGCCGCTGGCGCGACAACGCCCTGGTCAAGGAGTTCCACGACCGGTTGCGCGCGAGGGTCCGCGAGGAGCTGGGACGGGACACGCAGCCGACAGCCGGAGTGATCGACTCGCAGTCCGTCAAGGCGGACGCCGTCGTCGGCACGGACAGCCGCGGCTTCGACGGCGGCAAGCTCGTCAACGGCCGCAAGCGGCACGTCGTGGTCGACACCCTCGGCCTGCTGCTGGGCGTGATGGTCACCGCCGCGGATGTCGGCGACCGCACCGCCGCGAAGGTCCTGCTTGAGCAGGTGGCCGAGGCACACCATCGCCTGGCCCTCGTCTGGGCCGACGGCGGCTACACCGGCAGCCTCGTCGAGTACTGCCTGGCCACGTTCGCCCTGGTCCTGACGATCGTCAAACGCAGCGACGACCAGAAGGGGTTCGTGGTCCTGCCCAAGCGGTGGATCGTCGAGCGCCTCTTCGCCCACCTGATGCGAAGTCGCCGCCTGGTGCGCGACTTCGAGCGGCGCACCACCAGCGCGGAGGCGATGGTCTACTGGTCGATGACCGGGCTCATGACCCGTCGCCTGGCCCGGTCACACCCGCAGCGAGGGTGAACCGACCCGGCTGCTGCTCGGCCAGCCAGCCGCGCGCGACCAGGCGTTTCGCTTTCGACCGCAGTGCCTCCACCCGCGCCGGCACCACGTCCATGCCGAACATGGCGGCCATCTCCTGGCAGGTCAGCGGCCCTTGATGAAGCCGGGCCCGGTCCGCGAGTGTCTTGAGGATGCGCTGGTAGTCGACCGACAGCGCCGACCAGGCCAGCCCTTGTCGCCACACCGGCACCTGCGACTTCGGCTTCGCCGCGTCCCGGAGCGCCGACTGCCCCTCCCCATCCCGCGGATCCGGGACAACCTCCGCCTCGACGGTGGCGCCGTCGTCCGGAGCCAGCACCGTGTCGACCCGCCTGCGGGCGATCGCCCACTCCTGGCATTCCAGCTCGGCCGCAGCCAGCTCGGCCTGGATGCGGTCGGCCTCCTCCCGCAGCCCGTCAACTCGACGCCGAGCGGCGAGCTCGTGCTGTTCCAGCAGTCCGACAACCGACGGCATTCGCAACCTCCCGGGGAACGACGACCTGACAGGCCACCACTCCCACGGAACCACCACTCCTATCCCCGACCAGCGGAAACGCATCGATCACGTCCGGAAAGACAACAGCTTCTCAGAGCAAGCCGCTGAGAACCAACGTGGCACCACTTGACCGGCTGCCCGGGACTCTGTTGTCGCCACCTCCGCTTCCACACGAAGAAGGGATGCTGCCGTGCCCGCAGCGAACGAGGAGCAGTACGAGGTCTGGAAGAGCCTCAAGCCGACAGCAGCCTATGCGGTGCGAGAGCTGAGTTCTGCCCTTGAAGGCGACGACTCCACGCTGGACGACCTCGTTGATGCCTACCTTTTCGCGAAGCGTCAACTTGCGCAGTCCATGCGGGCGTTGATGCTCTCGCAACTGCCCCCGCAGTGCCCCGAGTTTGCTGAGCTGCACGATCGTATCGAAGCGGAGATGAAAAATCGTTACGCTGACAGAATCCCAGAGCGATTCCTCAAGGCACCTTACGGCAGTAAGGTGCACGAACTGCTCTTCATGATTCTCCTGCAGGCTCTCGGCAAGCCGGTGGACAGCGGGAGGCTCCGCGTTCTGACGGCGGACAGGACCCATTCAGAACGACGGGCTAGAGAACTCCGCGAGCTGGGCTTCAACATCACGACGTCCGCAGAGGACGGAAGTCAGTTCTACACCTTGGTTGACCTGGAGATCGACTACACGAAGGTGCCCGAGCTCATAGCGAAAGCCATCAACAAGGCGAAGGACCTCGGGGGGCCCGAAAAAGCCAGGCTGACTGCCAAGCTTTTCGAGTAGCTCACCAGATAGTGGCAGGGATCTGCACTGAATCTGCCTGCAGCTAGCTGATCTTGGCTCGGTGCAGGGTGAACAGATCATGCCGCTGGTGATCGTCCTGGCCGATGAACGCTTTGAACTCGCCGAGGCTGTAAGCGATGGCGCCGCTGGAACGAGGAGCCATGGTCACCGCGAAGTCGTGGGCGAGATGGTTCAGGCGCCGCTCGACCTCCGGCTGCTCCAGAAGGGTGCCCTTCTTGGCAAGCTTCTCGATGATCTGGTCGACGGTGAGGGGGCGGTCAAGACCGCGGAGGAGCTTGTACACGGGGTCCAGGACGCGGTCCGTGTTCTCCACCAGGGTCTTACGCTCGCCCTCCTTCAGGATGGCCTTGCGGATAGCTACGCCGAGAGCCTTAGCGACTGGTGGGGGGAACGCATTGCCGATTTGCCGGTACACCGAGGTCTTGCGTCCATGGAACCGCCAGCGGAACTCGTGGTCTGTGGTGCTGCCCTCCGGCCGCTCGATGTCGTGCCAGCCCTGGATCCTGGCAACCATGGCGGTTGTGAGCTTAGGGCCAGGGACGCCTTCGGGGATTCTCCACCCCTTCTTCGGGGCATCGTTGGCCACACCCATGGCGTCCACTCCGAGGTCCGCCCATGCGCGCTTGGCTCGGGTCGGCCCGAGGTCGGCACCACCGTGTTTCTTTGAGCCACCGACGATGGTCGGCGCGATGCCATGGGCCTTCTCGACCCACTTGGCGACCTGCTCTTCCTCCCAGCCATTGCTCGCCATGAGGTCTGCGAGGAGCTCGCCTACGGGGAGTGGCTCTTCCTCATGCGGGGTCGGCCACTCAAAGTACTCCGCGAATTCTCGCTTGAGAGCGACCAGTACAAAGCGCGGTCGGAGCTGTGATACACCGAATTCGTTGGCTTGGAGGAGCTTCCAGTCGCCGATGTAGCCATGTTCGTGAAGTCGATCCAAGACATGCTGGCGGTAGGCCGTAAAGCGATTGGCGCTGAGTCCTCGCACGTTCTCCAGCAGCAGTGCCTTGGGTTGGATCTCGCCGCAGAGTTCGACCGCCCAGGCGAAGAGATCGCGCTCGTCGTTGGCGCCCAGCTGCTTGCCCGCAATGCTGAACGGCGGACACGGGACACCCCCGGCGAGCAGGTCGATGTCCTTGTCCTTGTACTCAGCGGGGTCCCAGGTGTTCGGGTCGGCAACGTCTCCGACCGCCACGGTGTCTGCAGCCTCTTCCTCGCTGTAGCCGAGGACTTCCTGCAGATTCTTACGCAGCGTGTTAGCGGCATGCTCATCGAGCTCCACCGCGAGCCGGTGGCGAAAACCTGCCCGCTCCAAGCCGAGGGTCTGGCCTCCCGCGCCTGCGCAGATCTCGACGACCTCGAGCTGCCTGTCGCGCTCCAACGCCGTCATTCGATCTCCTTTCAGGCGCGCAGGCTAAGCCAGCGCGGTGCCGAGTCTGTGCGCTCGGCTCACTGTCACAGCGGGCACTGGCTTGAACACAGTTCCAGCGGTAGCACCCTAGTCTCCGATCTTCGCCGACGTCACCTGATTGCGACGGCGTGCCAGAGGCGAGGCTGTGAAGTCTACGGCGGCCCACAGGCATGATCCGAACCCACGTGCCCTATACGTTTCAGCGGCTGCGGAATGATCAGCTCTCGAGTGCCGCCCGCACCTCATCACGGGCGTCAGCCGGCAGCCGCCGGTACGCATTCCATGCTCGCTCCAGTGGAGTGGAACCACGCCGTCCGCGCTCGATCCACCGGCGGAGCCTCTTCTGTTCGCCTGGGTCGAGAGCTCTGATATCAGCCAACGTCTCATCGGCTCGGGCAGGGCTGCCGTTACTGCCTGCACGGCAGCGCTTGCATTCTGTAACGAGAAGGGTTTGTTCCCTGCCATCTGGAAGGACGGTCTCGCGCCTGGTCACGGAGAGCACAGCGGACTGGTTCGAGTCGTCCAGATAGGCCTCGCCGCCAGAGATACCGCAGACAGTGCACATGTAGTCATCGCGGGCCATGACTGCCTGCTTCTCCTTGTTGGAGATGGCCTTCTGTGGCGCGGCAGCGCGGCGGGCCGCGGGGTCCCAGACGGGGACCCCCGCCCTGACGAAGCGCTGGTCTTCAGCCACCAACCTGGCGTCCTCGGAGTTCGTGAAGAGCACCCAGCCGTAGTCGCGGAGATCGCGTATGCGCCGGTCAACCTGTGAGATCCCCGGGAAGGCGTCGCGGAGCTGTTCCTTGGTGAACGTGTTCCCTTCGCCGATCACTTGCACGAGCCAGAGCGCTCCGCGAACCATGGCCCCTGCTTTGAGTTCAGGGTCGTTCCAGGCGGGCAGCGTCACCTTCGTGCTCCGTTCTCCAAGTGATCGAGACGTCGATTGTGGGTCATGGGCGCACCTGCTGTCAGCCGGTGCTGCCATGATGCTGGGACACACTGCGTCTGGTTCCTTGGAGGCTCTGGTTATGGCTGTGAAGTTCGGCGTCCCGCCCGAGGGCGAGAAGATTCGCTCGCTGGTGGACGAGCGGCTGAAGCAGGCTATGGCCGAGGACGGTGCGAAGATCACCGTGGAGTGGCGCGGTGAGCAGAAGCATCTGCATGTGATCTCCATGCCGGTCGACATGCTCTACTTCAACCCCGATACCCACCGCATCCGGGCGCAGCGCACCCTGCAGCCCGAACGTAATCGGGTCCTGGAGGAAGAGCCGTGGAGTGAGGCTGCGCAAACGTATCTTCATGACCTGTTGCGGTGCCGGCCCTCGAACCCGAACCAGACTGACCCGGACTACACGGCACTCCAGGACGAGCTGGACGACGTAGGGCAGCGAGAGCCCGGAATTATCAGTCCAGACGGCATCCTCGTAGACGGGAACACCCGCTGTGCGGCGCTGAAGGACCTGGGCATCCGGGATATCCGGGTTGGCGTGCTCCCTGCGGACACGTCGCGCCGTGACATCAACAGCGTTGAGCTTGCTCTGCAGCTGCGCCGTGACAAGCGCCGAGAGTACTCATATATCAACCGGCTCATCGCGATCGAGGACGAGCTCGCGGACGGCCGGCGCGAAGAGGATGTGGCCCGGGATTTCAATATCAAGAAGACCACTCTCCAACAGGACCGCTGGGTATATGAGTTGATCAATAGCGCCATTGACCGGAGTCGGACGACGAAAGGTGCCGTTCTCCGGCTCGTCGACTTCGAGGACCATCAGGAGAAGCTCCGCGAGCTGCACCGCGACTACACCAAACTTGCGAAGACGGACCGTGACGCCGCCGAGCAGCTCAAGGAATCACGTCTGGCGATGGTCGTCTTGAACTACGCCAAGACGACAGTGCGGCTCGCGGAGGCTGACTTCCACAGCCGCTACCTGGAAGAACGACTGCCTGCAGAACTGCGGCCCGCAGCCCAGGAGTCCGCTGCTGTGTCGATCCCCGGCCTGGCTGGGGTCTCGATTCCAGATGCCACCGCCACTGTGAAGACGACCCGTGCTCTCACGGATTCGTTGCTTCAAGCGAAGGCGGCGGCGCAGGCCGGCGACATGTTGGATGCGGGAGCTGTCGCGCAGGCGGACGCGCTCATCAAGTCGGCACGCAAGACCTTTGACGCGGCCGTGAAGCTGGCGGGGGCGAATGCAGAACTTCAGAAGCGCCAAGTCGCTGTCCCAGAGCGTCTGACGGACGCTGCCGACTACGTGAACCAGTGTGCTGCTGAGTTCGCTGAGGCCAAGGCCAAGCGCGCGCTGGACGAGGATGCGTTTGACGATGCCCTACTGACCTTGAAAGCCAGCCTCGCCCGTCTTGCGAAGCAGGCTGGACGCACGTTCAGTTCTCCTGGCAGCGGCGTCGCATGGCTGCTCGACTCGACGCGGGAGAACTGATGGCGGGACAGTCTCCCGCACCCAGTCTGGAGATCGGCTTCGGGGACGGCGTGACCCGGGCGCGGCTCAGGGCGGGCACTGGCTATGAGGCGGACCTTCGTCGGCTGGCTCTCAGATTCCAGAGCAGTGTGCAGCGTTCTCCTGGGACCTTGGAGGTCGAGATCGACGACCTCCTCACGAACTTGGTGTCCCTTGCTACTTGGCCTGAGCCCAGCAGCGTTTCGTGGGATCCGCAGCTGGCCTCACTGGCTACAGATTCCGCGGTGGACGCACAGACCGTTGCGAAACGGCTTGACCCGACAGCCGGCTCGGATGGAGAAGTCGATCCTGAAGAGGTCGGTAGCCTCCTCGGTCTCGACTGGGTAGCGGACCTCACCGCGTTTCAACGTCGGGACATTGCCAAGTTGCTGTCCTTGCGGCACGGCGCCAACTTCTCCGTGCCGGGTGCTGGGAAGACCCGCGTGGGCTTGGCGGTGTTCCAAGCGTTGCGGCGAACCAAGGGAATCGAACGGCTTCTCGTGGTCGGACCGAAGTCCTGCTACGAGTCATGGAAGTTCGAGAACAGACAGTGCCTGAACGAGCCCCTGCGCATGGATGTGTTCTCAAGGGACGCCGATCCCGCCGCCGATGCGCTCATCGTCAACTACGAACGGCTGCGCCAAGACGGTGTCGTGAATGAACTCGGCCAGTGGTTGGCCGCACGGCCGTCGATGCTCCTGCTCGACGAAGCCCACCGGATGAAGCGAGGAGCGGACGGAACGGACGGTGCCGCCTGCCTCGCGCTCGGACCCCGCAGCAGACACCGTCTAATCCTTACCGGTACTCCGGCTCCGAACGGCGTCAAGGATCTGGAGAACCTCTTCGGTTTCGTATGGCCAGGCCACGGGCGCCAGAAGGTCATTCAGGCCGTAGCTGGCGGGGACCTCGCCAAGGCGAGCCAGGTCCTGCGGCCCTTGTTCACCCGTACCACCAAAGGTGAGCTTGGGTTGCCGCCTGTCTCCACGAATTTGCGAACCGTTCCGATGCCTCCTCTCCACAACGAGGTTTACGAGGCGCTTGTGGGTCGGTTCTCCGCCCGGGCCGCCGGTTCGGAGAGCGATTTTCTCGCACTGGGCAAGATCATCGTTTACATGCTGATGGCGGCAACCAGTCCGGCCCTCCTTGCTGTTGGTACCACTCGGCACGAGCCGCTGTCTTACCGGGTGCCTCCCCTCTCTGTGCCTGAGGGCACGCCGCTCTTCGATTTGATGCGGGATCTGCCGAGCTATGAGATGTCGCCGAAGTACCGAGAGGTTCTTGACATCGTGAGCAAGAACGCTGCCCGTGGACGCAAGACGCTTGTCTGGTCCACATTCGTGCGCAGTCTCAACACGTTGGAGCACATGCTCAGTGAGTTCGCGCCCGCCCTGGTCTATGGAGGGTTGGGCGACGCTGACCGTGAAGAGGCGATCAAGCGTTTCAGGAACGATCAGGATTGTATGGTCCTGTTGTCTAATCCGGGCACTCTTGGTGAAGGTATCAGCCTTCATCATCACTGTCATGACGCCGTATACGTAGACCGCGATTTCGCGGCTGGTCGCTTCCTGCAGAGTCTGGACCGCATTCACCGCCTTGGGCTTGCGCCTGAGACGGAGACCCGCATCACGGTGCTTGCCTCAGAGGGCACGATCGACGAAATCGTTGATCAACGTCTCAGTGACAAGCTGCACTTCATGGGAAGCATCCTTGATGACCCCGCTGTACGGCAGCTGGCAGACCTTGAGGAAGAGTCACCCGAGGGTGGTGGCCTGGACCACCGGGACCTTCAGGCGCTGATGGGTCATCTCCGTGCCCGTGCCGCCTGAGCCGGTCCTGCGCGCTGCTGTCCGCTGGCTGGAAAAGCTCCCGGCCAGCGGGGTTGCGCGTGTTCGTGCGCTGTTTACCACGCATAGCGACTTCAGTGACCTTACCCCGACACAGTACGACGCGGCGTACTCGTGGATCCGGGAGGCGGGGCTCCTTGAGGATCTCCGTAGTGGAGTACCCGTGCAGTGCCGAGTCTTTGACACGGCCATGGTTTCTAGCGGGATGCCCTGGTTTCAGGATGCCGACCTGCTCGTGCGCAGACCAGACGAGCTTCCTGAGGACGCCCTTCGTGCGGCAGAAGCCCTGGGCCTAACCCAGGAAGAGGCATATGCGCAGGTTCATTCGGTGTGGGGCAAAGTCGACACCGAAGAGCGCTCCCGAATCGGATCAGCCGGTGAACTCGCGCTCTTGAAATTGCTTTCCGAATCTGCTCACGGCAGGGTGGAGCATGTCGCGGCGTGGTCCGATGGCTACGGCTACGACATCTTTGTCGATGCCGAGCGTTTCTCTGCCCACATTGAGGTAAAGACCACGACTCGTAGGGGGCGCCTTACTGTCTATATTTCACGCAACGAATACGAGACCATGCTGCGGGATCCGGCTTGGGAGCTCGTGACTGTTCGTCTCACACCAGAGCTTAGAATCACCGCGGTAGCAGCGGTGCCGAAGAAGTGGATTGCTGACCACGTCCCCTCGGACCGCACTATGCGGGGACGTTGGGAGTCATGTCGGCTCGACATACCTTCAGAAGTTCCTGTAGCCGGTATTCCAAGCCTCGCGCCCATACTTGCCGAAACCGCGCCCCCGCTGCTCACTGGGGCGGCCGCACCTTAAAGTGCGTAGTGCGATCTTGAACTCGGCGACAAAACGCAGGACCAGCTCCCTCCCCCCACGGGTCATGTCCGCGATTCCGGCCTGCGCTCCACAACAGGAAGGGCGCGGGCCGAAGGCCGTGCGTTCAGGCCCGCTGTGTTCCTGCTTCTGAGAGGAGGAACTCATCAGGCTCAGCAGGCCATGGTTCGTCGTTGGGTTCGGGGCAGTCTGCCAGGGGCTGCGCGTCCTCGAAGGCGTCCTTGACAGCGGTACGCCATTGATCGAGCGAACCGCGGATGATGAATGGGCCGAGACCGAAGCTCATGCCGCCCTCGTGGTCAATGCGCAACGGCGCCGTCTCGTCACCCACCGGGACATCGCTGGCGAGACCGGTGGCTGCGGCGTCGAGGGCTGCTTCGAATTCCGTGGGGTCGATCCATCCGACCCAGATCTGGCCGTCGATTTCCGCCTCGGCGGCCAGCACGCTTCGGCCGGCTCCGGTGTACCCGGTGAACACCAGCGACCGCGACGCGGAGGTCTCGGTTGCTGTGTCGTCCTCGACCAGGAAGCTCGGCCGGAACTGATTCAGCAATGCGGTGACCCGCTCTGCTAGCAGGAACCTGCGAGCGGCTAGGAAGTCGCGGTATCCCTCAGGCTCCAGAACGGCAGGGTCGTTCGGGATCGCGTGCGCGGCACGGTCGCTGGCGCCCACACTCTGCATGTAGGCGGCCGGCGAACAGCTGCCGATGATGTTCTTCGCTGTCTGCTCAGAGACAAACACGATGTTGGCGAGTTCGTTGATTTCAGCAGATGAGTACTTGCTTCCATGGGTACGCAGTTTCACTGCCGGGTGCACGAGGCTGTATTGCGGCTTTCCAGACTTTTCGACCCCCTCCGAGATGGGGCCGCCGTCCCACCAGTCCGTGGCCCCTGCGTGGGCTGCCGCCAGGTAACAGAACATCAGGTACGGGCTCTGGTGATTGCGGCCGACCAGATCGCTGGCGGTTACCGACAGACCCCGATCGCGGATCCCCAGGTTGGCGAGCAAGGCTGCCACGGGATCTTCAGCATCGAGCATCCTGATGTCCTGAGTCAGCGTGGTGTCCGTGGAACCGCCGTAGCGGTTGCGGGCCGTTGCAGCCAGGAACCAGTAGAGAAGACCGTTCTCGACCTCCTGCGTGATCTTTGCTTCTTTGTGCTGCCGACCGTAGTAAAGGATCAGCGGATGCAACGCGGCGAGTGAGGGGACCAGCGCCGTCGTCGGGATGAGGAGCCTCTCTGCGAGGAGAGGTACGACGTGCCCAAGCCCGCGCTGGACCTTCTCCCAACCAGCTTCCACGCTTTCTCTGCTCGCGGCAGTTAGCTTCGCTACGGAAGCGAGTCGTGTTCCCGTGGTCGACAGGCTCAAAGTCAGGGCTTTGATAAGGAAGTTGACATCAAGTGCTCCGTACCCGCACTCGGCCCAACGAGCTGATTCCGCCTCCAACTGCCCCAGGAAACCTGGTGTGCGTGCCGAGAGGGTAGCTAGTGCGAGGTCCGTAGTCTTGAGGGCTCGTCCGCCACTGTTCACGCGTACGAAGATGTCCGCGACTTCCTCATAGCCGAACTCGTGCAGCACTTCCATGTGGAAGTCCCGCTGAGTGATCTTCTGCAGCGCGCTCAGTCTGCGACCGATCTCAGGTTCGGGGATGGAGAGTCCGGCGCCTTTAAGCTCGCCATGGATCGCGAACATGTCGGCATCTGGGCCGACGACGTCGTAAACCTTGATCCATTTCCGGTTCCGCCGGGTGGCGGCGCTCTGGTTCTGGAAGGCCTCTGTTTCGATGTTGAAGACGACCTGCGCGTCTGGGTGGTCGCTCAGGACACGGAAGAGCGAGGTAAGCCTCTGCTGGCCGTCCAGCAGGTACAGCGGCATGACGCTGGGCAGGGCTTGAGCCGTGCCAATCTAGGCCTGCCTGGTCTCGGCGAGCTGGCCAGTCTTCCAGAAGAGCAGCGAACCGGCTGGATACCCGCGATACAGCGACTCGATGAGCCTGGCGACCTGGGAAGCTTTCCACACGTATCCACGCTGGATCTCAGGGAGCATGATCTCTCCGGCCGCTATCTGCGCGATGAGTGTCCGGACGTCGCGGTTTGTGCGCTCGACCGCCACTTTGCCCCCCCAGCCTTCCATGCGGTAGCAGCTGGCCAGCCAGCACCCGCTCTGCCTTGATGCGAGCTCAGTTGGCAGTCTCCCCGCGGCAGGAGCCACGTACGCCCGCCGAACCCGCTGGAGAACAGATTAAGGGAGCGGCAAAGGGCCAGCGGCCTGGACCATTGCTCTTTGATGGGAGCGGTGGGGGTGTCAGTCTGGATGCCCTGATCGGTCGGCTGGCTCAGCGTGAGCCCTCACCTTGTTCTGCTCTTCTGTCGGCGACCGCCTGACAGACGGCGAGTGAGCAGTCTTCCGCGGCCTCGTGTTCCCAGAAGCGAAGAACTAGCCATCCTGCTTCCTTCAGTCGTTCATCCGTATCGCGGTCGCGTTCCATGTTGCGGAGCACTTTCTCGGACCAGTAGCCGGGATTCGTCCTCGGCGGAACGTAGTGCTGGGGGCATCCGTGCCAGTAGCAGCCGTCGATGAAGACGGCTACTTTGGCGGGCCGGAAAACCATGTCAGCGGTTCTGCGAAGCTCCGGCAGAGGACGCGCGGCGACGCGGTATCGCAGGCCCTGTGCGTGCACTAGTCGGCGGATTAGCTTCTCAGGCTTTGTGTCACGGCTTCGGATCGCCTGCATGTTGCGGCGTCGGGCTGCGGAGGAAGCCCAGGAGCCCTCTGGCGCTTCCCATTCGAGATCTTCGGGCACACCGTTGAGCGTAGTCCTGGTGCCAAGCAGCGGGCAGATGGGTCCACACAATCCGCCGCCTGCAGGTCTGGCAGCGATCAGTGCCTGTGCGCCCGGTCGGCAATGGTCCCTTTTTGCCTCGTTGCCTGCCGGGGCGCACTTCAGCACGTGAACTTCTTCGTCTGTGCGGTCAGGCCGAGCACGTTGTGGCACGCGTAGTGGGAGTTGCCGACGTGGTAATCGACCAGGATTCCGGCCATGTGTACGGCTGACGCCTCGGTGACCTGGAGAGGGGGCGATCCGGGTTTGGGGTCACACCGCCGAGAGGGCGACGCCGCTGAGGTTGCTCACTGGTCCTGCTAAGCCTTCGGCGGGGCCTGGATGGCGGAGTCGTGTTCAGAAGAGCCAGACGCCGAGAGCTGTGACTGCCAGGCCTACGGCCAGGAAAACAGTGGCCAGGATGGTGAGCGGAAGCAGTTGTGACCGGCGGCGCGACGGGTCCAGTCCGCGCCAGGTGCTGAAGGCCGCGTACGCCCCGATGAGGGCGATCGCGCAGCCGATCACCACGGCCACGAATCCGAAGACCTTGCTCAGTGTGAAGGGGTGGTCGGGGTTGGGAGTCCATACCGCTGCGAGGGTCATGTCGCTGAGGGTGCTCACTCGTCCTACTCGTCCTTCGTCAGGTCCTGGATGTCGGACTCGATGCCGGACCCAGCGGCGTAGACGCCTGTGTTGAGGGTGGTGCCGACAGTGTTCTTGAAGGTGCCGTCCGCGAGTTTCCCCCGGTCGCTGAGGTGTTCTCCACCGAGGCTCCCGTGTTGCTCCAGGGCATGGTTGACGCCGTGGTTCTGGGCGTTTCCGATGCCGCCCGTAGCGGCGTTCGCGAGGGCGTCCTGGCCGATCGTCGAGGAGTCCGCTCCTGCGATCGTGTCGGCCGTGTAGCCACCGGCGACGTTGCCGGCGGCGCCGTTAATGGTGGTGCCGAGAAGGCCGTCACCCCGCAAAAAGTCGCCAACCCGGCCTGACATACGGGCTCCCGCGGTCCCGGCGACCGCGGTGAACGCCGCTGTACCGAGTGCGGCCCTGTAGCCGGTTGAGAGGTCATCTCCCACCGTCACCGGCTGCCCGTGAACGGCCTGGTTCAGCATCAGGCTTCCCGAGTCCGCGGCGAAGTTGGTCACGAAGCTCTCCAGCCCCGTCTTGGCGAATGTCGCGCTGATCCTTGCCGCGGTTGCGAGGCCCCGCTCCAAGGTGGCTACGGTCTCGGCGCTGAGCCCCGTGAACCTCTCGAGGAGACCGCCCACCTTCTCCGCCGCCGCCGAGAACAGGCGCACCAGCTCCACGACCTTGGCCACCCGCTCAGCCACCGCCGTATTCGCCACCAGGTCCGAGATGAACCCGGTGAAGAACGACAGCGCGACCCCGGCGATCTCCATCTCGGCGATCTCGACGCAGATGTCGATGATGTCCTTGTTGATTCCGTCGATCTCGTCGGCGTAGGACCGCAGGCCGTCGGCGACCTGGTGGAAATTGTCCGCGATCTGGCGGATGACCTGCTTCTGCTCGGCCCAGTGCCTCTCGAATGCGTCCCGTGCGTCCCCGTGCCAGCCCTGCCGGTCGACTCCGGCGATCGCGGAGTCCACGGCCCGTACGACGTCCGTCAGTTCGGTGCCCATGGTGTCCCAGGAACGGGCGATGGAGCGGAGCGTGTCGCCGTCGCCGCCCGGGAGTTCCACGCCGGCCGCCTGGAGGATCTCCAGGACCTTGCCGTCGATCCAGCTGTTGACGCTCACGAACGGCCGCCCGAGGTGTTGGCGGCGGTATGCAGATAACCGAGGGCAGTCTGGTCCGAGTTCGCGTACTGGGTGGCGTTCAGCCGCAGTCGGTCGGCGTCGCTCCTCAGTACGTCCGGCAGGTGGCCGAGCGCCTTCGCCGTGCTGTCCAGCAACTGCCGGTACTTGTCCGCCGCCCCGTCGCAGATCCCGAGCAGCCCGAACGCCTCACCGATCTCGGCCGCGCTCCCCGAGAACGTCCTGATCGGCCCCGCAAGTCCGGTCGCCTCCCGGTCGAACCTGCCCGCCAGCCCCGTCAGCGTCTCGGGGTCCACCCCGAACTGCCCGCCCATCCCACTCCCCGTTCGAAAGCCGTCGCAACGGCCAGCATCTCCGGGCGGGAGCCCTCCGGTAAGGCATTTTTACGTTTGCAAAGCAAGGGGTGGTGCACACTTTGCGCCGCTCTGACCTGCGCAATGCCTGCAGTGACGTCGCGTCTCAGACCTACTCTCGGGCATGCACGCTGCCGAGGAAGCCCCATACCAGGGCGACGGCCTCCTCCGGGTGGGTCTCGAGTGGCCAGAGTGTCGGTTCTTGCCCTGTCGCCGTCAGCCCCCGCTGGTGTGATGCCGGGCGCCATGATCTGAGGCGGCCCGGCACCGGAATGCCGACGGGCGGGGCTGCCCTACCACCTACCTGACGTCGACGAAGTCGCCCGGCGCCGTTGCTGGGGCGGTGGTGGGGGTGCCGGTGAAGGTGTAGCGGTAGTAGCCGTCGGTTGTGGCCTTGGTGGTGGTTTTCAGGGCGCCGGTGCTGTTGGTCTTGATTGTCTTGAGGGTGGTGTAGGTGTTGCTGCCCTTCTTGCGGAACTGGAGCTTCACGGGCTGGGACACGTAGCCCGCGAACTTGCCCGTCGACCAGTTCGCTCGGGCGAGCTTGCCCGTGACCGTGAAGGTCTTGCCCTTCTTGACCGGCTCGGGCGTCGCGTTGGCGGTCAGCGTGGAGGCCTTCTTGATCGAGGCGGTGGCCACGTCGTCGTTGTAGCTGGCGTTCGCGTACAGGTCCCAGGCGCCCAGGAACAGCTTCCACGTTCCGGCCACGCCGTTGTCCTTCATGTCGGTGGCGGGGTGGATGTTGAAGACGGCCTTGCAGGTGTACGTGCCCTGGGTCGCCGTCTCCGTGCAGTCGGGGTCGTCGTCCGTGCCCAGGCCGCCGGTGATGCCTTCCGTGGTCGAACTGTCCGTGCCCTGCCACAGGAAGGCCTCGGTGAGCGCTACGCCGTTCTGGTCCGTGGCGGTGTACGTGACGGTGACGGACTTCGTGCCGGTGGTGCCGAGGACGATGTCCTTTCCCCCGTTGATGACCGCGTGGGAGAACTTGGTGTTGCCCAACGAGTCCCTCGGCTGCACGGACTTCGAGGTGAAGGAGCTGAGCTTCGCCTCCGCACCCGTCCGTTCGACCGCCGCCTGGGCGGTCACCGGAAGAGCAAGCGCGGACAGGACGACGGCACCGGAAACGGCGGCGGCCGCAACGCGTATACGCATGGATCCCCCCACGGGAAACTGAAAGGTTCGCCCAAGTCCCCCCTTGGCCGCGCCTGTTGATCCCCGCACTATAGGGAGGCGGTTCGCAGTCAGTGAAGATCCTTTGGGTAAACAGTGCGTCTGAGTTCGGTCGCAGCGGGACAGCGGGAGTAGTGGTCGGTGGGGGCCCGGGAGCGGGATCGTAAGGTGTACCGGCCGCTACGGAGGGCCGGTCTCGAAGTGATTCCGGATGCCGTGCCGGATGGTGTGATGCCGTACGTGCTCGGATACGGTGCCGAAGACCTGGTCGGCGGTTTCTCCCACCGGTACGACACCCCGCGGCTTGTCGGGCGGCTCAACGCCGACTGGTACGACCTCGCTGTGTCCTCGGGTCTGTTCGACCATCGGCGTGAGTTTCTCGTGCAGCTTCCGCAGGGCGTCCGGTCGCATCGGGCCGCCCTGCGGCACCAGCACAGCGGCAGTGACACGGCACCGGCTGTCTGGACCCGGGTCCGGCTCCTAAAGCACTGGGACATCATGGGCCGGGCCGCCGGATCTGCGTTCCTCGGTGTTCACGCGGGCCATCCGGGCTTCGCCATGATGGCTCTCGACAGCAGCGTGTACATCCGTGCCTCGACGGGTGAGATGGGCGTCGACGTACTCGCGGTGCGCCGTCCGGATCACTGCGCGAACGTCCTGCGGCGACTGGAGTGGATAGCAGGAAACGACAGTCCTTACGTCAACCGCGAGTTCAGGGAGCGGATCGGCGTCTGGCTCGCGGGCCGTGCGGGGTGAGCTGTCAGTTCTCCGGGTGGTTGAGGGCGCGGCGCTGTATCCCCATGCTTCCCCGCCCCGTTGTCAGGCTACGGCTACTACTCGGCCGTGGGTTGAGCAGTTGGCGTTGGCCGCCCGCTTCTTCGCAGTGTCGTGCCTCCGCGGACTGCGTCAAGGGCGCTCCCTGCGGTCGCGTCGCCTGCGGCGATCGGCCGGAGGCCGACCCTTGACCCAGTCCGCTCCGGCACGGGGGAGAAGCGAGCGGGCGGCCCGGGGGATGGGTGGCCCAGGTGTGGCAGGGGGAGGTCCGCTGTCGGGCTGGCCGGGGTCTGGGGTGCGCGGTCGCGTCTCGTCCTAGGGGACTGGGGTGGCGGCTTTCCGGCGGAGGGGGTGCGGGTGGGGGGCCGGTGGTTTGGAGGCTCGGGTGGAGTGAGTTGTGCGTGGGTGGCGGCACGTTGAGCCTGTGGTGATCTCGCTCAGGAGAAGTCCGCCGCCGTGATGCCATCTGCGTGGCCGGGGGGCCATTCCACCAGTTCGATTCGGTAGCCGTCCGGGTCCGTTAGCCAGGAGGTTTTGGGGCCGTCGGGGCCGCCCGGGTGCTGGATCGGGCCCGGGGTCAGGCCTGCCTCGGTCAGGTGGGTCAGTGTGTCGGTCAAGGTGTCCACCTGGATTGCCAGGTGGTCGAAACCCGTGCCCACCTCGACGTGGCCGTCGGTCGGGCGGTGGACCAGTTCGAGGGAGGCGGACGGTTCGTCGGGGAAGCTCAGGATTGCGAGGTGGGTCGTGTCGCCGGCCTGGATCCTGCCCAGTTCGATGTAGCCCAGCGCGATGTAGAAGGCGAGGGAGCGGTTCAGGTCGGTGACTCGGTAGGAGACGAAGAGCGTTTTCATGCGGTCTCCTCGGAGTGACGCACCCGGTAGCGCAGGTGCGTGACGTCCCGGGCGTCGAGTCGCCGGACCAGGTCGAGTTCGATGTGAGCACTGCCCAGGCCGTCGAACAGACGTCGGCCCTCGCCCAGGAGCACCGGAATCAGGTGGATCTCCATCTCGTCCAGGTGTCCGGCGCGCAGGAGTGCCTGGGCCGCCGACGCGCCGTGGACCATGACCGGGCGGTCCCCGGCGGCCTCCCGGGCCTGACGGGCGCAGTCGTCCACGTCGGTGACGAAGCGCGCGTGGCCGGGGGGTACGTCCCCGTCCACCACCTGGTGGGTGAGGACGAGGATCGGCACGCCGTCGTGGTGGTCGCCGTGCCAGCGCTTGGCGAGTTCGAAGGTCCTGCGGCCCGAGATCAGCGCGCCCGTCGCCAGTGCCTCGCGGTACACCTGGCCGCTCGGGCCGTCGGACTCCCGGTCGTCGAGCCAGTTGAACAGCCGGCCACCGTCGCGTCCCAGCTCCTGGCCCGGTCGGTCGTCCGGGCCCGCGATGTAGCCGTCCAGCGACATCGACATGTACAGCCGAATCGGATTCCTCATCCGGGTCTCCCTCTCTCCTGCGTGACGTCTTCGTGACGTCACAAGGAAGACCTCAGGCCGCGAGTGAACTCATCGGTTCGGCGAGACGCGACGAGGCGTGGATCGAGAGCGGTCGCTCAGATGCACATGAATCGAGAGCGGTCGCTCAGTTGCCGACCACCCCGTTACGCGTCCCGCCGTCGCTCACTCCCCGTGGCACTCCCCATAAACCCGCCCCGACCCGCACCAGCACGCCGTCCCCCGCTGCGGCGGCCACTCCACCGCGCGGCCCCGGGCCGCCAGTGTCGTCGCGTACTGGGGGAGCAGGGCCGTGTCCGCGGGGGACGAACCCTCCGACGCCGCGAACGCCTCGTACGACGGGACCGTGCCCGAGACGATGCCCAGGTTCGGGGTGCCGGACGTGGAGAGTTCGCGCAGGGAGGCCTCTATGGTCGCCAGGTGGTCCTCGTGGGAGGGGTACTCCGACTCCAGCGAGGGGTACGCCGTCAGGAGCTCCGAGAGTTCGGATGCCGGCCAGTGCAGGACCGCCACCGGGAACGGACGCGACAACGCCTCCCGGTACGTGCCGAGTTCGGCGCGCAGGCGGCTGATCTCCGCCTCCAGCTCCGCCGGGTTGTCCGAGCCGAGGGACCAGACGCGCTTCGGGTCGTGCAGTTCGTCCAGGGACACCGGGGAGGAGTGGAGGGTGTCCGCCAGGGTGTCCCACTCGTCGTGGGCCAGGCCGAGCATCCTGCGGACGCGGTGACGGCCGAACAACAGAGGATGCGTGGAGTACGGCGGCTCCGCCACGTCCGTCAGGAGGACCCTCGCGCCCTCCGTGAACGTTTCCTGCGCCTGCTCCAGCTCGTCGTGGGACTCCAGGGCCTCCGCCACGATCACCCAGGGCGCCGGGTCCCGGGGAGCCGCCACGCGGACGCCCTCGATGATCGCGCGGGCCTCGGCCTCATGGCCGTACTCCCAGAGGTTCGCGGCCTTCAGGGCGCGGACGAGATACGGGTTCTCCAGGCCGTCCTGCGCGGCCAGCAGGCGGTCGTAGAGGGAGGACGCGGCGGGGCGGTCGCCGGCCAGTTCCAGATGGGCCGCGGCCTGCACGAGCAGGGCCTCGGCGTCCTCGGGGTACCGGTCGGCGGTCCGCTCCAGGCGTGCCGCTTCGGCGTTGTGGTCGACGTTCTCGGCAGGCGTGTCGGGGCGCATGGGGGACACCGTACTGCCGATCAGTGACAAAGGAGAGAGAGGTGCAGGCCAGGGGCCGGTTGGTGAAAACCGCCAGTCCCCGGCCCGCACCGCGGACTCAGATCGTCACGCCGTCGATCTGCAGCGTCTGCACCGCCTTCGCCGCGAACGGCACCGCCACCGACTTCCCGCTCAGGAAGGTGTTCGAGTACGACGTGTACTTGTCGCCTCCCGTCGTCACCGTGTTCCAGCGCGGGACCAGGCCGCCCGAGCCGCCGGTCACCGTGGTGAAGCGGGACAGGTCGAAGGTCAGGGTCTGGGCCGAGGTCGAGGTGTTCAGGGCCACGATGACCAGGCGCTTGGCCGAGGAGTCGTAGGCCGCGACCGCGTTGCTCACACCCGTGTCGAGGATCTTCATGCCGGGGCGGATGTGCCGGCTGAACTGGGCCAGCACGTAGTACTTCGTCTCGATCGCGCCGGCCTGGAGGGTGCTGCCGTCGTACTTGATCACTCCCCAGCCCGCCGTCGGGTCCATGACCTGCCAGTACACCCACGCCGTGGGGTGCAGCCAGCGGAAGTCGTAGAGGAGGTTGAAGGCCGTGGTGTAACCGGTGCCGTCGCCGTCGCCGGTCTCGGAGTTCCAGAGCTTCTTGCCTGCCGTGGTCACCACGTCCGTGTAGAGCAGGTCCCTGCGGCCGTCCGCGCCCTGGTAGCCGTGCACGTTGACCTGGTTGACGTACCCCTTCGTGGTCGAGCTGAAGGAGTTCCAGGTGGTGCGGGCGAGGTCGTAGCTCGTCTCGTCCGAGGCCGAGATCTTCACACCGGTCAGGCCTCGGTTGTTCAACTCGCTGCGCAGGTACGGCAGTACGGCCGACTGGACCGTCGCGTCCATGTGGCAGCCCTCCTGCGTGCCGGTCGCCGTCCACCAGGACGAGGAGGGCTCGTTGAAGGCGTCGACCGTCGAGAAGTTCACGCCCCAGTTGTTCTTGGCGTAGAGGGCCACCGAGGCGAGGTGGGAGGCGTGCTGGCGGTAGTTCCACGTCTGGAGGTTGTTGCCGCCGCCGGAGGCGCCGGAGGGGTTGTGGTTCTGGCACATCCACCACATGGGGGAGTTGGCGAACAGCTCCGAAGTGGCCCCGCGTGACGTGGCCTTGACCAGCATCGCCCGCTGGTTGGCGTCCGCCGTCCACTTCCAGGCCGAGGAGGTCGGGTCCTCGTTGTTCCAGTCCTGCCAGTAGCCCTCGATCTGCTTGAAGGCGGGGATGTTCGCCGACGCGACCATCGACTCGCCGCCCACCGTGTTCCAGCTGCACGCGCCCAGGTTGTAGCGGGCGATGTTGAGGCCGAGGCCGGGCAGCGAAGTGCCGTTGTAGGTGGTCGACTTGGTGGTGAAGAAGATGTCGGCGAAGTCGTCCCGCGCGCCGAACACGTTGGCCCACCAGGCCAGCGACGTGCCCCAGCCCTCCCAGGTGCCGTACGACGTCCCCGGGCTGACCGCGATCGTGGCGTCCGCGCGAGCGGTGCCGGTGGCCAGTGCGCTGCCGAGGAGGGTGCCTCCTGCGGCTGTCAGCAGCGTTCTGCGTCGGATCATTGCCACTCCGAACTCCGAGGGGCGACGCGGCGTCCCGCCTGCGTCGTGGCCCGTCCCGTTCTTGCCACGACGAAGCATCGGCTGTGGCCAGTGGGGTTGTCGAGAGTTCTGACATCCCTTTCTAAAACCAGTGGAGGAAGTTCGGTATCTCGGACGTGCGGGGTCCGTGGGTGTGTGGTGGGTGCCTGGCCCTGGTGACTTGAGGGCGCCGCCCCTATCGTGCGGCCGCATGCGGTCCCGCATCGTGCACCACGGCATCCGGCGCCGGCGCGCCCGGCGCCGCCGCGCCCTGTGGACCGGCGGCGAGGTCCTGGTGACCGTCGGGGTCGTCCTGCTGCTCCTCGTCGTCCACCAGCTGTGGTGGACCAACCGGCAGGCCCGGGAGGGCGCCCGGCACCAGGTCGAGGCGCTGGAGCGGGAGTGGGGTGAGGGCCAGGGCGACGGCCGGAGCGCGGGTCAGGGACAGGACCCGGGCGGCGACGGCACCACCACGTCCACGCAGGACGGCGGCACACCCTCCGCCACGAAACCCCGGCGCACCACCAACTCCAGGCCCACGCGGCCCACTTGGTCCCAGGCCTACGCCATCCTCACCGTCCCCCGCCTCCACCTCCGCGTCCCCGTCGCCGAGGGCGTCGGCAAGGAGAGCGTGCTCAACAAGGGGTACGTCGGTCACTACCCCGGCACCGGACAGCCGGGCCAGGTCGGCAACTTCGCGCTCGCCGGGCACCGCAACACCCACGGCGAGCCCTTCCGGTACGTCAACCGCCTCGCGCCCGGGGACACCGTCGAGGTGGAGACCCGGAGCGCGGTCTACACGTACGCCGTGGACCGGACCCTGCGCCAGACCTCGGCTCGCGACTCGGGAGTGATCCGCGCGATCCCGCGTTCGACGGTCCGTCCCGCCTACGGCTACACCGCGCCCGGTCGCTTCATCACCCTTACCACCTGCACTCCGGAGTACACGTCCCGGTACCGGCTCGTGGTGTGGGGCAAGCTGGTCTCGACGCGGCCGCGTTGAGCGGAAACCGACCTGCGGTGCCGCTCACCGCTCCCGCAGCGCCACCACGCTCGCCGCCGCCACCAGCGCCAGCCCCGCCGAGACCAGCATCGCCAGGTCCGCGCCGTGGGCCAGGCCGCTGCCCGACGACGTGGCGATGGCGATCGTCAGGGCGACTCCGGCGCAGGAGCCGATGTAGCGGAAGGTCTGCTGGGCGCCCGAGCCCATCGCCGCCCGGGCCGCCGGGACGGACTCCACCGCGAGCAGCGGGAGCGCCGCGTTCAGCAGGCCGCTGCCCACGCCGGCGATCAGCAGACCCGGCAGCAGCCGTACCCAGGATCCCGCGTCGAGCGAGCCCAGCATGGTCAGGACGCCGGCCGCGTGCAGCAGGAAGCCGAGGGCGAGTTGCCACCGCGGCGGCACCCGGCCCGCGAGGCGCCTGACCTGGAGGGCGACCGCGAAGGACAGGCCGGACCACAGGAGGAAGAGCCAGGCCGTGTGCATCGCGCTCATGCCGAGGGTCTGCTGGAGGAGGGCCGGCAGGAAGCTGAACAGGCCGATCACCGCGAACCCCGTGAACAGGCCGCCGGAGGAGGAGGCGAGGAAACGGCGGTGGCGGAGCAGGCCCAGGTCGATCATCGGGGTCGCCGAGCGCCGCTCAACCGCGGCGAACAGGGCCAGCAGGGCGACGGACGCCAGCAACAACAGGGCCACGGGCGCCCGGAGCCAGCCGTCCCGGCCCAGCGTCAGCGCCGCCACCAGGGCGACCAGGGCGAGCCCGAAGGTCACGGCGCCCGGGAGGTCGGGGCGCCCGCCGCGCGGGGCCCGGGACTCCGACAGCAGGCGTGCGGACAGGGCGGCCACGAGCACGGCGGCGGCGCCGAGAACGCCGTACGACACTCTCCAGCTCGGCAGCGCGCCGCTCAGCAGCGGGCCGACCGCGATGCCGCCGCTCACGAACGCGCCCCAGACGCCGGTGGCGTGCAGGCGGCCTCTCGGTGAGGGGAACGCGTGGACGATCAGGCCCAGGCTGCTCGCCAGGAGGGCCGCGCTGGCCGCGCCCTGGGCGATCCGGGCCAGGGTGAACAGCCAGGTGGAGGAGGTCAGCGCGCCGAGGGCGGTGGTCAGGCCGAGTGCCAGGGTGCCCGCGACGAAGATCCGGCGGCGGCCGTAGTCGTCGGCGAGGCTGCCGGCGACCAGGAGGAGGGCGGCGAGGCCGAGCGGGGTGCCGTTCAGGAGCCAGGCCTGGGCGGAGAGCGGGGTGTGCAGGTCGGCGGCGACGTCGGGGAGCGTGACCATCGGCGCGGTGTACGTCATCAGGGCCACGGCGGTGGCGGCGCTGGTCAGGGCGAGGGTGGCGCGGGGGCGCGCCGACGACTCGGGGGTGGTCGTCGGCCGCTTCACCTCAGCGAGAGTTCGTTCATTGAACCTTGGCATGCGGACGACCGTAGCAGAGTTAGTTCGGTCATTGAACCCATGGCGGGAAAATGGTTACAGTGGGCGCCATGGCACTGGGCAAGGACTACGCGACACAGGAATGCTCGATCGCCCGCGCGCTGGAGATCGTCGGCGAGCGCTGGACCCTGCTCGTCGTCCGCGACGCCCTCTACGGCGTCCGGCGCTACAACGACTTCCTGGTCCACCTCGGCATCCCGCGCGCGGTCCTCGCCGCCCGCCTCCAGATGCTCACCGAGGAGGGCATCCTCGAAAAGCGCCGGTACCAGGAGTCCCCGCCCCGCGACGAGTACGTGATCACCGACCGCGGCGCCGCCCTGTGGCCGACCCTGCGCGCCCTCAGCCGCTGGGGCCGCGAGCACCACGACGGCAGCGTGCTCCTCGTCTTCCAGCACGCCGACTGCGGCACCGAACTCGGCTCCTACGGCGAATGCCCCGCCTGCGCCACCGTCGTACCGGTCGAGGACGTCCTCATGCGCCCCGGTCCGGACCTCGACCCCGACCCCCCGAACCCGGTCAGCAGGGCCCTGCGCAAGCCGAAGAGGCTCTTGCAGCCCCTCGTGGTCGATCAGGTATAACCGGAGGAGGATTCGTCGGCTCCGGGAGAGAGGGAGTGGCCATGCGCCGCAGCTGGACGTCGGTGCGTCCCGCCGCCGTGCTGCTGCTCCTCGTCCTCGACGTCGTCCTGCTCGACACCGGCAGCCTCTCCGCCGCCGTGGCGCTCGCCGCGACCGCCGCGGCCGGGTCCGCCTTCGCCGCCTGCTCGCTGCTCGCCTCGCGCTGCGCGCCCGCCGTGCCGCCCACCCGGGTCCGTACGGCCATCCGCGACCGGGACCGCCGTACGGCCTTCCTCCCGCAGCGCGACCCCGACGCCAAGGGCCGCCCCCGCCCCCGAGCCCCCGGTCACGCCCTCCGGACGACCACCGCGTAGGGCCGCACCTCTGTAGCAGTGCGCCCCGCGCGGGTCGTCATGCCGCCCTCACCACCACCGGCACGACGAGACCCCCGGAGGGCTCACCCATGTCTGTCTTCGCTGATCTTGTGCAACATCTGGCCGACCTGCTCCACCCCCTCTTCGGCGCCACCGCGGCCGCCGCCGCGATCGTCCTGTTCACCGCTTTCGTACGACTGCTCGTGCACCCCCTGTCCCGCGCCGCCGCCCGCGGCCAGAAGGCCCGCACCAGGCTCCAGCCGAAGATCGCCGAGCTGCGGAAGAAGCACAAGGACAGCCCCGAGAAGCTCCAGAAGGCGGTGATGGCACTGCACGCGGAGGAGAAGGTCTCCCCGCTCTCCGGCTGTCTGCCCGGCCTGCTCCAGATGCCCGCCTTCTTCCTGCTGTACCACCTCTTCTCCAACACCACGATCGGCGGCCGGGCCAACGCCCTGCTGGGCCACGAACTGTTCGCCGCACCGCTCGGCGGGCGCTGGGCGGACGCGCTCGGGGACGGCGGGATGTTCGGGGGAGCGGGGCTCGTGTACGTCTGCCTGTTCACGTTCGTGATCCTGGTGGCGACCTTCAACTACCGCCGTACCAAGCGGATGATGGCCGCGAACCCGGTCCTTCCGGTGACGGACGGCCAGCCGGTGCCCGGTGCCGGCGCGGTGGGCAGGTTCATGCCGTACATGTCCTTCCTCACCCTGTTCACCGTGGCGGTGGTGCCGCTCGCCGCCGCGCTGTACGTGGTGACCAGCTCGACGTGGGCCGCGGTCGAGAGGGCCGTCCTCTACCGCTGACCGGCGCGGTGACGGTCCAGTCCGTGAACCGGGTATTGCGGAGCGGACGGTGACCTTGGAGGATCGACCAGTCATCCGATGGCTGCACCCGTCGGAGGGCGCCCCGCGATCGAGGGAGAAAGTGACCATGAAGCTGCTGCGAGTCGGAACGCCGGGATCGGAGACGCCCGCCCTGCTGGACGCCGACGGGGTGCTGCGGGACCTGACCGGTGTCGTGGACGACATCGACGGGACGCTGCTCGCCGACGACGCTGCACTCGGCCGGGTCCGCGCGGCCGCGGAGTCCGGGGACCTGCCGGTGCTCGACGCGACCGGGCTGCGGGTCGGGCCGCCGCTCGCACGCATCGGCAAGATCGTCTGCATCGGGCTCAACTACCACGACCACGCCCGCGAGACCGGGGCCGAGCCGCCCGCCGAGCCGGTGATCTTCTTCAAGGCCGCGGACACGGTGGTGGGCCCGTACGACACGGTCCTCGTGCCGCGGAAGTCCGAGAAGACCGACTGGGAGGTCGAGCTGGCGGTCGTCATCGGGCGTACGGCCCGGTATCTGGAGTCCGCCGAGGAGGGGCTCGCCCATGTCGCCGGGTACGCGGTGTCGCACGACGTGTCCGAGCGGGAGTTCCAGATCGAGCGCGGCGGGACGTGGGACAAGGGGAAGAACTGCGAGACGTTCAACCCCCTCGGGCCGTGGCTGGTGACAGCGGACGAGGCGGGCGATCCCCAGGACCTCTCGCTGAAGCTGTGGGTCAACGGGGAGCTGAAGCAGGACGGGACGACCGCCGAGCAGATCTTCCCCGTGGGTGAAGTGGTGCGGTACGTCAGCCACTTCATGACCCTGTACCCCGGTGACGTCATCAACACCGGTACGCCGGCGGGGGTCGCGCTGGGTGAGCCCGAGCCCAAGCCGTACTTGCGGGCGGGAGATGTGGTGGAGCTGGAGATCTCCGGACTCGGGCGTCAGCGCCAGGAGTTCAAGAACGCCTAGGGCGACCCTTTCACCTCAGTAGTGCCGCCAGCCTGCGCCAGGCCTCCCTCGGGAGGTCGTAGCGCGGGCCTCCGTCCACCACCTGGAGGGCCACGTGGTCCGCGCCCGCGGCGAGGTACTCGTCGATGCGGGCGCGGATCCGCTCCTCCGTGCCCCAGGCGTACACCGCGTCGACCAGACGGTCGCTGCCGCCGTCCTTCAGGTCGTCCTCCGTGAAGCCGTTGCGGAGGAAGTTGTTGGTGTAGTTGGGCAGGCCCAGGTATATGGCGAGGTAGTCGCGGGCCAGGGTGCGGGCCCTCGTGGGGTCGGACTCCAGGACCACCTTCAGCTCCGGGGCCAACAGGGGCCCCTCGCCCAGGAGTTCACGGGACTTCGCCGTCTGCTCCGCGCTGATCAGGTACGGGATCGAACCGGCCGCGCGGTCCCGGGCGAGCTCGATGGTCTTCGGGCCCAGCGCCGCCAGGAGACGGCCCTCCGCCGGGCCCCCTGCCGCGTCGAGGGCGTCCAGGTAGTCCACCAGGGCGGAGTACGGGCGCCGGTACTGCTCGGCGAACTTGGCGTGGCTGACGCCGAGGCCCAGGGCGAAGCGCCCGGGGTGGGCCTTGTCGAGCTCGGCGTACGCGGCCGCGGCGGTCCCGGCGTCGTACTGCCAGATGCTCTGGATGCTGGTGCCGACCACGATCCGGGAGGTCGCCTCGACCAGCGGGACGGCGTGGTGGGTGGCGCTGCTGCCGCCGAGCCAGAGGGCGCCGAAGCCCAGCTCCTCCAACTCGGCCGCCGTCTCAGCGAGTTCGCCTCGGCGTTCCGGCTCCTCGGAGCGCAGGCCGCCGCCGTTCCAGATGCCGTACCGTCCGACGGATTGCTTCAGGTGGCTCACAGGGGTCCCTCCGGTCGACATACCGCTGCACGGGTGCCAACCGGAGGGGGCGTCCGGATCTTCCCGTCAGTCGCCCTGACCCAGGAACTGTTCCAGCGCCTCCACGACGAACCGGTGGTCCTGGAGTTGGGGCAGCCCCGACACCGTCACCGTGCCGACGACGCCCACGCCCTCGACCGTGACGGGGAAGGAGCCGCCGTGGGCCGCGTACGTGTCGGGGTCGAGGCGCGAGGACTCCTCGAAGCTGCTGCCCTTGGCGCGGAAGCGGGCGCCGACCAGGTAGGAGGCGGAGCCGTAGCGCTCCACGACCCGGCGCTTGCGGTCGATCCAGGCGTCGTTGTCCGGGGTGGAGCCCGGCAGGGCCGCGTGGAAGAGCTGCTGGCCGCCGCGGTGGATGTCGATGGCCACCGGCGCCTGCCGCTCCCGGGCCATGCCGACCAGCAGGGAGCCCAGCGCCCACGCGTCCTCGTAGGTGAACTGCCGGAAGACCAGGCGGCGTTCCTGCGCCTCCAGCTCTTCCAGGGGCGGGGTGAGTTCCGGGTGGAACTTCGGGGTCAGCTCGGTGTTGTGCGTCACAGCTCCACCGCCACTCCGTCGCGGGCCGAACGGCGTGCCGCCTCCAGTACGTCGAGGGCGGCGGCCGCCTCCAGCGCGGTCACCGGGTTGGTGCCGCCCTCGGAAAGGGCCCTGGCCACGGCCGCATAGTAAGCGGGGTAGTCGCCGGGCAGGGTGGGGACGGGGCTGCCGCCGCCGGTCACGGGGGACTCACCGGCACCGAGCCGGCCCCACAGCGACTCGGGCTCACGGCCCCATTCGGCCGGCGTGCCGGGCCGCGCGCCCTCCCTGAGGGCGGCCTCCTGCGGGTCGAGGCCGTACTTCACATAGCCCGCCTTCGAGCCCAGGACCCGGAAACGGGGGCCGAGTTGGGTGGTGGTGGCGGAGACGTAGAGGTGGGAGCGGACGCCGCTCGCGTGGGTGATCGCGAGGAACGTGTCGTCGTCGATCGAGGCGCCCGGGCGGCGGATGTCCGTCTCGGCGTACACCGAGGCGGCGGGGCCGAAGAGGGTCAGGGCCTGGTCGACGACATGGCTGCCGAGGTCGTAGAGCAGACCTCCGATCTCTGCGGGGTCGCCGGACTCGCGCCAGCCGCCCTTCGGCTGCGGCCGCCAGCGCTCGAAGCGGGACTCGAAGCGCCATACCTCGCCGAGTTCGCCCTCGTCGAGCAGCTTGCGCAGGGTCAGGAAGTCGTTGTCCCAGCGGCGGTTCTGGAAGACGGAGAGCAGCAGACCGCGCTCCTCGGCGAGGGCGGCGAGCTCGCGAGCCTCGGCGGCCGTGCCGGCGATCGGCTTGTCGACCACGACGGGCAGGCCGGCCCTCAGGGCGGTGCCGGCGAGCGGGACGTGCGTCTTGTTGGGCGACGCGACGACGATCAGGTCCAGGTCGGCGGCGCGTGCGAAGAGCTCGTCGGTGTCGGCGACGGTACGGACGTCCGGGAACTCGGCGCGGGCCTGTTCCTGCCGCTCGGGGTTCGAGGTGACCACCGTGTCGAGGGTCAGGCCCTCGGTGGCGGCGATCAGCGGGGCGTGGAAGACGGAGCCCGCGAGGCCGTACCCGACGAGGCCCACGCGGAGGTCAGCAGCAGTCATGAGACCCACTTTGGCAACGCTGTTGCCAAAGTGCAAGCGGTGAGGACAATGGGCGGCGTGAACACGGTCAGCGGTGAGAGGTCGGGTGCGGTGGGCGGCGGGGGCTTGCGGGGTGTGGACGGGGGCGTCAATCTGCCGGTTCTGCGCAGCCACAACACCGCGCTCGTGCTGGATCTGCTGCGGCGGGCGGGTGCCGAGGGGATCAGCCGGCTGGAGCTCGCCGAGCGCACCGGGCTGACCCCGCAGGCCGTCAGCAAGATCACCGGCCGGCTCCGGGACGAGGGCCTCGCCGCCGAGGCGGGCCGCCGGGCGTCGACGGGCGGCAAGCCGCGGACCGTACTGCGCCTGGTACCGGAGGCGGGCCACGCGGTGGGCGCCCACCTGGACCGGGACGCGCTGAGGCTGGTGCTGGTGAACCTCGCGGGCACGGTGGTGGGGGAGCGGTCCGTGCCGCTGGACCTGGGCGCGGGGGCGGAGGCGGTGGTGACGGCGGTCGCGGGGGAGGTGGCGGCGCTGGTGGGCAGGGGGCCGGGGGGCGCTGAGACGGCGTCGGCCGGTGTGGAGGCGGGTACCGGCGGGCCCGGGCCCGGTGCCACCGATCAGGCCGCCGCATCCGGGCCCGGTGTCTCCGATCAGGCCGCCGTGTCCGGGACCGGTGTCTCCGATCAGGCCGCCGCATCCGGGCCCGGTGTCTCCGGTCGCGCCGCTGCGGCCGGGCTCGGGACCGAGAAGCCCGGCCTGTCGGTCGGGGTTCTCGGGCTCGGTGTAGCCCTCCCCGGCCCCCTCGATCACGCGCGGGGCGTGTTGCATCGGGTCACCGGGTTTCCGGAGTGGGACGGGTTCCCGCTGCGGGACGCGCTCCGGGGGCGGCTCGGGGTGCCCGTCGTGGTCGACAAGGACACCAACGCGGCGGCGCTCGGGCTGGCCGTCGCCGGGGAGCGCGGCTCGTTCGCCTACCTGCACCTCGGTACCGGGCTGGGCGCCGGGCTCGTCATCGACGGAACCGTGCGGCGCGGCGCCCGTACCGGGGCCGGGGAGTTCGGGCACCAGGTCGTCCACCTCGACGGACCGCCCTGCGACTGCGGTGACCGCGGCTGTGTCGAGGCGCTCTGCCTGGCCGCCGTGGCCCGCGGCGACCTCTCCGAAGTGGCCCGGGTCCTCGGGATCGCGGCCGGCAACCTCGTCGCCCTGCTCGACATCGACCTGGTCCTGCTGGGCGGTCGTACCGTCGCCACCGACCCGGACGCGTTCCTACGAGGCGTCGGAGCCGTCCTCG
This sequence comes from Streptomyces griseorubiginosus, assembly GCF_036345115.1. Taxonomy (GTDB): domain Bacteria; phylum Actinomycetota; class Actinomycetes; order Streptomycetales; family Streptomycetaceae; genus Streptomyces; species Streptomyces griseorubiginosus_C. The sequence goes on from NZ_CP107766.1 coordinate 5,980,896, forward strand.
ACGAGCGCGCCCGGCGCGCGGGCGGGCCGGCGGTCCCCGTACGGACCGCGCCCGGGGACATCGCCGAGGGAGCGGCCCAGCTGGTCCTCGCCCCCCTCTTCGGCAGGGCGGACGCCTGACGGCGAGGGTCGGCCGATCGGGCGGTCTCCCGGGACCGTTAGAGGGCACCACCGGAATGGCGCCGCGCACGGGCGGCCCCGTCCGACATGGTCATGTGTTCATGCGACTGTCCACTCCCGCCCCCGTCGGTCTCGCGGCGGCAGCCGCCCTCCTCCTGCCCGCCTCTCCCGCGCACGCGGACCCCGGCTCCGACCGGGACGACTTCCCGATCACCACCCGTGTCCACGGCGGTCCCGACACCTACGTGGCCGGTGGCGGCTTCGGCACCTGGTATCTGGACCTCACCAACACCACCGCCCGCACCCGGACGGACATCCACCCCGTGGTCGTCCTCGTCGACGACCACCGCACCCTCGAACCCGCCCAGCCCCACCTGGAGTTCTACGACGGCGAGCGCGCCCACCCCGTCCGCTTCGAGAAGACCGACGCCGACGAACTCGTGGGCGCCTTCGACGACGGTTTCCCCGGCTTCACCGTCGCGGCCGGCAAGACCCTCACCGTGCGGGTCCGCCTGGCCCTCACGGCGGACACCGCCCCCAACGCCGTCACCGTCAACGCGGCCGTCGTCCAGCGCCACGACGACGACGGCGACTGGGTGGGACAGTCGAACGACTACCGCTTCGGCGTCGAGAGCGAACCGGGCCACGCCCAGGACCCCGGCACCGGAACCGGCGACGCCTCCCTCCCCTTCGCCGACGAGCTCGCCCGCACCGGCCTCGGCTCGCTCACCGGCATCGCCCTCGCCGCCACGGCGGTCCTCCTGGTCACCGGCGGCGCGATCCTGCTGACCCGCAGACGCCGGTGAGGACCGCCTCCGCGGTCAGACGCGGTCCACCAGGTCCGCGATGGAGTCCACGACCTTCGTCGGCCGGTACGGATAGCGGTCGATGTCGCCCTTGCCCGTCAGCCCGGTGAGGACGAGGAAGGTCTCCATGCCCGCCTCCAGACCGGCCAGGACGTCCGTGTCCATCCGGTCGCCGATCATGGCGCTGGTCTCCGAGTGCGCGCCGATGGTGTTCAGCGCGGTCCGCATCATCAGCGGGTTGGGCTTGCCGATGAAGTACGGCTCCTTGCCGGTCGCCTTGGTGATCAGCGCGGCCACGGACCCGGTCGCCGGAAGCGCGCCCTCGGGGGAGGGACCGGTGTTGTCGGGGTTGGTGGCGATGAACCGGGCCCCGTTGTTGATCAGCCGGATCGCCTTGGTCAGGGCCTCGAAGGAGTACGTCCGGGTCTCACCGAGGATCACGAAGTCGGGGTCGGAATCCGTGAGCACGTACCCGGTGTCGTGCAGGGCCGTGGTCAGGCCCGCCTCCCCGATCACATAGGCGGTCCCGCCCGGGTGCTGGTTGTCCAGGAAGCTGGCGGTGGCCAGCGCGGAGGTCCAGATGTTCTCCGCCGGCACGTCGAGGCCGATCCGGTTCAGCCGGGCGTGCAGATCACGCGCGGTGTAGATCGAGTTGTTCGTCAGCACCAGGAACGGCCGCCCCGAGTCCCGCAGCTTCTTGATGAAGGCGTCCGCGCCCGGCACCGGGATGCCCTCGTGCATCAGCACCCCGTCCATGTCGGTGAGCCACGATTCGATGGGCTTGCGCTCTGTCATGGGTGCGGACTCCTGCGTGCGGTGAACGGGTGAGATGACCATGCTATGCAGCCGCCCCGCGACGGCAATGAGCGTGCTCCGGCGTCTCAGCCCCCGGTCACTCCCGCACGGTCCCGGATCCCCTGTTTTCCCTGCTCCGAGGCGCCCGCCGTCCCCCATCCGGAGCAGTGACCGGCCACCCCGGGATGCGGGGCCGCCTGCCCCGCGGGACGCTCCAGACATCTGGAGGTTCACGATGGGTTCCCTACGTCTCACTCTCTGTGGCACGGCGCTGGCCGTTGTCGCCCTCACCCCGGTCGCCCGGGCGGCGGACGGCGGCAGCGTCTCGGTCACCCCCTCGACCCCCGCCCCCGGCGCCGACCTCACCCTGCGGGTGAAGGGCTGCGCGGGGAAGACGGCGATTGCCGCCTCGGCCGCGTTCGTCGCCGACGCCCGGCTGACGGGGTCCGGCGGCAGCCTCGCCGGCGAGACCCGGGTCCGCTCCTCGATCAAGCCCGGCGGCTACGACGTGAAGATCACCTGCGTCGACTTCGAGGTGAAGGGCCGCATCACCGTCGTAGCGGCGAAGGGATCCGGTACCGCCACCTCGCCCACGACCCCGGCGTCCCCCGCCGCCCCCGTCGACGCGGGCGGCGGCTGGAGCGCCACCCACCTCTCCGCCATGCAGCCCCGCGCCACCGGCCCCGGCACCGGGCACGCGGTGACCGGACTGGTGCTCGCCGGGGTCGCCGCGGTGGCCGTCGTGCTGCGGAGCACCCGCCGGAGCCGCGGGACGGACTGACCGGCGATGTCCGACCGACTCTCCGACCGCTTCGCGGACCAGGGCGACGACCCCGGGCGGGACCGCGGCTCCGGGTCCGGCCGGCTGCTGACCGTCGTGGCCTGGGCGGTGCTGCTGCTCGGACTGTGGCTGTGGGGGCGCGAGGTGACCGACGTACGGCACGGCCTGTCCGCGCCGACCACCGGTGACGTGGCCGCCGTCGGCCGCCCGCCCGGGTCCGTCGACCTGCCGCCCGCCGCGAAGCCCCTGAAGGGGGCGCGGCCCCAGCGCCTGGACATCCCGGACCTCGGCGTGCAGGCGCCGGTGGTGGCCCGCGGACTGGACCCACGGGGCGCCCTCGACCCGCCGCCCTTCGACCAGCCCGGCGTCGTCGGCTGGTACGCGGCCGGCGCGAAACCGGGGGCCGCCGGGACCGCCCTGATGGTGGGGCACGTCGACACCGAGACCCGGCCCGCGGTCTTCTACAAGATCAGCGCCCTCAAGCCGGGCGAGACGGTCCGGGTGGTCCGCGACGACGGCCGGGTCGCCGAGTTCACCGTCGACGACGTCCAGGTCCTCACCCGGGACGACTTCGACGCCCACCGGGCCTACGGCCCCCGCGAGTCCGGCCGCGCCGAACTGCGCCTGATCACCTGCGGCGGCACCTTCGACCGGACCAGCCGCAGCTACACGGCGAACGTGATCGTCTCGGCGTACCTGACCGGCACCGGGCCCTGAAGTCTGCGATTCCGACCGGCACCTAGCCGTAAGCCCCGCGGGCGCGCCACCTGGCCCGGTCGGCGACCCGCTCCCCCCGAAGTCGCCGACCGGGCTGGTCCTCGACCGCGCGCGCTCGGGCTGCGGGAGTAACCCGGCGACGGCGCGGGAGGCCTGGGAGGCACGGTCGGTGCTGACTGCGGCCAGGGGCTGGGGCCGTACACCTATGGGAAGACTCTAGAACGGATGAGCGTCCGGGCCTAGAGGTCGTCCGACGCCCGGCCCCGTCCTCGTGGCGCTCCGTCATACGCCCTGGTGGCCCCGGGTTTCAGGCGGGTCCCGCGGAGTCTTCGTCGATCTCGCGGCGCAGTTCGGCGTCGTCCGCGGCACCCTCGATGACCGTGCTCGCCACCTGGTCCAGGGCGAGCCGGCGCCGCCGCGCGTACTGCCGCAGCGCCACGAACGCGTGGTCGGCGCGCACCCCCCAGCGCTCCGCGAGCATCCCCTTGGCCTGCTCGATGCGGACCCGGCTCGACAGCGCCTCCTGCAACTGCCCGGACAGCGTGCGGTACTGGGTGTAGGCACGGCGGTTCTGCAGGCCGAGCGCGGCGGCGTCGGCGAGCGCCTGCGCGACCTGGAGTTCGGGGGCGGGGTCGGCGGCCGGGGCGGTGTCCCCGGTCAGTGTCGGACCGAACACGTTGAGCGCGCCCAGCAGGTGTTCACGGCGGCGCAGCGGGACCGCGAAGGTCGTCACGATGTCGTGCCGGAGCGCCCGTTCGGTGAAGTCGGGCCAGCGGGCCGCCGCGTGGGCGACCCGGATGGACACCGGCGGTACGGGCCGGCCGGAGCCGTAGCTCTCCAGACAGGGTCCGCCGCCGTGCTGCGCCTCCAGCAGGTCCAGCGCCATCCGCTCGTGCCGGCTGCTCGCGGCCAGCGACACCGACCGGCCCCCGTCGATCAGCATCACCCCCGCCGCCCGCGCGTTCAGCAACTCCACGCAGTGATCGGAGAGCCGTTGTAAGTAGCGCATCGCCTCGAAGCCCTCGACGAGGGTGTCGGCCGCCTCCACCAGTGCCGAGGCCAGCCGGATCTCCCTGGTGGCGTACCGCATCGCTGAGCACTCCCCTTCATCGACGAGCGCCCCCGTTCGGGCGCGCACCTACCCCGACCTTCAGGGCTGTAACAGCTCCTGGACAAGGCTCCGGCGACCTCGTGGGCGGCGCGACCGGTGTGTCACGATTGAGACTTGCCACGGTGCACCCAGGGGGGAATTGGATGTACGTCAGCAGGGGGGCCAGGACGGCGACCCGCGCAGGGGCTGGTGCGGCGGTGCTGGGGGCGGCACTGTTGCTCGCCGCGTGTTCCACGTCGGACGGCGGGGACAAGGGGGACGAAGGCGACAAGGCCGGTGCGGGGATCACCCAGCAGCCCAAGGAGGCCGACCCGTTCTGGGTCAACCCGGACGGCAACGCGGCCCGGCAGGTCGCGGCGTACGAGAAGAGCGGCAAGGACGCCGAGGCCCAGCAGATCCGCAAGATCGCCCAGCAGCCCACCGGTGAGTGGATCGGTGTGGAGAAACCCGAGCAGGAGGCCCGCGGCTTCACCGAGGCCGCCGACAAGGCGGGCCGTACGGCCCTGCTGGTCCTCTACAACATCCCGCACCGCGACTGCGGCCAGTACTCCCAGGGCGGCGCCGCCGACGGCAACGCGTACCGGGCCTGGATCGACGGCGTGGCCGCGGGCATCGGCGACCGCGCGGCGACGGTGATCCTCGAACCGGACGCCGTACTGCACCTGGTCGACGGCTGCACCCAGGACGAGTTCCACGAGGAGCGCTACGACCTCCTCAGCGGCGCCGTCGAGAAGCTCAAGTCCCTGAAGAACACGAAGGTCTACCTGGACGCGGGCAACGCGGGCTGGGGTCACCCCGACCAGATCTACGAGCCCCTCAAATGGGCGGGCATCGCCAAGGCCGACGGCTTCTCGGTGAACGTCTCCAACTTCTACTCCACCGAGGACTCCATCGCCTACGGCAAGCAGCTCTCCTCAAAGGTGGGCAACAAACACTTCGTCATCGACACCAGCCGCAACGGCAACGGCCCCTACAAGGGCGGCGACGAGAACGAGCGTTGGTGCAACCCGCCCGGCAGGGCGTTGGGAGAAACCCCGACGATCAAGACGGCGGACCCGCTGGTGGACGCGTACTTGTGGGTCAAGCGCCCGGGAGAGTCGGACGGCGAGTGCAAAGGCGGCCCGAAGGCAGGCCAATGGTGGCCAACCTACGCCTTGAAACTGGCGCAAGCTTCGGCCGGCTAGGGGCGCGGGGCTGTATCGATTTGCGGCTCCGCCGCGTGGGCGCGACAAGCCACGACGCTCCCGCACCCGAAATCGAAGGTGCGGGAGCGTCTTTGGCATTACGGCACCCGAACCCACTGTGCCTTGGACGGCGTCCCCTGATCGTCATCGACGAACAGCATGTACCACCCCGACTGAACCAAGTTCTTGTTACCCGGCACCGTCACCTTCACCTTGTCCCCCGACACGGTGAACTTCAGCTCCACGGACCGCTGATCCACATCGGTCACATGGGTCGACGCACTGGGCCGGATCAACCGCACCTTCTTGATCACGGAAGCCTGCGGTGAGGTGAACGTCCCCGAGGCGCCGCGGGCGATCGTCTGCGGCCCCCCGGACAGCGAAGGCCGCGAATCCCGGTACAGATAAGGCGGCGTGTAGATCTCGATCCGCTGCTCGAATACCCCCGGCTTCGTGTTCGCCGCGTCCTCGTACAGGGAGTCCGACCCGAAGAACATCACCCGCCCGTCCGGCAACAGCAGCGACCCGGAGTGGTAGTTCCGCCCCACGAGCGGGTCGGCCACCGACTCGAACGTGTTCGTGTCCGGGTGGTACAGCCGCGCCTGGAGGATGTTGGAGTCCCCGCGCCCCCGGTAGTCCTCCGACCCCCCGGACACCAGCACGCTGTCGTCGGGAAGGATCGACGCCTGCGGATACCGCGTCCCCTTCTCCAGCGTCGGCCCGTCGACGAACCGGGGACTGTCCGCCTTCATGTCGACGATCCGCGTCCTGTTGCTGGACTGGGCGGACTCACCGACCCCGCCCCCGCCGATCACCATGTACTTCTCGTCCTGCGCCGGCGGCAGCAGAACCGTGCCGGAGGTCTCCATCTCCTTCGGGTCGCTCAGCCCCGGGACCTTCGTGAACTTGTTGCTGGCCACGTCCCAGACACCCGGCTCACGCCCGACGTTGTCCGGCCCGTACCCCGCGTTCGACCCCGAGTAGAAGATCTTGCCGTTCTGCATGAGGAACAGCGCGGGGTACGTCGGGAACTGGCGGACCTTGGACGTGTATGTCCACTTCTTGGTCTTCGGGTCGAAGACCTCGTTCTTGCCCGGCACCAGCTGCCCGATGTCGTCGAGCCCGGAGACACTGAGGATCTTCCCGTCGCTCAGGGTGGTGAGCGTCGGATACCAGCGGGCCTCCTTCATCGGGTCGACCTTGATGTACTTCTCGGCGACCGGGTCGAACTCGAAGGCGTCCCGGATCCCCTGGAAGTCCTTCTTGTCGAGTGCGAGCTTCTGCGCGATGCCGTAGGTGTTGCGCGCGTCCGTCCCGGTCAGCCCCTGGATCCGGTAGTTGTCCTGGGTGCCGGTCTCGTACTTGCGGCCGCTCTTCTGCGCCTCGACATAGATCCGGCCGAGCCCGGGGTCGTTGCGCAGGAACTTCCCGGTCTGCTTGTCGAAGACCTTCTTGGCCCGCTCGACGACGACCGGGTCCTTGGACACGAAGGTCTTGCCGCCCTCCTTGCCGGTGAACTTGGTGCCCGCCGGCAGGGTGATCGGCTTGTCCGGGTTCTCGTTGTGGACGATCATCAGGCCGCCGGCCTTCGTCACGTCGCCCTTGAGCTTCTCGTACCGCTTGGTGCCGCCGGCGATCAGCAGATTGCCGTTCGCCAGCTGGGTGTGCCCCGTGCAGAACAGGTCGCTGGGCGTCGGCACCTTCTTGACGGTGCCCTTGACCGGGTCCCAGATCCGGGTGTCGAACTTCTTCGCGTCGAAGTTGTCCTGGTTGTTGCCGGACCCCGCCACCAGGAGCACCTTCCCGGTGCGCAGCAGCGCCGCGTGGATGGTGTTCTGCCGGTACTCCTTCGGGAACTCGACGATCTCCCACTTGCCGTTCTCGGCTTTGTACTCCGGTCTGTTGATCTGGTACTGGTGGTATTTCGCCGTCCCGAAGCGGTACAGCCACGGGCCGTTCATCCCGGCCAGCGCGAGCACCACCGCCGTACCGATCGCGAGTCGACGGGCGCGGCGGCGGCCTGCACGGTCGTTCATTCCTTACGTCCCCCAAATCCACCGAGGGCGATCTGCATCGTCTGGTCGTTGCCCTCGTCGTGCGTGTGCGAGTCCGCCCAGCTCGGCTTCTGAGCCGGAGCGTGCGGGGCGGTGGGCAGCGGCTGCGGCTGGTACTGCGTCCGGGCCGCGGCCTGAGCCGGCACCTGGGCCGGAACCACTGCCTCCGGCGGGGCGCCGGCCGGCTTCTTGCGGGCCTGCCGCAGCATGTGCCGCCAGGTGAGGATCGGTGTGGCGGTGATCAGCATGGCGAAGGTCGCCCAGATGATCATGGCGGGGTGGGAGTGCCCCAGGGCGACACCGGCGCCGATCGAGCCGCCGAAGATCGCGATGAAGTACCAGTGGTAGCGGAAGGTGCCGAACCACCGGTCGGGGCTGGCCGAGTCGCCCTTGGGCGTGACCACGAACTTGCTCTTGCGCCGCAGCACCGAGTCGACCAGCGCCTTCGCGTACAGCGGGGCGGACAGCGCCGACATCACCATGCCCGCGACACCGCCGGAGCCCTCGGGCTCGTGCGGCGAGACGTTGTGGCGGCGGTTCCAGATGTACAGGCCGATCTGGAGCGCGGAGGCGTTGCCGTAGAGCATCAGCCACACGGTGGGGTCGATGTTCACACCCGAGGCGCCGAGGCCCAGGAACAGCGCGCAGCTGAGGGCCGCGAGGATCCAGTTGAGGGCGGACATCGGGTAGAAGATGATCATCATCGTGTAGTTGAAGAGCTTGCTCGGCGGCAGCGAGTACCAGCCCTTCCAGTACTGCTTGAGGATCGTCTCGTACGTCCCTCGCGACCAGCGCATCTGCTGGGTGAAGAAGTCGGTCCAGGCGCTCGGGCCCTCACCGACCGCGAGCACGTCCGGCGTGTAGACCGAGCGCCACTTCCTCCCCGTGGCCGGGTTCTTGTGCCGGTGGATCTCGAACCCGGTCGCCATGTCCTCGGTGATCGAGTCGTACAGCCCGCCGATCTGCTTGAGCGCGCTGATGCGTACGGCGTTGGAGGTGCCCACGAACATCGGGGCGCCGTACTTGTTGCCGGCGCGCTGGATCAGGGCGTGGAAGAGGAACTGCTGGGACTCGGCGGCCTTGGTGACGAAGTTGTCGTAGTTGCCGTAGACCTGCGGGCCGATCACGAAGCCGACGTCCGGGTCGCGGAAGAAGCCGAGCATCCGCTCCAGGTAGTTGGGCAGCGGCACGTGGTCGGTGTCGACCGAGGCGAAGAAGTCGTACTGGTCGCCGTGCGCGTCGAGCCAGGCGTTGTAGTTGCCGTGCTTGGTCTTGGCGCGGTGCGGGCCCTTGGGCTGGTTCCACTTCTCGACGCCCTTGCGGGAGAAGTGGTGCACACCGAGGCGCGCGCACACCTCCTTGACCGCCGGGTCGTCGCCCTCGTCCAGGAGCCAGACGTGCATGAGGCCGCGGTGCCGGATCCGCACCGCGGCTTCCAGGGTCTTCGTCACCATCTCCAGCGGCTCCTTGCCGGGCACGAAGGAGGTGAGGAAGGCCACTCTGGTGCCGGTCTCGGGCACCACGGGGACCGGGTCCCGGGCGACCAGGGTGGCGTGGGCGTTGGACAGCACGTTCATGCAGCGGAAGAACTCGATCAGGCCGATCGAGACGAGCATGACGATGTCCAGGGCCGGCAGCCACGAGAAGGCCGGGTAGTCGCGCTCGGTCCAGTGCTCGGGCTGGAGCAGCCAGGCGAGCAGGACCAGCGAGAGCAGGGGGGCGGCGGCGAGCATCAGGGCGACTCTGATGCGGTGCGGCTCCTGCGAGATCAGCGAGCGGTACTGCACCTTGTAGGGCTGGCCCGGGTCGGGCTGTGTGAGGGGACCGGCCAGTCTGCTGTAGTGCTCGTAGTCGTACTTCGGAAGCGTCTTCTTTATCCGGCGCAGGGTGCCGGTCCGGTGCGAAGGCAGCCTGAGCTGAGTGGTGTCGGACGGGTCGAAATTCTGCCGGGCGCCCGTCGGCGTCGACGTCATGATGAGTCATCCCCCCACACGCGGACGGGCCGCGTGTTGTCGTTTCCTTACGGCTGATCTGGTCCCCCTCGACCTTCACAGACGTATCAGTGGTGGGCCGCAGTCACCACAATCTTCACAGCATTAGACAGGTAACAGCGACCTTCCGGTTGCAGACGCCCCCTCCGGCATCTTCAGCGGCGGGGCCCCCTTTCCCCGCAACCCCGGCAACCGTCTCCTTGCCCCCCAACTGCCGCGTATACGCAGCATCTTGAAAAACCAGGGTTCTACGGTGCTCATCATGATCGCAAGATGCGAAACACGGTGTTTACCGGTCATACGCGTTCATTGTGGCGCCTGTCATCCAAGAAGCCCCCAGCCTGACGAAGACACTCCCGCGCCGACACACCACGAGAGACTCGAACCCGTGTACGCCCTGCCGTCAGGCACTCGAACCCCGGACCCCCGGCCGCCACCTGCCTGACCCTCGCCCCCCGGGGGCGTCGGCGTGATGCGTCCCTCAATGCCGAAGGCCCCCCGCTTTCGCGGGAGGCCTTCGGTCGTGCGTGCGCCGCCAGGGACTCGAACCCCGGACCCGCTGATTAAGAGTCAGCTGCTCTAACCAACTGAGCTAGCGGCGCCTGCTGACCTGCATGACTCTACCGGATTCCGGAGGGTGTCGCGGACCGCCCCAGGGGGTGCTGTACATCATTCGGACCGTCAGCATGCGTGTCCGGGGGACAGTTGAGAAACTGACGAATGTGCACAGTTGCGAACATTTCGACCTGGAGTGTGAGGGGCGCCGCATGGAGACTCCGGTATTCGAGGAAATCGATCCCGAGAAGGACTGCGACTGCCCCGGCTGCCTCCACTGGCGCCGCGTCCTCCCCCGCCCGGCCGGCGGTCATCCCGCCGCCGCCCGAGCCGTGATCCTCGCCGCCACAACCGTCACCGCCCTCGGCGCCCTGCACGCGGCCCCCGCCTTCGCCGCCCCCCAGACCCCCACCCGCCCCGGCACCCCCAGGGCAGACGAGCCCGACACCCCACAGGGCGACAAGGCCCCCCTGCACGGCCCCGGCGCCAAGCCCGCCCCCGTCAGGACGCCCACCACCACCCGCGCCGACATCATCAAGCGGGCCAAGCAGTGGGTCGCCGCGCGGGTGCCGTACAGCATGTCCGAGTACTGGGGCGACGGTTACCGCCAGGACTGCTCCGGCTTCGTCTCCATGGCCTGGAGCCTGCCGCGCAACGAATGGACCGGCAGCATCGGCCAGTACGGCGTCCGGATCGCCAAGGACGACCTCCAACCCGGCGACATCCTGCTCTTCCACAACCCGTCCAACCCCGAGAACGGCTCCCACGTCGTCATCTTCGGCGGCTGGACGGACTACACGCACACCTACTACCTCGCCTACGAGGAGACCCGCCCCTACGCCCGCAAGCAGGCCACCCCCTACGCCTACTGGAGCAACTCCGACCGGTACGTCGCCTACCGGTACAAGGGGCTCGCGGGCGGCACCTCGGGCGCCCAGCCGGACGGCGCCACCCCGGACGGCGCGAACCCGGACCCCGTCACCCCGGACCCCGCCAAGCCGCAGGCCCCGGACGTGACGCCCTTCCCCGGCACCGCCTACTTCGGTCCCGGGGCCAACAACAAGTACGTCACCCAGCTCGGCCGCATGCTCGTGGAGCGCGGTGCCGGGCGCTTCTACACCTCGGGGCCGGGCCCCCGCTGGTCGGACGCGGACCGCAGGGCCACCCAGGCGTTCCAGCAGGCGCAGGGCTGGCGGGGCGGGGACGCGGACGGGCTGCCCGGGGCGCAGACCTGGGCGCTGCTGGTCACCGGCGGCGGCAGGGACATCGGATCGGGCGGCGGGGCAGGGACGGGGGGACCGCCCGCACCCTCCACACCGTCCGCACCCTCCACACCTTCCTCGCACGGCGTCCCCGGCTACCCCGGACGTGCGATGTTCCGGCCCGGCGCGACCAACAAGTACGTCACCCAGCTCGGCCGCCAGCTGGTGAAGAAAGGGTTCGGCAAGTACTACACGACCGGACCGGGACCGCGCTGGGGCGAGCCGGACCGGCGGGGCGTGGAGGCCTTCCAACGCGCCCAGGGCTGGCGCGGCGGCGCGGCGGACGGCTACCCGGGCCCGGAGACCTGGCGCCGGCTCTTCTCGTAGCCACGCGGCTCTTCTCACAGGCACCGGGCTCATCACCGTGAACACCGGGCTCATCACCTCGTGAGCACCGGACTCACCACCACGCGGTGGGCGACCACCTGACCCTGTCCCCCTTGTTGTGACGCATCTGGCGCGGAGGCTGGAGGCACTCATGAGTACGACCACTTCACCGACACCGGAGTCCGAGGGGCACGCACGTCCCGCCCGGCTCATCCAGAACGAGGCGACCACCGAGATCCCGGTCCATCTGCTGTTCCGCGACGACCCGGACCCGGTGTCGGTACCGCTGAAGCCCGCCGTGGTGGCCCGCAGACAGGGCACCGGGGAGCAGCCCCGCCTGCGCAGGACCGCCCAGGCCGCCCCGCGCCCCGCCCCCGAGGTCGACCCCGAACTGGCCGAGCGCCCGGCGCGGGTGCTCCCCGGCGCGGTGGGTGTCCTCGCCGGAGCCTGCGGACTGGCCGGGTGCGCGGCCACCTCGTGGTGGGCGGGTGTGGTGCCGCCGCTCGCGCTGGAGGCGCTGCGCCTGCCGTCGTACACGCACGCGGGCCTCGGTCCGGTGCAGTGGGCCGCCTACGCGGGTGCCGGCGCCCTCGGTCTCTTCGGCTTCGGCGGGCTGGCCCGGGGCCGGACCGGACGGGCCTGGGTGCTCGGGCTGTTCGGCCGCTACCGGGGGACCGTGCGGCGCACCGGCCTGATGTGGGTCAACCCGCTGCTGCTGCGTCGCCGGGTCGACGTACGGCTGCGGCACTGGCGCAGCGAGCCGATGGCGGCGGCCGACGCGAGCGGGGTCGGGCTGCGGGTCGTCGTCCTCGTGGTGTGGCGGGTGCGGGACACCGCGCGGGCCACGCTCGGCGTCGACGACCACGAGACCTATCTGCGCGAGTGCGTGGAGGCCGCGCTCGCCCGGATCCCGGTGGAGGCGCCGGGCTCGGGGCGCGGTTCGGCCGACGCGGCGGGGGAGGCGCTGACCCGGCTGGTGAACGCGGAGACCGCGCCGGTCGGCGTGCAGGTGTTCTCGGTCCAGCCGCTGCGCATCGAGTACGCCCCGGAGGTGGCCGCCGCGATGCACCGGCGCCGGATCGCCGCTCTGGACGCCCAGCACCGGGCGACCATGCTGACGTCGGTGGTGGACTCGGTCGAGGACACGGTGACCCGGCTCACCATGCGGGGCCTGGTGGAACTGGACGACTACGAACGCAAGGCGCTGGTGAAGGACTTGACGGTGGCGTTCTGTGCCGGTCGCGGAGAACAAGGGGCGTGATTGGTATGGACATGTTCAACAACCGGCAATAATCTGGGACTTGGTCTAGACCTGCACGCCTCACAGAACATCCCCCACGTTCTCCAGGAGCGGCAGCATGCGCAGAAAGACCAAGTGGTACGCCGCCGTGGTGGGCCTCGCCACCACCGGAGCCGTAGTGCTCTCCTCCGGCGGCGCCAGCAGCCACGGCTACACCGACCTCCCCATCAGCAGGCAGAAGCTCTGCCAGAACGGCACCGTGACGAACTGCGGCGACATCCAGTGGGAGCCGCAGAGCGTCGAGGGCCCCAAGGGCTTCCCGGCCGGCGGACCCGCCGACGGCCAGATATGCAACGGCGGCGTGAGCCGCTTCAGCCAGCTCAGCGCGCCGCGGACACCGTCGGGCTCCGCATGGCCGGCGACGAAGGTGACGGGCGGGCAGAGCTACACGTTCCGCTGGCAGTTCACCGCGATGCACGCCACGACCGACTTCAAGTACTACGTCACCAAGCCGGGCTGGAACCAGAACCACAACCTGGCCCGCTCCGACCTCAACCTGACCCCGTTCCTGACCGTCCCCTACAACGGCCAGCGACCTCCCTCCACCCTCTCGCACAGCGGCACCCTGCCGTCCGGGCTCAGCGGACGGCATGTGATCGTCGCGGTGTGGACGATCGCCGACACGACCAACGCGTTCTACGCCTGCTCGGACGTCACGTTTTGATCGGCACTTGAGACAGTCCAGGCTTCCCCCGGGGTAGGTTCCCCCACACGAACACCACCTGACCTCGGGGGATCCGCCATGATTGCCCTTCTCTACGCCGTCCCCGCCCTGATCATGGCCGCGGCTCTCTTCGGCGCGTACCACGTGGTGCGGCGCTGGAACCGGGCCCGCAGCGCCTGGCGGAGCGGGCTGACGGCCGAGGCGGAGTGCCTGCGGGTGTACCCGGTGGCACATGGCGGCGGCGACAGCTTCGTGCGCACCGGGCTGCGTCACGTGTACGAGTTCAGGACCCGCGAGGGCCGAGTCGTCCGCTTCGAGGAGGAGGGCGGCCCGGGCACGACCATGGAAGGTGACATCGTCACCGTCCACTATGCCGACGGGCCCGAGGTCGTGGCCACGGCCATCCCCCATCTCCGTCGCTCCGGGCACGGGCTCGCCGCCTTCATGGCGCTCTCCTTCATCGGGGTGATCGTGCTGTTCTGCGCCGGGTTCATGGTCGCCTTGACCGTGTTCACCTCGGCCCTCCACATCTGACGCTCCGTCAACTACCGTGCGTCTCCATGGACTCCAGGAGGCGTACGGTCGCGGAACTCGTCGCCGGACGGTGGGGAGACCACCGGCCCGGACTGTGGTTCGAGGGGCGGGAGTTCACCCACCACGAGGTGACGGCCGGTGCCGCCGCGCGGGCGGCTCTGCTCGGCGACCTGCTGCCGGGCCCCGGCGCCCACATCGGTGTACTGCTCGACAACACCCCTGAATTCCCGATGTGGTTGAGCGCGGCGGCCCTCGCCCGGGCCGCCGTCGCCGGCATCAACCCCACCCGCCGGGGCCCCGAACTCGCCCGCGACATCCTGCACACCGAGTGCCGCCTGCTGATCACCGAGCCGTCGCAACTCCCCTTGCTGCGCGGCCTCGACCTGCCCGGCGTCCGCCTCCTGGTGACCGGCTCCGAGGAGTACGACACCCTGCTCGCGCCCTACGCCGGCGCCGAACCGGACGCCTCCCGCGCCACGCCCGCCGACCGTCTCCTCCTCTACTTCACCTCCGGCTCCACCGGCGCCCCCAAGGCCGCGCTCTGCTCCCAGGGCCGGCTGGCCGCCGCCGGGCGGTCCCTGGCCGACCAGTTCCGGCTCGGGCCGGACGGGGTGCACTACATCTGCATGCCGATGTTCCACGGCAACGCGGTGATCGCCGACTGGGCGCCCGCGCTGGCGACCGGGGCCGGGGTCGCGCTCAGGCGACGGTTCTCCGCTTCGGAGTTCCTCGCGGACGTGCGCGCGTACCGGGCGACGTACTTCACCTATGTCGGCCGGGCCATCCAGTACGTCCTCGCCACCGAGCCCCGCGAGGACGACCGGGACAATCCGCTGCGGCTCGGCTTCGGCACCGAGGCGGGAGCGGTGGACGCGGCCGCCTTCGAGCGGCGTTTCGGGGTGCGGCTGGTGGAGGGGTACGGCTCCTCCGAGGGCGGCGCGGCGATCCAGTGGGCTCCGGGGACTCCGCCGGGCGCGGTGGGGCGGGCGGCGCCCGGGCTCGTCGTACTGGATCGGGAGACGGGTCGGGAGCGGCCGCCCGCACGGTTCGACGCGGCCGGGCGGCTGCTGAACGGGGACGAGGCGATAGGCGAGTTGGTGAACCGGGCGCCGAACCCCTTCGAGGGGTACTGGCGCAACCCCGAGGCGGATGCCGAGCGGCGCCGGGACGGCTGGTACTGGACCGGGGACCTCTTCTACCGGGACGCCGAGGGGTACCTGTACTTCGCGGGCCGCACCGACGACCGGATCCGTGTGGACAGCGAGAACCTGGCGGCGGCGATGATCGAGAACATCCTCGCCCGCTACGAGGGGGCGGTGGCCGTCGCGGTGTACGCGGTACCGGATCCGGTGACCGGCGACCAGGTGATGGCGACGATCGCGGGCACCTTCGACCCCGCCGACTTCGCAGCCTTCCTGGCGGCCCAGCCGGACCTGGGGACGAAGATGGCCCCCCGGTACGTGCGGGTCGTGGACCGCATGCCGGTCACGGCAACGAACAAGATCAACCGAGCCCAGCTGAGAAGAGAGGGCCTGGACTGTACCGACCCCGTCTGGTGCCGCCCGCCCGGTGAGCGGACCTACCGAAGACTGACCCCGGAACACGCCGAAGGGCCTCTCGCTCCCACGAAAGGCCCTTCACCGGTGCGCCGCCAGGGACTCGAACCCCGGACCCGCTGATGCTGCATCCCCTGGGGGATAACCCCCAGACCCCCAGCCGCCCCCGAGGCCCCCGGGAACACGCCGAAGGGCCTCTCGCTCCCACGAAAGGCCCTTCACCGGTGCGCCGCCAGGGACTCGAACCCCGGACCCGCTGATTAAGAGTCAGCTGCTCTAACCAACTGAGCTAGCGGCGCATGACTCTCGCCGACCACCCTTCGGCGGCTGGCGACAGAGAAAATACTACCCGGTCGGAAGGGGTGCTTCTGACCACGGGGGAGTGGACCCACCCAGGGGCGCGGGGAACTGCGCGACCAGCCCCCACGGTCCGCAGACGACCGAGTACCTTCCGCCCCGCCCTAGATCGCCAGAGACAGAAGAACCGGCGCCGCCCCCCGATTCAACCGCTCCGTCGCCCTCCGCAGCCGATGCGCCTGGTCGACCGGCAGCGACAGCGCGAGGCATCCCACCAGCGCCCCCGCGGTGATCGGCACCGCCGCGCACACCGTGCCCACCGCGTACTCCTGGAGGTCCAGGTGGGGGACGGTCGGCGGCTGTGCCTCCAGGCGGGAGAGGAGCAGCTTGTCGTTGGTGATCGTGCGGGACGTGAGGCGGGTCATCCGGTGCCGGGAGAGATGGTCGCGGCGGCCGTTGTGGTCCAGCTGGCTCAGCAGGCTCTTGCCGAGCGCCGTCGCGTGCGCGGAGGAGCGGAAGTCCACCCACTCGTTGACCGCCGGCGTCGCGGGCCCGTCGGCGTACTGGTCGATGGTGACCTCCCCGTCGACGTACCGGCTGATGTACACCGCCGCGCCGATGGAGTCGCGCAGCTCGTCGAGGGTGCGCTGGAGCTTGGCGCGCAGTGCCTCGTCTCGGTCGTGGACGGAGCTCAGCCTGGTCAGGGCGTCCCCCGTCACATACGCGCCGTCGGCCACCTGCTCGACGTACCCCTCACGGCGCAGCATCCTCAGGAGCGCGGTCAGTCGCTCCGGGCCGAGGCCGGTGGTGCGGGCGAGTTCGACGTCGGTGACTCCGGCGGTGTGCCGTGCCACGGTCTCCAGGACGCGCAGCGCGTCCTGGGCCGAGTGGTACGGCGCGGTCGGCTCGTGCTTCAGCGCCACGGTGTTCCCCCTGCGCTCGCTCGGTCGCACTACTACTGGGCCGTAATCCAGACAGCGATCCTCTCCACGATAACCGGCAAACGGCTTGTAGTGAGCGGCTGTTGACGAGATTCCGTCCCCGGGCCGAGCCCCCTCAGCAGGGGCGCTGGCTCGCTGGCATATGCCAGAGACATGACCCGGGTCCGGGACCTCGGAGATTGAACACTGTTCACTTCCCGTGCTCAGAGAACCGCGCTGAGAAATTCCCGGGTACGGTCCTGCGCCGGGTCGCTGAAGATCTTCTCCGGCGGGCCCGACTCGATGATCCGGCCCGAGTCGAACATCAGGACCTGGTCGGAGATGTCCCGGGCGAAGTTCATCTCGTGGGTCACACAGAGCATGGTGATGTCGGTGGTGCGGGCGATGTCCCGCAGCACGTCGAGGACGCCGGCCACCAGCTCGGGGTCGAGCGCAGAGGTCACCTCGTCCAGCAGCAGCACCCGCGGCCGCATGGCCAGCGCCCGCGCGATCGCCACCCGCTGCTGCTGCCCGCCGGACAGCTGGGTCGGCCGGGCCCCCGCCTTGTCGGCGAGCCCCACCATGTCGAGCAGCTCACGCGCGCGTGCCTCCGCCTCGTCCTTGGACATGCCGAGCACGGTGACCGGGGCCTCGGTGATGTTGCGCAGGACCGTCATGTTCGGGAACAGGTTGAACTGCTGGAAGACCATCCCGATCTTCTTGCGGACCTCGCGCAGCTGCTTCTCCGGCGCCGGGAACAGCTTCTCCCCGTCGACGCTGACCGTCCCCTCGTCGGGCTTGGTCAGGGTCATCAGCATCCGCAGGATCGTGGTCTTACCGGACCCGGAGGGGCCGATCAGCGTCACGTGCTTGCCGGAGTCGACCGAGAAGTTCAGCCGGTCCAGGACGGTGTTGGACCCGAAGCGCTTGGTCACGTCCTCGAAGCGGATCAGCTCGCTGCCGTCCACCGGCGGGTTGGTGTTCGCGTCGGGTTCCTTCATGAGGGGAGTGTCAGCGGACAAGACGTCGCTCCAGGGATCGCAGGAGAAGGGAGGCCAGATAGGAGATGACGATGAAGGCCACGCCGATCACGGTCAGCGGCTCGGTGAACTGGAAGTGCTCCTGCGCGAACAGCCGCGCCTCGCCGAGCATCTCCAGGACCGTGATCACCATCAGCATCGGGGTGTCCTTGAGCATCGAGATCACGTAGTTGCCGAGGGCCGGCACCACCCGGCGGATCGCCTGCGGCAGGATCACCACCTGCCAGGTCCTGATCCTCGGCAGGTTCAGCGCGGTCGCCGCCTCCCACTGGCCGGTCGGAACCGCCTCGATACCGGCCCGGTAGACCTGCATCGTGTACGTCGAGTAGTGCAGCCCGATCCCGATGACACCGGTGGCCAGCGCGGACAGGGTCACGCCCCACTCGGGCAGCACGTAGAAGAGGAAGAACAGCTGGACCAGCAGCGGGGTGTTGCGCACGAACTCCGTGACCACCCCGACCGGCCAGCGCACGAACCGCGAGGGCGCGCGCATCAGCAGCGCCCACACCAGGCCGAGCGCGAACGAGATCAGCGAGCCCAGCGCGAGGGCCTGCAGGGTGACCAGCAGCCCGTCCCAGAACTGCGGCATGAAGTCGCCTACGGCGCTCCAGTCCCACTCCATCAGACACCACCTCCGACCGGCTCGGGCACCTTCACCTCACGGGTGGGCGCCTTGCCGACCCCCGCCTTGAGCTTCTTCTCCAGGCCCCGCATCAGCCGGGTGAGCAGGAAGGCGATCACGAAGTAGATGAGCAGCAGATACGTGTAGATCCCGGCGCTCTCCTGGAGCGCGAGCCGCACCAGGTTGCCGCTGAAGGCCAGGTCGCCCATGCCCATCACGGACACCAGCGCGGTGCCCTTGAGCAGCTCGACCAGCAGGTTGGAGAACGGCGGGATCATCTCTGGCACCGCCTGCGGCAGCAGGATCAGCCGCAGCCGCTGCCAGGGCGTGAAGCTCAGCGCGATCCCGCCCTCCTGCTGGGCCGGGTCGACCGCCTTGAGCGCCCCGCGCACGATCTCGGAGCCGTACGCCCCGTAGGTCAGCCCGAGCGCGAGCGTGCCCGCCCACATGGGCACCAGCTGCCAGCCGAAGGCCGGGGGCAGCACGAAGAACACCCAGAAGATCATCACCAGCGCGGAGGTGCCACGGAACACCTCGGTGTAGAAGCCCGCGAGGAAGCGGACGATCCACAGCCGGTGGGTGCGGGCGACGCCGACCACGAAGGACACCGCGGCGGCGAGCAGCGCGCTGAACACCAGCAGCTGGACCGTCGTCCAGACGCCCTTGAGTACCAGTTCCCAGAGTCCGGAGGTCATCCGCCGCAGAGCTCCTTCGCGGTCAGGTCCGTCATCTCGGCCCGCGTGAACCCGAAGGGCTCGAGGATCCGGAACAGCTCCCCGCTCTTCTTCAGCTTCCGCAGCTCGGCGTTGAAGGCGTCCCGCAGGTTCGTCTCGGTGCGGCGGAACGCGAAGGCGCCCCCGTCGACGTGCGGCTTGCCGCCCACGGTCGGGGTGAAGGCCTTCGTGGCCTCCGCCTTGGCCGACTTCTTCACCACCTCACGGGTGGTCAGCGCGGTCCCGGCGAACACGTCGACGCGTCCGGCCTCCACCGCGTTCAGCCCCGCGACCTGGTCCGGCACGATCAGGATGTCGCTCTCCTTGTAACCCGCCTCGACGGCGTACTGGATCTCCGCATAGCCGGTACCGGTGGCGAACTTGGCCTTCTTGTCGACGACGTCCTTGTAGTTGTGAAGACCTTTTGGATTTCCCTTGCGCACGATGAAGGAATCGAGCATCTGATAGTCGGGATCCGCGAAGATCACCTGTTCGCAGCGTTCCGGGGTGACATACATCCCGGCCGCCACGACATCGAACTGCTGCGAATTCAGCCCGGGAATGAGCGAGCCGAACTCCGTCGGCACCGGCTGCACCTTTTCCACACCCAGCCGCTTGAAGATGACCCGCGCGAGTTCGGGTGCCTCACCGGTCAGTTCACCGTTCTTGTCGATGTAACCGAAGGGGATCTCACCCGCGATTCCCAGCCGTACGACACCTGCCGCCCGCAGTCGGTCCAGCAGGTCGCCGCCTCCCTCGGTCGAGGCGGTGGCCACGCGTGAGCAGCCCGCGGCGCCCAGTGCGCCGAGCGCCGCCACCCCCGCGAGCAGCGACCGGCGAGTGGTTCCGGATATGTGTGCGCCATGTTCCAGTGGTGGAGCCATGGCGGCGCGGCTACCCGACCGGATGCGACTTATGCAGATCGGTTTGAGCCCCGTTCCGCACCGAGGCCCTCTTGACCGGCGGGGGACGATGGAATGCATGGCTGACCGTTACATCGAAGTCTCGCTGGTCAAGCGCGGGATCACCGCCACGGCAAAGCTCCTCGACGACCGGGCGCCCCTCACCTGTGCCGCCGTATGGAGCGCCCTTCCACTCGCCGGTGACGTCTATCACGCGAAGTACGCGCGCAACGAGATCTACGCCCTCTTCGCGCCCTTCGCGGAAAACGAACCGCCCCTGGAAAACCCGACAGTTACCCCGATTCCCGGAGATCTCTGTTATTTCTCCTTCGCGGGCACACAACTCGGCACGACGTCCCACGGCTACGACCGCGAGGTCCGCCCGGACGCGACCGTCGTCGACCTGGCCCTCTTCTACGAGCGCAACAACATCCTCCTGAACGGCGACGTCGGCTGGGTGCCGGGAACCGTGTGGGGCCAGGTGACCGAGGGCCTGGACGCCCTGGCCGAGGCCTGCAACGACCTCTGGCGCGCGGGGGCCCTCGGCGAAAGCCTCCGCTTCAGCCGGGCCTAGCGCCCACCCCGCCCGGGTGGCACACCCGCCGCCCCCGCCTCGTACAGCGCGTGCGCGGCCCGCAGCACCAGGTCGTCCCAGTGCCGGGCCGCGACGATCTGGAGGCCCACCGGCAGGCCCTCGCCGTCGGTACCGACGGGGACGCTCGCCGCCGGCTGCTGGGTCATGTTGAAGGGGTAGGTGAAGGGGGTCCAGCCGGTCCAGCGCCGGTGGCCCGAGCCCTTCGGGACCTCGGTGCCCGCCTCGAACGCCGTGATCGGCAGGGTAGGGGTGACCAGGAGGTCGTAGGAGTCGTGGAAACGGCCCATGCGGCGGCCCAGTTCCATGCGGACGTCCACCGCGGCGAGGTAGTCCAGCGCGCTCATCCGGCCGCCCAGTCCGCGGATCTCCCGCAGCCCGGGGTCCAGCAACTCCCGCTGGTGCGGCCCCAGATGCTGGGTCACCCGGGCCGCCCCGCTGAACCACAGGGTGTGGAAGGCGTCCACCGGGTCGGCGAAGTCGGGGTCGGCCTCGGTGACGTACGCCCCGAGCCGGGCCAGCCGCTCCACGGCCCGCCGTACCGCCGCGGCGACCCCCGGCCGCACCGCCACCTGGCCGCCGAGGGACGGCGAGTACGCGATCCGCAGGCCCCGCACCCCGCCCCGCAGGGCCGCGGAGTACGGACCGGCCGCGGGACCGAGCGCCGACCAGTCGCGGGAGTCCGGCACCCCGATCACGTCGAGCAGCAGGGCCGCGTCGGCCGCGTCCCGGGTCATCGGGCCCACGTGGGCGAGGGTGCCGAAGGCGCTCGCCGGGTACAACGGCACCCGGCCGTACGTCGGTTTCAGCGCGAAGATCCCGCAGAACGCTGCCGGGATGCGGACACTGCCGCCGCCGTCCGTGCCGAGCGCCAGCGGCCCCGCACCGAGCGCCACGGCCGCCGCGGCGCCCCCGCTGGAGCCGCCCGCGGTGCGCGTCGGGTCGTAGGGATTGCGGGTCACGCCCGACAGCGGCGAGTCCGTGACGCCCTTCCAGCCGAACTCCGGTGTCGTGGTCTTGCCGAGGAACACCGCCCCGCTCTCCCGCAACCGGGCCACCGAAGGGGCGTCCTCGTCCCAACTCCCGCTCTCCGGGATCGTCTTGGAGCCCTTGAGCGTCGGCGCCCCGCGCATCAGCAGGATGTCCTTCACCGTGACCGGCACCCCGTCCACCGCGCCGGACGGCTCCCCGCGCCGCCAGCGGTCCGCCGACGCGCGGGCCTGCGCGAGGGCCTCTTCGCCGGTCACGCGCACGAAGGCGTTCACCTCCGGCTGGATCTCCGCGGCCCGGTCGAGAGCCGCCCGGGTCGCCTCGACGGGGCTGAACTCCCCCTTGCGGTAACCCTCGACGAGTTGTACGGCGGTCAGTCCGGTGAGGTCCTGCATCTGCTGCCCCTCCGCTCGGCGTTCAGTGCCCTGGCACGTACCCGCGCTCCTTGTCGACCACGTTCGTGAGGGATCTGCCCGCGTCCCAGCGGTCGAACAACTCCACGAACTGTGCGCCGAGTTCGTCGCGCCAGCCGACGGTGTCGCCGCTCATGTGCGGGGAGACGATCAGACCCGGGACCCGCCACAACGGGCTCTCGGGCGGCAGCGGTTCGGTGGCGAAGACATCGAGGGCCGCGCCGGCGATCCACCGTTTGGTGAGCGCCTCCACCAGCGCTTCCTCCACGACCAGTTGGCCCCGGCCGATGTTGATGAACCGCGCGGAGGGCTGCATCACGCCGAAGCGGCGGGCGTCGAACATGCCCCGGGTCTCCGGGGTGAGCGGGGCGGCCGCGATCACCCAGTCCGCGCGGGCCATCAGCCGGTCGAGGTCGTCGGGGCCATGGATCCCGGTGCGGGAGCGGCGGCCGACGAGCGCGGTGACGATGCCGAGCGCCTTGAGGGTGGCGACGATCGCCCGGCCGATGGGCCCGGAGCCGACCACGCACGCGCGCGTGCCCGCCACCCGCTGGGACTCCCGGTGCCGCCACACGCCCTCGCGCTGGAGTTCAAGGGTCCGGGGCAGGTCCTTGGCCATCGTCAGGACCAGCGCGGCCACGTACTCGGCGATCGGCCGGTCGAAGACCCCGCGCGCGTTGGTCACCCTCGTGTCGGACGCGACGAGTTCGGGGCACATGAGGTGGTCCACGCCCGCGCTCGCCGTGTGCACCCAGCGCGGCCGCGGGCCCTCGCCGGGCCAGGCGTCACGCACCGCGGTCGAGGTGAAGTCCCAGACCAGCAGCACGTCGGCGGACGGCAGCCGCTCGGCGAGCGTGGTCGCGTCCGCGTGCTCGATCCGGGCCCGGCCGGTGAGCCTGCCGAGACGGGGGAGGGGGTCGGCGTCGAGGACGAGAAGGGTGGGGACGGACATCGAGGCACCGTTTCTGCGGAGAGCCGCGCGGGTTCCAGGAGGGCCGCACGGGCGATTTCTGCACAATCATGCGGAGCGACCGACCTTTTTCCGCCGGTTTCCGCGGCGCGGCCGAGCGTCTGACGTGGGCGGAAACGCCGGAGTGGTTCCGGTGTGACGTGAGCGTGACATGGGCGGATTGACCACGCTCGCACCCGAACCTACCTTCGTCAACACGGGCGTTGTGCACGCTCCGCTGTCCCCCCGTCTCCCACCGTGAGGCCGGTCCCCGCCATGGACGTTTCCTTTCTGGGTGGTCCGCGCCCGCAGCGCGGTGTCGGTGTCGTCGCCCCCTTCGACTTCGCGCTGGACCGCGAGCTGTGGCGCTGGGTCCCCGAAGACATCTCGCTCCATCTGACCCGCACCCCGTACGTCCCCGTCGAGGTCAGCCTCGACCTGGCCCGGCTGGTCAGTGAGCACGAGACCCTGCACGAGGCCGTGCGCACGCTCAACGCCATCGCCCCCGAGGTCGTCGCCTACGCCTGCACGTCCGGCAGCTTCGTCGGCGGGATCGCGGGGGAGCGGGCCATGTGCGCGGCCATGACCAGGGCGGGCGCGGTCCCCTCCCTGACCACCTCGGGCGCCCTCCTGGCCGCCCTCGCCGAGCTCGGCGTGAGCCGGGTCGCCCTGGTGACGCCGTACACCGTGTCGGTGACCAGGTCGCTCGAGGAGTACGTCGCCGAGGCGGGCGTCTCGGTCACCGGGTGCGCCTACATGGGGCTGACCCGGCACATCTGGAAGGTGCCCTACCGCCAGGTCTCCGAGATGGCCCACAAAGCCGTACGGGCCGACGCCCAGGCCCTGTTCATCAGCTGCACCAACCTGCCGACGTACGACGTCATCCCGCAACTGGAGGCGGAACTGCGCATACCGGTGATCTCGGCCAACCAGGTGACCATGTGGGCGGCGCTGCGCCGACTGGGTACCCGAGCCGTGGGACCGTACCAGGCGCTGATCGATCCGGCGGCGCGGTGCGGCCCCGCGCGCCCGGAGATTCCGGGTCTGCCGGAAGTCCGGGGACTGCCGGACGGAGAACAGCAGCAGGAAGGCTGGACATGACCGCTCTCGGATTCCTCTACCCGGGCCACTCCGCGGAGGACGACTATCCGCGCATCGAACAGCTCCTGGGCAGCGACATCCGCCTGGACGTGGTCCACACCGACATCGGCACGGACGCCCACCGCGTGGACGCCCTCCGGGAGATGGGCTCGGCCGAGCGACTCGCCGCGGGCGTCGAGCAACTGCGCATGTCGGGCGCCGAGTCCGTCGTCTGGGCCTGCACCAGCGGCAGCTTCGTGTACGGCTGGGAGGGCGCCCACGAGCAGGTCCGCACCCTGGCCCACAGCGCCGGCATGGCCGCCTCCTCGACCTCCTTCGCCTTCGTGCACGCGGCGCGGGAGATCGGCGCCGGGCGGGTGGCGGTCGCGGCGACCTACCCGGACGACGTGGCCGGCCTGTTCGCGGAGTTCCTGCGGGCGGGCGGCATCGAGGTCGGTCAGGTCCGCGGGGCCGGGATCATCACCGCGGCCGAGGTCGGCACCTGGGGCGAGGAGGAGGTCTTCGCGCTGGCCCGGGAGGCCGACTCGCCCGACGCCGAGGCGGTCCTCCTCCCGGACACGGCCCTGCACACGGCCGGCCACATCCCGGCCCTGGAGAAGGACCTCGGCAAGCCGGTCCTCACGGCCAACCAGGTCACCGTCTGGGAGGCGCTCCGCCTGACGGACCGCAGGGTGAACGCACCGGCCCTGGGGGCGCTGTTCACCAAGGAGCCGATCGTCCAGGTGTGAGCGACCGGACGAGGGGACCGGCCGACCCCGGGGACGGCCGGTCCCCTCGTCACATCCGGGTCCGGCGGCGCGCCGAGCGCAGCCGCATCGTCAGGCCGATGGCCAGCAGGATCAGGGCGGCGGCGCAGTAGGCCCACGAGCCACTGCCGCGCACGGCGTCGACGGAGGCCAGGACGGCCCACAGGGCGGCCACCACGCTGAGTGCGGTCCAGGCGATGTCGGCGATACGGATGGACAGCTGGGCTTCCTGCCGGGTGCCGGGCTCCAGCGGCCCGATCTCCGACTCCGGCGAAGTGTTCTCCCTCGTCATGGGCGATCCCTCCGGTCCTTCAGATGGTGTGCTCTGGGTACCCGGGGGCCCGTGCGGCAAGCGGCCGGGCACCGGACGGGATGTGGAAGCAGGGGCTCCGGGGACGAGGGGCGCCGTCCGGGAATAACCGGGGACAGTCTCCTGTTGTCGCCAGGACGACAGCGCACGGCTCATGAGCAGGAGGCACCCCACCGTGGCGGAAGACGAGATCCGAGGGACTGCACAGGGCACCGCCCCCGTACCCCTCTCGGTCCTGGACCTGGTCACCGTCGGCGCCGGCCGCACGGCCACCGACGCCCTGCGCACCAGCGTCGCCATCGCGGGGCTCGCGGAGTCCCGTGGCTTCCACCGCTACTGGGTCGCCGAGCACCACTCGATGCCAGGCGTGGCGTCCTCGTCCCCCGCGGTGATCCTCGCCCACCTCGCCGCCCACACCTCCCGCATCCGGCTCGGCTCGGGCGGTGTCATGCTCCCCAACCACGCTCCGCTGGTCATCGCGGAGCAGTTCGGCACGCTGGAGGCGATGGCCCCCGGCCGCGTCGACCTGGGCCTCGGCCGCGCCCCGGGCACCGACGGCGCCACCGCCGCCGCCCTGCGTCGCACCGACCGCCTCCACGAGGGCGCCGACGACTTCCCCGAGCAGCTCATGGAGCTCACCCGCTTCCTGGACGACGACTTCCCCGACGGCCACCCCTACCGCCGTATCCACGCGGTGCCCGGCCCCGTCCAGGCGACCTCGCCCGGCGGCGTCCAGTCCCCGCACCGCCCGCCGATCTGGCTGCTCGGCTCCTCCGGCTTCAGCGCCCGGCTGGCCGGCTCCCTCGGTCTGCCCTTCGCCTTCGCGCACCACTTCTCGGCGCAGAACACCATCCCGGCCCTGGACCTCTACCGCGAGTCCTTCCGGCCCTCCGCGGTCCTCGACGAGCCGTACGCCCTCATCGGCGTCTCCGCCCTCGCCACCGACGACGAGAAGGAGGCCCGCCGCCAGGTCCGCGCCGCCGCCCTCAACATGATCCGGCTGCGCACCGGCCGCCCCGGCCTGGTCCCCACCCCGGAGGAGGCGGAGGCCTACGAGTTCAGCCCGATGGAGGAGGAGTTCGCGAACTCCTGGAACGCCAACGTCATCCACGGCACCGCCGACGAGGTCCGCTCCGGCCTCGACGACCTCCACAAGCGCACCGGTGCCGACGAGCTGATGCTCACGGGCAACGCCCACAGCGGTGACGTACGCCTGCGCTCGTACGAACTCATCGCCGACGCCTACGGGTTGCCGACGGCCTGACTCGGGTTGCTGACGGCCTGACCGTCAGACCTGGGCGCCCATCAGCCCGGAGATACGATCCGGCGACACCGGCCGCGAGTACAGCCAGCCCTGGCCGGTGTCGCAGCCGATCCGGCGCAGCCGGGTGGCCTGGGCCGAGGTCTCGACGCACTCCGCGGTGACGGTCAGGCCCAGGCGGTGGGCCAGCTGGATCATCGCCTCGACCACCACCTCGTCGGCCGGGTTCGGCGCGACGCCCTCACCCTCGTACTGGAAACCGCGGACGAAGGAGCCGTCCAGCTTCAGCACCGACACCGGCAGCCGGCTGAGATAGGCGAGGTTCGAGTAGCCCGTGCCGAAGTCGTCGATGGCGATGCCGACGCCCATGTCGCTCAGCGCCTGGAGGGCCTGGAGCGGGCGGCCGGCCGAGCCCATCACCGCGGACTCGGTGAGTTCGAGCTGGAGCAGGTGCGGGGCGAGGCCCGTCTCGGCGAGGGTCTTCGCCACGTCCGCGACCAGGTCGGAGTCCCACACCTGACGGACCGCCACGTTGACGCTGACGAAGATCGGCGGCTCGTCGGGGTGGTCCAGCTGCCACTGCCGGGCCTGCCGGCAGGCGGTGGCGAGGATCCAGCGGCCGAGCGGGACGATCGAGCCGTCCTCCTCGGCCAGTGCGATGAACCGATTCGGCGTCAGCATCCCGAACTGCGGGTGGTTCCAGCGCACCAGCGCCTCCACCCCGCGCAGCCGCCCGTCCTCCATGCCCACCAGCGGCTGGTACTCCAGCTGGAACTCACCGCGCTCGATGGCGGGCCGGAGCGTGGAGGCCAGCGCCTGGCGGGTCATGCGGTGGGCGTTGCGCTCGGGGTCGAACAGCGTCCAGCGGTCCCGGCCGTCGGCCTTGGCCCAGTACAGGGTGGTGTCGGCGGCCTGCATCAGCCCGGTCGCCGAGGTGCCCTCCGCCCGCCGCTCGACCACCCCGATCGACGCGGACACCGACATCCGGTGGCCGGAGACGTCGAAGGGCGCCTGGATGGCCTTCAGCAGGGCCTCGGCGAGGTCGGCGAGCTGCTCGGTGCCGGTGGAGTCCTCGACGAGCAGCGCGAACTCGTCGCCGCCCAGTCGCGCCACCAGGGGCGCGGTCGCCCGGCCCTGCCCCGCCTCGCCCGCGCAGCGGGTGAGCCGCTCGGCGACGGCGGCCAGCAGCCGGTCGCCGACCCGGTGGCCGAGGGTGTCGTTGACGGCCTGGAACCCGTCGAGGTCCAGGTAGCACAGCCCGATCCGGCCCGTGCCGCCCTGTTCGTACGACTCCGGCTCCAGCGCGGCCGTCAGCCGCTCGAAGAACAGGGTGCGGTTGGGCAGCCGGGTCACCGGGTCGTGCATCTGCAAGTGCCGCAGCCGCGCCTGGAGTTCACGCCGGGCGGTGATGTCGGCGACGGACAGCAGGACGCCCGGCGTCTCGTCGGCCAGGGGCGTGATCGTGATCTGCGCCCACATGGAATGACCGTCGGGATGCTTGAGCCGCCGCTTGCAGCGCAGCTTCGCCTGCCGGCCGCGCAGCACCTCGCGGTAGGAGTGCCAGGTGCGCGCGTCCGAGGTCAGGTCCACCAGGTCGGCGGCCAGGGCCCCGGTCAACTCCCGCGGTACGACGCCGAGCAGCTCGCCGAAGGCGGGGTTGGCGTCGACGACCGTGCCCTCGCGGTCCACCACCGCCATGGCCAGCGGCGCCGCCGCGAAGGCCGCGCGGTGCGACGGCGGCTCGGTACGAGCGGCTGTCGCGCGCTCGGTACGAGCAGGTGTCGTGATGTCACTCTCTGTTACGACCGACCCGTCGAGGTCTGCCGCGGGCGCCGGCCCTTCGGACGTTCCGTTCACCGCTAGCTCCCGCAGTGCACTCGATCGCTGTCCGCGCAGGAAAGTGTGCCGATCATAGAGGCTGCCCTGAGGCCCTTCCAGCCATTGCCCAGTCTCGTGGACCGGCAACCCCTTCTGGCAGATCGTTTCTGCCCGCAGCTGGACGGGTTCTTCGGGCCCAGGACCGGTTGTGACGTTCCGTGAGCGATTCGGGGGTGTCGGCCGGTTCGGCAGGTCACGCCAAGTCACTCGTCCGGTGCAGATAAACAGGACGTACTACTGCAAAACCACACAGGCTGGGTGCGGTATCCCGTGAACCGTTCCCGGAGGTCCTGTTGCCGCGCCCGTTTCCGCGCACTCTTCCGCGCCCCCGACTGCGCAGCACCGCCGCCGTGTTCACCACCATGGCCGCCCTCGCCGCCACCTCCCTCGTCACCGGCCCCTCGGTGGCCGAACCCTTCTTCTCGGCGCCCTGCACCCTGGAGCGCACCGAGGCCCACCACTCGGAGGGCCTGGACACCTGGAACACCGCCTATCCGCGCCCGGCCCGCGCCCTCGACGCGGTGATGGTCTTCCTGTCCTTCCCGGACGCCCCGCCCCTGACCAGCCCCGCCGAGCTGACCGCCGACCACTTCCCGGCCACCACCGACTTCTTCTCCCGTGCCTCCTACGGCCGCTTCACCCTGCGCCCGCACCCGCTGCGGCACTGGATCCGGATGCCGCGCCCGTCGACGGCGTACGCCATACAGCGCGACTGGAGCGCCGAGGACCGGTCCGCCTATCTCCACGACGCGCTCGCCGCGGCCGACGCCCAGGTCGACTTCTCGCGCTACGACGTCGTCTACTTCGTCGCCGACCCGGACGCGCCCGGCGTCGACTCGGACGCCACGAAGGTCGTCAACCTGGACGTGCCGCTGCGGGCGGACGGCACGGACATCCGCCGGGTGGTCACCGTCTTCGAGAAGCACCCGCCGGACCAGCTGGTGCTGGCCCACGAGACCGGGCACGTGTTCGACCTGCCGGACCTCTACCACCGGCCCGCGGACGGCAAGGGTGACTGGGACACGTACGTCGGCGACTGGGACCTGATGGGCAGCCAGTTCGGACTCGCCCCGGACCTGTTCGCCTGGCACAAGTGGAAGCTGGGCTGGCTGGAGCGGCGGCAGGTGGTGTGCGTACGGGGGCCGAAGCCGAGGCGGCTGACGCTGGAGCCGCTGGAGGCCGGTCCCGGCAACGCCGGCATCTTCGGGCTGGGCCGCGGCACCAAGCTCGCGGTCGTGCGCACCGGGGTGGACAGCGCGCTCGCCTTCGAGGCGCGGGAGGCGGTGGGCAACGACGCGGCGGTCTGCCGCCAGGGTGTCCTCGTCTACCGCGTCCACAGCGGCGCCGCGTCCGGAAGCGGCCCCGTCCAGGTCATCGACGCCCACCCCCGCACCGAGGCCTGCTGGGAGAACTCCGTCTACCCACCCCTGGCCGACGCCCCCGTCGACTCCGGCGAGACCTTCATGATCCCGGACACCAAGGTCCGCGTCAGGGTGATGGACCGAACGGTGTCGGGGGCGTGGAATGTGGAGATCACAGCGGGGTGACCCCTGGCCGACGGTACGGTGGCCGACCTCGGCGGGGTGTGGGTGGCGGAGCCCCCACAACGCGCGGCGCAGCCGCGCACAAATGACGACGGCGAGGCCGGTTCGCGCTTTCCGCGAACATGCCTCGCCATCGACGTCGTGCGCCGCCAGGGACTCGAACCCCGGACCCGCTGATTAAGAGTCAGCTGCTCTAACCAACTGAGCTAGCGGCGCCTGCTGACGTCGTAGACCTTAGCATCCTGATCGGCTGGGGGAAAAATCGAAATCCGCACGGCGTTCCGGGCCGCTCGGACCGCCGCCCAGACCAGGATTTCCGGGCCCGGCAGCCAGGGGTGGCGGGTGTCCGGAGCGACCAGCCAGCGCGAGGTGAGCCCGGAGTTCGCGGCGCTCAATGGGGCCGGTACGGTCACCGCGTCCCCGGTGCCGTGACACAGCAGCGGCGGGATCGCTGCCGTACGGCCGAACTCCTCCCACCGCAGCAGCGATGGCAGCCGCTGAGCCGTACCCGGCGCCGAGAACAACAGCATCCGACCCCGCAGCGTCGCCACCGGCCCCGAGCCCGGCCCCTCGTCCCACAGCCGGTCCAGCATCCGGCGCCCGAACATCGCGGGGACGCTGACCACGTCGAAGGCGGTGCCGCAGGGCAGCACCACCGGAGCGGTGGGCCGCTCCTCCCACAGCGACAGGGTGCTGCGCGGATACGTTCCTGCCGAGGCGAGCCAGGCGGCCCCGTCCGCGGTGACGCCCGACACGTCGAAGCGGTCGGAGAAGGGTTCGTCGCGAGTGCTCATGTCATCTACAGGTACCGGGCGTGAGCGCGCGATTCCTGAGGGTTGCGGGAAACGGGGACAGGGGAGGGTGAAGGGGAGTATCTTGCCCGCCTGGCATATGCCAAAGCTTTACTCGGGCGGTACGACGGCTGCGGGGGCCGCCCGCTCAGACGGGGTCGGCGTGCCCGGGGCCGCCGCCCTCCGCACCGCGCAGCAGATCGCGGCCGAACTCGACCATCTTCTTCGCGTAGTCCTCGGTCCACTCGGCACGCTCGGCGATGTCCGCCGCGGTGAGCCGGTCGAAGCGCCGGGGGTCGGCCAGCTGGGCCGCCGCCATCGCCTGGAACTCGACCGCGCGGTCCGCCGCGGCGCGGAACGCGTGCGCCAGCTCGGTGGCCCGGGTCAGCTGCGCGCGGGGGTCGTCGATCGACTCCAGGTCGAAGAAGTGCTCCGGGTCGTCGGCCACCTGTGCGGGCTCGAACAGCAGGGGCGCGGGGCGTAGCCGCGGTTCGTTCCGACGCGGCGTGGGCTCCGCCATGTCTTCATCCTCCTCGTACCTCGTCCGTACCGACGGCCCGCCTGTGCATGGGCCACCGTCCATTGTCCCGCGCCCGTGCAAGAGGGCGGTCCACCTCCGGCGGTACCAAGCACTACGGCCCCGGCGATGTTCCCGCTCACGGCGGCCCTGGGGGGCCGGGAAGTCCAGAGCCGGTCACGGCTGCCATGGCACCCGGTGTTCCGCCAACCGTGCCGGCACCGCGTGGTTCGCCTCCCAGCCGTCCGGGCTGTATTCATCGGCCGCCTCCGGCGGCGGGCCGGACTCCGTCCGGCGGTGGGGATGTCGGGGGCCGGTCACGGCTGCCATGGCACCCGGTGTTCCGCCAGCCGTGCCAGCACCGCGTGGTTCGCCTCCCAGCCGTCCGGGAACTTCACCAGGGTTCCCAGCTGGACCGGTTCCGTCGACGGGTAGTCGTCCAGGAGGTCGGTCACGCCCGCTCGGCAGACCACGATGCAGGCGTGGCGGTGGCGGGAGGCCAGGACGCACAGGCGGCCCGTCTCGAGGTGGAAGGCGGTGGCGTCGGGGCGGCCGGAGAGCGGGTGGAGGACGACCGTGACGTCGTACTCGCGGCCCTGGAGACGGTTCGCCGTGTCGACGGTGACCTCCGTGACGCCCAGGTCGGCCAGCGCCGCGCGGACCGCCGCCGCCTGGTCCCGGTGCGCCGTGCCGACGGCGATCCGGTCGGCGGTCAGGGGAGCCGGGTCCGGTGAGCGCTCCGACGTGGCCGCCCCGCCCCGGTCGAGGAGTCGCCGTACGACCAAGGCCACCGCCCGCACCGCCTCCGGGTCCGTGCGCGGAGTGTGCCGCGCGGGCAGCTCCAGCAGGCCCCAGCCGGATTCCGCCGCCGCGTCGATCACCCGGTCCGGGCCCGAGCCGTCCGAGGGGACGGCGAAGGCGAGCCGGCGGTCGTCGTGGTCCGTGCCGCTACGGAAGGGCGTGTACGGGTAGAAGGCGTCGGAGACGAGCGGCGCGGCGGACGCCGGGAGACGCCACGACACCGGCAGGCGGTGCTGCGGCAGCTCGGGGTTGTGCGCCAGCAGGGTCGTCACCGCCGAGGCCGAGGGGTCGTACGACAGCCCCGCCCACTGCTCGCTGCCCACGATCGCGAACGGATCCAGCTGCCCCGGGTCGCCCACGAACAGCGCCCGCTCGAACAGCCCCGCCACCGCCAGCAGCGAGTCCGACCGCATCTGGTAGGCCTCGTCGACGATCGCGTGCGCCCACGGCTCGTCGACCTTCACATGCCCCCACTTGGCGGCCGTGGAGATCACCACGGGCAGGCCGGTGAGATCACCCGCCTTCGCCGACTTGCGGACCTGGGGCAGGTCGTCCAGCGCCTTGTCGTACGGGTCGGCGTCACTGCTGTGCAACCGCCCGACCGGCAGCTCCGGGTTCTTCTCGGCCAGTCTGAGCACGAGGTCGTCGACCTGGGCGTTGGTCTGCGCGACCACCATCAACGGGCGCCCCGCGTCAGCCAGTTCCAGCGCCGCGCGGACGACGAGGGTGGACTTTCCGGCGCCGGGCGGGGAGTCGACGACCACACCGCGGTGGGTGCCGTGCAGGGTGTCGTGGAGGATCGCGTCGGTGGCCGCGCCGGCGGCCGCTCCGGCATCGAAGACCTGGGTGGTCACAGCACGTCCTCCGGGGTCACGGGATCGGCGGTCTCCTGCACGGCCTCACCGGGCGGACCGCCGTGCGTCCAGGGCGTGTCCTCCGGGTCGGGCAGCTTCGCGCCGCCGCGCTGTTCGTGCTCGAAGAGCGTGAAGCAGATCCGGTCGCCCTTCTCCGGCACCGACCCGGCCTCCGGCTCCTTGCCGCGCCCCATCTTGTCGAGGATCTTGAGGACGATCAGCGCACTGCCGTCAGGAGCGTCCTCGTACCCCACGAACTCCGCCGCCTGCGGCTTCCCGCCCAGCGAGCGGTACACCTTGGCCCGCTCGCCCAGATGCGGCCGGTCGTCCGTCCGGACGGTGACCAACGGGCGCGGGCTCGGCCGCTTGCCCTCGCTGTACGTCATCACCACGTCGGTGACCTCCCCGGCGAACGCCTCCCCGGCCAGCCGCCGCCCCGCCATCACCAGCGGGTCGTCGAGCGCCTCCTGCGCCTCCAGACGGGCCTGTTCGCGCTCGCGCGAGGTGAGTTTGTTGGCGGCGGTCACCGCGTCGTCGCGGCGCGGCTGCGGGGGCTCGCCCGCCACGACCCGGTCGCGGTGACTCGTGAACGACCACCGGTCGCGCGTCCACCGCTCCTCGACATGCGCTCCCTCGGGCAGCGCCCGCAGCAGGTCCAGGCCCCGCCACACCGCGTCCCAGGTGGGGCGGGTCCGGCTGAGGACGAGCGCGCGGATCTCCTGCTCGGCGGCGGTGAGCGCGCCGAGCCGGTCGTCGGCCTCCAGACCGTCCTCGGCGGCGGCGAGGGCGGTCCGCGCGCGGTCGTAGCGCTCGAAGGCGGGGGCGAGCAGCTTGTTGTCGAACGCCGGGTCGGTGGCCGGACCGGCCGGCGGGTGCCGCAACTGGCCCTGCTCGTCCCGGGCGAGCTCGGCCTCCAGCGCGGCCTCGGCACCGGAGCGGCCCTCGGGCGGGTCGATCCACGCGAGCAGCGCGCCCAGGTGCTGGTCCTCCAGGGTGGACTGACCGGTGGACCAGTGCCGGGCCAGCAGGTCCGTCATCGCGGGCAGCAGCGAGGAGCCCGGCACCCGGGCCCGCTCCCCGAAGTGGGTCAGCCACCGGCCCAGCAACGGCACCCTGGGCGGGGCCGGATACGGGGTCTCCGGGTCCTGCTCAGCCGTACGCCGGAACCGCATGGACCGCCCGAGCAGCCGTACGAAATCGACGCCCGCGCGGCTCGGCAGGATCAGCTGCGGGGCGTCCGCGCACAGCTCGACCTCGACCTTGACGCGCTTGCCGGTCTCCGGATCGGTCTCGTTGCGCTCGGCGGCCTCCACCGCCGCCGCGTACCCGTCGACGTACGGCAGCACGATGTCCGCCAGCTCGGCCAGGAACGCGAACCTGAGGTCCCGGTCCCGCGGCTGCGGTACGACCAGGAGGTGCGGGGCGTCCCGGTCGGTCCCCACGAGCGCCCCGAGCGGGGCACCAGCCTCGCCCGCGGTGGTGAGCGGGACGAGGACGAGGGGCTGGTCGGAGAGATGGCGGTGGCGGACGGTCGCGGCCGGCTGGGCGCGACCGGTGCTGACGGCTTCCAGCCGGGCGAGGGTGGCGATCAGCGACATGCCCGCACCCCCGGAACTTCGGCCGGCACCCTCGGAGCTTCCGCCGGCACCCCCAGGGCCTCCGCCCGCAGCTGGGCCGCTCTCCGCAGGGCCGCCACCGCCGGGTCGTCGGGGTCCCCCGTCTCGCCGCGGGCCGCCGCCAGCACCTCCGCCACCGTCGTCAGACCGCCCAGCTCCGCGCGGACCGAGCGGCCCAGGGAGGTCACCGCGCCCTCCGCGCGGGAGCGGTCGCGGCAGTGGAAGGCGAGTTCGCAGGCGGACAGGCACTCGGGGGCGTAGGTCGCCGGGACCGACTCGACCGCCGCCGTCAGCTCGGCCGCGGGCAGGTCCGGGGCGAAACAGGTGCCGTCGGGCAGGGCGTCGGCGATGTCCTGGATGCGGGTGAGGCGGGTCAACTGGCGGGCGGTGACCGCGCGCTGCTTGCGGATGTCGACGGCCGAGGCGGTGGGGAGGTTGGAGAAGTCCTTGGGGCAGACCAGAAGGACGCGGTGGCGGACCCTCGGCGCCGGTTCCATCCGGGCCGCGACCTCCTCCAGCGCCAGGACGTACACCGCGGCCTGGCGGGCGGCCGCGCCCACCTTCGCCGGGTCCGCCGAACCGTCCAGCATCGGGAAGGACTTGATCTCCACGACCGTCCAGCTGCCGTCCGGGTGCACCACCACGGCGTCCGGCTCCAGGAAGGCGGGCGAACCGGCCACGTCGAGCGCGAGCATGGGGTGGTCGAGCAGCGTCCAGGCACCGGCGGTCGCCTCCCGCAGGGCGAGGGCCGTCCGCGCGGTACGGCCCTCGGGGCCGATCGCGGTGAGGTCGGGGACCTGGGCCTCGGCGGGCGGCTCGGCGCCGCGGTCCAGGCGCTCGTGCACCAGCCGCAGCAGCTCCGCGCCGCCGTCCGCCTTGACCTTCGCCTCGAAGGCATTGCCGCGCGTCAGGGCGAACTGCGACTGACCGAAGGCCGACGGCGCGCCCAGCGCGCTCGCCAGAGCCGTCTTGTTCACCCCGGCGCCGTCGAGGATCGCGCGCCGCTTGCACCCGGGGTTCGCCGCGAGGGCCGCGAGGGCGCGGGCGTCCAGTGCCTTGGCCGGTACCTCGGGACCGCGCAGCTCAGCGAGCCGCTGCCGGAGCGCCGTCCCCCGCGTCCGTGGGAGCGGCACTCGGCTCGGCTCCTGGGGCGAACCGGGACTCGCGCTGCCGTGGAATGTGCTCACCCGCCGAAGTCTGGCATCCGCCACTGACAATTGAGGGCTCTGCGTCCCGAGAGGCCACGGTGACGGTTTCTATCCGGGCCCGGATGCCCGCAGTGGCCCGCCCCGCGACCCGGCTGACGTACGGGGCGAGCAGGAACCCGAGCCCCATCACGGCCGCGCCCGCGACCGCGTCGAGGAAGTAGTGGTTCGCGGTGCCCATGACCACGATCGTGGTGATCAGCGGGTAGGCGACAGCCGCGACCTTGGTCATACGCGTGCCGCCGTAGCGCCACAGCATCACACCGCACCACAGGGCCCAGCCGACGTGCAGGCTCGGCATGGCCGCGTACTGGTTGGTCATGCCGCCCATGCCCCGCGGGGCGCTCGCCTCACCGCCCCACCAGCCGTACGAGCTGTACTGGGCCATGGTGTCGACGAAGCCGTGGCCCGCCGACAGGAGGCGGGGCGGGCAGGTCGGCAGCAGGGTGAAGCCGATCAGGCCCATGAAGGTGGACGTCATCAGCCAGGTGCGGGCCGCGCGGTAGTGCGCGGAGCGGGAGCGGAAGAGCCAGACCAGGATGGCGGGCGTCACCAGGTAGTGCAGCGAGGCGTACCAGAAGTCCGCCGGTACGCCGATCCACGCCTGGTCGGTGAACAGCCGGTTCAGCGGGTGCTCGGCGTTGATGTGCAGGAACTTCTCGACCTTGAGGATCGCCAGACCGTGGTCGACGGCTCCCGTGACGTCGCCCCTGGCGAGGAGCCGGCCGGCGCTGTAGCAGGCGTACACCAGCACGATCAGGGGGAGCTCGGTCCACCAGCGCAGCCGCGTGTCCGGGACTGCCTCGGTGCCTGGTGTCTCGGTCAGCGGCATCCGATCCTGTCCCCCTTCGTTTCGCGCGGCTTCCGACGGTCGTTGTCCGGTCGTGCCACTTTACGGCGTATGTGCGGGCCCCTGTGGAGTGCCCCCACGCAGCGCCTTCGGTCCTCGAAGACGCAGAGATCGCCCCTTGGGTTGCCCTCCCACAGGGTGCGCGATGATGGAGGGGTTCCGCCTCCGTTTTCCCCCGGAAAGGTTTCTTCATGGCACCGCGCATCCTGCTGGCCCGGCACGGACAGACCGAGTGGTCGCTGTCCGGCAAGCACACGGGCCGGACGGACGTGCCGCTTCTGGAGGAGGGCCGGCGGGGGGCCAAGCTGCTCGGCGAACGGCTGCACCGGGCGCCGTACGACGGCCTCCCCGGAGTGGAGATCCGCACGAGCCCCCTGGCACGCGCGCGTGAGACCTGCGAACTCGCCGGGTTCGGGGAGCGGGCGGCCACCTGGGACACGCTCATGGAGTGGGACTACGGCGCGTACGAGGGCATGACGCCGGAGGAGATCCAGGCGGTGCGGCCGGGGTGGCTGATCTGGCGGGACGGGGTCCCTTCGGGGGAGTCGCTGGAGCAGGTCGCTGCGCGGGCGGACGAGGTCGTGGCGTGGGCCCGGTCCGCGGACCGGGATGTGCTGGTGTTCGCCCACGGGCACATCCTGCGGTCCATCGGGGCGCGGTGGCTCGGGTTGCCGATTGATTTCGCTGCGCGGATACGGCTTAATCCGACGTCTCTTTCGGTGCTGGGCTGGGCCTATGGGGAGCCGGCGATCGAGAGCTGGAACGACTTGGGGCATCTGGGGTAGCGGTTCGGCTTCCGGCCGGTGGGGGCTGGTCGCGCAGTTCCCCGCGCCCCTGAGGTGCGTGCAGTCACGTCTTTAAGGGGCGCGGGGAACTGCGCGAGAAGCCCCCACCGGGCCGCAGACGACGAACCAGCCCCCTCACGCAGTCCTCGGCGTAGACGCATGGCGTTCCAGGAACGCCGACACCCCCGCCGCCCTCCGATGCGGCAGCAGCACCCTCGCCGTGCCCGCCAGCATCGTCTGGATGCGGGACGACTGGACCTCGCCCAACAGCTCCAGCACCCGCAGCCCCGCCGCCGCCCCCTCGTCGGGCCGGCCGCCCCGGGCCAGGTCGTCGGCCAGTTCGGCCGTGTACAGCGCGATGTTGCGGGTGAAGTGCGGGTCCTGGAGATCCGCCGCCCGGCGCGCGTGCCGGGCGGCCCGGCGCCAGTCGCCCAGCGTGGACCAGCACTGCGCCTCCAGGCCCTCCAGTTCGGCCTCGCCGTAGAAGCTCATCCACTCGGGGTCCGCGTCGCGGACGCCGCGCTCGAAGTAGGCCTGCGCGCGGGCGAGGGCCTGCTCGCACCCCGTGCGGTCGGCGAGGCCCGCCCAGCCGCCCGCCTCGCGCAGCGAGAGCAGCGACATCAGCCGGGCCGAGCCCAGCGGCCGGGCGACCCGCTGCGCGGCCTGCGCGGCCCGCACCGCCTCCCGGGGCCGGCCCGTGTCCCGCGCGAGGAAGGCCGTGTTGCAGAAGGCGTGCGCCTCCAGGGCGTCGTCACCGGTCACCCGGGCTGTCGCGAGAGCCTCCGCGTAGTGCGAGCGGGCGTCGTCGAACCGTCCCGAGTCATGCGCCAGCCAGCCCACGGAGATGGCGAGTTCACCCGCGCCCGAGTGCAGCCGGTCGGCGGTGGTCTGCCGGGTCGCGCCGGCGTCAAGGAGCGCGTAAGCAGCGCGCAGCGGCGCTGCCGCGCGCCGGTACAGACCGTCCGCGCCGTGCCGGTCGTCCAGCAACCGGATCCTGCGGACGGCTTCCTCCAGGGCACCCGCCTCGCTCGCCCCGGCGCGGCGCACCGGCCGCCCGGCGGCGGTGGCGTCGGCGGCGAGTCCGAAGGGGCCCAGCGAGGCGGCGGCCACCGTGGCGCCCCCGCCGGTCATGAATGCGCGACGCAGCACGTCGCTCTCCTCGTAGTTGTCGTACGTCTCGTCAGGGTCCTGCGTGTCTTGCGTGTCATACGGCTCGTAGGCCCCCGGCGTCTCAGACGCGTCCCGTGACCGGCGTCCGCGCACGGTCGAGCGGGGCGCGAAGCCCAGGTCGGTGAGCGTGCGGCCGGGGAACATGTGCAGGAACACCCGTTCGTACGCGTAGTTGGGGCAGCGGATCTCGCCCGCCTCGACGCGGCCCACGTAGCGCGCGTCGCAGCTGACCCGTTCACCGATCTCGCGCGCGGCCCGTCGTACCGCCGCGGCGAACTCGGCCGGCGAGCGCTGGCCGCGCAGGCGCCGGAACGCGAGGTTCGGCCGCGGTGGCATGGGGGACTGGGACGAGGTCACCTGTGACGACGCCATGGCCGGGTCCTCTCGTGCGAACCGTCGAACCATGCCGGAGGTGGGGCGAGTTGACTGGTTTGTCAGTGTGACGCCCTGTTTCCGGCGGGCAAGAACGTACCCGCTGTGTCCGGGCCGCCACGCGGGGTTTGGCTACAAACCGGATATCTCATCCGAGATCTGCCATGAACTGCCATCCTTTGCGGCGGACTTGCGCCGTAGCCGTTGACGCGGGCGCGCGTTGAACCCCATGGAGTCGGACGAGGGTTCCTTGATGGAGGCCGCGATGGAGATCAGCTGTGACGTGGTCACGGTACCGACGCGACACGGCCTGGAGGCCGTCGACATCCTGCGGCGGGGGGTGGGGGACGGCGTGGGACCGGTGCTGCACGACGACGGCGGCCAGACGTTGGGCTTCCTGGTACCACCGGGGACGGCGGCGGGGTGGGACGTGCCGGGCAGTACCTGCACGGAGACCGACGGCCGGGGGCTACGGCTCGCTCCTGAGCCACCGGTGGAGGGCGCCGACTGGCTGCTGCCACCGGGAGACGCCGATCTGGCGACGGACCCGGCAGTGCTACGGGCAGCACTGGACGAGGCGGCGAGACTGATCGAGGCCGCGGACAACTGCCAGTGACTGCACCCACCCCTCAGGGGCGCGGGACCGTATCGATCCGCGGCTCCGCCGCGGGGCGCGACCAGCCCCCACCGGCCCGCAGACGCGAGACGACCCTCCGCCGCAGATAATGGCGTTATGGGCAAGTCCAAGAGGCGTGACAAGGCCGTCGCCGAACCCGTTGTGGAACCAGTCGACGGCGGCCTCGCCGAACTCATCCCCGACCGGGAACGGCCAAACGCCTGGACCCTGCTCATCGACGGCGCCCCCCAGTCCCACGTGGACCTGGACGACCCCCGCCACCTCTCCTTCGAGTACCAGCGCCGCCTCGGCCACGTCATCGACCTCGCCGCCCCGGCCGGCAAGCCCGTGCGCGCCGTGCACCTCGGCGGCGGCGCCTTCACCCTCGCCCGCTACCTCGCCGCGACCCGCCCCCGCTCCACCCAGCAGGTCGTCGAGCGGGACGCCGCCCTCGTGCAACTGGTCCGGCGGAAGCTCCCGTTGGACCCGACCGCGCGGATACGGGTGCGGTCCGTCGACGCCCGCGAGGGCCTCGCCAAGGTCGCCGACGGCTGGGCCGACCTCGTGATCGCCGACGTGTTCAGCGGCGCCAGAACTCCCGCGCACCTCACCTCGACCGAGTTCCTCGACGAGGTCCGCAGGGCCCTCAAACCGGGCGGCCACTACGCCGCGAACCTCGCCGACGGACCGCCGCTCGCCCACCTCCGCGGCCAGATCGCCACCGCCGCCGCCCGTTTCACCGAACTCGCCCTGGTGGCCGACCCGACCGTGCTGCGCGGCAAGCGCTTCGGCAACGCCGTCCTGGTCGCCTCCGACACCCCCCTGCCGGTCGCCGAACTGACCCGCCGGGCCGCCTCCGACCCGCACCCGGGCCGCGTCGAACACGGCAAGTCGCTCCTCGACTTCACCGGCGGGGCCGTACCCGTGACGGACGCGAAGGCCGTGGCCTCACCGGCGCCACCGCCCTCGGTGTTCCGCTGAGTCAGTACGTCCCGATCTCCACCCGCGGCGGGCCGTCGTGCCAGGTGCAGAACACCGACACCCGGTCCGCGCCCGAGGAGAACTCCACCCTGATCCACGACTCCGTCTTCCACACCTGCATCGACCAGCCCGTGCCGGGGGTCGCGGAGACCAGGGTCGCCGAGGTCTCGCCGAGGTCGAAGACCGCCCGGCCACCGTCCGTGTCGTAACTCTTGACCTGGCCGGAGGCGGTGGGAGACGGGCTCTTCGAGGGGGTCGGCCGAGCGGTCGTGGCGCTCGGCGTCGGCGACGGGCTCTTCGAGGGGACCGCGCGTCTAGTCGGGGTGGGCGTCCGGGACGCCAGCGGCTTCGACTCCTGCGTGGTCGCCTCGGCCGTCGCGATGGGCAGGGCGCGGGGCGGGTCGTAGGCCGTGCCCGCCATGACCGTGTGGACACCCCACCACGACAGCGTGACCGCTGCGCCCGTGGCGAGCAGCCAGGCAAGTACGTGTACGAGTCCTCTGCGCATCGCCCGCCATACTGCCTCACGCGTCCCACGGGCCGCACCCGGACTGAGTTGTCCACAGGCCCCGACCGCGCTCGCCCGAATCGCGTACGGTGCGGCGCATGGCAAGTGTGCTCGTGGTCGAGGACGACCAGTTCGTTCGTTCGGCGCTCATCCGGCACCTGACCGACGCGGCACACACCGTGCGCAGCGTCGGGACGGCGCTGGAGGCGCTGCGCGAGGTCGCCCATTTCCGTTTCGACGTGGTGATTTTGGACCTCGGTCTGCCCGACCTGGACGGCTCCGAGGCCCTGAAGATGCTGCGCGGGATCACCGACGTGCCGGTGATCATCGCCACCGCGCGGGACGACGAGACGGAGATCGTCCGCCTGCTCAACGCCGGGGCGGACGACTACCTCACCAAGCCCTTCTCCGTCGAGCACCTCTCCGCCCGGATGTCGGCCGTCCTACGGCGGTCCCGAGCCGCCGGCGGCGACGCCCCGCCGGAGAGCGTGCTGCGCGTCGGCGGCCTGAGCGTCGACCCGCTGCGCCGCCAGGCCGAGCTGGACGGCGTCCGACTCGACCTCACCCGCCGCGAGTTCGACCTGCTCGCCTTCCTCGCCGCCCGCCCCGGCGTGGTCGTCCCCCGCAAGGAACTCCTCGCGGAGGTCTGGCAGCAGTCCTACGGCGACGACCAGACGATCGACGTCCATCTCTCCTGGCTCAGGCGGAAGTTGGGGGAGACCGCCGCACAGCCCCGCTATCTCCACACCCTGCGGGGCGTCGGGGTCAAGCTGGAGCCGCCGCTATGAGATGGGCACTGGTCAAGGTCTGCCTGGCGGTCACCACCATGGTCGTGGTCGCCTTCGCGATCCCGCTCGGTCTCGTCATCAAGGAGATGGCCCGGGACCGCGCCTTCTCCAACGCCGAGCGCCAGGCCGCCGCCGTCGCCCCGGCCCTGTCCATCACCACCGACCGCGACCAGCTGGAGCGCGTCGTCGCCTCGGCCGGCTCGGACTCCGGGATGGCCGTCCACATACCGGCCGACGGTGACCAGAAGGGCGATGCGGCGGCCGGCGGCGACCCGAAGGGCGGTCAGAAAGCCCTCGACATCGGGCGGCAGCGGGCCGCCGACGAGGACATCGCGACCGTGCGACGGCTCGGCCGCGCCTCCACCACCGAGGTGCCCGGCGGCTCCATCCTGCTCCAGCCCGTCGCGCTCAGCTCCGGCCAGATCGCCGTCGTCGAGGTGTACGTCCCCGAGGCGGAGGTCAGCAACGGCGTCGCGACCGCCTGGGCGGTCCTCGCGGGCGTCGGCATCGCACTGGTCGTCGGCTCGGTCGCGGTCGCCGACCGGCTCGGCGTGCGGATGGTGCAGCCCGCGCAGAAACTCGTCGAGGGCGCCCACGAGTTGGGGGAGGGGAAGCTGGGCGCGCGGGTACCGGAGGAGGGGCCGACCGAACTCCGGCTGGCGGCCGTCGCGTTCAACTCCATGGCCGACCAGGTCGTCCAACTGCTGGCGAACGAGAGGGAGCTGGCCGCGGACCTGTCCCACCGGCTGCGCACCCCGCTGACCGTGCTGCGGCTGAACGCGGCCTCGCTCGGGGACGGTCCGGCCGCCGAGCAGACCCGGGCGGCGGTCGCGCAGCTGGAGCGCGAGGTCGACACCATCATCCGCACCGCGCGAGAGGCCAAGCCGCAGACCGCGGCGGCCGGGCCCGGCGCCGGGTGCGACGCGGCCGAGGTGGTCCGGGAGCGGATGGGGTTCTGGTCGGCGCTCGCCGAGGACGAGGGCCGCAAGTGGCGGGTCGCCGGCACCGAGCGGCCGGTGCGCATACCCGTCGCCCGGGCGGACCTCGCGGCCGCGCTGGACGCCCTGCTCGGCAATGTCTTCCGGCACACCGCGGAGGGCACCGCCTTCGCGGTCGACGTGCACAACGGCGAGGACGCCGTGATCGTGCTCGTCTCCGACGCCGGCCCCGGCATCCGGGACCCCGAGGCCGCGATGGCACGCGGGCGGGGATCCGGCAGCGCCGGGTCGACCGGGCTCGGGCTCGACATCGTGCGCCGGCTCGCCGAGTCGACCGGCGGGGACGTCCGCATCGGATCGTCGGTGCTGGGCGGGACCGAGGTGCGGGTCTGGATCCAGCTGGACGGGCGGGAGCCGGTGCGCCGGGGACACCGGGTGCGCCGACGCCGTACGGGCAGATTGGTCTCGACCTTTAACCGATCCCGATCCCTTCCTTAAGCGCGCCCTAAGATCCTCAACCCCCGTCCTGATCAGGTTATTTGCCCGATTCCGGCTCGCTAGCGTGCCGCCTCATGAGCATGCATGGACGCAAGGTGAGCGGCAGGAACAAGGTGATCGGCGGGGTGGTCGCGGCCGCCGTGGTGGGGACCGGCGCGGTCGTTCTGAGCGGTACCGCCCAGGCGGCCGGGGTCGGCGCCGCGTACACGAAGACCAGTGACTGGTCGACGGGTTACACCGCGCAGTACGTGGTCACCAACAACAGCACCGGCGCCGACAGGGACTGGAAGCTGGAGTTCGACCTGCCGTCGGGCACGAGGCTGAGCTCGCTGTGGAACGCCGAGTCGGCGGTGAGCGGACAGCACGTCACGGTGACGTCGGCGAAGTGGGACACCGACGGACTCGCGCCCGGGGAGTCCGTCACCGTCGGCTTCGTCGTCAACGGCACCGCGGATCCGACGGGTTGCCGCGTCGACGGCACCGCGTGCTCCGCCGACGGCACGGCGACTCCGGAACCCACCGGCCGCCCGACGCAGTCCCCCACGCCCACAGCCGCACCCCCGTCGACGCCGGCCGCCACTCCCACCCCGACGGCCTCGCCCTCGCAGAGCACCAGCACAGGAACCGGCACCACCGCCGGCTTCGCCCCGTACGTCGACACCTCCCTCTACCCCGCCTTCGACCTCCTCGCGAGCGCCGCGGCCACCGGCGTGAAGGACTACAACCTGGCCTTCGTGACCGACGGCGGCGGTTGCACGCCCAAGTGGGGCGGGGTGACCGACCTCAC
This sequence comes from Streptomyces griseorubiginosus, assembly GCF_036345115.1. GTDB lineage: Bacteria > Actinomycetota > Actinomycetes > Streptomycetales > Streptomycetaceae > Streptomyces > Streptomyces griseorubiginosus_C. The sequence goes on from NZ_CP107766.1 coordinate 6,025,007, forward strand.
GAGCGACGCGGTGGCCGCGCAGATCGGTGCGCTGCGGGCGAAGGGCGGTGACGTCCGGGTCTCCTTCGGCGGGGCCTCCGGCTCGGAGCTCGCCACGGCCTGCTCCTCGGCGGACGCGCTGGCGGCGGCGTACGGGAAGGTCGTGGACGCGTACGGCCTGACCAAGGTCGACTTCGACGTGGAGGGCGGCGCGCTGCCGAACACGGCCGCGAACACCCGGCGGGCGCAGGCCATCGCGAAGCTCCAGGCCCGCCACCCCGGCCTGGACGTCTCCTACACGCTGCCGGTCATGCCCGAGGGCCTGACCCAGGACGGGGTGGACCTCCTCGCCGACGCGAAGGCCAACGGCGTGCAGATCGACGCGGTCAACATCATGGCGATGGACTACGGGGCCTCGTACAGCGGCGACATGGGCACGTACGCCGAGCAGGCCGCCACAGCCACTCAGGCGCAGGTCAGGAGCGTGCTGGGGCTGTCCGACAGCGCCGCCTGGAAGACGGTCGCGGTCACGCCGATGATCGGGGTGAACGACGTGGCCTCGGAGATCTTCACGGTCGACGACGCGACCCAGCTGGTGGCCTTCGCCGAGGAGAAGGGTCTCGGTTCGCTGTCGATGTGGTCAGCGACGCGTGACAAGCAGTGCGCGGGCGGCGCGAAGAACTACGCTGACGCCACCTGTAGCTCGATCGCTCAGGACACCTTCGCTTTCTCGAAGGCGTTCGCCGCCTACAACTGACGATTCCATGGGACGCACGAGGGCGCGCAAAGGTGTCGGTCACGTTTCGACAAATGGGACCTGAAGGGTCTTGACGGTTGACCTGACATACGGCTGTCATTACGCCACCGTGTTCGGTCAAGTTGATTTCTGGTCGATTACGACCGGTCTTCGAATCCCTCCATGACCGGACCCCTGCCCCAGGAGCCGTACATGCGTGACCTTTCGTCCTCCCTTCCCTCCGCCAGCCGCCGTGGCGTTCTCAAGGGCATCGGCGGCGCCGCCCTGCTCGGTGCCGGCATACCTCTGCTGAGCGCCTGCGGCAGCAGCGGCAGCTCCTCGGACCCCAAGACCGTCAGTGTCGGCTCCAACGACTCGGACGCCGTGCCGAAGAAGGCGTACGCGGACGTCTACGCGGCCTTCCAGAAGCAGTCCGGCCTCACCGTCAAGGTGAACACGAAGGACCACAACACCTTCCAGGAGCAGATCAACTCCTACCTCCAGGGCACGCCGGACGACGTGTTCAAGTGGTTCGCCGGGTACCGGATGCAGTTCTTCGCGGCCAAGAACCTCGCCTCGCCGATCGACGACGTGTGGGAGAAGATCGGGGGCAACTTCCCCGACGCGATGAAGAAGCTGTCCAAGGGCGCGGACGGCAAGTACTACTTCGTGCCGATGACCACGTACCCGTGGGCGGTCTTCTACCGCAAGAGCGTCTTCGCTCAGCACGGCTACCAGGTGCCCACCACGTGGGACCAGCTGGTCGCGCTGTGCAAGCAGATGAAGAAGGACGGCCTGGTGCCGATCGCGTTCGGCGACAAGGACGCGTGGCCGGCGATGGGCACCTTCGACCAGATCAACTTCCGGCTCAACGGCTACGACTTCCACACCCAGCTGATGGCGGGCAAGGCCGCGTGGACGGACGCCAAGGTCAAGGCCGCCTTCGATCACTGGGCGGAGCTGCTGCCGTACCACCAGGACGGTTTCATGGGCCGCACCTGGCAGGACGCGGCGCAGACGCTGGTGGCGAAGAAGGCGGGCATGTACCTGCTGGGCACGTTCGTGGCGCAGCAGTTCACCAACAAGGCGGACCTGGACGACCTGGACTTCTTCGCCTTCCCGGAGATCAACCCGGCGTACGGGCAGGACACCGTCGAGGCGCCGACCGACGGCTTCATGGTCTCCAAGTCCCCGAAGAACCACGACGGTGTCGTCAAGCTGATGGAGTACCTGGGCACGCCCGCGGCCGAGGAGACCTACCTCAAGGGCGACCCGAGTGTGGTGGCGGCCTCGAACAAGGCGTCCACGGCCTCGTATTCGCCGCTGCAGAAGAAGGCGTTCGAGATGATCTCGGGGGCCAAGACCCTGACGCAGTTCATGGACCGTGACTCGCGTCCGGACTTCACCTCGACGGTGATGCAGCCCTCGCTGCAGAAGTTCCTCCAGAACCCCAAGGGCGTCGACAGTCTGCTGTCCTCGATCGAACGCCAGAAGAAGACGATCTTCGCGTCCTCCTGAGCTGAGCGGCAGAATGACTACCGACACGACCTCGAAGAGCCCGGAGGCGGCCGCGGTGCCGCCTTCGGGCCCTGCCCCTGTCACCAAGCGGGTCCCGCAGGGGCACAAGCGCCTGCTGACCCGCCGTGATCGCATCACGCTCGGCTTCATGGCGGGCGTGCCCACGATCTTGCACGTGGCGCTGGTGTGGGTGACCGCGCTGGCGTCCATCGCGTTGGCCTTCACCAGCTGGGACGGGATCGGCTTCGACTCGATCAAGTGGGTCGGCCTGGACAACTTCCGTCAGTTGTTCACCGACAACCCGCAGTTCTGGCCGGCCGTCGAGCACAACGTCATCTGGTTCGTCGTGCTCATCCTGGTCCCGACCCCGTTCGGCCTGTTCCTGGCCGTCCAGCTGGACAAGAAGATCCGCTTCTCCCGCCTCTACCAGACCGCGTTCTTCCTGCCGGTCGTGGTCTCCCTGGCGGTCACCGGGTTCGTGTGGCAGCTGGTCTACAACCCCGACACCGGCCTGATCAACAGCCTCATCGGCGCGAACAAGCCCGGCCACTACATCGACTGGATCGGCGACCCCAAACTCAACCTGTGGGCCGTGCTGATCGCCGCGTCCTGGCGCCACACCGGCTACATGATGATCCTCTACCTCGCCGGCCTGAAGGGCGTCGACCCCTCCCTGCGCGAGGCGTCCTCGCTGGACGGCGCCAACGAGTGGCAGACCTTCAAGAACGTCATCTTCCCCACCCTGCGCCCCACCAACACCGTCGTGCTGGTGGTCACCATCATCGAGGCGCTGCGCGCCTTCGACCTGGTCTTCGTCTTCAACAAGGGCGCCCAGGGCACCGAACTGCTGTCGATCCTGATCACCAACAACATCATCGGCGAGTCCAGCCGGATCGGCTACGGCTCCGCGATCGCCGTGGTCCTGCTGGTCATCTCCCTCGCGGTCATCATCCCCTACCTGATCGCGACCTTCCGGAAGGAGCGGCAGGCATGAGCACCCTCGCTCTCAAGACCAGGACGCCGATCCGCCCCGCCCGGATCCTGCTGCACGTCTTCCTCGCCGGCACCGCACTGGCCTGGCTCGCCCCCCTGCTCTGGGCGATCTACGCAGCCCTGCGCCCCTACAGCGAGACCAGCAACAAGGGCTACGTGTCCTGGCCGGACAAGCTGACCTTCGACAACTTCACCAACGCCTTCCAGCAGTCCGACATGCTCCACTACCTCGGCAACACGCTGATCATCGCCATCCCCGCGGTACTGATCACGCTGCTGCTGTCGTCGATGGTCGCCTTCTACGTCTCCCGCTTCGACTTCCGCCTCAACATCGCCCTCCTGCTGGTCTTCACCGCCGGCAACCTGCTCCCCCAGCAGGTCATCATCACCCCCCTGTACCGGCTCTACCTCCTCGTCGACCTGCCCGGCATCACCATGAGCGGCAAGCTCTACGACTCCGCGCTCGGCCTGGTGCTGATCCATGTCGCGTTCCAGTCCGGGTTCTGCGCCTTCGTGCTCAGCAACTACATGCGGATGCTCCCCCACGAGCTGACCGAGGCCGCCCTCGTCGACGGGGCATCGGTGTGGCGGATGTACTGGCAGATCGTGCTCCCGCTGTGCAAACCGGCCATGGCCGCCCTGGGCACCCTGCTGTCCATCTGGATCTACAACGACTTCTTCTGGGCCATCGTCCTGATCTCCACCGGGGAGAACATGCCGATCACCTCGGCGCTCAACAACCTCTCCGGCCAGTACTTCACCGACCCCAACCTGGTCGCCGCCGGCGCCCTCCTCACCGCCATCCCCACCCTGATCGTCTACTTCGTACTCCAGCGCCAGTTCGTCAGCGGACTGACCCTCGGCGCCAACAAGGGCTGATCCCCCGCCACTCGAGAAAGAACCACCGTGCCCCACCCCTTCACCCCGGTCGCCTCCGTGCCCGTGGACCCGCGCAGGGCCCGCGTCCACGAGGAGGGCTGGCAGTCCTGGAGCCCCAGCGGGGCGTACGCCCTCGGCGACAAGCCGTACCGCCCGACGAACGACAACTGGGCGACGGTCTGCTACCGGCCGGGCGTCACCGTCCCCGAAGGCACCTTCCAGGGCGAGGGGCTGCTGGCGCTCGACCCGGGGGACGGGTCGCCGGTACGGCTGTGGGCGGCGACGGAACCGACGCGTGCGGTCCCGTCGATCCGCCTGACCGTGGCCGGGGACACCGCCGAGGTCACCGCCGACGGTCCGGTGAAGGAGTACACGGGCACGGACATCCAGGCGACGCTGGCCGAGTGGGCCGCCGGACTCGGGGTCGGGACCCCGCGCCCGGCGCCCACCGTCTGGTGCTCCTGGTACGAGTACTTCACGGAGGTCACCGAGGACGACATCCACGAGAACCTCCGTGCGATGGACACCCTCGACCTGCCCGTCGACGTCGTACAGATCGACGACGGCTACCAGAAGGCCCTCGGCGACTGGCTCACCCTCTCGGGCCGCTTCCGCTCCCGCGAGGGCATCGCCGACGCGATCCGGGCGCGGGGCCGCAGGGCCGGCATCTGGACCGCCCCCTTCCTGGTCGACCCGGCGAGCGACCTGGCCGCCGAGCACCCCGACTGGCTGGTCGAGGACCTCGACGGAGGCTTCCTGCACGCGGGCCGCAACTGGGGCCACGACCTGTGCGTGCTGGACACCACCCACCCGGAGGCCGCGGCCTACCTCGCGGACGTGTTCCGGGTGCTGCGGTCCGAGGGCTACGACTACTTCAAGGTCGACTTCCTGTACGCCGGCGCCCTGGAAGGCGTACGGCATGCCGGGGTGGACGCCCTCACGGCGTACCGCTCCGGCATCGAGCTGATCCGCGAGGCGATCGGCGCGGACGCGTACCTGCTGGGCTGCGGCGCGCCGATCCTGCCCTCCATCGGCCTGTTCGACGCGATGCGGGTCAGCCCCGACACGGCCCCGCACCGGCGTCCCGAGGCCGACGACTTCAGCCAGCCCGGCCAGGACCCGGCCGAGTTCACCGGCACCGGCCGCCAGTGGCAGCACGGCCGCCTGTGGGTCAACGACCCCGACTGCCTGATGGCCCGCCCCGCCGTGGAGACCCGCGAGCGCTGGGCCGCCCACGTGGAGAAGACCGCCGGCCTGATGGCCTCCAGCGACCGCCTGCTGTCCCTGGACCAGTGGGGCGTGGAAACAACCCGCCGACTCCTCGGCGGAGCCGAAGCCTGAGATCCCCGCGGGCACCGCCGCTCGCGGTGCCGGGCAGTCCCTGAACCAGGTGAAACGCCGGGGCGCGGCACCCCCCTCGGCTGCCGCGCCCCGGATTCCCCCGCCTTCGTGGTGGCTAGACGCCCTGGGCCCCCTCCACCTCCGGGAGGGTGCCCGTGCGGGCTGCTCGGCCGTACCAGAGGGCACTGGACTTGGGTGTCCGTTCCAGCGTCGTGTAGTCCACGTAGACCGCGCCGAAACGCTTCTCGTAGCCGTACGCCCACTCGAAGTTGTCCAGCAGGGACCACAGGTAGTAGCCGCGGACGTCCGCGCCGTCGGCGATCGCGCGGCGGACCGCGGCGAGGTGGCCGTGCAGGTAGGCGATCCGCTCGGGGTCGTGGACCTGGCCGTCGGGGTCGGGCTTGTCGTCGTAGGCCGCGCCGTTCTCCGTGATGTACAGCGGCAGGCCCGGGGCCTCGCGCGTGTAGCGCATGATCAGGTCGTGCAGGCCCGTCGGGTCGATCGTCCAGCCCATCTCCGTACGCTCACCCGGCGTCTGGTGGAACGTGACGTCGTCGGCGCCCGGCCACGGGGAGTGGTCGCTGCTGCCGTGGCCGTCGGCGCGCGGGGCGTTGGTCTCCGGGTCGGCGGCCGAGACCAGCGCGGGCGTGTAGTAGTTGAGGCCGAGCGCGTCGAGCGGCTGGTTGATCAGGGCGAGGTCGCCGTCCTCGACGAACGACCAGTCCGTGATCAGCTCCGTCGCCGTGAACAGCGTCTGCGGGTACGCCCCGTGCAGGATCGGCCCGTGGAAGACCCCGTTGGCCAGGTCGTCGATCTTCTGCGCCGCGGCCAGGTCCGCCGGGTCCTGCGAAAGGGGCCGCACCACCGAGGAGTTGAGGCTGAGCGCGACCGAGTTGCGGGCCGGCATCGAGGCACGCAGCGCCGAAGTCCCCAGTCCGTGCGCCAGGTTGAGCGTGTGCGCCGCCCGCAGTGAGGCCGCCGGGTCGGTGCGGCCGGGGGCGTGCACGCCGGAGGCGTAGCCCAGGAAGGCCGCGCACCAGGGCTCGTTGAGGGTGATCCACTGCTCCACCCGGTCGCCGAGCGCCTCCCCGACGATCTGCGCGTACTCCGCGAAGCGGTAGGCGGTGTCGCGCTCCGGCCAGCCGCCCGCGTCCTCCAGCTCCTGCGGAAGGTCCCAGTGGTAGAGCGTCACGGCCGGCTTGATGCCGTGCGCGAGCAGCTCGTCCACCAGCCGCCGGTAGAAGTCGAGGCCCCGCTGGACCGCGGGGCCCCGGCCGGTCGGCTGCACCCGGGACCAGGAGACCGAGAAGCGGTACGCGGTCAGGCCCAGGTCGGCCATGAGCGCCACGTCGTCGCGGTAGCGGTGGTAGTGGTCGACAGCGATGTCACCGTGCTCGCCGCCCGCGGTCTTGCCGGGCGTGTGGCTGAAGGTGTCCCAGATGGAGGGCGTACGGCCGTCCTCCCGCACCGCCCCCTCGATCTGGTACGCGGAGGTCGCGGCACCCCAGAGGAAGGCGGGGGGAAAGGTCACCGGGGTCTCCGGTGCTGCGGAATCAGGCATGGAAGCGCTCCCATCGGAGGTCGTCGAAAGACCGACTGATAGAGGGGGGGAGGGGGAGTGGGGAGGAGGGGGCCGGAGCAGCGCCGGTCCGGCCCCAGGAGCCGTAGGGCAAAGGGAGTATGACGGAGCGTCAGCCCTTGATCGCGCCCTGCATGATGCCGCCCACGATCTGCTTGCCGAACAGGAGGAAGGCGATCAGCAGCGGCAGCGTGCCGAGCAGCGCGCCCGCCATGATCACGGCCTGGTCGGGGACATAGCCCGTGCCGAGCGAGTTGAGGGCGACCTGCACGGTCGGGTTCTGCTGGTTCAGGGCGATGATCGGCCACAGGAAGTCGTTCCAGGCGAACACGAAGGTCAGCAGGCCGAGCACGGCCATCGCCGGGCGCGCGGCCGGGAAGACCACGTGCCACACCACCCGGATGCTGCTCGCGCCGTCCACCCGCGCCGCCTCGATCAGCTCGGTCGGCAGCGCCTGCACCAGGTACTGCCGCATGAAGAACGTGCCGAAGGCCGTCACGAGCGTGGGCAGGATGACCGTCTGGAGCTGGTTCGACCAGCCGAGGTCCGCCATCCACAGATACAGCGGTACGACCGCCAGCTGCGGCGGGATCATCATGGTGCCGATCGTCAGCAGCAGCAGGAAGCCCGAGAACTTGAACCGCAGCTTGGCGAAGGCGAAGCCGGCGAGCGTGGAGAACAGCACCGTGCTGATGGTGATGGCGCCCGCCACGATCACGCTGTTGAGCATCGCGGTGCCGAGACCGGCCTCGTCCCACGCCGTCTGCATGTTCTTGAACAGGTTCCCGCCGAACCACAGCGGCGGCGGGGTCTCGGCGAGCCTGCGGTCGGTGCGCGAGGCCGCGATCGCCGTCCACACCAGGGGTGCGAGCGAGACCAGCGCGAAGACCGCGAGGACGACGTAGGTCATCGGGCCGGCGTGCAGCTGCTTGCCCGCGCCCATCACCCGACGGGACGACCGCTTGGAGGTCTGAGGGAGCGTCAGTTCACTGGTGGTCATTGGGACTTCCTCAGCCGTCGAGTGACCAGCAGGTTGATCGCGGCGATGATCAACAGGATCAGGAACATCGACCAGGCGATCGCGGACGCCTTGCCGAGGTTGCCGATGATCCAGCCCTGGTCGTACATGTACAGGCCGAGCGTCTGGTACTGGTGCTCGGAGCCGCCCTTGGACCCGCTGACCCCGCCGAACAGCAGGGGCTCACCGAAGAGCTGGGTCGCGCCGATGGTGGAGACGACCACCGTGAACAGGATGGTGGGCCGAAGCTGCGGGACCGTGACATGGATGAACTGCTGCCAGCGGTTGGCCCCGTCGATCGCCGCGGACTCGTAGAGGTCGGCCGGGATCGCCTGCATCGCCGCGAGGTAGATCAGCGCGTTGTAGCCGGTCCACCGCCAGATCACGATGGAGGACACCGCGAACTGCGAACCCCAGTCGGACTCACGCCAGTTGATCGGGTCGATGCCGACGAAGTCGAGCAGCCAGTTGACCATGCCGCCGTCCCACGAGTACAGCAGCGTGAAGACGAGGGTCGCCGCCGCCACCGAGGTGGCGTACGGGGTCAGCATCACGACCCGCCAGACGGTCGAGCCGCGCAGCTTGTAGTTGAGCAGGTGCGCGAGGCCGATCGCCGCCATCAGCTGCGGCACGGTCGAGATCACACCGATGGTGAAGGTGTTCTTGAGGGCGTTCCAGAAGAAGTCCGAGCTGAGCAGGTTCTGGTAGTTGTCCAGGCCCGCCCACGTCTGGGTGTCCAGCGAGGACAGCTGCACGTCGTGCAGCGAGTACCAGGCCGTGTACAGCAGCGGGACCAGCGAGAACGCCCCGAAGATGACGAAGAAGGGGGCGATGAAGACGTACGGGGATGCCTTCATGTCCCAGCGGTACAGCTTGCTCCGCCAGGGGCTCGGGCCCTTGGGCGGGGTACCGCCACCGTGAGCGCCCCGGGCCGCGCCCGGCTGGGAGCCGGGCGCGGCCTCGACGCTCGACGCGGGATGCGCGAGTGCCTGCTTGGGGCTTGTCACTGGCCGAGCACGTCCTTGATCTCGTTCGTGGCAGCGTCCCAGCCCTGCTCAGGGGACTTGCCCTTCTGCTCGACCTGGAGGATGCCGATGTCGGTCAGCGCGGTGTTGATCGGCTGGTCCTTGACGCCGAAGATCTGCGCCGGGATCGTCTTCGCCGAGTCGGAGAAGATCTGGGTGATCGGCGCGTTGCTGAAGAACTCCGTGGTGGCGGTAGCCGCCTTCAGCGTGGAGTACGCCGACGGGGTCGACGGGAAGCTGGCCTGCTTGGCGAAGACCTTGGCCTGCTGCTCGGGCGCGGTCAGCCACTTCGCGAGCTCGATGGCCTCCTTCTGGTGCTTGCCCGCCGTCGGCACGCCGATGAAGGAGCCGCCCCAGTTGCCCGCGGTCGGCGCGGCCGCCACGTCCCACTTGCCCTTGCCGGCCTCACCGGACTTCTCCTGGATGTAGCCGATCATCCAGGCGGGGCAGGCCACGGTGGCGAAGGTGCCGTTCGCGTAGCCCTGGTCCCACGGCTTGTCGAACTGCTTGAGCTTCGCCGACATGTTGCTGGTCGCCACGGACATCGCGACGTCCCAGGCGTTCTTCACACCGGCGGACTTGTCCCAGACGACCTTGCCGCTCTTGTCGTAGTAGCGCTCGCTCTCGCCGTTGAGGACCGCGTTGTACACGGAGGAGGCGGAGTCCACGAACTTGGTGCCGCTCGGCGCCTTCTTCATGTACTGCTTGCCGAGGTCGACGTACTTGTTCCAGTCGCCCTTCCACTGCGCGGCGAGCTTGGTGCGGTCGGTCTCCAGACCGGCCTTCTGGAACAGGTCCTTGCGGTAGCAGATGGCCATCGGGCCGATGTCGGTGCCGAGTCCGATGAGCTTGCCGTCGGGGGTGGTGGCCTGGGCGTTCTTCCAGTCCAGCCACTGCGACTTGTCGACGTCCTTGCCCAGGTCGACGAACTTGGAGCCCTGCGTCTGCACGGCCTCGGTGATGTTGCCGACCTCGATGGCCTGGATGTCGTCGGTGCCGGAGCCGGCCTGGAGCCGGGTGAGGACCTTCGGCCAGTAGACGTCGGTACGGGTGGTGACGTTCTCCTTGATGGTGATGTCGGGGTGCGACTTCATGTACTCGTCGTAGAGTCCGGCCTGCTTGTAACCGAAGACACCGAAGGTGCCGATGGTCAGTGTGGTCTTGCCGCCTCCGGCGTTGTTGCCCGAGCCCGACGAGTCACCGTCGTCGGAGTCGCCGGCACAGCCGGCCAGTACTCCGGTGGTCAGTGCGGCGACGGCCGCCAGGGCCAACAGCCGGTGGGACCGGCGGGTAGTCGTGCGCATTGCGTCCTCCTGTTGCCTGACGTGCCGACCCCCCGGCCAACTGCGTTGTTGGGCCCGTTCGTTCAAGCTGCGGCTCGGGCGGGGAACGTGCGGGATATTTATGTGTCAGGTACCGTGGGAGCGCTCCCATCGGTGATGTGTTGAAGGTTCGCGGGTCGGAGCGAGGGTGTCAAGGGAGTCGGCGCGGGGAGATGCGTTCAGTTATCAGCCCGTTAACTGGACCACCTCGGCCCGTCCGGCGTTTGAGGACGAGGCCCTTCGGGCCGAAGCGGGGGTGTGGGGGCGGCAGCCCCGGTGACGTCCAGCTCATCGGGCGGGACTGTTAGATTCCAGGCCAGCTAAGAGACACGGCGGGGAAGGCGGAGCCCATGGCAAGCCACGGAGCGCGGAACCGGAGCGGTGGCCGGCCCACCCTCGAAGAGGTCGCCGCGCGCGCCGGCGTGGGCCGGGGCACCGTGTCGCGGGTGATCAACGGTTCGCCCCGGGTCAGCGACGCGACCCGCGCCGCGGTCGAGGCCGCGGTGGCGGAGCTCGGCTACGTCCCGAACACGGCCGCGCGCGCCCTGGCGGCCAACCGTACGGACGCGATCGCGCTGGTCGTGCCGGAGCCGGAGACGCGGTTCTTCGCCGAGCCGTACTTCTCGGACATGCTCAAGGGCGTGGGCGCGGAGATCTCGGAGACCGAGATGCAGCTGCTGCTCATCTTCGCGGGTAGCGACCGCGAACGCCGCCGCCTCGCCCAGTACCTGGCCGCGCACCGGGTCGACGGCGTCCTGCTGGTCTCGGTCCACGCCGACGACCCGCTCCCCGACCTGCTGGCCCAGCTGGAGATCCCCGCGGTGATCAGCGGTCCGCGCTCGGCGGCGGAGACGCTCCCGTCGGTGGACTCCGACAACTACGGCGGCGGCCGCTCAGCCGTGGAGCACCTCCTGGCCGGCGGCCGCCGCACGATCGCCCACATCACCGGCCGCCTCGACGTGTACGGCGCCCAGCGCCGCGTCGACGGGTACCGGGACGCGCTGCTCGACGCGGGCCACGAGGTGGACGAACGCCTCATCGAGCCCGGTGACTTCACCGAGGAGGGCGGCCGCCGCGCCATGACGAAGCTGCTGGCCCGCCGCCCCGACCTGGACGCCGTCTTCGCCGGCTCCGACGTCATGGCGGCGGGCGCCCGCCAGGTGCTGCGCGAGGAGGGCCGCCGCATCCCCTCGGACGTGGCGCTGGTCGGCTACGACGACTCCGCGATAGCCCGCCACATGGACCCGCCCCTCACCAGTGTCCGCCAGCCCATCGAGGAGATGGGCCGCCGCATGATCGACCTGCTCCTCACGGAGATCGCGGACCGCCGTCCGGCGGTGTCCCGGGGGCTGGAACGCAGGCAGGTGGTCCTGGCCACGGAGCTGGTGCACCGGACGTCGTCCTGACCTGCTGCGTCAAGAGGTTGAACACAAGGATCATCCGAGCAGCACGTCCGACTCGGCGCCGGGGGGCGTGACGCCGTCCAGGGGCCCGGGGGTTCGTGACGCCGTCCGTCGGCTCGTCCTGGCGGCCGCGTCCGCACCGACCGGTCCCGGCACGCGGACGGACGGCTCCGCTACGGCCGCGCAGCCCGCGGAGCCGTAGCGCTCAGGTCGTCGTCCTGAAGTAGTGGCCCGCCTCCAGGTCCGGGATCAGGCCGGGGTGCTCCGGCTGCCAGCCGAGCAGCTTCCGGGTGAGCGTGGCGGACGCCCGCATGTCGATGGAGGCGAAGCGGCCGAGCCACCCGAAGTGGTCCGTCGCGTTCTCGGCGGCCACCTTCGTGACGGGCACGCCGAGGCCCTGCCCGATGGTCTCGGCGATCTCCCGGAACGGCACCGCCTCGTCCCCGATCGCGTGCAGCCGTACGCCCGCCGGTGCCTGTTCCAGGGCCAGCCGGAACAGCCGGGCCGCGTCGAGGCGGTGGACGGCCGCCCAGTGGTTGGCGCCCTCGTCCACCATGGCCGAGACACCCTTCTCACGCGCGAAGTCGATGAACATGGGCACGAAGCCGTAGTCGCCCTCGCCGTGCACGCTCGGAGGAAGCCGCAGCACCGACGAGCTCACCCCGCGCTCGGCCAGCGCGAGCGTCGCGAGCTCCGAGGCGTGCCGGTGCTTGGCGGGGGAGTCCGGGTCGGCCGGATCCTCCTCGGTGCCCACGCGCCCCGGCGCGGTCAGCAGGCCCGAGGTGACGACGAGCGGCTTCCCGGTGCCTTCGAGCACCTCGCCCATGGCCTCGATCGCCCGCAGATCGGCCTCACCGGACACGGTCAGGTTCGTGAAGTCGTGGATGAAGGCCAGGTGGGCGACGCCGTCGGCCGCCTCGGCGCCCCGGCGCAGACTGTCGAGGTCGTCCAGATCGCCGCGGTGCACCTCCGCTCCGGCGGCTTTCACGGCCTCGGCGGACCGGTCCGAACGGGCCAGGCCGAGGACCTCGTGCCCGGCGTCGAGCAGTTCGCGGGTGACGGCGGAACCGATGAATCCGGAGGCGCCGGTGACGAATACACGCATGGTGTTCCTTCGCTGTGACGAGTGAATGCCCCTCCAGCGTGCGAAGCCGGCACCGCAGCCGTCCAAAGCCTGTTTCGCATCACGCAATACGGATCAGGCATCACCGCAGGTGAGGGCTGCCATGTACCGAAAAGCGCCCGTGACGTGGGCGTACGCTTCAGGCATGACCGACCTCGACCTGCGGCTGGTCCGCTACTTCACGGCCGTCGCCGAGCACCGGCACTTCGGCCGGGCCGCCGAAGCGCTGCACATCACCCAGCCGTCGCTGAGCCGGCAGATCCGGCGCCTGGAGCAGCAGCTGGGCGCGCGACTGCTGGAGCGGACCCCGCAGGGCAGCGGGCTCACCGAGGCGGGGGAGGTCTTCCTGCCCCGGGCGAGGGCGCTGCTGCGGGCGGCGGACCAGGCGGCGAGCCTGACCCGGGCGGCCGCCGAGCCGAGCCGGATCACCGTGGGCTACACCGCGGGGATCATCGTCACCTCGGCGGTGCGCGCCCTGCGCGAGCGGTTCCCGGACGCCGATGTCAGGACCGCGCACGTCGACTGGACCGAGCGGACGACAGCCCTGCCCGAGCTCAAGGTCGACGTCCTGGTGACCCGGCTGCCCTTCCCGACCGAGGGCGCGCAGGTGACGGTCCTCTACGAGGAGCCCCGGGTCCTGGTGCTGCCGGTCGGCCACCGGCTCGCCAGTAAGGAGTCCGTCACCCTCGACGACATCGCCGACGAGCCGCTGGTCCGGGTGGCCGACCCGGCCTGGAACGCGTACTGGCGCATCGACCCCCGGCCGGACGGCCGCCCGGCACCCGACGGGCCCCTGGCCGACGCCCTGGAGGACAAGTTCGAACTCGTCGCCTCCGGACAGGCCCTGGCCATCACGGCGTTGCCCCGGGCCGGCGCCCTGCGCCCCGATGTCACCGCGGTCCCCCTGCACGGCGTCGACCCGTCCCACGTGGTCCTCGCCACCCGCACCGACGACCGCAGCCGCCTGGTCGCGGCCTTCCGCAAGACCGCGCGGACCGCCCTGAAGGCGACCGGCTTCTGAAACGACCTCAGCCGGTGACCCTGTCTCCAGGGTCACCGGCTGAGGTGACGAGGGTGAGTGACGGGACTCGAACCCGCGGCATCCTGGACCACAACCAGGTGCTCTACCAGCTGAGCTACACCCACCATGTTCGGCTGTCCGGGTTTCCCTGACCGGCCGAGAAAAAGTGTACAGGGTCCGAAGGGGTGCTCGCGCCCGCGTTTACCGCGCAGGCAGGACGTGCTTCGCGGCGATCGTCTTCGCCGTGTCGGAGTCCGGTCCGGGCTGCGGGACGAAGATCGCCTCGCGGTAGTAGCGCAGCTCCGCGATGGACTCGCGGATGTCGGCGAGGGCACGGTGGTTGCCGTTCTTCTCCGGGCTGTTGAAGTAGGCCCGGGGGTACCAGCGCCGGGCGAGCTCCTTCACGGAGCTGACGTCCACGATGCGGTAGTGGAGGTAGTCCTCCAGGGTGGGCATGTCCCGGAGCAGGAAACCGCGGTCGGTACCGACCGAGTTGCCGCACAGGGGGGCCTTGCCGGGCTCCTTGACGTGCTCGCGGACGTAGGCGAGGACCTGCTCCTCGGCGTCGGCGAGCGTGGTGCCGCCGGACAGCTCGTCGAGCAGTCCGGACGCGGTGTGCATCTGACGCACCACCTCCGGCATCGTCTCCAGCGCCTGGTCCGGCGGACGGATGACGATGTCCACACCGTCGCCGAGGATGTTCAGCTCGGAGTCGGTGACGAGGGCGGCAACCTCGATGAGCGCGTCGTCGGACAGCGAGAGGCCGGTCATCTCGCAGTCGATCCACACCATGCGATCGTTCATGCGACCACCCTAAAGCTGGCGTCCGCTTTTGGGTGGCCCGGTGTCGCAGTGAACGTCTCACGGGGGGGCTGCCGCCCCCAGACCCCCGCTTCGGCCCCGAAAGGGCCTCGTCCTCGAACGCCGGACGGGCTGAAGTGCCCGCCCGGCGTCGAGAAAGTCACGCTCCGCTGCGCTGCCCCGGCAGACCTACCCGACCCGTGGCGTACAGCTCGCGGCCGTTCTCCGACGGCGGGCCGACGGGCGCCGGGGTGCGGCGGGTCTGGAGCGGGACCGGGCCGCCCTCCGGGTGCAGCTGCACCGGTGGGCTGGGCGCGGGACCCGTCGGGCCGCCGACCGGACCGTCGCTGTCCACCACGGGCTTGTCGCCCTGCGGCCGGCGCGCCCGGTAGGCAGCCCGGTAGGCGGCCGGGGACGAGCCCAGCTGGCGCCGGAAGTGCCCGCGCAGCGCCACCGGCGAGCGGAAGCCGCAGCGCCCCGCGACCTCGTCCACCGAGTAGTCCGACGTCTCGAGCAGCCGCTGCGCCTGGAGCACCCGCTGGGTGATCAGCCACTGGAGCGGGGCCGAGCCCGTCAGGGAGCGGAAGCGGCGGTCGAAGGTACGACGGCTCATGTACGCGCGCGCGGCGAGCGTCTCCACGTCGAACTGCTCGTGGAGGTGTTCCAGCGCCCAGGCGACGACCTCGGCGAGCGGGTCGGCGCCGATCTCCTCCGGTAAAGACCTGTCGAGGTAGCGCTCCTGACCGCCCGAGCGGCGCGGCGGGACCACCAGCCGGCGGGCCAGCGCGCCGGCCGCCTCGTTGCCGTGGTCCGTCCGCACGATGTGGAGACAGAGGTCGATTCCGGCCGCGGTACCGGCCGAGGTCAGTACGTCGCCGTCGTCCACGAAGAGCTCGCGTGGATCGACGTGCACCGACGGGTAGCGCTTGGCCAGCGTCGGCGCGTACATCCAGTGGGTGGTCGCGGGGCGGCCGTCCAGCAGGCCCGCGGCGGCCAGCACGAAGGCGCCGGTGCACAGGCCCACGATGCGGGCACCCTCTTCATGCGCCCGGCGCAGTGCGTCGAGCGCCTCCTCCGGTGGCGGAGAAGTGATCGAGCGCCAGGCCGGCACGACGACCGTGCCCGCGCGTGAGATCGCTTCCAGGCCATGCGGCGCGGTGAGTTCCAGGCCCCCTGTGGTCCGCAGTGGGCCTTCTTCGCCGCCGCACACCAGCAAGCGGTAGCGCGGCACGCCGGCGTCCTGGCGGTCAATCCCGAACACCGACAACGGTATGGAACTCTCGAAGATGGGGCCGCCGCTGAACAGCAGCACGGCGACGATCTCCTTGCGGCGTCGCCCGGAGAGCTTCCGGGCCGCGGCTTCCGGCGCGGCAGTGGAGTCGTGGCTCATACTGCTAAGCCCCCCTCGGTGGTCGCGGCGCCCCTAACTTGTCGGGCATGTCGCTCCAGCACGTTTCCCCTCGGTCCGGCACGAGTCCCCCGCCGTAAGACGTCAAGATCGAATCTACTGTGTCCCGTGGTGTCGGCGTGACCAGTTCGTCATCCGGCACATTGTCGACTTGGCAACTTGGCGTAAAGCATTCGATCACGAAGCGTTGCACTCACGGGCCGTGCAGGGAAGTGCGCCTTGTGGCAGTGGCTCATCCACGTAGGGTGCGCGGGACCCTCTGGACCCTATCCGTGCAGGTGGAACGGGGGTTGAGGGGTGGTCGGGGCAAGGGACACGCCCAACGCGGAAGTTGGCTGAAAAGAATCGTCCCGGTGCATGGAAACCGGTCAGCCGACCGGTCCGCTTCCCCTGGTGTTTCCCCCGGTGTTTCCCCCGGTGTGACGACCGCCTCGACGGGCCCCGGCACCGCTCCTGTGACGGCGGCCACGGTGGGGTGCCCGTTCCTCCGCGTGCAGGCGGGCCGCGCCGCGCTCCGACTGGCGCAGGAGGATACGGCAGACGGCCGTCACGGCGGCGAGGCCGAGCGCGGTGCCGGTGGCGCCGGCGAGCGAGGTGCCGTACCAGACCAGCACCACGGGGACGAGGACGCAGCTGAAGGCCGCCCAGCGGACCACGTCCGTGCTGGAGTCCTCGGAGGGCGGTCGGTGTCCGGTCATCGCATGCTCCCTGTGGCGTCTCCCCGCGGCGTGGCTCACGGGTTCAACGCGTGTTCGACCCGTCGGTCACTGTGTCGAGGGGCCGTCCGGGGGCCGGGCCGGGAGCCGGGCAGGGGACCGGCGCGTGAATCCTGTGCAAACCGCCTGTACAGCGCAGCAACCATTGCGTTACGGGCGCCCCCTCGTGCATGCTCCCTGGAACCCCCACAGAGCGAGGGCGGGATCTGGGCTAAGGAGGCGTGCCGCCGTACCCTTGGGGGTATGGGCCGGGAAAGACGATTCCCGGACACAGCTCCGCCGCACAGGGCCGTCCCTCCCATATAAGGATCACGACGCCGAGACAGCCATGGCCGGTCACGAATTCTCCGAACCAGCGGACCGCAAGCGGCCCGTCGCCGACCCCACGGCGGCCGAGCCCCTGGCGGCGGAAGAGCCACGCCATTCCTGCGACCCCGCCTTCAAGCACGGCGTCGTCGTCGGGTTCGACGGCTCCACATCGAGCGAGCGCGCCCTCGCGTACGCGATCGGCATGGCCCATCGCTCGGGCTCCGGCCTGATCATCGTGCATGTCGCCAACCGGCTGCCCACCACCGTGTGGGCCGGCTGCGAGCCACCGGTCTTCGTCGACGTCCCCGACCACCGCACCGAGGTGCTCGGCCTGGAGCTCGCCTGCGCGGACTACCTGGCCGAGGTGCCCTGGATCCTCGTCGAGCGCGGCGGTGACATCTGCCACGAACTCGAGGAGGTCGGGCGGGAGTACGAGGCGGACGCGATCGTCGTCGGCTCCACCCACGGCATCGTCGGGCGCATCTTCGGCTCCGTCGCGGGGCGGCTGGCCAAGCGGGCGAAGCGGCCCGTCATAGTGATTCCGTAACGCGCTGTTCTCCCTGGTGGGATGTGTCAACCTACTCGCGCGTAGAGGTGTTTGTGCCCTTGTGAAGGGCATATAGCGGTCATGGGCTGCCGGTCAGGGCGTGACGGCCCCGACTGGCTGCGCCGGCTGGGGAGTTGGGCGGCTTCCCGGCAACCGAGACGGACCCCCCGTGCCAAGTGGCATCACGTGGGGGTCCGTTCCGTCGGGGGCGCTTGCCCGCCTACTCCACCGTCACCGACTTCGCGAGGTTGCGCGGCTTGTCGATGTCCCGGCCCAGGGCCAACGCCGTGTGGTAGGCGAGGAGTTGGAGCGGGATGCCCATCAGGATCGGGTCCAGCTCGTCCTCGTTCTTCGGCACGACGATCGTCTCGTCGGCCTTCTCCTGGTGCTGGTGTGCCACGGCCAGGATCCGGCCGCTGCGGGCCTTGATCTCCTCCAGGGCGGCGCGGTTCTTCTCCAGCAGGTCGTCGTCGGGGACGATCGCGACCGTGGGCAGGGCCGGCTCGATCAGGGCCAGGGGGCCGTGCTTGAGCTCGGAGGCGGGGTAGGCCTCCGCGTGGATGTAGGAGACCTCCTTGAGCTTCAGGGAGGCCTCGCGGGCCACCGGGTAGCCCCGGACGCGGCCGATGAAGAGCATCGAGCGGGCCTCGGCGTACTGCTCGGCCAGCTTCTTGATGTGCTCCTCCTGCTCCAGCATCTCGGTGATCTGCGCGGGCAGCCTGCGCAGGCCCTCGATGATCCGCTTGCCGTCGCGGACCGAGAGGTCGCGGGTGCGACCCAGGTGCAGGGCGAGCAGCGCGAAGGCCACCGTGGTGTTGGTGAAGCACTTGGTGGACACCACGCAGACCTCGGGACCCGCGTGCACGTAGATCCCGCCGTCCGCCTCGCGGGCGATCGCCGAGCCGACCACGTTCACCACGCCGAGGACCCGGGCGCCCTTGCGCTTCAGCTCCTGGACGGCCGCGAGGACGTCGTAGGTCTCACCGGACTGGGAGACCGCGATGTAGAGGGTGTCGGGGTCGACGACCGCGTTGCGGTAGCGGAACTCCGAGGCGGGCTCGGCGTCCGCGGGGATGCGGGCCAGCTCCTCGATCATCTGGGCGCCGATCATGCCGGCGTGGTACGAGGTGCCGCAGCCGAGGATCTTCACCCGGCGGATCTGGCGGGCCTCGCGGGCGTCCAGGTTGAGGCCGCCCAGGTGCACGGTGGAGAAGCGGTCGTCGATGCGGCCGCGGAGCACGCGGTCCACGGCGTCGGCCTGCTCGTGGATCTCCTTGTGCATGTAGGTGTCGTGGCCGCCCATGTCGTAGGAGGCGGCCTCCCACTCGACCGTGGTGGGCTCGGCCGTCGTCCGGGTGCCCTCGGTCGTGTAGGTGCGGAAGTCGTCGGCCTTGAGGGTGGCCATCTCGCCGTCGTCCAGCGTCACTATCTGCCGCGTGTGGGCGACCAGCGCGGCGATGTCCGAGGCGACGAACATCTCCTTCTCGCCGATACCGAGGACGACGGGGGAGCCGTTGCGGGCCACCACGATGCGGTCGGCGAAGTCGGCGTGCATCACGGCGATGCCGTAGGTGCCCTCGATCACCCGCAGGGTGTCGCGGACCTTGTCCTCCAGCTTCTCCGCCTGGGAGCGCGCGATCAGGTGGACGAGGACCTCGGTGTCGGTCTCGGAGAGGAACTCGACACCGTCCGCCTCCAGCTTGCGGCGCAGGTCGGAGGCGTTGTCGATGATGCCGTTGTGGACCACGGCGACCTTGTGGTCGGCCGACATGTGCGGGTGGGCGTTGACGTCGGAAGGGGCGCCGTGGGTGGCCCAGCGGGTGTGGGCGATGCCGGTGGTGCCCTTGAAGCGGGCCGGGACCTTGGCCTCCAGGTCGCGCACCCGGCCCTTGGCCTTGACCATCTTCAGGCCCGCCGTCTTCGGAGAGGTGACGACGAGGCCCGCCGAGTCGTAGCCGCGGTACTCGAGGCGCTGAAGGCCCTCCAGGAGCAGCGGGGCGACATCCCGCTTCCCGATGTATCCGACAATTCCGCACATAAAGATGTGTCCCCTAGCCGTAGACCATGCGGCGCAGCTGCCTCTGCGTCAGCTCAGGCGGCGCCACCGCTCGATATTTCAGGTCCGCCTCGATCCGTCCGAAGATCTCCGCGTTCACCAGGCCCTGGGCCTGGAGTTCGCGGTGGCGGCGACGGACGTAGTCCTCGGTCGTCTCGTCGAAGAAGGCGAGCACGTCCTGGATCACGCGCAGCGCCTCGCCCCGGCTGAGGGGCGTGGACCGCGTCAGATGATCAACAAGTTCGTCGTGCACCCGGTAGATCCTGGGGGACGAGGAGCTGTTTCGCAAGAATCCTGCCCGATTTCGGGCAAGCCCCTGTTGGTGATCCTTGGGAGAACATTGAATCTCTCATGAGTGCCTGTTCGCGAGCTGTCCATCCTGCGTCCTGCGGTCCGTCGCCCAAGGAGACGAGTTTCAGACGCCATGGACATTCCTCGCATGGGAGTACCGGACCAGCTCGCCGAGCGCATGAGCATGGCCGAACAGCACGAGTACCTGCGCGCCAGATTCTCGCGGCGCACCATGATCAGGGGCGGCGCCGTCACGCTGGGCGCCGTCGCCGGTGGCGCGTTCGTGCCGGGCGCCGTCGCCCAGGCCGCCACGCCCACCCGGACCTTCGCCTCCGCCGCGACCGTCGACGGCTCCCTGGTGGCCCCCTTCGGCCGCCACCTGGCCTACGGCGCCGACGCCCGCACCGAGATGACGATCTCGTGGCAGGTCCCGGTCGCGGTCAAGAAGCCCTTCGTCCGCATCGGCGCCCACCCCTGGGACCTCTCCCGCAAGATCGAGGCCGAGGTGCGCACCCTGTACACCCCGGCCGGTGTAGGCGCCAGCGGCGACCACACCCAGTACTACGTCCACGCCAAGCTGAGCCACCTCAAGCCCGGCCGGACCTACTACTACGGCGTCGGCCACCAGGGCTTCGACCCGGCCGAGGCGCACCTGCTCGGCACCCTGGGCACCTTCACCACCGCACCCTCGCACAAGGAGCCGTTCACCTTCACGGCCTTCGGTGACCAGGGCGTCAGCTACCACGGCCTCGCCAACGACAGCCTGATCCTCGGCCAGAACCCGGCCTTCCACCTGCACGCCGGCGACATCGCCTACGCCGACCCGGCCGGCCAGGGCAAGTCCGCCGACACCGGCTTCGACTCGCGGGTGTGGGACCAGTTCCTCGCCCAGACCGAGTCGGTCGCCAAGTCCGTGCCGTGGATGGTCAGTTACGGCAACCACGACATGGAGGCCTGGTACTCGCCCAACGGCTACGGCGGTGAGGAGGCCCGTTTCACGCTCCCCGACAACGGGCCCGACAAGGCGAACCTGCCGGGCGTCTACACCTTCGTGCACGGCAACACCGCGATCATCTCGCTGGACCCGAACGACGTCTCCTTCGAGATCCCGGCCAACCTCGGCATCTCCGGCGGCACCCAGACCAAGTGGTTCGAGGCGCAGCTGAAGAAGTACCGCGCGTCCAAGGACATCGACTTCATCGTGGTGTTCTTCCACCACTGCGCGTACTGCACCTCCACCGCGCACGCCTCGGAGGGGGGTGTGCGCCAGGAGTGGGTGCCGCTGTTCGAGAAGTACACGGTGGACCTGGTCATCAACGGCCACAACCACCAGTACGAGCGCACCGACGTCATCAAGGGCGACAAGGTCGTCAAGAAGCTCCCGATCGGCGAGACCGCGTACCCCGAGACCGAGGGCGTCGTCTACGTCACGGCGGGCGCGGCCGGCCGCAGCCTGTACGCGTTCACCGCGCCGGACTCCTACGAGGGGCACCTGAACGAGGTCGACTCGGTCGCCTCCTTCATCAACACCAAGGACGGCAAGGTCAACGAGACCGTCGCCTGGTCCCGGGTGCGCTACCTCAACTACTCCTTCCTGCGCGTGGACGTGGAGCCCGCCGCGCGCGGCCACTACGCCAGGCTGAAGGTGTCGGGCATCGCCGAGACCGGCGACCGCATCGACCACTTCACGGTGGCGCGCAGGGCGAAGTAGTCCTCGGGGGATCACATCCGCTTGAGGATCGCCTGTTTGGCCATCGTGAACTCCTCGTCCGTCAGCACACCGGTCCGGTGCAGCTCACCGAGCTCGCGCAGCCGGCGCAGGAGCGCGTCATGGCCGTCCTCGGCGGGGGCGGACGCGACCGGAGGGGAAGGCGTTTCCGGTCGTAGCTCTCTCCCCGGGTGTGCGTCGACGGCGGCGGCCCGGGCCGGGTGCGGAAGCCTGGCCTGGACCGCCGCCGCGACCAACGCCATCAGCGGGTCCTTCTTGAAGCCCCACAGCTCCACCGCGTTGGGGTCGTACTTCGGCGGGGCCTTGGTCGGGGCGTGCCGCACGGTGAAGCGCAGGTGGCCGTTCTCCAGGCCGACCGCGGGTTGCCACTCCACGGCCACGACGTCGGTCACGGCGAGGGTGCGGGGCCCCGCGGAGGCCTTGGCGTCCTCCGTCTTCCAGTTCCACTCGAGACGGATGTGCTCGCCGTCGAAGGCGGCGGTGCCGTCGCCGGCGGACACCGCGAGGGGGACGGCGGGGCCCGGCAGCAGATAGCCGTCCACGGGGTCGCTCGGGACCTGGTCCAGGAGCAGGGCGTTGCGCACCTCGTCCACGAAGTACTCGGCCACGCCGTAGCGGTCGGAGTCGACGGTCAGCTGGTACGGGTCGTGCGGTTCGGTGAGGCGGCCGCCGGTCGCGTGCAGCAGCGGGTCGGCGCCGTCGCGCAGGCGCAGCCTCAACCGACCGCTCTTCTTGCCCTGTTCGAAGGAGATGCCCGCCAACGCGCCCAGCGGGACGACGAGTTCACCGAGCGCCTTGCGGAGCAGGCCCACGTTCTTGTCCCTGCCCGGTGTCAGCCGCAGGGCGTCGCCGTCGAAGACCCATGTGCCGTCCCTCTGGAGGATTTCCGCCATGGGGAAATTCTGGCATTCCAGGCTCCGTTGCCCGGGGTCCTCTACAGGCCCGCGATGGGGTTCTTCAGGGTGCCGACCAGCTGGAGCGCGCCCGAGGGGTCCGCCAGGTCCACCATCTGCCTGTTGTTGCGCAGCTGGAGCCGGTTGAGGCAGGACAGGGCGAACTCGGGGGCGAACATGTCGTACTGCCGGAACTTGTCGGCCAGTTCGGGCACCGCGTGCTGGTAGTCGCGGGTGACCTCGGCGACCGTGCGCCAGAAGTCCTCCTCCTCCAGGATTCCCTCGGCTGCGAGGTTCGCGGCGAGGAAGCGGAAGAAGCAGTCGAAGACGTCCGTGAAGATCGACAGCAGCTTGGTGTCGTCGGGGACCTCGACGCGCAGCCGCTCGACCGTGGGCGGCAGCACCGCCTCCGGGTCCATGACGGCTATCTCCTCGGCGATGTCCTTGTAGACCGCCCGCTCGACCATGCCGTCCTTCAGGACCAGGATGACGTTCTCGCCGTGCGGCATGAACACCAGGTCGTAGGCGTAGAAGCTGTGCAGGAGCGGGGTGTAGTAGGCGCGCAGGTAGCGGCGCAGCCACTCCGTCGGGGTGAGGCCCGACCGCTCGATGAGCGCGCCCGCGAAGGAGCGGCCCTCGTGGTCGATGTGGACCAGGGAGGCCATCGTGGCGAGCGACTCGCCGTCCTGGAGGGACGGGACGGGGCTCTCGCGCCACAGTGCGGCCAGCATCTTGCGGTACGGCGAGTAGCGGTCCGTGGCGGCCTCGTACTCCAGGTGCCGGTAGCCGACGGCGGCCCGCTCGCGGATGATCGACAGACCCGTGGACTTGAGGACCGGGTCGCCGTCGATGAGCTGGGCGAGCCAGTCGTTGATGGCCGGGGTGGCCTCCATGTAGGCGGCCGAGAGCCCGCGCATGAAGCCCATGTTGAGGACCGACAGGGCCGTCTTCACGTAGTGCTTCTCGGGGCGGGACGTGTTGAAGAAGGTCCGGATCGACTGCTGGGCCAGGTACTCGTCGTCGCCCTCGCCCAGGCACACCAGGAGGTCGCGGGCGACCTCGGCGGCGAAGGTGACGGAGAGCTTGTTCCACCACTGCCACGGGTGGACCGGGACGAGGAGGTAGTCGGCCGGGTCGAGGCCCTTGTCGCGCAGGACGCCGTGGAACCGTTCGACGGTCTCCTCGCCCAGCTCCTGGCGCATGAAGGACTCGTACTCGATGCCGACGCCGGCCGTGAAGGCGGCGCGCGAGCGGTGGGCGGCGAGCCAGACCAGGCGGACCGGGCTCGCGGTCTCGGGGGCGTACGAGAGGTACTCGTGGATGCCGAAGCCGAGCCGGCCGTTGTTGGCCACGAAGCAGGGGTGGCCCTCGGTCATGCCGGTCTCGATGTCCTGGAAGGAGCCCTTCGCGAGCTCGGCGACCGGGATCTGCGGCTTGGTGAGCTTGTAGCAGGTGCCGGAGAGGGTGGAGGAGATCTCCTCCAGGTAGACCGGCAGGATCTCGTCGCTCAGGCCGAGGGTGTTCTTCAGCTCGATGAAGAAGTCCAGGGCGGCGAGCGGGAGTTCGGTGCCCTCGCGGTGCCGGGTGATGGAGTCGGCGTCGACCTGCCAGTGGTCGAGGGAGCGGCGGACGGCCGTGAAGTCGTAGCGGGTCCTGCCGTCGTCGCTGCGGACGACGTACTGGTCCTTGTCGGTCTCCTCGGGCTCGATCAGCCGCTCGTGCGCGAACTCGGCGAGGCCCTTGCGGATCAGCTGGCGGTTGGCCGTCTCCCAGCGTTCGGGGGAGAGGTGGGCCACGGCGTCGGCGAGGCTCATGCGGCCACCCCCGTCGCCCTGGAGAACTGTTCCCGCGTGCAGAAACTCAACAGGGCCTTCTTCTCCGGCTTCTGTATCTCGCGCTCGGGCACGAACCCGACCGCTTCGTTCAGGGCGTGGACGGCCTTGTTGGAGACATCGGGTTCCACGACGACCCGCAGGGTGGCCGGGTCCTCGAAGAGGTGGGCCATCACGGCGGTGATGACGGACCGGGTGAAGCCGTGCACGGGCGTGTCCGTGGCCGGGGTGAGGAAGTGCATGCCGACGTCACCGGGCTGCGGCTCGTACAGGCCGACCAGCTCCCGGTGGGCCGGGTCGTACTTCTCCATCAGGAACGCCGGTTCGCCGTCCGCGTCGAGACCGAGGAGCGCGTGGTGGTGTTCGTCGGCCGCGATGTCCATGTAGGCCCGCTCGACGTCCTCCAGTTTCGCGTCCTGCATCATCCAGAACGCGGCCTTGGGGTGCGTGACCCACCCGTGCAGCAGCTCGGCGTCCTTCAGGGGGTCGAGGGGGCGGAAGGTGAAGGTGCCCACTGCGGTGGTGCTCATACGGAGAACTCCTGGAACGCGATCGTCTTCTCGACCGGGTAGTACTCGGTGCCGAGCAGCTCCCGGATGATGCAGCTGTTGCGGTAGGCGCCCATGCCCAGGTCGGGGCTGGTGATGCTGTGGGTGTGGACACCGGCGTTCTGCAGGAAGACGCCTCTGCCCGTCACGTCGATCGCGTAGGTGCGGGACACGTCGAAGTTGCCGTGCGCGTCGTACACCAGGCGGTCCCTGACCGGGGCCAGGAACTCCGGCTCGGCGTACCTGTAGCCGGTGGCGAGCACCAGGCCCTCCGACTCGATCTCGAAGTCCTTCTCCTGCTCCTCCTGGCGGAAGCCGAGCGTGTACGTGCCGTTCTCGTACCGCGCGCTGTTCAGCGAGGAGTTGGTGAGCAGCCGCGTGGGGACCGGGCCGCCGAGGTTCTTCTGGTAGAGCAGGTCGAAGATCTCGTTGATGAGGTCGCCGTCGATGCCCTTGAACAGGCCCTTCTGCTCGGCGGTGAGCCGGTAGCGGGTGGCCTCGGGCAGCTCGCGGTAGTAGTCGATGTACTCCGGGGAGGTCATCTCCAGCGTGAGCTTGGTGTATTCGAGGGGGAAGAAGCGCGGCGAGCGGGTGACCCAGTTCAGCCGGTAGCCGTGGACGTCGATCTCGCTCAGGAGGTCCTGGTAGATCTCCGCGGCGGACTGACCGGAGCCGACGATCGTGATCGACTCCTTCTTCTGGAGCTCCGCCTTGTTCTGCACGTAGCGGGAGTTGTGGAAGAAGTCCCCGCCCAGGCCGCGCACGGCCTCGGGGTAGTGCGGGGAGGTGCCGGTACCGAGGACCAGGTGCCGGGCGTGGAAGACGTCACCGGCGTCCGTCCTCACGACGTACAGGTCACTCTCGTACGTCACCTCGGTGACCGTCGTGCCGAAGCGGACGTTGCTCAGCTTGTTCGCGGCCCAGCGGCAGTAGTCGTCGTACTCCACCCGCAGCGGATAGAAGTTCTCGCGGATGTAGAACGAGTACAGCCGGCCCTTCTCCTTCAGGTAGTTGAGGAAGGAGTACGGCGAGGTCGGGTCGGCGAGGGTGACCAGGTCCGACATGAACGGGGTCTGGAGGTGGGCGCCGTCCAGGAACATGCCGGCGTGCCACTCGAAGTCGGGCTTCGACTCCAGGAGGATCCCGTCGAGTTCGTCGATGGGTTCGGTGAGGCAGGCGAGGCCGAGGTTGAACGGGCCGAGCCCGATCCCCACGAAGTCGTAGGTCTTGGTCGGGACTTCAGGACGCGCGGTCAAGGGACTCTCCCAGGTACTGCTCGGCGTGGCCGGCGATCAGGTCGAGGACGACGGACATGTCCTCGACCGTCGTCTCGGGGTTGAGCAGGGTGAACTTCAGGTAGTGGCGGCCGCCCACCTTGGTGCCCGCGACCACCGCGTCGCCGGAGGCGAACAGGGCCTTGCGGGCGTACAGGTTGGCGCGGTCGATCTCGGCGGGGTCGGTGACGGCGGCCGGGATGTAGCGGAAGACGAGCGTGGAGAGCGTGGGCTCGACCACGACGTCGAAGCGCGGGTCGGCGGCGAGCAGCTTCCAGCCCTCGACGGCCAGGTCGCAGACCTCGTCGAAGAGCTCGCCGATGCCGTCGGCGCCCATCACCCGCAGGGTCATCCACAGCTTGAGGGCGTCGAAGCGGCGGGTGGTCTGGAGGGACTTGTCCACCTGGTTGGGGATTCGTTCCTGCACCATGCGGCGCGGGTTGAGGTACTCCGCGTGATAGGTGGCGTGCCGGAGCGTGGCGGCGTCCTTGACCAGCACGGCGGACGAACTCACCGGCTGGAAGAAGGACTTGTGGTAGTCGACGGTGACGGAGTCGGCGCGCTCGATGCCGTCGATGCGGTCCCGGTACTTCAGGGAGGCCAGCAGCCCGCAGCCGTAGGCCGCGTCGACGTGCATCCAGGTGCCGTACTGCTCGCACAGCTCGGCGATCTCGGGCAGCGGGTCGATGGAGCCGAAGTCGGTGGTGCCGGCGGTGGCGACCACGGCCATGGGGACGAGGCCGTCCTGCTTGCAGCGCTCCAGCTCGCGGGCGAGGGCGACGGTCTGCATCCGCTTGTCGGCGCCCACGGGGATGGACACGACCGAATCGGCGTCCAGGCCGAGGAGTTTGGCGGACTTCTTCACGCTGAAGTGGCTGACCTCGGAGGCGAAGACGCGCAGCTTGGCCGACGAGTCCGCCTTGGCCTCCTCACGGGCCAGGAGCAGCGCCTGGAGGTTGGACTGGGTGCCGCCCGAGGTGAACACGCCGTCGGCGACCGGGCCCAGACCGATGCGCGCGGTCGTCCAGTCGATCAGCTTGCGCTCGATCAGGGTGCCGCCGGCCGACTGGTCCCAGGTGTCCAGGGAGGAGTTGACGGCGGAGAGGATGGCCTCGCCGAGCACGGCCGGGATGACGACCGGGCAGTTGAGGTGGGCGAGGTAGCGGGGGTGGTGGAAGTAGATCGCGTCCCGGAGGTAGACGTCCTCCAGCTCGTCGAGCACCGCCGTCGTGTCCAGCAGGGGCTTGTCGAGGTCGATCTCGTCGATGCGGGGGGAGAGGGCGTCGACGGTGACGCCGGTGAACGGACGGGAGGTGGTGGCGAGTTTGGCCGCCACCCGCTCGATTCCCTCGGTCACGGAGCGTCGGTACGTCTCCGCGGTCGTGTCATTGAGCAGGTGCGAGCGCATGCTGGGGCCCTCCGGTGGGGACAATCCGTGCGGGACGGGGCAGGAGCGGGGTGTGATCCCGGCTTCAACTTAGGTAAGCCTAACCTAATTAACCGAGCGGAAAACACACCCCTTCCGTGACCGGCGTCACGTCGAGCGAGCGGGCGTCACTCCGCCGCGCGCAGCTGCTCCTCGGTCATGCCGAGACGCCAGTACCCCACGAAGGTCACCCGCCGCCGGTCGATCCCGCGCTCCCGCACGAAGTGCCGCCGGAGCTCCTTCACGCACCCGGACTCGCCCGCGATCCAGGCGTACGGCCGCTCGGCAGGCGGGAGTTGGGCCTCCCGGACGGCATCGAGCGCCTTCTCCCCGACGACCCAGGTGATCTCGGCGTCCGCGTCGGTGGCCAGGTCCTGGATGTCCCCGGCGTCGTGCACCTCCAGCCAGACCCGGGCGCGCTGCCCGGCGGGGAGGGCTTCGAGGATCGCGGAGACGGCGGGGAGCGCGGTCTCGTCCCCCCACAGCAGCACGAGATCGGTGTCCGCGGGCGGCCGGAACCGGATGGCCCGGTTGTCGGCGATCGCGGGCCCGAGCAGTTGGACCTTGTCACCGACGGAGGCCCGCGCGGCCCACCCGGACGCGGGCCCGGCGGGCTCGTGCAGCACGAAGTCGATGTCGATCTCGTCGGGATCGCGCCGAAGCCCCCGAAGCGTGTACGACCGCATCACGGCCCGTACGTCATCGGGCTGCTCCCGCCACGCCTGCCACCAGCCGTCCCCGAGCTCGACGGGAACCCCGGGCTCGGTCCGCCCGGCGGCGGGGAGGAAGAGGGAGAGCGACTGGTCGTATCCGTCGGAGAAGAAGTACGCCAGATCCTCCCCGGTGAAGGTGACCCGAACGAGAGACGGCCCGAGCCGCCGCGTTCGTGCAACCCGCAGAGCGAAGAAGCGGAAGGGGGCGGCTACGGCCGTGGTCATGGGGCCTCCTGCAAACGAGGGGAAAGGTGTCACACCCAGGGGCGCGGGGAACTGCGCGACCAGCCCCCACCCGCCCGCAGACGACAACGCGCCTAACTGACCTTCTTCGCGGTCTCGATCGCCTTCGCCAGGTTCTCCACCATCGCCACGCACTTGTCGTACGACAGAATCGGCTCAGGAGAACGCGAGATGACCTGCCCCGCCTTCACCGCGGGCAGCTTCTTCCAGGTCGCCTCGGTGATGTCGGCCGGCTGGATCGTCGCCGTACGGTCGTCCATCATGATGATGTCGGCCTTGTACTTGTCGACGTTCTCCCAGCTCAGCGACTCGTACCAGCCGCCGGACTCCTTGAGCACGGACGCCGGGGGCTCCACGAAGTTCACGCCCAGCGCCTTGAAGTACTCGAGGTCGATGGAGAGGTTGGAGCCGGAGACGTAGAAGACGTCCTGCGCGGCGGACCCGGCGAGCACCTTGATGTCGGGGTGGGCCTTGGCGGCCGCCCGCAGCCGCTCCGACGCCGCTTCGAACCGCTTCTTCGCGTCGGTGACCTTGGCCGCCTTCATGTCGGCGCCGAGGGACTCGGCCAGCTCCCACATCTTCTGCAGCGGCGCGGTGATCTGACGGTCGTACACGGAGATGCCGACGCTCGGCGCGAGCTTCGCGATCTTGGACGCGGAGGCCGCCGGGACGTACCAGAGGGTGCCGGCGCTGTCGAACATCGTGGTGATGAGGACCTCGGGCGCGAAGGCCGCGTACTGCTCGACGTTGAACTGGTCCCAGACGTTGCCGAAGACCGTCAGCTTGCTGACGTCCATGTCGCCGGCCTGGACATCGGCCTTGCCGTCCTTGGTCTTGGTGGGACCGAAGACGCCCTTGACCTCGATGCCGTAGTCGTACAGCGCGGCCGCCACACCGGTGAAGGCGACGATCTTGGTCGGGACCTTGTCCAGCTTCACGGTGGTGCCGCGGTCGTCCTTGAAGGACCAGGCGCCGGACTTGGCGGCCGTGGTCCCCTTGTCGGAGCCCGTCGCGCTGGAGTCGTCGTCTCCGCAGGCTGCGAGCACGGCACCGAGGCCGAGGGCGCCACCCGCGGCGAGGATGCCGCGGCGGGTGAGGTGGGCGACTCTTGCGTTGGACATGTGTGGCTGCTTTCGAACGGGGCGAAGCGCCCGCCGGACAAGTTCGAACGTAGGTTAGCCTAACCTCACCGAATGTCCAGAGGGCGGGGCTCCGTCCCGCTCCAGCTGTGGGTGCCCTGTGGGCCGCGGCCTAACCTGCCAGGCCCAACTCCCGTGCGATCAGCATCCGTTGCACCTCGCTCGTGCCCTCGCCGATCTCCAGGATCTTGGAGTCGCGCCACATCCGGGCCACCGGGTACTCGTTCATGAAGCCGTAGCCGCCGTGGATCTGGGTGGCGTCCCGGGCGTTGTCCACGGCGATCGTGGACGAGTACAGCTTGGCGAGGGCCGCCTCCTTCTTGAAGGGCTCACCGGAGACCAGCCGCGAGGCCGCGTCCCGCCAGGCGAGCCGGGCGGTGTGGGCCTTCATCTCCATGTCGGCGATCTTGAACTGGATCGCCTGGTTGGCGCCGATGGGCCTCCCGAACGCCTCCCGCTCCTTCGCGTACTTCACGGACTCGTCCACACAGCCCTGCGCGAGTCCGGTCGCGAGCGCCGCGATGGCGATGCGGCCCTCGTCGAGGATGCGCAGGAACTGCGCGTAGCCGCGGCCCTGTTCGCCCAGCAGGTTCGCCGCCGGGACGCGGACGTCGGAGAAGGACAGCTCACGGGTGTCGGAGGCGTTCCAGCCGACCTTCGAGTACGGCGCCGCGACCGTGAAGCCGGGCGTGCCCGAGGGGACGATGATCGAGGAGATCAGGGGCTTGCCGTCGGGCTTGCGGCCGGTGACCGCGGTGACGGTCACCAACCCCGTGATGTCGGTGCCGGAGTTGGTGATGAAGCACTTCGTGCCGTTGATGACCCACTCGTCGGTGTCGGGGTCCAGGCGGGCCGTCGTACGGGTCGCTCCCGCGTCGCTGCCGCCGTCCGGTTCCGTGAGGCCGAAGGCGCCCAGGATCTCGCCCGAGCACAGCCGGGGCAGCCACTCGCGCTTCTGCTCCTCGGTGCCGAACAGGTGCAGCGGCATGGCGCCGAGCGAGACGCCGGCCTCCAGGGTGATCGCCACCGACGAGTCCACGCGCGCGAGCTCCTCCAGCGCGAGGCCGAGCGCCAGGTAGTCGCCGCCCATCCCGCCGTACTCCTCGGGGAACGGCAGCCCGAACAGGCCCATGCGGCCCATCTCGCGGACGATCTCGTAGGGGAACTCGTGGTGCTCGTAGTACTCGCCGATCTTCGGCGCCACTACGTCATGGGCGAACTCCTCGACCGTACGGCGGAGTTCTTCCAGCTCGGGGGAGAGGCGGTGGTCCATGGGTGGGTCACTCCTGGTGGGAGAGGGCGCGGACGGTGCGGGACGGGCTGGGTCGGCCCAGGTGTTCGGCCATCCAGGCGCTGGTGGCGACGAGACGGCCGAGGTCGACACCGGTGTCGATGCCGAGGCCCTGGAGCATCCACACCAGGTCCTCGGTGGCGAGGTTGCCGGTGGCGGACTTGGCGTAGGGGCAGCCGCCGAGGCCGCCCGCGGAGGCGTCCACGGTGGTGACGCCGTGCTGGAGGGCGGCGTGGGTGTTGGCGAGCGCCTGGCCGTAGGTGTCGTGGAAGTGCACGCCCACCTTCTCGACGGGCACGTCGAGTTCGGTCAGCAACGCCCGTACGTGGCCCGGGGTCGCGACCCCGATGGTGTCGCCGAGGCTCAGCTCGTCGCAGCCCATGTCGAGCAACGCGCGGCACACGCGCACGACCTGGGGGACCGGGACCGCGCCCTCCCAGGGGTCGCCGAAGCACATGGAGAGGTAGCCGCGGACGTGCACGCCCTCCGCCTTCGCCCGTGCGACGACCGGCTCGAACATCGTGAGCGCCTCGTCGACCGTGCGGTTGAGGTTGGCCTTGGCGAAGGACTCGGTGGCGCTGGCGAAGACGGCCACGCGGGTCGCGCCCAGCGCGAGGGCCCGGTCCAGGCCGCGTTCGTTCGGGACGAGCACCGGCAGGTCCACCGAGAGATCGCTGATCTGTGGGAACAGCTGCTCGGCGTCGGCGAGTTGGGGCACCCACTTGGGGTGGACGAAGCTCGTCGCCTCGATGGTCGTCAGCCCGGCCTCGGCGAGGCGGCGCACGAACTCCGCCTTCACCTCCGTCGGCACGGTCGACTTCTCGTTCTGGAGGCCGTCACGGGCGCCGACCTCGTGGATGCGGACCCGGGTGGGCAGGCCCGCTTCCGGCAGGACCATGGGGAGCGTCATTTCTCCTCCTCCACCGGGGCGATGACGGCGAGCACCTGGTCCATCGCGACCGTGGTCCCCGGCGTGACGTCCAGCTCGGCGACCGTGCCGGCGTGCGGGGCGGAGATGACGTGCTCCATCTTCATCGCCTCGACGACGAGCAGACTCTGACCGGCGGCCACCTCGTCCCCGACCGCGACCTTCACCACGGTGACCGTGCCGGGCATGGGCGCGGTGAGCGAGTCGGCACCCGCGTGGGCGGCCCGGGTGAGGGAGGCGGCCACCGGGTCGTGGTCCCGCACGTGCCAGGCGTCGCCGTCGCGGCCGATCCAGTCGGCGGCGCGGTGGAAGGTGTGCCGGACGCCGTCGAGGGTGACGGTGACCCGGTCGTCGGTGACGGTGTGGGTGCCGCGCGGGACGTACTCGACCGGGTCCTGCACCCGCAGGTGGAAGCCAACGGGCCTCGGGCTGCCGCCCATCCGCCAGCCGCTCGGCACCGAGAAAGGATCGGTCCAGCCCCCTTCACGAGGCCGCAGCCCGTCGAGGCGTACGGCCGCCGCCGCCTCGTACACCTCCTCCGGTACGTCCGTGGCGACCAGGTCGTCCACCACCCGCTCCACGAGCCCGGTGTCCAACTCGCCCTTCACCACGTCCGGATGGGCCAGCAGCCGCCGCAGGAACCCCGCGTTGGTCTGCACGCCCAGTGTCACCGTCTCCGCGAGGGCCGCCCGGAGTTTCCTGAGCGCGGTCGCGCGGTCGGGGCCGTACGCGATGACCTTGGACAGCATCGGGTCGTACAGGCTGCCGACCTCGGTGCCCTCGCTGAGCCCGGAGTCGGTGCGGACGCCGTCGCCCTGGGGCTCGCGCAGCTTCAGCACCGTGCCGCCGGAGGGGAGGAAGCCGCGCGCCGGGTCCTCGGCGCAGACGCGGGCCTCGATCGCGTGCCCCGTCAGCCGGACGTCCTCCTGCCCGTACGGCAGCCGCTCGCCCGCCGCGACCCGCAGCTGCCACTCCACCAGGTCCAGGCCGGTGACCAGCTCGGTGACCGGGTGCTCCACCTGGAGGCGGGTGTTCATCTCCATGAAGTAGTACGAGGACGGGTCGTCGCCCGGGACGATGAACTCGACCGTGCCCGCGCCCCGGTAGCCGCAGGAGCGGGCCGCCTCCACCGCCGCCCCACCCATGGACGCGCGCGTGGCCTCGTCCAGCAGGACGCTGGGCGCTTCCTCGACGACCTTCTGGTGCCGCCGCTGGAGCGAGCACTCGCGCTCGCCCAGGTGCAGGACATTGCCGCGGGCGTCCGCCAGCACCTGGATCTCGATGTGCCGGGGCCGGTCCACCCAGCGCTCCACGAGCAGCGTGTCGTCACCGAAGGAGGCGCGGGCCTCGCGGCGGGCGGCGGCGATCTCCTCCTCCAGGACGGTGAGGTCCCGGACCAGGCGCATGCCCTTGCCGCCGCCGCCCGCGCTGGGCTTCAGCAGCACGGGCGCGCCCAACGCGTGCGCGGCCTCGGCGAGTTCGGGGTCACGGCCACCGGGCACGACCGGCACTCCGGCCGCCTGGACGGTCTCCTTGGCGCGGATCTTGTCGCCCATCAGGGCGATCGCCTCGGCCGGGGGCCCGATGAAGACCAGCCCGGCGTCGGCGCACGCGCGCGCGAAGGCCGCGTTCTCCGCGAGGAAGCCGTAGCCGGGGTGGACGGCCTGGGCGCCGGTGCGGGCGGCCGCCTCCAGGAGCCGCTCGGCGGACAGATAGCTCTCCGAGGCCGGCGCAGGTCCCAGCCGTACGGCGGTGTCGGCCTCCCGGACGTGCCGGGCGTCGGCGTCCGCGTCGGAGAAGACGGCCACCGAGCGCACGCCCAGGGCTCTGAGCGTGCGGATGACGCGGACCGCGATCTCGCCCCGGTTGGCGACAAGCACTGTGTCAAACATGGGTCCTCACATCCGGAAGACGCCGAACTGGGGGTCGCCCAGCGGCGCGTTGGCGCATGCGGTCAGGGCCAGGCCGAGCACCTGACGGGTGTCGAGCGGGTCGATGACCCCGTCGTCCCAGAGGCGGGCGGTGGCGTAGTAGGCGTTGCCCTGGCGCTCGTACTGGGCGCGGATCGGGTCCTTGAAGGTCTCTTCGTCCTCGGCGGCCCAGGTCTCCCCGCGGGCCTCCAGCTGGTCCCGCTTGACGGTCGCGAGGACCGACGCGGCCTGCTCGCCGCCCATGACCGAGATCTTGGCGTTGGGCCACATCCACAGGAAGCGGGGGGAGTAGGCCCGGCCGCACATCGAGTAGTTGCCGGCGCCGTACGAACCGCCCACGACCACCGTCAGCTTGGGCACGCGCGTGCACGCCACCGCGGTCACCATCTTGGCGCCGTGCTTGGCGATGCCGCCGGCCTCGTAGTCCTTGCCGACCATGAAGCCCGAGATGTTCTGGAGGAACAGCAGCGGGATGCCGCGCTGGTCGCACAGCTCGATGAAGTGGGCGCCCTTCTGGGCGGATTCGGCGAACAGGATGCCGTTGTTGCCGATGATCCCGACCGGGTGGCCCTGGATGCGGGCGAAGCCGGTGACGAGGGTCTGCCCGAACTCGGCCTTGAACTCGGCGAACCGGGAGCCGTCGGTGATGCGCGCGATGATCTCGCGGACGTCGTAGGGGGTGCGGGAGTCCACCGGCACCGCGCCGTAGAGGCCGTAGGGGTCGACCTTGGGCTCCACCGCGGGCTCGACGGACCACGGCAGCGGCCCGCGCGCGGGGAGGGTCGCGGCGATGTTCCGCACGATCCGCAGGGCGTGGGCGTCGTCCTCGGCGAGGTGGTCGGTGACGCCGGAGATGCGGGAGTGCACCTCGCCGCCGCCGAGCTCCTCCGCGGTGACGACCTCACCGGTGGCGGCCTTCACCAGCGGGGGACCGCCCAGGAAGATCGTGCCCTGGTTGCGGACGATGACGGCCTCGTCGCTCATGGCGGGGACGTAAGCACCTCCGGCAGTGCAGGACCCGAGGACGGCGGCGATCTGCGGGATGCCCGCGCCCGACATCCGGGCCTGGTTGTAGAAGATCCGCCCGAAGTGCTCGCGGTCCGGGAAGACCTCGTCCTGCATGGGCAGGAAGGCGCCGCCGGAGTCCACCAGGTAGATGCAGGGCAGGCGGTTGTCGAGGGCGACCTCCTGCGCGCGCAGGTGCTTCTTCACCGTCATCGGGTAGTACGTGCCGCCCTTGACGGTGGCGTCATTGGCGACGACCACGCACTCGCGCCCGCTCACCCGCCCGATCCCGGCGATGACGCCGGCGGCCGGGGCCTGTCCGTCGTACAGCCCGTCGGCGGCGAGCGGGGCCAGCTCCAGGAAGGGCGAGCCGGGGTCGAGCAGGGTGTCGACCCGGTCCCTCGGCAACAGCTTCCCGCGCGCGGTGTGCCGCTCGCGCGCCTTCTCCCCGCCGCCCAGCCTGGCCGCGGCGAGCTTGTCGCGCAGCTCGTCCACGAGGGCCCGGTGGGCCTCCTCGTTGGCCTTCCAGGCCGCCGACGCGGGGTCTGCCGCGCTCGTCAGCTCGGGTGCCTGATCCATGTCCCGCGGTCCCCTCACCCAGTGATCGCCTGTTAATGAGCGTTAACCATTTCCTTCAGGTTAACGACCGCTAACCTCCCTGTCTAGAATTGCTCCCATGGCCACGAGAACCGACGCCCCCACCCGCCGTGAGCAGATCCTCAAGGAGGCCGCGCGGCTCTTCGCCGAGCGCGGGTTCCACGGCGTGGGCGTGGACGAGATAGGCGCGGCGGTCGGGATCAGCGGCCCCGGCCTCTACCGGCACTTCGCGGGCAAGGACGCGATGCTGGCGGAGCTGCTGGTGGGCATCAGCGGCCAGCTCCTGACCGGCGGCAAGCGGCGGGTCGCCGAGTCGGACGGCGGCGACCCCGAGGCGCTGCTCGACTCCCTGATCGAGGGCCACATCGACTTCGCCCTCGACGACCGCCCCCTGATCACCCTGCACGACCGCGAGCTGGACCGCCTGCGCGACAGCGACCGCAAGCTGGTCCGTCAGCTCCAGCGGCAGTACGTCGAGCTGTGGGTGGAGGTCCTGCGCGAGGTCTACCCCGGCCTCCTGGAGCCCGCGGCCCGCTCGGCCGTGCACTCCGTCTTCGGCCTCCTGAACTCCACCCCGCACCTGGGCCGCCCGGGTTCCCTGCCGGGCCGCGCGGCGACGGCCGCCCTGCTGCACCGGATGGCGCGGGGCGCCTTCGCGGCCGCCGGGGCGTGACGAGCGTTACGGGATCACCTCTGGACTCCTCTTCGTACTCGCCGGTACGGTTGATCTGAGCAAGCGCTTAGACATGGACCCTTTGAGTCAGGTGGAGGTGGCGGCGGTGCGCCGTACGGTGTTCAACGAGGACCACGAGGCGTTCCGGGAGACCCTGCGCGCCTTCATCGAGGCCGAGGTCGTGCCCGTCTACGACGAGTGGTTCGCGGCCGGCCAGGCGCCGCGCGACTTCTACTACAAGCTCGCCGAGCTCGGCATCTTCGGTATCCGCGTGGACGAGGAGTACGGCGGCGCCGGCATCGACTCGTACAAGTTCGAGGCCGTGATGTACGAGGAGACCGCGCGCGCCGGTGTGCAGTTCGGCGGCTCCGGCGTCCACGTCCTGCTGGGCCTGCCGTACATCAAGATGCTCGCCACCGACGAGCAGAAGAAGCGCTTCCTGCCGAAGTTCGTCTCCGCCGAGGAGATGTGGGCCCTCGCGATGACCGAGCCGGGCACCGGCTCCGACCTCGCGGGCATGAAGACCACCGCCAAGCTCTCCGAGGACGGCACGCACTACGTCCTCAACGGCGCCAAGACCTTCATCACCGGTGGCGTGCACGCCGACCGCGTGATCGTGGCCGCCCGCACCTCCCCGTCCTCCGCCGAGGACCGCCGCTTCGGCATCTCCCTGTTCGCCGTGGACACCAAGTCCGAGGGCTACTCCGTCGGCCGCAAGCTCGACAAGCTCGGCCTGAAGACCTCCGACACCGCCGAGCTCGCGTTCGTCGACGTCAAGGTCCCCGTCGAGGACCTCCTCGGCGAGGAGAACAAGGGCTTCTACTACCTGGGCCACAACCTGGCCTCCGAGCGCTGGGGCATCGCCTACGGCGCCTACGCGCAGGCCAAGGCCGCCGTCCGGTTCGCCAAGCAGTACGTCCAGGAGCGCACCGTCTTCGGCAAGCCGGTCGCGTCCTTCCAGAACACCAAGTTCGAGCTGGCCGCCTGCCAGGCCGAGGTCGACGCGGCCGAGGCCGTCGTGGACCGCGCCCTGGAGGCCCTCGACGCCGGGGAGCTCACCCCCGCCGAGGCCGCCAGCGCCAAGCTGTTCGCCACCGAGGTCGCCCACCGCGTCATCGACCGCTGCCTCCAGCTGCACGGAGGCTACGGCTTCATGAACGAGTACCCGATCGCCCGCCTGTACGCGGACAACCGAGTCAACCGCATCTACGGCGGCACCAACGAGATCATGAAGACGATCATCGCGAAGGACATGGGCCTGTAAGCCGCGCGGAACCACCGGCCGGTACAACAGCTCCATGAGCCAGGCACTCCAGGATCTCCTCGATCTGCTCGACCTCGAGCAGATCGAGGAGAACATCTTCCGCGGCGCCTCCCGCCCCGCCGTCGTCCCCCGCGTCTTCGGCGGGCAGGTCGCGGCGCAGGCGCTGGTCGCCGCCGGGCGGACGGTCCCCGAGGACCGGCTCGCCCACTCCCTGCACGCGTACTTCCTGCGCCCCGGCGACCCGGGCGCGCCGATCGTCTACACCGTCGACCGGATGAACGACGGCCGTTCCTTCACCGCCCGCCGCGTGCTCGCGGTCCAGCACGGCCAGCCGATCTTCGCCCTCTCCGCCTCCTTCCAGCGGTACGAGGAGGGCTTCGAGCACCAGGCCGCCATGCCGGCCGCCCCCGACCCGGCGACGCTCCCCACCTCACAGGAGCGG
This sequence comes from Streptomyces griseorubiginosus, assembly GCF_036345115.1. GTDB lineage: Bacteria > Actinomycetota > Actinomycetes > Streptomycetales > Streptomycetaceae > Streptomyces > Streptomyces griseorubiginosus_C. Next base: position 6,063,000 of record NZ_CP107766.1, read on the forward strand.
CTGCGCGGCTACGACCACCTGGCACCGGCCGTCGTGGAGCGGTTCCTGGAAGCGCGCGAGGCCATCGACCTGCGCTATGTCGAGGAGCCGCCGTACGGGAAGTTCGGCGAGCCGCGCGAACCGCACTCGCAGGTCTGGTTCCGCACCAACGGCAAGCTGGCCGACGACCCTCTCCTGCACGTCGTCCTCGCCACGTACGTCTCCGACATGACGCTCCTCGACTCGGTGCTCCTCGCGCACGGCCGCGGCGGCTGGGCCACCGGTGACGTCGTCGGGGCCTCGCTGGACCACGCGATGTGGTTCCACCGCCCCTTCCGCGCCGACGAATGGCTGCTGTACGACCAGGAGTCCCCGTCGGCCTCCGGTGGCCGGGGCCTGGGCCAGGCCCGCATCTACACCCAGGACGGCCGGCTGGCGATCTCGGTGATCCAGGAGGGCGTGGTCCGCGCACCCCGCTGAGGGACGCCCGCGCGGCCCGCTCCCTGGCCGTCATTCATTCGTTAGTCCGAAAGGGGCTTCACTGATCCATTTCGGCTCTACTATGGAAAGCGCTGTAGAGCTGTCAGATGGGTCACATTCGACCTCCCCACACCAGCTGGCCCGCGCTGACACAGAGTTCCTCGCCCCGACCCGACCGTCGGGGCGTTTGCTCGTGTTGGTCCGCCCGTGAGGAGGCCCCGCTCCGTGTCGATCTTCAGCAGGCGTGCCCGGTGCGCCGACGCGTCCGACTCCGCCGCCGCCCTGCCCCCACTGGCGTTCGAGATCACCATGGACGAACTGCGGATGATCGAGCGCGTCACCCGCCATGCCCGGGCGCGGCTGCGCGAACTGAGCGACAGTTCCGAGTCGACGATCACCAAGGGCAGCGGTTCGGCGCTGGTGCCCGTGCTGTACGAACGCGCGGGCGCCGCGGACGCGTTGGGCCGCTCCGGCATCCCGATGCTGATCGGCGAGATCGCGCAGGTCGAGGCGGCCGTACTCAACCTGGAGAGCTACGCGGGCCACGAGACGGTGCTGTGCGACGGGTACTCCCTGCTGAACCGGCTCGCGTTCCTGAAGGGGCGGGTCCGGGTCACGCAGGAGATCGCCGGTGTCGTCACGTTGCCGGGCGGCGCGGCGGACGCGCCCAGGACGACCCTGACCTGAGCGGTTCTAGGCCAGGCCCGCCTCGGCGAGGAGGTACGCCGTCATCGGGTCGTAGTAGCGGGGGCTCACCACGTGGTCGTCGAGCGGGACCGTCACCTGGACCGTGCCCTCCGCCTCGCCCACGAAGAGCGCCGGGTCGTTGGAGTCGGCGTAGCCGACGGAGTCCACCCCGTGCTGAGCGGCGTAGCCCGCCCACCCGTGGTCGGCGACGACCAGGTCCGGCAGCGGGCGGCCCTCGCGCTCCAGGGCCGTCAGGATGGCCTTCATCGGGTCGCCGGAGTGGGTGTGCCACAGCGTGGCGCCGTGCTCCAGGACCGCCACGTCCGCGAACTGCATGACGTACCCCTCGTCCGTCTGGAGCCCGTCCGGGATGACCACGATCTCGCAGCCGGCCGATCGCAGCGCGGCGGCGGTGGCGTGGTGGACCTCCAGGAGCCCGCCGGGGTGGCCGGTCGCGAACAGCACCCGCTGCTGCCCGTCCGCCGCCTTGCGCAGCCGGGCCGCCATCCGCTCCAGGCCGCCCACGGTCAGCTCGGGGTCGATGGTGTCCTGCCCGTACCGGTACTCGGGGTCGTCGTTGACACCCACCCGCTCCGCCATCACCGCGAGCACGTCCTGCTCGTCGCTCCAGCGGTCGCCCAGCTCCAGACCGAGCCAGTAGTGGCGGTTGCCGTTCGCCAGCTGGCGGTAGTGCGAGAGGTTGTTCTCCCGCGGGGTGGCGACCTCGCCCGCGATGCGGGTCTTCACAAGGTGGTCGACGAGCTCGGCGCGGCTGGGTGTCCCGGGTATCGGCATGCCTCCCATTCTGATGCACGTCTTCACGGGACCGCCCCGCATCCCGCACGCTGGGACACGGGTCACGCGATCATGGCCGCCGCAGCGCGAACCACAGCTCCATCCGTACGTCCGGGTCGTCCAGGTCCGCCTCCAGCAGCGCCGCGCACTTCGCGATCCGCTGCCGCACGGTGTTGCGGTGCACGTCCAGCGCGACCGCCGTACGGTCCCAGCTGCCGTGCAGGGACAGCCAGGCGCGCAGGGTCTCGGTGAGGGCCGGGGTCAGCGGTGTCAGGAGCGCCCGGGCATGCGCCTCGGCGTCCGGCTCCGGCACCAGGTCCGCTAGCGCCGGGCGGGCCCCGTACCGGACCAGCTCGGCACGGGTGGCCCGGGCGCGGGCCAGCGCCCGGCCCGCCTGGACGTCGGCGCGGGCCCACTCCGCGGGCCCGGCGACGGCACTGACCCCGAGCGTCCACCCCGGCTGCGGGCCCGGTTCCCGCTCCGCGGGCAGCAGGACGCGTACGACGTCCCGCGCCACGTCGACGAGCGGCGAGCCGAGCGCCGCACCGAGGGCGGAGGCGGCGACGGGGTCGGGGGCGGCCGTGTCGGGCCGGGCGTGCACCACGACCCACTCGCCGCCACCGAGGAGCGGGACCACGTCCTCGGCCGACGCCCCCAGCAGCACCCGGACCAGGGCGGACGACCGCGCCGCCCCCGACCCGCTCTGATGCTCACCGGTGAGCAACGACAGCAGCACGGCGGCGACGGAGGCGATGGTGTGGTCCCCGGGGTCCCGGTGAGCCGCGACGACCCCGAGCACGAAGCCGTGCCCGGCACCGAGGGCGTAGGCGGCGAGATGGGTACCGGCGGTGACATGGGTGGCGGAGTTCGGCGTACCGGGACCAGAGGGGCGTACGACCTGCGCGAGCTCGGCCAGCGCCGCCCGGGCGGCAGGCTCGGCCGGTCGCCCCGCCGCCGCGACCTCCGCTCCGTCCGGCCCGAACAGCACCGCCCGGCCGCCCACCCGCCCCGCCAGCTGCCGCAGCACGGACGGCACCGGGTCCGGGCGGGACGCGGCCGCGGCCAGGCTCTGCTGGGCCTCCGTCACGCGGCGGAGTTCGGCGTGCCGGGCCTGGGCCATCAGCTGCCAGACCGCGCGGGCCACGCCGGAGAAGGTGGTCCGGGGCGGGACCTCCAGAAGGGGCAGCTCGTACGCGTCACAGGCGGCGACCAGCGCGCGCGGGACGGTGTCGTGGACCGGCGCCAGGCCGAAACCGAGGGCCGCGCCGCCCGCCGCGACGATCCGGGAGACGTAGTCGTCGAAGTAGGTCCCCGAGCCCGCCGCCTCCGGGATGTGCACCCCGGCTGTCAGCAGCAGCTCACCGCCCAGCAGATACGGGTACGGGTCCGCCATCTCCGAGGTGTGCGCCCAGTGGATCACGGTGGCCGGATCCGAGGGCCCCGCTATCTGCCGCAGCGCCAGGTCCTCGCGGGCCAGCAGCGCGGCCAGCGGGACCGGTGGGGTGGGCGGGACGGCCGGGTCCGGCATGGTGGACGTTTCCTCCATCGAGTGCGGCTCGAATGGATGAAACGTACACTTCGCAGTCGCTTTCCGGCCACCTACTGTCGACGCAGACCGGCAGGGCGCCCAACGGCAGAAGGAGGCCCACATGGCCGTCGACTACACAGTCATCGTCGTCTACCTGGTCGGGATGCTGGCCATGGGCTGGTGGGGCATGCGCCGCGCCAGGTCCAAGAGCGAGTTCCTGGTCGCCGGGCGCCGCCTCGGCCCGGCGATGTACTCCGGCACCATGGCGGCGATCGTCCTCGGCGGCGCCTCCACCATCGGCGGGGTCGGCCTCGGCTACCAGTACGGCCTCTCCGGCGCCTGGATGGTCTTCACCATCGGTCTCGGACTGCTCGCCCTCTCCGTCTTCTTCTCCGCCCGCATCGCCCGCCTCAAGGTCTACACCGTCTCCGAGATGCTGGACCTGCGGTACGGCGGCCGGGCCGGCGTCATCTCCGGCGTCGTCATGTGGGCCTACACCCTCATGCTCGCGGTCACCTCGACGATCGCCTACGCCACGATCTTCGACGTCCTCTTCGACATGAACCGGACCGTCGCGATCGTCCTCGGCGGCTCGATCGTCGTCGCGTACTCGACGCTGGGCGGCATGTGGTCCATCACCCTCACGGACATGGTCCAGTTCGTGGTGAAGACCATCGGCGTCCTGCTGCTCCTGCTGCCCATCGCCGTCGTCAAGGCGGGCGGCTTCAGCGAGATGAAGGCGAAGCTGCCCACCGAGTACTTCGACCCGCTGGGCATCGGCGGCGAGACGATCTTCACCTATGTGCTGATCTACACCTTCGGCATGCTCATCGGTCAGGACATCTGGCAGCGCGTCTTCACCGCCCGCAGCGACACCACCGCCAAGTGGGGCGGCACGGTCGCCGGCACCTACTGCCTCGCCTACGCCCTCGCCGGCGCCGTCATCGGCACCGCCGCGAAGGTCCTCTACCCCAACCTCGCCAACGCCGACGACGCCTTCGCGACCATCGTCAAGGACGAACTCCCGGTCGGCGTAAGGGGCCTGGTGCTGGCCGCCGCGCTCGCCGCCGTCATGTCGACGTCCTCCGGCGCGCTGATCGCCTGCGCGACCGTCGCCAACAACGACATCTGGTCCAGGCTGCGGGGCAGGACGGCCGAGGGGGACCACGACGAGGTCCGCGGCAACCGTGCCTTCATCCTCGTCATGGGCGTGGCCGTGATCTGCACGGCGATCGCCCTCAACAACGTCGTCGAGGCGCTGACGGTGGCGTACAACCTGCTGGTCGGCGGCCTCCTCGTCCCCATCCTCGGCGGCCTGCTGTGGAAGCGCGGCACCGCCCAGGGCGCGCTCGCCTCCGTGGTCGTCGGCGGCCTCGCCGTGATCGGCCTGATGGCGGGCTACGGCATCCTCGCCAACGAGCCCGTGTACTACGGCCTGCTGGCCTCCCTGGTCGTCTACGTCGCCGTATCCCTGGCGACCCCGGCGACCGACACCGCGGTCCTCGCGGCCTGGCGGGAACGACTCGCCGGGCGCGAGGTCCCCGAGCCGGTTCCGGCACCCCGGTAGACCGAACGCAGAGACACAAGGAAGGCATACGACCATGAGCTCCCCCGAGACCCCCCGCGGCCCCGTCGACTCCTCCCGCATCCCGCGCTACGCCGGGCCCGCGACCTTCGCCCGGCTGCCGCGCCTCGACGAGGTCGGCCGGGCCGACATCGCCGTGGTCGGGGTGCCGTTCGACTCGGGCGTCTCCCACCGGCCGGGCGCCCGCTTCGGCGGCAACGCGATCCGCGAGGCGTCCCGGCTGCTGCGGCCGTACAACCCGGCGCAGGACGCGTCCCCGTTCGCGCTGGCCCAGGTGGCGGACGGCGGGGACATCGCGGTCAACCCCTTCAACATCAACGAGGCCGTCGAGACCGTCGAGGCGGCGGCGGACGACCTGCTCGGCACCGGCGCCCGCCTGATGACCCTCGGCGGCGACCACACCATCGCGCTCCCGCTGCTCAGGTCCGTCGCCAAGAAGCACGGCCCGGTCGCCCTGCTGCACTTCGACGCCCACCTCGACACCTGGGACACGTACTTCGGCGCCGAGTACACCCACGGGACGCCGTTCCGGCGGGCGGTGGAGGAGGGGATCCTGGACACCTCCGCCCTCTCCCACGTGGGCATCCGCGGTCCGCTCTACGGCAAGCAGGACCTCACCGACGACGAGAAGATGGGCTTCGGCATCGTCACGTCCGCGGACGTGTACCGCAGGGGCGCCGACGAGGTGGCCGACCAGCTCCGGCAGCGCATCGGCGACCGCCCGCTCTACATCTCCATCGACATCGACTGCCTGGACCCGGCCCACGCCCCCGGCACCGGCACCCCCGAGGCGGGCGGCATGACCTCCCGCGAGCTGCTGGAGATCCTGCGCGGTCTGGCATCGTGCAACCTGGTGTCGGCGGACGTCGTCGAGGTGGCCCCCGCGTACGACCACGCGGAGATCACCTCGGTGGCCGCCTCCCACACCGCCTACGAACTGACCACGATCATGTCCCGCCAGATTGCAGAGGCCCGCGCGCAGTGACTCACGACCACGACCTGGTGCTCCGCCCGACCGAGGCGCAGATCTCGGCGGCCCTGAACCCGCCGCCCGGCCGCAACGGCGGAGACCTGGTCGTGGAGACCCTGGCCGGGCTGGGCGCGACGACCGTCTTCGGCCTGCCCGGCCAGCACGCGCTCGGCATGTTCGACGCGCTGCGCCGCTCCGACCTGCGCTACATCGGACTGCGGGTGGAGAACAACGCGGGCTTCGCGGCGGACGCGTACGGCCGGATCACGGGGGAGGCGGCCCCGCTGCTCCTGTCGACGGGTCCGGGCGCGCTGACGTCCCTGGCCGCGCTCCAGGAGGCGGCGGCCGCCTCGGCCCCCGTCCTGGCGATCAGCAGCCAGATCCCGACCGCCGGACTGGGCGGCGGCCGCCACGGCTACCTGCACGAACTCCCGGACCAGTCGGCCTCGTTCCGGGGCGTGGTCAAGTCGGTCCACACCGTCCGCGCCCAGTCCCAGATCCCCTCCGCGATCGAGGCGGCCTGGAAGTCGGCGCTCACCGCCCCGCACGGCCCGGTGTGGGTGGAGATCCCGCAGGACGTGCTGCTGGCGCCCACCCTGATCCCGGTGGTGACGGGCGGCGACGCCTTCCCGGAGGAGCTGCCCCCGCGCCCCGAACTCACGGCGGTGGCGGCCGACTTGCTGTCCCGCGCGGAGCGCCCGGCGATCATCGCGGGCGGGGGAGTCGTACGGTCGGACGCTTCGGGGAAGCTGCGGCAGCTGGCCGAGGTGGTGCGGGCGCCTGTGGTCACCACCCCCGGCGGCAAGGGCGCCTTCCCCTGGAGGCACCCGCTCTCGCTCCAGTCCTGGATCGAGGACCGGCACACCACGGACTTCCTGGAGGACGCGGACGTACTCCTGGTGGTGGGCTCGGGACTGGGCGAACTATCGTCCAACTACCACACGTTCAAGCCGCGAGGGCGGGTCATCCAGATCGAGGCGGACCTCGGGAAGCTGGAGTCCAACCACCCGGCGCTGGGCATCCACGCGGACGCGCGCCTCGCGTTGCAGGCGCTGCTGGAGACGGTGTCGCCGAGGCAGGACGAGGAGGCTCCGGGGCGGGTGCGTGAGGTGCTGGCGCGCGTCGCGGACCGCCTAGCCGCCCAGGAACTCACCCTGGAACAGGAGCTGTTGGCCTCGGTCCGCCAGGCCCTGCCCGCCTCGTCCCCGTCCTTCTGGGACATGACGATCCTCGCGTACTGGGCCTGGTCGGCGTTCGACGCCAAGGGCCCCAACCTCCTGCACTCCGCGCAGGGCGCCGGAGGCCTGGGCTACGGCTTCCCGGCGGCGCTGGGCGCGGCGGTGGCCGACCCGTCCCGCCCGGTCCTGGCGGTCTCGGGAGACGGCGGCGCCCTGTACTCCATCGCCGAACTGGCGACGGCCCGCCAGTACGACCTGAACGTCACCTGGCTGATCGTCGACGACGGCGGCTACGGCATCCTGCGCGAGTACATGACCGACGCCTTCGGCCAGGCCACGGCGACGGAGCTGTCCCGCCCCGACTACGTGGCACTGGCCGAGTCCTTCGGCGTCCCGGGGGTGCGTACGACCCCTTCGGCCCTCGCGGACGACCTGTCGAAGGCGTTGGCCTCACCCGGGCCGTCGGTGGTCGTCCTCCCGGCGGTGCTGCGGATGTTCGCACCGACGCACCTGGACTGACGGGCCGTCCGGATTCGGACACACCGAGCCCGCCCACCGCACATCTGACGCCGTCTCACGGACCCTCGAACAGCGCTGTCCGACCACCCGGGCAGGTCCGGCGCTCCGGGGGTGATCCGGCCAATCCCCTTCATACACATGGTGTTCATGCCAACGCGTGGGCAGGATGCGACGCGTTCCGCACTCTGTGCACACGTGATGAAGGGGGATTCATGACGTTGAGAACGACCTGGGCCGCGTCGTTAGCCGTGGTCGCCATGGTGATCACCTCCGCACCCGCCGCCTTCGCGCAGGAAGCGCCGGACGGCGGTTCGCGGGCGCCCACCGCCACGGCGGCGGCACCGGCCGCGGACGTCGACCGGTCCGTGGTGCTCATCCCGGTCAAGGACCTCGCCGCCGCGCAGGAGGAGAGCCGCAGGACGCACTCCCTCACCACGAGCGCCGACGCCGGCAAACCCGTCCTGCTGTCGCCCGCGCCGGAGCCGACGCCGCTTGACCTCGCCACGGCCGAGAAGCAGAACCGGCGGACCGCCGCCGAGCATGGGCAGACCAGCGACGGCGGGCGGACCGCCGAGACGCTCGCGGCCCCGGCCCCGATCGGGGACCAGCCGGATCCCACGCTCCTGGCGGAGTGCCTCTCCAAGGACGACGCCGACTCCGACTTCGGCCGGGTGCACAACCGCTTCACCTACTGCAACGAGCGCGAGGGCGTGGTCGACTTCTACTGGGTCGTCAACGGGCGCCGGATATGGCGCGGTACCAACACGTTCACGTACCAGATCTTCGCGCAGGGCGACAACACCAGCCGCCGTATCCGGGTGTTCTCGCGGGTCGTCGAGGACTCGGTGCGCTACAACTGGCTGTTGCGCTGGGACCAGTGGTTCACCGGCCGCGACGTCCGGCTGAACCTCATGGCCAACTGCCCGGACGACTTCACGCTCTGCCACGCGGCACCGAGCTCCGTCAGCCTCCCGTTCGTCGTCTGGGACAACAACGACGACTGGTACAACTGGGATGTCTACGGCCATGATTCGGCGGGTGTCGGACGGGATCTGATCACCCTCAACCGGTTCCGGATGGAGTACTGGGGCGAGGGCGCCGGGGCCACCGTCCAGCGCGGATGGAGCCCCTCGCGGTGGATGCGCTGCGACTCCGGGTCGTACTTCTCCCAGGGCACCACCGTCTATCCGGAGGCCTGTGTCTTCAACGAGGTGACACCCCGGCTGAACTACGCGCTGGCCTCCGACTACCGGTCCGTGGCGCAACACATCTACGAAGCCCAGTACTTCCCCAACTCCACCTACCCCCTTCTGGTGCCGCCCGGCGTGCCTCAGCCCCGTGACAAGGTCATTCCGGGCAGGTACGACCCCGACAACGCCGCTGCGCCGGGGCTGCACCGGATCACCGAGACCCTGCACCCGGGGGAGTACAAGGCGAACGGCGACCACAAGGACGGCGCCTGCTACAAGACGGGTCCCGAAGCCGCGCTGTACGCCGACACCGGGCTGCCGACCCGGCCCAACACTCCGGACGAGCAGTGCGACGAGTATCCGTTCGCCTCGACACTGGAAGGTGCGGCCAACCCCGACTGGGACTTCTCGGTCAAGGCCGTACCGCAGCGCGACAACAGCATCGCCGGTGGTCTGCTGGGCTCCTACTACAACGACGACCGGATTCTGGCCTGGGACCCGACCCTGCCCGACACCCTCGCCAACGACCGCTTCTACGTCCACATCGAGTAGGCCACACATCGAGGATCGCCCCATGGTGACCCCGCCCTTCGATCCCACCTTGGCACTCGGCTCCGTCTGGTGCGTCACCACGACCGGTCTGGCGGTGCCCGAAGCGCTGCGGGCGGTGGGCGCGGTGGACGTGACCGAGCTTCCGGACGGGACGGAGCGGGCGTCGCGCCGGCTTGCCGACGCCTCGGCGGTGCGGGAGGGTGCCGTACTGGTGCTGGCCCGGCCCGTGGAGCCCGGCCGGACCCTGCTGCTGGAGCTGGAGAGCGCCCTGGGGTGGCGCGGCGGGGATCCCGGGGTGATGGCGGAGCTCGCGGCCGCCGGCACCGGCAGGGCCTGCTCGATCACGAAGGACCCCAACCGGACCTCCGTGCTGTTCGCGGAGGACAACGGGGTGACCGGGAGCCTCGACGCCGTCACCGGGCTGGTACACGGCAGCCCTGGCGCCTACCTCTCCGCGGCGCTGTCCGGCGCCGCGGAGGGGTGGGCCTCCGGCCAGCGTGCCGCCCATGTGCTCCGGGCCGTCACCGGGGTGCGGCTCGATGCGGACATGTGGAGCGGTCCGTGGTGGGGCGGGCTGTCGAGAGGACTCGTCTGATGACACGGACCTGAGCCGTCCGCCGCGCCGAACGCCCGTCTAGGAACAGGCGTTCGGCGGGGATTCGGCGAGGTGTCTACCAGATCGCCTCGACCCACTCCGGGTGGTCGATGAACGGGTTGCGGTTGTGCTGGTAGGTGTCGTAGATGACCTGGTTGCGCTTCTCCTCGAAGGCGCTGGGCGGGTCCGCCTCGTTCCAGGCCTTGAGGACGGAGAGCTTGCCCATGTAGGGGTTGGAGCCGTTGCCCACCTTCTCGTTGGGCTCCAGGTCGGCGAATCCGTCGCCGCCGTCGTAGCGCACCGCCATGTAGAGGATCATGCGGGCCACGTCACCCCGGTCCGCGGCGCGCGGCGCGAAGGAGTCCGAGTCGACGGTGGAGCCGCCGCCGTTGGTGACCGCGCTGCCGCCGTTGTCGAAGTCCAGGTTGCCGCGGATGCTGTTGACCTGGACGTCGGCCGGACGCAGGTGGTGCAGGTCGGTGCCGGGGCCGGTGACCTCGCCGAAGTCGCCGTGGGACTTGGCCCACACGTGCTCGCGGTTCCAGTCGCCGACGTCGCCGCCGTTGAGGGACTTGGCGCGGGAGACACCGCTGTACAGCAGGATCACGTTGTTGCTGTTGTTCGGGTCCTGGTCGGTGACCTTGAGGGCGTCCCAGACCGCGGAGTACGAGATCTTCGTGACGTTGGCGCTGACGATCGTGTGCAGGGACGACTTGAGGCTCGTCCCCGTCTTGCCGATCGCGTTCTTGTAGTACGTCGAGTCGTACGCGGTCGTCGTGGCGGCGGCCGGGGTCGTGGTCACGACCGGGGCGGCGAGCCCGACCAGCACGGCGGCGGTGGTGAGCGCCACCGACTTCCAGCTGCGGATGCGTGTCGCCAGCATAAAGGGGGTCCCATCTACGCGGGTTGAATGGAGGCGGCAGATGGGAGCGTGACATGTGCATGCGGCCCTGTAAATGGATGGCGCGTGTCCATTGAGTGTCGGGAAACGGCAAATCGGGCCGTGTCTACGCGAGTTGACACACGAAACGGCCCCCGGAGCCCGCGGGCTCCGGGGGAATACCGGCGAAGTCTCAGGGGAGCAGGACAGCGCCCAGTCGCGGGGAGCCGGATGTCGATACGCCCAGGGACGACGGGCCGAAGGTGACCGCGCTCGTCGTGGTCAGGCCGGTGGCGGCGCCGCGCAGGTGCCACACGGCGCCGTCCCCGCCGTTCTCACCGTCGGCGCTCACGGACAGGTCCGCGTGACCGTCGCCGTTGAGGTCGGCGAGGTGCACCGCCGCACCGAAGTGGTCGTTCGTCTCGTTCCCGCCGGGTACGCCGTCGGTGTCCTGGCTGAAGGACCGGGCGCCGGAGGGGGTCAGTCCGGAGGACGAGCCGCGCAGCAGCGTGACGGCGCCGGTGAGGTCTGCCGAGCCGATCTTCTCGTAGTGCGCCGACACGGCTGCGTCGGCGTACCCGTCGCCGTTCACGTCGCCGAGGGAGAGGGCCCAGCCGAAGCCGTCGTTCGTCTCGTCCGCGCCGGGGACGCCCGATGTGTCCTGGTCGATCGTCCGGCCCGGCTCGGGGTCGACGCCCGTGACGCCACCGAGGTGGGTGCTGACGGAGCCACCGGGGTTGCCGGCGCCCTCGTACTCGCCGGTGAGCACGTCGTCGTAGCCGTCGCCGTTGATGTCGCCTACGGCCGCGGTCTCGCTGTCCTCCGCCAGTACGGTCCGGTGGGCGAGGCCCGAGGCAGAGCCCTGGAACACCATCGTGGCGTAGTACGCCGTTCGGTCGTCGAGGTAGGCGCCGCTGACGACGAGGTCGTCGGTACCGTCCCCGTTCAGGTCGCCGGAGGCCAGGGACGTGGCGCCGCGCCCCGCCCGGATCGGCGCCGTGACCTTGTACTTCGACGCGGCGCCGGACGCCTTGGTGAAGCCGCCCTTGCTGACCCAGAGGTCCGCGCCCGTACTGCCCACGGTGAGGTCGGGCTTGCCGTCGCCGCTGAAGTCGCCGACGGCGAGGGACTGGCCGAACCGGTCGTGGGCCGTTGGGGCGGGGTCGGCCGCGGTACGGCCGCCGGACAGGCCCGAGGGGCTGCCCCAGACAATGATCACGGTACCGCCGTCCGCGTCGGAGCCGAGGTCCTCGCCGGGCGCCGAGACCACGAGGTCGGCGTATCCGTCGTTGTTCAGGTCGCCGGTGGCGAGCGCGGCGCCGAAGCGGTCGCCACGCTCCGCGGTACCGGGGATGCCGCTGGTGTTCTGGGTGACGACCGTGCGGCGGGTCGCGCTGATGCCGGACTTCGAGCCGTAGGCGACGACCACGGCCCCGGCACCCGTCTGCCCGCCCACGGTCGCGGAGGGGGCGGCTGTCACCAGGTCGCGGTAGCCGTCGCCGTTGAAGTCGTCGTGGTACTTGGCGGTGGCCGCGGACGCCGGGGCGGACAGGACGAGCGGGGTGAGGCCCGCCACGAGGAGGGCGGCCAGGGCGTCGGACAGGGAAGTGGGGTTGCTGCGCAAGGGGGGTGTCTCCTGGACGGCTGGCAGGGGCAGTCGGCGATCAAGAGACTTCCGGTGGAGTCGAAGGGTTGTAGGGAGGGCTGATGTTCTTCACCGGTGCCGGTCGGCTGTACGACGATGTCCCGCGCCCCTTTCCGAAAGGGGCGCGGGACATCGTCGATCGTCACCGCCCGCATGGTGGTCAGCCGACGTCGGAGGGGTCCAGGCGGTAGACCGTCGAGGTGGTGCTCGAAGAGGAACTGCTCGAGCTGTAGTCGCTCTCCTTCACCGCCGTGCCGTTCTTCTGCACCCAGCTGGTGATCTGCTGGCTGAGGCTGCTGTTGCCGCCCATGCCACCGCCGCCCAGCTGGATGTAGTGCAACTCGCCCTTCTTCACCAGCTCCTTGAGCCTGGCCAGGGTCATGGCCTGGTCGGTGCCGGTGAAGCCCCACATGGAGATGACCGGCTTGTGGGTGCTCAGGATCAGCTGGCCCGCGCTCTGCGAGTTGGAGACCGCGAGCAGCCACTTGGCGCCGTCCTGGTGCTTCTCCAGGTACGAGACCAGCGCGCTGTCGACACTGCCGCCCATGCCGCCACCGCCACCGGGGCGGCCCGTCGCGTTGCCGGTGCCGCCGGGAGCCGTACCGCCGTTCTGCGTACCGCCGTTCTGGCCGCCCGGCAGTTCGCCGCCGCCGGGGAAGCCGTTGCCGCCCTGCGGCAGCTCACCGCTGCCCCCACCGGGCTGCATCTGGCCGGTGCCGCCACCGCCGTCGGGGAACTCCCCGCCCGCCCGGCCGCCCTGCTGCGTACCGCCCGGCCCGCCGCCGTTGCCGCCGAAGCCGCCCCGGCCGCCACCGCCGCCGGGACCACCCATGCCGCCACCCGTCGACGGCCCCGCCGTCGGGTTGGTGCCGCCCATACCGCCCGTGGTGGCGGAGAAGGCCGGTGAGGCCGCGTACGCCGTCGGACCGGCGAGGGCCGCCACGATCGCCGCGGCGACGGACACGGCCAGCAGCCGGGCCTTCGTCCCCGAGGCCGCCGTACGGAAGACCAACAGGCCCGCGATCGCCAGGACCGTCAGGACCCCGACGACCGGCCACAGCCAGGTGTTCCAGCCGGTCGCCCGGCGCAGCAGCACGATCGCCCAGACGCCGGTGACCGCGAGACCGGCCGGCAGGACCCAGGACCAGCGGGCGTCACCGCTGCGGAAGGCGCGCCACAGCAGCACCCCGCCGCCACCGCACAGTGCCGCGATGCCGGGGGCGAGCGCGGTCGTGTAGTACGGGTGCATGGTGCCCTCGGCCATCGCGAAGGTCAGGTAGTGCAGCACCAGCCAGCCGCCCCACAGGACGAGCGCGGCCCGGGTCAGGTCGGTGCGCGGGGCACGGCCGCACCGCACCAGGCCGCCGACGAGCGCGAGGAAGGCGAAGGGGATCAGCCAGGAGATCTGGCCGCCGAGGACGTCGTTGAACATCCGGCCGATGCCCGCGGTGCCGGCGAAGGTGCCGCCACCACCGCCTCCGCCCCCTCCGTTGCCCTCGCCGCCGAGGACCCGGCCCAGGCCGTTGTAGCCCATGATCAGGTTCCAGGCGGAGCCGTCGGTCGAACCGCCTATGTAGGGACGGTCGTCGGCCGGCACGAGTGAGACCGCCGTCGCCCACCAGAAGCTGGAGACCGCCAACGCCACCGCGGCGAGGCCCAGGTTGATGACCTTCTTCTTCCAGCCGAGCTTCGAGGCGTACACGTACACCGCGAAGACGGCCGGCAGGGCGATGTAGCCCTGGAGCATCTTGGTGTTGAAGGCGAGGCCGAACAGGACGGCGGAGCCGATCAGGGGGAGCAGCCGGTCGGTGCGGACCGCGCGCAGGGCGAGGGCCGCACCGCCGACCATGAGCAACACCAGGATCGTGTCGGGGTTGTTGTCCCGGTTGATCGCGACGGTGATCGGAGTGAGCGCGAGAACGAGCGCGGCGATCGCGGCCGCCACGTGTCCGAAGGCCCGCTTCACGGAGCTGTGCAGGATCCAGATCGTGCCGAGGGCCGCCGCGATCTCGGGCGCCATCATCTGCCAGGTGCCGAAGCCGAGGACCCGGCAGGACAGGCCCATGATCATCAGCGCGAACGGCGGCTTGTCGACGGTGAGGAAGTTACCCGCGTCCAGCGCCCCGAAGAACCAGGCCTTCCAGCTCTGCGTACCGCTGTAGACCGCGGCGCTGTAGAAGCTGTTGAGGCTGCTGCCGCTCAGGTTCCAGCCGTACAGGACGCCGGCCAGGGCCAGGATCGCGAGCAGCGCGGGCAGCGACCAGCGCGGGGCCCTGTCCGGGGGCGCCGGGGCGGGCGGGGCCGGCGGCGCCCAGTCGGCGGACACGGGCGCGGGGCGGGGGTGGGGATCGGTGGCAGATGTCACCCCGGCATCGTGCGGAGGCGGCTTGGGCGGGAGCTGTGACGTACCTGGCGCCATCCTGTGAATTCGCAACGGGTCAGGTAACGACTCGCACAACCATTCCCCATGCGTACAACCGTTTCCCCGTGCCCGAGAGTCAACTGGGCATGACACGGGGGATATTCAGACACACGAAATGGATCGCGGCCGGTGCGCTGGCCGCCTGCGTCGCCGCCGCCACTCCGGCCGCCGCGGCGACACCGAGCGTCAGCTGCACGTCCGCCAGGGCGGGCCTCGCCGACAAGCTCAAGCGGGACATCACGTCCGCCGTCTCCAACCGCTCGGGCACGATCGCCGTCGGCCTCTACGACCGTACGACCAAGACCACCTGCACCCTGCGCTCCTCCACCGCCTACGACTCCGCGAGCGTGGTCAAGGTGACCGTGCTCGCCACGCTGTTGTGGGACGCGAAGAAGCACAACAGGTATCTGACCACCACCGAGAGCAATCTCGCCAAGGCCATGATCACCAAGTCGGACAACGACGCGACCAGCAAGCTCTGGCGGCAGCTCGGTCTGACCAAGATCAAGGGCTTCCTCTCCGCGGCCGGCATGACCCAGACCAAGCCCGGCGCCAACGGATACTGGGGCCTGACCCAGATCACCGTCACCGACGAGCAGAAGCTGCTCAAGCTGGTCACCGCGAAGAACTCCGTCCTGAGCGACAACTCCCGCGCCTACATCCTGAAGTTGATGGGGCAGGTCATCTCGTCGCAGCGCTGGGGGACGCCGTACGGCCGCCCGTCCGGGGTCTCCTGGCACGTCAAGAACGGCTGGCTGCAACGCTCCACGCACGGCTGGCGGGTGCACAGCGTCGGCACCTTCACCGGCGGCGGCCACGACTACATGATCACGGTGCTCACGCACGGCAACAGCACCATGAACTACGGCATCACCACGATCCAGGGCGTCGCGAAGGTCATCCACAAGGACCTTGCGGCAAGCTGACGCCTGCCGGACTCCAGGGCGTCACCGACCCGCCCTACGGTGACGCCCATGCAGCGGCGGCGCCTCTGGCCTCGGAGGTGCCGCCGGTCTGTTCGCGGACAGCGACCGGCCCAGAACCGCGGCGGATCCGGACATGACGAGCGGGCCCTTCACGACACGGCCTCCCACGCGTCACGAACCCGTCCTAGCGTGACGCCCATGCAGCTGAGAACCGTACTCGCGACCACCACCGCGGCCCTGGCGGCGGCGACCTGCCTGACAGCGGCAGGGCCCGCCGTCGCCTCGGCTCCGGTGAGCCACGCCTGCTCCCCGTCCGTCTCCCTCGACCGTTTCTCCGACGCGCTCGACAAGACGACGTACGACGGCACCTTCGTCGGCAACTTCTCCGCACTCGCGCTGGACCGGGACGGCTCCCTCGCCGCCCTCTCCGACCGCTCCGCCCTCTTCGACCTGGACGCGAGGACCCTCGCGCCGAAGGAGGTCGTCCCGCTCGCCGACGAGAACGGCGCCGCGCTGGACTCCGAAGGGCTGGTGATCGACAAGGACGGCACCCGGCTGGTCACCTCCGAGACCGAGCCGTCGATCCGCCGCTACGGCCCCGACGGGAAGATCCTCGACCGGCTGCCCGTGCCGGCCTCCCTCCAGGTCGCCCCGGCGGGCCGCGCCACCGCCAACCAGACCTTCGAGGGCCTGACCCTCCTGAACGGCGGCCGCACCCTGCTCGCCGCCATGGAGTACGCCCTCTCCGGCGACACGGCCGGCATCGTCCGCTTCCAGACCTGGACGCGCCACGGAAGGACCTGGAAGCCCGCGCAGCAGTACGCCTACCGCACCGACGCCGCCTTCCTCGGCGTCCCCGAGGTCCAGGCCCTCCCCGACGGCCGCCTCCTGGTCCTGGAACGCGGCTTCACCTCGGGCGTCGGCAACACGGTCCGCCTCTACCTGGCCGACCCCCGCCACGCCACGAACACGGCGGACATCGAATACCTCACCGGCCAGGACGGCGTACGCCTGATCAGGAAAACCCTGCTCACGGACATCGCCACCTGCCCGGCCCTCGGCGCCACGGCGAAGCAGCCCCAGCCGAACCCCCTCCTGGACAACATCGAGGGCATGGTGATCACAGGCCGGACCAAGGACCGCCTGAAGGTCCTGCTGGTCAGCGACGACAACCAGAACGCGGCGCAGACGACCCGCTTCTATTACCTACGAGTGCGCGCCTGAGACATTCGCCGACCACGTCAGCGGGTACTGCCCTGTCGGGGCGGCGATTCGAAGGGGGTGGACGTCGTGAGGATCACAAAGGTCATCAGCGGTGCTCTTCTGGCGGCCAGGGCGCTGCACGGCGACGGTACGGCGGTGGCGCGGTATGCCGTCCAACAGGCCTGGCCGCGGTCGCGCGGAGTGCTGGACGTGTACGCCGCGCTGGACCATCCCGGTCCGTGGCTCGCGGAGAAGATCGCGACCACGGACCGGCGTGGGAGGACGCCCACCGCGCCGTCCCCGGAGGCCGCACAGCCGCCGTACGACCCGGAGGCGGCGCGACGGGAGCATCTGAGGGCCCGGCGTGCGGAGCGGGAGGAGGCCGAGAGGGAGCGGACGGCGATCCGTGCGGAGCTCAGGGAGCGGCGGGAGCACGCGCAGGCAGAGGCGGCTCGGCGTCGGCGGGAACAGGCCGTGCTGCGGGCGCGGCTCCGGGAGGCCGAACGGGCGGAACCTGGCCCGGTACCGGAGCTGGACCCCGAGAACGATGTCCATGTATGCCGGTCCTCCCTGAACGGCATCGTGCGGGTCTTCGGCGCGGACAGCCCCCAGGCGTCGAACGCCCGCGGACGTCTCGCGCGCGCCGAGGCGAACGCCAGGAGGGCGACCGGGCCCCGGCCGTGACCCGAAGGATCTCTCGCTTTGTTGCGGAGGGATGAAATCCGCCCCCGCCCGCGTTGGTGTCTTCCGGTAGATCAGGACTGCTGGACGACGGAGGGCACCGCGTGGAACCGCAACGGGGCTGGGCACGACGACTGGCCGGGTACGCCTGGCGGTACCCGAAGGACGTCGTCCTCGCCCTCGGCTCCTCCCTCGGCGGCATGGCCGTCATGGCGGTCGTCCCCCTGATCACCAAGGTGATCATCGACGACGTCGTCGGCGACCACACCCGGGACATGGCCCCCTGGGCCGGTGCCCTGATCGCCGCCGCCGTCCTCGTCTACGTCCTCGCCTACGTCCGCCGCTACTACGGCGGGCGTCTCGCCCTGGACGTCCAGCACGACCTGCGCACGGAGATGTTCGGCACCATCACCCGGCTCGACGGCCGCCGCCAGGACGAGCTGTCCACGGGCCAGGTCGTCGGCCGGGCCACCAGTGACCTCCAGCTGATCCAGGGCCTGCTGTTCATGCTGCCGATGACGATCGGCAACTTCGCGCTCTTCGTGATCTCCCTGGTCGTGATGGCCTGGCTGTCGATCCCGCTCACCCTGGTCGCCCTGGCGGTCGCCCCGGCCCTGTATGTGATCGCCAAGCGCTCCCGCTCCAAGCTGCACCCCGCCACCTGGTACGCCCAGGCCCAGGCCGCCGCCGTAGCGGGCGTGGTCGACGGCGCCGTCAGCGGCGTCCGCGTGGTGAAGGGCTTCGGGCAGGAGGACCAGGAGACCGGGAAGCTCCGCGAGGTCGGCCGCCGCCTGTACGCGGGCCGGCTGCGCACGATCCGCTTCAACTCGAAGTACACCCCGGCCCTCCAGGCCGTTCCCGCCCTCGGCCAGGTCGCGATGCTCGCGCTCGGCGGCTGGCTCGCCGTCCGCGGCCACATCACGCTCGGCACCTTCGTCGCCTTCTCCACCTACCTCGCCCAGCTCGTCGGCCCGGTCCGCATGCTCGCGATGGTCCTCACGGTCGGCCAGCAGGCCCGCGCGGGCACCGAGCGCGTCCTGGAGCTGATCGACACCGAGCCGTACCTGAAGGACGGCGCCAAGGAGCTCCCCGGCGACGCACCGGCCACCGTCGAGTTCGACGACGTCTCCTTCGGGTACGAGGACGGTCGCAAGGTCCTCGACGGCCTCTCCTTCGAAATCCGCCCCGGCGAGACCCTCGCGGTCGTCGGCTCCTCCGGCTCGGGCAAGTCCACCGTCTCCCTCCTGCTCCCGCGCTTCTACGACGTCACGCACGGTGCCGTCCTCGTCGGCGGCCACGACGTCCGCGAGCTCACCCTGGACTCCCTGCGGGCCGCGATCGGCCTGGTCCCCGAGGACTCCTTCCTGCTCTCGGACACGGTCCGCAACAACATCGCCTACGGCCGTCCCGACGCGACCCAGGAGGAGATCGAGAAGGCCGCCCGAGCCGCCCAGGCGGACCGTTTCATCACCGAGCTCCCCGAGGGCTACGACACCAAGGTCGGCGAGCACGGCCTCACCCTCTCCGGCGGCCAGCGCCAGCGTGTCGCGCTCGCCCGGGCGATCCTCACCGACCCCCGGCTGCTCGTCCTCGACGACGCCACCTCCGCCGTGGACGCCCAGGTCGAGCACGAGATCCACGAGGCGCTCAAGCAGGTCATGGAGGGCCGCACCACCCTCCTCATCGCCCACCGCCGCTCCACCCTGAACCTCGCCGACCGCATCGCCGTCCTGGAGAACGGCCGCCTCGCCGACGTCGGCACCCACGAGGAGCTGGAGCGGCGCTCCGCCCTCTACCGCCGCCTCCTCACCGACCCCGACGGCCTGGGCGGGGTCTCCCCGGGCCACGCCCAGCCGGTCGCCGTCCAGGAGGACACCTCCGTACGCGACGAGCTGGACGCCGAGTTCGACGCCGAGCGCGGAGTGACGCCCCGGCTGTGGACCGGTGACCGGGAGCCCAAGGACACAGCCCTGGCCGGCACCCCGGCCACCCCCGAACTCCTCGCCCAGGTCGAGGCGTTGCCCCCGGCCACGGACACCCCGGACATCGACGAGGCCCGCGCGGTCACGTCCGAGCAGTCGTACGGTCTGCGTCGGCTGCTGCGCGGCTTCGGACGCCCGCTGCTGATCAGCCTGGGCCTGGTCGCGGTGGACGCGGGCATGGGCCTGCTGCTGCCGGTGATGATCCGGCACGGCATCGACGACGGTGTCTCCCGGATGGCCATGGCCGCGGTCTGGACGGCGACCCTGCTCGCCCTGCTGTCGGTGCTCGTCCAGTGGGCCGCGCAGATCGGCGAGACCCGGATGACCGGACGCACCGGTGAGCGGGTCCTGTACTCCCTGCGCCTGAAGATCTTCGCCCAGCTCCAGCGGCTCGGACTCGACTACTACGAGCGGGAGTTGACGGGCCGGATCATGACGAGGATGACGACGGACGTCGACGCCCTGTCGACCTTCCTCCAGACCGGCCTGGTCACCGCGTTCGTCTCGGTCGTCACCTTCTTCGGCATCATGGTCGCCCTGCTGGTGATCGACGTACAGCTGGCACTGGTCGTCTTCGCGACGCTGCCGCCGCTGATCGTCGCCACGTACTTCTTCCGCAAGGCGAGCGTGAAGGCGTACGAACTCGCCCGTGAGCGCGTCTCGGTGGTCAACGCCGACCTCCAGGAGTCGGTGTCCGGGCTCAGGATCGTGCAGGCGTTCCGCCGCGAGCGGGACGGCGCGGCCCGGTTCGCCGAGCGCAGCGACAGCTACCGCACGGCCCGCATCCGGGGCCAGTGGCTGATCTCGATCTACTTCCCGTTCGTCCAGCTGCTGTCCTCCGTCGCCGCCGCGGCCGTGCTGATCGCGGGCGCGGGCCGGGTGGACGCGGCGACCCTGACGACCGGTGCGCTGGTCGCCTACCTCCTCTACATCGACCTGTTCTTCGCCCCGGTCCAGCAGCTCTCCCAGGTCTTCGACGGCTACCAGCAGGCCACCGTCTCCCTGGGCCGCATCCAGGAGCTGCTCCGGGAGCCGACGTCCACGAAGGCCGCCGAGGAGCCCCTGGAGGTCCTCTCGCTGCGCGGCGAAGTGGCCTTCGAGAACGTGCACTTCGCCTATGGGGACGACGAAGAGGCCCTGGGCGGGATCGACTTGAAGATCCCCGCGGGGCAGACGGTCGCCTTCGTGGGCGAGACGGGCGCGGGCAAGTCCACGCTGGTCAAGCTGGTGGCCCGGTTCTACGACCCGACGGGCGGACAGGTCACGGTCGACGGCACCGACCTGCGCTCCCTCGACCTCACCTCCTACCGCCACCGCCTGGGCGTGGTCCCGCAGGAGGCGTACCTCTTCCAGGGCACGATCCGGGACGCCATCGCCTACGGCCGCCCGGACGCCACCGACGCCGAGGTGGAGGCGGCGGCCCGCGCGGTCGGCGCCCACGAGATGATCGCCACGCTGGAGGGCGGCTACCTCCACGAGGTCGCCGAGCGGGGCCGCAACCTCTCGGCGGGCCAGCGCCAGCTGATCGCCCTGGCCCGCGCGGAGTTGGTCGACCCCGACATCCTCCTCCTGGACGAGGCCACGGCAGCCCTGGACCTCGCCACCGAGGCCCAGGTCAACCAGGCCACCGACCGTCTCGCGGGCCGTCGTACGACCCTTGTCGTGGCGCACCGCCTCACCACGGCGGCCCGCGCCGACCGGGTCGTGGTCATGGACCACGGCCGCGTGGTCGAGGACGGCACCCACGACGAACTGCTCGCGCTGGACGGCAGGTACGCCGAGCTGTGGCGGACGTTCGTAGGGGAGCCGGTCGAGGTGTCTCGCTGACGGTCGTGCAACCGTCCGACACATGTCGTGCGTCCGTACACCTGTACGCCCGAAAGCTGCGGGAGGGACGGCAGTGAAGAGTGGAGCGATACGGCGGCTGGCGGTGGGGCTGGCCGTGACGGTGGCGGCCGGCGCCCTCGGGGTCGCCGTGCCGGGGCAGGCGCAGGCGGCGGACTCGTCGTGCGAGGGGCGCAAGGTGCGGACGTTCCCGTTCGCCACCGGCACCGTCGAGGTGTACAAGCGGGGCGGCTACGTCTGCGCGATCACCCTGCCCAAGCGCCCCGGCGTACGGCAGCACATGCGGATCTACCTGCGGGCCTACGCACTCCAGCCGGTCGAGGACGTCGGCCGGTACAAGTACCGGGCCGGCCCGGTCAGGGTGCACGCCGGGCAGCGCAAGGTGTGGATCAAGGCCGCGGTAGGGCGGGGCAAGTACGACACCGAGGGCTTCATCCGGCTCTGACGCACAGATTTCTCACAGGGTTTTCCCCATCGAGGTGTCATCTCCCCTGGTGCTCGGGTGAGTTGCGCCGCTAGCGTCCGGCGCACATCTGTACTCACAGGGGAGGGTGCATGCGCAAGGCGCTCAGATGGCTTCTCACGCTGGTCGTGCTCATAGGCACGGTCGGCACGGCGGGCGCGGCCACCGCCGCCGAGCCGGAGGCCAAAGGCACCGGTGCCACCACCGACATCAAGGATCAGCTCCTCGCCGTCCCGGGGATGAGCCTGATCGAGGAGAAGCCGTACACCGGTTACCGCTTCTTCGTCCTGAACTACACCCAGCCGGTCGACCACCGGCACCCGTCCAAGGGCACGTTCCAGCAGCGGATCACCGTGCTGCACAAGGACGTGAGCCGGCCGACGGTCTTCTTCACCGGCGGCTACAACGTCTCCACCACACCGCGCCGCAGTGAGCCGACCCAGATCGTGGACGGCAACCAGGTCTCCATGGAGTACCGCTTCTTCACGCCCTCCCGGCCCGACCCGGCCGACTGGTCCATGCTGGACATCTGGCAGGCCGCCAGCGACCAGCACCGGATCTTCAAGGCGCTGAAGAAGATCTACTCCAAGAACTGGATCTCCACCGGCGGCTCCAAGGGCGGCATGACCGCCACGTACTACGAGCGCTTCTACCCGCGCGACATGGACGGCGTCGTCGCGTACGTCGCCCCCAACGACGTGGTGAACAACGAGGACTCGGCCTACGACCGGTTCTTCCAGAAGGTCGGCACCAAGGAGTGCCGCGACCGGCTGAACGCGGTGCAGCGCGAGGCCCTGGTCCGGCGCGAGTCCCTGGAGAAGAAGTACGCCGAGTACGCGGCGACGGAGGGCTTCACCTTCACCACCGTCGGCAGCCTGGACAAGGCCTACGAGGCGGTCGTACTCGACTACGTCTGGGGCTTCTGGCAGTACAACCTGCTGGCCAACTGCGGCGACGACACGCTGATCCCGCCGAACGCGAAGACCGCGACCGACGACCAGATCTGGACCTCGATCGACACGATCTCCGGGTTCTCCTTCTACACCGACCAGGGCCTGGAGCCGTACACGCCGTACTACTACCAGGCGGCCACCCAGCTCGGCGCGCCGACGATCAAGTTCCCGCACATCGAGAAGAAGTACGTCCGCTACGGCTACCAGCCGCCGCGCAGCTTCGTCCCCCGGGACATCCCGACGAAGTTCCAGCCGTACGCGATGCGGGACGTGGACAACTGGGTGCGGCACAACGCCCGGCACATGCTGTACGTCTACGGCCAGAACGACCCGTGGGGCGCGGAGCGGTTCCGCGTCGACAAGGGGGCGAAGGACGCGTACGTGTTCACCGCGCCCGGCATGAACCACGGGGCGAACGTGGCCGGTCTGGTCGCCGACCAGAAGGCCTTCGCCACGGCACGGATCCTCGACTGGGCGGGCGTCTCCGCCACGGCCGTGACCGAGGCGAAGCCGCTCGCGAAGTTCGACCGGAAGCTGGACGTACGGGACGTGGAGCGGGAGCCCGCCCTGCGTCCGTAGTCCGCCCGCCGCGCCCGGCCGCTTTCACAACGGCCGGGCGCAGCCCACCGGTTGCGGTCCGCCGAGCTGCACGTACAGGGCCGTCGACAGCGGGCACCGCGCGCGCTCGGCGACCGCCTTCATCACCTGGTACTGCGGCTTCCTCGCCCCCTTGCCGTCGCACGGGGTCTCGCGGACCTGCCCGTCGCCCGAGCCGTACACACAGTCCCCGACGATGGTCCGGGGCCCGCCCCCGCCCCCGGGGTCGCCGGGATGCGGCGGCTCCAGGTTGCGCATGCAGGCGTACCCCTGGGGCACCGCCCCGTCGCCGTCCTCGTCGGAGATCTGGCTCTGCGCACTGATGTGCAGCACGAAGTCGGTGGTCGCCGGGCACGGTGGTCCGTCGGCCGTGGTGCCGTCGTGCCGGGCCACGACCCGGGCCGCCGCCCGTTCGCTGGTGCAGGGCACCTCGGTGAAGCTGGCCTTGCCGAAGGAGCTGCACTCGTCGACCGCGAGGAACACCGCGCCGAATCCGGAGGCCCGGCCGGCGGACGGCGAGACCGGGACCGTGGCCCGGGGGCCCTCGCCGGACTCCCCGCCGGCCGCCGACTGCGTACACCCCGTCAGCAGGGCGGCGAGCAGTGCCGTCAGTACGCACACCACCCCCGCGGAACACTTCTCACGCATCGCGATCCCCCCGGACTACCCCCGCCGTCCAGCGTGACCGTCGCGGCGGGGCCACGCCAGACATGTGGGGTCCTTTGCGCCTTTCGGGGGTGTTGTGCGGGTTGTGAGTCGTACGGGAACTACGTCCGGCGCGCTACCGGCCGTACGACAGCCCGTACCCGACCGGGTACAGCACCCGCGCCGGATCGTCGGCGCGCTGTACCGGCACCGGCAGCCTCCCGCGCGGCGCCGCCTTCCCGGCGATCACCCGGGCGGCCGCCCGCAGTTCGACGTCGGTCCAGGAGTAGGTCGCCAAGTACGCCGGCACGTCCGGCAGTCGGGCCACGTCGTAGGGATTGCGGATCGCGATCGCCACCACCGGCTTCCCCAGCGCCACCAGCTGCTCGACGAGTGTCTGCTGGGCGGCCGTGATGTTGTACGTCCCGACGATCACCGCGTCCGCGTCCCGTGCCGCCGCCAGCGCCTGGGCGACGACGGCCGCCGAGGGGGCCGTACCGGTCGACAGGGCGGTCGCCGTGAACCCGAGCCCGGTCAGGGCGGCGGCGAGGACACCGGTGGGCGGGCCCGTCGTGCCGGACGGGGAGGCCGGGTCGGCGCCCAGCACCAGCAGCTTGCGGTGGACGCGCCGGGACAGGGGCAGCAGCCGCTGCTCGTTGACCAACAGGGTCGTGGTGCGCTCGGCGATCCGGTCGGCCGCGGAGAGATGGGCCCGGGTGCCGACGGTCCGCGAGACACCGGCCTGACTGACGTACGGCTCCTCGAACAGCCGCAGCCGGGCCTTGAGGCGCAGGATCCGCAGGATCGACTCGTCGAGCCGCGCCTCGGTGAGCTCTCCCTCCCGTACGGCCGTCAGGACCGCGTTCCACGCCACGTCCAGGGAGGGCGGGTTGAGGAGCTGGTCGACACCGGCCTTGAGGGCGAGGACGGGGACGCGGTCGTCGCCGTACTTGGTGCGCACGCCCTCCATGCCGAGGGAGTCGGTCACGACCACTCCGTCGTAGCCGAGTTCGCCGCGCAGGATGCCGGTGAGGATCGGGTGGGAGAGGGTGGCCGGGTCGCCGGAGTCGTCGAGGGCCGGGAACTGGATGTGCGCGGTCATGATCGAGTCGATGCCGGCGCGGATCGCGGCCCGGAAGGGCACGGCGTCGAGCTTCTCCCACAGCTCCCGGCTGTGGGTGATGACCGGGAAGCCGTAGTGGCTGTCGACGGCGGTGTCGCCGTGTCCCGGGAAGTGCTTGGCGGTCGCGGCGACCCCGGCTCCCTGGTACCCGGAGACCTCGGCGGCGACGAGACGGGCGACCTGCTGCGCCTCGGAGCCGAAGGAGCGGACGCCGATGACCGGGTTGGCCGGGTTGACGTTGACGTCGGCGACCGGGGAGTAGTTCTGCCGGACGCCGATCGCCCGCAGCTCCTGCCCGGCGATCCGGCCGAGGGTGCGGGCGTCGGCGCGTGACCCGCCGGCGCCGACGGCCATCGCGCCGGGGAACAGGGTGGCCGGGGCGCCGACCCGGCAGACGATGCCGTGCTCCTGGTCGGTGGAGACGAGGACGGGCAGGCCGCGGGGCTGCTGGAGCGAGGCCTTCTGGATGCCGTTGGAGAGGTCGGCGATCTGGTGCGGGTCACGGGTGTTGTGCGCCCAGGTGAAGTAGATGATCCCGCCGACCCGGTACTTCGCGATCATCTCGGCGGCCGTACGGACGCCGATCTCCTTGAGGTTGGCGTCGATGTCGGCCTGGTCGGGGGCGGTGGCGGAGTGGCCGTAGACCCGCATCACGAAGAGCTGGCCGACCTTCTCCTCCAGGGTCATGCGGGAGATGAGGGAGCGGAGCTTCTGGTCGAGCTTCTGGTCGTGCTTCTTGGCGTCCTTCTTGTCGTCCGCGTGCGCGGTCCCGCCGACGGCGAGGGCGGTGGTGACGCCCGCTGTCGCGGCGAGGACGGTACGTCTGGAGGGCACGTGCGCTCCTTCCGGAGGTGATCCGCTGAAGGAAACTTCCGAGAAGTCACCAATAACCGGGAAGTTTCTGCCAGTCAAGGGAGTGCACAGTAACGCGGTTGACGGCTTTCGTCCGGCGAGGGCGCCGCCATCGGCGCTGTGGAGGGGGGCGCGCCGATGGCGGCGTGTGCTGCCGGCCGCAGTACGGAGGAGAGGGTTGGTCAGCGTTCGCAGCCAGCAGCGAGGCCGACGCCGTACCGCGGTGACTCTCCGGCAGCTTGCGCATTGGACGAGCGGGGGCGGGACGGGGTTCCCGGCTGCGGCCCGATTTCCGGAAGTTGGTGGGGCAGGGGCCAACGGGACGGATGAGCCGACCCGTTGGGGCGACCGCGTTCCCGTCGTAGGGTCGGTGCATGAGCCAGCTGCTGCCGCTCCTGACCGTGCTCGCCGGTCTCACCGTGACCCTGGCCGTGCTCACCCTGCTGGCCCGCCACGTCCGCCGCCGCGGGACGGCGGGCGCCGGCCTGCGCGGGGCCCTGGCGGCCCACGACGAGGTGTGGCACGGCACGGCGGCGGACTCGTACTGCGAACTCCAGGTGCAGACGGACCGCAGGGCGCCGCTGCCGGACGACCGGTGGCGGCGGCGGGTGGGGCGGTGAGGGCAGTTCCGTTCGACATCGACAGGTCCGGGTGAGTCGGGACGCGGGGCGGGTCCAGTTCGTGGACGTTCCGGCGTCGGAGTCCGGTGCGGGGCGATCATGAGGGGTATGCCCGTCGACACGTCCGCCCCGCGGTCCCTCGCCCTGCCCGGCTCGAAGTCCATCACCGCCCGCGCCCTCTTCCTGGCCGCCGCGGCCGACGGGGTGACCACCCTCGTCCGCCCGCTCCGCTCGGACGACACCGAGGGCTTCGCCGAGGGCCTGGTGCGGCTCGGCTACCGGGTCGGCCGCAGCCCCGACGCCTGGCAGGTGGACGGCCGCCCGCAGGGACCCGCGGTCGCCGAGGCGGACGTGTACTGCCGGGACGGCGCGACGACCGCCCGCTTCCTGCCCACCCTCGCCGCCGTCGGCCACGGCACGTACCGCTTCGACGCGTCCCCGCAGATGCGCCGGCGCCCCCTCGCCCCCCTGAGCAGGGCCCTGCGCGACCTGGGCGTGGACCTGCGGCACGAGGAGGCGGAGGGCCACCACCCCCTGACCGTGCGGGCGGCCGGGGTCGACGGCGGCGAGGTGACCCTGGACGCCGGCCAGTCCTCCCAGTACCTCACCGCGCTCCTGCTGCTCGGCCCCCTCACCCGCCGGGGCCTGCGGATCCGCGTCACGGACCTGGTCTCGGTGCCGTACGTCGAGATCACCATCGCGATGATGCGGGCGTTCGGGGTGGAGGTGACCCGGGAGGGCGACGTCTTCGTGGTGCCGCCGGGCGGCTACCGCGCCACGACCTACGCGATCGAACCGGACGCGTCCACGGCGAGCTACTTCTTCGCGGCCGCCGCGATCACCCCGGGCGCCGCGGTGACGGTGCCCGGCCTCGGCACGGACGCGCTCCAGGGCGACCTCGCCTTCGTGGACGTCCTGCGGCGGATGGGCGCGGAGGTGACCGTCGGCGCCGACGCCACCACGGTCCGGGGGACCGGCGAACTGCGCGGCCTCACCGTCAACATGCGGGACATCTCCGACACCATGCCGACCCTCGCGGCGATCGCCCCCTTCGCCTCCGGACCCGTCCGCATCGAGGACGTGGCGAACACCAGGGTCAAGGAGTGCGACCGCCTGGAGGCCTGCGCCGAGAACCTCCGGCGGTTGGGCGTGCGCGTGGCCACGGGCCCTGACTGGATCGAGGTCCACCCGGGCACGGCCGCCTCGCCCACGACCGCGATCACGACGTACGGCGACCACCGGATCGTCATGTCCTTCGCGGTCACCGGCCTGCGGGTGCCGGGTATTTCGTTCGACGACCCGGGGTGCGTACGGAAGACTTTCCCCGGTTTCCACGAGGCGTTCGCGGAGTTGCGCCGAGGCATCGGGGGTTGATGAGACGGTGGGCTTCCAGCTGGAAGGGCCGGTCCTGAAGGGCGAGTTGGTGCGCCTGGAGCCACTGGGCCACCGGCACGCGGCCGACCTGGCCGTGGCGGCGGAGGAGAACCGCGGTACGTACGCGTTCACCTGGGTGCCGAGGGCCGGCGAGGTCGGTGACTACATCGACGCGCAGCTGGCGCGGGCGGCTTCGGGGCTGCTCGCTCCCTACGCGCAGGTGTCCGTGGCGACCGGGCGGGCGGTGGGGGCGACGGCGTACTGGGAGCCGCGGTACTGGCGCTCGGAGGATCAACTCGACGCCGTCGAGGTCGGTTTCACCTGGCTGGGCGCCTCGGCGCAGGGCACCGGCATCAACGCCGAGGCCAAGCTGCTGCTCTTCCGGCACGCCTTCGAGCAGTGGCACGTCTCGCGCGTCGACCTCAAGACGGACGCCCGCAACGACCGCTCCCGCGCCGCGATCGAAAGCGTCGGCGCCCGCTTCGAGGGCGTCCTGCGCAACTGGTCCCGCTCCTGGGCCCCCGGCGAGAACAACCGCCTCCGCGACTCGGCGATCTTCTCCATCACGGCGGAGGAGTGGCCGGAGCGCCGCGAACACCTGGAGAACCGGGTGACGCGGTACGTGAACGGACGCCGCTGACCCGGACCCAGTGCACCCCGTTGTGCCACACCGACCGGCTGACCGCTCGCCTCTGGAGGACCCCGTGCTGTTGCGTGATGTCACCGTGGACGACGTGAACGCCTATGTGCGGATGCGGTGTGATCCCGTGATGATGGCCGACCTGGGCGGGCCGTTGCCGAGGGAGGGGATCGCGGACAAGGTGCGACGGGACGCGGAGGAGGCGGCCGCCGACCGGTCCTGGATCAAGATGATCGTGCCCGACCCCGACCGGCCCGAGGCGGTGGCGGGGTCACTGGCCCTCTGGTCCCATGACCCCGGTGACGGACCGCTCTCCGAGATCGGCTGGATGGTGCTGCCGGAGTTCCAGGGGCGCGGCCTGGGCAAGCGCGCGGTGCGGACCCTGATCGACAGGGCCTGGGAAGCGGACCGCTGGGGTGACATCCACGCCTTCCCGGCCACCGGCAACGGCCCCTCCAACGGCATCTGCCGTTCCCTCGGCTTCCGTCTGGTCGGTGAGCTCGACATGCCCTTCGCGGACCGCGTCCTGCGCAGCAACCACTGGACGATCACTCCGCCGGGTCGCTGAGGACGGTCAACTGCCGCCTCGGGATGAGTAGTTGATCCAGGACCGCCGCAGAAGACGGCGATCCGTACTGCCCGGACCTCGCGGCCGGCCGCTCACGCCTCGTCGCCGGCCGGTTGGCTGTCTTCCGTGGTCGGGATGGCCCGCAGCTCCGGGGTGCTCGCGCCGACGAAACCCACTGCCGCCACGCACAGCAGACCGCCCGTGATCAGGGCGGTCGCGCCCGAGGTCCAGCCCGCGACCAGGCCGGCGCGGAGGTTGCCGAGGTGGGGGCCCGCCTGGCCGACGATCGTCTCGGCGGCCGTCACGCGTCCGAGCAGGGCGTCGGGGGTGCGGGTCTGGACGAGGGTGGTCCGGGAGAGGACCGCGAGGGCGTCCGCCGCGCCGGCCACGGCCAGCAGGACGAGGCCCGCCCAGGCGCTGGTCGTCAGCCCGAACACGGCCAGGGCAGCGCCCCAGGTCGCCGACGCGCACAGCATCACCGGGCCTGGGCGCGCCAGGCGGGTGACCGGGCCGGAGAACACCGTCGCGGCGACCCCGCCCACCGCGAGCGCGGACAGGAACAGGCCGAGCGTGCGCGGGTCGCCGCCGAAGCGTTCGTCGTTGACCAGCGGGAACAGGCTCGTCGGCATGGACAGGAGGGTGGCCGCCAGATCGGTCAGGAGCGCACCGCGCACCACCCGGTGGCCGGTCAGGAAGCGCAGCCCGTCCAGGACGCCGTGCACCCCCGGCCGGGACTTCTCGCCCTCGGGCGGCAGAGCGGGGAGCCCATAGGCGCCGTAGAAGGACATGGTGAAGCTCAGGGTGTCCAGGAGGTAGCAGACGCCGATGCCCCACCAGCCGAGCACCACCCCGGCGACGGCCGGGCCGACCAGCATCATCGCCTGACCGGTGACCTGTTGCAGGGCGAGACCGGCCGCCACCTGGTCCTTCGGCAGCAACCGCGGCACGAACACGCCCGCGGCGGGCGCGCCGAGCGCGGCGAACGACGTCTGTACGGCGACCAGCAGCAGGACGACCACCACCGGCGCGTGCCCGGCGAAGCCCTGCACGGCCAGCAGCAGGGAGCAGACCGCGGAGCCCACGGTGCCCGTGAGATACACCCGGCGCCGGTCGGCCCGGTCGACCAGGGATCCCGCGAACAGGCTCACCCCGACCATCGGCACCGCCTGCGCGATGCCGACCGCGCCGCTCCAGACCGCGCTGTGGGTCATGTCCCAGACCTGGTACATGACGGTGACCATGGTCATGAAGGTCCCGAGCGTGGAGACCGTGCGCCCGAACAGCAGCCGCCGGAAGACCGGTGAGGTGCGCAGGGGCCGTACATCGAGGAACGTACGGCTGAGACTCATGACAGCGGGGGCGGGGGAGGAACGGGCTGAGGCACCCCGGGACGGTATCGGGAGACCGCCGCCCCGGCCACCGAATTAGCGGCGAACCCGGTCCGACACGACTCGCCGGCCGGTCAGCCGGTCAGCCGGCCGGCCAAGCCGGTCGGCCGACCGTCCCGGCCAACGTCCGCCAGGCGCCCCCGCCAGGCCGCCGTCACTCCCAACCCGCCCCCGCCAGGCCGCCGTCACTCCTCACCCGCCCCCCTCGACCTCACCTCCCCGCCCCGATCGCCTCCCCGAGCAGCCGTACCGCCTCCGGGACCGTGCCGTCGGCGAGGTTGCCGTAGCCGAGGACCAGGCCGTGGTCGGTGTGGTCGGGGGTGGCGTGGTACGCGGCGAGGTCGGCGACGCGCAGGGAGCGGGCCGCCGCGGCCGTCACCACGGCGGCGGTGTCCGTGCCCGCGGGCAGCCGCAGCAGGAGGTGCAGCCCGGCCGCGACCCCGGAGACCGGGGCTCCGGGCAGCCGCTCGGCGAGGGCCCGGACGAGGGCGTCGCGCCGGTCGCGGTAGCGCTTGCGGCAGGCCCGCAGATGGCGGTCGTAGCCGCCCGACTCCAGCAGCGCGGCGAAGGCGAGCTGGTCGAGGACCGGGGGCTGGGACGCCGTCAGGTCGGTCCGGTGCAGGACGTCGGTCCACCGCGAGGGCGCCACGATCCACCCGATGCCGAGCGCCGGGGAGAGCGTCTTGCTCAGGGACTTCAGCAGGATCACCCGGGAGGGGTCCATGCCCTGCAGCGCCGCTACCGGCCGGCGGTCGTAGCGGAACTCCGCGTCGTAGTCGTCCTCCAGCACGACCCCGTCCACCCGCCGGGCCCAGTCGAGCAGGGCGGCCCGCCGCTCGGGCACGAGCACCGTCACCAGCGGGAACTGGTGCGCCGGAGCCGTCAGCACCGCCCGCAGGCCGCCGTGTCCGGCGAGGTCGTCGGTGCGCAGGCCGCCGCTGTCCGCGCGGACCGGCACCGGCTCGAGACCCGCCGCCCGGATCACCTCCCGCAGCCGCGTCCAGCCCGGCTCCTCGCAGCCGACGGCGGTGATGCCGTCGGCGCGCAGGGCGTGGCAGATCCGCCGGACCGCGTCGGTCACGCTCAGGCACACCGTCACGTCCCGCGCGGTCGTGGAGACCCCGCGGGAGCGGCCCAGGTACTCGGCGAGCAGCCGCCTGAGCCGGGGATGCCCGCCGGGCGGCGGATAACCGAACTCGGTGAACGCCGTGGTCGTCACCTGCGCCCGCAGCGCCTCGGCCCACCGGCGCCGCGGGAACGCCCGCAGGTCCGGCAGCCCCGGAGCGAGGTCGAAGCGGGCCACCGGGTCCCGGCGGGCCGCGGGGCGCCCCGAGCCGTCATCCCCGTCACCCGCCCAGCGCACCCGGGTCGCCGAGCCGCTGCGCGCCTCCAGGTAGCCCTCGGCCACCAGCTGGCCGTACGCCTCCGTCACCGCCCAGCGCGAACAGCCGAGGTCGGCGGCGAGCTGCCGGCTGGGCGGCAGGGCGGTGCCGATCTCGACCCGCCCGCTGCGGATCGCCGCACGCAGGGCCCGTTTCACCCGCTCGTGCAGCGGCCCGCCGCCCGGCCGGTCCAGGTCGAGCAGGAGGTCCCCGGCGAGATTGGTCTGTGAAACCCGCATGCGGTTGGACGGTAGCAGCGAGCCGATTCTTCCTACCGTCGAAGGCGTACGGAGGTCACGAGGACACAGAGGAGAACGTGATGGCTTCATCGAGGAGTGCGCTGCCGACCGAGCCCCACCCGATGCTCAGCGGGGTGTTCACCGACTGGCACGCGAAAGCCGGCGCCCTGTCCGCGCTGCCCGACGCACCGGTCGTGACGGACGACTGCGGTGCGCGGGGGCGGATGTGGCGCCGGCTCAGGTCGCGCCTCGGTCCGGCTACGC
Organism: Streptomyces griseorubiginosus; assembly: GCF_036345115.1. Taxonomy (GTDB): domain Bacteria; phylum Actinomycetota; class Actinomycetes; order Streptomycetales; family Streptomycetaceae; genus Streptomyces; species Streptomyces griseorubiginosus_C. The sequence goes on from NZ_CP107766.1 coordinate 6,095,750, forward strand.
GGCGTCGTTGAGGAGGCGGGCCAGGTGCTCGCGGCCCGCGCCCAGGAGCTCCTCCAGCGGGGCCGCCTTTTCGTACCAGCGCTTCTCGTACTCCCAGCACAGCCAGCCGTCCCAGCCGTGCCGGGAGAGGATCTCCACGCACTCGGCGAGCGGCAGGACGCCGGCGCCGAGCGCGACCGGGGTGGTGTCCTCGGCCGAGGCGATGTCCTTGACCTGGACGTATCCGAGGTGCGGGGCGAGGGCCGCGTAGGTCTCGGAGGGCTGTTCGCCGCCGAGCCAGGTGTGCATGACGTCCCAGAGCGAGCCGACCTGGCGGTGGCCGACGGGCCCGAGGATCCGGATCGCGTCGGCGCCGGTGCGGTGCGAGTCATGGGTCTCGAGGAGGATGCGTACGCCGAGGTCACCGGCGTACTCCGCGGCCGTCCCGAGGCGCCGGGCGGCCGTGGCGTCGGCGTCCTCGGGGGACTGGTCGGAGGCGGCGCCGGGGAAGACCCGCACGAAGCCGGCGCCGAGGTCGCGGGCGAGGTCGAGGAGGCGGTGGATCTCCTCGACCACGGGCTCGTCGTCCCCGGGCGCGGCCACGCGCGCGTACCCGGCGAGCCCCAGCACCTCGACCCCCGCCGCCTTGAACTCGGCCACCGCGTCGGCCCGTTCGGCGAGCCCGACACCGGGGTGCACCGGCTCCTCCGGGTGCGCGCGCAGTTCTACGCCGTGATAGCCGTACGTGGTCGCGAGCCGCAGCACGTCGGCGAGGGGGAGGCCGGGGACACCGAGAGTGGAGAACGCCAGTTTCATGCCCCCTACTCTCACCCTCTGAAGAGCCCAAGGTCCAGCCCACCCGCCCCGCCCCGCGCCCTCACCCACCCGCGCCGGTCGGTTCCGTCAGATCCAGGTGCCAGTCCTGGCCGTTCAGGTCCTGGCCGAAGGAACGGTGGGGTTTCTCGGCGGTCAGGACGAAGCCGTGGCGCTGGTAGAGGCGGCGGGCGGAGGTGAGGACGTCGTTGGTCCACAGGACCAGGTCCCGGTAGCCGACCCCGCGCGCGAAGTCGACCACGGCCGACACCAGCCGGTCCCCGATGCCCAGCCCGCGCGCGTCCGGCTCCACGAGGAGCAGCCGCAGCCGGGCGGTCGCGGGCGCCTCGTCCCGTACGCACATCACGCACCCCACCGGCCGCCCGTCCGACTCGGCGATCCAGACCCGCTCCAGATGCGGATCGTGGTCCTCCGCGAAGTCGGCGACGATCCTGGCGACCAGGCCCTCGTAGTCGGCGTTGAACCCGTACTCGGCGGCGTACAGGGCCGCGTTGCGGGCCACCATCCAGCCGAGGTCACCCGGGCGGGGCTCGCGCAGCAGGACGTCCTCCCGGCGCGGGGGGCGGCCGTCGGACAGCAGGGTGCGGACGGTGTGCATGGCCTCGGAGAGCCGGGGCCGCTCGGCGGCCGGCACGGTCGCGAGAAGCGCGCCCACGGATTCGTCGGCCCGTTCGGCGAGCAGCGCGGCGGTCTCCCGGCCCCGCGGGGTGAGCGTGACCCGCACCCGGCGCGGGTCCTTCCGGGAAGCCGTCCGCTCGATCAGCCCGGCGCGCTCGAACTTGTTGAGGATCCGGCTCAAGTACCCCGCGTCCAGCGAGAGTTCCCCGCGCAGGTCGGCCGCGTCGGTACGCGGCGAGTGCGCGAGCTCGTACAGGACGCGGGACTCGGTGAGGGTGTACGGGGCGTACAGCTGGCGGCTGTAGTCGAGGGCGCCGATGACGTTCGTGTAGAAGCGGTTGAAGGCGCGGATGTCCTGGACGGTCATGTCGGTCGACCCCCGGATGTTTGACTCAGTCAGAGATGTCGCTGAACCGAGCGTAGGACGTCCGCGCCGCCCACGGCTACCCCCGCGCCCGAGCGGGCGGCGGGCACCGCCTAGGCCCCGGCCTCCGGCGCGGGCCGGTACACGCACAGCTGCACGCCGGTCTTCCCGGCGACCGTGGACACCAGCTCGAACGGCCGCTTGCCCCCGTCCTCCGGGAAGATGGACTTGCCGCCGCCGAGCAGCACCGGCATCACGATGAGCTGGAGCTCGTCGACGAGCCCCTCGCTGATGAGGGTGCGCACGAGGGTGGGGCTGCCCATCATCGCCAGCTCGCCCCCCTCGGTCTCCCGCAGGGCACGGATCCGCGCGACGGCCTCGGAACCCGGGATGCGCTCGGTGTTGTTCCAGGTCAGCTCGTCATCGCCGAGGGTGTCGGTGACGACGTACTTCTTGAGGGAGTTCAGCCGGTCGGCGAAGGGGTCCCCGGCCCGCTCGGGCCAGGCGCCCGCCATCGTCAGATACGTCCGCCGCCCGTACAGCAGCGCCTCGGCCCGCTCCATCCCCTCGCTGAACGCGGGACCGAGCACCTCCTCGTCGAAGTACGGGTGCGACCAGCCGCCGTGCGCGAACCCGCCGTCGGTGTCCTCCTGAGGACCGCCGGGCGCCTGCACGACCCCGTCGAGACTGATGAACTCACTGACCACGATGCGCATGGGACTCACTCCAGTTCCTGGTTGGTTACGGCTTCTCAGACCGGGGCGGGGCACGGAACTCATCGGTGCGGGGAGCGTACGGCGTCCGCCGGGTCAGTCCCACCAGAACCGCCATTCAGTCCGCCCGACGAGTCCTCGCGCGTACTCCGGGAAGGGGGTCGGCGGGTCGTCCACGATGTTGTCCGCGGTGGACAGCACATGCTCCAGGGCGAGCCGCTCGGCGTGCGCCGGGTCGAGGGGCGGGCGGGCGACGGACACGTGCAGGCCACCGTTGAACGCGGCCACGACCCGGGCCCCGAACCGGTCCTCCCAGCTCCGCAGCAGGGCGCCCATCAGCGGCAACGGGCCGTCCTGCCAGCCCGTCACCGCGGGGACGTCGGCGGAGCTGCGGGCCGGGACGAGGACGAGGCTGAGGGAGGCCGCGTACGGCTCGCTGCGCAACAGACGGGCGACGGTACGACCCGCGGCCTCCTCGGCGCCAGGGCCGGCATCGGTGTCCGCCCCGGCGGGCGCGAGCCCCGGCCAGCTCTCGAACGGCGGCCCCGGATCGTGCGGCCAGGGCTCGACGTCCTCCGGGGTCTCGTCCGAGGGCTCCGCGGAGGAGGGGTCGGACCAGGACGGCAGCCGCTGCCGTCGGTACTCCGCGAAGTCGGCCGCGAGCACCTCGTCGAGTCGTACGGCGTCGGCGGCGGCCGGATCCTTGGGCCGCGCGGGGTCGTCGGGCCAGCACAGGTGCGGGTGCAGCCCGGTCGCGGGGGCCTGCCTCAGCAGATCCGCCCACAACTCCGCAATACCGTCCGGCAGTTCGTCGGAGATCCAGACCTGCGTCGGACCCCGTCGCTCGAACCGTCCCGGTGGCAGCCCGTGGGGAAGGGAAAAGACCATGCCCGGACGATAGAGGGGGCCACTGACAGCAGACGGTCCGAGGATCCGGCCACCCCGGAATTCGGTGGACAGCGATCAAGCCGCCGACAGACTGGTCCGATGACCACCGCAGACCCGGCCACCGACCTCCGCCGCTGCCTCCAGGACGCCCGCGACGTCCTCCTCATGAAGCTCGACGGCCTCTCCGAGTACGACGCCCGCCGCCCCCTGACCCCGACCGGCACCAACCTCCTGGGCCTGGTCAAGCACCTCGCGGGCGCGGAGGCGAGCTACTTCGGCGAGACCTTCGGGCGACCGCTGCCGGACGCCCAGCCCCTGTGGATCACGGGTGCCGCCGAACCGAACGCGGACCTGTGGGCGACCCCCGACGAGACCCGCGAGCAGATAGTCGACGGCTACCGCCGGGCCTGCGCCCACGCGGACGAGACCTTCGACTCCCTCCCCCTGGACACCGTCGGCCAGGTCCCCTGGCCCCCGTACCCCGAACTCACCCTGCACCGCCTCCTCGTCCACATGATCGCCGAGACCCACCGCCACGTGGGCCACGCCGACGTCGTACGCGAACTGATCGACGGGGCGGTGGGCCAGCGGGGGCCGGACGACAACCTCCCGTCCAGGGACGGAGACTGGTGGGCCGGGCATCGCGAGCGGGTGGAGCGGGCGGCCCGGGCCGCCTCGGCCGACGATGGCCGACTGCCCTCGAACGAGTGAAACGGCGACCCTGCGGCTCCAGGCCGGAATCGGAGGGGATGCAGGTGGCGCGCGCGTGGAGGCGTCAACCGCGCAGTGAGCCTGCCCGTTCGGGGCAATGTCGTGTATCCACCCGTTCTCCCCACCTTGCTTGAATTCTCCCGAATGATCGAAGAGGTGGGGAGCAAGGTGGAAAAACGGTCCTCCGTGGGTGGGGCGACAGTGCTGATCGTCGGTGCCGGACCCGCCGGGCTGGTGCTCGGCAACCTGCTGCTGGCGGCCGGCGTGGACTGTCTGATCGTGGAGCGGAGCAGCCGCGAGCACGTCGAACGGCGGGCGCGGGCGGGCTTCCTGGCGGCCGACACCGTCCGCATCCTCGTCGGCAACGGCCTCGGCGCCGGCCTCCTGGCGCGCGGCCGGACGCACGACACCTGCGTCTTCCGCACCGAACACGGCGAGTTCGCCCTCCGGTACGGCGGTCTCGGCCGCGGCGAGGCCCACACCGTCTACCCGCAGCAGGACCTGGTGACCGACCTGGTGGCCGAGTTCCTGCGCCGCGGCGGTGACCTGCGGTTCGGGACGCCGGTGCGCGAGGCCGGCGGCCTGGACGGCGAGCGGCCGTGGCTGGTGGCCGACGGACCGCAGGGGCCGTACCGCCTGACGGGCCGGTACATCGCGGGCTGCGACGGCCGGCAGGGGACGTGCCGACGGCAGGTCCCCGCGGGCGAGGTGCGGTCGTACCGGCGGCGGCACGGTGTGTCCTGGCTCGCCCTGCTCGTCGAAACACCCCCCTCCCTGCCCGCGGTCACCTACGCGGTGCACGAGCGCGGCTTCGCCGGGCACATGGCCCGCACCCCCTCCGTCACCCGGTACTACCTCCAGTGCGAGCCCGGCACCGACCCCGGCTCCTGGAGCGAGACGGCGATCTGGGACGAACTCGACCTGCGCATGCGGGCGGAACGATTCGGCCCGTTGCGCCGGGGCCCCGTCCTGGAGCGGGCCGTCGTCGACCTGGAGTCCGACGTGCTCGACCCGATGCAGTACGGGCGACTGTTCCTCGCGGGTGACGCGGCGGGCCTCATCAGCCCGTCGGCGGCCAAGGGCGCCAACCTCGCCGTCATGGCGGCCGACACCCTGGCGCGGGCCTTCACCGCCGCCGTCCACGAGGGGGACGAGGAGCCGCTGGCCCGGTACTCGGCCACCTGTCTGCCGCGGATCTGGCGGGCCCAGGAGTTCTCCCACTGGATGATCGGCCTGCTGCACGCCCCCCACGGGGACGACGAGGAGTCCCGCTTCCTGCGCGCCCTGCGCGACTCCCGCCTGGAGAGCCTGCGGACCTCACTCGTCCAGCAGCACTCCTTCGCGGACAACTACGTGGGCGTATAGGGCACTTCACGTCCCGCCCCACCCGCACGCTCTCTCCCGGTCCCACCCCGCACCCACATCCAGAGGACACCCATGCCCTTCGCGTCGGCAACGGAGCGCTGTCTCCCCCCGGCTGACCTCGACCGCATCGAGCAGTCCGCCGAGTTCGTGCGCCGAAACGACACGGCAAGCGCCCTCGACGCCCTGTTCCCGGCCCTGACCGCCGAGGAACGGCAGGAACTCGCCGGCCTGCTCCGGCTGGCCCACACCGCTCTCCTCGTCTTCCCGCACACCCTCGCGGGCCTGCGCGAAGAGCTCTCCGCACGGGGCCTGCACGCGGGCGAGCCGACCCCGAGCGTGGTCGTCCGCGGCAGGCTCGCCCAGCGGTACGCCCGCCCGGCCGGCAGCCTCCCGGTCGGCATCCTCAGGGCGTCGGTGCCGGACACCCGGGACGGGCGGGGCGAGATCGAGATCTTCGTCCTGGAGGCTCCGGACGGCTCGGACCTGGCGACCGTGGCCGCGGCCGAACGCGCGGCCGGTCACGAGGCGCACATCGCGTTCGAGGTGCTCGCCCCCGGTCCGGTCACCCTGCGCGGACTGACGGCCCTGCTGCTCGACCGGGCCGGAGCGCACGCCGACAGCGGCGGCCACAACCCGCACGAGAACTCCACCGTGCTCTACTTCCGCACCGGCGAGCACCGCATCGAGCTCTACGTCCCCGGCCGCCACCCCGAACTCCTCGCCACCCACCTGCACCGCACGGCCGAGCACCGGGCGCGGTCCGGCGAAGACGCCCCGCAGGCCCGGCAGGCGCCACGCGTCCCCGGTCCCCGGGACCGTCTGCTGCACCTGATGACCGGGGCCTGGACCACCCAGGCGATCGCCGTGGCCGCCGAACTCCGGCTCGCCGACCACCTGGAGGCCCACCCGGGCGCGAGCCTCACGCTCCTCGCCGAGCTGACCGGCAGCCACCCCGACAGCCTCGGCCGGCTCCTGCGCTACCTCGCCGGTCTCGGCCTGGTGGCGGCGGACCTCGACGGCTCGTACCACCTCACGGAGCTGGGCGGGCCGTTGCGCACCGGAGCCGACGCCTCCTTCCAGCCGCTCGCGCTGCTCTACGGCGGCCCGTTCTACCGGTCCTTCGGGGAGCTGCGGCACTCGGTGCGCACCGGCGAGGAGGCGTTCGCACAGGTCTTCGGCGAGCACCACTTCCCGTACTTCGCGCGCCACCCCGACCTCGCCGACCTCTTCGACCGGGCCATGGCGGCGAGCGCGCCGATGTTCGCCCCCGTGGCCGGGCTGGTGGACCTGTCCGCCCACCGGGTGGTGGTGGACGTGGCCGGCGGCAACGGAGAACTCCTCGGCCGGCTCCTGCGCGCCGCCCCGCACCTGCGCGGGGTCCTGCTGGAGCGGCCGCACGCCGTCGAGGCGGCGGAGAAGGCCTTCGCGACGGCGGGACTGACCGACCGCTGCCGGTTCGTGACGGGGGACTTCACGTCCGGGATCCCCGAGGGAGGCGACCTGTACGTCCTGTCCCGGGTGCTGCACGACTGGGACGACGACCGCTGCCGGACGATCCTGCGCCAGTGCGCCCGGGCCATGCCCCCCGGCGCCGAACTCCTCCTCGTCGAGCGCCTGCTGCCGACGGACACCCGGCGCTCCCTCACGGTGGCCTGGGACGTACACATGCTGTGCAACGTGGGCGGCCGCGAGCGCACGGAGGACCATTACCGACGGCTGCTGGAGGAGACGGGCTTCGAGTTCGCCTCGTGCCATGAACTGCCGTTGCAGGGGGCGCTGTTGCGATTCCGGCGACTCTGACGCCGCACCCGGGAACCGGGGGCGGGAGCCCCCGGTGCCACCGTCACGCCCGCGGTGCCCCCGAAGACCCCCGGACCATCAGCTCCCCCCGAACCGTCGCGATCCCCCCGGGCGGCGGCTCCTCCCGCCCCATCGCGATCCGTCCCGCCCGGGCCCCGGCCTCCGCCAACGGCAACCGGACCGTCGTCAGGGCGGGCACCGCGTCGATGCTGAACGGCAGGTCGTCGAAGCCGGCGACGGACACGTCGTCCGGGATCCGCAGCCCGGAGTCCCGCAGCGCCGCGCACGCCCCCAGGGCGACGGAGTCGTTCGCCGCCACCACCGCCGTCAGCGAGGGGTCCCGGCGCAGCAGCTCCAGCGTGGCCTCGTAGCCGGACCGCCGGTCGTAACGGCCGTAGACCGTCCACCGGGGGTCCTCGGTGATCCCGTGCGCCGCGAGGGCCGCCCGGTGTCCCTCCAGCCGGTGCCGGGTCGTCGTCCGCTCCTCGGGCCCGGCGATGTACCCGAGCCTGCGGTGCCCGAGCCCGATGAGGTGCTCGGTCAGCTCCTTGCCGCCGCCCCGGTTGTCGAAGGTCAGTGCGATCGCCCCGGTCTCCGGCGACGGCGGCCGCCCGCACAGCACGATCCGTGTCCCCGCGTCCGCCAGCTTCCGCAGCTTCGCCGCCATCGCGGCCTGGTGCGGCGCGTCCTCGACCGCGCCACCGGTGAGGACGACGGCCGCCGCCCGCTGCCGTTGCAGCAGGGTCAGATACGTCAGCTCGCGCTCCGGGGACCCGCCTGTGTTGCACACCACACCCAGCCGCTCACCGCCCGCGCGTCCGCCCGGGCCGCCGATCTCGGACTGGATCGCACCGGCCATGATCCCGAAGAAGGGGTCGGCGATGTCGTTCACGAGGATCCCGACGAGGTCCGACGTGGCGGCGGCGAGCGAGCTCGCCGGGCCGTTCAGCACGTAGTCCAGCTCGTCCACGGCCCGCAGCACCCGCTCGCGCGTGGACGCGGCCACGGGGTAGTTCCCGTTCAGTACGCGCGACACCGTCGCGGGGGAGACCTGGGCGCGGGCCGCCACGTCCGCCAGGGTCACCGTCATCTCGTCGTCCTCCGGTCGCGCGCCTCGGCGTGCCGCAGCGTGCCTCAACGCATCTCAGTCGTACTCCGTCGTACACGCGGACCCCCTGGGCCCGGTTCCGAGCCGACCTTAAGCCCCCGACCCCCCTTTGTTCGCCCCCTCGAACAACTCACCCCTGCCGCGCTCTTGTCCAGACCGCTGCTGAGAGGCTAGCTTCTTCTTGGATAGAAAGCGCTTGCTGTAACGCTCATCAGTGGAGCGTGCGCGGCGCGGACAACCGCGTACGACTCCTACGAAGGGAATGACGTGACACGCAAGACGGTGCGTATCGCCATGAACGGTGTGACGGGGCGCATGGGCTACCGCCAGCACCTGGTCCGCTCCATCCTCGCGATCCGTGAACAGGGCGGCCTCGACCTCGGCGACGGCACGGTGCTGTGGCCCGAGCCGATCCTCGTCGGCCGCCGCGAGCACGCCCTCAAGGCGCTCGCCGAGCAGCACGGCCTGCGCCTGGACAACATCTCCACCGACGTGGACGCGGTCCTCGCCGACCCGACCGTCGACATCTACTTCGACGCCCAGGTCACCTCCGCGCGTGAGGAGTCGATCAAGAAGGCGATCGCGGCGGGCAAGCACATCTACACCGAGAAGCCCACCGCCACCGGCCTCGACGGCGCCCTGGAGCTGGCCCGTCTGGCCAACGCCGCCGGCATCAAGCACGGCGTCGTCCAGGACAAGCTCTTCCTCCCCGGCCTGCTCAAGCTGAAGCGCCTCATCGACGGCGGCTTCTTCGGCCGGATCCTCTCGATCCGCGGCGAGTTCGGCTACTGGGTCTTCGAGGGCGACTGGCAGCAGGCCCAGCGCCCGAGCTGGAACTACCGGGCCGAGGACGGCGGTGGCATCGTTGTCGACATGTTCCCGCACTGGGAGTACGTGCTCCACGAGCTCTTCGGCCGTGTGAAGTCCGTCCAGGCCCTCACCGCCACTCACATCCCGCAGCGCTGGGACGAGAACGACAAGCCCTACGACGCCACCGCCGACGACGCCGCCTACGGCATCTTCGAGCTGGACGGCGGCGCGATCGCCCAGATCAACTCCTCCTGGGCCGTCCGCGTCAACCGCGACGAGCTCGTCGAGTTCCAGGTCGACGGCACGGAGGGCTCCGCCGTCGCGGGCCTCCGCAACTGCCGCGTCCAGCACCGCAGCGCCACCCCCAAGCCCGTCTGGAACCCGGACATCCCCGCCACCGAGGTCTTCCGCGACCAGTGGCAGGAGGTGCCGGACAACGCCGAGTTCGACAACGGCTTCAAGGCCCAGTGGGAGCTCTTCCTCAAGCACGTCTACGCCGACGCCCCCTACCAGTGGGACCTCCTCGCCGGCGCCCGCGGTGTCCAGCTCGCCGAACTGGGCCTGAAGTCCTCGGCGGAGGGCCGCCGTCTCGACGTACCGGAGATCTCGCTGTGACGATCCAACTCCCCACCGGCAACGGGGAATTCAAGGCGTACGAACCCCGCCTCGAACCCCTCGCCGTCACCACCGGCTCGCCCTTCACCTCCCGTACGGTCTTCTCGGCCGCCCACGTCGTCGCCGACCCGTTCGCCGACGTGTCCCCGGACTCCCCGGCCGCCGTCGACTGGGACGCCACCCTCGCCTTCCGCCGCCACCTGTGGTCGCACGGGCTCGGCGTCGCCGAGGCCATGGACACCGCCCAGCGCGGGATGGGCCTGGACTGGGCGGGCGCGGCCGAGCTGATCCGGCGCAGCGCCGCCGAGGCCAAGTCGGTCGGCGGGCTCATCGCCTGCGGAGTCGGCACCGACCAGCTCACCGGCCCGGCGACGCTGGACGAGGTCCGCGTGGCCTACGAGGAGCAGCTCGCCCTCGTCGAGGAGTCCGGCGCCCAGGCCATCCTCATGGCCTCCCGCGCCCTCGCGGCGGCCGCCAAGGGCCCCGAGGACTACCTGGAGGTCTACGGCCACCTGCTCCGCCAGGCCACCGAGCCGGTCATCCTGCACTGGCTCGGCCCGATGTTCGACCCGGCCCTGGAGGGCTACTGGGGCTCCAGCGACCTCGACGCGGCCACCGACACGTTCCTCCAGGTCATCGCCGCCCACCCGGACAAGGTCGACGGCATCAAGGTCTCGCTCCTGGAGGCGCGGCGCGAGATCGACATCCGCCGCCGGCTCCCGCAGGGCGTGCGCTGCTACACGGGCGACGACTTCAACTACCCGGAGCTGATCGCGGGCGACGAGAAGGGCTTCAGCCACGCCCTGCTCGGCATCTTCGACCCGCTGGGCCCGCTCGCCGCCGAGGCGGTCCGCGTCCTGGACACGGGTGACGCGAAGGGGTTCCGCGAACTCCTCGACCCCACGGTCGAGTTGTCCCGGCACCTCTTCCAGGCCCCGACCCGCTTCTACAAGACGGGCGTGGTCTTCCTCGCCTGGCTGGCCGGCCACCAGTCGCACTTCACGATGGTCGGCGGCCTCCAGTCGGCCCGCTCCCTCCCGCACTTCGCGCGTGCCTACGAACTCGCCGACGGACTGGGCCTGTTCCCGGACCCGAAGCTCGCCGAGGAGCGCATGAAGAACCTGCTGTCGCTGTACGGGGTGACCCAGTGACCGACCTGTCCCGCTTCTCCATCAACCAGATGACGGTCAAGCAGCTGTCGCTGCCGGAACTGGTCTCCGCCTGCGGCGACTTGGGGATCTCCCACATCGGCCTGTGGCGCGAGCCCGTCCAGTCGTACGGCGTCGAGGAGACGGCCAAGCTGGTCCGCGACGCGGGGCTGACCGTCACCACCCTGTGCCGTGGCGGTTTCTTCACGGCGATCGACCCGGACGAGCGGGCCGCCGCCCTGGACGACAACCGGCGCGCGGTCGACGAGGCGGCCACCCTCGGCACCGACACCCTGGTGCTGGTCTCCGGCGGCCTCCCGGCCGGCTCCAAGGACCTGCACGGAGCCCGTGAGCGCATCGCGGACGCCCTCGCGGTCCTGGGCCCGTACGCGGAGGAGCACGGGGTGAGGCTGGCCATCGAGCCGCTGCACCCCATGTACGCCTCGGACCGGTGTGTGGTCTCCACGCTCACCCAGGCCCTCGACCTGGCGGAGTGCTTCCCTGCCCACCAGGTCGGCGTCACGGTGGACACGTACCACATCTGGTGGGACGACAACGCGCCCGCGCAGATCGCCCGCGCCGGCGCCGGCGGCCGTATTCACACCTTCCAGCTCGCGGACTGGACGACCCCGCTGCCGGAGGGCGTCCTCAACGGCCGCGGGCAGATCGGTGACGGCGCGATCGACATGCGGGAGTGGCAGCGGTACGTCGAGGCGGCCGGTTACACCGGTGCCATCGAGGTGGAGCTGTTCAACGACGCCCTGTGGGCCCGGGACGGCCGCGAGGTCCTCGCGGAGACCGCCGAGAGGTTCGTCTCCCACACCCTGTGAGCCCACGGCCCACAGCCCACGGCCCCACCCTGTCGCGATCGGGGTGGGGCCGTCGCCGTTCGTCCGGCAGGGCTCGGTCACGGGTTCCGGAACACCGTCGTGTACGTGCGGTCGAAGCGCTGGGCGGCCAGGTCCGCGCGCTGGACGACCCAGTGGACGGTGGCGCCCTCCAGGCCGTCGATCCAGGGGTTCCACTCGGCGAGCAGGGCCCAGTCCGCGGGGTCGGCCGACACCGGCTCGCCGCCGCCCCAATGCCCCGCCTCCGCTTCCCGCACCGCGCACCACACGGCCGTCGCGACGGGATCGGTGTCGACGGCCTCCTGGTCGGCGTAGCCGCCGAGCTGGAGCTGCCCCGGGGCGGCGATGTCCTCGCAGGTGTCGGCCCACACCTCGGCCAGTTCCTCGGAGCGCGGATGCCCGGGCAGTGGCACCCAGCGGGGCTCCTCGGGTATCTCGACCCAGTAGTGGTACGGCAGTGAGACGTCGGCCGCCGCCCTGAGCGTCGCCTGCGGGAACTGCGCGAAGACCTCCTGGTACTCCTCGTCGTCCTCGAACCAGGCCCAGCCCTCCTTGTCCCGCTCCTCCACGGCCGTCCCCGCCGGGACGTACACCGCGCTGCCCATGCACTCCCCGTCGCCGAAGTTCTCGGGGTAGGCGAACAGCAGCAGGTGGCCGTCGGGCGGCAGCGGGAGGTCCGTCACGTCGGCGGGCAGGGCCGCTAAGTCAATCGACGCGACGAAGGGATGGAAGGGGTGCGGGGTCCCGACCGGAAGCAGCAGCGGCCCCCCGAACCGCCCCACCACCGGCCCGTCCGCCTGTTCGCCCAGCGTCGCGCACGGCCGGGCGGTGTCCATCCACCGCTCCACGTCCTCGACCGGGATCCCGCCCGCGAGCGCCTTGTCCCGGAAGGGTCCCAACCTGTCGCGCATCTCCTCAGGAGTCATGGAGGAACCGTAGGGCCGGGCACTGACAAAAAAATCCCGGAGCCCGTACAACCCTTCTCCCACCTCGCCTGTCGTACTCGGTGTCAGGACTTCTGGAGGGGGATCTGGGGGGATCGCGGGGTTCTGACGGGGAGGGGAAAGCCGAAGGGGCCCGGTCCGACGACCGGGCCCCTTCGAAGTGCACGGCGCACCACGGCCGGACTAGAAGAACACCCCGCACCGCAGCAGCACGTTCGCGTACGGCCGGGCCTCGCCCGTGCGGACGACCAGCCGTGCGCCCGCCGACAGCTCCTTCAGCTTCTCGTGGGAGACCAGGTGGAGGTCGGTGAAGCGGGCGTCCAGCAGGGACGAGGCCTCCGCGTTGGCGGACCGGACCTCCTCCGCCGCCGTGGCGCCCTCCACGACCAGTTCGTCGAGCAGCCCGTCCAGCACCTCGGCGAACGACGGCACCCCGGCCCGGAACGCCAGGTCCACCACCCTCGGCCCGGCCGGGATCGGCATCCCGGCGTCACACACCAGCACCCCGTCCCCGTGCCCCAGCTCGGCCAGCGCGCCGGACAGATGGCGGTTCAGTATCCCGGCCTTCTTCACAGCGCCTCGACCTCATCCGCGGTCGGGAAGGAGTCCTGCGCGCCCTGCCGGGTCACCGCGACCGCCCCGACCCGGGACGCGTACGAGGCCGCCTCGGCCAGTGAGGCCCCGGCGCCCAGCCGGAACGCCAGCGCCGCCGTGAAGGCGTCCCCCGCTCCCGTCGTGTCCACCGCGTCCACCTTCGCCGACGCCACCCGGGTCACCTCCCGCGGGGAGGAGGCCACCAGTGAGCCCTCCGCGCCCAGGGTCACCACCACCGACCGCGGTCCCTTCGCGAGCAGCAGCCCCGCCCAGTCCTCCGGCCGGTCGCTGACGCACGCCTCGCCCAGGATCACCTTCGCCTCGTGCTCGTTGACGATCAGCGGATCACAGGCGGCCAGCACCTCCGTGGGCAACGGCCGCGGCGGCGACGGGTTCAGCACGAACCGGCTGCCCGGCGCCAGATTCCGTACGACCTCCACGACCGTCTCCAGCGGGATCTCCAACTGGGCCGACACCACCCGGGAGGCGTGGAAGAGGCTGGTCGCCGCCCGTACGTCCCCGGGCGTCAGGCGTCCGTTGGCGCCCGGCGACACCACGATGCTGTTGTCCCCGGTCGGATCGACGGTGATCAGCGCGACCCCCGTCGGCGCCCCGCCCACCAGGACCCCCACGGTGTCCACCCCGGCCGCCCGCTGCGACTCCAGCAGCAGCCTGCCGTGTCCGTCGTCGCCGACGCGGGCCAGCAACGCCGTACGCGCGCCCAACCGGGCGGCCGCGACGGCCTGGTTGGCGCCCTTGCCCCCCGGGTGCACGGCCAGGTCCGAGCCGAGCACCGTCTCGCCGGCCCCCGGCCGCCGCTCTACGCCGATCACCAGGTCGGCGTTGGCCGACCCTACGACCAGTAGGTCGTAGTCGTACATGAAGTGACTCCCCTAGTCAGGGACGCGGGGCGGGCAGTCGGTCAACTGCCCGCCCGTACGCCGTCGTCAGCCCGTGAAGCCGGCCACGTTCTCCTTCGTGACCACCTTCACTGGCACCTTGATGGTCTCCTCGACCTTCTTGCCGTCGATGGCCTTCAGCGCGTTGTCCACCGCGATTTTGCCCAGTTGCGAGGGCTGCTGCGCCACGGACGCGTACAACGTGCCGTCCTTCACCGCGTTCAGGCCGTCCGGGGTGCCGTCGAAGCCGACCACCGAGACCGACTTTCCGGCCTTGGAGCCGAGCGCCTTGATCGCGCCGAGCGCCATCTCGTCGTTGGCGGCGATGACGCCCTGGACGTCCGGGTGGGCCTGGAGCAGGTTCGACATCACGTCGAGGCCCTTGGTGCGGTCGAAGTCGGCCGGCTGCTGGGCGACCACCTGGATGCCCGGGTAGGCCTTCAGACCCTGCGCGAAGCCCTGGGCGCGCTCCCGGGCGGCCGAGGTACCCGCCTGGCCCTGGAGGATGACGATCTTGCCCTTGCCGCCGAGCTTCTCGCCGATGGTCTTGGCGGCGAGTTCACCGCCGGCCACGTTGTCGGAGGCGACCAGCGCGTCCACCGACGCCTTGTTGACGCCCCGGTCCACCGCGATGACCGGGATCTTCGCCTGGTCGGCGGCCTTCACGGAGTTGCTCGCCGCGTCCGAGTCCACCGGGTTGACGATGATCGCGCCGAGGTTCGAACTGGTGAAGTTCTGGAGCTGGTTGGCCTGCTGGGAGGCGTCGTTCTGGGCGTCCGTGACGGTCAGGTCCACGCCCAGCTTCTTCGCCTCGGCCTGGGCGCCCGCCCGGATCTGCACGAAGAACGGGTTGTTGAGGGTCGACAGCGACAGGCCCACCTTCGGGTTCGCCGTCGAGGAGGAGTCGTTGTGCAGGAAGGAGGTCGCGCCGACGATCGCCACGGTCACCACGGCCGCCAGCCCGTACGTCGCCGCCTGGCGCTGCTTGCCGCCCGGTGAGCCCCCCGACGTCACCGGAGTGGCCCCGGCCTTGCGGCGCACGGTGTCGAGGAGCACCGCCAGCGCGATGACCACACCGATGACGACCTGCTGCCAGAACGCGGACACGTTCAGCAGGTTGAGGCCGTTCCTGAGCACCGCGAGGATCAGCGCGCCGATGAGCGTGCCGGACGCCTTGCCGGTGCCGCCCGCGAGCGAGGCACCGCCGATGACGACCGCGGCGATCGCGTCCAGTTCGTAGCCGTCGGCGGCCTGCGGCTGGGCCGAGGAGAGCCGGGCGGCCAGCACGACACCGGCGACGGCGGCGAAGACACCGGAGAAGGCGTAGATGGCGAGCTTCTGCTTCTTCACCCGGAGGCCGGAGAGGCGGGCCGCCTCCTCGTTGCCGCCGATCGCGTACATGGAGCGGCCGATGTACGTCCGCCCCAGCACGAAGGCCGCGAGCAGACCCATGACGACCATGACGAGCACCGGCACCGGCAGCCAGCCGCCGAGCGTGTCACCGAGGTGCGAGACCGAGTCAGGGAAGGCGATCGGGGAGCCCTCGGAGATCACCAGCGACAGACCGCGCGCCACCGAGAGCATCGCCAGCGTGGCGATGAACGGCGGGAGTTTGCCGTACGCGATGAGGAAGCCGTTGACGAGTCCGGCCGCGATGCCGGTGACGACGGCGAGGACGACGGCTATGAAGACCGGCACGCCGTGGGACGTGGCGCTCCAGGCGAGGACGGTGGCCGACAGGGCCGCCACCGAGCCGACCGACAGGTCGATGCCCGCCGAGACGATCACGAAGGTCACACCGAAGGCGAGGATGGCGGTCACGGCCGCCTGGACGCCGACGTTGAGCAGGTTGTCGGTGGTGAGGAAGTCGCCGGACAGCGCCGACATGGCGACGACGAGGACGATCAGCGCGGTGAGCGCGCCGTTGTCGAGCAGGAGACGGCGCAGGCCACCCGCGCTCGTTCCGCTCCTGAGCGTGTCAGTGGCCACGAGGGGCCTCCTTCTCGGTCTTGACGGTGTTCGTGGTCTTGACGGTGTTCGTGCTGACGGCGAGTGCCATCACGGAGTCCTGCGTGGCCTCGCCGGCGTCGAGTTCGCCGGCGATCCGGCCCTGGGCCATCACCAGCACCCGGTCGCTCATGCCGAGCACCTCGGGCAGATCGCTGGAGATCATGAGGACGGCGGCCCCCTGAGAGGTCAGCTCATTGATCAGCTGGTAGATCTCGACCTTGGCGCCGACGTCGATCCCGCGCGTGGGCTCGTCGAGGATCAGCACCTTGGTGTCGGCGAGCAGCCACTTGCCGATGACGACCTTCTGCTGGTTGCCGCCGGAGAGCGTGCGGACGTGCTGGTGCAGGCCCGCCATCCGCACCCCGAGCTGCTCGGCGATCCGCGCGGCGGCCGCCCGCTGCCCCTTGAGGTCGACGAGCCCGCCCCGGGTCGCCGAACGCATGGTCACCAGGCCCAGGTTCTCCTCGACCGACTGGTCGAGGACCAGCCCCTGACCCTTGCGGTCCTCGGGGATGAGTCCGATCCCGGCCGCCATCGCGGCGCCCACGTCATGCCCCTTCAGGGCGGCCCCGGAGACCTTCACGGCCCCCTTGTCGTACGGGTCCGCGCCGAACACGGCCCGCACGACCTCGGTACGGCCCGCGCCGACCAGCCCGGCGATGCCGACGACCTCACCGGCGTGCACCTCGAAGCTGACGTCGTGGAAGACGCCGTCCCGGGTGAGGCCCTCGACCTTGAGCAGGGCCGCTCCGGTGTCGCCGCGCTCGCGCGGGTACTGCTGCTCGATCGACCGGCCCACCATCAGCCGGACGAGCTCGTCCTCGGGCGTGGTGGCGGGCACCTGCCCGACGGACCTCCCGTCCCGGATGACCGTGACCCGGTCGCCCAGGGCGGCGATCTCCTCCAGGTGGTGCGTGATGAAGACGATCCCGACGCCGTCCTCGCGCAGCGAGCGCACGATCGCGAAGAGCTTGTCGACCTCCTCGGAGGTGAGCACCGCGGTCGGCTCGTCCATGATCAGCACGCGCGCGTCCAGGCTGAGCGCCTTGGCGATCTCGACCATCTGGAGCCGGGCGATACCGAGTTCACGCACCCGCGCGCGGGGCGACACAGTGACCCCGACCCGCTGGAGCAGCACCTCGGCGTCGGCCTCCATCCGCTTCCGGTCGATCATCCCGAGGCGGCGCGGCTGCCGGCCCAGGAAGATGTTCTCGGCGACCGTCAGGTCGGGGACGAGGTTGAACTCCTGGTAGATGGTGGCGATGCCCAGCCGCTCGGCGTCCTGCGCCCCGCGGATGTGCACCTCCTCGCCGTCCACCAGCACGCGGCCCCCGTCGGGGTGGTAGGCGCCCGACAGCATCTTGATCAAGGTGCTCTTGCCGGCGCCGTTCTCGCCGAGCAGCACGTGCACCTCGCCCCGGCGCAGGTCGAAGTCGACGCCGTCGAGCGCGACCACGCCGGGGAAGGTCTTGCGGATGCCCTCGATGCGCAGCAACTCGTCCTCGTTGCTCACGACGTGCTCCTTTGCACAGGGTTGGGGTTCTCGCCGCACGAGCGGCGGGCGACCAGACGGGCGGGCAGGGTGACCGACTCGGGCGGCCGCCCCTCGATGCGGTCGACGAGCGCGCGCACGGCGGCCCGCCCCAGCTCGCCCGTGGGCTGGGCGATCGCGGTGATCGGCGGATCGGTGTGCACGAACCACGGGATGTCGTCGAACGCGGCGAGCGCGAGGTCCTCGGGAACGCGCAGCCCACGCGCGCGTACGGCGTCCAGGGCGCCCAGCGCCATCAGGTTGTCGGCCGCGAAGACGACCTCGGGCGGCTCGGGCAGGTCGAGGAAGCCCTCGGTGACCCGGCGCCCGCTCTCGGCCTGGAAGTCGCCCTGCCCTATGTAGGCGTCGGGCAGTTCGAGGCCGTACGCCTGGAGCGCCTCCCGGAAGGCGGCCACGCGCTCCTGGCCGGTCGTGGTGGCGGCGGGCCCGGCGATGATGGCGAGCCTGCGGTGCCCGAGGCCGTGCAGGTGGGCGACGAGATCGCGCACCGCGGCCCGCCCGTCGGCCCGGACCACCGGCACGGCCACGCCCGGGATCCACCGGTCCACGAACACCATCGGCGTCCCCGCGCGGACGGCGTCCAGCATCAGCGGGGAGCCGCCGTCGGTGGGGGAGACCAGCAGCCCGTCGATACGGCGGTCCAGCAGGTTCCGTACGTGGTGGTCCTGGAGGTCGGGCCGCTCGTCGGCGTTCCCGATGATCACGCTGTAGCCCAGCGCCCGGGCCTCCTCCTCGACGGAGCGGGCCAGCTCGGTGAAGTAGGGGTTCATCACGTCGCTGATGACCAGGCCGAGGGTGTGGGTCTGGTCGGTGCGCAGGGAGCGGGCGACGGCGTTCGGGCGGTAGCCCAGCGTCTTGACGGCGGCCCGCACGCGCGTGCGTGCGTCCTCGCTGACCGACGGATGGTCGTTCAGGACCCGCGACACCGTGGCGACGGAGACCCCCGCCTCGGCAGCGACGTCCTTGATGCTCGCCATCGCCGCTCCACCTCCTTGTGGAATCGATTACACGACTTCGTGTACGGAGGATTGGAATCGATTACACGGCGGGTTGGCAAGCCCCCGAGACCGGATCGTGACGTTCAGCTTCCGGTGAGCCGCCCCAGGGCCCGGCGGGCGGCGGCCAGGTGGTGCGGGGAGCCCCAGACCCGGGCGACCCGCTCCGCCAGGGCGTAGGCGTCGGCCGCGGGCCCCCGCTCCCCGAGGAACAGGTACAGATCGGCGAGGGCGTGGGCGAGGGGACGGGTGACATAGGCCCCGCCCGCCGCCCCGGCGAACTGCTCCTTCAGCGGCAGCAGCGCCCCGATCAGTGACTGAGCGGTGTCCCGGTCCCGCAGCAGGACCGCGAGCTCGGCGCGGTAGTCGAGCTCCATGCCGTACAGGTGGTCGGTCACCGGCCGGGCGGGGAAGGGCACGGCCGCGGCCTCGTCCAGGCGTCCCAGCCGGGCCAGCACGAGGGCGTGCGCCACCGCGACCGGGGTGCCGACCGACTCGTACACCTCACGGACGGCCGGTTCGAGGTCGGCCTCCCGGCGCTGGGTGAGCCGGATGGTCCACAGGCCCAGCGTCCGCGGAGCCGTGGCGTGATGCGCCCCGACCCGCTGGAACAGCCCGTCCGCCTCGGTGTAGCGCGCCTCCGCCTCCGCGAAGCGCCCGGCGACCGCCGCGAGCATGGCCGACGTGGCGGTGTTGATGCCCTGCGCCCACCGCATCCGGTAGCGGTGCGCCAGCTCCAGGCCCGCGGCGGTGTGCCGGCGCACCGCGTCGGGATCGTTGCGGGTCGCGGCGGTCAGGGTGTCGAGGTGCTCGCACACCCAGCGGTGCGCGGGCAGGTCGTGATCCCGGGCGAGACCGCGCAGTTCGTCGACGAGCGGGGTGCGGGCGGCGCCCTGCGCCTCGTGCGGCAGCAGCCGGGCCGAGGTCATCAACGCCGAGGCCAGCAGCCGCGGTTCGCCGTCGGCGCGGGCCAACTCCAGCTGGGCGTCGGCCGCGTCCCGGGCCCGCCGCGCGTCCTCGCCCGCCACCGCGTCCGCCAGCACCTGGAGCACACGCGCGCGTGTCGGTCCGTCCAGCGTGCGGTCCTCGGCGAGCCGCTCCAGGTGGGCCAGCGAGGTCCGGTCCAGGAAGCCCTCCAGGCGGCTGCGCCAGGGCGAGGGCTCGGCCCAGGCGCCGTAGACCACCGCGGCCAGGTCGTCCCGGCCGGCCCGCACCGCCAGGTCCACCGCCTGCCGCCGGGTGTGCCGGGCGGCGCCGGTGGCACCGGCCCGCACCTGCGCGCCCAGCAGCCGCACCAGCAGCGCGACCGTCCCGTCCGGGTGCGCCTCGGGGTCGGCGGTGGCCGCCGTGTGCGCGTCCAGCGCCTGCCGGACGAGTCCTACGGCCACGTCGTGGGCGTACCTCCGCTCGGCCAGCTCCGCCGCCCGCAGCGCGTAGTCGACGGCCAGCGGGGCGTTCGCGGTCCGGCCCGACCGGGCGAAGTGGTGGGCCAGCGCGGTGAGGTCGTCGGGGCGGTGCGTGCGCAGCCGCCGCGCGATGCGGTCGTGCAGCCGGGCCCGGCGGATCCCCGACAGGTCGGTGTAGACGGTGTCGCGGACCAGGGCGTGCACGAAACGGACCCGTCCGGGCCCGGGCTCGGTCAGCAGGTCCGCGGCCATGGCGGCGTCCAGGCCGGCCAGCACGCTCTCCTCGTCCGTCTCGGCCGCGTCCGCCAGCAGCGCGACGTCGGACTCCGGTCCGGCCACCGCCGCGAGCTGTACGGCCGCGCGGGCGTCGGCGGACAGCAGGGTGAGACGCCTGCGCAGCACGTCCCGGACGCCCTGCGGGACTTCCGAGACGGCCACCAGGGCGCCCTCGTCGGCCAGCAGCCGCGCGCTCTCCCGGACGTAGAAGGGGTTGCCGCCGGTGCGTTCGGCGAGGCTCGCCACCGTGGCCGCGTCGACGGGCTCACCGCAGACGGCGTCCACCACGGTGGCCACGTCCCGCTGCGAGAGTCCGGCCAGCGCGATCCGGTGCGGCAGCCGGGGCGCGAGGTGCGCGAGGGTCTTGGCCAGCGGCTCGCCGACCTCGGCCGGGCGGTACCCGGCGACCGTCAGCAGCGGTACGCCGGTGACCGCGGCCGCGGCTTCCAGCAGGGCGAGGGTCTGGCCGTCGGCGCGGTGCAGGTCCTCCAGGAGCACGGCGACGGGCTCCGCGGCGGCCGCCTCGCGCAGCCATGCGGCGAAGGCCCGGTGCAGCCGGAACCGTCCCGCGGTCGCCTCGTCCCGGGTCGTGGCGGCCGTCCCGTCCGGTTCGTGCAGCAGCGCCGCCACGTCGTCGGGCCGCGCCGGGGGCACCAGCCGGGCGAGCGTCCCGAGTGCCTCCACCCAGGCCCACGCGGGCGGGGCCCCCTCGTGCTCCGGGCACCGCCCGACGACCACCGTCCACCCCTCGCCCCGCAACCGCCCGGCCAGCCGCCCGAACAACGCGGTCTTGCCGGCCCCGGCCTCCCCGGTGACCAGCACGAGCCCACCACCCCGCCGAGCGGCCAGGGCGGCGGAGTCCAGCGCCTGGAGCTCGTCGACACGGCCCACGAAGAGGTCGTGGGCCAAGGGGGTGGTGGGGTGGGGCTCTTGAGGTACGGCAGGCGTGCGTGTCCGCTCCGACGCGCCGGGGGGCTCCGCTGCGCCGCGCGCACGGCCCGGTCCGGCCTGCGCCGACTCCGGTCGGGGGTGCCGCTGTTCGGAGGCGGCCGGGGGGAACACCGCTGCGGGGAGCGCCCGACCAGGGGCGGCTCGCCCCAACTCGCCTTTTGTGCCCTCCTGTTCCGGCCGCCCCGGCGTGGTGGCCGTCCAGGTGTGCGCCCGATCAGGGTCGGCTTCCCCCAACTCGCTTCCCGTGCCCGCCTGTTCCCGCTGTCCCGGCTTTGTCGCGGCCCAGGTGTGCGTCCGTTCCGGGTCGGCTCCCCTCGACTCGCCTCCCGTGCCCGCCTGTTCCGGCTGTCCCGGCGTGGTGGCCGTCCAGGTGTGCGCCCGTCCCGGTTCGGCCCTCCTCGACCCTCGTTCGCCGCCCGCGTGTTCCGGTGCCTCAAGGCTCCCGTCGGCTACGGCACCGCCGTGATCCGGCGCGCCCGCCGCCCACTCCCGTCCAGCGCCCCGGAGTTCCGGCATCGCCGTCCACTCCCGTCCAGCGGCCCGGCGTTCCGGCATCGCCGTCCACCCCCGTCCGGAGCCCCGGCGTTCCGGTACCGCCGCCCGCAGCACCTCCACCCGCTGGGCCAGGATCGCCTGTTCGAGCTCGGTCAGCGTCGGGGACGGGTCGCAGCCGAGTTCGTCGCGGAGGGTCCTGCGGGCCCGGCGCAGTGCGGCGAGGGCGTCGCCGCGGCGGTCCGTGGCCCAGTGGGCCAGTGCCAGGAGCCGCCAGCCCTCCTCGCGCAGCGGCCGTTCCCGCACCATGGCCTCGGCGGCCGGCGTGACCTCGGCGGCGTGCCCGGTGAACAGCCCGGCCGCCACGGCGAGTTCGCTCGCCTCGGCACGCAGCGCGCTCAGCCGGGCCACCTCGGGCGCCGCCCAGGGCTCGTCCGCGTGCTCCTGGAACGCGGGCCCGTGCCACCAACCCAGCGCCTCCGTCAGCGACTTACGGGCCTGCGGGGCCGGTGCGCGCCGGGCCCGCTCGACCCGGGCCCCGAAACACCAGGCGTCCACCGCGTCCTCGGGCAGCCGCAGCGCGTATCCCGGGGGCGAGGAGACCAGGACGGCGGCGGGGGCCCGCGGCGGCCGCTCCGGTTCGAGCACCCGGCGCAGGTTCGACACATACGCCTGGAGGGACACGGTCGCCCTGGCCGGGGGCGCCCCGCGCCACAGCTCCTCCGCCATCCGGTCCACGGAGACCACCGCGCCACGAGCCGCGACCAGCAGTGCGAGCACGGCACGCTGCCGCGGGGTGCCCAGTCCCACCGGCGCACCCGCGACCTCGGCACCCAACGGCCCCAGCACTCTGATACGCAGCACGCCGCCGGAATCTATCCGAGCGGTGCGCGCATCCCGTCAACGAGCGGTAAACGCCCTGGTCGGCACGGGTCGGGGCCCTGCTCCAAGAGAACGCCAAGCGGGACACCAAGTCATCACCAAGTCGTCACCAAGGCGGCGACGACAGCGTGGGAGGCCGTCGTCCGCAACCCGAACACCGAAGGAAACAGCGTGCCCCGCAGCAGTACTCCGTCCGGACTCCCCACCTCCGGACGCCCCTACACCCACGAGATGGTCGTGGTCCACCGCGTCTTCCGCCGCGAGTCGGCGCTGCTGCCCCGGATGGTCCGGTCCGTACCCGACGGCGCCTCGGCGCGGGCCGCGCAGATCTCGGCGTACCTCAGCGACTACACGTCGGGGCTGCACCACCACCACACCCTCGAGGACGAGTTGATCTGGCCGCTGCTGCGCGCCCGGGCCACCGGTGCCGAGGAACTGGTCGTCCGCATGGAGGAGCAGCACGGCCGGATCGACCGCACCCTGGAGGCAGTGGCGCAGTGGGCGCCGCAGTGGCAGCGGTCGGCCGACAGCGTCGCCGGGCAGGAACTCGCCCTTGCCCTGGAGGAGCACCGCCTCGCGCTCCTCGACCACCTCGACGACGAGGAACGCCTGGTCCTGCCCCTGGTCGCCGAGCACCTGACGGTCGACGAATGGGACCTGGTCGGCCGCCGCGGGCTGGAGAGACTGCCCAAGGACAAGGTCATGATCGCCATCGGCGCGATCCTGGAGGACGCCACCGAGGACGAGCGCGCCTACTTCCTCGGCAGGGCACCGCTGCTCGGACGGCTGGCCTGGAAGCTCGTGGGGCGGCGGCAGTACGCCGCGGCCTGCCGGGCCCTGCGCGCCCCGCTGGCCGGGGAGGCGGGCCGATGACCGTCCTCGACTCCGCGCCGCTCGATGTCCTCGACGCCTACCGGACCTGCGAGTTCGTCACGCTGGGCCGGGACGGGACACCGCTGGCCTGGCCGACCGCGGTGCGGCGGCGCGGGGACGGCACGCTGGTGCTGACCACGTCCCTGGCCTTCGCGCAGAAGGCGCTGAACATCCGCCGCGACGGCCGGGTCGCCCTGCTCTTCTCCGATCCCACCGGCAGCGGACTCACCGACGCCCCGCAGCTCTTCGTCGGCGGCCGGGCGGAATGCCCCGACGACATCCGGACGGGCCCGCAGGACCTGGAGGACTACTGGCGGATGCTGTTCGAACGTCAGCCGCACAGCCGCGCGTACCTCTCCCGGCCCATGAGGCGGTTGATGGACTGGTACTACCTACGCCTCCTCATCACCGTCACCCCGGAACAGCTGATCGTGCGGTCCGCCGCGCGACCACCGCTCCCCGAGGCACCCGCCCCCTCGGCACCGCCGCTGGGAGCCGACCGACTCGCCCGCTACGACACCGCGGTCCTGGCGGGCCGGGACGCCTCCGGAGCCCCCGTGCTGGCCCGCACCCGCCCGGTGCCGACGACCGGCGGCTTCGCGGTACGGCCCCCCGACGACTGCGCCGTGACACCGGGCCCCGCCTCGCTGCTGGTGCACCGGCACGACGAGCGGATCAACAGCATGCGCAACGCACTCGTCCGGGGGAAGCTGACCCGGGCCGGTGACGGCTGGCTGCTGCTTCCCGAGAAGGTCCTGGAGCCCATGGGTTCGGGACGGCCGACGGACGCGATACGGGTCCTGCGCCGCACCCAGCGCGCCACCGACCGGTACCTGGAACGCCGTGGCCTCACCCGGCCCGCGGTGGAGTGGGACCGCTTCCGCGCCCTCGCGGCACCCGCCCCCGTGTCCGGCCCGGCGGCCACGGAGAGCGTGCCGCGCTCCCCGCACCACTGAACCGAGCCCTGCGACCGCACCGGGCTCCCCGCTGTCAGACCCCGCCTGTAGCGTCGGATCATGTCCAACCTGTCCGTGGTCGAAGGGGTCCTGGAGCGGATCACGTACGCCAACGAGGAGAACGGCTACACCGTCGCCCGGGTCGACACCGGCCGGGGCGGCGGTGACCTGCTCACCGTCGTCGGCGCGCTGCTCGGCGCCCAGGTCGGCGAGTCCCTCCGCATGGAGGGCCGTTGGGGCTCCCACCCGCAGTACGGCAAGCAGTTCACCGTCGAGAACTACACGACCGTCCTGCCGGCCACCGTCCAGGGCATCCGCCGCTACCTCGGCTCCGGGCTCGTCAAGGGCATCGGCCCGGTCTTCGCCGACCGCATCACCCAGCACTTCGGCATGGACACCCTGAAGATCATCGAGGAGGAGCCCAAGCGGCTGATCGAGGTCCCGGGGCTGGGCCCCAAGCGCACCAGGAAGATCGCCGACGCCTGGGAGGAACAGAAGGCGATCAAGGAGGTCATGCTCTTCCTCCAGACCGTCGAGGTGTCCACCTCCATCGCGGTGCGCATCTACAAGAAGTACGGCGACGCCTCGATCTCCGTCGTGAAGAACCAGCCCTACCGGCTCGCCGCCGACGTCTGGGGCATCGGCTTCCTCACCGCCGACAAGATCGCCCAGTCCGTCGGGATACCGCACGACAGCCCGGAGCGCGTCAAGGCGGGCCTCCAGTACGCCCTTTCGCAGTCCACCGACCAGGGGCACTGCTACCTCCCCGAGGAACAGCTGATCGCCGACGCCGTGAAGCTGCTCCAGGTCGACACCGGCCTGGTCATCGAGTGCCTCGCCGAACTCGCCCTGCCCGACGAGGAGTCGGGCGAGCCCGGCGTCGTACGCGAGAAGGTCCCCGGCCCCGACGGCCACGAGGTCACCGCCGTCTACCTGGTCCCCTTCCACCGCGCCGAACTCTCCCTCGCCGCCCAGCTGGTGCGCCTTCTGCGTACCGACCAGGACCGCATGCCGTCCTTCCACGACGTGGCCTGGGACAAGGCGCTGGGCTGGCTGAAGGGCCGTACCGGTGTGGAGTTGGCGCCGGAGCAGGAGGCGGCCGTGAAGCTGGCGCTCACCAAGAAGGTCGCCGTGCTCACCGGTGGCCCCGGCTGCGGCAAGTCCTTCACCGTGCGCTCGATCGTGGAGCTGGCCCGCGCCAAGAAGGCCAGGATCGTCCTGGCCGCCCCGACCGGCCGCGCCGCCAAACGCCTCGCCGAACTCACCGGCGCCGAGGCCTCCACCGTCCACCGCCTCCTGGAGCTGAAGCCCGGCGGCGACGCGGCCTACGACAAGGACCGCCCGCTCGACGCCGACCTGGTGGTCGTCGACGAGGCGTCCATGCTGGACCTGCTGCTCGCCAACAAGCTGGTGAAGGCGGTGGCACCGGGCGCCCACCTGCTGTTCGTCGGGGACGTCGACCAGCTGCCCAGCGTCGGCGCGGGGGAGGTGCTCAGGGACCTGCTCGCCGAGGGCGGCCCGGTCCCCGCGGTGCGCCTCACGCGCGTGTTCCGCCAGGCCCAGCAGTCCGGTGTCGTCACCAACGCGCACCGGATCAACGCCGGGCAGCACCCCGTCACCGACGGCATGAAGGACTTCTTCCTCTTCGTCGAGGACGACACCGAGGAGGTCGGCCGGCTCACCGTGGACGTGGCGGCCCGTCGGATTCCGGCCAAATTCGGCCTCGATCCGAGGAGGGACGTCCAGGTGCTCGCGCCCATGCACCGCGGCCCCGCGGGCGCCGGCACCCTCAACGGCCTGCTCCAGCAGGCCATCACCCCGGGCCGCCCCGACCTCGCCGAGAAGCGGTTCGGCGGCCGGGTCTTCCGGGTCGGCGACAAGGTCACCCAGATTCGCAACAATTACGAGAAGGGCACCAACGGTGTCTTCAACGGCACCGTGGGCGTGGTCACCTCGCTCGACCCGGTCGACCAGCGCCTCACCGTGCTGACGGACGAGGACGAGGAGGTGTCGTACGAGTTCGACGAGCTGGACGAACTGGCCCACGCGTACGCGGTGACCATCCACCGTTCCCAGGGCAGCGAGTATCCGGCCGTGGTGATCCCGGTCACCACCAGCGCCTGGATGATGCTCCAGCGGAATCTGCTGTACACGGCGGTCACCCGGGCGAAGAAGCTGGTCGTCCTCGTCGGCTCCCGCAAGGCGATCGGCCAGGCGGTGCGCACGGTCTCGGCGGGACGCCGCTGCACCGCGCTCGACTTCCGGCTTTCGGGCCCGTGACGGCGGTCAACCGTGAGCCTTCACAAAAAATGATCGATCAAATGAGTCATGTGGGTCACAGAGCCCTTCCGGAAGGGGGCGGGGAGGGGCAGGATGAGCAAGTTGGCGGCACTCAGTGCCGCCGATACGCCCAACGGCCGACCCCGAGTGCACTCTCCTGCGCCAAATGGGGGATGGTAGAGACAGTCAGGGCAACCTCGAAGAAGAGGCACAACGTCGGTGAGGGATGACGTGAGCGACAACTCTGTAGTAGTGCGGTACGGCGATGGCGAGTACACCTACCCGGTGATCGACAGCACCGTCGGCGACAAGGGCTTCGACATCGGAAAGCTCCGCGCCCAGACCGGTCTGGTCACCCTGGACAGCGGCTACGGCAACACCGCCGCCTATAAATCCGCCATCACCTACCTCGACGGTGAGGCCGGCATCCTCCGGTACCGCGGCTACCCGATCGAGCAGCTGGCCGAGCGCTCCACGTTCCTGGAGGTCGCCTACCTGCTGATCAACGGCGAGCTCCCGACCGTCGACGAACTGGCCACGTTCAAGAACGAGATCACGCAGCACACCCTGCTGCACGAGGACGTCAAGAACTTCTACCGCGGCTTCCCGCGGGACGCCCACCCGATGGCCATGCTGTCCTCGGTCGTCTCCGCGCTGTCCACGTTCTACCAGGACAGCCACAACCCCTTCGACGAGAAGCAGCGCAACCTCTCGACGATCCGGCTGCTCGCCAAGCTTCCGACCATCGCCGCGTACGCGTACAAGAAGTCGATCGGTCACCCGTTCGTCTACCCGCGCAACGACCTCGGTTACGTCGAGAACTTCCTGCGCATGACCTTCTCGGTCCCCGCGCAGGAGTACGACCTCGACCCGGTCGTCGTCTCGGCCCTGGACAAGCTCCTCATCCTGCACGCCGACCACGAGCAGAACTGTTCGACCTCCACGGTCCGCCTCGTCGGCTCGTCGCAGGCGAACATGTTCGCGTCGATCTCGGCCGGCATCAACGCCCTGTGGGGCCCGCTGCACGGCGGTGCCAACCAGTCCGTGCTGGAGATGCTGGAGGGCATCCAGGCCTCCGGCGGTGACGTCGACTCCTTCATCCGCAAGGTGAAGAACAAGGAGGACGGCGTCCGCCTGATGGGCTTCGGCCACCGGGTCTACAAGAACTTCGACCCGCGCGCGAAGATCATCAAGGCGGCCGCGCACGACGTCCTCTCGGCCCTCGGCAAGTCCGACGAGCTGCTGGACATCGCGCTCAAGCTGGAGGAGCACGCGCTCTCCGACGACTACTTCGTCTCGCGCAGCCTCTACCCGAACGTCGACTTCTACACCGGCCTGATCTACCGCGCCATGGGCTTCCCGACCGAGATGTTCACGGTCCTGTTCGCCCTCGGCCGCCTCCCGGGCTGGATCGCCCAGTGGCACGAGATGATCAAGGAGCCGGGCTCCCGCATCGGCCGCCCGCGCCAGATCTACACGGGCGTCGTCGAGCGCGACTTCGTCCCGGTCGAGCAGCGCTGAAGGGGAGAGGGCCTTTCGGCGCCGGTTAGCTGAGCCGACATAGGGGCGCGGGGAACTGCGCGACCCGCCCCCACCGGCCGGCAGCCGAAACGCAACCGGCGCCCCCCGAACCCCCCGCTGAATCCGCGAAGCGAAAGGCGCCCTGGCGCCGGTCCCCCCACGGGCCGGCGTCCAGGGCGCCTTCCCATGTCCCGGTGCGGATTCCCCCCACGGGATCCGGCCGGGCGCCTGAGAGACCAGCGCCTGAATCGCTGTCTTTCCGGTACTGCTGGTACTGCCGTTTGAGCAGAACGAGCAAAACTCCTCGTACTACTCCAGTGTGCGATCTGCCGGGACAACGCACGGTCGGGAGGGCCGCTCAAAGCTTCCCTATGCGCGTGCCCCGGCAACGCAGCTCCGAGGAAGTCCCCCAAGACATCCTCAGATGTCAGTCAACGCCCCCCAAGACGCTGCCTGACATCGCCAACTTAGACCTTCGAACCCCTTCGATGGTTACGTTCGCATCACTGTGATCTGCGTCTCTTGCAAATGTCCGTTAGATACGCAAGAGCCCGGATACAGCGAACGGGACCCAGCGTAAGGACGTTGCGCGAGTCTTGTGAAGAGCTTATGTGAGCGTGGCCCCGGACTCCAGAGGGGTCCGTCAAAGGAATCCTCAATGGAAGACACGCAGCCGCAGGCTGTTGGTCACCACGAACACCGAGGAGAACGCCATCGCCGCCCCCGCGATCATCGGGTTCAGCAAGCCCGCCGCGGCCAGCGGCAGCGCGGCCACGTTGTAGCCGAAGGCCCACACGAGATTGCCCTTGATCGTGGACAGGGTGCGCCGGGAGAGCCGGATCGCGTCCGCGGCCACCCGCAGGTCCCCGCGCACCAGCGTCAGATCCCCCGCCTCGATCGCCGCGTCGGTCCCCGTGCCCATCGCCAGGCCCAGGTCGGCGGCGGCGAGCGCGGCCGCGTCGTTGACGCCGTCACCGACCATCGCGACGACCCGGCCCTCGCGCTGGAGCCGTCGTACGGCATCGACCTTGTCCTCGGGCAGCACCTCGGCGATCACCTCGCCGATCCCGACGTCCCGGGCCACCGCCTCGGCCACCGCCCGGTTGTCCCCGGTCAGCAGCACCGGCGTGAGCCCGAGCGCCCGCAGTGACCGCACCGCCTCCGCGCTGGTCTCCTTGACGGTGTCGGCGACGGCCAGCACACCGCGCGCCACCCCGTCCCACCCGACGACGACAGCCGTACGACCGTCCCGCTCGGCCTCCTCCTTGGCGCGGGCCAGCTCGGCGGGCAGCACGTCGAAAAGCCGCCCGACGGCCACCTCGCAGCCCTCCACGCGTCCGCGTACGCCCTTGCCGGGGACGTTCTCGAAGCTCTCGGCCTCCGGCAGCGGCCCGAGCCGTTCCTCGGCACCCAGGGCCACGGCACGGGCCACGGGATGCTCGGAGGCGTGCTCCAGGGCCCCCGCGAGCCGCAGCACCTGCTTCTCGTCGGCGCCGTCGGTGACGTAGATCTCCTGGAGGCTCATCCGCCCTGTGGTGACCGTGCCGGTCTTGTCCAGGACGACGGTGTCGACGCGGCGCGTGGACTCCAGGACCTCGGGCCCCTTGATGAGGATGCCGAGCTGCGCGCCGCGCCCGGTGCCGACCATGAGCGCGGTCGGCGTGGCCAGACCCAGCGCGCACGGGCACGCGATGATCAGCACGGCGACGGCCGCGGTGAACGCGGCGGCGGTGTCCCCGGTGGCGCCGAGCCAGCCCCCGAAGGTGGCCGCGGCGATGCCGATGACGACCGGCACGAAGACCGCGGCGACCCGGTCGGCCAGCCGCTGCACCTGCGCCTTGCCGTTCTGTGCGTCCTCCACCAGCCGCGCCATCCGCGCGAGCCGTGTCTCCTCCCCGACCCGGGTCGCCATGACGACGATCCGCCCGCCGGCGTTGACGGTCGCACCCGTGACCGCGTCCCCGACACCCACGTCCACCGGCACCGACTCGCCGGTCAGCATCGAGGCGTCCACCGCGGAGGCGCCCTCGACGACGGTGCCGTCGGTCGCGATCTTCTCCCCGGGCCGTACGACGAACCGGTCCCCGACGCCCAGCCGTTCGGCCGGAATCCGCACCTCACGGCCGTCCCGGAGCACGGAGACGTCCTTGGCGCCCAGTTCCATGAGCGCCCTGAGCGCGGCTCCCGCGCGGCGCTTGGCACGGGCCTCCAGATACCTGCCGAGCAGGATGAAGGCGGTGACCCCGGCCGCCACCTCGAGATAGATCGTCGAGGCGCCGTCCATGTCGCCCACGGTGAGCGCGAACCGCTCCCGCATGCCCGGCATCCCCGCGTCCCCGAGGAACAGCGCCCACAGCGACCATCCGAAGGCGGCGAGCGTCCCGACCGAGACGAGGGTGTCCATGGTGGCCGCGGCATGCCGCACGTTCGTGCAGGCGGTCTTGTGGAAGGGCCGGCCGCCCCACACCACGACGGGCGAGGCGAGCGTGAGCGCGAGCCACTGCCAGTTGTCGAACTGGAGGGCCGGGACCATGGAGAGCGCGACGACGGGCAGCGCGAGCGCGAGCGAGACGAACAGCCGCTGCCGGAGTCCGTCGAGTTCGGGGTCCGTCTCCTCGGGCTCCGGTGGTGCGGGCGTCGGCTCCTCGGCCGTATAGCCCGTCTTCACGACGGTCGCGATGAGATCCGCGACCTCGACCCCGGCGTGATAGCTGACCCGGGCCTTCTCGGTCGCGTAGTTGACGGTGGCGCTGACCCCGTCCATCCGGTTGAGCTTCTTCTCGACCCGGGCCGCGCAGGAGGCACAGGTCATCCCACCGATGACGAGCTCGACTTCGGAGGCTATGGGGGAGGTCATGTCTCAAACTCCGGTGCGGCGATCAGGGGCGCGGGGAACTGCGCGACCGGCCACGACGGGCCGTCGGCCGCCCGACGATCCGTCGCGGCACGTGCTGAGGCGTCAGGCCTTCCCCACGAGCTCGAACCCGGCCTCGTCCACAGCGGCGCGCACCGCTTCCTCGTCCAGCGGCGCGGCCGAAACCACCGTGACCTCCCCGCTGGAGGCGACCGCCTTCACCGAGCTGACCCCGTCGATCTCGGAGATCTCCCCGGAGACGGCCCCCTCGCAGTGTCCGCAGCTCATCCCGCTCACCTTGTAGACGGCGGTGACGGAGCCGGCGGTGTCGGTCCGAGTGGTCATGTCGTTCTCCTGATGGCTCATGAGAGGTGTGCACTGTCTATGGCGCCCACACTATACCCCTAGGGGGTATTTCTCAAGGAGAGGCCGGCCTGCCTGGTCGCCGCGTCGGCCGACCGGCCGAGTCGGTCGCCGACCATCGGGTCCAGATAGCGCACGAGCGCGTTCTTCACTTCGCGGACGTACGCCTCGCGCTCGGCGCCCTCATGGGCGAGGACCAGCTCCAGGCCCGCCTTGTACAGCCCGAGGACCATGTGGGCGGTGCGGGTCACGTCGGCCGGGGAAGCCTCGGGCAGCAGTGAGGTCATCAGGGTCTCGAGCCGGCTGATGAGGCCCGCGTGCAGCGCGTCGTGGTCCTCCGCCATCCGGCCGGGGATGTCGGGGCCGTGCATGAGCGCGAAGAACACCGGGTGCTCGCAGTTGAAGGCGATGAACCTGTCCACGGCCGCGCCGACCACCTCCTCCAGTGGGGTCGCCGGGTCGACCGGGGCGAGCGCCTCGCCGTACGTCTCCTGCATCTCGTGCACGAGCCGCCCGCCCAGCTCGATCGCGATCGCTTCCTTGTTCGGGAAGAACTGGTAGAGCGTGCCGGGTGAGACGCCGGCCTCGCGGGCGATGGCGTTGGTGCTGGCCGCGGTGTAGCCCGTGGTCGTGAAGACGGTGGCCGCCGCCTCCAGGAGCTGGGCGATCCGGCGTTCGCCGCGGGCCTGACGTCGGCGCGGCTGCTCCTTCTCCTCGTTCTCGGGCACGCGTTATCCCCAGCTTTCCGCACACGGTTGACAAACACGAGCGGCCGCTCGCATTCTGGAAACACGAGCGATCTCTCGTGTTTTCCACTCTACGGTTTCCACGGTGAAGGGGACACCGCACCATGACCGAAGTCAACCGCCCACCCCGGGTCGGCCGCTGGACCCGTCTCGTCACCGCCCGCCCCGGGTTGTCGCTGCTCGCGGCCCTGGTGCTCACCGTCCTCGCCGTGCTGGCCGGCAGCGGGGTCGCCGACCGGCTCGGCGCCGGCGGCTGGGAGGACCCGGCCGCGGAGTCCACGTACGCCACCAAGGCGCTGGAGCGCGAGTTCCCGGACTCCCAGCCCAACCTCCTGCTGCTCGTGGACGCGGGCGGCGCCTCGGTGGACGACCCGGCGGTGGCCGCCGCCGCGAACCGCCTCACCGAGCACCTGGCCGCCGAGCGGGGCATCACCGGCGTCGGCTCCTACTGGGCCGCCAAGTCCCCTGCCCTGCGCGCCGAGGACGGCCACGAGGCGCTGATCGCCGCCCGCATCACCGGCGACGAGAAGCAGATGGGCGAGACCCTCGACCGCATCGCCCCCTCCCTGCGGGGGACGCACGGGCCGGTGAAGGTCGAGATAGGTGGCGTCGTCGCGGTGCGGCACGAGATGCAGACGACCATCCAGGAGGACCTCACCCGGGCCGAGATGATCGCCCTGCCGATCACCCTTCTGCTGCTGGTGATGGTCTTCGGCAGCGCGATCGCCGCCCTGCTGCCGCTCGGCATCGGCATCGTCGCGATCCTCGGGACCAACGCCGTGCTGCGCGGCCTGACCGAGTTCACCGACGTCTCCGTCTTCGCGATGAACCTCACCACGGCCCTCGGGCTCGGCCTGGCCATCGACTACGCCCTGTTCATCGTCCGCCGCTTCCGCGAGGAACTGGCCACCGGCGCAGACCCGTTGGCAGCGGTCGGCACCACCCTGCGCACCGCGGGCCGCACCGTCCTGTTCTCCGCCCTCACGGTCGCGGTCTCCCTGGCGGCGATGCTGGTCTTCCCGCAGTACTTCCTGCGGTCCTTCGCCTACGCCGGCATGGCGGTGGTCCTCCTCGCCGCGGCCGCCGCCCTGATCCTCCTCCCGGCCGCCCTGATCCTGCTGGGCCACCGGGTCAACTCCCTGGACCTGCGCCGGCTGTTCCGACGCGGGCGGCCGTCCGCGAAGGAACCGGGCACCGCCTGGGCCCGGGGGGCGACCCTCGTGATGCGCCGCGCCCCGTTCTTCGCCCTCGCCACCACCGCCGTCCTGGTCCTGCTCGGACTACCGTTCCTGGGCGTGAAGTTCGGCACCGCCGACGACCGCCAGCTGCCCGCCTCCGCCGAGTCCCACGTCGTCCAGCAGCACCTGCGCGACGGCTTCCCGGGCAGCCCGGGCGGCGGCCTCGAAGTGCTCGCGGAGGGCAGGGCGACCCCCGCGCAGTACACCGCCTACAAGAACCGCGTCGCGACCCTCCCCGAGGTCCTCCGGGTGGACGGCCCACTCGTCAAGGGCGACTCGGCCTACTTCACGGTCCAGCCCAAGGGCGAGGCCGTGGACGCCGGCGCACAGCACCTGGTCCGTGAGCTGCGCGCCACCAAGGCACCGTTCGACACCAAGGTCACCGGCACCGCGGCCGTCCTGGTCGACTCCAAGCACGCGATAGGAGACCGACTCCCCTGGGCGGCGGCCTTCATCGCGATCGTCACCCTGCTCCTGGTCTTCCTGCTGACCGGCAGCGTCCTGATCCCGGTCCAGGCGGTCCTCCTCAACGCCCTCAGCCTGACCGCGATGTTCGGCGCGGTGGTCTGGGTCTTCCAGGACGGCCACCTCTCCGGCCTCCTCGGCTTCACCAGCACCGGCTCGATAGAGACCACCCTCCCGGTCCTGATGTTCTGTGTCGCCTTCGGCCTGTCCATGGACTACGGCGTCTTCCTCCTCTCCCGCATCAAGGAGGAGCACGATCGGACCGGCGACCACGAGGAGGCGATCCGCCACGGCCTCCAGCGCACGGGAGGCCTGATCACAGCGGCGGCGATCATCCTCGCGGTGGTCATGGTCGCGATAGGCACCTCCAGGGTCACCAACACCAAGATGCTGGGCCTGGGCATAGCCCTGGCCGTCCTGATGGACGCGATGATCGTCCGCAGCCTGCTGGTCCCGGCGGTGATGAAACTGACGGGGAGGGCGACATGGTGGGCCCCGAAGGCTCTACGCAAGGCACACGACCGGTTCGGATTGAGCGAGGGGGAAGTAAAACTCCCTAGGGGCGCGGGGAACTGCGCGACCAGCCACGATGGCCCCGCAGACGAAAACGGCGATGGGACGGCAGATGCGAGCGGTTCTCTTCGAACACTACGGCGAACCTCTGGAGGTACGTGAAGTCACCGACCCTCACCCGGCCCCCCACGGAGTAGTCGTCCGCGTAGAAGCCACCGGCCTCTGCAGAAGCGACTGGCACGGCTGGCAGGGCCACGACCCCGACATCACCCTCCCGCACGTACCGGGCCATGAACTCGCCGGCACAGTGGAGACGGTCGGCCCCGGCGTGAGCGCCTGGCGCCCCGGCGACCGAGTCACCGTCCCCTTCGTCTGCGCCTGCGGCACCTGCCCGTCCTGCCAGGCCGGCGACCACCAGATCTGCGAGCGCCAGACACAGCCCGGCTTCACGCACTGGGGCTCGTTCGCCCAGTACGTGGCGCTGGACCACGCGGACGTGAACCTGGTGGCCGTACCCCAGGACATGTCCTTCACCACGGCCGCATCCCTCGGCTGCCGTTTCGCCACCGCGTTCAGAGCCGTGGTGCAGCAGGGCAGGGTCACCGCGGGGGAGTGGGTGGCGGTGCACGGCTGCGGTGGAGTGGGCCTGTCCGCGGTGATGATCGCGGCGGCCTCCGGCGCCCGGGTCGTCGCCGTGGACGTCTCTCCCCGAGCCCTGGACCTGGCAAGGAAGTTCGGCGCGGCGGAGTGCGTGGACGCGAGCGGCACGCAGGACACCGCGGCGGCGGTCCGGGAGCTGACCGGCGGGGGCGCCCATCTGTCACTCGACGCCCTGGGCTCCCCGGCCACCTGTGCCGCGTCCGTCAACTCCCTGCGCCGCCGCGGCCGGCACCTCCAGGTCGGTCTGCTGCCCTCGCCGGACGGCACGACCCCGGTCCCCATGGCCCGCGCGATCGCCCTGGAACTGGAACTCCTCGGCAGCCACGGCATGGCCGCCCACACCTACCCGCCGATGCTGGAACTGGTCCGGGCGGGCGTGCTGCGACCGGACCTGCTGGTCACGTCCACGATCTCGCTGGACGCGACCCCGGACGCCCTCGCGGCGATGGGCACGGCACCCGGAGCGGGGGTGACGGTCATCGAGCCGTGGAGCTGAGGGCGGCCCAGTCGCGGTCGAGGACACCCATGACCACCCAGTCCACCCACTCGCCGTCGCGCAGATCGGCCTCCCGCCGCACCCCTTCGACCACGAAGCCGACCTTCTCGTAGACCCGCAGGGCACGGGCGTTGTGGCCGTAGGCCTCCAACTCGATCCGGTGCAGGCCCAGCTGCTCGAAGCCGTACCCGACGATGAGGCGGGTGGCCTCGGTGCCGAGCCCCCGGCCGCGTCCCTCGGGGCCGATGAGCGTGCGGAACGTACAGCTGCGGGCGTGGGCGTCGAACTCGTACAGGACGACCTCGCCGACGAGTCGTCCCGTGGCACGGTCGGTGACGGCGAGGTCGAGCCGGTCGGGCTGCGCGGACCGGGAGCCGTACCAGGACCGCAGCCGCTCCAGGGTGAGTTCGGCGGCGGGCGGGCCGGTGAAGCGAAGGACCTCGGGGTCCTCCAGGATCCTCGCCATGCCGTCGGCGTCCGCCTCGGTGAACGGCCGCAGCACAGCCCTGTCGCCGGTCAGCACGGGTTTGACGGAGAGGTCGCTCATGGGCCGACTGTGCCAGACACGGTTCCTCCGGGCTCGGAATTTCCGGACCACCGGTTCCCGAGGGCCGGCGACTCGTGGGCGGTGCCCGTGCGCTCACGACGGGCACCCCGAGTCACCGGTACGGCCGGCCGTCAGTCCTCTCTTCGCCCCCGGTTGCCCGGCCGCGACGCGACCCACGCCCGCACGGTGTCCGCGTACCAGAAGGGCTTGCCGCCCTCGACGTGGTCGGGGGGCGGCAGCAGCCCGTGTTTGCGGTACGACCGCACGGTGTCCGGCTGCACACGGATGTGCGCCGCGATTTCCTTGTACGACCAGAGCCTTCGGTCGGTCATGGGGTGCACCTCCTCGCGCGCACCACGGCTGCGGCCTGGGAACGGCCGTCGGGGGTACCGGGCGCTGCGCCGGCGATCACAGAAGCCTGTGCCCCGTGAACGACAAGCGGTGACCCTGGGTCAGGGTCTGTGTACCGGGTGTGACTCGAAGCCCGCGTACACGCGACATGTGTGACACGGAAGGGGTGTTTGTGACAGAGGTGCCGCAAAGGCGTGCGCGGGCGCGAGGGCGCGGCGCGTTGACTTACGGCACGGGAGTGTGGCCGACCAGCTCCGCCAACTCCCGTGCGGAGTCGGGTGCGAGCCGGTAGACGCCCTGGAGGCTGACCGCGCTGCGCAGCTCGCCGTCCACGACATGCTTGATCTGCCGTTCGCCGCGTCTCGAACGGTAGGTGAGGCGGCCGAGGAGGTCCGGCGGCACGGGCCGGTCGAAGGCGAGCGGAGCACCGGGCGCACCGAGCAGCACCTCACTGGCACAGCTGGTCTCCAGCAGTCCCCAGCGGTTCAGCCGGGCCTGCTCCTCCCCGGTCAACTCCTCGCGCACGGCGTCGTACTCCACCGTCCGCTCCACCTCCAGCGCACCGAGCACCCACACCTGCTTGCGCAGGACCCGTATCGGCAGGATCCGGTCGCCGGGGCGGACCCCGGCCCGCGTGAAACTCGGCATCGAGGTGTGCGGTCCCCCGAAGAGCACGGTCAGCGGCTCACCCTCGAAGCCCCCGGCGCCGAGCGCTTTGCAGAGGTCGTTGGTCCACAGAGTGGTGTACGTGTCGGCCATGCCCGGAACGCTAACCGCGGCCACTGACAACGCGCCTGGCCCAGGTGGGCCGGACCCGCTGCGCCGGACCCGGCCCACCGGCTCCCCCCCCCCCGGACGTCCACCGGATCGACCGGCCGGACGCGCACAGCGTGCAGTCAGCCGGGCCCGCCGGTCTTGGAGAAAACCGCACTCCGCGCGGATGCCCCTGATGCCCCTGAGGTCAGGACCAGGCTCGTGGCCTCTCCTGTCATCCGGTCGCCGGGTGGCGCCCCCGCGAACGGCAGCCGCCGGGCCGTGGTGAACTCCCGTGGCGTGCAGCCCGTCATCGCCTTGAACTCGCCGCTCAGATGCGCCTGGTCGTAGAACCCGCAGACCGCCGCGGTCTCCGCCTGTCCATGCCCCGCGGCGAGCAGCCGCCGGGCCCGCTGCAACCGCAGCACCCGTGCCGCCGCCTTGGGACCCAGCCCGATCTGCTCCCGGAACCGGTTCTCGAGGTGCCGCACGCTCCACCCCACCTCCTCGGCGAGCCGCCGCACCGGCATGGCCCCGCCGGTGCGCACCAACTCCGACCAGGCGCGCACCACACGGGCCGAGCACGGCGTACCGGCCTCCCACCACCGCGCGAACACCTCGTCGAGCAGCCGGAACCGGGCCTCCCAGGACGGCAACGCGGCCAGCGCACCGGCGAGTTCACCGACGCGCCGGTCCAGGGCGTGGGGGAGGGCGTCGGGATCGACGGTGCGATTGGCGAGCTCGTACTGAGGGGTGCCGAAGAGCGTGAAGGCGGCCCAGGGGGCCAGCATCACCTCGATACCGGCGAGCCGTCCGCCGTGCTCACCGACGGCGGGGGTGGTCGTGGGCCCGCAGTAGACGGAGACGAGGGTGTCGGGGTCCCGACCCGCACGACTGATCCGCACGGGCTGATCGAACCCCAGCAACAAGGTGGCGGCCCCGACAGGCGTCTCAAGCCGCCGCCGAGGTCGATCCATTGCGAACCGGATCCCGCGGTAACTCAACACCCCGGGCCGCAACCGAGGATGAGGCGCCCCAAGGGCGAACTCCCAGAACCCACCGGGTCCACGGCCGGTACGGACCAGAACCATCGGTCCAGCCTGTCAGCTTTCAGGGGCGCGGGGAACTGCGCGATCAGCCCCCACGCACCCGCAGCCGACCGACTACGCCCCGCAGGACCGCAAGAACGCCCGGGTCCGCTGAGCGATCGGCAACGGCTTGTCCGGCTCACACGGATACATGTCCTGCTCGACGATCGCGAACAGATCCACGTCCAGCCGCCCAGCCGCCTCCAGAACAGGACCAAGCGCCGGCACCCCCGACGGCGGCTCACACATCACACCCTGCGCCACGGCCGGCCCGAACGGCGTCCCCTTGGCCCGCACGTCCGCCAGGATCTCCGGATCCACCTGCTTGAGGTGCAGGTACCCGATCCGCGACCCGTACGTCTCGATCAGCTTGACGCTGTCGCCGCCGCAGTACGCGTAGTGCCCGGTGTCCAGGCACAGCGACACGAGGGAGGAGTCCGTCGCGTCCAGGAACCGGACCACGTTCTCCTCGCTGTCGATGTGGGTGTCGGCATGCGGGTGGACGACGATCTGGAGCCCGTACTCGTCCCGCACCCGCTGCCCCAGCCGCTCGGTCAGCGAGCTCAGGTTGCCCCACTGCTCGGCCGTCAGCGACGACGGCTCCAGCACCTCACCCGTCTTGTCGTCCCGCCAGAACGACGGGATCACGACCAGGTGCTTCGCCCCCATGGCCTGCGCCAGCACCGCGTTGTCCGCGACGTGCGCCCAGGTCTTCTCCCACACGGCCTCGCCGTGGTGCAGGCCGGTGAAGACGGTGCCCGCGGACACCTTCAGGCCCCGGCGGTTCACCTCCTCGGTGAGGACTGCGGGATCGGTCGGCAGGTACCCGTACGGCCCCAGCTCGATCCACTCGTAACCGGAGTCGGCGACCTCGTCGAGGAAGCGTTGCCAGGGGACCTGCTGGGGGTCGTCGGGGAACCACACACCCCACGAGTCGGGAGCCGACCCGATCCGGATGCGGGACAGTGAGGGCTGCGGTGCGGGCGCTGTCATGCCGGTCAGCTTCCGATCGGACAGCAAGCGCTGTCAAGGTCTCGTCCGAATGTCTGGACAAAACATTGACAGGGCTCGGCGTACGGGACTACAAACGCCGGGAGAGCCGACACGAAGACAGCACGACCCGCAGACAGCACGACACGAAGACCGAAGACCCGCGAAGCCGAAGACCCGCGACGACCGAAGACGCGAAGGCACGAAAGGAAGCCGATGGCGTACGACCTGATCACCATGGGGCGGATCGGTGTGGACCTGTATCCGCTCCAGACCGGTGTCCCGCTGCCGCAGGTGACGTCCTTCGGCAAGTTCCTGGGAGGCTCGGCGACCAACGTCGCGGTCGCCGCCGCACGCCTGGGACGGCGGACCGCGGTGATCACCCGCACCGGCGACGACCCCTTCGGCACCTACCTGCACGAGGCCCTGCGGGACTTCGGCGTCGACGACCGCTGGGTCACCCCGGTCCCCAGCCTGCCGACCCCCGTCACCTTCTGCGAGGTCTTCCCGCCGGACGACTTCCCGCTGTACTTCTACCGGCAGCCCAAGGCCCCTGACCTGGAGATCGACGCCCACGAGCTGGACCTCGACGCCCTCCACGAGGCGAGCGTCTTCTGGGTCACCGGCACCGGCCTGAGCGAGGAGCCGAGCCGTACGGCGACGCTGGCGGCCCTCGCCCACCGCGCCAAGGCCGGCACCACGGTCTTCGACCTGGACTGGCGTCCGATGTTCTGGAGCGACCCGGCCACCGCCCGCCCCTTCTACGAAGAGGCCCTGCGCCACACCACCGTCGCCGTCGGCAACCTCGACGAGGTCGAGGTCGCCACCGGGGTGCGCAAGCCCCGCGAGGCGGCTCAGGCCCTCCTGGACGCCGGTGTCGAGCTCGCGGTCGTCAAGCAGGGCCCCAAGGGCGTCCTCGCCGTCGACAGCAAGGGCAACGAGGCCGAGGTCCCGCCCCTGCCCGTGAACGTCCTCAACGGTCTCGGCGCCGGTGACGCCTTCGGCGGCTCCCTCGTCCACGGCCTCCTCGAAGGCTGGGACCTGGAGAAGATCATGCGCCACGCCAACGCGGCCGGCGCCATCGTCGCCTCCCGCCTCGAGTGCAGCTCGGCGATGCCGACCGTCACCGAGATCGAGGACGCGGTCGCGGCGGGAGCGGTCAAGTGAGCGTCGACATCACCGAACTCGTACGGCTGCGCGCCGAACGCCCCGAGGCGATCGCCGAGGCGGCGGCCCGCCGTACCCGCAGGCCGCTGCTGAACGACAGCGGCCGCCTGATGATCGTCGCCGCCGACCACCCCGCCCGGGGCGCGCTCGGCGTCGGCGGCAACCGCATGGCCATGGCCAACCGCGCCGACCTGCTGGAGCGCCTGGTCCTGGCGCTGTCCCGCCCCGGCGTCGACGGCGTCCTCGCGACCGCCGACATACTCGACGACCTGCTGCTGCTCGGCGCCCTCGACGGCAAGGTCGTCATGGGCTCGATGAACCGCGGCGGCCTCCAGGGCGCCAGCTTCGAGCTCGACGACCGCTTCACCGGCCACCGCCCCGAGGACATGGAGCGCCTCGGCTTCGACGCCGGCAAGCTGCTGCTGCGCATCGACTACGACGACCCGGGCTCCCTGACCACCATGGAGTCCACGGCCCGCGCCATCGACGACATGGCCGCGCGCAGGCTCCCCGTCTTCGTCGAGCCGTTCATCAGCGGCCGTACCACCGAGGGCAAGGTCAGGAACGACCTCTCCGCCGAGGCCGTCACCAAGTCGATCGCCATCGCCTCCGGCCTGGGCGGCACCTCGGCCTACACCTGGCTCAAGGTCCCGGTCTGCGACAACCCCGACGACATGGGCGAGGTCATGGCCGCCTCCACGCTGCCCGCCGTGCTGCTGGGCGGCGAAGTCGGCGACGACCAGGACGGCGCGTACGAGAAGTGGCGCGGCGCCCTCCAACTGCCCACCGTGCGCGGCCTGGTGGTCGGCCGCTCGCTGCTGTACCCGGCGGACGGCGATGTGGCCGCCGCCGTGGACACCGCCGTAGGACTGCTGTGAGGGCCGCCGCATGACACACAACGAGCTGTACGTCCCCAAGGGCGGCTCCACCAACGCCCAGTACACCGTGGACATCGACCCCAAGCGGGCCGGCTGGACCCACAGCAGTCTGCGCATCGTCGAACTGGCGCCCGGGGGCACACACAC
The DNA here is from genome assembly GCF_036345115.1 of Streptomyces griseorubiginosus. Taxonomy (GTDB): domain Bacteria; phylum Actinomycetota; class Actinomycetes; order Streptomycetales; family Streptomycetaceae; genus Streptomyces; species Streptomyces griseorubiginosus_C. The sequence goes on from NZ_CP107766.1 coordinate 6,137,438, forward strand.
CTTCACCTCCGGTGACAGCGAGTGGATCGTGCTCCCGCTGGAAGGCGGCTGTACGGTCCACGTAGGGAAGGACGAGTTCCAACTCCTGGGACGGGAAAGCGTGTTCGCCGGAGTCTCGGACTTCGCGTACGTGCCCCGGGACGCCCAGGCATCGATCGCCTCCGGCGCGGGAGGCCGCTTCGCCCTGGCAGGAGCGAAGTGCGAGCGACGACTCCCCGCCCGCTACGGCCCCGCGCCGGAGGTCCCCGTCGAACAGCGCGGCAGCGGCACGCAGTTGCGGCACGTGCGCAACTTCGCCTCCGCCGACGCCTTCGACTGCGACAAGCTCATCGCCGTGGAGGTCGTCACCCCCGGCGGCAACTGGTCCTCCTACCCGCCGCACAAGCACGACGAGAACCGGCCCGGCGTGGAAGCCGAGCTGGAGGAGATCTACTACTTCGAGATCGACGGCCCGAACGGTTTCGGCTATCAGCGCGTATCTCCCTCCCGTGAGGGCGGATCCGACGTCCTCGCCGAGGTCCGCTCCGGCGACGCCGTCCTCGTCCCCGACGGATGGCACGGCCCGTCCATCGCCCAGCCCGGCCACGACATGTACTACCTCAACGTCATGGCGGGACCGGGTGAGACGCGGGAGTGGCGGATCTGCTTCCACCCGGACCACACGGAGGGGTACCGATGACCACCCGCCTGACCGTCGCGCAAGCGCTGGTCCGCTTCCTGGCCGCCCAGTACACCGAACGCGACGGCGTACGGCAGCGGCTGATCTCCGCGACCTGGGGCATCTTCGGCCACGGCAACGTGGCCGGGCTCGGCCAGGCCCTCGTCGAGTACGGCGACGAGATGCCCTTCCACCAGGGCCGCAACGAGCAGTCCATGGTGCACGCGGCCGTCGGCTACGCGCGTCAGTCCAACCGCCTCTCCACCCACGCGGTGACGACCTCCATCGGCCCCGGCGCCACCAACCTGGTCACCGGCGCCGCCCTCGCCACCATCAACCACCTCCCGGTCCTGCTCCTCCCCGGCGACATCTTCGCCACCCGCGTCGCCGACCCGGTCCTCCAGCAGCTGGAGGTCCCGTACGCCGGTGACATATCGGTCAACGACAGCCTGCGCCCGGTGTCGAAGTACTTCGACCGCGTCACCCGCCCGGAGGCCTTGATCCCGGCCGCCCTCCAGGCGATGCGGGTCCTCACCGACCCCGTCGAGACCGGCGCGGTGACGCTCGCGCTGCCCCAGGACGTCCAGGCCGAGGCCTACGACTGGCCCGAGGAGTTCTTCGCCGAACGCGCCTGGGTCGTACGGCGTCCCGGCGCCGACCCGACCGAACTCGCCGAGGCCGTCCAGGCGATCAGGGAGGCCCAGCGGCCCCTCGTCATCGCCGGCGGCGGGGTCCACCACAGCCGTGCCGAGGAGGCACTGGAGGAGTTCGCCCGCGCCACCGGCATCCCGGTCGCCTCCACCCAGGCGGGCAAGGGCTCCCTGCGCCACGACCACCCCCAGGACGTCGGCGGCGTCGGCCACACCGGCACCGCCACCGCCAACGAACTGGCCCGCCAGGCCGACCTGGTGATCGGCGTCGGCACCCGGTACACCGACTTCACCACGGCCTCCGGCACCCTCTTCGAACAGCGGGGCGTCCGCTTCCTCAACCTCAACATCGCGCCCTACGACGGCCACAAGCTCGCAGGTCAGCCCCTGGTCGCCGACGCCCGCAGCGGCCTGACGGAACTCACCGAGGCCCTCCAGCTGCACACCCACCGCGTCAGCGGCACGTACATCGACGAGTACAGCCTCGACAAGGAGCGCTGGGAGCAGCGCGTCGACGCCTGCTTCGAGGCCGACGAGCCCGACATCAGGCCGACCCAGCCGCAGGTCCTCGGCGCCCTGGACGCCCTCGTCGACGAGTCCGACGTGGTCATCAACGCGGCCGGCTCCCTCCCCGGCGACCTGCACAAGCTGTGGCGCGCCCGGTCGAGGGACCAGTACCACCTGGAGTACGGCTACTCCTGCATGGGCTACGAGATCCCGGCCGCGATCGGTGTGAAGATGGCCGCTCCCGAGCGGAACGTCTGGGCGCTGGTCGGCGACGGCACGTACCTGATGATGCCGACGGAGATCGTCACGGCCGTACAGGAGGGCATCGCGATCAAGCTGCTCCTGATCCAGAACCACGGCTACGCCTCCATCGGCGGCCTGTCCGAGACGGTCGGCGGCGAGCGCTTCGGCACGGCCTACCGCTACCAGTCGGACGACGGCACCTACACGGGCGCCCCGCTGCCCGTGGACCTGGCCGCCAACGCGGCCAGCCTCGGTATGCGTGTGCTGCGCGCGAAGACCGTACGAGACCTCCGCGCCGCCCTCGCCGAGGCGCGGGCCGCGGACACTCCCACATGTGTCTACGTCGAGACGGAAACGGCAGACACAGTGTCGGGCCCGCCGCCGGCGCAGGCCTGGTGGGATGTACCTGTGGCCGAGACCGCGACCCGACCGTCCGCGGTGAAGGCCCGTGAGCTGTACGAACGGCACGTCTCTACCCGACGCCGCCATCTGTGAAGGAGTACTCGGTCATGACGAAGATCGTCAACCACTGGATCGGCGGCAAGACCGTCGAGGGCGCGTCGGGGAACTACGGGCCGGTCACCGACCCGGCGACCGGCGCGGTCACCACCAAGGTCGCGTTCGCGACCGTCGACGAGGTCGACGCCGCCGTAGCCGCCGCGAAGGACGCGTTCCAGACCTGGGGCACCTCGTCCCTCGCCAAGCGCACGACCATCCTGTTCAAGTTCCGGGCGCTGCTCGAGGCGAACCGGGACGCGATCGCCGAGCTGATCACCGCCGAGCACGGCAAGGTGCACAGCGACGCGCTCGGCGAGGTCGCGCGCGGCCTGGAGATCGTCGACCTGGCGTGCGGGATCACCGTGCAGCTGAAGGGCGAGCTGTCGACGGAGGTCGCGAGCCGCGTCGACGTCTCCTCGATCCGCCAGCCGCTCGGTGTCGTCGCGGGCATCACGCCGTTCAACTTCCCGGCGATGGTCCCGATGTGGATGTTCCCGATCGCCATCGCGACCGGCAACACCTTCGTGCTCAAGCCGTCCGAGAAGGACCCGTCGGCCTCCCTGAAGATCGCCGAGCTGCTGGCCGAGGCCGGTCTGCCCGACGGTGTCTTCAACGTCGTCCACGGTGACAAGGTGGCGGTGGACCGCCTTCTGGAGCACCCGGACGTCAAGGCGGTGTCGTTCGTCGGCTCGACCCCGATCGCCCGCTACATCCACACCACCGCCTCCGCGAACGGCAAGCGGGTGCAGGCCCTGGGCGGCGCCAAGAACCACATGCTGGTCCTCCCGGACGCCGACCTGGACGCGGCGGCCGACGCGGCCGTCTCCGCGGCCTACGGCTCGGCGGGCGAGCGCTGCATGGCCATCTCCGCCGTGGTCGCGGTCGGCTCCATCGGCGACACGCTGGTCGAGAAGATCCGCGAGCGTGCCGAGAAGATCAAGATCGGCCCCGGCAACGACCCGACCTCCGAGATGGGCCCGCTCATCACCAAGGTCCACCGCGACAAGGTGGCCTCCTACGTCTCCGGCGCCGCCGCCGAGGGCGCGGAAGTCGTCCTGGACGGCACCGGCTACACCGTCGAGGGCTTCGAGGACGGCCACTGGATCGGCATCTCCCTCCTCGACAAGGTCCCGACCAGCGCCAAGGCCTACCAGGACGAGATCTTCGGCCCGGTCCTGTGCGTGCTCCGCGTGGACACGTACGACGAGGGCGTGGCGCTGATCAACAGCTCGCCGTTCGGCAACGGCACCGCGATCTTCACCCGGGACGGCGGCGCCGCCCGCCGCTTCCAGCTGGAGATCGAGGCCGGCATGGTCGGCGTCAACGTCCCGATCCCGGTCCCCGTCGGCTACCACAGCTTCGGCGGCTGGAAGGACAGCCTCTTCGGCGACCACCACATCTACGGCAACGACGGCACGCACTTCTACACCCGCGGCAAGGTCGTCACCACCCGCTGGCCCGACCCGGCCGACGCCCCCACCGGCGTCGACCTGGGCTTCCCCCGCAACCACTGAGCCAACCCGAACGCCGGGCACGCACACGCGTGTCCGGCGCCAGGAGGGCCTCGACGACGCCGGGAAGCCCGAGGGCGGAACGCGCCGCAGCCGAACGAGAGCCCGGCCAGGGCAGCGGTCACCACGACCGCGCACCTGGACCGGGCTCTCGCCGTCCGCACCAGCGTCCGCGCGCGAGCGGCGGCAGCGGGAGGCGGGCAGCGGGAAGCGCGCCTCGACGCGAGGAACCCCCGACCCGCCGAGCCCGCCCAGCCATGCTCACTGCTTGTCGGCGGCGCCCTTGAGAGCCTCGCTCAGGTCACCGGTCTCGGCGGCCGGCGGGGCCTTCACCACGGCCGTCTTCCCGAACTTCTCGAAGTCCATGGTCACGGTCATCGCGCCGATCTTCTGCTTCAGCCGCACCGGCAGGTCGTTGCTCACCCAGATGTCCATGGTCATCGACGAGGCACCGCCGGTGACCGCCCCGGCGAGGCTGTCCTTGTCGCCGTAGGCGTCCTTGAACTTCCCCAGCTGAGCCTGGTCGAGCCGCGCCCGGTAGTGGGTCGTGCTCTTCCCGTCGACGGTCTCCTTGCCGAGGTCCTCGACGTTGTTCGCGTACTTCAGGCTCTTCATGGACGCCGCCGGGCTCCCGCCACCGCCCCCGCTGAACGCCTGCGCGCCCTTCTCGCCGAAGACGGCCGCCGCGTCGATCTTCATCCACTCCTTGCCCTTGAGCGGGCCGGAGCGCTGCGGGTCGACGTCGTAGTAGTAGGCACCGTCCACGAACAGCATGCGCATGGTCGGGGTGTCCTGGAGCAGCTGCATCTGGGCGGCCTTGGTGTCCATCTCGACGTCGAAGGCGTAGCCGTCGCCCCAGGAGTAGACGCCCTCCATGGTGATCGGAGCCGCGCCCGTGGTCGCCGTGGAGATCCTCACCTCGGCCGAGCCGAGGTCCTCCGTCCGGTCCGTCGCCCGCGCGAGCGCCGCCATGATCGCGTCCGACTTGTCGACGACGTCCGCCGCCTTCTTCACCCCCTCCGAGCCGCACGCCGACACCGCGACCATCGCCGCCGCCGTGAACCCCACCCAGACAGCGGTGTACTTGAGCTTCATGTGCCCCCCTGTGAACGATCTGTGAGCAGCGACTTTAGCGGTACGTTTTTTCACGCCGCCACTGCGATTCCCGTACCCCGGAAACAGCGGAATCCGTACCGCAGAACTGCCGTTTTCGCTATTCGAACGGCTCGTGATCTACGGATTTCGCACCAAGGCACCTATTGACGTGCCGGTTTTCGTCGGGGTTCCATGCAGCACCATGACCGACACCCTCCGCCCTGCCGACACCGCCGTCCCAGAGGCGCTGGAGCACGGCCACGCCAAGCTCAACCGCTCCATCGGCGTGGTCGGCGGCACCCTCCTGACCCTGTCCTGCGTGACCCCGGCGTCCACCCTCTTCGTGGTGGTCCCCGACCTCTTCGGCACGCTCGGCACCGCCACCGCCCTGACGATCGCCATCGGCTCCCTCCTGTGCATCGCCGTGGCGTTCTGCTACTCGGAGCTGGGCACCCTCATCCCCAGCGCCGGCGGCGAGTACGCCATGGTCTCCACGCTGGCCGGACGGCTCGCGGGCTGGCTCGTCTTCGTGCTGTCCCTCCTGGTCGTGATGATCGTCCCGCCGGTGATCGCGATGGGCACGGCCGACTACCTGGCCCCGGTGATCCACCTGGACCCGTCCGTCGCGGGCGCCGGCGTCATGCTCCTGGCCACCCTCGCCGGCCTCCTCGACCTGCGCGCCAACGCCTGGATCACCGGCGTCTTCCTGGTCCTGGAGGTGATCGCGGCGGCGGTGGTCGCACTCCTGGGCTTCACCCACGCCGAACGCGGGCCGGACAGCCTGCTGTCGATGCAGGTGGCGGGCGCGCACGGCGGCACGGACACCGTGACGGCCATGCTGGTGGTCTCGGGCCTCGCGATCGCCCTCTTCGTGACCCAGGGCTTCTCGACGGCCGTCTACCTCTCCGAGGAACTGGAGAACCCCCGCCGCACCGTGGCCCGCACGGTCCTCGCCACCCTCGCCATCTCCTCGGTCATCATCCTGGTCCCGGTGGTCGCGATCACCCTGGGCGCCTCCGACCTCTCCGAACTGACCGGCGGTGACATCGGCTCCATGGTCACGGCCTGGTCCAACTCCGCGACGGGCACCTTCGTCAGCCTGTGCGTCGCCCTCGCGATCATCAACGCGGGCATCGTCATGGTCATCCAGAACTCCCGGGTCCTGTTCGCCTCGGCCAGGGACAAGGCCTGGCCGTCCCCGGTCAACACCGCCTTCGCGAGGCTCGGCCGCTTCGGCAGCCCCTGGGTCGCCACCCTCGCGGTCGGCGTCCCGGGAGCGGCCCTGTGCTTCGTGAACCTGGACACGTTGTACGGCGTCACAGGCGTCTCGGTGACGGCCATGTACCTCCTGGTGGCGGTAGCGGCCCTGTTGTCCCGCCGCACCCCCCACAAACACACCCCGGCCTGGCGCATGCCCCTGTGGCCGGCGACGCCGATCCTCCTGATAGCGGTCCTGACCTACATCCTGACCCAGCAGGACACGGAGTACCTGCTGTGGACAGGCGGCATCACGGCGGTGGCGACCCTGTACTGGGCCCTCTACCTGCGTCCGCGCAGGGACACGAGGTGGCTCGTCTCCATTCCGAGTGAGTAGACCTCCCCAGGGGCGCGGGGAACTGCGCGACCAGCCACAACGGCGCAGCAGACGGCACACAACAGGCGGATCCGAGCTCATAGCCGTCCGTACCGCACCTGCTGTACAGGACGAACCCCCCTCCACCCCCAGGAGGGCAACGAGTTCAGCCCCCGGTCGATAAGTCCCCGACAGCTTCACCCCGTACCGTTGAATCATGGATCTTCGACGCCTCCGGAGGCCACGGTGGATCGCCGCCGCGGCCTCCGTCGTCGTCCTCGCCGCTGCCGGGACATGGACGGCCGCCGCTTCTGACGACCCACCCCCGGTGCACCGCGCGGACCAGATCATGTCGATCGACGGCGTCCGCATAGACACCTCGTACTTCACGACGAACGGCACCGAAAGGCGCCCCGCGGTCCTCATGGGCCACGGCTTCGGCGGCAGCAAGAACGACGTACGCCCACAGGCGGAAGCCCTCGCGAGAGACGGCTACGCGGTCCTCACCTGGTCGGCGAGAGGCTTCGGCAGGTCCACCGGCAAGGTCGGCCTCAACGACCCCGACGCCGAGGTCAAGGACGTCGGCAAGCTGATCGACTGGCTGGCGAGGCAACCCCAGGTCCAGCTCGACAGGCCCGGCGACCCCCGGGTCGGCGTGACCGGCGCGAGCTACGGCGGCGCGATCTCCCTGCTGGCCGCCGGCCACGACGACCGCGTGGACGCCATCGCCCCCGCGATCACCTACTGGAACCTCTCGGACGCCCTCTTCCCGAACGGCGTCTTCAAGAAGCTCTGGGCCGGCATCTTCGTCAACTCCGCGGGCGGCTGCGACAAGTTCGAGCCGCGGATCTGCGCGATGTACGACCGCGTGGCCCAGTCCGGCACCCCGGACGCGAGCGCCGAGAAGATGCTGGAGGAACGCTCCCCGTCGGCCGTCGCCAAGGACATCAAGGTCCCCACCCTGCTGATCCAGGGCCAGACGGACTCCCTGTTCCCGCTGAACCAGGCCGACCAGGCCGCCAAGGCGATCCGCGCCAACGGCGCCCCCGTGGACGTCGACTGGATCGCGGGCGGCCATGACGGCGGTGACATGGAGACGAGCCGTGTCCAGAGCCGGGTGGCCGACTGGTTCGACCGGTACCTCAAGGACGACAAGTCCGCCGACACCGGCCCCGCCTTCCGCGTCACCCGCACCCTCGGCACCGGCACCGGCGACGGCGAACCCCGCCTGACGGGGGTCACCGCCGACACGTACCCGGGCCTGGACAGCGACGACCGCAAGGTCCAACTGGCCGGCCGCGAACAGGACTTCGCCAACCCGGCCGGCGCCGCCCCGCCCGCCGTCTCCGCCCTCCCCGGCCTCGGCGGCGCCGGAGGCCTCGCCCAGCTCTCCTCCCTCGGCGTCGGCGTCTCCCTGGACTTCCCGGGCCAGTACGCCGCGTTCGAGTCGCAGCCGGTGCGTGACGACCTCCAGATCACCGGTTCGCCGACCGTCACCGTGCACATCAAGTCGACCGGCGACGACGCGGTCCTCTTCGCCAAGCTGTACGACGTCTCCCCGGGCCGCGGCGGACAGCAGACCCTGCCCTCGCAACTCGTCGAGCCCATCAGGGTCGAGGGCGCGAAGGCCGGCAAGGACGTCACGATCACCCTCCCGGCGATCGACCACGAGATCGACGACGGCCACCGCCTCAAGCTGGTCCTCGCCTCCACAGACCTCGGCTACGCGTCCCCGACGGCCCCGGCGACGTACACCGTCTCCCTCAAGGGCGACCTCCAAGTGCCCACCCCCCTCAGCGAGAAGAACACCCAGGCCCCCCTGCCCGCCTGGGTGTGGTGGCTGCCCCTGGCCGGCGCGGTGCTCGCGCTGATCCTCCTGGCGACGGGCCGCCGCCGTACCGCGGCTCCCGCCGCCCCCGAGCCGGAGCTGGCCGAAGTGCCGCTCCAGATAAGCGACTTGAGCAAGCGGTACGCCAAGTCCGCCGACCGGTACGCGGTCCGCGACCTCTCCTTCCGCGTGGAGAAGGGCCAGGTCCTCGGCCTGCTCGGCCCCAACGGTGCGGGCAAGACCACCACCCTGCGCATGCTGATGGGCCTGATCAAGCCCGACGGCGGCGAGATCCGCGTCTTCGGCCACGCGATCGCCCCCGGCGCCCCCGTCCTCTCCCGCGTCGGCGCCTTCGTCGAGGGCGCGGGCTTCCTCCCGCACCTGTCCGGCCGGGAGAACCTGGAGCTGTACTGGCAGGCCACCGGCCGCCCGCCGGAGGACGCGCACATGGAGGAGGCCCTCGAAATCGCAGGTCTGGGCGACGCGTTGGCCCGGGCGGTGCGCACCTACTCCCAGGGCATGCGCCAGCGTCTGGCCATCGCCCAGGCCATGCTGGGCCTGCCGGACCTGCTCATCCTCGACGAACCGACCAACGGCCTCGACCCGCCGCAGATCCGCGAGATGCGCGAGGTGATGATCCGCTACGCGGCGGCCGGCCGCACGGTCATCGTCTCCAGCCACCTCCTCTCGGAGGTCGAGCAGTCCTGCACCCACCTCGTGGTGATGGACCACGGCCAGTTGGTCCAGGCGGGCCCGGTCGGCGAGATCGTCGGCTCCGGGGACACCCTCCTGGTCGGCACCGCCGTACCCGTCGAGGAGCCGGTGGCCGAGAAGGTCGCGGCCCTGCCGGGGGTGGCCTCGGCGGTCACCACCGACGACGGCCTTCTCGTACGGCTCGACGCGGACGGCAGCGCACAGCGACTGGTCGCCGAACTCGTCCGCCTCGAGATCCCCGTGACGTCGGTGGGCCCCCACCGCCGCCTCGAAGACGCCTTCCTCACCCTGATCGGAGACTCCGCATGAGCAGCACGCTCACCGAGCGCGCGGAGGTCGCCGACGGCTACCGCGCGGGCCGCACCCTGCCGGTCCGGGTGGAACTGGTACGGCAGTTGAAGCGCCGCCGCACCCTCATCATGTTCGGCATCCTGGCCGCGCTGCCCTTCGTCCTGCTCATCGCCTTCCAGCTGGGCGGCGGACCGGGCTCGGGCAACAACCGGGTCAACCTCATGGACACCGCCACGGTGTCCGGGGCGAACTTCGCCGCGGTGAACCTCTTCGCCTCCGCGGGCTTCCTGCTGGTCGTCCCCGTGGCGCTGTTCTGCGGGGACACGGTCGCCTCGGAGGCCAGCTGGTCCTCCCTGCGCTATCTCCTCGCGGCCCCCGTGCCGAGGGCCCGGCTGCTGTGGTCGAAGCTCGCCGTCGGCCTCACCCTGAGCCTCGCCGCGATGCTCCTGCTCCCGCTGATCGCCCTCGCGGTCGGCACGATCGCCTACGGCTGGGGCCCGCTCCAACTCCCCACCGGCGGCTCGATGGCCGCGGGCACGGCGGCCCAACGCCTGCTGATCACGGTGGCGTACATCTTCGTCTCCCAACTCGTCACCGCGGCCCTCGCGTTCTGGCTCTCCACCCGCACCGACGCCCCCCTCGGCGCGGTCGGCGGGGCGGTCGGACTGACCATCGTCGGCAATGTGCTGGACCAGGTGACCGCCCTCGGCGACTGGCGCGACTTCCTCCCCTCGCACTGGCAGTACGCCTGGCTGGACGCCGTACAGCCGAAGGTGGAGTGGTCCGACATGATCCAGGGCACCTCCCTTTCGATAACGCTCGCCCTGGTGCTGTTCGCGCTGGCCTTCCGCGGTTTCGCCCGCAAGGACGTGGTCTCGTAGGTCAACGGAGGATCACCCACCGGTCTCGACGGGCCGTCTCCGTGCCCCCTTCGATACCCTTCCGCAACGCTCCGTAGCGCACGTTCCGGCCCCCCGGCCCGTCACAGTCGCAGAAGCCGACGTCAACAGGCCCAGGGGGTACGGACGATGGAGCGACAGCGGACACGACAGGTGATGCTCGCCCTGACACTGGCGGGCGGCCTGCTGCTCACCGGCTGCAGCGGGGGCGACGACAGCGGAAGCAAGAGCAGCGCCGACGGATCGAAGGGCGGCTCGTACGGCTCGGCCTTCCCGGCCCCGGACCAGCTGGAGGGCGAACAGGGTTCCGAGGAGTCCCGCGACTACGACTCCCCGGAACCGCAGGCCCCCGATTACCTCTCCACCTTCGCCCTCGACGTCGACACCGCCTCCTACGGCTACGCCCGCCGCACCCTTGCCGAGGGCCGCCTCCCCGACCCCTCGACGATCCGCCCCGAGGAGTTCGTCAACAGCTTCCGCCAGGACTACGACCGCCCCGACGGCAACGGCTTCACGGTCACCGTCGACGGCGCCCGCACCGACCGGGACGGCTGGTCCCTGGTCCGGGTGGGCCTGGCCACGCGCGAGGCACGGGACCAGGACGACGACCGCCCGCCCGCCGCCCTGACCTTCGTCATCGACATCTCCGGCTCCATGGCCGAACCCGGCCGCCTCGACCTCGCCCAGCAGTCCCTCGACACCATGACGGAACGCCTGCACGACGACGACTCCGTCGCGATCGTCACCTTCAGCGACGAGGCCGAGACGGTCCTGCCGATGACCCGGCTCGGCGGCCACCGCGACCGGGTCCACGAGGCGATCGACGGCCTGGAACCGACGTACTCCACCAACCTCGGCGCCGGCGTCGAGACCGGATACCGCACGGCCGTGGACGGTCTGCGCGAGGGCGCCACCAACCGGGTCGTCCTCATCTCCGACGCCCTCGCCAACGACGGCGACACCGACCCCGACTCCATCCTCGACCGCATCGACACCGCCCGCCGCGAAGACGGCATCACCCTCTTCGGCGTGGGTGTCGGCAGCGACTACGGCGACGCCCTGATGGAACGCCTCGCCGACAAGGGCGACGGCCACACCGTCTACGTCTCCGGCGCCGACGACGCCGAGAAGGTCTTCTGCGAACAGCTCCCGCAGAACATCGACCTCACCGCCCGCGACGCCAAGGCCCAGGTCGCCTTCGACCCGGAGACCGTCAAGCAGTTCCGCCTCATCGGCTACGACAACCGCCGCGTCGCCGACGACGACTTCCGTGACGACCGCGTGGACGGCGGCGAGGTCGGCCCCGGCCACACCGTCACCGCCCTCTACGCGGTCCGCACCAAGCCCGGCGCCGAGGGCCACCTCGCCACCGCGACCGTCCGCTGGCAGGACCCCGAGACCCGCGCCCCGCACGAGAAGTCGGCCGAACTGGAGACCTTCGACGACTCCCTGCGCGAGGCGAACTCCCGCTTCCAGGTCGACGCGGTGGCCGCCTACTTCGCCGACCTCCTGCGCGGAACCTACGACGACGAGCGGCTGCCGGGACGGCCGTCGACGCGGGAACTCGCCGACTGGGCAGACCAGTTGGCGGACCGCACCGAGGACAGCGCGGTACGGCAGCTCGCCGACGCCATCCGCCGGGCCCGGCTCCTCGCGGACTGACGCCGGACCCATTGACCTTTTCTTACTTGAGAGTAAGTTAGCGGCCCAGTCGGAGCCGACCGGGGAGCCACGATGGGCGTACGCAGGGATCTGAAGAGGGCGAAACACCTGGCGGGCCGGTCCGCGGTCGAGGTCGTCAGGGACGAGAGCGGTGTCGTACGGGAGGCCCGCACCCCGCCCCTCGCCCCGCGCCCGACCACCGGCAGCATCGCCGACCTCCCCTTCACCAACGCGGCCGAGACCCCCGAGGCCGTGGTGCTGCACCGGAAGGAGGGGGACACCTGGAGCCCCGTCACGGCAGCCGCCTTCGCCCGTGAAGTGACCGCCGTGGCCAAGGGGTTGGTCGCCGCGGGTGTCGAACCGGGCGGCCGGGTCGCGGTGATGTCCCGCACCCGCTACGAGTGGACGGTCCTGGACTTCGCGATCTGGGCGGCCGGGGCCCAGACCGTCCCGATCTACGCGACCTCCTCCGCCGAGCAGGTGGAGTGGATCGTCCGCGACTCCGGCGCCCGCCATGTCGTCACCGAGAACGCCGAGAACGCGGCCACCGTCACCACCGGCACCGCGGACCACCAGGTCAGGCCCCGTGTCTGGCAGTTGGAGGCGGCCGCCCTCGACGAACTCGCCGCCCTCGGGCACGACGTCCCCGACGAGGAGGTCACCAAGCGCCGCGCCGCGCTCGCCCCCGACACCATCGCCACGATCTGCTACACCTCCGGCACCACCGGCCGCCCCAAGGGCTGCGTCCTCACCCACGCCAACCTGCACGCCGAGGCCGCCAACACCGTCGAGCTCCTCCACCCCATCTTCAAGGAGGTCACCGACCAGACCGCCTCCACCCTCCTCTTCCTCCCGCTCGCCCACATCATGGGCCGCACCCTCCAGATCGCCTGTCTGATGGCCCGCATCGAGATCGGCCACTGCCCGAGCATCAAGCCCGACGAACTGCGGCCCGCCCTCAAGGAGTTCCGCCCGACCTTCCTCGTCGGCGTCCCGTACCTCTTCGAGAAGATCCACGCCACCGGCCGCGCCACCGCCGAGAAGATGGGCCGCGCCGCCTCCTTCGACCGCGCCCACCACGTCGCCGTCCGCTTCGGCGAGGCCTACCTGGACAAGTTCCTGGGCCGCGGCAAGGGACCAGGACCCGACCTCTACGCCGCCTGGGGCCTGTACGACCTGCTCGTGTACCGCCGTATCCGCAAGGAACTCGGCGGCCGCATGCGCTACGCCATCAGCGGCGGCTCACCCCTGGACCGCGACCTCAACCTGTTCTTCGCCGCGGCCGGGATCATCATCTACGAGGGCTACGGCCTCACCGAGACCAGCGCCGCCGCCACCGTCGTCCCGCCGCTCAGCCCCCGCCCCGGCACGGTCGGACAGCCCGTGCCCGGCACCGCGATCCGCATCGCCGACGACGGCGAGGTCCTCATCAAGGGCGGGGTCGTCTTCGGCGCCTACTGGAACAACCCCGAGGCCACCGACGCCGTCCTGAAGGACGAGTGGTTCGCCACCGGCGACCTCGGGGCCCTCGACGAGGACGGCTACCTCACCATCACCGGCCGCAAGAAGGACCTCCTCGTCACCTCCGGCGGCAAGAACGTCTCCCCGGCCGTCCTGGAGGACCGGCTGCGCAGCCGGGCCCCCGTCGGCCAGTGCCTCGTCGTCGGCGACAACCGCCCCTTCGTCGCCGCCCTGATCACCCTCGACCCCGAGGCGATGACCCACTGGCTCTCGGTCCGGGGCCTGCCCGCCGACACCCCCCACGCCGAACTCGCCGAGGACGAACGGCTGCGCGCCGACCTCCAGAAAGCCGTCGACCACGCCAACGCGGCCGTCTCCCGCGCCGAGTCGATCCGCGCCTTCCGGCTGATCGAGGGGGAGTTCACCGAGGACAACGGCATGCTCACCCCGTCCCTCAAGGTCAAACGGCACGCGGTGACGGCGGCCTACGCCGAGGACATCGAGGCCCTCTACCGGAAGTAGCGGAACGCGGAACGGCGGGCCACCGGAGAACCGGTGACCCGCCGTTGCGGCGGAGCGGGGAGGCTCAGCTGTGCGAGGCGCCGTTGCCCGACAGGGCCGAGATGTCGTCCAGGATGTGCGACAGCGGCTCGTCGCCCTTGGCCTGGGTGGAGTTCTCGACGCACTGCTGGTTCTGCGGGGCCGACAGGATCGGCACGTCCTGCAGGACACCGACGGCGACGAGGCCGACGAGGCCCTGGGCGTTCAGCTTGGCCGGCAGACCGACACAGGGCTTGTTCAGCGAACCCTGGACCAGCGAGAGCTGCGGGCTCATGTCGCCGAACGTGGCCGAGTTGCCGAACTCCTGCGAGGCGCCGTTGCCACTGGCGGACTTGGTGCCGCTGTCGTTGCCGATGGCGAGCGCCTGGGGGGCGGCCGCGGCCGCGACACCGGCGACGGACGCGGCAACAGCCGCGGTTGCCCACAGCTTCTTCATGTTCATTCCCTTCGAAAAGCGGACTCCGGGGAGGAGCTGCATGATCGTCAACGCCGGAGCCCCCGCCGGGGTTGCGCTCTTTGCCCCGATTGGCCCAGCGCGCGCAGGGACCGCGCGGGCGCCCCTCACGTGCAGGCGTAAGCACTCCCGCGCACGGTGACGGCACCCGTCAGGCGCGGCGGGTCGTACGGCTTCGGATCCGTGCCCGCCTTGATCAGCGGCCGGTCCTCGCGCAGCTTCTTGAACATCGCGGCCGCCTTCACCTTGTCCCAGGCCAGCGTGGAACCGATGTCGGGCCGGGTCGGGTTGAACCCGGCGACCGGCACCGTGGCGAACTCCGTGTTCTTCGCCGGCACCTTGTGCAGCGCGGCCGCCAGCTCCACCAGGTCCGCGGCGGCGAAGCCCTGCTCGACCTGCCCGGACCCGAGCAGGGTGCGCACCACACCGGCCGTCTTCACCGGGTCGGTCAGCAGCCGCTTCGCCTGGAGCCCGCGCAGCGTCTGGACCAGGAACCGCTGCTGGCGCTGGATCCGCCCGAGGTCCGCCGCCTGGTCCACCTTCCGGGACCGGACGTACTGGAGGGCCCGGCCGCCCTTCAGCCGGTGCTTGCCCGGCTTCAGATCGAGCTTGGTGGCCTTGTCCTGGAGGCGCCGGGCGGTGCACACCTCGACGCCGCCGACCTTGTCGACGGAGTCGATGAAACGCCGGAAGTCCAGCTGGAGGTAGTTGTCGATGCTCAGCCCGGTCATCGACTCGACGGTGGCGACGGTGAGCCGGGGGCCGCCCTCGGCGTACGCGCCGTTGATCTTCGAGGGCCGCGCCGGCAGCTGCTTGCCGGTGCCCTCGTCGCGGTGGGGCGGGATGTCGGCGTAGGAGTCGCGGGGGAGCGCGACGACACTCACGCGGTCCCGGCGGGCCGACACATGGACCACCATCAGGACGTCCGTGCAGTCACAGGCGACGCCGCCGGCGTGGAACTCGCGCTGCTCCGCGGCGGAGATCGTGTCACGGCCGTCCGTGCCCATCACGAGGATGTCGGTGCCGTGCGGGGTGGGTGCGGTCCGGCCGGGCAGAGCGGCGGCCCCGAGCAGCAGGACGGAGGTCGTCAGGACGACCGAGGAAAGGGTTCTCTTCATCGTCACGTGCCGGAACGTAAGCGAGCGGGCCGCCGTTGGTACGGCGGCCCGCTGACGGGGACTCAAGAATCAGCCCCAGGGCTCATCGGCCCACGGTGCGCGACAGCTCAGCTGCGCGAGGCGCCGTTGCCTGACAGGGCCGAGATGTCGTCCAGGATGTGCGACAGCGGCTCGTCGCCCTTGGCCTGGGTGCTGTTCTCGACACACTGCTGGTTCTGCGGGGCCGACAGGATCGGCACGTCCTGCAGGACGCCGACGGCGGCCAGGCCGAGGATCCCCTGGAGGTTCGCCTTCGCCGGCAGGCCGATGCAGGGCTTGTTGAGCGAACCCTGGATGAGCGCCATCTGCGGGCTCATGTTGCCGTAGGTCGCCGAGTTGCCGAACGACTGCGAAGCACCGTTGCCGCTCGCCGACGTGGTGCCGTGGTCGTTGCCGATGGCCATGGCGGGGGAGGCGGCACCCACGACGGAAGCGGCGACCGCGGCGGAAGCCAGAACCTTCTTGATCACTTGCTAGTCCCTTCTGAAGAAACCCCGTCCACCGGAGCGCTCTGGACAACTGCCCCGGTGCCGCTTGGTTGCTGTCATTCACTCCGATGGCCCAAAGGGGATCCGGCGAATTCCGCGCCGCGAGAGGTCCATTCGGGTGACGGGTCGAAACCAATCCAGGTGCCACAGGTTGATGCGGAGGCAGGAACAGTGCGTCTCGTCCCCGGGGACGTGTCCCAGGAGACGTCCCCCAGGAAAGGAAAACGAAATGCTGAAGAAGGCAATGGCCGTGGCGGCGGTCGCCGCGTCCGTCGTCGGCGCCTCGGCGGCGGTGGCCCCCCAGGCGCTTGCCATCGGCAACGACCACGGCACCACCTCGGCCAGCGGCAACGGCGCCCACAGCGCGTTCGGCAACTCGGTCACCAAGGGCGACATGAGCCCGCAGGCCACGCTGGTCCAGAGCTCGCTGAACAAGCTCTGCGTCGGTCTGCCCGCGAAGGCGAACCTGCAGGGCATCGTCGGCATCATCGCCGCCGTCGGTGTCGCGCAGGACGTGCCGATCCTGTCGGCCCCGCAGAACCAGCAGTGCGCGGAGAACTCGACGCAGGCCAAGGGTGACGAGCCGCTGTCGCACATCCTGGACGACGTCTCGGCGCTGTCCGGCAACGGTGCCTCGCACAGCTGAATCCACCGCTTCGAAATCGCCCGGGCAGACAGCCCGGGCGATTTTTCGTTGCTGATACACCGTCAATTGCCTTTTCCGTTGCTCAGGTGAGGCGTTTCCTTGAAGGCGTTCGAGTGAATTACCCGGCGACACACGTTCCGTAGTTTCCTTCGCTGTCTATCCCTCGTTCTACAGCCTGCAGGTCATGGTGCGAGCCGTTCCGACTGCGCTCGCTCGGTTTCTACCGACACTTCTGGCATGACCGCAGAGAAGGGAAATCTCATGAAGAAGACCGCTGCTGTCGTCGCGGGCGCGATCATGGCCCTCGGCATGGCCGCCCCGGCCTTCGCCGACGCCGGTGCCCAGGGCACCGCCGTGGGCTCCCCGGGTCTCCTCTCCGGCAACGTGGTCCAGGTTCCGGTGCACGTGCCGATCAACGTGTGCGGCAACACCGTGAACGTCATCGCGCTGCTGAACCCGGCCTTCGGCAACAGCTGCACCAACGACTGACGACGTAACGCGCCAGCCGCCCGGCTGTGCCATGGCCGGCCCCGGACGTCTTCCAGTCGTTCGGGGCCGGCTTTTCCCACTTCTTCGAGCAGGAAGACAACGAGATTGCGACAGACCCTGAGCAAGGGAATGGTCGCGGCCGCCGCCGCGACGAGCATTCTGTCCCTGTGCGGCAGTCCCGCGATCGCCGACTCACACGCGGGCGGGGCAGCCAAGGACTCGCCGGGCGTGCTGTCCGGCAACACCGCGCAGGCGCCGCTCGAGGTGCCGGTCAACGCCTGTGGTGACTCCGTGGACGTGATCGCCGCGCTCGACCCGGCGTTCGGCAACTCCTGCGCGAACGGCCCGGTCACGCACAAGGGCGCCTCCCACGGCTCCCACGGCCGGCACGGCCACGGCTCCCACGGCGGCTACGGGGACGACCACGGCTACGGCGACGACGACTGTGACACCGACGGCGGCTACGGCGGCTACGGCGAGGACTGCGGGGAGACCCCGCCCCCGACCAAGCCCCCGCACACACCCCCGACGAAGCCCCCGCACACCCCGCCGCACACACCCCCGCACACGCCTCCGCACACCCCGCCGACGACGCCGGGCACCCCGCCGACGACGACGCCTCCCCACACCCCGCCCCACACCCCACCGCACACCACCCCGCCGGGGACACCGACGACGCCGGGCACCCCGCCGACGACGACACCCCCGCACACTCCGCCGCACACCACTCCGCCGCACACGCCCCCGCACAGCACCCCACCGCACACGCCCCCGCACACCCCGCCGGGCACGCCCCCGACGACGACGCCTCCGCACACGCCCCCGACCACCACTCCGCCCAGCACCCCACCGCACCTGCCGCACACCGGCAGCAGCGGTGAGGCCATGCTGGCCGCCTCGGGGGTCAGCGCCGCGATGATCGTGGCCGGAGCCGTCCTGTACCGACGGGGCCGGGCCGCGTCCCGACGCTAGTCCCGCACCGGGTGCCGGGTCCCACCGACCCGGCACCCGCGCCCGCCACCGGGCCGTACCTCAGCGGCTGCCCGCCCTCTCGTCACCGGGCAGGTCGGAAAGCCCGGTGAGTTCCTCCGGCCCCGTCGGGTCGGTCAGCCGGGGCAGGTCGGTCAGGGACGCCACCGGCGCCGACCCCTGGCGGATCACCTGCGCGGCCGTCCGCTGCCGGCGCCGCACGCACAGCCGACGCACCCGTTCCAGCAGGCGCCGGGACACATGCCGGGCCCACAGCGCCCACATCATCCACCCGGGCCCCCGGTCGTCCGCCGCGTGCCACGCGAGCTCCCGCCGGGCCGGCGCCGGACGCAGCGCGGTCAGCGGCGCGTAGTTCTCCACCACGAACGCCCGCCCGGGCAGCGCCACCCCGTCCGGCAGCGGCCTGTGGGTCAGGTCCAGGTGCAGCGCGCGTACGACGTCCAGGCCCGCGCTGTCGGTGAAGAGCCGGAACTGCGCGCCCGGCCGCGGGTTGAAGTCGAGCAGGTGGAAGTCCCCGCCCGTGCCGCCGCGCCGGAAGTCGAGGTCCAGGATGCCGCGGTAGCCCAGCGCGCCGGTCAGCCGCTCGGCGAGCACCCGCACCCGCGGATCGGGCCGCCAGTGGCCCACCGCGGTCAGCCCCGCACCACGCGGCCAGGACCGCTCCTTGACGCCGGTGCCACCCGCGCGCAGCGCACCGCGGCGGTCGGCGTACCCGTGGAAGAACCAGTCCCCGTCCGGCCCCGGCGGCAGGAACTCCTGGAGCAGCAGCCGGCTGCCCGCCTCCTCGGACCGCAGGAACAGCTCGCGGGCCTCCCGCGGCGAGCGCACCACCACCGTGCTGCGCAGCCCGCCCTCCGTCGGCAGCAGCCAGGGCCGGCTCCACTTGGCGACCACCGGCAGCCCGAGCCGCCAGGCCATCGCGTCCGCCTGCGCCGCGCTCTCCGGGACCAGCGTCACCGGATGCGGCACGCCCACGGCCGCGCACACCTCGGCCAGTTCCGCCTTGTCCGCGAGCCGTTCGGCGAGCCGGCCGGGCTGCTGCGGCAGCAGATAGGAGGGGGCCAGCTCCTCGCCCAGCACGCCCACCGCGATGGCGCTCGCGTCGTCCATGGGGATCAGCACGGCCGGGTGCGGGATCCGGGCGGCCACCCGGCGCAGCACTGCGGCGATGTCACCCGGCGAGGCCCCCGGGGGCGGCGGGGGATGCAACTGCCGTACGAAGCGGGACGTGCGCACCGGGCTTCCCGCGCAGTCGGCGACCACGTGCACGTCCACGCCCGCCCTGCCGAGCGAGCGCACGGCACCCAGCGTGCCGTGGTGAAAGGGATTCCGGTCGGTCCGCACCAGCACGGCGGGGACTCGGGTGTCGAACTGCGACACGGGCCATTCCTTCGGGTCGGTTCACTCGTGCGGACCATCGCGGCACTCGAAAGCCGTAGGCACGGTGGCGGAATTCATATTGATATGACTGAGTGTCAGTTAGTCGTGCGATCAGGTCGTGACAGTCGGCCGAAAGACCGTCCGGAAAGCGCGAGAGTGGAGAAAGGAGCAGGAATGGACTCACAGCACAGACGGGCTCGTACCGGCCGACTGGCGTTCATCGCGGTGACTGTGGCCGCGTCGGCCGCCCTGGCGTCGGGCCCGGGTTTCGCCGTGGGGGCGGTCGGAGATCCTCCCGCTCCGGCGTCCGCGCTCACCCCGGTCCCCGAGGTCCCGCCGGCCCCCGCCGTGCCACCCGCTCCGGCGCTCACCCCGGATCCCGTCACGCCGGTCCCCGTCACCCCGGTGGAACCCGTGAAGCCGGTGGAACCCGTCATGCCCGAGGACGTCCCCGCCTTCGGCGCCTATCTCGACTACGGCCCCGACGGTGTCACCCGGATGACCGAGCTCAGCCGCTGGCTGGGCGACGCCGACCTGCGCGTCGGGCACACCTATCTGCCCGGTGACCGCTGGAGCAACATCGAGGGCAGGCCCACCTTCCTGGACAGCTGGGCCAAGTGGCGCACCGGGCGGGCCGACCGGATGTTCGTCCTCAACGTCCCGATGATGGAGCGCAACGAGGAACACCTCTCCGACTACCAGGTCCGCCACCTGCTGCGCCGGGGCGCGGCCGGCCAGTTCGACGAGCACTACCGCGTCCTCGCCCAGCGCCTGGTCGACCTGAAGGTGCCGGACACGGTCATCGTGCTCGGCTGGGAGATGAACGGCACCACGTACTCCCATCGCTGCGCTCCGGACCCGACGGCCTGGAAGACGTACTGGAACAGGATCGTCACCACCATGCGGTCGATCCCGGGCCAGAAGTTCAAGTTCGACTTCAATCCGACGCGCGGCCGGGACGCCATTCCGTGGACCCAGTGCTATCCGGGCGACGACACCGTCGACATCATCGGCATGGATTCCTACGACCAGCCGTCGGGAATCACCTTCGACGAGCAGATCAAGGAACCCTACGGCCTTCAGGCGCACGTCGATTTCGCGAAGGCCCACGGAAAGCCCATCTCGTATCCCGAATGGGGCCTTTTCCGCAACGGTGACAACGCCGAGTACATGAAGCGCATGCTCGCCTGGATGGACGAGCACAAGCCGCTGTACAACACGCTCACCGACTACTGCCCGCACGGCGTGTGGCAGTGCTCGGACAACCCCAAGTCGTCCGAGGTCTACCGGTCGGTGCTGTTCGGCCGTACTGGTGAGCCGACCACGGAACCGACCAAGCCCACCGACCCGACGACACCGCCCACCACCCCGCCCACCGAGCCCACGAAGCCGCCCACCACGCCGACGACCCCGCCGAACTGCTCGCCGCTGCAACTGGGCGACTGGGTGGAGTACTGGCTCGGCGGGAAGCTGTGCCTGCGCTTCGACTGGTACTCGCGCAACCGCTAGCCGCACCGGCCGGTGGCGGCAGGCCCCCTCAGGACCTGCCGCCACCGGCTCGCTCCCTCCACCTCTTCCAGCGCAGCAGCAGTTCCTTGCCCCGCCGCCGCGCGGCCACGTCGCAGACGACCGCGGTCAGCAGCGGGGCCGTGTGCGTCCGCGCCAGCAACAGCCGCTGGTTCACGACCGGTTCGGGCCGCCAGTGCTGCTTGTACGGCTCGTTGCCGCGCAGCAGGCTCAGCGTGCCCCGCGCGTGTTCAGTGCACGCGTCGAGCAGCATCACCGCCACGTCCGCCTTGCGTTCCCGCAGACAGGGATGGGCGCCGTACAGGTAGCCGCCCGCGAGCCGCCGCGACAGCAGGGTGAGATCCACGGCCACCACGTCGTCGTCCAGCCGGAACTCCGTGACCACCGCGTCCCCGGAGGCCACCATCGGCCCGACCGCGCGCACCAGGTGGTCGCGGAACCGCGGCCGCAGATGCTCCGAGGTCACCTTCCTGCCCTGCCACTGGAGTTGGTGCAGTTCGATCAGGCGGCGCAGCGCCTTGTCCACCTCGTCCGGCTCCACGACATGCCGCTCGACCCCGAGCGAGGTCAGCTTGCGCAGCTTGGCGCGCACCCGCTGCTGGGCCTTCGTGGACGGCAGCCGGGCCACCAGCTCGTCCATCGGTACGGCAGGCAGCTCCAGGCACACCGAGTCGCCGACCCGGCGCCGGGGGCCGCTCCAGTGGTCGTGGATCCGCTCGGCCGCGCCGCCCGGGCGCACCTCGCGGAAGTCGACCAGCGCGGTGCGGGCCGCCCGGGCGAGGCCCTCGGTGAGCGCGGCCACCGCCCCCTCGCCCCGCTCGTCGTCCAGCAGGACGTCCCCGTAGTCGGAGATCGCCCCGCCCAGCGGCACCAGGGACGGCACCGGGCGGCCCACCCGCATCAGCGGGGCGACGGCCACCAGCTCGCCCTCGTGCCGGACCAGGACCAGCCTGAGGCGGCCCGGCCTGCCGTACGAGAGCCACCAGGAGTGCAGCCAGGCATGGCTCTGGAACGGGGTCGCGGCCTCGCAGCGGCGGTACAACCCGTCCCACTCGGGGCCGAGTTCGGCGAAGGACCGCTCGTCGGTGACGAGACGGGTCGTGTACGTCACAGCTGTCCGTGGGCTTCGGCGGCCACGGCGGGGGCCGGCACCGACGCCGGGCGCCCCTCGTCCCGGCCGGACCCGCGCCGGGGCCGGGCCAGCAGGACCAGGCCGCCGAGCAGGCCGCCCGCGCTCGCGCCGACCAGACCGGTCACCGCGGGGGAGGCGGAGGACGGCTCGGTGGGCTTGGTGGCGCGGGCGAACTGCTGGAGCTCGACGTTGGTGGCGCTCTTGGTGTCGTTGGCGTGCCGGGTCAGCGCGCGGGAGACCGCGTTGGCCATGTCGGCGGCCAGGTCGGGGCGGGCGGAGGTGGCCGTGATGGAGACCATCGGGGCGTCCGGCGAAGTCGCCGTCCGGACACTGGCCTTGAGCGTCCTCACCGGCACCCCGGCCCACACCTGGGCGTCCCCGAGCACCGCCAGCTGCGTCGCGACCCGGCCGTAGGCCTGCGCGAAGCCGAGCGCGGACGCTGGGTCGGACTTCTCGGTCGGCACGGCGACGACGTAGGCCGTGGCGGTGTAGGCGGGCGGCTTCGCGAGGCCGTAGCCGCCGCCGAGCAGGCCGCCGACGAGGACGCCGGCCGCGATCAGGGACCACGGCGGGAGGGCCTTGAGGCGGGCCGGCGGGGAGGGGCGGCGGGCGGCGGCGGGAAGGTCGGTGGTGGTCATGAGGAACTTGCTCCCTGGGATGACGGGGACACGGAAGGAGCGGCCACGGCGGCCGCGTAGACGTCCATCAGCTGGGCGGCACTGCGGGTGATGCTGTAGTGGTGGGCGGCTTCGGGCGCGGTGCGCGGGCCGGTGTCGTGCGCCCGCGTGGACGCCACCGCACGGGCGAACGCCGTGGCGTCGCAGGCGACCTGGCGGGCCGCGCCGGTGGTCTCGGGCGGCAGGTCCTCGATCGCCGGGCAGGAGGCGTAGAGCACGGGCAGCCCGGCCGCCAGCGCCTCGACGGCCGCGAGCCCGAAGGCCTCCTCGGGGCAGGGGGAGACCAGCAGGTCCATCGCGGAGGTGAGGGAGGGCAGGTCGGGGCCCGGGGAGCCATCCGGGACGTAGGGCCGTTCGCCGGTGAACAGGACCCGGTCGGCGACGCCCGCCTCGTGCGCGGTGCGCCGCAGGTTGTGCTCCTCGGGACCGCCGCCGACCAGCACCAGCCGGCAGATCTCGGGGAGCTGGGCGAGGGCGCGGATCACGACGTCGAAGCGCTTGCCCGGGTGCAGCCGCCCGATGGCCCCGATGACGTACGCCGTCTCGGGCAGCCCCAGCCGCCGCCGGGTGCGCAGCCGGCGTGCCGGGTCGAAGCGGAAGCGGTCCAGGTCGATGCCGTTCGGCACGACCGCGATCCGGGGCGCGGGCACGCCCCAGCGCCGGAGCCGGGCGGCGACCGTGGGGGAGACGGCGACCGTGGACCGGCCGAGGCGCTCGCTGGCCAGGTAGAGACCGCGCACCCCCCTGGTGAGTCTGCGGCCCTCCATCTGCGAGTCGCCGAGGGAGTGTTCGGTGGCCACGATCGCCCGCACCCCCGCGAGCCGCGCCGCGAGCCGCCCGTAGACGCAGGCCCGGTAGAGGTGGGTGTGCACGAGGTCGTAGCCCCCGGACCGGATGTGCCGCACCAGCCGGGGCAGCGCCCCGAGGTCCCGGTTCCCGGCCATCCCGAGGTGGGTCACCCGCACGCCGTCGGCGACCAGCCCGTCCGCGACCGCGCCCGGGTTGGTCAGCGTGACGACCTCGCAGTCGACCGGCAGGTGCCGCAGCAGCAGCCGCAGTTGCTGCTCGGCACCGCCCACCCCGAGACCGGTGATGACATGGAGCGCCCGCACTTCAGATCCCCTCGACGGGACGGCGGCGCAGCCGGTGCAGCCGGTACTTGAGATACAGGCGTACGGCGGTGTCGTGCTGTCCGATGTGGACGCGGGGCAGCGCGAGGGGGCCGTTGATCCCGCCGGGGTCGATGGCGCAGGCGTAGGTGTATCCGGCGTCCCGGACGGTGTCCACGGCGCGCTGGTCGAGCGTGCCGTACGGGTAGCAGAACCCGCTGACGGGGGCGCCGGTCAGCTCCTCCAGCGTGGCCCGGCTCTCGACGACCTCGGACTTGAGCGTGATGTCGTCCGCCCGCGTCAGGTCCAGGTGGGTCATACCGTGCGAGCCGATCTCGACGCCCGCGTCGGCGGCCTCGCGGATGCCGTCGGCGGTGAGCAGGGGCTTGCGCGGGCCGAGCGGGTCCCAGGCGTTGTCGCCGCCGAGTCTGCCGGGCAGCACGAAGAGGGTGGCGCCGAAGCCGTGGCGCGTGAGGGCCGGCAGGGCGTGGTCGAGGAAGTCGGCGTATCCGTCGTCGAAGGTGAGCCCGACCAGGCCCTCGCGGCTGGGCGCGGCCAGGAGCGCGGACACGGAGACGCCCCGCAGACCGCGGCGGCGCAGCCAGGACAGCTGGTGGTCGAGGCGGTCGGGCGTGACGGTGACGCGGTAGGGGTCCTCGGAGCAGTCGCCCACCGAGTGGTACATCGCGATCCACGGAGTGGATTCAGTGGCTGCGGCCATGAGTGAGCCTTCGTGTGACGGAGCGGACGGACTGGAGTACCGGTGCGAGTCCCTGGGAGCCCAGGGCGTGGGCGAGCAGGCAGAACACGGTCAGCACGGTCGCGGCGCCGGCGGCCAGGCCGGTCAGGGGGTCCTCGAGGCGGCTCGCCGTGAAGGCGCCCGCCAGGGTCGCGACCGCCGCCGCCCGTACCGGCCTGCTCAGCTCGGCGAGCACCCGCCGGGTGCGGATGGGGACGCTGCGGCGGCGCATCCCGGCGAGCAGCAGCGCGGCCGTGACGGTGATGCCGGCGGCGTTGGCGGCGGCGATCCCGAGGACGCCCCAGGAGCCGACCGTCCCGGCGCCGACCCAGGAGGTCACCACGATCCCCGCGGTCATCGCGGAGACCGGGTACCAGGTGGGGCGGCCCGCCGAGAAGTAGGAGCGGACCAGGCAGCCGGTGAGGGTCTGGCCGAGCAGCCCGAGCGCGTACACCCGCATGACGTCCGCGGTGGCCGCCGTGTCCCGGCCGGTGAACGCGCCCCGCTGGAAGAGGAGTTCGATGATCTGCGGGGCACACGCGATCACGGTCGCGGCACCGAGCAGCACCACGCAGGCCGCGAGCGCCAGGTCCCGCTCCACCCGGCCGCGGGCCCGCTCCACGTCCCCGTCGGCGAGGGCGCGGGCGACCACCGGGAAGGTCACCGTGCACAGCATCAGCGAGAGCGTCATCGGGATCTGGGCGACCTTCTGCGCGTAGTTCAGGTGCGAGATGGCGCCGGCGGGGAGCGTGGAGGCGAGGAACCGTTCGATGAGGACCTGGGACTGCCGGCACAGCGCGAAGAGCAGCACGGTCGCGACGAGGGCGACGGCCACGGCCCGCTGCTCGCCGGCCTCGGCGGGCGTCGGCTGTTCGAGCTTCCGGCGCCGCAATTGCCGTACGAACGACGGAAGTTGGATCAGCGCCATCAATCCGCTGCCGACGGCGACCCCGATCGCCGCCGAGCGCACGCCCCAGTGCCCGCCGAGGGCGAACATCGCCGTGATGATGCCGGTGTTGTACGCCACGTAGATCGCCGCCGCGGCCACGAACCGGCGGTGGGCGCGCAGGGCCGCGCTGAAGTAACCGGTGAGCCCGAAGCCCAGCACGCACAGCGCGGTCAGCCGGGTGCACTCGACGGCCAGGGCGGGGTCGGGCAGGCCGGGGGCGAGGGCCTCGACCAGGTAGGGGGCGGTGCCGGCGATCAGCGCGGACACGGCGACGAAGGCGAGGCAGAGGCGGGGCAGGGTCGACGCGACCAGGGCGCGGACCGGGTCGCCGGGGACACCCTGCGCCCGCCGGGCCAGCGCCAGGCTGAACGCCGGGATCAGCGCGAACGCCAGCCCGTCCTCGATCAGCAGCGTGGACGCGAACTCCGGCACGGTCCAGGCGACCAGGAACGCGTCGGTCTCGCTCCCCGCCCCGAACAGCCGCGCCAGCGCCTGATCCCGGACCAGCCCGAGGAGCGCACCGGCGATGGAGAGCACGGCGGTGACGAGCGTGGCCTTGGCGAGGAACCGGCGTGAGACGGGGGCGAGTTCGCCTTCGGCGGGATGGGCGGCGGGATGGGCGGCGGGACGGTCGACGGAGGTTGCCGGGGGACGCGGGGGGCGGGCCGGGGAAGCGGTGGCGGCCGTGGTGGACAGGCGGGAGGTACCGGCTCCCTGGGTGGTGGCGTCGGCCGGCGTACGAGGAGCGGCGACCGGGTCCAGAGCGGTGGCGGGGGTCGAGCCGTGGGGGGCCGTCCACGCGGGTGGCCGGGCGCCGACCGAGGCGTGGGCCGTTCCGTAGGCCGAGGTCGTGCGGCCGTTCACGGGACCGTCCGGCGGGGCGCTCCCGCGAGCGGGGGCGGTGGTGGATGCGGGGGCGGGGTCCGTGGCGGTACGGCTGTTCGCGGGCGTGGGACCCGTCACTCCACGGCTGTTCGCGGGGGCGGGCTCCGTGGCGGTACGGCTGTTCGCGGGGGTGGGACCCGTCACTCCACGGCTGTTCGCGGGGGTGGGACCCGTCACCCCACGGCTGTTCGCGGGGGTGGGGTCCATGCCGGTACGGCTGCTCGCCGGCGCGGGGTCCGTGGCCGTACGGCTGGTCGCGGGCGTTCCCGGCGGGGCCTGCGGCTCCCGGGGTGTCCGCGGGCCCGTCACCCTCATCGCGCCGCGGCCTTCCCGGCCGGTTCAGGCACCGGGGCCGCTCGCCCGGCCGGGGCCGCCTCCGTGCCGTGCGAGGCCAGCGCCCACCACGCCACCAGCCCGAAGCACACCGCCGTCAGGACCGTCGAGGGCCCGCCGATGTCGGCGTACGCGAAGTCGGTCAACTGCCAGACCAGCAGCCCGCAGGCGACCAGCGCGCAGTCCAGGCCGCGACCCGCCCGGCGGACCCGCAGCAGCCGCCGCAGACCGCACACCAGCAGCGCCAGCCAGCCGCCCGCCAGGGCCAGCAGCCCGATCAGGCCCTGCTCGGCGAGGATCAGCAGGTACATGTTGTGCGGGGACAGCAGCGGCTGCCGTACGAACCCGGTGCCCGCCCCCTCCGTGTCGCTGCCCGCGGACAGCGCCAGCGAGGCATGGGCGTCCCGGTGCTCCGGGAAACCCTTCAACCCCACACCGGTCAGCGGGTGTTCGCGCCACATCCCGACGGCCGCCGCCCACATGGTGTACCGGTCCGTGACGGACTGGTCCGGCGCGTCGGTGACCTGCGTGATGCTGTCGACGCGCTCCTGGAGCATCGCCGAGCCGACCCCGAAGCCCCCGACGAGGATCACCCCGAGGGCGGCCACCACGGCCCCCACCTTCAGCGCCCGGCTGAGACCGGCCAGCAGCAGCTGGACGACGATCGTGACCACCGTCGCGATCCACGCGCCCCGGCTGAAGGAGAGGGCCAGCGGGACCAGCAGCGCCAGTGCGCAGACCGCGGCAAGGACCCGCTGCCGTACGGCCGTTCGCTCCGCGCCGAGCGCCAGCCCCACCGCGCACACCAACCCGAAGGACACGACGGTCGCCATGCCCATCACGTCCTGCGCCCCGAAGGTGCCGACCGCCCGGATCTCCTCGCCCTGGTAGGAGGCGCCGGTCCCGGTCAGGAACTGGTGCACCCCGATCGCCCCCTGCCACCCCGCGAGCCCCACGAACGCCCAGGCCAGCAGCCGGAAATCGGTCCGGCCGCGGACCAGCAGCAGCACGGCCGCCGGGACCAGCACGAAGATCTGGAGGTAGCGGCCCAGACCGCCCAGCCCGGCGCCGGGGGAGGAGGCCCCCGTCGCGGCCACGGCGAGCCCGATCACCGGCAGGCCAAGCAGCGCCACGGCCACACGCGACAGGGGGCGCCGGCGCTCCCGTACGAGACGCAGCGCGCAGTACAGCACCACCAGCGCGGACACGGCGTCGGCCGGCCCCGCGCCGCCCTCGCCACCGGGGCCGAGGGGCAGCGCGAGAAGGGCGATCACCGCCAACACCGGGAGAACCGGGGGCAGTTCGCGCAGGCGGCTCGGGAGCGGGGCGGCCCCGGTCTGGGTCACCTGGGTCATGGCCGCTCAGCTCCCCGTGGGGCGCACGAGCGAGGCCGCGGTGCGCAGCAGGATGCAGATGTCCTGCCACAGCGACCAGTTGTCGATGTAGGCGTTGTCGAAGCGGGCCCGGTCCTCGATGGAGGTGTCGCCGCGCAACCCGTTGACCTGGGCCAGCCCGGTGATACCGGTCCGCATCCGGTGACGGGCCGCGTAGCCGGGGTAGGTCTGGCTGAACTTCGCGACGAAGTAAGGCCGTTCGGGCCGCGGTCCGACCAGGCTCATGTCGCCCCACAGCACGTTCCACAGCTGGAGCAGCTCGTCCAGCGAGGTCTTGCGCAGGAAGCGGCAGAACCACGACATCCGGATCTCGTTCGCCACGCTCCACCGGGTCGCGGACTCGTGCTCGTCGACCGGGCGGTGGGTGCGGAACTTCAGCAGCGTGAACGGCTTGCCGTCCTTGCCGATCCGCTCCTGCCGGAACACCACCCCGGGCCCGTCGGTCAGCCTGAGCACCACCGCGCACACCAGCAGCAGCGGGCTGACCAGCAGCAGCAGGCTCCCGGACACGGCCACGTCCAGCAGCCGCTTGCCGGCGCTGCCGCGCCGCCGACCGCCCATGTCCAGGCGACGGCACGGGAATCCGGCGAGCTGGTGGCGGGTCTCGTACGACGGCGAGTCCGCGTCCACCTCCCACACCGAGCAGCCCGACTCCGCGAGCGCCCGCAGCAGCGGCCCCTGCTCGGACCGTACGGAGGGATGCACGGTGAGGACGTCCCGGACGCCGTTCTGGATGAGGGCGCGCTGGACCTCCTCGCCGGTCGTCAGCACCGGGAGGCCGTCGCCGCCGTCGGTCTGGTCGGCCACGATGCCCACCGGCCGTACCCCGCACCGCGGATGGCGCTGCACGGCGGCGGCCACCCGCTGGGCGGTGCCCGCCGGGCCGACCACGAGGGCGGCGCGCGGCCGGGCGAGGCGGGCGGTGCGGCGCCGCCAGTGCACGGCGCCGCGGCCCGCGCAGGCCACCGCCGACTGGATCAGGAAGCCGGCGGTGAGCGTGCCGGCGCCGAGCGCGAGGTGCGGGTCGTAGGCGGCGACCAGCGCCGCGACCGCGAGCCACGCCACCGCGATCCGGCCGCACACGGTGGGCAGTTCGTCGAGGATGCCCGGCACGGCCCGGGGCAGCTGCGGGCGCAGCAGTATCGACGCGGCGACCAGGACCGCCGCGAGCAGCGGGTGGCGCAGCGCCTCGGCCATCGCCGTGGCGCCGATCAGCGCGGCGACGGCGTCGGCCGCGAGCAGCGGCACCGGCGAGGCGGGCCGGGCCGGGGGCCGCCGCAGCGGGAACCGGAAACCGGTGGTGGTGCCGCGCGGCGGCATGAGCGAGACAGGCGAGAATCGCAGATTCCGTGGCTGTCCGCCGGGCGAGGGGACGGTACTTTCCGCGGTCACGAGTGGATGGACTCCCTGTATTCGGTGGGCGCGAGGCGCCCTGCGAACTCGCCGCCGAGGAGCTCGCGGTACACGTCCGCCACCGCCCCGGCCGTGTGCCGTACGTCGTGGGTGGCCAGGACGTGCTGACGCCCCTGGTGGCCGAGCGACTCGCGCAGGAGCGGGTCGAGCAGCAGATCGGTGACGGAGCGCGCGAGGGCGGCCGGACTGTCCGGCGGTACCAGGCAGCGGGGCGCGAGACCCGGCGGCAGGCTCTCCCGGGCGCCGTCGACGTCCGTGATCACCACCGGCCGCCCGCACGCCATCGCCTCCAGCGGGGCGAGCGCCATGCCCTCCCAGCGCGAGGGCAGCACCACCAGGTCGGCGGCCTGGTACCAGGGCACGATGTCGTGGACGGCGCCCGCGAACACCACCGACTCCGGCGACCTGCTGCGCAGGGCCTCGGCGTCCGGACCGTCACCCACCAGCACCAGCCGGGCGCCGGGCACGCGCGCGAGGATGGACTCCCAGGCCCGCAGCAGCACGTCCTGCCCCTTCTGCCGGCACAGCCGCCCCACGCACATCACGAGCGGGGCCGCCGGATCGACCTCGGGCAGCAGCGTCGCGCGTACGGTGCCGACGGCCGCGGGGTGGAACCGCCGGGGCTCGATGCCGTTGGGGATCACGCTCCAGCGGGCGGCGATCCCGGCGCGCACGCCGGTCGCACGCTCCGCCGCGCTGACACACACCACCCGGTGCGCCCAGCGCGCCCCCTCCCGCTCCCACCGCAGCGCGAGCGCCGAGGTGAGCCCGCCGACCGCCTCGAACGACCAGGCGTGCGGCTGGAACACGGTCGGGATCCGGCCCCGCACCGCGAGCCGGCCCGCGAGC
The DNA here is from genome assembly GCF_036345115.1 of Streptomyces griseorubiginosus. Taxonomy (GTDB): domain Bacteria; phylum Actinomycetota; class Actinomycetes; order Streptomycetales; family Streptomycetaceae; genus Streptomyces; species Streptomyces griseorubiginosus_C. Next base: position 6,168,200 of record NZ_CP107766.1, read on the forward strand.
CCGGCCTTCGCGCTGTGCGCGTGCACCAGGTCGGGCCGCACCGCGCCGATGACACGGGCCAGCCCCCGTACCTCCCGGGGGAGCGCACGCCCGGGCGAGCGGGTCGCGTGCCAGTGGTGCACGTCGGCGCCGACGGCCCGGAGCGCGCCGGCGAGCGGGCCGTCCGGGCAGGCGACCGTGACGTGCAGGCCCGCCGCGAGCTGGGCCCGCGCCAGGTCCGTCACCACCCGGGCGACCCCGCCGTCCACGGGCTGGGTGAGGTGCAGGACCCGTGGCCGAGGGTCGGTGGCTGACTGCTGCATGCGCGGTTTCCTCGCTCACGGGTGGTGCTCAAGAGGGGCGGGAACGCGCCTCACTTACGGGCGTCGACGACGGCGGAGAGCACACCGGCCCACGCCCCGTCGCGCTGGGCAACGAGCCGGAAGGCCAGCTGGTCACCACCGGAGGCGAGCCCCGTGCCGAGATCGAACACATCGGAGTCGTGGCCGAGGGTGTTCGAATGGGCGGGCTCGCAGCCTCCCGCCGCTGGTCCGGGCTCACCGATGGTCGAATTCGGTACGTCCGTACGGGGGTTGGCGGTGTCCGGGCGGGCGCCACCCACCCGGCGGTCCGTCGAAAGGGTGAGCGAGTCACCCGTGCGGCCCCGGCCGCCGACGGCGAGGAGGGGCGGGGAGGCCGCCAGGGGGCGGCGCGGCGACGGACCCGGGGATGTGCGCATGACCGGCGTGGCCCTTCCGGAACGTACGGACCCTACGAGTGCGATGGGATGCCTATAGGGGTGCTTCGGGAGGTCCGCAACACTAGCCGCTATGCGTATTAATCAGGCTAAAGGGGGCAAGTGTGTCGACATGGTGAAGCCGGGGCTCTCCTGAGATCACCCCATTGGGGGCACAACCCCCGAGCCCGCCACGCGTTGACACAGCGCCGGGCATCCCCGCCCGGATGTTTGTGTCAACCCAAGGAGCAGCTCTCCATGTCGCGTATTGCGAAGGGCCTGGCCCTGACCACCGTTGCGGCCGCCGCCGTCGCGGGTAGCGCCGGCCTCGCCGCCGCCGACAGTGGCGCCCAGGCCGCCGCCGCCCACTCCCCGGGCGTGCTGTCGGGCAACGTCGTCCAGGTTCCGGTCCACGTCCCGGTCAACGTCTGCGGCAACACCGTCAACGTGATCGGCCTGCTGAACCCCGCGTTCGGCAACGAGTGCGTCAACGACTGACGTCGACGTCATTCCCTTTGCCGGCCGGGCTCCCGTGACTCCATCACGGGAGCCCGGCCGGTTCTCTGTGTGCCGGTGGCGCCTCCCGACTCGGTCCCCCGTACGGGCGATCGGGTGTTCGAGCGGTCAACTCCGCTTGATGCGGCCCTCACCAGGAGGAACGCGAGGTTGACGGGACGAGCGCGGGAGCGGGCCGTATCCGATCGGTTGCAGAGCGCGAGGGGCGCTTCCACGGTGGGTCCAAGATCCTCGTGCATCGAAAGGAACACCCCCATGCGTGGTCTGTCCGTCCGGCGCATCGCCTCCTCCGCCCTCTGTGGCGCCCTGCTCCTGGGGCTCGCCGGGCCGGCCGCGGTGGCGGCCGAGACCCAGCCGGCGCGCGACCGCGTCCAGGCGGCGTCCCAAGCCCCCGTCCCCGGCGCCGACGGGCTGCTCGCCCAGGTCCAGAGCCTGGGCAACCTCGGCGCCGTGCTCACCCCGGTCACCGATCTCCTCAACGCCGTACTGAAGGCGGACAACGGTCAGCTCTCGGCGGAGGAGGCGACCAAGCTCGGTGACGCCGTGAAGGCCGCGATCGAGAAGGTGAGCGCGGCTCCGGCCGCTCCGGCGGTGCCGTCCGTGCCGTCGGTGCCCGCCGTACCGGCCGTACCGGCGACGCCGGCTCTGCCGCAGACGCCGACGAGCTCCCTGCCGACCGGCTCGCTCCCCGCGGTGCCCACGCTCCCCTCGCTCTCGACGAGCGGTGACGACTCCAAGGCCGGGGCCTCCGCGAAGCTCCCGGCCGACCTCGTCGCCGACGCGCTCGCCGGCCTCCAGAAGGCGGTCGACACGCTGCTCGCGGCCGCCACCTCCGGTGACGTCACGCAGGTCGTCCCGGCCGTCACCGGTGTGCTGACCGGCCTGGTCAACGTCCTCGCCGCCACGCTGCTGAGCGGGAAGCTGCCGCTGCCCGACCTGCCGGGGCTGCCGGCGCTGCCGAGCGCGCCCGGCCTGCCGACTCTGCCGACGGGTTCCCTGCCCACCAGCCCGCTCCCGGCGTCGTAAGGCGGCTGAGTTCCGCCCCTTCGCGGCATCCCGTTGTGCCGGTCCTTCCCGGGCCGGCACAACGGCTTTTTCATGAAAGCCCAATTACTGCGCGCGGGGTTTCCCCCTCGGGGGAGAGATCGTTGGGCACGGTGTCCGCATTCGCCCCGGTGACCTGCGTCGCCGAAAGGAAGGAACCCGATGAAGTCCCTGAAGGCTGCCGCTGTAGTTGCCGGTTCCCTGGCCCTCGCCGGTGCCGCCGCGCCCGCGTTCGCCTACAACACCGCCGACGTCACGCCCACCAGCCTCAACGGCGCTGTGAACACGCTCACCAGCGGCCGGCTCGAGCCCGCCGACGTGGCGCCGCTCCAGCACCAGTCGGACGCGCTCGACACCGAGAACAAGGACTCCGTGCTCAACACCGTGAAGGGCGCGACCACCACGCTGAACTCGAGCGGCCTGCTCGGCGGACTTCCGCTCCAGCACTGAGGTTCCCTCCGCGCCGTCAGGGCCGGTGCCCACCGCAAGGGACCGGTCCTGTCAGCCCGTTCGAGGCGTTTCCCTCGATCGTGTGGAGCGGGCGCGGGCGCTCCCCCGGTCGGGTGAGAAGGCGCCCGGAGGCCGGGCGACGCGTCGATAAGGTCGCGCGGTGACCTCAACCTCAAGCGAAACCCGCCCCTTCAACGCCCCCGACCTGGGCACGCTCGTCGTGATGGCCTGGAGCGGCGAAGCCCCCGACGGCGACATGCCCTACCTCCTCGCCTACTCCCTCGGGGACGGCGCGGCCGGCCCGGAGGGCTCGACGGCCGCCGTGGAGGCACTGCTGGAGAACAACGGCCTGCCGGTCGGCGGCGACCTCGTCGACGGCAAGGCGCGGCCCAGCCTCCCGGTCAGCCTGCTCGTCGAGTCCGGCACCGCCGTCGTCACCATGCCGGGCTTCAGCGCCCAGTGCGTCCCGCCGCCGGAGTGGCTCGCGGCCGTCGAGGAACGCGGCTTCTGCTACTTCGTGTTCACCACCCGCCCCTGGCCCGAGGGCGAGCCGGGCAAGCCCGTCGACCCCGAGGCGCTGGCCGCCTTCGCGGGCGCCGACGAGACCCTGAACGAGGCCGCGCACATCGTGGTGGCGCCCCGCACCTTGCGCGGCTGATGGAGCGGACCGCGGGCGGCGGCGGTGGGGAACGGACGGCGGGCGGCGGCCGCGAGGACCGGACCGCGGGCGGCGGCCCCGGCTTCGCCACGCTGCTGGTGATCACGGGGGCCGCCGGACTGCTGGCCGCCTGGGTGATCACCCTCGACAAGTTCAAGCTCCTCGAGGACCCGGACTTCACCCCGGGGTGCAGTCTGAACCCGGTGGTGTCCTGCGGCAGTGTCATGAAGAGCGACCAGGCCTCGGCCTTCGGGTTCCCCAACCCGATGCTCGGCCTGGTCGCCTACGCCGTCGTGATCTGCGTCGGCGTCGGCCTGCTGGCCGGCGCCCGCTTCCCCCGCTGGTACTGGCTGACCTTCGACGCCGGCTGCCTGTTCGGCGTCGGGTTCGTGTCGTGGCTGCAGGTCGAGTCGCTCTACCGGATCAACGCGCTGTGCCTGTGGTGCTGTCTGGCGTGGATCGCCACGACCGTCCTGTTCTGGTACGTGACGTCGTTCGCCGTACGCCGTCAGTTCCTGCCCGCACCCGAGGGGTTGAGGACGTTCCTCACCGAATTCACCTGGGTGCTCCCGGTGGTGCACCTCGGGATCGTCGGAATGCTGATCCTGACGCGCTGGTGGGACTTCTGGACGAGCTGATTGCCGTACGTCCTATTACTGCGGCAGTCGGGGGAATCTTGCGCTGGTCCCGGGCCCGGAATCGTTACGGGGGAAGGACGTTGAGCTTCCCGATTCCCGAAAGGCACCGTACCTGAGATGAAGTCGACCACCCGAGGAACCATCGCCGCCGTCATCACGGGCGTAGCGGCCGCGGTGGGCGCCGCGACCCCCGCCGCCGCGGTGGACACGGTTCCGGTCCCCGTGCCGCTGGAGGGCGTCGAGAACTCCCTCGGCATGCAGCTGCCGAAGCTCGGCGCGGAGCTTCCGCTGCTGACGCCGGGCGCGCCCGAGGGCCCGCAGTACGTCGAGGGCCGGCTCATCCCGGAGCGGGTGCTGCCGCAGGTGCCGATCGGCGGCGCGCTGCCCGGCGCGGGCCTGCGCGCCCCGCTGCCGCACGTCCTCGGCGACGACTTCGACCACGTCGGTGTCGGCGCCCCCGCCTCCGACCTGCGCACCCTCGCCCCGGGCCTGAGCGTGGACGCCCCGCTCACCGCCCCCAACCCCGACAACTACGGCCTCCCGGACGCCAAGCTGCCCCAGGTGGGCGTCCTCGCCCCCGTCCTCCAGACGGTCCCGGGCGCCGACCTGGTGACGGGGCCGGGTCTGTAGGACCGAGTGGTCAGCCGTCTGACGGGCCCGGGCGCTGCCGCCCGGGCCCTTCGGTTTCCCTCCGCCCGTGTCCCCGCCCCCGTTCACCTTCCCGGCCGCTCGACGGTGACCGACAGGGGGGTCGGGCGGTTACCGGTACGGACAACCCGAACCGGAGGAGCAGCGATGGTCGTGAGTGTCGAAGTGGCGGCGGTGGGGACGGCGCGGGGGCGCAGCCGGCGTGACCGTGGCGGACCCGCCCGGGTGAGCCGGCGGGGCGTGCTGCTGGGAATCTTCGGACCGGTGGCCGTCGCCGCCGCGTTCGTCCCGGTCGCCGCCGCCACGCGTTCGCTGCGCGCGGCCGAACCGCCCGCGGACATCGTCTTCGACGAGACCTACCGCGGCCGCCGGATCCGGGGCATCAGGACCTCCGCCACCAGCGCGGGCCGCGTCTTCGACGGCGCCCAGTGGCACGTCACCGTCGACGGCCGGCCCCTGCACCTGATGCGCCGCGCCGACGGCACCTGGCTGAGCATGGTCGACCACTACCGGTCGTACGAGACACCGCTCGAAGCCGCCCGCGCCGCCGTCGACGAGCTCGGGCCCGGGCGGCAACTGCGCGAAGGAACACAGCCACACATGGGGGGAGACCATGGCGTACACGCGTAAGGACGTCAGCACACTGACCGCCACGGAGAAGCGGCGGTTCGTGAAGGCGATGCTGGAGGTGAAACGGCGCGGCGAGTACGACGAGTTCGTGCGCACCCACATCGAGTACTACAACTCCGACGGGGAGGACGGCCTCCGTACGGCCCACATGGCGCCCTCCTTCCTGCCCTGGCACCGGCGCTTCCTGCTGGACCTGGAGCGGGCGCTGCGGCGCGTCGACTCGTCGGTGACGGTGCCGTACTGGGACTGGACCCGCGACCGTACGGCGACCTCGGCGCCCTGGACCAAGGATCTGCTCGGCGGCAACGGCCGGCGCTCGGACCGGCAGGTGATGACCGGGCCGTTCGCCTGGGCGACCGGCAACTGGACTCTCAAGGAGGGCGTCACCGACGGGGAGTTCCTCACCCGGGACCTCGGCCGCTCCGCCGACCCGATCGCCCTGCCGACGAAGAGCGAGCTGGAGGGGGCGCTCGCCGATCCGGTCTACGACGTCTCGCCCTGGGACTCCACGGTGACCAGGGGGTTCCGCAACAAGCTGGAGGGCTGGGGGAGCGGGCGGGGCAGTGTCGCCTGGCGCAACCACAACCGGGTGCACCGCTGGGTCGGCGGGGCCATGGTCGGCGGCGCGTCCGTCAACGACCCCGTCTTCTGGATGCACCACGCCTTCATCGACCTGTGCTGGTACCGCTGGCAGCGGCGGCACGCCGGCGCCCGCTACCAGCCGGCCAGGCCGCCGGGTCCGGCGAACGCCCAGTACCGGCGGGTCGTGGCCCGGGGCGAGAAGCTGCCGCCGTGGGGTGTGACACCGGATCAGCTGGAGGACGTCAGCGGGATCTACCGGTACGCCTGAGACCCACGGACCGTCCCTGGGCATGGGAAGAGCCCCGGCGCTCGAGGTGCCGGGGCTCTGTGCCGGGTACGGACGGTCAGCCGCCGTAGCCGTAGCCGCCGTGTCCACCGGGGCCGGGGTTGCCCTTGTGGCCGCCGTCGTTGACGCAGCTGTTGCCGAAGGCCGGGTTCAGCAGGCCGATCACGTCCACGGTGTTCCCGCACAGGTTGACCGGGATGTGGACCGGGACCTGGACGACGTTGCCCGACAGGACGCCGGGCGAGCCGACGGCCTCGGCGCCGGCACCCGCGTCCGCCAGCGCCATGCCGGCGCCGCCGATGACCACGGCGCCGGTGCCGAGGGCGACCCCCGCTGCCTTCGCGATGCGAGACATCACGTACTCCTTCTGACTCGTTGGGTGCGACGACAGGACGCGCCGTCGCACTCCCCCTTCAACGCGGCCACTCACTCCTGGTAACGGCGTTCATGTGGGGATCACCCTTTTTGAACAGCGGGGCCGGGTTCCGCTCTCGTGTGCGAGGGAAATTCGCTCGGAGCGGCGGGGGCGGCCCGGCTAGCCTCCGGACATGGCTATCGACACCGAACCGGTCGACCAAGTGATCCGTCTGTTCGCCGAGGAGAGCCGCGTGCGGGCCTTCGCCGCGGTCGCGCTGGGCGCCGGCACCCCCGCAGCGGTCGCCCGGACGGCCGGTCTGTCGGCGCGGGACACGGCCGTGGCGCTGCATCGCCTGGGCGAGCAGGGCGTGGTGGTCGAGCAGGCCGACGGGGCGCTGGAGGTGGCGTACGGCCTCTTCAAGGACTACGCGCGACGGGCACCCGCCGAGGAGGCGCCGGTCCCGGAGGAGCGGGTGCTGCGGGCCTTCGTCCGGGGCGGTCGGCTGGTCCGGCTGCCGGCGCAGTGGAGCCGCAAGAAGCGGGTCCTGGAGCACATCGCCGAGCAGACCTTCGCGCCCGGGGTCGACTACCCCGAGCGGGTCGTCGACGAGAAGCTGCGGGCCTGGTGCGAGGACAGCGACGCCATCGACCATGTGACGCTCCGGCGCTATCTGGTGGACCTGCATCATCTGCGGCGGAGCGCGGGGGTCTATCGCAGGCCTGCTGTGGGCGGGGCCTCAGGGGAGCTGTCGTGCGGGTGATGCCGCTTCAGGGGAGCTGTCGTGCAGGTGATCGCCTCAGGGGAGCTGTCGTGCGGGTGATGCCGCCTCAGGGGAGTCGTCGTACGGGTGAACCCGCCAGGTAGGCCTCGATGTTCTCGACCACCTGGCCGTAGTACGTCGTGTAGTTGGCCTGCGAGACATAGCCGAGGTGCGGGGTGGCGAGCAGGCGGGGGGCCGTGCGCAGGGGGTGGTCGGCGGGGAGGGGCTCGGTGTCGAAGACGTCGAGGGCCGCTCCGGCGATCCGGCCCTCGTGCAGGGCGGCGAGGAGCGCGTCCTGGTCGACGATCGCCGCGCGCGAGGTGTTGATCAGGTAGGCGGTGGGCTTGAGGAGGGCGATTTCGGCGGGGCCGAGCAGGCCTCTGGTGCGGTCGCCGAGGGCGAGGTGCACGGAGACGAAGTCGCTGGTGGAGAGCAGGTCTTGCAGGGACGGGGCGAGCTCCGTGCCCACCTCGGCCGCGCGTTCCCGGGTGAGGTTCTGGCTCCAGGCGCTGACCTGCATGCCGAAGGCGAGACCGACCTGGGCGACGCGGCTGCCGATCTTGCCGAGACCGAGCAGTCCGAGCCGGCGGCCGTGCAGGTCGGCGCCGACGGTGGACTGCCAGGCGCCTTGCGTGCGCAGGGCGTTGCTCTCCTGGACGATCCCACGGGCGAGGCCGAGGAGAAGGGCCCAGGTGAGTTCGACCGGCGGGGTCGAGGAGCTGGCCGTGCCGCAGACGGTGACGCCGTGCGCCTCGGCGGCGGCGTAGTCGATGACGGTGTTGCGCATGCCGGAGGCGATGAGCAGCTTCAGCCGGGGGAGGCGGGCGAAGAGGGCGGCGGGGAAGGGGACGCGCTCGCGCAGGGTGACCACGATGTCGGCGTCGGCGAGAGCGGCGACCAGGGCGTCCTCGTCGGCGAAGTGGCTGTCGTAGGAGACGACTTCGACGCGGTCAGCGAGCGGCGACCAGTCGGCGAAGCGCGTCGCCACCCGCTGGAAGTCGTCCAGCACGGCACAGCGCAGACGCATGTCGGTCCTTCCCCTGTGGTGGTTCCCGGTCAGGGTGATCGACTCTACGCCGCGGCACTGTCAGTGGCAGTCGCGCATGATCTCGGTAGGTGCGAGGAGCCGTCCCGTCCGGCGGGCGCTTCGGGCCCGAGGCGCTTGGCCACGTACCGCTGCGGGGCCGGACATGAAAAGACCCCCTGCCCGAACGACGTGGTCAGAAGGTGTTTGCGCCCCCGGCAGGACTCGAACCTGCGGCCAAGCGCTTAGAAGGCGCCTGCTCTATCCACTGAGCTACGGGGGCCGGGTGTGGTGGCCTCTGTCTTGGGTGCCCGGGTGTGGGCCGTTCCGTGACGTTGCCGGGGACAAGGATAGGGCTCCCACGACCTTGTCCCTGTTGCTTCGCCTCCGTGGCTCGATGTGGAGGTTCAGTGAAGCGGTCCTGATAATCGCAGGCAGGTACGAATCGTGCATCGCTTTTGCCGCCTCGCGCACCGGGTGTTGTGCACTCGTTATGCCTGGACTGTGCCTGCGTCCCAGTCATCCCTTCCGTCCCTTGTGTCCTGTCGGCGCGCAGACGTGCTCATATGCTTCAGAATTCCCCTAAAATTGGGCATTCTTCACATGTGGTGACCTTGGACGTACGGCCTCAGCTGCTCGACGCACTCTCCGCCCTGCGCGACCGTGTCGCCGCCGCACGCTTCCCGCTGCCCCTGGCGGGGGCCCCACGCGCGCGTGCCAACCGCGACGAACTGCTCGCCCAGCTCGACGACTATCTGGTGCCCCGGCTGAGGGATCCCGAAGCGCCGCTGCTGGCCGTCGTGGGCGGCTCCACCGGGGCGGGCAAGTCGACCCTCGTCAACTCCCTTGTGGGGCGCCGGGTGAGCGAGGCGGGCGTACTGCGGCCGACCACGCGGACCCCGGTGCTGGTCTGCCATCCGGAGGACCATCACTGGTTCAGCGGGATGCGGGTCCTGCCCGACCTCACCCGCGTGTGGGTGCCCCACCGGGAGGCGGGGGACGAACTCCTGCTGCCCGGCGAGAACCCCGCGCGCGTGCTGCGCATCGAGACCGCCGACACCCTCCCGCCCGGCCTCGCGCTCCTCGACGCGCCCGACATCGACTCCCTGGTCGCCGACAACCGCGTCCTCGCCGCCGAGCTGATCTGCGCGGCCGACGTCTGGATCATGGTCACCACGGCCGCCCGCTACGCCGACGCCGTCCCCTGGCACCTCCTGCGCACCGCCAAGGAGTACGACGCCACCCTGGTGACCGTCCTCGACCGGGTGCCGCACCAGGTCGTCTCCGAGGTCTCCCGGCAGTACGGCGCCCTGCTCACCAAGGCGGGCCTCGGCGAGGTGCCCCGGTTCACGGTGCCGGAGCTGCCCGAGTCGGCCTGGGGCGGCGGACTGCTGCCGGCCACCGCGGTGGCACCGCTGCGGACCTGGCTCGTCCACCAGGTGCAGGAGCCGGCCGCCCGGCAGCACACCGTCGCCCGTACGGCCCACGGTGTGCTCGCCTCCCTCAAGTCCCGGATGCCCGAACTGGCCAGTGCCGCCGCCGCCCAGTACGCAGCCGCGCTGCGGCTCACCACCGCCGTCGAGGTGGCGTACGACAGCGAGTACGCGCGCGTGCGGGGGCGGCTGCAGGCCGGTGCCGTGCTCGCCGGTGACGCCCTCAAGCGCTGGCGTGCCTTCCCCCTCGACTGCACCGCCGGCGAGCTCCTGGACGCCCTGGTGGAGAGCTTGGGCGCCCTCCTGCTGTGCGCGGTCACCGCCGCCGACGAGCGGGTCGCCGAGGCCTGGCGGCGCGAACCGGCCGCCGCGGCGCCTGAACTGACCGACCGTGATCCGACTCCGGAGAGCGCCGAGCACCGGATCGGGATGGCCGTACGGCGGTGGCGGCGGGAGCTGGAGGAGTACGCCGAGGACGAGGTCCGGGGCCTCGACCGAGGCGTCGCGCCCGACCCGGAGACCGTGGCCGCCCTCGTCGCCACCGCGCTGCTGGGCGGGCGGCGGGCCCGGGTCGCCGGTGAGGGGCTCGCCGAGCGGATCGGCGCCCATGGCGCGCTGCGGCTGCGGGACCGGGGCGGACGGCTGCTCGCCGAGCACCTCGACCGGGTCGTGCACGCCGAACGCGAACGCCGGCTCGCCCCGCTCGACGCACTCGAAGTACACCCCGAGCCCCAGGCCGAGCTCATCGCCGCGCTGTCCGTACTGCAGAAGGAGAGGTGACCGATGACCGCCGTCACGGATCAGGACCACACGGATCAGGACCACACCGAGCGGGCGGGGGACGCCGTATCGGAGGGGGAGGCGGTGGCCGGGGGCTCGGCGGGCGCTGGGGGAGCGGGGGGCGAGGAGGGTCACGCGCGCGTGGAGGTCGGGGACGGGCGTGAGGAGGACGGGCGGGAGGGTGCCGGGGCGGGTGTCGATGGCGGTGTCGGGGAGGGGCGTCGGGGGGACGGAGACGCTGGTGGGGCGGTGAGTGACGGGACCGCGCGGGTGAGGGGTGGACACGCGGGTGCGGAGAAGGGGCGGGGCCGTGCGCGGGCGGGGACGGGCGTGGGGCGCGAGGGTGACGAGCCCGGTCGGGCGAGCGCGAGGTCGGGGCGGGACGGGGAGGCGTCCGGTCGTGGGCGGGTCGGGTCGGGGCAGGAGGGGGGCGAGGAGCCGGGGCACCGGCGTGAGGACGGGCGGCGCGGGCGTGAGGAGGGTCAGCGCGGGCCTGAGGAGGGCCGGCACCGGGGCGAGGAGGGTAAGCACCCGCGGGAGGCCGGTGAGCGCGCGCGTGAGGAAGGGCGGCACGGGCGTGCGGACGGGCGGCACGCGCGCGAGGACGGTAGGCCCGGGCGTGAGGAAGGGCGACCTGGTCGTGAGGAAGGGCGGCACGTGCGCGAGGTCGGTAAGCCTGGGCGTGAGGAAGGGCGGCCCGGGCGGGACGACGGCAGGCACGTGCGCGAGGAGAAGCCCCGTGGGCGGGCCGCGGGAGGGTGCGGGGACGGGGAGGCCGGGAGTGGGTCCCCGGAGGTGGTCGATGCCGGTGTGGTGGTCGACGGTGAATCGGGTGGTGCCTGGGACGACGGGCTGATCGCGCGGCGGGTCACCGCCGAGAGCGAGCAGGCCGCCGTCGTGGAGGCTCGTGGGCACAACGCGCCGCCCGCCGCCCCGTTGGCGTACGACGGCCCTCTGCGCTCCCGTCTGGACGCGCTGCGGGAGCTGATCGGGCTGTCCCGGACCCGGCTCGACAGCCGGACGCTCGCCGAGGCCGGCCAGGTCCTGGACGAGGCGGCCGCCCGGCGCAGGCTCTCCGGGCAGCACACCGTCGTCGCCATCGCGGGTGCGACGGGCAGCGGCAAGTCGCAGTTGTTCAACGCGCTCGCCGGAGTGACGATCTCGGAGTCCGGCGTGCGCCGGCCCACCACCGCCGCGCCGATCGCGTGCAGTTGGAGCGACGGCTCGGCCAGTCTCATCGAGCGGCTCGGCATCCCGCCCCGGCTGCGGCGGCGCCCGCTGCAGAGCGCCGAGTCGGAGGCCCAGCTGCGCGGGCTCGTCCTGGTCGACCTGCCCGACCACGACTCGGCCGCGGTCCAGCACCGCGAGCACGTGGACCGGATCCTGGCGCTCGTCGACGCCGTCATCTGGGTCGTGGACCCCGAGAAGTACGCCGACGCGATGCTGCACGAGCGCTATCTGCGGCCGATGGCGGGCCACGCGGAGGTCATGTTCATCGTCCTCAACCAGATCGACCGGCTGCCCGGGGAGGCCGCCGAGCAGGTCCTCGACGACCTGCGGCGGCTGCTGGACGAGGACGGGATCGCGCTCGGGGAGTACGGCGAACCGGGCGCCACCGTGCTCGCGCTGTCCGCGCTCACCGGGGACGGCGTCGGTGAACTGCGGGAGTCGCTCGGCCAGTTCGTCGCCGAGCGCGGAGCTCCCGCGCGGCGGATCGCGGCCGACGTGGACGCGGCCGCGTGGCGCCTGCGGCCCGTCTACGCGACCGGTCGGCGCACCGGCCTGAGCGAGGACGCGCGCGACGACTTCGCCGCCCGCCTCGCGGACGCGGTCGGCGCCACCGCGGCGGGCGAGGCGGCCGAGCGCGCCTGGCTGCGCAACGCCAACCGCGCGTGCGGCACGCCCTGGCTGCGGCTGTGGCGCTGGTACCAGGACCGGCGCGAACCTGTCACGGGACGGCTGCCGTTGCGCACCCAGGCCGACGAGGAGGCGACCGCGCGGCAACAGGTCGAGCAGGCCGTACGGACGCTCGCCGACCGCGCCTCGGCGGGACTGCCCGCGCCCTGGGCGCAGGCGGTGCGCGAGGCGGCCGTACGGGGCTCCCAGGGGCTTCCCGAGGCGCTGGACGAGCTGACGGCCCGGGCCGGGCTGCCGCCGGGCAAGCCACCGCGTCCGGGCTGGTGGCCGGCAGCCGTTCTGGCCCAGGCGTCCATGACGCTGCTTCAGATCGTCGGCGGCGCCTGGCTGGTGGGTCAGATCGTCGGGGTCATGGCGCCGAACCTCGGGGTTCCGGTGCTGCTGATGGTCTTGGGCATCATCGGCGGCCCGCTCGTCGAGTGGAGCTGCCGGATGGCGGCGCGGGGGCCCGCGCGGCGGTACGGCGTGGAGGCGGAACGGCGTCTGCGGGAGGCGGCGGCGGGGTGCGGGCGGGCCCGGGTGCTGGATCCGGTGGCGGCGGAGCTGCTGCGGTACCGGGAGGTCCGGGAGCAGTACAGGAGGGTCGTGGGGGTGGGGTGACGGGTGGTTCCGTGGACCGGGTCCCTCGTTCGGGTGGTGGAGTTTTCCACAGCCCGTGGACGGTCCACAGGGCGCAGCGGGCTCGGCCCGGCGGAGGCAGTCTGGCTTCGCGGCGATCGCGGTGACGCGTTCGGCACGCAGACGGCAACAGCCGTACGGGACGGGCCCGTACGCATGTCCGGGAGGGTTTTCCGCGATGAACGAGACGATGATCTGCGCGGTGGGCAACGTGGCGACGCAGCCGGTGTACCGCGAGTTGACGACCGGCGCGTCGGTGCGGTTCCGGCTCGCGGCGACCGCGCGCTATCTGGACCGCGAGAAGAACGAGTGGACGGACGGGCACACCAACTTCTTCACGGTGTGGGCCAACCGCCAGCTCGCCACCAACGTGTCCGGGTCCATCAACGTGGGCGATCCGGTGGTCGTCCAGGGCCGGTTGAAGGTGCGGTCGGAGGTCCGCGAGGGGCAGCCGTCCTGGACCTCGGCCGACATCGACGCGGTGGCGATCGGTCATGACCTCGCGCGCGGCACCTCGGCCTTCCGGCGCACCCAGCGGGCGGAGAACGCGGCGGCCGGCACGCCCGCGCAGCCGGAGCCGGCCTGGGAGACACCGCCGGGCGACGACACCGCGGACCGGCGGGAGGCCGTCGCGGTGACGTGACGTCGGGTGACGTGACGTCGGGTGACGTGACGTCAGGCGGGCGCTGGTGCTCTGACCGAAGTGCGGCTTATCGGCGGGCTTATCGGCGAATGCGTCCGGAACTTCCGGTCGACTTGTCGATAAGCCCTCCCGGCGAAGGGGGCTGGCGATAACGATTCCGAGTCGGATCGATCTTCCGACCGCATCCCCGGGAAGAGCGGCGCGGCCGCGTCCCTAGGATGCCGAACACAGCTCTCGGGGCTATTGATTCTGCTGGTGGGACCGCCACCCCGCTCGTCAACGGGTCCTGCTCGAAGGGGAATTCCGTGTTTTCTGCGTTCTCTGCGCTGTCCGTGCGCGGACGGGGAGCGGCTCGCCTCGCGGCCGCCACCTTCGTCTCCGGCCTGCTCGCGGCCGGTATGGCGGTGGCCGCCGCCGGCACGGCCGCCGCGGACGACACGGCACAGAACCAGAGAGGGGCGACCGCGACCATAGGAGGTCTGAAGACCTACGGCGAAGCGGTGATCCACGACACCAACGGCGATCTCCAGGTGCCCGCCGGGCTGTTCGAGATGTCCGTCGAGGGCGGCGGCACCCTGCAGACCTACTGCGTCGACCTCTACAACCCGACGCAGAAGGACGCCAAGTACCACGAGACCGACTGGAGCGGGACCTCGCTGGGCGCCAACAGGAACGCGGGGAAGATCCGTTGGATCCTCCAGAACTCCTACCCCCAGGTGAACGACCTCGCGGCGCTCGCCGCCAAGGCCGGTGTCCCCGCCGGGCTGACCGAGCAGGACGCGGCGGCCGGGACCCAGGTGGCGATCTGGCGCTACTCGGACGCGGCGAACGTGGACGCCGTCGACCCGCAGGCCGAGAAGCTCGCGGACTACCTGGAGAAGAGCGCCCGTGACCTCACGGAGCCGGCGGCCTCGCTGACCCTCGACCCGCCCGCGGTCTCCGGCCACCCAGGCGAGCTGCTCGGCCCGGTGACGGTGCACACCAACGCGGCCGGTACGACGGTCACGCCGCCGGCCGACGCGGCCACCAGCGGGGTGCGGATCGTCGGCAAGGACGGCAAGCCGGTGACCTCCGCGAGCAACGGCAGCGAGCTCTACTTCGACGTCCCCGAGGACGCGGGGGCGGGTGCGGCCGACCTCACCGTGCAGGCCTCCACCACCGTGCCGGTCGGCCGGGCCTTCGCCTCGGAGAGCCGCAGCCAGACGCAGATCCTGGCCGGTTCCAGCGAGTCGACCGTCTCGGCGACGGCGAGCGCGACCTGGGCGGAGCAGGGCGCCGTACCGGCCCTGTCCGCGGCCCGGAACTGCACCAAGGGCGGACTGGACATCACCGCGACCAACCAGGGCGACGAGGAGTTCGGCTTCGAGCTCATGGGCACGCAGTACGCCATCGCGGCGGGCGAGACCCGCACGGTGACGGTCCCGCTCCAGGAGGACCAGGCGTACGACTTCACGATCAAGGGCCCCGACGGCCTCGTGGAGCGTTTCACCGGGGTCCTGGACTGCCGCACCCGGAGCAGTGAGACGGGCGCCACCACTCAGACCCTCAGCGAGCCGAGCCCCGCCACGGTGGCCGCGCCCTCCGCCGACGTCAACCTCGCCGAGACCGGCGGCTCCGCTACGACGCCGCTGATCGCCGGGACCGCGATCGGGCTGGTGGTGATCGGGGGCGCCTTCCTGGTGCACACGGGCCGGAAGCAGAACCGCACGCACGACTGACCTCGGCGCCCCGGCGCGGGCAGAATGGCCCGCATGACGAAGTCAACCGCGTCAGCGGCGCGTCACCCGTCCTCGGAGTCCGTGCTGTCCCTGTGGTCGCAGGACTCGGTGCTGTCGATCGGCTCGGTGGGCTCGGTGCTGTCCATCGGCTCCGTCGGCTCGGCCCTGTCGGTCGGCTCGATCGGCAGCGCCCTGTCCGTCGGCTCGATCGGTTCCGCCCTCTCCCTGATCTCCACGGGGTCGTGGCTGAGCAAGGGGTCGTTGTTCTCGGCGCAGTCGAGCTGGTCGGTCCTGTCGTGGCGCGGTGACCGGGCGCTGCTGCGGTCCGCGGGGGCGGCCGGAGCGGTCGCCGTGGGCGCGGCCGTATGGCTGGCCGTGCGCGGGAGCGCGGACGGCTAGGGCCTGCCCGGCGGATCAGGCCGGCGTCGCGGTGGGCGGTGGCCGGTGCAGTGGGCGCGGCCGCCGCGGCCGGCGGAGGTTCCTCGGGCGGGGCGGGCGCCGCAGGCGCGCCCGCGCTGACGAGGCGCCCTTTCCCGCAGCCGGCTGATCCCGCGGACAGCCTCTACCGGCCCGTGCCGTTCAGGAGGTCGGCGTAGCCGCGGGCCTGGGCGGAGGCGTTGCGGTGCCAGTCGGACTGGGTGCGGTGTTCCTCGGCCAGGGAGGGTTCGGCGGTGACGAGCTGGTCGTAGACGGTGGCGATCTCGTCGTGCACGTCCGCGATGGCGAGCCGGTTGGCGCGCACGGCGTCCGCGTGACCGCGGTGGGCGTCGATGGCGTGCGGATCGGCGCCGAGGGGCGAGTTGGCCGGTCCCTGGGCGTGCAGGGCGCCGTACTCGTCGTTGAGCCGCGTGGCCCGGGCGTCCAGTTCCGTGCGCCGGGTGTGCAGGGCGGAGCCGCGGACGCGCAGGCTGGCCTCGTAGGCGTGCGAACCGGGAAAGCGGACCGCGTCCAGTCCCGAGGTGACGGCGTGCGGCCGGTCGGGCCGCAGCATGGCGTACCGGTCGTCGGCCTCGGCGGCCACTTCGAGCGTCTTCAGGTGCGGCGGCAGGGCGCTGCGTCCGATGGCCGCCCAGGCGTGCACATCGCCGTACCACTTCTCGTGGGCGGACTGGCGGGTGACACCGGCGACCTCCCCGATCTCGGCCCAGGTGGTCCCCCGCTCCCGCTCGGCGACCACGGCCTCCCGCACCACGTCCTCGACCCGGCGCTGGAGCTTCAGCGCGGTACGCAGCAGATCCCCGGGCGCGGGATCCGGCTCGACCGGGACGGCGTCGAGGACGGCGTCCACGAGCTGCCGCAGCGTGAGGGCGAGCGCGACGCGGGACTCGTCGCGGGGGGACAGACGATGGAGCTCGGGGGCGGCGGAGGCGTCCGGGGCGTCGGGCATGGCGTCAGGCTATCCCTGACAGTGATCACGCAGGGCGCCGTTCGCCCAGGTTCTCCCGGCCCGGGGCGGGGCTCGATGGGCATGTCACCGACAGGGCGCGTGAAACGCCAGGTCACAGCCCCCCGACCAAACGGGTTAACACCCGAGGGTGGACCTCAGGCAAGATGGGGTGTATCTGCCCACTGCCAGATTTCAAGCTGCCGGACGGTTTCTCTTGGCTGAGTACATCTACACCATGCGCAAGACGCGCAAGGCAATCGGCGACAAGGTCATCCTTGACGACGTCTCGCTGAACTTCCTGCCCGGCGCGAAGATCGGTGTGGTCGGCCCGAACGGTGCCGGTAAGTCCACGATCCTGAAGATCATGGCGGGGCTGGACCAGCCGTCGAACGGTGACGCGTTCCTCGCGCCCGGCTACACCGTCGGCATCCTCCTCCAGGAGCCCCCGCTCAACGAGGAGAAGACCGTCCTGGAGAACGTCCAGGAGGGTGTCGCCGAGGTCAAGGGCAAGCTCGACCGGTTCAACGAGATCGCCGAGCTGATGGCCACCGACTACAGCGACGCGCTCCTCGACGAGATGGGCAAGCTCCAGGAGGAGCTCGACCACGCCAACGCGTGGGACCTCGACGCTCAGCTGGAGCAGGCCATGGACGCCCTCGGGTGCCCCCCGGGCGACTGGGCCGTCACCAACCTCTCCGGTGGTGAGAAGCGGCGCGTGGCGCTCTGCAAGCTGCTGCTCGAAGCCCCCGACCTGCTGCTCCTCGACGAGCCCACCAACCACCTCGACGCCGAGTCGGTGAACTGGCTGGAGCAGCACCTCGCCAAGTACGACGGCACCATCGTCGCCGTCACCCACGACCGGTACTTCCTGGACAACGTCGCCGGCTGGATCTGCGAGGTCGACCGCGGCCGCCTGCACGGCTACGAGGGCAACTACTCCAAGTACCTGGAGACCAAGCAGACCCGTCTCAAGGTCGAGGGCCAGAAGGACGCCAAGCGCGCCAAGCGGCTCAAGGAAGAGCTCGAGTGGGTCCGCTCCAACGCCAAGGGGCGGCAGGCCAAGTCCAAGGCCCGTCTCGCGCGGTACGAGGAGATGGCCGCCGAGGCCGACAAGATGCGGAAGCTGGACTTCGAGGAGATCCAGATCCCGCCGGGCCCGCGGCTCGGCAGCATCGTCGTCGAGGTCTCCAACCTCAGCAAGGGCTTCGGTGACAAGCTCCTCATCGACGACCTCAGCTTCACCCTGCCGCGCAACGGCATCGTGGGTGTCATCGGCCCCAACGGCGCCGGCAAGACCACCCTCTTCAAGATGATCCAGGGTCTGGAGACCCCGGACTCCGGCTCCATCAAGGTCGGCGAGACCGTCAAGATCTCGTACGTCGACCAGAGCCGCGCCAACATCGACCCGAAGAAGACCCTCTGGGCGGTCGTCTCGGACGAGCTGGACTACATCAACGTCGGCCAGGTCGAGATGCCGAGCCGGGCGTACGTGTCCGCGTTCGGCTTCAAGGGTCCCGACCAGCAGAAGCCCGCCGGTGTCCTGTCCGGTGGTGAGCGCAACCGGCTCAACCTCGCGCTCACCCTCAAGCAGGGCGGCAACCTGCTGCTCCTCGACGAGCCGACCAACGACCTCGACGTCGAGACCCTCGGCTCGCTGGAGAACGCGCTCCTCGAGTTCCCGGGCGCGGCCGTGGTCGTCTCCCACGACCGGTGGTTCCTGGACCGGGTCGCCACCCACATCCTCGCCTACGAGGGTGACTCCAAGTGGTTCTGGTTCGAGGGCAACTTCGAGTCGTACGAGAAGAACAAGATCGAGCGGCTCGGCCCGGACGCGGCGCGTCCGCACCGCGCCACCTACAAGAAGCTGACCCGGGGCTGATCTTGCGGCACATCTACCGCTGCCCGCTGCGCTGGGCGGACATGGACGCGTACGGCCACGTCAACAACGTGGTCTTCCTCCGCTACCTGGAGGAAGCCCGTATCGACTTCCTGTTCCGCCCGGAGAAGGACTTCAAGCAGGGGTCCGTGGTGGCACGCCATGAGATCGACTACAAGCGCCAGCTCGTCCACCGGCACGCGCCCGTGGACATCGAGCTGTGGGTCACCGAGATCCGCGCGGCGTCCTTCACCATCGCCTACGAGGTGAAGGACGGCGACGAGGTCTACGTCCGCGCCTCCACGGTGATAGTGCCGTTCGACTTCGCGGCCCAGCGCCCGCGCCGGATCACCACGGAGGAACGGGAGTTCCTCGAGGAGTACCGGGACAACGACGAGGAGGAGGCCGTCGCCGCATGACGGTGCTCCACCTCGCCGACGAGTCGGAGGCGGCGGACCTCGCCGCCTTCCTCTCCCGGCTGCTCCACTACGACCGCTCGGCCGCGGTGCGCCTCCAGGGGACCGGCACCGCGCTCGCCGTCTTCGGGCGGCCGCCGTCCTTCGAGGTGCTGGCGATCCGGGCGGTACGGCTGGCGAAGCCGTACGAGAACGGGCTCGACGTCACTCTCGACGTGACCGTGTCCGCCGGTGAGCTCCTGGAGTCCGTCGACGAGAGCGCCGGCACCGCTGTCGTACCGCCGGCGGTGACCGGTCCGCCGTGGGCCGGGGTGCTGCCGCCGCGCGGCGGATGGCAGCCGGTGACCGGCCTTCCGGGGCCGGAGGCGCTGCGCGCGCTCGTCCTCGCCGGGATCGCCGAATTCCGGTCGCGTACCGAGGAGTTGGGGCCCGAGGGGCGTACCCGGGCCGAACTCGACCGGATCGGCCGGGAGATCTGGTCCCGGACCGTCGCGGACACCGGGCTGCCCGTGCGGGCCGTGCACGCGGCCCAGTCGCTCGGATTCCTGCGGCCCGGCGGCGAGTCGGGGCTCTTCTCCTCCGGAGCGTGGCTGCGGCTGCGCACGCCCTACGGCTCGATCGCCGTACGGCAAGGGGGACTTGGGGCTCTCGGCGTCAGCGTGCGCTGACCGGCCCCCACCGATCCAACCGTCAGTCCCGGTCGCTGTCGTCCGGCCACACCCCGATGTGGTCCGGTTCCAGTTCCAGTGCGACCCGGTCGCGCATGCCCAGTGTCTCGGTGTACTCCTTCGGGAGCTGGAGGCGGCCCGCGCGGTCCAGCATCGCGTACTCCCGCGCCACCAGCGTCTCGTGGCCCGTCGTCGCGTCGACCTCGCTGCGGCGCAGGACCTCCGTGGCCGTACGGCCGTCCCTGATGGCCACCGCCCGGCGGACCTCGGAGGCCACGGCCTGGTCGTGGGTGACGATGACGATCGTCGTGCCGAGCTGTTCGTTGGCCGTGCGGAACGCGGCGAAGATCTGTTCCGCGGTGTGCGAGTCGAGTTCGCCGGTCGGTTCGTCGGCCAGCAGGACCGCGGGGTCGTTGGCCAGCGCGACCGCGATCGCCACGCGTTGCTGCTGGCCGCCGGACATCTGGTGGGGGCGACGGTTGCGGCAGTCGGCGACCTCCAGCAACTCCAGGAGTTCCAGGGCCCGTTGGGTCTGGGCGCGGCGGGCGGTGCGGGCGCCGGAGAGCTGGATGGGCAGGGTGATGTTCTGCGCCGCGGTGAGGTAGGGCAGGAGGTTGCGGGACGTCTGCTGCCACACGAAGCCGACGGTCTTGCGGCGGTAGGCCAGGCGGTCCTTCGCGGTCATGGTGAGCAGGTCGTGCCCGGCGACCCTGGCCGCGCCGGCGGTGGGGGTGTCGAGGCCGGCGAGGATGTTCATGAGGGTGGACTTGCCGCTGCCCGATGCGCCCACCAGGGCGAGGAGTTCGCCCTCGCGCACGAGCAGGTCGAGGCCCTGGAGCGCCTGGACCTCCACGCCGTCCGTGGTGAAGATGCGCACGAGCCGGTCGCAGGTGATCAGGGCGTCGTGGCCGTAGGTGGGGCGGTTGCGGGCGGCGGTCGCCTTCTGCGCCAGGTCCGTGAGGGTGGGGTTCGTGGTCATGGGCCGTCTCCTGGACTGTGGTCCGGCGTCAGGGCTGCTCGGGTCGCACGCAACGCGTCATCGGGTGTCACACAAAGGGTCATCAGACGCCACCCGGGTCATCGGACGTCACGCGGCTCATCGGGCGCCACCCGGGTCATCGAGCGTCATCCGGGTCATCGGGCGTCACCCGCTCTCAGTTCCGTCACCGACCCCCGTCTCCCCGACCACCAGGCCTGTCCGACCCCCACCCCGACCGCCAGCAGCAGCACCGCCGCCGCCGGTATCGCCAGGGACGGCAGGTCCATGCGCAACTCCACCGCGCCCGCGCCGGGTTCGGCCGTCGGGAGGGCGAGGGCGGTCAGGTCGATCCCCGGGGACAGCAGGCGGATCGTGGCCCAGCCCGTGAGGACGCCGCCGAGCGCGGCCAGGACCGCCTGGGGGAGGGACTCCAGGATCAGCAGGCGCCGGCCCGCCGCCCGGGTGAGGCCCATCGTGCGCAGGCGGGCCAGCAGGGCGGTGCGTTCGGGGGCGGTGCGCAGGAGGGACAGGAGGAGGGCGAGGACGGTGTAACCGGTGCCGGCCGCCACGGCGGTCGTATAGACGCGTTCCGCGCCGGTCTGGAGCGGGGAGTCGACATAGCCCGCCCGCTCCTCGGACCGCAGCCGCACGGTCGCCGTCTTCGGGGCGGCCTCGCGCAGTGCGGTCCCGTCCAGGTTCTCGCCGGTCAGGAGCAGCCCGGTCGGCCGGGCCGCCGCCGGGCCCAGTGCCGTGCGGTTCACGATCAGGAAGTCCGGGCCCGACACCGCCGGGGTGCGGTCGAGGACGGCGGTGATGCGGACGGTGAGGGTGCTGCCGTCCGGGAGGAGGACCGGGAAGGGGCGGGTGCCGTACGTCCGGGCGGTGGCCGTGGAGGCCAGGGCCGGAGCGGGGGCGCCGGCGGCCGCC
This sequence comes from Streptomyces griseorubiginosus, assembly GCF_036345115.1. GTDB lineage: Bacteria > Actinomycetota > Actinomycetes > Streptomycetales > Streptomycetaceae > Streptomyces > Streptomyces griseorubiginosus_C. The sequence continues at coordinate 6,189,871 of NZ_CP107766.1, forward strand.
GCCTGCAACTCGCCCCGCGGGAAGGCGCCCAGGCCGGTCCGGGCCGACAGGGCCGCGTAATCGGCGGGGTCCACCCCGACCAGCGGTACCGTCTGGGCCCCGTCGGCCGGCTTCGCCTCGAAGGTGACGCTCAGCGTGGACACCTCGCTCACTCCGGGACTACGGCGCAGCCGGTCCGGGAGCCCGGACGGGAGCGGCGCCGCCGACTCCACCCGGGCGTCGGCGCCGACCGAGAGCAGGGCCGCGTGGTCGCGGGCCTCCCGCACGCCCGCGAGGACCGAGCCGCCGAAGGCCGCCGTGGTCAGGGCGGTCAGCAGGGCGAGCAGGGGCAGCACCGCGGAGGCCGAGGTGCGGCCCGCCCGGGCCAGCGACAGATGGGCCACCGCGCCGCGCAGCCGCGCCGCGGGCCGGGCCAGGCCGCGCAGCGGCAGCGGGTACAGGCGGACCAGGACCAGCGCCGCGATCACCCCCAGCAGCACCGGCGCCAGGGAGACGAGGTCACCGGCGGAGCCCGAGGTGCCGCGCCGGCGCAGCGACTCCACCGCGCCCGCGGCCAGCACCAGCAGCGTCAGCTCGGCGACCGTACGGCGCCGGGACGGCCGTACGGACGCCACGTCCTCGCGGCCGGTGTGCACGCGGACCAGGCGGTGGGCGGCGGCCGCGCGCAGGGGGAGGGCCGCGCAGGTCACGGCGGTGACCGCGACGGCGGCCCACACGGCGGCACCGGCGCGGCCCGCCGGGATCGCGAGCAGCGCGGCGGCGAGGCCCAGGGCACCCGCGGGCACGGCGACGGCGGCCGTCTCGGCGAAGAGCCGGGCCGTGAGACCGCGCAGGGAGGCGCCCCGGGCGCGCAGCAGGGCGAGTTCGCTGCGGCGGCGTTCGGCAGTGAGGCCGCCCGCCATCATGAGGACGACGGCGGCGACCGTGCCGGTGCCGAACGCGGCGACGGCGACGAGCGGGGCGACGCTCTCGCGGAGCCGGCCGTAGGAGATGAGGACCTCGTCGAGGTCGGTGGTGACCTCGGTGCTGCCGTTCAGCTCCGAGAGCTCGGTCGACGGGCCGTCGATCTCCCGGCGCACCTCCCGCAGCGCCGGACCGGCCTCCAGGGAGGCGATCGCGGACCGCAGGGCCGGGATGTCGCGGGCCCGCAGGGCCCCTATGTCCGGGGCCAACTGCCAGTAGCGCTCGGGTTTTCCGGAGTCGGCGAGCAGGGCGGGGGCGGCGTCCGGGTACAGCAGCAGGGCGCCGACCCAGTACATGGCGATGGACGGCAGGGGTTCGCGGATCAGGGCCGGGGTGCGCAGGATGGTCTTGGTCGACCAGTACGCGCCTCGCGGCTCGCGCGGGGTGACGATGCCCGTGATCCGAACCGTGTAGGGCGGGACGTGGAGCACCGAACCGACCTTGATGTGCAGGGCCTTGGCCGTCTCGGCGCTGACGGCGGCCTCCAGTTCACGCGTCGTGGAGGCCACTTGGCCGTCGGCGCGCGGCAACCGTCCCTGTGCGAGGGAGGAGTGGGCGGCGAGGCCCGTCTGCGCGACCAGGGTCACCCGCGCGGGGTCGCCGGTCGGCCTCGGCAGCCACGGGTCGAGCACCGGGATGTCCTGGGTGGTGCGCACGCCGTACGTCGACTGGTCCCGGTCGAGGACGAGCGGGTCCGGGACCTGGGCGCGGACCTCGGTGTCCTGCTCGGCCAGCATGTCCGGGCGCAGCGCGTCCTCGCGGAAACGGGTCGTCTCCATCAGCGAGGGCGGCGGGGCGTACACCTCGATGCCGGTCCGGTCGGGGCGGGCCTGCTCGGCGGCCCGGCGCAGCCCGGAGTCCTCGTACCGGTCGACCGCGCGCGGGAAGGCGGCCGCGAGGCACGCCGTCAACGCGACCAGCAGCGCGAGCGCGCACGCGGTGCCGGTCGCGGTCCGCAGCCGGGTCCGGACCCAGGGCACGCTCACCCCGGAGCCCTCATGGGCGTCCCCGTCGGACGCGGACGCCCCGGCGGTCACCCCGGAGACCCCCGACTCGCCCTTCCCGGAAGATGCGGCCCCGCCCGTCCTGAACCACCTCATCTCACTCACCCCCCTCACGCAGCGCACGGGCCGGATCCGCCCGTCGCAGGGCCAGCGCCGCCGTCACCAGGAGCGGGGCGAGAGCCACCGCCGCCAGGAGTACGGTCGCCCGCGCGAGGGGGAGCTGGACCAGGACCGTGGGCACCGGTCGGGTCGCCTCGTCCGTGAGCACGATCAGCGGGATCACCGCCCGGGTCAGCACCGCGCCCAGCAGGGCCCCCGCCAACAGTGCCAGCAGCACCAGGACACCCTGCTCCAGGGCGACCGCCCGGGCCAGCCGCCGGCGCGGGGCCCCGAGAGCCCGCAGTACGGCGAACTCCGCGCCCCGCTCCCGCAGCGACCCGGCCGCGCTCACCGCGAACCCGACGGCGGCCAGCGCCGCCGCCACCCCCGCCGCCGCCGTGAACGCGGCCTCGGGGCCCGCGCCGAACGGGTCGTCGCTCAGCTGCTCGGCGAGTTCGTCCCGCACCACGACCTGGGTGGGATCGACGTCGGGCCGGTCCCGCAGCGCCTCGGCGACCCGGGCCGCGGCCCCGCGGTCGGTCGACAGCCACCACTCGGTCGGCTCCAGGCCCTCGCCGTACCGCTCCTGCAACTCCCGGTTCACGGACCGCAGATCGAGCAGCAGGGCACCGCCGTTCTCCGCGGCGGTGGGCAGCTCCGCCACGGAACGCACGATGCGCACCGACACGTTCTCGCCGCCCAGCGGCACGTCCAGGCTCTCCCCGACGGAGACGGACGCCGAGTCGAGGAACCGTCGGGTGGCGACGGCGGTGATCTCGGCCGGCTTCGGCTGCGTGGCCTTCAGCCGGACCGTGAGCACCCCCACGCTCCAGGTGTCGTCGGACGGGATGAAGCCGGTGCCGTACCGCACGGTCGGCCGCCCGGATCCCGAACTCAGGCGGGGCCGGGTGGGTTTGTTCCTGTCGTCCGGCGTCGAACTCACCCCCTCGCTCCGCGAGGAGGCCTTCCAGTCGGTGGGCAACGGCAGTGGCCGTACCGTCCCGTCGGTGCTCGTGGCCGTCAACCCGTCGAGGGTGAAACGGTGTTGCTCGGCGCTGCCGTTCGGGACGGGCACGACCAGCTCCAGGTCGGTGAGGGTCAGCGGGACCCCGGGCAGGTGGGCGTCCAGCGCGTGGACCCGTCCGTCGCCGGGGAGTTGGCCGATCGGGAGCCGGTGGGGGGTGCCGTAGCGGTCCTCCAGGGTGACGGCGACCTGGACGGCCGTGCTCGGGTCGGAACCGCTCAGGGCCGCCGTCAGCCGCAGCCGGGTCGTGCCCGCGGGCACCCGCAGGCCCGTCGTCGCGCCCTTGGGGCCCAGCCCCTGGAGGAACGGTCCGGAGTGCAGGTCGGAACGGATCAGCATCGAGGCGCGCGAGGTGTCCAGCGCCAGGACCGTCGCCACCCGGCTGCCGGACAGCGGGAGTTCGGAGCGTACGGCGGGTGCGATCCGCCGTACGCCCGGGACGGCCGCGTACTCCTCGGTACGGCCGAGACCCGCGTCGCCGGAGGTCAGGACCCGCACCGGGGCCCCGGCGCGGAAGTCGGCCTGGTCGGACTGCGAGCGGTTCCAGGAGGCGCCCTGGCCGATCGCCAGCATGCCCAGCGCCACGGCGAGCACCAGCAGCAGCACCGGGCCCGCGCCGCGCATCGGACGGCGGGCGATCTGCCAGCCCGCCAGGGCCGCGCTCAGGCCGCGCCCGCGGGCCGCCCGGCGTTCGGCGAGCCGGGCCAGCGGGGGCAGCAGCCGCAGGGTCAGCACGGTCCCGGCGAGCAGCGCCAGCGCGGGCGCCGCCACCAGCAGCGGGTCCACGCCCAGCACCCCGGAGCTGTCGTCGGTCACGGCACCGGAGGTCTGCCGGCTGAGCTGGAAGTACGCCACCCCGGCCACGACGAGCAGCCCGAGGTCCGCCCCCGCGCGCACCGCCCCGGGCAGGCTCCGTGCCCGGCCGCGCGCGAACGAGGAGGTCAGCGCGGGCAGGGTCACCGCCAGCGCACACCCGAGCGCGATGCCCGCCGCGACCAGCCACACCCCGAGCCGCCCGTCCCGCGGCACCTCGAGCCGCAGCCCGATCCGGGCCAACGGGCCCCGCCCCGCGAGCAGTCGGGTCAGCGGGCCCGCCAGCAGCGGGGCGCAGACCAGCGCGGGCAGCGCGAGCAGGAGCGCCTCCAGGGCGGCGAGGCCCGCGATCCGGCCGCGGGAGGCACCGCGGGCCAGCAACAGCCTGCTCTCACCGGTGCGTTCACTGCTCAGCAGTCCCGCCACCAGCAGCAGGGCGCAGCCCGCGAGCAGCACCAGCTGGAGGGCGACGATCAGGAGAGTGGAGCGGGACAGCAGCAGGGAGCGGTCGGTGCGGTCGAGGACCTCGGGCAGCGCGGTCGCCGCGGTCGTGGCGCCGCCGAGGGAGGACTCCTTGCGCAGCGCCGCGTTCCCGGCGCGGGCCGCCTCGCGCAGCGCGTCGGTGCGCGCGGTCGTCACCGTCGCGAAGTCGGCCGACACAAGCCAGCCCGACGCCCCGACGCTCACCGTCCCGTCGGCCAGCACGCCGGGATCGGCGAGCAGGGGGCCGTACGTCGTGAAATCGAGCTTGTTGATGCCCCGCCCGTGCAGGTCGTCGAGGAGCCAGTACGGGTCGTCGGCGCGCACCGGCCGGTACAGGCCGGTGACCGTCACCCGCACCGCGGGGCCGCCCAGCCGGTCGGTGAGGGTGAACCGGGCTCCGGGGCGCAGGGCGAGGGCGCGTGCGGCGGACTGCGGGAGCGCCACCTCCACCAGCCCCTCGGCCGGCCGGGGCAGCCGCCCCTCGACCAGCCGCACCCGGCTGCGGTCCAGCGTCGCGAAGTGGGTGAGATCCGGGTCCCCGGACCGCTCGGCCTCGGGTTGCAGCGACCGCGGCAGCGCGTACGGGCCCGACCTGAGCAGCGTCCGCACGGTCACCGGCAGCCCGTCGAAGGTCTGCCGCGCCACTTCCCGTACGGCGGTGTCGGCCTCCTTGCGACGGTCCTCGGGCACGCTCGCCCTGACCACCAGCGCGGTGTCGGCGGCGTTCTGCGGGTCCGCCAGGGAGTGCCGCAGGGCCGCGTCGCCGATCGCGCCCGAGTAGGCGGTCAGGGTCGCCAGGACCGCGGTGGTCAGCAGGACGGTCAGCAGGGCGGCGGCGAGCAGCAGCCGGTGCGCCCGCGCACGCAGGAACACCAGACGTGCGATTCCCCCGAACCTCGTCACGCGGCCCCCCGCCGTTGTGCAGTCTGCGGCGAGGATGTCAGAGCGGATGGTCGCGGGTAAGCGCTTGTAGCCCGGACTTGACCTGATTGTGACCGGAATCCGGCGCTGCGTGACCGGAATCCGGCAATCAGTGAGCGGTGGTCACGGAGGGGTGGTCACCGGGTGGTGATCACCGGGCGGTGGTCACCGGGTGGTGATCAGTCGGCGGTGTTCACCATCGAAGCGGCCGCGTACGTCAGGTAGTCCCACAGCTGGGTCCTGTGCTCATCGGACAGACCGAGCTCGTCGACGGCGACCCGCATGTGCTTGAGCCAGGCGTCGTGGGCCGCGCGGTCCACGACGAAGGGCGCGTGACGCATCCGCAGCCGCGGGTGGCCGCGGTTGTCGCTGTAGGTCGTCGGCCCGCCCCAGTACTGCATCAGGAACAGCACGAGCCGCTCCTCGGCCGGCCCGAGGTCCTCCTCGGGGTACATGGGCCGCAGGACCGGGTCCTCGGCGACTCCCTCGTAGAAACGGTGGACGAGGCGGCGGAAGGTCTCCTCCCCGCCGACCTGCTCGTAGAAGGTCTGCGTCTGCAACGTGCCGCGCCGGATCTCTTTCACGTCATCCATGGTCTCAGACGCCGTGGACGAGGACTCGAGGCTTAGGACCTCCGGTGCCCAGGGTGCAGAGTGGAGGTATGAGCGCGCACGCTCTCGACCGGGACCTCGCCGAACTCGCCGCCTCCGCACGGGCGGCGCTGGTGCGGGAGATCGACGCGAGCGGGGCCTGGGCCGCCGACCCGGTGTGGCGGGAGGCCTTCGAGGCGGTGCCACGGCACCTGTTCGTGCCGTACTACTACGTCGGTGTCGTCGGAGGACACGAGCGGCGGTGGGGCGAGAGCCCGGATCCGCGCACCCGGGAGAAGTGGGTGCGCGGGGCCTACGCCGACGCCCCGCTGGCCACCCGGCTGCGCGACGGCGAACTGGTCTCCTCCAGCAGCCAGCCCTCGCTGATGGCGATGATGCTCACCGAACTGCGGGTACGGCCCGGCGACCGGGTCCTGGAGATCGGCGCCGGCACCGGCTACAACGCGGCCCTGCTCGCGCACCGGCTCGGCGACGACCTGGTGACCACCGTGGACCTGGAACCGGAGATCACCGAGGCGGCCCGCGGACACCTGGCCGCAGCCGGTTACCATCCCGTGGTCGTCACCGGCGACGGAGCGCGCGGGGTGCCGGAACGCGCCCCCTTCGACCGGATCATCGTCACCTGCACCCTGCCGTCGGTCCCGGTCGCCTGGCTCGCCCAGTGCCGCCCGGGCGCACGCATCCTGACCCCGCTCGCCACCGGCCTGATCGCCCTGACCGTCCGGGACCCGGGGCACGCAGAAGGGCGGTTCCTGCCCACGCCCGCCTACTTCGTGCCCCTGCGCGGCGCGGAGCGGCACGAGGAGGGGTTCGTCGAGCTGGGCGGGGTGCCGCGCCGGGCCCGGGAGAGCGAGCTGTACCGGTTCCTGCTGGCGCTGAGCCGGGGCAGCCTCGAACCGCGCGAGGCGTACGTGCTGTGGGAACGCGAGGGCGAGCCGCGCCGGGACCGCTACGGCATCACGGTCGCGGGGGAGCGGGAGTGGGCGTGGCTCGACTCACCGGAGGGACCGTACGTGTGGCCCCTCCGGTGAGACGTCCGTGGCTCTAGCCCCGCCTGATCGTGATCGTCGTCCACGCGCCCACGTGCACCCGGTCGCCGTCCTGCAACGGCACCGGCACGAACGGTGTGATCGGCTCCTCGGCACCGTTGACCGTGGTGCCGTTCGTCGAGTTCTGGTCGACGACCGCCCACGAGCCGTCCGGCTGCTGCACCAGCACCGCGTGCTGGTGCGAGACGCCCGGGTCCTCCGGCGGCACCGACAGGTCGACGTCGGGGGTGTCGCCGGTGGAGTGCCGGCGACGGCCGATGGTGACCTGGTTGCCGGTGAGCGTGCGCTGCTGCTCGGGGGAGTACGCGGGCAGGTTCAGGCCCGCGGCCTCGGGGCCGGAGCGCTGCATCATCGCCATGAAGTACTCGCGGTCCGGGCCGATGGTCGCCGTCCAGGTCGCCGGGCCCTGCTGCTGGAAGGGGGGCGCGGGCGGGGCCTGGGTGGAGCCGGGCTGTGGGTAGCCGTAGCCGCCGGGACCGCCCGGGCCGTTGCCGGGTCCGCCGGGACCGCCGCCCGGGCCGCCGGGGGCGGTGGCGGACGGCGGGGAGATGACCCAGTCGTCGGCGCCGCCGCCGAAGGACGGGCCGCCCGGCTGCGGACGGTTCGTCTCCTGCGGGAAGGCGGGCGGGGCGGAGGCGCCCTGCGCCTGGAAGCCCTGCGGGGCACCGCTCGTGGCACCGGGGCCGGCCGGCGGGGTGGGGCCGGGGGGCGGCGGGACCGGGCGGGAGGGGTCGGCGCCGAAGTTCGGCGGGCCGCCGGGGCCGCCGGGGCGGGACGGGTCACCGGGGAAGCCCTGCGGGCCGCCGGGACCGGGGCCGGGGCCGCCGGGACCGGGCTGGGTGGGGGTGCCGCCGAAGCCCTGGGGGGCGCCGGGGCCGCCAGGGCCGCCCGGGCCGGAGGGGGCCTGTGCGGAGCCGGGTTGGGGGTAGCCGTAACCGCCGGGGCCGCCGGCCTGTCCACCGGGGCCGCCAGGACCGCCGGGGCCGGAGGGGCCGCCGGGGCCGGAGGGGCCGCCGGGGGCCTGGGTGGAGCCGGGCTGCGGATAGCCGTAACTGCCGGGGCCGCCAGGGCCTCCGCCGGGACCGCCCGGACCGGACGCGCCGGGGCCGCCCGGGCCGCCGGGACGGGACGGGTCGCCCGGGAAACCGGAGGATCCGGGGCCGCCAGGACGTGCGGGGTCTCCGGGGAAACCGGAGGGGCCAGGCGCGCCGGGGCGGCCGGGGTCACCCGGGAAGCCCTGCCGGCCACCGGGACCCGAACCACCGGGGCCGCCGGGACGGGACGGGTCTCCGGGGAAACCGGAAGGCCCGGAGCCGCCGGGCGCACCGGGGCCGCCCGGGAAACCGGAAGGACCAGGGGAGCCGGGGCCACCGGGGCCACCGGGGCCACCGGGACCGCCCGGGCGGGACGGGTCACCGGGGAAGCCCTGCGGGCCGCCTTGCGCGCCGGGGCCGCCGGGACCGGAGCCGGGGCCGCCAGGCCCACCAGGTCCGCCGGGGCCACCCGGGCCCGTGCGGCCCGACGGTTCCGAGCCGAAGGGGATGGGTTCCGCGGGGCGGTTCACCTGGGACGGGCGGGAGCCCTGGTACTCGTACGAGTCACCGCCACCGAAGGACGGACCGGGAGCCGGCTGCTGCTGGAAGTGCGAGGGCGGGCCGGAGCCGGCCGGCGGGCGCGGGGCGGCCGGGGTGTACGACGTCGCGGTGTTCGTCAGGAAGTTCCACCGGCACTCCTCACAGAAGGGCGCGCCGCCCTCCCGGGGCGTACGGCACTGCGGGCAGAGCTCCGGCTCGGGGTCCGGTACGGCGGACAGATGTCCCCGTCCACCGGGCTGGCCACCGGGGCCGCCAGGACCACCGGGCGGCGGGAAGCCGTAGCCGCCCCCACCCGGACCGGGCGGCGGCGGAGGGGGTGGAGGCACGGCACCGGCCATGCGGTGACCGCAGACCTCGCACCAGTCGTCGGAACCCGACTGGTGTCCGTTCGGGCAGGTCGGCATGTCGGCGCTTCCCCCTCTCGGATCAGGGAACTTCTACGTCGGTGGCTGTCGGGAACTGTCTACTTCTTTACACGAACTGTCTTTGTCGACCGGGTCTCGAGAGTCATCTCGTCGGCCTCCTCGACCTTCGCCTTCAGTCGCACAGTACCTGTCGTGGCGTCGACCACGTCGACCACCTTCGAAAGCAGTTTCGCAGTATCGGCGTTCCCCGAGTCGTTCGCGAGCTGAACGGCCCGGCCCAGTTTGGCCGTTGCTCCATCCAAATCGCCCGCTTTGCGTAGATCGAGCCCCTGCTGGATGACCTGTGCCAGTTCGGCCTGGCCGGTGTAGTGGGCGACCTGGGGGTTGATCGACGTCGAGGCGACCATGTCGTCGGTCCACACGGCCCGTACGAGACCCTGGGCGCCCAGGTTGCGGACCGTGCCGTCGGACTGCGGGACCACCAGGGAGGCCCGGGCGGCGAGCATCTCCTGGCCGATGTTCGCGGCCGGGACCTCGACGCACACGTGGTAGTCACGGGACTCGTCTCCCCAGGACCCGGTGGGGTAGTCCCCGGCGCGCGGACCGGCCTCGGTACGGCGGTCGGTGAGCTCCTCGACGGTGGGCGCGACCTGCTTGACGAACTTGATCGTGGTGCCGACCGGGGTCCACAGCCTGAGGGCGACGTCCGCGACCTCCTTGCCCATGGCCGCCTCCATCATCTGCGTGAAGTCGGCGGCGAGGCCCGCCGGATCGGCCACGATGTCGGCCGAGCCCAGCAGGGCGGAGGCGATCCCTGTGACTTCTTTCACTTCCCAGTCGGTGCCCACGCCCCGTGCGTCACAGGTGAAACGTCCGGCGCAGGCGTCCAGGGAGGCCTTCAGGTCCTCCGGCGACTCGTGTTCGTTGCGGCCGTCCGTGAGCAGGATGCCGTGGCGTATCGCGACGTCCGCCGAGGACAGCAGCCGGTCGGCGAGACGCAGCCAGGTGCCGATCGCCGTACCGCCGCCCGCGCTGAGCCGGCGCAGGGCCCGCTTGGCCTGCTCGCGGGTGGTGGCGTCGGCGACCGCCAGCCGGCCCTCGCCGGGATACACCTCCTTGGCCACGTGCGTGCCGCCGATCACCGCGAAGTGCACCCCGTCGCGCAGGGTGTCGATCGCGGCGGCCGTGGCGTCACGGGCGTTGCGCATCTTCGTCGGCGGGTAGTCCATGGAGCCCGAGCAGTCGACCATGAGCGCCACCGCGGCGGACGGGCCCTGGCCCGCCGACCAGAGGTGGGGCGCGGCGACCGCGCTTCCGATCGTGCCGCCGCCGGTCGCGGTCACCGTGACGATCGCGTTGACCTCGCGGCCGCCCTCCGGCAGGTACTCGTTCTGGTAGACGTCCATCGAGAACTGCGGCACGTTCGACTTCGAGAAATTGGCCATGCCTACTCAAATCCCCCTCGTGCACCCCACGTCGGGGCGCTGACTGATGGCGGACCGGTCCCCTCCGGCCCGCGAGGCATCCCCGTGCGTGCTGTCGGCCTCAGGCCGATCCTGCCCCCTGCGAAGGGGTCGGGAACGGCACGACGGCCACTGTTACGTTGTCGTGGCCCCCGCCGTCCAGGGCGTGGCCGACCAGGACCCGGGCGCTGTGCAGCGGGCGCGCGGCGGCGTCGGCCGGTACGGCCTCCGCCATCTCCTCCGCCGCCTCCGCGTAGTTCCACAGACCGTCGGTGCACACCACCACCACACCAGGCCGGTCCGGCTTGAAGGAAGCGGTGTGCGGGTCGAGTTCGTAGGCGTCCGCGCCGAGCCACCCGGTGATCGCGTGGGCGCGCTCGTCGGCGTACGCCTCGGCCTCGTTCATCAGGCCCGCGGCGACCATCTGCGCGGCCCAGGAGTCGTCCTCGGTGAGCCGGGCCGGGGGTGAACTGCGGTCCGTGGGCACCCAGTAGACCCGGCTGTCGCCGACCCAGCCGACGATCAGCAGGCTCGGGGTGACGACCGAGCCGACGATGGTGCACGCGGGGGCGTTCTGGTGCGGCTGGTGCTCGCGGGCCGTGGCGGGCTCGTCGGCCAGGGAGTTGACCGCGCGGGAGGCGGCGACGATCGCCTCGTGCATGGCCTGCTGGGGGTGGGTGCCCCGGGGCAGGGCGGCCAGCAGGGCGTCGGCGGCGGCGCGGGAGGCGGCCAGGGAGGCGTCGTCGGGGCGGGTCGCGGAGGACACGCCGTCGCAGACGACCGCGAAGGTCGCGGGCGTACCGTCGGGCAGGAGGGTGTTGCCGAGGGTGAAGGCGTCCTCGTTGCGGTGGTGGCGCAGGCCGCGGTCGCTCACCGCGGCGATCGGACCGGCCTCCTGCTCCATGTGGTCGCGCTCGCGGGGCTGGGCGTGCCCGCAGTTCTCGCAGTAGCCGTCGTCGTCGACGCGACCGGCCCGGCAGGCCACGCACACCTTGGTTCCTTCGGCAGGGGTGGGCGGTCCCGCGGCCACGCGCGGGTCCGGCGCCTGGAGGGGGTACTCGTCGGGCTCCGGCGCCCGGTCGAAGCGCACCCCGGAGGCGGGGGAGACCGGCGATCCCAGGACCGGCCCCTGCTGCGGTGGCGGTGGGGGCAGCCGGTGCTCGGCGGAACCGGGCAGTACGTGCTCGGCGGCACCGGCGCCGTGCGGGTCCGCGGGGCGGTGGAGCTCCGCCGCGGGGAGCAGGCCCTCGGGCCAGGGGCCGCCCGGCGGGGCGCCGTTCATGGCGAGCGTCGGGCTGTCGTCCGGCCGTGCCGGCACGGCGGACAGGTCGTATCCGCACGCACCGCAGAAACGGTCACCCGATTCGAGGGGTTCCTCACAGCTCGGGCAGGCGGACAGCTGGGGCATCTGCGACATCAACTACACCCACGTCCGGGGGCGGTAACGGTTTGCTCGTTCCACCAGGTCGATCCTCTCCTCGCCGCCCCGCGCCAGCCGGGCCAGCGTGCGGTAACAACGCTCCAGGCCGAAGCGCAGTCCTCGCTCGTCCAGTCCGCTGCCGAGCAGCGCCCGTCCCCCGGCGGCGGGGGGCCCGGGGTCCTGGCCACCGGAGAGTATCCAGTCCAGGGCCGAGCCCAGCACCTCCGCGGACAACTGCTCGCGCCGCGCCGGATCCAGTCCGTACGCGTCCAGCGCCTCGACCTGTCCGGCGGCGGCGGTCAGGTCGTCCAGGAAGGGTACGTCGCCCGCGGTCGCGGTGCGTCCACGCAGCCGCGCGCGGACGGCGGCCACCCGGGCGGCGGTGTAGTGGATGGAGGACTCCGGCACCGACTCCAGCGTCTTCACGGCGCTACGGCGGTCCCCGGTCGCCAGTTGTACGCGGGCCAGGCCGAACGCGGCGCTCACATAGCTGGGGTCGGTCGACCAGACCAGGCCGTAGTACTCGGCGGCGTTGTCGAGCTGGCCGAGCACCTCCGCGCACAGGCCGAGGGCGAGCTTGGGCGCGGGCTCGCCCGGGAAGGCGTCGTAGATCGCGTCGAAGGCGAGCGCGGCGGCCTCGTGGTCGCCGGTCACCAGGGCCGCGACGCCCCGGTACCAGACCACCCGCCAGTCGTCGGGCCGCTCGTCCTCCAGGTGCCGCAGCGCCTCGTCTGCGGTGTGCGCGTCGCCGTTCTCCAGCCAGGCCCGCACCTGCCTCAGCCGGGTCTCCGCGGACGCCGCCGGCGCGGCCGAAAGGGCGCCGAGCAGCTCGGCGGGCGCGGTCGTCATGAGCCCGGCGAGGAAACCGGCGTTGGGGTCGGCGGGATCGACGTGCGGGACGGGCAGCGCGAGGGCGGCGACGGGCGCGTCGGCCGGCTTGACGAGGGCGGTGAGGGCGCCGCGGCCGGGTCGTACGGCGCCTTCCGGGCCGACAGCGGGCAGACCCGCGCCCCCATTGCCGTTGCCGGGCAGCCCGGAGCCTCCCGCACCGGCGCCGGGCGGCGGTCCGGCGCTTCCCGTGCCGGGACCGGGCAGTGCGGCGGCGCTTCCCGTACCGCCGGGAAGAGCGGCGGCCGCCGAGGTGCGGGCGGCGGACCTGAGGCTCCACCGCGTCGGCGGTGCCACCCGGCCCCCCAGCCGGGACACCTCACCGTCCAGCTTCGGGAACAACTCCGTGTCGGTGACCCGCACTTCGGGACCGAACAGGGTCGACAGGCTGGGCCGCGCGCGGCCCGTCTGCAGGGAGACCACCTCGCGCAGCACGCCCGTCAGCTGCTCCGACATCTCCTGGGCCGAGGCGAAACGGCGGGCCGGGTCGGGGTCGGTGGCGCGGACCAGCAGACGGTAGAAGGACTCGTACCGGCGGAAGACCTCGATGTTGTCCGGGTCGGGCAGCGAGTCGACGAAGACGTTGGTGTAGCCCTGGAAGTCGAAGGTCAGGACCGCCAGGGTGCGGCCGACGGTGTAGAGGTCGGAGGCGATGGACGGGCCGACCTCCGCGACCTCGGGGGCCTGGTAGCCGACCGTGCCGTAGATGGCCGACTCCTCGTCGTCCATCCTGCGCACCGCGCCCATGTCGATCAGCTTGAGCTGGTCCTCGGTCTGGATGGCGTTGTCGACCTTGAAGTCGCAGTACAGGAGGTTGCGGCTGTGCAGGTGGCCGAGCGCCTCCAGGGCCTCGATGCCGTAGGCGCAGGCCTGCTCCACCGGCAGCGGGTCCCGCTTGCCGTCGGCCGAGCGGCGGCCGTTGGCGATCTCCTTGAGCGACTTGCCGCCGACGTACTCCATGACGATGTAGCCGTCGAGGGAGCCGGTGCGCTGGTCGAGGTGTTCGACGAAGTTGTAGATCCGCACGATGTTGGCGTGCTCGATCTCGGCGAGGAAGCGCCGCTCGGAGATCGCGGCCGCCATCGCGTCCTGGTCGCCGGTGTCCAGGAGGCCCTTGAGGACCACCCAGCGGTCGGACACCGCGCGGTCCACGGCGAGGTAGACCCAGCCGAGCCCGCCGTGCGCCAGACAGCCCGCGACCTCGTACTGGCCGTGCACGATGTCGCCGGACTTCAGCTTCGGCACGAAGGAGTACGGGTGGCCGCACTTGGTGCAGAAACCCTCCGTGCGACCGGACCGGTCCCCGCGGGAACGCCCCACCGGCGCCCCGCAGTCGGAGCGCGAGCAGAACCGCTTGCGCTCGGGCACCTCCGGGTTCTCCAGCACCATCCCGCGCGGGTCGGGCCGCGGCACCCCGGGCACCTCGACCAGGCCCGCGCCGAGCCGGCCCCGCCCGGTCGAACCGGCCGACGAGCCGGAGCTGCGCACCGACACCGAACGGCCCGTGGACTTCCCGGAGACCGAGCGCGACAGCCGTCCCGACACCGAGCGCCGGGACTTCGACGAATGCGACGACGTACGCGCGGAACCGCGGCTGGTGGAGCGTGAACTGCCGCTGCCCGGCGAGTCCTTGCCCTCTCCCGTGCGACCACTGGGTCCGGACCCGGCCCGGCCGCTGCCCGAGACCACCGGCGCGAGGCCGCAGGTGTCGCAGTACAGCTCCCCGCCGCCCATGTCCTCGTACGTGCCGTCGCAGCCGGGCCGCTGGCAGGACTGCTGTTCCTGACTCATGACGTCGACTCCCCCCTACGGTCCTCGGGACCGCTCTGCTGCGGCACCCGCGGCGGGCCCAGCAGTTCGGCGGCCGCGTGCTGGTAGCGCAGCACGGCCTGTTCGGCGACCCGCAGGTCGCAGGGCGCGCTCCACAGCATCCGCCGGGCCGCGTCGTAGCGCTCGATCAGGAACGGGTCCTCGGCCAGGCCGTGCCGGGCCACCTTCGCCTTGTACGCGTCGAGGCGGCCGCGCAGCTCCGCGCGGACCGCGAGCGGCGCGGTCACCGCGGTCAACGACTCGCGGGCGCGCAGCAGTTCGTCCTCCGCCTTCTGCTCCAGGGACTCCAGGAGCGGGGACAGGCGGTGCCACTGGGCGTGTCTGCGGTACTCGGCGGCGGTCGCCAGCTGCTCCTGGAGCGCGGTAGGCGGCCCGCTGACCACCGGCACCTCGGTGGCGGCGATCTTGGCGAGGACCTCGCCGCGCGCGGTCCTCGCCTCGGCGAGGGTGCGGTCCGCGCGGGAGAGCACATCGCGCAGCTTCACCAGCCGGGCCTCCGCGTCCTGCCGGACGGTGAGCACCGCGTCGATCTCCCGGCGCACGTCCTCCAGGGCGCGCGCCTCACGGTCGTACGCCGTGGTGTCCGGCCGCCCACCGCCCGGCGCCGAACTGCCCTGTGCGCGCTGCCAGAAGGCGAGCGGGTCGGAGATCACCTGCTCGCGCAGCGAGGTCAGCGTGCGGGTGATGCGCTCCAGGTCGTCGCCGGCCGGGTGCTCGCCGGGGCGGACGCCGACGGAGTGCGCGAGCCGTCGGGTGCGCTGGAGTTCGGCGGACAACAGGTCGATGCGGGCGGGCAGCGCCGACCACACCGCGTCGGCGGCGACCACGATGTCCAGGCTCGTGGCGTACAGCTCGTTCATCCGCTCCACGAGGGTGACGAGGGTGAACTGTTCGCTGAGCTTGCTCGAACCGCCTTGCAGCGTCGGCGCGTTGGCCGTGGCGGTGGCCGAGCCGGCGACCGTGACGGCCTCGCCGCGCAGCAGCTCCGTCAGCTCCACCAGGTCCTCGCGGCTGGACCAGCGGCGGCGGGAGCGGATCTCGCGGGCCGAGCGCAGGGCGTCCGTGTACGCGTCGAAGTATGCCCACAGCAGGGTGATCGAGGCGTCGGCGGACTCCCAGCGCTCCTTGGTGAGGCCGGTGAGTTCGGCGCCCTCGAGGAGTCTGCGGCCCGCGTGGTCCTGGAGGGCGAGGAGCGAGGTCTCGATGGCCTCGTGCTCCGCGCCGAGCCGCGCCAGCGCACGGTCCACCTCGTCCCGGTCCATCACCGGCCCGGGGGGTCCCGTGACGCCCATCGATCACCTCTCGCTGCTGAAGGGTTGCCCAGTGGTTGTTCGTCTTCGACGATTCGTCAGCTCGTGCGCAGGTACTTGGGTGGCGGCGGCTCCGACTCGGCCGGCCCTCCCCTCAGTGTGGCGGACAGCCACTTCTTGTACGACGCCTGCCAGCCGCCCGTGGTGTCCTTGCGGTAGTCCACCAGGATCTGGTTGACCCGGCTCACCAGGTCGTCGGCGCCCTTCTTCATCGCCACGCCGTAGTACTCGGTGGTGAAGGGGCCTTGCGGGTCCTTCAGCTCGACCGTGGGGTCCTGGGCGGCCTGGCTGGCGCCCAGCGCGCCGTCGGTGACCACGGCGTCCACCTCGCCGAGCTGGAGCCGGACGAGGCAGTCGAGCTGGTTGGGGACCTTCGTGATGTCCTTGGCGGCGACGTACTTCTTCGTCTTCTCGTCCTCCTCCAGGTTGGAGAGGGCGGTCGAGCCCTGCGCCACGCAGACCTTCTTTCCCGCCAGGGTGGGGTTGTAGCCCGTGATCTTCGAGGACTTGGGGGCGAGGACCTGCTGGCCGGTCTTGAAGTACGGCGCGGAGAACGCCACGTCGTTCAGGCGCTTGCAGGTGATCGTCATCGTGCGGACGACCATGTCGACATAGCCCGCCTGTATCGCGGGGATGCGCTGGTTGGTCGGGATCGCCTTGAACAGCACGGCGTTCGGGTCGCCGAGGATGTCCTGCGCGATCCGGTGCACCAGGTCGATGTCGAAGCCCTCCAGGTCGGCGTCGGTCCCGCCGTTGGGGTTGCGGTAGCCCCAGCGGTAGCTGTTCTGGTCGACGCCGACCATCAGCTTGCGCTGGGCGCCCTTCCGGGCCTTGATCTTCTCTATGGTCGGGCCGTCCGCGGGGCTCGGAGCCAGCGTCTGGTACTCCGGGTGCGCCTTGATCGAGGGGTCGTCGCACGGATCGGCGGCCGCCGCCTGCTCGGCGTGGGCCAGTCCGGAGCCCCCGGTGTCGCCGGTGCCCTGGGGCCGGGCCGACGGCAGCAGCAGCGCGAAGGCGAGCACCAGGGCGCAGACGGCCGCCATCGCCCCGACACCGCCCCAGCCCTTGAGACCGGCCCGCACACGTCCACGCATCCGCATCGTCACGCCCCCTCTCACCGGTACTCCGACAGCCTGCGCCCGATGCCGAGGACGGCGCCCGCGGCGCCCAGCACGGCCAGGACGGCGGCACCCACGGACAGGCCGGTCATCGCGTCCACACCGTCACCGGCCGACCGCTTGAACTCCTTCTCCTCGTGTTTCAGCGCGACGTCGAGATTGTGGTCGACACTGTCGAAGCACTCGCGCGTCGCGCCCTTGTCGCCTATGACCCGGGCCAGCGCCTCTGCGTAGTTGCCGTCGTTGTCCCTGTCGCGGGCCGTGTTGTGGCGCTGCTTCCACACCGTCATGTTGCCCTCGGCCGCCGTGACCGGCTCCCTGCCGATGCTGTCGTCGGCCAGCTTCGACGCCTCGGTGAGGCCCTTGCCGAGGGCGTCCATGTCCTGGTTGAAGGCGTAGTCGTAGGCGTCGTAGGTGGTCTCCTTGCCCTGCGCGTCCGTCACGACCTTCGTCTCCGCGCCCCGGGCCACCAGTGTGAGGTTCTCGTTGCCGCGCGCCTTCAGGGAGGCGATCCGGGCGTCGTGCAGCACGTTGAGCGAGCGCACCCCGTGGTCGTAGGACGCGTTCAGGCCCGCGCGCGCGAAGCTGTGGCCGACGACCAGCCACAGCAGGACCACCGTGGCCGTCGCGGTGGCGGCGACCAGGCCGTGGTTGAGGACCCGGTTGGTGCGCCGGTAGTTGCGCTGCTGGGCCCAGGCGAGCCCGGCGAGCGCGAGGACGCCGAGGCCGATCGCGGCCCACGGGTAGGGCGTGGCGTCGGAGTAGTCGGCGCGCAGCCGCTGGTTCTCGCTCGTGTAGAGGTTCTGCGCCTTCGGGAGCATCTTCTGCTGCATCTTCTCGTTGGCGTAGCGCAGATAGGCGCCGCCGACCGGGAAGCCCTGGCGGTTGTACGTGCGGGCCTGCTCCACCAGCCCCTTGTACTGCGGCAGCAGGGTATTGAGCTCGGCCACGGTCTTTGCGGCGGGGGAGTCCGGTTCGGAGTTCGAGGCCGCCCTGACCAGACCGGCCGCGGCCTGGGCGATGTCCCTCTCGTACCGCCTGCGGGAGTCGGCCGACTCCTGGCCGCCGGCGAGGAAGCCGCTGGAGGCCGTGGTGTTGGCGTCGGCCAGGTACAGGTAGATGTCGGCGGCGGCGCTGCTGAGCGGCTGGCTCTTGTGCAGCACGTCGTCCGCGGCCACGGCCCGGTCGTTGGTCTGCCAGGCGGTGACCGCGCCGAAGAGGATCACGAGCAGGGCGAGTCCCGCGCCGATGATCCGCAGCCGCCCCGGCTCGGTGGTCGCGGCCGCGCGCACCTGGTCGAAGCCCTCCGCGAAGGCCGTACGGCGGCGGACGGGCACCTCGGCCGCCGGTGCGGGCGGGGACGGTTCCGTGACGGGTGACGGTCCGGCCGGCTGCGGTGGCACGGACGGCATCGTGGGCACCCCGGAACCCGGTGGTGCCGTTCTGCTCTTCGGCGGGTGTGTCACTTTTGACCTCCCCCATGGTCATCCGTCGCCGCAAGTATCGCTGCCGGGACCGACATCCGCACCGGGCTTCACGCGATCTTGATCGGATCGCAGTGGATCGCCCGCCCGGTCGCGCCCCCCGCACCACCCCTTGCCCATGAATACGCCGCCGGAATCGGTTCGGTTCCCCCCGGGGGCGCGTAGGGTCGCCGTCGTGCGCGGGGTGCGAGTGGTGATGATCGGCGGAACGTCGAATACCGGTAAGTCCACGGTCGCCGGGGCGGTCGCCGCGCGGCTCGGCTTCGAGCACCGGTCGACGGATCTGCTGGCGAGACACCCGGGGCGGCCCTGGCGCACGCCGGAGCGGGAGGTGCCGCCGCATGTGGCCGAGCACTACGCGACGCTGGCCGTCGACGAGTTGATCGACTCGGTCCTCGGCCACTACGAGCGCCTGTGGCCGCGCGTCGAGGAACTGATCGCCGAGTACGCCGAACACGCCACCGGCCCCGGTCTGGTCCTGGAGGGCTCCGCGCTCTGGCCGGAGCGGGTCGCGGCCCTGGAGGCCCCGTACACCGCCGCCGTGTGGCTCACCGCCGACGAGTCCGTCGTACGCGCCCGGATCCGTGCGGGCGGGCGCTACGACGAAGCGACCGAACAGGAAAGGTTCCTGATGGACAAGTTCCTGGCCCGCAGCATGCGGTACCAGTCGCTGATGGTGGACGCCGTCGACCGGCTGGGCCTGGCCCGCGTCGACGTCGGGACGGACAGGTCCGTCTCCGAGGTGGCCGACGCGGTGCTCGCTCAGGCCTCGTAGTACGCCCGGACCCGCGCCTGCACCTCCGGGGGCGCCGCCACCCGGTCCAGACCCAGCAGGGCGGCGCCGAGCACCGGGGAGGCGGTCACCACCCGGGGTACGGCCTTCGGGGCCCGTTCGGCGAGCAGTTCCCCGATCCGGTCGTCGAGTTGGGGGTGCCGGGCCGCCAGGACGCTGCCGCCGAGCAGGACCGGGGTCTCCTCGTCGAGGAGGTCGAGCCGGGTCAGGGCCACCGTCGCCATGGCGACCACCTCGTCGGCCAGGCGGTCGACGAGCGAGCGGGCCACGGGGTCGCCGGCGGCGGCCGTGGCGAACAGCACCGGTGTCAGCTCGTGGCGTCGGACAGGGGCGATGTCCTCCAGGTGCAGGGCCTCGATCAGGGCGTACATGGAAGGCAGCCCGAAGTGGGCCGGGAGCACGCGCGCGAGGTCGGTGGCGGGACCCCGCCCGTCCTCCGCGCGGGCCGCGTGCCACAGCGCCTCCTCGGCCAGGCCCCAGCCGCCGCCCCAGTCGCCGGAGATCCGGCCGAGCGCGGGGAAGCGGGCGGTACGGCCGTCGGGGCGCATGCCGACGCAGTTGATGCCCGCGCCGCACACCACGGCGACCCCGCGCGGTTCGGTGACGCCGGCCCGCAGGATCGCGAAGGTGTCGTTGCGGACCTCGACGCTCCCGCCCCACGCGCGTGCGTGCAGCGCGGCCGCCAACCGCTCCTCCTCGACGGGGAAGTCGGCGTTGGCGAGACACGCCGAGACGTGCTCGACCGAGCTCACCCCGGCCGCGGCGAAGGCCCGCCCGACCGCGTCGGCGAGGGTGTCCACGGCCGTCTCGACGCCCACCACGGGCGGCCGGAACCCGCCGCCGCGGGCCGTGGCGAGGACGCTTCCGTCGTCCGCCACGACCACGACGTCGGTCTTGCTGTTGCCCGCGTCGACGGCGAGGACGCTTGCGGTCAGGCCCACGCGAGATGCTCCCGGTTGTGTGCGATCAGTCGGTCGGTGAGGCCCTCGGCGTACGCGTACTGGCCGACGAGGGGATGCGCGAGCAGCGCCTTGAACACCCGCTCGCGGCCGCCGCGCAGGGCGGCCGTGAGCGCCAGGTCCTCGTACGCCGTGACGTTCGCCATCAGCCCCGCGAACAGCGGGTCCACGGCGGGTACCGCCAGCGGGGTCGGCCCCTTGGGACCCACCGCCGCCTGCACCTCGATCACCGCGTCGTCGGGCAGGAAGGGCAGCGTGCCCCGGTTGAGGGTGTTGACCACCTGGTACGGGCTCCCGCCGCCGCCGAGCAGCCCGGCGGCGAGGTCCACCGCCGCCTCCGAGTAGTAGGCCCCGCCCCGCTTGGCGAGCAGCTCGGGCTTCTCGTCCAGGGCCGGGTCGCCGTACATCTCCAGCAACTGCCGTTCCATCGCGGCCACTTCGGCCGCGCGGGACGGCTTGCTGCCGAGTTCCCGTACGACCTCGTCGTGCGCGTAGAAGTAGCGCAGGTAGTACGACGGGACCACGCCGAGCCGGTCCAGGAGCGGGCGCGGCAGGTGCAGGTCGGCGGCGATCGTCTCGCCGTGCCCGGTGAGCAGCTTGGGCAGCACGTCCTCGCCCTCGGGGCCGCCGAGCCGTACACCTGTCTCCCAGGTGAGGTGGTTGAGGCCCACGTGGTCGAGGTGGACGTCGGCGGGGGTGACACCGAGCAGCCGGGCGAACTTCCGCTGGAAGCCGATCGCCACGTTGCACAGCCCGACCGCCTTGTGGCCGGCCTGGAGCAGTGCGCGGGTGACGATCCCGACGGGGTTGGTGAAGTCGATGATCCAGGCGTCCGGGTTGGTGCGGCGGACCCGTTCGGCGATGTCGAGGACCACCGGGACCGTGCGCAGCGCCTTGGCCAGGCCGCCCGTGCCGGTGGTCTCCTGGCCGACGCACCCGCACTCCAGGGGCCAGGTCTCGTCCTGCTGACGGGCCGCCTGGCCGCCGACGCGCAGTTGCAGGAGCACGGCGTCGGCGCCGTCCACGCCCGCGTCCAGGTCGGAGGTGGTGACGATACGGCCGTCATGGCCCTGCTTGGCGAAGATGCGCCGGGCGAGCCCGCCGACCAGCTCCAGGCGCTCGGCGGCCGGGTCGACGAGGACGAGTTCCTCGACGGGCAGGGTGTCGCGCAGACGGGCGAAGCCGTCGATGAGTTCGGGGGTGTAGGTCGAGCCTCCGCCGACCACGGTGAGTTTCATATCCGGTTAACCCTTCACTCCGGTCAGCGTGACGCCCTCGACGAACGCCTTCTGCGCGAAGAAGAACACGAGGATCACGGGGGCCATGACCAGCACGGTCGCGGCCATGGTGAGGTTCCAGTCGGTGTGGTGCATGCCCTTGAAGGACTCCAGGCCGTAACTGAGGGTCCAGGCGTTCTGGTTCTCCGAGGCGTAGATCTGCGGGCCGAAGTAGTCGTTCCAGGCGTAGAAGAACTGGAAGAGCGCCACGGCCGCGATCCCGGGCTTGGCCATGGGCACGACCACCTTGAGCAGGGTGCGCAGGTCGCCGCAGCCGTCGACCTTCGCCGCGTCCACGTACTCGTTCGGGATCGTCATCAGGAACTGCCTCAGCAGGAAGATCGAGAACGCGTCCCCGAACGCCATCGGGATGATCAGCGGCCACAGCGTGCCCGACAGGCCGAGCTGCTTCGCCCAGAAGAGGTACATCGGGATGATGACGACCTGTGGCGGCAGCATCATCATCGAGATCACCAGCATCAGGGAGAGATTGCGGCCCCGGAAGCGGAACTTGGCGAGCGCGTACGCCACGGGCACCGACGACACGACTGTAAGGACTGTTCCCAGTCCCGCGTAGATCAGCGTGTTGCGCCACCAGGTCAGGAAACCCGGGGTGTCGAAGACCCGCTTGTAGTTGCCCCACTCCCAGGTGTGCGGGATCAGGTCCCGGCTGAGGGCCTGGGTGTCGCTCATCAGCGAGGTCAGGAACACGAACACGAAGGGCAGCGTGAAGAAGAGGGCGGCGGCGATACCGAGGGAGTGGATCGCGACCCACTCCAGCACCGCCCGGCGCCGGGCGGTGCGCTCGGCGGGCGAGGCCGGCGTCTTCAACTCCACCGGTCGCTCCAGTACTTGGGTCATGGTCAGTCACCTGCCTGGATGAGACCGCCCCGGCGCCGCATCAGGAACGCGGTGAACACCATCGACAGGGCGAAGAGGACGAGGGCGACGACACACGCGGAGCCGTAGTCGAAGCGCTGGAAGCCGAGGTTGTACACGAGCTGGGGGAGGGTCAGCGTGGACTTGTCCGGGTAGCCGGGCTCGAACTGGGTGCCCGCGCCCTGGATCACCCCCGAGGCGACCTTCCCGGCGATCAACGGCTGTGTGTAGTACTGCATGGTCTGGATCACGCCGGTGACCACGGCGAACATCACGATCGGCGAGATGTTGGGAAGGGTGACGAACCGGAACCGCTGCCACGCCGACGCCCCGTCCAACTCCGCGGCCTCGTACTGCTCCTGGGGCACGTCGAGCAGCGCGGCCATGAAGATGACCATCAGGTCGCCGATGCCCCACAGGGCGAGCAGGGTGAGGGCCGGCTTGGACCAGGTGGGGTCGTTGAACCAGCCCGGTGCCGGGATGCCGACCTTCTCCAGGATCGAGTTGACCGGTCCCGTACCGGGGTTGAGCAGGAACGCGAAGGCCATGGTGGCCGCGACGGGCGGGGCCAGGTAGGGCAGGTAGAAGAGGGTGCGGAAGACCCCCGTACCCGTTTTGATCTTCGTGATGAGCATGCCGACGCCGAGTCCGAAGACGACCCGGAGCGACACCATCACGACGACCAGCCACAGGGTGTTGCGCAGGGCGGGCCAGAAGAAGGGGTAGTCCTGGAAGACGTAGGTCCAGTTCTTCGTCCCGCTCCAGGTCGGCGGCTTGAAGCCGTCGTAGTGCATGAACGAGAAGTAGACCGTGGAGATCAGCGGGTAGGCGAAGAAGACCGTGAAGCCGATCAGCCAGGGCGACATGAAGGCGATCGTGCGAAGCGCCGACCGGCGGCGCTTCGACGCCAGGGTGATGGTGCTCATCGCTACTTCGCCTGCGCGATGTCCGTGTCGATCTGCTTGGCCGCGTCGGCGAGGCCCTTCTTCAGGTCGGTGACCTTGCCGCTCTCGTAGGCGTAGCCGAGGTCCTGGATGGTGGTGAGGTAGACACCGCCGTTGATCGAGGACGGGGCGGTCGTCGAGTTCGGGTCGGCGGCGATGTCGAGGAAGGTCTTGAAGCGCGGGTCGTACTTCAGCTTCGGGGACTTCAGGGCCGCGAGCGTCGAGGGCACGTTGTGGATGGCGTTGGAGAAGCCGACCACCGCGTCCGTGTCGGTGGTGATGTACTTCAGGAACTCCCAGGCCGCGTTCTGCTTGGTGCTGTTGGCGGCGATACCGGCGATGGTGCCGGTGATGTAGCCCTTGCCGTACTGGTCGGCCTGGTCGTCCGGGACGGGCAGCGGGGCCACGCCGATCTCGAAGCCGGGCTTGGCGTCCAGGGCCATCCCGAGGCGCCACTCACCGTCGAGCTGCATGGCGACCTGGCCGGTCTGGAAGGGGTGCTTGGGGCCCCACTCGTCACCGAGCCCCGCGCGGTACTTCTCCAGCTTCTTGAAGCCGCCGAGTTCGTCGACG
This sequence comes from Streptomyces griseorubiginosus, assembly GCF_036345115.1. Lineage (GTDB taxonomy): Bacteria > Actinomycetota > Actinomycetes > Streptomycetales > Streptomycetaceae > Streptomyces > Streptomyces griseorubiginosus_C. The sequence continues at coordinate 6,213,736 of NZ_CP107766.1, forward strand.
AGCTTCTTCTGGGTGGTGAACGCGGCGGCGACGGCCGGGTCGGTGGCGATCGTGGACTTGCCCGCCTTGTCGAAGTAGGTGGGCGAGAACTGGCCCAGGTAGTGCTCGGTCGTGGTCTCCCAGCCGTGGTAGTTCGGCATGAACCCGAGCTGCTTGTACGAGTCGCCCTGGGCGATCGTCAGCTTCTTGGCGTCGGTCTCGAATTCGGACCAGGTCTTGGGCGGGTTGCTGATCCCGGCCTTCTGGAACGCCGTCTTGTTGTAGTAGAGCCCGTACGCGTCGCCGAGGAGCGGCGCGGCACAGCGGTCGCCGTCGAACTGGGTGTACTGGTTCATCGCGGCCGGGAAGGTGGTGTCCGGGTCGATGCCCGACTTCTTGAAGAAGGGGTTGAGGTCGACCAGCGCGCCCGAGGAGCAGAACTTGCCGACGTTGTTCGTGGTGAACGACGAGATGACGTCCGGGGCCTTGCTGCCGCCGGTGCGCAGCGCCTGGTTGATCTTGTCGTCGGTCATGTTGCCGACCACGTTGACGTGGATGTTGGGGTGCGCCTTCTCGAACCCGGCGACCAGCGCCTTTACTCCCGCCACCTCGGAGTCCGCGCTCCAGGCGTGCCAGAAGTTGATGGTCGTCTCCTTGGACGCGTCGTCGTCGGCGCCGGAGGAGGCCTGGCCGGTACAGGCGGTGGTGACGAGCACGGCGGACACGGTCAGGGCAAAAGCCGCTTTCCGGGCGGACGAGGGTATGGCTGAGCGCATGACGGGATCTCCCAGGGACGGGCGGTGAGGTGAGGGTGTGGGGGAGTTCGGGGGTCAGCGAGAGGTGTCGAAGACCTCGTCGCGGGTGGCCGCGAGCGCGCTCTCCAGGGCGCCGCGCAGCACGGGGTGTTCTCGGACGTCGCCGACGACCAGCCGGGGCCGGGAGGCTGCCAGTTCCTCCAGCTCGTCCTGGACGAGGGCGCGCAGGGTGTCGCCGCCGGCGGTGAGCGAGGCACCGCTGAGGACGACGAGTTCGGGGTCGAGGACGGATACGAGCGAGGCGAGACCGGTGGCCAGCCGGGTGGCGTAGGTCTGCAGGAGCAGCCGGTTCAGGACGGTGTCCTCGGCGGCGGCACGCGCCACGAGGACGGCGGCGGCCTCGGCGTACGGCCCGGACGGGATGTCCGTCATACCGAGCTCGCGGGCGAGGTGCGGGATGGCCTGGGAGCCCGCGAGCTCCTGATAGCCACCACTGTTGGCCTTGGTGACGTGCCGCACCAGAGGTGCTCCGGGAACCGGCAGGAAACCTACCTCCCCCGCGCCGCCGGTCCAGCCGCGGTGCAGCCGGCCGCCGAGGACCAGCGCGGCACCGAGACCGCCCTCGTTCCACAGCAGCACGAAGTCCTCGTGTCCGCGGGCCGCCCCGAGCCGCTGTTCGGCCACGGCGACGAGGTTGACGTCGTTCTCGTACTCGACCGGCATCGGCAGGACGGCGGCGAGTTCGTCGAGCAGGGCCGGGGTGTGCCAGCCGGGGAGGTGGGAGGCGTAGCGCAGTCGGCCGGTGTTGGGGTCGAAGGCGCCGGGGGTGCCGATGACGAGCCGGTGGACGTCGCCGCGGGCGAGCCCGGCCGCCTTCACCGCGCCGTCGAGGGCGTCGGTGACCTGCCGGACGACGGGCTGGGTGGGTCGCCGTCCCGGGGTCGGGAGCTCGTAGGAGCCCACGGTGCGGCCGGTGATGTCGGCGACCGCGGCGAGGATGCGCTCGGGGGTGACGTCGAGCCCGGCGGCGTACGCGGCGGTCGGGTCGACCTCGTACAGCTGGGCGTTGGGCCCCGGCCTGCCCTCGCTGGTACCGGTGGCGAGGACGAGCCCCGACGCCTCCAGGCGGGCCAGGAGCTGGGACGCGGTCGGCTTGGACAGGCCGGTGAGCTTGCCGATCCGGGTGCGGGAGAGGGGGCCGTGCTCCAGCAGGAGGTCGAGCGCGGCACGGTCGTTCATGGCGCGCAGTGTGCGTGGTGTGCCTGCCATGGGTGCCCCTCTCCGTGACTACAGGGAAAAGACGACTCTAGAGAAAGAAGACTGTTAGGAAGGTTTCCTATCGGATGTAGGGAACATAGGTATGGACCACCAGGGAGTCAAGAGGGGTTGGACAAAGAACCCCCGCAGGAAACGGAGTCGTTACCTGCGGGGGTGCTCAGGGTGAGGGCGGAGGGACGGCAGTGGCTACCGCACGTCCACGTAGTCGCCCGCGGCCGTCGCCGAGCCGGTGGTGGTCGTACCCGTGAAGGTGTAACGGTAGTAACCGTCCTTGGTGGCCTTCGTGGTCGTCCTCAGGACGCCGCCGGTCCCGGAGGTCACCGTCTTGACGGTGGTGTAGCTGCTCGCCCCCTTGGCGCGGAACTGGAGGGTGGCCTTCTGGGAGACGTAGCCGGTGTACCTCCCGCTGTCCCAGTCGGCCCGGGTGAGCTTGCCGGTGACCGTGAGGGTCGCCCCCTTCTTCACCGGCTCGGGCGCCGCGTCGGCGGTGAGCTTCGCCGCGCGCTTGATCTGGACGCCGCTGCCGAGGGGGCCCCAGGCGTCGTAGTCGTAGCCGAGGCTGATGTGACCGTCCGAGTCGTCGTCGTCCTGGGCGATCGTGCTGTAGAGGCCGGCCGCCTTCCAGGCGGTGGCGTCCGAGGCCGAGTACAGGGAGGCCGCGGGGTCGATCGCCAGGATCTCCTTGCACGACTCGGTGACGGTGGTGTCCGTCGTCGCGGTCGTGGTGCAGGTGGGCACGGCCTCGGGGTCGATCTCGTTCGCCATCCTGCTGAGCGTGCCCCGGTAGAGCAGGACGCCGGCGAAGGTGGTCTTGTAGTCGACCGTCAGGTCGGAGGGGCGGGTCAGGGTGTACGTCACCGGCACCTTCACGGTGGCGGCCGTCCCGACGGTGACCGCCTTCCCGTTGTTCACGGTGACGTCGGAGAAGACGAGGTTCGGGGTGGTGGCGGCCGAGGCGGCCGGGGCCACCAGACCGGTCAGGGCCAGGGCACCGGACGCGGCGATGCCTATGGCGAGCTTTCTCATGTGTTTCCCCACATTCGAAACGGGCCCCTGGGCGTTGCGCTCCAGAACAAGGGCCCGTCGTGCGGGCGACGTTAGATGATCATGCGTGTGGGGGGAATGCGTCCTTCACGTGAAGAAGGTGAGAGTTTCGGCCTACTTCGCCGCCGGACGCTGTGCCGGGGCCGAGGCCAGCGGGGAGGCCGCCGCCGACTGGGGGGACTCGGAGTTGGAGAAGACGGACGGGGCCGCCACCGCCGCGGTCGGGTCGGCGGGCTCCTCCTCGGCGGGGACCGTCGCACCGCCGACGATGCGGATGTCCGCCGCGTCGAAGGCGTGCTTGATGCGCCAGCGCAGCTCGCGCTCGACCGTGAGGGACTTGCCCGGCATCGTCTTGGCGGAGACCCGCACGACCATGGAGTCCAGCAGGACGCTGTCCAGGCCGAGCACCTCGATCGGGCCCCACAGGAGCTCGTTCCAGGGCTCCTCCTTGCTCATCTTCTCGGCGACCTCGCCCAGCACCCGCTTCACCTTGTCGAGGTCCTCGGAGGCCCGCAGGGTCACGTCCACGCCGGCCGTCGCCCAGCCCTGCGAGAGGTTGCCGATCCGCTTGACCTCGCCGTTGCGGACGTACCAGATCTCGCCCTGGTCGCCGCGCAGCTTGGTCACCCTGAGGCCGACCTCTATGACCTCGCCGGAGGCCACGCCCGCGTCGATGGTGTCGCCGACGCCGTACTGGTCCTCCAGGATCATGAAGACACCGGAGAGGAAGTCCGTGACCAGGTTGCGGGCGCCGAAGCCGATCGCCACACCCGCGACACCCGCCGACGCCAGCAGCGGGGCCAGGTTGATCTCGAAGGCGCCCAGGACCATCAGGGCGGCCGTGCCCATGATGATGAAGCTCGCCACCGAGCGCAGCACCGAGCCGATCGCCTGCGAGCGCTGCCTGCGCCGCTCGTTGTTGACCAGCAGGCCGCCGATCGCGGTGCCGTCGACCGCCTGGGCGGTGCGGTTCATCCGGTCTATCAGCTTGGTGATGGCCCGCCGCACGACCATTCTCAGCACCCCGGCGATCACCAGGATCAGCAGGACGCGCAGGCTGATCGCCAGCCAGGTCGACCAGTTCTGCTCGACCCAGCTGGCCGCGTTCGTGGCGCTTTCCTGGGCGTCCTGGAGACTCGGCACGGCCGGCGTCGAGGTGTCCGAGGGGGACGGCGACGGCGACGGACTCGCGGCCAGTAGGACGGCGGACAAGGACACGGCAGGTACCTCCAGGTGCTGCGTCTGCCGTCCGACAGGGCGGTCAAGGTCACGAAAAGGTCACCGGTACGGCAGACCAACCACACTAACGGTGCATCGTGTGGGGATCGTTGCAATGTCCGGGGGAGAGACCGGCCTCACCTGGGGATGAAGAAAGGTGTGGTCGAAAACACTCCCAGCCCGTTACCGGGACATGGTGGCGTTTCTCCCGGCCAAGAGGGGAGACTGACCTCAGATCGTCCCGGCGCGAGCCACGCGCCGCCGACGCCCAAGGAGGCATCCGTGCCGCATGTCCTGGTCCTCAACGCGTCGTACGAGCCCCTCGGCGTCGTACCGCTCCGCCGCGCGCTCGTCCTCGTCCTGGAGAACAAAGCGGTCTCCCTGGAGGAATCCGGCGCCTTCATGCACAGCGCGACCGTCACAGTCCCCGCACCCAGCGTGGTCCGGCTCAAAAGGTTCGTCAGGGTTCCTTACCGAGGTCCTGTGCCTCTCACCCGCAGAGCGCTCTTCGCGCGCGACGGGGGCCGGTGCATGTACTGCGGTGGCGTCGCAACCAGCGTCGACCACGTCATCCCGCGCAGCCGCGGGGGCAAGCACGTCTGGGACAACGTGGTGGCGTCCTGCCGCCGCTGCAACCATGTGAAGGCCGACCGACACCTGTTCGAGATCGGCTGGCGGCTGCGCCACAAACCCGCTCCACCCACCGGTCTGGCCTGGCGCATCATCGGCACCGGGCATAGGGACCCGCGCTGGCTGCCCTACTTGCAGCCGTACGGCGCGGAGGACGCCATGGCCCGGATCGACGGCATCTCAGCCTGACCACGATCCGGGCCTTTGTGTTGCCGCACGCGGCTCGCACACGCGACGCGCGCACGCGGCGGGGATCCGGTCCCGGAGGCCCCCCGTACCTCCGGGACCGGACGCTTTCACGCCCTCACGCGTACCGCAGCTCCGCCGGCCGGACCGAGCGGCGCAGCAGCGGCAGCGAGGTCGCGGCGGCCAGCAGACAGGCCGCGTAGATCACGAGGGGGACCAGGAGGGCGGCGTACGGCACCTCGGTGGGGGTGTTCCGCGAGGCCAGCGACGTGTACCAGACGCTGATCCCCATGCCGCCCGCACCGGCGAGCAGTACGGCGGGGGCCAGCGGCAGTGCGGTCTCCAGGAGCAGCGCCCTCGCCAGCACCCGGTACGGCACCCCGGCGGCGACCTGGGCCGCCAGGCCCCGGCGCCGTGCGGCCAGGGACTCCGCGGTGCCGACGGCGAGTCCGCTCAGGACCAGTGCGAGGGCGACGAGGATCGCGGCGCCCGTCAGGTCGATGCCGGTCGTGTAGTAGTCCATGTCCGCTCCCAGCGTGCCCTCCCGGCGCATGGTGTGCAGGGTGGTGAGCAACACCTGTCGCACGCCCACGAAGCCCGCTCCGACGACCGTGACCAGCAGCACCGAGGCGTGGGTACGGGCCGCCGCCCACGGGTCGTCCCGCAGCCGCTCCGCCGCGATCAGCACCGCCGGGCTCTGGGCGCGGGCGGCCAGGGCCCCGCCCAGTCGCCGGGCCGCCGTCCCGGTCAGCGAGACCGTCGCGAGCCCGACGACCAGGACGGCCGCGAACACCGCCGGCGGGCCGAGGGCGATGTCGACGGGACCGCCCACGAACGACGACACGCTCACGCCCACCGCCATGACCCCGAGCAGCACGATCCCCACCCGCAGGGCGCGCCCCGGACCCCACGTCGGCCGGACCCGCCGTACCCAGCCCAGCGGAGAGGCCACCACCCGCCACAGCGACAGCATGCTCACGGCCGCGCCCAGCACCGACACGACCACCGGCACCACCACGAAACCGGCCCAGACGACAGGGTCGGGGTGCTCCCACAGGAGCAGCAGCAGCGTGCCGAACACGGCCGCGGCCGCCACCGAGCCCGCCAGACAGGCCGGCCCCGACTCCAGCGCCGCGATCCGCCGCACCTGCCAGGGACCGGCCCCCGCGAGCCGCAGCGCGGCCAGTCGCCGGTCCCGGTGCACCGCGCCGATCCGCGCGCACTGCCCGAGGAAGCCGAGCACCGGGATCAGCAGCAGCACGGCCACGGCGCTCACGTTGCGCCGGTCGCTCGCGGAGTCGAGCAGCCCGGCCCCGAACGGCACGGAGTAGTACCCGTCCAGCGAGTTCAGCGCCACGACGGCCATCCCGATGCCGGTCGCCAGCGCCGCCCCGACCGCCGTGAGCCCGACCCGCCACCATTCCCGCCGGTCGGAACCGCGGGTGAGCAGCCAGGCCATGCGCAGGTCGGCGGTCAGGGGACCGCCATGGGCCTTGGTCATGCCGTCACCCCCGTCGGGACCACGGCCCCGTCGGCGATCCGCACCTCGCGGTCCGCATAGGCCGCCACCTGGGCGTCATGGGTGATCAGCAGCACCGCCGTACCGGACTCGCGGGCCGTGTGGACCAGGGCGGTCATGACCTGTTCGCTCGCCAGGGAGTCCAGCGCGCCGGTGGGTTCGTCGGCGAAGACGACCTCGGGCCCGGTCACCACGGCCCGGGCCAGCGCGGTCCGCTGGGCCTGGCCGCCGCTCATCTCGCCGGGACGCAGCGCGGACTGGCCGCGCACGCCGAACCGCTCCAGCCACTCACCGGCCCGGACGTGGGCCTCCCCGCGGGAGGTACCGGCGAGCAGCAGCGGCAGCGCCACGTTGTCGAGCGCGGTCAGCTCCGGGATCAGCTGGCCGAACTGGAAGACCACGCCGAACTCGGTACGGCGCAGCTCGCTCAGCCGCTGTTCGGGCAGCCGGTCGAGACGCTCCCCGCCGTAGGACACCGAACCGGTGTCGGGGCGGACGATCCCGGCCAGGCAGTGCAGCAGCGTCGACTTCCCGCTGCCGCTGGTGCCGGTCACGGCGAGGATCTCGCCGGCGTCCAGGCGCAGGGAGGCACCCCGCAGGGCGTCCGTCCTGCCGTACGTCTTGCCGAGATCGCGCCCTTCGAGAAGTGGCACCGAAGTGTTCCCCTTGTCGCTCATGCCGAGGCGACCTCGGCCGTCAAAGTGGTGAGCCGGGCCGCCGTGGTGGTCATCCAGCGGAGGTCGGCGTCGAGGTGGTTGAGGGCGTAGTCCGCCGAGAGCACGGTCGCGAGGTCGGCCCCCGGGGCGGTCTTGACCGCGGTGAGCTCCCGCATGCGCGCCATGTGGGCGGCCCGCTGGGCCCTCAGATAGGCGTCCGGGTCGCCGCCGGCCAGGATCGAGACGACGACCTTGGCGAAGATCTCGTTCGTCACGAAGGGCGCGGGCGGGGCGATCCGGTCGGCCCAGTCCGCCAGCTCACGCGCCCCCTCGTCGGTCGCGCGATACTTCGTGCGCTCCGGGCCGCCGTCCGAGTCGGTGCCGTCGACCTCGGCGAGACCGTCCCGCACCAGGCGTTGCAGGGTCGTGTAGACCTGCCCGTAGGCGAGCGGACGGGCCTCCGGGAAACGGTCGTCGTGGCGTCGCTTGAGGTCGTAGCCATGGCTCGGCCCACCGGCGAGCAGCCCCAGCAGGATGTGACGGGTGCTCATGGCGATCAGTATGCATCACGTACATGTACTGAGTGAATAGTGATCAACGAAGAGCCCGCGGAACATGACGAACAGCACGTTCTCCCCTCCCGCACGTCTGCCGCCGCGTCCACTGGGTAGGGCTGCGGTAACCCCCGTCGTCGTACTCGACAAGGAGGCCCCCGTGGCCGCATCGGCACAGCTTCTGCTCTCGGCCCTGTCCAAACCCGAGGCGCCCGCTGACCACTTCTGTGTCTTCAGCGCCGAGGGCGCCTGCACCGAGACCCCCCTCACCAGCGAACCGCCCCTGCCCGACGCCGAGCCCCTCACCAGCGAACCGCCCCTCGCCGACGCGGCCCACCTGACCAGCGAGTCCGACGCGTACGCGGAGGCCTTCCCGACCGGCGGGTCCTACGCCCACCTGGAGCCCTAGATGGCGGCGCCCCCCGGTCCGGAGCTGACCCGGCTCGCCGAGTCCTACGGCATCGCCACCTCCTACCAGCCCTCCCCGGACCGTACGGTCGCCGCCTCCGCCACCGCCGTCACGCTGGCCCTGGCCGCGCTGGGCGTCGACGCGGGCGACCCGGCCGGGGCCCTCGCGGCCCGGGAGCGTGAGCTGCGCGCGCGCCTGCTGCCGCCGACGGTGGTGTGCTGGAGCGGCAGCCCGCCCGCGTTCGTGGCCGACCTGCCCGCGGGCACCCGGCTGCGCATCCTGACCGAACAGGGCGAGACGCACACCGCCGCCGACCAACTCCCGCCCGGCATCCACCGGTTGACCGCCACCGCCCCCGACGGCCGCACCGCCGACGCCCACCTGATCGTGGCCCCGCCGCGGCTGCCCGCGGCGCCGGGACGGTCGTACGGCCTCCTCGTCCAGCTCTACTCCCTGCTCTCGCACCGCTCCTGGGGCATGGGCGACCTCGGCGACCTCGCCGAACTGACCTCCTGGGCGGGACGTGCCCTGGGCGCCGGCTTCGTGCAGGTCAACCCGCTGCACGCGGCCGTGCCCGGCGCCCCCACCGACCCCTCCCCCTACCGGCCCTCCTCGCGGCGCTTCCCCGACCCGGTGCACCTGCGGATCGAGGACATCCCCGAGTACGCCCATGTCACCGACGCCGACCGGCTCGGGGCCCTGCGGGAGCGGGCCGAGCGGCTGCGGGAAGCGGTACTGGAGAAGGGCGCGCTGATCGACCGGGACGCGGTGTGGGAACTCAAGCGGGAGGCGCTGGAGCTGGTCCGCGAGGTCCCGCTCGGGCCCGGCCGCCGCGCCGCCTACGCCGACTATCTCGCCGAGGGCGGGCAGGCACTGGAGGACCACGCGACCTGGTGTGCGCTGGCGGAGGCGCACGGCTCCGACTGGCGCGGCTGGCCTTCCGGTCTCCAGGACCCGCGGTCCGCCGAGACCGCCCGCGCCCGCGGTGAGCTGATGGACCGCGTCGACTTCTTCTCCCGCCTCGCCTGGCTCACCGAGAGCCAGCTCACCGCCGCCCAGCGGGCCGCGCGGGAGGCGGGGATGCCGGTGGGCCTCGTCCACGACCTCGCGGTGGGCGTGCACCCCGAGGGCGCGGACGCCTGGGCCCAGCAGGCGTACTTCGCCGCCGGGATGTCCGTAGGAGCGCCTCCGGACGCCTTCAACGCCCGCGGGCAGGACTGGGGGCTGCCCCCGTGGCGCCCGGACCGGCTGGCCGAGTCCGGCTACGCGCCGTACCGGCAACTGCTGCGGGCCCTGTTCCGGTACGCCGGGGCGCTGCGCATCGACCACGTCATGGGCCTGTTCCGGCTGTGGTGGGTCCCGCAGGGGCATCCGCCGACCGAGGGGACGTACGTCCGCTACGACGCGGAGGCCATGCTCGCCGTGCTCGTCCTGGAGGCCTCGCGGGCCGGGGCGCTGGTGATCGGGGAGGACCTCGGGACCGTGGAGCCCGGGGTGCGGGAGGTGCTGCGCGAGCGGGGGGTGCTGGGGACGTCGGTCCTGTGGTTCGAGCGGGACTGGGAGGGGGACGGGCGTCCCCTGCCGCCGGAGCGGTGGCGGGCGGACTGCCTGGCCACCGCGACCACGCACGACCTGCCGCCCACCGCGTCCCGGCTCACCGGGGAGCACGTCGAACTCCGGGACGGCCTGGGGCTGCTGACGCGGCCGCTGGAGGAGGAGCGGGCGGAGGCCGCCGCGGACACGGGTGAGTGGCTGGAGCTGCTGGCCCGTCTCGGTCTGCTGCACGGCACGGGCGGCGGCGCCGACCCCTCCTCGGAGGAGGCCCAGATCCAGGCCGTCCACCGGTTCCTGCTGCACACCCCGGCCCGGATGGTGGGCGTCTGGCTGCCGGACACGGTGGGTGACCGCAGGCCGCAGAACCTGCCGGGGACGTGGGACCAGTATCCGAACTGGCGGCTGCCGATCGCGGACGGGGAGGGTCGGGCGGTGACGCTGGAGGACCTGGCGGCGTCGGCTCGGTTGCACGCGTTGGTGGAGGTGCTGCGGGCGCCGTAGGGACGGCCCACGCTCCTGGGTGGGTGCAGTGTGGGGCGCCCTAACACACCCCCGGACGCGCGGCCTGATCCGACGTTCGGTACTTTTGGCCCCGTGGACAAGAAGAACGCCCTGCGCGCCGGCGCCCTGGCTGCCGGTACGACGCTGATGATGCTGCTCATGTCGGTCCCCGCCTCGGCGCTGACCCGCGACGACGGCGACGACCCGGGCACGGGTCTGAGCGTCATCGAGACGCTGGGCCTCTTCGTGGTGGCCCCGCTCGTGCTGTTCGGGGTCATCGCTGGTCTGGTGATGGTCCTGGACAAGTCCAAGGAAGAGCACCGGGTGACCAGCCGCAACATCAGGACGAGGCCCGCCGAGGCCGAGGCCAAGGCCGGCTCGAAGGCCTGACCCAGCTTTCCCGGGGCGCCGACCCCGCCACCCGTACGCGCGTCAGCCGCACGGGGGCGAGGCCGGCGCCTTCGGCATGTCCGGGCCGGGGCCGGGGGCCGGGGCGGATAGCCCTCACGGCTCACGTCGGCTGACGCGGACGCCGGCGCGTGGGGGAGTGTGACCTTCTCGTCCCCGGGGCAGTGTTCGAAAGGGAGCGGCTCGAAGAGAGTCCGCGGCCGGCTACGGAATGGTCACCACTCGGGTGACACTTTGACCGTCCGGCGGCGGGCTGCTTCGGCGCGCTGTAGATTCAGCGCGTGCTCCCCCCGTACGTGGATCTTCGTCCGATCGGCAGATGCAATCTGAGCTGCCCTTTTTGCTTCGGACCACGCCACGAAATGCCCACCATGCGGCGTGCGGAGGCACTCCGGATCGCTGCGACGCTGCGGCAGGAGGGGGTGCAGGGAGTGGTGATCTCGGGGGGCGAGCCCACCCTGCTGCCGTATCTCGGGGACCTCGTCCAGGAGTTGAGCGGTGCGCACCCGGACGGCGGAGCCCCTCCCCGGGTGGTGCTGAGCACGAACGGACTCGCCCCGCTGAAGCTCATGGAGCGCGTCCTGCCGGGCCTGTCGTGGATCGCCCTGCCGGTGGACTCGGCGGACGAGAAGGAACACCGGGAACTCCGCAAAGGAGTCGCGCCGCACAGGGAAAGAGTGCTCGGCCTGCTGAAGGAAGTCCGGAAGAACCACCAGCAGGTCAAAGTGAAACTGGGGACCGTCGTCACCCGGCGCAATGTCGCCGGAGCCCCCCGCGTGCTGGATCTCATCGAAAAGGCCTGCCTCCCCGACGTGTGGAAGGTCTACCAGATGTCCGAGACCAACTACGGTGCGGACAATGCCAGTTGGCTCTCCATCGACGACGACCGGTTCGAAGAGGTGGTGGCTCGCTGCCAGGAGGCCGCCGACGAACGCGATGTCACCCTCCGGGTCTACCGGAACGCCGACCGGGCCGGCACCTACTTCTTCATCGACCCGGACTGCCAGGTCGTCGTCATCGAGGCGGGCGAGGAACGGCGGCTCGGCGACTTCTTCGACCTGGTGCGGGACGACGGCACTGGCCCCGCCGGTCTGGTGCAGCCGTTCCGCAACGCCGCCAATTTCGTCGGAACCTATCCGCTGGAACCGAAAGGGCAGTCATGACGACGGCACACGTACGCGTGGGAGTTCAGGCCATCGTCCGCTCCGGCGAGCGTGTGCTGCTGGGGCTCCGGGCCAACACCTTCGGGGCCGGGAGCTGGGGGCTGCCCGGGGGGCATCTGGAGGTCGGTGAGACGCTGACCGGTGCCGCCTGCCGCGAGCTGGAGGAGGAGACCGGCGTCCGTGCCCGAGACGCCCGGGTCGTCTGCGTCACCGACCCGGACCCGGCGGCCAACCACCACATGCAGGTCGGCGTGGAGATCCCCGACTACACGGGTGACATCCGGGTGCGGGAACCCGACCGGTGCGAGCGCTGGGAGTTCTGGCCGCTGGACGCCCTGCCCACGCCCCTGTTCGTGGGATCGGTGGACGTGCTGAACAAGGTCAGGGACGGGGCACTTCTCCCCTCCTGACACTCGCCCGCATCCGCACGGAGGCGAGCGCCCCCATCTCCGAGCGCAGCGCGGCCTTGTGCTGCTCCTGGTTGGCCTCGAACTCCGCCCAGGTGCTGGACAGTTCCCACTGCGCCCGGAACTCCTCCAGACTGTCGGCGTAGTACCGGCTGTCCTTGCGGAACTCCACCTCGAACACGCTCATCCCCCGTCGCGTCCGGCGCTGCGGATTCGACGTGATGTACGGCTCGAAGAAGCCGACGTTCGAGGTGAGCAGCGTGGACCCGCTGACGTCCAGCGAGGTGATCCGCAGCTCGATCAGATCCGGGTACATCGACTTGAGCAGCTTGTACGACTCGACCACGGGCAGGAAGGTGTTGTTGTACGACGGACTGCTCTCCACCAGCTCCACGATGTTCTGGTAGTTGCCCGGCTCGGCACCGGCGTCGTGCGGCATGAAGGCGGCGAGGCTGTTCCAGGGGCTGCTGATGACGACGTTGAAACGGACCCCGCGCTCCAGTGCGTCCTTGACCCGGCCGTAGAAGAGCCGTGTCTCCTCCAGGAAGTAGGAGGCGCCGGCGTGGGCGATGAGCCGGATGATGCCGGTCTCCTCCTCCAGCGCCCGGCGTTTCGCGTCGTTGCGCTCGGTGTTCTGGTGGGGCTTGTACACCTTCTGGATGTGGTACGGGAGTTTGTCGTCCGGGGTGATGGCCGCCCGCATGTCCGCGAGTTCGTCCTGGAGGATGTGCGTCTGGGGGTGCTCCTGGCCGAGGTCGGGGGAGGCGACGGCACGGGTGGCGGCGCTGAGGAAGGCCTGTACGGCGGCTTCCGTGCGCTCGTTGGCCCGGCCCTCCCAGCCACCGGCCGCGGCGAACTCCGTGGCGGCGAGGGTGGCTTGGGCGATGATCGTCTCGCGGTGCTCCAGACCGAGCGTCACCTGCGCGGTGACGTGGAGGAGTTCCAGCTGGGCGAGGTTCTCGAGGCTCGGGTCCGCGTCGTGGCGGGCCGCGGCCAGGGCGACGCGGGCGCCGAGGGCCCGGGCGTGGTCGCCGCCCTCGCTCTCGACGAACCGGGCCACCGACTGGTCGAAGCTGTCCACCGCGTTCTGGAGGTCCTGCTCGTCGCCGGAGGCCCTGGCGAGGTCGAGGCGGACCCGGTCGGCGGTCAGCCGGGTCTCCAGGTCCTTGTCCTGTTCGTACTTGAGCGAGTCGAGCGCCTTGTTGGCCCAGATGCCGGCCGCGTCGGGGTCGCCGAGCTGAAGGCTCACCACGCTCAGGTTGGCGAGGATGGCCGGGACCTCGTAGGTCTCGTACTCGTGTGCGCGGGTGAGCGCGCAGTCCAGTACGGCCATGGCCCGCACCAGGTCGCCCTGTTCGGCGAGCAGGGAGCCGAGGTGGTTCCAGAGTTCCGGCTCCCGGTAGACCACCTGGTCGATCTCGGAGAGCCGCATGGCGCGCAGGGTCGTGTCGGTCAGGTCCGCCGCGGCCTTGTCGAGGCCGAGCGCCAGCAGCAGTTCGACGAGGTGGGCGTACCGGGCGATCCGCTCCGGCTCCTCCTCCCACACGGCCTGTCCGCTGCGCAGGCGGTCGACGTAGCCGATGAGCGCCGCCTCGGCCTCGCGGGCGGTGGCTTGCGCGGTCGCGCTGTCGTCGTCCTTTTCCGCCTTCTCCTCGGCGACCGATATCGCTTCGTCGAGGTCACTGATGTCGTTCATGGATCAGTTTCCTTCTGGCGGACGCTTCGTACGCCGGTTCGGGTCGGTCCTCGTCCAGCGTGGGCGCACGCTTCCGTAACCGCGGTCGTGCAGCACCTGGTGGGCCCGGGTGCGCTTCTCCGCTTTCCGGCCGCCCGTGACGTCGTCGAAAAGCCGGAGCGCCTCCGCGACGGAGATGGCGAAGGCCTCGTCGCTCTCCCGGGGAGGTGTGTCCCGGGGCTTCACCAGCAGGCCGAGGACGACGGGCGGGTCCTGGCGGGTCTCCTCGATGGGGCTGCCCGCGTACGCCTCCGGGTCGCGCAGGACGCGCTCGCAGCGCAGCCGCAGGGCCGTCACCTTGAGGTGGGGCCCGTCGTGGTAGACGGCGTCGGGCTCGACGACGCTGCCCGTCAGGGGCTTGGGGTCGACGGAGACGGTCGCCCGCCAGGCCTGTCCCTGCTGCGCCTCGCCGTAGGCGGTCGTCGCCAACGGGCCCGTGGTGCCGTTCAGTTCGAGTCTGAGCAGGGCCAGGTCCGAGGGGGTGTTGCCCCAGACGATCTGCGCGGGGGTGCCGTCCCGCAGATGCAGCAGCGGCTTGGCCGAGAGGACGTCCTGTCCGAGGGCGTGCGCGGTGGTCAGCGCGAAGGGCCGGGCGATCCGCAGTCCGGACGCGATGCGTTTTCCCGCGAGGTATAACTCGATCAAATGCTCGTTCCGCGCCATGTCCGGCCCCCCGTCTGTTCCGCCGCGCGTTCCAGAAGTCTCACCCGGAACGAAGAACGTTAATCGTGGTCAGGTTTCCGCGACGCCTTCTTTCCGAGGAGACGGCCCCTCCGGTGCCTCCATGGTTTGCGCCGCGCCCCGTGCACGTCGGCCAGGAGCAGTTCGAGGAGTTCGCTGTCGGCCTTCTCCGCCTCCTCGACGCGTTTGGTGAACTTCTTCCACAGGCCGTCCGCCTGGCTGGGGAGCCGGACGGCGGGACCCTGCTCGTGCCACTCCTCCCAGGCCAGCAGCCACCGCTGCACGCCGTCGAACGACCTCTCGCAGGCCTCGCGCAGCCGCTCGGAACTGTAGAGCTCGATCCGGGCCGCCAGCGTGGCCGCGGAGTGCAGGGCCTCGCTGCGGACACCCTCCAGTTCCGGGAGCTCGTAGGACCGCCGGGTGTGGGCCCGCAGCTGCGCATAGGTGTGCACGGTGCTCATGAGGTCGTCGTACGTGGCCACCCTGCGGTCCCACAGCCGCCGTTCCCGCTCGCGCCTGGAGGTGGCGCGCTGGGTGAGCCAGGCGGCGCTGAGGGTGGCCGTCGCGCCCAGTGACGTACCGATGAGCGCGGCCTGCGCCGCCGGTGTGATGTGCACGCCGTCATGATGCGGTGACAAGCGGGCGGACGGAACGCCTCCGCCGCCGTGCTTCCGTGGGAACCGCGCTCACTCCGGCGAGTTCTGCGTCCCTTGCAGCAACTCCCGGAGCAGGTCAGCCAGTTGGGCGGCCCGGTCCTCGGTGAGGGTGGCGAGGGCCTGGGTCTGGACGGTCAGGCCCGCTTCGACCGCCTCGTCGATGACGGACAGGCCCTTGTCGGTCAGGGTGACCTGGAGGCCGCGGCGGTCGTGGGGGTCGGGGGAGCGCCGGAGCAGGGCGGCGCGTTCCAGTTTGTCGAGGCGGCCCGTCATGCCGCCCGTGGTGAGCATCAGAGTCGAGGAGAGCTGGCGGGGCGAGAGGGTGTACGGCTCGCCGGCCCGGCGGAGGGTGGCGAGGACGTCGAACTCGCCGCGCGAGATGCCGTAGGGGGCGTACGCCTGCTCCACGCGGTCGCCCATCGCGCGGCCGAGGCGGTAGATCCGCCCGAAGACCTCCATGGCCTTGGTGTCGAGGTCGGGCCGCACGGCCGCCCACTGGTCGATGATCGCGTCGACGGCGTCCTTGCGCTGTGCAGTCATGTGCCGAGTATCCGCGGGGTCTCGGTCGCCCGCAAGAAAGTGGCTTGCAGAAAAGTAGCTTAGGAGTAAGCTACTTTCCATCGAGCTAAGTCGGGTCTCGTGGCCGCTCTCACCCGGAAGGCACCAGCTCATGAACCGCGCCTCCACCGTCCTCCTCACCGCGCTCGCCCCCGTCTCCTGGGGCACCACCTACGCCGTCACCACCGAGTTCCTCCCGCCCGACCGGCCCCTGTTCACCGGGATGATGCGTGCCCTGCCCGCCGGTCTCGTGCTGCTCGCGCTCGCCCGGGTGCTGCCGCGCGGGGTGTGGTGGGGGAAGGCGGCGGTGCTCGGCGCGCTGAACATCGGGGCCTTCTTCCCGTTGCTGTTCCTGTCGGCATACCGGCTGCCGGGCGGGATGGCCGCGGTCGTCGGGTCGGTCGGGCCGCTGATCGTCGTCGGGCTGTCGGCGCTGCTGCTGGGGCAGCGGCCCACCACGCGGAGCGTGCTCACCGGTGTCGTCGCCGCGTTCGGGGTCAGCCTGGTCGTGCTCAAGGCGGCCGGCGCCCTCGACGCGGTCGGTGTCGCGGCGGCCTTCGCCTCCTCCGCCTCGATGTCCGCGGGCACCGTGCTGACCAAGCGCTGGGGCCGCCCCGACGGAGTGGGCCCGCTCGCCCTCACCGCGTGGCAGCTCACCGCGGGCGGCCTGCTCATCGCGCCGCTCGCCCTCCTCGTCGAGGGCGCCCCGCCCGCGCTCGACGGCCGCGCGGTCGGCGGCTACCTCTACCTCGCGCTGGCGAACACCGCCGTCGCCTACTGGCTCTGGTTCCGCGGCATCGGCCGCCTCACCGCCACCCAGGTCACCTTCCTCGGCCCCCTCTCCCCGCTGACCGCCGCGGTGCTCGGCTGGGCGGCGCTCGGCCAGTCCCTGACGCCGGTCCAACTGGCGGGCATGGCACTGGCGTTCGGGGCGACGGTGGCGGGACAGCTGGGGGTACGGACGGTGGCGGGACAGCCGGGGGTACGGCCGCCCGCCGCCGGCCGGTCGTTCGGGTCCCCCGGGAGGAGGGGGACGCCGGAGGCGCTGCGGGACATGTCGAGGGCGTTGTAACGTCACACCGGTCCCGCGTTACGCAACTCCCGGAGGCGCATGTGGCCGCAGAGGTCTGCCCGGTGTGCGACAAGCCGCTCGCCGCGCGAGCCGGTCGCACCGGACGCGGCTCCGTCTACTGTTCCGCCGCCTGCCGGCAGAAGGCGTACCGGGCACGGCGCCAACCCGAGGCCCTCACCGCGCAGGGGCTCATCGACGAGGTCGGGCGCCGGGCCGGGCAACTGGTCCCGCAGCCCCCCGAGGCCCTCTACGCCCACGTGACCGAACTGGCCTCCTCCGTCGCCCAGTTGAAGCGCGTCGCCCGCATGGCACGGGACACCGCCGCGGAGCCGCGTGATCCCCTCCCGCCCGCCACGGCCGCGGAGCCGAGCGGTTCCGTCACACCGGCCCCCGTGACGGAACTCGACGAGAGCGACTTCGCCGCCCTGGCCGAGCAGCACCGCCGTGAGATCCAGGTGCACTGCTACCGCATGACCGGGTCCTACGACGAGGCCGAGGACCTGGTGCAGGAGACGTTCCTGCGGGCCTGGCGGGCGCGGGACGGGTTCCAGGGGCGGGCGAGCGCGCGGACCTGGCTGTACCGGATCGCCACCAACGCCTGCCTGGATCTCCTACGACGCACCGCGCGCCGCCCGCAACGCTACGAACCGGTGCCGGGCATGCACCACGGCGACGGCGAACCGCCCGCCCGCATCACCTGGTTGCAGCCCTACCCGGACGAAGAACTGCCCGTGGAGGAGCGGGAGTTGCCGGAGGTGGCCGGTGAGTCCCGGGAGACCCTGGAGCTCGTCCTGCTGGCCGCGATCCAGCACCTGCCCGCCCGGCAGCGGGCCGTCCTCGTCCTGCGGGACGCCCTCGGACTGACCGCCGCCGAGACCGCCGAGGCCCTGGAGACGAGCGTGGCCTCGGTCAACAGCGCGTTGCAGCGGGCCAGGCCGGCCCTGCGCGCGCACCTGCCCGGGGACCGCGCCGACTGGCGGGCCGCCGAGCCCACCCAGCGGCAACAGGCCGTACTGGAGCGGTACATGGCCGCCGTGGAGCGGCTCGACCTCGACGCCATGACCTCGATGCTCACCGAGGACGTCGTCCTCACCATGCCGCCGAACCCCTTCTGGTTCACCGGCCGGGACGCGCTCGTCGACTTCGTGCGGGTCAGCCTCGATCCCGCCTCCCCGGCCTTCCTCGGCCACTGGCGCAGCCTGCCCACCCGCGCCAACGGACAGCTCGCCGTGGGCAATTACGTCCGCAGGCCCGGGACCAGCGTGTTCCGTGCGCAGGTCCTGGACGTCCTGCGGTTCGAGGCGGGCGGTGACCGCATCGCGGAGATCACCTCCTTCGAGCCGCATCTCTTCCCCGCGTTCGGGCTGCCGCTGCGGCTGTGACGCTCCGCCCCGGCGAGCGATGAGTGTCCGGGGATTCGTGCGTCGGTACGGATGTCACATACGAACCCCTTCCAAGGAGCTCACCATGCTGCTCACCGACAAGACCGCGATCGTCTACGGCGCCGGCGGATCCATCGGCGGGGCCGTCGCCCGCGCCTTCGCCGAGCAGGGTGCGAGGGTCCACCTCGTCGGCCGGACCCGGCAGACCCTGGAAGCGGTGGCCGCCGACATCAAGAACGCCGAGGTGGCCGTCGTGGACGCGCTGGACGAGGCGGCGGTCGAGGCGCACGCCGACTCGGTCGGCGACATCGACATCTCCGTCAACCTGGTCACCCGCGGCGACGTACAGGGCGCGCCGCTGACCGACATGGCCGTCGACGACTTCATGCGGCCGGTCACCGACGGCCTGCGCGCCAATTTCCTCACCGCCCGCGCCGCGGGACGCCGGATGGCCGCCCGGGGCAGCGGAGTCATCCTGGCCCTCAACAGCGGTTCCGCGCACGGCAGTCCGATGATGGGCGGCACCGGTCCCGCGGACGGCGCGATCGACACGCTCGTGCGCAACCTGGCGATCGAGCTGGGGCCGCGCGGGGTGCGGGCGGTCGGGCTGTGGGTGGCCGGGGTGCCGGAGACGTTCACCGTCGAGAAGCTCGCCGCGGTCAACCCGGCGATCGACGCGGCCGCCGTCCAGGGCATCGTCGACCACCTGGCCGGGATGCGCATGACCCGCCGCAACCCCACGCTCGCCGAAGTGGCCGCCACCGCGGTGTTCCTCGCCTCCGACCACGCGGGCGGGATCACCGGCACGTTCGTCAACGCGACGGGCGGGATGGTCTCCGTCTGAGCGTGCGCCCCCGCCACCAGGTACGCGACCGCAGGAGGAGGGGATCACATGCCCACCGAGACCGTGCTGCGCCCGCTGGACAAGAAAGGGACCTCTGGGGACAGTAATTCCCAGGGTGCTTGATCGGACCACCAGCGTTCGGAGGACCGGCGTGCGGACTTCGCTCTATCCGGCAGTCGACGAACTGGAGCGAAGGGCCCGCGCGCTGGTCCGCGCCGCCCCGGGCCTGCTCCGCCTGGAGAAGGTGGGACAGAGCCGGGCAGGCCGGCCGCTGTGGCTGCTGTCCGCCGGACACGCCGACCGGCACATCCTCGCGGTCGCCGGCGCGCACGCCAACGAACCGGTGGGCGGGGCCTCCGCACTGCGCCTCGCCGCCCTGTTCGCCGGCCGGCCCGAACTGCTCGAACGGCTCGGCTGCGCCTGGCACTTCCTGCTCTGTCTCGACCCCGACGGGGCCCACCTCGCGCACGGCTGGCAGCCGGAGGAGCCGGAGCCCTCGCTGACGGAGTGTCACCGCGGTTTCTACCGGCCCGCGTTCGCCCGCCAGCCGGAGTCCCTGCCGCTGCCTCCCGGGGAGCCGCTCCCGGAGTCGGCCACGCTCGTGCGGATCCTCGACGAGCTGCGGCCCCTCGCCCAGTTCACCCTGCACGGCATCGAGTTCGGCGGCGCCTTCGTGATGATGACGCGCACCGTGCCGGGCGTCGCGGACGCGTTCCGCCGGACGGCGGCGCGGCTGCGCATCCCCGTGGACCGGCACCCCGTCGACGGCCCCGACTGGCGGCTCGACCCGCCCGGCGTCCTGGTGCTGCCCGACGGCCACGGCGCGGGTGAGCGCGACCCGAGCGGCTTCGTCGCCGAGAGCACCTGGTTCCACCCGCGCCGCCACGGCACGGTGACCACCCTGATCGAGACCCCCGCCTGGGCGGTGCCCTCGGTGAGCGACGCGCGACCCGTGACCGACCCTGACCGTGCGGCCGCGCGGCTGGGAGAAGTGCTGCTGGGCCGGAGCCGGGAGCTGGCCGCCGTTCTCGGGACGCGGCTCGACGGGGCCGTACCGGAGGAACTGGCGCCGCTGCGGGATGCAGCGCGGGAGCTCCTCGGGGTGGCTCCGTCGATCGTGGACAGCTGGGCCGCGGAGGAACCCGGCCTGTTCCGCGGGTACTTCGCGACGCGGGGCATCTCCGCGCGTCGCATCCCGCTCCGGGTGGCGGCGATGGCGAGCCGCGCCCTGGCCCGCACCGACCCGCGGACCGTGGAGATCCTCGACGACCTGGTGCGCGAGTGGAGCCAGGAACTGGAGAAGACGTACGACCTGCGGTGGGTACCGGTGGCCGCGCAGACAGGGCTGCATGTGCGGACCATGCTCGACACGGCCCGGCTGCTGTGCGATCGGCGCTGAACACCGCTGACCGAGTGGAGGTGGGAGGCGGCTGACCGAAGCCACCGCCTCCCGCCGTCCCGGTCCCTACTGCTCCGCCTGCGCGTCCGCCGCCTGGGCCTTCAGCGCCCGCTCCACGCCCGCGCGGGACTCGGAGACGAGCCGGCGCAGGGCCGCGTTCGGCTCCGCCGAGGCCAGCCAGGCGTCCGTCTTGTCCAGGGTCTCCTGGGAGACCTGGAGCGAGGGGTAGAGGCCGACCGCGATCTGCTGGGCGATCTCGTGCGAGCGGGACTCCCAGATGTCCTTGACCACCTCGAAGTACTTGTCCGTGTACGGCGCGAGCAGCTCCCGCTGGTCGGTCTGCACGAACCCGCCGATCACGGCCTCCTGGACGGCGTTGGGCAGTTTGTCGGACTCGACGACCTGCGCCCAGGCCTCCGCCTTCGCCTCCTCGGTGGGCCGCGAGGCACGCGCGGTCGCCGCGTGGCGCTCACCGGCGGCGGTCTTGTCCCGCTCGTACTCGGCGGCGATCTCCGACTCGTCGTAGCGGCCCACCGAGGCCAGCCGCTGCACGAACGCCCAGCGCAGCTCGGTGTCGACGGCCAGGCCCTCGACGACCTGGGACCCGTCGAGCAGCCCCTCCAGGAGGTCCAGCTGCTCCGGCGTACGGGCGGTCGCCGCGAACGCCCGCGCCCACGCCAGCTGGTGGTCGCTGCCCGCGGCCGCCGACCGCAGATGCGCCAGCGTGGCGTCGGTCCAGCGGGTCAGCAGGGCCTCGCGGGCGGAGGGGGCGGCGTACAGCTCGATCGCCAGCTTCACCTGCCGGTGCAGCGACTGCACGACACCGATGTCGGACTCCTTACCGATACCGGAGAGGACCAGGGACAGGTAGTCGCGGGTCGCGAGCTCGGCGTCCCTCGTCATGTCCCACGCCGACGCCCAGCACAGCGCGCGCGGCAGCGAGGACTCGAAGTCGCCCAGGTGCTCGGTGACGAAGGCCAGCGACTGCTCGTCGAGGCGGACCTTGGCGTACGACAGGTCGTCGTCGTTGAGGAGCACGACCGCCGGACGGCGCTTGCCGACCAGCTGCGGTACGGCCGTCAGCTCGCCGTCCACGTCCAGCTCGATCCGCTCGTCGCGGACCAGCTTGCCGCTGTCGTCGTCGAGTTCGTACAGGCCGACCGCGATCCGGTGCGGACGCAGGGTCGGCTCGCCCTTCGCACCGGCCGGGAGCGCCGGAGCCTCCTGGCGGATGGCGAAGGAGGTGATGACACCCTCCGCGTCCGTCTCGATCTCCGGGCGCAGGACGTTGATGCCTGCCGTCTGGAGCCACTTCTGCGACCAGGTCCCGAGGTCACGCCCCGAGGTCTCCTCCAGCGCGCCCAGCAGGTCGGACAGCCGGGTGTTGCCGTACGCGTGGCGCTTGAAGTACGCCTGTACACCGCCGAAGAACTCGTCCATGCCGACGTAGGCGACGAGTTGCTTGAGGACGGAGGCGCCCTTGGCGTACGTGATGCCGTCGAAGTTGACCAGCACGTCGTCGAGGTCGCGGATCTCGGCCATGATCGGGTGCGTGGACGGCAGCTGGTCCTGGCGGTACGCCCACGTCTTCATCGAGTTGGCGAACGTGGTCCAGGAGTGCGGCCACCGGCTGTCAGGGGCGTACGCCTGGCAGGCGATGGAGGTGTAGGTGGCGAACGACTCGTTCAGCCACAGGTCGTTCCACCACTCCATGGTCACGAGGTCGCCGAACCACATGTGGGCCAGCTCGTGCAGGATGGTCTCGGCGCGCATCTCGTACGCGGCGTCGGTCACCTTGGACCGGAAGACGTACTGGTCGCGGATGGTGACCGCGCCGGCGTTCTCCATCGCGCCCGCGTTGAACTCCGGCACGAACAGCTGGTCGTACTTCTTGAACGGGTACGCGTAGTCGAACTTCTCCTGGAACCACTCGAAGCCCTGCCGGGTCACCTCGAAGATGGCGTCCGAGTCGAGGTGCTCGGCCAGCGAGGGACGGCAGTAGATGCCGAGCGGCACGGACTGGCCGTCCTTCTCGTACACGCTGTGCACGGAGTGGTACGGGCCGACGATCAGCGCGGTGATGTACGACGAGATGCGCGGGGTCGGCTCGAAGACCCAGACGTCGTCCTTCGGCTCCGGTGTCGGGGAGTTGGAGATGACCGTCCAGCCGGTCGGCGCCTTCACGGTGAACTGGAAGGTGGCCTTCAGGTCGGGCTGCTCGAAGGAGGCGAAGACCCGGCGGGCGTCCGGCACCTCGAACTGCGTGTACAGGTAGGCCTGCTGGTCGACCGGGTCGACGAAGCGGTGCAGGCCCTCACCGGTGTTGGTGTACGCCGCGTCGGCGACGACCCGCAGGATGTTGCGCCCCTCCAGGAGGCCGGGGAGGGCGATCCGGGAGTCCTGGAAGACCTCGGCGGGGTCGAGGGCGTCCCCGTTCAGGGTGACCTCGTGGACCGTGGGAGCCACGAGGTCGATGAAGGAATCGGCGCCGTTCTCGGCGACGTCGAAGCGCACCGTGGTCACGGACCGGTAGGTACCGCCCTCCTGCGCGCCGGAGAGGTCGAGATCGATCTCGTAGGACTCGACGCTGAGCAGCTTCGCCCGCTGCTGAGCCTCTTCGCGAGTCAGGTTTGTGCCAGGCACGCGGTCATCTCCTCGTTATGTGTGGGTTCGGCGGTTCGGTCATCCTTCCACGAACTGTCTCCGACGGTTCGAGGGAATACCCTGCGGTTTCGCTGGGGCTGGGAGGGTCGCGTCCGATTTCCGCCGGTCCTTCCCGGCCGGGAGCGCCAGCCTGGTCCCATGACGACCTACACCGCGCTCCCCATCGACTCGCAGGCACTCAAGGAACTCCGCGTGACCGACGACGCCGGCCACCCGATGTCCCCGGTCACGGACGAGGAGGGCGGGGCACCCCTGCGGTGCTGTCTGCGCCGCAGTGCGCCGGGCGAGCGGATCGCGCTCGTCTCCTACGCCCCGCTGCGGCGCTGGGCGGCCGGGACGGACGCGCGGCCCGGGGCGTACGACGAACAGGGCCCCGTCTTCATCCACGCCGAGGAGTGCGCGGGACCGGACCTCCAGGGCCACCCCTTCGCCGACGCGCACCGGACCGTGCGCCGCTACTCCGCCGACGGCCGCATCCTCGGCGGACGACTGGTCGACACCGTCACCGACGACGCCTTCCGCAACGCGTTCGACGACCCGTCCGTGGCGCTCGTCCACGTCCGGGCCGTCGAGTACGGCTGTTTCCTCTACGAGGTGCGCAGGCCCTCGGCCTAGCGCTTGAGGCCTGCGGCCACCGGCGCGCTTCCCGTACGAGGTGCGCGGGCCCCCGGCCGAGTCCTTGAGGTCGGCGGCCACCGGCTCCGCACATGTCCACGCCGACGAGTGCGCGGGGCCGGGCGGCGCGACGGGTGCCCCTCAGCGGGCGCCCACCGGAGGGCCCGCCGCTGGCTGCGCCGACGGCCACTTCCTCGACGAGGTGCGCAGGCCCCGGGCTAGCGCTTGAGCTCGGCCGCCACCAGCTCCGCGATCTGGACCGCGTTCAGGGCGGCTCCCTTGCGGAGGTTGTCGTTGGAGACGAACAGGGCGAGGCCGTTGTCGACCGTCTCGTCGCGGCGGATGCGGCCCACGAAGGAGGCGTCCTGGCCGGCGGCCTGCAGGGGGGTCGGGATGTCCGAGAGGGTCACGCCGGGGGCGCCCGCCAGGATCTCCGTCGCGCGCTCGGGGGAGATGGGGCGGGCGAAGCGGGCGTTGATCTGGAGGGAGTGGCCGGAGAAGACCGGGACGCGCACGCAGGTGCCGGAGACCTTCAGCTCGGGGAGCTCCAGGATCTTGCGGGACTCGTTGCGGAGCTTCTGCTCCTCGTCGGTCTCGTTCAGGCCGTCGTCGACGAGGTTGCCGGCGAACGGCAGGACGTTGAAGGCGATGGGCCGCTTGTAGACCTGCGGCTCGGGGAAGTCGACCGCGCTGCCGTCGTGGGTGAGCTTGTCCGCGTCGGCGACGACCTTCTGCACCTGGCCGTGCAGCTCGGCCACGCCCGCGAGGCCCGAGCCGGACACCGCCTGGTAGGTGGTGGCGATCAGCGTCTGGAGGCCCGCCTCCGCGTCCAGCACCTTCAGGACCGGCATCGCGGCCATCGTGGTGCAGTTCGGGTTGGCGATGATCCCCTTGGGGCGGTCCGCGATGGCGTGCGGGTTCACCTCGGAGACGACCAGCGGGACCTCGGGGTCCTTGCGCCAGGCGGAGGAGTTGTCGATCACGACCGCGCCCTGTGAGGCGACCTTCTCGGCCAGCGCCTTCGAGGTCGCGCCGCCCGCGGAGAACAGCACGATGTCCAGGCCGGTGTAGTCCGCCGTCGCCGCGTCCTCCACCGTCACGCCGTCCAGGACCGACCCCGCCGAGCGCGCCGAGGCGAAGAGGCGCAGCTCCGTGACCGGGAAGTTCCGCTCCTTGAGGATCCCGCGCATGACCGTGCCGACCTGACCGGTGGCTCCGACGATTCCGACCCTCACGGTGACTCCCTCTGCGTGTCCTGGATGTGTCTGCGGCTTTTCCATCATGCGGCCGACCCGGGTCAGCCTGTCCAATTCTTTGTCCTCCATGCCCGAGGGCTGGGACGCGGGCTCGCGATCACCGGTTGCGGAACTCGCGTCGCACCCCCGCTGAGCTGGAGAAATTCGCCCTCCTGCGGCTCCGCGCCGTAAGCCGTGCGGCGCGCCGCGCCCGGTGTGACGTACGCCTCGGAGAAATTCTCCCGGCTCCGAACGAACGTTTCCGGCGCCACCCGCGTCGTAGGAGAAACGCGGTGAGGGGAGGGTGTCTGTGCTGCGCGGAATCGTCCGCCGTGGCCAGGGGGAACAGCAAGGGGATCCCCTGGACGCGGCGCAGGAACGCCGGGTGCGAGCGGTGCTCGCGCTGGGCGGGGTGCCGCAGGCGGACCTGCCGGACGGGGTGCAGCAGGTCCGCCTGCGGTTGCTGGAGCGGGCGGCCAAGGGCTACGAGGCGCCGCGGGACGTGTCCGCGTGGGCCGCCGTCGTCGCCTCCAACCTCGCCATGGACTGGCACCGGGCGAAGAAGCGCCAGGAGCGGCTGGGGGAGCGGCTGGCCTCGCTCAGGCAGCACGAGCTCCCCTCCGGGGAGGACACCAGCGTGCTGTCCCTCTCCGTCGCGCAGGGCCTGGACGAGCTGCCCGACCAGCAGCGCCAGGTCCTCGTGCTGCGGTTCTTCGCCGACCTGCCGGTGCGCTCGATCGCCCAGGAGCTGGGCGTCCCGGAGGGCACGGTCAAGAGCCGCCTGCACACGGCGGTCCGGGCCCTTCGCGCCCGCCTGCACGAGGACGAGGTGGTGTGACATGAGCGCCGAGAACGAGACGTACGACAGCGACGCGCTCATGGCCGCGATCACCGGTGAGGAGCCGGCCGACGAGGCCCTCGCGGACGCCGCCTTTCTTGCCGGGTACCGGGCCGCCGAGGCCGACATCGCGCTGCTGAGGGAACAGCTCGGGATCCTCGGCGAGACGCTCGCCGAACCGCCGCCCGAGCCGAAACCCGTTCCCGCGCGGCTACGGCCTTCCCCGGCCCGCCGCCGCGTCCGCACCCTGGCCTTCGGCACCCTCGCCGTGGCCGCCGCCGCGAGTGTCGTCACGGGGCTCGGCTGGCTCCTCGGGCACAGCGGCAGGATGAACCAGGACGCGAGCTCCAGCGCCGACTCGGCCTCCAAGGCGGAGTCGGGGGTCCGCTTCGGCGGCCCGGCCTATCTGGCCTGCGCCACCACGGTCGCCGAGGGCGAGGTCACCGCCGTCGAGGAGCTGCCCGCCTCCGGACAGGTCCGGGTCACCGTGCGGGTGAGCCACTACTTCACGCCGACGCGGGGCGCGAAGGACCTCACCTATGTGGTCGACGAGTACGACCTGCCCGAACCCCTCACCAAGGGCACCGCGGTGCTGTTCGGTGTGAGCCAGGGCTCCCCGGTCCCCGACCACTGGGTCGTCGGCTCCCAGGCGATCGCCCGGGAGCGGGCCTGGATCACCGCCTCGCTGCCCGAGTCGCGCACGCTGCCCTGCTGAACCGGGGCACGGGAAAGGGCGGGCGCCCTCACGGACGCCCGCCCTTTTGATCGCCGTACGGAGAAGTGTTACGGCGTGACCTTCTCGATCTTCACGTTGCCGAGGCCGGCGACGGTGCCGCGCGCGTTGACGAGGCTGACCTGGCCGAAGAACTCACGGCCTTCCGGAGCGGGCGCCAGGGCGGTGACGCTGCCGGAGACGGTCGTCGAGGCACCCGTGGCGAGCTTGACCGGGGTGTCGGCGACGGTGACGGTGCCCAGGGCGCTGGAGAAGAACACGTCCTGGTAGTCGTACGCCGTGGAGCCGGCCGGGACCGAGTAGCCCACGACCTCGATGGTGTACGTACCGGCGGCGGGCGAGGCGACCGAGACGGCCTCCTCCGAGTCGCCGTCGGCGGACTGGCCGACCACGGCGCCGGCCGCGTCGTAGACCGTGAGGTCCAGGTCGGCGGAGACGTCGGAGACGTTGCCGATGGCGACGTCCAGCGACTTGGCGCCCGCGGGCACCTCGACCGTGGTGGTCTGGGTGGCGCCCTCGGCGATGGTCGGGCGGGCCGTCTTGGACGAGCCGAGCGGGCCGCCGGCCAGCTTGCCGTCGATCGCGGCGAGGGTGTTGGTCACCTTCCAGGAGGCGGTGGCCGGGGTGCCGACCTTGGCCTCGGGGACGGTCACGGTCTCCGGGTCGAAGACCGCGCCGTAGACGGCGACGTCGAGCTTGTACGGGTTGTCGAGCAGCGGCGAGGTGCGGCGCGACTCGACCTCGATCTCCCAGACACCGGCCTGCGGGTCGGCGTAGGAACGGGCGTCGGGCTTGCAGCCGTTGCCGTCGAGGTAGTTGTTGTAGCAGTACGGGGTGCCGGTGTTGTCGACCGGGACGCCGTAGGGGTGGATCGCGATGAACCGGGTCTGGCTCTTGTCCTTCAGCCCGCCGATCGCGACCTCCAGCGACTTGGCGCCCGCGGGCACGGTCACGAAGTACGACTGGGTGCTGTTGCGCTGCACGGTGTTCGACGCGGACCAGGTGTACTTCACCGGCGCCGAGACCACGACCGTGTTCAGGATCTGCTGGTCGACGCCCTCGGTCCTCGGGTCGTCGACGACTAGGATCGCGCTCTTGAGGCCCGCGGACCTCGGCTGGGCCTGGACCTTGACGGTCACCGGCTGGTTCAGCGGGAGCTTGATGTCGTCCTTGCCGAGGATCCGGAAGGTGTCACCGGCGTTGTTCTCGAAGTACAGCTCGTGGCGGAGCGCCTTGTCCGCGCCGGACGTACGGGTGACGGTGACGTCGTACGTCTTCTTCTGGCCGGCCTTCAGACCGCCCTCGCGGTCGTAGATGCCGGTGCCGTAGCCCGGGGTCTTCAGGAGCTGGTCGATCGCGGTGTCGACCGGGGCCTTGACGGTGTAGTCGTGGGCGGTGGCGCCGTCCTTGATGGAGTCCCACGCGTCCACGATGTCGATGAGGCCCGCGCCCTCCTCGTACGCCTGCACACCCTTGATGTGGTCGGCGGTCGAGGTCAGGGCGGTGCGCAGGGTGGCCGGGGTCAGCGCGATGTGCTTCTGCTTGGCGGCCGAGATGAGCAGCGCGGAGGCGCCGGTGGCCTGCGGGGAGGCCATCGAGGTGCCCTGGAGCATGGAGTAGCCGGCCGGCAGCGTGTAGCCCGACTCGGCGACCGGGGAGCCCGGCAGCCAGGTCTGGGTGGTGTTGATCGCGGCACCGGGGGCCGACAGCGTCGGCGTGAAGCCGCCGTCCTCACGCGGACCGCGCGAGGAGAACGGCATCATGGCGTACTTCTTCTCCACGGCCGAGCCGTAGTTGGCGGCCCAGGTCTCCTTGGAGATGGTCGCGCCGACCGAGATGACCTTGTCGGCCAGGCCCGGGTCGCCGATGGTGTTCGCGCCGGGGCCGGAGTTGCCCGCGGAGATCACCAGCTGGACGCCGTAGGTGTCGATGAGGCGCGTGTAGAGCTCGGCGCGCGCGTTGTTGCCGTCGTTCAGCGCCGGCAGGCCGCCGATCGACATGTTGACGATGTCGACGCCGCGGTTGACGACGAGGTCGATCATGCCCTCGGTCAGCGCCACGTTGGTGCAGCCGCCGGTCCAGGTGCAGGCACGGGAGGAGACGAGCTTCGCGCCCGGGGCCGCGCCGTTCATCTTGCCGCCGAACAGGCCGTTGGCGGCGGTGATGCCGGCCACGTGGGTGCCGTGCTCGGACTCGATGACGCCGATGTTGACGAAGTCGCGCTTCTGGCCGACCCAGTCACCGCCGTAGGGGTCCATCGGGACGTCCTTGCGGATCTCCACGACGAACGGCTGGCGCTCCACCACGTCGGTGGACGGGTCGTCGGTGCCGAAGTACCCGATCTGGAAGCCGTTCTTGTACGGCTTCATCGGGGTGTCGTCACCGAAGTCGTGGTTGTTGTTCAGGTCGACGCGGACCGTGCCGGCGGCGGCGTCGTAGAGCACGCCCCAGCTGTCGGTGGTGTCCCCGTCGCGGTTCGCGTCGCCCTTGGCGTCGCCGCCCGCGGTCACGGACTCGCGGAACAGGTTGACCTGGTACGACCCGGCGGGCGCCGTCCAGGTCTGGCCGCCGTAGCTGAAGCTGGGGCCGGAGACCGAGGTGGTCATCGCGCGCCAGGTGCCGTCGCTGTCGGTGATCGGGTCGGTCGCCGTCACCCAGTCGACGATCTTCCGCTCACCGGTGGTGGTCTTCTGGAGCGCCGGGTGGCCGAGGTCGACACCCGAGTCCAGGATGCCGATGGTGACTCCGCGGCCGTCCGCCTTCGGGTGGTCCTCGACGAAGTCGACGGCGCCCGTCTCGAAGGACGGGTTGTACGGGTTCGTGGCGGGGGTCTTCCTGCCCGGCGCCGGGTAGGCCTTGGTGCCCTTGCTCGCGGCGCCCCTGGCGGTGTCGGCGCTCGGCGTCGGGTCGTCCAGCGGGATGTCCTGCTTGACGTCGATGCCGTGCACGGAGGAGAGCTTCGCGGCGGCGGCGATGGCCGAGTCGGCCCTGCCGGTGGGGACGGTGGCGCGGACGTAGCCGAGCTTGTCGTAGGTCTGGCCCACCGAGCCGCCCTTGACCGCGTCCAGCTGGTCGGCGACCTGCTCGGTCTTCCCCGGGGCGGTGGCCACCATGAGCGTGATGTTCTTGTCGCCGGCGGCCTTGGCCTCGGCGAGCGCGTCGGCGTCGTCCGAACCGAGCTTCTGGTCGGCGGACTTGAGGCCCGGGTCCGACGCCGCGGGGGTGGTGCCCGCGTCTGCAGAGAAGGCCATGGGTATCGGCCCCGCCGCGGACAGCGCGGCGACCAGTCCGGCGGCCGCTGCTATGCGCGCCACACGTCTCGCGCCCGATATCGGGGCGCGCTGGGGGGTGAGGGTCATCGGCATCCCTTGTAGGTAAAGGAACGAGCGGGTGTGTGACCGGGACCGATCGGTCCTGGCCACGGTGATCCGGAAGAAGACCCCGGATGACCGCCCAGCTTTACGCATGGGAAGGATGTTTAGGGAGAGTTGACCGAATCGATATGGGTGTATGGGGAAAACCCGCGATGCCCTTTGGGACATCGGTGAAGGTGCGTGAGGAAGCGGTCAATTCGCCCCGATGGCCTTCACGCTTCCTTGGTGCGCGCGTAATGCCGGGACGCCTTCGCGCGGTTGCCGCAGGTCGCCATGGAGCACCAGCGCCGGGTGCCGTTCCTCGACGTGTCGAAGAAGTGCAGCACGCACGACTCGTGGGCGCATGAGCGGATCCGGTCGGGCGCGGTGTCGAGCAGTTCCAGGTAGTTGCGGGCGGCGAGCCAGGCGGGGCCCCAGGCGGGGTCGCTCAACTCGGGCAGTTCGACGGGCCCTTGAGGGGTCAGCGAGAGGCGGACCCGGCCGTGTCCGAGCACGGCGTCGACCAGCGGCGCCCCCTCCTGCGGCGACCCGTCCACCGCGGCCCGCACGGCCTCCCGGGCCTGCCGCACGTTCCGCAGCATCCGGCTGTCGGGGGCGTGCGAGCCGCTCAGCCCGGTCGAGTCGAGCCACACCGCGAGACCGCCGACGTCGGCGAGCAGGTCCTGGAGGGTCCCGTCGCTCATCCACTGCGTGTTGAGCAGGTCCAGCGCGAGCGGTTCGCCGGTGAGCGGGCGGGGGTCGCGGGTGGCGGGCATGGGGGGCTCCCTTTCGTTCTAACCGGTCAAGTGTACGTGAC
Organism: Streptomyces griseorubiginosus; assembly: GCF_036345115.1. GTDB lineage: Bacteria > Actinomycetota > Actinomycetes > Streptomycetales > Streptomycetaceae > Streptomyces > Streptomyces griseorubiginosus_C. The sequence goes on from NZ_CP107766.1 coordinate 6,244,579, forward strand.
TGGTTGCGCATGGCTCTTCTAACCTTTAAAGTCACCTACAAGGGTTAATCAAGTTGAAGGGGACAGCCGTGACCTTGCGCACCGGCCACATCGGCCTGAACGTCACCGACCTCGACCGTTCGCTCGCCTTCTACCGGGACGTCCTCGGCTTCTCGCTGCTCGCCGAGGGCAAGGAGGAGGACGGACCCGCAGGCGGCCGCCGCTACGCCTTCCTCGGCGACGGCGAGCGGCTCGCCCTCACCCTCTGGCAGCAGGCCGGGCAGCCGTACGGCCCCGACCGCGCCGGCCTGCACCACCTGGCCCTGGAGGCGGACTCCATCGAGCGGGTCAGGGAGTACGAGGAGGCGCTGCGGGCCTACGGCGCCGACTTCGCCCACGACGGCGTGGTCGCCCACCGCGAGGGCGCCGGGTCGGGCGGCATCTTCTTCCACGACCCCGACGGCACCCGCCTGGAGATCTCCGTGCCGAGCGGCGCCGAAGGCGCACCCGCACCTTCTGGTGCGGCTCCGACCTGCGGGTTCTTCTAGTCATGGGCGTCTATCACGCGGGCTCGCGGGCCGTGCAGGACCGGGTCGGGGTGCGTGCGCAGGCCGATCACGTGGGCCGCTCGGTCGGCCGGGGCATCAGGGAGGTCGCGGCGGCCTTCCTCGAACTCCAGCCGCTGCTGGTCGTCGGCGCCGCGGATCCCTCGACGGGCCGGGTCTGGGCCTCCCCGCTCACCGGGACGCCGGGCTTCGTGCGGGCGACGGGCCCGCACCGCGTCTCGGTCACCACCGCACCGCCGCCCTCCGACCCCCTCGCGGCGGCCTTCGCCACACCCGGCACCCCCGTCGGCACCATCGCCCTCGACCCCCGCACCCGCCGCCGGATGCGTCTCAACGGCCGACTCACGCCCACCGCACGGGGGTTCGCGGTGGACGCCGACCAGGTGTTCGCGAACTGCCCGAGGTACCTCCAGCGAAGGGAGTCCTACGAGCTCGTGCCGGACCGCCGGCCGGACGAGCCCCGGCGCGCCGCCGAACTCACCGACGAGCAGGCCGGGTTCGTCGCCCTCGCCGACACCTTCTTCCTGGCCACCGTGCACGAGGGCGGGGCGGCCGACGACGAGGGTTCCGCGGGTCACCGGGGCGGCGCCGACGTCAGCCACCGGGGCGGCAACCCCGGCTTCGTACGGGTCGATTCACCGAACGAGCTCAGCTGGCCCGACTACCCCGGCAACTCCATGTTCCTGACCCTCGGCAACCTCACCGCGGACCCCCGGGCCGGACTGCTCTTCCTCGACTGGACGACCGGCACCGCACTGCAACTGACCGGCGAGGCACACACCGAGTTCGGTCCGGAACGCAGGGTCCGCTTCACCGCGCGGGAGGCGATCGAGACCCCGTCCGCCGTCCCGCTGCGCTGGTCCGCGCCCGAATACTCACCGGCCAATCCGGACCCGGCGGGCTAACTTGCCCGTATGCGCAAGAAGTTGAGGGTGGCGGCCTACGCCGTGTGTGTTCGCGACGGTCAGATCCTGCTGGCCCGCTGGCTCAACCACGGCCGGCGTCAATGGACGCTGCCCGGTGGCGGCATGGACCACGGCGAGGACCTCCATGACACCGTGCTGCGGGAAGTGGCGGAGGAGACCGGGTACCGCGTCGAGGTCACCGGTCTGCTCGGGGTGCGCTCGGTGCGCTTCCCGTCCCGCCGCCGCTTCGGCCGCAGGACCGACCAGCACCACGTGGGGCTCATGTACGAGGCCCGCGTCACCGGCGGCGAACTGCGGTACGAGGTCGGCGGCTCCACCGACATGGCCGCATGGCACGACCTGGACGCGGTACCCGCGCTGGACCGGGTGCCCATGGTCGACTTCGGCCTGCGGCTGTGGCGCGAGCGGCCGGTGACCGGGCGGCCCGCGGACTAGGTGTCGTACCCCGCAAGATGAACACGGCGTGACCGCCCCCCGGCCGTTCGACGAGCGCTCCCGAACGCGCGGGGTGGGCGAAGATCCACGTACGGTGATCGGCGTTGCGCGTTGCCGCCTCGTTCACGCGCAGGTCATTCCCGGTGCCAAGCATCCAGAGCGAGCGGGTTGTTCGCGAACGCGATCACCCGCGACCACTGCCGACGCAGTTCGCACTCGGGGAGATCGCGCCATGTCGCGCATACGCTCTGTCGCCAGCACCACGCCGGCGGTCCACCGCCGTACCGTCCTCGCCGCCGCGGGCGCGGCCGCCGCCTCCGCGGGCGTCGGCTACGCCCTGCGGCCCACCGACAGCCAGGCCGCGACGACCACCGGTGCCGCCGGGGCGCCGATGACCCGGACCGTCCACCGGGCCGCCGCCCCGGTCGAGGCCCCCCTCGCCCCGTACACCCGCGGCACCACCGTCGCCTCCATCGCCGCCCCCCGCACCTCCTCCGGCTACCGGCGCCTCGGCGACGGCCCCGGCTGGAGCCGCACGGTGCGCTCCGAACTCGCCGCCCCGAAATCCGGGCGGGCCGGCCGCCGCACCTCGCTTGCCGCCTTCGTGCAGTTCACCGACCTGCACCTGATGGACAGCCAGCACCCGGCGCGCCTGGAGTACCTGCGCTCGACCGACGTGCACAGCTGGCGGCCCCAGGAGGCGCTCACCGTGCCCGGCGCGATCTCGCTCGTGGAGCGGATCAACGCGCTGCGCGGCGGACCCGTCACCGGCGCCCCGCTCCAGTTCGCCATGACGACCGGCGACAACACCGACAACAACTCCCACACCGAGCTCGACTGGTTCCTCACCGTCATGAGCGGCGGCCGGATCACCCCCAACTCCGGGGACCCGCGCCACTACGAAGGCGTCCAGAACAGCGGCCTCAAGCAGTACTGGCAGCCCGACTCCACCACCCGCGACCAGGACAAGCAACTCGGCTTCCCGCACCTCCAGGGCTACCTGGCCGCCGCCATCCGCGAGGTCAACAGCCCCGGCCTGAACATCCCCTGGTACTCCACGGTTGGCAACCACGACAGCCTGCCGCTCGGCTGCTACGGCCACGGCGACTCCTGGCTCGCCGAGTACGCCGTCGGCGGCAAGAAGCTGATGTCGCTGCCCGCGTCCGAGGCGAAGAAGCTCCAGGACATGATCCGCAAGGCCTCCGACCCCCAGGGCCACGCCTTCCGCGACCTGCTCAAGGCGCACACCCGGAACATGCGCTCGGTCACCCCCGACGAGCGGCGCGCCCCCTACACCGCCCGCGACTACCTCAAGGCCCACCTCGACCCCGCGTACCGGGGCGTGGGCCCGGTCGGGCACGGCTACTCCACCGCCAACCTCGACGCGGGCACCCAGTACTACAGCTTCCGCATCGCCGACGACGTGATCGGCGTCAGCCTCGACACCACCGACCCGGGCGGCCACTACCAGGGCTCCATCGGCACCAAGCAGCTGCGCTGGCTGGACCGGACGCTGCGGGAGAACAAGGACTCCTTCGTCGTCGTCTTCAGCCACCACACCAGCGACTCGATGGACAACCTGCGCCGGGACCCGGCCCACCCGGGCGAGCGGCGCTACGGCGGCAAGGACGTCGTCGCCCTCCTCGCGAGCCACAGCAACGTCCTGGCCTGGGTCAACGGTCACATCCACCGCAATGTGATCACAGCCCACTCCGCCCCTGACGGCCGCTCCTTCTGGGAGATCTCCACCGCCTCCCACATCGACTTCCCGCACCTGGCCCGGATCATCGAGCTGGTGGACAACAAGGACGGCACCCTCTCGATCTTCACCACCCTGGTCGAGTCCGCGGCCCCCCACCGCACCGACTTCACCGACCTCTCCCAGACCGGCCTCGCCGCCCTCTACCGCGAACTGGCCTACAACGCCCCGGGTTCGAGCGACAAGCTGGGCGGCGGCTCGGTGGACCGGAACACGGAGCTGGTCCTCAAGAAGGGGTCAACTACCCAACGCTAGAGCGCCGGGCTTGCACAACGTGCATCACTGGCGGTGATGCTGCGTTTGCGTCCAGTCCCGCCCCGAGGGTTGCGGGGTGGCCGGCCTTCAGGTTCGCCTTCAGCGTGGCATATGCGTCACAGGTCTTCTTGATCACATGCTGGGCGGCCTGCGCGCCCAGCATCCAGCGCGACTTGACCACGTCGTAGGCGTGCTTGCGCAGGGGGAAGTTCTTGAACTCCCCGCGCTCGAAGGCGATCTCGCTCACCCACGCGGCGGCCAAATTGCAGGCGCGCAGGGTCGCTTCGAGTGCCGCAGCCTGCTCGGGCGTCGGCAGCAGCTTCACCTGCACCACCAGCTTCACGATCACCGAACGTACACAACAGCACGAGAAGCCATTGCACGTTCGAGATCGACCACCCCATCGAGTGAACGACCGGTCTCACGTGGGCAGTCCCTCGCGCGCGGGACCGCTGGATCTTCCTCGCAAGATTTAGCTGAAACCCGCTCAACCGGCCGGACCAGCCTCAACCTCACCCTCCCGGAGCGAGTCTCTCCCGCCGATCGCGCTCGCCGAGCGTGCCGGAACAGGGGGAAGACATGACCGTACGTACGACTGTGGTGGTCGGGGCGGCCGCCGTGGCGCTCGCGACCGGCCTCGCCGCCCCGGCGATGGCGGCCGGGGCCGACACGCACCCGGCCGACCCGCACGGGGCCACCCGGCAGGCCGTCCGGGCCGCCGTGAAGGACGGTGTGCCCGGGGTGACGCTCACCGCGAAGGACGGCCGGCGCACCTGGTCGACGACCGCCGGGGTGGGCAACCTCCGTACCCACGCCCCGCGTTCGGCGGACGACCGCTACCGGGTCGGCTCGATCACCAAGACCTTCGTCTCCACCGTCGTGCTCCAACTGGAGGCGGAGGGGCGGCTGTCGCTCGACGACACCGTGGAGAAGTGGCTGCCCGGAGTGGTCCACGGCAACGGCCATGACGGCAGCCGGATCACGCTCCGCCAGCTGCTCAACCACACGAGCGGGATCTTCAACTACACCGCCGACGAGACCTTCGGGCGCACCTACTTCCTCAAGGACGGCTTCCTCAGGCACCGTTACGACACCAAGACCCCCGAGCAGCTCGTCGCGGTGGCCATGGCCCACCGGCCGGACTTCGCTCCGGGCACCTCCTGGAACTACTCCAACACCAACTACGTGCTGGCCGGCATGGTGATCCAGAAGGTCACCGGTCGGTCGTACGGCGAGGAGATCCGGGACCGGGTCATCGAGCCCCTCCACCTCACCGCCACCTCGGTCCCCGGCACCCGCGTCACCGTCCCGCGGCCCAGCAGCCGGGCCTACTCCAAGCTCGCGCAGACGGCGACGGGACCGACGTACGACGTCACGAGGCTGAACCCCTCACTGGCCTCCTCGGCCGGTGAGATGATCTCCGACTCGGCCGACCTCGACCGCTTCTACTCCGCCCTGCTGAAGGGCAGGCTGCTGCCGCCGAAGCAGCTGAAGGAGATGAAGGCCACGGTCGCCGTCGAGGGGATCCCGAACGCCAGCTACGGCCTCGGGCTCATCGACCGCAAGCTCAGCTGCGGGGTCCATGTCTGGGGCCACGACGGCGGCATCCACGGCTCCAACTCCGTGGCCGTGACCACGGCCGACGGCCGGCACTCCCTCGCCTTCAACTTCAACGGCGACTGGTCGGGGGACACCGACGCGGTGGTCGAGGCGGAGTTCTGCGGCAGGTAGGCGCCCCGACCCCGGCCGGAAGCACGCAGTTCATCCGGACGTAACGTCCGTACCGCCTCATATCGGCTAACCCGCACTTCACGGGGATGGCTCGATCTGTGTGCAAGGCGGGTGGTCGTGTGCGTACGGGACACGAACTGCGAGTGCTGTCGGTCTACGAGGGCTTCTTCTCCGGTGGGGCCCGGATCGTCCACAGCGACATCGTGCTGGGCCTCACCGAGGGCGGCCAGCGCCACCAGGTGCTGAGCCTGCACGGCGAGGTGCACCGGGAGGCGACCCGGCAGCGGATGACGGACGACGCCTGCTACCGGGCGCTGACCGCCGCCGGAGTGGGCGTCACCTCCCTCGGCCGCACCTTCCACGGCCCCGGCGTTCCGGCCGGCTTCACCGGCCCTGAGCTGGCCGAGACCGCACGGGCCACGGCCGGCGCGGACGTCGTGCTCTCCCTCAAGGAGCAGCCGCTCGGGCTGCTCAACCAGGCGGGCCTGCCGCGCCGCCCGGTGGTGGTCTGTCTGCACCGCTCCGACCCGGAGAACCAGGGCACCGCCCTCGACGAGCTGAAGGCCGCCATCGCCGACGGCACGGTCGTGGCCTGCGTCTGCTGCGCCGAGTCGACGCGGGCCGCCTACCAGGCCGCGGGCGTCCCCGCCGACCTGCTCCACGTGATCCCCAACGGCGTCGACCTCGCCCGCTTCCGCCCCGACGCGGCCCGCCGCCGTGCCCTGCGCGCGGAGCTCGGCATCGACCCCGCGGCCCCCGTGGTCGTCTTCGCCGCCCGCTACGACGGCATGAAGAACGTCCCCCTGCTGCTCGCCGCCGCCCGCGCCTGGCTCGCCCGCGTCCCGGACGGCCGGGTGCTGCTGTGCGGGGCGGGCATGACGGCGGCGAACCCCGGACTCACCGCCGACATCGCGACGGCGTTCGCGGGAGCCGCGGGCCTGGCGGACCGGGGGCTGCGCCTGCTCGGTGTCCGCCGTGACATGGAGCTGCTGTACGCCGCCTCCGACGTCGTCGCCCTCACCTCCGCGTGGGGCGAGGCGGCCCCGCTGTGCCTGATCGAGGGCATGATGTGCGGCGCGGTCCCGGTGGCGACGGACGTCGGCGACAGCGCGGCGATCGTCGCGGGCGTCGGTCTGGTCACCGACCCTGACCCGGAGGCGATCGCGGCGGCCTGGACGCGGGCGGTGGCCTCACGCGCCGACCTCGCCCCGGCCCTCGCGGCGAGCCGGGAACGCTTCAGCCGTACGAGGATGATCGCGTCGTACGCGGCCCTGCTGGACCGCGCCGCCGCGAACGCCACCCGCCCGGCGCTTCCGGAGCCGTTCTAGAAGCGGGCGCTCGCGACAAGGAGGGCTCCGGCGCACGCGACGAGGAGGGGCCCCCGGTTCCCCAGTCCCGGTGGGCCCCTCCTCTCCCCTCCTGATCCCTCCCCGGTCCGTCACTACCGGGGCAGGACCACGACATAGGCCGCGGGATCTCGGTCACCGGAGGCCATCAGGGCCGTACGGACGACCGTGGCCTGCTGCTCCATCGCGTCGCGGAGCTTGCGCGGGGTGATGTGGACGACCGTGATGCCGAGCCGCTCCAGGTGCTCCCGCTTGCGCGCGTACTCCGACCAGAGCGCGTCCTCGTCCTGCCGGGGTGCCCGGGTGTCCAGCTCCACCGCCACCGCCTGCTCGGGCCAGTACGCGTCCAGGCCGCCCAGGTGCGGCCCGCCCGGGAGCCGCAGGTCGACGTTCCACACCGGGTCGGGCAGGCCGTACTCCCGGACCATCCGGTACAGGCGGTCCTCCGCGATGGCGCGGCCCTCGGCGAGCAGGGAGTCCACCGCGTCCACCACGTGCGGGCGGCTCAGCAGCTTGGCGTTGTTCAACTCCCTGACGACGGCGGCAGGTTCGCAGTGGCCGCCGCGCACCGCCTCGGTCAGCAGCCGGCGTACCGCGCCCGGGTCCGTCAGCTCGGTGACCGCGTCCGCGAGGGCGCGCGGCACCGGGGCGACCGGGAGGCCGGTGACCTGCTCGGGGGCCGGGAGCGCCGAGGTGCGGACGATCCGCGCGCCGCCCGCCGAGCGCAGCCGGCGCATCCGCGGCACCAGCACGTCGATCCGGTCCAGGGAGAGCAGCGGCGGGGTCGAGCTGAAGCCGTGCAGGGTCAGCGCCGCCAGGCCCGTGATCATGGCCTCGGCGTACACCGGCCGGTGCGGGTCCTCCGCGCCCGGCTGGGCGGGCACCCCGGTGCCGCGCTCCCGTGCCGCGTACATCAGTACCGCGTGCAGCCGCTCCTCGCTGGTCGGCGGGCCCGGGTGGAGCAGGAAGACGCCCGGGAGGAGCTGCTGCCAGGGGCCGCCGGGCCGGCACTGCTCGTTGGCTTCGGCGGCCGAGACGCCCTGCGAACGGAGGCGGCCGGCCGTCATGACACGGCGGTGCACCTCGGCGAGGTGACGGAGGGGGCGGGGGGAGAGCGGGGGGACCGGGGTGTTGTGGTTCATGCAGCGGAGATTCCCGCACCTGATCGGCCCACTAACCGCTGTTACAAGCCCGTCGACAAATGCGGACAAGACAGCACTAAAGGACGGGTGTTCGGATGCCGAGTAGGCAGCGAAAACCCCTGGTCCATTCGGGTGGGACCAGGGGTTACGGCCGCTGGGGAACGAATTTCGTAACGGCTACCGGACGCTTAAGCTCAGGCCAGAGGTCAGCCTTGGTTGACGGCCTGCGCGTCGCACGCCTGCCCCCGCAGCGTCCGCGCCAGATCGTCCCGCCCCTCAAGGACCAGCCTGCGCAGCGCCGGCGCCGCGTCCTCGTGCGCCGCGAGCCACGCGTCGGCCGCGTCCAGCGTGGCCCCCGAGTCCTGGAGCGAGGGGAACAGCCCCGAGACGATGTTCATCGCGATCTGGATCGAACGGTCCCGCCAGATCCGGGTGAGCGCCGCGAAGTACTTCTCCGTGTAGGGGGCGAGCAGCTCCCGCTGGCTCGGCCGGCCCCAGCCCGCGATCGTCGCCTCGGCCAGCGCGTTGGACAGCGCGTCCGACTCCACGACCTGCGCCCAGCCCTGCGCCTTCACCGCGGCGGACGGCCGCGCGGCCAGGCACCGCACCTGGTGGCGCTTGCCGGACGCGGTGTCGTCCCGGGCCAGCTCCGCCTCCAGCTCCTTCTCACCGGCGAGCCCGTGCACCACGAGCGGCTCCAGGAACGCCCACCGCAGCTCCTGGTCGACCTCCAGACCCGGCACCGTCGACGTGCCGTCCAGCAGCCCCCGCAGCAGGTCGAAGCCGCCCGCGGTCTCGGCCGTGCGGGCGAAGAAGCGTGCCCACGCCAGCTGGTGCTCGCTGCCCGGCCCGGCCCGCTCCAGCAGCTCCCGCTCGGCGCACTCGGCGAGCAGGGCGGCGCCGCGCGGACGCCAGTCGGGGGCCGCGTAGTGCGTGACCGCCGACTCGGCCCAGGCGTGCAGCATCTGCACCACACCGATGTCCGACTCGCGCCCCGCGAACCGCGTCACCAGCTCCACGAAGTCCCGTGCCGGCAGCAGCGCGTCCCGTGTCATGTTCCACAGCGCCGACCAGCACAGGGCGCGGGCCAGCGGGTCGGACACCGAGCCGAGCCCGGACTTCAGGGTCTCCAGGGAGCCCGCGTCGAAGCGGGTCTTGCAGTACGTCAGGTCGTCGTCGTTGACCAGCACCAGCTCCGGTGCCTCGGCACCGGCCAGCTCCGCCACGACCGTGCGCGGGCCGTCGACGTCGACTTCGGCGCGCGCGTACCGCTCCAGCGCCCCGTCCGCCGAAGAGCGGTACAGCCCCACCGCCACCCGGTGCGGCCGCAGCTCGGGGTGCGACTCGGCGGCCTCCTGCACGACCGCCAGCTCGTCCACGAGCCCTTCCCTGGACAGCAGCACCTGCGGGGTGAGCGAGTTGACCCCGGCCGTCTGGAGCCAGGACCGCGCCCACGCGCCCATGTCACGGCCGCTGGTCTCCTCCAGGACCGACAGCAGGTCACCGAGCCGCGTGTTGCCGTACGCGTGCCGCTTGAAGTACCGCCGGGCGCCCTCGAGGAACGCGTCCTGGCCGACGTACGCGACGAGCTGCTTCAGTACGGAGGCGCCCTTGGCGTAGGTGATGCCGTCGAAGTTGAGCTTGGCGTCCTGGAGGTCGCGGATGTCGGCGGTGATCGGGTGCGTGGAGGGCAGCTGGTCGGCGCGGTAGGCCCAGGCCTTGCGGCGGTTGGCGAAGGTGATCCAGGCGTCCTTGAAGCGGGTCGCGCCCACGTTGGCGAAGGTGCCCATGAAGTCCGCGAAGGACTCCTTCAGCCACAGGTCGTCCCACCACACCATGGTGACCAGGTCGCCGAACCACATGTGCGCCATCTCGTGCAGGATGACGTTGGCCCGGCCCTCGTAGGACGCCTGCGTGACCTTGCCCCGGAAGATGAACTCCTCGCGGAAGGTCACCAGCCCCGGGTTCTCCATCGCCCCGAGGTTGTACTCGGGCACGAACGCCTGGTCGTACTTCCCGAAGGGGTACGGGTAGTCGAAGTGCTCGTGGAAGAAGTCCAGCCCCTGCTTGGTCACGAGGAACACGTCGTCGGAGTCGAAGTGGGGGGCGAGCCCCTTGCGGCACAGGGCGCCGAGGGGGATCTCCAGACGGGTGCCGTCCTCGAGGACCCGCTCGTAGGAGTCCGTCACGTAGTGGTAGGGACCGGCCACCACACACGTGATGTACGTCGAGATCGGCTTGGTCTCCGCGAACCGCCACACGCCGTCGCTCTCCGAGCCGACCCCGTTGCTCCACACCGTCCAGCCCTCGGGCGCCCGCACCTCGAAGCGGTACGGCGCCTTCAGGTCCGGCTGCTCGAAGTTGGCGAAGACCCGGCGGGAGTCGGCCGGCTCGTACTGCGTGTAGAGGTAGACCTCGCCGTCCTCGGGGTCGACGAAGCGGTGCATGCCCTCGCCGGTGCGGGAGTAGGCGCACTGGGCGTCGACGACCAGTTCGTTGTCCGCGGCCAGGTCCTCCAGGGCGATCCGGGAGCCGTCGAAGACCTCGCCCGGGTCGAGGTCCCGCCCGTTCAGCGACACGGCCGTGACGCTCGGCGCGATCAGGTCCGCGAAACTGGTGGCCCCCGGCTCGTTGCACCGGAAGCGGATCGTGGTCACGGACCGGAAGGTGCGCGGACCGTCCCCGGCCTGGTCGCCGACCGCCGAGCGCAGGTCGAGCGACACGTCGTACCCGTCGACGGACAGCAGGGCGGCCCGCTCCCGGGCCTCGTCACGGGACAGATTCTCACCGGGCACGGGCGATGCTCCCTCGGATGGTGTTCAGCATGCGGACAGGCCCGATCCTGCCATGTGCTCCTGACATCGGTCAGCCGGGAATGGGCGGGGTGCGGCCGACGTTCTCGTGGCAATCGAACACTTCTTGAGGAGACGCATGTCCGAGACCACCTCCACGAAGACCCCCGTCGACTTCTGGTTCGACCCGCTGTGCCCCTGGGCCTGGATGACTTCCCGCTGGGTCCTGGAGGTGGAGAAGGTCCGCGACATCGAGGTGCGCTGGCACGTCATGAGCCTGGCCGTGCTCAACGAGCCCAAGCTCGACGAGCTGCCCGAGGAGTACCGCGAGCTCCTGGAGACCAAGGCCTGGCAGCCGGTCCGGGTGGTCACCGCGGCCTGGCAGAAGCACGGCTCGGACATCCTCGGCCCGCTGTACACGGCGCTCGGCACCCGGATCCACAACGAGGGCCAGGGCCCGACGCGCGAAGCCGTCGAGGGCGCCCTCGCGGACGTCGGCCTGCCCGCCGACCTGATCGAGTACTTCGACCAGAAGGACTTCGAGTTCGACGCCGAGCTGCGCGCCTCCCACAAGGAGGGCATCGACAAGGTCGGCCAGGACGTCGGCACCCCGGTCATCGCGGTCCCGGGCCCCGACGGCGAGCAGATCGCCTTCTTCGGCCCGGTCGTCACCCCGGCCCCCAAGGGCGAGGAGGCCGCCCGCCTCTGGGACGGCACGGTGGCGGTCGCCTCGGTTCCGGGCTTCTACGAGATCAAGCGCACCCGCACCAAGGGCCCTGACTTCAGCAACCTGTAGTCACTTCTCCGGCTCGGGGAAGGAACCCCCGTCGTTCTGATCCCCGAGCCGCTGATATCGCAGACACCCTTCACGGGCACACCGGTAGTACGAGCCCAGGCGCGTGTGCTTGGGCTTGTGCTCCCGGACGAACTTCTGCTCCTCGTCGGTGAGAGCCCGAAACTCCTGAAGCGACCCACCACAATTCGAGCACCGCATGAACACCGTGCACTCCAGCCCACCCAGGGGCGCGGGGAACTGCGCGACAAGCCACGACGAGACCCGCAGCTAACGTCCGGCCGCCTCCCGAGCCACATCCAACCGTCCCAAATGCTCCTGGAACCCCTTGGAGTAGTACGCGGACCGCCCAGGATCCGGCTCAACAACGGCCGTAGGTTCGGTCCACACCTCGGCATCAAGGGAAACCCCGAACCGCTCCGCCGCAGCCAACACGGCCCCCCGAGCGCCCACCTCCCCCTCCACCACCCGAAGCGGCCGCCCGAGCACATCCGCCAGCAACTGCATCCACGCGGAACTACGGGTCCCGCCCCCGCACACCGCCAACGACCCTGACAGGCCCGCCGCCTCCAGACAGTGCCGAGCCGCGTACCCGATCCCCTCACAGGTCGCCCGGATCAGATCGGCCTTGGTGGTCTCCAGCGACACACCGCTCAGCTCGGCCCGCAGATGAGGCTCGACAAAGGGAGCCCGCTCCCCGGAGGGAGCGAAATAGGGCAGCACCCGCACCCCGTGCGCCCCCGGAGGAGTCGACGCCAGCAACCCGTCCACCTCCGCATGCGTCACCCCCGTCGTCGACAGCACCCAGTCCAGCGCGGCCGTCCCCACCATCGCCGGCATGGCCCGCAGCCGATACCCCGGCCGGTCGGTCGAGATGTACAGCCCGGCCGGCTCACCGCTCAGATCCAGCTCGGTCGTGGCGACCAGCGCCGCGAGACACGTGCCCACGATGAGCAGTCCGTCCCCCGGCTCCGTGACCCCCGCCCCCAGCGCACAGGCCGGCAGATCGTACGGCCCGTTCGAGAGCCGCGTCCCGGACGGCAGTCCCTCCCCCCGAGCCGCCCCCGTGGCGATCCGGTCCTCGACGGAGGGCAGCAACCGACGCCGACGGGTCAGCCCCAGCAGCTCCACCACCCGGTTGTCGTACGTCCGGCTCCGGGGGTCCAGAAAGGGCATCGACGCGTCCGACACGTCCGTCAAAGCCCGCGCAGCCCCCGTCAGCCGCTGGAAGACCATGTCCTTGCAGTACACGGCGGCCGCGGCAGAGTCCAGGGACTTCGGGTCGTACCGGTCCAGCCAGGCCAGCAGCGGACCCGGTGAACCCGGGAACATCGCGCCGCCGGTCCGCCGGAACACGGTCTCGAAGGTGCCGTCCGCCAGCCACTGGTCGAGCAGTTCGTGCGCCCGCCCGTCCATCCAGGACACCGCGGACCGCACCGGCCGTCCCTCCCTGTCGACCAGCCACACGCCGTCGCCCTGTCCGGTCAGCCCGGCCAGCTCCACCGGCTCCGGCACCCGCGCGGTCAGCTTGCCGAGGACGTCGACGACGGCGTCGTAGACCTCGGTCATGTCCTGCTCGACGAAGCCGCCGCGCAGGGAGAGCTCCACCGGGCGCGACTCGACGGCCAGTTGGCGTCCCTCACCGTCGAAGGCGGCGGCCTTGACGACGGACGTGCCCACATCGATACCGACGTACATACGCATTCCCTTCTACGGCCGTCAGGTCAGGCAGTGCGCCAACCGCTCCCCGCGCGCCCAGCGGCCCACCTCCTCCGCCGCGATCCTCGCCGCCTTCTCCGCCACCGCCCGGCTCGCCCCGCCGAGGTGCGGGGTCAGGACGACCCGGTCGGCCAGGGCGTGCAGCCGGGAGTCCGCGGGCAGCGGTTCGAGCTCGTAGGTGTCGAGGGCGGCCGCCGACAGCCGGCCGGCCTCCAGGGCGTCGCACAGGGCGCTCTCGTCGATCAGCGGGCCGCGCGCCACGTTCACCACGACCGACCCCTCCGGCAGCAGCGCCAGCTCGCGGGCGCCGATCAGACCGCGGGTCTCGGCGGTGAGCCGGGCGTGCAGGGTGATGACCCGGGAGCGGGCGAGGAGCTGGTCCAGGGAGTTCACCCGCAGGCCGTGGATCTCGCCGCGCACATAGGGGTCGTACACCATGACCTGCGCCCCGAAGGCGCACAGCACGCGCGCGACCCGGCTGCCGACGGCGCCGTAGCCGACGAGTCCGACGGGCAGGTCCTCCAGCTCCAGGCCGCTGTGCTCGTAGGTGTAGTAGGCGGCGCCGCTCTCCCAACGGTCCTGTGCGGCCAGGAGGTGGTGGGCCTGTGGGATGCGGCGCAGGGCGGCGAGCAGCATGCCGACGGTGAACTCGGCGGTGGCGGCGGCGTTGCGCCCGGGCGCGAAGCACACCCGTACGTCGTGGGCCTTGGCCGCGTCGAGGTTCACGTTGACCGGGCCGCCCCGGCACACCACGACCAGCTTCAGCCGGTCGGCGGCGTCGAGTACCCGCTCGGTGACGGGGCCCATCTGGGTGACGAGGACCTCCGCGCCGTCCAGCGCCTCGATCAGCTCGTCCTCCGCGTCGCTGGCCTCCGTCACCTCGGAGACGGGCCCGAAGGGTTCCAGCGGCCAGCCGAGCGTCAACTCCTTCGTCTCCACGGCGATGTCGCCCAGCTCGGCCTCGACGGCCCCGGCGATCAGCGCCGGCAGTACGAAGTGGTCGCCGGCCGCCACGACACGTACGGGATCGGTCCTCTGGGTCATCGTCGACCTCCGGATCGTCGCTTCACTGTCACGATGTTGAGCCGCCGGTCCGGGGTACGCATAGACCCCGTGCGGGTGGGAGGTGCCCGTAGGGCGGAGATGGCGGAGATGACCGACGAGAACGAGACGGCGTGGCTGGGGATCGACCTCGGCACGCAGAGCGTGCGCGCGCTGGTGGTGACGGCCGCCGGAACCGTGCTGGGCCGGGGCTCCGCCCCGCTCGGCGGCCGGCGTGAGGGCGTGCGGCACGAGCAGGACCCGGGGGAGTGGTGGGAGGCGGCGCGCACGGCGTGCCGGGCGGCGCTCACCACTCGGACGGGCGTACGGATCGGCGGCCTCGCGGTCTGCGGGACGTCCGGGACCGTGCTGCTGACGGACCGGCAGGGCCGCCCGACCAGCCCCGCCCTCATGTACGACGACGCCCGCGCGGCGACCGAGGCGGCCGGGCTGCGGGCGGCGGGCCTCGCGGTCCAGGACACCTGGGCGCTGCCGAAGGCGCTGTGGCTCGTCGCCGCCCACGGCAGGGGCCGGGTCACCCACCAGCCCGACACCGTCACCGCCCGGCTGGTCGGCAGGCCGGTGCCCACCGACTCCAGTCACGCCCTGAAGACGGGCTACGACCTTCAGCGCGACGCCTGGCCGGACATCGCCCTCGACCTCCCCGAGGTGGTCCGCCCCGGCACCCGGCTCGGCGAGGTCTGCCCGGCCGCCGCCGAGGCCACCGGCATCCCGGCCGGGACCCCGGTCGTCGCCGGGATGACCGACGGCTGCGCGGCCCAGATCGCGGCGGGCGCGCTGCGGCCCGGCTCCTGGAACTCGGTGCTCGGCACGACCCTCGTCCTCAAGGGGGCCGCCCCGGAACCGGTCCGGGACCCCACCGGCGTGGTCTACAACCACCGCGCGCCGGACGGGACCTGGCTGCCGGGCGGGGCGTCGAGCGTGGGCGCGGGTGCCCTTCCGGCGGACGCCGACCCCGCGGCCATGGACGAACGGGCGGCCGCGTTCGAACCGTCCGGCGCGATCGCCTACCCACTGGTGTCGCGCGGGGAGCGGTTTCCGTTCCGCGCCCCGGACGCCACCGCCTTCCTCCTCGGCACGCCGGCCGACGACGCCGACCACTGGGCCGCGCTCCTTCAGGGCGTCGGGTTCGCGGAGCGCCTGTGCCTGGACTACCTGCACCACCTGGGCGCCCCGCTCGACGGCCCGCTCACCTTCACCGGCGGCGCGGCCCGCAGCCCGTACTGGAACCAACTCCGCACCGACATCCTGGGCCGCCCGGCCCGAGTCCCGGAACAGCCGGAACCAGCCCTGGGGATGGCCGCGTTGGCGGCTCATGGCGTCACCGGCGAGCCCTTGCCGCACCTCGCGGAGGGCATGGTCCGCATCCGCACGACACTCGATCCGAACCCGAAGCGCACCACGCTCTTCGCGGAGCCGTACGCCCGCCTGGTCGACGAACTCACGGAGCGGGGCTGGCTCCCGACTCCGGTCGCAGCGCATGCGCACGGCCGACTGCACTGACCCAGGGGCGCGGGGCTGCATCAATCTGCGGCTCCGCCGCGGGGCGCGACCAGCCACGACGGCGCCGCACTCGACGACAGGACCGAACCATGAGCACCACCTTCCTATTGACCCGCCACGGCCAAACCATCTGGCACGCCGAGAACCGCTACGCCGGCGTGAGTGACATCGGCCTCACCGACGAGGGCCGCGAACAGGCGGAGGCACTAGGGAGATGGGCCACCACCCACCGTCCCGACGCGATCTGGACGTCGAACCTGTCGCGGGCGATCGCCACAGCCGAGCCGGCCGCACGGGCCCTCGGCATCACCCCGAACCGCGAACCCGGCCTCAGGGAGTGCGACTTCGGCGTGGTGGAGGGCCGCACCCTCAACGAGTTCGCCGCCGAAGTCCCCGACGCGGCCGAGGCGTTCCGCGCGGACCCGGTGACGTACCCCTTCCCCGGCGCGGAGGATCCGACGGCGGCCGCCGCCCGCGGCACCGCGGCCCTGCGCCGCATCGCCGCCGCCCATCCCGGCGAGCGGGTCCTGATCGTCGCCCACAACACCCTGCTGCGGCTGGTGCTGTGCACCCTCCTCGGTATCCCGCTCGCCCAGTACCGCAGAGTGTTCCCGCGGTTGCGCAACGCGGCGATCACCGAACTCCGCCTCGACAAGGACGGATCCGCCGCACTTCTCTCGCTCAATGTGCCGTGCGAGCCGGACCGGTCGTAGCACGATAGGACCATGACGGAGATCGACACCTCGGTGCCGCATTCGGCCCGGATCTGGAACTACTGGCTCGGCGGGAAGGACAACTACCCCGTCGACGAGGCGGCCGGCGACGCCTACACCGCCGTCTTCCCCGGCATCGTCACGATCGCCCGCAGCAGCCGGGCCTTTCTCGGCCGCAGCATCCGGTACCTGGTCGAGGAGGCGGGCGTCCGCCAGTTCCTGGACGTCGGGACCGGGCTGCCGACGGTCGACAACACCCACGAGGTCGCCCAGCGCTTCGCCCCCGAGGCGAAGATCGTCTACGTCGACAACGACCCGCTGGTCCTCGCCCACGCCCGCGCCCTGCTCACCTCCACCCCGGAGGGCGAGACGGCGTACGAGGACCTCACGCTGTACGAGCCGGAGAAGATCCTCGAGGCGGCCTCCCGGACCCTCGACCTGACCCGCCCCACGGCCCTGATCCTCAGCGGCATCCTCGGCCATGTCACCGACTACGACCTGGCCCGGGACCTGGTCCGCCGGCTGCTGGCGGGTCTGCCCTCCGGCAGCTACCTGTGCGTCAACGACGGCTCCCGCGGCACCGACCCGGACTACGAACAGGCCCAGGACGCCTACAACGAGACCGGTGCGGTGCCTTACTTCCTGCGCCCGGTCGAGAAGATCGAGGCGTTCTTCGAGGGCCTGGAACTGGTGGACCCGGGTGTGGTGTCGGTCCCGCTGTGGCGCCCGGACGGCGACGCGGCACCGGCCCCGATCGGCCAGCACGGCGGTGTGGGCCGCAAGCCCTGACGGCCCCCGAACACGGAAGGCCCCCGCGAGTCACGTCCTCGCGGGGGCCTTCCTTTCTCCACCCGCCCCCGTGAAGGTTGAGAAGACGATCACGAGGCGAGGCGCCTTATTGCAAGTAGCTTGCAACTACACATTAGCAACAGGAAGCGCCTTCTGTCGTGCGTATCCGGCGACCGCCAGCGCCAGCGTCATCGCGCCCGTCGCGTACAACTGCACCCGCGTGCCCGGTTCCCGGGCCATCAGCACGAGGATCGCCGCCATGCCCGCCAGGGCGACCCAGGTCAGCAGGGGGAAGGTCCGGGAGCGGCGCAGCCGCAGGTGGGAGACGGCGACGATGGTCCACACGACCAGGACCACCGCGCCGATCATGTTGAGGAGCCAGGAGAAGACGTCGTCGGGCCGCCAGTAGCTCAGCACCACACAGCCGAAGCCGAAGACGCACGAGACCAGCACCGCGATCCGCGGGACGCCGGCGGACACCCGCCCGAGGGACTTCGGGCCCAGACCTCGCGTGACGAGCGAGTAGGCGATGCGCGAGGAGCCGTAGAGGTTGGCGTTCATCGCGGAGAGCAGCGCCACCAGCACCACCACGTTCATCAGCTGCCCGGCACCCGGGATGCCCAGTTCGTCGAGGGCGGCGACGTACGGGCCCTTCTCCACGACGGCCTTCGCGTCCCAGGGGACCAGCGTGACGATGACCGCCATCGAGCCGACGTAGAACAGCGCGATGCGCCACATCGCCGTACGCACCGCGCTCGCCACCCCGCGCACCGGGTCCTCCGACTCGGCGGCCGCGATGGTGACCGTCTCCAGACCGCCGTACGCGAAGACCGAGGCGAGCAGGCCGACGACCAGGCCCTCGCCGCCGCCCGGGAAGAAGCCCCCGTGGCCGGTGAGGTTGGCGGTGCCGGGGGAGTCCGTGCCGGGCAGGACGCCGGCGATCGCCAGGACTCCCAGGACCAGGAACAGGCCGATCGCACCGACCTTCAGGGCGGCGAACCAGAACTCGAACTCGCCGAAGTTCCTCACCGCGGCCAGGTTCGTGGTGCAGAAGACCAGCATGAACAGGGCCACCCAGGCCCACTCGGGGGTCCCGGGGAGCCAGCCGGTCACGATCTTCGCGGCGCCGATGCCCTCCAGGCCCACGGCGGTGCACAGCAGCACCCAGAACGACCATCCGGCCGTGAACCCGGCCCACGGGCCGATCGCCCGCTCGGCGTGCGCGGAGAAGGAGCCGGAGGAGGGGTGTGCGGCCGACATCTCGCCGAGCATCCGCATCACCAGCATCACGAGGAGGCCCGAGAGCGTGTAGGCGAGGACGATCGACGGGCCGGCGGCGGCGATCCCCGCGCCGGAACCGACGAACAGTCCGGCGCCGATGACCCCGCCGAGGGCGATCATCGACAGATGGCGCTGCTTGAGACCGTGGGAGAGCGAGGCGGCGGACTCTTGTGGAGCCTTGACCGTGGTGCTGGGCATGGGCGCGGTTCGTCCAGTGCGTGAGACGGCAAAAACGCCCACAGTCTGGGCGGTCTCCCCTGGTCAGAGAGGAGACCGCCCATCATGCGGACGTGTCCGGCACCTGCTGTGACGACGCGGCTACGGCTGTGACTACGCGGCTACGGCCGTGTAGTGCGAGGCGTCGCCCTGGATCGAGTAGCTCTCCTTGCCCTCGATGTTCACCGGGATGTCCCCGGCGACGGTCACCCGGTGCAGCCGGCGCGGCAGACCGTCGTAGTTGTCGACGGCGTAGTGCTGGGTGATGCGGTTGTCGAAGAGGACGAGCTGGTTCTCCGACCAGCGGTGGCGCAGCAGGTTCTCCGGCCGGGTCACGTACGACTGGAGGATGTCGAGCAGCTTGCGGGACTCGCCGGTCGACAGGCCCACGATCCGCTGCGCGAACCCGCCGATGAACAGCCCGCGTTCACCGGTCAGCGGGTGCACCCGCACCACCGGATGGGCGGTGCGGTACTTGATCGAGGTGAACTGGGCGCGCCGGGCGGCCTGTTCCTCGTCCAGCGTCTCCTCCGGCACGGCGTAGTCGTAGTCGTTGGTGTGCTCGGCCCACAGGTCGTCGGCGAGCCGCCGGAGGGGCTCCGGGAGGTCCCGGTACGCGGCCGCCGAGTTGGCGATCAGGGTCTCGCCGCCGTACGGCGGGATCGTGAGGCTGCGCAGGGTGCTGGCCTGGGGCGGGTTGAG
The DNA here is from genome assembly GCF_036345115.1 of Streptomyces griseorubiginosus. Classification (GTDB taxonomy): domain Bacteria; phylum Actinomycetota; class Actinomycetes; order Streptomycetales; family Streptomycetaceae; genus Streptomyces; species Streptomyces griseorubiginosus_C. The sequence goes on from NZ_CP107766.1 coordinate 6,264,288, forward strand.
GACGAACGTGACGTCGGTGTGCCAGTGGTTGGCGGCCCGGCCGCCCTCGCTGTCGACCGGCAGGACGTTCGGGGAGCCGTCGATCGCGGGCACGGTCGGGTGGGCGGTGGTGAGCTCGCCGAAGTGCCGCGCGAAGGCCTGCTGGCCCGCGTCGTCGAGGTTCACGTCACTGAAGACCAGCGCCTTGTGGGCGTTGAGGGCCTCGCGGAGAGCGGTGGCCGTCTCCTCGTCGAGCGGGCGGGAGAGGTCGACGCCGGAGATGTGGGCGCCGATGTTCGCGGTGACCTTGCGGATCTCGATACCGGACATGGGAGGGGTCCTTCCTAGGCGTAGACGGGCTGGACGTGCTGGTTGGCGGGGCGGGGGAGGCCGTAGCGCTCCCGCAGGGTCGTGCGCGGGCCGTACTCCGTGCGGAGCAGACCGCGGGTGCGCAGGATCGGGACGACGTGGTCGACGAAGGCGTCCAGGCCGGAGGGGAGCACCGGCGGCATGATGTTGAAGCCGTCGGCGGCACCCTGCGTGAACCAGGTCTCGATCGCGTCGGCGACCTGTTCGGGCGTACCGGCGAAGGTGAGGTGGCCGCGGCCGCCGCCGAGCCGCCCGATCAGCTGCCGCACGGTGAGCCGGTCGCGCCGGGCCAGCTCCACGACGAGCGTGTACCGGCTCTTGGCACCCTCGACGGCGGACTCGGGCGGCAGGTCCGCGGGCAGCTGGCGGTCCAACTCCAGCGCGCCCTCCGGAAGTTGCAGCAGTCTCTCCAGGTTGGCCACGCCGTGCCGGTGCACGATGTGGTCCTCCAGCTCCTGCTCCTTCGCGAGCGCCTCGGCCTCCGTGGCGCCGATGACGGGGACGATGCCGGGGAGCACCTTGATGTGCTCGGGATCGCGGCCCGCGCTCGCGGTCCGGGCCTTGAGGTCGGCGTAGAAGGCCCGCGCGTCCTCGATGGTCTGCTGCGCGGTGAACACGGCCTCCGCGTACCGGGACGCGAACTCCTTGCCGTCCTCGCTCGACCCCGCCTGCACCAGCAGGGGGTAACCCTGAGGCGTGCGGGGCACGTTGAGCGCGCCCTCGACGCTGAAGTACGTCCCCTTGTGGCGGGGCGGATGGATCTTCGCGTCGTCGCCCCAGACGCCGGCCGCCTTGTCGCCGACGATCGCGTCGTCCTCCCAGCTGTCCCAGAGCTTGAGGGCGACGTCGAGGAACTCGGCGGCCCGGGCGTACCGCTCCGCGTGCGCGGGCTCGTGCTCCAGACCGAAGTTCCGGGCGGCCTCCTTGCCGGCCGTGGTGACGATGTTCCAGCCCGCCCGGCCCCCGCTGATGATGTCCAGCGAGGCGAACTTCCGGGCCAGGTTGTAGGGCGAGTTGTACGACGTGGACGCGGTAGCGATCAGCCCGATGTGCTCGGTGGCCGTCGCCAGCGCGGTCAGCAGGGTCAGCGGCTCCAGCGCACCGGCGGGCCGCTGGGCGAGACTGCTCCACAACTGCGGCCCGTCGGCCAGGAACAGCGAGTCGAAGGTCCCCCGCTCGGCGATTCTGGCGAGCCGCACGTAGTGCTCGAGCGACACATGGGCGAACGGATCACTCTCGGGCAACCGCCAGGAGGCTTCGTGGTGCCCGGTGGTCATGAGGAAGGCGTTGAGGTGGAGGTGGCGGGGCATGGGGGTTCCTTTGCTGGAGTGAGAGCAGGGGGCTTGTGAGATGCCGGGTTCGGCATCTTTCAGCCCGTCCGGCGTTTGAGGACGAGGCCCTTCGGGCCGATGGGGGTCTGGGGGCGCAGCCCCCAGGGACGGTCACCCGGAGCCGACGGAAACCCCCAGCGCCGCCAGCAACCGCACCCGGTACTCGTCCCGCGGACGGTCACGTTCGATCGTCAGGTCCAGCCCGATCCGTCCGGCCTCCAGCACCAGCACCCGGTCCGCGAGGACAATCGCCTCATCGACGTCATGCGTGACCAGCAGCACCGACGGCTGATGCCGCTTCCACAGCTCCCTGAGCAACGCGTGCATCTTGATCCGCGTCAACGCGTCCAGCGCCCCGAACGGCTCGTCGGCCAGCAGCAGTTCCGGCTCGCGCACCAGCGACCGGGCCAGCGCGGCCCGCTGCTGCTCACCGCCGGACAGCTCGCTCGGCCAGGCCCGTTCGCGTCCCCTCAGACCGACCTCGGCGAGCGCCTCCCGGCCCCGCTCCTCCCCGTCGGTGCCCAGCAGCACGTTGTCCAGCACCCGTCGCCACGGCAGCAGCCGCGAGTCCTGGAAGACCACGGACACCCGTTCGGGAGCGGTCAGCTGTCCGCTGCCCACCACCTCGTGGTCCAGCCCCGCCACCGCCCGCAGCAGCGTGCTCTTCCCGGAGCCGCTGTGCCCGAGGAGGGCGACGAACTGTCCGGCCGGGATGTCGAGGTCGATGCCGTCGAGGACCGTACGCCCGTCGAACGACCGGGTGAGGCCCCGCAGTTGTACGGCCGGCCGGGTCAGCTGCTCAGTGTGCGGCGCCATGACAGCACCCTCCGTTCGATGAGACGGACCGCGCTGTCGGAGACCAGGCCGAAGACGCCGTAGACGACGAGACCGACGAGGATCACATCGCTCTGGCCGTAGTTCTGGGCCTGGAACATCATGTAGCCGAGTCCGCTGGTGGCGTTGATCTGCTCCAGGACGACCAGGCCGAGCCAGGAGCCGGTGACGCCGAGCCGGAGTCCCACGAAGAATCCGGGCAGCGCGCCGGGGATGACGATCTGCCGTACGAAGGCGAACCTCGACAGCCCCTGGACCTCGGCGAGTTCGACGTAGCGGTGGTCGATGCCGGCCAGTGCGGCATGGGTGTTGAGGTAGATCGGGATGTAGACGACGATCGCGATGATGGCGACCTTGAAGGACTCGCCGATGCCCAGCCAGAGGATGAACAGCGGGATCAGACCGAGGGTCGGGATCGCCCGGTTGAGGTTCACCGTCCCGTCGATCAGCGCCTCCCCGACCCGGCTGAGCCCGGCGGCCAGGGCCAGCAGGACACCGGCGGCCAGACCGATCGCGAAGCCGGACGCGGCCCGCTGGAGCGAGGTCAGGATGTCGGTGGGCAGGGTCCCGGCGGTCCACAGGTGGGCGCCAGTCTCCACCACCGTCCAGGGCGCCGGGATCGCGGCGGTGTCGAGCCGACCCGCGGCGGAGGCGGCGGCCCACAGCGCGAGCAGGAGGACCGGTCCGACGAGCCGCGCGGCGGGCAGCCGCCTGCCGGGGGAGAGCCGGCGGCGCCTGCGGACCTGCGTGCTCACCTCGGGCGCGGCGACGGCCACCGTCGTGGTCACGGCGCTCACCGCTGGTACTCCGCCGGCACGGACTTCGCGGCGATGCCCTCGAAGCGGTGGTCGAACAGCTCGCCGACGTCGAACTTCTTCACGAAGCCGCCCTCCGCCAGCAGATCCGCGGTCTCCTGCTCCCACTTGATCGCCTCGCTCCAACTCGGTGGGAAGAGCGGCTTGTTGGCGAGCGCGGTGACCGCCTTCGCCTGCGGGAGCGTCAGGTTCTGCGTCTTCACGTAGAACTCCTCGTTCCAGAGGTCGGGGTTCTCGTACGTCCACACCTGGCCCTTGGCCCAGAAGGGGATGTAGGCGGCGACCGCGGCGGCCTTGGCGGGGTCGCCGAGCACCGAGGTCGGGGCCCACAGCAGGTTGAGCAGGTCGACCACGTCGGTGGTGATGGCGTGCGCGCCCTTCGCCTCGTACTGCTGGAGGTAGGCGGGCGCCTGGCTGTTGGCGAGCGGGGCCACGTCCACCTGGCCGGACTGGAGCGCGGTGAAGAACTGGTTGCTGGTGAGCGGGACGAGCTTCACCTCGTCGTAGGAGAGCCCGGCCTTCTTCAACGCCCGCAGCAGCACGACCCCTTGGGCCTGCCCCTGCGAGAACGCGAGCTTCTTCCCCTTGAAGTCCTCGACCGTGCGGATGTCACTGCCGGGCTTGGTGGCGAAGAGGTAGTTCGGCTTGCGGGTGATGTTGATCGCGACGATCTTCGCGTCGAACCCCTGGAAGTGGGCCTGGATCGGCGGGATTCCCGCGTTGTTGGCGACGTCCAGGGAGCCAGCGCGGAATGCGTTGATGACGTCGGGACCGGCGCTGATATTGGCCCAGCTGGACACCTTGAACGGTAGTTCCCCCAACTTCCCGAGTTTCAGTTGAAGTTGCTGGGTGCCGGAATACGAGGAGATCTTCAGGCTCGTACCGGCCGGGACCTTGGCGGCGAGCGGGGCGGACAGGGCGTCCTTGCTGTCGGCGGCGGCACTGCTGCCGGCGCAGCCGCTCAGACCGGCGACACCGGCCGCGGCACCGAGGACCGAGGAGAGGAACAGCCGCCGGTCGATGCCGGACGTGCGGGAATTGGGCATGGGAATACTCCCTGAATCAGTGCAGGAGAAAGTCACGAAGAAATGCGTTCACGCAGGGGAAATGAGCGCGTCACACGGGGCAACGTGTCAGCAACAGAAGGCGCGACAGTGCAGGTTCGGGCTCATGAACAGGATGTTCTCCGTTCCGTGGAAGCCCTGTCAACATTCGGAGTTTCTGAATTAAATAGCCTCAGGTGAAGCGGCCAGAGGATCCCGGTAGAGCACGTCGAGCGCCACCGAACCGCCCGCCACGGCAAGGACGGAATCCGGGAAACTCGACGGCACGACGGAACTCGCGCGGTCGTCGCCGACCCCCTCGCGCAGGGCGAGGAGGCAGTCCTCCCGGTGCAGGATGCCGACCTCGGTCACCACGACCGTCTCCGGGTTCAGCACGTCGAGCAGCAGCCGGGCCGCCCGCCCGACGGCGTTCGCCCGCTCCACCAGCAGCCGCAGCGCCGCCGGGTCACCCGCGGCCGCCGCCGTGACCACGTGCATCGGGTTCACGCCCTCGGTGACCCCGGCCCGCCGGGCCCGCCGGCACAGGGTGCGCTCGCTCAACTCGGCCTGGAGGCAGCCGGTCCGCCCGCACGCGCAGGGCTCGGTGCCGCCCGGCACCGGCAGATGGGCGATCGCCCCGGCCTGGGAGCGCGGCCCGTGGTGCACCTCGTCGTTGGTGGCGAACGCCGCGTCCACCACGTTGCCGACGAACAGATGCAGCACGCTCCGGCTGCCGCGCGCCCGCCCGAACAGCCGCTCCGCGTTGACCAACGCGCGCGCGTGGCCGTCCACATGGACCGGCAGGCCGGTGCGGGCGCCGAGCAGCTCACGCACCGGCACCTCGCGCCAGCCCAGCAGGGGGTGCTCGACCACGGTCCCGGAGTCCCGGTCCACCCAGCCGCCGGCCGCGAAGCCGACCCCCAGGCACCGCAGGCGCGGGGACCGGTCGAGGAGCGCGGTGAGCCCGGCGGCGGCCCGCGCCAGGATCACGGGGGCGTCGCTGCCGTCGATGCCCCCGCCGCCGTCGGCGCGGTCGTGCCGCAGCTCCCGTACGGCCACCACCCGGCCGCGCAGATCGAGCAGCGTGACGGTCGTATAGGGGACCGCCACATGGACGCCGCCCACGACGAACCGTGAGTCGTCCAGGTCGACGGGCACATGGGGGCGGCCCACACCCTGGGAGCGCTTGGGCACCTCCGACTCACGGATCAGGCCGAGCTCGGTGAAGCGGGAGCAGTAGTCCGTCACGGACGCCGGGGACAGCCCGGTCAGCCGGGCGATGGTGCTGCGCGCCACCGGCCCGTGCTCCAGCACGGACCGCAGGACGACACTGGCGCTCGTCCGGCGCCGGGAGGTGGGAGTGGGGGTGGCAGGGGGCACCGCGGTACGGGGCATGGAGGACCGTCCTCGGGAACGGGGGCCGACACGTCTCGGAGGGCGAGGCGGGCCGGAGCCCGTCTCACACCGGACGGCGACAGACGGCCGTGCCCACGCGTCGCAGGTCGACGTGGCGACGCGACGAGAAGTACCGGGACTGGGCGACCATGTCTGGAAGGGTAGGTCAGGAAGGGTGAATCCGACCAGACCACTAGGGTTCGTTTGGTGATTCCCCACAGCCGTGTGCACAGGCCCCCTGTCGCCCCGGCCACCTCACCTCAGTGACAGGGGTCACGCCGGACCGGGTGTAACCCACACTCTTTGTCCGGAGCCCACCAAGCCCCTGTTCCCCGCTTTGTCGACCGTTGACGGTGATCGGCTCCAGGGCGCCGGGATAGCGTCACCATGTCCCCCGTCGTTCACCCCCGCGGAGTCCCCATGAGCACCGCCGTCGTCCCCGCCCGCACCGGTCAGGTCCTCGCCGACCTGATCCCCGCCTCCCGTGTGCGGGACGTCGCGCTCGTGGTCGGCGGCGCCGCGCTCACCGGTCTCGCCGCGCAGCTCGCCGTGCCCGTGCCGGGCTCCCCGGTGCCGGTGACCGGCCAGACCTTCGCCGCGCTGCTCGTCGGCACGAGCCTCGGCGCCCGCCGCGGTGTCGCCTCCCTCGCGCTCTACGCGCTGGCCGGCCTCGCCGGTCTCCCGTGGTTCGCCCAGGGCACCTCCGGGTTCTCCGTCTCCTTCGGCTACATCCTCGGCATGATCCTGGCCTCGGCCGCGGTCGGTGCCCTGGCCCGCCGCGGCGCCGACCGCAACGTCTGGCGGACGGCCGGCACCATGCTGGTCGGCGAGGCGATCATCTACGCCGTCGGCGTGCCCTACCTCGCGTACGCCGCCGACCTGTCGCTGTCCGCCGCGATCGCGGCCGGCCTCACCCCGTTCCTGCTCGGCGACGCCCTCAAGGCGGCCCTGGCGATGGGCGTTCTGCCCACCGCGTGGAAGCTCGTCAGGCGCTGACACCCCGCCGCAAGAGGCTCGCCGGGTCGTACCGCGACTCCAACTCGGCGAGCCTCTCGCGCGTTTCGGCGTCGTGCAGCCCCTCGGTCCGGTCCCCGGCCCCGAAGGCGAAGTTGACGCTGCGGCCGAGGGTGACGGGCGCGAGCGGCGCGAAGGCCGGGTCCAGCAACGCACGCGCCCGCCGCCGCTCGCCCATGGTCAACAGCCGTACCAGGAACCGCCCTTCGCGGTACGGCACCGAGTTCGGCGCCGGTCGTGCCAGCGCCCCGCCCAGATGGTTGATCTGTACGACGACCATGGCGCCCGCGTCCGGCCCGGTCCGCCTGAGCAGCTCACCCGCCCGCTCCACGTCCAGCTCGCCCAGCACCGCGCTGTCCCCGTAGTAGCTGTGCGGGACGTCGGGATCGCTGTGGATGGTGTGGCTGTCGGCGTACGGCATCTCGCGCAGGGTGTCCGCGAGCACCGGCCCGATCTCCCGCAGCGGGGCGAGGAGTCGCTCCCCGTCGGTGCCGGTGTACGCGACCCGGACCGAGAGGACGTACCGCCCGCGCAGATGCGGCGGCAGCGCCGGGAGATCCGGATACGGTACGGCCGCGAAGGACGAGGTGAGCGTGTCCGGCACGGTCCTGGTCCACTCCTCGTACGTCCGCAGCGCGGCCACCGGATCGACCTCACGTCCGTCGAAGGCGAGCGAACCGCCGTAGAGCGTCCGCACGGGGACGAGCCCGATCTCCAGCTCGGTGACGACACCGAGGCGGTGTCCGCCGCCGAGGAGACCCCAGTACAGCTCCGAGTCCGGGGTCACGTGCCGCGGTCGGCCGTCCCCGGTGACCACGTCCAGCGAGCGGACGTGGTCGGCGGCGTAACCGAACTCCCGTGCCAGGATGCCGAGTCCGCCGCCGAGCGTGTACGACACGGCACCGACGCCCGGCGCGGAGCCGTTGAGCGGCGCGAGCCCGTGCGGAGCGGCGGCCGCGACCACGTCACCCCAGCGGACACCCGCCTGGACGCGCGCGGTACGGGCCCCGGCGTCGATGGTCACCCGGTCCATGTGCCGGGTGCTGATGAGGACTCCGCCCTCCACCGCGCCGGGCAGCCCGTGTCCGGTGGCCAGCACGGTCACCGGCAGCCGCGCGTCGGCCGCGTGGCGCACGGCGGCGACCACGTCGTCCTGCGAGCGCACTGGGAACACGCGGTCGGGGCGCAGGGCGAACCCGGTCTGGAAACTGGTGACTTCGTCGTGGGTCGAGGTGTTCATGCCGGACAGGATGGAGGCATAACCTGACAGTTTCCGTCAGGTTATGCCTCCATGGGTTTCCCTGGTTCTCGTGGATCAGACCGTGCGCTGCGGCCGCCGCTGCGACCACCAGAGCCCGGCCGCGCCCGCCGTCATCAGCGCCGCGCCCGCGGCCCCGAGGGGCAGCAGGTCACGTCCCACACCGGTCTTCGGCAACTCGCCCGGGGTGTCCCCGCCGGGTGCCACCGGCTTGTTGTCGGTGCCCAGCAGCAGCGGGGTGGCCGGGGCGTTCGGCGACGGGTTCGTCGTACCGAACGGAACCGGTCCCTGCTGCCAGAACGTCTTCTTCCCGTCGCTGGTCTGCACCGGCAGGCAGATCTTTCCGGTCTTGCCGAGATCGAAAGTCGCGTCGACGGCGTACGACTTCGACTTACCGGCCGCGAGATTGTCGATGGGGCAGGCGAAACCGCTGTTCGAACCCTCCGGCAGATCCTTTTCTTCGATCGGAGAGCAGCCTTGAACGTTTTTGACCGTCATGCCGTCGAATCCGACGACCAAAAGCCTGATCTTTCCGCTGTCCTTGCTCCCGTCGTTCTTCACGGAGGCCGTGAGATCGGTCTTCTGCGAGCTGTTGTCGACAGAGATCGTGCCGGGCAGTGTGGTCGTCAGCTCCACACCGGCCGGCGCCTTGTCAACGGCCTTTCCCCCCTTGCTGCTTGCGGGTCCCTCGTCCGCGCTCGCGGTGAAGGACAGGATCATCACCGTCGAGAAGGATGCCGTGACCAGCGATCCGGCGATGGTCGTCATACGACGAGAACTCATGTTCGTCCCCCTTGGCTGCGCCTGAATTCGCAGTACTTGAAGAGGTACCACAAGATTTCTCCGCACTATGCTGGTACGGCGCGAAGTGTGACCATTGTGTTCCACTCGGGACATCGTTGAGGGGGTGCAGCGGATTGCCGGGGAATACGGGAGACACGGGAAATGCGAGGCGCGGCGGAGTTCCAGGGCTCCTGGTGACGGGGCGTTATCGCCTGGTCGAGAGTATCGGCCAGGGGGGAATGGGGCGGGTGTGGCGAGCCGCCGACGAGATGCTCGACCGGCAGGTCGCGGTCAAGGAGATGCGGATCGACGGCCTCGACGCGGAGGACACCCGCACCCGCCGTGAACGCACCCTGCGCGAGGCCAGGGCGACGGCCCGGATCGACCACCCGAACGTCGTGCGGGTCTACGACGTGGTCGACGAGGGGGAACGCCTGTGGATCGTCATGGAGTTGGTCAAGGGCCGCTCCTTGGAACGGATGATGGTGGAGGACGGCCCGCTGGACCCGCGCGCGACGGCCCTGCTCGGTCTCGGCCTGGTGGAGGCGCTGCGCCAGGTGCACGCGCGGGGGGTGCTGCACCGGGACATCAAACCGGGGAACGTCCTGGTGGAGTCCGGGTCCCGGACCGGCCGCCGGATCGTCCTCACGGACTTCGGCATCGCGGCGATGCAGGACGCCAAGGCGCTCACCATGGTCGGCATGCTCGTCGGCTCACCCGACTACATGGCCCCCGAGCGGGTCTCGGGCCGCCCCCAGGGGCCGCCGTCGGACATCTGGTCCCTGGGCGCCACGCTCTGCGCGGCCCTGGGCGGCCGCTCCCCCTTCTCCCGCGACACCACGTTGGCGACCTTGCACGCGGTCCTCTACGAGGAGCCCGAACTCCCCGCCGCGGCGGGCCCGTTGACCGACATCCTGGCGGCCCTCCTGGAGAAGGACCCGTCGATACGGCCGGGCCTGGACGAGGTCGAATCGGCCCTCCACACGGTCGCGTTCCCGGTCCCTACGCCGACACTGCGGGTGGGTCCGGTGGAGGCCACGGAGACGACGGAGCCGGGCACGGGGACACCGGGGATTCCTGGGACTGCGGGGGCTCCAGGAACACCGGGTGTTTCCAACACGGGCGCCGGACCGGACGGGGCGGACGAGTCGGGTGACGAAGCCGGGCCTTCGGACACGTCAGGCGCCGCGCCGGACCCGGCGGACGAGTCTGCGGTGACACCGACGCGGCCGTGGGCTCCGCGGGAGTCGCCGACGCCGGCTTATCTGGAGCCGCGCATCGTGCGGGCTGTGCGGGACCCGCGGGTGCCGGAGTCGGCGACCGGCCCCGAGTCGGCCGTACCGGAACAGCCGGGTCAAGCCGCCGAGGCGGAACCGTCGGACGCCGTACCGGCCGCCTTCGCGGGTGTGGGTGCCGCCGGTGAGGGAGGCATGGAGCCATCGCCGGAGCCGACGGCACAGCCAGGCGCGGAGGCGGGCCCGGCGGTCGAGAGTTCTCCCTCTCCTCAGGCGGTGACCGAACAGCCAGAACTGTCGGCCCCCGCGGAGCGCTCCGCAGGGTCCGAGCCGTCCGCTTCGGACGAACCGACCACCCACGCGGAACCGTCCGTACCCCCAGGGCGCACCCCCGTCGAACCGCCCCCCTCCAGCGGGCCGCTCGCCCCGGCCGGGCACGGGGCCAGTGCGTCCTCCGAGGCGCTGTCCGAGGAGCGCTCGGAGGTCAGGTCCGAGGCGCCGTCCGGGAACTCCGTGGGGGCCGCGCTCCGAGCCGGGGCCACCACGACCAGTACGCCCCTCGCGAGCGCTCCCACCCAGGACTCCCTCTCCGCGGGCGCCCCCACCGAGCACTACGTCATGCCGGACGCGCCGACCCGGGACACCCCCACCCGCGCGGCCTCCGCCCCCACCCGTATCGGCCCGGCCCCCCGCTCCCGCCCCGGAGTCTCCCTGATCCGTGGCCATCAGCCCGTACCCGACCGGCACCAGGGCGAGGATCCCGACCCGGCCCCCACGGGCGGCAGTGCCAACTCCGCCGTCCGTGCCGAGGCCCCCGGCACCGGTACCCGCCCCCGTTCCGCCCCCGGCACGGACCCGGGCCCCGCCCCCGACACGCACCCCCTCACCGGCCGTGAGCCCGACCCCGACCCCGCTCCGGCCCTGGTCCTCGGTCAGCACCCGCACCGCGTGCCCCCCGAGGAACCCCCCGGCGAAGGCGAACTCCCGGGCCCCGCCCGCCCCGCTCGCCCTGCCACCCCCCGCCGCCGTACCGCCCTCGTCGCCGCCGGAACCGTCGTCACCGCGGCCGCCATCGTGGTCGCGGTCATCCTCGCCACCACCTCCGGCTCACCCGGCGACGACAAGGCGGACGGCTCCCCGTCGAGTTCGGCCTCCGCCTCCGTCGCCGAACCCGGCGCCTCCACCCCCGGCGGCACCCCGTCCTCCACCGTCGAGGGCACCTCCCGCCCCCGCTCCCTCCCACCCGGCGCACACGAGGAGGCCGGAGGCTTCGCGTGGGCGACCCCCACCGGCTGGCGGCGGGACGTGAAGACCGGAGCCGAGGTCCACTACACCTCGCCCGACGGCGAACAGGAACTCGCCGCCAAGTCCTCCCTCGCGAGGGGCGACCTGATGGAGACCTGGGAGACCTCCGAGCAGAACGCCCACCAGGGCCAGGACTACCGCAAGATCCGCCTGGAGGAGACGACGTTCCGCGACCACCCCGCGGTCGTCTGGGAGTACACCTTCACCCTCGGCGGCGTCCCCTGGCACGCCCAACTCCTGGGCTTCAACGTGGGCGACAAGTCGTACCAGATCAACACGTGGTACCAGCCGGAGATCGAGACGCAGGCCCTCAAGACGTACGAGAAGGTGAAGGACAGCTTCACCGTCCTGTGAGCAGACACGGCAAGGGCCCCGCGGCACACGCCACGGGGCCCTTCACAACCGTCGGAGAAGTCAGCCGACGGAGACCTTGTCCGTCACCTCACCCGCCGACGCGGACGCCGAACGCCCGCTGCCGGCCTTCTCCTTCACCACGGCGATGACCAGCACCACCGCGGCGACGAGCAGCGACAGCAGCACGGTCTCCCGCCCGTCGTGCTCCGTGTCGGTCAGCATGTACCCGAGGACGAACACGATCAACGCGGCCGTCGCCCAGGTCAGATACGGGTACAGCCACATCCGCACGACCAGCTTCTCCGGCGCCTCGGCCTGGATGATCTTCCGCATCCGCAGCTGCGAGAAGCAGATGACCAGCCACACGAACAGGGCGACCGCACCGGAGGAGTTGACGAGGAACAGGAAGATCTTGTCGGGGGAGAGGTAGTTGAAGAAGACGGCGACGAAGCCGAACACCACCGACGCGAGGATCGCGGCCATCGGCACACCCCGCCCGTTGACCCGCGCGAACGCCTTCGGCGCGTCGCCCCGCTCACCGAGCGAGAAGGCCATCCGGGAGGCCGTGTAGAGACCGGAGTTGAGACAGGACAGCACCGAGGTCAGCACGATGAAGTTCATGATCTGACCGGCGTGCGCGATCCCGAGGGAGTCCAGCGCGGCGACGTAGGAGCCGTCGTCCTGGATGGACTTGGCGTCCCACGGGATCAGCGTCACGACGACGAAGATGGACCCCAGGTAGAAGACCGCGATCCGCCAGATGATGCTGTTGGTCGACTTGGTCACGGCCCGCTGCGGGTCCTCCGACTCACCGGCCGCCAGGGTCGCGATCTCGCTGCCCATGAAGGAGAACACGACGAGCAGGACGCCGGTGAGGATCGCGCCGGGCCCGTTGGGCAGGAAGCCGCCGTGGCCGGTGAGGTTGGAGAAGGACGCCTGGTCGGTGTCGACCCCGGGGAGCACGCCGAACACCGCGAGCAGTCCGACGACGATGAAGGCGCCGATGGCCACGACCTTGATCCCGGCGAACCAGAACTCGAACTCGCCGTAGGACCCGACCGACACCAGGTTGGTGGCGGTCAGCACCACCATCACGATCAGCGCCCACCCCCACTGCGGTACGGCGGGTATCCACCCTTCGAGGATCTTGGCGCCGGCGGTCGCCTCGACGGCGAGCACGACGACCCAGAAGAACCAGTACAGCCAGCCGATGGAGAACCCGGCCCAGCGCCCGAGCGCCCGGTCGGCGTGCGCGGAGAACGAGCCGGAGGTGGGGTTGGCGGCCGACATCTCACCGAGCATCCGCATCACCAGCACCACGAGCGTGCCGACGAGGGCGTACGACAGCAGGATGCCGGGTCCGGCGGTGGCGATACCGGAGCTGGAGCCCACGAAGAGGCCCGCGCCGATGACTCCGCCGATGGCGATCATCGAGAGGTGGCGGTTCTTGAGTCCGGCCTGGAGACCAGTCATACGGGGAATTCCTTCGTGCCGGGGTGGGGGGATCCCGTACGAGCGGGGTACGGGTCGGTCCAGTGAATCGGAGGTAAAGGAATTCCTGAACCTTTGAATCCAGATTGTTACTTGAGGTTTCCTTGAGGTTCCATTGTCAAGGTCACATTTTTCCTGCCTGACACCCGGGGCTGCTGCCCCGAAACAGCCGTGTCACACTCGTTCCATGCGCGTGTATCTCGGCTCCGACCATGCGGGCTTCGAACTCAAGAACCACCTCGTCGACTGGCTCAAGGAGGCCGGCCACGACGTGGTCGACTGCGGCCCCCACATCTATGACGCCCAGGACGACTACCCGCCGTTCTGCCTGCGCGCCGCCGAGCGCACGGCGGCCGACCCCGACGCCCTCGGCGTCGTGATCGGCGGCTCCGGCAACGGCGAGCAGATCGCGGCGAACAAGGTCAAGGGCGTCCGCGCCTCCCTCGCCTGGAGCGAGGAGACCGCGTCGCTGGGCCGCCAGCACAACAACGCCAACGTGGTGGCGGTGGGGGCGCGCATGCACACGCAGGAGGAGGCGACCAAGTTCGTCGAGACCTTCCTCGCGACCCCGTTCTCCGGCGACGAGCGCCACCAGCGCCGCATCGACATGCTGTCGGCGTACGAGACGACGGGCGACCTGCCGCCGATCCCGGCACACCACCCTCAGCAGTAGCCTCCGGCGGTGGGGCGGCAGGGGTCGTCGTCCGGGTGCGGGTGAGCGGGGGCTGGTCGCGCAGTTCCCCGCGCCCCTGACTTGCCCACCTGGTCGAGTCATCCAGCCCGTCCGGTGCGCGAAATCCAGCCCCTCCGGCGTTTGAGGAGCGGGGGTGCGGGGGCTGGCCCCCGCGACGGGGGTCGAAGGGGGCGGCGCCCCCTGGTGATGGGACGGGTAGGGGCGGCGGGGGCGAGAAGATCCGCCCGCACCCCCACCCGCTGACGAACAAGGAGCCACCGTGCCCGAGGGCCACACGATCCACCGGCTGGCCCAGGACTACGGCGCCGCGTTCCAGGGGACGAAACCCCGCGTCACCAGCCCCCAGGGCAAGTTCTCCGACGCCGCCGAACTCCTCACCGGCTCGGAACTCACCCACACCGAAGCCCACGGCAAGCACCTCTTCCTCGGCTTCCGCGCCACCGACTGGATCCACATCCACCTCGGCCTCTTCGGCAAGGTCACCTTCGGCCCCACGCCCGCACCCCCACCCACCGACACCGTCCGCCTCCGCCTGGCGAACAGCACGGCGTACGTGGACCTCCGCGGCCCCACCACCTGCGCCCTGATCACCCCCACCGAGAAGCAGTCGATACACGACCGCCTCGGCCCCGACCCCCTCCGCGCCGACACCGACGCCGACCCGCGGGCGGCGTACCGGAGGATCTCCCGCAGCCGTACGACGATCGCCGCCCTCCTGATGGACCAGAAGGTCATCGCGGGCGTCGGCAACGTCTACCGCGCCGAGGTCCTCTTCCGGCACCGCATCGACCCCTACCGGGCAGGCAAGGACATCACGCCCACCGAGTGGGACGCGATCTGGACCGACCTCGTCGATCTCATGCGCGAGGGCGTCAGGAACAACCGCATCGACACCGTCCGCCCCGAACACACCCCGGAGGCGATGGGCCGCCCGCCGCGCGTGGACGACCACGGCGGCGAGGTCTACGTGTACCGCAGGGCCAACCTGCCCTGTCACATCTGTGGCGGCGAGATCCGCACCGCCGATCTCGCCGCCCGCAACCTCTTCTGGTGCCCTACCTGCCAGAAACCCTGAGCCGGAAGCCGGAAGCCGGAAGCCGGAAGCCGGAAGCCGGAAGCCGGAAGCCGGGCCGCGCACCGGCGCCCCCCGGAGGCCTCAGAAGCCGTGCGGCAGCCAGGGCGCCACGACCGACCCGAACCCCACCGACGCCTCCGCCAGCGCCCCCTGCCGCAGCTCCCGCACCAGCCCGGCCCCGGCCAGCGAGGCGAGGCTCACGCCCCCGAGATACACCGCCCCCAACTCCCGTACGGACAGAGAGAGATCGGCCGAGTCCGTCGTACGCTCGCACGACGCGCCCTTGGTGTCCCCGCTGAGCCGCCAACGCCCCTCGTTCCAGGGACAGAAGGCGTCCTCGACCTCCAACACCACGTCCACCGGCGCCTGATAGGTCCGCGCCTGAAGCGCGGCGCCCACGTCCACCAGCCGCACGTGCAGCGAGTCGCGCACCAGCACCGAGCAGCGCCGGATGTCCGAGACGAGGTACTGCCAGGCCTCGTCGACGGGCCGGCGCCGGACGTCGATCCGGGAGGTCAGGTCGAGGTCGAACAGGAACCGCCACAGCGCGGCGTGCCCGGCCGGATCCAGCGCCTCCAGGTCGGAGACGACCACCGTGCCCTTGGGCCCGGCCGCATCCCAGTCCGCCTTGACCCGGTACCGCACGTACCCCACGACCTCGCCGTCCCGCTCCGCGACCACGCACTGCAACGGTGAGGCGCCGCCCCGGTCGCTCTCCGGGTCCAGCACCCACATCCGCTCCCAGCCGGGGATCCGCGCCACCATCCCGGGCCGCCGGGGCACGAGTTGGGCGTACACGGCCTCGCAGGCGTCCAGCACGTCGGCGGGCGCCGCGTACCGCAGCCGTACGTCGTCGGTGCCGGGCGGCACGGACAGCCGGACCCGGCTCGTGTCGATGTCCGCGTTCACCTGGTAGGTGCCGACGCCGTACCCGAAGCGGCCGTAGATCACCGGCTCGGAGGCCGTGAGCACGGCCAGCGGTTCGCCCCAGGACCGCACGTCGTCCAGCTGGCGCCGCATCATCGAGGTCAGCACCCCGCGCCGCCGGTGGGTGCCGGCCACGCCGACCATGGTCACGCCGGCCGCGGCCACGGCGGCCCCGCCCGGCACGGTCAGCCGGAAGCTGAACGCCCCGGCCGTGCCCACGCACCGGCCGCCGTCCCAGACGCCGATGGACCGGTCCTCCTCCGTGAGCTCACGGAACAGCTCCCGCTCCTCGGCCGACTCCGGAACCCCGCCGAAGGCGCGGATCAGGCTGTCGTACCACTCGTCCCATTCGTCCTGCCGAAGCACCCGCAAGTCAGTCCCCATGACCCATGCCTACCAGGGCGTTGCGGGACGGGCGAGGGAATTTCCTCTTGGCGGCGGCGCGACGGCCGTCCGTGAAGTTCACTGTGAAGTTGAGCCTCGGACGGGGGACAAGTGGGACCTCCCGTGCCAAGCAGCTGGTTCGATGGATAGGGTCCCGAACTAATGGCAGTAGGACGAGAGCGGCGCGCGGAAGCCGAGACGTTCACGGCCCGGTTGAAGATGCAGTGGCACCGGGCCCGCGTCGGGCTGCGCAGAAGTGCCGTGGACTACTTCCGCGGCGACGGCTCGGACTGGGTGGCGCTCGCAGGTCTCCTCCTGACCGTGCCCCTGATCTCGGCCGTCACTCTCATGAACTCCGTGTGGTGCTCACCGGCCGCGCTGGTCCTGCCGATCGTGGCCGGCGGCCTGCTGCTGCGCCCGGCGAGCCTGCTCGGCCTGTACGCGGCGGCGGCGACCGCGCTGATCGTGGAGTCGGTGCAGCTGGGGCCGTACACCGAGGGGCCGTCCCGGGTCACGCCCGGCGTGGTCCTGGTGGTGGCCGCCTGTGGTTTCTTCGGTCTGCTCATCGCCCAGTTCCGCAGCCGCGTCGGGGTGCCCTGGCGGCGCGGCGGCACCATGCTGTTCGACCTGCGTGAGCGCATCCGGGTGCAGAGCAAGTTGCCGACGCTGCCCCAGGGTTGGCACCGGGAGATGGCGCTGCGGCCCGCAGGCGGGCAGTCGTTCTCCGGCGACTTCGTGGTCGCGGCCCGGACCAACGGCGGCCGGACCCTGGAGGTCGTGCTGACCGACGTGTCCGGCAAGGGCATGGACGCCGGCTCGCGCGCGCTGCTGCTCTCGGGCGCCTTCGGCGGACTGCTGGGCTCCCTGCCCCCGCACGCCTTCCTGCCCGCCGCCAACGGCTACCTCCTGCGCCAGGACTGGGACGAGGGGTTCGCGACCTCGATCCACCTGGTCCTCGACCTGGACTCCGGCGACTACGAGCTGTACTCGGCCGGTCATCCGCCGGGCCTCCAGCTCAGCGCCGGCAGCGGACGCTGGGAGGAGAAGGCCGCGGAGGGGCCCCTGCTCGGGGTGTACGACGGTGCCCAGTTCGACCCCGTGAAGGGCTCGCTGCGCCCCGGTGACGTCCTGATGCTCTTCACCGACGGCCTGGTGGAGACGTCCGACCGGGACATAGTGGAGGGCATCGACCGCCTGACCGGGGAGGCCGACCGGTATGTGGCGGGCGGTTTCCACGGCGCCGCCTGGCACCTGATCGAGGCCGTCGCGAAGGACGTCAACGACGACCGGGCGCTGCTCCTGATCTCCCGCGAGGGGCCGACGGCCCAGGGTCTGCCGCGGTAGGCGCCCGCCGCCGACCGACGGGCTCACCGCACCGGGACACACTGGACGAGTGAACCCACTGACGCTCGCCGAAGTAGAGGCCACCGCCCGCGCCGCCCACGAGGGCCAGACCGACAAGGCCGGACGGCCGTACGCCGAACACCTCCGGGCCGTCGCCGAGGGCGTCCGCGCGCGGGGCGGCGACGACGAGCAGATCGCGGCGGCCTGGCTGCACGACTCCGTCGAGGACGACGCCCTGTCCGCCCGATGGCTCGAGGAGGCCGCGCTGAGCCGCCGTACGAAGGACATCGTGCTCGCCGTCACCAAGCGGGCCGGAGAGCCGCCCGAGGCGTACGCGGGGCGCATCCTCGCGACCCCGGGCGCGCTGCTGGTGAAGGAGGCCGACCTGGCCCACAACGCGGACCCGGCCCGCCTCGCGGTCCTCGACGAGGGGACGCGGACACGACTGACCGAGAAGTACGCGAGGATGCGCGCGCTTCTCGGTCTGGCCGCGGCTGACTGACTACGCGTTGACCTTCTCGCGGGGCGCGGCGGCCTTCTCCGGCGCGCGCCCCTTGTCCGGCTCGGCCGCCTCGCGCCGGAACGCCCAGTCCATGTCGGGCTCCATGACGCACCGGAAGACCCGGCGCACCGGCGCGGTGCATAGCAGGGTGACGGCGATCGCGGCGAGGGCGCTCACGAAGAGCTCACCGGCCGGCCGGTGCAGCCAGGCGTGGTCGAACCAGCCCGCGAAACCGGCGCCCTTGATCAGGAAGCCGTGCAGCAGATAGCCGTAGAGCGTGCCCGCGCCGAGGGCGGTGAACCACGTCCGCCGACCCGGCACCCAGGCGAAGAAGCAGGCCGTCAGCAGCAGCGAACTGCCGAACATGGCCAGCACCATGACCGGTCCCGTCCACCAGGGCGCGCCCATCTCCTGGACGGCGTTGCGGTGGTAGAACCACTCGGTGTCCATGCGTGGCACCGCCCACCAGCCGACGGCGAGGGCGGCCGCGAACACCGGCACCGCCGCGATCCGCACCGAGCGCCGGCGCACCATCCGGAAGTGCTCGGGCTTCATGACCAGGCCCAGCACGAAGTACGGCAGGAACTGGAGCACCCGCTGGAGGTCCAGGTCGTCACCGATGTCCGGGGTCACCGAGGCGAGCATCGCGATGCCGAGCGCGAGGGGCAGCGGCCACCGCACCAGCTTCCAGATCGGCGTGGTCAGCCGCCAGATGAACAGGGCCACCAGGAACCAGGTGAGGAACCACGGGTCCAGGAGGCTGATCTCCATGCCGGGGTCGTGGTCGGCGTAGCGCTTGAAGAGGGAGTACGCCGTCTCGAAGACGATGTACGGCACCGCGACACCCGTGACGAGCCGCCTCAGCCGGTCCGGGCGCATGTCGAAACTGCGCGAGAAGAAGCCGGAGATGAGGATGAACGCCGGCATGTGGAACGAGTACACGACCGTGTACACGCCCTCCAGGATCCGGCTGTCGCCCTTGAGCGGCTCCCAGGAGTGCGCGACGGCCACCAGGACGATCGCCAGGTACTTGGCGTTGTCGAAGAAGGCGTCGCGTGGCTTGGCGGCTTGAAACATCTGAGGGACCCTAGCCGCGGCTGTGCGTTTCCGTAAAACCGGCTGTTTGGTGGCCCGTTGTTCACTTCTGCGGCGACTTCAACCCGCCCGGATTGTCCGGATCAATCCCCCTCAAGTGCCACATAAGCACGCCCACCGCACACCTGTGCCGGTGATTCGAATTCCCTGCGAACGGGATGTGCGGGCACGGGGGATGAGGACCGAAAGGAACCGGCCAGGGACTGCGGGGCGTGTATCGACATGGGCAAACGTTGCCTCACCGGCCGCATATGCGGGCCGCGTTGGTGGCACGATGGTTCTGGCGGGGGTCGCGGGGTCGCGTCCCCGGGCCGGGAGAGCGGACCGACCGAGGGTGTGATCAGTTGTGGCCATTTCGCTGTCAGTGGTGCTGCTGTTGGGGATCATCCTGGTGGTGTTGATGCGGGGAGGCTCCATCAAGGCCGGCCCTGCCATAGTCGCGGTGCTCTTCGGCTTCTTCCTCGCCTCGACCGGCATGGCCGACGACATCCAACGCTTCCTGGACTCGATAGCGGACACCATCAACTCGATCCAGTTCTAGGTACTCCACAGCCCGTGATCTCGCGGATCGACAGCAAGGGGCGGCCGTGATGCAGCCGATTCGGCTCAGGTCAGGTCTCGCCTGTCGAGTGCCCGAACGACGCGACGGCCACGCAGGTCATCAATCCACTGCCGAGCCGCTTCAGGCGGGGAGTCGTCCGCACTCCGGAATCAGTTCGCGGACACAGACGGGTGATCCGAGGTCTCGGAAACGATCAGGGCCAGGTCGGAGGATTGTCCTCTGACCTGGCCCTGAGCCGTCTGGAGCGGGCGACGGGAATCGAACCCGCGTAGCTAGTTTGGAAGACTAGGGCTCTACCATTGAGCTACGCCCGCACAGCACACGCCACGGATCACTCCCCGGCGGCACGCAAGCATCGTAGCGGGTCGTCACGCCTTGTCGCACACCCCTTCCGCCTCGGACGCGGATGTGCCCGCCGCGGCGCTCGCGAAATGCGGTAACCCCGCTGCCTGCGGCCATGTACCCTACGTGTCGCACCAGACGGGGTGTGGCGCAGCTTGGTAGCGCGTCCGCTTTGGGAGCGGAAGGCCGTGGGTTCAAATCCCGCCACCCCGACCACCTGCGCGATCACGTCGCGCGACCGTACTCAGTGATCGCCTTTGGGGCGTGTCGCCGCTGCCGTTACTATGCAAGCTGCACGCCCGTGTGCCTCATCCACTGGATCTCCTCTGGAAGTCCTCCGGGCGGCGAATCCGCCGGAGCCGCTCTGGCTCCGGCAGAAACCAAGAAGTCAGCCCCCAAGGAGACCGAACCGTGAAGAGCGCCGTGGAGACCCTGAACCCGACCCGGGTTCGGCTCAGCATCGAGGTGCCCTTCGAGGAGCTCAAGGACAGCCTCGACGCGGCGTACAAGAAGATCAACCAGCAGGTCACGGTGAAGGGCTTCCGGAAGGGCAAGATCCCGGCGCGCGTCATCGACCAGCGGTTCGGCCGCGGTGCGGTGCTGGAGGAGGCCGTCAACGACGCGCTTCCGAAGTTCTACACCGAGGCGGTCAACGAGGCCGAGATCGACGTCCTGGGCCAGCCCGAGGTCGACATCACCGAGCTGAAGGACGGCGAGACGCTGAACTTCACCGCGGAGGTCGACGTCCGCCCGACCATCGAAATCCCGGACTACTCCGGCATCGAGGTCGAGGTCGACGCGGTCGAGGTCACCGACGAGGACATCGAGAAGTCGGTCGAGCAGCTCCGTGAGCGCTTCGCCTCGACCTCCCCGGTCGAGCGGGCCGCCGAGGACGGCGACGTCGTCACCATCGACCTGGAGGCCAAGGTCGACGGCGAGGTGCTGGAGGACGGCGTCGCGAGCGGCGTCTCCTACACCATCGGCTCCGGCGAGCTCCTCGACGGCATCGACGACGCCGTGAAGGGCCTGGAGGCCGGTGGCGAGGCCACCTTCACCTCCGAGCTCAAGGGCGGCTCGGCGGCCGGCAAGGAGGCCGAGGTCACCGTCAAGGTCACCCAGGTCGCCGCCCGCGAACTGCCCGAGCTGGACGACGAGTTCGCGCAGCTCGCCTCCGAGTTCGACACCCTCGAGGAGCTGAGGGCGGACAGCCGCAAGCGCCTCGAGAACATGAAGCAGTACGACCAGGCCACCCAGGCCCAGGAGCGTGTCCTGGAGAAGCTCCTGGAGCTCGTCGAGGTGCCCGTCCCCGAGAAGCTCCTCGAGGACGAGATCAACACCCGCAAGCACAACCTGGAGCACCACCAGCTCGGCCAGATGGGCCTCGACCTCGAGAAGTACCTCGAGATCCAGGGCAAGACCGCCGAGGAGTTCGACACCGAGACCAAGGACGCCGCGGTCAAGGGCATCAAGACCCAGTTCGTCCTGGACGAGCTCGTCAAGCGCGAGAAGCTGAACGTCAACCAGGAGGAGCTCACCGAGCACCTCATGCGCCGCGCGGCCTCCTCCGGCATGTCCCCCGACCAGTTCGCCCAGGCGGTCGTCGAGGGCGGCCAGGTTCCGCTCCTCGTCGGCGAGGTCGCCCGCGGCAAGGCCCTGGCCGTCGTGGTCGAGGCCGCCACGGTCAAGGACACCAACGGCGAGATCATCGACCTGGACGACGACGAGGACGAGACCGCCGAGACGGTCGAGGCCACCTCCGAGGAGACCCCGGCCGAGGACAAGGGCGAGGACAAGACCGAGGCCTGATCGCCTACGGCGCCTCGAATGTCGTACGACGGGCCCTGGGAGCGTATGCACCCAGGGCCCGTCGGCCTACCCGCCGCGGTCTCTACGCCCCCGGCGAACAGCCCTCCATCCGGGATTCCCCGAAGGGACCAGCGCGTTAGGGTCCCTTGATAGGGAAACGTAAGACGGCCCGGCGCCGTCGTAAGACGAGCAGGTGGATACGTGACGAATCTGATGCCCTCCGCCGCCGGCGAGCCTTCCATCGGCGGTGGCCTCGGCGACCATGTCTACAACCGGCTGCTCAACGAGCGGATCATCTTCCTCGGCCAGCCGGTCGACGACGACATCGCGAACAAGATCACCGCGCAGCTGCTGCTCCTTGCCGCTGACCCGGAAAAGGACATCTACCTCTACATCAACAGCCCCGGCGGATCGATCACCGCCGGCATGGCGATCTACGACACCATGCAGTACATCAAGAACGACGTGGTGACCATCGCCATGGGCCTCGCGGCCTCCATGGGCCAGTTCCTGCTCAGCGCCGGCACCCCCGGCAAGCGCTTCGCGCTGCCGAACGCCGAGATCCTGATCCACCAGCCGTCCGCCGGCCTCGCCGGTTCGGCCTCGGACATCAAGATCCACGCCGAGCGGCTGCTGCACACCAAGAAGCGCATGGCCGAGCTCACCTCGCAGCACACCGGCCAGACGATCGAGCAGATCACCCGCGACTCGGACCGCGACCGCTGGTTCGACGCGTTCGAGGCCAAGGAGTACGGCCTCATCGACGACGTGATCGCCACGGCCGCCGGCATGCCGGGCGGCGGCGGCACCGGGGCCTGAGCCCCATGCGGGACCCGAGCCCCACCGTGGGGCCCGAAACGCCCCGCACAGCCCCCAGCCGACCGTCACAGCCCCTAGGAGACAGACAGTGAACGACTTCCCCGGCAGCGGCCTCTACGCCCGCACCGAGGCCGAGTACACCGGCCCGCGGGCCGAGTCCCGGTACGTGATCCCCCGCTTCGTCGAGCGCACCTCGCAGGGCATCCGCGAGTACGACCCGTACGCGAAGCTCTTCGAGGAGCGCGTGATCTTCCTCGGCGTGCAGATCGACGACGCCTCCGCCAACGACGTCATGGCGCAGCTGCTGTGCCTGGAGTCGATGGACCCCGACCGGGACATCTCGGTCTACATCAACAGCCCCGGCGGCTCCTTCACGGCGCTCACCGCGATCTACGACACCATGCAGTTCGTGAAGCCCGACATCCAGACGGTCTGCATGGGTCAGGCGGCCTCCGCCGCCGCGATCCTGCTGGCCGCCGGTACGCCGGGCAAGCGCATGGCGCTGCCGAACGCCCGCGTGCTGATCCACCAGCCGTACAGCGAGACCGGCCGCGGTCAGGTCTCCGACCTGGAGATCGCCGCCAACGAGATCCTCCGGATGCGCGCGCAGCTGGAAGACCTGCTGGCCAAGCACTCCACCACGCCGATCGAGAAGATCCGCGAGGACATCGAGCGCGACAAGATCCTCACGGCCGACGACGCCCTGGCGTACGGCCTGATCGACCAGATCATCTCCACCCGGAAGATGAACAACGCCGCAGTCCGCTAGGCGGACCCCGTAGGATATGCCGCCCCTTGGCACCGTGCACGTCAAAGTGAACCCTGCCAAGGGGGGCCCGAACGGGGGGCCCGGCAAGGTACCGTCGGACATAAGGCAGCACCAGGAGCCGCTGGACCTAGGCGTCTCCCAGGCGAAGGGGAAGCACACCGTGGCACGCATCGGTGACGGCGGCGATCTGCTCAAGTGCTCGTTCTGCGGCAAGAGCCAGAAGCAGGTCAAGAAGCTCATCGCAGGGCCTGGTGTGTACATCTGCGACGAGTGCATCGATCTCTGCAACGAGATCATCGAGGAGGAGCTCGCCGAGACGAGCGAGGTGCGCTGGGAGGAACTCCCCAAGCCCCGCGAGATCTACGAGTTCCTCGAGGGCTATGTGGTGGGCCAGGAGGCGGCCAAGAAGGCTCTCTCCGTGGCGGTGTACAACCACTACAAGCGTGTCCAGGCCGGCGAGAACGGCGGCGCGAGCGGCCGTGACGACGCGATCGAGCTCGCGAAGTCCAACATCCTCCTGCTGGGCCCCACGGGTTCCGGCAAGACCCTCCTCGCCCAGACCCTGGCCCGCATGCTGAACGTCCCGTTCGCGATCGCGGACGCCACCGCGCTCACCGAGGCGGGCTACGTCGGCGAGGACGTCGAGAACATCCTGCTGAAGCTGATCCAGGCGGCCGACTACGACGTCAAGAAGGCCGAGACCGGGATCATCTACATCGACGAGATCGACAAGGTCGCGCGGAAGAGTGAAAACCCGTCGATCACGCGTGACGTGAGCGGCGAGGGTGTGCAGCAGGCCCTGCTGAAGATCCTGGAGGGCACCACGGCCTCCGTCCCGCCGCAGGGCGGACGCAAGCACCCGCACCAGGAGTTCATCCAGATCGACACGACGAACGTCCTGTTCATCGTGGGCGGTGCCTTCGCCGGTCTGGAGAAGCTGATCGAGTCCCGCGCGGGCGCCAAGGGCATCGGCTTCGGCGCCACGATCCGCTCCAAGCGCGAGCTGGAGGCCAAGGACCAGTTCGAGGACGTCATGCCCGAGGACCTGGTCAAGTTCGGCATGATCCCCGAGTTCATCGGCCGCCTCCCCGTCATCACCAGCGTCCACAACCTCGACCGCGAGGCCCTCCTCCAGATCCTGGTCGAGCCGCGCAACGCGCTGGTGAAGCAGTACCAGCGCCTCTTCGAACTCGACGGTGTGGAGCTGGACTTCGAGCGCGAGGCGCTGGAGGCCATCGCCGACCAGGCCATCCTCCGCCAGACCGGCGCGCGCGGCCTGCGCGCCATCATGGAGGAGGTCCTCCAGGGCGTCATGTACGAGATCCCGTCCCGCAAGGACGTGGCCCGCGTCGTCATCACCGCGGACGTCGTCCACTCCAACGTCAACCCGACCCTCATCCCGCGGGACGCCCGCGGTCGGGGCTCGGGCGAGCAGAAGACGGCGTAGCACCGCACGCACGACGGCGAAGGGGCCCCGGTCAACCGACCGGGGCCCCTTCGCCGTTGAGTCCGTGGCGTCAGGCCTTGACGCGAACTTCCTTGCGGAGCTTGGCGGTCATGTCCGCCGCGTCCGCGAGGTCCGCGGACTTGCCGGCCATGGCGTCCGCCATGTCGATCGGGATGACCACACCCAGGGTGCTGTGGTCGCCCCAGATGCACACCGGCATGCTGATCGAGCTCGGGCCGGAGCCGGAGCTGTCCTTGATCTTCGTCTCCTGGCACTTGAGGACCGCGCCGTCGAGACCGGCCGGCGTGTACGCCTTCGGGCTGCCGACGGCCTCGCCCTCGGAGTCCTCGGCCGCGCTCTTCTTCATCTCGGTGAACATCGCGTCGACGACCTTCTCGGGGTCGTCGATGTCGCCGTAGACGCCCATGAAGTTGACCATCTTCATGGCCAGGTAGTCCTTCGCGTCGCCGGACTGGTAGGTCGCGTTCACGTCCTTGGCGTTCTTCACGCCGTGCTTCTCGGCGTCCTTGACGTCGTCCGCACTGAAGCCGTCCTCGCCGGAGCTCGCGGACTTCTTGTAGTCGGTCAGGACGGTGGCCGGCGTGGTCAGGGTGTGCGCCCCGTCGTCCGCGATGTCGGAGCCGCCGCTGCCGCTG
The DNA here is from genome assembly GCF_036345115.1 of Streptomyces griseorubiginosus. Taxonomy (GTDB): domain Bacteria; phylum Actinomycetota; class Actinomycetes; order Streptomycetales; family Streptomycetaceae; genus Streptomyces; species Streptomyces griseorubiginosus_C. The sequence goes on from NZ_CP107766.1 coordinate 6,289,916, forward strand.
CCGCCGATCACGAGGTACGCGCCGACCGCGATCGCCGCCACGACCGCCACCGCGCCGACGATGATGCCGATCTTCTTGCCGTTGCCGCCGCCCGCCGGAGGGGGCTGCGGGACGCCGTAGGGGGCCTGGCCGTACGGCTGCTGCTGCCCGTAGGGGGCCTGCTGTCCGTACGGGGCCTGCTGCTGCCCGTAGGGCGCCTGGGGCTGCCCGTACGGCGGGGTCTGCGGCGGGACACCGCCCTGCTGCGGGTAGCCGTAGCCCTGCTGGGGCGGCTGGCCGGGCTGCTGCGGGGGCTGTCCCGGCTGCTGCGGCGGGGTCTGCTGGGGGTAGCCGTAGCCGGGCTGGGGCGCCTGCGGGTTCTGCGGCGGCTGGCCGTAGGGGCCCGGCTGGCCGTACGGCCCGGGCTGTTGCGGCTGCCCGGGCTGCTGGGGCTGCCCGTACGGGCCCGGCTGGTTGTGACTCATCTCTGGGTTCCCCTCCAGATGCTTATGTGTTCCTGACATCCTGGCCCAGGCCAACCCGGCGCACGGCATCGGGGGCCCCACCGTTACAGAACAAACGCGTTTCGGGACACGCCCGGGACACCCCTAAACTGACCCCGTGACCGAGAACGCTCAGCAGCAGCCCACAGCGCCCATCACCGAACTGCCGACCCAGTACGCGCCGGCCGAGGTAGAGGGGACGCTGTACGAGCGCTGGGTGGAGCGGGGTTACTTCGCCGCCGACGCGAAGAGCGACAAGCCGCCGTACACCATCGTCATCCCGCCGCCGAACGTCACCGGCAGCCTGCACCTCGGGCACGCCTTCCAGCACACCCTCATGGACGCCCTCACCCGCCGCAAGCGCATGCAGGGCTACGAGGCGCTGTGGCTGCCCGGCATGGACCACGCCGGTATCGCCACCCAGAACAAGGTCGAGCAGCAGCTCGCCGAGGAGGGCAAGTCCCGACACGACCTGGGGCGCGAGGAGTTCGTCGAGCGCGTCTGGCAGTGGAAGGAGGAGTACGGCGGCCGGATCCTCGGCCAGATGCGCCGGCTCGGTGACGGCGTCGACTGGGACCGCGAGCGGTTCACCATGGACGAGGGCCTGTCCAAGGCCGTCCTCACCATCTTCAAGCGCCTGTACGAAGACGAGTTGATCTACCGCGCCGAGCGGATCATCAACTGGTGTCCGCGCTGTCTGACGGCCATCTCGGACATCGAGGTGGAATACCAGGAGGACGCGGGCGAGTTGGTCTCCATCCGCTACGGCGAGGGCGAGGACAGCCTCGTCGTCGCGACCACGCGCGCGGAGACGATGCTCGGTGACACCGCCGTCGCCGTCCACCCCGACGACGAGCGCTACCGGCACCTCATCGGCAAGCAGATCAAGCTCCCGCTGACCGACCGCACCATCCCGGTCGTCGCCGACACCCACGTCGACCCCGAGTTCGGCACCGGCGCGGTCAAGGTGACCCCGGCGCACGACCCGAACGACTTCGAGATCGGCCGCCGCCACGACCTGCCGTCCCTGACGATCATGGACGAGCACGGCGTGATCACCGTCCACGGTCCCTTCCTCGGCCTGGACCGCTTCGAGGCCCGCTCGGCCGTCGTCGGCGCCCTCAAGGAGCAGGGCCGGATCGTCGCCGAGAAGCGCCCCTACATGCACTCCGTCGGCCACTGCTCGCGCTGCAAGACCACCGTCGAGCCGCGCCTGTCCATGCAGTGGTGGGTCAAGGTCGGCCCGCTCGCCAAGGCCGCCGGTGACGCGGTCCGCGACGGCCGCGTCAGGATCCACCCCGAGGACATGTCGAAGCGGTACTTCGACTGGGTCGACAACATGCACGACTGGTGCATCTCGCGCCAGCTGTGGTGGGGCCACCGCATCCCGATCTGGTACGGCCCCGACGGCGAGGTCGTCTGCGTCGGACCGGACGAGGAGCCGCCCGGCACGGAGGCCGAGGGCTGGACCCAGGACTCCGACGTCCTGGACACCTGGTTCTCCTCCGGCCTGTGGCCGTTCTCCACGCTCGGCTGGCCCGAACAGACCGAGGACCTGCGGAAGTTCTACCCGACCGACGTCCTGCTGACCGGCCACGACATCATCTTCTTCTGGGTCGCCCGGATGATGATGTTCGGCCTCTACGCCATGGACGGCCAGGTCCCCTTCCACACCATCGCGCTGACCGGCCTGGTCCGCGACGAGTTCGGCAAGAAGATGTCGAAGTCGAACCCCAACGCGGTCGACCCGCTGGTCTGGATGGACGCCTACGGTTCCGACGCCGTCCGCTTCACCCTCGCCAACGGCGCCAACCCGGGCGCGGACGTGCCGATCGGCGAGGACTGGGTCAAGGCCTCCCGGAACTTCACCAACAAGATCTGGAACGCCACCCGCTTCGCCCTGATGAACGGCGCCACGATCGACGGCCCGCTGCCGGACGCCGCCGAGATGTCGGCCGCGGACCGCTGGATCCTCTCGCGCCTGAACACCACGGTCGCCCAGGTCGACGCGTACTACGACGACTACCAGTTCGCGAAACTCGCCGACGCCCTCTACCACTTCGCGTGGGACGAGGTGTTCGACTGGTACGTCGAGCTGTCCAAGACCACGTTCTTCGCGGGCGGCGAGCCGGCCCGGGTCTCCGGCCGGGTCCTCGGCGAGGTCCTCGACGTCATGCTCCGTCTCCTCCACCCGGTCATCCCGTTCGTCACGGACGCCCTGTGGACCACCCTGACCGGCGGCGAGTCCCTGGTCATCGGCGACTGGCCGGCCGACAGCGGCTTCCGCGACGAGGCCGCCGAGCGGGAGATCGAGCTGGTCCAGCGGGTCATCACGGAGGTCCGCCGCTTCCGCAAGGACCAGGGCCTCAAGGACGGCCAGAAGGTCCCGGCCCGCCTGGAACTGACCGGCACCGCCCTGGCCCCCCACGAGCCCGCCATCCGCCAGCTCCTCCGCCTCCAGCCCGAGGGCGAGGGCTTCGCGGCCACGGCGACCCTCCCGGTCGCCGGTGCCACGGTCGCCCTGGACCTCTCCGGCACGATCGACGTGGCGGCGGAGCGGAAGAGGCTGGCCAAGGACCTCGCCGCGGCGGAGAAGGAGAAGGCCCAGGCGACCGGAAAGCTCGGCAACGAGGCGTTCCTCGCGAAGGCCCCGGACAACGTGGTGGACAAGATCCGCGGCCGCCTGGCCAAGGCGGACGAGGACATCAAGAGGATCCAGGCCCAGCTGGACGGTCTGCCTCAGCAGTAGGACACCTTGAGGGGCGCGGGGAACTGCGCGACCAGCCACAAACCTCCCCGCGCCCGCCAAACGGGACCGGCCGCCCCTCTCCTTGGGCGCAGCCCTAAACTGGCCCTGTGAGTGAAAGCGACCCCTTCGACGAGATCGTGGCAGCCGAGACCGACCGTGACCCGGATCTCGCGGTGATCGAGGCCGGCAGCCGCACCCTGCGCACCCAGGGCGCCCCGCCGGAGGCCGACGTGCCCGCACGCCCCGAGGACCCCGAGGTCGACAGGGCCCTGCGCCAGGTCGAGGCGGATCTCGCGACGAGGTGGGGCGAGACCAAGCTGGAGCCCAGCGTCAGCCGCATCGCCGCCCTGATGGACGTGCTGGGCGAGCCGCAGCGGTCGTACCCCTCGATCCACATCACCGGCACCAACGGCAAGACCTCCACCGCCCGCATGATCGAGGCCCTCCTCGGCGCCTTCGAACTGCGCACGGGCCGCTACACCAGCCCCCACGTCCAGTCGATCACCGAGCGCATCAGCCTGGACGGCGCCCCGATCTCGGCCGAGCGGTTCATCGAGACGTACGACGACATCAAGCCGTACGTCGAGATGGTCGACGCGGCTCAGGAGTACCGGCTGTCCTTCTTCGAGGTGCTGACCGGCATGGCGTACGCCGCCTTCGCGGACGCCCCCGTCGACGTGGCCGTCGTCGAGGTCGGCATGGGCGGCTCCTGGGACGCGACCAACGTCATCGACGGCGATGTCGCGGTCGTGACCCCCATCGACCTGGACCACACCGACCGGCTGGGCGAGACCCCCGGTGAGATCGCGGTCGAGAAGGCCGGGATCATCAAGCAGGACGCGACCGTCATCCTGGCCCAGCAGCCGGTGGACGCGGCGCAGGTGCTGCTGAAGAAGGCCGTCGAGGTGGACGCCACGGTCGCCCGCGAGGGGCTGGAGTTCGGGGTCGTCTCGAGGCAGGTCGCCGTCGGCGGGCAGCTGCTGACCCTGCGTGGCCTCGGCGGCGAGTACGAAGAGGTCTACCTCCCGCTGCACGGCCCGTACCAGGCGCACAACGCAGCCGTGGCGCTCGCCGCCGTCGAGGCGTTCTTCGGCGTCGGCGCCCAGCGTCCCGACCGGCTCGACATCGACACGGTCCGCAAGGCCTTCGCGGCCGTCTCCGCCCCGGGCCGCCTCGAGGTCGTACGGCGGTCCCCGACCGTCGTCCTGGACGCCGCCCACAACCCGGCGGGCGCCCGCGCCACCGCCGAGGCGGTCGGTGAGGCCTTCGACTTCAGCCGGCTGATCGGCGTGGTCGGCGCGAGCGGCGAGAAGGACGTGCGGGGGCTCCTGGAGGCCTTCGAGCCGATCTTCGCCGAGGTCGTGATCACCCAGAACACCAGCAACCGGGCGATGGACGCCGACGAGCTCGCCGCGATCGCCGTCGAGGTGTTCGGCGAGGAGCGGGTCCAGGTCGAGCCGCGGCTGCCGGACGCGCTGGAGGAGGCGATCACGCTGGCCGAGGAGGAGGGCGAGTTCGCGGGCGGCGGGGTGCTCGTCACCGGGTCGGTCATCACGGTCGGCGAGGCCCGGCTGCTGCTCGGAAGGGGCTGAGCCGCGCCGTGCGTACGCTCTGTGCATCGACCCTGATCGGCGAGTTCTTCGTCATCGGCTTCGCCGGACTGGTCGCGATGAAGGACCCGGATCTCGCGACCTCCACGGTGTGGACCGTCAGCGGCATCGCCATGTTCCTGTGCCTCGCGCTGTGCGGGATGGTCACCCGGCCCGGCGGCATCGCCCTCGGCTGGGCCCTCCAGATCGCCCTGATCGCCTCGGGCTTCGTCCTGCCGGCCATGTTCGTCATGGGCGTGCTGTTCGCGCTGCTGTGGTGGGCTTCCGTCCACTACGGCCGGAAGATCGACGAGGCGAAGGCGCGGTTCGCCGCCCAGGCCGCGCAGGCCGACCCCTCTACACCTGACGCTGTGTGACCGGCGAGCCGACACGCCCTGTAATCTCGTCCCACCGCACATGCCAGCAGTCAAGGAGCCCCTCGTGAGCCAGCGCACCCTCGTCCTCCTCAAGCCCGACGCCGTCCGTCGTGGCCTGACCGGCGAGATCATCAGCCGTATCGAGCGCAAGGCCGGCTGGCAGATCACCGCGCTGGAGCTGCGCACCCTCGACCAGGACACGCTGGAGCAGCACTACGGCGAGCACAAGGGCAAGCCCTTCTACGAGCCGCTGGTGGAGTTCATGGCCTCCGGTCCGGTCGTCGCGCTGATCGTCGAGGGGGAGCGGGTCATCGAGGGCGTACGCCAGCTGGCGGGCCCGACCGACCCGATCGCCGCCGCGCCCGGCTCCATCCGGGGCGACTTCGGTGTGATCGTCCGCGAGAACCTGATCCACGCGAGCGACTCGGAGGAGTCCGCCGAGCGCGAGGTGAAGATCTTCTTCCCCGGGCGCGCATAGGTCCGTGCGTAGGTTTGGTGGCAATTTCTGACGGCGTGTCAGTTCACCCGACTGCCTGACCAGGGACGGCCGTACATTTTCGGCCGTCCCTTGGCATATGCGTGCCGATCGGGGGAACGCATGCCCCCTATGGACCGTCTCCACAAGCGGGGCGGCTTTCCATCTGCTGACAATGGCGAAGACCCTCGCGCAGTGTTCGTGCAGGCGCGTCTACGATGGAAGCCTTCACGTCACAGCACCCACTTCGCCGACCTGAAAAGCCCTCAAAAGCTCCCGGGAAGGCCAGACGAATCCTGATGGGGAACTCAATGTCGTTCATCGGCCGTGACATGGCTGTCGACCTCGGGACCGCCAACACGCTGGTGTACGTCAGGGGTCGCGGGATCGTACTCAACGAGCCGTCCGTCGTCGCGATCAACACGAACACCGGTGGAATCCTGGCTGTCGGCGCCGAAGCGAAGAAGATGATCGGGCGGACCCCGGGCAACATCGTTGCCGTGCGTCCGCTGAAGGACGGCGTGATCGCCGACTTCGAGATCACCGAGCGGATGCTCCGCTACTTCATCCTGAAGATCCACAAGCGGCGGTATCTCGCGAGGCCGCGCGTCGTCGTGTGTGTCCCCTCGGGCATCACCGGCGTCGAGCGCCGCGCCGTCATCGAGGCGTCGTCCCAGGCCGGCGCCCGTCAGGTGCACATCATCGAGGAACCCATGGCGGCCGCCATCGGCTCCGGCCTGCCGGTCCACGAGGCCACGGGCAACATGGTGGTGGACATCGGCGGCGGCACCACGGAGGTCGCGGTCATCTCCCTCGGCGGCATCGTCACCGCCCAGTCCATCCGCGTCGCCGGCGACGAACTGGACAACGCGATCATCCAGCACATCAAGAAGGAGTACTCCCTCCTGCTGGGTGAGCGGACGGCCGAGCAGATCAAGATCACGATCGGTTCGGCGTACGACCTCGACGCTGACGAACACACCGAAATCCGCGGCCGGGACCTCGTCTCCGGGCTGCCCAAGACCGTCGTCATCTCGGCCGCCGAAGTGCGCAAGGCGATCGAGGAACCCGTCAACGCCATCGTGGACGCCGTCAAGACGACCCTCGACAAGTGCCCGCCGGAGCTCTCCGGCGACATCATGGACCGAGGAATCGTTCTGACCGGCGGCGGCGCCCTGCTCCGCGGCCTGGACGAGCGGCTGCGCCGGGAGACCGGCATGCCGATCCACATCGCCGAGGACCCGCTGGACAGCGTGGCGCTCGGCTCCGGCAAGTGCGTCGAGGAGTTCGAGGCACTCCAGCAGGTGCTGGACGCCCAGCCGCGCAGATGACGTAACTCTTCGATTCCGCCGTACGGGATGATCTCCTCTCGTGCGGCGGATCGTTGATATCGAGGCATAAACTCCACAAAAGCAACTTCAATGAGAAGGGCACGGCCGCCGCACGTGAGGGACACACGAGAGAGCCGGCTGCTCCTGGTGCTGCTGATCGCCGTCGCGTTCGCGCTGATCACGGTCGACATCCGCGGCGGGGAGGACTCACCGGTCGACGGTGCCCGCCAGGCCGCGGCCGCCGTGTTCGGCCCGATCGAGGACGGCGTGTCGTCCGCGGTCAACCCGGTCGGCAACGCCGTGTCGGCCATCCGCGACTCCGGCGAGCGGCACGACCGGCTCGCCGAGCTGGAGAAGGAGAACGCCGCTCTCAAGGCGAAACTCGGCAGCGACGACCGCAACACCAGCCGCCTCAAGCAGCTCGACAAGATGCTGAAGATCGCCGGCGAGGGCCAGTACGGCATCAAGGGCGCCCAGGTCATCGCCATAGGGGCGGCCCAGGGCTTCTCCTGGACCATCACCATCGACGTCGGCGCCGACGACGGCATCCAGCGCGACATGACCGTCCTCAACGGTGACGGACTGGTCGGCCGGGTCACCACCGTCGGCCCGAACACCGCCACCGTGCTGCTCGCCAACGACCCCGACTTCACCGTCGGCACCCGCATGGAGGCCGGCGACGAACTCGGCTTCGCCTCCGGACAGGGCGACCGGCCGCTGCGCGTCGAACTCCTCAACGGCAAGGCCGAGGTGAAGAAGGGCGACCGCCTGGTCACCTTCGGCTCCCAGGCCGACAAGCCCTTCGTGCCCGGCGTGCCGGTCGGCGTGGTCTCCCGCGTCGACCCCTCCGGCGGCGACCTCACCCGCACCCTCTACGTCACGCCGTACGTCAGCTTCACCAAGCTCGACATCGTCGGCGTCGTCGTCGAGGCCCCGAAGAAGGACCCGCGCGACACGGTGCTGCCCGCCAAGCCGAAACCGACGCCCACGCCGACCGTGACGGTCACCGTCACCCCGTCCGCCAACGCGCCGCTCGACGGCGAGATCCAGCAAGAGCAGTAGGAGCTGTACCTGATGCGCGTCAACCGGATCCTGCTCTCGTCGGCCCTCATCGTCGTCGCCCTGGTCCTCCAGGTGAGCGTCCTCGCCCGCCTCCACCTCCCGGGCGCCGTCCCCGACCTGCTGCTCCTGACCGTCCTGGGCCTCGCCCTGGTCTACGGCCATGTCGGCGGCGCCCTCGTAGGCTTCGGCGCCGGCCTCCTCGCCGACCTCGCCCCGCCCGCCGACCACGCGGCCGGGCGGTACGCCCTCGTGCTGTGCGTCATCGGCTACCTCGCCGGCCTCGCCAAGCCGGAGAACGGCCGCCTCAAGTCGGCCACCGGTCCCATGGTCGTCGTGGTCGCCGCCGCCCTCGGCACCACCCTGCTGTACGCCGGGGTCGGCGCCCTCGTCGGCGACACCACCGCCCGCCATGTCGGCCTGCCCAGCCTGCTGTTCACCGCCGCCCTGTACGACCTGCTGCTCGCCCCCTTCGTCGTCCCCGGCATCATGGCGCTCGCCCGCCGCGCCGAGAACGACCCGCTGGCCGAGACCAGTTCGGCGGCCAAGTCGGCGGACATCTCGTCCGGTTGGCTCTCCTCCGGCACCGGCCTCAAGATCGGCGGCCAGCGCGGCGGACTCGGCAGCCTGAAGACCAAGGCGCGGACGCGGACGGCCCGGGTGGGCCGTATCAAGGGGGTCAAGCGGCTGTGACCCCACGGCGGTTGGCGGACCCGGTTCACAGGTTCGCCGTATATGACACATACACACACTGAGAGGGGGCGGCAGCCGCAGTGACCAATATCCCCGAGACCGGACGGACCCCACGGGTCCAGATCCGTCTCGTCGTCATCCAGATCCTCGTGCTGTCCCTCCTCGGCACCCTCGGCGGGCGCCTGTGGTACCTCCAGATCCGCGAGGGCGACGAGTACGCCAAGGAGGCCTCCGGCAACCACGTCCAGCAGGTCGTCGAACCCGCCGTGCGCGGCTCGATCCTGGACGCCCGCGGAGTGCCCCTCGCGGACAACGAGACCCGGCTCGTGGTCTCCGCCTCCCGCACCGACCTGCTGAAGATGAAGGACGACGGCAAGGCCGTCCTCACCAAGCTGGCCGGCGTCCTCGGGATGAAGCCCGCGGAGGTCATGCAGAAGGTCCGGCTCTGCGACGCGAAGACCCCCCAGCCCTGCTGGAACGGCTCGCCCTACCAGCCGATCCCCATCACCGACGAGGCCACCGCCAAGCAGGCCCTCCAGATCCGCGAGCGCGCCGAGGACTTCCCCGGCATCACCGCCGAGCCCGAGGCCGTCCGCCGCTACGGCGCCCCCGCCAAGTCCAACGCCGCCCAGGTCCTCGGCTACCTCTCCCCGGTCACCGACGAGGAGATCACCAAGGCCCAGGACACCGACTCGCCCTACCTGCGCTCCGACCAGGTCGGCCGCTCGGGCCTGGAGCGCGAGTACGACAGGGAGCTGCGCGGCAAGGCCGGCGTGACCCGCTACGAGGTCGACAACCTCGGCCGGGTCATCGGTCAGGCCGAGGCCGACGAGGCCCAGCCCGGCGCCAACCTCGTCACCAGCATCGACGCCCGCGTGCAGCGGGTCGCCGAGTACGAGCTGAACGACGCGATGAAGGTCGCCCGCACCCAGTGGGACCGCAACACCAACGAGAAGTACAAGGCCGACTCCGGCGCGGTCGTCGTCATGGAGGCCAAGACCGGCCGGATCGTCGCCATGGCGTCCAACCCGACGTACGACCCGAATGCCTGGGTCGGCGGCATCTCCGCCAAGGACTATGCCAAGCTCACCGGCAAGTCCTCCAACTACCCGCTGCTCAACCGGGCCATCCAGGGCCTGTCCGCGCCCGGCTCCACCTTCAAGGTGATCTCCACGGCCGCCGCCGTGGAGGCCGGCTACGACTTCGACGGCCGCTACCCCTGCACCAGCTCGTACTCCGTCGGCGGCCAGGTCTTCAAGAACTTCGAGTCGGAGAACTTCGGCCCCATCTCGCTCGGCCGGGCCCTCGAGGTCTCCTGCGACACCGTCTTCTACGGCCTCGCCCACCAGCAGTGGCAGAAGGACGGCGGCATCAACCCGAAGAAGGGCCAGCCCAAGGACTACTTCTTCAAGGCCGCCCACCAGTTCGGCCTCGGCAAGACCACCGGCATCGACCTGCCCAACGAGGTCCCGGGCCGCATCCCCGACCGCCAGTGGAAGCAGGACTACTGGAAGGCCAACAAGGACGCCTGGTGCAAGACCGGCAAGAAGGACGGCGACTACGTCCAGAAGATCGCCTACGAGAACTGCCTCGAAGGCAACAAGATGCGCGCCGGTGACGAGATCAACTACTCCATCGGCCAGGGCGACACCATGGTCACCCCGATCCAGATGGCCACGATCTACGCGGCGATCGCCAACGGCGGCACCCTGCACGACCCGACGGTCGGCAAGGCCATCGTGAGCGCCGACGGCAAGAGCGTGCAGGAGATCAAGCCCAAGTCGCACGGCAGGCTGCCGATAAGCCAGGCCACGCTCAAGAAGATGGACACCGCGCTCGCGGGCGTCGCCACCGAGGGCACCGCGGCCTGGCGCTTCGCCCAGGTCGGCTGGCCGCAGGACAAGATCCCGATGCACGCCAAGACCGGTACCGCGGAGGTCTACGGCAAGCAGACGACGTCCTGGTTCGCCACGTACACCAAGGACTACACGGTCGTCATGACGATCTCCCAGGGTGGTACGGGTTCCGGCGCCTCGGGCCCCGCCGTCCGCAACATCTACGACGCGCTGTACGGCGTCTCCGACGACGGCACCATCGACAAGAAGAACGCGCTGCTGCCGACCCCCGAGAAGAGCCTGCCGAAGATCCAGACCGACGGGACCATCAAGGCCCCGAAGGTCGCCAAGGACCCGGCCAAGGACCAGCGGGTGAGCCAGGAGGGCGCGCCCGAGCCGGACGAGACCCAGCAGGCCGCGACCGTGAACACGTCGACGGGCGGGAACCGTCTCACCCGTCGCCGGCGCCGTGCGCGCGGAAACCGGAGGATGCTCACATGACCGGGGCCAACAGCTTCCAGGTCTCCGGGTACGGCCCCGAGCGCGCGGGCTGGACCCGGCTGCTGGCCCGTGACTCGCTGGCCCGCCGGCTCGACTGGCCGATACTGTTCTCGGCCCTCGCGCTGTCCATGATCGGCTCGCTGCTGGTCTTCTCCGCGACCCGCAACCGCACCGAGATCAACCAGGGCGACCCGTACTACTTCCTGATCCGGCACCTCATGAACACCGGCATCGGGTTCGCCCTGATGATCGGTACCGTGTGGGTCGGCCACCGTACCCTGCGCACCGCCGTCCCCCTGCTCTACGGCGCCTCGGTCTTCCTGATCCTGCTGGTCCTCACCCCGCTGGGCTCCACGGTCAACGGCGCCCACTCCTGGATCGTGCTCGGCGGCGGCTTCTCGCTCCAGCCCTCGGAGTTCGTGAAGATCACGATCATCCTGGGCATGGCGATGCTGCTCGCGGCCCGGGTCGACGCGGGCGACAAGCCCTACCCCGACCACCGCACGGTCCTCCAGGCGCTGGGCCTGGCCGCGGTACCGATGCTGATCGTGATGCTCATGCCCGACCTCGGGTCGGTCATGGTCATGGTCATCATCGTGCTCGGTGTGCTGCTCGCCTCCGGCGCCTCCAACCGCTGGGTCTTCGGCCTGCTGGGTGCGGGCACGCTCGGCGCGGTCGCGGTGTGGCAGCTCGGGATCCTCGACGAGTACCAGATCGCCCGCTTCGCCGCCTTCGCCAACCCGAGCCTCGACCCGGCCGGCGTCGGCTACAACACCAACCAGGCCCGGATCGCCATCGGTTCCGGCGGCCTGACCGGCGCGGGCCTCTTCCACGGCTCGCAGACCACCGGCCAGTTCGTCCCCGAACAGCAGACCGACTTCGTCTTCACCGTCGCCGGTGAGGAGCTGGGCTTCGTCGGCGCGGGCCTGATCATCGTCCTGCTCGGCATCGTGCTGTGGCGGGCCTGCCGGATCGCCCGCGAGACGACCGAGCTGTACGGCACGATCGTGGCCGCCGGCATCGTCGCCTGGTTCGCCTTCCAGTCCTTCGAGAACATCGGCATGACCCTCGGCATCATGCCGGTCACCGGCCTGCCACTGCCGTTCGTGTCGTACGGCGGATCGTCGATGTTCGCGGTGTGGGTGGCGGTGGGGCTGTTGCAGTCGATCAGGGTGCAGCGGCCGATGTCGGCGTAGGTCGGGGGCTCCGGCCGGCGGGGGTGGGGTGCGCCGAGCGGCGTGGGTGGGATGCTCCCACCGGCGTGGGCCGAGGGCTCTGCCCGGCGTGGGTGGAGTGTCCCGACCGGCGGTCGGTGCGCAGGGTCCTGCCCTGGGGTGAGCGTGGTGCCCCGACCGGCGTGAGTGGGGTGCCCTGACCGGCGCGGGCGGAGGGCCCTGGCTGGCGGCCCTGCCCGGTGGTGAGCAGGGTGTCCGACCGGCGTGGGCGGAGTGCCCCGACCGGCGGCGGCCCCCTGCCGTGACCGGCGTCCGACCACTAGATTCGGGTCATGGCGGACACAAAGCGGGAGATCGAGCGGAAGTACGAGTCCGACGACAGCGGGCTGCCGGACCTGACCGGAGTCGCCGGCGTCGAGGCCGTCGTCGACAAGGGCGTGGCGCATCTGGACGCCACCTACTACGACACCCCCGACGAACGCCTGATGGCGTCCTCGATCACCCTGCGCCGCCGCACCGGTGGCTCGGACGCGGGCTGGCACCTGAAACTCCCCGTCTCCGAGGGCGTCCGCGACGAGATCAGGGCACCCCTGTCCGACACCCTCCCCGACGAACTCGCCGGCCTGGTCCGCTCCCGCGTCCGGGGTGTCGAGCTGCTGCCCGTGGTCCGGCTGCGTTCGGACCGCGACGTGCGCCACCTCCTGGACGCGGACGGGCAGTTGCTCGCCGAGGTCAGCGTGGACGCCGTGCACGCCGAACGGCTCAGCGGCGGCGTCGGCGACGCCCAGTGGACCGAGATCGAGGTGGAGCTCGCCGACGACGGCGACCCCGCCTTCCTCGACAAGGTCGAGAAACGGCTGCGCAAGGCGGGCGTACGGCCGTCCGGGTCCTCCTCGAAGCTGGCCAGGGCCCTCGCGGAGACGGCACCCAAGAAGAAGGCCGCCGGCCCGGCGGACCCCGTGACCGCGGGCGACCACGTCCTCGCCTACGTCCGCGCCCAGCGGGACGCGATCCTCGAGCTCGACCCGGCGGTCCGGCAGGACGCCGAGGACTCCGTGCACAGCATGCGGGTCGCCACCCGCCGGCTGCGCAGCACCTTCAAGTCGTACGGCAAGGTCCTGGACCGGGCCGTCACCGACCCGATCGGCGACGAGCTGAAGTGGCTCGCCGCGGAACTGGGCGTGGACCGGGACCGCGAGGTGCTGGCCGAACGACTGTCGACGGCCCTCGACGAGGTGCCCGGGGCGCTGGTCTCGGGGCCCGTCGCCGAGCGGCTGAGGGTCTGGGCGGGGGACAGCCCCGGCGGGGCGAGCGCCCGGCTGATCGGCGTCCTCGACTCGCACCGCTATCTCGCGCTGCTCGACACCCTGGACGCGCTGATCGCGGACCCGCCGCTGCGGAAGGCCGCCGGGAAGAAGCCCCACAAGGTGATCGCCAAGGCCGTGACCAAGGACTTCAAGAAGGTCTCCGGACTGGTGGGGCGCGCGCTGGAGCTGGAGCCCGGCACCGACCGCGATGTCGCGATCCACGAGGCCCGCAAGAAGACCAAACGCACCCGCTACGCGGCCGAGGCGGCCCGCCCCGCCCTCGGCGAGCCGGCGAAGTCCCTGGTCAAGTGCATGAAGTCGCTCCAGAACCTGCTGGGCGAACACCAGGACAGCGTGATGGCCCGGGGCACCCTGCGCGAGATGTCCGCAGTCGCCCACGCGGCGGGGGAGAGCGCCTTCACGTACGGGCTGCTGTACGGCCGTGAGGAGCAGCGGGCGGCGGCCGTGGAGGCCGAGCTGCCCGGGTTCTGGGACGGGGCGAAGGGCGCGGCGGACGGCCTGTGAACCCTCGGGGCGTACGGGGGGTGGTCATCGCCGCGTTAGGCTAGATGGTCACCCCTGTCAGTCCATGGAAGTGCGAGATGTCAGCCGAAACCGCCGCGTCGGTGTTCCCGCAGCTCGAAGCTCTGCTCCCGCATGTGCAGAAGCCGATCCAGTACGTCGGCGGAGAGCTCAACTCCACCGTCAAGCCGTGGGAGTCCTGCGACGTCCGCTGGGCGCTCATGTACCCGGACGCCTACGAGGTAGGACTGCCCAACCAGGGCGTCATGATCCTCTACGAGGTCCTGAACGAACAGGAGGGCGTCCTCGCCGAGCGCACGTACAGCGTGTGGCCGGACCTGGAGGCCCTGATGCGGGAGCACCACGTCCCGCAGTTCACGGTGGACAGCCACCGCCCGGTGGGCGCCTTCGACGTGTTCGGCCTGTCCTTCTCCACGGAGCTGGGCTACACCAACATGCTCACCGCGCTCGACCTGGCGGGCATCCCCCTGGAGTCGAAGGACCGGGGGCTGGACGACCCGATCGTGCTGGCCGGCGGTCATGCGGCCTTCAACCCCGAGCCGATCGCGGACTTCATCGACGCGGCGATCATCGGCGACGGCGAGCAGGCCGTGCTCGACATGACGAAGATCATCCGTGACTGGAAGGCGGAGGGCCGGCCGGGCGGCCGCGAGGAGGTCCTCTTCCGCCTCGCTCGCACCGGTTCGGTGTACATCCCGGCGTTCTACGACGTCGAGTACCTCCCGGACGGCCGCATCGCCCGTGTCGTACCGAACAGGTCGGGTGTCCCGTGGCGCGTGTCGAAGCACACGGTCATGGACCTGGACGAGTGGCCGTACCCGAAGCAGCCCCTGGTCCCGCTGGCGGAGACGGTTCACGAGCGCATGTCGGTGGAGATCTTCCGCGGCTGCACCCGCGGCTGCCGCTTCTGCCAGGCGGGCATGATCACCCGCCCGGTCCGCGAGCGCTCCATCACGGGCATCGGCGACATGGTGGAGAAGGGCCTGAAGGCGACGGGCTTCGAGGAGGTGGGCCTTCTTTCGTTGTCGAGCGCGGACCACTCGGAGATCGGCGACATCGCGAAGGGCCTGGCGGACCGGTACGAGGAGGACAAGATCGGCCTGTCCCTCCCGTCGACCCGCGTGGACGCCTTCAACGTGGACCTGGCGAACGAGCTGACGCGCAACGGGCGCAGGTCCGGTCTGACCTTCGCGCCGGAGGGCGGCTCGGAGCGCATGCGCAAGGTCATCAACAAGATGGTCTCGGAGGACGACCTCATCCGCACGGTCTCCACGGCGTACGGCAACGGCTGGCGCCAGGTGAAGCTGTACTTCATGTGCGGCCTGCCGACGGAGACCGACGAGGACGTCCTGCAGATCGCCGACATGGCCACGAAGGTGATCGCCGAGGGCCGCAAGGTCTCCGGCCAGAACGACATCCGCTGCACGGTCTCGATCGGCGGCTTCGTCCCCAAGCCGCACACCCCCTTCCAGTGGGCCCCGCAGCTCTCCGCCGAGGAGACCGACGCGCGCCTGGAGAAGCTCCGAGACAAGATCCGCGGCGACAAGAAGTACGGCCGCTCGATCGGCTTCCGCTACCACGACGGCAAGCCGGGCATCGTGGAGGGCCTGCTGTCGCGGGGTGACAGGAGGGTGGGCGCGGTGATCCGCGCCGTCTACGAGGACGGCGGCCGCTTCGACGGCTGGCGCGAGCACTTCTCCTACGACCGCTGGATGGCCTGCGCCGACAAGACCCTGCCGGCCTTCGGCGTGGACGTCGACTGGTACACGACCCGCGAGAAGACCTACGAGGAGGTCCTCCCCTGGGACCACCTGGACTCCGGCCTCGACAAGGACTGGCTCTGGGAGGACTGGCAGGACGCCCTCGACGAGACAGAGGTCGAGGACTGCCGGTGGACGCCTTGCTTCGACTGCGGGGTGTGTCCGCAGATGGACACCCACATCCAGATCGGCCCGACGGGGAAGAAGCTGCTGCCGCTGACGGTGAAGAACGCGGGGGCGGCGGCGCCGGCTTCGAGTGGGCACTCGCACTAGTCCGTCGCGGATCGTGTCCCTGGGGGAGTGAGGCTGAGCCTCCGGGTCTCCTTTCGGTGATCGCGTACTAGATCGTCTGGCCGTGCGCTCAGCGACGGACGCGGTAGCGGATGTGGGTGGCCTGTGGTGTGTCGATCACCTGGACGATCTCCAACTCGATCTCTGACGGCAACACGTCGAAGAGTCGACGGCCCCGCCCGAGAAGCACGGGGATCTGGTGGATCTGTACCTCGTCCAGCACCCCGGCCTCGAGCGCGCGCTGCGCCGTGTAAGCGCCACGCACCTGCACGTCTTTGCCTCCGGCTGCGGCCTTGGCCTGTGCCATCGCGCTCTCGATCCCATCGGTCACGTACGTCACCAGTGGATAGCCCCAGCGGGCGGCCGGGCCGGGTGGGCGGTGGCTGGGCACAAAGATCGGGAGACCGCCGTGATCACCGCCCCAGTGGTCCATGAGCTCGGCAGTCCGCCGTCCCGCGAGCACCGCACCGGCCGCGTTCCATTCGTCCTGGAATTGCGCAGCCGGCCCGGACGGCCGGCCGGATTCCCCGTCGGCGTCGGCCCACTTGTGCAGCCGCTCGCCGTCGTCACCGCCGAGGAAATCGTCGGTGTCGGCGATGTACCCGTCGACCGACACCGACATGTCGAGCACTGATCTGGACACTTCGACCTCCTGTGGTCTTCCTCCGGACTGGTGTCACTGCATGTAGACCTGGCGCGGAGGCCTTACTCATCGGCCCGACAGACGATCTTCACCACAGGCTCCCGCCCGCGGCCGGCCAAGGAGACGACCACCGATCTCGCGATGGACAATGCTCGGTGCTCTGGGGCAGTGGTGGGGGGGCCTGGCCAGGGCGCTTCTCACGGCCACTCGTGTGACTCTTGCGGCGCTGTGCAGCTTCCTTTCCGGGAGTGGCTCTCATGCGCCCTTGCCGGGGGATGGTGTGGCTTCAGTCTGAGGTGGAGCGGGTTCGGCGATCTCCCAGTGAGAGCCTTGGCGGCATGGGGGATGCGTCAGCTGGACAGGATGTCCGGCGGTTTCTGGCGGAGATCCGTGTCGGTGACGTGTGCCGTGGCAGGGTTGCTTCAGTTTCTCCGTCCGAGATGTCGGTGCTCCTGGACGACTTCACCGACTGGCCGCTCGGGACGGTGGGGTCGTTGGACGGTTCCTGGCGTCGGCGTTTCTCCGACGTTGCCGTGGTCGGGCAGAGGGTCGCCGGCGAGGTGACCGCGGTCGATCTCGATGCGGGGCGGGTGCGGCTGTCGATGGTGGCCACGGAGAACCCAGAGCTCTGGGCGTTCCTCAAGAGGCTTCGCCAGGGTGAGCTCCTGTCCGGCACGGTGGCGGCGATCGAGCGGTTCGGTGTTTTCGTAGCCCTGGACGAGGGTCCCGAGCATCCGGTGTATCCCGGCGTCGGCTTCATCACGTATCCCGAGTTGTCCTGGCGTCATTTCGACGCGGCGTCCGATGTCGTCGAGGTCGGGCAGCGGGTGTCGTGTGAGTTCTTGCAGTTCGACACATGGAACGGAGAGGCTCGGTTGTCCCTCCGGGCGATGCAGCCGGACCCCTTCCTGGTGTTCACCGACGGCATCGTGGTGGGACAGAGGCTGAGTGGGCGGGTGACGAAACTGGTTCCGTTCGGTGTCTTCGTGGAGGTTGCCGACGGCATCGAGGGCCTGGTGCATCTGTCCGAGCTGGACTCGGTGCCTGGAGCGGCGCCTGAGGGTGTCGTACAGGTCGGCGATCGGTTGACGGTTGTCGTCACGGACGTCGACCGCGAGCGACGCCGGCTGTCGCTCTCTCGGCGCCAGGCTTGAGGGTTGCGGTACGGACCGTGTCCGCAGATGACACGCACATTCGGATCGGTCCGACGGGGAAGAAGCTGCTGCCGCTCACAGTCGCGCGCTCGTGCGTGAGGCATAGAGAACGCCTCTGCTGCCTCCCTGGAGGGTCGACAGCTGTCCATTGTGAGCTCCAGTGGGTCTGAGGGCTGTGAGCCCGAGAAGCCCGTCCTTGCTGGCTTTCGCCTGAGTGGCTGCTCTCGGTTCGCGACGTGTCCCATGGCTTCCTAGCGTGACGGTATCCGCTACCGAGGAGGCGCCATGTCAGAGAGCGAGCCACCTGGGGGTAATCCGCGGTGGGGAAGTCCAGACCATGCCTCTTCCCCTTCCGGGCAGTGGGCATCGCCTCCTGGGCCACCGCGGAAGAAGCGACGGGGCCGTGGCTGTCTTTGGGGGTGCGCCGGAGCCCTGGCCGCGGTGATCGTGATCGTCATTGTTGTGCTGGTGATCTCGTCAGGGGACAAGGACGAGAGCACTACTTCTGCGCCCAGTACGACGCCCACTGCGAAGACGAAGACGCAACAGAGGCAGACAGGGGAACCCGCAGGGGAACGGGCTGACGTCATCAGCTTTCAGCTCGACGACCGCTCACAAGCCGGAATCAGCAACATCTGGCTCGTCTGGACGATCAAGAACAGCAGCAGCGAGAAGTCCAACTACGCCTGGGATTGGGAAGCGGTCGACGCCGCAGGCACTCGCGTGGAGGACGGTTCGCAACTGGAGACCAACGTGCAAGCCGGCCGGACGGCTCGGGGGGAGTTCCCCACGACGCTCAAGAGCGCGAAGGGCATCAAGCTCAACGTGACCAGCTTTGACCGTACTGCCAGTTACTGAGCGCGGGATCCACCACGGGCAGGGCTGATGGAGAAGGATAGGGCGATGAATCGGAAATCTATTCGCTCGTCCCTTTCGCGGAACTCGCCGGACGCCGCAGTCCGTCCTCGTCGCTGAGTACACATGCACAGCACGCTGGAGGCGTTCACGTGAGCATCACTCCCGGCAGCCCTCCCGCTTCCGCTTCCGGCCCTGGAGCCGGTGGAGCGGGTGGAGCGGGCGGCGCAGGCTACAACGGTGGGATCGGCGGGGCGGGCGGCGCCGGCGGGGCGGGCGGCGCGGGTGGGGCCGGTGGGGGGCCGAGCAACAAGGCCTACATCATCGGGGGGATCATCTTCGCGCTCATCGCTGCCATCGGTGGGATCATCGCTGCCTCCGTTCAGGGAAACGATAGGAGCACCGGCTCAAACGGCAGCACCGCTCTCCCCCCGGCCCCTCTGAGCCAGTCCGCATTACCCCCGTCCGGCTCCGCCGTCTCCCCGGACCCCACCTCCTCCGCTTCCGCCACGGTCGGGGCATCTTCCTCCGCGTGTTCGAGGTATCCAGTCACCCTCACTGGTCCGCGGAAATCACAGCGGGCCTTCGACCTTGAATACACCGTCAACTGCGGTCCTCTCCCGGCCGGAAAGCACTACGTGGTCATCGCTGAGCGCGAAGACCCCGATGGAGCCGGGGAGAGCCATCCCGAGTTCTATCCCAAGGGGGAACTGGACGCGACGGGGCCTGGATCCCACTCGTTCCCCATCAATCTCGAAGACGCCCTGGTCGGCACTGGTCGAGATTTCTACGTCATCTCGCTCACCACAGAGCAGCAGAAGCAGCTCAAAATGGGAGGCATGACATTGAAGTTGCCGACCGAGACGAGAGTGTCGAACAGGATGGAACACGTCATCCAGTAGACCCGGCCGGGTGGATCCGGTCCCAGGGCCGACACCACCTGTTCGACGGGCGAGGAGGCGCTGCCCGTGGCGGTCAGTTCTGGCAGCCGCAGGCGGAGGCTGACTTGGCCTCGGCCACTGTCACCGTCGGGTCGGTGGCCGTTTCGGTCGGGGTGCAGCAGGCGGTGACTCCGCAGCAGTCCTCGGTGGTCTCTGCCGGCAGGGGCTTGGTGGTCTCTGACGGCGCGGGCTTGGTGGTCTCCGTCGGCAGGGGCTTGGTCGCTCGTACGATCGCCGAGTGCATGCCGTCGGCGACGGAGTGCGTGGGGGTGATCTCGATGGCGGTGAAGCCGGCCGCCGCGAGGCCCTCGTGGTACTCCGTGAAGGACAGGGCTCCGGCGATGCAGCCGACGTAGTCGCCGCGTTCCGCGCGCTGGGCCGGGGTGAGGGAGTCGTCGGCGATCACGTCGGAGACGCCGATGCGGCCTCCCGGCCTCAGGACCCTGAAGGTCTCGGCGAAGACCGCGGCCTTGTCGGTGGAGAGGTTGATCACGCAGTTCGAGATCACCACGTCGACGGTGTTCGCCGGGAGCGGGATCGCCTCGATCGTGCCCTTGAGGAACTCGACGTTGGTCGCCTTCGCCTTCGCCGCGTTGGCCAGGGCGAGTTCGAGCATCTCGTCCGTCATGTCGAGGCCGTACGCCCTGCCGGTCGGGCCGACGCGGCGGGCGGACAGCAGGACGTCGATGCCGCCGCCCGAACCGAGGTCGAGGACGCGTTCGCCCTCGTGGAGGTCGGCCACGGCGGTGGGGTTGCCGCAGCCGAGGGAGGCTGCCAGGGCCTCGGCGGGCAGGGTGTCACGCTCGTCCGCGGCGTAGAGGGTGGAGCCGAAGTTCTCGTCGACCTCGACGGGTTCGGGCCCGCAACAGGCGGAGCCGCCCTCGGTGACCTTCACGGCTGCGGCCGCGTAGCGCTGTCGGACGGTTTCGCGCAGGTCGGTGGACTGGTCGGACATGTCTCACTCCTCGATGACGGGGCATGGCACTGCCCCGGAACGGCCTGTATTGACGTTCATTGATGCAAGCTTGCGCGTTGGATCGAAAAACGTCAACATAGAGGCATGTCGAAACAAGGACTGAGGGTCCTCGGCCAGGGTGCCGACGAGGGCTGCTGCCAGGGACTTGCCTCCGCCCCGCTGGACGAGGACCAGGCCGAGGATCTGGCGAAGGTCTTCAAGGCCCTGGGCGATCCGGTCCGTCTGCGGCTGATGTCGATGATCGCCTCGCGCGGAGAGGGCGGTGAGGTGTGCGTGTGCGAGCTGACGCCGGCCTTCGCGCTGTCGCAGCCGACCATCTCGCACCACCTCAAGCTGCTCCGGCAGGCCGGGCTCATCGACTGCGAGCGCCGCGGAACCTGGGTCTACTACTGGGTGCTGCCCAGGGTGCTGGAGCGCCTGGCCGCGTTCCTGACCACGGCCGAACCGGCGACGGTGCCCGGGTGACTCCCTCCTTGGCGCGGCGTGCGCTGGCGGAAGGCGTCGGCACGGCCGCTCTCGTCACCGTCGTGGTCGGCTCCGGGATCCAGGCGGCCGAGCTCTCGCGTGACGTGGGGGTGCAGTTGCTGGCCAACTCGCTGGCCACCGTGTTCGGCCTGGGCGTGCTCATCGCGCTCCTCGGGCCGGTCTCGGGCGCCCACTTCAACCCGGTCGTGACGCTCGCGGTCTGGTTCTCCGGGCGCACCAGCGGAGACGCGCCGGCCGCTCGGGAGCCGGCGGCATACATCTCGGCTCAGATTGTGGGCGCGGTCGCTGGTTCGGTCCTCGCCGATGCCATGTTCGCCGAGCCCCTCGTGAAGTGGTCCACGCACGACCGTTCCGCCGGTCACCTCTGGCTGGGCGAGACGGTTGCCACCGCAGGTCTCGTACTCCTGATCTTCGGCTTGACCCGTACGGGGCGCACGCACCTGGCTCCGGCGGCGGTGGCTCTCTTCATCGGGTCGGCCTACTGGTTCACCTCGTCCACGTCCTTCGCCAACCCGGCCGTGACCATCGGGCGAGCCTTCACGGACACGTTCGCCGGGATCGCGCCCGCCTCGGTCCCCGCGTTCGTCGTCGCTCAACTGGTCGGCGGTGCCATCGGCCTGGCGCTGGTGGCGGTGTTGTTCGGACGTCCCCACCCCGACACGGCGGACACCCCTGCCCCGCATGCCGCCGAAGCCGTCGCTCCCTGATCCACCTTGCCCCAGGAAGACTCACCATGACTGCTCCCAGCGACCGCCCCTCGGTCCTGTTCGTCTGCGTCCACAACGCAGGGCGTTCCCAGATGGCCGCGGCCTTCCTCGCCCACCTCGCGGGGGACCGCGTCGAGGTCCGCTCCGCCGGCTCAGCACCTGCCGACTCCGTCAACCCGGCCGTGGTGGAGGCGATGAAGGAGGTCGGCATCGACATCTCCGCCGAGACGCCGAAAGTGCTCACGGTGGATGCCGTGCGGGCGTCGGACGTCGTGATCACGATGGGCTGCGGCGACACCTGCCCGGTCTTCCCGGGCAAGCGCTACCTCGACTGGCAGCTGGACGACCCGGCGGGGCAGGGCGTGGACGCGGTCCGCCCGATCCGGGACGGGATCGAGCGGCGCGTCCGCGAGTTGCTGAACGAACTGACAACCTGACGAACTGACGAACTGACCGGTGCTCCGCTGTGAGGCCCTCCCTGCCATGAGAGGGGCTCAGAGGGCGCTCTCGGAGGCCGGGCCGTAGAGGGCGGCGATGTCCTTGGAGGCCGACCAGCGGCTGTACGTGGGGGACTGGGGCCAGCCGTCGGGGGAGTCCTGCCAGTTCTCCTGGCGGCCGTAGGGGAGGAGGTCGATCAGGGCGAAGGTGTGGCTCAGTTGCTCGGTGCCGCGGCCGTTGGTGTGCCAGGTGCGGTAGACGGTGTCGCCGTCGCGGAGGAAGACGTTGACCGCGAAGCCGCCGTCCGGTGGGGCGCCGACGTCGGCTCCGAAGGAGCTGTCGGCGGTCGAGTACCAGGGCATGCGGTTGCCGACCCGGTGCCGGTAGGCGAGGGCGTCCTTGATCGGTCCCTGGGTGACCACGACGAACCGCGCGTCGTAGTTGTCCAGGAACTCCAGGCGGGTGAACTGCGAGGTGAACCCCGTGCAGCCCGGGCACTGCCACTCCTGGCCCGGGGACCACATGTGGTTGTAGACGATCAGTTGTCGCCTGCCCTCGAAGACGTCCGCCAGGCGTACGGGGCCGGCCTCGCCCTCCAGCGTGTAGTCCGGCATCCGCACCATCGGCAGGCGACGGCGCTCGGCGGCGATGGCGTCCAGCTCGCGCGTCGCGGCCTTCTCCCGGGCCCGCAGTGCCTCGAGTCGGTGTTCCCACGTCGCGGCGTCGACGACGGGAGGTAGCGCGTGTGCGGTCATGAGTCCCCTCACAGAGCTCGGCACGGTTGTGCTTGTACGGGGGTAGACCCCGCCAGGCTCCGGAACTCATCGGCCGGCAGGAGGCGAGGTGGCGAGGGGCCCCGGCCGCCGTGCCGTGGCCCTCCCGCTCATGACCTGTTACTTGCTCGCCGCGAAGCGCATCAGGGCCAGTTCGTCGCCCTGCTTGATCTTGCCCGTGACGTTGATGACCTCGAGCTTCCAGGTGGTGCCGACCCGGACCGCCTTGGCCACGGCGCAGCCGTTGTCCGTGGTGAGCATGCTGGGCCAGATGTCGGCGACCTGCTGGGAGCTGCCGCCGGTGGCGTCGTAGACCTTGAAGCTGATGTTGCGGGCCTTCTGGAAGGAGCTGCCCTTCTTGTAGGCCGCGGCGACGAAGACGATCGACGTGATGTGCGGCGGGATCTTCGCGAACTCGACGGTGACCGTCTCGTCGTCGCCGTCCCCGTGGCCGGTCTGGTTGTCGCCGCTGTGCAGCAGGGAGCCGTTGCCGATGGGGTCGAGGGAGTCGAGGCCCGCGAGGCGCACCGGGTCGCCGTCGTGCATGGCGATGGCGATCAGGTCGAGGTCCGTGCCGGTCTTGCGGCGCAGCTTGCCGATCACTCCGCCGCTGGCGCCGGCCGTGGGGTCCCAGGAGACCCCTATGGACAGATGGGTCACGCCGTCCAGGTCGGCGGGGCCGTCTTCCTTCGTGAGCGTAATCATGGGGACATACTGCACGGACCGCCGCCGCGCTCCCAGGACGGGCCCGCGAAACCCGGTCGACCGGTGACGCCCGGCCTCGCCATCATGGGGAGATGCCCGAACTGACCCTGCCCGACGCCCGCTTCCAGGCCTCCTACCTCGACGCCGTACGGGAGTTCACCGAGGCGGGCCTCAACCCCCTTGTGCTGGTGGGCGAGGAGACCGGGCCGTACGAGAAGTCCTGGCGCGAGCCGGGGGGCTTCGCCGCGTACGTGGACATGCTGCGCGCGGAGGCGGAACGGCCGCGCAGGCCGGACTGGGTGCCGATGACCAACTTCTGGTACGCCGAGGGCGACACCTTCCTCGGCAAGCTCTCCATCCGGCACCGGCTCACCCCCTTCCTGCTGGACTACGGCGGCCACGTCGGCTACGCGATCCGCCCCGGCGCCTGGCGACGGGGACACGCCACGGCCATGCTCCGGGACGCCCTGCCGCACTGCCGTCGACTCGGCATCGAGCGGGCCCTGCTCACCTGTGACACCACCAACACCGCGTCTCGTAAGGTGATCGAGGCCAATGGCGGAGAATTCGAGGACCGGCGCGGCGTAAAGCTGCGGTACTGGATCCGGACGGGGAACTGAGGCGTCTACGTCGTTATGGACCTGGAGAAGCGGCCTGCGCCGCAGCACCCCGCGCCGCAGCAGCCCGCGCCCGAGGGATGCCTGACCGTCGCGATCCGCATCCCGGTGCGGATCGTCGTGCTCGTGCTGGTCGTGCCCGTGCGGATGGTGTGGGACGCGCTCGTCGTGGTCGGGCGGTTCCTGCGGGACAGCGTGCTGCGGCCGCTGTGGCGGGCCCTGGTCGTCTGGCCCCTGACGGCCCTTTGGCGGTACGTCGTCGTGCCCCTCGCCAAGGCGGTCGGGTGGCTCGGCAAGGTGCTCCTCGTCATCCCGCTGGTGTGGCTGTACCGGTACGTCCTGACACCGGTCGGGCACGGCATCGCCTGGGTCGCGCGCGGGATCGTCGCCGGGCTGGAGTGGGTGTACGCGCGCGTGCTCACCCCGATCGGGCACGGGATCGTGTGGCTCCTCAAGGGCGTCGGCGCCGTGCTCGCCTGGATCTTCACCCCCATCGGGCGCGCCTTGGCCTGGTGCGTCGGCGGGATCGTGTGGCTGGCGGGCACGATCCTCAACGGCGTCGGCGTCGCTCTGTACTGGATCGCCCGCATCCTGCTCGTGCTCCCCGCCGTCGCACTGTGGCGCTGGGTTCTCGCGCCGGTAGGGAGAGTTCTCGCCGTCGTCGGGCGGGAGGTGTGGGACGCGCTCGGGCACGCCTGGCGGATCGCCGGGCACATCTCGCTCGCCGTCGGACGGTTCCTCGGGACCCTCTTCCGGTGGATCTTCGTCGAGCCGGTGCGCTGGGTGTACCGCACCGTGCTGACCCCGGTCGGGCACGTGATCCGGGACGTGGTGCTGCGCCCGGTCGCCGAGGCCGCCCGCAGTGTGGGGCGGATCACCCGGGCCGCGCTCGCCTCCGCCCGCGAGAGCGTGCGGGAGGCACGCGCCGACTTCCGGCGCATGCTCTTCGGTGAACCCCGTGAGAGGGAAGCGGTGGCCCGGCGGGAACCGACGGGCGCCGACACACGTACTCTTGGTAGCAGTACGACCGCACTCACGAAGGACTGAGCGACACTGGGCAAGCGACAGCCCGAAGGCCCGCCGCCCGCACCGGCGGTGCAGCGCATCCGACTGCGCTACACCAAGCGCGGCCGCCTCCGGTTCACCAGCCACCGTGACTTCCAGCGCGCCTTCGAGCGTGCGTTGCGCCGCGCCGAGGTGCCCATGGCGTACTCGGCGGGGTTCACGCCGCATCCGAAGGTGTCGTACGCCAATGCCGCACCCACCGGCACGGGCAGTGAGGCGGAGTACCTGGAGATCGCGCTCACCCAGGCCCGCGACCCGGAGAAGCTCCGGCTCCTCCTCGACGAGTCGCTGCCCACCGGGCTCGACGTCGTCGACGCGGTCGAGGCCAGGACCTCGGGACTCGCCGACCGGCTCACCGCTTCCGTCTGGGAGCTCAGGCTGGACGGAGTGGAGCCCGCCGAGGCCGAGCGCGCGGTCGCCGCGTTCAACGCCGCCGAGGCGGTCGAGGTCCAGCGCACCACCAAGAACGGCCTCCGGACCTTCGACGCCCGCCCCGCCGTCGTACAACTCGAGACGCACAGTGGACCCTCCGACGCAAGCGTCGGCTCCACCGGAGCGGCTGACGCCGCGCCCCTTGCTGGGCCGACGGACCAGCCCTGTGCGATACTGCGGCTGGTTGTTCGGCACGTGACGCCTGCCGTACGACCCGACGACGTCCTGTCCGGTCTCCGCGCCGTGGCCGACCTGGCGCCGCCGGTCCCCGCAGCGGTGACCAGGCTGGCGCAGGGGCTGCTCGATGAAGAGACCGGCACGGTGACCGACCCGCTCGCGCCCGACCGCGAGGCAGTCGAGGCCCACTCAACGGCCGAACCGACCGCCACCGCGAAGGCGTCGGCGTAAGGAAGGTCCCGCGAAGGACCGGCGTCGTAGCGCCGCCCTCGTACTCGGGAGCCACCTGGGTCGGGCAGCGCACCCACACAGAAGACTTTCGCCAGGCCGTACCCAACAGGGCGTACGGAACCGGCGAGACAGGACACAGAGAGCTCCCGAGCGGCGCCCGCGCCCCGGACGGCGGCACCGCGCATCGCGCGAGCCGCGGACGTCACCGGCATCCCGCCGGACCAGGCGCGGCGCCCGGGAGCCTGACGGGAGACAAGCCCGCATGCTCGAGCCGACCGAACCCATCGAGGGTTCCGAACAGAACACCCCCAGCGACACCCTGCCGCCGCGTCGTCGGCGCCGTGCCGCGTCCCGGCCGGCGGGTCCGCCGACCGATGCCGCCTCGTCGGGCGAGGAGGTCGTCGCTCCGGCCATACCGGCCGCGGAGGCCGAGGACCTCGTCACGGACGAGGAGGAGAAGCTCGACGAGAACGTCGAGAACGCCGAAAGCGCTGAGACCGGCGTGAGTGCCGGGGCCGAGGCGCCTGCCGAGGCCGCCGCGCCCGCCGCGCGCCCGCGTCGGCGTGCCACGCGTCGGGCCTCCGCGCCCGCCGGGGCGCCCGCGGCGGCGGAGGCCGCCGAGACCGTGGTGCCGGTGACCGCCGAGGCGCCCGCCGAAGCCGTGGCCGCCGAGAGCGCGCCCGCCGTCGGGACCAGCACCGAGGACGCCGCTCCGCCGCGTACGCGTCGGCGTGCGACCCGTCGTGTGTCGGCGCCTGCCGCGACCGCTGAGACCGAGGCCGCCGAGACCGTGGTGCCGGTGACCGCCGAGGCGCCCGCCGCGGCCGAGTCCGCCGATGAGACGCCCGCCGTGGAGACCGCCGCGCCTGCCGCCCGTACCCGGCGCCGGGCCACTCGGCGTGCCGCGGCGCCTGCCGGTGCCCCTGAGGCCGCCGAGACCGCTCCGGCCGCCGAGACCGCCGAGCCGGTGACCGCCGAGGCGCCCACCGCGCCCGCCGAAGGTGTCCGGACAGCCGACGAGGCCGACTCCGAGGACGCCGCCCCGCGTCGCCGTCGCCGTGCCACCCGCCGCGTGTCCACGCCGGCCGCCGACACCGCCGCGTCCGCCGAGAGCGCCGCCGCGGAGGCGCCCGCCGCCGAGGCCCCCGCTGCGAAGGCAGAGGCGAAGGCAGAGGCCCCCGCCGCGGAGCCCGCCCCCGCCGCGGAGCCCACCACCGCCGAGGCCCCCGTCGAGGACGCCTCCCCCCGCCGTGGCCGTCGTCGTGCCGTGCGGCAGGCCGCCGTCGGGTTCTCCGAGCCCGCCCGCCGGTCCGCCGGTGCCGACGACGAGGAGAACGGCTCGCGCCGCCCCGCGCGGCCCGCGGTCGCCGTGTTCCAGGCGCCCGTCTTCACCGAGCCGCAGTTCCAGACCCCGCAGCGGGCCGCCGCCGAGGCCGCCGCGGAGGCGGAGGCCGGGCAGAGCGAGCCGGTCGAGGCCGTCGTGACCGCCGAGCCGGCCGAGGAGATCGCCGAGGAGCAGACCGGGTCGCGGCGCCGCCGCCGGCGCCGGGGTGCCGCCGACGAGCCCGAGGCGCGGGAGACCGCCCCCGAGCCCGTCGTAGAGGACGAGGAGCCGGACGACGGCGCCGAGGACTCCGTCGACGAGGACGAGGCCGAGGAGACCGGGTCGCGGCGTCGCCGTCGGCGCGGTGGCCGTCGCCGTCGCCGGGGTGAGTCCGCCGAGGCGTCCGGTGACGAGGAGCCGGACGACTCCGACGAGGCCGCCGACCAGTCCGCCCAGGACGAGGACGGGGCCGAGCAGGACGACGAGGACGACGAGGACGCCCGTTCCGACGAGTCCGGTGGCTCCAGCTCCAGCAGCCGTCGCCGCCGTCGCCGCAGGCGTCGGGCCGGGGACTCCGCCGCCGACACCGAGCCCGGTGACGGCGACCCCGAGCGGACCGTCGTCAAGGTGCGCGAGCCGCGCGCGAAGGCCGAGCCGTCCGACGAGGTGCAGTCCATCAAGGGCTCGACCCGTCTGGAGGCCAAGAAGCAGCGCCGCCGTGAGGGCCGCGAGCAGGGGCGTCGCCGCGTCCCGATCATCACCGAGGCCGAGTTCCTCGCCCGCCGCGAGGCCGTCGAGCGTGTGATGGTCGTCCGGCAGAGCGGTGAGCGCACCCAGATCGGCGTGCTCGAGGACGGCGTGCTCGTCGAGCACTACGTCAACAAGGAGCAGGCCACCTCGTACGTCGGCAACGTCTACCTGGGCAAGGTCCAGAACGTGCTGCCGTCGATGGAGGCCGCCTTCATCGACATCGGCAAGGGCCGCAACGCGGTGCTCTACGCCGGTGAGGTCAACTTCGAGGCGCTCGGCATGGCCAACGGGCCGCGCCGCATCGAGTCCGCGCTCAAGTCCGGCCAGCCCGTGCTGGTCCAGGTGACGAAGGACCCGATCGGGCACAAGGGCGCGCGTCTGACCAGCCAGGTCTCCCTCCCGGGCCGCTACCTCGTGTACGTGCCCGAGGGCTCGATGACCGGCATCAGCCGCAAGCTGCCCGACACCGAGCGGGCGCGGCTGAAGACCATCCTCAAGAAGATCGTCCCCGAGGACGCGGGCGTCATCGTCCGCACCGCCGCCGAGGGCGCCTCCGAGGACGAGCTGCGCCGCGACGTCGAGCGGCTCCAGGCGCAGTGGGAGGACATCCAGAAGAAGGCCAAGAGCGGCAACGCGCCGACGCTGCTCTACGGCGAGCCGGACATGACCGTCCGGGTCGTCCGCGACATCTTCAACGAGGACTTCTCCAAGGTCGTCGTCAGCGGTCAGGAGGCCTGGGAGACCGTCCACGGATACGTCTCCCACGTCGCCCCCGACCTCGCCGAGCGGCTCCAGAAGTGGACCTCCGAGGTCGACGTCTTCGCCACGTACCGGATCGACGAGCAGCTCGCCAAGGCGCTGGACCGCAAGGTCTGGCTGCCCAGCGGCGGTTCGCTGGTGATCGACCGGACCGAGGCGATGGTCGTCGTCGACGTCAACACCGGCAAGTTCACCGGCCAGGGCGGCAACCTGGAGGAGACGGTCACCAGGAACAACCTGGAGGCGGCCGAGGAGATCGTGCGCCAGCTGCGGCTGCGCGACCTCGGCGGCATCATCGTGATCGACTTCATCGACATGGTCCTGGAGTCCAACCGGGACCTGGTGCTGCGGCGCCTCCTGGAGTGCCTGGGCCGGGACCGGACCAAGCACCAGGTCGCCGAGGTCACCTCGCTGGGCCTGGTCCAGATGACCCGCAAGCGGGTCGGCCAGGGGCTGCTGGAGTCCTTCTCCGAGACCTGCGTCCACTGCAACGGCCGCGGTGTCATCGTGCACATGGAGCAGCCGAGCTCCGCCGGTGGCGGCGGCAAGCGCAAGAAGCGCGGGCGCGGCGGCGACGGGCACGAGCACACCCACGAGGCCGTGGCCGCCGTAGAGGCTCCCGAGGCGCCCGAAGAGGTCGAGACCGAGGCCGAGCTCGCCGCCGAGGTGGCCGAGCCGATCTCGCTGGCCCCGGCCGAGTTCGAGCCCGACGAGGAGCTCTACAGCAGCATCGCCGAGGCGGAGGCGGCCGCCACGCGCGGGCGTGGCCGTCGCCGGGCGAGCCGCCGGGCGTCGGCTCCGGCCGGTGCGCCGCGGGGTGCCGGGTCGCGCAGGTCGGGTGGCTTCGAGGAGCCGGCCGTCGAGGAGGGCCCGGTCTCCGAGGGCGTCGAGGTGCCGACCGCTCAGGCGGTGCCCGCCGAGGTCGAGGCCGAGCGTCCCGTGCGGCCGGAGACGGCCGCCGAGGCGCAGGCCGAGCCGGTCGCCGCGGAGGACCCGGTGGTCGCCGCCGAGGCGCCGGTCACCGAGGAGGCCGCGCCCAAGGGCCGTACCCGTCGGCGCGCCACCCGCAAGGTGTCCGCGCCCGCCGGGTCGCCCGCGGGGGCGGAGGCCGCCGTGGTGACGGTCGCCGAGACCGCGCCGGTGGCCGAGGCACCCGCCGAGGAGCCCCCGGCGGCCGCTTCGGCCGAGCCCGAGGCCGCTGCCGAGAGCGCCGCCCCGGCCCGTCCGCGCCGCCGGGCCGTCCGCAAGGCCACCGCGCCCACCGCGTCCGAGGAGGCGGCCGTCGTGGTCGTGCCCTCGGCGGAGGCGCCGGCCGTGACGGAGGAGCCCGCTGCCGCGGAGTCCGCCGAGGAGGAGGCCGCTCCGGCCAAGAAGACGGCCCGCAAGACGGCCAAGAAGGCCACGGCGAAGAAGGCCGCGACCAAGAAGACCGTCGCCAAGAAGACGGCAGCGAAGAAGACCGTGGCCAAGAAGACGACCACGAAGAAGGCGGCGTCGAAGAAGACGGTGGCCGCCGAGCAGCAGTCGCCGGGCTCCGTCTCCACCCAGGCGGACGAGTCCTGACGGACGGTCACCGAATGAATTCGGCCGAACGGTGATCGAAATCCGCCCCTGGTTCGCCGGGGGCGGATTTCGTGATTCTGTGGGTATTGCGTCCGACGGAAAGTTGTCAACCGGTGATCGATCATGTGAATGGCCGGTGAATCCCCGGCCTGCCCCCAGGGTTATGATGTGAGCCGAGATTGACGCTTAATTTAGACAAATAGGGATTTTCGTGAAGGCTCTCGTGCTCTCCGGGGGAGCGGGCACCCGCCTCCGCCCGATCACCCACACCTCCGCCAAGCAGTTGGTGCCGGTCGCCAACAAGCCCGTGCTGTTCTACGGCCTGGAGGCGATCGCCGAGGCCGGGATCAGTGAGGTCGGGATCGTCGTCGGCGACACCGCGGACGAGATCCGTGAGGCGGTCGGCGACGGCTCCCAGTTCGGGATCAAGGTCACCTACATCCCGCAGGAAGCGCCGCTGGGCCTCGCCCACGCCGTGCTCATCGCGCAGGAGTTCCTCGGTGACGAGGACTTCGTCATGTACCTCGGCGACAACTTCATCGTCGGCGGTATCACCGGTCTGGTGGACGAGTTCCGCGCCGAGCGGCCCGACGCGCAGATCCTGCTGACCCGCGTCCCCAACCCCACCTCCTTCGGTGTCGCCGAGCTCGACGCCGGCGGCCGGGTGGTGGGCCTGGAGGAGAAGCCGAAGCAGCCCAAGAGCGACCTCGCCCTCGTCGGCGTCTACCTCTTCACGCCGGCCATACACGAGGCCGTCCGCTCCATCGAGCCGTCCTGGCGCGGCGAGCTGGAGATCACCCACGCGATCCAGTGGCTGATCGACCAGAAGCGTGACGTCCGTTCGACGACCATCTCCGGCTACTGGAAGGACACCGGCAACGTCACCGACATGCTGGAGGTCAACCGGTCGGTCCTGGAGACCGTCGAGCCGGTGGTCGAGGGCACGGTCGACGAGTCCAGCGAGATCATCGGCCGGGTGCGCGTCGAGGCGGGCGCCAGCGTCAGTGGCAGCCGCATCGTCGGTCCTGCCATCATCGGTGCCGGCACGGTGGTCAACGACGCCTACATCGGTCCGTTCACGTCCGTCTCCGAGGACTGCCGGATCGAGGACAGCGAAATCGAGTACTCCATCGTGCTGCGCGGCTCGTCCGTGACCGGCGTGCGCCGCGTGGAGGCCTCGCTCATCGGACGTGACGTAGAGGTCACGCCCGCGCCCCGTAACCCCAAGGCACACCGGCTCGTGCTCGGTGATCACAGCAAGGTGCAGATCTCTTCATGACCACTCGGATTCTGGTGACCGGCGGTGCCGGCTTCATCGGCTCGCACTACGTCCGTACCGTGCTCGGCCCCGAGGGCCCCGGTGACGTCTCGATCACCGTCCTGGACAAGCTGACCTACGCGGGCAACCCGGCCAACCTCGACGAGGTGCGCGAGCACCCGGGCTTCGCCTTCGTGCAGGGCGACATCTGCGACCCCGAGCTGGTCGGCAAGCTGATGGCCGAGCACGACCAGGTGGTGCACTTCGCCGCCGAGTCGCACGTGGACCGCTCCATCGACGGCGGCGCCGAGTTCGTGCGCACCAACGTGGTCGGCACCCACACCCTCATCGACGCGGCCCACCGCGCGGGCATCAAGACCTTCGTGCACATCTCCACCGACGAGGTCTACGGCTCGATCGACGAGGGCTCCTGGCCCGAGACGCACCCGCTGGAGCCCAACTCGCCGTACTCCTCGGCGAAGGCGTCCAGCGACCTGATCGCGCTGTCGTACCACCGCACCCACGGCCTCGACGTGCGCGTGACCCGCTGCTCCAACAACTACGGGCACCACCACTTCCCCGAGAAGGTCATCCCGCTCTTCGTGACCAACCTTCTCGACGGCAAGAAGGTCCCGCTGTACGGCGACGGCGGCAACGTCCGCGACTGGCTGCACATCGACGACCACGTCCAGGGCATCGAGCTGGTGCGCACCAAGGGCCGCGCCGGCGAGGTCTACAACATCGGCGGCGGCACCGAGCTCTCCAACAAGGAGCTCACCGGCCTGCTGCTGAAGGCCTGCGGCGCCGACTGGGAGACCAGCGTCGAGTACGTCGAGGACCGCAAGGGCCATGACCGCCGCTACTCCGTGGACTGCACGAAGATCCGCGAGGAGCTCGGCTACGAGCCGCGCAAGAGCTTCGAGCAGGGCCTCGCCGAGACCGTGCAGTGGTACCGCGACAACCGTGCCTGGTGGGAGCCGCTGAAGGAGCGGGCCGCGCTGTGACCGACAACCGCACCTGGCTGGTCACGGGCGCGGGCGGCATGCTGGGCCAGGACGTCCTGGCCCGGCTGGCCCAGTCGGGGGAGCGGTACGTCGCCCTCGACCGCAAGGCGCTGGACCTCACCGACGCCGACGCCGTGCGCGCGGCACTCGACGAGCACCGGCCCGCCGTCGTCGTCAACTGCGCGGCCTGGACCGCCGTCGACGACGCCGAGACCCGTGAGGCCGAGGCGCTCGCCATCAACGGCGACGGGCCCCGCAATCTCGCCGAGGCCTGCGCCCGCACCGGCGCCGTCCTGCTGCATGTCTCCACGGACTACGTCTTCGCCGGGGACGCCCAGGAGCCGTACGCCGAGGACGCGCCCACCGCGCCCCGCAGCGCCTACGGCCGCACCAAGCTGGCCGGCGAGAAGGCGGTCCTGGCGACCGAGCGCGGGTACGTCGTGCGCACCGCCTGGCTGTACGGCACCGGCGGCCCCAACTTCGTCAAGACGATGATCAAGCTGGAGGGCGTCAAGGACACCCTCGACGTCGTCGACGACCAGCGCGGCCAGCCCACCTGGAGCGCCGACCTCGCGGGCCTGCTGGTCGAGCTGGGCCTGGGCGCCCTCGCCGGCACCGCCCCGGCCGGCGTCTACCACGGCACCAACTCCGGCGAGACCACCTGGCACGGCTTCACCCAGGAGATCTTCCGGCTGCTGGGCACCGACCCGGACCGGGTCCGCCCCACCACCAGCGAGGCCTTCGTGCGCCCCGCGCCCCGCCCCGCCTACAGCGTCCTCGGTCACGGCCGGTTCGCCGAGGCCGGCATCGAGCCGCTGCGCGACTGGCGTACGGCCCTCACCGAGGCCTTCCCGGAGATCCACCGGGTCCATCTGAAGGAGAACACGGCGTGACGGTCAAGGTCAGCGTCGTCATCGCGGTCTACAACCCCGGCAAATACGTCGAGGACTGCATCACGGGCCTGCTCCGGCAGAGCCTGACCCCGGACGAGTTCGAGGTCTTCTTCGTCAACGACGGCTCCACCGACGAGACGCCGGCCCGCCTGGACCAGCTCGCCGCCGAGCACCCGCACTTCCACGTCATCCACCAGGAGTCCTCCGGCTGGTCGGGCAAGCCCCGCAACACCGGCATCGAGGCCGCCCAGGGCGAGTACGTCATGTTCGTCGACCACGACGACTGGCTCGGCGACGAGGCCCTCGAGCGGATGTACGACTACGGCAAGGCCAACGAGGCCGACGTGGTCGTGGGCAAGATGGCCGGCATCGGCCGCCCGGTCCCGCAGGAGCTGTTCCGGGTCAACCGGCCGCGCGCCACCGTGGAGAACGCGCCGCTGATCGACAGCCTCACCCCGCACAAGATGTTCCGGCGGGAGTTCCTCAACGAGCACAACATGCGCTTCAAGGAGGGCCGCCGCCGACTCGAGGACCACGTCTTCGTCGTCGAGGCCTACCTGCGCGCCAAGAGCGTCGCCGTCCTCGGCGACTACCTGTGCTACTACCACATCACCCGTGACGACGGCTCCAACGCCGGCTTCCAGCGCTTCGACCCGGTCGGCTACTTCGGCAACCTGCGCGAGGCCCTCGACGTCGTCGAGGAGCTGACCGAGCCGGGCGCGCTGCGCGACAAGCTGTTCAGCCGCTGGCTGCGCAACGAGATGGTCGAGCGGCTGCGCGGCCAGCGCCTCCTCAAGCTCCCCGAGGACTACGCCGAGGAGCTGTACACCGAGATCCACAAGGTGGTCACCGAGCGCTTCGGCCCCGGTGTCGTCGCCCGTCTCGGCCTCACCCAGAAGGTGGTCGCGGGGCTGGTCTTCGCCGACCGCTACCAGGACATCCGCACGCTCGCCGAGTGGGAGGCCGGGATCAAGCCCACCGGCGAGCTCACCTCGCTCAAGTGGCAGGACGGCACCCTGAAGGTCGGCTTCGACTCCGAACTCCAGATCGACGGCGAGCCGATGACCTTCCGCCGGGACGGCGAGCGCCGGCTGCTCGGTCTGCCGCTGTCCGACGAGGCGCTGAAGGCCCTCGACGACCAGGGCATCAAGCTGGACGCCCCGCTCGCCAAGAGCGACGTCGACCTCGTGGTCCGGCACCGCGAGGACGCCCGCCAGTTCTACCTGCCCGTCACGAGCGAGCTGCACGAGATCGAGGCCGGGGACGGTCTCTTCCGGCAGCGGATCTCCGCCCGCGCCGAGCTCGACCCCGAGACCGCGGCCTCCGGCGCCCCGCTCGACAAGGGCCTGTGGGACCTGCACCTCCGGATCAAGTCCTGCGGCTGGAGCAAGGAGACCCGGCTCGGCGCGGTGCGCGGCGAGGACGTGGAGGCCGGTCGCCTGGCCGCCCTCACCGGCGAGCCCAAGCGGCTCGTGCTGCCGTACTGGACCGAGGGTCCCGGCAACCTCTCGCTCGACGTGGACCAGCACACCAACAAGCTGGAGGGCGAGGCGGTCGCCTTCATGCCGCCCGCCGAGAGCGCGGTCGAGGGTTCCGCCGTACGGCTGCCCCTGCCGCTGCACATCGCCGCGACCGGCGGGGACACCGTCCAGCTGCGCTTCGAGCGCAAGAACGTCGGCAAGTACCCGGCCGACGCCACGCTGGACGGCCGTATCGCCACCGCCGAGCTGCCGCTGGAGAAGCTCACCGGGATGCGCTGGGCGGTGCGGGTCGGGGTGCCGTCCGCGGCCCGCGGGGAGCGCAAGTGGACGCGGCTGCCCGTCGACGTCGTGGTGGACGCCGACGGCGCCGCCAAGGTGATCGACCGGCACACCCCGTCCGCGAAGCCCGCCGCGAAGAAGGCCGCCGCCCCCACGAAGAAGGCACCGCGCCCCTTGTGGCGCCGGGCCGCCGGGCGCATCAAGCGCGCCCTGACCAACCAGAAGAAGGGCTGAGACCCGCGATGCGACCCCTTTCCATCTCCGGTGCCTGGGTGTTCGAGCCGAAGGTCTTCCCCGACGGCCGCGGCAGCTTCCACGAGTGGTTCAAGGCCCCCGTGTTCGCGGAGGCGGCGGGTCACCCGCTGAGCCTGGCCCAGGCCAACATGTCGGTCTCCAGCCGGGGCACCCTGCGCGGCATCCACTTCGCCGACGTGCCGCCCGGGCAGGCCAAGTACGTCAAGTGCGTGCGCGGCGCGGTCCTCGACGTGATCGTGGACATCCGGGTGGGCTCGCCCACCTTCGGCCAGTGGGAGATCGTCCGCCTGGACGACCAGGACCACCACGCCGTGTACCTCTCCGAGGGACTCGGCCACGGGTTCATGGCGCTCACCGACGACGCCACCGTGGTCTACCTGTGCTCCGAGGGGTACGCGCCGCAGCGCGAGCACGGCGTCCACCCGCTCGACCCGGAGATCGGCATCGAGTGGCCCGAGGGGATCACCCCGCTGCTGTCCGCCAAGGACGAGCAGGCGCCGACCCTGGCCGAGGCGCGTGAGCAGGGGCTGCTGCCCTCCTACGAGGAGTGCGTGGCGTACCGGCAGGGCCTCGGCAGCTGAGCGGGAGCGGGGCCCGGTTTGACCCGTTCGGCCGCGGCCCCGTAACCTAGACCGTCGGCGTGTCCACTGGTGACACGCCACATCCCCGTAAACCTCTTCCTCTCGGGCCGTTCTTCCGGCCGGGAGAGGCCGTTCGCTCTGCCGGGCGGCTGGACTGCGGGGGTGCCGTTCCCGAGCGAGAGAGTGAGATCCGCGTGTACGCCATCGTGCGCAGCGGTGGTCGCCAGCACAAGGTTGCTGTCGGCGACATCGTTGAGGTTGACAAGATTTCCACTGCCAAGGTTGGCGACACGGTCGAGCTCTCGACCCTGCTCGTTGTCGACGGCGACGCTGTGACCAGCGACCCGTGGGTCCTGGCCGGCATCAAGGTCCAGGCCGAGGTCGTGGACCACCACAAGGGCGTCAAGATCGACATCCTTCGCTACAAGAACAAGACCGGCTACCGCCGTCGTCAGGGCCACCGCCAGCAGTACACGGCGATCAAGGTCACTGAGATCCCCGCGGCTGCGAAGTAAGGGACTGAGGAGAGATGGCACACAAGAAGGGCGCATCGTCCACCCGTAACGGTCGTGACTCCAACGCTCAGCGCCTCGGCGTGAAGCGCTTCGGTGGTCAGGTCGTCAACGCGGGCGAGATCCTGGTCCGCCAGCGCGGCACCCACTTCCACCCGGGTGCGGGCGTCGGCCGCGGCGGCGACGACACGCTGTTCGCGCTGAACGCCGGTGCGGTGCAGTTCGGCACCCACCGTGGCCGCAAGGTCGTGAACATCGTTCCGGTCGCCTGAGCTCGGGCTCAGACCGAACTTTTCGCGAGGCGGACCTCACTTCCCTGGTGGGAAGGCGGGTCCGCCTTTCGCGTGTTACGCCAGTAGTACCCATACGCTTTTGGAGGCACTGACCATGACCACCTTCGTGGACCGCGTCGAACTGCATGTCGCCGCGGGTAACGGAGGTCACGGCTGTGCCTCCGTCCACCGTGAGAAGTTCAAGCCGCTCGGCGGACCCGACGGCGGGAACGGCGGCCGGGGCGGCGATGTGATCCTCACCGTCGACCAGTCCGTCACCACGCTGCTCGAGTACCACCACTCCCCGCACCGCAAGGCCACCAACGGCAAGCCCGGCGAGGGCGGCAACCGGTCCGGCAAGGACGGCCAGGACCTGGTCCTGCCGGTGCCGGACGGCACCGTCGTCCTGGACCGCCAGGGCAACGTCCTCGCCGACCTCGTCGGCCACGGCACCTCCTACGTCGCCGCCCAGGGCGGCCGCGGCGGCCTCGGCAACGCGGCGCTGGCCTCCGCCCGCCGCAAGGCCCCCGGCTTCGCGCTGCTTGGCGTCCCCGGCGACCTCCAGGACATCGTCCTGGAGCTCAAGACCGTCGCCGACGTGGCGCTGGTCGGCTACCCGAGCGCCGGCAAGTCCTCGCTGATCTCGGTGCTCAGCGCGGCCAAGCCGAAGATCGCCGACTACCCCTTCACCACGCTGGTCCCGAACCTGGGCGTGGTCACCGCCGGCGAGACCGTCTACACCATCGCCGACGTGCCGGGCCTGATCCCGGGCGCCAGCCAGGGCAAGGGCCTGGGCCTGGAGTTCCTGCGGCACGTGGAGCGGTGCAGTGTCCTCGTGCACGTCCTGGACACCGCCACGCTGGAGTCCGAGCGCGACCCGGTCTCCGACCTCGACATCATCGAGGCGGAGCTCAGGGAGTACGGCGGCCTCGACAACCGCCCCCGCATCGTCGTCCTGAACAAGATCGACGTACCGGACGGCAAGGACCTCGCCGACATGGTCCGGCCTGACCTGGAGGCGCGCGGCTACCGCGTCTTCGAGGTGTCCGCGGTCGCCCACATGGGGCTGAAGGAGCTGTCCTTCGCGCTGGCCGACCTGGTCGGCCGGGCGCGGGCCGCGAGGCCCAAGGAGGAGGCGACCCGCATCGTCATCCGGCCCAAGGCCGTGGACGACGCCGGCTTCACCGTGGTCCGCGAGGAGGACGGCCTCTTCCGGGTGCGCGGCGAGAAGCCGGAGCGCTGGGTGCGTCAGACCGACTTCAACAACGACGAGGCCGTCGGCTACCTCGCCGACCGCCTCAACCGCCTCGGTGTCGAGGAGGAGTTGATGAAGGCGGGCGCCCGTTCGGGTGACGGCGTCGCCATCGGCCCCGAGGACAACGCGGTCGTCTTCGACTGGGAGCCGACCGTCATGGCCGGCGCCGAGATGCTCGGCCGGCGTGGCGAGGACCACCGCTTCGAGGCACCCCGGCCCGCCGCGCAGCGCCGCCGCGACAAGCAGGCCGAACGGGACGAGGCCAGCCAGGAGTTCGACGACTTCGAGCCCTTCTGAGCCGACCGGCGGGCGTCCCGTAGCTCCGGGTGAACGCCGGGCGCCGTCCCGATGTGGCGCAGGACAACCAACCGCCCTTGCTGTGAGTCGTACCGGGCACATCTGTACGACCGTCACAGAAGGGATGCGGCATGCGCGTTCAACGAAGAGGGTGGCGTACGGCGCTTGCCGTGGCCCTGGCGCTCGGCGGTGTGGTCGCTCTGCCCGCGGTCGCGGGGGCCGCGCCGCACGAGGTACGGGACGACTTCAACGGGGACGGCTACGCCGACCTCGCGGTGGCCGCGCCCGACGGGACGGTGGGCGGCAGGGCGAAGGCCGGGTTCGTCGGCGTCCTGTACGGCTCGGCGAGCGGTCTGAAGGCGTCCACGAAGCGGGTGTTCAGCCAGAACACGGCAGGCGTGCCCGGTGGTTCCGAGGCGGGCGACCGCTTCGGCAGCGCGCTCACCACCGCCGACCTGGACCGGGACGGGTACACCGACCTGATCGTGGGGGTGGGCGGTGAGGACGGCGGCTCCGGGCGGGTGCAGGTCCTGTGGGGCGGCGCCCGCGGTCTGTCCGGCGGAGCGACCCTGGCCTCCGGCGCGGCCGGCGACCGGCTGGGCTCCGCGGGACACCTCGCGGCGGGTGACGTCGACGGGGACGGCGCGACCGATCTGCTGACCGCCGTGGACCGCTACGGCCTGGTGGCGACCGGCGGCCCCTTCAGCCGCTCCGGCGCGGCCGGCGGGGAACGCCAGGTGGTGAAGGACCGGTACCCCAGCCGGGTCCTCGACCTCGACGTCGGCGACCTCAACGGCGACGGGATCACCGACGTCGTGGCCGCCCAGACCGGCGAGACCTTCGACTCCCGGCGGATCGCGTACTGGTGGGGCACCAAGGACGGCCTCACGCCCTGGACCCTGGTCTGGGACATCGACGGCGCCACGCTCCAGGGCGGC
Organism: Streptomyces griseorubiginosus; assembly: GCF_036345115.1. Lineage (GTDB taxonomy): Bacteria > Actinomycetota > Actinomycetes > Streptomycetales > Streptomycetaceae > Streptomyces > Streptomyces griseorubiginosus_C. The sequence continues at coordinate 6,329,704 of NZ_CP107766.1, forward strand.
GAGAACCTCGCCGTCGGGGACGTGAACCGGGACGGCTACGCCGACATCGTGGTGGGCCGGGCCGTCGACGGCTACGCGAGCGACTACGACGCCTACCGGGCCAAGGGCGGCCGGGTCACCTGGATACCCGGCACCTCGGGCGCCCCTGACGGAGTGAAGGAGCAGGCCGTCAACCAGGACAGCCCCGGGGTGCCCGGCACCGCCGAGAAGGGCGACCGCTTCGGCACCGACGTGCAGCTCGCGGACGTCAACGGGGACGGGTACCTCGACGTGGTCACCGGGGTGCCGGGCGAGGACCTGGGCACGCCCACGGATCCGGACGCCTGGCGCGACGCCGGCTCCGTCGTGGTGCTGGCCGGCCGGGCCGACGGGCTGACCGGGGCCGGCTCCCACCAGGTGGTCACGCAGAACAGCCCGGGGGTGCCCGGGGCCGCCGAGAACGGCGACGCCTTCGGCGGGGCGGTCCATGTGGGTGACGCGAACGGCGACGGGCTGGCCGACGTGGTGGCCGGCGCGCCCGGTGAGAACGCGGGCGCCGGGTCGGTGTGGTCCTTCCGTTCCGCGGGGGAGCACGTCGTCTCGCCCGGCGGAGTGCCGATTCCGGCCACCGTTCTGGGGCCGAACGGCACGCTCACGTTCGGCCACTCACTCCTCGGCACGACCGCGGCGAAGGCCCGTCTGGGCTCGGGCTTCGCCAACTAGAAACCAAAAGATCGTCAGTCGGCGGTGTCCTGAAGGCCGTTGCGCCGGAGTCATGTTCATCATGTGATTTCCGAGTCGCAACGGCTCTTCTGTTGTCTACCTATTTGTCATGCACGCGAACACCCTGGTTCAACGCACGGATCACCCCGAAGCGTGAGCTTCCAGGGTGTCCAAAAGGTCAGCGACGCAAGGGAGTTCGCCCGTGCAAGGAGCAGCATCACCCAACCGACGCCGCTTTCTGACCGCCTCCGCCGCTTTGCTCGGCGCAGCCGCCTCCGCGCAGCTGTGGCTGCCGAGCACCGCCCGAGCTGCGGACACTCCGCTGCCGGACGGAGTGTTCAGCCTCGGCGTGGCCTCCGGCGACCCGCTGCCGGACGGCATCGTGCTGTGGACGCGGCTCGCACCGGACCCGCTCAACGGCGGAGGCATGCCCGACAGAGTGGTCTCCGTCGACTGGCAGCTCGCCGAGGACGAGAACTTCACCAAGGCCCTCGTCCAGGGCACCGCCCAGGCCCTGCCCGAATACGGGCACAGTGTCCACGTAGACGTACGGGGCCTGCGTGCGGGCCGCACCTACTGGTACCGCTTCCGCGCCGACGGCCAGCTCTCCCGCACCGGCCGCACCCGCACCGCCCCCGCCAAGCACTCCACCCAGGGTTCCCTGCGGGTGGCGCTCGCCTCCTGCCAGAACTGGCAGAACGGCTACTTCACGCCGTACGCCGACATGCTGGACCAGGACCCCGACGTCGTGCTGTTCGTCGGCGACTACATCTACGAGTCGGCACCGTCGTCCGCGGGCCCGCGTCGGCACGAGGGCGCGGGGGAGCCGTACACCCTCGTGCAGTACCGCAACCGGTACGCCCAGTACCGCACCGACCCGGACCTCGCCGAGGTGCACGCGAACGCGCCCTGGGTGGTCACCTTCGACGACCACGAGGTCGACAACGACTGGGCGGGCGAGATCCCGCAGGACCCCGACAAGCAGCCGCACGACGCGTTCGTGGCCCGGATGACGGCGGCCTTCCAGGCGTACTACGAGCACATGCCGGTGCGCGCCACGGCCGTCCCGAACGGACCGCACATCCAGATGTACCGGAACCTGGACTTCGGCCGCCTGATCCGGCTGAACGTGCTCGACACCCGGCAGTACCGCAGCGACCAGGTCACCAGCCAGGCCGCCGCCCAGGACCCGGCGCTCACCATGCTCGGCGCCGGGCAGAAGCAGTGGCTCCTGGACTCGCTCCAGGACTCACCGGCCCGCTGGAACCTGATCGCCTCGCAGATCATGATGGCCGAGACGGACATCCTGCCCGGCGAGGGCAAGCTCTGGTACTACGACGCCTGGGACGGCTACCAGGTGGAACGCAACGCCCTCCTGGAGGAGTTCCGGAACGTGAGCAACCCGGTCGTGCTCTCCGGCGACCGCCATCTGACGATGATCAGCGACCTCAAGGCGGACTACGCCGACCCGTCGTCCCAGGTCGTCGGCGCCGAGTTCGTCGGTACGTCCATCTCCAGCAACGGCGACCAGGACCAGGCCGCCTTCCACGCCCAGTGGGACCCGCTGAAGGCCGACAACCCGCACTGGAAGTTCATCGACGCCCACCGCGGCTACCACCTGTTCGACATCGACCGGTACGGCATCGACGCCCAGGTCCGGGTCGTGGACACGGTGGTCAGACCGCAGGCGACAGCGAGCACGATCGCCCAGCTGCGGGTGGACGACGGTGAGCCCGGAGTCCGGCTGGTGTGAGGACGCCTTTTGAGGGGAGCGTGGGCCTCGTCGCAGTCCCACGCCCCTCTTTCGTTCTCTTGCCCTCGCCGAGACCGAAAAGCTGCGGAATCTTCACAAGGAATTCCCTGGTAATGGGACACGGGGATGCGGGCCGTAAGTGATCCCGGTCTCCTCTGCGCCGTACCGAGGGCGCCTGCCCTGGACGTCATCCCCGTCACCGGCAGTGCAAGATGAATGACAGGTAGCGCGTACATATGCGGTGAACGGCGGTCACCTTGCACTGCGGTAACCGCAAGTGGGACCATTTCACCGTTCCCTGTCGCCCCGAGGTAGGTCTTCTGTGTCCCAGCACATCGCCAAGCCCCGTACCACCGCAGTGATCCTGGCCGGTGGTACCGGTCAGCGCGTGGGTCTCTCGATCCCCAAGCAGCTGCTGAAGATCGCCGGCAAGGCAGTCATCGAGCACACTCTGACCACCTTCGAGAAGGCCGACTCCATCGACGACATCATCGTCCTGATGGCGCCGGGCTATGTGCCCGACATAGAGAAGATCGTCGCCAAGGCCGGGTTCACCAAGGTCAAGAAGATCATCGAGGGTGGCGCCACCCGGAACGAGACCACCGAGCGTGCCATCGAGGCCCTCGGCGAGGGCCTGGCCGAGGGCGAGGACCTCAACGTCCTGTTCCACGACGCCGTACGCCCGCTGCTGTCCCGTCGCGTGATCGACGACTGCGTGACCGCCCTGGAGCGCTACCAGGCCGTCGACGTGGCGATCCCGTCCGCGGACACCATCATCGTCACGCGCACCCACGGCCAGGACGGCGAGTTCATCACCGAGATCCCCGACCGCTCCCGGCTGCGCCGCGGCCAGACCCCGCAGGCCTTCAAGCTGTCCACCATCAAGCGGGCCTACGAGGTCGCCGCCGGTGACCCCAACTTCCAGGCCACGGACGACTGTTCGGTCGTGCTCAAGTACCTGCCGGACGTGCCGATCCACGTCGTCGCGGGTGACGAGTACAACATGAAGGTCACCCAGCCCGTCGACGTCTTCATCGCCGACAAGCTCTTCCAGCTCGCCTCCACCGCGGCCCCCGAGCAGAACGGCGACGAGGCCTACCGCGAGCTGCTCACCGGCAAGACCTTCGTCGTCTTCGGCGGCTCCTACGGCATCGGCAAGGACATCGCCGAGCTCGCCGAGTCCTACGGCGCCAAGGTGTATGCGCTCGGCCGCTCCACCACCGGCACCCACGTGGAGAACCCGGAGGAGGTCGACGACGCGCTGTCCAAGGCGTACGGCGAGACCGGGCGCATCGACTACGTCGTCAACACCGCCGGAGTGCTGCGCATCGGCAAGCTCGCGGAGACCGACAACGCCACCATCGAGGAGGCGCTGAAGGTCAACTACCTGGCCCCGGTGCAGATCGCGCGGTCGAGCTACAAGTACCTCGCGGAGACCAAGGGCCAGCTGCTGCTGTACACCTCCAGCAGCTACACCCGCGGCCGCGCCGAGTACAGCCTGTACTCCTCCACCAAGGCCGCCATGGTCAACCTCACGCAGGCCCTGTCCGACGAATGGGCGGGTGACGGCATCCGGGTGAACTGCATCAACCCCGAGCGCACCGCCACGCCCATGCGTACCAAGGCCTTCGGCCAGGAGCCCGCGGGCAGCCTGCTCTCCTCCGAGGCGGTCGCCCGCACCTCGCTCGACGTGCTGCTCTCCGAGCTGACCGGCCATGTCATCGACGTCCGCCAGCAGGACCCGACGGCCTCCGCGGGCCAGGCGTCCGGCTTCGAGGCCGCGCTCGCCAGTGTCCTCGACCGCCAGGACGGCGTGGCATAATCAAGGCAAATAGACTCACGTAATTCAGGCCTCTGTGGCTGCCCGTTCATGGTGCATTCGCAGGGGCCTGAATCCGTAAACAACCGGCATCCCTCCCAGAGCAGGTTTTCAGTGATAAGCACCGCTATTCGCGTCGCCCGGGTGGGCAGCGCGGCCGAGCTGGCCGCGGCGGTCCTCATGCTGGCGGGATTCCCCGCCATAATGGTGGCCGCGCTCATCCCGAGCGTCCCCGCCTTCGCGGCCGCGACGGCCGTCACGTACCTTGCGGACCACTATCTGCACCGCCAGGGCAGTTATCTGATCAACCGCCTCAGCAAGGTGCGCGCCGGCCTCTCGATCCGCTTCCTGATCAGACAGCTCCTGCTGATCCTGCTGCTGGCCCGGCTCGACCTCTCGAACAACCTGATCTTCTACGGGGCCACCGCCTGCTTCATCGCGTTCTACGGCCTCCAGGCCCCGCACGGCGCACTGGTCACCCTGATCCGCAACCGCCGCCGGCTCCCGGTCGCCACCCGCAACGTCGACCTGGCCTCCCGCATCCGCATCCCGGACGCCCCGCGGTTCGGCCTGCTGAACCGGTCGGCCGAGAAGATGCTGCACCTCGACCTCGCGGCCGTGGTCGGCATACTCGTCGCCGCCCAGCTGGACTCCGCGACGCCCGGCTTCATCGGCATCGGCGTGACCATAGGGCTCGGCTCCCTGTACGTCGTCGCGCTGATGCCGTACGTGCGCGGCAAGAAGGTCCCGCCGAACGCCGACAAGGTGCTCGCCAAGGTCGACGAATGGCTGCGCGACTACCAGCCGGAGACCGTGCTGTACTTCTCCGGCTCCAAGGACTCCGCCTACCAGGTCAACATGTGGCTGGAGACCATGGAGCAGCTGGACTCCCGGCCGCTGATCATCCTGCGTGAGCGCGTCATCCTGCAGAACCTCGCGCCCACCACGGTCCCCGTCATCTGCGTGCCCGGAGGGGTGCACCTGATGAACATGGACCTGTCCTCGGTGCGGGTCGCGCTGTACGCGGCCAACGTCGGCAAGAACATCCACCTGCTGCGCGTGCCCACCATGAAGCACGTCTTCATCGGCCACGGCGACAGCGACAAGCTGGCGAGCGTCAACCCGTTCAGCAAGGCCTACGACGAGGTGTGGACCGCCGGCCGGGCCGGCCGCGACCGCTACGCCATCGCCGACGTCGGCGTCCGCGACGAGGACATCGTCGAGGTGGGCCGCCCGCAGCTCGCGCCGATCCAGGACTGGCAGGGCGTGCCGGAGGGCCGTATGCCCACCGTGCTGTACGCGCCCACCTGGGAGGGCTGGGACGGCGACCCGGGCAACACCTCGCTGATGCTGGCCGGCGAGAACATCGTGAACAAGCTGCTCAAGGCCGACCCGCCGGTCCGGGTCCTCTACAAGCCGCACCCCTTCACCGGCACCGTCCTCGCCAAGGCGGGTGCCGCGCACCAGAAGGTCACCGAGCTGATCGAGAAGGCGTCGGCCGAGCGCGCCGCCGACCCCCGTTTCCAGGCCGACGCGGCCGCGGTGGCCGCGGCCAAGGCCGAGCTCGCCCGGATCGAGGCCCGGCTCACGGTCCTCGTCGGCAGCGGAGGCGACAAGGGCGACGAGGCCGAGGCCACCCGTGACGGTGTGGTCGACGTGGCCAAGTACGAGGAGATCGCCCGCCTGCGCGGCGAGTGGAACGACGCGTACTGGCGCTCCTTCCCGGTGTGGGAGCACAAGGTCATCACCGGCGCCGAGCCCCGGCTGTACGACTGCTTCAACGTCTCCGACGCGATGGTCTCCGACATCTCCAGCGTGGTCTCCGACTTCATCGCGAGCGGCAAGCCGTACGCGGTCACGGACTCCGCCGGGCTGGGCGTGGAGGAGTTCAAGCGGCAGAACACCGCGGTGCGGGCCGCCACCATCCTGTCCAACAAGGCGACCGAGCTGGGCGAGCTGCTGGACGCGGTCCGCGACCCGGCGGGCGACCCGCTGGCCGAGGACCGGGTGGAGCTCAGGCAGTACCTGCTCGGGCCCGACGAGCCCACGTCCATCGAGCAGTTCAACACCGCCGTGGCGAACCTCGCGATCAAGGCCGAGGCGCGCAATGTCGGCCAGGAGTCACGGGCGGCGGCCTCGGCCGCGGAGGCCACGACCAAGGCCTGACCTGCTCTTCGCAAAGAAAGGGCCCGGTTTTCGGGGGTGATCCCCGAAAACCGGGCCCTTCTGCGTATCTCCTGGTGCCGCACGAAACCCACCGCTACTGGGGGAGACATGACCTTTGCCCAGCCTGACGTGACCGTGGTCATAGGGGCGTACGAAGCGATGCCCTACCTCGTCGACTGCCTGGCGTCCGTCGAGGCGCAGACCCTCGACCACGCCCGCATCGAGGTCATCGCGGTCGACGACGGCTCGACCGACGGCACCGGGGAGTACCTGGAGGAGTTCGCCGCGCGCAGCTCCCTGGACGTCATGGTGGTCCGGCAGGACAACTCCGGCGGCCCCGGCGGCCCCCGCAACGTCGGTCTGGGCAAGGCCGGCGGGCGCTATGTCTTCTTCCTGGACGCCGACGACCGGCTCGGCCCCGAGGCCCTTCAGCGGATGGTCGCGATGGCCGACCGGGCCGGCACGGACGTCGTCCTCGGCCGGGTCGAGGGAGTCAACCGCAAGCCGCCGACCTCGATGTGGGGCCAGACCCTGGAGCGCACCGACGTCTTCTCCTCCAACATCAAGTTCACGCTGAGCGCGCAGAAGCTGTTCCGCCGCGCCTTCCTCGAACGGCACAGCATGCGCTTCGACGAGTCCCTGTGGACCGGCGAGGACGCCCTGTTCACCATGGAGGCCTATCTGCGGGCCGACGGCGTCTCCGTGATCGCCGACCACACCTGCTACTACCTGGTGGGCCGCGAGGACGGCAAACACGTCACGAAGACCGGCAGCCACACCCTGCGCTTCGACTCCGCGCGCGCCCTGATGACCCTGATCGCCGACCTGGTCCCGGCCGGCGCGAGCCGTGACGCGCTGATGGTCCGCCCCTTCCTCGTCACCCTGCTCCCGCAGTTCGGCCCGAAGTTCCTGAAGGACAGCGAGGCGGTACGCCGGGAGAAGCTGGAGCTGGCGAAGCCGCTGATGGACGCCTACTGGACGGGCGAGGTGGCCCACCGCCTCCGCGTCCACGAACGCCTGCGGCTCCAGCTGGTCGCGTCGGGCCGCCCCGATCTCCTCCTGGAGGTCCTGGAGTTCATGCGGACGAAGAAGACACCGGAGGCGGTGCTGGAGAAGCGCGGCAGGCGGGTGTACTTCGCGTACCCGCACTTCCGGGACCGCACGAAGGGCCTCCCGGACTCCCTCTACCTGGCCGAGCCGAGGGAGGCCCGCGAGGTCACGGGCTACCGGGAGGTCGGGGTCGACCAGTTGCTGCGCCGGGCGGTCCGCAAGGCACGCCGGGTCCTCATCCCAGCAGCGTGAGCTTCCCGGAGGCCGACACGGTCTCCTCCTCCCGCCGCTGCCCCGGCAGCCTCCGCCTGCGCGCCGCCGCCGAGAGGGCCTGTACGGCCATGTCGAACCGTTCCTGCGAGGACGGCTCGTCGGGGCCGAGCAGCCGCCGCTTCAACGCGGCCCGCGCCGAGCGGAGTTCGTCCCGCTCCGGGTGCCGTACGGCATCCAGCAGCGCCGGCACTCCCGCCGCGTCCGGCGTCAGCACCGTCGCCGCCCCCGCCGTGGGGAACGCGGCACGGAACTCGGCCTCGCCCAGCCCGCTGGTGTTCGCCACCGCGTACGGCTTCCCGCTCGCCAGGAAGTCGCTGACCACGCTCGACACATCGCTGATGAGAAGGTCGGCCCGGTTGAAGCAGGCGTACAGCGTCGGCCGGGCGTCGGTGACGACCTGGTGCTCCCACTCGGGCAGCGAGGCCCAGTAGGCCCGCTCCCAGGCCTCGGTGGCCCGGGTCACCGCCTCCGCGCGGCCCCGCTCCGGCGTGGACTGGAGCAGCATCCGCTCGACCGAGTCCGCGGCGGGCCGGAAGTCCGAGGTGGTGAGCCGGTCCAGCTCCCGTGTCCGGCGGGCGAGTTCACCGTCGTCGACGGGGCGCTGCCCCGCCCGCTCCCGGTTCGCGGCCCGGACCAGCTCACGGATCCGCCGGTCCGCGGCACCCGCCCGCGCGTCCACCGACCCGGTCAGCGGATGCGGCTTGTACAGCAGCCGGACCCCGGGATCCGCCAGCAGCGCCCGCACCAGGTTCTCCCCGGCTTCGACGACCGAGGTGTTGCCGGGGTTGCCGTCCCAGCCCTCCCAGGTGGGCGCGTACAGGACCGTGACCCGACCGGTGGGCGGTCCCGCGTACGGCCGTACGGCGTCCAGCTGCGGGCGGCCGATCTCCACCACGTCCTTGTCCTCGACGCCGACCTGGGCCGCCGCGTACCGCTCCCGGGCCGCGGGGCCGGCCACCCACACCTCGTCGTAGGCCTTCGCGTACGGGTTGCAGGAGGACAGCTTGTCGCTCTCGCCGTGGTTGACGAAGGTGTGCTTGATCGTCGGGATGCGCAGCACCTGGGAGGTCTTGCCGGAGTTCGACGGGTGGATCAGGACCTGGAGCGTGGACTGCTCCAGGCGCAGCAGCGTGGAGACCTTCGGGAGGCAGACGATCGGCACGTCGGTCGCGGCGATCTTCTGCATCATGAACCGCTCGCGCAGGATGATCACCGGCTTCCCGTCGAGCTTCGCGAGCGGCTCCAGCCACATGTCGGCCTGGTAGGCGGAGGAGACCCCGCCGGAGAAGTACAGGCCCACGGTCGGCCGGTACTCGGCCAGCCAGGCGTCGAACCAGTCCAGCACCTCCTGCTCGCCGGCCGGCCGACGGCTCGGCAGCAGTCGTACGAGAAGGTCGTACAGGCCCATGAGGGCGAGCCCCAGGGACATCGCGATGCCGAAGGCCGCGCAGCGGGGTTCACCGGTGGCCGCGGTGACCAGCAGGCCCGCGGTGGCGGGCAGGCCGTGCACCAGGAGGCGGGGGCCTGGGCGGCGCAGCAGGGCGGGCGGGGCCGGGGCGAGCCGGAGCGCTGAGGCGTCGATGTTGCGGGTGAGCACCGGGAGGGTGCGGGTGCGGCGGACCAGGACGGAGGCCGCCTGGACCGCGCAGTGCAGCGCGTAGAAGGCGAGCAGACCGGCCACCAGAACGGTGTACGCCGTCTCCTCGGCCTCCGGGGTCAGCCGCAGCAGGCCGACGACCAGCAGCAGGTCCCGCAGGACGTGCCGCACGGTGATGTCCGCGTGCGACTTGGCGAACAGCGAGACCATGCCGCGCTGCCAGCGGTGCAGGACGCCCTCGACGGCCAGGGACGCGGCGGTCGCGGCGAGCAGCAGCGGGACGTGCGGACGCAGGGCGGCGACGACCTGGGCGACGACGGCGGCTGCCAGGACGGCGGCGACCAGGACTCTCGTCATGGTCTGCCGGCCCGGCAGCCGCACCGCGGAGCGCAGGCGGGACAGGGGTTTTCGCACGGGGGTCACTCCAGGGTCGTCGCGAGACGGACGCCTTGGTTAACGCGAGTCGACCTCCGGACGACACGCGCGTGTACCTGTGCGGGCGGGGCGGGGAGGTGCTAAAGGATCGGCTGCGCGGTCGCTTCCGCGATCGGCGTGACGAGGTCCTCTGCCCGTTCCGCCAGGGCCTTGTCGGCCAGGTTGTTCACGGCCGTGTTGAAGCGCTCCATGGAGGTCGGTCGGTCCGGGCCGAGCACGTACTCCTTGAGGACGCGGCGCTCGGGGGCCATCGGGTCGTGCACGGGCTCGCGCACCGAGCGCAGGATCTCCGGCAGCCGGGTGCAGGCCCGGTCGAGCAGATACGCGCCGCCCGCGGTGGTGTAGGCGGCCCGGAACTCCGCGTCGGGCAGGTCCTGGGCGTTGGTCAGGACGTACGGCTTGAGGCTGGCCACGAAGTCCGCGACCACCGAGGAGACGTCGCTGATGAGGAGGTCGGCCTGGTTGAAGCACTCGTAGAGGGTGGGGAGCTGTTCGAGGATCACGTGGTGCCGGGCGCCGGAGCGGCTCGCCCAGAAGAGCCGGTGCCACTCGGCGTGCAGCTCCTGCCACTGCGCCGCCCCGTCCGGGCCGGGTGTGCGCGCGTCCCTCAACTGCTGGGCGTCGTCGCCCTCGTGACGCCCGGACAGCTCGTCGAGGCGGGCCCGGATCTCCTGGAGCCGCGGTCTCGCGTCGTCCGCCGTGTGCCGGTCCTCGTCGGCGCGCAGCAGCTCCCGGATGGTCCGGTCCGCGGCGGCCGCCTCGGCCGAGCGCTTGCCGGTGAGGGGGTGCGGCTTGTAGATGATCCGGACGTTCTCCGCGAGGAGCCTCTCGATCAGGGGTACGCCCATGGGGATCAGGGAGGTGTGGCAGTCGTCGTCGCTCCAGCCCTCCCAGGTGGGCGCGTACAGGACGACGGGCACCGGACCCGGCACGTGGTCGGCGTGCAGCCGGACCGGGGCCAGCTGCGGGCGGCCCACCTCGACGATGGCCCCGTCGCAGATGGCGTGCCGCACCCGCCGGTAGCGGTCCCGTCCGGCCCGTCCGGCCACCCAGATCTCGTCGTACACCTTGCTGACGCGGTTGCTGCTGGCGAGCTTGTCGCTGTCGCCGTGGCCGATGAAGACGTGCTTGGCCTCGGCGATCCGCAGCATGTGGACGTTCTTGCCGGCGTTGCCGGGGTAGAGCACGACCCGCACCCCGGACAGCTCCAGCTCGGCCAGGTCGTCCGCCTTGGGCACGCAGACCACCGGGATCCGGGTGCGGCCGAGGAAGCGGAAGGAGGCCCGCTCACGCAGCACGATCACCGGGCGCCGGTCGAGCTGTTCCAGCGTCTCGATCCACATGTTGACCTGGTACATGAAGTCCCGGGACACCGCGGCGAAGCTGAAGTACAGGGCCACCTCGGGCCGGTAGCCGGCGAGTTGGCGGTTGACCTCGCCGATCACCGCGTCCCGGCCGGGCATGGCGCGGACCGAGCGGAACTGACCCAGCAGCGCCGCGAGGGCGGCCAGGGCGGCGCCGATCGTCAGCGCGTAGCCGGCGTAGGCGAAATACCAGGTGCCGCTCGCCAGCGCGATGATCAATCCGATGTGGGCGGGCAGGTCGAGGTGCAGCAGCTTGCGCAGGAAACGCCGGTAGAGATAGGCGGGCGGGGGTTCGGGGACGTCGATCCCGCTCATGTCGAGATTGCGCACGATCACCGGGAGGACGCGGCGCCTGCGGATTGCGTGATGCAGTGCCGAATACATCATCACGAGCAGGAAATGGGCGCTGAGGACGGCGAGTCCGGTGACCAGCACCGCGTCCGGCGCGTCCGTCCGGTCCGCCAGCGCGAGCAGCATCACCGTCCGCACGGCGAACCGCATGGTGCGGCTGAGCTGCAGTGTCGCCAGGCGGCGGACGAATCCCGGGGCCCTCGCGTGCAGTGCCTCGTCGGTCGCGTAGGTCGCCGCCCAGGCCACCGTGAAGCCCCACAGCGACGGCAGCAGCGCCAGGACGGGGAGTGCCGCGAAACCGGCGGCGAAAAGGATCACCAGGAGAAGTTCGGTCTTCCCGCGAACACGCAGGACGGCGCACAGCCGACGGATCGTCATGGGCAGGGCTTTCTCGAGCTACGGCAATGACCTTGATGTCGGCCAGTTCGACACGAGGAGGAGGTGAATGGTTGTGCACCCGGAAGTCGGAAAGAATTCACTTCCGATTAACAGGAAGGTGTAATTCCACTTTTTCGGGGGCGGGAACCGGAATGGCCCCGCCAGGCGTCCGGTACCGGGTCCGGGGACCGGGGTCGTACCGGGTCCGGGGTCTGGACGGACGCGCGTCACCGCGTCCCCTTCGCGTACATTGCGGGCGAGTACCCGAAGTGGCGCGAGGGGACAGGACACAAGGTGGCAGGGGCAAGGCAGGCCGTGGGCGAGGCCCGCAGGATCGTCGTCAAGGTGGGTTCCTCGTCGCTGACCACCGCCTCCGGCGGCCTCGACGCCGACCGGGTCGACGCGCTCGTCGACGTCCTCGCCAAGAGCCGCAGCGGCGGGGAGCGGGAGATCGTCCTGGTCTCCTCCGGCGCCATCGCCGCCGGACTCGCCCCGCTGGGCCTGCGCCGCCGCCCGAGGGACCTGGCCCGCCAGCAGGCCGCCGCCAGCGTCGGCCAGGGCCTGCTCGTCGCCCGCTACACAGCTTCCTTCGCCCGCTACGGCGTCCGGGTCGGCCAGGTGCTGCTGACCAGCGACGACATGAGCCGCCGCGCCCACCACCGCAACGCCTCCCGCACCCTCGACAAGCTCCTCGCGATGGGCGCGTTCCCGATCGTCAACGAGAACGACACCGTCGCCACCGACGAGATCCGCTTCGGCGACAACGACCGGCTCGCCGCACTGGTGGCCCACCTGGTCCACGCCGACCTGCTCGTCCTGCTCTCCGACGTCGACGGCGTCTACGACGGCGACCCGAGCAAGCCGGGTACCTCGCGGATAGCGGAGGTCCGGGGCCCCGAGGACCTGGCGCATGTCGAGATCGGCAGCGCGGGCAAGGCGGGCGTCGGCACCGGCGGCATGGTCACCAAGGTCGAGGCCGCCCGGATCGCGGCCGCCGCCGGCATCCCCGTCGTCCTCACCAGCGCGATCCACGCGGGCGACGCGCTCTCCGGCGGCGACACCGGCACCTACTTCCACCCCGCGGACAAGCGCTCGGCCGACCGGCTGCTGTGGCTCCAGCACGCGTCCACCCCGCAGGGCTCGCTGACCCTGGACGACGGGGCGGTCAAGGCGGTCGTGGAGCGCCGCAAGTCGCTGCTGCCGGCCGGGATCGCCTCCGTCGAGGGCGAGTTCGTCGTGGGCGACCCCGTCGAACTGCGGGACGGCACCGGGCGCGCGGTGGCCCGGGGGCTCGTCAACTTCGACGCCAAGGAGATGCCGCGGCTCATCGGCCGCTCGACCCGGGAACTGGCGCGGGAACTGGGGCCGGCGTACGAGCGGGAGGTCGTCCACCGGGACGATCTGGTGATCCTGCATCCCTGAGGGGCGTCGGGTGCGTGCGGTGCCTTGCCGTGCCTTGCGGTGCTTTCCGGTGCCCGTGGATGCCGGTGGGTGCCGCGTGTGCCCGAAAACGGGGTGAACGCCCTGCCAAGGGCGTCGCCCTGAGGTGGACGTTCCGCAAAATCGCCCCGCGAGCCCTTGCGGCCTGCTCAACTTTGTCCCAGGGACACATTCCGCCCGGCCTGTGGGGCCGGACTCTGTGCGTGAAGGAGGCCGTCGTGAGACGAGTGCGCCCTGGGGCGGCGGCGTCCCGCGACGGCGCGGCGGCTTCCCGCGGCGGGTCCGGGAACGCCGTGGCGAGGCCGGCCGGTGAGGAGCGGACCCTGACGAGCGTCGCCGCGGGGGACCGGTTCGAGGGGGAGAGGCCCGAGGACCTGCCCCGCCTGTGGCATGTCACCCTCAGCGTCTCCGGCGAGGAGGCCCCGCTGAAGGAGGTCCGGCGCGCCCTCCAGCAGCTCGCCCACGACCACCCCTTCCTGCTGACCAGCCGCTACGCCAACGACCACGCCGAGATCCGGTACTGGGAGGAGGCCCGCGACCTGCACGACGCGGCCGCCGTCGCCCTGCGCCTGTGGGGCGAGCACCGCCAGACCGCGGGCCTGCCGCCCTGGGAGATCGTCGGCCTGGAGGTCATCGACCGGCAGACCTACCACCAGCGCATCGCCGAGGGGTACGGGCCGCCGCCGGCCTCACCGGTGGGGGTGCACCCGTACTGACCCGCCCCCTGGGGTGTGTCCCTTTGATCCCGTCTCGCGCTGTGGAATGCGCGGTGGACGGCCCGGCGCGGCGCACTACGCTTCCCCTATGACCTCGCTCTCGCCGTACGACTCCATGACCCCGGTCGTCCAGGCCGCCTACCGGGCCAAGGCCGCCGCCGCCGACCTCGCCCCGCTGCCGAGGGCCGAGAAGGACGACGCGCTGCTCGCCATCGCGGACGCCCTGGAGGTCCGTACGAGCGAGATCGTCGAGGCCAACGCCAAGGACATCGCCAAGGCCCGCGAGGCCGGCACCAGCGAGGCGATCATCGACCGGCTCACCCTCACCCCGGAGCGGGTGCGCGCGATCGCCTCCGACGTCCGGGACGTCGTGGCGCTGCCCGACCCCGTCGGCGAGGTCGTGCGCGGCTCGACCCTCCCGAACGGCATCGACCTGCGCCAGGTCCGTGTCCCGCTCGGCGTGGTCGGCATCATCTACGAGGCCCGCCCGAACGTCACCGTGGACGCCGCCGCCCTGTGCCTGAAGTCCGGCAACGCCGTCCTGCTGCGCGGCTCGGCCTCCGCGTACGAATCGAACAGCGCCCTCGTACGGGTCCTGCGCGACGCGGTGGGCGGCGCCGGACTGCCGGCCGACGCGATCCAGCTCGTGCCCGGCGAGTCCCGCGAGAGCGTGCGCGAGCTGATGCGCGCCCGGGGCCTGGTCGACGTGCTCATCCCGCGCGGCGGCGCCTCGCTGATCCAGACCGTCGTGACCGAGTCGATCGTCCCCGTCATCGAGACCGGCACCGGCAACTGCCACGTCTACGTCGACGCCCACGCCGACCTCGACATGGCCATCGACATCCTGATCAACTCCAAGGCCCAGCGGGTCAGCGTCTGCAACGCCGCCGAGACCCTCCTGGTCCACCAGGACATCGCCCCCGAGTTCCTGCCGCGCGCCCTGGACGCCCTCGCCGAGGCCGGCGTCACCGTCCACGCCGACCAGCGGGTGCTGGCGTACGCGAAGGACACCAAGGCGACCGTCGTGGAGGCCACCCTGGAGGACTGGGACACCGAGTACCTCTCCTACGACATCGCCGCCGCCGTCGTCGACTCGCTGGACAAGGCCGTCGAGCACATCCGGCTGTGGACCTCCGGTCACACCGAGGCCATCGTCACCACCTCGCAGCAGGCGGCCCGCCGGTTCACCCAGCTGGTCGACTCCACGACCGTGGCGGTCAACGCCTCCACCCGCTTCACCGACGGCGGCCAGTTCGGCTTCGGCGCGGAGATCGGCATCTCCACCCAGAAGCTGCACGCGCGCGGCCCGATGGGGCTCCCGGAGCTCACCAGCACGAAGTACATCGTCACCGGGGACGGGCACATCCGCCGCTGAGCGGGGCGGCGGTAAGGGGCGCAGGGCGCGCAGGGCCTGGGCATATGCGTGAGGCACGCGCCGGCTTTCTGCCCCCGGCCGCCTCCGGGCCGTACGAGAGGTGTCTCACCAGGCGGATGAATTTCCATACCGTCTGCCCAAATTGACCCCCCAGGTCTACTCTGGATCCGTGCCGGAGGACGTGGGGGGCACGCCGTTCCCTGACGGCTGGGAGCCCGACGACGACCACGACCGCGGGGTGTCGGACGAAGAGTTCGCCTCCGTGGTCTTCGACGAGGCCTTCGTACGGGCGGCCGTGGTGCACGAGCCGACCGCCGTCGAGCGCCTCCTGGCCGCCGCCCAGGCGAGAGCGGAGGCCTCCGAGGCCGAGGCCCGCAGAGCTCGCCCCAGAGGCGAGCGGTACGAGGACGGGTTCGGCTCCGGCGGTTTCGGCCATGATCCCGACCTCGACGAGCTGGACGACACCGAGATCCTCGAAGGCCGCTACGGCGCTCCCGGCACCTACGGCAAGCAGGTCCGCTGGCACCGCCCGGTCGCCTGGATGCTCGCCCTCGTCATGGGCATCGGCATGGTCGCGCTGGCCTTCACCGCGGTCTACCGGGGCGCCTCCTCGGGCAGCCGCGACCGGGTGCCGCCGCCCGCCTCGACCGGTCTGGAACAGGGGAGCACGGTGACGCCCTCGGCGTCCGCGGACTATTCCCAGCCGGCCGTGTCCGCGGTCCCGCGCACCCCCTGAGCCGGTTCCGGCCGATCTCCGACCGGTACCGGCCGGAGCGCGTCGCGCTGCGGACAGGTCCTCGCTCGGACCTGGTGAGAACCTGTCAGAAGTTGTCGTGCGGCGGGGCGTTTACCTGAGCTTCCCGAGACCTACTCTGAAGATATGGGAGCGCCAGGAGACCCGCCTGAGGGGCCACCCGAGGGCGGCCCGGCAGGTGGAGAGGACGAGTACCGATCCGTCGTGTTCGACGAGTCGTTCGTCCGTGCTGCCCGCCTCCAGGAGTTCTCCGCGCAGGAGCGCATGGCCGACCACGCGCCCGCCGTACGCCGCCGCCCACCCCTCCGGCGGGGCCTGTCCCGGCAGGTGCTGATCCTGGTCCTGCTGATCGCCGTCGCCTTCGGCACCGCGATCTACATGGGTGTACGGCACCCCTACCAGACCTCCGCGATCCCGCAGCCGGTGGAACCGCTCCGGATGACCGTCATCCCGCTGGCCCCGGAGGGCAGGGTCCCGGGGCACGACGACGCCGAGTACCTGTACGCGCACAGCCCCGCCGCGCAGTACCGCGTCGGCGCCAAGGGCATCCCGCTGCCGCCCTCCCGCCGCACCGAGCACTTCTCCGACAGCCAGGTGGTGAGCGCGCTGACCACCGCCAAGGACTACATCGTGCGGTCCTCGCTGGACCCCGATGTCCTCGCCGGGGGCCAGGTCCGTGCCGTGCGGGTGCTGCTCGACACGGACCAACTCGACCAGTTCGACCAGAGTTTCGCCCACCCCGCGGCGGACGGGCGGCACGCGCCGACCGGGTGGCTGGTCCGCTTCGACCCCGCCGAGGCGCGGCTCGCCGACGGGCAGATCCGGGTCCAGGGGAGCCTTCAGGCCGCGGAGACCGACTCCTCGACCCTGGAGGTGACCGCGGACCACACGTTCGTGTACGCGCTGCGGTCCGCCGCCGCGGGCGCCTCCAGCGAGGTCTCGCTGTTCACCGTCCGGCGGGAGCTGCACTTCCGGTTCGACCGGGACGACCTGCGGATGCACACGGCCCAGCTGGTCGTGTCGTACGTCCAGGCCGGGCCGCTCTCGTGTGCGGTGGACTCCACGAACCGGCTGCATCCGCTGCTGGCCGGGCAGACCGCGAAGGCGGGCGGGCCGGCGGGGACGGATCCCTACGCGACGGGCAGCGCCACGGCGTTGTGCGGGTCGCTTGCCACCAGCGCGCAGCCGAAGGTGTAGAGGAACGGCAGGTTGTTGCGGCGGGTTGTTGCGGCGGGTTGTTCTGACCGGCCGGAGCCGGGTTCTAACCGGCCGGGGTCGCGCCGCCCTCCTCGTCGGGCCTGTCGTCGTTCCTCGGGGCCGAGCTCGAGAAGCCGCCGAAGCCCCTGCGGACCCTGCCGCCCAGGTCGCCCGCCCCGCCCGCGATGTCGTTGACCAGCTTCATCAGGGGGTCCTTGGAGTTCTTCACATTGCTCGCGTAGCTCGCCGCCGACTCGCGGAAGCTGTCGGTGACCGAGGTGTCCTTGTCCTCGGCGCGGCGCGGGTAGTGGCCGTCCATGATCCGCTGGTAGTCGCGGGACTCGGACCACTTCTTCAGCTCGGCCGCCCGGATCGTGGTGAAGGGGTGGGTGCGCGGCAGGACGTTGAGGATCTTCAGGACCGAGTCGCGCAGGTCGCCGCCCGCCTCGTGCTCCTCGGCCTGCTTCAGGAACGCGTCCACGTTCATCTCGTGCAGGTGGTGGCCGCCGGCCAGCTTCATCAGGCCGCGCATCGAGGCGCGCAGGTCCTGGCCGACCAGCAGGCCCGCGCGGTCCGCCGACAGCTCCGACTTGCGGAACCACTCCCGCAGCGCGGTCACGATCGCCATGATCGCGATGTTGCCCAGCGGGATCCAGGCCACCCGGAGGGCGAGGCTGGTCAGGAACAGCAGGATGGTCCGGTAGACCGAGTGGCCGGAGAGGGCGTGGCCCACCTCGTGGCCGACGACGGCCCGCATCTCCTCCTCGTCGAGGAGGTCGACCAGGCCCGTGGTGACGACGATGATCGGCTCGTCCAGGCCGATGCACATCGCGTTGGGCTGCGGGTCCTGGTTCACGTACATCGGCGGGACCTTCTCCAGGTCCAGGATGTAACAGGCGTCCCGCAGCATGTCGTTGAGGTACGCGAACTGCTGGTCGGAGACGCGCACCGAGTCGGACAGGAACAGCAGCCTCAGGCTCCGCTCGGGGAGCAGACCGCTGAGCGCCTTGAACACCGTGTCGAAACCGCTCAGCTTGCGCAGCGCCACCAGGGCGGAACGGTCGGCGGGGTGCTCGTACGCACGCGAGGAGATTCCCGGGAAACGCCGGCGCTGCCTGCTCGGTACGTGCTCGTGTCCGTTGTTCTGATGGCCGTCGTCGGACATGTCTTCCCCCATGTGCGTCTTGGCTGTGCCACCTTGGCGGTGCCTGTCAGCCGTGCCTCTTCAGCTGTGCTCTCTGGCCGTGCCCCTCGGCCCGTTGTGATCCTTTGCGGACCCTTGTGCGGGCCTTTGCGCCCCCGAAGCAGAGCCCAGCCTAGGCGGAGATAGCGTGGACGGGCAGTACAGCGAAGGAGTCCACGTCATGGAGCACACCCGGGCCGCCTGGCTCACCGAGGCCGCTAGCGCCGCCGAGCAGCAAGGGGCCGGAAATCTGCTCCGGGTCGTACTGGTCGTGATGTTCGTGGGCTGTGCGTTCACCGCGTGGTTCCTGCTGCGGGGGTACAAGCGGAAGGACGAGTGAGCGGGGGCGAAGGTTCCCCGCCGGTTCCCCGGTGCCCCACGGGCGGCCTCCAATGGTGGAGTCGGGGTGATCGCCCTCACCGGGCCCGCTTACCATGGGCCGACGTCTTTATCCCGCCCTCCTCCATCGGATAGGTCTGCCGAAGATGAGCTTCCACAGCACCGCTGCCCAGTTGGTCACCCTCGCCGCAGAGGGCGAGGAGCACGGCGGCAACCACGAGAGCCTCGACCCCCTGGTGACCGGCGGCGCCGCGTTCCTCATCCTGCTGCTCCTGCTGTGGATCACCACCCGTTTCAACCGCGACCGCTGAGGCACTCAGTGCCCGTGACGGGGCACTCCGGGCCCGCGCCGTCCGGTGCCCTCAGGTCGGGCCGGTAGGGTCTGCACGCATGGGAGAGCAGGACATGCCTACCGGCCCGGGCAACAACAGCCCGTCGAACCCCGGCAAGCGCCGCCTCGGCGTCATGGGCGGAACGTTCGACCCGATCCACCACGGGCACCTCGTGGCGGCCAGCGAGGTCGCCGCGCAGTTCCACCTGGACGAGGTCGTGTTCGTACCGACCGGCCAGCCGTGGCAGAAGACCCACCGCAGGGTGTCCGCGGCCGAGGACCGCTATCTGATGACGGTCATCGCGACCGCCGAGAACCCGCAGTTCTCGGTCAGCCGGATCGACATCGACCGCGGCGGCCCGACGTACACCACGGACACACTGCGCGACCTGAAGTCCCTGAACGCGGACACCGACCTCTTCTTCATCACGGGCGCCGACGCCCTCGGCCAGATCCTCACCTGGCGGGACGCGGAAGAGCTGTTCTCCCTCGCGCACTTCATCGGAGTCACCCGGCCCGGCCACACCCTGGCCGACCCCGGGCTGCCCGAGGGCGGGGTCTCGCTGGTCGAGGTCCCGGCCCTGGCCATCTCCTCCACCGACTGCCGGGCGAGAGTCGCCAAGGGCGACCCCGTCTGGTACCTGGTGCCGGACGGCGTCGTGCGTTACATCGACAAGCGCGAGCTGTACCGCGGCGAGTGAACCGAGAGGGGCACCGGTGAACGACCGATACGACGCGGGTTACGGCGGCGATCACGAGAACCAGTACGAACTCGTCGGCTACGACGAGTACGGCCGGCCGGTGTACCAGCAGATCCCGCAACAGGCTTCGCGGCAGCAGCCTCAGCAGTCCCAGCAGCAGTACGACCCCTACACACAGCAGGGCTACGGCTACGACCCGTACGCCACGGGCGGACAGCAGGCGCCGTACGACACCGGCAACCAGAGCCCCGTCCCGCCGTACGACCCCTACGGCGCCGGCGACACCGGACAGCAGGCGCCGGTGCCGCCCTACGACCCGTACCGGGGCCGGGGCGCGGGCGGACAGGCCGGCGGTCCGGCGACGGCGTACGACCCCTACGGGCAGGCCGCCGCGAGCGGGCAGCAGCAGCGGGTCACCGGGCAGCAGCGGGTCACCGAGCAGACGGCGTACATCCCCCAGCAGGGTGGCCCGGCCGCCGACGCACCGCAGGGAGCGCAGGGAGGCCGGGGGTACGGCGAGGGCGCGCAGGCCGGGGAAGCACCGGCGACGGCGCAGACCGGCGTGGACTCCGCCGACGACGAACGGCAGTACCACACCGCCCAGTTCGCGTTCGTCGAGGAGCCCGACGGGGACTCCGAGGACGTCATCGACTGGCTCAACTTCACCGAGAACCGCACCGAGCGCCGCGAGGAGGCCAAGCGCCGGGCCCGCAGTCGGCTCGTCGTCCTGGTCGTCGTCCTCGCCCTGTTCGCGGTCGGCGGGGTCGGCTACCTGTGGTACGCCGGGAAGCTGCCCGGCCTGTCGGATTCGGAGACCAAGAAGGGCACGACGATCGCGTCGAGCGCCCAGAACCGGGACGTGATCGTCGTCCATCTGCACAACACCGCGAAGGGCGGCACCTCCACCGCGCTGCTCGTCGACAACACCACCACCGACCAGGGCACCACCGTCCTGATCCCCAACTCCCTCAGCCTCACGGCCGACGACGGCACCACGACCACCCTCGCCAAGTCGGTCGACGACGACGGCTCCTCGGGGACCCTCGACGCCCTCGACACCGTCCTCGGCACCGACATCGAGGGCACCTGGCGCCTGGACACCCCCTACTTGCAGAACCTCGTCGACCTCGTCGGCAACATCGACGTCGACACCAACACCGCCGTCCCCGACCCGGCCGCCAAGAAGAAGGGCCAGGCGCCCCTGGTGAACAAGGGGAAGGACCAGACCCTCAGCGGCAAGATGGCCGTCGCCTACGCCACCTACCGCGCCCCCGGCGAGGCCCAGAACGCCCAGCTGGAGCGCTTCGGCCAGGTCATGCAGGGCGTGCTGCGCAAGCTGTCCTCCGACCCGACGGCCGCGACCACCACCGTGCAGACCCTGGCCCAGATCCTCGACCCGTCCCTGACCGACAAGGACCTCGGTACCTTCCTCGCCAAGCTCGCCGACCTCGCCAAGGGCGGCGACTACAAGACCGCGCTGCTGCCCGTCCAGCAGGACGGCACCCTGAGCGCGGCGGCCAGCGCGAGCGTCGTCAACGACGTCCTCGGCGGCAAGGCGAAGAGCCCCGACAAGGACGCGGCGGTCAGCGTCTCCGTCCAGAACGCCACCGGCACCAAGGACAACACCGAGAAGGCCCGCGTCGTCCTCCTCAACGGCGGCTTCACCTTCCTCGACGGCGGCACGCCCTCCGGCACCCGGGCCACCTCCGAGGTCGTCTACGCCGACCCGGGCGACAAGGCCAACGCCACCGAGGTCGCCAAGACCCTCGGCCTGCCCGGCAGTGCCGTGACCAAGGGCACGGTCTCCTCCAGCGCGAACGTCGCGGTGATCCTCGGCCAGGACTACAAGCCGTCCTCCTCGTCCTAGCCGGGCCCCGGCTCGCAGCGGCACCCCACGGGTCCACAACAATCACGTGGGGTGCCGTCGGCGGTCCGTGAGACCCTTGAGGTCAAGTGACCGCCGACCGAAAGCCTCGTAGTGACCGCCACTGACCGTTCTCTCGAGCTCGTCCACACCGCCGCGCAGGCGGCCGCCGACAAGCTCGCCCATGATGTGATCGCCTACGACGTCAGTGACGTCCTCTCGATCACCGACGCCTTCCTGCTGGCGTCCGCACCCAACGACCGCCAGGTCAAGTCCATCGTCGACGAGATCGAGGAGCGGCTCTCCAAGGAGCTCGGCGCCAAGCCGGTGCGCCGCGAGGGCGACCGCGAGGCCCGCTGGGTCCTGCTCGACTACGTGGACATCGTGGTCCACGTCCAGCACAGCGAGGAGCGGGTCTTCTACGCCCTGGAGAGGCTGTGGAAGGACTGCCCCGAGCTGGAGCTGCCGGCCGACGCCAAGGCGACCCGCGGCAAGGGCGAGGAGCACGCCAAGCTCCGGGCCGAGGAGGACGACGCCGAGTTCGGGGAGCAGCGGTGACCGCTGCCTCCGACCGCAAGGGCCGGGGCCGCCGCCTCATCCTGTGGCGGCACGGCCAGACCTCCTGGAACGTGGAGCGCCGCTTCCAGGGCACCACCGACGTCGAACTCACCGAGACCGGCGTCGGCCAGGCCCGCCGCGCGGCCCGGCTGCTGGCCTCCCTCCAGCCCGACGCGATCGTCGCCTCCGACCTCCAGCGGGCCGCGAACACGGCCGCCGAGCTCTCCGCGCTCACCGGCCTCGAGGTGTCCCACGACGAGGGCCTGCGCGAGACCTACGCGGGCGTCTGGCAGGGGCTGACGCACGAGGAGATCATCGCCCGGCACGGCGAGGAGTACGCCGCGTGGAAGCGCGGTGAGCCGGTCCGCCGCGGCGGCGGCGAACTGGAGACCGAGGTCGCCGACCGCGCCGCCCCCGTCGTGCTCCGGCACGCCGAGAAGCTCCCCGAGGACGGCACCCTCGTGGTGGTCAGCCACGGCGGCACGATCCGCACCACCATCGGACGGCTGCTCGGTCTGGAGCCGCGGCACTGGGAGAGCCTCGGCGGCCTCTCCAACTGCTGCTGGTCCGTCCTCGGCGAGGGCGCCCGCGGCTGGCGCCTCCTGGAGCACAACGCCGGCACCCTGCCGGAGCCGGTGCTCGGGGACGACGACTGAGCCGTGGCGGAACCGGCGCCGACCAGCGCCGGACCCGGATTTCACTTTCCGGCAGGTCGCAGGCTAAAGTTCTTCTTGTTCGCCCGCCGAGCGGGAAGAACGCAAGGGGCTATAGCTCAGTTGGTAGAGCGCCTGCATGGCATGCAGGAGGTCAGGAGTTCAATTCTCCTTAGCTCCACTCGATGAGAATCCCGTCTCCCTCAGGAGGCGGGATTTTTCACGTGTCTCCTCGTCCTCCGGGGTGTAGACCACGATCCGGCACTCGGGCATTCCGTCGATCGACAGCGACTGGGACGTCATCCGCAGCACACCCACTGCTCGGTGGCGGAAGGTCTTCACCCGGGGTCCGGGCTGGACCACCTCTCCGCTCGCCCAGAGTTCGGCGAAGTAGGGGCTGGCCGCCGCCAGCGCGGCTATGTAGCCCTCCCACGCCGGCTCGCCCACATGTCTGCCGTACGCGGACCGCAGCGTCGCCACCATGACCGGCAGCTCGCGCTCCCGGTACAGCACCGGGCAGGCTTCCTCGGACACCGTGAACAGCGTCCACAGCGCGTTGGACACCCCGATCTCGATGACTTCCCGGATGAGGAACAGGTCCCGGTAGCCCTGGTTCGTGGCCAGGATGTCGTAGCGCGAGTTGTAGACGACCGCCGGGAGCGGGTCGAGGGCGTCGATGATGCCCTGCACCTCCGGCCCCGTCTCCTGGGGCAGTCGCTCCGGGACGCCGGCGAAGGGCACCTCCGCCAGGCGGTACAGATGCTCCCGCTCCGGCAGGTCGAGCCGCAGCGTGCGGGCCACCGCGTCCAGGACCTGTGCGGAGGCGTTGATCGGGCGGCCCTGCTCCAGCCAGGTGTACCAGGTCACCCCGACGCCGGAGAGCTGGGCGACCTCCTCGCGGCGCAGCCCCGGGGTGCGGCGCCTGAGGCCCGGCGGCATCCCCACGTCCGCCGGGGTCACCCGGGCGCGCCTGCTGCGCAGGAACGAGGCCAGCTCGGGCCGTCGTCGCTGTGTCGTCCTCATCGCGTGTCCCCCATCACCATGTCCCCCCATCGCCCTGCCCCCCATGGGCACGTCCCCCGTCCCCACGTCCCGCCCCCCCGTGTCCACCCCGCCGTTGTGACGCCCCTCGTCGTCACGCCCCCCGCACGACCATCCTCGATGCCGGAGCCCGTGCCTGCCAGGTGCTGGCAGTACCAGCATCGGCGGGCTCTCGGCACCCGTACCGGAACGTCCTCAGGCTCGACAGCATGACGACGACACCTCGGACGGGACCGGATCCCGCATCCGTTTCCCGACCTGTCCACAGTGAAGCACCCGCCACTGACAACCGGCCCCGGCCGCTGCTCGCGCTCGTGCTCGCCGCCCAGTTCATGGCGCTGCTCGACGTGTTCATCGTGAACGTCGCGGCCCCCACGATCGGCACCGAACTGCACGCCTCCGGCGCCCAACTCCAGCTGGTCATCGCCGGATACGCCATCACGTACTCGGTGCTGCTGATCACCGGCGCCCGGCTCGGCGACCGGTTCGGGCACGGCCGGGTCCATCTCGCCGGACTCGCCCTGTTCACGGCGGCCTCACTCGCCTGCGGGCTCGCCCAGGGCGTCACCGAGCTGATCGTCTTCCGGCTGGTGCAGGGCGCCGGTTCGGCGGTGATGATCCCGCAGGTGCTCAGCCTGATCCAGCGCAACTTCACCGGCGAGGCCCGGATGAGGGCGCTCGGCGTGTACTCCGCGGTCCTCGCGGTCGGCGCCGCCGCCGGGCAGGTCGTCGGCGGAGTCCTGGTCAGCGCCGACCTGTTCGGCACCGGCTGGCGGCCGGTGTTCCTGGTGAACGTGCCGGTCGGTCTCGTCCTGCTGGCCGCGGGCGCGCGCGTCCTGCTCCCCGGGGACCGCAGGACGCCCCGGGACCGGTCCCGCGGTCTCGACCTGCCCGGCCTGGTGCTGCTCGGCGCGGCCGTGTCGCTGTGCACGGTGCCGCTGGTGCTGGGACAGGAGGAGGACTGGCCGCTGTGGTCGTGGCTGTCCCTGGCCGCCGCCGCGGTCCTGTTCGCCGTCTTCTGCGGCTACGAGGCGCGCCTGGCCCGGCGCGGCGGGGCCCCGCTGATCACACCGAGTGTGCTGCGCCACCCCGGCATGGGTCTCGCGGTGTTCCGGATCATGGCGGTCATGGCCGTCAACGGCGGCTTCCTCTTCGTGCTCACCCTGTACGTGCAGGGCGGCCTCGGCTACAGCGCGCTGCGGGCCGGGCTCTCCTTCGCGCCGACCGCGGTGGTCTTCGGGATCGTCGGACTGACCTGGCGGCACTGGCCCATGTCCTGGCAGGGCCTGTTGACGCCGGCCGGCTTCGTGATCACCGCGCTGGCCGCGCTCGGCGTCGGCCTGTCGCTGCGGGACGGAGGCGAGGGCGGTGTCGCGCTGTACGCGGCGTACACGGGCCTGGGAGTGGGGCTCGCGCTCGCCTTCAGTCCCACGCTCACCCGGGCCCTGTCCACGGTGCCGCCCCGGTACGCGGCGGACGCGAGCGGTCTGCTCGCCACGGTCACCCAGCTCGGCCAACTGGTCGGCGTCGCGGGCTTCGGCACACTCTTCTTCAACCGACTTGAGTCACTCGGCCCCTCTGAGGCGTATACCTCTGCGAAGGCGCTGTTGGCGTGCATGTTCGCGCTGGCCGGGACCGCCGCGGTGGGCGCCGTGTCCGGACTGGTACTCAGGCGTCGCTGACCGTATTGGTCCGGCCGTGGCAGAATCAAACGGCCGGAGGGGGCGCGGCCCGACGGGAGGGAGTAGTGATGCCTGCGAGCATCCTCGTGGAGGTCGGCCACCTCCACGAAGCGGCGTCGACAAGGGACACGACGGTCCGCCTCATCTGCCCTTCCTGCGGTTCCGTCCACGTGGCGCAAGTACTCGGCGACAACGGCGGGGTCTCCTACGTGTGCACGGCCTGCGGCCACAGCTGGAGCTGAACGATGGGTGCACACAGGCGAAAGTGCGACTGGTGCGGCAGCGGGACGCCGATCGTGCGCGACATGGAGCCGCTCAATCCCGACTACCAGTACTGGTGCGAGGAATGCGCGCGGGCGCTGATCATAAAAGGCGACCCCATCGAGACGTACCGTGAACTGGAGGGCGAGCCGATCTACGGCCGCCTCCTCGAGGAACACTGCACGCTCAAACGGTTCTACTCGTTCGTCACTGCTTGAGCCGGGAAACGATTTGGTGTTCCACCCTGGAGACCGTGTAATGTTGGCTCCGCCGCCGGGGAAACCGGGCGGAACACCAAGCACGGGGCTATAGCTCAGTTGGTAGAGCACCTGCATGGCATGCAGGGGGTCAGGAGTTCAAATCTCCTTAGCTCCACAGAAAGATCCCGCCGGGTCATCTCGAACCGGCGGGATCTCCTTGTTTTCCACGTCAGTTACGGCTGAGGGGCCGCCCCGAACGGGGCGGCCCCTCAGCCGTAACTGCGTTGCGGTTCAGCGGCCCAGCGCTCGCCGCCCACGGCCCTGGGAGAGGACCGGGAGGTTGCGGGTGGGGCCCTTGTCGCGCGGTGCCTCCTCCTCCAGGCGCAGCGCCAGCGCGGGGCAGCGACGCACCGCGCGGAGCGCCTTCGCCTCGGCGTAGCGGGGCACCTGGGCCTGGGCGACGGTCGGGAAGCCGTCGGCGCCGAGTTCGAAGACCTCGGGGAGGATGTCGGCGCACAGGCCGTGGCCCCGGCACAGCGTCCAGTCGACGTAGATCTTCTGACGGCTCGGGCCGTTCTCCTCGGCCTCGCCGCCGCCCGGGATGCCCGTCGGCATCTTTCCGCCCTCGAAGAGCGGCAGAACGCCCTCCACGGGCCGTCCGCAGCCGTTGCCGAGGACATGGGCGGCCAGGTCGTCGGTGAACGCCTTGATGGTCGACTCCAGGAACATCGCGGAGCCGTCCGGGTGCGAGCACGCGCCGCGCCGCTTCACGTTCTTTGCGACCTGCTTGAGCGCCTCCAGGGCCGCCGGGCCGCCGCCGTTGAGGATGTCCTCCATGCCGCGCGCGGCGGCCGGCAGACCGAGGTAGCAGGGGCCGCACTGGCCCGCGCTCTCCTCGGCCAGCCACTGCGCCACCCGCAGTGACTCGCCCAGCGGGCAGGTCTCCTGAGTGATCGGCAGGATCGCGCCGGCGCCGAGCGCGCCGCCCACGGCGTCCAGGGAGTTGCGGGAGACGATCGCCTCGTTGACGGTCGCCGCGTCGATCCACTTGCCGTGGTAGCCGCCGGTCAGCACGCCCTGCGGGACCGGCGGGGCCCCGGCCAACTGCAGGACGTAGCGCAGCGGTACGCCCGTCGGGACCTCGATCACCATGGGGCGCGCGACGGCACCGGAGACCGTGAGCATGACGGTGCCCGGCTCGTCGTAGAGACCGGTGTTGCCGTAGCGCTCCGGGCCGATGCGCGCGGCGATGGCCAGTTGCGCGAAGGTCTCCGCGTTGGAGAGCAGGGTCGGCGCGCCGCCGACGCCGCTCTGGGAGGCGCTGATCTTGCGGCCGGGCGGGATGGCCGGGCCGCCGTCGATGGAACGGATCAGCGAGGCCGCAGCTCCGGTGACCATGCGGACCGGGTTGCGCTGCACGCGCGCGCGCAGAGCTGATCGTCGGCCGTTGCTCAGGCCGCGTTCGGCGAGCGCCGCCTCCATGGAGCGCTGGGTGGACTCCCGGGTGACCCCCACCACGAGCGTGCGGGCACCCAGGGCCTCGGCGGCCAGCAGGGCGCCGTCCAGGATGAGGTGCGGGGCACGGTTGATGAGGACCGTGTCCTTGCGGCAGGCCGGTTCGTCCTCGCTGCCGTTGACGACGACGACCGGCCGGACGCCGCGCTTGATCGCCGCTTCGGCGACCGAGCGCAGCTTCTTGTGGAAGGGGAAGCCGGCACCGCCGCGCCCCTTCAGGTTGATGGCTTCGGAGAGCTTCGCGAGTTGCTCGCCGCCCATGGGTTCGAGCGGCCCGTGCACCTTCAGGTGCATGGGCAGGTCAAGTCGTTCGACAAGGTCGAAGCCCGACGTGAGCTGGGGAAGCCCGACCACGCGGACTTCCGGGACGTCGGGCAGGGCCTCGTTCACCTATAGCCTCCGGAAGGCGTGTTCCAAGGTTCCCCCGAGCCCGGCGAGTCGAAGTCGTACGACTGGCCGGACGTCTGATCAGTGGCGGGACCGCTGTTGTACGTGTCATTCGGGTTGTACGTGCCGTACAGGTTGTTTGTCTCACCGGTGTCGCGCACATCACCTGTCAGATAGCTGGCCGTGCCCGAATTGCTGCCATAGGTGGGGATGTTGTACCCCGTGTCCTGGAGCGGGTCGTAGGCGGACGGGGGTGCCTCGCCGACCGGCGGCGGGGACGGGATCGGCCAGTTGCCGGAGGTGCTGCCGATGCCCTCCGCGCGCGCGATGGGCTCGGTGGCCGCCTGCATGTCCATCGGCAGGTCCATGCGCGCGGTCTGGCCGGTGTCGTACGGCTGCTGCGCTCCCGGGGACATGGCGCGGTAGGCGGCCGCGAATCCGCTGCCCGCGGGCTCGGGGGCCGGGGGAGCCTGGTAGATGGGGTTGGCGCCGGTCTGCGACAGGCCCTCGTAGCCGGGCAGGGCGGACTCCGAGCGCCGGCCGCCGGACTCGGCGCCCCGGCGGCTCTCGCGGCCCGCTCCGGCCGTCTCGGCGGCCCTCCTGGCCCGGCTCGCCTCCAGTTCCTCGCGGCCGGGGCGCTCCTCGGTGCCGAGGAGCATGGCGACCCGGTCGGTGACCTTGCGCTTGAAGGGACGCGGCGCCGCGCGCAGGGCGAGGGCGACGATGACGCCGAGGACGCAGAGCGCGTACATGTACGTGAAGATCGGGGCCTTCACCGCGCGGCCTGCGTACAGGCCGTGGATCAGGCCGGCGCACCAGGCGGGGTACGCCAGCATGTGCATCGCCCGCCAGCGCGCGGCGACCGGGGCCGGGGACGCGAAGCGGTTGCGCAGCGCCCCGGTGATGCCGACGAAGATCATGAGCTGGCCGGCCAGGGTGCCGAGGCCGATGAGCCCTCCGCTGCTGCTGAACCCGAGTCCGAACGGGATGAACGCGGCGATCCACGTCGTGTGTTCGAGGGTGAGTTTGATCCCGATGTGCAGCAGAAGGAACGCGATCGAGCCCACGGCGGTGATCCGGTGCACACCTTGCGCGACGATCCGCTGGCGGGTGTTGAGGATCAGCCGGTCCTGGGCGACCAGCCCCCAGATCACGGAGCAGGTGAGCAGGACAAGCGTCACCACGCCCGCCCCGAAGTTGAGGAAGTCCTGGAGCCAGACGCCTCCGTACACCACGACCAGAGGGATGGCCAGCAGGAAGACGGCCGTCGCCACCCCATAGGCCGACCGGCCCGTCCTGGGGAGCGTGCTGTTGCTACTACGAGGGTTCATGGGGGCAACTCCGAGCGGTTCGGGAAGGCGGTCCCGCTGCCGCACTCTAAGTGGCGCCATACCGATGGGTACGGCGTTTGAGTTATTGCGCTGTTATCAAACGGTCGTGGGGCTGTTGCGATGCCCCTTAGTGGCTGTTACGCGAAGTAACCTCTGGCCTTGCTCCCGTCCTCTCGGGTGGAATACGGTGCGGCTCGACTGCGGCGGCGAGTGCGGCACCCGGTGCCAAAGAGGCATACGTAAGTTCGTCGCGGCGTGCTCAACGGCTGCGGTACCCTAACGCCATGCGTGCCGTACGCCTTCTGCTTAGCGAGCCGCGCTGATCAGTCCCGACCACCGGTGAAGACGTGGTCGGAATCGGCGCGGCGTCCCCTCCTGTGCGAGGGGATTTTTCGTTTCCGGACGACACAGCCGCTGGCAGAGACGATCGATGGAGCTTTGAGGACCATGAGCGAGACGAACCCCGCTGCCGCCGAGCCGGCCGCGCCGCACCGCTACACGGCCGCCGTCGCGGCCGAGATCGAGGCACGCTGGCAGGACTTCTGGGACGCTGAGGGCACCTACGCGGCGCCGAACCCCAAGGGTGACCTGTCGGGCGACCCGGAGGTCGCCGCCCGGCCCAAGAAGTTCATCATGGACATGTTCCCGTACCCCTCCGGCGCGGGCCTGCACGTCGGCCACCCCCTGGGCTACATCGCCACCGATGTATTCGCCCGCTTCCAGCGGATGACGGGCCACAACGTCCTGCACACCCTGGGCTTCGACGCCTTCGGCCTGCCCGCCGAGCAGCACGCCGTCCAGACCGGCGAGCACCCGCGGATCACCACCGAGGCCGCGATCAACAACATGAAGTCCCAGCTGCGCCGGCTGGGCCTGGGCCACGACAAGCGCCGGTCGTTCGCCACGATCGACCCGGACTACTACAAGTGGACCCAGTGGATCTTCCTTCAGATCTTCAACTCCTGGTACGACGACGAGGCGAAGAGGGCCCGCCCGATCTCCGAGCTGGTCGCCGCGTTCGAGTCCGGTGAGCGCGCGGTCCCCGGCGGCCGCTCCTGGGACGCCCTGACCGCCGCCGAGCGCGCCGACGTCCTGGGCGAGTACCGGCTGGCCTACGCCTCCGACGCACCGGTCAACTGGTGCCCCGGGCTGGGCACCGTGCTGGCCAACGAGGAGGTCACCGCCGACGGCCGCTCCGAGCGCGGCAACTTCCCGGTCTTCAAGGCCAAGCTGCGCCAGTGGAACATGCGGATCACCGCGTACGCCGACCGGCTGCTGGACGACCTGAACGAACTGGACTGGCCCGAGGCCATCAAGCTGCAGCAGCGCAACTGGATCGGCCGCTCCGAGGGCGCCCGCGT
This sequence comes from Streptomyces griseorubiginosus, assembly GCF_036345115.1. Taxonomy (GTDB): domain Bacteria; phylum Actinomycetota; class Actinomycetes; order Streptomycetales; family Streptomycetaceae; genus Streptomyces; species Streptomyces griseorubiginosus_C. Next base: position 6,360,481 of record NZ_CP107766.1, read on the forward strand.
CGACTTCCCCATCGACGGCGAGAACATCACCGTCTTCACCACCCGCCCCGACACCCTGTTCGGCGCGACCTACATGGTGCTGGCGCCCGAGCACCCGCTGGTCGAGAAGTTCACGCCCGCCGTCTGGCCGGAGGGCACCCACGACGTGTGGACCGGCGGTCACGCGACCCCGGGCGAGGCCGTCGCCGCCTACCGCGCCCAGGCCGCCTCCAAGTCCGACGTGGAGCGGCAGGCCGAGGCCAAGGACAAGACCGGCGTCTTCATCGGCTCGTACGCCACCAACCCGGTCAACGGCGAGCCGATCCCCGTCTTCATCGCGGACTACGTCCTGATGGGCTACGGCACCGGCGCGATCATGGCCGTTCCCGGCCACGACTCCCGCGACTTCGCGTTCGCGCGCGCCTTCGAGCTGCCGATCCGGTGCGTCGTGGAGCCGACCGACGGCCGCGGTACCGACACCTCCACGTGGGAGGACGCCTTCGTCTCGTACGACGCGAAGATCGTCAACTCCACCGGTGCGGGAGTCTCCCTGGACGGCCTGGGGGTCGTCGAGGCCAAGGCGCGCATCACCGAGTGGCTGGAGCGCGAGGGCGTCGGCGAGGGCACCGTCAACTTCCGCCTGCGCGACTGGCTGTTCAGCCGCCAGCGCTACTGGGGCGAGCCCTTCCCGATCGTCTACGACGAGGACGGCATCGCCCACGCGCTGCCCGAGTCGATGCTGCCGCTGGAGCTGCCCGAGGTCGAGGACTACTCGCCGCGCACCTTCGACCCGGACGACGCGGACACCTCCCCGGAGACCCCGCTGTCCCGCAACGAGGACTGGGTGAACGTCACCCTGGACCTGGGCGACGGCCGCGGCCCGCGCGCGTACCGCCGCGAGACCAACACCATGCCCAACTGGGCGGGTTCCTGCTGGTACGAACTGCGCTACCTGGACCCGCACAACGATTCCGTCCTGGTCGACCCGGAGATCGAGCGGTACTGGATGGGCCCCCGCGCGGGTCAGCCGCACGGCGGTGTCGACCTGTACGTCGGCGGCGCCGAGCACGCCGTGCTGCACCTGCTGTACGCGCGCTTCTGGTCCAAGGTGCTGTTCGACCTGGGGCACATCTCGTCGCCCGAGCCGTTCCACAAGCTGTTCAACCAGGGCATGATCCAGGCCTTCGTCTACCGCGACAGCCGGGGCTTCCCGGTGCCGGCCGCCGAGGTGGAGGAGCGCGACGGCCAGTTCTTCTACGCCGGTGAGCCCGTCAGGCGTGAGCTGGGCAAGATGGGCAAGTCCCTGAAGAACGCCGTCACTCCCGAGGCGATCTGCGACGAGTACGGCGCCGACACCCTGCGCCTGTACGAGATGGCCATGGGCCCGCTGGACGTCTCGCGACCGTGGGACACGCGCGCGGTGGTCGGCCAGTACCGGCTGCTGCAGCGGCTGTGGCGCAACGTCGTCGACGAGGCCACCGGCGAGGTGACCGTCGTCGACGCCGAGCCCGACGAGGCCACGCTGCGTGCCCTGCACAAGGCGATCGACGGGGTGCGGCACGATCTGGAGGGCCTGCGCTTCAACACCGCCATCGCCAAGGTCACCGAGCTGAACAACCACCTGACCAAGGCGGGCGGCGCGGTGCCGCGCGAGGTCGCCGAGGCGCTGGTGCTGCTGGTCACGCCGCTGGCCCCGCACATCGCCGAGGAGCTGTGGCGCAAGCTGGGCCACACCGACTCGGTCGTCCACCAGGACTTCCCGGTCGCCGACCCGGCCTACGTCGTGGACGAGACCGTGACCTGCGTGGTCCAGATCAAGGGCAAGGTCAAGGCCCGCCTGGAGGTCTCGCCGGCCATCTCCGAGGACGAGCTGGAGAAGGTCGCGCTGGCCGACGAGAAGGTCGTGGCGGCGCTGGACGGGGCGGACATCCGCAAGGTGATCGTGCGGGCGCCGAAGCTGGTGAACATCGTTCCGGCGTAGGGCTTCTCCGGCGTTGGTGAGGCTTGGGCACCTCCGGTGATGTGCCTAGCCGGGGGCCCGGGGCGTGGCCCCTAGGGGATTCGTGCGGGCAGGTTCGGGGTTCTTCCGGAACTCCGGGCCTGCCCGCTGCGTTTACCTTGGAAGAGCGGCGCGGCACGTGCCGTGCCGGTCGGAGGAGGAGAGACGTGGAAGCAGTGATCGCGATCGTGGCCCTGCTCTTCGTGCTCTTCGTGGCGCTCGGCGCCTACGCGACGGTGAAGGTGGTCGGCGCCGCCAAGCGAGGTGTGGACCGCACCATCACCCAGGCCCGGCGCACGGTCGAGGACCACACCCTGCGCGCCAAGTCCTTCGCCCAGCTCGGCCCGGCGGGCGAACTGGCCCAGCTGCGGCTGAAGCTGCGCACCTCGATGCGGGCCACCCAGGACGCGCTGCACGCGGGCGCCGCCGAGGACGAATCCCTCAAGGAGTCGATCGGGCTCTTCCAGCGGCTCAGCGCCCACGGCCATGAACTGGACGGCGAGCTCAAGCGCCTTGAGTCGGAGCCCGACCGCACGACGCTCGCCGAGCGCCTGCCCGGACTGCGGGAGCGCACCGAGCGCATCACACAGTCGGCCGACTCCCTGCGCTGGGCGGCCCGTGACCGTGCCCGCCGGTTCGCCGACGACGACCTGGACACCCTGAGCGCGCAGATCGACGTCGAGTCCGGAGCCCTGCGGCACTGGACCAGGACCGAGCCCGCCGCGCCGCCGCCGTGGCCCGAGGCCCCCGCCGCCGAGGGCAGCAGCGACCAGCAGACCTGGCCCGAGACGCCCCGCTCCCGCACCGCCGAGGAACCGACGCGGCCCGCGATCACCCCGCCGGGCGCCCGCCCGACCTACCCCTGGCAGAAGAAACCCCGCCCGGAGAGCACGACTTGAGACACAGCCCCACGTCCGCCCCGAACCTGACACGGCAGCCCCGGGCGACAGGGGCCGGACTGCCGCCCGCACGCTACGGCAGGTAACCTCCAGCTCATGTCCCGCCATGTCGCGATCGTCACGGATTCAACGGCCTACCTGCCGCAGGGGACGATGGAGCGGCACGGCATCACAGCGGTCCCCCTGACCGTGGTCCTCGGCGACCGCGCGCTGGAAGAGGGCACCGAGATCACGGCCCGCTCGCTGGCCCAAGCACTGCAGAAGCGACGCCCCGTCACCACCTCGCGACCCAGCCCCCAGGCCTTCGCGGAGCACTACCGCAAGGTCGCCGAGTCCGGAGCGACGGGCATCGTGTCGCTGCACCTGTCCGCCGAACTCTCCGGCACCTACGACGCGGCGGTCATGGCGGCGCGCGAGGCCCCGGTTCCGGTACGCGTGGTCGACACCGGCATGATCGCGATGGCCCTCGGATTCTGCGCGCTCGCCGCCGCCGAGGCCGCCGAGACGGGCGGCACGGTGGACGAGGCGGTCACCGCCGCGGAGAAACGGGCCGCGGGCACGTCCGCCTACTTCTACGTCGACACCCTCGACTATCTGCGCCGCGGGGGCCGGATCGGGGCCGCGCAGGCCCTCCTCGGCTCCGCGCTCGCGGTCAAGCCCCTGCTCAAGCTCGACGGCGGCCGGATCGAGCCCCTGGAGAAGGTGCGGACGGCGTCGAGGGCCATCGCCCGCCTGGAGGAGATCGCCGCCGACCGGGCCGGCAGCGCGCCGGTCGACGTAGCGGTGCACCATCTTTCCGCCCCCGACCGGGCAACGGCCCTCGCGGACCGGCTGCGGGCCCGGGTGACGGGACTGGCCGACCTGCATGTGAGCGAGGTCGGGGCGGTGATCGGGGCGCATACGGGGCCCGGGTTGCTGGGGGTTGTCGTCTCGGCCCGGTGAGGTGGCGTCGAGGGTCGCGGATTGTGGATGCGTGGGCTCGGGGAGTGGGTGAGTCACTCGTGTGGATGGCGGAGTTTTCCACAACCGGTGGGTAGTCCACGGGAATTGACCAAGATCATCGCGAGAGTGCGGGTGTGGCCGATCCTCGGCGCATGGCACTTCGATCACATTCACGTACAGCGACGGCTACCAGCGGACCGGGCCGCGGCCCCCACTCCGACGGACGCTCACGGCACCGCCGCCCGCCCGCCCATCGAGGCGGGGGCCGGACCCGGCATCGGCACGCCTCCTCGGCGGACGAACTCCAGCGGCGGGCGGAGGTGTTGTTCGCCGAACGGGTCGGGGCGCGGAGGGACTCGGGGAAGGGGCCGCCGACGGGTGCGCGGGGTTTGGCCGAGGAGGAGGCGGGTGGCGGTGCCGTCGATCTCCTCGGGGGCGGTTCGGCGATTGACGGGGGTGGTCCCGGGGACGGGGGCTGGCGAGACACCGATGTCCGGGACCCTGATGCTTGGAACGCCCCTACCCCAGGTGCCGATTCCGGGGACGAGGACTGGCGTGGTGTCGATCCCAGGCATGAGGCGCGGGGCGGTCCCGATGGCGGGCATGAGGACCGGCATGGCGTTGATTCCGGGGACGGTGCCTGGCGGGAGCGGGCCGGGATGGCTCTGCGGGAGCGGTTGCCGGTGTGGTTGCAGGCGCGGTGCGGTCTGGAGCGGCGGAATGCAGTAGCCCTCTCCGTACTGCTGGTCGTGGCCGCGGTGTTCGCCGTGCAGCACTTCTGGACCGGCCGGACCCAGTCGGTCCAGGCGCCCGAAGTGGTGCGTGCGGCGGCTCCGTTCGGGCAGAGCGGGGCAGGCCAGGAGGACGGCCCGCCAGGGGAGACTCAGCCGACGGTCTCGGGAGGCGACTCCAACACGTCGGGCGCCGAGATCGTCGTGGACGTCAGCGGCAAGGTCCGTGAACCCGGGGTCCATCGGCTGCCGGCCGGGTCCAGGGTCGCCGACGCGCTGAAGGCGGCGGGTGGTGTGCGGCCGGGTACGGACACGGACGCCCTCAACCGTGCGCGGTTCCTGGTGGACGGTGAGCAGGTCGTCGTCGGCGGCCCGGCGCCCGCACCCGGCACGGTCGGCGGTCCTGTCAACGGCGTACCGGGTCCTGTGGGTGGCGGCGGCCCGGCCGGTGCGGCGGCCCCCGTCTCCCTGAACACGGCCACCGTGGACCAGCTCGACACCCTGCCCGGCGTCGGCCCGGTGCTCGCCCAGCACATCCTCGACTACCGCACCCAGCACGGCGGCTTCCGCTCGGTGGACGAACTGCGGGAGGTCAACGGCATCGGCGACCGCCGCTTCGCCGACCTCCGGAATCTCGTACGGCCGTGAGGTACGGCTCGGGGGTCCCGCGAGGGGACGAGGGCGAGGCGCAGCGGGCGGCCGGAGGTGGGCGGCGGGGACGCTCCGCCGTGCACGCCGCTTCCGGGAAGCGGCTCGGGGCCGCTCATCCTCGTCAGGAAGGCCCTACGGATCTGCGCCTGGTCCCCGCGGCACTGGCGGCGTGGGTGACGGCAGCGGTGGCGTTGGGAGCGCCGGCGGGGTGGGTCACGGGACTGGTGGCCGGGTGTCTCGTCGTCGCCTGCGTGCTGCTGTCTGGACTCCGGCGCCGGGTGCGGGGCATCGGCGGAAGCGGCAGGGTGGCGGTCGCCGCGGTGCTGCTCTGTGTCGCCGCGGCCGCGGTGTCCGCCGGGCTGCATGGGGCGGATCTGCGGCGGGGACCGGTGCCGGAACTGGCCCGGCAGTACGCCACGGTGACCGCTGAGGTCGAGCTGACCGCCGACCCCCGCCTCACCCGACCCCGGATCACCGGGGACCACACGACCCCGACCGCCGTGATCATCGAGGCCGACGTACGGCGCTTGGAGACGGTGGACGGGAGAGCGCCGGCGATGGCGGGGGGCCGGACGCCGGTAGTGGGGCGGACCCCGATGGCGGGCGGGAGTGAGGAGGGGGCGGGCCGGAGGGCCGTGCTGGTGACCCGGACGCCGGTGCTCTTGATCGTGGATGTGCGTTCGAAAACGGGGGAGGGAGGTGCCCGGCGTTCCGGTGCGGGCGCGGGCACACATGGGTCACCGCCGTTCGCGGACGATCCACCGCGGTCGCCCTGGCTCGGGCTGTTGCCGAGTACGCGGGTGCGGGTCGTCGCGCGGGTCGTGCCGGCGCTGGTCGGGGGTGATCGGGTCGCGGCCGTGTTGCGGGTGCGGGATCGGGCAGGACCCGAGGTCGTGGGGGAGGCGTCGGGGGCGCAGCGGTTCGCGGGGCGGTTGCGGGCGGGGCTGCGGGAGGCCACCGAGGGACTGCCTGCGGATGCCCGGGCTCTGTTGCCGGGGCTGGTCGTGGGGGACACCTCGCGGATCACACCGGAGCTGGACGAGGCCTTCAAGGAGACCGACCTCGCGCACACGCTCGCCGTTTCCGGCAGCAACCTCACGATCCTGCTCGCGCTGCTCATCGGGCCGCCCGGCCTCGCCCAGCTCGTCGAGCGACGAGGACTGGCACCCCGGCTGGGGGTGTCGCTGCGGACGACCGCGCTGCTCGGCGGTGGGCTCACACTGGCGTTCGTCGTCGTGTGCCGACCGGACCCGAGTGTGCTGCGGGCCGCGGCCTGCGGGGCCGTCGCGTTGCTCGCCCTCGCGACCGGTCGGCGCAGATCGCTGATCCCGGCGCTGGCGACGGCCGTACTGCTGCTGGTGCTGTACGACCCGTGGCTGGCCCGCAGTTACGGCTTCCTGCTCTCCGTCCTGGCCACCGGGGCCCTGCTGACGCTCGCGCCGCGCTGGAGCCTTACGTTGCGGCGGCGCCGGGTGCCGCCGAGGTTGGCGGAGGCGTTGGCGGCGGCGGCCGCGGCACAGGCCCTGTGCGCGCCGGTGGTCGCGGTGCTGTCGGCGCGGGTGAGCCTGGTGGCGGTGCCGTGCAATCTGCTCGTGGAGTTCGCGGTCGCACCGGCGACGGTACTGGGGTTCGCGGCGCTGGCGACGGCACCTCTCGCGATGCCGGTGGCCAAGGGGCTGGCGTGGTGCGCGAGTTGGCCCGCCGGGTGGATCGCGGAGGTCGCCCGCACCGGGGCGTCCCTGCCGGGCGGGGGCGTGGACTGGCCGGGCAGTTGGACGGGGGCCGGGCTGCTGGCCCTCGCCACCGCACTGGTGCTGCTCGTCGGGCGACGGCTGCTCGGGCACCCCTGGTGGTGTGCGGTCTGCGCGGTGCTGTTCGTGCTGGCGGTCGTGCAGCCGCCACCGCTGACCAGGGTGGTCACGGGGTGGCCGCCGCCGGGCTGGCGGCTGGCGATGTGCGATGTGGGTCAGGGCGACGCGGCGGTGCTGGCGGCGGGCGAGGGCACGGGCGTGGTCGTGGACGCCGGACCCGATCCGGCGCTCGTCGACGACTGCCTGCGCACCCTCGGCATCACCAAGGTGCCGCTCGTGGTCCTGACCCACTTCCACGCCGACCACGTGGCGGGCCTGCCCGGGGTGCTGCGGGGCCGCTCGGTCGGGGCGATCGAGACGACGGGGTTCGGGGAGCCGGTGGACCAGGCCGAGTTCGTACGGCGGGAGGCGGCGGCCCGGCGGATTCCGGTGACGCGTGCGGCGGCCGGGGAGCAGCGGCGTACGGGGGCGCTGACCTGGGAGGTGCTGTGGCCGCCCGCGGGACCGGCGGCGGTGGCGGCGGACGGGCCGAACGACGCCAGTGTCACGATGCTCGTCCGCTCGGCCGGGCTGCGCTTCCTCCTCCTCGGGGACCTCGAACCCCCGGCCCAGCAGGAGCTGTTGCGGTCACCGGCGGGGGCGCGGCTGGCCGGGGTGGCCGTCCTCAAGGTCGCCCACCACGGGTCGGCCTACCAGGACCCGGAGCTGATACGCCGGGCCGCCCCGCGGCTGGCGCTCATCTCGGTCGGGGCCGGCAACTCGTACGGCCACCCGGCGCCCAGTACGGTCGCCGCGCTGCGGGCCGGGGGTGCGGTGGTGCTGCGGACGGACCGGGACGGGGCGTTGGCCGTCGTCGGGTCCGGTGGCGACCGCGGCGAAGGGCGCGGAGGGAGTGGGGGTGCGGACGCCGGAAGTGCGGGCGGAGACGTGGATGGGGGGAGAAGCCGTGGTGCGGGCGGTGGGGAGCTGTGGGTGGCGCGAGACTGAGGGCATGAATCCCACACAGGTTGACGCATATCTCCGCCGCCTGGGAGTCCAGCACCCGGCGTGGCCCACCGTGGAGGTCCTGCGCGAGCTGCATCTGCGCCATCTGCAGACCGTGCCCTTCGAGAACCTGTCGGTCCACCTCGGCCAGGAGATCGTGCTGGAGGAGGAGCGGCTGGTGGAGAAGGTGGTGGGCGCCAGGAGGGGAGGGTTCTGCTACGAACTGAACGGGGCGTTCGGGGCCTTGCTGGCCGCGCTCGGCTTCGACGTCACGCTGCTCGCGGGGCGGGTGTACGGCGACGAGGGGCGGCTCGGGATCCCGTACGACCATCTCGCGCTGCGGGTGCGGACGGTGGACGGGGGCGAGTGGCTGGCCGACGTCGGGTTCGGGGCGCACAGTCACTATCCGCTGGCGTTCGGGGCGCGGGACGAGCAGGAGGATCCCGCCGGGACCTTCCGGATCGTCGAGGCGGGGCCCGACGCGGCGGGCGTGCGGGGCGGGGACGGTGCGGGGGCGAAGGGTGGGGGCGACGCCGCGGATCTGGATGTCGTCGCGGGCGGCAGGAGTCAGTACCGGCTGGAGGTGCGGCCGCGGGTGCTCGGTGACTTCGTGGCCGGGGCGTGGTGGCACAGCACCTCGCCCGCCTCGCACTTCACCCAGTCCCTGGTGTGTTCGAGGGTGACGGAGGACGGCGGGCGGATCACGCTCAGCGGGCGGGTCCTCAAGGTGACGGCGGCGGACGGGGGGCGGGAGGAGCGGGAGTTGGGGACGGACGAGGAGGTGTTGGGGGTGTACCGGGAGCGGTTCGGGATCGGGCTGGATCGGGTGCCGGTTGTGCGGAACCCCGGGCGGGGCGGTTAGCGGTGCGTGCGGGGCGGCTGCGGTGGAGGCGGTGGCTGTGGCCGTAGCTGTGGCGGTGACCTGGAAAATGGTTCCGTGAGCGATGTGAGACATGTGCTGGTGCTGCCTGATCGGGATGCCGCGGAGGAGGTCGTCGAGGCGCTTCGGGAGCGGTTCGGGGTGGTGGAGGAACCGCAGGTCGTCCGGGACGCGTTGGCGGGGGAGGACGATGCGGAGGACGCGCAGTGGCTGGTCGTGCTCCGGGACGAGGCGGGGCGGCTGGATCCGGGGGAGCTGGACGCGTTCGCGGGGGAGTGGGAGGGGTGGCGGGAGGAGCCGTAGGTTGTGCGGCCGGAGCTGTGGGCGCTGCGGTGCGGTCTGTTGGCGCCGACCGGGGGTGGGTTTCGCTCGCCGCCGCTGGGCGGGTGCCGCTGCGCCCACCCGTGCCGCCCCAGCGGCACGACTGCCCGCAGCTGGGACGGCCGCCGGCTACGGCACCGCTGCGGCTGCGGCGCGCCCGCGGCTTAGCCGGCTGCCGGCTACGGCCCCCCGCAGCTACAGCCCTGCCATCACGCCACCCCCGTCTCGCTGTCAGTGGGGCGTGCCATGCTGTACGGGATGGCCAAGAAGAGTGCTGATGAGGACCTGCTCGCTTCGGTGACCCTTGCCGTGGGGCAGGAGGAGCTGTTGCTTGATCGGGCTGTGCAGGAGGTGGTCGCCGCTGCTCGGGCCGCTGACGCCGACACCGATGTGCGGGACCTGGCCTCGGATCAGTTGCAGCCGGGGACGCTCGCCGAGCTGACCAGCCCGTCGTTGTTCGCGGAGCGCAAGGTCGTGGTCGTTCGCAACGCACAGGACCTGTCGGCCGACACGATCAAGGACGTGAAGGCGTATCTCGGGGCGCCCGCCGAGGAGATCACCCTGGTGCTGCTGCACGCCGGCGGGGTCAAGGGCAAGGGACTGCTCGATGCCGCGCGGAAGGCGGGGGCGAGGGAGGTCGCCTGTCCGAAGATGACCAAGCCGGCGGATCGGCTGGCCTTCGTGCGGCAGGAGTTCCGGGCGACGGGGCGGTCCGCCACGCCCGAGGCGTGCCAGGCGCTCGTCGACGCGATCGGAAGTGATCTGCGGGAGCTGGCGTCCGCGGTGTCGCAGTTGACCGCCGATGTCGAGGGGACGATCGACGAGGCCGTCGTGGGGCGGTACTACACGGGGCGGGCCGAGGCCTCCAGCTTCACCGTCGCCGACCGGGCCGTGGAGGGGCGGGCCGCGGAGGCGTTGGAGGCGCTCAGGTGGTCGCTGGCGACGGGGGTCGCGCCGGTCATGATCACCAGTGCGTTGGCGCAGGGGGTGCGGGCGATCGGGAAGCTGTCGTCCGCGCGGGGCGGGCGGCCCGCCGATCTCGCGCGGGAGCTGGGGATGCCGCCGTGGAAGATCGACCGGGTGCGGCAGCAGATGCGGGGGTGGACGCCGGACGGGGTCGCGGTCGCGCTGCGGGCCGTGGCCGAGGCGGACGCCGGGGTGAAGGGCGGCGGGGACGATTCCGAGTACGCCCTGGAGAAGGCCGTGGTGGCGATTGCCCGAGCGGCTCGGTCCCGGGGACGGGGCTAGAGAGCAGCATCCGGGCTCGGGTGCGGGTGAGTGAGGGCTGGTCGCGCAGGTTCCCCGCGCCCCTGGGTGGGTGCACGCGGCCCTCGTCATAGCTGGACCCTGTTGCCGACCCCGAGGAGAATCGGACATGTCAGCCGAACATCGCCGGACAACGGAGAGGTGGCGGTCGTCATGGCTGAGCATCCGCATGCAGTGCTCGTTCGTAAGGGGTTCGAGGCGTTCAGTCGCGGGGATCTCGACACGCTGCGGGAGTTGATCGCGAAGGACGCGACGCATCATGTGCCCGGTAGTCACCCGCTCTCCGGGGACTTCAAGGGGCAGGACGCGATCATCGACATGTATCAGCGGCTCGGCCAGGAGACCCAGGGGTCGATGCGGCTCGAGATGCTGGGCATCGCCGTCGACGGGCGGGGGCACGCCGTCGGGATGTGCCGGGTGACCGCCGAAAGGAAGGGTCGGCGGCTGGACGACACCGGATGCATCGTCTTCCGGATCGTAGGAGACAAGGTCACCGATCTCGACGAGTGCGTCGCGGACATCGACAAGAACAACGAGTTCTGGTCGGACTGACACCCGTAGGCACCGAAACAGGCGCCGAACACAGGCACCGAAACAGGCGCCGAAAACAGGCACAGAAACACCGGCACCGACACGCACATGCCGAAGGCCCCGGCTGCCCCCGCCCTGGGGAAGGGCGAGGTGCCGGGGCCTTCGGTTCAAGCTGGTCGGAGGCCACGCCCGCGTGGCGAACGCAGGCCGCGCGTGGCTCCTGGGGTGCCGGTCGGGAGCGGATGAGAGAGGGCCCGCTCGGGTCCTTCCGGCGTCAGATCAGGAAGGAGTCAGGCTTAGAGAGCCGCGACCTTCGAAGCAAGCGCCGACTTCTTGTTGGCGGCCTGGTTCTTGTGGATGACGCCCTTGGAGACGGCCTTGTCGAGCGCACGCGCAGCAGCGCGCTGGTACTCGGTGGCCTTCTCGACGTCACCCGCGGCAGCGGCCTCGCGGGCCTTGCGGATCGCGGTCTTCAGGGAGGACTTGACGGCCTTGTTGCGCAGCCGGGCCTTCTCGTTGGTCTTGATCCGCTTGATCTGGGACTTGATGTTCGCCACGAATGAGCCTCTACAGGTTCAGGCACGGGGCCAGGAGGATTCCGCGAGGGAAGAGCCGGGTCCCGTACCAGGTGATTTCTTGGAGTCGTGCCTCGCGCTGAGAGGGCATGAGACACAGCTGCCCAGACTACCAGCGGCCCGGCACGTGGCCCAAACCGGTCGCCGGTCCCCGCCCGTGGGACCATGGAGGCTACGTATCGATCCGACCCGAGACCGCAGACACTGCGGACGCCTCAAGAATCAGGACCCTGCGTGCCCGCGATCCCCAGCCACGTGCCCGAGCCGAGCCGTACCGACCCGGCTCTGATCCGCAACTTCTGCATCATCGCGCACATCGACCACGGCAAGTCCACGCTCGCCGACCGGATGCTCCAGCTGACCGGTGTGGTCGAGCAGCGCCAGATGCGTGCTCAGTACCTCGACCGCATGGACATCGAGCGTGAGCGCGGAATCACGATCAAGTCGCAGGCGGTGCGTCTGCCGTGGGCTCCGACCGACGACAAGAGCAACACGCACATCCTCAACATGATCGACACCCCCGGGCACGTCGACTTCACCTACGAGGTCTCGCGGTCGCTCGCCGCGTGCGAGGGCACCGTCCTCCTCGTCGACGCCGCCCAGGGCATCGAGGCGCAGACCCTCGCCAACCTCTACCTGGCGATGGAGAACGACCTCACGATCATCCCGGTGCTGAACAAGATCGACCTGCCGGCCGCGCAGCCCGAGAAGTTCGCCGAGGAGCTCGCGAACCTCGTCGGCTGCGACCCGTCCGACGTGCTCAAGGTCTCCGCGAAGACCGGACTCGGTGTCGACGCGCTGCTCGACCGGGTCGTCAAGGAGGTCCCGGCCCCGGTCGGTGTCGCCGACGCCCCCGCCCGCGCGATGATCTTCGACTCGGTCTACGACTCCTACCGCGGTGTCGTGACGTACGTCCGTGTCATCGACGGCCAGCTCAACAAGCGCGAGCGCATCAAGATGATGTCGACCGGCGCCACCCACGAGCTGCTGGAGATCGGCACGAACTCGCCCGAGATGCTCGGCGCCGACGGCCTCGGTGTCGGTGAGGTGGGATACCTCATCACCGGTGTGAAGGACGTCCGCCAGTCCAAGGTCGGTGACACCGTCACCAGCCAGCAGAAGGGGGCGACCGAGGCGCTCGGGGGCTACAAGGACCCCAAGCCCATGGTCTTCTCCGGCCTGTATCCACTGGACGGCTCCGACTACCCCGAGCTGCGCGAGGCGCTGGACAAGCTCCAGCTCAACGACGCCGCGCTCGTCTACGAGCCGGAGACCTCCGCCGCCCTCGGCTTCGGCTTCCGCGTCGGCTTCCTCGGCCTGCTCCACCTCGACGTGATCCGTGAGCGCCTGGAGCGCGAGTTCGGGCTCGACCTGATCGCGACCGCGCCCAACGTGGTCTACCGGGTCGTGATGGAGGACGGCACCGAGCACACCGTCACCAACCCGAGCGAGTTCCCCGAGGGCAAGATCAACGAGGTGTACGAGCCCGTCGTACGCGCCACGATCCTCGCCCCGACCGAGTTCATCGGCTCGATCATGGAGCTGTGCCAGACCCGGCGCGGCACCCTGCTCGGCATGGACTACCTGTCCGAGGACCGCGTCGAGATCCGCTACACGCTCCCCCTCGCGGAGATCGTGTTCGACTTCTTCGACCAGCTCAAGTCGAAGACGCGCGGTTACGCCTCGCTGGACTACGAGCCCACCGGCGAGCAGACGTCCTCCCTGGTCAAGGTCGACATCCTGCTGCACGGCGACAAGGTGGACGCCTTCTCGGCGATCACCCACAAGGACGCCGCGTACGCCTACGGGGTGCGGCTGGTCGCCAAGCTGCGCGAGCTCATCCCGCGGCAGGCCTTCGAGGTGCCCATCCAGGCCGCCATCGGTTCCCGGGTCATCGCCCGCGAGACCATCCGCGCCATCCGCAAGGACGTCCTCGCCAAGTGCTACGGCGGTGATATCTCCCGGAAGAGGAAGCTGCTCGAGAAGCAGAAGGAAGGCAAGAAGCGGATGAAGATGGTGGGTTCCGTGGAGGTTCCGCAGGAGGCCTTCATCGCCGTGCTCTCCAGCGATGACAGCGCGGGGTCGGGCAAGGGCAAGAAGTAACCGCGGGTTACAGCCGGTTACCTGTCGAATCGGATGGAAAGGGGTCCGTCGTGCGAAAGCGTGGCGGGCCCCTACGCGTGCGTAACGTCGCGCTCTGTAGGAAGTGACAGGCCGCGGCCCCTTACCAATGGGTCGGTCGCGCTTTACTCTGATCTCTGCTCGATAGTTACTCGCGAGTTAAACAACAGCCGCAAACCTGAGAGCCAGCCGCACTGTCGCGGGCCCCGGAGGATGTCGTGAGCGACACACAGACACTGATCGAGAACCGTCCGCCGAGTGTGGCGACCCTCTTCCTGGAGCGCGTTGCGAGCACACCGGACGCCGAGGCGTACCGCTACCCGGTGCCGGCGGCCTCCGGCGAGGGCCCGGACGAGTGGAAGTCGCTCACCTGGGCGCAGGCCGCGGAGCGGGTGCACGCCATCGCGGCCGGCCTGATCGAGCTGGGCGTGCAGCCCGAGCAGCGGGTCGCCCTCGCCTCCTCGACCCGGCTCGACTGGATCCTCGCGGACCTCGGCATCATGTGCGCCGGCGCCGCCACGACCACGGTCTACCCGCAGACCAACGCCGACGAGTCGGCGTTCATCCTCTCCGACTCCGAGAGCCGGGTGCTGATCGCGGAGGACGCCGCCCAGCTCGCCAAGGCCGTCGAGAAGCGCGGTGAGCTGCCCGCGTTGACGAACGTCGTGGTGATCGACCCGGCGGGCGTCGAGACCAGTGACTTCGTGCTCACCCTCGCCGAGCTGGAGGCCCGTGGCGCCGCCCGCCTGGAGAAGGACCCCGACCTGATCAAGGAGCGGGTCGGCGCGATCACCAAGGACCAGCTCGCGACCCTGATCTACACCTCCGGCACCACAGGGCGTCCCAAGGGTGTACGGCTGCCGCACGACAACTGGGCCTACATGGCGAAGGCGATCGCCGCGACCGGCCTGATCAGCGGCGAGGACGTGCAGTACCTGTGGCTGCCGCTCGCGCACGTCTTCGGCAAGGTGCTCACCTCGGGGCAGATCGAGGTCGGTCACGTCACCGCCGTCGACGGCCGCGTCGACAAGATCATCGAGAACTTGCCGGTCGTGCAGCCGACGTACATGGCGGCCGTCCCGCGCATCTTCGAGAAGGTCTACAACGGGGTCGCCGCGAAGGCCCGTGCGGGCGGCGGTGCCAAGTACAAGATCTTCCAGTGGGCCGCCGAGGTGGGCCGCGAGTACGCCAAGACCACCCAGGACAACTTCCGGCGCACCGGGGTCGCGTCCGCGCCCTTCGGGCTGAGCGCCAAGCACAAGGTGGCCGACGCGCTGGTCTTCGCGAAGATCCGGGAGGCGTTCGGCGGCAACCTGCGGGCCTGTGTCTCCGGCTCGGCCGCGCTCGCCCCCGAGATCGGCTACTTCTTCTCCGGCGCCGGCATCCACATCCTCGAGGGCTACGGCCTCACGGAGTCCTCGGCGGCGTCCTTCGTGAACCCCGGCGAGGCCTACCGCACCGGCACGGTCGGCAAGCCGCTGCCCGGCACGGAGGTCCGCATCGCCGACGACGGGGAGATCCTGCTGCGGGGCCCCGGGATCATGGAGGGCTACCACGGGCTGCCCGAGAAGACCGCCGAGGTCCTGGAGGCCGACGGGTGGTTCCACACCGGGGACATCGGGGAGCTCTCGCCCGACGGGTACCTGCGGATCACTGACCGCAAGAAGGACCTCATCAAGACGTCCGGCGGCAAGTACATCGCACCCGCCGAGGTGGAGGGGCAGTTCAAGGCGGTGTGCCCGTACGTCTCCAACATCCTGGTGCACGGGGCGGACCGTAACTTCTGCACCGCGCTCATCGCGCTGGACGAGGTGTCGATCCTGGAGTGGGCCAAGGAGAACGGGCTCGAAGGGAAGTCGTACGCGGAGGTCGTCGCCGCGCCCGCGACCGTGTCCATGGTCGAGGGGTACGTGAAGCAGCTCAACGAGGGGCTTCAGCGGTGGCAGACCATCAAGAAGTTCCGGTTGCTGCCGCGGGATCTCGACGTGGAGCACGGGGAGATCACGCCGAGCCTGAAGTTGAAGCGGCCGGTTGTGGAGCGGGAGTACAAGCACCTCATTGACGAGATGTACGCGGGGTCCCGGGAAGCGTAGGGGGTGGCCGGGGAGCGTGCGCGGCTGCCGGTGCGTTGTGGCTGGTCGCGCAGTTCCCCGCGCCCCTGAAAAACAATCTCACCGTTTCTCGAGAAGGTGCCGGAGTTCCTTGATCCTGGTGCGCTGGGGATCCGTCAGTTCCTGCTCCAGGTCCGCCAGTTGCTTGCTCACCTCCTCGTAGTCCGTCCGCTGCCGTGCCAGCAAGCGCTCCAGCTGCTGGTTCTTCCTGTGCAGGTCCAGGAACACGCTCACCTTCGCGCGCAGCACCCACGGATCGAACGGCTTGGTCAGGTAGTCGGCGGCGCCGGTCGCGTAGCCCCGGAAGGCGTACCCCGAGTCGTCGTCCGTGCCCGTGAGGAAGATGATCGGGACGTCCTTCGTCTGGTCCAGGCGTTTGATGTTGGCGGCGGTCTCGAAGCCGTCCATGCCCGGCATCCGGACGTCCAGGAGGACCAGGGCGAACCGGCGGCGGAGCAGGGCCTTCATCGCCTCCTCGCCCGAACGGGCGCGCACCAGTGGTTCGTTGAGGGACCCCAGGACCGCCTCCAGCGCGATCAGGTTGTCCTCCATGTCGTCGACGAGGAGGATGCCGGCACGGTCGTCGGTCGTTGCCTCAGCGCTCATGTGACTGCCTTCATTCAGTCGTCGGTGGGCGGGACCACCGCCTCCTCGGCGTCGGTCCGCTCCTCCGTCTCCGCGCCCTCGGGGTCCAGGAGCGCGCAGACGACGGTCAGGAGCTGGTCGACGTCCACCGGCTTGGGTACGTAGTCGTTGGCACCGCGCGCGATCGACTTCTCACGGTCTCCCGGCATCGCCTTCGCGGTGAGCGCGACGATGGGCAGCCCGGCCCAGCGGGCGGTGCGGCGGATGGCGGCGATGGTCTCGTAGCCGTCCATCTCCGGCATCATGATGTCCATCAGGACGAGCTCGACGTCCGGGTTGCGCTCCAGGGTCTCGATTCCCTCGCGGCCGTTCTCCGCGTACAGGACCGGCATGCCGACCCGGCCCAGCACATGGGTGAGCGCGAAGACATTGCGGATGTCGTCGTCCACGATCAGCACCCGCCGCCCGGACAGCACCTGACCCGCCCGGCCCGACTTCCACGCCTCCAGCCTGGTGGGCGCGGGCCAGGAGTCCTCGGCGTCGTGGGCGGTCGGGTAGGGCTCGGTGGACAGATCCTCGGGGGCCGGCAGCAGGCGGTCCTCGGTGGTCGGGCCGGTGGCCGTGTGGCCGGGGCTGACCACCGGGACGTAGAGCGTGAACGTGGAGCCCTTGCCGGGTTCGCTCTCGGCGACGATACGGCCGCCCAGCAGGCCCGCGATCTCCCGGCTGATGGACAGACCGAGCCCGGTGCCGCCGTACTTGCGGTTGGTGGTGCCGTCGGCCTGCTGGAACGCCTCGAAGATCACCGGGAGTTTCTCCCGCGCGATGCCGATGCCGGTGTCGGTGACGGCGAAGGCGACCACGTCGTCGCTGTCGCGGACGTACCGGCGCTCGGGGTCCATGACGCGGTTCACGCGCAGTTCGACGCGGCCGGAGGCGGTGAACTTGATCGCGTTGGAGAGCAGGTTGCGCAGGATCTGCTGGAGCCGCTGCTCGTCCGAGTACATCTCGCGCGGCACGTCCTCGCCGACCGCCACCTCGAAGGCGAGCCCCCGGTCCAGGGTGAGCGGGCGGAAGGTGGCGTGGACGTAGTCGAGCAGCTTGATCAGCGGCAGCTTCTTCGGGCGTACGTCCATCCGGCCGGCCTCGATCTTCGACAGGTCCAGGATGTCGTTGATCAGCTGGAGCAGGTCGGAGCCCGAGCGGTGGATCGTCGTCGCGAACTGGACCTCCTGGTCGGAGAGATGGCCGTCCGGGTTGTCGGAGAGCAGCCTGGCCAGGATCAGCAGGGAGTTCAGCGGGGTGCGCAGCTCGTGGGACATGTTCGCCAGGAACTCCGACTTGTACTGCGAGGAGGTGGCGAGCAGGGCTGCCTTCTCCTCCAGTTCGGCGTTCGAGCGCTGCAACTCGGCCTGCTGCATCTGGAGTTCGTCCGAGCGTTCCTGGAGCTGCATGGCCAGGCGCTGGGACTCACCGAGCAGGGACTCGGTGCGGGAGTTGGCGATGATGGTGTTGATGGCGACGCCGATGGTGTTCACGAACTGGTCGAAGAACGCCAGGTGGACGTCGGAGAAGCGGGAGAAGGAGGCGAGCTCGATGACGCCGAGGAGCTTGTCCTCGAAGAGGATCGGGATGATCACCACGCTGGCCGGGGCCGCCTCGCCCAACCCGCTGTTGATCTTGATGTAGTCCGGCGGGGCCTCCTCCACCAGGATCCGCTTCTTCTCCCGGGCCGCCTGACGGACCAGACCGTGCACCGGCATGCCGCCGGTGTCGACCGTCGCGCCCTGCGCCGAGCCGTAGCCCGCGATGAACGCCAGTCCCTTCGCGGGAACCGTAGTGCGCAGCGAGGCGCTGTCCTCGTCCGGGTCGGCCAGGAAGAACGCCCCGTACTGGGCGTTCACCAGCGGGGTCAGCTCGCGCAGGATCAGGTCGGCGACCTCCATCAGGTCCCGGTGGCCCTGCATCAGGGCGGCCAGGCGGGCCAGGTTGGACTCCAGCCAGTCCTTGGCGCGGGTCGTCTCGCGGAGGTTGGCCACCATCAGGTTGATGTTGTCCTTGAGCTCGGCGACCTCGCCCTGTGTCTCCACGGTGATCGAGCGGGACATGTCGCCCTGCGCCACCGCGGAGGCCACCTCGGCGATCGCGCGGACCTGCGTGGTGAGGTTGGACGCGAGTTCGTTCACGTTGGTCGTCAGGCGCTTCCAGGTGCCGTACACGCCCTCGACCCGTGCCTGGCCGCCGAGTTGGCCCTCGGAGCCGACCTCGCGGGCCACGCGGGTGACCTCGGAGGAGAAGGAGGAGAGCGTGTCGACCATGGTGTTGATGGCGGTCTTCAGCTCCAGGATCTCGCCACGCGCGTCCACGTCGATCTTCTTGGACAGGTCACCGTTGGCCACCGCGGTCGTCACCTGGGCGATGTTCCGGACCTGTGACGTCAGGTTGTCCGCCATGTAGTTGACGTTGTCGGTCAGATCCCGCCAGACACCGGAGACGCCGAGGACCTGGGCCCGCCCGCCGAGCCGGCCGTCGGTGCCGACCTCGCGGGCTACCCGGGTCACCTCGTCCGCGAAGGCCCGCAGCTGCTCCACCATCGTGTTGACGGTGTCCTTCAGTTCGAGGATCTCGCCGCGGGCGTCGACGGTGATCTTCTTCGACAGGTCGCCGTTGGCGACGGCGGTCGTCACCTGGGCGATGTTCCGGACCTGTGAAGTCAGGTTCAGGGCCATGAAGTTGACGTTGTCGGTGAGGTCCTTCCAGACCCCGGAGACGCCCCGCACCTGCGCCTGGCCGCCGAGGTTGCCCTCGGTGCCGACTTCGCGGGCGACGCGGGTGACCTCGTCGGCGAAGGCGGAGAGCTGGTCGACCATGGTGTTGATGGTCGACTTCAGCTCCAGGATCTCGCCCTTCGCCTCGACCGTGATCTTCTTGCCGAGGTCGCCCTGGGCCACCGCCGTCGACACCAGGGCGATGTTGCGGACCTGCGAAGTGAGGTTGTCCGCCATGAAGTTGACGTTGTCGGTGAGGTCCTTCCAGACGCCGGAGACCCCGCGCACCTGGGCCCGCCCGCCGAGGTTGCCCTCGGTGCCCACCTCGCGGGCGACCCTCGTCACCTCGTCGGCGAAGGCGGAGAGCTGGTCGACCATCGTGTTGATGGTCGACTTCAGTTCGAGGATCTCGCCCTGCGCGTCCACGGTGATCTTCTGCGACAGGTCGCCGTTGGCGACGGCGGTCGTCACCTGGGCGATGTTCCGGACCTGCGAAGTCAGGTTCGACGCCATGAAGTTGACGTTGTCGGTGAGGTCCTTCCAGACCCCGGACACGCCCCGCACCTGGGCCCGGCCGCCCAGCTGCCCCTCGGTGCCGACCTCGCGGGCGACGCGGGTCACCTCGTCGGCGAAGGCGGAGAGCTGGTCGACCATCGTGTTCACGGTCAGCTTCAGTTCGAGCAGCTCACCGGTCGCCTCGACCGTGACCGTGCGGGTCAGGTCGCCGCGGGCCACCGCCGTGGTCACCAGGGCGATGTCACGGACCTGGGCGGTCAGCCGGGACGCCATGGTGTTGACCGCCTCGGTCACATCCCGCCAACTGCCGGACAGGCCCGTCACCTTGGCCCGGCCGCCCAGCCGCCCCTCGGTGCCGACCTCACGGGCCACCCGGGTCACCTCGCCGGTGAACAGGGAGAGCTGGTCGACCATCTTGTTCACGGCCCGGCCCAGACGCCGTAGATCACCACGCAGTTGGCGGTTGCCGTCGTGCAGGTCGACCCGCTGGGTCAGATCGCCGCCGGCCACCGCGTCCAGGACCCTGGTCGCGTTGGCGGCCGGGGCCACCAGGGCGTCGAGCAACTGGTTCACGTCGTTGACCCGGGAGGTCCACGAGCCCTGCCCCGGGCTGGGGGAGAGCCGCTCGTCGAGCCGGCCGTGCCGCACCAGCTCCCGCTTCACCCGGTTGACCTCACCGGTGAAGTGGACGTTGCGGTCGACCAGTTGATTGAAGATGGCCGTCAGTTCGGCCACGATCCCGTCGCCTGCCTCCGGCATCCGGCGGAAGTCGCCGTCCCGGGCAGCGGTCATCGCGGCGAGCAGAGGGCGTAGGTCCGATGCTCGAATCCAGGCTTCTTTCTGTCCTTCTTCGAACACAGGCGTACCACTGTTCTCACTCATGGCGGCCCACTTCGGTAACTCGGCGCTTATGGGCGTGGCCAGTCTGTCACTCTGTCCGCATCGAGAGGCGTAATCGTCCGAACTGCTCGGGGAGACGGACATGGGGGCCATTCCTGCGCAACGGGAACCCGTTGCCCGTGGGGCCGACACGTGTGCGCCCGGCGCCGGTGGGGCGCCCGCCGCGGCGCGCGTCCGTGCCACCTTCCCCGGCAGTCCGCTCACTCCGGGCGGGGCCCGGGCGCTGTTACGGGCCACGCTGGGCGAATGGGCCGAACTCGCCCTGCCCGGCACCGAGTTCCTCACCGACCGGCAGTCGGACGACGCCGTGGTGGTCGTCAGCGAGCTGGTCACCAACGCCGTCGTGCACGCCGGCACCGAGGTGGAGCTGGACTGCCGGCTGGAGACGCACAGCGGTGGCCTCGTCATCGAGGTCCTCGACCACCACCCCTCGCGCTCCCCGCGCGACGGCGACACCGAGACGCCCTACGGCATACCGGAGTACGGGCGCGGACTGCGGCTCGTCGCCGCGCTCGCCGAGTCCTGGGGGATCACGTATCGGACGGGCGCCAAGACGGTGTGGGCACGGGTGCCGGCCGGGGGGAAGGAGGCGGTGGACGGGATCCAGGCGTATGCGGGGGAGGACGGGGACCTGTGTGGGCGGGGGGTGTTCGCGCCTGAGGGGGCGGTGACACCGAGCGAGCCGTCGGGGCCGGCGCCGGGATCGGGTTCGGTGGCCTCGCTGGCAGGCGGCTCGGCGTCCACCGCGGGTTCGGGGTCCGGCTCGGCGTCGGCCTCGGAATCGACTTCGGGTGCGCCCTCGCTCTCGGCCTCGGAATCGACTTCGGGTGCGCCCTCGCTCTCGGCCGCGGAATCAACTTCGGGTGTGCTCTCGGCCGCGGTTTCGGTTTCGATTCCGTCCTCGGTAGCGTCCCTGGTCCCGACCATGCCCTCGGCTTCACCCTCGACCGCAGTTCCGGCCTGGGAGCAGGACCGTGACTGGCTCAACCGCGGTGCCCTCTCCTTCCTCGCCGAGGCGTCCGACCTGCTCGCCGGGCAGCTGGACGAGAACCTCGTGGCCGCGCTGGCCGGTCAGCTGATCGTGCCGCGGCTGGCCGACTGGTGTGCGGTGTGGTTGGAGGACGAGGTCGCCGGGCGCTGGGGTTCCTCCCGCCCGGGTGAGGGGGACAGCGGCGGGGGCTGGGGCGACAGCGGTGCGCCGGGACCCCGGTTGGCGCGGGTGTGGCACAGCAGCGAGAGCCGTATCGAGGACCTGAAACGGGTGCTGGAGAAGGAGCCACCACGACTGCCCGGCGGCCCGGACCGCGTGGGCCCGGTCACCTTCCCCTGGCCGACGGAGGCCCTCGGCGCGCCCGCCGCCGGGTCCGGCTCCCCGCTCGCCGCCGGGCCCGGCTCCTGGCCTGTCGCCGGGTCCGACCCCTCGCCCGGCTCTGGATCCACCTCCTCGCACGCTTCCCCGCACGGCTCAGGCCCAGGCTCCACGCACGGCTCAGGCCCAGGCTCCCCGCACGGCTCAGGCCCAGGCTCCACGCCCGCTTCCCCGCACGGCTCAGGCCCAGGCTCCACGCCCGCCTCCGCGCAGGGCCCCGGCCCCTCGCCCGGCTCCGGGTCCGCCTCCCCTCCCACCCCCACCCCCTCACAAGGCTCCGCCCTCGCCTACCGCCTCACCGCAGGCGGCCGCCCACTCGGCACCCTGGTGATCGGGCGGGCCGGGCCGACCGGGTTTCCCGATGAGATCACCGGGCTTGTCGAGGACCTCAGCCGGCGGGTCGCGCTTGCCATCGGGGCTGCCCGTCAGTACGCCCGTCAGGCCACCATCAGCGCGGTGCTCCAGCGCGGGCTGCTGCCGGGGGCCGTGGCCGAGATACCCGGCGTGCGCAGCGCCCTGGTGTACGAGCCGTGCGACAAGGGCGGGCCCAGCGGCGACTTCTACGACCTCTTCCCGGCCGGCGACGGCCGCTGGTGCTTCGCCGTCGGTGACGTGCAGGGCAAGGGCCCCGAGGCCGCCGTGGTGATCGGGTTGGCCCGCCCCTGGCTCCGGCTGCTCGCTCGCGAGGGCTACCGCGTCGCCGACGTCCTCGACCGCCTCAACCAGTTGCTCCTCGACGACGCCACGGAGGCCGCCGACGCGGCGGCACGGGCCCTCGCCTCCGCCGGCGGCCGCCCCCCGCACCCCGGGGACGGACCGCAGACCCGCTTCCTGTCCCTCCTCTACGGCGAGCTCGTGCCCTTCGACGGCGGAGTGCGCTGCACCCTCGCCTCCGCGGGCCACCCGCTGCCCCTGCTGCTCGGGGCGGGCGGCCAGGTCCGCACGGCAGCCCGCCCGCAGACCCTGCTCGGGGTCGTCGAGGACGAGACGTACACCAGCGAGACCTTCGAGCTGCGGCCCGGCGACAGCCTGCTGTGCGTCACCGACGGGGTGACCGAGCGGCGCAGTGGCAGCCGGCAGTTCGACGACGAGGACGGGCTCGCGGACGCGCTCGCGGGCTGCGCGGGCCTCGACGCCGAGCTGATCGCGGAGCGGATCAAGCGGCTGGTGCACGAGTTCGGGGCGCGCCCGCCGGAGGACGATCTGGCGCTGCTGGTGCTCCAGGCGGAGTAGGTCCCCGCCGGGGTGCTGGACAATGGAGGACATGCCCTCCGCACTCCCCGACGGCGAACCCGTCCCCGACGACGGCTCGCTCCCCGCGTCCGCGCTCACCGGCTCCGCCGACCGCCCCCTCGGCTTCTACCTGCACGTCCCCTACTGCGCGACCCGCTGCGGCTACTGCGACTTCAACACCTACACGGCGACCGAGCTGCGCGGCACGGGCGGGGTGCTGGCCTCCCGCGACAACTACGCGGACACCCTGATCGACGAGATCAGGCTGGCCCGCAAGGTGCTGGGCGACGACCCGCGGCCGGTGCGGACGGTGTTCGTCGGGGGCGGTACGCCGACGCTCCTGGCCGCCGGGGATCTCGTACGGATGCTCGCGGCGATCCGCGACGAGTTCGGGCTGGCCGAGGACGCGGAGATCACGACCGAGGCGAACCCGGAGTCCGTCGACCCGGTGTACCTCTCCGCCCTGCGCGAGGGCGGCTTCAACCGGGTGTCCTTCGGCATGCAGAGCGCGCGACAGCACGTACTGAAGGTGCTGGACCGCACGCACACCCCCGGGCGGCCCGAGGCGTGCGTGGCGGAGGCCCGGGCGGCGGGGTTCGAGCACGTCAACCTCGATCTGATCTACGGCACCCCGGGGGAGTCCGACGACGACTGGCGGGCGTCCCTGGAGGCGGCGATCGGGGCCGGTCCCGACCATGTGTCGGCGTACGCGCTGATCGTCGAGGAGGGCACCCAGCTGGCCCGGCGCATCCGCCGGGGCGAGGTCCCGATGACCGACGACGACGTGCACGCGGACCGGTACCTGATCGCGGACTCGGTGCTGGCGGGGGCCGGGTTCGACTGGTACGAGGTGTCGAACTGGGCCACCTCGGAGGCGGGCCGCTGCCTGCACAACGAGCTGTACTGGCGGGGCGCGGACTGGTGGGGGGCCGGTCCCGGGGCGCACTCGCACGTGGGCGGGGTGCGCTGGTGGAACGTGAAGCACCCGGGCGCGTACGCGGCGGCGCTGGCTTCGGGGAAGTCGCCGGGGGCGGGTCGTGAGCTGCTCTCGGAGGAGGACCGGCGGGTGGAGCGGATCCTGCTGGAGCTGCGGCTGCGGGAGGGGGTGCCGCTCGGTCTTCTGCGCGAGGAGGGGCTGGCTGCTTCCCGCCGGGCGCTGGGGGAGGGGCTGCTGGAGACCGGGCCGTACGAGGAGGGGCGGGCCGTGTTGACGCTGCGGGGGCGGTTGCTGGCGGATGCGGTGGTGCGGGACCTGGTGGACTGAGCGCCTACGGGGTGGGGGCTGCGTCGTCGGGCGGCTGCGGGTGCGTTGGGGCTGGTCGCGCCCACGCGGCGGAGCCGCATATCGATACAGCCCCGCGCCCCTGGGGAGCGTCACTGAGCTGTGACGAAATCGATCAGTTCCTCCACCCTTCCCAGCAACTCCGGCTCCAGGTCCCTGTACGAGTTCACCCGCTTCAGGATCGCCTGCCACACCGCGCCCGTGTTCTCCGACGGCCAGCCCAGCGCCTTGCACACGCCCGTCTTCCAGTCCTGGCCGTGCGGTACCCGGGGCCACGCCTCGATGCCCAGGGACGACGGCTTCACCGCCTCCCAGATGTCGATGTACGGGTGCCCGACGACCAGCGCGTGCTCGCTGGTCACCGACGCGGCGATCCGGGACTCCTTGCTGCCCGGCACCAGGTGGTCCACCAGGACGCCCAACCGCGCGTCCGGGCCCGGCGCGAACTCGGCCACGATCGCTGGGAGATCGTCCACGCCCTCCAGGTACTCCACGACCACGCCCTCGATGCGCAGGTCGTCGCCCCAGACCTTCTCGACCAGTTCCGCGTCATGGCGGCCCTCGACGTAGATACGGCCGGCGCGGGCCACACGCGCGTGTGCGCCGGGGACGGCCACCGAGCCGGAAGCGGTACGGGACGGTCGTACGGGAGACGCGGCCGCAGGCCGGACCAGGGTCACCACCCGGCCCTCCAGGAGGAAACCGCGGGGCTCCAGCGGGAAGACTCGGTGCTTGCCGAAGCGGTCCTCCAGGGTCACCGTGCCCGCCTCGCAGCGGATCACCGCGCCGCAGAAGCCGGTGCCGGGCTCCTCGACCACCAGGCCGGGCTCCGCCGGCACCTCGGGGACGGGCTTCGGCTTCTTCCACGGAGGGGTCAGGTCGGCGGAGTACTGGCGCATTCGGATGACGATAGGAGAAGCCCGCCGTCGGCTAACGCGACACGCCGAAACGCCTCGCCAGCGCGTCCCGCTGCGCCCGTACGAACGCGGCGTCGACCACCGCTCCGTGACCGGGCACGTACAGCGCGTCCTCGCCGCCGAGGTCGAGGAGGCGGTCCAGGGCGGCCGGCCAGTGCGGCGGTACGGCGTCCGGGCCCGCCTGCGGTTCGCCCGACTCCTCGACCAGGTCGCCGCAGAAGACCACCTCCGGCGAGCCGGGGACGAGGACCGCGAGATCGTGGGCGGTGTGGCCGGGGCCGACGTTGGCCAGCAGGACCTGGCGGCCGTCGCCCAGGTCGAGTGTCCACTCGCCGGAGACGTGATGGCGGGGGGCGACGAGGGCGTCCACCGCCTCGTCGGCGACCGCCGGGTCCAGGCCGTTGCGCACCGCGTCCGCCCGCAGTTCCGCGCGGCCCAGGCGTCCCGCCAGCACCGTCTCCGCGCCCACCGCGCCGAACACCTCCGCCCCCGCGAACGCCGCCGCCCCGAAGACATGGTCGAAGTGGGGGTGGGTCAGCGCGAGATGGGTCACACGGTGGCCGGCGAGTTCCTCGGCCTGGGCACGCAGCCGGGCGCCCTCCGCGAGACCGGAGCCCGCGTCGACCAACAGGGCCGTGCCCGCGCCGATCACCAGGCCCGCCGTACAGTCCCAGCCGGGCAGCCGGCACCGCCCCACGCCGGTCGCGACCCGCTCCCATCCGAGCTCTTCCCAAGTCACCGTCATACCGCGACGCTAACGGCAGGAACCCGCCCCGCAGGACCGACCTTGCCCAGGGAGTACCCCACCGCCGTACACTGGCCCGGGGAGCGCTGGCACTCGGACGGACAGAGTGCCAGGCGAGACGCCAAGGGAACGACTTCTGGAGGTGTGCGCGAATTGCTGAGTGAACGCAGGCTTCAGGTGTTGCGCGCCATCGTCCAGGACTACGTCGGCACCGAGGAGCCGGTCGGGTCGAAGGCCCTGACCGAGCGGCACAACCTCGGGGTGTCGCCCGCGACCGTCCGCAATGACATGGCCGCCCTGGAGGACGAGGGGTTCATCGCCCAGCCGCACACCAGTGCCGGGCGGATCCCCACCGACAAGGGCTACCGGCTGTTCGTCGACAAGCTGGCGGGCGTCAAGCCGATGACCGCGCCCGAGCGGCGCGCGATCCAGAACTTCCTCGACGGCGCCGTGGATCTCGACGACGTGGTGGCGCGGACCGTTCGCCTGCTGGCACAGCTCACGCGGCAGGTGGCGGTGGTGCAGTATCCGTCGCTCACCCGCTCGACCGTGCGGCATGTCGAACTGCTCTCGCTCGCGCCCGCCCGACTGATGCTCGTGCTGATCACGGACACCGGCCGGGTCGAGCAGCGGCTGGTCGACTGCCCGGCGCCCTTCGGGGAGGCCTCGCTCGCCGATCTGCGGGCGCGGCTCAACAGCCGGGTCGCGGGTCGCCGGTTCGCCGATGTGCCGAGGCTGGTCGAGGACCTGCCCGAGGGCTTCGACGTCGAGGATCGGGGTACGGTCGCGACAGTGCTCTCCACTCTCCTGGAGACACTCGTCGAGGAGAACGAGGAGCGGCTGATGATCGGCGGCACCGCCAATCTCACCCGCTTCGGACATGACTTTCCCCTCACCATCCGGCCCGTCCTGGAGGCACTGGAGGAGCAGGTCGTCCTCCTCAAACTCCTTGGTGAGGCCGGGGATTCGGGCATGACCGTCCGTATCGGTCACGAGAACGCCTACGAGGGGCTCAACTCCACTTCGGTGGTGTCGGTCGGCTACGGTTCGGGCGGCGAGGCAGTCGCCAAGCTCGGCGTGGTCGGACCGACCCGCATGGATTACCCGGGAACGATGGGAGCGGTACGCGCAGTGGCACGGTACGTCGGACAGATCCTGGCGGAGTCGTAAGTGGCCACGGACTACTACGCCGTTCTCGGCGTGCGCCGCGACGCGTCGCAGGATGAGATCAAGAAGGCGTTCCGCCGGCTCGCGCGCGAGCTGCACCCGGACGTCAACCCGGATCCGAAGACCCAGGAGCGGTTCAAGGAGATCAACGCCGCCTACGAGGTGCTGTCGGACCCGCAGAAGAAGCAGGTCTACGACCTCGGCGGCGACCCGCTCTCGCAGGCCGGCGGCGGTGGCGCGGGCGGCTTCGGGGCCGGTGGGTTCGGGAACTTCTCGGACATCATGGACGCGTTCTTCGGTACGGCCTCGCAGCGGGGTCCGCGCTCGCGGACCCGGCGCGGCCAGGACGCGATGATCCGCCTGGAGATCGAGCTCGACGAGGCGGCCTTCGGCACCACGAAGGACATCCAGGTCGACACGGCGATCGTCTGCACCACCTGTAGCGGTGAGGGTGCCGCGCCGGGGACCTCCGCGCAGACGTGTGACATGTGCCGCGGTCGCGGTGAGGTGTCGCAGGTGACGCGGTCCTTCCTGGGCCAGGTCATGACCTCGCGCCCCTGCCCGCAGTGCCAGGGCTTCGGCACCGTCGTCCCGACCCCGTGCCCGGAGTGCGCGGGCGACGGCCGGGTCCGCTCGCGCCGCACGCTCACCGTGAAGATCCCGGCCGGTGTGGACAACGGCACGCGGATCCAGCTCGCGGGCGAGGGCGAGGTCGGTCCCGGTGGCGGTCCCGCCGGTGACCTCTACGTCGAGATCCACGAGCTGCCGCACGCGATGTTCCAGCGGCGCGGGGACGACCTGCACTGCACGGTCACCATCCCGATGACCGCGGCGTCGCTCGGCACCAAGGTGCCGCTGGAGACGCTGGACGGCCTGGAGGAGGTCGACATCCGGCCCGGCACCCAGTCCGGCCAGTCGATCCCGCTGCACGGCCGGGGTGTCACGCACCTGCGCGGCGGCGGCCGGGGCGACCTCATCGTCCACGTCGAGGTCCAGACCCCGACCAAGCTGGACCCGGAGCAGGAACGCCTGCTGCGCGAGCTGGCCAAGCTGCGGGGCGAGGAACGGCCGACGGGGCAGTTCCAGCCGGGGCAGCAAGGGCTGTTCTCGCGGTTGAAGGACGCGTTCAACGGGCGTACCTAGGCTGCGGGCTGGCTGCTGGGGGTCCGGGGGTCGTCCCCCGGGCAGACACAGTCAGCCGGGGCAGCAAGGGCTGTTCTCGCGGTTGAAGGACGCGTTCAACGGGCGTACGTGAGTGGTGTGAAGGTCGGATTCGGACTTGTTCGGAGGACGTGACAACATGCCGTCATGTCCTCCGCACTGACCGATCTCTTCCCTCATCCGATCGTGCAGGCCCCCATGGCGGGCGGCGTCTCCGTGCCGCAGCTCGCCGCCGCCGTGTCCGATGCGGGTGGGCTCGGGTTCCTGGCCGCCGGGTACAAGACGGCCGACGGGATGTACCAGGACATCAAGCAGCTGCGCGGGCTCACCCAGCGCCCCTTCGGCGTCAACCTCTTCATGCCGCAGCCCGAGTATGCCGACCCCGCCGCCGTCGAGGTCTACGCCCACCAGCTCGCCGGTGAGGCCGGCTGGTACGACACCGAGCTCGGCGACCCCGACAGCGGACGGGACGACGGCTACGACGCCAAGCTCGCCGTACTCCTCGACAACCCGGTCCCCGTGGCCTCCTTCCACTTCGGCATCCCGAGCGCCGAGGCCCTGGAGTCGCTGCGCCGGGCCGGCACCTTCACCCTGGTCACCGCGACCACCCCGGAAGAGGCCCTCGCCGTCCAGTACGCGGGCGCCGACGCGGTGATCGCGCAGGGCGTGGAGGCCGGCGGTCACCAGGGCACCCACCGGGACATCCCCGAGCAGGACGGCTCCGGCCTCGGACTGCTGTCCCTGGTCGCGCAGATCCGCGAGACCGTGACCATCCCGATCGTCGCCGCCGGCGGCATCATG
The DNA here is from genome assembly GCF_036345115.1 of Streptomyces griseorubiginosus. Taxonomy (GTDB): domain Bacteria; phylum Actinomycetota; class Actinomycetes; order Streptomycetales; family Streptomycetaceae; genus Streptomyces; species Streptomyces griseorubiginosus_C. Next base: position 6,389,726 of record NZ_CP107766.1, read on the forward strand.
CGCGGCAGCCAGATCGCCGCCGTCCTCGCCGCGGGCGCGAGCGCGGCCCAGCTCGGCACGGCGTTCCTCGCCACCCACGAGTCCGGCGCCCCCGACGTGCACAAGCAGGCGCTGACCAACCCCCTCTACGTCCGCACCGAGTTGACCCGCGCCTTCTCCGGCCGTCCCGCCCGCGGACTGGTCAACCGCTTCCTGCGCGAGCACGGCCCCTACGCGCCCGCCGCCTACCCCGAGGTCCACCACCTCACCGCGCCGCTGCGGAAGGCCGCCGCCAAGGCCAAGGACCCGCAGGGCATGGCGCTGTGGGCGGGACAGGGCCACCGCATGGCCCGCGACCTGCCCGCGGGGCAGCTCGTGGAGATACTCGCGGCCGAACTCGCGGACGCCCAGACAGCGTTGTCGGCCAAGGGAGGCCTGCGATGACCGCTCCGGTGTTCGTGGTCGAGCACTTCGACACGGGCGGCGGCGGACAGTACGTCCTCGACGGGCCCGAAGGCCGCCACGCCGTCTCCGTGAAGCGGCTCCAGCCCGGCGAGGAGGTCGTCCTCACCGACGGCGCCGGGCGCTACGCCGTGTGCGAGGTGGTCGCCGCCGAGGGCAAGGACCGGCTGGTCGTCCGGTGGGCCTCCGTCGCCGAGGAGCCGGAGCCCGCCCCCCGGATCACCGTCGTGCAGGCCCTGCCCAAGGGTGACCGCGGTGAACTCGCGGTCGAGACCATGACCGAGGTCGGTGTCGACGCGATCGTGCCGTGGCAGGCGGCCCGTTGCATCACCCAGTGGCGGGGCGACCGGGGTCTGAAGGCGCTCGGCAAGTGGCGGGCCACCGCCCGCGAGGCCGGCAAGCAGTCCCGGCGGGTCCGGTTCCCGGAGGTCGCGGACGCGGCGAGCACCAAACAGGTTGCCGCACTTCTCGCCAAAGCCGACTTCGCCGCGGTGCTGCACTCCGACTTCGAGCGCGGCAGCGAGCCGCTGGCCACCGCCGAACTGCCCGCCGAGGGTGAGATCGTGCTGGTCGTCGGGCCCGAAGGGGGCGTGGCCAAGGACGAGTTGGCGCTCTTCGAGGAGGCCGGAGCGCGGGCCTACGTCCTCGGGCCCACCGTGCTGCGGACCTCGACCGCCGGGACCGCGGCGACCGCCCTGCTCCTCGGCCGCACCGGCCGCTGGTCCTGACCCCTGGGAGAACGCCCGTGGAACTCGCCCAAGTACGCCTGCTCGTCACCGACTTCGCCGCCTGCTACCGCTTCTACGCCGAGGTCCTCGGCCTCAAGCCCCAGTCGGGGGCGGCGGACGGGCCGTACGAGAAGTTCAGCCCCGCCACCGGCTCGGCCGGCATCGCGCTCCAGGACCGCTCGATGATGGCCGAGGTCCTGGACGAACTGGGCGACACGGCCACCGGCCACCGCTCCCTGGTCGTGCTCCGCATCGACGACCTGGACAGCTACTGCGAGCAGATCGCCTCCCGCGGCGCCACCCTCCTGCACGGCCCCGCCCCCATGACGGACCGCATGCGCGTAGCCCACCTCAAGGACCCGGAGGGCAACCTGGTGGAGTTGCAGGAGTGGCTGCTGCTGCGCGGCTGAGCACCGCGTCGAACAGCTCCCAGCCGTCCAACTCCTCGGCTCCCGGCAGGAGTCCGCGCTCCGTCGCCTCCTCGACGAGACGGCGTACGGTGCCGGGCTCGTGCAGGTTGAGCGACTTGCCAGGGCCCGTCGCCACGAAGCCGTCGTGCGCGTGGCAGCAGGAGATGCCCCGGCCTTCGCCCTGCCGGAAGACGATCCGGGTGCGGGCCCCGTCGAGGACCAGGTGGAGCACGTCACGGCAGACGTCGCCGTCCCGGTGCTTGTGCCGGAGGTTCCACAGGTAGGTCCGGTCGTCCACGACCAGCCGTCGCGTCGCGTGGTCCTTGCGCATCGGCCCACCGTAGCCCGACCGGCGCGCGGGTGGCCGTATGCGCCCTATCCTCCGGGGCGGGACAGTGGCAGGCTGCCCCCCATGGTGGCGTTGAGGCGGGACTGGCGTCGGCCGCGCGGGGTGCGAGTGGCGGGTGTGGTCGGGGTGGCCGTGCTGGCCGTGGGCGGGGTTTCCGCCTGTGATCCGACCGGGGTGGTCAGTTCCGCGACCGTGTCCTACACCACCGACCAGCTGGTCACCAAGGAGCTCGACCGGCAGAAGGCCGACGTGAGTTGGCTGACCTGTACGGCCTCGTACGACGACGGTGGCCGGACGCCGAGTGCCAGTGTGAATGCCGTTGCCACGGTCGACTGCGACGGCAAGACGCGGGACGGCAAGGACATCACCGTCAAGGGGAAGGTGACCCGGACCGTCAGCGGCGCGTGTGTGCGCGGGGACCTGACCGCCACCGTGGGCGGGAAGCAGTGGTTCCGGGTGAGCGGGCTCGGGGACTGCAATGCCACCCCGACCCCGCCCGTCAACAACCCCCGGCAGCCCGGCCCCACCGTCACCGTGACCGTCACGAAGACCATCTGGTGCCAGCGGGACCCGCAGTGCTGGCCCGACGGCAAGTGATCGAAACCCCTGTGCACGGCGACCGCGCGTGCATAGGGTGATCGGGTGACACAGCCTGCGACGTCTGCATATCTCCGGTTTCCGCATCTGCAGGGCGACTTGGTGGCCTTCACCGCCGAGGACGACGTGTGGCTCGCGCCGCTCGACGGCGGGCGCGCCTGGCGGGTCAGCGCGGACAACGTCCCCGTCACCCACCCCCGCATCTCGCCCGACGGAACCACCGTCGCCTGGACCTCCACCCGCGACGGCGCCCCCGAGGTGCACATCGCCCCGGTCGACGGCGGCCCGTCCAAGCGGCTGACCCACTGGGGCAGTTCCCGCACCCAGGTGCGCGGCTGGACCCCCGACGGCGAGGTCCTCGCGATCACCACCCACGGCCAGGCCAGCCTGCGCCGCAGCTGGGCGCACACCGTCCCGCTCGACGGCGGCCCCGGCACCACCCTGCCCTACGGGCCCGTCGGCCATGTCGCCCACGGCCCCGCGACCGTGCTCCTGTCCGCTCCCATGGGCCGCGAGGCCGCGTGGTGGAAGCGCTACCGGGGCGGTACGGCGGGCAAGCTGTGGATCGACCGCGAGGGCGACGGCGAGTTCGTACGGCTGCACGAGGACCTGGACGGCAACCTGGAGTACCCGGTGTGGGCCGGCGACCGGATCGCCTTCCTCTCCGACCACGAAGGCACCGGCGCCCTCTACTCCTCCCTCGCCGACGGCTCCGACCTGCGCCGCCACACCCCGCTCGACGGCTACTACGCCCGGCACGCGGCCGGCGACGGCACCCGCGTCGTCTACTCCTCCGCCGGCGAGCTGTGGATCCTCGACGACCTCGACGGCGCCGAACCCCGCCGCCTGGAGGTCCGGCTCGGCGGCCAGCGCGCCGACCGGCAGCCGTTCCCGGTCAACGCCGCCCACTGGTTCGGCTCGGCCGCCCCCGACCACACCGGGCGCGGCAGCGCGGTCGCCGTCCGCGGAGCCGTCCACTGGGTCACCCACCGCGCCGGACCGGCCCGCGCCCTCGCCGTCGAACCCGGTGTCCGGGCCCGGCTGCCGCGCACCTTCCGCACGGAGGGCGAGGAGTGGGTGGTGTGGGTGACGGACGCGGAGGGCGACGACGCCCTGGAGTTCGCGCCCGCCACCGGACTCGCCCCCGGCGCCACCCCGCGCCGCCTCGCCGCCGGACAGCTCGGCCGGGTCCTCGGCCTCGCGATGGCCCCCGACGGCAGCCGGGCCGCGGTCGCCGCGCACGACGGCCGCGTGCTGCTCGTCGAGCGGGAGACCGGCGAGGTCCGCGAGGTCGACCGCAGCGAGGACGGCGACGTCCGCGGCCTGACCTTCTCGCCCGACTCGGCCTGGCTCGCCTGGTCGCACCCCGGCCCCGGCCCGCTCGCCCAGCTCCGCCTCGCCAACGCCACCGACCTCTCGGTCACCGAGGCGACCCCGCTCCGCTTCCAGGACTACGCCCCCGCCTTCACCCTCGACGGCAAGCACCTGGCGTTCCTGTCCAACCGCTCCTTCGACCCGGTCTACGACGAGCACGTCTTCGACCTCGCCTTCGTGGTCGGCGACCGCCCGCACCTGATCACCCTCGCCGCGACCACCCCGTCCCCGTTCGGCCCGCAGCGTCACGGCCGCCCCTTCGAGACCCCCGACAAGGACGAGACGCCCGACAGCGAGGGCACCCCGACCACCCGCGTCGACCTGGAGGGCCTCGCCGACCGGATCGTGCCCTTCCCGGTCGAGGCCGGCCGCTACTCCAACCTGCGCGCGGCCAAGGACGGCGTGCTGTGGCTGCGCCACCCCGTCCAGGGCGTCCTCGGCGCCTCCCGGGCCACCCCGGACGACCCCGACCCCAAGACCGACCTCCAGCGCTACGACCTCGCCCAGCAGCGCCTGGAGCACCTCGCCGGCGACGCCGACCACTTCGCCGTCAGCGGCGACGGCAAGCGGGTGCTGCTGTGGACCGACGGCCGCCTGAAGGTCGTACCGAGCGACCGCCGTGCCTCGAACGACGACGACAGCGACACCAACATCAGCGTCGACCTGGGCCGGATCCGCCAGACCGTCGACCCGTCGGCCGAGTGGCGGCAGATGTACGACGAGACCGGCCGCATCATGCGGGACCAGTTCTGGCGGCCCGACATGAGCGGTGTCGACTGGGACGGCGTCCTCGACCGCTACCGCCCCGTCCTGGACCGCCTGGCCACCCACGACGACCTCGTCGACCTGCTGTGGGAGGTGCACGGCGAACTCGGCACCTCGCACGCCTACGTCACCCCGCGCGGAGGCCACGGGCACGGACCCCGGCAGGGACTCCTCGGCGCCGACATCTCCCGCCACGAGGACGGCCCGCGGGGATCGGCGCTGTGGCGCATCGACCGCATCCTGCCGACCGAGACCTCCGACCCCCACGCCCGCTCCCCGCTGGCCGCACCCGGTGTCGCGGTCCGTGCCGGGGACGCGATCGTCGCGGTCGGCGGCCACCCGGTCGACCCGGTCACCGGCCCGGGTCCGCTCCTCGTCGGTACGGCCGACAAGCCGGTCGAGCTGACCATCTCCCCGTCCGGCGGCGGCGAACTGCGGCACGCCGTCGTCGTACCGATCGCCGACGAGGAGCCGCTGCGCTACCACGCCTGGGTCGCCGACCGCCGCGCCTACGTCCACGAGAAGTCGGGCGGACGGCTGGGCTACCTCCACGTCCCGGACATGCAGGCCCCGGGCTGGGCCCAGATCCACCGCGACCTGCGCGTCGAGGTGGCCCGCGAGGGCCTCGTGGTGGACGTCCGCGAGAACCGCGGCGGCCACACCTCCCAACTGGTCGTCGAGAAGCTGGCCCGCAGGATCGTCGGCTGGGCGGTACCGCGCGGGATGCGGCCGTACAGCTACCCGTGGGACGCGCCCAGGGGGCCGGTCGTCGCGGTGGCGAACGAGTTCTCCGGCTCGGACGGCGACATCGTCAACGCGGCGATCAAGGCGCTGGGCATCGGCCCGGTGGTCGGCACCCGCACCTGGGGCGGTGTCATCGGCATCGACAGCCGCTACCGCCTGGTCGACGGCACGCTGATCACCCAGCCGAAGTACGCGTTCTGGCTGGAGGGCTACGAGTGGGGCGTCGAGAACCACGGCGTCGACCCCGACGTGGAGGTGCTGCAACGGCCCCAGGACTACGCGGCGGGCCGGGACGCCCAGCTCGACGAGGCGGTGCGGATCGCTTTGGAGGCCCTGGAGGCCAGTCCTGCGAAGACTCCACCGGCGACGCCTCGTTAAGATGCCTCAGGCCCGCGACGAAAGGAACGACATGGCTGGGGAACCCCAGGACGACTGCCTGTTCTGCAAGATCGTGGCGGGCCAGATCCCGGCGACGATCGTCCGGGAAACCGCGACGACCGTCGCCTTCCGGGACATCAACCCCCAGGCCCCCACCCACGTCCTCGTGATCCCCAAGGCCCACTGGGAGAACGCCGCCGCCCTGGCGACCGGCGCCCCGGAGCTCGCCGCCGACGTCCTGCGCGAGACCCAGGCCGTCGCGGAGGACGAGAAGCTGGAGAGCTACCGGACCGTCTTCAACACCGGCAGCGGCGCGGGCCAGACGGTCTGGCACGCCCACGCCCATGTGATCGGCGGCCGCGGCCTCCAGTGGCCCCCCGGGTGATCCGCCATGTCCGTACGTGAGTTGGTCGTCCTCGGCACCGCCAGCCAGGTCCCCACCCGGCACCGCAACCACAACGGCTACCTGCTGCGCTGGGACGGCGAGGGTCTCCTCTTCGACCCCGGCGAGGGCACCCAGCGCCAGATGCTGCGCGCCGGGGTCGCCGCCCACGACCTGAACCGGATCTGCGTCACCCACTTCCACGGCGACCACTCGCTCGGCCTCGCGGGCGTGATCCAGCGCATCAACCTCGACCGGGTCCCGCACGAGGTAACCGCCCACTACCCGAAGTCCGGACAGCGCTTCTTCGACCGGCTGCGGTACGCGACGGCCTACCGTGAGACGGTCCGGCTGACCGAGGCACCGGTCGCCGAGGACGGGGTGATCGCCCGGACCGGCGACTACACCCTGGAGGCCCGCAGGCTCTCGCACCCCGTCGAGTCCTACGGCTACCTCCTGACCGAACCCGACGGCCGCCGCATGCTCCCCGACCGGCTCGCCGCGCACGGCATCAAGGGACCCGACGTCGGCCGGATCCAGCGCGAGGGCACGCTGAACGGCGTCTCCCTCGACGACATCAGCGAGGTCCGCCGGGGCCAGCGGTTCGCGTTCGTCATGGACACCCGGCTCTGCGACGGCGTCCACGCCCTCGCGGACGGCGTCGACATGCTCGTCATCGAGTCGACCTTCCTCGACGAGGACGAGCAACTCGCGGTGGAGCACGGTCACCTGACGGCAGGTCAGGCCGCGAAGGTCGCGCGGGACGCCGGCGTACGGCATCTCGTGCTCACCCACTTCAGCCAGCGCTACTCGGACCCGGACGAGTTCGAGCGGCAGGCCCGGGCCGCCGGGTACGAGGGCGAGCTGACCGTGGCCCATGACCTGCTGCGGGTGCCGGTTCCGAAACGGCGATAGAGCAGCCGTACGATGCTTTGATGTCCCTCCCCAAAGCTGAACTGCACCTGCACATCGAAGGCACCCTGGAGCCGGAGCTGGCGTTCGAGCTGGCCGCGCGCAACGGCGTCGAGCTGCCGTACGCCTCCACGGACGAGCTCCGCAAGGCGTACGACTTCGAGGACCTCCAGTCCTTTCTGAACCTGTACTACGAGCTCATGGCCGTCCTGCGCACCGAGCGGGACTTCGAGGACCTGGCGAACGCGTATCTCGCCCGAGCCGCGGTGCAGGGGGTGCGGCACGCGGAGATCTTCTTCGACCCGCAGGCGCATGCCGTGCGGGGTGTGGAGATGGGGACGGTCGTCGAGGGGCTGTGGCGGGCGCTGGGCCGCAGTGCGGAGCGGCACGGTGTCACCACCCAGCTGATCATGTGCTTCCTGCGGGACGAGTCCGCGGAGTCGGCGATGGAGACGCTCGAGGCCGCGAAGCCGTATCTCGACCGGATCGTGGGCGTCGGGCTCGACTCCGCCGAGGTGGGGCATCCGCCGGTGAAGTTCCGTGAGGTGTACGAGGCCGCCGCCGCGCTGGGGCTGCGGCGGGTGGCTCACGCCGGGGAGGAGGGGCCGCCGGAGTACATCGTCGAGGCGCTGGATGTGCTCGGGGTGGAGCGGGTCGACCACGGGTTGCGGTGTGTGGAGTCGCCGGAGCTGGTGGCTCGTCTGGTGCGGGATCGCGTGCCGCTGACCTTGTGCCCCTTGTCCAACGTGCGGCTTCGGACGGTTGATGTGCTGGGGGATCATCCGTTGCCGGCGATGCTGGATGCGGGGCTTCTGTGCACGGTGAACTCTGACGATCCGGCGTATTTCGGGGGGTACGCGGGGGACAACTTCGAGGCGGTGCGCTCGGCGCTGGGCCTGGGCGAAGAGCGGTTGCGGGAGTTGGCCCGGAACTCCTTCCTTGCGTCCTTCCTTGAGCATGATGAGGAGCTGCGGGCTCGGTATCTGGCGGAAGTTGATGCGTACGAGTTCTGAGGTGCGTTGTCGGGTGCGGGTGCTTCGTGGCTTGTCGCGCAGTTCCCCGCGCCCCTAAGTGCCCTCAAGCAGCCGTTGCTTTGTCGTACGCCTGGGTTTCCACCTGGATTTCCACCACCGGGAGCGTTCGCCTGCCCGCGCCCAGCGCCACCACCGTCATCGGTACGGCGATCAGCAGCAGGCCCGCCGCCAGGACCGTGCCCATGGCTGGGAAGCCGGCCTCGGACGCCAGCAGGCTTCCCGTCAGAGGACCCGCTGCCGTGCCCAACGATGACGCCGAGCCGACCAGGACCGCCCAGCGGCCTCGGGGGTCCAGGGAGGCGGCCAGGCCTATGACGTACGACAGGACGATCGGGTAGAGGGTGTTCCACGCGATCTCGCCGGTCGCGAAGGTCGTGAGGTCGGTCGCCGAGGCGCTGAGGGTGATGCAGGCGGCGATGAGGACCGTGCCGCCGCCGATGGGGAGGGCACGGCCGAGGCGGGGGCCCAGCGCGCCCGCGCCGACGACGCCCAGCAGGCCCGCGCCGAGGGCGATCGCGAAGACCGCGCCGACCGTGGCCTCGGAGAGGTGCGCCTGGGTGAGTCCGATGCGGCCGCTGACGCCCCAGAGGGCGTTCTGGGCCAGGGACCAGCAGGGGAGGGTCGCGGCCAGGAGGAGACCGGCGCGGAGGTGGGGGAGCGGGGCGGTCGCCGTGTCCCGGTTGCGGGCGGGGGCCGTGGCGAGGGGGAGACGGCCCGTCAGGGGCCAGACCAGCAGGGCGGTGAGGGCGATCGCCGCCAGGGGCTGGCCGTGGCCCTGGCCCAGGTGCGGGACGGTCAGGTAGACGGCGCCCGCGAGGGCGGAGACGCTCAGGAGGCCGGCCGTGGTGGTGCGGTGCGGGTCGGGTTGGGCGGCGATGCCGGTGGCGGCCACCGCGGTCGCCGTACCGGATCCGAAGCCGCCGATCAGGGCGCCCGCGACGACGGCCGGGACGGCGTGGGCGAGGGCGGCTCCGCCGTAGCCGAGGACGGCCAGGGTGAGGCCGACGCGGGCGAGGGTGCGGGGGCCGAGACGGTCCACGCGGGCGGCGAGCAGGAAGCCCGCCGCCGCCGAACTCAGCAGCAGGGCACTGCCGACGGCGCCGGCCTCGGTGGCGGTGAGCGGGAGCCCCGAGTCGAGCCTGCCGACGGTGGTCGGGAGGAGGTAGGGGGCGAGGTACCCGGCCGTGAAGAGGGCAATGAGGGGCCAGGGCAGGGTGGAGCGACGGGCGAACACGGGCGTTCCCAGGGCATGCGAAAGCGGCTCGAAAAGAGGGGGGATGGCGCAGGCCGTCGACGGACAGGAACGCGCGAGGAATTTGTATCAAGCACGCGGTTGCGGAAACAGCCCGGGTGGCGTGATCTGGATCACGTTCCGTTTGGGGTGGGAGACGCCGGGTAGAAGAGGGCCTTTTCGGTGCGTCTAGCGCCAGTTCGGGGCGCCTCCCGCGCCCGGTGCCGTCGCCTCGATCTTGCCCCTGATCTCCCGCATCACCGTGACGATCTGCTGTTCGTGCTCCGGCGTCAGACGGGCGACCGGTACCGAGCAGCTGATGGCGTCCTGGGCGGGGGAGTCGTAGCGCAGGCAGAACCCGAAGCCGACGATGCCGGGGACGCCCTCCTCGCGGTCGATCGCGTAACCCCGCGCCCGGACCTCGGCGAGGTCGGCCAGCAGGGACTCGCGGGTGGTGTGGGAGTTCGGGGTGAGTGCCTCGTACGGCCCCTCGGGGAGCTGTTCGTCGGGCCACTCGGCCAGCAGCGCCTTGCCGAGCGCGCCCACGTGCGCGGGCAGCCGGCGGCCCACCCTGCTGATCGTCCGCAGGTACTCGTGCGACTCCCGCGTCGCCAGGTACGCCACGTCCCGGCCGTCGAGCCGGCCCATGTGGATGGTCTCGCCCAGCGCCTCGGACGCCTCGTCGAGATACGGCCGTACGGCCCGCACGCGCGGGTCGGAGTCCAGGTAGCTGGTGCCGGTGAGCAGGGCGTGGATGCCGATGCCGTAGAGCGAGCCGGTGAGGTCCGTGCGGACCCAGCCGCGCGAGATCAGGGTCTGGAGCAGTGCGTACATCGAACTGCGGGGCACGCCCAGCGCGTCCGCGAGCTCCTGGAGCCGGGCCGGGCGGTCGCCACGCGCGGCCAGCAGTTCGAGCAGCTCCACCGTGCGGGCCGCCGACTTCACCTCGCGGACGCCACCTGTCTCTGACATGGGCCGATCGTAATCGTCCCGCCAAACCTGATACCGGCCCATTGACGAGAACGGTTCGCCTATCTAATCTCCATCCTCATACGTGGATGACATCTACATGGGGAGATGAGCGAGGGTGACCCTCGACCCGGACACGGCCCGACGGCTGCGGGACGGCATGGCGCGCGGTGTGCTGTCGTTCCCGCTCACGAGCTTCCACGACGACGGCACCCTCGACCCGGACGGCTTCCGTGCCCATGTCGCGGCCCGGATCGCCACCGCCCCCGGCGCGGTCTTCCCCGCCTGCGGCACCGGCGAGTTCTTCTCGCTGGACGAGGACGAGTACCGCCAGGTCGTCACCATCACCGTCGAGGAGGCCGGTGGCCGGGTGCCCGTCGTCGCCGGCATCGGCTACGGCTGGGCGCAGGCAGTCCGTTTCGCCCGGATCGCGGAGGACGCGGGCGCGGACGCGCTGCTCGTGCTCCCGCACTACCTCGTCGCCGCCCCGCAGGACGGCCTGGTCGCCCAGCTGGAGCAGATCGCCGCCCGCACCCGGCTGCCCCTCATCGCCTACCAGCGCGGCCAGGTCGCCTTCGGCCTGGACGCGTTCCGCCGGATCGCCCGGATCCCCGGCGTCATCGGGCTCAAGGACGGGCACAGCGACCTCGACCGGCTCCAGCGGCTCACCCTCGCCGCCCCCGAGGACTTCCTGTTCTTCAACGGCGCCGCCACCGCCGAGATCCAGGCCCGCGCCTACGCCACCGTCGGCGTCCCCGCCTACTCCTCGGCCGTCCACGCCTTCGCCCCCGAGATCGCCGACGCCTTCTTCACGGCCCTGCGCGACGGCGACGACGGCACGGTCGACAAGCTGCTGCGCGACTTCTACGTCCCGCTCGTCGAGCTCAGGGACCGCGTGCCCGGGTACGCCGTGTCGCTGGTGAAGGCCGCGGCCCGGCTGCGGGGACACCCGGTGGGGCCGGTGCGCGCGCCGCTCACCGATCCGACGGCCGCCGATCTCGCGGATCTCCGGCAGCTGCTGACCACCGGCCTCGACCTCGTAGGAGCCGCGCTGTGACCCCCACTGCCACCTCCACTGGCACCCCCGCTGCGGACCTCACGATCACCGACGTCCGCCTCACGCCGATCCTCGTCGCCGACCCGCCGCTGCTGAACACGCAGGGCGTGCACCAGCCGTACACACCCAGGCTCATCGTCGAGGTCGAGACCGCGGACGGGGTGACCGGGGTCGGGGAGACGTACGGCGACACCAAGTACCTGGAACTGGCACGGCCGTTCGCGGCCAAGCTGGTCGGGCGCCAGGTCAGTGACCTCAACGGGCTGTTCACCGTCGCGGACCAGGTGGCCGTCGACTCCTCCCGGGTCTCCGGGCAGGTCGACGTCGGAGGGCTGCGGGGCGTGCAGACCGCCGACAAGCTACGGCTGTCCGTGGTCTCCGGGTTCGAGGTGGCCTGCCTCGACGCGCTCGGCAAGACGCTCGGGCTGCCCGTGCACGCGCTGCTCGGCGGCAAGGTGCGGGACGCCGTGGAGTACAGCGCCTACCTGTTCTACAAGTGGGCGTCCCACCCCGAGGGCGTGACCGCGGAGAAGGACGACTGGGGAGCGGCCCTCGACCCCGCGGGCGTCGTCGCGCAGGCCCGGCTGTTCACCGAGCGGTACGGGTTCACGTCCTTCAAGCTCAAGGGCGGGGTGTTCCCGCCGGACGAGGAGATCGCGGCGATCCGGGCCCTCGCCGAGGCGTTCCCGGGGCATCCGCTGCGGCTCGACCCCAACGGGGCGTGGAGCGTGGAGACTTCGCTGAAGGTCGCCCGGGAGCTCGGGGACGTCCTGGAGTACCTGGAGGACCCCGCGCTGGGCACGGCGGCGATGGCCGAGGTGGCCGCCGGGACCGGGGTGCCGCTGGCCACCAACATGTGCGTGACCACCTTCGCCGAGATCAAGGAGGCGTTCGGGCGGGACGCCGTCCAGGTGGTGCTCTCCGACCACCACTACTGGGGCGGGCTGCGGAACACCCAGCAACTCGCCGCGATCTGCCGGACGTTCGGGGTGGCAGTGTCCATGCACTCCAACACCCACCTCGGGATCAGCCTGGCCGCGATGACCCATGTCGCCTCCACCGTGCCCGACCTCCACCACGCCTGCGACTCGCACTACCCGTGGCAGTCGGAGGACGTGCTCACCGAGCGGCTGGTGTTCGAGGGCGGCTCCGTGACCGTCTCCGACGCTCCGGGACTGGGAGTCGAGCTCGACCCGGAGAAGGTGGAGTCCCTGCACCGGCGGTGGCTGGACGACGACGGCTCCCTGCGCGAGCGGGACGACGCGGCGGCGATGCGGGTGGCCGAGCCGGGGTGGGTGACGCCGGAGGTGCCTCGCTGGTGACTCCCCGGGGCGCGCGCTGACGTGACGGGCGGGTCGGGTGTGGGTGGCGGCCCGATGTCGGTGCCGTGGTGCAGACTGGGCTGATCGGCACCACGTGCAGGGAGCTCACCGTGATCGCGTCCAACGGGAAGGGACCGTCGTACAAGGCCCAGGTCGACCCCCTGGCCGCAGTGCGCGCAGCAGGCGATCCGCCCTGGGACGTCTATCTCACCGGCACCGTCTTCCTCGACATCGTCTTCACCGGGCTCGGCTCCGCCCCGGTGCGCGGGACCGAGTCGTGGGCCCGCGGCATGGGGTCGAGCCCCGGCGGAGTGGCGAACATGGCGACCGCCCTCGCCCGGCTCGGGCTGCGCACCTCGCTGGCCGCGGCCTTCGGCGACGACCACTACGGCGAGTACTGCTGGGACGCCCTGGAGCAGGGCGAGGGCATCGACCTCTCGCCGTCCCGCACGGTCCCCGGCTGGCACTCACCGGTCACCGTCTCCATGGCCTACGAGGGCGAGCGCACCATGGTCTCCCACGGCCACGAACCGCCCCCGGAGGAGCCCGCGCCGGACTGCCCGCCACGCGCGCGTGCGGCCGTCGCCTCGCTGGAGCCGGGCAGACGGGCCCCCTGGATCGCCCAGGCGGCCCGCGAGGGCACCCGCATCTTCGCCGACGTCGGCTGGGACGACACCGGGGCGTGGGACCTGGCCGGCCTGCCCGACCTCGCGCACTGCGAGGCCTTCCTGCCCAACGCGGAGGAGGCCATGCGCTACACCGGCGCCGGCTGCCCCCGGGAGGCCGCGCACGCCCTCACCGAGCACGTGCCGCTGGCCGTGGTGACCCTGGGCGCGGAGGGCGCGTACGCCGTGGACCGGCGGACCGGGGAGACCGCCGAGGTCCCGGCCATCGAGGTCGAGGCGCTGGACCCGACCGGTGCCGGGGACGTCTTCGTGGCCGGCTTCGTCACCGGCACCCTCGCGGGCTGGCCGCTGGCGGACCGGCTCGCCTTCGCCGGACTGACCGCCGCGCTCTCCGTCCAGGAGTTCGGCGGCTCCCTGTCCGCTCCGGGCTGGTCCGAGATCGGCGCCTGGTGGCGCAAGGTCCAGTCCGTCACCACCCAGGACCCGACCGCCCTGAGCCGCTACGCCTTCCTGGCCGGCCTGATCCCGGAGGAGGAGACCCCGGCCTGGCCCCTGCGGAGGGCGGTCCCGACGATCGGGTTCGGGAGGTCGGCGTGAGTTCAGAGGCCCGCGGCCCGCTCCAGTACCTCGGCCACCTGGTCCTTGACCACCTCGCGGGCCTCGGACGGCAGCGCCCCGATCGTCGTACCGCCCAACGCGTCCAGCGCGCTGTCCGCGCCCGCTGAGCAGGGCACGCTCTCGCTGAGGAACTCGTAGCCGTCGCGGACGGCGACGCGCAGGACACGGCCGCCCTCCGCGGTCGAATGCACGGCCGTGGCGACGACCAGGGGCGGCGGACCGCCCGGGGCCTCGGCCACCTTGCGGTAGCCGCTGACCAGCGGTTCCTCCCAGTGCAGGCTCAGCAGCAGCGGCTTCTTGGCGAGCAGCTCGGCGAGGTCCGTCTCGAACGGCCCCTCCGCCGCCAGCACCCGCGCGCGGGCGTCCAGGACGAGCGCCGCGGGCAGCAGACAGCGCAGGGTGCTGCCGACGACGTTGCCGCCGACCGTGGCGGTCCGCCGCACGGCCCCCGTCCCGATCCCGGACGCGGCCCGGCGCAGCACCTCCGGCACCCGCTCGTCGATCCGGTGCAGCAGCACCGCCGCGCCCAGTTCCCCGGCGCCCAGGACGTTCGCCTCCGGCACCTCCCGCAGCGAGACGGCCTGCTCGGGGAAGCCGTCGCGTTGCCAGGCGGCCCACACCAGCGTGGCGCCGCCGACGGGTATCGCCCCGTCGGTCAGACACTCCTGTGCCTCGGGCAGGGAGGTGGGCAGACGCAACAGCACGGTTTTCCCGCTTTCTCCTGGCCTTCTGACAGGCACCAGGCCTTCTGACCGGCTTCGAACACGCGTGGCAGCGAGCGCATTCTTCCCCGGGGTGCGGGGGGAGCATGCAGGGCTCACCGCGGCAAGGAGGGCGCCCTCACCGTCGAAAAGCCCTACGGCGTTGTCAGTGCACCGTCGTACCCTTGGAACCGCGAGGCCGCCTTCCGATGCGGCCGTGACGAGGAGGAACCGCAGGCCTTAAGCGCCGGCCCATGACTCAGACACCCACAGGTCACAGCCCCGCGCAGGGGCAGGCGAGAGCACAGTTCACCGTCCCCGCCCAGCACCCCATGGTCTCGGTCCTGGGGTCCGGCGACTCGCTCCTGCGCGTGATCGAGAAGGCCTTCCCGGCGGCCGACATCCATGTCCGGGGCAACGAGATCAGCGCGACCGGCGCGGCGGCGGACGTCGCCCTCGTCCAGCGCCTGTTCGACGAGATGATGCTGGTGCTCCGCACCGGACAGCCGATGACGGAGGACGCAGTGGAACGCTCGATCGCCATGCTGCGAGCGAGCGAGAACGGGACGAGCGACGGCCAGGAGACCCCGGCCGAGGTGCTCACACAGAACATCCTGTCCTCGCGCGGCCGCACCATCCGTCCCAAGACCCTCAACCAGAAGCGGTACGTCGACGCGATCGACAAGCACACGATCGTCTTCGGCATCGGCCCCGCGGGCACCGGCAAGACCTACCTGGCCATGGCCAAGGCGGTCCAGGCCCTCCAGTCCAAGCAGGTCAACCGCATCATCCTGACCCGCCCCGCGGTGGAGGCGGGAGAGCGCCTGGGCTTCCTGCCGGGCACCCTCTACGAGAAGATCGACCCGTACCTGCGCCCGCTGTACGACGCCCTGCACGACATGCTGGACCCGGACTCGATCCCCCGCCTGATGGCCGCGGGCACCATCGAGGTCGCGCCGCTGGCGTACATGCGTGGACGTACTTTGAACGACGCCTTCATCATTCTCGACGAGGCTCAGAACACCTCGCCCGAGCAGATGAAGATGTTCCTCACCCGGCTCGGGTTCGACTCGAAGATCGTCATCACCGGTGACGTGACGCAGGTCGACCTGCCCAACGGGACCAAGTCGGGGCTGCGGCAGGTGCAGGACATCCTGGAGGGTGTGGAGGACGTGCACTTCTCCCGCCTGTCGTCCCAGGACGTCGTACGGCACAAGCTGGTCGGCCGTATCGTCGACGCGTACGAGAAGTACGACACCGAGAACGGTACGGAGAACGGCACCCACAAGGGCGGCCGGAACAAGCGGAAGTAGACAAGCCAGCACCATGTCGATCGACGTCAACAACGAGTCCGGAACCGAGGTCGACGAGCAGGCGATCCTCGACATCGCCCGCTACGCGCTCGCGCGGATGCGCATCCACCCGCTCTCCGAGCTCTCGGTGATCGTCGTGGACGAAGATGCCATGGAGCAGCTGCACATCCAGTGGATGGACCTGCCGGGGCCCACCGACGTCATGTCGTTCCCGATGGACGAGCTCAGGCCGCCCAGCAAGGACGACGACGAGCCCCCGCAGGGCCTCCTCGGCGACATCGTGCTGTGTCCCGAGGTCGCCAAGAAGCAGGGCGAGGAGGCCGAGACGCAGCACTCCATGGACGAGGAGCTCCAGCTCCTCACCGTCCACGGCGTGCTGCACCTGCTCGGCTACGACCACGAGGAGCCGGACGAGAAGGCCGAGATGTTCGGCCTCCAGGCGGCCATCGTGGACGGGTGGAGGCAGGAGAAGGGTCTGACCGGCCCGTCCCCCGCGCCGACCGTCTCATGAGCCTGCCCCTCGTCTCCGGCGCGATCGCCCTGGTCGTCGTCGCGTGGCTCGCCGCCTGCGCGGAGGCGGGCCTCGCGCGTGTCTCCAGCTTCCGCGCCGAGGAAGCCGTACGGAACGGGCGGCGCGGCAGTGCCAAGCTCGCCCAGGTCGCCGCCGACCCGACCCGGTATCTCAACGTGGCGCTGCTGGTGCGCGTCGCCTGCGAGATGGCGGCGGCCGCGCTGGTCACCTACGCCTGTCTCCAGGAGTTCCCGGGCACCACCCGGGCCCTGCTGGTCGCGATCGGGGTGATGGTGCTCGTGTCGTACGTCGCCGTCGGGGTGTCCCCGCGCACCATCGGGCGTCAGCATCCCCTCAACACGGCCACCGCGGCCGCGTACATCCTGCTCCCGCTGGCCCGGATCATGGGCCCGATCCCGTCGCTGCTGATCCTCATCGGCAACGCGCTCACCCCCGGCAAGGGCTTCCGCCGCGGCCCGTTCGCCTCCGAGGCGGAGCTGCGCGCGCTGGTCGACCTCGCCGAGAAGGAGTCCCTCATCGAGGACGACGAGCGCCGGATGGTGCACTCGGTCTTCGAACTGGGCGACACCCTGGTGCGGGAGGTCATGGTGCCGCGCACCGATCTCGTCGTCATCGAGCGCTACAAGACGATCCGTCAGGCGCTCACCCTCGCGCTCCGCTCCGGGTTCTCGCGCATTCCCGTGACCGGGGAGAGCGAGGACGACATCGTAGGGATCGTGTACCTGAAGGACCTGGTCCGCAAGACGCACATCAGCCGGGACGCCGAGTCCGAGCTGGTCTCGACGGCCATGCGGCCCGCCGCCTTCGTGCCGGACACCAAGAACGCGGGTGACCTGCTGCGCGAGATGCAGCAGGACCGCAACCACGTGGCCGTCGTCATCGACGAGTACGGCGGCACCGCCGGCATCGTCACCATCGAGGACATCCTCGAGGAGATCGTCGGCGAGATCACCGACGAGTACGACCGTGAACTCCCGCCGGTGGAGGACCTCGGCGACGACCGCCACCGGGTCACCGCCCGCCTCGACATCACCGACCTGGGCGAGCTGTACGGGCTCGACGAGTACGACGACGAGGACGTGGAGACCGTGGGCGGTCTGCTCGCGAAGGCGCTGGGCCGGGTGCCCATCGCCGGGGCGTCGAGCGTCGTCGAGCTGCCCGACGGCCGGTCGTTGCGCCTCACCGCGGAGGCCGCCGCCGGCCGCCGGAACAAGATCGTGACGGTGCTGGTGGAGCCGGTGGCCGCCCTCGAACCCGCCGAGGTGGAGAAGGAGTCCGAGTGACCCCCGAGGAACTGCGTGCCCTGTGCCTGTCGTTCAACGCGGCGGTGGAGGACTTCCCGTTCAGTCCGGAGATCTCGGTCTTCAAGGTCCTCGGCAAGATGTTCGCCCTGAGCTGGCTGGACAACCGCCCCCTGACGGTCAACCTCAAGTGCGACCCGGAGGACGCGATCCGGCTCCGCACCGACCACCCGGGGCTGATCATCCCCGGCTACCACATGAACAAGCGCCACTGGAACACCGTCACCGTGGACGGCGAGCTCCCGGACCGTCTGGTCCGGGAGCTCGTGGAGGACTCGTACGACCTGGTGGTGGCCGGTCTACCGCGCGCCGAGCGGCTGCGTCTCGACCGCCCCTGAGCGCACCCGCAGCCCCACCGCGACCAGCACCGCCGCCGCCAGCACGAGCGTCGTGTCCAGGGCGAGGACCGTGTGGACTCCGGTCAGCAGGGTGGGGGAGGTGGTGGCGAGGACGCCGAGCAGGGGGATGCCCACGGTGATGCCGACCTGCTGAGTCGAGGTGACCAGGCCGGTGGCCAGGCCCTGTTCCTCGTCCGGGACGCCGGAGGTGACCGTGATGCCGTACGAGATGATCGCGCCCAGGTGGCACATGCTGGCCAGGGAGACGGCGGCGGTGGCGAGCCAGACGGACCAGGTCCCGGTGTCCAGGGCGAGCAGGGCGGCGGTCAGGGCGCCCTGGCCGGCGAGCGAGCCGACCAGGGTGCGGCGCGGGCCGAAGCGGCCGATGACCTTCGGGGCGTAGGTGCCGGCCACCGCCGAGAGGACGCCCTGGACGCCGAAGACCAGGCCGGTCTCGAAGGCGGACAGGCGCAGGACCTCCTGGAGGTACAGGGTCAGGGCGAACACGACCGTCGACATCATCGAGAAGGTGACCAGACCGCCGATGTTGCCCCACGCCACCGTGCGGCGGCGCAGCATGGGCAGGGACACCAGGGGCTGTGCGGTGCGGGACTCGACCTTGACGAAGGCGGCGAGGAGGAGCAGGCCCGCGATCAGGGTGGTGACGACGTCGGGGCGGCCGAAGCCGTGGTCGGCGGCCGTGGACAGGGCGTAGATCAGGGAGAGCAGACCGCCGGTGACGGTGATCGCGCCGGGTATGTCCAGACGGGGGCGGTCCGGGGTCCGGGACTCCGGGAGCAGGGCGGGGGCGAGCGGCAGCACGATCAGGGCGAACAGGGAGAGCAGGCCCATCGTGGAGCGCCAGCCGAGGGTGTCGGTGAGGGTGCCGCCGGCCACCATGCCGACGGTGAAGCCGAGCGAGAGCAGGGTGCCGGAGATGCCCAGCGCGCGGTCGCGGGCGGGTCCCTCCGGGAAGGTCGTGGTGAGCAGGGACATGCCGGTCGGCACGATCGCCGCGGCGCCGAGTCCCTGGAGCGCGCGTCCGGCGAGGAAGGACGCCGGGTCCCACGCGAAGGTCGCGAGGAGCGAGGCCGCGCCGAACAGGGCGAGACCGGACAGGAAGAGTTTCCTGCGGCCGTACAGGTCGCCGGTGCGGCCGAACAGGAGCAGGAAGCCGCCGGACGGCAGCGCGAAGGCCGTGACCGCCCACTGGAGGGCGGACTGGCTCATGCCGAGGTCCGCGCCGAGGACGGGCAGGGCGACGTTCAGGACGGAGAAGTCGAGCGCCACCATGAACTGGGCGGCGCACAGGACGAACAGGACGAGCTTGTCGCGCGTCGACAGCCGGGGGGTGTCGAGCGGGTCGGTGCTGGGGCTTGTGGTGTCGATCGCCATGGGCAAGAGCCTGCGGCCGCCGGAATAGCCGTGGGGAGCGGCAAGTTGTGCTGGTGGTGGCACCACCAGGCAGCAACGAGGGGGAAGCGTTCGTGCCCGAGGTCGTACCCAAGAGTGAGCGGCACCGTGAGCTGCGCGAGTTCCTGATGAGTCGGCGGGCCCGGGTCTCGCCCGCCGAGGCCGGGCTGCCGGACGGCGGGGCGCGGCGGCGCACGCCGGGCCTCAGGCGGGAGGAGGTCGCCGTGCTCGCCGGGGTCGGCGCCTCCTGGTACCAGTGGCTGGAGCAGGGGCGGGACATCTCCGTCTCCCCGCAGGTCCTGGACTCCGTCGGGCGGGTGCTGCGGCTCAGCAACGCCGAGCGGCGGCATCTGTACGTCCTGGCCGGGCTGAACCCGCCCGCGCCGGAACCGGCCGCCGACCACGGCTGCGAGGGGCTCAGGCGGCTGATCGACGCGTGGATGCCGTATCCGGCGCACATCATGGACGCGTACTACAACTGCGTGCTGTACAACGACGCGGCCGGCTGGGTGCTCGGCATGCGGCCGGAGAACACCCAGAACTGTCTCGTCGACTTCTTCACCGACCCGCTGTACCGGTCGCGTTCGCACAGCTGGGAACAGAACGCGCGCACGGTCGTCGCCCAGTTCCGGGCGGCCTCCTCGGCGCGGCCGGACGACGAGGGGTACCAGGAGGTGCTGGCCCGGGTCATGGCGGCGAGCGCCGAGTTCACCGAGCTGTGGGAGCGGCGGGACATCGAGGACGCCGGGGTGATCCGCAAGGAGCTCGACCATCCGCTGGTCGGGCTGCTGTGCGTGGAGTCCACGGCGATGAAGGTGCCGGCCCGCCCCGATCTGACCGTCGTCCTGCACACCCCGCTGAGCGAGGCGAACACCGCGGCCAAGCTGGAGTGGCTGGCCTCTCCGGAGGGGCGGCGCGGGGCGATGTACCCCGTGGCGGGATGACGCGGGGCCCGGTTCGTATGCTCCTGTCATGACCGACAACAGTGCGCTTGACCCCGAGGACCGCAAGATCGTGACCCTGGCCCGTTCGGCGCGGGCGCGGAACGGCGTGCCCGAGGGGGCCGCCGTACGGGACGAGACGGGGCGGACGTATGTGGCCGGGACCGTGGCCCTTCCCTCGTTGCAACTGAGTGCTTTGCGGACGGCGGTGGCGATGGCCGTGGCGTCGGGGGCGAAGTCGCTGGAGGCGGCGGCCGTGGTGACGGACGCGGAATCGGCCTCCGACGAGGACCGCGCCGCGGTCCGGGACCTGGGCGGCCCGGGGACCCCGGTGCTGGTGGCGGGGCCCGACGGCACCGTACGGAGCACCGTGACCGCCGGCTGATACCCCGGGTAACACTTGGCCGGATTTCCTGCTTGCCCTACCTCGCCCCACGCGCATCAATGGAACCGGAAATTCCGACGGACCGTCAGATTCCAGCTCGCCCGCGGCGTCCCGCACCACGCCCGTGCCGGCCGGCCGTCCGTCGGAACGCACCCCCCGTCCATCCCCACATGGCAGTCCCCACCACGGGAAGGGAACCGGATTCCATGAACGGCAAACGCATCAGTACCGGTGCGGCACTGGTGGTCGGCACGCTCGCGGCCACCGGGCTGGCGTTCGCGCCCGCCGCACTCGCCGTCACCCCCGACACCGCGACCATCGACGCGGACTGCGGCATCTACGGCAGCGGCCAGGCCACCCTCACCGCCACCCAGGACGGCACCGCCGCCACCCTCACGGTCACCTCGGCGATCAACGCCCCGCTCGCGCTCTCCGAGGACTCGATCACCTCGACCCTCACCCTGGTCGACGCCAACGGCGGCACCGCCACGTTCACCGGCACGGAGAACCCCGCCATCGCGGCCGGCGACCCCGTCACCGTCGGCCCGCTCAGCGGCACCGTGAACTCCGGTGACAGCCTGGAGGCGTACGGCGGTTCGCTCCAGATCGTCGTCTTCGGCATCACCGTCACGTGCACGGCGACCGGGCCGCAGTCGCCGGGTCCGTTCGTGTTCGACTGAGCAACTCCCCGGGCCGCCGCAGAAACTGATGAGTCGTCAGGTTTCTGCGGCGGCTCCATTGACTTTTCACGCGATCCACACATCAATGCCCCCAGTGAGCGCAGAAGAGAGGGGGCACTCCCATGGGTTCGACAACCCGAAGACGCCGCTGGGCTTCGTTGCTCGGGGCGACCGCGCTCGCGGTCACGGCGGGTGGCGCACTGGCCTGTCCGGCCGGCGCCGCCACCGACGTGGACTTCGCCACGCACTGCATTCCGCCCGCCGTCGCGGGCATCCCGCCGATCGACGGCACGACCACCGGCAGGATCACGGTCGACAACGCCAGCCCCAAAGTGGGCGACACCGTCACCGTGACCTACACGGTGGTCAAGCCAGCCGCCAGCAACCCCACGGCCATCGCGCTTCCGGCCGACATCATGACCCCGACCGGCAAGGTCACCCTCGGCGGCGCCCAGACCGGTGCCGTGACGGTCGCGGGCCCCAAGAAGAACGACCCGGTGCCCGGCAACGGCGCCTTCCCGTCCTTCTCCATGACCGGCACCTTCAAGGTCACCGCGCCCGGCGCGATCACCCTCTCGCCCGGCGACTACAACATCCACACCAGCTACATCCTCGAACTGGACACCCCCTGCACGGTGATCACCCCGCCCGCCCCGGTCTCCGAGACGGTCACCGCGACCGACGCGAACCCGGTCAACGAGCGGGACATCACCCTCGGTTCGGCCTCCGGGAAGCCCGGTGACAGCGTCACCGTCACCGGCAGCAAGTTCACCCCGGGCGCCACGGTCACCCTGGCCGGGCGGGCCGGCAGCGCCCAGACCGCGGACACCGCCACCGCGACCGCCGACTCCTCGGGCGCCTTCAGCGGCTCGCTGGTCGTCAACGACAAGACGACGACCGGTGTCGTGGCGTACGAGGGCAGCGCCTGGAGCGACGCCAAGGGTGCCGGGCCCAAGGCGTACGTCGTCATCGACGACACGCCCGTCCCGGCCGGCAGCCAGAAGATCACCACCACGGTGAAGGCCGGCACGCTGTCCATGTCCCAGGCCGGGGACTCCGTCAGTCTCTCGGCGGTGGACTACGGCAAGGGCGGGGCCTCGACCGGCAACCTCAACCAGGTGACGGTCAAGGACTTCCGCGGCGGGCCCGCCGGCTGGTCCCTCACCGGCAAGGTCACCGACTTCACCGGGCCCGGCGCCAAGATCGGTGCCAGTGCCCTGAGCTGGACTCCTGCCTGCGCCACCAAGGCGGGCAGCCCGAGCACCTGCCAGGCCGGTTCCGCCGGCGCGGTCGGTTCCTCGGGGGCGACCCTCGCGTCCACCCCCAACGCGGCGCTCACCGGCGGTGAGTTCACCGTGGACGCCGGACTCTCGCTGAACGTACCGGCGTTCACCCCGGTCGGCTCGTACTCCGGCGTTCTCACCCTCACGCTCAGCTGAACCGTACGGGCGCCCGCACCCGCCCGTCCGTCCCTCTCCGTCTGTGGGGGTCCGCACCCATGCGCAAGCTGTACGTCCTCCTCCTGAGCCTGTTCCTGGCCACCGCCGCGCCCGTGTCCGCGCACGCCGCCGACAACGGCAGCTGGTCGGTGTACCCGGCCGCCTCCCAGATCGCTGCGCGGCCCTACTTCTACCTCTCCGCCGATCCCGGGCAGAGCATCGACGACAAGGTGGTCGTCACCAACAAGACGGCCCGGCCGCTGAGTTTCCGGCTCTACGCCGCCGACGCGTACAACACCGCCCGCGACGGCGGCTTCGCCGTGCGCACGGTCGCGGAGAAACAGCGCGGGGTCGGGGCCTGGGCGAGGCCCGCGAAGTCCCGGGTGACCGTCCCCGCGCACGGCAAGGTCACCGTGCCCTTCACGCTGTCGGTGCCGGAGGGCGCCGAACCGGGCGACCATCCCGGCGCGTTGGTGGCGCTGGACGAACGGGTCGACAAGGGCGACGGCACGGTGGCGCTCGGTGTGCAGCGGGCCGTCGCCGCGCGGATCTACCTGCGGGTCGGCGGGCCCACCGTGCCGGCGATCGCCGTCGAGGACGTGCGCGTCAGCCATCACCAGCCGCTGGTACCGGGGTTGGGGGACAGTGGGGCGACGGTCTCCTACACCCTGCGCAACACCGGGAACGTGACGCTGAACCCGAAGGTGGAGCTGCGGGCGACGGGATTGTTCGGGCGTACGTTGCTCTCCCGCGAACTCGCCCGTATCCCTGGAGAGTTGCTGCCGGGCCAGCGGGTGCGGCTGAGCGAGCCGTGGGACGGCGCGCCACAACTCGACTGGGGGAACGTGAAGTTGACGGCGACCGCGAAGGACACCCGGGAGTCGGCGAGTGCGGGGTTCTTCGCGTTGCCGTGGCTGGTCGCGGTGGTGCTCGGGGCGGCGGCCGCCGTGGGGGTGACGCTGTTCGTCAGATCCCGGCGGACCCGGACACCGGTCGTCCAGCCGCAGCCCAGGGCACGGACACCGGTCGCCTAGTCACGGCCGAGGGCGCGGCGCAGGACGCCCTTCTTCGGCGCGGGGCGCTGTGCGGGAGGGTGTTCCTTCGAGTCGACGAGTTCGGCGACGGTCAGCCGGGCGTACGAGGTGTGGGTGTAGGGCTCGCAGCCCCCTCAGAGCGCGTCCGGTCCGCGCTCGCCCGTCCGTACCCGTACGACCGTCTCCACCGGCAGCGCCCATACCTTGCCGTCGCCGATCTTGCCCGTCTGGGCCGCCTTGACGATCGCGTCGATGACGGTGTCCGCGTCGGCGTCGTCCACGACCACCTCGATACGGACCTTGGGGACCAGGTCGACCTGGTACTCGGCGCCGCGGTACACCTCGGTGTGGCCGCGCTGACGGCCGTAGCCGCTGGCCTCGGTCACGGTCAGGCCGTGCACGCCGATCTCCTGGAGCGCGGTCTTGACCTCGTCGAGGCGGTACGGCTTGACGATCGCGGTGATGAGCTTCACTGGGTCTTGACCTTCTGGGCGGAGGGGACGGTGGACGCGCTGACCGGGGCACCGTGGCCCAGGACGCCGTGATCGTATGCCGTCTCGGCGTGCACCGTAAGGTCCAGGCCGGTGTGCTCGTGCTCCTCGTCGGCCCGGAACCCCATCGTCCTGTCGATCAGCTTGCCCAGGCCGTACGTCACGGCGAAGGCGTACGCCCCCACGGCGACCACCGCCACCGCCTGCCTGCCGAGCTGCGCGAGTCCGCCGCCGTACAGCAGGCCCTCGGCGCCCCCGGTCATCGCCTTCTCCGCGAAGACGCCGATCAGCAGGGTGCCGATGACGCCGCCGACCAGGTGCACACCGACGACGTCGAGCGAGTCGTCGTAGTTCAGCTTGAACTTCCAGCCCACCGCGTACGAGCAGACGACACCGGCGGCGAGGCCGACGACGAGGGCGCCGAGGAGGGAGACCGAGCCGCAGGACGGGGTGATCGCGACCAGGCCCGCGACCGCGCCGGAGGCCGCGCCCAGGGTGGTGGGGTGGCCGTCGCGCTTCTGCTCGACGAAGAGCCAGCCGAGCAGACCGGTGCAGCCGGCGGCGAGGGTGTTGAGGAAGGCGGCCGCGGCCAGTCCGTTGGCGCCCAGCGCCGAGCCCGCGTTGAAGCCGAACCAGCCGAACCAGAGGAGACCGGCGCCGAGCACGACCATGGGGAGGTTGTGCGGGCGCATGGCGTCCTTCTTGAAGCCCAGGCGGGGACCGAGGACCAGCGCGAGGGCGAGACCGGAGGCGCCGGAGGTGATCTCGACCGGCAGACCGCCCGCGAAGTCGAGCGCGCCGAGCCGGTCCAGGACCCAGCCGCCCGGGCCCCACACCCAGTGCGCGACGGGAACGTATACGAGCAGCGCCCAGACCGGGACGAACACCAGCCATGCCGCGAACTTCGCGCGGTCCGCGATCGCGCCGCTGATCAGGGCCGCCGTGATGATCGCGAAGGTGAGCTGGAAGGTCGCGAAGAGGAGGGTGGGGACGGTGCCGTGGACGCTGTCGGGGCCGAGGCCGCTCATGCCGGCGTGGTCGAGGCCGCCGATGAGCCCGGCGAAGGTGTCCTCACCGAACGCGAGGGAGTACCCGGCCGCCAGCCACACCACCGTGACCAGGGCGATCGACACGAAGCTCATCATCAGCATGTTGAGGACGCTCTTCGTGCGGACCATGCCGCCGTAGAACAGGGCCAGGCCCGGGGTCATCAGCAGGACGAGGGCGGTGGCGGCGAGCAGCCAGGCGGTGTCGCCGGTGTCGATGCGCGCTGCGGCGAGGGGCATGGAGGTCTCCAACGGGGTGGGGGCTCGTCAGAGGGTCACCGCTGTGTATTTCTGCTTGCGTACGTATATGTTTCCGTGACGTTTCATTGCGTACGGGTTACCGGGACCTCACCGTGCGGCGGGCGTCTGTGGATCAGGGAGAATGGGCCGCATGAGCGTTCGTAGTCAGTCATCCGAGCCGTCGCCCGCGTCGCAGACAGCCCACCGCGCCGGCTTCGCCTGCTTCGTGGGCCGCCCCAACGCGGGCAAGTCCACCCTCACGAACGCTCTGGTCGGCCAGAAGGTGGCGATCACCGCCAACCAGCCGCAGACCACGCGGCACACGGTACGGGGGATCGTGCACCGGGAGGACGCCCAGCTGATCCTCGTCGACACGCCTGGGCTCCACAAGCCGCGCACGCTGCTGGGCGAGCGGCTGAACGACGTGGTGCGTACGACGTGGGCCGAGGTCGACGTGATCGGCTTCTGCCTGCCGGCGAACGAGAAGCTCGGCCCCGGTGACCGCTTCATCGCGAAGGAACTGGCGTCGATCAAGAAGACGCCGAAGATCGCGATCGTCACCAAGACCGACCTCGTCGACTCCAAGACCCTCGCCGAGCAGCTCATCGCGATCGACCAGCTGGGCAAGGAGCTGGGCTTCGAGTGGGCGGAGATCGTGCCGGTCTCGGCGGTCGCTGACAAACAGGTGGGCCTGCTCGCCGACCTGATCGTCCCGCTCCTGCCCGAGGGCCCGGCGCTCTACCCCGAGGGCGACCTCACGGACGAGCCCGAGCAGGTGATGATCGCCGAGCTGATCCGCGAGGCGGCGCTGGAAGGCGTCCGCGACGAGCTCCCGCACTCCATCGCGGTGGTCGTCGAGGAGATGCTCCCCCGCGAGGACCGCCCCGCCGACAAGCCCCTTCTCGACATCCACGCCTTCGTCTACATCGAGCGCCCCAGCCAGAAGGGCATCATCATCGGCCCCAAGGGCAAGCGCCTGAAGGAGGTCGGCATCAAGTCCCGCAAGCAGATCGAGGCGCTTCTGGGCACGCCGGTCTTCCTGGACCTCCATGTGAAGGTGGCGAAGGACTGGCAGCGGGATCCCCGGCAGTTGCGGAAGCTGGGGTTTTGAGCGGGGGTGGGTGGGGGTTGGTGCGGTAGCCGTGCGTGCGAGCGCCTGAAGGAGGTCGGCACTTTGTCGTCCTGCCAGCGGGTCGCGGCCGCGCGGCGGTAGCCGCATGTCGATGCAGCCTGGACCTCCATGTGAAGGTGGCGAAGGACTGGCAGCGGGATCCCCGGCAGTTGCGGGAGCTGGGGTTCTAGGGGGCCGTCCCCTGAGGGGTCAGGTCCTGCAGGCCCACCACCCGCAGCAACTGCAACCGCTCGTACGCGTCCGTGCCCGGGCGGGCCGTGTGGACGACCAGGAGGTGGTGGTGTTCGTGGCTGACCATGACCTCGCAGTCGAGCTCCAGTAGGCCGACCACCGGGTGCACGAAGCGTTTCGTGGCCTTGTTGCGCTGGGACACCTCGTGCTCGTCCCACAGCCGGGCGAACTCGGCGCTGGCCGACCGGAGTTCGGCGACCAGGGCGGTCGGTTCCGGGTCGTCGGGGCGGGCCGCTGCCACCGCGCGCAGTGTGGCGACCTGGGTGCGCGCGTGGTCCGCCAGGTCCTCCTCGGGAAAGAGCGTGCGCGCGCTCGGGTCCAGGAAGAAGAGCCGGGTCAGATTGCGCTCGCGCCGCGGGCGGGACATCACGTCACCGACCAGCGCCCTCGCCATCGCGTTCTGCGCCAGCACCTCCCCGCAGTCGTTCACCACCTGCGCCGGGGTGTCGTGCAGCCGGTCAAGGATCAGCAGCAGCCCCGGGCGGACATGCGCCGACGCCGTCTCCCGGCGCGGCGGCTCCTCACCGGCCAGGTGGAACAGATGGTCCTGCTCCACGTCCGCCAGGCGCAGCGCCCGGGCCAGCGCCGTCAGCATCTGACGGGACGGCCGCGGGCCACGGGACTGCTCCAGCTGCGTGTAGTAGTCCACCGACATCCCCGCCAGCTGCGCCACCTCCTCCCGGCGCAGACCCGGTGTGCGGCGCCGGGCGCCCGGTGTCAGGCCCACGTCGGACGGGTTCAGCCGGGCGCGGCCACGGCGCAGGAAATCGGCGAGTTCGGGTCGGTTCACCCCTCCAGCGTGCGGCACGCCGGCCGGCTTATCCAGGGACTGTCGATCCCCTGATCAAGAGGTCTCTCCCGGTGCCCGCGCGGCCGTTCCACGCTGGTCCCGACGAGAGGAGCAGCAACATGCTGACGTTGGTGACAGGTACGACAGGACAGGTCGGCCGGCGCTTCGTACCGAGGCTGCTGGCGCAGTCCCGGCCGGGGGAGGGGGTACGGGTGCTCGTGCGGGACGCGACCCGGGCCGAACCCTTCGCGGAGCTCGGCGCCGAGGTCGTCGTAGGAGATCTGCGGGACACGGAGGCGCTGGCCAAGGCCGTCGCCGGGGTGGACGCCGTCGTGAACGTCGCCGCGGCCTTCCGGGGCGTGCCCGACGAGGAGGCGCGGGCCGTCAACCGGGACGCGGCCGTGGAGCTGGGCCGTGCCGCGTTGGCCTCCGGCGTTCGGCGGTTCGTGCAGGTCAGCACCGGTCTGGTGTACGGCACCGGGCGGGGGCGGCCGCTCACCGAGGACGACGAGTCCCTCCCGGGCGGGTCGATGTGGGGTGCCTACCCCGAGTCCAAGGCGGCGGCCGAGCGGGCGTTGCTCGCGCTGGAGGGGCTGGATGTGCGCGTCGCCCGGCTTCCCTTCGTGTACGGCGAAGGGGATCCGCATCTCGCGCAGTCGCTGATGTGGGCGAAGAACTGGGCGTCGGCCCAGCGGTTGCACATGGGGCACCACGCGGATGTCGCTCAGGGGCTGCTGCGGGTGCTTCATGCGCCGGGGATCTCGGGGCGGGTCTACAACATCGCCGACGACGCGCCGGTGACGGCGGTGGAGTTGCATCAGCTCAACGGGGTGGAGATTCCGGGGGAGTTGTACGAGCGGGTGGATCCGGATCCGTGGCTGGTGATCATGTCCACGGAGCGGATTCGGCGGGAGCTGGGGTATCGGCCGGTGTATCCGTCTGTTTATGCGGCTCGGGAGGCCGGAGCGTTGTGATCTGCGGGTCCGTTGTGGCTGGTCGCGCAGTTCTCGCGCCCCTGAAAAGCCTCTAGTCGACGCTCCTTATACGGCCGACCAGTACCGCCCCGGCCAAACCCACCGCCGCCGCCACCCCGTACAGCACCCGGTATCCGCCGAGGTGGGTGACGATCGGCGCGGCCAACGCGGGGGCGGCCACCTGGGGGAGCGCGTTCGCCACGTTGATGACGCCCAGGTCCTTGCCGCGGTCCGCGGCCTTGGGCAGGACGTCCGTCATCAACGCGAAGTCGACCGACATGAACACCCCCAGGCCCACCCCCAGCAGCGCCGCCACCACGATCGCGCTCGGCCAGGTCTGCCAGACGGCCAGCAGGGCCGTGGCCACCGCCATCAGGACCCCTGACCAGCGGACGAACGGCTTGCGGCGGCCCACGCGGTCCGACCAGATGCCGCCGACCACGACCGTGGCGAGCAGGGCCACGCTGTCCACCGCCGTGAGGATCAGTACGCCCTGCTCGGGGTCGTCGTGATGGAGGCTGTCCCGCAGGTAGTAGAGGAGGTAGAGGATCACCAGCGCGTTGCTGAGGTTGATCAGGAAGCGGGTCAGCCAGGCCCAGGCGAAGTCGGGGTGGCGGCGCGGGCTCAGCCAGAACCCGCGGACGAACGACCGCCAGGACCAAGGAGGTCGGTCCGCGGGCGCCAGTGTCAGGTCGCGGTGGCGCAGTACGTACGGCAGCACACCCGCCACCGCGAACACCGCGCACGCCGCATAGCCCGCCGCGATGCCGCCCGCCGCCGTCGCGAGGCCCGTGCCGACGACCGCGCCCAGGATCTGTGCCGCCCCGATCCAGCCGCCCACCACGCCCCGCTGGAGGCGCGGCACCCGGTCGGGGACGGCCGCCGTGACCGCCGCGAACGCCGCGTTCAGGGTGAGCTGGACCAGGCACCAGCCGAGTGTCATCAGCCAGAGCCTGTCCGCGCCCGCGAGCAGCAGCAGCGACAGGGCGCCGCCCGCCGCCCCGGCCACGATCCAGGGGCTGCGGCGGCCCCAGCGGGCCGTGGTGCGGTCCGACAGCGCGCCGAAGAACGGGTTCGCCGCCAGCGACACCACCGCGCCCACGCCGGTGACCCAGGCCAGCAGCGTCTCCTTCGACATGCCGGTGCCGGGCGCGAAGTCCTCCGCCTGGCGGGCCAGCAGGATCTGGAGGGGGCCGTACCAGCCCACCCAGATCGCCACGTTGGCGAGGGAGAGGGAAGCCGTCCAGCCCCTGCCGACCCGCTCGACCGGCTCCGTGAGGGCCGTGCTCACCTCTGGGCCCGGAGCAGGTCCCGGTACCAGCCGTAGGACGCCTTCGGGGTCCGGGTCAGGGTCTCGAAGTCGACGTGCACCAGGCCGAAGCGCCGCGCGTACCCCTCCGCCCACTCGAAGTTGTCCATCAGCGACCACACGAAGTACCCGCGGACGTCCACACCCGCCTCGACGGCCTGGTGCAGGGCGCGGACGTGGCCGTCCAGGTAGGCGATCCGGTCCTGGTCGTCGACGCCCTCGTAGGAGCAGCCGTTCTCGGTGATGACGACGGGCGGGAGGCGGTCGCCGTAGCGCTCGCGCATGCCGGTCAGGAGCTCGGTCAGGCCCTCCGGGACCACCGGCCAGCCGAAGTCCGTCACCGGGACGCCCTCGATCTCCTGGACGGAGAAGGGGAGTTCGGCGGGGATCGTCAGACCGCCGAACTCGATGTCCTCGCCCTGCGGGGCGCCGACGCGGGTCGGGGCGTAGTAGTTGACGCCGTAGAAGTCGAGCGGCTCGGAGATGACCTTGAGGTCGGCGGCCACGTCACCCGGCATCAAGTCGCCCAGCCCGGAGGGGTATTCGCCCAGCAGGACCGGTTCGGCGAACAGGCGGTTCAGCAGCAGGTCGTAGAAGTCGGCCGCCTCGACGTCCGGTTGGTCCTGGGACGCCGGCCAGGTCGGCCCGTGCGAGTTCGCGATCCCGATGTCCGTGGCGCCGGCCGCGCGCAGTGCCTGTACGGCCAGGCCGTGGCCCAGGAGCTGGTGGTGGGCGGCGGGCAGCGCGTCGAACATCAGCTGCTTGCCGGGGGCGTGGGCGCCGAGCGCGTGGCCGAACAGGGTGTGCTCGGCGGGCTCGTTGAGGGTGATCCACTTGGTGACGCGGTCGCCGAGCCGGTCGGCGACGAGGGAGACGTACTCGGCGAACCGGGAGGCGGTGTCCCGGTTCAGCCAGCCGCCCTCCTCCTGGAGGGCCACCGGCAGGTCCCAGTGGAAGAGCGTCGGCACCGGACGCACACCCGCCGCGACGAGTTCGTCCACGAGACGGTCGTAGAAGTCGAGGCCCTTCTCGAAGCGCACCCGCGGCCAGGAGACCGAGAAGCGGTACGCGTCCACGCCGAGGCCCGCCAGGAGGGACACGTCCTCGCGGTAGCGGTGGTAGTGGTCGCAGGCCACTTCCGCCGTCGAGCCGTCCTTCACCCGGCCCGGCTCGGCCGTGAACGCGTCCCACACGGACCGCTCGCGCTCGTCCGCCGCGCCCTCGATCTGATGGGCCGAGGTCGAGACGCCCCACAGGAAACCGTCGGGGAACCGGGGGATCGCATGCTCTTCAGTCGCCATGCGCCGGATCATGGGTACCGGCGGGTAGGGAAGTCAACGGGCAGGCGTGAACAAGCAGTTACGCGCCCTCTTTGAGTACCTTCGAGATCAGTTTCCGCTGCTCTTCCGTCAGCCGGGGATCGGCCGCGTACACCGTCCTGCCGTCCACGGTGATCTCGTAGCTGAAGCCGTCCGGGACGCCGATCGGACGGGTGCCCCGGCCGGCGGCGAGCGCCTTCTCGGCCAGGGCCTGCCATTCGTGGGCATCGGGCCGCCCGGAGGTGTCGACCTCCTTGTGCCGCTCGATGCCCGCGAACCCGCCCGTGCGCCTCACCTGAATACGCATGGGTCCTGTCTAGTACGGACTCACAGGATCCGCACCCCGACCTGCTCCCACGCCTTCGACACGGCCTGGAGCTCCTCGCCGCCGTCGCCGAAGCGCTCCCGCGCGGCCTTGACGGTCAGCTTCGCGAAGTCGTTGAACAGCGCGCGGTCGGAGAGCTCGCCCCCGGTGAGGACGTCGTACCAGATCTGGCCCGCGCGCTCCCAGGCGTGGCCGCCGAGGGCGGTCGCCACCAGGTAGAACGCGTGGTTGGGGATGCCGGAGTTGATGTGCACGCCGCCGTTGTCGCGTCCGGTGCGGACGTAGTCGTCCATGGTCGCGGGCTGCGGGTCCTTGCCGAGCACGTCGTCGTCGTACGCGCTGCCCGGCTCCTTCATCGAGCGCAGGGCCTTGCCGGAGACGCTGGGCGCGAGAAGGCCCGCGCCGATCAGCCAGTCGGCCTCGGCGGCGGTCTGGCCGAGCGTGTACTGCTTGATGAGCGAGCCGAAGACGTCGGACATCGACTCGTTGAGGGCGCCCGGCTGGCCGTAGTAGGTGAGGTTCGCCGTGTACTGCGTGACGCCGTGGGTGAGTTCGTGGCCGATGACGTCGATCGGGATGGTGAAGTCGAGGAAGATCTCGCCGTCACCGTCGCCGAACACCATCTGCTCGCCGTTCCAGAAGGCGTTGTTGTAGTTCTCGTCGAAGTGGACGGTCGCGTCCAGCGGGAGGCCGTCGCCGTCGATGGAGTGGCGGGTGTAGGCCTTCAGGTAGAGGTCGAAGGTGGCGCCGAGGCCGGCGTAGGCGCGGTTGACGGTGGCGTCCTGGCCGGGGTCGGAGCCCTCGGCGCGGACCTTCGTGCCCGGCAGGTCGTTCCTGTGCCCGGCGTCGTAGATGGTGCGCAGCGGCTGGTCCGACGGTGCCTTCGCCGTCGGCGCGGCCGCGAGGCCGAACTCGGTGGTGACGCGGCGGCGGCCGCGCAGCTCGCTGTCGCGCATCAGGGTGCGCTGGGCGGGACCGGAGAGTGCGGGATCGTCGTTCCGGGCCAGCTTGTCCAGGACATGCGGCGGAATGACGGTACAGAAGACGGGCTCGAAGCCCCCGTTGGTCGTCATGCCCGGCACCCTTGCACTGGGTCATGACCGTGTCACTAGTCGCAACCATGATTGGTGAAATATACGGACAGAAGCGAGCACTCTCCGTGACGAAGTGGTATGGCGCACTTTTTGTCCCGTTTATCTCTCGGGTCCCGCATACTGATACGGCGCCCCGCACCGGAACCGGCTCGGCTAGCATGCTTCGCATCATGCGTTTCGGGCTGCTTCTTCTTAGCTGCCGCGGCGAGGGCCTGTAGTCCAGGTCGACTCCCTCCCCGCGGAGCTTCGTGTTGCGTGTCGGCCGTCCTTTCCGGACACCTCTAGGAGCCCCGCAATCATGGCGAACCGCCAGCAGCCCAGTTCCATGCCGATCCACAAGTACGGCCAGTACGAGCAGGTCGACATCCCGGACCGCACCTGGCCGGACAAGCGGATCACCGTCGCCCCCCGCTGGCTCTCCACCGACCTGCGCGACGGCAACCAGGCCCTGATCGACCCGATGTCGCCCGAGCGCAAGCGCCGGATGTTCGACCAGCTGGTCAAGATGGGCTACAAGGAGATCGAGGTCGGGTTCCCGGCGTCGGGCCAGACGGACTTCGACTTCGTACGGTCGATCATCGAGGAGCCGGGCGCGATCCCGGACGACGTGACGATCTCCGTACTGACCCAGGCCCGAGAGGACCTGATCGAGCGGACCGTGGAGTCCCTGAAGGGCGCCAAGCGGGCCACCGTCCACCTGTACAACGCCACCGCGCCGGTCTTCCGCCGGGTCGTCTTCCGGGGCTCCAAGGACGACATCAAGCAGATCGCCGTCGACGGCACCCGCCTGGTGATGGAGTACGCGGAGAAGCTGCTGGGCCCGGAGACCGAGTTCGGCTACCAGTACAGCCCCGAGATCTTCACCGACACCGAGCTGGACTTCGCGCTGGAGGTCTGCGAGGCGGTGATGGACGTCTACCAGCCGGGTCCGGGCCGCGAGATCATCCTCAACCTGCCCGCCACGGTGGAGCGTTCGACCCCCTCCACGCACGCGGACCGCTTCGAGTGGATGCACCGCAACCTGTCCCGCCGCGAGTACGTGTGCATCTCGATCCACCCGCACAACGACCGCGGCACCGCCGTCGCCGCGGCCGAGCTGGCTCTGATGGCCGGCGCCGACCGCGTCGAGGGCTGTCTGTTCGGGCAGGGCGAGCGCACCGGCAACGTCGACCTGGTCACCCTGGGCATGAACCTGTTCTCGCAGGGCGTCGACCCGCAGATCGACTTCTCCGACATCGACGAGATCCGTCGCACGTGGGAGTACTGCAACCAGATGGAGGTCCACCCGCGCCACCCGTACGTGGGCGACCTGGTCTACACGTCCTTCTCCGGCTCCCACCAGGACGCCATCAAGAAGGGCTTCGACGCG
Source organism: Streptomyces griseorubiginosus (assembly GCF_036345115.1). GTDB lineage: Bacteria > Actinomycetota > Actinomycetes > Streptomycetales > Streptomycetaceae > Streptomyces > Streptomyces griseorubiginosus_C. The sequence goes on from NZ_CP107766.1 coordinate 6,424,060, forward strand.
ATGGAGGCCGACGCGGCCGCCAAGGGCGTCACCGTCGACGACATCGAGTGGGCGGTGCCGTACCTGCCCATCGACCCGAAGGACGTCGGCCGCTCCTACGAGGCCGTGATCCGGGTCAACTCCCAGTCCGGCAAGGGCGGTATCGCCTACGTCCTGAAGAACGACCACAAGCTGGACCTGCCCCGCCGGATGCAGATCGAGTTCTCCAAGCTGATCCAGGCCAAGACGGACGCCGAGGGCGGCGAGGTCACCGGCTCGGACATCTGGGCGGTCTTCCAGGACGAGTACCTGCCGAACCCCGAGAACCCGTGGGGCCGTATCCAGGTCAAGAACGGCCAGTCGACGACCGACACCGACGGCGTGGACACCCTGAAGGTGGAGGCCACCGTCGACGGCGTCGACACGGTCCTGACCGGCTCCGGCAACGGCCCGATCTCCGCGTTCTTCGACGCGCTGGCGAAGGTCGACATCGACGCCCGGCTCCTGGACTACCAGGAGCACACGATGAGCGAGGGCGCCTCCGCGCAGGCCGCCTCCTACATCGAATGCGCGATCGACGGCAAGGTTCTGTGGGGAATCGGCATCGACGCGAACACGACGCGTGCGTCCCTGAAGGCGGTCGTCTCGGCCGTCAACCGAGCCGCTCGATAATCCCTCTGACCGGGGGTTTTGGGGCCTTGATCGCTGTATACGGCGATCAAGGCCCCGTCGTTTATCGGCCATCGGGGCGTGGAGGTCACGAGCAGGTCTCGTCCGGGGTGCTGACTCCGCCTCACTCCTGTGGCTAACATCACGCAAGCGCGGCGATGTTGCCGCGAGGTTGCGGAGGTGTGACGTGCTGCCTGGACGGGGACGAAACGGCCGTGCTGCCAGGCCTGCGCGCCTCCTGGGCACCCGTACCGCGTGGACGACCGTCGGCGACGGCGAGTTCTTCTGCCCCGGGTGCGGAGGGGACCGCAACTACCAGCGTCTGACCGGCCGCCGCCGCTTCACGCTGCTCGGCGTCCCGGTCCTGCCGCGCGGCGACACCGGCCCCGTGGTGGAATGCGCGGCCTGTATGCGCCACTTCGGCACCGACGTGCTGGACCACCCCACCACCACCCGCTTCTCCGCGATGCTCCGCGACGCCGTGCACACGGTCGCGCTCGCCGTCCTCGCGGCGGGCGGCACCTGCTCCCGCACCTCCCTGGAGGTCGCGGCCGCCACGGTCCGCGCGGCCGGCTTCGACGACTGCACGGAGAACCAGCTGGAGACCCTGGTCGAGGCCCTCGCCGAGGACACCGGCCGGGTCTACGACCGCCCCTGCGGAGCCGGCCTCGCCATAGAGCTCCACGAGGCACTGGACCCGCTCGCCCCGCACCTCGCCCCGGCGGGCCGCGAGTCGATCCTCCTCCAGGCGGCCCGGATCGCCCTCGCGGACGGCCCCTACACCCCGGCGGAACGCGACGCCCTCTCGACGGTCGGCACGGCCCTGACGATCTGCGCGGACGACGTGACGCGGTTGCTGGCGGCGGCCCGGACGCCGTCCTGATACTCCCGCGGGAGTAACGCCGACCGCCGGGCCACCCCCGGCAGTACCCCTCAACTCGCCCTCCGGCCCGACGATTCGCCCCCTCCCCGCCGGGAGTCTGGAACCGACCCAGACGTCCGAACCGGAGGGGGGCCCGTCGATGGGGGCCGTAAAGACGAGCGCACGGCGGCGAGCCGTGCCCTGGCTGGTGCTGGGGTTGTGGATCGTCGTGCTGGCGGCTGTGTCGCCGTTCGCGGCGAAGCTCGCCGACGTGCAGCGGGACCGGGCCGTGGACTACCTGCCGGCGAGCGCCGACTCGACCCAGGTCGCGAAGATCCAGGAGGAACTGCCCGGGGGCGGGGCCACGCAGATGGTCGTCGTCTACCACCGGGAGGGTGGGCTGACCGCGGCCGACAGGGCGACCGCCGCCGAGCAGGTCGGGCGGATCGCGGACACGCACACGCTCACCGCCGAGCCGCGGGGGATCCCGTCCAAGGACGGGACCACCGTGATGTATCCCGTGGCCAGCACCGAGCCGGGCACGGACGAGAAGGCCCGCGACCTGCTCGTCAACGATGTGCGGGACATCGCCAGGGGCGGGGACGGGCTCGCTGTCGAGGTCGGCGGGGAGGGGGCCCTCGCCACCGACGCCGGCGAGGTCTACGACTCGCTCGGTGGGCCGCTGCTCTACACCACCGCCGGAGTCGTCGCCCTGCTGCTCATCGTCATCTACCGCAGCCCGCTGCTGTGGCTGGTGCCGCTCGGGGTCGCGGGCATGTCGGAGTTCCTCGCCCGAGGCGTGGCCTACGGGCTCCACCAGGGATTCGGCACCTCCGTCACCGGTCAGAGCGGCGGCATCATGACGATCCTCGTGTTCGGCGCGGGCACCGACTACGCGCTGCTGCTCGTCTCCCGCTACCGGGAGGAGCTACGGCGCACCGAGCGGCCCCACGACGCCATGGCGGCCGCACTGAAGGGCTGCGGACCCGCCGTGCTCGCCTCCTCCGGGACCGTGGCCGCCGGGCTGCTGTGCCTGCTCGCAGCCGACCTCAACAGCAGCCGAGGCATGGGCCCGCTGGGGACGGTCGGGGTGCTGGTCGCGCTCGTCGCGATGATGACCCTGCTGCCCGCGGTCCTGGTGCTGCTGGGGCGCCGGGTGTTCTGGCCGCTCGTGCCGCGCTACGGCAGCACCCCCAAGGTCCGCCGGTCCCTGTTCGCCGCGATGGGCAGCTCAGCCGGGCGGCGGCCGCTCACCGTGCTGGCCGGCGGGGCCGTACTGCTCGGAGCGCTCGCCCTCGGCGCGCTGAACCTGCCCGGCAGCATCAAGCAGGAGGACTCCTTCACCACCAGGCCGGACGCCGTCGCCGCCATGCAGACGCTCGCCGAGGCGTATCCGGAACGGGGGACGCAACCCATCAGCGTCATGACCCCGGCCGGCCGCGCCGACGCCACCCTCGCCGCGATCCGGGGCACCGACGGCGTCGACAGCGCCCAGCAGGGCCGTACCGGAGGAGGCTGGACCGAGATCGCCGTCACGGCGAAGGACGCCCCGCAGTCCGCGGGGGAGACCGCCACCATCGAGGCACTGCGCGACAAGCTGGACGGGTCGTACGTCGGCGGGCCCAGCGCCCAGCAGATCGACCTGGAGGACACCAACGCCCGGGACCGGTCCATCGTCGTGCCGATCGTCCTCGTCTCCGTGCTGCTGATCCTGATCGCGCTGCTCAGGTCGCTGGTCGCACCGCTGATCCTGGTGGTCGCCGTGGTCGCCGTGTGGGGCGCGGCCCTCGGCATCGGCGGGCTGGTCTTCGGGCCGGTGTTCGGGTTCGAGGGCACCGATCCCGGACTCGGACTGCTGTCCTTCGTGTTCCTGGTCGCTCTGGGGGTCGACTACGGCATCTTCCTGATGCACCGGATGCGCGAGGAGTCCCTGGCCGGCGCCGAACCCGTCGACGCGGCCCTCACCGCGCTGCGCTCGACCGGCGGGGTCATCGCCTCGGCCGGCCTGGTCCTCGCGGCCACCTTCGCGGTCCTCACCAACATGCCGCTGGTCCAGCTCGTCGAGCTGGGCTTCGTGATCGCGGTGGGCGTGCTCCTCGACACCTTCCTCGTGCGGACCTACCTGGTCACCAGCGCCGCCGTCGCCCTGCGCCGGAAGGTGTGGTGGCCGGGGCCGCTGTCCCGGGCACCCGAGCCGCCGGTCCGGACCGAGCGCCAGCCGGAACCCGTGTGACGAGGTCGGCCCTGGGCGCCCTTCCCTCCCGGAAGGGCGCCCTCCGCCCCGAAGATGAGACCGTGCTGCACACCACCGGACCCCGACTCGACGAGCGGATCATGGCGGCGGTCAACCGCGACCCGCGGACCGCCCCGCACGGCACCCGCAACGACGCCCTGCTCGCCGCCGTGCTCGCGGCGGCCGCCGTGTGCGTCGGGCTGTTCACCGACGAGGCCCGCCGCCCGGACGCCCTCGGCTGGACGCTGCTGCTCACCGCCCACGCGCCCGTCGTCTGGCGGCGCCGCCGCCCGCTGCTCGTGCTGGCCGCGGTGGCGGCGCTGATCGTGCCGTACCACGCCCTCGACTACAACCACATCGCCCCCACCCCGGCCGTCTACGTCGCCCTCTACACGGTCGCCGTCACCGGCCGCCCCCTGCGGACCGTCCTGACGGGCGCCACCGTCCTGACCGTCTCCACGAGCGTCATGCTCACCGTCAGCACCCACCAGGCCGTCGAACTGCTGCGGATCTCCGGCTGGATCATCGCCGTCCTGTTCTGCGGGATCGACGTCCGCTACTACCGCGAGTACGTCCGAGCGATCGTCGAGCGCGCCGAGAAGGCGGAACGCACCCGCGAGGAGGAAGCCCGCCGCCGGGTCGCCGAGGAGCGCCTGCGCATCGCCCGCGACCTGCACGACCTCCTCGCGCACACCATCACCCTCATCGGCGTGCAGACCTCCGTCGCCGCCCACGTCCTGGCCGCCGACCCCGAGCGCCTGGACCGGGAGACGGTCGCCAAGTCCCTCGACGACATCGCCGAGACCTGCCGCGCCGCGCGCGGCGAACTCCGCACGACGCTGGAGGTGCTGCGCGAGCACGGCCTGCCCGACGCCCGCGGCCCGCTGCCCGGCCTCGACGGCCTGCCCGACCTGGTCGCCGCGGCCCGGCTCGCGGGCGCCCGCGTCGACCAGGACCTGTGCGTCCGCGCCGACCCGCCGCCCGCCGTCGGCGCCGCCGCCTACCGGATCGTGCAGGAAGCTCTCACCAACGCGGTCCGGCACGCCGGGCCCCGACCCGCCGTACACCTGCGGCTGTACGACGAACCCGGCGCCCTGCGAGTGTCGGTGACCGACGACGGCACCGGGCCCGCACCCGGCGGCACCCCCGGTTTCGGACTGGTGGGAATGCGGGAGCGGGCCCGCAGCGTGGGTGGCACACTCGACGCCGGACCACGGCCGGACGGCGGCTTCGAGGTGACGGCCGCGCTGCCGCTCACCATGGGGGAGGGAACCGTATGACCATCCGCGTACTGCTCGCAGACGACCAGACCCTGGTGCGGGCCGCGTTCGCCATGCTCGTCGAGTCGGCCCGGGACATGGAGGTCGTGGGACAGGCGGGCAGCGGGCGGGAGGCCGTGGCGGCGGCCCGCGAGGTGCGGCCCGACCTGGTGGTGATGGACATCCGCATGCCCGACCTGGACGGCATCGAGGCGACCCGGCTCATCGCGGCCGACGAGACCCTCGCCGGGGTGCGGGTCCTGGTGCTGACCACCTACGACACCGACGAGAACATCGTCGAGGCGTTGCGCGCCGGGGCCTCCGGCTTCCTCGTCAAGGACACCCGCCCTGCCGAACTCCTCGACGCCATCAGGACGGTGGCGGCCGGCGAGGCACTGCTCTCGCCGGGGCCGACGGCCCGGCTGATCGAGCGGTTCCTGCGCAGCCCGTCCATGCCGACGGCGGGCACGGGCGACGGCCCCGAGTGCCTCTCCGAGCGGGAGCGCGAGGTGCTGGCCCTGGTCGCGCGGGGCCTCAACAACACCGAGATCGCGGAGGCGCTGGGCCTCAGCCCGCTCACCGCGAAGACGCACGTCAGCCGGATCATGGGCAAGCTGGGGGTCCGGGACCGGGCCCAACTGGTCATCGTGGCCTACGAGTCGGGGCTGGTGACACCGGGGACCCCGTGACGGGCCGGCGCCCTAGAGCAGTCCGGCCCCGGCCAGGAACTTCCCCACCCGCGCCACCTCGGCCCCGGACAGCGGCACCTGCGGCTCCGCCGTCACGGGGCAGTCGATGACACCCCGCAGGTGCAGCGCCGCCTTGAAGGCGCCCAGGGCGGACGACGAGGCACCCATGCGGGCCGGGTCGCCCACGCTCACCATGCCGAACAGGGCGCACAGCCGCTCCTGTTCGGCCCGGGCCGCCTCCAGATCGCCCTCGCGGAACAGCCGGTGGAGACGGACGTACCCCTCGGGGTCCACGTTGGCGAGCCCGGGCACCGCGCCGTCCGCGCCCACCGCAAGGGCCGCGTCGACGAGGAGCTCGGAGCCGGTCAGGGCGCTGAAGCCGGTGATGTCGGGGCGGGTGCGGGCGCCGGAGACGACCTCGCGGAAGGCGGCGAGGTCGCCGCTGGAGTCCTTGAGGCCGGCGAGGACGCCCTCCGCGGCGAGGTCCAGGACGAGGTCCGCGGGGAGTTTGGTGTGCACGCCCACCGGAAGGTCGTAGGCCAGGACCGGGACCGGGCTGCCCGCCGCGACCAGCCGGTAGTGGCGGGCGATCTCCGCCGGGTGGGTGCGGGTGTAGAAGGGGGCCGTGACGACGACCGCGTCGGCGCCCGCCGCCGTGACGGCCCGCACATGGTCCAGGACCCGGGCCGTCGTCATGTCGATCGCCCCGGCCAGCACCGGGAGCCGGCCCCCGACGTGCCCGGTCACCGCCTCGACCACCAGCCTGCGCTGGGCGTCGGTCAGGAAGGCCGCCTCGGACGAGGTGCCGAGCACGAACAGCCCGTGCACCCCGGCCGCGACCAGATGGTCGACGAGCCTGAGCAGTGAGGGCACGTCCACCTCGCGGTCCGGTGTCAGAGGCGTGCAGACGGGCGGTACGACACCGGTCAGCGGGGCGGGAAGGGTCATCGGGGCTCCTCGGGATCGGCCGTCCACCGATCCTCCCGCACCGGGCGAGGGAGCGCCGACCCCTGTACGGCGCCCCCTCGCCCCGGGCCGGCCCGCTACTGCACCTGCTGGTACGTCTTGTCCTCGTCCGAGTCGTAGATCAGCTTGCCGTCCTTGTCGTAGCCCTTGACGTGCGGGTTCCTGGTGACCTGCTCGGTCAGGGTGCCGGCGGCGGCGAACCAGCCGTGGTCGAGGGCGGCCTCGCTGGTGGCACCGCCGTAGGAGACGGTCACCTTGGCCACCGTCGGAGCGACCTCACCGATGAAGCCCCAGCTGAACGGCAGCTTCCAGTTGCCCTTGTCCAGGAAGGACTGCTGGTAGAGCTTGTTGGTGTTGATGTCGGCCACCACGGGCGGTGAGTCCGCCTTGCGGTCGCTGCCGCTGCTGATGTTGGCGCCGGAGGTCTCGCCGTCCTTGATGTTGCAGGCCAGCCGGATCTGCGTCGGCTGCTCCTTCACGGCCACCACCCAGATGCCGTCACCGGGCGCGTTGGAGTCACCCGTGCTGTTCAGCGCCAGGATGATCCGGTACTCGTCGGCCGTGCCCAAATGCATGTCCCGGGAGCCCATGGCCACGTTCGCCCGGTCCCAGGCGAGACAGTTGTCGAGCCCCTTCACCGCCTGCGCCAGCGTGATCCCGTCCCGCAGCTGCCCTGCCGTGGCGGGCCCCGCCGGTCCACTGGGGGTGGGGGAGGGCGTGGCCTTCGGCGTGGGGCTCGCGGACGCGCTGGGTGTCGTCGCCGTGTCGGCCGTCCCGGTCCCCCCGCCCCCCACCGCGAACGCCCCCACCGGCACCGCGGCCAGCGTCACCAGGGCCGCCCCGGCCACCACCACCCGGCGGCGCCGCTCGACCACGCCCTGGCGGCGGATCTGCGGGTACGGCACCGGCGAGGGGCGGATCGTGTACGCGTCCTCGCTGAGCAGCTCCCGCAGTTGCTCCTCGAAGTCCCGCTCCCCTTCGCTCATGTCGCTCACCTCGTGCCTCCCTGCGGGGCGCGGTCCATGACCTGCGCGAGCCCCGGATACGTACGCAACTTCGCCAGTCCCTTGGACGCCTGGCTCTTGACCGTGCCCTGCGAGCAGCCGAGCACCTCGGCGACCTCCGCCTCCGACAGGTCCTCCCAGTAGCGCATGACGATCACCGCCCGCTGCCTGGGCGGCAGCCCGGCCAGCGCACCCAGCAGCACGCCCCGCTCGTCGACCCGGGCCACCGCCTCGTCGCGGCCCGCCCGCTCCGGCGGCGCGTCCGTCAGCGACTCCTTCACCCGCCGCTTGCGGAAGCGGTCGCTGTTGCACGTGACGAGCATCCGCCGGACGTACGCCTCCGGGTTGTCGCTGCCCGCGACGCGCCGCCAGGAGCGGTACGCCTTCGCCAGCGCCGTCTGCGTCAGGTCCTCGGCGTGGTGTGCGTCGCCGGTGAGCAGGTAGGCGGTCCGCACGAGGTGCGACCACCTGGCTCTGACGAATTCCTGGAACCGATCCTCTTGTTCGGCCTGCATCAAGCACCCTCCCTCGCCCTCCAGACCACGGTCGGGGCGGATTCGGTTGCCCGTGCGGCGACGACAGGTTCGAATGTCCCCATGAACGGGTGGGACGAACAAGGGCCGGGCATCCTCCGGTTGCCGTCCGGGCGTCTGGTGCGGGGCCGTGGCCTGCGGCACGGGCTGGATCCGGCCGCGCCGACACCGTCGTACGGCGTCTATCTCCTCGGCGGGAAGCCTCCCGAGGTCCCCTGGGAGTCCCGCTGGCTGCGCTGGCCGGACTTCCGGCTGCCCGCGGACCGCGCCGAGGCCCGTGCGGTGCTCACCGACGCCTGGCGGCGGTCCGCCGGCGAACGCGTCGAGATCGCGTGCGGCGGCGGCAAGGGCCGCACCGGAACGGCCCTTGCCTGCCTGGCGGTTCTGGACGGGGTGCCCGCCGCGGAGGCGGTGGCCTACGTCCGCGCGCACTACGACCGGCGGGCGGTGGAAACCCCCTGGCAGCGCCGGTACGTCCGGCGCTTCTGACCCGTCAGCCCAGGGCGCCGGCGACCACCGCGGCCGCGTCGGCGACCAGGGCGTCGTCGCGTACGGCGTCCGGCTCGGACATGGTCGACAGGACGGACAGGACGATCGGATCGCCCTTCTCGGTCCAGACGACACCCACGTCGTTGGCGGTGCCGTAGGAGCCGCTGCCCGTCTTGTCGGCGATCCGCCATGTCTTCGGCAGACCCGCGTGGAAGCGGTCGACGCTGGTCGTGTTGGACAGCAGCCAGTGCGTGAGCAGGTCGCGGTCCCGGCGGTTCAGGGCGTCGCCGAGGACCAGCCGGCCGTAGGTGCGACCGATGGCGTACGGGCTCGTCGTGTCCGTCAGCCGCCAAGGCTCGGCGGTGTTGAGCTCGGGCTCCCAGCGGTCGAGGCGGCTCACGCCGTCGCCCAGGGAGCGGGCGAAGCGGGTGATCGCGGTCGGGCCGCCGAGTTCGCGCAGCAGGAGGTTGCCGGCCGTGTTGTCGCTGAAGGTGATGGCCACCTCGGCGAGCTCGGCGATCGTCATGCCCTCGGCGAGGTGGGCCGCCGTCTGGTCGGAGCCCGGCTGCACCAGGTCGGCCTCGGTGTAGTGGATCCGCCGGGCGAGCACCTCGCCGTGCCGGTCGAGGTCACGCAGGACCGCGGCGGCCGCGAGGGCCTTGAAGAGGGAGCACATGGGGAAGAGCTCGTCGGCGCGGAAGCGGACGGACCGCTTGGTCGTGAGGCGGTGCGCGAAGACGCCGAGGCGGGCGTCGTACCGCTGCTCCAGCGCGCGCAGGCGGGTGGAGACGCCGTCGTCGGCGGCGTACGCGCTCGTGCCGGTCAGGAAGGTCGCCGTACCGGCGGCCAGGAGGGTGCGTCGGGACAGTTTTCCGGAGACTAAGATCTCGCTCTCCTTCGTCAGGGGACAGATGCCGATCTCTTCAGTGATCGACGCCGACGGTCATCCCTTGGTTGCACGGCCGTGGACCATCGGCGGACGGACAGGCCCCGTCCGCGGCCGACACAGTGGCGGCATGGAGAACACCACGGGGATCAACCGGGCACGGTTCCTGGCGGGAGCGGCCGGGCTCGGGGCCGCCGCGCTGCTGCCGGCGGGCCGGGCGGAGGGGACCGCGCGCAAGCCGGGACTGGAGCGCCACGGCGTCGTCTACACCGTCGGCGCCGGCGAGACGCCCGGCACCGCCTGGAGCGCCGCCCGCATGCGCGGGGACATCCGGGCCATCCGCGACGACCTGCACGCCGACACCGTCGACGTCACCGGCGACGGCGTCGAACGGCTCACCGCCACCGCCGCCGAGGTGGCCGAACGCGGGTTGCACGTCTGGCTCCAGCCGACCCTCGGGGACGTCCCCCGGCGGGACATTCTCGACCACCTGGCGGAGACGGGCCGGTTCGCGGAGCGGCTGCGGCGGCAGGGCGCGAGCGTGGAGCTCAGCGTGGGCTGCGAGTTCTGGCTGTTCGTGCCGGGCATCGTGCCGGGGGACACGGCCCTGGAGCGGATCGAGAACCTGACGAAGGGCGCCTACGACCCGGTGCGGACGCAGCGCGAACTGGACCGCTTCACCGCGCGGGCGGCCGAGGTGGGCCGCTCGGTCTTCCACGGCCGCCTGAGCTACGCCGCCGCCCAGGACGACAAGGTCGACTGGACCCTGTTCGACGTGGTCGGCATCGACTACTACTCCTTCTTCCGTCACCCCCGGGACCACGTGCGCCAGTTGAGGCAGTACCTCCGCTGGGGCAAGCCCGTCGCCATCACCGAGTTCGGCAGCTGCACCTTCGTCGGCGCCCCCGAGGCGGGCGGCATGGGCTGGGACATCGTCGACTACGACAAGGACCCGCCGGAGATCAAGGGGAACGTCGTCCGCAGCGAGCGCACCCAGGCCGTCCACCTGACCCGGCTCCTCGACGTCTTCGAGTCGATGGGCCTCTACGCGGCGATGGCCTTCGAGTTCCTCACCGCGGACGCCCCGCACCGCCCCGACGACCCCCGCCACGACCTCGACATGGCGAGCTACGGCATCGTCAAGGCGATCAAGGACCGCCCCGACGACCCGCGCTCGGACTGGCACTGGGAACCGAAGGAGGCGTTCCACGCGCTGGCCCGGCGGTACGGGAGGTGCCGTCAGCGGCAGTAGCGGTCCCGGTCGGGCCGCTCGCCCGTGGCCAGGAAGCGGGACACGAGCGCGTCCCCGCACGCGGTGCCGTTGTCGAGGTAGGCGTCGTGCCCGGTGGAGTCGTTGACGACCATCACGGCCCGCCGGCCGAGCGCCTCACGGAGCTTGAGGGCACCGCTGAGCGGGGTGGCGGGGTCCCGTTCGTTCTGCACCATCAGGATGTTGGACGGGCCCCGGTCGGAGACGTGCACCGGTGCCTCCTTCGGCTCCCACGGCCAGGCGGTGCACGGCATGGCGTTCCTCGGCATGCCCGCGGTCAGCGGGAACCCGGCCCGGCTCGCGGCCACGCCCTCGCGGTAGACCGCGGGGTCGCCCGGCCAGTCGACGTCGTTGCAGATGGTGGCGGCGGCGACCGCGGTGGCGTTCTGGAGGGCGGCCTCGGGCGGACCGGCCGGTGCGGGCGGCACGGTTCCCTTCCGCGCGGCGAGGATCAGCTTGGCGAGCGTCGGGTAGTCGTCGGGGTCGTAGAAGGAGTCGAGCATCGTCTGGCGCAGGACGTTGCCGTTCAGCTCCGCGGGGTTGGCGCCCGGCCAGGGGATCGGCTCGCGGTCGAGACGGGCGGCGAGCTCCAGGAACAGGGGGCGCACCTCGGCGGCCGTGCCGGCGAGGCGGTCCGGATTGCCGGGCGCGGACGCCCACGCGGCGAACTCCGGGAAGTTGTCCTCGGCGCCCCGCTCGAACGCGGCGAGCCAGGCGCGCTCCCCGAGCACGGGGTCCGGGTTGTCGTTGCTGTCCAGGACGACCCGGTCGGTGCGGCCCGGGAACAGCTGGAGGTAGGCGTCGCCGACGTAGGTGCCGTACGACACACCCCACAGGGACACCTTCCGCTCGCCGAGCGCGGCGCGGACGCGGTCGAGGTCGCGGGCCTCGTTGAGGGTGCTGATGTGCCGGATCAGTTCGCCGCCGTTGCGCTCGCAGGCCTCGGCGACGCGCTTTCCGGCGGCCATGTTCGCGTCGACCGAGCCGTCCGCGGCGGGCCAGGGCAGCAGGGTGGTCCGGGCCAGGTCCCGCTGTTCGAGACCGCAGTCGACGGCCGTCGAGGGGGCCATCCCGCGGGGCGCGAACCCGATCAGGTCGTAGGCCTCGCGGACCTTCTTCGGCAGCTTCTGCCCCTTCCCGGAGGGGTCGTTCATGCTGTCGCCGCCGGGCCCGCCGGGGACCAGCAGGAGGACACCGCGCCGGGCGGCCGGGTTCTCGCTGGGGATTCGGGAGACGGCGATCTCGATCCTCGGGCCGTCCGGGTCGGTGTGGTCCATGGGCACGGAGACGGTCGTGCACCGCTGGCGCGGATCGAGGCCGGGGCCCTCGCACTTCGTCCATTCCAGCGCCGGGGTCCGAGAGGCGGCGGAGGCGGTCAGCGGCGTCACGACACCGAAGACGACACCGGAGGCGGCGGCGATCAGGGCGAGACTCTTCGTCATCTGCTTCATGCCAGGAGCCTCGCGGATCTCCCGGCGCGGCCCCATCCGGTCAACTGCCGGATCGTCAGGGGGGTTTACCCCCCTCGGGCCCGACCACGGCGAGGTGTCTCCTGCGGACCCGGACGACCACCGGTCCGCGTAGGCGAGAATGGGCCCATGAGTCTGTTCCGCGACGACGGCATCGTGCTGCGCACCCAGAAGCTGGGCGAGGCGGACCGGATCAGGCTGTGTCTGCCCGGGGGGCGACCCCCGGACCCCCGGCCGGTGACCGGTGGGGGTGTGCGGTGAGTCTGTTCCGGGACGACGGAGTCGTGCTGCGGACGCAGAAGCTCGGGGAAGCGGACCGGATCATGCTGTGTCTGCCCGGGGGGCGACCCCCGGACCCCCGGCCGGTGACCGGTGGGGGTGTGCGGTGAGTCTGTTCCGGGACGACGGCGTCGTGCTGCGGACGCAGAAGCTAGGGGAAGCGGACCGGATCATCACGCTGCTCACCCGGGGGCACGGGCGGGTGCGGGCCGTGGCTCGGGGGGTGCGGCGGACCAAGTCCAAGTTCGGGGCCCGGCTCGAACCCTTCTCCCACGTCGACGTGCAGTTCTTCGCGCGGGGGAGCGAGCTGATCGGGCGCGGGCTGCCGCTGTGCACCCAGAGTGAGACCATCGCGCCCTACGGTGGCGGGATCGTCTCCGACTACGCCCGGTACACCGCCGGGACGGCCATGCTGGAGACCGCCGAGCGGTTCACCGACCACGAGGGCGAGCCCGCCGTACAGCAGTACCTGCTGCTCGTGGGGGCCCTCAGGACCCTCGCCCGGGGTGAGCACGCCCCCCACCTCGTCCTCGACGCCTTCCTGCTGCGCTCCCTCGCCGTCAACGGCTACGCCCCCAGCTTCAGCGACTGCGCGAAGTGCGGAATGTCCGGCCCGAACCGTTTCTTCTCCGTCGCCGCCGGAGGCTCCGTCTGCGTGGACTGCCGGGTGCCCGGCAGCGTCGTACCCTCGCCCCAGACCCTGGAACTCCTCGCCGCGCTGCTTACGGGAGACTGGGAGACCGCGGACGCGAGCGAGCCGCGGTACGTCCGGGAGGGCAGCGGCCTGGTGTCCGCCTACCTGCACTGGCATCTGGAACGCGGGCTCAGGTCCTTGCGTTACGTAGAGAAGCAACCCTGAGAGGGAGACGAGAACCACCATGGTCGTACGCGGGATCCTCGGTCGTCAGCGCCGTGAGTACAGGACGCCCGAGCCGCACCCGTCCGGCGCCCGCGCGCCGAAGCTCCCCGGTGAGCTGATCCCCGAGCACGTGGCGATCGTCATGGACGGGAACGGCCGCTGGGCGAAGGAGCGCGGCCTGCCCCGCACCGAGGGGCACAAGGTGGGTGCCGAGCGCGTCCTCGACGTCCTCCAGGGCGCGATCGAGGCCGGTGTGAAGAACATCTCGCTGTACGCCTTCTCCACCGAGAACTGGAAGCGCTCGCCCGACGAGGTCCGCTTCCTCATGAACTTCAACCGCGACTTCATCCGCAAGACCCGCGACCAGCTCGACGAGCTGGGCATCCGGGTGCGCTGGGTGGGCCGGATGCCCAAGCTGTGGAAGTCCGTCGCCAAGGAGCTCCAGGTCGCCCAGGAGCAGACCAAGGACAACGACAAGCTGACCCTGTACTTCTGCATGAACTACGGCGGCCGCGCCGAGATCGCCGATGCCGCGCAGGCCCTCGCCGAGGACGTGAAGGCGGGCCGCCTCGACCCGGCCAAGGTCACCGAGAAGACCCTCGCGAAGTACCTGTACTACCCGGACATGCCCGACGTGGACCTGTTCCTGCGGCCCAGCGGCGAGCAGCGCACCTCCAACTACCTGCTCTGGCAGAGCGCGTACGCCGAGATGGTCTTCCAGGACGTCCTGTGGCCCGACTTCGACCGCCGCGACCTGTGGCGGGCCTGTGTCGAGTTCGCCTCCCGCGACCGCCGCTTCGGCGGGGCCGTCCCGAACGAGGAGCTGCTCGCGATGGAGGAAGCGATGAAGGGCGACCCGGAGGCCTGAGCCTCCGAGCCGCCCCTCGGGCGCTACCGCGTCAGCCGGTGGTGACCGCGGTGTCGTCGATCACGAAGCTGGTCTGGAGCGAGGAGTCCTCGACGCCCGTGAACTTCAGGGCGACCGTCTGCCCGGCGAAGGCCGACAGGCTGAAGGACTTCTGCACATAGCCACTGGCCGCGTTGAGGTTCGAGTACGTGGCCAGGGTCGTCGACCCGGCGGTCACCGTCAGCTTGTCGTACTGCGTGCTGGTGGTGGTCTCCGCGGTGTCGACGTGCAGGTAGAAGGTGAACGTGGTCTTCGTGCAGCCGCTCGGGACCGTCACCGACTGGGAGAGCGTGTCGGTGTGGGTGGAGCCGTAGCCGTCCAGCCACGCCTTGTAGGAGCCGGTGCGGGCGGCCTGGTCGCTGTCGTTGGTGATGACACCGCTGGACGCGGTCCAGGTCGTGTTGCCCGACTCGAAGCCCGGGTTGCCCAGCAGCTGGGTGGAGGTGCAACTGCCGCCACCGCCGGACGAGTTGACCGTCCAGGTGAAGGACGCGGTGCCGGTGGCCCCGGTGCTGTCGGTGACCGTGACGGTCGTGCTGTACGACCCCGCGGTCGTCGGCGTACCGGTGATCGCGCCGGTGGAGGAGCTGATCGACAGACCGGCGGGCAGCCCGGTGGCCGCGTAGGTCAGTGCGCCGCTGTTGGTGGAGCTCGCGCTGACCTGGAGGCTCACGGCCGTCCCGACCGTGCTGGTCTGGCTGCCCGGGTTGGTCACCGTCACGCCGGTCGACGGCACGGTGATGTGGCTGCCGACGTTGATGCCCGCGAAGGCGTTGCCGACCCCGGCGTACTGCGCGGAGCTGGTGCCGTAGAGGGCCGCGGCCGCGTTCAGGGCGGCGGTGCGGGCGCCGGCGTAGTTGGTGCTGGACGTCATGTACGTCGTCAGCGCCTTGTACCAGATCTGGAGGGCGGCGGCCCGGCCGATCCCGGCGACGGCGACCCCGTCGGAGGTCGGGCTGTTGTAGGTAACGCCGTTGATGGTCTTGGTGCCGCTGCCCTCGGAGAGCAGGTAGAACATGTGGTTCGCGGGCCCGGACGAGTAGTGCACGTCGAGGTTGCCGACCCCCGAGTACCAACTGTCCGCCGAACCGCCGTCCTTGCTCGGCTTGTCCATGTACCGCAGCGGCGTGCCGTCGCCGTTGATGTCGATCTTCTCGCCGATGAGGTAGTCGCCGACGTCGGAGGAGTTGTTCGCGTAGAACTCCACACCGGTGCCGAAGATGTCGGAGGTGGCTTCGTTGAGGCCCCCCGACTCACCGGTGTAGTTGAGCCCGGCCGTGTTGGAGGTGACGCCGTGGCTCATCTCGTGTCCGGCCACGTCCAGCGAGGTCAGCGCGTGCGTGTTGCCCGAGCCGTCGCCGTAGGTCATGCAGAAGCAGTCGTCGTCCCAGAAGGCGTTGACGTACCCCGAGCTGTAGTGCACGCGGCTGTAGGCGGCGACCCCGTCGTTCTTGATGCCGCTGCGGCCGAAGGTGTTCTTGTAGAAGTCCCAGGTCTCCTGGGCGCCGTAGTGGGCGTCCACCCCGGCGGTCTGGGTGTTGGAGCCGGAGCCGGTGCCCCAGGTGTCGTCGGCGTCGGTCATCAGGGTGCCGGTGCCCGAGGTGCCGTTGTTGAGGCTGTACGTCTTGTGGCCGCCGCGCGAGGTGTCGTACAGCTGGTACGTCGAACCGGACAGCGTGGTGCCCAGGGTGACCGTGCCGCTGTACTGGCTGTTGCCGGTGCCGGTCTCGACGCCCTCGAAGCGGGAGAGCTCGGCGCCGGTGGTCGCGTCGGTGATGACGTGCAGCTTGCTGGGCGTGCCGTCGTCCTGGAAGCCGGAGACCACTGTCTCCCAGGCGAGCTTCGGGGCGCCCGAGCCGGCCCAGATCACCTTGCGGGCGCTCTGCGCGGCAGGCTTCTCGGCCTTCAGCGCCTTGGCCGTCTTCAGCGCCTTGGTCTCGGCCGCCGCCTTGCCGAAGGTCGCGGTCGTGGACTTCACCGAGACGGTACGGCGGTTGTTGTTGAAGGTGGCGCCGAGCGTGCCCGTCGCCTGTGCGGCCGGGGGAGTGTGCACGACCAGGTCGCCGCCGAGGACGGGCAGGCCGTCGTAGGTGCGCTCGTACCGTGTGTGGAGGGTGCCGTCGTTGTCCTTGACGACGTCCTTGACGACCAGTTTCTCCTTGGCGCCGAGGCCCAGGGAGTCGGCGGTCGCCCCGGCCCTGCCGGAGGCGCTCTGGATCAGTGCCGTGCGCTGGGCCGGGGAGAGCTTGGCCTCCAGGCCTCCGGTGCGCAGCGGGCTGGGGTGGGGGGAGGCGGGCCCGGCGGCCGCGGGGACCGTCTGGACGCCTACGGCGAGGAGGGACGCGGCGGCCACCAGGGACGCGGCGACGGCGGATCTTCGTGGGGAGGGTCTCACTCGTACTCCTACTGCGACGACGGGGGTGGAGGTGCCGTGCGGGAACTGCGTGAGAGCTGGCAGGAGAGTGGCACGGTTGTCCGGGTCATGTCATGCAGAGGAGAGGGAGACGAGGGTTATCCCTCGACTCCCGTGTGTGTTCCCTGTGGGGCAGGGTGTGTTCCCTGTGGGGCAGGACCGGTGGGTCAGGCCTCGGCGGTCGCGCAGTCCGCGCAGGTGCCGAAGATCTCCACGGTGTGGGCCACGTTGACGTAGCCGTGCTCGGCGGCGATCGCGTCGGCCCACTTCTCGACGGCCGGGCCCTCGACCTCGACGGCCTTGCCGCAGACCCGGCAGACCAGGTGGTGATGGTGGTCGCCGGAGGAGCAGCGGCGGTAGACGGACTCGCCGTCGGAGGTGCGCAGGACGTCGACCTCGCCCGCGTCGGCGAGGTTCTGGAGGGTGCGGTAGACCGTGGTCAGACCGACGGCGTCACCCTTGTGCTTGAGCATGTCGTGCAGTTCCTGCGCGCTGCGGAACTCGTCGACCTCGTCGAGGGCCGCCGCCACGGCGGCCCGCTGCCGGGTGGCGCGGCCCTTCACGGGCGGTCCAGCGGTCGTCACGGGTTCCTCCTTCGTTCGGCACCTGCCGGGCCATTGTGCCAGCCCGGCCTGTGCCCGGTCAGACGCCGACGGTGCCCTCCGGCTGCCGAGTGGCCGGAATCGCACACTCGGCGGGGTCCCCGGCCGGCTGCCGGGCGGCCAGTGCGCGGGCGCGGCGCCGGGCCAGCGGGGTGGCGAGGGCCGTCAGCAGGATGAACGCGGCGATGGTCAGCAGCACGATCGTCGCGCCGGGCGGCACGTCCTGGTAGTACGAGGTCACGGTGCCGCCGATCGTCACCGTCACCCCGATCGCCACCGCGATCGCGAAGGTGGCCGCGAAGCTCCGGCTGAGCTGCTGCGCCGCCGCCACCGGCACCACCATCAGCGCGCTCACCAGCAGCAGCCCGACCACGCGCATGGCGACGGTCACCGTCACCGCGGCCGTGACCGCCGTCAGCAGGTTGAGCGCCCGCACCGGCAGACCGGTGACCCGGGCGAACTCCTCGTCCTGGCTCACCGCGAAGAGCTGCCGGCGCAGCCCCAGGGTGACCAGCACCACGAACGCGGCCAGCACACAGATCGCCGTCACGTCCGACTCGGAGACCGTGGACAGCGAACCGAACAGGTACGACGTCAGGTTGGCGTTGGAGCCGCCGGGCGCGAGGTTGATGAACATCACCCCGCCGGCCATACCGCCGTAGAAGAGCATCGCGAGGGCGATGTCGCCGCGGGTCTTGCCGTACCAGCGGATCAGCTCCATGAGGACCGCGCCGAGCACCGAGACCAGGGTCGCCATCCACACCGGCGACCAGGAGAGCAGGAAGCCGAGGCCGACGCCGGTCATCGCGACATGGCCGATGCCGTCGCCCATCAGGGCCTGGCGGCGCTGGACCAGGTAGATGCCGACGGCGGGGGCGGTGATGCCGACCAGGACGGCGGCGAGCAGGGCCCGCTGCATGAAGGCGTAGTCGAGGAAGTCCATCAGCTCAGCAGTCCTGTGCGCATCGGCTCGTGCTCGGGGGAGTGGGGGTGGACGTGGTCGTGGCCGGGCAGGGCGTGCTGACCGACCGCGCGCGGGGGAGGACCGTCGTGCAGGACGCAGCCGTCCCGCAGCACGACCGCGCGGTCGATCAGCGGCTCCAGGGGGCCGAGTTCGTGCAGCACGAGCAGGACCGTGGCGCCCTGCGCGACCTGTTCCTCCAGCGTCCGCGCCAGCACCTCCTGGCTCGCCAGGTCCACACCCGCCATCGGCTCGTCCATGATCAGCAGTTCGGGTTCGGCGGCGAGGGCGCGGGCGATCAGGACGCGCTGGTGCTGGCCGCCGGAGAGGGCGTTGACGGAGTCCTTCGCGCGGTCCGCCATGCCGACCAGCTCCAGGGCCCGCCGTACGGCCTGGTGGTCGGCCTTGCGCAGGACGCCGAAGCGGGCGCGGGACAGCCGCCCGGAGGAGACGATCTCGGTGACGGTCGCGGGGACCCCGCCCGCGGCGGTGGTGCGCTGCGGGACGTAGCCGACCCGGGCCCAGTCCCGGAAGCGGGCGCGCGGGGTGCCGAAGAGCTCGATCTCGCCCGCGGCCGTGGGGACCTGGCCGATGATCGTGCGGATCGCGGTGGACTTGCCGGAGCCGTTGGCCCCGAGCAGCGCGACGACCTCACCGCGTTCCACGGTGAGGTCGATGCCGCGCAGGACGGGGCGCGAGCCGAGGTCGGCGCGGACCCCGCGCAGCGTGATGACGGGCTCGGTCATGCCGTCCTCCGGTGTCATTTCGCTCCCAGGGCGCTCTGGAGCGCCTTGAGGTTGGCTTCCTGGACCGAGAAGTAGTCCTTGCCGCGGGACTTGGCGGTGATGCCCTCGATCGGGTCGAGGACGTCCGTCTTGAGCCCGGCGTCGGAGGCGATGGTCTTCGCGGTCCTGTCGCTGACGAGCGTCTCGTAGAACACGGTGGTGACGCCGTCGGCCTTCGCCATCTTCTCAAGGTCCTTGACGCGGTTGGCGCTGGGCTCCGACTCGGGGTCCAGGCCGTTGATGGCCTCCTCGGTGAGGCCGTAGCGCTCGGCGAGGTAGCCGAAGGCCGCGTGGGTGGTGATGAAGACCTTGGAGTCGGTGTTCTTCAGCCCGTCCTCGAACTTCGTGTTCAGCGCGTCCAGCTTCTTCACCAGGGCCGCGGTGTTGGCCTTGTAGGCGGCCGCGTGGTCCGGGTCGGCCTTCTCGAAGGCGGCGCCGACGCCCTTGGCGACCTCGGCGTACTTCACCGGGTCGAGCCAGATGTGGGGGTCCTTGCCGCCGGATTCCTCGCCGTGCTCGTCGTCGTGCTCGGCCGCGTGGCCGCCGACCTCGTTGCCGTGCTCCTCCAGGGAGGTCAGCGCGGTCGCGTCGATCTTCGTCTTGATCTCGGACTGGGCGACCGCGTCGTCGACGGAGGGCTGGAGGTTCTTCAGGTAGAGCACCGCGTCGGACTCCTGGAGCTGCGCGGTCTGCTGGGCGCTGATCTCCAGGTCGTGCGGCTCCTGGCCGGGCTGGGTCAGGCTGGTGACGTGCACGTGGTCCCCGCCGATCTGCTCGGCGAGGAAGGCCATCGGGTAGAACGACGCGACGACGTCGAACTTGTCGGTGTTGCCCGCGGCGGCGCTGTCGGTGGAGCACGCGGAGAGGGCGGCGAGGGCACCGGCGGCGGCGACCGCGGGTATGAGGCGTCGTCGTACGTTCATGACAGTCATTTTCATCAAATATGGAAACCGTTGTCAACAAAGTCCGGGTCGCGAACCGATTTGATACGAGGGGTGGCCGCGCCGGTAACCTGAGGCATTCGCTGCCGTCCATTCGCATGAAGAGAGCACCGTGGCCGCCGACAAGATCGACACCATCGTCAGCCTGAGCAAGCGCCGGGGCTTCGTTTTCCCCTGTAGTGAGATCTACGGCGGTCAGCGCGCCGCCTGGGACTACGGACCGCTGGGTGTCGAGCTGAAGGAGAACCTGAAGCGTCAGTGGTGGCGCTACATGGTGACGTCCCGTGAGGACGTGGTCGGTCTCGACTCGTCCGTGATCCTGGCCCCCGAGGTCTGGGTCGCCTCCGGTCACGTGGCCACCTTCACCGACCCGCTGACCGAGTGCACCTCCTGCCACAAGCGGTTCCGCGCGGACCACCTGGAGGAGGCCTACGAGGCCAAGCACAAGCGCGCCCCGGAGAACGGCCTGGCGGACGTGAACTGCCCCAACTGCGGCAACAAGGGCCAGTTCACCGAGCCCAAGCAGTTCTCGGGTCTGCTCTCCACCCACCTCGGCCCGACCCAGGACACCGGCTCGGTCGCCTACCTGCGTCCGGAGACCGCGCAGGGAATCTTCACCAACTTCGCCCAGGTGCAGGTCGCTTCGCGCAAGAAGCCGCCGTTCGGCATCGCGCAGATGGGCAAGTCCTTCCGCAACGAGATCACGCCCGGCAACTTCATCTTCCGCACCCGTGAGTTCGAGCAGATGGAGATGGAGTTCTTCGTCAAGCCGGGCGAGGACGAGAAGTGGCAGGAGTACTGGATGGAGCAGCGCTGGAACTGGTACACGGGCCTGGGTCTCCGTGAGGAGAACATGCGCTGGTACGAGCACCCGGCGGAGAAGCTCTCCCACTACTCCAAGCGCACCGCCGACATCGAGTACCGCTTCCAGTTCGGCGGCAACGAGTGGGGCGAGCTGGAGGGTGTGGCCAACCGCACCGACTACGACCTCACGGCCCACTCCAAGGCCTCCGGCCAGGACCTCGTGTTCTACGACCAGGAGGCGGGCGAGCGCTGGACGCCGTACGTCATCGAGCCCGCGGCGGGTGTCGGCCGCGCGATGCTGGCGTTCCTGCTGGACGCGTACGTCGAGGACGAGGCCCCCAACGCCAAGGGCAAGCTGGAGAAGCGCACGGTGCTGCGTCTCGACCACCGCCTCGCCCCGGTGAAGGTCGCGGTCCTGCCGCTGTCCCGCAACGCCGAGCTGTCCCCGAAGGCCAAGGGCCTCGCCCAGGCGCTGCGCCAGCACTGGAACATCGAGTTCGACGACGCCGGCGCGATCGGCCGCCGCTACCGCCGCCAGGACGAGATCGGCACGCCGTACTGCGTGACGGTCGACTTCGACACCCTCGAGGACAACGCGGTGACGGTCCGCGAGCGTGACTCCATGAAGCAGGAGCGGGTGTCCCTCGACCAGATCGAGGGCTACCTGGCCGGGCGGCTCGTCGGCGCCTAGCCACTTCCTTCGGCCCCCGGTGCAGGGATGCGTCCCCGCACCGGGGGCCGTTTTTTGTGCCTGACACATGACAGCTGACAGATATTGAAATCTGTCAGCTGTCATGCCAAGGTGGGAGGCATGACGATGCGTACCCGAACCCTCGGAACCACCGGCCCTCGCGTCTCCGCCCTCGGCCTCGGCTGCATGGGCATGTCCGGTATGTACGGCGACTCGGACCGCGCCGAGTCGCTCGCCACCATCCACGCCGCCCTGGACGCCGGCGTGACCCTGCTCGACACCGGCGACTTCTACGGCATGGGCCACAACGAACTGCTGATCAGCGAGGCACTGCGCACCGCTCCGGCCGCCCTGCGCGAGAACGCGCTGCTCAGCGTGAAGTTCGGCGCCCTGCGCGACCCGGACGGCAGCTGGGCCGGCTTCGACGGCCGCCCCGCCGCGGTGAAGAACTTCGCCGCGTACTCCCTCCAGCGCCTCGGCGTCGACCACATCGACGTCTACCGCCCCTCCCGGCTCGACCCGCAGGTACCGATCGAGGAGACCGTCGGCGCCATCGCCGAACTGGTCGAGAAGGGCTGGGTCCGGCACATCGGGCTCAGCGAGGTCGGCGCCGACACCATCCGCCGGGCCGCCGCCACCGCCCCGATCGCCGACCTCCAGATCGAGTACGCCCTGATATCCCGGGGCCCCGAGCGGGAGATCCTGCCCACCCTGCGGGAACTGGGCATCAGCGTCACCGCGTACGGAGTGCTCGCGCGCGGGCTGATCTCCGGCCACTTCACGGCCGACCGGCAGCTCGCCGCGCACGACTTCCGCGCCCACGCGCCCCGCTTCCAGGGCGAGAACCGCCGGCACAACCTCACCCTGGTCGAGTCCCTGCGCAAGATCGCCGAACAGAAGGGCGTCACCGTCGCCCAGATCGCCATCGCCTGGGTGCTCGCCCAGGGCGAGGACATCGTCCCGCTGGTCGGCGCCAGGACCCGCGACCGGCTCGGGGAGGCCCTGGGCGCCCTGGACGTGACCCTGGACGCCGCCGACCTCGCCGCGCTGGAGGACGCCGTACCGGCGGACTCGGCGGCCGGTGAGCGGTACGCGGCGCCGCTGATGGCCATGCTCGACAGCGAACGCTGATCGCCGTGCCGGGTACCGTCTAGGCATGCCTCCGACCACCGTGCCCCTGACCGCCGAGCGCATCCTCGAAGTCACCGAGGAGGTGTTGCGCCGCCACGGCCCCGCCAAGGCCACCGTGGTGGACGTGGCCCGCGCGCTCGGCGTCAGCCACGGCAGCGTCTACCGGCACTTCCGCACCAAGACGGCCCTGCGGGAGGCCGTGACGAGGCGCTGGCTGGACCTGACGACCGAGGTGCTGGCCGGCATCGTCGCCGACACGGGCCAGGAACCGGAGGCTCGGCTGCGCACGTGGTTCACCACCTTCTTCGAGGCCAAGCGCCGCAAGGCCGGCCTCGACCCGGAGCTCTTCGCCACCTACATGGCCCTCGCCGCCGAGAGCGGGGAGCTCGTGGGCGCCCACGTCGACGAACTCACCGGCCAGCTCGCCGAACTCGTCCGGGCCGGCGTCGCCACGGGCACCTTCGTCAGCGCCGACCCGGTCGTCACGGCCCGCGCCCTCTTCCAGGCCACCGCCTGCTTCCACGACCCCGCCCACGCCCCCACCTGGCAGGAACCCGGCATCGACGAGGACCTCGCCGCCGTCCTGGACCTGCTGCTCGGCGGACTGCGGTCCGGCGGGGCGGTACCGTCCCCCTGACGCCGCTCCCGACAGGAAGCCGAGAGAGCCGATGCCCCCGACCATCCGCAGGGCCGTCATCCCCGCCGCCGGGCTCGGCTCGCGGCTGCTGCCGCTGACCAAGGCCACGCCGAAGGAGATGCTCCCGGTCGGCGACAAGCCGGTCATCGAGCACACCGTGCGGGAGCTGGTGGACTCCGGCATCACCGACATCACCATCGTGGTCTCCGGCGGCAAGTCCCTGATCCAGGACCACTTCCGCCCCAACCCCGCCCTGGTCGAACAGCTCCGCGCCGACGGCAAGACAGCCTACGCGGACGCCGTCGAGGAGATCGCCGAGCTCGCCCGCCGGGGCCACATCACCTACCTCGACCAGCACGGCCCCTACGGCAACGGCACCCCCGTCCTCAACGCCGCCCGCTCCTTCGGCGACGAGCCCGTCCTCGTGCTGTGGCCCGACGACGTGTTCGTGGCCGAGGTGCCGCGCGCCCAGCAGCTCATCCGCGCCTACGAGCAGACCGGCTGCCCGGTGCTGGCCCTCCTGCCGATGGACCCCACCGAGTCCCAGCGTTACGGCGTCCCCGTCGTCAAGGAGGACCTCGGCGGCGGCACCCTGCGCATCACCGGCCTGGTCGAGAAGCCCGACCCCAGCGCCGCGCCCTCGGCGTTCGCGGCCATCGGCGGCTATGTCGTCACCCCGGGCATCATCGACGAACTGCGCGAGCGCACCCGCCGCTGGTACGAGCACCGCACCGGCGAGATCTACCTGACCGACGCCATCAACGCCTACGCGGCGACCCGGGCGGTGTACGGCCAGGTCATCCAGGGCCGCTGGTACGACACCGGCAACCCGGCCGACTACCTGGTGGCCCAGATGGCGCACGCCCTGGCCCACCCCGAGTACGGGCCGCTGCTGCGGGGCCTGGTCGGCGACCTGGACAGCCCCGGGGGCGCCTGAGGGTCAGCCCTCCGAGGGATCCACCGTGGCCTGGTGCGCCTCGGCCAGATGCTCCTGCGCCTTCAGCCAGGGCAGGAACTGCGCGGCCCTGCGCCAGCCGCAGGTCCCGCAGCTGATCATGCGTTGCGGGCCCTTGCGGAGCACCTGGACGACGTGCTCCCGCCCGTGCTGGTCCCAGCGGCTCACCTTGCTCGTGCTCGTCTGCACCATGTGCCTCGCCTCCGGCAAGGAGTGTGCAGCAAGAACAACATCAACAGCAGTGTCTTCACGGGGTGTTCGCCCGGATCTGAGCTGGGACCTGAGCCGGGGAGTCGAGCCGGGACCTGAGCCGGGGAGTCGAGCCGGGACCTGATCGGGCCCTGAGCCCGGTCAGACCATCGTGCGCGGCAGCCTCAGGCTCAGTACGCCCGTCAGCGCCACCCCGGCCAGCTGCACGAGCAGGGTCGTCACCAGGGCGTCCCGCATGCCCATGCCCGGCACCAGGGCGAGGAAGAGGCTGCCCAGCGTGGCCACGCCCAGGGCCAGCGAGGCCTGCTGGGTCGTGACCATCACCCCGCTGCCGACACCGGCCCGCGCGGGCGGCACCTCGGACAGCACCAGCCGCAGCACCACGGGGAGCTGCAGCGCCTGGCCGATCCCGGCGATCGCGCCACCGGGCAGCAGGGTGAGCAGGCCCAGGTCGGGCCAGGAGTGCCGGGCGGCCAGGATGATCAGGCCGAGTCCGAGCCCCTGGATCAGCGCGCCCGCGGTCACGACCCGGGTGCCGTAGCGGTTGATCAGCCGCGGTCCGGCGATCGACGTGAACAGGAAGGTCACCGCCAGCGGGACCAGGGCCAGGCCCGCCTGGACGGGGCTGCGGCCCGCGCCCTCCTGGAGCGCCACCGCGATCACGAACATGAAGCCGGAGAAGCCCATCGAGAAGGGCAGGATCAGGATCAGCCCCCGGCGCAGCGACACCAGCCGGAAGAGGCTCGGCGGGACCAGCGGTGTCCGGCCCGCGCGGTCCGCCCTGCGCTCCACCGCGAGGAACGCCCCCGCCAGGAACGGGAACGCGGCCAGCGACAGCCAGGTCCACAGCGGCCAGCCCGCCGCCCGGCCCTCGGTCAGCGGGGCCAGCAGGGCGAGGAGGGACGCGGCGAGCAGGACCGTGCCGGGGCCGTCCACCGGCTCCGGGCGCGGGGAGCGGGTCTCGGGGACCGCACGGGCCGCGAGGACCAGTCCGGCCAGCACGACCGGGACGTTGACGAGGAACGCGGCCCGCCAGCTCGTGCCCGCGATGTCGGCGGCCACCAGCACACCGCCGAGGATCTGGCCCGCCACCATCGCGAGGCCCGCCGTGGCGCCGTAGAGGCCCATCGCCCGGGCCCGGCGGGGTCCGGCGGTCGCCGACTGGATGGTCGCGAGCACCTGCGGCAGCATCGCGGCCGACGCGGCGCCCTGGGCGACCCGGGCCGCGACCAGCGCCCACGCGCTCGGCGCGAGCCCGCACGCCAGCGAGGTCAGCCCGAACGCGGCCATGCCGGCCAGGAACATCCGGCGCCGCCCGAACAGGTCGCCGAGCCGGCCGCCGAGGACCAGGAGGACGGCGTACGCCAACCCGTAGCCCGCGACGACGAGTTCGAGGACCGACTCGCTCGCGGACAGGTCCGCGGCGATGGTGGGCAGCGCCACGTTGACGATGAAGAAGTCGATGAGGGGGAGTGCCGCGGCGAGCAGCACCGTGAACAGTCCGAGGCCGCCCAGCTCGGGTGGCGCGGCGGGACGGACGAGGCGTGGAGTCGTGGTTTCGGTGGTCACGCCGTCGAGCCTGCGCCCGTCCGCAGGGGGGTACCAGAGTGTCCTTATCCTGGTAGAAGAACCACCTGGCAACAGGGACCCGGTGGAGGCAGGCTGGGAGGCATGACGACCATGGCCCAGGAGACCGCCGTACCCGCGCCCGTGTCCCCCGCGGAGATCCGGCGCCATGAGCTCGCCGCCTTCCTGCGCCACCGGCGCGAGCACATCACCCCCGAGCAGGTCGGCCTGCCCCGCGGCGCCCGCCGCCGCACCCCTGGCCTGCGCCGGGAGGAGGTCGCCCACCTCTCCGCGGTCGGCGTCACCTGGTACACCTGGCTGGAGCAGGCCCGGGACATCCAGGTGTCCGTGCAGGTCCTGGACGCCCTCGCCCGGGCGCTGCTCCTCGACCCCGTCGAGCGGGCCCACCTCTTCCAGCTCGCCGGGGCGGTCGACCCGACGCCGGCCACCGTCTGCCCGTCGATCACACCCGGACTCCGGCTGGTCCTCGACCAGTTGGGTCCGATCCCGGCCTGCGTGTCCAACAGCCGCTACGACATCCTCGCCTACAACCGCACCTACGGCCTGCTGCTGTGCGACCTGGACGCGGTGCCGCCCGAGGACCGCAACGCCATGCTGCTCTCCTACACCCACGAGGAGTGGCGCTCCTCGATCGTGCACCTGAAGGACACACAGCGGCTGATGGCCGCCCGCTTCCGCGCCGGCATGGCCGGACACCTCGCCGAGCCCGCCTGGAAGACGCTCCTGAAGCGGCTGCGCTGCGAGTCCGCGGAGTTCCGCGAGGTCTGGGACCGCCACGAGGTGGGGGCGTCCCGCCCGCGCCGCAAGGAGTTCCGCAACCGGTACGTCGGCCTCATCGCCGTCGACCACACCGACCTGTGGCTCAGCCCCGAGACGGGCTCACGCATGGTGACCTACGCCCCCGCCGACGAGGAGTCCCGGCTGCGGCTGGAGAAGCTGCACGCGATCGCCCTGGAGCGGGTCTCCCAGGCCGCGTGAGGGAGATCTCAACCGCCGTTCTCCCACGGCTCCCACCTCCTCTTATGCGGCAGACGGATGCAACATGCACCTGACGTATTGGATCAACCGCCCGTCCGCTCGGTGTACTTCCCGGACTGATCGAGGCCGTGCCACAAGCACGGCCCAGTCACAGGGGAGAACATCAGCGTGTACGAGCAGTTCCTGTCGGCGAAGCTGCGTGACCTGCGAGCGGGCGGACAGGACCGGGAGTTCGTGGACATCGACCGGCGGGCGGGTGCCTATCCGACGGCACTGCGCCGGCTGTCCGACGGCACCCGGCGGGAGGTGACCGTCTGGTGCAGCAACGACTACCTCGGCATGTCCCAGCACCCCGAGGTGCTGGACGCCATGCACCGCGCGGTCGACGAGTACGGTGCCGGGTCGGGCGGTTCACGCAACATCGGCGGAACCCACGCCCACTACCGGGCACTTGAGGCCTCGCTCGCCGAATGGCACGGCAAGGAGGCCGCGTTGGTCTTCCCGACCGGCTACGGTTCCAACGACGCCACCCTCCAGTGCCTGCTCAGGCTGCTGCCCGACCCCGTCGTGCTGTCCGACGAGCTGAACCACGCCTCGCTGATCAACGGCATCCGCAGCACCCGCGCCGAACGCGCGGTGTTCCGCCACAACGACGTCGACCACCTGCGGGAGTTGCTCGCCGCGCAGCCCCACGACCGCGCCAAGATCGTCGTGTTCGAGTCGGTCTACTCCATGGACGGCGACGTCGCCCCGATCGAGGAGATCGTCGAACTCGCCCGCGAGCACAACGCGTTGACGTTCCTCGACGAGGTCCACGCCATCGGCATGTACGGTCCGCGCGGCTCCGGGATCGCCGCGGACCTCGGCGTCGACCACCTCGTCGACATCGTGCAGGGCACCATGGCCAAGGCGATCGGCGTGATCGGCGGGTACATCGCCGGCTCCGCGACCCTCGTGGACGCGGTGCGCAGCTTCGCCTCCGGTTTCATCTTCACCACCTCCCTGCCGCCCGCCGTCGTCGCCGCCTGCCACGCCAGCGTCGAGCACCTGAAGAACTCCGAGGCCGAACGGCAGGCCCTGCACGACAAGACCCGCCTGCTGCGCGACGCGCTCACCGCGGCCGGCATCACCGTGATGCCGTGCAGCACCACCCACGTCCTGCCGGTCCTGGTCGGCGACGCCACCGCCTGCAAGCGGGCCGCCGTACGGCTGCTGGACGAGTACGACATCTACCTCCAGCCCATCAACTCCCCGACCGTGCCCGTCGGGACGGAGCGGTTCCGCGTCAACGTGACCCCGAACCACACCGAGGACGACATCGCCCACCTCGTGGAGGCGCTGTCCGAGGTCCTCGCCGGGGCCGAGCCGCCGGCCGGCGCCGAGCGCGTCGCCGAGGCGGTGGCGGCATGACCGTCGTCCGTCCCGCCGGCCTGGCGGACATCGAGGAACTCGTCCGGCTACGCGCCCATCTGCTCGACGCGCCCGACGCCGACCTGCCCTACAAGGCCGGCGGTTCGGCGGCCCGGGAGGCCTGGCGGCGCGACTACCGGGCCTGGCTGACCGAACAGCTCACCGAACCGGAGGGCATCCGGGTCGCGGTCGTCCCGCTGCCCGACGGCACCGGACTCGCCGCCTGCGCGACCGCGATCGTCGACCGGCGCGCCCCCTCACCGGCCTGCCCCTCGGGCCGCGCGGGCTGGCTCCAGTCCGTCGTGGTCGACCCGGCCTCCCGGGGCCAGGGACTCGGCGCCCGGCTCCTCGAGCACCTGCACGGCTGGCTCGCCGGACAGGGCGTCGACGAGGTGCTGCTCCAGACCACCGAGAACGCCACCGGCTTCTACCAACGGCTCGGATTCGCCTCCAGCGGCGAGGAGTTGCTGTTCCGCACACTGACGTCGAGGAGTGTCGCCGCGTGAACATCCTGATCGTCGGCATGGGATATGCCGGCTCCCGCTTCCTGACCGCCTTCCGCAGCCTGGACCAGCCGTTCGAGCTGGCCTACCACGCCCGGCACCGCACCCGGGAGGACATCCCGTACCACCCGACCCTGGAGGGCGCCCTCGCCGAGCACGCCCCCGACCTGGTCGTGGTCGCCGCCACCGACTCCGCCCACGCGGACATCCTCACCCGGCTGCACGGCTACCGCGGCTTCGTCCTCGCCGAGAAACCCCTCACCTCCCCGCACGACGACCTCGACGCCGTCGCCAAGGCCCTCACCGACGCCCGGGGCTTCGCCCTGGACCTGGTCGAGCGCTACTCGGACGCCACCGAGGCCCTGCGCACGTACGTCCGCGAGCACGAACTCCGGCTCGTCCGCGCCCACCTGACGTGGGGCAAGGACCGCATCAACGACCACCGGCCCACCGTCGGCGTCACCAGCGAGGTCATCCACAGCCTCGACCTGGTCCGGTACGTCACGGGCGGCGACGAGCCCCTGGAGGTGCGCGACGCGCTCGGCGTCACCTCCGACTTCTCGGTCTCCGGACCCGAGGTCCTCGACAGCGTCGCCCTGACCGCCACCCTCGGCGGGGCGCCGGTGACGGTGTACAGCAGCTTCACCAACATCGTCCGCCAGCGCACCGTCGACCTCGCCTTCCGCGACCCGAACGGCGGTCTGGTGTACGCGAGTTGCGTCTACGACACCCCCGTCTGGGACGCCGACCACCTGCGCGTCTGGCGGCGTGAGGACGGCCAGGAGCACACCCTGTGCGAGGTCGACACCCGGGACGTCCAGGTGCCCGACGCACAGCGCGCGGTCGTCAAACTGCGCCGCCTCGCCCTGGACGTCGTACGCCATGTCGCCGACGGGACCCCGCCGCGCGTGCCGTTCGCCGGGCTCGCCGAGTCCGTGGCCACGCAGCGGCTGCTCAACGACATCGAAACCACCGCCCGCACCACCGGCCCGGCCCGCTACTTCCCGCAGGGCCGCACGCCGGTGACCGAAGTGGACTGGGAGCGCCTCGGATGACCACACCCACCCCCACCACCCCCATGAACCGGCTCTCCATCCTCGTCCTCGGCGCCTTCGCGCTCGGCCTCGACGCCTACGTCATGGCCGGACTGCTGCCCAAGGTCGCCGCCGACCTGCACACCAGCGAGTCCGCGGCCGGCCAGATGGTGACCCTGTTCACCCTCTGCTACGCCCTCGCCGCCCCGGTGTTCGCGACCGCCCTGGCCGGACGGCCCGCCAAGACCGTCCTCACCCTGGCGCTCCTGCTGTTCACCGCCGCCAACGCGCTGACCGCCGTCGCCGGCAGCCTGGCCGTGCTGCTCGTCGCCCGGGCCCTCGCGGGTGTCGGCGCGGGCGTCTACTCGCCGATGGCCGCGGCCACCGCCGCCTCCCTCGCCGGGGAGGAGCGGCGCGGCCGGGCCCTCGCCCTCGTCATGGGCGGCATGAGCATCGGCACGGTCATCGGCGTACCGGTGGGCGTGCTGCTCGCCGACCACGTCGGCTGGCGCGGCACGCTCTGGCTGATCACCGGCCTCGGCGCCGTCGCCATCGCCGGGCTCGTGCTCGCCCTGCCCCGCCTGGAGGCCGCCCCGCCGCCGCCCCTGCGCGAGCGGGCCCGCGTCCTGGCCCGGCGACCCGTCGCCGCGATCGCCGGGGTGTCGCTCATCGCCGGAGTCACCAGCCTCGGCCTGTACACCTACCTCGCGCCCTTCCTCGCCGACGCCGGCGGCATCGACGGCACGCTCGGCGCGATGTGGGCCTGGGGCCTGGGCGGCGTGGCCGGAAGCCTCCTGATCGGCCGGATCGTCGACCGCACCGGACGGCCGTACGCCGTCGTCACCGTCGTGCTGCTCCTGCTGTGCCTGTCCCACCTGCTGCTGCCCGTCGCGGCCCACGTCACGTGGGTGCTCGCCGTGCCGCTGGTGGTGTGGGGCGCGACCGGCTGGGCGCTCCAGGTGCCCCAGCAGCACCAGCTGATTGCCGCCCGCCCCGACCAGGCGCCGGTCGCGGTCTCCCTCAACAGCTCGGCCGTCTACCTGGGCAGCGCCCTCGGTTCCGCCCTCGGCGGGGTCGTCCTCGCCGCCGGAGTGGCCCCCGCGGACCTGCCGTACTGGACGGGCGGACTCGTGGCCCTCGGGCTGGTGCTGCACCTGGTCCTGGTCCGCATGCCCCGGTCCGCGGAGGCGGAGACGGCACCTGGCCGGAACGTTCGTACGCCGGAATCGGTCCCCGCGGGTGAGTAGTACCGTCGTGACAATGGACGTAGGACTGCAACAGCTGCGCTGCTTCCTCACGCTCGCCGAGGAACAGCACTTCACCTGGGCCGCGGAACGGCTCGGCATCCCCCAGCCCACGCTCAGCCGCACCATCCGCAGGCTGGAGGAGCAGGTCGGCTGCCAGCTGCTCGACCGCACCACCCGCCACCCCCGGCTGACCCCGGACGGCGAGCGGCTGCGGACCGAGCTCCAGGTCCTGCTGCCCCGCCTGGAGGCGGCCCTGCGTCCCGTCCCGCAGGACGAACCCCTCAGCCTCGGCTACACCTGGGGCTTCCCCCGCCGACGCGGCCGGGACGCCATCGACCTGGTCGAACGCCGGCACCACATCCTGGTCGAACCGGTGCGCCGGGACGAGCGGCTGGCCGGCGTGCACACCGGGGCGGTGGACGCGGCGCTGCTGTGGGGCGCGGTCGACGACCCCCGCCTGCACAGCGTGGAGATCGCCCGCGAGGAGCGGGTGGCGGCGGTGTCGGTCCGCTCCACCCTCGCCACCCGGTCCCGCGTCAGCTGGCGCGATCTGGGCCGCCGCTGCCTGGTCCTCAACACCGTCAGCGGCACCCTCACGCCGGACGACTGGCCGGCGGGGGCCCGCCCCGAGATCGGGGCCGAGGCCGCCAACCTGGACGAGTACCTGCACGCGGTGGCCGCCCGCCGCGGAGTGGGCGTCCTTCCGGCGTCAGTGGCGAGCCAGCACCCCGACCCCGACGTCCTCTACCTCCCGCTCGCCGGGGCCCCGCCGGCCGTCCTCCACTACGCCTATCCGCGCACCAACCCCCACCCCCACGCGGAGCACCTCGCCGAGGCACTGCGGGACGCGGCCCGGCCCGCACTGGTAAGCGCCTGATCAATCCCCGTCCGGGGGGATGAGCGTGCCGCGCGCGGGCACTCGGGCGGTCCGAAGGTGAGACCCCCCACAGGCGAGCAAATCGGGCGAGGCGAATCATGGCCGAGCAGAAGTCGTCGCAGCAGGCAGCGCACGAGTCCCCGGAGAAGGCACGGCTACAGCTTCCGCAGCCGCTGCGGGCGGCCGTGTCGGTACTGGGAAAGGTCCCCGGCGCCGGGACCGTGGGCCGGGTGGCCGAGGGAACGCTGGACCGGGTCGCGGCGGTGTCCCCACGCGGCCGACGGCTCGCGGTGTACGCCGGCGCGGGAGTGCTGGGCGTCGCGGGCATCGTGGAATGGCCGATCGCGGTCACCGGGGCGGCGGTGGCCTGGCTGACCCAGCCGAGGCCGGGGGAGCGGGAGAGCG
Source organism: Streptomyces griseorubiginosus (assembly GCF_036345115.1). Taxonomy (GTDB): domain Bacteria; phylum Actinomycetota; class Actinomycetes; order Streptomycetales; family Streptomycetaceae; genus Streptomyces; species Streptomyces griseorubiginosus_C. The sequence continues at coordinate 6,456,584 of NZ_CP107766.1, forward strand.
ACGGGGGTGCCGGGGACGGCTCCGGGGGCTCCAGGGACTTCGGGGACCCCGGGGACTTCGGTGACCGGCCCACGCCGCGGGTACTGGCCTCGACCCACGGAACACCGTCCTCCGGGGGGCCTGGTTCCGCGGCTACGACGTCTTCCGGGGCGTCGGCCGCCTCGTCGCCGTCGGACAGGTTGCCCGTGCACGAGACGGCCTCGCCGTCCGGCCTCCGTGGCGGGGCACGAGGCTCCGCCGGGGACCGGCGATGATCCGAGGACTGCTCACCCGCCCCACGACCGCCGCCGCGGAGCTCGTCCTGGCCGGCCCCCGCCTCCTCGCCAGGGGCACGCCCGCCGCGGTCGGCGCCGCCGCCGGCGCGGTGGCCGGAACCGCCCGGGCCGGTGTCCGCACCGCGGACTTCGCGGCCCGCACGGCGAGGGTGGCCCGCGCGGCCCTCCCGGGCGCACCCCAGGGCTGGCGAGCGGGCCCCCGCGTCCACGTGCCGCTGCGCGCGGAGGAGACGGACGGACCGGGGGAGGTGAGGGGTTTCGCGGAGGACAAGGACGGACGCGGACGCACGCAGGGAGCGGAGGGACGCAGGCAGGGAGCGGAGGGACGCACCGAACACCGCGCCCGCCACCTCGCCGCCGCGCTCGCCGAGCATCCCGACATCGCCCTGGCCTACTGGGACCGCGGTCTCGGGCGGCTGGTCGTCACCGCCGTCGAGGGCGTGGCCACCGAGCGGGTCGAGGAGCGGGTCGCCACGCTCGCCGAACGCCACGGACTCGTGGCGGACGGACAGGACGTCGAGGAGCTCACCCACCCCGGCGACCCAGGCTCCGTCCGGACCGCCGCCCTGGCGCTCGGCGCAGACGCCGTAGGAGTGGCCGCCGCGGTCACCGGGTCCGCGCTGCGGTTGCCGGCCTCGCCGCGGCCGCTGACCGCGGCGGTGATGCTGCTGCGGGAGAACCCCCGCTTCAGGGGCTGGCTGCGCGGGCGGCTCGGCGACGCGCGCACCGACGTGGCGCTCGCCGTCGTGAACGCCGCCGTGCACGGCGCGGGGCAGAGCCCCACCTCCCTCCTGCTCGACGGCACGCTCCGCGCCTGCCAGCTGGCCGAGGCGATCGTGCGGACGGCGACCTTCGAAGCCGTCCACGACGACCTGTGCGTCCCCGACCGGGACGGCGTGCCCGTGGACCCGGCCCTGCGCCCGCCCCCGCTCCCGTCGCCCGCCCAGGAGTACGCGAGCCACGCCTCCGCGGGAAGCCTCGCCGGCGCCGTCGCCGCGCTGCTCGTCAAGCACGACGTGACCGAGGCCGCGGAGGCCGTCCTCGCGGGCTCCCCCAAGGCCGCGCGCTACGGCCCCGCCGCCTACCACGCCGTGCTGAGCGCCGCCCTGTCCCGCTCCGGCGTCCTGGTGCGCGACCCGGACCGGCTGCGCCTGCTGGAGACCGTCGGCACCGTCCTGCTGCACTCGAGCGCCCTGCGCACCCCGGGCGCGGGCGCCGACCCCTGGGCCGAACCCGTGCTGGACGCGGCCCGTCGCGCCGGACTGAGGGTCGTCGTCGTGGACGACCCCGCCCTCGCCGACTTCACCGGCCTCGCCGACCAAGTCGTGTCCGCCGAACAGCCGTTGAGGGAGGTCGTCGACCAACTCCGCGACGAGAGCGAAGACGGGAGCGAAGGCGCGGGCGGCGTCCTCACCGTCGCCCGCCCGCAGGACCCCGATGTCGTCGCCGGACTCCTGCGCGGCGACATCGCCGTCTCCCTCACCGACGGCGGCTGCGCGGTCGCCTGGGGCGCCGACCTCCTCGCCCCGCACGGACTCCCCGACGTCTGGCGGCTGTTGACCGCCGTCCCGGCCGCCCGCGGGGTCGGCCGCCGCTCCCAGACCCTGGCCCGCTCCGGGGCCGCCCTGTCCGGACTCCTCGTCGCCGTCGGCGAGTCGGGCCGCGGCGGCCGCCGTACGGCACTCCCCGGCCTCCGGCACGCGCCCGTCGACGCCGCCGCGGCCGCCGCCCTGTTCACCGGCGCCCGCGCCGCCCTGCGCGTCGCGACCACCGGCCTGCCGCACCCACGGCCCCGGGTGGCCTGGCACGCCCTGGACCCGGACGACGTCCGCGACCGGCTGGAGCGGGACGCGCCCCCGGAGCCGACGCTCGTCGAGCAGACCACCGCACGGGTGCGCACCGCCGCCGACACCGTCGTACGACTGCCCGTGCTGGCCCCCGCCCGGTGGTCCGCGCAGCTCGCCCGGGCCGTGCGCGGGGAGCTGGACGACCCGCTCACCCCGGTCCTGGCGGTCGGCTCGGCCGCCTCCGCGATCCTCGGTTCCGCGATGGACGCCCTGCTGGTGGTCGGCGCCCTCGACCTGAACGCGCTCGTCGGCGGGCTCCAGCGGCTGCGCGCCGAGCGGGCCCTGTCCGGGCTGCTCGCCCAGCAGCAGCAGAAGGCCAGGGTGGCGGAGGAGGACCGCGACGAGGAACCGCACGTGGTCGACGCCGCCAGGCTCAGCCCCGGGGACATCATCGAGCTCACCCTGGACGACGTGGTGCCCGCCGACGCCCGCCTGCTGTGGGAGGACGGCCTGGAGGTCGACGAGTCCGCGCTGACCGGCGAGTCCCTCCCGGTGGACAAGCGCACCGACCCGAGCCCGCGCGCCCCCGTCGCCGAACGGCACTGCATGGTCTTCGAGGGGACGACGGTGGTCGCCGGACACGCCCGCGCGGTCGTCGTGGACACCGGCCAACGCACCGAGGCCGCCCGCGCCGTCGCGCTCGCCGCCCGCACCCCGGCCGCCGCCGGAGTCCAGGCCCGGCTCCAGGAACTCACCCGCAAGGCACTGCCGTTGACGATGGCCGGTGGCGCCGCGGTCACCGGGCTCGCCCTGGTGCGCGGCACACCCCTGCGGCAGGCGGTCAGCGGGGGAGTGGCGGTCGCGGTGGCCGCCGTACCGGAAGGGCTGCCGCTGGTCGCCACGGTCGCGCAGCTCGCGGCCGCCCGCCGGCTCAGCGAGCACGGCATCCTGGTCCGCGCCCCGCGCACCCTGGAGGCGCTGGGCCGTATGGACACCATCTGCTTCGACAAGACCGGCACCCTCACCGAGAACCGGCTGCGCCTGGTCCGCGTCACCGACCCGGACGGCACCCCCCACACGCCCGGCGAACCCGGCGCCGACGACACGCTGCGTGTCGCGGCCCGCGCCTGCCCCCAGCTCGACGGCGACTCCGATGAGCGCCCGGCCCACGCGACCGACGAGGCCGTCCTGGACGCGGCCGCCCCCGACGAGCGCTGGACCCAGCTGGAGGGCCTGCCCTTCGAGGCCGCCCGCGGCTACGCGGCCGCCGTCGGACACACCGGCGACGACACCCCGGTCCTGGTGGTCAAGGGCGCCCCGGAAACCGTCCTGCCGGCCTGCACCGGCCTCCCCGCCGACGCCGAGGACCGGGCGCACTCCCTCGCGGCCGACGGACTGCGCGTCCTGGCGGTGGCCCGCCGCCCGCTCGACGGCGACGGAAACGGGAACGGTGACGCGCACGCCGACGGGAAGGCCGTACTCGAAGAGCCGTTGCGGGACCTGGAGTTCGTGGGTCTGCTGGGTCTCGCCGACGTTCCCCGGGAGACCTCGCCCGCCCTGGTGCACGGGCTGCGCGAGGCGGGCGTACGGCCCGTCGTGCTGACCGGCGACCACCCGCGGACCGCCCACGCCATCGCCACCGACCTCGGCTGGCCCGAGGACGCCACCGTCGTCACCGGCGACGAACTCGCCGCCGCCGACCGCACCGCCCGCTCCCGGATGCTGCGCGACGCCGATGTCGTGGCCCGGGTCGCGCCCGAGCAGAAACTCCAGGTCGTCGAGGCGCTCAGGGACGCGGGCCGGGTCGTCGGCATGGTCGGCGACGGCGCCAACGACGCGGCCGCCATCCGCGCCGCCGACATCGGCGTCGGCATCAACGCCCGCGGGTCGGCGGCCGCCCGCAACGCCGCCGACCTCGTCCTCACCGGCGACGACCTCTCCGTCCTCATCGAGGCCGTCCGCGAGGGCCACGCCCTGTGGCACAGCGTCGCCGACGCCATCGCCATCCTCATCGGCGGCAACGCGGGCGAGGTGGGCTTCGGCATCCTCGGCACCCTCCTCTCGGGCGCCGCGCCCCTGTCCACCCGTCAGATGCTCCTGGTGAACCTCTTCACCGACCTGTTCCCGGCGATGGCGGTGGCGGTCACGCCGACGGAGAAACCGACGGACGACGACCCCTCGGTCGACACGGTCCTCGGCCCCTCCCTCACCCACCAGATCCGCGCTCGCGCCCTCACCACCTGCCTCGGCGCGACGGTCGCCTGGCTCATCGGCCGCTTCACCCCGGGCACGGCCCGCCGCTCGACGACGATGGCGTTGTGCGCGGTGGTGGGCACGCAGCTGGCCCAGACCTGGGCGGACCGCAAGGAGAGCCCCTTGGTCCGCGTGACGTCCCTGGGCTCGGCGGCGGTCCTGTTCGCGGTGGTGGAAACACCGGGAGTGAGCCAGCTGTTCGGCTGTACACCGCTGGGCCCGGTGGCGTGGGCGGGGGTGGGGGCGGCGATCGGGCTGGCGGTGGCGGGCCAGAGGTTTCTACCGGCCGTGGAGCGAACGGTACGAGATCGATCGGGGTTGGGCTGACCGACCTTCAGGGGCGCGGGGAACTGCGCGACAAGCCCCCACCGGCGGTCAGCCGCCGACCTAAGCGCTGACCCCCGCGGCCTCGCGAACCTCCCCGGACTCCAGCCGATCAGCCGTGCGTTCAGCAGTCCGCCGAGCCCACGGCCCCGTGGTCACCGCACCCAAAGTCAGCACCGCGAGCCCACACCCGGCCAGAATCCACCATCCCGGCACCGCGGCGGACACGAACTTCTCCTTGTACGACGAGGAGCTCACCCCGGACGCCAGCACCGCCCCGATCACGGCGACCCCGAGCGTCTGCCCGAGTTGACGACTCGTGGAGGCGACCGCCGCCGCAACCCCCGCCTGCGCCCGCGGCATCCCCGACACCGCCGTGTTCGTGATCGGCGCGTTCACGAACCCGAACCCGATCCCGAACACCACGTACCCCAGCAGCAGCGTCACGTCGGACGTCTCCGCGTCGAAGGCCGCGAACAGCACCCCGCTCGCGGTCATGGCGAACCCCGCCACCACCAACGGCAGCCGCGGCCCCCGGCTCCCCACCAGCCGCCCGGCGAGCGGCGCGCACAGGAACATCGGCACCGCCATCGGCAGCATCCACAGGCCCGCGTGCAGCGCGTCCAGCCCCCGGACGTTCTGGAGGTACAGCGTCGACAGGAACAGGAACCCGCCGAGCCCCGCGAACGCGCTGATCGCGATCACCGTCGCCCCGCTGAAGGGCGCGGACCGGAAGAAACGCAGGTCGATAAGGGGTTCGTCGCGCCGGGGCTCGTACCAGAGGAGTCCCGCCAGCGCGACGACGGCCACCGCGGCGAAGGGCAGGACCGAGGCGAGTGGGGAGGTCGGCGCCTCGATGATCGCGTACGTCAGCGAGCCGAACAGGGCGATCACGAGGACCTGTCCGACCGGGTCGGGCCGGCGGGCCCTGGGCGCCCGGGACTCGGGGACGTACCGCAGGGTGAGCAGCAGGGCGGCGAGCCCGACGGGCAGGTTGACCCAGAAGATCGAGCGCCAGCCGACCGCGTCCACGAGCACCCCGCCGACCAGCGGACCGGCGGCCATGGAGATGCCGACGACCGCACCCCACACCCCGATCGCCCGTGCCCGCTCGCGCGGGTCCGTGAAGGTGTTGGTGATGATCGACATCGCGACCGGGTTGAGCATCGAGCCGCCGACCGCCTGCACCATGCGGAACGCGATCAGCGCGTCCAGGTTCGGGGCGGCGGAGCACAGCGCGGAGCCGATCGTGAAGACGACCAGGCCGGCCATGAAGACCCGCTTGCGGCCGATCCGGTCGGCGGTGGAACCGGCCAGCATCAGCAGGGAGGCGAGGACGAGCGTGTAGGCGTCGATCGTCCACTGGAGGCCCGCCGTGCTCGCGTCCAGACCGCGCTGGAGGGCGGGCAGGGCGACGTTGAGCGCGGTGGTGTCGAGGCTCACGATCAGAAGGCTCATACAGCAGATCGCGAGGACCAGCATGCGTCGGCGGTGGCTGAGCTCGGGCATGCGGTTCATCGTACGCCGATTTCGATAGTGCGTCTAACTAATGGTCGGTACATGATCGACGTACGGGTACCCCGGGGCGTGCGTGACAATGGGGGAATGTCCACGACCGCCTCGCCGCTCCAGATCGGCTCGCACACCGTCCAGCCGCCCGTCGTCCTCGCCCCCATGGCCGGGATCACCAACGCGCCCTTCCGCACCCTGTGCAGAGAGTTCAGCGGGGGCAAAGGGCTGTTCGTGAGCGAGATGATCACGACTCGGGCGCTGGTCGAGCGCAACGAGAAGACCATGCAGCTGATCCACTTCGACGAGACCGAGAAGCCTCGTTCGATCCAGCTGTACGGCGTCGACCCCGCCACCGTCGGCAAGGCCGTCCGCATGATCGTGGAGGAGGACCTCGCCGACCACATCGACCTGAACTTCGGGTGCCCGGTGCCGAAGGTGACCCGCAAGGGCGGGGGGTCGGCGCTGCCGTACAAGCGGCCCCTGCTGCGGGCGATCCTCCGGGAGGCGGTGAGCGGGGCGGGGGATCTGCCGGTCACCATGAAGATGCGCAAGGGGATCGACGACGACCACATCACCTACCTGGACGCGGGGCGGATCGCGGTCGAGGAGGGCGTGACGGCGATCGCTCTGCACGGGCGGACCGCTGCCCAGCACTACGGCGGTACGGCGGACTGGGACGCGATCGCGCGTCTGAAGGAGCATGTGCCGGAGATTCCCGTGCTCGGGAACGGCGACATCTGGTCGGCGTCGGACGCGCTGCGGATGGTTCGTTCGACGGGCTGTGACGGGGTCGTCGTGGGCCGGGGGTGTCTGGGGCGGCCGTGGCTGTTCGCGGATCTGGTGGCGGCGTTCGAGGGGCGGACCGATTTCCGTCGTCCGGCGTTGCGGGAGGTCGCGGACGTGATGGTGCGGCACGCGACGCTGCTGGGGGAGTGGATCGGGGACGAGGCGCGGGGGGTCATCGACTTCCGCAAGCATGTGGCCTGGTACCTGAAGGGGTTCGCGGTCGGCTCGGAGATGCGGAAGCGGCTGGCGATCACGTCGTCGTTGGCGGAGCTGCGGGCTGGGTTGGACGAGCTGGATCTGGATCAGTCGTGGCCGGTGGGGGCGGATGGGCCTCGGGGGCGGACGTCGGGGAACAACAGGGTTGTGCTGCCGGATGGGTGGCTGCGGGATCCGTATGACTGTGCGGCGGGGGTTGGGGAGGATGCGGAGGTGGATACGTCGGGGGGCTGACGGGGTGTGTGCGGGTTCGGTGGGGGCGGGCGTTTTTGCGCAGTTCCCCGCGCCCCTGAGGGGCCTGCGGCGGCCCCTTGCTGTCCGGTGGGGGCGTGCGTAGCGCATTCGGTCCGGTGGGTGGGTCGGTGCCGGGGTGGGGGGTGTCCGTCCTCGGTCCGGCGGCTCGGTCACTCACACGGGGCTCGGTTCCGGACGCCGGCCGCTGCGGGCGGACACCCCCCACCCCGTCCCCTTCGCGCCGTGCGCGGCGAACGGTGCATGGGGGCGGGCGCAGGCGGCTGACGGCCCGAGGGGAGCGGGCGCGCAGGCGGCTGACGGTCCCGTCGTGTCGCAGGCCAACTGCAACCCCCTAGGGGCGCGGGGAACTGCGCGACCAGCCACAACGCACCCGCACCCGCCCGACAACCGCACCCGGCACCCCCATAGGCGCCCGGCCCAAGCCCAGCGCAGCGGGGGCGCACTATCCCTTCGACGGATGCGGGGTCGAGCCGTACGCCGTCAGGAAGCGGTCTCGGAATGAGCTCATCTTCCAGACCGGGGCGTTGTGGGCCGGCTTCAGGCCGTCGGTCCAGTTCCAGGAGGCGATCGCGGACAGGACCTTGGGGTCCTTCGCCACGATCGAGATCGGGACGTCACGGCTCGCGTTCTCGCCGCTGACGCGGGCGATCGGCTGGTGGTCGCCGAGGAAGACGAGGACCGTGTCGTCGGTGCCGTAGCGCTCCAGCCACTGGGTGAGGGACGTGACCGAGTAGGAGATGGACTTGCCGTACTCCTGCTTGGAGCGGGTGGAGTTGGCGATGATGTCGGACGGCTTGTTGCCGGCCTTCTGGATGGCCTTGAAGACCGAGCCGTCACCCAGGTCGTTCCAGTCGACCATCTTGGGGATCGGGGCCCAGGGCTGGTGGCTGGAGGTCAGGATGATCTCGGACATCAGCGGCTTGGTGCGCTTCTTGCCGTGGACCTGCTTCTGGTAGGCCTCCAGGGCGTACTGGTCGGGCATGGTGGACCAGCTGAACTTGGGTCCCTGGTAGCCGAGTTGGAAGGCGTTGTAGACCTTGTCGAGGCCGTAGTACGCCTGTTCCGGCCAGCCCTTCTGGACACCCGGCATCACCCCGACCGTGTCCCAGTCGCCGGTCTTCTTGAAGGCCTTGGTGAGGCTGAGGTGGTCGCTGGCCATGACCGTGCGGTAGCGCTGCTGGTTGTCGATCCACAGGCCGGAGAGGGTGGTGGAGTGACCCAGCCAGCTGCTGCCGCCGTACGTCGCCGAGGTCAGCCAGCCGCTCTTCGCGTGGAAGCCGGCCTTCGCGAGGGCCGCCGTGCTGGTGTCGAGGGTCTTGTCGACGCCGGGCGCGATGACCGGGTCCTCGACGGCGCTGCGGCCGTAGCTCTCGATGAAGGTGAAGATCATGTCCTTGCCCCGCAGGTCGGGCACCAGCTGGGAACCCGGCGTGTTCCCGAACGCGTCGACCTTGGCCACCTTCTGGAACTCCGCCTCGTCCCGCAGCGTGTACAGCACCCGCTTGGCCTGGCGCCCGGTGAGCGCGGCGGTGTGCTCGGAGGCGAGCGGGGTTCCGAAGACCTGGAGTCCGAGGGCGGAGCAGGTGACCCACACGGTGGCCGCGACGAGGGTGCCCCGGGTCGCCTTCTGCCGGTGCCGGGCCAGCAGGCCGCTCAGCCGGACCATCGCCAGCGTCATGACGGCCGGCACCAGGAGCACGAGGACGGTCACGCCGACCACGGCACCGATGGCCACGCCCTGGCCCATCGAGTCGGCCACGTACGACCGCGCGTCGTCGAGCAGCTCCCAGTCGAGGACGGGGTTGAAGGCGCGTCCCAGGTAGTCGTAGAACCCCATGTCGAGCAGGTTCAGGATCGTCATCACCCCGAGCCCCACCCCCGCCAGTACGGCCAGGGCGAGCCGCGGCCGACGCGGCAGCGCCAGCGCCAGGGCCGCCCCCAGGATCGCCTCGGCCGGGATCCGCAGGAACTCCCCTGCGTGCAGATTCGCGATCTTGTTCGGCAGCAGCAGGGCTCCGAGGACCAGCAGCGCGGCGAGGGCATTGAGCGCCCAGCGGGTGTTCCGTACGGCGGTGGGGTGCGCGTCGCGCCAACGGGCGAACCGCTTGCGCAGGGACGGCTTGTCCGCCTCGGTCGCCTCGGCCTCGGGTGACGTGATCTCTGCAAGGGTCTCGGACACCCGAGGGTCCTTCCGTACGGGTCCTGGTAGAAGGCGGACCCGATATGGGGTCTCGGATCCGCCACATTCCCGTACGGCCCACCTCGGGCCACAGTTCACGTCCTAGGGCAAACACCGCCCCAACGCTTGGTCAACGGTCAGGTTCCGCGGCTCTGCCCGCGGAGCGCTACGCGCCGCCAACCGCCGTCAGCAACGCGAGCGGCGCCGCCGCCGAGCGGGACTCCCGCACGCACGCGTGCGGATACGGCACCGGCTCCCCGTGGGACTCCCGGCCGTACCCCGCCAGCACCTCCGGCAGCCGGTGACCGGTGGCCGTCGCCGCGTCCACCAGCCCGTGCGCCACCGCCCGTGCCTCGTCGTGCAGGCCGTAGCGCGCGAGGCCGAGGGTGATCAGCGCGTTGTCGTGCGGCCAGACCGAGCCTCGGTGGTACGACAGCGGGTGGTACGCCGGCTGTCCGGCGGCCAGGGTCCGCACTCCCCACCCGGAGAAGAAGTCCGGTTCCAGCAGTCGGCGGCCGACCATCTCGCCGTACTCCTTGTCGAGCAGCCCGGACCACAGCAGATGCCCCGCGTCGGAGGCCAGGGCGTCGACCTGGCGGCCCTCCCCGTCCAGCGCGAGGGCGGGGAACGTGCGGTCCGGCATCCAGAAGTCCCGCTGGAAACGGTCCCGCAGGTCGGCCGCGGCCTGTTCGAGGAGGGCCGCGTAGGTCTCGTCCTTCCACACCGTGCGGGCGACCCACGCGGTGCGGCGCAGCGCGTCGTACGCGTAGCCCTGGGCGCCCGCCGCCATCACCGGGCCGCTCGCGCGGGTGCCGTCGGCGCCGCAGATCGCGCCGGGGGAGTCCTTCCAGTTCTGGTTGGCGAGGCCGCCCTGGTCGGCGCGGTAGACGAGGTAGCCGCGCGAGGTCAGACCGCCGTGGTCGAGCATCCAGCCGATCGCGGCGCGGGCGTGGGACTCCAGGCGCCGGGCCAGCGAGGCGTCCCCGGTCTGCTCCACGTACGCGCCGAGGAGGACCAGGAAGAGCGGGGTGGCGTCGACCGAGCCGTAGTAGCGGCCGTACGGCACCTGCCCGAAGTGCGCCAGCTCGCCGTGCCGTACCTCGTGCACGATCTTGCCGGGCTGGGCGACGGAGGCCGCGCCGGTCTCGGTGGCCTGGGTCGCGGCGAGCGCGGGGAGGGTCGCGGCGGCCAGCTGGGGACGGTAGGGGAGGGCGAACAGGGAGGTGAGGAGGGCGTCGCGGCCGAGCAGCGTGAGGAACCAGGGGGCTCCCGCGGCCGGGACGCGCAGGTCCTCGCCGTCCGGGCCCGTGGCCGGCACCTGGAGCGAGGCCAGGTCGGCGAGGCCGCGGGCGCAGGCCGCCGCGAGCTCCGGCCAGCCGGTCGGGAAGGCCACTCCCTCCACGAACTCGCCCTCCAGTCGCAGGAGTTGGCGGTTCAGGGCGGCGGGGGAGCTCGGTACCCGGCGGGCCCGTTTGTCGCCGTGCGGGCGGGCCATCACCCGCAGGGTCAGCTCCGCCGAGCCGTGCGGTTCCAGGTCCAGCGTCCACACCAGGCGCCGTGCTCCGGTGCCCGTCTCCTCGACGCCGTCCGGGGCGGGGTCGGCCGTCACCGTCGTACACGAACGCCATTCTCGGCGCTGGTAGGTGAACTCCACGCCGTCGTCGAGGACTTCGCGGGAGCGGGTGGCGCCGGTCTTGGTGTAGGTGCGGTAGTCGGAGCGGAGTTCGAACTGGTCGGTGAAGTCGGCGTCCGCGGTGACCGCGAGCCGGACCGTCGTGGGCACCGGGCGGTTGCTGGTGACGCGCAGGGACTCGACGAACGAGCCGTCCCCCACGGCCTGTTCGCGGAACAGGGTGTGGGCGGGGGGTTCCTGGCGGCCGCCCCGGGGGACCAGGACGCAGCGGGCGGTGTCGCCGTCGGCGACCGGTGACAGGGTCTCCGGGACCGCGCCGTCGACGGTGAGCTGCCAGCGGCTCAGATGCCGGGCGTCCCGTACGAACAGGCCGTCCGGGGAGCTGCCGCCGCCCCGGACCCCGCTGATGTCCCCGCCGTCACCCACGGCCGCGAACGTCCCGCCGTGCACGAGCAGATGATGCCGGTCCGTCATCGCCGGTTCCCTCCCTTGAATCCCATGTCCGCCGTGACCGTGGTGCCGGTGGTCACCCCGGTGGTCGCGGTGTCGCTGTGCAGCAGGTCGAGTGCGAGCGCGGCCGTCCAGCTGAAGCCGGTCGCCCCGCAGGCCGCGCCGGTGTACGGGTCGACGTACTCCGCGAAGTCGGTGGCCGCGGCGAGGTCGAGCACCGACTCCCGCAGCGCGTCGGCGCGTCGGCGCTCGCCTTGGGTGCGCAGGCCCCGCTCCAGCAGCCAGCTCGTGTTGAACCAGGCCGGGCCGCGCCAGTACCGGTGCGGGTCGAAGGCCTCGCCGAGAAGGTCGTAGCTCGGCGGGAGCCTGGTCTCGGCGCCGAGTCCGAAGTGCGGGCCGGTCGCGGTACGCACGAGCGCCTGGACGACCTCGCGGGGCAGACCGGGCAGCAGCAGGGGGACCAGGCCGGAGACCCCGCGCTCGGGGACGAGGGAACCGCCGGCCGCGCCCGCGTCCCGCAGGTCCCGGCACAGGAACATCCCCCGGCCGGCGTCCCACAGCCGCTCCACCAACGCCTCCGTCAGCCGTTCCGCGCGCGTGTGCCGGGCCGTGCCGGTGGCGCCCAGCTCCTCGGCGATCCGGGCCAGCGCGTGCTCGGAGGCGATCAGGAGGGCGTTGAAGGCGGGGTCCTCCACCGCGAACTCCCCGGCGCCGTCGGCGTACGCGCCGTCCCGGTACTCCGTCGCGAGCCGCACGTACCGCCCGTAGTCCAGGTCCGTCGGCCGGTCCTCGGCCGCCCCGTGGTCGAGGTCGGCGCGGCGGAAGGAGCGGGCCGGGGCCGGGGTGACGCGGGACAGGGGGAGGTCCCAGGCGGGGCTGTTGTCCATACCCTGTTCCCAGGGGTGCACGACGGACGCGAGGCCGCCGCCGCCGAGATCGCGGCGGTGCAGGAGGTAGCGGTGCCAGGCCGCCAGGCGCGGGTAGACCCGGGCGAGGAAGCCGCGGGCCCGGGAGAGGCCGGGGTCGGCGCGGTGGACCAGCCACGCGGCCAGGGCGTGCACCGGTGGCTGCACGATGCCGGACGTCTGTACGGTGCGCGGGGCGCCGGCGGTGTGCCCCGCGGTCGAGGAGCGCCAGAAGTCGGGGCTCGGGAAGTACGCGTCGAGCGGTACGGAGGGGTTGAACACGATGTGCGGGATCCGCCCGTCGCCCCACTGGGCCGAGAGCAGCGTCTCCAGCTCCGTCTGCGCGCGCAGCGGCGAGAGGTGGCGCAGGCCGATCGCGATGAACGCGGAGTCCCAGGACCACTGGTGCGGGTACAGGCCGCGCGAGGGGACCGTGGAGGTGCCGGTCCAGTTGCCCTCCAGCACCCTCGCCGCCCTGGCGTGCAGGGAATCCGACGTGTTCGGCGGATCGTATGCGATCGAGCGCTCCGCGGAAGGGCTGACGAGCTGGGCAGTGCGATCCACTCGGGGCTCCCCGAAAGACGTGTGGCTGACCGGTTCGGTCAGGGCTACCGTAGGGTTACGTCTATTTAACACGCAAAACCCAATATGTAATGCAGAGTTGAGAAACACAAGGGGGTGCGCATGGCTGGACGGAGTCAGACCGGCGCCGGAGATCTGCTCGAACTGGTCCGCAGCGGGCGTGCCGTCACGCGCGGAGCGCTCCAGCAGGCCACCGGACTGTCCCGGGCGACCGTCGGCCAGCGCCTCGACCGGCTCTTCCGCGCGGGCTGGCTGCGCGAGGGCGCCGGGGGCCCCGTCGACTCCCCGCTGGGCGGCCGCCCCTCCATCACCCTGGAGTTCGACGACGCCCACGCCGTCGTCCTCGCCGCCGACCTGGAGACCCGGCACGCGCGCGCGGCCGTGCTCTCCCTGACCGGCGAGATCCTCGCCGAGCACAGCGGCACCCTGGTGATCGAGGACGGCCCGGACGCCGTGCTCGGCGAGCTGGGCCGCTGGTTCGCCGAACTGCTGGAGAAGGCGGGGCACCGGGCCGAGGAGGTCTGCGGCATCGGGCTCGCGGTGCCGGGGCCGGTGGACCTGGAGAGCGGCCGGGTGGTCCAGCCGCCGATCATGCCCGGCTGGGACGGCTACGACATACGAGGCCGCCTCGCCGGAGCCTTCACCGAGCACACCGGGTCCGGCCCGGTCCCCGTGCTCGTCGACAACGACGCCAACCTCATGGCGTACGGCGAACAGCGCACCGCGTATCCCGACTGCTCGGCGTTCGTGCTGGTCAAGGTCTCGACCGGGATCGGCGCCGGGGTCGTGGTCGACGGCTCGGTCTACCGGGGCGTCGACGGGGGCGCGGGCGACCTGGGCCACATCCGGGTGCCGGCCGGTGCCGAGGCGCTGTGCCGGTGCGGTTCCTACGGCTGCCTCGCCGCCGTGGCGAGTGGCGGTGCCGTGGCCCGGCGGCTGGCCGAGGCCGGGGTGCCGGCGGCCTCCGGCTCGGACGTGCGGGACCTGCTCGCGTCCGGGCACCCGGAGGCGGCGGCGCTCGCGCGGGAGGCCGGGCGGCTGGTCGGGGACGTGCTGGCGACGGTCGTGACCCTGCTGAACCCCGGGGTCCTGATGATCGCGGGGGATTTGGCCGGAACTCCCTTCCTCACGGGGGTCAGGGAACTCCTGTACCAGCGGGCGCTGCCGCGCTCCACCGCCCGGCTGGAGGTGGTGACCTCACGGCTCGGGGAGCGGGCCGGGCTGGTCGGCGCGGGTGCGCTGGTGGTGGAGCGGTTGTACGCGCCGGAGCGGGTCGAGGAGCGGTTGCTGGCGATGGGCGTGTGAGGTCCGCATGGTGAAATCCGGCTCGCTGTGGCAGCGTGATTCTCGCCACGCCTGATAAGGGTCAAGCTCAGATGAGCGGATCTTGGGTGACTGCACTTCTCCAAGGGGTGGCACTGAGTGCCACCCCTTGATCGTTCATCGATCGAAATCAGATGTGGCGCTGGTGCGCTCATGTGAGCGGAAACGGGGGTGGGTGAGCGCCCTTGCCTTCAAGAAATGAAAACATCCGGCGGCTGACGCTTGCCAAGCTTTGACTTTCGATCCGCTGGCGGACGACTGGTTACGGGCGTATGACGCCCGAGCAGACGTACCCAGAAGCCTTTGATCTGGGTATGTTCCTCGCCGTCAGGGCAGCCACCGCGTCCTCGAGGGAGTCGAGACCCGTGTCGGAAAACAAAGAACCCCACGTAGCGAAGTTCGTCTACGACTTCACCGAGGGAAACAAGGACCTCAAGGACCTCCTGGGTGGCAAGGGCGCGAACCTCGCCGAGATGACCAACCTGGGACTCCCCGTTCCCCCCGGCTTCACCATCACGACGGAAGCCTGCAAGGTCTACCTGGACAGCGGTGAGGAGCCCGCGGCACTGCGTGACGAGGTGAGTGCGCACCTCGACGCGCTGGAGCAGCGCATGGGCAAGAAGCTCGGCCAGGCCGACGACCCCCTGCTCGTCTCGGTCCGCTCCGGCGCGAAGTTCTCGATGCCCGGAATGATGGACACGGTCCTGAACATCGGCCTCTCCGACAAGTCGGTCCAGGGTCTCGCCCAGCAGGCCGGCGACGACCGCTTCGCCTGGGACTCCTACCGGCGCCTCATCCAGATGTTCGGCAAGACCGTCCTCGGCGTCGACGGCGACCTCTTCGAGGAGGCCCTCGACAAGGCCAAGGAGGCCAAGAAGGTCACGGTCGACACCGACCTGGAGGCCGCCGACCTCAAGAAGCTCGTCACCGCCTTCAAGAAGATCGTCAAGAAGGAGGCCGGCCGGGACTTCCCGCAGGACCCGCGCGAGCAGATGGACCTCGCCATCAAGGCGGTCTTCGACTCGTGGAACGGCGACCGCGCGAAGCTCTACCGCCGCCAGGAGCGCATCCCGCACGACCTGGGCACGGCCGTCAACGTCTGTTCCATGGTCTTCGGCAACCTCGGCCCCGACTCCGGCACCGGCGTCGCCTTCACCCGCGACCCCGCCTCCGGCCACCAGGGCGTCTACGGCGACTACCTCCAGAACGCCCAGGGCGAGGACGTCGTCGCGGGCATCCGCAACACCGTGCCGCTCGCGGAGCTGGAGCAGATCGACAAGAAGTCGTACGACCAGCTGATGCAGATCATGGAGACGCTGGAGAACCACTACAAGGACCTCTGCGACATCGAGTTCACCATCGAGCGCGGTCAGCTGTGGATGCTCCAGACCCGGGTCGGCAAGCGCACGGCGGGCGCGGCCTTCCGGATCGCCACCCAGCTGGTCGACCAGGGCCTCATCGACGAGGCCGAGGCGCTCCAGCGCGTCACCGGCGCCCAGCTGGCCCAGCTGATGTTCCCGCGCTTCGACGAGAACACCAAGGTCGCGCAGGTCGGCCGGGGCATCGCGGCCTCGCCGGGCGCGGCCGTCGGCAAGGCGGTCTTCGACTCGTACACCGCCGTGAAGTGGTCTCGTTCCGGCGAGAAGGTCATCCTGGTCCGCCGGGAGACCAACCCCGACGACCTCGACGGCATGATCGCGGCCGAGGGCATCCTGACCTCCCGCGGCGGCAAGACCTCCCACGCGGCCGTCGTCGCGCGCGGCATGGGCAAGACCTGTGTCTGCGGTGCCGAGGAGCTGGAGGTCGACACCAAGCGGCGCCGGATGACGGTTCCGGGCGGGCACGTCGTGGAGGAGGGCGACCTCATCTCCATCGACGGGTCGTCCGGCAAGGTGTACCTCGGCGAGGTCCCGGTCGTGCCGTCTCCCGTCGTGGAGTACTTCGAGGGCCGGATGCACGCGGGCGCCAACGACGCCGACGAGCTGGTCGAGGCCGTGCACCGGATCATGGCGTTCGCCGACCGCAAGCGCCGGCTGCGGGTCCGCGCCAACGCGGACAACGCCGAGGACGCGCTGCGCGCCCGTCGCTTCGGCGCCCAGGGCATCGGCCTGTGCCGTACCGAGCACATGTTCCTCGGTGACCGCCGTGAGCTGGTCGAGCGGCTGATCCTGGCCGACACGGAGGCCGAGCGCGAGGAGTCGCTGAAGGAGCTGCTCCCGCTCCAGAAGCAGGACTTCGTGGAGCTGTTCTCGGCGATGGACGGCCTGCCGGTGACGGTCCGCCTCCTCGACCCGCCGCTGCACGAGTTCCTCCCCGACATCACCGAGCTGTCGGTCCGCGTGGCGCTCGCGGAGTCCCGCCAGGAGCCGCACGAGAACGAACTCCGGCTCCTCCAGGCCGTACACCGTCTGCACGAGCAGAACCCGATGCTGGGCCTGCGCGGCGTGCGCCTCGGTCTGGTCATCCCGGGCCTGTTCACCATGCAGGTACGGGCCATCGCCGAGGCGGCGGCCGAACGCAAGAACGCCAAGGGCGACCCGCGCGCCGAGATCATGATCCCGCTCGTCGGCACCGTCCAGGAGCTGGAGATCGTGCGCGAGGAGGCCGACCAGGTCGTCGCGGACGTCGAGGCGGCCACGGGTGTGGAGCTGAAGCTGTCGATCGGCACGATGATCGAGCTGCCGCGCGCCGCGCTGACCGCCGGTCAGATCGCGGAGGCGGCGGAGTTCTTCTCCTTCGGCACCAACGACCTCACCCAGACGGTGTGGGGCTTCAGCCGCGACGACGTGGAGGCGAGCTTCTTCACGGCGTACCTGGAGAAGGGCATCTTCGGAGTCAGCCCGTTCGAGACGATCGACAAGGACGGCGTGGGCTCCCTGGTCAAGCTCGCGGCGGAGGCGGGCCGCGCGACCCGCCCCGACCTCAAGCTCGGCGTCTGCGGTGAGCACGGCGGTGACCCGGAGTCGGTGCACTTCTTCCACGAGGTGGGTCTGGACTACGTCTCCTGCTCCCCGTTCCGCATCCCGGTGGCCCGCCTGGAGGCGGGGCGCGCGGCGATCACGGCGAACGGCAGCGACCACCGGTAGGCCCTACGGCCCCTGCAACCCCGGATCCGCCGCCCGTCCCCGACCCTCAACCGATGGGCGGCGGCTCCGGACCACGAAGAGAGGGCGGCACCCTTGTGCGGGGGTGCCGCCCTCTCGTGCGTGCTCGGTACGGCTGTTACCGTCGCGCGATGTCCAAGAGCGAACTAGACGCGGTGACCGCCGAGTTCTTCGGGGCCTTCGACAACCGGGGCGGCAGGGCAGCCGACGTCGGACGCATTCGGCGGCTGGTCCTTCCCGGGGGCGTGATCGTCAAGACCGGACCGGAGTTCACGGTCTACACCGTGGAGGAGTTCATCGAGCCCCGGCTGCGACTGCTGACCGAGGGACGACTGGTGGACTTCTCCGAGTGGGAGACCTCCGAACGGACCGACATCGCGGGTGACATCGCCTCCCGGTTCAGCACGTACCGCAAGTCCGGGGTCCTGGACGGGGAGCCGTTCGAGGGCGGGGGGACCAAGACCGTTCAGTTCGTCCGTACGTCACGGGGGTGGCGTATCGCGGCTCTGGCCTGGTACGACCACGCCTGACCGGTGCAGGTGCCGATTCCGCCGGTCCGTGTCGTCAGCGTGTCGCGCGGCGCCTGCGTGCCGATGCCACCAGGGCGCCGCCCGTGAGGAGCACGGTGGAACCCGCGGCGGCGAAGTAGACCGTGGTGTCGCCGCCGCCGGTCTCGGCGAGGTCCCGGTTCTGCCGGCCGGGGTCCCCGGCGGTCACGTCGTCGTCGTGGGCCTTGAAGTCCGCGGGCGGCTGGTCGCAGCCGATGCCGTCGCCGTCCCGGTCCAGGTGGCTGCCGTAGTGCTCGTTGCCCTTGGGAAGGTTCGCGTATCCGGCGGCGTACGCCTCGGTGCAGTTCGCGAACGGGTGGTCCCCGTCATGGGCTGACGCGGCACCCGGCAGCACGGCCAGGGCCAGCGCGGCGACGACGATGGCGCCGGGCTTGCGGAGCAGGTTCACAGCGGGGTCCTTCCGGGTTCGTGAGAGGTGACGAACCTAGTGAGGTCCGGATGCCGTGTCGGCCACATGAGAAACCCGTGATGCGAACGTGACGTGACCGGAAGGTAGCTCTCCGCAAGCGCGACACCGGTGGCTCAGCTGTCGCAGGCCACCCCGTCGTCGTCCCGGTCGAGGTGGGAGGCGTAGCCGGGCTCACCGCGATGGATCGGCGCGGCGCCGGCGGCTCGGGCCTCGGTGCAGTTCTTGTAGTAGACGCTGCCGGAGCCGGAGCCGGAGCCGGAATCAGCTTCCGAAGCGCCTGCGTCTGCCTTCGCCTCGGCCCCCACGGTCCTGGTCACCTTGACCGTCTTCGTGGCGGTCACCGTGGCCGCCGGTTCCGGCTCCGGCGTCACCGTGGCGGTCGCCGTGACGGTCACCGTCGGCTGCGGCTTGGCGGCGGCGGGCTTCGCGTCGGTCGTCGTCCGGGACTGGTCGCCGCTGCCTATGCCGACACCGAGGAACAGGGCCAGGGTGAGAGCGGGCAGGACGTACCGCTTCCGGGCCCACTTGGGAGCGGGTCGGGGAGCGGTCGGCGGCGCGGGCTGCCACGGCGGCACGGGCTGAGGCTGCGAGGCGTACGGATTGGTCATGTCGTCCCCCTGGAGGTGTTACGTGAGGGGATGACCGTATTGCTGGTGTCGCAGTTGTGGAGCTGAAGTGTTCATTCCGTGACCATTACATGTCACATCGTCACGCCCGTACGGTCGGTGCCTCGCGGTGGCGTTCGGGTGGGTGGGTCGGAGGGCGGGGGGTCGGTGCCGGGTGGGGCGACGGGAGGCGGATCGTCGCGTTCAGGCCGCCCGTCGCCGCCGCGCGCAGCGTCGCCTCGCCGCCGCTCGCGTGGGCCAGCCGCTGGACCAGGGCGAGGCCGAGTCCGGTGCCCCCCTTGGGGGCGCCCGGCGCCCGCCAGAACCGGTCGAAGGCGCGGGCGCGCTGGTCGGCCGACATGCCGGGGCCCTCGTCGGTGACGTGCAGGTCGATCCAGCCGGAGCGCGGGCCGCGCCGGGACGGGGTGTGCGGGCGGAGTTCCACGGTCACCGTGCTGCCGACGGGGGACGCGCGCAACGCGTTGGACAGCAGGTTGTCCAGGATCTGCTCCACCGCACCCGGCAGTGCCGACACCGGGCCCACGCCGCCCGTGAACAGGACCAGCGACACCCCCTGCCGGCCGTACAGCGGCAGCCACGTGCGGTGCCGCTCCGCGCAGACCTCGCCGACGTCCACCGGCACCGGCCGCGCCGCGTCCTCCTCCAGCCGGGCCATCGCGAGCAGCCCCTCCACCATGCGCGCCAGCCGGTCCGTCTCGGTCACGGCCGCGGCCAGGCTGCCCCGGCCGCGCGCGGACACGCTGGGCTCCAGGTTCTCCAGGCGCAGCCGCAGTGCCGCCAGCGGTGTCTTGAGCTGGTGCGAGGCCTCACCCGCGAACGCCCGCTGCGCGTCGAGGAGATGGGCGAGCCGGGCCGCCGTACGGTTGAACGCGGCCGCCAGACTCCGCACTTCGGGCGGCCCCTTCGTCACCGTCACCGGAGTCGCCCGGCCGCCCTCCGCCAACTCATGCGTCGCACGCTCCAGTTCACGGATCGGCCGACCCGTCCAGCGGGCGATGCCGAAACCGACCAGGACGACGGCCGTGAGGACGCCCAGCCCGCCGAGGGCGAGCAGCAGCCACACGTGATGCACCCGCTCGTGCACCGTCCGGGTGGGCACGGTCAGCCAGACGGCACCCTGGGCGCCGTGTCCCATGGGCGCGGCCACCGACAGGTACTCCACCCCGCCGATCGTGGAGGTGCGCACGTCCGCCGTCGACGTGCCCCGCAGCGCTGCCGCGATCCCCGGCCGCGAGGACAGCGACCGGGTCACCTCCCCGGACAGCGGATGCGAGGTGGCGAGCAGCGTGCCCGCGCCGTCCACGACCACCACCGTCCCGCCGATCCGCGCGGCGCAGTGCGCCACCCGATCGGGCAGGTCCCGCTCCGCGCGGCCGGTCGCCAGACTCAGTGCCGCGTACGCGGAGACCGACTCGGCCTCGTCCCGGGCCGCCCCCACCACCCGCTCCCGCTCGCCCCGCGAGTACACGAACCCCAGCGGGATCTCCAGGCAGAGCAGCACCAGGGCGGCCAGCGTGAGATAGCTCAGCAGCAGCCGGCGCGTCATGCCGGACCGTCCGGTCCGCTGTGCACCGCCAGCCGGAAGCCGACCCCGCGCAGCGTCTGGATCCAGGCCGGGTGCCCCAACTTCCGCCGCAGCGAGGCGACATGGACGTCCAGCGTCTTCGTCGGGCCCTCGTAGAACGGATCCCAGACCCGGTCGAGGATCTGCTGCCGGGAGTACACCGCGCCCGGGTCCTCGGTGAGCAGCGCGAGCAGGTCGAACTCCTTCGGCGTGAGCGGCACCTGGGACTCGCCGACCCAGACCTGCCGGGTACGACGGTCCACGGCGAGCGGGCCCGGGTCATGACCGGGCGCCCCGGCGGGCGCGGGCGCCGTGGGCGCGGCCGGGGACGAGGGCGGGGGCAAAGGCGCGGGGGATGTCGGGAATGCCGGGGCGGGTGTCTCCTGCGCCCGCCGCGTCCGCCGGGTCACCGCCCGCACCCGGGCCACCAACTCCCGTACGCTGAACGGCTTCGCCAGATAGTCGTCGGCGCCGAGCTCCAGTCCCAGCACCCGGTCCGCCTCCTCCCCGCGTGCGCTGAGGATGACGATCGGCACGTCCGACACCTCCCGGATGCCCCGGCAGACGTCGATGCCGTCCATGTCCGGCAGCCCCAGGTCCAGGAGCACGACATCGCCGTACGGCGCTCTCAGCCCCTCGGTGCCGGTGGTCACGTGATCCACCGCCAGGCCGAAGTGCGCGAGGCCCTCGGCCAGCGGTTCGGCGATCGTCTCGTCGTCCTCGATGAGCAGCACACGCAGGCCCATACGCCGTATCTCTCCCACCCGAATTCATATTCCGCCCTGTGCTCGACACGCTACAAGAAGCGGGCGCCTCCCGGGAGTCGGGAAAAAGAATGTCCTGCTCCTGGCCGGGCTCTGGCCCGCTATTAACCTTCCTCTGTGCATCGCCTCTCTATGGTGCTGGGAACTGACAGAAACAGCAGCTCAGGAGGCTCCCTTGAAGGCATTGCTGGATCGTGCGCGCTCGTTCAGGCGGCGGGCGGATTTCGAGAGCGGTGAATACCGGAAACTGGCCGACGGGCAATATCCCGAGGCACTCTTCATAAGCTGCTCGGACTCGCGGGTCATTCCCGCGCTGATCACCGGCGCCCGGCCCGGTGAGATATTCGAGCTGCGGAACGCGGGCAATATCGTGCCGTCGTACGGACAGCACGCGGCCGGTGGTGAGGCCGCCACCATCGAGTACGCGCTGGAGGTGCTCGGGGTTCAGGACGTGGTCGTGTGCGGTCACTCACACTGCGGGGCGATGGGGGCCCTGCGGTCCGGCGACGACCTGACCGCGCTGCCGGGCGTGGACGCGTGGCTGGGCCTGGCCCGCCCGTCCCTGGCCCCCGTGCTCACCGACGCGCCCCCGCTCGCCGACGTCGTCCAGCGCAACGTCGTCAACCAGCTCGCCGCACTGCGCAGTTACCCCGTGGTGCGGCAGCGGCTCGACGCCGACCGGCTGCGGTTGCACGGCTGGTACTACGAGGTCGACACCGGGCAGGTGCACGAGCTCGACGAGGACGGCCGGTTCCGGGTGCATGCCGCGTGAGCGGGGCGCACGCGCGCGGGCGGGGGGACAGGGGCGCGCCGAAAAGCCGTAAGGGATGGGGGAGTTCGTCCACGGCGGCCGGGTCGGCGCAGGCAGCGGAGTCTGTGAGGCCGGCGCAGGCAGCGGAGTCTGCGAGGCCGGCGGAGGCCATGAAGGCGGCGGACGCCGGGAGGCCGGTGAAGGCCCCCTTGGGTGACCTCGGCACCGAGATCACCGCCTCTCTCGTCGTCTTCCTCGTCGCCCTGCCGCTCTGCATCGGAGTCGCCGTGGCCTCCGGGGTCCCGGCCGAGCTGGGGATCATCTCCGGGGTGATCGGCGGGCTCGTGGTCGGCGCGGTCCGGGGCAGCACCCTCCAGGTCAGTGGCCCCGCCGCGGGGCTCGCGGCGCTGGTCGCGGAGACCGTCGCCGAGCACGGGGTGGCCATGCTCGGGGTGATCGTCCTGGGCTCGGGGATCCTGCAGATCGTGCTCGGGGTCGTACGGCTCGGGCGGATGTTCCAGGCCATCTCGATCGCCGTGGTGCAGGGCATGCTCGCGGGGATCGGACTGCCGCTGATGTTCAGCCAGCTCTACCCGATGGCCGACAACAAGGCGCCCGGCGTCCCCATCGAGAACATGGCCGGGGTGCCGGGGCTGCTCGCGGACGTGCTGACCGACCGGCAGGCGATGACCGCCCTGCTGCTCGGCATCGTCACCGTCGCCCTGAGCTTCCTGTGGAAGAAGGCGCCCGGACCGGTCAGGCGGATCCCGGCCGCGCTCGTCGCCGTGGGCATCGGGATCGCGGTCGCCGCCCTGCCCGGGGTCGAGGTGAAGACCCTCCAGGTCGGCAATCTGCTCGCGGCCGTCCAGGTGCCGGGCGCCGAGCAGTTCGCGGGGCTGGCCGAGCCGGCGATCATCACGTCGATCCTCACATTCACGGTCATCGCCTCGGCGGAGAGCCTGTTCACCGCGGCGGCCGTGGACCGTATGCACAGCGGTCCGCGCACCCGCTACAACACCGAGCTCGTGGCCCAGGGGGCCGGGAACACCGTGGCCGGGATCCTCGGCGCGCTGCCCGTCACGGCGGTCGTGGCGCGCAGTTCGGCGAACGTCCAGGCGGGTGCGAAGACCCGGCTCTCCCGCACCCTGCACGGCCTGTGGCTGCTGGCGTTCGCGCTGCTGCTCCCGCAGGTCCTCGCGCTGATCCCGATCTCGGTGCTGGCGGGCGTGCTGGTGCACAGCGGCTGGAAGCTGCTCGCGCCGGGGGAGTTCCCGAAGATGTGGCGCCAGGACCGGGGCGAGTTCGTGGTCATGACGGTCACCACGCTCGTCATCGTCGCGACGGCGCTCCTGGAGGGCGTGCTCGTGGGACTCGCGGCGGGGATCGTACTGGCCGCGCTGCGGATGTCGCAGACCGTGATCCGGCAGCACATCGAGGACGACACCGCGAAGATCGTCATGGCCGGCAACGCGACCTTCCTGCGCCTCCCGAAGGTCATCGAGGCCCTCGAGTCGGCGGCCGCCTCCGGCAAGCCCCGCATCCGCCTCGACCTGACCGGCGTGACCCATCTCGACCACGCCTGCCGCAACCAGGTGGAGGAGTTCACGGCCCAGCAGCGGGGGCGGGGCCTGCGGGTGGAGCTCCTGATGCCGGGGCCGGCCGCGGAAGCGTTGGAGCCCGACGAGGGGACCCAGGGCAGGGTGCCCGCGGGCTCAGCGAGCGGGGGTGCTGCCGAGTGGGGTTTCGAGGTCGGTGCGTTCGACCCACCCGTTGCTACCGCCACTGGGGCCGCGGCCCCCGGCCGCCGGACCCCGATCCCCGACACCCACGACTTCACGGCGTCCGGACCCATGGCGACCCAGTCCGTGGCGACCGAACCCGCCCCCGGCGTCGAATGGTTCTACCTGGACACCCGGCCCGTCCCGGACGATGCCCCGCCACGGCCGCCCCTCGTAGGCTGAGGAGCAGCCGTCGGTGGAGGGAGCCCGGGATGTCCGGATGGAGCGAGAAGGCCATCCCCGACCAGCGCGGACGCGTCGCCGTGGTCACCGGGGCCAACAGCGGGATCGGGTACGCCACCGCGCGGGAACTGGCCCGCAAGGGCGCCCGCGTGGTGCTCGCCTGCCGCAGCGAGCGGCGGGGTGGCGAGGCCCGGGACCGGCTGCTGGGCGAAGTACCGGGCGCGAACGCGGAGTTCGCCCGGCTGGACCTCGGGGACCTGGCCTCCGTACGGGAGTTCGCGACCTCGTTCCCGTACGACCGCCTCGACCTGCTGGTCAACAACGCGGGCGTGATGGCGCTGCCGTACAGCACGACGGCGGACGGCTTCGAGACCCAGTTCGGCACCAACCACCTGGGCCACTTCGCCCTGACCGGCCTGCTGCTCCCCCCGCTCCTCGCGACACCCGGGGCGCGCGTGGTGACGGTCTCCAGCACCATGCACGCGGTCGCCAACATCGACATCCACGACCTCAACAGCGAGCGCCGCTACCGCCGTTGGATCGCCTACGCCCGCTCCAAGACCGCCAACCTGCTCTTCGTCCACGAACTCGCGCACCGCTTGGCGGCGCACGGCTCGGACGTGATCGCGGCGGCCGCGCATCCCGGGTACGCGGCCACCAACCTCCAGACCGCGGGCGTGAAGATGCAGGGCCGCACGGCGGCGGAACGCTTCTTCCTGGTCGGCAACCGCTTCTTCGCCCAGTCCGCCGACGCCGGCGCCCTGCCCACCCTCTACGCCGCCACGGCCCCCGAGGTCACCCCCGACTCCTTCACCGGCCCTTCCCTGGCCGGCTGGCGCGGCGCCCCGGGCCCCTCCTGGCGGGCCCCGTGGACCCGCGACGACCGGGCGGCGCAACGCCTCTGGACCGCGTCGGAGAAGCTGACGGGAGTGACGTACAACGCGCTGAAGAGCTGACCTACGACCCGCTGAAGCAGGCCTGCGACCCGCTGAAGCTGACGTACGACGCCCCCAAGGCCCGACCGGCGTGTCAGGCCGTCGCCCCGCTGTCCACCACCAGATCCGTGCCGACCACCGAGGACGCGTCGTCCGAGGCCAGGTACAGGACGGCCGCGGCGACCTCGGCCGTGGCGGAGACCCGGCCCAGCGGGAGCGTGGCCCTCGCCCGCTCGTCCCGGTCCGCCTCCGTCTCGCCGGGGCGCAGGGACATCGGGGTGGCCACGGCGCCGGGGCTGACCGCGTTGATGCGGACGCCGTCGCGGATGTGGTCCAGGGCCGCGCCCCGGGTGAGGGCGGAGACGGCGGCCTTGGTGGCGGCGTAGGCGGCGGCGCCGGGGTGGCGGACGTGGGCGCCGAAGGTGGAGGCGATGTTCACGATCGCGCCGCCGGAGGGCTGGGAGCGCATCTGGCGGATCTCGGCCCGCAGGGCCAGGAAGACCCCGGTGAGGTTGGTGTCGAGCTGCTCGCGCCAGTCGTCCTCCGCGAGATCGGCCAGCGGCTGCCCGCCCCGGAACACCCCCGCGTTGTTGACGGCCACGTCGAGCGCGCCGAAGCGGTCCACCGCGGCGGCCACCACGGCTTCGATCTCGGCGTCCCGCACGACGTCCGCGGTCACCGCGAGCGCCTTGCCGCCCGCCTCCTCGATCAGCCGGACGGTCTGCGCCAGCGGCTCCCCCCTGCGTCCCGTCACGACCACGTGCGCACCCTCCGCGGCGAACGCGAGGGCGATGGCACGGCCGATTCCGGAGCCCGCACCGGTGACGAGAGCGGTCCTGCCGATGAAACGCGTCATGATCTCCCCTGTTTCTTGACCGATCGGTTCAATATGGCGACAAAAGAAAAGGACGCCGCCCATCCCGAAAAGCTCCAGTCGCGTCCCGGAGAAGCTTCAGTCGAGCAGCGCCAACGCCTGTTCCGCCGCGTCCCGCACCCGCGCCGGGTCCGGTGAGGCCTTGCCGACGACCTTGAGGCCCTGGAGCAGTACCAGCAGCATCCGGGCAAGGGCCTGGGGATCGCGGTCCGCCGGCAGTTCGCCCTGCGCCTGCGCGCGGACCAGTGCCGAGTGCAGCACGGTCTCCATCTGGTCCCAGTTCCGCTCCACCTGGCGGGCGGCGGCCGGGTCGTGCGGGGCCAGTTCGGCCGCCGTGTTGGTGAGGAAGCAGCCGTGCAGCCGCAGGTCCTCGGCGCTCGCCTCCGCCGCGTAGCGCCGGACCAGAGCGCGTACGGCGGGCAGCGCCGGACCCGGCCGGGACACCTCCCGCAACAGATCCGGGAGTTGTTCCTGGTACCGCCGCAGCGCCTTCATGTACAGCTCGTGCTTGTTGCCGAAGGTCGCGTAGATGCTGGCCCGCCCGACGCCGAGATGCTCGACCAGGTCGGCCATCGACGTCGCCTCGTAGCCGCGCCGCCAGAACAGCTCCAGAGCTGCCTGCAGCGCGGCCTCGGGATCGAACTCCTTGGTCCTGGCCACGTACAGGAGACTAGGACCAACGAGAACGACCGGTCAAGAAACTCCCCTACGCCGCCCGCACCTGGTACGTGGTGATCCGCACCGACTCGTCGTCCAGGCACTGCCCGGTCTCCAGGTCGAAGCGCTGCTTCAGCAGCGGGGAGGCCACGAACGGGCGGCCCTGGTGGGTGCCGGTCAGGCCGCGGGAGAGGACCGCCGCGCCGCCGAAGGGGTCGCGGTTGTCGACGGCGTACAGGTTGCCCGCGCGGTCGCGGAAAAGAGCCGCCTGCCGGCCGTCGGGCAGCAGGGCCGCGACTCCCCGGCCGGGGAGCAGCCGGGCCAGTTCGCAGACCGCGAACCAATCGCCGTTCAGCTGGAGTTCGACCTTCAGGTCGGTGGTCTCGGGTGCCAGGGTCATCGCTGGGCGCTTCCTTCCAGGGGACGGTGGCCGATGGTCAGCAGCGGCAGGTCGGGCTTGATCTGGTCGCGCTCGGGGACGAAGCCGACGACCGGGTCGGGGGTGTCCGGCGCGTTCACGAAGGACACGAACCGGGCCAGCTTCTCGGGGTCGTTGATGGTGGTCGCCCACTCGTCGGCGTAGTGCGCCACGTGGGCCGTCATCAGGGACTCCAGCTCCTCGCAGATGCCGAGGGAGTCCTCCACGACCACGTCACGGACGTGGTCCAGGCCGCCGGGGATGCGCTCCAGCCAGGTCGAGGTGCGCTCCAGGCGGTCCGCGGTGCGGATGTAGAACATCAGGAACCGGTCGATCAGCTTGACCAGTTCGGCGTCGGTGAGGTCCTGCGCGAGCAGGTCCGCGTGGCGCGGGGTCGCGCCGCCGTTGCCGCCGACGTAGAGGTTCCAGCCGTTGGAGGTGGCGATCACGCCGAAGTCCTTCGACTGGGCCTCGGCGCACTCGCGGGCGCAGCCGGACACCGCCGACTTCAGCTTGTGCGGCGACCTGAGCCCCCGGTAGCGCAGCTCAAGGTCGATCGCCATGCGGACCGAGTCCTGGACGCCGTAGCGGCACCAGGTCTGGCCGACGCAGGACTTCACCGTGCGCAGCGACTTGCCGTAGGCGTGCCCGGACTCGAAGCCGGCGTCGACCAACCGGGTCCAGATGAGAGGGAGTTGCTCGACCCGCGCGCCGAACATGTCGATCCGCTGGCCACCGGTGATCTTCGTGTAGAGGCCGAAGTCGCGGGCGATCTCGCCGATCGTGATGAGGCCCTCGGGGGTGATCTCACCGCCGGGGATGCGCGGCACGACCGAGTAGGAGCCGTTCTTCTGGATGTTGGCGAGGAAGTGGTCGTTGGAGTCCTGGAGGGCCGCCTGCTCGCCGTCCAGGACGTAGCCGCTCGCGCCGATCGTCGGGGCGAGGGAGGCGATGATCGAGCCGACGGCCGGCTTGCAGATCTCGCAGCCGTCGCCGCCCCGGGCGCCGTCCCGGCCGTAGCGGTCGAGGAGGTCCTGGTAGGTGTTGATGCGCAGGGCGAGGACGATCTCGTAGAGCTCCTCGCGGGTCTGCGAGAAGCAGCCGCACAGGCCCTTGTCGACCTCGACGCCGGACGCCTCCAGCTCCGCGGTGACCAGCTGGCCCAGCACCTTGACGCAACTGCCGCAGGTCGTACCGGCCTTGGTGCACTTCTTGACCTCGGGCACGGTGGTGCAGTTGTGCTCGGTGACCGCTCCGCGGATCGTGCCCTTGCGGACGTTGTTGCAGGAGCAGATGATCGCGTCGTCCGGCAGCGCGGTCGGGCCCAGCTGCACCGACTCACCCGCACCGGCGGGCAGCACCAGCGACTCGGGCTTGACCGGCGGCACCGAACCGGTGAACGCCTTCAGCGTGCCGTACGCCTCCGCGTCGCCGACCAGGATGCCGCCGAGCAGTGTGCCGTCCCGGCCGATGACCAGCTTCTTGTACAGACCCGCGCGGGAGTCGGAGTACACGACGTCCAGGCAGTCCTCGGTCGCGCCGTGCGCGTCACCGAAGGAGGCCACGTCCACGCCGAGCAGCTTCAGCTTGGTGGAGAGGTCGGCGCCGAGGAAGGCGGCCTCGTCGGAGGCGATGGTCGCCGCCGCCGTCTCGGCCTGCTCGTAACCGGGGGCCACCAGGCCGTAAACCCGGCCGTCGGCCGCCAGCGCGCACTCGCCGATCGCGAACACGTGCGGGTCGGAGACCGTACGGCACTGCTCGTCGACGGTGATGCCGCCGCGCTCGCCGACGGTCAGTCCGCAGTCGCGGGCCAGCTGGTCGCGGGGGCGGACACCGGCGCTGAACACCACCAGGTCGGTGGCGAGTTCGGAGCCGTCGGACAGCTTCATGCCGGTGACGGCGCCGTCCTCGTCGACCACGATCTCCTGCGTGCCGACGCCTGTGTGGACCGACAGGCCCATGTCCTCGATGGTCCGCAGCAGCGCCGCGCCACCGCCCTCGTCGACCTGCACCGGCATCAGCCGCGGCGCGAACTCCACGATGTGCGAGGTCAGTCCGAGCCCCTTGAGCGCGCCGGCCGCCTCCAGACCGAGCAGACCACCGCCGACCACGGCACCGGTGGTGCGGGTCTTCGCGTACTCCTCGATGGCGAGGAGGTCCTCGATCGTGCGGTAGACGAAGCAGCCCTGGGCGTCCTTGTTCGGCACCGGCGGCACGAAGGGGAAGGAGCCGGTGGCGAGGACCAGGGTCTCGTACTCGAAGACCTGTCCGGACTTCGCGGTGACCTTCTTCGCGTCCCGGTCGATCGTGACGGCCGGGTCGCCGACGTACAGCTCGATGCCGTGCGTCTCGATGAACTCCATGTCCGTCATGGACAGTTCCTCGGGCGTCTTCCCCGAGAAGTACGACGTGAGCGCGACGCGGTCGTACGCCGGACGCGGCTCCTCGCAGAGCACGACCACACGGTGGGTCGCGGTCAGGCCGCGCGCGGCGAGCGCCTCCAGGAAGCGCTGGCCGACCATGCCGTGGCCGACGAGGACGATCGTGGGGGTGGCCTCCGTGGCCTCCGGGTGGGCGGTCATCAGGAGCCTCCATCGTTGGTGAGCAGGTGGAGCAGCGGTCCGCCGTCGGAGGGGAGCGGCTCTGCTCCCTCCCAGGCGCGGGCGAGCGCGCCGACGGTGCCGAGTTCGCCGACGAGGACCCCGCCGACCAGGCGGTCGTCGCGGACGACGACCTTGCGGTAGGTGCCGCGGGTGGCGTCCGCCAGCTGGACGACGTCGTCGCCCGGGAGCGCCTCGGTCTCGCCGAACGCGGCCAGGTCGAAGGCCGCCTGTCCGGGCAGCGTGAGCCGGGTCAGCGCGCGGGTGCCGGTGTAGCGGGCGCCCTTGCTCCCGGAGCCGGACGCCAGCAACTCGGCCAGCGCGTCGGCCTGTTCCAGGGCCGGGGTGGCGAGGCCATAGACGGTGCCGTCGTGCTGGGCGCAGTCGCCGATGGCGTGGATGTGCGGGTCGGAGGTGCGCAGTTCGTCGTCCACGACGATGCCCTTGCGCACGTCCAGGCCCGCGGTCTGCGCGAGGCCGACGCGGGGGTGGACCCCGCAGGCCAGGACCACGATCTCGGCGTCCAGGGCGTAACCGTCGGCCATCTCGACCGAGCGGACCGCACCGCCGACGCAGCGCACGTCCCGCACGCGCAGATCGGTGTGGACCTCGACGCCCAGGTCCCCGAGGTGGCGCCGGACCAGCTTGGAGGCGCTCGGGTCGAGCTGGCGTTCCATGAGCCGCTCGGCCTGCTGGGCGAGGACGACCTGGGCGCCGCGCTGGGCGAGCGCGCGGGCCGCGGAGACCCCGAGGAGGCCGCCGCCGATCACGACCGCCTTCACTCCCGGCCGGACCGCCTCGGACAGGCCGAGGCAGTCGTCCATGGTGCGGAAGGCGTGGACGCCCTTCGGCAGTTCGTGGTCCGCGGTGAACAGACCGCGCAGCGGCGGCAGTACCGGGTTGGAGCCGGTGGCCAGGACGAGCGTGTCGTATGCGATCTTCGAGCCGTCGGCGCACTCGACGGTCCGGGCCCCGCGGTCGATGCCGGTGACCCGGGCACGGGTCAGCGCGGCCGGCGCCGGGAGCGCGATCACGTCCGGGGTGTACCGTCCCGCCAGCACCTCGGCGAGGAGCACCCGGTTGTACGGGCGGTGCTCCTCCTCGCCGACGAGCGTCACGGGCGTGCCGAGCTCTCCGAGCCGCCGGGCGAGCCGGACGCCCGCGAGCCCGGCGCCGATCACCACCACACGCGTATTCGAGGTCATGTCCAGGAGCGTGCGTGGTGGGTGTTACCCGACCGCATCACCTCTGTTTCCCGCGAGGAACGCTGCCCTCAGCTGTGGCCGGGGGCGGGTGTGAGGGTTCGGGGGCGGCGCCGGGGGAGCGCTGTGAGGAGGCCCGCGCCCAGGTGGGTGGCGTGGGTGTGGATCCCGTCCCGTGGCGTGGCGGTGGAGCCCGTCCCGTGGCGTGGCGGTGGATCCCGTCCCGTAGGGTCGCGATCATGCCCGACATACCCCTGACCACGGTCGTCGTCCTGTGCCTCGCGGCTCTCGCGGCCGGCTGGATCGACGCCGTGGTCGGCGGCGGGGGCCTCCTGCTGCTGCCGGCCCTGCTGCTCGGCCTGCCCGCGAGCACCCCGGCCGCGTACGCGCTCGGCACCAACAAGGCGGTCGCCATCGTCGGCACCTCGGGGGCCGCGGTGACGTACGCCCGCAGGACGAAGGTCGACGTACGGCTCGCTGTGGGTATCGGGCTCGCGGCCCTCGCCGGCTCCTCGGCCGGCGCGTTCTTCGCGGCCGGGATGACCACGGAGGTCCTCAAGCCGCTGATCCTGGTCGTGCTGCTGGGGGTCGCCGCCTTCGTGATCCTGCGCCCGGCCTTCGGCACCGCCACCGCGACCGGCCCGGCCACCCGCCGCCAGGTCCTCGCCGCGATCGGCCTCGCGGGCCTCGGCATCGGCTTCTACGACGGACTCGTCGGGCCCGGCACCGGCACCTTCCTGGTCCTCGCCCTCACCGCGGTCCTCCACCTCGACCTGGTGACCGCCTCCGCCACCGCGAAGATCGTCAACTGCTGCACCAACGCGGGCGCGCTCGCGATGTTCGCCTGGCAGGGCACGGTCCTGTGGCAACTGGCCGCCCTGATGGCCGTCTTCAACCTCGCCGGAGGCACCCTGGGCGCGCACACCGCGCTGAAGAAGGGCAGCGGGTTCGTCCGGGTGGTCCTGCTGACCGTCGTCTTCGCGCTGGTCGCGAATATTGCGTACGAACAGTGGCTCGCCTGACGTTACGGTGACGCCGTGACGACTCAGGTGATCGTGCTCAACGGCGGTTCCAGTTCCGGCAAGTCCGGGATCGCGCGATGCCTCCAGGCGGTGCTGCCGGACCCGTGGCTGGCCTTCGGGATCGACGGGTTCGTCGAGTCGATGCCCCTCTCGCTCCAGTCCTCGGAGGCCGGCATCGACTTCGCGGCGGACGGCGGGGTGAGCGTCGGCGAGGAGTTCTCGCGGCTGGAGGCGGCCTGGCGGGCCGGGGTCGCCGCCACGGCGTGGGCGGGCGCCCGGGTGATCGTCGACGACGTCTTCCTGGGCGGCGCGCACTCCCAGGAGCGCTGGCGCAAGAGCCTCGACGGACTGGACGTGCTGTGGGTCGGCGTGCGCTGCGACGCCGAGGTCGCCGCGGGCCGGGAGATCGTCCGGGGCGACCGGGCGCGCGGGATGGCCGAGAAACAGGCGACGCTCGTGCACCAGGGCGTGGTCTACGACCTGGAGGTGGACACCACCCACACCGAGGCCCTGGTGTGTGCGCGAACCATCGCCGAGGCGGTCGTCAGCGGCTCCCCGTGAGATGCGCGAACACCACCACGTTGCCCCGGTAGCCGGTCGCGCGTGAGTAGCCCCCGCCGCAGGTGATCACCCGCAGCTCGGGCCGTGCCGCGGCGCCGTACACCTTCTCGTCGGGGAAGTCCTTCGCGTCGTACACCTCGACCGCGTCCACCGTGAACACCGCCACGCTGCCGTCGCGCCGGTCCACCTCGATCGGGCTGCCCTTGCGGAGGGCGCCGAGGTCGTAGAAGACGGCGGGTCCCTCGGCGTTGTCGACATGCCCGGCGACGATCGCGGTGCCCTTCTCACCGGGGGTGGTGCCGGCCTCGTACCAGCCGGCGAGGTTCTTCTTCGCGGCCGGCGGCACGTCGAGGCTGCCGGTGCGGGTGAGGGCGAGGCCCGTCAGGGGCGCGTCCACCTGGATCGCGGGGATGCGGACGCGGTCCGGCGGGGACGGCGCCAGGGCGGGCGCCGCGTCGAGCTCTGCTGCGCCCCCTCGGACGGAGTGCGCCTGGGCGGCGGACGGCTGCGGCGGGGTGTGCGTCTCGGCGCCGCTGCGCAGCAGCCACGCGCCGCCGCACAGGGCCACCACGGTGACCCCGGCTATGGCCGTGTTCCCGAGTCTGCGGTTGATCCCGGCTATGGCGGTGTTCCCGAGCCTGGCGTTGCGCACAGGAGCCTCCTCTACGGCTGGCCTGCCCGTCCCCCTCCGGGCCGCGAGGGGCGTCGGACCCGGAGGGGGAGGGGACATGCGGTACCGGCGGACGGACAGCGGAGGGTGTCCGTCAGATCCTGTCGCCTCTCGCCCGGCGATGCAGGAGCCAGGTACCGCCCGCGGCGGCGACGGCGAGAGCCGCCACACCGGCCGCGGTCTGCACGGGGTCGGGGCCGAGCGCGCCACCGACCCCCGTCTTCACACTTCCTCTGGGATGCACCGGCTGCCGCTGCGAGGTCAGCGTGACCACCAGGTCTCCGGTCACCTGCCGGCCGCTCTGCGCGCAGGTCGCGACGATCTCGTACGTCCCCGGCTGCGCGCTCGGCGGCACCCGGAACCGTCCGGTCGTGTCACCCCCGTGCATGCTGGGCGCCAGCGTGAAGGCGCCCGCGCCCACCGCACTGGCGTCCCCCGTCCCCGCACCGTCGTCCCCGCACGCCGCCGTGTTCACGGTGACCTGCCCGCCCGGCACGACCGAGGACGGGACGACGTCCAGCCCTTCGGCGTCCCCGGCGTGGGCCGGCGCGCAGACGAGACCTGCGGCGGCGACGGCGAGCGCGCTGCCGGTCAGCAGGCGGACGGTGGTGCGCATGGTGCTCCCTCGAGCTCTCGGTGGGGATCCCTGTGCTTTCGAGGTAAGTGGCAGTGCGCCGGGACCGCTTCCTGAGGGAGCGTCAGAAATACGGTGAATGGGTGTCAGATCGCCGCCCCCCGGGCCGGGTCGGCCGGAGTTTCAGCAGGTCATCGCCGTGCGGCAGGGGTGTCGTGGAAGAGAACCCGAAGGGTGCGGGGCGCGCGTGTGAACGGGTGACGGCCGAGTCGCCGTCCGCGCTTGACCTCAACTTTGGTCGAGGTATCAGGCTGTCCTCCATGCAGACAGACACCGCTCCCCTCCAGGTCACCCTCGTCATCGGCAGCAACCGGCACGGCCGTTTCGGCCCGGTCGTCGCCGACTGGCTCCTCGACCGCCTGCGCGACCGCGACGACCTGGTCGCCGAGGTCGTGGACGTGGCCGAGGCCGACCTGCCCATGTCCTTCGCCGCTCCTCCGGCACCCTCCCCCGTCACCCCGAAACTCGCGTCGGCGGACGCGTTCGTGGTCCTCACGCCCGAGTACAACCACTCCTTCCCGGCGGGCCTGAAGAACCTGATCGACTGGCACTTCACCGAGTGGCAGGCCAAGCCTGTGGCCCTGGTCTCCTACGGCGGTGTCTCGGGCGGCCTGCGGGCCGTGGAACACCTGCGCCAGGTCTTCGCCGAGCTCCACGCGGTGACGGTGCGGGACACGGTGAGCTTCCACAACGCGGGAGCGTCCTTCGAGGACGGCCGCCCGAAGGACGCGGAGGGGCCGGACACGGCGGCGAAGACGATGCTGGACCAGCTGGTGTGGTGGGGGAAGGTGCTCAGGGCGGGGAGGGCGACGCTGCCGTACGGCCGCTGAGACCCGTCCGCTTCCGGGCTACGGTGAGGTGATGGGCATGGAACAGCGCATCACCCTGATCACGTTGGGCGTCCTCGACCTCGCCCGCTCCAAGGCCTTCTACGAGGCCCTCGGCTGGCGGGGCCAGGAGGTCGCGGAGACGGTCTTCTTCCAGGCGGGCGGCCTGGGCCTGGTGCTGTGGGGCCGGGACAGGCTGGCGGCGGACTGCGGGCTGGAGCCGGGCCCCGCGACCGGCTTCGGCGGTATCGCCCTCGCCCACAACGTCCGCTCCGAGGCGGAGGTCGACGCCCTCCTCACCAAGGTGGCGGAGGCGGGCGGCACGGTCACCAAACCGGCCGCGGTCAACGCGGTCGGCTTCTACTCCGGCGCCTTCACGGACCCCGACGGCCACGCCTGGGAACTGGCGTACAACCCGAGCTTCCCCCTGGCAGAGGACGGCACACTCACCCTCCCGGACTTCGGCTGAGCGCGCGTCCCTGACGGCCCCCGGCCCACTCCGCACGCCCGCGCGTCCCGGACAGCCCCCGGCCCGCTCCCCAAGGCGCGCCTCCGCCGTCGAGGGTCGTCGTGGTCGGTGAGGTCGCGGGTCGGCACGCCCTGCGCTCGCAGCGCATTTCGCCAACCGCTCAAAACCCGGCGAGCGCCTCGTCGACCGCTCGTCGGCCCACCGCCGCGAGGACCGGGTTCTTGCCGTCCCGGTAGTAGTGCACCGCGCCCACCCCCCAGCGCAGGGCCCACGCGCGGCCCCGCTCCCAGGTGGCCTCGTCGAACTCGGCCGCTTCCCGGAACAGACGGCGGCTCTCGCCGGTGAACACGGTCCAGGCGGGCAGGGTGTCCGCCGTGGGCTCCCCGACGCCCAGGCAGCCGAAGTCGATGACCGCGGTGAGGCGGCCGCGCACGGTGAGCAGGTTGCCGGGGAGGAGGTCCGCATGGAGCCAGACGGGAGCCCCGCCCCACCCGGGCAGTCCCAGGGCCTCGTCGGCGAGGGCGTTCGCCCGGCCCGCGTCCAGGATGCCGGCGGCGCCCAGGTCCCGGATCGCCAGCCGGTTGCCGTCGTCGAAGAGGTGCAGGGGCCCGGGGCGGTAGGAGGCCGGCCCGCCGGTAGCGTCGACCGCCCGCAACGCGGTGACGAACCGCCCCAACGACACGGCCGCGTCGGCGAGTTCGGCGATCGGTGCGTCGTAGGCGTTGTCCCCGTCCAGCCACCGGTACACCCCCCAGGGCAGCGCGTACCCCCGGCCGGGTTCCCCCTTCGCCAACGGCTCCGGCACCGCCAGCGGAAGCCGCGGTGCCAGCCGGGGCAGCCACCGGTGCTCGAACTCCACCTGCCGCCCGCCACCGGGCAACCGCGGCAGCCGTACGACCATGTCGTCCCCGAGCTGGAACATCGCGTTGTCCGTCCCGGCCGAGTCGACGCGGGAGACCGGGAGTTCGCCCCAGCGCGGGAACTGGTCCGCGATCAGCCCGCTCACCAGTTCCCCGTCGATGTCGAGCTCGTCGGCGTGCATCTTCGTGGTGGACGGCATGGGACTCCAGGGGGAGTGGGGTGGGCGTCGGCGGGGGAGCGTATCCGCGCGCGCGAGCCGGATGCCAGCGCTTTTCCCTCAGTCCCCGGTGCCCGACGAGAACCGCTCCGCGAGCGTGCGATGCCGTGCCGCCGCCTGCCGGGCCGCGGCGGGGGTGACGGAGGACCCCGGCAGGCTGCCGATGCGCTCGATGTCGTCGGCGAACCGCAGATGCTCGGCGCGCGCGTACTCCCGGCAGGCCAGACACGTCACCCGGTCGGGACGGGGCGAGGTCATGGCGTACGGCACCCGCACCCCGCACCCGGTGGCGACGACGCTCGGCAGATCCCCGGCGAGCCCGAACGTGGCCGCGAGCATGGTGCGCACGGCGGCCTCACCCCGGACCACCTTCACCTCGACGTGGATGTGCGGATCGCCCTCGCCCAAGTTCCTCTCCCTTCCCATGAGTACGGCCGCCCCCGGCATCGGAGGCGGCCGCGTCGTACGTCCGGGGATCAGGGAACGTCAGTTCACGTTCACCGCGCTCCAGGCCGCCGCCACCGCGTTGTACTCCGCGCTGCCCGCACCGTACAGATCCTTCGCCGCGTTCAGCGTGGCCGTCCGCGCCCCCGCGTAGTTCGTCGAGGACGTCATGTAGACCGTCAGCGCCCGGTACCAGATCGCCCCCAGCTTGTCCCGGCCGATCCCGGTGACCGTGGAGCCGTTGGAGGTGGGGGAGTTGTAGCTGACGCCGTTGATGGTCTTGGCGCCGCTGCCCTCCGCCAGCAGATACGCGAAGTGGTTCGCGACCCCGGAGGAGTAGTGGACGTCGAGGTTGCCCACCGAACTGCTCCAGGAGTCCGCGGACTTGCCGTCCCTGGAGGGCTTGTCCATGTACCGCAGGGCGTCCCGCCCGAAGCCGGAGCGGACGATCTTCTCGCCGATCAGGTAGTCACCGGTGTCGGAGGAGTTGCCCGCGTAGAACTCCACCAGCGTGCCGAAGATGTCGGAGGTCGCCTCGTTGAGCCCGCCCGACTCGCCCGAGTACGTCAGCGCCGCCGTCTTGGACGTCACGCCGTGCGACATCTCGTGCCCGGCCACGTCCAGCGACACCAGCGGGCCCATCTGCGTCCCGTCACCGTCGCCGTACGTCATGCAGAAGCAACTGTCGTCCCAGAAGGCGTTGTTGTAGTTGTTGCCGTAGTGGACGCGGTTGTAGGACCCCTTGCCGTCGCCGCCGATGCCGTTCCGCGCGTGGACGTTCTTGTAGTAGTCCCAGGTGACGTCGGTCCCGTACTGCGCGTCCACCGCCGCCGTGGCCCGGTCCGAAGTCGCCCCCGTGCCCCAGTGGTTGTCGGCGTCGGTGAAGAGGGTCGCCGGGGCCCTGCTGATGCAGATGGTCAGGAAGCACAGGTCGGTCTTGTTGGCCGCGTCACCGGTGTAGGTGTTCCCGCGCGTCGCGTCCTTGAGCTGGTACGTCGATCCCGACTGCGTGGTGTTCAGCGCGACCGTGCCGCTGTACAGCGACTTCCCGTCACCGGCGGCCTGTTCGATGCTGTCCCACGCGTCGATCTGCGCGCCGGTGCGGGCGTCGGTGAGGACGGTCCGGGCGACCGGGTTGCCGAGCGAGTCCTGGGCGGCCGCGTTCGTCCGCCAGGCCAGCTTCGGGGCCCCGTGCAGCGCGTCGACGACCAGCTGCGGCTTGGCGGTGAGCTTCTTCAGGGTCTCGCCGAGGTTGGCCGCCTTGAGCGCGTTCGCGGCGAGGTCGGCGGCCTTCGGGGCGGACAGCGCGGGGGTGACACTGGCCAGGGATATCGCGTTCCTGGTGGCGCGCGAGGAGCTCTCGTACGCCCCGTCCGGCGCCAGGTGGACCACGAAGTCGCCGCCGAGCACGGGGAGTTGGCGGTAGGTGCGGTCGTATCGGACGTGCTGGGTGCCGTCGGGGTCGACGATCACGTCACGGACCTTCGTGCGCTGCGCGGAGGTGAGCCCGAGCGCCGAGGCCTGGTCGGCGAGCGCCGACGCGGCGTTGTCGAGCGCGTCTGCCCTGGTGGGTCTGTCGGCCGCACCGGCGGCGGGGGAGAGGGCGGCGGCCAGCAGGGTGGCGGCGGTGGCGGCCACTCCGGCGGTGGCGAGACGACGGGAACGGGCACCTCGGACGTACGGCCGTATCCGACTCATCGGTCTCCTCAGAAAGGCGCCAATGGGGCGCGTGGGGGTGGCGCGGACGTTGACGAAGATTTAAGAGGCCATGACAAGCCGTGTCCATACCGCGTCACGTGCAGGTGTGTGAGGGGAGAGAATCGTTTCTGTGATCCCCGAGACCCTCCCCTTCTTCGTCTACGGCACCCTCCGCCCCGGCGAGGTCAACCACGACCTCTTCCTGCGCGGCCGCGTCCGCTCCGAGGCACCGGGCCGACTGCCCGACGCGCTGCTCTACGACGGCCCCGGATACCCGTACGCCGTGGCGGAGCCGGACGGCGGACCGGTCTTCGGCGAGCTCGTCACCGCGGACCCCGAGGACTACGACGAACTGCTCGCCGCACTCGACGAGTTGGAGGAATTCACACCGGGCGACCCGCGCAACCTCTACGAACGCGTCGCACACGAGGTCGTGCGCGCCGCCGACGGCACGGCCGTACGCGCGTGGGTGTACATGGCCGCGCCCTCCGTCGCCGTACGCCTGCGAGCGCACGGCAAGCTGATCGAGAGCGGCGACTGGCTGACGCGGTGAGCTACCGCTCCACCGCCTCCACCCGCACCGCGCACGCCTTGAACTCCGGCATCCGGGAGGTCGGGTCCAGGGCCGGGTTGGTGAGGGTGTTGGCGCGGCCCTCGCCGTACCAGTGGAAGGGCATGAAGACGGTGTCCGGGCGGATCCCGAGGGTGATCCGGGCCGGGGCCACGGCCCGCCCGCGCCGCGAGACCACGGCCACCGGGTCGCCCTCGGCGGCACCGAGACGCTCCGCGAGCCGCGGGTGCAGCTCCACGAACGGGCCCGGCGCGGCGGCGTTCAGCTCGTCCACCCGGCGGGTCTGCGCACCGGACTGGTACTGCGCCACGACCCGGCCGGTCGTCAGCAGCACCGGGTACTCCTCGTCGGGCTCCTCCGCGATCGCCCGGTGCGAGACCGGGACGAAGCGGGCCCGTCCGTCCGGGTGGGCGAAACGGTCCAGGAAGAGCCGCGGGGTGCCGGGATGCACCGCCACCGTGTCGTCCGTCGGACACGGCCAGAACACCCCGTTCTCCTCGGCCAGCCGCCGGTAGGTGATCCCGGAGTAGTCGGCCGGACCGCCCGCGCTCGCCCGCCGCAGCTCCTCGAAGACCTCCTCGGGGTCGGTCGGGAAGCCCTTCTCCACGCCGAGCCGGTCGGCGAGCTCGTGCATGACCTCCAGGTCGCTGCGGATGCCGTCCGGGGGCGTGATCGCCTTCCGGCGCAGCAGTACCCGCCCCTCCAGGTTGGTCGTCGTACCCGTCTCCTCCGCCCACTGCGTCACCGGCAGGACCACGTCCGCGAGGGCCGCCGTCTCCGACAGCACCACGTCACAGACGGCAAGGAAGTCGAGGGACTTGATGCGCTCCTCGATGTGCGCGGCGCGCGGCGCCGACACCACCGGGTTGGACCCCATCAGCAGAAGCGACCTGATGTCCGTGCCCAGCGCGTCCAGCAACTCGTAGGCGCTGCGCCCCGGTCCGGGCAGCGAGTCGGGGTCCACGCCCCACACCTCGGCGACATGCGCCCGCGCCGCCGGGTCGTCCAGCTTGCGGTAGCCGGGCAACTGGTCGGCCTTCTGGCCGTGTTCGCGCCCGCCCTGTCCGTTGCCCTGCCCGGTCAGACAGCCGTATCCGCTGTACGGCCGCCCCGCGCGCCCGGTCGCCAGGCACAGGTTGATCCACGCGCTGACGGTGTCGGTGCCCTTGGACTGCTGCTCGGGCCCGCGCGCGGTGAGCACCATCGCGGACTCAGGCTCGCAGAACAGCCGTACCGTCTCCCGGAGTTGGGGCACCGAAACGCCGGTGATCCGCTCGACGTACTCCGGCCAGTGGGCCATCGCGGCGGCCCGCGCGTCCTCCCAGCCGACCGTGCGCTCGCTGATGTACGCCTCGTCCGTGCGGCCCTCCGCCACCACCAGGTGGAGCAGCCCGAGCGCGAGGGCCAGGTCCGTGCCCGGCCGGGGCATCAGATGCAGGTCGGCCTGCTCGGCGGTCTTCGTGCGGCGCGGGTCGATGACGATCAGCGTGCCGCCGTTCTCCTTGAGCTCGGTGAAGAACCGCAGGGAGGGTGGCATGGTCTCGGCGAGGTTGGAGCCGACGAGGATGACACAGCCGGACTTCGGGATGTCCTCCAGCGGGAACGGCAGCCCGCGGTCCAGGCCGAAGGCCTTCATCCCGCCGGCCGCCGCGGAGGACATGCAGAAGCGGCCGTTGTAGTCGATCTGCGAGGTGCCGAGGACGACCCGGGCGAACTTGCCGAGCGTGTACGCCTTCTCGTTCGTCAGGCCGCCGCCGCCGAAGACCCCGCACGCGTCCGGGCCATGCTCCGTGCGCGTGCGGGACAGCCCCTCGGCGATCCGGTCCAGTGCCTCGTCCCAGGTCGCGGGCACGAGCGTGCCGCCGGAGCGCACCAACGGGGAGGTCAGGCGCACCCGGGACGAGAGCACCGCGGGCGCGGTACGGCCCTTGCCGCACAGCGCGCCCCGGTTCACCGGGAAGTCCGCGCGCTCACTGACCTCTACGGTCCCGTCCGGAGCGGGGGTCAGGTTCATCCCGCACTGCAGGGCGCAGTACGGGCAGTGCGTGGGCGTCGCGGAGTTCGGCATGTCTCTCAGCGTGCTTCGGCCGTGTTACGCCGGGGAGGGCCCTTTGTTACGCGCCCAAGACGGCGACCTCCCGTTCGGGGCCCGGAAGCGGTGAGGGGCGCACTCGCCCACTCTCACCTCAGCAGCGGGGCAGGAAGTTCTGCACGTGGCCGGTGTCGAGGTAGTAGTCGCTGACGTACCGGCTGCCGCCGGCGCTGTAGAGCCGGGTCCAGATGGTGTAACCCTGGACCGGGGTGCCGTAGGTCCAGCACTCCACCTCGACGATCGCCCCGTTGGGCAGGCTGCCGACGTTGGAGTAGCCGCTGCCGGGGCCGGAGCGAACGGTCAGCGAGCTGCCCGGGTCGATCTTGATGACATGGGCGCACAGCGACTGACTGTCACTTCCGACGTCCGGCGGACACCGGAACGGGTCGGCGCTCGCGGACGGCGCGAACGTCAGCCCGGCACCCGCGGTGAGCAGGGCCGTGGCGATGACGGTGGCTGCCCGGCGACGCCTGGTCAGGGCGTGCTTGACGGACGAGAGCATGCTTTCCCCCTGGGTAGCGGTCGGACTCTCGCGTCCCATCATGCGAGGTCGTCGCGTCCCGCCGGTGGGGTGTCATGCACTGTTCACCACATCGCCCCGTGCGGACGCCGAGCACCCGCTTGCTCGGTGCGTCTCAGCAGGTCTCAGTGCGCTTCAGTACGTGTCAGTGGGCTTCAGCGCGCTTCAGTACGTGTCAGTGGGCTTCAGCGCGCTTCAGTGCGCCGAGGCCAGCGCGTTCGTCACACCCGGCTCCTTCGGTCCCAGGAACCGCGGATCCGGCCGGAACGCCACGTCCAGGGCCGCCTTGCCGGCCGCGAACAGCTCCCGCGCGCCGCCGTAGTACCAGGTGACGTCGTGCCGGTCGGTCACCCCGACGCCGTACGACGTGATCCCCGCCGCCTCGCAGAGCGCGACCGCGCGCCGGATGTGGAACCCCTGGCTGATCAGCACCGCCCGGTCCACGCCGAAGATCTTCCTGGCGCGGACGCACGAGTCCCAGGTGTCGAAGCCGGCGTAGTCGCTGACGATCCGGGTGTCCGGGACGCCGTGCCGGGTCAGATAGGCGCGCATGGCGTCGGGCTCGTCGTAGTCCTTGCGGCTGTTGTCGCCGGTGACGAGGACGACCTTGATCCGTCCCTCCCGGTACAGCTGCGCCGCCGCGTCGAGCCGGTGGGCGAGGTACGGCGACGGCTCGCCGTCCCACAGCCCGGCGCCGAACACGACGGCCACCGCGGTACGGGGCGCGTCGGCCGGGTTCCGCAGCCTGCCCTCCGTGGTGACGTACAGCCATGTCGACGGCAGCAGCGCGAGCACACACCCCGCCATCACGGCCTGCACCAGCCTGCGCCGCCCGGCACGCGTGCGGGGCAGACGGGGTCTGCGCACCTTCGGCAGTCGCATCGGACGGTCCCTCCCGGTCGGCTTTCCGACAACCAGGACGTCCCGGCGGGCCGCCCGGTTCGTCCAGCCCGACGTGAGCAGCCTCACTCGCGCTCGCGAAAGCGCAGGTCACGCCACCTCACATGACGTCTCCCCGCACCGTGAAGCCCCGGAAAGCACACGTTATTGCCGTGAAACGGGGAGGCAACCTCGGCCCGCCACCATCACTGACATGAACCGGATCAGCAGCCAGCCCGGCCTCGTCTCCCTCGACGACAGGCGCCGCACCGAGCCGCCCGCGCTCGTCCTGGTGGCCCACGGCAGCCGCGACCCGCGCACCCTGAGCACGGTCCACGACCTCCTGGACCGGCTCCGCGACCGGCACCCCGGCCTGCCGGTCCACCTGGGCCACATCGAGCTCAACGAACCGCTGCTCCCGGACACGCTGGCGTCCCTGGGGCAGGCGGAGGCGGTCCTGGTCCCGCTGCTCCTCTCCCGCGGCTACCACGTGAAGCGCGACATCCCGGAGATGGCGGCCGCGTCCCGGGCACAAACGCGCGTGGCGGCCCCGCTGGGC
This sequence comes from Streptomyces griseorubiginosus, assembly GCF_036345115.1. Lineage (GTDB taxonomy): Bacteria > Actinomycetota > Actinomycetes > Streptomycetales > Streptomycetaceae > Streptomyces > Streptomyces griseorubiginosus_C. The sequence goes on from NZ_CP107766.1 coordinate 6,499,522, forward strand.
CCGCACCCGCTGCTCGTGGAGACCCTGCACGCCCGTCTGATCGAGGCGGGCTGGCACACGGACGAGGAGACCCGCTGCGCCGGCGCCGTCGTCCTCGCGTCGGCGGGCTCCCGTGACCCCGACTCGGCCGTGGACACCCGCCGCACGGCCCAGCTCCTGGCGGACCGCCTGGGAGTCCCGGTGGTTCCCGCCTACGCCTCCGCCGCCACGCCGACGGTGGAAACGGCGATCAGGGCCCTGACGGCAAGGGGCCGCCACAAGGTCGCGGTCGCCTCGTACTTCACGGCTCCGGGCCTGTTCGCCAGGCAGTGCGCGGAGAAGGCCCCGTGGATCGCGTCGGCCCCGCTGGGCACCCACCCGGCGATGGCCGACCTGATCCTGCACCGCTACGACCAGGCATCGGCGGCTCAGGTGACGTCAGCCGCTTAGGGGCGCGGGGCTGTGTCAATGTGCGGCTCCGCCGCGGGGCGCGACAAGCCACAACGGACCCGCACCCGCCCGATCACCGGAACCCGGCAGCCGCACCGGCGAATTGTCAGTCCCTGCCCGTACTGTCAAGACATGCCGTACGACCCGCAGTCAACCGAACGCTGGGCCCCAGAACCCGACAAACGCCCCGGCCGCACCGCCTTCCAACGCGACCGCGCGAGGATCCTCCACTCCGCCGCGCTCAGAAGGCTCGCCGGAAAGACGCAGGTCGTCACGCCGGGCACCCTCAGCCAGGTCTGGGACGCCAGCCCCCGCACCCGCCTCACCCACTCCCTCGAATGCGCCCAGGTCGGCCGCGAACTCGGCGCGGCCCTCGGCTGCGACCCCGACCTGGTGGAGGCCGCCTGCCTCGCCCACGACCTCGGCCACCCCCCGTTCGGTCACAACGGAGAACAGGCCCTGAACGAGTTCGCCGACGACTGCGGCGGCTTCGAGGGCAACGCCCAGTCGCTGCGGCTCCTCACCCGCATCGAGCCCAAGCGCTTCACCGAGGAGGGCTCGGTGGGCCTGAACCTCACCCGGGCCACTCTCGACGCGGCCACCAAGTACCCCTGGCCGCGCGGAGCGCACAGCACCCGGAAGTTCGGCGTGTACGAGGACGACAGACCGGTCTTCGACTGGATCCGCAAGGAGGCCCCCGACACCCGCACCACCTTCGAGGCCCAGGTCATGGACTGGTCCGACGACGTGGCGTACTCCGTCCACGACGTCGAGGACGGACTGCACGCGGGCCACATCGACCCCAACAGCCTGCACGCCGAACCGGAACGCCGGGCCGTCTTCGAGGTCGCCCTCGGCAGGTACGTCCCCGAGGACACCGACCCCGCCGAACTCGCCGCCGCCCTGGACCGCCTCCAGGACCAGGAGTGGTGGCCGCACGGCTATGACGGCTCCGCCGTCGCCCAGGCCCGCCTCAAGGACGCCACCAGCCAGCTCATCGGCCGCTTCTGCCTGTCCGCCGAGGCCGCCACGCGCGAGCGGTACGGCACCGGGCGGCTCACCAGATACGGCGCCGAACTCGTCGTACCGCACGAGACCCGCCTGGAGTGCGCGGTCCTCAAGGCCGTCGCCGACCGGTACGTCATGCAGCGCGCCGAGCAGGAGCGGCTGCGGGCCGACCAGCGGATCGTGGTCGCGGAACTGGCCGAGGCGCTCACCGCCCGCGCCCCGGACGGCCTCGACCCGCAGTTCCGCGCGCTGTTCGACCGGGCGCCCGACGACCGTGCCCGCAAGCGGGTGATCGTCGACCAGATCGCGTCCCTGACCGACGCGTCGGCCCGCTCGCTTCATGCACGTCTCATGGGGCACGTGTAGAAAGCACGCGACAGGAGTGACGGGAAACGCGCCCGAATGTGACCCTCCGTGGCCTGATCGGGCCACTCCCTCTTCCCCCCTCACGCTCCGTGCGGGACGCTCCAAGGTGGCGGCATGTCAAAGAGGAGGCATCAAGTGGTCGACGCGGATCAGACTTTTGTCATCGTGGGAGGAGGTCTCGCCGGTGCGAAGGCGGCCGAGACGCTCCGCACGGAGGGCTTCACCGGCCGCGTGATACTGATCTGCGACGAACGCGACCACCCCTACGAGCGCCCGCCGCTCTCCAAGGGCTACCTCCTCGGCAAGGAGGAGCGCGACAGCGTCTTCGTCCACGAACCCGCCTGGTACGCGCGCAACGACATCGAACTGCACCTCGGCGAGACCGTCGACGCCATCGACCGTACGGCGAAGACGGTCCGCTTCGGCGAGGACGGCACCGCCGTCCACTACGACAAACTGCTGCTGGCCACCGGCGCCGAACCCCGGCGGCTGGACATCCCTGGCACCGACCTGGCGGGCGTCCACCATCTGCGCCGCCTCGCCCACGCCGAACGCCTCAAGGGCGTCCTGGCCACCCTGGGCCGGGACAACGGCCACCTCGTGATCGCCGGCGCCGGCTGGATCGGCCTGGAGGTCGCGGCCGCGGCCCGCGAGTACGGCGCCGAGGTCACCGTCGTCGAGCCCCTGTCCACCCCGCTGTACTCGGTCCTCGGCCCCGAGCTCGGCAATGTCTTCGCGGAGCTGCACCGCGAGCACGGCGTCCGCTTCCACTTCGGGGCGAGACTGACGGAGATCGTCGGACAGGACGGCATGGTCCTCGCCGCCCGTACCGACGACGGCGAGGAGCACCCGGCGCACGACGTCCTCGCGGCTGTCGGCGCGGCCCCGCGGGTCGCGCTCGCGGAGCAGTCGGGGCTGGAGCTGGCGGACCGGGCGCACGGCGGCGGGATCGCGGTGGACGGACAACTGCGCACCTCCGACCCGGACATCTACGCGGCCGGTGACGTGGCCTCCTTCCACCACGCCCTCTTCGGCGACCGGCTGCGGGTCGAGCACTGGGCCAACGCCCTCAACGGCGGCCCGGCGGCGGCGCGGGCGATGCTGGGCCGCCAGGTGACGTACGACCGGGTGCCCTATTTCTTCTCCGACCAGTACGACCTGGGGATGGAGTACAGCGGCTGGGCGCCCCCGGGCTCGTACGACGAAGTGGTGATCCGGGGAGACGCCGGCAAGCGCGAGTTCATCGCCTTCTGGGTGAAGCAGGGCCGTGTGCTGGCCGGGATGAACGTCAACGTGTGGGACGTCACAGAGCCGATTCAGGGACTGATCCGGTCCGGGGCTCAGGTGGACACGGAGGCGCTGGCGGACCCGCACGTTCCACTCGTCAGCCTCGTCCCGTAGGTGTCAGTACCTCCCCGTAGACTTCACGCGTGGCAGGACGGATCAACGACGAGGACGTGAAGGCGGTACGGGACGCGGTCCCGATCGACGCCGTGGTGTCCGAGTACCTCCAGCTGCGCAACGCGGGCGGCGGCAACCTCAAGGGCCTGTGCCCCTTCCATGACGAGAAGTCGCCGTCCTTCCAGGTCAGTCCGAGCAAGGGACTCTTCCACTGCTTCGGCTGCCAGGAGGGCGGCGACACCATCACGTTCGTGATGAAGGTCGACCACCTCTCCTTCTCCGAGGCCGTCGAGCGCCTCGCGGCCCAGGCCGGCATCACCCTGCGCTACGAGGAGGGCGGCTACAACCCCGCCCACCAGCGCGGCGAGCGGATCCGGCTGGTCGAGGCCCACAAGATCGCCGCCGACTGGTACATGGAGCAGCTGGCCACCAGCCCGGAGGCCGACACCGGCCGCCAGTTCCTCGCCGAGCGCGGCTTCGACCAGGCCGCGGCCGCGCACTTCTCCGTCGGCTACAGCCCCCAGGGCTGGGACCACCTCACCCGCTTCCTGCGCGGCAAGGGCTTCAGCGACAAGGAGATCCTGCTCTCCGGCCTCGCCCAGGAGGGCCGCCGCGGCCCCATCGACCGCTTCCGCGGCCGTCTGATGTGGCCCATCCGCGACATCGGCGGAGACGTCGTCGGCTTCGGCGCCCGCAAGCTCTACGAGGCGGACAACGGCCCCAAGTACCTCAACACGCCCGACACCGCGATCTACAAGAAGTCCCAGGTCCTCTACGGCATCGACCTCGCCAAGAAGGACATCGCCAAGGCCTCCCGCGCGGTCGTCGTCGAGGGCTACACCGACGTCATGGCCTGCCACCTCGCCGGCGTCACCACCGCCATCGCGACCTGCGGCACGGCCTTCGGCAGCGACCACATCAAGATCCTCCGCCGCCTGCTGATGGACAACGGCTCGGCGCGCGTGATCTTCACCTTCGACGGCGACGCGGCCGGCCAGAAGGCGGCCCTGCGCGCCTTCGAGGACGACCAGAAGTTCGCCGCCGAGACCTACATCGCCATCGCCCCCGACGGCATGGACCCCTGCGACCTGCGCCTCGCCAAGGGCGACGACGCGGTCGCCGACCTGGTCGAACCCCGCACCCCGCTCTTCGAGTTCGCACTGCGCCAGATCGTCGTCCGCTACGACCTCGACACCCCGGCCGGCCGCGCCGCCGCCCTCGACGAGGCGGCCCCCATCGTCGCCCGCATCAAGAACAGCGGCGCCCAGCACGAGGTCGCCGTCCAGCTCGCCGGCATGCTCGGCATCCTCGACACCCAGTTCGTGGTCAAGCGGGTGGCCCAGCTGGCCCGTTGGGCCCGCGACCGCGGCGGCAGGGGCCCGGCCCCGCAGGGACGCGGCCCGCAGCAGCCGTCGTACGACGGGACGCACAGGCCCGCCGTCTCCGGCCCCGCCCTCACCCTCCGCAACCCCGTCTACGCCACCGAGCGCGAACTGCTCAAGCTCGCCCTCCAGCGCCCCGAGCTGGTCTCCCCGGCCTTCGACGCGTACGGCGTCGACGAGTTCACCGCCCCGCCCTACGCCGCCGTACGCCAGGCCATCATGGACGCGGGCGGCGCCGAGTACGGCGTCCAGGACTCCCAGGACTACCTGGTCCGGGTCCGCGAGGCCGCCCCCGACGACGCGGTCCGCGCGATGGTCACGGAGCTGGCCGTCGAGGCGATCATGCGGCGCACGGTCGACGAGAACTACGCGGGCGAACAGCTCGTCTGGGTCCGCCGCCGCGCCGTGGCCCGCCGCATCGAGGAGATCCAAGTCACGGTCAGGCGCCTGGAAGCAGGCGGCGACCCGGCTCAGTTGGCTGCTGCGAAGAACGAACTCTGGGTCCTGCAACAGTACGACCAGGCACTGAAGGGGCACGGGGCCTCCGCCCTCTGAGGAACTGTACGGAGCGGTAACTGCACGGTCACGGCCCGATTGCAAAAAGTCACCGCACGCCCCTCGTGGCGGCCATGTGTCGTACTCCACACTGGGTTCCGGTGCCTGAGTCCTCGGAGCGCGGCCGATCCGTCCCCAGCGGGTCCCAGACCCCCGCGGTTCCGCTCATCGCGTACGGGACGGACAGCGGCGAGGCCGCCGACTCCGCCCCCGAAGTACCGCTGCCGTACTCCTTGGCAGCGATCATCCTGGAGGTCGCCCCCGTGCAGACCCAGACCCTCACACAGACCGAGAACAGTGCGGACGACACGGCAGAGCCGGACGCCGAGACCGACGTACTCGTCGCGGTGCCCCCGCAGAGCCGTGTCGTGCACCACCCCGAGGCGGAGCCGGACGCCCCGCCCGCCGAAGCGCTCGACACCGTGGAGACCGAACCCGTCGAGCCCCCCGAACCACCCCGCGGCCGCACCACCGACACCAGCGGGCCGTCCTCGGACCTGTTCCGCCAGTACCTGCGGGAGATCGGCCGCATCCCGCTGCTCACCGCGGCCGAGGAGGTCGAACTCGCCCGCCGGGTCGAGGCCGGTCTGTTCGCCGAGGAGAAACTGAGCAACACCCCTTCCCTGGACAGCCAGTTGGCGCTCGACCTGGACCGGCTGGTGGTGATGGGCCGGATGGCCAAGCGCCGCCTCATCGAGGCCAACCTGCGCCTGGTCGTCTCCGTCGCCAAGCGCTACGTCGGCCGCGGGCTGACCATGCTCGACCTGGTCCAGGAGGGCAACCTCGGCCTCATCCGCGCGGTCGAGAAGTTCGACTACGCCCGCGGCTACAAGTTCTCGACGTACGCCACCTGGTGGATCCGCCAGGCCATGTCCCGGGCCCTCGCCGACCAGGCCCGGACGATCCGGGTCCCGGTCCACGTCGTCGAGCTGATCAACCGGGTGGTCCGCGTGCAGCGGCGCATGTTGCAGGAACGCGGGTACGAGCCGACTCCGGAGGAAGTGGCCGCGCATCTCGATCTTGCGCCGGAGCGGGTGAGTGAGGTGCTGCGCCTCGCTCAGGAACCGGTGTCCCTGCACGCGCCGGTGGGCGAGGAGGACGACGTCGCCCTCGGTGACCTGATCGAGGACGGCGACGCGACCTCGCCCGTCGAGTCGGCGGCGTTCCTGCTGCTCAGGGAGCACCTGGAGGCGGTGCTGTCCACCCTGGGGGAGCGGGAGAGGAAGGTCGTGCAGCTTCGGTACGGGCTCGCCGACGGCCGCCCGAGGACTCTTGAGGAGATCGGCCGGATCTTCGGGGTCACCCGGGAGCGGATACGGCAGATCGAGTCCAAGACTCTCAACAAGTTGCGGGATCACGCCTTTGCGGATCAGCTTCGGGGTTATCTGGACTGATGCCGGGTGCGGGTGTGTGGGGGCTGGTCGCGCAGTTCCCCGCGCCCCTGGGTGGGTTCCAGCCCCCTTCGCAGATCAGTCCACCTCTGCCACCGCCTGTGCGAACTGGGCCTTGTACAGGCGGGCGTAGGCTCCCCCCGCCTCCAACAGGTCCGTGTGCGTGCCCTGTTCGACGATCGAGCCGTTCTCCATCACCAGGATGGTGTCCGCGTCGCGGATCGTCGACAGGCGGTGGGCGATGACGAACGACGTGCGGCCGTGGGCCAGTTTGGCCATCGCCTTCTGGATCAGGACCTCGGTGCGGGTGTCGACCGAGCTGGTCGCCTCGTCGAGAACCAGGATCACCGGGTCGGACAGGAACGCCCGGGCGATCGTGATGAGCTGCTTCTCGCCCGCGCTCACCCCGCTGCCCTCGTCGTCGATCACGGTGTCGTAGCCGTCGGGGAGGGTGCGGATGAACCGGTCCGCGTGGGCCGCCCGTGCCGCCTCCTCGATCTCGCCCCGGGTCACCTCGCGCGAGGCGCCGTACGCGATGTTCTCCGCGATCGTGCCGCCGAACAGCCAGGTGTCCTGGAGGACCATGCCGATCCCGGCGCGCAGTTCGTCCCGGGTCATCCGGGCGATGTCCACGCCGTCGAGGGTGATCCGGCCGCCCGAGACGTCGTAGAACCGCATCAGCAGGTTGACCAGGGTCGTCTTGCCGGCGCCGGTCGGGCCGACGATCGCGACGGTGTGCCCGGGTTCGACCTTCAGGGAGAGGTCCTCGATGAGCGGCTTCTCGGGGTCGTAGCGGAAGGACACGTGCTCCAGGGCCACCCGCCCGCGCAGTTCCTCGGGCTTCTCGGAGACCTCGGGATCCGCCTCCTGCTCCTCGGCGTCCAGGAGTTCGAAGACCCGCTCGGCGGAGGCGACCCCCGACTGGACCAGGTTCGCCATCGACGCGACCTGCGTCAGGGGCATCGAGAACTGGCGCGAGTACTGGATGAAGGCCTGCACGTCACCGATGGACAGGGACCCGGACGCGACCCGCAGTCCGCCCACGACCGCCACCAGCACGTAGTTGATGTTCGAGACGAACATCATCAGCGGCTGCATGACCCCGCTGTTGAACTGCGCCTTGAACCCGGCCTCGTACAGGGCCTCGTTCTGCTCGGCGAACTGCGCCGCCGACTCGTCCTGGCGGCCGAACACCTTCACCAGGGTGTGCCCGGTGTACATCTCCTCGATGTGGGCGTTGAGCTTGCCGGTGGAGCGCCACTGCTGCACGAAGTGCGGCTGCGAGCGCTTGCCCACACGCGTGGCGACCACGAACGACAGCGGCACGGTGACCAGCGCGACAAGCGCCAGCAGCCAGGACACCCAGAACATCATCGCGAGCACCCCGATGATGGTGAGCAGCGAGTTGATGAGCTGGCCCATCGACTGCTGGAGGGTCTGCCCGATGTTGTCGATGTCGTTGGTGGCCCGGGACAGCACCTCGCCGCGCTGGCGCTTGTCGAAGTACGACAGCGGCAGCCGCGACAGCTTCGTCTGGACGTCCTCGCGCATCCGGAACATCGTGCGGTTGACGGTCCGGTTGACCAGCCGCGTCGCCACCGCCATCAGCAGCCCGGCGATCAGGAACACCCCGACCGCGAACAGCAGGACATGTCCCACGGCGGTGAAGTCGATGCCCTCGCCGGGCGTGAAGTCGGTGCTGCGGAGCATGTCGGCGACCTGACCCTCGCCGCGCTCCCGCATCCCCGCGAGGACCTCCTCCTTGCTCGCGCCGGCCGGCATCTGCCGTCCGATGATGCCCGCGAAGACCAGGTCGGTCGCCTGGCCGAGGATCTTCGGACCGACCACGTTCAGGCCCACGCTCACCACGACACAGGCCAGCATCGCGTAGAGGGTGAACCGCTCCGGCTTGAACTGGGCGAGCAGCCGCCTGCCGGACACCTTGAAGTCGAGCGAGCGGTTCTCGGGACCGCCGCCGGCCATCATGCGCCCCATGGGCCCGGCCATCAGGCAGCCTCCGCTTCCGTGAGCTGGGAGAGCACGATCTCCCGGTAGGTCTCGTTGTCCGCCATCAGCTCGCGGTGGGTGCCGGTGCCGACGACCCGCCCCTCGTCGAGGACGACGATCCGGTCGGCGTCGCGGATGGTCGCCACCCGCTGGGCCACGATCACGACGGTCGCCTCCGAGGTCTCCTCGGCGAGCGCCGCGCGCAGGGCCGCGTCGGTCGCGTAGTCGAGGGCCGAGAAGGAGTCGTCGAAGAGGTAGATCTCCGGCCGCTGCACGAGCGTGCGCGCGATGGCGAGCCGCTGCCGCTGACCGCCGGAGACATTGGTGCCGCCCTGGGCGATGGGGGAGTCGAGCCCGTTCTCCAGCCGCTCGACGAAGTCCTTGGCCTGCGCCACCTCCAGCGCGTGCCACAGCTCCTCGTCCGTGGCGTCCGGATTGCCGTAGCGCAGGTTGGTGGCGACCGTGCCCGCGAAGAGGTACGGCTTCTGCGGCACGAGCCCGACGGTCCGCGCGAGCAGCTTGGGCTCGATGGTGGACACGTCGGTGCCGTCGACGAGGACCTCGCCGTCGGTCGCGTCGAACAGCCGGGGGACCAGGCCGAGCAGGGTGGACTTGCCGCTGCCGGTCGACCCGATCACGGCGGTCACCTCACCGGGCCGGGCCAGCAGGTCGACCGCCCTGAGCACCGGCTCCTCGGCACCCGGATAGCGGAAGCCCGCCGCCCGGATCTCCAGGTGCCCGTGCCGGCGCAGCTGGGTGACGGGCGCCGTCGGCGGGACCACGCTCGACGAGGTGTCCAGTACCTCCTGGATGCGCTCGGCGCACACCTCGGCGCGCGGCACCATCATGAACATGAAGGTGGCCATCATCACCGACATGACGATCTGCATCAGATAGGCGAGGAACGCGGTCAGATCACCGATCTGCATCCCGCCGCTGTCGATCCGGTGGGCGCCGAACCAGACCACCGCGATCGACGACAGGTTCACCGTCGTCATCACCACGGGGAACATCAGCGCCAGCAGGTTGCCGGTCTTCAGGGAGATCTGCGTGAGGTCGGTGTTCGCCTTCCGGAACCGGTCCTCCTCGTACTCGTCCCGCACGAACGCCCGGATGACCCGGTTGCCGCTGATCTGCTCGCGCAGCACCCGGTTCACGGTGTCCAGACGCACCTGCATGGACCGGAACAGCGGCCGCAGCCGCCGTACGATCAACGTCACGCAGATGCCCAGCGTCGGCACCACCGCCACCAGCACCCCGGACAGCGGTACGTCCAGGCCGAGCGCCAGCACGATGCCGCCCACGCACATGATGGGCGCCGACACCAGCAGGGTGAACGTCATCAGGGCCAGCATCTGGACCTGCTGCACGTCATTGGTCGTACGGGTGATCAGGGTGGGCGCGCCGAACTGACCCACCTCGCGCGCCGAGAACGACTGCACCCGGTCGAACACGGCCGCCCGCACGTCCCGGCCGAGCGCGGCGGCGGTCCGGGCGCCGTAGAACACGGCCCCGATGTTGCACACCACCTGCGCCAGCGAGATGCCGATCATGAGGGCGCCGTAGCCGAGGATGTAGCCGGTGTCCCCATTGACCACGCCGTTGTCGATGATGTCGGCGTTGAGCGTGGGCAGGTACAGGGTGGCGCAGGTCTGGAGGAACTGGAGCAGCACCAGGATGCTGATGGGTTTCTTGTAGGGCCTGAGATAGGTCCGTAGAAGTCGTATGAGCACGCTACGTCTCTCGGAGTCGGCGACGGGGCGGTTGGTTGCCCCTGGCCCCTATCGTCGGACACTCCACCCGCGTTACCTCAACCGATTAAGCCGAGAGCAGTGCGCGGTACGGCCTTACGGGGGCTGGTGACGGCCGACTCCTACCGGAGTCTTACCTTCCGGACCTTGCTTTCGGGCTAGCGGAACGCTCCCGGGTACATCTGCTCCCGTACCGACACGAACTGCTGGCGCACCGCCTGTCCCACCGCCAGCTCCTCGCCCGGCTCCAGGACCTGCGCGGCCGGCCCCTGCCACATCGGCGGGGTGCGCGGGTCCAGGGTGCCCTGGGAGACCCCGAGCGCCCAGGCCGCCTGCCGGGCGGCGCCGATCGCCGCGTAGTCCGCGGGCTGCGGCACCACGACCTGCGCACCGAACAGCGCGGGCGCCGCGGCCTGTACGGCGGACAGCTCGGCGGCCGCCCCCAGCAGGAAGACCCGCCGCACCTCGACGCCTCTCCCGCGCAGCACGTCCAGCGCGTCGGCGAGCCCGCACAGCATGCCCTCGAACGCGGCCCGCGCGAGGTGCTCCGGCTTCATCGACTCCCGCCGCAGCCCACTGAGCGTGCCCGCCGTGTGCGGCAGGTTCGGCGTCCGCTCACCCTCCAGATAGGGCAGCAGGACGAGCCCGTGGGACCCCGGCGTGGACTTCATCGCCAGGTCGGACAGGCTCTCCAGGTCGCTCAGCCCGAGCATCTCGACGGCCCCGCGCAGGGTCCGTACGGCGTTCAGGGTGGTGACGACGGGCAGGTGCATGCCGGTCGCGTCGGCCAGGGAGGTGATCATCCCGGTGTTGTCGACGAGGGCCTCGGGGTGGACGGCCATCACGGACCCGGAGGCGCCCAGCGACACGACCGCGTCCCCGAGCCCGATGCCGAGCCCGAAGGCGGCGGCCATGGTCTCGCCGGTGCCGGCGGAGATCAGCAGCCCCTCCGGGGTCGTACCGGCCGCTTCCGCCGGGCCGATCACCTCGGGGAGCATCGCCTGGTGGCCGAGGGCCAGTTCGACCAGGTCGGAACGGTAGGAGCCGGTGGCGGCGGACCAGTAGCCGGTGCCGGAGGCGCCGCCGCGGTCGGTGGTTCTCCTGACCGGCCGGCCGAGCAGCTGCCACACCAGCCAGTCGTGGGCCTGGAGCAGGACGGCGGTGCGCAGGGCGGCGTCGGGTTCGGTCTTGTTCAGCCAGCGCAGCTTGGTGACGGGCTGGGCGGCCTGCGGGACGCACCCCACCGCCTGGGCCCACGCCTCGCGACCGCCGAGCGCGTCGACGAGGTCGGCAGCGGCGACCTGGGCGCGCTTGTCGCCGCCGACCATGGCGGGGCGGACGGTGTTGCCCTGGGCGTCGAGCGGCACGACCGCGTTCTGCTGGGCCGACACCCCGATGGCCTGCACGCCTTCGAGGAGACCCCCGCCGGCCGCCTCACCGAGGGAGAGGAGCCAGGCCTGGGGGTCGACGTCGGACGGACGGCCCTCGACCGGGTGTGGCGCGTACCCCTGTTTGAGCACGGCTCCCGAGTCTGCGTCGCAGACCACGATGCGAGTGAATTCGGGCGAGCTGTCCAACCCGGCGACTATCCCCATGGCGCAAATTCTATGGGCGTAGCGTCGTGCCCGGCGCGCGGCGACGGCGGCCGCTGGATCGTCCTGGCTGGTCGCGCCGTCCGCCGCGCTTCAGGGTTGTTTTCGTCACCCCGGGATTCAGGTGTTGCTGGTGCCCCAGTCGTCCTCCGGGGCGCCGTTGTGGTTGCGGTCCCGCAGCGAGCGCACCCGCTGGGTCACCGACTCCGGGACCCGGTCGCCCACCTTGTCGCTGACCACGTGGTACGCCTTGCCGGCGAACTGGCGGCCCTGCTGGGCGGCCGTCTCGGCGGTGTTGCGGACCGCGGGGTTCTGGGCGACCTGACGGGCGGACTTCTTCAGCTGTTCGTAGCGCTCGCGCCCGGCACGGGTGCCCAGCACGTAACCCAGTGTCAGTCCGACAACGAACGTGAGCTTGTAGCGCATGGTGGCCGCCCTCTCTCTCGCGTGGTCTCCGGTGCGACGTCGGTGCCGGGGGAACCGATTGGCGGAGCACCCCCCTGCTTGCGCTAATGTATGTGTCGCAGCGAGCGCCCGCCCCCTGGCGAATACCCAGGGAGGTACGTTCGATGCACCGAGGCGATCCTCCGTAGCTCAATTGGCAGAGCAGCCGGCTGTTAACCGGCAGGTTACTGGTTCGAGTCCAGTCGGGGGAGCTTCGATCTTCCGTAGCTCAATTGGCAGAGCAGCCGGCTGTTAACCGGCAGGTTACTGGTTCGAGTCCAGTCGGGAGAGCAGGGAAGAGGACAGCACGAAGGAGGACCCCGATGGGGTCCTTTTTCATGTCCGAGGGAACTGCGCAGGTCACGGCGGAGTCCTCAAGGGCATGCGAAGTCGCCCCTGCGAAGCAGGAGATCGTATGAGCGGCTATGCTGCGGCAGACGGCGCGCACACATGTACGCGACACGCCGCTATGGGGCGGTAGCTCAGCCGGTTAGAGCAGCGGACTCATAATCCGTCGGCCGTGGGTTCGAGTCCCACCCGCCCCACTTCCGCAGGTCTCTGACCTGCGGAAACGTTCATTTTGTCCTGTCGGATCGTCAACTTCGCCTGAACGGACTGAATCCGCTGCGCGTGGGTTTGGGGTCCGACGGTGGTCGCGGGAGCTTGAACCCCTCTGACCTGCGGTGGGTTAGGTGTTCGAGGTTGTCGCTCATAGTCCGGGCGCTTGCTCTGAGGGGCGATGCCGAGACCCAGGGGCCGTACAGGGGCCGGGGCGGCGCGGCCGGGTCCTGGTCGGCGGTTTCTCCGGGCTGATTTGGTGCCCCATTTGTTGGGTTGGATGGCATGGGTTGCCATCCAAAAGTGCGGCCGGTCGAGTACCGGCGAGGCCGGGGGTCGGGTGGGGCGACGTCGGTTGCCTGCGTGTCGGTGGTGCACCTGGTGTTCAGGGGCAGTAGGTGGGGTTGGGGAGCGTCCTGACGATGGCCGACGGGTCAAGGAAACGGCCCGAAGAGGAAACTGCCCCGGTCGGTTGCTCGACCCGCTTGCGTGGGGCCCTGCGGTTTGCCTGGTCAGGCTGCCGGAGACTGTCACCGACAGGCCCTGGCCAGATGATCGAGCCGAGCGGTATTCAGCCCGGACGGAGGGTCACACGGCGGGGCGAGTGGCCTGATCGGGCACTGGGCAGGCAGGGCCGGAACGGTGAATGGGTCCGGTGCCGAAGGACAGGGGCAGGCCGGTGGCCCGGTTGCTGTGGGCGATGATCTCCGCGGAGATGGATACGGCTGTTTCCTCGGGGGTGCGGGCGCCGAGGTCGAGGCCGATGGGGGAGTTGAGGCGGGTGAGTTGAGCCGTGGTGACGCCGGCCTCGCGCAGCCGCTGGTTGCGGTCCTCGTGGGTGCGGCGGGAGCCCATCGCGCCGATGTATCCGAGGGGGAGACTCAGCGCCAGGGCGAGCAGGGGGATGTCGAACTTGGGGTCGTGGGTGAGGACGCAGATGGCGGTGCGGGTGTCGGTCTCGGTGGCTGCGAGGTAGCGGTGGGGCCAGTCGACGACGACTTCGTCGGCGTGCGGGAAGCGGGCGGCGGTGGCGAAGACGGGGCGGGCGTCGCAGACGGTGACGCGGTAGCCGAGGAAGCTCCCGGCCTGGCTGAGGGCGGCGGCGAAGTCGACGGCCCCGAAGATCATCATGCGGGGCGGAGCGGCGTGGGCGTGGACGAGGACGGAGAGTTTGACGGGGCAGGTGTCGGGGTCTTTGCCGACATCGATCCTGGCGGTGCGCCCCGCTCTCAGCAGGGCGCGGGCCTCGGCCAGGACCGCCCTGTCCTCGCTCTCGCCGCCCAGCGTGCCGTCGTAGGCGCTGCCCTCGCCGAGAAGGGTGAGGGTGCGGCCGAGGAGTTCGGCGGGGCCGTCGACCACTTGGGCCACGGCGGCGGGCCTGCCCCGTACGGCTTCGCCCAGGGCAGCGGTCAGGTGGGGCTGGGCTGTCGGTTCGACGCGTTGGACCAGGACATCGATCTCGCCTCCGCAGGTCAGGCCGACGGCGAAGGCGTCGTCGTCGGAGTAGCCGAACCGGGCGCGTGCGGTGCCGCCGCCATCCTGGAGCATCTGGCGGCACAGGTCGTAGACGGCGCCCTCCACACAGCCGCCGGAGATGCTGCCGACCACTGTGCCGTCGGCGTCGACGGCGAGTGAGGTGCCTGGCGGCAGGGGTGCGCTGCCGCTGACCTGGACGACAGTGGCGAGGGCGAAGGGGCGGGCTTCGCGGCACCAGGCGTGCAGCGTGTCGACGATGTTCAGCATGGGCACGTCTCCGTGGGTAACGGTTCTGGGCGGGCCGCCGCGGTGTCGGTGCGGGAGAGGCGACACCGCGGCGGCCCTGGTGTCCGGCGGTGGGCCGCTCACCTGCCGCCGGACGGTCAAAAGGGGCGCCCAGGGCACCCTGGTGTTCAGAGCAGGGCTTCCGCTGTGATGGGCAGTTCGCGGATACGGCGCCCGGTCGCGTGGAAGACGGCGTTGGCGATGGCGGGCGCCACCCCGACCTGGACGATCTCGCCCAGGCCCTTGACGCCGATGGGGTCTGCCTCGCGGTCGTCGCCGTCGAGGTAGATGGCTTTCAGGTCGGGGACGTCGGCGTTGACGGGGACGAGGTAGTTGGCGAGGTCGGCGTTGACGATGCGGCCGTCCCGGTGGTCGGTGACCGTGTGTTCCAGCAGGGCCTGGCCGATGCCGCCGACCATGCCGCCCAGGGCCTGGCTGTCGGCGAGTTTGGGGCTGATGATGCGGCCCGCGTCGTACACGCCGAGCATCCGCCGGACCCGCACGAGACCCAGCCGGGCGTCGACGGCGACCTCGGCGAAGACCGCGCCGTAGGCGAACAGGGAGTGCCGTTCCGGTCCCGTTGGGCGGGTGAAGGATCCCATGGCTTCGAGGTGGGTGCGTTTGTTGCGGGTCAGGAGTTGCCGGTAGGTCTCACCGCGGGCGGGATTCTTCTTCACGTGCAGTCGGCCGGCGCGGACCACGACGGTGTCGGGATTGACGCCGTGGAGCGGCGACTTCGCGTCCTCGACGGCGAGCTTGACGGCCTGCGTCCGTAGCTTGTCGCAACCGTCCTGGACGGCTGATCCGACGCTGGCCATGGTCCAGGAGCCGCCGTGCGGCGGGGCGGGCGGCATGAGTGAGTCGCCGAGGCGGAAGGTCACCTTGCCCATGGGCAGGCCGAGGGCGTCCGCGGCGAGCTGGGTGTTGGAGGTGTAGGTGCCCGGGCCCATGTCGCTGGCCGCGGACTGGATCAGTGCGGTGCCGTCGGCGTCCAGCCGGACCGACGCCCGGGCGTCTTGGCGGGCGGTGTCGTAGACGCCGGTGGCCATGCCGGTGCCGATCAGCCAGTCGCCGTCCCGGGTGGTGCGCGGGCCGGGGTTGCGGCGGTGCCAGCCGAACTCGCGGGCGCCGACGGCATAGCACTCGCGCAGTCGGCGGGTGGAAAACGGCAGCCCCGACGACTCGTCCTCGTTCGGTTCGTTGCGCCGCCGCAGCTCGATCGGGTCGACGCCCAGCTTGTGGGCGAGTTCGTCCATCGCCGACTCGATGGCGTAGGAGGCGGTGGTGTACCCGGGGCCGCGCATGAACAACGGGGTGTGCACGTCGAGCGGTACTGTCCGGTACTCCTGGCTCACGTTCGGCATGCTGTACAGCATCTGCCCCGGGATCAGTACGGACTCCATGAACGTCTCGTACGACGACGTCTCGGCGCGCACGTCATGCGTCATGGCGGTCAAGCGTCCGCGCCGGTCGCTGCCCAGGCGCACCGCGTACTCGTACGCGGGCCTGAAGCCCGTTCCGAAGTACAACTGCTTTCGTGTCAGTGCGAGTTTGACGGGGCGCTTCGTCTCGCGGGCGGCGAGGGCCGCGATGGTGACGTGCGGCCAGGCCCGCAGTCCGCTGCCGAAGCCGCCGCCGACGAACGGGGAGATGACGCGCACCGACTCCGGAGGCAGACCGAAGACCGTGGCGAGTTCTATCTGGGTGCCGAACACCCACTGGGTCTTGTCCCACACGGTGAGCTTGTCGCCGTCCCAGCGGGCGGTGGTGGCGTGCGGCTCCATCGCGTTGTGGTTGTTGCGGGCGAGATGGTAGGTCATTTCCATGAGTACGGGGGCCGAGGCGAGCGCCTTGGCCGTGTCGCCCCGCGCGTACGTCCGGGGCTCGTCGGCCGGTGCGTCGGCCATGTCGGTGGACGGCCGTTCGGCGTCGTAGGCCACCTTCACCAGACCGGCGCCGTGCTGGGCGGCCTCCAGGGTGGTGGCCACCACGACGGCGACGGGCTGACCGTGGAAGTGGACCGTGTCGTCCTGGAAGACGTGCAGTCGCTCGCCCGGCGGGGCGGTGGGGAGCGGGTTGCGCTGGTAGGGCAGCTTGGGGGCGTTGAGGTGGGTGATCACCTTCAGGACGCCGGCATGGCCGAGGGCGGCGCGGGTGTCGATGGTGGTGATACGGCCCCGGCCGATGCTGCTGTCGACGATGACGGCGTGCACGGCTCCGGGGATGTCGTGGTCGACGGCGTACCGGGCCTTGCCGGTGACTTTCAGACGGCCGTCCACCCGGGAGAGCGGGGCGCCGACGGCTGCCTGCGGCTGCGGGCTCACTTGGTGCCTCCTACGATGCGCAGCTGGCGCTCGACGGTGCGTTTCAGGAGCTCGATCTTGAAGTGGTTGTGCTCCAGGGGGCGGGCTCCGTCCGCCGCTCGTTCAGCGGCCTGGGTCCACAGGACTTTCGAGGGCCGTTCGTCGATGAGGTGCCGCTCGACGGCGGGCAGTTTCCACGGCACGGTGCCGACCCCTCCGGCGGCCACCTTCGCCTCCCGGATCACCCCGCCTCGGACGTGCAGGGCCACGGCCGCGGAGGTGAGGGCGAACTCGTAGGACTGGCGGTCGCGCACCTTCAGGTAGCCCGACTTCAGCGGGCGAGCAAGGGCCGGGATCTCCACAGCCGTAATCAACTCTCCCTTTTTCAGGGACTGTTCACGATTCGGGGTACTGCCGGGCCGCAGCAGGAAGTCCGCGAACGCGACGCTGCGCTCCCCGTCCGGACCCAGCAGGTGCACCCTCGCCTCCAGCGCCGCGAAAGCCACGGCGACGTCGGAGGGGTGCGTGGCCACGCAGTCGTCGGAGGTGCCGAGGATCGCGTGGGTGCGGTTGAAGCCTTCGAGCGCCGCACACCCCGAGCCCGGCTCGCGCTTGTTGCAGGCGGCCGTCACATCACGGAAGTACGTGCAGCGGGTGCGCTGCATGATGTTCCCGCCGATGGTCGCCATGTTCCGCAACTGGGCGGACGCGCTCAGTTCCAGAGCCTGGGAGATGACCGGATAGAGGGTGCGGACCTTGGGGTGGGCGGCGGCTTCGGCCATCCGCACCAGGGCGCCGATGCGCAGGCCCCCGCGCTCGGTGACCGTGACCTTGCGCAGCGGCAGCGCGCTGATGTCGACGAGCGTCTCGGGGCGTTCGACGGTCTCGCGCATCAGGTCGACCAGGGTGGTGCCGCCCGCTATGTAGCGCCCGCCGCGCTGCCCGGCCGCGAGCGCGCTCCGGGTGTCCGCGGCCTTCGTGAAGGAGAAGGGATGCATGGTGGCCGGGCCTCATTTCCCGCGCGCGGTCTGCTCGACCGCCCGCACGATCTTCACGTAGCAGCCGCAGCGGCAGATGTTGCCGCTCATCCACTCCCGGATCTCGTCCGTGGAGCCGGTGTGGCCCTCCTCGATGCAGCCGACGCCGGACATGATCTGCCCCGGCGTGCAGAACCCGCACTGGAACGCGTCCTGGTCGACGAACGCCCGCTGGAGCGGGTGCAGTTCCTCGCCGTCGGCGAGGCCCTCGATGGTGGTGACCTCGGCACCGTCAAGGCGTACGGCCAGGGTCAGGCAGGAGTTGACCCGCCGTCCGTCGACCAGGACCGTGCACGCCCCGCAGGCACCTGCGTTGCAGCCCTTCTTCGTACCGGGCAGACCGAGCTGTTCGCGCAGCAGGTCAAGCAGCGAGGTCCGGTTGTCGATCACAGCGGTGTGCCGCTCGCCGTTGACAGTCAGTGAGACTCGGCCGCCGGGTGGTGCGTCTGCGGCGGACGCCTCCTCGGCGGCGGACGGAGAGGCTCCCGCCACCAGGCCGCCCGCCATCACCGCGCCACCGACGGCGGTCGTCGTGGCGATGAATGTTCGTCGGGACGGGGCCGGCGCCGGCCCTTCGGGGGGAGGACCGTATGACTCGGGAAGTTCGGTGGACATGCCCACTCTCTTCGGTCGGCGGCGGTTCGGGTGGAGGGATCGGTCGTCTTGCTCATCGGGCGTGTCGGATGGACTGCCCGTCAGGGCAGCTGCGGGTACAGGGCGGTGACGCCTCCGGACAGCCCGGCCTGCACCTGGCGGCTGATGTCGTCGATGACGATCTCGTAGCTGCCCTCGGCGATGCCGTCGGCAGCCAGGCGGGCGACGTCTGCGGGGGCGGTCTTGGGCGCGGTGACCGTGCTGGTCATGTCGGTGTCCATGTAGCCGACGTGCAGTCCGGCCACCCGGATGCCCTGGTCGGCGAGTTGGAGGCGCAGGGCGTTGGTGAGCGACCACTGTGCGGACTTGGCGGCGCAGTAGGCGCCGACGTCCGGGAAGGTGAACCACGACAGCGCGGACAGGATGTTCAGGACGGCGCCGCCGCCGCCCGCCGCGATCTGGGGTGCGAAGGCCCTGACCACCGAGAGGGTGCCGAAGAAGTTGGTGTCCATGTCCCGGCGGATGTCGTCCAGGTCGCCGGTGAGCAGGTCGCTGCCGGTGGATATGCCGGCGTTGTTGATCAGGACGGTGACGTCTCCGGTGGCCTTGGCGGCGGCCGCCACGGAGGCGGGATCGGTGATGTCGAGCGCGATCGGCGTGACGCCGGGCAGGTCGACATGGTCGGGGTTGCGGGCACCGGCGTAGACGCCGGCGCCGCGGCCGAGCAGTTCTGCGGCGAGGGCGCGGCCGAGGCCGCGGTTGGCTCCGGTGACGAGAACGGTGCTGGTGGAGAGGTCCATGAGAAGTCCCTGTCGCATTGAGTGGGGGGAGGGGTGCTGGTTGGATCGGAGGAGTGTTCCGTGCCTGGGAGGGCTCAGCCGCAGGTCAGGCCGTCGGAGAGGTGCCCTGGGTGGCCTGTTCACGGGTCCGTGCGGGTTGTCGGCCGTCGGCCCGGAAGATCAGGCACGTGGTGGTGGCGTGGGCGAGCAGCCGACCGATGAGGTCGGTGACCGTGGCGGTGGCATAGGCGCTACGGCGGCCTACATGGACGGCGGTGGCTTCGCAGCGGATGCGGCCGGTGTCGACGGTGACCGGGCGCAGGAAGGTGATGGTGAGGCCCTGCGTGGTGTAGCCGCTTCCGGCGGGGAGGCGGGTGTGGACGGCGGCGCCCAGGGCGTTGTCGGCGAGGGTCGCGAGGACGCCGCCGTGGACGGTGCCGAGCGCGTTGTAGTGCCATCCCGCGGGGGTCAGTTCGAACACGGTGCGGCCCGGTTCGATCTCGGCGGGTTCGATGGCGAGGGTGTCCATGGCCGGAGGGGTCGGAAGCGTTCCCCTGCCGATTCCGTGCAGCACCTCCAGGCCGCTCATCCGCCCGATGGCCTCGGCGGTCGGGCGGGGATCCTGCCAGGTGTAGGCGCGGTGCTGAGGGGTGGCGTGCGTGCTCATGAGGTGGTGACGGTGGTTGTGGGGGCGGGCATGTGCGTTCCGTTCTCGTGGGGGCGGTTGTGTACGGCGGTCAGGGCCACCACGGCGGCGGCGAGGAAGACGGCCGCGGTGACGGCCAGTCCGGCGTGCACGCCGGAGGCGAAGGCGTCCTCGATCGCGGCGCGCACCGCGCCTGGCGCGGGAGTGGTGCTGGTCGTCCCGGAGGCGACGGCCTCCTCGACAGGTGCGCGGTCGGCGACGGGGACGCCATGTGCCGCGAGTTGCCGGGGCAGGTCCGCGGTGACGCGGCCCGCGAGCAGTGAACCGAGCAGCGCGGTGCCCATGACCGCGCCGATCTGCCGGGCGGTGTTGACGGCGCCGGAGGCCATACCCGCGCGCTCGGGGGTGACGCTGACCAGCGCGGCGGCCGTGCTGGGCGCGATGACCAGGCCGGATGCCGCGCCGAACAGGGCGAACAGCGGCCAGACCCTGCTGTAGGGGGTGTCCGCGCCGACTGTGGTCAGGCCGAGGACGGCGAGGGCGCCGAGCAGCAGACCGACCGTCAGTGGTGCCTTGAAGCCGGTGCGGCGGATCACCCTGCCGGTGAGGAACGCCGAGACGACGTAGACGCCGAACAGGGGCAGCATGCGCCGGCTGGTGTCCAGCGCGTCCAGGTGCTGGACGTTGTTGTAGAACATCACCACGAGGACGGCCACACCGGTGAAGCCGAACAGCGCCACCGCGGCGATGACCATCACGGCGCTGAACGAGCGTGAGGCGAAAAGCCGCACGTCGAGCATCGGCGCCGCCACCCGCAGCTCGACGGCGACGAACACCATCGCGCCGACCGCGGCCGCGACCCAGGCGGCGATGACGGGACCGGCGGTGTACCCGTCCTGGCCGCCCTGGATGAGGGCGTAGACCAGACTCGCGATCGTGAGGGTGCCCAGCAGTGCGCCGCCCACGTCGAGGCGGCCGTCGGGAGCCCGGGACTCCGCGGCGAACGGGACCGCGACCAGGAGCGTGATCACTCCCAGGACGGTGTTCGACACGAACACCGCGTGCCAGCTGAATCGGTCCAGCAGGACACCGGCGAGGAGCGGACCGATGGCCAGGCCGATGCCCGACGACGCCGCCCACACGGTGATCACCTCGGTCCGCCTCTGCGGATCGGCGAAGGTCGCGCCCAGCGCGGCCAGGCTGTTGGGCAGGATGAGCGCGCCGCCGACACCGGCGACCAGCTGCGCGGTGATCACCGTGGCGGTGGTGTCGGCGGTCGCGGCCAGCACGCCTCCCGCGATCATGATCACCACGCCGACGCAGAACATCCGCTTGCGGCCCAGGAGATTGCCCAGGGTGCCGGCCGACAGCACCAGAGCGGCCACGACCAGCGTGTACGCGCTGGGAATCCAGATCAGCGCGCCCGGGCCGACGTGTAGATCGCCCTGGATCGCCGACAGTGCCGAGATCGTGGCGGTGACGAGCAGGAACGTCATCATCACGCCCAGGCACATCGCCATCAGCGTCAGAAGATCCCTGCGCCGTAACGCGGTTCGTCCGCCGTTTCCTGTCTGGGGACTGCCTCTGCCGCCGTCTGGCGGGCGGCCGGCTGCTGACACGGAGGCGCCGGCCGAGGGGACACGGTCCCTGGTCATGGAGGTCCTTCCTCGTTGCCGGAGGATGTGGAGGGAATCGGTTGCGGGAGGGACGCGCCGCCGCACGGGCGCCCGGCCGCTTCGTTTGCCCGGTGCCTATGCCTGTTGGTTGATGAGACCGGCGTAGTGGCCGAGGTTCCGCTCGATCTCGTCGAGACCGATCTCGGCGATGGCCTTCCCGAGTTGCGGCACGCGGGCCTGGAATCCCGGCCAGTTGACGGACTCCGCGAACTCCGCCCAGGACGCGCGCAGGTCGGCCACCGGCGGCAGGGTCGAGCGGTTGATCTGAGCCTTGGCGCCCAGGACGGACGCCTTGTCGAAGGACGCGATGCGCGCCGCGACACCGTCGACGAAGGCGTCGAGTTCGGCGTCGGGGACGGCCCGGGTCACCCAGCCGTACCGCTCGGCCGTATCGGCGTCGTAGTCCTCGCTGGTGAGGATCGCTTCGAGCGCGCGGTCCCGTCCCAGCAGCCGGGCCAGACGGTCGCTGCCGCCGCCGCCCGGGACGATGCCGATCGCGACCTCGGGCTGGCAGAAGAAGGCTTCCTCGCGGCTGGCGTAGCGCAGGTCGAAGGCCAGGGTGATCTCGTCGCCTCCGCCCCGCGTGCGCCCGCGGATGGAGGCGATGCTGATGAACGGGGCGCTGCTCAGGCGGGTGACGAGTTCGACCCACGTCGGGGTCCCGTCCGCCGCGTTCAGGGCCAGGAGTTCGGGCACCTGGCCGAGATCGGCGTGGTTGAAGAAGTATCCGGGCGTGCCGCTGTCGAAGACGACGACCTGAACCTGCTCGTCGCGGCTCAACTCGTCGACAACGTCGATCAGTTGGACGACGGTGTCCGCGCCGACGACGTTCACCGGCGGATTGGCGAAGGTGACCCTGCGGATCTTCGGCGCCACGGTATCGATCTTGAACATGGTGTGCTGGGTCATGCTGTGCTCCAGTGCTGAGGGGGTGTGTGCGTGCGGGAAGAGGAAGGCGTGAGGGAGCGTCGCTGCGGGGTCATGCCGGTGGCGGCGGGAACGGGCTGTTCAGTGGCTGCGGGCGCTGCCTTCCGGGTGCCGGCTCCGCCGACTTGCCATGGACCGGTACGACCGCACGGTGCACGTACGCCGACGGGAGGTCGGCCACCCCACCCGGCCCCGCTCCACCGTGGAGAACCGCCCGGTCAGCTCGGCCGCGAACCGGCGGGCCGAGGGTGTCCACGCTGCGTGCATGCAGGCGAAGGTGCTGGACCTGCCGTTCGGACTCGGACGCCGGCTGCCGCGTCGAGGATCCGGCGCTGCCGTTCACGCGGCATGACGGTCCACGGCAGTCCGGACACGATGACGTCGGCCGGGTCCGGGAAGAGCGTCGCCCGGCCCTCGGAGCTGCCCTGGACCACCTCGACGGCGCGGTGGGAGTACCGGTCCGTGAGCCGGCGGGCGAAGACCGGGTTGAGCTCGACCGCGATCAGCCGCGTCCCCGGTGCCGGCCGTCGTCGTATCGCGTCAGTGATCGCTCCGGTGCCGGACCCCAACTCCACCAGGTCGGCGCGGTGAAGG
The DNA here is from genome assembly GCF_036345115.1 of Streptomyces griseorubiginosus. GTDB lineage: Bacteria > Actinomycetota > Actinomycetes > Streptomycetales > Streptomycetaceae > Streptomyces > Streptomyces griseorubiginosus_C. The sequence goes on from NZ_CP107766.1 coordinate 6,522,723, forward strand.
TCCAGTGCGGAGGTCATGGCCTGGGCGAGGGTGGCGGAGCTGGGCGCGATAGCGCCGGTGAGTCGGGGGCCGCGGAGGAACTCGCGCATGATCGACATGTTCAGAAGCTAAGGAGGGGGCGTGTCGTCGGAAACCATCCCGAGGGCCCGACGGGGTCATCCGCCAGGACGAACCAGCCCGCTTTCGTAGGCCATGACGACGGCCTGTATCCGGTCGCGGAGACGCAGCTTGCCGAGGATCCGGGCCACGTGGGTCTTGACCGTGGTCTCGCCGAGGAACAGCTTCCCGGCGATCTCCGTGTTGTTCAGCCCGCGGGCGACCAGACCCAACACCTCACGCTCGCGGTCGGTCAGCACGTCGAGGCGTTTGTCGGTGAGGGGGGCCACGGCTTCCGTGACATACCGGTCGATCAGCCGTCGGGTCACCGAGGGGGCGATCACCGCGTCGCCGCGCAGCACACCGCGGATGGCGACCAGCATCTCGGCGGCCGGCGTGTCCTTGACGAGGAAGCCGCCGGCTCCGGCACGAAGCGCCGCGTAGGCGTACTCGTCGCGGTCGCAGGCGGTGAGGACCAGCACCTGCGTGTGGGGTAGTGCGGCGCGGACCTGTGCGGTGGCCGAGATGCCGTCGAGGCGCGGCAGCCGCACGGCCATGAGGACGAGGTCCGGGCGCAGTGTGAGCGCCTTCGCCACGGCCGCCTCTCCGTCCCCGGCTTCGCCGACGACGGTGAGGTCCGACTGGCTGTCCACCACCATGCGCAGGCCGACCCGCATCAGCTCCTGGTCGTCACAGATCAACACACCCGCCTCTGGCACGGCGTCCCTCCTTTGTAGAGCCGGTCTCCCGGCCCGGGCGTCGGTCGGCACCGGTGGCGGGGATGTCGCTGGTGGAGAAGTCCATGGATAGCTCCTGCGTGATGGACGGACATGGCGAATGCGGCAGAACGGGTGGGTGTACGCGCGTCTTACGGTCGTTCCGGGCCGGGATCGGGCGGGCCCGCAGCAGTGCCGTGAGTCAGGGACGTGGACGGCGCTCTTCGACCGCGGCCAGCGTGAGGACGATCGCGGCGGCGATGACGGCCGCCAGGTAGGCCGGAGCTGCCGTCGTGACCGCGCATCCGATGACCAGAGCGGACAGCGCGACCAGCCGCGCCCGGGGGAGGTCGTCGAACAGGGTCCTGCCGTGCCACGTCTGTGCGCCGATGAAGAGGGCGGGTCCGCCGAACAGCAGCAGGTTCGTGGTGATGCCGGCGTGGTGGGCCGGGTGCGCGATGACACGCTCGTCCCCCGCGGCGGCGGCGATCATCCCGGCGACGGAGACCATGAGGCTGTAGACGCCGCTGCGCCCCGCCCGGATGGGGTCCTCGGTCCGTTCGTAGTGGTGCACGATGTGTTCGGAGCGGCTGAAGAACAGCCAGAACAACGCGACCGTGCCGGCGAGAGCCACGCTGCTGGTGAGCAGGGTCATGGGCTCGTACGGCGCCGTGGTGAGCGCGGTGCCGGTGGTCAGGATCGCCTCACCGAACGCGATGATCATGAACAGGCGGCCGCGTTCCAGCAGGTGGCCGCCCGCGAAGCCGACCTGCCGGGAGTTCAGCCTGCGGCCGGGCAGGGGATGCGCCGTCCAGGTGCCCGCCAGCTCGATCAGGGTCGCCACGGCCCACCACGCCAGCCGCGCGCCGCCGTCGGCCGCCGCGCCGGTCAGCCAGAAGGGGGCGGCCGCGGCGAACCAGATCAGGACGCGGCGCCAGTGCTCCTGTTCACGCCGGTCGAGGCCCACCCCGAGCAGCCACACCGTCCGGCCGAGATGAATCAGCAGGAAGGTGACGACGAAGACCCATCCGGCATCGCCGAAGGCACGCGGGATCGCGGCGTTCATGAACAGACCCAGGAGCATGACCGTCAGCAGCATCCGCCTGGTCCGCGGATCCTCGGCCGGGACGAGAGTGACGGCCCAGGTGGTGTACGCCCACGCCGCGTAGACCGCGAGATAGAGCACGAGCGTCTGGGCCGCGCCCGTCCACGTCGGGCGCGCCAGCAGCTGATGCGACAGCTGGCCGATCGCGAAGACGTAGACCAGGTCGAAGAACAACTCCAGCGGCGTCACCTCCCGGCGCGCCGGGACGCTGGTCGACTCCACGATGTATCTCCTCGGTCGGGCAGGCGCTCGGCACGCGTGGCTCCGGCGTTCGGGTGAGTCAGTCGGCAAGGAAGGCCGTCACCTGGGCGGCGAAGTCCTTGGCGTGCTGGAAGAGGAAGGCGTGACCGGCGTCGCCGTAGACGACCAGGGTGGCGTCGGTGAGGTACTGGACCGCGGTGTATGCGGCCAGGGCGGGGATCATCGCGTCCTTCATGCCGGTGGCGTACAGGACGGGCTGCCTGATCGACTCCAGGTCCTCCCGCACCTGGTCGAAGGGGATCGCCGCGTCCTTGCCGATCGCGGTGAGCTGACCGAGGGCCGCCGCCTCGGACACGCCAGGGATACCGGTGGCCAGCCGGGTGGCCACCCTGGCGAGGTGCGCGTGCCCGGCGGCACGCCCCGTCTCGGTCTCGGGGAAGAACAGGAACACCAGATCGTCCCCGGTGACCTCGGGCTTGGTCATGGTGGCCCGCACCTTCGGGTCCGGGGCGGGAGCGCCGGGCACCGTGCCGCCGGGGTTGGCGGCCGCCACGACCAGCTTGCGGACCAGGCCGGGCCGGGTGCGGGCGATGTGCTGGGCGACGGTTCCGCCCAGCGTCCAGCCGAGCAGGTCCACCTGCGGCAGGCCGAGGGCCTCGATGAACTCGACCGTGCCGTCGGCGAGTCCCTCGACCGAGTCGTGCGGGGTGCCGGTGGTGTAACCGGTGCCGACGTTGTCGAACACGATCACGTCGTGGGCGGCGGACAGCTGGTCCAGGAGCTCGGGGTCCCACCAGTCGAGGGTGCCCCGGACCCGGTTCAGCAGGACCAGCGGGATGCCGCCCCGCGGGCCGAGGCGCCGGTAGGTGAAGGTCGCGGAGGGGCCCTCGACGGTGAGGTCGTCGGCCGCGTCTGCCAGATAGGTGCTCATGGCGGGCTTCGCTTTCCTGTCGCTGTGTCTCGTGGGGGCGGGATGGTCGGTCAGGCGGGCAGGCGGTTGAGCTTGCGCAGCTGCTGGTCGAACACGCGGGCGGGGACCACGCGGCGCATGGTGCGCACGCGCCCGGTCATGGCGCCGGCGGTGTAACGCACCTTGGGCTTGGCGTCGGTCGCCGCCGCGACGATCTCCTTGGCGACGACGGCGGGGTCGTCACCGTCCTTGACCGCGCCGGCCATGTACTCCTCGAAGACGTGCCGCTGTTTGGCGTAGACGGCCAGGGGCTGGTCGGGCCGCACGCTGGCCGCGTCGAACGCCGTGTTCGTCCAGGCAGGTTCGACGAGCAGCGACCGCACGCCGTACTCGCGTACCTCGTGGTCGACGGACTCCGAATAGCCCTCGACCGCATGCTTGGAGGCGGCGTAGACCGCCATGTACGGCTGCGGCATGAAGCCGACGATGGACGAGATGTTGATGATCCGTCCGCTGCCCGCCGCGCGCATGTGCGGCAGGACGGCGTTGGTCATGCGGATGACGCCGAAGACGTTGATGTCGAAGAGGCCCTGTGCCTGCGCGGCGGAGGACTCCTCGGCGGCGCCGGCCGAGCCGATGCCGGCGTTATTGACCAGGACGTCGATCCTCCCGAACCGGTCGATCACCTCTGCGACAGCGGCGGCCACCGAATCATCGCTGGTCACGTCGAGGTCTAGGAAGGTCACGCCCTTGAGGGGGGTGACGTGCGCGGTGTTGCGGCTGGTACCGACCACCTCGTGGCCCGCCGCGGCCAGCGCGAGCGCGGCTGCCTTTCCGATGCCGGAGGACGCACCCGTCACGAGGGCTACCGGTCGTGTTGTCGCCATTTCGGACTCCTGACTCATGGACTGCTTCGGCTTGCGGGGGATTGCGGGTGCCGGACGCGAATGACGGTTCGTACCGGGGTTCGCGCCGCAACACCCTCAATCGGTTTCATCAATGTATCAGCTTCTACTGGAGAAGCAACATTAGAGCATCAATTAAAGAGTCATCCGTAGCTTCTCCGTATCTCCTCCGGTGAGGTGGCGAGGTCGGCTCGACTGGGGCGGCGCCCCGTTCGACGCCGATACCCCGCCGGGTCGGCTCCGGCGGGGTATCGGCCATGAGTTGCCGGTCTGCGGTCACCGTGCGTGTCGGCGTCGGCGACCGTCTCACGGCGAGGTGCTGTCAGCGGTTGAGGAAGGTGTTCACCTCGGTGCCGAACTGGACGGCGTACTGGTAGAGGAAGCCGTGACCGGCGTCCGGGTAGATGTGCAGCTGGGCGTCGGGGAGGTACTTGGCCAGCAGGCGGGAGTTCTTGGCGGGCATGAGGATGTCGCTCTCGCCGTCGGCGACCAGGGTGGGCTGGAAGAGAGCCTTGAGGCGGACGAATTTGGACTTGTCGGGGATGCCCCACTCGGACCACGCGGTGAGCTGGCGGTCGCGGGTGGCCAGGCTGGAGGGCGCGTCGTGGTCGGTGGTGCGCTGTCCGAGGCGTTGCAAAAACTCCCTTCCCGCGGCCTGGCTGGAGGGCGTGTTCTTGAAGAACAGGAAGAGGTAGTCCTCGGGGCCGGGGTTGTCCTTCAGAGCCCGTCCCAGGATGTTCGGGTCGGATGCGCGCTGGTCCACTCCGCCCTGGGGGCCGGTGGCGGCCAGGACGACGCGGCGGACCTGCCAGGGGCGGCGCAGCGCGACCTCCTGGGCGACCTCGCCGCCGAGGGAGAAGCCGAGCACGTCGTATCGGGGCAGCTTGAGGGCGTCGATGAAGTCGACGGCGTCCAGGGCCATCTGCTGGACGGTGCTGGCGGTGGTGCCGGTGGAGCCGCCGACGCCGGCGTTGTCCACGAGGATGACCTCGCGCTTGGCGGCGATGGTGTCGATGAGCTTGGGATCCCAGCTGTCGAGGGTGCCGCGGAAGTGCTGCAGGAAGACCAGTGGCACGCTGCCCGCACCGGGGTGGCCGAATCGGCGGTACTGGTAGGTGACACCGTTGGCGGCCTTGATGCGCAGGTTGGGGGCGGTGCTGGCGCTCTCCGCGTTCTGCGTCTGGGTGACCGAGTGCCGCATGCCGCTGGAGCCGTCGCTGACGGCGTTGGCCATGCTCGGTGCCGTGGCGGTGAGGGCGGCGACGACCGACACGCCGGCCAGCGCCATCGCGGTCCGCCGGGAGATGCGGGTAGGTCGATTGGTTGAGGACATGCCATTTCCTTGGGTCGGGCCGGAGGGCTTCCCGGCGCGTTGAACCTGATGTGCGCTCGGCGTGCGAATGTTCTGCGGAGCGCGCGGGAGTGGTGCTGTTCCGGCGACGTCGTCAGGCCGGGCCCGCCGCCGTACGCACCGGAAGGTCCTGACGGATCCGGTGGCTCCTGCTCGGAGACGGGCCGGAGGCCGTGGGCGGTGCGAGGGTGGGGGAGCTGGGAGTGGCGACGCCGGTGAGCCGGGGGCGGCGAAGGAACTCCCGCATGATCGACATGTTCCTGAAGCTAGGGATCAACAATGTCGTCGGGAGTCATCCCGGGTGCCCGACCGCGTCATCCGCCGGGGCGAACCAGTCCGCTCACGCAGGTCGTGACGGCGGCCTCTGCCCGGTCGAGTACGAAGGTCGATCGAGGACATGACATTTCTCGGGTCATGGCCGGAGGGCTGCCCCGGAGTGGTGACGCGAACGACGCGGGCCGTGTGGGCCGATGCTGTCCCGGCCTCCGGCCCCTTTCGTGACGCGCTTGTCGAGTCGGCGTCAGCGTGGACGGCGAAAGCGTCACTCGACGGGCGGCTTCGTCGATCCGGCCGATCCGTCGCCGGTCGGGGGTGTGGTCCGATCTCGATTCGTATCATCGACGTATCACATGGCACCGCAATCGCGGCAGTGAAGAATCAGTTATCAAGTTACCCGTAGCGTCCACGTATCCTCTACAGAGGTCGAGGACGAACGAGACAGGGAGACCGCTATGGGCCGACCGCTGCGGGCAGATGCCGAGCGCAGTGTGCGTGCGATTTTGGAGGCGGCGGAGCGGGTTCTCGCCGAGGACGCCGGTGCCTCCATGGAGCAGATCGCCGAGGCGGCGGGGCTGACCAGGATCACGGTGCACCGCCGGTTCGCGAACCGGCAGGCGCTGCTGGAGGCGCTCGCTGTCTCCGCGAAGCAGCAGCTTCTCGACGCCATCGGGGAAGCCCGGCCCGACTCCGCCCCCGCGCTCGTGGCCCTGTACCGAGTGACCGCGAACGTCCTGCGGGTCAAGAGCGCCTGGCGCTTCACCCTCAGTCACAGCACGCCCCACAGCGAGACCGCGGCCGCCCTCTGGGCCGACATCGACAGGTACACCGTCGAACTCTTGACCCGGGCGCAGAGCGAGGGACTCCTCGCCCCGGACGCGGACCTGGACTGGACGCGGCAGGTGTACTACGCGCTCCTGAGTGAAGCCCTCGACAGGCCCGGCACCGAGCGGGATCCGGCCGCGAAGGATCCCGACGTGCTGGCCGCACTCGTCATTGACACGCTCCTGCACGGCGCAGGACCACATGCCTGAGGCCCGCCACGGCCAACCCCACTGCCAGACGCGCGCCAGGTCCGGACGCCCGCCGCGGACGACGACGGCGCCCCCCAAATGACGCCGTGAGCTGTGCAGTGGACAGCTCACGGCACACCCATGTCGCCTTACCGTCCGGAGCGGGCACCTGTGTGTGCTGGGGCGGTTCGCCTTGCTGGCGCCCGTGTCGACGGGAGACCCAACGCGTTCGGTGGGCGGATTGACCGTGCTCGACGGGGTCGTCCTGGCGGATGACCCCGTCGGGCCCTCGGGACGGCTTCCGACGACAAGGTCAATGTCTAGCGTCTGGACATGTCGATCATGCGGGATCGATTCGGTCTGGCGGACGGCCGGGCCGGGCGGTCCCTCGCGGCGGGGCCGTCCCCGTAACTGACGTCCGCGCCTGAAGGCGGATGGGTCAGCCCGGGCTCGGCCTTGCGGCTTGTCCACTCGACACGCGCGCGGGGGAACTCCTCCCGTGCTATCCCTCCTGATCTGGGTGAAAATGATGAAAAGAATCTCACGGGGACAGCGAATGGCGGCGGCAGTGCTTGGCGCTGCCCTCGCGGCAACCACCGTGCTCGGTATCGTCCACGTCCACGCGGCGCAGGCCGCAGTTCTGGAGCATCTTGCGGAGGGTGGTGCGGGTACCCCTGACGGTGGGCATGCCCCGTGGGTCGCGCCCTACCCGCCGAATCTCTGACTTGCGTGATCGCGGGACGGACTCCGGACCTCCCTCGTAACCGCCGGGCTGGCGGCCTGTCCCCGCACCGCCTGTCAATGTGGATCGTGCACGCCTCCCTGGCCGGCGGGGACATAGAGCCCCCCGAGCCCCGGTCCGGCATGCCTGGGAGCCGATGTTGGCGCCCAGGTGTGAGTCGGTCGGCACTTCGCTCCAACTGGCCGGTCACGTAGGGTCGGTAGGACGAGTAAGCGTGGCCCCGTACTTGGCCTGCAGAAACGGCCAAGAGGCTCCGTTCCCCTCATCCGGGGATCGGAGCCTCTGCGCGTTGGAAGGGGAATCCGCTGTGCGGGGGTTCCATCTCCTTGGCTGGAGTGGGTGGACGCGGCTGTTGCCGTAGAAGCTGTCTGGCTCATCGACCTCCAGGGGCCATTGAGGGGCCACAAGGACCGGAACAGACCGACAAGCACTGCAAAGGGCTGACACGGATCAGCACGTCTGACCTGCAAGAACGGCGTGAATCGGCACTGATCGGCAAGGACCGCCAAGATCCGCAATGGACTCATAATCCGTCGGCCGTGGGTTCGAGTCCCACCCGCCCCACCGTGCAGGTCACTGACCTGCGGAAACGTTCGTTTTCGGGTGTCGGGGCGTCAACTTTGCCTGAACGGACTGAATCCGCTGCTCGTGAGTTTGACGCCTGAGGGGCGCTGCTTTGCATGATGGCCTTCTGACCTGCATGGACGCGTACCGATGTGTTGCCACGGAGGCGTGTTCCGCTCGGCTCCGTTGCGACAGGGTCATGTATTGAGGCCATCCTGAGGCCGGAGGTACGGGGGAGTGCCGCGGAGGCGTTGTTCGACGAGTCGTCTGCGTGTTGCGCGGGGCGTTTCACGTGGCGATCGTCCGGTGTTCTTAGCTCTGCGAGGAGTGCGTCCGGCTGAGGCCTCAAGGAGCCAAGGCCCCAACAGAAGACGGCCCCTGAAGGGCACTCGACCTCCGGTGTACCGCCGTGAGGCTGGTCTGGGACGTCATCGGACCTACTCATGGCTCGAGATCGCGAGGCGGCGAGGTCGAGCCAGGCCAGCCAGACCATCCGTCGTACAGTTCGGGGAGCCTCCGAGAACGACACTATCCCAGCTGCCGGTTGGCCACCGATCCTGGAGCCCAAATGGTGGGGCAGGTCAACTGAACTGGCTTGCCCTGTGGGGAGGGCGGGAAGGATGTCGCTGTACCCAAGCCTTATCCGGAAGAGTTCCGCGAGGATGTTGTACGGGTAGCGAGGAACCGCGGTCCGGGCGTGACGGTCGAGCAGGTGGCTGCCGACTTCGGAGTGCACGCGATGACGCTGTGGAAGTGGATGCGCCGGGCGGACATCGACGACGGAACCAAGCCCGGAACGTCCAGCCAGGAAAGTGCGGAACTACGCGAAGCACGTCGGCAGATCAAGCTGTTGGAGCAGGAGAACGAGGTCCTGCGTCGGGCCGCCGCCTACCTGTCGCAGGCGAATCTCCCGGGAAAAAGATCTACCCGCTCGTGAAAGAGCTGGCAGTTGTCGCAGCTCGGAGGGGCTGTGCCACAGGCGATCAGGTCGCAACATCGACTTTGCCTCACCGGCGACCTGTTCGAGTGCCGGGCTGACCCGCAGCGCCGGCTCTCCAGGCGCCCGCGGTCAGCGTCGTCCGCCCAGGATGATCTTCCAGACACGCGTTGCCACCTGCAGATTGAGCCGGGTGTCCACGTCCGCCAGGTCGCGGTCGCTGATCTCACGGATACGCTGCAGCCGGTAGCGCAGGGTGCTGCGGTGGACCGTCAGCGCGGCGGCCGCATCGTCGTAGTTGCCTCCGCAGTCGAAGTAGCGCGAGAGCGTCTCCACCAACTCGGTGTCGTGCTCCGCGTCGTAGTCGATCAGCTCGCCGAGCCACTCGCGCACGAAGTCTTCGAGCTCCCGGAGATCGTTTCCGGGCCCCAGGATCCGGTACAGCCCGAGGTCGTCGAAGAACGTCGTCCCACTGCGCTGGCGGGAGTTCTGCCGCACATCCAGGGCCCGCGATGCCTCCTGGTAACAGCGGGGAATGTCGTCCAGGGAGTCGCAGCGGGCGCTCACCCCGATCGCTCCGCCGGGCGTTCCCAGCTCATGGGCCAGCGCCGTGTAGACGGCATCGTCGTCGGGCCTCGCTTCGGTCAGCAGGACCATCCGGTCGCCGCGACGGGTGATCAGCGGACGGGTCGCCGAGATGGCTGTCGCCTGCTCGACTGCTCGGGTGAAGGAGTCGTCAGGGGCGTTGCCCGGCCAGTGCACCACGACCACGTAATGGGTGCGTTGCAGGTCGTGGCCGACGGCTTCGGCCCGGGCGTAGGCGCTCGTCTCGTCAGTGCCCTCCAACAGGTCGTCGATCAGCTGGCGGCGCAGTCGCAGTTCGACCTCGGCGAGTTCGCGTGCGTGCATGAGCTCCTGGGCGAGCGACCGCTGTGCGTGATCCAGGGCGAACCGGGTGTGCTCGTCGGCCGTCGCCTCGGGGTCCTCGAGGGCGAGTACGCCGAGGACGTCGCCGCGCGGGCGGACCAGGGCGATCAGCCGGTCCTTGACTCTGACCGGGCCCGGCTCGCGCGCGACCTGCCGCAGCATCCCTTCCTGGTGGGTCGAGGAGCGCACCGGATAGGGATCGGGGCGGTCGGGACCCGCCCAGGACCTCAGGTTGCCGAACCGGTCCTCGACGAGCGCCGACAGCCCGGTGAGTTCGTACAGCGCCTGGGTGATGGCGTCCTCGCCGCCGCCCCGGGCAGCGACACGGGCGAGGGTCTCGTGCACGGTCTTCTGCAGGTGCAGTTCGGAGCGCATGGCAGCCAGCTGCACGAGCGCGGTGTCCCGTTCGGTGCGGACTTGGCTGAGTTCACCGGCCTTGTCGTGCTGCGCGGCACGCGTGACCGTCAGTGACAGGGCCGCCGATGCGAGCCCCACGAGGGTCGAGAGGAGGAAGCGCCCCTGTTCGTCGGGCCCGGAGCGGGAGGAGACCAGGATGTAGCCGAGCAGACCGCCGGCCCCGCGCAGGCCGAACGCCCAGGTCCAGGACCGTTCCGGAAGGGATACGGAGCCGTCGGCCTCGCCCAGGTCCGTCATCCGTGCGTCGTCGGCCTTCGGCGCTCCCGCGTCGTGGCCTGGGACGCGGGCCAGACCGTCGCTCGTCACGAGATATCCGGCCTCGGCGTGGTAGGGACCAAGGGCACTGACGTGCCCCATGGCCAACCGCACGATCTCACTCTGCTCGGCGCAGGCGAACAGGGTGTGGGACAGCACCAGCAGCCCGTGCGGGTCCAGCGCCGCGAGCGGGCTCGGGTCGTGCCGTCCGGTGCCCGCGGTGTCGCTCGGTTGGCGGTTCCCTTGCTGGTCGGACACGTCAGGGGGCAGCCTCCGTGACGGATGGCAGGCCATAGATCACTCCCGTTCCCCTCCGGTCATCGGAGGCGATCGAGGGAGTCGTGGGATCCACGACTGGGCGAGCCCTGCGCGCCCAGCCTAGGCAACGTCATCCGACTTGTCTGGATTTTGGCCTTGCTCTCCTGGACCGACCGACTGCGTCGATTTCTGACCTGTCGGGTGCAGGCGGAGCGCGCTGCTCTCTTGCCACTCTGGACTTGTCGGGGATCGCCGGGCGCACCGGTGGCCTGGCAGGGAGGACTGGCTGATGAACGAGCAGGCCCGCAGGACCATCGCCTCGTACACGACCTACCAGGAGGCGGAACGCGCCGTCGATCACCTTTCCGATCGGGGTTTTCCCGTGGAGAGGGTGGCCGTCATCGGGCAGGACGTGCGCCTGGTCGAGCAGGTGACGGGCCGCATGGGACCTGGCGGGGCCGCGCTGCACGGCGCGGCGAGCGGCGCCCTGGCCGGAGCACTGATCGGGTGGATCTTCGGGCTGCTGAACTGGCTGGACCCGGTCGTGTCGGGACTGCTGCTCGCCCTGTACGGGCTGGTTTTCGGAGCCCTCGTCGGTGCTCTGCTCGGCCTGGTGGTGCACGCGGCCCAGCGTGGCCGCCGGGACTTCGCCTCGGTGAGTTACATGCAGCCCAGCCAGTACGACGTCGTCGCCGACGAAGCGGTCGCCGAGGAGGCGGTGCGGCTGCTGGCCGAACTGCCCACCGGGACCGGCACCAGCACCGGCAGCGGGGCCTGGAAGAGCGGCCGCCCGCGGAGCGGCCCCGCCGTCACCTGAGCGAGTGCGGAAAGCCGGGCGCGTCTCCGAGGACGAGCGGGCCGCCCGTCGCGAAAGGAGTTCCTCATGGCCAAGGCAGTAGGCATCGACCTGGGCACCACGAACTCGGTGATCGCCGTCTGGGAGGGCGGCGAGTCGTCGGTCGTACCCAACAGCGAGGGCAACCGCACGACACCGTCCGTGGTGGCCTTCACCGACACCGGCGAGCGCCTGGTGGGCCAGCTGGCCCGCCGCCAGGCGATCCTCAACCCCAAGGGCACCATCTATTCGGCCAAACGGTTCATCGGCCGGCACTTCGACGAGATCTCCGAAGAGGCCAAGGCCGTCACGTACGACGTGGTCGAGGGAGACGGCGGCGCCGCCCGTTTCAAGGTGCGCGACAAGCTCTACGCTCCCGAGGAGATCAGCGCACAGGTGTTGCGCAAACTCGCCGACGACGCCTCCAAACAGCTGGGCGAGAAGGTCACCGAGGCGGTCATCACGGTGCCCGCCTACTTCAACGACGCCCAGCGCACCGCCACCAAGGACGCCGGACGGATCGCCGGCCTGGAAGTACTGCGGATCATCAACGAGCCGACCGCGGCCGCCCTCGCCTACGGCATGGACAAGAAGCAGCACGAGACGGTGCTCGTCTTCGACCTGGGCGGCGGCACCTTCGACGTCAGCATCCTCGACGTCGGCGACGGCGTGGTGGAGGTACGGTCCACGGCGGGCGACAGCCATCTGGGCGGCGACGACTTCGACCGCCGGCTGGTCGACCAGCTCGCCGACGGGTTCCAGAAGGAGAACGGCATCGACCTGCGCAAGGACCCGCAGGCGCTGCAACGGCTGTTCGAGGCCGCGGAGAAGGCCAAGACCGAGCTCAGCTCGGTGACCCAGACGCAGGTCAGCCTGCCGTTCATCACGGCCGACGCCTCCGGGCCCAAGCATCTGACCGAGACGATCATGCGATCCACGTTCGAACAGATCACCGGCGACCTGGTGGAGCGCTGTCTCGGCCCGGTGCGGCAGGCAATGGACGACGCCAAGGTCAGTGACAACGACATCGACGAGGTCATCCTCGTCGGCGGCTCGACCCGCATCCCCGCCGTCCAGACCCTGGTGCGCAGGCTGACCGGCGGCAAGGACCCCAACATGAGCGTCAACCCCGACGAGGTCGTGGCGAAGGGCGCCGCGATCCAGGCCGGGGTCCTCAAGGGCGAGGTCAAGGATGTCCTGCTGCTCGACGTCACCCCGCTGTCGCTGGGCGTCGAGACACGCGGCGGAGTGATGACGAAGATCATCGAGCGGAACACCACCATCCCGGTGCGCCGCACCGAGACCTTCTCCACCGCCGAGGACAACCAGCCTGCCGTCGACGTCGTCGTCCTGCAGGGCGAGCGTGAGCTGGCTGCCGACAACCGGGTCCTGGGCCGCTTCCAGCTCACCGACATCCGCCCCGCGCCGCGCGGCGAGCCGCAGATCGAGGTCATCTTCGACGTCGACGCCAACGGCATCCTCAACGTCACCGCGCGGGACAAGGACACCGGAAAGGAACAGAGCATCACCATCAGCGAGAGCTCCAACCTCGACGGCAGCGAAGTCGAGCGGATGATCCAGGAGGCCGAACGCAACCGCGGACAGGACCAGGCCCTGCGCGAGGCAGTCGACGCGCGCAACGAACTGGACGCTATCGCCTACCAGGTCGAAAAGCGCCTCGGGGAGCTCGGCGACGCCGCGCCCGCACACGAGAAGGCCCGAGCCGAGATGCTGGTGGCCGAGGCCCGCGACGCGGTCAAGAACGAGGCCGGGGTGGACAAGGTCCGGCCGTTGGCCTCCGAACTCCAGCAGGTCTTCGCGGGCCTCGCGGCCCACCAGGCAGGAGCCGCCGCGGACGGTCCCGCGGGCACCGGCTCGCCGGACGGAGCCGGCCCCGGCGGGGCCACACCGGACGGAGCCGGGGGCGACGACGATGTGATCGACGCCGAGTTCGACAAGGGCTGAGGTGCCCGCCATGCCCATCCCACCCCGGAGCCAAGTGCCCGACCCGCCGCCGGAAGGCGCCGTACAGCCGCCGCGCGGGGACCTCCAGCAGCCTGGACCGCGGACCGAGGAGGCCGAGCCAGGGCCCGACGCCGCAACCGGCACCGCCGCACCCGACGACGAGTACGCGGCAGCGTTGCGCGAGGCCGAGGACAACTGGCGGCGCGCCCTGGCCGACCTCGACAACCTGCGCAAACGCCATGCCAGGGAGCTGGAGCGGGTGGCCGCGGCCGAACGTGCCCGTACGGCTGCGGCCTTCCTGCCCGTCATCGACAACCTGGAACTCGCCCTCAGCCACGCGGGGGCCGCCGACCCCGGTGCGATCGTCGAGGGAGTCCGGGCCGTGCGTGACCAGGCCGTGAACGTCCTGGAGCGGCTGGGCTACCCGCGCCACACAGAGAAAGGTGTGCAGTTCGACCCGGCCCGGCACGAGGTGGTCGGAGTGGTCCAGGATCCCGACGCCGATCCGAACACCGTGGTCCAAGTGCTGCGACCCGGTTACGGGGAGGCCGAGCGGCAGCTGCGGCCTGCCGCCGTGACCGTCGCCAAGCGGGAGTGACCGTCCATGGCACGCGACTTCTACGAGGTGCTCGGCGTTCCGCGCACCGCCGACCGGGACGAGATCCAGCGGGCCTACCGCACCCTGGCCCGCAGGTACCACCCCGACGTCAACAAGGACCCTCAGGCGGAGGAGCGGTTCAAGGAGATCAACGAGGCCTTCAGCGTCCTGTCCGATCCGGAGCAGCGAGCCCGCTACGACCGCTTCGGCGAGGACTTCCGGAAGATCCCGGAGGACTGGGAGGAGCAGGTCGCCGCCGGCGCCGGCGGTGGTTCCCGGTGGAGCACCGGCGGCGGTCCCCGGGTGCGGTACTCCACGTCGGGCTTCGGGGGCGAGGGGGTCGACGTCGAGGATCTGTTCGGCTCGCTGTTCGGCGGTGCCGGACGGATGCGCGTGCCCGGCGCCGACCAGGAGGCCGAACTGCCGCTCACCGTCGAGGAGGCCTATCGGGGCGGCCGCCGTACGGTCACCCTCGCCGGACCGGCCGGGCAGCGGCGCTACCAGGTCGACATACCGCCCGGCACCACCGACGGGCAGCGCATCCGGCTGGCCGGGGAGGGCGGGCGCGGGAGCGGCGACGACGCTCCCGCCGGGGACCTGTACCTGAGGGTGCGGATCCTGCCGCACCCCGAGTTCCGCCTCGACGGCCGGGACGTCCACGTGAAGCTTCCGGTCACCCCGTGGGAGGCCGCGCTGGGCGCGACCGTGCCGGTGCGCACGCCGGGCGGTGCCACGGCGAAGGTGACCGTGCCCGCGGGGTCCTCCAGCGGACGGCGCCTGCGGCTGCGCGGCGAGGGCATGCCGAGCCCGCGCGGCGCTGACGGAGACCTGTACGCGGAGCTGCGGATCATGGTGCCGCCCCGGCTGAACGACCGGGAGCGCGAGCTGCTGGAGGAACTTGCCGCTGTCTCCTCGTTCGACCCCAGGAGGACCTGATGACCGACCGACCGGCCAAGGCCCGCCCGCCCCACGCACGAACGGCCGAGGCGGGCGTGCAGTACGCGATCGTGCCCGTGCCCATGCTCTCCCTGGAGACCGTGGCCCGCCGCTCAGGCCTCCATCCCGACCTGATCCGCCGGTTCGTCGCCCTCGGACTGGTGGACGCCGGTCCTGACGCCTCCGGACGGCTGATGTTCGCCCCCACGGCCCCGGCCGCCCTGGCCCGCGTTCAGCGGCTGCGTACCGGGCTGTGCCTGAACTACGCGTCCCTCGGTCTGGTGCTCGACCTGCTCGACCGCATCAGCCTGCTCGAAGCCGCGCTGCGGCGTGCAGGCATGAGGAGTGATCTACCACCATGGACATGAACCGACTGACCCAGAAGTCACAGGAAGCCCTGCAGGAGGCCCAGAGCGCCGCCGGCCGCCTGGGCCACACCGAGGTCGACGGCGAACACCTGCTGCTCGCCCTCCTGGACCAGGAGGAGGGGCTGATCCCGCGGCTGCTGCAGCAGTCGGGCACCGATCCGGAGGGGTTGCGCGCGGCCGTACGCGAGGAGCTCTCGCGCCGGCCCAAGGTGACCGGCCCGGGCGCGGCGCCGGGCCAGGTCTTCGTCACCCAGCGCCTGGCCCGGCTGCTGGACGAGGCGGAGCGGGAGGCCAAACGCCTCAAGGACGAGTACGTGTCCGTGGAGCACCTGCTGCTGGCGCTGACCGAGGAGGGCTCGGCGACCGCCGCCGGGCGCCTGCTGAAGGAGCACGGCGTGACCCGGGACTCCTTCCTCGGCGCGCTCACCCAGATCCGCGGCAACCAGCGCGTGACCTCCGCCAACCCCGAGGTGGCCTACGAGGCCCTGGAGAAGTACGGCCGTGACCTGGTCTCCGAGGCCAGGGCCGGGCGGCTCGACCCCGTCATCGGACGGGACGCCGAGATCCGCCGCGTCACCCAGATCCTCAGCCGCAAGAGCAAGAACAACCCCGTCCTGATCGGCGATCCCGGCGTCGGCAAGACCGCCATCGTGGAGGGTCTGGCCCAGCGCATCGTGCGCGGTGACGTGCCCGAAGGACTGCGCGACAGGACGGTGTTCGCCCTCGACATGGGCTCGCTCGTGGCGGGCGCCAAGTACCGCGGCGAGTTCGAGGAGCGCCTCAAGGCCGTGCTGAGCGAGGTCAAGGCCGCTGCGGGGCGGATTCTGCTCTTCGTCGACGAGTTGCACACGGTCGTCGGCGCGGGGGCCGCCGAAGGAGCCATGGACGCGGGCAACATGCTCAAGCCCATGCTGGCACGCGGCGAACTCCACATGATCGGCGCGACCACCCTGGACGAGTACCGCAAGCACATCGAGAAGGACGCCGCCCTCGAACGCCGCTTCCAGCAGGTCCTCGTCGAAGAACCCAGCGTGGAGGACACCATCTCCATCCTGCGCGGCCTGCGCGAACGCCTGGAGGTCTTCCACGGCGTCAAGATCCAGGACACGTCGCTGGTCGCGGCGGCGACGCTCTCCCACCGCTACATCACCGACCGTTTCCTGCCCGACAAGGCCATCGACCTCGTCGACGAGGCATGTGCCCGGCTGCGCACAGAGATCGACTCCATGCCCGCCGAACTCGACGAGATCACCCGCCGGGTGACCCGCCTGGAGATCGAGGACGCCGCCCTGTCCAAGGAGACCGATCCCGCGAGCAAAGCCCGCCTGGAGGAACTGCGCAGGGAACTGGCCGACCTGCGCGGTGAGGCCGACGCCAAACACGCCCAGTGGGAGGCCGAACGGCAGGCGATCCGCCGCGTGCAGGAACTGCGCCAGGAACTGGAGCAGGTCCGCCACGAGGCGGAGGAGGCCGAACGCACCTACGACCTCAACCGCGCCGCCGAACTCCGCTACGGCCGCCTCCAGGAGCTGGAGCGCCGGCTCGCCGCGGAGGAGGAACAACTGGCCTCCAAGCAAGGGCAGAACCGGCTGCTGCGCGAGGTCGTCACCGAGGAGGAGATCGCCGAGATCGTCGCCGCCTGGACCGGCATCCCCGTCTCCCGTCTCCAGGAGGGCGAACGCGAGAAACTGCTGCGCCTCGACGACATCCTGCGCGAGCGCGTCATCGGCCAGGACGAGGCCGTCAAGCTCGTCGCCGACGCCATCATCCGTGCCCGCTCCGGCATCCGCGACCCCCGCCGCCCCATCGGCTCGTTCATCTTCCTCGGCCCCACCGGCGTCGGGAAGACAGAGCTGGCCAAGACCCTCGCCCGGGCCCTGTTCGACTCCGAGGAGAACATGGTCCGCCTCGACATGAGTGAGTACCAGGAGCGGCACACCGTCAGCCGGCTCGTGGGCGCACCGCCCGGATACGTCGGCTACGAGGAAGGCGGCCAGCTCACCGAGGCGGTACGCCGCAAGCCGTACTCGGTCGTGCTGTTCGACGAGGTCGAGAAGGCGCACACCGATGTCTTCAACACCCTGCTGCAGGTCCTCGACGACGGACGCATCACCGATGCTCAGGGCCGTACGGTCGACTTCCGCAACACCGTGATCATCATGACGTCCAACATCGGCTCCGAGCACCTTCTCGACGGCGCCACCGCCGAGGGTGAGATCAAGCCGGACGCCCGCGCCCTGGTGATGGGCGAACTGCGCGGGCACTTCCGCCCGGAGTTCCTCAACCGTGTCGACGACATCGTGCTGTTCAAGCCGCTCGGTGAGCGCCAGATCGAGCGGATCGTGGAGCTGCAGTTCGACGAACTGCGCCGCCGCCTCGCCGAACGCCGTATCACCGTCGAACTCACCGACGCTGCACGGGAGTTGATTGCCCACCAGGGCTACGACCCGGTCTACGGGGCCCGGCCGCTGCGGCGTTACATCTCCCACGAGGTCGAGACGCTGGTCGGGCGCGCCCTGCTGCGCGGCGACGTACAGGACGGCTCGCAGGTCCGCGTCGACGCCCAGCACGGAGAGCTGGTGGTCACCTACGACCAGCCCGAGGACGTGAAGGGAGCGAGGGCGGCATGAGTACCGTGCAAGCCACCAACGTCACCTGCCCGCACTGCGGGCGCACCAACCGGGTACCCGTGGCCGCCGAGGGCCGCCCCACGTGCGGCAACTGCAAGCAGCCACTGCCGTGGATGGCCGACGCGGGCGACGACGACTTCACCGAGGTCGTCGAGCAGGCCACCGTGCCCGTCGTCGTCGACCTGTGGGCCACCTGGTGCGGCCCCTGCCGCATGGTCAGCCCCGCACTGGAGAAGGTCGCCACCGACCTCGCGGGAAAGATCAAGCTCGTCAAGGTCGACATCGACAAGAACCCGCGCCTGGCGCAGCGCTTCGAGGTCCAGGCGGTACCGACGCTGCTGGTCCTCGACAAGGGACAGACCATCGCCCGGCAGGCGGGTGCCGCACCTGCCCCTGTCCTGCGGCGGTGGGTGGAGCAGTCGATCGCGGGCCGCGAACCGACCGGGAAAGGGTGATCAGCCATGACCCTACGAACCGACCCCCACCTCGCGCTCGTCCGGCCGGTCCGACCACTGACCCCCGAAGGGTGTCAGGAGTGTCTGCAGCTCGGCTCCCCGTGGGTCCACCTCAGGCTCTGCCTGACCTGCGGCCACGTCGGCTGCTGCGATTCCTCGCCGAACCGGCACGCCCGCCGCCACGCCGCCGCCGACGGCCACCCGATCGCGGCGTCGCTGGAGCCCGGCGAGGACTGGCGGTGGTGCTTCGTCCACGAGGCGTTCGTGTGATGTCCGGCGACGAGACGCGGCCGGGCGCGGCGCCGGTGCCGGACGAGGCGGAGGAGAGTGTCCCCTTCGAGACTCCCGACATCCACGGCGCCTATCCCCGCCTGTCGGACGACCAGACGGCGCGCCTGGCGCAGCACGGCCGGCGGCGCGCCGCCGAGGCAGGTGACGTGCTGATCCGGGAGGGCGAACGGTGCGAGATGTTCTACGTCGTCCTCAGTGGCTCGATCGCCATCGTCGAGGGCTACGGCACACCCGGCGAACGTCTGCTGCGTGTGCACGGTCCTGGCCGCTTCATCGGCGAACTCGGCCTCCTGAACGGCCAGATGGCCTTCTACACCGCCGTGGTCAGGGACCCCGGCGAGATCCTCGCCCTGTCCATGGATCAGCTGCGTGACCTGGTGACCCGGGACTCCACGCTCGGTGACGTGGTGCTGCGCGCCTGCCTGGGCCGCCGCGCTCTGCTCGTCGGGCAGGGAGCCGGTTTCCGCATCATCGGTTCGCGCTATTCGCCCGACACCCGTCGGCTGCGCGAGTTCGCCGCCCGCAACCGGCTGCCGCACCGCTGGATCGATCTGGAGACGGACAAGGAGGCCGAGGCTCTGCTGCGCCGCTTCGGGGTCGGTCCGGAGCAGACGCCGCTGGTGATCTGGCGGGACACCACCCTGCTGCGCAATCCGAGCAACGCCGAACTGGCCCGGCTGATCGGCCTGCCGTCCCTGGGATCGGGCAACGGCCGCGGCGATGTCCTGATCGTCGGCTCCGGTCCGGCCGGTCTCGCCGCCGCGGTGAACGCCGCCTCGGAGGGCCTCGGCACGACCGTGGTCGAGGCGATGGCCACCGGCGGCCAGGCCGGCACGTCGTCCCGCATCGAGAATCTGCTCGGCTTCCCCTCCGGCATCTCCGGCGCCGAACTCACCGAACGCGCCGTGCTCCAGGCGGACAAGTTCGGCGCCCGGATCAGCCTCCCTGCGGAGGCGGCCCGGCTCGAACGGCGGGACGGCCACTACGCCGTCGGGTTCGCAGACGGCAGCGAGATCACCGCCCGTACCGTCGTCCTGGCCACCGGCGCCCGCTACCGCCGCCTCCAAGTGCCCGGCATCGAGCCGTTGGAGGGCGCGAGCGTCCACTACTCGGCGACCGTCTACGAGGCCCAGCAGTGCCGTACCGACCCGGTGGCGGTGGTCGGCGGCGGCAACTCCGCGGGCCAGGCGGTGTTGTTCCTGGCCGGGTACACACCACAGGTGTATCTGCTCGTCCGTGGGCCGAGCCTCGAGGCGCACATGTCCCGCTACCTGATCGATCAGATCGAGCGCCACCCACGGGTGCGCGTCCTGCTGCGCACCGAGGTGACCGAGGCAGTCGGCGACAAGGAGCTGGAGGCGGTCACCGTGGTCGACCACCGTACGGGCGAGCACCGCCACCTCGAAGTGCGGGCCCTGTTCGTCTTCACCGGCGCGGACCCTCACACCGATTGGCTGTCCGGCGCGCTCGCCCTCGACGCGCGGGGCTACGTTCTCACCGGCGCGGAGGCGCAGGCCTGCTCCGTTCCCGAGCTGTGGCAGAGCCAGGGCCGCGACTGCCTGACGTTGGAGACCAGCCTGCCCGGCGTGTTCGCGGCCGGCGACGTCCGCAGCGGCTCGGTGAAGCGCGTGGCCTCCGCGGTCGGCGAAGGCGCGATGAGCATCCACTTCGTGCACCGCTACCTGGGCCAGACGGCCGCACCCGGCGGCACCGACAGCTCCCCGAACACCCGTCCCAAGGAGTCCGCTTGGCTCGCATGACACCCAGCGGGCGACGACATCACGAGAAGGAGAAGGAGGCAGGGGAATGGCCACACCCGTCCGACGCCACCGCGGTGGCGCCTTGCAGGACAGGCCCCTTGGCTGGGCACGCAATCCGCTGACAGAGTTCGACCAACTGCTCAGCGAGATGAGCGGACTGATCGAGTCCACGGTGGGAGGTGCCGCTCCCGCAGTCGTGTGGACACCCCTGGCGGATGTCACGGAGACGGACGACGCCTTCCACGTCGGGATCGAACTGCCCGGCGTCAAGAGCAAGGACATCAACGTCGAAGCGAACGGCCAGGAGCTGGTGGTCACCGGAGAGATCAAGGAGAAGGAACGCAAAGGCGTCCTGCGCCGGAGCACCCGCCGCACCGGAGCGTTCGAGTTCCGGCTGCGGCTGCCCGGAGAGGTCGACACCGAGAAGATCAATGCGCAGATCTCGGACGGGGTGCTCACCGTCACCGTCCCCAAGGCCGAGGTCGCGAAGCCCCGGCACATCGAGATCAGCGAGACGGGTGAAAGCACCGGGAGCAGCGGCTGAGAGGCGAGCGCCGCGGTTCCGGACGCCCGTCCGGCACCGCGGCCGGGCCGGCGAGGCTCGCCGTACGGCGGCGCGACGTCATCCCGTAGGGAGGGATTCCGGCTGCCCCGGCCGCTTCCGCCGTGGGCTCAGTGAGTTCGAGCGGTAGTCCCGGGTGACCCCCATGACAGCGGCGACCGGCACAGAAGGAGGCAGCGATGAAATACGACGGATTCCTCGCCCATGTACGCGAGCGAGGCGAATACAACGACCAGGACGAAGCCGCGAACGTCACCAACGCCGTACTGGAGGTGCTGGCCCAACGGATCAGCCCGGGAGAGGTCAGGGACCTCGCATCCCAGCTGCCCGGCCCGCTGGGACAGGTTCTGAACCAGGCAACGCCCCAGCAGGCGCAGAGCTTCGGGATCGAGGAGTTCTACCGCCGGGTCGCCGAGCGCACCCCTGCCCGGCCGCGCACGGCGCAGTGGGACGCCAGCGCGGTCCTGACCACCGTTGCCGACGCGGTGACCGGCGGTGAGCTGAATCAGGTCATCAGCCAACTCCCCTCCAGCTACGCGGCCCTGTTCGGCAAGGCCGACCTCGCGGACTGAGCCCCTGCCAAGGCCTTCGGCCAGGGGCAGCCCCCTCACAGCAGGAGGTCGAAGACGGCTCGAGCCTCGTCCCAGTGCTGGGTCTGAGGGTTCTTCAGGTCGGGGTGGAGGATCTTGAAGCTCTGGGCAAGGGCCAGGCTGAGTCCGCCGATGATGTCCGGATAGGCCGCCTCGGTCTCCTCATCGGGAGTGCGGTCCAGAGCGGGATGGGTGGCGAGCTGTTCCAGGATCGGCTTGAGTTCCACTTCCTGGTCGATCTTCCTGAAGTGGTGAATGCTTTCCTGCAGGCCTTTCGTGATCGGCAGGTCACAGGTCTGGATGATGTCGCGCCCGTTGGCCTTGGCGGTGGCCTGGGCGACGGTCAGCAGATCGTAGAGCTTGGCGTCGACGAAGTCGCTGTAGCGCTTGAGATCGTTCTTGTCGACGTTCAGACCTGCGGCCGCGCGAAAGAACTTCTCGAATCTGGCGATGGACATCACGGTCATGACGGCAACCTCCGGCTGCGGGAGCCGGGTGGCTCCCGGCCCCTGGGCTTCCCAGCCAGCCTGGCCGACGGGGGCGCGTGAACGCATGCGCATGTGGGGCCCAATTAGCCTCCCTGCATTGCCCTGCCAGGCCCATGCGTTCGACTGTCCGGGTGGTCGGACGGGCGTGCGGCCGACAGCGGGGCCGAGAGCGCTCGGGAGAGGCCGGTGAACGGCAGCCAGGGCTGGTTGACGCGGCCCATCCCACCCATGGGTGTCGCAGCTCTTTGCCGGACTCCGGCTCCCGGGCGGACACGGTGCCGGGGTGCTGCCCGAGCGGGTCTTCGCGGTGGGGGACGCGATTGTGGCCCGGCGCTGGGAACAGGCCCTGTGATCTGGCCGTACGGCCTGCACCTGCCGGCGGGGCCCGGTGTGTCACGCGGCGTCGACGTTACCTGGGCGGCGTCTGTGGGCACTTGGGATCGCGGGACAGCCGACGAGGAGGGTCCAGCCATGCGGGAGTCGTCGCAGGACGTTACGGTCGTGGCTCTCCTGGCGGATCCGGACGCGCCGACGGAGATCGCGCAGCGCATGGCCCGGACCCTTCCGGCTCGGCTCGCCGACAAGTCGGGCCAGGGGCGACGGTTCGACGTCGAGGTGGTCAGTGAGCCCTTCACGTCGGGGACCGAGGACCCGCCCACCTTGATGCGCCGGATCATGGACCGCGGGAGTGCGGAGAACTGGGACATCGTCGTGGCCCTCACCGACCTTCCGCTGCACGCGCACGGGCGCAGGCTCGCTGTGAACCTGAATCACGAACACGGCTTGGCGTTGCTCTCTCTGCCTTCACTGGGAGGCCTGCGGCTGCCGGTGAGGGCCCGTCGGGCCGTCGAAGAAGCCGTGCTCCGCTTGGCGGCTCCACGGACCACCGGGGCGGAAGGACCTCCGCGAAGTCAGCCGCGTCCGGGGCCCTTCGTCCATCGTCTCGCGCCTGTTCATCCGGGCCCACCCGGTGAGAAGGAGACCGACGATCTTCGGTACGTCGTCAACGGGCCGCGCGGTTACCTGCGGGTGCTCGTCGGTATGGTCCGCGCCAACCGGCCGTGGCGGTTGGTGCCGGGCTTGTCGAAAGCCCTGGCGGCCGCACTCGCCACGGGAGCAGTGGCCACCGTGAACTCCACCGTCTGGAGCCTGGCCGCGTCCCTCAGCACGCCACGCCTCGTGATCGCCACGGTCGGATCTGTCGCGCTCATGATCGGCTGGCTGATCGTGGACGCGGAGCTGTGGCATCGATCACCGGAGAGCTCGCCGGAGGCGAGGCAGAGGGCGCGGCTCTACAACGCCTCGACGGTCGTGACCGTGGGGATCGGTGTGCTCGTCTGCTACGTGGGTCTGATGGTCATCAACTGGCTGTGGGCGCTGTTCATCCTCAACGACCAACTGTTCGCTTCCGTGACACGAACCCCCCTGCACGCCGACGAGTATGTGACGCTGTCCTGGTTCGTCGCTTCGGTCGCCACCGTGGGCGGCGCGCTGGGATCAGGCTTGGAAAGCGACGACGCGATCCGGGCAGCCGCCTACTCGAAGCGCGAACAGGAACGTCGCCGCATGCTCCAAGATCACGATGATCCGCCCTCGAAATGAACCGACTACCGGCACGACGAGCAGCGAGGCGTCGGAGCGCGGGGCCGTCAGGAGGCGGCGGAGCGGCCGACGGGCCCCGGCAGGGCGTTCGGGCTAGGCTCACAGGGGTGAGGTGGCTGCGGACCTTCAGGGAGGTCGTGCGATCCGGGCTCACGATCGAGGAGACGCGGCTGGAGCCCCTGCTCGCGCTCCGCACGGCTGCGGGGGTGGCGATCGTCATCGGGCTGGCGCTGTGGCTGGTTTCCCCTGCGTACGCCGCGTCCGCCGCCCTCGGTGCCTACTCCGCGGGTGGGGCCACCTTCCAGCGGACCTGGCGTCCGCGCAAGGTGATCGCGCTCGGTGCGGGCGCGGGTCTGGCACTCAGCACCTTCGTGGGCTATCTGACGGCGGGGCGCCTCGTGACGTTCCTCCCGCTGCTGGCCGTATGGGCCTTTGCCGCGGGGATGGCATGGGCCCTCGGCTCGACCGCCGGCATCGTCGCAGCGACGACGGTCGGCAGCATGCTGGTGACCATCACCCTGCCGACGAGCGTCGGACGAGCCCTGGAACACGCCGGGGTCATCGCGCTCGGAGGCGTGACGCAGGCCGTGCTGATCCTGCTGTTCCCGATCCGCCGTTGGGGGGCGCATCGTGACGCGCTCGCCGACGCCCTGGCCGCCGTGGCGGACTACGCCCGCCGGCTGCGGCAGGACCCGGCCGCCCCGTTCGACCCGGTGCCCTTGATGACGGCCCGGGACGCGGCCGCCGTGACGCCTTCACAGGCCCGCACCCGTCCCCCCGTCCTCCACGGCCCCCGGGGCCTCGCCGAGCGCATTCTGCCGGTCCTCGCCGCGCTCGCCGACCCGGACGTCGGCGCCCCGGCGGAGGGACCCGAGCGGGACCGCGCGCGAGAGCTGCTCGGCACGGCCGCAGACGTACTGGACGCGGCAGCCCGTTCGATCCGCCGCGGCACTCCCGCCGAGGTGCCGCCCGGGAGCGCGGACGTCCTGCGCGTCGACGAGGAGCACGAAGTGCTGGAGGGGCCCGCCCGGCAGGCCGCCGAACGGCTCGTGGAACTGCTCGCCGAGGCGTTGGAGATCGCCGGGAGCGGCGGCGCGCGCGACAGGGCGCCTACGCCGTCCGGCACCGCGGGCGCCCACTTCCGGGTGCGCCCGACGATGTTCCGGTTGCTCCCGGTCGTCGTCCGGGCCGTCCGCCGTGAGCTCCGCCGGGACTCGCCCGTGTTCCGGCACGCCGTCCGCCTGGCGGCGGTGGCCACGCTCGGCTATCTCATCGCTTCCCGGCTGCCCGTGGGCCACGGCTACTGGGCGCCCATCGCCTCGGTGATGGTGATGCGGCCCGACTTCCACCGGACGTATGCGCGCGCGGTGGGCCGCTTCGCCGGGACCCTGGTGGGGGTGGCGCTCGCCACCGCGATGGTGCGGGCCCTGGGCCCGGACGCCCATGTGTTCGGCGCGCTGGCGGTCGTCTCGGTAGGCCTGTCGTACACGCTGAACCGTACCGGCTACGCCTACTCCCAGTGCTTCACTGCCGCGTACGTCGTCTTCCTGCTCGGCATGGGCGGCCAGGCATGGGAGCAGACGGTCCCGGAGCGGGTCGTGCTCACCCTGCTCGGCGGGGCCTTGGCCATGCTGGCGTACCTGGTGTTCCCCGCATGGGAGACCCCCCGGCTGCCGGGCCGGCTCGCGGACTGGCTCGCCGCCGACGGCCGCTACGCGGCCGCAGTGCTCCGCAGCCACGCCGAACCGACCCGGGAGCATCTCGCCGACATGCGCAGGGCCCTGCTGGCCAGCAGGGAGGCACGTGCCGCCTGGCAGGAGGCGTACGACCAGGCAAAGCAGGAACCGGTCCGCCCCAGAGGTCTGACATCGCGCGAGGCGGAGCAGGCGCAGGACGCACTCGAGGAACTCGACCGGGCGGCGATGCTCATGGAGAGCCATGTCCCACAGGCCGACAGCCGTTCCACCCCCGAGGCGGAGCGGGTCGCAGAGGCCTTGGAGGCGGACACAGCGCAGGCGGCAGTCGACGTGCGGGAGCACAGGAATCCGGACTGGGGGCGAGTGGAGGAAGCGCTCGATGCGTGGGACGGAGCCGCATCCGGGGAGCGGAACCCGGTGCTACGGCGCGGGGCGGAACTACAGAAGCGGGCCCTGGAGGACCTCACGACAGCCGTGAGCCGCACACCCCTGGAACGGGACATCGGCTCCGCTCGCGAGGAGCAACGGGTGCGGGCGGCCGTGGCTGAAGGTGACGGATCGGGACCCGCGCACCGCTGTGGGTGACGGTTCAGGCCACGGGGAGCGCCGCACCTCCTGGAGCGGCTAGTGGTCTCCCGACGGCGTCGAGCACCGCCATACGTACCGTGAGATGGGTTGCACTGGGGCGTCGAACTGCTCGGGCCTGGCAGGGCTGCTCTCCGGTTGGTGTGTCGGCATGCCAGGGGTGCCCCTGCCTGTCGCGCGGCGTGTGCGGGCGAACGGGGTGGACGAGCGGACCCCTCTTCGGGGTGGCAGCCTGAGGAAGCGGCGATGCGCGACATCACCGAGGCCTACCGGCGGCAGGACAGGCGTTATGAGGCAGCCCGACGCGATACGAACCGCAGGAACCTGCGGCCTTGCCGCAGCGGCGTGAAGGGATGGCGGGGCCCGTGCCGGGCCCGTTGCTGAGTGGCGGGCGCAGCGGGCCGGAGGACGTGAGCACTGGAGGTGTGCGATGAGTGCCGACCGCTCCCACGAGAGCTCTGGTGGTCATGTACTGGTCCTCGCAGCCGGCTCTTCGAGCCTGCACATCGCTCTGTTCGCGGCGGACGGTGAAATGGTGGCGGCTCGAGACGCCTCGGAGTCCCCGGGGCCTGCTTCGGTGGTTGAACTGCGGAACTTCCTCAGGGAAGCGCCCGCTCCTGCGTCGGTCGGTCACCGAATCGTCCACGGCGGCCCGCACCTGCCCCGACATACGCTGATCGACGCACGCGTACGGGCTCTGCTGGCGGATGTCGCCGACCTCGCACCGCTGCACGTGACCCCTGCCCTGCCTGTCGTTGATGCCGCACGAGAACTCCTGCCTGACGTTCCTCATGTCGCCTGCTTCGACACTGTCTTTCACAAGGACCTGCCAGCAGAGGCGCGCACGTACGCCGTGCCGGAGAGATGGCGAGCCGAATACGGGCTGCGCCGGTACGGCTTCCACGGGCTTTCCTACGCGTGGGCACTGCAGAGGACGGCGCAGGCCCTGGACCGACCCGTCGGCAACTTGCAGGTCGTGCTGGTGCACCTGGGCGGCGGCTGCTCGGCCTGCGCCGTCCGGAACGGACGCAGCGTGGACACCACCATGGGCCTTACGCCGCTGGAAGGCCTGGTGATGAGCCGGCGCAGCGGCAGCCTCGACCCCGGCGCCCTGCTGTGGCTGCAGCGGCGGCACGGTCTGAGCGCGGACGAATTGGATGCCGCACTCCACCGGCATTCCGGTCTGCTCGGCCTCTCCGGTACATCGGGAGACACCCGGGACCTGGTGCGTGCCCGCGCGGAGGGTGATGCCGCGGCCGCGTTGGCGCTGGCGACGTTCACACTCAGCTGCCGCAGGGGCATCGCCTCGATGGCCGCTTCGCTGGACCGGCTGGACGCGCTGGTCTTCACCGGGGAGATCGGCGAAGACCAACCCGAGGTACGCGAAGAGATCTGCTCGGGCATGACTGTTCTCGGTATACGAGGCGGGCTACTCGTCCCCGAACTGGAAGATTTGATGCGGGAAGGCCTCCGACGCATCGATCAGGCGGGGAGCGGTGTCCCGGTCCTCGTGGTCGCAACCGGCGAGACACAGCAGATCGCCGCCGAGACGCGACGTGTGCTCGGCATGTGACTGGCCAAGACAACTGCCGGCACATCTGCCTGGCCCGCGCAAAGAACCGGCCTCCTGTGCCAGGACAACACGCGGGGAAGTGGAGACGTCTGGTCCTGTATGTCATCCCCCGTCCGGTCACGGGGCTTTAGGGCCACTGGCCCGTCAGCAGAGCTCCGTACCTCCCCTTCGAACGCCCTTGGGGCGCCCTGCGCCACCGACTGGCTCGCCGCCCTCGGCATCCCGGTGCTGGTCACACGAGGCTTCAGTTCGCAGTCGACATCGTTCGGGCGCGTACCGCCCGTGATCCGCGCCCCGCAGTCCTGCTGAAGGTCCCGATGTCATCGCCAGCCACATGCGCACTCAGCAACGCCTTGAGGTGATCGGCGCACGCCTTCCTCTGTCTGGCCTTCAAGGACTGAAGCGGGCGGCCTAACGGTTGGCCGCAATGGAACTCGGCTAGGCTCGGCGTTGCCGTTTGACCTATGGTCACTGCCATAGAGGCTCCGCCCCGGCGCCCGGGGCGGAGCCTCTGCGCGTTGGAAGCGGAATCCGCTGCGCGCGGGTTCGATTCCCGTTTTTGAGCTGGCGCGATCGTCCTCTATGCCTTCGGCGCGACCCTGTCGGGCCTCATTGAGGCCGAGTTGAGGCCGCAAGGACAGGAACAGACTGACAAGGGCTGACTGGCCCAAACACGGATAACCGCATCTGAGCTGTGAAAACGTCAAGAATGAGCGTTGATCGGCAAGGACCGCCAAGATCCCCAAAGGACTCATAATCCGTCGGCCGTGGGTTCGAGTCCCACCCGCCCCACTGTGCACGTCCCTGACCTGCGGAAACGTATCGTCCGGGTGGGGATTCAGGTCAACTCTGGGGCCGTAGGCGTTAGTTCGAATCGGGTTGGCACGCTCCGTGGGGGCCAGTGCGCTTCCACGGTCGGAGGTCGGCCGGCGTGTGACGGCGATCGGCCGGAGCGGTGTCATCCGGCTTCGCGGTGCGCTTCCGTGGCCGCGCCGCCGGTCGGGGCGAACTTCGACAGGAAATCCCTGAGCTTCCGCTCCAGCGATTCGGGGCCGTGGTGCTTGGGGTCCAGCGCGGCCACGACGCCCAGTCCGTTCACGAAGGTGACAGCCGTCTCCACCAATGCCGCGACCCCGTGCTCCGGTCCCAGGAAACCGGCCACCACCGCCTCTTCGACGAGCACGCGCACGTCGTCGTGGAAGAGGTCGTGTTCCTGGCGAACGGACTCCGCGAGTGACGGATCGTCTGCCACGCGTCCCATGAAGGCGAGCCAGATCTGGAAGTCGATGGTCGAAGCCTCGTCGACCGGCAGAGCTCGCAGGAGTACTCCTACCAGCCGGTCGAGCGCGTTGAGCTGATCGTTCCCGACGGGAAAGTGCTCCCGCTCGCGGCTGAAGGCGAGCCGGTAGGCGAACAGGAGCATCTCGTCCCGGGTCTTGAAGTAGTGGGCGACCGAGCCGTAGGTCCATCCCGCTTCGGCGGCCACCGCACGGATCGATGCGGCGTTCACCCCGTCGCGTTGCACCACCGACCACAGTGCTCGGGCCAGGTCGGCTCGGCGCGCTTCATGGTCGACGATCTTCGGCATCGGTTCCCTCCCGGCCCTGCCCGCGTAGTGCTCCCTCATGGGAAAGCGCGGTCAGCCTACTGGCGCCCCTCACCGGATCGCCGTCCGGGCGACGCCGGCGCCGGCCTGTGACGGACAAGTAAAAACACGCCCGACCGTACCGCGCCGTCCCCGGACCCGACCCGGCGGTCGACCGTCCGTCGAGCGGATCCAAGTCACCTTCCGGGCAGGCGATTTGGTGACGGTACAAGCCCGGGACCCGGCCCGCGGGACCGGCGTCACTCACGGGCCCGGACCGGCGGGCGGTCGTACACAGCACCGCTGGGCCTCTGGACAACGCGAGGACCCCTGCCTTATATCTGACACTGTCAGAAAAAAGGGCGGGTCACCCGCCCCCTGCCGACGCGGACCCACGAAGCCGCAGGCAGAGCTTCTTCGAGTCGCCGGATCCCGTATCCACGCGGACTTCCCATAGGGCGTCGCGGCGACCGCCGAACGTCACCACGCCGTTGCGTACGACGCCGCGCGTCGCTCGTCGGCACCCGTAGGCACCAGGTCGAAAGGACATGCCATGGCCTTCACTCTCGCGACCGTCGCACCCGCGGAGGAGAAGCACCTGCGAGGGCGAGATCCGTGGCGCTCCATACCCGCCGGCGCGGACGTCGTGAGGACGGCCGCCGGCTTCGAGTTCGTCACCTACGACAGTTGCGTCGCCCTGCTGCGGCACACCGGTCTCGGAACAGGTCTCAGGGAACTGTTCGAGTCCGTCGGCGTGACCGACGAGGTGATGATCCGCAACGCCGAGACCAGCGTCAACGGAGCCGAAGGACCGGACCACATGCGCCTTCGGGCCGCCATCGGGTCCTTCCTCACCCCGTCGCGGATCGAAGGGCTCCGGTCGGAGGTCCGCGTGATGATCGAGGACCTCCTCGACCGGGCGGGCACGGCGGGCGACTTCGACATCGTGGACACGGTGCTGCGCCACATCCCGGCCCGGTTCTTCGCGATCCTGCTGGGCGTCCCGCTGAGCGACAGCGACTTCATCACCTACGTCTCCGACTCGGTGGTGAAGGTGTTCTCCATGGACCCGGCCACCAGGGACGAGGTGGAGGCCGCGCAGCGGGAGGCGGACGACTGGGTCGAGAGGATCGTCGCCGACGGACGTGAGGACGCGGACAACCTCATCGGCCACCTCCTCAGGCAGCAGCAGGCGGGTTCCCTGACCCTGGACGAGGTCCACAACGCGATCAGCATCATGCTGGCCGCGAGCACCGAGACGACTCAGGGGCTGATGGTCCACATCGTCGCGGCCTTCGCGGACCATCCCGACCAGTGGGACCTCGTGCGCGCGGACCCGTCGCTGGTGCCCGGTGCGGTCATCGAGGTCGCACGGTGGAACCCCGCGTCGATTCCGACGTTCCGGGTCGCGCTGGAGGACGTCGACATCGACGGGATCCGCATCCCGCAGGGCGCGCACGCCTTCGCGGTGGTGATGGCGGCCAACCGCGACCCGAAGGTCTTCGACGCCGCCGACGCCTTCGACGTGACGCGCAAGGCCCCGCGCCAGCCGCTGAACTGGAGTGTGGGTCGCCACTTCTGCATGGGCCGGATGGCCGCCGTCATGGAGTGCGAGGAACTGATCCGTGCGATGTCCTCCCGCTGGCGCCGGATCGAGCGCGTACCGCTGACGGCCGTAGGCGAACCCGAGTTCTTCGCCGAGCTGGGCCCGCTCCGCGTCCGCGTCACGCCTGCCTGATCGCACGGTCCACCCCGGACACACCTGGAACCGAACGGAGCGTGACCATGAAGAAGATCGACGTGAACTCTCCCGCCTGCATCGGAGCGGGCATGTGCACGGCCGCGGCGCCGGCCGTCTTCGACCTCGGAGAGGACGGGCTCGTCGTACTGAACGACCCCTCGGGTGACGTTCCCGACGACATGGCGGAAAGCGTCGACAACGCCATCGCCGTATGCCCCGCCCAGGCGATCAGGTGGCGGGAGTGAGCCCCGGGAGCAGAGCGCGGCGTGTCTGTGTCATCGGCGCCGGCGCCGCCGGACTGGCCTGTGCCGAGCGTCTTCGCGCACTCAGCGCCAGCGTGTCGATCACCGTGATCGACGCCGACGCCGATCAGCCCTACAACCGCCCGCCCCTGTCGAAGGACGTTCTCAGCGGGCGCGTCGACGCCGCGGAAGCCCGTCTGCGCAGCGATGAACAACTGGCCGAGCTGCGCATCGACCTGCGCGCGGGGTCACCCGTCGAGCGGTTGGACACGAGGACACGGACGGTGGTGGTGACCAAGGGCCAGCCGGTCCCGTACGACGATCTGGTGCTCGCACCCGGCTGCACCCCGGTCACCCCCTGGCACGAGAGTGCCCCGTGGATCCGCACGCTGCACTCGCTCGCCGATGTGCGCGTGCTCCGTGACGACCTTGTCCTCCCCAGCAGGGTCGTCATCGTCGGAGGCGGCCTGATCGGGCTCGAAGCGGCCGCGGTCCTCCGCGGGCTCGGCCACCGCGTGGTGGTGGTCGAAGCAGGGGAGGGTCCGCTCCAGCGCATTGTCGGGTCCCAGGTCGCCGCGTGGCTGGAGGGCCGCCACCGCGAAGAGGGCGTGGAGTTCGAACTGGGGCGCCGGGTCGTGGCGATCTCCGGAAGCGCCGACGCCGGCGTGGTCACGCTCGACGACGGCCGGAGGGTGGACGGCGACGTCGTGGTCTGCGCCGTCGGGGTCCGCCCGGCCACACAGTGGCTCGTGGGCAGCGGAGTCGAGCTGGGCAACAGGGGGGAGATCCTCGCCGACGAGCGTCTCAGGACGACGGCCCCCGGCGTGTGGGCGGCCGGTGACGCGGTGTCCTGGCCCAGTGCCTCGGCAGCACGCCGTCTGCGCGTCGAGCACTGGACCTGCGCCAGGGAGCAGGGCCGCCATGTCGCGGAGCAGCTCCTGGCCGCGGACGCGGCGCGGACCGTGGCCTTCGACACGGTCCCCTACTTCTGGTCCTCCCAGTACGGCGCCCTCCTCCAAGGAGCCGGTTCCTTCCACGGCGACGAAGTGATCGTCGACGGGCCGTCCACATCGCCGGCCGGCCTCGTCGCCCGCTACCTCACCGACGGCACACTCACCGGCGTCCTCACGGTCGGCAGTCCCCGGACCTTCCAGGAACTCAGGTCCCGACTGCCCGGTGGCCCGCTCGCCACCCCCTAGTTCACGACACCCGCCCCGTGTGATCCATCCCACCACATAACTCCCATGTGCCGGTTTACAGCTCATGGCCGATCAACGGCATATGGGAGTCTCGTCCCCGAGAGGAACACGATGAAGCAAGGGGTTGCAACAAGCAGCGCAGACGGCCGGTCCCCGACACAGGACGGGCTCAAAGCAGGAGCCATGGGCGTCTGGGGGGTCGTCTTCCTGGTGATCTCGGCGGCCGCACCGCTCAACCTCATCGCGGGTTACGGACCGCTGGGGTACATCGTCGGAGGTGTCGGCGCCCCGGCCGGATTCCTCCTCGCCGGGCTGGTCCTCGCCCTGTTCGTCCTGGGCTTCATGGCGATGACCCGCCACGTCGACCGCCCGGGCACGTTCTACGCGTACATCGAGGCAGGTCTGGGACGCCGGTTGGGCGGGGCCGCCGCCGCGGTCGCGCTCTTCGCCTACCTGGCCATCCAGATCGGTGGCTCAGGCATCCTCGCCACGGTGACGCAGTCCCTCGTCGACCACTTCTTCCACATACACCTGCACTGGTCCCTCTACGCGATCGTGTTCATGGTGCTGGTGTGGTACCTGGGCCGCCGCGGAATCGACGTCGGCGCCAAGGTCCTCGCCGTGCTTTTGCTCGCCGAGGTCGGCATCCTCACCGTCATCACCGTCGGCGTCCTCGCCCACGGCGGAGCCCACGGTTTCAGCGGCGCCTCCTTCGCACCCCACAACGTGTTCACCGGCGGGATGGCCGCCTCCTCCCTCGTGTGGTTCGGCGCCTTCATCGGTATCGAGTACACGGCCGTCTACCGCGCCGAGACCCGGAATCCCGAACGCACGATGCCCCGGGCGGCCGTCATCTCCCTGTCGTTCCTCGCCCTGTTCTACTGTCTGGTGTCCTGGGCGATCATCCAGGCGTTCGGGACCGCCGACCTCGCCACCGCTGCCGGCACCCATCCGACCGACATGGTGTTCATCGTCGCCGACAAGTTCGTCGGCCCGTGGGCCGGCGACGTGACGCAGGTCCTGATGGTCACCAGCACCATCGCCTCCTCCCTCGCCTACTTCAACACCATCAGCCGCTACGGACACGCGATGGCGCACGACGGACTGCTTCCCGCTCGTTTCGGGCGAGTGCATCCGGTCCACCGCTCGCCCGTCGCCGGGAACTACCAGGCCGTGATCGCTCTGGTGGGCGTGGTGTTCTTCGCCGTCGCCGGTCTGGACCCCTACACGAAAATGGCGGTGTGGCTGAGCACACCGGCCGTGCTCGGACTGATCCTGCTGATGGTGCTGACGTCCGTGGCCGTCGTCGTCTTCCTGCGCGGGCGCACGTCCGACAGTCGGCCCTCGCCCGTGATCATCGGTTCCAGCGCCCTGGCCGCCGTACTGCTCGCCGGCGTCCTGTACCTGCTCATCGACAACATCACCCTGATGACCGGCTCCAACGGCAGCGTCAACATCCTCACCTCCGTCACCCCGTTCGCCATCCTGGTGATCGGACTGGCCGCGGCCTGGCGACGGCGAGGCACTCTGTCCCGGCCTGCCCCGGCACCGGCCGACCCGACACCCCTGCCGACCAGCACCGTGCCCGCGGTCGGGGACGCCGACTGACGGCATCGACCTCCTGAGTTCCGTGGACGACGGACAGGGTCCAACCCTGTCCGTCACCGCTGCCGTACGACCCGAAGGAGCCCGCATGCCCACCGCCGACCTCATCGTCACCGGCGGCTCTGTACGCACCCTCGACCCCGAGCGCCCGCACGCGTCAGCGGTCGCCGTACGCGAAGGGACGATCGTCGCGGTCGGTGAGCAGGACGTCGTACGCGACTGGCGCGGTCCGGCAACCGAGGTCGTCGACCTGGCCGGGGCGTGGCTGGTGCCGGGTCTTGTGGACAGCCACAGCCACCCGGTGTGGGGCCTGCACCTGACCACCGGACTCGACCTGGCGCAGGTCGGCGACCTCGACGGGCTGCGCGCGGCGCTCGTCTCGGCCGAGCGGATCGACGGCTGGGTCGTCGGCTACGGCCTGGACCACAACGTCTTCGGGGGCCGGCCCGTCGACCGTGCCCTGGTCGAGGACGTCCTGGGGGGAGCCCCGGCTTTCCTGCGCCTGTACGACGGCCACTCCGCCCTCGTCACCGGTACGGCCCTGAAGGCGGCGGGCGTCACCGGGCCCCGCAGCTTCGCCCAGCGGGCCCACCTCGCGACCGACGCCGACGGTCGGCTCACCGGGCATCTGGTCGAACACGCGGCGATGGATCTGGTCGACGCCGTTCTGCCGCGCCCGTCGTACCACCAACGGCGGTCCCGGCTGGTCGAGTTGCTCTCCGAGATGGCCGCCACCGGCCTCACCGGGGCCCACGTCATGGACGCCGCTGACCTCGAACTCGTCGGTGCGGTGGCCGAGGAGACCGTGCTGCCCGTGCGGCTCAGGTTCGCGCCCTGGTGCATGCCGGGCGCGGACGAGGAGGCGCTGGAGGCACTCGTCGCCCTCCAGGGACGTGGCGGACGGCACTGGCGGGTGGGCGGCGTGAAGTTCTTCATGGACGGCACCGTCGAGGGCGGCACCGCCTGGCTGGAACACCCGGACTGTCACGGCCAGGGCACCGAGGCGTTCTGGCCCGACCCGGGCGCGTACAGCGAGGCCGTACGGTTTCTGCACCGGGCCGGTGTGCGTACGGCGACCCACGCCATCGGGGACGCGGCGGTACGGCACGTCCTCGACACCGTCGAGTCGCTCGGGCCGGACGCGCGCCTCGCGCACCGCGTGGAGCACATCGAGTCGGTGCCCTCCGAGATGGTCAGCCGGTTCGCGCGGCTCGGTGTCATCGCCTCCATGCAGCCCCCGCACAGCGACTACACCCGCGCCGACCACACCGACGAGTGGTCCCGACGGCTGGGCGGGACCCGTGCCGCACGGGCCTGGCGGCTGCGCGACCTGCGGAACGCGGGGGCCGTCGTCGCCCTCGGCTCGGACTGGCCCATCGCCCACCACGACGCCCGCGCGGTCCTGGCCACCGCACGGTCCCCGCGCGGAGCGGCCGCCGCACGCACGGGGCTGACCGGTCTCCAGGCGCTGGAAGGCTGCACCACCCACGCCGCCCTCGCCGCCGGGGAGGCCCACGTGGCCGGACGGATCGCGGTCGGCTTCCGGGCCGACCTCACGGCACTCGCCGTCGACCCCGTCACGGCCCCCGCCGACGAGGTGGCTCACGCACCGGTCCAACTCACCGTCACCGGGGGGCACATCGCGCACCGTGGTGCCTGACTTCGCGGAACTCAGAACGCCTGTTGCCAGGGGAAACCTTTGGCGAGACTTGGCAGGTGGTGGATTGATCATGGTTCTGGCTCACCGGAAGATTCGGTGAAATTTATAGAGCAGGGGCAAGCCATGGTGATGACGGTCAGGTCGGTCATAGGGCGCGTGCGTGGACAAGGGGCAAGAACAGCTGGAGGTAGGACAGTTCTGGGGAAAGGGGGAATCCCCGGCGAGCGGAGTGTCGGCCGTGTCCCTCAACGTGATGGCAGTGAATCCGACCTCGGCGTCCAGCTGCATGGAGTTGTGGCCTGATGGCTCGTCACGGCCCAGTCCGGGATCTGTGATCAACTGCCACTCCGGACAGACCCTTCGTGGGCGGGCGTTGAGCCATTACAAGATCTCGTACAACGGGTTCGGTGACGACTGCACCGACTTCGCCTCACGGGTGCTGTTCCACGGGGGTGGTTTCCGGAAGAAATGCAACGCCGCCGGCTTTCGGTACGAGTTCGGCCGTCATCACCCAGGTCAGCGGCTATATGGAAGGTCAAAGACGCCCTGAGTTGGCAGGGGGCCAACCCTCACCTGCACCTGTGGGCTGCCCAGCCCACCCAACTCTGACGAGGTCGACGCCATGAGACGTCTACTGACCACGGGACCGGTCGCCTTGCTGGCCTGCGTGTTTCTTGCCGGCTGTTCGACAACGGGCCCTCACCTCCCCGACTACGTCGTGCTGTCCCGACATGTGACCCATGGTGTGCACTGGCAGTTGGACGCATACCTTGGCGATGACGGGCTGTGTCTGACGGTGGACGGCCCCCGGGGGCCGGAAGCCGGCGGAGACCGGTCGTCCGGGGGCTGCGGCTTCGACAGCAGCCCCTCGGGCGGTTACTGGTCAGGAGGACAGGAGCCCGGCGACAAGAACGGCGTCGTCGTGTACGGACCGCTCCCGGACAATGCCACCGCGATCAGAGTGGCAAGCCACACCGTGGTCAAGACAATCCCGTTCCCGCACGGCAGCGGCCTGCCAACCGCCCGCTACTGGTTTGTCATCGAACCACCGGGATGGCCGAGCAAGACCGACGGAACGCTGCTGAGCACGCCCCAACCATTGGACAAGCAAGGCAGGAATGTCGCCTTCAAGAAGTTCTGACCCGACCGCTGACTCCACAGGCGATCTGTAACACCAAACGGCCCGGCGAGCCGATCCGCTCGCCGGGCAGGGGGTGGGCAGGCTTGATGTCCGGTACCCCGGGTTCATGCCCTCGGGTGCGGCGGCTTCGACCGGCGGCCGTGTGGCGGCCGGATGCACAACCACAGTCCGAGCGGCGGGAGTACGGCTGTGATCAGCAGCCGGAAGACGTCGTCGGGCCCGAGCGTAGGGGTGGACAAGGCTGCGTGCACTTCCGGGTGTCGAGGGCACCTCTTCCCGTACGGGTGCCGTGCCGCAGGTGAGGTGTGGGCGCGGCGTGGGCGGTGCGCTGCGCACGGCGGTCAGTGCGCCGTCCTGGTGTCTCCTTCGTGTTCGACGCCCAGGAGCGTGAGGGCGTTGTGGATGCCCTGGTCGAGGACCTGGTCGGCGAGCTGCGGGTCGGCGAGGGCTCGTGCGAGTTGGAGGGTGCCGGCCATCATGGCGTACGAGCTGAGTGCCATCGGGCGGACCGAGAGCGGGTCCTCCGGTGCCAGGCGCTCGGCGATGCCGTCGGCGACCACCAGTACGCCCTCGGTGTAGGCCTGCCTGGTCGGGTGGGTGCAGCGGCCTATCTCGTCGAGCAGGGCGGCCGAAGGGCAGCCGACGTCACGGCTGTCACGGTGCCAGGGGGACAGGTACCAGCGCACGATCTGTTCGAGCCCGGCGCGGCCCCGTTCCGCGTGCGCGACGATGCTCGCGTGCTGGGCCTGCAACTGGTCGGCGATCGTGGTGGCGACCCGGTCGTCCTTGGACGTGAGGTGGGTGTAGAACGCCGTTGGTCAGCCCGGCGTCCCGCATGAGCGCCGCGATGCCCGAGCCGTCGATGCCGTCCTCCTTGAAGCGGCGGCCCGCCGTCTCGATGATCCTCTGCCTGGTGGCCTGCTTGTGCTCACTCCTGTATCGCACCGCACACTCCTCTACGTGCCGGGTGGGCCACTCGCCCGTCGGCGCGGTTTGCGCGAAGTGGTTGAACGACACCGCCCGTCCGGCAGCACCGGACCGACGGGTCAGGACCGGACTCCGCCGGTCGGCAGGGCCGTACCCGCCGGTCGGCGGGGGAGAGCCCGAAGACTGCCGGATGGTCCGCCCCCGGAGGCCCACGCGAGGTTCTCCGTATGACACAGACACAGCCGCCGCAGGAGACGTCCGCTCCGCAGGAGAACTCGCCTCCGCCGCACCGGACCTCACCCGAGTCCCCGGCCCCGCCCGGTCCCTCGATGGGACGCCTCGTCGGGGTGGACCTGGCCCGCGCGCTGGCGGTGTTCGGCATGTACGTCGTGCACATCGGCCCCCCGCTGTCCGCCACGACCGGCGTCGCCAGCTGGATCCGGTACATGTCGGACGGCCACTCGTCGGTCCTGTTCGCCACCCTCGCCGGGTTCTCCCTGATGCTGCTCGCCGGCCGCCGCGAGCCCAGGACCGGCCGGGCGGGCCGGCAGGCGAGGGCCCGTATCGCGATCCGCGCCGTGATCCTGCTGGCGCTGGGCACCGTGATGGCGATGGAGTACGGGGGCGTGATCATCCTCGGCTTCTACGGCGTCTACTTCCTCCTCGCCCTGCCCTTGGTGCGACTGAGCGCCAGGACCCTCGCGATCATCGCGGCCGCGTTCGCCCTCGTCGCACCGCAGCTGGCGTTCGTGCTCACCTCGCTGCTGACCCCGTCGGTC
Organism: Streptomyces griseorubiginosus; assembly: GCF_036345115.1. Classification (GTDB taxonomy): domain Bacteria; phylum Actinomycetota; class Actinomycetes; order Streptomycetales; family Streptomycetaceae; genus Streptomyces; species Streptomyces griseorubiginosus_C. The sequence continues at coordinate 6,561,210 of NZ_CP107766.1, forward strand.
CAGCAGAGCATCAACACCTACGACCCGCTCCGCCACCTCAGTGAGGTCGGCGTCCTCGATCTGTTGCTCACCGGCTTCTACCCGGCGCTCACCTGGATGTCGTTCGTCATCGCGGGCATGGCGCTGGGCCGCCTCGACCTCTCCAGCGGCACCGTCCAGAAGCGCCTGGCCGCGCTCGGCGCCACCCTCACCGCGGTCGCCTACGGCACGTCCCTGCTGCTCGCCGGCAAGGGCGCTTTGCGGAGCCTCGCGGAAGACGGGTCGTCGTCCGGCGGCTCCGGGTCGGTGCCCCTCGGCAGCGGGTCGGTGCCCGACGGGGGGTCGTTCCCCGACATGCCGGCGTCGATGCTCCTGACGGGCGGCCCGCACAGCGGCACCACGTTCGACATCATCGGCAGCGTCGGTATCGCGATCCTCGTGATCGTGGGCGCCACGGTGGCGATGGACCGCCTGCCGCGACTGCGCCGCCTGGCCAAGCCGGTCATCGCCGTGGGCACCATGTCCCTGACCGCCTACGTCGGCCACTTCCTCGCCCAGACCGCACTGTCCACGCCCGCCGGAACCGGCACCCAGCAGTCCTGGCTGCCCCTGATCATGTACGTCCTCGCAGCCATCCTGTTCGCCGCGGTCTGGTCCCGCTTCTTCCGCCGCGGCCCCCTGGAGTACCTGCTCAACGCCGCCACCAAGCCGGCGAAGCACATCCGGTGAGACCCGGGCCGGGGTGTGAAGCTCCACCCTCCACCCCGGCCCGGGCCGCTCATGGCTCCAGCATCCGCCGCTGCTGCCCCTCGGACCCCGCGGCCGCCCCCCGCCCCTCCGCTCGGAGAGCCGACGCTCCAGACCCCGGGTCCGGGCGGTGGGCCGGTGTTGCGGGTGGGTGCGGAGCTGGAAGCGGTGCGAGTCCCAAGCGGGAGTTGACCTGTGCCCTGCGCCAGGTGGTGGAGGGCAGCGCGGCCTCCCCGGCGCTGCTCCGTGCGGGCCCGGTGAGACGTGCGTTACGTCAGGCGGCGTGCGAATCGCGCTGGTGTTGCTCGGTATTGCTTCTTGAAAGCGCGGATGAAGTGGCTGCTGTCAGTGAAATGCCAGCGCGCGGCGGCCTCGGAGACGGTGAGCCGTGACCCGGAGGCGGTGAGTGCCTCGGCCGCCTCCTCCAGGCGCCGGCGGCGGATGTAGGCGCTGAACGACTCGTCCAGGCTCGCGAAGGCCCGCTGCAGGGTCCGTACGGAGACGTGCAGTTGGGCGGCGACCGTGGTCGGCGACAACTCCGCGTCGGTGAGCCGGGCCTCGGCCAGGTCCTTGGCCGCCTCCGCCAGCGCCGGGGTGAAGGTGGGCTCGCGGTCGTCGAAGTGGTCGAGGATCAGCCCTTTGGCGAGTTCGAGCAGGGCGTTGCGGGACGCCTGCGCGGCCGCCGGGCCGAGGCTGCTCGCGGTTCGTTGCACCATGCTGGTGTGTGCCATGAGGATCTGCGCCGCGGGCGAGCTGGTCCGGCCGGTGCGTGGTTTCCCGGCGATCAGGGACCGCAGGGGGTCGCCGGGGAAGAAGAAGATGCGCTTGCCGGTCTCGGGTGTGGTGTGGAAGTGGTTCTCCGTCACGACGTGATGCATGAAGTAGGTGCCGGCCGAGACGTAGGCGTCACCGTCCTGGTCGTGCGGGTCCCGCAGGGTCGTCACACCGCGCAGACCGACGTACAGCCTGATGTGGTCGTGCTCCTGCCTGCCGACGGCCCGGGCGCTCACGGGTGAGGCGCTCCAGGTCTCGTTGAAGACGGTGTCCTGCAGGGTCACCGACCGCATCGTTCCCCGGAAGCCGTCGACCGCCGAAGCGCTGAACTCCGGCAGCGGGTACAGGTCCCCCATACGGTCGTTCCAGGTGTCGACGAACGGCTCCCACGTTCCCCGACCGGTGCCGGTGGAGCCGGTGTCGACGTGGAACCCGCCCACCGTGTCGGCCGGGCCAGGTAAATGCGGCCTGCTCGTCATGTGCTCTCCCGCCATGAGGATGTCGCCGGAATCCCATTCCGTGTCGCGAAGGTACACCCGTTCGACGTACGCCTGTTCCTACGCTTGGTGACGCTTCAACCTCCACGACGATCTACCGCCTGGCGACCGTGCCGGCGCCGCAGCCACCGTGTCTCGCGTCTTGACCTCGCGCGCGGCCAGAGCGACCGCGACCCCGCGGGCGAAAGTGAGAAGACCCATGAAGGCAGTGCGTTTCCACCAGTACGGCGACCCCGACGTCCTGCGCCACGAGGACGTGGAACAGCCGGATCCGGACGCGGGACAGGTGCGGGTCCGTGTCGCGGCGACGTCGTTCAACCCGGTCGACGCCAACATCCGCGCCGGTTTCATGCGGGGGCCGATCCCGGTGACGCTGCCGCACACCCCCGGCATCGACGTCGCCGGCACGGTCGACGCCCTCGGCGAGGGCGTGACCGGCATCCAGGTCGGGGACCAGGTCATCGGCCTTCTGCCGATGGCGGGACCCGGCGCCGCCGCGGAGTACGTCCTGGCACCGGCTGAGGCCCTGACGCCGGCGCCCAAGAGCGTCGCGCTGCCCGACGCGGCCGCGCTGCCGCTGGTGGGCCTGACCGCATGGCAGGCGCTGTTCGAGCACGCGAAGCCGACCGCCGGGCAGCGCGTGCTGATCAACGGCGCGGGCGGAGCGGTCGGCGGCTACGCCGTGCAGTTGGCCAAGCAGGCCGGCGCCCACGTGATCGCCACGGCCGGTCCGCGCAGCAGTGAGCGTGTCAGGGCGGCGGGCGCGGACGAGGTCGTCGACCACACGACCGTCGGCGTCGTCGCTGCGGTGAGCGGGCCGGTGGACGCGGTACTCAACCTCGCGCCGGTCGAACCCGCGCAACTGGCCGCGCTCCTCGGTCTGATCCGCCCCGGCGGTGTCCTGGTGAACACCACCGTGTGGATGCCCGCGCCCACCGACGACGAGCGCGACGTACGCGGCATCGACCTGTTCGTCCGCAGCGACGCGGAGCAGTTGTCGCACCTGGTGGAGCTGGTCGACGGCGGCGAGCTGCGCGTCGAGGTCGCCCGGCGGGTGCCGCTGGCCGAGCTGCCGGCCCTGCACGCCGACGCCGCCGCGGGCGCACTGCCCAGCGGCAAGGTCGTCGTGACGCCCGGCGCCTGACGCCCGTTTGACCGAGCTGTGAAGGAGACGAACACGATGATCCCCGACGACGATCTGTCGCGCTCGCTGACCGTGGCGAACCCCGACGACCCCGGCACCACGTACATCTCACTGGTGGGCAACACCTACGGCATGCTGGTCACCGGCGAGCAGACCGACGGCCGGTACTGCCTGATCGACATGCACGTCCCCGACGGCGGCGGCCCGCCCCCGCACCGGCACGACTTCGAGGAGATGTTCACGATCCTCGAGGGCGAGATCGAGTTCACCTTCCGCGGCGAGAAGCACACCGTGGGGGCCGGGTCCACGATCAACATCCCGGCCAACGCACCGCACAACTTCCGCAACGCGTCGGGGGCGCCGGCCCGCATGCTGTGCATGTGCACCCCGGCCGGCCAGGAGGAGTACTTCGCGCGCATCGGTGACGTCGTCGCCGGCAAGGACGCGCCGGCCCCGCAGCTGTCGGACGACGAACTCGCCGAACGCCGCCGCCGGGCCGCCGAGTTGGCGCCGACCTACCGGAGCGAGTTCCTGTAGCCCGGCGGCCCTATCTCCCAACCGGGCAACACCCGCACCACCGCACGCCCGTCACCGCCGACCGCACCGGCTCGCGCACCTCTCCCCGCGACCGCACACACGCCGACCACCACCACGACGGAGAGCAGAACCATGACCACACTCCTCATCGGGCCGGCCGACAGGACCGTCACCATCACCGTCCAGCAGCGGACCCGCACGGCACCCGAGGACGCCTTCCGCATCCTAGTGCCCATCGACCTCCCCACTGTCTTCCGCCCGGTTGCCCCGTTCCCCGGCATCAGCAGCGTGAAGAACCAGACCGAGGCCTGGGACCACGCGGGCCCGCGAAGAAACCCGCAGTTCGACGACGGCTCCCAGGCCGACGAGGAACTCACCGAGTACGTACCGGGCTCCAGCTTCGCCTACCAGATCACCGGCTTCACCAACGCCCTCTCCCGCCTCGCGGCCGGCATCCGGGGCGATTTCAACGTCAACCCCGACGGTGACGGCACCCTCATCCGCTGGACCTACGAGTTCAAGCCGCTGCCCGGCCGCCGCTGGATCCTCGCCGGCCCCTTCACCCCGCTCTGGCGCCGCTACATGGTGGCCGCCCTCGCCCGATGCGTCCACGTCATCGAAACAGCGGACAGTGAGCAGACGCCGCTCCGGACCGGGTGACGGCGAAAGGAACGACCTCAGAGCAGGACGGCCCGCCGGAACCCGGGTTCGGGCGGGCCGTCGAGGAGGTCAGGGATCAGGGGATCAGCACAGACAAGGATCCGTACCTGAGCCGAGGCCGGAGACGCCCCTGTCCGTCAGCGCGCCCGCGTAGGCCTGTACCTCGTCCACGTCGCCGTGCAGGTACTCGCCCCAGCCGTCATCGGACATCGCCCGGCCGATCTGGAGGGCACCGGTGCTGTGCCGGCCGTTGGGGAGGCTCGCGGTCGCCTGGGCGTTGGTGTGGCCGTCGAGGTAGAGCTTGATCGTGTCGGTGGCGTCGTCGTAGACCACGGCGAGGCGATGGCCTTGGCCCTCGCCTCCGTCCGCGCCCACGATCTGGGACACCACCTTCTCGGGGGCTCCGGCCTCGTCCTTCTCCGGCATCACCAGTTGCCAGGTGTGCGTGGACGGCTCGTAGCGCACCTTGAAGGCGTCGGTGTGCTCGCCGGCCTGCGAGAGCACGGTCATCGGGTGGGCGGGCTCGGAGTCCGCGAGGCGAACGACGACGCCGAGAGTGAAACTGTCCCCGGTGTCCACGACGGGCCCGTCGGCAGCGGCGTACCCGCTCTCGCCGTCCAGCACCAGATGCCCGTCACCGACGAGTGGCGGCGGCACGTAGGTGCAGTCCGGGTCGATCTCCGGGATGCAGGAACTGTCGGATCCCCGGTAGATCGAGGCCCCCGCGCCGAGCCGCAGCGGCGCGCCGTCCGACTGCTCTGGGCTCACCCCGTCGATCGCGTTCTCCAGCGACCAGTGGCCGAGCAACTTCGGCTGGCGTTGGGCGAGTTCGGTTACCTCGTCCGGCACTACGACCCGGTCGTGAACCTGTACGTCGCCGATGTCCCCGTGCCACTGGTCCTCGTAGCCGGCAGCCCCGAGGGCGCGCCCGATCTGGAAAGCGCCGGCCGCCCCGGCGGGAGTCGCGTCGGCGGCGGTGCCGGCCTCGTGGCCGTTGACGTACAGCCGCGCCTTTCCGGTCTCGGCGTCGTACAGCCCCAGCAGATGGGCCCACTCGCCGGTCTCGGGCGCGCCGCCGGACACCTGTGCGCCGCCGATCGCGAACGACCAGGCGGCCCCGGAGTCCTGGTGGCGCAGCCCGAGGTCGAAGCCGGGCCGCTCGTCGGCATCCTGGCTGACGACGGTCATGTCCCGGTCGGTCTCGGCGGGCCGTACCCACGCGCTCACCGCGAAGGTCTTACGGATGTCGGTCACCGAGGTGTCCGGGGTGAGGAACGCCTGGCTGCTGCCGTCGAGGCCGGCCGTGGCGGTGGCCGTGGTGCCTGTGGGCGCCGGGCCGCCGAAGGTCACGCCGGTCCCGGCACGGGCGGCGGTGCCGGTCTCGGCGGCGGCCGAGGTGGAATCCGCCGGGTCGTCCAGCTTCCAGCGGGCGACGGGAGCACGGCCGGCCTTCACGTTGAAGTCGTAGCGCGACTCCCCGCTGATTCGGCCCGACCTGTCGATCGCTTGGACCGCCAGCGACTTGGGTCCCGCGGAGAGCGGCAGGTACGGAATGGTCACGGCCGCGCCCGGCCGCTCCGCGGAGACGGTGCCGTAAGGGCCGCCCATGAAGCCGTACTTGTACGACACCACGTCGTCGGAAGGCGAGTCCATGGTGAAGTGGCCGTAGACGCCCACTCCGTCCACCCAGAACACGTCCTCCGGGTTGGGGTATTCCGGAGAGGTGATCGTGGCCTTCTCCGGGCTCACGTCGTCGTACACGAACGAGCAGACCGTGCCGTCGCCCTCGTCGCTCCACGGGGAGGTCGCCTTGCCGTCGTTCGCGCGGACGTGCCAGGAGACGACGGTGTTCGCCGGGATGTCGTTCGGCATCGTCCAGTACTGGCGCGACCCCGAGGAAAGAACGACGGTGGTGAAGCCACGCTGGTGCTTCACTCCGGCCGCGTCCGTCCACCAGGCTTCGAACTCGCCGCTGAGCGGGCTGGATTCGGAGGGCTGGTTGTCCTCCTCGGGGTCGTACAGCACCGCGCTGAGCCTCGGCGGCGCCGAAACGTAGGGCGTGTCGTCACCGGTCGCGCATGCCTTGCCTCCCGACTGGAGGTCCTGGACAAGCGGTTGATTCGGCGGCAGGTTGCCCACCGCGTACGCCGTCCCGGCAGCCGTGGCCAACAGGGCCGCCGCACAACTCCCCACCACCGTCGTCCGTCTGCGTCTGCGAGTCCTCGTGAACCTGGTCAAGTGGCCCTCCCCTGTGAATGCTCGACACTCGTGGATCACACGAGCGCCTGAAGCTAACAGAGGCCACTGACAGCACGGAAAGGGTTTGCCGGCCGATCGGCGCGCTCCGCCTCACGCTGGCACGGCAGTGCTCTCGACCTCGGGTGCGGCTGTGCTGCCCAGCAGGCGCAGAGCCGCCTCGGAGGGTGAGCCGGGTTCGGCCGTGTAGGCGATCAGGCGCTGGCCGGACGAGCCGGGGATGACGAGGTTCTCGAAGCTCAGGTTCATCGTGCCGACCGACGGGTGACGCAGCCGCTTCACCCCCGAGGTGCAGGTGCGCACCGGATGGCGGGCCCAGCGGGAGGCGAACTCGTCGCACTGAACGGTGAGTTGGCCGACCAGTTCGGTCAGTCGGCGGTCGTCGGGGTGCCGGCCGGCGATCAGCCGCAGCGAGGCGACCGCGAGCTGTGCCTCGTCGTTCCAGTCGGTGTACAGGGCGCGGTAGCGGTCGTCCAGGAACAGCATCCGCGTCACATTGGGCCGGGTGCCCGGTGTCTCGGGGCTGTCCGCGGGCAGATGCGCGGCGAGCAGCGCGTGCCCCAGCCGGTTCCAGGCCAGTACGTCGTTGCGGCGGTCCAGGATCAGTGCCGGCACCTCCGACATGGCCGCCAGCAACTGCCGGGCCGAGGCGCCGGCCTGCTCCGCACGGGGGGTGGTGGAGCGGGTCGTGGTGGCGGTGCGGCGGGCCAGGTCCTTCAGATGCGCGGTCTCGTCGTCCGTCAGCCGCAGGGTGCGCGCGATCGCGTCCAGCACGGAGTCCGAGGCGCTGAGGGCGCGGCCCTGTTCGAGGCGGGTGTAGTGGGTGATGCTGACCCCGGCGAGCATGGCCAGCTCCTCCCGGCGGAGCCCGCTGACCCGGCGGCGGGTCGGATGCGGGGTGATGCCGACGTCCTCCGGGCGCACTGCGGCGCGGCGGGACTTGAGGAAGTCTCCCAGTTCGGACGGAGCGTCCATCGATGCCTCCCGATCGCTTCCCTCCATGGTGCCCGCCCGCCGAGCCGGTTGTGAGCCGTGAGGGTGGTCATGTGATGACCACCCTTGTGGCGGCTGGGCGAGACAGGGTGCTGGTTGGGGTCCCGAGCCGGGACGAGCCTCTTTCCCAGCGGTGCGCACGACAGACGCACCGGCGAAGCTCGAACGAAAGGGACTCGACGTCATGTCCGTCACCGATCCGGACACGGCCGGTACGGCCGTGGGACCGGCCCCGGCCGTCCTCACCCCACGCCTGCGGCTGGTACTGGTGCTGCTGCTCGCGGCGCAGTTCATGCTGGCCGTGGACTTCTCCATCCTGAACGTGGCGCTGCCGGTGATCGGCGAGGGCCTGGGCTTCTCGCTGGCGCATCTGCAGTGGATCGGCACCGCGTTCGCCCTGTGCGCGGCGGGCTTCACCCTGTTGTTCGGCCGGGTCGCGGACCTCTTCGGCCGTCGCCGCCTCTTCCTCGGCGGTCTGGTGGTGCTGGGCGCGGCCTCGCTCGTGGGTGGCCTGGCACAGAACCCGGAGGTGCTGATCACGGCCCGCGTCTTCCAGGGTCTCGCGACGGCCGCGGTGACTCCGGCCGGCCTCTCCCTCTTGACGACCTCGTTCCCGGAGGGCCCGCTGCGGGACAAGGCCCTCGGCCTCAACGGGGCATTGATGTCCGCCGGCTTCACCACCGGCGCGATCCTCGGCGGCCTGCTGACCGACCTGCTCTCCTGGCGCTGGGCGTTCTTCATCAACGTGCCCGTCGCCCTCGCCGTCCTGATCGTCGCCCCGACGGTCGTCAAGGAGTCCCGGCCCGACGAGCGCCCGAAGCTGGACGTGCCCGGCGCCCTCAGCGTCACCCTCGGTCTGCTGGCCATCGTCTTCGGCCTCACCCAGGCCGGTGAGCACGGCTGGGGCTCCGCCAACGCCCTGCTGCCGCCGGCGGCCGGCGTGCTGTTGCTGATCGTGTTCTGGGCCGTCGAGCGCAAGGTGAGTGCCCCGCTGGTGCCGCTCGGCGTGCTCGGCAAGCGTTCGGTGGCCTGGGGCAACGTCGCCGGTCTGATCGCCTTCCTCACCGAGACCTCACTGGTCTTCCTGCTGACCCTCTACCTCCAGGAGGTGCTCGGCTTCTCCCCGCTGGCCGCCGGTCTGTCCTTCGGTGTGCTGGGCATCGGAACGGTCGTCGGCGGCTCGGTCGCCCCGAAGGTCATCGGGAAGACCGGCACCGGACAGACGCTGATCACCGGCGGTGTCCTGCAGACCGTGTGCACGGCCGCCCTGCTCGGCCTCGGCACCGCTCACTCCTCGCTGTGGCTGCTCCTCGTCGCCACCTTCGCCGGAGGTGTCGGCAACATGCTCGTCATCGTCGGCTTCATGGTCACCGCCACGTCCGGTCTCGCCGACCACGAACAGGGCCTGGCCACCGGGCTCGCGACCATGACCCAGCAGATCGGTATCACCATGGGCACGCCGATCATGAGCGCCATCGCCACCGTCGCGATGACCGGCACAGGAGCCTCGGCGGTCCTCGGCGGACTGAAGACGGCCATCGCGGTCAACGCCGCCCTCGTTCTCCTCGGCGCCCTCACCAGCGCCGTGTTCCTGCGTGGTGCGCGGTCTCGTCCGGAGGGTGCGGTCTTGTCGACGTAAGTAATATGCAACAAGCTGGTCGGGTCCTTACTCGCTGTCGGTGACCTGGAGCCCCGCCATGCCCCGTCTCATCCCGGACTCCGGGCCCCAAGGCGTCCTCGCCGCGTCGAACTTCGTCTACACCGTGGGCAGCGGGCTCTATCTGACCGCAGGGGTCCTGTACTTCACCGAAGCCGTACGCCTTCCGGCCGGCCAGGTCGGACTCGGGCTCGGTGTCGCCGGGCTCTTCGCGCTGGTGTTGGGCGTCGGGGTGGGGCATCTGGCGGATCGGTGCGGGGCACGCGGTGTCTACGCGGCGACTCTCCTGGTCCAGGCACTGGCCACCGCCGGGTTCGTACTGGCCGACAGCTTCTGGCCGTTCGTGCTCGTCGTCTGCGTGGCCGCCGCCGCGAAGGCGGCCGGGGTGGCCGCCCGTTCGCCGCTCATCCGGCACTACGGAGGAGAACGGCCGCAGGAGTTCCGGGCGTACCTCCGTGCGGTGACCAACGTCGGTGTGTCCGTGGGCGCCGTGGGGGCGGGCTGGGCGGTGCAGGTGGGCACCGTGACCGCCTATCAGCTCATGGTCGCCGGCAACGCGGTCGCCTTCGTGGTCACCGCCGTTCTGCTGGCCCTCCTCCCGCCGGTCGCCCCCGTCCCGAGCGCCGGCGGCCCGCGCTGGATCGCCCTCAGGGACCGGCCGTACCTGCTCCTCACCACCCTCGACGGCGTCATGGCCATCCAGTTCAAGGTGCTCACCGTGGCCATCCCGCTCTGGCTCGTCGGCGCCACCGCCGCCCCGCACTGGCTCATCTCCGGCACCATGCTCACGGGCACCGTCATCGTCGTCCTGTTCCAGGTACGGGCCAGCCGGGACATCGACTCCCCGGAGGCCGGCGGACGCGCCTACCGGCGAGCGGGGGTGGCCTTTCTCCTCTCCTGCTCGGTCGTCTCCCTGTCCGCCGGAGTACCCGCCTGGGCCGCCGCGACCCTGCTCGTCACCGGCGTCGTGATCCACACGGTCGGTGAACTGTGGCACTCCGCCGCCGGCTTCGAGGTGTCCTTCGCGCTGGCCCCTCGGCACGCCACCGGCCAGTACCTGGGCGTCTTCGGTCTGGGCGCAGGGCTGGCCGAAGCCTTCGGACCGGGGCTGCTGATCGCCCTGTGCATCACCTGGGGGCGCCCCGGGTGGTACGTCGTGGGAGCGATGTTCGCGGTGACCGGCCTGCTGACGCCGGCGGCCGTCGCCTGGGCCCAGAGGCAGCAACTCGCACGACGGACCGGCCTCGGAACCACGGAGAAGGCGACCGTGTGAGCGCGGAGACGGCGGGCAGCCGGCGGCAGCGCAACGGCCGTCCCCGCGGGGTGCAGGACCAGGACGTCTCCCGCCTTCTCACCCCTACGAATCGGTCTCAATCCCAGCCAACCCTTGGGCGCCGCCGGTCGCCCCGCAATCATGTCGCCATGCACCGGCCGCTCAGCCTCCACACCCCCGAGTGGTTCACGGCCGACGACTCGGCCCTGAACGTCGCGTTCGTGTACCCGATGCAGGGGCCCGGCGGGATCTTCGGTCCCGCCTGTGAGGCGTGCGCGCGGCTGGCCGCCGAGGAGGTCAACAGGGCCGGCGGGGTGCTCGGCAAGGAGCTGAGGCTGCTGGAGGTCGACGGGGGCGCCGACCCGCGGAAGGTCGCCGACGAGGTCGAGGCGCTGGTGGCGACCGGGGTCGTCCACGGTGTCACCGGCTGGCACATCTCCTCGGTCCGGCAGGCGGTGGCGCCGCGCGTCGCGCACCTGGTGCCGTACGTCTACACCGCCCTGTACGAGGGCGGGGAGCGCACCGACGGGGTCTTCATGACCAGCGAGACGCCCGACTGGCAGCTGCTGCCGGCCATGCGGCTCCTGGCCGAGACACGGCGGGTACGGCGATGGTTCGTCGTCGGCAACAACTACGTCTGGCCCCGGACCACGGCCCGGGCCGCCCGCCGCTACGCCCGCGCGTGCGGGGGCGGGCGGGTCTGCGGTGAGGCGTACCTCCCGCTGGGCGCCGAGGACTTCCGGGACGTACTGCGGCGCATCGAGCACACGGACGCGGACGGCGTGCTGATGCTGCTGGTCGGCAGTGACGCGGTCCGCTTCAACCGGGCCTTCGCCGCCTCCGGCCTCGACCAGCGGTGCCTCAGGCTGAGCACGCTCATGGACGAGAACATGCTGATGGCCAGCGGTCCGGAGGCGACCGGTGACCTGTTCAGCACGGCCGGGTTCTTCGCCTCGCTGGCCAACCAGGACACCCTGGACTTCCACGGCCAGTACGCCGACCGCTTCGGCATCGAGGCTCCGGCCCCCGGCAGCCTCGGTGAGTCCTGCTACGAGGGCGTGCTGCTGCTCGCGTCACTCATCGAGCGGGCCCGCACCCTGGACGTCGCCGCGATCTCCGCCGCCGCCGAGACCGTCTCCTACGAAGGACCGCGCGGCCTGCTCCACCTCCGTGACCGGCATGTGCGCCAGCGCATCTACCTCGCGGAGGCGGACGGACTCGACTTCAACGTGCTCGCCCAACTCCGCGCTCCGCACGACCTGGTGTGACTCCGCCGGGGAAGGTGCCCCGCCCCGAGGCGCCCGGACCCTCCAAGGCCTCGGCCAGTCGCGCGAGCAGTCCGTCCAGTTCGGCGCCCGGCAGCGACTCCTCCAAGTCCCCCCAGCCGGACCGTACTTCACGGGCCAGCAGCTGCCACCGCTGCATGCCCCGCGGAGTGAGGTGGGCCAGCACACGACGCCGGTCCGTGGGGTCGACGCGGCGGTAGACCCAGTTCTGGTCGACGAGTTGGTCGACCAGCTTGGTGAGGCTCGGGGCCGGCAGGAAGGCGTGGTCGGCGAGGGCCGTCATGTTGTGCCCCTGCCCGTCGGACAGCAGGTCGAGCACCCTCCACGCCTCGACCGAGCAGTCGAACTCGTCCAGTACGGACTGCACTCGGCGCACGGCGAGACGTTCGGCCCGGGTCAGCAGGTAGAGCAGGTCCTGGGGCTGCCTCGCCATCGTGGTCCTCCGCTCGTGCCGTCCGCCGGTGTCCGAGCCTACCTGTGATCACCGGCCCCTTGACAAGGGGAACCGAGAAACTGATCCTTTCCGCAGGAAGCAATAAATGCCGCCGCTGAGATGCCGTCAAACGTGCGTCGCCAGCGGGGGCTCTTTTGTTTTACGAGCAATATTGCTTCCACTGGAAACCGTTCTTCAATTGCCGTGAAACGCACCGGAAACAGTCTCCTCGCAGGCTGTGGACGCACTTCAGCGACCAGCCCGGACGCCACCCCGGAACGGCTGGGGAACCCGTGCGCCAACGCCGCCGCTTCTGAAGCGTGTCCCTCTCATTCCCTCCCACGGCTCTTTCCAGCCACTCCGCTCAATTCGTTTCGCCCTTCGGGGCAAGGAGGTTGTGCATGTCCGGGCTCAGCATCAGCAGACGCGGTCTTCTGGCCGGCATTTCGGCGGCCGGCGCGTCCGCCGCCCTCAGTGCCTGTGGCGCCAAGACCGGCACCGAGTCGACCTCGGGCTCCGCGGCCACGGCGGACACGTCCGGCAGCACCGTCAAGGTCGGTCTGCTCAACTCGCTGTCGGGCACCATGGCCATCAGCGAGGTCACGGTCCACAACTCGCTGCTGCTCGCCATCAAGGAGATCAACGCCTCCGGGGGCGTCCTGGGCAAGAAGCTCAAGCCCATCAGCCAGGACGGCGCCTCCGACTGGCCGACGTTCGCCGAGAAGGCCGAGGCCCTCATCACGGACGACAAGGTCGCGGCCACCTTCGGCTGCTGGACCTCGGCCAGCCGCAAGGCCGTCAAGCCGGTCTTCGAGCGGTACAAGTCGCTGCTGTTCTACCCCGTGCAGTACGAGGGCCTGGAGCAGTCGCCGTACATCTTCTACATCGGCGCCACCACCAACCAGCAGATCGTGCCCGCCCTCGACTACCTCAAGAAGCAGGGTCTGACCAAGCTCTACCTGGTCGGCAGCGACTACGTCTTCCCGCGCACCGCCAACAAGATCATCAAGGCGTACGCGAAGGCCAAGGGCCTCACGGTGGTCGGCGAGGACTACGCGCCGCTCGGCTCCACGGAGTTCAGCACCATCGTCAACAAGGTCAAGGGCTCGGGCGCCGACGCGGTGTTCAACACCCTCAACGGCGACAGCAACGTGGCCTTCTTCAAGGAGTACAAGTCCGCGGGCCTTACCGCCAAGAGCCTGCCGGTGCTCTCCGTCTCGATCGCCGAGGAGGAGGTCAAGAGCATCGGAACGCAGTACCTGGAAGGCCAGTTGACGGCCTGGAACTACTACGAGACCACCCCGGGCGCCGCGAACAAGAAGTTCGTCGCGGCCTACCAGGCGGCCTACGGCAAGGACAAGCCGACCTCCGACCCGATGGAGGCCGCGTACATCTCCGTCTACCTCTGGAAGGCGATGGTCGAGAAGGCCGGCTCCTTCGACGTCGCCAAGGTGAAGGCCGCCTCCGACGGCATCGTCCTCGACGCCCCCGAGGGCAAGGTCACCGTCGACGGCGCCACCCAGCACGTCTACAAGACCGCCCGCATCGGCAAGGTCGGCTCCGACGGCCTGATCGAGGAGGTCTGGAACTCCGGCAAGCCGATCAAGCCGGACCCGTACCTCAAGGGCTACTCCTGGGCCTCCGGCCTGTCCTGAGCCACGCCCCACGGGATCGACCCGGCTCCGTCACGGGGCCGGGCCACGCCCATGGATGCCCGCACGCGCCAGCCCGTACGTCCGTACCCGACCCGGAGCCGCTTCATGACGGTCGTCCTCAACCAGTCCTTCACCGGCATCAGCATCGGTGCCGTCCTGCTTCTCATCGCCCTCGGCCTGACCCTGACGTTCGGTCAGATGGGCGTCATCAACATGGCGCACGGCGAGTTCATCATGGCCGGCGCCTACACGACGTACGTCCTGCAGAAGTCCATCAGCAGCGCCGGGGTCTCCCTCCTCGTCGCCCTGCCGCTCGCGTTCCTGGTCGCGGGAGCCATGGGCGCCCTCCTGGAATGGCTGCTCATCCGGCGTCTCTACACCCGCCCGCTGGACACCCTGCTGGTCACCTGGGGCGTCTCGCTGATGCTCCAGCAGCTGGCCCGGGACGTCTTCGGCGCCCCCAACGTGCAGACGGCGGCACCCGACCTCCTCACCGGCAACATCTCGGCCGGCTCGGTCACCTTCGCCAACAACCGCCTGTTCATCCTGGGACTGGCGCTCCTCTGCGTCCTCGGCCTGACCCTGGTCCTGCGGTTCACCCCGCTCGGCCGCCGGATCCGGGCCGTCGTGCAGAACCGCGACCTCGCCGAGGTCTCCGGCATCGCCACCGGACAGGTCGACCGGATCACCTTCTTCATCGGCTCCGGCCTGGCGGGCGTGGCCGGCGTCGCGCTCACCCTGGTCGGACCGATCGGCCCGACCATGGGCACCAACTACATCGTGGACGCCTTCCTGGTCGTGGTCGTCGGCGGCATCGGACAGCTGAAGGGCGCCGTCATCACAGCGTTCGCGCTGGGCGTGCTGCAGTCCGTCCTCGAGTACTCGACCACCGTCAGCGTCGCCAAGGTCGTGGTGCTGGTGGCGATCGTCGCCTTCCTCCAGTGGCGACCCCAGGGCCTGTACACACTGCGCACCCGGAGCCTGGCATGACGACCACGACCACGACCACGCCCCCCGCCACCGTGCCCCCGCCCGCCACACCCCTGCTGCACCGCTTCCGGGTGCCCGCCGGCTTCGCCCTCGGCGCCGTACTCCTGCTTGGCGTCGCCCCGCTCGCCCTCTCCGACTTCCGCCTCTCCCTCCTCGCCAAGTACCTGTGCTACGCGATCGTGGCCGTCGGGGTCAGCCTGGCCTGGGGCCGCGGCGGACTCATGGTGCTCGGCCAGGGCGTCTTCTTCGGGCTCGGCGGCTACGCCATGGCCATGCACCTCAAGCTCACCGACGCCGCCGCCACCGGCGAGAAGCTGCCGGACTTCATGCAGTTGTACGGCACCGGCGACGCACTGCCCTGGTGGTGGAAGCCCTTCGCCAACCCGGGGTTCGCGCTGGCCATGACCGTACTGCTGCCCATGGCGGTGGCCGCGCTGCTCGGCTTCCTGGTGTTCCGGCGCAAGGTGAAGGGCGCCTACTTCGCGATCCTCAGCCAGGCCCTCGCCGCCGCCCTCTCCATCTGGCTGGTCGGCCAGCAGGCGACCACGGGCGGCACCAACGGCCTCACCGACATCCAGGGCTTCTTCGGCTACTCGCTCGACGACCCGGTCAACCAGCGGATGGTGTACTTCATCATCGCCGCCGTGCTGCTCCTGCTGATGGCACTCGCCCGCCAGCTCTTCGTCAGCCGCTACGGCGAACTCCTGGTCGCCGTACGGGACTCAGAGGAGCGGGTGCGCTTCCTCGGCTACAACCCGGCGAACGTCAAGCTCGTCGCGTACGTCGTCGCGGCCGGCATGGCGGGCCTCGCGGGAGCCCTCTTCGTCCCGGCCGTCGGGATCATCTCCCCGGCCCTGATCGGCATCGTGCCCTCCATCGGCTTCGTCATCGGCGCGGCGGTCGGCGGACGGGCGTCCCTGGTGGGAGCGGTGCTCGGCGCGATCGCCGTGGCCTGGGCGCAGAGCACGCTGTCCGACGAGTTCCCCGCCGCGTGGACCTACCTCCAGGGCCTGCTGTTCGTGCTGGCGGTCGGCTTCCTGCCCGGCGGCCTGGCCTCCCTGGGCGTCGTCCTGCGAAGGCGCCGCACCCGTACCGGTACTCCTGCGACTGGAGAGACAGCATGAGCGGCGAGGGACTGACCGTCCGCGACCTGCGGGTGACGTTCGACGGGTTCACCGCCGTCGACGGCGTCGACCTGGACATCCGCCCCGGCGACCTGCGCTTCCTCATCGGCCCGAACGGCGCAGGGAAGACCACGCTGGTCGACGCGATCACCGGCCTGGTGAAGGCCACCGGGTCGGTCCGCTTCGGCGACCACGACCTGCTGGGCAGGCCCGTGCAGAAGATCGCCCGGCTGGGCATCGGCCGTACGTTCCAGACGGCCAGCATCTTCGAGGAACTGACCGTCCTGCAGAACCTCGACATCGCGGCGGGCGCCGGGCGGGGCGTGTGGACGATGCTGCGCCGCCGCAAGGACATCCCCGAGCCGGTCGCGAGGGCACTGGAGACCACCGGTCTGACCGAGCTGCGCGACCGCCCCGCGGGCGTGCTCGCCCACGGGCAGAAGCAGTGGCTGGAGATCGGCATGCTGCTCGTCCAGGACGTGAAGCTGCTCCTGCTCGACGAGCCGGTGGCCGGTATGAGCCACGAGGAACGGGAGGCCACCGGCGGGCTGTTGCAGCGGGTGAGCGAGGACCACACGGTCGTCGTCATCGAGCACGACATGGACTTCATGCGCTCCTTCGCCCGCAGCGTCAGCGTGCTGCACGCCGGCAAGGTGCTCAGCGAGGGCACGGTCGCCGAGGTGCAGGCCGACGCCAAGGTCCAGGAGGTCTACCTCGGACGCGCCTCCGAACCCGAACCCGAAGCGACGCCCACCACACCCGTCGCCGTCACCGAGGAGGCCTGAGACCCATGCTGGAGATCAGTTCCGTACAGGCCGGCTACGACCGCACCACCGTGCTGCACGGTGTGACGGTCTCGGTGCCGAAGGACGCGGTCGCCACCGTGCTGGGCCACAACGGCGCCGGGAAGAGCACCCTCCTGCGGGTCGCCATGGGCCTGCTGAAGCCGAAGAAGGGCGCGGTCCTGCTGGACGGCGAGGACATCACGCGCCTCGCCCCGCACCAGCGGGTGGCCCGCGGCATGGCGTACGTCCCCCAGGGCCAGCAGTCCTTCCCGCATCTGACGACCGCCGAGAACCTGCAACTCGTCGCCGACGGACGCCCCGACGGCAAGGAGGCGACCGCCGAGGCCCTGGACCTCTTCCCCGTCCTGCGGGAACTGTCCGGCCGCCGCGCCGGCCTGCTCTCCGGCGGGCAGCGGCAGCAACTCGCCATCGCCCGCGCCCTGATCACCCGGCCGAGGCTGCTCCTGCTCGACGAACCGACCGAGGGCATCCAGCCGTCCGTCGTCGCCGAGATCGAGGAGACGATCCTCGCCCTCACCCGGCGCGGCGGCCTCTCGGTCCTCCTCGTGGAGCAGCACGTCGGCTTCGCCATGCGGGCCGCGCAGCAGTACTACGTCCTGGAGGCGGGCCGGGTGACGTCCTCGGGCGAGGGCGGCACGGGCGCCGAGCAGACGGTACGGGCCGCGCTCAGCGTGTGAGGCCCGTCGCCGTCACGTCTGAGGCCGAGTCCGAGTCCTAGGACCAATGCCTGATCGGCCACCGGGGTTCTTGCTGCTAGCGTGCAACTGCACATGATTGGCAATAGTGTCGGAGGATATTGGACATGGCGGTCTACACGCTCCCGGAGCTTCCCTACGACTACTCGGCGCTCGCGCCCGTGATCAGCCCGGAGATCATCGAACTGCACCACGACAAGCACCACGCGGCCTACGTCAAGGGCGCCAACGACACGCTGGAGCAGCTGGCGGAGGCGCGCGACAAGGAGACGTGGGGCTCGATCAACGGCTTGGAGAAGAACCTGGCCTTCCACCTCTCCGGGCACATCCTGCACTCCATCTACTGGCAGAACATGACCGGCCCGAAGGACGGCGGCGGCGAGCCCCTCGCCGCCGACGGCGTGGGCGACCTCGCCGACGCGATCACCGAGTCCTTCGGCTCCTTCGCGGGTTTCAAGGCACAGCTGACCAAGGCGGCGGCGACCACCCAGGGCTCCGGCTGGGGCGTCCTGGCCTACGAGCCGCTCAGCGGGCGACTCGTCGTCGAGCAGGTCTACGACCACCAGGGCAACGTCGGCCAGGGCTCGACCCCGGTCCTGGTCTTCGACGCCTGGGAGCACGCCTTCTACCTCCAGTACAAGAACCAGAAGGTCGACTTCATCGACGCCATGTGGGCCGTGGTCAACTGGCAGGACGTGGCGAAGCGTTACGCGGCCGCCAAGGAGCGCGGCGACAGCCTGCTGCTCCGCCCGTGACGTCGTGACCTGGCTCCCGCGAGGACGTGACGCGCGGGAGCCCTTCGGTTCAGCCCCCGCAGGACACGGGCCGCTCGGCCGGCACGTCCCGCACCAGAGCGGTGACGGTGTCGAGGTACTCCTTGGTCCGCCGGTCCCGGGAGAGCCGGTCGTACACCGGCTGCACCGCCTCGCGCAGTGCGGCCGACCGGGCCGGGCTCACGGCGGCGAACTTCTGGCCCCGGGCGCAGAGGCTCTCCAGGTCCCTGTTCTCCTCTGCGCGCAGGTCCGCGGCGGCGCCGTGCACCGCCTGCCGCGCCGCCTCCCGCAGGAGCCTGTGCCGGTCCTCACCGAGCCGCTCGACGACCTTGGTGTTGGCGACCAGGACGATCGGGCGGGGCCACAGAACGACGTTGGAAGTGCCGATCATCCCCGCTTTGTCGTAGCGGTTCCCGTTGACGGATCCGATCTGCTGCTCGAACCCGTCGAGACCCGCCACCGAGCTGCCCGCGCCGAACCATTCCGGCTTCGCGCCGAGGGCGCGCATGGTGGAGTCGGCGACCTTGGACTCCTGGATGCCGATGGTGCGTCCCTTGTAGTCCTGCGGACCGAGCAGGGGTGTCCCGGCGCCGAAGGGGCGGCGCAGGCTGCCCGGGAGCAGGCCCACGCCGGTGAGACCGTCGCCGTCGACCTCGCGGATCATGCGCTGGGCGACCGGTGCGCCGAGGACCTTCTCCTCGGCGTCGAAGCTGTTGATCAGCAGTGGTGCGGTCAGGGCGCCCAGGGCAGGGGCCCTACGGATGTCGAAGACCCGACTGCCGAGGGCGGCCAGATCGACCCGTCCGGACCGCACGTCATCGAGCAGTCGCTCCTCGAAGTCCGGTCCCTCCTCATGGTGGGCGTCGAACTCGGCCGAGATCTGGATCGAGCCGTGGGACAGCGTCCGCACGTTCCGCAGGAAGGCGTCGAACTCCTCACTCCCGCCCATCGGTGTGGCCAGCGTCAGGACGACCGGCTCATCAGTGCCGCTGCCCCGCGTGTTCTCGGCGAATTTCCCGCTCGCTGTGCTGGAGCAGCCGACGGCGAGCAGGACCAGGCCGACGGCCGCGCTCAGTGCGGCACCCACCGTCGTACGTCGGGAACCCATGGCCTCACGCTTCCTTTCCCGCTGGGCCGCCCACAGCCCGACGGCTTCGACGCTACGGACCGGGTGCCTGCCGCGCATCCGTACGGTCCGTGACTTCCCGCCAAGGGGTGACCCGCCCCCGGAAATGGCCGTACGGGATCGGACGTCAGACGACCGGGACAGCGTCGAACACGCGGTCGTGCACGCGGACGTGGGCCGATTCCGCGAGGTGGTCGATCAGGGCCTGGTAGCGGGCCAGGACGTACGCCTGGCGGACCTGTTCGTGTGCCGTGGTGAACGACTGGTGCGGGAAGTCGGCGCGGTGGGTGGTGAACCAGGACCTGAGGGCGCTGTCCGGTGTGGTGATGGCCCGCGTGGCGGTGAGCCTGTCGCGGAGGGCGGCGGCCAGGTTGTTCAGGACGTAGGTGAAGTAGTTCGACTCGGTGTACTGCACCGGGCCGTAGATGACCTGGTGGGCGGCGACGGCCGTACGGCGACGGGCGTTCTCCGCCTGCCAGTTGGCCAGGAAGGCGTCGTAACCGGAATCCGCCAGGAGGCCCTCGCGGTGGGCCAGGTGCAGTTCGACGGTGACCCTGGTGACGTCGGCCAGGGCGCGCTCGCGGAGGTAGGCGGCGGGCGTCCGGCCGTCGTGTTCCGTGGTCCAGAAGCCGGGGCCGTCCTCGGCGCCGAACTCCTGCCGGAAGTGGGTGAAGGTCGCCGACCGCTCCTGGGCGAGGTAGAGGGCGAGTTCCCGTACGGGGATCTCCTGGCCGTCGATCGTCGCCGCCACGGCCGTGACCGGTGGGGCCGGTGCGGCGGCCGGTGGTCTGCTGTGCCGCGGGCCGGACAGCAGCGCCACCATGGCGATGGCGACCGCGGCCACCACCGCGGTGACGGCTGTCGTCCAGAGCGGTACGACAACGCGCGGACGGTTCGTCGCCGGCGTCCTGGGCCGGTGCCTCGTCGACGTGCTCATCGCCGACTCCTCCTTTCCTCTGGGGTCGTCCTGAAGGGGGCGGGCGCCCGGCCCGGAGCACCCTCATGCTCCGGGCGGGCACCCGTCCCGTCCCGCCGTCGGTTCAGTCGGCGGCGAGCGTCTGGATCTCAGCGGTGCTGAGGACCCGGTTGTAGAAGTGGACGTCGTCGATCTGGCCGTTGGTGAAGTCCACCGGTCCCTGGTTGTAGGTGCCGGCGCCGATGAGCGTGGCGCCGATCGCCTTCCAGGGGGAGGTGAAGGACGTGCTGCCCTGGAGGGTGCCGTTGACGTACAGCGAGATCGTCTGGGCGCCGCTGTCGTACACGCCGAGGACGTGGTACCAGGTGCCCGTCGTGGCCGCCGAGCCGGCCGTCACCGTCGTGGCCGCGGACGCGTTCGCGTCGGAGGCCCGGGTGACGAAGGTGAACTTGCCTCCTGACAGTTGCAGGTAGAAGGGGCTGACCTTGCCGCCGACCAGGCTGGCGAAGGTCTGGTTGTTGCCGCTGACGGAGTTCAGCTTCACCCAGGCGCCGACCGTGTAGCTCTGGCTGGTGTCGATCACCGAGGAGGGGACGACCGCCATGGTGACGGCGGTGCCGTCGAGGCTCAGCGAGTCGCCGCCGACCTTGCCGCTGCCCGCCCAGCCGCCGTTGCCCTCGGTGTAGCCGTCGTCGGTGTTGCCGAGCAGGTTGGTGACGGTGTGGCCGCTGCCCTCGTCGAGCTGGTAGTAGCCGGCGGCGCCGGTGCCGAGGGCGTACGCCTCGCGGGCGGTGATCGCCCGGGGGATCATCCGTACGTCGTCGACGGCGCCGTTGGCGAAGTCCACGTTCCCGCCGTTCCACTTGGCCCGGCCGATCGTGGTGTGGCCGGTGGCCTTCCACGGCGAGGAGAACGCCGTGGTGCCCTGGAGCTGGCCGTTGACGTACAGCGCGATGGTGTGGGCGCTGTTGTCGTACACGCCGGTCAGGTGGTACCAGGTGCCGGTGGCGGGGCTGCCGCCGGTGACCTGCTTGTACGTGGCGCCGGTCGAGTCGGCGCTGCGGACGGTGAAGGCGAAGGTGCCGCCCGACAGCTGGAGGTAGAAGGGGCTGATGTTCGCGCCGTCGATGCTCGCGTAGGTCTGGTTGCCGGTGAGGCTGTTGGGCTTGACCCACGCGGAGACCGTGTAGCTGCCGCTGGTGTCGAGGGCCGTGGTGGGTATGTCCACCCAGGAGTTGCTCGCGCCGGTCAGACTGACGGCGCCCGTGCCGACCGTGCCGGTCGTCCAGGAAGCCCCGGCCTGGAGGGTGCCGTTGTTGGCGCCGCCGGTCAGGTCGGCGGTGGCGGTGCCGGAACCCTCCTCCAGCGGCCAGTACGCGCCCGCGTGGGCGGTGGGTCCGGAGACGGCCGGGCCGTTGTAGGCGCCGATGTTGGGCGCGGCGGTGGCGGAGACGGTGTTGCCGAAGTAGTCCTGGCCGCCGTTGGACGAGACGACCGCGCCCGCGCCGAGGGCGGGGGAGCCGCTGCGCAGCTTGTAGACCGCCGCGGAGGCCCGGCCCGTTCCACCGGCGCCCGGGTTCACGAACAGCGGGTCGGCGGTGATCTTCGCCGAGTCGGCCGGTTCGCTCGCGGGATGGTTGCCGTAGAACAGGTTGTGGGTCCACGTCGTCTTGTTGGTGGCGTAGCCGCCGGTGCCCAGCTTGTAGACGATGTTGTTCGAGAAGGCGACCGTGCTGTTCGGAGTCCCGCCGGTCACATTGCCGTTGTCGCCCTCACCCATGTAGATCGTGTTGTTGTACACCTGGGCGGTGGTGTTGCTGTCGACGCCGCCCATGCCGGGGAAGACCGCGTTGGACGCGCCGTCGTTCTGGCTGATGTTGTAGCGGATCACCGAGGACTTGGCGCCGAAGCCGCTGCGGCAGCACCACTCCGTGAAGCCGAACGGGTTGTCGTGGCTCCAGTTGTACTGGATGACGGTGCCGGAGTTGTTGTTGTCGATGTCGAAGGCCTGGCCGTCGACGAAGTTGCGGTACTGCCGGGAGACCTCGTTGTTCTGGAACACCGCGTTCGTGGTCCACCCGTTCCACAGACCGGCGCCGGAGTAGCGGTAGCCGTTGTCCGTGGCCACGTTGTTCTGGATGAGCGGTGAGGCGCAGAACACGCAGACGATGTCGTTGCCGCCCATGTCGGTGAGGGTGTTGCCGTCGATGACGACGTTGGTGGTGTTGATGTTGTGGTTCAGGCCCACGAGCGAGCCGATGTAGATGCCGCCGGCGTCGTCGCGGGTCAGCGTGTTGTTGCTGATCCGGACGTCGTCCCAGCCGCTGGTGGTGTTGTTGTCGGTGACGTCGAAGGCGATGCCGGAGGACTGGCTCGGCTGCACGGGGTTCTGGACGTTCGCCCAGTACCCCTTCACGTCATGGATGTTGTTGTTCAGGATGTGGATCCCGGCGAGGATGCCGGTGGTGTCGTTCTCCAGCTGGATGCCGCTGCGGACCGCCGCACTGGACGCCGGGTTGGTGATCTCCAGGTTCTGGACGGTCCAGTACTGCTGGTTGTGGAGGTAGACGGTGGCCGCGGCGCCCCCGCCGTTGAGGATGGGCGCGGCACCGGACCCGTAACTGCCGATCACGATCGGGTTGCCGGCGGCGCCGGATCCCTGGGGCTGGAGTTCGCCGGTCCAGGAACCGCCGGCCTGGAACAGGATCTGGTTGCCGGCCGTGAACGTCGTCGCGTTGACGTTCGTGAGCGTCTTCCACGGGGTGGCGGTACTGCATCCGTCGTTGCTGTCGCTGCCGGACGACGACGAGACGTAGTACGTGGTGCAGGTCGCAGCGTGCGCAACCGTGCTGGGGACGAGCACGAGTCCCAGCGTGGCTGCCGCGCTGCCCAGGGCCGCCATGAGGCGGCGTGGCCATCTTCGCATTGCGTTCCTCTTCGAACGGAGCGGATGAGGGAGAGGTGGAGCGGACCGGTGCGCACGCCGTGCCGGGCGGTGCGGGGAGAGGGCGCGCCGAACGCACCGGTCGATCTGGGGAAAGGGCGGCGGTCAGCTCGTCAGGGGTGGGGTTCAGCCCTTGACGGCGCCGCTGAGCAGGCCGGACACGATGTGCCGCTGGACCGCGACGAAGAAGACCACCATGGGGACCAGGGCCATGACACTCAGGGTCAGGAAGGCCGGCCAGTCGACCTGGAACTGCCCGACCGAGGTGTAGACCTCCAGCACGATCGTGCTCTTGCCCGGGTCGCTCAGGTACACGTTGGGGGTGAAGAAGTCGTTCCAGATCCACATGGTCTGGAACACCGCGACCGTGGCCAGGATGGGCCGGATCAGCGGCAGCACGATCCGCCAGAAGACCTGCCAGGGACCGCAGCCGTCCAGCCGGGCCGCCTCGATGACCTCGAACGGCAGGGTGGCCATGTAGCCCTGGATGACGAACCAGCAGAAGATCGAGCCCGCGCTGTAGACCAGGACCAGGCCGTTCAGGCTGTTGACCAGGTTCAGTTTGACGAAGATCTGGTAGACGGGGATCAGCGTGGACTGGGTGGGCACGACGAACGCGAGCAGCAGGAGCTTGCCGAAACGCCGGTTGAACCTGGTGGGGCGGATCGTCAGGGCGTACGCGGCCATGGCGCCGATCAGCACCATGAGGGCCACCGAGACCACCGTGACGTAGAGGGTGTTCGCGAACGCCGCCGCGACGGGGACCTGGTCGAGGACTCGGCGGTAGGTGGAGAAGTCCGGTGAGGTCGGCAGCGCGAGGGGTGAACCGGTGGTCTGCGCCTGCGACTTGAGGGTGTTGACGAGGACGTAGTAGAAGGGCAGCGCCATCACCGCCGAGAGGGGCAGCATGTAGACGCTGGTCAGCCAGCCCCGGGTGCGCAGCCGGGAGAGGATCGCCGTCACCGGAACCTCCTTTCCAGCCTGCGGGTCACCGAGAGCTGGAGGGACAGCACGGCGGCGACCGCGATCAGGAAGATCACGCTCAGTGCGGCGCCGAGCCCGTAGTCGGCCTCGACGATGCCGCGTTGCACGAGTACCTGGGTCATGGTGAAGGTGGCGTAGCCGGGCCCGCCGTTGGTGAGGGTGAACGGCAGGTCGTACACCCTCAGGCCGTTGATGAGCAGCAGGAACTGGCTGACCGTCATGGCCGGGGCGAGCAGCGGCAGCGTGATGCGGAAGAACTGCTGGCGCGGGGTGGCCCCGTCGATGGTGGCGGCCTCGTAGTAGTCCCGGGGGACGGACTGGAGGTAGGCGAGGTAGAGGACGGCGTGCCAGCCGGTCTGGGCCCAGACCCCGACCACGATCACCGAGACCTTGGCCAGGGTGTTGTCCGACAGCCACGGCACCGGGCCGACTCCGAAGAGGCCGCCCAGCACGGAGTTGATCACCCCGGAGGACAGCGGCGACAGGACGAACGTCCACACCAGGCCGAGGATCGCCATGCTGGGTACGGCGGGGAAGAAGAACGCCGCGCGGACCAGACTCCGGCCGGGGAAGCGGCGGTTGAGGATCACCGCGAGCGGGATGGCCAGGACGGTCACGATCAGGGTGGTCGCCACCGCGTACAGCAGGGTGAATCCGAGGCCCGTCAGCACCGAGGGGTCGGTGAAGATCTGCCGGTAGTTCCGCAGCCCGACCAGGTGCCGGGTCGGTGAGGAGCCGCTGTAGTCGGTGAAGCTGTAGTACACCGACTCGGCGAGCGGCACCACGAACAGCACCACCAGGACGAGGGCGATCGGCACCAGGAACGCCTGCGTGGTCAGCTGCTCGCGCAGCCGGCGGCGGCCGGGGCGGGTCCCGCCGGACGCGCCGTCCGGCGCGGTGCCGGCGCGGGCCCGGGTGGGGAGGTCGGGGGTCTGTATGGCCATGAGGGCTGTCGCTTCCCGCCTACTTCGCGTCGAGCTGCTTGAGCTTCTTGTCCAGCGCGGCGGGGATGTCCTTGGGCTTGACCGAGCCCTGGATCATCTGCTGCATCTGGGTGTTGAGCTCCTGGCTGAGCTCGTTGGAGTGGCGCGGCCAGGCGACGACGGGGAGGTAGATCTTGCCGGAGCGGGCGCCGAGGGCCTGGTTGGTGATGCTGTCGGCGAAGCTCGGCGTGTAGTTGCTGGTCGTGGTGATGGCGCCGCTGGACTTGCCGTACGCCTTCACGGCGTCGGGGCTCGCCAGGAACTCCAGGAACTTCAGGGCGGCTTCGGGGTTCTTGGCCTTGGGGTTGATCGCGTAGCCCGGGCTGGCGGCACCGGTCCAGTAGCTGGTGCCCGGGGTGATGCCGGGGATGGCCTCGGTCTGGAAGGAAAGCTTCGGGGCGCTCTTCTGGACCGCGGGCACGTTCCAGGTGCCGGCGCCGAACATGGCCACGCGTCCGTTGGCGAACTCGCTGACCACCTGGTCGCCGGTCAGGCCCAGCACGGCCTTGGGCGTCAGCTTCTCGGTGTACAGCTTGCAGTAGGCGACCAGCGGGTCGGTCCAGGTGTCGGCGAAGGTGGTTCTGCCCGCGAAGATGTCGGCGTCGGGGAAGGCGGTCCGGCTGTCGAAGTACCCGCCGAGCAGGCCCCACAGCGCCATGAAGTTGCCGTCGTGGGCGGCGTCGTAGTACGGGGTGATGCCCTTGTCCTTGAGCTTGCGGCACAGGTCCAGGAACCCGTCCCAGCTGTCCGGCAGCTTGTCCGCGCCGACCTTGGCGAGCAGCTCCTTGTTGTACATGATCCCGCCGGCCCAGGAGGAGATGGACAGTCCGTAGACCTTCCCGTCGACCGTCATGAACTCCTTGTTGGCGGAGTTCATGGGCTCCAGGAACTTCTGGCCGGTCAGGTTCTTCACGAAGCCGCCGCCGACCAGCTGCTTGTCCTCGGCGGTGAGGATGAAGACATCCGCGCCTGTGTGCGCCTGGAGGCGGGTCTGCAGGGTGGAGACGTACTGCGGCACCGGCGGTGCGTAGGAGAAGGAGACGGAGGCGCCGGTCTGCTTGGTGAACAGGTCCAGCACCGGCTTCATGACGGTCTGGGTGTCCCAGGAGAAGAAGGAGACGGACCCCTTCCCGCCGCCCCCGCCGACCGCGGTGCTGGTGGAACAGGCGGCGGCACCCAGCGCGGTCCCCCCGAGAACGGCGGCCATGAGACCGCCCTGCACGAAGCGCCGTCTGGTGAGCTGGGGGGTGCTGTCTGCGGTGGGGTTGGTGGACATGGTGGGTCCTTTCGGGGAGCGCGTGAGGCGGGGGCGGGTGTGGTGTGTACGGGGGCGGAGGGAGCGGGGCCAGGAACGCCGTCCTGGGCGGGAGCGGGGTGCGAGGCCGGTGCACTGAGCGGAGTGGGCGCCTTGGCCGGGGCGGGGGTACCGGGGCCGACGGGCGGGTCGCCTCGGCCGGGACGTAGGTGTCAGGGCAGGAAAGGGCGTGTCAGGGGAGTGGCAAGGTGTGGAACGGGACCGTGTCGCGGTCCAGGCGGAGGTGGTCGCCGTCCGTCGTGAGGCGGGCCAGTTGAATCACCGAGCGGCGCTGCGCCGGGCCGTCGGCGGACGGGGGCTCCGTCTCCCGGTCGGGGTGGGTGAAGTAGAAGATCCAGGCCGCGTCGGAGCCCGCGACGACGTCGGCGTGGTGTCCCACACCCCGGTCGTCCTCGCGGATGCCGGAGCCGTCGAGGATGCGGCCCGCCGGGGTCCAGTCGTCGAGGTCGGCGGAGCGGAACACGTCCTGGCCGTCCCAGCAGTCGACGACCATCCAGTACCGGCCGTCCAGCGCGAAGACGTTCGGTCCCTCGTGCGGCCGGTGCTCCAGCACGGGACCCCGCACCCGCCAGTCGTACAGGTCCGCCGAGTCCGCCGCCCAGGTGTGCGAGCCGTGGGCCTCGTCCTTGTACCACATGCGCCAGCCCGAGCCGTCCGGCAGCGGATGGACGCAGGCGTCGATGACCCGGCGTGAGCTGAGCGGCACCGGCCCGGCCAGCACCCAGTGCCACAGGTCCCCGCTGGTGTAGTGCAGGATCCGCCGGTCGTGGCCCTCCCAGCGGTCCGGCACCCCGCGGATGTAGCTGACGTACATGTGGAACACCCCGTCGGGCGCCCGCACGATCTCCGGGGCCCAGAACGTGTTGGTGCCCGGTTCGAACGGGAGGCTGTCCAGCACTCCGCGGTAGAGCCACTCGCGGCCGTCCGTGCTGGTCGCGACGCCGATCGCGGTGCCGTGCACCCAGGCGACGCCGGGCGCCGACACGTCGGAGCGACGCTGTGTGTAGAACATCCACCACTGCCGGCCGTCGTACTGCACGACGGGATCGGTCGGGCCCGCGTGGACGGGGTCCTCGTACAGGGGCGCCGGGGCGGGGGCAAGGGAGGCCATGACGACCTTCTTCTGCCGGCGGGAGCCGGCTTTGTCGGGAGAATGCCGAAGTAACCGGATGAACCCGGTGTTACAGCTGAGTGAAGCGGGATCAGGATGTCCGTCGGGTACATCGTCGTCAAGCCTCTTTGGTCGGTCTTTTTCCAGACCGACATCAAAGGGCGTCCCTGAGTATCCACGCCATGCTCGTGATCTTTGCAGGTCATGGCTGTTCGCTTCGTCGCTTCCTCCAGCTCCCACGCACCCCCGCAAGGAGACCGCTGGGTGCCATCGGACTTCTCTTCCTTTGACAACGATGAATCTCCGGTGCGAAGCTCACCTCACCTCAACCCACCCCCGCAGACGAGGAGACCGGCCCCGTGCCCCAGAGCGCCCCCCGCGACCACCAGGCCGAACGGCCCGCCGGCTACCTCTTCGCCCACTTCGCCGGCGAGCACCGCCCCGACGGCGAGCGGATCCGCTTCGCGCTCAGCGACACCCCCCGCATGGACCGATGGACCGAACTCGAAGATGTCCCCCCGCTCGCCCCCGTGGGCGGAGGGGCCCGGGACCCGTACCTGGTGCGGGCCGCGGACGGCAGCGGGTTCCATCTGCTCGCCACCGACCTGCGCATCCACGGCGGCGCGGGCTGGGAACAGGCGATCGCGCACGGCAGCCGCGACCTGCTGGTGTGGCACTCGGCCGACCTGCGCGAGTGGGACGGGCCGCACCGGGTCGAGGTCATGCCGGAGCAGGCCGGGTGCGTCTGGGCACCCGAGGCCGTCTACGACCCGGACCGCGAGGAGTACCTGGTGTTCTGGGCGTCCACCGTCTACCCGGACGACGACCCCGGGCACGAGAGCCCGTCGTACCAGCGCATGTACCGCGCGGCCACCAAGGACTTCCGCACGTTCGGCGAGGCACGGGTGTGGGTCGACAAGGGCTATCCCGTCATCGACTCCACGGTCGTGGAGCACGAGGGCTGGTTCTACCGGTTCACGAAGGACGAGCGGCTGCCCGGCACCGCGGACGCCCCGGACGCCAAGTTCGTCTTCGTGGAGCGCTCCCGGGACCTGACCGCCCCGGCCTACGAGCCCGTCGCACAGGGCGTGGGCCGCGGCGCCGGAGGACTGCCCGGGCTGGCGCACGCGGAGGGGCCGATCGTGCTCCCGGCACCCGACGGGCGGGGCTGGCTGCTCCTGCTGGACGAGTTCCTCGGCCGCGGCTACGTGCCGTTCCGGGCCGACCGCCTGGACAGTCCCGTGTGGCTCCCCGTGGCCGACCCGGAGTTCTGCGTCCTGCCACCGGGACTCCGGCACGGCTCGGTGCTGCCGCTCACCGCGGCCGAGTGCGCGGGGCTGCGCAGCCCCGCCCCCGCCGGAGCCTAAGGTTCGGTCATGTCCACGATGCATGACGTGGCCCAGCGGGCCGGGGTGTCACTGAAGACGGTCTCCCGTGTGGTCAACGGCGAGCCCAACGTCAGCGAACAGACCCGGCGCAAGGTCGACGCGGCCATAGCCGAGCTGGACTTCCGGCCCAACTCGGTCGCCCGCAATCTGCGCACCGGCCGGATCGACCTCGTCGGACTCGCCCTGCCCCACCTGTCCCAGCCCTACTTCTCCTCGCTCGCCGAGGAGATCATGCGAGAGGCGGAACGCCACGGACTCACGGTGCTGATCGAGCTCACCGAAGGAGCCGCCGAGGCCGAACTCGCCCTGGTCCGGGAGCACGGTCCGCACCTGGGCGGGCTGTTGATGTACCCGGTGGGGCTGTCCGACGCCCAGGCCCTCACCGTGGCACGGACCGTGCCGACCGTGTTCATCTCCGAACGGGCCTACGACGCACCCGTCGACCGGGTCGCCATGGCCAACCAGGAAGGCGTCCGGGCCCTCGTCGGACACATGGTGTCGCTGGGATACACCCGGATCGCGGCCCTCGGCGCCGACCACACCGACCGGCCCGAGCGGGCCGCCGCCCACCTGCGCCTGGAGGGCTACCGCGAGGGACTGCGGGACGCCGGTCTGCCCTACGTCCCCGACCTGGTCCTCGAAGTGGGCACCCCGCACTGGAACCGCCAGGAGGGAGCCACCGCCATGCGCCGGCTGATCGACCAGGGTGTCCCCTTCGACGCCGTGGTCGCCTTCGCGGACGTCCTGGCGCTCGGCGCCCTGCACACCCTGCAGGAGGCGGGGGTGCGGGTCCCGGCCGAGGTGGCCGTCGCCGGGTTCGACGACACCGACGACGCCCGGTACGCGCACCCGGCGCTCACCTCGCTCGCCCCCGGCAGGAGCCAGATCGCACGCGAGGCCCTGGTCCTGCTGAACGACCGCATGAACGGTACGGTCGAGCGGGATTCCGGCCGGCTGGTCGTCGCCGACCACCAACTGACCGTCCGTGAATCGACTTTGGGAGGGATGCCCGCATGGGGCGGAGCGTGACCATGCGTACCGTGGCCGAGAAGGCGGGCGTGTCGACGAAGACGGTCTCCAACGTCATCAACGGCACCGGCTCCTTCAGCCCCGAGACGGAACACCGCGTCCGTGCGGCCGTCGAGGAACTCGGCTACCGGCTCAACCCCTTCGCCCGCGGGCTGCGCTCGCAGCGCACCGGCACCATCGCGCTGGTCCTCCCGAACGTCCACCAGCCGTTCAACGCGGAGCTGGCCGAACAGGTCATCCGGGCTCCGGAGACCCAGGGCCTGAAGGTGGTCGTCGAGACCACCCGGGGAGACGCCGAGCGGGAACGCGCCGTCCTGTCCACCTCGCACAAGGAACTCGTGGACGGGGTCATCTACGTGCCGCAGGCTCTCACCGCCGAGGAGTACCTGCCGCTGCCGCTCACCCAGCCCACCGTCGTCCTCGGCGAGCGCCCCGCCCAGGCGGCCGGGACGCACCTGGACTACGTCGAGATCGCCGACGAGCAGGGAACCCACGCGGCCGTCAGCCATCTCCTCGCCCAGGGCAGGCGCCGTATCGCCGCCCTGTGCGAACAGGCGGAACCCCGGGCCGGCGGCCGGCGTCTGCGCGGTTACCGCAGAGCTCTCGAGGACGCCGGGGTCGCCTACGACGACTCGCTGGTGATCGGTGTGGACGACGCCGACCTGTGGTCCGCCGGCGCCGGCGCGGTGGCCCGTCTGCTGCGCACCCGCGTCCGCTTCGACGCCCTGTTCTGCTACAACGACGTGGTCGCCATCGGTGCGCTGTCGGTCCTCGCCCGCAGCGGCGTCTCCGTCCCGGACGACGTGGCCCTGGCGGGCTTCGACGACATCGAGGCGGCCCGCTTCGCCTCGACCCCGCTGACCACCGTCGACCCGCAGCGCGCGGTGATCGCCCGCACAGCGGTGTCGCTCCTGCGTTCCCGCATGGACCTGGAGGACTTCCGGGACCTCCCCGGCCGCTGCGAGAGCGCCGGCTTCGCCCTGCGGGTGCGGCGGTCTTCCGCGGCCGCGCCGGGCCTCCCCGGGGTCGACTGAGCGGGGAGTGCTTCACCCGGACGCCCTCGGGGATGTCCGATCACGCTCGCGGCCGCAGAATTGGCGTTATGTCCTGTTTCTGCGGATGGGAGCCACCTCATGAAGGATCTCAAGTTCGAGCAGAAGAGCTCGCTGTCGCGCGCCGAGGCGGCTGACCGGCTCGACGCGCTCGCGGCCGCGCTGAGAGAGGGCGGGGAGGCCGAACTGGAACTCGGCTCCGGAACGACGGTGAGCCTGCGGATCCCCGACGACCTGCGCACCGAGGTGGAGGTCGAGGTCGGAGACGGGGAGATCGAGCTGGAGATCGAGTTCAAGTGGTCGACGCGACGGCCCCGGACGGCGCCGCCGCAGCCGGCCGCCCGTACGGAGAAGGCCGCGGGGAAGAAGACCGTGCCCGCCCGGTCCGGTCGCACCGGCACCGACGCCAGGAGGGGCAAGAGCGGCTGACGGGAAGCGGCCGGCGCGTCACACGGGTTCCGGGACGAAGCGGTACAGCTCGTCGGCCCCGTCCTGGATGACGCCGTAACTGCTCTCCGGCACCTCGTTCCAGGCGCCGGGCAGGTTGCCGAGGGGTTCGGAGACGACGAGGCGGGTGTCGTCGGACACCTCCCGCAGGAACGCCGCGTCGGGGTGCAGGGTGCGCAGGGTGTCCACGCGGGTGCTGTAGAACAGCGACCGGGAAGCGCCCTGGCTCGAGTAGCGGAACGACCATATGCGCACGCCGTCGGTCACGCCGATCGTCATCTGCAGCGGGAACTCGACACCGTGGGCGTGGCCGACGCGCTCCACCGCGCCCACCATCCGGGACACCGCGCCCGGCGGATCCTCGTCCAGGCCGAAGGTGAGCGCCAGGTAGAACATCACCTCCGAGTCCGTGGTGCCCTCGATGTCGGCGTACAGGCCGGGCTCGACGAGCAGGGACAGGTCGCGGCGCACCAGGTGGAAGTCCGCGATGGCGCCGTTGTGCATCCACATCCAGCGGCCGTGCCGGAACGGGTGGCAGTTCGTCTGCTGCACCGCCGTGCCGGTGGTCGCCCTGATGTGGGCGAAGAACAACGGGGAGCGGACATGGTCCGCGAGCTCCCTCAGGTTCCGGTTGTTCCACGCGGGGCCCACGTCTGTGAACAGGGCCGGGGTGTCGATGCTCTCCTCCGAGTACCACCCGACGCCGAAACCGTCGCCGTTGGTCGTCTCGACACCCATGCGTGAGTGGAGGCTCTGGTCGATCAGCGAGTGGGCCGGTTTGTAGAGGATGGTGTCGAGGAGCAGGGGGGTTCCCGAGTAAGCGAGCCATCGGCACATGAACGATCACCTGTGTTCCTGTCCGCAGTCGCGGCCGGAGTCCTGGTTCTGTTCCGCTCCCATTTTCGCCTCCCCCTCGGCGCATCGCCATGCGGGCGCGGGATGTCGAGCCCGTTCTCCGGGGCGCCCGAGGTCGCTCAGCTCACGGTGTGCAGGCGGAGGAGAGCGGCGGTGCCGGGGCGGGGCAGGTGGACGGTGAGCAGTCCGCGGTCCGGATCCCATCGCGCGGTGCAGTCGAAGACGGTCGGGTAGAGGACTACCGGTTCGGGGTGGCTGCCCCGCAGGTGGGGGAGGGGGATGGAGACGACGTCGGGGCCGGGCGCGCCGGCGGGTGACTCCCGGCGCCACACGGTGAGCAGCGCGCCGTCGGCGGTGTGCAGGCCATGCGTGATCCACGTGTCCTCCCAGCCCGGCAGACCGAGGGGCCAGAAGGGGTGGGCGTCGTGGATCTCCCCTCGGATGTCCCGGTAGACGGAGATGGCCGAGCGGACGAGCGCGAACTGTTCGGCGCTCATGAGGTTGAGGAAGCCGGAGAGGTGGATACGGCCCAGGAGCGCGCCGGTGAGGGTGAAGGCGATCTCGTCCGGGGTGAAGTGCGGCTGCGGGTAGGCCCACACCGCCGCCTGCTCCGGGGTCACCGCGGTCGGCGCCGCCGCGGCGATCGGGGGGTAGCGCAGGAAGTCCTGCTGGTCGCTGGTGGACTGGAGCTGGGCCAGGGCCAACTGCGCGTAGTCCATGCGCAGACCGCCCGAACCGCAGTTCTCCAGGACCAGGCCGGGATGCCGGTCGAGGACCGAGGCCAGCCAGTCGAGATGGGCGCGGTGGTGTCCGAGCAGGCCCGCCCCCGGGCTCTCGGGGCCGTGCTCCGTGCCGGGGCCGATGTTGATGTTGTAGTCGAGTTTGAGGTAGCCGACCCCCCACTCGCCGACCAGCCGGTCCACGACCTCGTCGAGGTGGGCACGGGCGGCGGGGTGGCGCAGGTCGAGGTGGTGCCGCCCGTGTTCGGTGACGCGGAGCCCGCCGCGCCGGAAGAACGCCTCGTCGGGCAGGGCGCGGGCCAGGGGGCTGCGGACGCCGACGACCTCGGGTTCGAGCCAGAGCCCCGGGGTCATGCCGTGGCGCCTGATCGTGTCCAGGACCTCCGGCAGACCGCCCGGGAACCGGTTCGGAGCGGCTTCCCATGCTCCGACGGCGTCCCACCAGCCCTGGGCGTCGTCGTCGTACCAGCCCGCGTCGATGACGAACACCTCCGCTCCGGCGGCGGCCGCGGACTCGATCAGGGGCAGCAGCCGTTCGGTGGTGGGGTCACCCATGAGGGTGTTCATGTAGTCGTTGTAGATCACCGGCAGCGCGCGGTGGTCGGGGTGGTCGCGGCGGATGCCCCTGCGGTAGTCCGTCAGGACCCCGAACGCGGCGTCCAGGCCACCGGTCTCCGTCCGCACCAGGACGGCGGGCACGGTGGTGAACTCCTGGCCGGGGGCGAGGGTGTGCTGCCACTGGTGGTGGGCGTCGTCGGGGCCGAACAGGGCTACGTAGGCGGCGCCTTCGCGTTCACCGGTCTCGAACCGCCAGCCTGCGCTGGACTCGATCTGCCACAGCCAGGCGCGGCCGTCCCGGTCGGTGAGGCCGGCGACGGGGAGGTGGCGGCCGGTGGACCAGCTTCCCTGCGAGTACCGCTCGAAGCAGCCGCGGCCCTCGTGCCCGTGGGCGGACCTGTTCAACGGGACGACCTGGTCGCGGTAGGGGGCCTGCCGCCAACGGCATTCGGCGAGCCAGTCGTTGTCCGCCCAGTGCAGGGTGAGGCCGTCGAGGGCGCCTTCGGCAATGCCACCGAGGGTCAGGGTGCTCACGCTCTCCAGCCGGACCGGCACACGGCCCTCGTTGACCAGCCGCACCCGGGCCCGCAGGAACCCGCCGCGGGCGGGCCGCCTGGTCGTACCGGCCGGGCCCGCGGGGGTGGAACCCGATCCCGCCGATCCCGCTCCGGCCGGGTCCACGCCGGACCAGCTATCCGGGGCGGAACCCGAACCCACAGAACCCGCCGCGGCCGTATCCACGCCGGCCCAGCTCTCAGCGACAGAACCCGACCCCGCCGCTGCCGATCCCGCCGCTGCTGCTGCCGACCCCGACCCCGACCCCGCCCCGGCCGAGACCGCCCCGCCAGCCCCCCCAACCCCCGTCTCCAGCACAACCTCCGCGGTCAGGCCGGTCACCGCATCCGTCAGCCTGATCGTCGTACGCTCGCGCCCGCCCCCCACCTCGACCGTCTCGTGGTCGCGGTACGCCAGACGCTCGCCGATGGCCGTCTCGATGAACCGCTCGCCCGACCACAGGCGCCCATGCCCGGTCGCCGTGACCTCCACCAGCGGAACGAGACAGGCCATGTCCTGGCCGGGTCTGCCCAGTCTCACCGATCCGGTGCTGTCCACGACGGCATGCAGCCCCAGTTCCGGGCACGCCCAGATACGGGATCGCTCGGCTACGGCAGCGGTCAACGTGATTCCCCTTCCGGGACGGTTCGGTTCCGCTAGGGTTCCGGCGCTGGGCTGAGCTGGGCGTTCACGCTCACAGGACGGTCTCCTGCAATGTGACCGCTCACAATCCTGTCACGCAAGTGACCGGTCACACAAGCGCACGCCAAGCGTGGTCGCCGACGAGCCACGACGGCGTCAGCCCGCGACCATCGTGCAGACCACTCGGCCGCCCGGGGTTTCGGAACCGTCAAAGGTCTTGTCACCAGTGGGCGCGTCGTGCGAGTGTCCGGGCGATGGTTACGTAACCATGGCCGGTTTGCATGGGTTTGGGGCGTCCGTACAAGGGCCCCGGGCTCATCCATGGCTCGGCTCAGGTGGCGAACCCGCACCCGCCCCTCCGCGTTTTTCGTCACTGGAGACGACATGACCAAGACCCCGACGAGGTCGAGAAGACTGGCCAGTGTGCTCATGGCCGGTTTCGGCGCGACACTCATGTTGCTGACCGCCCCCCACCCCGCCCTCGCCGAGCCGGCCGGGACGACGTCAGCCGCCTCGTACGCTCCGGCCAAGCCCGCGCCGAAGGGCGCCACCAGTGACTTCCGCGGCGTGAACTGGGCCGACCCGCGCGACAACTACGCCAGTGACGCCGTGGTGCCCAGCGGACTGAAGGTGACCGACAGCTACGGCACCGTGTACCGCACCACGCAGAAGATGGTGCGCGGCTTCAAGAAGAACCTGGGCGCCAACACGCTGCGACTGCCGATCAACCCGGCGAGCGTGGGCACCACCTGGTGGAAGTCGTACCGGGCGACGATCGACGCGGCCACCGCCTCCGGGGACAAGGTCATCGTCAGCTACTGGGAGGCCGACAGCAGCAAGGACGGCCTGGTCGACGACCCGGCCGCCTGGAACACCATGTGGAACACCGTGGTGCGGGAGTACAAGAACAACCCGCGGGTCTACTTCGAGCCCATGAACGAGCCGCACGGCTACACCCTGGACCAGTGGGTCTCGGTCACCAGCGGCTGGCTGGGCCGGCACAAGGACGTCCCGCGCGGCCGGGTCGTGATCAGCGGCACCGGCTACAACGACAACGTCACCGGTGTCGGCGCGGCCCCCGCACTGCGCGGCACGCTGCTGTCGCTGCACTTCTACGGCTACTGGGCCAGCCACACCACGCAGGCGGACTGGACCGCCGACCTCGAGGCCCGCATCGGCAAGTACGCCGGACGGACCGTCATCGACGAGGCCGGCTCCCCGATGACCATCGGCCTCAACTACGGCGCCTGGAACGGCAACGTCTACACCTCGTACCTGGCGGCCGTGGCCAACACCGCCCGCAGCAAGGGCATGGGCCTGGTCTACTGGCCCGGCCTGCGGTTCGGCGACGCCTACTCGATCGAGTCGCTGGACGCCGACGGCAACCTCGTGGACAACAGCGCCACCGGCGTCGCCCTGCTGCGCTGGGGCTACGGCTTCGGCACGACCCCGCCGGTCAACGACCTGCCGCCGGCCCCGCCCGGCGAGGTCCTGCGCGGAGTGGGCTCGAACCGCTGCGTCGACGTGCCCGGCTTCAGCACCACCAACAACACCCAGCTCGACCTCTGGGACTGCAACGGCGGCGGCAACCAGACCTGGAACTGGGACGCGAACAAGCAGCTCACCGTCTACGGCAACAAGTGCATGACGCTGGGCGGCAGCGGAGCCTCGGCGGGTGACCCCGTGGTCATCTCCGACTGCACCGGCTCGGCGGCCCAGCAGTGGAACGTGAACGCGGACCTCTCGGTGACCAGCGTCGCCAACCCGGCGCTCTGCCTGGACGCGGCCGGCGCGGGCACCGGCAACGGCACGGCGGTCGACGTCTGGTACTGCAACGGCGGCAGCAACCAGCAGTGGACCAGGAGCTGACGCCCCGGCACCACTGACCCGAACCGTCGGCGCCGCGCCTCGCCCCACGGCGAGGCCGGCGGCGCTCGTGTGCAACGGCCGATCCTGATCGGCAGCTGCGGCGGTCAGCCGTGACCGGAAGGCATCGACAGGGTCATCCGCGGATCGCGAAGGCGATGAACTGGGTCACCTGGCGTGCGGCGAAGTTGTCGTCGGAGACCAGGACGACGGTACGGCGGCCGTCGGGGAGGCGGGGGCCGAGGGTGATGCCCTCGACGTTGTCGACCCGGGACAGCCCGAGTACGTCGGACAGGTCGGTCACCAGCGTCTTGCGGACCGGTCGCACGGGCGGCGCGGACGGGGCGGTGAGGGAGTCGCGGCCGAGGACGTCGGTGGCGCCGCGCAGGTCGACCAGGTAGATCCGGGCCTTCCAGTTGTTGTCGGCGTAGATCGAGGCGCGCTCCAGGACCAGGAAGCGGTCGTGGCCGAGGGCCACGAGGTCGCTCACCCCGTTGGTGTCGGTGCTGCCCGCCGGGGTCGTGGCGAACAGCGGCTCCAGCGGGTAGGCGTACTGGGCCAGCGGCTGTCCGGTGCGGTTGTCGTGGACGGTGAGGCGGGTCAGCGCGCCGTGCTCGGGGGTGGGGTCGTCGCCGTCCTGGTAGAGGGGGTCCTCCATGGCGGTGACGATCCGCCGGCCGTCCGGGGTGAAGGTGACTCCTTCCAGGGTCTGGTTCTTGCGGGGGCCGAACTCCTGCGCATTCATGTGCAGTTGAGGAGGCAGCGGGAGCTGTCCGGTCCAGGCGCCGGTCGTGGTGGCGCGCCGGATCCAGGGGTCGCCGAGCAGCGCCGGGCCGTCCGAAGGGACGATGCGCTCGCCCTCGCTCGTCCAGGCCAGACTGCCGTCGCGCGGGTCGACGGCGATGCCCTCCGGGTCGGGTGCGACGGTGGATGTGGCGGTCGAGGTGGGCGGGAAGGCGGTGCCGTCCGGGCGGAGCCAGGGGTGGGTGCCGGTGAGCTCGACGCCCTTGAGGGTGCCGCCGGTGAGGTCGACGCGGGCGGTGTAGAAGCGGGCGGGGCCGGTCTGCGACCGGTCGTCGCTGATCACGTAGTACGTGCCGGACTTCGCGTCGTAGCTGATGGCGGACAGTCCGCCGACGGTGGTGCCCTGGAAGGGCATCGCGTTCGGCAGCTCCCGCTCGCCGAGGAGATCCAGCCGTATGCCGCTGTCGTGAGCGGCGGCGGCCGGGGTGCCGATGAGGGCGGGAAGCGCGGCGAGGACGACGGCGCCGGCGATGATCCGGGCGCGGGCGGCGCGGATGCTCATGGGGTCTCCGTGAGGTGTGGGGAGGGCAGGCCGGGAGGCGACGCGGGCGCGGTGCGGGACGCGCGACGGCGCCGCCAGGCGAAGAACGCGAGGGCGACCAGGGTGAAGGCGTACGGGATTGCGGAGACCAGCTGCGACGGGATGTCCAGGTTGCCGAGCTGGACGGCGAGGGCCTCGGCGGTGCCGAAGCCGAGGGCGGCGAGGAAGACGCCCCAGGGGCGCAGGGCGCCGAGGAACACGGCGGCCAACGCGATGTAGCCGCGGCCCGCGGTCATGCCGGTGACGAAGAAGGACACCGCGCCCATGCTCAGGAACACCCCGGCCGCTCCGGCCAGCGCGCCGCTGAGCGCGAGGGCGCGGAACTGGACCCGGTGCACGTGGATGCCGACCGAGCGGGCCGCCTCGGGATGCTCGCCGACGGCACGCAGATGGAAGCCGAACCGGGCCCGGTACAGCAGCCAGGCCACCGCGGGGGCGGCGGCGAGCGCGGCCCAGGTCAGCACGTTCTGCCCGCTGAGCACCGCGCCGAGACCGGGAACGTCCTCGATCAGGGGCAGCCGGACCGAGGGCAGCGCCCCGCTGTGCAGCCTGCTGGTCCCGCCCTTGTCGCCGAGCAGCGCGTACACGGTGTACGCGGTCGCGCCCGCCGCGAGCAGGTTGAGACCGATGCCCGCGATGATGGCGTCCGCGCCGAGGTACAGGTGCAGCACGCCGAGCAGCAGCGCGAGGAGCGCGCCCCCGGCGATCCCGCAGGCGGCCCCCGCCCACACCGAGCCGCTGTACCCGGCGACCAGCGCACCCGTGCAGGCCGCGGTCAGCATCGAGCCCTCCAGCGCGATGTTGGGCACACCGGCCCGCTCGGCCAGCAGACCGCCGAGGGCGGCGAGCACGTACGGCGTGGACACCCCGAGGATCGCCGCGAGGAAACCGGTGCTGAGCACGACGTCGAGGACCTGGCCCATCAGCGGGCCTCCCTTCGGGCGAGGTACCGCTTGACGAGTTCGGGCAGCGCCCGGGCGGTCACGAGCAGCACGATGACCGCCTGGATGATGGTCACGGCCTCGGAGCCGACATCGGTCTGCTGCTCCATCACATCGCCGCCGACGCGCAGATACGAGTAGAGGAGCGCGGCGGCGACCACGCCGACCGGGTTGTTGCGGCCCAGCAGGGCGACGACGATGCCCTCGAAGGCCAGTCCGCCGGCCATGTCGGGCTGGAGGCCGCCGTAGACGCCGAGCGCGAGGTGCGCCCCGGCGAGACCGGCGAGCGCGCCGCCGATGACGAAGCTCCACTCGATGGTGCGCGGTACGTCGAGGCCGCCGTAGCGGGCGAAGTCCGGGTTGGAGCCGGTGATCCGAATGCGGTAGCCGAGCGGTGTCCTCGCGAGCAGGAACCAGACGGCCGCGGCCACCGCGAGCATCCCGAACAGGCCGATGTTCGCCTGGTCCAGGGGCACGCCGAAGAAGTCCGAGAGCAGGGGCAGCGCCGAGTCGGGCCTTACCGGCGCGGACTGCACGGCGCTGCTGTCGGGCGCCTTGATGTGGTCGGTGAGGAGATAGTCGAAGACCCGTACCACGACGGCGTTCAGCATGAGGGTGGCCACGATCTCGTTGGCGCCGAGGCGGGCCTTCATCACCCCCGGGACCGCGCCCAGCGCACCCCCGGCGAGGGCGGCGACGGCGAGCGGCACCAGGACGGCGGCGACGGGCGGCAGGTGCAGGTGGATCGCGACCAGTGCGCTCGCCAGGGCGCCGGCGTACACCTGGCCCTCCGCGCCGAGGCTGATCTGCCGGGCCCGGAAGGGGATCGCCACGGACAGGCCGAGCAGCGCCAGGGTGGTGGCGTCGGCGAGCCAGCGGCCGATCCGGGGCGTGCGCTCCAGCGGGCCGGTGAGCAGGGCGTTCAGCGCGCCGGTGGCGTCCTTGCCGGTGGCCAGGACGACCAGGAAGGCGATCAGGACGGCGACGGCGACGGTGAGCACGGTCATCGTCAGCTCGACGAGCGCCGTACGCCGCCGGGTGGCCAGGAACTCCCGGCGCCCCTGTGTCTCGGGCCGCCCCTGCCGTTCCGCGTCCGGTTCCAGGATCGAGGTCATCGGACACCTGCCGTGATCCGCTCGTCCGGATGCCGCTCCACGCCGAGCATGTACAGGCCGGTGGCCTCCTCGGTGAGCCCGGCCGGGTCGTCGAAGCGGGCGACCAGTCGGCCGTCCTTGATGACCAGCAACCGGTCGGAGAGCGCGAGCAGTTCACCGAGGTCGGCGGAGACCAGCAGTACCGCCGCGCCCGCGTCCCGGGCCTCGACGAGCCGTTCGTACATGAACTGCATGGCGCCGATGTCGACGCCCCGGGTCAGCTGGGCGGCGAGCAACAGGCGTGGCTTCGCGGACAGTTCGCGGGCGACGACGACCTTCTGCAGGTTGCCGCCGGACAGCGAACCGGCCGTCGCGTCGGGATGCGGGGCGCGGATCGCGTACCGGCCGATCAGGTCCTCGGCCAGTTCACGGATGCGGCGGGTGCGCAGGATGCCGTGGCGGGCGACGGGGGGCCGGTCGTGGCGGTCGACGATCAGGTTGTCGGCGAGGGAGCGGTCCAGGGCAGCCCCGTTGGACAGCCGGTCCTCGGGCACGTGGGCGACACCGGCCCTGCGGTGGCCCGCCGCGTCGAGGTGGGTGACGTCGGTGCCGTCCACGGTGACCGTTCCGGCGGTGGGGCGGCGCAGTCCGGCGAGGAGTTCGACGAGTTCGGTCTGGCCGTTGCCCTCGACGCCCGCGAGTCCGACGATCTCACCGGACGCGATGTCGAGGGAGACGTCGTGCACCGAGGGGCCGGAGAGTCCTCGTACCCGCAGCACTCCCGCTCCGGGGCGGGCCGGGGGCTTGGTCACGTCGAGGGTCATCTCCCGGCCGACCATCATGGACGCGAGCTGCGCCGGGGTCGCCTCCTCGGTGCGTACGGTCGCGATCATCGACCCGGCGCGCATGACGGTGACCCGGTCGCTGATCTCCCGTACCTCCTTGAGCTTGTGCGAGATGAACAGCACGGTCATGCCCGAGTCGCGCAGCCTGCGGACCGCGGTGAAAAGGTCGGTGGTCTCCTGGGGGGTGAGCACGGCGGTGGGCTCGTCGAGGATCAGGATGCGGGCGCCGCGGTGCAGGGCCTTGAGGATCTCGGCGCGCTGACGCATCCCCACCGACACCGCGTCGACCCTGGCCTCCGGGTCGACGGCGAGCCCCGCCTCCTCGGCCAGCGCGGCGGTGCGTTCGGCGGCGGCCGCGCGGTCGACGCGGCCGGATGGGCCCGGCTCGACGCCGAGGACGACGTTCTCGGCGATGGTGAACGACGGCACCAGCATGAGGTTCTGGTGGACCATGCCCACCCCGAGGGCGATGGCGTCCTGCGGCCGGGAGAACCTGACCGGCCTGCCGTGCACGCTGAGTTGCCCGGCCGACGGCTGTTCGAGCCCGTACAGCAGCTTCATCAGGGTGGACTTGCCGGCGCCGTTCTGCCCGACGATCGCCCTGATCTCGCCGACGGGCACCGACAGGTCGACGTCGATCACGGCGCGGGTGCCGTTGGGGTAGGTCTTGCCCAGGCCCGTGGCCGCAAGGGCGGGTGGGGCCTTCTCCGCGGCGCCGTGCACGGCCGCGTCGGTTTCCTCGATGGGTTCCACCAGTGTTCCTCGGAGGTCAGAAGGCCGAAGGGACCTTGACGGCACCGGACTTGACCTTCGCGGCCTGCGCCTTGAGTTCGGCGCGTACGGCGGCGGGGACGAGCTTGTCGAAGTTGGCGTTGTCCACGTAACCCACGCCGTCCTCGGCCAGGCCCACGGCGGCGGGCTTGCCGTAGGCGAGCGTGCCGGCCTTGTTCGCCTTGGCGGCCAGATAGAGGGCGTTGCCGGCGTTCTTGAGGATGGAGGTGACGACGGTGTCCCGCTGAGCGGGGTCGGTGAGCGTCTTGTACTGGTCGGAGTCGACGCCGAAGGCGTACCGCTTGGCGGCGACGGCCGACTCGAACACGCCGAGCCCGGAGGATCCGGCGACGGGCCACACCAGTTCGGCGCCCTGTCCGTACATAGCGGAGGCGATCTGCTTGCCCTTCGCCGGGTCGCCGAACGGGTTGTCGCCGCCGACGTACTGCACGAGGACCCCGGAGGACGGATTTCCGCCCGCCGCCTCGAAGCCCGCCTTGAAGCCGATGACGAAGTCCTCGATGACGGGAATCTTCACTCCGCCGATCACGCCCACCTTGCCGTTTCCGGTGCTGCCGGGAAGGGAGTTGGCGGCGACGAGTTTGTCGGCGAGGAATCCGGCGAGATAAGCGGCCTCGTTCTGCTTGAACGTGACCGAGTAGACGTTCGCGCACTTGTTGGAGCAGCCGCTCTTGCCCGTGTAGTCGACGGAGCCGTCGAAGAGCCAGAACTTCTTGTCCGGGTATTCCGGGGCCAGTTTGGAGACGAAGCCGACGGTGTCGACGGTGCCCGCGGCGAGCACGTCGTAGTCGTCGCCGGCGGCGGCGTCCTCGAAGCCGGAGGACCACTTGGTGCGGTCGCTGCCCAGCTCGACGACCTTCAGGCTGTAGCCGAGGTCCTTCTCGGTCTTCTTCAGGCCCGCGTACGCGGAGTCGAAGAAGGAGCGGTCGCCGAGGTTTCCGTTGATGACGAACTTGATTCTCAGCTTTCCGGATTTCCCGGACTGGGCGGAGTCGGCGTCCGTCGAGGCGCCGCACGCGGCGAGGGCGAGGGAGAGCGCAGCGACGCCTCCCAGAATTCTGATCTTGTTCATCGCCTGGATTCACTTTCTCTGCGGGGGTCATTCCCGGTCATTGGCCGAAAGCTATGCAATGCAAAACGTTTTGGCTACGGGTCTTTGTGTTCTCTCGCGTTAGGAGATTGTTTCCGGGAGCAGCGCGGTGGCCGCGATGGTGACGGCCCTGTCGAAGTCGGTCTCCCGTTCGGCCGGGGTGAGCGCCTCGGCGTGGCGCAGGTGGTCGCTGACGGTCAGGACGGCGAGCGCCTGGCCGCCCTCGGCGGCGGCGGTCGCGTACAGGCCCGCGGCCTCCATCTCGACGGCGAGGGTCCCGTGTGCTTCCAGCCGCTCGAACAGCGCCGGACGCTCCAGATAGAAGTGGTCGGTGGTGAACACCGGCCCGATGTGCGTGCGTGCTCCACCACCGGCCCCGGCTTCGGCGGCCCGTGCGGCCGCCGCGGCCAGGCCGAAGGAGGCGGTGTGACTGAGGTGCACTCCGTCGATACGGCGGCTGCCCATCGCCGAGTCGGTGTGGGCGGCGGTGGCCACGACGACGTCCCGCAGCCGCACGGAGGCGGGGAGGGCGCCCGCGGTGCCCACCCGCACGATGCGGCGCACGCCGTAGAAGCGGAACAGCTCGGTGGCGTAGATCGTGACGGACGGCATGCCCATACCGGAGGCCAGCACGGACAGCGGCGCCCCTCGGTACGTTCCGGTGTACCCCTCGATGCCCCGCACGTCGGTGACCAGCCGGGCATCCTGGAGGATCGTTTCCGCGATCCGGCGGGCCCGGCGTGGGTCGCCGGGCATCAGCACGTCCGGCGCGAAGTCGCCGGGGGCGGCCGAGAGGTGGGGGGTGACCATCAGGCCTGCTCCTCTGTCTCTGCCGGGGTGCCGGACAGCCAGCGCACCAGCCGGTCCCACAGCTCGGGATAGCCCTGCCAGTCGAGGAAGCCGGGCGGGGCCCAGTGCGGCGCCAGGTCCGATGTGAAGGCCGCCGACCTCCCCGCGCCGTAATCGCCGACCGCCAGCAGCGGATGGCCCGCGCACTCGACGAGCAGTTCCGCCCGCTCCCGTACGGCCACCTCGTTGAGGCCGAGCAGCACCGGCCAGGTCGCGTCCAGTCCGTCGACCACCGGGTGCCGGGCGAGGACGCGGGGTGCGGCCCCGGCGGGCAGTTCCACCCGGTCGTCCCGGTCGTGCAGGGTGACCGGCAGTGCGGCGGCCAGCGGGGTGCGGCCCCAGCGGGCCTTGGCGTCGATGCCGGTGAAGGTGAGGTAGCCGCCCACCATCAGCAGCCCGCCGCCGCGCTCGACGTACCCCCGGAGCAGTTCCGTGCGGTCCGGCGCGGGGACCGAGTGGGCGAAGGTCTGCGGAGTGAGCTGGAAGCTGTTGGCCCCGACGTCACTGATCACGACGACGTCGTAGGCGTCCAGGCCCTCGGCGGTGGCGGGCACTCTGCTCGCTATCTCGTGCGCCGGGACGTACGTCACCGTGTGGCCGCGGTCGCGCAGCGCGTCGAGGAAGACCTGGGCGCCCTCGACGTACTCGGAGGTGAAGAAGGAGTCGAACCCCTTCTGGTGGACGGAGTGGGTGAACCAGGACTCACCCACGACGAGGACATGGGGCATCGCTGTACGGCCTTTCACAAGAGGGGTGTGGAGTGGGGTGGGGCGGAGGTGCCCCGGTCAGCGGGCCGGGCGCACGGGCGCCGTACTGTCGCGGACCTTCAGCCGGACCGGCAGGATGTGCCGGGACGCGGGGGGCACCTCGTCCCGGTGGACGTAGCTCAGGAGCTGGGCGCCGGCCGTGCGGCCGATGTCGTAGGCGGGCTGGTGGACGGTGGTGAGGCGGGGGTGGACGCGGGAGGCGAGCATGATGTCGT
Organism: Streptomyces griseorubiginosus; assembly: GCF_036345115.1. Classification (GTDB taxonomy): domain Bacteria; phylum Actinomycetota; class Actinomycetes; order Streptomycetales; family Streptomycetaceae; genus Streptomyces; species Streptomyces griseorubiginosus_C. The sequence continues at coordinate 6,605,938 of NZ_CP107766.1, forward strand.
CGAAGCCGGCCACCGAGACGTCGTCGGGGACGCGCAGGCCCGCGTCCTCCAGGGCGGCGACCGCGCCGAGCGCCATCAGGTCGTTGGCGGCGAACACCGCGGTGAAGCGACGCGGACCGCCGCGCTCCAGGGTCGCGGCGACCATGTCGTAGCCGGACCGTTCGACGAACGCGCCCTCGACCTCGGTGACGCCCGTATCGCCGAACGCCTCCCGGAAACCGGCGATCCGCTCCAGGCTGCTGACCAGGTCCACCGGCCCGCTGATCGCCAGCACCCGGCGGTGGCCCAGCTCCCGCAGGTGCTGCCCGATCAGCCGGCCGCCCGCGCGGTGGTCGGCGGTGACCAGGATGGTCTGCTCCAGCAGCCCGGGGACGACCTCGTCGGCCAGGGCGATGGGGAACCGCCCGAGCAGCGACGCCAGCCGGTTACGGGAGGGCGGCGAGCCGGAGGCGTACACCATGCCGTCGATGAACCGGCCGCGGAGCATCTCCAGATAGCGGTCCTCGCGGTCGGGGTCGAACTCGGTGTTGCACAGGATGACCCCGTAGCCGAGGTCGTGGGCCGCGTCGTCGACGCCCTTGGCGAGTTCGGCGAAGAACTGGTTGGTGATGTCGGGCACCAGCAGACCTATGACGTTGGTCGAACCGGCCTGGAGGTTGCGGGCCGTGGACGCCGGGACGTAGCCCAGCCGGCTGACGACCGCGCGGACCCGCTCGGCGGTCTCCTCCGCGACCGGGCGGTTGCCGCTCAGCACATGGGACACCGTGGTCGGGCTGACCCGGGCGGCGGCCGCCACGTCCTTGATCGACGCGGGCCGCCGCAACCGGCGGCGCCCCGGTTCCTCGTCCCGCTCAGGGGTCATAGTGCTGCACCGCCCTGCCGTGCGAGGTGTCGAGAAGCGCGGGCACGCGTGCCTCGATCTCGGCCAGCAGCGCGGGCAGGTCCACCGTGAGCAGCCGGCCGTCCCGCACCACGACCCGTCCGTCGACCACGACCGTGCGCACATCGCTCGCACGGGCGCTGTAGACCAGGGCCGCCACCGGGTCGTGCACCGGACGGCAGTGCGCTCCGCCGAGGTCGACCAGCACGATGTCCCCGGCCCGGCCCGGCTCCAGCGCGCCGATCCGCTCCCCGAGACCCAGGGCCCGGGCCCCGCCACGCGTGGCCAGCCGGAAGGTGTCGGAGACCGTCATCCAGGTGGCGTCCCGTTCGGCCTGCTTCTGGGTGAGCGCGATCAGCCGCATCGCCTCCCACACGTCCAGCGTGTTGTGCCCCGCCGCCCCGTCCGTCCCGGCCCCGACGGCGACACCGGCGTCCAGCAGGCCCCGCACCGGGGTGAGCGGATGCAGGGCGTGCTTCAGATAGACCTTCGGGCAGCAGGCCACCCCCGTACGGTCCCGGTGCGCGGCCAGTGTCGGCAGGTCGTCCGGGACGATGCCGCACCCGTGCGCGATCAGCGCGCCCGCGTCCAGCACCCCGGTCCGCTCCAGCACCGTGATGGGGGTGATGCCGCGCCGGGCGAGACTCGACTCGGTCTGCTCGAGGTGCTCGGCGGCGTGGATGTGGATGCGCAGGCCCGCTTCCCGGGCCAGCTCCGCGAGACGGACCAGGTCCGCGTCGTCGACGGTGTACGGCGCGTGCGGGCCCAGCGACGCCGTGATCCGTCCGTCGCCCGTGCCGTGCAGGGCTACGGCGGTCTCGGCGCTCTCCTCCAGGGCAGCGCGGCCCCTGCTGCTGAAGAAGGTCGGCGCGAGGTCGGCCCGGATACCGCTCCGTACGACGGCGTCGGCGATCCGCTCGGCGTGGAAGTAGTGGTCGGCGAACGTGGTCACCCCGCTGAGCAGCATCTCCGCACAGGCCAGCTCCGCGCCGAGGCCGATGTCGGCGGGGGTGAGGTTGACCTCCATGGGCCACACCCGCTCGTTGAACCAGGCCTCGACACTCACGTCCTCGGCGGCGCCGCGCATCAGCGTCATCGGTCCGTGCGTGTGGGCGTTCACCAGACCGGGCACGGCGAGCAGTCCCGTGCCGTCCACGGTCTCCGCCCCGGGTGCCTCGGGTCCGGAGCCCGCCGGGCCCAGCCAGGCGATCACTCCGTCCTCGACCAGGATGTCCTGGTCCGTCTCCACTCGGCAGGGATCCTGCTCGGGCGTCACGAGCACCGAGCAGGACGTCACGATCAGTCGGCGCGTCATGCGGATCCTTCCGTTCGAACCGGACGTTAAGGATCCAAAACGTTTTGCACAAGCCCTGGTCGTGCCGGGTCGCGGAGGGTGGTTCCGAGTTGCATTGGGGCGGCAATGTAGTGATGTGTTCCGTCGGCGCACATCACGGATGCTGGAGGTGGGCGGATGTCCGTCACGCGGATTGATCTCGATGACGAGGCACTCGCCGAGGCCATGCGGCTGATGGGTGCCACCACGAAGAAGGAGACCGTCAACGCGGCCCTGCGGGACTATGTGGCACGGATCAAGCGCCTCGAAGCCGCAGAGCGTCTGGCCGCGCGTGGTACGCGTGGCGAGTTCGAACAGGCCGCGGCGGCGCATGACGCGGGCAAGCGTGCCCGGCGCGAGGCCTTTGAGTGATCACATACCTGCTCGACACGTCCGCGCTGTGGACACCTGTTCCGCACCCCCGGAGCGTTGCCGCCCAAAGGGCACATCGCCGCCGGGGTGTTCCATCCCTGCGAGCCGACTCGCGCCGAATTCCTCTACTCGGCAACCAGCCCGTCCCACCGCGACGAACTCGCGGAGGAACTGGACGCACTGTGCCGGCTCTCTCCCGTTCCGAAGACTGCCTGGCGTTGGGTGGATACCGCCCAGTACAAACTGACCCAGCAAGGGCAGCATCGTGCGGCCGGAGTGATCGACCTGTTGGTGTGCGCGACCGCGGTTCACCACGGGCACACCGTCCTCCACGTGGACAACGACTTCGCGACCGTGGCCGGAGTGCTCAAGGAAGTTCAGCAGCGGGACGTACGAGGCTGATCCCGGCTCCGTGCCTTCAGTCCGCGTCCGCGACCACGGACCCGACCCGGTCGGCCAGAGCCGGGTCGCGGCGGACCAGGAGGGCCGCGTAGCCGACGGCGGCGAGCAGGGCGGCCAGGGCCGCGTAGGGGAACCAGTTGTACGGGGCGGGCTGGCCCGGCTTGGCGAGGTAGTACAGCGGGACCAGGATGGCCGCGGTGCCGAGCGCCGGCAGCACCAGGTGCCGGACCACCCGGAACTCCTGCGGCCGGTATCTGCGGTAGTACAGCGGCAGGGCGATGTTGGAGGCGAGGTAGACCAGCAGGATCAGGATGGTGCCGAGGGTCGAGGACTCGGTGAAGAAGACCACCGGGTCCATGGAGTCGCCGCCGGATCCCAGCAGGTGGCCCAGGCCCCAGCCGCCGATGATCAGCAGGGCGGTGACGGCGAAGGTGACGATCGCGTTGTTCGGCGTACGACGCGTGGGGTGCACGTAGCCGAAGAAGGAGGGGAGCAGTCCCTCGCGTCCGGCGTTGAACACCAGGCGGGCCTGGGAGTTGATGCCGGCGATCAGCACGCCGAGCGTGGAGGTCAGACCGCCCAGGTAGGTGAGGAACGCCAGTGCGCCCAGGGTATGCTGGGCCACCTCGATGAACGGGATCGGGGAGGCGCCGAGTCGGTTCACGTCGTAGCCGAAGCCGGTCACCGTGGCGTAGGCGAAGAGCACATAGCTCACTGTCATGATCGCGATGGAGGAGAACACCGCGCGTCCGACGTTGCGCCGGGGGTTCTCCGTCTCCTCGGCGAGCGCGGCCGAGTTCTCCCAGCCGACGAACAGGTACACCGCCAGGGGGAAGCCCGCCGCCAGTCCCCTGAAGCCGTGGCTGATGTGGCCGGGCAGGAACGGATCGAGGGAAAGGGAGCCGCGGTGTTCCACGAGCGCCGCGACCGAGACCACGGCCAGGACCAGCATCTCCACGCCGAAGAAGTAGCCGGCCCACTTGGTGGAGACCACGATCCCGCGCAGCATCAGCCCCACGGCCAGCCCGGTGAGCAGCAGGGTCCAGATGATCCACGGCAGGTCCACGCCGGTGTAGTGGTACAGGGTGATCTGCACGAACCCGCCGGAGATGGCGATGACGGAGGCCATCGCGATGATGTAGCCGAGCCCCGCCAGCAGCGCCGTGGTCACCGCGCTGACGGGTCCGAAGGTCTTGCCCACGAAGGTGGTGAAGCTTCCCGCCGAGGGGTGCGCCCGGGAGAACTCCGCCAGCGTGTTGCCGAGCAGCGCGACCGCGATGCCCGCGGCGACGATGGTCAGGGGTGAGGCCACGCCCGCGGTGGTGGCCAGGAAGGCAAAGCCGAAGAAGAAGCTCATGGCCGGGCCGACGTTGGCCATCGTGGCGGCCGCGATGTCCGCCATGCCGAGGACGCCGCCGCGCAGCCGCTGCGGGGCGCCGCCGACGGGACCCGGCGGGGACAGCGGGCCTGCTCCGGGGTGGGGCATGGCGGCAACTCCTTGTGCGGTGATGGCCTGAGGGGCGCTGGTCCGGCCACCGGCGCGGGTTCTCGACGGTCGGACCGGCACGAGCGGGCGTCAGCGGTGCCGGGAGCGCTGGTGCGCCTTCACCGCCTGTACGGCCGGATCGGTCGCGCCCCGGCCCAGTTCGGTGAGCAGTTCGGCGTGGCAGTGGTTCAGGGCCCGTACCGCCTCGGGGTGCGGCGCGGGCAGCAGCAGGCAGAGCCGGCCGAGGAGGTCGGCGGTGAGCTCGCGCATTCCGGCGCCGCCGAGCGTCTCCGCGAGGTCCAGGTGGAAGCGGGCCTCCAACTCGGCCAGGTGGGCCGGGTCGCCAGTCAGTTCGGTCTCATCGACCAGCGCCCGGAGCCCCTCCAGCCGCTCGGCCGGGACCTCACCCGAGCTGTGCGCCACGAGGCCGCATTCGAGCAGCAGATGGAAGGCGTCCAGTGCGGCGGCCTCCTCGGCGTCGTGCATCACTGCGACGACGGTGTCCCAGTCCTGCGCGACGAAGGTGCCGCCCGCCCGTCCGCGTCGGCGGTCGAGCAGGCCGTCCTGGCACATGCCCTCCAGCGCGCGGCGGACGGTGATCTCGCTGATCCCCAGTTCCTCGGCGAGGACCCCGGCGTCCGGCAGCCGGTCTCCCGGTCGCACGGAGCGCAGGCGTACCCGCAGCGCGATTCTCGACCGGACGAGATCGGACCCGTTCTGGCCCCCGCCGGGCAGGGCGCGGGCGTGTCCCACGCCGGTGACCGACGCCGTCCGAGCCGGGCCCGGCTGGTTGTAAGGCCCGAACTTGCCCGCTGCATTCACCACGACGCCACCCTAACGGCCTGCTGAACGCGGTCCCGGCCCCCGGAGGAGGGCGCGCGCGGGTGTGGTGCACAGGGGCTCCCAGGGGGGCGGGGACGGCGGCTGGAGGAAAAAATTAGAGCAAGGTGAACGGTTAAACAAGACCCTGCCGCGACCGGTCCGGCAGTAACCGGGAGGGGCGCTCCGGCGGTCGCAAAGACATGGCCCTGAGCTGGGGATTCACGCGCAGAGGGGGTGCGTCTGCGGGATGCGTCGAGCGGGTGTGCGCGGGTGTCCGGGGCTGCCGTTTCCCGTCGGGCGTCGCGCGAATGCCGGCCGCTCGGCCGCTGGGGTCTCTTGTTTTTTCTGATCGCCCTGAACTATTTTCCTCGGCGTCACCGGGTGGCCGATACGGCAGACACCGGCCTCCGGTCGTGGTCCACCATGCCCTCCCCGCGTCCGTGATCACCACCCCCGACCCGGCACCCCCGCGCGCCCCGCCCGGCGAATCCGCACGGCCATCTCCGTCCGACTCGCCGGGACCGTCCCCGTTCCCCGCCAGACCCCTGGATGTCGCGATGACAACACGTCCCCCTGCACCCGCTCCCGACACGGTCCCCACCATCGAAAGCACCCCAGCCGGATCCGGCCTGCAGGCCGGACTGAAGAACCGCCATCTGTCGATGATCGCGATCGGCGGTGTCATCGGAGCGGGGCTGTTCGTCGGTTCCGGCTCGGGCATCGCCGCCGCGGGGCCCGGCATTCTCGTGTCGTACGCACTCGTGGGCGCCCTGGTCGTGCTCGTGATGCGCATGCTGGGTGAGATGGCCGCCGCGAACCCGACCTCCGGCTCCTTCTCCGCCTACGCCGACCGCGCGCTCGGCCGCTGGGCCGGGTTCTCCATCGGCTGGCTGTACTGGTTCTTCTGGGTCGTGGTGCTCGCCGTGGAGGCGACCGCCGGCGCGAAGATCCTGGAGAGCTGGATACCGGGCGTGCCGCAGTGGGCCTGGGCCCTGATCGTGATGGTCGTGCTGACCGTCTCCAACCTCGCCTCGGTCTCCTCCTACGGCGAGTTCGAGTTCTGGTTCGCCGGGATCAAGGTCGTCGCCATCGTCGCGTTCATCGGGGTCGGCCTCCTGGCGGTCTTCGGGATCCTGCCGGGCACGCACAGCGACACCGCGGGGCTGTCCAACCTCACCGCGCACGGCGGCTTCCTGCCCAACGGACCCGGCAAGATCCTCACCGGTGTGCTGATGGTGGTCTTCTCGTTCATGGGCAGCGAGATCGTCACCCTGGCGGCCGGGGAGTCCGAGGACCCGCAGCGCGCGGTCACCAAGGCGACCAACAGCGTCATCTGGCGGATCGGCGTGTTCTACCTCGGCTCGATCTTCATCGTGCTGACCCTGCTGCCCTGGAACTCCCCGGCCATCACCAAGGACGGCTCGTACGTCGCCGCCCTGGACTCCCTCGGCATCGCGCACGCCGGGCAGGTCATGAACTTCATCGTGCTCACCTCCGTGCTGTCCTGCCTGAACTCCGGCCTCTACACGGCCTCCCGCATGGCCTTCTCCCTCGGCCGCCGTGGTGACGCCCCCGCCGCGTTCGGCCGGACCAAGCGCCGGGGCGTGCCGCAGGCCGCGATCCTCGCCTCGGTCGTCTTCGGCTTCGTCGCGGTGTTCTTCAACTACGTCTGGCCCGACACCGTCTTCCTGTTCCTGCTCAACTCCTCCGGTGCCATCGCCCTGTTCGTCTGGCTGGTCATCTGCTTCTCGCAGCTGCGCATGCGCCGGATCATCCAGGCCGAGTCGCCGGAGAAGCTCGTCGTGCGCATGTGGCTCTTCCCGTACCTGACCTGGGCCACCATCGCCCTGATCGTGTTCGTGCTCGGCTACATGCTCACCGACACGGCCTCCGGCGGCGGCCGGGACCAGGTGGTGCTGTCCAGCCTGGTGGCCGTGGGCGTGGTGGCCTTCGCACTGCTCCGCGGGCGGCTGTCACCGACGGCCCGGCAGAGGTGATCACCGCCTCGTAGGAGCCCCGGCCCGCACAGGGCCGCTCCATGGCCGGCAGCACAGCCGGTGACGCGGCACCCGCCTCGCGTCACCGGCTCGCGTCGGCCTCCGCCCTGCGCGTCGGGCTGCCCAGGGCCCAGAAGAGGACGCCGAGGAGCATGAAGCCGAGGAGGGGGAGGGCCTCGGTCAGGAGGTACTTCACGCGCTCTCCGTGGTGCCACCCGTCCGGGGCATAGGCCTTGCTGAACCAGTGGTCGCCGAGGCCCGGCGCGACCAGTTGCACGGTCGCGAAGACGATGAGTGCGGTGAGGACCACGCTGATGGCGACGGGTGCGGGTGCCTTGTAGGGGCGCGGCACGTGCGGAGCCTTGTAACGCAGCACCGCGAGCGCCGGGAAGATGCCCAGGTAGCTGACCAGCGTCGTGGAGACGGCCAGGCCCAGGACCGCGCCGAAGAGCTTCGCCGCGCTGCCGTTCGTCAGTTCGTGGGCCAGCACCAGGACGGCCGTGGAGACCAGACCGCTGAGGACGTTCACGCGGACCGGGGTGCCGAAGCGGCTGGAGATGACGCCGAGGAAGCGCGGGGCCGCGCCGTCGTAGCCGGAGACGGCGAGCGCGCGGTCGGAACCCATCACCCAGGTCACGCCCGAGGACAGCACCGTGAGGATGAACAGGATCGCGGCGAGGTCCCCGAGCGCACTGCCGGCCCCGCTCAGGGTCGCGGTGCCGTCGCCGGCGACATGGCCGCCGTAGACCGTGAAGACCTGCCGGATCGCGTCGATGAAGCCGCCGAGGCCGGTAATGGCCTTGACGGGCAGCACGAGCAGGATGCCGAGGATGGGCAGGGCGTAGAGGAGCACGGAGAGGGCGGCGCTGCGGAAGACGGCGTACGGCACGTCCTTCTGCGCGTCGGTCATCTCGTCGCCCGCGGTGCTGGGCAGTTCGAAGCCGACGAAGTTGAACATCAGGACCGGCACCAGGCCGACGAAGCCCGCGTACGTGGGGGAGAAGTCGCCGAGGCCGAATCCGTGCAGGCCGTGCTGGACGCCGTAGACCACGACGGTGACGGTGAACAGGCCGAGCAGGAGGAAGCGGCTCCAGGCGCCGATGGTGGGGATCCACTTGCCGACGTCGAAGGAGAGGATCGCGGCGAGCACGCCCACCCAGACGAACACCAGGGTGAAGACGTAGAAGGCGGGGGTGCTCAGGTCCTTGCCGTCGTTGAAGAAGGTCGTGTACGCGGTGACGGCCGAGACGGAGAGCGTGCCGCCCAGCCACACCGGATTGGTGATCCAGTAGAGGAAGTTGTTGACCGCGCCGGCCAGGCGGCCGAAGGCGCGGCTGGTCCAGATGTAGGGGCCACCCTCGTCGGGGAAGGCGGCGCCGAGTTCGGCGGTGAGCAGCGCCGAGGGGACGAAGAACACCAGGGCCAGCACGATGAGCCAGGTGAACGCCTCCGCGCCGGAGGAGGCCACCGTGCCTATGGTGTCGACGCCGACGATCGTGCACAGCAGGAAGAACAGGATGTCGAAGCGGCCGAAGTGCTTGCGCAGCTTCTGCCGTTCCGACTGGGCTGCCGCCGGCGGGCCGGCCGGCTCTTTTGTCAGGGGGCCAGCGGTCACCAGGGGCTCCTGCGGATGAGCGGGACAGGCGGGATTCGGCCAATGATCGGCGTCGCCGCACAAGCTCACAAGCGTTCATTGGGAAGTCTTGACCGGGTATTGCCGAAATTGGACGGGCGTACTGCGCCGGTGTGCGCCCCGCGTGCGCGGGTCGGTGTCTCCACGTGTCCCGGCCGCGTGGTGCGGACCAGGCTTGATCGGGGGTTGTCGGGGGTAGTTCTCCTCCCCCGGGAGTAGCGGGAGGGCGGGCGGTCGTCCCGGGGCGGCAGGGCAGGTGCCTCCGTGGGCACGATGTGCGGGCGGGTCTCGAGGACGAGGCTGGTTCGTGTCGGGGAACAGCAATCCAGGCCCGAGGAGGGCGCCATGAACCGCCAGATCCGTGTTCGCGTCACCCGTCGGCCCTCGTCCACCCGTGACACCCGGCAGCCCGAGATCGACCGCCGCACCCCGTCGGGACGCCTGCTGCCGTACTGACACCCACCCACCCACCGGCCGACGCCGAAGTCGGCGCAGGCGGAGATCAGTTGAGGCAGACGTGAGGTCAGGCTGAAGTCGGCCCAGACAGAGGCCAGTTCAGTCAGACGCGATGTCACGCTGAAGTCGGCTCAGGCGGACGTCAGTTCAGGCAGACGCGATGTCACGCAGACGTGAGGTCAGGCTGAGCCGGCCCAGACAGGCGTCAGTTCAGGTACCGGTCTATCGCCGTCTGCAGTGCCCGCCGTACCGCGGGTGACGCGTGCGGTTCCTCGCCACCGGCCCCGGCCGTGACCACCGCGGCGACCGTGCGCAGCTTGGTGTTGGAGAGCTGGGAGGCCTCCCGCAGGACGTCCCACGCCTGGTCCGGGGAGCAGGCGTGGGTGGCCATCAGGACCCCGCGCGCCTGGTCGATGACCGGGCGGCTGACGATCGCCCGGCGCAACTGCTCCACCTCCGTGCGCAGCAGGTCCAGCTGCTGGGTGCGCTCCAGGACCACCACGGAGGGAACCGGTTCCCGGCGGGTGGCGGGTCCGTTCAGCGGGTCCCCGGAATCCAGGCCGGCCATCTCCAGGACCCGGCGCGGCTGGTCGTTCCAGCCGGTCGCCGTCACCGGCACGCGCCGACGGCGCCCGTAGGTGTCGAGCGCTTCCAGGAACTGGAGCCCCGCGGTGTCCATGAAGGACACCTCCCGCATGTCCAGATCGACCCTGCGGACAGTGTCCGGCAGCCCCGCCAGCGTCCTGGCCAGGACCTGTGCACAGCCGTGGACCAGTTCGCCGCGGGGGACGAGCACGGCCCGGTCCCCGTCCACCCGGCCGTCGACGGTCAGGGCGTCCAGCCGCCCCGCGAGCGATGTGTGTGTCGCTGAGCTCATGTCCGCCTCGCTGCTCCCCACAGTCGTCACGACGTTGAGTCACCGATCACCGCCGGCCCTCCGGCTCCGGCCCTGGGTGCGGCCGCGGGGATCGGCGTTGCTGGAGTGCGCCTGCCCGGAGCACCGGGGCCTACACCCGGCTCGCCGGGGAATGACTGGCGTCCGTCGGGGGTAAACGCGGACTCGTCCAGACATTGCTGAGAGAGTTCCGGGAGGGGAGACGTATCGGAGGAGAGAGCGTCCGGCCGACAGCGGGGAGCGGGTGTGGACACCGGGTACGAGGCGCCACGGCGCCGGCTTCGGGTGCGCGGGAGCACGGTGACGCCCCCGTGAGCACCCTGACCGAACCCGCGGGCCCCTTCGTGCATCCCGCCCTCTTCTACCGTGACCAGCGGGAGTACCTCGCCGGCGTGGTGCCGTTCGTCCGGAAGGGACTCGCCGCCGGGGAGCCGGTGGCGGTGGCCGTGCCGACCGAGAACCTGCGGCTGCTGAAGCGGGAGATCGGCACCGGGGAGGCCGTACGGTTCCTCGACATGCGGGAGGCCGGGCGCAACCCCGGCCGGATCATCCCCTCGGTGCTGCGGGCCTTCGCCGACACCCAGCCGCCCGGCACCCGGGTGCGGATCGTCGGCGAACCGATCTGGGCCGGCCGCAGCGCCACCGAGTACCCCGCCTGTGTGCAGCACGAGGCGCTGATCAACGCCGCCTTCCAGGGGCGTGCCGTCACCATCCTGTGCCCGTACGACACCCAGCGCCTCGACGCCCAGGTCGTCGCCGACGCCTACGCCACCCACCCCGTGATCGTCGACGCCGGCTCCGGGCGGGAGCGGGAGAGCGGGCCGTACGACTTCGAGGCCGTGCACGCCCGCTACAACGAACCGCTGCCCCCGGCCCCCGACGTCCCGGCCCACGCCTTCGTCGCCGATGTGCTCGGCGAGGTCCGGCACCTCGCCACCGAGGCCGGCGCGCGGTTCGGTCTGGTGCGGCCACGGCTCGACGACCTGGCCCTGGCCACCGCCGAGCTGACCACCAACAGCGTGGTGCACGGCGGCGGTTCGGGTGTGCTGCGGGTGTGGGCCGAGGACGGCCACGTGGTGTGCGAGGTCCGCGACAAGGGGCGGCTGTCCGACCTGCTGGCCGGCCGCCGCCCGCCCTCCCGGGACCAGCGGGGCGGCCGCGGCCTGCTCATGGTCAACCTCGTCGCCGACCTGGTCCGCGTCCACACGTGCCCCGACGGCACCACGATCCGCTGCTGGTTCGCCCTCTGACAGCAGGCGTCCTCGGGCCTGCGCTACGGCGGCTCAGCCGGCCAGCGGGTCGAGGGACAGCGGCTCGATGCGGCCCTCCAGCATGTACCCCAGTCCCTGTACGGCGCAGACGTCGGGCCGCTCGGCGATGTGCACCGGCATCCCGGTGGCGTGCCGCAGCATCTGGTCGAGCCCGGGGAGCAGCGCGGAGCCGCCGACCATCATGATCCCGCGGTCCGCGAGGTCGGCCACCAGGTCCGGCGGGCAGTTGCGCAGCACCCGGCCGATGCCGTCCAGGACAGCGGTCAGCGGGGTCTCGATGGCGTCCCGGACGGCGGCGGTGTCGACCTGTACGGAACGGGCGAGACCGGTGGCGACGTCCCGGCCGTGGATCTCCGTGGAGGCCGGGCCCTGCGGGGTGAGGCCGTTGCCGGACAGGGCCAGCTGGAGCGGCCGTACTGACTGGCTGGGCAGCATCAGCTCGTGCTCGTGGCGCAGGTGCTGGACGATCGCGTGGTCCACGGCCTCGCCGCCGACCGGAATGCGCTCGGCGGTCACGATCGACCCGAGGGAGAGCACGGCGACCTGGGTCGCGGCGGCCCCGCACACCATGATCATGGTGGCCTCGGGCCGCTCGACGGGCAGTCCGCAGCCGACGGCGGCGGCGATCAGGGTGTCGACCAGTTCGACACGGCGGGCGCCGAGGCCGACCAGGGTCTCGATGGCGGCGCGCTGGGCGAGCGGGTCGGCGTCGTGCGGGGTGCAGGCGGCGGCCCGCAGGATGGGCTTGCGGCGCAGCGCGCGGCGGATCTTGTCGCCGAGCAGGTGGCGCAGCATCCGCTGGGCCATCTCGATGTCGACGACGGTGCCGCCGGAGACCGGCCGGACGACCCGGATGTAGTCGGGGGTGCGGCCGGTCATCTTCTCGGCGAACTCACCGACCGCGATCAGCGCGCCGGTACGGGTGTTCACGGCGGCGGCCGACGGCTGGTCGACGACGAGCCCGGCCCCCTTCACGTACACCCGGGTCCTCGCCGCGCCCAGGTCGACGGCGAAGTGGCAGCGGCGCAGCTGCTCCAGACTGGCGGTCATCGCAGGTCCTCCCGAGAGCACAGACCGTGGCCGCGCCGGGTGGCGGGCCTAGTGGCATCGTGCGGGGGCGGGGGAGGAGGCGCCTTTCCTGGGGGGCCGGGTGGGGTGCCGCTGAATGGGGGGTTTTGTCTGTTATGCCCGATATAAATAATCTGTAAGGTTCCTTGACGTGAGGTCAGGGAGCCCTGCGTCCGCGCCGTTTGGTGGTGGCCTGGCGGGCCCGGGCCGCCGACGACGGCTTCTCATCGGGAGTCAGCCGCACCTCGCAGGTCACGGAGAGGCCCGGAACCGGCCACGTGTGCAGCCCTTGACGCAGGGCCTGCTCGGCCGCGGTGGCGCGACGTAGGGGGTAGCGGCGGGTGATCCGCCCGCCCTCCTCCACGAGGTGGGCGAAAAGGCGCTCCTGTACCTCCGGGGCCGCGGCGCGCACGAAGGCGACCGGATCGTCGATGTGCCAGATCAGCGCGGCTGTGGCCGCGAAGGTGCCACCGCCCGAACTGGGCAGGGACAGGTCGCGGACGAGCCGCTGCGAGGTGAGAGCCACCTCGTAGTACGTGATCAGGGGCCACGACGTGCGCTTTCCGAGCGGCCGGCCGGGGTTGAGGAGGGTCAACGAGTCGTCGGGAGGCAGGGTGTGCACGATCGCGCTGCTGCGAGGATCCGCGGTGCGCAGGGAGCGCAGGTCGCGGGTGGTGAAGGGGCCGCGCACGAGGTCTCGGCCGGGCTCGGAAGGCGGGGGTGCGGTTCGCCGTCCCAGCGGGCAGTACCAGGCGTCGGGTGGGTCGCCGAGGGAGAAGCGAGCCGGGTCGGGCCCGGAGGAGTCGCCGGCCAGGCGTCCGTGGAACTCGGGTGAGAGCACGACCAGCACGGTCTCGTCGTCCGGATCGGGAAGACCCCTGACCTCCTCCGGCGGCACCGTGTGCCAGAAGGTCGCGCGGATCGTCGGCGGATTTGCCAACTCCAGTAGTGCGGACGGTAGTTCGTTCAGTACCAGGGACAGCAGTGTGAGAGCGGGACGCGTCGACACCGGGAGGACGAGGGAACAGTCCTCGCGGACGCGTTGCGCAAGGGAGACTGCGGCCGACTCGCCGCCCGCGAGCAGCCGCGTCAATGTCCCGCTGACGGCGTCGCGCGTGGCGCCGGGCGTGCCCTGGGGGTAGCGCACGTCGATGACGACGTGGTCGCCGTCCCCGGCGCCGGCGCGCAACTCCCCGTACAACCGCAACATGGCCGGGCTCGGCTCGCCGTACCGCGTGAACGCCTCGTACGAGGCGACGGCCTCGGAAGCGCGTCCCAGACCCCTGAGGGCGAGCATGTGCAGTTCCCGTAGGGCGGCATGGGACGGGTGGGAGCGCAGGAGGTCGCCGAGATCTGCAGCGGCCCGCTCGAATTGGCCCAGTTCCAGGTCGAGTTCGGCTCCGGCGCGGCGCAGGTCCAGGCGCAGGGCGCGCAGTCGGTTGCGGGTCCTGCGGGCGGCGGGGCCGGGCACTCCCTCGACCGGGTACCCGGTCCACAGAGCGAGGGCGCTGTGCAGAGCGGCGCGCGCGGCCACCCGGTCTCCTGCGTGCCGGTGCTCCACCGAGTCGGCGACGAGGCTCTCGAAGCGGCCGACGTCGACGGCGTCCGGGCCCGTGTACAGGGCGTATCCGCCCGCGGTAGTGGCCAGAAGCCCGGGCCCCAGGGTTTCGCGCAGTCCGGTGGCCTGATCGGCGAGAAGGCGGTCGGCGTTCTGCGGAGCGTTCTCGCCCCACAGTCCCTCGGCCAGTTCGGAGTACGGGACCGGGCGGCCGTGGGCCAGGAGCAGCATGCACAGAAGGGCCTGCTCCTGGGGCGAGCCGACGGGCAGGGCACGGTTTTTCTGGCTGATCCGCAAGGGGCCGAGCAGCCGGTAGCGGTACCGCTCGGCCGCCGCGGCCTCCAGGGCCTGACCGAACGACGGGGTGAGGAAGAGGTCCCTGCCGCGCCGCTGGGCGGCTGGATTCGACGAGGTGAGCGGGGTGACGGCATCGTGGAACAGGGCCCTGAACTCGCTGGGTATGCGGGTGAGGTCCCCGTACGGCCCCCTCGCGAGGTCACTGATCAGGTGCCCGAAGCGACGCAGGTCCCTGGCGGCGTCACGAGGGCGCTCCGTTCCCAGGACGAAATCGGTGATCTTCACGGTGCCGTCCGGACACACCAGCACGGCGTCCGCGGCCGGCCTGCCGTGGGCGAGACCGTGCTCATGCACCGCTCTGAGCCCGAGCGCGACCTGCTGGGCGAGCGGGGCCAGCAGTGCGAAGGGCAGCGCGAAGGCACCGTCGGCGGTGAGTTCCGCCACGCTGAGTCCTTCCGTGAACTCCGTGACCACACACGCGAAGCGGTCGTCGATGCCGTGATCGAGGACGGCGACCACGTTGGGATGCCGCACCGCGCAGAGAGCGCGCGCCTCGTCCATGAGGCGCCTGCCGTCCTCGGACCGCTCGAAGGAGTACGCGTGCAACGCCACCGGTCGGCCGGACCGGGTGTCCTCCGCCTGCCACGCCGCATCGCCGCGGCCCCGGCCCAGCCGCCGCCCGAGCCGGTACCTGCCGAGGATCAGCCGAGCGGAGTCCGACGGGGCGTCGCCGCCCATCCGTCGCACGCTCTCCTCCCGGGCCCGCGCGAAAGGATCGCTCCCGGCCGGACTGTCACCTCCGCCGGGGGCCACCACGGGGAACTCCCCGCGTGCCACACCGGCCCGCCCGTCAATCAACGCACCGGTCCAGCTCAGAAGTTGGGCCGTGCGGTCGTGGGCGGTGCGGGGCAGCGTGCCCAGCAGCACTTCGCGGACACCGGGTCTGAAGGCGTACGAGCCGGGCGGTCCCGGCACGGTGATGAGCAGACCGCTGAGGATGACCTCCGCCAGGTGCTGCGGCTGCGGCCACGGCTCGATCGCGGCCTGCAAGAGACGCATGACGGGCAGCACCGGCTCGCCCACCGCAACGTGTCCCGCGAGACGGAAGGCCTCGGGCGAGGCGAGGGAGCGAAAACGCAGCACCAGCTCCTGGGCCGAGACGTGGGCCTCGTCGGTTCCTCCCTCGTCGTCGACGGACGCGGGAGAAGGCTCGCCGGGCAACAGGGCCACGGAACCCAGGAGTTCCTCCTCGACGACGCCCGACACCAGCCTCGCCCAGGCGGACAGCCAGGGCGCCGATGGCTCCAGGACGGGCACCGGAAGGACGTCGTGGGCGAGGCCGTCGGCCGCGTACGAGTGCACGGTGTACCGCGTGTTGGGAGCCACCCGCCCCGGCGCGGAGATCCGGGCCGTCAGCGCCGGAAGGGCCGTCGTACGCCAAAGACGCTCCGGCAGCGGTTGCAGGACTGCGACCGGCATCCGCGCCGCCCAGCTGCGCAGGGTCCGGTACCAGCGGTCCCCGGCCGCGCCCTCCCGCCACTGCGGCCCCATGCAGTCGCTGACGAGCAGCGTGACCGTGCGGCCCGCCGTGTACGACCGGGATCCGGCTGCCCCCGCCGTGCCGTCGGCGCTCAGCCGGTGCAGCTCCACCATGCGGAACACACCTGACTGCGCCAACGCGGTGTGCAGTTCGTGGATCAGCGGGCGCCACACGGGCATCGTCGGGCCGGTGTCGTGCACGAGGCGGAGAGTGAGCCAGCGTTCGGCCGCCGGGCGCATCACGGGCAGCCACCATGTGCCGAGCCGCGCGATGCGCTGGGCGGTTTCCTCCTCGTCCAGTTCGTGGCCGACCGGCGCGTCGACCCGGCGCTTGACGGGGCGCAGGGCGCGCTGCAGGGCGAGGGGGTGGGTCAGCATCGGGGGGCCGGGGGCCAGCAGCTCCATGCCCTCCCGCACGGGGTCCTTCTTCTTGCCGGGCAGGCGCAGGGGGACGCGGTCGCCGGGGAACTCCGGCACCGCGAAGGCGGCGTGCCGCGGGGATTCGCGGGGCGGTGGCCGTTCCGTGTCCGGCCCGTCGGGGGCGGGCGCGGAGGTGAAGCGCCGGGACGGCCGCGGGGGAGGAGGCCGGAAGTCGTCCGGACCCGCGACGTGCTGGGCCAGCCAGAGGGCCTCGGCCAGTTCCACCGGCGTCGGCCCCGGACCGCCCACCGCCCGGGCGAGCACGTCGGCCAGCCGGTCCGCGCCCGTGAGGCGGCCGTCGTGCGGGAGGCGTCCCGAAGGCCCCTGGCTCCGGTCAGAAGACATCGGAATCGTCCCGGACCCGGCTGTCCTGCATCACGTTGAGATACGGCATCAACCGCTCCGCGAGTTCGTCGCGGGACACCGCGTCCAGCTCGGGGCCCGCCGTGCCGGCCAGGTAGATCGCGTTCAGCAACTGGTCCGTGGCGAGCTCCCCCAGGACCTGCCGTTGCAGGAAGCGGTCGATCAGCTCGGCGGCGTACTCGTCGGGCTCGCCCAGGTGCGCCCGGACGATGCTCTCGAGATGCTCCCTGCTCGGCCGGTGCAGCGTCAGACGGACGCACCGCCTGAGGAACGCGGGCGGGAACTCCTGCTCGCCGTTGCTCGTCAGCACCACGAACGGAAACGCCCGGCAGCGCACCCGGCCCTCGTCCACGCGTACATGGTCGGAGGTGCCGTCGACCATCACCTGGGCAGTCGGGGCGCGCTGCGCCACCCGGACCAGCTCCGGGATCTCGTACTGGCCCTCCTCCAGGACGTTCAGCAGGTCATTGGGCAGATCCAGGTCGCTCTTGTCGAACTCGTCGATCAGCAGGGCGCGCGGGCGTTCGTAGGGCAGGAGGGCGGTGCCGAGCGGGCCGAGCCGCAGATGGTCCTGGACCTCGGTGTCGGACGGGGCTTCCACGGAGGAGGCCCGGCCGGCGGCGTACAGGCGGGAGAGGGGATCGTAGTGATAGAGCCCCTCACGGAGCGTGGTGCGGCTGGTGATGTTCCATCGCAGCACCGGGCCGAGACCGAGCTCGCGCGCCACCGAGTACGGCAGGCTCGACTTGCCGCTGCCCGGCGGGCCCGTCACCAGCAGCGGGCGGCGCAGGTACAGGGCGGCATTGACCAGCTGGACCGCCTCGTCCGTGGCCAGATAGGTGCGGGCGCGATGCCGGCGATCGGGCGAAGCGGCCGCGCTGTCACCGCCGTCGACGGGCGTGGGCAGCGCCGGGCCGCCGTCGAAGGCGCGCCAGGGCGGCGCTGGGGGCAGCAACTCGATGCCGTCGTGCGGCTCGCTCGTACCGGTGTACACGGGCCACAGGGACATGCGTGCTCCTCAGGGACGCGAGGGGTCGGCGACCGGTGTGTGCCGGTAGCCGACGGGATCGGGCAGGCACCGGGGGTCCTCCCACAGCAGCGCGAGGTCGTACGCCCAGTGCGGCTCCGTCTCCTGGGAGGTGTACGCCTTCTCGCGCAACAGGCGTACATGATGGGGGAGTTCCCCCGGGGGAAGGTCCGAGAGGTGCTCGGCGAGGCGGTCCAGGAAGGTCGCGCCCCGGCAGTCCTCGTGCGAGTCGCGGCCTTGACAGCCGGAGTGCGGCCACACCAGCACCGGCACCGCGGCGTTCAGGGTCGCCCTGAAGAGGCCGACGGCGCCCGCTCCGCGCGGGGGAACGCCGAAGCCCACCACGTCCGCGTCGCCACGCAGTTCGATGGTCAGCTTCACCTCCTCCTGCGGATCCTGCCCGGTCGACTCGCAGCCGACGCGCTGCATCCGGGCGGCCGCACGCGTGTCGAGACGCCGCCAGTTCTGGGTGAGATGCCGCTGCAGCACACCGCTGCGTCGCCGTTCCAGATCGAGCACGACGACCGGAGCGATCGCGCCGAGCGGGCTCGCGTCGTCGTCGCTCCGCGGCCATCGCGCCACCCCCGTGTTCAGCCAGCGGCGCGGCAGCACGAAGGCGATCAGCTCCCGGGCGTCCTGGTCCAGCAGACGGTAGGCGTCGTCGATGCGCTCCAGTGCGTAGCCGCGCACCCGCTCGGCGGGGAGGGTGCGGGAGCCCACCATCCGGCGGTACTGCCCGTCGTACACGGACACCTCTACCATGAAGCGGCCCTCGCCCGAACCGCTCTGCGAGATCTCGACGAGAATCGGCGACCAAGGGGGAGTGGTCCCGGCGGGGCGCACCGGCGCCGACGGGTTCGGGCGCGCGTACGACTGGTGTGACCAGGAGCGCAGAGCTCCGCGCAGCGAGACATCCTCGGCGAAGTCCGCGAGCCGCTCGGTGAAGTTGACGAGGGCCGACGGCTGGGGCACCTCGAAGAGCAGGCAGCACACCGCGTCCCACAGTGAGCGGATGGCGTAGGTGGGGTCGGGGCCGTTCGAGCCCACGGACGTGCGGTAGAGCCGCTCGGGGTGACATTCCAGGCGGTCTCGCTCTTCCTGGACGGACAGCGCGGTCACCGACTCCCGCAGCCGCGTCTTCTCCTCCCGCGTGAAACCCGGAGTCGGGATGAGCTCGGCGAGCGGCGGCCAGTAGCGGGCCAGCACTTGGACGGGCAGCATCCGGCCGTTGCGGATGGCCGGGTCGCGGGCCGCCTCGGTGACCATGCCCACGACCTGCCCGGTCTCGGCGAGGGTCAGGGCCGCACCGCTGAAGCCGCGTACCAGCGGCTGGCCGTGCGCGGCCCAGGCCTCGACCTGGATCCAGTCTCCGGCGATCAACTGATCGTAGGTGGCGCGGTATTCGGCGAAGGTCCCGTCGTCGTGGGCCTTGGGGAAGCCGTAGGCCACGAGTCTGTGCGGGGGATGCCCGAAGGCGTCCGTCGAAGCGGCGAACTGCGCGGGCTTCAGCCGGACTTTGCGGTCGAGTTCCAGTACGGCCACATCGCCGGTGTCGGTCGTACGGCCGTCCCAGCCTCCGTGGGCGACCACCCGGGCGCCGACGGACTCCGCGCCGCGGTGTGCGAACGTCACCCGGATGGGGTCCGCCTGGCTGCGCGCGACGACGTGCGCGCAGGTCATCACATGGCGTTCGGTGACCAGGAAGCCGGTACCGGTGGTGGGGCCGCAGACGATCCTGGCGTGCCAGGCCGCGCTCCTCATGGCGCCGGGGTGGTCTCCACGGGGCCGGCACTGCGCCCCGGAGACCAGGAGAGCTTGACCACGAGATGTCCCTCGACGGCGCTCTTCGCGATCAGGGCGCCCGCCTCCGCGCTGAGTTTCACCCCGAACTCGATCTCCACGGAGTCGGGTTGAAGCGAGACGTCCCGGAACACGCGCAGCGCCGACTCGGCCGCCGAGCGCACCCCGTCCAGCGCCTCCTCGAAGGTGCGGGTCGCCCGGACGGTGCCGTCGTCGCGTGCGACGAGGCGTGAACCCGACTCCTCCTCCGCGCCCTCGACGGCGATGACCGCACCGTCGGCGGTCGTGAACTCGACCACACCTTCCATGGCGCCCCCGTTCGTGTGACCCTTCGCTCCGTCATTGTCACGGACGGTACTTGCACTTGTCCCGGTTTCCGGCTCGGCTTTGAGGGTTCATGTCCGAGTCTGCTCGGGGGGTGCGGTCACCCCGAGTTCCCTCAGGTCCTGCGGCCTGATCCGCAGCTGGTCCGCCGTCGCCTCCGCCTCGCGTGGTGGGCGTTTGAGGATCGCCGCCGCCGACTCCGGCGCGATGACGGAGAAGTAGCTGTCCGGGGTGGCGTACGTGTTCCCGGGGGCCGCGAGGGCGAGGGCCCCGCCGGAGCCGCCCTCGCCGATCAGGAGGGTGGTGACCGGGGTCCGGGCGGCGGCCAGTGTGAGGAACAGGTCGGCGATCGCCGCGCCCGCGCCCTGCCGCTCGGCCTCGGCGTCGTTGGCGGCGCCCGGGGTGTCCACGAGCGTGAGCACCGGGATGCCCAGGCGGTCCGCGAGGCGGATCAGGCGGGAGGCGGTGCGGTAGCCGGCCGGGAGGGTGGCCGTGCCGGTCTGTGCGGCGTACGCGACCGTACGGCCGTCCCGCTCCCCGAAGCCGCAGAGCATGCCGGGGTCGGTGCCGCCGCAGCGGTCGCCGGAGACGGCCACCCGGTGGGTGAAGTAGGCGTCCAGGTAGGCCGTGGCACGCGGCCGCTCGGGCGCACGGGCGCGCCGGACCGCCTCCCAGCCGGTGGCGGGGAGCCCGGTGGCGCCGAGGGGGGCGGGCACCGGGGCGGGTTCGTCCGACGCGGACGTCAGCAGCCGCAGCCACCGCCCCAGTGCCCGGCGCAGCTCCTCCTCCGGTACGACCGCGTCGGCCGCCCCCGCCGCCACCTGGGCCTCCGCCGTGTACGCCGAGGGGTCCGCGTCCGGCGGCCGGACCCGGGACCCCGCGAAGCCGACCTGGGCGCCGGGGAGGGCGAGGATCACGTCCGCGCCCGCGCCGAGGGTGGCCCAGCCGCCGCCCGTGGTGGGGTCGCGCAGCACCGCGATCTGGGGCAGACCGGCCTCGCGGGTCAGCGCCGACTGCCGGGCCACGCGCTGGAGTTGGGTCAGCGCGAGCATGCCCTCCTGCATCCGGCTGCCGCCGGTGGCCACCAACGGGACGACGGGCAGCCGGTGTTCACGGGCGTAGGCGTACGCGGCCTCCAGGCGGTCGCCGGTGCGTTCGCCCAGGGAGCCGCCGAGGAAGCCGAACTCGAAGGCGATCAGGACGGCCCGGACGCCCTCGACGTGCGCGGTGCCGCAGACCACCGACTCCTCCTCGCCGGTGCGCTCGGCGGCCCGGGCGCGCGAGGCGTCGTAGCCCTGCCAGGCGAGCGGGCCGTCGGGCCTCGACTGCCGTTCGGGGTACGGGATTTCGGCGAAGTCGTCGGCGACCAGGGCGAGGACCTCGCGGGCGGACCTGCGCTCAGGCATGCAGGGCCCGCTTCATGATCTTCCCCATGTCGTTGCGCGGGAGCCCGGTGAGGTGGTGGAGGACCCGGGGCCGCTTGTGCGGGGCGAGGCGGCGGGCCACGTGGTCCGCCAACTCCTCCAGGGTCGGGGGTGATTGGGGGTCCGCCGGGACGATCCACGCCACGATCCGCTCGCCGAGATCGGGGTCCGGCTCCCCGGTCACGGCCGCCTCCCGCACCCCCGGGTGCTCCAGGAGCGCGTTCTCGATCTCGCCCGCCCCGATCTTGTACCCGCCGCTCTTGATCAGGTCGGTGGCCTTGCGGCCGACGATCCGGACGTAGCCGTCGGTGTCGCGGACCGCCATGTCGCCGGTACGGAACCAGCCGTCCGCCGTGAACGCCTGCGCCGTCGCGTCCGGCCGGTTCAGGTACTCCGTGAACAGGTTCGGGCCGCGCACCTGGATCTCGCCGACCGTCTCGCCGTCGTACGACGTGATCGGCGTTCCGTCCTCCTCCACCAGCCGCAGCTCCACGCCCGGCAGCGGGACGCCCACGGTCCCGGCGCGGGGCTCGCCGTCCGCGCGCACGCTGGTGTTCATGAGGGTCTCGGTCATGCCGTAGCGCTCGATGACCCGGCGGCCGGTTGCGGCCGCGATGCGCTCGTGGTCGTGGACCGGGAGCGCGGCCGAGCCGGAGACCAGCAGCCGGGCGTGGGCCAGCGCCTTCGTCAACTCCGGGTCCCCCGCCAGGGTTTCGGCGATCCGGTGGTACATCGTCGGGACGCCGAAGAGCATGGTCGCGCCGTCGTTCAGCTCGCGGGCCACGCCGTCCGTGCTGAAGCGGCCGAGGTGGCGGACCGAGCCGCCGCGCCGGAGCGGGCCGAGGATGCCCAGCACCAGGCCGTGGACGTGGAAGAGCGGCAGGCCGTGCACGAGGACGTCGTCCGCCGTCCACCGCCAGGCGTCCGCGAGGGCGTCCAGGGTGGTGGCGACGGCCCGGCGGGGGATGACGGCACCCTTCGGCGGCCCGGTGGTGCCGGAGGTGTAGACGACGAGGGCGGGGTCGCCGTCCCGGGCGCTGCTCACGGGAGCGGTGCCAGTGCCGGTGCTGTGCGCATCGATGTCGACGCGCTCCAAGTGCCGTACGGAAGAAGGCAGTTCCGCACCCGGCGCGGCGAGCAGCAGGCCCGGCGCGCTGTCGTTCAGGATGTGCCCGAGCTCCTTCTCCCCGGACTTCGGGTTGAGCGGCACCGCGGCGACACCGGCCTCCAGCGCCGCCACCACGGCCACCGCGGTCTCCAGTTCCGGGGTCGCCCAGACGGCCACCCGGTCGTACCGCGCGAGCCGGCCGGCCAGCGCGTCGGCCGCGGCGGCGAGGCGCGCGTAGGTCAGCGCGCGGTCACCGAACCGCAGGGCGGGACGGTCCGCCGCGGTGCCCCTGAGGGCCGGGAAGAGGGAGGTCACGCTGCACCACTCCTAAGCCGTGTCGTCACCTGTCGGTCCTACCCGATCACGGACCCGGTCATCACCGCCCCGCGGCCGCCAGTACCGCCTCCACCACCCGCGGCACCGACCCCGGATGCAGGAACAGGAAGAGGTTCGGCTCGACCAGCTCCAGTTCCATCACCCGCGGCAACCCGTCCTCCCCGTCGACGAGGTCCACGCGCGCGTACAGCAGCTCCGGCGCCCCCGGTACGGCGGCCAGGGCCTGCTCGGCGACGACGACCTCGGCCGGCGTCGGGGCCCAGGGTTCGAGGCCCGGGTGGGCGACCTTGTCCGCGTCGAAGGCGGTGTCGGGGGCGAGGACGGCCCGCTTGCGGCTGGCGTGCAGGAGCCGGCCCCCGAAGAACTGGAGAGCCCGTTCACCGCCCGCGTCGATGCCCCGCATGTACGGCTGGACCATCGCCGTGAGCCCCTCGGCGTGCATGCGCTCCAGCTGCCGTACGGCATCCTCGTGCCGCTCGGGCGTGTACCGGGCGGCGTAGCGCGCACCCGCCCCGGACGTGGGCTTGACGACGTACTCGTGGTCGGTCGGCAGCACGACCGGGTCACCGGGCGCGAGATAGCCGGTCGGCACCACCGGCACCCCCGCCCGGTCCAGCTCCCCGAGGTAGCGCTTGTCGGTGTTCCAGCGCACGACCTCCGCCGGGTTGGCGAGCCGGGTCGCCTTGCCGCAGCGCTCCGCCCACGCCGTGAACTCGGCCGCCCGCCAGCTGTAGTCCCAGGTGGAGCGGATGACGGCCAGGTCGTAGCCGGCCCAGTCGACGGCGTCGTCGTCCCAGCACACGGCCTCCGCGTCCGCCCCGGCCTCGCGCAGCGCGGCCACCAGCACGGGCAGGTCGGCGTCCTTGTGGGGCTCCGGTCGGGGGTCGTAGGTGACGAGGGCGACTCGGGGCACAGCGGGTTCCTTTCCCAGGGGGCTCGTCCGGCAGGCTAGTCGCCGGATGGGAACCCGCGGCAACCCCTTTACCTTCCCCCTCGGTGAACCCCCACCATCGGGACCGAGGAACGGAGGAGACCGTATGGAGTGGCTGACGATCGGTGCCTTCGCGCGGGCGTCGCGCCTGTCGCCGAAGGCACTGCGGCTCTACGACGAGCTGGAGCTGCTGCGTCCGGCACGCGTCGACCCGGCGACGGGCTACCGCTACTACCGCCCGGCCCAGCTGGGACAGGCCCGCCTGGTGGCGTGGCTGCGCCGCCTCGGCATGCCGCTGGCCCGCATCCGCACGGTGTGCGCCCTGCCGCCCGCGGCGGCCGCCGGCGAGATCCGGGCGTACTGGGCCGAGGTGGAGGCGGCGACGGCCGTACGGCGGGATCTCGCCGCGTTCCTCGTCGACGAGCTGACGGCTCCGCCGAGGAAGGACACCACCATGCTCGAACTGCGCTACTCCGCCCACTCGGACCGAGGGCGGGTCCGCGCCGCCAACCAGGACACGGCCTACGCGGGAGCCCGGCTCCTCGCGGTCGCCGACGGCTACGGACCGGCCGGCGCGCCCGCCAGCAGCGCTGCCGTGGCGGCCCTGCGGTTCCTGGACAGCGCGGAGCTGCCGGCCGGCGACGTGCTCAACGTCCTGGAAGAGGCCGTGCACGGGGCGACCGAGGCGGTACGGGAGGCCGGCGACGGCACCGACGAGAACGGCACCACCCTGACCGCTCTGCTGTGGACGGGCTCCCGCCTCGCCCTGGTGCACATCGGCGACAGCCGCGCCTACCTCCTGCGCGACGGGGCGCTCTTCCGCATCACCCACGACCACACGGTGGTGCAGTCGCTGATCGACGAGGGCCGGCTGACCGCCGAGGAGGCCGTCACCCACCCCCGGCGGGCGCTGCTCCTGAAGGCGCTCACGACCGGGGCGCCCGACCTGAGGCTGCACGACGCGGAACCCGGCGACCGCTACCTGCTGTGCTCCGACGGCCTCTCCACGGTCGTCCCCGACGCCGCCGTGCGCGACCTGCTCACGGCCGCCCCCGACCCCGAGGCGGCCGTGCACGCCCTGGTCGACACCGCGAACGCGGCCGGCGGCCCGGACAACGTGAGCTGTGTGGTGGCGGACCTGGTGGCGACGGCGGCCTGACGACTGGCAGCATCACGGCCATGTCGCTCTCCGGAACGGACGCGTACGACCGGGAGACCGGGCTCCCGCCGCTCGTCGAGCGTGCCCTCGCCGCAGCCCGCGCGCACGGCTTCCCGTACTCCTGCCGCCCGGAACAGGGCCGCCTGCTGCACGCCCTGGCGGGCGGGGCCCGGGAGCGGATCGGGGAGACGGGCACCGGCTGCGGGGTCGGGCTCGCGTGGCTGGCCTCGGGAGCCCGGGACGGCGTACGGCTGACCAGCGTCGAGCGGGACCCGCACCGGGCGCGGGTGGCCGCCGAGGTCTTCGCCGGCCGGCCCGGCGTGCGGGTCCTGCACGGAGACTGGACCCGCGTGGAGTCCGACGGCCCCTACGACCTCCTGGTCCTCGACGGCGGCGGCACCGGCAAGACCCCCGACGACACCCCGGCCGACCCGGCGCGGCTCCTCGTCCCCGGCGGCCGGATCGTCGTCGACGACTTCACCCCGGCGACCGACTGGCCGCCCCGGCACGGGGAGTCCGTGGACCGGCCCCGGCTGTACTGGCTGGAGCACCCGGCCCTGGACACGGTCGAGATACCCCTGGCCCGGGACCTGGCCACGCTGGTGGGGACTCGGCGGCGGAGCGGGTCAGCGCGGGGTCCATCTCTGGAGCAGGCCCCAGGTGAACTCGGCGACCACCTCCCGCCGGACCCCCTCCTCGTCCGGGGCGGTGAATGACAGTCCCCAGCGGGTCGGGGCCGTGCCCTCCAAGGGGCGGGCGGGGGCGAAGGCGCGGGCCGCCTCGTCGACCGTGCAGGACCACGGGGTGAGGTCGGCGAGGGTGCGCAGGGCGGGCCCCGCGGCGCCCGGCGCCCGGATCAGCCACTCGTTCCAGACGGCGCCGGTCGGGGCCAGCAGGACCTCGAAGCGCAGGTCCGGCCAGAGCGGGACGGGCCACAGCCAGGCCTCGCACTCCAGGTCGCCCACCGCGCGGGTGAGAACGGTCTCGGGGGTGCCGAGAACCGAGCGGTAGCGGGAGGCGGCGGCGCGGGCCCGCGGCGAGCGGACCATCGCCTGCCAGCGCCGGTTGGCCTCCCGCATGTCCGCGATCGACACGCCCAGGGCGCGCCGGGCGTCCTCCACCGGGCCGGGGTTGTGGTCGGCCATGCGGCGCAGCAGGACCAGCTGGAAGTCATGGACGGTGAAGGGACCGGCCGGGGGCTTTCCGGAGGGCATGGTCCCCATCCTCCCCGACGGCACTGACACCGGGCCGGCGGCCGTCCGGGAGGAAGAGCACCGAGTTGACGTACCGCGGCCGGTGCAGGAAGGGCAGCACCCGGCGCAACAGCCCCTGGGAGACGACGTAGGAGGCCCGCGCCTGGTGCGCCTCCAGGGGGAAGCCGGACAGCGGGACCCAGGTGGCACGGGGCAGCACCCAGCCGTCGTAGCCGAGCAGCGAGAGGTACGTGATCACCGGGGCGATCGGCTGGATCCGGGACTCCAGCTCGACGAAGAGCGCGGGCCGGTCGCGCGAGAGGATGCCGGTCGCGCCGCGCAGCACCGCCAGCTCGCTCCCGTCCACGTCGATCTTGATGAACCCGACGTCCTTCAGGGCCAGTTCGTCCAGCGTGACGCAGCGGACGTTCAGCGCCCGGCCGTGGATGTCCCGCCGGACCAGCGAGGACACCCCGCGGTCGCCTTCGTCGCCGGGCGGCAGCCACAGCCGGGCGATGCCCGGACTGTCCGAGGCGGCGGCCTGTACGACCCGCACGTTCGGCGGGGCCGCCGCGGTCAGCAGCCGGGCCAGACGGGGCACCGGCTCGACGGTCACCACCCGCCGCGCCCGCCCGGCCAGCCTTCGCGTCCACGGCCCGTACCAGCCGCCCACGTCCACGGCCGTCCCGCAGCCCGCCGGGCACAGCTCGGCCAGCCGGGCGAGCTCCGGCTCGAACCGCGGGTACACGGCCCGCGCGGCCGCCGCGACGAGACGGGTGGGCAGCAGGGGGGCCACTCTCGCCGCCCAGGTGCGGGCAGGTCCGGTCATGAAGTCATCCCTGGGGTCTCGGGGGAGGCGCCGGCACAGCGCTTCAGCAGGTCCTCGTGCTCGTCGTCCGACACCTGTTCACCTGAGGCCGGCAGCAGCTGCGGGATGCCGTCGACGATCGGGTAGCGGCGCCGCAGTCGCGGGTTGTAGAGGGCCTCGTCCGGCGGTACGAGGTGCAGCGGGCCCTTGTCGAGCGGGCAGGCCAGGATCTGGAGCAGCGGGTCGTCGGGGTTCATGGGGGTGTCAACTCCTTGGCGCCGATGGGGGGTTGAGGAGCCGGATCGTGCTTGGGCATGGCCAGCAGTACGGCGACGGCGAGCACCGTGCCGGCGAGCCGCAGCGCGAGCCGCAACGGGTCGTGGGGCAGGGACTCGCCGAACGAGAGCGTGCCGAACACCGCCGTGTACAGACAGGTCACCGTCGTGCACACCGGCACGATCAGCGAGGCCCGGCAGCGCTGCAGCGCCGCCTGCGACATCACCAGGCCGAACGCCCCGGTGAACAACAGGAGATACGGATACGGGGAGCCCAACAACTCAACCACCGCGCTGCCCAGGCCACTTGACGTGAGATAGCTCGACACCCCCTTGATCGCCAGTGAGCTGACCCCGTACAGCAGGCCCACCGCCACGCCGTACTCGACACCGGTCGTCGGCATCCGGTGGCGGTGCCGGGTACGCCGCTCGGCGGACCCGTACAGCCACACGCCCGCCGCCAGCGACGGCACGCACACCAGCAGGATCAGCTGGTAGGGGGCGTCCCGGCTGACCCGGTCCGAGCCCTCCTTCAGGGACAGCACGACCATGAGCAGCGCGAGCAGGATGGCGCCCAGCGCGTACCGCTCCCGCCCGGACGTCTCCTCGCCCAGCAGCCGCGCGGACAGCAGCACCAGCAGCACCAGACCGGAGACGAAGATGCCCTGCGCGGCCGCGATCGGCAGCGTCCGGTACACCGCGAGCTGCGCCCCGAACCCGGCCGCCAGCGACAGCGACCCGCCGATCCACAGCGGACTGCGCAGCACCAGCCCCAGCAGCTTCGCCGGTTGCCGGATCGTCACCTCCGGCAGGGAGCTCAACGCCCGCTTCTCCAGCACGAATCCGACGCTGTACAGGGTGTTCGCCAACAGGGCCGCCGCCACTCCCCACCACATGGTCCACGCCCCCTAGGTCTTGCGCGCGTGCAGCAGCAGGATCGACGCGAGCGACGGTCTGGCACACGCCAGCCGGTCCAGTGCCCGCAGCGGACGCGGCACCCCGTGGAAAGGGGCCCCTTCCAGTCGTACGACCTCGAAGCCGGCCGCCGCCACGAACTCCCGGAGCGCACGCGCCGTGTACAGCCGCAGATGCCCCACCACCTCCCGACCCGGCCGGCCGTGGACGGCCCGCAGACTCACCTCCGAGAACACCGGCTGGACCCCGGCGAGGAGCAGCCCGCGGTTGTACCAGGCGGCCAGGTTCGGGGTGGACAGCATGAGATGACCTCCGGGACGCAGGATGCGGCGGATCTCGTCCAGCGCCGAGTCCGGGTCGACGAGGTGCTCGACGACCTCGCTGAACAGCACGGCGTCCACGGAGCCGTCCCTGAACGGCAGCCCGGCGCCGGTCAGTTCGCCCCGGACGGCGTACGGCAGCCGGGCGCGGGCCCGCTTGAGGGCGTCCTGGGACCAGTCGACGCCGACGATCCGGTGACCGGTGAGGAGCGGGGCGGCGGTGGCGGCGGCGGTGCCGTCGCCGCAGCCGATGTCGAGGACGGTGCACGATTTTTTTTCGGGGGCCCTGAGAGCCCGGACCAGCATGCGGGCCTGGCGCAGGGAGCGGGGGGTGCCGGAGGCGACCGGGACGGCGGGGTCCTCGTAGAAGTCCCTGAGGCCGCCGCGGCGCGGGGGCGCGGTGGTGTTCACGGGGCGACCTCCGTGGGGGGCGCGGTGGTGTTCACGGGGCGACCTCCGTGGTGTGCAGGTAGTGCTCGAACAGGTCCCGCAGGTGGGCGCCGTCGCCGTGGCTGAGCAGGGCCCGTGACCAGCGCAGCGCGAGGTGCAGCCGGCCCGCGGTCGAGGCCGTCGTGACCGTGAGGCCGCGGGGCATCCTGGCGGGCGCCGAGAACCACACGGCGTGCGCGCGGCCGGCCTCCTCGCCGAAGTCCAGGGGGTACGGGACGCGGCCGATGTTGCTGAGCAGGGTGGTGGAGGTCCAGGGGGCGGCGGCCTTGCGGAGACCTCTGGTGAGTGCGGCACGCCAGGTCACGGGGGTGATGGGGGCGGTGAGAAGGCCCGCGCCGTGGCCCAGTTGGGGGCGGCTGAGGGATTTCAGGGCGCGGGTCCGCTGCGCGGTGCGGCGCAGGAGGTCGGGCATGTCCTCGGGCTTGCGCGTCAACTCCGCCGGCGCGAAAGGGACTTCTACGAGTCTGGTGCCGTTTCCTATCGGCATCGTCATGTCCCTCGGGCGGTCGTCCACGGGCATGGTGATGCGGAGGGGGCGGGGGGTCTCGCCGTGTTCTCTGTTCCAGTGGGCGATCGTCAGGGCCGTGGTGACCATGAGCTGGTCGTTGACCGTGTAGGGGGAGCCCTTGGGGCGGTGGGGGAGGGGGAGTTCGGTGACGAGGAGGCCGTTGCCGGGGGAGTTCTCGGGTGTTCCGTGCGCTACGCGGGCGGGGCGGGTCCAGTTCGAGGGGGTGTCGGTTTTTTGAGGGGGGTCCGGGGGGCGGGTGGGGGCTGGGGAGGGGGAGTTGTCCTTGCCGCCGTAGATTTCCGCTGCCGTGGCGAGGATGCGGAGGCAGGCGGGGCCGTCCAGGGCTGTGTGGTTGATGGTGAGGAACAGGACGGTCGTTTGTCGGGCGCGGGCCGGTGGGGGTTTGTCGCGCAGTTCCCCGCGCCCCCAAACAGGTGGGTGCGGGCCGACTATGTCCATTGCCTCGCTGCCTTCCGCCCGGCCTGCGCCCTCCACGACCTCCAGCCGGATCGGTGGGGACAGTGACAGAGGGGGTGCCTCGATCAGCGCCCGTGTCCTCGCGTCCCGCAGTGCGTTCCGCCCCGGAGCCGGAAAAGTCACCACCTCCACATCCGGCCCCGCCGTCAGCTCCCACTCATAGCGGCGCCGGTACCAGCCCCCCGGGGCCTCCCGCATCAGGATCCGGGGGTGGCGGTGCAGGGCCTCCACGAACGCCTTTCGCAGCCGGGACTGGTCCAGCCGTCCCGGCAGATGCACCTCGATGTGGACCGTCTCCGGTTCCTCCTCCTGGAGGCAGTGGCGGGAGACCTCGTCCACCACCGGGAACGGGATCCGTGCGGGAGGCGTCATGCCGGTTCGCCCCTTTCCTTCTCCACCTGAACCGGCGGGAGTTGCTGCGTGGGTGCCTCGGACTCGGGTGGTGTCTCCGGCTCGCGCACGCTCACCAGTGCCGCGAACAGGCCGATCAGCGCCAGCAGTTGGGCCGCGTGACCGAAGGCTCCCGCCGCCGCGCCCACCGGCTCGCCCGCCCCGGTGGCCGCCGCGATCCCGGCCCCCGCCAGGGACACCAGGGCGATCGGCACCAGCCAGGTGTGACGTCGGGAGGCGAGCAGGGCCAGCGCCGGGACCAGCAGGGCGAACCAGCCGGCGATGACCACGCCGACCAGCGTCAGCGCCACCGCCCCGAGCCACACCCCGGGCGCCGGGGGCACCGGCTGCGGTTCGTCGGGGTTCGGGGAGCGCCTGCGCCACAGCACCAGGCCCACCAGGACTGCCAGTGCGACCCCGCTGCCGATCAGCGCGCCGTCGTACGTCGTCGCGGGCTCGTAGGACAGTTTCACCGTGCCGCCCGCGCCCGCGGGGATCCGCCAGCCCTGCTGCCAGCCGTCCAGCCGGACCGGCGACAGCGTCTTGCCGTTCAGGGTGGCCTTCCAGCCGTCGTTGTGGTTCTCGTACGTCGTCAGGTACGAGGCCGCTCCCGCACCGACCGTGACCGCGCGCTTGTCGCCGAGCCAGTCCTGGATGCGCAGCTCACGGCTGAGCGCGGTGGGTTCGGCGACCGTGCCACGGGTCAGGGTGAGGTCGGTGAGGGCGAGCGGTCCGGCGTCGCCGGCCTCGACCACGTGCTCGCCCGAGGCGAGGGACAACTCGGCGTCGGACCGCCCGCTCTGACAGAGCGTCACCATCAGCGGGCGTCGGTCGGTCAGGTCGCGGATCCGGCCCGACACGCCGGTCTGGTACAGCTTGCCGTCGACCGCCACCACCGGGCCCTGTCCGCACGGCAGCGAGAACGTCCGGGATGCCTTGGGCTGCGGGGTCCGGTACTGGTCGAGGGCCGGGAGGTACGCCTCCGTCAGGCCCACCGGGAGTTGGAGGTCCTCGTCGGCGACCGGGTTGTGCAGGGTCAGCGGGGCCGTCCTGGTGATCGTGATGTCGAGGCGGTCGGTGGTGATCGCCGGGAAGCGCACCGCGCCGTTCTCGTCGACCCCGGCGACCGTCGCGCCGTCCGGCGAGGTGATGTCCACCTCGGTGGGCCGGGTGGACAGGCCGCCCGCGGGTGCCAGCACGATCTCGGAGATGGGCTGCTTCCCGTTCCAGCTCAGGTGGATGGTGGGGCGGTCGCCCGCGATCCAGGCCGTCGTGAGGTCGCCGTCGGTGAGGTTGCGGGCGGACAGGCCGGTGCCGAGGCCGGCCGTGGAGTCGGCGGTCGCGGTGATGCGGTTGCGCTGGTCCGGGGCGACCTCGTACAGCAGCTTGTCGAGTGCCTCCCCGCTCACCGGCACCGCGCTCGCCTTCACGGCGTACGTCCCCGACGTCTCGGTGGTGAACCGGCGGTGCAGGCCCGCCTCGGTGCCGGTCGGGGAGATCCCGGCCGGGTCGGGCACCCGGTGCAGGGAGAAGGTCTCGGCGGCCGCGTCGGAGGAGTCCGCGTCGGTCGGCAGCCGCAGCAGCCGGGTCACCTGGACGTCCGGCAGGTCGATCTCCGAGAAACCGGCCCCGGCGAGCCCGGTCCGCCGCGCCACCGAGTCCGTGATCGTCAGCTTCATCCAACCCGTCGTCCCGGGCGGCGACTTGATGCTCTGCGTCGAGCCGTCGGCGCGCAGGAAGCTGGTCCGTGACCCGTTCTCCGTCTCCACCCGCACCTTGGTCGCCGCCGACCGCACGCTCTCCTGCGGCAGCGGGGTGACCTTGAACGAGGAGGGCATGTCGTACGCCGGATCGGAGAAGGCGATGCGCAGCCACTGCCCGTCCGGGGAGCCCGCGACGCCCTCCGCCCACGCGGTGTCCGGGTTGCCGTCGAAGGCGTTGGCCGGGTCGAACTGCGGGAGGTGGAACAGCCAGTTGCCGTACGACGACGCCGTCACCGAGCGGGCGCCGCGCAGTTCGGCGACGGTCTGGTGGTCGAGGCCCTTCGTCGGCAGGATCTGGTGCGGTTTCTCCCCGGCGTCCTGGGCGGCCCCGGAGGCGTTCCGCTCGTCCTCGGTGTACGTGTACGACGTGTTCGCGTTGACCAGCCCGAAGCGGGTGTCGGCGCGCCGCAGCCCGTCACCCACGATCTGGAGCGACGGGGTGCCCAGCCCGGGGTGGTTGTCGCCGGTCAGCACCGTGGCCCGGCCGCGCAGTTCGGTCGCCAGCGGCAGCAGTGACTCGGGGCCCCCGGACACCTGGGCCGTGTCGGCGACCGGCAGCAGCCCGGCCTGTCCGGGACGGGGCACGTCCTCGCTCGCCGGCCGGTAGATCTCCACCGCCCGCTGCCTCGGGTACAGCCCCTCGACCTGGAGCGGGGTGTCGGGCGCGATCCGCCCGCCCGTCATGAGCGGCCCGAGACCCGTCACCCGCTCGTAGCCGGACTGTTCGAGGGCCCGCTTGACGACCGAGGACGACACGGTGCCGATCTGGTCGGGGTCGAGGTCGTTGCGGACGACGACGTAGTACACCCCGGCCCGGCTCAAGTAGTCGGCGAGGCCCGGTATCTCGCCGCCTGTCATCAGCGCCTGCTCGACCGCGTCGGTGGCCCGCCGGTTGCCGGGGGTGCCGAAGGGGACGTAGTCGCGTTGCGCCCAGCGGGACTCGGCGAGGACGTCGAGCGGCTGGTCGATGGGCGAGCCCCAGGTGTAGATGCCGTGCGCGGTCGCGGGGACCACGAGGGCGCGCGAGTCGGGGGAGTACTTCTCCAGCCAGTCGGCCGTGGAGTGCCAGTACTTCGGCAGCTCCTGGAAGGAGCCGGGGTTCAGGATCGAGCCGTTGAGATACGGCCACAGCAGTCCGGGCAGGATCAGGACGGCCGCCACGAGCGGCGCGTACCGGCGGCCCCTGATCTCTCTCGCCCCGCGCGTCTCGGCGGCCGTCCCCACCAGATGGGCGATGCCCAGTACCAGGGCGAGGGCCAGGCCCGGCTGGAACTTGTAGATGTTGCGGAAGGGGGCGAGACCGCCGTTCAGCCAGTCCTGCACCAGCCCGTGGAAGGGGGCGCCGAACGCGCCGCCGTACCCCGCGAGCAGCACCAGGACCGCGCTCAGCACGGTCAGCACCAGCCAGCGCCGCTCCGGCATGTCCCGCCGGGCCAGGCCCGCGAGGCCGAGCCCGGCGGCGAACGCCGAGCACAGGATCACGATCACCGAGGAGGCCACGGTCCAGCCGGCCGGCAGCCACGCCTCCACCAGGTGCAGATAGGCGACCCAGTTCCCGGCGCCGCGCAGTGCCTCCGTCGCCGACATCGTCTCGGTCGTGGTCCGCGCGCTCTCGACGTACGGCAGGAAGTTCTCGCCGTAGAAGCCGAGCAGCAGCAGCGGGATCACCCACCAGGCGGTCGCCAGGATCACGCCCGGCACCCACCAGGCGATCAGCTTGCGCTGCCGTGGCCCGGGCGGTCGGGACAGCAGGTACAGCCCGACCGGCAGCAGACAGGCGAGGGTGGAGGCCGCGTTCACACCGCCCATGAAGGGGATGACCAGCGCCGAGCGCAGGGCGGCGATCCGGGCGCTGTAGCGCTCGTTCGTCAGCGGCAGCAGCACCCACGGCAGGAAGGCGCCGGGCAGCGCGGCGGCGGAGGTGGAGCCGACGACGATCGTGAAGACGGGCCACAGCGCGTAGGCGACGGCGGCGAGCAGCCGGGAGGCGCCGTTGCCGACGCGCAGCCGTTCGGCCAGCCTGAGCGCGCCCCAGAACGCGACCGACACCACCAGCGACAGCCACAGCCGTTCCACCAGCCACACCGGCAACTGAAGGGCGTGGCCCAGCCAGTAGAACGGCAGCATCGGCCACAGGTAGCCGACGTACTGGTCCTGGATCCCGCCGAAGGACCCCTGGTCGTGCCACAACTGCCCGAGATCGGCGAGGAACCGCCCGGGGTCGGTGGTGACGCCGAGCTTGGTGTCGAAGGTCTGCCGCCCCGGGTGCACCACCAGGAACAGCACGAACACCACGGCCCAGAACCCGAGCAGCCAGCGCCGCGACCGCGGGCCCTCCGGCGGCCCCGACATGATCGCGGTGCTGGGGGCGGCTGCCGGAGGAGGGGCCTGGACCGTGGACGTCGTCATGGTGGACACCGCCGGAGGATGAGGAGGAGGTTCCAGGTGGCGACCTCGCGGATGCCGGGAGCCCGGACGACGGTCTCCGCGAGGAAGGGCCAGTAGCGGGAGCGCGCCGAGACGACCGTGACGTCGTCCCGGGCACGCACCTGCCGCAGGGTCGGGCCGATGTGCACGGCGAACAGGTTCTCGCCGAGGGTGTGCTTGGCGGCCTTTCCGGTACGCCGCCGATAGCGGGCCCGCGCCCGCTCGGCACCCAGGTAGTGCCAGGGTGCCCACTCGTGACCGCCCCACGGGGACAGCCAGTTGGTGAACGACACGTAGATCAGCCCACCGGGCCGGGTGACCCGGATCAGCTCACTGAGGAAGGTCTGCGGATCGGCCACGTGCTCCAGCACGTTGGAGGAGAAGGTGACGTCGGCGACGGCGTCGCGCAGGGGCAGCAGATAACCATCTGCGATCACGGCGGAGTCGGGCGGTTTGTCTCCCAGTTCGCGTGGATCGGGTTCGAAGAGATATGCGTGCGCTCCTCGACGCCGGAACTCCTCGGTGAAGTACCCGCCGCCACCGCCGACGTCCACGACGGTACGACCGGCGACGGGCCCGTCGTAGGCCTCGACCTGGTCGACGGCGTCACGGGCGAGCAGTGAGTAACAGGCGTCGGGATCATCCTGTTCGTGCCGAAAGGCCTGGAGGAGACTGAGGGATCGTCGAAACGAGGGGTCCTTGAACTCGTAGGGGCGCGGGGCAGTATTGAATATGCGGCTACCGCCGCGTGCGCGCGACCAGCCACGACGGCGCCGCACGCGAGTCACGGCCCCCAGCCCCTCACCGCCTCCGAAGCAACCGCACGGAACTGTCTGACAGTCCGATGCCAACGGAATCGAGCAGCCCTGTCACGTGCCGCCTTGCCCATCAACTCACGGCGATGTCCCGACAGGGCAAGCGTGCACCAGGCCGCGGCGAACGAGGACTCCCCCCGCGCCAGCACCCCCGTCTCCCCGTCCACGACGGAATCCCGCAGCCCCGGCACGTCGAAGGCGATGGTCGGCGTCTGACGGGTCGCCGCCTCGGTCACCACCAGCCCCCACCCCTCCACGGCGGACGGATGCAGCAACAGCCACGCCTCGCACAGCAGCCGGTGCTTCTCCGCCTCGGACACATGCCCGGTGAACTCCACGCCGGGACCGGCGAGTTGCTCCAGCCGGGCCCGCTCGGGACCGTCCCCGACGATCACCAGCCGGCCACCGGTCACCGGCCGCACCCGCTCCCAGAGACGGAGCAGCAGATCGATCCGCTTGTACTCGACCAGCCGGCCCACGGCCACGAACAGCGGTTCCGGCGAGCGCCGCACCAGCGGCTCCGGTTCCTCGACGCCGTTGTGCACGACGCGGATGCGGTCCCGTTCGACTCCGATCGCGCGCAGGGCGTGGGCGGTCGACGGGGACACGGCGACCAGCAGACTCCGGTGACGGGCCGCCGCCCCGGCCAGCGCCCAGTGCTCCAGTCTTCGGCCGAGCCGCGCCGCGGGCGCCAGGGGCCCGCCGAACCGCATCTTCCACAGATCGGTGTGCACGTGGTTGACGAGGCACAGGGTGGGGCCGTGGTGCCACAGGGGCGCGAGGTACGGCATGCCGTTGCACACCTCGACCAGCAGGTCGGTCTCGCCGACCTGGCGGCTGAAGGCCGTGCGGGCGCGCAGGTAGTGCCCGAACTCGCCGCCCGCCGACACGACCCGGTAGTCCCGGTAGGAGGCGGGCCCGCCGCACAGCAGGGTCACCTGGTGGCCGAGTCGGGTCAGTCCGTCGGCGAGCCGGTCGACGAGCAGCTCGGAGCCGCCGGCGGCCGGGTTGCCGAGGTCGCGATGGGCGAGGAAGACGATGCGGCGCGGAGGTGGGGGGAGCGCCGCGGGGTGCTGCGAGTCGTGCGGTGGGTCGTACTGCGCGGTGTGCAATGAGGGTTGCCGTTGCGACGCCTGGGAAGGCGGCCGCAGCGGATGGGGCACGTGCTGGGGCATGGGTGCTCCAACTCGTCTCAGGGTGCGGAACTCAGCGGTGTTTTCCGCCTGCTTGTGGGGGGACTGTGCGCTTCCTAGGGGGTGGGTGTGGGTGGGTTGTGCTTGGGTGGGGTGGCACAGTTTTCGCCCACCCGTTCGCCGTGGCTACTCACGTACGTGACAATTTCCGGGCTTATTAGAGCTGACGTCCAGTCACATCGTGAGGACGGGCTCGGGCGTATCGCTCATATCGGTGGACTCGGGGCGCCTGCGTCCCCGTACCACCAAAACGCCCCCCACGGCAGCCAGTACGAATCCAGCCACAGCGGCCCCGATCGGCAACGTCCGGCCCACTGTTCGCAGTTGTCCGCTGTCCCGCTTCGCCAGCCGTACCGCGTCCTTCTGGGTCGCGGTAGTGAACGCGATCTTCCGGCTGTCCAGCAGGACCACGGCGTCCTTCTTCGCACCGGGTGCCCGCAGGGTGCGCTTGGGGCCCACCTGCGCGTAGACGACCCGGCCGGTCGCCTGGTCCACGA
The DNA here is from genome assembly GCF_036345115.1 of Streptomyces griseorubiginosus. Taxonomy (GTDB): domain Bacteria; phylum Actinomycetota; class Actinomycetes; order Streptomycetales; family Streptomycetaceae; genus Streptomyces; species Streptomyces griseorubiginosus_C. The sequence goes on from NZ_CP107766.1 coordinate 6,642,870, forward strand.
CCAGCTCGATGCCGTGGTTGGAGTACCACTCCTCGGCCAGCACCTGCGGCCGGTCGGGTTCGTCCACGATCGTGCCCGGCACCAGTCGTGTCCCGACCTTCGCCGGGGCGACGGTGCCGGTGAACCGGTAACCCGTGTACCCCTGAACCTTCTTCGTACCCTGGTAACGCAACGTCACCGTCGATCCCAGGGAGTTGTCCCACCACTGGTAGGAGCGTCGCTGCACGTCGAAGGGGAATTTCAGGTAGGCCTCGCCCTCGATGTACGGCTTCTCGCCGCAGCAGTGCACCGGCTTGGTGGTCTTGCGGTCCATCACCCAGCGGTGCGGGACGAACTCCAGCGCGTCGTGCGGGTCGGAGGCCGGCAGCGACTTGTCGGTGTCGACGGTGGTGGTCACGTCCCACACCGCGGCCCGGCCGCTGCGCTCGCTGGCCTCGACGTCGCCGCGCACCCGCTGGGTGACGGTGATCCGCTGACCGGGGACGGTTTCCAGCTCCTCGGTGTCGAAGACGCTGCCCGTCCCGCGGTAGACGGCGGTCTGGTCGATGTCGATCGGGTTCACGGCGGCGCGTGGTTCCACGTACCACGCGAGCAGGGGCGCCAGTACCAGCAGAAACGTGCCGAGTCCCAGCAGGATCAGGGAGATTGGAGAGGCTGTACGGCGCATCCGGACACTCCAGGGGCGTGAGATGACGGAGTTCGGGCCGCTCTATGGGCCGGAGACCGTAGGCGTCTTGGCACGGGGTGTCAACGTCTTGACGGATTGTCAAGGTGCTGTCGACACTGGGTCGACAGGCAGGGTGGGTACCGGGTTCCGGGTGGGGACGCATGCCGGATCGAGCCGCTCGAGAGAGGCTGCCCCTGCGATGTCCAGACTGCTCGCCGCCGCACTGACCGTCGTCGCCGCCGCACTGCTCGCCCTCGGTGCCGCGCTCGGCATCGTCGCGCTGCTGGAGGCGACGCCCGAGCAGCCCAACACGCCCTTGATCACCTACGAGCAGACGGATCAGGGGAGTTGACCCGTGACCGCCCGCCCGGCAGCCGTGAACACCCGCTCCGCCTGGCATGACGTGCCGCGTCTCCAGGTCCGCCGGTTCGCTGCCATCGCCATGTCCGAGGCCCCGGCGCTCGCGGAGGAGATCCTGCGCGAGATCCGCCGCGAGTACCCGCATCTGCCGGTGGTCCTGGACGAGTCCGGCGAACCGATGGCCCTGGTCGGCATCCGCCGCGCGATCGAGGTCTTCGTCCAGCACCTGGAGACCGCGGAGGGCCGTCCGAGGGTCCCCCCGGGTGTCTTCCAGGAGTTCGGCCGGGGCGAGGGCCTGAACGGCCGCAGCCTCGACTCCCTCCAGGCGATCTACCGCATGGGCGTACGCCTGGCCTGGCGCCGTTTCGCCGACATCGGCCAGCGCGTGGAGATCCCGCCGCCGGCGATGTACGAGCTGGTCGACGCGGGCTACGAGTACCTGGACGGCCTGGTCGACCAGTCGGTCCGCGGCTACGCGGAGGCGGCGGCCAGGCAGGCGGGGGAACGCCTCCGCCTCCAGCGCCGCCTGATGGAGCTGCTGCTCGCCGACCGCCACCACGGCGACCCGGCCGAGGCCCTCACCGAACGCGCGGCCCGTATCGGCTGGCCGCTCCCGAAGAAGGTCGCGGTCGGTGTCCTCCTCCGCCCGGCCCGCGAGGCGGTGCCGCCCGCGGTGACCCAGGGCGTGCTCCTGGACATGGACTACGAACAGCCCCGCATGGTCGTCCCGGAACCGGACGCGGCCGGCCGCCCCGAGCTCCTGCACCGGGCCCTGGCCGGCTGGTCGGGCGCGATCGGCCCCCCGGTCCCGCTGGCCGACGCGGCGAAGTCGCTGCGCTGGGCCGAGGCGGCCGTACGCCTGATGGAACGGGACCTGCTGCCCGCCGGCGAGGTCCTGTACTGCACCGAACACACCGAGGCCCTGGTCCTCCTGCAACCGGAGGAGCTGATAGACGACCTCGCCCTGCGCTGTCTGTCCCCCCTCCAGCACTGCGGCCCCACCCACGCCCGCCGCCTCGCCGAGACCCTGCTCGCCTGGCTGGAGACCCGCGGCGGCGCCCCGGAGGTCGCCACCCGCCTGGGCGTCCACCCACAGACGGTCCGCTACCGCTTACGCCAGATCCGAGAACTCTGGGGCGACGAGATAGACGACCCGGACCGCCGCTTCGAACTGGAACTGGTACTCCGGGCGCGCCGGCTGCGGGGGGAGCTGGCCTGAGCGACGCAGTGTGACGTGTCGCACACGGAGTGGGGGTGAACGTCCCGCAGGCCCATTGCCCGGGGAAACTGCCTGTCGCTAGCCTGTGTTCGTCATGCCGATCGTCTGTTGAAATATCGAACGCAGACGCCTTAGACAACATAGAGAGGGGGCCGGTTGTGGGACGCCTCGTACCTGCCGTGACCCGGGCTCTCGACATTCTCGAGCTCTTCCTCGACGGGGACGGCACGCTCTCCGCCCCCGACATAGTGCGCCGGCTCCAGCTGCCCCGCACCACGGTCCACGAGCTGGTGACCACTCTGGCCGCCCGTTCGTACATCGTCCAGGTGCCGGGCCAGCCGGGACGCTACCGGCTCGGGGTCCGGCCGTACCAGCTCGGCAGCCGCTACGCCGAGCAGCTCGACCTCGCCGCCGAGGGGCAGCAGGTCGCCCGGTCCGTCGCCGAGACCTGTGACGAGACCGTGCACGTGGCGATCCTGGAGGGCACCGACGTCATCTACATCGCCAAGGTCGACTCGACGCACGCGGTGCGGATGGTCTCGGCTGCGGGGCGCCGGCTCCCGGCCCACTGCACCTCCGTCGGCAAGATGCTCCTCGCCTCCCTCCCCGAGTCGCAGCTCGCCTCCCGTATCCAGAACGGCGTCCCGCTGGTCGCCATGACGCCCAACAGCATCACCGACCCCGGCATCCTGCGCGAGGCCCTGGACGAGATCCGGCAGCGCGGCATCGCCGTCGAGAACCGGGAGTCCAACCCGGACGTCTCCTGCGTGGCCGCCCCGGTCCGCGACCGCACCGGCCAGGTCGTCGCCGCGCTCTCCATCTCCGTGCCGATGATCCGCTGGAGCGACGACCGCCGCGCCGAACTCGAGCAGCTCGCCCTCAAGGGCGCCGCCGAACTCTCCGAGCGCCTCGGTCACCGGAGCCTGGCATGACCCGCCTGAGCAGGTACGACGTCGCCGTCCGGGCCGAGGCCGCCCTCGGCGAGGGGCCCACCTGGGACGCCACCGGGAACCGGCTGCTGTGGATCGACATCCTCGGCGCCCGGCTGCACACCTACGACCCCGCCACCGGCCGGCGCACGGTCCGCGTCCTGGACCAGCACATCGGCGCCGTCAAGCCGCGCGCGGGCGGCGGTCTCGTCCTCAACCTCCGCGACGGCGTGGCCGTACTCGACGCCGACGGCACCTTCCGCTGGCTCCACCACGAGCCCGTCCCCGGCCGCCGCGCCAACGACGCCGCCGTCGCCCCCGACGGCTCCCTGTGGGCCGGCACCATGCGCTACGACGAGGCGCCCGGCGGCGGCACCCTCTCCCGGATCACCGCCGACGGCACCCACACCACCGTCCTCGACGACGTGGCCGTCAGCAACGGCACCGGTTGGAGCCCGGACGGGCGGCTCATGTACTACGTCGACTCGCCCACCCGGCGCGTCGACGTCTTCGACCACGAGGACGGCCGGATCACCGGCCGCCGTACCTTCGTCGCGATCGAGGACGGCGCCGGTTTTCCCGACGGCCTCACCGTCGACGCCGACGGCTGTGTGTGGGTCGCGCTGTGGGACGGGGCGGCCGTCCGCCGCTACACACCGGAAGGTGTGCTGGACCGGGTGATCTCCCTGCCGGTCCCGCGCGTCACCGCCTGCGCGTTCGGCGGCCCGGACCTCACCGACCTGTATGTCACGACGGCCCGGGTGGGACTGAACTCGCCGCATCCGGTGGCGGGTTCGCTGCTGGTGGTGCCGGGAGCCGGGAAGGGCGCGCCCCAACAGCCCTTCGCGGGCTGACTACTCGAGCCCCACCCTCTTCAACTCCTCGGCGGTCAACGGCGGCCCGGTCAGCCGCGGCCGCAACGGCCCCACCGCCGCCGCCAGCAGTACGGAAGGCGCCAGCAGCACCTCCGCCCGCCGCTCCAGCGACGTCACGTCGGTGACGCGGCGGGCGATCCGGCCGTTGCCGGTGGCCGTGTACATCAGCCGGTCGACGTACGCGGACACGAGCCGGTCCCGCCGCGTCGGCCCGTCCTCGGTGGCCCCCGGGTAGAACACGTCCTGCCCGATCGCAAGATCCCACGCGGCCCCGACCGGCCGGGCGACCGCCTTCTGGACCCGGCGGGACAGGCCGGGTGTGCCCCAGCCGTGCCGCCGTACCAGCCCTCGCAGGGCCACCGCACCCTGCGCCGCCACCGACATGCCGTGCCCGTACACCGGGTTGAACGCGGCGACGGCGTCTCCCAGCACGACGAGGTTCTCGGGCCACGCAGGCATCCGCTCGTAGAAGACCCGGCGGTTGGCGGTCGTACGGGTGAGGGTCACGTCCGTCAGCGGCTCGGCCTGCTCGAGGAGGTCGGCGATGACGGGGTGGCGCAGCTCCGCGCGGGCGTACCGGGCGAAGTCGGCGGGGTCGGCGGTGGGTTCTGCGCCGCGGGTGCCGCACAGGGTCACCAGCCACTGTCCGTCCTCGATCGGCAGCAGCACGCCGCCGCGTCCCGGACCGGAACGCGGGTCGAGCTGGACGTTGACGACGGGGAAACCGTCGCGGGCGGCCTCGGGAGCGCGGAAGAGGCGGCTGGCGTAGGTGAGGCCGGAGTCCACGGTACGGCTGCGGGGGGCGGGCAGGCCGAGCTCGGCCAGCCAGTGCGGGGTTCGCGAGGCGCGGCCGGTCGCGTCGATCACCAGGTCGGCGCGCAGGGCGCGTTCGGCTCCGGCCACCCGGACGCGGACGCCGGTGACCGCGGCACCCGTGCCGTCGAGCCCGAGCACCTCGGCGCCCTCCAGCAGCTCGATCCGTTCGTCGGTCAGCACCTGGGCGCGGACCGTGGCGTCCAGCAGGTCCCTGCTGGAGAGCAGCATGAAGTGCGACTCGGCCCAGCGGCGGAACCAGCCCTGCGGGGACAGCGCCACCATGTCCGTGGTCACCGGCAGCCGGTGCGCCCCCGCCGCCCGCAGGCGCCCGGTCACCCCCGGCAGCAGCTCCTCCAGCGCGACCGCTCCGCCGGACCACAGCTGGTGGACGTGGCGGGCCTGCGGAAGTCCCTTGCGGGGCACGGGCCCGGTGGGCAGGACATCGCGTTCCACGACGACGACCCGGTCGGCGAGCCCGGCCAGGGCGGCCGCCGCGAGCATGCCGGTGTGGGACCCCCCGAGGACGACGGCGAGTCTGGCGGGGGAGGGGCGTTCAGTCATGCGTGGACATGCTCTCTGCCGGGACGGCCGCGCGGGCGCGTACCGCCGTGATCTCGTCGGGACTGCGCAGCGCCGCGGAGACGGCGTGGATCTCCTGAAGCAGGTAGGCGGTGTCGAGCGCGGCTGTGTCGCCGCCGTCGGCGGTGTGCCGCCCGGTCTCCACGGCCTCCAGGATCGTCACGGCGGCGGCGAGGGCCCGGGCCCGGGCGGGCTCGGCGCCGAGCGCGAGGGCGGCGTCGTGCGAGCGTTGTCGCAGGTCCTCGTCGAGGTGCCGGGAGAGCTGGAGGAGCGCGTCGCGGATGTAGGTCTCCCGGCGGATCAGGCGGATCTCGGGGGTCGCCTGGAGGGAGAGGGGCTCGCGGGTGCCCGGGACGGCCCGCAGCGCCCGGGCCAGCGGTTTCAGTTCCCGGCGCCGGCGGCGCAGCAGCCAGCGCTCGTGCAGGTACTGCCCGGCGTGCGGGACGATGACGCCGGTCGCGACCATGGTTGCCCCGATGCAGGCGGCGGACGGCGCGATGTTGGTGTTGAGCCAGTCCAGGTCGTGCCCGGTCCACCGGGCCACGATGGCGGTGAACTTGGCGGCGCTGAACGCGAGATTGGTGACGTAGCCGACGCTCATGAACCTGAGGCCCCAGCGCAGCCAGCCGTCGAGTCCGTCGGTGCGGATCCAGGTCCAGATGAGCCGGGCGGTGATCAGACAGGCCGCCGTGTGCACGATCAGGTAGAGGAGGATCTCCTCGCGCATGAACGGCGTACTGGCGTAGTAGGTGTCCAGGTTCCTGATCTGTTCGACGGGCACGTCGGCGCAGGCGAACAGGACCCACAGGGCGACCACCACGGCCGTGTAGAGGCCGACCACCCACCGGGTGGCCCGCCGGGTCACCTCGCGGCGGTCGGGGTGGCCGTTGCGCCAGTGCACCACCAGCAGCAGCCAGGACGCGGACAGCGCGGTGATCAGGGAGTACACCCAGGGGGCCGCGATGTTCGGGACGCCGGTCACCCGGTTCAGCCAGGCGATGGTGCTCGGCGCCGCGAAGACGAACACCGCGCAGGCGACCAGCAGCAGGCCGCCGACGGCGCGCAGCAGGGGGTCCCGCCACAGCTTGACGATGCTGGGCAGCTTGATCGCCAGGGCGGCGCCCAGGACCAGGCCCGGGAGCCAGAAGGAGATGTACAGGCCGGTGAAGAAGGCGGCCGGGCCCTCTGCCAGGTGCTGGGACGTCACAGGGCACCGCCTCCGCGTCCCCGGTAGCCGAGCGACCGCTGGACCGGGTCGGATCCGGCGCTGCCGCCTCCTTGCGTCACCACCTGCCGGAAGGCGGCCGCCAGCCGGTGCCCGAAGTCGTCGGCCTCGGCCTCGTCCGCGGCCCGGGAGCCGTTGCGGGCGGCCACCGTCAGGGCGACGGAGTCCCAGCCGGGGCGGCTCGCGAGGGCGTCGGCCGCGGCCGCGTGGTGATGGGCGTGGCCCGCGTGCAGATGCCACAGCTCATGGCCCAGGATGACCAACTGCTGCATCGCCTCGGCGCGTTCCTCGACGATGACGAGGTCGAAGTCCTGGAACTCCACCCACAGCCCGGTGACCGCGATCTCGTCGGGGAAGCGCTCGAAGCGCAGGTCGACGGGGCGGCCGCCGCGGCGGGCGCTCATCTCCTGGCACAGGGCCCGGCACAGCTCGGGCACGTCGGCCGGGGGACGGGGTCTGGCCCGGACCGCGGCGGTGAGGTGGGAGACCAGTTCGCGCATGGCCGAGGTCGCACGGGTGCGTCGTAGCGCCGAGGCGATCCGGGCCGCACTCCTGCGCGCACCCGCGATGTCCATCCCACCCCCTGAGCCTTCCCGCCGCCGTAGGACGGGCTGTTCGAGAGTACGCGCCCCGAAGTGTCCCGTCACGCGATCCGATTTTGCTGCACGCCCCATTGACTGGAAAGCGCTTCCTGCCTACGGTCCCGTTCGAAGTTACGAGCGCAATTCGAGATCTCGAACAGATGGGCAGGGTATGGGACGACCCGACCTGAGTCGCAGACACCTTCTCGGCGCGGCCGGCGGCCTCACCGTCGCCGCGAGCTTCGGCTTCGCGGCCCTCGGCACCGGCGCCGACGCGCTCGCCTCCGGCGCGGACACCCGGGTGCGCTACTGGAACCTCTTCAGCGGCGGCGACGGCGCCAACATGATCGCGATGCTGGACGCCTTCCGGCACAGCCACCCGGACATCGACGTGAAGGACTCCACCCTCCAGTGGGGCAACCCCTTCTACACCAAGCTCGCCATGGCCGCCGCGGGCAACCGCGCACCCGACCTCGGCGTCATGCACATGGGCCGGGTCACGGGCTTCTCGCCCGGCCGCCTCCTCGACCCCTGGGACGTCGACCTGCTCGCCAAGTACGGCGTGCGGGAGCAGGACTACAACCCGGCCCTGTGGAAGCGCGGGGTCATCGACGGCAAGCTGTACGCCCTCCCGCTCGACATCCACGTCCAGCTCTGCTTCTACCGCAAGGACGTGCTCGGCAAGGCGGGCCTGCTCGGTGACGACGGGCGGATGATCCCGGTCACCTCCACCGACGAGTGGTTCGACGTCCTGAAGAAGGCCAAGTCCGCGCAGAAGAAGGGCCTCCAGACGATCGGCCTGTGGACCAACGACCAGAACTTCCAGTGGTGGTTCTTCGTCGCCTTCTACACCCAGCTCGGCGGCAAGTGGTTCGACGACGCCAACACCGAGGTCCTCTTCGACCCCGACAAGGCCACCCAGGTCCTGGAGTTCCTCCGCAGGCACGTCACCGACGGGTACGTCATCCCCGGCGCCCCCACCGGCGAACAGTTCATCAACGGCGCCCCCTTCACCTGGGAGGGCAACTGGTCCGTGCCGGTCTTCTCCGGCGCGAAGCTCGACTACGGCGCGACCCCGCTGCCACCCGTCTTCGGCAGGCAGGCCACCCACGCCGAATCCCACGCCTTCGTCCTGCCCCACCAGGCGAACCGGGGCGGCGCCACCAACGAGGGCGCGCACCGACTCGCCGCGTACGTCGTCACCCACGCCCTCCAGTGGGCGGCCGGCGGTCACATCCCCGCCTACACACCGACGCTGTCCACCGCCGCGTACAAGAAACTCACCCCGCAGAACGAGTACGTCAGCGCCATGGACCACCAGGCCACCGAGCCCAAGGTGTGGTTCGCGGGCTCCACCGGGGTCCTCGCCCAGGACCTCGGCCCGGTCGTCGTGTCCTCCACGATGGGCTCCGCCAAGCCGGCGTCGGTCGCGCAGACCATGAAGAAGCACCTCACCAAGCTGCTCGCCTCGAAGAACCCGATGGACGGCAGGACCGCCGCGCAGGGAGGTGCCGTCGCATGACCACCAGCGCTCACACCGTTCTCCCGGGCGCACGCGCCAGGACCGCGACCGCGACGGCGACCGTCCGCCGCAAGCAGGGCTTCCAGCACGGGGGTTGGTTCGTCGCCCCCTTCCTGGCGCTCTTCGCGCTGTTCGTGGTCTGGCCGCTGCTGCGCGGGGTCTACCTCAGCTTCACCGACGCCAACATCTCCGGCGACGGGGCGAACTTCGTCGGCCTGGACAACTACCGCGAGGCCCTGCACGACCAGGCGATGTGGGACGCGCTCGGCCACAGCGCGTACTTCACGCTGCTGGTCGTCCCGTGCATCACGTTGCTCGCCTTCCTGCTCGCGATGCTCGCGCACCACATCGAGCGCGGGAAGTGGCTGTGGCGGCTGTGCTTCTTCGTGCCGTTCCTGCTGCCCTCGACGGTCGCCGCCAACATGTTCCAGTGGCTGTTCACCCAGGGCATCGGCCTGGTCAACGAGACCTTCGGGATCACCACACCCTGGCTCACCGACAAGTCGTACGCGATGATCGCCATCGTCATCGAGACCCTGTGGTGGACCGTCGGCTTCAGCTTCCTGCTCTACCTCGCCGCCCTCCAGGGCATCCCCGGCCACCTGTACGAGGCCGCGAAGCTGGACGGCGCCAACGCCTGGGACCGGATGGTCCACATCACGCTGCCGATGCTGCGCAACATCACCGGGCTGGTGATCGCGCTCCAGGTGCTCGCCTCGCTCCAGCTGTTCGACCAGGCCGTCGTGATGATGGACTTCGGCCCCGGACCCGAGCTCTCCACCCGCTCCTTCGTCCAGTACACCCTCGAACAGGGCTTCACCAGCTACCGCGTGGGCTACGCCTCCGCGATGTCCATCATCTTCTTCGTGATCATCGCGGTCGTCGCGCTGGCCCGGATGTGGCTGCTGCGCACCCGCGAGGAGGGAGCCCGATGAGCAGCACCGGGACACGGCTCAAGCCGCGCAGTTCCTGGACCCCCAGCCAGATCGTCCTGACCCTGGTCGGTGTCGCCGTCTCGGCGGTGTTCGTGGCGCCGATCGCGGCCGCGCTGTTCACCTCGCTCAAGTCGGAGGCGGAGGCGGCCGAGATCCCGCCGCACTGGCTGCCGGAGGTCTGGACGGGACAGGCATGGAAGGCGCTGTGGGAGACCGGCAACATCACCAACTGGTTCGTGAACTCCCTGGTGGTGTCGGTCTGCGTCACCTCCGTCGTGCTGACGGTCAGCGCCCTCGCCGGATACGGCTTCGCCCGCACGGAGTTCCGCGGCAAGGGCGTGCTGATGGGGCTGGTCATGTCAGGCCTGATGGTCTCCCCGGCGGTCCTCGGCGTGCCCCTCTTCACGACGGTCCAGCAGATGGGGATGGTCGACACCTACTGGGGCATGATCCTCCCCCAGTGCGCCCCGGCGGCGATGGTCTACATCCTCTACAAGTTCTTCCAGGGCATCCCGCGCGAGCTGGAGGAGGCGGCCTTCATCGACGGCGCGGGGCGCTGGCGGGTCTTCTTCACGATCGTGGTCCCCCTGGCGAGGCCGTCTCTGGCGGCGGTCGGCATCTTCACCTTCATCGCCTCCTGGAACAACTTCCTGTGGCCCTACATGGTGACCAACAACCCCGACCTGATGACCATGCCGAACGGCATCGCGACCGTCATGAACTCCTACGGCATCCAGTGGGCCCAACTCATGGCCGGCGGCCTCATGGCGGGCCTCCCACTGATCATCGTCTTCGTCTTCTTCCAACGCCAGATCGTCACAGGCGTGGCCCACACGGGCCTGGCCGGCCAGTGACCCGCCCACGCAACCGGCTCCGTTCCTCATGCCGAGTCCAACCGCCCCGGCGGCCCACCACCGACACAGGGAGCCCCAGTTGAAGCGCCTCGGAACGGCCACCCTCCTGACAGCCGTCGTCATGGCCCTGCTGCCGGCCACGGCCAGCGCGGGCAGCGCGGCCCCCGCCACGCTCCCGGCTGCGGCCCGAACAGACGCCCCCTACCCCGACCCGCTCCCGATCACCGGGCAGCAGATCATCCACGATCCGACCGTTCTGCGGCTCAAGTCCGGGCAGTACGTGGCGTACTCGACCGGTGGGGTGATCGGCGCGCGGCTGTCGCGCGACCTGCGGCACTGGGACGACGCGGGCAACGCCTTCGGGGAGCCGCCGAGTTGGTGGTACGAGTACAACGGCACCGGGGACCCCTGGGCGCCCGACCTCTCGTACCGCGCGGGGCGTTACTGGCTCTACTACGCCGTCTCCTCCTGGGGCACCAACCACTCCGCGATCGGCGTGGCCACCTCCCCCTCGGGCCTGCCCGGCACCTGGACCGACCACGGCAAGGTGTTCACCTCCGAGACCACCGACTCCTGGAACGCCATCGATCCGTCCATCATCCAGGCGGACGGCCGGCTGTGGATGACCTTCGGCTCGTACTGGACCGGCATCCGCATGGTCGAGCTCGACCCGCGCACCGGCAAGGCGCGAGCCGGAGCCACCGTCCACCACCTGGCCACCCGCCCCGACGCCCCGTACGCCGTGGAGGGCCCGTCCCTCGTCAAGCACGGGCGCTACTACTACCTCTTCGCCTCCTACGACGCCTGTTGTGCCGGAGTGAACTCCACGTACAAGATCAGAGTGGGCAGATCAACGGCGATCACGGGCCCGTACACCGACAGCACCGGCAAGCCACTCCTGGACGGCGGCGGCGACCTGCTCCTGGCGGGCCACGGCCGTTACGTCGGCACAGGAGGCGAGTCCGTCTTCCGCACCCGCGGCCAGGACTGGCTGGCCTACCACTACTACGACGCGGACGACTCAGGCACACCCAAGCTCGGGCTGAACCGCCTCGGCTGGACGAAGAACGGCTGGCCCGAGGTCTTCTAGGGGCGCGGGGAACTGCGCGAGCACCCCCACGACCCGCAGCCGCCAACGCGACAGAATCACCCATCCCGAAAGGCGCTCATGAGCCCCGCCCGCTTCACCCTCGACCCCGCCTTCAAGATCGGCGAAGTCAACCCCCGCCTGTTCGGCTCCTTCGTGGAACATCTCGGCCGCTGCGTCTACACCGGCATCTTCGAGCCGACCCACCCCACCGCCGACGCCGAAGGCCTCCGCACCGACGTCCTGGACCTCGTCCGCGAACTCGGCGTCACCACCATCCGCTACCCCGGCGGCAACTTCGTCTCCGGCTACAAGTGGGAGGACTCCGTAGGCCCCGTCGAGAACCGCCCCCGCCGCCTCGACCTCGCCTGGCGCTCCACCGAGACCAACCGCTTCGGCCTGTCCGAGTACATCGCCTTCCTGAAGAAGGTCGGCCCCCAGGCCGAGCCCATGATGGCCCTCAACCTCGGAACCCGGGGCGTCGCCGAGGCCCTCGAACTCCAGGAGTACGCCAACCACCCCGCCGGCACCGCCCTGTCCGACCTCCGGGTCGAGCACGGCGACAAGGACCCCTTCGGCATCAAGCTGTGGTGCCTGGGCAACGAGATGGACGGCCCCTGGCAGACCGGGCACAAGACGGCCCAGGAGTACGGCCGGATCGCCGCCGAGACCGCGCGCGCGATGCGCCAGATCGACCCGGGCGTCGAACTCGTCGCCTGCGGTTCCTCCAGCCAGTCCATGCCGACCTTCGCCGCCTGGGAGGCGACGGTCCTGGAGGAGACGTACGACCTCGTCGACCACATCTCCCTGCACGCCTACTACCAGCCCGAGGACGGCGACCTCGACTCCTTCCTGGCCTCCGCCGTCGACATGGAGTCCTTCATCGAGAACGTGGTCGCCACCGCCGACCACATCGGCGCGAAGCTGAAGTCGAAGAAGAAGATCAACCTCTCCTTCGACGAGTGGAACGTCTGGTACATGTCGGAGTGGCACGAGATCGAGAACTCCGTCACGCGGGACTGGGCGGAGGCCCCCCGCCTCCTGGAGGACAACTACAGCGTCCTGGACGCGGTCGTCTTCGGCTCGCTCCTCATCGCCCTGCTGCGGCACGCCGACCGCGTCACCGTCGCCTGCCTCGCCCAGCTGGTCAACGTGATCGCCCCGATCCTCACCGAGCCCGGCGGGCCGGCCTGGCGCCAGACCACGTTCTTCCCGTTCGCCCAGGCCTCCAGGTACGGCCGCGGCGAGGTCCTCGACGTACGGGTCGACTCGCCGACGTACGAGACGAAGAAGTACGGCGAGACCGACCTGCTGCACGCCACCGCGGTGCGCGCCGAGGACGGCACGGTGACCGTCTTCGCCGTCAACCGCAGCCGGACCGAGCCCCTGCCGCTCGAAGTCGCCCTGAACGGCCTCGACCTGACGGACGTCGTCGAGCACAGCGTCCTCGCCGACGCCGACCCGGACGCCCGCAACACCCTCGACGAGCCCGAGCGGGTCGCCCCGCACCCGGCCGAGGGCACCACGCTGAAGGACGGCACCCTCACCGCCGTACTGGAGCCACTGTCCTGGAACGTGATCCGGCTCGGCTGAACCGGGTCCCCGAGGGCGTCAGCAGGTTCCGCGCAGGAAACCGGCGGCGCCCTCGGGCACGACGTCCGCGTCCCGGCGCACCACGCTGAGGGTGCCGCCCCAGTCGGCGCACGCCCGGGCCAGGCCCTTCTCGGTGTACTCGACCACGAGGACGTTGCCGCCGAAGGCGTCGGCGAACTCGCCGCACTCGTCGTACTCCGCGCACTCCTCCACGACGGCGAAGTCCAGGCCCACCGAGGCGTGGTCGGAGAGCAGCTCCGCGGTGTTCTTCTGCGCGACGGCAAGCCCCTTGGCGTGGGCGTGGACCGCCAGCAGCTTCATCAGGGCCTTGGCCTGGCCGGCTTCGAGATACGACGGGAAGCGGGTGAAGGAGTCGTAGTTGTCGGGCTCCACGGCCCGGTAGCCCTTGGCCGCGCAGGTGTCGATCCAGGTGTCCAGCTCGGCGGCGATGCGCTCGCGCTTGGCGGCCGTACGGATGTCCAGGACGGCCTCGTCCCAGTCCTTGTCGTGGACGACCTTCCCGCCGGCGTCCCGCAGCAGCAGGTCGGCGTCCCAGTCGCGCTCCTCGCCGGTCTCCGCCTGGTAGGCGTTGATGTTGCAGATGTTGTAGAGCCCGGCAGCGGGCGCGTCCTCGTAACTGCGGCTCACCACACGGACGTTCGCCGCCGGGGGGTATGCGCCGCCGATCTGGTAGTCCCAGGGCACGTGCTTGGGCGGGAGGGTCACGGACGCGGGGGCCACGGGGGCGGTGGAGGCCGCCGGTCCGGTCGGTGCCGGGGACGGGCTCGCGCTGTCCGACCCGGCCCGCACCGCCGCGATGCTCAGCCCCGTGACGGCCAGGGCGGCGACGAGCCCGACGAGTCCGACGAGGACGCGGCGCCGGGGCCTCCGGCCGGAGGCGTCGGGGGGAGCGGTGGAGACCTGGTGGTGGGTCTCCGCGGAGCCGGACGGCACCGGGCGCCCGGGCGGCACCGGTACGGGCGATGTGACCGACGCGATCGACGAAGCCGATGCGACCGACGCTTCCGGTGCGCCCGTGTCGTCCGGCAACGCCCGTAGCAGCTCGTGCAGTTCACCCAGGTCCGGCCGCGCCCCCGGTTCCTTGTCCAGGCAGCGTTCGGCGATGCTCCGCAGCGGTTCCGCGACCCCGTCCAGGGCCGGCGGCTCGTACATGACCTGGTAGCCCGTCAGGTACGGGCTGCTGCCGTCGAAGGGGCGGTTGCCGGTGGCCGCGTAGACCAGCAGGGAGCCCAGCGAGAAGACGTCCGAGGCGCCGGTGACCTCGCGCGGCGCGGCGAACTGCTCCGGGGACATGAAGGGCGGGGTGCCGATCAGCCGCCCGGTCATGGTGAGCGCCTCGTTGTCGACGGCGTACGAGATGCCGAAGTCGATGACCCGGGGCCCGTCCTCGGCCATCAGGACGTTGCTCGGCTTCAGGTCCCGGTGCACCATGCCGACCCGGTGGATGTCCCGCAGCGCCTCGACGAGACCCAGCGCGAGCACCCGCAGCGCGCCCCCGCGCAGCGGTCCGTCCTGGGCCACGATGTCCGCGAGGGTGCGGCCCGGGACGTACAGCGTCGCCATCCACGGCTGCGGGGCGTCCGGGTCCGCGTCCACCACCGGGGCCGTGAACGCTCCGCTCACCCGGCGGGCCGCCGCGACCTCCTGCCGGAAGCGGGTGCGGAACTCCTCGTCCAGCGCGTACGCGGGGTGCACCAGCTTGACCGCCACCTGCCGCCCGGAGTCCGAACGGCCGAGGTAGACGACCCCCATGCCACCGCTGCCGAGCCGGTCGACCAGCGTGTAGCCGCCGATGGACTCCGGATCGCCGGGGCTCAGCGACATCGCGGGTCACCTTTCCCAAGTACGCCTGCTCGAAGATACGGGTACCGATGCTCGAAAGTTCAACGACATCAGGCTAGCGGCCGGGGGATGCCACCGGTGTGACCGGTACACCCCCGGCCGACGTCCCCAGCAGCCTCAGCCGTACGTCCCCGGGGCCGGACTCCGTCGTCCCGTCCGAAAGGACCGCCAGGGCGAGGGTGTTGGTGCCCCGGGTGCGCAGGATGCCGTTGGGCAGGACGAAGGTGTGCTGCGGGCCCACGTCGTTGACGTACTGGCCCATGTTCCAGCCGTTGAGGAAGATCTGGACGCGGTAGGCGCGCTTCGGGTCGTCGTCGAGGACGAGTCCGACGGAGGCGTCGATGCCGGAGTCCACGGCGAGCCGGAACGTCGTCCGATACCAGGTGACCCCCTGGCGCCGGTCGGCGCGCGGCAACTCCGTGTCCTCCCAGTGCTCTTCGCCGAACCCGGGCAGATGCCAGCCCTTGCGCTCCCCGTACAGCCCGCCGTTGTTGAGCGGCCCACGAACCGGGTCCGGTGCCGTCTCGCCCTGGATCCGCCAACTCGCCTTCGGGGAGCCGCCCTTGAAGGAGACCGCCGTCAACCCCCGGGCCACCTTGTGGGAGTCGGCCGATCCGCCGTCCATGTCGTGAGCCATGCGCCGGACCAGCACCGACAGCACGCGAGGCGAGCCTGCCGAGGCCGGGGGCGGTGGTGTCTCGAAGGTAGCCGTGGCCGTCCAACTCCCCTTCCGTGCGGTGGACTTGTCCGGCATCGGCATCCGGTGCGTGCCCAGCGGCTCCCCGTCCAGCCACGCCATCAGCAGCCCCTGCGTACCGGTGCTGTAGGCCAGCGACACCGACTCCAGGTCCGCCGCGTCCGTCAGCCGCGCCCGGTACCAGACGTCGCCGTAGTGGAAGCCGTAGTCGTCGGCGAACAGCACCGGCCCGCCCTTGGGGACCGGGGTGGTGCTGTACGAGCCGGTGCGGTCGGCCGGTGTCCAGCCGGAGTCGTCGTAGTCCGGGAGGGCCTCGAAGTTCTCGGTACGGCGCCGCCAGCCGCCCAGCGCGGGCAGTCGCACCTCGCCCACGGCCGGGATGGGCAGTTGCCCCGGGACCGGCGGCATCTCGGCGCGCAGGCTGCCCATCGGGGTGATCGAGGTGCGCAGCGGGCGCCCGTTCCAGGTGATCCGGCCCAGGCCTCGCGGCCCCCACACCTCCATGCCGGTGCCCTCGACGGTGTCGCCGGTCAGGTGGGCCGTCGCGCCGTCCATCGTGACCTCGCGCACCAGTGAGGGCCCGTACACGAGGACCGGTCCGGTCGGGGTGTCCACCGGGAACAGGCGCAGCGAACCCGGGTCGTCGGCGAAGATCATCAGCAGCGGGGTGTCGCCGCCGCTGCCGCCGCCCTCGATCCGCACCCGGGCCGGGCCGCCGACGCCCATCGGCACGGTGACCCTGAGGACGCCGAGATCGTAGTTCCACGCGGGTTCCGCGTCGCCCCGCGTGACCAGCGGCTCCTCCGGGCACTCCAGGAGCACCTGCGCCATCTCGCCGTGCGGGGCCGTGAACACCGCCACGTCCAGCCGCCCGACCTTGAGGCACATCATCGGCTGCGCGGTGGCGAACCTGAGCCTGCGGCCGCCCAGTTGGAGGCCCGTGGTGAGCAGCCGGGCGTCATGGGCGGCGACGGTGAACGCCACGTCGATCCCGGCGTCCGGGATGGTCGTGGTGATCGGCGCGTCGGTGTCGTTGCGCACCACGTACACATGGGAGCCGGTGTCCGGGTTGGTCAGGTGGTACACCTTCAGCCGCTCGTCCGCCGCCCGCACCGCGTCCGCCCGGTCCAGTTTGGCGAAGTCCGGCACGGTCCGCAGGAGATGGCCGAGCTGGTGCTGGGGAGCGAGCTTCGGCGTCTGCCGGCGGGCCTCGTCGATCGCCGCCCCGTAGTCGTACGACGTGTAGACCTGCGGCGCGGGCAGCCAGCCCCACGAGGTGCCGCCGAAGGTCATGTAGACGTTGTGCACGGTGATGCCGTTGGCGAGGTTGGTCAGCTGGAAGCGCCGCTCGTAGGCCGCGTCCCGGCTGTACCGGGCCTCGGCGTACCCCTTGCCGTCGAAGGCGGCCCCGCCCCACGGGTCGAACCAGCCACCGCCGAACTCCGGGACGAACCCGGGCGTACGGGGACTGGCCGTCGCCCCGCCCCTGAGCCCGCCCTCCCCGAAGTGCCCCCAGTCCGGCGGAACTTCACCGGGCGCCGGGTAGCCGTCGAAGCCGTACAGCCAACCGTGCTCCTCGCCCCCGGTGTTGAAGGACCCGGGGGTCCAGTAGCCGTTCCGGCCCTTGTCGTTGTGGAACAGGGGTACGTCGATCCCGTCGGCGCGCACCTTCTTGTACAGGTGGGACATGTAGTCCCGGCCGAGGGGCTCGTCGGTGAAGGCGTCGTACTCGTTCTCGATCTGGTAGAGCAGGACCGTGCCGGTGCCCCTGGTGAACAGGTGCCGGGCGGCGATCGCGTTGACCTCGGTCAGCCACTCGTCGACGTACGACAGATAGGTCGGGTCGGAGGTGCGGGCCCGGCCCGCGGTCGCCGTGAGCCAGCCCGGGAAGCCGCCGCCGTCGACCTCGGCGTTGATGTACGGGCCCGGACGCAGGATCACGTACAGGCCGGTCTCGGTGGCCGTGCGCAGGAACAGGTCGAGGTCGCGGACCCCGGTGAAGTCGTACTGACCGGGCCCGGGGGAGTGGTAGTTCCAGGCCACGTACACGCTCACCGCGTTGAAGCCGTGGGCGCGCATCTTCTGCAGGACGTCCCGCCACAGCGACGGGCTCGGCAGCCGGAAGGGGTGCATCTCGCCCGACCACAGCACCAGACGGCGGCCGTCGACCAGCAGCGAGTACTCGTCGAAGCCGACCTGGTGGCGGGCCCGGTCGGCGGCGGGCGCGCCCGGCGCGGGCCCGGTGGGCACGCTGTGGGAGGCGTACGCCCGGGTGGTCTCCCCACCACTGCCGCTCAGCGCGAAGCCGAGCGCCGTGGTGCCGGCGAGGGCGCTGAATGTACGTCTGCTCAGCTCCAAGGGAGCGCCTCCTGGTCGTGCCTGTCCTCGTGCCGTGCCCGGCCCGTCCACCGGGCTGTGAGTGGTGAGGCCATTGTGGTGTGGCCATTCTCTACGGCCGGACGCGCACAATTGTCGTATGAGGATCTCTGCGCGGGCGGACTACGCGGTACGGGCGGTGCTGGAGCTTGCCGTGCGGCAGGACACCGAACCGGTGAAGGCCGAGGCCATCGCCGCGGTCCAGGGCATTCCGCACAAGTTCCTGGAGGGGATCCTCGGCGACCTCAGGCGGGGCGGGATCGTCGACAGCAGGCGCGGCGGGGGTGGCGGCTACCGGCTCGCCCGCGAGGC
Organism: Streptomyces griseorubiginosus; assembly: GCF_036345115.1. GTDB lineage: Bacteria > Actinomycetota > Actinomycetes > Streptomycetales > Streptomycetaceae > Streptomyces > Streptomyces griseorubiginosus_C. The sequence goes on from NZ_CP107766.1 coordinate 6,661,360, forward strand.
CTCGGCCATCACCGTCGCGGACGTCATCCGTACGGTGGACGGCCCGATCGTGTCGGTGCGCGGCGAGCGTCCCACCGGTCTGGAGTACACGGGCTCCGCCCAGCCGCTGCTCCCGCTGTGGATCGCCCTGCGCGCCAACGTCCGCAAGATCCTGGAGGGCGTCACCATCGCAGACATCGCGGGCGACGCGCTGCCCGAGCCGGTTCAGCGCCTCGCGGCGGAACCGGCGGCCTGGGAGAACCCGTAGCGCGCGGCCGCGTCGCCGCGTTCAACTCCAGCCATTTACACGTGCGTTCGGCCATCGTGGGAATGGCCGGAGTTCGCTCTGGCATGCCCATGACGTGCTCCCTACGATTCCCTCGCCGCGGTGCTTCACAGAAACCACACAGGTTCTCCACGCTTCAACATTCAGCGCGTTCAGCGCAGAGGAGAGACCCCCCATGGCAAGTGGACTGCTCCTGGGCGGCGCCGTAGCCGCTCTCGTCACCGCGGCGATGCCCGCGCACAACCCGTCCGGCGGGTTCGTCGACCCGCCGCCGGACAAGATCGTCATCAACGTGGCCACGGTGAACGGCTCCGGCTGTCCCGCGGGCACGGCGGCCGTCGCGGTCTCCGAGGACAACACCGCGTTCACGGTGACCTACAGCGACTATCTCGCCCAGGTCGGCGGCAACTCCGACCCCACGGCGTTCCGCAAGAACTGCCAGCTCAACCTGATCGTGCACGTCCCGCAGGGCTTCACGTACGCCATCGCCAGTGCGGACTACCGCGGCTTCGCCTCGCTCCAGTCCGGCGCGAGCGCGGTCCAGAGAGCCTCGTACTACTTCCAGGGCTCCTCGCAGACGGCCTTCAAGACCCACAACTTCACCGGCGCCCTCAACGACAACTGGCAGGCGACCGACACCACCGACTGGGCCCAGCTGGTCTGGGCTCCCTGCGGGGTCCAGCGCAACTTCAACATCAACACGGAGATCCGGGTCAACGCCGGCTCCTCCTCGCCGTCCAAGGTCAGCTTCATGACCATGGACTCGACGGACGGCGACATCAGCACCATCTACCACATGGCGTGGAAGGAGTGCCCCGGCAAGTGACCGGCGGTCGGTGAGACCGGGGCCGCCCGCCACCTCCTCGGGGTGGCGGGCGGCTCGGGCGGTCACGGGGACGGGGGTGCCTGGATCACTTCTCGACGCCGAGGGTCAGGGTGCCGGAGTACCCGGCGGAGGGGGAGCTGCCCAGGGCGGTCAGGGTCAGGAGGCCGGACGCGGCGCCGCCGTCGTCGTAGATCGAGTCCCGGGCGAGGGTGGTGCGGGTGACCCTGTTGGCCGAGTACGGCGAGAGCGCGCCGACCCTGGCGGTGACCGTCTCGTCGAAGAAGAGCTGGCCGGTGTGGAGTTCGGTGCCGCCGGTGAAGGAGCCGTCGGCGGTGAGGGTGACGCCGACGTGCACCTTGACGTGGATGTGGACGCAGCGGCCCACGTACCACCCCGGGTAGACCGTGGTGATGTCGGCGACGCCGCTGGAGTTCGTGAGCACGCCGCCGCGCAGGAAGGTGCCGCTGTCGGGTTCGTCGTGGCCGTTGTTGCCGACGTAGCCCGAGTACTCGCCGAGCGCGTCGCAGTGCCAGATCTCGACGAGGGCGTTGCTGATCGTGGCGCAGGTGTCGTCGTCGACGACCGTGAGGGCGAGCTTGAGCGGGAAGCCGGTCTTGCCCTCGGTGATGTCGGCGCGGACGTACTGGCCGTCGAGGTAGTAGGGGCCTTCGGTCATCTCCTTGGTGAGGGTGCAGACGGCCGCGGCGGCGACGGGGGCGGTGTGGGGGGACGTCTGGGGTTCGGTGCCGGTGTCGGTCGTGGCGGCGCCGACGGCGAGGGTCGCCGCGGTGGCGCCGGTGGCGGCGAGGAGGGTCCGGCGGCCGATGGGGGTCTTGTTCGTGGGGGCTTCTGTCATGAACACGGCACCGTAGGGGGGCTTGCTGTTGATGGGCTGTCAGTTCGGCAAAAAGAGGGGTGGTCAAGTTTCTTGCGAGACAGGTTGCGCTGTCGGGAGGGGTGGGCGCGATACCGTACCGGGGCGTATGCCGACAAGGAGGGTAAATGGGGCTTACCGTGCGGGTCGAACGGCGCATCGCGGAGGACTTTCCCGGCCGGGAGGGCGAGGTGGTGGGGGATCTCCTCACCGAACTGGTCAACCACCTGACCGACCGGGGCGACCAGGAGGACAAGGAGCGCATCGCCGCGGCGACGCTGCTCTGCGGCCAGGGCCGGGTGGACCGCCTGCTCGACGCCGTCCAGCTGGCCAAGGAGGACTGGCGGGACGTGCTGGTGGGCGCGGGACTGGCGGACTCGGGGTGGAAGGAGCGGCTGGAAGCGGACTTCGGGCCTGAGAGGTGACGACCGGGTGAACCGGCGCGGGCGCCGTCAGGCTCCTGCGCCCGGGTCACCTGTGAGGTGGGCGAGGAAGTGGCGAGCTCTACGCAGTCGCCACCGGCGCCTCCGAGTAGGCGAACCACCTGTTCCGCGGGGTCTCCAGCAGCTGCATGGGGCTGTGCAGACCCGCGTAAGAACGCCGGACCCGGACCCCTCGCCGTCCCGGTCCCCTTACATCTGAGGTAATCGCCCCCACCCCGCCCCACCTGCCAGGCTCCTCCCCGTACCCAGCACGACCGACCAACCGGGAGGACACCATGACCGCGTACGCCATAGCCCACCTCCGGGAGGCCACCCCCCACCCCGAGGTCGCCGAGTACATCGAGCGGATCACCGGAACCTTCGAGCCGTACGGTGGACGCTTTCTCGTGCACGGGACCCAGCACGAGGTGCGCGAGGGCGACTGGCCCGGGCACGTCGTGGTGATCGGGTTTCCCGGGATCGGTGAGGCGCGGGCCTGGTGGGAGTCCGACGCGTATCAGGAGATCGCACCGCTGCGTTCGCGCCACATCCAGGGCGACATCATCCTCGTCGAGGGCGTTCCCGACGGTTACGACCCGGCGGTCACCGCGAAGGCCATGCGGGACGCGCTCCCGTCCTAGCGGGCATGCCGCGTCCGACTCCCGGGACACGCGGGGCTGTTGGATACTGGGGCGGCCGGCGTACGGAAGGGGGAGGTTCGGGTGTCGGACGGACGTGAGGTGGATCAGGGGGAGTTGCTGGGTGTCGCGAAGGACGAGGAGCGGGCCCGCAGCCTGCTCCGCGCACTGCGCACCCTGAGCACCGGGCCCGACCCGAAGCTGCGGGACATGGCGAACGGCGTGCTGCGCGGCCGTCTCTCCGCCGAACAGGCCTTCACCGACCCGGAGTACACCGCCGCCCTGTTCTCCGGCGCGGACAAGGTCCGGCGGGCCGGGGAGCTGCGGTCCGACGCAGAGGCCCGGGAGGCCGGTGCCCGCTTCGGGGAGTGGCAGCGGGCCCGTGACGCCGAGCAGGAACGCGAGGAGGAGACGGGGCCGGAGGGGCGGCAGCAGCAGGACGGGGCAAGTGCGGAACGGCCGGCCACGCACGGTGGGTTGGGCGGGACGCACGGTGGGCTGGGCAGTACGCACGGTCTCCGCGGCCCGGAGCCGCTCCGCGGCGGCCCGCCCCGCAACCGCTTCGGACCTCGCTGAACCTGCCTCCCGCCAGCGGCACTTGACACCCCCGCCTCCGTCGACAACCCCTCTCCCTCCCGTAACGGCAGCAAATCCCCGTCCCCGTAGTACAGTTCGGCCGTCGTCAGCGTGACCTGAAATGGTCCTGCCAAGACAAAGGGGGAACGCGCATGGGGGTCGTGCTGCCCGACGAGGCGGCCTGGGTGCTGGACCTCATCGGCGTCGAGTGGCCCAACGTCGACGAGGACGACTACCGCGACATGGCCGACGGCCTGCGCTCGTTCGCCTCGCAGCTGCGGGCCGGCAAGGACGCCACGGCGGGCATCGTCCGGGAGTTCCTGGAGGGCAACGAGGGCATCGCGACCGCCGCCTTCCAGCAGCACTGGGGCAAGGTCAGCGACGTACACCTGGAACGTCTCGGTGAGGCCGCCGACCTCGGAGCCATGGCCCTCGACGGGGCCGCCGTAGCCGTGGCCGGCGCCAAGGTGGCCGCGATCGTCCAACTCGGCATCCTCGCCGCCGAGATCATCGCCGCCCAGGCCGCCGCGCCCTTCACCCTCGGGCTCTCCGAGGTCGGCGCGCTCGGTGCCACGCAGGCCACCCGGCTCATCGTGCGGCGGCTGCTGAAGGAGGCGGAGCAGCTCCTTGTGGAGGAGCTGATGTCCGTCGCCATGGGCCCCGTCTACTCCGCGCTCGGCAACATGGCCACCGACCTCGTCCTCCAGCTCGGCGCCAACGCCGTGGGCCTCCAGGACGGTTACAGCCCCGGCAAGACCCTGCGCGCGGGCACCGAGGGATTCCAGGAAGGGCTCGACGGCACCACGGGGACCTTCACCCAGAAGGGCGGCGCCGCGTGAGCGACACCGTACGCAGCGACAAGGACCTGCACGACCGGCTCGCCGACCGGATCACCTCCCAGGCCGACGAGCACGAGTCCGGCGCCCGCCCCCATCTGCGCCGCAGCCGGGCCGGGTTGAACCGCACCCGAGGCAAGGGCGCGCTCGCCGCGGCCGTCGAGACCGGGGCGGAGAAGATCCTCAAGGCCATCGAGGAGGCCGAGGACCAGCTCCACAAGCACCTCCAGGACGTGTCCAAGGGCGTGCGCGCGATGGGCGACAACCACGCGCGCAACGACAAGAACATCGAGACGATGCTCCAGAGCATCGTCAAGCGCTCGCGGGACCAGGACGCCGTACGAGATGGCGGCGGGATCGGCAAGGACCGGCCCGACACCACCAAGGACGCGCACACCGTCACCCTGGAGTGGAAGCCCGGGATGCCCAAGCAGGCCTTCGAGCGCAAGGCGCGGGCCCTCCAGCGGCTCGGTGAGGAGGGCAAGCTCTTCAAGTTCAAGGGCAAGACCGAGGACTACCGGGACAAGAAGATCACCTCGGACTACAAGGGCGCGCTGGAAGCCCTGATCCGCCGGAACCACAAGGACGACCCCGACTTCGCCGAAGAGGCCGCGGTGGCGGCCCGTAAAATGCAACCCGACCACGTCAACGAGCTCCAGACCGGTGGGCCGGACGCGTGGCGTAACCTGCGGATGCTCGACCGGATGACGAACTTCGACATCGGCACGCAGCAGATACGTCCGCAGATCAAGGATCTTCCGGACGGCAATCCGATCAACATCGACATCAAGTGGTGGCCAGATGACTAGCGGGAGCCCGGGACCGTCCCGTCTGACCGGGACGGTGGACGCCCTGCGGACGGCGCTGGCGGGGAGCACGGACCTGCTCGGGTCCACGCTCGGCGGGACGCTCGACGAGGCGACGGCGGCCGACGCGGCGACGGACGGGGTGCCGCGCGCGTACCTGGACTTCTGCCGGGTGCTGGACGGCGCGAGCTGCGGGCCGTCCGTGCAGCTCTTCGGCCTGGAGGAGGCCGAGGAGCACCAGTTCTACTGCGAGCCGGTGGTCGACTCCCCGCTGCCGCTGTCCCCGGACAAGCTCTACTGTGTCGGGATGATCCAGGAGGCCCCGGTCTTCCTCGACCGCGCGGGCGGCGGTGTCCTAGGCGCCCCGGAGGCGGGCCCGGACTGGGTCGACGCGGAGCGCTTCGAGCGGCTGGCGTCCGGGATCGAGGAGTTCTTCCTGGACCGGCTGGCCGATCCCGCCGAGTACCAGCGGCTCGCCCTGGTCGACGACGAGCGGGTGGAGCACGACGACTGGCTGAAGCTGCTGCGCCGAGCCGGCCTCAGCGGCTGACGCGGGACGAAAGGGGAGAAGGGGACGCATGGCCACCCATGACGAGATGACGGAGCTGTTCGGCGCGGACCGCGTGGTCACGCTGGACCGTGCCGTCGCCGAGGAGCACGGGCTGTCCGAGGCCGACGCCGAGGTGCTGTGCGAGGTCGGTGTGCCGACGTTCGTGGACGTCCTGTTCACCCTCGACACCGCCGACGAGGGCCCCGACCCGTTCACCGTGGTGCCGGTCGCCGCGGGCGGCGAGGAGACCCACATCCTGGTCCTGGGCGGCCCGACCGACGACCCCGCGCTGCGCTACTGCCTCGACCTGGACCGCGGCTACGTCATCCTCATCTCCTTCGACGAGGAGCCCCGCGCCGAGATCGCCAACCGCACCCTCGCCGACCTCGTCGAGTTCCTGTACCGCTTCGCCCTGCGCACCAAGCACCTGGAACACGCCGCCCCCCAGGACCGCGCCCCCTACACCGACAAACTCGTCGACTACCTCAAGTCCCGCGACCCGTACGCCTTCGCCCAGCCGGACAGCTGGTGGTCGATGGTCTTCGAACAGGTCGCCTGAGCCCTGTGACGCTCTCCGCCTGGGGCGCGACCACTGAGGTGTGCGCGGGCCATTGACGCGCAAGGTGTTCGATTCTACGGTCCCGTCCGAAGCTCTGATCGGTGATCGACATGTCGAACATCTCCCCACTCAAGGAGCGTCCGCGTGCGCCGCATGTCCTTTCTGGCGATACCCGCAGCCTTCTTTCTGGCCCTGGTTCCGAGCACGGCGTCGGCCTACCCCAACCCCGGGACGGTCACCGGTGCCACCACCATCCACGACCCCACCATGATCCGTACGTCGGCGGGCCGTTACCTCCTCTACGGCACCGGCGGCGGCCTCGGCTACCGCACCTCCACCGACCGGATCGCGTTCACGGCCGGCGGCGACGCCTTCGCCGCCAAGCCGGGCTGGTGGTCGTCGTACGCGACCGAGGCCTGGGCGCCCGACATCTCGTACCAGGGCGGCAAGTACCTGATGTACTACGCCGTCTCGACCTTCGGATCCAACAAGTCCGCGATAGGGCTGGCGACTTCGAGTACCGGCCTGCCCGGCTCCTGGACCGACCAGGGCACCGTGTACACCTCCACCACCGCCAGCGACTACAACGCCATCGACCCGAACCTCTTCGTCGACGGCGACGGCAAGTGGTGGCTGTCCTTCGGCAGTTGGTGGACCGGCCTGAAGATGATCCAGATCGACCCGGCCACCGGCAAGCAGCTCTCCTCCAACACCACCCGCTACTCGATCGCCTCCCGCCCCACCGGGACCAAGGCCGTCGAGGCGCCGTACATCGTGAAGCGGGGCGGCTACTACTACCTCTTCGCCTCCTACGACACCTGCTGCGCCGGCACCAGTTCGACCTACAAGGTCAAGGTCGGCCGCGCCACCAGCGTCACCGGCCCGTACGTCGACAAGAACGGCGTCTCGATGATGAACAACGGCGGTACCCCGGTGCTGGAGTCCCACGGCCGCTACATCGGCCCCGGCGGCCAGTCGATCATGAACGACTCCGACGGCGACCTGATCGTCTACCACTACTACGACGGCAACGACAACGGCACTCCCAAGCTCGGCATCAACCTGCTGAACTGGAGCAGCGGTTGGCCGGTCGCCTACTGACGGCCGGCCGGGCGCGGACTCAGCGGGTGTCGCCGAGCGAGACCAGCAGGGTGCGCAGCACGCGGGTGAGGTCCTCGCGGTCGGCCGGAGTCAGGCCCGCGAGGATCTTCCGCTGGTTCTGGACGTGTCCTTCCACGACCCGGTCGACCAGCTCGCGCCCCTCGTCGGTGAGCGCGATGTGCAGGCTGCGCCGGTCGCCGGGCACGGACTCGCGGGTGACCAGACCGCGGGCGACCAGCCGGTCGATACGGTTGGTGAGCGCGGCCGAGCCGATCATGATGCTGCCGGCCAGCGCCTTGGCCGTGAGCGGCTGCCCGCTGCGGCGCAGGGTCGCCAGCACGTCGAACTCCCACGTCTCCATGTCGTACTGCGTGAAGTAGTCCTTGAGCCTGACGTTCACCAGCCGTGCCAGCCGCAGGATGCGGCCGACCGTGCCCATGGCGTCGAGGTCGAGGTCAGTGCGCTGGGCGGCCCACTGGTCCATGAACTCGTCGACGGCGTCACGCATGAGGTCACCTCCCGTTCAATTTTAGTTTGACGACGAAATATTTGACGCCAGTGTAGTTCATGGCATAGCTTCTCGATGTCAGATAGTTCGACGTCGAAAAGTCAGGGGGTAAGGTCGTGACCGCACCGAGCGTCGATCACGCCACCGTTTCCCGGATCATCCGCTCCCGCCGCAGCATCCGCCACTACCGGCCCGATCCGGTGCCGGCGGCCCTGCTCGCGGAGCTGGTCGATCTGGCCCTGGAGGCGCCGTCGAGCTTCAACCTCCAGGCCCGTTCCGTCGTGACGGTCACCTCGGAGGAGGGGCGCAGGGCACTCACCGCGGCCACCGGCGGACAACCGCATCCGCAGGAGGCGCCGGTGATGCTCGTGTTCGTCGCCGAGTCCGCCGCCTGGCGCGAGGACCGCGACGACGTGTGGGAGACCGCGACGCGTCGCGGGGCGTGGTCCGAGCGGTTCGCCGCCGCCTCGCCCGAGGACACCCGCCTCTTCTACGAGGACCTCGCGAGCCGGGGCCTGGAGCGGGAGTACGCGGTCAAGGACGCCATGATCGCCGCTTCCTTCCTCATGATCGCCGCCGAGGCGGCGGGTCTGGCCACCAGCCCGATGAACGGCTGGGACGAGGGGGAGGTCAAGAAGGCCATCGGTATCGACGGCCGCGACGACCTGCACATCGCCCTGCTCATGCCGCTCGGCCATCCCGCGGAGAGCCGGCTCCATCCAGGACGCCGGGACCGTGCGCTGACCTGTTTCCGTGACGCGTACGGCCGCTGACACAGCGCCGGCGACACCGGCCTGGACAAGGTCGAGGTCCTGTCGGTGGCGCCGCTGATCTCGCACGCGATCCGGGAGATCTTCGAGAACGGCTCCGTGACCAGCCTCCTCGACGAGCTGTAGCGGACGAACGGCCTCCGGCGGGGGAGACCCTGCCGGAGGCCGTCTGTCGGATACGCGTCCGCCGGGCGGGCCCTAGCCCGCCTGTCCCATCCCCGCCGCGTTCGGCCAGCTCTGCGCGTTGGGCCAGCCCGTGGCCGGGGCCTGGGAGAGTTCCTGTGGGGCCCCCGGTGCCGGTGCCGTCATCCCGCGGACCTGTGCCGCGGTGAGCCCGCCACGGGCCGGGACCCCCGGCGGAGTCGGCCCGAAGGGTGCGGGAGCAGGCGGGGCGGGGACGGGCACGGGCGCGGGCACCGGAGCCGGCATCGGGGCGGGCGCCTGCATCGGGGCCGGAGCGGGAGCCGGCATCTGGGCCGGCATCGGCACCCCCGCCCCCATGGACCCGGGCGACTCCATCGCAGCGGCCGCCCCCATCGAAGCGGCCGCCCCCATCGAGCCGACCGCCCCCATCGGCGCCGCCGCGGCCACCGCCGCCGGCTGGGCGACCGGCATCGGCATGCCGACCCCCGCCGCCGAACCGCCGGAGGCCATCGCGGCGAGTCCCTGCAGACCGGCCCCGTTGGTCTGGCCGACCAGCCGGTCCACTGCCGCCGTACCCGAGCTGTAGCTGGTCCCTTGAGCGAGCTCGGGCACGGCGGCTCCCCTCCTGGTCCCGTAGAGCACCTGTTCCAGGCCGGACACCAGGCGACGCACGTCCACCTGGGGGCGCACCACGAGCCGCAGGAAGCGGCTGGAGGATCCGATCTTGTTGCCGCACTCGCGGACGAGGATGCGGTGCTCGGTGAGCATCCGGTCCCGGACCACGGTGCCCTCGGCGCCGACCGGCAGGCGCACGAAGAGGAAGTTCCCCTGCGAGGGGTAGACGGTCAGGCCGGGCAGCTGGGCGAGCTGGCTCGCCATGTCGAGACGGTCCCGGCGGACCTGGTGCAGGCTCTGCGCGTACTCGGCGCCGTGCTCCTTGAGCATGAACACCACGTACTCGGCGAAGGCGTTGAGGTTCCACTTCGGCAGCATCGAGCGGACCCGGCCCGCGAGGGAGGGATTGGCGACCATGTAGCCGAAGCGGATGCCGTGCAGGCCGAAGTTCTTGCCGAGGCTGCGCAGCACGATGACGTTCGGCCGGATCATCGCCTCCTGGACGACGCTCGGCTCCTGCTCGGCGTCCGCGAACTCCAGGAAGGACTCGTCGATGACGATGAGGTCCAGGTCGGCCATGGCGTCCATGAACTGCACGAGCGCGTGCTTGTGCAGGAAGCCGCCGTCGGGGTTGTTCGGGTTGCAGATGACCGCGACCCGCGTGCCCCGGGTGCGTATGAACTCGGCGTACTGCGCGAGGTCCAGGGCGAATCCGCTGGACTCCTGGAGCGGGAACATGTCGACCCGCTTGCCGGTCTCCATCGGCTGGTCGGTCCAGCGGCCGAAGGTGGGGACGGGGACGGCGAGGGACTCGCGGACCAGCAGGTGGTCGATCCAGGTGATCAGTTCGGTCGAGCCGTTGCCCATCGCCACGGCCTGCGGCGGCAGCTGGAGCAGGTTGCACAGCTCGGCGGTGATCGTGTCGGCGCTGCTGGGGTAGTAGGTGATGATGTCCTTCAGCCGCGCGGCCATGGTGTCCATCATCGCCGGGGTGGGAAAGTAGGGATTGCAGGGGATACAGAAGTCCACCGGCCCCGTCCCGTCTCCGCCTTCACGCGCCAGCGCCGCCATGGACGGGCTGTGCGCAGCCGTGCTGCGGAACAACGAGGTGACGTTGTCGGCCATGGAACCTCCGTATGGGGCGGGCCCGGCGGGGACGACCGGGCCCGTCGTCATTGGGTGGCCCGCGCGGGGGAGCACGGGCCGCCCTTACATACGGATTCCTGCGTGGCGCTGTTCAACGGGTGTGAAAGAAGTGTGAGTTCGGGAACCCCGGTCCCGGACTCGGCGTCTTACCAGGTCAGGCGTCGAACGAGTGGATCGTCGTGGTCCTGTACGTCTGGCCGGGACGCAGCACCGTCGAGGGGAACGACGGGTGGTTCGGCGAGTCCGGGAAGTGCTGCGTCTCCAGGCACAGCGCGTCCCCCTGACGGTACGTGTGGCCGGAGGGGCCGACCAGGGTGCCGTCGAGGAAGTTGCCCGAGTAGAACTGCAGCCCGGGCTCGTTGGAGGCGATCTTCAGGGTACGGCCCGAGTGCGGGTCGCGCAGGGTCGCCACGTGCTCCGGCTTGGCCGTGATGCCCTTGTCCAGGACCCAGTTGTGGTCGAAGCCCTTGGCGGTGACCAGCTGGGGGTGCCCGGTGCGGATGTCCCGGCCGATCGCCTTGCCCTTGCGGAAGTCGAAGGGGGTGCCCGCGACCTTCGCCAGCTCACCGGTCGGGATGAGGCCCGAGTCGGTGGGCGTGTAGCGGGAGGCGGCGATCTTCAGCTCGTGGTCCTCGATGGTGCCGGTGCCCTCGCCGCCCAGGTTCCAGTACACGTGGCTGGTCAGGTTGACCACGGTGGCCTTGTCGGTGGTGGCCTCGTAGTCGATCCGCCAGTCGCCGTGCCGGGTGAGGGTGTACGTCACCTTCACCTTGAGGGTGCCGGGGTAGCCCATCTCGCCGTCGACCGAGGTGTAGTACAGGTGCAGGCCGACGTCCGTGCCCTTGGTGAACGGCTCGACGTCCCACACCCGCTTGTCGAAGCCCTGGGTGCCGCCGTGCAGGCTGTTGACCCCGTCGTTGACGGAGAGCTGGTAGCTCTTGCCGTCGAGGGTGAACTGCCCCTTGGCGATGCGGTTGCCGTAACGCCCGATCAGCGCGCCGAAGTACGGGGTCTTGGCGACGTAGTCCTCGATGTTGTCGAAGCCCGCCGAGACGTTGGCGTAGTGACCCCTGCGGTCCGGGATCTCCAGGGACTGCACGACGCCGCCCCAGGAGAGGACCTTCAGGCGGGTGCCGCCGTTGGCCAGCGACCAGATGTGGACCTTGGTGCCGTCGGCGAGCTTTCCGAAGAGCTTCTTGGTCGGCTTCTTGCTGCTCGAGGCTTCGGCGGTGCCCCCGAGAGTGGTGGCGGCGATGCCCGCGGCCGCGGCACCCGCGATGACCGTGCGTCTGTTCAGTTCCATCTAGCGGCTCCTGTGAAGGAAGCGGGCCCCGCCGGTTGTTCCGACGGGGCCCGAGAGATGTGTTACGAACCGGACTTGCGCTTGTTCCAGACGTCGAACCCGACCGCGGCCAGCAGGGCGAGGCCCTTGATGACCTGTTGCCAGTCGGTGCCGACGCTCAGGAGGTTCATACCGTTGTTCAGCACACCGAGGACGAGACCACCGATGATCGCGCCGAGGACGGTACCCACACCGCCGCTCATGGACGCGCCACCGATGAACGACGAGGCGATCGCCTCGAGTTCGAAGTTCAGGCCCGCCTTCGGGGAGGCCGCGTTCAGGCGGGCGGCTACCACCAGACCCGCCAGGGCCGCGAGCACGCCCATGTTCAGGAAGACAAGGAAGGTGACCTTCTTGTCCTTGACGCCGGACAGCTTCGCGGCCGGCAGGTTGCCGCCGATCGCGTAGATGTGCCGGCCGAAGACCGCGTTGCGCATGACGTAGCCGTAGCCGACCACCAGCGCGCCCAGGACGATCAGGATGATCGGCGCTCCCTGGTAGCTGGCGAGCAGCATCGTGACCGCGAGGATCGCCGCGGCGATCGCGACGAGCTTGAGCAGGAAGGCGTTCCTGGGCAGCACGTCCAGCGCGAACTCCTGCTGGCGCTTGCGGTCGCGGACCTCCTGGTAGATCACGAAGGCCAGCAGCGCGAAGCCCAGCAGCAGGGTGAGGTTGTGGTAGTTGGTGTCCGGGCCGACCTCGGGCAGGAAGCCGTTGCCGAGCTTCTGCAGACCGTCCGGGAACGGGCCGAGGGTCTGGCCCTCCAGCAGAATCTCCGTCAGACCGCGGAAGAGCAGCATGCCCGCCAGGGTCACGATGAACGACGGTATGCCGAGATACGCGATCAGATAGCCCTGCACCGAGCCCGCGACCGCGCCCACCACCAGGGTCAGCACCAGCGCGATCGGCCAGGCCACGTCGTGCTGCACGGTCAGCACGGCCGCGAAGGCGCCCACGAACGCGGTCAGTGAACCGACCGACAGGTCGATGTGCCCCGCGATGATCACCAGCATCATGCCGATCGCGAGGATCAGGATGTAGCTGTTCTGGAGCACCAGGTTGGAGACGTTGCGCGGCAGCAGCAGGTCGCCGTCGGTCCACACCGCGAACAGCGCGACGATCAGGCCGAGCGCGATCAGCATGCCGTACTGCCGCATGTTGCGGCGCAGTCCGCCGACCATCAGCTGGAGCAGGCCCTCACCGGAGGACGACCCCCCGCCCTTGCCCGGCGGCGCCGCGGCCGGAACCTTCGTCACATCGGTGCTCATCGCGTTACCTCTTTGTCCTTCGTCATCTGGCGCATCAGCACTTCCTGCGTGGCCTCGGCCCGCGGGACCTCACCCGTGAGCCGTCCGGCGGCCATGGTGTAGATGCGGTCGCACATCCCGAGCAGCTCCGGCAGCTCGGAGGAGATGAAGACGACCGCCTTGCCCTCGGCGGCCAGCTGGTCGATGACCGTGTAGATCTCGTACTTGGCGCCCACGTCGATACCGCGCGTGGGCTCGTCCAGGATCAGCACCTCGGGACCCGCGAAGATCCACTTGCTGAGGACGACCTTCTGCTGGTTGCCGCCGGACAACCGGCCCACCGTCTCGAAGACGGTCGGGGCCTTGATGTTCATCGACTTGCGGAAGCGCTCGGCGACCTTCCGCTCCTCGTGCTCGTCGACCACACCGCGCTTGGCGACCTTGTTCAGGGCCGTCAGCGAGATGTTCCGGTTGATGTTGTCGATGAGGTTGAGGCCGTAGTGCTTGCGGTCCTCGGTGACGTACGCGATCCCGTGCTCGACCGCCTCCGCGACGGTCTTCGTACGGATCTCCTCGCCGTCCTTGAAGACCTGACCGCCCGCGTGCCGGCCGTAGGTGCGCCCGAACACGCTCATCGCGAGTTCGGTGCGCCCCGCGCCCATCAGGCCCGCGATGCCGACGATCTCCCCGCGCCGCACATGGATCGACACGTCGTCGACGACCTTGCGCTGCTGGTCGATCGGGTGGTGCACGGTCCAGTTGCGGATCTCGAGGGCCGGTGCCGCGTCCTTCTCGCCCTCGTACGGAGTGCGCTCGGGGAAGCGGTGGTCGAGGTCGCGGCCGACCATGCCCGAGATGATCCGGTCCTCGGTGGTCTCCGGGGCCTTCACGTCCAGGGTCTCGATCGACTTCCCGTCGCGGATGATCGTGACCGAGTCGGCGACCCGGCGGATCTCGTTGAGCTTGTGGGAAATGATGATCGAGGTGATGCCCTGCTTCTTCAACTCCAGGATGAGATCCAGGAGTTTGCCGCTGTCCTCGTCGTTCAGAGCCGCGGTCGGCTCGTCGAGGATCAGCAGCTTCACCTTCTTCGAGAGCGCCTTGGCGATCTCCACCAGCTGCTGCTTGCCCACGCCGATGTCGGCGATCCGGGTCTCCGGGTGGTCGCTCAGACCCACCCGGCGCAACAGCTCGGTGGCGTGCTTCAGCGTCTCGTTCCAGTTGATGAACCCGCCGGAGGCGTGTTCGTTGCCGAGGAAGATGTTCTCCGCGATCGACAGGAACGGCACCAGGGCCAGTTCCTGATGGATGATCACGATGCCGTGCTGCTCGCTCGCGCGGATGTCCTTGAAGGAGACGATCTCTCCCTCGAAGAGGATGTCGCCCTCGTACGTGCCGTGCGGATGGACGCCGGAGAGCACCTTCATCAAGGTGGACTTCCCGGCGCCGTTCTCACCGCAGATGGCATGGACCTCGCCCTGACGGACGGTCAGAGTGACGTCCGACAGCGCTTTGACGCCGGGAAAGGTCTTGACGATCGAGCGCATTTCCAGGACGGGTCCCGCCATGGTCGTGCCTTTCAATCAGGGGGAATTGGGCCGACGGATGAGCGCTGACTAGTTGAGCTCGCTCGCCTTGTAGTAGCCCGTGTCGACCAGTTCCTTGGTGTAGTTCGTCTTGTCGACGCTCACCGGCTGGAGCAGGTAGGCCGGGACGACCTTGGTGCCGTTGTCGTACGTCTTGGTGTCGTTGACCTCGGGCTTCTTGCCGTTGAGAACGTCGTCCACCATGGTCGAGGCGACCTCGGCGAGCTTGCGGGTGTCCTTGTAGACGGTCTGCGTCTGCTGGCCCGCGATGATCGACTTCACCGAGGCGAGCTCGGCGTCCTGGCCGGTGATGACCGGGATCGGCTTGCTGCCCTTGCCGTAGCCGTCCGACTTCAGGGCGGCGAGGATGCCGATGGAGATGCCGTCGTACGGCGACAGGACCGCGTCGACCTTACCGCTGGTGTAGGTCGAGGTGAGGATGTCCTCCATGCGCTTCTGGGCGGTGGCGCCGTCCCAGCGCAGGGTGGTGACCTGGGTGAGCTTGGTCTGGCCGGACTTGACCACGAGCTTCTTGCTGTCGATGTACGGCTGGAGCACGCTCATCGCGCCACCGAAGAAGTACTTGGTGTTGTTGTCGTCGTTGGAGCCGGCGAACAGCTCGATGTTGAAGGGGCCCTTGCCGCTCTTCAGGCCGAGCTTGTCGACGATGTAGTTGGCCTGAAGCTCGCCGACCTTGGTGTTGTCGAAGGACGCGTAGTAGTCGACGTTCGGCGTGCCGAGGATCAGGCGGTCGTAGGCGATGACCGGGATCTTGGCGTCCTTGGCCTGCTGGAGCACGTTGTTCAGGGACTTGTTGTCGATCGCCGCGACGATCAGGCCCTTGACGCCCTGCGTGATCAGGTTCTCGATCTGCGAGACCTGCTGGTCCGGGTCGTCCTCGCCGTAGACGAGCTTGGTCTTGTAGCCCTTGGCCTGGAGGTTCTTGACGACGTTGTTGCCGTCGGCGATCCAGCGCTCGGAGGACTTGGTCGGCATCGCGATGCCGATGGTGCCTCCCTTCGCGCTTCCGGTGGATTCCTTGCTGCCGCCCTCGCTGTCCTGGCCGCAGGCGGTGAGGGTCAGGGCGAGGGAGGCGGCGCCGGCTATGGCGGTGAGTGCGGCTCGACGAGTACGCATGATCATCATCCTTGATGTCGGGACGGGCTCGGTCTGGTGGTGCGAGGACACTCTGGCAAGGAGGTGCGGGCTCTGACCGAGGAAAGGTGTGTTGGATTGTGTGTGGCTGCGTCGTGTTTTGTGAAGGGGCGTTGCCCGGAACGTTATGAGGGTGTTCCGAACCGTTGCAGTGCGCCCGGCAGCCGGGAGCCGAGCGGCGCCATGTCGCCGTCCGCTCCGTGCCGGGCGAGCAGATCCAGGGCGAGCCGCCCCCGCCGCACCCGTTCCCGGGCCGTGTTCAGGGTGAGGTCGCGCAGGTGGTGGCCGTAGGGGTAGATCCCCGGGGCCTTGGACAGGCCGAACTTGAGGTAGAGCGGTGCGCCGCGCCGGATCAGTTCGGCGACCTCGTACATCCGCACATAACCGCCGAGGTCGTCGGGCGCCTCGATGTACATGTCCATCGGAGCGGCCGACACCCGCCGGATCTCGGTGAGGTGATCGAGCGTCAGATCGCTGGGCACGTTGATGGAGTCGGCGCCCAGGTTCTCGTAGACCGCGAACGCGGCCGGATTGACCGGACCCACGAGCGCGCTCAACTTCAGTGTGGTGTCGGCCGGGAGGAGCCCGGAGGTGCGCGCCCGGTGCAGGGTCCACAGCACGCCCTCGTCGGCCACGAGAAGGCACTTGACGCCCAACTCCGTTGCCCGGACGGCGTCTTCGACACAGCCGGCCACCGCGTCGAGTCCGCGGGCCCGCAGACCCCCGCCGCGCGAGTCGGTGCGCACCGAGCCGCCGATGTCCCAGGTGCCGCGAGGACCGGTGAACAGGCAGAGCTCGATGTCCCGTTCGTTCGTCCCCTCGACCATCTCCGTGATCTCGGCGTCGGTCAGCATCCACACGCCACTGCCCTGGCTGATCCGGTGGATCGGCACGTCCAGCCGCGAGGCTTCCTTCAGGACGACGGCCAGCGCTTCCGGACCCTCGCACGAGGGGATCTCGGTGCGCCACCGGCCGCCGCCGGGGAAGGCGTGCGGCGAGGCGTCGGCGGGATCGGGGGCGGGCGAGCCCAGGCCGAGCGCGGTGAGGGCCGGCTCACCGGGTCTGCGGGCCGCCGGAGCGGATGCGTCGGTCGTCACGTGCTGTCCTTCGTGTTCGATATGTCGGACAAGGTTCGCGGCTCAGGTCGTGCGGGGTGTGGGGTACGCCGGTACGGGGTGGTCAGGTCACCCCGTACCGGCGTACGTCTAGGGGCGGAGCAGCACCTTCCCGACCATCGGATCGCCGGACCCGACCAGCTCGATCGCCTCCGGGAACTCGTCCAGCGGCAACTCGTGCGTCACCAGCGGCAGAAGATTCAGCGCACCGGCGCCGAAGACCCGCACCGCGTGCGCCCACGCGTTCGGCGGGGCCCCGAAGACGGCGCGCACCTCCAGCTGCCGTACGACCAGGTCCGTCGGGTCGAGACCCTCGGCGCCCGGCGCCGGGATGCCCGTCAGGACCAGGCGTCCGCCGCGCCGGAGCAGCGAGGCCGCGGTGCGCGCGGCGGACGCGGACCCGGCGGTCTCGATGACGACGTCGAAGTCGTGGGGGAGCTCCTGGTCCTTCGTCCGGAAGACGTCGGCGCCGAAAGCTTTCGAAAGCCCCGCCCGGTCCGGCCGGGTGCCCACCATGAGCAGCTCGCCCGGCGAGTACGCCTTCAGGAACTGAACGGCGAGCATCCCGAGCGTCCCGGCCCCCACCACGGCCACCCGCTCGCCGGGCAGGGGGTTCACCTTGAGCACGGCGGAAGCGATGCAGGCGGCCGGCTCCAGCAGCGCCGCGGCCGTCAGGTCGGCGTTGTCGGGCAGCACATGGAGCAGACGCGCAGGCAGAGTGAGGGTGGGGGCCATCGCACCCGGCTGGGTGAACCCGGTCTCCTCGTACCCGGCCGCGCACAGGGTCGTCTCACCCGCGTGGCATCGCTCGCAGACCTGGCAGTTGCGGAAGCCCTCGCCCACGACCTTCCGGCCGACAAGAGTCGAAGGCACCGCCGCACCCACCGCCTCGACCGTCCCGGACCACTCGTGGCCGGGGGTGAGGGGATAGCGGACATATCCCTCGGGCCGGTTGCCCTCGTACACCTCACGGTCGCTGCCGCAGATCCCCACGGCGTGGACGCGCACCAGCGCCTCCCCGGCCGCGGGCTCACGAGGCGTGTGCTCGTCGAGCCGGTGCTCGCCGGGCGCCTCGATGACGACCTGAGAGCTCACAGGGTGCCCTTCGGCTTGCGCTGCTCCCAGCCCTCGGCCCACAGGTCGAAGCGCGCCTGCTGCTGGGGGAACTCGGCGGCCGCGTCCACGTCCAGCTCGACGCCGAGACCGGGCGCGTCGGAGAGGTGGAAGTAACCGTCCACGACCTGCGGGGCGCCCTTGACGACCTTCTTGATCTCCGCGTCGGCGAAGTCGTTGAAGTGCTCCAGGATCTTGAAGTTCGGGGTGGTGAACCCGACCTGGAGGGAGGCGGCGGTCAGCACCGGCCCGCCGACGTTGTGCGGGGCGACCAGCATGTAGTGGGTCTCGGCGGTGGCGGCCAGCTTCCGGGTCTCCCAGATGCCGCCGATGTGGCCGACGTCGGGCTGGATGATGTCCACGGCCTGGCTCTCGAAGAGCTCGCGGAACTCGATGCGGTCGTGGATCCGCTCACCGGTGGCCACCGGGATGTCGACCTTGGCGGCGACTTTCTCCAGCGCCTTCAGGTTCTCCGGCGGCACCGGCTCCTCCAGCCACGCGGGCTTGAAGGGCGCGAGGTCCTTGGCGAGGCGCACGGCGGTCGCCGGCGAGAACCGGCCGTGCATCTCCAGCATCAGCTCGGCGTCCGGGCCGATGGCGTCCCGTACGGCCTCGATCAGGGAGACGGCGTACAGGCTCTGCTCGTGGTCCAGCTCGAAGTGGCCGGTGCCGAAGGGGTCGATCTTGAGCGCCTTGTAGCCGCGCTCCATCACGCCGAGGGCGGCCTTGTGGTACGCCTCGGGCGTCCGCTCGGTGGTGTACCAGCCGTTGGCGTACGCCTTGACCTTGTCGGTGACCTTGCCGCCGAGGAGCTGCCAGACCGGCACGCCGAGGGCCTTGCCCTTGATGTCCCAGCAGGCCATCTCGATCACGGCGATTCCGGACATCACGATCTCGCCGGCCCGGCCGTAGTCGCCGTACTTCATCCTCTTGACGAGGTCCTCGACAGCGAAGGGGTCGGAGCCGAGAATGTGATTGGCCTCGGCCTCACGCAGGTAGCCGATCAGCGCGTCGGTGTGTCCCAGCATCCGGGTCTCGCCGACTCCGGTGATGCCGTCGTCGGTGTGCACCAGGACGTACGTCAGGTTGCGCCAAGGCGTCCCGACCACGTGTGTGCTGATTCCGGTGATGCGCACGGCGGTTGCCCCTCGTTGCTTCGTCGGCTCAGTGACGCTGTTCGAAATTTCGTCATACGTTCGAAATGCTGACGTGACAGTAAGGAGGGGGTGAGGGGAGTGTCAATGGGGCGCACGCATAACGGTTTCGACACTGCTTTCGACACGGCTTTCGGAGGCGGTTTCGGGGAGATCGGGAAGGATGCCCGAACGGTCCCCGGTGAAACCCTCAACTCGCCACGCCGTCGCGGGTAGTTCAGCACACAACCTTCACAGGTGCGACTATGAAAGCCACGTGAGAGGAACTTAGTCTTCCCGCGACATGGACTACTGCGACCCGTGCCGACGGCACCTCAACGGCGCCCTCGCCTGCCCGGGGTGCGGCACCTCGATCGAAGACCTGCGCGCGAGCGCCCCGCGCGTGCCGCCCCAGGCCCACCCGCAGAATCCTTCACCCACCCCGGCGTACGTGACGTACGGCACGGA
The DNA here is from genome assembly GCF_036345115.1 of Streptomyces griseorubiginosus. Lineage (GTDB taxonomy): Bacteria > Actinomycetota > Actinomycetes > Streptomycetales > Streptomycetaceae > Streptomyces > Streptomyces griseorubiginosus_C. The sequence continues at coordinate 6,681,155 of NZ_CP107766.1, forward strand.
GGCGCAGTACACCACCGGCTCCCACGCGGGCGCGTATACGACCCATGAGGTGACGGCCGGGGCGTACGCGAGCAGCGGATACGGGGCTCAGGGGACTGCCGGGTACAGCCCGAGCACGGAGACGGGCCCGCACGCCTTCGCCTCGTACGGCGGGAACGCCGGGGGCGGCGAGGCCGGCGCGGCTTACGGCGGCGAGGGCGTCCACGGCGGGGGACAGGGCGGCACGGCCTACGGGGCGCAGGGTGATTCTTCTTACGGCGGCGGCGGCCACGGCGACGCCCCGTACGCGAGCCCCTCGGTGGCCGGCGGGGCCGGCGTGGGCCACGGCCCGGCTCACGTCGGCGGGGGCTCCGGTTCTGGCTCCGGCTCGGGCTCCGGCGCCGGTCAAGGCCAGGGGTTCGGCCCTGGCCAAGCCTCCGGTGGCGGCCTCGGCCAGGGTTCCGCCGGCGGTCAGGGTTCAGGCCAGGGTCCCGGCCCCGGGCAAGCTCAGGGTCCCGGCCCCGGCCACGGTTCCGGTGGCGGCCTGGAGCAGGGTTCGGAGGGCGGCCTCGGTTCCGTGACCGACCCTGGCGTCGCGGCCGGTTCCTCCGCTGCCGGTGGGGACCCCGCGAGCGGCACCCCTGCCGACGCGGCGGAGCCGACCGGTCGGGCCTCACGGCGGCGCGCGCGGGGCCGGGGCGCCGAGGACGCACAGCGCACCGACGGCACCGACGACGCCCCCGAGGGTGACGACGGGCAGGGCGGCTACGACGGGGGCGACGAGTACGGCGAGGACGACGAGGGCCCCGACGCCTCCGCCGCCGGCGCGAGCCGACGCGATCGCAAAGCCGCCGCCCACCGCCGACGCCGCCGCAGGACCCTGCTCATAGCCGCCGGCTTCGTGCTCGCGGCCGGCGGGCTGAGCCTCGCGGAGCTCGGCATGGACGCCCCGGGATCCTCCCCCAAGCCGGCCGCGGCGGGCGACGAGTCGGCCGAGGGCGGGGCCTCCCCGGAAGTGAGCGAGTCGGCGTCCACGGCCACCGGCTCCGGCGGAACCGTTCCTTCGGTGTCCCCCTCGTCAAAGGCCTCCGCATCCCCGTCGGCGTCGGCGTCCAAGAGCGAGGACGCCGACGCGAGCAAGAGCCCCGATGCGCAGTCGGCGACCACGAGGGCGCCGGGCGCGTCGACTCCGACGGCTACGGCGACGGCCACGGGCGGGGGGTCGACCCCCACGGCCGCCCCCACCACGGCTGCCCCGAGCCCGGACCCGTCCCCGACGGAATGCGAACGCTTCCTGTGGTGGTGCACCTAGCCGAGTTCTTCGGCCGCGGCCCGGTGGGGCCTGGTCGCGCAGTTCCCCGCGCCCCCGGGGTGGGCGCAGTCGGAGCATGCCCAGCTGTACCCACCGCTTTCAGGGGCGCGGGGAACTGCGCGACCAGCCCCCACGGACCCGCACCCGGCACCGCACAGCACCCCGCACCCCCGACGCCGCTAAACCTCCAGCATCCGCCGCAAGAAGTCCCGCAAGGACTCCCGCTCGCCCGCCGACAACCCCGCCAGCGGCTCCCGGGCGAACCGCAGCCCCTCCCGCAGTGACCGGGCCACCCCCAGTCCCGCCTCCGTCGCCACCGCCACCTTCACCCGCCGGTCCGCCGGATCCGGCCGCCGCTCCACCAGCCCGCGCGCTTCCAGCCGGTCCACGATCCCGGTGACGTTGGACGGCTCACACTTCAGTTTCTGGGCCAGCTTGCGCATGGGCAGCGGCTCCAGGGACAGCAGACTCAGCAGCCGCGCCTGCGCTCCGGTGAGGGCGTGCTCCGCGGCCGCGTCCTCGTAGTCCGAGTGGAAGCGGGCCACCACGTCCCCGATGAGCTCCACGACTTCCATGGTCAGCGGGTCGGGCCGGGTCTTGTGAGGAGTGGACATGCCCTCCAGCGTACCCCGTTACTTGACAACCTGAAATATTCAGAGGCATGGTTGTTTCAGGTACTGAAGTAAATCGCACTGAAGTGAACCCGAAAGGCTCTGTCATGATCAACCGCGAATGGCACCTGCTCAGCCGTCCCGTCGGCTGGCCCAAGCCCGAGGACTTCGCCCTGGTCGAGGCGGAGGTCCGGCAGCCCGGCGAGGGACAGGTCCTGGTGCGGAACAAGTACCTCTCGGTCGACCCGTACATGCGCGGCCGCATGAGCGCCGCGAAGTCGTACACCGCCCCCTTCGAGCTGAACAAGGCCATGCAGGGCGGCGCGGTCGGTGAGGTCATCGCCTCCAACGCCGAGGGTGTCGCCGTCGGCGATCACGTCCTGCACTTCGGCGGCTGGCGCGAGTACGCCACCTTCGACGCCCAGCAGGCCGTCAAGGTCGACGCCGACGCCGCGCCCCTCTCCACCTACCTCGGCGTCCTCGGCATGACCGGCCTCACCGCCTACGCCGGCCTGCTGCGCGTCGCCTCCTTCAAGGAGGGCGACTCGGTCTTCGTCTCCGGCGCCGCGGGTGCCGTCGGCAGCCAGGTCGGCCAGATCGCCAAGCTCAAGGGCGCCTCCCGGGTCATCGGCTCGGCCGGCTCGGACGAGAAGGTCAAGCTGCTCGTCGAGGAGTACGGCTTCGACGCGGCCTTCAACTACAAGAACGGCAAGGTCAGCGACCAGCTGCAGGAGGCGGCGCCGGACGGCGTCGACGTCTACTTCGACAATGTCGGCGGAGACCACCTCGAGGCGGCCATCGGCTCCCTGAACCAGGGTGGCCGGATCGCGGTCTGCGGCATGATCTCCGTCTACAACAACACCGAGGCGGCCCCCGGCCCGCGCAACCTCGCCCGCCTGATCCAGACCCGCGGCCGCATCGAGGGCTTCCTGGTCGGCGACCACTACGACCTCCAGCCCCAGTTCGTCTCCGAGGTCGGCCCGTGGGTGGCGTCCGGGCAGCTCAAGTACCGCGAGACGGTCGTCGAGGGCATCGAGAACAACCTGGAGGCGTTCCTCGGCGTCCTGCGCGGCGACAACACCGGAAAGATGATCGTCAAGCTGTGACCCTGTGCTGGACTTCCGGCATGCGATAACTTCTTTCCGAATCCCGCCGTCGATCGTGGGCGCGAGTCGCGGTGGACCGAGGAGGAAGACAACCGCATGCCGGAAATCCAGCAGTCCGACGTCCTGTACACCGCCGTCGCCACCGCCGAGAACGGCCGCGACGGCCGGGTCGCCACCGACGACGGCAGGCTCGACCTGGTCGTCAACCCGCCCGAGGAGATGGGCGGCAGTGGCCACGGCACCAACCCCGAGCAGCTCTTCGCGGCCGGCTACAGCGCCTGCTTCCAGGGCGCCCTCGGGGTCGTCGCCCGCCAGGAGAAGGCCGACATCTCCGGCTCGACGGTCACCGCCAAGGTCGGCATCGGCAGGAACGCCGACGGCTTCGGACTGGTCGTCGAGATCTCGGCGACGCTCCCGAACACCGACGCGACCACGGCCCGGGCCCTCCTCGAGAAGGCCCACCAGGTCTGCCCGTACTCGAAGGCGACCCGCGGGAACATCTCCGTGACGCTTGCCTGACGGCACTCGTTGGTCGTACAAGGCGCGGGCGGCACCCCTGGACGTGGGGTGCCGCCCGCGCTCGTGTCACACCGCCCGTCCTCGTGTCACACCGCCCGCCGCCCGCCCGTGTCACACCGCCAGCGCCGCCCGGTGTACGGCCCTGACGAGCCGCTGGTTCTCCGGCGCCGCCCCTCCCGGGAACGCCATCCGGCGGCGGGTGTAGCCGTAGGCCAGGCCGCTGCGGGGATCGGCGAAGGCCTGCGAGCCGCCGGCGCCGCTGTGCCCGAAGGCGCCGGCGCCGAGGAACGGGTGGGTCATGTCGGCCGTGGCCTGGAAGCCCAGCCCGAAGGACCGGTGGGCGCGGGAGACCAGGTCGTAGCCGATGGAGTGGATCTGGCCCACCTCCGCGATGGTGTCCGGCTTCAACAGGGGCGGCCGCTCGGCGACTTCGCTGATCGCCGCCGCGTACATCCCGGCCAGACCGCGCGCCGCCGCCACTCCACCCGCCGAGGCCGGCCCCTTCGCGCGCACGGCACGGGAGTTGGCGTGGTCGAGCAGCTCCTGCGGTTCCGCCGCCTGGAGGTTGAAGGCGATCGCGGTCAGGGTGTGCGGCCCCGTCGGCGTCGCGTCGAGCAGGGCCTGCTGCTCGGCCGTCGCGTCCATGGGCTGCACGGAGCGGAAACGCGGCTCCAGGGACGCGGGCAGCCCCAGGTGGAAGTCCAGACCGTACGGCGCCCGGATCCGCTCCTCGTACACCTCCTGGAGGGTGCGGCCGGTCGCCCGCCGGACGATCTCACCGGTGAGCGCGCCGATGACGTAGGCGTGATAGCCGAAGGCCGTGCCCGGCCGCCAGAACGGCTTCTGGTCCGCGAGCCGTTCCGCCATCGCCCGGTCGTCCGCCAGTTCCTGCGCGCTGAAACCGCCGTCGATGCCCACCACACCGGCCCGGTGCGCCAGCAGGTCGCGCAGGGTCAGCTGGGCTTTGCCCTCGGCCCCGAACTCCGGCCAGTAGTAGGTCACTTTGCGGTCCAGCTCCAGCGTGCCCTCCTGGACGAGGAGCGCCACCACCAGATGCGCGGCACCCTTGGTCGACGAGAACACGCCGTAGAGGGAGTCGGGCCGGGTGTCCGCGCCGGCCCACAGGTCGACGACCCGCCTGCCGTGCACATAGGCACACAACTGCCCTTCGTAGTCGGGCCGTTCGCCGGCCACGAAAGCGGCGAACTCCTCGCGCACCGCCTCGAAGCCGTCCGCGACGGTGCCGTGGATCTCCTGCGTCATCCGCTCTCCTCAACTTCAGCCGCTGCTCGCGTGCGCCAGGGTGGAACAGGCCCGACGGCATGCGGACCAGCGGGATCCCGGTGGCGTACGACCGCTCCCCGCGCACCACGCCGTCGCCGTCCACCGGCTCCACGGCCGGCCTGCCCGCTCGTGGTGTGCACACGTACCTCCTCCGGAGCTTCCTGAGATCGGTACGGCGAGATGTACCCGTTCGACTCAACCGCACCAGGAGGGAGTCGGTGGCGCGGATGCCCCGGATGGCGCATCCCGGGCCGTCCGGACGGGGCATGCTGTGCTCGGCGGAAGCGGGCGGCGAGTCCCACAGGAGAAGCCCATGGCAACGATCCCCTCCCTCCCGAGCAGGACCGACCTCCTGCGCATGGCACGCAGCACCACCGACATCACCGGCCAACTGCTCGACACGGCCGGGAACATCACCAGGATCGCGATCAACACCTTCGACCCGAAGGACGGTTCGGGTCCCGAGATGCTGCGGGTGCTGCGCGAGACGACGGCCGAACTGGCCGAGGTGAGCGCGTCCCCGCGGGCGCAGGAGGCGTTCTACCGGATCGTCGACACCCTCACCCGGCTCGGCACCAGCGGCGCCCCCCTGGCCGTGCACCCGGTGAGCGAACCGGCCCGGGTGCTGCTCGCGGCGCTGGGCGACAGCCTGCTGCCCGTCCTGGACGCGGTGGAACCGGCGGTCGAGGAGTTCGCGGCCGCGCTGGGCGAGCTGGTCGAGGCGAGCTCCCCGCTGCTCCCCGCGGCGGCGGGCGTGGCCGCGGGAACGCTCCTCGCCCTCACCCCGCTGATCCGCGCGGCGACCGACGTCCTGCGCGACTCCAGCCCCGAACTGCGGCGCATCGCGGACGCGTTGACGGCCGCGCTGGCTCCGCTGATGCCGTTGCAGGTGGCGCTGGCCGAACGTGCGGCGGGCGCCGGCGCCGGTGTCGTACGCGCGACGCTGCCCCCGTTCGCCGACCTGACGGACGCGGCGGCGGCCACGGCGAAGGCGGCCCGGCCGGTACTGATCGCGGGGGAGGAGCTGTTCGTGACCGGTCTGGAGCGGCTCCAGCCCGCGCTGCTGGCCGCCGCCTCCCGGGTGGGCGGCCTGGCGCGGACGGTCGCGGTCAGGGTGTCCGCGGCGGTGTCGCCGGCGGCGGAACAGGGGGTGGTGGTGGCCGTGACCCCGGCCTGACGGGCACCCGATAGGGTTCTGGCCATGCGTGATCTCGGGGCGGGCTTCCACTATCTCTTGAAGGGCCAGCGGTGGGTGGCCCGGCACGGCAAGCAGTACGGCTTCGGACTGATCCCGGGCCTGATCACCCTGGTGCTGTACGTGGGCGCCCTGGTGTCCCTGGCGACCTGGGGCGAGGACCTGGTGTCCTGGGCGACCCCCTTCGCGGACGACTGGTCGGGCCCGTGGCAGGGCCTGTTCCGCGGCTTCCTCGCGGTGCTCCTGTTCGCCCTGGCCCTGCTCCTCGCGGTCCTGACCTTCACGGCCGTCACCCTGCTCATCGGCCAGCCCTTCTACGAGAGCCTCTCCGAGAAGGTCGACCGGGACGTCTCCCCGGACGGCACGGCCCCCGAGTCCGGCCTCCCGCTCTGGCGTGAGCTGTGGATCTCCGCGAGGGACAGCCTGCGCATCGTGATCCGGGCCGTCCTGTGGGCCGTCCTCCTCTTCGCCCTCGGCTTCATCCCCCTGGTGGGACAGACGGTGGTCCCCGTGCTCGGCTTCTTCGTCACGGGCTTCTTCCTCACCGAGGAACTGACCGCGGTGGCCCTGCAGCGCCGCAACATCGACCTCCGGGCCCGCCTCACCCTCCTCCGCTCCCGCAAGACCCTCATCTGGGGCTTCGGCACCCCCCTGGGCCTGTCCTTCCTGATCCCCTTCGTCGCGGTGTTCCTGATGCCGGGAGCGGTGGCGGGAGCGACCCTGATGGCACGGGAACTGCTGGGCGAGGAGACGCGGGACGGGGAAGAGGAGGACGAGGAGGACGCCGAGGAGCCGGTTCCCGGCTCCTAGCCGCCCCCGGGAGGCCTACGCCCCCACCGCCACCGAGACGATCGCCCTTACCTGCGCGATGATGTCCAGTCGGTTCCGCACGAACGCCGGGTCGGTGATCTCGGTGCTGTTGCCGGTTCCGAACTCCAGCACGGGCGTGTGCACATGCCCGCCCGGGAGCGAGTCGTGCAGCCCAAGGCGGTCCCGCAGCAGCGTGGCCCGGTAGGCGATCTCGTTGGAGAGGTAGTTCCCCCCGCCCCCGGCCCGCGCGGCGGACCCCGCCGTCGGCCCGTCCGGACGGACGACCGCGTCGGTCCCGCCCGCCGGGATCTCGGTCACGCTCGTGTTGTCGTAGACGGGGAACCGCCCGGTGTCCGCGTCCACGATCGCCTTGTACGGCAGGGTCGTCGTCGTCCACTGCGGCTGCGAGCCCGGATCGGCGACCGGCACCGTCCCCGTCACCCCGATGTTGTCGTTGTCCGGGAACCCGCCCCGCCAGGCCCCGTTGGTCCGCTCCACGTCGAACCGCCCCACCCGCCCCTGACTCACGGTCGTGAAGAGATCCACCTTCTTCAGATACGGCCGCAGCGCCCGCTCCACCGTCTGGTCCGTGAAGTCCTGCCACCGCACGGGAAACACGACGGTCTCCACCCGGGCCGGCCCCTTCGCCGTCTCGATCACCGTCCCGTCCAGCGCCAGTGCACTCGCCCCGGACGGATTCGATATCCGTATGTCCCGGTCCAGCGTGAACGGGTCGAACCCGGTCACCAGCACCCGCTTCAGCCGCTGACCGGCCGGATACCGCACCGCGTCCTGCCCCCGCGAGGTCCGCTCCAACTCGCTCAGCAGAGCCGCCCGTTGGGCGTCCGGCAGCCCGAACGACGGCTCCCAGGTCCGCACTTCACGCGTCATCCCCAACCGCGCCCAGTACAGCGGCCGATCGTCGTCCCGGCTCAGATCGCCACCGGCCGGCCCCCGCCCCTGCGCCCGGTCCACGGCCCGCCGCCACAGCCCGGACCCCTCGCGTACGACGACCTTCCGGGCCTCCGCGTAGGAACGCGCCGACCCGAGCGCCCGGGTGAAGTGCCGCGTCACCGCGTCGAACCCGGACCGCTCCAGGATCTCCCGCGGTACCGCCCTGTCGAGCCGCTGCTCCTCCACCGTGGGCGAGGGCGCCGCCTCGGCCGCCGTCGCGGTCGTGGGGACCACCGGCCCCGCCAGCAGTACCAGTCCGAGCATGCCGATCCGAACGCGCAGGGAAGTCAAGGGAGTCGGGTCCTTCCGTCGCTGTGGGGCGCGAGTGGTGCGGGACCACGGCAGTATCGCGTGACGGAAGTGGTCTACGCCATGGGGCGCGAGGTGCCGGGAATCCGCCCCGCCGCCTCCCGCAGCGCCCGCACGAACGCCTCCCCGGCCGGCGAGAGCGACCGCCCCCGCGGCACCGCCGCGTACACCGCCCGCGCCGGCGCCCCCTCGTCCAGCACCGGCAGCAGCACGACGTCCGGCCGTACCGACTCCGCGGCGAGCGCCGGGACCAGTGCCACCCCGAGCCCCGCGGCGACGTACCCCTGCTTGGCGGTCCACTCGCCGACGACATGCGCGATCCGCGGCCGGAACCCCTCCCGCAGCGCCGCGTCCAGCAGTGTGCCCTCGGGCCGGGGACTCCCCGAGATCCAGTCGGCGTCCGCGAGCCGGCCCAGCCGTACCGGACCACCGTCCGCCAGCGGATGCCCGGCCGGGACGGCGACGTACAGCGACTCGTCGAGCAGATGGTGGAGCGCGTACGACTCCGGCGGCGCGCCCCCGGTCGTCGACACGACCGCGAGGTCCAGGTGACCGCCCGCGAGCCGGTCCAGCAGGGCCGGGGTGAGCCCCTCCTCGCGGGACACCCGCACCCGTGGATGGCGGTCGCGGAAGACGCCGAGGGCGTGCGGGACCAGCGCCGCGTCCGCGGTCGGGAACGCCCCGAACCGCAGCCGCCCGCCCGCCGCCTCACGCAGCGCGGCCAGCTCGCGCGCGACCCCGTGCAGGGCCCCGGTGACGGTCTCGGCGTACGGCACCAGCACCCGCCCGGCCTCCGTGAGCCGCACCCCCCGCGGCAGCCGGTCGAACAGCGGCGCCCCGCCGAGGGCCTGCTCCAGCGAGGAGATCTGCCGGGACACCGCCGACTGCGTCCACCCCAGGGTGCGCGCGGCCACGGTGAACGACTCCTGCCGGGCCACCTCAAGGAAGACCCGCAGCCAGACGGTGGCGAGATCGGGGCCTTCGGTGCGATGCGGGTGAGGCATGGCAGCCATGCTGGACATTCGCTTGTCGCATCGCAAGGGCGGCCCTAGCGTCGACGGCATGAAGGTCACCCTCGACAACCCCGTCGGCGCGCCCCAGCCGCTGAGTCCCTACTACTCCCAGGTCGCCCGCGTCGAACAGGCCGACGGCAGCGCCCTGTTGTTCGTCTCCGGGCAGATCGCCGAGGGCGACACGCTGGCCGAGCAGTCCCGGGGCGTCTTCGAGACCCTCGCCGCGCTGCTGGCGGCGCACGGAGCGAGCCTGGCCGACGTCGTCAACATCCGCACCTACCTCACCGACATCTCGGAACTGGAGCAATACGGCGCCGTACGCCGGGAGTTCCTCACCGGCACCCCACCCACCAGCATGACCTTCGAGGTGCCCCGGCTGTTCCGCCCCGAGGCCCGGATCGAGATCGAAATCGTGGCGGCGGTACCGGCGGGCGGGTGATACTGCCGCCCATGAAGGCAGCCAACCTGGGCGTTCTCTTCCTCGTCGAGCTGGGCGCCCTGGCGGGTGCCGCCTACTGGGGCTTCACCGTGTCCTGGCCCCTCGGCCTCGCCGCGCCCGCCATGCTCGTCGTCCTGTGGGCGCTGTTCGGCTCACCGCGCGCCCCGTACAAGGTGAGCGGCGCCGCCCGGGTCGGCTTCGAGGCCCTCTGGTTCGGGGCGGGTGCCGTCGCCCTCTTCGCCGCCGGGGCCCAGGTATGGGCGGTCGTTCTCGCCGTCCTGTGTGCGGTGAGCAAGGCCCTCGCCGTCAAGTGGGCCCAGTAGCAAGGACGTTCAGGCTTCCTCGCCCAGCAGTCGCAGGAAGTCCCGGAACGCCTCCGGCATGTCCACCGACTCCGGGTCCAGCAGCCACTGGTACTGGAGGCCGTCCATCACGGCCACGAGCAGCGGTGCGGTGCGTTCCGGGGTCAGGCCGTTGGGGAGCCGGTCGCCGTACTCGGCGCGCAGCGCCACCGCCATCGACTCGCGCACCCGGGTGTAGCGGTCGGTGAAGTACTCCCGCGCCGGATGCCCCTCCGTCACGCTCTCGCCGAGCAGCGCCGAGAAGGTCTGGATGATCCCGGGCCGCATCGCGTTGTACTCGACGAGCGAGGTGAGCAGGTCGACCCGCCAGCTGCCGGCCGGAACCGCGTCCCACTTGTCCCGCTCCTCCAGCACCGCGACCAGCAGCGCCTCCTTCGTCGGGAAGTGGTGCAGCAGCCCCTGCTGGGTCAGCCCGACCCGCTCGGCCACCGCGGCCAGGCTCGCGCCCCGGTAGCCGCGCTCGGCGATGACCTCCAGGGCCGCCCGGACGATCTCGGCCCGGCGCTCCTCGCTTCTGGTCCTGGCGCTCATGGCGTCACCGTACGGCATGCCCGTGAGCCAAATATAACAGGAACATAACAAAACCTACCGATCACCAGGTACCCGTTGCAGGATGAGAGGACCGCACGGACGTCAACGAGGAGGCACCGCCATGGCGGCACCCGAGGGACCCGAGGGCACCACCCCCGCCGACCTGGCCCGCGAGGCGGCCGTCGAGGCGGCCCTGGCCCGCCTGGACCTGGACGCCAAGGCCCGGCTCCTGGGCGGCCAGGACATGTGGTCGCTGCCCGCGCTCCCGGAGATCGGCCTGCCCTCCCTCGTCATGTCCGACGGCCCGATCGGTGTCCGGGGCGTGCGCTGGAGCGCCGACGACCCGTCGATCGCCCTGCCCTCCCCGACCGCCCTGGCCGCCGCCTGGGACCCGGAACTCGCTCGCAGGGCAGGCGTGTTGCTCGCCCAGGAGGCCCGCCGCAAGGGCGTCCACGTCCTGCTCGCCCCGACCGTGAACCTCCACCGCTCCCCGCTCGGCGGCCGCCACTTCGAGGCCTACAGCGAGGACCCGTACCTCACGGGACGGATCGGCGCCGGGTACGTGACCGGCGTGCAGGAGGGCGGCGTCGGCACCACCGTCAAGCACTTCGTCGCCAACGACGCCGAGACCGACCGCTTCACGGTGAACAACCTGGTCTCCGAACGCGCCCTGCGCGAGCTGTACCTGGCCCCCTTCGAGCACATCGTCGAGAACGCCCACCCGTGGGGCATCATGACCGCCTACAACACGGTCAACGGCACGACGATGACCGAGCACCACTACCTGGTCAACGAAGTCCTGCGCGGTGAATGGGGCTTCGACGGCTACAACGTCTCCGACTGGATGGCCGCCCGCTCCACCAAGGGCGCCATCGAGGGCGGCCTCGACGTCGCCATGCCCGGCCCGGTGACCGTCTACGGCGAGCCCCTCGCCCGAGCCGTGCGGGCCGGCGAGGTCGAGGAGAGCGCGGTCGACACCGCCGTACGCAACGTGCTGCGGCTCGCGGCCCGCGTCGGCGTCCTGGACGGCGCCGAACCCGTCGTCACCCAGCTCCCGGACACCGTGGACGGCGTCGCGCTGGCCCGCGAGATCGCCCGCCGCTCCTTCGTCCTGGTGCGCAACCGGGGCGCGTTGCCCCTGCGGCAGGGCACGGTCGCCCTCAGCGGGGCGGCCGCCCGGGACGCCCGGGTCCTCGGCGGCGGTTCCGCCACCGTCTTCCCGGACCGGATCGTCTCCCCGCTCGACGGCCTCAGCGCGGCCCTGCCCGAGGGCACGCTGAGCTACGCCGTCGGCGCCGACCCGAACACCGAACTCGGCGTCGCCGACAAGGGGTTCACCCTCAGAACCGTCTGCCGCGACACGGACGGGAACGTCGTCGGCACGGCCTCCGCGCCCAGCGGCCAGATCCAGTGGATGGGTTCGGACCTCCCCGAGGGCGTCACCCACGAGAACCTGCACACGGTCGAGCTGACCGGAACCTTCACCCCGCGCGAGACCGGTGAACACACCTTCGGCATCAAGGGACTCGGCGCCTTCAAGCTGGTCGTCGACGGCACCACGTACTACGACGACGTGCAGAGCGCCGACGAGGACGACCCCTTCGTCACCTTCTTCGGCGCCCCCGAACCCCGCGCCCGGGTCGCGCTGACCGCGGGCGAGCCCGTCGAGGTCTCCCTGACCCACGTCGTCGACCTCCCCGAGAACATGCCGATGAAGGTCGTCGCGTTCTCCCTCGCCCACCAGGACCCGCGGCGCGACCCCGACGAGCTGATCGCCGAGGCCGTCGAGGCGGCCCGGAACGCCGACACGGCCGTCGTCGTGGTCGCCACCACCGACCGCGTCGAGTCCGAGGGCTACGACCGCAAGGACCTCACCCTGCCCGGACGGCAGGACGACCTGGTCCGCGCGGTCGCCGCCGCCAACCCGAACACCGTCGTGATCGTCAACTCCGGCTCCCCGGTGGAGCTGCCCTGGCGCGAGGACGTCGCCGCGATCCTGCTCAGCTGGTTCCCCGGCCAGGAGGGGGGCGCGGCCCTCGCCGAGGTGCTGACCGGCGCCCACGAACCCGGCGGCCGGCTCCCCACCACCTGGGGCACCCTGGCCGACGCCCCGGTCACCCGGGTCCGCCCGGCGGACGGCGAACTCCCCTACGACGAGGGCGTCTTCATCGGGTACACGGCCTGGGAGAAGGCGGGCCGCACCCCGGCCTACCCGTTCGGCCACGGCCTCGGCTACACCGAGTGGACCTACGAGTCCCTGGAGGTCCAGGGCACCACCCTCCGGGTCCGGCTGCGCAACTCCGGCACCCGCGCGGGCCGCGAGGTCGTCCAGGTCTACCTGGCCCCCGCCGAGCCCGACGCCGAGCGCCCGGCCCGCAGGCTCGCCGGGTTCGCCGGAGCCGAGGCCGGTCCCGGCGAGAGCGTCGAGGTCACCGTGGAGATCCCGCGCCGGGCGTTCGAGATCTGGGACGAGAAGACCTCGTCGTGGGCGCATGTGAAGGGTTCGTACGAAATCCAGGTGGGGCGCTCGATCGAGGACCGCCGGGTCACCGCGACGATTAACGTCTGATCCCAGAGGGCACCGCCCTCACACAAGCAGCCCCGGCCCGGGACCTGACCCCTGGGCCGGGGCTCGTCTTTTCCACCGGGTGCCAAGCCGTGGACCGTCGACCGTCCTACCGGGTGGAGAACCCGTACACCGTCTCCGACCGGTACACCTCACCCGGCCGCAGCACCGTGCTCGGGAACTCCGGACGGTTCGGGGAGTCGGGGAAGTGCTGGGTCTCCAGCGCGATGCCGTCACCCGGCGCGAAGGGCTCGGGGAGGTGGTCGGCGGTGTAGAGCTGGAGCCCCGGCTCGGTGGTCGCCACCGTCAGCACCCGCCCGGAGGAGGGGTCGTACAACTCGGCCACCTCGACCGCCTCGGCGGTGCTCCCCTTGTCCAGCACGAAGTTGTGGTCGTACCCGGCCCCCACCTTCCGCGCCGCACGGAAGTCGAACCGGGTGTCCGCGACCTCCTCGACCCCCGTCGGGATCAGATCCGCGTCGACCGGCGTGTACCGCGAGGCGTCGATCCGCAGTTCGTGCCCGCCCGCGTTCCCGGACCCGGCCAGGTTGAAGTAGCTGTGGTTGGTCAGGTTCACCAGCGTCGGCGCATCGGTGACCGCCTCGTAGGAGAACCGCAGCGCGCCCGACTCGTCCAGCGCGTAGGTCCCGGAGACCTCCAGACGGCCCGGGAAGCCCTCCTCGCCGTGCGGGCTGACCCGGCTCAGCCGCACCCCGTGCTCACCGGCCGGCTCCATGTCCCAGACCCGCTTGTCGAAACCGTTCTCCCCGCCGTGCAGGGAGTTCGGCGCGTTGTTGGCCGCGAGCGCGTACGTCAGCCCGTCCAGCTCGAAACGGGCGCCCGCGATCCGGTTCGCGTACCGCCCGATGAAGGCACCGAGATACGGACCGGCGTGCTCCAGGTACCCGTCCAGATCGGCGAACCCCAGCACCACGTCCGCGGTCCGCCCCTCCCGGTCCGGGACCTCGACCGACTGCACGATCCCGCCGTAGGACAGGATCCGCACGCGGACGCCCGCGCGCTCCAGGGTCCAGCGGTGGACCGGTGTGCCGTCGGGAAGTGTGGCGAAGAGTTCGTTCATGTGCGGAACTTTAGGACACGGACGTGACCTTGCGATATGCGATCTCCGCCAGCCGCGCCTGGCCGTTCACACTCGGATGGAACCAGTCCCAGTGACTGAGCTGGTCGGTGCCGAAGCGGTAGTCGTACACCGCGCCCCCGTCGTACCGGCAGTGCGCGTCCTTGCCGCACACCTGCTTCAGTACGGCGTTGTACTCCTCCACCCGCTCCTGCACGGTGTTCCGCCGCTCGGTCGCCGCCGTGTCCAGGGCGTCCGCGTCGGCCAGCATGGACGGACACACCCCCAGCTTCCACACCTGCTTGCCCATCGGGTTGGTGCGCCCCTGCGACCACAGCCGCTTGAGGTTGGGCACGCTCGCCACGTACACCTGCGCCTTGGGCGCCTTCTCGCGCAGCACGCTCAGCGCGTCCTCGAATCCGGACCGGAAGTCGGCCACCGGTGTCATCGCGGCCGTGGAGTCCCGGCAGGCGTCATTGGCGCCCACCATCACCGTCACCAGCGCCGGCGCGCGCGAGGCCGCCTGGGACATCTGCGCGGACAGGTCGGCCATCCGCGCCCCGGACACCGCGTAGTTCCAGCTGCGCTCGGCGGCCCGCGCCTTCCCCAGCAGCCGTACCGCGAGCGAGTCGACCTGGGCGCTGCTCCCGGTGGCCCAGGAGACGTCGGGGCAGTCCGTCAGGATCCCGCACGCGTCGAAGCCGCGGGTGATGGAGTCACCGACGGCGGCCAGCGAGGCCGGGCTGCTGTCCCAGGCCGGGGTCGGTTTCGGCGAGGGCTTCGCCTTCTGGGTCGGTGCCGCCGAGTCGCCGCCCACGGCGTCACAGCCGGCGACGCCCACAAGAGCCGCGGTCAGGACGGCGACGACGGCCCGCGAGCGGTGGCCCTGCTTGCGCATCCGTGGAGTTCCCCTCGTGAAATGGTGGTCCTCTCATAACAACGCACCCGAGTTCCCGGCGGCCCCGAGGGAACGATCGGGACCCGTACTAGCGTCCTGCCGGGTGAATGGCGGGCGTTTCGGGGCATCGGGACCGACGGTACGTCACACTCCTTGCGCCGCCGCACGGTAGCCTCGCCATCAACGCGGCTGCCCGCCATCGCCGCCGTGCCAGCCAGCAAGACTTGTCCCGCTCTGCCCGGAGGTCCCGGTGACGACACGTGGAGTTCTGTACGTGCACTCCGCGCCACGCGCGCTGTGCCCGCACGTCGAGTGGGCGATCGCCGGGGTGCTCGGCACACGCGTCAACCTCGACTGGATCCGGCAGCCGGCCGCGCCCGGCACCTGGCGCTCCGAGTTCTCCTGGAAGGGCGAGGTCGGCACCGCCTCCAAGCTCGCGTCGGCCCTGCGGGGCTGGCACCTGCTGCGCTTCGAGGTGACCGCCGAGCCCTGCGCCACCGCCGAGGGCGAGCGCTACAGCTGCACTCCCGAACTGGGCATCTTCCACGCGGTCACCGGCATCCACGGCGACATCCTGATCCCGGAGGACCGCCTGCGCGCGGCCCTGACGCGCTCGCAGCGGGGGGAGACGGACCTGGAGGCGGAGCTGGCGAAGCTCCTCGGCAAACCGTGGGACGACGAGCTGGAGTCCTTCCGGTACGCCGGCGAGGGCGCCCCGGTCCGCTGGCTGCACCAAGTGGTCTGAGTCCGCCGTACACATGAAGGCCCCCACCGCGCTCGGTGGGGGCCTTCAGTCACGTTCTCAGACGGTGCGGAACGCCAGCACCACGTTGTGCCCGCCGAAGCCGAAGGAGTCGTTCAGCGCGGCGATACGGCCCTCCACGGGCAGCTTGCGCGCCTCGCCGCGGACCACGTCGGCGTTGGCCTCCGCCTCCGGGTCGAGGTTCTCGACGTTGATGGTCGGCGGAGCCACCCGGTGGTACAGGGCGAGCACGGTCGCGACCGTCTCGATGCCGCCGGCACCGCCCAGCAGGTGACCGGTCATCGACTTGGTCGCCGAGACCGCCATGTGGTCGGCGTCGTCCCCGAACACCTTGCGCAGCGCCTTGAGCTCGGCGATGTCACCGGCCGGCGTCGACGTGGCGTGCGCGTTGACGTGCACGATCTCCGCCGGGTCCAGGTCGGTGTTCTCGAGCAGGTGCTGAAGGGCGGCAGAGATGCCCCGGCCCTCCGGCTCGGGCTGCACGATGTCGTGGGCGTCGGCGGAGATGCCCTGACCGACCGCCTCGGCGTACACCCGGGCCCCGCGCTTGGCGGCGTGCTCCGCGGACTCCAGGACGACCACACCCGCGCCCTCGCCGAGGACGAAGCCGTCCCGGGCGGTGTCGTAGGGACGCGAGGCGCCCTGCGGGTCGTCGTTGTTCTTGGACATCGCCATCATGTTGCCGAACGCGGCGATGGGCAGCGGGTGGATCGCCGCCTCCGTGCCACCGGCGACCACGATGTCGGCGCGGCCGGTGCGGATCATCTCGATGGCGTAGCCGATGGCCTCGGCGCCGGAGGCGCACGCGGAGACCGGCGTGTGCACGCCCGCACGGGCGCCCACCAGCAGGCCGACGTTGGCCGAGGGGCCGTTCGGCATCAGCATGGGGACGGTGTGCGGGGAGACGCGGCGGACGCCCTTCTCCTTCAGCACGTCGTACTGGTCGAGGAGGGTCGTCACACCGCCGATGCCGGAGGCGATGACGGCGCCGAGGCGGTCCGGGTCGACGTCGCCGACCGAGCCCTCCTCACCGGCCTTGCCCTCGAAGCCCGCGTCGGCCCACGCCTCCTTGGCGGCGACCAGCGCGAACTGCGCCGAGCGGTCGAGGCGCCGGGCCTGCGGCCGCGGGATGACCTCGGTCGGCTCCACGGCGACGGGCGCCGCGATACGGACCGCCTGGTCGGCGGCCCACTCCTGCTCCAGGGGCTTGACGCCGGACTTGCCGGCGACCAGGCCCTCCCAGGTAGAGGCTGCGTCGCCACCCAGCGGTGTGGTTGCGCCGATACCGGTGACGACCACGGTGCGATTGGTCGGGCTCACGGGAAATCTTTCTCCAACGGTACGAGGATTAAGCGGCGCCACCGCCGGGTGGCGGGGCCGGTCAGCGTCCGGCCCGAGCAGGGACTCAGGCCTGGTGCTTGAGGATGTAGTCGGTCGCGTCGCCGACCGTCTTGAGGTTCTTGACGTCGTCGTCGGGGATCTTGACGTCGAAGCGCTCTTCGGCGGCGACGACGACCTCGACCATGGACAGCGAGTCGACGTCCAGGTCGTCGGTGAAGGACTTGTCCAGCTGGACGTCCTCAACCGGGATGCCGGCGATCTCGTTCACGATGTCGGCGAGACCGGCGACGATCTCTTCCTGAGTGGCGGCCATGTTGGCGCTCCTTCGTTTTCTTATCCAGAGGGTTGGCAGTGCTTCCCGTCCCGGACCGCATGATCCGGCACGGAGTGCCTAGGGGAGGGTAACGACAGTGGCGGCGTAGACGAGACCCGCCCCGAATCCGATGACGAGCGCGGTGTCGCCGCTCTTCGCCTCACCGGTCGCCAGGAGCCGCTCCATGGCGAGCGGGATCGAGGCGGCCGAGGTGTTGCCGGTGGTGCGCACGTCACGCGCGACCGTGACGTGCTCCGGCAGCTTCAGCGTCTTCACCATCGAGTCGATGATCCGCTCGTTGGCCTGGTGGGGAATGAAGACGTCCAGGTCGTCCGGGCTGATCCCGGCCGCGTCCAGCGCCTGCTGGGCGACCTTCGCCATCTCGAACACGGCCCAGCGGAACACCGCCTGGCCCTCCTGCGTGATCGCAGGGAACTTGTCCGTGGAGCTGTCGTACTCGTTCCACGCCACGGTCTGCTTGATCGTCTCGGACTTGTCGCCCTCAGAGCCCCAGACCGTGGGGCCGATGGCCGGCTCCTGGGAGGGGCCCACGACGACCGCGCCCGCGCCGTCCCCGAACAGGAAGGCGGTGGCCCGGTCCTCCAGGTCGGTCAGGTCGCTCAGCCGCTCGACGCCGATCACCAGGACGTACTCCGCGCTGCCCTCGACGATCATGCCCTTGGCGAGGGTGAGGCCGTAGCCGAAGCCCGCGCAGCCCGCCGAGATGTCGAACGCGGCGGCCTTGTCCGTGCCCAGCTTGTCCGCGATCTCGGTCGCCACGGCCGGGGTCTGCTTGAAGTGCGAGACGGTCGAGACGATCACGCCGCCGATCTGCTCGGCGGAGATCCCGGCGTCGGCGATCGCCTTGCCGGACGCCTCGATCGACATGGCGGCGACGGTCTCCTCGTCGTTCGCCCAGTGCCGGGTCTGGATGCCGGAGCGCGAGCGGATCCACTCGTCGGAGGAGTCGATCGTCTCGAGGATCACCTCGTTCGGCACGACCCGGGTCGGGCGGTAGCCGCCGACCCCGAGGATGCGCGCGTACGGGGCGCCCTTGCTGGGCCTGATCTTCGACATGCTCTCGTGCTCCTTCTCAGGCACCGTGCTCGGCGATGAGCTCGCGAGCAGCGTCGAGGTCGTCGGGGGTCTTGAGCGCGAGCGTCTTCACACCGGGCAGCGCCCGCTTGGCGAGGCCGACCAGCGTTCCGCCGGGGGAGACCTCGATGAACGCGGTGGCGCCGAGCTCCTTGAAGGTCTCCATGCACAGGTCCCAGCGGACCGGGTTGGCGACCTGGCCGACCAGCCGCTCCAGCACCTCGGCGCCAGTGGCGACGGTCTGCCCGTCCTTGTTGGAGACGTACGTGACCGTCGGGTCGGCCGGCGTGAGGTCGGCGGCGGCCTTGGCCAGCGCGTCGACCGCGGGGGCCATGTGGTGCGTGTGGAAGGCGCCGGCGACCTTCAGCGGGACGACCTTGCGGACACCCTCCGGCGGCTCCTCGTTGAGGGCGGCGAGCTGCTCCAGCGTGCCCGCGGCGACGATCTGCCCGGCGCCGTTGACGTTCGCCGGGGTCAGACCCAGCTTCTCCAGGTGCGCGACGGAGACCTCCGGGTCGCCCCCGAGCAGCGCCGACATGCCGGTCTCGGTGATCGCGGCGGCGTCGGCCATGGCCAGACCCCGCTTGCGTACGAGGGTGAGGGCGGCGGTGTCGTCCAGGACGCCCGCGAAGGCGGCGGCGGTGATCTCACCGACACTGTGCCCGGCGACCGCGCCCGGGGCGATGTCGGAGATGGCACCGAGTGCCGAGGCGGACAGGATTCCGGCCGCGACCAGCAGCGGCTGGGCCACCGAGGTGTCCCGGATGGCGTCCGCGTCGGCCTGTGTGCCGTAGTGGGCGAGGTCCAGTCCGATGGCGTCGGACCACGCGGCGACGCGGTCCGCGGCACCGGGGAGTTCGAGCCAGGGGGTCAGGAAGCCGGGCGTCTGGGCGCCCTGGCCGGGAGCGACGAGTACGAGCACTCTCACACTCTCTCTTGAGGGCGGCCCAAGCCGCCCGTGGGGACAGGGACGAAGAACACGAAGGGGTTTTGTTGGCCCCCGACAAAAGCCTAGGGCTGGAGATCACCGTCGGCCAGACGCCCCAGGATGAGCGCGATCCGCAGTGTGAACGCCGACCGTACATCGGAAGGCGACCAACCGGTGACGTCAGTCACACGTCGAAGCCGGTAGCGCACGGTGTTGGGATGCACGAACAGCATCCGGGCCGCACCCTCCAGACTGGACGCCTGTTCGAGGTAGACGGAGAGCGTCTCCAGGAGCGCGGAGCCGGCCTCCTCCAGCGGTCTGTAGATCTCCTCCACCAACTGCTCGCGCGCACTGGGATCACCGGCCATCGCGCGTTCCGGAAGCAGGTCGTCCGCCAGTACCGGGCGCGGCGCGTCCTGCCAGGCCGAACACGCCTTGAGCCCGGCGGCGGCCGCCTGCGCGGACCGGGTCGCGGCCAGCAGATCGGGTACGACGGGTCCTGCGACCACGGGGCCGGCCGCATAAGGCCCGATCAGCGACTTGGCCACGGCGAGCGGGTTGTCGCTGCCGCCCGCGATCACGACGAGCCGGGCCCCGAGCACCCCGGTCAGCACCTGGAGCTTGGCGTGCCGGGCGGCCCGCCGGATGGCCTCGACGGTGAGTTCGGAGTCCCCCTCGGGGGCGGCGCCCAGCACCACGCACACATGCTCGGGCGAGTTCCAGCCCAGCGCGGCGGCCCTGCTCACGGCCCCCTCGTCGGCCTCTCCGCTGAGCACCGCGTTGACGACCAGCGACTCCAGGCGGGCGTCCCAGGCACCGCGTGCCTCGGCGGCCTGGGCGTACACCTGCGCGGTGGCGAAGGCGATCTCGCGGGCGTAGACGAGCAGGGCCTCGCGCAGGACGGACTCGTCACCGGGGGCGGCGACCTCGTCGATCGCGGACTCCATGACCTCGATGGTGGTGCGCACCATCTCCACGGTCTGCCGGAGCGTGATGGCCCGGGTCAGCTCCCGGGGAGCGGTCCCGAACACGTCGGTGGAGATCGCCTGCGGGGCGTCGGGACGCCGGAACCACTCGGTGAAGGCCGCGATACCGGCCTGGGCGACCAGCCCGATCCAGGAACGGTTCTCCGGGGGCATCGCCCGGTACCACGGCAGCGTCTCGTCCATGCGCGCGATGGCCTGCTGGGCGAGCGACCCGGACGACTTCTCCAGCCGCTTCAGGGTCGCGGCGTGGGCGTGGATGCCGGGCGAGGCAGGGTCGGACTTGCGGTGTTCGGGTTCGGGCACGTGGACAAGACTGCCTTATCCGGACGTCAGTGCGCGCCGCCGGGGTTGTGCTTGATGGTTCGGTCGCCTCCGGGGGCGCGCCGGTGTCCGGGGTGCGGACCGACTTGGTGGGCACCGGCCGGTCGTTCGTGCCAACGCCGTCGGACATGTCGCGGCGGGTCTACCGTGTTCCCGTGACGGACGTATGGCGCGCTGCCCAGCGCTATCCAGGCGGGGACCCCGGGGCCGGGATCGAGTCGTGGCACGCCTTCTCGTTCGGGCCGCACTACGACCCCGACAACCTCCGGTTCGGCGCGCTGATCGCCTGCAACGAGGAGCGGCTCGCGCCCGGCGCCGGGTTCGACGAGCATCCGCACAGCCACACCGAGATCGTGACCTGGGTGGTCGAGGGGGAGCTGACGCACCGCGACTCCACCGGGCACGAGACGGTCGTACGGGCCGGTGACGTGCAGCGGCTCAGTGCCGCCGCGGGCGTCCGGCACGTCGAGCGCAACGACGCCGGCACCCCGCTGACCTTCGTGCAGACCTGGCTCGCGCCCCTGGAGCCGGGTGGCGAGCCGTCGTACGAGATCGTCCGCGGGATCGCCGACTCGACGCCGTACGCGATCCCGGAGGCGGGCGCGATGCTCCATGTGCGACGGCTGGCCGCGGGGGAGCGGACCGCGGTGCCGGACGGGCGGTACCTCTACGTCCATGTCGTGCGGGGCGAAGTGCGGCTGGACGGCGCGGAGTTGGGTTCCGGTGACGCGGCCCGGGTCACCGACGCCAAGGAGCTGGACGCGGTGGCGGTGACCGGGGCCGAACTGCTGCTGTGGGAGATGTCCTAGAGCTCGGCCAGGACGGCGTCGGTGAACGCCGGCCACGCCTCGATCGCCCACGGGCCGAACGCGCGGTCCGTCAGCGCCACGCAGGCCGCCCCCGCGTCGGGGTCGATCCACAGGAACGTACCGGACTGCCCGAAGTGCCCGAAGGTGCGCGCCGAGGACGAGGAGCCCGTCCAGTGCGGGGACTTGGAGTCCCGGATCTCGAAGCCGAGGCCCCAGTCGTTGGGGTTCTGGTGGCCGTAGCCGGGCAGCACGCCCTTGGTGCCCGGGTACTGGACCGTCATGGCCTCGGCGACCGTGCGCGGGTCCAGCAGCCGTGGTGCCTGCACCTCCGCCGCGAACCTCAGGAGGTCCTCGACCGTGGACACCCCGTCCTTCGCCGGCGAGCCCTCCAGAGACGTCGACGCCATGCCCAGCGGCTCCAGGACCGCCTGCCGCAGATACTCCGCGAACGGGATGTCCGTCGCCTTGGCGAGGTGGTCCCCGAGCTGCTCGAACCCGGCGTTGGAGTACAGCCGCCGCTCCCCGGGCGCGGCGGTGACCCGGTGCTCGTCGAAGGCCAGCCCCGAGGTGTGCGCGAGCAGATGCCGTACGGTCGACCCGCTCGGGCCGGCCGGCTCGTCGAGCTCGATCGCCCCCTCCTCGTACGCGACGAGAGCCGCGTAGGCCGCGAGCGGCTTGGTGACGGAGGCCAGCGGGAAGCGGTGGCCCGCCGGACCGTGGGTGCCGAGGACGGTGCCGTCGGCCCGCACCACACCCGCCGCGGCGGTGGGAACCGGCCAGTTCTCGATCAACGCGAGGCTCTGCAAGGACATGCCACCGAGCCTAAGCCGCGCACAGCCCGGGAATCATCGTGGGGTCGGCCCGGCACACGAACCCGCTCCGCTTGACGTCCTGCCGATTTCTTACCGGTACCGCTTGCTTGGAGTGCACTCCAAGGCCATAGCGTTGAGGTCATGACGGTGATGGAGACCACGAGTACCAGGACCGACAGCTGTGCCGCCCCGCCGCATCCGCACCGGCGCCCCAACGGCCAGGACAGCTACACGATCAGCGAGGTCGTCGCCTTCACCGGCCTGACCGCGCACACCCTGCGCTGGTACGAGCGCATCGGCCTGATGCCGCACATCGACCGCTCGCACACCGGCCAGCGCCGCTACAGCAACCGCGACCTCGACTGGCTCGACTTCGTCGGCAAGCTCCGGCTCACCGGCATGCCGGTCGCCGACATGGTCCGTTACGCGGAACTGGTGCGGGAGGGCGACCAGACCTTCGGCGACCGCTTCAAGCTCCTTGAGGCGACCCGCCGGGACGTCCTGGCCCGGATCGCGGAACTCCAGGACACCCTCGCCGTGCTGGACCACAAGATCAGCTTCTACGCCGAGGCCGATCGCGCCGACTGGGAGAAGGAGAAGGCAGGATGACCGACAGCAGGATCCCCACCGCACGACTGGGCGAGACGGGCCCGGAGGTCGGCGTCCAGGGACTCGGCTGCATGGGCATGAGCTTCGCGTACGGCCCCGTGGACGCGGAGGCGTCCCGGGCCACCCTGGAGCGGGCCCTGGAGCTCGGGATCACGCTCTACGACACGGCGGACGCCTACGGCCAGGGGGAGAACGAGAAGTTCCTGTCCCCGTTCTTCAAGGCCCACCGCGACGAGGTCGTGATCGCCACCAAGTTCGCCCTGTCGATACCCCCGGACGACCCGACCCGGCGGATCATCCGCAACGACCCGCCCTACATCCGCCAGGCCGTCGAGGCGAGCCTGAAGCGCCTGGACGTCGACGTGATCGACCTCTACTACATGCACCGGCGCGATGTGAACGTGCCGATCGAGGAGTCCGTCGGCACGATGGCCGAGCTGGTGCGCGAGGGCAAGGTCAAGCACCTGGGCCTGAGCGAGGTCACCGCGGACGAGCTGCGCGCGGCCCAGGCGGTCCACCCGATCGCCGCCGTGCAGTCGGAGTGGTCCCTGTTCAGCCGGGACATCGAGGCCAAGGTGGTCCCGGCCGCCCGCGAACTGGGCGTCACCCTCGTCCCGTACTCCCCGCTCGGCCGCGGCTTCCTCACCGGCTCCTTCACCAACGCCGACAAGGACCTCACCGCGGACGACTTCCGCCGCCAGCAGCCCCGCTTCACGGGCGAGAACGCGGCGGCCAACGCGGCGCTCCTGGCCCCGATCCGCACGGTGGCCGAGGCGCACGGGGTGTCGCTGGGCCAGATCGCCCTCGCCTGGGTCCAGCAGCAGTCGACGGTCCACGCCCTCCCGGTCGTCCCGATCCCGGGCACCCGCAAGCCGAGCCGGGTGGAGGAGAACGCGACGGCGACGAGCATCGAGCTCACGAAGGAGGAACTGGAGCTGCTGGAGCCGATAGCCGGCCAGGTGGCAGGCGACCGTTACGCGGACATGCGGTTCTCGTCGGCGGGACGGGAGTAGGTCAGAGCTCCGCCAGCAACTCCGCCTTCTTCACGGAGAACTCCTCGTCGGTGACCAGCCCGGCCTGATGCAGCTCCCCGAGATGGCGGATCCGCTCGGCGATGTCCGCGGGGTCCCGGCGCGGCGCGGCCACGGCCGTGACCGCCGCCGTGGCCCCGCGCTGCTTCACCGCGGCCAGCACCGCGGCGGCGAAGGGCAGCGACTCGTGCACGGGCCCGTACCCGAGCCCGAAGACCACCGCCGCGGGATCCTGGTCCGCCTGCACCGGCCCCGGCTCTCCGCGGAGCAGCCGCAGATGCCCCTCGAACACCTCCGGCGACCGCCATTCCACGCCGGTCAGCTCGGACACCGGGAAACTCTGGTCGCCGGCCTTCCACTTCGCCGACGACGCCCCCGTCCAGAACCACCGGAAGGCGACGGTACGGCCGTCGAAGGACGCCTTCCCGTCGTACGCCTTGAACTGCAACGGCACCTCGGGCGCCGCGACCAGGAAACGTTCCGCCTGCTCGTCGTCCTCTTTCAGCAGCGCGCGCAGCTCGTCCGCGTAGTACTCGGCGAGCGTCTCCTTGTCCGCCGGCAGTACCAGCCGGTACGGATCGCACCCTTCCTTCAGCTGCCCCGCCGCCGCCTCCATGAGCGGATCCGCCCCCGCCCGCGGCACGGCGTGCAGGACCACCGTGCCCCGCTTGCCGGGAGTCAGCGTCACCCCGGAGATCGCCTCCAGGGGGATCCGTCGTTCCCCCAGCGCCTGGAACAGCTTCGGTGTGCGAATCCCCCGTTCGTAGCGGATGAGCACGGAGTCGGACTCGAACTCCCAGGCGGCATGAAATCCGGCCAGTACGTCACCCATGCGGGTCATCGTATGCGGCACGAGCTTCTTCGTCCCCTCCTCGCGCAGACCGCAGTTCCTGCAGTCTCTACGCGCGTCCGGCCGTGGCCGTGCCGGACAAACCGGCGCGGCAGGCTTCGTCCTCGTGGGCGCAGGCCACCGCGTGGTATGCGCCAATGCCGATCTCGGCGAAGTTGAGCAGGCTCTCCGTTCCGGGCTCGAAGTAACCGGCGTGGCCGTCCGCGCCCCGCGCGGACAGCACCCGCGCACCGAACGCGGAGGACACCGGGTCGGCCCCGTGGCCGAGCCCGCCGACCTCCAGGTACGGCACGTCCTGGATCCAGTCGTCGGTGTCCCGCATGGCCCACACATGCGCGGAGGTGCGCAGGTGGGAAGCGTTGGCGACCCGCATCCCGGGGCTGCCGGCCACCGCGATGTCGGCCACCCGGCCGGGCAGCGCGTGCGCGGCGACCCCGCACACGACCGAGCCGTAGCTGTGGCAGAACAGGGAGACGGGTGTGGCGCCGGGCAGCGCGCGCACCAGCGCGTTCAGCCGTACGGCGCCGTCCTCGGCGCGCATCGCGGTGGCCGAGTCGATGCCGAGACCGGCGGGCGCGGTGTAGTCGGCCCAGGCGATCACCGCCGTACGCGTGGCGGGGCTCGCGTCGCGCTCGGCCCGGTACAGGGCCTTGGCCATGCCGACCGGCGCGGACCAACTGCGCTTGGTGCGCTGGAAGGTGAGCAGGTCGGTGTCGACGCCCGGGACGACGACGGAGACCCGCTCCGCCGTGCGCAGATCGCCGAAGACCTCGGCGACGCGGCCGGAGCCGTCGGGGTCGAAGGCGAGGATGTGGCGGTCCGGGGCGGTCAGCGCCTCGAAGCGGTGCATACGGCGGCCCGCGTCCTGCTGACCGGCCGGCGTGAGCCGGGTGTCGTGCATGCGCTCACGCTCGACGGCACGGGCCTTGAGCAGCGCGAGACGGTTGGCCTGGTACCGCAGTCCGACCGGGGCGCCGTTCATGTTGCCGACCGCGAGCGGGTAGCGCTGGGCGAGGCGGACGCGGTCCTGCGAGGTGAGCGAGGCGAAGAACCGGGAGAGCTGGGCGGGGGCGGCGGCCGGGTCGGGCAGCCGGTGTCCGTGCAGGCGGCCGTGCGTCCAGGAGTCGAGGGAGGCCTGGAGCGGGGTGGCCTCCCGCTGGTTGCGCAGCGCGGTCCATCCGGTGGTCGCCAGCATCACGAACACCACGGCCAGCGCGAGCAGTGCGCGCCAGACGTTGAGTTGCGGGGAGGTGTCGAAGGAAGTCACTGAAAGGACACACTAGGAGAACGGGACGGTCTCGGGTTAATCGAGTGACGGGTATCACGTTTTGGTGTAAGGGGCCCACTTGCCCGCGAGGGCCGGTCCCAGCAGTTCGAGGTGGGAGACCGTGAGCTCCCGCATGGCCTCCAGGCTGAAGTCCCCCTCCGTCAGCCACTGGCGCTCCGTCACCCGCATCACCCCGCCGAACGCGGCCACCATCAGGCGCGGCCGCGGGTCGGTGTCCGCGTCGAGGCCCTCGCGGTCGGCGAGCACGCGCGCGAGGACGTCCTCGACCTCCACGGAGCGCCGCAGATGGGCGGCGAGCAGGACGGGTGTCGACTCGATCACCCGGTACAGGGCGAGGAACCGCTCCACCGGTACGACCGAGTCGACTACCTCGTGCAGGGTGTCCCAGCCCTCCAGCACGGCCTGGCGCAGCGCCTCCAGCGGGGTCTCGTGCGCGGGGCGCGCGCGTACCGCCTCGACGAAGCGCGCGACCGTCATCTCGTCGAGTGCGAGGGCCGCGTCCTCCTTGCCGGCGAAGTAGCGGAAGAAGGTGCGCTGCGAGACGCCGACGGCGTCGGCGATGTCGTCGACGGTCGTGCCCTCGTAGCCGCGGGTGGTGAACAGTTCGATGGCGACCCGGAGCAGAGCCTCCCGGGTGCGCTGTTTCTTGCGTTCGCGCAGTGTTTCCATTGGTGTCAGTTACCGACTTGTGAATTCGTTTGTCAATTGTCAGTGGCTGTCACTAGCCTCGAACACATGACTAGTCAGACCACCCTCGACAAGACGGGGCCGGGGGACGGAGCGTCCCCGTCGGATCGGGCGCCCGGCTCCGGGCTGCGCGGCCACCCGTGGCTCACCCTCCTGACCGTGGCCGTCGGCGTCATGATGGTGGCCCTCGACGGCACCATCGTGGCGATCGCCAACCCGGCCATCCAGGCCGACCTCAAGGCGAGCTTCGCGGACGTCCAGTGGATCACCAACGGCTACTTCCTCGCCCTGGCGGTCGCCCTGATCACCGCGGGCAAGCTCGGTGACCGCTTCGGCCACCGCCAGACCTTCCTGATCGGTGTCGTCGGCTTCGCCGCCGCCTCGGGCGCGATCGGGCTCTCCAGCTCCATCGCCGCGGTCGTCACCTTCCGCGTCTTCCAGGGCCTGTTCGGCGCGCTGCTGATGCCGGCCGCGCTCGGTCTGCTGCGGGCCACCTTCCCGGCCGAGAAGCTCAACATGGCCATCGGCATCTGGGGCATGGTCATCGGCGCCTCCACCGCCGGCGGCCCGATCCTCGGCGGTGTGCTCGTCGAGCACGTCAACTGGCAGTCGGTGTTCTTCATCAACGTGCCGGTCGGCGTCCTCGCCCTGGTCCTGGGCGTGCTGATCCTGCTGGACCACCGCGCGGAGAACGCCCCGCGCTCCTTCGACGTCCTGGGCATAGCCCTGCTGTCCGCCGCCATGTTCTGCCTGGTGTGGGCGCTCATCAAGGCCCCGACCTGGGGCTGGGGCGACGGACTGACGTGGACCTTCATCCTCGCCTCCGTGGTCGGCTTCGGACTGTTCGCCTTCTGGGAGACGAAGGTCAAGGAGCCCCTGATCCCGCTCGCGCTGTTCCGCTCGGTGCCGCTGTCGGCGGGCGTGGTGCTCATGGTCCTGATGGCGATCGCCTTCATGGGCGGCCTGTTCTTCGTGACGTTCTACCTGCAGAACGTGCACGGCATGAGCCCGATCGACGCCGGTCTCCACCTGCTCCCGCTCACCGGGATGATGATCGTCGGCTCCCCGCTGGCGGGGGTGCTGATCACCAAGCTCGGCCCGCGCGTCCCGCTGGCCGGCGGTATGGCGTCGGTCG
Organism: Streptomyces griseorubiginosus; assembly: GCF_036345115.1. GTDB lineage: Bacteria > Actinomycetota > Actinomycetes > Streptomycetales > Streptomycetaceae > Streptomyces > Streptomyces griseorubiginosus_C. The sequence goes on from NZ_CP107766.1 coordinate 6,709,089, forward strand.
CGATCGCCATGTTCGGGATGTCCACGCTGGAGACCGACACCGGCAGCGCGGTCATGTCCCTGTGGTTCGCGCTGCTCGGCCTCGGCCTCGCGCCGGTCATGGTCGGTGCCACCGAGGTCATCGTCGGCAACGCGCCCATGGAGCTGTCCGGGGTGGCCGGCGGTCTCCAGCAGGCCGCGATGCAGATCGGCGGCAGCCTCGGTACGGCCGTCCTGGGCGCCGTGATGGCCTCCAAGGTGGACGGCGACCTCGCGGGCAACTGGAAGGACGCGGGCCTGCCTCCGCTCACGCCGGCGCAGTTGGACCAGGCGTCGGAGGCGGTGCAGGTGGGTGTGCCGCCGGTCGCCAAGGGCACCCCGCCGGAGATCGCGGCGAAGATCGCGGACGTGGCCCACGACACCTTCATCTCGGGCATGAGCCTCGCGTCCCTGGTCGCTGCCGGGGTCGCCGCCTTCGCCGTTCTCGTCGCCCTGCTCACCAAGCGCGGTGCGAACGCGGAAGCGGGCGCGGGCGTGGGCCACATCTGAGAAACCGCAGGTCACGCCTGACGGGACGTCAGCGTTCTTCCCCTATCAGGGTGAAGGGGCTAAAGATTCCTCGCACCCGGTACGCGCCGCAGGTCACAGTAAGTCAAGCCCTCCGCACGGCACGCTGAGTGTCACGGGGAGGGCGGACGGCGCTGCGGCGCGCTGCCGGAGGGGGGCGGCGCGCCGCAAGGCCGGAGGATTATCGGCCGGAACCGGGGTACCCGCATCGTTGAACCCGAGACGAACCCAACCAACCAAGGGTGTCAGGGAGTTGATGATGGCGGGCTTGGGACACGGAACGCGCAAGTACCCCCGATCACGTGGCCGGACGTGGTCACGGAGCGGGCCGGATCGCGCGACGCTCGGAATCATCGGAGTCATCTGCGCGGTCGCCGGTTTCTTCGTACTGGGCATCATTCTGGGCCCGGTCGCGATCGTCTGCGGTTGGCTCGCCATGGGCCGTAGGTGGCCGGGCGGCGGCGACCGTGCCTGGCCGGCCCTGGTCGCCTTCGTACTGGGCGCCATCGACACGCTCCTGGCGATCATCTGGCTCGTCGGAGCGGCCACCCCGGGCAGCGGAATGTTCTGACCCGGGGCGCGTGAGGGAAGGGCCCCCGGTGGGACGACCGGGGGCCCGCCTCATGTCTGCCGACGGCTCTGCGGTTGGGGCGTCGTCGGAGCACGGTGAGTGCGCGGTCGCTCGTGGTTGCGGTTGGACCGTGCGTTCAAGCGTGCCGTCGGGGCTTCCGGTCGGTCGCATGGGGGTCGGCGAGCATTCCCGGACGCTCCCGACAGACCCGCAGCAGGTCTATCCGCCGACGGACGTCTTGCGCAGGGCCGCCACCTCCGCGCGCAGGGCCCGTACCTCCTCCGTCAGGGCTCTGATCGCCTCTGTCTGCTGGCGTTCCTCCACGTCGTCCTTCTCGAAGCGTTCGATGAACCACGCGGCGATGTTCGCGGTGACGACACCGAGGAGGGCGATGCCGGAGAGCATCAGGCCGACCGCGATCATCCGGCCCAGGCCGGTCGTCGGGGCGTGGTCGCCGTAGCCGACCGTGGTCATCGTGGTGAAGGACCACCACACCGCGTCACCCAGTGTGCGGATGTTCCCGTCCGGGGAGTCCCGCTCCACCGACAGCACCGCCAGCGAGCCGAACATCAGCAGCCCGACGACCGCCCCGCCCACATACGTCGTCACCCTGATCTGCGAGGCCATCCGCGCCCGCCGCCCCACCAGCAGCAGCGTGGAGACCAGCCGCAGCAGCCGCAGGGGCTGTATGAGGGGGAGCACCACGGCGCACAGGTCCATCCAGTGCTGCCGTACGAACCCACGGCGGTCCTGCGAGAGCGACAGCCGCATGAGGTAGTCGACGGCGAACACCGCCCACACCACCCACTCGACCACCGTGCACGCCGCCGTCAGCGAATGCCCCGCCGAGGTGTCGACGATCGGCACGGCATAGGCGACGGCGAACAGCACCGCGAGCGCCAGAAGGGGCCGCTGGGTGTGCTGTTCCCAACGGGCCTGCGCCGACAGTTCTTTCATGTCCGCATCGTAAGGAAACGGTGAAGGGCAGGAGAGCCGAAGCCCACCTGCCCCTCGTTCGTCCGAGCCGAGCGCAGCGGTTACGCGTCTCCGCCGGCCGCCCCCGGATCCGCCGCCGACACATCCAGCAACTGGTACCGGTCGATCGCCTGCTTCAGCACCGACCGGTCCACCTTCCCCTCCCGGGCCAGCTCCGTCAGCACCCCCACCACGATCGACTGCGCGTCGATGTGGAAGAACCGCCGCGCAGCCCCCCGGGTGTCCGCGAAGCCGAACCCGTCCGCGCCCAGCGACTGGTACGTCCCCGGCACCCACCGGGCGATCTGGTCCGGAACCGCCCGCATCCAGTCGGACACGGCCACGAACGGACCCTGCGCGCCGGCGAACTTGCGCGTCACGTACGGCACCCGCTGCTCCTCCTCCGGGTGCAGCAGGTTGTACTCCTCGCAGGCCACCGCCTCGCGCCGCAGCTCGTTCCAGGAGGTCGCCGACCAGACGTCCGCCTTGACGTTCCACTCCTCGGCGAGGATCTTCTGCGCCTCGACCGCCCACGGCACCGCCACACCGGACGCGACGATCTGCGCCGGGATCGACCCCGACGTGCCCTCGCTGAAGCGGTAGACGCCCTTCAGGATGCCCTCGACGTCCACGTCCGAAGGCTCGGCCGGGTGCTGGATCGGCTCGTTGTAGACGGTGAGGTAGTAGAAGACGTCCTCACTGTCCGGGCCGTACATCCGCCGCAGACCGTCCTGCACGATGTGCGCGATCTCGAACCCGAACGCCGGGTCGTACGCCACACAGCCCGGGTTGGTCGAGGCGAGCAGCTGCGAGTGGCCGTCCGCGTGCTGGAGCCCCTCACCGGTCAGCGTCGTACGGCCTGCGGTCGCACCCAGTACGAATCCACGCGCCAGCTGGTCCGACATCTGCCAGAACTGGTCGCCGGTGCGCTGGAAACCGAACATCGAGTAGAAGACGTACACCGGGATCAGCGGCTCGCCGTGGGTGGCGTAGGCCGAGCCCGCCGCGATCAGCGAGGCCGTGCAGCCCGCCTCCGAGATGCCGTCGTGCAGCATCTGCCCGGTCGGCGACTCCTTGTACGCAAGGAGCAGCTCACGGTCCACCGACTCGTACTGCTGGCCGAGCGGGTTGTAGATCTTCGCACTCGGGAAGAACGAGTCCATGCCGAACGTCCGGTACTCGTCCGGTGCGATCAGCACGAACCTCTTGCCGAGCTCCTTGTCCCGCATGAGGTCCTTGAGCAGCCGTACGAAAGCCATGGTCGTGGCGATCGACTGGTGCCCGGAGCCCTTCTTCACGGTCGCGTACGTCTTGTCGTCCGGCAGCGCGAGCGGCTTGGCGCGCACCACGCGCGTGGGGACGTAACCGCCGAGGCCCAGCCGGCGGTCGTGCATGTACTGGATCTCCTCCGAGTCCCGGCCCGGGTGGTAGTAGGGCGGCGCGCCCGACTCCAGCTCCTTGTCGGAGATCGGCAGATGCAGCCGGTCGCGGAAGCCCTTGAGGTCGTCGACCGTCAGCTTCTTCATCTGGTGCGTGGCGTTGCGGCCCTCGAAGTTGGGGCCCAGCGTCCAGCCCTTGACCGTCTTCGCGAGGATGACCGTCGGCTGGCCCTTGTGCTCCACGGCCGCCTTGAAGGCCGCGTAGATCTTCTTGTGGTCGTGACCGCCGCGGCCCAGGTGCAGGATCTGGTCGTCGGTCATGCCCTCGACCATCGCGCGCAGCCGATGGTCGTCGCCGAAGAAGTGCTCCCGGATGTAGGCGCCCGACTCGGTGGCGTACGTCTGGAACTGGCCGTCCGGGGTGGTGTTCATCCGGTTGACGAGGATGCCGTCGCGGTCCTGCGCGAGCAGCGGGTCCCAGGTGCGGTCCCAGATCAGCTTGATGACGTTCCAGCCGGCGCCGCGGAAGACCGACTCGAGCTCCTGGATGACCTTGCCGTTGCCGCGCACCGGGCCGTCGAGGCGCTGGAGGTTGCAGTTGACGACGAAGGTCAGGTTGTCCAGGCCCTCGCGGGCGGCGATGGTGAGCTGGCCCAGCGATTCCGGCTCGTCCATCTCGCCGTCGCCGAGGAACGCCCACACCTGCGACTTGCTGGTGTCGGCGATCCCGCGCGCGTGCATGTAGCGGTTCATCCGGGCCTGGTAGATCGCGCCGATCGGGCCGAGGCCCATCGACACGGTCGGGAACTCCCAGAAGTCCGGCATGAGGCGCGGGTGCGGGTAGGAGGACAGCCCGTGCGGCGCCTTCGACTTCTCCTGGCGGAACGCATCGAGGTTGGCCTCGCTGAGCCGGTCGAGCAGGAACGCGCGCGCGTAGATGCCCGGGGAGGCGTGGCCCTGGAAGAAGACCTGGTCGCCGCCGTCGCCCTCGTCCTTGCCGCGGAAGAAGTGGTTGAAGCCGACGTCGTAGAGGGAGGCGGAGGAGGCGAAGGTGGCGATGTGGCCGCCGACGCCGATCCCGGGACGCTGGGCGCGCGAGACCATGACGGCCGCGTTCCACCGGGTGGCGTTCAGGATCTTGCGCTCGATCTCCTCGTTGCCGGGGAAGAACGGTTCAGCCCGGGTCGGGATGGTGTTCACGTAGTCCGTGCTGCGCATCTCGGGCACGGCCACGCGCTTCTCGCGGGCCCGCTCGATGAGCCGCAGCATCAGATAGCGGGCCCGCTCCCGGCCGCGCTCGTCCACGGCGGCGTCGAGGGAGTCGAGCCACTCCTGGGTTTCCTCGGGATCGAAGTCAGGAACCTGACTCGGAAGGCCGCCAATGATGATCGGGTTGCGATCGGATCCGGAAGCCACGCTGTTCCTTACCTGTCAGAGGGCCGTATTTCTGTATGTCTGCACCGCTCCCCATCGTGTACCTCGGGGGGCCAAACGTCATCTCTACTCCGGGGTAACCCGAGGCCCTGTACCCGGGTATGGTTCCCAAACACGCAAAGGGGGCAGAAAGGTGTGGCATGCATCACGAGCCCACCGCGATGATGTGACTGGAGTTGCGGTGAGACGTTCCGGAACGTCACCGTTTCGGCGGTCTGAAACGCCGGGTACTTGCGCGATCCGCCCCGCCCGTGTGGACTACGGCCATTGCTTCGCGCACGCGCGTGGCTGAGACTCCCCAGAGCCTGAGCGGCCTGGGGGGACCCCATTCAAAGACAAGATCAGGAGGCACCCCGTGAGCGCGACCGCGGACCACGCGGAGACGAGCCCTGCCGTGAGGCTGGGGTTCCAGCCCGAGCAGGTGGTCCAGGAGATCGGCTACGACGACGACGTAGACCAGGAACTCCGCGAGGCCATCGAGCAGGTCATCGGCAGCGACCTTGTGGACGAGGACTACGACGACGTCGCCGATGCCGTGGTGCTCTGGTTCCGTGACGAGGACGGCGACCTGACCGACGTACTGGTGGACGCCACCACGTACATCGAGGAGGGTGGCTCGATCCTGCTGCTGACGCCGAAGACCGGCCGGGACGGCTACGTGGAGCCGAGCGACATCTCCGAAGCCGCGACGACGGCGGGCCTGTCCGCCTCCAAGAGCGTCAGCGTGGGCAAGGACTGGAGCGGCAGCCGGCTGGTGACGCCCAAGGCGGCCAAGTCCAAGAAGTAGCCCCGTGGGACCGGACGGGCCGGTTTGACCGGCCCGTCCGCTTCCGTGCGGTGATCGCTGCGTAGGGTGGTTCCGTCACTCGAACAGCTCCCGAAGGGACATCCACGCGATGGCGATCCAGGTCGGCGACAAGGCCCCCGACTTCGAGCTCAAGGACAACCACGGGCGGACCGTGAGGCTGTCCGACTTCCGTGGCAGCAAGAACGTCGTGCTGCTCTTCTACCCCTTCGCCTTCACCGGCGTGTGCACCGGTGAGCTGTGCGAGCTGCGTGACAACCTTCCGCAGTTCTCCGACCGCGACACCCAGCTGCTCGCCGTCTCCAACGACTCCATCCACACCCTGCGCGTCTTCGCCGAGCAGGAGGGCCTGGAGTACCCGCTGCTCAGTGACTTCTGGCCGCACGGCGAGGTCTCCCGCGCCTACGACGTCTTCGCCGAGGACAAGGGCTGCGCGGTGCGCGGCACCTTCGTCATCGACAAGGAGGGCGTGGTCCGCTGGACCGTCGTGAACGCGCTGCCGGACGCCCGGGACCTCAACGAGTACGTGAAGGCGCTCGACACCCTGTGATTGTTCGCCTCCAAGGACTGCGTGGGGCGGGAACCCGTCACTAGGATCGAATCGTTGATCCGGCAGCATCTCAAACAGCAAACCTATGGAGGACTCGTGGGAGTCAGCCTCAGCAAGGGCGGCAACGTATCGCTGACCAAGGAGGCCCCGGGCCTGACCGCGGTCATCGTCGGTCTGGGGTGGGACGTCCGCACCACGACCGGCACCGACTTCGACCTGGACGCCAGCGCACTGCTGCTGAACTCGGCGGGCAAGGTCGCTAGCGACGCCAACTTCGTCTTCTTCAACAACCTCAAGAGCGCGGACGGCTCGGTCGAGCACACCGGCGACAACCTCACCGGTGAGGGCGAGGGCGACGACGAGCAGATCAAGGTCAACCTCGCCGGAGTCCCGGCCGACGTCGACAAGATCGTCTTCCCGGTCTCGATCTACGACGCCGAGAACCGCCAGCAGTCCTTCGGCCAGGTGCGCAACGCGTTCATCCGCGTCGTCAACCAGGCCGGCGGCGCCGAGATCGCCCGCTACGACCTCTCCGAGGACGCGTCCACGGAGACCGCCATGGTCTTCGGCGAGCTCTACCGCAACGGCGCGGAGTGGAAGTTCCGCGCCATCGGCCAGGGCTACGCCTCGGGCCTGCGCGGTATCGCCCAGGACTTCGGCGTCAACGTCTGAGGACCCCTGCCCCGCCGGGCAGGCCCTCGGACCCGCTCGAAGGTCGTCCCGTCCGGCGTCGCACGGTTTGCGTGCGGCGCCGGACGCGCAGGTACAGCACAGCAGCACTCTCGGGGAGGGACAGCACATGGGCGTCACGCTCGCCAAGGGAGGCAACGTCTCCCTGTCCAAGGCCGCACCCAACCTCACCCAGGTGATGGTCGGGCTCGGCTGGGACGCGCGCTCCACCACCGGAGCCGACTTCGACCTCGACGCCAGCGCCCTCATGTGCGCGGGTGGGCGGGTCCTGGGCGACGACTACTTCATCTTCTACAACCAGCTCAAGAGCCCGGACGGCTCGGTCGAGCACACCGGTGACAACCTCACCGGTGAGGGCGAGGGCGACGACGAGTCGATCCTGATCGACCTCTCCAAGGTGCCGGCGGGCTGCGACAAGATCGTCTTCCCGGTCTCCATCCATGACGCCGACAACCGCGGCCAGACCTTCGGCCAGGTCAGCAACGCCTTCATCCGTGTGGTCAACCAGGCCGACGGCCAGGAACTGGCCCGCTACGACCTCTCCGAGGACGCCTCAACCGAGACCGCGATGATCTTCGGCGAGGTCTACCGCTACCAGGGCGAGTGGAAGTTCAGGGCCGTGGGACAGGGGTACGCGTCGGGCCTCAGGGGCATCGCCCTGGACTTCGGGGTCAACGTCTCATAACGCGATATGAGCAAAATCCGGGGCCGGGTGGGGCGCCGAGGGTGCCGGACTACACTTCGCTTCAAAGTTTCGTAAAGCCGAGTGCGGCACGGGGGAGCCCCGTACACGTACGGATTGGGTAGCCAGTGGTTCTCAAAACCTTCGGCTGGTCGTTCGCGGTCACCGCGCTCGGCCTGGTCGCCGCCGTCTTCTACGGGGGGTGGGAGGGCTTCGGCGTCGTGGCGATCCTCTCCATCCTCGAGATCTCGCTGTCGTTCGACAACGCGGTGGTCAACGCCGGAATCCTGAAGAAGATGAACGCCTTCTGGCAGAAGATCTTCCTCACCATCGGCGTCCTGATCGCCGTGTTCGGCATGCGGCTGGTCTTCCCCGTCGTGATCGTCGCGATCAGCGCCAAGATGGGTCCCATCGAGGCGGTCGACCTCGCCCTCAACAACAAGGACCACTACCAGGAGCTGGTCACCGACGCGCACCCGGCGATCGCCGCGTTCGGTGGCATGTTCCTGCTGATGATCTTCCTGGACTTCATCTTCGAGGACCGCGACATCCAGTGGCTGCGCTGGATCGAGCGCCCGCTGGCCAAGCTCGGCAAGGTCGACATGCTGTCGGTCTGCATCGCCCTGGTCGTCCTGCTGATCACCGCGTTCACCTTCGCCACCCACGCCCACCAGCACGGCGGCGCGCATGTCGACAAGGCGCAGACCGTCCTGATCTCCGGGATCGCGGGTCTGATCACCTACATGGTCGTCGGCGGTCTCTCCGGCTACTTCGAGGACAAGCTCGAAGAGGAGGAGGAACGCGAGCACGAGGAGGAGGAACGCGCCGAGCGCGAGGGCAAGCCCAAGTCGGCCGTGGTGATGGCCGGCAAGGCCGCGTTCTTCATGTTCCTGTACCTCGAGGTCCTCGACGCCTCGTTCTCCTTCGACGGTGTGATCGGCGCGTTCGCCATCACCAACGACATCGTCCTGATGGCGCTGGGCCTCGGCATCGGCGCCATGTACGTCCGGTCGCTCACCGTCTACCTGGTCCGCCAGGGCACCCTCGACGACTACGTCTACCTGGAGCACGGCGCCCACTACGCGATCGGCGCCCTCGCGGTGATCCTCATGGTCACCATCCAGTACGAGATCAACGAGATCATCACCGGCCTGGTCGGCGTGGTCCTGATCGGCTGGTCCTTCTGGTCCTCGGTGCGCCGCAACAAGGCGCTGGCGGCCGCGGAGGGAAAAGAGAAGGGCTCGGACGAGAAGACTGAGGTCTCGTCCGGGGTGTGACACCCTTCCTGGTGAGGAACGCTCTGAGCGGGGCGGCCGGCCTCCGGCCGCCCCGCCGGTTTTCCTGGTGACGCCGGTTTTCCAAAGCGAGCGTGGGGGCGGGAATGGGCTTCTTGGACGGACTCCGGGGCGGCCGCGAGGTCGACTTCGACTCCGGCAGCGCGGCCAGCAACGCGATCGAACTGACCAAGCGGCACAACAGGGTCTCGCTCACCAAGCAGGGAGCGGCGACCGGCAACCTCCGCATCAACCTGACCTGGCGGATGCGGACCTCCGACATCGGCGGCTCACAGCGGGAGTCGCTGCTGCGGCACCCCTTCAAGGCGCTCAAGCCGCCGGAGGTCCTCGGACACAGCCAGTCCATGGTCAACGTCGACCTCGACCTGGGCTGTCTGTACGAGCTGGCCGACGGCACGAAGGGGGTCGTACAGCCGCTCGGCGGGCTGCTCGGGGACGTCAACGCGCCGCCGTACGTGAAGCTCAGCGGGGACGACCGGTTCGGGTCGGCGTCCGGCGAGACGATGTACGTCAACCTCGATCACCGGGAGCAGATCAAGCGGCTGCTGGTCTTCGTGTACATCTACGACCAGACGCCGGCGTTCGACCGTACGCACGCGATCGTGACGTTGTACCCGAGCAACGGGCCGCGGATCGAGATAGGCCTCGACGAGCGGCATCCCCAGGCCCGGTCGTGTGCGGTGGTGATGATCGAGAACGTCAAGGGCGAGCTGGTCGTGCGGCGTGAGGTGCAGTTCGTGTACGGGTTCCAGGGGGAGCTGGACCGGTTGTACGGGTGGGGGTTGCAGTGGGGGCGGGGCTACAAGGCGAAGGCGGATCGGTGACGTTCGCCTGAGAACTCGGGGAGTTCTGCGAGTCGGCGTGTGCGGGCCGTATGTGGCTTGTCGCGCAGTTCCCCGCGCCCCTAGGGGGCGCGATCCTCACCGCCCGATGAACTGTGGTCCTTGCGGAGGCATCCGGAACTCGCCCGCCGCGACCGGCACCGGGGCCACGGGCTGCGGGTAGCCGTAGCCCGAGGCCGGGACCGTCGCCGGTGGGGTCGTCGGCTGGGGGTAGCCGTAGGCCGGCTGGGTCGGGACCGAGGTGGCCGACTGGGCCGGCTGCTCCGGGGGGAGCGGGAACGACGTGGGCTCGGGCTGGGGCGCGGGGTCCTCGGGGTCCGACTCGTCGACCGTGATGCCGAAGTCCGTGGCCAGGCCCTGGAGGCCGTCCGCGTAGCCCTCGCCCGTGGCACGGAACTTCCAGCCCTCGCCGCGGCGGTACAGCTCGCCGCAGATCATGGCCGTCTCCTGGCCCGTCGCCGGCTTGATGTCGAAGTAGGCCAGCGGCGCCCCGTCGGCGACCGCGGCGTCGTACAGCAGGATGCGCAGGTCCTGTACCCGGTCGAAGGTGGCGCCGTCCGCAGAGGCGACCAGGAGAATCTGGCTGACGTCGGCCTCGACACCGCTCAGATCTGTCTGGATCGTGTCGGTGGGGCCCTCGGCGAGACGCTTCTTGCCGAGCAGCCAGACCTTGCCGGAAGGATGGCGGGGCTGGTTGTAGAAGACGAAGTCCTCGTCGGACCGCACGCGGCCGTCGGGGCCGAGGAGCAGTGCCGAGGCGTCGACGGGCGGAACCCCCTGCCCAGGCGCCCAGCGCAGCACAGCGCGTACCGTGGTGGCATCCAGCGGGACGTTCGACCCCTTCAGCATGGCGTGCGTCATGCGGTCATCCTGCCCTCTCGGTCCTGGTCACGACAACGCGGGGGTGCGGAACAGCGGTTCATGTCGTACCGCTGTCCAGCGGGCTGTGTGCGTCTGCGTTACCTGAAATTCATGCCCAATGGGAACCTGGGACATGGGTACCTACGTACTATTACCGGCCACCTGTGAGCCGTTCACAGGCGGCACAACTGCCACGGGGGAGTCATATGCGTCATTTCGGGCACATCGCCCCTGAGGTGCGTCAGCGCCTCTTCCACCAGGAGCCCTGCGAGTTCACCGCGGACTCCCCGGCCCGGCTGCTCTCCGCGGCCCTGGGCGCCACGCTCTACAGTCCGGCCACCCGGCCGCGGCTCGCCGACGACATCGTCAAACAGGCAGGGCTCGGCGTGGTCTCGATGGTGCTGTGCCTGGAGGACTCGATCGGTGACGAGGACGTCGCCGCGGGCGAGGAGAACCTCGTCCGGCAGCTCACCGACCTCACGGAGCGCGCGGTGGGCCTGCCGCTGCTCTTCATCCGCGTCCGTTTCCCCGAGCAGATCCCCGATCTCGTACGACGCCTCGGCCCCGCGGTCCGCCTGCTGTCCGGATTCGTGCTCCCGAAGTTCACCGAGGAGCGCGGCATCCCCTTCCTGGAGGCCCTCTCCGTCGCCGAGGCCGCGAGCGGCCACCGGCTCTTCGCCATGCCCGTGCTGGAGTCGCCGGAGCTGCTCTACCGCGAGACGCGCGTGGAGACCCTGGAGGGCATCGCGCGCGCGGTCGACAAGTACCGCGACCGGGTCCTCGCGCTGCGCCTCGGCGTCACCGACTTCTGCTCCTCCTACGGCCTGCGCCGCGCCCCCGACATGACCGCGTGGGACGTCCAGATCGTCGCCTCCGTGATCGCCGACGTGGTCAACATGCTGGGCCGCGCCGACGGCACCGGCTTCACCGTCACCGGGCCGGTCTGGGAGTACTTCCGGGTCCAGGAGCGCATGTTCAAGCCCCAGCTGCGCCGCAGCCCCTTCCTGGAGGGCCAGGCCGAGGAACTGCGTGAGGCCCTCATCGAGCACGCCATGGACGGCCTGCTCCGCGAGATCACCCTCGACCAGGCCAACGGACTGCTCGGCAAGACCTGCATCCACCCCTCCCACGTGCTGCCCGTGCACGCACTGTCCGTGGTCAGTCACGAGGAGTTCAGTGACGCTCAGGACATCCTGCGGCCGGAGCGCGGTGGCGGCGGGGTGCTCAGGTCGCAGTACACGAACAAGATGAACGAAGTGAAGCCGCATCGCGCCTGGGCCGAGCGGACCCTGCTGCGCGCCGAGGTCTTCGGCGTGGCCAACGAGGACATCGGCTTCGTGGAGCTGCTCGCCGCCGGAATAACCAGCTGATCATTCGTGGCATTCGTGGACACCAAGGGACGCATGAACAAGGCAGTGAACGACCGGACGCAGGACCAGGTCTGGTCGGGGACCTGGGTCGCCGACCGGCTCGGCGTCGAACTCGTGGGCGACAGCCGACTGACCGACCTGCTGGGCCTCGCCCTCAGGCGCAACCCCAAGCGGGCCCACCTGCTGGTCTCCAACGTCCTCGGCAAACACGTCCCGCAGTCCCCGGCGGTGGTCTACGGCCAGGGATTCGCCCTGGGTCGCCGGGTCCGTGACCTGCTGGGCGACGAGGAGGCGGCCCGAGCGGTGGTCCTGGGCTACGCGGAGACGGCCACGGGCCTCGGCCACTCGGTCGCAGACGGCCTCGCCCTCGCCCCCTACCTCCACTCCACCCGCCGCCCCGTCCCCGGAGTCACCCCCGCGGGCGGCTTCGAGGAATCCCACTCCCACGCCACGAGCCACCTCCTGCTCCCCGAGAACCCGGCCCTGCTGGCCGGCGACGGCCCCCTGGTCCTCGTGGACGACGAGTTCTCCACGGGCAACACGGTCCTGAACACGATCAGGGACCTCCACGAGCGGTATCCCCGGGACCGGTACGTGGTGGTGGCCCTGGTGGACATGCGGTCGGAGGGGGACGCGGGGCGGTTGTCCGATTTCGCCGGGGAGATCGGCGCGAGGGTGGACCTGGTGGCGGCGGCATCGGGCACCGTAAAGCTGCCGGAGGACGTGCTGGAGAAGGGCCAGGACCTTGTAACGAGGTTCGAGTCAGACGCCCTGGGGGCGCGGGGAACTGCGCGACCAGCCCCCACAGCCCCGCACCCGGCATACAACCGTGTGGACCTCTTCTGGCCCCGCGACCTCCCTGACGGCGGCCGCCACGGCTTCACTCCGCACCACCGAATACGCCTCGAATCCGAACTCCCCGCGATGGCCGCCCGCCTGGCAGAAGCCCTCCCACGAGACGCGCACCGCGTGCACGTCCTCGGCTTCGAAGAGCTGATGTACGCCCCCCTGAGGCTCGCCCGTGAACTGGAGCAGGTCATCGATGCCGAGGTGCGGTACTCGACGACCACCCGTTCACCCGTCCTCGCCGTGGACGACCCGGGATACGCGATCCGCACCCGCCTCACCTTCCCTGCCCACGACAACCCCGCCGACGGCCCCGGCGACCGCTACGCCTACAACGTCGCCGGCGCCCGCTTCGACGCCGTGATCGCCGTGGTCGACGACACCGCCGACACCCCCGAACTCCACGCCCCGGACGGCCTGTTGGCGCAGCTGACCGCGCACATCCCGCACGTGGTCCTCGCCGTGATCCCCAGCTACACCCCCGAAAGGCCCGCCATGCTCCCCGAGCCCCTCCGCGGCCCAGCCTTCTCCTCCTACGCCCCCGAAGAGGTCGGCTGGCTGCTCCAGGATCTCTCGGACGTCACCCTGGAGGCGCCGACCGAGGAGCGCGAGGAAGCCATCCAGAGCGGCGGCGCGCACTACGCGGAGTCGCTGCCCGTGGAGTACCAGCCGAGCGAGCAGTACCAGGAGCTGTTCCAGGCGGCCCTGAAGGAGTCCTCCGCGAGGCTCGCGCAGGCCGTCGGCGCCGTCACGGAGATCGTGTTGCAGGAGCGCTCACCGCGCCCCGTCCTCGTCTCCCTGGCCCGCGCCGGCACCCCCGTCGGCGTCCTGATGCGCCGCTGGGCCCAGTTCCGGCACGGCCTCGAACTGCCGCACTACGCCGTCTCGATCGTCCGCGGCCGCGGTATCGACGCCAACGCCCTGCGCTGGCTGGCCGCCCACCACGACCCCGCCGACGTCGTGTTCGTCGACGGCTGGACCGGCAAGGGCGCGATCACCCGCGAACTGGCGGAAGCGGTCAAGGAGTTCGAGGCCGGGGGCGGTCCCGCCGGCTTCGACCCGGAGATCGCCGTACTCGCCGACCCCGGTTCCTGTGTGCGCACGTACGGCACCCGCGAGGACTTCCTCATCCCGTCCGCCTGCCTCAACTCTACGGTGTCCGGCCTGATCTCGCGTACGGTCCTGCGCGCGGACCTGGTCGGCCCGCACGACTTCCACGGCGCGAAGTTCTACCGCGAACTCGCGGGCGTGGACGTGTCGGTGGACTTCCTGGACGCCGTGGCCGCCCGTTTCCCGGAGGTCGTGGACGCCGTTGACTCCACCGTGAAGGAACTGCTGGCCGGCGATCGCGAGCCGACCTGGGAGGGCTGGGCGGCCGTCGAACGCATCAGTGAGGAGTACGGCATCCACGACGTCAACCTCGTCAAGCCGGGCGTCGGCGAGACCACCCGGGTGCTGCTGCGCCGGGTGCCCTGGAAGATCCTGGCGCGGGCCGGGGCGGGCGCCGACCTTGACCATGTGCGCCTGTTGGCCGAACAGAGAGGTGTTCCCGTGGAAGAGGTCGCCGAACTCCCGTACACCTGCGTGGGGTTGATCCACCCCAAGTACACGCGGGGCGCGACCGGCGCCGACGGCCGGACGGTGGCCCTCTGATGCCGACTCAGGCCCAGCCCCAGGCTCCGGTGCTCGTCGCAAGTGACCTCGACCGCACGCTCATCTACTCCGCCGCCGCCCTCGCGCTGACCATGCCGGACGCGCGGGCGCCCCGGCTGCTCTGTGTCGAGGTGCACGAGAGCAGGCCGCTGTCGTACATGACGGAGACCGCGGCCGGACTGCTCTCCGAACTCGGCGACGCGGCGGTGTTCGTGCCGACCACGACCCGCACCCGCAAGCAGTACCAGCGCATCAACCTCCCCGGCCCCCCGCCGGCCTACGCGATCTGCGCCAACGGCGGCCATCTCCTGGTCGACGGCGTCACCGACCCCGACTGGCACGCCCGGGTCACGGCCCGCCTCGCCGACGAGTGCGCCCCGCTGGCCGAGATCAGCGCGCACCTCCAGGTGACGGCCGACCCGCTGTGGGTGCGCAAGCACCGGATCGCCGAGGACCTCTTCGCCTACCTCGTCGTCGAGCGCGAACTGCTGCCCGAGGACTGGGTGAAGGAGTTCGCGGTGTGGGCCGAGGACCGCGGCTGGACGGTGTCCCTCCAGGGCCGCAAGATCTACGCCGTCCCCAAGCCGCTCACCAAGAGCGCGGCCGTGCGCGAGGTGGCCCGGCGGACCGGGGCCACCTGGACGCTGGCCGCGGGCGACTCCCTGCTCGACGCCGACCTGCTGCTGGCCGCCGACCGGGGCTGGCGGCCGGGACACGGGGAGCTGGCCGAGGCCGGCTGGACCGCTCCGGCGATCAGCGCGCTGCCCGAGAGGGGCGTGCTGGCGGGGGAGCGGATCCTTCGGGAGTTCCTGAAGGCGTCCCGTCCGTAGCGGGCTCGGGCCGCCGCCGCAGTCGTACGACGACGAAGACCGCGACCGCGACGGCGGCGGCCACCAGGACGACCTTCGAGTACGCGGACACCACGTCGGTGACCTGGGTCCAGTTGGCGCCCAGGGCGTGGCCCGCGAGGACGAACGCCGTGTTCCACAGGGCGCTGCCGAGCGTGGTCAGCGCCAGGAACACCGGCAGCGGCATGCGTTCGACGCCGGCCGGGACGGAGACGAGGCTGCGGAAGACCGGGATCATGCGGCCGAAGAACACCGCCTTGGTGCCGTGCCGCAGGAACCAGGCCTCGGTGCGTTCGATGTCGGCGGCCTTGACGAGCGGCAGCCGGGCCGCGAGTGCCACCGTGCGGTCCCGGCCGAGGAGCGCGCCGACGCCGTAGAGCGCGAGGGCGCCGACCACCGAGCCCGCCGTCGTCCACAGCAGCACGGCGAGCAGGCTCAGCTTGCCGGTGCTCGCCGCGAAGCCCGCGAGCGGCAGGATCGCCTCGCTGGGGATGGGCGGGAAGAGGTTCTCCAGGGCGATGGCCACCCCGGCGCCGGGCGCGCCCAGCGTGTCCATGAGGCCGTTGACCCACTCGATGGCTGACATGGGCCCACGCTAGGGAAGCGGACCTGAAGGCAGCCTGAAGTCAGCCGCAGCAGCCTCCGCCGCAGCAGCCACCGCCACCGCCGCCCTGGGGCGCGGGAGCGGACGCGGCGGTCGAGGTGCCGCCCACCGCCACGGTCGAGAGCAGCTTCACGGTGTCGTCGTGGCCGGCCGGGCAGTCGGCGGGGGCCGAGGACTCGGCCATGGGGCGGCTGAGTTCGAAGGTGTCGCCGCAGGTCCGGCAGCGGTATTCGTAGCGAGGCATGAGCACAGGTTAACCGGCGCCCCGTCAGGCATGTCCGGACTACCCGGGACGCCGGTCCGTCGGCATCCCGTGCTGCGCCGGGCGGCCCCCTCGTGTCGTCCGATGCGCGGAACGGCCGGGAAGCGGACATCCTCTGAGGTCTTTTCGGCAAAACCTAGGGATTCGAGATGTTTCGTCACGTTTCGCACCCCCACCCGAGGAGATGCCCGATGGTCCACAGACACGCTTCGGCCGGCTGTGCCGCATTGACGGTGCTCGGCGCGCTCGTGCTCGCGGGACTGCCCGCGGCCGCGGCCGCCGAACCCCCCACGCCCGCACCGGCGGCCTCCGCCGCCGAGACCCTCGGCGCGGGCGATCCATCGCCCGCCGTCCTGCGGGCGATGGAGCGTGATCTGAGCCTGACCGAGGCGCAGGCGAAGACCCGTCTGGTGAACGAGGCCGAGGCGGGCACGCGCGCCGGCCGGCTCCAGAACGCGCTGGGCAAGCGCTTCGCCGGGGCGTGGGTCAGCGGCGCCACCTCCGCCGAGCTGACGGTCGCCTCCACCGACATCGCGGACACCCCGGCCATCGAGGCCGGTGGCGCGCGGGCCGTGGTCGTCACGACCCCGCTGGAGGAGCTGAGGGCCGCCAAGGCCAAGCTGGACGGTGCCGTGACCGGCAAGGCCCTCGACACACCGGTCCGGTACGTCGACGTACGCACCAACCGCGTCACGGTGCAGGCGACGAGCCGCGCCGCCGCGGACACGCTGGTCGAGGCCGCCGGCGTCGACAGCGCGCTCGTGGACGTCAAGGTCTCGGCCGACCAGCCCCGCGCGCTGTACGACATCAAGGGCGGCGACGCCTTCTACATCGACGGCACGGCCCGCTGCTCCGTGGGATTCGGCGTCACCAAGGGCGACCAGCAGGG
The DNA here is from genome assembly GCF_036345115.1 of Streptomyces griseorubiginosus. GTDB lineage: Bacteria > Actinomycetota > Actinomycetes > Streptomycetales > Streptomycetaceae > Streptomyces > Streptomyces griseorubiginosus_C. Next base: position 6,726,190 of record NZ_CP107766.1, read on the forward strand.
CTTCGCCACGGCCGGCCACTGCGGTAAGGCGGGCGCGACGACCACCGGGTACAACCAGGTCGCCCAGGGCACCTTCCAGGCGTCCGTCTTCCCCGGCCAGGACATGTCCTGGGTGGGGGTCAACTCCGACTGGACCGCGACGCCCGCCGTCAAGGGCGAGGGCGGCCAGGACGTGCAGACCGCCGGCTCCGTGCAGGCCCTGGCGGGTGCCGCGGTGTGCCGCTCGGGATCCACCACGGGCTGGCACTGCGGCACGATCGAGCAGCACGACACGAGCGTCAGCTACGCCGAGGGGACCGTCGACGGCGTGACCCGGACGACCGTGTGCGCGGAGCCGGGTGACTCCGGCGGTTCCTACATCTCCGGCGTCCAGGCCCAGGGCGTCACGTCCGGCGGCTCCGGCGACTGCACGAGCGGCGGCACGACCTTCTACCAGCCGATCAACCCGCTGCTCAGCACGTACGGCCTGACGCTCAGGACCAGCAGCGCCGAGAGCGGCACGCCCCCCCCCGAGGACGGCGGCTCCTCGGACGGCTGGGTCGCGGGCCGGGTGTACGAGGTCGGAGCGCGGGTGACCCACGACGGCCTCTCCTACGAGTGCCTCCAGACCCACCAGGCGCAGACCGTCTGGCAGCCGGCGCTTGCTCCGGGGCTGTGGCAGCTGGTCTGAGGACGGGCCGGGCAGGCGGGTGGGCGGCCGAGGCCTGGTCGCCCTTCCGCCGTGTCAGAGCTCGGCCAGCAGGGCGTACGCCGTCGGTACGAAGGCGTCGCGGGCGCGGAAGCGGCGGGTGCACAGGGCGGCCAGCGCCGTGCCGGTGTCGGGCCGGAAGCCCAGGAAGGCCTGCTGACCGAGGGTCGCGCCACCGTGGAAGTACATCGGGCCGCGCTCCGTGGGGTGCTGGAACCAGGCCATGGTGTGCACGTGCCGGTGCCCGATCCCGCGCCGGAGCACCGGGCGGCGGACCGTGCGCAGCGCACCGGCCAGGGGCCGGCCCGACGGATCCAGGTGCGCTTCGAGGAAGGTGAGCAGGTCGTGCGGGGCGGCCCGGACGGCGCCGGCCGCCTGGAAGCCGCCGACGGTCAGAGGGGGCACGGGCGTCGTCCCGTCCTTGCGGTGGCCGGTGGCGTCGGTGTCCGGTCCGCCGGGGGTGAGCGCGGCGCCGTTCAGCCCCAGGGGGCGCAGCACGTGACCGGTGAGCAGGTCGTCCCACGGGGTGCCGGTCGCCGCCGCCAGGGCGTGTCCGAGCACGGCGACACCGAAGTTGGAGTAGTGCCAGCGGGTGCCGGGCCGGTGGTGCGGCCGGTGGCGCAGGAAGGCGTCGATCACGCGCTCGGCCGGATAGCGGGCGTAGGGGTTGGTGCGCCAGGCCGGCAGCGCGCGGACGAAGAAGTCGGCGGGCAGGGCGGGCAGTCCGGCGGTGTGGGTGATCAGATGGGCGAGGGTGACGGGGGTGCCGGGGTCCTCGCCGGATCGCCGGGCCGGGTCCAGCAGGGCGGCGGCCGGCAGGCCCGCGGACAGCGGCCCGGTCCGGGTCAGTTGGGCCAGCAGCAGGCCGGTGAAGGTCTTGGAGGCCGAGCCCAACTCGTAGCGCAGCCGGTGGCGTGGGACGGGCGGGGGCGATGCGGTGCCGCCGGTGCGCACGGTGCGGTGACCGTGCCGGGAGAGGGCGAAGACCACGTCCGGCGCGTCCACGGCGTCGACGGCCGCGTCGAGCCGCCGCCGCAGGTCCTCGCCGTCCGCCGCGTCGAGCTGCCGCAGGTCCTCGCCGTCCGCCGCGGAGGTGTCCGGCGGGGGGCCGTCGGGTGGGAGTACGTCGGTGAGGTCGGGTGGGTCGTCCGGCCAGGGTGCGGGGCGGGTCGGGGGTGCGTCGGTCGTCATGACGGTGTGCGCGCCAGCCGCGTCAGGGCGCGGGAGGTGGCCAGGACGGAGGCGAAGGCGGCGACCAGCGTCGGGTGGTAGACGACGTCGAAGACCTCGTCGGGCCCGCCCTCGGGCATCGTGCGTACGGCGGGCATCGCGCCGTCGGGCTGCTGGGCGGCGGCGAAGCCTTCCCAGGCCCGCTCGTCGAACGTGGGGTCGGGCAGGCAGGCGTCCACGACCAGCAGTTCACCGAGCAGGTCCCAGCGGCGCAGGTCGAGCCAGTCGTCCAGCCAGACCGGCAGCCAGTGTGCGAGGTAGTCGGCGATCCCGGCCGGCAGGCCCTCGGGGTTCTCTCCCCAGTCGGTGAGGTGGAAGACGGTGTGCGTGATGTCGTAGGCGATGTGCCCTTCGACCGTCCAGGGTTCGGGGGAACGGCCCAGCCACGTCGCGCCGATGACGTCCTCCTGCGGCGGCCGGGGCGGCACCCCGAAGCGGCGCTGGAAGGCGGACAGGCCGAGGCGGCGGACCGGCGCCATCTCCAGGGCGTCGAAGCTGTCGAGGCGTTGGTTGAGCCGGAAGGCGCGCTCGGCCTCGGGGCTGCTGTACCCCAGTTCCCAGAACGGCAGATACACCTCGAAGGGGATCGGCGAGAGCGGCTCGACATGCTGGCCGCGCACCAGCATCCGGCCGCCGTCCAGGGTGTGGCGCCAGGCGTGGTCGATCAACTGCCGTGCCAGCATGGCCTGTCGGGACCCGGCTACGCCCTCGCGGAACAACACCTTGCAGATGAGGGCCAGTTCACCGACCGGCTTGAAGCGTTCCAGGAAGCCGACCTCCGGATCGACGTCCAACTCCAGCCGGAATCCCTCGCGGTGGGCGTGCAGCCACTCCAGGGCTCCGACGCCGACCTGGTGGATGAGACGCGTGTGGGTCATCCCGGTACCCCCTGTCCGTCGGCTGCGCGCAGCCGGTCGAGGGTCAGCGCGGCGGCGAAGGCGGTCATCAGGGTCGAGTGGTAGCAGTCGAGGAAGGCGGGTGCGGTCGTACGGCTGCCTCGTCCGCCGACCTCGGGGACGGCGCCCGTGTCGTCCTGGGCGACCGCGAGCCGCGCCCAGGACTCCTGGAGCAGGGCCCGCTCCGGCGGGCCGGGCAGGCTGCTCGCCACGGCCAGGAGTTCGCAGCCGAGGTCCCACTGCTCGTCCTCCAGACAGGTGTCGAGCCAGGGCGGGAGCCAGTGCCGCAGGTAGTCCGCGACCGGCGGCGGCACGGCCCGCGGGGTCAGGCCCCAGTCGGTGAGATGGAAGATCACGTGGGTGAGCGTGTAGCCGGCGGCGAGTTCGAAGGTCCACGGCTCAGGCAGCCCGGCGAGCCAGGTGCGTTCCAGCGCCCGACCCATGTCCCCGTGCTCCGGGAGGCCGCTGCGGCGCTCGGAGTTGAGCACGCTCAGGCGCCGGTTGGGTTCCTGCTCCGTCACCTGCCAGCCGCGGGTGCGGGCCACCGTCGCGGTGGCGTTCTCGTAGCGGTCGTGGCGCAGGCCCGCCGAGGCGAAAGCCGCGTAGACCTCCAGCGGATACGTGGCGAAGGGTTCGAGGCGCTGCAACTCCACGAACAGGGCGCCCCGACCGGTCTGTTGCCACGCGAAGGCCAGCAGGTCGGACGCCAGCACGTGGAGCGGGTCGGTCCGTTCGGTGTGCCGCCGTACGCAGACGCACACCTGGGCCAGCTCGCCGAGCGGCTTCCAGGTGGTGTTCACGTCGCCGTGCTCGGCGAGCGCGTCCTCGTCGAGCGCGAAGCCGTCGCGGTGGGCGGACACCCACCGCAGCGCGGCCTCGCCCAACTCCCGGACCCCGCGGGCGGGGCGGACCTCGGGGGCCGCCGTCACACCAGCACCCCGGTCCGCATCAGCCGGGCGGCCTGCACCTGGAACGCCACGCGGGCGTCCTCGCCGCCCATCTGCGCCACGAACTCCAGCCCGGTGTCCAGGCCCAGGGTGTGCGGCACACCGTCGAGGAGGACCAGCCAGCGGCCCGCTCCGGCGGCCTGGAGCCAGTCGCGGCGGCGGACCGCCCGGACGAATCCCCGGGCCACGTCGACCGGTCGGCCGCGCGCCACGCGGGCCACCGCGCAGTCCTCGCCGGGCAGTGCGAGCGGGGCGAGCACGGCGAGTTGGTGGGTCAGGAACTGCCAGGGGGCGTCCTCGAGCCACTCGGCCCCGGGCTCGGTCACGTCGTCCGGCCGGCCGTCGAGGCCGGCGTCCAGCCGCGACAGCGCCCGTCTCATCGCCCAGTGGCTCCACACCGAGGTGGGCGGGGCTCCGGCGGGTGGCGGGTAGGCGTGAACTGCCTTGCCGAGCACGGTGAGATCGTCCGGCCCGGGGGGCGCGCAGCGCAGCAGCACGCTCGGCAGGACGACGTCGGCGCCCACCACGCGTACGGCGGCGAGGGCCGGGTCGGCGGTCACCGCGGGGCTGTTGCCGACCTCGACCAGGCCTGCGAGCCGGAAGCGGTCTCCGCTCCGAAGAGCGGAGACCAGTTCCGACATGAGGCCCTGCACCGCGCCCGCGAGGCGGGTCGAAGCGCCTGACTGCTCCATGCGGGTTCTCCCGTCAGCCCTTCTTCGGCCGTGGCGTCGGAGGCGACAGCAGGAGGTTGCTCGACGAGGACGTCAGAGCGAGCGCCGCGCACTGGCGGCTGTCGCGGTAGAAACCGTCGGCCTCGACGGGGTCGAGAGCCGCTTCGACGTCGATGCCCTGGACCTCGGTGAGGTCGTCGAGCTGGAACTCGGTGGAAGACATACCACCATCTCCTTTTGGAGAGATTTGCGGGTCTAGTTCCATGTCACCGCATTGGGACGATCTATGCAAAAAGGGATGAAATGTCCAATTCGGAGTGCACAGTGCAGAGTGCACGGTGTCGGAGTGCGCGTGTCAGTGCGCGCCGCCGCGCTCCTCGCGGATCTGGGAGACCACCCGCGCCACCGTCTGCCGCACCGCTTCCGTCTCGGTCAGGAAGTGCCAGTAGTCGGGGTGGCGCCCCTCCAGCGTGCCGATCGCCCGGTCCAGGCGGGCCACCGCGTCGTCCAGGGGCCGCGCGTGGCGTGGGTCGGGGGTGGTGCGGCCGGTCATCGCGAGGCGCTGGGCGTCCCGGAGGGCGAAGCGGGTGCGGTCGATCTCCTGCTGGGGGTCCTTCTGCACGGCGTTGAGCCGGCGCAGCCGGTCGCCGGCCGCGGAGACGGCCTCGTCGGTGGTGTTGAGCAGGGCGCGGACCGTGGAGAGCAGCGAGGTCGCGTCCGGCCAGCGCTGCTCGTCGCGTGCGGCCCGGGCCTCACGGAGCTTCGACTCGGCCTGCCGGACGTTCTCCGCGGCCTGGTCCGGGACGTGCTGGAGGTCCTGCCAGCAGGCGGCCGTGAACCTGCGGCGCAGTTCGCTGAGCACCGGGTCGACCTGGCCCGCACGGGTGGTGAGGGCCTCCGCGCGGGTGCGCAGGGAGACGAGCCGGTGGTCGATCTCCGCGGCCCGCTCCGGCAGCCGCTCGGCCTCCGCCCGGATCGCCCCGGCCTCCCGGGCCACCCGCTCGGCCCGCTCCAGGGTCTGCGGCACGCCGTGCTGCCCCGCCCCCTGGTTGAGCTTGGTCAGCTCCGGGCCGAGGGCGGCCAGCCGGGCGGCGAGGTCGTCCGCCTTCAGCCCCGACTCCCGTACGGCGTCCAGGGCGTTGGAGGCGGCCAGCAGTCCCTGCCGGGCGCGCTCCACGGCCGGGGCGAGCCGGGCCAGCTGGGTCTCGGCCTTGCCGAGCAGCGGGCCGAGGCTGTCGCCGAAACGGTCCAGCTCCTTCTTGACGTTGCCGAGGTCGTCCTTGGCCCGGGTGAGCTCGGTCCGCGCGTGTGCGGCGACCGAGGCCTCCAGGTCGTCCCGGTCGAGGTCATGGGCGTCGACCGCCTCGATGTAGCGGTGGCTCGCCTCGTCGATGCGCCCGCTGATCGCCTGGAAGTCGGCGACCGCGCGCCGGGCGGCGGGGGAGTCGTCGACGGCCGTGATGGTCTCTATCGAGATCCGCAGGTCCCGCTGGGCGGTGTCCAGTTCGTAGAACGCGGCCGCGGCGGCGTCCTTCGCGGCCTGCGCCTCGGCCCGCTGGCTCTCCGCCCGCCCGCCGAACCAGCGCCGGGTGCCGCCGCCGGCGAACGCGGCCGGCAGCGCGAGGGCGGCGAGCAGCGGCAGTCCGACCAGGGCGAGGGTGTCCTTGAGCGCCTGGCGGTGCGCGCGCGGCGTCGACGGCGACAAGTGCGGCTGCTTCGGTGTCGCCGTCACATCCCTCTCCCGTGCTGTGTTCCGTCCTGGCGGTGCCCGGTGTCATTCTCCCACCGGTGAAGGACGAACACACGGGCCGATCAGTTCGCGGTTCGCACGGTGACGTTCCCGTCTCCGCTCTCGGCGGACACGACGTGCTCGCTGGAGTCGGAGCGGGGCACGGACACGTGGGCCCCTCCGTCACCGGTCCTGGTGTCCACGCGGTAGGTGGCCCTCGGCAGTGAGACCGTCACGGAGCCGTCGCCGCTGCGGGTCTCCACCCGGTCCGGTACGGCGCGCAGTTCGAGGTGGACCGAGCCGTCTCCGGTGCGGGCGGTCACCCGGCGGGAGGCGACCTCCGCGCGCACCGAGCCGTCGCCGGTGTGCAGGTCCAGCGGCCCGCTGGAGTCGGTCACGCGCACCGAGCCGTCACCGGTGCGGATGCTCAGCGGCTGGGTGAACCCGCGGGCCCGCACGCTGCCGTCACCATCCTCGACCTTCACGGCCATGTCCCGGGGCACCTCTATGCGGTGCTTGGCAGCGCAGTCGGCCACGACGCCGCTGCACTTCATCCGCAGCTTCAGCCGGTCGTTCTTCATCGACCAGGTCACCTCGGGGTCCTTGCCGACGGCGACGGTCCCCTGGAACCAGCGGGTCACCTCGACCGTGCCCGACCTGTTCGAATCGGTGGCGACGATTTCCAGCGCCGAGTCGTCGGAGTCGACGGTGAGGGTGCGGCCCTGGAGGGTGAAGGACTTGTGGTCGGGGGTCTTGTCGTCCGTGGCGGAGGCACCGCAGGCGGTGGCCCCCGCGACGACGAGCGCGACGACCCCGGCCGCGGCGGCGGCACGTGCGGGAACGGAACGGACCATGACGATCTCCCCCTGAACTGGCCCTGGGCGGGCGGCCGCGGGCACTCCGCGACCCTGCTTCGACCCTAGGGACCGGGGTGGGGGAGGGGGATCCGGGCCGCTCCCGGATCCGGGGTGGGGTTTTCCCCCGGTCCACCCTGAGGGCCGACCCTGATCCCGTCGGGCGTCCGAGTAAGGGTTTGCAGGGCAGGGCCCCCGGCAAGGTAGGCTGTCGACTCGTCTCGGGTGCGTAGCTCAGGGGTAGAGCGCCTGCCTTACAAGCAGGATGTCGGCGGTTCGAAACCGTCCGCGCCCACACCAGGAGAAGACCCCGGCCGATCCCGGCCGGGGTCTTCTCGTGTTCTGCCGCGTTCCTCTAGCCGTCAGTCGGTCTCCGGTGTGCCGGATTGGTGCGCGTGCTTCAGCTGGGAGCGGGCGTCCACGCGGTCCGGCGAGGCCACCTCCGTCCAGAAGCGGTGGGTGGTGACGAAGACCGCGAGTTCGTGTTCGCGCTGCCGGAGCTTCTCCACCTCGGCCTGTTCGTCCGGGGTCCAGCCGGGGGAGGCGGGGCGCTCCACCTTCCGCCAGCCGCTGTCGTCGCTGAAGCCGTCCAGGGGCACGACCGACCAGGGGAGCCGCTTGAGCAGGGCCGACAGCTCGGCCCGGACCTGATGCAGCTCCTCCTGACCGGCGAGGAGGTCACTCGGGAAGTCATGGGTCGTAGCCACGGCACAATGCTACGCCTGTTCGATTTTGGGTGGCGAGTGTCTTCTGGGGGTTCACGCGAACGGGTGTGCCGCCGGGGCGGAGCGGGCGCGGTAATCCGGGCGAGGCGGGGTAATGGGACGTCGATCAGCCGCTGTTGAGAAGACGATCAGCCCCTGTGGCGGAGGAGCCGAGGATGACCGACGACGCCTATCTGTTCCTGCTCGACGACGCTTCCCTGCCGCTCGGGGTGGCTCCCGCCGCCGTCGGAGAGCTCGCGTGCATGGAGACTCCCGCCGTCCGGGCCTGGCTGGACGCCCAGAAGACCACGCCGACCTCACCGCACCTGCGGCTGCTGCCACCGGAGGAGAACGCGGCCGTGCCTCAGGGGGCGGAACGCCTGCCCGTGCCGCTCAGCGACGAGGAGCTGAGCCGCGTCCGCCACCTCGCGGGACCGGGGTCGCACGCCGACGTCGAGGAGGAACTGCTGGCCTACCGCGACTGCGCGGACGGCCGCGACGACCTGATCGGCCGCGCCCTGGCCGCCGGTGTCCCCCCGCACCGCATCGTCGAACTGACCGGAGTGGACCCGGCGACGGTGACGGCGGCGGCGGAAGCCTGACGACTGGGCCACCGCCCGGTCTCGGTGACCTGGACCGTAGCCGGGTGTCGGTCACGGGGGGCGTGGTCCGGTCTCGGTCATCGGATCGGTCCGGTCATGGCCAACGGATCGCCGCCTGGTCCCGGTCACTCAGGTCGCTGGCCCGCGCCTGCGGTGCCTACGGCGAGCGCGTCGAGAAGCCATCCGGTCTCGGTCACCGGATCGTCGCTTGGTCCGGGGCACTGGGATCGCGGACCAGAGTCGGCCACCCGATCGTCGCCTGGCCCCGGTTACCGGGATCGCTGCCCAGCCTCAGCCCCCCGGCCGGGTCCGGCCTCAGCCCCCGGCCTGGGCTCTCGCCTCAGCCCCCGCCCGGGTCGCCTCAGCTCCCCCCGGGGCCGCCTCAGTCCCCGGCCCTGGTCCGCTTCAGCTCTCGCCCGGGGGCCGGTCTCAGTCCCCGGCCCTGTTCCGCTTCAGCTCCCGCCCTGGAGCTGGCCTCAGCCTCCGCCCAGGGGCCCACCTCAGCTCCCGCCCAGGGTGCCGGTCTCACCCCCCCCGGCCCACCCGGCCCGGAGCCCGCGCTCAGTCCCCCGGGCCCGGGTCCGGGTGGACCGCTGATTCGATGCCGGCTCGGGCCGCTTCCAGTTGGGCGGCGAAGGCGATGCCCAGGAAGAGGGCGACCGCGGTCAGGTTGGCCCACAGGAGCAGGGCGATGAAGGCCGTGAGGGGCCCGTACACCGCACCGAAGGCCCCGCTCTCCTCGACGTACAGCGCGAGCAGCCAGGTGGCCGCCACCCACAGCAGCAGATGCACGGCCGAGCCGAAGGCCAGCCAGGTGTAACCGGGCTGCACCCGCCGCGGCGACCAGCGGAAGATCACTGCGGACGCCACCCAGGCCAGCGCCAGCCCCACCGGCACGTCGAGCACGCTCCACCAGCGCGGCCCGCCGCCCTCCTCACCGAGGGTCCGGGCCACCGCGTCGCCCACCGCCTCCCCGGCCACGAGCACGACGAAGCCCAGCACCAGCGGCAGCCCCGCGGCGAGCGCGAGCACGATCCCGCGCGCGTACTTGCGCGGGAAGGGACGGTCGCGCTCGATGCCGTAGATCCGGTTGGCGCCGCGCTCGATCTGGCCCATCGCCGACGCGAGGTTCAGCAGCGCGAAGCCGAGGCCCAGCCACAGGGCCAGCGTGCTCCAGACACTGCCGTGCGCGGTGCGCCGCGTCCCCTCGAAGGCCTCCTCGACGATGTCGGCGCTGGCGCCCGGCACGATCCGGCCGAGCGTGAGCTCGATGATCCGGCCCACGCCCTCCGTGTGGACCGAGGTGGCCAGGCCCACCAGCGCCACGGTGCACGGCACCAGCCCGAGCACCACCTGGAAGGCGAGGGCCCGCGCGTTGGTGAAGCCGTCCGCGTACCGGAACCGTGCGAAGGAGTCGGTGAGCAGCCGCAGCCCTCCGTAGTGGCGCAGGGCGGCGAACGCCTCGTCTCCGGAGAGTTCGTCCCCGATCATGTCCCTGGTCTGCGGGACGTGGACGGCGGTACCCATGGCGCTCCTCGTCGTACGGCGGCTCCCAGTGCACCTGCCCCGTGAACCCGGCTTGTCAGCGTCGTCCGCCGAACTCCCACCCGTAGACCTCCACGGACGCGTACCGCTCCCGGGTCAGCACGGCTCCCGCCCGGTCCGGGTCCGCCGCACGGACCAGGGCCGCCGTGCCCAGCCAGGCGGTCGCGTCGTCGGACAGCAGCGGGCCGTACGCGATCAGGTCGTCCTCGTTCGGCGGTACGGCGAGGTCGGCGGCCTCTCCCGAGCCGAGACCGAGCACCAGGTACCGGTCGTCGCCGGTCCGGCCGCCCGGGAAGTCCCACATGGTGCGGCCCAGCAGGTTCCGCCAGCGGCGCAGCAGCACGTCCCGGTAGGCACCGGCCTGGTAGTTCGGCTCGTCGAAGGCGAACGCGCGGGCGGCGGCGGGATTCGGCAGGTCGACGATGTGCACACTGCCGGTGAGCGTCTCCCCGTCGGTGGTGAAGGTCGGGCCGCGGGCGATCAGTTCGGCCTCGTATCCGTCCATGTAGGACCAGTGCGCTTCCGTCAGCTCCTCGCGCAGCGGGAGGGAGCCGGGCCGGTCACGGTGGTAGCAGAAGAACTCCATGACCACAGAGCCTCGTCCACCGCGGCCCACGGCTCAACGGCATTACGCGCGCGGTGTGTTCGCCAACTCCGCGAACATCGGGGCCAGACGCGGGGCGAGGCCGGGACGGGAACGTTCGAGTTCGGCCGTGGCGGCGCCGATCGCGGCGGTCAGGGCGCGATCGAGCTCTGTCGCGGTGAGCGAACGTACGAGAGACCCCTCCAACTCGGCCGAGAGGTCGTCCGGGAGCAGATGGGCGCCCTTCGCGTACGCGTGCGCGTGCCCGAGCCGCAGACAGGCCAGGGTGATCACATGGTCCCGCAGACCGCTGATCCAGTGCTCGGCCTGCCACCAGCGACCACGCTCCACGCACACGCGCGCGTGGAGCGCGTGATGCCACAGGAGACCGACCAGGGTGTCGCCGTCCGGCCCGGCGAAGGGCTCCAGCGTGCGCGGCCGTCCGAAGACCGTCCGCCATTGCGGGCCCCGGGGCCCGAACCCGTCCTCCGGTGCGAACGTCAGGTCGATCTCCAGCCAGCCCGGCAGGAGGAACACCCGGACGACGGCCGCCCCGACCGGCAGGTCCCAGTGGTGCCGGGCGCCGAGGTCGTCGTAGAGCCACTCGGTCCAACTGCGCAGGGTCGGGGCGAGGTCGCCGTGGACGGCGAGGACCAGGTCCGTGTCCGACCAGCGGTCGCCCTCCTCGACGGCGTACGAGCCGGTGAAGGCGGCGCCCACGACGGTCTCGTCGGCTTCGGCGCGGGCGAGCAACCGCCCTCTGAGACGGTCCCGTTCCTCGACCGTGAACATCACGTCGCCCCACTTCCGTCCAACCATCGTCGCTTCTTTGTCCATGGACCGGCCCGCGGCCGCCGCGCGAGGGTCGGTCCATGAGCGCGGATCTCGGGGATTGTGGTGCATGAGCGGGTTACCGGGCCCCGGCGGGTCCCGGCCGGGCTCGTCGCGCTGGCCGTCGGCGGGTTCGGGATCGGGCTGACCGAGTTCCTGATCGCGGGGCTGCTGCCGCAGGTGGCGTCGGATTTCCGCGTCAGCGAAGCGGCGGCGGGGTGGCTGATCTCCGGGTACGCGCTGAGTGTCGCGGTCGGTGCGATCGTCCTGACCGCCGCCACGGCACGGCTGCCCCGCAAGTGGGTACTGCTCGGTCTCGTCGTCCTGTTCGTCGTCGGCAACCTGCTGTCGGCCGTCGCGCCGAGCTACCGCGTGATGCTGCTCGGACGGATCGTCGCGGCCCTGTGCCACGGTTCGTTCTTCGGCATCGGCTCCCTGGTCGCGCGCTCTCTCGTCGCCCCGGACCGGGGGTCCCGCGCGGTGGCCGTCATGTTCGCCGGACTGACGGTCGCGAACGTGCTGGGCGTGCCGTTCGGCGCGCTGGTCGGGGAGCGCTGGGGCTGGCGGGCCGCGTTCTGGGCGGTCACCGCGATCGGCTTGGTCGCGCTCGCGGGGATCGCCGCGTATGTGCCGGGCGGGACCGGGACCGGGACCGGGACCGGGGCCGCAGCCGGGTCCGGGGCTGGGGACACGGCGCCGATCCGGCCCGCGCCGCCCATGGGACTGCGCACCCAGATCGGCGCGTTCCGGTCCGGGCAGGTGTGGCTGACCCTGGCGGCCACCGCGCTCGGCTACGGCGGGATGTTCGGCGCGTTCAGCTACATCGCCTACACGTTCACCGAGGTCGGCGGCTTCTCCTCGGCGGACGTCCCCTGGCTGCTGATGGTCTACGGCGTCGGCCTGGTCGTCGGGAACCTGCTCGGCGGACGGGCCGCCGACCACGACCGCGACCGCACGCTGGTCCTGGCCCTGACCGGCCTCACCGTCACCCTGACCCTGTTCGGGCTGCTGGCCGCCGACGCCACGGCTTCGGTGCTCCTGGTGTTCCTGATGGGCGTCTTCGGGTTCGCCGCCGTCCCCGGCATGATCACGCGCGTCACCGACCACGCGCAGGGCGCGGTCCTGGCCGCCGGCGCCAACGTGTCGGCCTCCAACCTCGGCAACGCCCTGGGCGCCTGGGCCGGAGGCCTCGCGATCACAGCGGGTCTGGGTTACGCCGCCCCGCTCTACACCGGCGCGGCCATCGCCCTGACCGCCGTCGCCGTGATGACGGTGGCAGCGCGGCTGGTGAGGCGGGCCGAACGCGAGGAGGAGCACAGTCCGGCCGTACGGCGATGACGTTCCGCGACGGGTCCGGTCCAGCGGGGACGGGCGGGCGCTTCATCCCGTGAGCCTCTTGGGCCGCGGTCGGCGTCGTGGGTGGGGCGTCGCCGTGGCCGGGGGCGTTGTCAGACCCGGCCCCTACTGTGGGGGACATGGCTGCGGTGGAGGCGGGTGTGGCGGTGGAGCGAGTGGAGCAGGTGCGGCTGGTGCCCTGGGGGGAGGGGGACTTCTGGTTGCTGGAGCGGACCAACAGTCCGGAGATGACCGCGCATCTGGGCGGGCCCGAGAGCGCCGAGAAGCTCGTCGCGCGGCATCGGCGGTACGTCGAGCTGTCGGCGGGCCGGATGTACCGCGTCACGCTGGTGGAGAGCGGGGAGACGGTCGGCTCGATCGGGTTCTGGGAACGTGAGTGGCGGGACGCGGCGGTGTGGGAGACCGGGTGGGGGATCCTGCCGGAGTTCCAGGGGCGGGGGCTGGCCGCGCGGGCGGCCCGAGCACTCATAGCCGAGGCACGGGCCGCGGGCGGACACCGGTATCTCCACGCCTTCCCGAGCGTGGAGCACGCGGCGTCCAACGGGGTCTGCCGCCGGGCGGGCTTCACGCTGCTGGGACAGGCCGAGTTCGAGTACCCGAAGGGGCACTGGCTCACGTCCAACGACTGGCGGTTCGATCTGGAGGGAGGGGAGGGCTGAGGTGATCGTGGGGTGAGGTGATGCAGGGGGAGGGGCGCGGGGGCGCCGACGTCGGCTCCACCGGCGGTGCCGTGGGCCCTCGGCGGTGCCGTGGGCCACGGCGGGTCGGGCGGTCAGCCGGTCAGTCGGTCAGGGGGCCGTGGGTTCGGTTCGGGCGGCGTCCGTGAGCTCCCTTACCACTCGGGTCGCAACCGGCACCTTCACGCCGTGGCGGTCCGCCGCGCGGAGCAACGCCCCGCCGATCGCGTCCAGTTCGAGCGGACGGCCGGCTTCCGCGTCGCGCTGCATCGAGGACTTCATCGTCGCGGGGAAGGCGTCGTAGCGGGCGAGGGCCTGGGCGGGGTCGGCGGGGCCTCCGGAGGCCCCGCTGACGGCGGCCGTCTCCTCGACGAGAGCGGTGAGTTCCTCGCGGTGGCGGGAGCGGACGTCACCGAGAGGGAGGCCGTGCAGGGTGGTCAGCAGGGCGAAGGGGGCGAGGAAGGACATCTTGGCCCACAGGGTGGCCGACTCGTCGTCCAGGACGCGGGTTCGGGGGCCGGCCTCGGTGAGCGCGGCGGCGAGTGCGTCGAGGCGGTCGCGGGGGACGCCGTCGCCGGTCAGGTCGAGCTCGGCGAAGGGGCTGCCGTGTTCGATGACGCCGGGGGCGATCCTCGTCGACTCGACGCGGATCACCGCCGGGGCGACCCGGTCCGGGCGGTAGCGGGCGCGGAGGGACGCCGGGTGTTCGACGCCGTTCAGGACGGGGACGATCAGGCCGTCGCCCAGGGCCGGGGGCGGGACGCGGTCCAGGGCGGCGTCGAGGGAGGTGTGCTTGACGGCGACCACGCAGGCGTCGACGGGTTCGCGGAGTTCGGTGTCGGCCTCGACGGGGGTCGTGAAGTCGCCGAAGGCCGCGCTGCGGACCTGGATGCCGGTGGTGCGCAGGGTGGCCGCCGTGGTCTCGCCGGCCAGGCAGATCACGCGGTGTCCGGCACGGGCCAGGAGGGCGGCGAGGAGGCCTCCGGTGCCGCCGGGGCCCAGGACGGCCACGGTGAGTTCTCGGTGTGCAAGGTGGTGCGCGGAGTCGTGCGCCATGGTGAGTGGGTTCCTCTCGTCGGTCGGCCCCGGGGTCGGTGGCCGCCTCGGCGAGGATCATGGCATTTCGGCAGGAGCGGACGGAAGCGCCGATCCGCTCCGGGAGGGAGACTGTCGGTATGTGCCGCAGTATCAAGACGCTTCGTCCGCCCGTGTTGCCCGAGGAGGCGACGGAGGAGGAGATCCGGGCCGCCGCGCTCCAGTACGTGCGCAAGGTCTCGGGGTTCCGCGCCCCGGCCGCCCACAACCAGGAGGTGTTCGACCGTGCCGTGGAGGTGATCGCCGAGGCAACCGCGGAACTCCTGGCCAACCTGGAGGTCCGCGGCGCCCCACGACGAGCGGCGGGGTGAGCGGGGTCCCCGGGGGAGCGCGCCGGGGTGGCCTGGGCGGGGAGACTTGGCCCTGGGCCAGCGCGCCGGCGTGAGCGTGCGGGCTGATCCGGGCGGGGGCGTGCTGGGCGGGGAGTGTGCCGGGTCCAGGGGGAGCGGGGCTCTGGGGTGAGCTTGTCCCGGTCAGCGCGCTGGAGGGTCGTAACCCTGGGCCTGGCCGGCCCTCGCGTGAGCGGGTCCGGGGTGACCTCGGCGGAGTGTGCTGCGTATAGAGGGAGCAAGGGGCAGCGTGTCCCGGGGGAGCACGCCGGGAAGACCTCGCCCTCAGGTTGGCCGGCCCTTGCGCGAGCGCGTCGGGTGCTGATGCCGTAGGGCGTTCTGCGCAGGTGGGTGTTGAGTCATGCCGGGTGGGACGCGTGGGAGGTGGCGGACCGCTCCCGGTGTCTCTAGCGTGCCGTTTCCGGGCGGCGGCGCATGACGTAGGCCGCTCCCGCCCCCGCGCCGAAGAGCGCCGCCACCGACACCCCCGTCGCCAGCCATGTCGCACCCAGCCAGTGCGCGCCGAAGTAGCCGAGGGCGACGCTGTACGCGGCCCAGGAGAGGCCGGCGAGGGCGGACCAGGGGAGGAAGTCGCGGGCCCGGCGGTGGGCCGTACCGGCGAGGAGGGAGACCACCGAGCGGCCGGCCGGTGCGAAGCGGGCCAGCACCACCAACGCCCCGCCCCCCGCGGCCAGTGCGTCGCCGAGACGTTCCTGCGCCGTGGTGAGCCGACGCGAGCGGGCGATGGCGCGGTCGAGGCGTGCGCCGCCCCGGAAGGCGAGGCGGTACGCCGCGAGGTCGCCGAGGACGGAGGCGGTCGTCGCGCAGAGGATCAGAGCAAGGACGTCGGGGACCCGCCCGGTCGCCGCACTGCCCGCCGCCGCGGCCGTAGCGGCCGTGATGACCAGCACCCCGCTCGGCAGCAACGGCAGGAACACATCGAGGAGCACCGACAGCGCGACCATGGCGTAGATCCATGGACTGCCGGTCAGCGACCCCAGACTCTCCAACACCCGCGACTCCCCGTGATTCCCCCGTGGACAGCCATACAGCGTACGCGCGGGGTGTGACAGGAGATTCACGGGGGGCTCATGAGATGGACGCGGCATGTTCACCCGGCTGCCGGGTCCGGGCACGGCAGGACGCCTTCCGGACGTGCCGGTGCCCTCCCCACGGACGTGGGGAGGGCACCGTACGAGGTCGGCTCAGACCGCCACCGGCTCGGCGGCCGGCTTCCGTTCGGTCGCCGAGCGCTTCGCGAACAGCCGGTCCAGGCCGAACGCGCCGGACCCGGTGAAGACCAGCAGCAGGAAGGCCCAGCAGAACATCGCCGCGGCCTCGCCGCCGTTCTCCATGGGCCACAGGGCCGTCGGCTGGTGGACCTTGAAGTACGCGTACGCCATGGAACCCGCCGCTACGAGGGCGGCGACGCGCGTGCCCAGGCCGAGCAGCACGAGGGCTCCGCCGACGAGCTGGATCACGGCCGCGTACCAGCCGGGCCAGGTACCGGCCTCAAGGGTGCCGCCGGTGCCCGCGGCACCGCCGAGGACGCCGAAGAGCGAGGCGGCGCCATGACAGAGGAAGAGCAGGCCGACGACGATGCGGTACAGGCCGAGGGCGTATGGCTGGGCGCTGTTGAGGCGTCCGGTCATGTGGGGGACTCCTTCGGTCGGGTCGGTCCCACGAGGGGGGTCGCCCCAGGGGGATGGGACCGAGTGAGCCATCCACGGTAGGTGCCCCAAGTCAATGCTTGCAAGTTCAACATTTGGCCACGGATTCGTCTCAGTCGCCCCACCCGTTTCGCTCGGAGCCGCACGTGAGAGGGCTTTTGCGGCCCTGCCCGCTTCCGAAAGTGTGTCCGAATCCGCCTCTGGGTGGGTTTCCCGCCGCGAGGTGAACTCCCTTGCAGGGGAACACTCTTGACGATCCATCAAGCAGTGAGCACTGTCACACCTTCGGAAGCCGGGACTTCTTCTGCCCGCTCTTCCCGGTGAGTTCGGACTCCGACACCGTGCGCAGGTGGGTCCGCCCCTCCGACTCCCGTGCCTGCTCCAGCCGCAGCTCGGCCGAACGGCCGTCCAGAGTCAGCGTCATGAGCTGGTTGCCGAACCACGGGCCGCCCGTGTGCCGCCAGGACACCGGCGGTTGCTCACACCGGCCGTGCCGCGCGAGCCGCCGCCCCAGCGCCCGCGCGGTCGCGCTCCAGCCGAAGCGGAAGCCGAACCGGATGTAGCCGGGAACGGAGTTGTGGACGGGGGAGCAGGTGAGCTGGAGGACCCGCGCGTCGGGACCGCCGGTGTGCCACTTCGGCTCGGCCACGTACGCGTGGTGCACGTCCCCCGACAGCACCAGCACCGTCGCCGGCGCCTCGGGCCCCGACCCGACCTCGGCGATCAGGTCCGCCAGGGCCGCGAAGGACCGCGGGAACGCCGCCCAGTGCTCCAGGTCCGCCTTGCGCCGCAGGTCCTCCCCGAAGCGGGCCCAGCGCGCCCCGCGCTCCCCCCGGCACAGGGCCGCGTCCCAGGCCTCGGCGTCGTGCACCAGGTGCGGCAGCAGCCAGGGCAGCGAGGTGCCGATCAGGAGATGGTCGTAGGACGAACGCTCCTCCAGCACCTGTTCGCGCAGCCACACGGCCTCGCCGGGGTCGAGCATCGAGCGGTTCTCCTCCTCGAGGACGCGGGCCGCCCGGGAGTCGACCATGAGCAGCCGCACCCGGCCGAAGTCGCGCCGGTAACTCCAGCGCACCGAGGCCGCGTCGGCGTCGGCCTTGCAGGCGAAGGCACGCAACTCGTCGGTGCCGTCCGGGGATCGCCGTACGGCGGCGTAGAGCGGGTCGGCGGCCAGTTCGGTCGGGGGGAGGTTGCCGAGGTGCTGGTAGACCCAGTACGACATGAGGCCGCTCAGCAGGCGCTCGCGCCACCAGGAGACGGCGCGCATGTCCTCCAGCCAGGACGCGGAGGTGTTCCAGTCGTCGATGACGTCGTGGTCGTCGAAGATCATGCAGCTGGGCACGGTGGACAGCAGCCAGCGCACCTCGGGGTCGAGCCAGGACTCGTAGTAGAGGTGGGTGTACTCCTCGTAGTCCGCCACCTGGTCGCCCGGCGGGTCGCTCAGGTCGCGGCGGGCGGCCAGCCACCGCTGGGTGGCCGGGGAGGTCTCGTCGGCGTAGACCTGGTCGCCCAGCAGCAGGAGGACGTCCGGGCGCTCGCCGTCCGGGTCGGCGGCGATCCGGGTCGCGAGGGTGTCCAGTGCGTCGGGGCCGACGGGGTCCTTCTCGCCGTCCGGGGGCGCGGCCCAGCGGCAGGAGCCGAAGGCGACACGGACCGCGGCGTCCGCGGCGGGCGTGTGGATGACCGACGGGGGGAACGGCGAGTCGGGCAGCGGCCACACGCGTGTGCCGTCCAGGAACACCTCGTACGACCGGGTCGTGCCGGGGGTGAAGCCGTTGACCGGGACGAGGGCGTAGTGGTGGCCCGCGATCTGGAAGGTGTCGGACGCGCCGGTGGTGCCGTCCGAGCACCGCACCTCGGCGGCGCACGGACGGCTCGTCTCGACCCACACGGTCGCGGACGAGCCGTCGACGTACCTGAGCAGGGGGCCAAGCCGCAGATCGGTCACGTGATCCTCCTCCGTCGCCCCGTACGGTACGGAACGACGGAGGCCTGCGGGGAGGTTCCGGCGCGGAATCGTCAGCAGTTCGCGAGGTAGTTCGTCAGCGCGGTCTTCTCGGCCGAGTCGACGGAGAGGTCGTAGTAGTACTTCACCTGGACCCAGGCGCGGACGTAGGTGCAGCGGTACGAGGTCAGGGACGGCATCCAGGTGGCCGGGTCCTGGTCGCCCTTGGACTGGTTCACGTTGTCGGTGACCGCGAGGAGCTGCGGGCGGGTGACGTCGTTGGCGAAGGACTGGCGGCGGGCGGTGGTCCAGGCGCTGGCGCCGGAGTCCCAGGCCTCGGCGAGCGGGACGAGGTGGTCGATGTCCACGTCGGAGGCGGCGGTCCAGGTGGCGCCGTCGTAGGGGGAGTACCAGCTGCCGCTGGTGGCGGCGCAGGCGGAGTCGGTGACGACGTTCGAGCCGTCCCGCTTGAGGATGTACTCGCGCGTGTTGCAGGTGCCGCTGATGGTGATCCAGGTCGGGAACAGGTCCCGGGCGTAACCGGTGCGGTTCTCGGTGGCCACCGTGAGCGAGGCGAGGTAGGTGCGGGCGGTGGCCGCGCTGACGGGGGTGGGGAGGGCGGCGGAGGCGGTCGGGCCGTTGAGGACCGCGACGGAGGCTATGAGCGCGGTGAGCGCTCCGAGTATGCTGAGCCGTCGACGCGCGTAGAACTTCGGCATGCGAACTCCCTTGGGGGGCGGGGGCGTTGGAGCGCGAGCGATCGAATGCTCGCGGCTCCGTGTTGCGGGGAGATGTGCGTTCGGTGAGAAGTTAGTGACGCGTACATGACACGACAAGGTTTACGGCGAAACGATCACGTAGACTTGACCGGAGTTGAAGGGGAGTAGCTCTTCGCCGGACCGTCGACATACTGCTCAGCTCGTCTGAGCCGGCGCCCGGAGGCAGGTCTTCAGGGACCGGCCAGCGAGACCTTCGGCCAGTAGTGCACTGACTGTGTGCTGCCGTGCCGAGGCGTCGTTTCGCAGGAACACTCTCGGTGGGGCGGCCCCGACCGATTGAGGACCCTTGATCAGCTTGACCGTGACGGCCGTCGTGTTCGGCGTCGTCTTCCTCGCCGAACTGCCCGACAAGACCGCGCTCGCCGGCCTCGTCCTGGGCACCCGCTACCGCGCCTCCTACGTCTTTGCGGGCGTCGCCGCCGCCTTCGCACTGCACGTCGCGCTCGCCGTCGCGGCCGGCAGCGTGCTGACCCTGCTGCCGCAGCAGATCGTGCAGGCGCTCACGGGCGTGCTCTTCCTGGGCGGCGCGGCCGTCCTGCTGCTGAAGAAGGACGACGGCGAGGAGGAGATCCGCAAGCCCGAGGACCAGTCCTTCTGGAAGGTCGCCGGGGCCGGGTTCATGCTCATCCTGGTCGCCGAGTTCGGTGACCTCACCCAGATCATGACCGCCAACCTCGCGGCCCGTTACGACGACCCGCTCTCCGTGGGCCTCGGCGCGGTGCTCGCGCTGTGGGCGGTGGCCGGACTCGGGATCGTGGGCGGAAAGGCCCTGATGAAGCGGGTGCCGCTGAAGCTGATCACCAAGGTCGCGGCGCTGCTGATGCTGGCGCTCGGGCTGTGGAGCCTGTGGGAGGCCGTGGCCGGCTGAGCTGAACGGTGAGTGAACAGTTCAGGGTGGTTCCCGAAGGCGGTGGCGAGAACCCGTCCCGGTTTTGTACCGTGGAGGAACAAAGTGGCTCCCGCCCGTTTTCCCTGACCGGCGGGCGGGGCCGCCTTGTCTCTGCCGACTGTGCTTGGAGTTGCCGATGACGGCCGCCGTGTCCACCGTGCTCACCGCCCGCGCCCTCCTGCTCGACATGGACGGCACCCTCGTCAACTCCGACGCCGTCGTGGAACGCGTCTGGCGCCGCTGGGCCGAACGGCACGGACTCGACGGCGACGAGGTCATGAAGGTCGTCCACGGCCGTCAGGGCCACGCCTCGATGGCGCTCCTGCTGCCCGAGCGGTCCGTGGAGCAGAACCTCGCGGACAACGCGCGCATGCTCGCGGAGGAGACCGCCGACATGGACGGCGTGGTGGCGGTACCGGGGGCGCCCGAGTTCCTGGCGTCCCTGCGCGGGCTGCCGCACGCGCTGGTCACCTCGGCCGACGTCCCGCTGGCCACGGCACGGATGGCGGCGGCGGGGCTCGAGCTCCCGGAGGTCCGGATCACCGCCGAGTCCGTCGGGGCGAGCAAGCCGGACCCCGAGGGGTTCCTGAAGGGGGCGGCCGAGCTGGGCGTCGCGCCCGCGGACTGCGTGGTCTTCGAGGACTCCGGCGCGGGCATCGCGGCGGGCCGCGCCGCGGGGATGCGGGTGGTCGGGATCGGGGCGCGGGCGGGCCTGTACGGCCCGGACGTGACGGTGGCGGACCTGACACGGGTGAGGGTGGAGGGTCTGGCGGACGGGGGCGTACGGCTGCGGGTCGGTTAGGGCGGCGCTTGGCTGTACGCGGGGAGTACGGCGTTGCAGCTGCACGTCGGCCAGGGCAGCGTCTGGCTGTTCGCCGGGAGCGCGGCGTTGTCAGCTCTACGCCGGCCAGGGCGGTGGCGTACGGCCGGCGGCGCGTCGGTCGGGTGGTACGGCTGCACGGTGTACGGCCGCACGCCGGTCGGGCGGGGCTCTCGTTCCGGGTGGCGGACCGTCCTCACCGGCTGTCACCCCGGTACGACGACCTAGGGTTCCGTCGTCTCCGACTCGAGGCGCTGGCGGGTCACCAGGTCGTACACCCCGTACTCCGTGGGCTGGACGCCCCGGGCCCACTGGTACCGGCTCACCGCGTCCTCGACGCCCTCGTTGTAGTGGCCGCTCGCCTTCCTCGTGTACAGCCCCAGCTGGGTGAGACGCAGTTCGAGCTCGACGACCTCGGGTCCCTCCGAACCCCGCCGCAGCACCGGCGGAGCCGCCTCCCGGGCCGCGTCCGACTCGGCCGCCGAGTCCGTCGCCGCGGAGGCCGTCGGGGTGGCCGCGGGCGCCGTCGAACGGGACGGGCTCGGCGAGGCGCTGGACACCGACGGGGACGGCGAGGCCGAGGCGCTCGTGCTCGCCGTCGGCGACGGGGGTGCGGCGGGCGGTCGTACGGACTCCGTGGTCCGGGACGGCGACGCGGACGCGGGGGTCGTCGTCGCGTCGGGGACGGCCGGTCGCACGTCCTGCGGGGCCGCCGCGTCCCGGGACGGCGACTCGTACGCGAACAGCCCGCTGGCGAAGCCGGCCGCGGCCACCACGGCCACGACCGCTCCGGCCGCGGCGAGGAGGACCGTGGGGCGGCGGGAGCGGCGGGGGTGGTCGGCGGCGGGTGTGTCGGGGGTGGGTGCGTCGGGGGCGGCCGGGGGGTCTGTCGCCTGGAAGAGGCTCAGGTCGGCGGGGAGTGCCCTTGTTCCGTGGGGTGCGGGTACGGGCGGAACGGGCCGTAGCGGCATCGTCTCCTCGGTGGCGGGCACCTGGGGTACGGGGGTGGTCTCGTCGTCCAGATCCACGTACGGGCGTATGCGGAGCGGGTCGAAGTCCTCCGCCGCCGCGGCCTCCGCGGTGCGCGTCTCGCGCAACGCGTCCGCCGCGCGCCGGGTGCAGCCGCAGGACGGGGTGTTGTCGGCCCCTCTGGGTGCCCCGCACTCCGGGCACAGATGACTGTTCGACTCCGCCATGTGTTCGTCCCTCCCCTCACAAACCCCAGAGATTATGCAGAACCCCTTCACAGTCGGTGAACGGAAGCCCCCGGAACAACGGCTTCCAAAAGGACTCGACAGGCCATAAACGGTCACACCGACCACGATGGAGCTGTAACGAGAGCCCCGGGAGGTCTTCATGACGGCGGATGCGCAGGGTATGACGGGGAAAGTGCGAGACACCGGAGAAGAACATGTGTCCGGCAACGTCCTCGTCTCGATCGGGGCCCTGCTGCTCGGCATGCTGCTCGCCGCGCTCGACCAGACGATCGTCTCCACCGCGCTGCCCACCATCGTCAGCGATCTCGGCGGGATGGAGCATCTGTCCTGGGTGGTGACGGCGTATCTGCTGGCGTCCACCGCAGCGACCCCGCTGTGGGGCAAACTCGGTGACCAGTACGGCCGCAAGCGGCTGTTCCAGACCGCGATCGTGATCTTCCTGATCGGGTCGGCGCTGTGCGGCATGGCCCAGGACATGCCCCAGCTCATCGCGTTCCGCGCCCTGCAGGGGCTGGGCGGCGGCGGGTTGATGGTGCTGTCGATGGCGATCGTCGGCGATCTCGTCCCGCCGCGGGAACGCGGGCGCTACCAGGGGCTGTTCGGTGCGGTCTTCGGGGCGACGAGTGTCCTCGGGCCGTTGCTGGGCGGGCTGTTCACCGAGCATCTGAGCTGGCGGTGGGTGTTCTACGTCAACCTGCCGGTGGGCGTGGTCGCGTTGGCCGTCATCGCGGTCGTGCTGCGGATTCCGCGCAGGTCGGCGAAGCATGTCATCGACTACCTGGGGACGTTCCTCATCGCCGCCGTCGCCACCTGTCTGGTGCTGGTCGCTTCGCTGGGCGGCACGACGTGGGGCTGGGGCTCGCCGCAGATCGTCGGGCTCGCGGTGCTGGGAGTGGCGCTCGCGGTCGCGTTCGTGGCGGTCGAACGGCGGGCCGCCGAGCCGGTGTTGCCGCTGAAGCTGTTCCGGATCCGGACCTTCACGCTGTCCGCCGTCATCAGCTTCATCGTCGGGTTCGCGATGTTCGGGGCGATGACCTATCTGCCCACGTTCCTCCAGGTGGTGCAGGGAGTCTCGCCGACGATGTCCGGCGTGCACATGCTGCCGATGGTGTTCGGGCTGCTGCTGTCCTCGACGGTCTCCGGGCAGATCGTCAGCCGTACCGGGCGGTGGAAGGTGTTCCCGGTCGCGGGGACGGCCGTCACGACGCTGGGGCTGCTGCTTCTGCACCGGCTCGACGAGGGCAGTTCCACCTGGGTGATGAGCGTGTACTTCTGTGTGTTCGGGCTGGGGCTCGGGCTCGTCATGCAGGTGCTGGTGCTGATCGTGCAGAACGCCGTCTCGTACGAGGATCTCGGCGTCGCCACGTCCGGGGCGACGTTCTTCCGGTCGATCGGGGCGTCCTTCGGCGTCGCGATCTTCGGCACGGTGTTCGCGAACCGGCTCGGGGACAAGCTGGCCGAGGCGCTGCGGGGGGCTCAACTGCCGCCCGGAGTCTCGGTGTCCGGGCTGGAGTCCGACTCCCGGGGGCTCGGGGAGCTGCCGGCCGCGTTGCGTCCCGCGGCGCTGCACGCGTACGCCTCGTCCATCACCGACGTCTTTCTGTACGCCGCGCCCGTCGCGTTCCTCGGGTTCCTGCTCGCGTGGTTCCTCAAGGAGGACAGGCTGCGGGGGTCGGTCACGGCGCCCGACGTCACCGAGACGCTGGCCAGCAATCCGGTGGAGCGGTCGTCGTACGACGAGGTGTGCCGGGCGCTGTCGCTGCTGGGGACCCGGGAGGGGCGGCGGGAGGTCTACCGGAAGATCACGGAGCGGGCCGGGTACGACCTGTTGCCGGCGTCGAGCTGGCTGGTGCTGCGGATGCGGCGGTACGGGTGGGTGGAGCCGGCGCTGCTCACGGAGCGGACGTCCGTGCCGCTGAGCGTGATCATCGAGGCGGCTCGGCAGGTGGAGGAGCGGGGGCTGGCGGAGCGGGAAGGGCCCGATCTCCGGCTCACGGAGGCGGGGCGGGAGGTTGCCGTGCGGTTGGCTTCCGCGCGGGAGGAGTCGTTGGCGGAGCTGCTGGGGGACTGGTGGGGGCCGGATCGGCCCACGGATCTGGTCCAGTTGGTGAAGTCCCTGAACGACGAGCTGTGCGGGTCGGATCGGGAGGAGCCGCATGGGGGTGGGGCGGGGGTTCGGTTGTGAGGCGGTCGGGTGCGGGTTCGGTGGGGGCGGGCGTTTTGCGCAGTTCCCCGCGCCCCTGAGGGGCCTGCGGCGGCCCCTTGCTGTCCGGTGGGGGCGTGCGTAGCGCATCCGGTCCGGTGGGTGGGTCGGTGCCGGGGTGGGGGTGTCCGTCCTCGGTCCGGCGGCTCGGTCACTCACACGGGGCTCGGTTCCGGACGCCGGCCGCTGCGGGCGGACACCCCCCACCCCGTCCCCTGCGCGCCGTACGCGGCGAACGGTGCATGGGGGCGGGCGCAGGCGGCTGACGGTCCCGTCGTGGCGCAGGTCAACTGCAACCCCCCAGGGGCGCGGGGAACTGCGCGACCAGCCACGACGCACCCGCAGCCGCCCGACAACAGGACTCGGCACCCCCATAGGCGCCCGGCCCAAGCCCAGCGCAGCGGGGGCGCGGCCAGCCACAACGCACCCGCACCCGCCCGACAACCGCACCCGGCACCCCCCTGGGCGGCCGCGTTCACACATGCGGAGACGGTTTGAAGGGGGAGTTCACGGCAACCCGGCTGATATGTCAACAGGCCTGATCATCGCTCTGATCGTGATCGTGGCGGCCGTCCTAGTCGTGGCGGCCGTCCTGACCCTGCGAGGCCGGGGCCCGCAGCACGGCCGGGGCCTGAAGCGCCGCTTCGGGCCCGAGTACGACCGCGCCGTGGCCCGGCACGACGGGGACGAGAAGGCCGCCGAGCGCGAACTCACCGAACGCGTGGAGCGGCACGGATCCCTGCGCGAGCAGCCCCTCGAACCGGCGCGGCGCCAGCAGTACGAGGAGCGCTGGACCGCCGCCCAGGAACGCTTCGTCGACTCCCCTCGGGAGGCCGTCGCCGAGGCCGACCGGCTGCTCGCCGAGCTCGCCAAGGACCGCGGTTTCCCGGACGGCGGACAGTACGAGGAGCAGCTCGCCGCACTGTCCGTGCACCACGCGCACCACGTGCACGGCTACCGGCGGGTGCACACCCTGGCCGGCGCCCGGGTGAACGCCGACCGGGACGGCGACGGGCGGGTGAACACCGAGGAGCTGCGCGAGGCCATGGTCGAGGCGCGGGCGCTCTTCGAGGACCTCGTCGGGCCGCCGCAGCGCCGCGAGGAGTCCCGCACCCCCACGGACGAGTCCCAGGTGCGCGCGGGCCAGCCCCGCGACGGCCGTGAGAACAGCCGCGGCCACCTTCCGTGGGCATTCAACAGGCGTCACGCGAAGGGGAGTTGAGTGACATGACGGATGCCACGAGCAGGCCGGGTGCCGACGGCACCCGGGGCGAGGGCAGGATCGGCGGCAAGGGCACGGCGGGTGAGCCCACGGGTGCGCACAGCCCCCTGGTGACTCCCACCGAGACCGAGGCGCCGGATCTGGACACGTCCCGCGGTGAGCGGGACGGGGACGGCCGTACCGAGCGTGCGGGTCGTACGGAGGAGGGTGTGGGCCGCCGTACGGAAGAGCGTGCGGACGGCGTCGAGAGCGCCGGGCGTCGTGAGTCCGTGCCGGGCGCGGTGCCCCCGGCCGGCGACCGGGACGGTGTGCGCGGCGGCGAGAGCGGTTTCGGGCGCGACTCCGGCGAGCGCGGCCTCGGGCGCGACTCCGGCGAGCGCGGCCTCGGCCGTGACTCCGGCGAGTCGGGCCTCGGCCGTGACTCCGCTGCCGGTGGTGACAAGACCTCCGCCGTCCGCGGTGCCTCCGGGCATGACTCCCGGCTGCTGCCGCACGAGGAGTGCGACAAGCTCAGTACGCGGCTCCAGCACGCCGTCGCCGGGTTCGTCGACGAGCCCCGGTCCGCCGTCGAGGAGGCCGACCACGTGCTGGAGGAGGTCGCCGCGCGGTTCGCCGACGCGGTGAAGCAGCGTCGGCGTACGCTGCGCAACTCCTGGCAGACCGGCGAGGGCGGTCAGGGCAAGGCCGTCGGCGCCGGTGACACCGAGCAACTCCGGCTGGCGCTGCGGGACTACCGCGAGCTGACGGAGCGGCTGCTGCAC
Organism: Streptomyces griseorubiginosus; assembly: GCF_036345115.1. Taxonomy (GTDB): domain Bacteria; phylum Actinomycetota; class Actinomycetes; order Streptomycetales; family Streptomycetaceae; genus Streptomyces; species Streptomyces griseorubiginosus_C. Next base: position 6,752,433 of record NZ_CP107766.1, read on the forward strand.
AGCTGACGTCCCGTTCGTACACACGACCGGCCTGTTGCCCGGACCCGGGCAGCGGGCCGGTCTGCGTTGCCTTGCACCGGACACCGCCGTGCCGGGCGATTTATCATGCGGCGGCGGTGGTCCAACGGGGGCGCCGCGCAAGGAACCTTCCAGGAGGAGCGCACGTGCTCGAACTCACCATGGCCGTCGTCACCGCGGCGGAGGAGGGTGCCACGGCCGGGATGCAGATGACCGAGGCGCCCAGTGACCCGGGCACCGTGCTGCGCGTGGGCCGGGACAAGTCCGTGTGCCGGCTCGTGACGCCGGACGACTGGCTGTTCGTCTCCCGGGTGCACCTGGAGTTCCTGTGCGGCCCCGAGGGCGTCTGGCAGGTGACCTGGCTCCAGGGCTCGCAGCCCGATCCCTCGTCCGAGGTACAGCTGGTCTCCGGGGCGTACGCCCAGCCGCTGGTCTACGGCGGCTCCGTGACCCTGCCCCGGGGCGGCAACGGCGAGATCGTCATCCGCGACCGCACCGCCCCGCGCAGCGTCAACGTCGGCTTCTACCACGAGGTCTGAGCGGGACGGCTGCGACGGCAGGGGGGTTACGGCAGCACTCGCGCCAGCGCGAAGCCGTCGTAGCCCTTGCTGCCCACGGTCTGGATCGCCGTGGCGCTCAACCTCGGGTGCCGGCCGATGAGTTCGAGGGCCGTGCGGGTGCCCCGGACGTCGGGGGCCGGGTTGTCGGGGTCGGCGACCCGGCCGTTCCGTACGACGTTGTCGACGACGATCAGGCTGCCCGGGCCGGTGAGTTTGAGCGCCCACTCCACGTAGTGCGGGTTGTTGCCCTTGTCGGCGTCGATGAAGACCAGGTCGAAGGGGGGCGGGTTCTCGTCGGCCAGCCGGGGCAGGGAGTCCAGCGCGGCGCCGACGCGGATCTCGACGACCTTGTCGAGGCCCGCGCGGGCGATGTTGCGGTTCGCGACCTCGGCGTGCCGCGGGTCGTACTCCAGGGAGACCAGGCGGCCGTCGGCGGGCAGGGCGCGGGCCAGCCAGATGGTGCTGTAGCCGCCCAGCGTGCCGAGCTCCAGGATCGTGCGGGCGCCCTGGATCTGCGCCAGGAGCTGGAGGAGCTTGCCCTGCGGCGCCGTGATCGCGATGGACGGGAGACCGGCGGTCTCACTGTCGCTCAGGGCGGCCCGGAGTGTCTCGTCCTCCGGGGCGAGGTGGGTGGTGAAGTAGTCGTCGACGTCTTCCCAGAACTGCGACTCGCTCATACACCTGTGCCTTTCATCGGCCTAGTTAGGTCAGCTAACTAGTTGCGCTAATGAATATAGGCGTGCTCCCGGCTCCTGTCAGGGCAATTACCGCTGAGGCGGTGAGCCCGGCAGCGGCCGGCCCGCCGACTCCGTCATGAACCACACCGCCACGCCGCCGATCACGGCCGCGGCCATCATGTAGTAGGCGGGCATCATCATGTTCCCCGTCGCGCCGATCAGAGCGGTCACCACCAGCGGGGTCGTGCCGCCGAAGAGGGACACCGAGACGTTGAAGCCGATCGAGAGAGAGCCGTAGCGGACCCGGGTCGGGAACAGGGCGGGGAGGGCCGACGGCATCGCCGCCGTGAAGCAGACCAGGAGCAGGCCCAGCGCGCCCATGCCGAGCGCGATCGCGAACAGGCTGCCCTGGCGGATCAGCAGCAGGGCCGGGACCGACAGGAGCAGGAAGCCCGCGCAGCCCGCTGCGATCACCGGGCGGCGGCCGACACGGTCGCTCAGGGCGCCCGCGAAGGGCTGGACGACCATCATCAGCGCCATCACGGCCAGGACGACCAGCAGACCGTGGGTCTCGTCGTACTTGAGCTCGCTGGTCAGGTAGCTCGGCATGTACGACAGCAGCATGTAGTCGGTGACGTTGAAGACCAGGACCAGGCCGACGCAGAGCAGCAGCGCCCGCCACTGGCTGGTGATCATCTCGCGCAGCGGGACCTTCGGGCGGCTCGACTCGGCCTTCTCGACCTCGGCCGCGAACGCCGGGGTCTCCTCCAGGCGCAGCCGCAGATAGAGGCCGATGGCGCCCATCGGGCCCGCGATCAGGAACGGGATCCGCCAGCCCCAGGACACCAGGTCCTCGGTGGACAGCAGGGCCGTCATCAGGGTGACCAGGCCGGCGCCGGCGATGTACCCGGCGAGCGTGCCGAACTCCAGCCAGCTGCCGAGGAAGCCGCGCCGTTTGTCGGGGGCGTACTCGGCGATGAAGGTGGAGGCGCCCGCGTACTCGCCGCCGGTGGAGAAGCCCTGGACCAGGCGGGCGGCCAGGAGGAGCAGCGGGGCGCCGACGCCGATCGAGGCGTACGACGGGATCAGGCCGATGGCGAAGGTGCCGGCCGCCATCATGATCATGGTGACGGCGAGGACCTTCTGGCGGCCGACGCGGTCGCCCAGCGGGCCGAAGACCAGTCCGCCGAGCGGGCGGACCAGGAAGGCCGCGGCGAAGGCGCCGAACGTCGACAGGAGCTGGGCGGTCGGGTTCCCGGACGGGAAGAAGACCTTGCCCAGGGTGACCGCGATGTAGCTGTAGACGCCGAAGTCGAACCACTCCATGGCGTTGCCGAGAGCGGCGGCCTTCACCGCGCGCTTCACGAGCGCCGGGTCGACGGTGACGGCTTCGGGCGTGTCGGGGGTGCGGGGGGTGTGGACCGAGGGGGTGATGGCCGGGGCACTCGGCAAAACTTCGCTCGCCTGCCTTTCGACGGGGACAAGGGCAAAAAGCGACCATAAGGGGACTTGACCGGGTCACGTGGCGCCCCTTTTCGGTCACTGAGTGTGCATAAACGTGCTGTATGCAGGTACTCGGCTCCGGATCCGATACCCCGCTTTCCGGATCTCATGTGATCCTTCTCGCGCCCTGCGCGCGCAACCGAATGGTGCGCGGACTATCGTCATCCGGACAAAAGGAGATCGGGCGTCAGGTGAAGCGGGGGTTCCCTGCGTCCTCCCTCATGGACTCGTGGCACGAACGGGACGGGAGGCCGACGAGGCGTGGCGAATGCGGAGCACAGTGGGACCAGCGAGGTCCAGGCGCGGCTGCGCGCGGCCAGGCTCGCCCTGTGGCTGGTGGCGGCCGTCCTCGCGGTACGTCAGGTGGCCGTCGTCCTCAGCACCCCCAAGGGCGAGCGCCTGACGGACCTGGAGACCTGGGTCGGCCCGGACGGCGTCCTGCATGTGAAGGGTTCGCTCTACGACTCGACGCAGTTCACCGGTACCCCCTTCGGGGGACTCGTCCTCAAGCCCCTGACCCGGGCGGCCGAGCAGGCGCTCGGCTGGGGCTGGACCTTCGGCACCCTCCTGCTGGTCGTCGCTCTCGGCCTGGTCGCCGCCCGCGCCCTGCCCCGGCCGGTCAGCCGCCGCACCGCGCTGTTCGCCGCGCCGGTCGCGATCAGCCTCCTCATGCTGTCGCTGCCCGTGCGCAACACGCTCTACCTCGGCCAGACCAGCATCATCCCGGTCCTGCTGGTCCTGCTCGCCTGCTTCACCGTCCGTGACCAGCGGGTCGCCGGCCTGCTCATCGGCCTCGCCGCGGCCCTCCAGCCCACGGTCCTGCTCTTCGCCGCCCTGCTCCTCCTCACCGGCCGCCGCCGGGCCGCCCTGACCACCGGCGCGACCTTCGCCGCGAGCACCGCGCTCGCCTGGGCCGCGATGCCGCACGACTCGTACACCTACTGGGTGCACCACCTCGCGGGCACCGGCCTCGGCGGACCCGCCGACGCTCTCGCCAACCAGTCCCTGCACGGAATGCTGCTGCGCCTCGGGGTCTCCGGTTCGCTGGAGATCGCGCTCTTCCTGGTGCTGGGCGCGGGGGTGGCCTTCCTCGGGGTCCGCCGGGCCGTGCGCTACGCGCGCGACGGCCAGCTGCTGCTCGCGGTCGCGATCACCGGCTGCGCGGCGATCGCCGTCTCGCCGACGGCCTGGCAGCACCAGCTGCTGTGGGTGCTGCTCGCGGTCGTCGGGCGGGTCGGGAAGCGGGCCTCCGACCGGTATGTGTGGCCGGTCGCCATCGTCGTGGTGATGACGCTCCCGGCGAGCATGCTGCTGCCGCACATCTCGGCGCTGTACCCCCTGCGGGACAACGCGGTGCTGCTGGCCGCGCTGGCCGCCGCCACGGTGATCCCGTTCCTGTCCCGGACCTCGCCGTACTACGCGACCCCGATCCCCACCCGGTACGCCCCACCGGTTCCCGCCCGGTTCCGGCACGTGCCGTTGCTGCCGTTCCTGCGCCGGGTGCTGACCCGGCCGAACCTGCTGCTGGAACTGCTGCTGATTCGTGTCACCTACGCCGCCTACCAGCAGGTCAGACTCGCGGCGACCGGCGGCAGCAACTCCGCGGGGCGGCTCACCGCCGAGAAGCACGGGCAGCAGGTCCTCGACCTGGAGCGATGGCTGCACATCGACATCGAGCACTGGGTCAACCACGCGGTCGTCAAGGTCGACTGGCTGCGGAACTTCTTCGACTACTACTACACGTCGTTCCACTTCGTGGTGCCGCTGAGCGTGCTCGCCGTCCTGTACTGGCGGCGACCGGTGGACTACCGGTGGGCCCGGGCGTCACTGGGGTTCGCGACGCTGCTGGCGCTGGTCGGGTTCTGGCTCTACCCGCTGGCACCGCCCCGGCTCATGCCGACGCTGGGGATCATCGACACCGTGCACGGCGTGCAGGACTTCTCGAAGCCGGACTACGGCACCCTCACCGCGCTGACCAACCAGTACGCGGCGATGCCCTCGCTGCACTTCGGGTGGTCGCTGTGGTGCGGGGTGGTGATCGCGCTCGTCGCACCGAAGTGGTGGATGAAGGCGCTGGGCCTGCTGCACCCGCTCTTCACCGTGTCGGCGATCGTGGCCACCGGGAACCACTGGGTGCTGGACGCGGTGGGCGGAGCGGCGGTCGTCGCCGGCGGGTTCGGGTTGTCGTACCTGTTCCAGGGGCCGCGGGCCCGCGTGGTGGCCGTGGCGGCGGAGGACTCCGGGGAACGGTCGCTCGTGAAGCGGTGAGTGGGCCCGCTGGGGTGCTCCGGGAGGGGCGCGTCCTTGTCGCCGTCGGACCACAATGGTGGCGGAGGCGGCATGGACGTGGACGTGGCTCTGCTGGAGGGGCGGGACGCCGGGCGGCGGCAGGCCTGGGGTGAGGCGCACGCGCTGCTCGGGGCCGCCGATGCCGTACGACCGCTCGACACCGCGGACGTCGAACTGCTGGCCGAGGCCGCGGACATGCTGGGGCACGGGGACGAGGCGATCGTGCTGCTGCGCCGGGCCTTCAGCGCATACGCCGAGGAAGGGGCCGTGGGAGCGGCTCTGCGCTGTGCCTACTGGTTGTGCAAGGGGCTGGCCTGGGGTGGGGAGTTCGCGCAGTCGGGGGCCTGGCTGGGGCGGGCCCGGCGCCTCGCGGAGAGCGATCCCGGCTGCCAGGAGTGCGCCTATCTGCTCATGCTGGAGGCCGAGCTGCACTTCCGGGCCGGTGAGCACGCTCCGATGATCGACGTGGCCCGGCGTCTGGACAAGGCCGTCGGGGCCGGGGCGGACGCCGATCTCGTGGCCGGCACGGCGATGACCCTCGGGCTCGCCCTGGTCAGCAACGGGGACACCGCGGCCGGACTCGCCCAGCTGGACGAGGCCATGGTGGCGGTCGCCGAGCGCACCATGTCGGCCCGGATGACCGGGATGATCTACTGCGTCGTCATCGGCACCTGCCAGGAACTCCAGGAACTGAGCCGCGCCCAGGAGTGGAGCGAGGCCCTCGCCGAGTGGTGCGCCGCCCAGCCCGACTTCTCCGGCGCCTACCGGGGACTGTGCCGGGTGCACCGGGCCGCCCTTCTCCAGCTCGGCGGCGACTGGCCGGACGCCGTCCACGAGGCCCGCCTCGCCTGCGACCAGCTCACCGCCGGGTACGGGGAGGCCGTCGCGGGCTGCGCGTACTACCAGCTCGCGGAACTGCACCGGCTGCGTGGCGCGTACCCGGAGGCCGAGCAGGCTTACCGCGACACCCTGCGCTACGGCTGGGACACCCAGCCGGGCCTTTCGCTGCTCCGGCTCGCCCAGGGCCGGCGCCCGACCGCGCTGGCGGCTCTCCGCCGGGCCCTTGCGGAGACAGGGGAGCCGATGCGCCGGGCGCGGCTGCTGGCGGCCGCGGTGGAGGTGCTGCTGGCGGGCGGAGAGGCTGAGGCGACCGAGGCCGACGGGGACGGTGGGGGTGATCTCGCCGAGGCCGCCCGGGCGGCCGACGAACTCGCGCTGATCGCCGACGCCCAGGGTGCGGCAGCGCTGCGGGCGACGGCCGGGCAGGCGCGGGGTGCCGTGCGTCTGGCCGAGGGCGACGCGAAGGCGGCGTTGCCCGCGTTGCGGGAGGCCGGGCGGTGGTGGCGGGAGCTGGAGGTGCCGTACGAGGCGGCGCGGGTCGGGGTGCTGGTGGGCCTCGCCTGCCGGGCGCTGGGGGACGAGGACTGCGCGGTGCTGGAGTTCGACACGGCCCGGCAGACCTTCGAGCGGCTCGGCGCCGGACCGGACGCGCGGCGGGCGGCACGGCTCACGGGAGGGGGCCGTTCCGTCCTCTCACCCCGCGAACTCGAGGTCGTACGGCTGCTCGCGCGGGGCCGGACCAACCACGCCATCGCCACCGAGCTGGTCCTCAGCGAGAAGACGGTGGCCCGGCACCTCAGCAACATCTTCGTCAAGCTCGACGTGGGCTCCCGCACCGCGGCGGCGGCGTACGCCTACGAGCACGGGCTGCTCGGGCCGGACGGCTCTGCGTAGAACCACCCATGCCGGGCCCGTACCGGATGGGCATTGCTGTCGATGCGCGCGCCCGGCCCGCGCGGCGAGCATCGAAGCGTGTCCGACGACGTGAGCACCCTCCGCGAACAGGTACGGACGGCCCGGCTGAGGCTCGCCGACTGTGCCGCGGACCTCGGGGTGCTGCTGCGGGTGAGCGGTGAGTACGCCGAGGCGGAGCGGGTGCTGCGGCAGGCCGTGGAGATCTACGAGGCCGACCGCCGGACACGGACGGGGGCCGGCCGAACCGCGGCCGACCGCAGGACCGAGGAGCCGGCATGAGCAGCGAACAGCGGCACGAGCACATCGAGACCGTGGTCGTCGGGGGCGGACAGGCGGGGCTCGCGACCGGGTACCACCTCGCGCGCAGCGGCCGCCCCTTCGTGATCCTGGAGGCGGGCGAGCGGATCGGCGACTGCTGGCGGGAGCGCTGGGACTCGCTGCGGCTGTTCAGCCCCGCCCGCTTCGACGGCCTGCCGGGACTGCCCTACCCCGGCGACGACTGGTCGTTCCCGACCCGCGACGAGTTCGCCGACTACCTCCAGGCGTACGCGGCCTGGGCGGAGCTGCCGGTGCGGACCGGGGTGCGGGTGCGGAGGCTGTCGTACGACGGGACGCGGTACGTCGTCGAGACGGACGGGGAGTCGACGTACACGGCCGACAACGTGGTGGTCGCGGCCGGGTACGACCGGCTGCCCAAGGTGCCGGACTTCGCGGCCGAACTCGACCCGGACGTACGGCAGTTGCACGCCGTCGCCTACCGCGGTCCAAGTCAGCTGGCCGACGGGCCGGTGCTGGTCGTCGGGGCCGGGAACTCGGGGGCGGACATCGCGCTGGAGCTGTCGGCGTCACGGCGCGTCCTGCTGTCCGGGCCGCATCCGGGACAGATCCCCTGGCGGATCGAGCGGCGGGTGTCCCGGGCGCTGACCCCGGTGCTGTTCTTCCTGTTCCGGCATGTGCTGACCGTACGCACGCCGATGGGGCGGAAGCTGCGGCCCAGGGTGCTCGCGCACAGCGCGCCGCTGATCCGGGTCAAGTCGGGTGACCTGAAGGCGGCCGGGGTGGAGCGGGTGGCCCGGACGGCCGGAGTGCGGGACGGGCGGCTGGAGCTGGCCGACGGCACCCGGCCCGAGGTGGCGAACGTGCTGTGGTGCACCGGGTTCCGGCCGGACGTCTCCTGGATCGACCTGGACGTGTTCGACGCGGACGGGGAGCCCGTGCAGCGGCGCGGAGTCGTCGAGGGGCGGCCCGGACTGTACTTCGTGGGGCGGCTGTTCCAGTACGCGATGGCCTCGTCGATGATCCAGGGCGTGGGACGGGACGCGGAGTTCGTCGTACGGCATCTCGCGGGGCGGACCGGCCGGGCACCCGTGGCGGCACGGGCCGCCGGCTCGCGCAAGCCGTCGGCCCGTGGCGCCGGAACCGGGGTCAGCCCAGGGTGACCTGGAGCTCCTTGACACCGTTGATCCACGCCGAGCGCAGCCGGCGTGGGTCGCCGGCCGCCCGGAGGTTGGGCATGGCGTCGGCGATCGCGTTGAAGATCAGGTCGATCTCCAGTACCGCGAGGGACTTGCCGAGGCAGTAGTGCGGGCCGCCGCCGCCGAAGCCGAGGTGCGGGTTGGGATCGCGGGTGATGTCGAAGACGTCCGGGTCGGTGAAGACCTCGGGGTCGTGGTTGGCGGCGGCGTAGAAGATGCCCACCCGGTCGCCCTTCTTGATCTGCTGTCCGCCGAGCTGGGTGTCCTGGGTGGCCGTGCGCTGGAAGGCGTTGACGGGGGTCGCCCAGCGGACGATCTCCTCGGCGGCCGTCGAGGGGCGTTCCGCCTTGTACTTCTCCCACTGGTCGGGGTGGGTGAGGAAGGCGTGCATGCCGTGGGTGATGGCGTTGCGGGTCGTCTCGTTGCCGGCGACCGCGAGCATCAGCACGAAGAAGCCGAACTCGTCGGAGTTCAGGCTGCCTTCGTCCTCCGCCGACACCAGTCTCGTGACGATGTCCTCGGCCGGGCACTGCTTGCGGTCGGCCGCCATGTTCATCGCGTAGGCGATGAGCTCCATGGCCGACTCCTGGCCGACCTCCTCGGTGATCGCGTACTCGGGATCGTCGTACGAGATCATCTTGTTGGACCAGTCGAAGATCTTCGCCCGGTCGTCCTGCGGGATGCCGATGAGCTCGGCGATGGCCTGGAGGGGCAGTTCGCAGGCGACCTGGGTGACGAAGTCGAAGGAGGCGCCGGGCAGCGCGCGGGCGGTGTCGACGATCGCGTGGGCCCGGTTGCGCAGGCGTTCCTCCAGGGCGCGGATCGCCCGGGGGGTGAAGACCCGCTGGACGATCCCGCGGACCCGGGTGTGTTCCGGCGGGTCCATGTTCAGCAGGATCAGGCGCTGCGCGTCGATCGCGTCCCGCTGGATGTGCTCGTTGAAGCGGATGATCGCCGTGTTGAGGTACGACGAGAAGATCTCCGGGTGGGTGGAGACGTACTTGACGTCCGCGTGCCGGGTGACCGCCCAGTACCCCTCGTCCTGGAAGCCGGCGATGTTGCCCGACTGGGGGATCCAGCGCACCGGTTCGGCCCGGCGCAGTTCGGCGAACTCCGGCAGCGGTACGCGGCTTTGCAGCAGGTCGGGGTCGGTGAAGTCGAACCCGTCGGGAAGCGCTGGACACTGCATCGGCAACTCACTCCAGCTGTTCGACAGCTTTCTGACGGCCCATCAGGAACAGAGCTGCCGTGAAGGTAGTAACGGGTTCTACAAGAGGCAAGGGGTGCGGAGACCCCAATTGCCTGCAAGACCCTTGCGGTGGTGGATGAATCGTCAGCAGACTGCAAGCAGCGCGCCAACTAGAACACGTACTAGTTCCAGCGTTTTCGGAGTTCCAGGGATCCGTTCGGAGGAGAGGACCCGCACCCATGGCCGCCGAACCCGTGATCGTCGAAGCCGTCCGCACCCCCATCGGCAGGCGCGGTGGCGCGCTCGCCAATCTGCATCCCGCCTATCTGCTGGGCGAGACCTACCGTGAACTCCTCGGCCGGACCGGCATCCCCGCCGACGCGGTCGAACAGATCGTCGGCGGCACGGTCACGCATGCCGGCGAGCAGTCCATGAACCCCGCGCGCACGGCCTGGCTGACGGTCGGGCTGCCCTACGAGACGGCGGCGACGACGGTCGACTGCCAGTGCGGCTCCTCGCAGCAGGCCTCCCACATGGTCGCCAACATGGTCGCGGCCGGGGTCATCGACGTCGGGATCAGCTGCGGGGTCGAGGCGATGTCCCGGGTGCCGCTGGGGTCGGGCTCCAAGCACGGGCCGGGAAAGCCGTTCCCCGACGAGTGGAACGTGGACCTGCCCAACCAGTTCGAGGCGGCCGAGCGCATCGCCCGGCACCGGGGGCTGACCCGCGAGAACGTCGACTCGCTCGGTCTGATCTCCCAGGAACGGGCGGCCGTCGCCTGGTCCGAGGAGCGCTTCAAGCGGGAGACCTTCGCGGTCCAGGTGCCGACCACCGAGGACGAACAGCGGGCCGGGCAGGGCATGTGGCGGCTGGTGGACCGGGACGAGGGGCTGCGGGACACGTCCATGGAGGCGCTGGCGGGCCTGAAGCCGGTCATGCCGACGGCGATCCACACGGCGGGGAACTCGTCCCAGATCAGCGACGGAGCGGCGGCGATCATGTGGGCGTCGAAGCGGATGGCGCGGGCGCTGAAGCTGAAGCCGCGGGCGCGGATCGTGGCACAGGCGCTGGTCGGTGCCGACCCCCACTTCCATCTCGACGGCCCCATCGACGCGACCCGCGCGGTCCTCGGCAAGGCGGGCATGTCCCTCAAGGACATCGACCTCGTCGAGATCAATGAGGCGTTCGCGTCGGTGGTGTTGAGCTGGGCCCAGGTCTTCGAACAGGACCTGGAGAAGGTCAACGTCAACGGCGGCGCGATCGCACTCGGCCATCCGGTGGGGGCGACGGGGGCGCGGCTCATCACGACGGCGCTGCATGAACTGGAGCGCGCGGACAAGGAGTTCGCGTTGATCACGATGTGTGCGGGGGGTGGGCTGGCCACCGGCACGATCATTCAGCGGATGTAGGAGTCCCGCATCGCGGCCTCTACCGCGGGGACGGGCTCGGCGGCTTGGTGCACTTCGACATGGCGCTCAACGCGAGGGCGCCGGATGCCGAGGAGGGCACCCGGTCCTTGATGTCGCCCGGAATGGGACCGACGCCCGTGATGATGTCCCAGCCGCCCGACTCCAGGAAGGTGGCGCCGTCGGCATCCACATCGCCCCGCAGGCGCCATCCGCGCTCCTTGAGCCGGCTGACCACGCGCAGCAGGTCCTTCTTGCCGGGCTCGGTCCGGGAGAAGGCGGTGGAATCCGCCACGCATTCACGCTTCCACGGGTCTTTGACCACGGTCAGCCCCAGGTCGAAGGCCTCGGTCGCGTAGCGGAAGTCGCTGATCACGTCGTCCCGGGTCTTCTTTTTCAGGGAAGGCGCCGGGGACGGCGGGGCAGCTGCGGAGGCCACGGACGGCGACCGTGGTGCGGACGCCGGGTCCGCGCTCGCCGTACAGGCGGTGGCGAGCAAGGAAGCCGCCACGACTCCCATGGTCCAGGCATGTCGGAACATGCTTGTGTCTCCCCCCAGAGATGATCAGCGCCAAGTGTCGGATTCTGCCATGGACATGCTCTGGTGTCCTGCGAAGCGGCGGTGGCTCCACCGATGAGTTCCGACCGCTGCCGCCGTCCTTGCTCTCAGGAGGTGGTCGCGATGGGCGCGGCGGAGCGGGAAGAGGCTCTTCGGCGGTTGGACGGTCTGGTCGGGGAGTGGGTGGTCGAGGCCGAGTTCCCCGGGCAGGAGGTCGGCTCGGGGCGGAGTGTGTTCGGGTGGGAGCTCGGTGGGCGGTTCCTGGTGCAGCGGACGCTGGCGCCGGATCCCGCGCCGGACAGCATGGCGATCGTGTCGGTCGAGCCGGAGACCGGGGCGTACACGCAGCACTACTTCGACTCGCGGGGTGTCGTACGGCTGTACGCGATGACCTTCGACGGCGAGGTGTGGCAGCTGCTGCGCGAGGAGGAGGACTTCTCCCCGCTGTCCTTCCGGCAGCGCTTCACCGGGCGGCTGAGCGCGGACGGCGACAGCATCCACGGGGTGTGGGAGCAGTCGAAGGCCGCGTCGGCGGAGTGGGAGACGGACTTCGCGCTGACGTACCGAAGGAGCCGCTGAGATGCGGCCGAGCAGGGAGAACGCGCGCGGGATCGTCGAGGCGAGCCGGTATCTGGTGCTGGCCACGGCGGACGCGGAGGGGCGGCCGTGGAGTACACCCGTCTACTTCGCGCACGCCGGGTGCCGGGACTTCTTCTGGGTGTCCTCGCCCGAGGCGGTCCACTCGCGGAACATCGCGGTGCGGCCCGAGGTGGGGATCGTCGTCTTCGACTCGTCGGCGGAGATCGGTACCGGGCAGGGGGTGTACATGTCCGCCGTCGCCGAGGAGGTCGTGGAAGGGGCCGAGGAGGTGTTGGAGGTGTACTCGCGGCGGACGCTTCTGCACGGCGGGCGGGTCTGGACCCTCGACGACGTGCGCGGCGCCAGCGGGATGCGGCTCTACCGGGCGGCGGCCGAGTCCCACTCGATGCTGGCGAAGGACGGACGGCCGGATCACCGGGTGAGGGTGTAGCGGATCCGACGCCCCGCTCACCTCAGCCGACGCTCCGCACCTCAGCCGCCCCCCGGTCACCTCAACCGACTCCCGGTCGACCGCCCATCAACCGACGCCCCCGAGCTCCTCGATGGCCGTCGCCGTGCTCGACGCGGCCGTCGTGTCGCCGGCTGCCGTGAACAGTTCCCGGGCACGCACCAAGTGGGTGCGGGCCTCGGTGACTTCGCCGCAGTGGCGCAGCGCCGTGGCGAGGCCGGTGAGGGCCTGGGCGTGGAAGCGGTCGAGGTCGCCGTGGGAGCGGGGTGCGGTGACGATCCGGAAGGCCGCCACCGCCTCGGGCCAGCGTTCCAGGGCCAGCAGGTCGTTCGCTATCTCGTGCCGCAGCAGGGCCTCGACGTAGGCGTCCAGGCCGGGCACGTCCCCGGTGGAGGTGCCCATCAGGGCGCGGTGCAGGGTCAGCGCCTCCTCCGCGCGGCCGGACTCACGCAGCGCCTTGCCGAGGACCCGCTGGGAGACCGCCCGGCCCGCGGTGTCGCCGGTCTCCTCGAAGAGCCGGGAGGCCCGCTCGGCCGCCTCCGCCGCCTCCGCGGGCCGCTTCAGACTCAGACAGGCCCCGCTGATGTACGCCCACGCCCACGCCTGCTCGCCGACGGCACCGGTCTCGGTCGCCAACTCCAGAGCCCTGCGCGCCAGTTCCTCGCCCTCCACGTACTGGTAGGCGCCGACCGAGTGGGCCCAGGCGAGACAGTTGAGCTGGTGGGCCTCGGCCGTGCGGTCCCCGAGCGCGGCCGCGGACCGGGCGCCGTACGAGAACAGGGCCCGCCACTCGGGCCACTGGTGGCGGCGGTCGGAGAACCAGTACAGGGTGCGCGAGACATGCAGGATCTCCGCGTGCCGGCCCGCCGCGAACAGCACCGGCAGGGCGCCCGCCCAGTTCGCGCGCTCGGCGGTCAGCCACTCCTCCGCCGCCTCCGCGGACCCCGGGGCGAAGGCGGCGACCTCGCCCGGCCACGGCTCCGGCGCACCCGGCGCCTCGAACCAGCGCCCCGCCGCCGAGGCCGACCGCAACAGCCAGTCCGCCATGCCGAGTCGGACCGCCTCCGCGGTCTCCTCCTCGTCCCTCAGGCGCTCCCGAGCGAAGAGCCGTACGAGGTCGTGCAGGGCGTACCGGCCGGGCGCGGTCTCCTCCAGCAGCCCCCGGTCGACCAGCAGGTCCAGGGAGCCCTCGGTGGTCGGCGGGTCCTCGCCGGTCAGGACGGCGGCGAGCTCGACGCCGGTGTCATGGCCCGGGACCAGGGCGAGTCGGCGCAGCAACAGCCGGTGCGGGTCGGTGAGTTGGCCGTAGGAGAGGGCGAGGGCGCTGCGGACGGCGAGGTCGCCCGCCACCAGGCCGCTCAACCGGCGCTCCTCGTCGGCGAGTTGGCCCACCAGCCGGGCCGGGGTCCAGCTCGGGCGGCTGGAGAGGCGGTTGCCGACGATCCGCAGGGCCAGCGGGAGGTGGCCGCACAGCTCGGTCAGCCGGGTGATCGCCTCGGACTGGCCGTCGGTGCGCGGGGAGCCGAGGATCCGCCCGAGGAGCCGCGCCGACTCCCCGCCGCTGAGCCCGCCGAGCCTGATCCGCCGTACGCCTTCGAGACCGGCCAGCGGCCGTCTGCTGGTGACCAGCACGAAACTGCCCTCGGCGTCCGGCAGCAGCGGCCGGGTGAGCGCCTCGTCGGCCGCGTCGTCCAGGACGATCAAGGCCCGCCGGCCGGCGAGCGTGGTCCGGTACAGGGCCTCGCGGGCGACCGGGTCCACCGGGATACGGTCGGGCGGCTGGCCGAGCGCGGTGAGCAGGAGGACCAGTGCCTCGGCGGGCGGCAGCGGCGCCTCGCTCATGCCGTGCAGCTGGACGCAGACACTGCCGTCCGGGAAGGCGCCGCTCAGCCGCCGTACGGCCTCCGCGGCCAGGGTCGTCTTGCCCTGCCCGCCCGGCCCGAAGAGGACCGCGGCACGCGTGCGCGTGCCGGTGGCGAGCGCCTCCAGGTCCGCCAGTTCCTGCCGGCGCCCGGTGAAGTCCGGGACGGTCCGCAGGAGATACGGCGGTGCCGGTGCCGGCGCGCGCTCCCGGCCGGCGTCGGCCAGCCGCTGGAGGCGCTCGCGCTGCTCGACGTCGAGCCGCAGGGCGGCGGCCAGCGCGTCGACGGTACGGCGCTGCGGGCCCCGGCTGCGGCCGCGCTCCAGGTCACCCAGGGCGCGCACACTCACCCCGGACGCCTCGGACAACTCCTCCAGGGTGAGCCGGGCGGCCCGGCGCAGGGAGCGCAGCATCACGCCGAAGGGGGTGCTGCCGGGGGGCGGTTCGGACTGCGGTGGTTCAGGTGCATGACTGGTCATCACGACAATTAGAACAAGCGCTCTCTAGTTCCGCCTGTACTTCTGCCTGGCGGGCACACGCCGATCCTGGTGAGCTGGAATCTCCCTACGCGAAGGACGACTCACATGCCGTACATCACCGTCGGTCAAGAGAACAGCGCCCCGATCGAGCTCTACTACGAGGACCACGGCACCGGACAGCCGGTCGTGCTGATCCACGGCTACCCGCTCGACGGCCACTCCTGGGAGAAGCAGCTGCCCGCGCTGCTGGAGGCCGGCCACCGGGTCATCACCTACGACCGCCGCGGCTTCGGCCGCTCCTCGCAGCCCACCACGGGCTACGACTACGACACCTTCGCCGCCGACCTCGACAAAGTGCTCACCACCCTCGACCTGACCGACGCGGTCCTCGTCGGCTTCTCGATGGGCACCGGCGAGGTGGGCCGCTACCTGGGCACCTGCGGTTCGGGCCGGGTCGCGAAGGCGGCCTTCCTGGCCTCCCTGGAGCCCTTCCTGCTCAAGACCGACGACAACCCGACGGGCGTGGACCAGTCGGTGTTCGACGGGATCCTGGAGGCCGTGACCAAGGACCGTTACGCCTATTTCGACGCCTTCTACCAGGACTTCTACAACCTGGACGAGACGCTCGGCAGCCGGATCAGCGAGGCGGCCGTGCGCGGCAGCTGGAACGTGGCCGCGGGTGCCTCGGCGCACGCCTCGGTGGCCTGCGTGCCGACCTGGATCACCGACTTCCGCGCGGATGTGGCGAAGATCGACGTGCCTGCGCTGATCCTGCACGGCACCGGCGACCGCATCCTGCCCATCGACGCCACCGGCCGGCCCTTCCACGCGCTGCTGCCGTCCGCCGAGTACGTCGAGATCGAGGGCGCCCCGCACGGCCTGCTGTGGACCCACGCGGAGGAGGTCACCTCGGCGCTGCTGGCCTTCCTGGCCAAGTAAGCGGGCTGCTCGCGCCCCGAGGCACCCCCGGGAAAGGGGTCACTCGCGCCCCGAGGCACCCCGGAAAGGGGGTCACTCGCGCCCCGAGGCACCCCCGGAAAGGGGGTCACTCGCGCCCCGAGGCGGTCACCGCGAGCAGGGCCACCAGCCCCGCGGCGATCGCCAGCGGAAGGGCGAGGCCGTGGTGGAGCACCAGCCACGCGCCGATCCCGGCCCCGGCCACCATCGCGATCACCGACGCCGTACGGCGGGGGGAGCGGGTGCCGGGGCCGCCTCCGGCCCGGGAGTCCGCGGCGAGGCCGGTCAACGTCATGGTCAGCACGGTCGTCGTCAGGTCAGGGACGCCGAGCCTGCGGACCGTGGCGTTGCGCAGGCCCATCGCGAAGGCCGTCACGGCGATCAGGGTGTAGGCGGTGGCCGTGGCGCCCGGCGCGACGAAGGCGACCACCGCCGAGATGCCCAGCAGCACCGCCTCGGCGGCGAGCGTGAGGCGGGCCCAGGTGCGGCGGGAGCCGGCGCCGAGCCGTACGGCGACCCGGCCGCCCGCCATCGCGCCGACCACGAAGGACCCCAGCGAGGTCAGGGTGTGCTCCACCGAGAAGCCGGGTGCGCCGGCCGCCGCGAACCCGAGCACCACCACATTGCCGGTCATGTTCGCGGTGAAGACGTGTTCCAGGCCCAGATAGCTGACCGCGTCGATCAGCCCGCTGACCACCGTCAGCCCCAGCAGCACGGGCACCAGGCGCAGTCCGCGGGCCTCGGGGTCGTGGGCGGGCTTCGTGTCGGTGCCGCTCTGTTCGCTCATCGAGTCTCCGGGACGGCCGGACGGGCAGGGTGCACCCAAGTCCACCACGGAAGCGGGGGGCTCTCGGATGTCGGGGGGATCCGGGCGTCCGTAGCGTCGACGGACATGAGTGATGAGACACGTGAATCCCATGGAGAACGGGCGAGTTGGCGACGCGGACTCGCCGGAGCGGCTGCCCTGCTGCTCGCCGGGCTCGCCGCGGCACCGGTGGCGGCGGCCGCCGGTGAGCCCACGCAGCGGACGGCCCGCGGTGAGCTGGTCTCCGTCGCCCCGGTCGCCGACCGGAACGCCGGGCAGGTCAGGGCGTTCCTGACCGGGCGGGACGTCGACGCCGGCGTGGTGCGGTACGGCGTACGGGCGTACCGGCTGACCTACCGGACCGTCGACCCGCACGGCGCCCCCACCACCGCGACCGGCCTGCTGACGCTCCCCGAGGGCGGCCCGCACCGCCTCGACCTGGTCTCCGACACCCACGGCACGATGGTCGACCGCGACTACGCGCCCTCGGCGAGCGAGGACTTCGGGCGCATCCCGTCGTACCTGAACGCGAGCGCGGGCCGTGCGGTCGCCGCCCCCGACTACCTCGGCCTCGGCGGGGGGCCGGGCCCGCACCCCTACATGGACACCGCCTCGTCCGTGACCGCCTCCCTCGACATGCTGCGCGCCGCCCGGACGGCGGCGGACCGGCTCGGCCGTCCGCTCACCGGGGACCTGTACGTGACGGGCTTCTCGCAGGGCGGCCAGGTCGCGATGGCGCTCGGGAAGGCGCTGGACGGGGGTGCCGACCGGCACTTCCGGCTCAAGGCGCTCGCCCCGGTCAGCGGCCCGTACGACCTGGAGGGCCAGGAGATGCCCGCGCTGTTCGACGGCCGGGTCAACGACGTCAGCGGGGTCCTGTACACCGCGTACTGGCTGGTCGCGCAGAACCGGCTGCACCCCCTCTACAAGGACCCCTCCGACGCGTTCCGCGCGCCGTACGCGAGCCGGGTCGAGCGCCTCCTCGACGGCAGCCACGAGCAGGAGGAGGTCGTCAGGGGACTCGCGCCCTCGGTGAAGCGGCTGCTCACGCCTCTCTTCTACGACCGTCTTCGGCACCCGTCCGGCGCCGTGCTGGACGCGATGCGCGCCGCCGACCACACCTGCGACTGGAAACCGGAGGTACCGGTGCGGCTGTACGCCGCCGGCGGCGACACCGACGTGCCGCTCGCCAACACCCGGACATGCGCCCGCACCCTCGCAGGTCAGGGAGCGAGGGTGCGGGTGGTCGATCAGGGGGCCGTGGACCACTTCGGGTCGGTCGTGGTGTCGGCCCCGCAGGTGGTGCGGTTCTTCGACGGCGTACGGCGGTGAGCGGCGCGGTGTGCCGAAGGGGTACGGCGGTGCTGGGCGCGTCGACTCAGTACCAGCCGTTGGCCTGCCAGAAGGCCCAGGCGCCGGTCGGGCTGCCGTAGCGGGAGTTCATGTAGTCCAGGCCCCACTTGATCTGGGTCTTGGCGTTGGTCTTCCAGTCGGAGCCGGCCGAGGCCATCTTGGAGCCCGGCAGGGCCTGGACCAGGCCGTAGGCGCCGGAGGAGGAGTTCGTGGCGTTGACGTCCCAGCCGCTCTCGTGCTCGACGATCTTGCTGAACGCGTTGTACTGCGCGGCGTTCGGGATCATCTTGTGCGCGATGGCCTTGGCCTGGGCGGAGGAGCTGGTCGTGGCCGCCTGGGCCGGCGCCGCGGTCAGGACCAGGCCGGCGGTGGCGGCGGCCATCGCGGCGGTGGTGATGGCCTTCTTCGGGGAAGCGATGCGGCGGGCGAAGCGGGAGACGGACACGAGGAACCTTTTCTTCGGGGACGGTGGTGTCGCTCGCGGTCCCGGGGGACATGCGTCGGCGCCGAGGCCCGTGGGCTTGTCGGCGCCGTGCGACGTCGTCCACAGAAACAGGCTCGGAAGGCGTCCGCAATGACCCCTTTTACTAGTTGTGGTCGAATAGCCGGGAATGGCCGTCTGTGTGATCCGGCTCTCAAAGTGCAGGTCAGAGGGGGTGCACGCTGGGCGTTATGTCGGAATTGTTCCTACTGTTCCCTGTAGTAGGTGAGCTGGGTCATGTGGGGCGCTTCACCGCCCGGGCGCCTCGAATGTGACCTGGGCCTCGAAGGCGGCCCGGCGGGTGGCCCGGCGCAGCCCCCTGAGGAGGGCCGGGCCGAGGGTGAGCGTCAGGACGACGGTGACCAGCGCCCGGCCGAGGTCCCAGCCGAGGGACGTGGCCAGGCAGTACGCCACGAACCGGGCCAGGTTGGCGGGGACCCCGGTGTGCGGGTCGAAGGCGATGTTCGAGGCGAGGGCGCCCATGAAGGGCCAGCCGGCCATGTTCATGGCGGTGCCGTAGGCGAAGGCGGCGAGGAAACCGTAGGCGGCCAGCACCCGGACCTCCGTACGGCCCGCTGCGCGGGCGGGTACCGGCAGCAGACCCGCGCCCATCGTGAACCAGCCCATGGCCAGCATCTGGAACGGCATCCACGGCCCGACCCCGCCGGTGAGCAGGGCGGACGCGAACATCGTGACGTTGCCGAGCACGAAGCCGAAGCCGGGGCCGAGGACACGGCCGCTCAGCACCATCAGGAAGAACATCGGCTCGATACCGGCGGTGCCCGCGCCGATGGGTCTGAGGGCGGCGCCGGTCGCGGCGAGCACACCGAGCATCGCCACGGCCTTGGGGCCCAGGCCCGATTCCGCGATCGACGCCGCGACCACCGCGACGAGGAGGACCAGCAGACCGGCGAAGAGCCAGGGGGCGTCCTGGGTGTGGCTGCCGACCTGGGAGTCGGGCGGGGCGAGGAAGGGCCAGCCGAAGGCGACGACGCCCACGGCGCTGACCAGGGCGAGGGTGAGCAGGGAGCGGGGGCCGAGGCGGACGGCTCTGGAGGTGCGAGGCGTGCCGGGGGTTCGGGTCATGCCAGGGCCTTTCGCACCTGGGCCACCGTGAGCCACCGCTGCGGGGCGAGGATCTTGCTGACCTGCGGGGCGAAGGAGGGGGAGGACGTGATGACGTCAGCCGCCGGGCCGTCCGCGATCACCTCGCCCTCGGCCAGCAGGATCACCCGGTGGGCGAGCTCGGCGGCGAGTTCCACGTCGTGGGTGGCCAGCATGATCGCGTGGCCGGTGCCGGCGAGGTCCTTGAGCAGGGTGACCAGGCGGGACTTGGCCGCGTAGTCCAGGCCGCGGGTCGGTTCGTCCAGGAGCAGGAGGGGTGGGCGGGCGGTCAGGACCACGGCGAGCGCGAGGGCGAGGCGCTGGCCCTCGGAGAGGTCCCGGGGGTGGGTGTCGTCGGTCACTCCGGGGAGCAGGTCCGTCACGAGGGCGCGGCAGGTGCCGGGTGCCGCGTCGGCGTCCTTGTCGGCGGCCCGGCATTCGGCGGCGACCGTGTCGGCGTAGAGCAGGTCCCGGGGTTCCTGCGGGACGAGACCGACCCGGCGGACGAGGTCCCGGGGCCGGGTGCGGTCGGGCGGGGCGCCGCCCACCCGGACCGTGCCGGTGCTCGGAGCGACGAGTCCTACGAGGGTGTTGAGGAGGGTGGACTTTCCGGCGCCGTTGCGGCCCATGAGGGCGATGGTCTCGCCGGGGCGGACGGTCAGGTCGATGCGGGCCAGGGCCTGGACGTGGGCGCGGCGGACGGAGAGGGCGGTGACGTCGGCGAGGTTCGGTGCGGGGGGAGTGGGTCGCGCGCGGAACGCCCGCCTTCGGCGGGGCGTTCCGGGGTTCCCACCCGCACCACCCGTTTCGTTGTCGGGTGCGGGTGGCCCCTGTGGGGCGAGCCCGCCGTCGGCGGCTGCGGGTGCGTTGGCTGTCGGTACATGCCCGGTCAGTCGCTCCCTGAGGTCCCCCGCCCTGCGCCGGGCGTCCCGCACCGTCAGCGGCAGCGGGGTCCAGCCCGCCAGGCGGCCCAGGTCCACCACCGGTGGGTACACCGGGGACACGGCCATCATCTCGGCCGGGGTGCCCAGGCGCGGCGGGGTGCCCGGGGACGGGAGGAGGGCGACCTGGTCGGCGTACTGGATGACGCGCTCCAGGCGGTGCTCGGCCATGAGGACCGTGGTGCCGAGGTCGTGGACCAGGCGTTGGAGGACGGCCAGGACCTCCTCGGCCGCGGCGGGGTCCAGGGCCGAGGTCGGTTCGTCCAGGACCAGGACCTCGGGGTGCGGGGTGAGGACCGAGCCGATCGCCACGCGCTGCTGCTGACCGCCGGAGAGGGTGGCCAGGGGCCGGTCGCGCAGCGGGGCCAGGCCCAGCAGGTCCAGCGTCTCCTCCACCCGGCGCCGCATCACCGCCGGCGGCAGGCCCAGCGACTCCATGCCGTAGGCGAGTTCGTCCTCGACCGTGTCCGTCACGAAGTGGGACAGCGGGTCCTGACCCACCGTGCCGACCACGTCGGCCAGTTCACGCGGCTTGTGGGTGCGGGTGTCCCGGCCGGCCACCGTGACCCGGCCGCGCAGGGTGCCGCCGGTGAAGTGCGGGACCAGTCCGCTGACCGCGCCGAGGACCGTGGACTTGCCGACCCCCGACGGGCCGACGAGCAGGACCAGTTCGCCCTCCGGAACCACGAAGTCGACGCCTTGGACGGTGGGTTCGGCGGCCCCGTCGTACGTCACGGAGACGTCCTCGAAGCGGATCACGGCGACGGCTCCTTGGGGGCGGGGGCGAGGAAGGCCGGCAGCAGGCCCACCAGGACGGCCGCGGCGGGCCACAGGGGAAGGGCGGGCGCGACGAGCGGGACCACGCCGGGGTGCAGGGCGGCCGGGTCGGTGACGCTCGCGACGGACATCGCGGCCGCGGCGGCCGCGCCGGAACCGGCGACCAGGAAGGCACGGGGAGTCCAGCGGTCCGGCCGGTAGCGCGTGCGCGGGGTGCGGCGACCGCCCAGACGCAGGCCCGCGAGGGCGGCGGCCAGGCCGGCGAGCAGGACGGGGAGGCCGTACGTGCCGCCTTCGGCGGTGAGCAGCCCGTACGTTCCCGCGCAGACCCCGAGCAGACCGCCGAGGGTGAGTGCGGTGGTCGTACGGCGGACCCGGGGCGCGACCTGTGCGGTGCGGCCGTAGCCGCGGGCGTCCATCGCGGCGGCGAGGGCGACCGAACGCTCCAACGCGCCCTCCAGGACCGGGAGTCCGACCTGGAGGAGACCGCGCAGGCCGGTGTCCGGGCGGCCGCGCAGCCGGCGGGCGGCGCGCAGGCGCTGGACGTCGGCGATGAGGTGCGGGGCGAAGGTGAGCGCCACGACCACCGCGACGCCGAGTTCGTAGAGGGCGCCGGGGAGGGACTTGAGGAGGCGGTGCGGGTTGGCGAGGGCGTTCGCCGCACCCACGCAGATGAGCAGCGTGGCCAGCTTCAGGCCGTCGTAGAGGGCGAAGACGAGGGACTCCGCGGTCACCCTGCCACCCAGCCGGATGCCCTGCGCCCAGTCGGGGAGCGGGAGTTCGGGGAGCGTGACCAGGACATGGGTGCCGGGGACGGGGGAGCCGAGCACGACGGTGAACAGGAGGCGGACGAGGAGGACCGCGAGCGCGAGCTTGAGGAAGGCGCCGTAGGAGCGGGACCAGGGGGAGGGGCGGCGGCAGGTGGCCACCACGTAGGCGGAGACGGCGACCAGGAGGGCGAGAAGCAGCGGGTTGCCGGTCCGGGTGGCCGCGACACCGAGGGAGAGCGCCCACAGCCACCAGGCACCGGGGTGCAGGGACGCCGGGCGACGGGCGGCCGGGGCAGGCCGGGTGCCGGCCCAGTCCGTCGGGCGCACGGCCGTGCTACGCATCGCGGCGGCGCCTCGCCTGCCAGGTCGCCGCCGCGGCCAGTGCCACCACGGCCGCCGCTCCCGCCCACAGGCCCAGCGCCGGGCCGTCGTCCTGCTTCTTCTCGGCGGGTGCCGTCTTCTTCGCCCCCGCCACCGCCTCGCCGCAACCCGTCCGGGGATACCCCGAGATCGCGCACAGCAGGGCGTTGCTGTTGTAGCGGAGCGGCTTCGCGCTCGCGGCCAGGGCTTCGGCGGTCGTCGCGTCGGGGGCCACCGCCGCGCACACGGTGCGCCGGGCCGGGGGCCGCTCACCGGAGGGCGCGTCCGCGGCCGTACCGAAGTCGATGACCAGGGCCACGCGCTTGCGGCCCTCCTGAGCCGGCGTGCGCGCGCAGATCGCGTGGAACGACGCCGACCCGCGGGGTTTCGTCGCGTCCGAGGAGTCCTCGCTGACCGCGAAGCGGAAGCCCTGGACGTCACCGTCCGAGGGAACCGCGGTCGACGGGCCCTGGGTGGCGTACGTCCAGGTCGTGCCCGTGCGGTCCCAGAAGGACCAGTAGCGGTAGCCGGTGGCGTGCGCCGGTGCCGTGACGGAGAGGAGCAGCCCGGCGAGGACGCAGAGGAGGGCCGCCCGGCGGATCACGGCCGCTTCCTCTTGTTGCGGCCGCTGAGGAGGAAGCCGATGCCCGCGCCGGCGGCGAGACCCGCGCCGACCACCCACCAGACGGAGCTGCCGGAGTCGTCGGAGTCGGCGGAGGTGCCCGAGTCGGCGGTGGCGCTCGATGCGGTCTCGGGCGCCGGTCCCGTCGCGGTGAGCCGCTGCACCAGGTCCGTGCCGCCGAAGTCGCGCGGGTCGGTGCCGGCCGCCTCGGCGGCGAGGATCAGCTGGGCCCAGGCCGCCGGGCCGTTCTGCTGGGCCCACTTCGAGGAGTTCCGCTCCAGCCAGGTCAGGGGCTTCCGCGCGGCCCCGGTACCGCCCTGCACGGCCAGTGCGACGACCGCGTCCGCCGTGTTGCCGTAGTCGGGCTGGTTCTCGGCGCCTGGCAGGACGGACTTCAGGTAGCCGTCCTTCGCGACCGCCTCGGCGAGGAAGGAGGCTCCGTTGGCCGCGGCCCTCGCCGGGGTGAGGTGCGATGCGTCGGCGCAGGAACTCTCCGCCGTGGCCCCGGCCCGTGCCGTCAGCGGGCCCGTGCCGTGCGCGGCGACGACAGCCGCGGCCGTCGCGTCCGCGTTGGCCTTGAGCTTGCCCTTCTTGTCCGGCTGGTAGGCGAAGGCGCCCCCATCGGCGCACGGCAGGGACAGCTTCAGCAGGGCGTCGTAGGGCGATTGGGTGCCGACGCGGATCTCCGAGACGGGGGTGTCCTGGGTGGCCAGGGCGCCGATCACCACCGACGTCGAGTTGGCGTCGCTGGCCCCGCCGGGCGCGTAGCCCCAGCCGCCGTCCTTGTTCTGGACGGACTTCAGCCAGGTCACCGCCTTCGTGACCGCGGTGCCGTGCCCGCCCACCGCGGACAGGGCCTGGGCGGCCGCGGCCGTGCTGTTGGTGTCGACCATCAGCTTGGCGTCGCAGGCCTTGGCCGGGTCCGCGCGGAACGCCGGGAACGCCCCGTTCGCGCACTGCTGCCCCGCCAGCCAGTCGACGGCCGCGGCGGCGGGCTCCACGTCCACCCGGTGCAGGGCGATCAGCGCGAAGGACTGCCGCCAGACCCCGTCGTACGTGGGGTCGCCGCCGCCGTACAGCCCCGAGGGCAGGGACGGCGTCGGGGACGGCGAGGCGGCGACGGCGGGCGTGGCCGTACCGATCGCGACGGCGGCGGCCAGGACCGCGGCGCTGCGGCGGACGTTCATGATCGGCGGATGCCCTTCTCCCTGCGGGGGAGCCGGGCAGCACGGGAGGACCCCCGGGCGGCTCGGCTCCGTGTACCTCGACGGTGCCGCGCACCGGCCGGTTGCCGGTGCGCGCGAGCCGGTCACGAACCGTGCGGGGCAGTCCGGCTCACCGCCTGGAGGACGGCTTACGGTTGCGGGTCAGCGCCGGAATTGCACCGGCTTCCCCCCGTACGGGTGTGATACGACCTGGCCACTCTACTCGCCCGTAGGGAAGCCGCTGAGAGCCGCCTGTGAGGTCTCGATGGTGGGTGTCCGTCCCTATACGGCCACGTATGTCACCGGATCGCTCCCCGTCACCGCCTCCGCCCGCCCCAGCTTCACCAGCCGCCGCAGATGTGCCTCGGCCTCGGAGACCGCGATGTTCCGCGAGCCGTAGGGGATCTGTTCCCAGGGCCGGTTCCACTCCATGCGCTCGGCGAGCTGCCAGGGGGTGAGGGGTTCGGCGAGGAGGGAGCGCAGGTCGGTGAGGCGTTCCTCGTGGTGGGCGAGCAACTCCTGGACGCGGGCGGACGCGTCGGTGAAGACGTGCTGGTGGGCGGGGAGCACCTCGGCGGGCGCGAGGCGGCCGATCCGCTCCAGGGAGTCGAGGTAGTCACCGAGGGGGTCGGTCACGGTGGCGTCGTCGGGGTCCTCGTACAGGCCGATGTGCGGGGTGATCTCGGGGAGCAGATGGTCGCCGGAGAACAGGCGTCCGTGGCCCGGGAGCCGGGCCGGGTGGTCCTCCTCCAGGTGCAGGCAGACATGGCCGGGGGTGTGTCCCGGGGTCCAGATCGCGCGGAGTCTGCGGCCGGGGAGGTCGAGGAGCTCGCCGGGGACGATCTCGCGGTCGGGCAACGCGGGGGAGAACCCGGGGAGTTGGCGACGGCGGGCGGTGCGCAGGGGTGCCACGTGCTCCTCGGGCGCGCCCGCCGCCTCCAGCTTGGCCGTCATGTAGCTGAACCAGCGCTCGGCCCGGGTCTCCCGGGTGCGCCGCACGATCGCTGAGTCCGCCGCGTGCATGGCGATCCAGGCGCCGGAGACCTCGCGCACCTGTCCGGACAGGCCGTGGTGATCGGGGTGGTGGTGGGTGACGACCACGCCGTGGATCTCATTGACGCCGGTCCCGCACGCGGTCAGCCCCTCGGCGAGGGTGTCCCAGGAGGCCGGGTCGTCCCACCCGGTGTCGACCAGCACCGGCCCCCGGTCGGTCTCGACGACGTACACGAGCGTGTGGCCGAGGGGGTTGTCGGGGATGGGCACCTGGACGGACCGGACGCCGCCACCATGGTCGTACACCTGCGCCATGAGCTCCCCAATCACCGCGTTCCGGCCATCATAACTAGAACCGGTTTCGACGGTAGCCTGAGGTCACCAACAGTCGTGGTGTGCGGGCCGTGGACTCCTCCGAGTGGAACTGGTATCAGTTCCGTATCTGATGGATCGTCAGCAAGCCGCCCCTGGGAGGCGTTCGCCATGGCCGAGCTCGTGGAACACGGACAGCTGTTCATCGGCGGGGAGTTGACCGACCCCCGGGGCACGGACGTCATCGAGGTCATCTCCCCGCACACCCAGGAGGTCATCGGCCGGGTACCGCACGCCTCCCGCGCGGACGTGGACGCGGCCGTCGCCGCCGCCCGCACCGCCTTCGACGAGGGACCCTGGCCGCGGATGTCCCTCGACGAACGCATCGAGGTCGTCACCAGGATCAAGGACGCCATCGCGATACGGCACGAGGAGATCGCCCGCGTGATCTCCTCCGAGAACGGCTCGCCGTACTCCTGGAGCGTCCTCGCCCAGGCCCTCGGCGCGATGATGGTCTGGGACTCGGCGATCACGGTCGCGCGGAACTTCACCTACGAGGAGACCCGCGACGGAGTCCTCGGCCGCATCCTCGTGCGCCGTGAGCCGGTCGGGGTGGTAGCCGCCGTAGTGCCGTGGAACGTCCCGCAGTTCGTCGCCGCCGCCAAGCTCGCGCCCGCGCTGCTCACCGGCTGCACGGTGGTGCTCAAGCCGTCGCCCGAGTCGCCACTGGACGCGTACATCCTGGCCGAGATCACCAAGGAGGCCGGGCTGCCGGAGGGCGTCCTGTCCATCCTCCCGGCCGACCGCGAGGTGAGCGAGTACCTGGTCGGGCACCCGGGGATCGACAAGGTCTCCTTCACCGGCTCGGTGGGCGCGGGCAAGCGGGTGATGGAGGTCGCGGCCCGCAATCTCACGCGCGTGACACTGGAGTTGGGTGGGAAGTCCGCGGCCGTGGTCCTCCCGGACGCGGACGTGGAGACGGCGGTCGCGGGGATCGTCCCGTCCGCGTGGATGAACAACGGCCAGGCGTGCGTGGCCCAGACCCGCATCCTGCTGCCCCGCTCCCGCTACGACGAGTTCGCCGAAGCCCTTGCCGCGGCGGCCAGTTCACTGGTCGTGGGCGACCCGCTCGACCCGGCAACCCAGGTCGGCCCGCTGGTCGCCGAACGCCAGCAGCGCCGCAACCTCGACTACATCAGGATCGGTCAGGAGGAGGGCGCGAAGATCCTCACGGGTGGCGGACGCCCCGCCGGGCTGGACCGCGGCTGGTACGTCGAGCCCACGCTCTTCGGAGACGTCGACAACTCGATGCGGATCGCGCGGGAGGAGATCTTCGGCCCGGTGATCTGCCTGCTGCCGTACGGCGACGAGTCCGAGGCGGTGAAGATCGCCAACGACTCCGACTACGGCCTCTCCGGCAGCGTGTGGACGGCCGACGTCGAGCACGGCATCGAGGTCGCGAAGCAGGTCCGCACCGGCACGTACAACGTCAACACCTTCAGCCTCGACATGCTCGGCCCCTTCGGCGGCTACAAGAACTCCGGCCTGGGCAGGGAGTTCGGGCCGGAGGGCTACGGCGAGTACCTGGAGCACAAGATGATCCACCTGCCGGCCGGCTGGGAGGGCTGAGGCGATGGGGGACCGCTGGCACGTCGACGTCGACCGCTCCCTGTGCATCGGCTCGGCCCAGTGCGTCCACACCGCCCCGGACGCCTTCCACCTCGACACGGCCCGCCAGTCCCACCCCGCCGACCCGGAGACCGACGCCAACGAGAAGATCCTGGCGGCCGCCGAGAACTGCCCGGTCGAGGCGATCATGATCAGCCTGCTGGGGAGCGGGGAGCCGGTGTTCCCGCCGGAGGAGTAGGGGCGGGGGCGAGCGGGGGCCGAGCGGGGGCGGGGGAGCGAGCGGGGTCCGCGGCGCCCGTCCGGACGCTCTCGACGGCGGGCGCCGGGCCCCTGCCCACCTGTTCGCCCGCCCGGTCCCCGGCCCCGATCCGCGGTGCCTGGCCCGCGCCACCCGGCCTGCGGTGCCCGGCCCGGGGCGCCCGATCTGCGGTGCCCAGCCTGCGGCGACCGACCTGCGGCGCCCGACCTGCGGCGCCCGACCTGCGGCGCCCGACCCGGGGCACCCGACCTGCGGTGCCCAGCCTGCGGCGACCGACCTGCGGCGCCCGGCCTGCGGCGCCCGATCTGCGGTGCCCGGCCTGCGGCGCCCGATCTGCGGTGCCCGGCCTGCGGCGCCCGATCTGCGGTGCCCGACCTGCGGCGCCCGACCCGGGGCACCCGACCTGCGGTGCCCGGCCCGCGCCACCCGGCCCGCGCCACCCGACCTGCGGCGCCCAGCCGGTCGTGGGAGCCAGGTGTCCGTGTCCGGGCGGGAACGCCTAAGCTCCTGCGGTCGTCGTCGTACAGCAGGGGTGGAGCGCGTGCAGAAGTCCGAGGCCAAGAAGCTGATCCAGCAGGCGCGTGCGGCCTGGGACGCCGAGGAGTGGCTGCGGGCCGCCGAACTCTACGAGCAGGTCCTCGCGCACTTCCCGGACCTCAGGGCGAGCGCGGTGTGGTGGTACGACGCCGCCCTCGCCCACAAGTTCCTGCGGAACTGGGCCAAGGCGTACGAGCTGGGCCGGGAGGCGGCCGCCCGCAGCCCGCGCGGCGAGGGCGACCCGGCGTACTGGAACCTCGGTATCGCGGCCACGATCCAGCGGGACTGGGCGACCGCGAGGGACGCCTGGACCGGCTTCGGCATCGAGATGCCGGACGGTGAGGGGCAGATCGACGGCCGGTTCGGACAC
This sequence comes from Streptomyces griseorubiginosus, assembly GCF_036345115.1. Classification (GTDB taxonomy): domain Bacteria; phylum Actinomycetota; class Actinomycetes; order Streptomycetales; family Streptomycetaceae; genus Streptomyces; species Streptomyces griseorubiginosus_C. The sequence continues at coordinate 6,780,727 of NZ_CP107766.1, forward strand.
GCCTGCGTCCGCCTCGACACCGGCGGTGAGCGCGAGGTCGTCTGGATCGAGCGGCTGTGCCCGACCCGGGGCCGGGTCGTCAACGTCCCCGTCACGGGCGGCCGGCGCTACGGCGAGATCGTCGTCCACGACGGCGAACCCAAAGGCGAGCGGGTCGTCGAGGGCTCGGCCTACCCCGTCTTCGACGAACTGCTGCTCTTCGAGGCCTCCGAACTGCCCACCCTGGAGGTCACGGTGGCCGCGGGCGAGGCCGCCGACCTGGAGGCGCTCGTCGAACTCTTCACCGACCACGGCTTCGGCGCCGAGCCCGCGAGCAGCGTCCGCATGCTGTGCGCCTGTTGCAGCGAGGGCACCCACGAGCAACAGCGCACCGCCGAAGCCGGCGCCCAGCAGGTCTCCCTCGCCGCCCCCGAGGAGGAGGCCAGGCGACTGCTGGAGCGGTGGGCGGACCGGACGGCGCCCGGACGGACCTGGAGCGGACTCGTGACCGTCGGCTAGGACCGGGGTTCCGTCAGGTCGATCAGCCGGCACACCGTCTCGATGTCGATCTTCACCTGGGCGATGGAGGCCCGCCCCGACAGCCAGGTGATCAGGGCCGAGTGCCAGGTGTGCTCGATCACGCGGACCGCGGAGAGCTGCTCGGGCGTCGGGTCCTGAAGGCCCATCGCGTCCAGGATGATCAGCGTGGTCTGGTGGGAGACCTGGTCGACCTCCGGGCTCACACTGCGGTCCGCGAAGGTCAGCGCCCTGACCATCGCGTCCGCCAGGTGCGGCTCGCGCTGGAGGGCGCGGAAGGCCCGCATCAGGGTCTCCGCGACCCGCTCGGCCGCCGTCTCGCCCTGCGGCGGCTTCTTGCGGAGCGTGCCGTGCATGTGCTCCAGCTGGTCCTGCATGGTGGCGACCAGCAGATGGATCTTGGACGGGAAGTAGCGGTACAGCGTGCCGAGCGCCACCTGCGAGGACTCCGCGACCTCCCGCATCTGCACCGCGTCGAACCCGCCCCGGCTCGCCAGCTGCGCGCTCGCGTGCAGGATGCGGCGGCGCCGCGCCTCCTGCCGCTCGGTCAGCGGCGGCGCGTCCGGTCGCGCGGTACTGGCTTCCACTCTGGGCGGCTTGGCCACCTTGTCCACCTTGGGTTCCGTGACAGTCCGTGAGGGCGTGTGATCACTCAGCATGACAGGGTGCCGGGCCGTGGCGCGGGCGCGGCGTTCGTGGCGTGAATCACCTGATCCACCGCTCACAGGACCCCTACCTGCCGGTAGATTCGGAGCCTCCTGAACGATCAAGTCTGAAACTTGTTCTAGATTACCGTCTCGTCGTAATCTCGCGGGACAGTGCAGGCAGAAGGGGGCCGAGAGTGACCGCTGAGGCCAGTCAGGCGGGGTCTTTGGAGGACCTGGCCGCCGACGGCGAGCGACCGCTCCGAATCGCGCTCCTCACCTATAAGGGGAACCCGTTCTGCGGGGGCCAGGGGGTCTACACCCGGCACCTCTCGCGTGAGCTGGCCCGTCTCGGCCACCGCGTCGAGGTGATCGGTGCGCAGCCGTACCCCGTCCTCGACGGGGGCGTCCCGCTCACCGAGCTGCCCAGCCTCGACCTGTACCGCTTCCCGGACCCCTTCCGCACCCCGAAACGCGACGAGTACCGGGACTGGATCGACGCCCTGGAAGTCGCCACGATGTGGACCGGCGGCTTCCCCGAGCCGCTCACCTTCTCCCTGCGGGCCCGACGCCATCTCCGGGCCCGCAGCGGCGAGTTCGACGTGGTGCACGACAACCAGACCCTCGGCTACGGCCTGTTGGGCGACGTCGGCGCGCCACTGGTGACCACGATCCACCACCCCATCACCGTGGACCGGCAGTTGGAGCTGGACGCGGCGGAGGGCTGGCAGCAGCGGCTGTCCAAGCGCCGCTGGTACGCCTTCACCCGCATGCAGAAGCGCGTCGCCCGCCGGCTGCCCTCCGTGCTCACCGTCTCCGGCACCTCCCGCCAGGAGATCGTCGACCACCTCGGCGTCCGCGAGGACCGTATCCACGTCGTCCACATCGGCGCCGACACCGACCTGTTCAAGCCGGATCCCTCGGTACCGGTCGTGCCCGGCCGGATCGTCACGACCTCCAGCGCGGACGTCCCCCTCAAGGGCCTGGTCTTCCTCGTCGAGGCCCTCGCGAAGGTGCGCACCGAACACCCCGCCGCACACCTGGTCGTCGTCGGCAAGCGCCCGACCGAGGGCCCGGTCGCCGTCGCGATCGAGCGCTACGGCCTCGAAGGCGCCGTCGAGTTCGTCAAGGGCATCTCGGACGCGGAACTGGTCGACCTGGTCCGCTCGGCGGAGGTCGCCTGTGTGCCGTCGCTCTACGAGGGCTTCTCCCTCCCGGCCGCCGAGGCCATGGCGACCGGCACCCCGCTGGTCGCGACCACGGGCGGCGCGATCCCCGAGGTGGCCGGCCGCGACGGCGAGACCTGCCTCGCGGTACCGCCGGGCGACTCCGGAGCACTGGCGGTGGGGCTGAGCCGACTGCTGGGCGACCCGGACCTGCGGGCCCGGCTCGGAGCGGCGGGACGTGAACGCGTCCTCGCCCACTTCACGTGGGCACGGGCCGCGGAGGGCACGGTGAGCAGGTACCGGGAGGCGATCGCCGCGGGTGCGGCGGGGGGCACCTCTCGCGTCGCCTCGGAGCCCACGGCCACGGCCACCGCCACCCCGGAGCCTGCCGGCATCGCCGCCGCCCCGGAATCGGTCGCCGACACCCCCGCCTCCCCGAGCGGCGGCGCCGGTGTCGTGTCCGCCGCCCCCAAGACCGCTGCTGCCCCCGCAGCCTCCACCCCAGACACCGGTGTCTATCCCGAAAGCAGGGCCACGTGCTGACCGTCGACTTCTCCCGGTTCCCGCTCGCGCCGGGTGACCGTGTCCTGGACCTCGGCTGCGGGGCCGGCCGGCACGCGTTCGAGTGCTACCGGCGCGGCGCGCAGGTCGTGGCCCTGGACCAGAACGCCGAGGAGATCCGCGAGGTCGCGAAGTGGTTCGCGGCGATGAAGGAGGCCGGCGAGGCCCCCGAGGGAGCGACGGCCACCGCCATGGAGGGTGACGCGCTCGCGCTGCCCTTCCCCGACGAGTCCTTCGACGTCGTGATCATCTCCGAGGTCATGGAGCACATCCCCGACGACAAGGGCGTCCTCGCCGAGATGGTCCGGGTGTTGAAGCCGGGCGGCCGCATCGCCATCACCGTCCCGCGCTACGGTCCCGAGAAGGTCTGCTGGGCGCTCTCCGACGCGTACCACGAGGTCGAAGGCGGCCACATCCGCATCTACAAGGCGGACGAACTGCTCGCGAAGATCCGCGAGGCCGGTCTGAAGCCGTACGGCACCCACCACGCGCACGCCCTGCACTCCCCGTACTGGTGGCTGAAGTGCGCGTTCGGCGTCGACAACGACAAGGCGCTGCCGGTGAAGGCGTACCACAAGTTGCTGGTCTGGGACATCATGAAGAAGCCGCTGGCGACGCGGGTCGCCGAGCAGGCCCTCAACCCCCTGATCGGCAAGAGCTTCGTGGCGTACGCGACCAAGCCGCACCTTCCCGCCGTCTCCGCCGTGTCCTCCGTGGACGCGCGGTGACGACTCCGCGCACCGAACACCTGGTCCTGCCCGGGGTGTTGACCGCCGAGCAGGCCACCGCGACCGTCGCCGGGATCCTGGCCGTGCAGCGGGAGGACGGGGCGATCCCGTGGTTCCGAGGGCACCACCTCGACCCGTGGGACCACACCGAGGCCGCGATGGCGCTGGACGCGGCGGGCGAGCACGAGCCCGCCGAGCGCGCCTACGAGTGGCTCGCCCGGCACCAGAACACGGACGGTTCCTGGTACGCGGCCTACCAGGACGGGGACTTCACGGAGGTCACCGACCGGGGGCGCGAGACGAACTTCGTCGCCTACATAGCCGTAGGAGTGTGGCACCACTACCTGTCCACCGGCGACGACACGTTCCTCGACCGGATGTGGCCGACGGTGTACGCGGCGATGGAGTTCGTGCTGGGGCTCCAGCAGCCGGGCGGGCAGATCGGGTGGAAGCGGGAGGACGACGGTACGGCTGTCGCGGACGGCCTGCTCACCGGGTCGTCGTCGATCCACCACGCTCTCCGTTGCGCGCTCGCGATCGCCGAACAGCGTGAAGAGGCCCAGCCGGACTGGGAGTTGGCACTAGGGGCGCTGCGCCACGCGATCCGGCGCCACCCCGAACGCTTCCTCGACAAGAACCGCTACTCCATGGACTGGTACTACCCGGTCCTGGGCGGGGCGTTGACCGGCGCGGAGGCCAAGTCCCGTATCGAGGAGGGCTGGGAGCGGTTCGTCGTGCCCGGCCTCGGCGTGCGGTGTGTCGTCCCCAACCCGTGGGTGACGGGCGGCGAGTCGGCCGAACTCGCCCTCGCCCTGTGGGCGACCGGCGAGTCCGACCGGGCGCTGGAGATCCTCCAGTCCATCCAGCATCTCCGCGACGCGGAGAGCGGGTTGTACTGGACCGGGTTCGTGTTCGAGGACCAGGCTGTCTGGCCCCGCGAACTCACCACCTGGACGGCCGGCTCCCTGCTGCTGGCAGTCGCCGCGCTGGGGGGACACGAGGCGACCTGTGCGGTGTTCTCGGGGGACCGGTTGCCGTCGGGGCTGGACCCGGACTGCTGCGCCTGAGGACGCGGGGTTCGGTAGCGCCCTGAAGGGGCGCGGGGAACTGCGCGACCAGCCACGACGGCGCCGCACCCGCCCGACGGCCCACCCCGGCACCTCCCGCGGAGCGCTCAGTGACGGTGGGCCCGATTCGCGATGGCGTGACCAACGAACAGGTACACCACCGCGGCCAGGCCGTAGCCGGCGACTACGCGGGCCCAGGCCTCGTCGAAGGTGAAGAGGTCGTAGGACCAGCCGGCGAGCCAGCGGGCGGCGTCGTGGATGAACTGCACGAAGTCGTTCCCGCGGTTGGCGTCCAGCAGGTACATGAGAATCCACAGGCCCAGGATGAGGGCCATGATGTCGGCGACGACCGCTATGACCGTCCCGGCGGAATTGGCACCACGGCGCGTGTGAGTGGACATGGTGTTCGAATGGCCGGGATTGCTCGAACGAAACCTGGCGTCATCCGTTGAGCTCCGCCAGCAGCCGCATACTGTGCGGATCCGGCGCCAGCGCCAGCAGGTCCGTCACCGGACCCTTGCGCCACAACTCCAGCCGCTCGGCGATCCGTTCGCGCGGGCCGACCAGGGAGATCTCGTCGGCGAACGCGTCGGGCACGGCGAGCACCGCCTCCTCCCGCCGCCCCTCGAGGAACAGCCGCTGGATCCTGCGGGCCTCCTCCTCGTACCCCATGCGGGCCATGAGGTCGGCGTGGAAGTTGCGGGCCGCGTGCCCCATGCCGCCGATGTAGAAGCCGAGCATCGTCTTGACGGGCAGCAGCCCCTCGGTCACGTCGTCGCAGACCCGCACCTGGGCCATGGGGGCGATCAGGAACTTCTCCGGGGCGTCGGCGAGCGAGGCCTCGTACACCTCGGGCCGGGTCGGCGACCAGTACAACGGCAGCCAGCCGTCCGCGATCCGGGTCGTCTGGGCGACGTTCTTCGGGCCCTCGGCGCCGAGCAGGATCGGCAGGTCGGGGCGGAGGGGGTGGGTGATCGGCTTCAATGCCTTGCCGAGGCCCGTCCCGTCCGGCCCCCGGTACGGCAGCGGATGGAAACGCCCCTCCGACGCGACCGGCGCCTCCCGCCGCAGCACCTGCCGTACGACCTCGACGTACTCCCGGGTCGCGGTCAGCGGTGACTTGGGGAACGGGCGGCCGTACCAGCCCTCGACGACCTGCGGACCGGACAGGCCGAGGCCCAGCATGACCCGGCCCCCGGAGAGATGGTCCAGGGTGAGGGCGTGCATGGCGGTCGTGGTGGGCGACCTTGCGGCCATCTGCGCAACCGCCGTGCCCAGCTTGATGGTTGACGTCCGCGCGGCGATCCAGGTGAGCGGGGTGAACACGTCGGAGCCCCACGACTCGGCCGTCCACACCGAGTGGTAGCCGAGCCGCTCGGCCTCCTGGGCCAGCGGAACATGGTCGGGGGAGGGGCCGCGACCCCAGTAACCGAGCGCAAGACCGAGTCGCACGACGCCTCCTGACGCAACGTCAGATCTCCGATGGCCGCTCGCGAATGTACGGCAACGACCTGCCGCCCGGAAGGGTCATGTACGGCAACGGCCCCCCGCCCGGAAGGGGCGAGGGGCCGTCGTACGACCTCGAAGGGCTCAGCCGCGCTGGATGCCGCTCGTGTCCTGGAGCACCCCGCGGCGACCATCCTGCGTCTGGGCGACCAGACCGGGACCGCGCTGCTCGACGGCCAAGTACCAGGTGCCCGGCGCGAGTTCGGCGATCGGCGTCGGCGAGCCGTCCTCCGCGAACAGCGGACGCGGCACCGGCACGGCGAACCAGAACGGCGAGAACTCCGCGGCCGGCGGCTGCGGGGCCGACGCCTGCGGCTGCGCGCCGAACGGCTGACCGGGCTGCGGCTGACCGCCGTAGGGCTGACCCGGCTGTCCGGGCTGCCCCTGCTGCTGGGCGCCCGGGTAGCCGTAACCACCGGGCGGCTGGGCGCCGTAGGGCTGCGGCTGGGGCGGCTTCGGCGCCGGGATCAGGCCGGCCTGGAGGGCGGGGACCAGCGGGGTGGCGATGGCGGCCCCGGCCATGACGAGGGTCGCGACGAGAGCGAGGATCAGACCGGTGCCGGCGCTGACGCCGCTGCCCGAACCGGAGCTGCCGTTGTCGGCGCCCCCCAGCGGGTCGAAGATGTTCCCGAGCGCGGTCCAGGCGGCGAAGACGGTGAACGCGACGCCGAACTGGCCGAGATCGAGCCCGGCGACCTTGGGAACCTGCGGCAGGCCGCGCGAGGCGACGACGAGCCCGGCACCGATGATGCCCGCGAGAATGACCCCCATCAGGACCGGGCCACTCTCCCAGGAGTTGGGGAGTTCGGCGTCGTCGGGAGCCCCGTCGACCGCGTAGATGTCGAGGAACGACGCGATGAACAGCAATACCGCTGCTCCGATCACGACGCCGTCGCCTCGAGTGAGGGAGCGGATATTCACTTCAGGTCCTTCGTAGGTCGTCTCGTCGTCGGTAGACCCTATCGTCCGCCCTGGCGGAGCGTACGACGGGTTGTGCGCGCTGATCGTTACCCGCGCAGGAAACTCACGATTCCCTCAGAGATCCCTTGCGCGGCCTTCTGCCGCCAGGCCGCGCTCGTGAGCAGAGCCGCGTCCTTGCTGTCGCGCATGTTGCCGCATTCGATGAAGACCTTGGGGACCGTTGACAGATTGAGGCCGCCGAGGTCCGTGCGGGTGTCGAGGCCGGTGCCGTCGCCGATGTAGTTGGAGGGTTCGGTGCCCGTGACGCGTCCGAAGTCGGTCGCGAGGAGCCGGCCGAGGGTGGCGGAGGGGCCGACGATGCGGCGGGTGTCGGCGATGCCCTGGTGGACGCGGCCCGGGAGGATCACGTGGTAGCCGCGCTGTCCGGCGCCCGCGCCGTCCGCGTGGATCGACACCACCGCGTCGGCCTTCGCGTCGTTGCCGATCCGGGCCCGCTCGTCCACGCAGGGGCCGTAGGGGCGGTCGCCGTCCTGTGTGAGTTTCACCGTCGCGCCCTTGCGCTCCAGCAGGGTGCGCAGCCGGTGGGCGACATCGAGGGTGAACTTGGCCTCCGCGTAACCGGAGTTGGTGGACGTCCCCGTCGTGTCGCACTCCTTGCGGTTCGTGCCGATGTCGACCTTGCGGTTGATCTCGGCCGTGTGCCGGAAGTTGGTGAGATTGTGACCGGGGTCGATGACGACGACCTTGCCCCGGAGCGAGGCGAGCGGCTTCTTGTCCTCGGCGGTGGTGGAGGAGGCGGTCGGGGGAGCGGCGCTCGATCCCTTGTGCGCCACGGCCGGCGTCCCGCCACCGTCGGCCGCCCCGCCCACCCCCTCGTACACCAGCCACCCGAGCAGCGCACCCGGCACGAGCACGGCGAGAGCGAGCGTCAGGGGTCGGCGCCGGGGGCGGTGGGGCTGGGGGGACTCGAATTCAGGGCCTGCGTACGACACGTCTGCGACTCTAACCCCGCCGTCAGATCCCCGCCCGCGTCCGCCGCAGCACCCGCAGCGAGTCGGTCGCGGAGACCTCCGTGAAGGCGCCGGAGGCGAGAGCTCGGAGGTAGATGCGGTACGGGGCCTGGCCGGTGAACTCGTCCTCCGGCTCCGGGAACACGTCATGGATGACGAGCAGTCCGCCTTCGGCCACGTGGGGGGCCCAGCCCGCGTAGTCGGCGTTCGCGTGCTCGTCGGTGTGGCCGCCGTCGATGAAGACGAGCCCGAGCGGTGTCCCCCAGACCTTCGCGATCTGCGGCGACCGCCCGACCAGAGCGACGACGTGCTCCTCCAGGCCGGCCCGGTACAGGGTCCGCCGGAAGGCCGGCAGCGTGTCCATCACCCCGAGCTCCGGGTCCACGGTCTGCGGATCGTGGTACTCCCACCCGGGCTGCTGCTCCTCGCTGCCCCGATGGTGGTCGACGGTGAGCGCCGTGACACCGGACTCCCGGGCCGCGTCGGCGAGCAGGACCGCGGAGCGGCCGCAGTACGTGCCCACCTCCAGCAACGGCAAACCGAGGCGCCCGGCGTCCAGGGCGGCCGCGTACAGGGCCAGTCCCTCGTCCACGGGCATGAACCCCTTGGCGGCCTCGAAGGCGGCCAGGATCTCGGGCTTGGGTGCGGCCGCGGCCATGGGGTTCCTCTCGGTCGTACGGGACGGTCGTCTCGGCCTCCCCATGCTGCCGCACGCCCCCGGTGAGGGGGACGGGGGGTGCGGGGCGGGGAGCTGCCGGGCAACGCGGCCCACGGCTGCGAGCCCCGCATCGGTCCTACGGCCTTCCGGGCACCCCTCGACGCACCACACCCCCGCCCCGGTGCGGGGCGGGGGTGTGCTCCGGAGACCCGTCGGTCAGGCCGTGACCGTCTCGCCCGGGAGGGCCAGGTCGAGGTCGATCGCGCGGTCGCCCGTGTGGGTGGCCGAGGAAGCCAGGGGGCCGTGGCCGGTGGCGCGCGCCGCGAGGACGTACGAGCCCTCGCCCGGCACCTTGAGCGCGTACACGCCCTCCTCGTCGGCGACGGCGGACCCCGCCTGCCGCCCCCGCGGGTCGATCAGCGTGACCGTGGCGCGCGCGACCGGAGCCCCGGAGGCGTCGAGGACACGGCCCCGGAACCCCCGGAGAACCTCCTCCGCGTGCTCCAGGTTCGCCTCCTCCTCGCTGCTGGCCCGCAGCTGCGGAGCCCGGTTCGGCTTAGGCAGGAACACCGCCATCAGCAGGCCGATCGCCACCGCACCCGTCGCGATCAGGAACGACACCCGGAAGCCGTGCATCGTGGGGATCTCGACACCGCCGACGTCGTTCGCCGTGTTCGCCAGCACCATCCCGATCACGGCGCTCGACACGGACGTACCGATGGAACGCATCAGCGTGTTGAGGCCGTTCGCCGCCCCCGTCTCCGACGCCGGGACCGCCCCGACGATCAGTGCGGGCAGCGAGGAGTACGCGAGACCGATGCCCGCGCCCAGCACGACCGCGATCACGAGGCTCTGCCAGGCCGCGCTCATGAGGCCGAGGCCCGCGCCGTAGCCGATCGCGATGATCAGCATGCCGAGGATGAGGGTGAACTTGGGGCCGTACTTGGCCGACAGGCGGGCGTACACCGGCGCCGTGACCATCATCGTCAGGCCCAGCGGGGCGACCAGGAGGCCCGCGACGACCATCGACTGGCCGAGGCCGTAGCCGGTCGCCTTCGGGAGCTGGAGGAGCTGGGGGAGGACGAGCGAGACGACGTAGAAGGAGACACCCACCATGATCGACGCCAGGTTGGTGAAGAGGACCGCCGGGCGGGCCGTGGTGCGCAGGTCGACCAGGGGGGCCTTCACGCGCAGCTCCATGACGCCCCACAGGACGAGGACGACGGCGGAGGCGGCGAAGAGGCCGAGCGTGGTGCCGGAGGTCCAGCCCCAGTCGCTGCCCTTGGTGATCGGCAGGAGGAAGAGGACCAGGCCGGTGGAGAGTCCGAGTGCGCCCAGGACGTCGAAAGTGCCCTCCGCGCGGGCCGGGGATTCCGGTACGACGAGGAGGGTGAGGACGATCGAGAGGGCGCCGAGGCCCGCGGCGCCGTAGAAGAGGGCGTGCCAGTCGGCGTGCTGGGCGATCAGGGCGGCGAGCGGGAGGGCGAGTCCGCCGCCGACGCCGATCGAGGAGCTCATCAGGGCCATGGCCGAGCCGAGCTTCTCGCGGGGCAGCATGTCGCGCATCAGGCCGATGCCGAGGGGGATCGCGCCCATGGCGAAGCCCTGGAGGGTGCGGCCGGCGATCATCGTGAGCAGATCGCTGGTGAGGGCGCTGATCAGGGCGCCGACGACCATCACGGCGAGGCTGAGGATCAGCATGCGGCGCTTGCCGTACAGGTCGCCGAGGCGGCCCATGATCGGGGTGGCGACGGCACCCGAGAGCAGGGTCGACGTGAGGACCCAGGTGGCGTTGCTGGGCGCGGTGTCCAGCAGTTGCGGCAGGTCCTTGATGACCGGGACGAGCAGGGTCTGCATCACCGCGACCACGATGCCCGCGAAGGCGAGCACCGGGACGACAGCGCCGGACGCTCTCCGGGTGGGCTGGTCGGTCGGCGTGTGCGTCATGTGAGGGAGGCCTCCGGGCCTGGAGAACGGGTTGCGTGCGGTGGAACCGGGTTACGTGTTGCCTGAACTACGTATGCATGGGCAACTATTCCGATGCTTCGGCGTACTAACGATTTCTTTATATTCTCTTGGGGAAGTCGGGGCCGGTTGAGACCATGACGACCATGCTCGAAGCCGCAGATGTCGCTCGTGTGTCCGGCCGTCCCCGTTCCGCGCCGCCCGCCTGGCTGGTCGTGGCCCTGGCGTGCGCGGGCCAGTTCCTGGTCGTGCTCGACGTGTCCGTCGTCAATGTGGCGCTGCCCTCCATCCGCGCCGACCTGGGCATGAGCGGAAACGGCCTCCAGTGGGTCGTGAACGCCTACTCGATCGCCTTCGCCGGGTTCATGCTGCTCGGCGGCCGGGCCGGTGACCTCTACGGCCGCAAGCGGATGTTCCTGGTCGGGCTCGGCCTGTTCACCGTGGCCTCCCTGGCGGGCGGGCTCGCCGAGGGCGGCGGACAACTGCTGCTCGCGCGCGCGGCGCAGGGTCTCGGCGCGGCGGTCCTGGCCCCCGCGACCCTGACCATCGTGACCTCGGCCGTCCCGGAGGGCCCGGCGCGGGCCCGCGCGATCGCCACCTGGACGGCCGTGGGCGCGGGCGGCGGCGCGGCGGGCGGCTTCTTCGGCGGCCTCCTGGTGGACACCCTGTCCTGGCGCTGGGTCCTGCTGATCAACGTGCCGGTCGGCGCGGTGGTCCTGCTGGGCTCGCTGCTGTGGCTGACCGAGAGCCGCGCTGGGGACGGCCGGCGCCTCGACCTGCCGGGCGCCCTGCTGGTCACCGGCGGACTGGCGGTATTGGCGTACGGCATCTCGCAGACCGAGGCCGAGGGCTGGACGGCGGCCGCCACCCTGGTCCCGCTGGCGGTCGGGCTCGCGCTCGTGGGCGCCTTCCTCCTCGTCGAGTCCCGTACGGCCGCCCCGCTGATGCCGCTCGGACTGCTCAGGGTGCGCGCCGTGGCGTCGGCGAACGCGGCGATGTTCCTCAGCGGCGCCGCCCTGTTCTGCACGTGGTACTTCATCACGCTCTACGCCCAGAACGTCCTCGGATACTCCCCGCTGGACGCCGGCCTGGCGATGCTGCCGAGCTCCCTGGCCATCGTGCTCGGCTCCAAGCTCGCGCCCCGCCTCATGCGCCGGTCCGGGGCGCGCCGGGTGGCGGTCCTGGGAACGCTCGTCGCGCTCACCGGCTACGCCTGGCAGTCGACGATGACGGCGGACGGCGGCTACCTCACCTCGATCATGGGGCCGGGGATCCTGATGATGCTGGGCGCGGGTCTCGCCTCCACCCCGCTCGCCTCGCTGGCCACGTCCGGGGCGGCGCCGGGCGAGGCGGGACTGGTGTCCGGGCTGATCAACACCTCACGCACGATGGGCGGCTCGCTCGGGCTCGCGGTGCTCTCGACGCTCGCCGCCGCCCGGACCGGCAGCGCGGATTCGGCGCAGGCGCTGACGCAGGGGTACGCCCTGGCCTTCGGGGCGGGCACGTCCGTGCTGGTCGCGGCGGTCGTGCTGATGCTGGTGTGGCTGCCGAGGAGGACCCCGGCCGGGTGAGCCGCCGAAAAATCCTGGCGGGGTGAGGCAACGGTCCGGGCCGCTCATGGACTCCTTCAGACATCTAGGAGGTGCCCATGGGGGATCGGAAACAGGCTCGGGACGAGGAGTTCCAGAGCTTTGTCATCGGCCGCTGGCCGCGGCTGATGCGGACGGCATTTCTCCTCACGGGGGAGCAGCACGCAGCGGAGGACCTGGTCCAGTCGACGCTCGAACAGGCCTATGTGGCCTGGCGCCGGGTCGGCTCGGCGGACGATCCGGAGGCGTACGTACGGCGCGTGATGGTCAACGCCCACGCGCGCAAGCACCGCAGAAGGCTCAGGGAGTTCCTGGCCCGGGGGGACGACTCGGGGCTGGTGCGCGAGGTCGCCGACACCGGTGACCGCATCGCCCAGGCCGACGACCGCAGCGCCCTGCTGAAGGCACTGGCCCAACTCCCGCCCCGACAGCGGGAGGCGGTGGTCCTGCGCTACTGGGAGGACCTGACCGAGACCCAGACCGCCGAGGCGATGGGCTGTTCGATCGGCTCGGTGAAGAGCAACGCGGCCAAGGGGATCGCGAAACTCCGCGCCATACCCCAGCTGGCCGACATGGTGACGCAGGGAGGGCGGCAGTGATGAGCGCGGACCGGGAGAAGGACCACCACATGAGCGACAGCGACATCGCCCTCCTGCTGGCCGACGCCGCCGACGAGGTCGAGATCGGCATAGCCCCCTACGACGCGGTGATCCGCGGTGGCAGAAGGCGCCGGGCCCGCCGCTGGGCGGTGGCCGCGGCCACGGCACTGGTGCTCGCCGGCTCCTCGGCGACGCTCGCGGTGGCGGGGCTGCCGGGCGGGGACGGCGGAGCAGCGGTCGCCACCCGGCCGACGGCCACCGGCACGTCCCGGGCGTTCGAGCCCGCCAACCGGACCACGCTGGCGACGGGCACGGAGAACGGCAAGGAGTGGCGCGTCACCCTCGACACCTGGCCGGCGCCGGTCGACACCGCGGAGGCCCAGGCGATGCTGAACGCGATGCGGGCGCACGGCGAGGACCCGCCCGACGTCCGCAGGGCCTCGGACCTGGTGGGCAAGATCGCGTACTTCGTGTACCGCGACTACGGCGGCGCATCGACGAAGGTCATGGAGAACACGGTCCCCGCGTCGGACACCATGACCGGCACGGACCTCACCTCCGGCTCCCTCCCCCTCGAACCCGGCAACACCAAGGACGTCCGGCTCGTCATCGGTTCCGTCGCCAAGACCGCCCAGCGCGTCAACTGCGACTGGACGAACGGGACGGCGACGGTGGTGGAGAAGGTCGACTCCGAGACGAGTACGGACGTCCCGGCGATCCGCTCGCCGGAGGGCTCCCCGTACAGCTGGTTCGTGTGCCTGGCGCCGGAGGGAGCGCAGTACAAGTCGGCGGAGGTGATCGAGTAGGGGGGAGCGGGTTGACCGGGCAGGGACGGGATGTGCGGGCTCACAGCCACCCCTGCTGCCGGGCCTCCCGTACCGCCTCCATCCGGTTGCGGGTGCCGGTCTTGCCGATCGCGGAGGAGAGGTAGTTGCGGACGGTGGACTCGGAGAGGTGGAGCCTGCCGGCGATGTCGGCCACCGTCGCGCCGTCCGTGGAGGCCTTGAGGACCTCGCACTCGCGGGCGGTGAGCGGGTTCGGGCCGGCGCTGAGGGCGGCCGCGGCGAGGGCGGGGTCGATCACGGTCTCGCCGGTCAGCACGCGGCGGATGCACTGGGCCAACTCCTCCACGGGCCCGTCCTTGACGAGGAAACCGGCGGCACCCGCCTCCATGGCCCGCCGCAGGTAGCCGGGCCGCCCGAAGGTGGTCAGGATCAGCACCCGGCAGTCCGGCACCTGGTCGCGCAGCTCGGCGGCGGCGTCCAGACCGCTGATTCCCGGCAGCTCGATGTCGAGCAGGGCCACATCGGGGCGATGCGTGAGTGCCGCGTCCACGATCGCGTCCCCCGTCCCGACCTTGGCGACCACCTGGATGTCCGGCTCCATCCCGAGCAGCAGCGCGAGCGCCCCGCGCATCATGCCCTGGTCCTCGGCGAGCAGGACGCGGATCGACTTGGCGGGCCGGTGATCCCGGGGCATCTCGTTCACGGCCCAAGAGTAGGCGGGCGGGGGGTGACGGGACCTGAGTGCGCTTGAGCGCGTGGTCTTTGAGAACTGGAGAGTGAGGGGTGGGGGTGGGGGTGTAGCAGGGGCGGGTTGGCGGGTGCCGGTGGGGGAGTCCGCCTCACACAGTCGGCGCCGGCTCACCGGTCCGCGTCGGCTCACGCGGCCGCACCGGCTCCAGCGACTCGACCGGCAGCTCGGCCCGCACCACGAACCCGCCCCGGGGTCCGGGCCCGGCCTCCAACCGTCCTCCGGCCGCGGCCAGCCGCTCGGCGAGCCCCTTGAGACCGGTGCCGCCGACACCCGCTGTCGGTGTCGGTGTCGGTGCCTGTGGCGTGGCCGGCAGGTCGTCGCAGGCCCGCGTCCCCGGTGTCATGGGGGCGCTCTCGGGGACGGGCGTCCCCGCGGTCGAGCCCCGGCCGTCGTCCCACACCCGCAGCCGCACCCGTTCCGCTGAGCCGTCCACGGAGATCTCGCACCGGGCCGCCCCACTGTGCCGGACGGCGTTGGTCACCGCCTCGCGCACCACCCAGCCCAGCAGCGCCTCGGTCTGGGCGGCCAGTGGCGGGCCGGAGCGGCGGACGGTCGGCTCGATGCCCGCGGCCCGCAGGACGGAGGCGGCCCGGTCGAGGTCGGTGCTGAGGCTGCCCTCGCGGTAGCCGGTCACCGCCTCGCGGATCTCGGTGAGCGCCTGGCGGCCGACCGACTCGATGTCGCCGATCTGGACGAGCGCCGCGTCCAGATCGGCGAGGGCCAGGCGGCGGGCCGCCTCCGACTTGACCACGATCACCGACAGCGTGTGGCCGAGAAGATCGTGCAGGTCCCGGGAGAACCGCAGGCGCTCCTCCTCGACGGCACGCCGGGCCAGTTCCTCGCGGGCCTCCCGCAACTGCCGTACCGCCTCGGACAGGGACATGATCGCGGCCGTGACCATCGTGGAGATCCAGGTGGCGTACGCGGTGTCGAGACCGCCCCAGCCGTCCCGGAAGACGGAGGCCGCACCGGCGACCACGGTCACCACGGCCCCCACCCAGCGCAGGTGGGGCAGCCGCACGACCGCGCCGGTCGCGAGCCCGAACAGGGGGAAGAACAGCAGCCAGTTGCCGCCGTACCCCATCGCCAGACCACAGGTCACCAGGCCCAGCGCCACCAGCGCCACCCGGGTGGAGAGCGCGTCCCGGGTCTGCGGGCGGAAGGCGCGGAAGGCGACGTAGATGTAGAGCGAGTTGAAGGTGAGCAGCCCGAGGCCGCCCACCCAGGGGTTGGCGGCCTCGCCCTGGAAGAGGTTGGAGAAGGCGCCCATTCCCAGCAGCAGCCAGGGCAGCAGACCGAACCCGCTGCCCAGGCCCGCGTGGGTGGGGACCTTGCCGGCCTTCTGCGCGGCCTTGTACTCGGCGTTGAGGCGTTCCTTGTTCGCCGCGTAGTACCGCTGGTGCTCCCGCGCCGAGCGCACCTCTTCGCGGATCGCGCCCACGCGGCACGAGAGCTTGCGCGACCAGAACATGACCGTTCCTCCGCTCAGAGGTTCCCGGTGCGGCGCCGGGACGACGGGAACAACGCTACGGATCGACCCCCTCGCCCGGCAGAGGCGGATGTACGGCATCGGGCAGGACAAATGTCACGGGTGCCGGAGCCGGGAGCAGCCACAGACCTGACACTCCGTCAGGAGCCTTCACAAGTGCGGTGGGCTCGGCTATACAGAGGGCGCCGGACTGGAACGCGTTCTAGATCGGCCCGTGACGACCTCGGTGCGGCCGACGGTGCGGACGGCCGTACCGGGGTCTTGGATCCGTCGCTGTCAGGAGCCGTATGCCCATCGATGCCGCCACAGCCCTCGCCGCCGAGCCCCGGACCGGCGAGATCTCCTGGACCTCGAAGGACGTCCAGCTCTACCACCTGGGGATCGGCGCGGGCATCCCCGCCACCGACCCCGACGAGCTCCGCTACACCCTCGAATCCCGGCTGCACGTCCTGCCGAGCTTCGCCACCGTCGCGGGGTCCGGTTCACCCGGCGTGATCAGCGGTCTGTCCATGCCGGGCATCGAGGTCGACCTCGCCCGCGTCCTGCACGGCGGTCAGAGCCTCGTCATCCACCGGCCCCTCCCGGCGACGGGCACCGCCACCGCCACCAACCGGATCGCCGCGGTCTACGACAAGGGCAAGGCGGCCGTCCTCGTCATGCGGACCGAAGTCGCGGACGCCGAGGGCCCGTTGTGGACCAACGACGCCCAGATCTTCGTCCGCGGAGAGGGCGGCTGGGGCGGCGACCGGGGCCCCTCGGCCCGACTGGAGCCCCCCACCGGTGAGCCCGACCGGATCGTCGAGCGCCCGATCCGCGAGGACCAGGCCCTGCTCTACCGTCTCTCCGGCGACTGGAACCCGCTGCACGCCGACCCGGAGTTCGCCAAGGTCGCCGGGTTCGAACGGCCCATCCTGCACGGGCTGTGCACCTACGGCATCACGCTCAAGGCGGTCGTCGACACGCTGCTCGGCGGGGACGTCACCCGGGTCACGTCCTACGCCACCCGGTTCGCCGGGGTCGTCTACCCGGGGGAGACCCTGCGGATCCGGATGTGGCACCGGCCGGAAGGGGCACCGGGGTCCACCAGGGTCGCCGTCAGCGCAGTAGAACGCGACGACGCACCCGTCCTCGCCGACACCGTCGTCGAACACGCCTGAGCACACGCTCCGGAACACTCCTGAACCAGCACGCCGTACGAGGGGAGCCGCACCATGCGCGCAGCCGTACTGCACGAGATCGGCCAGGAAAAACTCGAGGTCCACGACGACGTCGAGGCGGTGGGCTTCGGGCCCGGCAGGGTGCGGATCCGGGTCCGGGCCACCGGCCTGTGCCACTCGGACCTGTCCGCGATGGGCGGGGTGCTGCCGCAGCCGGCGCCCTTCGTGCCCGGCCACGAGGGCGCCGGGGAGATCGTCGAAGTCGGGGAAGGTGTCAGCCACTTGAAGCCCGGCGACCGGGTCGTCGTCTGCTGGCTGCCCGCCTGCGGTGTCTGTCCGGCCTGCAAGCGCGGCCAGACCGAGCTGTGCCTGGCCGGGTTCATGAACGCGGGCACCCCCAACTTCCGGCGCCCCGGCGGCGATGTCTTCGGCTTCGCCGGCACCGGCACCTTCGCCGAGGAGGTCGTCGTCGACGCGGGCTGCGCGGTGCCGATCCCCGACGACGTGCCCTTCGACATAGCGGCCCTGATCGGTTGCGGGGTCACGACCGGGCTCGGGGCCGCGCTCAACACCGCGGACGTGGAGGCCGGTTCGTCGGTCGCCGTCATCGGCTGCGGGGGCGTCGGCATCTCCGCGATCCAGGGGGCCCGCCTGAAGGGCGCCGCCGAGATCGTCGCCGTCGACCCGGTCGCCTCCCGCCGGGAGGCCGCCCTGAGGTTCGGCGCCACCCGGGCCGTCTCCCCGGACGAACTCGCCGACGCCAAGCAGCAGATCACCGCCGGTGAGGGCTTCGACTACGTCTTCGAGGTCGTCGGCAGGTCCGCGACCGCCCGCACCGCCTACGAGACCACCCGGCGCGGCGGCACCCTCGTGATCGTCGGCGCGGGCGCCATGGACGACTTCCTCCAGCTCAACATGTTCGAGCTGTTCTTCGACGAGAAGCGCATCCTGCCGTCCATGTACGGCGGCGGGGACGTCCTGCGCTCCTACGAGCGGACCATCGCCCTGTGGCGGGCCGGCCGCGTCGACCTGGACGGCCTGATCACCCACCGGGTGCCGCTCAGCGAGATCAACGAGGCGCTCGACCAGATGCGGACCGGGACCTCGCTCCGTACGTGCATCGAGATCTGAGGGCCGCGATGACTGTCCCACTGCCCCTGGAGGGGCTCGCGGCGATCGTCACCGGCGCCGGCCGGGGCCTGGGCCGGGCCGAGGCACTGGAGCTGGCGCGGCTCGGCGCGGCCGTGGTCGTCAACGACTACGGACAGCCCGGCCGGGACGGCTCGGGGGAGGCCTCCGCGGGCCCCGCCGAGCAGGTCGCCGAGGAGATCCGGGCCGCCGGAGGGCAGGCCCGCGCCCACACCGGGGACGTCGCCGACCACCAACAGGCCGCGGAACTGGTCGAGTTGGCGATCGCGGAGTTCGGCAAGCTCGACATCCTCGTGAACAACGCGGGCATCCTGCGCGACCGCATGGTCTTCTCCATGACCGAGGGCGAGTGGGACGCGGTGATCCGGGTCCACCTCAAGGGCCACTTCAACACCACCCGGTTCGTGGCGGCGCACTGGCGCGAGCGGTCCAAGGCGGCGGGCGCGCCGGTGTACGGCCGTATCGTCAACACCTCCTCGGAGGCGTTCCTCGCCGGGTCCGCCGGACAGCCCAACTACGCGGCCGCCAAAGGGGGGATCGTCGGACTCACCACGTCGACGGCCCTCGCGCTCGCCAAGTACGGCGTCACCGCCAACGCCATCTGCCCGCGCGCCCGCACCCGGATGACCGAGGACGTCTTCTCGGGAGCGGGCTTCGAGCAACCGGAGTCCGGACTCGACCCGCTCGCCCCGGAGCATGTCGCCCCGCTCGTCGGCTACTTGGCGTCACCGGCCGCCGAGCGCGTCAACGGCCAGCTGCTCGTCGTACACGGAGGGATGGTCGTCGTCGTCGAACGACCGCGGGTGCAGGCCAAGTTCGACAGCAAGCAGGACACCTTCACGTACGACGAGCTGGACGCGCTGCTCACTCCGCACTATGCGCGCCGGCCGGCGGGTGAGACATTCGCGGCGGCCGAAGTGCTGGGGCTGAAACGGGAGTAGACACGCAACGGCCCGCTCCCCGTGAGAGGAGCGGGCCGTGTGTCGTCGTCCGCCGTCAGGCCGCGACCTCGGTCTGCTCGACCGACTTGCGGTGCCGGCCGCGCGGGGCCGTCTCGCTGTCCTGGACCGAGACCGGGCCGCGGTGCTTGCCGTGGCCCGTGGGCTCCTGGACGTCGGCAGTCGACTGGTTCGTGCTGGCGTCGCTCATGGAAGTAATTCACCCCGTCAACATGATCTTTCTTACAGCGGGGCGAGTTTAACCGGCACACCACGGGGCGAATCCAGGCGGCCTGACCAACCGGCACTACTTCGTTACAAGATTGCCCAACGGGGCTTGCTGCAAGGGCACAGGACGCGGCGCGACGGGCCCCGGAGGCGCCGGTTCGGAGGCCGAGCGGGTCCCGTAGGGATCTTCCCGGACTGCGTCCCCCGTTCCGGTTTCCCCGGCCCCTGCATCCCTCGGACTCTGCGCTTCCTCGGTGAAGGACCGGGGGGCGCCGGTAAGAGGTCCAGCCTCCCTGCCGACGGGCCCCGACTCCCAGCTGGCGGACCCGGTCTGCCCGCGGAGGGACCCGAACTCCCCGCCGACAGACCCGGTGCCCGGGCCGAAGGACCCCAGGTCTCCGCCGACGGATCCGGCGTCCCCGCGGAAGGACCCGGCGTCCCCGCCGAGGGGTCCGGTCTGTCCGCGGAGGGACCCGAACTCCCCATCGACAGACCCCGCGTTCCCGCCTACGGGCCCCGACTCCCCGTCGTCGACAGACTCGACCTCCCCACCCACGGACCCCGCGTCCTCACCCCTCGACCCGGTCTCCCCCGAGAGGGGCCCGGCGGTCGCCGCCCACCGTGTCACCCCGCACGGTGCCCCCTCCGTGGCGTACGGCAGGAGCAGTTCACCCGCCTCGGTCCACAGGCCGGCACCGGTCAACCACCCCTCGGGCGCCGGGAGATGCTGCACCTGTCGGGCCGCGGGTCGCCACACGCCCACCCAGCTGCCCAACGGGCCGTCGATGCGCAGCGCCACTCCGCAGCTCTCCGGCATCAGGATCTGCCCCGGCTGGATCGCGAACGGCGTCACCGCGCAGTCGGGCACCCGCAGGCACTCCGGGAAGCGCACCGGCAGCGTGCTGCCCAGCACCCCCCAGCCCAGACGCGGCCGCCCCGGCGACGGCGCGTCCGAGGAGATCAGCAGCAGCCCGCTGTCCGGGTCGGCGAGCAGCAGCCGGTCGTCGCTGTCGTCGGCGATCTGGAGCAGGGGGGAGACCTCGCCGCCCCGCTCCAGGTCCACCACGATCGTCTTGGTCCGCCCGCCCACCTCGCGGTCCAGGGCCAGCATCCGCCCGGCCCGGTCCAGCCACGCCCCGCCCGAGCAGCGCCCCGGGATCTCCGCGAGGTGCTCCGGCCCGAAGGCACCGCCCGCCACCAGCCACACCGCACTGGAGCGCCGGCCCACGGCGAGGGCGTACGCCTTCTCACCGCCGGGCGCCGGCGGCAGCAGCCGTAGGACCGTCCCCGGGTCCGGGCACTCGACGGCGCCCAGCGGCAGCTCGCCGGTCTCCGGCCCGGTCGGGTAGAGCAGCGAGAAGTTGTGCCGCCCGTCCGCGAACCGCCTGATCAGGACCCGTCCGTCGCCCATCGGGTGCACTTCGGTGCCGGGTTCCTCGGGCTGGCGGCCGGGCAGCGGCACCGCGTAGGGCTCGGGACCGTCCAGGGTCCACCGCTCCGGGAACCAGCAGTCACCGTCCAGAGCGAGCCGAGCCGCATAGGAACCATCGACGGTGATCACACACCCGACCCGCGAGCCCCCCTCGCCCCCGGCCGGCACACCACCCCTCCACGAAGCCACCCCGTCCCCGTACCCGATCGGCAGCCCCACTCGGTCCCCGGCGTCCCCGTACTCCACCGACAGAGCCACGCGATCCCCGGCGTCCCCCGTCTCCGCCCCCAGAGCCACCCCGCCCTCCGCGTCCCCATACCCCGCCCCCGGAGCCATGCGGTCCCTGGCGTCCCCGTACTGCGAGCCCGGAGCCACCCCGCCCCCCGCGTCCCCGTACTCCGCCCCCGGCGTCTCCCCTGCCACCCCGTCCTCAGCGATCACGTACTCCGTCCGCGGGCTCTCCCCGTCTCCGTCCTCGCACTCGTCCTCGTCCGAGGTCGTGGGCTCGATGGCACAGGCCGTCATCGTCTGATCACCTCCGGCCTCGAAAGTAGTTTTCGCACGCACAGGCGTGGGACGGGCGGGCTTCCGCTTCACACAAAGGGGTGGCCCAGGAACGATTCGCCTGAGGAAAACGGGGCGACTGTGCTGAGCGGGACGGCCTGGGGCGGCTCAGGTTCAAGGGGGTGGACCAGGCAGGTAGCCTTTCCCCGTGCCCCGTCTGTCTGAAGTCATCGCCGCGCTGGAGAACCTGTGGCCCGCCGAGCGGGCCGAGTCCTGGGACGCGGTCGGCACCGTCGTGGGCGACCCCGACCAGGAGGTCGCGCGCGTCCTCTTCGCCGTGGACCCGGTCCAGGAGATCGTCGACGAGGCGGTGAAACTGGGCGCCGACCTGCTGGTCACCCACCACCCCCTCTACCTCCGCGGCACGACCACGGTCGCCGCGAGCCACTTCAAGGGCCGGGTCGTCCACACCCTCATCAAGAACGACATCGCACTGCACGTGGCCCACACCAACGCGGACACCGCCGACCCGGGCGTCTCGGACGCCCTCGCGGGCGCGCTCGACCTCCGGGTCGTACGACCGCTGGTGCCGGACCCGACGGACCCGGAAGGGCGCCGCGGCCTGGGCCGGGTGTGCGAGCTGGACCCCCCGACCACCGTCCGCGAACTCGCCGCACGGGCCGCCGCACGGCTCCCCGCCACCGCGCAGGGCATCCGCGTGGCCGGCGACCCCGAGGCGCTCGTCCGCACGGTCGCCGTCAGCGGCGGCTCCGGCGACAGCCTGTTCGACCAGGTCCGCGCGGCCGGCGTCGACGCCTTCCTCACCGCCGACCTGCGCCACCACCCGGTGTCCGAGGCGGTCGCCCACAGTCCTCTCGCGCTGCTCGACGCGGCGCACTGGGCCACCGAGTGGCCCTGGTGCGAGCTGGCCGCCGCCCAGCTCGACGAGATCTCCGACCGCCACGGCTGGGACCTGCGCGTGCACGTCTCCAAGACGGTCACCGACCCCTGGACCAGCCACTCCCCTTCACCTGGAGCCCCCAACTGAACGCCGCGCCCGCCGACCAGATCCGACTCCTCGACGTCCAGGCCCTCGACGTCCGCCTCCAGCAACTGGCCCACAAGCGCCGGTCGCTGCCCGAGCACGCCGAGATCGAGGCGCTCACCAAGGACGCCACCCAGCTGCGCGACCTGCTCGTCGCCGCGCAGACCGAGGAGAGCGACACCGCCCGCGAGCAGACCAAGGCCGAGCAGGACGTGGACCAGGTGCGCCAGCGCGCCAACCGCGACCAGCAGCGCCTCGACTCCGGTGCCGTGACCTCCCCGAAGGACCTCGAGAACCTCCAGCGCGAGATCGCCTCCCTCGCCAAGCGCCAGGGCGACCTGGAGGACATCGTCCTGGAGGTCATGGAGCGCCGCGAGTCCGCGCAGGAGCGGGTCGCCGAGCTCACCGAGCGCGTCTCCTCCGTCCAGTCGAAGATCGACGACGCGACGGCCCGCCGCGACGCGGCCTTCGAGACGCTGGATGGCGAGATCGCCTCGGTGACCAAGGAGCGCGAGGTCATCGCGGCCGTCATCCCCGCCGACCTCCTCAAGCTCTACGACAAGCTCCGCGAGCAGCAGGGCGGCATCGGCGCGGCCAAGCTGTACCAGCGCACCTGCCAGGGCTGCCGCCAGGAGCTCTCCATCACGGACTTCAACGAGGTCCGCGCGGCCGCGCCCGACACCGTGGTGCGCTGCGAGAACTGCCGCCGCATCCTGGTGCGCACGTCCGACTCCGGCCTGTAAGGGGCACCGGACGTGCGGGAGTTCATCGTCGAGGCGGACGGCGGCTCACGGGGCAACCCGGGTCCCGCCGGGTACGGCTCCGTGGTGCTGGACGCGGCGACGGGGGAGACGCTGGTCGAGACGTACGAGTACCTCGGCGTCGTGACCAACAACGTCGCCGAGTACCGGGGTCTGTTGGCGGGCCTGCGCGCCGCGCACGACCTCGACCCCTCGGCCCGCGTCCACGTCCGCATGGACTCCAAGCTCGTCGTGGAACAGATGTCGGGCCGCTGGAAGATCAAGCACCCGGACATGAAGCCGCTGGCGCTGGAGGCGGGCCGGGTGTTCCCGCCGGGGCAGGTCACCTACGAGTGGATCCCGCGCGAGCAGAACAAGCGGGCGGACCGATTGGCGAACGAGGCGATGGACTCCGAGGGTTCGGCGAGTTCGGTACGGAAGCTGTCGGACGCCGACGCCAAGGCCGACGTACGGGCGGCCAAGGCCGTGGCGAGCCCCGGTTGGGCCCCGGCCGACATGGGCGCACCGGCCACCTTCGTGCTCCTGCGGCACGGCGAGACCCCGCTGACCCCCCAGAAGCGGTTCTCGGGAAGCGGTGGCACGGATCCCTCCCTCTCCGACGTCGGACGCGAGCAGGCCGAGCGGGCGGCCGAAGCGCTGGCCAGGCGCGGCACGATCCAGCACATCCTGGCCTCGCCGCTGACCCGTACCCGCCAGACCGCCGCTGCCGTCGCCGAGCGGCTCGGCATCGAGGTCACCGTCGAGGACGGCCTCATCGAGACCGACTTCGGCGCCTGGGAGGGCCTCACCTTCGGCGAGGTGCGCGAGCGCTACCCCGACGACCTGACCAAGTGGCTGGCGGACCCCGAGGCCGAACCCACCGGCGGCGGCGAGAGCTTCGCGGCCACGGCGACGAGGGTCGCCGCGACCAGGGACAAGCTCGTCGCGGCGTACGCGGGCCGCACGGTTCTGCTGGTCACCCACGTCACCCCGATCAAGACGTTCGTACGCCTCGCTCTGGGCGCCCCGCCGGAGTCCCTGTTCCGCATGGAACTCTCGGCGGCCTCGATCTCCGCGGTCGCGTACTACGCCGACGGCAACGCGAGCGTACGGCTCCTCAACGACACGTCACACCTGCGGCCTTAGCCGGGCAGGTCGGTACCGGAGGGCCCGGTACCGGAAAGCCCGGACGCCTCCCGGGCGAGCTTCTCGATCCGCCCCCAGTCCCGCGCGGCGATCGCGTCCGCGGGCAGCATCCAAGTCCCGCCCACACAGCCGACGTTGGGGAGGGCCAGGTACTCGGGGGCGTTCCCGGCCCCGATCCCTCCCGTCGGACAGAACCGCGCCTGCGGCAACGGCCCGGACAGCGACTTCAGGTACGCCGTCCCCCCGGCCGCCTCCGCCGGGAAGAACTTCATCTCCGTGACCCCCCGCTCCAGCAGCGCCACCACCTCCGACGTGGTCGACACCCCCGGCAGGAACGGCACCCCGGCCCCCCGCATCGCCTCCAGGAGTACGTCCGTCCAGCCCGGGTTGACCAGGAAGCGCGCGCCGGCCGCCACCGACTCCTCCACCTGCGCGGGCGTGATGACGGTCCCGGCCCCGACCACCGCGTCCGGCACCTCCCCGGCGATCACCCGGATCGCGTCGAGCGCGACGGGCGTCCGCAGGGTCACCTCGATCGCGGGCAGCCCTCCGGCGACCAGGGCGCGGGCGAGCGGTACGGCGTCGGAGACGTGATCCAGGACGACGACGGGGACGACGGGGGCGAGGTCGAGCAGCGAGGCATGCGGGGAGGAGGCCATGAGGTCATCATGACCAAGTGCTGCACCCTACGCAAAGGTCATTGCATACTGTGCAACGTGGCTCAGTGAATCTCGTCCACCAGCACATCCAGGGCCCACGCCTGCCCCGCCTTCGACGGCGCCTCCGCCTCCACCACGTACCCGAGGTCGCGCAGCGCCTCCACCAGTTCGGCCGGCCCCTTCGGCGCGACCCCCGCCGACAGCAGGCTCCGCACCATCCGCCCCTTCGTGGCCTTGTTGAAGTGGCTGACGACCTTCCGGGTCGGCGCGTGCAGCACCCGCACGGTCGCGGTCCGCCCCGCGACCTCCCCCTTCGGCTTCCACGCGGCCGCGTACGCGGAGGACCGCAGGTCGAGCACGAGCCCGTTCCCGGCGGCCTCGGCGAGGACGGAGGCCATCGGAGCCCGCCAGTGCGTGCCCAGCGCCCCGAGCCCCGGCAGTTTGACCCCCATCGAGCAGCGGTACGACGGAATCCGGTCGGTCACCCGGACCGCTCCCCAAAGCCCCGAGAACACAAGAAGGGAACGCCCCGCACGCCTCTTCGCTGCCGCGTCGAGAGAAACCAGGTCGAGGGCGTCGTAAAGCACCCCTGTGTAGATCTCCCCGGCAGGCCGCGCTCCGGCGGTCCGGAGCCCGACGTTCTTCGCGACCTCGCCGCGCAGCCCCTCGCTCAGCCCGAGGACGTCCCGCGCCTTCTCCTCGTCCCCGGCGCACAGCTCGACGAGGGCGTCGAGGACCGCTTCCCGGCTCTCGTTGAGCCCGGGCAGCGACAGCGACTCCAGCTTCAGCGGGGCGCCACGACCGGAGGACGCCTTGCCTTCGGAGGGAGGCAGCAGGACCAGCACGGAGGATCTCCTTCTGTTGAGCTCCGGACAGCGTACGGGTCCCGATCTGCTTACCCTCGCTGTATGCCCCGCCGCTGCATACGCGTGACCGACGACCCGCTACGGGCCGCCTTCGCCGCCCTGCGCACCGAACTCGGAGTGCCGTCGGACTTCCCGCCGGCGGTGCTGGCCGAGGCCGAGCGGGCCCCGGTGCCCGGGCCGCACGTGGACGCGACGGACATCCCCCTCTTCACCATCGATCCGCCCGGTTCGATGGACCTCGACCAGGCGATGCACCTCTCGCGGCACGGGTCCGGCTACCGGGTCCGGTACGCGATCGCCGACGTCGCCACCTTCGTCGTCTCCGGGTCCGCGCTGGACACGGAGACGCATCGACGGGTGATGACCCTGTACTTCCCGGACCTGCGTGTTCCGCTCCACCCCCCGGTATTGAGCGAGGGCGCCGCGAGCCTCCTCCCGGACCAGGTCCGCCCGGCCGCCCTGTGGACGATCGACCTGGACGCGGAAGGCCGTACGACCGCCGCCGAGGTCCGCCGCGCGATGGTCCGCAGCCGGGCCAAGCTGGACTACGAGGGCGTGCAGCGGACGATCGACTCCGGCACGGCGGAGGAGCCGGTTCTTCTGCTGAAGGAGGTCGGCGAGCTGCGGGAACGGCTGGAGGTCGAGCGGGGCGGGATTTCGCTGCGGGTGCCGGAGCAGGAGATCGTGGAGCGGGACGGCACGTACGAGCTGACGTACCGGGCCGGGGTGCCCGCGGACGGCTGGAACGCCCAGATCTCCCTGCTCACGGGCATGGCGGCGGCGGATCTGATGCTCGCGCACGGCACGGGGGTCCTGCGTACCCTCCCCGCCGCTCCCGACGGCGCGGTCGGCCGGTTGCGTCGCACCGCGCACGCGCTGCACATCGACTGGCCGCACCACGTGTCGTACGCGGCGCTGGTCCGCTCGCTCGATCCCGGGGTCCCGTCGCACGCGGCCTTCCTCCAGGAGTGCACGACGTTGCTGCGGGGCGCGGGTTACACGGTCTTCCGGGACGGAGTCCTGCCGGACATCACCACGCACGCGGCGGTGGCCGCCCCCTACGCCCACTGCACGGCCCCACTGCGGCGGCTGGTCGACCGCTACGCCTCGGAGATCTGCCTGGCGGCGGTGGCGGGGAAGGCCGTACCGGACTGGGTGCTCGGGGCCTTCGAGGCGCTGCCCCGCGAGATGGCCGAGGGCGGCCGGCTCGCGGGGAAGGCCGAGCGGGCGTGCGTCGACATCGTCGAGGCGGCGCTGCTGAAGGACCGGGTGGGGGAGGTGTTCGACGGCTGCGTGGTGGAGGTGGAGGAGGACCGGCCGGACGTGGGCACCGTGCAGGTGGAGTCGCCGGCGGTGATCGGCCGGGTCGATGGGGAGGGGCTGGTGTTGGGGGAGCGGTTGCGGGTGCGGGTCGTGGGGGCGGATCCGGGTCCGGGAGCTGCGAAGGTGCGCTTCGCACCTGCTTGATCGTGCATGACGTCGGCGCTGAGCGTGTGCCACGATCGAGGGAACGGTTCCCGATCGCACGGACAGGTGATCTTCGATGTCGCAACCTGGTGAGCGACAGAAGGAGGGGCGTGACATGAGTGCCGTGGCCCATGAGCCGCTCACCCCGGCTGAGGGACTGCTGGAGATCTTCCTTGCCCTCGACACCCCGGAGGGTTTCCGGGCTGAACTGATCGAGGGGGAGATCGTTGTGACGCCGCCGCCGGACGGGGATCACGAGGACTACATCGGCCTGATCGTGAACCAGGTGATCAGACGGGCCCAGACGCTCATGCAGTTCTCCGGTAACAAGGGGCTGAAGCTGCGCAGCGGAGGCGGCTGCCCGAAGAATCACGTGATTCCGGACGGTACGTTCGCCCCTGCTGAGCGGCGGCTTTACCGGGGTGCCGACTCCTGGATGCCCTGCGACGGAGTCGCCATGGTCCTTGAGGTGACGTCGACCAAACCGGCGGCGGACCGCGAGGCGAAGCGCCGTTGCTACGCCCGCGGCGGCATCCCGCTCTACCTCCTCGTAGACCGCGAGGCCTCGTCGGTCACCCTGTTCAGCGCCCCTGAGGAGGACGACTACCGGGAACACTGCACCCGTTCGTTCGGCAAGCCGATCGCTCTCCCCGCCCCGTTCTCCTTCGACCTGGAGACCGCGGACTTTCTCTGAGTACGACGGCGTTGCACCCTGAGTCGGACGGACAGGGGGCGGCGATGGCGGAGCAGGCGCTGTGGACAAGGGCACGACTGGGCCGGGGCGGCCCGCCCCTCGACCTGCTCACGGCGCGTTTCGACAAGCACGTCTACGCCCCGCACGCCCACGACGAGTACACGATCGGCGTGTGCGTGGGCGGCTCGGAGATCATCGACTACCGGGGCGGCCACATCCGCACGGGCCCGGGATCGATCGTCGTCCTGGCACCCGGGGAGATGCACACGGGCGGCCCGGGGACAGCGACGGACGGATACGCATACCGCGCCCTGTACGCGGAGGTCCCACTCCTCCAGGACGGCTCGATAGGCCTCCCGCACTTCCGCGACCCCCTGATAGACGACCCCGAACTCGCCGCAGCCCTCCGCCTCGCGCACACCGAACTCAGCGCCTGCCCGGACCCGTTGGAGACGGAGTCCCGCCTTCCGTGGCTCCTGACGGCGTTGTCCTGCCGCCACTCCACGGCCCGCGTGGCGGACTGCGTGATCCCGGGCGCGGACGCGGTCGCCCGCCTGGTCCGCGACCGCTTGGCCGACGAGTTGCTGGCACCCCCTTCCCTCGCCGACCTTGCCCGCGACCTGGGCATGTCCCGCTACCAACTCCTCCGTGCCTTCCGTACGGCGATGGGGATACCGCCGTACGCCTGGCTTGCCCAGTACCGGGTGAACCGGGCGCGGTGCCTGTTGGAGTCGGGCCTCAAGCCGGCGGAGGTCGCGGGAGCGGTGGGCTTCGCGGACCAGGCCCACCTGACGCGCTGGTTCCGCAGGGTGCTGGGGGTGACCCCGGCGGCGTACCGCAACAGCGTTCAAGACGCGAGCCGCTGAGGGCGCCGACGATGTCCGCATGACTGCACGCGGCTGGTTCCTGTTCTCCCTGATGGGAGTGGTGTGGGGCATCCCCTACCTGATGATCAAGGTGGCGGTGGATGCCCCGCTGTCGGCTCCGTTCGTGGTGTTCGTACGGTGCGCGGTGGGCGCACTGCTCCTGCTGCCGTTCGCGATCCGCCAGGGCGGCCTCATTGCTGTCGTACGGTCGCACTGGCTGCCCATGCTGGCCTTCGCGGTGATCGAGATCATGGGCCCCTGGTACACGCTGACGGACGCGGAACGCCACCTCTCCAGCTCGACGGCGGGCCTGCTGATAGCGGGAGTACCGATAGTCGGGGTGCTGCTGGCCCGCTTCTTCGGAGACACGGAACGGCTGGGGGCTCGGCGGGTGACGGGTCTGGCGCTGGGGCTGGCCGGGGTGGGAGTCCTGACCGTCCCGCACCTGACCGGGGGCGACGCGAAGTCGATGGCGGAGGTGCTGGTGACGGTGGTGGGCTACGCGACGGCCCCGCTGATCGCGGCACGCTGGCTGAAGGACATCCCGTCGTTGCAGCTGACGGCACCGTGCCTGGCACTGGCGGGGCTGGTGTACGCGCCGGGAGCGGCGCTGACGTGGCCTTCCTCTCTTCCTTCCACCTCCGTCTTGGCCGCGCTGGCCGGCCTGGGAGTGATCTGCACGGCGGTGGCGTTCGTCGCGTTCCTGGAACTGATCAAGGAGATCGGCCCGACGAGGGCGACGGTGATCACGTACGTCAACCCGGCGGTGGCGGTGGCGGCGGGGGTGCTGTTCCTGTCGGAGCCGCTGACAGTGGGCGTGGGCGTGGCCTTCGCACTGATCCTGGCGGGCTCGGTGCTGGCGACGGCGGGCCCGGTGCGGGTGACCGCCGAACCGTCCTGCACTGAGTCCCCGGTGTCCCCGGTAACATGGTCCGCACGGCAGACGAGCCGGGCGGACGGCCGCGTGGAATCCCCTCTTGGAGGGCTCCCCGAGGAACGTCCGGGCTCCACAGGGCAGGGTGATGGCTAACGGCCACCCGGGGTGACCCGCGGGAAAGTGCCACAGAAAACAAACCGCCGGGGACTTCGGTCCCCGGTAAGGGTGAAACGGCGGTGTAAGAGACCACCAGTGCCCAGGGCGACCTGGGCAGCTAGGTAAACCCCACCCGGAGCAAGGTCAAAAGGGAGCGCCCCGGTGCTCCTGCGGGGACGTTCGAGGGCTGCCCGCCCGAGTCCCCGGGTAGACCGCACGAGGCCGGCGGCAACGCAGGCCCTAGATGGATGGCCGTCTCCCCGGCCGCCGCGAGGCGGTTGGGTGACAGAACCCGGCGTATAGCCCGACTCGTCTGCCGCTACAGGGTGTTCCAGCGAATCTGCTGGCAGACCGGTTCTCCCTCGGCACGTACGCAGCCACGCAGGTCACCATAGGTGTGTGTACGTTGTCAACGCGCTCGATCATTGATGGTGTTATGAGGCCCGTGTACGGTGGCGCGTATGGCAGACCATCCCGCCCCGCCAGTTGGCGGACCTCTAGTCACCGGCTCCGAGATCGCCCGGCTTGCAGGGGTCACACGTGCCGCTGTCTCCAACTGGAGGCGTCGATACGAGGATTTCCCCGCGCCCGCAGGCGGCGGTGCGAACACCCCGTTGTTCGATCTGGCGGCGGTGAAGGCGTGGCTGGACAAGCAGCGCAAGGGGCAGGATGTCTCGGCAGAGGTGTCGCTGTGGCAGGCACTGAGAGCGGCCTACGGCGACGAGATGATCGCTGGGCTCGCCGACGTCGCCCAGATGTTTGCCAGTGGTGGGGGTGAGGCGGCCCCAAAGGCTCTGCCAACAGATGTCGTTCGACTGGCGCGGCAGCTCGCCCACAGTGGGACCCCCGGCGAGGTGACGAGTGCGCTCACCGAGCGCTTCACCGACTCTGTACGCCGGGCCGGATCCGACCAGGTCACCTCACCGCGTATCGTGCGGGCCGTGCGGCACTTCGCCGGCGAAGTGTCGGCTGAAGCGACCCTCTTCGACCCGGCGTGCGGTATCGGAACGCTCCTGTTGGCTGTCGGACCCGAGCTCGGGCCGACGCGGTGTGGTCAGGAGGCCGACGCCCGCAGTGCTCGATTCGCGCAGTTGCGAGCCGATCTCACGGGGCGCAGCGACGTCGACATCCGCACGGGAGATTCCCTGCGCGATGACCACTGGTCAGACCTCAAGGCCGATCTCGTCGTCTGTGATCCACCTGTCGGCACTACAGACTGGGGACGTGAGGACCTGCTCCTCGACTCGAGGTGGGAGCTCGGCACACCCTCACGTGCCGAAGGCGAACTGGCCTGGCTGCAACACGCCTATGCGCACACCGTGCCGGGCGGGCGCGTTCTCATGGTCATGCCGGCCTCGGTCGCCTACCGCAAGGCGGGTCGCCGTATCCGGGCCGAGCTTGTGCGCCGCGGCCTCCTCACACACATCATCGCCCTGCCCCCGGGCGCTGCTGCTTCACACGCTCTCCCTGTGCATCTGTGGCATCTGCGCCGCCCGCAATCCGTTGATGACGCCACCGTCAACGTGCGCATGGTCGATCTCACGGCGAACGATCCGGACGCGCCGTTGGAGCCAGAGGCCGACCAGTGGGTGGACGTCCCCCTGATCGAACTCCTCGACGACGCTGTGGATCTCACTCCCGGCCGTCACATCGAGGAGTCCCACCGTGACTACGCGAACGAATACCGGGCGCTGCGACAGGAGCTGGCCGAGCAGGTGAGCCTGCTGGCCGACCTGCTGCCGAGTCTGATGGGAGGCGACGGCGCCGGTGCTTTGGAAGGGCCGTCAGTCAGTGTGGCCGACCTCGCGCGCGCAGGGTTGGTCGAGTACGGCGATCCGGAGCCGGTATCGGTGAGCGATCAACTCGATACCGATTACCTTCAGGGATTTCTGCGCAGCGCGGCGAACACCCGTCGGTCCACCAGTGCCAGTGGTACCTATCGGCTCGACGGCAAGGGGGCTCGCATCCCGCAGATGGACATTGTCGAGCAGCGTCGATACGGGGCAGCGTTCCGTGCACTGCAGGAGTTCGAGGAGCGGGCGCGCAGGGTGGCGGAACTCAGCGGACAGGCATCTGCACTGGCACGGGACGGACTCGGTAACGGGGCTCTCAGACCCGGGGATTGACGCGCAGTCACATAGAAGGAGCAGTTGTTCGCTACTTCGCTTGCGGAACGAACGGACTGGCCGATCCACTCCAGGACACCGCGAGCGCCTCCCGGGCGCGCGTGCATGCCACGAACAGGAGACACCGCTCCCGTAGCAGGTCCGAATCGTGCTGCAGCGGATCCACTGAGGCCGGCGTCACCTCGCGCGTGAAAGGAAGCGCGCTCGCCGTAGCTCCGACGACGGCGACGCAGCGGAACTCCAGTCCCTTCATGGCATGCATGGTGGCCAGTCGTACGCCGTCCGTGTCTGGCCGCGGATTGTCCCTGACCCGGACCACCGGCACCCCGGCTGCGACCAGCTTGTCGTACGCCTTGTCGAGCAGCACGTTGAATCGGGCGCACACGCCGATCTCCGACGACCGGATGCCCTGCGCGATCCAGTTCTCCACGCGCTCGACGAGCGCCGCGATCTCCGCCTGTTCCGAGCCGTATCCGTTGACATGCGGTGTACGGCCGTGCAGGAGCGACCGGTAGCCCGCCAGGGTATCGCTGCCCTCGCCACCCAGGTCGTCGACCGACACCGGGGTGAGGATGCCTGTCGACCAGGCAAGGATCTCTTCCGTACTGCGGTAGTTGATGCGCAGGCGGTGCGTTCGTCCAGTGACCGAGATGCCGAGGGAACCGAGGGAGACCTTCGAGTCGTAGATCCGCTGGTGCGGGTCGCCGGTGATGAACAGGTCATCGCCGCCCGCTGTCACAGCGCCGCGCAGGACGCGCCACTGGGCTGGGTGCAGGTCCTGTGCCTCGTCGACAACGACGTGGTCGTGCGTAGGTGAGGAAGCGGCTAGGAGATCGGCCGCACGGGCGCACACCTTGAGGTGTGTGGTGGCTTTCTGTTCGCGCAGCGTGGACTCGAACAGCTCGACGGCCGGCCACAGCTGCTCCCGCCTTGTCGGTGACAGGGCGCTGCCGCGGCCGCGCCGGGAGGCCGCGCGGTAGTCGTCGAGGGTGCGCAGGTCCTGGGCGAGGATGACGTGGCGGTATTCCTGGGCCAGGAACTGCTCCGTCCACGGCAAACCCAGCTTCTTCACGACCCGCTGCCACATCTGCCGTTCCTCCCGGTCGCTGATCGGGGAAGGCGCTCGGCGGTCAAGGCGGGTGACGATGCCGTGTGCGTATGCGTTGACCGTGGTCACCTCGACGCGGTTGAGCAGTGACTGGTCGTCGTCCAGGAGGATGGCCAGGTTCTCCCGCAGCGACGCGGCAAGGGCGTTGGTGAACGTGGTGAGCAGTACGCGGGTGTCCTGGGAGCGGGTGAGCAGGTGCTTGACCCTGTGCAGTGCCGCGACTGTCTTGCCCGTCCCCGGGCCGCCGGTTACCTGTACCGGGCCGCCGTACGACACTCGGTAGGCGACGCGACGCTGCGAGGGATGCAGGAACACCCGCCAAGCCGCGAACGGCTTCTCCAAGATGTCGGCGAGTTCCTCGGAGCCGGTGACGAGGGTGATGCGACTCGTGGTGTTGGCGATGACGACGGCCAGGCTTTCGTCGGGATCGGGCCCCGCGTCGACGGGCCGCCGGACGGCGACCACGTCCCGGTACACCTCTTCGGGGCTGAAGCCCTCGGCGAGGTACTGCAGGACCTCGCACTGGTCCTCCGGCAGCAGCGTCTCGAAGGCCCGCAGCTGCGCCTTGTCGACGATGGTCCGCACGGCCCGCAGGACCTGTTCGTCGATGCCGAGTTGGCGCAGCACCGTGTCCGAGTGCTGCGCGAAGAGAAGCGAGTCGGCGACCGCGGCGGCCTTTTCCAGGGCCGGGGTCAGCTGCTCGATCGCCGCGACGTTGCGGACCTCCAGCGCCCGGGTCGCGGAGTTCGTCGTGTACAGCCGCTTCGCGGCCCAGGTGTAGGCGTCGTCGTGGGGAACGACGTTGACGAGCAGGAAGACCTCACTGCCGTCGTCAGGGGCGAGGACGACGCCCCGCCAGAAGTCGTTGATGCGGATGGTCCGCATGCGGGGGTCGCGTGCGTTCTCCACGGACTCCAGGTGCAGCCCCTTGTCCGCATGCAGTTCGGGCACGGTGAGTTGCTGGAACTTCTGCATCGCCTTGCGCACACCGGCCTTGACGGGCCGCTCCAGGACGTCGTAGCTCTCCCAGAAACTGTTGGCGAACGCGAGCTGCGGCACGAGGCGCACTCCCCATCCTGAACGGACACTCCGCGATCGATCATACGCGCGGGGTGTTCACCAGCTGGGCGGCTACCCGATCCACCTCCGACAGCAGGCCGGAGGGTTCCTGATCGAGGTCGAGAGCGTGCTGGTGGATCACGATGCCCGCGTGCCTCACCCTGTGGGCCGCGTGTGGCGCGTTGCCCTTGGCGTACACCAGGTGACCTTCGTGCAGGCCCAAAGCGGTACAGTACGCGAGCATCTGGTAGAGGTCGGCGTCCGGAAAGCCCTCCCGCTTCTCGGCCTTGTACTTGGCGTCGACCACGGCACACGGGGCGCTACTCGGTCCGTAGAGCACGAGATCGGGCTTCATGCGGATCGCGGAGGCCTCGTCGAGGTGATGGGGATCCTGGAGCCGTGCCGAGTGCCCGAAGCTCCGGCATGCCTCTCGCAGAGCCACCGTCACAAAGTCCTCGAAGAGCTTGTTCATGTCGAACAGGAACCCGTCGACGCGCAGTGCCCCGGGCGCGTGCTCGACGGAGGCGTTCTCCAAGACGACTCGGGCGAGATGCAACGCATGCTGGTAGCGCGAGTTGAGCCGGCTCGACTGCCAGACAGGCAGGGGGTGACCGCGCACGATCACCGCGACATCGACCAGACGGGCACGTTGATGCAGCAGCCTGCGACGTACGTCGTGGGGTACGCCGGGCAGTCGAAGGAGGCGCTCGACGGCAGCCCGCAGCAGGCGGTTCTCCGCGATGTCGGTGGTGAACTCGTCGTACTCCACCTCGACCGGAAGTGTCGCACCGAACCGCCGTCGTATCTGGTCGGCTTCCCGGATGCGACCCCGGACGACCAGGGACGTCTCTTCTCTCCTCTGATATCCCTGGAGGAGCCCCTGGCGCAGGGCGCGGTCGACCTGCCGTTCCACCGCATGGGCGAGGGCGGGCAGCAGATCGCGGTGCCCGGTGACATCCACCTCCCCGTCTCGCCAGCCGCCCTTCGGGTCGAGGTTGTACCCCAGGAGGAAGAACAGTCGGGTGATGGGAACCTTGGGGGTGACGCGTACGGTGATCGGCTCGTCGTTCCCCGGCGTCGCGACCGCCACCGCGCCGACCTTGCTGCCGGCCCGCAGGGACCAGTGGCCCGGGACATACGGATCAGGAACCGCGTCCACGATGTCCCCGGCCGCCAGTGCTCGTCCGACCGCGTCCGGCAGGGCAACGCCTACAGCCGGCGCGTGCTCGACGAGTTCGACGACACGGGTCACTTCGACGACTCCCGCAAAACAGCGAGGCCGTACCGCTTCTCGACGTCCACGCCTTCCCCGTAGTGGTACTCCTCCAGCAGCGGAAGGATCTTGGTCCGCCACGTCCTTTCGAGCCCGCCCTCCCGATAGACGCCCCTCTTCATCAAGTACGAGGGCCCGACGCGGAAGTCGGCATCGTCGATACGGGAGTTGAGCGCATCGAGCAGGTCGGCCGGCTCGGCATCGTGGCCCTCACGGGCGAGCCAGCGGCGCAACAGTCCGCTGGTCGGCTCGGTACGCGGGGACAGCTCGACGAACGCGAAGCGTCGGCGCATTGCCGCGTCGACGAGGGCGATGGATCGGTCGGCGGTGTTCATCGTGCCGATCACGAAGAGGTTGGGTGGCAGCGCGAAGTCGTCACCGGAGTACGTCAGCCGGACCGACTTGTTGCGGTATTCCAGCAGGAAGTACAACTCGCCGAAAACCTTGGCCAGGTTGGCGCGGTTGATCTCGTCGATGATCAGGAAGTGCGGGATGTGCCGGTTGCCTTCCCGGGAGGCCAGATCGGCGAGTTCACGCAGCGGACCGGCAGTGAGCCGGAAGGCGACCTCGCGGGTCTGTGGATCCTCCTGCGGCCGGAAACCCTCGAAGAAGTCCTCGTACGCGTACGACGGATGGAACTGCACGAGCTTGACCTGCTCAGGCCCGCCGCCGAGGAACTCGGCGAGTTTCAGGGCGAGATACGTCTTGCCGGTCCCGGGAGGGCCGTACAGCACCAACTGCCGTTCGTCCCAGAGCAGATCACGCACCTCGCGTAGCCAGGCGGTGTCGTGCACGAGGAGCTCGTCCGTCAACTCGTCCGTGGGCTCGGGCAGCTCCAGCTCGCGTCGGGCGGTGAGAGCAGGGATTTCCAGGCTCGGGTCCCGATCCGCGGCCTCGGCCTCCTCGATCAGGTCCTCGTCGCTTATCCCCAGGCCGTCGATGAGATCCTTCACCGCGGTCAGATCGACGACGTCATGCTGTGCGGAGAGTTTCTGCTGGAGCGCCTCGGGCAGGCCTTCGTAGGCGTGCCCGTCGTCCGCCCAGTCCACCGGTCGACGCAGATCCGACCGGCCGTCCTCGGAGGCGATTTGCTCGGCGTCTCCCGTGATCTTGCCGACGTACAGTCGGCCGCCCGAAATGGTGCACATGGTGTCGCCCGGCCTCATCCGGGAGAGGAACATGTGCAGTTCCTCGACCAGCTGCACCTTCTGGTTGTACGTCGCGGTGGAGGCGTAGTCCTCCTCGACGGCGTTGCGCAGCCGGTCCTTGCTGATACCCAGCTCGACGCCTTGTCGCAGGTGGCGCGCTCGCAGGGTCACCAGCCCCTCCGGCAGCCACAGGCGCCGGACGAGGTCGAGGCCCGAGACATTGGAACCGCGCACCAGCCAGGCTCGATTGGGCCCCCACCACACCTGGTCGAGGTAGTCCGAGAGCGGATGGCCGTCGTCGGTCTTCCACTCCAGCCAGCCGTTGGCACTGCGACCAACCAGGATCTCGGCGGCGGCCGACGGCGAGTTGCACTCGACGTCCTGCGCGAGTTCCAACCAGCCGGGCCAAGTCTCCGACTCCGTGAGAATCCCGGCCTCGATCAGGCGCTGCCGCAGGCGGTACGACGACGGCATGCGGACGGGGAAGGACGGCACG
Source organism: Streptomyces griseorubiginosus (assembly GCF_036345115.1). Lineage (GTDB taxonomy): Bacteria > Actinomycetota > Actinomycetes > Streptomycetales > Streptomycetaceae > Streptomyces > Streptomyces griseorubiginosus_C. Next base: position 6,817,816 of record NZ_CP107766.1, read on the forward strand.
ACCTCCGGGCGCCCCGGCGACCCGGCCAGGACGACGAACTTCTGGCTGCCGTTTGTCCCCTTCTCGCTCAGCAGTCGTCCCCGGGCCTCGGGACCGCCCCCCGGCAGCCGTAGCCGGAACTCCGGATACTCGTGACCCATGGATCGTCCTTCTCGCTGGTCCGGTTTGGTCCGCAGCGTACTGGGAGCACGGACACCCCTCAGGTGGCCGAACGCCGTCAAGGGTGCCTGAGCAGACGCTGGGCAGAGGCGGTGATCCACCTTCCGATCGCCTTGCGCAGGGTCTGGTTGTCCGCGAGGTGTTCCTCGTACTGCGGCCAGTGGGCGCGTGTCCGTTCGACGGTTTGCACGGCCTCCTCGGTCAGCCGGGCGCGAGTGGGCCCGAAACGGTGGTCCAGGGCGCCTTCCAGCCGGTCGAAGGCGGCGAGCCTTACCCGGTCGAACGACTTGCTGCCCCCGAACTTGAGCCCGAGGTCCTCCGGTTCGTCGCTCGGCGCGTAGGGGGCTGTGGACACCAGGTCGTACACCGGTGACAGTGACGGGAGCCGTCGGTCTCGATAGATCAGCGACCAGTTCTTCAAGTGGGCATCGCCGTTGCCCACCACCATGGAAAACGCTATGCGCCGGGCCGCCTCACGCAGTGAGTCCACGTCATGGCCGCGATAGGCGATGGCTGCGACGGTCTCGAACGTCGACTGGTACTTGTCCTGGGGGTACTTGTCCCTGACCTGTGCGAAGTCCTCGATGTGGATGGGGGCGCGACGGGCGTCCCGGGTTCGGTCGAAGCGACGGACGGCGTAGGCCCATTGCTCGTCGTTCGGCCACATGCGGTCGGGCAGGCCTTCGAGCTCATCGCGGTGCATGAGGCGCACGTCCGGGACCTCCAGTCCGGCGGCCCGGGCCAAGGACATGATGGTGTACTCGTTGCGCGGTACGTCGGCATGACGGTAGTCCGGGAACTTGACCAGCCAGTCGCCGTGTACGCCGGCGGCGGGAACGGTGAGTCTGTCTCCTCTGGCCAGCATGGAGAACTTCAGAGCGACCCCTGCCAGGGAAAACCGCCATGGCGAGTCGGCGGAGGGGAAACCATAGGTGCCGCCAGGGCGTTTCCCGTCTGGTCCCGACTGCTCGCTGTCAGGCCACTCCCAGCCTTCGTCGGGGCCGTCGGCAGGCAGCACCTGGACGGCACCCGGCAGGTCATGGCCCACCTGGGCCAGGAGTTCCATCTCCCTGTCGAGTGAGACACCCCGGTCGTCGGCGATCCACTCCCGCAGCGGGCCTTCGGGAAGGAGGTTGGAGAACCAGCGGGGCAGCCGCAGAGCGGACGCGTAAGGGGCGCGCAGATTCTCCTCGAAGCGGAGGCCGAGGACCGGTCGCTTCGGGTCGGTCACATAGGACTCGTTGACGATGAAACGCGTGTAGTCACCCTTCTGGCACAGCGTGCCGATCCGGCGGGAGTGCAGGAGAACGGCGTAGTACGTCTCCGGGAGCGTGGTCATGCGCAGCGGTGTCCTGTTCGCGGGGGAGCGGACTGGTCAGAAGAGCTCTTCGGGCTCTTCGAGTTCGTCGAGGGCATCGAAATCCAGAGAGTCCAACGAGGGGGTGTCCTCGTAGTTCCACTCGGCCATGCGCCCGAGGAAGTCGGCCAGATGCTGCTGGATGATCTGCTGCCGCAGGTGGAGGAAGCCTTCGCGATCTCCCTCGGCGAGTGCCCGACTGGCCTGGTCGTTCATCGTGTGCGAGGCCAGGACCAGGTCCCAGGTCTCCGCGTCCAGGTGAGGGGGACGACGAGCGAGCAGCGTGGTGATCTCGGACACGGGGTCCTCCGCGCTGGGCAGGAACAGCCGGTTCGCCGCGTACAGGACCTGCTGGGAGGTGAGTCCGCGAGGAAAGACCACATGAGCCACCGTGCCGGCCGTCTTCTGGTCGGCGAGCAGCGTCGAGAGGTTCTGGAGGTCGAGGGGAGCGCCGGTGACCAGGGAGCGCGGGCGCAGAGACCACCAGGAGCTGAGGATGATCTTTGCGGCGGCCTCGTTGGTCCGGAACCGCTCGATCGTCGGGATCGCGGGCTGGGCCTCGGCCATGGCGTCCATCAACCCCATGATCGAACCGCTCTCGTCACCCTTGCGGATACGGGCACACAGGACCCGCGACACCTGAGTGAAGCTGCCCTTGAACACGGCGGGACCGGACACGGCCACACGCCAGTACAGCCGTCGCAGCAGACGGCGGGTATTGGGCTCGGGGTCGGGGAAATGGGCGAAGAAGCGGGTCAGTACGACGAGCAGTGCGCGGTAGACGAGGAGTGCGAGGTGTGGCACCTCCGCTTCGGTCTGCAGAAAGCCGATGGCGCGGACCAGGGCCTCTTCGCCCTCGCCGTAGGCCGCGTACTGGTCCTCGTCCTCGAACTCCGGGGCGGTTCGACGGCCGGTGGAGCTGAACTCGTTGCGGATGTCCCGCGACGGGTCGGGCCCGCGCCGCGCGAGGATCGAGGCGAGGACGGTGTCCGTGTCGATGGTGCCGAAGCCGGTCCTGGCGGCGATGCGGTCAGCGATGCGGGAGAGGTTGAGCCGCTCCTCGGCTCCCTCTTCCGGGCCCGCGTAGAGCGCGGAGAAGATCTCCGCCCGGTTGAGGCGCTTCCCGTAATTGTTCATCCGGTCGAAGATGTCGGTCAGGATGTCGAGATCGTCCTGCCGTACGAGATAAGCGGGCACCTTGTACTGGCGCAGAGCGGTGGCGACGCGGTCGGCTTCGTCGAAGAGCTCGGGGACCAGTTCGCCCTCCGTGCGGAACCAACTGAGAAGCTTCTTCAGATCGAAGAGGACGGGCAACGCGATGTGCTCGGGCTCACGCGTCTTGGGCTGGCCGATGAACCGCTTCTCCCTGAGGTCGTAGTAGATGGAGAACGGCTCGTGCAGATGCCCTTCGGGACTGAGGGCATTGGCGAGGCTGGTGATGCGCTGCTGCCCGTCCACCACCCAGAAGGCGTCCGGAGAAGCCGACGCGTCGATCTTCAACTGGCCGAGCGTGAACGAACGCGCAGGCGTCTTGCGGACCCAGAGGAGCAGATTCCCGATGGGGTAGCCCTTGACGATGCTGTCGAAGAGACGGAGTACATCGGTGGTGCCCCAGCGGAAGTCGCGCTGGAAGTGCGGAACGTGGATCCTGCCGTTCCAGGCCTGGGCCACGAGGTCGCCCAGCTCGTACGTGGTCGCGCTGGGCTGGGTGTCCAGGCCTGCGGTGGTCATCTTCGTGTCCCCTGGTCGGCGAGCTGACGGTGGGTTGCCTCATCAGTATGGCGAGTGGGCGTTAGCGATGTCAACGAATATATGTTCTTAACGTCTGTTGACGATGTCAACGAGCCAGCGTTACCTTCAGTCGTGCGCACGGTTCGGGTCGGTGCTCCAGGGGGCCGACCGGAGTGACTGTCAACGAACGCAAAGTGATGAAAGTGCCACAGGCACGCCATGTGTCGGCATAGTCTGCGGAATCACCGCAGGTGAGCCGGGGCGGGTCGGGGTGCGGCGGAGGTGTCATGGGTGCGGACTCGTATGTGCCGGGAACGGCTGGCGACGACGGGGAAAAGGGGGTGCCCGATCCATACGGTGATCAGGCCCTATTGACTCCCGCCATGACCATGGGGCACGACGCGGTCCCCGAGCTGGAACGCGAGCGACTCCGGCGCTACCTCGGAGCCGTTGTCGCGGCCCGCCCCGCGCCGGTGCACACCGCGGTCGCCTTCAATGCCGTGTACTTCGGGTACGACCTCGGCGGCGAGGGATACGGCGGCAGCCCGCTGCACCTCGACGACTTCCCCGTGATCACCTTCGGTGAGCGCGCTCCCGTGCTGCCGGTCGGCGCGATGGTGTGTGTCGCCACCGGGTCGGATCCGCTCTACGCCGAGATCGTCTATCGGGAAGGCGCCCACCCGGAGGTGAGCGCGCACGGTGACGTACCAGCCTGGGTGTCGGGAGCGCCTGCGGGTGCCGCAGGGCCGGGCGAGCCAGGAAGCGGCTCCACCCCGCGGCGCAGGGAGCTGCTGGTTCCGGACGTCCATGCCTTCGGGCCGGCCCTGAGCCTGTCGCCGGCCCAGCTCCATCGGTTACGCACGCGTCGGCGCTGGATCAACGCGGACGGTCATGTCGTTGTCGACGTGTGCTACCCGTCCGCGGAGGGCGCCGGACGCGACGATCTCGCGGCGTACGCGGACCATCTCCTGACGACGGCACGGGAGCAGCTGCTCAGCCCCTTCGTTCCCGTCTCCCTCGCCGAGCTGGTCGGCGGAACCCGTGACGAGGACCTGCGGGCGGGGTTGCTCGGCCTTCTCGACACGGTACGTGGTGTCCTCAACTCCAGCGAGGAGTTACGCACTTGGGGTCACTACGCCATGACCCGCACCTCGCTCGCGGAATGCTGGCGTGACACCGGACCGCTGGGCGGAGACGATCTCAAGTCCCTCGCGGCAGCGGTGGAACACGCGGCCGTCCCGGCGAAACGGCGTCACGGGCTCATCTCGCCGGTCTCCGTGTACACAGCGGTCGGGCCGAGGCTTCGCGGATTTCCCGGGGCCGCGGAACAGCTCATGGGAGTGGGGTACGCCGCCGCGGTGTGTCGGGCGAACGTGGCGCTCGCCGATGTGGTCCAACGGGACAGTGACCAGGGCCTGTTCGCGAACGGCTCCCGCGTCACGCTCGACGACGCCTTCGAGAGCGGAGGCGTGTGGCGGTCCCATCACCCTGGTGACGCGGAACCCCCTGGAGATCCGCTGGCTCCGGCCGGACGCGGTTGGGCGTCCACCCTGCCCGCGCAACCTGAGCCGGAGCCGGAAGCGGAACTGGACCCGATCGACCTGCCACTCGCCGACGAAGCCGCTCTCGGCCCCAGCGAGCTTCTGCAGAGCGATGCGAACGGCGTCGTCTGGCGGGCACCCTTACGACTGGCTCACCTCATCGACGGCTGGTTCCCTCTGCACCCGGACGTCGTACGAGAACTTCGCCGGTCGTACGGCCGGCGCTCCACTCTGCGCCTCGAACTCGACCACGTCGGCGAGATGTCGGACGAGAAGGAGGCGGTGCAGGATGTCACCGTCGAACTCGGCGACGACATGGACCGGGTGACCGGCATCCTCTGGCCTCAGGGGTTCTTTCCCGGCCTGATGCTAGAGATTCGCTGGGTCCTCGGCGACACCGTGATCCGTGTGGCGACGATGCGTCTCAAGGAGCGCGTGCGGGTCGGCGACCGTGAGACCAACCACTGCTACGACACTCGTGTACTGACACGGGAGGACGTTCCCGGCAGCGGCCGCCATGGTGACAGCGCGGTCGGCCTCGGGCCCCGGCAACTGGTGATGCGCACCGTGCGTCGATGCGGGCTGCTCACGCTGGACGGCCATGCCCTGTTGGACCGTTCGGTCCTGCCGAGCGCGGTCTACGGGCGTCGGCCGGCACCGTCACAGGCCGCCGCCCTGGAATCGGCGGTCGCCGAACTGTTCGCGGAGCGGGTTCTGGAACCGGCCCTCGGTAGCCGGGACGCCTGGGGCCAGCCGCACTACCCGGCACGAGACCAGCAGCCGGTCATCCCCCTCATCGGATACCGCCCGGTCCGGCGACGGGTGATACGCCCCTGGGGCGGCACGGAACCGGGCGGTGCCGGACTGCCCGGCATCCAGTTCGTCCCCGGTCATCTGCGCCGCCTGCGACCGGGATGCTCGCCCAGCGAGGTCCAGAGAGCGGCCTTTCGCGACCACTGCCGCAGGCTCGGCAAGGCGGATGGCTGGGAGCTGCCCTTCGGCTACACGTTCGTCACCGAGCACACGCGCGGTCATTGATCCGGCCGCGGACCTCCCGCGCGTGACCGTCCTTGGAACAGCCACAGAAACGGAGTACGTGCACATGCAGGACCGCTACCGCGTCGTCACCGGGCCGCCGTTGTCCCCGTCGAGCGTCTCGGCCGAGGAACTCGAAGGATTGGCTGATGCGCTCAACGCCTTGACGCACCCGGCCGTAACCGCTCTGAACGACCTCACGGTCAACGCGGTGGAACTCGCCTTCAACTCCCTGTCGCCCAGGGACAGGCAGGATCTTCTCGGCAGCCTGGGCATCCGCATCGCGGCCCCTCGACGGGCGAGCAAGGCCCTCTGCGCGGACGTGCTGGGGAGGCTGCAACGCGAGGCACGGCAGCACACCTGCACCTGCGGGGTCAAAGGACTCACCCACATCGTGATGAACCAGGTCGGCCGTTTCGTGTTCGCTCAGGACGGCGAAGCCGTGTCCGACCCGGTCTCCCGGTGGGGCGAGCCGTTGGTCCGGGCCACGGTCTTCGCGTGGAGCAACGCCTCCGTCGGCGACGCCCACGTCCTTGCCTGGGCAGCGGACCAGGACTGGTTCGCCGGAGCCGCCGATGATGACGAGGCGGCGCGATTCGCCGCTGTCGGTGACGTGGCTCGGTCGATCGTGGCGGCGTACCCCGGCTTCGAGCCCGGCGTGTCGGAGGAGCGGGAGACGCCGCCCGATCCCGTCTCGGACGACGAGTCCGGAAAAGCGGCAGAGGGCACCCGGGCAGACGGGTTGGCGGAGCTCGACGTGGTCTGCCGAGAGCTGGAGTCGGCCCTCGTCCGCGCCCGTGAGACCTCGGAGAAGGTGACAGCCCTGGTCGCCGACGGATGCCCTCCGCAGGACGAGGACCTGGCGCCGCTGACCGTGCTCGGCGACACGTTCGATCGTGCCGAGGCGGTGTTCCGCGCGGCCGGGATCGTGGGGGTGCCGCGCCGTCTCGAGGACATGACACGCGCCGCGAGCGCGTACCGGGTGACGCACGAACATGACGTCCGGGCACGTGAGAATCTGCGGGAACTGCTGGATGTCGTATGCCGACCGGACAGCCCCGCCGCCGCAGCCACCGAGGCCGTGCGAGACGTGACCCGCCGCTTGTTGGACGCACCCGTGTGGGAGCAGAGGCAACGGGACGAGAGCGCCGCCCTCGTGGCCCTGACCCGGCTCATTCGGCTGGGGCGGCAGGCGGACGCCGCGGCGGAGATCCTGGTGCTGCAGGAACAGGTCGCGCGGGTGCTGCCCGCGTGTGCGATGGCGGCCGTCATGGCCCCTGAACTGGAGCTTGCTCAACCGGAGGCAGGTGCCACGGAGCCTGACGTAGCCCAGAACGCGGCGGACGTGACAGCCGCCGCCCTCACCCAGGAGCCTGCGCCCGCTCCCGAACCGGAAGCCCCCACGGCGGCGCCGGCGGTTGCCGGTCCTCTTGGCGCCGATGACGCACCGGCTCCGACACCCGCTGTCGGCTCCCCGGCGCCGCCCACACCTTCGGCTGCCGAAGTCACGCCCGAACCCGTCCAGGTCCCCACTCCGGAACTGGCCCCCACCGCGGCCACTTCCGCGAACGAGGACAAGGCAGGAGAGGACGAGGCCACTGTCGAGGACGTCACCGAGCGGGCGCTGGTGCGGCTGGTCGTCGAGCGGCGCTTCGGACTCGCCCATCATGTGGCGCGTGCCGGCGACCACCCCGAATCACAAGTGGCGGCGCTCCGCCTGGCCGGTGCCGCCGCGTTACTGACGTCCGGTGACAGCCAGGGCGCCCGATTGACCACGGACCTGCTGCAGAGCTACGGCGGATACGCGGGCCGCGACACGGAGTGGGGCGAGCTCCTGCTGCTGCCCGCCCTGCTGCGTACCGCTCTGATCACCGGCGATCATCTCGCAGGCGCTCAGCTCAAGGCGCTCGTGCCCAGACTCCCGGACCGTCTCGGCGAGATGGCGACCGCCGTGGCCGATCGTGCGCTCAGCGGCGCACTGTTCGCCTCACCACTGGTCGTCATCGCCGACGACGCCGAGCGGGATGCGAGGCTGCGGGAGTTGCGTGAGCAGTGCAACGCGCTGCTCACGCCACAGAGGTTGCGGTTCGCGCGGGCGACGGAGATCGCCAAGCGATGGCTGAACCCGGATGACGGGCTGCTCGGATCGTTGCTCATGACTGTGGTCCACGACCGCCGTGACGCGATCCAGCAGGTGCGGGAGCAGACCGAACGCCTGTCGAAACTGGCCGAGGTCAACAACGAGATCGACCGCATGGACCGCAAGCACCGCTCACCCAGCGGCAAACCTCTTCAGGGCGCCGGGCGACAGGACCTGGTGCATCTCGTGGAGCGCGCCGTCGGCCTGGCCAAGGAGTGGTGTCTGGTGGTCGACGGCACCCGCCGCGGCGACCGGTCCGACCGCAACCGGGCGGTCCAGGAGATCTCCTCGCTGCGCCAGTCCCTGTTGGACGCCAGGGAGGCCGTACTCGGTGAACTCGAACGGCTGGCCCGGCGCTCGGGTGCCCTCGCCGCCGCCACGGCATGGGCGGCACGCGCCTCTATGGAGGAGCTGTTCGCCCTGCTGACCGGCGACACCGCGACCATGCGCGCGGGCGGTTCACTCGCCCCTGAGCGCGTGCTGGACGTGGAGCTGCTGAAGGTGTGCGACACCCTGGACGAGCGGCCGTCGCTCGACCAGCTGCTCATGGCGGTCGACCGAAGCTGGCAGGAGGCCCTCACCGAGCGGCTGGACCACGATGCCTTCGCCGCGGCCCGCACCATCGTCGAGCTGGCCGGACGTGGCATGCTGCCCGCCGCGCAGGCCAAGGAGTTCACGCCGCCCCAGTTCGCCGAGATCGAGGAGCGGGAGGCCGTACGACGCACAGAACTGCGGAAGGCGCACGACGAACTCGTAGCCGAACTGCACCGCGCGCAAGCCGACGGCGCCGTGACCGACGACCAGGATCTGCGTCTGCAGGAGCTGCTGGCCGACGCCCGCGAGCGACTCGACGGCGCGGACACGCACGACCTGGTCGCCGTCCGGCGTGGACTCGACACCGTACGGAGCAGCCTGCCGGACTTCCGGCGGGAGGCGGCCGACCGGATCCGGGCCAGGCTCGACGTCCTGGACTCAACCCCGGACCAGCGGGCCCAGGTGCTGCGGCGCCTGGAGACCAATGACCTGGCCACCGCCGCCGACCTCGTCTACTTCCTGGAGATCGGCGAAGACGTCCCGGAGATCGAGAACGGTGAGTCGTATCTGGCCGAGTTCTTCCCGGCCGTGCCCGACGGCCTGCGCGGGGGCATCGACCGCGGCCTTGTCGACCTCGTACGGTCCTGTGGCACACACCCGGCCATCCCCGTTCTGGACTACAGCGCCCTGTCCACCGACGAGGCCGCGCTGGCGGCCGATGCCCTCGACGAGTGGCGGCTGATGGGCACCACCGAGCCGAAAGACCGGCTCCACGTTGCCTACACGCGGAGGGTGCCGCCGCTCCTCAAGCTCCTCGGCTACGACGCCAAGAGCGCCCGGCCGCTCGACGAGCGGTCCCAGCACCGGCGCGAGTACCGGCTCTTCGAAGCGACCGAAGTGGCGATCAACGGCAGGGCGAAGGCACCGGCGTTCGGCTCGCAGATCAGGGAGCAGGGCGGCAACCTCCGGGTGATGCTGGTGTGGGGTCGGCCGCCCGCCAAGGTCGTGATGAGCTGGGCGGAGCGCGACACCAGCGGAACGGGTCTCCTCGTCGTCTACTTCGGCACGCTCAGCCGCGAGGCCCGCGTCGAACTGGCCGTCGGCTCGGGACGGTTGTCGCAGCCGCTGCTGGTGGTGGACGACGCCGCCCTCGCCTATCTCGCGGCCCACGGCAACCGACAGGTCAGCACCGCCACGCAGATCCTGTTGCCGTTCTCCGGTGTCAACCCGTACATCAGGGAGAAGCGCGGCCGGATCGGTAGCGAGATGTTCTACGGCCGTGACGCCGAACGCAAGAGCATCCTCGACCCGCGGGGCACCCAGGTCATCTTCGGCGGCCGGGGCCTCGGCAAGTCGGCCCTGCTCGCGGACGCCGGGGACAGGTTCATGGAGCAGCGCCCCGGCTATTACCAGACGGTGTACGTGAACCTCGACCAGGAGAACATCGGAAAGGGCAGCTCGCTCGGGCCGGAGGCCCTGTGGAGCGTGCTGGACAGGAAGCTGACCGAGGCGCAGGTGCTGAACCGTCCCCAGGGGCGCAGGCCCGCCAAGGACATCTCCGAACGGGTGCGTGCGGGCATCCAGGCCTGGACCGAAGGAGACTCGCGTCGCCGTCTGCTGATCCTGCTCGACGAGTGCGACCAGTTCTTCGAGGCGGATGCTCCTCGTTTCAACCAGACCAAGAAGCTCAAGGGTCTCGGGGACGACACCAAGGACCGCGCCAAGGTCGTCTTCGCCGGCCTGCACTCCGTGCAGCGGTTCTCCAAGCTCGCGAGCAACGGGCCGTTCGGCCATCTCGCGCAGACGCCCAAGGTGATCGGCCCGCTCGCCCCCCAGTTCGCCGCCGAGCTGCTGGTCGAGCCGATGCGGGCGCTCGGCTTCGAGTTCCTGGACCTGGACCTCGTCAACCGGGTGCTCGGCTACTGCTCCTACCAGCCTTTCCTGCTCCAGATGTTCGGGCACCGGCTGGTCGAGGTGATGCACCGCAAGCGGGCGCGGCGCGGACCCGAGGGACCCAAAGAACCTCCGTACGCGGTGGAGCTCGCCGACATCGAGGTCGTGGAGTCGGACACCGGCCTCAGGGACAGCATCTCGGCGGCCTTCAAGGACACACTGAGCCTCGACCACCGTTACGACGTGATCGCCAACGTGCTGGCCTATCACGCCCGCCACCGTGGCCTGGAAGTGCGGCTGAGCGACACCGAACTGCGCGAGGAGTGCGAGACGTACTGGCGCAAGGGCTTCGAACAGCTCGACACCGAGGGCTTCCGCGCCTACCTCTCCGAGATGGTCGGTCTCGGCATTCTCGCCCCGAACCACGACGGTCTGGGCTGGCATCTGCGCGGTCCCAGCGCCCTGCGCATGATCGGCGGCTCCCACGAGGTGGAAGCCCGTCTGCTCAGGGCCGAGCAGGACTGCGAGCTCCAGGAGAGCATCGTGCAGGAGGGCCGTCCCGAACTGCCCGACGGCCGCCCGGCTCCGCTCACGATCACCCAGCTCGACGACCTGCTCGGCGAGCGGACCAACCAGACGAGGGTCGTCCTCGGCACCGCCGCGACCGGCGTCACCGACGTCGGCGACACCCTGCGCAGGGTCGCCGGACGCATCGCCGACTGGAAGCTGCCGCCCGTCGGCAACGCACGTGTCTACCGGCAGGAACTCACCGGCGGAGTGCCGCGTGAACGGCGGGTCGTCATCAGCGACTTCGCCAACTACCCGGCACGCCCGGAGGCCTGCCGGGAGGCCGTCGACCAGGCCGAGACGCAGCTCCCCGGCACGCCGGGCGTCACCCGCGCGGTCGTCCTCGTCACTGACCCCACCCAACTGGCGCTGTGGCAGCCCCTGTTGACAGGGACTGAACCCACCAAGGCCGCCCCCGTCGTGCTGCGCCGACACGACCGACGCAGCCTGCGAGGCTGGGCCCAGCGCGTCGAGATGTTCCACACGGAGGACCGCCTGGATCGCCTCCACGAACTGACCGGTGGCTGGCCCCTCCTGGTCGATCGGGCTCATCGTCTGCACGGCGAGCTGGGCGACCCCGACGAGGTGTTGCGCCGTTTGGCCGGCCTGCGCACGGACCGGGCCGAGGCACGCTCCTTCGCCGAGGCGACCGGCCTGTACACGGATCCGATGCTCGCGACGGGCTACCAGGCACTCGCCGCCGAGTTCAAGGAGGACCTGTTCGACCTGGAGAGCGCGGTGACCGCTGTGGCCATGACCGCGGCCCGGATCGAGGACGAGGACGAGGCCCGCTGGATCGTCACCTGCCTCGACGCACTTCAGGTCTTCGACCGCGAGCACGGCCAGCTGCGGCTGGAGCCGTTGCTGCGGGAATGTGTGGCGCTCCACGCATGACACCGGTTTGACATCGCGTGACGCGGTACCGGCTGCCCAGGCGGCCGGTACTGGTGTGGCTCCGCTGACGAGGGGGCTTCGTCCGGTACCTGCGAGGGGTCGCGGGCTGCGCACGACAGGGGGTACGTGGCTCATCCGCGCGGTCTTCATGGGGAGTCGCCGCTGCCGACAGGCTGTCCCGCCCGCGTACCACTCCAGGCACAGCATGCGATGCTTGCCGACTCGCGTCATCGACGGAGTGACCCGCTGCCAGTAGGAGTCCAGGGCCTGGTCGAGCGCCATGCGGAGCAGGACCGCGGTGGCACGGGCGCGAAGGCCGGGGGGAGGGTGGTCACGGTGCCGGTGTTGGGCAGAAGGAGGCGGGCGGCGGCCGTCACCAGGGCCTCAGGTGACGGGCGCATCGGGCGCCCCCGGGTGCTCTGGGTCCCAGCACTGCTCCGGATCGCCGCCACGAGCGCCTTGGTCCGGCGGACGAGCTCCTTACGGTCGTCGACGGTCGGCAGACGCGGGTGGGCACCCGAGTTGAAGGCCTCGATCCGTGCCAATTCACCCGGACAGATCCGCTCGACGGCTGCACGGGCAGGCCGGGCGCCGCCTGCGAGGTATTCCGCGCCGAGCGGCGGATCTGTTGCGCTGAGGGGGGAAGCGCACGTGATCGACGAGGCCCTGCACGGCGACCTGCGCCAGTGACGGTCAGCAGGTCAGGTCGCCGGTGAGGCCCGGTTCGTTCTTGTCGGTGGAGAGCAGGATCTGCTTGATCTTGCCGGTGTAGGCGCCCACGGCACCGTCGGAGGTCGCGCCGTCGGAGTAGTAGAGGGCGCTGGCCCACGGTTCGGCGTCCTTCTCGACCTCGGCCGCGACGTCCTTGAGCCGGTCCGACCTGAAGTTGATGTTCAGGCACCCGCCTTCCAGGTAGGACCAGTCGGCGTTGGTGCCCTCGGTCTCCTCGTCCGGCGTGGCATCCGAGGGGAGAAGGGTGAGCACGGCGTCCCGTGCCCGAGCTTCGCCGACCGGAGAGGCGAAGACGATGTCCACGCTGACGAGGTGCTTTTTGAGGCTCTTGGCCGGTGGGACCGTGGCGCATACGACCGCGTCCTCGGCAAGCCGGTAGGCGACCGGGTCGCCAAGCGGCTGTCCTGTCTGGCGTGCGCAGGCCTTGGACCAGGAGACACGCGGATAACGGGCGTCCCACCACGACAGCGGGGACGCCAGCCCCCGGCCACCGTGGGCATCCTGGGCGGCCCCGTTCAGGGTCTGCTTCGGCAGCGCGGCCTCCTTGTAGGGGGCGACATGCGGGCAGAACTCGGTCCGGAGGAAGTCCGCCATCGCGGCAGCCTGCTCCTGGGAGGCTCCGGCGCTCATGTCCGACGCCTGAATGCCTTCCCAAGTACGGTGCCCCACCGCAACGTTGCGGCAGGTCTCGACCTGCGTGGTCGCCAGCCGGCGCCGGGACTCCAGGTCCGTCGCCACGTCCTCGCCGAGACCGTAACCGTTGGCGTCGCCGACCTCGCCGAGCTGGTTCACCAGGTCGTCACCGACACCGGCGGCGCGCAGGAAGTCGACGACCGACGTGTCGTCGTCGTCCTCCTCCGCAGCAGCCCCCGCAGCCTCGGCGGATTCAGCATCGTCCGCCGCAGACGGCTGCGCGCTGGCCGCCGTGGCGGTCGACGAGGGGGCCGCTGCAGCGGAGTCGTCATCGCTTCCGCAGCCGACGAGCGTGAGCGCCGAGAGGATCAGTAGTGAGGTGGTGACGGCGCAACGAGCAGGACGCACTGGCTGGACTCCGCGAGAGTGGTACGTGGTAGGGGGTCGGGTACGGCAGACAGAAGGTGCTGGCGGCCTGCGTCAGGCTTCACCGAGGCGCTGAACAGCCGCCTTGATTGCGCCGAGTTCGTTCATGAGCCGGTCGACGGCGGCATCAAGGAGCAGCACGGGGTCGTGATCGGACCAGAAACGGACGAGCTCGGTGAGTTCATCGTCCCAGTACGTGTCCGGATCGTTCACCGGGAGGTGCAGATCCCGGGCCAGTTCCACGAACCCCGGGCCGGGCACGCGGGAGTCCTGCGACACGACCAGGGCGGACAGCATGGGTCGGCCGTGCTCCACCTCGTACCTGCTGACGCGTCCCAGCGCGGGGAACAGAGTGCGGAAAGGCGGCCGGCTCATGCCGGTGTTGAAACCCTCGGGGTCGATCAGCAGCCCCAGTTCCTTGTACGTCAGACACGCCTCGCGCGGCTTTGCCGCGTCGGCCTCACGCGCGCGGGCGCTGAGGACGCGGTGGATGTCGCGTTCGGTCGGTGTCAGGGTGATCACGACTAACTCCCGGAGTGCAACGGCCCGTCGGGCGTGCGTTCGTAAACGATGGCCCGTGGGCTGCGGCAAATGTACGGCACCGGGCATTCGTGCGGAAGTAGCTATATTTCATGGGGCGTTCGCTGGTCGGTGTGCATGTGACGGGCGCCGGTCAATGCGGGAAATCGAGAGCCTCCTGACCGGGCCCAGGGGTGCGCCGAGACCGCCGGTCAACCAAGGCGAAGGGGGTACGTGAAGCCTGCTCAAAGGTGCACCACTGACTGGATGGGCGCGACGGCACCTGCACGGGGGCGCCGTCCACGGGCCGTCCCGGGAGCCGCTCCCGGCCGCATGAAGCCGTGGCGGGTGCCACCATCCGGAAGTTGAACTGCGCGCCGCTGCCATCGAGTTGTAGGTGAATGCCCGGCTGCCCGAAGCGCTCGCCGACCCGCTTCGGCGCCGGCGCCGGTAACTTGTCGCTATGTCAGAGCGTGTCACGCCCGGTCGCGCGGACGGCCTGATCCCCCTGGGTGCCGCGGACGCTCTGTGGTTCGATCTGACGGCTGGCAGCCGCATCTGCAACATCGTCTGGAACGGGTGACGGCGCTGCGGCGGTCGTCACTGCTCGTGGCCGCCGCTCAGTGCGACGATCGTCCGCAGACCGATGCGGCCCGCTCGGTGAGCCACGCGGCCGCTCGTTGAGGGGGCGTGTGGGTGTCGACGCCGATGACGTGAACGGTGCCGAGCCTGCCCTGCGAGCCGTCGATCCGCAGAACACGATGGGCATGGCCGCCCGGCTGGGGATGGACGATCACCGCGTTGGGAGCGTCTGCGGGGGCGTAGCCGACGCTGTAGGTGAGGAGTTGATGGATGTCGGCGGCGCTGACGCCGTGGCGGTCGTAGCGCTTGTACTTGGCGTCCACGGGCAGCAGTACGCGGTGAGGCCGGTCAGGCGTCGCGAGGCTCAGGAGCAGGTCGGGGCGGAAGGTCGAGGTGTTGCCGAGGTCCCCGCGGACGGTGATGCCCGTCTCGCCGCTGCTGGGGACGGCGTGTCCGCCGCACGGGGCGGCGGCCTCGGCGCCGAGGCGTCGTACGACGGCTTCCCAGAGCGCGGGCATGGGCAGAAGGAGGCCGTCCGCCGTGCTGCCCAGGTCGGTGAGCAGGTCGGTGACGCCTCCACCGCGCAGCAGCAGGCGTGCCCAGGTGTGCGCGGGACGGTAGCGGGCGTTCAGGCGCGTGTACCTGATGCGGTCCAGGGCGCGCAGTGCCGCGTCCGGGGTGGCGGCCCGCGGAAACGCGCCGGCGATCCCGTGCAGGTCGCGAGCCAGCCCAGAGCCGGCCGTCAGCTTGAGCGCGACACTCAGGGCGGTCCCCAGGACGCGGTTGTCCCAGATGTCGGTCTCACGGTCGAAGGTGCGTATGTGTAACTGGTCCAGTTGTCCGTACCGACGCGTGGCCTGGGCGGCGAAGTCCAGTCGCCCCCGCAGCACCGGTTCCACGCTCTGGTGACGGACGTAGTCGCGGCGCAGCCCCTCGCGCACCAGCTGCTCGCACTGCTCCAGGAGGGCCGCTGCCACGAGGTCGGCGTAGCCTTCCGGGCCGGTGGCCCAGCGTCGTGACGTCGTCCGGACGGGCGTGGGCGCGTCCAGGGCGTAGGCGAGCCAGCCCATGAGCCGGTCGCCCGGGATGGCGAACTTGGGCTCGATCACGATGCGGACGCGGTCGAGGATCAGGACTCCGACGCACGAGTCCGCCCGCAGCCGCCATCCGGAGCGGTCGGCGCGCAGGGTGAGGTGACCCCCTGCCTGAAGGGCGTGCAGGCGATCGACATCCCGGGACGTGAGCTGTGCGATGTCCAGCGGAACGGACTCGTACTCGCCGAGGCGGACCTCGGTGCGCTCAGGCATCAGGACTCGGCTGACCGCCGCTGAACTCGGCGGCCAGGGCCGTGGCGAGATCCTGAGGAGACATGAGCGCCGTGCGACCAGTGTCCGCGTCGACCAGGCTGCCGAGGATGCGGTGGAGCAGGTCGGCCCGGCCGAGGCAGTAGTCCTCCAGCAGCGGGATCACCTCGTGGTGGAAGGCCGCGGCGAGGTCGTCCTCCGTGGCGATCGGCGCGCCCTCACGCAGCAGGTAGGCGTGTCCTATCTGGTGGTCGGCGTCGAGGTGCCGGGTGATGCGGGTGTTGAGGGACTCGAAGAACTCCGCCAGGTCCAGCGGGCCGACCGTGCCGGATACGGCGTCCGGGTCAGGCCCGACGGAAACGAAGGCGAAGCGGCGGCGTACGGCCGCGTCGAGGTGGCTGATGCTCCGGTCGGCGGTGTTCATCGTGCCGATGATCCGGATGTTCGGCGGCACGGAGAAGCGCCGACCGCTGACGGACAGGGTGAGGGGCAGGCCGCGCTTGTCGAGTTCGAGAAGCGTGATCAACTCACCGAAGATCCGGGGCAGGTCACCGCGGTTGATCTCGTCGATGATCAGGAGGTACGTCTGCTCGGGATGTGCCGAGGCCCGGTCACACAGGGTATGGAAAGCCCCGTCGGTGAGGGCGAGTGTGAGCCCGGGGCCGGTGGCGCTCAGATCCGGTTTGAAGCCCTCGACGAAGTCCTCGTAGCCGTAGGAGGGATGGAAGGTCACCAGATGGACCTGCTCGCCGCCCAGCATCTCGGCCTGGGCCGCGGAACGTCGGGCCGGGTCGGTGTTGATCGCGTCCGCGCGGCCGGCCATGAAGAGGGCGGCACTGAGCGCGAGCCGGGTCTTGCCGGTGCCGGGAGGCCCATGGAGGATCACCTGCCCCTTCCGATCCAGCGCGTCCAGTACGGCCCGCACGTCCTCGGGCGCCAGATCGGTGGACGACGGGACCGCCTGCGCGGGAGAGCCGGCCGCCCGATGTGCGGTGAGCCTGGAGAAGAGCGTCGGGTCGACCTTGGCGAACGTGGACCGCCAGCCGTGCTGGGGTCCTGACAGTTTCTGCGCGTGGGAGACGTCCCAGTCGACCGGGACCACATGCCGGAACTCCGGCCGTTCGGGATCGAACCGATATCCCCCGGTGACGGTACCCGTGGCGAGCACCTCGTCCATCCCACGGTTGGCCACCACCCGGTCACCGGCCTCCAGGTCCCTGAAGGCGAGGAGTCTGCGCGCGGTGGTGAGGCTACGACCGCTGCCACGAGGCCAGTTGGCGTCGAGGGCTTCCTGCAGCTCGGTGTCGGTCTGGTACTCACCCAGATCGCGAAGCTCGTCCCACCCCACGCAGATGAAACCGCCGTCACGGCACTCGTCCCACAGGCGTCCACGCTCACCGGGGGCGATCTTCCAGATCGTGCGCGTCTGGGGACGAGGGTCGAAGTCCTGGTAGAGGAAGGTCATCACCTCGTACGCGGACCAGCCTGCGAACTCCGGCCGCGACCGCACGAGTTCGAGGAGTTGCCGGTTACTGCGCCAGGTCGGGGAGTCGGCGCCCGACGTGCCGCCCAGCAGGGCGAGGAACTTCCGCAGGTGCCCCGCGGAGTAGACCGGGAGGAAGTGCTCGGGGTAGTAGGTGGCGAGAGTCTTGGTCACCAGCGCGGGCCCGAACCGCAGGATCTCGAGTTCGTCCAAGGCCGCGAAGTCGCCCGCGGCCACGGAAGTCAATGCCTGGAGGAACTGGGCTCGAAGGAGTTCCCACGCACCCTGTGGCTCCATCCCGCGCAGGGGCGCCGCCAGCCGCCACTCACCGGAGTTGTGGCGGTACATGATGTGCTTCGCGGCGCTGCCGCCCTTGATGCTGCCCAGGGACTGAGTACCGAACTCCATGAGCCGGCAATAGGTCATCCCCGGCCCCGACGGCTCCAGGCCCAACGCGTAGCGCTCCAGGGGCAGCCTGGGCCACTCCTCCAGGGGGAACTGGGCCAGCACCTGCTTGCGCTCCTGCTCCGCGCCGGCTTCGTCCTTGGCGGCAGCGCTCCGGTCGAACCGGGCCGCTGCTTCCCATATCCCCACACCGTCGGTCATGGGGGTCATGATGCCGGAACGGTGGTGGCCGCAGGGGGTGTAGCGCGTATCGGGTCTGCGTGGCCGCCTCCGCTGTACCGGTGGCAGAAATCCTGCCGCCCCGTGCCATGCTGTGGCGTTCTTTCAAGGGGAGGGTGACATGACCGAGAAGCCGCTGACGCACAAGCAGGCACTCGCCGCCGTGATCCAGGCGCTGGGCGGCAGCTGGGACACGGAGCGTGCCGTACTGGCCCTAAGGGTCGCCGGATACCGGCCGGCGGACGAAGAAGCCGCGGGCAAGGAAGCGCGCCGCAACCTGCGCGAGCTCGCCGACGACGGTCTGATCGTGAGGCCGGAGCCGGGCCAGGCGGTCTACCGGCTGGCGTAAACGTCATCCCGGCGGCGAGTGGACGCGCAACCGTCAAGGAGTGACGGGCTCCTGGAAGCCGTTTGCTTCGATGTGGGCGATGGCTGACGGATGTGTGGTCAGCCACTCGCCGCACACGCGCCAGTGATGGACGCTGCCGTCGCGGAACTCCGTGCGCACTTCCGCCACGAGCTTCTTGTCGCACTCGCCGCTTGTGGCCATGGAACAGATGACCTTGTCATGCTGCTCGAACGCCGGAATGTACGGGTGGATCGAGAGGATCGGAGAGCGTATCTCCCGCGCTGCTGCATGAGCCATGGCGCGGAGAGTAACAACGCGGCTTCTCCGACGCCTTACGTTCCGTGAGACACCCGGTCGGCGGTCACGACTCGTCCTCGTCTCCCAGTTCGTTGACGAGGGGTACGAGGAGCGGGTGGACGGAGAAGCCGGAAGCGGGGCCGGGTCCCGCGTCGTATTCGGCCTTCAGGACATGGACGGGAACTTGTCAGCGGGACCGGTGGCTCACCTCGGCCCAAACGGTCTTGCCGCCCGGCGGATGCGATTCGGTGCCCCAGTGGTCGGCCAGCGCGTCGACCATGAGCAGACCGCGGCCCGACTCGCTGTCGGCGGCCGAGTCGGTTGGTGCGACGGGGAGTTGCCCGCCCTTGGCGTCGGTGACTGCGATGCGGAGAACGCCGGTCGCTGTGTCGAGGGTGAGGGCGAGCCGGAAGTCGCGGCCCTGGACGCGGCCGTGCAGGGCCGCGTTGGCGGCCAGTTCGGCGACGATCTGCTCGGCTCGCTCGGTCACGTCAGGTGACAGGCCCCAGGCGCGGAAATGAGTGGTGGCGAGGAGGCGGGCGAGGCGGGCGCCTCGGCGGGTGGAGGACAGGAGCTGGGCGAACGTGGCCACGGAGCTGGGGGCTTGGGGAAGGGGTGCGTTCATGGGGCCACCGTGGTGGGTGCGCGGGGGCTCGTTCCAGAAGTGACGCCCGTACGGTGCGTCAGCGTACGGACACATTCTGTGGACGGTACGCGAGGTCTTCCGTCACGCTGGGTGCTGTCTGGCGTGGGGCGATGAGTAGCGCGTGGTGCCTGTACGGAACGGGAGGTGGCCGCGTATGACGGGCGGCATCGACATCATGGCCGACGGTGGCGACGGCGAGTCGGCCGGCGGCGAGCAGGATCGTGAGCCCGACCCCTCGGACAGTCTGCGGACCTGGGGTGCCGTCCAGCAGGCGCTGCGCGAGCACGCGGGGTACAGCAGGGCCGAGTTCGCGGACCTGGTGCGCTTCTCCAAGCACACCGTGGAGTCGGTGGAGCTGGGACGCAGGATGCCCGACGAGTCGTACGTGGTGCGGTCGGAGGAACTCCTCGGGAACACCGGGGCGTTGCGGAAGTCGTCGAGGTACGTCACGCGGGGGCGGGGGGATGTGGGGCTGGCGGCTTGGTTCCGGCAGTGGGCCAAGCTGGAGCGGGTGGCGGTGAGTCTGTGTACGTATGAGTGCCGGTTGGTGCCGGGGTTGTTGCAGTCGGAGGGGTATGCGCGGGCGGTGTTCGAGGGCACCGTTCCGGTGGCGCCGGATGACCAGCTTGAGGAGTTCATGGCCCGGCGCATGGAACGACAGCGGATGCTGTTCGAGCGGCCGACCATCCCGTTCAGCTTCATTGTCGAGGAACACGTCTTCCGGCGCCGGTTCGGGGGCGCTGAGCAGATGCGGGAGATGATCGATCGCGTGCTGGAACTGAGCGCGCCGCGCAACGTGACGCTTCAGATCGTGCCGCTTGAGGCCGGGTTGCACGCGTGTCTGGACGGCCCGGTGCAGCTTCTGGAGACGCCGAAGGGGCAGCGGCTAGCGTACTCGGAAGGACAGCAGAACGGCCGTCTGATCTCCGACCCGAAAGAGGTGAGCCTCCTCTATCAGCGCTATGACACACTGCGCTCGCAGGCCCTCAACTCCAAGGATTCCCGGGGTCTGTTGGAACGACTCCGAGGAGAGCTATGAGCGCGACGGAACTGGCCTGGTTCAAGTCCAGCTACAGCGGCAGCCAGGGTGACAGCTGCGTCGAGGTCGCTGTCACCGAACAGGTCATCTGCGTACGAGATTCCAAGGACGTGACGCGTCCGCACTTCGCCGTCGGGCGTGAGGAGTGGGCGCGGTTCGTGGGGTTCGTGGCGGACGTCTGAGCGAAGTCAGCGGTGCTTCCACAGGCCGTAGAGCCGCAGGACATCAAGCTGCCACTGGGAGTGCAGCTCGTCCTGTGACATGGGCAGGTCGCGGCCGAGCGAATAGGCCACGTGACGGTACAGCGGGTGCAGTTCCCCACTGTTCGTGGTTATCAGAGCGGAGAGCAGCGGCTCGCTTGCAGGGGTGTCCACGTCAGCGAGAACCAGAATCTCCCCCTGATCGTCCGGGCGCAGGTGCGGAAGATCCACGCCGGGACGGTGCCGGATGGCGGACCAGGTCGTGGTGGTGCCACCGTGTGCGGCGTCTTCCAACGCGGCGCGCACGACGGCCGCGAGTTCAGAGAGCTTCTCCTTGCTTGGCCGGGACTCGTGGTCCATGGCGGGATCAGAGGCGCTCACTTCATTCCGCGACGTGGTCGGTTCGTCAAGTCCTTCCTCGGTGGCTCGGAGAGCTGCTTGAAGGTCCTCCGGCAACTTGCCGCGGTACTTCCTCTTCAGTTCCTTCGCCTTGTTCAGGTCGCCACGAAGAGTGCTGGCATCTGCGACGCCGCCCTTCTGCGCAAGGTCGTGAAGCAAGGGACGAAGCTCTGCCAGGACATTCTCATTCTCGCGATCCCGGACCCATTCGCTCATGTCGCGCAAGTGGTCTCGGTAATTCGCCTGGTTCTCAGGCGTCAGTTTCGTACCGTAGACCTTTCCCGCCTCCTGCCAGACGCGCTTGGCTTCGGCGAGGTCGCCGGTCTGCCGGGCTCTGCCGAATCTCCAGCGGAGTCCGGTGAGTGTGCCAATGGCAGCGACTTCGGAGACGTGAGCTTGGAGGTCGAAGCCGGATCGGGCCTCAGGCGCGGATGGGGCGTCGGATGGTCCGGTTCCGGCAGTCTTTCGCTGTCGCTCGGTATCCGTGTACGCGTCGCGGATGCGGCCGACCTCCATTTGCCTGGCCCAGTGGACCTCACTTGAGAGGCCCGATACCGGACGGCCATGCCGCTGGAGGATCGACGCGAAGTATGGCAGGGGGTTGCCGTCTTCGGCGACGACGAGGGCCGCGTACATGAGGCCCCCCTCCGTAAGTGGCTCATCCACACGGAACAGGAGGTTGGCGCACCGTTCGTCAGAGAGGAGCTGGAAGGCGAAACCCGTCGCTTCCGAGAGCTCACGCCAAGTCACGTCGGCGGCGCCGTTCTTCGCACGTGCTCTGAGATGCTCACGCAGTGCGAGTACGAGCTGAAGTTTGGGGAGGCTCGCGGGTGAGATCGGCCCCCGGCCAACCTTGGGTTGCTGAGACTCTGGCACTTCCTGTGGACGACCCGCGGACGCGGGCGGGGCCTCTGCCTCCGCTGCCTTCCGACTCGGCGATGCGTCGGACCGGCGCGCGCCGAAGAGCTGGTACGCACGCTCCAGCTCTTGCTGATGGATTCGATGAACCTCTTGTGTGGACAAGCCTGGTGCCCAGCCCAGCTCGGTGAGCACATCGGCGAAGAAGGATGCTGGTCCTTCGCCGCCCGCAGTGAGCAGTGAGGACAGCACCGGTCTGTCCTGGGCGCGAGGGAAGTCCATTGCCACGAGCAGCTTGAGGCGGTGTTCCGGCGTGATCGCTTCTGCGCCGTTCCCCATCGCCCGGACGAGCTGGGGCCAGGTGACTTGGCCACCGGACCGAGCGATGCGCTCCAGGTTCTGCCGGAGGGAGGCGACGATCTCGGGGTCGCTGAGGCCTGGTCGTCGTACGACGGGCACCGCTGTCGGCCGTGATGTCTGAATGTGGGCGGTTGCCGTCGAGGCGGGCAGCACGGGTCTGAGTCCGTTCCAGCCGGCAGCCTCCCGGGCGTCGAGGCGTCGTGCCCGGCTCGCGAGAATGAGCCAGGCAGGGGCGCGTTCCGGGGTGCCGGTGCCAGCGGCGAGAGGGGTCAGCGTCACCCCGTTTCCGAGGAGGTAGACCCTCGACGGGCTGGGGGGCGGGGTGATCGAGGGAAGGACGATGCGGGCTCGGAGCACTGACGCTCCCAAGGGCTGAATGTCCGCGTCGTAGACCCGCCCCGTTGATCCCGCTGGCGGGCGTACGTCGTTCCGTGGCACGGCCCCTGTGAAGGCCACAGTGTCATCGGCCAATTGGAAGAAGACATGAGTGGCTGTGGTGGCAGTCTCGGTCGAACGGTGGGGCATGATGCCCTTGGGCGTGTGCGTAAGGCTCGGCGTGATGATGCCTTCGCGCGTCATCGAGCATTCGGACAAGGTCGTCCACTCGATGATGCCGCCGGGAAGCTGGGTACCGACGCGCACCTCACGTGTGGCACCGACGGTCCGGCACTCGATGCGAATCGCGTATCCGTGGGTCTTCACCCGGTCGTAGGCGAGCATGCTGTCCGGGCCGAACAACCACTCGACGCCGTCGGCTCCGTTGGCGAGGTCTTCTGCCTCCTGCTGCCACTGCCGGAGGCCCAGCCGCGCCAGCTGAACGCGGACGAGCTGCCGCCCGCCGGACAGCCGGAAGTCCACGGTCCCGCCCGGCCTGTCCCCGACCGTCCGGTACGACGCCTTGGTCTTCCGGTGGTTCTGCCGGGCGAGCCAATGGGTCAGGGCCTGGCCGATGTAGAGATGGTCGGCGCTGGACTCGCCGTTCGCGGTGCGGCGGCAGTGGACGGGCGGACGGTGGGCGAAGTGGCACTTCTTCTCGGTGTACCGCTTGGGAGTGAGTTTCTTGCCGCAGCCTCCGAGGAGGGTTCCGCAGTAGAACTCGTCGCGCGAGCGGCCTCGCATGAAGGTGCCGAACTCGTCGTGGTCGTACGGGAGGAAGACCGGTACATCGGACCCGGCACGTCCGATGACAGCGGTTTGGACTTTGCGGGTGTCTCCCTCGTCGGGGAACGATGTCATGACACGGCTCCGGGTGGCGATGAGTCAGGGGTTGCAGCAGGGAGCGGTACCGCGATCGTCACGGCGGCGTGGTCTCCCGTCGGCCTCGCCGCGGAAGCCGGAGGGCGCCCGCTGGGCTGGCGGGCGTGGGTGGACGCCTCGGTCAGCCTTCCTCGTCGCCGCCCCCGCCCCGGCGACGCACACGCTCAACGATCCCGCTGGAGAGCCTGCCTGTAGTCGTTCTTGCCCGGTCGAGGGTCTCGTTGCCGAGGCTCTTGGCGGCGCCGACGCCCTTCGCTCCAGTCTCCAGCGCCTTGTCCCTTACCTCGGCCGCCGCTACCGCCCATCGTCTTGCCTCCGACGACCGGCTACCGGACTCGATCCCGAGCCGCCCATGGAGGCCATGGATGCCGTTCACGACATGGTTGCTCGACTCAACGATGGCCGGGGACTTGGTCGGGTGCATCAGCACCTTCGCATTGGCCTCACCTGCGGCCGCGTTCATTCGGGCCAGCAGACGCTCGGTGCTTTGCGAGATGAGATCCAGGCGATTCTGCCGGGCGATCCGAATTCCGATGCGATGCCGGTCCAGTTCCTCCGGAGCCGCGTCCAGAACGCGGTCGAGTTCGAGCACTGCGATCGCATCCTGCAGTTGGAAGCAACGAGCCAGAACGGCGAGCCATTCCGCTGCCCTGGCCTCGGCCTCCCCGGCAGCCTCTACGAGATCAGCGACCTTCGTCTTGCGCTCCATCTTCTCCGCGAGGGCGTCGAGTCGACGCAGCGCGTACGCCTGGGCGGTCGCGAGTGTCTCCGACGTGTTCTGCACCTTCGACCATGTGATCTCGGAGACCCGGCCCACCTGCTCACGGATGGTCATTGCCTCCCCGATCACAAGCTCCACTCCGACCATCTCCGCCAACGCCCTGTCCTCCTGGGCGCGGAGCACATCGGTGACCTTCTCGTCGATCGCGGCGAGGTAGTCCGTGATCTCGTCCATGGTTTGCTGCATCGAGAGCTGCGCCATGAGCCCCGCGGCCCCAGCCAAACGTGCCGGGTTGGTCAGAAAAGAGCCGGCCCCTTTATCGACCTGAAGCCAGTTCTTGATCGAGCCAGGTTTCCCCACCATCGCATGACTGATGCCTGGCGTCTTGCTTTCCATGAGTCCGAAATTCTGGACGCGTTGCGCGGACTCCTTGGTCAACTTCACCCAGAAGGCGGAGTTGGCAGCAACCTCCGAACCTGCCTGCGCGGCTGCAGCTCCGGTGCCGAAGACGGACTTGAGCTTCTTCGGTTTACGGTCCTTTGATGACAGTCCCTCAGAGACGAGGAAGCGTTCGACGTCCGCAGCGTTCCCGATGACCGCAAGTCCGTCACCGTCACTGATCAGCTGTATCTCGTTGTCCATTGCCCGCTCCTGAAGTGGCTTGGCGCAGTTGAGGTGGTCGGGATGCCTGCGGCAATCGCCGACTGTCAGGCGGGGTGCCGGGGGCCTTGACCCGGGGGCGGGGTAAGGGTGGAGGTGTAGTTCTCGCCATCGACGAGCGGGTTCTCCAGGGTGAGGCCGGCGGCGGCCATGCGGTCGTACTCGGCGAGGATCAGTTCTTTGGTGCGGTACGTGCCGTACTTTGCCTCGTCCTTGCGGCGGACGATGGGGAAGGTGTCGAGGATGTAGTCGACGTCTTCGCGTGAGATGCCGTAGAGGTGGAAGAAGAGAGCGTCGAGTTCGATGCGAATGCTCGTGCGGCGGATCTCATTCCAGCGGAATGGCGCACCATTGTCACCCAAGTCGGTCGCAAATGGCTGCATGTCGTTTGCGCTGTACGTAAGCTCCAATACGCGCGGGATAATGAAATCCCCGTGCTTGCCGAGCACTCCAGGCATTGGGACAGGAATCTGCTCCGAAGTGCTCAGGGGAATGCTCGGTTGGTTGAAGCTGTTCCGAAGAGCGTAGTCGTATGCGAACGAATTGAATGCAGCGACCAGCAAGGCAAGGTGCACTGCCGTCGGACCCGCTGACAAGATCCACCCATAGGAAGCAGCCCCCCAGGGGATGATTGCAGCGATGCTCGTGCGCTCGTCATTATTGCGTGCTACACGGCGATGCCCCAGCATGCCAGTAGTGCACGCAAAATTGCGTCGCTGCTGACGCTCATTTGTTTCTTGAGAAGAAACCCAATACTGGGGTTGCACGACAAACTTACTGGAGGAAAGCTGAGCTTCTGAAGACTCGCGATCCCCTTTGGAATCGGCGAAGCGGTGATTGTATTGATGCCCCATGCGCCCTTCATAGAGAGGGAGCATCCTTTCCGGTCCTCTAACAAAGACGTTGCCTTCTAGAGTCCAACCGTCGGCCACCAGGTCGTCGTGAACGCGAAACAGCGCCGAGTCGTCCGTCATGTTGAACAGGCCCTGTGTGAACTTTACATCCCAAGAATTCCTTTGCTGTTCTTGATGTGCGATCAGGATCGGCGCTCTCCGGTACATGCCAAGAGTCACCTCAGCGTCAACACGGGAGCGGAATACCGGACAAGTTCCAGTGTTTGGATTGAGGAGATTAATTTCCTCTGGCGTGAGGAAGAACACCTTATCGGGATCAGCGAGGTCAGACGGGTCCTGCAAAAAGAATGCGAACCTGGCAGCCGACTCACTCAGTGATCGACCGACTGTAGACAAGATGCTGAACTTCATGCGTGAGTCGACAGCAGGAAACAGGCCCCCTCGATTCTCGAAGTCATAAATCGCGACCAACGAACCACTCTCGACGAGGTTCTTGAAGAGAAATTGAGTGACTGCGTCGGTCGCAATGCCGGTTGGCGTAAGGAGGCCCATGCGTCCCCGGTCGGCGGTGAGGCCGCCGATCTTCTCTACAAAGAGGGCGTCGAGCTTGTAGCGATTTGCACCCTTAACTTCACGCATGCCGCGAGTGTACAGGGGGAAAAGACCAGAGTTTGACACGAAATGCGGGATGGATTTCGCATTACGTAGGGCATTTTTATATTCGGAGTAGATTTCCGGATCTTTAGTCTCCAGGTTGGCAATCAGTGCCTTCCGTTTCGCTCCTGCCGCCTTGGGGATGTCCTCTGATAGGCCAGCGAAAAATTCCTTTTCCTTGAATTCAATATTTTCCCACGGGGGGTTTCCTGTGATGCAGGAAAAGCCGCCACTCCAGCCGGTTGATGGGTTGCGGTTGGGGTCCTGCTCATCTGCTGTGACGCGGAATACTTCCGGGAACTCCAAGTGCCAGTGGAAAAAGTGATGCTCGTCTCGCAATCGCACGATTTCTTCATGCGTGGTCTTCGGTGCGGCGGAGGCTGTGGGGTCTTGCAGGGCGCGAAAGGCATCCTCGGTCAGTAGCGGCGGAGCATCGGGCGTCTTATACCAAAGGAATGTAGCGCACCAAGCATCAGCTACATGGAGAGCATGGATGTAATCGGCTGTCTGTGACCATTCGCGGTAGGCGGATTCCTGCCGATTTACCTCAGTCAGGGTGTCCGACGGGGCAGTCACGATGCGGTGCAAACTCGCTGCGAAGACTGTGTTGGTGACCTTTGTTTCCTGAGTCAAGTCGAAGAGGCCGTGCTGGCCTCCGCGTTCCAGGTCATTCTGCTTCTCCATGGATTTCGCGAACTTCTTGTTGTCGCCTTCAACCGCCCTGAAGGCTGTGCTGGGGATACCGTCTTGTAGCAACGCTGGTGTAGTGCCAATCAGAGCGTTTCCATGCTTGACGTGCGCGTCCAGGAAGCTCAGCGGCTTGCCCGGTTCCAAGGCCTCCAGCCACAGTGACACCTTGGCCAGATCCACGGCCATGGGGTTGAGGTCGACGCCGTAGATGCAGCGCGCGACGACCTCATGCAGAGCGTGGCGTACCGCGTCCAGCGTGGGCTCCGGGTTGCGTTCGCGGACGGCCGCGACCCGTTTAGCGATACGGCGGGCCGCCGCCACCAGGAAGTGTCCGGAGCCGCACGCCGGGTCGCACACCGTCAGAGAGAGCAGCTCATTGATGATCGCGTCCGCCGGATCGGCCGCACCCGATCGCGCGGCCGCCTCCTCACCGCGCTGCACGGCATCCCTTATCACCGGGTCCAACGTGGTGTTCAGCAGGCACTCGATGAGCGACGACGGCGTGTAGTAACTACCCGTCGTCTTACGGGTGTTGCCCGCGATCTCCACCAGCGTGAATGTTCGCTCAGCCGCGCTGTACTTCGGCTCCAGCTCCAGCAGGGACTCGTAGACCGACCCCAGTTCCTCCGCGTCCAGGTGCCGGTAGTCCACCGCCCGCCAGCGGCCCGAGCTGCTGTCGCGGACCTGGGAGAGGTGCCGTACAGCCGTCAGAAGGACCTCGTTGGAGAGCTTCAGGTCGCGCAGCGGGGCGTCTGCCTCCGTGTCATTGAACAGACCGCCGAGGCCGGGCAGGCCCAGCTCGGGGCGGCCCTTCTCGTCACCGAGTGCCGCGAGGACGATCCTCAGCGCCTCGTACAGGTCGCCGTGCGCCGTGCCCCGCCGCTTCCTCGCGTGGGCGCGCAGCCTCGCCGAGGAGAAGTACGTCTCGTACCGCTCGCGCGCGATGTCATCCGCGCCCGGCGACAGCAGTGCGTCGCGGTCCTCGGCGACGAAGACGAAGAGCAGGCGGTACACCATGCGCAGCAGGGCGGCCTGCAGCGCCTTCGGGCGGACGTCTTCCCGAAGCGCCGTGTTCTCCGGGTGCCGTAGGAAGCCGGTGCCCAGCGCGGTGATCGCCTGCTGGACGCCCTTGCGGAGCTGGTCCAGGGCGCGCGTGCCCGAGGCGATGGCCTCAGTGCGCCACTTCTCCAGCCAGCACGACGACGGCGCCGCCCCCTCCGCCACCTCGAACCGCGACGCGTGCAGCAGCCGGTACAGCAGCACGAACTCGCTGAAGAGCTCACCATCGAAGATCGCTTCGAGGTCGAACTCCACGTACGACGCCGTGGCGAGCGCGCTGGAGTCGCGGAGCAGGCGGACCTGGCGGCCGTTGGTCAGGACGCCCCACAGGTGGGCCTCGGTGCGGTTCAGGCACTCCTGGAACATCGACTGCGGCGGGACCGTGCCGGCGCCGCCCGGCCGCTTGTCCAGCTCGGCGTTCCAGGCCGCCTGGTGGATGAGGGCGTGGTGCCAGCGGTGGGAGACCGGGAACTTCTTCTCCGCATCGGAGTCGGCGGTGATGCCTGCCGCACCGATGTGCGTGAGGCGGCCGAAGCCCAGTTCCCGCCAGAGCGGGGTCAGCCAGTCGTTCTCCGCGAGCCCGGTGGGGTCGCTAGCCGGTACGCCCGTCTCCCGGTCTTCCGGCAGCCGCTTGCGCAGCTCGCGCCACAGCGGCTTGAGGTACTCCCAGCTGCGCTCGGCCTCGTCCCGTACCGAACGGGACGACGGCAGGCCGTAGTCGGCGGGCTTGGAACCCGGGACATCCTTGCCTTCGGAGATCCGTACCAGCATGTCGGCCGGCAGCAGCCCCCCGACCGTGTGGACGGCGGTGAACACCTGGTTGCGGGTGGTGGCGGACATTAGGCGGACACTCCAACCGAAACGGAAGCGGCTGCGGGCAGGTAGACGTAGGCGCCGAGGATGTCGGCGGGCTTCTGGGCGGTGACCGACAGGCCTCGGACGATCTCGCCAGAGGCGGCACGCACCCGGCGGTGGGCCGCGTCCAACTCGGCGGCGAGTTCATCGCCGTACGTCTCCAGATAGCCGTTGACGTCCGGCAGTTGGCCGAGAATGCGGGTCATCGTGCGCTCCCCGAAATGCGGGTCGGTGTTCTCCGACGCCGTCGCCTCCAGCAGAGCCGTCGCCTGCTCCGGTGTCAGCCACGCCCCGTTCTTCGGCGCACCCTCGAAGGCCAGCAGGCGAGCGTCCTCCGCCACCAGTTGCCGTTCGCCGCTCCGGGACGGCAGTGTGAGGTGGAAGCGGTAGCGGACCAGCAGCAGGGTCGTCCTTGTGCTGACCGCGTCCGTCGTGATCACCCCGCAGCGGCGGGCCGGGCGCGCGCCCTCCGCCTGGGTGTCCAGCGCGGCATTGAGTACGTGAGACGCCAGGGCGCCTACCACCGGGTCCGTGCGGACCAGGGCCGCCTCGCCGCGCGCCACCGCCGGGTCGCCGCGGAACGGGATCTCGCGGTCCTTCTCCACGACCTCCGCCCCCACCACCGGCGCCAGCGCGTCCCGCAGGCCCGCGGGGGTGCCGCCGACTTGGGCGGCGAAGTCCCCGGACTCGCGGCCAGCGCCATCGGCGCCCCGCAGCACCGCACCCAGCGCGCCCAACGCCTCCCGTACGAACGTCCGGATCTCCCCCGCACCGCCCAGCGCCTCCCGAATCGACGCGACCTCGCGGGCCACTTCCTCCGGGTGGATGGACCGCTGGGCGAACCGGGAGCGGGACTGCCGCTCGCGTTCCGCCGCCGAGTTCCAGTCGCTGTCCAACTTCGCCGTGCTCACCTTGAACGCGTCCGCGCTGAACAGCGCGTCCTCGTTCTCCCGGCCGCGCATCAGCAGCCATTCCACGATCGCGTCCGTCACGCCCGTCGACAGCTCGTCGGGGACGGAGACCGAGATGCCGAGGTCCTTCTTGATCTGGCGGTGCTTTTTGATCAGTACCTCCAGGACCTTGCCGTCGATGCCGTTGTCGTCGCCGTACAGGGTGATGACGCGGACCTCGTCGCGGCGCTGGCCGTAGCGGTCGACGCGGCCCTCGCGCTGGTCGTGGCGAGTGGGGTTCCAGGCCAGGTCGTAGTGCACCACCGCGTCGAAGTAGTGCTGGAGGTTCACACCCTCCGACAGGCAGTCCGTCGCGATCAGAACCCGGCGGGCCGCCGCGTCCTCGCCGGCCTCCGCCGCCAGCGCCTCGATCCGCTCGATGCGCTGCTGCGGGGACAGCTCGCCGGTGACCGCCTTGACGACCGTCTTCGCGCCCAGGGGGCCGCGCTTCTTCGTCTCCGGGTCGTTCGCGAGCTGCTCGGCCAGGTACTTGGCCGTCGGGATGTAGCGGCAGAAGACGATCGGGTTGTAGCCGTCGGCCAGCAGAGCCTTCAGGTGCTTGATGAGCGCCTTCAGCTTGAGGTCCTTCTCCGGTCCCTTCAACTGCTCGGCCAGCTCCGCCAGTTCTGCCAGCTGCGACTTCACCGAGCCCTCGTCCGTCTCCGCGCCCGGCGCCACGTCCATGCCCTCCATGGCGTCACTGTCGGCCGCGTCGCTGTTCAGCGGGGCGCCCAGCTTGTCGGCCTCCTCCGCCGACGCCGCGATCGCCGCCGCCGAACGGGTCGTCAGGGTCTGCGCGGCTGCCGCCGGGGACGACACCAGCGAGCGCAGCAGCGCGATCGCCGACCACCAGGCGATTCGCGCCTCCCGTTTGCCCTGCCCGCCCGCCTGCTCGACCCGCTCGCTTGCGTAGGCGATCGCGTCGTCCAGCAGGGCCCGGTACTCGGGGGACAGCTTGTACGTCTCATCCTTGAAGAAGCGGTCCGACGGGAAGGCAGTGCGTTCCGCGAGGGAGTCGTCCGCCAGGCCGTCCTCCTTGGTGAGGTACTGGCGTACGTCCGCCCGCTTGCGGGCCACGAAGTGCTGGGCGAGCAGCTTCCTGCCCGTCTCCGACTCCAGGTTCACGTGGGCCAGCTCCGGCTTGACCAGGCCGAGCAGGTTCCGGAACGCCGACTCCTTGCCGCTGTGCGGGGTCGCGGTCACCAGCAGTAGATGACGCTCGGCGTCCTCCGCCACCCGGCGCAGCAGCTCGTAGCGCAGCTGGTTCTGGGAGTTGGCCGAAGTGTCGTCGGCTGCCACGCACGTATGGGCCTCGTCGACGATCACCAGGTCGGGGCAGTGGCGCACGAAGTCGTCGCGGTGGCGCGGGGACTTGATGTAGTCCGTGGAGACGATCACGTTCGGGTACCTGTCGAACAGGGACTGCCCCAGGTCCAGCCCCCGCTCCAGCCGCGACACAGTCGAGGACAGCACCAGCTCCGCGTCGATCCCGAACTTGCTGCGCAGCTCCTGCTGCCACTGCTCGGCCAGGGCCGGGGAGCAGAGGACCGCCAGCCCGGTCGCCTCGCCCTGCGCCAGCATCTCGCTCGCGATCAGGCCCGCCTCGATCGTCTTGCCGATACCGACGTCGTCCGAGATCAGCATGCGGACCGTCTTCTGGCGCAGGGCCATCAGCAGCGGTACGAGCTGATACGCGCGCGGCTCCACCGCGATACCGGCCAGCGAACGGAACGGGCCCGCGCCCGAGCGGAAGCCCACGCGCAGGGCCGTGCGCAACAGGCCCGCCGCACGCTGGTCGCCGAGGTCGGTCGGCTCCGGCGGGGCGAAGCGGGCCTCCTCGACGGGCTCGAAGGGGAACACCGCTGCGATGTCGTCGTCCGAGCCGCCGAGCGGGCGCAGGACGAGCAGGTCGGGCTCGCTCTCGGGGAGTACCACCCACTCGCGGCCACGGGCCTTCACCAGGGATCCGGCGGAGTACGTGAATGCCATAGCGCTCTTCAAATCCTCTGCGTGGGTGACTAGTTGGCGGCCGGAGAGCCGAAGTACCGGGTGTTGGCGGCGGCGATCGCGTCCCAGTCGCCGCCATGCGGGAAGCGGACCACGTCCCAGGTGGCGTCGAACAGCCGCTCCTCGGCGTCTGCGTCGCGGAGCGCCGTCGTCTCTGTGTCGGGGCCGTCCACGAACACCGCGACACTGGCGCCTGGCAGCCGGTACACGAAGTCCGGTGCCGCGTTCGCCTCCGTCAGGAACACGTCCTTCTCGTCAGGCAGGCGCAGCCCGCGCGCCTTCGCCCAGCCCAGGAAGTCGCCCTGTGCGGCCAGTTCGGACGCCGACACCTCGACGACCGTGGGTTCAGCGGGAGAATCGGCCAGCAGACGCCGATACTGCTCCGACCGGGACTCACCCCGCGACTCCCGCTCCGCCGTCGCCGACGCGAACCGCACCAGCAGCCCGGCCACCGTGTGCCGGTTGATCTGTGCGTGGTCGAGCTGGTTGCCGTACGTAAGGAGGCACTCGTAGCAGCCGAGCGCGCAGGCCCGTCCCGGGCGGTGCTCCTCGCCGCCCTTGTCCTTGCCGTCCTCGGAGAAGTGGCAGATCTCCAGGGCTCGGCTTGCCGCCTTCGCGAGGGCGTCGTCCTCGGCCTGGAGGCGGCGCAGAACGCCGGCGCCGCCCTCCGCCGCCTCCATGAAGAGGATGCGGCGCCTGGGGCCGTCGTCCGGCGGCAGCAGCTCGCTGGACAGCTCGGCGTCCTCCAGCTCGAAGGCGGCCTCGATGCCGCGCTCCAGCGCGTACATCAGGGTGAGTGCGATCGGCTCCGGCAGCGCCTCGTCGAGGGTGACGACGAGGATGTTGCGGCGGTCCTCCACGAACGGGATGACACGCTTCTTGCGGCGCCGTTCGTTGCCGTCCGCGTCCACCAGCGGCAGCTCGCTGGAGTCGCCGGACGCCTCGGACGCGTCCTTGTCGTTCATCCAGCGACCGTCCGCCAGGTCCAGCCAGTAGCCCGGCGGCTCGTCCGTACGGGCGCGCACCCGGCCGGTGTTGGTGATGCGGATGGTCGCGGAGTCGCCGTAGGTGATCTGCGCCAGCCGACCGTCCGGGGCGGCGATCGTCGCGTTGAGGCGGCCCTTGCGGATGCCGTGGTCGTGGAAGCGGTACGACGTCTCCAGCCGGAAGCCGGCCCGGCGCCGCTCCTCCTCGTCCGAGGAGATCCGCTCGCGGCGTGTGGTGTACACGGTGTGCAGGTGCAGCAGGCCGTAGGTCGCGGCGCCCAGCGTCTCGTTGCAGAAGCCGCAGCGGTCCTCGCGCTCCTTGGGCTCGTGGTGATAGCCGCAGTTGGCGCAGCGGCGCGCCTCGCCGGTGGTCAGCTCGCCGGAGGAGTCCGGGGGCAGCTGGATGCGGGTGACCTGGTAGCGGGCGCCCTCGTGGTAGATCAGCGAGCCGGGGCCGAACTCGCGGATGGCGAGGAAGCGGGGGCGCTGGAGGTAGTCGCCGTCGCCGCGGCGGCGGCCGATCGTCGGGATGTAGGCGGCGAGCGGCAGGCGCGGGAAGCTGTAGCCGGGCAGGAAGCCCTCGGAGGCCAGGTAGCGGTAGGGGTTGAAGTCGGAGAGCACCGACTTGCTGTCGACGCTCTCGTTCATGAGGAGGTTCAGCTGGGTCTCGGCCTCGCGGCGGCGGGCGTTGGCGCGGTTGCGGTCGCCTTCGGTGAGGCTGTAGTCGAGGCGGCGCTTGTTCTGGACGTACTGGTCGTCCAGGGCGGCCCGGAACAGGCTGCGCCAGCGGTCGAAGGCGCGGTCGAAGCGCTCGGCGACGGTGCGGACCTTGTCGTCGATCCAGTCGTCGTGCCACCACGTGGTGTCCGCGAAGTCCTTGAACAGCGGGCCGAGGACGCGCAGTGCCGCGTTGACCGTGCGCCGCTGGGCGCCGTCGTCGTGGGCCGCGTCCCGGATGTCCGGCAGCAGGTGCAGGGCCGGATCCGGGCGCTCGCCGGACTCCGGGTACGCCACGTCGAGGACGTCCGGGATGGAGCGGCCCAGGCGCAGGCCGGCCTCGGCGATCCAGATGCCCTGGAGGTGGGAGAGGACCAGGTCCTCGTTGGCCAGGTCCAGGCGGGGCGGGGCAACCGCGCCCGCCACCATGCGCCAGGGCTGGCGGAAGTAGTACTGGTCATGGCTGTTGCCCGTCGCGCAGTACGTCGTCACCAGCGCGGGCTGGCCGCTGCGGCCCGCGCGGCCCGAACGCTGGGCGTAGTTGGCGGGCGTGGGCGGTACGTTGCGCATCATCACCGCGTTGAGCTCGGAGATGTCGACGCCCAGCTCCATCGTGGGGGAGCAGTACAGGAGCTTCAACTCCGCTTTACGGAAGGCTTTTTCGCGTGCCTCGCGGTCCTCCGGGGACACCTGCGCGGTGTGCTCGCGGGCGTACAGGCCGGACAGCGCGTCGGCGGTCTCCTGGTACAGCTTGAGGAAGAACGTGTTGATGCGCGGGCCGTCGCCGCTCTGGTAGGTGCGGGTCAGGGGGTCGTGCGCGCCCGACTCTCCCTTGCCCGCGCGCCACACCAGTGACTGGGCGGCCACCCGGTAGCCGGTCGTGGCAACGGACGAAGCCCGGCGGTAGCGGCCGGCCCGCTGCGGGGCGGCCTCCACCTCCTTCACCAGGCCCGCCTTGGTCAGCACCTTCAGCAGCTCGGCGATGATCAGCTGCAGGTCGTCCTGGCCCAGGTCGCGGAAGGTACGGTCCGTGCGCCGCAGGTACTTGCCGAACTTGCCGCGTGCCGACAGGAACAGGCTCGAACGGTCCGTGCCGGGCCGAGACGGATGCGGGAAGGCGGTGCCGATGCGGGGCTTGTCGGCGGAGGACAGTACCCACGGGTCGACCAGCCGCTCCTCGCTCGCGCGCTGGAGGGAGTCGAAGGCATCGTCACGGAAGTACGACACGTCGATGGCGAGTGAGCGGCGCATCTCGTCCAGCAGGGCCTTCATGACCTCGGCTCGCAGTGGCGGGTCGGCGTCCCGCAATGCCTGGTGCGTGCCCTCCCAGCGGTCCTGCTTGTCGGCGACCCAGCCCAGGTCCTCGTAGTCGATCTCCAGCAGGCCGGTCTGCTCCAGGTTGGGCATGGTGATGCGCCAGCCGCGCTCCAGGTCGAGGTAGAGCCGGAAGGCGATCACGTCGCGCAGCGTGCGGGCCGCGTTGCGGGCCAGCGACGGTGGCAGCTCGGTCTCGCCGGTGTAGTCCGCGGGGGAGATGGCGAGCGCGTTGGTCACCTCCGAGGCCAGCTCCTCGTGGCGCAGGCCGTCATCGCCGGCGTCCAGGGCCGCCCGGTACAGGGCTCCGCGAAGCTGGGTGATCTGCACGAAGTCGTTGAAGTGGCCCGCCTGGAGGGAGGCGTCCTGGCGATTGTCGACGAACGTGAGGAGTTTGCGCGCCCTCGGGTCGAGAGCCTCCTCTGGCACGGACTTCAGCGAGCGGACGATCGACGCCGACACCAGCGAGGTCGCCGAGGAGCGGCCCTCCTGGTCCAGGGTCGCCAGCTTGGCGAAGTCCCGGCCGCGCGTCTGCTCGTAGGCCACACCGCAGTGCAGGCAGAACAGGAACGGCGACGGGATGAACGCGGCCTTCAGCTCGCCCTGGCCCTCGTGGCCGAACGCGTTGACGGTGACGGCCTTCGGCACCCGGTCGCGGTAGGCGCGCTTGACGACCTCCTGGCCCTTGTCGTCCAACTCCAGCCAGGACTCGGGCAGTCGGCGGTCGTCCACCGCGTATTGCACGTTGGACGGCCACTCGCGCTCGTGGTCGACGTACAGGTAGCCGTCGCCCTGTCTGCCGCCGGTCGCCGAGGTGTCGCGGCGGGCCTCGTAACGGATTTCGCCGTCCTTCTCCGTGCGCCACACGGTCAGGTACTCCTGGCCGCACTCCCGGCAGAAAGCCAGTGGCATCAGCAACTTGCCGCCACTTCCGGGCTGTTCGAGCTGGTAGGAGCGGGTCAGATGGCGGGAGGACTTGTTCTCCAGGGTGACGTAGACGGTGTCACCCTTGGAGAGGAACTGGTGCAGGCGGAAGGCGAACAGTGGCCGTTCGTTGCGTGGGTTGAGTGCCTGCGAGCCGGCTTCCAGAGTCGCTCGGATCGCTTTCGCGCACTGTTCCTCGTCGACGCCCGACGTCTCGTGCAACTCGCGCGCCGCGACTTCGATCTGGGTGGGGGGTCGGCGTACGAGCCGTCCTGTGGCGTCGTCCTCGACGAGGCCGAAGCGGTCCTCGATCCAGCGGGCCAGCGGGTCGCGCGCCAGGTCGTCGTAGGCGCGCGGAGCGGAGGAGGTGAGGCGTTCGGCCGACACGGTCACGGGTGCCTCGCCCGTCGCGCGGACCAGAGTCTCGCCGATGACGTGCTCGGGGTGGACCTTCGTGCCGAACAGCGTGCTCGCCACACCGGCGACCACCTGCCGCTGGTCCTCCAGTGTGCCTTCCGTCGACATGGTGGCCGAGGTGCCGATGCACTGCAGGTTCTCCGCCTGGCAGGCCTCGCGGACACGGCGGATCAGCAGCGCGACGTCGGCGCCTTGGCGGCCGCGGTAGGTGTGCAGTTCGTCGAATACGAGGAACTCCAGGCCCCGCGCCATTTTGATGAGGCTCGCCCGGTCGGCCGGGCGGGTCAGCATCAGCTCCAGCATCACATAGTTGGTGAGCAGGATGTCCGGCGGGTTGTCGCGGATCTCCTTGCGCTTCTCGTCGTCCTCCTGGCCGGTGTAGCGGGCGAAGGTGACCGGCTCGCGGCCCGTGCCGTAGCCGTCGCGCAGAAACTTCTCCAGCTCCCGCAGCTGGCTGTTGGCGAGCGCGTTCATCGGATACACGATGATCGCCCGCACCCGCTTCGGAGCGTTCGGACCCTCCTCGTCGCGCTCGTGCAGCACCTTGTTGACGATCGGGACGATGTAGGAGAGCGACTTGCCGGAGCCTGTGCCGGTCGTCAGGACGTACGACGCCCCGGAGGCTGCGGCGTCGATGGCGTCGCGCTGGTGCCGGTGCAGGAGCAGCGGACGGCCGTCGCAGACGGTGCCGCCCTCGGTCTTCTTCGCCTGGAAGATGCGGGCGCACTCGGGGTGCAGCACCTTCTGCTGGGCGAGCTCGACCACCGTGCCGCCGCCCTGGAAGAACGGGTTGAGCGACAGCCACGGGTTCGGCCACTGGGACTTCTCGTCCAGGTCCTTCTCGACGTACGCCTTGATGCGCTCGTCGCGGATGACGGTGCCGCCCTCGGTGAAGGAGCGGTAGTCGCGGATCAGATTCTGGTGGACACCGAAGACGTCCATGCCGGCGCTGGAGCCGGTCACCGGTGTCGGCTGCTGCGGCAGGACGGTCGCGGGGGCGGGGGCGGCCTCGCGCAGGGGGAGTGTCGGGTCCCGCTCGATCCATGCGGGGACGAGGCAGGTTCCGTCCGCCGGTACGGCGAGGGGGAGCAGGGCGTCCCGTACGGTCACGGCGTCTGCGGGGCGGTTCGCGGGGTCCTTGGCCAGCAGCCGGTCGACGAGGCGGGCGAGTTCGGCGGGGACGTCGCCGCGGATCGCGCGGACGGGGCTCGGCTCCTGATGGACATGCCGCTCGGCCAGTTCGTACGCCGACTCGCTCGTGAAGGGTGGGACGCCGACCAGCGTCTCGTACAGCACACAGCCCAGCGCGTACAGGTCGGCGGCCTGGGTGACCTGCTTGGCCTGGCACTGCTCGGGCGCCATGTAGCGGGCGGTGCCCACGCTGACGCCGGTACTGGTCAGGCGGGTCTGATCCGGGTCGTCGACGATGCTGCCCATGCCGAAGTCGAGCAGCTTGACAGTGCCGCCGCGCGTGAGCATGACGTTGGCGGGCTTCAGATCGCGGTGGACCACGCCTTTCGCGTGGGCGGCGGCGAGGCCAGCGGCGATCTGGGCGCCGATGGCGGCGGTCCAGGCGACCGGGAGCTGCGGCTCCTCTTCGATGAGGTCGCGCAGTGACTCGCCGTCCAGGTACTCCATGGCGAGATAGGGCAGGCCGTCGCAGTCCATGGCGATGCCGCCGGCGATGAGCCTGGTGATGTTGGGGTGATGGTCCAGCTGGCGCATGATGTTCACTTCGCGGGCGAAGCGCTCCACGGCCTTGGTGTCGCCGCCGGTTTCGATCCGGCCTCCGGTGCGGCGACGCAGGATCGTCTTCACGGCGACCGTGCGCTCGGGCGAGTCCTCGGGAGCGCGCAGGTCCTCGGCCTGATGGACCTCCCCCATGTTGCCCCTGCCGATGACGCGCCCGATGCGGAATCTGCCGTCGACGAGCTCGTGGCTCACTGCCCGCTCCTCTGCCTGCTACTCGCGTTCTCGCGGTTCCGAAACGGAACGCGCCCCCTGATCTGCTGCCGCACGGCCCATCGTGTCAGAACGGACAGTGAGGCAGTGGTTACCGTACACGATACTGGGTCCAGTTTACAGACATCCAGCCTGTTGACATTGTCAACGGGCTGGAACCTCACTGTTAAGGGAGGTGGCGTGCGGCATCGAACGGTCGGGCGAAGTGGGCGCGTCTCGCTTGCGTGCGGCTGAGCGGGCTGCCGCCCCGGTCTCGGCATGTCGCAGCGGACGTGTCGAGCGAGGCCGACCACTGTGGCCGGGCTGGCTCGACTGCGCCTGCATGTCCAGGATGCGCGTGTACATGTAGACGCGGACTCTCCGGATGTGGAAATGGTTGCACCAATTCGTGCAGAAAATGTGTTCTCTGGTGTCGAGTTGAGTGCGACAACTGCCATTGCCCTACACGGACATACGGCTGCGTGAGGGCTTGGGCCCGGCCCGGGGGATTACCGGGGCCGGGCGGGCTCCGAAGTTGAGCTCGGCCGCGCCGACTGCTGCACGGCGGCGCGGGACGTATGCGGCAGGAGCCCGACGCCGAGGAATTCAAGGGACTGCCTGCCGGTGATCCGAGAATCAGGGCCCGAAAGGCGCTCGCAGGTTCCACCATGCCAAGCAGTGCAAGTTCTCGACCTACGGACCTGTTTGTGTGCGGCAGCTGCTCCCTCGAGCCCTTGCGGACGAAGACAACCCGGCTCGCCTGCCGCCGCCTGTACATGTCGTTCCAGCACTGGCTCGGCCCCCTGAGCACCCCACGATCAGGTGAATTGAGCTGGTTTGGAAACCGTGCGGGAGCTGTGCGAGTCACACACCATGCACTGCACGACCCACGCCCCAGGGGGAACCATGAGCCAGCAGCAGTACCCGCCGCAGCAGCCCGGATGGGGTGGACCCCAACAGCCCTTTGGGCAGCCGCCGTTCGCGCCGCCGCCGAAGAAGGGCGGTGCTGGAAAGGTCATCGGGCTCGGGTGTCTCGGGCTGGTCGGGCTCTTTGTTCTGATCGCTCTCGTCGGTGCCGTCGTGGGCGGTGGCTCCGGTTCGAGCGATCCCAAGGACACCAGCAAGAGCGTCGACGACACCAAGGCTGGCGGTTCCGTGGCACAGAAGGGCAAGGAGGACAGCGACAAGAAGGCCGACAAGAAGGTCGTCGTCTTCAAGGTCTGGGGTACCGCCCCCGCCGGTGCCCTCGGCCCCCTCAACATCACCTACGGGTCCGACTCCGACAACCGCGACGGCACCTTCAAGGACGGTGAGTTCAAGGCCACCCTTCCCCTCGACGACGACGCCCTGTACTTCAACGTCACCGCGCAGCTCCAAGGGTCCGGGGACATCCACTGCTCCGTCACCGTCGGCGGGAAGACCAAGAAGGGGCACGCGGCCGGTGACTACAACATCTGTAGTGCCCAGGTCAGTGCCGGTCTCCTGGACGGGTGGAACTGACGATGGACGAGAACCTCCCACAGCCTCCCGCGGCACCGCCGCCGCCCGTTCTCCCGCCGCCCGCCTTTCCACCACCCTCGCCGATCGAGGCGCCCGCACCATCCAACAAGCGTCGCGCCAACGCCGTCATCATCGGCTCGGCCGCCGCCGTGATCGCCGCGATCGTCACCACCGGCCTCGTCGTCGTGGGGGCCACCACCGGGTCCACCCCCAACGACGACAAACCGTCCACCACCGCAGCGCCCAGCTCCGCAGGCGAGGATCTCGCCGCCCCCTTCGCCGAAGCGGACCCCGAACCGGACCCCGAACCGACCTACGCCCAGGTCGACGCCGACAGCTTCTCCATCGACCTCCGCACCACCGAGCGCCAGTGCTTCGGATCGGCCGGCTGCAATGTGACCGTGGAGCCGGACCTCACCTACCTCGGCAGCAGTGGGGACCTCGACCCGGACGCCGTCTACGAGATCACGTACGAGATCCACGGCGACGAGTCCGGGCCGGTCATCCAGACCGCCGAGCTGACGAACCAGACCAGCCTGAGCTACCGGCCCTCTCTGATCAGCACCGCCTCGGCGA
Source organism: Streptomyces griseorubiginosus (assembly GCF_036345115.1). GTDB lineage: Bacteria > Actinomycetota > Actinomycetes > Streptomycetales > Streptomycetaceae > Streptomyces > Streptomyces griseorubiginosus_C. The sequence goes on from NZ_CP107766.1 coordinate 6,858,200, forward strand.
GCACTGAACTCTCCGTGGAGATCACCGACATCACGTCAGCGTGAGCTCCAGGACCGTCACCGACAGCGGTGGCAGCGTCGTCGTGAACGTCTGGCCCGCTCCCGACACCGTCGTTGTTCTCGGGACCAGCGTCGTCGGCTCCGTCAGGGTGTTCGTCGCCGTCGGGGACGGGCCCGTCAGCACAGTGGCCTTCGCGCTCTTCCTGACCCCCCTCGCCAGGCCCTCCAGCTCCACCGGGACGTCCAGCTTCTCCGTCCCGTAGTTCACCACCGCCAGGTACACGTGCTTACCGGTCCGCGTCACCACCGTCGCCAACCCCGGCAACGCCCTTGCCGTCGCCGGCAGGACCATCTCGCCCAGCTTGCTCGTCAGCATCTGCTGCGCCCAGTAGCTCGGGGAGACGTAGCTCGTCAGGTTGTCGTAGGCGATCAGGTTCGTCGCCCAGACGTTGTTGTTCACGTTGGAGAAGAGGGGGGCGTAGCACTCCATCAGCACCTGGTCCGAGTTGCGGATCAGGCCCGCCAGCCACGACGCGTCTCCCAACGCCGCGTTCAGGTCGGGGGTCGGGCGGCCCTCTTGCGCCGCCCACTCGCCCACGAACACCTTCGTCGACGCGCGGTCCCTGTTGTCGTACTTGTGGGTTGCCGCCTGGGCCGCCGACGGGGCCAAGTAGTAGTGCTCGTCCATCAGGTCCGGCGTGCGGCTCGTCACCGTCGTCGTCGCTATCAGCTTCAGGTGCGGGTACTTCGCCTTGATCGCGTCGTGGAACGCCGTGAAGCGTGCGTCGTACGAGCCCGAGCCGTCGAACCAGTCCTCGTTGCCGATCTCCACGTACTCCAGCGGGAACGGCTTCGGGTGGCCGTCCGCCGCGCGCCGGGCACCCCACTTACTGGTGACCGGGCCCGTCACGTACTCGATCTCGTCCAACGCGTCCTGGACGAAGGGCTGAAGCGCGTCGCCCGTGACGTGGTCGCCCTTCAGCGTGTAGCCCGCGAAGACCGCCAGGACCGGCTGGGCCTTCATGTCCTCCACCCAGTGCAGGTACTCCATCAGGCCCAGGCCGTCCGTCGACCAGTAGCCCCACGCGTCGTCCATGTGGCCGGGGCGCTCCCAGACCGGGCCGATCGTGTTCTTCCAGTTGAAGCGGGTCGCGATCGTGTTGCCCTCCAGGAAGTTGCCGCCCGGGAAGCGCAGGAACTTCGGCTTCAGGGCGATCAACTTCTCCATCAGGTCCACGCGCAGGCCGTTCGGCCGGTTGTTGTACGTGGGCGGGAAGAGGGAGACGTGCTGGAGCCACAGGGTCTCGCCCGACGCGGCGGCATCCGACGTGGTCACCGTCAGTCGCGCGTCGCCCGTCACCGGGGCACCCGCCCCTGTGCGCAGGGTCAGTTCGTAGGGGCGGTCCGGGAACGTCGTACCGATGTGCGAAACCCGTGCCGACGCGTACACCGTCCCCCCGTCCGCCGACTCGATCGACACCGTCAGCGGGCCCATCCGTCGTGACGCCTTCGCGAACAGGCGGGCCGTGTACGTCGTTCGGGGGCGGACCGGGATGCCCCAGAAGCCGTCGTTCGAGACACCGGCCCGGCTCCCGACTCCAGTGCCGCTGGGCAGCACCACCTTCAGCGAGCGGTTCAGCGCCTCGTTCAGCGGTGTCGAAGTGTCCAGAGAGAGGGTGGTCCCACCCACCGCCGACCAGTGCACCGGATCCGTGTCGCTCGCCATCATCGAGCGGTTCTGGACCAGTTCGGCGTAGATGCCGCCCTCGCCGGAGTGGTTGATGTCCTCGAACATCAGGCCCGGGAGGATGGGGGAGACTGCGTGAGCCGGATTCGACACGTCCACGCTCAGCAGCGGGGTCGTGGACTCCACCGGGACGCCCGCCAGCGTCGCCACCTGGTCCGAGGTGAGGGCCGTGGGGAACAGTTGTACGTCGTCGATCTGGCCGTGGAACTGGTCGACCTGGCCGCCGCCGTACAGGGCACGGCCGATCGCCGTGGCCCCCGTGCCGGCCCAGCCCGCCGCATACGCCGTCTCCCCTTCCAGTACGCCGTTCACGTACAGGCGGGTGACACCGGCCGCGGCGTCGCTCACGCCCACCAGGTGGGTCCACGTGCCGACGATCGGGGCCGAGGCGGCTGCCGCCACCGCCGCTCCCTGCGTGGCGTCGGACGCCAATCGGGCGAAGGCGAAGGTGCCCGTGTCGTCGCGCAGGCCCAGGTAGAAGGCGCTGACCACCTTGCCGTCGATGCTCACGGCGGTCTGGTAGCCGCCCAGTTGGGCGAGGTTGACCCACGCGGACACCGAGAACGCCTTGGAGGTGTCCACCACCGGTCCGGACGCGGTGGCGTTCCCGCCCGCCGTGAGGTTCAGGCTGTGGGCGCCCACCTTGCCGTCGCCCCAGCCCGCCGCGCCCTGGAGTGTCGCGGTCTCACCGTTGCCGGACGCGTCCGCGGCGGTGGTGCCGGTGCCCTCGTCGAAGGTCCAGTGAGCCGACGCGGCCGGGAGGGTGACGGGAGAGGCCTCGGCGGCCGGGGCGGCCATGGCGGGAGTGGACCCGGCGAACGTCCCTGCCAGGGACGCGACACCGATGGCGGTCAGGACGGTCCTGCGGGACGGTCCGGTTTCTGAGGGCATGCGCGGTTCCTTTGCAAGAAAGATGTCGAAGACGAGTGAGGGACTACGGCGTGGTCGGGCGCGGGCCCGTCGGTGGGGAGGGACCAAGGGCCCGCGCCGTACGCGACCGTCAGATCACGGCGCGATGTTCCACTGCTGGCACGTGTTGTCCAGCTGCTGCCACTGCCGTACGACCGTCCCGTTGGCCGTGCCGCAGTTCGCCACGTCCAGCGTCATACCGGTGTTGACGTTGGAGATCGTGTAGTGGCTGCCGACCTTCGTGACGTCCCACTGCTGGCAGGTGTTGCCCAGCGACGCCCACAGCTGGACGGCCGTGCCGTTGGACTGGCCGCAGTTCTTGTCGTCCAGGACCGTGCCGCTGTTGACGTTGGTGATCGTGTAGTGGCCGTTGCCCGCGCTCGCGAACTTCCACTGCTGGCAGGTGTTGCCGAGCGAGGCCCACAGGTCGATCGAAGTGCCGTTGGCCGTGCCGCAGTTGACCGCGTCCAGCACCTTGCCGGAGTTGGTGTTGGTCAGGCGGTAGGCGGTGCCGGTGACCGGGAAGGTCTGCGTCGGGGTGGTGTAGCCGACCGACGTGACGTTGGCCTGTACGGCGTTGTCGGCGGCGTCCGTCGGGTAGCCGGCGGTCATCACGCCCTCGAAGAAGGAGCCGTCCGAGCCGTTGCTGTTGTCGCCACCGGTGCCCAGGACGATGGCGCCCTCCTTGTGCATCGGGGCGTAGCCGCTGGTCGTGGGCAGCGCACCGTTGTAGAAGGTGCTCAAGGAGCCGGATTGGGCGTTGCCGCCCTTGATCGCGTACGTCGTCGTGCCGTTGTTCTTCTCCATCGCGGTGACGTATTCGCTGGAGATGCCGGTGTTGCCGGAGTACGAGCCGTTCGCGCCGAAGAACAGGCCGTTCTCCAGGTCCGCCTCGACCCACGGGCCCGAGCCGGTGCACGAGAACCAGCACTCCGTACCGAAGTTGATCGCGTCCATGTGGCCGTTGCCGGTGTCGTTGCCGGACGTCTCGGCGTTGCCGTAGTCGAAGCAGCAGCGGTTGTTGACGTGGTGGCCGCTGGTCACCATGTACGCGCCCTCGGGGGAGCTGCCCGTGGCGATGCCCGTGGTGCTGTTGTCGCGGTAGCCGACGCCCGCCGACACGAAGACGCCGTAGGCCGCGTGGCCGCCGACCGTGACCGGGAGGGCGTCGGCGATCGCGCCCACGTCCTGGCCGCCGTTGCCGCCGGGGCCCTCGATGGTCAGGTTGTTGTGGTTCGCGCTCTGGTCGTAGATCTCGGTGATCGTGCAGGTCGTCCCCGAGCAGAAGGAGTCCTGGGCCGCCGCGTTGGCGTAACCGCCCGGGCTGAGCACGCCGATGTTCGTCGTCGCTCCGTCCGAGGCGCGCTTCACCTGGTAGAGGGCGCCGCTGTACGAGGCGTAGAGCGCCCGGGTGGTGCTGTGGGCCGCGGCACAGGGCGTGCCCGCGGAGGCGTAGATGTCGCAGGGGAGGGAGGAAGCGGCCGCGGCGGTGCCGGCGGTGCCGACGACTCCGGCCAGGATGCCCGCGAGGAGGGTGAGGGCCGCGCTGACGGTCAGCAGGAGCCCTCTCAGACGTCGGCGGGCTGTCGCTCGACGTTGCACTCGACCTTTCACGGTGAACCTCTTCCGTCGTTCGTGCTGGTGTCGTCCGGTGCTGGTCGTGCCGGGGAAAGGGGATGTGGGCGCTAACATTCCGGGCCCTCACGAGGCGTCAGTGGTCCACGGCGCAGAGGAGGGTGCGGGGGAGGGGATGGGGGGAGGGCCGACCTGCGCACATGCTGTTCACGCGTGGTCGGCCGGGGGAGCGATCGCTCTCGCGGCTCCGTCTTTTTACGGCCGGATGAATACCGGGTCAACACGGTTGAACAGTCAAGAGTGCCAAAACAAAAGCTGTGCCGTCTGTTTACCCAGGTGTCCGAACGGGCCGAGAGTGGTCCTTGGACGTCAAGTAGTGCCTGCTCAGAGGGGACTTGACGAATTCCGCACGTTCGGCGATTCCGGTCCCGGTGACCTCCCGATCACCTTGACCCTCCGAGAATGTGTGCGCTAACAATTCGGCACGACGTACCCAACACGAAGACGGACGTACACAACACGAAGCCGTGTGAGGAGGCGGACCATGGAAGCAGAGCGCGCCCCCGTGATGGCGGACGTCGCCCGGATCGCCGGCGTCTCGCACCAGACCGTCTCCCGGGTCCTCAACGACCACCCGAACGTACGGGCCCGCACCCGGGAACGGGTCCTCGCCGCCGTACGCGAACTCGGTTACCGGCCCAACGCCGCCGCCCGCACCCTGGCGACCCGCCGCACCCGCACCCTGGGTGTGATCAGCTTCAACACCACGCTGTACGGCCCCGCTTGCATGCTCTACGGCATCGAGCAGGCCGCCCGTGAGCACGAGTACTCCGTCACCGTGGCGGCCGTCGGCACCCTCGACCGGCGTTCGGTCCTGGACGCCGTCGACCGGCTGCGGAACCAGGGCGTGGCCGGGATCGTCGTCATCGCTCCGCAGACCGCCGCGGTGGGCGCGTTGGCCAACGTGCCGGCGGACGTGCCCCTCGTCGCGGTCGGCTGCGGCACCCACACCGCGCTGGCCTCGGTCGCCGTGGACAACGAGGCCGGTGCCGAACTCGCCACCTCCTACCTGCTCGACCTCGGTCATCGCACCGTGCACCACCTGGTCGGACCGCGTACCTGGCTCGACGCGCAGGAACGCGAGGCCGGCTGGCGCGCCACCCTGGAGAAGCGGGGCGCTCCCGTGCCCGAACCGCACGCCGGCGCCGACTGGACGGCCCGTACCGGCTACGAGCACGGCCGCCGGATCGCCGACGACCCCGAGGTCACCGCGGTGTTCTGCGCCAACGACCACATGGCCCTCGGGCTGCTGCGGGCCCTCCAGCAGGCCGGGCGCCGGGTGCCGGAGGACATCAGCGTCGTCGGTTTCGACGACATGCCGGAGACCGAGTACTTCGGTCCGTCCCTGACCACCGTCCGCCAGGACTTCGACGAACTCGGCCGCCGTGCCCTGCGTGCGCTGATCGAGATCGTCGGTGATCCGGACTCCGGGATCCCGGCGTCCGGCGTCAGACCCCACATCGTCATCCCGCCCAGCCTCGTCGTGCGGACCTCGGCGACCCGCCCGCGACACCGAACAGAGAGCCCGACATGACGGACGCCAAGTAGTAATCGATTCAGCAAGTCCCCTACCAGCACAGTCTGTTGCCGACTCGTGCCGCGCCACGCGAAGCGTCAGGCACGAAGCTCGACCCTGGCACACCGCACATGAGCGGTCTGCGCCCGAACGGCCCTGACATCAGGTCAGGCACGCCTCCGCACCCACACCTGCACCGGTCTCTCGACACCGGCATGCCCATGCGCACACGTGCGCCCGGTCACCCATCCACCAAGCCACCCTCGCCAGAAGGGCGTTGATCAGTCATGCTCCGCGCCAGAAGGTCCCGCACCCTCGCCGTCTCCACCGCCGTCCTCCTCTCCCTCGCCGCCACCGGCTGCTCCAAGAGCGCGGGCGGCTCCGACAGCGCCGGTTCGGGCAGCGGCACCAAGGCCGCCGCGCCGATCACGCTGGCCGGTTCGGTCACCTTCAACCAGGCCAACCTCGCCAAGCTCGACGCGGCCCTGAAGTCCGCGCTGGCCGGCAAGGACCTGTCCAAGGTCGACATCGCGATGGTCGTGAACGTGGCCGCCGACTACTGGAAGGCCGGCCAGGTCGGCTTCCTCAAGGGCTGCTCCGACCTCGGCATCGCGAAGAGCAAGTGCACCTACTTCGCCCCGCCGAACGGCAAGCTCACCGAGCAGAACTCCGAGCTGGAGACGCTGCGTTCGCAGGGCGTCACCGGTTACTCGATCTCCGCGATCGACCCGACCTCCGCCGCCGGGACCATCCACACCGACGTCCAGAAGGGCATCAGCGTCCTCGCGATCGACTCCCCGCTGCCCGGCACCGACGCCGCCTCCCTCTACCTCGGCACCCCGAACTACACCGCCGGCTTCCAGGCGGGCACCGCGATGAAGCAGGTCCTCGGCGGCAAGGGCAAGGTGGCCATCCTGGTCGGCTCGCTCACCGCGTCCAACGCCACCCAGCGCATCGCCGGCTTCGAGGCCGCCCTCAAGGGCACCAAGATCACGGTCGCGCAGAAGGTCAACGACAACCTCCAGGCCAGCACGGCCACTTCGGACGCGGAGACCATCCTCGCCAACAACCCGGACGTCAACGGCCTGTACGGCGTCTACTCCTACGACGGCCCCGCGCTCGCCCAGGCCGTCACCTCGGCCGGCAAGACGGCCTCCGTGCACATCGTCTCCGACGACTCGGACGCCCAGACGCTCAAGTTCATCAAGTCCGGGGTGATCTCCGGGACCGTCGTCCAGATGCCGTACCAGCAGGGCTACACCGGGGCGTACATCCTGGCCGCGGAGAAGGTGCTGGGCAAGGACAAGACGATGGCGCTGGTCAAGCCGTACCTGGAGAAGGACGGTTCGACCCTGAGCTCCGGCGTCGGCCTCGTCACCAAGTCCGACCTGGGCGCCTACCAGTCCCTCGAGTCGCAGCTCGGGATCGGCTGAGCATGACCTCCACGAAGGCCGCCACGGAGCACGCCCCCGACCGCGCGGTCACCGCGCGGCTGCGGGGGGTCCACAAGTCGTACGGCCCCGTCCGCGTCCTCGATCTGCCCGAACTCGACCTCTACGCCGGGCAGGTGATCGGCGTGGTCGGCGAGAACGGGGCCGGGAAGTCCACGCTGATGGGCACCCTGGCCGGCTCGGTGCACCGGGACGGCGGCGAGATCCTCATCGACGGGGAGCCTCTCGCCGCCGGGTCCACCGAGGCCGCGGGACAGCTCGGCATCGCCATGGTCTCCCAGGAGTTCCCACTCGTCGGACAGCTCTCGGTGGCCGAGAACCTGCTCCTCGGCCGCCGCCCGCGCGGGTCGAAGCGCCGCTTCCTGGTGGACGGCTCCGCGCAACGCGCCGAGGCGAAGGCGATGCTCGCGGAGATCGGCCTGTCCGCCGACACCATCCCGGTGAACCGGGAGGTCCGCACCCTCCCCGTGCCGACCCGCCAGATGATCGAGATCGCCAAGGCCTGGGGCCGCGAACCCAAGCTGCTGATCCTCGACGAGCCGACCTCCTCCCTCGGACCGGTCGAGGCTCAGATGGTGCTGGGCCTCGCCCGCCAACTCGCCGAGCGCGGCGGCACCGTGCTGTTCATCGGGCACCGGCTCGACGAGGTGCGGGACATCAGCGACCGCGTCCTGGTGCTGCGCAACGGCAGGCTGGTCGCCGACCTCGAACCGGCCGAGGCCACCGAGGAACGGCTGATCCGGGAGATGGTCGGCGGCGAGGTCGCCCAGGGCGAACCCAAGGCACCGCCCGCGACCAGCCCCGTCCTGCTCCGCGCCGAGGGCCTCACCGCGGACGGCCTCGGACCGGTCGACCTGGAGGTGCGCGAGGGCGAGATCCTCGGCGTGGCCGGGCTGATGGGTTCCGGCCGCAGCCGCCTGGTCCACACGATCGCCGGGGCACAGCCCGCCACCGGCGGCCGGATGCTGCTGGGCGGCGAGCCCTACCGGCCGCGCGGCGCCGGGGACGGCGTGGCGGCCGGGATCGCGCTGATCCCCGAGGACCGCAAGGAACAGTCACTGGTGCTGTTCGCCTCGATCCGGGCCAACGTCGTCGTCTCGGTGCTCAAGCGCATCAGCACCCGGGGCCTGCTCGGACCGGGCCGGGAACGCGCCGAGGCACGGAAGATCACCGAGAACGTCAACGTACGGATGCAGTCGGTCGAGCAGCCGATCGGCTCGCTGTCCGGCGGCAACCAGCAACGGGCCATCTTCGGGCGGGCGTTCGCCGCCGAACCCCGTCTGCTGCTGCTCGACGAGCCCACCCGTGGCGTGGACGTCGGCGCGAAGGCGGAGATCTACAAGCTCATCGACCAGGCGGCCGAGCAGGGCATGGGGATCGTGGTCGCCTCCTCCGAACTGGAGGAGCTGCTGTGGATCTGCCATCGCGTCGCGGTGATGAACCACGGTCGGGTGGTCGAGGTCATCGACCGGGCCGACGCCACCAAGGAACGGATCATGACGGCCGCGGCCGGTACCGCCCCTCTCGAGACCCACCAAGTGACGAACGGAGCCACAGCATGAGCGCGCAGAGCACGCTCGCCCCGAACGAGGTCGCGCCGCAGCCTCGTTCGGCCGCGTCGACCCTCCTCCGCAGACTCGCCGCCTCCCCGGAGGCCGGCGTGATCATCGCCTGCGTGGTGGTGTTCGTGGCGATCGCCGCCAACGCGGAGACGTACACGGCGGTGGGCAACCTCCAGGTGATGGGCCGCGACCTCTCCCAGGTCGGCATCCTCGCGATCGGCGAGTCACTGGTCATCCTCACCGGGGGCATCGACCTGTCGGTCGGCGCCCTCGCCGGCCTGGCCGGCATCCTGGCCGGCTGGATGAACGTCAACGAGGGCCTGCCCGCCCCCCTCGCCATCCTGTTCACGCTGGTGATCACCGCCGCCGTCGGCCTGTGGCACGGCGTCATGGTCACCCGCCTGAACGTGCCGCCCTTCGTGATCACCCTGGTCACCTACACGGTCGCCCAGGGCACCGCCCTCGCCATCACCAGCGGCTCGCCCATCAACAACCTCGACCCGCTGTTCAGCAACCTCAGCCAGTACTACCTCGGCGAAGTGCCGGTCCCCGCACTGTTCTTCGTCGGTGCGGCCGCCGTCGCCTGGTTCGTCCTGGAGCGCACCTACGTGGGCCGCCAGATCTACGCGGTCGGCGGCAACAAGGAGGCCGCCCGGCTCGCCGGCATCCCGACCGCCCGCCGGATCACCTCCACCTACGTCGCCAGCTCCGCGCTCGCCGGTCTGGTCGGCATCCTGGTGATCGGCCGGATGAACGTGGCCGACCCCTCCGTCGGCGCGGGCTGGGAACTCACCGCGATCGCCGCCGCGGTGGTCGGCGGCATGTCGCTCTCGGGCGGCGAGGGCCGTATCGCGGGCATCGCGGCGGGCGCGATCCTGCTGGAGTTCATCACCAACGGCCTGCTCGCCCTCAAGGTCAGCCCCTACGACCAGCAGGTCGTCCAGGGAGCGGTCCTCGGCGTCGCGATCCTGCTCGACCGGGCCCGGGCCCGGTACTTCGGCAGAAGCCGGAGCTAGGACGCACCAGATCGGCCGACTCGGTGCGCCGGCGGGCGCGGACACCACCACCGGGCAACTCGCCAAGGTCAGTCCACGATCGCCATCGCGTGATCCGTCCCGTTGAGCCGCCTGCCCCCGTCCGCCGTGCACGTCACGATGTCCTCGATCCGTACGCCGAAGCGGTTCGGCAGGTAGACGCCCGGTTCGATCGAGAAGCACATGCCGGGCACCAGCGGGGTCTCCTCGCCCTCGATCATGTACGGCGGCTCGTGCGTGGTGACGCCGATGCCGTGGCCGGTGCGGTGCACGAAGTACTCGCCGTACCCGGCGTCCTCGATCACCCGGCGGGCCCGGCGGTCGATCTCCTGGCAGGCGACCCCGGGGGCGACCGCCTCGAAGGCCGCCTGTTGGGCCGTCCGGACGAGGTCGTGCACCCTGCGCTCCTCCTCCGTCGGGTCGCCGACGTGGACCGTGCGTGTGGTGTCGGAGCCGTAGCCGTCCCTGAGGCCGCCGAAGTCGAGGACGACCGTGTCGCCGTGCTCGATCACGCGGTCGCCCGCCTCGTGGTGCGGGTTCGCGCCGTTCGGGCCGGAACCCACCACCGTGAAGTCGACCTGGCTGTGCCCGTGCCGGCGCAGCAGGTCGGCCAGGTCGGCGGCCACGTCCCTCTCGCGGCGGCCGCTGAAGCGGACCGAGAGGATCTCCTCGTAGGCCGCGTCCGCCGCCGCTCCCGCCGCCGCGAGCCGGGCCACCTCGTGCTCGTCCTTCACCGCGCGCAGCATCGGCAGGACGACGGACAGCGGACGGTAGGTGGTCAGGGGGAGCGCCTCCTGGAGGCCCAGCAGGTGCAGGGCCCAGGTCACGTCGGAGACGCCGTAGCGGCCGTTGGGCAGCAGGAGCCCGGTGGCGGCGGCGTACGGGTCCTGGCCGTCGCGCCAGTCCGAGATCCGCACGGCGCCCGCGCCCGGGGCGGCCTCCGCGTCGGGGCGTTCCAGCGCCGGGACCAGCAGACGGGGCTCGGAGCCGGGGGTGACGACGAGGAGCGTGAGCCGCTCGGTGACCGCGGTGGGCCGGTAGCCGCACAGCCACACCAGATCGGGGCCCGGCGTCACGAGCAGCCCGGCCAGACCGGTCTGCGCCGCGTCCCTGGCCGCCCGGGTCATACGGGCCGCGTAGTCCTGTTCCGTGAAGGGGGCGGGGAAGTCGGTCATGAGGCTCCTCGGAACGTGGTCGCCGTCCGCTTCATCGTCCGAGGGGCGGAGGCCGGAATGCCTGAGGGATTACGCCGAACGAGTGAACGGTGCACGTGGGGTGCGCCGGGGGAGCGGGGCGGGACGGGGCCGCCGTACGCGCGACATCCGCCCTCACCCGAACGGCCGTCCCCGTCATGCATCCCGGCACCACCCGGCGGAGGCTGGCCTCGTCCCCACGCCCCGTCACGGGAGGGCATTGATGGCTTCGACGGACGTCCCGCCCGCGTACCGGGGCTGACATGGACGAGCCCGAGGAACTGGAGCGGCTGCGGGCGAGGGTCGCCGAGCTGGAGGCCCGGCAGCGGTCCCGCAGGCGTCCGGTACGGTCCCTGCTCGCCGCGCTCCTCGTCGTGCTCGGATGCGTGCTCGCGCCGCTGTCCGTCGTGGCCTCCTGGAGCGCCGACGTCATCGGCGACACCGGGCGTTACGTCAAGACGGTCGAGCCGCTCGCCGACGATCCCGACATCCAGCGGGAGGCGGCCCGGCGCGTCACCGACGCCGTGATGAGCCACCTCGACCTGACCGCCCTGCTCTCCGGTGCGGCCCCCGCCGAACGACCGCGTCTGGAACAGGCGTTGGGCAAGCTCGGCGACTCCCTTGAGGACGCCGTGCGCAGCTTCGTGCAGGACAAGGCGCAGTCCGTCATCGCCTCGGACACCTTCCACCGGGTCTGGAGGGACGCCAACCGCCGGGTGCACAGCGCGGTGGAGGAGGCGCTCACCGGCAGCGGCGACGGAGCCCTGCGGATCGACACCGACACGGTCACCCTCGATCTCGGCCCGGTCGTCGAACAGGTCAAGCAGCGCCTGGTGGACGACGGCATGGGCGTGGCCGCGAAGATCCCGTCGGTGCACACGAACCTGACGCTGGTCGAGGCCGAGGACATCGGCCGGGTGCGCACCTACTTCCGCCTGTCGCAGCTGGCCGGCACCTGGCTGCCGGTCCTCTCCGTGGCCCTCCTGACCGCGGGGGTCCTGCTGGCCCGGAACCGACGCCGGGCCCTGATCGCGGGCGCGGTGGGCTTCGCGCTCGCCACCGCGCTGCTCGGTGTCGGCCTCACGGTCGCCCGGGTGCTCTACCTGGACGCCCTCCCGGCCGGACTCTCCCAGCCCGCCGCCGGTTCCGTGTACGACGTGCTGACCCGCTTCCTGCGCCGGGCCGTGCGGGTGGTGGTCGCCCTGGGCGCGGTGACGGCGCTCGCGGCCTGGCTCACCGGGCCGGGACCGCGGGCCACTCGGGTCCGCCGGCTGTGGACGGCGTGCATCGGGGCCGTACGCCATGTCGCGGACCGGGCGGGGCTGCGGACCGGTCCGGTGGGGCCGTTCGTACGGCGGTTCCGCGGCTGGATCGTCTGGGGGCTGGTCGCCGCCGCCGTACTGGCGTATCTGCTGTGGTCGTACCCGACCGGCTGGGTGGTGTTCGGCCTGGCGCTCACGCTGCTCTTCGCGCTCGCGGTGGTGGAGTTCCTCGCCGCCCCTAGCGAGGACCCAGTGAGCGTTCCGTGACCCGGGCCAGGTGGGCCATGAACGTCTCGCGGGTGTCCGGGGTGAGGGTGCGCAGGGCGACCAGCGCGGTGATCACCACATCGCACAGCTCCGCCTCGACGTCCTCCCAGGTGTGGGTGACGCCCTTGCGGGGGTTCTGACCGGTCGCCCCGATGACGGCCTCGGCGACCTCCCCGACCTCCTCGGAGAGCTTCAGCATCCGCAGCAGCAGCCCCTCCCGGCCACTCACCGGCCGATCCGCCTCCAGCCAGGCCCACAGGGCGTCGACGGAGGTCCAGAGGTCGGAGGGCATGGTGCCGGGCTCGTTCATGCGGGGCAGCTTGTCACCCACTCGGGGGCACGGGAAACCGCGCGACCCGCCCCCACGCACCCGCAGCCGATCACAACCCCCTACTCCTCGAACAACGCCTCCTGCGCGTCGTCCGACTGCCCCTCCTTCTCCCGCAGCCGCCGCCCCCGCATCCCGACGACCGCCGCCGTGGTCAGTCCGGTCACCGCGAGCGCCACCGGGACCATCCAGCCGCGGTTGACGGTGTGTCCGAGCGCGTGGTCGAGGGAGAGACGGCCGGGGCCCGTCACGGCGAGGCCCGCCGCCGTCAGGCCCAGCGTGGCCGCGTACTCGTAGCCACCGCCCGCGTTGAAGAAGCCGTTGGGCGCGTGCACCGCGGACGCGCCGGCCATCGCACCGGCCGCCGCCGCACCCGCCGCCGGGGTCGCGAGGCCGAGCGCGAGCAGGGTGCCACCGCCCGCCTCGGCCAGTCCCGCCGCCCTGGCGCTCGCCCGGCCCGGCGCGTACCCGACCGACTCCATGAACTGGCCGGTCCCCTCGATCCCGCCCCCGCCGAACCAGCCGAGCAGTTTCTGCGCGCCATGGGCGGCCAGCACACCCCCGGTCCCCAACCGGAGCAGCAGCAGGCCCAGATCACGTCGGTCGTAAGCGGTCACGATGACTCCCAGCACGAGATGTGGAACGGAACCCCCCTCGCGTTTCCACCGTCGCACCGCTCACACCTGCCCGGAAGACCCGCGCGGCCGTTCGGGTGGCGGCCTCGCGCACGCGGTGTGAGTCTGACTGGCATGACGATTCAGACAGCCAAGCTCAGCGACCCGGCCGTCCGTGCCTTCGTCTCCGCCGTCAACGCCCATGACCGCGAGGCCTTCCTGGCGCTCCTCGCACCCGGCGCGACCATGGCGGACGACGGCAGCGACCGCGACCTCGACGACTGGATCGACCGGGAGATCTTCTCCTCCCACGGCCACATGGACGTCGACAACGAGTCCCGGGGCGGCCGCGACCTCATCGCCCGCTACAGCAACGACACCTGGGGCGAGATGCGCACCAAATGGCACTTCGAGATCGGCGACGACGGCCGCATCTCGCGTTTCGAGACCGGCCAGGCATAACGCTTGTCCTGGAGTGCGCTCCAACTCCTAGTCTCCGGCCATGGAGACCAACAGGACGCTCGGTCGCGGTGGGATCGAAGTGAGCGCGCTCGGCTTCGGGTGCTGGGCCATCGGCGGCGAGTGGCAGAACACCGAAGGACAGCCCCTCGGCTGGGGCAGGGTGGACGACGACGAGTCCGTACGGGCCGTCCGGCGCGCCCTCGACCTCGGCATCACCTTCTTCGACACTGCGGACACCTACGGTGCCGGGCACAGCGAGCGCGTCCTCGGCCGTGCCCTCGGCAACCGCCGGGACGACGTCGTCCTCGCCACCAAGTGGGGCAACGTCTTCGACGAGGAGACCCGCACGCTCACCGGCTCCGACGACACCCCGGCCTACGCCCGCCGCGCCCTCACCGCGTCCCTCGCCCGCCTCGGCACCGACCACGTCGACCTCTACCAGCTCCACCTGTCCGACCTCGACCCGGCGCGCGCGGCCGAACTCCGGGACGCCTGCGAGGAGTTCGTCGCCGAGGGCCTCATCCGCTCCTACGCCTGGAGCACCGACGACCCGGCCCGCGCCGCCGTCTTCGCCGAGGGGGAGCACTGCGCGGCCGTACAGCACGCGCTGAACGTGCTGCAGGACGCCCCCGACATGCTGTCCCTGTGCGCCGAGTCGGGACTCGCCAGCATCAACCGCAGTCCGCTGGCGATGGGGTTGCTCGCCGGGAAGCGCCAAGGCCCGCAGGACGCCGGTGACATCCGCAGCAGGCCCCCGGCCTGGCTCCAGGGCTTCGGCGACGGCACGTCGGCCGACCCGGAGTGGCTCAGCAGGATCGACGCGCTGAAGGAGATCCTCACGAGCGAGGGCCGTACGCTCGCCCAGGGCGCCCTGGCCTGGATCTGGGCCCGCAGCCCCCGGACGGTCCCGATCCCGGGCTTCCGCTCGGTGTCCCAGGCGGAGCAGAACGCGGGAGCGATCGAGAAGGGGCCGCTCACCGCCGGCCAGTTGACCGAGATCGACCGCGTTCTCGGACGGTGAGCGGACCAACTCCTACTGCACGAAGGACTGTTGCTGCTCGGTCAACGTGATCCGCCCCGCCCTGATCGTCGCCAGCCGGGGAGCCCGCCGGGCGATCGACGAGTCATGCGTGACGAGGACGAACGTCAACCCGTACTCGTGCCACAGCCCTTCGAGCAGCCCCATGATCTCGTCCCGCATCGACTCGTCGAGGTTCCCGGTCGGCTCGTCGGCCAGCAACACCTTCGGCCTCTTCACCAGCGCCCGCGCGATCGCGACCCGCTGCTGCTGACCGCCGGACAGTTCGGAGGGCGCGTGGGTGAGCCGCTCACCCAGCCCCACCGAGCGGAGCGCCTCGGCGGCACGCTCCCGCCGTTCCCCGGGCTTGACCCCCAGTGGGACCAGCGCGGTCTCGACGTTCTCCTGTGCCGTCAGGGTGGGAATCAGGTTGAACGACTGGAAGATGATGCCGATCTTCTCGGCCCGCAGCCGCGTCAGTTTCGCCTCGCCGATGCGCGCGAGGTCGACGCCGTCCAGTTCGACGCTGCCCTCGGTCGGCCGGTCGAGCCCGCCGATCATCTGGAGCAGCGTGGACTTGCCGCCGCCGGTCGGTCCCTGGATGACGAGTTGGTCGCCGTCCTCGATGGTGAGGTCGACACCGCGCAGGGCCTCGACGGTCTCCTTGCCGCGCGTGTAGCGCTTGGTGACGCCGGTGAGTTGGTACATGAGAGCTCCATCGGGAATTCGCGTAGCGAAGAAGTGAGGGGGTTACGACACGCTGCGCAGCGCGTCCGCGGGCCGCATCCGGGACGCGCGCCACCCGCCCATCGCGCCGGCGATCAGACCGCCGGTGATCGCGAGGCCCACCGCGAGGGCGATGGTGGTCAGGGAGACCGGCGCGGACAGGGCGATCTCCATGGTGTTGCGCGCGGACTGCTGACCGGGGCCCCCGCCACCGCCCGGACCGCCGCCCATACCGCCACCGCCACCGGTGTTCCCGAGCTGTGCGGTCAGCTTGGGGCTGATCGCCGTGACCGCGTAGGCCGCCGCCAGGCCCAGGCCGATGCCGAGGGCGCCGCCGAGCAGGCCGTTGACCATCGACTCGCCGACGACCTGCCGGGTCACCCGGCGGCTCGGCCAGCCCAGCGCCTTCAGGGTGCCGAACTCACGGACCCGGCGCGAGACCGCCGAGGAGGTGAGCAGCGCGGCCACCAGGAACGCGGCGGCGAGCACCGCGACGGAGAGCCACTTGCCCACGCTGGTCGCCAGGTTGGAGGCGGTGGACAGCGACCCGGAGACGGTCTCCGCGAGATCCGCGGAGGTCGTGACGGTCGTACCCGAGATGTTCTTCTGGATCGCCGACTTGACGGCGTCGATCTGCTGCGAGTCGCTCGCCTTGACGTAGATCGTGGTGACCTGGTTCTTGGCGTCGGCCAGCGTCTGCGCCTGCTTGAGGGGCAGGTACACGTCGGTGGCGGACTCGCTGCTGTCGGGCGTCGCGATGCCGATGACCGTGTACTTGGTGCCGGAGATGGTCAGGGTCCCCCCGACCTTGAGGGAGTTCTCCTTGGCGTACGACGCGCTGACGACCGCGACCTTCGCGTTGCTCTGCGCGGCCGTGAAGGTCTTGCCGGTGGTGATCTTCGAGCCGGCCAGCGGGCCGAGTGTCTGGTCGGTGACGTCCACGCCGGCCACCGAGTAGGAGTTCACGTCGAAGTTCGCCCCGCCGCCCTGGACCCGGGGAGCCGCGGTGCTGTTGCCGGGACCGCCCTGACCGCCGCTGTTCCCGGTGTTTCCCCCGGAATTCTGTGCCTTGCCCTGGGTGAAGGACCCGTCCACCTTGGTCACGTTGAGGGTCAGCGCCCCGACCGCGCTCGCCACCCCCTTCTGCTGCGAGACCTTGGTGACCACCGAGGACGCCAGGGCCTGACCGCCCTGGGTCATCACGCGGTCGGAGCTCTGCTTGTCGTCGCCGTCGTCGGAACTGGCGTCGAACTGGAAGTTCGGTCTGCCCGAACTCCCCGACGTCGGGGCCGACCTGGCCTTGGTGACGGTCATGTCGGTGCCGAGCCCGTAGAGGGACTTCAGGACCTTGTCCTGTGCCTGGGTCATACCGGCGGACACCGAGTTGACGGTGATGACCAGGGCGATACCGAGCGCCAGACCCAGTGCGATGACCAGGGCCGCCTTCTTGCGCCGGCCCAGCTCGCGCTTGAGATAGATGCCAAACATCCCGTTCCTCGAAGGTTCTTGGCGCCCGCTGTGGGCGCGCCCTCAAGGTAGGGACGCCGCATTGCGGGGCCGTGAGGAAGCCTTGTGCGCAGGCTGAGAAGGGATGTGCGGGAGCTGAGAATGTGCGGCGGCCGTCCACGGCCCGGTGCGCACCTCGCGGTCCCACGCGAGATCCACCCCCACCCGGGCCATGGACGGCCGCCGCCTCCCCCCTCGGGCGAGGTCGACGGAACGCCACCCCTCAAGTGTGAAGCTCTTGTGGAGGGCGCGTGACGAGCATAAGCCGCCGACCAGCCGCGGCGGGGGTGGAAGAACATATTCCGTTTGTGGAAATCGGCCGTCCCGCGCCCGTCCCCGGGCGGCTCAGCCCCGCCCCACGTACGGCATGGTCGTCGCCATCACCGTCGCGAACTGCACGTTCGCCTCCAGCGGCAGCTCCGCCATGTGCCGCACCGTGCGGGCCACGTCGGCCACGTCCATCACGGGTTCCGGTACGACCGCCCCGTTGGCCTGGAGCGCCCCCGCCCCCATGCCCGCGGTCATGTCGGTCGCCGCGTTCCCGATGTCGATCTGCCCCACCGCGATGCCGTACGGCCGCCCGTCCAGCGACAGCGACTTGGTGAGGCCCGTCAGGGCGTGCTTGGTCGCGGTGTAGGCGACGGAGTGCGGCCGGGGCGTGTGCGCCGAGATCGAACCGTTGTTGATGATCCGGCCGCCCTGCGGATCCTGCTCCTTCATCTGCCGGTACGCCGCCTGCGCGCACAGGAACGCGCCGTTGAGGTTGGTGTCCACCACATGCCGCCAGGCCTCGTACGGCAGCTCCTCCACCGGCACCCCGCCAGGACCGAACGTCCCCGCGTTGTTGAACAGCAGGTCCACCCGCCCGAACCGCTCCACGACGGCGGCGAACAGCGCGGCCACCTCGTCGGGCCGCGACACGTCCGTCCGTACGGCGAGTGCGGCGCCCTCCGGTACGAGGGCCGCCGTCTCCTCCAGCGTCCCGGGCCGCCGCCCGGCCAGCGCCACCGACCAGCCCGTCCGCAGCAGTTCCACGGCGACCGCCCGCCCGATTCCGGAGCCCGCGCCGGTCACCACGGCGGTCTTCATGTTCTTGGTGTCCATGAACCCGCAGCGTAGGTGAGGCAGGGCGTCACGCCGGGGTGCGGAGTTCGCCCGGGTAGTGGACGCCGATCCGGTCCCGTACCGCGTCCAGCGTCCGCATCACCGCGAGCGTGCCCTCCAGCGGCACCAGCGGTGACTCCGTCTCCCCGGCCCGCAGCGCCCGCATGACCTCGCGGGCCTCGTGCTTGAGGCTGTTGCGGGGGCCGTCGGCCGGGTCGGCGACGAACTCCTCCGGGTCGCGCCCGTCCCGGTGCAGCACGAAACGGTCCGGGTGGAAGAAGCCGTTGGGGATGTCGATCCGGCCCAGCGAGCCGGTGACCGAGGCGATCGTTGCGGTGCCGCCGGTCAGGGAGCAGTGCAGCGAGGCCAGCGCCCCGCTGTCGTAGGACAGCAGCGCGCCCGTCTGGAGGTCGACGCCCTCCTCGGACAGCACCGCCTTCGCGGTGACGTCCGCGGGCTCCCCGAGCAGCAGCTGCGCGAACGACACCGGGTACACCCCGAGGTCGAGCAGTGCGCCCCCGCCCTGTGCCGGGTCCCGAAGCCGGTGCGCGGGCGGGAACGGGCCGGCGAGCCCGAAGTCGGCCTGCACGGTGCGCACGTCACCGATCGCGCCGTCGTCGACGAGGGCCTTGAGGCGCCGGATCAGCGGGTTGCAGTACATCCACATGGCCTCCATGAGAAAGCGGCCGCCGTCCTTCGCGAGCCCCACCAACTCCTCGGCCTCGCGCGCGTTCAGCGTGAACGCCTTCTCGCACAGGACGTTGCGACCGGCGCTCAGACAGAGCCCGGCGGCCGCGCGATGCGCCGAGTGCGGGGTGGCCACGTACACGACATCGATGTCCGCGTCCTCGGCGAGGGCGCCCCACTCGCCGTATGCCCGCTCGATCCCGAACCGTTCCGCGAAGGCCTTCGCCGAGGCCTCGGAGCGGGAGGCCACCGCGACCACCTCCGCGTCCGGCAGATCCACCAGGTCCGCGGTGAACGCCGCCGCGATCCCGCCCGTCGCCAGAATCCCCCAGCGCACGCTCTGCTCCGTCATGCCCGGCTCCACCCTCGCTCACCTGACCGTCGCCACCTTGTACGAGCTGAGAGCATAGGTGCCGGACCAGTCGAAGAGGAGGGGCATATGCCCGAGCAGGGGCATCTTGAGCAGCCGAGGCGCGTCGGGGGACCGGGCGCGCCCGACGTGGAGGGGCCGGGTACGCCGGGCGTCGAGGGGGCGGCCGTACCCGACACGGAACCACCGGCGGCCGCCGTGCGCCGCACCGGCCTGCTCGTCACCCTGCTCCTCGGCGGCCTCACCGCCACCCCGCCGCTGGCGATGGACATGTACCTGCCGTCGCTGCCGCAGGTCACCGACTCCCTGCACGCGCCCGCCGCCACCGTCCAGCTCACCCTCACCGCCTGTCTGCTCGGCATGGCGCTCGGACAGCTGGTGGTCGGCCCGATGAGCGACCGCTGGGGCCGCAGGCGCCCGCTGCTCGCCGGTCTCCTCGTGTACGTCGTCGCCACCGCGCTGTGCGCCGTCGCGCCGACCGTGGAGTTCCTGGTCGGCTTCCGGCTCCTCCAGGGCCTCGCGGGCGCCGCCGGCATAGTGATCGCCCGGGCCGTGGTCCGGGACCTGTACGACGGGGTCGCGATGGCCCGCTTCTTCTCCACCCTCATGCTGATCGGCGGGGTCGCGCCGATCGTCGCGCCGCTGATCGGCGGGCAGATCCTGCGCGTGACGGACTGGCGGGGCGTGTTCGTGGTCCTGACCGTCATAGGGGCGCTGCTCGCCGTCCTGGTGTGGGCGCGACTGCCCGAGACCCTGTCCCCGTCCGACCGGCACACGGGTGGTGTCGTCGACGCCCTGCACTCGATGCGCCGCCTCCTCGCCGACCTGCCCTTCACCGGCTACATGCTCACCGGCGGCTTCGCCTTCGCCGCCCTGTTCGCCTACATCTCGGCGTCCCCGTTCGTGATCCAGGAGATCTACGGCGCCTCCCCGCAGACCTTCAGCCTGCTGTTCGGCGTGAACTCGGTCGGACTCGTCGTGGTCGGCCAGATCAACGGCAAGGTGCTGGTGGGACGGGTCGGCCTGGACCGGGTGCTGGGCGTGGGCCTGCTGATCGTGACCGCGGCGGCCGTGGCCCTGCTGCTGATGGCGACCGGGGTGTTCGGCGAGGTCGGCCTCGTACCCGTCGCCGCCGCGCTCTTCGTCCTGATGTCCGCGATGGGCCTCGCTCTGCCCAACGCCCAGTCCCTCGCCCTGCTGCGCACCCGGCACTCAGCGGGCTCCGCGTCCGCCCTGCTCGGCACGTCCTCCTTCCTCATCGGCGCCATCGCCTCCCCGCTGGTCGGGATGGCCGGCGAGGACACGGCCGTCCCGATGGCCGTCGTCCAAGTGGCGGCAGCACTGGTAGCGCTCCTGTGTTTCATGGCAATGTGCCGTCCCTGGAACAGGCGTGCGACTGAGGACTCGAGAACGGAGGAGAAGCGCTGAGCGCACCGAAACTGCGCACCGACACACCGGAGCGGGCCGGCCTCGACCCCGAGGAACTCCGGCACCTCGTCCGGGATTTCCGGGTCCTCACCACCGGCCTGCGCCCCTGGGCCGCGGGGGCCGTCCTGGCCGCCGGGCGCGGCCCGGTGATCGCCGTGGAGGAGGCGTCCGGCTGGGCGGTCCGCTACGCGTCCTACGACCCCGGGACCGACGCGGGCGTCGAACTGCCCCCGGAGCGCCGGGTCCCCGCCCGCGTGGACACCCCCTTCGACCTGGCCTCCCTCACCAAGCTGTTCACGGCGGTGGCGGCGGTGCAGCAGATCGAGCGGGGGACGCTGGGCATCGACGCGCGGGTCGGCGCGTACCTGCCGGACTTCACGGCGGCCGTGACCCACGGCATCACCGTCCGCGAGCTGCTCACCCACACCTCGGGCCTGCGCCCCGAGCTCCCGCTCCACGACTGCGCCGACGACGAGGAACGCCTCGCCCTGCTGCGCGCCGAGCCGCCCGTCGGGGTCCCCGGCACCTACACCTACTCCGACCTCAACCCACTGCTCCTCCAGCACGTCCTGGAGCGCATCACGGGCCGGCCGCTCGACGTCCTCGTCCACGAGGGCATCACCCGCCCCCTCGGCATGACGTCCACCCGCTTCGGCCCCTGCCCGGGGGCCGCGGCCACGGAGGACCAGCGCAGGCCGTGGGCCAAGGCGGACCGGGGCATGGTGCGGGGCGAGGTCCACGACGAGAACGCGTGGGCGCTGGGCGGAGTGGCGGGCCACGCGGGTCTCTTCTCGACCGCCCGGGACCTGGCGATCTTCTGCCGGGCCCTGCTCGCGGGCGGCGCGTACGGACCGGCCCGCATCCTCGGCCCCGACTTCGTGGAACTCCTGCTGACCCCGCCGGGGCTCGGATTCGCGATCGACCAGAAGTGGTTCATGGGCGAACTGGCGGGCCACGGCGCGGCCGGCCACACGGGCTTCACCGGCACGTCCCTGGTACTGGACCCGGCCACGGACACCTTCGTGGTCCTCCTGGCCAACACGGTCCACCCCCGCAGACGTCCGCCGGACAACCGGCCGCGGGCGGAGATCGCGACGAGGGTGGCGCGGGCGGTCAGGGGGACGTGAGGCAGGTTCGTCGGGCGGTCCGGGGGTCTGCCGAGTGGCGTGACGCGGGTCTGCCGGGCGGGGACGCCCGAGGAGACGGCGGCCCTCGTACCGGAGGGCGCGGCGGTCGCCGTACGGCCGGATGTGTCGCGGCCCGATGAGGTGGCCGCCGTCCTGGAGCGGTACGGGCGGGTCGATCCGTGGGCGCGCCGCACGGGGACCTCGGGGCCCGTCCCCCGCCGGGGCGCCCACCGGCGGGCAGGTCTCGGGCCGGGCGCCCATAGAATCGGCGGGTGACCGTCCCCGCGCTCCCGTCCGACACCCTCCGCACCACCCTCGCCGGCCTCCTCGACGGTCTTCCCCCGAAGCAGGCGGCGCAGGCGGTCGAGCGGCTGATCGCCAACTATCGCGGAGCCACTCCCACCGACGCCCCGATCCTGCGCGACCGGGCGGACGTGGCCGCGTACGCCGCCTATCGGATGCCCGCGACCTTCGAGGCGGTCCACGCGGCGCTGGAGGCGTTCGCCGAGGCCACCCCCGGCTGGACCCCCGCGGGGCACATCGACGTCGGCGGCGGCACCGGCGCCGCGACCTGGGCCGTGGCCGCGACCTGGCCCGGCGACCGCGCGGTCACCGTCCTCGACTGGGCCGAACCCGCCCTCGCCCTCGGCCGCGAGATCGCCGCCGCGCACCCGGCCCTGCGGGACACGCGCTGGGAGCGGGTCCGGATCGGCAGCGACCTCACCCTGCCCGCCACGGACCTGGTCACCGTCTCGTACGTCCTCAACGAGCTCACGCCGGCCGACCGCACCACCCTCGTGGACACCGCGGCGGCAGCGGCCCAGGCGGTGGTGATCGTCGAGGCCGGCACCCCGGCCGGCTACGCCCGGGTCATCGAGGCCCGCGACCGCCTGATCGCCGCCGGCTTCCGCATCGCCGCGCCCTGCCCGCACAGCGCCGCCTGCCCGATCGTGCCCGGCGAGGACTGGTGCCACTTCTCGGCGCGGGTCAGCCGCTCGTCCCTGCACCGCAAGGTCAAGGGCGGCTCCCTGCCGTACGAGGACGAGAAGTTCAGCTACGTCGCCGCCACCCGCCTCCCCACCACCCCGGCCCCCGCCCGGGTCGTGCGCCGCCCCCAGATCCGCAAGGGCCAGGTCCTCCTCGACCTCTGCGAACCCGACGAACAGCTCACCCGCCGCACCATCACCAAACGCCACGGCGCCCTGTACAAGACAGCGAGGGACACGGCCTGGGGCGACCCCTGGCCCCCGGCGGACCACTAGGCCCGATCACCGGGGCCCGATCACCGGGGCCCGGGGTTCGGGAGCCCGGTCACCCCGACGACGCCTCCCCCTCCCGCCTCTCCCGGAGCTTCCTCAGCAGTTCCCGTTTCTGTGCCTGTGCGTCCTGTGTGCCCCCGATCCGGGTGCCGCGGTTGCCGCCGCGCAGCGCTCCGCGGTTGATGTTGCTGCGGGTTCCGCCGACTCCGAGCATGTTGCCCGCTCCACCTCGTGCCATGACCTGCTCCTCCCGTGCATCAGCGACCGGACGAGACGTATCGTCTCGCCCGACCACTCTCCGGCGAGACGCACCGTCTTGTCAACTGGTAAGTTCGCCCCATGGCCACCCAGAAGCCCAAGCAGCCCGCCCCCGACGCCACCCGCCGCAGCGAGAGGTCCCGTCGCGCGATCTACGACGCCGCCCTCGACCTCGTCGCCGAGGTCGGCTACCCCCGGACCACCGTCGAGGGCATCGCCGCCCGGGCCGGCGTCGGCAAGCAGACCATCTACCGCTGGTGGTCCTCGAAGGCGGAGGTGCTGCTCGAGGCCTTCCTCGACCTGAGCGAACAGGCCGCACAGGAGGCCGCCCCCGGCGCTGCCTACGCCATCCCGGACACCGGAGACCTCGCCGCGGACCTCAAGGCCGTCCTGCGCATGACCGTCGACCAGCTCAAGGACCCCCGCTTCGAGGCCCCCTCCCGCGCCCTCGCCGCCGAAGGCGTCGTCAACGAACAGGTCGGCCGGGTCTTCGTCGCCAAACTCCTCGAACCCTCGCTCCAGCTGTACGTCGACCGCGTGCGCGCAGCCCAGGAGGCCGGCCAGGTGCGCCCCGAGGTCGACCCGCGCATCGCCCTCGAACTGTGGGTCTCCCCGCTCGCCCAGCGCTGGCTCCAGTACACCGGCCCGATCTCCTACGACTACACGGACACCCTCGTCGACTACGCCCTCCACGGCCTCGCCCCCCGCTGAGCCCCGCTGAGCCGCCCGCGCACAACCGTACATATCCCCTCAGGGCCCCCCGGAGCCGAGGAAGGTGGGACCATAGGGCATGCTGTTTTGCACGACAGCGAGGCGAGGGTGATAGATGAGCGCGGAGTCGGGGGGCCGGACCGGCCTGCAGGGCAAACTCTCCCAGTGGCTGCGCGGACGCCGGCCGAAGGAGGCCGCCGCCGGGGACGACGGCGGCCGTGAGGCCCTGCTGCTGGCCGCCGCCTCAGCGGGACTCCCGCTCGCGCCCGCCGCCCATCCCACCGCCGACTACCGCTGTTCCTGCGACCGCGTCGGCTGTCCCACCCCGGCCCGCCACCCCGTGTCCTTCGCCTGGCAGACCCAGTCGACCACCGACCGCGGACAGATCGAGCGCTGGGCCCGGCACCAGCCCCAGGCCAACTTCATCACCGCCACCGGCATGGTCCACGACGTCCTGGACGTCCCCCTGGAGGCCGGCCGGGAGGCCCTGGAGCGGCTGCACGCCGCCGGCGTCGAGGTCGGCCCGGTCGCCGAGAGCGACGACGGCCGGCTCCTCTTCTTCACCCTCACCCGCGGCACCCCCGAGGACGAGGACGAGTGGTGGCCCTGCGAGCTGGACTGCCACCCCGAGACGGCCGACGAACACCCCGGCCTGCGCTGGCACTGCCGCGGCTCCTACGTCCTCGTACCGCCCGCCCGGCTGCCCGGTGACCAGGCCGTGCACTGGGTCCGCGGCCCCGAACACCCGCTGCCCGACCCGCTGAGCCTCCTGGAGTTCCTCACCGACGCCTGCGCCCGGCACGCCGGCCAAGAACCGCACCACGCGGACGCGGCCTGGCCCCTGCGCCGGTAGCAGTCCCTACGACCCCTCCGCGGTCGTCAGCCCCTGGATCCGCCCGAGCACGGTGACCTTCTGGCCGCCCGCGCCCTTCGCCGGGTCGAGAGCCACCTCGTTGGAGACGAACTCCATCGTGAGCGACTGCTTGATCTCACCCTTGGTCAGCGCGAGCGCCGCCTCGCCGGGGGAGGGGATCGCGGCACCCGCGTGCGCGGTCTGCTTCACGTAGTGGTGCGTGGCGAAGAACACCAGCGCCCCGCCGTCCTGCGTGCGCAGCGCCAGCGGAGTGTAGGCGTCGTTCGTCAGCGGCTCGTCGATGTACTGGGTGGCCAGGCCCGGCCTGATGGCGTTCTTCGCCCGGTCCGCCCGCCACGCGCTGGTGTGGGTGCCGTCCGCGAAGACGTCGCTGCCGCTCTTCAGATAGCTCGCGTAGTCCTCGCTCAGGTCCGCGGGAGCGGCGGCCAGGTCCGTCGAGTTCGCCGGCACGGCCTCGGCCCAGCCGTCGGCGTCCTTCTTGAACTCCGGCACCTTCCCCTCGGCCACCAGCGTCAGATACGCCACCTGGAACGGCTCGTTCAGACCGTTGCGGGTGAACACCAGCAGCCAGCGCGCGGTGCCGCCCTTGTTGCCGGCCGCGTCGGCGACGAACCAGCGCGGCCAGCCCGCCTTCTTCGGGATGGTGTAGGTGACGTCCGACAGCTTCAGCGGTGTGTGCGTGGTGTTGCCGCCGGGGCTGTTCGTCTTCCCGGCCTTCAGCCGCGCCGCGTCGATGGCGCCGAGCGCGCCGGTGACATGAGCGGCGTCCAGCGAGCTGTCGTACGCCTTGTCGGCCGCGTTGTACGCGTTCGTGAACTGCTCCAGCGCCTTGGCGGCCTCCGCCTTGGTGGTCGCGGGAAGCACCTCCCGCTCGCCGTGCACCACCACGCATCCGCTCGCCGTCAACGACAAAGCGGTCACCGAGGCTGCTATCAGTGCGCTCCGGTCAAGCCTGCGGGGCCTTCGAGGGCCGCGATCCCTGCTCATCAGGTGCCTTCACCTTCCCCTTCCCGGAGGCGAACCCTACCGGGAGGAGGAACAGCACGAGCGTCGGGATCAAGTACAGCAGCCACACCGTGACCTGAAGCACCGTCGGGTCCGGCTGGAAGTTGAACACGCCCTTGAGGAGGGTGCCGTACCAGCTGTCCGGCGGAACGGTGTCGCTGATGTCGAAGGGCCTGCTGTTCAGGCCCGGCAGCCAGTTCGCCTCCTGGAGGTCGTGGACGCCGTACGCCAGCACGCCCGCGGCCACGACGACCAGCATCCCGCCGGTCCAGGTGAAGAACCTGGCGAGGTTGATGCGCAGGGCGCCGCGGTAGAACAGCCAGCCCAGGACGACCGCCGTGAGGATGCCCAGGGCCACCCCGACCAGCGGGCGCGGGGTGCCGTCGCCCGCCGCGCGCACCGACGCCCACACGAACAGGGCGGTCTCCAGGCCCTCCCGGCCGACGGCGAGGAAGGCGGTGGCGACCAGGGCCCCGGTGCCCATCTGGAGGGCGGTGTCCAACTTGTCGTGCAGCTCGGACTTCAGGTGCCGGGCGGTGCGCCGCATCCAGAACACCATCCACGTCACCAGGCCGACCGCGAGGATCGACAGGGAGCCGCCGAGCGCCTCCTGCGCCTCGAACGTCAGCTCCTGGGAGCCGAATTCGAGCGCGCAGCCGAAGCCGAGGGCGAGCGCGACGGCGACGCCGATGCCGATCCAGATCGGCTTCAGCGCGTCCCGGCGGCCCGTCTTCACCAGGTAGGCGATGAGGATGCAGACGACGAGGGAGGCCTCCAGGCCCTCGCGCAGACCGATCAGGTAGTTGGAGAACACGGGTCAGGCCTCCTTGGAGAACAGCGTGCTGCCCCACCAGTCGTCCTGGTCGCGGACGCCGGGCGGGACGGCGAAGACCGCCGAACCCACGTGCTGGATGTACTCGTTGAGCGCGTCGGTGGCCAGATGCCGCTGGATGCGGATGAAGCCCTCCCGGACGTCCTTCATGTACGCCAGGAAGAACAGCCCCGCGTCCAGCCGGCCCAGACCGTCGGTGCCGTCGGTGAAGGAGTAGCCGCGGCGCAGGATCGTCGCCCCGCCGTTGGAGTCGGGGTGCGCGAGCCGGACGTGTGCGTCGGGCTTCATCGCCGGCAGGAACGGCTTGTCGCGCTCCTTGGCCTTGCCGACCGGGGCGCCCTCGCCCTTGTCCCGGCCGAAGATGTCCTCCTGCTCCTGGAGCGAGGTGCGGTCCCAGGTCTCGATGTGCATGCGGATCCGGCGGGCGACGAGGTAGGAGCCGCCGGCCATCCACGCGGCGTCCTTGGCGTCCTTGGAGTCCACCCACACGAACTTCTTCAGCCGGTCCGTCTCGGTGCCCGCGATGTTGCGGGTGCCGTCCTTGAAGCCCATCAGGTTGCGCGGGGTCTGCTCGTCGGGCGTGGTCGAGGAGGTCTTGCCGAAGCCGAGCTGCGACCACTTGATGACGACCTTGCCGAAGCCGATCCGGGCGAGGTTGCGGATCGCGTGCACGGCGACCTGCGGGTCGTCCGCGCAGGCCTGGACGCACAGGTCGCCGCCGCTGCGGTTCTTGTCGAGGGCGTCCCCGGCGAACTGCGGGAGGTCGACGAGCGCCTCGGGCCGCCGGTCGGCCAGGTCGAACTTCTCGAACAGGGAGGGCCCGAAGCCGATCGTCAGCGTCAGCCGCGACGGCTTGAGCCCCAGCGCCTCCCCGGTGTCGTCCGGCGGCGCCTCGGCGAGACCGCCGTACGCGCCCTCCCCGACGGCCTTGCCCGCGGTCATCCGCCGGGCCGCGGCCGTCCAGTCCTTGAGCATCCGCACGAACTCGGCGCGGTCCTCGGTCGTCACGTCGAACGCGGCGAAGTGCAGCCGGTCCTGCACGGGCGTGGCGATGCCCGCCTGGTGGGCGCCGTGGAACTCCACGGCGGCACCCGCCTCGGCGGCGGTCGGGGCGAGGTCGTCGCCGGTGCGGGTCATCGCGACCGCGCCGCCGGCCGCGGCGGCACCGAGCGCGAGCCCGGCCCCGCCCCAGCCGATGAGCGCCCGCCGCGAGGGAGCCGTGGTCTTCTCGGTGTCCGTCATGGCCCCTGCCTCAGGAGGACTTGGTGACGACGGCCGCGGCGAGCTTGGACAGCGGCTCCGCGAGCGCGTTCACCCCGTCCGACAGCTGCTTGCGATCGGCGTCGCCGACCTTGTCGTAGGAGGTGAAGTCGTACGACGTCTTGTCGGCCCGGTACTTGTCGAGCAGCGTGTTCAGCGCCGCGAACTGCTTGTCGAGCTCGGTGACCAGGGCCGCGTCGTTCTCCTGGGCGACCGGCTTGAGCAGCTCGTACGACTTCTCGGCGCCCTCGACGTTGGCCTTGAAGTCGACGAGGTCGGTGTGCGAGTAGCGCTCCTCCTCGCCGGTGACCTTGCCGGTGGCGACCTCGTCGAGGAGCTCCTTGGCGCCGTTGGCCATCGAGGTCGGGGTGATGTCCGCCTTGCCGACCCGCTTCTGCCAGTCGGTGAGGTCGGTGATCAGCTGGTCGGCGAGGGTCTTGTCCTCGGCGGTGATCTTCTTGTCCTGCCAGAGGGACTTCTCCAGGCGGTGCCAGCCGGTCCACTTCTGGCCGGCCTCCAGGCCGTCGGCCCGGACGTCCACCTTGGGGTCGATGTCGCCGAAGGACTCGGCGACCGGCTCGGTGCGCTCCCAGCCGATCCGGGAGGGCGCGTAGGCCTTCTTGGCGGCTTCGAGGTCACCGGCCTTGACCGCGGCGGCGAACGTCTTCGCCAGCGGCAGCGTGGCGTCGGCCTGCTCCTGTGCGTACTGGCGGTAGGCGGCGACGGCCGAGTCGAGCCGCGGGTCACGCTTGGCCGCGGTGCCGCCGGTGGCCTTCACGGCCTGGCGGATGCCGTCGCCCTTCATGCCCGGCTTGCAGGCGATCGTGTAGTCGCCGGCCTTCACCTCGGCGGTGACCTTCTGCTTGGTGCCGGGGCCGATGTTCTCGCGCTCGGTGACGATCCGGTCGTCCGGGAACAGGACGTAGACCTCGGTGACCTTGGAGCCCTTGTTCTCGATCGCCAGCTCCACGTGGCCGGCCGGGAACTCCTTCTTGGAGACCTCGCACTTGCTGTCGGTGGCGGTCACGTCGATCACGCGGTCGCTGTCGCCGGAGTTTCCCTTCTCCGTGCACCCCGTGACGGCGGTGAGGGCCGCCACGGCGGTGGCGGCGAGGAGGGACAGTCTGACGGCACGCATACGAGCTCCTGAGGGTTGGTGAGGCTCGCCTAACTTATCTGAGGCTTATCTATCTTTGGCTCAAAATAAACGTCAAGTGAAGGTCAAAGGAGATTCAAAGGTTCCGGATCACCCGTGGCCGTAGGTTCCCGGGAAGGGCCTGCGCACGGCGCTCCGCACCCCGACCAGGTGCTTCAATTCCCCCGTGACTGACTACGACGTGCTGCGCGTCTTCTGCGCGCCGAACGGCGGCTACGGCAACGAGCTGGGCGTCGTCCGCGAGGGATCCGTGCTGCCGGACCGGGACGAGCGACAGGCGTTCGCCGCCAAGCTCGGCTTCAGCGAGACCGTGTTCGTGGACGACCCCGAGCGCGGAGTCGTCGACATCTACACCCCGTCCACGCGGCTCGCCTTCGCCGGATACCCGTGCGTCGGCGCGGCCTGGCTCCTCGACGTGCCCGAGCTGGTCACCGCCGCCGGGGTCGTGGGGGCCCGGCTCGACGGCGAGTTCAGCTGGATCGAGGCGCGGGCGGAGTGGGCGGCCCCGCGGACCTTCCGGCAGTACGGCTCCGCCGCCGAGGTCGACGACCTGGCCGTGCCCCCGGAGGGCGAGTGGATCTACGCCTGGGCGTGGGAGGACGAGGCCGCGGGACGGATCCGGGCCCGGGGATTCCCCGGCCGGGGCGACGGCGTCGAGGAGGACGAGGCCACCGGCGCGGCGGCCCTCCAGCTCACCGCCGCACTGGGCCGCGCCCTCAACATCACCCAGGGCGCAGGATCCCAGCTCCTCACCGCCCCACAGCCCTACGGCTGGGTCGAGCTCGGCGGCCGCGTCGTCCTGGAACGCCAGCCGGAGCGCTAGGGCCGTCCGGCGGATCACGCCGACGACGCGTGGCCTGGCACGCGGGTCTGCCGCGTTGTCCTCACTCTCCCGCCTTCTCGACTTCGCTCGAGCAGGCGAGCCCCCCCCATCGTCCGCCGGACCGGCGCTACGCGCTGAGCGGGAACTCCTCGCCCAGGGCCCGGAAGACGTCCGTGTTCAGGGCGAACGCCCTCTTGCACTCGGTCACGATCCGCTGCTTCTCCAGGTCGTCCGCGCGGATCTCGTCCAGGAGCCCGCGGTAGGTCCGCTTGAAGGCGGCGGGGTTCGGGATCTCCTCGAAGACGTAGAAGCGGACGCCGTCGCCCTTGCGCTCGAAGCCCCAGGTCCGCTCGGCCCGGTCGCGGATGATCTGGCCGCCGGAGAGGTCGCCGAGGTAGCGCGTGTAGTGGTGGGCGACATAGCCCGCCGGCCACTGCTCGGCGCAGACGCGCACCCGGTCCGCGTACGCCCGGGTGGCGGGCAGGGCCGACAGTCCCGCGCGCCACCGCGGCCCGCGCAGATGCGCCAGGTCCCGCTCCAGCGCCCGCAGCCGGAACAGCTCCGGCCGGATGAACGCACCCGCCACCGGATCCGACGCCAGCCTCTCGGCGCCGGTCTCCAGCGCCTCGTAGACGAACCACAGTTGCTCGGTGTAGCGGGCGTACGCGTCCCGGCCCAGGCCGCCGCCGAGCAGGTCGCTCATGAACGTCGAGGTCTCCGCCTCGGTGTGCTGTTCGTGGGACGCGGTGCGGATGACCGTCGAGAAGGAGTCCATGCGCTCATCCTCCGAGGTTAGGCTTACCTAAGTCAATAGGTTTGCCGACAGCCTGTCGGTAAAAAGGTACAAGAAAAGACCCGCCCCGGCCCGGGGCGGGTCCACGGCTCTCGCTACGGCAGGGTCAGGATCTCCGCGCCGTCCTCCGTCACCACCAGCGTGTGCTCGAACTGCGCCGTGCGCTTGCGGTCCTTCGTGACGACCGTCCAGCCGTCGTCCCACATGTCGTACTCGTGCGTGCCCAGCGTCAGCATCGGCTCGATCGTGAAGGTCATGCCGGGCTGGATGACCGTCGTCGCGTGCGGGCTGTCGTAGTGCGGGATGATCAGGCCCGAGTGGAACGACGAGTTGATGCCGTGACCCGTGAAGTCGCGGACCACGCCGTAGCCGAAGCGCTTGGCGTACGACTCGATGACCCGGCCGATGATGTTGATCTGGCGGCCCGGCTTGACCGCCTTGATCGCGCGGGCCAGCGACTCCCGGGTGCGCTCGACCAGCAGCCGGCTCTCCTCGTCCACGTCGCCGACCAGGTACGTCGCGTTGTTGTCGCCGTGCACCCCGCCGATGTACGCGGTCACGTCGAGGTTGACGATGTCACCGTCGCGCAGCACCGTGGAGTCCGGGATGCCGTGGCAGATCACCTCGTTGACGCTGGTGCACAGGGACTTCGGGAAGCCCCGGTAGCCGAGCGTCGACGGATAGGCGCCGTGGTCGCACATGTACTCGTGCGCCACCTTGTCCAGTTCGTCGGTGGTCACCCCGGGCGCGATGAGCTTCGCGGCCTCCGCCATCGCCCGCGCCGCGATACGGCCGGCGATCCGCATCGCCTCCACGGTCTCCGGGGTCTGCACCTCCGGACCCGTGTACGGCGTCGGCGCGGGCTTGCCGACGTACTCGGGGCGACGGATGTTTCCGGGCACGGAACGGGTGGGGGACAGCGCCCCGGGCACGAGCAGTGACTGGCCAGACATGCCGACGAGTCTATCCAGCGGCGATGGGGGAACATGTCGGTGGCGGAGAGGAGCAGGTCATGCCCTTGTTCAAGAAGCGCACGGTCGGCAAGCCGGGGGAGTGGTACTACTGCCTCCAGCACAAGCGGGTCGAGGAGGGGCCGGACTGCCCGGCCAAGGACCGCTTCGGGCCCTACGCGAGCCGTAAGGAGGCCGAGCACGCGATGGAGACGGCCCGCGAGCGCAACCTCGAGTGGGAGAACGACCCGAAGTGGCACGACGCCCCCAGCCGTGCCGAGGACGGCTGATCACGCCTCCACGGGGGCCGGCGCGGCTGCCGCGCGTTGCTTGCGCAGCCGCGTCGCGTGCTCGTTCGTCCGGACGTCGTACGACATCAGCTTCGGCAGGCACAGGGCAAGCAGCCCCACCGCCCCCGCGCACAGCAGGCCGCCCGACCAGACCGACGTCCGCACACCCCACCACGCGGCGAACCCGCCGGCCCTGACCTGGCCGACGGTCGGTCCGACCGAGTACGACAGCAGCTCGATCCCGGCCAGCCGGCCCCGCAGCTCGTCCGGGATCGTCTGGTTCCACATCGCCCCGCGGAAGATCCCGCTGACCATGTCGCAGCCCCCGGCCACGGTCAGGAACAGCAGCACCAGCCACACGTTCCCGACGACCCCCACGGCCGCGATCGCCAGACCCCACAGCGCGGCCGACAGCACCACCATCCGGCCGTGCCGGTGCACGCGAGAGGTCCAGCCGCTGGTCAGGCTCACCACCATCGCGCCCAGCGGGACCGTCGCGTACATCAGGCCAAGCGACCACTCGGCATGCAGCTCGTCCGCCAGGAACGGCAGCAGGGCCAGCGGCATCGCCAGGAACATCGCGGCCAGGTCGACGGCGTAGGTGCCGAGGAGCTCCTTGCGGCTCCAGGCGTACCGCGCGCCCTCCGCGATGGCCTTCAGCGACGGCTTGGCCGCCTCGTGGGAGGCCGGGGAGGCCGCGATCCGGACGACCAGGACCACCGAGACCACGAAGGTCAGCAGGTCCGCGCCGTACGCCCAGCCGAGGCCCGCGTAGGCCACCACCACCCCCGCGAGCGCCGGTCCCGCGACCCCGCCGACCGTCCAGCGCAGGGAGTTCAGCGAGGCCGCCGCGGGCAGGTGGTCATGGGCCACGATGCGGGGCCAGAGCGAGTTGAGCGCGGGGCGCTGCACCGAGACCACGGCCGAGGACAGGGCGGCGACGACGTACAGCGGCCAGATCGCGGGCCGCGGCAGCAGCGCGTTCAGCAGCAGGGCCGCGCTCAGCAGGCCCTGGCCGACCTCCGTCCACACGATCAGCTTCTTCTTGTCCCACGCGTCCGCGAGCGCCCCGCCGTACAGGCCGAAGACCAGGAGCGGGACGAGTTCCACGGCGCCGATCGCACCCACCGCCGCGGCCGAACCGGTGAGCTCCTTCAGCTGCACCGGCAGCGCGACGAAGGTCAGGAAGCTGCCGAAGTTCGAGATCAGCCCCGAGTACCAGAGCCGCCGGAAGTCCCGGGAGGCCCGCCAGGGGGCGAGGTCCGGGAGCACGGCGCGCAGGCCGGAGGGGGGTTGGGGGGAGTCGTCGGTCACGAAGGGCCATGGTCCGGGGCGGGATGCGGGACGGGCAAGCGCTTTTCGGGCCGCGGGCACGCGGCGCGACGGTGGCTCACCACCGGGTCGGCGGGGGTGCCGTCAGATGGTCCGCCAGGCGTGAGAGGCGGTCCCGGAAGCGCCGGGGGCCCCGGGGGGCGGGCCCTGCGTTCTCCCCGGCCGCCGCGCTGACCAGGTGCTGCACGGTGTCCAGGTCGAGGTCCGTGCCCTCCGGCACGGCGAGCGACTCATGGGCCATCGCGGGGAGTTCGCCCTCGCCGGGGCCGAGGGCGAGGATCGTCGCACCGGCCCGCCGGGCGTCGTGGACGTGCTCCAGCAGGGGCGCGTCCGGGCCGGTCGGGGAGACCACGAGGAGGGTCTCACCGCGCCGGGCCGCGGCCAGCCGACCGGGGCCGACCGACAGGTGCGCCGGGTCGGAGGGGCGCGCGTCGTGCCGTACGAGAGTGGGGGCCAGCTCCGGGGTGCCGGACCAGGCGGCCTCGTCGACCAGGTGGGCCGCCAGGTGCCACGGTTCGTACTCCGGTGTCCCGACCAGCAGCAGACCCCCGCCGTGCGAGACCACCGAGCCGCGCAGCACACCCCCGAAGCGGCGGGTGGCCCCCCACCACTCGGTCCCGGCGAGCACCTCACGCAACAACGCGACCCGTACGGCGTCCATGGCGCCGCATCCTGCCGCAAGCGGCCTGCCGCGACCTGTGGTTCACCTCGAATTCCCCCGAACCGGGCAGGTGGAGCGGGGCGTGTTCTGGGGGGTGCCCGTGAGGTGGAGCGGGGCGTGTTTCGGCGGGCACCCACGAGGTCGAGCCGGGCGTGTTCCGGCGGGCGCCCGTGATGCGGCTCACCTGAGCGGACGGGGTCGGCGGGGCGCACGTAAGGTCGGCCCATGACCTCTAGCGACAGTGCACAGAAGGCTCCCGCCAAGGACCCGTGGGACCTCCCCGACGTCTCCGGGCTCGTCGTCGGCGTGCTCGGCGGAACCGGTCCGCAGGGCAAGGGCCTCGCCTACCGGCTCGCCCGGGCGGGACAGAAGGTGATCATCGGCTCGCGGGCCGCCGACCGCGCGCAGGCCGCCGCCGACGAACTCGGGCACGGTGTCGAGGGCGCCGACAACGCCGAGACCGCGCGCCGCAGCGACATCGTGATCGTCGCGGTGCCGTGGGAGGGCCACGGCAAGACCCTGGAGTCCCTGCGCGCCGAACTCGCGGGCAAGCTCGTCGTCGACTGCGTCAACCCGCTCGGCTTCGACAAGAAGGGCGCGTACGCGCTGAAGCCGGAGGAGGGGAGCGCGGCGGAGCAGGCGGCCGCGCTGCTGCCGGAGTCCCGGGTGACGGCCGCGTTCCACCATCTGTCGGCGGTCCTGCTCCAGGACCCGGAGATCGAGGAGATCGACACCGATGTGATGGTGCTGGGGGAGGAGCGCGCCGACGTCGAGATCGTGCAGGCGCTCGCCGGGCGCATCGCCGGGATGCGGGGGGTCTTCGCGGGACGGCTGCGCAACGCCCACCAGGTCGAGTCGCTGGTCGCCAACCTGATCTCGGTGAACCGGCGGTACAAGGCGCATGCGGGGCTGCGGGTCACGGACGTGTGAGGTGTGACGGGGCTGCGGGTCACGGGCGGTGAGGGGATGGGGGACACTGGTCGGCGTAGTGCAGCAGTGTCCCCCTGACAGGAGCCCGTGGAAATGCCCCGCCTCGCCCTCTACGCCCTCGCCGTCTGCCTCCTCGCCGTCGCGGCGGCGGTCGTCTCCTTCGTGCAGGGCAGCTGGCTGGGGGTTGTCTGGGTACTGCTGGCGGGGCTGTCGTCCAACATGTGCTGGTACTACCTGAAGCGGGGGCGGGCCGCTCAGTTCCAGAGGCGGTAGAGGCTCCGGCCGATCGACGCCAGTTCCTGGGGGACGCCGAGCCGGTTCAGGACCGCGTCGACGATGTCGAAGAACACGGCGTTGACCTGCGGCACCCACAGCAGTGCGAACACGAACAGCAGGCCGAAGGGCGCGAAGGGCTCCACCTGGCGCTTGATGTTGTACGACAGCCAGGGCTCGATGACGCCGTAGCCGTCCAGGCCCGGGACCGGCAGGAAGTTCAGGATCGCGGCCGAGACCTGGAGCAGGGCGAGGAAGGCGAGCGCGGAACGGAACGCCAGGGGGACGCCGTCGAGGGCGTCCAGCCAGAACGGGGCTGTGCAGGCGAGCGCGAACAGGACGTTGGTGAGGGGGCCGGCCGCGGAGATCAGACTGTGCCGCCAGCGGCCGCGGATCCGGTCGCGCTCGATGAACACCGCGCCGCCGGGGAGGCCGATGCCGCCCATGATCACGAAGATGACGGGGAGCACGATGCTGAGCAGGGCGTGGGTGTACTTCAGAGGATTCAGCGTGAGGTAGCCCTTCGCGCCGATCGTGATGTCGCCGCTGTGCAGGGCGGTGCGGGCGTGGGCGTACTCGTGCAGGCAGAGGGAGACGATCCAGGCGCCGGTCACGAACAGGAACACGGCGATACCGGGCTCCTCGGCGAAGCCGGTCCAGGTGGCCCAGCCGGTCACCGCCGTGACGGCGACGATCCCGAGGAAGACGGGGCTGATCCGTCGGTCGCTGTGGCGGGTGGTGGCGGTGGTCATGGGGCTCCCTGTACTTCGCGGGGGGACGGCCCGACGGTACCGGGCATCTGGGGGAACGTGTTGGGGTGGGGCGGGGGTTCCTTCGTGTGCGGGTGCGTGGGGGCGGGCGTTTTGCGCAGTTCCCCGCGCCCCTGGAGGCCTGCGGCGGCCTCTTGCTGTCCGGTGGGGGCGTGCGTAGCGCGTGCTGGTTCGTCTCGGGTCGGTGCCGGGGTGGGGGGTATCCGTCCTCGGTCCGGCGGCTCGGTCGCTTGAGATGTGCTCGGTTCCGGACGCCGGCCGCTGCGGGCGGACACCCCCCACCCCGTCCCCTTCACGCCGTACGCGGCGAACGGTGCGTGGGGGCGGACGCGGCGGCGGACGGTCCGGTCCTGGCGCAGGTCAACTGCAACCCCTTAGGGGCGCGGGGAACTGCGCGACAAGCCACAACGCACCCGCACCCGCCCGACAACAGAACCCGCCACCCCCATAGGCGTACTCGACACCCCACCCGAGGGAACCCCGTGACCCGTCCCGACGCCAACAGAGACAATGGCCCCGTGCGCTATCGCATCCTCGGCACCACGCAGGCACTCCGTCCCGACGGCACCACCGTCCCCGTCGGCGGCGCGCGGCTGCGTGCTCTGTTGACCGTGCTCGCTCTGCGGCCCACCCGCACCGTCCCGGTGACCGTGCTGGTGGACGAGGTGTGGGACGGTGAGCCGCCCGCCGACGCGACCGGCGCCGTGCAGGCGCTGGTGGGGCGGCTCAGGAGGGCGATCGGGGCGGAGGCCGTGGCCTCCGTGGACGGCGGTTACCGACTCACCGCCGCGCCGGACGACATCGACCTGCACCGTTTCGAGCGGCTCGCCGGTGACGGCGTGCGGGCGCTGGCCGACGGCGACCCCGCCAAGGCGGCGGCGGTCCTGGACGACGCCCTCGCCCTGTGGCGCGGCCCCGCCCTGGCCGACCTGCCCGACCGTACGGCCGAGGCGGCCCGCGCCGAGGCCCGGCGTCTGGACGCCCTCCGCACCCGCCACGCCGCCGCGCTCGCCCTCGGCCACGCCGACCAGTCCCTGCCCGAACTGACCGCCCTCTGCGACACCCACCCCCTGGACGAACCCCTCCAGGCCCTCCGGCTGCGCGCCCTGCGCGACACCGGCCGCACCGCGGAGGCGCTGGCCGCCTACGAGTCCGTA
Source organism: Streptomyces griseorubiginosus (assembly GCF_036345115.1). Classification (GTDB taxonomy): domain Bacteria; phylum Actinomycetota; class Actinomycetes; order Streptomycetales; family Streptomycetaceae; genus Streptomyces; species Streptomyces griseorubiginosus_C. The sequence continues at coordinate 6,895,479 of NZ_CP107766.1, forward strand.
CGGCAGCTGCTCGCGGACCGGCTGGGAGCGGACCCGGGGCCCGAACTGCGCGCGCTGCACGGGGAGTTGCTGCGGCCGGAACCGCCGTCCGCGGCGGCCACGTACACCCCGGCCGCCCTGCCGCAAAGTCCCGCGGCGGGAGCCCACGCCACCGGACCGACCTCCCCGCCGCTCGGCAACCTCCGTGCCCGTCTCACCTCCTTCGTCGGGCGGGAAGCCGACATCGAGGCCATCCGCGGGGACCTCGCGAGCGCGCGGCTCGTCACGCTGCTGGGGCCCGGCGGGGCCGGGAAGACCCGGTTGTCGCAGGAGGCCGGGGAGACCGTGGGGGAGGCCGCGCGGGACGGGGTGTGGCTGGCCGAGCTCGCTCCGGTGGACGATCCGGACGCCGTGCCCGAGGCCGTGCTGACGTCCGTGGGGGCCCGGGAGACCGTGCTGTACGGCGCCGGTGCCGAGGCGATGAGGGCGGCCGGCAGCGAGCGGCTCGACGATCCCGTGGAGCGGCTCGCCGAGCACTGCGGCAGGCGGCGCATGGTGCTGATCCTCGACAACTGCGAGCATGTCGTCGAGGCGGCCGCCCGGCTGACGGAGACGCTCCTGGAGCGCTGCCCGGGGCTGACCGTGCTGGCCACCAGCCGTGAACCCCTCGGTGTGCCGGGGGAGTTGCTGCGACCCGTGGAGCCGCTGCCGGAGCCGGTCGCGTTGCGGCTGCTCGCCGACCGGGGGGCCGCGGCCAGGCCGGGGTTCCGGGTGGACGAGGATCCGGAGGCCTGTGCCGAGATCTGCCGGCGACTCGACGGGCTGCCGCTCGGTATCGAGCTCGCCGCCGCCCGTTTGCGGATGTTGACGCCGCGTCAGATCGCCGACCGGCTCGACGACCGCTTCCGGCTGCTGACTTCGGGCAGCCGTACCGTCCTGCCCCGCCAGCAGACCCTGCGGGCCGTCGTCGACTGGTCCTGGGACCTGCTCGACGAGGAGGAGCGGGATGTCCTGCGGCGGCTGTCGGTGTTCGCGGGCGGGTGCGATCTCGCCGCCGCCGAGGCCGTGTGCGGGCCCGGCGCCCTGGAGGCGCTCGGCTCGCTCGTCGACAAGTCCCTTGTGGTGGCGGCGCCTTCCGGGGACGGGGAGATGCGCTACCGGCTCCTGGAGACCGTCGCCGAGTACGCGGGCGAGCGCCTGGACGAGACGGACGGCATCCGTGCCGACGCCGAGCGCGCGCACCTGACGTACTACCGCGAACTCGCCCGCGCCACCGACCCGTTGCTGCGCGGCCCCCGTCAACTCGAGGCCATCGGGCGCCTGGAGCGCGAGTACGAGAACCTCCGGACCGCCCTGCGCCGGGCCGTCGCCGCCCGCGACGAGCAGGAGGGGCTGTGTCTGGTCCTGTCGCTCGCCTGGTACTGGCAGATGCGCGACCTGCGCATCGAGGCCCGCAACTGGTCCAGCGAGGTGCAGCAACTCGGCCCCGACCCGTTCACCGAGCCGGTCCGCCCTGCCCTGCCGGTGCGGGAGCGCTGCACGGACACCGCGCCGCCCTGGACCGGCGAGGTGCTCGAGGAGGCCCGGCGGGGCGCCCATCTCGTCCATCTCGCCTGCATGGACACCGAGTTGGACGCCTGGCAGAACCAGCACGCGCAGGCCAAGCTGCGGACCATCGCCGCGACCTACGAGCCGGGCATGGCGCAGACCTGCCGGATGCCGGGCTCGCTGTGGTTCTTCGCCATCATGCTCACCGGGGACATGGACAGGTTGCGGGACGTCATCAAGGCGACCGTCGACACCTGCCGGGCCACCCCGGGCCACGAGTGGGAGCTCGCCGCCGCCCTCCAGTGGCGGGCCAACCTGCTCGCCAACCGCTCCGACTGGGCGGGCGACGCCATCCAGGACGCCGAGGAGGCGCTGGAGATCTACGAGCGGATCGGCGACCTGTGGGGCACCGCGGAGGCGCTCTCCGCGCGCGCCGAGGCCCATGAACGCAAGGGGGAGTGGCGGGCGGCGGCCGACGACTACGAGCGGGCGATCGAGCGGGCCGAACAGCTCGGTGCCCGCGCCCAGCGGTCCGTGCTCAACGCCCGGCTGGGCAGCGCGCTGCTGGAGACGGGGGAGGCGGAGCGGGGCGAGCGGCTGCTGCGTGAGGTGATCGCCGACCAGGACGGCGTCCGCAACGAGGCGATGCCCGCCTCCCGGATGTTCCTCGCCGGCCGGCTCGGCATGACCGGTCGCATTCCTGAGGCGCGTGAGCAACTGCGGCTGCTGCGCCAGCAGTTCGGCATCGCCCACTTCGTCATCTTCGACGCGTTCATCCTGGGCTCGGAAGCCTGGCTGGAGGCCATGGACGGCTGTTACGACGAGTGCCTGAGGCTGACGCGGCGGGCGCTGGAGAAGTCCGGGGACCCGCTGGCCCTGACCATCGCCCCCCATATGCGCACGATGTACCTGCACACCGCCGCGCTCGCCCTCGCCGCGGCCGACGGCGGTGCCCGCGCCCGGGACGGCGCCCGGTGCCTCCGGGCCGGCGACGCGCTGCTGCCCGCCGACCACGCCCCGACGACCATCGAGCGCACGGTGCGGGGCAACGCCGAGCGGGACCTGCGCGCGGTGCTCGGCGACGCGGCCTACGAGTCGGCGTACGCGGAGGGCGGCGGCCTCTCCCCTGAGGAGGCCGCCGCCCTGGTGTGACGCGCACCGACGCCCGGGCGCCTGGGCCGGTCAGTTCTTCGTGCGGAACTTGTGGATGGCGTACGGTGCCGCCACCGCCGTGATCGCCGCCGACCAGGCGAGTGTCACCCACAGGTCGTGGGCGACCGGGCCGCCGACCATCAGGCCGCGGGCCGCGTCGGCGAGCGTGGACAGCGGGTTGTAGTCGGTGAAGTGCTGGAGCCAGCCCGGCATCGAGGCCGTCGGCGCGAAGATCGACGAGCCGAACTGGAGCGGGAAGAGCACCAGGAAGCCCATCGCCTGCACGGACTGGGCGTTCTTCAGGATCACGCCCAGGGTGAGGAACACCCACATGATGGAGGAGGCGAACACGGCGGACAGTCCCACCGCCGCGAACAGTCCGGCCCAGTGGTGGATGTCGAAGCCGACCAGAACGGCCACGATCATCAGCACGGTGGTCGCGAACAGCATCCGCAGCAGTTCCACGGAGATCTTCGCGAACAGCACCGAGCCGCGCCCGATCGGCAGGGACCGGAAGCGGTCCATGACACCGGAGTTGAAGTCCTGGCTGAAGCCGGTGCCGACGCCCTGGGAGAGCGTCATGCTCATCATCGCGATCATGCCCGGGATGACGTACTGGACGTAGCCGTCCTGCCCGCCGCCCAGGGCCTGCCCGATCGAGCCGCCGAAGACGTAGACGAACAGCAGGGTGAAGACGACCGGCATCAGGATCGCGTCGAACATCGACTCCGGGTCCTGGCGGATCCACAGCAGGTTGCGGCGGACGAGGGCGCCGGTGTGGCGCAGGTGGCCGCGCAGCGGGATCCGGGCGTCGGCGTCCGTGATGCTGGCGGTTGCGGCGCTCATACGGCGACCTCCTCGCGGGTGTCGTTGGTGGGCACGGTGTCCTGCGGGGCACTGGCGCGGTGGCCGGTGAGGGACAGGAACACCTCGTCCAGGCTGGGCAGTTCGGTGGTGATGGAGGAGAGGGTGACACCGCGTGCGGTGACCGCGCCGACCACGGCGGTCAGCTGCTCGTCGCTGAGGATCGGCACGATGACGGCGCCGCTGTCGGTGTCCACGGTGCTGCCGGCGAGCCCGGTGATGCCGAGTTCGTCGATCCACCCGGCGAGCGGCCGCAGCTGCATCGGATCGACCGGCCGGACCCGCAGCGAGCGTCCGCCGACCTTCGCCTTGAGCTCCTCGATGGCGCCGGCGGCGATGACCTTGCCGTGGTCCACGACGGTCAGCTCGGAGGCGAGCTGCTCGGCCTCCTCCATGTACTGGGTGGTCAGCAGCACGGTCACGCCGTCCCCGACCATCCGCTTGACCTCGTCCCACACCTCGTTGCGGGTGCGCGGGTCGAGACCGGTGGTGGGCTCGTCCAGGAAGAGCACCTGGGGGCGCCCGATCATCGAGGCGGCGAGGTCGAGGCGGCGCCGCATACCGCCGGAGTAGGTGCTCGCGGGCCGCTTCGCGGCGTCCGTCAGCGAGAACCGCTCCAGCAGCTCGTCGGCCCGGGCGCGGGCCTCCTTGCGGGGCAGGTCGAGCAGCCGCCCGATCATGTAGAGGTTCTCCCAGCCGGGGAGCTTCTCGTCCACCGAGGCGTACTGCCCGGTGAGCCCGATCACGCGTCGCAGCTGCCGGGGCTGCCGTACGACGTCGTAGCCGGCGACGGTCGCCGTCCCGGAGTCGGCGGAGAGCAGGGTGGACAGAATGCGTACGAGGGTGGTCTTGCCGGCCCCGTTCGGCCCGAGCACACCCATCACGGTGCCCTCGCGCACATCCAGGTCGACGCCGTCCAGCGCCTTGGTCTCGCCGTAGTGCTTGACCAGCCCCCGCACGGAAACGGCGGAGTCCCCGCTCTGGGGGTTCTTGTCGATTCGCGTCATGCCGAGAACACTCCCAGCCCCCACCGACAAACCACCGACAGCCCGCCTACAGGGCCCTACAGCTCACCGACAGCCCCGGCGCGGCGTGGGACGATGACCCGCGTGTCGGGCCAGGTCTGGGTGTCTCTCATTTCGCTGGGCGGCGTCGCTCTGGGCGGCGTGCTGTCCTACCTCGTCCAGCATCGGACCCAGCTGTCGGCGGAACGCGCCGAGGCGCGGCGACAGCGGACCGCGGTGTCGGAGGCCCGGCGCGCGGAACGCCTGGCCCTGCTGGAGCGCTTCATCGAGGTCAGCGCCGAGGCGGAACGCGCCGCCTATTCCCGCCCGCCGATCACGAGCCCACCGACCCCTGGTTCCTCACGACCAGCGACACGATGAACCGCCTCTGGGTGGCCGAACGCCTCATCCGCGTCCAGTTCCCGCTACCGGTGCACGAAGCCGCCCGCGCTCACTTCCTCGACCTCAACCGGACCGTGTGGGAGGGCCTGCCGGAGGGCGAGAGCGTACGGGACCACCTGGAGGCCAACCGGCTGGCGTTCCTGGACGTGGCGCGGGAGTCGGTGGGGTGAGCGAAGGGGGGGCGCCCGGTGATCTCCGGGCGCCCCCCTTGGTCGTACGACTGCTCAGTGCCGCACGGCTTCCGCGTGCTCCGGCACATGCGAGGCGATGACGCGCTCCCGGCCGGTCGGTGCGGCCACGCGTCGCCGGTCCACGACCGCCGCCACCGCGGCGACGCCGAGGCCGAGCACGGCCAGGCCGGCGCCCGTCACCGCGGGGGACGTCACGCCGAGGCCCGCGGCGAGGGCCAGGCCGCCGATCCAGGCGCCGCCGGCGTTGGCCAGGTTGAACGCGGCCTGGTTGGCGGAGGAGGCCAGGGAGGGGGCGGCGGACGCCTTCTCCATGACCATCAGCTGGAGCGGGGACCCGGTGACGAAGGCCGCCGTGCCCAGCAGGACCACCGCGAGCGCGGCGCTCCACTGCGCCGACATCAGCGCCGGGAACAGGGCGAGGACCACGACCAGCGAGGTCAGCCCGCCGAACAGGGTGCCGCGCAGGGAGTGGTCGGCGAGCCGTCCGCCGAGCAGGTTGCCCACCGTCGCGCCCACCCCGAACAGGGCGAGCAGGAGGGTCACGCTGGAATCGGCGTACCCGGCGGAGTCCGTGAGCATCGGCGTGATGTAGCTGTACGCGGAGAACAGCGCGCCGAAGCCCGCGACCGTGGTGCCGAGGGCCAGCCAGACCGGGAGCGAGCGCAGGGCGGCCAGTTCGCCGCGCAGGCCCACCCGGGGCGCCTGGGTGTGGTCGTGCGGGATCAGCAGGGCCAGCGAGGCTATCGCCGCCAGGCCGATCGCGCTGACGCCGAGGAAGGTCGCCCGCCAGCCCAGGTGCTGGCCCATGAGCGTGGCGACCGGCACACCGGCGATGTTGGCCAGGGTCAGGCCGAGGAACATCAGGGAGACCGAGCGGGCCTTGCGTTCCGGGGCGACGAGACTGGTGGCGACGACCGCGCCGACGCCGAAGAAGGCGCCGTGCGGCAGACCGCTCACGAAGCGCGCGGCCAGCAGCCATCCCTCACCGGGCGCGAAGGCCGAGGCCGCGTTGCCGGCCACGAACAGCCCCATCAGGCCGATGAGGACCTTGCGGCGGGACATCCGGGCGGTGACCGCGGCGAGCAGCGGGGCGCCGATCACCACGCCCAGCGCGTACGCGGAGACGAGGTGACCGGCGGTGGGGATCGAGATGCCCAGGTCGTCGGCGACGTCGGGCAGCAGGCCCATCATGACGAATTCGGTGGTGCCGAGACCGAAAGCGCCGACGGCCAGTGCGAGCAGGGCCAGAGGCATAAAGGAGTCGTGCCTTTCGAAGGGGTGAGCGGAGTTCCGTACCTAGCTTATGTTCAGTTACGGAACAAACGTGCCCGCCCCAGGCTTCCCCCGGGTTACGAGGAGGTGGCGAGGTTCACACGCGCCGCCACCGGCAGATGGTCGCTGCCGGTCTCGGGCAGCGTCCACGAGCTCACCGGCTCCACGCCCTGCACCATGATCTGGTCGATCCGCGCCATCGGGAACGACGCCGGCCAGCTGAACCCGAAGCCGCTGCCCGCCGCGCCCTGCGTGGAGCGCATCTGCGAGGTGACCGCGTTCAGCGCGCGGTCGTTCATCGTGCCGTTGAGGTCGCCGAGCAGGATCTTGCGGGGCAGCTTCTCGTCGGCGATCGCCTCACCGAGCGCGTCGGCGCTGGTGTCGCGCTGGCGGGCGGTGAACCCGGCCTCCATCTTCACCCGTACGGACGGCAGATGAGCCACGTACACCGCGACCTGCCCGTCCGGCGCGGTCACCGTGGCCCGCATCGCCCGGGTCCAGCCCAGCTTGATGTCGACGGCCCGCACCCCGGTCAGCGGGTACTTGCTCCACAGCCCGACCGTGCCCTCGACCGCGTGGTACTTGTACGTCGACGCCAGCGCCTTCTCGTACACCGGCACCGCGGAGGCGGTCAGTTCCTCCAGGGCCACCACGTCCGCGCCGGAGGCGGCCACGTCCCGGGCGGTGCCGGCCGGGTCGGCGTTCTCGGCGTTGACGTTGTGCGTGGCCACCGTGAGGTCGCCACCGGTGCCGTTCTTGTCGGACAGCAGCCCGCCGAAGAGGTTCAGCCACACGGCCGCCGGCAGCACCACCGCGATCAGCGCGGTCGCCGACTTGCGCAGGAAGCCGAGCAGGAGCAGCACCGGGACGAACAGGCCCAGCCACGGCAGGAAGGTCTCGGTGAGACTGCCCAGGTTGCCCACGGCGTTCGGGATCTGCGCGTGCAGCAGCATCACCAGCGCGACGAGCACCGACAGGGCGGCCAGCACGATCCCGCGGCGCCAGATCCTTCTGTCACCGCGCCAGCCGGACACCGTACGGCCGAGCAGGCGCCGGAACCGGCCTCTCTGACGCTCGGGTCCCGAGCCGCCGTCCGCCGTCTCCGTCACGTACGCCTGCTGCGCCATACCGTCGCCTCACTACCTGCCGTGCACACCGTTCACCCCGTTGCCGGAGGGGTGTCAGACACCCCGTACGACCCTAGGGGATGATCGGCTCCCGTCTCGTCGTCCCATGACGACCGTACGGGGGCGATGACGTACAAGTCGGCGCGCCGAGTTCCGGATCCCGGCCGGGAAAGCGCCCTCTGTGACGAAACGCGCACACGGGTGCTACGACACGCGCGAACTGACGGGCCGTAGCCCTTCCAGGACGCTGTCGACGATCTGCTCCGACAGGCCCTCGGGGAGCGCGGAGCCCGGCAGCATGATGGTGCGGAACAACATGGGCCCCACGAACAGGTCGTTGAGCAGCTCGATGTCGATGTCCCCGCGCAGTTCGCCGTTCGCCTGCCCCCGGCGCAGGATGTCGAGCTGCTTCCGGCGCCGGGGCGCGACGACGATCGCGTGGTAGGCGCCCCACACCTTGGGACTGCTCTTCATCTGTGCGAAGACGCTGTGCAGCAGCGCCGACGAACGGGTCATCAGCCCGCGCTGGCGCAGCTGTTCGAGGAGTGCCACGAGATCGTCGCGCATCGAGGTGCCGGGCAGTTCCGGATCCGGCGGCTCGGCGGTGCGCACGACGTCGACGAAGAGCTCCTCCTTGCCGTTCCAGCGGCGGTAGATGGTGGCCTTGCCGACGCCGGCGGTCCGGGCGATCCGCTCGATGGACAGCTCCGCCAGCGGCACGCCGTCCTCCAGCAGCTTGATGACGGCCTCGATGATGGACCGCTCCACGGCCTCACTGCGGGGCCGGCCCCGCACCGGGACCGCCTGCCCGGACTGACTCTCGGCGAGGCCGCTCACGTCGCTTGGTCCTCTCTGTGGGATGAAGTGATTGTCCCTCGGACACGGCGGTGCCGGCGGCCGGGATCCGGCCACCGGCTCGCCCTACTCGCCCGCGGCCACCAACTCCTGCTCCTCCGGCCCCCGCTGAGGCTCCGTCGGCCTGCCCGGCAGGTACAGCGCCACGACCACGGCACCGACCACCGCCACCCCGGCTCCCCACAGCGCGGTGACGTGCATCGCGTGCAGGAAGGCGTCGTTGGCAGGACCGACCAGGGCGTCACCCCGGGGGCCGAGCTTCGCGGCGACGCCGAGCGTGGCCTCGATGGACTCGCCCGCGGTGTGCCGTACGCCTGCCGGGACGGTCCCGAGGTGGGACTCGATGCCGCTGCGGTAGGCCGTGGAGAGCACCGAGCCGAGGACGGCGATGCCGAGCGCACCGCCGACCTGCCGGAAGGTGTTGCTGAGCGCGGACGCGGAGCCCGCCTTCTCACGCGGCAGGGCCTGCATGATGACGACGCTGGTCGGGGTCATGATGTGCGCCATGCCGGTGCCCATGAGGAAGAAGATCACCTCGAGGAGCCAGATCGGCGTGTCCGCCTCCAGGAAGGCGAACGCGGACAGCATCGCGGCGATCAGCAGCATGCCGCCGGTGGTCGTCGCCTTGTTGCCGAAGCGGTCGACGACCAGCCGGGCGCGCGGCGCGAAGATCAGCTGCGCGGCGGCCAGCGGCAGCATCAGCAGACCGGTCTGGAGCGGCGAGTAGCCGCGCACGCTCTGGGTGTAGAACACCGAGAAGAAGGTCACGCCCATCAGCGCGAAGAAGACCAGCCCTATGGCGCCGATCGCGGCCGAGAAGACCTTGTTCTTGAAGTAGGTGATGTCGATCGACGGATGGTCGCTGCGCTTCTCGAACACCACGAAGGCGACGAGGACGGCGAGACCGGCACCGATGGTCGCGAGCACGGTCGCGTCCGTGAAGTCGGCGAGCTGGCCGCCCTTGATGATGCCGTAGACGAGCAGGACCAGGCCGATGACCGACAGCACCACGCCGATGGGGTCGATCCGCCCCGGGTTCGGGTCGCGGGAGTCCGGCACCAGCCACAGCATCAGCACCAGGGCGAGCACCACGATCGGCACGTTGATGAGGAACACCGAGCCCCACCAGAAGTGGTCCAGGAGCACCCCGCCGGTGATCGGGCCGATGGCGATGGCGAGGCCCACGCCACCCGCCCAGATGCCGATGGCCTTCGGCTGCTCCTCGCGCTCGAAGACGTTCATCAGGACGGCGAGCGTGGCCGGCATGACGAAGGCGGCGCCGAGGCCCATCAGCGCGCGGAAGGCGATCAGCTGGCCCGGCGAGCCGGAGAAGGCGGCGAGCGCGGAACCGGCGCCGAACACCACCAGGCCGCCCAGCAGCACCTTCTTGCGGCCGAGCCGGTCACCGAGCAGCCCCGCGGTGAACAGGAGCCCGGCGAAGACCAGGGTGTAGGCGTTGATCGCCCACTCCAGCTCGCTCTGGGTGGCGCCCAGGCCGGTCGGCGCCGGAGTCGAGATCGTCTTGATCGCGACGTTCAGGATCGAGTTGTCGAGCACCACGATCAGCAGGCTCAGCATCAGTACGCCGAGGATGGCCCAGCGGCGCCGGTGCACCGCTTCCGGGATCCGGGAGTCAGGGACTGCGGTAGTCATGCGGCCGAGCGTAGAGGATTTCCGATACGGCACCGTCTCGTATCGTAATTCTTTACCGAGACCTTACGTGCCGCGATGTCTGAGCGCCTGTGCCTGAACGGTCACATCGACCGCCCCTGGCCCTGACTGGCACGAGGTGCCACCATGGAGGTGATCCGGGGACGCCGTCAGGGCGCCTCGAGATGACGTAAGGAGCCGTTGCAATGACGCAGCTTTCGGCTGCCCGCACCACGCCCTCCGACGGCAGCAAGGCGCTGTACGGGGGGAAGGGCACACGCCGCATCACCGTCCGGGACATCGCCCTCGCCAAGGAACGCGGCGAGAAGTGGCCCATGCTCACCGCCTACGACGCGACGACCGCCTCCGTTTTCGACGAGGCCGGCATCCCCGTGATGCTCGTCGGCGACTCGGCGGGCAACTGTCACCTCGGCTACGAGACCACCGTGCCCGTCACGATGGACGAGATGACCATGCTGTCGGCGGCCGTCGTACGGGGCACCTCGCGCGCCCTGATCGTCGGCGACCTGCCCTTCGGCTCCTACCAGGAGGGCCCGGTGCAGGCGCTGCGCTCGGCGACCCGGCTGGTCAAGGAGGCGGGCGTCGGCGCCGTGAAGCTGGAGGGCGGCGAGCGTTCCCACGAACAGATCCGGCTGCTCGTCGAGTCCGGCATCCCGGTCATGGCCCACATCGGCCTGACCCCGCAGTCCGTGAACGCCATGGGCTACCGCGTCCAGGGTCGCGGCGAGGAGGCGGCCCAGCAGCTGCTGCGGGACGCCAAGGCCGTCCAGGACGCGGGCGCCTTCGCGGTCGTCCTGGAGCTGGTCCCGGCGGAGCTCGCCGCCGAGGTCACCCGGGTCCTGCACATCCCGACCGTCGGCATCGGCGCCGGCCCCGAGACCGACGCCCAGGTCCTCGTCTGGACCGACATGCTCGGCCTCACCGGCGGGCGGGTCCCGAAGTTCGTCAAGCAGTACGCCAATCTGCGCGAGGTCATGACCGGCGCGGTGAAGGCCTTCGCGGAGGACGTCGTCGGCGGGACCTTCCCGCTGGAGGAGCACTCCGTGCACTAGGGGCCACCCGCCCCTCGGAGCCACAGTGGCACCACGCGCCCCGCCGATCTTCCCCCGTCGGCGGGGCGCCCCTGTTCTAGGACAGGATCTGACCTACCGCTCGCTTAACGTCGTCAGTGTCCGATACGACGAAGGGGCCGGCATGAGCGAGCAGCGGACCAGCGCAGCACCCGAGGGCTACACCACCGTCGCCCCCTGGGTCGTGACCGACGACACCGGAGCCTTCCTCGACTTCGTCACCGAGGTGTTCGACGGCGTGGAACTCGGCAGGGTCGCCACCGAGTCCGGCGCGATCGGACACGGCGAGATCCGGATCGGCGACACGGTCGTCCTGGCCTTCGACCGGAGCCCCGACTGGCCGGTCATGCCGAGCCTGCTGCGGGTGTTCGTGCCCGACGCGGACGAGACGTTCACCCGGGCACTGGCGGCCGGCGCCCGCGTGGTCACGCCCCTCTCCGACAGCGCCTTCGGCCAGCGCGGCGGCCGGATCAAGGACCCCTTCGGCACCATCTGGTGGGTCGTCGCCCACGTCGAGGACGTGCCGGAGGAGGAGATGTGGCGGCGGCTCAGCATGCCGGAGTACGCGGAGGCGATGCGGGTGGCGCAGGAGACGTTCGATGCGGAGATGACGGGGCGTGAAGCTGGGCGCAGCAGTACGCCGGTCAGGTAAATCCAGCCCGTCCGGCGTTTGAGGACGAGGCCCTCGGGCCGATGGGGGTCTGGGGGCGCACCCCCCAGGGACGCGCACCCCCACCGACCCGCACCGGCCCCACCGACCCGCACCGCTCAGTCGAACCGCTCCAGATCCCGCAGCCACGCCCGCGCAGAGCCATCGCTCGGTGCCCGCCAGTCACCGCGAGGCGACAGCGAACCCCCCGCCGACACCTTCGGCCCGTTCGGCATGGCCGACCGCTTGAACTGCGCGAACGCGAAGAACCGCTTGCAGAACACCTCCAGCCACCGCCGGATCTCCGGCAGGTCGAACGTCCCGCGCTTGCCCTCGGGGAACCCCGGCGGCCACTCACCGCCCTCCACGTCGTGCCACGCGTGCCACGCCAGGAAGGCGATCTTCGACGGCCGGAAGCCGTACCGCAGCACATGGAAGAGCGTGAAGTCGTGCAGCGCGTACGGCCCGATCTTCGACTCGGTGGACTGCATCTCCTCGCCCGGCACCAGCTCCGGGCTGATCTCGGTGTCGAGGATCGCGGCGAGGATGCGGCCGGTCTCCTCGTCGAACTGGCCGCTGCTGATGACCCAGCGGATCAGATGCTGGATGAACGTCTTCGGTACGCCCGAGTTGACGTTGTAGTGGCTCATCTGGTCGCCCACGCCGTACGTCGACCAGCCGAGCGCCAGCTCCGAGAGGTCGCCGGTGCCGAGCACGATGCCGCCGCGCTGGTTGGCGAGCCGGAACAGGTAGTCGGTGCGCAGGCCCGCCTGGACGTTCTCGAAGGTGACGTCGTAGACCGGCTCCCCGGAGGCGAACGGGTGGCCCATCTCCTCCAGCATCAGCCGCGCGGTCGGCGTGATGTCGAGTTCGGCCGCGGTGACCCCGAGCGCGGCCATCAGCTTGTGGGCGTTGTCCTTGGTGTGGTCGCTGGTGGCGAACCCGGGCAGCGTCCAGGCCAGGATGTCGCTGCGCGGGCGCCCGGCGCGGTCCATCGCCCGCGCGGCCACGATCAGCGCGTGCGTGGAGTCGAGGCCGCCGGACACGCCGATGACCACCTTGGGGCCGCCGATCGCGGCGAGCCGCTGCTGGAGCCCGGCGACCTGGATGTTGTAGGCCTCGTAGCAGTCCTGGGCGAGCCGGTCGGCGTCGGCGGGCACGAACGGGAAGCGCTCCAGGCGGCGCTTGAGACCCAGGTCGCCGACCGGCGGGTCCAGCTCGAAGGACACCGTGCGGAAGTCGCCGGTGCGGGCCTGATGGGTCCGCCGGTTCTCGTCGAACGTGCCCATCCGCATCCGCTCCTGCCGCAGCAGGTCGAGGTCCACGTCGGCCACCGCGTACTCGTCCCCCTGCGGGAACCGCTCGGTCTCGGCCAGCAGCACGCCGTTCTCGTAGACCATCGCCTGCCCGTCCCAGGACAGGTCGGTGGTCGACTCGCCGAGTCCGGCCGCCGCGTACACGTAGGCGGCGAGGCAGCGCGAGGAGGCCGAACGGCACAGCAGCTTGCGGTCCTCGGCCCGGCCGACCGTGATGGGGCTGCCGGAGAGGTTGACCAGGACCGTCGCACCGGCGAGCGCGGCCTCCGCGCTGGGCGGCACCGGCACCCACATGTCCTCGCAGATCTCCGCGTGCAGCACGAGACCGGGGACGTCGCCGGCCTCGAACAGCAGGTCCACGCCGAACGGTACGGCCGTGCCGCCGACGCGGATCGAGCCGCCCCGCTCGTCGGCGCCGTCGCCGATCTGCCGACGCTCGTAGAACTCGCGGTAGTTGGGCGGGTACGACTTCGGTACGACCCCGAGGACCCGGCCGCGGTGCACGATCACCGCGCAGTTGTAGACCCGGTTGCGGTGGCGCAGCGGGGCGCCCACGACCAGCACCGGCAGCAGCCCGGCCGACCCGGCCACGACCTCCCCGAGCGCCGCCTCGACCTCGTCGAGCAGCGCGTCCTGGAGCAGCAGGTCCTCGATGGAGTAACCGCACAGCCCCAGCTCCGGGAAGACCGCGACGGCGACCCCCTCCTCGGAGCACCGGCGCGCGTGACGCAGCACCGCTTCGGCGTTGGCGGGCGGGTCCGCGATGACGGTGTGACCCGTACACGCGGCGACGCGTGCGAACCCGTGCTGATAGATGGACCAGAAGTTCGACTGAGGCACGGATCCAGTGTAATCGTCAGAGCGACACTATGGCCTCTGGGGGTGTGAGAGGCCTTACGCGCACCACCCATTGCCGGATTGTCATGACCTTGTCTTCAATAGGCGGTATGACCGGCATCAGCGGCACTCGGGACCACGGTGGGCACCTCGCGACGGACTGGGGCTGGTTCCTGGCCTGGCTCCTCGTCGGCGCCTGCGCCGGCATCGGCCTCGCGGCGATCCTGACGGTGGGGGCGGCCTTCCTCGTACTCGCCGCGGTGGCCGCGGTGCCCCTGGCCCGCCGGGGCCCCCGCCGCGCCGTCGTGGGCGCCGTGTCGGGCCTGGCCCTGCCCGTGTTCTACCTCGCGTACCTGAACCGGGGCGGCCCCGGGGAGGTCTGCCACGCGATCTCCGGCGGGCAGGCCTGCACCGACGAGTACACGCCGGTCCCGTTCCTGGTCGTCGGGGCCCTCCTGCTGGTCGCGGGTCTCGTGATCCACGCGACGGCCGGCCGCCGGGCGCGCACCTGACGACGGCGGACCGGACGCACACGAGGGCCCGGCCCCGGGGCTCTCACCTCCGGGACCGGGCCCTGTCGGACGTGTGTCCGGGTCAGCGCCGGCCGAACGACTGGACGTAACCGTTCGCGGGCGTACCCACACCCGTCACGTCGTCGTAGCCCTTCACCGCGGACAGCGAGCTGTCCTTGCCGAGGGAGCGGACCGAGGTCAGCAGCCCGTCGGTGGCGTCATAGCTGTTGGCGAAGTCCACGCGCGCCACCGCGAGTCCGGAGCCCGTCGGGTTGTCCGTGACGTCGTGGTACACCCGCGATCCGTACTTCGAGTAGATCGACGGGTTGGCGAACCCGAGCGCCTTGCCGCCGCGCGCCTGCTGCGCCAGCGCCTGCACGGCCGCGATCACCGGCGAGGCCAGCGAGGTGCCGCCGATGCGGTACTCGCTGTACTGCTGCGAGCCGTCGGGGAAGGTCTGCGTCTGTCCCACCAGGAAGCCGGTGTTGGGGTCGGCGATCGCGGAGATGTCCGGGACCACGCGGTTGCCGGCGGCGTTGTTGGCCGTGGCGAGCGCGTTCGGGACGACACCCTTCTGGTAGAAGGGCTCGGCGACCGTCTTGCTGGTGCCGCCGCCCGCACCCGAGGTGAACGCGCCGGGGAAGTCGGTCCAGCTCTTGCCGTCCGCGGACAGCGTGGCCTTCTCGGTGCCCCAGCCGGTCTCCCACAGGTACTTGTCGCCCTTGCCGACGGCGAGGGAGGTACCGCCGACCGCCGTCACCCACGCCGAGTTGGCCGGGGTGTCGACCTGCTTCGTGCCGGTGTTGGCGACCTCGTCGCCGTTGTCGCCGGAGGAGAAGTAGAAGCCGATGCCCTCGACCGCGCCGAACTGGAAGACCTGGTCATAGGCGGCCGCGAGGTCCGGCGTCTGGTTGGCCTCGATGTCGCCCCACGAGTTGGAGACGATGTCGGCCAGGTGGTTGTCGACGACCTTGCTGAGCGAGTCGAGCAGATCGTCGTCGTAGCAGGACGCGGCACCCACGTAGGTGATGTTCGCGTCCGGCGCGACCGCGTGCACGGCCTCGACGTCGAGGGTCTCCTCGCCGTACCAGCCGGCCGCCCCGCACTCCTCGGTCTTCGTGTAGTTCTTGGGCAGGACCTGCTTCAACTGGCCGCTGGTGTAGGCCGCGTCACCGTTCTTCTTCGCGTACGTGGCCGCGTCGAAGGCGATGGTCGGGGAGGCGTACGCGTCGGTGATGGCCACGCGCACCCCCTTGCCGGTGTACGTGCCGGCGCCGTACGCGGCACGCAGCTGCTTGCCCGTGTAGCCCTTGATCGCGTACGGGATCTTCGAGCCGTAGGCGGACGGCAGCGTGCTCGCGGTGTTCGAGCCGTAGTACGAGGAGAACGGCCCGGCGTTCTTGAACACGGCGTCCGGCGGCGGCAGTTGGTCCTTGCTGCTCGCCTTGTGCGGCGCGTTGTCCAGGCCGGTGACGGTCAGCACGGCACCGTCGAGGCCGGCCGGCGCGGACGCGGCCTTGTCCGGCGCGCGGTACGTCTTCGAGCCCTTGGTGTAGTTGTGCAGCTGGGTCCCGAAGGCCTTCTCGACGGCGGCCACGTCACCGCTGACGGCGACGTAGTGCTCGGTGACGTCCGTGACCTTCAGACCGGCGGCCGTCAGCCAGGACTTGACCGCGGCGACCTGCGCCTTGGTCGCGCCGAAGCGGGCCTGCGCCTGCGCGGCGCTCAGGTACTTGCCGTACGACGCCGAGTCCGGGTCGGACACGGACTTCGCGTAGGCGGCGAGGCCGGTGGCGTCCTTGCCCGCGAGGTAGACCCGGGCGGAGACCTTGGCGCTGTCCGAGGTGGCGCCCTTGTCGGCCTTGGCCGTGGCCCACGCGGGCTTGGTCCCGGCCAGCGTGTCACGCGCCGGGTTGTCCGCGGCGTGGGCCGCGGGTATACCGAGCGCCAGCGCGCCCGCGAGCATGGGCAGTGTCGCCGCCATGCTCACTCCGGCGCGAAGTTTGGCGCGGTTGGATCTCATGGAACCCCCTGGATGCGGTTCGTCGCGAGTGATCACTCGACGGTGTGGCCACTCTTGCGACGAACCCTTCATGCGCGGGGAATGCGCATGCCAAGAAGAGCCCAATTAACCTAATGAAAAAGGCTGGTTCGAGGGTTAACCCTCTATGATCCCGGCTTCGCGCCCCGCTCCTTCAGCATCCCCGCCATCAGGTCGATCTCCGACTGCTGCGCGTCGACCATCCCCTGCGCGAGCCGCTTCTCCACCCCGACCGTGCACTTGTCCACACAGCCCTTCGCCATGTGGATGCCGCCCTTGTGATGCTCCGTCATCAGCTGGAGGTAGAAGATCTCGGCCTGCTTGCCGTTCAGCGTGCCCAGCTTCTTCATCTCGCTGTCGGTCGCCATGCCCGGCATCAGCGAACCCTCGCCGGCCGACGGCATGTCACCCATGCCCATCCACGTCATCGGCGGATCCGCCGACACCTTCGGCAGCCCCCACAGATCCAGCCAGCCCAGCAGCATCCCGCGCTGGTTGGCCTGCGTCTGCGCGATGTCGTAGGCGAGCCGCCGCACCTCGACGTCCTTGGTGCGGTCGCGCACGATGTACGACATCTCGACGGCCTGCTGGTGGTGCACGGCCATGTCCCGCGCGAACCCGGCGTCCGCCGAGTCGGCGGTGGGCGTGTCACCCGAGCCGTCCTCGGCCACGGCGTAGGTGATCGCGCCGGCCGCGACGAGCACGCCCGCCACCGCCACGGCCACTCCCGCGAACCTCACTGCGACAGACCACCCGTGCACGCCGCGCCCGGCTCGGGCGTCTGCTGGCCCTGCACGAACTTCTCGAAGAACTTGTCGACGTTCGGGTCGCCGGCGCTGGTCACCGTCCGCTGATGGCCCCAGGCCGACAGCATGATCGGGTCCTTCTGCTTGTCGTCCGGGCTCATCAGCGTGTACGGCGTCTTCTTCACCTTCGCCGCGAGCGCGTCGACGTCGGCCTTCTTGGCCGCGCTGGTGTACGTCACCCACACCGCGCCGTGCTCCAGGGAGTGCACGGCGTTCATGTTGTTGATCGCCTTGTCGTAGACGTTCCCGTTGCAGTTCATCCAGACCTGGTTGTGGTCGCCGCCGACCGGGGGCTCCATCGGGTAGTTCACGGTCTTGGCGACATGCGTACGGCCCAGCGTGCCCTTCCAGGTCTTCACGCCGTCCGAGCCCGTGACGAAGTGCCCCGTGCCCTTGCCGTCGGCCGCCGTGCCGCTGTCGTCGGACTGCGAGCGGACGAGGGCGACGGTACCGGCGACCAGACCGGCCACGGCGACCACGCTGGCGGTGACGATGAGGATCCGGTTGCGGCGCGCGCGGGCCTGTTCGGCTCGCCGCATCTCCTCTATGCGCGCCTTGCGTGCCGCTGCGGTGCTCTTCTTGGCGGAACCCATGAGGTGTGTCCTTCTGGGGGAAAGGGGCGGGGCGGACGGTGACGATCGGTCCGCTGATCGTAGTGGGGCGGGCGCGGCTTCTCGTAGGGAGCCCACAGGAAACCGGGGCGCCGGGTGAGACGGGGCGGGCCGGGCATTACGTATGTCAGTCCGAGCAGGCAAGATGGGCGGCAGAGCGGCACATCCGCCGGACGTGAGGCGTTCACTCCCGGATCCCCCGGGCGATCAAGGTCGGCAACGCGCACGAAACGCTGTTGTGGTGTGATGCTCAGGTGCCCGACCGCCTCCTGCGGGACACGGAGACAGGCGGCCTGACCAGCAAGGATGGGGAAGTCGACAATGGACAAGCAGCAGGAGTTCGTGCTCCGGACGTTGGAGGAGCGCGACATCCGGTTCGTACGCCTGTGGTTCACGGACGTGCTGGGCTTCCTCAAGTCCGTCGCCGTGGCCCCGGCGGAGCTGGAACAGGCCTTCGACGAGGGCATCGGCTTCGACGGCTCCGCGATCGAGGGATTCGCCCGCGTATACGAATCGGACATGATCGCCAAGCCGGACCCGTCGACCTTCCAGGTCCTGCCCTGGCGAGCGGAGGCCCCCGGCACGGCCCGCATGTTCTGCGACATCCTCATGCCGGACGGCTCCCCGTCCTTCGCGGACCCCAGGTACGTCCTCAAGCGCGCCCTCGCCCGCACCTCCGACCTGGGTTTCACCTTCTACACCCACCCGGAGATCGAGTTCTTCCTCCTGAAGGACCGCCCGCTGGACGGCTCGCGCCCCACTCCCGCCGACAACTCCGGCTACTTCGACCACACCCCCCAGAACATCGGCATGGACTTCCGCCGCCAGGCGATCACCATGCTGGAGTCGATGGGCATCTCGGTCGAGTTCTCCCACCACGAGGGCGCCCCCGGCCAGCAGGAGATCGACCTCCGCTACGCCGACGCGCTCTCCACGGCGGACAACATCATGACGTTCCGCCTGGTCATGAAGCAGGTGGCGCTGGAGCAGGGCGTGCAGGCGACCTTCATGCCGAAGCCGTTCTCCGAGCACCCCGGCTCGGGCATGCACACCCACCTGTCCCTGTTCGAGGGCGACCGGAACGCGTTCTACGAGTCGGGCTCGGAGTACCAGCTCTCCAAGGTCGGCCGCTCCTTCATCGCGGGCCTGCTCAAGCACGCGGCGGAGATCTCCGCGGTCACCAACCAGTGGGTCAACTCCTACAAGCGCATCTGGGGCGGCACCGAGCGCACCGCCGGCGCCGGCGGCGAGGCCCCCTCCTACATCTGCTGGGGCCACAACAACCGCTCGGCCCTGGTCCGCGTCCCGATGTACAAGCCCGGCAAGACCGGCTCGGCGCGGATCGAGGTCCGCTCGCTCGACTCCGGCGCCAACCCGTACCTGGCCTACGCGGTCCTCCTGGCCGCCGGCCTCAAGGGCATCGAGGAGGGCTACGAACTCCCGCCGGGCGCCGAGGACGACGTCTGGGCCCTCTCCGACGCCGAACGCCGAGCGATGGGCATCGAACCCCTCCCGCAGAACCTGGGCGAGGCCCTGACCCTGATGGAACGCAGCGACCTGGTGGCCGAAACCCTCGGCGAACACGTCTTCGACTTCTTCCTGCGCAACAAGCGGCAGGAGTGGGAGGAGTACCGCTCGGAGGTCACGGCCTTCGAGCTGCGGAAGAACCTGCCGGTGCTGTAGGGCTTCGCCGCAGGGGCGCGGGGTCGCGACGGTTGCCGCCCGTTGGGGCCTGTCGCGCAGTTCCCCGCGCCCCTGAAGGTGAGCTACTGGGCTGCCGCCTGCTGCGCCAGTACCTGGTGCAGGGGCTCCGTCTCGCGGCGCTTGTACTCCTGGATCGCCCAGCCGTTGCCGTCCGGGTCCTTGAAGTACATGAAGGTGGCGCCGTCCTGGGGCGCGAACTGGGCCGGCTCGCTGACGTCCAGGCCGCGCGAGGTGAGCTCCTCGTACGCCGCCTTCGCGTCCGTGACGCACAGCTGCATGCCGTGGTACGTGCCGGGCTGCGGCGCCCCCGTGGGGACCTGGAGGCCGTCCACCAGGGCGATGGAACAGCCCGAGCCGGGCGGGGTCAGCTGGCAGATGCGGACGCCCTCCATCACCTCGCCGTCCAGATCCACGTGGAAGCCGACCTTGTCGCGGTAGAACTCCTTGGCCCGGTCCACGTCCGAGACCGGCAGCAGGATCACTTCGAGGCTCATGTCCATGGCGTGACTCCCTCGTCGACGTCAGTACATTCGGCCGTCCTCAGAAGCGCCAGCGCGTCTGGCTGAACGGCTGTCCCTTACCGAAGCCGAAAACCGTCCGCGGCGCCACCGCATAGACGACGGCGTGTCCCGGACCGTGATGGAAATACCCCTCCCGCACCTCGAAGCGCCAGAAGTCGCCGTACTTCGCCTCCCACGCCGCCGCCAGCTCCCGCAGCCGCGCGTCGTCCGACACCCGCACCGCCTCGCCCTCCACCACCAGGTCGTAGCCCTTGTCCCAGATGTTGGTGCCGGTGGTCAGCGTGACGTGCGCGTTGTGCGCGAGGTTCTTCGCCTTGCGCTCCTCGGGACCGGTGCAGAAGTGCAGCGCCCCGTGCGCCCACACCCCCGGCAACGGCGTGACGTGCGGGCGCCCGTCCGGTCGTACCGTCGAGATCCAGAACAGCTCGGCGGAGGCCAGCAACGACTCGGCGTCGGCCCAGGAGTGCGCCGTCGCGTCGGGGTCGCTGTAGCGCGGGTCGAGGTACGTCTCGGGTTCCTGCTCGGTCATCACAGAGCCTCCGGCTCGGGAAACACCCGGGCCACCGCGGCGGTCCGGCTCGACACTCCCAGTCTGCCGAAGGCGTTCTCCAGATGCTTGCGAACCGTGCTGGGGGAGACGCAGAGTTGCTCGGCGATCTGCGGGGTGCCCATGCCGAGGGCCACACAGCGCAGGACGTCGAGTTCGCGGTGGGTGAGACGGACGGGCTGCCTGCGGCGGCGGGCGGCCTGCTTGTAGAGGTCGTACAGGTGCGGGGCCAGCATCCGCAGCGTCGTCATCTCGTGGTCGGTGAAGGCCTTCCCGTCCTCGCGGAAGAACTGGAAGACCCGGGTGCGGTTCGGCGCGGTCGGCAGGGCGATGGCCGCGATGGTGGGGTGCGGGGCGAGGAACTCCGTGTAGATGGGGAGGCTGCGCAGCTCGCGGACCGAGCGGAAGTCGGCCATCTGTGTCGTCTCGGGAGTGCCGTGCGGCCGGGAGACCTGGGTGCACTGGGTGTGCTGATGGCGCCAGCGCCAGTACGCGTCCATGTCGAGGTCCGCGTCCTCGTCGCCTATTTCCTGGGCGTTGAGCTGTCTCCTGGTGGAGATGTCCAGCTCGCTGAAGCTCGCGGCGTCGCACGCGATCAGCCGCATCAGCCCCGGCAACAGGCATTTCGGCGGCACGCCGCCGCTCGCGAGATCCTGCCGGGCCTCCTCCAGCACGTCCGCCATGCGCCGCAGATGGGCCTCGGCGGTGGTGTGGGGTGGGGTCATGTCGGCCTCCCCGGGCCGAAGTACGGGTGCTGCCCCGACGCTACGCCGGGCCCGTTCGCGCCGCCCGGCGATTCGCCAAATGACGAATGGGCCACGGCCGTCGGAGCGAGCACGCTCGTCTGCGGGTGACCGGCCCGGTCGCCCGCAGACACGGAGACAGCCCATGCGTTCACATCCACGCCCACCCCGTCCACAGCGTCCGCACCGGCCCGCGGCCCTTCTCGCGGGCACCGTCCCCCTGACCCTCGCCCTGCTCGCCACCGGCTGCGACACGGCGTCCGCGCCGACCACCGCCGACGCGGGCGCCGCCCGTGACGCGTTCTCGTCCGTACGGTTCTCGGTGAGCCCGCGCGGTGACATCCAGGTCTCCGGCGCGTCCCGTACGGCGGTCACCCCGGCCGGGGACCGCGCGGTGACCGCGGGCCGCGCGTACCCCTTCGACCGGCCCTCGGACCAGCTGCTGGTGGTGCTGCGCCACTGGCCCGAGCCGGAGCGTGCCGCGCGTGACGCGGTGCGGCTGCTGCCGCCCCCGGAGGATGCCGCGATCGAGAGCGCCTACCTCGTCGACACCGGCGACTGGGCGCTGGCCGAGCTCGACGGCAACCCGGTGCAGTGGCTGCGCCGCGACACCATCCGCGTCGACGCCACGAAGGCCGGCGCCGCCGAACGCACCCACCTCACCCTGTCCGGGCCGCGCGGGAGTCGGCCCGGACAGGTCAACCCGCCGCCCGACGACCACGCGTGCGCGGGCCTCGACCCCGCGGTGAACCGGTACGTCGACCTCCCCGAGGTCGCGACGGGCGCCGCGGTCCGCGACGTACTCGCACGGCTGCGCGAGCGGTGCCTCGACGTCCAGTACGTCTCCATGCCCGGCGGGGTGTCCCGGGGCACCGTCTGGTGGATCGAGATCCCGGTCGCAGGGCGCACGGCCCCGGTGGCCGAGCTGCCGCCCACCGAGGGCGCCCCCGCCGACGGCCGCCGACCGGGCGACAGGATCCTCACGGACCCGTCCCGGCCCACGACGGTCGTACTCATCCGCTGAGACACCCCCACCCCGCCCCCCAATCCCCAAATCCCCCCACCCGCTCCCCGGCGCTCATCCCCGCCTCTCCGGTTAGGCTCGATCGACACGACCTTGATCGGACAGGAGGCCGGGGATGACGTCGGCGCCGGGGCGCAGGAGCAGTACCTTCACGCGGCTGCTGCGGCACGGTTTCACCGATCCGTCCGCCGCCGAGCGGCTGCTGGACAGCGCGGAACTGAGCGGCGTGCGCAATGACCCGGTGCTGCTGGAGGCCCTCGGCGCGACCGCCGACCCGGACCTCGCGCTGCACGGTCTCGTACGGCTCCTGGAGGCGCAGTCCGACCGGGAGCTGCTCGACACGGTGATAGCGGCGAAGCCCTTGCGGGACCGGCTGCTGGGGGTGCTCGGCGCGTCCGCCGCGCTCGCCGAGCACCTCCAACGGCATCCGAGGGACTGGCACGCGCTCGTCACCTACGAACCGCGCGACCTGCACCCCGGCGTCGAGGAGTTCGAGCGCGGGCTCGCCGGGGCCACCGACCCCGTCTCGCTGCGCGTCGCCTACCGCCGCTGTCTGCTGTCCATCGCCGCCCGGGACGTGTGCGGCACCACCGACCTCGCCGAGACCGCCGCCGAGCTCGCCGACCTCGCCACCGCGACCCTGCGGGCCGCCCTCGCCATAGCGCGCGCGGCCGCACCCGAGGACGCCGCGCTGTGCCGGCTCGCGGTCATCGCGATGGGCAAGTGCGGTGGCCACGAGCTGAACTACGTCTCCGACGTCGACGTCATCTTCGTCGCGGAGACCGCCGACGGGGCCGACGAGGGCAAGGCCCTGCGCGCCGCCACCAAGCTCGCCTCGCACATGATGCGTGTCTGCTCCGAGACGACCGTCGAGGGCTCCATCTGGCCCGTCGACGCCAATCTGCGGCCCGAGGGACGCAACGGCCCGCTCGTGCGCACCCTCTCCTCCCACCTCGCCTACTACCAGCGCTGGGCCAAGACCTGGGAGTTCCAGGCCCTCCTCAAGGCCCGCCCGGTCGCCGGCGACATCGAGCTGGGCGAGGAGTACGTGGCGGCTCTCGAACCCCTCGTCTGGAAGGCCGCCGAACGCGAGAACTTCGTCGCCGACGTGCAGAAGATGCGGCGCCGGGTCGTCGAGAACATCCCCGTCGCCGAGCTCGACCGGCAGCTCAAGCTCGGCCCCGGCGGACTGCGCGACGTCGAATTCGCCGTGCAGCTCCTCCAGTTGGTGCACGGCCGGGAGGACGGCTCGCTGCGCAGCGGCACCACCCTCAAAGCCCTCCAGGCCCTCGCCGCCGGCGGCTACGTGGGCCGCGCCGACGCCGCCCAGCTCGACGAGGCCTACCGCTTCCTGCGCTCCATGGAGCACCGCATCCAGCTCTACCGGCTGCGCCGCACCCACCTCGTCCCCGAGGACGAGGACGACCTGCGCCGCCTCGGCCGCTCCCTCGGCCTGCGCACCGACCCGGTGACCGAGCTGAACCGCGAGTGGAAGCGGCACGCCTCCGTCGTACGACGGCTGCACGAGAAGCTGTTCTACCGACCGCTGTTGGACGCTGTGGCCCAACTCGGGCCCGGCGAGATCCGGTTGAGCACCGGGGCGGCCAGGGAGCGGCTGGTCGCGCTCGGGTACGCCGACCCGGCCTCCGCCCTGCGCCACCTGGAGGCCCTCGCCTCCGGGGTCACCCGCAAGGCCGCCATCCAGCGAACTCTCCTTCCCGTCCTGCTGGGTTGGTTCGCCGAGTCCGCCGACCCGGACGCCGGACTGCTCAACTTCCGCAAGGTGTCGGACGCGTTGGGCAAGACGCCCTGGTATCTGCGGCTGCTGAGGGACGAGGGCGCCGCCGCCGAGAACCTCGCCCGGGTCCTGTCGGCCGGCCGCCTCGCCCCCGACCTGCTGATGCGCGCCCCCGAAGCCGTCGCCCTCCTCGGCGACGGCGACGGTGGCGGGCTCTCCCTGCGCGGGCGCGAGCATCTGGAACAGGAGATCCTCGCCGCCGTCCGCCGCGCCGACGGGGCCGCACAGGCGGTCACCGCGGCCCGCGGGGTGCGCCGCCGCGAACTCTTCCGTACGGCCGCCGCGGACATCGTCGGCTCCTACGGCACCGAGACTCAGCCCGCCGAACCGGACCAGGGCGCCCTGGTCGACCGCGTCGGCGCCGCCGTGTCCGACCTGACCGCGGCGACCCTCGCCGGCACCCTGCGCGCGGTCGTCCGGGAGGGCTGGGGCGACACCCTGCCGACCCGCTTCGCCGTCATCGGCATGGGCCGTTTCGGCGGTCACGAACTCGGCTACGGCTCCGACGCGGACGTCCTGTTCGTGCACGAACCGCGCGAGGGCGTCGACGAGCGGGAGGCCTCCCAGGCCGCCAACAAGGTCGTCTCCGAGATGCGCCGACTGCTCCAGATCCCGAGCGCCGACCCGCCGCTGCTGATCGACGCCGACCTGCGCCCGGAGGGCAAGTCGGGGCCGCTGGTACGGACGTTGACGTCGTACGAGGCCTATTACCGCCGTTGGTCCCTGACTTGGGAGGCGCAGGCGCTGCTGCGGGCCGAACCGGTCGCCGGGGACGAGGAGTTGGGCCGTCGCTTCGTCGAGCTGATCGACCCGCTGCGGTACCCCGCGACGGGGCTGGGGGAGGACGCCGTACGGGAGATCCGGCGGTTGAAGGCGCGGATGGAGTCCGAGCGGTTGCCCCGCGGGGCCGACCCGAAGCTGCACACCAAGCTGGGGCCCGGGGGGTTGTCGGACGTCGAGTGGACGGTCCAGTTGGTGCAGATGCGGCACGGGGCGGGGGAGGCGGGGCTGCGGACCACGCGGACGCGGGCGGCGCTCGTCGCTGCGCGGGACGCCGGGTTGATCTCCGAGGAGGATGCCGCTGTTCTCGACGAGGCGTGGGTGCTGGCTACGCGGGTGCGCAATGCCGTGATGTTGGTGCGGGGGCGGGCGGGGGACACGTTTCCCTCCGAGGCGCGGGAGCTTGCCGCGGTGGGGCGGTATCTGGGGTATGAGGCGGGGCATGTGGGGGACATGCTCGACGACTACCGGCGGACTGCTCGGCGGGCTCGGGGGGTCGTGGAGGAACTGTTCTACGGGGCGTAGGAGGGTTCGTTCTTCGGCTGCGGGTCGGTGGGGGCTGGTCGCGCAGTTCCCCGCGCCCCTAGGTGGGTCAGCGCGATCCCCGTCAAGACGACCGCCATGCCCGTCAGCACTCGTAGCCCGACGCGCTCGTCCAGCACCATCGCTCCCAGGGCCACCGACACAACAGGCAGCAGGTAGCCGACCGTTGCCGCCGTCGTCGGGCCCTCGTCCGCGATCAGGCGGTAGTTGAGGTAGAACGTCACTCCCGTGCCCAGGATCCCCAGGGCCGTCACCGCGCCCAGTGCCGTCAGGTCGGCGTTCATCGGGCCCGCGGCCGGTAGCGACAGGGTCGTCCACGCCGTCGCCATCAGAAGCTGGGCCGCGGAGTACGCCAACGGGGCCTCGCCCGAGGCGAGTTTGCGGGCCATGTAGGCGAAGGCCACCGCGTAGCTTGCCGCCGCCGCCAGGAGGGCCAGGGCGCCCCAGGTCAGCAGGCCCGAGCGGTGCCAGGGGGCGAAGATCAGGACCGTGCCGGCGAAGCCGGCCAAGAGGCCGGTCAGCCTGAGCGGCCGCAGGGCCCGGTCCGTGCCCAGCGCGACGCCGAGCAGGAGCGACCACAGCGGAGTCGTCGCGTTCAGGACGCCCGCGACGCCGGAGTCGACGGTCTGCTCGCCCACCGCGAACAGGGCGAAGGGGATGGCGTTGCAGAACAGAGCCGCCACGGTCAGGTGACCCCAGGTGGCGCGGGAGCGGGGCAGGCGCTGGCCGGACGCCCGGGCCAGGAGGAACAGCACGGCCGTGCCCAGCGCGCACCGCGCGATCGTGATCTGGGCGGGGGACAGGCCGTGGTCGAGTGCCAGTTTGATCCAGAGGAAGCCGGAGCCCCACAGGAGCGCGAGAACAGCCATGCGAAGGGTGGAGGCGGGTGACATGACTCCACGGTCCCGGGCAGAACCCGTGAGGACAAGTGAAAGATTTTGGAGGCATCGTTAAGCTGGAGTACATGCTTGATGTGCGACGGATGCAGATGCTGGCGGCCGTGGTGAGCAGCGGCTCCGTCACCGCGGCCGCGGCCCGGCTCGGCTACACGCCCTCGGCGATCAGCCAGCAGGTGGCGGCGCTGGAGAAGGAGGCCGGGACCGAGCTCCTCGAACGGGTCGGGCGGGGGGTGCGGCCCACGGCCGCCGGGCTGTTGCTCACCGAGCACGCCGACGCGATCGGCCGGCAGGTCGCCGAGGCGGAGACCGCCCTCACGGACCTCCTCGCGGGCCGTACGGGCCGGCTCTCGTTGCGCTACTTCGCCACGGCCGGCGCCCGGCTGGTCGCCCCCGCGGTGGCGCGGCTGCGAGCCCAACAGCCCGGGGTCCGGATCGAGTTGCGGCTGGCGGGCCCCGACCCCCTCCCCGACGTCCGGGAGGGCCGCGCCGACCTGGCCCTGGTCGTCGGACCCGGCGCCCACGACGGTGTACGCCTGCTGCACCTGCTGGACGATCCCTACCTCGCCGTCCTGCCGAAGGCCCATCCCCTCGCGGCCCGCCGCACCCTCCGCCTGACCGACCTGGCCGAGGAGCCGTGGGTCGGCAGCGAGTGGCCGGGACCCTGTCTCGACGCCCAGCTCACCGCCTGTGCCGAGGCGGGCTTCCAGCCCCGTTTCGTCGTCGACAGCGAGGACTACGCCACCGCGCAGGGCTTCGTGGCGGCCGGACTCGGGGTCACCCTGATCCCGCGGCTGGGCCTGGGCGGACGGCATCCGGAGGTCGTCGTACGACCGCTGAAGAGCCCGGAACCGACCCGGACGATCCTGGCCGCCGTACGGGAGACCGCGTCGCCGCAACCGGCCCTGGAGGCCTTCGTCGCGGCGCTGCGGGACGCTGCCGCGGGCTAGGCGGGGCGGTCCGGTGGATCAGGGCCGCGTGGCGGCAGGGGCCACATACCGGCTCCGCCTCGGGGGCGGACGAGCCGGGGCCGCATACCGGCTCCGCCTCGGGGGTGGACGAGCCGCGGCCGCATACCGGCTCCGCCTCGCCGTGGACGAGCCGGGCCCGCTCACCCGCAGGGCCCGTAAAAGGCGCCGGCGACCCGGGGGAACGGCGGGCAGGCCTGGCACCGCTCCGGACGGATCCGCGGGCCACTCCCGTCCTACAGCCTGGCTCGCAGCAGCGGGCCGTTGTCCGGGACGGCCCTCGGCAGCCGGTACGGCAGGGCCCCGTACCAGAGCCGGGCCACCGTGAAGCCGAACAGCAGGCACAGGATGCCGCCCACCGCGTCGAGCCAGAAGTGGTTGGCGGTGGCGACGATGACCAGCAGGGTCGCCGCGGGGTAGAGGAGGCCGAGGACGCGCACCCACGGCACCGACGCCAGCGCGAAGATCGTCAGACCGCACCACAGGGACCAGCCGATGTGCATGGACGGCATCGCGGCGTACTGGTTCGACATGTGCTTGAGGTCGCCGGAGGCCATCGAGCCCCACGTCTGGTGGACCGTGACGGTGTCGACGAAGTTCCCGCCGTTCATCAGCCGCGGGGGCGCCAGGGGATACAGGTAGTAGCCGACCAGGGCCACGCCCGTCGTCGCGAACAGCACCAGACGGGTCGCCGCGTAACGGCCGGGATGGCTGCGGTAGAGCCAGACCAGGACGCCCAGCGTCACGACGAAGTGCAGTGTCGCGTAGTAGTAGTTCATCCCGATGATGAGCCAAGTCACCGAGTTCACCGCGTGGTTGACGGACTCCTCGACGGCGATGCCGAGATGGTGCTCCATCCGCCAGATCCAGTCGGCGTTGCGCAGCGCCTCCGCCCTCTGCTCCGGCACCGCGTTGCGGATCAGCGAGTACGTCCAGTAACTCACCGCGATCAAGAGGATCTCGAACCAGAGGCGCGGCCGGCGAGGAGTGCGCAGTCGGCGCAGGAGACCGGGCCGCGGCGAGGCCGTGAGGGAGTCGGGAACGGCCGTGTTCTCACGGTCTTCCAGACTGGTCACGGTCGAGTCACCCATAGACACAAAGTCTGCCAGAAAGGCCCTGTCCCCCCGATCATCCCGCGGTCGGGTTCGGGTCGCATGTCCTACGGCGGGAAGACTGTCCCGTTCTCCTACTTCGGCAGTGGTTCGGGCCCGGTTTCTCCGCCCTACGGACGAGTGCGTTCCCCCGGGGCCGAGGCCGTCGAACCGCGTACCACCAGCTCCGGCATGAACACGAACTCGCTGTGCGGCGCGGGCGTTCCGCCGATCTCCTCCAGCAACGTCCGCACCGCCGCCTGTCCCATGGCCGGCACCGGCTTGCGGATCGTCGTCAGGGGCGGGTCGGTGAAGGCGATCAGGGGGGAGTCGTCGAAGCCCACGACCGAGACGTCCCGCGGTACGTCCAGGCCCAGCTGCCGGGCCGCCCGTATCGCGCCGAGCGCCATCATGTCGCTCGCGCACACCACCGCCGTGCAGTCCCGCTCGATGAGGGCCGTGGCGGCCGCCTGCCCGCCCTCCAGGGTGTACAGCGAGTGCTGCACCAGCTCCGCCTCGACGGTCGCGGCGGGCAGGCCCAGCTGGTCCTGCACGGTGCGCACGAAGCCCTCGATCTTGCGCTGGACCGGCACGAACCGCTTGGGGCCGAGGGCCAGCCCGATCCTGGTGTGGCCCAGCGACACCAGGTGCGTCACCGCGAGGCTCATCGCCGCGCGGTCGTCGGGGGAGATGAACGGCGCCTGTACCTTCGGCGAGAACCCGTCCACCAGCACGAACGGCACGCCCTGCGCCCGCAGCTGCTCGTAGCGCTGCATGTCCGCCGAGGTGTCCGCGTGCAGCCCGGAGACGAAGATGATGCCCGCCACGCCCCGGTCGACGAGCATCTCGGTGAGCTCGTCCTCCGTGGAACCGCCCGGGGTCTGGGTGGCGAGCACCGGCGTGTAGCCCTGCCGCGTCAGCGCCTGGCCGATCACCTGCGCCAGGGCCGGGAATATCGGGTTCTCCAGCTCCGGGGTGATCAGGCCCACCAGGCCCTCGCTGCGCTGCCGCAGCCGGACCGGGCGCTCGTAGCCGAGCACGTCGAGGGCGGCCAGCACGGACTGGCGCGTGGTGGCGGCGACACCCGGCTTCCCGTTGAGGACGCGGCTGACGGTCGCTTCGCTCACCCCCGCCTGAGCAGCGATGTCGGCTAGCCGTGTGGTCACGGCACCGGACTGTACCGGCCGTATCGTCATCGCGGTCCCTCTGTTCTGGTCGGCGCCCCTTGTCCCGCAAGGGGATGATTCCCGTACGGCACTTGGATGGCAAGAGCTTGCAGAGTCTTGCACAGACGCCCGCACCCTGCTCCGTCCCTGCTCGATCCCGGCGAACAAGCGTCTCACGGGGGTCGCCGGGAGGTCACGCCCGGATAACTTCGAGCGGCTCTTGCAGTTTTTTGCTGCAAGGTCTTTCGCAAGGCTTGCATCGCTGTTACGTTCGGCGACGCCCGGCGGAGAAGGCGGACGGGACCCCCTTCGCAGCGAGCAGTACAGCAGCACACGGGCCATCACCCTCAAGGAGATCTCATGCGGCGTGGCATAGCGGCCACCGCGCTGGTGGCGTCCATCGCCCTCGCGGCGACGGCCTGCGGCGGAAGCGACAGCGGCGACAAGGCCGACGGTCCGGTCACCATCACCTGGTGGGACACCTCCAACGCCACCAATGAGGCGCCGACGTACAAGGCCCTGATCAAGGACTTCGAGGCCGCCAACAAGGGCATCAAGGTCAAGTACGTCAACGTCCCCTTCGACCAGGCGCAGAACAAGTTCGACACCGCCGCGGGCGCGAGCGGCGCTCCGGACGTGCTGCGTTCCGACGTCGGCTGGACCCCCGCCTTCGCCAAGAAGGGCTACTTCCTGCCCCTCGACGGCACCGAGGCCCTCGCGGACGTCAGCAAGTTCCAGCCGAACCTGATCGAGCAGGCCAAGTACGACGGCAAGACCTACGGCGTCCCGTTCGTCACCGACACCCTCGCCCTGGTCTACAACAAGCAGCTCTTCGCGAAGGCCGGTGTCGAGGCCCCCAAGACCTGGGACGACCTGAAGAAGGCCGCCGCCACCATCAAGGACAAGACCGGCGTCGACGGCTACTGGGGCTCCACCGCGGCCTACTACGCCCAGCCGTTCCTCTTCGGCGAGGGCACCGACACCGTCGATGTCGCCGCCAAGAAGATCACGGTGAACTCGCCCGCCGCCAAGAAGGGCTACGGCACCTGGCTGAGCCTCTTCTCCGGCAAGGGCCTGCACAAGGCCGACACCACCGCCGACGCCTACGCCCACATCCAGGACGCGTTCGTCAACGGCAAGGTCGCCGCGATCATCCAGGGCCCGTGGGAGATCACCAACTTCTACAAGGGCTCCGCCTTCAAGGACAAGGCCAACCTCGGCATCGCCACCGTCCCGGCCGGCTCCACCGGCAAGGCGGGCGCCCCGACCGGCGGCCACAACCTCTCGATCTACGCCGGCTCGGACTCCGCCCACCAGAAGGCCGCCGAGAAGTTCGTCGGCTTCATGACCTCCGCGAAGTCGCAGACGCAGATCGCGCTGAAGAACTCCACGCTGCCGACCCGCGACGACGCGTACACCGCCGAGGTCAAGGCCGACCCGGGCATCGCCGGCTACCAGACGGTCCTCGCCAGCGCCCAGCCCCGCCCGGCCCTGCCGGAGTACAGCTCCCTGCTGACCCCGCTGGACACCGAGCTGAACTCCATCGCCGGCGGCAAGGAGTCCCTGGACAAGGGTCTGAGCAACGTCGAGGTCTCGATCGCCAAGCTGGTGCCGGACTTCAGCAAGTGAGTCCGCGCGGCCGCCGGATCTCCCGGACATGGGGGGAGAGATCCGGCGGCCGCCCGGCCCAGCCACTTCTCAGAGCCGTAGAACTTCCAGAAGGTGTCGAACATGACAGTCGCCATCGACCGCGCCACCGGGCAGCGCCGCGGTGACCGCGCGCCCCGGCCCGGGCTGGGCCAACGCCTCAAGCACGGCTACCAGAGACACTGGTACGCGTACGCGATGATCGCCCCGGTGGCGATCGTCCTCGGCGTCCTCGTGCTCTACCCCCTGGTCTACGGCGTCTACCTGACCCTCACCGACGCCAACAGCCTCAACACGGCCCGCACGATCGGCGTCAACCACATCGACGCCACCTACAAGTTCATCGGCCTCGACAACTACGCCGACATCCTGTGGGGTCCGACCGCCTACGACCGCTTCTGGTCGCACTTCATCTGGACGATCGTCTGGACGGCCCTGTGCGTCGCCCTGCACTACTGCATCGGCCTCGGCCTCGCGCTGCTGCTCAACCAGAAGCTGCGCGGCCGCACCCTGTACCGGCTGATCCTGGTGCTGCCCTGGGCCGTGCCCACCTTCGTCACCGTCTTCGGCTGGCGGTTCATGCTCGCCGACGGCGGCGTCATCAACACCGCGCTCGACGCACTCCACCTGCCGTCACCGGCCTGGCTGGAGGACACCTTCTGGCAGCGGACCGCCGCGATCATGGTCAACACCTGGTGCGGTGTGCCGTTCATGATGGTCTCGCTGCTCGGCGGCCTCCAGTCCATCGACGCCTCGCTGTACGAGGCCGCCGAGATGGACGGCGCGACCCCCTGGCAGCGCTTCCGGTACGTCACCCTCCCGGGCCTGCGGTCGGTCAGCTCCACCGTCGTACTCCTCGGCATCATCTGGACGTTCAACCAGTTCGCGGTGATCTTCCTGCTGTTCGGCAACACCGCGCCGGACGCTCAGATCCTCGTCACCTGGGCCTACTACCTGGGCTTCGGACAGCAGCCGCGTGACTTCGCGCAGTCTGCCGCGTACGGCATCCTGCTGCTGGCCATCCTGATCGTCTTCACCTCCTTCTACCGCCGCTGGCTGAACCGCAATGACCAGCAGCTCGCGATCTGAGGACGGAGTCCCCATGAGCACGACCACAGTCGAGACCCCGGCCGAGGCGCGCGAGCGGTCCGCCGAGGCGCCCCGCAGGGCCCGCGGCCGCGGTGAGAAGAGCCTCGCCGGCTCTCTCGTCTCGCACGGCATCCTGACCGTCGCGAGCCTCATCGCGCTGTTCCCGATCGTCTGGCTGATCTTCCTGTCGCTCGGCCCGGACAAGGACGACTACCTCCACCCGGGCGGCATCTGGAAGAAGATGACGTTCGACAACTACTCGTTCGTCCTCCAGCACACCGAGTTCTTCAGCTGGCTCAAGAGCTCGCTGATCGTCTCGCTCGGCACCACCGTGATCGGCGTGCTGATCGCCGCGACCACCGGTTACGCCGTGTCCCGGATGCGCTTTCCGGGCTACCGGAAGTTCATGTGGGTGCTCCTGGTCACGCAGATGTTCCCGGTAGCCGTACTCATGGTGCCGATGTACCAGATGCTCTCGGACCTGAAGCTCATCGACACCTACCTTGGACTCGTCCTCGTGTACTGCTCGACGGCCGTGCCGTACTGCGCCTGGCTGCTCAAGGGGTACTTCGACACCATCCCGTTCGAGATCGACGAGGCCGGACGGGTCGACGGGCTGACCCCCTTCGGCACGTTCGCGCGGCTGATCCTGCCGCTCGCCCGTCCCGGTCTCGCGGTGGCCGGGTTCTACAGCTTCCTGACCGCCTTCGGCGAGGTCGCGTTCGCGTCGACGTTCATGCTGTCCGACACGAAGTACACGTTCGCGGTGGGGCTCCAGAGCTTCGTCAGCGAGCACGACGCCCAGCGGAACCTGATGGCGGCGACGGCGGTACTGATCGCGATACCGGTGTCGGTGTTCTTCTACCTGGTGCAGAAGAACCTTGTGACCGGGCTCACCGCCGGTGGCACGAAGGGCTGATCCGCCGGAACGCCGGAAAAGACCCGAGGCGGCCGCAGTGTCCATCCGACCCCGCTGTCACCGCGGCCGCCTCGTCACCCGCTTCTCATATCTTTGACCTGATGAACCCGTTACGTACCAAGGACGCCATGAGCCAGCAGCACTCCGCCATCGCCCCGGCCCCCCACCTCGCCGAAGCCAAGCGCAGCGACTGGTGGCGGGACGCGGTGATCTACCAGGTCTATCCGCGCAGTTTCGCCGACAGCAACGGTGACGGCATGGGCGACCTGGAGGGCATCCGTACCCGACTGCCGTACCTGCGCGACCTCGGCGTGGACGCCGTGTGGCTCAGCCCCTTCTACGCCTCGCCACAGGCCGACGCCGGCTACGACGTCGCCGACTACCGGGCCGTGGACCCCATGTTCGGCAACCTCCTGGACGCCGACGCCCTGATTCGCGACGCCCGCGAGCTGGGTCTCAGGATCATCGTCGACCTGGTGCCCAACCACTCCTCCGACCAGCACGAGTGGTTCAAGCGGGCCCTCGCCGAGGGCCCCGGATCGCCGCTCAGGGACCGCTACCACTTCCGCCCCGGCAAGGGCGCACACGGCGAACTCCCGCCCAACGACTGGGAGTCGATCTTCGGCGGCCCCGCCTGGACCCGCGTCACCGAACCGGACGGCTCGCTCGGCGAGTGGTACCTCCACCTCTTCGCCCCCGAGCAGCCCGACTTCAACTGGGACCACCCGGCCGTCGGCGACGAGTTCCGCTCCATCCTGCGCTTCTGGCTGGACATGGGCGTGGACGGCTTCCGCATCGACGTGGCCCACGGCCTGGTGAAGGCGGAGGGCCTTCCCGACCTTGGATCCCACGACCAGGTGAAGCTGCTGGGCAACGATGTCATGCCGTTCTTCGACCAGGACGGTGTCCACGAGATCTACCGCCAGTGGCGGCTGATCCTCGACGAGTACAGCGGTGAGCGGATCTTCGTCGCCGAGGCGTGGACCCCGACCGTCGAGCGCACCGCGAACTACGTCCGTCCCGACGAGCTGCACCAGGCCTTCAACTTCCAGTACCTGAGCACCGCGTGGGACGCCGAGGAGCTGCGCGGGGTCATCGACCGCACCCTGGAGGCGATGCGCCCGGTCGGCGCCCCCGCCACCTGGGTGCTCTCCAACCACGATGTCACCCGGCACGCCACCCGCTTCGCCAACCCGCCCGGCCTCGGCACCCAGATCCGCACGGCGGGGGACCGGGAGCTGGGGCTGCGCCGCGCCCGCGCCGCCACGCTGCTCATGCTGGCGCTGCCGGGATCGGCGTACGTCTACCAGGGCGAGGAGCTCGGCCTGCCGGACGTCGTCGACCTGGCCGACGAGGTCCGCCAGGACCCGGCGTACTTCCGCGGCGCCGGCCAGGACGGCTTCCGCGACGGGTGCCGGGTGCCGATCCCGTGGACGCGCGGGGGATCGTCGTACGGCTTCGGAGCGGGCGGCAGCTGGCTGCCCCAGCCCCCGGAGTGGGCGGAGCTGAGCGTGGAGGCGCAGACCGGCGACCCGGGCTCCACCCTGGAGCTGTACCGCTCGGCCCTCGCCGCCCGCCGCGCGCAGCCCGACCTCGGCGCCGGCGACGCGGTGGAGTGGCTGCGGGCGCCCGAGGGCGTCCTCGCCTTCCGACGCGGGGACTTCGTCTGCGTCGCGAACACCAGCGGTGAGTCGGTGACGACTCCGGCGTACGGCCGTCTGCTGCTCGCCAGCGGTGAGGTCGCCGAGGTCGACGGGGACGCGAAGGTGTCGGCCGACACGACCGTGTGGTGGACGACCGCCTGAGCACCCGAAGGACGAATCACCGGGCCCTGAGGGGGGCCCGGTGATTTCTTTCTCCGGCGTGTCGATCGGCGGGGCCCGCGTTCGACGCTTGGGTGAAGGGGCGAACAGCGCCCCGTGTCCGACTGCCCGAGGAGAGACCATGAAGATCCGCGCCCGCCTGAGCACGAGTGCCGACGGCTATGTGACCACGCCGAGCGGCTGGCCCGCGCTCACCGCCGACCCCGCGTTCGTCCCCGGCCAGAGCCACGGCATCCGCGAGTTCCTGGCGGACTGCGAGGCCGCGCTCATGGGCCGTACGACCTTCGAGCCGGCCCT
Organism: Streptomyces griseorubiginosus; assembly: GCF_036345115.1. Classification (GTDB taxonomy): domain Bacteria; phylum Actinomycetota; class Actinomycetes; order Streptomycetales; family Streptomycetaceae; genus Streptomyces; species Streptomyces griseorubiginosus_C. The sequence goes on from NZ_CP107766.1 coordinate 6,930,942, forward strand.
GACCAACAGCCGCTGGCCCTGGCCGGACCTGGACGTGTTCGTCCTCGGCTCGCACCGGCCCGAGGGCACCCCCGACCACGTCACCACCGACAGCGACCCGGTCCGCCTCCTCGAGAAGGTCCGCGCGGCCAACCGGGGTGGGGACGTCCACCTCATCGGCGGCCCGCGGACCATCGCGACCTTCCACGCGCTCGGCGCCCTGGACCGCCTCGAACTGGTCGTGCTGCCCCTGCTGTTCGGCGGCGGCACCCAGCTGACCCCGGCGCTCAGCCCCGAGACCGGACTGACCTTCCTGAGCCAACGCGCCCTGCCCGGCGGGGCGGTGGAGATCGTCTACTCCTGCGAGGGCCGTCGCGGCGACCTGCCGAGCAGGCCCGCCGAACAGGTGTGAAAGTTCTTGCCGTTACTTTCTCGACTCTTGCTGTAAACATTTCAACAGCGGTACGTTCTCGCCGGCGCCAGGCAACGACGCCTGGCCGTCCGGCAAGGAGAACCCCCACGTGATATCGAGATGGTCCGCAAGAGCCACCGCCACCGCCGCGGCCACCGTGTTCGCCGCCTCGGTCGCCGTCCTCACCCCCACCGCCGCCCAGGCCTCCCCGCCGGGCGGCAAGGACGTCACCGCCGTCCTCTTCGAGTGGAACTTCGCCTCGGTCGCCAAGGAGTGCACCACCACCCTCGGCCCCGCCGGATACGGCTACGTCCAGGTCTCCCCGCCCGCCGAGCACATCCAGGGCTCGCAGTGGTGGACCTCGTACCAGCCGGTCAGCTACAAGATCGCCGGGCGTCTCGGCGACCGCACGGCCTTCCAGAACATGGTGAACACCTGCCACGCGGCCGGGGTGAAGGTCGTCGTCGACACCGTGATCAACCACATGGCCGCGGGCAGCGGCACCGGCACGGGCGGGTCGTCGTACACGAAGTACACCTACCCCGGCCTGTACTCCTCCTACGACTTCGACGACTGCACCTCCCAGGTCACCAACTACCAGGACCGCTGGAACGTCCAGCACTGCGAGCTGGTCGGCCTGGCCGACCTCGACACCGGTGAGTCGTACGTCCGCGGCGCGATCGCCGGGTACATGAACGACCTGCTCTCGCTCGGCGTCGACGGCTTCCGCATCGACGCGGCCAAGCACATCGACAGCGCCGACCTCGCCAACATCAAGTCCCGCCTCAGCAACCCGTCGGTGTACTGGAAGCAGGAGGTCATCTACGGCAGCGGGGAGGCCGTCCAGCCCACCGAGTACACGGGCAACGGCGATGTGCAGGAGTTCCGTTACGCCTACGACCTCAAGCGGGTCTTCAACAACGAGAACCTCGCCTACCTGAAGAACTACGGCGAGGGCTGGGGCTACATGAGCAGCTCGGTCGCGGGCGTCTTCGTCGACAACCACGACACCGAGCGCAACGGCAGCACGCTGAACTACAAGGACGGCGCGAACTACACGCTGGCCAACGTCTTCATGCTGGCCTATCCGTACGGCGCCCCGGACATCAACTCCGGCTACGAGTGGTCCGACTCGGACGCCGGGCCGCCCGACAACGGCTCGGTGACCGCCTGTTGGCAGAACGGCTGGAAGTGCCAGCACGCCTGGCCGGAGATCCTGCGCATGGTCGCCTTCCGCAACGCCGTGCGCGGAGAGTCGGTCACCAACTGGTGGGACAACGGCGGCGACGCGATCGCCTTCGGGCGGGGCGCCAAGGGCTACGTCGCCATCAACCACGAGTCGAGCAGCCTGAGCCGCACCTACCAGACCTCGCTGCCCGCCGGGACGTACTGCAACGTCCAGAACAACACGAGCGTGACGGTGAACTCCAGCGGCCAGTTCACGGCCACCCTCGGCGCCAACACGGCGCTGGCGATCTACGCGGGCAAGTCCAGCTGCTGACCCGCCCCGGACCGTCCCTGTCCCGGCTCTCCGCGCCGGCGCAGGGGCGGTCGTCCGAGGATCTCGATGTACACGATCCGCCCGTGCGCGACGTCGAGGACCAGATCGCCCGACGAAGGCAGCAGCGGCACACAGCGATGTCCCGGACCGTACGGCTGTCCCTGCGGATGCTCCGCGGTCCGGATGCTCTGGCAGAAGTCGTCCCCGCAGCCGCACTCGCCGACCAGCCGGACATCCCGCACGCAGATGGTCAACTCGCAGGTAGTCGTGCGCCGATCCGAAGGCCATCGATTATGAGCGGCACGCGGCTCGTGAAATTTCTTTCCGGTCGTTTCACGACTCTTGCTGTAAGCCTTGCGGCGGCGATACGGTCGCGCGGGGTCGGACCCGAAGAGCCGTACATCGCAAGGAGTCCACGTCAGTGATACCGAGATGGCCGGTGCCGTCGAGGCGCCTCCGCACGCACGCCGGACGGGTCGCCGCGGTCACCGTGACCGCGCTGGCCGCAGCGCTCGTCCAGCCGCTGTCCGCCCAGGCGGACACCCCGCCGCCCCCGCCCTCCGACGCGAAGCTCGCCGCACAGCCGGCCCGGCACGACGACACCCGTGAGCAGTTCTACTTCGTCCTGCCGGACCGTTTCGCCAACGGCGACACCGCCAACGACAAGGGCGGCCTGACCGGTTCCCGCCTCTCCACCGGCTACGACCCCACCGACAAGGGCTTCTACCAGGGCGGCGACCTCAAGGGCCTCACGAAGAAGCTCAACTACATCAAGGGCCTCGGCACCACCGCCATCTGGATGGCCCCGATCTTCAAGAACAAGCCCGTCCAGGGCACGGGGGCCGACGCCTCGGCCGGCTACCACGGCTACTGGATCACCGACTTCACGCAGGTCGACCCGCACTTCGGCACCAACAAGGACCTCGAGACCCTCATCTCCAAGGCCCACGCCAAGGGCATGAAGGTCTTCTTCGACGTCATCACCAACCACACGGCCGACGTCGTCGACTACGAGGAGAAGTCCTACGGCTACCTCTCCAAGGGCGCGTTCCCGTACCTGACCAAGGACGGGGAACCCTTCGACGACGCGGACTACGCCGACGGCTCCAGGGCGTTCCCGCCCGTCGACACCGACTCCTTCCCGCGCACCCCCACGGTCACCGACACCGACGCCAAGGTCCCGGCCTGGCTCAACGACCCCACGATGTACCACAACCGCGGCGACTCGACCTACGCCGGCGAGTCCACGACCTACGGCGACTTCTCCGGCCTCGACGACCTGTGGACCGAGCGCCCCGAGGTCGTCAAGGGCATGGAGAAGATCTACGAGAGGTGGGTGCGCGACTTCGACATCGACGGCTTCCGGATCGACACCGTGAAGCACGTCAACATGGAGTTCTGGACCCAGTGGGCCACGGCCCTCGACGCCTACGCGGCCAAGGAGGGCCGTAGGAACTTCTTCATGTTCGGCGAGGTCTACTCCGCCGACACCTCGATCACCTCGCCGTACGTCACCCAGGGCCGCCTCGACGCCACCCTGGACTTCCCGTTCCAGGAGGCGGCACGCCAGTACGCCTCCCAGGGCGGCAGCGCGCAGAAGCTCGCCGGTGTCTTCGGCGACGACTACAAGTACACGACCGGCAAGGCCAACGCCTACGAACAGGTCACCTTCCTCGGCAACCACGACATGGGCCGCATCGGGTACTTCCTGAACCAGGACAACCCGAAGGCCACCGACGCCGAACTCCTCGCCAAGGACAGGCTCGCCAACGAGCTGATGTTCCTCAGCCGCGGCAACCCCGTCGTCTACTACGGCGACGAGCAGGGCTTCACCGGCGCGGGCGGCGACAAGGACGCCCGCCAGACGATGTTCGCGTCGAAGACGGCCGACTACCTCGACGACGACGAGATCGGCACCGACCGCACCCACGCGAGCGACGCCTACGACACCAGCGCACCGCTGTACCGGCAGATCGCCGAGCTGGCCAAGCTCCGCAAGGCCAATCCCGCGCTGACGGACGGCGTCCAGGAGCAGCGGTACGCGGCGGACGGGGCCGGGATCTACGCCTTCTCCCGCACCGACGCGAAGACCGGCCAGGAGTACGTCGTCGCCTTCAACAACGCGGCCGAGGCCAAGTCGGCCTCCTTCGCGACCGGTTCGGCGAGCACGGCCTTCAAGGGCGTCTACGGCGGTACGTCGACCGTCGGCTCCGACGCCGACAAGAAGATCACCGTCACCGTCCCCGCCGGCTCGGCGATCGTCCTCAAGGCGGCCGGCAGGCCCGCCAAGCCCGCCACCAAGCCCACGATCACCCTCAAGGCCCCGGCCACCGGCGCCACCGGCACCGTCGAGCTCACCGCCGACGTGACCGGCGGACAGCTCAACCGGGTCGTCTTCGCCGCCCAGACCGGCAACGGCACGTGGCAGGTCCTCGGCTCGGCCGACCACGCCCCCTACAAGGTCACGCAGACCATCGGCGCCTCGGTCCCGGCCGGAACCACCCTGCGCTACAAGGCGGTTGTCATCGACACGGCCGGCCGCACCGCGTCGGCGACGGCCGAGTCGGCCACCGGCACCCCGCCCACCGAGGAGCCCCCGACCGCCTCCTCCCGCGACTACGCGGTCGTCCACTACAAGCGCACCGACGGCGACTACGCCGACTGGGGCCTGTACGCCTGGGGCGACCTCGCCGACGGCGAGTCCACCACCTGGCCCGCCAGCCACTCCTTCGTCGGCCGGGACGCCTACGGCGCCTTCGCCTACGTCAAGCTGAAGCCCGGCGCCTCCAACGTCGGCTTCCTCGTCATCGACAAGGACGGCAACAAGGACGTCTCCACCGACCGCACGATCGACGTCACCAAGACCGGTGAGGTGTGGATCGAGCAGGGCAAGGACGCCGTACAGACCGAGCGCCCGGACTACCCGGCACAGGACAGGACCAAGGCGGTCATCCACTACCACCGCGCCGACGGGAACTACGACGGCTGGGGGCTGCACGTCTGGACGGGCGCCGCGAACCCCACCGAGTGGTCGAAGCCACTGGAGCCGGTGCGGACCGACGCCTACGGCGCGGTTTTCGAGGTGCCTCTCAACGACGGTGCCACGAGCCTCAGTTACATCATCCACAAGGGTGACGAGAAGGACCTGCCCACCGACCAGTCCCTGGACCTCACGGCGAACGGCCACGAGGTGTGGCTCTTGAGCGGCCAGGAGCAGTACCTGCTCCCGCAGCCCGCCGGGTCCGCCGCCGCGCTCGACCTGACCACCTCCAAGGCGGTCTGGATCGACCGGAACACGGTCGCCTGGAACGGCGACGACACCGCCGCCTCCACCCAGCTGGTGTACTCGCACGACGGCTCGATCGCCGTCAAGGACGGGACGCTGACCAGCGACGACGAGCGCTGGCTGCGGCTCACCAGAACCGCCCTCACCGACGCCCAGAAGGAGAAGTACCCCCACCTGAAGGACTACACGGCCTGGTCCGTCGACCCACGTGACCGCGACCGGGTGAAGCAGGCCCTCACCGGTCAGCTCGTCGCCTCCCAGCGTGCCGCGAACGGCGCCGTGTCGGCGGCCACCGGGGTACAGATCGCGGGCGTGCTCGACGACCTGTACCCGACGGCGACGAAGGCCGCTCTCGGACCGACGTTCAGCAAGGGACGCCCGACCCTCGCGGTCTGGGCGCCGACCGCGCAGAACGTGTCGCTGGAGCTCGCCGGGTCCACCGTCAGGATGAAGCGCGACGCCACCACCGGCGTCTGGTCCGTCACCGGCCCGGCCTCCTGGAAGGGCAAGCCCTACCGGTACGTCGTGAAGGTCTGGGCCCCCAGCGTCCGCGAGCTGGTCACCAACAAGGTCACCGACCCCTACTCGGTCGCCCTCACCACCGACTCGGCGCGCAGTCTCGTCGTGGACCTGGCCGACAAGTCCCTCGCCCCGAGCGGCTGGTCGACGTACACCAAGCCGAAGGCCGTGCCCCTGAGGGACGCCGAGATCCAGGAGCTGCACGTCCGGGACTTCTCGGTGGCGGACAAGACCGTGCCCGCGAAGGACCAGGGCACCTACCTCGCCTTCACCGACAAGAACAGCGACGGCTCCCAGCACCTGAAGGAGCTCGCGAAGTCGGGCACGAGCTACGTCCACCTCCTGCCCGCCTTCGACCTCGCCACCGTTCCCGAACGCCGCCAGGACCAGGCGACCCCGGACTGCGACCTCGCCTCCTACCCGGCCGACTCCGACCAGCAGCAGGCGTGCGTCGCGAAGACCGCCGCCAAGGACGCCTACAACTGGGGCTACGACCCGTACCACTACACGGTCCCCGAGGGCTCCTACGCCACCGACCCGGACGGCACCGGCCGCACGGTCGAGTTCCGGAAGATGGTCAAGTCCCTGAACGAGGACGGCCTCAGGGTCGTCATGGACGTCGTCTACAACCACACCGCGGCGAGCGGCCAGGCCGCCACGAGCGTGCTCGACCGGATCGTGCCCGGCTACTACCAGCGGCTCCTCGCCGACGGCTCGGTCGCCAACAGCACCTGCTGCGCGAACACCGCGACCGAGAACGCCATGATGGGCAAGCTCGTCGTCGACTCCATCGTCACCTGGGCCAAGGAGTACAAGGTCGACGGCTTCCGCTTCGACCTCATGGGCCACCACCCCAAGGCCAACATCCTGGCCGTCCGCAAGGCCCTCGACGCCCTGACCCTCAAGAAGGACGGCGTCGACGGCAGGAAGATCATCCTCTACGGCGAGGGCTGGAACTTCGGCGAGGTCGCCGACGACGCCCGCTTCGTGCAGGCCACCCAGAAGAACATGGCCGGCACCGGCGTCGCGACCTTCTCCGACCGCGCCCGTGACGCGGTCCGCGGCGGCGGCCCCTTCGACGAGGACCCCGGCGTCCAGGGCTTCGCGTCCGGGCTCTACACCGACCCCAACTCCTCGAAGGGCAACGGCACTCCGGAGGAGCAGAAGGCCCGCCTCCTGCACTACCAGGACCTGATCAAGGTCGGCCTGTCCGGCAACCTCGCGAAGTACCGCTTCACCGACACCGACGGCAAGGAGGTCACCGGCGCCCAGGTCGACTACAACGGACAGCCCGCCGGATACGCGGACGCGCCCGGTGACGCCCTCGCCTACGCCGACGCGCACGACAACGAGTCGCTGTTCGACGCGCTGACGTACAAGCTGCCCGCGTCGACCAGTTCGGAAGACCGCGCCCGGATACAGGTCCTCGCGATGGCCACCGCCGCCCTCTCGCAGGGCCCGGCGCTCTCCCAGGCGGGCACCGACCTGCTGCGCTCCAAGTCCCTGGACCGCAACTCCTACGACAGCGGCGACTGGTTCAACGCGATCCACTGGAACTGCCAGGACGGCAACGGCTTCGGACGCGGACTGCCCATGGCGGCCGACAACGCGTCCAAGTGGCCGTACGCCAAGCCCCTGCTGGGCTCCGTGAAGGTCGGCTGCGCCCAGATCGAAGGGGCCTCGGCCGCCTACCAGGACCTGCTGAGGATCCGTACGACGGAGAAGGCGTTCTCGCTCGCCACCGCGGACCAGGTGCAGTCGACGCTGTCCTTCCCGCTCTCCGGGAAGGACGAGACGCCCGGCGTCATCACCATGGAACTCGGCGACCTCGTGGTCGTCTTCAACGCGACCCCGAAGGAGCAGGACCAGCGGGTCCGGGCCCTGGCCGGAAGCACGTACCGGTTGCACCCGGTGCAGGTAGCAGGGGCGGACTCTACCGTCAAGAAGGCCTCTTTCGACACGGAATCGGGTACCTTCGCCGTTCCGGAGCGGACCGTGGCCGTTTTCCTCCGCCATCCCTAGCTGAAGGCATTACCTTGGTGGAGCGGACCCCGAACCCCGGTCCGCTCCACCGGTGTTGCCCGAGGGGGTGACAGATGGACGCCAAAGGCAAGCTCACCGGCACGACCGTGATGGTCGTGGACGACGTGGAGGCCAGCCGGTACGCCATGGGCACCGTGCTGAGCCGCGCGGGACACCGCGTGGTCCCGGTCGCCACCGGCGGCGAGGCCCTCGCCGAACTCGACACCCGGCTGCGCAAGGGAACCCTCCCGGACGTCGCCCTCGTGGACGTCGGGCTGCCCGACATGAGCGGCTTCGACCTGTGCCGGCTGTTCAAGGAACGCCCGCACACCGCCGGAATGCCCGTCGTGCACTTCTCCGCCTCCGCCGTGCCGCCCGCCGTGCACTGCGCCGGCATGGACATGGGCGTCGAGGCCTATCTGAAAGTGCCCGCCGAACCCCTGGAGATCGAGGCGGTGGTCCGGGCCGCCGTCCGCAACGCGCAACTGCGGGCGGGCGACCGGGCGCTGGTACGACGGCTCACCCTGCTGTCCGAGACCATCGTCACCATCCAGTCGGCCCGCACCCTCCAGGAACTCTCCGACGCGGCCGCCGAGGGCGTCTCCCGGCTCACCGGCACCCCCGCCGCCGTCTTCGTCCTCGACCAGGACGACCAGCTCTACCGCGGCCTGTCCAGCGACCGCATCCCCGTCTCCCTGCCCGACGGGGACGCCGACCGGGCCGTCGCCGGGCTGCTGCGCCGGCTCACCCGGGGGCAGGGCGGAGTGCAGCTGACCACCGTGCCCGCGCCGCTGTGGCCGGCCGGGTTCTTCCGGCCCGGCGTCGAGCAGGACGCCCGGCTGGCGCTCGTCGTCACCCAGGACGGCCGGGCACCGGTGTGCCTGGCCGCGCCCGCGCGCGGTATGCGCAGGGTGGGCCTGGAGGGCGAGACCCTGCTGGCCCAGCTCGCGCAGGCCACCGCGCTCGCCGCCGAACCGCTGCTCATGTACAAGGTCGAGCGGCATGTCGCCCTCACCCTCCAGCACAGCTTCCTGCCCCAGCCGCACCGGCTGCCCGACCTGCCGGGCCTCGACATCGTGGTCCGCTACGTGCCCGCCTCCCGGCAGACCGAGATCGGCGGCGACTTCTACGCCGCGCTGCGGGTGGACGAGGGCGTGCTCACCGCGGTCGGCGACGTCGTCGGACACTCGCTGGACGCGGCGACCGTCATGGTCGAGCTGCGGCACGCGCTGCGGGCCTACGCCGTCGACGAGAGCGACCCGGCCGTCCTCGCCGAGCGCCTGGACCGGACGCTCCAGCGCTACCACCCCGACACCACGGCCACCGTCTGCCTGGCCCTGGTCGACCCCGGTACCGGACGCACCCGGATCGCCAACGCCGGGCACATCCCGCCCCTGATCGTCCGCGACACCGGCACCGCCGACTACGCCAAGTCGGCCGGCCCGCTGCTCGGCGTCGGCCTGCCCCATCCGCCGGCCACCGAGCTCTTCCTCGAACCCACCGACCGGCTCCTCATGGTCACCGACGGCCTCATCGAGACCCGGGGCACCGATCTCACGGCCTCCATGGAACACCTGCGCGCGGCCGCCTCCGGGGCCCTGCCCGGCCTGGACGCCCTGTGCGACACCCTGCTGGACACCTTCGGTCACGACCGGGAGGACGACATCGCCATGCTGGCGCTGCGGCTAGGGTGACGTTCAGTCGCCCTGGAACAGGAGTGCCCATGCCGCAGATCACCATCGAACGCTCCCCGCGTCTCGACCACGTCGACTGGGAGGAGTTCGCCCTGGCGCTGCACCCGGTCGTCGTCGAGACGGCGGCCGCGAAGCTCGAGGCGTGCAAGACCCGGGTGCTGCGCACCGAGGACGAGGCGGTCGGTGGCGAGAAGGAGAACCACGCGATCGTGAACGTCTCGGTCGCGCTGCTCGCCGGACGGTCAGAGGAGACCAAGGCGAAGCTCACCGAGGCCGTCGTGGACCTGCTGCGCAAGCACGTCGGCCCCACGGACGGCCTCACCGTGCACCTCTCCGCCGAGGTACGCGACCTGGACGCCTCCTACACCAAGGCCGTGCTCTAGGAGGCCAGGGAGATCAGCCGCGCGGCGAGGTCGGTGAAGGGGCCGTCGTGCGGCTCGTCCTTGAGCATGTGCCGCAGCAGTACGGTCATCTCCTCGTCGTAGGCCGCGCCCACCGCCGCCAGCGCGGCGAAGTCGTGGACGAGCTGGATCTCCAGCTCGGCGCGCGGGATGCGCCGGCCGTCCAGCCAGATCAGGGCCGTCGACTCGACGAGCGAGATCCAGGAGCGGATGAGCAGTTCGAGGCGCGCGGGCGGGTCCGTCACCCGCAGGTGCGACAGGATCTGCTCGTAGGCGACCTGCCGTACGGAGTCGATGAGCGCGTTCGTCGCGGACGAGCCCACCGCCGGGCCGCCGCGCATCAACGCCGAGAAACCCGGCCCGTGTTCGTCCACGAAGTCGAAGAAGCGGCGCATCACCCGCAGCAGCCGGCCGCCCAGCGAGCCCACGTGCGGCTCCTCGAAGCGGCTCGCCAGATCCTCCGCCGCCCGCTTCAACGCGGCTTCGTACAGGCTGAGTTTGCCGGGGAAGTAGTGGTAGACCAGCGGCCGCGAGATGCCGGCCGCCGACGCGATCTCGTCGATGGAGACCTCGTCGGGCGAGCGACGGGCGAACAGTTCGAGGGCGACGCCGATCAACTGCTGACGCCGTTCCTCGACTCCCATTCTTCGACGCACCCCGGTACTCATACGAACACCTTACCGATCGGATCCGGCCCGGAACGGACCGGTCCGGCCAGTGGTGTTCACACGTCCGGCACGAGTCGCTCACTTCACGCCCGCGACGGAGGGGTTCGCCGCGACCGTCAACAGCCGTCGGCTGAACCGGAGTTCGCGATGGCTAGCGGAGCCCGCCGACCTCCCGGCCGTCCGTCAGCGTCCCCTTCAGTCCGGCCTGCGCCCCCTGCTCCGCCCGCACGGCCAGCAGGTTGCCCTGAGCGGACCCCTTCACCCCGCCCGTCGCACTGATCGACGCCGTGCCCCGGCTGCCCGCCGCCAGCAGGTACCAGGACCCCGTCCCCGACTTCCACAGCACGCCGGCCAGCACCTGCGGATCCTTCGCCCCGCACGCCGGGACGTTCTCCGCCTTCGCCGCCACCGCCCCGTACGTCGAGCCCGGCGTGTGGAACTGCGCCAGCACCCGCTCCCCGCCGCCCTGCCAGGTCTCCGCCCGGGTGCACACCCAGTCCGCCGTGCCGCTCGCACCCGGCAGCGGCTGCGTCGCGTAGCCCCAGGCGTTCACGCTCCGCACGCCGGAGGACCGCATCGCGCCCAGCGAGCAGGCGTACGGCGCCCAGGCGCGCAGCCCCCGCACCCCGGACGCGTCCTTCACGGACCCGGGGCGGCCGGTGGTGAGGCGGGCCGGGACCAGTTCGCCGAGGTCGGTCAGCAGTCGGGTGCCGGAGGCGTCCGTCAGCTCGAGCACGTTCCAGGAGGTGCAGGCGCCGCTCTGGAAGGGGCCGGCCATCGGGGCGGTGGCGCCGCCGGACAGCGTCAGCTCCATGGCACCGGAACCCGGCTTCAGCAGGTCCCGCTCGGCCGCCTTCGTCACCCAAGGGGCCGTCAGATAGCGGATGTTGCCGTCGGCGCGGCCCAGCACGACCGCGCTCGCCCCGGCCCGGTCGGCGCCGTCGACCCGGGCGAAGTCGAGGGCGGCCCCCTTGGTGCTGTCGCGCGGCTCGGCGTAGCGGACGATGCGCAGACCGTCGTAGAGGATGACCACGCGCGCGTTGTCGACGGTCCCGGCGTACAGGAGCTGCGGCGGTCCGGAGGGGCCGCCCGACGGGGTGCCGGGGGTCGCGGAGACCTGGACGGTCTCGCCGGGGCGGGCCCAGACGGCGAGGGCGCGGCGCAGCAGGGCGCTGTCGCCGGTGAGGTCGCCGCGCGCGGGCCACACCGAGAAGTCGGTGCGGGCCGAGGACTCCCACGCGGCGGCCGGGACCTTGGTGAGCAGCGCCGGGTCCAGGGCGGCCTGGGCGGCGGGGTTCTGCGCGTACGCGGGTGCGGCGGCGCCGTCGGGGCCCCAGCCGTCGCCGGGCATGCCGAGCAGCGCCCCGCACACGGCGACCGCCGCGGCGGCGGCGAGCGCGGCCTTCATGTGCTGCCGGCGCCGCATCAGGTCGGTGGGGCGGGCCTGGAGCGAACAGGGGTCGAACTCGGGGGAGTCGAGGAGGGCGTAGCGGGGGTCCTCGGAGTCGGCCTCCTCCAGCGCCGCGTCCACGTCGGCCACGCCCGCGGCCGTGAGCACCTCGCGTACGTCGCCGTCGGGGAGCTTCTCCAGGCCGCGCAGGACATAGGCGGCGCGGGCCGGACCGGTGAGCGCCGACAGGCGCTGGTCCAGGGCGAGTTCGTCGGCGCCCCCGGAGCGTGGGAAGAGCCTGAGGCCCCACACCTGGGGGAGCAGCGGCGGGAGTTGGGAGCGTTTGGGCCACGCCCTGCGCCTGAGCGGCTGGCTCGCTTCCAGCGCCGTACGTACCACCTGGAGGCGGACGAAGGCGTAGCCGGGGTCGCCCTCGCGGCCGGCCGACTGGGCCGGGATGACGGGGGTCGCTGCCCGGCCCCGGGGCAGCGCGCGCTGGGTGAGGGCGTGCGCGGTCAGGACCCGCCTGCTGCGGCCCAGGCCCGGCGGCAGCACCAGATAGGCGAGCCGGACCAGCCGGGGGTAGTGCTCGACGAGCGCGGCCTCGGCCTGCTCGACGTCCACGACGGGGTCGGCGGCGGAGCCTGATGCGGGTGCGGGGCGCGGGGCGACATCCTGTGACTGCACGTTCAGCAGAACGAGCGAATCGTGGGTTGGTCACCGCCGACCGAGTGAATCAGCCTTCCGGGTCGACCAGGGCGCGCGCGTAGTTGGCCATCGACCGCTGGTAGCGCGGCAGATGGGGGGCCAGCGCGCCCAGGACCAGGGACAGGCCCTCGCGGTCCCGGCCGAGGCTGGACAGGCACAGGGCGAGACAGGCCCGTACGGCGTCGTCCAACTCGTCGGAGGGGGCGTCCAGTTCGGGAGTGAGCAGCTTGACGCCCTCCTCCGCCTGTCCGATGTTGCGCAGGGAGCTCGACAGCTGGATCTTGGCGCGCCGCCCCTTGTATCCGCGCAGCCCCTTCGCGAGCGCCTCCCGGTACAGCGGGGCCGCCTTGTCCGAGTGCCCCGTGGAGTCCCAGGCGCAGGCCCGCTCGAAAGGGCCGTCCGGGCTGTCGGCCGGCAGCTCGGCCACGAGCGTGTCGATCACGGCCCGGAACTCGGCCGCCCGCTCCTCGGGATACTCGTCGAAGGTCGCCCAGGCGGCCACGACCCGCTTTTCCCAGTCCTCGTTCACCGGCACACTTTCGCACATCCGTAGCAGCGGTGACATCAGGATTTGAGCGTCCCGCGCCCCGCAGCCGTATGGGAGGAGACGGACCCCCGCCGGGGCCCGTCCGACGTGACCCCGTGACCGGAGGAACACATGAGGTTGACCCGACCGATGCTCGCGCTGACCGGCGCGGCCGCGGCGCTGGCGCTGGCGGGCTGCGGATCCGGCGGTGACGCGAAGGCCGCAGCCGCGGTGCCGCCGGCGGCCACCGGCAGCCTGGAGCACCTGGCCGCCGAGGTGAAGTGCACGCCCGACATCCAGATCGACGCCGACGAGCTGCGCCAGGCCGTGTGCAAGAAGTCCAAGGACGCCGACGGCAAGTTCATCCTCGCCACCTTCGCCACCGACCGCGGCCAGCGTGAGTGGATCAACGGTGCCAAGGACTACGGCGGTCACTTCCTGGTCGGCCGCAAGTGGGTCGCCGTCGGTGACACGACCCAGACGGTGACGGGGCTGCGCAAGACGCTCGGCGGGGACATCGAGGAGGGCGTGGACCACTCGAAGATGGGTGCCACGCACTCGGCGCACTGAGGGGGACGCGGACACACGAAAGCCGGCGGTGAGGGATTCTCACCGCCGGCTTTCTCAGTCAGTCACCGGGTCACTGGCACTTCTTGCCGGTGTTGATGCAGTTGACCATCTTGTTCATCAGGTTCGTGGAGAAGAAGTTGATGAAGTCGTTGTGGTCGGTGATCGGCTTGTGCAGGTTCTCCGGGAAGGTGTCGACCGCGTAGGGGTTGACGACCGTGCCGTTCTGCAGCTTCGGGGCCGGGACGTTGTAGACGAGCCGGACCTGGAGCTGGGGGATCGCCTTGAAGCCGTTGGCGCAGGTGCCGTCCGCCTGGACGAAGGACACGTGGGTGCGGTGGTTGGCGCTGTCGATGTTCTGACCGTCCCAGCAGCTCTGGAAGTTGGTCGTGCGCACCACCTGGCTGCCCTGCGGGCAGATCGGGTACTTGTCGTGCAGCTGGACCTTGTTCTCGAAGCCGGTGCAGGACCAGTTCACGTTGGCGTTGGCGTTGCCGTTGACGAAGGCCTTCGCGTCACCGGTGATGATGCGCAGGGCCGTCGGCATCGCGACGACGTTGCCCTTCTTGTTGCCGACGAACTTCAGCTGGGCCTGGGCCGGCTGGAGGATCTTGCCGACGTTGCCCTCCTTGCCGCCGCCGTCGTTGTTCTGGTCGAAGTCCTGCTGACCGTTCTGCAGACGCAGCACCGGCCAGAAGTACGAGGACTTGTCGCCCTGGTTCTGGCAGCTGGTGGAGGCACCCGCCAGCTCCTGGTCGCTCGCGAACGCGTCGTTGTTCTGGTTGCCGACGTAGTCGTGCAGGTGGTGGGCGCCGTTGGCGACACCGGGGGCCACGATCACGTTGTCCGTGTTGTGGTTGTCGTTGCCGTTGGTGCCGCACTTGGTGGTGAAGGTGCCCCGCGAGCCGGAGTTGCCGTTGGCCTTCAGGCCGTTCTGGCCGACACCGAGCTGGGCGTTGCCCTGGACCTTGGTGATGTCCACGAAGTCGGCCGCGACCGGGCCGTTGCCGCCCTGTCCGCCGTTGCCCTGCTGCTGGCCGCCGTTCTGCTGCTGGCCGCCCTGCTGCTGACCACCGTTCTGCTGCTGACCACCGTTCTGCTGCTGGCCGCCGTTCTGCTGCTGACCGCCCTGCTGCTGACCGCCGTTCTGCTGCTGGCCACCGGCCTGGCCGGCGTTGGTCTGCGCGTTCTGCGTGGTGCAGGCCGCCAGCTGGCTGAGCGAGGTGTTGAACTGTCCCCCGACCCGCTGGATGTCGATGCGGATCCGGTCGATCGTGGCCGCCCGCTTCTCCTTCAGGGGACCGACGATGGCGTTCTGGACGAAGCCCGGGTCACCCGCCTGGGCCTGGCGCGTCGAGGCGAGCCTGGCGTAGGCCTCGGTGATCTGCTTGTCCAGGTTGGCCAGCTCCGTGGCCACCCCCTGACGCGCGTTCTGAGGCACGTTCGTCAGCTTCTGACCGACGTCGGGGCACGAGATGGTCGCGACCTGCGCGGCGGCGGCCTTGGTCTGGTTCTGGGACCAGCCGTTGTTGTTGGACTCGTGCGCCGAAGCGTAGAAGTTCGCCCAGATCAGCCCGCCCCCACCGAGCGCTAGGGCCGCCGACGCGGCTATGGCCTTGGTGGCCATCGACGAGCGGCGTTTACGTGTATTGCGTCCCATGGAACTCCTCTGACTTCCTTTTTCGGGGCTATCGAGGCGCCCGACAGGAGTGAAGCGGCGCCATCCCATACGCACGCCGTCCCAGGGGCGTTCAGCCGCCCCACAAACAAATCAGAGGTTTACCTGTCCTTGGTGCACCAACCAGCCTGTGAGCAGCAGGAGTTACAGAAAATGAGGAGCTGTTCACCGGCCCTGGTCGAGAAACGCGAGCACCGCCAGAACGCGGCGATTGTCATCGTCCGACACCTCGAGGCCCAGTTTGGTGAAGATGTTGGCGGTGTGCTTGGCGATCGCCCGTTCCGTCACCACGAGCTGGCCGGCGATCGCCGCGTTCGTCCGCCCCTGCGCCATGAGTTCCAGCACCTCCCGCTCCCGCGGGGTGAGCCGGGCGAGCGGCTGGTCGTCGGCCGCCCGCCGGGTCAGCAGCTGCTGGATCACCTGCGGGTCCATCGCGGTCCCGCCCGCCGCCACCCGCCGTACGGCGTCCACGAACTGCTCGGCGTCGAACACCCGGTCCTTGAGCAGGTACCCCACCCCGCCGCTGCCGTCGGCCAGCAGCTCGCGCGCGTACAGCTGCTCCACGTGCTGCGAGAGCACCAGCACCGGCAGCCCGGGTCTGGCCCGCCGGGCGTCGAGCGCGCACTGCAGGCCCTCGTCGGTGTGCGTCGGCGGCAGGCGTACGTCGACCACGGCGACGTCCGGCTCCAGCTCGGCCAGCGCCCGGGCCAGCTCGGGTCCGGACTCGACGGCCGCGGCGATCTCGAAGTCATGTGCCTGAAGGAGCCGCACGAGCCCGTCGCGCAGCAGGAAGAGGTCTTCGGCCAGGACAACGCGCAAGGGGGCTCCCAGGGCGGCAGGGGTCTCCGTCGCGGCGGGCCGAACCGGCTCGCCGGGGATCTCCACGACGGCCGCCTAGGACAGCGCGCAGGGGATCTCCATGGTGACCATGGTGGGACCGCCCGCGGGCGAGCTGACGGCCAGGACGCCGTCGAATGTACCGAGCCGCCGCTCGATTCCGGTGAGTCCCGAACCGGCCGAGATCACCGCGCCGCCGCGGCCGTTGTCGGTGACGCCGATCCGCAGCATGCCGTCGGTGTGATGCAGGTCGACCCAGAGCCGGTCGGCCCCCGAGTGCTTGACCGCGTTGGTGAGGACCTCGCTGACCGCGAAGTAGGCGGCCGACTCCACCGGCGCGTCCGCCCGGCCCCCGAGGTCGACGGCCACCTCGGTCGGCACCGGCAGTCGCAGCGCCAACGCCCGTACGGCATCGCCCAGTCCGCGCTCGGCCAGCACCGGCGGATGGATCCCGCGCACCAGGTCACGCAGTTCGGTGAGCGCGTCCACCGAGGACTGACGGGCCTGCGCGAGCAGCCGCTTCGCCTGGGCGGGGTCCTTGTCGAGGAGCGCCTCGATGGTGCCGAGATCCATGCCCATGGCGACCAGCCGGGCCTGCGCCCCGTCGTGCAGATCCCGCTCGATGCGCCGCAGTTCGGCCGCCGAGGTGTCCACCGCGTCCCGCCGCGTCTCGGTCAACACTCGCACCCGCTCGGCCAGTTCGGCCTGGCTCGGGGCGAGGACGGCCCGGGTGAGCCGGAAGTGGGCGCGCAGCGCGGCCGGCGGGAGCAGACGGAACAGCAGCAGGAGGACCACGCCCAGGGCGCCGGCGCCGAGCGCGGAGGCCTGACCGGTGACCGGCACGAAGGCGTACCAGTAACCGTCGGGGAAGACCCGCCACAGACCGGCCGCCAGCGCCAGCCCCTCCAGCGGATAGATCAGCAGCGCGGCCGGAAGCAGCGCTGTGGCGAACCCCGCCGTCATGTCTACCAGCAGCCACCGCAGGTCCCGCCAGGTCGCCGGGTCGCGCAGCATCCCGAAGGTGCGGGCCCAGGGATTGGCGTCCTTCGGCAGCGGCCGGTACCCGGCCGGGATCCGTACGTCGCACCACTCGGCCGCGAGGACCCGCCGCCGGTTCGCGAAGGCCCGGACACCGGTGAGGACCCAGGGGGTGGTGACGATCCCGACGCCGATCGGGACGAGAGCGATGGACACCACGGAGACCACGAAAGCGACGATCGCCCCCGGCAGCGCCACCAGCGCCAGCCCCAGCCCCCGCAGGGCCGCCGTCACGATCTGCCCGACGGTCGTGTCGCCGCCGCCCCGCTTCTGTGTGGTCATGACGCCAGTCTGGTCGGCGCGCGGCCCCGGGTCACGGGTGCTGGACGGCCGGGGCAGGGGTGGTGCCAGGTACACCGCCGTACCCGTTGTGCCGCGCTCACACCGTGAATCGCGCCACACCACCACCAGGTAACACGGGGTTCACATTCGAGCAATGACCGGGAAATCGCCTGTTGACAGGCTCGCGGGCATCGAGAGGCGGCGTTTCAGTGCCGCAGCGCCGCAGCACCCGCAAGTGCGCCCAGACACACCCCCGAAGGATGTGGCCCGTGAGCTTCAAGGCTGAGTACATCTGGATCGACGGCACCGAGCCGACGGCCAAGCTTCGCTCCAAGACGAAGATCCTTGGTGACGACGCGAAGGGCGCCGAGCTGCCGATCTGGGGCTTCGACGGGTCCTCCACGAACCAGGCCGAGGGGCACTCCTCGGACCGTGTCCTCAAGCCGGTCTTCTCCTGCCCCGACCCGATCCGCGGCGGCGACGACATCCTCGTCCTGTGCGAGGTCCTGAACATCGACTTCACCCCGCACTCCTCCAACACGCGCGCCGCGCTGGTCGAGGTCGCGGAGAAGTTCGCCGCGCAGGAGCCGATCTTCGGCATCGAGCAGGAGTACACCTTCTTCAAGGACGGCTACCCGCTCGGGTTCCCCAAGGGCGGCTTCCCGGCCCCGCAGGGCGGCTACTACTGCGGTGTCGGCGCGGACGAGATCTTCGGCCGTGACGTCGTCGAGGCGCACCTGGACAACTGCCTGAAGGCCGGCCTCGCGATCTCCGGCATCAACGCCGAGGTCATGCCCGGCCAGTGGGAGTTCCAGGTCGGCCCGGTCTCCCCGCTGGAGGTCTCCGACCACCTGTGGGTGGCCCGCTGGCTGCTCTACCGCACCGCCGAGGACTTCGGTATCGCCGCGACCCTGGACCCGAAGCCGGTCAAGGGCGACTGGAACGGCGCCGGTGCGCACACCAACTTCTCCACCAAGGCGATGCGCGAGGGCTACGACGCGATCATCACCGCCGCCGAGTCGCTGGGCGAGGGCTCCAAGCCCCTCGACCACGTCAAGAACTACGGCGCCGGCATCGACGACCGCCTGACGGGCCTGCACGAGACCGCCCCGTGGAACGAGTACTCCTACGGTGTCTCCAACCGCGGCGCCTCGGTCCGCATCCCGTGGCAGGTGGAGAAGGACGGCAAGGGCTACATCGAGGACCGCCGCCCCAACGCCAACGTCGACCCGTACGTGGTGACCCGCCTCCTGGTGGACACCTGCTGCTCGGCGCTGGAGAAGGCCGGCCAGGTCTGATCCCGCACGCTGCTTCCCGAGGGGCGCCCGCCGACCGGTGGGCGCCCCTCGGCGCGTTGTCAGTGGCGGCTGGCATGGTGGGGGACATGGAGATCGAGGGGGGTCTGGCCGTCAAGGCTTGGACCGAGAACGGACAGAAGTACACCTGGATGCGGGCCGTGGAACTGCGCGCGGCCGTGACCGGCCTGGGGCGGCCGGGCAACCGCTTCCTGGTCGCCCAGCGCATCCCGGACGTGCCGGACGTGTTCGCCCAGGTGTGGCACGAGGAGGGCGGCGACTACCAGCTGGAACACCGCCGCGGCAGGGACGCGTTCTTCGGCACCCGCCTGACCGACCCGGACCGGGTGGCCGACCTGCTGACCGGCTGGGCCCGGCAGGAGGACGGCTGGGACGCGGACCTGGAGTGGGAACCGGTGGACCTCGGCCCGGCCGAGGAGGTCCCCGAGCTGCCCGACGAGATCCGCCGGCAGGTGGAGGATCGCGTACGACTTCTGCTGCGCTGCGGTTACGACGACCGGGCCCAGCTCACCGAGGACGCCGAGGAGTGGCTGGTCGACGGCGACGAGCGGCCCGTGTCCCGGGCCCAGGCCGGACACCTGGTGGACCGGCTCTGGCTGGAGCGGCTGGGCGAGCAGGAGACGTGGCGGACCACGACGGACCCCGAGCTTCTCACCCGTGCCTTCGACGCCCTCAACACCCAGGGCATCACCGCCCGCGAGAACTTCACCTGCTGCCGCACCTGCGGCACCGCGGAGATAGGCGCCGAGCGCGCCGAGGGCGACCACGGCTTCGTGTACTTCCACACCCAGTGCACCGAGAGCGCGGCCGAAGGCCACGGACTCACGCTGCTCTACGGCGGTTTCGACGGCTCCGCCGAGACCACCGCGGCGGTCGGGCGCGAGGTCGTGGCGGCACTGGGCGCGGCCGGACTGTCCGCAGTGTGGGACGGCAATCCGGACAAGGCGATCGAGGTCAGACCCCTGACCTGGCGCAAACGTCTGGTGGGGTGAGGAGGACCACGTCGTTTTCACGCCAAGGAAGCGTCCAAGCAGTGAGAGGAGGCTCCTGTTGCGGGCCTGTGTCTGCTTCAATGAGCTCATGGCCAGCTTCCAGAAGTACACCGCGACGGGTCGCCATGACCTCGAGCCCTTCTGGCCCTCCCGTCAGCACCATGACTTCGACCGGGTGTGTTGCCGCGCGATGAACGCGCCGGCCCTCTAAAGCCGTACACCCCGGCCTTCGGCCAGCGCGCAGTCGACGTTCGTCTCCTGTTGACCTCCTCGCGCGAAAGAGCTGACCTCTCATGGCGACCACTCGTTCTCTCTCCACCGCCACCCTGACCTCCCCCCAGAACGGCACCGCCCGCCACCGGCTGCGGGCCGTCGACCGGGACGAGGTCGTGGACGTCGCGGACTTCCTGCCGCCGGGCGCCACCTGGCTGCCGGCTCCCCAGCACACCCTGCCGACGCTGCCGGGCCAGCCGCCGATGATCGGCTACCTGGTGCTCGTCCCGGCGGACCAGCAGCCGCCGTTCCTGCCGGTCGCGGTCCCGGACCGGCCCGAGACCACGCTCGCCGACGACAGCGCCGCCCCGCTCGTCCGCATCGACACCGTGCAGCGCACCGCCGAGGTCAACGGCAAGGAACTCGACCTCACCTACCTGGAGTTCGAGCTCCTCGCCCACCTCGTCCAGCACCCGCACCGGGTCCACACCCGCGACCAGCTGGTCACCACGGTCTGGGGCTACGGCCATGTCGGCGACGGCCGTACCGTCGACGTCCACATCGCCCGGCTGCGCCGCAAGCTGGGCGCGGACTTCCGGGGCGCGATCCAGACCGTGCGGCGGGTCGGCTACAAGTACACCCCGCCGACCGGCGACTGACCCTCTGCCGACAGCAGATCGGAGTTCCACCGCGGGGCCGCGGCGGGCACAGTCACCGGTATGAGACTTCTCCTGCTCGGTGGCACCGAGTTCGTCGGCCGGGCCGTCGCCGAGGCGGCCCTGGCCCAGGGCTGGGACGTGACCGTCTTCCACCGCGGACGACACGCACCCGGACCCGGGGTGCGGTCGCTGCACGGCGACCGCACCGCACCCGACGGCCTCACCGCCCTCGCCGAAGGCGGCCCCTGGGACCTGGTCGTCGACACCTGGTCGGGGGCGCCCCGCGCGGTCCGGGACACGGCACGGCTGCTGCGGGACCGTGCCGACCGGTACGTATACGTGTCGAGCAGCTCGGTGTACACCTGGCCCCAGCCGGCCGGGTACACCGAGGAGGCTCCCGTGGTCGAGGGCGCCTTCGCCGACGCGGGGCGGACCGACTACGCCCGCGACAAGCGGGGCGGCGAACTCGCGGTCCTGGACAGCTTCGGCGCCGACCGCTCCCTGCTCGTACGGGCCGGCCTGATCCTCGGCCCGTACGAGAACATCGGCCGCCTGCCGTGGTGGCTGGGGCGGGTCGCCCGCGGCGGCCGGGTCCTCGCGCCCGGACCCGAGGACCTGCCCCTCCAGTACGTCGACGTCCGCGACCTGGCGGAGTGGGTACTGGCGGCCGCCGCGGCGGGTCGGGGCGGCCCGTACAACGTGGTGAGCCCGCAGGGACACACCACTCTGTCCGAACTCCTCCGGGCGTGCGTGACGGTGACCGGCGCGGACGCCGAACTGCACTGGGCCGACCCGGACATCGTCCTCGGCGCGGGCATCGCGCCGTGGACCGACCTGCCGATCTGGGTCCCGCCGGGCTCCGACCTGCACACCACGCTCCACGGCGCGAACACCTCCCGAGCCGCCGCGGCGGGCCTGCGCTGCCGCCCGGTCACCGAGACGGTCGCCGACACCTGGACCTGGCTGTGCGAACTCGGCGGGGTGGCTCCGCAACGCCCGGACCGGCCGGTGGTGGGGCTGGACCCGGAGACGGAGGCGAAGGTGCTGGCGGGTCGTCCGTAGGTCGAGGTCCGGGTGGGGGTCGGTCGTGGGTGAGGTCAGTCCTCCTCAGCCGCCGCCGCGTCCCGTACGCCCTCCAGGAACCCCCGGATCGCCGCCCGTTCCCGCTCGTCGTATCCCCGGAGCAGTTCCACGGTCCTCCCGATGAGCGGTCCGAAGAAGGCATGGCCCAGCTCCACCGCCCGTTCGTCCACCTCGACGACCACCTTGCGCCGGTCCTCCCGCCCCCGCACCCGCCGCACATGCCCGCCCCGCTCCAGCCGGTCGATGAGCGAGGTCGTGCCCGCCGAGTTGAGCCCGAGCAGCGAGCCCAGCCGTCCCGCCGACATCTCCTCGTCCGCGCGGGAGGCGTCCATGAGGGCGATCAGGGCGCGTACGTCGGTCGGGTGCAGGGCGTTGCGCCGGGCGAACCGGGCGCTGTGCAGGCCGAGTTCGACCGTCACCGCGCGCAGCAGATGGACGATCTCCAGCTCGGGACCCTGGGGCGCCATGGGCAGCCTCCGTTACTATCTCGCTCGTCGAGTGTCTTGCTGAGCGAGATAATAGGGGAGGGATCGATGCGCGGATTCGACGCCGACGCGTTCGACGCGGCCTACGGCAAGGTCATGGCGCGCTGGCCCGCCGACCGGGAGGCGCTCCGGGTGCCCACCCCCTTCGGCACGACCCACGTCAACGCGTGCGGCCCGTCCGACGCGCCCCCGCTCGTCCTGCTGCCGGGCGGCGGGGGAGCGACCTCCGCCTCCTGGTACGCCCAGGCCGCCCACCTGGCCCGCACCCACCGGGTCCTCGCCGTCGACCTGATCGGCGCCCCGGGCCGCAGCGCACCGGCCGCCGACCGTCACCCCCGTACGGTCGCCGACCTGTCCGCCTGGCTGGACGCGCTCCTCGACGAACTGGGCGTCGGGGAGGCCGACTTCGGCGGGCACTCGTACGGCGGCTGGATCGCCCTGCACCACGCCCTGCGGGCCCCGGACCGGATGCGCCGCCTGTTCCTCCTGGACCCGACCCAGTGCTTCGCCGGGTTCAAGGCGGCGTATCTCCGGCACGCCCTGCCGATGCTGCTGCGTCCGACGCCGACCCGGGTCCGCGCCTTCCTGACGTGGGAGACCGGGGGAGCCGCACTGGACCCCGACTGGCTCCGGCTCCAGGAGGCGGCCGCCGGCTTCCCCGCCATCAGACCGGTGACTGGCCCGCGCCCCGCCCCGGAGGCGCTCCGCGCCCTGAAAACGCCGGTCCTGCTGCTCGTGGCCGCGAACAGCAGGACCCATGACACGTCCGACGTGACAGCGCGGGCGGCCGGACTGCTGCCGCGGGTGGAAGCCGACGTGGTCCCCGGCGTCTCCCACCACGCGCTGCCGCAGTCCGCGCCTCCCGAACTGGCGCGCCGCCTCACCGAGTTCCTAGGCGAATAGCGTCACCCCACCTTCTCGATCACGGCCCGGCGGATGAGGAACTTGCCGGGCTCCCGTACCTGTTCGAAGGCCGCGTTGTTGAGCAGGGCACAGCTGCCGGAGACCGAAGTGACCTCCACCGTCGTGGACTTGTTGTTGTCCAGGTTGGTGACCTTCAGCTTCGTGCCGGCCGGGAACTGGTTGCTGGACGCGGCGGGCGCACCGCCCTCGCCGGACAGGGTGACGGTCGAACCGTTGCACACCTGCTGTCCGGAGGCGGCGTTGCCGGCCGGGGGAGCCTGAGAGGCGGGCGGGGCCTGGGAAGCGGGCGGCGCCTGGGAAGCGGCGGGTGCTGACGGGGACGCGGCCTGCGGGGGCTGCTGTCCCGCGCCGGCCTGGGAGCCCTGAGCCGACTCCCCGACCACGCAACCGGACGCCTCCTGCTGCACCTTGATCTGCGCGATCACCGCTTCCCGGTTGGTGATCCGGGCCGCCGACTGGGCGTCGGGATTGGTCCGTTGCCCCTCGATGAACCGCTGGTTGTTGCCGAGCGCGGTGGCGAGGCCCTGGCAGACGGTCGACTCCGCGGCCGTCTGCGGACTCGCGGCGTTCGAGGTGCTGGCCATCACGAAGGCCCCACCGCCCGCCGCCACCGCCGCGCTCACCAGCAGCGCGACCTTCTTCTTCGTGCCGAGTGTTCTCCTGCGCGACATGCGCGCCTCCTGAGAGCTAGGGGAGCGTACGCCGCTATGTACGAGATACCGAACGAGGTTACTCAGTGGTTGCGGGAGTCATCTGACGTAACCTGCGTCACACTCGGTCATTTCCTGGCCAGGGCGTCCCGTACGGCGTCCTCGGAGCGGGCGACCACCGCCGAGCCGTCGTCCGCCGTGATGATGGGCCGCTGGATGAGCTTGGGGTGCTCGGCGAGCGCGGTGATCCACCGGTCCCGCGAACTCTCGTCCCTGGCCCACTCCTTGAGCCCCAGCTCCTTGGCGGCGGCCTCCTGGGTGCGGGTGATGTCCCACGGTTCGAGGCCGAGCCGGTCGAGCACCTCGCGGATCTCGTCCTCGCTCGGGACGTCCTCCAGGTAGCGGCGGACGGTGTACTCGGCACCCTCCGCGTCGAGCAGACTGACGGCGCTGCGGCACTTCGAACAGGCCGGGTTGATCCAGATCTCCATGTCGCCACGGTACCCGGAAACCCGTTCTCCACCTGCGTCACAGCACCCCCGAAAGCCCTTGTGGCCAGGGGCTTTTGTCAGTGCCGGGCGGTAGAATAAAACCAGTGTTCGAGGGCGTCGCCGGGACCCCGGCTCCCGCCCTTACCGCGACAGGAGGATGCCTGTGCCCGCTGCCGCACTGAAGCCGAAGCCGTTGCCCACCCAGTCCACCGCGAAGCATCCGGTGCTGCTCGACCTTCCGTACGCCCCCGTGGAGAAGCGCCCGTTGCCGCCGGGCCGACCCCGCGAGTGGTACGTCACCCACAACCGCCGCCTCAAGGCGATGCGGCTCGCGATCGCCCTGCTCGACTCCGGCGTCTACGTCCCGAACCAGGCCCGCAACGAGACGATCCGCGACACCGCGGAGACGATCGGCGTCCACCCACCGTCGGACACCACGTGCCACATGGTGCGCGCGCTGATGCGCTACGCACGGTGAACCGGGGGCGCCGGGTGAACTCTGTTCCGGAGACACCCGGCGCCCTGGTACGCCAGTCGCCCCGGTAAGCCGGTTGCCCTCGTCAGAAGGTCGACCCGGGCATCCTGGTTGGCCGGTTGCCCCAGCCAGCCGGTTTCGCCGACGGTCCCGGTAAGCCGGTCGCCTCGGTGAGCCGGCGGTCCTGGCTGTTCCGGCCAGCCGCCCGGGGCCCCCGCCAGCCGGCGGCTCTGGCCGTGCCGGTCGGCCTCCCGGCGTCCGTCAGTCGGTAGCTCTCGCCGTCCCGGCAAGCCGGCCCCCGGATCAGAAAGCCGCCTGGGCCACTCGGTAAGCCGGCCGCCCCGATCAGAACGCCGACCCGGGCCCCCGGTGAACCGCCCGTCCCGGTCGGCGCGTTGGCCCGGACGGGAGCGTCACGTCGTCGGCTCGGCCAGTTCCTTCTCCAGGGGGGTCCGGAACCGGGGTCTCACCCGGGTCGCTCCCACCCACTCCCGCAGGCGGGCGGCCTCCACCGCGATGGCCGCCTCCGCCTCCGGACCCACGTCCTCCGGGTCCAGCAGCCGCCAGACGATCTCCCCGTCGGCCCGCTGTCCCCAACCCCCCACCACCCGCCCGTTCCACCACACCGTCGGCCCCACGTTGCCGCTCCGGTCGAACAGGGCCGGACGCAGGGCAGGGGCCAGATACCAGTCCCGCTGCTGCCATCCCATCGCCGTCGGATCGAGCCCGGGAAGCAGCGCGGCCCACGGCTCCGACGGCCCCTCGAGCGGACCGTCGTCGCCCTCCACGACGTAGGCCGGACCCTCGTCGACCGTCACCGTGACCGCGCGGATCGCCGCCAGCGCACGGCGCACGTCGGTCACCTTCCAGCCCGTCCACCACTTCAGGTCCGCCTCGGTGGCGGGCCCGCACACGGTGAGCCAGCGCCGCAGCAGCTCGGCCTGCGCCTCGGCCACGTCGAGTTCGGGATGCGGCGGCGCCACCGCCCAGCGGAACTGCGAGGACATCCAGGAACCGAGCGGCCGCCCGCGCACCACCTTGCCCTCCACACCGAGCACCCGCAGCAGCCGGGAGGACACGGTGTGGACGCCCTCGTAGCTCTTGCCGGCCGAGTACACGAACTGCTCCCGCAACCGCGGCTCGTCCTGGGAGAGTTCGGCCGCCGTCGCCTGCCCGCGCCGGGCGAGCGCGGCCAGCGCCGACTCCTCGACCTCCTTCAGCCAGGCCGCGTCCGGGGCGCCCGCCTTCGCCATGTCCTTGATGAGCGAGGCCCGTTCACGAGCCGCGACCGTGAGCCCGGTCGAGGCGTGCACGACGGCGGTCAGCTCGGTCGGGAACGCGAACACCGTGTGCCGCATCCCGTGCATCCGCACCAACGTCCGGTCCTCGTACAGCGCCCGCTCGGTCTCCGCGACGGTCCCGGACGCGTCCACGAGCCGAGCCCCCACCGCGAGGTAGACGGTCGCTGGATCGGACCCGTGCAGAGCGACCAGCGCCCCGCCCACCTCCTCCGGCGTCCCCACCCGAGCCTCGACGGCCAACTGCTGCCGCAACCCCAGCCGAGCCCGCCGCTCGTCCACCCCGACATACCGAACCGCATCACCCAAGCCCATACGCCCCATCTTGACCGACGCCACTGACAACGCGCCCCCGATGCACACGTCACCCGATCGCCGTACTCCACATGCGCCCGCCCCACCCCCGCCCTTCACTGCGATCAGGAGGTGACGGACACACCGGCGACCAGGAGGCGGGCGTGACCCAGAGGCAGGCCCCATGAACACCCCCGGCACCCCGCAGACCCGCGGCCGGGCCGCCCGCAGACGCGTCCCCCGCTCCGCCCACGCCACCTGGCTCCCGTCCCTCGACCGCCAGGACCCCGTCGCCGTACTGGAAAGGCACGGCCGCGACCGCCTCCCGGAACTCCTCCCCATCCGGTACGGCAGGATGTCCGCCTCCCCGTTCGCCTTCCTGCGCGGCTCCGCCGCCGTGATGGCCGCCGACCTGGCCTCCCAGCCGCACACCGGCCTCATGGTGCAGCTCTGCGGCGACGCCCACCTCCTCAACTTCGGCCTCTACGCCTCCCCGGAACGCTCCCTCCTCTTCGACCTCAACGACTTCGACGAGACGTTCCCGGGCCCCTTCGAGTGGGACGTCAAGCGGCTCGCCGCGAGCGTCGCCGTGGCCGCCCGCGAGAACGGGCACAGCGAGGACCAGGCCCACCGGGCGGCCCGGGGGGCGGTCACCGCGTACCGCACGGCCATGCGGCGCCTGGCTCCCATGGCGGAGCTGGAGGTCTGGTACGAGAGCGTCGACGCCGACAGCCTGCTGCCCCTCGTCCGCTCCGCCCGCCGGCGCAGGCGCGTCGAGTCCAGCCTCACCCGGGCCCGCCGCCGCACCAGCCTCCAGGCCCTCGGCAAGCTCACCGAGACCGTCGACGGCCGTCGGCGCATCATCACCGACCCGCCGCTCCTCGAACCCGCGGGCGCCCCCGACATGGCCAGCCTGCGCAAGATCTTCAGCGACTACCGCTCCACCCTCTCCGAGGAACGCCGGCTGCTCCTGGACCGCTACCGCTTCGTGGACGCGGCCCGCAAGGTCGTCGGCGTCGGCAGCGTCGGCACCCGCTGCTTCATCGTCCTGCTGACCGGACGGGACGCCGACGACCCGCTGTTCCTCCAGATCAAGGAGGCACGCCCGTCCGTGCTGGAGGAACACCTGCCCCATGGGCCGTACGTCCATCACGGGCGCCGGGTGGTCGTGGGCCAGCGGCTGCTCCAGGCCGCGAGCGACATCTTCCTGGGCTGGATGAGCGGGCCCCAGGGCCGGGCGTACTACTGGCGCCAACTGCGCGACATGAAGGGCTCGGCGGACGTCGTGGGCATGCCCCCGGCCGACCTCAGGGCGTACGCCGGCCTCTGCGGCACCACCCTGGCCCGGGCCCACGCCCGCTCCGGCGACCGCGGAGCGATCGCCGCGTACCTGGGTGGCGCCGACACCTTCGACCGCGCGGTGGCCGACTTCGCGCTGGCCTACGCCACCCAGACGACCAAGGACCACGCGGCCCTGACCACGGCCATCGCAGCGGGCGTCCTCAGAGCGGCACCGGGGGAGTAGCCGACGCGGAGGATCAGCCCGTCCGTTCCCCGAACCACCGTGCCAGCCGGTCGTCGAGGCTCCGCTGATCGTCGCCGATCCAGGCCACGTGGCCGTCGGGGCGCAGCAGGACGCACGGGGCGTCCAGGGCCGCGGCGGGGTCGGCGAGGTGGTCGACCCGGTCGGACCAGCCGTCGACGGTCAGGTGGGCGGTGCGGTCCAGCAGGAGGCCGCGGCCGTGACGCAGCAGGTCGTAGAGGCGGCCCTGCTCGACGTCGAGGTCGGGCAGGCGGCGGCCGAGCAGGTCGGGGCCGTCGCCGAAGTCGTAGCGGATGCGGGTCGCGGTGATCTTCTCGAGCAGGTACCGGTTCACCTCGTCGAAGTCCATCAGCTCGCTCAGCAGCCTGCGCACGGCCCGCGCCCCCGGTTCGGTGGACAGGAGCTCCGTCTGGGCGCGGGTGTTCTCCAGCACGTCCGCGGCGACCGGACGACGTTCCGCCTCGTAGGTGTCCAGCAGCGTCTTGGGCGCCCCGCCGCGGATCTGCGCGGCCAGCTTCCAGCCGAGGTTGAACGCGTCCTGGAGCCCCAGGTTGAGGCCCTGACCGCCGATCGGCGGATGGATGTGCGCCGCGTCCCCGGCCAGCAGCACCCGCCCGACCCGATAGTGCTCGGCCAGCCGGGTCGCGTCCCCGAAGCGGGACAGCCAGCGGGGGGAGTGCACCCCGAAGTCGGTCCCGGCGACGGCACGCAGCTGGTGCCTGAACTCCTCGATGGTGGGTGGCGTCGCGCGCTCGCCCACTCCCGCGGCGGGCACCACGACGCTGTAGATACGCGGACCGAACGGCCGTAGCCAGAACCGCTGTTGGGTCGCGCGGACCTCGGCGACCTTGGCGGCGACCTCCTCCTGCGGCACGCCCACCTCCATCTCGCCCATCAGCGTCCCGGTCCGCGAGGGCTCGCCGGGGAAACCGACCCCGAGCAGCTTGCGCACCGTACTGCGCCCGCCGTCGCAGCCGACGAGATAGCGCGAACGCAACCGCTGGCCGTCGGCCAGTTCGACGGTCACCCCCTGGTCGTCCTGCTCGAGACCGGTCACCGCGACACCGTGCCGGACCCGCGCCCCCAGCCCGGCCGCGTGCTCTTCCAGGAGGCGGACGACGACCGGCTGCGGGATGCCCAGCAGATAGGCGTGCGCGGAATCCAGGCCCGGGGGCACCGGCTTGTCGATGGCGGCGAAGAAACCGCGGGCCGGACGCCGCCTGCCGTGGGCGAGAAGGCGATCCAGCAGCCCGCGCATCGCCATCAGTTCGAGACTGCGCATGTGCAGACCGACGATGCGGACGTACGACGCCGGCTCGGTCTCCTTCTCCAGGACGAGTACCCGCACATCGTGCAGCCGGAGTTCGGCGGCGAGGAACGCGCCGGTCGGCCCGCACCCGGCGATGATCACGTCGAACGAGGTTTGCCCGGGGGTGAACTGCTCTGAGTCCATGGGTGTTGCCTTTCGGGAGTGCCTTGTGGTCGAGGCGCTCCCGGCGACACCCGTGTCAGTCGCCGGCCATGACGGGAAGGGGGAGCACCCACATCGCTACAGCGTTCATGGGTCTCACCTCCTCGGGCGGTGTCACGGTCCCCCGCAAGCTACAGCCCGGACACCACACCGTCCAACGAATTCCCGGCCACTCGCCCGGCTCGACACGTCAGCCGTACCGCTCCACCAGCCCCCGCACATACCCCTCCAGCCGCCCGCCCAGCACCTCCGGGGTCAGATCGGTCCGTCCGAGCTCGCGCCAGGGCCCGGCGAGCTTCGCCGCGTCGGGGCAGTAGGCGAGGGCGTCCAGGAGCCGCCAGTACAGATGAGCGGGCCCGTCGGCCAGTCGGCGTCCGCCCCGCGCCTCGTACCGCTCCCGGAAGCCCAGCCCCACCTCGGGACCGTGCAGCAGGGCGAGGGCCGTCGAGCAGTGGGCGACGTCGAGGTCGGCCGGCCCCCACGAGGTCTCCACCCAGTCGACCACCCCGCTGACCCGGAGCCCCTCGCCCGTCCCGGTGAAGAGCACGTTCCCGGGATGGAAGTCCCGGTGCAGGAAGCATCCTTCGTACGCCGGCGGGTCCCGGCGGATCACGTCCACGGCCCGCTCCCACAGCGGGCCCCGCACGCCACGCACCCGCTCCGGGGACGTCCACGCCTGGTACGCGCGCGGCCGTTCCCCGGGCACGACCCGGTGGATCCGTGCGAGTTGGCCCGCCAGCAGGTCGAGCCGCCGCTCCAGATCCTCCTCGTCGACCCGCACCCGGCCCGGCAGCCGGGACATCAACAGCGAGGGGTGGTCGCAGTGTTCGCCGGTCGCGTCCACGGCGACCGGATCGGGGGCCGGTACTCCGTCCTCGGGGGCGAGCAGGGCCAGCACCGACGCCTCCCGGCCCAGCAGCCCGGGCGCGTGATGGCGGAAGAAGGGCTTCACGAACGACCGCAGGACCAGCTCGGAACCGTCGTCGAGGGTGAGCCGGCGCATCTGCGAGCTCCAACCCCCGGACAGGAAACCGGTGTCGACGACCGACCGGTCCTCGGGAAGCTGCTTGGCCACCCAGCCACGGGTGGCGGTCCAGCCCCTGTCGCCGAGGCCGGTCAGCAGGGCGGCCACCAACTCGCGTCGGTCGTCCGCGTGGTCACGCATCCAGGCGCCCAACTGATGATCGGCGTCCGGCAGTTCGAGACGCGTGAACTGGGCCCGGAAGGCCAGCGCCTCCTGTACGGCCTCGGTCACCTCCGGCGGGATCACCGCGTCCGCGCCCGGCACCGCGAGCACCGCCCGCCCCTCGAACCCCCGCAGCGCAGCGAGCGCCGGTGACCGCCGCCAGCTGTCCGGCCGTCGGATGATCGCGCTGAACTCCCCGTCCCCGCGCCCGAACGGCACCTCCCAGGCCTCGCCGGCGTACACCGCGGGCGCGCACAGCCCGATGGCGGCGACCCGCCCGCCGTAGTACCGGACGAGGTCGGCCACCGTCTGCCCGCTCATGCTGAAGCCGACCAGCACCAGCGGGCCGTCCGCCGGCACCCGTGCGTCGATCACGGCGACCGCCTGCTCGAACCGCCGGCGCAGACTCGACTCTGCCAGCTCGCCGGAGCTTTCGCCGTGCCCGGAGAAGTCGAAGGCCAGCGCCCGGCAGCCGTGCGCCACGAACTCGTCGAGCAGCGGCAGGAGTCGCTCCTTGCTGCCGTGACCGGCTCCGTGCAGCAGTACGGCGGTCGGCGCCGCGGCCGTACCGTCCCCGCCGCCATGGACGCCGGCGAGGCGCTCACCGTCGTGTTCCTGCGTGAAGGGCACGGGCATGGACACCAACTCCAGAGTGCGGGGAAAGAGCTCGCGCAGGGCAGGCATCACCCCGCCCCTCCGGGGCTACTCTTCTACACCACACCCACGCACACGGAGGCCCGTCATGGGCACCATCATCCTTTCCGGGACCGTCGTCCTGGTGATCCTGGGCTTCGGGAACCACACCTGGTGGCTCGTCGCCGTAGCCCTGCTCTTCGTGTACATGCAGTACGGCCGTGGCACCTCGGCGTCCTCGTCGGGCGGCGCGGCCGGGGGCGCCTCGGGAGCCTCGCCCGGCAGCTACCGCGCGTACCGCGACCGCCGCGACAAGCAGGCCAAGTGGGACCGCAGGTACCGCCGCGAGCGCCCGCTGGAGTCGCGTCGGCAGGCGCGCGAGAGAAAGAGCTAGGGAAGAGGCCGACGGCTCAGAGTCCGGGAGCGCCCCACAGGGGGAACCACCGGTTCAGGTCCGCCTCGATCCGCAGATCGCTCGAGAGCGCCGCCTTCACCCGCAGTTCCAGCGCGTTGTCCCGGCGCTGCCCCTCGCCGGGCAGCGGCGCGAAGGGGTAGAAGGTGCCGCGCTTGTAGAGGTAGACCAGCGCGAGCGACCGGCCCCCGGTGTCCCGGAACCCGGCTAGTGAGCACAGCAGTTGGGGCCCGAAGCCGTTGACCTCCATCGAACTGTTCACCGCGTGCAGGTCGTTGACCAGCTGCGGCAGCTGCTCCGGGACGCGTTCGGAGACCAGCCAGGAGTAACCGAAGTCGTCCCGGCGCAGCTCCACCGGCGGCCCGTCCCGCTCGGCGTCCGCGTCCAGCAGGGCCTGGACCTCCCGGTGCGTCTGCTCGAAGGCGGCTCCCTCGACCGTGGCGAAGCAGACCGCTCCGCGCCCGGTCGGCGTGAGGGAGACCGCCGCCTCCAGCGTCACGGCCGCCGACGGCAGCGCGAACAGCTGGTCGAGATCGGGCGCGACGGGCTTGGTGCGCCCGAGCAGGATGTCCAGCAGCCCCATCCTCAGCCCGCCTTCCCGGGCTCCAGGGGCTCGCCCAACTCCGCGGAGATCCGCCCCAGTTGCTCCAGCCGCTGCTCCAGGGACGGGTGGGTCGAGAAGTACCGCTCGATGCCGGGCTCCTTGCCGGTGGCCGGGGTGAAGTAGAAGGCGTTGAAGGCCTGGGCGGTACGCAGGTCCTTGGTGGGGATGCGGGCCAGCTCACCGGAGACCTTGGTGAGCGCGGAGGCGAGCGCCGAGGGCCGGCCGGTGAGGTGGGCCGCGGCCCGGTCCGCCGCCAGCTCCCGGTACCGGGACAGCGCCCTGATCAGCAGGAAACTGAGGGCGTACACGGCCGCCGAGACACCCATCACCCCGGCGAACAGCATGGCCGTGTTCTGGTCCTTGCGCCCGCTGAACAGCTGGCTGTAGAAGGCGAACCGCACGATGAGCCCGGCGATCACGCCCAGGAACGAGGCGATGGTGATCACGGCGACGTCCTTGTGCGCGACGTGCGACAGCTCGTGCGCGAGGACGCCCTCCAGCTCGGCGGGCTCCAGCCGGTCGAGCAGCCCGGTGGTCACGCACACCACGGCGTTGTCCGGGTTGCGGCCGGTGGCGAACGCGTTGGGCATGTCCATCGTGGACACCGCGACGACGGGCTTGGGCATGTCCGCGATGGCGCACAACCGGTCGACGACGGCGTGCAGTTCGGGATACTCCACCGGCCCCACGACCCGCCCGCGCATCGCGAACATGGCGATCTTGTCGGAGAACCAGAACTGCGCCACGAACATCACGGCGATCAACGCCACGACCATCAGCCAGGACTTCAGCAACACGATCAACGCGGCGAAGAAGGCCACGTACAGCAGCCCGAGCAGGAACAGCGTGACCGTCATCCGCACGGTCAGGCGCCGGTCGCTCCGGAAACGGCTCCGCATCTGCATCACCCCGCAGTCAGGCACTCGTCCCACGCTCCAGTGTGCACCCGCCCCGGCCCATGAAGCGGTCCCGATCAGCCCTAGGACCAGCAAAGGCTCAGGTCCGGAGCCCGGTCTCCCACCTGTGCCGCTCCAGCACCCAGGCGCTGATCAGGGAGCGTGCCCGGTCCAGCAGCTCGCCCACCTCCGCCGACCCGCGCGGCACGTCGGCCGTCGGCTGCCAGCGCTGCACCGACTGCCGGGCCCAGTGCCGCAGCCGGTCGTCCGGGTCGTCGATCAGCGCGAGGGCCGCCCGCAGTCGTACGACCCCGTCGTGGGCGTTCAGCAGCCGGAACGCGGCGACCCGTTCCGCCCGGGGCCGGTCCGCCCCCAGCCGCCGCATCAGCCACTGGTCGTCCAGCTTCCGCGCGGAAGGGACCAGCGCGAGGGCCGCCTCCCGTACGACCCCGGGCGCGGGGTCGTCGAGCAGCTCACGCATCCGCGCCACGTCCGTCACGTCCAGCGCCCGCAGCCCGGCCACCGCCCGCGTCCGCACCGCGGCCACCGGATGCGAGGTGAGCGCCCACAACAGGACGGCGTCGGCCCGCTCCCCGCACTCCGCGAGCCCGCTCACCACACCGGGAGTGAGATCATCGGCGGCCCCGCACCGCTCCCGGTACCAGCCGAGCGGATCGCCCCCGCCCTGCCGCACCACGTACCGGGCACAGGCCCGCACCACCCCGGCCCGGTCCCCGAGGAACCCCACGGCCCGATCACCGCCCCCGGCCCGCCGTAGCGCCGTCACACCGGCTGCCCGGGCCTGCGCACCACGCGCAGCGAGCAGCGCCTCCAGCACGTCGTCGTAGGCGGAGCCGTCCGCCACGGCACCCTTCGCGAGCCCCGCCAGCGCCGCGTCCGCGCACCGGGACTGGACGACCGCGTCGGTGTCCCGGGCGGCGGCCCGGGCCAGCTCGGCGGGGGAGAGGTGCCCCTCCTCGACGGCGAGGCGGTAGGCGTACCGGCGTACGGTCCGGTCGTTGTCCGTGCAGAGCGGGGCGAGGGTCCCGGGAGCGGCGGTGCGCAGCAGGGTCTCGGCCAGATCGGCGACGAAGTCTCCCCGGCCCCGGCGCCCGAGACGCAGGATCAGCGGCAGCAGCCGTACCGCGGCCTCGGCGTCCAGCCCCTCGGACAGCTGCCGCCGGGCCGTCTCCCGCACGGGTTCGGCCCAGTCCGCGCACCGCAGCACGACCAGCGGCAACAGTCCCGGGCGCCCCGCGGCCCGGTCCAGCGCCCGCTCGCGGATCCGCCCGTCCCGGTGGCACAGGGCGAGCGCGAGCCGCCCGTCGGTGAGCCGTTCGCCACGGCGCAGGGCGTCGGTGAGGGTGCGCCCCTGCTCGGTCCGCTGCCAGGCCGGCAGCCAGGTGCCGTCGGCCGGGGACCAGACGCCGTGCCGCACCTCTTCGTCCAGCGCGACCCAGACCGCCGGTTCGGCCACATCGCCCAGGGCCTCCCCCAGCCCGGCCCCCTCGGCAAGCCGTACGGCCGCCACCGCCATGTCCCCGACAACTTCGTCCACGCCCGCTCCCCGCCCTCGATGTATCCGCAGATCGTAGGCGGAGAAGGGGAGGGGCATCCAAGGATTACCTGCTCAGCGCCCTAAAGCAGCTCCGGGTGCCGGACGGGTCTAGTACGACCCCCGGAAGTTCGCGTACCCCAGCAGGAGGATGACCGCCGCCACGCACCCGAACACGATCGCCGTCGACACCCACGACGACCGGCGAGGCGTCCTGAGCGACGACCGACGACGTGCCCTGAACTCCGCCTCCGCCCGGAACGGCTGCGGCTTCGGCGGGTTCTCCTTCCACCGGGCGGCCAGCATCCGGGCCCGCGCCGAGGGCTCCTTGAGCTCGGCCCCGTCGGCCCACTTGATGTCGAACTCTCGCGCCTCGTCGTCCTGTTCCGGCATCCCCTGACCCCCGTCACCTCTCGAACAGCCGTACTGGAAAACGATACGACGACGCCCCCACCCCTGAACAACAGGAGTGGGCGCCCCAAAGCCACCGCAACCCCGAACCATTTGGAGCGGAGCCATCTCGTTCGGCCTGGTCACTTCTCTGAACCTCGTGGCCGTTCCGTCCCAAAACCTCTGACTGAGCCCTCTGAAACGGAATCGGTGATGCCGGAGGACTCAGGGCGCGATGCTTCGGACAGGCGTGAACCCGTTCGCCGCGGATCGGCAAGTACAGGGTGTGAACACCCGCCATCCTGACACCCATCGACCCCACCGACGGACGGACAGTCCATGACCGACTCGGCCGGTGGCGACGCCGAACTCATCGCGGCCTCACTCGCCGAACCCGAGCGTTTCGCGGCGCTCTTCGAGCGTCATGCCCCGGCGATCCACCAGTACGTCGTCCGACGACTGGGTCGGGACGCAGCCGACGACGTCACCGCCGAAACGTTTTTGACGGCCTTTCGGATACGGGCCCGGTTCGACCCGGCCCGCGCCGGCGTGCGGCCCTGGCTGTACGGCATCGCCGTCAAACAGATCGGTCGGCACCGCCGGGAGGAGGTCAGGGCGCTGAAGCTGCTCGCCCGCACCGGCCACGACCCGGTCGCCGACAGCTGGACCGATTCCGCCGACGACCGCCTGGCCGCCGAGGCCGCCGCCCGCCCACTGGCCCGGGCGCTGGCACATCTCTCCGCGGGAGACCGGCACGTCCTGCTGCTCTTCGCCTGGGCCGACTTCAGCTACCAGGAGATCGCCGAAGCCCTCGGCATTCCCGTCGGCACCGTCCGCTCCCGCCTCAACCGCGCCCGCCGCAAGCTGCGCACCGCAACCGGCGCGGCCGGTGGTCCCCTCACCGAAGCTCGCATACACGAAGGTGACCCCGCATGAACGAGCTCTCCGAAACCCGCGGCCTGCGCGCCGACGCCCCCCTTCCCGAAGCCGACCAGCTCGCCGCGCCTCGGGCCCGGCTCACTGCGGCGCTCCGGCAGGAGACCCACCGCGGGCGGGCAGCCCTTCCCAGGCGCCGGATGATCCTGGTCGGCGCCGCCACCGCAGGAGCCCTCGCCGTGACCGCCGGGATCGTCGCGACCCTGCCCGCCGACAGCCCCCGCGCCCCCGCCGGGAAGCACCCCCAGGTGCTGTCGGCGGGCGCCTCCGCCGACGCCCTCGAACTGGCCGCCGCGACCGTCGAGAAGCACGACGGCACCGAACCCGGCCCGAAGCAGTGGGTGTACGAGAAGAGCACCGTCTTCGTCCAGGGCAAGCCGCAGAGCAGTGAGGAGTGGACCCGCTGGGACGGCACCGGACAGGCCAATCTGCCCGGCATCCCCCCGGCTGGTGACATCTCGGACTTCGACCCCGACAAGCTCCAGGTCTGGTACGGCCCCAACCAGGAGGAGAAGTGGAAGCGGGAGGGGTACGACGACCGCTCCCAGCGGCAGTTCTACCGCTTCCTCGCCACCCTGCCGAGCGACCCCGACCGCATGATGAAGCGCATCCGCGAGGAGCACGCCATCGGCTCCATCAACGGGGAGACGCGCGCACAGCGCGACTGGCGGGAGATCGACGTCCTGTACCGGTCGGTGCTGATCCCGCCGAAAGTCCAGGCAGGCCTGTTCCGGGCTCTCGCGAAGATCCCCGGCGCCCGGGTGACGACCGGCGTCAAGGACCCGCTCGGCCGCGCGGCGATCGGGGTGAGCGTGAACTACGCCGAGAGGGCGCCCTCGGGCGCGCAGGGCAAACAGGAGATCTTCTTCGATCCCGAGAGTTACGCCTACCTCGGGGAGACCCGCAACGACGGGGAGACGGTCGGCGCCCGCGCGGCCTGGGGCGTCGTCAACAAGCCCGGCGCCCGCCCCTGAGCACCGCGACGGGCGCACGGTGCGACACCGGGCGCCTCTCGTCGTCGAACCGACTGGTCCGAGCCGCCGCGTTCACGGCCTCATGCACCAAGAAGGGCTGCGACCAGGGTGCTTGCGGTGCCTGCACGGTGCTGGTCGAGGCCGGCGGATCAACGTCTGCCTCGCACTGGCGGTGCAGTACCAGGGCCGTGAGACCACGACCGTCGAAGGGGTCGACCACCCCCTGCAGAAGGACGTGCCCAGCGCGGCGACCGAGCACCTGGCCGACACCGGCGCAGAGCTGGACGAGACGGAGATCCGGGAGCGGATGAGCGGCAACCTGTGCCGCTGCTGCGCCTACAACGGCATCGTCTCGGCGATCAAGGAGGTCGCGAAGTGAACTCAGACCCGGGAGTCACGCTCCGGACGTACACGCATGTGATGCCGAACAGCCAGGACCGTGCCCGCAGGGCTGTTGATGCCGCGTTCGGGGCACCGGGTGCGGACGCCGGCCGGTGAAGCCGATGCGTTGAGCTGAGCGATGGCCCGGCTGTAGGCGCCGGGCCCGAAACAGGCCGTCGGCCGTGCCCTTCCGGCGAGGAAGAACACGGCCGACGGCCCACACACGGCCCAGGAGAGCGGAAACCCGCTCTGACCTGGGGCGATATCACACGTCGAAGTACAGCTCGAACTCGTGCGGGTGCGGACGCAGCTGGAGCGGGGCGATCTCGTTCGTGCGCTTGAAGTCGATCCACGTCTCGATCAGGTCCGGCGTGAAGACGTCGCCCTGGAGGAGGAACTCGTGGTCGGCCTCGAGGGAGTTGAGGACCGCCGGGAGGGAGGTCGGGACCTGGGCGACGTTCGCGTGCTCCTCGGGAGCCAGCTCGTACAGGTCCTTGTCGATCGGCTCGGCCGGCTCGATCTTGTTCTTGATGCCGTCGAGGCCCGCGAGGAGCAGCGCCGAGAAGGCGAGGTACGGGTTGCCGGAGGAGTCGGGCGCGCGGAACTCGACGCGCTTGGCCTTCGGGTTGGAGCCCGTGATCGGGATACGCATGGCCGCGGAGCGGTTGCGCTGCGAGTACACCAGGTTGATCGGCGCCTCGAAGCCCGGCACCAGGCGGTGGTAGGAGTTCACCGTCGGGTTGGTGAAGGCCAGCAGCGACGGGGCGTGCTTGAGGATGCCGCCGATGTAGTAGCGGGCTGTGTCCGACAGGCCCGCGTAACCGGCCTCGTCGTAGAAGAGCGGGGAGCCGCCGGCCCACAGGGACTGGTGGACGTGCATGCCCGAGCCGTTGTCACCGAAGATCGGCTTCGGCATGAAGGTCGCGGTCTTGCCGTTGCGCCAGGCCACGTTCTTCACGATGTACTTGAAGAGCTGGAGGTCGTCGGCCGCGGCGAGCAGCGTGTTGAACTTGTAGTTGATCTCGGCCTGGCCGGCGGTGCCCACCTCGTGGTGCTGGCGCTCGACCTGGAGGCCGGACTTGGCCAGCTCCAGGGAGATCTCGGCACGCAGGTCGGCGAAGTGGTCGACCGGCGGGACCGGGAAGTAACCGCCCTTGTAGCGAACCTTGTAACCGCGGTTGTCCTCCAGCGCACCGGTGTTCCAGGCGCCCGCCTCGGAGTCGATGTGGTAGAAGGACTCGTTCGACGAGGTCGCGAACCGGACGGAGTCGAAGACGTAGAACTCCGCCTCGGGGCCGAAGTAGGCCGTGTCGGCGATGCCCGTCGACGCGAGGTAGGCCTCGGCCTTCTTCGCCACGTTCCGCGGGTCACGGCTGTACTGCTCGCCGGTGATCGGGTCGTGGATGAAGAAGTTGATGTTCAGCGTCTTGTCACGGCGGAAGGGGTCGACCCGCGCGGTCGACAGGTCCGCGCGCAGCGCCATGTCGGACTCGTGGATGGCCTGGAAACCGCGGATCGACGAGCCGTCGAACGCGAGCTCCTCGTCCGGGTCGAACGCCTCGACGGGCAGCGTGAAGTGCTGCATCACGCCCGGCAGGTCGCAGAAGCGGACGTCGACGAACTTGACGTCCTCGTCCGCGATGAACTTCTTGGCCTCGTCGGCGTTCTGGAACATCCAGCTCCTCCTACTCCCGACCGTTCCTGGACCGGGGTGGTAGTTCGTTCGTGCGGCCAGTGCGGTGGCACACGCTGTCCACGACCCTAGGGACGGGTGGTTTCTCGGGCGTGACCCATTTGTTTCGCACAAGTTAACCGGACATCGGCGGCCCCGCCCCTACTGTCCGTATCCCGAAACGCTGGCAGTACCGTGGACGCGTGGACAAGAGGGATGCAATCGGATCATGGCTCTCAGGCCCCCGCGCGGCCGCCGAGGATGCCGGTGTCGACTTCGGATACCGCGGACAGCAGCTCGGCCTGCCGGAGGAGGGGTCGGGCTCGATCGCCCGCCCGGGACGCCGGCTCGGCGCACTCGCCGTGGACTGGGCGATGAGCGTCCTGATTGCATCCCAGCTCATCACGCAGAGCTACGGCGACCCCGCGACCTCGAACTGGGCGCTACTGGTGTTCTTCCTGATGAGCGCCCTCACCGTCGGGACCATCGGCTTCACTCCGGGCAAGCGTCTGTTCGGTCTGCGGGTGGTCGCCCTGGAGACGGGCCGCGTCAGCCCCCTGCGCGCCCTGCTGCGCACGGTCCTGCTCTGCCTCGCCGTCCCGGCCCTGATCTGGGACCGCGACGGCCGGGGCCTGCACGACCGGCTGGCGAAGACCGTCGAAGTACGGCTCTGACGTCTTTGTCGTCTCCTGACAGCCGCAGTGACGAACATGCGCGGCGGCTGACTATAGGTCAGTAGGTCGGGGCTCCTAGCGTCTGGCACCCAAGCAACCTCCCCCCGTTGCGAAGGGACGCGCCGGACCGATGAAGAGATCCGCCCTCGTCACCACTCTCGTCACCCCCCTGGTCACCGCCCTGCTGACAGGCACCCTCGTCTCCGCGGCCCCCGAAGCCCCCGCCGCCGCACCCGCCTGTACGGCCGCCGACGCCGACGTCTACACACCCCCCGCCACCGTCCCGGCCACCCCCGGCACCGTGCTGGCCTGCCGTTCGGTCACCCTGAGCCAGGTGCCCGGCACCATCGCCATGTCCGCCTGGAAGGTCCTCTACAGCTCCACCGACCACCAGGGGCGCCCCGTCGCCGTCTCCGGCACCCTCGCCGTCCCCACCGCGCCCTGGACCGGCACCGGCGCCCGCCCCGTCGTCGCCTTCCACCCCGGCACCCTCGGCCTCGGCCCCCAGTGCGCGTTCTCCAAGCAGCTCGCCGGGGCCTTCCAGGACGAGTACGAGGGCGACAACATCGCCGCCTTGCTCAAGGCCGGGTACGCGGTCGCCGCCACCGACGGCCCCGGCTACCTGGACGGCCAGACGCACCGCTATGTCGCCGGCAGCGACTCCGGCCACGCCCTGCTCGACATCGCCCGCGCCGCCCCCGCGGTGCCGGGCAGCGGACTGTCCCGGCAGGCCCGGATCGGGCTGTGGGGCTACTCCGAGGGCGGCGCGGCCAGCCTGTGGGCCGCCCAGCTGGCGGCGGGCTACGCACCCGAGCTGAACGTGGTCGGGGACGCCTCCGGCGGCATCCCGGGCGACCTCAAACAGGTGGCGGCCGGGCTCGACGGCGGCGCCTTCTCCGGCTTCCTCGCCGACGCGGCCCTCGGCATCCAGGCCGCCCACCCGGCCCTGCCCCTCGACTCGCTCCTCAACGACCAGGGCAAGGAGGCCGTGAGGACCGCCAAGTCCGTCTGCCTGGTCGGCACGGTCACCGCCCTCGCGGGCAGGAGCATCAAGGACCTCACCACGGCCGGGCTCACCCTCGACCAGCTCTACCAGCAGCGCGGCAGCGACGGCCGCACCTGGGGCCAGGTCCTCGACGCCCAGAAACTCGGCGTGAACCTCGGCACCTACAGGATCGCCTTCCCGGTCCTGCAGTACCGGGGCGCCCTCGACGAGGTCATCCCCACCGCCACCGAGGACGCCGTCCGCACCGCCTACTGCGCGGCCGGCGTGCGGACCGGCTGGAAGATCTACCCCGGCGACCATCTGCTCACCGACAACCAGGCCGTCGGCGACGTCGTCACCTGGC
Source organism: Streptomyces griseorubiginosus (assembly GCF_036345115.1). GTDB lineage: Bacteria > Actinomycetota > Actinomycetes > Streptomycetales > Streptomycetaceae > Streptomyces > Streptomyces griseorubiginosus_C. The sequence continues at coordinate 6,972,006 of NZ_CP107766.1, forward strand.
TCGGCGACCGGTTCGCCGGCAGACCGGCCCGGAACGACTGCTGATCCCGTACGACGATGAGGGCGCCCGGATCACTCCGGGCGCCCTCATCGTCGTACGGGAAAAGTCAGCGGGCCTTGCCGCCGCCCTTCGGCAGCTTCATGCCCTTGGGCATCGGGCCCTTCGGCAGCGGCATGTTGCTCATCAGGTCGCCCATCGCCCGCAGCCGGTCGTTGGTGGCGGTCACCTGGGGGCCGGTCAGTACGCGCGGCAGCTTGAGCATGGTGGTCCGCACCTTCTTCAGGGGGACCTGTCCCTCGCCCGTGCCCACGATGATGTCGTGCACCGGCACGTCCACGACGATGCGGTTCATCTTCTTCTTCTCGGCGGCCAGCAGGCCCTTGACCCGGTTCGGGTTGCCCTCGGCGACCAGGACGATGCCCGCCTTGCCGACGGCCCGGTGCACCACGTCCTGGCTGCGGTTCATCGCCACCGCGGGGGTGGTCGTCCAGCCCCGGCCGATGTTGTCCAGTACGGCCGCGGCCGCTCCCGGCTGGCCCTCCATCTGCCCGAACGCGGCCCGCTCGGCGCGGCGCCCGAAGATGATCGCCGTCCCGAGGAAGGCGAGCAGGAAGCCCAGGATGCCGAGGTAGACCGGGTGGCCGATCAGGAAACCGATCGCGAGAAAGACACCGAGGATGAGGATGAAGACACCCGCGAGCACCAGACCGATCTTCTTGTCGGCCTTGCGGGTCATCTTGTACGTCAGGGCGATCTGCTTCAGTCGCCCGGGGTTCGCGGCATCGGCCGCACTGTCACTTCTCGCCATGCCCCGAAGTCTACGTGGCCCCGTGGGCGCTTACGACGGCAGTGTCCGCCGTCGAAGGGGAGGCTTCAGGAGCCGACGGTGAAGGTCTGCTCGAGGACGCGCTGGGCCTCGACACGGTCCTTGGCGCGGCGGCGGTCCTCCAGGACGGAGGTCCAGGCGTTGCGGCGGGCGGTGCGCTGTCCGCTGCTCAGGAGCACGGACTCGACGGCACGGAGTGCATCGGTGAACGACGGGATCGCGGTGGCGCGAACGGGGGCGGCCTGCATGGTGGTGGTCCCCTCGGGAGCGGCGGCTCTGGTGAATGGTGCACTGGCTGTAAAGCCAGGGTCACTGAATGGTGTTACCAGGGCGTGACCGGCCGGTCAAACGCCAATGAAGCCTTGTCATTCGGCCTGAGAACACTGACGCGGCCCTGATGGCCCCCCTATCTGCGGGGACGTCCAGGACCGCGTCAATTGGCCGCTACCGGAAGGTAGTTGCTTGTGCTCGGATTCACACGTTTGGAGTGGCACTCCGTGCCATCCGGGAGGCTCAGACGGCCTGCGAGGCGACGTAGGAACCACGCTTCTCTACGGCCATCTGGTAGAGCCGTCCCGCCCGATAGGAGGACCGGACCAGGGGGCCGGACATCACGCCGGAGAAGCCGATCCGCTCGGCCTCCTCCTTCAGCTCCACGAACTCCTGCGGCTTGACCCAGCGCTCCACGGGGTGGTGGCGCACCGACGGACGCAGGTACTGCGTGATGGTGACCAGCTCGCAGCCGGCGTCGTGCAGCTGCTGGAGCGCCTCGCTGATCTCCTCGCGGGTCTCGCCCATGCCGAGGATCAGGTTGGACTTGGTCACCAGGCCGAAGTCACGGGCCTCGGTGATGACCTTCAGGGAGCGCTCGTAGCGGAAGCCGGGGCGGATCCGCTTGAAGATCCGCGGGACCGTCTCGACGTTGTGCGCGAAGACCTCGGGGCGGGACTCGAAGACCTGCTGGAGCAGTTCCGGCACCGCGTTGAAGTCGGGGGCGAGCAGCTCGACCTTGGTACGGCCGCCCTCCCGGGAGGCCGTCTGCTCGTGGATCTGGCGGACCGTCTCCGCGTACAGCCAGGCGCCGCCGTCCTCCAGGTCGTCGCGGGCGACGCCGGTGATGGTGGCGTAGTTCAGGTCCATGGTGACCACGGACTCGCCCACGCGGCGCGGCTCGTCACGGTCGAGCGCCTCGGGCTTGCCGGTGTCGATCTGGCAGAAGTCGCAGCGCCGGGTGCACTGGTCGCCGCCGATGAGGAAGGTCGCCTCGCGGTCCTCCCAGCACTCGTAGATGTTGGGACAGCCGGCTTCCTGGCAGACCGTGTGCAGACCCTCGCTCTTCACGAGCTTCTGCATCGCGGTGTACTCGGGACCCATTTTCGCCCGGGTCTTGATCCACTCGGGCTTGCGCTCGATGGGGGTCTGGGCGTTGCGGACCTCCAGGCGCAGCATCTTGCGTCCGTCGGGTGCGACTGCGGACACGACCGGCTCCCTAGCGTTGATTCTTCGGCGTGCTCAAGGGTACGCCCGTGGATTTGAAAGCCCACTGCCTGTCTCAGGCCGCAGGTGTCTTCTCGATCACCCTCGGCTTGAGGTCCGCGTTCTCCAGTACGTCCTTCAGGTGCCGCTCGACGACCGGCAGCACCTCGTCGACGGTGACGTCCCGGCCGAGTTCGCTCGCGAGGGAGGCGACGCCCGCGTCCCGGATCCCGCAGGGGATGATCCGGTCGAACCACTTGTTGTCCGGGTTCACGTTCAGTGAGAAACCGTGCATCGTCACGCCCTTCGCGACCCGGATGCCGATGGCCGCGATCTTGCGGTCCTCGCGGCGTTGGCCGGCGTTGGACGGCGCGTACTCCGGCCCGTTCATCCGGGGGTCGAACTCCTCGTCCGTGAGCCGGGGGTCGAAGTCCAGGGAGAGCCCGCCGATCGCCGGACGCGTCTCGACGGGGTCGCCGAGGACCCACACCCCGCTGCGGCCCTCGACCCGGGTGGTCTCCAGGCCGAACTCCGCGCAGGTGCGGATCAGGGCCTCCTCCAGGCGCCGTACGTGCGCGACCACGTCCACCGGGCGCGGGAGCTTCTGGATCGGGTAGCCCACCAGCTGGCCCGGACCGTGCCAGGTGATCTTCCCGCCGCGGTCGACGTCGATCACCGGGGTGCCGTCGAGGGGGCGCTCGTTGTCCGCGGTGCGCCGGCCCGCCGTATAGACAGGGGGGTGTTCGAGCAGCAGGACGGTGTCGGGGACCTCGTCCTCGAAGCGCGCCGCGTGCACCCGGCGCTGCTCGTCCCACGCCACCTGGTACTCGACCGCGTCCGCACCGAACCCCATGCGGACGAACCGCAACCCACTCACGGCAAGCGCCTCCCTAGAAGGTCGTAAGGCACGAAGGGTGCCTACGCCACTGTACGTCCGCCCCGCGGACGTCAGCTCCGGGGGCAATCCTCACACGATCGGATGAACGAACGTCGAAGTGTGCGATCGTCTGCTCACTCTCCGCTACATTCGCGCCGTTCGCAGAGGCCATAAGGGCTGCTCACAGGCAATCCGGGCACCACGTGACCACGTGACGGCCCGAAAGGCAGGAGACCGCACCGCAGATGACGGAACGACCCGCGCAGCGCACTCCCAACCGACAGCTCGCCGCGCTCATCGCAGAAGCGGGGTTCTCCAACGCGGGTCTCGCCCGACGCGTGGACCAGCTCGGACTCGAACACGGGCTGGATCTCAGATACGACAAGACCTCCGTGACCCGGTGGCTGCGCGGGCAGCAGCCCCGGGGCACCACACCGGCCCTCATCGCCGAGGTCTTCACCCGGCGCCTGGGCCGCCGGCTCTCCGCGCAGGACCTCGGCCTCGACGCCTGCGCCCCCGTCTACGCCGGGCTGGAGTTCGCCGCCGGTCCCGAGGAGGCCGTCGACATCGTCAGCGGGCTGTGGCGCAAGGACTCCGGCAGCCACGCCGAGCTGCGCAAGATCGCCTTCACGCCGGCCGGCCTGGTCGTCCCCAGCCGCGACTGGCTGATCGGCCGCCCCGACGACCGGGTCGCCCGCGGCGAGCCGCCGGTCCGGATCCCGCCCCAGGGGCGCCCGGTGGTCCCCCGGCAGCGCGGACAGGCCGAGCGCGGACCCGGGCAGCGCGTCACCGGCGGGGACATCGCCGCGCTCGCCTCGGTCGGGAGCCTCTTCCGCACCCTCGACGACCAGTACGGGGGCGGGCACGCCCGGCAGGCCCTGGTGCGCTATCTGGAGCACGAGTGCGAACCGATGCTGCGCGGCACCTACGGCGAGACCACCGGGCGCCGACTGTTCGCCGCGGCGGCGGACCTGACCCGGCTCGCCGGCTGGACGTCGTACGACATCGCGGCGCACGGGCTCGCCCAGCGGTACTTCGTCCAGGCGCTGCGACTCGCGCAGGCGGCCGGGGACCGGGCGTACGGGGCCTACGTGCTCGTCACGATGAGCCGCCAGGCCGTGTACCTGGGGCACGGCCGGGAGGCGATCCAGCTGGCGCGGGTGGCCCAGCAGGGCGTCGGCACCAGTGCTCCGCCGGTGGTGCAGGCGCTGTTGCACTCCGCCGAGGCGCGGGGGCACGGGGTGCTGGGGGAGGTGCGGGCCTGCACGGCGTCCCTGGTCCGCGCGGAGCGGGCCCTGGAGGCGGCACGGCCCGGCGACGAAGTCCCGCACTGGGCGCGGTTCTTCGACGAGGCGCAGCTGGCGGACGAGTTCGGCCACTGCCACCGGGACCTCCAGCAGTTTCGGGCGGCGGCTCAACACGCCGAGCGTTCGCTCCAGTTGAGGGCGCCGGCGTATGCGCGGAGCCGGTTGTTCTGCCGGGTGGTGCTGGCCTCCGCGCGGCTGGGGCTGGGGGAGTTGGACCAGGCGTGTTCGCTCGCCGCGGAGGCTGCGGGGCAGGCGGCTGAGATGCGGTCGGTGCGGGCGGTGGAGTATGTGCGGGACTTCGAGCGGCGGTTGGAGCCCTATAAGGATGCGGCGCCTGTTCGTAGTTACCGGGACAAGGTGGCCGCGCTGGGATAGGGGCCGTCTCGCCGTAGCTCCGTAGCGTTGTGTGGTGAGTGCCGGTCCGCTGTGGCTTGTCGCGCAGTTCCCCGCGCCCCTGGAGGGGCGCGGGAGACCGCCGGTTTCAAGCTGCCCGTGTTGTCGGAACCGGGTCCGCTCGGTGCATCGGGACCGCCGACCCCAAATCCCTCAGGATGGCCGTCGTCGCCCGGTGGGCCGAGTGGAGGGCTCCCTGGACCGTGCTCGTGTCGCGGTGGTCGCCGCAGACGTAGAGGCCGGCCAGGAGGCGGACCGGGCGGCGCAGGTCGTGCGGGGGGCGCATGGCGGGGACCGCTTCGCGGGTGTGGTGGACCGCCAATGTCTCCCAGGTCCGCGTCGACGTGCCGTACAGGCGGGCGAGATGGGTGCGGACCGCGGTGTCGAGGTCCGGCGGGGGCGGTCCGAGGACCGTCGACGACACCAGTACCCGCCCGGCCGGGGCCCGGCTCGGGTCGACCTCGCTGATCACCGCCGTGTGGGCCACCGGGCCGCCCCGGTCCGCGTCCAGCAGCAGCGCGGAACCCGTGCGCGGCGGTTCGTCCGTCGTGTGGTGGACCACCGTCACCGGATGGACGTCGGGCACCCGCAGGCCCGGCAGCAACTCCGCCGCGGCCCGCGCGTCCGTCGCCAGCAGCACCGCCCGGCACCGGAACTCCCCGTGCTCCGCCGTCGTCACCGAGGTCGTCGCGACGGACGTGACCCGCACCCCCGTGTGCACGGTCCCCGCGGGCAGCGTGCGCGCCAGCAGCTCCGGGAGCATCTCCGCGCCCCCCTCGGGGACACACAGGCGGCCGGCCGCGAAGGCCCGCAGCGCGAGGTCGGCGCACCGGCTGGACGTGGTCAGCCCGGGGTCGCAGAGCAGCGCGGCGAGCAGCGGACGCAGAAAGCCGTCGATCGTGCGGGCGGGCAGCCCGCGCGCCGCGAGCGCCTGTCCGGCGGGCAGCTCGGGACGGGCGAGGAGGCGGTCGACGGGCACGTTCGCGAGCCGGGTGAGCGCGGCCCCTAGCCGTGCCTGGTCGACGGCCCCGCCGAGCGGCGCGCCCGCCCGTGCGGCTCCCTGACCGGACCCGGACAGCACCCTGAACCCCCTCCTGGACGCGGCCCCGGCCACCGGGCCCCCGCGCGCCCCCGGCACCCCCCGAGGGGCGCTCGCCAGGGCGCGCACCGCGTGCAGTGCGCCCCTTGCGCCACCGGCGCCCGCCGGAGCGTCCACCCGGTGGTGCCGTCCGTCGCCGTGCAGCAGCACCCCCGGCGCGAAGGGGCGCAGCACGAGCCCGTCGAGCCCGGGCGTCAGACGTAGTTCGGGATACGCCGTGGACAGCAGCTGTCCGATCCGGTCGAGCCGGAAACCGTCGACCTTCTCCGTCGACATGCGGCCGCCCGCCCAGGGGGCGGCCTCCAACACCGCGACGGTCACTCCTGCGCTGGTCAGCCGATGCGCCGCGGAGAGCCCGGCGACCCCGGCTCCCACGATCACGACGTCCGCCTGGTACGCGGGCTCAAGCACGTGCCCCTCCTCGAGGTTGCGCGGCCGGTGGAGACGTGATGCCCCCAACAGGCTCCGGGGATACCCGAGTTCGGGTCGAGGGTAGGGCCCGGACCGGTCAGGAACAGTCGCGCATCGACAGGGCACGGTCGCACGCCGGTCGCATGTCGTCACAGACGGTCGCCGAGGAGGTCGTACGACGACATGGGCTTCCGGCGTGTTCCTCGGTCGCCGCACGTCCGGCTTGTATTTCAGGCCGCCCGGATCGCCCCCTCGATGTCCGGGAACGCGAACGTGAACCCCGACTCCAGCAACCGCTTCGGCCGTACCCGGGCGCTGCCCAGCACATCACCGGCCATCTCGCCGAGCACGGCCCGCAGCACCGGGGCGGGGACGGGGAAGAGTGTCGGCCGGTGCAGCACGCGCCCCATCGCCTCGGTGATCTCACGGTTCGTCAGGGGTTCGGGAGCGGTGAGGTTGAACGGTCCGGACAACCCGTCGGTCTCCAACAGGTACCGGATCGCGGCCACTTCGTCGTGCAGCGCGATGAACGACCAGTACTGGCCGCCGTCGCCCATCCGTCCGCCGAGCCCCGCCTGGAACAGCGGGAACAGCTTGCCCCAGGCCCCGCCCCCGCGGCCCACGACGAGCCCGGTGCGGGTGAACACGGTGCGTACACCGGCCTGTTGGGCCGGAGCGGCCGCGCCCTCCCACTCCACGCACAGCTCGGGCAGGAAGCCCTCCCCGGCGGGCGAGCTCTCGTCGACGACCCGGTCGCCGGTCTCGCCGTAGTAGCCCATTGCGCTGCCGTTCACGAAGACCTTCGGCGGCTCGTCGAGGGCGGCGACGGCCTGGGCGAGGGCGGTCGTGCCGTTCACCCGGCTGTCGTGGATCCGCTTCTTGTACGCGTCCGTCCAGCGCCGCGAACCGACCCCCGCCCCGGCGAGATTGACCACGGCGTCGCAGCCGGCGAGCCCGGCCGTGTCCACCCGCCCGGCCTCGGGGTCCCAGCGGACCTCCGTGTCGTCCCGGGGCTCCCGGCGCACCAGGCGCACCACCTCGTGCCCGTCCGCGGTGAGGGAGCGCACCAGGGCCGAGCCGATCAGTCCGGAGGCCCCGGCCACCGCGATTCTTGAATGTTGCATGACCTCATCCTGCCTGGTGGGTGCGTAAAAGCGATGTCTGGTTCCGGTATCCGCCGCGCCGTAGGGTGGCCGCCATGTCCCAGCTGTCCATACGCCTCGCCCTCCCCGACGACGAAGAGGAGCTGGCCCGCCTCGACCGCGCCGAGTGGTCGCCCCTGCACGAGGTCCTGCCCGAACAGCGGCCGCCGTACCGGCCGTTCTTCGACGAGCGCCACCTCCCCGACGACTGTCTGGTCGCGGAGGCCGACCGGCGCATCCTCGGGTTCATCCGTCTCGGTTTCCCGACCGGGCTCGAGGCGAACGCCCATGTGCGACAGATCCAGGGTTTCGTCGTCAGCGCCGAGGCCCGCGGCCGCGGGGTCGGCCGGGCCCTGATCCGCGCGATCACCGAGGAGGCCCGCCGCCGGGGCGCCCGCCGCCTCACCCTGCGCGTCCTCGGCCACAACACGCCCGCCCGCAGGCTCTACGAGTCCGAGGGCTTCGCGGTCGAGGGGATCCTGCCCGAGGAATGGCTGCTGGCGGGGGAGTACGTCGACGACGTGATCATGGGGCGCCGTCTCTGAGCACCTGGTCGGCCGCGGCGGTCGTACGGCGTCTGCGCACCACCAGGTGGAGCGCGACCCCCGCCACGAACAGCGAGATCAGGAAGAACACGGGCACGTCAGCCTCCGGGGTGCCTTGCGGGACCGTGGCCCCATCATCCGGCAGCCCGTGGCGCTACGACGTGACCAGCTCGCCCGTGTCCACCGGTGCCGTGGCGCTCGCCGCCTTCTCGGCGTCGCCGGCGACCTCGTCGGCGGTCAGCACGTAGCCCGTCTCGTCGTCGGAGGTGGAGCGGGCGAAGACCACGCCGTAGACCTGGCCGGAGGTGGTCAGCAGGGGGCCGCCGGAGTTGCCGGGGCGGACGGTCGAGCGGATCGAGTAGATCTCGCGGGTGACGGTGGCGTCGCTGTAGATGTTCTGGCCGTTCGCCTTCACCCGGCCCGCGACCGTGGCCGCCTGGAGGTTCAGGTCGCCGTCCTGCGGATAGCCGGCCACCACCGCGGAGTCGCCCCGCTCGGCGCTGTCGTCGAAGCGCAGGACCGGGGCGCGAAGCTCCGGGACGTACAGCACGGCCACGTCCTTGTCCGGATCGAACAGCACGACCCGTGCCTCGTACGGCTGCCCGACCCCGCCGATCCGGACGCTGGGCTCGTCGATGCCGGCCACCACGTGGGCGTTGGTCATCACGTGCTCCGGCGCGTACACGAATCCGCTGCCCTCGCGGCCCTGGGTGCCGGAGGCGCCCTCGATCTTCACGGTGCTGAGCTTGGCGGCGTTGGTGGCGGCGGCGGTCACGCTGTCGCCGGTGGGCTTGGCGACCTCGGCGGTCGACTCGTTCTCGAACGGGTTGAAGACCTGCGGGAAACCGGCCTCGGTGAGCGCGGAGGTGGCGCGGGAGAACCACGAGGGGGTGGTGTCCGGCATGGAGTCCTGTACGGCGCCGAGCAGAGCGGAGTCCCGGATGGCGGTGGTGACCAGCGGGGACGAGGAGGCGCCGAGGACGCTCGCGGCGACCCAGGCGACGATGAGGACGGCGACCGAGTTGGCTGCGGCGCCGCCGATGCCGTCGGCGACCCTGAGCGGCCCCTGGTCCAGTTCCCGCCTGAGCCGCAGCGCCAGCCGGCCCGCGAGTTCGTGGCCCACGGCGGCCGGGGCCAGCACGGTCAGCACCGCGGTCACCGTCGCCGCGGTGCTGCCCGGGGTGACCAGGTCCATCATCCACGGCAGCACCCACACGCCCACGATCGCGCCGCCGACGAAGCCGGCGAGCGAGACACAGCCGGCCACCAGGCCGCGCCGGTAGCCGGAGGCCGCGTAGGCGGCGATCACCAGCATCAGCAGGATGTCGAGCACGTCCACGGAGCCGCCCTTCTCTTTGGAACCTTCAGTACGCAGGCGAAGCGTCCAGTGATCAGCTACGCGCGCGCGTGCCGCCCGGAACCGGCCACGTGTGCGTGCACCTGGGAAAACGTCGCGGACCAGGATGATGGTTCCACCGGGTGGCACACCACACATCGCGGACGGAACGGATCCGGCCGACAGTGGGAGTCATGCGTGTCCGAAGACCGAGAGGCCCGCGAAGGCGCCGAGCACCCCGAATAGGCGACGTGGCGCGCATACGCGACGCGGTGCGACTGCGCGCCGAGGTGGAGCGCCTGCGTGACGCGGTGCGCCTACGCGCCGACGCGGCACGCATACGCAAAGCGGCCCTCACCCACCGCTTCCGCCCGGCGCCGCCCCGCGACCAGGCCTCATCCGCCGCTCCCAAGACTTGGCCGCGCCCCGAGACGTCCGCCGGCTCTACGCCCCCTGGACCAGGGGCTGGAGCTGGAGCTGGGGTTGCCTCGGAGCCCACCGCGCCGATCAGTCCCGCGCCCGCTGCCGCCCCTGGGGCCCTTCCCGCATCCGGGTCCCCACCCATACCTGCGGCTCCGGCCGATCCCGCCCCCGAGCCTGCGGCTCCGGCCGATCCCAGCCGCGTGTCGGCGGCCTCCGCCGATCCTGCGCCCCCGGCGTCTGCGGCTCCAGCCGAACCCGCCCCCGTGCCAGCCTCCGCTGATCCTGCGCCCCCGGCGTCTGCGGCTCCAGCAGACCCCCCGCCCCCCGCCGAACCCGCACCCCCCGCAGATTCCACGCCCCCCGAGCCCTCGGCCCCTGCCGACCCCCAACCCGCACCCGCAGGCTCCGCAAAGCCCCTGCCTCCCCCCGGCGCCAATGTCTCCGTGTCGGGCGTGGCCCTGTGGTGGCGTGGGTTGCCTCGGGCCCTGCGGATGGGGCTCGTCTGTGTGGTGCCGGGGCTCGTGGGTGTTCTCGTGCTGGTGCTGTGTGTTCGGGGGTTCGGGAGCGATGTGGGCGACAAGGACGCGCACCGCGCTGCCGTGCTGCGGCCCGGTGTCGTCACGTACTCCGCCGGTCGGCCGCACATCGTGCCGCGGGACGTCTGGGCGCGTGGGGACGGTGAGGCGAACGGCACCGCCCGTACCCCACCCGTCCCGCGCTACGACGACAAGGTCGTCGCCGTGTTCGTCCATCACACCGACTCGCCCAACACCTACGACTGCGCCGACGCCCCCCGCATCATCCGCTACCTCGCCGCCGGCCAGACCGGCAACCGCGACTGGGACGACATCGGCTACAACTTCCTCGTGGACCGGTGCGGCACCATCTACGAGGGCCGGGCCGGCGGCGTCGACCGTCCCGTCACCGGCGCCCACACCCAGGGCTTCAACCACCGCACCGCCGGCATCGCCGCCCTCGGCACCTTCACCGCCGGCGTCCCCGTCCCCCGCGCCATGACCGACGCGATCGCCGCCCTGGCCGCCTGGAAGCTCGGTCTGGCCGGAATCGACCCCCGCGCCACCGTCCGGCTGACCTCCAGCAACAGCCTCAGCCGCTACCCCGCCGGCACCACCGTCCGTCTCCCCGCCCTCGCCGGCCACGACGACGGCTACATGACGACCTGCCCCGGCGCCGCCCTCAGGGCACGGCTCCCCGAGATCAGACAGACGGCCGCCCGCCTCCAGGGCCGCCCGTGAGCCCCGGCACGAGACCCGGCACCATGCCTCACAGGAACGCCACAGCCCTCCCGCAGGGCCCTGAGATCTCCGCGCCCTACGGTCGTCCCAGAAGCCGACCGGAGGTGGGGATCATGAGCAGCACCAACAGGAGCAACAAGCGGGTCTGGACCGTCGTCTGCGCGGTCGCGACGGTGGTCCTCGGCCCCGCCGCCGTCACCGCGTCCGCCCTCGACCAGGCCAACGCGGCCCCCCTGCACCACACGGTGAAGGCCGACCAGAGCCAGGCCTACCTCCCGACGGACCCGACCCGGCGCCGCACCACGGCAGCCTGAGCCGCCCTCAACCCCTGAACCGCTCCCACAACTTGGGATACCGCTCCGCCAGCACCCGGTCGTTCTCCAGGTCGACCGGCGCACCCAGCGGCTCGGACGGCGCCGGCGGAATGCCCAGGTCGGGAGCGACCGTCCCGGTGAGCTGCTCGTAGGCCTCGTCGGCCGCGTACCCCAGCTCCTCGCCGTCGCCGTCGATCTCCTCGTCGAAGTCGGCCAGGAGATCGGCGAGCGAGTCGGGATCGTGCACCGCCCCCTCGTACACCTCGCGGCCCTGGCCGATCAGCCAGCACCGGAAGAAGTCGAAGGCGTCGTCGCTCGCCCCGTCCAGCAGGATCCAGGCGGCGCCCCACAGGTCCCAGGTGTACGCGCGGTTGAAGCGGGCCTCGAAGTGACGGGCGAAGTCGAGGACCATGTCCGGGTCCAGCGCGAGGAGCCGGTTCACGAGCAGGTCGGTCTGCTCCTCGGGGTCACCCTCGGCGGCCTCGCGGGTGGCGTCCACCAGCTCCCAGAACTCCGTCTCGTCCATCACGGGTCCAGCATCGGGCCTTCAAGCGCGGGGCGCACGTGGAGTGTGGCGGATTGTTATGTCCCGTACAGGCGGCCCAGCCGTGCCACGTCGTCGACGAAACGCGCCCGCAGGCTCTGCGGCGCCAGCACCTCCACCTCCGGTCCTAGCCCCATGAGCTGCGAGTGGGCCACCTGCTCGGACTCCACGGGCAGGGTCAGGGTCAGCCAGCCGTCCGCGTCCGGGCCGCCCGCGGCCGCCAGTGCCTCCCGGGCGGCGGCGGGATCGACGGCGTACGGCAGTCTCCGCACCCCGTCGGGGGAGAGCCGTACCACCACCTCGGCCCGCAGGATCGACCGCGCGAACTGCTCGGCCCGCTCCGCCCAGAAGCCGGGCAGGTCGAACTCCTCGTCCCGTACGAAACGGTCGGCGCGGGCCTCCACCGCCGTGAACCGGTCGATCCGGTAGACCCGGAAGGAACCGCCCTGCGCGACCCGCGCGCACACGTACCAGACCCCCGCCTTGAGGACGAGTCCGTACGGCTCCAGGTCCCGCTCGACCTCGCGCTCCTGGCCGCGGTAGCGCGCGGTGACCCGTCTGTCGTCCCACACCGCCTCGGCGACGACCGGCAGCAGTTCCGGCGACTTGGGCTCGGTGAACCAGCCCGGCGCGTCGAGGTGGAACCGTTGGGCGGCCGTACGGGAGGCGTCGCTCAGGGAGGGGAGGAGGGCGGCGGACACCTTCAGCCGGGCGGCGGAGGCCGCGTCCTCCAGCCCCATCTCACGCAGCGCCCCCGGCACCCCGGACAGGAACAGCGCCTCGGCCTCACCGCGGGCCAGCCCGGTCAGCCGGGTCCGGTACCCGCCGATCAGCCGGTAGCCGCCGGCCCGCCCCCGGTCGGCGTACACCGGAACCCCCGCCTCCGACAGCGCCTGGGCGTCCCGCGTCACGGTCCGCTCCGACACCTCCAGCTCCCGCGCGAGTTCGGCGGCGGTCATGGAGGGCCGGGACTGGAGCAACAGCACCATCTTGATGAGCCGGGCAGCACGCATACGGCCATGATGCCGGGGCCCACTGACAGCGAAGGGGCACGGCGGTGGCCGTACCCCTTCGTCGAAGGCATGGAAGCCCGGGCGCCTACAGCCCGTACTTCTCCCGCGCTTCCTTCACCGCCGTCGCCTTGACCTCGCCGCGGCGGGCCAGCTGGGCCAGGGCCGCGACGACGACCGACTCGGCGTCGACGCCGAAGTGGCGGCGGGCGTCCTCGCGGGTGTCGGAGAGGCCGAAGCCGTCCGCGCCCAGCGAGGACCAGTCCTGCTCGACCCACTGCGCGATCTGGTCCGGGACCTGGCGCATGTAGTCGGAGACCGCGAGCACCGGGCCCTCGGCGCCGTGCAGCGCCTGGCGGACGTACGGCACCCGCTCCTCGCCGCGCAGCAGGGCCGCGTCGGCGTCCAGCGCGTCACGGCGCAGCTCGGTGAAGGAGGTCGCGGACCACACGTCGGCCGCCACGCCCCACTCCTCGGCCAGCATCCGCTGCGCCTTGAGCACCCAGTGGATCGCGGTGCCGGAGCCCAGCAGCTGGATGCGGGGGGCGTTCGCGACCGGGGACAGGCCCGCGGACTCCGCGGTGTTGAAGCGGTACAGGCCCTTGACGATGCCCTCGTCGATACCGAGCCCGGACGGCTTCGCCGGCTGCGGGAGCGGCTCGTTGTAGACCGTCAGGTAGTAGAAGACGTTCGGGTCCTCACCCGGGGCCGCCTCGCCGTACATGCGGCGCAGGCCGTCCTTCACGATCGCGGCGACCTCGTAGGCGAACGCCGGGTCGTACGTCAGCGCCGCCGGGTTCGTCGCCGCGATCACCGGCGAGTGACCGTCCGCGTGCTGGAGGCCCTCGCCGGTCAGCGTGGTGCGGCCCGCGGTGGCACCCACCAGGAAGCCGCGGCCCAGCTGGTCGCCGAGCTGCCACATCTGGTCGGCCGTGCGCTGCCAGCCGAACATCGAGTAGAAGATGTAGAACGGGATCATCGCCTCGCCGTGCGTCGCGTACGACGTCGAAGCGGCGATGAAGTCGGCCATCGAACCGGCCTCGGTGATCCCCTCGTTGAGGATCTGGCCGTTCTTGGCCTCCTTGTAGTACATCAGCTGGTCGCGGTCGACCGGCTCGTACGTCTGGCCCTTGGGGGAGTAGATGCCCAGGGACGGGAAGAGGCTCTCCATGCCGAAGGTGCGCGCCTCGTCGGGGACGATCGGCACCCAGCGCTTGCCCGTCTCCTTGTCGCGGACCAGGTCCTTGATCAGACGGACGAAGGCCATGGTGGTGGCGACGTTCTGCGAGCCGGAGCCCTTGTCGAAGGAGGCGAACGCCTTCTCGGCGGGGGCGGGCAGCGGGGCCACCGGGTGGACGCGGCGGGCCGGGGCGGGGCCACCGAGGGCGGCCCGGCGCTCCTGGAGGTAGCGGACCTCGGGGGAGTCGGCGCCCGGGTGGCCGTAGGGGACCACGCCCTCGACGAAGTCGCTGTCCTTGATGGGCAGTTCGAGCAGGTCGCGCATGTTCTTGAACTCGTCCACCGAGAGCTTCTTCATCTGGTGGTTGGCGTTCTTCGACGCGAAGCCCTCGCCGAGGGTGTGGCCCTTGACCGTCTGGGCCAGGATCACGGTCGGCGCGCCCTTGAACTCGACGGCGGCCTTGTAGGCGGCGTACACCTTGCGCGCCTCGTGGCCACCGCGCGAGAAGTGGAAGCACTCGAGGATCTTGTCGTCGGACAGCAGCTTCGCCATCTCGACGAGCGCCGGGTCCTTGCCGAAGAAGTCCTGGCGGATGTAGGCCGCGTCGCGCGTCTGGTACGTCTGCACCTGCGCGTCCGGCACCTCGCGGAGCCGTCGTACGAGGGCGCCCGTGGTGTCGAGGCGGAACAGCTCGTCCCAGGCGTTGCCCCACAGCGTCTTGATGACGTTCCAGCCGGCGCCGCGGAACTGGGCCTCCAGCTCCTGCACGATCTTGAAGTTCGCGCGGACCGGGCCGTCGAGGCGCTGGAGGTTGCAGTTGATGACGAAGGTCAGGTTGTCCAGACCCTCGCGGGAGGCGAGCGCGAGGGCCGCCGTGGACTCCGGCTCGTCCATCTCGCCGTCGCCGAGGAAGGCCCAGACGTGGGACGCGGAGACGTCCTTGATGCCGCGGTTGGTCAGGTAGCGGTTGAAGCGCGCCTGGTAGATCGCGGAGAGCGGGCCGAGACCCATGGAGACCGTCGGGAACTCCCACAGCCAGGGCAGGCGGCGGGGGTGCGGGTACGACGGGAGGCCGTCGCCGCCGGACTCGCGGCGGAAGTGGTCGAGGTGGTGCTCGTCCAGCCGGCCGTCGAGGAAGGCGCGGGCGTAGATGCCGGGGGAGGCGTGGCCCTGGATGTAGAGCTGGTCGCCGGACCCGTCGGCCTCCTTGCCCTTGAAGAAGTGGTTGAAGCCCGTCTCGTAGAGCCAGGCCGCGGAGGCGAAGGTGGCGATGTGGCCGCCGACGCCGTATTTGGAGCCGCGGGTGACCATCGCGGCCGCGTTCCAGCGGTTCCACGCGGTGATGCGGGCCTCCATCGCCGGGTCACCGGGCAGGTCCGGCTCGGCGGCGGTGGGGATGGTGTTGACGTAGTCCGTCTCGAGGAGCTTCGGCAGCGCGATGCCGTTGCCCTCCGCCCTCTCCAGCGTGCGGCGCATCAGGTACGCGGCGCGGTGCGGGCCGGCCGCCTTGGTGACCGCGTCCAGGGAGGCCTGCCATTCGGCGGTCTCCTCGGGGTCCCGGTCGGGGAGCTGGTCGAGCTCGCTGGGCTGGATGGCGTTGGGGTCGGTCATGTCGCCGCCTTCCTCAGTCGAAGGGGGGTGCCCTTGTGTCTTTGGCAGGACAGGGCAGTGGGGCCTCGGTGCTGTGACACCCACGGCTTCCGCCGCGCGGCCCGTCGGCGACTCTAACTCCCTGATCGATGATCGATCAAAGGGTTCGGGGTAAAACTTCTCGATCTCGAGAAAGTAGGCACGGGGTGCCTTCGACGGAGACACCGGGTGCCTTGCTTTCCCAGGGTTTCCGCAGGTGAGCGTGGGTGTGCTCGGCTGTGTCAGGCCCGCGGAGCGCACCCCAGGACATGCGCCTTCACGATCTCCGGGATCCGCGGGTCCCGGCGCTTGAAGGCCGCCACCAGCTCCTCGTGCTCCTCCGCGTACGACTGCTGAACCGTCCCCAGCCAGCGGATCGACAGGGCCGTGAAGACCTCGATGCCGAGCCCTTCCCAGGTGTGCAGCAGCACCGAGTTGCCCGCCGCCCGGACCAGTTCGCGGTGGAAGCCCACCGTGTGCCGCACCTGCCCGGTGCCGTCCGAGTCCCGGTCGGCCTCGTACAGCGCGGCGACATGAGGCTCCAGCGCCGAGCAGTCCTGCGCCAGCCGCTCCGCCGCCAGCTCCGCCGCGATCGCCTCCAGCCCTGCCCGGACCGGGTAGCTCTCCTCCAGGTCGGCCGCCGTCAGGTTGCGCACCCGCACGCCCTTGTTCGGCGCCGACTCGATCAGCCGCAGCGACTCCAGCTCGCGCAGCGCCTCCCGCACCGGCGTCTGGCTGACCTCCAGCTCGGTCGCGATCCGGCGTTCCACGATCCGCTCGCCCGGCTGCCAGCGCCCGCTGACGATCCCCTCCACGATGTGCTCGCGGATCTGTTCGCGCAGCGAGTGGACGACGGGCGCGGTCATGAGAGCTCCTTAAGGGCGTTTGACGTAAAGACAATAAGGCCGAGGGCCCGTCCGGGAGGGGCGCACGGGGGCGCTTTCATGCAGGTGAGACGAGGCTTACACGCTCCCAGCCGCACGACTTCTGTCAAGACACGGAACCCCACGGCTTTCCCGGTGTGTCGCGTTGGTCAGGGGTTCCCACGCGGGGCGCCCCTTCGCACCACAGGGGGACGGCATGCACATCGGGGGACGACGGGGACTGGCCGTGGCGGCGGTGATCGGCGCGATCGTCGCCGTGGCGGGCTGCGGGCAGCCGGCCGCACGGGCGACGGCGGAGCCGGCACCGAGCAGCGCGGAGCCGGCACCGAGCAGCTCGCGAGCGATCACGGGGATGGCGGGCGCGGCCGGCGGCACCGGCGCGGCCTGTGTCTTCGTCAAGCCGGACGGGGCACAGAAGTTCGGGCACGTCGGCTGGGGCTTCAAGGTCCCGGGCACCGGCCGCTGGGTCTACGGCGCCGTCGAGAACCCCAGCGGCAAGCTGTACACCCCGCCGGGCGGCGACATCGGGGCCTGGCACGCGCAGGGGTCGTACGACCGCATGCTCAGCGAGATGTCCACCGACGCCCACTATCCCGGCACGTCCGAGCACCCTTACAGCCGCTACCGCTGCACGAAGTCCTCCACGCACGACGTGAGCGGCGCCCGCGCCATGATCCGTACGGTCGAGGCGCGCGGGTTCCTCGTCGGCGTGGACCCGAGGACCGGGAAGCTCACTTCACGCGACTGCCTGGACGCGACGTACGACGTCCTGAAGGCGTACCGGACGAAGCACCTCACGCCCGCGCCCAGGCTGTCCATCCCCAACGTGTGGGTGGAGGAGCTGTGGGGCTGGTCGGACCGGCAGCTCACGCCCCGGTGAGAACACGCCGGTGCCCCCGCCCGGAAACCGGACGGGGGCACCGTACGAGCGACGTGCCTTACAGGCCGAGCTCGACCTCGAACTCGCCCGCCTCCAGGATCGCCTTGACCGCGGTCAGGTAACGGGCCGCGTCGGCGCCGTCCACCAGACGGTGGTCGTAGGAGAGGGTCAGGTAGGTCATGTCGCGGACGCCGATGACCGTGCCCTCCTCGGTCTCGATGACCGCCGGCCGCTTGACCGTGGCACCGATGCCGAGGATCGCGACCTGGCCCGGCGGCACGATGATCGTGTCGAAGAGCGCACCGCGCGAACCGGTGTTGGAGATGGTGAAGGTCGCGCCGGACAGCTCGTCGGGCGTGATCTTGTTGGCGCGGACCTTGCCGGCGAGGTCCGCCGTGGCCTTCGCGATGCCGGCGATGTTGAGGTCGCCCGCGTGCTTGATGACCGGGGTCATCAGGCCCTTCTCGGAATCCACCGCGATACCGATGTTCTCGGTGTCGAAGTAGGTGATCGTGCCTTCGCCCTCGTTGATCTTGGCGTTGATCGGCGCGTGCGCCTTCAGCGCCTGAGCCGCGGCCTTGACGAAGAACGGCATCGGGGAGAGCTTGACGCCCTCACGGGCCGCGAACGCGTCCTTGGCGCGGGCGCGCAGCTTCATCAGACGGGTGACGTCGACCTCGACGACCGAGGACAGCTGCGCCTGCTCGTGCAGCGCCTTGACCATGTTGTCGCCGATGACCTTGCGGATGCGCGGCATCTTGACGGTCTGGCCACGGAGGGGGGAGGCCTCCAGGGACGGCGCCTTCTTGGCGGCGGGGGCCGGAGCGGCAGCGGCCGCGGGGGCCGGAGCAGCGGCGGCGGCCTTCGCGGCCTCGGCGGCGGCGACGACGTCCTGCTTGCGGATACGACCGCCGACGCCGGTGCCCTTGACGCTCGCCAGGTCGACGCCGTTCTCGGCGGCGAGCTTGCGGACCAGCGGGGTCACGTAGGCGCCGTCGTCACCGGAGGTCGCGGCGGGGGCCGGGGCCGGGGTGACGGGAGCCGGAGCGGCCGGCGCGGGCGCCGGGGCGGGGGCAGCGGCCTGGACCGGAGCCGGAGCCGGAGCCGGAGCCGGAGCCGGCGCGGGGGCCGGGGCGGGCGCCGGAGCCGCGGGGGCGGGAGCCGGGGCGGGCGCGGGAGCTTCGGCAGCGGGCGCCGGGGCCGGGGCGGCGGGGGCCGGGGCAGCGGCCGGAGCCGCGCCCGGGGCGCCGATGACGGCGAGCTTGGCGCCGACCTCGGCGGTCTCGTCCTCGCCGACCACGATCTCCAGCAGCACACCGGCGGCGGGGGAGGGGATCTCGGTGTCGACCTTGTCGGTGGAGACCTCGAGCAGGGGCTCGTCCTCCGCGACCTCCTCGCCGACCTCCTTCAGCCACCGGGTCACGGTGCCCTCGGTGACGGACTCGCCGAGCGCGGGCAGGACGACGTCCGTGCCCTCGGCGGAGCCGCCGCCGGAAGCGGCCTCGGCGGTGGGAGCGGGCGCCGGGGCGGCCTGCTCGGTGGACGGAGCGGCCGCGGCCGGCTCCGGGGCGGGCTCGGCGACCGGCTCGGCGGCCGGGGCCGGAGCGGCCGCGGGGGCGCCGGTGCCGTCGTCGATCACGGCCAGCTCGGCGCCGACCTCGACCGTCTCGTCCTCGGCGACCTTGATGGAGGCCAGGACGCCGGCGGCGGGGGAGGGGATCTCGGTGTCGACCTTGTCGGTCGAGACCTCGAGCAGCGGCTCGTCGGCCTCTACGCGCTCACCCTCGGCCTTCAGCCAGCGGGTGACGGTGCCCTCGGTGACGCTCTCGCCGAGCGCCGGAAGGGTTACGGAAACCGCCATGGTTTCGGTTGCTCCTTACGAATTGCGGAAGTCTGTGTCGTCGCTTCGTCGACCGAGGGTCAGTCGTGCGCGTGCAGCGGCTTGCCCGCGAGGGCCAGGTGCGCTTCGCCGAGCGCCTCGTTCTGCGTCGGGTGGGCGTGGATGAGCTGGGCGACCTCGGCCGGCAGCGCTTCCCAGTTGTAGATCAGCTGGGCCTCGCCGACCTGCTCGCCCATGCGGTCGCCGACCATGTGGACGCCGACCACGGCACCGTCCTTCACCTGGACGAGCTTGATCTCGCCCGCGGTGTTGAGGAT
This sequence comes from Streptomyces griseorubiginosus, assembly GCF_036345115.1. Taxonomy (GTDB): domain Bacteria; phylum Actinomycetota; class Actinomycetes; order Streptomycetales; family Streptomycetaceae; genus Streptomyces; species Streptomyces griseorubiginosus_C. The sequence continues at coordinate 6,991,695 of NZ_CP107766.1, forward strand.
CTTGCTCCTGCCGTTGCCCGCCAGGTTGTACTTCAGAGCGACGACCTTGTCCGCGCCGTAGATCTCCTTGGCCTTGGCCTCGGTGATGCCCACGGAGGCGACCTCGGGGTGGCAGTACGTCACCCGCGGGACACCGTCGTAGTCGATCGGAACGGTCTTGAGACCGGCCAGACGCTCCGCCACCAGGATGCCCTCGGCGAAGCCGACGTGCGCGAGCTGGAGCGTCGGGACCAGGTCACCGACGGCGGAGATGGTCGGGACGTTGGTGCGCATGTACTCGTCGACCAGGACGTAGCCGCGGTCCATCGCGACGCCCTGCTCCTCGTAGCCGAGACCGGCGGAGACGGGCCCGCGGCCGACGGCCACCAGCAGCAGCTCGGCCTCGAACTCCTTGCCGTCGGCGAGGGTGACCTTGACACCGTCCTGGGTGTACTCGGCCTTCTGGAAGAAGGTGCCCAGGTTGAACTTGATCCCGCGCTTGCGGAACGCGCGCTCAAGAAGCTTGGAGGAGTTCTCGTCCTCGAGGGGGGCGAGGTGCTTGAGGCCCTCGATGATGGTGATGTCGGTCCCGAAGGACTTCCAGGCGGAGGCGAACTCGACGCCGATGACACCGCCGCCGAGGACGATCGCGGACTTCGGCACCCGGTCGAGGACGAGGGCGTGGTCCGAGGAGATGATGCGGTTGCCGTCGATCTCCAGGCCCGGCAGCGACTTCGGCACGGAGCCGGTCGCGAGCAGGATGTGGCGGCCCTGGATGCGCCGGCCGTTCACGTCGACGGAGGTCGGGGAGGAGAGCCGCCCCTCACCCTCGATGTAGGTGACCTTCCGGGAGGCGACGAGCCCCTGGAGGCCCTTGTACAGACCGGCGATCACGCCGTCCTTGTACTTGTGCACCCCGGCGATGTCGATGCCCTCGAAGGTGGTCTTCACACCGAACTGCTCGCTCTCGCGGGCCTGGTCGGCGATCTCGCCCGCGTGCAGCAGGGCCTTGGTGGGGATGCACCCTCGGTGCAGGCAGGTGCCGCCGACCTTGTCCTTCTCGATCAGGGCGACGTCCAGGCCCAGCTGCGCCCCGCGCAGGGCCGCGGCGTAACCGCCACTACCACCGCCGAGGATCACTAGGTCGAAAACGGTGCTGGCGTCGTTCGCCACGTCACGTCCTCCATGCATGTGCGCCACGCCGGTCAGCGGTGACCGGTCGGCGGCTGGTGTCCGGCCGCTCTTTCTTCGGCCCTGTGGTGGGGGCCCTGTCCTGCCGAGCCCCATCTTCGCACTTGTCAGCACCGAACGAGACGCCGGGCCGGGGTGTGAGACACCACACGCTCACATGAGAAGGACAGCTCCGGTGAGACACCCAGGGGCGCGGGGCTGTATCGATCTGCGGCTCCGCCGCGCGGGCGCGACCGGCTCCACGCTCACAGGTGGACGGAGGCCGAGGTGAGACACCCAGGGGCGCGGGGAACTGCGCGACGAGCCACAACCGGCCCGCAGTCGCCCACGCCCCTCGAGAGCCGAGCTGTCAGGCGAGCATCAGCCCAGGTCACCCGAGGCAGTCAACTCGGCCAGCCGCACCAGCGTACGCACGGCAGACCCCGTCCCACCCTTGGGCGTGTACCCGAACGGCCCGCCGTCGTTGAAGGCCGGCCCCGCGATGTCGAGGTGCGCCCAGGAGATCCCCTCGCCCACGAACTCCCGCAGGAACAGCCCCGCGACCAGCCCGCCACCCATCCGCTCACCCATGTTCGCGATGTCGGCGGTCGGGGAGTCCATCCCCTTGCGCAGGTGCTCCGGCAACGGCATCGGCCACGCCGGCTCACCGACCTCCTCCGCGGCCTCGTACACCGCCGTACGGAAGGCGTCGTCATTGGCCATGATCCCGAACGTGCGGCTGCCCAGCGCGAGCATCATCGCCCCGGTCAGCGTCGCCACGTCCACGATCGCGTCCGGCTTCTCCGCCGACGCCGCCCACAGCGCGTCCGCGAGCACCAGCCGGCCCTCGGCGTCGGTGTTGAGCACCTCCACCGTCTTGCCGCTGTACATCCGCAGCACGTCACCCGGCCGCGTCGCCGACCCCGACGGCATGTTCTCGGCCAGCGCCAGCCACCCGGTCACATTGACCTCGAGACCCAGCCGCGCCGCCGAGACCACGGCCGCGAAGACCGCCGCCGCCCCGCTCATGTCGCACTTCATCGTCTCGTTGTGACCGGCCGGCTTCAGCGAGATGCCGCCCGAGTCGTAGGTGATCCCCTTGCCGACCAGCGCGAGGTGCTTCTTCGCCTTCGACGAGGTGTACGACAGCTTCACCAGCCGCGGCCCCGACGCCGACCCCGCGCCGACGCCGAGGATGCCGCCGTAGCCGCCCTTCTCCAGGGCCTTCACGTCGAGCACCTGCACCTTGAGCCCGTGCTCCTTGCCCGCCGCCTGCACGATCGCGGCGAAGGCCTCGGGGTTCAGGTCGTTCGGCGGCATGTTGATGAGGTCGCGGGCCCGGTTGAGCTCCTCGGAGACCGCGACGGCGCGGGCCAGCGCGGCCTTGTACGCGGCGTCCCGCGGCTTGCCGCCCAGCAGCGCGGCCTCGGCCAGCGGAGCCTTGGCGTTCTTCGCCCTGGGGTCCTTGCCGCTCTCCTTGTAGGCGTCGAAGGAGTACGCGCCGAGCAGCACGCCCTCGGCGACCGCGCCGAGGTCGGCGGCGTCACCCAGCGGCAGCGCGAACACGGCCTTCTTCGAACCCGTCAGCGTGCGGGCGGCGACACCGGCGGCCTTGCGCAGCGCCTCCGCGGCGAACGAGGAGTCCTTCTCGGGCTCGGCGCCCAGGCCGACCGCCACCACGAGCGGGGCCTTGAGGCCGGAGGGCGAGGGCAGCTTCGTCACCTCGCCCTCGGCGCCGGAGGCACCGAGGGTCTCCAGGACGCCGGCGAGCTTGCCGTCGTAGGCCTTGTCCACGGATTCGGCGCCCGGCGCCACGACCGGGCCCTTCGCGCCCTTGGCGACACCGATCACGATCGCGTCGGCCCGCAGGCCGGGCGCCGCGGAGGTGCTGAGAGTCAGAGCAGTCACGGTGGTGAATTCTCGCTTCCGATGTGAAGTTCGCATGAGTCGAGCGGGTGGGTCGACCGGGCCCGACGGCCGACCCTATTTCGTGTCCGAACACGGGTCCCGATCGGGGCCTTCACCCCTGTCGGCGACCACCCGGGAAGAGCCTACGCTCGGGTCGGCCGCCGATCGTTCCGCATGCCCTGGAGCCACTCCTTGAAGCGCCCTTTCCTGCTCGTCGCCCTGCTCCTCCTGACAGCGGGCTGCTCGACCGCCTCCGACACCGGGTCCGGTGACGCCCGTTGGCGGCCCCGCCCCGGAACCGCCTGGCAGTGGCAGCTGACCGGCCGGATCGACACCTCCGTCGACGTGCCGGTCTACGACATCGACGGCTTCGACCAGTCCGGGGCGGTGGTGTCCGCCCTGCACGACAAGGGCCGCAAGGTCATCTGCTACCTGTCCACCGGCGCCTGGGAGGACTGGCGGCCCGACGCCGGGAAGTTCCCCAGGTCGGTGATCGGGCGCGGCAACGGCTGGGAGGGCGAACGCTGGCTCGACATCCGTGCCACGGACGTCCTCGAACCCCTGATGGCGGACCGCCTCGACATGTGCCGCGACAAGGGCTTCGACGCGGTGGAGCCGGACAACATGGACGGCTACAGGAACCGCACGGGCTTCCAGCTCACGGCGGCCGACCAGCTGCGCTACAACCGGCTGATCGCGAGGCTGGCCCACGAGCGGGGCATGGCGGTCGGGTTGAAGAACGACCTCGACCAGATACCCGACCTGGTCGGGGACTTCGACTTCGCGGTCAACGAACAGTGCGCGCAGTACGACGAGTGCGGGGACATGAAGCCGTTCATCGCGGCGGACAAGGCGGTCTTCCACGTCGAGTACGAACTGCCCACCAGCCGCTTCTGCGCCGAGTCCCGGCGCCTGAAGCTGAGTTCGATGCTGAAGAAGTACGAGCTGGGGGTGTGGCGCGAGGCCTGTTAGAAGGTCATCGAGTCGACTGGAACGTCGTCATCGAGTCGTGGACTAGAAGGTCATCGAGAGGATCACCAGCGCCGCCGTCGTCGCCGTCTCCGCCAGCCCGCCGAACACATCGCCGGTCACCCCGCCGAAGCGGCGGGTGCAGTGCCGCAGCAGGAGTTCGGCGGCTGCCACGGCGGCGGCGACCGCGAGGACCGTGCGGACGACGTCGTACGACCCGAAGAGCGCGCCCGCTCCGGCCGCCCCCAGCGTCACCGCGGCGGCCACCAGTGCGGCGCCGCGGAGCGGGACCACTCCCGCCACAGCCGCTCCCAGGCCCTCGGGACGGGCCGCCGGGACGCCGGTGCGCGCGGCCAGGGTCAGGGCCAGGCGGGCCGCCGTCGCCGAGACCACGGCGGCGACCGCGCCCCGGGCCCAGGAGTCGCCGTACACCTGGGTCAGCGCCGCGGTCTGGGCGAGCAGGACGAGGACGAGGGTGATCACGCCGAACGGGCCGATGTCGGACTGCTTCATGATCCGCAGGGCGTCCTCGGCCGGCTTGCCGCTGCCCAGGCCGTCGGCCGTGTCCGCGAGGCCGTCGAGGTGCAGGCCCCGGGTGAGGACCGCCGGCACGGCCACCGTGGCGACCGCGGCGAGCGGTTCGGAGGCGCCGAGGAACAGCAGCAGCAGGCCCAGGGCGGCCGAGATGCCGCCCAGGACCAGTCCGACCAGCGGAGCGCACAGCATGCCGCCGCGTGCCGTCTCGCGGTCCCAGCGGGTCACCTTCACGGGGAGCACGCTGAGCGTGCCGAAGGCGAAGCGGAGGCCGTCGGTGGGCGGCGGGGTCATGGACACGTCCGCAGGGTAGCCCGGACGCCGCAGTGGCAGCGCGGGCCGCCCGCGGTCCCGTGAGACTGGGGCCATGGGCCACTGGCTGCACCGCAACATCGTCGAACCCGGCAAGCTGCCGCTGCTGCTCGCGTTGACCGCGTTCGTGCTGACCTTCCTGATCACCCGGTGCGTGACCCGGCTCATCCGGGCGGGCAAGGGGCCCTTCGGCAACATCAGCACCGGCGGGGTGCACATCCACCACGTGGTGCCCGGTGTCGTGCTGTCCGTGGTCGGTGGGTTCGGCGCGGTCGCGAGCGGGCGGCACGGCTTCGGGGCGGCGCTGTGCGCGGTCGTGTTCGGGATCGGCGCGGGGCTCGTGCTGGACGAGTTCGCGCTGATCCTGCACCTCGACGACGTCTACTGGAGCGAGGAGGGCCGCAAGAGCGTCGAGGTGGTCGTCCTCACCGCGGCTCTCGTCGGGCTCGTGCTCGCCGGGTTCTCGCCGTTCGGCGTCAACGACGTGACGCAGGACGAGGCGCAGGACCGCGGCGGAGTCATCTCCAGCGTGGTGCTCAACTTCCTCTTCGCGATGGTCGTCCTGCTCAAGGGCAAGACCCGGATGGCGATCTTCAGCGTGATCGTCCCGCTGGTGGGCCTCATCGGACTGATCCGCCTGGCCCGTCCCAACTCCCCTTATGCCCGGCGCTTCTACCGCCACCGCCCGCGCGCCAGGGCCCGCGCCCTGCTCCGCGCCTACCGCCGCGACAAGCGCTGGTCGGGCCCCCGCCGAAAATTCCAGGACCTCCTCGGAGGCAAACCGGACCCGGTACGGCCCCTGGACCCCTGACCCCCGCCGACCGTCTCCGAGCCCGCCTGCCCACCTCAGACACTCCGAGGCGACTCCCCGGCCCCGGGCTGCGCCGGACCGCCGGGCCCACCCGCACCCCCTCGCCGACGAACACTCCGCCCAAACCAGGCCCCACCCCCCTCCCCGGCCCGGGAGTCGCCCCGAGCTTCGCGGTCGGCCCGCGCCTCGCCGCCAGCCCCGGCCCGGGAGTCGGCCCGCGCCTCGCGGTTGGCCCCGGCCCGGGAGTCGGTTGAGGTTCTGGAGTCCGCCTCCGCCTTGCCGTCGGCTCCGGCCCGGCATCCGGTCCCAGCCCCAGCCCCGGCCCGGGACTTGGCTGCGGCTCCCGTCCGGGAGTCGGCCTGAGCCTCGCGGTCGGCTCCGGCTTCGGAGTCCGCCCCGGCGCGGTTGGCCCCGGCCCGGGAGTCGGTTGAGATTCTGGGGTCCGCCTCCGCTTTGCCGTCGGCTCCGGCCTGGCATCCGGTCCCAGCCCCGGTCCGGGACTCGGCTGCGGCTCCAGCCCGGGAGTCGGCTCCGGTCCCGGCCCGGGCCTCGGTCCAAGCCTCGCGGTCGGCTGCGGCCTGGCAACCTGCCCCCGCCTCGCGGTTGGCCGCAGCCCCAGAGTCCGCCTCAGCCTCGCCGTCCGTCCCGGCCCCGGATCTGGCCCCGGGCCGACCCCCAGCCCCGCCACCCGACCCGCCCCTCCTCCCAGCCCGGCGTCGCCGTGCCGTCGAGAAGCCGCACAGGAGGAGCATCGCTGCGATGGCGGCCAGGTGTTCTCGGCCGGCCAGGTTCTCCTTTGCCGCCACCTCGACCAGCATCGCCGCGATCACCGCACCCGTGGTGACCCGGGCGCCGTAGCGCAGGCCGAGGAAGACGGCGAGGCCGACCACGGCCGCCGACGGGCCGGTGTCGACGACGTGGGCGTCCGAGGCGGGCAGGCCGAGGGGGTTGTCGGGGCCCAGCCAGATGCCCACGCGCGCGTACAGCGTCCCGGCGAGCGTGGCCGCGTAGGCCAGCGTGAGCGTCCGCCACCGGCCCAGACAGATCTCCGCGATCCCGAACACGAACAGGATCTGTGCCAGCGCCCCCCACACCGGCAGGTCCAGCGCGGGCACGAACAGGGAGAGAGGCGTGCGGAGGAGGGCGAGCCACAGGGGATCCGCCGCGCGCACCGCACCCACGTCCTGGACGAAGCCGTAGCCCCACGACTGGTTGTGCACGAGGTGCAGGGCCGCCGTCAGGCACACGGACGTCAGGGCCAGGGGGACCGCCCGCCACCTCCGCCGCAGCAGCGGCTCGCGCACGGTGCCGTACAGCGCCCCCCACTCCGCGCGAGCCCAGCGGGCGATCCTCTTCATCCCCTGGTCCTCATCTGTGCGTGCTCAGGTGCTCCCGCCGCCGCAGCCACCCCGGCAGTCCCGGCACCTCCAGGAACCCCTCCGCGCGGGCCGACGCGAGGCCGATGCGCGGCAGGTCCGCGCTCTTCTCGAAGAGCAGGAAGCGCGGCTCCCAGATGGGCCGGTACTTGGCGTTGGCCCGGTACAGCGACTCGATCTGCCACCAGCGGGAGAAGAAGCTCAGCAGCGAGCGCCACAGCCGCAGCACCGGCCCGGCACCGAGCCGTGCCCCACGTTCGAAGACCGAACGGAACATGGCGAAGTTGAGCGAGACCTGGGTGATCTCGATCTCCCGGGCCCGGTTGAGGAGCTCGATGACCATGAACTCCACGAGGCCGTTGTCGGCGTCGCGGTCCCGGCGCATGAGGTCGAGCGACAGCCCGTGCGGTCCCCAGGGCACGAAGGACAGCACGGCTTTCAGCTCGCCCTCGCCGTCCCTGCACTCCAGCGCCACGCACCGGCCGTCCGCGGGGTCCCCGAGCCGCCCCAGCGCCATGCTGAACCCGCGTTCGGTGGCCCCGTCCCGCCAATCGTCGGCCCGCCGTACGAGCGCCTCCATCTCCTCGGCGGGGATGTCCTCGTGGCGCCGGATCCGGACCGTGTACCCGGCCCGCTTGACCCGGTTGTAGGCCTGCCGCACGGTCCGCATCGCCCGGCCCTCCAGGGTGAACTCGGCGATCTCGACGATCGCCTCGTCGCCCAGCTCCAGCGCGTCCAGGCCGTGTCGCGCGTACACGGTCCCCGCGTCCTCGCCCGCGCCCATCACCGCCGGCAGCCACCCGTGCACGCGTGCCTCGGCGAGCCACGGCTCGATCGCCCCCGGCCAGGCCTCCGGGTCCCCGATCGGATCGCCGGAGGCCAGCGAGACCCCGCCGACGACCCGGTAGGCCACGGCCGCCTTCCCGGTCGGCGACCACACCACGCTCTTCTCCCGGCGCAGCGCGAAGTACCCGAGCGAGTCCCGCTCCCCGTGCTTGTCCAGCAGCTCCCGCAGGCGCCGCTCGTCGTCCTCGGTGAGCGGGTCGACCGCACGCCGGGAGCGGAAGGCGGCGTAGAAGACGGCCAGGACGAGGATCGTGCTGAGCACGTTGATGGCGACGTCGACCCAGTTCGGCGTGGCGATCCCGTCGAAGCGGGAGTCGTCGGAGGCGACGGAGACCAGCCGCAGGGTGCCGTACCACCACCGCTCGGTGAAGCTGGACGAGCCGGGCGCCTCGTTGGTGACGGTCACCAGCAGGGCGGCCAGTAGCGAGGACACGAGCAGTCCGCCCACCGCGACGGCGGCGGCGAGCCGTGGGTTCGACCGGTCGCCCTTGGCGTAGAACTCCCGCCGCCCGACCAGCAGCGCGACGACGAACGCGGCGGTGAGGACCAGCGAGATCCAGTTCTGCGCGTACCGGCGGATCTCCGGGAACGCCATCGCGAGGACGAACAGCGCGAGGAACGCCCCGGAAAGCACCAGGTTCAGGATCCACGCGGCCCGCTTGCGCCGCCGCATGGTGATGGCGAGGAAGGCCGTGAACACCCCGGAGGCGAAGCCCGCCGTCAGCAGATACGGCGTGAAGTAGTTCTCCTGGTTGTGCCGCCGCACGTCCTGCCCCAGCGTCACCCACACCGCGCTGAGGAAGTTGACGAACGCGACGACCCGCAGGTACCAGACGGCGAACCCGGCGGCCCGCCGAGAGGCGGTGGTGGACGGCCGACGGGTACCGGAATCCAGGACATCTCCCATAAAGGGTGATCCTGCCCCGCTTGTCCGCCGTGGCGGTGCTCAGCCACGGCGACGCACCCCGGCGGTGCCCGACCGGCCGAACCCGGCCCGGCGGTGCCCGACCGGCCGAACCCGGCCCGGCGGTGCCCGACCGGCCGGACCCGGCTACTCCTCCTTCTCCGGCTCCTCGACCTCCGGCTCCTCGGAGGGGGCCTCGGGCCTCTCCGGCAGCTCGGCGGCCAGCGCGGCCGCGGCCTGCACCAGCGGCAGGGCCAGCAGTCCGCCCGCCCCCTCGCCGACCGTCACCCCGTGGTCGAGCAGCGGCTCCAGCGCCATCCGGTCCAGCGCCTTCGTCTGCCCCGGCTCCCCGCTGTTCTGCCCGGCCAGCCACCAGTCCGGCGCCCGGAACGCGATCCGCTGCCCCACCAGCGCACACGCGGACACGACCACGCCGTCCAGCACGACCGGCAGCTTGCGCACCGCGCTCTGGAGCAGGAAGCCCGTGATCGCCGCGAGATCGGCCCCGCCGACCGTCGCCAGCAGCTGCAACTGGTCCCCGAGCACCGGCCGTGCCCGCCTGAGGGCGTCCCGGATCGCCGCGCACTTGCGCATCCACGCCAGGTCGTCGATGCCGGTCCCGCCGCGCCCGGTCACCACGGACGCGTCGGTCCCGCACAGCGCGGCGACCAGCACGCCCGCCGCCGTGGTGCCGCCCACGCTGACATCGCCGAGCACCACGAGATCGGTCCCGGAGTCGGCCTCCTCGTCGGCGACCGCGACCCCGGCCCGGAACGCGGCCTCGGCCTCCTCCGGCGTCAACGCGTCCTCGACGTCGATACGACCGCTCCCGCGCCGCACCCGATGCCGTACGACCTCCTCCGGCAGCCCCTCCGGATCGCAGTCCAGCGCCATGTCCACGACCCGCACCGGCACACCGAGCCGCCGCGCGAGGACCGACACCGGACGACCGCCCTCCAGGACCTCCCGCACCAGCTCCGAGGCGCTGCCCGCGGGCCGTCCGGAGACTCCCTGCGAGGCGATCCCGTGGTCGCCGGCGAACAGGACGACCCGCGGCCGTTCGACCGGCCGTACCGGAACGGCCGACTGCGCCGCGGCCAGCCACTCACCCAGGTCGTCGAGGCGGCCCAGCGCCCCGGGCGGCACGATCTGACGCTCCCGGCGCGCCTCTGCGTCGCGACGCACCCCGCCGTCGGGGCGCTCGATCAGATCGGTGAAGTCGTCGAGATTAAGCGAGCTCATTCGCCGAACAGTACCGGCCCTGATCGAACACGGGGGAGCCACGGGGGCGCCACGGGGCCATGACGTCATTGCACCCAAGATCGCGATCCCATACGTTCCGTTTTATAGCGAATTGCCGTGCTGGATCGCCGTGCGCCCCGGGAGGCCCCATGCCCGCACCAACCGCCCCTTCCCCACGGCGACTTCGCTCCACCGCCCGTGCGCTGCGGTGGCTGCCGGAGCCGGAGAGCTGGCTGGACGTGGGGACGGGGGACGCGGACTTCCCGGAGGCGGCGCGCACGTTCTTCCCCTACACGGCCTTCGACGGCGTCGACCCCACGCCCCGCGTCCTGCACGCCCAGGCCGTCGAACGCCTGGAGGAGGGCTACCGGGGCGCCCTGACGGACCCGCACCTCGCCGCGCACCTCCGCGCCCGCTACGACGTGGTCAGCCTCCTGAACCGGCCGGCCGACCCCGGGGAACTCCGGGCCGCCCTCGCCGCCCTGCGCCCCGGCGGCCACCTCCTCGTGGAGTCCCCCGAGGACCCCCGGCCCCTACTGGAGTCCCACGGCTGCACGATCATCACCACGTCCCGCAGATCCGCGCACATCCCGCCCCGCGTGGCGACCGCGCTGCCCCCGAACCTGACCCCGCTCCTGCCGGCCGCCCGAGCACTGGACCACACCCTGTCCCTCCTCCTGTCCGGCACCCGCTTCGCGGGCACGTACCGGGTGATCGCCCGCAAGAGCACGAACACCCGGGCCCGGGTCGTGGGCGCCGGGACCAGCTCCGGTCGGACCGCGGGCGCCGGGGACGGGCAAGCCCAGGGCGCCGAGACCAGCTCCGGCCGGGCCGTGATCCCCGGGGACGGGCATGCCCAGGATGTGGATTCCGGGCCCGGCGGCGGTCGGGACGCCGGCGGGCAGGGGGACGCGGCGTCGGCGTCCTCAGCCTCGTAGGACCAGGGCCTGTCCCGCCACCACCAGCAGCACCTGCTCGCACTCGGTCGCGAACGCCGTGTTCAGGCGCCCGAGTTCGTCCCGGTACCGGCGTCCGGACGCCGTGGCCGGCACGATCCCCGACCCGACCTCGTTGGACACGGCGACCACGGTCCGCCGCGTCGCGCGCACCGCCTCCGTCAACTCCCGCACCCGCGCCCGCAGTTCCCGCTCCCCACCGCCGGCCCACTCGACGTCGTCCCAGGCCCCCACCGCATCCATCGCGTCCGTCAGCCACAGCGACAGACAGTCGATCAGCAGCGGCGCCCCGTCGTCCTTCAGCAGCGGCACCAGGTCGCACGTCTCCGCCGTACGCCACGACCCCGGCCGCCGCTCCCTATGCGCGGCGACCCGCGAGCCCCACTCGGTGTCCCCGCTCCGCGTCCCCCCGGTGGCCACGTACAGCACCTCGGGAAACGCCTCCAGCCGCCGCTCCGCCTCCACCGACTTCCCGGACCGCGCCCCGCCCAGCACCAGCGTCCGCCGCGGCACATCCGGTACGTCCTCGTAGGCGCCGACGGCGAGGGTCGTCCCGTCCGGCACGGCCCGCGCCCCGGCCGCGGCCAGCCTCCGCCGCAACTCGGCGCCGGGAGGCACGTCGTGGTCCACATGCACGGCGACGACATCGGTCGTGGGCCCCACCGCTCCCACCGCCCGCAGCCGCGCCAGCGCGTCCGGTCGCCGTACGACATCGGCGAGCACCATGTCGTACGGCTCGACGGCGCCCTCCTCCAGCCCCGCGGGCGCGCCCCCCGGCGGCAGGTACAGCAGCCGCTGCCCGTCGGGGCCGGTCACCGCGTACCCGGTCCCCGGCGCGTCCATCGCCACGGCCCGCACCCGATGCCCCGTCAACAACGCCAACTCCCGCCCGTCCGGCACCCGCCCCGGCTGCGGAACCCCGGCGGGGACCTCGACGGGGGGCCCGTCGTGGGGGTGCGACAGCAGGACCTGCCGCACACCGGCGAGGGAATGTCCGCTGCGGGCGGCGGCGAAGGCGGCCCCGGGCGTGAGATCGAGCAACAGCGTCTCGTCGACGAGCAACGAGGTGGCGGCGCGGGCCTCCGTGGCGACAGCGGTTGCGCAGGCGGCACAGGGACAGTCGGGACGGGGAAGGCCGCTGGGGGCGCCGGTACCGAGCAGAGTGAGTTCCACGGAAACGATTCTCTCCGGTCACTGTCGATCAAGCGCGCGCAATGGCACCCCTGCGGGCCCCCACCTGCCCGCAGACCCCGAACCACCGCTTAGGGTGCTCTTCGTAACGGCTCAAACACGGGAGGCTCACATGGCGACATGGACCTGGCGATTCGAGAAGTCCGACGGTGCGGAGACCGAGCCCGCGGTCGAGCCGGAGGAGTTCACGACCCAGGGGGACGCCGAGTCCTGGCTCGGTGAGTACTGGAAGCCCCTGCTCGCGGGCGGCGCGGAACAGGTCCGGCTGTTCGAGGACGCCACCGAGATCTACGGCCCGATGAGCCTGAAGGCGGCCGAGGAGGCGTAGCAGTGGCAGGGCGGGGGTTTCCCGGGAAGCCCCCGCCCACCGCGCCCCTACTGCTCACCCAGCGTCACGTCCACCGTCTTGGCGCTGCCGTTCCGCGTGTAGGTCACGGACGTCTTCTGGCCCGGTTTCATCCCCGCCAGCGCCTCGGACAGCGAGGTGATCGTCGTGACCGGGGTGTCGCCCAGCTGCGTGATCACGTCCCCCTCCTGGAGGCCGGCCTTGTCCGCGGCCCCGCCCTCCTCGACCTCGACGACCGCGACCCCGGCGGCCTGGAACGCGCCGTCCACGACGGTACGGCCGGTGATGCCGAGCGCGGCCCGGCCCGAGTCGGTGACCTTGCCGTCCTCGATGATCTGACCGGCGACCGTCTTCACCATCGACGCGGGGATCGCGAACCCGATCCCGGGCGCCGCGCTGCCGATCCGGGGGTCGGTGGCGGCCAGCGTCGGGATGCCGATGACCTGGCCGTCGAGGTTGACGAGGGCGCCGCCGCTGTTGCCGGGGTTGATGGCCGCGGACGTCTGGACCATGTTGGGGATGGTCGCGCCGGTACCGCCGTCGCTGCCGCCCTCGCTGACGGTCCGTCCGGTCGCCGAGACGATGCCCTGGGTCACGCTGGACGACAGCCCGAGCGGTGATCCCATGGCGAGGACGATCTGTCCGACCGCCACCTTGGCGGAGTTCCCGAAGGCCGCGGGCCGCAGCCCGTCCGGCACCTTGTCCAGCTTGACGACGGCCAGGTCCTGCTCGGGATACGAGTAGACGAGCGTCGCCGTCAGCACGTTCTCGCTGTTCGCCGTCGTCACCTCGAAGGTCTTCGCGTCCCCGACGACATGCGCGTTGGTGACGATGTGCCCCTGGTCGTCGTACACCACCCCGGACCCCAGATCACCGCCGGTCTGGATCTGTACGACCGACGGCAGAACGTCCTTGATCACCTTCTGGTAGGTGCTCTGCAGGTCGCCGTCGGCGGCGGGCACGGCGGCCTGGGTGGTCGAGCTCTCCTCGCGGCCGGAAGAACCGGAGTCCGAGTCCGAACAGCCGGCCAGCAGGCCGACGCAACACACGAGCACCGCCACGGACAGCCGCAGAGCGCGGGTACGCGAAGCATTCATGCCCCGAGTCTCACGTCGATGCCCGTCCCCGAGCCCGCACTGTTCGCCCGAACGGGCTCAGCCCGCATCCCGCACGAGTGCGTACGGGTTCAGCCCCGCACCCCGCTCAGCTCCGCATCCCGATCAGGCGCGCGCGGCCTCAGCCCCGCACCCCGCACAGGTGCAGCAGCGCCGCGACCCCCCGGTACGGATCCGTGCGCCCCGCCCGTTCCTCGCAGGCCAGCAGTGTCTCGATGTCGTCCGGTACCTCGGCGTCGTCCAAGGCCGTGTCCGTGAACACCCGCACGCCGTACCAGGCCTGGAGCGGCGCCCCGATGCCCGCGAGCGTCGCGGTCAGGGTGTCCAGCCGGTCGGCCCGCACATCGAGGCCCAGCCGGTTCCGGTAGGCGGTGGTGTCGAAGGCGCCGAGCGCGCCGGTCCAGTCCCCGGCCAGTCCCGGCCGCATCGCCAGCGCGTCGCCGTTGCGCACGAGCAGCGACAGCAGCCCGCCCGGCGCCAGCATCCGCGCCAGCCCGGCAAGCAGCGGGTCGGGCTCCTCGACGTACATGAGCACGCCGTGGCAGAGCACGATGTCGAAGCTGCCCGGCAGGAAGTGCACCCCGGTGTCCCGGCCGTCGCCCTCGATGATCCGCATCCGCTCCCGGATGCCCTCCGGCTCGGCGGACAGCGACTCCCGGGCCGCCGCCACCATCGTGGAGTCCTGCTCGAGCCCGGTCACCTGATGTCCGGCACGGGCCAGCCGTAGCGCCTGCGTGCCCTGGCCCATCCCCACGTCGAGCACCCTGAGCCGCTGCCCGACCGGGTACCGCCCCACTATCTGCTCGTCGAGCTGCCGGGCCACCAGCTCCTGCCGTACGACGTTCCGCAGCCCGCCCAGCTTGCCCAGCCAGGCATCGGCCGCACCCCCGGAGAAAGACGTCGTACTCAGGGCCGCTCTCCGCGCTTGACCTGAGGCTTCGGCAGCCGGAGGCGACGCATCTGGAGAGAGCGCATCAGGGCGTAGCCGACCGCGCCCTTGCGGTCCTGGTCCGGGAAGCGCTGCAGGAGCTGCTTGCGCAGCCGGAAGGCGTTGACGATCGCGTCGAGCACGATGAGCACGATCACGACCAGCCACAGCAGCAGCGCGATGCTCTGCAGCGCACCCACCCGCACCAGGCTCAACACGAGGATGACCACGGCCATGGGCAGGAAGAACTCGGCCACGTTGAACCGCGAGTCGATGAAGTCGCGCGCGAACTTGCGCACCGGGCCCTTGTCCCGCTTGGGCAGGTAGCGCTCGTCGCCGCCGGCCAGCGCCTGACGCTGCCTCTCCAGCGCGCTGCGGCGCTCCTCCCGCTGGCGCCTCGCGGCGTCCTTGCGGGTGAGCGAGGTGTTGGCGACGCTGCGGCGCTGGGACTGGGCCTCACTGCGCTTGGGCGTGGGCCGGCCCTTGGGGGCCTGCGGGTCGCGGATCTGCTTGGAGTCGGTCAGCTGCGCCTTGTCGGCGACGGCGGCCTTCTCTTCCTTGGTGGCACGGCTACGGAACACAAAACCCAAGGGTAAGGGGTGTCCGGGGTTGGACCCCAGCCCCGTGGGGAACGATCCGGCAACACCAGTCGTCATGTAGGGGGACAGAGGGGACGTCCGGTGACGGGTCACTCACCCTGAAGGTCACCTACTCCTTACGCCGGAGCAAGGGATTCGTCAGTCGTCCTTGGGGATGAGCGCATCCGTCCCCGAACAGTGCGTCAATGGATGCAGGGCCCGTACTGTGGGTTCTGTCGCAGAGCTGGAGCTGGAAGTCCGTCAGAAGGGGGCGCGCGAAGCCCATGAGCGGTGTCATGAAGCGTATGGGGATGATCTTCCGCGCGAAGGCGAACAAGGCCCTTGACCGGGCCGAGGACCCGCGCGAAACCCTCGATTACTCCTACCAGAAGCAGCTGGAGCTGCTCCAGAAGGTGCGCCGGGGCGTGGCCGACGTGGCCACCTCGCGCAAGCGCCTGGAGCTCCAGCTCAACCAGCTGCAGTCGCAGTCCTCGAAGCTCGAGGACCAGGGCCGCAAGGCGCTCGCGCTCGGCCGTGAGGACCTGGCCCGCGAGGCCCTGTCCCGCCGTGCCGCGCTCCAGCAGCAGGTGACCGACCTCGAGACCCAGCACTCCACGCTCCAGGGCGAGGAGGAGAAGCTCACCCTTGCGGCCCAGCGGCTCCAGGCCAAGGTGGACGCCTTCCGTACGAAGAAGGAGACCATCAAGGCGACGTACACCGCGGCCCAGGCGCAGACCCGGATCGGCGAGGCCTTCTCCGGCATCTCCGAGGAGATGGGCGACGTGGGCCTGGCGATTCAGCGTGCCGAGGACAAGACGGCCCAGCTCCAGGCGCGGGCCGGCGCGATCGACGAACTGCTCGCCTCCGGCGCCCTCGACGACCAGTCCGGCATGCACAAGGACGACATCCAGGCCGAGCTGGACCGGCTCTCCGGTGGTACGGATGTAGAGCTGGAACTGCAGCGCATGAAGGCGGAGCTGGCGGGAGGGTCCTCGCAGCAGGCGATCGAGGGCGGCACCGGCCAGTCGCAGTCCCAGCAGCAGCCGCAGGACACCCCACGCTTCGACAAGCAGTAGGGCCCACGCCGAGGAGGGCGACATGATCGTAAGGATCATGGGGGAGGGTCAGGTGAGGCTGGCCGACAGCCACCTCGCCGACCTGAACAAGCTGGACGACGAGTTGTTGTCCGAGATGGAGAAGGGCGACGGCCCGGGCTTCCGCCGCACCCTCCAAGCCCTCCTCACCAGGGTCCGCGAACTGGGCGACCCCCTCCCGGACGACTCCCTGGAACCCTCGGAACTGATCCTCCCGTCCCCGGACGCCACCCTGGAGGAAGTCCGGGAACTGCTCAGCGACGACGGCCTGATCCCAGGCTGAGGGCCGTACCTTTGGACGCCGGTTCGGGTCACTCCAGCCCGTCCGGCGTTCGAGGACGAGGCCCGCAAGGGCCGATGGGGGGTCTGGGGGCGCAGCCCCCAGGGACGCGCACCCCCACCCACCCGAGGCCGCGAACGCACAGCCACCCCCCGACACCCCCCGGCCCCAGCGCCGCAGGAAGACGTGACCCCCCGAGACCGAGTCCGCCGCCACCTCAAGGCACACCCCGTCGCCGCGGACGCCGTCCTCGCCACGGGAGTCCTCGTCTGCATGGTCGCCGGCTCCTTCGTGGACCCCCACGGCGAGCACGACGTCAGCTGGAGCATCCGCACCCCGGCCTCCCTCAGCCTCGTCCTCATCGCCCTCGCGGCCGCCGCCCTGGTCTTCCGCCGCCGCGCCCCCCTCACGGTCCTGGCCCTCACCGGCGCCGCCTCCGTCACCGAGTGCGTCACCGGCGACCCCCGCGCCCCCGTCGCCATGGCCGCCGTGATCGCCCTCTACACGGTCGCCTCCACCACCGACCGCCCCACCACCTGGCGGGTCGGCCTGCTCACCATGACCGTGCTCACCGGCGTCGCCATGCTCGCCGGGCCGCTGCCCTGGTACGCCCAGGAGAACCTCGCGATCTTCGCCTGGACCGGCATCGGCGCCACCGCGGGCGACGCCGTGCGCAGCCGCCGCGCCTTCGTCCAGGCCATCAGGGAGCGCGCCGAGAAGGCGGAACGCACCCGCGAGGAGGAGGCCCGCAGAAGGGTCGCCGAGGAACGCCTGCGCATCGCCCGCGACCTGCACGACGTCGTCGCCCACCACATCGCCCTGGTCAACGTCCAGGCCGGGGTCGCCGCCCACGTCATGGACAAGCGGCCCGACCAGGCCAAGGAAGCCCTCGCCCACGTCCGCGAGGCCAGCCGCTCAGCCCTCAACGAACTCCGCGCCACCGTCGGTCTGCTCCGGCAGTCCGGCGACCCCGAGGCGCCCACCGAACCGGCTCCCGGCCTCGCCCGCCTCGACGAACTCGTCGGCACCTTCCGCAGCGCGGGCCTGCACGTCGAGGTCGCCCGCGCCGATCACGGCACCACCCTGCCCGCCGCCGTCGACCTCGCCGCCTACCGGGTCATCCAGGAAGCCCTCACCAACGTCCAGAAGCACGCGGGGACGGAGGCGAAGGCCGAGGTCAGCGTCGTACGCGTCGGCCCGAACGTGGAGATCACCGTCCTCGACAACGGCAACGGCGAGGACCACGACCCGGACGGAGGCGGCGGCCACGGACTGCTCGGCATGCGCGAGCGCGTCACCGCCCTGCGCGGCACCCTCACCACCGGTCCCCGCTACGGAGGCGGCTTCCGCGTCCATGCGATCCTGCCGGTCAAGACCCGATCCGCAGCCAAGGACCAGCCGGGGGAGACCGTATGACGATCCGTGTCCTGCTCGCCGACGACCAGGCACTGCTGCGCAGTGCCTTCCGTGTGCTCGTCGACTCGGAGCCGGACATGGAGGTGGTCGGCGAGGCGTCCGACGGTGCCGAGGCCGTGCGGCTCACCAAGGAGGAGCGCGCCGACGTCGTCCTGATGGACATCCGGATGCCCGGCACGGACGGTCTCGCCGCCACCCGGATGATCAGCGCCGACCCGTCCCTCGCGCACGTCCGCGTGGTCATCCTGACGACCTTCGAGGTCGACGACTACGTCGTGCAGTCCCTGCGGGCCGGCGCCTCCGGCTTCCTCGGCAAGGGCAGCGAGCCCGACGAGCTCCTCAGCGCCATCCGGGTCGCGGCCGGTGGCGAGGCCCTGCTGTCCCCGGCCGCCACCAAGGGCCTGATCGCCCGCTTCCTCGCCCAGGGCGACGCGGACGACGCGCACGACCCCGTCCGCGCCGAACGCCTCGACGCCCTCACCGTCCGCGAGCGCGAGGTCCTCGTGCAGGTGGCCGGCGGCCACTCCAACGACGAGATCGCCGAGCGCCTGGAGGTCAGCCCGCTCACCGTCAAGACCCACGTCAACCGGGCCATGGCCAAGCTGGGCGCCCGGGACCGGGCCCAGCTCGTGGTGATCGCCTACGAGTCGGGGCTGGTACGGCCGAGGGTGGAGTGACGCCCGGCCCGTGTACTGCGGCCGGAGTAGGTGCCGGACAAGGAACTGGACCTGGGGGCTACGAAACACCTCACACCGATGGCACAGGGTTGAGGGGCGACCACGGCCGCATCGGCCACTTCTGCCGCTCACAGAATTGAGAACCCTCACCCATGTCCTGGCTGTCCCGATTCAGCCTCGCGCAGCGGGCCCTCATAGGGCTGATGTCCATCATCGCGATCGCGTTCGGCGCGATCGCGATCCCGCAGCTGAAGCAGCAACTCCTGCCCACCATCGAACTGCCGATGGTGTCGGTGATCGCGCCCTACCAGGGTGCCGCCCCCGACGTCGTCGAGAAGCAGGTCGTCGAGCCCATCGAGAACAACCTCGAAGCCGTCGACGGCGTCTCCGGCGTCACCTCCACGGCGAGCGAGGGCAACGCCGTGATCATGGCGTCCTTCGACTACGGCAACGACACCAAGCAGCTCGTCGCCGACGTCCAACTGGCCGTCAACCGGGCCCAGTTGCCCCAGGACGTGGACCCGCAGGTGGTCGCGGGCTCCACGGACGACATGCCGACGGTGGTGCTCGCCGTCACCTCGGACAAGGACCAGCAGGCCCTCGCGGACCGGCTGGACCGGACCGTCGTACCGGAGCTGAAGAACATCGACGGCGTCGGCCAGGTCACCGTCAGCGGTGTCCGCGACCTCCAGGTCGCCGTGACCCCGGACGAGAAGAAGCTCGCGGCAGCGGGCCTGACGACCCAGTCCCTCGCGCAGGCGCTCCAGGCGGGCGGCGCGACCGTCCCGGCCGGCTCCTTCGACGAGGACGGCGCCAACCGGACGGTCCAGGTCGGCGGCGGCTTCACCTCGCTGGAGCAGATCCAGAACCTCATGCTCAAGGGTTCGGGCAAGCCGGTCCGGCTGGCCGACCTGGCCGGCGTGAAGCAGGTGCCGGCCCCGGCCGACTCGATCACCCGCACCGACGGCAGGCCCAGCCTCTCCGTCGCGGTCACCATGGACCACGACGGCAGCGCGGTCGCCATCTCGGACGCGGTCGAGGACAAGCTGCCCGGCCTGCGCCAGGACCTCGGTTCCGGCGCGACGATCACCGTCGTCAGCGACCAAGGCCCGGCGGTCGCGAAGGCCATCTCGGGCCTGACCACCGAGGGCGCGCTCGGCCTGCTCTTCGCGGTCCTGGTCATCCTGGTCTTCCTGGCGTCGGTCCGCTCGACGCTGGTGACGGCGGTCAGTATCCCGCTCTCCGTCGTCCTGGCCCTGATCGTGCTGTGGACCCGCGACCTGTCGCTCAACATGCTGACGCTGGGCGCGCTGACCATCGCGATCGGCCGGGTCGTCGACGACTCCATCGTCGTCCTGGAGAACATCAAGCGGCACCTCGGCTACGGCGAGGAGCGGCACTCGGCGATCCTCACCGCGGTCCGCGAGGTGGCCGGCGCGGTCACCTCCTCGACCCTCACCACGGTCGCCGTGTTCCTGCCGATCGGCCTGGTCGGCGGCATGGTGGGCGCCCTGTTCGGCGCGTTCAGCCTCACGGTGACGGCGGCCCTGCTGGCCTCGCTGCTGGTGTCCCTGACGGTCGTCCCGGTCCTGTCGTACTGGTTCCTGCGCGCCCCGAAGGGCACCCCCGAGGACGCGGACGAGGCACGCCGGCTCGCGGAGGAGAAGGAGGCGAGGAGCAGGCTCCAGCGCTTCTACGTCCCCGTCCTGCGCTTCGCGACACGGCGCCGTCTGACCAGCGTGCTGCTGGCGGCCGTGATCCTGATCGGCACCTTCGGCATGGCCCCGCTCCTGAAGACCAACTTCTTCGACCAGGGCGAGCAGGAAGTCCTCACCGTCAAGCAGGAGTTGAAGCCCGGCACCAGCCTGGCGGCGACCGACGTCCAGGCGAGGAAGGTCGAGAAGCTGCTCGCCGGCACCAAGGGCGTCAAGGACTACCAGGTCACCATCGGCTCCTCCGGCTTCATGGCGGCCTTCGGCGGCGGGACGGACACCAACCAGGCGTCCTACCAGGTCATGCTGGAGGACTCGGCGCAGTACGACCGGGTCCAGGACGACATCGAGGCGGGCCTGAAGAAGCTCGACGGCATCGGCACCACGACCGTCGCCGCCGGGGACGGCTTCGGCAGCCAGGACCTCAGCGTGGTCGTGAAGGCGGCCGACGCGAACGTCCTGCGCAAGGCGTCCGAGCAGGTCCGCAAGACGGTGGCGGGGCTGGACGACGTCACCGACGTGACGAGCGACCTCGCGCAGAGCGTGCCGCGCATCTCCGTGAAGGCCAACGACAAGGCCGCGGCGGCGGGCTTCGACGACCAGGCCCTGGGCGCCGCGGTGACCCAGGCCGTCAAGGGCACCACGGCCGGCCGGGCCGTCCTGGACGACACCGAGCGGGACGTCGTCATCAAGTCGGCGAAGCCGGCGGCCACCCTGGAGCAGCTGCGGAACCTGCGGCTCGGGCCGGTGAAACTGGGCGACATCGCCACGGTGAAGCTGGTGGACGGCCCGGTGTCGATGACCCGGATCGACGGCCAGCGGGCCGCCACGATCACGGCGAAGCCGACCGGCGACAACACCGGCGCGGTCAGCGCGGACCTCACCTCCAAGCTGGACGCCCTCAAGCTCCCCAAGGGCGCCACGGCCGAGATCGGCGGGGTCACCTCGGACCAGGACTCGGCGTTCAAGAACCTGGGCCTGGCCATGCTGGCGGCGATCGCGATCGTCTTCATGCTGCTGGTGGCGACCTTCCGCTCCCTGGCCCAGCCGCTGATCCTCCTGGTCTCGATCCCCTTCGCGGCCACCGGCGCGATCGGCCTCCTGGTCGTCACCGGCACCCCGATGGGCGTCCCGGCGATGATCGGCATGCTGATGCTCATCGGCATCGTGGTGACCAACGCGATCGTGCTGATCGACCTGATCAACCAGTACCGCGAGCAGGGCTACGGCGTCGTCGAGGCCGTGATCGAGGGCGGCCGACACCGGCTGCGCCCGATCCTGATGACGGCCCTGGCGACGATCTTCGCGCTCCTCCCGATGGCGCTGGGCGTCACCGGCGAGGGCGGCTTCATTGCCCAGCCGCTCGCGGTGGTCGTGATCGGCGGCCTGATCACCTCGACCCTGCTGACCCTCCTGCTGGTCCCGACTCTCTACACGATGCTGGAGCTCCGCAAGGAGCGCCGGGCGAAGAGGCGGGCGGCGAAGCGGGGCGAGACCCCCGCGGCACCGGCCCCGGCCGAGGAACCGGAAACGGCAGGCGTCTGACCTGCCCGGGAGCCCCTCGCGGCGCGACTGCGAGGGGCTCCTGCCGTTTCCCCGGGAAATCCGCGAAAAGAAATCCCCGCGACGATGTCGAGAACCCGCGCCCCGCTCCGTCCCCGTGGTGAGAGCGGCCAGAATGGGCCGCATCGGGACCGAGGAGAGACATCATGGCCAAGTACCTGCTGCTCAAGCACTACCGCGGCGCTCCGGCTCCGGCCAACGACGTGCCCATGGAGAAGTGGACGCCCGAGGAGATCTCGGCCCATGTGCAGTACATGCGGGACTTCGCGGAGCGGCTGGAGAAGACCGGGGAGTACGTCGACGGCCAGGCGCTCGCTCCCGAGGGGACGTGGGTGCGGTACGACGGCGAGGGGCGCCCGCCCGTCACTGACGGCCCGTTCGCCGAGACCAAGGACCTCATCGCCGGGTGGATGGTGATCGACGTCGACACCTACGAGCGGGCCCTCGAACTGGCCGGGGAGCTGTCGGCCGCCCCCGGCGCCGGCGGGAAGCCGATCCACGAGTGGCTGGAGCTGCGCCCGTTCTACGCGACCTCGCCCACCACCACGGACGACTGCCACGCCGGTGGATGAGGCGACCCCCACGCCGACGGACGGGGCGGCTGCCACGCCGGTGGACGAGGCGCTGCTCAGAAGCCTCACCCCGGCCGTGCTGACCGTCCTCGTCCGCCGCGGGGCCGACTTCGCGGCGGCCGAGGACGCCGTCCAGGACGCGCTCGTCGAGGCCCTGCGGGTCTGGCCCGCCGACCCGCCGCGGGACCCCAAGGGCTGGCTGGTGACTGTGGCCTGGCGGAAGTTCCTCGACGCGACCCGCGCGGACACCGCACGCCGCCGTCGTGAGGACCGTGTCGACGAGGAACCGGCGCCCGGCCCCGCGCCCGCCGTGGACGACACGCTCCAGCTGTACTTCCTGTGCGCCCACCCCTCGCTGACCCCGTCCTCCGCCGTCGCCCTCACCCTGCGCGCGGTCGGCGGACTCACCACCCGCCAGATCGCCGCGGCCTACCTGGTGCCCGAGGCGACCATGGCGCAGCGCATCAGCCGGGCCAAGCGGGCCGTCTCCGGCGTCCGCTTCGACCAGCCCGGCGATGTCGCCACCGTGCTGCGCGTGCTCTACCTGGTCTTCAACGAGGGCTACTCCGGCGACCTCGACCTCGCCGCCGAGGCCATCCGCCTCACCCGGCAGCTCTTCGCGGCCTTCGACCACCCCGAGGTCGCGGGCCTGCTCGCCCTGATGCTGCTCCACCACGCCCGCCGCGCCTCCCGCACCGCCCCCGACGGCGCCCTGGTGCCGCTCGCCGAGCAGGACCGCACCCGCTGGGACACCACCGCCATCGCCGAGGGCGTCCGCATCCTCCAGACCGCCCTCTCCCGGGACCGCCTGGGCGAGTTCCAGGCCCAGGCCGCCATCGCAGCCCTGCACGCCGACGCGCCCACCGCCGAGGAGACCGACTGGGTGCAGATCGTCGAGTGGTACGACGAACTCGCCCGGCTGACCGACAGCCCGGTCGTCCGCCTCAACCGCGCGGTCGCCGTGGGCGAGGCCGACGGCCCCCGCGCGGGCCTGGCCGCCCTCGCCGAGCTGGACGACTCCCTGCCCCGCCACACCGCGGTCGCGGCCTACCTCCACGAACGCGCCGGCGACCTCGCGACCGCGGCCCGCCTGTACGCCGAGGCCGCCCCCAAGGCCCCCAACCTCGCCGAACGCGACTACCTGACCCGCCAGGCGGCCCGCCTCAACTCCCGTGGGAGGCAGTGACTTCCCCGTTCGGCGGAGCCGGTTACATATGCTGACCCTCGAACTGCCGTGCACGGGGGAGAGGGATTCGGGCGTGCCACTGCACAAGGACGACCCGAAGTCGGTCGGCGGGTACAGAATCCTCGACCGGCTCGGCACCGGCGGCATGGGCGTCGTCTACCGCGGCAGGACCCGCTCCGGGCGCGAGGTCGCCGTGAAGGTCGTGCATGCCCAGTACGCCGAGGACAGGGTCTTCCGCGCCCGGTTCCGCCAGGAGATCGAGTCCGTGCGCAAGGTGAGCGGCGCCTTCACCGCCCCGGTGGTGGACGCCGACCCCGAGGCGGTACGGCCCTGGATGGCCACCCAGTACGTGCCCGGCCGTTCCCTCGCCGACCGGATCCGCGAGCGGGGCGCGCTGCGCGGCACCGAACTGCGGCAGCTGGCCCTCGGGTTGGTGGAGGCGCTGCGGGACATCCACCGGGTCGGAGTCGTGCACCGCGACCTCAAGCCCGCCAACGTCCTGCTGGCCCAGGACGGGCCCCGCGTCATCGACTTCGGCATCTCCCGCGCCGCCGAGAACCACAACACCCTCACCGAGACCGGGCAGATGATCGGCACCCCGCCCTTCATGTCCCCGGAACAGTTCACCGACGCCCGTACGGTCGGCCCCGCCTCCGACGTCTTCTCGCTCGGCGCTCTGCTGGTGTTCTCGGCCACCGGACGGGGACCGTTCGACACCGACAGCCCCTATCTGACCGCCTTCCGGGTCGTCCACGAGGCCCCCGTCCTCGACGGCGTGGCCGAGCCGCTGCGCGCGGTCCTGGCGCGCTGCCTGGCCAAGGCGCCCGCGGACCGCCCCGAACTGGACACGCTGGCCAAGGAGTTCGCGGACATCCTGCCCGAGGCCGACGACGTCGAGGACGTCCTGCCCGACGCCCACGACCCGGACCCGCCGCCGGCCGTCGAAGGGCCGTACGCCGAGGACGCACCGGCGATCCCCCGCACCCGGCGGGTCCGCCGCCCCCTCCTCGTGGCGACCGGCACGGTCTGCGCCCTGGCCCTGGGCCTGCTCGGATACCTCCGGTTCGGACCGGGCTTCACGGACGGGGACACGGCCGCCGCCCCGCCCGCGGACTCCCGCTGGGCCGCCGTGCCCGCGGGCTGGCAGCCCTGGCAGACGACGGTGCGCGAGACGGCGCCCCGGGGCGAGACCAAGCCGCTCGACACCGGCCGAGCCGCCTCCGCCGAGGCCACCTGCCGACGGTACGAGGACGCGGTCTACTGCGCGGGTGACGAGGTCCTCCCGGTGCGCCTGGACGGCCGTACGGGACGCACCGTCTGGCGCGCCTCCCTCGCGTCCGCCGACTCCGGCGAGACCGGGCTGAACAGCTTCACGCTCCTCGGGGTGCGGGACGGCGCGGTGATCGTCCGGCAGGTCGTGCGTCCGGACGGCGCCACCGACAGCACGGTCACCGTCGTCGCCCTCGACACGGACAGCGGCGAGCGGTTGTGGTCCCGCGAGGTCAACGACGTGAGTGTCGACCTGGTCGTGTCCGGCGACCTCGTCCTGACCACCGGCCCGAACGGGCGGCTGGTGACGGCCCGCGACCCGCGTACCGGCGCCGACCGCTGGACCGCGCAGATGCCCTCCGGCAACTACTGCGTGTTCCCGGCCGCGGGCTCCGGCCTGTACGCGCACTGCTTCCCGAACGACGGGACGCGGCCCGCCGAGGTCATGGAGCTGAACCGGACCGACGGCTCGGTCGTCCGGCGCCTGAAGACCCCGCACACGAGCGTTCTGCTCGGCGTCGTGGACGGCCGGCTGGCCTTCGTGGTCGGGGGCATCACCCGTCCGGCAGCCCCCCAGGACCTGACGTTCGCCAAGATCCTGCTGCTCGACCCCGGCACCGGCGCCGGCTCCACGACGAAGCTGGCGAAGACGTACGAGGGCTCGGTGACCCTGGCCGACGGCACCCTGTGGATCACCGGGGCCAACGGCCAGGTGACCGCCGTGTCCCCGCTGACCGGCGGACAGCTGTGGCAGACCCGCACCGGCGCCGAGGGCTCGGGCCGGCCCACCTACGACACCCGCACCCGCACGCTGTACCTCGTCAGCACCAGCGGCCGGGTCGCGGCCCTCGACGGACGCGAGGGCACCCTGCTCTGGGAGACGGGCGCGCACGCCGAACAGCTCGCCGACGGCGAAGTGACCAGGTCCGAGGTGCTGCCCTACGGCGGCGCGCTCATCGCGAGCACCCCCGACGGCACCGTCTTCAGCCTCGACCCGGCCCACCCCGAGCAGAACCCGGGGTGAGCCCTCGGCAGGCCGTGACTACGGCAGCGCCAGCATCCGCTCCAGGGCCAGCTTGGCGAACGCCTCGGTCTCCTTGTCGACCTCGATCCGGTTGACCAGCTTGCCCTCGGCCAGCGACTCCAGGGTCCACACCAGGTGGGGCAGGTCGATGCGGTTCATGGTCGAGCAGAAGCAGACCGTCTTGTCGAGGAAGACGATCTCCTTGCCCTCGGGGGCGAAACGGTTCGCGAGCCGTCGTACGAGATTGAGCTCCGTGCCGATGGCCCACTTCGAGCCGGCCGGGGCCGCCTCCAGCGCCTTGATAATGTACTCCGTCGAGCCGACGTAGTCCGCCGCGGCGACGACCTCGTGCTTGCACTCCGGGTGCACCAGGACGTTCACCCCGGGGATGCGGGCGCGGACGTCCTCCACCGACTCGAGCGAGAAGCGGCCGTGCACCGAGCAGTGGCCGCGCCACAGGATCATCTTGGCGTCCCGCAGCTGCTCGGCGGTCAGACCGCCGTTCGGCTTGTGCGGGTTGTAGACGACGCAGTCCTCCAGGGACATGCCCATGTCGCGGACGGCGGTGTTGCGCCCGAGGTGCTGGTCCGGGAGGAAGAGCACCTTCTCGCCCTGCTCGAAGGCCCACTCCAGGGCCCGCTTCGCGTTCGACGACGTG
This sequence comes from Streptomyces griseorubiginosus, assembly GCF_036345115.1. Lineage (GTDB taxonomy): Bacteria > Actinomycetota > Actinomycetes > Streptomycetales > Streptomycetaceae > Streptomyces > Streptomyces griseorubiginosus_C. Next base: position 7,018,311 of record NZ_CP107766.1, read on the forward strand.
CAGATCAGGCCGCCGTGCTTGCCCGTGAACGCCTTGATGTCCGCCGAGGAGTTCATGTACGACACCGGCACGACCTGCTCGGCTATGCCGGCCTCGGTGAGCACGTCCCAGCACTCGGCGACCTGCTCGGCCGTCGCCATGTCGGCCATCGAGCAGCCGGCGGCGAGGTCGGGCAGGACGACCTTCTGGTCGTCGGAGGTGAGGATGTCCGCCGACTCGGCCATGAAGTGCACACCGCAGAACACGATGTACTCGGCCTCCGGGCGGGCGGCCGCGTCCCGGGCCAGCTTGAAGGAGTCGCCCGTGACGTCGGCGAACTGGATGACCTCGTCACGCTGGTAGTGGTGGCCGAGGACGAACACCTTCTCGCCGAGCTTCTCCTTGGCCGCGCGGGCGCGCTCGACCAGGTCGGGGTCGGACGGGGAAGGCAGGTCGCCGGGGCACTCGACGCCCCGCTCGCTCCTCGGGTCGGCCTCACGGCCGAGCAGCAACAGGGCGAGCGGAGTCGGCTGTACGTCGAGCTCCGTGGTCTGGGCGGTGGTCACGACACGCACCCTTTCTACTTTTCGTCGAACTGACGTTATCTATCATAACCCGGTTCACGTCACTTTGACGATGGTCATTGCGTCGATGTGACGTGAATCCCGAAACGGGGCTCATGGGGCCCGGACGCGGCATTTTCTGCTCACCGCCGCATGTGCGAGCATGAAGAAGGCGCCGAAAATCCGGCGTCCGGCCCGGAATGAATCCGCGGCCTTGCCGGTTGCACCAGTCGGCAAGCAGTCTCCGTACAACCCGGGAGAGATGTAGATGTCCGTATCGGACGAGACCGGCACCGTCACCGACGGCATCATCCTGTCCGACGCCGCCGCGGCGAAGGTCAAGGCCCTGCTCGACCAGGAAGGCCGTGACGACCTGGCCCTGCGCGTCGCCGTTCAGCCCGGCGGCTGCTCCGGCCTGCGTTACCAGCTGTTCTTCGACGAGCGCTCGCTCGACGGTGACGTGGTCAAGGACTTCGGTGGCGTCAAGGTCGTCACCGACCGCATGAGCGCCCCGTACCTGGGCGGCGCGTCCATCGACTTCGTGGACACCATCGAGAAGCAGGGCTTCACGATCGACAACCCGAACGCCACCGGCTCCTGCGCCTGCGGTGACTCCTTCAGCTAAGGCGCACGGCGTCCACGGCTGACACGCACACCATGCGAAAGGCGGCGGCCCCTGCTCAGGGGCCGCCGCCTTTCGCATGTCCGCAGGGTCACCGGGCCCCGGAGGTCTCCGGCAGCCGTGCCCCCGCCTTCTTCAGCGGGATCTCCTTGCCGTCCGAGCCCACGACCTTGCGGTCGCCGAGCGGCTCGTCCAGCGACACCGTCTTCTGGATCTCCTTGGCGATCATGATGCAGACCTTGTCCGGCCAGGGCTTGGCGGTGACCGTGACCTTCACCTCGCCCGAACCCTCGCTCGCCGCCGCGGTGTAGTCCGCGCACACCCCGCCCGTGAAGCTCACGGTCAGCTCGTCGCCCTCGGCCGTGTAACCGTCGATCTTGACGTCCCGGGTCTTCGGCGCGGAGGTCGGTTCGCCGGAGGGGTCGGTGGGGGCGGGCGTCACGGTCGCCGGAGCGGCGACGTACTTCGGGTCGACCGCCGGATACGTCACCGTGAAGGCGTCGTTCGCACCCGCCGCCCGCACCTCGAACAGCCAGGACGGCACCAGCGCCGGCTTGCCGCCCACGAAGTGCGAGGCGAGCCCGAACACCGCCTTGTCGACGGTGAGCGTGCTGCCCGAGGGGCTCGCCGTCGACTGCCCGCAGGGCGCCTCGAAGCGGTCCTTCAGCGGTACGGGACTCGCGCAGCCGCCGATGCCCATGCGGTGGTCGGTCGCCGGCACCTTGTTCAGCAGCCCGAGCGTCTTCTCCGCGCTCAGCACGGGATACGTGTCGCTCTTGACCGGTGCCTCCAGCCGGCCGCTGCCGCTGACCACTTCACCCTGCGCGTTCACGGTGACGCCGGTGGCCCAGCCGTACGTGGGCAGCCCGCCCACGACCGGATCGGCGTTCACCACCCGCTGCGCGCCGATGACCTGGCTCGTGTCGAGCTTCGCGCCGCCCTGGCCGACCGCCTTCAGCACCGGCGCGGCGGCCTTCTCCGCGGCGGCCGCGCTCACCGGCTCGTCGGTGGTGGCGCCGGGCTCCGCCCCGCACACGGTGGCGCTGTCGCAGTGGTCGATGACGGGGGAGTAGCGCTGGAAGCTCCACGCCCCCGGCGCCTGCCGGTTCACCTGGAGACTCGGCCCCGAACCGTCCTTGACCCCGACCCGCCAGACCTGCCCCTGCGCCACCGGCGTCCCGCTCACCCCGAGCGCCTCGGCGAGCCGCGTCACGTCGTCCTCGGTGACCTGCCCCTGGACCCGGTACACCGGCGCCGAACCGGGCCCCTTCGGCAGGCTCCCGTCCACGCGATAGGTCACGCCGTACGGATTCGGCTCACCCGGCGCGATGCCGTTCCCGCCCCCTTCACCGCCCCCGCTGTAACCGTCGAGCGCGAGAGGCGGAGGCGTGTCGTCCCCGGCCGCCCCGGAGGTCGTACCCCCACCGGAGTCACCGGACGTACTGGCGGCCAGATAGGCCCCACCCCCACCCACCAACAACACGGCAGCGGCTACGGCGGCAACGGCCACGGGCGACCGAAGCCGCCCGGAGCGGGGAGCGCCGGTCTCCTCGTCACGGGGGATCTCGGAGTCGGGGGCGGGGAGGCCGACGGGCGCCGCAGGGCCCACCGGCGCGGCTTCGGCATCGCCGTCGGCGGCAGCCGCTGCCACGGCGTTGGTCTCGGCATCGGGGGAGGCGGGGGACTGATCGGACTCGGACCGGGGGTCCACGGGCTCGTCAAGGCGGGAGGACTTGGTGCCGGTGTCCGCGGGCTCCTCAGCGGGCTCGGGAGCGGGGCCTGCGGACTCGTCGGAAGCGGTGGCCTCGGAAGCCGTGAGCTTGTCGAGGGCGGTGCGGGCGGGAGCCGGGGTCTCGTCGTCGCCGGCAGTCGTGCCGTCGGCCGGGGTTCCGCCCGTGCCGCCTTCGGTCGCGTCCTCAGGCCGCTCCGCCGTGTCTCCGGCGGCGACCGACGCCTCCTCAGCCCCCCGGCCCTCGGCACCGACCTCGGCCGGAGCCCCGGAACCCCGCTCCTCCTCGGCACCCCTGACCTCATCGGCACCGTGGGCTTCCGCAGCGCTCCCGTCCCCGTCGCCGGAAACCTCGCCGTTGTCGGGTCGCTCGGTGTTCACCGCATCGCTCCTTCTGCTGCGCAACTGTCCCTCGACCCTGACCCGACCCTGTCAAAAAGGTCGGCAAACGGGTCGTATGCCGCATCCCCTTTCCGGGGGACGGCGATGGGACGCAGCGGGGGAGCGCGCGGTTCCCTACAACGCGCCGACTCGCGCCCCGTGGCTCAGTCGCCGTACTCCGACATGGCCTCCAGCAGCCGCGCGGAGCCCTCCGGCACCGTCACACCGTGGATGAGCGAGGGGGAGACCGGAAGGGAGACCATCCGCTCCGGAACCGCCCAGTGGGGAGCCATCCGGGCGCAGTCCCCGAGCAGCGAGGCGAGGTCGCTGTCCAGGCCGGCCGGGGTGGGGGCGTACAGCTCGAGGTTCGTCATGACGGAACCGTAAGCACCCCGGAGCCCGCGAAGAAAGATCTACTATCGGGTAGTTTTACCTGCTTCAGCGCTCCGTCTGCCGCCTCGCAGTACTCCATACGGACCCGATAGCGTTAACCGTCAATACACCCTCCCTCAGGAGAGCCACGCCGTGCGTATCGCAGTCACCGGCTCCATCGCCACCGACCACCTCATGACCTTCCCCGGCCGCTTCGCCGACCAGTTCGTCGCGGACCAGCTGCACACGGTCTCGCTCTCCTTCCTGGTCGACAACCTCGACGTCCGCAGGGGCGGCGTCGGCGCGAACATCGCCTTCGGCATGGGCCAGCTCGGCACCAACCCGATCCTCGTCGGCGCCGCGGGCTTCGACTTCGACGAGTACCGTGCCTGGCTCGACCGGCACGGCGTCGACACCGCGTCCGTGCGGATCTCCGAGACGCTCCACACGGCCCGCTTCGTGTGCACCACCGACGCCGACCACAACCAGATCGGCTCCTTCTACACGGGCGCGATGAGCGAGGCCCGGCAGATCGAGCTCAAGACGGTCGCCGACCGCGTGGACGGCCTCGACCTGGTCCTCATCGGTGCCGACGACCCCGAGGCGATGCTCCGCCACACCGAGGAGTGCCGGTCCCGCGGCATCCCGTTCGCCGCCGACTTCTCCCAGCAGATCGCCCGCATGAACGGCGACGAGATCCGCATCCTCCTGGACGGGGCCACGTACCTCTTCTCCAACGAGTACGAGAAGGGGCTCATCGAGTCCAAGACGGGCTGGTCGGACGCGGAGATCCTGGCGAAGGTGGGCCACCGGGTCACCACGCTCGGCGCGCAGGGCGTCAAGGTCGAGAAGGCCGGCGAGGAGCCGATCGTCGTCGGCTGCGCGGAGGAGGAGCGCAAGGCCGACCCCACGGGCGTCGGCGACGCCTTCCGCGCCGGCTTCCTCTCGGGCCTGTCCTGGGGCGTCTCGCTGGAGCGCGCCGCCCAGGTCGGCTGCATGCTGGCGACCCTCGTCATCGAGACGGTGGGCACGCAGGAGTACCGGCTGCGGCGGGAGAGCTTCATGGAGCGCTTCACCAAGGCGTACGGCGACGAGGCGGCCGAAGAGGTTCGCACCCACCTCAAGTGACCCGCTAGGAGATCCGGCGGACCACGTAAGCCGAACCCCGGTCCGCCGGTTCCTCTCCCACGTACTCCTGCTCCCGCATCTCGCACCACGCCGGGATGTCCAGGCGGGCCGCCTCGTCGTCCGAGAGGACCCGGACGGTCCCGCCCACCGGCACGTCCCCGATCACCTTCGCCAGTTCGATGACCGGGATCGGGCACCGCTTCCCGAGGGCGTCCACGACCAGCGCGTCCTCCCGCACCCCGACCGCCGGCACGACCGTCGGCGCCGGCGCGCCGAGCTTCTCCCGGACCCGCGCCACCGCCCCCGGCAACACCTCCAGGAACCGGTCCACCTCCTCGGAGACCGCCCCGAGCGGCAACGAGATCCGCACATTCCCCTCACTCAGCACCCCCATCGCCTTGAGCACATGGCTCGGCGTCAACGTGCTGCTCGTGCAGGACGAACCGGAGGAAACGGAGAAACCCTCCCGGTCCAGCTCGTGCAGAAGGGTCTCGCCGTCGACATAGAGACAGGAGAAGGTGACGATCCCGGGCAGCCGCCGCTCCGGATCGCCGACCACCTCCACATCGGCCACCAGCTCAGGCACCTGCGCCTGGATCCGCGCGGTCAGCTCCCGCAGCCGTACCGCCTCCTGGGCCGCCTCCGCCCGCACCGCCCGCAGTGAGGCCGCCGCCGCGACGATCGCCGGCAGGTTCTCGAACCCCGGCACCCGCCCCGACTCCCGCTCGTCGGTGGGTCCTTGCGGCGAGAACCGGACACCTTTGCGCACGGCGAGCAGCCCGACCCCGGACGGCCCGCCCCACTTGTGCGCACTGCCCGTCAACAGGGACCACCCGCCCTCCACCGGCCCCCACGCGAGCGACTGCGCCGCATCCACCAGCAACGGCACCCCGGCCTCCCGGCACCCGGCAGCCACCTCACCCACCGGCTGCACGGTCCCCACCTCGTGGTTGGCCGACTGGAGACAGGCCAGGGCGGTATCGGGCCGAAGCGCGTCGACGTACGCCTGCGGACTCACCGCTCCCGTCCGCCCCACCGGAACCTCGGTCACGTCGAACAACTCAGCCGAATGGAGGACGGAGGAGTGTTCGACAGCAGACACGATCAGGTGGCGTCCCACCCGCCGCCGCCCGGCAAGCGCCCCACTGATCCCGAGGTGCACGGCCTGGGTCCCGGAGGAAGTGAAGGCCAACTCGTCGGCACGACACCCCACCGCCTCGGCGGCGGCTTCCCGAGCAGCATCGAGCAACATCCGAGCCCGCCGCCCTTCCCGATAGAGCCGGGACGGATCAGCCCACCCTTCGTCCAGGGCCGCCAACAGCGCCTGACGAGCAACGGGATGGAGCGGAGCACCGGAAGCAGCGTCAAAGTAAGACACACGCCAACGCTAACTCCCCAGGGGCGCGGGGAACTGCGCGACCAGCGACGAACAGCCCGCAGCCGCCAATTCAGCGAACCCCCTACCCAGTAGGCACCCCTCCCCGCGAACCCCCGGAGGGCGTCGGCTAGGGTTTGGTCCGCATAAACATCCAAACCCCTGCCCGACGCAGGGCGGCGACCGACCACCGAAGAAGGCAGGCCGCAGCCAATCCGCGCGGGCGAGACTCTCGGGAAGGCGCTACGTGAGTCCCAACGGCTCCGACCGCTCGCCGCGGCGCCCGATGCGGCGGAAGCTGCTGCAGGCAATGACCGCGGGCCTGGTCCTGGCGACCGCCACCGGTTGCACATACAAGGACTTCCCCCGCCTTGGTATGCCCACCCCGACCACGGAAGAGGCTCCGCGGATCCTCTCCCTCTGGCAGGGTTCCTGGGCAGCCGCGCTGGCCACCGGCGTGCTGGTGTGGGCCTTGATTCTGTGGAGCACGATCTTCCACCGGCGCAGCCGGACCAAGGTCGAGGTTCCTCCGCAGACCCGGTACAACATGCCCATCGAGGCGCTGTACACGGTGGTTCCGCTCGTCATCGTCTCGGTCCTGTTCTACTTCACGGCCCGTGACGAGTCGAAGCTCCTCAGCCTCAAGAAGCAGCCCGACGTCACCATCAACGTCGTCGGCTACCAGTGGAGCTGGGCGTTCAACTACATCGAGCCCGTCGCGGGCTCGACGGGCGACGCGAAGACCGACAAGAACCTGGACGCGATTCCGACCCGGTTCAAGGACGACTTCCCGGCGAACGCCGGCGGTGTCTACGACTTCGGCACCCCCGCCACGCGGAACCCGCAGACCGGCAACCCCGGCCCGACCCTCTGGCTCCCCAAGGGCAAGACGGTCCGCTTCGTCCTCACCTCGCGTGACGTCATCCACTCCTTCTGGGTGGTGCCGTTCCTGATGAAGCAGGACGTCATCCCGGGCCACACCAACGCCTTCGAGGTGACCCCCAACAAGGAGGGCACCTTCCTGGGCAAGTGCGCCGAACTCTGCGGCGTCGACCACTCCCGGATGCTGTTCAACGTGAAGGTCGTCTCCCCCGAGCGCTACGAGCAGCACCTCAAGGACCTCGCGAAGAAGGGGCAGACCGGTTACGTTCCCGCGGGCATCGAGCAGACCGCCCACGAGAAGGACCGGGAGACGACGAACCTGTGAGCATCCTCAACGAACCCCAGGGTGCCGCCGAAGCAGGGTCCCACTACGCGGACGAACTGCCGGTCCGGCGCCAGAACCGCGGGAGTGTGGTCATCAAGTGGCTCACCACCACTGACCACAAGACGATCGGCACGCTGTACCTCGCCACGTCGTTCGCGTTCTTCCTGATCGGCGGCGTGATGGCGCTCTTCATGCGCGCCGAGCTGGCCCGTCCGGGCCTGCAGATCATGTCGAACGAGCAGTTCAACCAGGCTTTCACGATGCACGGCACGATCATGCTGCTGATGTTCGCGACGCCGCTGTTCGCCGGCTTCACCAACTGGATCATGCCGCTGCAGATCGGCGCGCCCGACGTGGCGTTCCCGCGGCTGAACATGTTCGCCTACTGGCTCTACCTGTTCGGCTCGACGATCGCGGTGGGCGGCTTCCTCACCCCGCAGGGCGCGGCCGACTTCGGCTGGTTCGCCTACTCCCCGCTGTCGGACGCGGTCCGCAGCCCGGGCGTCGGCGCCGACCTGTGGATCATGGGTCTGGCCTTCTCCGGCTTCGGCACGATCCTCGGTGCGGTCAACTTCATCACCACGATCATCTGCATGCGCGCGCCCGGCATGACCATGTTCCGCATGCCGATCTTCACCTGGAACGTGCTGCTGACCGCGGTCCTGGTCCTGCTCGCCTTCCCCGTCCTCGCCGCCGCGCTGTTCGCGCTGGAGGCGGATCGGAAGTTCGGAGCACATGTCTTCGACGCGGCCAACGGCGGAGCGTTGCTGTGGCAACACCTCTTCTGGTTCTTCGGCCACCCAGAGGTGTACATCATCGCGCTGCCGTTCTTCGGCATCATCTCCGAGGTCATCCCGGTCTTCTCCCGCAAGCCGATGTTCGGCTACATGGGCCTGATCGGCGCGACCATCGCGATCGCGGGTCTGTCCGTGACGGTGTGGGCGCACCACATGTACGTCACCGGCGGTGTACTGCTCCCGTTCTTCTCCTTCATGACGTTCCTCATCGCCGTACCGACCGGCGTGAAGTTCTTCAACTGGATCGGAACGATGTGGAAGGGGTCGCTGAGTTTCGAGACCCCGATGCTCTGGGCCACCGGCTTCCTGATCACCTTCACCTTCGGTGGTCTGACCGGTGTCATCCTGGCCTCGCCGCCGCTGGACTTCCACGTCTCGGACTCGTACTTCGTGGTGGCGCACTTCCACTACGTCGTCTTCGGCACCGTCGTCTTCGCGATGTTCTCCGGCTTCCACTTCTGGTGGCCGAAGTTCACCGGCAAGATGCTCGACGAGCGCCTCGGCAAGATCACGTTCTGGACGCTGTTCATCGGCTTCCACGGCACCTTCCTGGTCCAGCACTGGCTGGGCGCCGAGGGCATGCCGCGTCGTTACGCCGACTACCTGGCGGCCGACGGCTTCACCGCCCTGAACACGATCTCGACGATCAGCTCGTTCGTGCTCGGCCTGTCGATCCTGCCGTTCCTCTACAACGTGTGGAAGACGGCCAAGTACGGCAAGCCGGTCGGCGTCGACGACCCGTGGGGCTACGGCCGCTCCCTGGAGTGGGCGACCTCCTGCCCGCCGCCGCGGCACAACTTCCTCACCCTGCCGCGGATCCGCAGCGAATCCCCGGCGTTCGACCTGCACCACCCGGAGATCGCCGCTCTCGACCAGCTCGAGAACGCCGGTCACGGTGAGAAGGCTCTGGCCGGCAACGGCGGCAAGGAGGCCGGCAAGTGAAGATCCAGGGACGGATGTTCATCTGGCTGAGCGTCTTCATCCTCGTCATGGCGATCGTCTATGGCGTGTGGTCGAAGGAGCCGGCCGGCACCACCGCGCTCTTCCTGGCCTTCGGCCTGTCCGTCATGATCGGCTTCTACCTCGGCTTCACGGCCAAGCGGGTGGACGCCGGCGCGCAGGACAACAAGGAGGCCGACGTCGCGGACGACGCCGGCGAGGTCGGGTTCTTCAGCCCGCACAGCTGGCAGCCGCTCGCCCTCGGCTTCGGCGGCGCCCTCGCCTTCCTGTCGGTCGCGATCGGCTGGTGGCTGCTGTACTTCTCGGTGCCGGTGATCCTGGTCGGCCTGTACGGCTGGGTCTTCGAGTACTACCGCGGTGAGAACCGCACCCAGTAGCACGAGCGGAGCTCAATGGAGCCCGGACACTCCGTCAGGAGCGTCCGGGCTCCTGCGTTTGCCACAAGACTGATCACTCGTACGAGTCACCCGGCGTGCCGCAGTTGACTTCGCTTCCTAGCGTGAAGTCATGAACCACACACCGCGAACCCGCACCGTCGTCAGCTGCACGATGCTGGTGATCGCCTTCGGCATAAGCACCTCAGCCTGCGGGTCCGACGGGAACCCGCTGGCGGCCGCTCCGTACGACGCGGCGGACCAGGTCTCCTTCAACGCGCCCACCGACGACGGCAAGAAGGCCGACCCGGACAAGCCCCTGGAAGTCTCCGCGGACGACGACGCCCGGATCACCGACGTCACCGCCACGGACGCCACAGGCCGCTTCGTGGCGGGCGAACTCTCCGCCGACGGCTCCCGCTGGCACAGCACCTCGGCGCTGGCCGCAAACGCCCACTACACGGTCCGGGTGAGCACCGAGGACGAGGACGGGGCGCCGGGCCGCAAGGTCCTCGACTTCGACACCAGCAAGCCGGTGGGCAAGAAGCGCCTGAACGTCACCTTCGGCCCCAAGTCGGGCACGTACGGCGTCGGCCAGCCGATCACCGCCAAGCTGGACAAGCCCGTCAAGGACAAGGCGCAGCGGGCGGTCGTCGAGCGGGCCCTCAGGGTCGACGCGACGCCCGCCGTGCAGGGTGCCTGGCACTGGGTGGACGACAAGGAGCTCCACTACCGGCCCCGGGAGTACTGGCCCGCCCACGCCACCATCCAGGTCCGCAGCGAGCTGGAGGGCGTCAAGATCGGCGACCGGCTCTGGGGCGGAAAGGGCAAGCCCGTCAGACTGACCACCGGCGACCGCATCATCGCCGTGACGGACGCCTCGTCGCACGCGATGACGGTCTACAAGAACGACCAGGTCATCAAGGAACTCCCGGTCACCACCGGCAAGCCCGGCTTCGACACCCGCAACGGCGTCAAGGTCGTACTGGGCAAGGAGTACTTCGTACGTATGCGCGGCACCAGCATCGGCATCGCCGAGGGTTCCTCGGAGTCGTACGACCTCCCGGTCTACTACGCCACCCGCGTCACCTGGAGCGGCGAGTACGTGCACGCCGCCCCCTGGTCGGTGGGCTCACAGGGCTACGCCAACGTCAGCCACGGCTGCACCGGCATGAGCACCGCGAACGCCGAGTGGTTCTTCGAGACGGTCCACGAGGGCGACGTCGTCAAGGTCGTCAACTCCGACGGCCACACCATGGAGCCCTTCGGCAACGGCTTCGGCGACTGGAACCTCGACTGGAAGAAGTGGCGCGAGGGCAGCGCGCTGGTGGCAGCACTGCCGGACGCCCCGAGCGCGGCGCAACAGGCAAGACTGAGGCCACAGAGCGTCTAGACAGGGGCTCGCTGGACTCCTCAGGGGCGCGGGGAACTGCGCGCCCAGCCGCGGATGGTCTGCAGTCGCCCGAAAACAGAAGTCCCCGAGTTCCTAGGCGCTCAGGGCCTTCCGATCCCGCAGCAGAGAAGCCAGCGCCGAGGCGAACTCCACCGGGTCCACCGGATGCGTCACCGCACCCTCGGCCCGGCTCCACGTGGCCAGCCACGCGTCCTGCGGCCGCCCGATCAGCAACAGCACCGGCGGACAGTGGAACACCTCGTCCTTGATCTGCCGGCACAACCCCATACCCCCCATGGGCACGGCCTCGCCGTCCAGGACGCAGACGTCGATCCCGCCCCTGTCCAGCTCCTTCAGCACCGCCGCCGGGGTCGCGCACTCCACGAACTCCACCACCGGGACATCGGGAGCGGGACGGCGTCCCGTCGCCAGCCGAACTTGCTCGCGGGTGTTGGAATCGTCGCTGTAGACCAGCACCGTGGCGGTCGGCTGCATTGTTCCTCCGTGACGTCAGCGTCGTAAGGACAGGCCCGTTGGCCCGGATGCTACTCCCTTGCACCCCACGTCAACACCGGTACGGACCAGGGAGACACTCCGAACGGCACCCCCCGGAGTGAGGGCGGGATAAGCGACCGACATAATGTCGGTCGTGGCGACAGCAACGACAGTAGAAACCGGGCACGCGCACCCGTCGGTCAACCGGCCGAACCTCACCAGCGTCGGAACCATCATCTGGCTGAGTTCCGAGCTGATGTTCTTCGCGGCCCTCTTCGCGATGTACTTCACCCTGCGATCGGTGACGGGACCCGATCACTGGAAGGAAATGGCGCACAGCCTGAACTTCCCGTTCTCGGCGACGAACACCACGATCCTGGTGCTCTCCTCGCTCACCTGCCAGCTCGGCGTCTTCGCCGCCGAGCGCGGTGACGTGAAGAAGCTCCGGGGCTGGTTCATCGTCACGTTCATCATGGGCGCGATCTTCATCGGCGGTCAGATCTACGAGTACACGGAGCTGGTGAAGAAGGACGGGCTCTCCCTGTCCTCCGACCCGTACGGCTCGGTGTTCTACCTGACCACCGGCTTCCACGGCATGCACGTGACGGGCGGCCTGATCGCGTTCCTGTTCGTTCTCGGGCGTACCTACGCGGCCAAGAGGTTCACCCACGAGCAGGCGACCGCCGCGATCGTCGTGTCCTACTACTGGCACTTCGTCGACGTCGTCTGGATCGGCCTCTTCGCCACGATCTACATGATCAAGTAGCCGGGCCCGCTCCCGACATCGCAAGCATCGACGCAGAAGATCCTGACACCGGGGTAATCCGTGAAAAAGCTCTCCGCACGACGACGCCACCCGCTGGCGGCGCTCGTCGTCCTACTCCTCGCGCTGGCATGCACCGGGGGGCTGTACGCCGTGTTCGCACCCGCGAGCAAGGCGCAGGCAGATGAAACCGCCCAGTCCCTGGCCATCGACGAGGGCAAGAAGCTCTTCGCCGTAGGCTGCGCCAGCTGCCACGGCACCGGCGGTCAGGGATCCTCCGACGGCCCGAGCCTGGTGGGCGTGGGCGCCGCGGCCGTAGACTTCCAGGTCGGAACGGGTCGTATGCCGGCCCAGCAGCCGGGCGCGCAGGTTCCGCGCAAGAAGGTCATCTACACGCAGGCCGAGATCGACCAGCTGGCCGCGTACATCTCCTCGCTGGGCGCGGGTCCGAGCATCCCGACCGAGGCGCAGTACGGCCCCGACGGTGCCGACATCGCCAAGGGCGGCGAGCTGTTCCGCGACAACTGCACGCAGTGCCACAACTTCACCGGCAAGGGTGGCGCGCTGACGCACGGCAAGTTCGCGCCGAGCCTCGAGGGCGTCAGCCCGAAGCACATCTACGAGGCCATGCAGACCGGCCCGCAGAACATGCCGTCGTTCCCCGACACCACGCTGTCGGAGCAGAACAAGAAGGACATCATCGCGTACCTGAACGCGGTCAACGGCGACGACACCGTGAGCCCCGGCGGCCTTGAGCTGGGCGGTCTCGGCCCGGTCTCCGAGGGCCTGTTCGCCTGGATCTTCGGCCTCGGCGCGCTGATCGCGGTCGCCGTCTGGGTCGCCGCTCGGACCGCAAAGGCCAAGAAGTCATGAGTAGCCAAGACATTCCAGAAGAGAACCTGCCCGCAGAGCAGGACGCGCACGGCGCGGTAAGTGTCGCGGACGAGCAGAACCCGTTCGCCGACCCCGGGCTTCCGCCCCACGAGCACCGGGTGCAGGACATCGACGAGCGGGCCGCCAGGCGGTCCGAGCGCACGGTGGCCATGCTGTTCACGGTCTCGATGCTGTCGACGATCGGGTTCATCGCCTCGTACGTGGGCATCCCCCACGACAAGTCGATCTACGTGTTCCCGATCGGGCACATCAACGCGCTGAACTTCGCGCTCGGCCTGACCCTCGGTCTCGCCCTCTTCGCGATCGGCGCGGGCGCGGTCCACTGGGCCCGCACGCTGATGTCCGACGAGGAGATCGCCGACGAGCGTCACCCGATCGAGGCGTCCCCCGAGGTCCGCGCGAAGGTGCACGCGGACTTCAAGCAGGGCGCCAAGGAGTCGGCGCTCGGCCGCCGCAAGCTGATCCGCAACACGATGTTCGGCGCGCTGGCCCTGTTCCCGCTCTCCGGTGTCATGCTGCTGCGCGACCTCGGTCCGCTGCCCGGCACCAAGCTCCGCCACACCATGTGGTCCAAGGGCAAGCTGCTGGTCAACATGAACACCGACCAGCCGCTGCGTCCCTCGGACGTCGCGGTCGGCTCCCTCACCTTCGCCAAGCCCGAGGGCCTGGAGGAGCACTCCGAGGAGTTCCAGACCGAGATCGCCAAGGCCGCCCTGATGATCGTCCGGCTCCAGCCGGAGAACATCAAGGACAAGCGCGAGCTCGAGTGGTCGCACGAGGGAATCGTCGCGTACTCGAAGATCTGCACCCACGTCGGTTGCCCGATCTCCCTGTACGAGCAGCAGACGCACCACGTGCTCTGCCCCTGCCACCAGTCCACCTTCGACCTCTCCGACGGTGCCCGGGTGATCTTCGGCCCCGCCGGTCACGCCCTGCCGCAGCTGCGCATCGGCGTGAACGACGAGGGCTACCTTGAAGCGCTCGGCGACTTCGAGGAGCCCGTCGGTCCTGCATTCTGGGAGCGCGGATGAGCACTACAGAGTCCACCGAGGCCCGCTCTCGCGGGAAGGCACCGGCCGGCGAGCGCGTCGCCGACTGGGCCGACGGCCGACTGGGGATCTACTCCCTGGCCAAGGCCAACATGCGCAAGATCTTCCCCGACCACTGGTCGTTCATGTTGGGCGAGGTCTGCCTCTACAGCTTCATCATCATCATCCTCACGGGTGTGTACCTGACGCTGTTCTTCCACCCGTCGATGAACGAGGTGGAGTACCACGGCAGCTACGTCCCGCTGCAGGGACAGATGATGTCCGAGGCATTCAACTCGACCATGCACATCTCCTTCGATGTGCGCGGTGGTCTGCTGATCCGGCAGATCCACCACTGGGCGGCGCTGATCTTCCTCGCAGGCATGTTCGTGCACATGATGCGCGTGTTCTTCACGGGTGCGTTCCGCAAGCCGCGTGAGGTCAACTGGCTGTTCGGCTTCCTGCTGTTCGTCCTCGGCATGTTCACCGGCTTCACCGGTTACTCGCTGCCGGACGACCTGCTCTCCGGCACCGGTGTCCGCTTCATGGAGGGCGCGGTCCTGTCCGTGCCGATCGTCGGCACGTACCTGTCGTTCTTCCTGTTCGGCGGGGAGTTCCCGGGCGGCGACTTCGTGGCCCGGTTCTACTCGATCCACGTCCTGTTGCTGCCGGGCATCATGCTCGGCCTGGTCGTCGGCCACCTGATCCTGGTCTTCTACCACAAGCACACGCAGTTCGCGGGCCCCGGGAAGACCAACAACAACGTGGTCGGCATGCCGCTGCTGCCGGTCTACATGGCCAAGGCCGGAGGCTTCTTCTTCCTGGTCTTCGGTGTCATCGCGGTCATCGCGGCGATCGCCTCGATCAACCCGATCTGGTCGATGGGCCCCTACCGTCCCGACCAGGTGTCCACGGGCGCCCAGCCGGACTGGTACATGGGCTTCTCCGAAGGCCTGATCCGTGTGATGCCGGGCTGGGAGATCAACTTCTGGGGCCACACGCTCGTCCTGGGCGTGTTCATCCCGCTGGTGATCTTCCCGCTGGTCCTGGTCGCGATCGCGGTCTACCCGTTCATCGAGTCCTGGGTCACCGGCGACAAGCGCGAGCACCACATCCTGGACCGCCCGCGCAACGCCCCGACGCGGACCGCGTTCGGTGTCGCCTGGATCACCTGGTACTTCGTGCTGCTGATCGGTGGTGGAAACGACCTCTGGGCCACCCACTTCCACCTGTCGATCAACGCCATCACCTGGTTCGTGCGGGTCGCGTTCTTCGTCGCCCCGGTCCTCGCGTTCATCGTCACCAAGCGGATCTGCCTCGGCCTCCAGCGCCGGGACAAGGACAAGGTGCTGCACGGCCGCGAGTCCGGCATCATCAAGCGCCTGCCGCACGGTGAGTTCATCGAGGTGCACGAGCCGCTCAGCCAGGAGCAGCTGCACACGCTCACGGCGCACGAGCAGTACAAGCCGGCCGCGATCGGCGCCACGGTCGACGAGAACGGCGTCGAGCGCAAGGTCAAGGGCTCCGAGAAGCTGCGCGCCAAGCTGAGCGAGGCGTACTACGGCGAGGAGTCCCAGATCCCCAAGCCGACCGTCGAGGAGTACAAGGAGATCACGAGCGGCCACGGCCACCACTGATCGCTGCTTGTCGCTGCGCTCGCCACGCGCGGTAGGAGGGCCCCGTCCGATCACCGGACGGGGCCCTTTGCCGTGCTCTGGGCTGGATAGGGTGGGGGCACACTCTCGCGCGAGAGTTCCCCTCTCTTACGACACCCAGGAGCGGCCCCATGAGCGCTGTGACCCCCGCTGGAGGCGACATCGCGGCGGGCCGTTCCTGGCCCGAGGTGCTGAACGCCCTGCTGTACGGGCGCGACCAGAGTGCCGACGCGACGGCGTGGGCGATGGACCGGATCATGCAGGGCGAGGCGACCGACGCGCAGATCGCCGGGTTCGTGGTCGCGCTCAGGGCCAAGGGCGAGACGGTCGAGGAGATCAACGGGCTGGTGCGGACGATGTACGCGCACGCCAACGTGATCGAGGTGCCCGGGCGGACCGTGGACATCGTCGGCACCGGCGGTGACGGCGCCAAGACCGTCAACATCTCCACCATGTCGGCGATCGTCGTGGCCGGAGCCGGTGCCACGGTCGTCAAGCACGGCAACCGGGCCGCCTCCTCCGCGTCCGGCGCCTCGGACGTCCTGGAGAAGCTCGGCGTCAATCTGGAGCTGACGCCGAAGCGGGTGGCGGAGGTGGCCGGCGAGGCCGGGATCACCTTCTGCTTCGCGATCAAGTTCCATCCGGCACTGCGTCACGCCGGCGCCGCCCGCGGCCAGTTGGGCATCCGCACGGTGTTCAACATCCTCGGCCCGCTGACCAACCCCGCCCGGGTGCGCTCCCAGGCGGTCGGGGTCGCCGATCCGCGCATGGCGCCGGTCGTCGCGGGCGTCTTCGCCGAGCGCGGCAACTCCGCCCTCGTCTTCCGCGGTGACGACGGCCTCGACGAGCTGACCACCACGTCGACCTCCCGCGTCTGGATCGTCCGCGACGGCAAGGTCACCGAGGAGAGCTTCGACCCCCGGGACGTCGGCATCGAGCTGGTCCCGGTGGAGGCCCTGCGCGGCGGTGACCCGGCGTACAACGCGGAGGTCGCGCGCAAGCTCCTGGACGGCGAGACGGGCCCGGTCCGCGACGCCGTACTCCTGAACTCGGCGGCCGCGCTGGTGGCCCTGGACCCCGGCACCGGGACGCTGGCCGAGCAGCTGCGGGCCGGGATGGACAAGGCCGCGGAGTCGATCGACTCCGGGTCGGCGAAGCGGACGCTGGAGCGCTGGGTGGCCGCGAGCAACGCCTGACGGGCACTACGTGTCGTCCCGCGATCCGGACACGGGTTGCGGGACGACGATCACATCACGTAAGTTTTTTGACCAGGTCATGAGTGACAGTCATGAGGCCCCGGCCGACTGTCCGGCAACCCTCCGTCCGTGGCGGGGTGCCCCGGGTGAAGACCAGGCCGTAGGCAGCGAGGTCTGCGGCAAGCGCGGATCCCTCACGAACCAGGGATCCTGGTCGTTCGAGGAGTCTTCCGTGAGCAAGCGAATGCGATAGGGCCGAGAGCCCCGCCTCCGCGCACCCCTCTCATCCTTCACCTGTCTTTTCACGGGAGTTCCCCATGTCTGTCTCCACCGCTGCCTCCGCCCAGACCATTTGTGCCCAGCTGCCCGTTCTGGGCCGGGACGTCACCGTCCCGCTCGTCACGGGCGGCGAAGTCACCTACGCGGCCCTCGACTACGCGGCCAGTGCCCCCGCCCTCCAGCGCGTCTGGGACGACGTGGCGGCCTACGCGCCGTACTACGGCAGCGTGCACCGCGGGGCCGGCTACCTCTCCCAGCTGTCGACCGACCTGTTCGAGAACGCCCGAAAGACCGTCACCGAGTTCCTCGACTGCCGCGAGGACGACCAGCTGATCTTCACCCGGTCGACCACCGACTCCCTCAACCTGCTCGCCGCCGCCCTCCCCGCCGACTGCCAGGTCTTCGTCTTCGAGACGGAGCACCACGCGAGCCTGCTGCCCTGGCTGCATCCGATTGCGGCTGCGCCGCGGGCCGCCCGGGTCAGCTACCTCGACGCCCCGCGCACCCCGCGCCAGGCCGTCGAGACCCTGGAGAAGGCCCTCGCCGCCCGTGACCCGCAGGGCCCGGCCCTGGTCTGCGTCACCGGCGCCTCCAACGTCACCGGCGAGCTGTGGCCGGTCCGCGAGCTGGCCGCCGCCGCGCACGCCCACGGCGCCCGGATCGTCCTGGACGCCGCCCAGCTCGCCCCCCACCACCCGGTCAGCGTCCGTGACCTGGACGTCGACTGGGTCGCCTTCTCCGGCCACAAGCTGTACGCCCCCTTCGGCTCCGGTGTCCTGGCCGGCCGCGCCGACTGGCTCCGGGCGGCCGACCCCTACCTCGCGGGCGGCGGCGCCAGCCGCAAGGTCACCCGGCGCGAGGACGGGGGAGTGGACGTGGAGTGGCACGAGAGCGCCGCGCGGCACGAGGCCGGCTCCCCGAACGTCATCGGCGCCTACTCCATCGCCTCCGCCTGCAAGGCCCTCACCGAGGCCGGCTTCGACACCCTGGTGGCCCGTGAGCAGCACCTGATCGAGAAGGTCCGCCAGGGCCTCGCCGAGGTCCCCGAGGTCCGCGTCCTGTCCCTCTTCGGCGACGACGCCCCCCGCGTCGGCGTGATCTCCTTCGTCGTCGAGGGCTGGAACAGCTCCCACTTCGCCGCCGCCCTGTCCGCCGAGTACGGCATCGGTGTCCGCGACGGCCTCTTCTGCGCCCACCCCCTCGTCCGCACCCTCCTCGGCAGCGACCCGCAGACCCAGGGCGAGTGCGGGGCCCCCGAGGCGGCGCCCGGCGAGAAGTCCCTGAACGCGATCCGGGTGAGCTTCGGCGCGGGCACGCCGGACGAGCACGTGGAGCGGTTCGTGATGGCCGTGAAGGAACTGGTGGCGGACGGTGCGAAGTGGCAGTACCGCACCGAGGACGGGCGCTGCGTCCCGGCCGTCTGACGTACGGGCGTCCACCCCGCGTATACGCTCGATCCCGGCAGCCGTACGGAAGCAGGGGGAGCACGGGGTGCAGGAGCTGCGCGAGACGGACCCGCGGACCATCGGGCCGTACCAGGTCCTGGGCAGGCTCGGATCCGGTGGGATGGGCGAGGTGTACCTCGCCGAGGCGCGCGGCGGGCTGCGGCTGGCCGTGAAGGTGGTACGCGCCGAGCACGCCGAGGACCGCACCTTCCGCGCCCGGTTCCGGCACGAGGTGCGGGCCGCGCAGACCGTCGGCGGGGCCGGCACGTACACCGCGCGGGTCGTGGACGCGGACACCGAGGCCGCGCGGCCGTGGATGGCCAGTGAGTTCGTGGCGGGCCCCAACCTGCGGGACGCGGTGCTGGACCGGGGCCCGCTGCCCGCGGACGCGGTACGGCTCCTCGCGGGCGCGCTCGCCGAGGCGCTCACGGCGATCCACGCCAAGGGCCTGGTGCACCGGGACCTCAAGCCCTCCAACATCCTGCTCGCGCCCGACGGGCCCCGCGTCATCGACTTCGGGATCGTCCGGGCGCTGGAAGGCACCGCGCTGACCCGGACCGGGGTGGTCGTCGGGTCGGTCGGCTACCTCTCTCCCGAGCAGATCCGCAACGGCGCCCAGGTGGTCCCGGCCAGCGACGTCTTCTCCCTGGGCGCGGCCCTCGCGTACGCGTCCGGCGGGAAGGAACCGTTCGGTGAGGGGCAGGATTCGGTCGTGCTGCTGCGGATCCTGACCGGGGACGTCGACCTGTCCGCCGTACCGAAGGAACAGCTGCCGCTGGTGGAGGCCTGCCTGCGGGACGACCCCGCGGCGCGGCCGACGCCCGCCGAGCTGGTCGCGGCCGTGGGACACACCGCGGGCTCGCTGCGCGAGGGCCTGCGCCCCGGGTGGTACGCCCCCGGTGCCGTGCGGGAGCCCGAGGCCGCCCGGAGCGGGGCGCACTGGGTTCCCGCGCACGACTCGGGGGAGCGGGAGAGCCGGGTGGAGTACGTGGCGCCCGCGACCGTCGCGGAGGTCCCCGCGGTCACCCATGTGACACCGGCCCCCGCCCCGCCGTCCCGGCGCAGGCTGCTGCGGGCCGTGGCGGGCGGAGCCGGAGCGGTAGCCGCCGCGGGCACGGGCGGCTGGCTGTGGCTGCGGGACCGGCCGGACGACACGGTCGAGGCGGGGGCCGGGTCCGCGCCGGGCGCGCCCGCGACGGGTTGGCAGTACAAGGTCCAGGGGCTCGGCGGGCGGCGCGGCCCCTGCGCGGCCCTCTCACCCGACGGCACCCGCGTGTACGTCGGCGGTGCGGACGGCGCGCTGCACGCGCTGGACCTGGACGGGCGGACCGTGTGGCGGACCTCGCTCGGCGCCGAGGCCATGTCCCCGCTCGCCACCGCCGACGGTGTGTACTGCCTGCTGGAGGACGACCAGGACGGCGCCTCCGAGCTGTGCGCGCTCGGCCCGCGCGGCAAGGTCCGCTGGACGAAGGCGTTCGCCGCGAACAGCCAGTTCCCGGTGGCCTCGGGACGACTGGTCCTGGTGTCCTACGGCGACGGCTCGGACGCGGGCGGGGTGCGGGCCTACGCCCCCGACGGCAGCGTGCGCTGGTCCACGCCGACCGGCGCGGCACCCACCAGCGAGCCCCTGGTGGCGGACGGGGTGGTCTACGTCGGCACCTTCGGGGACCAGGTGCAGGCCCTGGACGCGAAGACCGGCGAACGGCTCTGGGCCACGAAAGCCGGCCTCGACACCGGACGGCCCGCGCTGGTCGGCGGCACGCTGATGGTCGGCTCCGGCGGCGAACAGATGCTGCACGGCCTCAGCCGCGCGGGCAGGCTCCTGTGGGACTCGGGCAACGACAAGGTGTACGGCAGCCGCTACTTCACCTGCGTGCCCTTCGGCGGTCTCGGCGTCACCGCGTCCGACTACGAAGTGGTCGCCCTGGACCCCGCCGACGGATCGACGGCGTGGTCCTTCCGGTTCACCGACGACGGAAGCCAGTACAGCGACCCGGTGGTCTTCGGCGACACCGTCTACGTACGGCACGGCTCGACGCTGTACGGCCTCGACCGCGAGGGGAAGCGGACCTGGCAGCGACGCGTCGAGGGCGGCGCGTCCATCGGCACCCAGTCCCCGGTGGTCCGGGGCGGCCGGGTCTACGTCGCGACCGCCGACGGCATCACCGTGCTCGCGTCGGCCTCCTAGCCGACGAGGCGCGTCAGCCGTCGAGGCCGGTCAACCGTCGAGGCCGGTCAGCTGTCGAGGCCGATCGCGAAGGCGGCCTCCAGGTCGTGCTGGGAATACGTGCGGAAGGCCACGTGGGTGTCCGTGGCCTCGACGCCGGGGATCTTGCTGATGCTGCCGGGGATGACCTCGGCGAGGTCCTCGTGCTGCTTCACCCGGACCATCGCGATCAGGTCGTACGTGCCCGTCACGGAGAAGACCTCGCTCACGGACTCCAGCGCGGCGATCCGCTCCGCGATCTCGGGGATCCGGTCCACGCTGGTCTTGATGAGGACGATCGCGGTGATCACGGCTGGTTCTCTCCCTCGGGGGCCGGAGCTGGGGCGACCTTCACTCTAGTGGCAGGGCCGAAGCGCACCCAGGCGTAGGCGAGGCCCAGGCCGAAGCCCACCACGTGGGCCAGATAGGCCACCCCCGGTCCGTCGCTCGCCCGGCCCGCCGCCAGCCATTGCAGGGTCGCCCAGAACGGCAGGACGACCCAGGCGGGGAAGCGCAGCGGCAGGAAGAAGAGGAACGGCAGGAGACTGGTCACCCGGGCCCCGGGGAACAGGAAGAGGAACGCTCCGAGGACCGCGGAGATCGCCCCGGACGCGCCGACCAGGGACTGCTCCGAGCCGGCGTTGGCGGCCGCGTAGCCCAGCAGGGCGAGGTAGCCGCAGCCGAGGTAGAAGAGGAGGAACTGCACCCGGCCCATCCGTTCCTCGGTCATCACGCCGAAGACGTAGAGGAAGAGCATGTTGCCCAGCAGGTGCACCCAGCTGCCGTGGATGAACAGCGCGGTGGCCGGGGACAGGGCGGCACCGGCGGAGTCCTCGAAGAGCTCGGCGGGGACCACGCCCCAGCGGTGGAACCAGGCCCGCTGGGCGGCCAGGAGCGCGTCACCGTGGCCGTAGGCCGGATTGAGGCCGGACGCGGGGCCGACCAGGAAGATCAGGAAGCACAGCGCGATCAGACCGTAGGTGACCGGTGCCGATCCCCACAGCGACCTGCTTGCTCCACCGACCGTCACCCTCCAGTTGCGGATCATGAACACAGAGCATGACGTAACGGGACGCAAGCCGACAGACCGCCTCGCCGCCGCGGACGCCCGAGCGGCGAGTACCCGCCAGGCCGTAGGGTTACGTGCCACACCCCGGGGACCCCGGTGTGTCGCGGACAATAGAAGGCCTAGAAGGAAAGAGCACAGTCACGATGACGGTTCCCCTCCCGACCGCCTCGACGCGGTGGCGCTGCACCCTCTGCGGCAACCTCACGCGCTTCGACGTGACCCGCTCGTCGAAGGTCGTCGAGTACGTCCACCTCGACCTGGCCGGAGAGCCCAAGGTCGAGGAGCGCGAGGTGGTCAGTGAGACCATCGAGTCGGTGCGGTGCCGCTGGTGCAACGCCGTGGACCAGGTGGAACTCGTGGACAGGCCGGGCGCCGACTCCTGAGCGGAGCGGCCCCGCAGGTATTGGGGTGTGACGGATGGCGGAGACCACAGGCGGGGGGCCGGGCGACGGCGCCGCCGAGGTGCTCGACCGTCCGCTGCCCGACAGTGTGCGACGCCGGGTCGTGCACATCGTCTCGGAGGGCTTCGGCGGGCTGACCGTCGGCGAGCTGCCCGCCCAGCTGCGGCAGTACGCGCGCTTCGCCCCCAACCGGCGCGCCAAGTTCGCGGGCAACGCGATGGCGGCCGCGCTGGAGACCGATCCGCTGTTCCGCCAGCGCATCGGGGAGAAGTTCAGAGAGGCCCAGCCGGAGCTCTGCGGTGCTCTCGACTCCGGTGCGCCGCCCCCGGCCGCGGATCCGCTCGACGTGGCGGCCGCGGCCTATGTTCTGCGGCCCACCGGGTGGGTCAAGCTGGTCACCGCGGCCGGCGAGGAGGCCCTGCGGGCGGACGCCGAGCGGGCCGACGAGGAGGCCCGCGCCGAGTTGGAGCGGCTGCGCGAGGAGCTCACGGCGGCGCGTGACCAGACGCGCGCCGAGACCGAACGGCTGCGCGCCGAGCTGGAATCGGCCAAGAAGGAAGCCGAATCGCTTCACCGCAAACTGCGCGCGGCCCACAGTGACGTCAAGCGCGGCGAGGCCGCCCTGCGCAAGGTGCAGGGCGAGATGGACGCCGTACGCGCCGAGGGGCAGGCCCAGGTGTCGGCCGCGGAGAGCGAGACGCGGCGCCTGAAGGCCCGTCTCGGCGAGGCGGAAGCCGCCCTGGAGGCCACCCGCAGAGCGGCGCGCGAGGGGCGCAGTGTCGAGGACATGCGCGTACGGCTGCTTCTGGACACCGTCCTCGACGCGGCCCAAGGGCTGCGCCGGGAACTGGCGTTGCCGCCCGTCTCGGTCCGGCCCGCCGAGACCGTGGACGCGGTCGAACCGGGACGAATGACCCCGAAGGACATCGCCGCGCGGGCCCTGTCCGAGAACGACCCGGCGATCCTGGACCAGCTCCTCGCCCTGCCCCAGGCCCACTTGGTGGTCGACGGCTACAACGTCACCAAGACCGGCTATCCCCAGATGCCACTGGAGAAGCAGCGCCTCAGGCTCCTCGGGCAGCTCTCCCAGCTCGCCGCGCAGACCGGCGCCGAGGTGACCTGTGTCTTCGACGGGGCCGAGCTGGCCGCGCCGGTGCTGCTCGCGCCGCCGCGCGGGGTGCGGGTGCTGTTCTCCAAACCCGGCGTCACCGCCGACGAGTTGATCCGTCAGCTGGTGCGCGCGGAGCCGCCCGGACGACCGGTGATCGTCGCCTCGACCGACCGCGAGGTCGCCGACGGGATCGCCAAGGCGGGGGCCCGGCCGGTGGCTTCTGCGGTACTTCTGAAGCGGCTGTCCTAAACATCAAAGTCCAGGTTTATTGTCCCAATTGGCCGTATCGTCACGCAACGTAGTGTCAAGCGGGCATCACCGCACGTGAGTTGTGTGTAAAGAATGCATGGCGTGACGGGATTTTGCTCCTGAGGATTTGAACTGATCACAGGAAGGTCACTAGGGTCTGCTCTCGAACCTCCGAGCGGGTGATCACTCAAAAGAAGGAGTTCACCTCCGTGGCGTCCCACCGTCGACCCAAGCAGCCGAGCCGTGTGCGCGTGACCGTGCTCACCACCGCAGCTGCTGCCGCCGTAGCCCTCAGCGCCAACGCTGCCAACGCGGCGCCGAGCGACAAGCCCAGCAAGGACGAGGTCAAGGCGAAGGTCGACGCGCTCTACGAGCAGGCCGAGCAGGCCACCGAGAAGCTCAACGGCGCCAAGGAGAAGCAGCAGGATCTCCAGAAGGAGATCTCCACGGTCCAGGACAACGTGGCCCGCGGCCAGGAGGAGCTCAACGAACTGCGCGACTCCATAGGCCTCGCGGCCGCCGCGCAGTACCGCTCCGGCTCCATCGACTCCTCCCTCCAGCTCTTCCTGTCCTCGAACCCCGAGGACTACCTGGACAAGGCCTCCACGGCCGACCAGCTCAGCGCCCAGCAGGTCGACGCGCTGAAGAAGATCCAGGAGAAGCAGCGCGAGCTCGCCCAGCAGCGCGCCGAGGCCACCGAGAAGCTCCAGGACCTCGCGAGCACCCGCGCCGAACTGGCCAAGCAGAAGAAGGCCGTTCAGGGCAAGCTGGCCGAGGCGCAGAAGCTCCTCAACACGCTGACCGCCGCCGAGAAGGCCGCCCTCGCCGCGGCCGACGCCCGCGCCAGCCGCTCCGCCACCGAGCGGGTGGACCTCGGTGACGCGCCCGCCGCCTCCGCCCGGGCCGAGGCCGCCTTCCAGGCCGCCCAGACCCAGCTCGGCAAGCCGTACGTCTACGGCGCCACCGGCACCGCCTCCTACGACTGCTCGGGCCTGACCTCCTGGGCCTACGCGCAGGCCGGCGTCACCATCCCGCGCACCTCCCAGGCCCAGGCCAACGCCGGCACCCGGATCTACTCCGAGAGCCAGCTCAAGGTCGGCGACCTGGTCATCTTCTACGGCGACCTGCACCACGTCGCCCTGTACGCGGGCAACGGCCAGGTCATCCACGCCCCCCGCACCGGCACCGTCGTGCGCTACGAGTCGATCAACAACATGCCGTTCCAGTTCGGCGTGCGGATCTGACACGGGACGCCGCACCGCCCGAACGGGCGAATTGCGGCAACTCCCGCTGACCCCACACCCCGCCCATGACCTGCGTCGTGGGCGGGGTGTCACGTTCCGTGGGCGCGGAGGTCGTTGGAGACGCCCCCTCCTCGGGGCTACTGTCGGCCGCGTTTCCCTGTCCGCCAGCGGAAGGAGCGCGGCTTCCCGTGGGGTCCCATCGCCGCCTTGTCCAGACGTCCGGGTTCAACCGGGGTGCCGGTGCCGCCCTGGGTGTGCTGTCCGCGGCGGCCGCCGCGCTCGGCGCCGTACCGGCGAACGCCGCCCCCTCCGACGGCACCCGGGCCGAGGTGGACCGCCTCTACGAGGAGGCCGAACAGGCCACCGAGGCCTACAACAAGGCCGACGAGCGCGCCGACTCGCTGCGCGAGGAGGTCAGCACCGCGCAGGACGGCATCGCCCGGCAGCAGGAGCGCATCAACTCCATGCGGGAGGCGCTCGGTTCGCTGGCCGGCGCCCAGTACCGCTCCGGCGGCCTCGACCCGTCCCTCGCGCTGCTGTTCTCCGACGACCCGGAGGACTACCTCGACAAGGCCGCCGTCCTCGACCGGATCAACGCCCACCAGGCGGGCGAGCTCAGGGACCTCCAGGAGGCCATGCGCGAACTCGCCCAGGACCGCGCCGAGGCGGCCCGCAAGCTCGGCGACCTGGAGACCAGCCGCAGGGCGGTCGCCTCCCACAAGCGCGCGGTCGAGAAGAAGCTCGCCAGGGCGCGGGAACTCCTCAACGCCCTGCCGTCCGACGAGCGCGCCGCCTACGACCGGGCCTCCCGCTCCGGCCGCGGTGAGATGCCCGACCTCTCGGGCGCGGTGGCGCCCTCGGGCCGGGCGGCCGCCGCCGTGGCCGCCGCGCAGTCCGCGCTCGGCAAGCCGTACGTGTGGGGCGCCAACGGGCCGAGCGGCTTCGACTGTTCGGGCCTGATGCAGTGGTCGTACGCCCGGGCCGGGGTCTCCCTGCCGCGCACCTCGCAGGCCCAGCGGTACGCCGGCCGCCAGGTCCCGCTCTCCCAGGCCCGTCCCGGTGACCTGGTCACCTACCGCGGCGACGCCAGCCATGTCGGCATGTACGTCGGCAACGGCCAGGTCATCCACGCCCCCTACCCCGGCGCCCCGGTGCGCTACGACCCGGTGGGCATGATGCCGGGGGCGACGGTCACACGCCCCTGACCGGGGGCCGGTGAACCCGTACGATCGGGAAACATGGCTGGTCGAAGGCAGGCGTCGAAGCACGGTGTCGTGGTGCTGTGCCTGTTGCTGGCCTCCCTGGTGGCGTGCGGCGGCAGGCCCACGGCCGCCGACTCGGCGAAGGCCGCCGTCCAACTCGTCCTCGACCGGCGGGCCGCGGCCGTCCTCGACCGGGACAGGGCGGCGATAGCCAGGACGGGCGCGGCGGACTGGTGGAGCGACCTCAGTGCCGTCCCGCTGGCCTCCTGGTCCTACAAGGTCACGGCGGTGCACCGCAGCGGCTCCACCGCCACCGCCGACGCCGAACTCCGTTACCGGGTCCAGGGCTACGACAGCGCCCCGGTCACCGTCGCCCGCACCCTGGACCTCTCCCTGGACGCCTCCGACCACTGGTACGTCGTCAGGGAGCGGCCCGCTCGGAAGGCGCCGCAGCAGCTGTGGGACCAAGGGCGGGTGACCGTCGTCCGCGGCACGCACAGCATGGTCCTCGGTGTCGGCCACTCCGGCGAGAAGCTGCACTCCTTCGCGGACCTGGCCGACCGCGCGGTGCCCGCGGTGTCGGACGCCTGGGGCACCGGCTGGTCCCGGCACGTCGTCGTGCTCGTCCCGGAGTCCCTGGACGGCATGGCGGGCCTGCTCGGCTCGCCCGCCTCCTCGTACCGCGGGATCGCCGCCGTCACCACCGGCGAGACCGGCGCCCCCGCGCAGGCGCCCGCCGACCGGATCATCGTCAACCCCGACGCGTACGCGCTCCTCGGCCTGCTGGGCAGACAGGTCGTGCTGACCCACGAGACCACCCATGTCGCCACCCGCACCGCCACCACCGCCGCGACCCCGCTGTGGCTGTCGGAGGGGTACGCGGACTGGGTCGGCTACCGGAACACCGGGCGCACCCCGGCCGAGGCTGCGCCGGAGCTGGCGGAGGCCGTCTCCGCGCGCCGGGTGCCGAGGGCTCTGCCGTCCGACGCGGACTTCGGCTTCTCGGGCAGCGCGACCGGCCTCGCGCGGTCCTACGAGGGCGGCTGGATGGCCTGCCGGATGATCGCGGACCGGTGGGGCGAGGCGAAGCTGGACGCGTTCTACCGCGCGGTGGGCGAGCACGAGAAGCGACCCGGCGCGGTCGAGACGGCCCTGGCGAAGATCCTGGACACGGACCTGCCGGCCTTCACCGCCGAGTGGCGCCAGTACCTGCGCGACGAACTGGGCTGACAGGACAGGCCGATCGGCGCGGTCGGCAGGGCCACTCGGTCAACCCGGTTGCTCCAGCCGCTCGATGGCCTCCCCGAGCCAGGCCCGCTCCGCCTGCCCCGTCGCCCGGGCCACCCGCAGCATGCCCTGCCGGAACAGGTCGCCGGTCTCCTCCACGCCCACGGGTTCGCCCGCGTCGTAGAAGAAGCTCGTCGGTTCCTCGAGGAACTCCAGCCGTCGCCGCAGCACGGCCGCCTGTTCGCGTGGGTCCGGCAGGTGGCGCAGGAAGGCGAGGACGGTGTTGAAGCGGACCTGGTCGGTGATCTCGACCTGCTTCGGGTGCCGCAGCCGCTCCAGGAGATCCTCGCGGCCGAGATCGGTGAGGGACAGCGTGCGGCGCGGGGCCGCGCTGGTGCCCGGTTCGGCGCGCTCGTCGAGCTTGCCGGCCCCGACGAGGCGCGTGATCGCCGGATACAGCGCCCCGTCGCTGACCGGGCGGACATGGCCGGTCAGCGCCTTGATGCGCTCCTTGAGCTCGTAGCCGTGCAGGGGTTCCTCGGCGAGGAAGCCGAGGATCGACAGCTCCAGCACTGGGGTTCCTCCTTGCGGGGTCGACGACCGCCATGCTACCTCTTATCGAGCTACCTCTATTCGAGGTAGCTCGTATCGAGGGGGATCCGTCAGTGAACAGTCACCGCAGACAGCTCGTCGCGCTCGCCCACCCCGTCTACTTCGGCCTGCTGGCCTCCGTCGCGGCCGGGATCATCAACACGGTGTGGGTCTCCCGGCTCGGCGGCCCCGCCGTCGCCGCCGTGGCCGTGGCGACCAACACCGAGAACGTGCTGCTCGGCGTCGCTCTCGTCTTCGGTTCCGGTACGACCGTACTGGTGGCGCACGCCCGGGGCGCCCGGGACCCCGGCGAGGTACGGGCGGCCGTGCGGGGCGGCGTGGCGCTGTGGGCGCTGGTCACCCCCGTGGTCGCCGTGGGCGGCTTCCTGCTGCGCGAGCCGCTGGCCCGGCTGGCCCTCGACGACGGCCCGGCGGTGTCCCTCGCCACCGCCTACTTCGCGCTCTCGATGCCCGGCGTCACCGTCTTCTTCGCCCAGCAACTCGTCGACGGCATCCTCAAGGGCACCGGCGACACCCGCACACCCATGCGCCTCGCCTTCCTGGCCAACGGGCTGATCCTGGTGTGCGATCCGTTCCTGATCCAGGCGTACGGCGTTCCGGGCGCCGCCGCCTCGACCGTGCTGTGCCGGGGCGTGGCGCTGGCGGTGGGGCTGCTCGCCCTGCGCCGGAACACCCTGCTGCGGTCCTGTGCCGGGCACGGGGTCGCGCTGCGCCGCGTGCTGGCCACCGGGCTCCCGATGGCCGCCGACTTCACCGTGCGCCAGGGCGGCGCCCTCGTCCTCGTCGCGATCGTGGCACGGCTCGGCGTCACGGCGGTGGCCGCCTACTCCATCGCCTACAAGGTCATGTACGTGGCGACGATGGCGTTCTACGCCGTCCGGCAGGCCGCCTCGATCCACACCGCGCGGCTGCGGGGTGCCGGGCGGGACGCGCGGCGGGCGGTCGGACGGGAGGCGGTGGTCGTGTCGGGGGCTGTCGGGCTCGGGGCCGCCGTCCTGTTTCTGGTGACCGCGCCCTGGATCATGGCCGCCTTCGGCGCGGGGCCCGAGGTGGCCCACGCCGGCGTGCTGTTCCTGCGCTGTGTCGGGCCCTATCTCGTGCTGATGGCCTGCTGCATCGCGCTCGGCGGGGTCTTCGAGGGCAGTGGGGGAGCGCCGGTGCTGCTGCGCGTGACGGTGTTCGGCACGGCGGTACAGCTGGCGCTGGCGTACGGATGCGCGGGGCTCGGGCTGCCCGGGGTGGGGCTCGCGCTCGCGTTGGGCATGGCGGTGCAGTCCGGGGTCGTGGTGGTTCTGGTCCGGCGGGCGGGTGCCGGGGCTCAGGAGGAGGCGGGGGCCTCCTGGGCGGGGGTCTCGCTCTGATCCGGCGCCTCGCTCTGGTCCGGTGCCCCGGCCTGGTCCGGTGCCTCGGTCTGGTCCGGTGCCCCGGCCTGGTCCGGTGCCACGGTCTGGTCCGGCGTCTCCGCCGGGAGGGGCCGTTCCGGGACCGTCTCGCGCCACAGCTCGCGCATGCCGATGACCGTGGCGAGGACCAGCAGGCCGTTGCGGACCACCAGGAGGGCGATGCCGCGCGGGGTGCTGGCCACCACGTCCGCGAACCAGATCGGGAACTCCAGGACCGTCACGAAGCACGCCGCCAGCACCAGGACCGCGGTCAGGCCCATCCGGCTCGCGCGGAAGCACAGACAGGCCGCCGCGAGGCCCACCAGCCACACCATGTACTGCGGGCTGATCACCCGGCTGGTCGTGGTGAACATCAGTACCGCCACCAGCGCCGCGTCGGCCGCCGTGTGCGCCCGGAACCGGGTGGCCGTCAGCCGCCACAGCAGCAGCATCCCGAAGGCCATCCCGGTCAGCGCGAGGGCGGCCGTGCTGACCATGGTCACCCAGGGGCCGAGGAACTCCACCGAGCCGTAGTTGAGCAGCACCGAGCCGTCCCAGCCGTGGTGCCGGGCGATGTGGAAGACCAGGGAGCCCAGCGACTCCACCTCGGTGCCGCGCTCCCGCTGGAAGGTCAGGAAGGCGAAGGCCCCCGGCATCGCGAGGGAGAACACGCCGGCCACCACGGCGGCCGTCACCGCCGCCGCGGCCCAGACGCTCCGCCTGCGGATCCCGACCAGGACCAGCGCGGGCCACACCTTCAGCATGGCCCCGAAGCCGATCAGGGCCCCCGCCACCTTCGGATGCCGGGCCGCCGCGAGCACGGCCGCGACCGCCACCGCGGTCACCATCACGTCGTAGCGGGAGTAGACGGTCGGTCCGAGCAGAGGTACGCCCGCCACCCAGACCCAGGCCCCGCGCAGCCGCCGCCCGGGACGCAGGCCCGCGTACAGCAGCAGGGCGAGCACGGCCAGGTCGGCGGCGAACGCGACGAGGAAGAAGGCCTGGGTGTACTCCAGGAACGGCAGCAGCGCGGGGGAGAGGATCGCGAGGGCCGCGGCCGGCGGGTACTGCCAGGTCACGTCGTCCTGCGGGAACGTTCCGGTGCGCAGGACCTCGTACCAGCCCTGGTAGATGACCGACACGTCACTGGTGACGTCCGGGCCCGGGAAGACGTACACCCTGTAGACCCAGAGCAGCAGCAACAGCCTGGTCACGCCCCAGGTCAGCAGCAGTCCGGTCAGGGACCGCCGCCAGGCCGTCGTCTCCACGTGATCCCCTGCCGTTCTCTTTCGGTCTTGAGGGGAACATGATGTCCCGCTCTCCTGTGAGGGTGCCATAAACGCGGCCGAGCCCGGCTGTGAGCAGCCGGTTCGGTAGGGTCGGCCGCGATGCACAAGACCCTGATCGTGACGAACGACTTCCCGCCCCGTCCCGGTGGCATCCAGGCGTTCCTGCACAACATGGCGCTGCGGCTCGACCCCGAGCGGCTGGTCGTCTACGCCTCCACCTGGAAGCGCGGCCGGGAGGGCGCCGAGGCGACCGCGGCCTTCGACGCCGAGCAGCCCTTCACCGTCGTACGGGACTCCACGACCATGCTGCTGCCGACGCCCGGGGCGACCCGGAAGGCCGTCGGGCTGCTGCGGGAGCACGGCTGTACGTCGGTGTGGTTCGGGGCGGCCGCGCCGCTCGGGCTGATGGCTCCGGCGCTCAGGAGGGCCGGCGCGCGGCGGCTGGTGGCGACGACCCACGGACACGAGGCGGGGTGGGCCCAACTGCCCGCCGCACGGCAGCTGTTGGGGCGCATCGGGGAGTCGACGGACACGATCACCTACCTCGGTGAGTACACGCGGTCGCGGATCGCCGGCGCGCTGTCCCCGGCGGCGGCCGGTCGGATGGTGCAGCTGCCGCCGGGGGTCGACGAGAAGACCTTCCATCCCGGGTCGGGCGGGGACGCCGTACGGGCCCGGCTGGGGCTGACGGACCGGCCCGTGGTCGTGTGCGTCTCGCGGCTGGTGCCGCGCAAGGGGCAGGACACCCTCATCCTCGCCATGCCGCGCGTCCTGGCCGCGGAGCCCGACGCCGTGCTGCTGATCGTCGGCGGCGGGCCGTACGAGAAGGAGCTGCGGAAGCTCGCCCGGGAGACCGGGGTCGCCGACGCCGTGCGCTTCACCGGGGCCGTGCCCTGGGCCGAGCTGCCCGCGCACTACGGCGCCGGGGACGTCTTCGCGATGCCGTGCCGGACCCGGCGGGGCGGGCTGGACGTCGAGGGGCTCGGGATCGTCTACCTGGAGGCCTCGGCCACCGGGCTCCCGGTGGTCGCGGGCGACTCCGGGGGCGCCCCGGACGCGGTGCTCGACGGGGAGACCGGCTGGGTCGTGCGGGGCGGGTCCGTCGAGGAGGCCGCCGAACGGATCACCGTCCTCCTCGGTGACGCGGAACTGCGGAGGCGCATGGGGGAGCGGGGACGGGAGTGGGTCGAGGAGAAGTGGCGGTGGGATTTGTTGGCGGAAAAGTTGAAGACCCTGCTATAGCCGGAGGCGGATAATCCGCCGATGCTGCGGCCATGACAGGAAAACTGATACAGCGTCAGCTGACTAGACGTCAGATCCTTGGTATGGCCGCCCTCCAGACGGCGGCCACTCTCGGCTTCACCCGCGTCGGGCTCCAGTCGGCCCGCGCGGACGAGCCCGCCGCGGTCGAGTCCGCACCCGCCATCGTCGTCGGCTCCGGCTACGGCGCCTCGGTAGCCGCCCTGCGTCTCGGCCAGGCCGGCATCCGCACCCTCGTCCTGGAGATGGGCCGGCTCTGGAACACCACCGGTCCCGACGGCAAGGTCTTCTGCAACACCGCCAACCCCGACCAGCGCTCCATGTGGTTCCGCACCCGCACCGAGGCGCCGCTGGCCACCTTCCTGTGGCTGGACGTCGTCAACAAGGACATCACCCCCTACCCGGGCGTCCTGGACCGCGTCCGCTTCTCCAACATGTCCGTCTTCGTGGGCCGCGGGGTCGGCGGCGGCTCCCTGGTCAACGGCTCCATGGCGGTCACCCCGCTCCAGTCCTACTTCGCCGAGCAGTTCCCGACCGTCGACACCGCCGAGATGTACGCCACGTACTTCCCGCGCGCCCGCGCCATGCTCGGCGTCAACACCATCGACCCGGCCTGGTTCGAGTCGACCGAGTGGTACCGGTTCAGCCGGGTCTCCCGGAAGCACGCCCAGAACACCGGGCTGAAGACCACCTTCGTGCCCAGCGTCTACGACTTCGGCTACATGCAGCGCGAGGCCGCCGGCACCGCCACCAAGTCCGCCCTCGGCCAGGAGGTCATCTACGGCAACAACTTCGGCAAGAAGAGCCTCGACAAGACCTATCTGGCGTCCGCGCTCGGCACCGGCCACGTCACCATCCACACCCTGGAGAAGGTCACCGGCATCAGCCGGGCGAGCGACGGCAGTTGGGTGCTGACCGCCGACCGCATCGACTACACAGGCGCGGTCGTCGAGACCAAGCAGTACTCCTGCACCTACCTGTTCCTCGGCGGCGGCAGCCTCGGCACCAGTGAACTCCTGCTGCGGTCACGGCAGTCGGGGACGCTCCCGGCGCTGGACGCGAGCGTCGGGGCGGGCTGGGGACCCAACGGCAACACGATGCTCGGGAGGGCCAACCACCTGTGGGACACCGTCGGCGCCAACCAGTCGACCATGCCGGTCATGGGCATCGACGACTGGGCCAACACCGACAACCCCGTCTTCGCCGAGATCGCTCCTTTACCCACGGGACTGGAGCACTGGGTGAGCCTGTACCTGGCGATCACCAAGAACCCGCAGCGCGCCAGATTCTCGTACGGCAGCGGGGGGCTGGGCCTCGACTGGACCGCCGCGCAGAGCGCCGTCTCCTCCGGCATGGCCAAGAAGCTCTTCGACCGGATCAACTCCGCCAACTCGACCATCTACCGGTACGACCTCTTCGGCTCCCCGAGCCGGGTCTTCGCCGACGACTTCACCTACCACCCGCTGGGTGGCTGCGTGTTGGGCAAGGCCACCGACAACTACGGCAGGGTGAAGGGGTATTCGCGGCTGTACGTCACCGACGGCTCGCTGATCCCCGGCAACATCGGGGTGAACCCGTTCGTCACCATCACCGCGCTCGCCGAACGGACGATGGCGCGGGTCCTCGTGGAGGACACCGCGCCATGACGCTCCGTCAGGAGGCGTCCTACTTCGCGTAGATCGCCTCGATCTCGGACGCGAAGTCCTTCGCCACCACATTGCGCTTGAGCTTCAGGGACGGCGTGAGGTGGCCCGTCTCCTCCGTGAACTGGGAGGACAGAATGCGGAACTTCCGCACCGATTCCGCCTTCGACACCGCGGCGTTGCCGTCGTCGACCGCGGCCTGGATCGCCGCGTTCAGGTCCGCGTCCCCGGCCAGCGACGCCGCGGTGGAACCCGCCGGCTTGCCGTGCTCCTCGGCCCAACGGCCCAGGAACTCCTCGTCGATGGTGACCAGCGCGCCCACGAAAGGACGCCCGTCGCCGACGACCATGCACTCCGCGACCAGCGCGTGCGCCCGGATCCGGTCCTCGATCACGGCAGGGGCGACGTTCTTGCCGCCCGCGGTGACGATGATCTCCTTCTTGCGGCCGGTGATCCTCAGGTAGCCGTCCTCGTCGAGGGTGCCGATGTCACCGGTGTGGAACCAGCCGTCCTTCAGCGCCTCGGCCGTGGCGGCCTCGTTGTTCCAGTAGCCCTTGAACAGATGCTCGCCGTGCAGCAGCACCTCGCCGTCGTCCGCGATCCGGATCACCGAGCCCGGCAGCGGCTGCCCGACCGTACCGATCTTCGTGCGGTCCCACGGGTTGAAGGCGGTCGCCGCACAGGACTCGGTCAGGCCGTAGCCCTCCAGGACCGTGAAGCCGATACCGCGGAAGAAGTGGCCCAGGCGCTCGCCGAGCGGGGCGCCGCCGGAGATGGCGTACTCGCCCTTGCCGCCGAGGACCGCGCGGAGCTTGCTGTATACCAGCTTGTCGAAGGTCTTGTACTTGATCTTCAGGCCGAGCGACGGGCCCGACGGGGTGTCCAGGGCCTTGCTGTACGCGATCGCGGTGTCGGCGGCCTTGTCGAAGATCTTGCCCTTGCCGTCCGCCTGCGCCTTGGCGCGCGCCGAGTTGTAGACCTTCTCGAAGACCCGCGGGACGCCGAGGATCAGCGTCGGCCGGAAGGACGCCAGTTCGTCGGTGAGCTGCTTGATGTCCGGGACCATGCCCAGCTTGATCGGCGCCATCATCGGCGCGATCTGCACCAGCCGGCCGAAGACGTGCGCGAGCGGCAGGAACAGCAGCACCGAGCACTCGCCGGTGCGGAACAGCGGGCGCAGCCGCTCCACGATGTTGCCGCACTCCGCGAAGAAGCTGCGGTGGGTGAGCACACAGCCCTTGGGGCGGCCGGTGGTGCCGGAGGTGTAGACGATGGTCGCCGGGTCGTCGGCCTTGGCCAGCGAGCTGCGCTCGTCCACGGCCGCGTCGCTGATGTCCTTGCCCGCGCGGCCCAGTTCCTCGACCCCGCCGCCCTCGATCTGCCACACGTGCTTGAGCGCGGGCAGCTGCTCGCGCACCGACTCGACGGCCGCGCTGTGGGCGTCCAGCTCCACGACACAGGCGGTCGCGCCGGAGTCGCTGAGGATCCACTGGATCTGCTCCGGCGAGCTGGTCTCGTACACCGGCACGGTGACCGCGCCCGCGCTCCAGATCGCGAAGTCGAGCAGCGTCCACTCGTAGCGGGTACGGGACATCAGGCCGACCCGGTCGCCCGGCTGGACGCCGGAGGCGATGAGTCCCTTGGCGGCCGCGTGCACCTCGGCGAGGAACGCCGTGGCGGTCACGTCCTGCCACTGACCGCCCACCTTGCGGGCGATGACGGCGACGTCGGGATGCTGCGCGGCGTTTCTACGGACGATGTCGGTGAGATTGCCGTCCGCAGGGACCTCGTACAAAGCCGGAAGGCTGAACTCGCGCAAGACTGCTGCTCCTCATAGGGCGCCGGCGCCACGACGTTGTGTGATGCGACGGTCGGTCCAAGGCTCGGGCAGGTGCTCAGGATTTCAGTAATTGAATGCTGAGCACGACTGGACTGCCCGGACGTTACCCGCCGGTATGGCTTCTTCGACAGGGGGTCCCGACGAGATGTTCGCTGCGTCACACGGATTGGGGTTCTCGGCGCACAGTAGTCCACCTGCTTACTGACTGGCCAGTAACCGCAGGCCCGGCCGCCACTGTTCACGTATGCCGCACAGGCCTACTCTTGATCGTCATGGCACCCACACCGGCCGGAAACCGGAAGCAGCGCGTTCACGTGGTCAGCGACGTACACGGCAACGCCCGTGACCTGGCCAGAGCCGGCGAGGGCGCCGACGCCCTGATCTGTCTGGGTGACCTTGTCCTCTTCCTCGACTACGCCGACCACTCGCGCGGCATCTTCCCCGACCTGTTCGGGGTGGAGAACGCCGACCGCATCGTGGAACTGCGCACCGCCCGCCGCTTCGAGGAGGCGCGGGAACTCGGCGCCCGGCTGTGGGGCGGGATCGGCGCCGACCGGGGCTCGGTGATCGAGAAGGCCGTACGCAAGCAGTACGCCGAGATGTTCGCGGCCTTCCCGACGCCGACGTACGCGACGTACGGCAATGTCGATATGCCGTCCCTCTGGCCGGAGTACGCCGGACCCGGTACGACTGTGCTCGACGGGGAGCGGGTGGAGATCGGCGGCTGGACGTTCGGCTTCGTCGGCGGCGGCCTCCGGACCCCCATGCGGACGCCGTACGAGATCAGCGACGAGGAGTACGCGGCGAAGATCGAGGCGGTCGGTGAGGTCGACGTGCTGTGCACGCACATCCCGCCGGAGGTGCCGGAGCTGGTGTACGACACGGTGGCGCGGCGGTTCGAGCGGGGCAGCCGGGCGCTGCTGGACGCGATCCACCGGACCCGGCCCCGGTACTCCCTGTTCGGTCACGTGCACCAGCCCCTGGTCCGTCGGATGCGGATCGGGGCGACGGAGTGCGTGAACGTGGGGCACTTCGCGGGGAGCGGGAAGCCGTGGGCGCTGGAATGGTGAGTCCGTCCGCGCGGTAGCCTTCACGCTGCACAGACGTGCGTACGCGTGCGTCACCCTTCCTCACCGGACCGTATCTGGAGGAGCCACGGCGATGGCGGAACACACCAGTTCGAGCATCACGATCGACGCTGCGCCGGCCGACGTCATGGCCGTGATCGCCGACTTCGCCCGCTACCCGGACTGGACGGGTGAGGTGAAGCAGGCGGAGGTGCTGTCGACCGACGCGTCCGGCCGCGCCGAGCAGGTCCGGCTGGTCATGGACGCGGGCGCGATCAAGGACGACCAGGTGCTCGGCTACACCTGGACCGGTGAGAACGAGGTCTCCTGGACGCTGGTGAAGTCCCAGATGCTGCGGCAGCTGGACGGGTCGTACGTGCTCAAGCCGGCCGGAGCGGGTTCGACCGAGGTCACCTACCTGCTGACGGTCGACGTCAAGATCCCGATGCTGGGGATGATCAAGCGCAAGGCGGAGAAGGTCATCATCGACCGGGCGCTGGCGGGACTCAAGAAGCGGGTGGAGTCGGGGCAGTAGGGGTCGTGTTTCGGGTGCGGGTGCGCTGTGGCTGGTCGCGCAGTTCCCCGCGCCCCTGGGTGGGTACAGCTGGACATGCTCTGACTGCACTGGCTGTCCGTTACGGTTCACCCCTATGCGCACCATCCTGATCACCGGCCCCGGCGGCAGCGGTCGTACCACCGTCGCCGCCGCCACCGCGCTCACCGCCGCCCGCGCGGGAACCCGCACCCTCGTGTTCAGTGCCGACCGCACCGACACCCTCGGCGCGATCCTCGGTACGCCGACCGGCGCGACCCCCGCCCAGGTCTCCGAGAACCTCACTGCCTGGCGTCCCGACGCCACCGCCGGTTTCCGGGACGACCTCGCCGCGTTCCAGGACCGTGCCTCCAACGTCCTCGACCTGCTCGGCGCCTCCCGGCTGGACCCCGAGGAGGTCACCCCCCTCCCCGGCGCCGAGGAACTCACCCTCCTGCGGGCCCTGCGCGACGCGGCGCTCTCCGAGCGGCACGAGCTGCTCGTCGTGGATCTGCCCCCCACCCCGCAGGCGCTCGCCCTTCTCTCCCTTCCCGAGGAACTGCGCCGCTACCTGCGCCGACTGCTCCCGGCCGAGCGCCAGGCCGCCGCCGGTCTGCGGCCCGTCCTCGGCCGGCTCGCCGGTGTCCCCATGCCCTCGGAGTGGCTGTACGAGACCGCCGCCCGCTGGGACACCGAACTCGGCGCCGTCGAGGCCGTCCTCGCCGACCGGCACCGCGTCGTACGGCTGGTCGCCGAGCCCGGCCCCGCCGGCACCGACGCCGTACGGTCCGCGAGCCTCGCCCTCGCCCTGCGCGGCCTGCGCCCCGACACCCTGGTCGCCAACCGGGCCGTACCCGAGGAATGGCACCCCGGCCTGGTCGCCCAGCAGCGCAAGGCCCTGGAGGAGTGGCAGGAGTCGTACGACGTCCATGTCGTCCCGCACCTCGGCCACGACCCGCGCGGCACCGACGACCTCGAAGCCCTCGCCGTCCCCGGCGTCAACGCGACGCCCTCCACCGTCGAGTGGCCCGTCGTCGACCAGCTCGCCGAGGACGGCGTCCTGGTGTGGCACATCCCGCTGCCCGGCGCCATACGCGAGGAACTGGACCTGATCCGGCGCGGCGACGAACTCGTCGTCACCGCGGGGCAGTTCCGCCGGATCGTCCCGCTGCCCTCCGCCCTGCGCCGCTGCACCGTCGCGGGCGCCGCCCTGCGCGAGGGCGAGCTGCGGATCCGGTTCGCGCCGGACCCGGATCTGTGGCCCCGCACCCCGTGAACCACGTACGCCCATTCGGGTAACGTCGTAGGGACGAACCGTAGTCAGGAGTCCGTCATGAGCGAAGAGCTCCCCCCGTCCGACGCCGGGGAACACGAGGCGAACGACGAGGTACGGGCGACCGACGCCGACGCGTGGGCGACGGCGGCCGCTGAGGACCTCGCGGCGGAGAAGGCCCGCCGTCGCGCCCAGTACGGCCCGCCCCCGGGCTCGGCCGCCGAGGAACTGCGCAAGCTCGTCGACAACGTCGCGGAGAAGCTGTCCGGCATTCAGTCCCCCCTCCTCGGCGGCATCGCCGGACCCGCCGCCCAGCAGGTGGTCCGGCAGGTCGTCCAGCAGGCCAAGGCCGCGGTCGAGCCGGTCATAGAGCGCAACCCGGACGTCTTCGACCACCTCGCGGCCGCGGGCGGGGAACTCCTCGCCGCGTACCGCTCCGCGGTCCAGGCGCAGGAACAGCGCTGGAGCCGGCGCGACGACACCCTGCGCGACAAGGGCGAGGACCCCGGCCCCGAGCGCATCGACTTGGACTGAAACCCTCTGACGGCAGGGCCTCGGGTACGGTTGACCGTAGCGGGGCTCGACCGAAACTGAGGGATTCATGGGACTCACCATCGGCGTCGACATCGGCGGCACGAAGATCGCGGCCGGCGTGGTCGATGAGGAAGGCAACATTCTCTCGACCCACAAGGTGCCGACTCCGGGCACGGCCGAGGGCATCGTGGACGCCATCGCCTCGGCGGTGGAGGGTGCCCGTGCCGGGCACGACATCGTGGGCGTGGGCATCGGTGCGGCCGGATACGTCAACCGCCAGCGCTCGGAGGTCTACTTCGCGCCCAACATCCACTGGCGCAACGAGCCGTTGAAGGAGAAGGTCGAGACCCGTGTCGGCCTTCCGGTCGTCGTGGAGAACGACGCCAACGCGGCCGCGTGGGGCGAGTACAAGTTCGGCGCGGGCAAGGGCCACCGCAACGTCATCTGCATCACCCTCGGCACCGGCCTCGGCGGCGGCATCATCATCGGCAACAAGCTGCGCCGCGGCCACTTCGGCGTGGCCGCCGAGTTCGGCCACATCCGCATGGTCCCGGACGGCCTGCTGTGCGGCTGTGGCTCGCAGGGCTGCTGGGAGCAGTACGCCTCCGGCCGGGCGCTGGTGAGGTACGCCAAGCAGCGCGCCAACGCCACCCCGGAGAACGCCGAGATCCTCCTCGGTCTCGGCGACGGCAGCCCCGACGGCATCGAGGGCAAGCACATCTCCATGGCCGCCCGGCAGGGCGACCCGGTCGCCGTCGACTCCTACCGCGAGCTGGCCCGCTGGGCCGGCGCGGGCCTCGCCGACCTGGCCTCCCTCTTCGACCCGTCCGCCTTCATCGTCGGCGGCGGCCTCTCCGACGAGGGCGAACTGGTCCTGGACCCGATCCGCAAGTCCTACAAGCGCTGGCTGGTGGGCGGCAACTGGCGCCCGGTGGCCGACGTCATCGCCGCCCAACTGGGCAACAAGGCGGGCCTGGTGGGCGCGGCGGACCTGGCGAGAGAGCCGGACCCGATCATGTAACGGTGACTGTGCTCTTTCAGGGGCGCGGGGAACTGCGCGACCAGCCACAGACGACCGGCAGTCGCGCACGATCCCCCGCCCCTCTCTCGCGGGCGTAGATTGATCCACATGGTTCCGGTCAAAGTCCTGAGCTACAACATCCGCTCGATGCGCGACGACACCGACGCCCTAGCCCGCGTCATCCGCGCCTGTGAACCCGATCTCGTCCTCATCCAAGAGGCCCCCCTCTTCTTCCGCTGGCGCAAGAAACTCGCGAGGCTGGCGTCGGCCACCGGGCTGGTCGTGCTCACCGGCGGCGGCACCGCCGCGGGACCGGCCATCCTCTGCCACCTGCGGGCGACGGTCGAACGCACGGAAGACGTCCTGCTCCCCCTCACTTCGGGGCTGCACCGAAGGGGCTTCGCCACAGCCGTCGTACGGATCGGCGGCGCCCGCCTCGGCGTACTGAGCTGTCACCTCTCGCTCCAGAAGGACGAGCGCTACGACCAGGCGGGCGCCCTCCTCGACCGCCTCGCCGGCATGGGCGTGGACCACGCGGTCGTCGGCGGCGACCTCAACGACCGCCCCACCGGCGCCGCCTTCACCAGGATCGCCGCCAACCTCCAGGACTGCTGGGCGACCAACCCGCGCGGCGGCGAGCACACCTGGACCCACAGCGAGCCCCCTCAGCGCATCGACGCGATCTTCGCCACCAAGGGCATCGAGGTGCTCGGCTGCGGAGTCCCCACGGACCTCCCCGGGGTCACCGGGACGGACCTGAGGGCGGCCACCGACCATCTCCCGGTCCTGGCCACCCTCAACGTCCCCACGAACTAGACGACCGCGCCCCGCCCGGGATCGCCGTCGTCCTCGTCGTCCGTCCGCATCCGGGCCACCAGCGTGACGAAGCCGCCCAGGAAGCCGCCGATCCCGACCGTGGCCAGCCACCAGGTCATCTCCCAGCCGAGCAGCACCGCCACCAGCAGCAGGAGCGGCCCGCCCAGCACACCCAGCCACGCGAACTTCGCGGTGGTGTCGGCGGCGGGCAGCGGCGGCGGCTCCGGCGGGACGAAGTGGCCCTCGTCGTCCTCCTCGAAGTCGTCCTCGGAGGGCTCGGGGGCGCTGTAGTCGCGCGGTCCGACGCCGGGCGCGAAGGCGACGGAACCGCCCAGCGGCTTCGCCGGCTTCTCGTCCTTCTTCGGAGTGTCCTGCTTCGGGGTGTCCTTCTTCGGCTGGGTCTCCGTGGTCGCCGGCTCGTCATTGGTCTCGGTCTCCAGCAGCGCGAGATCCTCGACCGACTTGAACGGCTTGGTGCCCGGCGGGTCCTTCGGCTCCTCGCCGTACCCGGCCACGATGGCCGCCCACGCGGCCTCCTCGTCGAACGGGACGCCCTGCTCCTCCGGCTCGTGGCC
Organism: Streptomyces griseorubiginosus; assembly: GCF_036345115.1. Lineage (GTDB taxonomy): Bacteria > Actinomycetota > Actinomycetes > Streptomycetales > Streptomycetaceae > Streptomyces > Streptomyces griseorubiginosus_C. The sequence goes on from NZ_CP107766.1 coordinate 7,059,499, forward strand.
CTCGCGGTCTTCGCGGTCGGAGTCGTGCTCAGCCACGTGCGGCCGTCCCTTCACTGCCGATGCCGGTGGTGTGCCGGCCGATGAACGCGAGGCTCTCGTCGAAAATCCGCTCCGCGTCATGGTCCAACGTCGCCACGTGGTAGCTCTGTTCCAGCACGATCTCCGTCACGTCCACGGACGACACCCGGCTCAGCACGCGCGCGGTGTCGGCCGCCGGCACCACGTGGTCCTGGGCGCTGCGCAGCACCAGCAGCGGCTGGGTGACCTGCGGCAGCTCGCCGTCGACCTGCCGGAAGAAGGTCCGCAGCGAGTGCGCCGCGTGCAGCGGCACCTTGTCGTACCCCAGCTCGACGCTGCCCTCCTTCTTGATGTCGCTGGCGATCCCGGGCGCGGTGCGCACGAAGTGCCGGGCCACCGGAAGGGCGTACGGCGCGAGGCCGTGCATCCGGTTCGCCGGGTTGACGACCACGACTCCGCTCACCGCGTCCCCGTGACGGGCGGCGAGCCTGAGGGCCAGGGTGCCGCCCATGGACAGCCCGGCCACGAAGACGGAGGTGCAGCGCTCGCTCAGGGCGCGCAGCTCGCGGTCCACCTCGGCGTACCAGTCCTGCCAGCCGGTGAGCGCCATGTCCTGCCAGCGGGTGCCGTGCCCGGGCAGCAGGGGCAGGGAGACCGTCAGGCCGTGGTCGGCGAGGTGCTGGGCCCAGGGACGCAGCGACTGGGGGGAACCGGTGAAGCCGTGGCAGAGAAGGACACCGGCCTCCCCGCCCTCATGGCGGAACGGCTCGGCTCCGGGGAGGACCGGCACCTAGGTCTCCTGTTCATGAAAGAAGCGTGAGCAAGTCCAGGTGTGGTTCACCGTACGCGACCGCACTGACACCGACCAGGGCCGTCGGTCTGTTTGACAGCGCTCCGGGTTAAGGTCTGAGCGACGGACACAGGAGGCACTCGGTTGTTGTACGGCACGATGAAGGTCGCCATCGGCGGGCCGCTGAAGGTCGCCTTCAGGCCCTGGGTGGAAGGCCTGGAGAACATTCCCGCCGAGGGTGCCGCCATCCTGGCGAGCAACCACCTCTCCTTCTCCGACTCCTTCTTCCTGCCGGCGGTCCTCGACCGCAAGGTCACCTTCATCGCCAAGGCCGAGTACTTCACCACGCCCGGCGTGAAGGGCCGCCTCACGGCCGCCTTCTTCAAGGGCGTCGGCCAGCTCCCGGTGGACCGCTCCGGCGCGCGCGGCGCCGGTGAGGCGGCGATCAGGAGCGGCCTCGAGGTGCTGGAGCGCGGCGAGCTGTTCGGCATCTATCCCGAGGGCACCCGCTCGCCCGACGGGCGCCTGTACCGCGGCAAGCCCGGCGGCCTCGCGCGCGTGGCGCTCGCCAGCGGCGCCCCGGTCATTCCCGTCGCCATGATCGACACCGAGAAGATCCAGCCGCCCGGCAAGGTCATGCCCAAGCTGATGCGCCCGGGCATCCGGATCGGCGAGCCCCTGGACTTCAGCCGCTACCAGGGCATGGAGCACGACCGCTTCGTGCTCCGCGCGGTGACCGACGAGGTCATGTACGAGATCATGAAGCTCTCCGGCCAGGAGTACGTCGACATCTACGCGACGGCCGCCAAGCGGCAGATCTCGGAAGCGGCCAAGGCGGAGAAGGCCGCCAAGGCTGCTGCCGCGAAGGCCGAGGGCGCCGAGAAGGACAAGCCCGACAGCTGAGCGTCCTAGGATCCTGGGACACGGCAGTCCGGCCGGGGGTGGGGGAGATGGCCAAACAGGTACGCGTCATGCGCATGTCCGTAGAGCAGCCGCTGTGGCGTGCCCTGACCGGATACCGCGTGCTCACCATGCTGTACGCGGTCGGGCTCTTCGCCACCCAGTACGACGACTTCGACCGGCCCGGCATCGCCATCGCCTACTACGTCGTCCTGTGCGTGTGGACGCTCGCCACGCTGCCCCGCGTCCAGAACGCGGCCGCGTGCACCAAGGGCTTCCTCGCCGTCGACCTGGCCATCGCGCTCACCGGCATCCTCCTGACCCCGCTGGTCGTCGACCAGCACCACATCGACAGCGGCGGACCCACCCTGCCGTCGATATGGACCGCCGGTTCCGTCCTCGCCTTCGCGATCAAGGGCGGCTGGCGCTGGGCCGCGCTCGCCTCCACGCCGGTCGCCGCCGCCAACCTGATCGAGCGCGGCCACCCGGCCCGCGACACCGTCCACAACGTGATCCTCGTCTGGGTCGCCTCCATCGCCATCGGCTACGTCGTCGAGGTCGCCCGCGCCTCCGAGCGCACCCTCGCTCGCGCCCTGGAGATCGAGGCGGCGACCCGGGAGCGGGAGCGGCTGGCCCGGGACATCCACGACAGCGTCCTCCAGGTGCTCGCCATGGTGCAGCGCCGGGGCGCGGTCCTGGGCGGCGAGGCGGCCGAGCTGGGCCGGCTGGCCGGTGAGCAGGAGGTGGCGCTGCGCACCCTGGTCTCCGGCGGCCTGACGTCCGTGTCCCGGGTGTCGTCGGACGCGGCCCAAGGGGCGGTCGTACACGTCGTGGAGGACGCGTCGGACGACGACGGCCCGCTCGACCTGCGCGCGCTGCTCGCGCCCTACGCCTCGGCGAAGGTCTCCCTGGTCGAGCCCGGCGCCCCGGTCCCGCTGCCCCCGCCCGCCGCCCGCGAGCTGGCCGCGGCCGTCGGCGCCGCCCTGGACAACGTCAAGCAGCACGCCGGCGAGCACGCGCGCGCGTGGATCCTCGTCGAGGACGAGCCCGACGAGGTGATCGTGACCGTGCGGGACGACGGGCCCGGCATCCCCGAGGGCCGGCTCGCCCAGGCCGAGGGCGAGGGGCGGCTCGGGGTGGCCCAGTCGATCCGGGGCCGGCTGCGCGACCTCGGCGGCAGCGCCGAGCTGATCTCGCCTCCCGGGCAGGGCACGGAGGTCGAGCTGAAAGTACCGAAGGTCTCACGGGGGAAGGCAGGACAGCGATGAACGACAAGGACCCGATCAAGGTGATGGTGGTCGACGACCACCCCATGTGGCGCGACGCGGTCGCCCGCGACCTGGCCGAGTCCGGCTTCGACGTGGTCGCCACCGCGGGCGACGGCGACCAGGCCGTACGCCGGGCCAAGGCCGCGGGACCCGACGTCCTGGTCCTCGACCTGAACCTGCCGGTGAAGCCCGGCGTCCAGGTCTGCAAGGAACTCGTCGGCCACAACCCGGCCCTGCGCGTCCTGGTCCTCTCCGCGAGCGGCGAGCACGCCGACGTCCTGGAGGCCGTGAAGTCCGGCGCGACCGGCTATCTGCTGAAGTCGGCGTCGACCGAGGAACTCCTCGACGCGGTCCGCCGCACGGCCGTCGGCGACCCCGTCTTCACGCCCGGCCTCGCCGGCCTGGTCCTCGGCGAGTACCGCCGCCTGGCCACCGACCCCGCGCCCACCGGCGACCCCGACCAGCCGAGGGCCCCGCAGCTCACCGAGCGCGAGACCGAGGTGCTGCGCCTGGTCGCCAAGGGCCTGAGCTACAAGCAGATCGCCGAGCGCCTGGTGATCTCCCACCGCACGGTCCAGAACCACGTCCAGAACACGCTCGGGAAGCTGCAACTCCACAACAGGGTCGAGCTCGTCCGATACGCCATCGAACGAGGCCTCGACGACGAGTGAGACGCGCGTCACACTGACCCTTCGTCAGGCACCTGCGGCGAAGGGAACTGTCCATGCGCGTCGGAGTACTGACCGGAGGCGGCGACTGCCCCGGCCTCAACGCCGTCATCCGGGCCATCGTCCGCAAGGGCGTACAGGAGTACGGCTATGACTTCACCGGCTTCCGGGACGGCTGGCGGGGTCCACTGGAGGACGCCGCCGTCCCCCTCGACATCCCGGCCGTCCGCGGCATCCTGCCCCGCGGCGGCACCATCCTCGGCTCCTCCCGCACCAACCCGCTGAAGCAGGAGGACGGCATCCGCCGGATCCAGGAGAACCTCGCCGCGCGGGAGATCGAGGCGCTCATCGCGATCGGCGGCGAGGACACCCTGGGCGTGGCGGCGGAGCTGTCCGACCGGCACGGCGTGCCCTGTGTGGGCGTACCGAAGACCATCGACAACGACCTCTCCGCCACCGACTACACCTTCGGCTTCGACACCGCGGTCGGCATCGCCACCGAGGCCATCGACCGCCTCCACACCACCGCCGAGTCCCATATGCGGGTCCTGGTCTGCGAGGTGATGGGCCGCCACGCGGGCTGGATCGCCCTGCACTCCGGGCTCGCGGGCGGCGCCAACGTCATCCTCATCCCCGAGCAGCGCTTCGACATCGAGCAGGTGTGCGCCTGGATCACCTCGCGCTTCAGGGCGTCGTACGCCCCGATCGTGGTCGTCGCCGAGGGCGCCATGCCGAAGGACGGCGACATGGTCCTCAAGGACCAGTCGCTCGACTCCTTCGGCCACGTGCGCCTGTCCGGGGTCGGCGAATGGCTGGCCAAGCAGATCGAGAAACGCACCGGCAAGGAGGCCCGCACCACCGTGCTCGGGCACATCCAGCGCGGCGGCACACCGAGCGCCTTCGACCGCTGGCTCGCCACCCGCTTCGGCCTGCACGCCATCGACGCGGTCCGCGACGGCGACTTCGGCAAGATGGTCGCCCTGCGCGGCACCGACATCGTCCGCGTCCCCATCGGGGAGGCCACGGCACAGCTCAAGACGGTCGATCCCAAGCTGTACGCAGAGGTGGGGGTGTTCTTCGGCTGACCCCTAGACGGCTGTGCGGCGCAGCCGCCCCACCAACTCCCGTACGACGGCGGCGCCGTTCAGCGTCAGGACCGACTCCGGGTGGAACTGGACGCCCGCGAAGCCGGGACCGCGCAACGCGTGCACCTCTCCGTTGCCGGCCCGGCTCACCTCGATGCCGTGCGCCGCCAGCTCCTCGGCGGTCTCGTCGTCGCAGCGCGCCACGAAGCTGTTGTAGAAGCCGACGGTCTCCGGCCGCCCGAACAGGTCGACCGTCGTCTGCGCGCCCTGGTACGGCACCTCCTTGCGGACGATCTCCAACCCCAGCTCGGCCGCGAGCAGCTCGTGGCCCAGGCAGACGCCGAGCACACCGTGCCGGTGGGTGCGGATGACCTCGGCGGTCAGGGCCCGCAGGAACACCATCTTGGGGTCGTCGAGGTCGGACGGGTCGCCGGGGCCGGGACCGAGGACGACGGGCCCGTCGTGGCCGAGCACAGCGTCCCGGAGCCCCTCCTCGTCGTAGCGCCGGACGGTGACGTCCAGCCCGCTCGACCGCAGCACATGCGCGAGCATCGCGGTGAACGTGTCCTCCCCGTCGACGACCAGGGCGTTTCCGGTGAGTTCCCTGGCGGGTTCCTGCATCCGCAGCCAGAACGGCGCGAGGTGAGCGCGGCGCCCGTCGAGAGCGGCACGCACGCGTGGGTCCTCGGCGAGACTCACGCGCGCGTGCTCCCCACGCGGCCGGGACGGCCGTACGCCGAGAGCCGCCAGCACCCCCGCCGCCTTCGCGTGGGTCTCCGCGACCTCGCTCACCGGGTCCGAGCCGCGCACCAGGGTCGCGCCGACCGGGACCCGCAGCCGGCCGTCGGCGGCGATGTCCGCGGTGCGGATGAGGATGGGGGAGTCGAGGGTCTGGGCGCCGCCGGAGTCCCGGCCGAGCAGGGCCAGCGCGCCGGCGTAGTAGCCGCGGCCGCCGACCTCGTGCCGCTCGATGACCCGGCAGGCGTTCTGCACGGGCGAGCCGGTGACGGTCGCCGCGAACATGGTCTCCCTGAGCACCTCGCGGACGTCCAGCGAGGACTTGCCGCGCAACTCGTACTCGGTGTGCGCGAGGTGGGCCATCTCCTTCAGCCGGGGTCCGATCACGACCCCGCCCATGTCGCCGACCGTGCACATCATCTTGAGTTCCTCGTCGACGACCATCGACAGCTCCTCGATCTCCTTGCCGTCGGCGAGGAAGTCGAGCAGGTGCTCGGGGGTGGGGCCCTCGGCGGGATAGCGGTACGTCCCGCTGATCGGGTTCATGACGACGGTCCCGCCGGACATCCGGACGTGCACCTCGGGGCTCGCGCCGACGAGCGTGCGGTCGCCGGTGTGGACGACGAAGGTCCAGTACGCGCCCCGCTCGCCCTCCAGGAGCCGCCGGAACAGGGCGAGGGCGTCGGCGCGGGAGAATCCCGGGATCTCGCCCTCGTAGGTCCGCCGGATCACGAAGTTGGCGCCCTCCCCGCGCCCGATCTCCTCGCGCAGGACCCGGCCGACGATCTCCGCATAGGTGTCGTCGGCGACGTCGAAGCCGCCGTTGTCGACCCGGACGTCGTGGGACGGGAGCTGTGCGAGCGCCTCGGCGAGCGGGAGTTCGTGCCTCTCCTCGGGGAGCAGCACCGCGAGCGGGGTGCCGTCGTCCCGTACGTCGAACCCGCGCTCGCGGATCTGCCGGAAGGGGACGAGCGCCAGGCCCTCGTCGGGGAGGTCGGCGAGGCGGTCGTAGGTGCTGACGGGCCCGCGGAACACCTCGACGGTGTTCTCGTCACGGCCCGGTGTGCGGCGGCGCAGCAGGGCGAAGGGGCGGTCGTCGTGCAGGAGCTGGGTCAGGTCCATGGGTTCCTCTGCCGTCTGGTGTCGATAGCGGTGAGGAACGACCCCGGAAACACCGAAGGCCGCCCCTCGGGCGGCCTTCGCGAAGTCTTGCGTACGCGCAGTCAGTGGGCCGCCGGATGAGCGGTCCACCACCAGTTCTGGGTCGAGTGCGCGAACATGGGCGGAACCCTACCCCATGTCCGGGGAGCGGTTCCGGTGTCTCATTTGATGGGCAAGGCGCAGCGGGCCCGACACGACCCCGTAATGTTGAGGCCGTGACCGTGAACGCTAAGACCAGCGCGAGTGCTGGCAACACCTGGCGAGACCTGCCCGCGGCGCAGCAGCCCGAGTACCCCGACACCGAGGCTCTGCGCGCAGTGATCGCGGACCTCGAGTCGTATCCGCCGCTCGTCTTCGCGGGCGAGTGCGACCAGCTGCGCGCCCGGATGGCGGCCGTCGCCAAGGGAGAGGCGTTCCTCCTCCAGGGCGGCGACTGCGCCGAGGCCTTCGACGCGGTGTCGGCCGACCACATCCGCAACAAGCTCAAGACCCTGCTCCAGATGGGCGCCGTGCTCACGTACGCCGCCTCGGTGCCGGTGGTCAAGGTCGGCCGCATCGCCGGCCAGTACTCCAAGCCGCGCTCCAAGGGCACCGAGACCCGCGACGGCGTGACGCTGCCCACCTACCGGGGCGACTCCGTCAACGGCTTCGAGTTCAACGAGAAGGCCCGGATCCCGGACCCCGAGCGGCTGAAGCGGATGTACCACGCCTCCGCCTCCACGCTGAACCTCGTGCGCGCCTTCACCACCGGCGGCTACGCCGACCTGCGCCAGGTGCACGCCTGGAACCAGGACTTCGTGAAGTCGTCGCCCTCCGGCCAGCGCTACGAGCAGCTCGCGCGGGAGATCGACAACGCGCTGAACTTCATGCGGGCCTGCGGCACCGACCCGGAGGAGTTCAAGACGGTCGAGTTCTACTCCTCGCACGAGGCGCTGCTGCTGGACTACGAGTCGGCGCTCACCCGCGTCGACTCCCGCACCGGGCACCTGTACGACGTCTCGGCGCACATGGTGTGGATCGGTGAGCGCACCCGGCAGCTGGACCACGCGCACATCGAGTTCGCCTCGAAGATCCGCAACCCCGTCGGCATCAAGCTGGGCCCGACGACCACGGCCGAGGAGGCGCTCCAGTACATCGAGCGCCTCGACCCGGACCGTGAGCCGGGCCGGCTGACCTTCATCGTGCGCATGGGCGCCGACAACGTCCGCGACAAGCTGCCCGAGCTGGTCGAGAAGGTCACCGCCTCCGGCGCGACCGTCGCCTGGATCACCGACCCGATGCACGGCAACACCTACGAGGCGGCCTCCGGCCACAAGACCCGGCGCTTCGACGACGTGCTCGACGAGGTCAAGGGCTTCTTCGAGGTCCACAAGGGCCTGGGCACCCACCCGGGCGGCATCCACGTCGAGCTCACCGGTGACGATGTCACCGAGTGCGTGGGCGGCGGCGACGAGATCTTCGTCGACGATCTGCACCAGCGCTACGAGACGGCCTGCGACCCGCGGCTCAACCGCAGCCAGTCGCTCGACCTGGCGTTCCTCGTGGCGGAGATGTACCGGGACCAGTGAGTCCCTGAGACGGCTGTGGGGCGCGGATCACATACGATCCGCGCCCCACGCCACTTTTGTGGCCACCCGGCGCCGGGTAAGGTTAGGTTAGCCTTAACGATCCCGGCGGGAGGTGAATCCGCGTGTACGTGTGCAGCTGCTTCGGTGTGACCGAGACGCAGGTCAAGCAGCACGCGGAGAACGGCGCCTGCACGCCGCGCCAGATCGCCTCCGCCTGCAAGGCGGGCACCGACTGCGGTTCCTGCGTACGGCGCATCCAGGCGATCCTCGGCCGGGGGGCCTGCCCGACCAGGGCGGCCGTGGTCGACCCGGTCCTCTCCGACCTCGAGGAAGCCGCCTAGCTCTCCGGCTGTTCGATCAGCTGCGCGATGTAGAGCGCCTCGCCGAGCTTCTCCAGCAGTTCCAGCTGCGTGTCGAGGTAGTCGATGTGGTGCTCCTCGTCCGCGAGGATCGACTCGAAGATGTTCGCCGACGTGATGTCTCCCTTCGCGCGCATCACCTCGATACCGCGCTTGAGACGGTCGATCGCCTCGACCTCGACCTGCCGGTCGGCCTCGAACATCTCCTTGACGGTCTGGCCCACGCGGACGTGGAAGAGCCGCTGGTAGTTCGGCAGTCCCTCCAGGAAGAGGATGCGGTCGGTGAGCACCTCGGCGTGCTTCATCTCGTCGAACGACTCGTGCCGCGTGTACTTCGCGAGCTTCGTCCAGCCGAAGTTCTCCTGCATCTTCGCGTGCAGGAAGTACTGGTTGATCGCGGTGAGCTCGCCCGTGAGCTGCTCGTTGAGGAATTCGATGACCTCGGGGTCGCCCTGCATCGCGGGGCTCCTTCCAACCGTGGGGAACTGGCAGGTTGCGCCGCATCCTCGCACCGGCGAAGAAGATCGTCCAGTAAGTCTTCACTTAGTAAGTAAGGGCATGCTTAGTCCGTTTTGGTATGGATTGAGAGGTGCCTGGTCAGGTGCATCCCCTCGGGTCTGTCAGGATGGAAGGCATGGGTCAGCCGGTGAAGCGCGAGGGTGGAGCAGCGGCGCACTCCGAGCTTCCACCGGGGCAGCGGCTCCAGCGCGGCTGGCCGGTCACGCACTACGGCCCGGTGCCCAAGTTCCGGCCCGAGCGCTGGGAGTTCCGGGTCTTCGGCGCCACCGCGGACGGCGGGAAACAGTGCTGGAACCACGAGGAGTTCACGGCACTGCCGTACACCAGCGTCGTGGGCGATCTGCACTGCGTGACCAAGTTCAGCATGCTCGGCTGCGAGTGGGGCGGCGTCCCCGCCCGCACCATCCTGGAGATCGCTCCGCCCGCGCCCGCCGTCACCCATGTGATGGTCTGGGCCGAGTACGGCTTCAGCTCCAACCTCCGCCTGGCCGACTTCGCGTCCGAGCGCACGATCTTCGCCACGCACAAGGACGGCGAGCCGCTCACCGCGGAACACGGCTTTCCGCTCCGCCTGGTCGTGCCTCATCTGTACGCCTGGAAGGGGCCCAAGTGGGTCCGTGGCGTGGAGTACATGACCGCCGACCGCCGCGGCTTCTGGGAGGAGCGCGGCTATCACAACGTCGGCGACCCCTGGAAGGAGCAGCGCTACTCCTACCAGGAGGAGCCGGGGGACGGTCCGGAGCTGTGAGGCTCAGTGGCCGTGGTGCTCTGAGTGTGCCTGGTGCCCGTGGTGCCCCTGGTGCTGGTGGACCACGGCGTGTCCCTTGCCGCGGCCGATCATCCACTTGTTGACCGGCACGGTCACGACGAACGCGATGGCCAGCGAGATCGCCAGTGACACCCAGAACAGCAGGTCGGCGAGTTCCGCGTCCATGGCGTTCGGCCACAGGGCGATCACCCCGTTGTCGATCAGCTCCATCACGGCGATGGACAGGGTGTCGGCGGCCAGGGCCACCTTGACGGCCGTGCCGAGGCCGAGGCCGGCCTTGAGGATGCCGTAGAGGGTGAAGGAGTAGCCGAAGAAGAAGGCGAGCACGATCGCCAGGACGGTCGTCGGCAGATTCCCCCAGCCCAGCGCGGTGCCGACGACCATGCCGAGCACCTCGCCGATGGCACAGCCGGTGAGGCAGTGGAGGGTGGCCTGAACGGCCGTTCGCCAGCTGGATCCTTGGTGCTGCACGGTTACCCCCAGGGTCGGATGACGGTTCCTGCACTGCGGGAACCGTATACCCCCTGGGGGTATTCCTCAACGTGTCACGCGTCCCGGAGTTTCTTCAGTCGCTCCACGTCCGCCGCGTGGCCCTCCTTGCCGCCGGGTGTCTCGATGATCAGGGGGACGCCCTCGGTCGCGGGGTGGGTCATCAGGGCGCGGAAGGGGTCCTCGCCGATGTGGCCGGAGCCGATGTTCTCGTGGCGGTCCTTGTGGGCGCCGACGACGTCCTTGGAGTCGTTGGCGTGGATCAGCTTCAGCCGGCCCTCACCGACCGTGTCCACCAGCAGGTCCAGTGTCTGGTGCATGCCGCTCGGGCCGGTCAGGTCGTGGCCGGCGGCGAAGATGTGGCAGGTGTCCAGGCAGACGCCGAGCTTCGGGTGGGCGTCCAGGGCGTCGAAGTACGGGCCGAAGTCCCAGGTGCGTGAGCAGAGCGAGGAGCCCTGGCCGGCCGTCGACTCCAGCAGCAGGAACGGGTCGTCGTCGTGGGTGAGCTCGTCGAGCAGCGGGAGCAGGTGCTCGCGGACCTGCTTCAGCGCCACGGAACGGTCCCGGCCGCCGGTGGCGCTGCCGGTGTGCACGACGACGCCGAGTGCGCCGATCTCGCGTCCGCGGCGCAGGGAGTGGCGGAGCGAGTCGACCGACCTCTCGACCGTCGCCTCTGTGTGGGAGCCGAAGTTGATCAGGTAGGGCGCGTGGACGTACGCCGGGATCGCCTCGTCGGCACAGGCCTCGCGGAATGCCTCGTCCTGCTTGGGGTTTCCGGCGGGGGTGGCCCAGCCGCGGGGGTTGGCGACGAAGACCTGCACGGTTTCGGCGTTCAGGTCACGGGCGTAGGAGAGCCCGACGGAGTTCAGACCGCCGGCTACGGGGACGTGGCCGCCGACGGGGTTGCGCTGAGTTGTCACCGGTAAAGGTTCCCATTGGGTGCGGTGCGGGGGTGTTGGCGGGTGCGGCTTGGTGGGGGCGGGCGTTTTGCGCAGTTCCCCGCGCCCCTGGAGGCCTGCGGCGGCCCGCGCGGCTTCGGTGGGGGCGTGTGTAGCGCGTTTCGTTCGGTGGGTGGGTCGGTGCCGGGGTGGGGGGTATCCGTCCTCGGTCCGGCGGCTCGGCCGCTTACGAGGGGCCCTGTAACGGACGCCGGCCGCTGCGGGCGAACACCCCCCACCCCGTCCCCTTCACGCCGTACGCGTCTGCACGAGCGTCCAGATGACCCACCCAGGGGCGCGGGGAACTGCGCGACCAGCCACGACGGACCCGCACCCGCCCGACTACAGGACCCGGCACCCCCTCACGCGTCTCTCAGCGGATCGTGATCGTGATCGTCGAACCCTTCGGTGCCGTGTCGCCGCCCTCCACGGACTGCTTCTTCACCGTGTCGCCGAACAATCCGAGCAGTCCCCGGTCCTCCTCGACCTGGAAACCGGCACCCTCCAGCGCGGTCTTCGCGTCGTCGACGCTGTCGCCCGTGACGTCCGGGACCTCGATCATCTCGGGGCCCTTGGAGATGGTCAGGGTGATGGTGTCGCCCTCGGCGGCCTGGGTGTCGGGCTCGGGGCTCTGGCGGGCCACCTGGCCGGCGTCGTACTCGGAGTTGACCCGCGCGGGGGCGATCTTCACCTTCAGGCCGGCCTCCTCGAGGTCGGACCTGGCGTCGGACAGGTCCTCGCCGGTGACGTCCGGGACGTCGACCGGGGCGCCCTTGCTGACGGTGAGGGCGATCGCCGAGCCGGCGCGCAGTGTGGTGCCGCCCGCGGGATCCGTGCTGATCACGAAGCCCTTGGGGACGTCCTCGCTGAACTCCCGGGTGACCATGCCGGGCTTGAGCCCCTCCGTCTTCAGCCGGGCTCTCGCCTTGGCCAGTTCGTAGCCGTCCACGTCGGGCACCTTGACCGTCTGCGGGCCCTTGGAGACGGTGATCGCCACGGAGTCGTGGTCCCGGATGCGGCTGCCCACTCCCGGGTCCGTGCTGATGACGGTGCCGCGCTTGACGGTGTCGCTGTAGGCGTAGGTGACCTTGCCCGTCTCCAGCCCCGCCTCGTCCAGGCGGTCACGCGCCTGTGCCTCGGTCTTCGCCAGCAGGGCCGGGACATGGGTGAACTGGCCCGAGTTGATGTACCAGACGCCTGCCCCGATGCCCAGCGCCAGCAAGACCGCGGCGATGAGGAGGAGCGGTCCGCGCCGGGTACGGCCTCCGGAGGCGCGGCCGCGCCGGGGCGGGGGTGGCGGGGTCTCCAGGACGCTGGTGCGGTGGACGGGCTCGTCCTCGTTGACCGGGAGCGGCCGGGGCACGGTCAGGGAGCGCGGGATCACGCTCGTGCGGTTCTCCGCGCCCGCGTACTGCGCGGAGAGCGCCTGCGGGGGCACCGCGTCCAACTGCTCGGCGGTCAGCCTGCTGTGTGCCTCGTGGGTCTGCGCGAGCAGCGCCACGGCGTCGTACGGTCGCAGGTCCGGGGTGCGGGCGGTGGCGGAGGCGACCAGCTCGTCCAGTTCGTACGGCAGCCCCGGGACCACCGCCGACGGGGGCGGGACGTCCTCGTGGAGGTGCTTGTAGAGCACTATCGCGGGGGAGTCGCCCTCGTGCGGCTGGCTGCCGGTCAGCATCTCGTACAGGACGACACCGCATGCGTACACGTCGACCCGTGCGTCGGCGATGCCCGGCTGGTCGATCTGCTCCGGCGACAGGTAGGAGACGGTGCCGAGGACCGCTCCGGAGGTGTTGGTCACGTTGTTCACGGACCGCACCAGCCCGAAGTCGGCGACCTTGACCCTGCCGTCGTCCCCTATCAGGACGTTCTCCGGCTTCATGTCCCGGTGCACGAACCCGGCGCGGTGGGCGGCGCCGAGCGCGGCCAGGACCGGCTCCAGGATGTCCAGGGCGGCGCGCGGTTGCAGGGCCCCGCGCTCGCGCAGCACGTCACGCAGGGTGCAGCCGGCGACGTACTCCATGGCGAGATAGACGTACGACCCGTCGGTGCCCTGGTCGAAGACCTGCACCACATTGGGGTGGGCCAGCCGGGCGACGGACTTGGCCTCCCGGATGAACCGGTCGACGAAGATCCCGTCCGCCGCGAGCGCGGGGTGCATCACCTTGAGGGCGAGCACACGGTCCAGACGGGTGTCCAGGGCCCGGTAGACCGTGGCCATCCCGCCGACCGCGATCCGCGCGTCCACGCGGTAGCGGCCGTCGAGCACCTGCCCGACCAGCGGGTCCTGAAGGGTCGTATCCACGCAGGCGAGTGTACGAGCCGAGGCTGACAGTCCATCCGGTTCGGCCGGAACGGGGGCGGTACTGGAGCCGAGCTGTGACGGAGGTCGCACCTGCTCGTGTCCCGAGTCGAACGCGTGTTCAGAATGCTGGACGTTCCGGATCCAGTACGGCCCTGCCCTCCACCGGGGACGACGCCTCGGCGAAGTGCCGCCGGGGAATCCGTCCCGCCCGGAACGCCAGCCGCCCCGCCTCGACCGCGTGCCGCATCGCGTGGGCCATCAGTTCCGGCTCCTGCGCCCGCGTCACCGCCGAGGCGAGCATCACACCCGCGCACCCCAGCTCCATCGCCAGTGCCGCGTCGGAGGCCGTGCCCGCCCCCGCGTCCAGGATCACCGGCACGCGCGCGTGCTCCACGATCAGCTGGAAGTTGTGCGGGTTGCGGATGCCGAGCCCGGAGCCGATCGGGGAGCCGAGCGGCATGATCGCCGCGCAGCCCACGTCCTCCAGCCTGCGCGCCAGGACCGGGTCGTCGTTCGTGTACGGCAGCACCGTGAAGCCGTCGTCGACCAGGGTCTCGGCCGCGTCCAGCAGCTCGATCGGGTCCGGCAGCAGGGTCCGCTCGTCCGCGATGACCTCCAGCTTGACCAGGTCGGTGCCGAGGGCCTCGCGCGCGAGGCGGGCCGTCAGGACGGCCTCACCGGCCGTGAAGCAGCCCGCCGTGTTGGGCAGCACCCGGATGCCGAGCCGCTCCAGGACGGACAGCACCGAGCCGTGCACCGAGGGGTCCACCCGCCGCATCGCGACCGTCGTGAGCTCGGTCCCGGAGGCGACCAGGGCCCGCTCCATCACGTCCAGGCTGGGCGCCCCGCCGGTGCCCATGATCAGCCGGGACGAGAAGGACGTACCGCCGATGACAAAGGGATCGTCGGCCATGGGTCAGCCTCCTTGGACAGCGGTGAGGACTTCCACGCGGTCTCCCTCGGCGAGGGAGGTCGAGGACCACTGCGCCCGGGGGACGACGGTCTCGTTGAGCGCGGCGGCGACCCCGGAGGGCGCCGGGGTCAGGGCCCGTACGACGGTGTCGAGGGCCGTGCCGGGAGCGAACTCGCGCGGCTCCCCGTTGACGGAGATGTTCATGCCGGCTGCTCCACCCGCTCCAGGAACCGCCGCGGGGTGAACGGGCGGGCCACCTCCGGGAGTTCGCCGGTGGTCAGGACGTGCGCCATGGCATCCCCGGTGACCGGCGTCAGCAGCACCCCGTTGCGGTAGTGCCCGGTGGCGAGGAGCAGGCCGGGCAGGTCCGTAGGACCGAGCAGGGGCGCGTTGTCGGGGGAGCCCGGACGCAGGCCCGCGCGGGTCTCCGTCAGCGGCAGCTCGGTGATGCCGGGGACCAGTTCGTGCGCGTCCCGCAGCAGTTCGTACACCCCGCCCGCGGTCACCGTGGTGTCCCAGCCCAGCTCCTCGCTGGTCGCGCCGATCACCAGCTCGCCGTTCTCGCGCGGCACGAGATAGACCTGGCTGCCGCGCACGACGGCCCGCACGGTACGGCTCAGGAAGGGCGCGTACCGGGGCGGCACGGTCAGGCGCAGCACCTGGCCCTTCACGGGCCGCACGGGGGGCAGGAGGGCCTCGGGGACCCCTTCCAGGCGGCCGCTGAGGCTCCCGGCGGCGAGCACGGTCCGGCCCGCGTCCAGTTCGTCGCCGTCCGTGGTGGTGATCCCGGCGGCCCGGCCCCGGACGACCCGCAGACGCTGCGCCCACGCGCGGTGGAACACCACGCCCGCCCGCTCGCACGCGGCCAGCAACGCGCGCGTGAGGCGGCGCGGATCGATCTGGTGGTCGCCGTCCACCCGCAGCCCGCCCCGCACCCCCGGCGCGAGCATCGGCTCCAGGCGGCGGCACTCGCGCCCCGACAGCCACTCCGACTCCAGCCCCGACTGCCGCTGGAGCGCGTGCAGTTCGCGCAGATGGGCGCGGTCGTCGGCGTCCAGGGCCACGGCGAGCGTGCCGCAGCGGCGGTAGCCGAGGTCCTGCCCGGTCAGGTCGGTGAGCTCGGCCGCGAAGTCCGGGTAGCGGCGGGCCGAGGCGAGGTTCAGACCGAGCAGGGTCTGCTCGCCGTAGTGCAGTTCGGTGACGGCGGCCAGCATCCCGGCGGCCACCCGGGCGGCCCCGCCGCCCGGTTCCGGGTCCACCACGGCCGTGCGAAGACCGCGTTGCGCGGCCCGCCAGGCCGTGACCAGGCCGATGATGCCGCCCCCGACGACGAGGACGTCTGACGTACGTGAGGACATGGGCGTCCAGCCCCTCCCTTCGCCGGCATGACCCGGATCAGGTTCGTACGGTCGGAGGCCGCCCAGCCTCCCTCTCAGCCCGGTGCGTCCGGGCTCCCGCGAGTGCTCTACGTTGGCCACCCTAGCCCGACGCCGTATGTCTCAGTAAGGGAGCCTCTTTTCGTGGCACGTTCGCTCGACGGTCTCGTCCTCGCCCCGGTCGTCGACCAGGCTCCCGGTCAGGTGGGTACCCGGACCCGGTTCACGTACCACGAGAAGGACGGGGAGATCTGGGCCGAGTACACGGGCGGCGACGTCGTACGCGGGCATCTGGTCGGCACCCGCGCGGGGGACCGGCTCGACTTCCGCTACGTCCAGCTCAAGCACGACGGGACGACGTCCTCGGGTCACTGTCTTTCCACGGTCGTGGACCTTCCCGACGGCCGCGTGAGGCTGGAGGAGACGTGGGAGTGGGAGTCGCAGCCGGGCAGCGGAACGAGTGTCGTGGAGCAGGTCGGCGAGGTTGTGCAGCAGGTCACGGCGCACGACTCCTGACTGACTGATTGTCAGTTGGCTAGGGTGATCAAATGACCGAGCAGACGCAGGCGCAGCGGCGGGTGGTCGTGGTCGGGGCGGGCATGGCCGGCGTGCAGACCGCGGTCGCGCTGCGCGAACAGGGCTTCCAGGGCACCGTCACGGTGATCGGCGCGGAGCCGCATCAGCCGTACGACCGTCCGCCGCTCTCCAAGGCGGTCCTGCTGGGCAAGGCCGAGGGCTCCGCCTTCGACGTGGACTTCGAGGCCCTCGACATCGAACTGCTGCTTGGCCGCGAGGCGCTGGGCGTGCGCCCCGACACGCACGAACTGGACACCGAGGCCGGGGTCGTGCCGTACGACGTCCTGGTCCTCGCCACCGGCGCCGAACCCATGCGGCTGCCCGGGACCGAGGGCGTGCCCGGCGTGCATCTGCTGCGCACCCTGGACGACGCCGAGCGGCTGCGGCCCGTGCTCGCCCGCCGGCACGACATCGTGGTCGTCGGAGCGGGCTGGATCGGCGCCGAGTTCGCCACCGCCGCCCGCGAGGCGGGCTGCGCGGTGACGGTCGTGGAGGCCGCCGACCGGCCGCTCGCGGGCGCGCTGCCCGCCGAGGTGGCCGCGCCGATGACGTCCTGGTACGCCGACGCGGGGGCCGATCTGCGCACCCACGCGCGCGTGGTGCGCGTCGAGCCCGGTGAGGTCGTCCTGGACGACGGCTCCCGGGTGGCCGCCGACGCGGTCGTGGTCGGCATCGGCGCCCGGCCCGCCACGGCCTGGCTCGCCGGTTCCGGCATCGAGCTCGGCGCGCACGGCGAGGTCGTCGCCGACGAGCGGCTGCGGACCTCCGCGCCGGACGTCTACGCGGTCGGCGACTGCGCCTCCTTCCCCTCGGGGCGGTACGGCGAACGGCTGATGGTCCACCACTGGGACAACGCCCTCCAGGGACCCCGCACGGTCGCCGCCGCCGTCCTGGGCGAGACCTCCGCCGTCTACGACCCGGTCCCGTACTTCTGGTCCGAGCAGTTCGGCCGTTTCGTCCAGTACGCCGGCCACCACGCGGCCGCCGACACGACCCTGTGGCGCGGGGAGCCGTCCGGCCCCGCCTGGTCGGTGTGCTGGCTCCGCGACAACCGCCTGGTCGCCCTCCTGGCGGTCGGCCGCCCCCGCGACCTGGCCCAGGGCCGCCGCCTGATCGAGGCGGGCACGGAGATCGTCCCGGACCTGCTGACGGACCCGGCGAGACCGTTGAAGGCGGCGACTGCGTGAGCGCCGGGTGCCGGCGGCCCCTTTTTCCGCTTTCTGCCCCTTTTGATCCCCGGCGCCGCGTCCGTACGCAGTCGGTCGAACGCGTCCGCGCCCGTCGGTGGACCGGCGTCCAGGCCCCCTGACGGCCCCGCCGGAGGTGCCCCGGCTTCCGACTGTCAGTGCGGGATGGCACGCTTAATCCCGTGACCGAGATTGACGCAAAGATCGATGCTCTCGTCCCCGCCTGGCTCACCCTCCCCGACATCGCAGAGATGCTGGACGTCGAGGTGACGCGTGTGCGGCAGCTGGTCAAGGAGGGCCAGCTCATCGCCGTACGCCGTGGTGAGAACCGCGCGCTGCACGTCCCCGCCGCCTTCATCGACGGGGCCGAGCAGAAGGTCGTCAAGGGCCTGTCCGGCACCTTGACGCTCCTGAGGGACGACGGCTTCACCGACGAAGAGATGCTGGAGTGGCTCTTCACCCCCGACGAGAGCCTGCCCGGTACCCCCGCACAGGCCCTGAGCGAGAATCGCGGCACGGAGGTGAAGCGCCGGGCCCAGGCGCTCGCCGTCTGACCTGACAGCACCGGCGTACGGGCCGGGCCTGCCGGGGCCGCGGCCGCGGTCGAGCGCGGCCCGTACACCACCGAACCCGGGGGAGACTCACGCATGCCCGACACCGCCCGCGCCCAGCTGGCCGACGCCCGTGTCTACCTGTGCACGGACGCCCGCAAGCGCCAGGGCGACCTCGCCGAGTTCCTGGACGCCGTCCTGGCCGGCGGCGTCGACATCGTGCAGCTGCGGGACAAGGGCATGGAGGCGGCCGAGGAGCTGGAGCACCTCGAGGTCCTCGCCGACGCCTGTGCCCGGCACGGCAAGCTCCTCGCGGTCAACGACCGGGCCGACGTGGCCCACGCGGCCGGCGCCGACGTACTCCATCTGGGCCAGGGCGACCTCCCCGTCGCCGCCGCCCGGGCGATCCTCGGCGAGGACGTCCTCATAGGCCGCTCCACCCACGCCGAGCCGGAGGCCGCCGCGGCCGCGACACAGGACGGTGTGGACTACTTCTGCACCGGCCCCTGCTGGCCGACCCCCACCAAGCCCGGCCGGCACGCACCCGGCCTGGACCTGGTGCGGTACACCGCGGCCCTCGGTGCCGACCGCCCCTGGTTCGCCATCGGCGGCATCGATCTGGGCAACCTCGACGAGGTCCTGGAGGCCGGGGCCCGCCGGGTCGTCGTCGTCCGGGCGATCACCGAGGCGGACGACCCCGGTGAGGCCGCAGCGGAGTTCGCGAAGAGGATCCGGCACGCGCTGTAACCGCCTCAGATGTCCGAGGGGTGGACAACAAGTCGACAATCCGGGCAAATTTCCCGGATCCGGTTGGGTGGCCGCCGCCCCCTGACTAACCTTCCGGTATGGCCCTCGGAACCGCATCCACCAGGACGGACCGCGCACGCACCGTGCGCGACATGCTCGCCACGGGCAAGACGACGTACTCCTTCGAGTTCTCGGCGCCCAAGACTCCCAAGGGTGAGCGAAACCTGTGGAGCGCGCTCAGGAGGGTCGAGGCGGTCGCCCCGGACTTCGTCTCCGTGACGTACGGCGCCGGCGGCTCCACCCGCGCGGGCACCGTCAAGGAGACCCAGCAGATCGTCGCGGACACCACCCTGACCCCGGTCGCCCACCTCACCGCGGTCAACCACTCCATCGCGGAACTGCGCAACATCATCGGCCAGTACGCCGACGCCGGGATCCGCAACATGCTGGCCGTGCGCGGCGACCCGCCCGGCGACCCCATGGGCGACTGGCTCGCCCACCCGCAGGGCCTGACCTACGCCGCCGAACTCGTCCGGCTCATCAAGGAGTCGGGCGACTTCTGCGTGGGCGTCGCGGCCTTCCCGGAGATGCACCCGCGCTCCGCGGACTGGGACACCGACGTCACCCACTTCGTCAACAAGTGCCGGGCCGGCGCCGACTATGCCATCACCCAGATGTTCTTCCAGCCGGAGTCCTATCTGCGCCTGCGTGACCGAGTCGACGCGGCGGGCTGCGCGACGCCCGTCATTCCCGAGATCATGCCCGTGACCAGCGTGCGGATGCTGGAGCGGCTCCCGCAGCTCAGTAACGCGATCATCCCCTCCGCCCTGAAAGAGCGGATCCTCACAGCAAAGGACGATCCGGCCGCTGTACGCTCGATCGGAATCGAGTTCGCCACGGAGTTCTGCGCGCGTCTGCTGTCCGAGGGAGTGCCCGGACTGCACTTCATCACGCTCAACAACTCCACGGCATCGCTGGAAATCTACGAAAACCTGGGCCTGCACCACCGACCGCAGGCCTAGACCGGCCGCACGGATATACGACACACTGCGTAGCGGTCACTGGGAGAGGGGCGTACATGGGCTGGACGGTCCTCTACATCGCGTTCGGATTCGTCGCGCTGTGGCTGCTCGGCGAAGTGCTGTTGCAGTACAAGGCGCGGCTGCGCTGGCGGGTGCTCGCCTTCGTCGGCTTCCTGGGCGTGGTCCTCGGCGTGCTGATCTCGCAGGTCGTCGTCATCGGTCTCGGTGCCATCGCGTTCGCGGTCGGCCAGACCTACGTCACCCTGTCGTTCCGCCGCGGCTTCGAACAGGGCTGGGCGGTCAACCCGCCGGCCGCGCTGGGCGGTCTGACCGGCGGCAAGAAGGGCCGCCGGGAGCGCGGCCGCGAGGAGCCCGCGCTGGACGTCTCGGACCTTGACTCGGGTGCCGCGGCCTACGGCGACGAGGCCGGGTACGACCCGTCTCGCCAGGACACCGCCGCTTACGGTCACGACGACGACTACGACCGCGACGACGTCTTCACCCCCGCGCGCTCGGCCACGGCCGCCGAGACCACCTCGGTCTACGAGCCCCAGCCCATGCCCGACGACACCGGTTCCTACGGCGTGTACAGCGATGCCGGCTACGGCGGCGACCAGTCCTACGCCGCCGCGGGCCAGCCCCAGGACCAGTACGCGACGGCCGCCGCCGACCAGACGTACGGCTACGACGGCTACTCCGGCTACGACCAGCAGCAGTACGGCTACGACGCGGGCGGGCAGCAGCAGTACGCCGCCTACTCCGACCCGTACATCGGGACGCAGACCTACGGGACGGGGTCGTACGACACCTCCTACGGCGGTCAGCAGCAGTTCGCCCAGCAGGGCTACGACCAGTACGGCGGGACCTACGGCGGCGAGACGCCGGCCGGCGGGGTCTGGGTGCCGCAGCAGCGCACCGACGAGTACGGCGGCGAACTCCCGCAGGAGCAGCAGTACTACCAGGACAACAGCGGCCAGGGACACCAGAACCAGGGCCAGGGGTACGACGAGCAGTACCGCTTCTGACGCCGGGCGGCTCCCTCACTGGGAGCCGCGGAACTCCGGCCCCTCCACGATCAGCCCGGCGACCAGGGCGCCCGACATCCCGGCGTGGGCGAGCCCGCCCCCGGGGTGCGACCAGCCACCAGCCGTGAACAGGCCTGGTAGGGCTGTGCTGTTGGACGGGTGCAGGGTGCCGTCGCGGCCGGCCAGTGAGGGTGGGGGTACGGCACCGCCTTCGGCCCCCGTCTCGCGCTCGGTGTGAACGGGCGTCCGCACCTCGCGCCACAGAATCCGCTCCCGGAGTCGGGGAAGCGCGCGCTCCGCGGCGGTGACCATCCTGTCCGCGAAGGCTTCGGCAATTCCCGGAGCGGTCCAGTCGAAGCTCCCCTGGGACGTCACGGTCGCCGTCAGCACCACGGCCTCCTGGTCTGCGTCGGGGCGGAGAGCCGGGTCGTCCGGACGGTCGATCTGCACGGTGGGCTCCTCGGGCAGTTCCCCGTGCACGAAGTCGCACAGCGCGCCCTCCGGGTCGGGGCCGTGCACCACCGTGCGGTGCGCGGCGCCCGGCTGCCGAGCCCCGCGCAACGCGAGACAGACCACGATCCGGCCGAGGTGCCGGTTCTCGGCATACGGGGAGACGTCCTTCGGGCCGTAGAGCTCACGTCCCGGCAGGAGCCCGCGCAGCCGCCAGGGCCCGGCGGCGACGACGGTGTCCGCCTCGACGAGCGCCCCGTCGGCCAGCTCCAGCCCTCCCGCGCGACCGTCCTTCTCCAGGACCCCCGTCACCTCGGCGCCGAAGTGGAACTCCACCTTGCGCTGGACGCAACGCTCGTACACCGCCCGCGCCAACTCCCGCATGCCGCCCCGGACATACCAGGTGCCGAAAGCGTGCTCCATGTACGGGAGGATCGCGGCGCTCGCCGGAGCGAGGCCGGGGTCGATGCCGTACGCGAGCGCGTAGCCCTCCAGCAGGGACAAGAGCCGGGGGTCCCGCAGCTCCCAGGCGCCCACCTCGGCCAGGGTGCCGGCCCGCCGGGTGCGCAGGAACTTCTTGTGCGGCACCGACGGATAGGGCTCGCGCTCGGCCAGCACCGACCAGTTGGGCCACAGCGGCTCCTCCAGGAGCGGTCTGCGGGTGCGGTCCCAGGTCTCGCGGGCCCGGATGAGGAAGTCGCCCCAGCGGGCGCCGGCGCCTGCGCCCAGGGCCTCGTCGAGCGCTGCGACGACTCCCGCGCGGGACGCGTTCGGCAGGGACACCTCGGTGCCGTCCGCGAAGACGTGCCGTGACGACGGGTCGACCTGGACCAGCTCGACGACCGATTCCAGCGGCTCCTTGCCGGTCTTGACGAACAGGTCGCGGTAGACCGCGGGGAGCGTGAGCAGTCCGGGACCGGTGTCGAAGGCGAACCCGTCCCGCTCGAACCGGCGCACCGCTCCGCCGTACGTCTCCGTCCGCTCGTACACCGCCACCCGGTGGCCCGCGACGGCCAGCCGGGCAGCGGCCGCCATCGCGCCCATCCCGGCGCCGATCACCGCAATCCTTGCCATGCCTGCGACTTTATCGGCCGCCACTGACAGTTCCGGCCGGTCGGGGTGGGTGCCCCTTCAGGCAGGTGGTCGTGCCGCCAGTTGTCTCTCCTCCTTGCGCTGCGCCCTGCGTCTGCGGAATCTGCGGATCCGGGAGATCAGGAAGTACAGCACCACCAGGCCCGCCAGCAGCAGCGCGCCCGCGATGACCGCCGCCGCCGTGGGGTGGAATATCGCGAACGAGACGATGCCGGCCACCCCCAGGTCCTCGGCCACGCTCAGGGCGATGTTGCTGAAGGGTTCGGGGGAGGTGTTGACGGCCATCCTCGTGCCCGCCTTGACCGTATGGCTGGCCAGCGCCGTCGAGCCGCCCACCAGACCCGCGACCACGTCGTTGAGCGAACCGCTCTGACCGGCGAGCAGCGCTCCGACCCAGGCGCCCGCGACCGGCCGGACCACGGTGTGCACGGAGTCCCACGCCGAGTCGACGTACGGGATCTTGTCGGCCACCGCCTCGCACAGGAACAGCACGCCCGCGATGACGAGGACCTCGGGGCGCTGAAGTGCTTCGGGGACGTCGTCGCTCAGCCCGGTCGCGCCGAACACGCCGAGCAGCAGCACCACCGCGTACGCGTTGACACCGCTGGCCCAGCCGCTGGTGAACACCAAGGGGAGTACGGACACGGACGCGATCGTAACCAGTCGGCCACAGGGCGTCCTGGGGATGAGCACGCAGGACTGAGTATCCGTACCTAGAGGGTGAGATGAGTACGCGCGCGGATGGGCTCCGACCTGCGTGAACGGGAAAGTGGAGGCACGGCGAAGGGGAACGGCTCCGGCACCGGCGACACGGGGCGCCGGAACGGAGCCGCCCCGGACCCGCTCCTTCCGCCGGCCGCGGTCGGCGGGAGCGAGGCACGGGGGAACCCGGAGAGCGGGGGAACGACCGAACGGGGGCCCAACGGGGGGACCGGGGGCACGGGGGAAATCGGGGGATACGGGGGAAGAAGGCGCCGGTTCGAGGTGGCCCGCGGGGGACGCGGCCACAACGGACCGGCGCTTTCGCATGCCGGCGCAGAGCTAATTCCGGATGCCGACCCCGCGCCTTCGCTCGCCGCCCCGCCTCAGCCCCTCCCCCCGCTCACCCTCCCCTGCAACAGCCGGGACAGCGCCGCGTGTACGTCGTCCAGGGAGCGCTCGGGTTGGAAGGACTGCCAGTCCAGGGCGGCCACCAGGACCATGCCGACCAGCGCGGAGGCGGTCAGCGGGACGTCGATCTCGTCGCTGAACTCACCGTTCTCCACGCCTTCGCGCAGCACGCCCTCCACGACCGCCACGGCCTCCTGACGGACCACCATGAGCGTGGACTGCCACGTCCTGTTGGTGCGCCACAGCTCGGCCACGTACAGCTGGGTGAAGGCCGGGTAGCGGTCGATGAAGACGAGGCCCGCGCGGATCATCGCGTCCAGGGCGTCCACCTTGCCGCCGCCCGCGCGTGCCGTCGCTTCCGCCGCCTCCCGCAGAGAGGCGGTGAGCAGGCCCACGCCGTGCCGCAGCAGCTCCTCGAAGAGCACCGACTTGCTCGCGAAGTTGTAGTAGACCGTGCCCTTCGCGACTCCGGCCCGCTCGGCGATCTCGTCGACCGTGGTGGCGGAGAAGCCCTGCTCGGCGATGAGCGTGACGGCCGCCTCGTAGAGCTTCTGCCGGGTGGCCTCGCGGCGCGTGCTGACGCCCGCCGTGGCGCTGCTGCTTTCCATGGTCCTGATTCTCACAGGCGTCAGGGCCCCTGAGGTGGCGGAACGGCTCACAGGGTCAGCTCCGGGTGCAGCCGGTCCAGCGTCCACACCTGACGGCGGCGCGCGGACACGGCGGTCAGCGCGAGGGCGCCCGCGGTGAAGGCGAGGAGCACCACACACGCGTGCCACACCGGAGCGAGACCGCCGCCCGTGATGAGCCTCCGGAGGGCCTCGACGACGTAACTCATCGGCAGGAACGGGTGCAGCGCGTTGAAGAAGCCCGGGCTGGTCTGGACGGGATACGTGCCGCCCGCCGACGTCAGCTGGAGCATCAGGAGGGCGAGGACGAGGATCCGGCCCGCCGCTCCGAAGCGTGCGTTCAGCCACTGGACGATCGCCGCGAAGCACGCCGTCACCAGGAACAGGAAGCCCACGGTTCCGGCCGCGCGGGCCATCTGGAGGCCCACGGCCCAGTGCAGCACCGACATCAGGGCCACCGTCTGGAGCACCCCGATCGCGACCACCGGCAGCCAGCCCGCCAGCGCGATCCGCCAGGCCGCGGCACCGGCGGCGAGCGCCCGCCGGTTCATCGGCGCGATCAGCATGTACGCCACCATGGCGCCCACCCACAGGGACAGCGGGATGAAGTAGGGGGCGAAGCCGGTGCCGTAGTTCGGCGCCTTGTGCAGGTCCTTGGAGACCAGCTGGACCGGGTCGGCCATCACGTCGGTGCGCCGGTCGCGGTCCTTCTTGTCGTAGTCGGGGATCTGCGAGGCGCCGTCGTGCAGACCGCCCGCGAGTTTCCCGGAGCCGTCGGCGAGCTTGTACATGCCGCCGGTCAGGGTGTCGGCGCCGGTCCTGAGCTTGCCCACGCCCTGATCCAGGGCTTGAGCGCCGGTGCTGGCGCTGCCCAGTCCCGAGTGGAGCGTCCTGGCCCCGGCGGCGACCTTCCGCGCGCCCTCGTTCAGCTTGTTGACCTTCGCCACGGCGTCGTCGAGGTCCTCGGAGAGCCGGGGCGCCCGGTCGGCGAGCGCCCTTGCCTGCTCCTGGAGGCCGGCGAGCTGTGCGTCGAGCTTCTTCAGGTCGCCGTTCTGGTCGGCGACCAGGGTGTTGACGTCGTCGGCGACCCGAGCCACGTCTTCGGCTGCCTGAGCGGCCTTCTTGAGGTCGGCGCAGGCCGCGTCCGGCAGGACCGGGTCCGTGCAGCGCGTCTTGTAGACGGCGTTCAGGGTGTCGGCGGCCTTGTGGGCTCCCCGGGCGGCCGCCGGGGCGGTCCTCACCAGGGTGCCGAGGTTGTGGCGGACGGCTCCGGCGGAGTCGGCGACGAGTCGCGCGGTGTCGCCGATGCTCTTCTCGTTGCCGGCGACGAAGGGCCCCACCTTGTCCGCGATCCCGTTGACCCGGTCGGCGAGCGTCTGCGTGCCGTCGGCCACCTGCCGCGCTCCGGCCGCGAGTTCGCCGGAGCCCGAGTCGAGCTTGGCCAGTCCGTCCGACAGCTTGCCGCTGCCCGCCTGGGCGTCCTTCAGGCCCGCGGCGAGATCCTGGGAGCCCTTCTCCGCCTTGCCGATGCCGCCCTCCAGGTCGTCGGCGCCGTTCGCGGCCTTCACGGTGGCGCCGTGGATGTCGGAGAAGGAGATGAAGATCCGGTCCAGGAAGGACCGCGAGGCCTTGGTGGACGCGGCCTGGCGCACCTCGGCGAAGACGGTCCGCGAGATCTGCCCGACGATGTAGTTGTTGGCGTCGTTCGTACGGACCTGGAGCGCGCCCGTCTCGGGGGAGTCGCCCGCGCTGGAGGCGATCCGCCTGCTGAAGTCGCCCGGCATGGTCAACGACAGGTAGTAGGTGCCGTCCTCGACGCCCTTGCGGGCCTCCGCGGCGCTCACCTCGTGCCAGTCGAAGGTGTCGCTCTCGCGCAGCCCCTTGGTGATGTCCTCGCCCGCCTTCAGCCTGTGGCCGTCGGCGGTGGCGCCCTTGTCGTCGTTCACGAGGGCCACCGGGATGCGGTCCAGGCGGCCGTAGGGGTCCCAGAAGGACCACAGGTACAGGGCGCCGTACAGCAGCGGCAGCACCAGCAGGGCCACCAGCGCGGCCCGCGGCAGCTTCCCCCTGCCGAAACGGCGCAGCTCAAGCGCGGCCAGTCGCGGTGATCGCATCGTCCGTCCCCTCACTGGTCTCGTCCTTCTCGGTCTCGGCCCGCGTGGACACCGTCACCGCGCCCTCCGGTGCCTCGCTGCACACCGCCACCACCGTCGTCCCGGCCGCGGCGAGCGACCTGAGCAGTGCCCAGGCCTCGGCCCGCTCGGCGTCGGACAGCTTCAGGTCCAGGTCGTCGACGGCGAGCAGCCGCGGGCGGCCGATCAGCGCCAGGGCGATCGACAGCCGCAGGGCCTCCAGGCGCTCCAGATCGCGTACGGCGGTCCGCGCGGCCTTGGGCAGCGCCTCCAGGTCGAGTCCGGCGGCCGTCAGGGCGGTGTCGATCCGCAGCCCCGCCTCGGTCGTACGCTCGGCGCGAGGTCGCAGCAGCGCGCGCACCGAGTCACCGAACCGGCGCTGGAGCAGGGCCCGTTCGCGCAGGTGCTCCCCGACGGTCAGGGCGGGGTCGAGGTCGGTGACCCCGGCGACGTTCGACGGCGCGCTGATCCGGCGTACCGCCGCGAGCTGCTTGGGCAGTCGCGCCCCGCCCACGGTGGCCGTCCCCTCGGTGGCCTTCATCCGTCCGGTGAGCGCGAGCAGCAGACTCGTGCGGCCGGACCCCGAAGGCCCCTCGACGGCGATCAGCGCACCGGACTCCGCGGCGAGGTCGATCCCGCGGAACGCCCAGCCGCGAGGGCCCTTCAACCCGAACCCCTCGGCCGTGACAGCTGCTCCGTCCACGGCCACCCCCTGACTCTGCTCGAAGCGGACTCTTCTTGAACCGCCAACTTTTTGAACTGACTGGTCAGTGCAAAAATAGACCCGAACCTTCGATCGAAGCAAAACCGCAGGTCAGAACGGATTGTCAGTGCCATACCTCACGATGGGCACATACGGCACTCCGTAGCGGGATGTGCCGTCAACCAGACGACAGGAGGTTCGTCATGGCCAGCTACCACGCAGCCGCCGCCCGTCGGCGCCGCGCCACCGGCCCTGCCCCCTCACTGACCGGCCCGGCGAGCGACGTACACCCCGTGCTGCGCCGGGCGACGGCCCCGCCCGCCGCCCTCGACCTGCTCGCCCAGGCCCGTGCCGGCCTCGACGAGGCCTCGGCGCTGGAGACGCCGAACGAGCGCTATGCCACGGCACACCTCGCCGCCCTGCGCACCGCGGCCGCCGTGCTCGCCGCGCGAGGGCGTCCCGAGCCCACGCCCCGACGGCGCGCCAAGATCCGGAGTGCCTGGGAAGTGCTCCCGGAGATCGCGCCCGAGCTCGCCGAGTGGAGCGCGCTCTTCGCCTCCGGGGCCCGGCGCCGTGCCCGGGCCGAAGCGGGCATCCAGGGCGCGGCCAACCGTCGGGACGCGGACGACCTCATACGTGACGTGGCGATGTTCCTGCGCCTCGTCGAGCGGATGCTGGTCCTCCAGCCGGTCCTGCCCCAGCCGCGCCAGGACGCGGACGAGCCCGAGGGGAGCGGCCACGGCACCGACCGCGACTTCCCCGACGCCGGGTGACGGGATGAGCGGTCCACCGAGTGCCGGGGGCCGGCGGGTCCGCCGTTCGAGATGTGCGGCGGGCGTGCCACCGGAGTGACCAGGTGGGGTACCGGAGGCAATAGGGTGGAAGGCGCCTGAGACCTTCCCACCGCGCCGAGGAGCCACCTGCCGTGTCGGACCCGCTGCGACCCCGCGCCTCCCTCCGTACCGCCGTGGTCTGGGACGTCCTCCAGGACGCCCTCGACCGCCGGGTCAAGGCCACGGGACGCCAGGCGCTGGACGTCCTCGACACCGGGGGCGGCAGCGGCAACTTCGCGGTGCCCGTCGCCCGCCTCGGCCACCAGGTCACCGTCGTCGACCCCAGCCCCAACGCACTGTTCGCACTGGAGCGCCGCGCCGCCGAGGCCGGAGTCGCCGACCGCGTGAAGGGCGTCCAGGGCGATGCCCACGGCCTCTTCGACGTGGCCGAGCGCGGCGCCTACGACGTGGTGCTGTGCCACGGCGTCCTGGAGTACGTCGACGACCCCGCCGAGGGCGTGCGCAACGTGGTGGCCGCCCTGCGCCCCGAGGGCGTCCTCAGCCTGCTCGCCGCGGGACTCGGCGGCGCCGTGCTCGCACGGGCCCTGGCCGGTCACTTCAAGGAGGCCCGGCAGGCGCTCGGCGACCCGGACGGCCGCTGGGGCGACGGCGACCCCGTGCCGCGCCGCTTCACCGCGGAACAGCTCACCGCGCTCGTCGAGGGCGCGGGCCTTTCCGTGGGCGCCGTGCACGGCGTGCGGGTCTTCGCCGACCTGGTCCCCGGAGTGCTCGTGGACACCGAGCCCGGCGCCGTGGAGGCCCTGCTGAAGCTGGAGGAGGCGGCGGCCGAACTCCCCGCCTTCCACTCCGTGGCCACCCAGCTCCATGTGCTCGGCGAGACGCGCGAGGCCACCGGGGCCTGAGCCGCCTCCTGTGCCGTACTGCTGATCAGGTACTTGCCGGCACATGGAGTACGCCACAGGCCCCCCGATAAGGCGCCCAGCGCCGTATGATCGAGGGAGACCGCCCGGCATGACGGGACGGCAGCTGGGGAATGACAAGATTCAGCGGCCGGAGCGTTCATGGCGGATTCCGGTTGGCCAATTGGCGCAGAGGGGCGGGTTTCACGGGGGCGATTCCCTGCCTATCCTGAAGGGACCCCCCGAGTCGCCCCGGCGACTGCACGATGAGGAGGACTCCGTGCCGCTCTCGGAGCACGAGCAGCGCATGCTCGAGCAGATGGAGCGAGCGCTGTACGCCGAAGATCCCAAGTTCGCGTCGGCGCTCGAGGGAAGCGGGCTGCGTACGTACACCCGGCGGCGGGTCTACCAGGCAGTTGCCGGCTTCCTCGTGGGTATCGCGCTCCTCATGGCCGGTATGGTCGCCAAGCAGGTCTGGCTCAGCGTGGTGGGGTTCCTCGTCATGCTGGGTTGTGCGGTACTCGCCGTGACAGGCTGGCGCAAGGCCCCCAAGCCGGGTGAACAGCCCGCGGCGGGCGCTCCGCACGCCCGTCGACAGGGACGTCAGAAGCGCTCGATGATGGACCGGATCGAGCAGCGCTGGCAGAAGCGCCGCGACGAGCAGGGCGGCCAGTAGCCGCTCGACAAGCAGCTCCCACAGACGTGCTGAGGGGGTGAGCACCCGGCCGGGTGCTCACCCCCTCACGTACGTGCGCCGCCCTCGGAGCGGCGCCTGTCAGCCTTCCTGTCTCAGCCTTCCTGCCCCGACGGCTTGCGCAGGGTCGGCCGGGCCGCCACCGCGCGCGACCTGACCCCGGCCCACCACTCCGACGCCGCCCACACCACTCGGGCGGTCGAACGCGGGGCGATCAGTGCGCGGACCCGGGTGCTCCGGCTGACGGAGTCGCGCAGCCCGCCGATCACCCGGTGGACGTCCTGGGCCAGCCCGGCCGTCAGCCGCGGCCGCGGGGCGTAGAGCACCTGCTCCACCGCGTCCGCCACCCGGTGCACCGAGGCCGCGGCGGTGTCGTCCAGATGCCCGAGCCGTACGATCCGCGCCGCCGCCTTGCGCGGGGTCTGCGAGTCGTCCGGTGGGATCCCGAAGTCCCACGCCGTGTCGGTCAGCTCCTGCCAGGCCGCCAGGGTGTGCGCGGCGGCGTCCGCCTCGCTGCGGCCGTGACCGCCCAGACGTGCCGCGCGGGTGCGCAGCCGCCACAGCATCGGCGACAAGGGGATCAGCAGCACGGCCAGCCCGACGAGCACCCAGAACAGCAGCTTCAGGTACCACCACGAGCCCTGCACGGCCCACCAGGGGTCGTTGCCGCCGCCACCCGCCACCGCCGCCGGGGACGCGCTGTCGCACGCCTCCAGCTTCCGCAGCTGAGGCGAGCAGCTCTCGCTCGCCGAGGGCGAGGCCGACGGCTCCGTGGAGGAGCCCGCGGACGGCCGGGGGATGTCCGGGTTCGCGTTGCCGGTGGCGTCCGGGACGGTGTACGAGGGCACCGTGCCCCGGGTCGGGGTGGGCTCGAAGCGGGTCCAGCCCACGCCCTCGAAGTACAGCTCGGGCCAGGCGTGGGCGTCCTTGAGGCCCACCGACACCGAGCCGTCCGCCTGCGGGGTGCCGGGCGCGAAGCCCACCGCGACCCGGGCCGGGATGCCGAGGGACCGGGCCATGGCCGCCATGGCGAACGAGAAGTGGACGCAGAAGCCCTGCTTGTCGCGCAGGAAGTTGGCGATGGCGTTGGGCCCGTCGCCGACCTCCACCTGGGTGTCGTACTCGAACCCGCCGTTCACCGCGAAGTAGTCCTGGAGGTCGACCGCCTGCTCGTAGTGGTTCTTCGCGTCCGCGGTGACCTCACGGGCGGTCTTGGCCACCACCGCGGGCAGGGAGTCGGGCAGCTCGGTGTAGTCGCGCTCGATGGCCGGGGGAGGGGCCGGCGCCGAGGCCAGCTGTTCCGCCGTCGGCTGCACGTCCAGGCTCGTCACCTGGTAGTCCAGCCCGCGCGTGTTCTGCCCGTGGTCACCGACGAGCGCCATGCCCTGGGGCTCGTAACGCCAGTTGCCGCTGATCTTGACACCGCTCGGCGGGTACGGCATCGGCAGGTAGTCCTGGGCGTACCAGTTCGCCGCCTCGATGGTCGTCTTCACCTCGGTGCGCTTGACGTCGGTGCCGAGGCCGATCGGGGTGGGGAACTCGTCCGGAACGCCCGTGAGGGACCGCTTGGACGGCTTCCAGGTGCGGCCGTCGAAGTCGTCCAGGGAGACGATCCGCAGGTACAGGTTGGAGATGTCGGTGGTGCTGCCCGTCTGCAGGGACATGACCTGGCGATCCTCGTCGACGTTCAGGCTGTCGCGCAGGGAGAGCAGGGGGTTCACCGCGGAGATCGTGCCGCCGTTCCCGTTGCCCGCGCCCACGCCCGCACCGGCGGCGTCCAGGAGGCCGCCGCTCATCGAGGGCAGCCCGAGCGGGACCACCAGCGCGATGCCCAATGCGAGCACGCCGATGCGCCGCCCGGTGCGGACCGGGGCCACCGGGCCGGTGTCGATACCCGGGGTGCGCGCGGCCCCGCCGAAGACGCGACCCCACTGCGAGAGCCGGTCGCGGCCCTCGGCCAGGAGCAGCAGCAGATAGCCGCCCGCCGCGACCAGGAACCACAGCCAGCCGCCCCCGCCGTCGGACAGTCCCGCCGCGACGGAGTACAGCGCCAGCAGAGGCAGGCCCGCGGGTGCAGCGCTGCGGAAGGTCACCGCGAGGGTGTCCACCGCGAGGCCGATGATCAGCACCCCGCCGAACACCATCAGCTTGATGCCCTCGGACTCCAGCGGCGC
Source organism: Streptomyces griseorubiginosus (assembly GCF_036345115.1). GTDB lineage: Bacteria > Actinomycetota > Actinomycetes > Streptomycetales > Streptomycetaceae > Streptomyces > Streptomyces griseorubiginosus_C. The sequence continues at coordinate 7,091,142 of NZ_CP107766.1, forward strand.
CGGGATCGCGTACCGCGCGATGTCGTCGCCGCCCTGCTGGAGCAGGTCCCCGAAGTGCAGGAAGGCGCTCGGGCCGGGGATCAGCCCGAGGAAGGCCTGGTCACGGGCGAAGATCAGGGTCAGCATCACCAGCGTGACGACCGTCTGGGCTGCCACCGTCAGCGGCCGGGCCAGCGGGATGCGCCGGGTCACAGCGCCCACCACCGTCTGCACGCCCAGCAGGAAGGCCGCCTGGACGATCCAGGTGACCGGCTCGACCAGCGGGAGCAGGGCGCACGCGGCCATCAGCGTCGCCGCCCACGCGCACAGCGCCAGTCGTGCCCGCCCGCTCATCACGATGCCTCCCCGGCGCCGGCCGCACCGGCGCCCGTGCGCTCGCGGTCCGCGAGACGCCACAGCTCTTCCAAAGAGGTGCCCCTGGGCACACCGAGGGCCGTCCAGCCGGCCTCGCGCAGCATCCGCAGCCGCTCCTCGTGCTCCGTCCCGGGCCCCGGCACATCGGTCGGCTCCCGCACCCAGCTCTCGCTGTCCAGCACGAAGGCGAGCGCGCCGCCGCTGCGCTGCCGCATCTTGGCGGCCACCGTGGCCTGCTCCTCGTCGAGGTCGCCGAAGAATGCCACCAGCAGCCCTTCGTTCCCGCGGCGCAGCACGTCGTAGGCGAGGGACAGGCCGGTGCCGTCGGAGTGGTCGATCACCGCGAGGGTGTCCATCATCAGCCCGGCCGCGTCCGCCGTCCCCTGGCTGGCGCCCGCGAAGCCGTCGGCGCCCTCACCGGGCACGGAATTGCCGGTGTCCGTCAGAAGCCGTACCGAGAAGCCCCGTTCGAGCATGTGGACCAGGACCGAGGCGGCGCCCGAGACGGCCCACTCGAAGGCCGAGTCCGGGCCCGCGCCCGCGTAGGCGAGGCCCCGGGTGTCAAGGAGCACCGTGCAGCGGGCGCGCTGGGGCTGCTCCTCGCGGCGGACCATCAGCTCGCCGTAGCGGGCGGTGGAGCGCCAGTGGACCCGGCGCAGGTCGTCGCCGTAGCGGTAGCCGCGCGGGATCACGTCGTCCTCGCCGGCCAGCGCGAGCGAGCGCTGCCGGCCGTCGCCGTACCCCTTGGCCTCGCCGCTCAGCCGCACCGGCGGCAGCGCCTCCACGCGCGGGATCACGGTCAGGGTGTCGTACGTCGAGAAGGAGCGGGTCAGCTCGCACATCCCGAACGGGTCGGTCAGGCGCAGCTGGAGCGGGCCCAGCGGGTAGCGGCCGCGCAGGTCGGAGCGGACCCGGTAGGAGACCTCGCGGCGGCCGCCCGGCTCGACGCGGTCGAGCACGAAGCGGGGGCGCGGGCCGAGGACGTAGGGGACGCGGTCCTGGAGCATCAGCAGGCCGGTGGGCAGCCGCGAGACGTTGTCCATGCGCAAGTGGACGCGGGCCTCGCTGCCGGCCGGCACGCGCGCGGGGGAGAGCCTGCGGCTGCCCGCGACCCGGTAGCGGGTGCGGTAGAGCACGGTGGCGCACACCAGGGGCAGCACGGAGAGCAGCAGGCCGACCCGCAGCAGGTCGCTCTGGCCCAGGACGTAGGCGCAGATCGCCGCGGCGATGCCGGCCGCGAAGAAGGAGCGGCCCCGGGTGGTAAGACCGGCCAGCGCGGTGCGCACCCCGCCCCTGTCGCCCCGGTCGGCCTCGGGGCCGCCGGCCGAGGGCACACCGGAGGACATCACAGGCTCCGCGGCGGCTGCTGCGGATAGGCGGGCGCGCCCCGGCCGATCCCGATGCCGCCCTGCTGGGGAGCGGCCGGAACCGCGGTGCGCTGGAGGATCTCCTGCACGACCTGCTCCGCGGTGCGCCGGTTCAGCTGGGCCTGGGCGGTGGGCAGCAGCCGGTGGGCGAGGACGGCCACGGCGAGCGCCTGGACGTCGTCCGGCAGCGCGTACTCGCGGCCGCTGAGGGCGGCGGAGGCCTTGGCGGCGCGCAGCAGGTGCAGCGTCGCGCGCGGGGAGGCCCCGAGTCTGAGGTCCGGGTGGGTGCGGGTGGCGGCGACCAGGTCGACGGCGTACCGCCGGACCGTTTCGGCGACATGGACACCGCGGACGGCCTCGACCAGCTTCACGATGTCGTGCGCGTGGGCCACCGGCTGGAGGTCCTCCAGCGGGCTCACCCCGCCGTGGATGTCGAGCATCTGGAGCTCGGCCTCCACGCTGGGGTAGCCGACCGAGACCCGCGCCATGAAGCGGTCGCGCTGGGCCTCCGGGAGCGGGTAGGTGCCCTCCATTTCGACCGGGTTCTGGGTGGCGACCACCATGAAGGGGCTGGGCAGCTCGTAGGTCTGCCCGTCGATGGTGACCTGGCGCTCCTCCATCGACTCCAGGAGCGCCGACTGGGTCTTCGGCGAGGCGCGGTTGATCTCGTCGCCGATCACGATCTGCGCGAAGATCGCACCCGGCTTGAACTCGAAGTCACGGCGCTGCTGGTCCCAGATGGACACGCCGGTGATGTCCGAGGGCAGCAGGTCGGGCGTGAACTGGATGCGGCGCACCGAGCAGTCGATGGACCGCGCCAGGGCCTTGGCCAGCATCGTCTTGCCGACGCCGGGGACATCCTCGATCAACAGATGTCCCTCGGCGAGCAGCACGGTCAGAGAGAGCCGTACGACCTCGGGCTTCCCCTCGATCACGCCCTCCACCGAACTGCGTACCCGCTCCACGACGGCGGTCAGATCAGTGAGGCTCGATCGATCGTCATAGGTGGTCACCCGGCCCTCCTCGGCCCGTACTTTCCGGGCCGACGCTCTGTGATGCGTAACCGGCCCACCCCGAATCACGGACACCACGCGTGAAAAGTTCCGCGTGACGCCACACCCGCATTCTTGCTGCCGTTACCGTTTCGTGTCACTCGACTGTGGACAACTGGCTGCACTATGTCGGGTCTTACGGTGTTTTGGGCACCCCAGGGGCCGAAATCAACAGCGAAACGACAGCTGAGCGGCCGCTGGGCGGCCGCTCGCGGCGGGCTCTACGCGGGGTCGACCTCGCGCAGCAGACCCGTCTTCACGTCGAAGACGAAGCCCCGCACGTCGTCGGTGTGGAGCAGGAACGGCGAGGTCCGCACCCGCTGCATGGACTGCCGTACGTCCTGGTCGACGTCCCGGAACGACTCCACCGCCCACGCGGGACGCTGGCCGACCTCCATCTCCAGCTCGGTGCGGAAGTCCTCGGTGATCGCCTCGAGGCCGCAGCCGGTGTGGTGGATGAGGACGATGCTGCGGGTGCCGAGCTTGCGCTGGCTGATGGTGAGCGAGCGGATCACGTCGTCGGTGACCACACCGCCCGCGTTGCGGATGGTGTGGCAGTCGCCGAGTTCCAGGCCGAGCGCCGCGTGCAGGTCGAGACGGGCGTCCATGCAGGCCACGACGGCGACGTGCAGGACGGGGCGGGCGTCCATGCCGGGGTCCGTGAACGCAGCGGCGTACCGCTCGTTGGCCTCGACCAGGCGGTCGGTCACGGCGCCGCCGCGGGTTATGGCGCCTTCGGTGGGAACGGATGCGGAAGTCGTCATAACCATGACGGTACTGGTCACGGCCGACTCGGTCCTGCGGTGAGATGGGAAAAAGAGCGTCATCACGTCCTCTGTGTGAGGTAACCCACAAGAGCGCCTGGTGCACCCGAACGGGTGGTTTCCGTTCATTTGCCGCTTCGAGTCCGCGTCGATGCGCGACGCGCAGGCCGGTTGATTGACCGCGCGACACCGTGGACTAAAGTGACGCGAAGCGGGAGGCGAGGCCTCCCTGCTGTCATTCCCCGGAGGCCCCGGCTCACGCACGGACGGTCTCCCCGCGTGCGCGGCGCGTACGTACGGCTCGGCCTCCTCCCGCTTGCGGTCGGCTGACGCTTCCGGCGCCGGCCGGCCTCCCCTTTTACGAGCGGGCGGGGACCCGGCGGTGCGTAGGGCCCGTGCCGGACCTGAGAGGCCCCCTTGAGTCAGAGTCGACACGTTCCGGTGATGCTCCAGCGGTGCCTGGACCTGTTGGCCCCCGCCCTGGAGCGGCCCGGAGCGGTCGTCGTCGACTGCACCCTCGGCCTCGGCGGCCACAGCGAGGCCCTGCTCCAGCGCTTCCCCGAGGCCCGGCTCGTCGCCCTCGACCGCGACAAGGAGGCCCTGCGCCTGTCCGGGGAACGCCTCGCGCCCTACGGCGAGCGCGCCACCCTCGTGCACGCGGTCTACGACGAGCTCCCCGACGTCCTCGACCGGCTCGGCATCGCGCGCGTGCAGGGCGTCCTCTTCGACCTGGGCGTCTCCTCCATGCAGCTCGACGAGGCCGACCGCGGCTTCGCCTACGCCCAGGACGCCCCGCTCGACATGCGCATGGACCAGACGACCGGGATGAGCGCGGCCGAGGTCCTCAACACCTACCCGCCGGGCGAACTGGTCAGGATCCTCAGGGCGTACGGCGAGGAGAAGCAGGCCAAGCGGATCGTGTCCGCGATCGTGCGCGAGCGCGACAAGGAGCCCTTCACCAACAGCGCGCGGCTCGTCGAGCTGATCCGGGACTCCCTGCCGCAGGCCGCCAAGCGCACCGGCGGCAACCCGGCCAAGCGCACCTTCCAGGCGCTGCGCATCGAGGTCAACGGCGAACTCGCCGTCCTGGAGCGGGCGATCCCGGCCGCGGTCGAGGCGCTCGCCGTGGGTGGCCGGATCGCCGTGCTGTCGTACCACTCGCTGGAGGACCGGCTCGTCAAGCAGGTCTTCGCGGCCGGTGCCGCCACCACCGCCCCGCCCGGACTGCCCGTCGTCCCCGAGCAGTACCAGCCCCGGCTCAAGCTGCTCACGCGCGGTGCCGAACTTCCCACCGAGGAAGAGATCGCCGAGAACCGGCGGGCCGCACCGGCGCGCTGCAGGGGCGCCGAGCGAATCAGGGAGTCCATCGAGTGAAGTGCGTGAGCCGCGCAGGTGAGTTGGGGAAACGGACTCACTGGAGGGTGTGTGAGTAGGAAACCCGAACTGAGGGGGAGGGCGGCCCGCCTCGCACGCCTGTTCCCCGGCCCCACGAGCTCCGGACAGGCGGCCCGCACCCCCTTCGTGCTCCTCGTGGTCCTGCTCCTCGGCGGTGGCCTCATCGGCCTGCTGGTGCTGAACTCCGCGCTCAGCGAAGGGTCGTTCAAGCTCACCGACCTCCAGAAGGACACCAAGAGCCTCACCGACGAACAGCAGGCCCTCCAGCGGGACATCGACGCCTACTCCGCGCCCGACGCCCTGGTGCGCCGCGCCCGCGAACTCGGCATGGTGCCCGGTGGCGACCCGGCGTTCCTCGACCCCGACGGAACCGTCAAGGGCGTCCCGTCCCCCGCCGCCGACGCCGACCCGGCCTCCCTGCGGATGCCGCTCGTCCTCGCCCCCGAGGTGATCGACAGCGCGACCGCCCCGACGCCCGCGGCCGGTTCCACGCCCGCGGCCGGCGCCACCCCGGCCACCGTGTCCACCCCGACGGAGACCGTCGAGCAGGTCACCGGGACCGCTCCCGCGCAGGTCCCGCCCGCCGGGGCCGCCCTCCCCGAAGCCACGCCCTCCACGAACCCGACCCCGACCCCCGGCAGGTGACGGCAGTGTCCGACGATTTCGGCCGGCAGTCGCCGCGCCGCCGCGTGCCCGGACCCGCGCGCCCCGAGCGCTCCGCCCGCCCCGTCGGTCGGCCGCGCCCGGGCCCCGGAGCCCGACCGGCCCGCCGCCCCGCCGCGCCCCGCACGGCGGCCCCCAAGACCATCCGCCTGGGCAGTCCCCGCCCCCGGCTGCGCCTGGTCGGCGTCGCGCTGACGCTGGTGCTGGCCGCCTTCGTCGTACGCCTGCTCCAGGTACAGGCCGTCGACGCGAGCACGTACGCGGCCAAGGCCGAGCAGAACCGGTACGTCGGCTACACCCTGGCCGCCGAGCGCGGCGGGATCACCGACCGCGCCGGGGTAGCCCTCGCGACCAGCGAGGACGCGTACGACATCACCGCCGACCCGACGCTGTTCACCCGCAAGCAGCTGAAGATCGACGACGGTCCCGAGCAGGCCGCCGCGCTGCTCGCCCCGATCCTGGGGCAGGAGCAGGAGACGATCGTCCAGAAGCTGCGGCCCAAGGACAAGAAGCTGCGCTACGTCCTGCTCGCGAGCCGTCAGACCCCGCAGGTCTGGAAGCAGATCAAGGACCTCAAGACCGCGCTCGCGGCCAAGTCGGGGACCGACCCGGGCACGGCCAACGTCCTCGGGGGCGTCCTGTCGGTGCCGACCACCAAGCGGGTGTACCCGAACGGCGATCTCGCCGCCGGGATACTGGGCTGGGTCAACGCCGACGGCAAGGGCGGCGGCGGGGTCGAGCAGGAGCTGAACACGCTGCTGGCCGGCAAGGACGGCAAGATCCGCTACGCCCAGTCCGGAGGCCGGCAGGTGCCCACCGTGGGCTCCACCGAGACACCCGCGGTGCCCGGCAGCGACGTGGAGCTCACCATCGACCGCGACATCCAGTGGGCCGCCCAGAAGGCCATCACCGACCAGGTGAAGGAGTCCAAGGCGGACCGCGGGTACGTGATAGTGCAGGACACCCGGACCGGTGAGGTCCTCGCCATGGCCAACTCGCCCGGCTTCGACCCCAACGACCTGTCCAAGGCGAGCTCGGTGAACATGGGCAACGCGGCCCTCCAGGACGCCTACGAGCCCGGCTCCACCGCCAAGATCATGTCCATGGCCGCCGTACTGGAACAGGGCGTCGCCACCCCGCTCACACATGTCGTCGTGCCCAACCGGCTGCACCGCGGCGACCGGCTCTTCAAGGACGACATCGACCACGAGACGTGGTACCTCACGCTCAACGGCGTGCTCGCCAAGTCCTCGAACATCGGCACCATCCTGGCGACCGGCCAGCTCGGCAAGACCCAGGCGCAGGCCAACCAGGTCCTCTACTCCTACCTGCGCAAGTTCGGGCTCGGCAGCTACTCCGGGCTCGACTTCCCCGGCGAGACCCCCGGCATCCTCGCCAAGCCCGCCGACTGGTCGACCTCGCAGCAGTACACGATTCCTTTCGGCCAGGGTGTCTCCCTCAACGCGATGCAGGCCGCGTCCGTCTACTCGACGATCGCCAACGGCGGCGTCCGTATCGAACCCACGCTCGTACGCGGCACCAAGGGGCCCGACGGACGCTTCACACCCGCCGCGAAGCCCAAGGAGACAAGGGTCGTCAGTGCCAAGACGGCCAGGACCCTCGCCCAGATGCTGGAGTCCGTCGTGGACGACCAGGAGGGCACCGGCACCAAGGCGCGCATCCCCGGCTACCGGGTCGCGGGCAAGACGGGCACCGCCAACCGCGTGGATCCGGCCACCGGCAAGTACAAGGGCTACACCTCGTCGTTCGCCGGCTTCGCGCCCGCCGACAAGCCCCGGATCACCGTCTACTGCGCCATCCAGAACGCCACCAAGGGCAGCTACTTCGGCGGCCAGATCTGCGGACCCGTCTACAAGCAGGTCATGGAGTTCGCCCTGAAGACCCTCCAGGTCCCGCCCACGGGGGCGAAGGCCGCGCGGCTGCCCGTCACCTACACGCCCTGATCAGCGGCCCCCACCACCTCGTCCGCACCTCGGAAAGGCCACCAGGAACCACCTCGTGACGATGATCACCTCCGACGCCGGGAACCAGGGCGCCCCCCGCCCCTCACTTCGCTCCGAGGCGGGTGCGCCCGGTACGCTCACCGCCGTGCCACACGCTGATCAGTCCCAAACCACCCAGAAGGGCGCACCCGTGACCTATCCGGGACCGCCCCGGCCGGTCCGGGTCTCCGCAACACCCCTCGCGGAGCTCGCCGATCAGCTGGGTGCCGATGTACCGAAGAGCGACGCCGAGATCACGGGCATCACCCATGACTCACGCGCCGTCCGCCCCGGCGACCTGTACGCCGCTCTCCCGGGCGCCCGGCTGCACGGCGCCGACTTCGCCAACCAGGCCGCCAGCCTCGGAGCGGTCGCCGTGCTGACCGACCCGAGCGGCGCCGAGCGCACCACCGCGACCGGACTTCCGGTCCTGGTCGTCGACGACCCGCGCGCGCGGATGGGCGAACTGGCGGCCACGATCTACGGCCACCCGGGCCGCGACCTGCTCCAGATCGGCATCACCGGCACCTCCGGCAAGACCACCACGGCGTACCTCGTCGAGGGCGGTCTGAGGACCTCCCGCAGCACCGGGCTGATCGGCACGGTCGAGATGCGCATCGGCGACGAGCGCATCAAGTCCGAGCGGACCACGCCCGAGGCCACCGACCTCCAGGCCCTGTTCGCGGTCATGCGCGAGCGCGGCGTCGAGGCGGTCGCCATGGAGGTCTCCAGCCACGCGCTGGTCCTCGGCCGGGTCGACGCCTGCGTCTTCGACATCGGCGTCTTCACCAACCTCAGCCCGGAGCACATGGAGTTCCACTCCGGCATGGAGGACTACTTCCAGGCGAAGGCGCAGCTCTTCACGCCGAAACGCAGCCGTCTCGGCGTCGTCAACCTCGACGACGAGTACGGCCGCCGGCTGGTCAAGGAGGCCTCGGTCCCGGTCGTCACCTTCTCCGCGGAGGGACACCCCGACGCCGACTGGCGTGCCGAGGACGTCCGGGTCGGCCCGATGGACTCGACGTTCACCGTGCTCGGCCCCAGGGACGAGCGGATCACCGCCAGGTCGCCGCTGCCGGGCCCCTTCAACGTGGCGAACACCCTCGCCGCGATCGTCGCCCTCGCCGCCGCGGGCCTCGACCCGCAGACCGCCGCCGACGGCGTCGCCGCGGTGCCTGGCGTGCCGGGCCGACTCGAGCGCGTGGACGCCGGGCAGCCCTACCTCGCGGTCGTGGACTACGCCCACAAGACGGACGCCGTCGAATCGGTGCTCAAGGCGCTCCGCAAGGTCACCGAGGGCAAGGTGCACGTCGTGCTGGGCTGCGGGGGCGACCGGGACACCACCAAGCGCGGGCCCATGGGCGCCGCCGTGGCCCGCCTCGCCGACACCGCCGTACTGACCTCCGACAACCCCCGCTCCGAGGACCCGCTCGCGATCCTCGCAACCATGCTCGAGGGCGCGGCGTCCGTGCCAGTACACGAACGCGGCGAGGTCCAGGTCTTCGAGGACCGGGCCGCCGCGATCGCCGCAGCCGTCGCCCGCGCGCAGCCCGGTGACACCGTGCTCGTCGCGGGCAAGGGCCACGAGCAGGGCCAGGACATCGCCGGGGTGGTCCGTCCCTTCGACGACCGCCAGGTGCTTCGAGAAGCCATCCAGAAGACCCAGGGATGAACTTGTGATCGCCCTCTCTCTCGCCGAGATCGCCTCAGTCGTCGGCGGGCAGACGCACGACATACCGGATCCGTCGGTGCAGGTGCACGGGCCCGTTGTCATCGACTCCCGGCAGGTGGCGGACGGCAGTCTGTTCGCCGCCTTCGTGGGAGAGCGCGTCGACGGCCACGACTACGCGGAGCAGGCCGTCCGGGCGGGCGCGGTGGCCGTGCTGGCCCAACGCCCCGTCGGTGTGCCCTCGATCGTCGTCGAGGACGTCCAGACGGCCCTCGGCGCCCTCGCGCGTCATGTCGTACGACGGCTCGGCGCAACCCTCGTCGGCCTCACCGGCTCGGCCGGGAAGACCAGCACCAAGGACCTGATCGCGCAGGTGCTCCGGCGCAAGGCGCCGACGGTGTTCACACCGGGCTCGCTCAACAACGAGATCGGGCTGCCGCTCACCGCGCTCACCGCCACCGCGGAAACCCGGTTCCTCGTCCTGGAGATGGGCGCCCGAGGCATCGGGCACATCGCCTACCTCACCGATCTGACGCCCCCGAGGATCGGCCTCGTCCTGAACGTCGGCTCCGCCCACATCGGCGAGTTCGGCGGCCGCGAGCAGATCGCGCAGGCCAAGGGCGAACTCGTGGAAGCACTGCCGGAGGACGGCGCGGCGATCCTCAACGCCGACGATCCGCTCGTACGGGCCATGGCCTCCCGTACGAAGGCGAAGGTGCTCCTTTTCGGAGAGTCCGGCGAAGCGGACGTACGCGCCGAGAACGTGCGACTCATGGACAGCGGACAGCCCGCCTTCATGCTCCACACACCCTCCGGTGCAAGCGAAGTGACCATGCGCCTGTACGGTGAGCACCACGTGTCGAACGCGCTCGCCGCGGCCGCCGTCGCCCATGAGCTGGGCATGTCCGCAACCGAGATCGCCACCGCGCTCTCCGAGGCGGGCTCCCTCTCCCGCTGGCGTATGGAGGTCACCGAGCGCCCGGACGGCGTGACCATCGTCAACGACGCCTACAACGCGAACCCCGAGTCCATGCGAGCGGCCTTGCGCGCGCTCGCGGCGATGGGCAAGGGGCGGCGGACCTGGGCGGTGCTCGGCAAGATGGCCGAGCTCGGGGACGAGGCGCTCGCCGAGCACGACGCGGTCGGACGGCTCGCCGTCCGGCTCAATGTCGGCAAGCTCGTCGCGGTCGGGGGCAGGGAAGCGTCCTGGCTGCAACTGGGCGCATATAACGAGGGTTCGTGGGGTGAGGAGTCGGTGCACGTGTCCGACGCACAGGCGGCGGTCGACCTGCTGCGCAGCGAGTTGCGCCCGGGAGACGTCGTCCTCGTGAAGGCGTCCCGTTCGGTCGGCCTGGAGAGCGTCGCCCAGGCGCTGCTCGACGCCGAGGGTGAGGTTGCCGCCCGATGATGAAGCAGATCCTGTTCTCAGGAGTCATCGGTCTCTTTCTGACCCTGGTCGGCACTCCGCTGCTGATCAAGCTGCTCGCGCGCAAGGGTTACGGCCAGTACATCCGCGACGACGGCCCGCGCGAGCACGCCAGCAAGCGCGGTACGCCGACGATGGGCGGTATCGCCTTCATCCTGGCGACCGTCGTGGCGTACTTCCTGTCCAAGGTCATCACCGGCTACCCGCCCACCTACTCGGGCCTGTTGGTGCTCGGCCTGATGTGCGGCATGGGTCTCGTCGGCTTCCTCGACGACTACATCAAGATCGTCAAGCGGCGTTCGCTGGGCCTGCGGGCCAAGGCGAAGATGGCGGGCCAGCTGATCGTCGGCATCAGCTTCGCGGTGCTCGCGCTGATGTTCCCGGACGCCCGCGGCAACACCCCGGCCTCCACCAAGCTGTCGTTCATCACCGACTTCGGCTGGAAGATCGGCCCGATCCTGTTCGTGGTCTGGGCGCTGTTCATGATCCTCGCGATGTCGAACGGCGTGAACCTCACCGACGGTCTGGACGGCCTCGCCACCGGCGCCTCCGTGCTCGTCTTCGGTGCCTACACGTTCATCGGCGTCTGGCAGTTCCAGGAGTCCTGCGCCAACGCGGGCACCCTGACCAACCCCAACGCCTGCTACGAGGTGCGCGATCCGCTCGACCTCGCGGTGATCGCCTCCGCACTGATGGGCGCCTGCCTCGGCTTCCTGTGGTGGAACACCTCGCCGGCCAAGATCTTCATGGGTGACACCGGTTCGCTCGCCCTCGGCGGTGTCCTCACCGGCCTCGCGATCCTGTCCCGCACCGAGCTCCTGGTCGCCATCATGGGCGGTCTGTTCGTCCTCATCACCATGTCGGTCGTCATCCAGGTCGGCTCCTTCCGGCTCACCGGCAAGCGCGTCTTCCGGATGGCCCCGCTCCAGCACCACTTCGAACTCAAGGGCTGGTCCGAGGTCCTGGTCGTGGTCCGTTTCTGGATCATCCAGGGCATCTGTGTGATCGTCGGACTGGGTCTCTTCTACGCGGGATGGGCAGCAGAGAAGTGATCGACCTGCAGGGCACGCACGTCACCGTCGCCGGGCTGGGCGTTTCCGGCATCCCGGCGGCCAAGGTGCTGCACGCGCGCGGGGCTCACGTCACCGTCGTCAACGACGGCGACGACGCACGCGCGCGTGAGCAGGCCGCCGAGTTGGAGGCGCTGGGTGTCACCGTCCGGCTCGGCGACGGCGCGACCCTGCCGGACGGCACCGAACTCGTCGTCACCGCACCGGGCTGGAAGCCGGACAAGCCGCTCTTCACGGCGGCCCGTGCGGCCGGCGTCGAGATCTGGGGCGACGTCGAACTCGCCTGGCGGCTCAGGGGTCCCGACGCGGCCCCCTGGCTCGCGATCACCGGCACCAACGGCAAGACGACCACCACCCAGATGCTGGCGTCGATCCTGAAGGCCGCGGGCCTGCGTACGGCCGCCGTCGGCAACATCGGCGTCTCCGTGCTGGACGCGGTGCTCGGCGACGAGCAGTACGACGTCCTCGCCGTGGAGTTGTCGAGCTACCAGCTCCACTGGGCGCCCTCCGTGCGCGCCCACTCCGCCGCCGTCCTGAACCTCGCGCCGGACCACCTCGACTGGCACGGCTCCATGGAGGCGTACGCGCGCGACAAGGGCCGTGTCTACGAGGGCAATCGGGTCGCCTGCGTCTACAACGTCGCCGACAAGGCCACCGAGGACCTGGTGCGCGAGGCGGACGTCGAGGAGGGCTGCCGGGCGATCGGCTTCACCCTCGGCACCCCCGGGCCGTCCCAACTCGGCGTCGTGGAGGGCATCCTGGTCGACCGGGCCTTCGTGGAGGACCGGCACAAGAACGCCCAGGAGCTAGCCGAGATCTCCGACGTCGACCCGCCGGCCCCGCACAACATCGCCAACGCCCTTGCCGCGGCGGCCCTCGCACGCGCTTTCGGGGTGCCCCCGAGGGCCGTACGCGACGGACTCAGGAACTTCACCCCGGACGCGCACCGCATCGCCCACGTGGCCGACGTGGACGGGGTTTCGTACGTGGACGACTCCAAAGCCACCAACACCCACGCGGCGGAAGCCTCGTTGGCGGCCTACGAGTCGATCGTGTGGATCGCGGGCGGGCTCGCCAAGGGCGCGACCTTCGACGAGCTGGTCGCCAAGTCGGCAAAGCGACTTCGCGGGGTCGTCCTGATCGGCCAGGACCGCGCCCTGATCCGCGAAGCCCTCGCGCGACACGCCCCGGAAGTACCCGTGGTCGACCTCGACCGGACCGACACTGGGGCGATGTCGGCGGCGGTCCGCGAGGCGCGGGGCCTGGCCGTCGCTGGGGACACGGTGCTGTTGGCGCCTGCCTGTGCGTCGATGGACATGTTCGCCAACTACAACAAGCGCGGTGACGCTTTCGCGGAGGCGGTTCGCGACATCGCGGGCGCGGGCGCCTGACGGCGGCTTTTGGCCAGGGCGGGCGCTCACAGGAACCTTGGAGGGCGCGTGACTTGGGTGTGGTCGGTTCGTGGTCGGCTGCGGGTCGTGGGGGCCGGCCGCGCCGTTCCCCGCGCCTCTAGGGAGTTGGGGCTGGCGGTGTTCCGTGTCCAGTAGCCGTACAGGCCGGCCTCCCGTCCAGCGGGCCGCCAGGCGTCCCGTCGCTCCCCGGCCCGCACGCGAGAATCCCGTCCTACGGCTCTACACGCGTGCGCGCAAGGCCTGGGACCGTCCGCTGACCGCCTACTACCTGATCCTCGGCGGCAGTCTGCTGATCACCGTGCTCGGGCTGGTGATGGTCTACTCGGCCTCCCAGATCACCGCGCTCCAGATGTCGTTGCCGGGCTCCTTCTTCTTCCGCAAGCAGTTCCTTGCCGCCGCCATCGGCGCCGGACTGCTGCTGGTGGCCTCCCGGATGCCGGTCAAGCTGCACAGGGCGCTCGCCTACCCGATCCTGGCGGGCGCGGTGTTCCTGATGGCCCTGGTGCAGGTGCCGGGGATAGGGATGTCGGTCAACGGCAACCAGAACTGGATCTCGCTCGGCGGCTCCTTCCAGATCCAGCCCAGCGAGTTCGGCAAGCTCGCGCTCGTGCTGTGGGCGGCCGACCTGCTGGCCCGCAAGCAGGACAAGAAGCTGCTGACCCAGTGGAAGCACATGCTGGTGCCGCTCGTCCCGGTCGCCTTCCTGCTGCTCGGGCTGATCATGCTCGGCGGCGACATGGGTACGGCGATCATCCTGACGGCGATCCTGTTCGGGCTGCTGTGGCTCGCGGGAGCACCGACCCGGCTGTTCGTCGGGGTGCTGTCGGTCGCCGCGTTCATCGGGTTCGTCCTGATCAAGACCAGCCCCAACCGCATGGCCCGGCTCGCCTGCATCGGCGCCACCGAGCCCAAGGCGGGCGCCGCCGACTGCTGGCAGGCCGTGCACGGCATCTACGCCCTCGCCTCCGGCGGAATCTTCGGGTCCGGGCTCGGTGCGAGTGTGGAGAAATGGGGCCAACTCCCCGAAGCCCACACGGACTTCATCTTCGCCGTCACAGGTGAGGAACTGGGCCTCGCGGGGACGCTGTCGGTGCTCGCCCTCTTCGCGGCTCTAGGCTATGCGGGTATCCGCGTGGCCGGACGCACGGAGGACCCCTTCGTGAGGTATGCCGCGGGAGGCGTGACCACCTGGATCACCGCTCAGGCAGTGATCAACATCGGTGCGGTGCTCGGTCTGCTGCCGATCGCCGGCGTCCCGCTCCCGCTGTTCTCCTACGGAGGGTCCGCCCTGCTGCCGACCATGTTCGCCATCGGGCTGCTGATCGCCTTCGCGCGGGACGACCCCGCTGCGCGGGCGGCGCTGTCGATGCGGCAACCTCGCTTTGGTAAAAAGCGGGCGGGAGGCGCCGTGCCGGCACGGGGGCCTCGGAGATGGAACACGATGCGACGGCGCGCCCCCTCGGCGCGTTCGTCCGGAGAGCGGTGAATTTCGGTGCATGTCGTACTCGCCGGTGGGGGGACCGCCGGCCACATCGAGCCCGCGCTCGCCCTCGCGGACGCCCTGCGCAGGCAGGACCCGGGAGTGGGGATCACGGCCCTGGGCACGGAACGGGGTCTGGAGACCAAGCTCGTCCCGCAGCGCGGCTACGAGCTCGCTCTCATCCCGGCCGTCCCGCTGCCCCGTAAGCCCACCCCCGAGCTGATCACCGTCCCCGGACGGCTGCGCGGCACGATCAAGGCCACCGAGCAGATCCTGGAGCGCACCAAGGCCGACGCGGTCGTCGGCTTCGGTGGCTACGTCGCCCTGCCGGGCTACCTCGCGGCCAAGCGGCTCGGCGTGCCGATCGTGGTCCACGAGGCCAACGCCCGCCCCGGCCTCGCCAACAAGATCGGCTCCCGGTACGCCGCCCAGGTCGCCGTCGCCACGCCGGACAGCAAGCTGCGCAACTCCCGCTACATCGGCATCCCGCTGCGCCACACCATCGCCACCCTGGACCGGGCCGCCGCCCGCCCCGAGGCCCGCGCGATGTTCGGCCTCGACCCCAACCTGCCCACGCTGCTGGTCTCCGGCGGCTCGCAGGGCGCCCGGCGCCTCAACGAGGTCGTCCAGCAGGTCGCGCCCTGGCTCCAGCAGGCCGGGATCCAGATCCTGCACGCGGTCGGCCCGAAGAACGAACTGCCGCATGTACAGCAGATGCCGGGAATGCCCCCCTACATCCCGGTAAGTTACCTGGACCGGATGGACCTCGCGTACGCCGCGGCCGACATGATGCTCTGCCGCGCGGGCGCGATGACCGTCGCCGAACTCTCCGCCGTCGGGCTCCCGGCCGCCTACGTCCCGCTGCCCATCGGCAACGGCGAACAGCGGCTGAACGCCCAGCCGGTGGTCAAGGCCGGTGGCGGACTGCTGGTCGACGACGCGGAACTGACGCCGGACTGGGTCCGGGCCAACGTCCTGCCCGTGCTCGCCGACCCGCACCGGCTGTACGAGATGTCCCGCGCCGCCGCCGAGTTCGGCCGCCGGGACGCCGACGACCTGCTCGTCGGCATGGTCTACGAGGCGATCGCCTCGCAGCGCCGTTAGGACCCGTGTACGAAGGGCAGGAAGCGTGGCCGGACCGACGACCGCCGAGCGCGGTGAACGCCAGCAGGAGTCGTCCGGCCCGCCGCCCGCCCGGCGGTTGAGGGTGCGTCGGCTTCGTGTGATCATCATCCTCGCCGTGGTGCTCGTCCTGCTCTCCGCGGGCACCGTCTGGCTGTTGTACGGCTCCCAGTGGCTGCGCGTCGAACGCGTTTCGGTCTCCGGGACCAGGGTGCTCACCCCGAAGCAGGTGAGCGAGGCCGCCGATGTGCCCCTCGGATCGCCGCTGATTTCCGTCGACACCGATGCGATCGAGGCACGCCTGCGCCGGAAATTGCCCCGAATTGACTCGGTTGACGTCAGTCGTTCCTGGCCCCACGGAATCGGGCTGAAAGTGACCGAGCGAACTCCGGTTCTGCTTGTCCAAAAGGGCGGAAAGTTTGTCGAAGTGGACGATGACGGTGTCCGTTTCGCCACGGTTTCCGTAGCCCCGAAAGGCGTCCCCGCACTGCAATTGACGCTCTCCCAGCCGGGCTCCCGCGCCGCGAGCCTGCGCCGCTTCGGAGAGGACCGGCTGGTGCGTGAGGCGGTGCGCGTGGCGGGTGACATTCCGGCCTTCGTCGCGCGCGCCACGCGTTCCGTCAAGGTGCGTTCCTACGACGACATCTTGCTGGTGATGAACGACGGCCGGACCGTCGCGTGGGGGAGCAGCGAGAAGGGTGCCGCGAAGGCCCGTACGCTCACCGCTCTCGTCAAAGCCACCCCCGACGCACGGCACTTCGACGTCAGCGTTCCCACCGCCCCCGCGTCATCGGGGAGTTGACGCACATCAGCGCAGGCCAGCACCCTGGTTGGGCACTGCTACGGCTGATCACATAGGGTGAAAAGAAAAACGGGAGGTTCGGCGTGTTCGTTGAACGTGCGCCACTTGTCGACTTAGTGTCCTGTTCAGAAGACTCCAGGGAACAGACACACTGGTAACCCTAAACTTCAGCGTTAGGGTTCGGGTCGGCGCTACGGACCGTCCCATTCGGCATCAGTCGGCGGATCGCGAGGCAGCAGTGCCTCGTTGGTTCGGCGACACGTAACTCGAGGCGAGAGGCCTTCGACGTGGCAGCACCGCAGAACTACCTCGCAGTCATCAAAGTCATCGGTGTCGGCGGCGGTGGTGTCAATGCCATCAACCGGATGATCGAGGTCGGTCTCAAGGGCGTCGAGTTCATCGCCATCAACACCGACGCGCAGGCGCTGTTGATGAGCGACGCCGACGTCAAGCTCGACGTCGGCCGCGAACTCACCCGCGGACTCGGCGCCGGCGCCAACCCGGCCGTCGGCCGCAAGGCCGCCGAGGACCACCGCGAGGAGATCGAGGAGGTCCTCAAGGGGGCCGACATGGTCTTCGTGACGGCCGGTGAGGGCGGCGGCACCGGCACCGGCGGCGCGCCCGTCGTGGCCAACATCGCCCGCTCGCTGGGCGCCCTCACCATCGGCGTGGTCACCCGCCCGTTCACCTTCGAGGGCCGGCGCCGCGCCAACCAGGCCGAGGACGGCATCGCGGAGCTCCGCGAAGAGGTCGACACCCTCATCGTCATCCCCAACGACCGGCTGCTGTCCATCTCGGACCGCCAGGTCTCGGTGCTCGACGCCTTCAAGTCGGCCGACCAGGTCCTGCTCTCCGGCGTGCAGGGCATCACCGACCTCATCACCACCCCCGGTCTGATCAACCTCGACTTCGCCGACGTCAAGTCGGTCATGTCCGAGGCCGGTTCGGCCCTCATGGGCATCGGCTCGGCCCGCGGCGACGACCGCGCGGTGGCCGCGGCCGAGATGGCGATCTCCTCGCCGCTCCTGGAGGCGTCCATCGACGGCGCCCGAGGTGTGCTGCTCTCCATCTCCGGCGGCTCCGACCTCGGCCTGTTCGAGATCAACGAAGCCGCCCAGCTGGTCAGCGAGGCCGCCCACCCCGAGGCCAACATCATCTTCGGCGCGGTCATCGACGACGCCCTCGGCGACGAGGTCCGTGTCACCGTGATCGCCGCCGGCTTCGACGGCGGCCAGCCGCCGGCCCGCCGCGAGACCGTCATGGGCTCGTCCGCCTCCTCGGCCCGCCGCGACGAGCCCACTCCGGTACGGCAGCCCGAGAGCCGTCCGTCCTTCGGCTCGCTCGGCAGTGTCACGCCGAAGGAGGACCCGGAGCCCGCGCCCGAGCCGGTCGCCGACCTCCCGGTCGCCCCGCCGGTACCGCCGTCGCGGAGCTACTCCGACAGCGCGGCCGAGGAACTGGACGTGCCGGACTTCCTGAAGTGATAGGACAGCGCGAGAGCGTGAGCGGCGCGCACTTCGCCTTCACCGACCGGTGGGGCGGGGTGAGCGCCGCTCCGTATGAGGAGCTCAACCTCGGCGGAGCGGTCGGCGACGACCCCGAGGCCGTAGGGACCAACCGCGAACTGGCCGCCAAGTCGCTCGGTCTCGACCCGGCCCGGGTGGTCTGGATGAACCAGGTGCACGGGGCGGACGTCGAGGTGGTCTCCGCGCCGTGGGGTGAGCGGCCGGTGCCCCGGGTCGACGCGATCGTCACCGCCGAACGCGGTCTCGCCCTCGCCGTCCTGACCGCCGACTGCACTCCGGTGCTGCTCGCCGACCCGGTCGCCGGGATCGTCGCGGCGGCCCACGCCGGCCGGCCCGGCATGGTCGCCGGAGTCGTCCCCGCCGCGCTACGCGCGATGACCGGACTCGGCGCCGATCCCGCCCGGATCGTCGCCCGCACCGGCCCAGCCGTCTGCGGCAAGTGCTACGAAGTGCCCGAGGAGATGCGCGCCGACGTCGCCGCCGTCGAACCCGCGGCGCACGCCGAGACGAGTTGGGGCACCCCCGCGGTCGACGTGACCGCCGGAGTGCACGCGCAACTCGACCGGCTCGGAGTGCGCGACCGGCAGCAGTCGCCGGTGTGCACGATCGAGTCGGACGACCACTTCTCCTACCGCCGCGAGCGCACCACGGGGCGACTCGCGGGATATGTCTGGCTGGGCTGATGGGGCATGACGGACCGTAAGGACGAACTCGCCGCGAATCTGGCGAAAGTGGAGGAGCGCATCGCCGCCGCGTGCGCCGCCGCCGGGCGCGGGCGTGACGAGGTGACCCTCATCGTGGTCACCAAGACCTATCCCGCGAGCGATGTGCGGATCCTCGCCGAGCTCGGGGTGCGGCACGTCGCCGAGAACAAGGACCAGGACGCGGCGCCCAAGGCCGCCGAATGCTCCGATCTGCCCCTCACTTGGCACTTTGTTGGCCAATTGCAGACCAACAAGGTGCGATCCGTTGTGGGTTATGCGGATCTGGTGCAGTCCGTCGATCGTTCCAAGCTGGTGACGGCTCTCTCCAAGGAGGCCGTGAAGGCCGGGCGTGAAGTGGGCTGCCTGATCCAGGTCGCTCTCGACGCCGGTTCGAGCGAGCGAGGGGAGCGGGGAGGTGTGGCGCCGGGCGGGATCGGGGAGTTGGCCGATCTCGTGGCCGGGGCTCCGGGGCTGCGGCTCGACGGACTGATGACCGTCGCTCCGCTCACCGGGGAGTACGCGGGACGCGAACAGGCGGCGTTCGAGCGGTTGATGGATTTGTCGACCGACCTGCGCCGAGCCCATCCGGCTGCGAACATGGTCTCGGCAGGGATGAGTGCGGACCTCGAACAGGCCGTGGCGGCCGGGGCGACACATGTGCGCGTCGGCACCGCGGTACTCGGAGTCCGCCCCAGGCTCGGGTAACGTCGCCAGGAAGTCGGACCACAGCAGAAAATATGGTCATTACCGCCGGAAGGCGGCATTAACGACCTCGTGGATCGCGGGCACTTGGCAGTCGTCAGTCGATCCACCACAGAGCGGAGGACTCAGAGAATGGCCGGCGCGATGCGCAAGATGGCGGTCTACCTCGGCCTCGTGGAGGACGATGGGTACGACGGCCGTGGTTTTGACCCCGACGACGACTTCGAGCCCGAACTCGACCCGGAGCCCGAGCGGGACCGGCGACGGCATGAGCCGTCTCACCAGTCATATCAGGCACTTCAGCCCGAAAGGGACGAATCGGTCAGAGTTGTGCAGCCCTCGGTGCAGCGCGACCCCGTGCCGCGATCCGCTTCGCTCGCCGCGGAATCGGTGCGCCCCGCGCGTATCGCGCCCGTGGCATCCATCACACAAGAGCGCGCAAGCCTGGAGAAGAACGCACCGGTGATCATGCCCAAGGTCGTGTCGGAACGAGAGCCTTACCGGATCACCACACTTCACCCCCGGACCTACAACGAGGCCCGTACCATCGGGGAACACTTCCGTGAGGGCACCCCGGTGATCATGAATCTGACTGAGATGGATGACACAGACGCGAAGCGACTTGTCGACTTTGCGGCCGGTTTGGTGTTTGGTCTTCACGGCAGCATCGAGCGGGTGACGCAGAAGGTGTTCCTGTTGTCGCCTGCTAACGTCGATGTCACGGCGGAGGACAAGGCCCGCATCGCAGAGGGCGGGTTCTTCAACCAGAGCTGAGACGCACAACCGGAAACAGCAGGACAAAGCAGTACCCAGCAGCACGGAAACAGGGGAGAGGGAAGCACCAGCAATGAGCGTGGTCGTTCAGGTGATCTACATCGCGCTGATGTGTTTCCTCATCGTGCTCATCTTCCGGTTGGTCATGGACTATGTCTTCCAGTTCGCCCGCTCGTGGCAACCCGGCAAGGCGATGGTGGTCGTTCTGGAGGCCACCTACACTGTCACTGATCCACCGCTCAAGCTTCTGCGGCGGGTTATCCCGCCGTTGCGTCTCGGGGGCGTGGCGCTCGACCTGTCCTTCTTCGTACTGATGATCATCGTCTACATCCTGATCTCCGTCGTGAGCCGGCTGTGAACGATACGGTCTTGCCGAATGCCGACGACTACGTTGAGGTGAAGAGATGCCGTTGACCCCCGAGGACGTGCGGAACAAGCAGTTCACGACCGTCCGCCTCCGAGAAGGCTATGACGAGGACGAGGTCGATGCCTTCCTCGACGAGGTCGAAGCCGAACTGACGCGCCTGCTCCGCGAGAACGAGGACCTGCGCGCCAAACTGGCCGCGGCCACGCGCGCTGCTGCCCAGAACCAGCAGAACATGCGCAAGCCCCCGGAGCAGGACGGACCGCAGGGCGGCATGCAGCAGCAGGGTGGCATGCCCGGACAGGGGATGCCGCAGCAGGGCATGCGTGGACCCGGTCCCGGCGCCCCCGTACCGGCCGGCATATCTGGGCCGCCGCAGCAGCAGATGGGTGGCCCCATGGGTGGTCCGCCCCAGCTGCCGAGCGGTGCGCCGCAGTTGCCCGCCGGCCCCAGCGGCCAGGGCGGCCCGCAGGGTCCCGGACCGATGGGTCAGGGTCCGATGGGCCAGGGCCCCATGGGCCAGGGTCCGATGGGTCAGGGCACCATGGGCGGTCAGCCGCCCATGCAGCAGCAGATGGGTGGCCCGATGGGCGGCCCCATGGGCGGTCCGATGGGCGGCCCCGGTCAGGGCCCCGGTGGCGACAGCGCCGCCCGAGTCCTCTCGCTGGCCCAGCAGACCGCCGACCAGGCGATCGCCGAGGCCCGCTCCGAGGCCAACAAGATCGTGGGCGAGGCGCGTTCGCGTGCCGAGGGCCTCGAGCGTGACGCCCGTGCCAAGGCCGACGCCCTGGAGCGGGACGCGCAGGAGAAGCACCGCGTCGCGATGGGCTCGCTCGAGTCCGCTCGCGCCACGCTGGAGCGCAAGGTCGAGGACCTGCGCGGCTTCGAGCGCGAGTACCGCACGCGTCTGAAGTCGTACCTCGAGTCGCAGCTGCGTCAGCTGGAGACCCAGGCCGACGACTCGCTGGCTCCGCCGCGTACCCCGGCGACCGCGTCGCTTCCGCCGTCCCCGGCGCCTTCCATGGCTCCGGCCGGTGCGAGCGCCCCGTCGTACGGCGGCAACCCCGGTGGCATGGGCGGCGGTCCTTCGCCGGCCGCTCCGTCCTACGGCGGCCAGCAGCAGATGTCGCCCGCCATGACCCAGCCGATGGCGCCGGTACGGCCGCAGGGCCCCGGCCCGATGGGCCAGGCTCCGTCGCCGATGCGTGGCTTCCTCATCGACGAGGACGACAACTGACGGCCTCTTATACGCCTTAGGCGTCGGCAGCGTTCAGGGAGGGGCCCCGGATTTCGATCCGGGGCCCCTCCCTTTTACGCGTGTTGATCACCATGACGGTCAAGACGAAGGCCCGGCCTCCTCAAGGGGAGGCCGGGCCTTCGTGCCCCGGAGGCTTACGCCTTGCGCAGGCGGAACGTCAGGGACAGGCCCTCGTCGGTGAACGGCTCACCGTAGGAGCCGTCCGCCTCTCCCTGCGCGAAGTCCGTCGCCAGGACCTCGTCGGAGATCAGCCCCGCGTGCTCGGTGAGCGCCGCGATCACGGCCGGGTCGGTGGACGTCCAGCGCAGCGCGATCCGGTCGGCCACGTCGAGGCCGCTGTTCTTGCGGGCCTCCTGGATCAGGCGGATCGCGTCACGGGCGAGGCCCGCCTGGCGGAGCTCCTCGGTGATCTCCAGGTCCAGGGCGACCGTGGCACCAGAGTCGGACGCCACCGACCAGCCCTCGCGCGGGGTCTCCGTGATGATCACCTCGTCGGGAGCGAGCGTGATCGTCTCACCGTCGACCTCGACCGACGCCGTGCCCTCGCGCAGGGCGAGGGAGAGCGCGGCCGCGTCGGCGTTCGCGACGGCCTTGGCCACGTCCTGGACGCGCTTGCCGAACCGCTTGCCGAGAGCGCGGAAGTTGGCCTTGGCGGTGGTGTCGACCAGGCTGCCGCCGACCTCGGAGAGGGACGCGAGCGAGCTCACGTTCAGCTCCTCGGTGATCTGCGCGTGCAGTTCACGGTCGAGGGCGTCGAAACCGGTCGCCGCGATCAGAGCCCGGGACAGCGGCTGGCGGGTCTTGACACCCGACTCCGCGCGCGTGGCCCGGCCCAGCTCGACGAGCCGGCGCACCAGGACCATCTGCTTCGACAGCTCCGGGTCGATCGCGGAGAGGTCCGCCTCCGGCCAGGAGGTCAGGTGCACCGACTCCGGGGCGCCCGGGGTGACCGGCACGACCAGGTCCTGCCAGACCCGCTCGGTGATGAACGGGGTCAGCGGGGCCATCAGCTTGGTGACCGTCTCGACGACCTCGTGCAGGGTGCGCAGCGCGGCCTTGTCGCCGTGCCAGAAGCGACGCCGGGACCGTCGTACGTACCAGTTGGACAGGTCGTCGACGAACGCCGACAGGAGCTTGCCGGCCCGCTGGGTGTCGTAGGCCTCCAGGGACTGGGTCACCTGGTCGGTCAGGGCGTGCAGTTCGGACAGCAGCCAGCGGTCCAGGACCGGGCGGTCGGCCGGGGCCGGGTCGGCCGCGCTGGGCGCCCAGTTCGACGTACGGGCGTACAGGGCCTGGAAGGCGACCGTGTTCCAGTACGTCAGGAGCGTCTTGCGGACGACCTCCTGGATGGTGCCGTGGCCCACCCGGCGGGCCGCCCACGGGGAGCCGCCGGCCGCCATGAACCAGCGCACCGCGTCCGCACCGTGCCGGTCCATCAGCGGGA
Source organism: Streptomyces griseorubiginosus (assembly GCF_036345115.1). GTDB lineage: Bacteria > Actinomycetota > Actinomycetes > Streptomycetales > Streptomycetaceae > Streptomyces > Streptomyces griseorubiginosus_C. Next base: position 7,114,493 of record NZ_CP107766.1, read on the forward strand.
TCGGCTCCAGGGTGTTGCCCAGGTGCTTGGACATCTTGCGGCCGTCCTCGGCGAGGATGTGGCCGAGGCAGACGACGTTTTCGTACGACGACTTGTCGAAGACCAGGGTGCCGACGGCCATCAGCGTGTAGAACCAGCCGCGCGTCTGGTCGATGGCCTCGGAGATGAACTGCGCCGGGTAGCGGGACTCGAACAGTTCCTTGTTCTTGTATGGGTAGCCCCACTGCGCGAACGGCATCGAACCCGAGTCGTACCAGGCGTCGATGACCTCCGGCACGCGCGTGGCCGTCTTTCCGCAGCCGCCCTGGGAGCAGGCGAAGGTGACCTCGTCGATGAACGGGCGGTGCGGGTCGAGGCCGGAGTGGTCCGTGCCGGACAGCTCGGTGAGCTCCGCGCGAGAGCCGACGACCGTGAGGTGGTCGTCCTCGCAGCGCCAGATCGGCAGCGGGGTGCCCCAGTAGCGGTTGCGGGACAGCGCCCAGTCGATGTTGTTGGTCAGCCAGTCGCCGTACCGGCCGTGCTTGACGGTGTCAGGGAACCAGTTGGTGTTCTCGTTCTCCTGGAGGAGGCGGTCCTTGATGGCCGTGGTGCGGATGTACCAGGACGGCTGCGCGTAGTAGAGGAGCGCGGTGTGGCAGCGCCAGCAGTGCGGGTAGCTGTGCTCGTACGGGATGTGCCGGAAGAGGAGGCCGCGCTGCTGGAGGTCCTCGGTGAGCTTTTCGTCCGCCTTCTTGAAGAAGACGCCGCCCACCAGGGGGACGTCCTCCTCGAAGGTGCCGTCCGGGCGGACCGGGTTCACGACGGGCAGGCCGTAGGCGCGGCAGACCTTGAGGTCGTCCTCACCGAAGGCGGGGGACTGGTGGACCAGGCCCGTACCGTCCTCGGTCGTCACGTACTCCGCGTTGACGACGAAATGTGCCGGTTCCGGGAACTCGACCAGCTCGAACGGACGTTGATAGGTCCAGCGCTCCATTTCGGCGCCGGTGAAGGACCGGCCGGTGGTCTCCCAGCCCTCGCCGAGCGCCTTCGCGAGCAGCGGCTCGGCGACGACGAGCTTCTCCTCGCCGTTGGTCGCGACGACGTAGGTGACCTCCGGGTGCGCGGCGACCGCCGTGTTGGACACCAGGGTCCAGGGGGTCGTCGTCCACACCAGGAGCGCTGCCTCGCCGGCGAGCGGACCGGAGGTGAGCGGGAAACGGACGTACACGGACGGGTCCACGACCGTCTCGTAGCCCTGCGCCAGCTCGTGGTCCGAGAGGCCGGTGCCGCAGCGGGGGCACCAGGGGGCGACGCGGTGGTCCTGGACCAGCAGGCCCTTCTCGAAGATCGTCTTCAGTGACCACCAGACCGACTCGATGTACTCGGGGTCCATCGTGCGGTAGGGGTCCTGGAGGTCGGTCCAGTAGCCCATGCGGGTCGTGAGCGCCTCGAAGGCGTCGGTGTGGCGGGTCACCGACTCGCGGCACTTGGCGTTGAACTCGGCGATGCCGTACTTCTCGATGTCCTGCTTGCCGGAGAAGCCGAGTTCCTTCTCCACCGCGAGCTCCACCGGCAGGCCGTGGCAGTCCCAGCCGGCCTTGCGGGCCACGTGGTAGCCGCGCATGGTGCGGAAGCGGGGGAAGACGTCCTTGAAGACGCGGGCCTCGATGTGGTGCGCGCCCGGCATGCCGTTGGCGGTGGGCGGGCCCTCGTAGAACACCCACTCGGGGCGGCCCTCGGACTGCTCCAGGGTCTTGGCGAAGATCTTCTGCTCGCGCCAGAAGTCGAGCACCGCGTGCTCGAGCGCGGGCAGGTCGACCTGGGCGGGCACCTGGCGGTACTGCGTCATCAGTCTTCCTCCGGCGGATGTGCTGCCTTCCGTCCGGAGGGACGAGAGCCTTGTTTCTACGCCGGTCTCGGCGCGCTCCCGCGGTACCACCCTCCTTGGCCCGCCGACACGGGGTGTGTGCCGGTGAGCCCCCTCATTGGGGTCGCGATGCCGGGTCTACGCCCCCTGCTGGGGGTTTCTTCCGGCGGCTCCGGGGTGATCTTCACGTCGCGCTCGCCCCCGGGCTTCCACCGTCCCCGGGTCGCTCTGGGCTGCGTACGCCGCTACTCGTCCCCATCCACGCTTTTCGCTCCGCCCAGTGTACGGCGCCCCGGGGACAGTGGCCGACCGGTTTTCCGGGGCCGGGTGGGGAGGCCGCCGTAGGGCGTGGAGTGACCCGAATGGAGCGGCACGGCTGTTCGCATTCCGGGACGGGCGGTCCGGCGGATTACCCGGCGGGGAGCTGGGCACAACGCTTGCATGCTTCCCGCCCCGCGCGCGGGGGGCGGGCGAATCGGGCGGCGTGCCCCGTTGCCGCGGGACTCAAGTCGATTTATCGTCCCAGCACGATTCGCGAGCAAGATCACAATATGTGAAGGGGCCGCGGCATGGTGGCGAAGAAGACCGCCGTACAGCAGTCGGCGTCGGGCCGGTCCACCGATGCCCGGGCCTCCGGCGGCGAGGCCAAAGGGGCGGGCGGGAAGAAGAGCGCGCGGGGGGCGTCCGCCGCGTCGCCCGCCAAGGGTGCGGTCAAGGCCGTGAAAGCGGTCGGAGCGGCGGCGAAGAGCGTTGCGAAGAAGGCCGCCGGCAAGAAGGCCACGGCGTCGGGGGCGGCACCTGGCGGACGGGGGGCCGCGGAGGAGGAGGGCTCGGCCGGGAGACCGGCGGCCGGGCCGCCGGTCGGCGGGACGGCGGAGAGCACCAGGGGCGTCGGGAAGGCCTCGGTCACGAAGCAGACCGCGACGGCGAAGACGGCGAAGACGGCGAAGAAGACGGCAGGCAAGAAGGCGGTCACGAAGGCAGCGGCCGGCGAGGAGGCCGCGGTCACCAAGAAGGCGGCCCAGAAGGCCCCGGTCACCAAGAAGGCGGCCCAGAAGGCCGGGGGCGCCGAGAAGTCCGCCGTCGCCAAGAAGGCCTCGGCCTCGAAGAAGAAGGCGGTCACGAAGAAGAGTGCGGCCAAGAGCGCGGCTGCCACGAAGAGCACGGCCAAGAGCGCGGCCGGAACCAAGGTCGCGGCCAAGAAGGCGGCTGCGACGAAGGCCGCGGGGAAGAAGACCGCCGTGAAGGACACCACGGTCGAGGAGACGGTCGCAGCGGAGGCCGGTGTCCCGCAGGGGGATGCCGGGCAGGGCACCTCCGGGAGGAGCGCCCCCACGAAGCGGGCGGGCAGGAAGAGCACGGCCAAGAAGGCGGGCGCGGCCGAGGCCGCGAAGAAGACGGGAGCCACGACGGTGGTTGCGAAGAAGACTCCTGGCACGGCCACGGCGGCCAAGGCCGCCGTACCCAACGCGCGTGTCACCGCGGTGGAGCCCGGCGAACTCGCGGTACGCCCCGGTGAGGACCCCTGGACGCCCGAGGAGGTCGAGGAGGCGCGCGCGGAGCTGACGGCCGAGGTGCTGCGGCTGCGCACCGAGATCACCACCTCCGAGGAGTCCCTGGTCGGGCTCATGCGGGACTCCGGCGACGGCGCGGGCGACGACCAGGCCGACACCGGCACGAAGAACATCACGCGGGAGAGCGAGATGGCCCTCGCGGCCAACGCGCGCGAGATGCTCACCCAGACCGAGCGCGCCCTCGGACGCCTCGACGCCGGCACCTACGGCCTGTGCGAGAACTGCGGCAATCCCATCGGAAAGGCACGCATGCAGGCCTTCCCGCGCGCGACCCTGTGCGTGGAGTGCAAGCAGAAGCAGGAACGCCGGTACTGAGGGTCCTTGTGGGCGTGTCGTACCCTCGTCCTCAGTCAGGTACCTAGGTCGAGGGACTCACGTGGCAGAGGCGGAGCGCATCATCGGTACGCCGGATACCCCAGAGGCGGCGGGGGCCGAGCCGGAGCAGGACCAGACGGCGCGGTCCCGGGGCAAGCGCCGTGTCGCCGTGCTGTTCACGGTCGCCGCTTTCGCGTATGCCCTGGACCTGATCAGCAAGATGATCGTGGTCGCCAAGCTGGAGCATCACGAGCCGATCGAGATCATCGGGGACTGGCTGAGGCTGGAGGCGATCCGCAACGCGGGCGCGGCCTTCGGCTTCGGCGAGGCCTTCACCGTGATCTTCACGGTGATCGCGGCCGCCGTGATCGTGGTCATCGCCCGGCTCGCCCGCAAGCTCTACAGCCTGCCCTGGGCGATCGCGCTCGGACTGCTGCTCGGCGGCGCCCTCGGCAACCTCACCGACCGGCTCTTCCGCTCGCCCGGCGTGTTCGAGGGCGCGGTCGTCGACTTCATCGCGCCCAAGCACTTCGCGGTCTTCAACCTCGCCGACTCGGCGATCGTGTGCGGCGGCATCCTGATCGTGCTGCTGTCCTTCAGGGGCCTGGACCCGGACGGGACCGTCCACAAGGACTGAGCCCGGGTTTTCCACAGGCTCGTTCGGGGCGGTGTCACCCGTCCGGCATACTCGACGGGTGAGCACCATTCCCGAGATCCGTACCCTGCCCGTGCCCGACGGACTGGAGGGCGAGCGCGTCGACGCCGCCATCTCCCGCATGTTCGGCTTCTCCCGGACCAAGGCGGCCGAGCTCGCCGCCTCGGGGAAGGTCACGGTCGACGGGTCGGTGGTCGGGAAGTCCGAGCGGGTGCACGGCGGGGCCTGGCTCGAGGTGGAGATGCCGCAGGCGCCCGCGCCGGTGCAGATCGTCGCCGAGCCCGTCGAGGGCATGGAGATCGTCCATGACGACGACGACGTGGTCGTGATCGTCAAGCCGGTCGGCGTGGCCGCGCACCCCTCGCCGGGCTGGACCGGCACCACTGTGATCGGCGGGCTCGCCGCCGCCGGGTACCGCATCTCGACCTCCGGGGCCGCCGAGCGCCAGGGCATCGTGCACCGGCTCGACGTGGGCACCTCGGGGCTGATGGTCGTGGCCAAGTCCGAGCGGGCGTACACCTCGCTCAAGCGCCAGTTCAAGGAGCGCACGGTCGACAAGCGGTACCACACGCTAGTCCAGGGCCACCCCGACCCGACCAGCGGCACCATCGACGCGCCGATCGGCCGGCACCCCAACCACGACTACAAGTGGGCGGTCACCGCGGAGGGCAAGCCGTCCGTGACGCACTACGACCTCATCGAGGCGTTCCGCGCGGCCTCGCTGCTCGACGTGAAGCTGGAGACCGGGCGCACCCACCAGATCCGCGTCCACATGGCGGCCCACCGGCATCCCTGTGTCGGCGACCTGACGTACGGCGCCGACCCGACCCTCGCCAAGCGGCTGCGGCTGACCCGGCAGTGGCTGCACGCCGTACGGCTGGGCTTCGAGCACCCCGGGGACGGGGAGTGGGTGGAGTTCGCGAGCGACTATCCCGAGGACCTCCAGCACGCTCTGGACCTGGTGCGCGAGGAGACCTACGGGTGAGCACGCGCGCGTACGTGGTGCGGGTCGCCGAGGACCCCGCCGACCAGGAGGCCTGCTTCGCGGTGCGCAAGGAGGTCTTCGTCGGTGAGCAGGGCGTGCCCGAGGACATCGAGTACGACGCCTACGACGCCGTAGCACTGCATGTGCTGGCCGTGCGGGAGGACGGGGTGCCGCTCGGGACCGGGCGGCTGCTGTTCGGCGAGGCGGCGGCCGGGAAGACCGGCGGCGATGAGTCGGTGGGGTCGCTCGGGCGGCTCGCGGTGACGCAGGCGGCGCGGGGGCTCGGGGTGGGGGCGGCGCTGGTGCGGGCCATCGAGGACGCGGCGCGGGGGCGTGGGCTGGCCGCGGTGGATCTGCATGCGCAGACTCATGCGCTGGGGTTCTACGAGCGGCTGGGGTACGTGGCGTACGGGCCGGAGTTTCCGGATGCGGGGATCGCGCATCGGGCCATGCGGCGGGTGCTCTGACGGTTCGGCGGGTTGCTGGATCGGGTCCGGCGGGTTCTGGATCGGACTCGGTCGGTGCCTGGGGCGGGGGTTCGGTCGGTTCGGCACCGCCGGGATGCGGCGACGGCCGGAAGGGGAGGCCGGTGCGCAGGCGAAGAGCGGTCGGTCGGTAGACGACTGGCGGCGGTCGGGGAGGTCATGGGGTTGAGCGGGCAGACTTAAGGGACCGTTGGTTTGTCGAGGTGCCCGGAGTTCTGACCGTGGATCAGTTGGCCCTGTTGTTCGTGTTGTTGCTGGGGGCTCTGATCAGCGTCCCGGTGGGGGACCGGTTCGGGTTGCCGGCGCCCGTGCTGATGACCCTGCTCGGGATCGTCCTCGCGGTGCTCGACTTCGTGCCGAATGTCGACATCCCGCCCGAGCTGATCCTGCCCATCCTGTTGCCGCCGCTGCTCTACGCCGCCGTCCGGCGCACCTCCTGGCGCCAGTTCGCGGCGAACAAACGGCCGATCTTCCTGCTCGCCGTCGCCCTCGTCTTCGTCACGACCCTGTGTGTGGCGGCGGTCGCCCACACCATCGTGCCGGGGCTGCCGATCGCCGCCGCCGTCGCGCTCGGCGCGCTCGTCGCACCGCCCGACCCGGTCGCCGCGACCGCCGTAGCGGGCCAACTCGGGCTGCCCCGCAGGCTGGTGTCCATCCTGGAGGGCGAGGGCCTCTTCAACGACGTGACGGCGATCGTGCTGTACCACGTGGCCGTCGCCGCCGCGGTGAGCGGCTCCTTCACCCCGGGCGAGGCCGCCCTCGAGCTGGTGCTCTCCGCCGTGGTGGCCGTCGCCGTGGGGCTCGTGCTCGGCTGGGGCGCGAACAAGCTGATGGACCTGCTGGGCGACGCGACCCTCCAGATCGGGCTCACGGTCCTCGTGCCGTACGCCTCCTACGTCCTCGCCGAGGAGCTGCACGGCTCCGGTGTGCTCGCCGTGCTGACCACCGCGTTGTTCCTCGCCGAGTACGGCACCGACGCGGACGACGTGATGACCCGGCTCGCCGGCCACACCTTCTGGGACATCGTCGACACGCTCGTCACCGGGGTGGCCTTCGGGCTCATCGGGCTGGAGCTGCACAACGCGATCAGGACCGCCTCCGGACGCTGGGGCGAGATGCTCGGCTGGGCCGGGGTGATCGTGGCCGTGGTCGTGTTCGTACGGCTCGCGTGGCTGCTGCCGGCCACCTGGCTCACCAAACGCATGCACGCCAAGCGGGACTACGACGAGGAGATCCCGGTCGGTTGGCGGGAGACCGTCATCATGTGGTGGTCCGGGATGCGGGGTGTGGCATCCGTCGCGCTGGCCCTGGCCATCCCGCTGGAGACCGAGTCCGGGGCCGGGTTTCCCGACCGGGACGAGATCATCTTCATCGCGTTCGGGGTGATCATGGCGACCCTGGTGCTCCAGGGGCTGACCCTGCCATGGCTGGTGAAGCGGCTGGGGGTGACGGCCGACTCCGAGCGGGAGAAGGAGTTCGAGAAGTCACTGGCGGTACGGGCGGCGAAGGCCGCCAAGCAGCGGCTCAAGGAGATCGAGAGCGCCGAGGAGCTGCCGGAGGAGCTGTCGGAGCAGATGCAGCGGCGGGCGTTCGAGATCGGTGTGCGGATCTACCCGGAGATGGGGGACGAGGAGCGGCGCGAGGCCCGGCGGCGGCTCAAGCGGATGCGGCGGATCCAGGGCGAGATGCTGAGCGCGGCGCGGCACGAGGTGCTGGCGGCGCGGAGCGAGCCGGGGGCCGATCCCGAGGTCGTGGACCGGGTGTTGCGGCATCTGGACGTGCGCAGTCTGCGGTGACCGCGATGCGAAGATCAGGTAAATCGGGGTGAGCCGACCGGCGGTGGGTTCGTAGGGTCGACGTATGGCTCGCAATGTGGTGATCAGTGGTGGCGGAACGGGGATCGGACGCGCGGCGGCGCAGGTGTTCGCCGCGGAGGGGGACCGCGTGCTGCTGCTCGGGCGGCGCGCCGAGGTGCTGGAGAAGGCGGGCGTGCCGGGGGCGTCGACGTACGCCGCCGATCTCGCCGACGTCGACGCGGTGCGCGGGGTCGTCGGGTTCGTGGAGCGGGAACTCGGGACCGTGGACGTGCTGATCCACAGTGCCGGGGGGACCGGGCAGCTCGAACCGGCCGTGGAGGGCGGCGACGCGCTTGATGCCGTCGCGCACAACTGGACCGTGAACTTCCGGCTCAATCTGCTGACCGCGGCGCTGCTCACGGAGGGGCTGAAGGAGCGGCTCGCCTCGCCGGGAGGGCGGGTGCTGTTCGTCAGCTCCATCGCCGCGTACCGGGGGTCCGGGAGTGGGGCGTACGGGGCGGCGAAGGCGGGGCTGCACCCGTACGCGCATGATCTGGCGCGGGAGTTGGGGCCTCGGGGGATCACGGCGAACGTGGTGGCGCCGGGGTATGTCGAGGACACGGAGTTCTTCGGGGCGGCCATTGATCCCGCTCGGCGGGAGCGGCTTGTCGGTGACACGGTTACCGGGCGGGCCGGGACGCCGGGGGACATCGCGGCCACGCTGCATTGGCTGGCGTCAGTTGGGGCGGGGCATGTGACTTCTCAGGTTGTGCAGGTCAATGGTGGGGCCGAGAGGGGGCACTGATCGGTCGGTGGGCGGGTTCGGGCTCGTCGTGGCTGGTCGCGCAGTTCCCCGCGCCCCTAGGTAGATCCCCGCACCCGGCGCCATGAGGAACCGTCAGCCTCGCCCGGTTCGCGGAGGCTCGTGGGCGCGGCGGGACGACTCGCCGTCCCTCTCGTTGCCGTTGAGTCGTCGGAACCCCGGGGCCAGCGTCGCGTCCGCCGTGTTGACCCTCGGCAGCGCGTACGGGTGGTGGTCGGTCAGCCAGCGGATCATCTGTTCGCGGACCGTGACCCGGACCGTCCAGATGTCGTCGGCGTCCTTGGCGGTCACCAGGGCGCGCACCTGCATGGTGTTCGGGGTGGTGTCGGTGACGGCCAGGCCGTAGTCGCGGCCGTCCCAGGCCGGGCACTCGCGCAGGATGTCCCGCAGCCGCTCGCGCATCAGCTCCACCGGGGCGGTGTGGTCGACGTGCCAGTAGACGATGCCGGTCATCTGCGGGGTGCCCCGGGACCAGTTCTCGAACGGCTTCGACGTGAAGTACGACACCGGCATGGTGATCCGGCGCTCGTCCCAGGTGCGGACCGTCAGGAAGGTCAGCGTGATCTCCTCGACGGTGCCCCACTCGCCGTCCACCACCACGGTGTCGCCTATGCGCACCATGTCGCCGAAGGCGATCTGGAGCCCGGCGAACATGTTGCTGAGCGTGGACTGGGCCGCCACACCGGCGACGATGCCGAGGATTCCGGCCGAGGCCAGCAGTGAGGCGCCGGCCGCGCGCATCGCGGGGAACGTCAGCAGCATCGCGGCCACCGCCACCACGCCCACCGTCGCGGCGACCACCCGCATGATCAGGGTGACCTGGGTGCGCACCCGGCGGACCCGGGCGGCGTCGTGGTGGGCACGCGCGTAACGGGTGTACGTCGTCTCCACGACGGCGGCGGCGATCCGGATCACCAGCCAGGCGGTCGCCCCGATGAGGATCAGGGTCAGCGTCTGCCCGATGCCGGCGTTGTGTTGTCGCAGCGGCCGCACCTGGTCGTACGACCCTCTCAGCATGGCCGCGCAGAGCACGAGCATGTAGGGGATGCGGCCACGGCGCAGCAGACCCCACAACGGGGTCTCGCTGTGCCGGTCGTCGGCCTTGCGCAGCAGTCGGTCGGTGGCCCAGCCGATCAGCAGGGTGAGCAGCACGGAGCCGCCGACCACGATCAGTGGGCGGAGTACGTTCTCCATGCCCCGAACCTAACCGGCCCTGCGGGGGCATGAACATGTGACTTCTGCCGCGAAGTGGGTAGGGACCCGGACCCGCTCGCCGCCCGTGAGAAACGGCACTGTCGGTCCCGGCTGGCACCATGGCCTCATGAACATCATGCTCTTTCACTCGACCTACGGCCTCAGGCCCGCCGTCCGCCAGGCCGCCGACCGGCTGCGGGAGGCGGGGCACGAGGTGTGGACGCCGGACCTCTTCGAGGGGCGCACGTTCGACACGGTCGAGGAGGGCATGGCCTTCAACGAGGAGATCGGCAAGGACGAACTGCTCAAGCGGGCCGTCCTGGCGGCCGCGCCCTACTCCGAGCGCGGCCTCGTCTACGCCGGGTTCTCGCTCGGCGCCTCGGTCGCCCAGACCCTCGCCCTCGGCGACGAGCGGGCCCGCGGCCTGCTGCTCCTGCACGGCACCTCGGACATCGCGGCGAACGCGACCGCGGACGGACTGCCGGTCCAGCTGCACGTGGCCGAGCCGGACCCCTTCGAGACCGACGACTGGCTGAGCGCCTGGTACCTCCAGATGGGCCGCACCGGCGCCGACGTCGAGGTCTACCGATACGCCGGGGCCGGTCACCTCTACACCGACCCCGACCTGCCGGACTACGACGAGGAGGCCGCCGAGGCCACCTGGCGGGTGGCCCTCGGCTTCCTCGACACGCTCTAGACCGGTGTGTAGGTCCGCTCGACCTTCTGCGTGCCGGTCCGCGTGCGGTACGAACGCGCCCAGGTGGAGGTCGCGTTCTGCTTCGTCTTGTCGGACAGCACGTAGTAGTCCATCTGCGCCCGCTCGGCGGTGATGTCCAGGACGCCGTAGCCATGGCGGTCGGTGTCGACCCAGTGGACGTGCCGGTTGGCGAGCTGGATGACCGGCGCGGCGAGCGCGGTGACCGTGCCCTCGGGGACCTTCAGGATGTCGTCGAGGTTGTCCGAGGTCACCGAGGTGACGACGAACTCCGTGGCGGCCGAGGCCGACAGCGGGTAGGTGCCCGCGTCCACCGGCACGTCGTTGGCCCACGCCATGTGGATGTCACCGGTCAGGAAGACGGTGTTGCGGATGGCGTTGGAGCGCAGGTGGGCCAGCAGCTCGCGGCGGTCGTCGGTGTAGCCGTCCCACTGGTCGGGGTTGAGGCCGAGGCCCTCCTTCGGCAGACCGAGCAGTTCCGCGAGCGGCCTCAGCAGGTCGGCGGTCAGCGAGCCGATCGCGAACGGCGAGATCATCACGGAGTTGCCGACCAGCCGCCAGGTCGTGTCCGAGGACTTCAACCCGGCCTTGAGCCAGTCGAGTTGGGCGCGCCCGGTGATCGTACGGTTCGGGTCGTCGACCGAGCCGCTGCCGACGCCGGCCTGCTGGGAGCGGAAGGACCGCAGGTCGAGCAGGGAGAGGTCGGCGAGCTTGCCGAAGCGCAGCCGGCGGTAGGTGGTGCCGGCGGTCGCCGTGCGCACCGGCATCCACTCGAAGTAGGCCTGCTTGGCGGCGGCCTGACGGGCCGACCAGGCGCCCTCCGTGCCCTCGGTGTGGTTCTCGGCGCCGCCCGACCAGGCGTCGTTGGCGAACTCGTGGTCGTCCCAGATCGCCACGACCGGGGCGACCGCGTGCAGGGCCTGGAGGTCCGGGTCCGTCTTGTACTTGCCGTGCCGGATCCGGTAGTCGGCCAGGGTGAGGATCTCGTGGGTCGGCGCGTGCTGCCGTACGACGGTGTCGCGGGTGCCGTACTCGCCGGTGCCGTACTCGTAGATGTAGTCGCCCAGGTGCAGCCAGGCGTCCAGGTCGCCGCGGGCCGCGAGATGGCGGTACGACGAGAACCAGCCGGCCTCCCAGTTGGCGCACGAGACCACGCCGAAGCGGAGGTTGGTGACGGCGGCGTCCGCCGCCGGCGCGGTGCGGGTGCGCGCCGCCGGGGAGTCGGTGCCGCCGGCCGAGAAGCGGAACCAGTAGTCGGTCGCGGGCGCGAGGCCGCGCACGTCCGCCTTGACGGTGTGGTCGGAGGCGGCGGTCGCGGTGACGGAACCCTTGGCGACGACGGTCGTGAAGGCCTTGTCCTTCGCCACCGTCCAGGCGACCTCGACGTCCGGACCGAGCCCGGAGCCGGGTGTCGCCTCCTCGGTCGGGGTCACCCGGGTCCACAGCAGGATGCCGTCCGGGAGCGGGTCGCCGGACGCGACGCCGTGCAGGAAGGCGGGGGCCTCGGCGGCACCGGCCGGCCATGCGGCGGCCAGCGGGGCGGCCAGGACAGCGGTCGCCGCCGCGGCCTTGACGACCGTACGGCGGCGTGGGGACAGGGAGTTGCTGTCGGCTGTTCTCTGTCTACTAGTCACGGCCGATCAGGTTACTGATCGGTATGAACGAGAGCGGGCGAACTCGTGAAAGTCCGCCCGCTTTTTGACTGAAGAGTGCCGCGGTCAGCCCTTCAGGGCCGCCTCGAGCGCGGTGTTGAAGTCGGCGACCGTCATCGGCGCGCTCTTGCCGTCGGGACCGGTCAGGGTCTTGCCGTCCATCTTCAGGGTCGGGGTGCCGGTCACGCCGTCCTTGTTGAACTTGTCGGACATGTCCAGGGCCCACTTGTCGTAGGTGCCGTTCTTCACGGCGTCCTGGAAGGTCTTGTTGTCCTTCAGCTCCGGGACGGTCTGCGCGATCTTGATGAGGTAGGAGTCGTCCTTGAACTTGTCCGGGCCGCTCTCCTCGGGGTGCCACTTCGTCGAGTACATCGCGGCCTTGTACTCGAGGAACGCCTCGGGGCTGACGTTCAGCGCCGCGCCGAGGGCGCTGAGGCCGTTCTTGGAGCCCTCGCCGCCGAGGTTGCCGTCCAGGAAGCTGGCACCGACGAACTGGATCTTGAACTTGCCCTCGTCGAAGTCCTTCTTGACCGTCGGGCCGACGGTCTGCTCGAACTGCGCGCAGATCGGGCAGCGCGGGTCCTCGTACATGACCAGGGTCTTCTTGGCGGTGCTCTTGCCCATCACGACCGTGGTGCCGTCGGTGCCCGTGGAGTTGGCCGGCTTGACGAGCTTGTCGTTCTTGGCCTCTTCCCAGTAACTGGGCTTGTTGCCCTGGACGACCGCGTAGCTGATGCCGCCGGCTATCGCCAGGACGCCGACTATGGAGCCGATGACGATGAGCTGACGCTTCATCTTGTCGCGCTTGGCCTGGCGCTCGCGCTCCTGGCGCAGCCGCTCGCGGGCGGCGGTCTTCGCGGCCTGGCTGTTCCGCTTGCTCATGGTGGTGTTCTCCGTAAAGGGGGACGCGCGCACATCGTGTGCGGGGGTACGTGAAGGGGGACTGGTGGTGCTCAGGCGGAGGCGACCGAGCACGGCGGTCCACGCCGTCCCAGGGAGTGCGCGAGGATCTCGTCGAGCACGACGGCCGTACGGCGGCCGGGGCGCACCGGGCGGCCCGGCTCCGGCGCCGGGCGCACGGTCAGCGCGGCCGCCGCGAGGAGCAGCGGCCGGAAGGTGGTGGCGGCCACGGCCCGCAGCAGCTGGGCCAGGGCCCGCTCGCCGCGGCGCAGCCAGGCGGCCGCGAGGAGGCCCACCGAGACATGGGCGGCGAGCAGCAGCCAGGCGGTCTGCGGATCGGCGTGGGCGAGCAGGCCGCCGAGCCGGTCGGTGTCGGTCCCGGTCATCCGGGCCAGCGGCGAGCCGACGCTGGTGCCGTCGCCGCAGAACACGTCCCAGCCGACCGTGCGCAGCGGGCCCGCGACCGGGCCGCCCGCGGCGCCGTAACAGACGTGCTGGCCGGTGGTGAAGACGGTGTCGGCGGCCAGTTCCAGCGGGATCAGTACGGCGGCGATCCGCCCGAAGCCGCGCTCGCGCCCTGCCAGCGCGTAGGCGAGCGCGAACACGGCGACTGCGACGGCCGCCACCGTGTTCAGCGGCAGGGGAGCCCGGGACAGCAGCACGTGCGACGCGGTGCTGAGCGTCACGACGAGTGCCGTGAACAGCGCCGCGCGGAGCGCTCGTAGCTGGGTCCCGGATATGTCCATAGCGTGGAGAGTGTGTCACGCGGGCCTGTAAGGGACCCCTAAAGAGTCCCTGTGCGCGGCCCTATCGTTATCGACAGCGGTGCGAGCCTGGTCACAGGCCGGGGATGCGGCCGTTGCGGAACAGGTCCACGAAGGTCTGGTGGTCGGCACGCGCGCGTGCGCCGTAGCTGTGCGCGAAGTCGACCAGGAGCTCCGCGAAGCCCTCCTCGTCGGCCGCGATCGCCGCGTCGATGGCCCGCTCGGTGGAGAAGGGCACCAGGGACTCGCCGGACTGGTCGTCGGCCGCCCCGTGCATGGTCGCGGTCGCCCGGCCGAGGTCGGCGACGACCGCCGCGATCTCCTCCGGGTCGTCGATGTCGCTCCAGTCCAGATCCACGGCGTACGGCGAGATCTCGGCGACCAGCTGGCCCGCGCCGCCCAGCTCGGTCCAGCCCAGCCACGGGTCGGCGTGCTGCTGGAGGGCGCGCTGGGAGATCACCGTGCGGTGGCCCTCGTGCTGGAAGTAGTCGCGGATCTCCGGGTCGGTGATGTGCCGTGAGACGGCCGGGGTCTGGGCCTGCTTGATGTAGATGACGACGTCGTTCTCCAGGGCGTCGGTGTGGCCCTCCAGGAGGATGTTGTACGACGGCAGCCCGGCCGAGCCGATGCCGATGCCCCGGCGGCCCACGACGTCCTTGACGCGGTAGGAGTCCGGGCGGTCAAGGGAGGCCTCCGGCAGGGTCTCCAGATAGCCGTCGAAGGCGGCCAGCACCTTGTAGCGGGTGGCCGCGTCCAGCTCGATCGAGCCGCCGCCCCCGGCGAACCGGCGCTCGAAGTCACGGATCTCGGTCATCGACTCCAGGAGCCCGAAACGGGTGAGCGCGCGGGCCTCGCGCAGCGCGCCCAGCAGCGGGCCCTCGGCGGTGTCCAGCGTGAACGGCGGCACCTCGTCGCTCTTGGCGCCGGTGGCCAGGGCGTGGATCCGCTCCCGGTACGCGGCCGCGTACACCCGCACCAGCTCGCTGATCTGGTCGTCGCCGAGCGCCTTCGCGTACCCGATCAGCGCGACGGAGGCCGCGAAGCGCTTCAGGTCCCAGGTGAAGGGGCCGACGTAGGCCTCGTCGAAGTCGTTGACGTTGAAGATCAGCCGGCCGTTGGCGTCCATGTACGTGCCGAAGTTCTCCGCATGCAGGTCGCCGTGGATCCACACGCGCGAGGTGCGCTCGTCCAGGTACGGGCCGCCCCGCTTCTCCTCGTCGAGGTCGTGGTAGAAGAGGCACGCCGTGCCCCGGTAGAACGCGAACGCCGAGGCCGCCATCTTGCGGAACTTGACGCGGAACGCGGCCGGGTCGGCGGCCAGGAGCTCGCCGAAGGCGGTGTCGAAGACGGCGAGGATCTCCTCGCCGCGGTGCTCGTCGTTGAGCTGCGGTACCGACATCGCGGGGTGCCTCCTGGTGCATGTGTACGACAGCGTTTCTGTCGTCCTGTCCAACGGGCGGGCCCGGGTGAAAGTGCCCGCGACCCTCGTTGTGAAGGTACGCGGGGCGACCCCTTGAGTGTCAGTGCCGAGGCATAGACTTCGACGCTGTCCCCGGATCTGTCCGCCCGCCCGTCGCCGAGTGTTTTCCATGGAGGCCACGCCGTGTCAAAGCCGCCGTTCACGCACCTGCACGTCCACACCCAGTACTCCCTGCTGGACGGTGCCGCGCGGCTCAAGGACATGTTCAACGCGTGCAACGAGATGGGCATGACCCACATCGCCATGTCCGACCACGGCAACCTGCACGGGGCCTACGACTTCTTCCACTCCGCGAAGAAGGCCGGGGTCACCCCGATCATCGGGATCGAGGCGTACGTCGCCCCCGAGTCCCGGCGGAACAAGCGCAAGATCCAGTGGGGCCAGCCGCACCAGAAGCGGGACGACGTCTCCGGTTCGGGTGGTTACACCCACAAGACGATGTGGGCCGTGAACTCCACCGGCCTGCACAACCTCTTCCGGCTCTCCTCGGACGCCTACGCCGAAGGCTGGCTGCAGAAGTGGCCCCGGATGGACAAGGAGACCATCTCCCAGTGGTCCGAGGGGATCGTCGCCTCCACCGGCTGCCCCTCCGGCGAGCTCCAGACCCGGCTGCGGCTCGGTCAGTACGACGAGGCCCTGAAGGCCGCCGCCGACTACCAGGACATCTTCGGCAAGGACCGCTACTTCCTGGAGCTGATGGACCACGGCATCGAGATCGAGCACCGGGTCCGCGACGGCCTCCTGGAGATCGGCAAGAAGCTCGGCATCCCCCCGCTGGTCACCAACGACTCGCACTACACGTACGCGCACGAGGCGACCGCCCACGACGCCCTGCTGTGCATCCAGACCGGCAAGAACCTCTCCGACCCGGACCGCTTCAAGTTCGACGGCACCGGCTACTACCTGAAGTCCACGGAGGAGATGTACGCCATCGACTCCTCGGACGCCTGGCAGGAGGGCTGCGCCAACACCCTCCTGATCGCCGAGATGGTCGACACCACCGGCATGTTCGAGGCCAAGAACCTCATGCCGAAGTTCGACATCCCCGACGGCTACACCGAGGTCACCTGGTTCAAGGAGGAGGTCCGCCGGGGCATGGAGCGCCGCTTCCCCGGCGGCATCCCCGAGGACCGCCAGAAGCAGGCCGACTACGAGATGGACGTCATCATCTCGATGGGCTTCCCCGGCTACTTCCTCGTGGTCGCCGACTTCATCATGTGGGCCAAGAACAACGGCATCGCGGTCGGCCCCGGCCGAGGCTCCGCGGCCGGCTCGATCGTCGCCTACGCCATGGGCATCACCGACCTCGACCCGATCCCGCACGGCCTGATCTTCGAGCGGTTCCTGAACCCCGAGCGCATCTCGATGCCCGATGTCGACATCGACTTCGACGAGCGCAGGCGCGTCGAGGTGATCCGGTACGTGACCGAGAAGTACGGCGCCGACAAGGTCGCCATGATCGGCACCTACGGCAAGATCAAGGCCAAGAACGCGATCAAGGACTCCGCGCGCGTGCTGGGTTACCCGTACGCGATGGGCGACCGCATCACCAAGGCGATGCCCGCCGACGTCCTCGGCAAGGGCATCGACCTCAACGGCATCACCGATCCCTCGCACCCCCGCTACTCGGAGGCGGGCGAGGTCCGCGGGATGTACGAGAACGAACCGGACGTGAAGAAGGTCATCGACACCGCCAAGGGCGTCGAGGGCCTGGTCCGGCAGATGGGCGTGCACGCCGCCGGCGTGATCATGTCCAGCGAGACCATCACCGAGCACGTGCCCGTCTGGGTCCGGCACACCGACGGCGTGACCATCACGCAGTGGGACTACCCGAGCTGCGAGTCGCTCGGCCTGCTGAAGATGGACTTCCTCGGCCTGCGCAACCTGACGATCATGGACGACGCCGTCAAGATGGTGAAGTCCAACAAGGGCATCGACCTGGAGCTGCTGAGCCTCCCGCTGGACGACCCCAAGACCTTCGAACTCCTTCAGCGAGGCGAGACCCTCGGCGTCTTCCAGTTCGACGGCGGCCCCATGCGCTCCCTGCTGCGCCTGATGAAGCCCGACAACTTCGAGGACATCTCCGCCGTCTCCGCGCTCTACCGTCCCGGCCCGATGGGCATGGACTCGCACACCAACTACGCGCTGCGCAAGAACAAGCTCCAGGAGATCACCCCGATCCACCCCGAGCTGGAGGAGCCGCTCCGCGAGGTCCTGGACGTCACCTACGGCCTGATCGTCTACCAGGAGCAGGTGCAGAAGGCCGCCCAGATCATCGCCGGGTACTCGCTCGGCGAGGCCGACATCCTGCGCCGCGTGATGGGCAAGAAGAAGCCCGACGAACTGGCCAAGAACTTCACCATCTTCCAGGCCGGCGCCCAGAAGAACGGCTACAGCGACGAGGCCATCCAGGCTTTGTGGGACGTGCTTGTCCCCTTCGCCGGCTACGCGTTCAACAAGGCGCACTCCGCCGCGTACGGACTGGTGTCGTACTGGACCGCCTACCTCAAGGCCAACTACCCGGCCGAGTACATGGCCGCCCTGCTGACGTCCGTGAAGGACGACAAGGACAAGTCGGCCGTCTACCTCAACGAGTGCCGCCGCATGGGCATCAAGGTGCTCCCGCCGAACGTCAACGAGTCGGTGCACAACTTCGCGGCCCAGGGCGACGACGTGATCCTCTTCGGTCTGGAGGCGGTGCGCAACGTCGGCTCCAACGTGGTGGAGTCGATCATCAAGAGCCGCAAGGCCAAGGGGAAGTACGCCTCCTTCCCCGACTACCTCGACAAGGTCGAGGCGGTCGCCTGCAACAAGCGCACCACCGAGTCGCTGATCAAGGCGGGCGCCTTCGACACCCTCGGGCACACCCGCAAGGGCCTGACCGCGCAGTACGAACCGATGATCGACAACGTGGTCGCGGTCAAGCGCAAGGAGGCCGAGGGCCAGTTCGACCTCTTCGGCGGGATGGGTGAGGAGGAGAGCAACGAGCCCGGCTTCGGACTCGACGTGCAGTTCACCGACGACGAGTGGGACAAGACCTATCTGCTCGCCCAGGAGCGGGAGATGCTCGGTCTGTACGTCTCCGACCATCCGCTCTTCGGCCTGGAGCACGTGCTGTCCGACAAGGCCGACGCGGGCATCGCCCAGCTGACGGGCGGCGAGCACGCCGACGGCGCCGTGGTGACGATCGGCGGCATCATCTCGGGCCTCCAGCGCAAGATGACCAAGCAGGGCAACGCCTGGGCGATCGCCACCGTCGAGGACCTCGCCGGTTCCATCGAGTGCATGTTCTTCCCGGCGACCTACCAGCTGGTGTCGACCCAACTCGTCGAGGACGCCGTGGTGTTCGTCAAGGGCCGCCTCGACAAGCGCGAGGACGTGCCCCGCCTGGTCGCCATGGAGCTCCAGGTCCCGGACCTGTCCAACGCGGGGACCAACGCGCCGGTGATCCTCACCATCCCCGCGCTGAAGGTCACCCCGCCGATGGTCAGCAGGCTCGGTGAGATCCTCAGCCACCACAAGGGCGAGAGCGAGGTCCGCATCAAGTTGCAGGGCCCGAGCAAGACGACGGTCCTGCGGCTGGACCGGCACCGGGTGAAGCCGGATCCGGCGCTCTTCGGCGACCTGAAGGTGCTGCTCGGACCGTCCTGCCTGGCGGGCTGAGCGAGCTCGGAATATGCAGAGGGGCGCACTCCTTACGGGGTGCGCCCCTCTGTGTACCCGGGCCTCAAGGGCCCTTCGGGCACCTGGGTCTCAACAACCCTTTATGCACATGTCAGTTGTGGCCGAAGCTTTTCTGCCGACCCTTGCGGGCCACGTCGCCGGGAGTCACCTGCGGCCCGTGCTGCTCGGTCTGTGTCTCCATCGAGGAGTGCTGGGGCTCCTGCCCGGCACGCTCGGACTGCGACGGCTTACGGTTCTGCTTCTTGTTCTTGGCCATGGTGGTGCCTCCTGTGGGGATCTAGGGGCCAGGGCCGGGACCAGATTCACATATGCTGACAACAGGCGCATTTCGGATAATTACCGTGCGTGACAGGGGATGTCGCCGGGCAATGCCCCGAAACGCCACGCCGAAGATCGAGTTCGGGCCGTTAACCCCCGTGCGGTCGGGCAGACTCGAAGCAAGCCCGAAGCAAACCTCCCGGAAAGAGGGTGGAAAGCGTGGACCGCTGCATCGTCCTGGTGGACGCCGGGTATCTGCTGGGGGCCGCCGCCAGTCTCCTCGCCGGGGAGCCCTCCCGTTCCCGTATCACCGTCGACCACGCCGCCCTGGTCCAAGGGCTGCGCGACCGGGCCGAGTCCGACACGGAACGGCCCCTGCTGCGCATCTACTGGTTCGACGGCGCCCCCGACCGCGTCCCGCAGCCCGAGCACCGCAGGCTGCGCGTGATGCCCCGGGTCACCGTCCGGCTCGGCGCCCTGACCCGCAGCGACGGACGCTGGGCCCAGAAGGGCGTGGACGCCGCCATGCACGCCGAGCTCACCGAACTGGCCCGCAACCGCGCCTGCTCCGACGTCGTCCTCGTCACCGGCGACGGTGACCTGCTGCCGGGCATGATGGCGGCCAAGGAGCACGGGGTCGCCGTACACCTGTGGGCCGTGCAGGCCGCCGACGGGGACTACAACCAGTCGGAGGACCTGGTCGCCGAGGCGGACGAGCGGCGGGTGCTCGACCGTACGTGGATCACCAAGGCCGTCCGCGCGAAGGACCTCGGTGGGGTGTGCGCGCCGCCGCCCGTGCCGCGGCCCGAGATCGCCGCGATCCTCTCCGCGCCGCTGCCCGAGTCCGCGCTCTCGCAGGCACCCGAGCGGACCGCCGAGGAGACCGAGCACGCCCCGGCGGGCGCCCCCTCGGAGAACGGCACGCAGGAGCGGGTGCCGGCGCCCAAGGGGGTGCCGACGCCGAAGGACCTCGCCGCGCTGCGGTCACCGGGCACCCAGCCCGCCCAGCACCCCGCGAGCGCGACCCTGCGCTGGTCCTCCGACAAGGGCTGGGTCGACCGCCCCGGAGGCGCCGCCGAGCCGCCCGAGGTCGCGTCCATGCCGACCCTCGCGCAGCTGACCACCGCCGAACAGCGCTGGGCCGACCGGGAGGAGGACATCACCACGGTCGGCGGGGACCCCTTCGAGGTGGGGCAGGTCTTCGCACGGCGGTGGATGGAGCGGCTCGGGGACCAGGCGCATCTGCAACGGCTGTCCGGGATGTACCCGCGGGTGCCGCACCGGATCGACGGCGAGCTGCTGCGGTACGCGGCCCGGTTCGGGCTGCTCGCGCACAAGGACGACCAGATCGACGAGCACGACCGCTACGCGATCCGGGCCGGGTTCTGGCGGGAGATCGACGTGCGGACGGCCGCGGAACACGCGCCCGCCGGTGAGTGAGTATTACGGCGTATTTCGGTATGAGAGGTGCCCCGGGAACGGCGGAGCGCTCCCGACCCCGTAGTCTCGTCCCTTGTGAGTACGCGCGCTGCACCGGCACTTCGACACCGTGGTGATGTCGTGTGCGCGGTGCGCGGGCTGACCAAGACCTATCCGGCGGTCCGCGGCCGGCGCGGGGCCCCGGGCACGCCCGAGGTGCGGGCCACCGACGACGTGCGGCTCGACATCCGGCGGGGTGAGATCTTCGGGCTGCTCGGACCGAACGGCGCCGGCAAGACCACTCTCGTACGGCAGCTCACCGGGCTGATGCGTCCCGACAGCGGCAGCGTCGAGATCCTCGGCCACGACATCGTGCGCCACCCCGACCGGGCCTCGCGGATCCTCGCCTACCTCGGCCAGGAGTCCAGCGCCCTCGACGAACTGACCGTCTCCCTCGCCGCCGAGACCACCGGCCGGCTGCGCGGCCTGGAGGCCCGGCAGGCGCGGGCCGAGCGGGACGCCGTACTCGACGAGCTGGGGCTCACGCCCATCGCCGGGCGGCCGATCAAGAAGCTTTCCGGCGGGCAGCGGCGGCTCGCGTGCTTCGCGGCCGCGCTCGTGGGGGAGCGGCCGCTGCTCGTCCTCGACGAGCCGACCACCGCGATGGACCCCGTGGCGCGGCGCGCGGTGTGGTCCGCCGTGGACCGGCGGCGGGCCGAACACGGCACGACCGTGCTGCTCGTCACCCACAACGTCATCGAGGCGGAGACCGTGCTGGACCGGGTCGCCGTCCTCGACCAAGGGCGGGTCATCGCCTGCGACACGCCGTCCGGCCTCAAGGAGCAGGTCGCCGGGGAGGTCCGCGTGGACCTGGTGTGGCGCGAGGCCGCCCCGCTGCACGTCCCCGAGGTCGCCGCCCTCCAGGACCGGGCCGTGGCCGCCGGACGCCGCTGGACCCTGCGGCTCGCCCCCGAGGAGGCCCGCGCGGTCGTCGCCACCGTCACCGGCGGGGCCGCGTTCGCCGCGCTGGACGACTTCACGCTCGCCACGCCCAGCCTGGAGGACGTGTACCTCGCGCTGGGCGGGGCCGCGCAGCAGGGGCTGGTGAAGGCTTGAGCACGTTGAGTCCGCAGACCGCCGTATCCGTACGTCACAGGGCGAGTGCCGGAGCGAAGAGGAGCAGAGCCACGTGAGTGTCGTACCCGCCGGGGTTCTGTCGGGCGGCGCCCTGGCCGTCGAGGAGACGGACCGGGACGCGGCGGCCGAGCTGGGGCCCCGCGCGCGGCTGTGGCCGTCGCTGGTGGCCGTGTACCGGGCGCAGCTGTCCCGCGCACGGGTCGCGCGTATCCCGCTGCTGTTCGTGGCGACCTTCCAGTCCATCGGGATCATGATCCTGATGCGGGGGGTCGTGGACGACGGCGGCGAGGCGCGGTCCGTGGTCGCGGGCGCCTCGGTGCTCGTGGTCGCCTTCGTCGCGCTCAACCTGCTCGCGCAGTACTTCGGGCAGCTGCGGGCGAGCGGCGGGCTCGACCACTACGCCACGCTGCCGGTGCCGCCGGCCGCGGTGGTGCTGGGCGCCGCGGGCGCGTACGCCTCCTTCACCGTGCCCGGGACCGTGGTGACCGCCGTCTTCGGGTGTGTGCTGTTCGGGCTGCCCCTGGCGCATCTGTGGGTGCTGGTGGCGGTGATCCCGCTGGCCGGTGCCGCCCT
Organism: Streptomyces griseorubiginosus; assembly: GCF_036345115.1. GTDB lineage: Bacteria > Actinomycetota > Actinomycetes > Streptomycetales > Streptomycetaceae > Streptomyces > Streptomyces griseorubiginosus_C. Next base: position 7,136,748 of record NZ_CP107766.1, read on the forward strand.
CGCGGGGCTCGGCGCCGCGCTCGGGCTGCTGGCGCCCCGGCCGGAACTGGCCACGCTGCTGGGACAGCTCGGCATGTCCGCCGCGCTGCTGCTCGGGGTGCTGCCCGCCGACCGGATGCCCGAGGTGGTGCGGTTCGCCCGGGACCTGCTGCCCTCGACCTACGGCGTCGAGGCCTTCGCGCGGACCTTCGGGCCGCATCCCGACTGGGCGTTCGTGCTCGGGGACCTCGCCGTGTGCGGGTGCGTGGGCGTGGTCTCGCTGGCCGTCGCCACCTGGGCCTATCGCCGGGCGGCCGTCCGGTGACGCGCCGCACAGGCGGGCCTGGCACGATGTCAGGGTGACCGCACCGTTGACTCCCCCTCCGCCGCCGCACGAACCCTCCTCGCACGATGCGTGGCAGGCTCCTGATGCCGGGTACGCGACTCCCTCCGACGTCGGGTACGGGCACGGCGGGCCCGGGATGCGGACCGAGCTGCTGGAGGCCGCGGTGATCACGGTCGGCGTGGCGGTCGTCGGGGTGCTGCTCGGGGTGCTGTGGTGGTGGCTGGCGCCGCATGTGCCGCTCGTCGGGGATGTCGACGAGCAGGGCGGCTGGGTCGTCTATCTCAAGGACACGGAGGGCGAGCAGGCGGTCGGGGTGGACGGAACGTTCACGCTGCTGGCGCTCGCGTTCGGATTGGTGAGCGCGCTGGCCGTGTTCCTCTGGCGGCGGCGCGGCGGGGTGCCGCTGGTCGTCGGACTGGCTCTCGGCGGGCTCCTGGGGTCCCTGCTCGCGTGGCGGGTGGGCCTGTGGCTCGGGCCCACGTCCGATGTGCTGGCCCACGCGAAGTCCGTGGGCAAGGGAGTCACGTTCTCCGCGCCGCTGAAGCTGGGGGCGAAGGGGGCCCTGCTGGCCTGGTCGCTGGCCGCGCTCCTGGTGCACCTGGGACTCACGGCCCTGTTCGGGCCGCGCGATCCCGAGCCGGGGTACGGGCGGCCGGTCGCCGAGGGCGGGTTCGGTCCGCCTGCGCAGTAGCGCTCCGGGGCCGTCCCCGACGGGGTCCGCGCTTCGTCACTGATGGCATTCGCACGGGCACACCCCACGGCCCGGACAGGAACCCGGCGCGAAGACCTGGTCGACGACTCCACGGGACTGGAGCGCGGACAGCAGCCGGTGGAATCCCGCGACGGAATCCCGGTCCTTGACGGTGCCGCCCTCGATCGCGGTCGCCGGCAGTAGCTCCCTCTGGCGTGGGTCGCCCAGGTCCGGTGTCCGGGCGTTGCTGAAGGCTTCTGGAGCAGGCCGCGAGTGGTCTCGAAGCGGGAGCGGCGGTGCTCGGGCCGGTGGACGCGGACCGCCGGCGCGACCGCCGCGAGGCCGTTACGGCCGACGCGACGCCGGCGATCGTCGAGCACTCGTCCTCGCGCACTCTCGCACCGGCCGGCCCCGCGCTAGGCCGGGCGCCTGCCGTGGTTCGAGCGGCCCTTCTTCGTGCGCCACTTGCGCTTGCGGGTCCTTTTCGACATACCCCTTCTCATAACCGAGGAAGGGGACTCCGTCGAGGGGTCACGCGCGGGCGACCGGGGCGAGGGTCGCGTCGGTGAGGCGGGCGAGGTCGGTGGGGGAGAGTTCGACCTCCAGGCCCCTGCGGCCGGCCGAGACGCAGATCGTGGGGTGGGCGGAGGCCGAGGCGTCCAGGACCGTGGGGAGCTTCTTGCGCTGGCCCAGCGGGGAGATACCGCCCCTGACGTAGCCCGTGGTGCGTTCGGCGAGGGTCGGGTCGGCCATCGCGGCCCGCTTGCCGGACACCGCCGTCGCCAGGGCCTTCAGGTCCAGGGAGCCCGCCACCGGGACCACCGCCACCGTGAGCGTGCCGTCCACGTCCGCGACCAGGGTCTTGAAGACGCGGTCCGGGGTGACGCCCATCGCCTCGGCCGCCTCCTCGCCGTAGGACGGGTGGGAGGGGTCGTGGTCGTAGGCGTGGACCGTGAAGGGCACGCCCGCGGCGGTCAGGGCCACCGTCGCCGGGGTGCCTCCGGACTGCTGTTGCTTCTTGGCCTTCTTCGGCATCTGACGGTTCCCCGGGTTCAGTTCAGACTCGTCGGGCCGCGCGTCAGTTCCGACGCCGGCAACGACGGAAGGTTACGGATGATCGCCGTCTCCGCGCGCAGCAGTCTCAGTTCGTCGCGGAGGCGGGAGGCGGTGTCGGGGGCCTGGAGCAGGCGCTGCTTGGTGGGGGTGTCCAGCATCATCGCCGCCGCCACCAGGTAGGAGACCACGGAGGGCTCGTCCGGCAGGTCCGTGCCGCTCGACAGGGAGCGTTCCCGGGCGCCCGCCAGGCGCTTCTGGTACTGGCGGAAGGCCCGCAGGACCCCTTCGGCCAGCGGCCCCGACTCGTCGCCCGCCGACTCCTCCAGCTCCTCCAGTTCGGCCGTCAGATACGGGCCCGAGGCGTCGACCGACACCAGCCGGACGCGGGTCGTGCCCGTCGCCAGCACCTCGAAGGTGCCGTCGGGACGCTCCCGTACCGTCGCCGCGTCCGCCACACAGCCGGTGGAGTGGAACGCCTTGAGCGGGTCGTCGCCGAATCCGGCCGCCGGACCGCGCTCCGGCACCGACGTCTGGTCCGGCATGCCGGGTGCGCTGGGCGCCACCTCGTGGCCGTCGCGGATCGCCACGACGGCGAACCGGCGCGGCTCCTCCTCGGGCGTCTTCAGCAGGTCGCGCATCATGGCGCGATAGCGCTCCTCGAAGACGTTGAGAGGAAGCACGAGCCCCGGGAACAGCACTGAGTTCAGGGGGAAGAGCGGGAGCCGCACGGTGGTCACGGCGCCAAAGCCTAATGGCCTCCGGAGCGGACACGTCCCCCGTGCTCACTCCGTGGATGGATCAAGGCATGCCGCCGGACCTCCTCGCGGACCTCGAGGAAGCGGCCGAGGGGATCCTCCGACTCCCGGCTCCACGGGAACGAGGTGGCGTAGGGGCCCACCATGCGCAGCTGCTCCAGGGCGTCCGTCCAGCGGCCGAGGCGCACCAGGACGAACACCAGCTTGTTGCGGATCTCGGCAGGCCACGGGTCGGCCACCGCGAACGTGTCGGACAGCTCGATCGCCCGGTCGGCCGCCGCGTCGAGCCGCTCGCGCGCGACCGCCGTGCCGCCGCCCTCGGTCAGACAGGCCAGAGTGGCCCGCGCGGGCAGCGCCTGGATGAGCGAGCGGGACGGGGCGTCCTGCGCGGCCCGCTCGGCGAAGTCGAAGCACTCCCGGTGCGAGCCCCGCCAGGAGGTCGCCAGATAGCGCAGGGCGGCCACATGGCAGCCGTAGTGGAGCGGGGCGCGCCGCAGGGCCGCCTCCCACAGCTCGCCGAAGTAGGTGTGCCCGGCCTGCGAGCCGCGCGCGTGGTCCAGCGCGAGGCGCCACGGCACCGGGTCGCGGTCCTCAGCGCGCGCGGCGGCCGTGATCAGCGGGCTCACCTCGCGCAGCAGCTCCGCGCGGGCCGGAGAGTCCCAGGCGCGGTCCACCGCGAGCTGGGCGCCCAGCAGCAGCCGGTCCGGGTCCTGCGGGGCCTCGGCGCGCCAGGTGTCGTACCACTCGGAGCGCGAGCGGGCGAAGGCGGCCAGCCGCCGGACGTACCGGTCGCGCAGCTCCCAGGCGGCGTCCTCGCGGGTCGCGGCGAGCAGCGCGGCCGCCCGCCCGTGGGAGCCCTGTCCGGCGGCGACCAGCGCGGGACCGAGCCGGTCGTCGGGCGCGTCGAGCAGTACCTCGTCGTCGGCGGGCAGTCCGCCGGTGAGGTACGGGGGTCTCCGCGACGCGCGGAAGGGGGGGAGCAGAGCCATGGTGTCGACCATTGAAGGACCGCGACTCGGCGTTCCGCCAGTGCGCACGTGCAACTCGTGGAAAGTTGTACGGCGAATGGTCAAGGCGCGGTAAAGAGGAGACCTTTGTTCACCTTCCGCACCACGGACCTCCTCAATTCCGCCGCAAAAGCCTGGTCGCACCCGCCGCCACCGTGGTCGCCAGGATCCAGCCCAGGAGAACCATCACCGCCGCCAGCCACTGCCAGCCGCCGCGCAGCTGCCAGAAGCCGACCTGACCCAGATCGATCACCGGAAGCAGCAGGTCCAGGGCGAACAGGGCGGGGTTCCACGCCGGATGATCGCCTCCCTTGAGCGGCGGATGGCTCGCGTGTGCGAACGCCACCGAGCTCGCCGCCCACAGCACCGCCATCCACACGGCGGCCCGGCCCGGCCGGTAGCCGTAGGCCACCGTCCAGTCCTGCACATAGCCCCAGAACTTCGCCGCGGGCGGCAGGGTCTCCCGGCGCCGGCGCTGCTTGGCGAGCAGCACCTCGCGCGCGTCCTCGTCCTCGCCGCCGGCCCGCAGCACGGCGGCGAGCCTCTCGTACGGCTCCGGGTTGTACTCGGCGGTCGCGGCCGCCACCCACTCCAGGCGCTCGGCCAGCGGGAAGGGACCGTGCGGGACGAGGTTCTCGTAGACGAATCCGCCCATGTGGAGGTTGCCGGGCCCCGGCCAGGCGGTCGCCCGGTCCACCAGGTTGCCGACCCGGGCCCCCGACAGGACCACCTTGCCGCGCTGCGGCTTCTCGCCCAGGAAGCGCAGCTCCGGGGCCTGGATGCGGCGCAGCGACAGCTCCTGCTCGTCGGTGAAGGTGAACCGGGCCCGTTCCAGGTCCACGGCGTCCCCGAACCGCCCGTCGTCCAGCCGGACACCGCCCTGGCACTCGAAGCGCTGGATCCGCGTCCCGCGCGCGGGCGTCGCCCCGCTCAGCATGGACGCGCCGACGCCCGCCGGGGTCAGGTACAGGGTGCGCTCGACGGTCAGCTGCGGGGCGTTCAGCGCGAGCCGGGTGTAGGGGTTGTTCAGGCGGGCGCCGCGCAGGCTCAGCGAGACGCCGATCGTGGCGCTGCGCAGGCTCAGCTCGCCGTGCGACTCCAGCAGCTCGGCCTGGAGGTCCTGGCCGACGGTCATGCCGTCCGCGGCGATCGAACGGCCGCTGCGGTCGCGGTACACGATCGCCTGGTTCATCAGCAGGTCGGTGCCGATGTGCGCGTCGGTCAGCCGGACGCCGTTGTGGAAGCGGCAGCGTGGCAGGTGCAGATCGCCCTCGGTGTGCACCCGGGCGGCCTCCAGCCGCGGTACCGAGCAGTCCACGAACCGCGCGGTGGTGAAGCGGGCCTCCGGCAGCAGGATCTCCCGCTCGAAGCGGCAGCCCTTCATCTCCAGGTACGGCACGATCGTGCCGCCCGCGAGGTCCAGGGTGCCGCTGATCTGCACGCCGGTGAGCTTCAGGGACGACACCCGGCCCGCGAGCGCGGGCGGCCCGTCCAGCAGCAGCCAGCAGATGATCCGCGCGCGTACCGTCCGCTCGGGCCCCCAGGGATGCCCGCCGTGCGGGTCGTCGACGACGGTGTCGCCGCTGCTCAGGTCGTACACGCTGCCGTTGCGGAAGGCCTGCCACATGCCGGCCTCGGCGGCGGTCAGGTCGTCCGGCAGGTCTCCGTCGCGGATGCCCCGGATGCCGGCCCCCTCGGTCACGGTTCTTCCAGCTCCTTGCGGCTCGTGTCCTGCGGCTCGTGGGATTCGTACAACCGTTCATGCCCGCTGAGTGACGCCCAGAACACTAGACGTGAAGGGGATCTTCCGGGTTGCGTATCAGCCATTGGAATGCGCGGACGGCCGCTGAGGAGGGTCTGAGAGAATTGGGAACGTGATCTCCCGAATCGATCTGCGCGGCGACGCCCTCCCCGAGGGCCCCGCCCTGCGCGACCTGCTGCCCCGAGCCGACTTCGACGTCTCGGCCGCCCTGGAGAAGGTGCGTCCGATCTGCGAGGCCGTGCATCATCGGGGCGACGCGGCGCTGATCGACTTCGCCGAGAAGTTCGACGGGGTGCGGCTGGACCGGGTGCGGGTGCCCGCCGCCGCGCTCGAAAAGGCGCTCGAAGAACTCGACCCCGCCGTGCGCGCGGCCCTGGAGGAGTCCATCCGCCGGGCCCGGCTCGTCCACCGCGAGCAGCGCCGCGGCACGCACACGACCCAGGTCGTCCCGGGCGGCAGCGTCACCGAGAAGTGGGTGCCGGTCGACCGGGTCGGGCTGTACGCGCCCGGCGGGCGGTCCGTCTACCCGTCCTCCGTGATCATGAACGTGGTGCCCGCGCAGGAGGCCGGCGTCGAGTCCATCGCCCTCGCCTCCCCGGCGCAGGCCGAGTTCGACGGCCTCCCGCACCCGACGATCCTCGCGGCCTGCGCGCTGCTCGGCGTCGACGAGGTGTACGCCGCCGGTGGCGCCACCGCCGTCGCGATGTTCGCGTACGGCACCGAGTCCTGCCCGCCGGCCGACATGGTCACCGGGCCCGGAAACATCTGGGTCGCCGCCGCCAAGCGCTACTTCACCGGGAAGATCGGCATCGACGCCGAGGCAGGCCCGACCGAGATCGCGGTCCTCGCGGACTCCACCGCCGACCCGGTGCACGTGGCGTCGGACCTGATCAGCCAGGCCGAGCACGACCCGCTGGCCGCCGCCGTCCTGGTCACCGACTCCGTCGAACTCGCGGACGCGGTCGAGAAGGAGCTGGAGCCGCAGGTCGCGGCCACCCGGCACATCGAGGACCGGATCGTGCCCGCCCTGGGGGGCAGGCAGTCCGCGATCGTCCTGGTCGACGGCATCGACGAGGGCCTCAGGGTCGTCAACGCGTACGGCGCCGAGCACCTGGAGATCCAGACCGCCGACGCCGCTCAGGTCGCCGACCGGGTGCGCAACGCCGGTGCGATCTTCATCGGGCCCTGGGCTCCCGTGTCCCTCGGCGACTACGCGGCCGGGTCCAACCACGTGCTCCCGACCGGCGGTTGCGCCTGCCACTCCTCCGGCCTGTCCGTCCAGTCCTTCCTGCGCGGCATCCACATCGTCGACTACACGAAGGACGCGCTGGCCGAGGTCGCGCATCACGTGGTCACGCTGGCGGAGGCGGAGGACCTGCCCGCGCACGGCGCGGCGATCAAGGCGCGGTTCGACTGGAAGGTACCGACGAGCAAGTGAACTTCGGCATCGACGATCTCCCCGTACGGGACGAGCTGCGCGGCAAGTCCCCCTACGGCGCGCCCCAGTTGGACGTCCCCGTACGGCTGAACACCAACGAGAACCCCTACCCGCTGCCCGAGCCGCTGGTCGAGCGCATCGCCGAGCGCGTCCGCGAGGCGGCCCGCGATCTCAACCGCTACCCCGACCGGGACGCCGTGGAGCTGCGGACGCAGCTCGCCAAGTACCTGACGGACACGTCCGGCCACGCGGTGGGCCTGGCCAACGTCTGGGCCGCCAACGGCTCCAACGAGGTCCTCCAGCAGCTGCTCCAGACCTTCGGCGGACCGGGTCGTACGGCGATCGGCTTCGAGCCGTCGTACTCGATGCACGCGCTCATCTCGCGCGGCACCGGCACCGGCTGGATCTCGGGCCCCCGCAACGAGGACTTCACGATCGACGTCGAGGCGGCCGTGCGGGCGATCGCCGCGCACAAGCCGGACGTCGTGTTCATCACGACCCCCAACAACCCCACCGGGAACGCCGTCCCGCCCGAGACGGTCCTCGCGCTGTACGAGGCCGCGCAGGCGGCGAAGCCGACCATGGTCGTGGTCGACGAGGCCTACGTCGAGTTCAGCCACGGCGACTCGCTGCTGCCGCTCATCGAGAGGCGCCCCCAGCTCGTCATCTCCCGGACGATGTCGAAGGCGTTCGGCGCGGCCGGGCTGCGCCTCGGCTATCTCGCCGCGCACCCGGCGGTCGTGGACGCCGTGCAGCTCGTACGGCTGCCCTACCACCTGTCGGCCGTCACCCAGGCCACCGCGCTGGCCGCCCTGGAGCACACCGACACGCTGCTGAAGTACGTCGAGCAGCTGAAGGCCGAGCGGGACCGGCTGGTGAGCGAACTGCGCGCGATCGGCTTCGAGGTCGTGGAGTCGGACGCGAACTTCGTGCAGTTCGGGCGGTTCGAGGATTCCCACGTGGCCTGGGAGAAGATCCTCGACCGGGGAGTCCTGGTCCGGGACAACGGCATTCCGGGGTGGCTGCGGGTGTCCGCCGGAACCCCCGAAGAGAACGACGCGTTCCTCGACGCGGTCCGTGAGTTGAAGAAGGAGCAGAGCACATGAGCCGCGTAGGACGCGTGGAACGGGTCACCAAGGAGACCTCGGTGCTCGTCGAGATCGATCTCGACGGCAGCGGCAAGGTCGAGGTGTCGACAGGAGTCGGCTTCTACGACCACATGCTCGACCAGCTCGGCCGGCACGGTCTGTTCGACCTCACCGTGAAGACCGAGGGCGACCTGCACATCGACTCGCACCACACCATCGAGGACACCGCCCTCGCCCTCGGCGCCGCCTTCAAGCAGGCGCTCGGCGACAAGGTGGGCATCTACCGCTTCGGCAACTGCACGGTCCCGCTGGACGAGTCCCTCGCCCAGGTCACCGTCGACCTGTCCGGCCGCCCCTACCTCGTGCACACCGAGCCCGAGAACATGGCGCCGATGATCGGCGAGTACGACACCACGATGACCCGGCACATCCTGGAGTCCTTCGTCGCCCAGGCCCAGATCGCGCTGCACGTGCACGTGCCGTACGGCCGCAACGCCCACCACATCGTGGAGTGCCAGTTCAAGGCGCTCGCGCGGGCCCTGCGCTACGCCTCCGAGCGCGACCCGCGCGCGGCCGGCATCCTCCCCTCCACGAAGGGCGCGCTGTGAACGGCCTGTCGACCCTCCTGATCGTCGTCGGCCTCTTCCTGGCCGGCGGCATCTACTCCTTCGTCAAGCAGCAGATGCCCAAGAGCCTGATCGTGCTGCTCTCCATCGCCGCCGGGATGTGTCTGGTCGCCGGTGTCATGAGGCTGGAGGTGTGGAGTTGAGCGCTTCTCCTTCGAAGAAGGTCGTCGTCTTCGACTACGGCTTCGGCAACGTGCGGTCCGCCGAACGCGCCCTCGCGCGCGCGGGTGCCGAGGTCGAGATAACGCGCGACTACGACAAGGCCATGAACGCCGACGGTCTGCTCGTGCCTGGTGTCGGTGCCTTCGCCGCCTGCATGAAGGGCCTGCACGAGGCGCGCGGCGACTGGATCATCGACCGCCGGCTGTCCGGCGGCCGCCCGGTCATGGGCATCTGCGTCGGCATGCAGATCCTCTTCGCCCGCGGCATCGAGCACGGCGTGGAGTCCGAGGGCCTGGACGAGTGGCCCGGCTCGGTCGAGCCGCTCCAGGCCGACGTGGTGCCCCACATGGGCTGGAACACCGTCGACGCGCCGGCCGACTCCCGGCTGTTCGCCGGCCTGGACGCGGACGCCCGCTTCTACTTCGTGCACTCCTACGCCGTCCACGACTGGTCGCTGGAGACCCACAACAAGGCGATGACCGCGCCGAAGGTCACCTGGTCGACGCACGGCAAGCCCTTCGTGGCCGCCGTGGAGAACGGCGCCCTGTGGGCCACGCAGTTCCACCCCGAGAAGTCCGGCGACGCCGGTGCGCAGCTGCTGAACAACTGGATCGGAACCCTCTGATGCCCTCGAAGCTCTCACGGCTCGAACTCCTGCCCGCCGTGGACGTCCGTGACGGTCAGGCCGTCCGCCTCGTGCACGGCGAGTCCGGCACGGAGACCTCGTACGGCTCCCCGCTGGAGGCCGCCCTGTCCTGGCAGCGGTCGGGCGCCGAGTGGCTGCACCTGGTCGACCTGGACGCGGCCTTCGGCACCGGCGACAACCGCGAGCTGGTCCGGCAGGTCACCGAGGCGATGGACATCAAGGTGGAGCTGTCCGGCGGCATCCGCGACGACGCCTCCCTGGCCGCCGCGCTCGCCACCGGCTGCACCCGCGTGAACCTCGGTACGGCCGCCCTGGAGAGCCCGGAGTGGGTCGCCAAGGTCATCGCCGAGCACGGTGACAAGATCGCGGTCGGCCTGGACGTGCGCGGCACGACGCTCAAGGGCCGCGGCTGGACCAGTGAGGGCGGCGACCTCTACGAGGCACTGGAGCGGCTCGACAAGGAGGGCTGCGCCCGCTACGTCGTCACCGACATCGCCAAGGACGGCACCCTCCAGGGCCCCAACCTGGAACTGCTGAAGAACGTCTGCGCGGCGACCGACCGCCCGGTGGTGGCCTCCGGCGGGGTGTCCTCGCTGGACGACCTGCGGGCCATCGCCGAGCTCGTGCCCCTCGGTGTCGAGGGCTCGATCGTCGGGAAGGCGCTGTACGCGAAGGCGTTCACCCTGGAAGAGGCCTTGGAGGCGGTGGCTCAGTGAGCGATCTGCGACGCGTCACGACCGGTGCGCCCTGGGAGGAGACCTTCGGGTACTCCCGCGCGGTGGAACTTCCCAACGGCCTGGTGCTGGTCTCCGGCTGCACGTCCGTGGTGGACGGTGAGATCGTCGCGGGCGACCCGTACGAGCAGACCGTCAACTCCTTCAACGTCGCCTTCGCGGCCCTGAAGGAGCTGGGGCTCGGCCGGGACGACGTGGTGCGCACGCGCCTGTACATCACGCACGCGCGGGACGTCGACGAGGTCGGCCGCGCCCACAAGGAGCTGTTCGACGCCGTCCGGCCCGCCGCATCCATGATCATCGTCTCCGGCTTCGTGGACCCCAGCCTGGTCGTCGAGGTCGAGGTGGATGCGTTCCGAGGAGCCCCCGCATGACCCTCGCCGTACGAGTGATCCCCTGCCTGGACGTGGACAACGGCCGGGTCGTCAAGGGCGTCAACTTCCAGAACCTGCGCGACGCGGGCGACCCCGTCGAGATGGCCAAGGTCTACGACGCCGAGGGCGCCGACGAGCTGACGTTCCTGGACATCACCGCGTCCTCGGGCAACCGCGAGACCACCTACGACGTGGTGCGCCGCACTGCCGAGCAGGTCTTCATCCCGCTCACGGTCGGCGGCGGGGTCCGCACGGCCGAGGACGTGGACAAGCTGCTCCGGGCGGGTGCGGACAAGGTGGGCGTGAACACCGCCGCCATCGCCCGCCCCGACCTGATCCGCGAGATCGCCGAGCGGTTCGGCCGGCAGGTGCTGGTGTTGTCGGTGGACGCGCGGCGCACCGCGTCGGGCTCCTTCGAGGTCACCACCCACGGCGGCCGTCGCGGTACCGGCATCGACGCGGTCGAGTGGGCGCACCGGGCCGCCGAACTGGGCGCCGGTGAGATCCTGCTGAACTCGATGGACGCGGACGGCACCAAGGACGGCTACGACATCGAGATGATCGAGGCCGTCCGCAAACACGTGACCGTCCCGCTGATCGCCTCCGGCGGCGCGGGCACACTGGACCACTTCCCCCCGGCCGTCGGCGCGGGCGCGGACGCGGTCCTGGCGGCCTCGGTGTTCCACTTCGGCGATCTGCGGATCGGTGAGGTGAAGGAGACGCTGCGGGGGGCGGGGCACCCGGTTCGCTGAACCCTCAAGGTGCGAAAGAGAAGTTGCGCAAAATCAATTGTGCAACTTTTCTTTCGTATCTACGGTGAGTTCATGTCGCACGAGCAGAACCGTCCGATCACCGACCTCGGCACGCTCAAGGCACTGGCCCACCCCCTGCGGATGCAGCTGTACCGGGGCCTGTGCGTGGCCCGGGTCGCCACCGCCTCGCACCTCGCCGACCAGGTCGACGAGGCCGTGTCCCTGGTCAGCTACCACCTGCGCAAGCTGGCCGAGCACGGGCTGATCGAGGAGGCCGAGCCGCAGAGCGGGGACGGCCGGGAGCGCTGGTGGCAGCCCTCGTCCGAGGGCGTGAGCATCCGCGACCGGGACTTCCGGGACGCGCCGGAGCGGGCGGCGGCGCACCTGGCGGCCACCCGGCTCTTCCACGAGCAGCGCGCCGACATGTACCGCCGCTACCTCGACGAACGGCCCACCTGGAGCGCCGAGTGGAACGCGGCCGCCCCGGACAGCGAGTCGCTGCTGCGGCTGACGGCCGGCGAACTGGACGAGCTGCGCGAGGAGTTGCTCGCCCTCGCCAGGAAGTACGACGAGAAGGGCCGGGCCGCCGAGGCCGCGGGCGACACCGAGGGGCGCGAGAACGTCGCGCTGCACGTGTACGGCTTTCCGTTCCGCGTCTGAAGGGACCCGCCTCAGTGACCGCCACCCTGACCGACCCGGCCGAGGCCGTCGACACCCCCGCCCACCGCGACGGCAACGTCCTGCGCTGGCTCGCCGCCTACACCGCCTCGATGACCGGCGACAGCGTGTACTACATCGCCCTGTCCTGGGCGGCCGTCCAGTCCGGCACACCCGCGCAGGCCGGGGTGGTGATGTCGGTCAGCGCGCTGCCGCGGGCCCTGCTGATGCTGGGCGGCGGAGTGATCGCCGACCGGCTCGGGCCGCGCAGGGTGGTCATCGGCAGCGACGCGGTGCGCTGCGCGGCGGTGCTCGCGGTGGCGGCGCTGCTGTTCCTCGCCAGCCCCGGCCTGTGGGCGCTGGCCCTGCTGGCACTGGTGTTCGGAACCGTCGACGCCGTGTTCATGCCGGCCGTGGGGGCACTCCCCGCGCGCGTGACGAGCCGCGGACAGCTCGCACGCGTGCAGGGCATGCGGGGGCTCGGCATCCGCTTCGCGAGCGTCGTGGGCGGTCCGCTCGGCGGCCTCGCGGTGGCGGTCGGGGGAGCGGCGACCGCCTTCGCCTTCGCGGGGCTGCTGATCGCGATATCGGTGCCGTTGCTGGTGTCGGTGCGGATACGGGAGGTGCCGGGCGACGGCTGGGGAGCCGGGGCCGACGGTGATGTGGCCCTCGTCGTCGCTGGTGCCCGTCTTGAGAAAGCCGGCGCCAGGGCCCTGGTGGGCAGCGCCTGGGACGACCTGCGTGTCGGGCTGCGGTACATCCGACGGCATCGGGTCCTCGCCCCGCTGATGCCGGCCCTCGCCCTCGGTGACCTCGGCTTCGTCGGGCCGCTCAACGTCGGACTGACGCTCCTCGCCGAGGAGCGCGGCTGGGGTGCCGCCGGGATGGGCTGGGTGCTGGGCGGGTTCGGGGTCGGGGCCGGCTTCGCCTCGCTGCTGCTGGCCGTGCGCGGGCGCGTGCCGCACGCCGGGCACGTGATCGCGTACGCCTGCGTCGGCGGGGCGGTCGCGATCGGCGCCCTGGCCTTCGTCCCGGATGTCGTCGCGGCCGCCGGAGTCGCCCTGCTGATCGGACTGCTCGCCGGGCTCAGCGGCGCCCTGTGCGGTGCTCTGCTCCAGACCCAGGCGGACCCCGCCTACCTGGGCCGGGTCACCGCCGTGGCCTCACTGGTCAGCCTCGGCTTCGCACCGCTCAGCATGCCGCTGTCCGCCGCCGCGATCGGCGCCTGGGGCACCGGCCCGGTCTTCGTGACCAGCGCGGCGGTGTGCGGGCTCGGCGGCGTCGTCGCCCTGTGTGCCCGCAACCTGCGCCGCGCCGAACTCCCGACCTGACCGATCCGTTCACCGCGGCCGGGGTGTCCCGACTCCGGAGGCCGGACCTCTGACCTCCCGGTTCGTCAGATCCCGAGTTCCTTCGCCTCGTGCAGCTTGGCGATCGCCTCCTTGTCGCCCTCCAGGTCCACCTTGGCCGCGCTCTGCCGGCCGTACAGGAACAGCAGCAGCTCGGACGGCTCGCCCGTCGCGGTGACCACCGGTGTGCCCCGGTGGGCGACCGCCGTCTGGCCGTTCGGGCGGCGCAGCACCAGGCCGGTGGGGACGCTGCGGCCCATCAGGCGGGCGGTGCGCTCCAGACGGGACCACAGGGTGTCCTGGAAGACCGGGTCGAGCTCGCGCGGCGCCCAGTCCTCGCGGGCCCGGCGGACGTCCTCCGTGTGGACGTAGAACTCGACCGTGTTCGACAGTTCCTCGACCTGCTTGAGCTGGAACGGCGAGAAGCGCGGTGGGCCGGTGCGGATGAGCTGGATCAGTTCCTCGTAGGGCTTCTCCGAGAACTCGGCCATCACCCGGTCCAGGCGGGGCGCGAGCTGCTTGATCAGCAGCCCGCCCGCCGCGTCGGGGCGGCGCTCGCGCACCACCACGTGCGCCGCGAGATCCCGGGTGAGCCAGCCCTCGCAGAGAGTGGGGGCGTCCGGACCCTCGGCCTCCAACAGGTCGGCGAGGAGAAGTCGTTCACGCTTGGCGAAAGTCGACATGCAGTCAGCCTACGACCGCCCCCGGGGTCCGCCCAGTGGACGCCCCACAGTCACTGTCAGTGGCGCGCGGCACAATGGCGTTCATGACCAGCACGCCCCCGCCCAGCAGCAGCCTCGACCCGGAGATCGCCGCGCGCCTCAAGCGCAGCGCCGACGGGCTCGTCCCCGCGATCGCCCAGCAGTACGACACCGGTGAGGTGCTCATGCTCGGCTGGATGGACGACGAGGCCCTGCACCGCACGCTGACCACCGGCCGCTGCACCTACTGGTCGCGCAGCCGCCGGGAGTACTGGGTCAAGGGCGACACCTCGGGCCACTTCCAGTGGGTCAAGTCCGTCGCCCTGGACTGCGACGCCGACACCGTGCTGGTGAAGGTGGACCAGGTCGGCGCCGCCTGCCACACCGGTGCGCGCACCTGCTTCGACGCCGACGTACTCCTCAAGGACGGCGCCGATTCCGGTGCCGCCCCCTCGGATCAGTAAGGTCAGCCGCCATGGACCTCGAGACCTTCCGCAAGCTCGCCACCGACCGGCGCGTCATCCCGGTCACGCGCAAGCTCCTCGCCGACGGCGACACCCCCGTCGCGCTCTACCGCAAGCTCGCCGCCGAGCGCCCCGGCACCTTCCTGCTGGAGTCCGCGGAGAACGGCCGCTCGTGGTCCCGGTACTCCTTCGTGGGCGTCCGCAGCGCCGCCACCCTCACCGCCCGCGACGGCCAGGCCCACTGGCTCGGCACCCCGCCGGTCGGCGTCCCCGTCGACGGCGACCCGCTAGCCGCCCTCCGGGCCACCATCGAGACCCTGCACACCCCGCACCAGGAGGGCCTGCCGCCCTTCACCGGCGGCATGGTCGGCTACCTCGGCTACGACATCGTCCGCCGCCTGGAGAAGATCGGCCCCGGCGAGCGCGACGACCTGAAGCTCCCCGAGCTCACCATGCTCCTGACCAGCGACCTCGCCGTCATGGACCACTGGGAGGGCTCGGTCCTGCTGATCGCCAACGCGATCAACCACAACGACCTCGACACCGGCGTCGACGAGGCCCACGCGGACGCGGTCGCCCGCCTGGACGCCATGGAGGCGGACCTGTCCCGCGCGGTGGCCCAGCCCCCGGCGGTCCTGCCGCCCTCCGAACTGCCCGAGTACACCGCGCTCTGGGGCGGCCCCGACTTCCAGGAGGCCGTCGAGGACATCAAGGAGCGCATCCGGGCCGGCGAGGCCTTCCAGGTCGTCCCCTCGCAGCGCTTCGAGACGCCCTGCACGGCGAGCGCGCTGGACGTCTACCGGGTCCTCAGGGCCACTAACCCCTCCCCGTACATGTACCTGTTCCGCTTCGACGGCTTCGACGTCGTGGGCTCGTCCCCCGAGGCCCTCGTCAAGGTCGAGGACGGGCACGCCATGGTCCACCCCATCGCCGGCACCCGGTGGCGCGGGGCGACCCCGCAGGAGGACCAGGCCCTCGCCGACGAACTCCTCGCCGACCCGAAGGAGCGCGCCGAGCACCTCATGCTCGTCGACCTGGGGCGCAACGACCTGGGCCGGGTCTGCGAACCCGGCTCGGTCGAGGTCGTCGACTTCATGTCCGTCGAGCGGTACTCCCACGTCATGCACATCGTCTCGACGGTCACCGGCAAGGTCGCCGAGGGCCGCACCGCCTTCGACGTCCTCACCGCCTGCTTCCCGGCCGGCACCCTCTCCGGGGCGCCGAAGCCCCGCGCGATGCAGATCATCGACGAACTCGAGCCGTCCCGGCGCGGGTTGTACGGCGGCTGCGTCGGCTACCTCGACTTCGCTGGCGACTCCGACACCGCCATCGCCATCCGCACGGCGCTGCTCAGGGACGGCACCGCCTACGTCCAGGCCGGGGCCGGCATCGTCGCCGACTCCGACCCCGTCGCCGAGGACACCGAGTGCCGCAACAAGGCGGCGGCGGTCCTCAGGGCGGTGCACACCGCGAACCGCTTGGGCAAGTAGGGCGATTCTCACGGAGCCCCGGGTGACCGTTCGCCCGGGGTTCGGGTGATAGTGGGGTACGTGACTGCCGTACCTCACCCCCGTTCCGAAGCCGCAGGACCCGCCAGGGCCGGCCGCCTCAGTCTCGCCGTAGCACTGCTGTCCGGTGCGCTGGGCGCGGCCGTGGCGCTGCTCGCGACCCGTCAACGATGGGCGGAGGGCACCGCGACCGTGGCCGGCGGCGCGTTTCCGCTGACCGCCAAGGGCAGCGACGTGACCGGTGTCCCGGCCGCGCTGGCCATAGTGGGCCTCGCCGCGCTCGTCGCCGTCTTCGCCGTACGCAAGGCGGGGCGGCTGCTGGTCGCCGGGGTGCTCGCGCTCTCCGGGGCGGGCATCGTGGCGGCGGCGCTGATCGGGGCCGGGGATTCGTCCGCGCTGGACGAGGAGGCGGCGAAGGCGTCCGGGGACACCTCGGCGACGGTCGCTGCGCTGAGCCATACCGCTTGGCCGTATGTCGCCGTGGTGGGTGGTGCGCTGATTCTTCTCGCCGGGTTGCTCGCGCTTCGGTACGGGCGGTTGTGGCCTGCGATGTCGGGGCGATATGAGCGGGACGGGGCGCCTCGGGCCCGTCGAAAGCCGGTGGTCGTGGATCCGGATCGGCCCGAGGACATCTGGAAGGCGCTTGATCGTGGGGAAGACCCTACGGGGGCCTAGCGGTCGGATGTTGCCCGCGGGCCGGTGGGGGCTCGTCGCGCAGTTCCCCGCGCCCCTGAAGGGGCGCGTCAGGGTGACCCCCGAAGACATCGTTCCCTCGCGTACGGAAGAATGGGCTTCGAGCGTTCGGCTCAGTCACGTACTCAGCACCTAGGAGCAAGCAATGGCGGGCAGCAGCCACGGTCACACCCCGGCCGCCTGGACCGGTGTCACTATCGCCTTCATCGGTTTCTGCGTCGCGGGCGTCTTCATGGTGATGGCCGAGCCGGCGGGTTTCTGGGCCGGTATGGCGATCGTGGTCGTCGGCGGCATCATCGGCTGGATCATGAGCGCCATGGGGATGGGCATGCCCAAGGATGCCCACAAGCCGCTCGTCACCTCGAAGGCCGAGGCGGCGGACGCCAAAAGCTGACACGAACCTCGTGAAGGGGCGGCCCGGCGAAACCGCCGGGGCCGCCCCTCACGCGTTCGACGGGAGGGCGGGGGAGAATGCGGGACGTGAACGCCGACACGCAGCGAACGACGCCCCCCGACGGTCTGCTGGGACGCGTAGCGGTCCCGGCCGGGATTCTCGCGGCCGTCGCCGGGGCCTTCGCGTACGTGGGGACCGTGGACCCCAACCAGCCCGGCCACTACCCGGTCTGCCCGCTCTACCGGATCACCGGCCTGTACTGCCCCGGCTGCGGCGGACTGCGCAGCGCGCACGCGTTCATCCACGGCGACTTCCTGGCCGCGCTCCAGGACAACGCGATGGCCGTCGTGGGCTATCTGGGCTTCGCCGTGCTGTGGACCGTCTGGGTGGTCCGCGCCGTGCGCGGGCGGCCGTTGCGGCTGGGTCTCGGGCCCGTACACCTGTGGACCGTGGGGGCATTGGCGCTGGTCTTCACGGTTGTCCGGAACCTGCCGTTCGGTGGCTGGCTTCATCCTTGATCAACTGGTGAACGTCCAGGTAGTGGGACCGGCGTCAACCGGATGCGAGGCCTAAGCCCTCCTGCGGATACCATCGCAGTGACCACCTGTTTTCATCGGTCGCTGGAACTGTCAACCGTCTGGAAGGGGGCCGCTCGCGTGAGTGTGCTCGACGAGATCATCGACGGAGTCCGTGCCGACCTCGCGGAACGGCAGGCGCGCGTCAGCCTCGACGAGCTCAAGGAGCGCGCTGCGAAGGCTCCCGCCGCCAAGGACGGCGTGGCCGCCCTCCGCGGCGACGGCGTCAAGGTCATCTGCGAGGTCAAGCGCTCCAGCCCCTCCAAGGGCGCGCTGGCCGCGATCGCCGACCCTGCCGGGCTGGCCGCGGACTACGAGGCGGGCGGCGCGGCCGTCATCTCCGTCCTCACCGAACAGCGCCGCTTCGGCGGCTCGCTGGCCGACCTGGAGGCCGTCCGCGCGCGCGTGGACATCCCGGTCCTGCGCAAGGACTTCATCGTCACGTCGTACCAGCTCTGGGAGGCCCGGGCCTACGGCGCCGACCTCGCGCTGCTCATCGTCGCGGCCCTGGAGCAGCCCGCCCTGGAGTCCCTGATCGAGCGCGCCGAGTCCATCGGTCTCACCCCGCTCGTCGAGGTCCACGACGAGGACGAGGTCGAGCGGGCGGTGGACGCCGGAGCGAAGGTCATCGGCGTCAACGCGCGTAACCTCAAGACCCTCGAGGTCGACCGCGGCACCTTCGAGCGCGTCGCCCCCGAGATCCCCGCCAACCTGGTCAAGATCGCCGAGTCCGGCGTCCGCGGCCCCCACGACCTGATCGCCTACGCCAACGCCGGCGCCGACGCGGTCCTGGTCGGCGAGTCCCTGGTCACCGGCAAGGACCCGAAGACGGCAGTCGCGGACCTGGTGGCGGCGGGCGAGCACCCGGCATTGCGGCACGGCCGCGGCTGATCACCGGGTAGGGTGCTGCCGATGACTCTCACTCTGACGACCGCGGACCGGCACGCGCGCCTCGCGCGCGGTTGCCGTCCACGGGGCTGCCGCGCACCCGCGCGAAGGGTGCACGGCCGCAGGGTGCGGTACGTCATCGGCGACGAACCTGGGCAGGTGAACGGCCGTCGATGGCAGCGCGCCCTTTAGGGGCGCGGGGAACTGCGCGATAAGCCACAGGCGGCCGTCAGCCGTCGAACACACCCCGCCCCCACGGCGATTAGGTATTTCCCAAACTCACCGTGAGGTTCAGTCATGCCCAGCGAGTTCTTCATCCCCGACCCGGAGGGTCAAGTCCCGAGCCCCGAAGGCTACTTCGGCGCCTTCGGCGGCAAGTTCATCCCGGAGGCCCTCGTCGCCGCGGTCGACGAGGTCGCCGTCGAGTACGACAAGGCCAAGCACGACCCCGAGTTCGCCCGCGAGCTCGACGACCTGCTGGTCAACTACACCGGCCGCCCCAGCTCCCTAACCGAGGTCCCCCGGTTCGCCGCGGAAGCGGGCGGCGCACGGATCTTCCTCAAGCGGGAAGACCTCAACCACACCGGCTCCCACAAGATCAACAACGTCCTCGGCCAGGCCCTGCTCACCAAGCGCATGGGCAAGACCCGCGTCATCGCCGAGACCGGCGCCGGCCAGCACGGCGTCGCCACGGCCACCGCCTGCGCGCTGTTCGGCCTCGAGTGCACGATCTACATGGGCGAGATCGACACCCAGCGCCAGGCCCTCAACGTGGCCCGGATGCGCATGCTCGGCGCCGAGGTCATCGCCGTGAAGTCGGGATCGCGCACCCTCAAGGACGCCATCAACGAGGCGTTCCGCGACTGGGTCGCCAACGTCGACCGCACGCACTACCTCTTCGGCACCGTGGCGGGCCCGCACCCCTTCCCGGCGATGGTCCGCGACTTCCACCGCGTGATCGGCGTCGAGGCCCGCCGCCAGCTCCTGGAGCGGGCGGGGCGGCTTCCCGACGCGGCCGTCGCCTGCGTCGGCGGCGGCTCCAACGCCATCGGTCTCTTCCACGCCTTCATCCCCGACACGGCCGTACGCCTCATCGGCTGCGAGCCCGCCGGGCACGGCGTGGAGACCGGCGAGCACGCGGCCACCCTCACCGCGGGTGAGCCCGGCATCCTGCACGGCTCCCGCTCCTACGTCCTCCAGGACGAGGAGGGCCAGATCACCGAGCCGTACTCCATCTCGGCCGGTCTGGACTACCCGGGCATCGGCCCCGAGCACTCCTACCTCAAGGACTCCGGCCGCGGTGAGTACCGCGCGGTCACCGACGACGCGGCCATGCAGGCCCTGCGCCTGCTGTCCCGAACCGAGGGCATCATCCCGGCCATCGAGAGCGCCCACGCGCTGGCCGGCGCCCTGGAGGTCGGCAGGGAGCTCGGCAAGGACGGGCTGATCGTCGTCAACCTGTCCGGCCGCGGCGACAAGGACATGGACACCGCCGCGCGCTACTTCGGCCTCTACGACACCGACGCGGCCGTCGCCGCGGACGAGGCCGGCACCGGCGCGGAGATCGAGGGGGACGCCAAGTGAGCGGGAACATCCAACTGCTGTCCGACACCCTCGCCGCCGCCAGGGCCGAGGGCCGGTCCGCGCTCATCGCCTACCTCCCGGCCGGGTTCCCGACCGTCGACGGCGGCATCGAGGCGATCAAGGCCGTCTTCGACGGCGGCGCGGACATCGTCGAGGTCGGTCTGCCGCACAGCGACCCCGTCCTCGACGGTCCCGTCATCCAGACCGCCGACGACATCGCCCTGCGCGGCGGCGTCAAGATCGCGGACGTCATGCGCACGGTCAAGGAGGCCCACGAGGCCACCGGGAAGCCGGTGCTCGTGATGACGTACTGGAACCCCATCGACCGCTACGGCGTCGAGCGCTTCACCGCCGAGCTGGCGGAAGCGGGGGGCGCCGGGTGCATCCTGCCCGACCTGCCCGTGCAGGAGTCGGCGCTGTGGAGGGAGCACGCGCAGAAGCACGGGCTCGCCACCGTCTTCGTCGTCGCGCCCAGCAGCAAGGACGCGCGGCTCGCCGAGATCACCGCGGCGGGCAGCGGCTTCGTGTACGCCGCCTCGCTGATGGGCGTCACCGGGACGCGCGAGTCGGTGGGCGCCCAGGCGCAGGACCTCGTCGAGCGCACCCGGGCCACCGGGAGCGACCTGCCCGTCTGCGTCGGGCTCGGCGTCTCCAACGCGCGGCAGGCCGCCGAGGTGGCCGGCTTCGCCGACGGTGTGATCGTCGGTTCGGCCTTCGTGAAGCGGATGCTGGACGCGCCGGACGACAAGGCCGGAGTCGAGGGCGTCCGTGAACTCGCCGCCGAGCTGGCCAAGGGCGTGCGCCGACAGGCGTAGGAACACCACGCCCGTCATGGCGTGACGGAAGGT
Source organism: Streptomyces griseorubiginosus (assembly GCF_036345115.1). Taxonomy (GTDB): domain Bacteria; phylum Actinomycetota; class Actinomycetes; order Streptomycetales; family Streptomycetaceae; genus Streptomyces; species Streptomyces griseorubiginosus_C. Next base: position 7,157,825 of record NZ_CP107766.1, read on the forward strand.
TCGGTCACTCGAACGGGTGGACCTGGGGCCGGGGAGGCGCGGTGCGCCTCCCCGGTTCGTTCTGCGGGTGTGAGTGAGAAGAACCGTGAGGGAAAGCGCACCGCCCGGGAGCGGCTGGCGGAGGAGCGCGCGAAGCAGAAGTCCGCGGAGAAGCGGCGCCGGGTGCTGATCGTGGGCGCGAGCGTGGTGTGCGTCCTGGGGCTGGCCGCGGTGATCGGCGTGGTCGCGGCGAACTCCGGAAAGGACACCAAGGACTCCTCGGGGCCGGTGGTGGCACCCTCGGGGGCCAACGGCCAGGACAGCCTCGCCATCCCGGTCGGCGAGGAGGGCGCCAAGTCGACGCTCGTCGTCTACGAGGACTTCCGCTGCCCGGCCTGCAAGGCCTTCGAGACGGCGTACCGCCCGGTGATCCACGAACTCACCGGGTCCGGCGAGCTCAAGGTCGAGTACCACCTGGCGACCATCATCGACGGCAACATGGGCGGCACCGGCTCCCGCACCGCGGCCAATGCCGCGGCCTGCGCCCAGGACGCCGGGAAGTTCCCGGAGTACCACGACGTGCTCTACGAGAACCAGCCCGAGGAGACCAGCGACGACTACGCCGAGAACGCGAAACTGCTCGAACTGGCGAAGAAGGTCGACGGACTGGACACCCCCGCGTTCCGTACGTGTGTCGAGAAGGGCACCCACGACAGCTGGGTCGACAGGTCCGCGGCGGCTTTCCGCAACGGCGGCTTCAGCGGGACGCCGACGGTTCTGCTGAACGGCAAGAACATCTACCAGGACCAGACCATGACCCCGGCGAAGCTCAAGCAGCAGGTGCAGGAAGCCGCCAAGGGGTAAGGATTTCAGGCTCCCTGTTATGGACCCGTTGCCGGGCCGCCTGCCGTGGGCCCGGCCCGGCAGGGTAGCGTCGACCCTGCCATGGAACTTGCCTACATTCCCAGCCCGTCGCGCGGGGTGATCCACCTCGGTCCCATCCCGCTGCGTGGCTACGCGTTCTGCATCATCATCGGCGTCTTCGTAGCCGTCTGGCTCGGCAACAAACGCTGGGTCGCCCGTGGCGGGCGGGTCGGCACGGTGGCCGACATCGCTGTCTGGGCCGTGCCGTTCGGACTGCTCGGCGGCCGCCTCTACCACGTGATCACGGACTACGAGCTGTACTTCAGCGAGGGCCGTGACTGGGTGGACGCCTTCAAGGTGTGGGAGGGCGGCCTCGGCATCTGGGGCGCGATCGCGCTCGGCGCGCTCGGCGCGTGGATCGGCTGCCGGCGCCGGGGCATCCCGCTGCCCGCGTACGCCGACGCCGTCGCGCCCGGCATCGCCCTCGCGCAGGCCATCGGCCGCTGGGGCAACTGGTTCAACCAGGAGCTGTACGGCAAGCCGACCGACCTGCCGTGGGCCCTGCACATCACGTCCTCGACGGACGGCCGGGTGCCGGGCTACTACCACCCGACGTTCCTGTACGAGTCGCTGTGGTGCATCGGCGTCGCCCTGCTCGTGATCTGGGCCGACCGCCGCTTCAAGCTGGGCCACGGACGGGCGTTCGCGCTGTACGTCGCCGCGTACTGCGCGGGGCGCGGCTGGATAGAGTACATGCGCATCGACGACGCCCACCACATCCTCGGGGTCCGGCTCAACGTCTGGACCGCGATCATCGTGTTCCTGCTCGCGGTGACCTACATCGTGGTGTCGGCGAAGAAGCGCCCGGGCCGCGAGGCAGTCGTCGAGCCCGGTGCCGCCGACGGTGAGGGCGAAGCGGGCGAGAAGGCCGACGGCGAGGAGAAGGCCCCGGCCGACTCCGAGAAGACCGCCGCCGACGGGGACAAGGCAGACGCTGACGGGGCCGAGGCCGACGCCGATGCGGACGCGGCCGAGTCGGCGAAGAAGACCTGACGGTCGCCTGTACGACGACGAGGGCGCCCCGGGATTCCGGGGCGCCCTCGTCGTGTGTCAGGAGCGATGTGTCAGGAGCGGTGGGTCAGCGAGAGGGTCCGGTGGGCCTGGGCTGTCACCGCCGTGTCGATGAACGTGCCGTTCGGGAGGGTCTGCGCTCCCGGGTCGGTCTGTGCCGCCGCGAGGATGGACTGCGCCAGCTCGATCTCCTCCTCGGTGGGGAGGTAGGCGCGCTCGATGACCGGGAGCTGGCGGGGGTGGATGGCGGCCCGGCCCAGGAAGCCGAGGGTGCGGCCGTGCGCACAGGAGGCCTTCAGGCCTTCCAGGTCCCGGGTGTCGGGGTGCACCGACTGGGGCGGGGGAGGCAGCGCCGCCGCTCTGGCCGCCACGATCACCCGGGAGCGGGACCAGTCCAGGCCCGCGTCGTGCCGTACGCCCAGATCGGCCCGTAGATCCGCCTCGCCGAGCGCGATGCCCCGCAGGGCGGGGTGGGCGAGCGCGATGTCGTAGGCGCGCTCGACGCCCAGGGCCGATTCCAGCAGGGCGTACAGGGGCGGTGCGCCCTTCCCGGCCGGTGCCGTCGTCTCGGCGACGCGGGTGAGCTGGGCCGGGGAGGTGACCTTGGGCAGGCGGAGGGCCGAGAGGCCGGCCAGGGGCGCGAGCGCCGCCAGGTCGGCTGCCGCCAGGGGGGTGTCGACGGCGTTCACGCGGACGTGGACCGGCATCGGCTGGGGGACGGTGAGGCGTTCCGCCGTCGCCTCACGGGCGTACGTCTTGCGGTCGGGGGCGACCGCGTCCTCCAGGTCGATCACCACGACGTCGGCGCCGCAGCCCAGCGCCTTGTCCACGACGTGGGGGCGGTCGCCGGGGACGTAGAGCCAGGTGAGGGGGTGCGGTCTCACAGGGCGCCCTCCGTGCGCAGGGCCCTCAACTCGGCCTCGGTCAGGCCCAGTTCCGTCAGGACCTCGTCGGTGTCCGCGCCGTGCGGGCGGCCCGCCCAGCGGATCGCGCCGGGGGTCGCGGAGAGCCGGAAGAGGACGTTCTGCATGCGCAGCGGGCCGAGCTCGGGGTCGTCGACGGTGGTGACGGTGCCGAGGGCCTGGTACTGCGGGTCGGCCATCACGTCCCGGATGTCCTGGACGGGGGCGATGGCCGCCTCCGCCTTCTCGAAGGCCGCGAGGACATCGGTGCGGGTGCGTGCGGCGATCCAGGAACCGACCGCCGCGTCGAGGACGTCGGCGTGTTCCGCCCGCTGCGCGCCCGTCGCGAACCACGGCTCGTCGATCAGCTCCGGGCGGCCGACCAGGTGCATCACCCGTTCCGCGATCGACTGGGCCGAGGTGGAGACGGCGACCCAGGTGCCGTCGGCGGTGCGGTAGGTGTTGCGCGGGGCGTTGTTGGCGGAGCGGTTGCCGGTGCGCTCCTGGACGTGACCCAGCTGGTCGTACCAGGTGGGCTGGGGTCCGAGGGCCGCCAGGATCGGCTCGATGATCGCCATGTCGACGACCTGGCCCTCGCCGGTGCGGTCGCGGGCCGCGAGGGCCGTCATCACCGCGTACGCCGTGGCCAGACCCGCGATCGAGTCGGCGAGGCCGAAGGGCGGCAGGACCGGGGGCGCGTCCGGTTCGCCGGTGATCGCCGCGAAGCCGCTCATCGCCTCGGCGAGGGTGCCGAAGCCGGGGCGGCGGGAGTAGGGGCCGAACTGGCCGAACGCGGTGACACGGGCGAGGACCAGACGGGGGTTGACGGCGGACAGCTCCGGCCAGCCGAGGTCCCACTTCTCCAGGGTGCCGGGACGGAAGTTCTCGATGACGACGTCCGCCGTCCCGGCCAGCTTGAGGAAGGTGCCACGACCGCCCGGCTTCGACAGGTCGAGGGTGATGTTTCGCTTGTTGCGGCCCAGCAGCTTCCACCACAGGCCGATGCCGTCCTTCGAGGGGCCGTGGCCACGGGAGGGGTCGGGCTTCGTCGGATGCTCGATCTTGACGACCTCCGCGCCGAAGTCGCCGAGCATGGTGGCGGCGAGGGGACCGGCGAAGAGGGTGGCCGCGTCGAGCACGCGCAGGCCCTTGAGGGGGGTCTCGGTCATGACGTGTACCGGGCCTCGATCTCGGAGCGGTAGGGCATCGACGCCGAGGCGCCTTCCCGCTGGACGGAGAGGGCGGCCGCCGCGGCGGCCCAGGCCATCGCCTCCCGGATCGGGCGTTCCTCGCCGAGGGCGACCGCGAGCGCGCCGACGAAGGTGTCGCCGGCGCCCGTGGAGTCCACCGCGGTCACCCGGGGCGCGGGGACGGCGAGGGGTTCGGCGTCCCGGGTCAGGTAGAGGCTGCCCGCCGCGCCGAGGGTGATCACCACCCGGGGGACCCGGTCGAGGAGGGCGGCGCCCGCGGCGAACGGGTCGGCGACACCGGTCAGGGTGGCGGCCTCGTGCTCGTTGGGGACCAACAGGTCGGTGGCGTCGAGGAGTTCGGGCGGCAGTGGCCGGGCGGGGGCGGGTGTCAGGATCGTCCGGACGCCGTGGGCGCGGGCGGTCTCGGCGCCGGCCAGGACCGCCTCCAGCGGGATCTCCAGTTGCAGGAGCAGGGCGTCGGCAGAGGCGATCAGGCCCTCGTCGCCGGGGACGAGGTGGTCGACCGTGCCGTTGGCGCCGGGGACGACGACGATCGCGTTGCCGCCCTCGTCGTCCACGACGATGTGCGCGGTGCCGGTGGGGCCCTCGACGGTGCGCAGGTGGTCGGTGGTGACGCCGGAGTGCTCCAGGGTGGAGCGCAGCCGGGGGCCGAAGCCGTCGTTGCCGACCGCGCCGATCATCGAGACGGTGGCACCGGCGCGGGCCGCGGCGATCGCCTGGTTGGCGCCCTTGCCGCCGGGGATCGTCCGGAACTCCCTGCCGGTGACGGTCTCTCCGCGCCGGGGTGCCTTCTCGACGTAGGCGACCAGGTCCATGTTCGTGCTGCCGAGGACGGCGATGTGGGTCATGGCTGAGCAGCCTCCCGGTGGGCGATGCGGTTCATGGGCGAGCAGCCTCCCGGTGGACGATGTCGGTCATGGGCGAGCAGCCTCCCGGTGGGTGAGGTGGGCCAGGGTGTCGAAGCCGACCCCGTTGAAGTCGGCGACGGAGGTGGCCAGCCGGTTCTTGAGGGGGGCGGTCCAGTGGTCGGGGAGGCGTTCGGGGGAGCCGGTCAGCAGGGCGGCGATGCTGCCGGTCGTGGCGCCGTTGGAGTCGGTGTCCCAGCCGCCGCCCACCGCCCGGGACACGGAGCCGGTGAAGTCGCCGTGCGCGTGGGTGAGGGCGGCGGCGACGAGGGCGGTGTTGGGGATCGCGTGGACCCAGTGGTGGGTCCCGGCGTGGGTGGCGTGGAGTTCGTCCACGACCGTGTCGAAGTCGTCGTGCCGCCGGGCCAGCCCGATCGCGTGGGTGATCGCCCCGGCCAGGCGGGAGGCCGGGGGGATCACGGTGAGTCCGGTGCTCAGACAGGCGTGGACGTCCGGGGTCGCCGCCGCCTGCGCGATCACCGCCGCCGTGAACATCGCCGCGTAGACGCCGTTCGCGGTGTGGGTGAGGGTGGCGTCCCGGTGGGCCTGTGCGGCGGCCGCGGCCGGGTCGCCGGGGTTGGTCCAGCCATGGACGTCGGCGCGGATCAGGGCGCCGATCCATTCGCGGAAGGGGTTGCGGTGGCGGGCGGTCCGCGGGGGTTCCAGGCCCTCCAGGAGGTTGCGGTAGGCCAGGCGTTCCGCGGTGAAGGTGCGGCCCGCGGGGAGCTCGTCGAGCCAGAGCCTCGCCACGTCCGCGGTGCTGAAGCCCCGGCCGTGGCGTTGCAGCAACAGCAGGTTCAGCAACGGGTAGTTGAGGTCGTCGTCCTCGGGCATGCCGTCGATGTTCTCGGCGAGGGAGGTGGCGGCCGAGCGGCGGTTCCAGGGGTGCGCGGCGAGGAGGTCCGCGGGGACGCCCTTCGCGGTGAAGTACGAGTTCAGGGGCCAGTTGCCGGTGGCTCTGGCGAGTTGTCGGATGGCGTCCAGGGGAAGCTTCTCCACCGGCTTGCCGAGGAGGCAGCCGACGGCCCGCCCCAGCCAGGCGGCTTCCAGCGCGGACCGGGTGAGGGCGGCCGGGGCGGGCGACGGCCACGCCGGGCAGCGGGCCCTGATGCCCGCGAGGTCGGTGGGCTCGTCCTCCGCCAACCTGCTCGGCAGGTCCGCCAGTTCGTCCAGGAGGTCCTCCGCGAGCTGCCGCAGGTACCTGCTCGCGGGTTCGGCCGAGGCACCCGCCCGGATCGGCGCCTCCGCGCCACCGGCCGCCTTCCACCGCGCCGCGATCGCCGACGGCTCCCGGCCGTCCTGGCGCGCCTGGCGGAGTTCGTGGCCGAGCAGGTCCTCCGGCTGGACCCAGGTCAGTCGGAGCATCTCGGGCCTCCGAGCGCGGTGAAGGCCGACTCGTGGGCCCGGCGACGGCGTACGTCCTGCTCGAAGATCTGCCGGGTGACGGCTGTCAGGGTCGTCGCCGGCCCCCAGAGGTCCAGGCGGCTCGCCTCCGCGACGGTCTTGGCCCAGTCGTCCGGGACGGGGTCGCCCAGGGCACCCGCCAGCGCGCCCGCCATCGTGGCGATCGAGTCGCAGTCCCTGCCGTAGTTCACCGCGCCGAGGACCGCGTGCCGGTAGTCGCCGCCGGCCACGACCAACATGGCCAGCGCGACCGGCAGTTCCTCGATCGCGTGCACGCGCGAGGGACGGCGGGCACCGAGCGAGGGGGCGCGGTAGTCGTCGCCGACGGTGTCGTAGGGGGACACCGCCGCGCGCAGCGGCCGTAGCGCCGACTCGAAGTCCGTGTGCCGGGACGCCACTTCGCAGACCTTCTCGACGGCGGTGCGGGTGCCGTCCTTGGCGAGCGACAGACAGGCCGCGACGACCGAGTCGGGGGTGGCGCCCGGGGTGCTCGCCGCCGCCACGGCCGCCGCGAACACACCCGCCGCCTCCCTGCCGTACGACGACTGGTGGGCGCCCGCGATGTCCAGGGCCTCGGCGTAGGCGGCGGCCGGGTCCGCCGCGTTGACCAGGCCGACCGGGGCCATGTACATCGCCGCACCGCAGTTGACGATGTTGCCGACGCCCGCCTCCCGGGGATCGGCATGGCCGTAGTGGAGGCGGGTGACCAGCCACTTCTCCGCGAGGAAGAGGCGGTGCAGGGGGAGGGCCTCCGCCTCCAGTTCGGGGATCCAGCGCGGGGTCGTCATCAGGTCGGGGACGAGGTGGTCGGCGATCGCGTAGGCGTCCAGGTGGTCGCCGACCCGGTCGTAGACCCTGATCAGGGCGTGGGTCATCAAGGTGTCGTCGGTGACGTGGCCGTCGCCCTTGTGGTACGGCGCGATGGGGCGGGCGGTGCGCCAGGCGTCGCCGTTCCAGGGACCGACGACGCCGTGGACGCGGCCGGCGTGGCGCTCGAGGATCTGCTCGGGGGAGTAGCCCTCGACGGGGCCGCCGAGGGCGTCGCCCACCGCCGCGCCCACGAGGGCTCCGGTGATCCGTTCCTCAAGGCTGCTTTCTTGGTTTTTGGGCGTCATGCCCGGAATCATCCTCCTGGGAGGGGTGCTTGTGCGGCTTCCAGGAGTCCGGCGAGTTCCACGAGGTCCGTGCCGGTGAGGCGGGGGAGGGCGCAGCCGGAGAGGGTGCGGCAGGCGGCCTGCCAGGTGGCGGGGATCGATCCGCTGCCTCCCAGCGCGCCGGTCAGGGCGCCGACCAGGGCCGGGGCGGAGTCCGCGACCCGGGACAGACAGGCCGCCGCGGGGATCGCCTCGGCGATCCGGCCCTGCGCGGCGGTGGCCAGGGCGAGGGCCACGGGGACGGTCTCGGCGGCCGCGATGCCGTAGCTGTAGACGTGGTCGACGATGTCGTGTTCCAGGGCGGGGATCAGGGCGAAGGCGCTGTCGGCGGACTGGGCGAGGTGCAGGGCGTGGCGGGCGTTGCGGCCGATCTCCGTCTGCGCGGGGAGTTCGGCGAGGGCCGCCGACACGCAGGTCTCCACGGTCGCGCCGGTCAGGGCGAGGGAGACGGCCGCAGCCATCGCCCGGGCGCCGTGCACTCCGTCGCCGTCCTGGGTGTAGCGGGCGTCGAACTCGGCCAGGTCCGCGGCGAGTCGGGGGGCGCCGGGGTGGGCGACGGCGAGGACACAGGCCCGGACGCAGGCCGCGTCGTCGAAGTAGTGGGGGTTGTCGTGGCCGGTGGCGGGCGGGCGCAGGCCGGTGGCGAGGTTGCCGAGTCCCGCGCGTACGGAGATGCGGGCGCGCAGGGGGATCTCGGCGGACTCGATCTCCGGGGCCTTGTCCGTCGCGGCGGCCACTTCGTCGGCGAGGGCGTTCCAGGTGAGGTCGATCGCGGTTCTCGTACGGCGGTCCCGGGGGAGGTCGCCGAGGGCGGTGCCGTCGGCTGCTCTGAGGAGGGCTTCCGCGGTGAGAGCCGCCCATTCGGCGTCGTCGGAGGGGCCGAGGCGGAGGGGCTCGGGGGGTTGGTTGAGGGCGATGGGGACGGGGAGGGTGGTGGTGGCGTTCTGCTCGGCGAAGGTGTCCAGTTCGCGGGTCAGGCGGCGGGTCCAGTCGGGCATGCGGGCGGCTCGGTGGCGGGCGGAGGGCCAGCCGGCTGCGTCGCCTGCGGCCAGGCCCAGCAGGAGGCCGACGGTTCTGCCCGCCTCGGCTTCGGCTTTTGTGTTCCCACCCGCACCACCCGTTTCGCTTTCGTCTTCGGGTGCGGGTGGCCCTTGTGGGGCGAGTTCGCCGTCGGCGGCCGCGGCTTCGTTCGGCGGTGCTTCCGCGGGGGTGTTGGTGGGTGCCGTCAGTGTCGTCGGTTCGTCCCAGGGGAGTGGTGGTGTCATGAGGTGGCCTCCGGCCCGGTGCTCTGTACCAGCAGGTCCGCCACGTCCAGTACGTGTCGGCCCGCCATCGACGGGAGGCAGCTGCCTCTCGCCGGGCCGATCGCCGTGGCCCAGGCGGCCGGGATCGCCGACACCCCCCTCGTCGCGCCCGCCAGCGCTCCCGCCACCGCCGCCGTCGTGTCCGCGTCCCTTCCCATGTTCACCGCCGTCAGGACCGCCTCGCGGAAGTCGCCGTCGGCCGCCGCGTACGCGCCGAAGGCGAGGGCCACCGCCTCCGGGGCCAGGTCGGTCCACGGGTAGCCGCCGATCACCACCGCGGAGCGGACCGCCTTCTCGCCCCGGTGGGCCACCGCCACCGCCCTGCGCAGGGACCTCGCCGTCCAGCTGTCGTCCGGGATCACCGCCAGCGCGGAGGCGACGACGGCGATCGTCGGGGCGCCCGCCATCGCCGCCGCCACTCCCGCGGCGACCGCCTGGCCGCCGTAGATGCCCTCGCCGTCATGGCTCACCGAGCCGTCGATCGCCACCAGCCGGGCCGCCTCCGCGGGGCGGCCCGCCGCGAAGACGCCGAAGGGTGCCGCGCGCATGGCCAGGCCGTCGCTCCAGGCGTGCCGGTGCTGGGCCGAGATGGGGGCCGCGAGGCCCCGGCGGAGGTTCTCCAGCGTGCCCCGCTCACTGAAACCGGCGCCCCGGAACGGGCCCTCGTCGCGGTCCGCGATCCACTCGTGCCAGGCCCCCTCCACATGGGCGGGGGTGAGGGCCGAACCGTGCCGGGCCAGCAGCAGCCCCGAGAAGATCGTGTACTCCGTGTCGTCCGTGCCCGACGGGGTCTCGGCCACGAAGCCCTCGATACGGCCCCAGCGGTCCCGGATCTGCGACGGCTTCAGGTTCTCGGCGGGGGCGCCGAGGGCGTCCCCGACCGCCAGGCCCAGCAGGGCGCCGCGGGCCCGCTCGCGGAGTTCGGCGGCGCCCTGGGGCGCGGGAACCGGGGGAACGCAGGCGATCGATGTCATACGCGGGCCTTTCCACAGAGACACCTTTTGCTGAGACACCTTTCGCGGATGTGTCCCACCATCGGCGGTTGACCGGAGCCTCCTGGCCCGCAACGTCACCCGGTCGACATCTGTGCAGCCGTGCTATCGAATGAGCGCTCGATGGTAAAACCGCAGGTTAGCCCAGCCTTTCCTTGCTGGCGGACGGGAATGCGCCGACGTACTGTGGGCGTTGTTGAGAATTAGAACTTGTCCAAAGTTAGCTTTGGCTTAGCTTCCCTGGGGGACCGGAATGGCCATCATCGACATCGAGGCGCCACTGCACGAGGCGCACCGCGACAACCACACGCACCGGGACGTCAACGGCGGCTGGCTCCGGCCCGCCGTCTTCGGGGCCATGGACGGGCTGGTCTCCAACCTCGCCCTGATGACCGGTGTCGCCGGTGGAGCCGTCGGTCAGCACACCATCGTGCTGACCGGACTCGCGGGGCTCGCCGCCGGTGCCTTCTCGATGGCCGCCGGTGAGTACACCTCCGTCGCCTCCCAGCGTGAGCTGGTCGAGGCCGAGCTGGACGTCGAGCGGCGCGAGCTGCGCCGGCACCCGCAGGACGAGGAGGCCGAACTCGCGGCCCTGTACGAGGGGCGGGGCGTCGAGCCGGAGCTGGCGCGCGAGGTCGCCCGGCAACTGTCCAAGGACCCCGAGCAGGCCCTGGAGATCCACGCCCGCGAGGAGCTGGGCATCGATCCCGGCGACCTGCCCTCGCCGCTCGTCGCCGCCGTCTCCAGCTTCGGCTCCTTCGCGCTGGGCGCCCTGCTCCCCGTACTGCCGTATCTGCTCGGCGCGACCGCGCTCTGGCCCGCCCTGCTGCTCGCCCTGTTCGGGCTGTTCGCGTGCGGTGCCGTCGTGGCCAGGGTGACCGCGCGGACCTGGTGGTACAGCGGACTGCGGCAGCTCGCGCTGGGAGGTGCGGCGGCCGGTGTGACGTACGCCCTGGGCAGTTTGTTCGGAACGGCCGTAGGATAGGTCGGCTGCTACTTATGCGTTGGGCCGCATAAGTAGCCGTTACTCGCTGGTTTCGACTGCATGACCACTGGGCATGAGCCGTAAGCACTGTGGGCAATGACGCTTGCGGCGCACTCGCGGGGTCGGCGACGACGCCTTCCCCGCCTCCTGGGTCGACGGACAAGGATCTGACCGATCAGTCCGGCTCGGCCCCCACATACTTCAAGCCACGTGTGCGGTACCCCCCTCGCACCGCGTGGCGTCCGCATGTTGGAACGGAGTATCCGGTTCCCGAGATCCGCTCCATCATGTAACCTGCACGAAATTTTGCACTCACGCAGAGGGCCAACGTCGTCCCTCGGCAAGCTGAATATGCCAATTGACGACGACGGGAGAGCCGATGCGTACGCCGCGCCAGCCGTCCCAGCACTCCACGAATGGCCAGAAGTGGTCGTTCATGGATGCTCGCCCTGCTGCGCAGGGTATGTACGACCCCCGCAACGAGAAGGACGCCTGTGGCGTCGGTTTCGTGGCCACCCTCACCGGCGAGGCGAGCCATGCGCTGGTCGAGCAGGCGCTCACGGTTCTGCGCAACCTGGAGCACCGCGGTGCCACCGGCTCCGAGCCCGACTCGGGTGACGGCGCGGGCATCCTGTCCCAGGTTCCGGACGCCTTCTTCCGCGAGGTCGCCGGCTTCGAGCTGCCCGCGGCCGGCGCGTACGCGGTCGGTATCGCCTTCCTGCCCGAGGAGGGCACCGAGGACGCCGTCTCGAAGATCGAGACGATCGCCGCGGACGAGGGCCTGACGGTTCTCGGCTGGCGCGAGGTCCCGGTCGCCCCCGGGCTGCTGGGTGCCACGGCCCGCTCCACGATGCCCGCCTTCCGCCAGGTCTTCGTGACCGACGGTTCCTCGGAGGGTATCGACCTCGACCGCAAGGCCTTCGTGCTGCGCAAGCGCGCCGAGCGCGAGGTCGACGTGTACTTCCCGTCGCTGTCGGCGCGGACCATCGTCTACAAGGGCATGCTGACCACCGGTCAGCTCGAGCCCTTCTTCCCGGACCTGTCCGACCGCCGCTTCGCCTCCGCGATCGCGCTCGTGCACTCCCGGTTCTCCACGAACACCTTCCCGTCGTGGCCGCTCGCGCACCCGTACCGGTTCGTCGCGCACAACGGTGAGATCAACACCGTCAAGGGCAACCGCAACTGGATGGTCGCCCGCGAGTCCCAGCTGGTCTCCGACCTCTTCGGAGGCGAGGGCAAGGACCTGGAGCGGATCTTCCCGATCTGTACGCCGGACGCCTCCGACTCGGCGTCCTTCGACGAGGTCCTCGAACTCCTGCACCTGGGCGGCCGTTCGCTGCCGCACTCCGTGCTCATGATGATCCCGGAGGCGTGGGAGAACCACGACTCCATGGAGCCCGCCCGCCGCGCGTTCTACGAGTTCCACTCCACGATGATGGAGCCCTGGGACGGCCCGGCCTGTGTCACCTTCACCGACGGCAAGCAGGTCGGCGCTGTCCTCGACCGCAACGGCCTCCGCCCCGGCCGCTACTGGGTCACCGACGACGGTCTCGTCGTCCTCGGCTCCGAGGTCGGCGTCCTCGACATCGACCCCGCCAAGGTGGTCCGCAAGGGCCGCCTCCAGCCGGGCCGCATGTTCCTCGTCGACACCGTCGAGCACCGCATCATCGAGGACGACGAGATCAAGGCCGCCCTCGCCGCCGAACAGCCCTACGCCGAGTGGCTGGAGGCCGGGGAGATCGAGCTCTCCGACCTGCCCGAGCGCGAGCACATCGTGCACACCCACGCCTCGGTCACCCGCCGCCAGCAGACCTTCGGCTACACCGAGGAGGAGCTGCGCGTCATCCTCGCGCCGATGGCCAAGGCCGGTGCCGAGCCGATCGGTTCGATGGGCACCGACTCGCCGATCGCCGCGCTCTCCTCGCGCCCCCGGCTGCTCTTCGACTACTTCACCCAGCTGTTCGCGCAGGTCACCAACCCGCCGCTGGACGCGATCCGCGAAGAGCTGGTCACCTCCCTGCGCTCCTCGCTGGGCCCGCAGGGCAACCTCCTGGAGCCGAGCGCCGCGTCCTGCCGTACGGTCACCCTGCCCTTCCCGGTGATCGACAACGACGAGCTGGCCAAGCTCATCCACATCAACGCCGACGGCGACATGCCCGGCTTCAAGGCCGCGACCCTGTCCGGCCTGTACCGGGTCTCCGGCGGCGGCGACGCCCTCGCCGCCCGCATCGAGGAGATCTGCGCCGAAGCCGACGCGGCCATCGACAACGGCGCCCGGCTGATCGTCCTGTCGGACCGCCACTCCGACGCCGAGCACGCGCCGATCCCCTCGCTGCTGCTCACCGCGGCCGTCCACCACCACCTCATCCGCACCAAGCAGCGCACCCAGGTGGGCCTGCTGGTCGAGGCCGGTGACGTCCGCGAGGTCCACCACGTCGCCCTGCTGATCGGCTTCGGCGCCGCGGCCGTGAACCCGTACCTCGCCATGGAGTCCGTCGAGGACCTGGTCCGCGCCGGCACCTTCCTCTCCGACATCGAGGCCGAGAAGGCCATCCGCAACCTGATCTACGCCCTCGGCAAGGGCGTCCTCAAGGTCATGTCGAAGATGGGCATCTCCACCGTCGCCTCCTACCGCGGCGCCCAGGTCTTCGAGGCCGTCGGTCTCGAAGAGGGCTTCGTGGAGAAGTACTTCAGCGGCACCGCCTCCAAGATCGGCGGCGTCGGCATCGACGTCATCGCCAAGGAGGTCGCCGCCCGGCACGCCAAGGCGTACCCCGCCTCCGGCATCGCTCCCGCGCACCGCGCGCTGGAGATAGGCGGCGAGTACCAGTGGCGCCGTGAGGGCGAGCCGCACCTGTTCGACCCGGAGACGGTCTTCCGCCTCCAGCACTCGACGCGTGCGAACCGCTACGACATCTTCAAGAAGTACACGGACCGCGTGAACGAGCAGTCCGAGCGGCTGATGACGCTCCGTGGACTCTTCGGGTTCAAGTCGGACCGCCCCTCGATCCCCGTCGACGAGGTCGAGCCCGTCTCCGAGATCGTCAAGCGCTTCTCCACCGGCGCCATGTCGTACGGCTCCATCTCCAAGGAGGCGCACGAGACTCTCGCCATCGCCATGAACCAGTTGGGCGGCAAGTCCAACACCGGTGAGGGCGGCGAGGACCCGGACCGTCTCTACGACCCGGCCCGCCGGTCCTCCATCAAGCAGGTCGCCTCCGGCCGCTTCGGCGTGACCTCCGAGTACCTGGTCAACGCGGACGACATCCAGATCAAGATGGCCCAGGGCGCCAAGCCCGGCGAGGGCGGCCAGCTGCCCGGCCACAAGGTCTACCCGTGGGTCGCCAAGACCCGGCACTCCACCCCGGGTGTCGGCCTGATCTCCCCGCCGCCGCACCACGACATCTACTCCATCGAGGACCTGGCCCAGCTGATCCACGACCTGAAGAACGCGAACCCGCAGGCGCGGATTCACGTGAAGCTGGTCTCCGAGGTCGGCGTCGGCACGGTCGCCGCCGGTGTGTCCAAGGCCCACGCGGACGTCGTGCTCATCTCCGGCCACGACGGCGGTACGGGTGCCTCCCCGCTGACCTCCCTGAAGCACGCGGGCGGTCCCTGGGAGCTCGGCCTCGCCGAGACCCAGCAGACCCTGCTGCTCAACGGTCTGCGCGACCGGATCGTCGTCCAGACCGACGGCCAGCTCAAGACCGGCCGTGACGTCGTCATCGCCGCGCTGCTCGGCGCCGAGGAGTTCGGTTTCGCGACCGCGCCGCTCGTCGTCTCCGGCTGCGTCATGATGCGCGTCTGCCACCTGGACACCTGCCCGGTCGGCATCGCCACCCAGAACCCGGTCCTGCGCGACCGGTTCACCGGCAAGGCCGAGTACATCGTGAACTTCTTCAAGTTCATCGCCGAAGAGGTCCGCGAGATCCTCGCCGAGCTGGGCTTCCGCTCCATCGAGGAGGCCGTCGGCCACGCCGAGACCCTCGACGTGACCCGCGCGGTCAACCACTGGAAGGCGCAGGGCCTGGACCTGGCCCCGCTCTTCTACGTGCCCGAACTGCCCGAGGGCGCCGCGCTGCACCAGGTCATCGAGCAGGACCACGGCCTGGAGAAGGCGCTCGACAACGAGCTCATCAAGCTCGCCGCCGACGCCCTGGCCGCCGACTCGGCGACCGACGCCCAGCCGGTGCGCGCTCAGGTCGCGATCCGCAACATCAACCGCACGGTCGGCACCATGCTCGGCCACGAGGTGACGAAGAAGTTCGGTGGCGCGGGCCTGCCCGACGACACCATCGACATCACCTTCACCGGCTCCGCCGGCCAGTCCTTCGGCGCCTTCCTCCCGCGCGGTGTCACGCTGCGCCTGGAGGGCGACGCCAACGACTACGTCGGCAAGGGCCTCTCCGGCGGCCGGGTGATCGTCCGTCCCGACCGGGGCGCCGACCACCTCGCCGAGTACTCCACGATCGCCGGCAACACCATCGCCTACGGCGCGACCGGCGGCGAGCTGTTCCTGCGCGGTCGTACCGGTGAGCGCTTCTGCGTCCGCAACTCCGGCGCCCTGGTGGTCTCGGAGGGCGTGGGCGACCACGGCTGCGAGTACATGACCGGCGGTCACGCGGTGGTCCTCGGCGAGACGGGCCGCAACTTCGCGGCCGGCATGTCCGGCGGCATCGCCTACGTCATCGACCTCGACAAGGACAACGTCAACGTCGGCAACGTGGACGCCGTCGAGGCGCTCGACGACACCGACAAGCAGTGGCTGCACGACGTGGTGCGCCGCCACCAGGAGGAGACCGGCTCCACGGTCGCCGAGAAGCTCCTGGCCGAGTGGGACACCGCCGTGGACCGCTTCAGCAAGATCATCCCCAGCACGTACAAGGCAGTGCTCGCCGCCAAGGACGCCGCCGAGCAGGCGGGACTCTCCGAGTCCGAGATCACCGAGAAGATGATGGAGGCGGCGATCAATGGCTGACCCGAAGGGCTTCCTGAACCACGGCCGCGAGGTCGCCAAGTCCCGCCCCGTCGACGTCCGTCTGAAGGACTGGAACGAGGTCTACGTCCCGGGCTCGCTGCTTCCGATCATCTCGAAGCAGGCGTCCCGCTGCATGGACTGCGGCATTCCGTTCTGTCACAACGGCTGTCCGCTCGGGAACCTCATCCCCGAGTGGAACGACTACGCCTACCGCGAGGACTGGGCGGCCGCGTCGGAGCGTCTGCACGCGACCAACAACTTCCCGGAGTTCACCGGGCGGTTGTGCCCGGCTCCCTGTGAGTCGGCGTGTGTGCTCGGCATCAACCAGCCGGCCGTGACCATCAAGAACGTCGAGGTCTCGATCATCGACAAGGCGTGGGACAGCGGCGACGTCGCGCCGCAGGCCCCCGAGCGCCTGTCCGGCAAGACCGTCGCCGTGATCGGCTCGGGCCCGGCCGGTCTCGCCGCCGCCCAGCAGCTCACGCGGGCCGGTCACACCGTCGCCGTCTACGAGCGCGCGGACCGCATCGGAGGCCTCCTCCGGTACGGCATCCCGGAGTTCAAGATGGAGAAGCGGCACATCAACCGCCGTATCGAGCAGATGCGCGCGGAGGGCACCCGCTTCCGTACCGGTATCGAGATCGGCCGCGACCTCAAGGCGACCGACCTGAAGAAGCGGTACGACGCCGTCGTGATCGCCGCCGGTGCCACCACCGCGCGTGACCTGCCGGTGCCGGGCCGCGAGCTCAAGGGCATCCACCAGGCCATGGAGTACCTGCCGCTGGCGAACAAGGTCCAGGAGGGCGACTACGTCACCTCCCCGATCTCCGCCGAGGGCAAGCACGTCGTCGTCATCGGCGGCGGCGACACCGGCGCGGACTGCGTGGGCACCGCCCACCGCCAGGGCGCGGCCTCGGTGACGCAGCTGGAGATCATGCCCCGGCCGGGCGAGGAGCGGAACCCGAACCAGCCCTGGCCGACCTTCCCCATGCTGTACAAGGTCACCTCCGCGCACGAGGAGGGCGGCGAGCGGGTCTACTCCGTCTCGACGACCCACTTCGAGGGCGACGAGGACGGCAATGTCCAGTGGCTGCACCTCACCGAGGTCGAGTTCATCGACGGCAAGCTGACCCCGAAGCCGGGCACCGAGCGCAAGATCCCCGCCCAGCTGGTCACCCTCGCCATGGGCTTCACCGGCACCGACCGGGAGAACGGCCTGGTCGAGCAGTTCGGCCTGGAGCTCGACGAGCGCGGCAACATCGCCCGCGACGCCGACTTCCAGACCAACGTGCCGGGCGTGTTCGTCGCCGGTGACGCCGGCCGCGGCCAGTCGCTCATCGTGTGGGCGATCGCGGAGGGCCGCTCGGCCGCCCGCGGCTGCGACCGCTTCCTGGCGGGCGCGAGCGAGCTGCCGGCGCCGATCCGGCCGACGGACCGTTCGCTGATGGTCTGACGGTCACCAGGGGGACCTGACGGTCCCTCACACAGCGTCCCGTACAAAGGCGTACGGAACACTGACGGCGCCCGCCTCACGTCCCCGACCGGACCGAGGCGGGCGCCGTCGCATGCGCTGCTACGGCACCTTCTCCTACGGCACCTTCTCGTACGGCACCTCTCCTACGGCACCTTGAACGTCTCCCCGTACACCTGCCACTCCAGCGGAGTCCGCAGGCCCAGGTTCCCGTCCTCCAGGAACCGCCGTTGCGCGGTGTCGACGCGGCTGGTGTCGATGCCGGGGTGCTTGGTGCGCATGGCGTCCTCGCGGACGTCCAGGAAGGCCTTCAGGTAGGCCTTCTCGGAGCCGCCCCCGGTCGGGCTCGCGGCCTTGCGCAAGGCGCGTGCGCGCAGGCCGTAGAAGCTGGTGGCGTCGGTGCCCGGGCCGTGGAAGACCATGGCGTCGTAGTAGACGAACTGGCCGAGGGCGCCGAGCCCGTCGAGCTTGGCGAGGCGGACCGCGGGGTCGAAGTAGACGCGGTCGCGCGCCGCGTCCTGGGCCTTCCGGAAGGCGGGCACCTGGGCCTCCGCCTTCCACGCGGCCGTGAAGCCCGGGTCCAGGCCCTCGTGGGAGTCCGTGCCGTCGACCGCGCGCAGGGCGGGCAGGTAGCGCGCGAGGCCGTTGTCCGGGTGGGCCTTCGTGTAGCCCTCGACGAGGGTGAGCAGGTCGTTGGTGCCGGTGCAGAAGCCGATGATGCCGGCCGTGTAGCCCTGGCCGTCGCCGATGTCCTCGATGTAGGCGTAGGCGCTGCGCCAGTCGAGGGTGGAGTTCTCGGCACTGGCCACCAGCTGCTGCGCGAGGTCCTTCTCGGCGGGCGCCGCGAGGCCCGGCGGGAGGCCGCCGATGACCTTGTAGCTCGCCGAGCCCCCCGACTGCTCCGCCCAGTCCTTGGCGCCCTGGGCGTCCTCGGTGTCCTCGGCCGCCTGCGCCCGGTAGGCGGAGGAGAGATCCGGGCCCGCCCGGCTCGCGTCACCGTCCTCGGGCGCGAGGAAGTACACCGACGCCGTGACGATCACGGGGACGGCGGCGAAGAGCAGCAATCCGGCGCGTTTCACTGGGCTCCCGTCAGCTCGGCGGCCTTCGCCCAGGCGCACACCACGAGCAGCACCAGCAGCGCGGCGCAGGCTCCCGCCTGCACGAGGGCGCGACGGCCGTCCCGGGGAGCGTACGCGTAGGCGAGCGTGACCGCGGCTCCGGTGAGCAGCCCGCCGAGGTGCCCCTCCCAGGACGTCATGGCCGCGGAGAGCACCAGCCACAGCAGCAGGCCCGCCATGAAGCGGTTGACCTGGGCCATGTCGGCGCCGAGCCGGCGGGCCAGCACGTAATAGGCCGCCCCGAGCCCGAAGATCGCGCCGGACGCGCCGAGCGTGGGGTCGTGGGGCGCGGCCAGCAGCACGAGGACCGAGCCGCCGAGCGCGGAGAGCAGATAGAGGGCGAGGTACCGGATCCGGCCCAGCTGGGCCTCGACCACGCGTCCGATGTTCCACAGCGACACCATGTTCATCACGATGTGCAGGATCCCGAACGTGCCCTCGGTGGGCGGCAGATGCAGGAACGCGCCGGTCAGCAGCCGGTACCACTCGCCGTCGACGACCCCCTCGACGTGGAAGTCGGGCGGGTACGCGGCCTGCCACACGTAGTGGCCGCCGTCCGGGCCCACCAGACCGGCCCCCAGCATCTCGAACCGGTCCACGATCGCCGGGCGCACCAACTCGCCGACGTAGGCGAGCACGTTGAGGCCGATGAGGACGTAGGTCACCAGCGGTACGGCCGTGATCCGCCCGCCGAACGCGGTCCGCGCCTGCCGTACCGACCGGGCCCCCTCCCGCACGCACTCCGGGCACTGGTGGCCGACGGCCGCCGCCCGCATGCAGTCCGGGCAGATGAACCGCTCGCAGCGGGTGCAGCGGACGTGGGACTCCACCTTCGGGTGGCGAAAGCAGGTGGTGAGGGTGGATTCGGGTTCCACGTCCGGCTCCTCGGAGTGAACAGGGGTGATCATTGAGCCGGTGGGGACGGCGGCGAACAAAATATCGAACGCCGGTGACTGCGGAGAGCGGAGGGGTCATGGTCGCGATCAGTCCCAGCAAGGTGGCGGAGACGGCGCCCGCGCTGGTCGACCTGTACAAGAGCGCCGGGGTGTCCCTGGTGAAGCACGGGCTGGAGGGGCTGCGGGCCGCGGTCTACCTCGTGGTCGACTACTCGGGCTCCATGCGGCCGTACTACAAGGACGGCACGGTGCAGGCCCTCGCCGACCGGGTGCTCGGGCTGTCCGCGCAGCTCGACGACGACGGCAGGGTGCCCGTGGTGTTCTTCTCCACCGACGTGGACGCCGTGACGGACATCGAACTCGCCGGCCACGAGGGCTGCGTCGACCGGATCGTGGCCGGCCTGGGGCACATGGGGAAGACCAGCTACCACCTGGCCATGGACGCCGTCATCGACCACTACCTCGACAGCGGCAGCACGGCCCCCGCCCTCGTCGTCTTCCAGACCGACGGCGGCCCGATCAACAAGCTCGCCGCGGAACGGTACCTGTGCAAGGCGGCGAAGCTGCCCCTGTTCTGGCAGTTCATCGGCTTCGGCGACCCGCACAGCAAGCAGTTCGACTTCCTGCGCAGGCTCGACGAGCTCCCCGTACCGGACCGCCGGGCGGTGGACAACGCCGGGTTCTTCCACGCGGGCGAGGACCCACGCACGGTCCCCGACAGCCGGCTGTACGACCGTCTCGTGAGCGAGTTCCCGAAGTGGCTGGTGGCGGCACGGGCCGCGGGGATCGTACGGACGTAGACCGCCGCTGGGGGAGGTCGTCCCGGTCCGGCGTGATCAGCCCCCGACGCGGCCCTACGTGTCGCACTCCAGCACCGTCCGGCACAGTGCGCACCGGGCCCGCACCCGCCCCCGGACCGGTACCCGGATCCGCTGGCGGCAGGTGGGGCAGGGGAAGGACACCCGCAGCCGGCCGACGCCGTCCGGGGTGAAGGTGTAGGGGACGCCGGGGCGGGGGCCGGGGCCGCCGTGCCGGCGGTCGCGGGCGTAGCGGCGGCGGCCCGCCCAGCCCGCGGCCGTCAGCGGGGGCTGCTGCTCGTCCTCCCGGGCCAGGGCCAGGCCCTTGCCGTACGCCGTGTACGCCTGCGGGCTGGTGAACCACACCGACGGGTCCTCGCCGAACACCAGGGAGCGCTTCGCCAGGACGTACCCGAACTCCTCCGGGGTCAGGTAACCCAGCTTCTGGGACGACGCCGCGTCCTCCCGGTACGCGTCCAGGAGCAGCCACCCCGCCCCCAGGTACGTCGTCGCCGTGTCCGTGAGGATCTCGTTCTCGCGCACCCCCGGGAAGGACAGGTCCAGCCGGTGCAGATACACATGCATGACCTCGTGGGCCAGCGCCGCCCCGATGTCCCGCCGGTGCGTGCGGAACCGGTCGTTCAGCTCGACGAAGTACTCCGGCCCGGCGGTGAGTTCGACGTTCGCCGCGTGTGTCATCTCCCGGAAGCTCACGACGAACCGCGCGTCCGGCAGCCGGTAGTGCCGCACCAGCTCCCGGGCCACCCGCTGCGCGCCCAGATAGAGGTCGTCGGTGTCGCAGAACGCCACGTCGACCGGCGCCACGCTCGTCGCGAACGTCCGCACGGTGTCGTAGGAGAGCCGCTTGTAGAGCGCGGTGATCGCCGCCCGCACCGTCTCCAGGTGCGGGTAGCCGTGCTGGACCGGTCCGTCGTTCGTCACGCCCGTACCCCCAAGACGCCCTGAACCCGATACCACTCTACGAGGTCGTGAGCGGATCCACGGGGGTCGGATCCGGAGCACGCAGCAGGAGTACGGGTCCGTCGGCCGGCGCCTCCTCCAGCTCCAGCACCCACACCTCGTTGCCGCCCTCCCGCAGCACCGGACCGGGCACGTACAGCGACCGCTGCGGGCCCACGGACCAGTACCGGCCGAGGCTGAAGCCGTTGACCCAGACGAACCCCCGGGTCCAGCCCGGCAGCTCCAGCACCGCGTCCCCGGCGCCGCGCACGCTCAGCTCACCGCGGTACAGGCCGGGGGAGCTGTCCCCCGGCGGCGGGCCGAAGCCGATGCCGGACACGGAGTCCAGCGCGTCCAGCCGCAGCCCCCGCGCCCGCACCCCGTGCAGGAACTGCCGCTCGTGCAGCAGGCCCCCCGTGATCCCCTTGGCCTCCCCGCTCCTGGGCCCGTAGTTGACCCGCCCCAGCGACTCCACCCACAGCTCCACCCGCGCCGGACCCGCCACCGGCTCCTTGAGCTGCACGTCGTCCTCGGTGAGCACCCCGGCCCGCTCCCCGTCGACGTACACCACCGCGAGATCCCTGAGACCGCGCGCGATCAGCGGGTACGGCTGCCGCGGCCCCGGCACGCTCACCTCGTACCGCACCAGCCCCCGGTCGACGTCCAGCTCCTCGAAGGTCGGCGGGACGGGCCCTTCCAAGGGCGCTCCACCGCGCTCCTCCAGTACGGCGGACAGGGCCGCCCAGCCGGTGAGGCGCACCTCGTCCGGCGCACCCAACACCTCGGGCGCGGGCGGCAGTTCCGCCACCGGGCCGTAGGCGGCGAGCACCTCCCTGAAGCGCCAGAACTTCTCCGTCGGCCTGCCGTACTCGTCGATCGGCGCGTCGTAGTCGTACGACGTCACGTCCGGCTCCAGCGGACCGTCGTGCAGCGCGCCCCCGCCCCGGTTGGCGCCCGCCCAGCCCGCGAAGTTCGTGCCGCCGTGTGCCATGTACAGGTTCACCGAGGCGCCGAGCTCCAGGATCTCCCGCAGCGTGGCCGCCGCGTCCCCCGCGTCCCGTACGACGTGCTCGCCGCCCCAGTGGTCGAACCAGCCGCACCAGAACTCCATGCACATCAGCGGACCGTCCGGGCGGTACCGGCGCAGCGTCTCGACGGCCTCGCGGGCGCCCGAGCCGAAGTTGACCGTGGTGAGGACACCGGGGAGCGAGCCGCCGGTGAGCATGTGGTCCTCGGGGCCGTCCGAGGTGAACAGGGGAACGGTCACGCCCTGCGCGCGCAGCAGTTCCGCCAGCCGGCGCAGGTAGTCGACGTCCGTGCCGTAGCTGCCGTACTCGTTCTCCACCTGGACCATCAGCACCGGGCCACCCCGGTCGATCTGCCGCTCCACGACCTGCGGCAGCAGCCGCCCGAACCAGCGCTCCACCTCGCCCAGGTACACCTCGTCGCTCGTGCGCGCCCGCCCCCGGAGCCAGTGCGGCAGGCCGCCGTTCTCCCACTCCGCGCAGATGTAGGGGCCGGGGCGGACGATCGCCCACAGCCCTGCCCGCCGGGCCGCGTCCAGGAAACGGCCCAGCGCCTCGACGTCCCGGAAGTCACCGGGGCGCGGCTCGTGGAGGTTCCACGGCACGTACGTCTCCACGCAGTTGAGGCCCATCGCCCGCAGCATCGCCAGCCGGTGCCCCCACTGGGCCTCGTGCACGCGGAAGTAGTGCAGCGCGCCGGACAGCAGCCGGACCGGCCGGCCGTCCAGCAGGAAATCGGTTTCACCCGTCGAGAACTCGCTCATAGGCTCCACCTTCACGACTGGCGGCGATCACGTCCATGGACAAAGATCGGCGCTGCTTGGACCGAAGCGATGGTTGTCGAAGCGAAGCGATGGTCGTCGAAGCGAAGCGATGGTTGTCGAAGCGAAGCGATGTGGGGAAGGCGCGGTGATGTACCACACCTGGATGCGGTTCTTCTCGCCCGGCCCCGTCCACCACCGCCTCGGCCTCGTCTGCCTCGGCGTCGGCCTCCAGTACGGTCCGCTGCCCACCGTCGGCCCCCGCACCCTCGACAGCCACGTCGCCGTCGTCATCAGTACCGGCACCGGGTGGTACGAGACCCCCGACGGGCGGCGCCGCACGGTCACCGCGCCCGCGCTGCTGTGGCTCACGCCCGGCGTCCCGCACCACTACGCGCCGGACCCGGAGACCGGCTGGGACGAGGGGTTCGTCGGCTTCACCGGGCCCGCGACCGCGACGTACACCGAACTCGGGTACATCGAGCCCGACCGGCCCGTCGTGCCCCTGTCCGACGCCGCCGGTCCCCGCGCGGTGATCGCCCGGATCGCGCGGGCCGCCCGCCGCGACAACCCCCTGCTGGAGGTGGAGACCGGCGCCGCCGTCCACGAGCTGCTGGTGGCCCTGCGCCGCGCCCGCGCCGACCTCGCCCCCGACGGCGACCCCGTCCTCAAGGCGCTCGCCCGGGACGCCTTCAAGGCGATGTCCGTCGCCGACCATGCCGCCCGGCACGGCATGACCCTCGCCGAGCTGCGCACCGCGGTGCGGCGCGGCGCCGGGTGCAGCCCCAAGGACTACCTCCTCGGCATCCGGCTCGGCCGCGCCAAGGAACTCCTCGCCGCCACCGAACTCCCCGTCGCGTCCGTCGCCCGCCGCGTCGGCTACGACGACCCCGCCTACTTCTCCCGTCTCTTCACCCGCCGCGTCGGCATGGCCCCCGTCCGCTTCCGCGCCCAGGAAAGCCGAACCGTCCCCGGCGGCTGGAGCAACCAGGTCCCGGACCCGGACGATCCACCGAGAATTTGAGACGGGGGGAGGTTTTCGGGGGAGCTGAGCGGGGCCGGGGGCCGGGGGAGCGGGGGGTGGGCGTGGCCGGGTGGGGGGTTGGGGGCGGAGTGCGGGGCTGGCAGGGAGGGGCCGGCAGGTTCGGAGCGCGTGGGGCCGGGTGCGCGAGGGGGCCAGGAGGTTCGCAGCGTGTGGGCCCGGCAGAGACGGAGCCCAGGAGCCCAGGAGCTGACGGGCCCGGCAGGGGTGTTCTCCGGGGGATCTGAGCTCCTGTCTCCCGGCCGGGGCGGTGCTCCGGAGGGTGGGAGTCCACGGACTCCGCTGGGCCGTCGCCGTAGGGCGGAGTCTTCGGGCCGCCCGGTCTGGATGGTCCCCGCGGATCTGAGCCCTCCTTCCCGGCCGGGACGGCCCTCCGGAGTGTTGGGAGGCCGTGGGATCCGTCGGGGCCGGAACCTCGGAGCTGATCCGGACGCGCCCGGTCGGCTGAGACGCACGGAGCCTGCACGCGGGCGAGCCGACCCCGAGCGTGGTCGTCCGCGGCAGGCTCGCCCAGCGGTACGCCCGGCCGGCAGCCCCCTGTTCGCGGGCGGAGCCGGTCATGGCGAGGGCGGCAGGGCCCTCATGGTTCCGGTCGGTGCCATCCGCCGATCACCCCCCTGCCCTCCGCCCCGTAGGGTTGTCGACCATGACCACCAGCAACACCGGAACCGGTGACGTCGACCCCGCTGTCCGTGCGGAGCTCGCGCGGCTGCGGGACAGCATCGACAACATCGACGCGGCCGTCGTCCACATGCTCGCCGAGCGCTTCAAGGCCACCCAGCAGGTCGGCCACCTCAAGGCCCGCCACCAGCTGCCCCCCGCCGACCCGGCCCGCGAGGCCCGCCAGATCGAGCGGCTGCGCACCCTCGCCGAGAACGCCAAGCTCGACCCGGCCTTCGCTGAGAAGTTCCTGAATTTCATCATCGCCGAGGTCATCCGGCACCACGAGCGCATCGCCGAGGACACCGTCAACGGCACCCCCACCGTGACCGATTGACCTCGCGGAACTCCCCAGGGACGTGACACGGCGGCCCGCACCCGGCATGCTGCCCCGTGCACTCCTTGTCAGCCTGCGAGCACTCCCCGTCAGCACACGGGCGTAGGCTGGTTCTCCGCGAGGGAGGGACGTCGGGCCATGCCGTCGGATGCCAGGATCCTCATCGTCGACGACCACGAGGACACGCTCTACGCCCTGGAGAGTGCCCTGGCCCCGCTGGGCTACCAGCTCGGCCGCGCCACCAGCGGTGACGAGGCCCTCAAGCAGGTCCTGCGCGGCCAGGTCGGCCTCCTGCTCCTCGACGTACGGATGCCCGGCGTCAGCGGCCTCGACGTGGTCCGCTACATGCGCCGCCTGGAACAGACCCAGCACATCCCCGTCGTCCTGCTCACCGGCTTCGGCCCCGACCACGAACTGACCTCCGCCGCCTTCGGACTCGGCGTCGCCGACCTGGTGATGAAGCCCATCGACCCCTGGGCCCTGCGCACCAAGGTCCGCTACCTCTTCGACGCCCACCGCCGCCACCTCGCCCTCGAACAGGAGGTGCGGGAACTGCGCGCGCTCGTCAAGCCCGGGGAGCCCGCCGAACGGCCCGCCCTGCCCCACCCCGACGCCCGGGTCCCCGTGCAGCGCGGACAGGGGGCGCACACCGAGGAGCTCGAACAGGACCGGACATAAGGCGTGTACCGATCCGCCTCTGTGAGTTGGCCCTGCCATCAGGCAGCATGTCCTGCATGTCCGTACTGACGCGCGACGAAGCGCAGACCCGTGCCAAGCTCCTCGACGTTCACCGCTACACCATCGCGCTCGACCTCACCACCGGCGACGAGACCTTCGCGTCCCAGACCGTCGTCCGGTTCACCGCGCGCGCCGAGGCGGACACCTTCGTCGAGCTCAAGCCGGCCGAACTGCGAGAGGCGACCCTGGACGGCCGCCCCCTCGACCCGGAGACCCTCGACGGCAACCGGCTCCCCCTGACGGGCCTGACCGCCGGCGAGCACGAACTGCGGATCGACGCCGTCATGCGCTACTCCCGCACCGGCGAGGGCATGCACCGCTTCACCGACCCCAGCGACGGCGAATCGTACGTCTACACCCAGCTGTTCATGGACGACGTCCAGCGCGTCTTCGCCGCCTTCGACCAGCCCGACCTCAAGGCCGTCTTCGACCTGACCGTCACGGCCCCCGAAGGCTGGAGCGTCCTCGCCAACGGCATCACCGAACACCTCGGCGAAGGCCGCTGGCAGGCCGCCACCACCCCCCTGATCTCCACCTACCTCGTCGCCGTCGCCGCGGGCCCCTGGCACTCCGTGCGCACCGAACACCGCGGCCTGCCCTTCGGCATCCACTGCCGCCGCTCCCTCGCGCCCTACCTCGACCCGGACGCCGACGAGATCTTCGAGATCACCAAGCAGTGCTACGACCGCTACCACGAGAAGTTCGAGGAGCCGTACCCCTTCGACTCCTACGACCAGGCGTTCGTCCCCGAGTTCAACGCCGGCGCCATGGAGAACCCCGGACTCGTCACCTTCCGCGACGAGTTCGTCTACCGCTCCGCCGTCACCGACACCGAACGCCAGACCCGCGCCATGGTCATCGCCCACGAGATGGCCCACATGTGGTTCGGCGACCTCGTCACCCTGCGCTGGTGGGACGACATCTGGCTCAACGAGTCCTTCGCCGAGTACATGGGCTACCAGACCCTCACCGAGGCCACCCGCTTCACCGACACCTGGGTCGACTTCGGCGTCATGCGCAAGGGCTGGGGCTACGACGCCGACCAGCGCCCCTCCACCCACCCCGTCGCCCCCGAAGACGTGCCCGACACCGCCTCGGCCCTCCTCAACTTCGACGGCATCTCCTACGCCAAGGGCGCCTCCGCACTACGGCAGTTGGTGCACTGGCTCGGCGAGAAGGACTTCCTCGCCGGCATCAACACCCACTTCGCCCGGCACAGGTTCGGCAACGCCACCCTCGCCGACTTCATCGACTCCCTCGCCTCCGCCACCGAACGCGACGTCCACGCCTGGGCCGACGCCTGGCTGCGCACCACCGGCGTCGACACCCTCAGGCCCGTCGTCACCCGCGGCGAGGAAGGCACGTACACCCTCCAGGTCCAGCACCAGGGCAGCCGCCCGCACCGCATCGCTGTCGGCCTCTACGACCAGGACGTCACCGACGAGGGCCGCCACCTGGTCCTCCGCGACCGCCTCGACCTCGACGTCCCGCAGACCGAGCCCCTCCCCATCGGCAAGCGCCCCGCCCTCCTGCTCCTCAACGACGGCGACCTCACCTACGCCAAGGTCCGCTTCGACGCCGAGTCCTTCACGACGGTCACCGAGTGCCTCTCCGGGCTGCCCTCGCCCCTGACCCGCGCCGTCGTCTGGAACGCCCTGCGCGACGCCGTCCGCGACGGCGAACTGGCCCCCTCCGCCTACCTGGAGGCCGCCCGCGCCCACCTCCCGCACGAGACCGACCTCGCCCTCGTCCAGGGCGTCCTCGCCTTCGCCGCCGGCTACGTCGCCGACCGCTACGTCACCCCCGAGGAACGCCCCGCCGCCCTGTCCCTCCTCACCGCCCTGTGCCGCGACCTCATCCGCCGCACCGAGGACGGCGACAACCCCGGCCTGCGCCTGATCGCCGTCCGCCACTGCATCAACGTCGCCGCCCACCCCGACACCATCGCCGCCTGGCTCGCCGACGGCACCGTCCCCGGCGGACCCGAACTCGACCCCGAACTGCGCTGGCGCCTCCTCGCCCGCCTCGCCGTCCTCGGCGCCACCGACGAGAGCGCCATCGCCGCCGAACTGGCCCGCGACCCCTCGGCCACCGGCCAGGAAGGCGCCGCCCGCTGCCGCGCCGCCCTGCCCTCCGAGGAGGCCAAGGCAGCCGCCTGGGACGCCATGTTCACCCGCGACGACCTCTCCAACTACCTCTTCACTGCCACCGCCCAGGGCTTCTGGCAACCCGAACAGGCCGACCTCGTACGGCAGTACGTGCCCCGCTACTACGACGACGCCGTCGCCCTCGCCGCCCGCCGGGGCCCCGCGATCGCCGACGCCGTCGGCCGCTGGGCCTTCCCCGACCACGCCATCGACGAGGACAACCTCAGCCTCGGCCGGACCTGCCTGGACGACGCCGACCCCATCCCCGCCCTGCGCCGCAAACTCGTCGACCAACTGGACGACCTCGGCCGCGCGTTGCGGGTGCGCCAGGCATAGAGCGGGTTTTCCCCGTACGGGAGTACCCCCTTTCGGGTCAGGATCGTTGAACTCTCCGGGCGCGCCCAGGCGGCCGCGTCCAAGCTGGAAGTCCCCAGCGCCCCCGGAGGTCGACGATGCACACGCCACTGCGTCCGCTGCTCGACACGGTCCTGGAGGCGCTGGAGGAGGGGACCCGCCTGAGGGGCGGGCCCCTGCCGTCCGGAGGCCCGCCGAAGGTGGCGGAGCGGATGCGGGCCGCGGTGGGGGACGTATTCCCGGACGAGGGCGACCCGGAGGCTCTACGGCACCTGGTCCGCGCCGTGGCGGAAGGCGCCGCGGACCCGGCGCACCCCCTCTGCGCGGCCCACCTCCACTGCCCACCCCTGGCGGTGGCGGCGGCAGCAGACCTGGCCGTCAGCGTCCTGAACCCATCGATGGACTCCTGGGACCAGGCTCCGGCAGCATCGGAGCTTGAGGCCTTGGTGACACGTGCACTGGCGAACGAGGTCTACGCCGAGGCTTTCAGGGGCGCGGGGAACGGCGCGACCAGCCCCCACCGGCCAGACGCTTTGATCACTACGGGTGGCACGGAATCCAACCAACTCGCCCTCCTCCTGGCCAGAGAGACCCTGGGCCCGGACGTCCGACTGGTCTGCGGCGAGAACGCCCACCACTCCCTCCCCAGATCCGCCTGGCTCCTGGGCCTGCCCGCCCCGGTGATCCTCCCCACCCCCAACGGCACCCTCGACCCCGCGGCCCTCGAAACACTCCCGCCCGGACCGCTGCTCATCGCCGCGACCGCGGGTACCACCGATGCCGGCCTCATCGACCCCCTGCCCGAGATCGCCGCCCTGTGCGCACACCGCGGCGCCCGCCTGCACATCGACGCGGCCTACGGCGGAGGCCTCCTCTTCAGCGCGAGGCACCAACCCAAGCTCACCGGTCTCAGCGCCGCAGACACCGTCACCCTCGACCTCCACAAACTCGGCTGGCAGCCGGTCGCCGCAGGACTCCTCGCCGTCCGCGACGAGCACGACCTCGCCGCCCTCCACCACCGCGCCGACTACCTCAACGCCGACGACGACACCGAGGCCGGCCTCCCCGACCTCCTCGGCCGCTCCCTGCGCACCACCCGCCGCCCGGACGTCCTCAAGATCGCCGTCACCCTGCAAACCCTCGGTCGCACAGGACTCGCCGCCCTCGTCGACCAAGTCTGCGAACAGGCAAGGGAGTTCGCGAAAGCCGTCGACGAACACCCCGGCTTCGAACTCCACGCCCCGCCCACCATCAGCACGGTCCTGTTCCGCCCCGCAGACGCCACCGACGACGCCGTCGCCGCCGTACGCCGACAACTCCTCGAAGACGGCCGGGCCGTACTCGGCCGAGCCCGCGCGGCGAACCGGCTCTGGCTCAAGGTCACCCTCCTCAACCCCACCACCCGGCCGGCCGACCTCGCCGGACTCCTGACCCTCGTGGAAGGAAGCACCCCCCGATGAGCCCCCACCCCCCACACCACGAGCCCGACGCGCCCCGCGACCTCGTCGGCATCGGCATCGGCCCCTTCAACCTCTCCCTCGCCGCCCTCGCCCAGCCCCTCACCGCCCTCGACGCCGTCTTCTACGAACAGCGCCCTGCCTTCGACTGGCACCCCGGCCTGCTCATCGAGGGCGCCACCGTCCAAGTCCCGTTCCTCGCCGACCTGGTGACCCTCGCCGACCCCGCCAGCGACTGGACCTTCCTCAACTACCTCAAGGCCCGCGAGCGCCTCTTCCCCTTCTACTTCGCCGAGCGCTTCCACATCCAGCGCGCCGAGTACGACGCCTACTGCCGCTGGGTCGCCGAGAACCTCCCCGGCCTGCACTTCCGCCACCAGGTCGACGCCGTCCGCTTCAATCCCGAACGCGACGTCTTCGAAGTCGACTTCACCCAGCTCGACAGCGACGGAGAAGCCGAGGCCCTCGGCCGTACGTACACCAAGAACATCGTCCTCGGCATCGGCACCGAGCCCTACGTACCGGAGCCGTTGAAGCCCCTCGTCGAGGCGCCCGGCGTGCCCGTCATCCACGCCGCCGACTACCTCGACCACCGCCGGAGCCTCCTCGCCGCCGAACACGTCACCGTCGTCGGCTCCGGGCAGTCCGGCGCCGAGGTCTTCCTGGACCTGCTCAGACACCGCCCGGCGGGCCGCGAGCAGCTGCACTGGCTCGGCCGTACCGAGGCGTTCGCGCCCATGGAGTACTCCAAGCTCGGCCTGGAACACTTCACCCCGGACTACACCCGCTACTTCCACGCCCTGTCCGAGAGCGTCCGCGACCGCCTCGGCACCACCCAGTGGCAACTCCACCGCGGCATCGGCGCCGACACCATCGCCGCCATCCACGACGAGCTCTACCGCCGCACCCTGCACGGCGGCTGGCCCGACGCCGTCCTCACCCCCGGCGTCCGCGTCCGCACCGCCGGCCGCATCGCCACCACCAAGGTCGAACTCCACCTCGAACACATCCAGCAGGGCAGCCGCTCCCGGCTCACCACCGACGCCGTCGTCCTCGCCACCGGCTACCGCGAACGCCCCCTCGACCGCATCCTCGCCGGACTCGACCCCTACCTGCGCCGCGACAGCCGCGAACGCCCCCGCGTCGACGAGCAGTTCAGGCTCGCCCTGGACCCCTCCGTCAGCGGCGCCGACTGTCACGTGTACGTCCAGAACGCCGAACGCCACACCCACGGCGTCGGCGCCCCCGACCTAGGCCTCGCCGCCTGGCGCAGCGCCACCATCCTCAACACCGTGACCGGCAAGGACGCCTACCCCCTGCCCGCCCGCACCGCCTTCACCAGCTTCGGCCTCGAACAGCGACCGCAGATCCCCCCGGCCCGCACCGCCCCCGCACTGACCCCCCTGGTCGAAGGACGGTGAAAACGCCGGCGACGACGTGCGGAGCGACGTCGCCGGCGCGCACCACTAGAACACCGGCGTCCCGTCCCGTGTGAGCTTCCAGTCCACCGACGCGAAGTCCTTCGGGTCCAGCACACCCTTCGCGGTCACCCACTCCGCGATCCGCGTGCGGATCTCCGTCGACTCCGACCACAGCTCGGTGGCGGAGGCCACGTGCGGGAACGCGCCGCCGCCGTTGGCGCGGTAGTTGTTCACCGCGAACACGAACTTCTGCGCGTCGTCCAGCGCGGCACCGTTCCAGGTCAGGTTCCTGATCCGCGAACCGGCCGCCTGCGCGATGTCGATGTCGTACGACAGCCCCGACATGTAGTCGTAGTTGTAGTCCGGACGGTTGTTCGCGTTCGTCAGCTTCTCCACGTCCACGGCCGCCCCCGCCGCCGTCCGCACGAAGTACTCCGCCGAGTACTCCAGGTACGCCCTGATCTGCGCACCCGTCAGCAGCTTCGCCACCAGCGTGTTGTCGTACACGTACAGGCTGGACAGGTCCCGGATCGTCACCTCGCCGGCCGGGATCTCCGAGGTCCGCGAGAACGGCGAGGCCTGCGCGATCACAGGCAGCGAGGCGTACTCCGTGCCCGCCAGCGCCGCCCTGACCACGTCCTCCTGCACCTTCGTGATCAGGTCGATGATCGGGGCGTCCTTGTACCGCGCCTCGACCGTCGTCAGCGTGGCCGTCGCCGTCCCGACCACCTGGTTGACGTACTTCACGACGACGTCGTGGTCGTCCTTCAGCAGCTTGGTGATCTTCGGGTCGTCCGCCACCGAGTTCGAGTTGAGCACCTTCGACGACACCGACTCGACCGACCAACGGCCCTTCTCGAAGACCAGCTCGAAGTCGAACAGCGACAGCCGCTCCGCGTACGCCAACGGCTCCGACAGCACCACCGTCTTCCCGGTCTTCGTGTTGGTGACCTTCAGCTCCGGGATCTCCACATGCGCGTGCCCGACCAGGATCGCGTCGATCCCCGGCACCTGCTGCGCCACCAGCGCCGCCGAGTTCTCCACGTACGGCAGCTGGTCACCGTACGACGACGTGCCGGAGGACCCCGAGTGCGCCGACACGACCACCACGTCCGCACCCATCGACCGCAGCTTCGGCACCCACTTCGCGGCCTGCTCCTCGAGCCCCGGGAACGTCAACTTCCCCTGCACATACGCCTTGTCCCAGATCGCGATACCCGGGTTGGTCAGACCCAGCACCGCGACCTTGACCGGCGGCGCGCCCTTCACGTGGAACTTCTTGATGAAGTACGGCGGGAAAGCGGGCTTCAGCGTCTTCGCGTCCAGCGCGTTCGCACCGAGCAGCGGGAAGTCGCACTGCTCCTCGAACTTGCGCAGCGTCTCGATGCCGTAGTTGAACTCGTGGTTGCCGAGCGCCACGGCGTCGTACCCGATGGCGTTCATGGCCGCGGCCATCGGATGCACCGGACCGCCCTTGGCGGTGATCGGGTCGACCTTCGCGTAGTAGTACGTCAGCGGAGTGCCCTGGATCGTGTCGCCCGCGTCCAGGAGCAGCGTGTTGCAGCGGCCCTTCTCCTTGCGGACCTGGTTCACCAGCGTCGAGATCCGCGACAGACCCTGCGCGTTGCCCGCCGCGTCCTTGTACTCCGCGTCCTTGAAGTAGTCCCAGTTGAAGACATGACCGTGCAGGTCGGTGGTGCCCATGACCGTGAGCGAGTACCGCTTCACCGGCTTCCTCCCGCTCTCCGCCGCCTGCGCGGCAGGAACTCCCACGGCACCCGCCAGCGCGACCCCCGCCCCGGTCACGGCGGACTTCTCCAGGAACTTCCTGCGGTTCAAGGGCATGTCTTGATCTCCTCGGGGAAAGGTCAACAACGCGCGTAGATTCTGACCCGGCCATGCCGAACGGCAACAGCCCCCACAGGTTTCGATCTGGTGACTCACCCCGCGAAAACTGACACAGTGAGGCGTTATGACCGTTCCCTACGGCACCCCCGACGCACCCCGCATCGCCGTCCGCGGCGAAGCCCACCTCGAAGTCGACCCCGAACTCGCCCGCATCGGCGTCACCGTCGCCTCCCGCGGCAAGGACCGCCGCACCGCCCTCGACGACCTCACCCGCCGCAACGCCGGCGTCCTGGACCTCCTGAAGTCCTACGGCGACGCCGTCGAACACCTCGAGACCGGCTCCTTCTCCGTCACCCCCGAACTCAAGGAACACGGCCGCGGCGAACGCGTCCACGCCTACCACGGCCGCGTCACCATCACCGCGGAACTCACCGACTTCACAGCCTTGGGGGAGCTGACGACCCGACTGGCCGACCAGGAGTTGACGCGGGTCGACGGACCCTGGTGGGCCCTGCGCCGTGACTCACCCGTCTACCGCGAAGCCAGGCAACAGGCGGTACGGGAAGCCGTCCAGCGGGCGAAGGAGTACGCGGAGGCGCTGGATACGTCTTTGGCGTCCCTCCTCGAACTGGCGGACATCGGCGCCGAGGACCCCGAACCCCGCTTCGTCGGCAAGGCCAGCCGCGCCCGCTCCATGGCCTACGAGGTCGCAGCCGACACCTCGGCCGCCCCACTCGACCTCGAACCCCAGCGCCAACACGTCTACGCCCACGTCAACGCACGTTTCACGATGGCACCACCGAGGCTGTGAGAGACCGCCGGATTTGCTCCCGCGATGCTCATCGGAGCGGGCCCGCGCACACTTCAACACTTGTCAAGAGGCTTTCACCCGAAGGTTGTTGAGTCGTCATGTGCGGCCAATTCCCTACCCGCCGGTAAGGCCTAATGTCGAAACATGCGCCGAGCAAAGATCGTCTGCACCCTGGGCCCCGCCACCGACTCCTACGACCAGATCAAGGACCTGGTCGACGCCGGAATGGACGTCGCCCGCTTCAACCTCAGCCACGGCAGCTACGCCGAGCACGAGGAGCGGTACCACCGCGTCCGCAAGGCCTCCGACGAGACCGGCCGCAGCGTCGGCCTCCTCGCCGACCTTCAGGGCCCGAAGATCCGCCTCGGCCACTTCGGCGAAGGCCCCGTACTCCTTGAACGCGGCGACACCTTCACCATCACGGTGGAGGAGGGAGTGGAGGGCGACCAGCGGCAGTGCGGGACGACGTACGCCGGACTCGCCGGGGACGTGTCCGTGGGCGAGCGGATCCTCGTCGACGACGGCAAGGTCTGCCTCGAGGTCACCTCGGTGGAGGGCCCCCGCGTCCACACCCGGGTGGTCGAGGGCGGCATGGTCTCCGACCACAAGGGACTGAACCTGCCGGGCGTCGCGGTATCGGTCCCCGCGCTCTCCGAGAAGGACGAGGAGGACCTCCGCTGGGCCCTGCGCATGGGCTTCGACGTGATCGCCCTGTCCTTCGTCCGCAGCGGGCGTGACATCGAGGACGTCCACCGGATCATGGACTCGGCAGGACGCCGGGTTCCGGTGATCGCCAAGGTGGAGAAGCCGCAGGCGGTCGACGCCATCGAGGACATCGTGGCGGCCTTCGACGGCATCATGGTGGCCCGCGGCGACCTGGGCGTCGAGATGCCGCTGGAGCAGGTGCCGATCGTCCAGAAGCGCGCGATCAAACTGGCCAAGCGGAACGCGAAGCCGGTGATTGTGGCGACCCAGATGCTCGACTCGATGATCGAGAACTCCCGGCCCACGAGGGCTGAGGCCTCGGACGTCGCCAACGCGGTCATCGACGGCACGGACGCGGTCATGCTGTCCGGTGAGACGAGCGTGGGCAAGTACGCGGTCGAGACGGTCCGGACGATGGCGAAGATCGTCGAGGCGGCTGAGGAGGACATCCTGGCGAAGGGCCTGCCGCCGCTGACGGAACGCAACAAGCCCCGCACCCAGGGAGGGGCTGTCGCCCGGGCGGCGGCGGAGATGGGCGACTTCCTCGGCGCGAAGTTCCTGGTGGCCTTCACCCAGTCGGGCGACACGGTCCGCCGACTGTCCCGGTACCGGTCCCCGATCCCTCTGCTGGCCTTCACGCCCGAGCCGGCGACCCGCTCGCAGCTCAGCCTCACGTGGGGCGTGGAGACGTTCCTGGGCCCGCAGGTCGACTCCACGGACGCGATGGTGGACCAGGTGGATGAGCTGCTGTTGCAGTACGGGCGGTGCGAGAGGGGTGACGTGGTCGTGATCACGGCGGGCTCGCCCCCTGGGGTCTCCGGGTCGACGAACCTGGTCCGGGTGCACCACATCGGGGAGGACGACAGTCCTAAGTAGGCGGTCAGTGTTTGGGGCCTACGTGGGTGTCCATGAGGGCGACTGAGGCTTTGCGGGCGATGGAGATGTTGAACGGGTCGCTGCCGCGAGCGAGGGTCGTCCACTCGACACCCACCTTGTCGAGGGTGTCGGTGAAGAGGCGCCGGATGTCGTCGGACTTGTTGCTGAAGAAGTACCGGGGGTATTCGTAGCGCTTGCGTTCGCCGGCTACGAGTCGGGCCGTCCAGTTGGTGATGCGGCACCCGTCGGAGTGGATGAGACCCCGGATGAACTCCCAGGGGTAATCGTCGACGATGGCCTGCTGCCAGGGTTCGAGGGCGATGATGCGCTCGTGCTTTTTGCCGGGGCCGTGCTGAGGGAACAGGCACCACAGGTGCATTGAGTACAGCTTCACCTCTCGGCAGCCCTTGCGGCGCACGCGGCAGACGGAGTTGTTGGGGAATACCGACCTCATCGCCTTCTCGCACTCGTCCATCAGACCGGGGTGCGCTTCGGCGCAGGTGATCGAGAGGCTCGGCGACCGCATCGAGCGATTCTGGATGATGTGACCGTCGCCCAGGTACAGGCCCAGCAGATATGCGTAGGCCAGCTGATCCAGCGACGCGTCACATCGGGGGCACGGCGGCGGTGTGCGCCCTGGACACTCACCGCGTTTCGCGCGGTCTTGGTGCTTCCAGTAGCCGACGGTGCCCATTGGGACGTTGAATCTCCGAGCGACCTCGGCGTTTTTCGCGCCGTTGCGAAGCAGCGTGACGGCCTTCTGTCGAACCTTAGTACCGTGAAAGTTCATGCGACTACTCTGAGTGAGTGATCGCAACTCCGCGCAGCAAAAAGCGGATGTTCACGAGAACGTGGACATCCGCTTCCTGTGCTGGAAGTGCCGGGTGCGGGACTCGAACCCGCAAGCCCTCTCAGGCAGATGTGTTTGAGACATCCGTGTATGCCATTCCACCAACCCGGCAAGACTGGCTGCTCGGAAGCATACCGGGTCACCGTACCTGCCCGCCTCTAGGTAGGCTGCACAAGCAGCAGTACCTGCCCGGCCCGTAACAAGGAGCCCCCGTGACCGCCCCCGAGTCGCCCCAGCCCGTAGACGCGCCCGACGACGACAAGTCGCACGTGCCTCCGCTGACGACCCGTGTCGTCATCGCCGAGGACGAGGCCCTGATCCGGCTCGACCTCAAAGAGATGCTGGAGGAAGAGGGCTACAGCGTCGTCGGCGAGGCCGGTGACGGTGAGCAGGCCGTCGAGCTCGCCCGTGAGCACAAGCCCGACCTCGTCATCCTCGATGTGAAGATGCCCAAGCTCGATGGCATCTCCGCCGCCGAGAAGATCGCCGAAGAGCGCATCGCGCCCGTCCTCATGCTCACCGCCTTCTCGCAGCGCGACCTCGTCGAGCGGGCGAGGGACGCCGGTGCCATGGCGTACCTCGTGAAGCCGTTCAGCAAGAGCGATGTCGTGCCGGCGATCGAGATGGCCGTGTCCCGGTTCACTGAGCTCAGGGAACTGGAGAACGAGGTCGCCGACCTCACCCTCCGTCTGGAGACCCGCAAGCTCGTCGACCGTGCCAAGTCGATCCTGCAGACGTCGTACGGGCTGACCGAGCCCGCCGCGTTCCGGTGGATCCAGAAGACGTCGATGGACCGCCGTATGTCGATGCAGCAGGTCGCGGAGGCGGTCATCCAGGACGCCGACGAGAAGAAGGCAAACAAGGGCTGAGCTCGACAGTCGCACAAGACGAGGCCCGCGTCCCCGAACAGGGGGCGCGGGCCTCGTCGTACAGCCGAAGGGATCAGTCCTCGCCGAGGTACGCCTTGCGGACCGACTCGTCGTGCAGGAGGTCCTGGCCGGTGCCGGAGAGGACGATGTTGCCGACCTCCATGACGTGTCCCTGGTCGGCCAGGGAGAGGGCGGCCTGGGCGTTCTGCTCGACGAGGAGGATCGTCGTGCCCTGGGACTTGAGTTCGACGATGGTCGCCATGATCTTCTGCATCATGATCGGCGAGAGGCCCATGGAGGGCTCGTCGAGCATGAGGAGTTTCGGCTGGGACATGAGCGCGCGGCCCATGGCGAGCATCTGCTGCTCGCCGCCGGACAGGGTGCCCGCGGCCTGGTTGCGGCGCTCTCCCAGGATCGGGAAGAGGTCGTAGGCGCGCTGTATGTCCTTCTCGATCCCTTCCTTGTCCTTCCTCAGGAACGCTCCGAGCTGGAGGTTCTCGAAGATGGTCAGGCGGGGGAAGATGTGCCGGCCTTCGGGGGAGTGGGCGAGGCCGAAGGAGACGATCTTGTGGGCCGGGATGCCGCTGAGCGGCTTCCCGTCGAACGTGATCTTTCCGGATGTCGGCTTCAACAGGCCCGAGAGCGTGCGCAGCGTCGTCGTCTTGCCGGCGCCGTTGGTGCCGATGAGGGTGACGACCTGGCCGGCTTCGACGCTGAAGGAGATGCCTTTGACGGCTTCGATCTTGCCGTAGGAGACCCGGAGGTCCTCGACTTCGAGGAGTGCGGTCACTGGCCTTCTCCCTTGGTGCTGGTGGTGCCCGCTTCGGCTGCGTCGACCTCGGCGGCTTCCGCCGTGCCGGGGTCGCCGTCGAAGGGTTCTCCGAGGTAGGCGGCGATGACGCGTTCGTCGGCCTGGACGACCTCGGAGGTGCCTTCGACGAGTTTTTCGCCCTGGACGAGGACGGCGACGCGGTCGGAGAGGTTGAAGACGAAGCGCATGTCGTGCTCGATGAGGAGGACGGCGATGCCCTTGTCGCGGATGGCGAAGACCAGTTCCTCGGTCGCCCGCGTCTCCTGGGGGTTCATGCCGGCCGTGGGCTCGTCGAGCAGGAGCAGGCCGGGCTCGGAGGCCAGGGCTCGGGCGATCTCGAGCTTGCGCTGTTCGCCGTAGGGGAGGTTGCGGGCGAGGTGGTCGCGCTTGCCGGCGAGGCCGATGAACTCGAGGAGTTCCATGGCGCGTTCTTCGCTGGCCTTCTCCGCCTTCTTGAAGCCGGGGCCGCGGAGCAGCGCCGACCAGAGGCCTTCCTTGGTCCGCGTGTGGCGGCCTACGAGGACGTTCTCGAGGACCGTCATGTTGGCGAAGAGGCGGATGTTCTGGAAGGTGCGGGCGATGCCGGCCTTGGTGACGAGGTGGGGCTTGGGCGGGAGGACGGTGCCTTTGTAGGAGACGGTGCCCTCGGTGGGGACGTACAGCCCGGTGAGGCAGTTGAAGAAGGTCGTCTTGCCGGCGCCGTTGGGGCCGATGAGGCCGACGATCTCGCCCGCGTTGACGGTGAAGTCGACCGAGCGGACGGCGGTGAGGCCGCCGAAGCGCATGGTGACGTTGCGGGCCTCGAGTACAGGTGTCGTCATGGTGCTCACGCCCCGGCCTTGGTGACGGCGGTCGGTTCGCCGGACAGTGTTGTTGTCTCTGGTACGTCGAGTTGGCCGGTCTCGTGGAATTCGAGCTGTCGGCGGCGGTTGGCGATGATGCCTTCGGGGCGGAAGCGCATCAGCAGGATGAGGGCGATGCCGAAGGCCAGCAGCGACTTGTCCTGGAGGAAGACGAGCTTCTCGGGCAGCAGGTAGAGGAGTGCGGCGCCGAGGATGGGGCCGGCCACCGTGCCCATGCCGCCGAGGACCACCGCGGCCAGG
Source organism: Streptomyces griseorubiginosus (assembly GCF_036345115.1). Taxonomy (GTDB): domain Bacteria; phylum Actinomycetota; class Actinomycetes; order Streptomycetales; family Streptomycetaceae; genus Streptomyces; species Streptomyces griseorubiginosus_C. The sequence goes on from NZ_CP107766.1 coordinate 7,196,631, forward strand.
AGGAAGGCCGAGTTGGGGGGTGTCGAGCCCGCGAACTGGTACGGCGTCGGGACGACGCTGTAGGTGACGTGGGCGCTGACGGTGCCGGCGAGGCCGGCGAGGGCGGCGCCGAGGGCGAAGGCGATGAGCTTGACGCGGAAGCCGTTGATGCCCATGGCGGTGGCGGCGGTCTCGTCCTCGCGGATGGCGATCCAGGAGCGGCCGATGCGGGAGTCGGCGGCGCGGGTGTAGACCAGGACCACGATGGCCATGATCAGCACCATGAGCAGGTAGTAGTTGGCGAAGCGGCCGATGGTGAAGCCGGCGATGTCGTGTGCCTCGCCGAGGTTGAACCCGAAGAAGTTGAGGTCCGGGATCGACGGGATGCCGTTGGGGCCGTTGGTGATGTCGGGGCCGGATTCGCCGTCCATGTTGTTGACGGCGATGCGGAAGATCTCTCCGAAGCCGAGGGTGACGATGGCGAGGTAGTCGCCGCGCAGTCGCAGGGTGGGGGCGCCGATGAGGACGCCGAAGATGAGCGATGCGGCGGCGCCGGCGAGGGCGGCGGCCCAGAAGGGGAAGTGGACGCCGGAGAAGCGGGAGAACTCGGAGCCGGAGACGAGGGCGGCGGTGTAGGCGCCGACGCCGAGGAAGGCGACGTATCCGAGGTCGAGGAGGCCCGCGAGGCCGACGACGATGTTGAGGCCCAGGGCGACGGTTCCGAAGATCAGGATGTTGACGCCGATGTTGGCGTAGTGGTCGTCGGTCTGGGTGAAGGGGAACGCGATCGCGGCGGCGAAGCCCATGGCGAGCGTGAAGCTGCGGTTGCGGGCGACGATCCGGGAGAAGCGGTCCATGAGGCCCGCGGTGTGCAGGGCCCAGACGGCGAAGACGACGACGATGAGGTAGCCGACGAACAGCTCGCCGTACTCGGTGTCGATGCCGTAGGTGAAGACGGCCAGGCCGACGATGGTGGCGAGGGTGATGATCGCGCGCTCGACCCAGGGGCTGATGGGGGCGGGGGCGGGGATGCGGTCGGGCTTGGCGAGGTATGCCTTGACGTTGCCCTTGGCGTTCGCGGTGCGGGTCTCGGGGAGGGCGAAGGCGCCGATGACGGGGAGGAGGGAGGCGATGGCCGCGACCCAGCCGCCCGGTTCGAGGTTGGCGAGTCCGCCGAGTTCGGCGGCGATCGAGACGATCGTGTACCAGGTGACGCCGAAGCCGCCGAGGGCGGTGAGCACCAGGGGGGCGTTGTTGCGGGCGGGGATGAGGGCGCGCAGGCCGGGGATGTCGTAGGCCGCGAGGGCGAACACCGTGATGAGGAGGCCGGCGATGAAGGTCAGCCACTGGAGGCCGCCGGGGTAGCCGGTGATGGTGAGGTCGCCGGGGAACTCGCTGGTCCAGGTCCAGGCGAGGAAGGCGGAGGCGGCGGTGGCGATGCCGCCGGCGAGGAGGAGCGCGCGGGCGGCTGCGAGGGGCAGCGGGATCAGGCCGCGGGTGATGGTGTCGGTCATGGTGGTCACGCCCTGTCCGCGACGCGTTCGCCGAGCAGGCCTTGTGGCCTGACGAGGAGAACGATGATGAGGAGCGCGAAGGCCCAGACGTTGGCCCAGCTCTGGCCGCCGAGCTTGTCCATGCCGGGGATGCCGTCGATGTAGGCGGAGGCGAGGGTCTCGGCGACGCCGAGGACCAGGCCGCCGAGCATGGCGCCGTAGATGTTGCCGATGCCGCCGAGGACGGCCGCGGTGAAGGCCTTGAGGCCCATCAGGAAGCCCATGCGGTAGTCGATGTTGCCGTACTTGAGGCCGTAGGCGACGGCGGCGACGGCGGCGAAGAAGCCGCCGATGGCGAAGGCGATGACGATGATGCGGTTGGTGTCGATGCCCATGAGCTGTGCGGTGTCCGGGTCCTGGGCGGTGGCCTGCATGGCGCGGCCGGTGCGGGACTTGCGGACGAAGAAGGCGAGCGCGGACATGCAGACGATCGCGGCGACGATCAGGAAGATGTCGGCGTCCTTGATGGTGACGGAGCCGATCTCGTGGGTGGCGTCGAGGCCGGGGAAGGCGACGGCGCGGTCCGCGTGCGGGTAGAAGTTGCGGACGACTTCCTGGAGGGCCAGGGAGAGGCCGATCGCGGTGATGAGCGGTGCGAGCCGTGGTGCTCCGCGCAGGGGCCGGTAGGCGAACCGTTCCGCTCCGACCGCGATGAGGATCGCGACGATGCCGCCGCCGACGAGCATCAGGGGGACGGCGACGGCCATCGAGACGCCGTCGGGAAGGATGTAGAAGTAGACCGTGAAGGCCCCGAAGGCGCCGGTCATGAAGATCTCGCCGTGCGCGAAGTTGATGAGCTGGACGATGCCGTACACCATCGTGTAGCCGATGGCGATCAGCCCGTACATCGAGCCCAGAAGCAGCCCGTTGGCCAGCTGCTGCGGCAGGGTGTTCACCGCGTGGCCTCCATTGTCGCTGGTGGTCGTGTGCACTGGTGGTGTGCAGGGGTGGGGTGTGGCAAGGGCCGCGCGGTCGGGGTCCCCTTCCGCGCGGCCCGTGGTGAGGTGGTGCTGTTGCCGTCGAGGCCGGGACTAGCTGGCGGTGCCGGTCTTCACGGCCTTCCACGCACCCTTGGTGACCTGGTAGACGGTGAGCTGCTTGTTGGTGGTGTCGCCGTACTCGTCGAAGGAGACCTTGCCGGAGATGCCCTCGAAGTCGGACTTCTGGACGTTGTCGACGACGGAGGAGCGCAGGGCGTTGATGTCGCTGGGGACCTTGCCGCCGTTGGCGTCGACCGCAGCCTTCACGGCCTTGATGATGGCGGTGGTGGCGTCGTAGGAGTACGCGCCGTAGGCGCCGTAGTCACCCTTGTAGCCCTTGGCCTTGTACGTCTCGATGAACGTCTTGGCGGCCGGCAGGGTGTCGGCGGGGACACCGACGGCCGTGGCCAGGTCGCCCTCGGAGGCGGCGCCCGCGGTCTCGATGTAGGTGGAGGCGAACATGCCGTCGCCGCCGAAGAGCGGGATCTTGACTCCGCCGTCCTTCAGCTGCTTGGTGATCAGCGAGGACTCGTCGTACTGGCCGCCGTAGTAGAGCAGGTCGGCCTTGGAGGTCTTGACCTTGGTGACGAGGGAGCCGAAGTCCTTGTCGCCGGTGTTGACGTGGTCGGTGCCGACCACGGTGCCGCCGAGCTTCTTGAACTGCTCGTTGAAGATCTTGGCGAGGCCGGCGCCGTAGGTCTGCTTGTCGTCGACGACGAAGACCTTCTTCTTCTTGAGGCCGTTGTACGCGTAGTCGGCGGCGAAGCTGCCCTGGAGCTCGTCGGTGGTGGCGGTGCGGAAGTACGTCTTGTAAGGACGCTTCTTGGCGGTCTGCCAGTCCTTGCCCTGGGTCAGGGCGGGGTTGGTGTTCGAGGGGGAGATCTCGACCATGTTGGCCGAGGCGAACACCTGCTGCATCGACTGGGCGACACCGGAGTTCAGCGGGCCGACGGCGCCGACGGCGGTCTTGTCGCCGGTGATGGCGGTGGCGTTGGACTGGCCGGTGGCCGGCTGCGCCTTGTCGTCGTAGGCCTTCAGTTTGAAGGTGACGCCGGGGACGAGCTTGTTCTTGTTGGCGTCGTCGACGGCGATCTGGGCGCCGTACTGGATGCCGAGACCGGTGGTGGAGTTCTCGCCGGAGAGCGGGGCGTCCACGCCGATGGTGAGGGTGGTGCCACCCCCGTTGTCACTGTCGCCGCCCTTGTCGTCTCGGGAGCCGCAGGCGGTGAGTGTGAGAGCCCCCGTCGCCATGACGGAGGTCAGGATCACCATGGAACGTCGCACAATCAGTCCTTTCCGCAGGCACGCGCGCCCTCGTGGGTGCGGCTGGTGCCCGCGCTTTACCGAACTCCCGATGGAGCGGTGACTGGCCGTGACTCTAAGCCCGGTTTGCAGGCAGCGGCATCGCTGTGCACTGGCTTGTGACTTTCTTGTTATGACGTGGTGGATGGTGGGCTTCCGCGGAGGGGGCTCTCAGCCGTTTTGGCGGAATTTCCCCTCAGTCCGCATTTTGAGAACCTGCACTTCCGCTTGGCCGTCCGGCCTGTGGCGGCGATGTCGGCGAGCAGGCGTCTCGGAGGAGCTGGAAAAGGTCGTGGGAGTACGCCCGGCCGAAGATGAAGCTGTGGTGCTGTATTGCGCGCGCGTTACGGAGCGTTACGTCAAGAAATGGTAGGTCGGCATTACGGGGCAGGCCGGAACAGTCGGAAACCGCTATCTCCACGGTGACCCGGTGTGTCGTGCCGGCGTGCACGGTGAAGGCCTCGGGTACGGCGTGGGCGCTGAGGCCGGGGAAGGCGGCGCCGGTGACCTGGAGGGTGACGGGCGGTCCGTGGCTGACGTCGACGGCGAAGCGGAAGCGTCCGCTGGTGGGGTGGGTGCCGGCGGGCTCCGGGAGTCCGGCGGGGCCGAGGTAGCGCCAGGCGGTGACGTTGGCGGGCCAGGGGAGGGGGGTGGCGGGCGGTTCGGGGCGGGGGTCCTCGGGCAGGGCGCGGGGGAGGAGGACTCCGGCCGCGAGCAGGGCGGCCGCCGTCGCCGCGAGGGCCTTGCGGGCGCGTGGCGTCAGCCCGTCCCACCACGCGCTCCAGCGATCCGTCAGCCGGGGCGCGTCGGCGCCGATGACGTCCTGACTCTTCCCCGTGTCCGTCGAGTCGACTGGCTCGACGGGACCGATCCCGGTCATGAGGCCGACCTCATGGGGAAACGGTAGGGGAGCGGGGGGCTGGTGCCCAGCCGGTGCGCGGGTCCCGGGGTCGGGGTCTTGGCCGGGGCCTCCGGCGGATCAGGCTGGTTTGCGGCGTTGGCGTCGGTGCCGATTCCCCCCGCTTGAAGCAGACCCGATCCGCCCGGCAGGGCCTAGGTCGTGTCCGCAATGTCAGGGCAGCCAGAGTCGTAGGCAGGCGAGGGTGACCAGGGCTTGGTAGTGGCGGCCAAGTTTGTCGTAGCGGGTGGCCAGGGCTTTGTTGTGCTTGAGCTTGTTGAAGCAGCGTTCGACGACGTTGCGGCGCCGGTAGGCGGTCCGGTCGAGTCGGCAAAGGCCCTCGCCGCGGCGGATGCGGCCGTTGATCTGGTCGATCCGTTCCGGGATCGCTGCCTTGATGCCTCGTCGGCGGAGGTAGGCGCGGATCTTCGTGGACGAATAGCCCTTGTCCGCGACGACCCGCTCCGGCCGCGTTCTGGGGCGGCCCGGCCCGCACCGGCTGACGTTGATGCGGGCCATGACCTGCTCGAATTGGGTGCAGTCGTTGACGTTGCCGGCGGTGATGGTGAAGGCGAGCGGTCGGCCCTGTCCGTCGCAGGCGAGGTGGATCTTCGTGGTCAGTCCGCCGCGGGACCGGCCGATCGCCTCGCCGGGCCAAAGCCCCCTTTTCGGGCCCCGGCCGCGTGCTGGTGGGCGCGCACGGTGGTGGAGTCGACGCACACGACCGTCCAGTCGACTGCGCCGACGGCATCGGAGTGCTGCTGGACATGGGCCAGCAGGCGGTCCCAGGTTCCGTCGGCCGACCAGCGACGGAAGCGTTCGTAGACGGTCTTCCACGGCCCGTAGCGTTCGGGCAGGTCCCGCCAGGCCGCACCCGTGGACAGCTTCCACAGAATCCCGTTGATGACCTGGCGGCGATCCCGCACCGGACGGCCCATCCGCGCCGGAGCCAGCAACGGCTCGATCACCGCCCACGACTCATCAGTCAGCTCATGACGACGCACCACGAACAGACCAACGACGCCGACACTTTGCGGACACGACCTAGCGGGCCGGGGCCTCGCGCAGCAGGCAGGTCAGGCGGGCGGTGCAGACGCGTCGTTGCTGGTCGTCGCTGATCACGATCTCGTAGGTCGCGGTGGAGCGTCCCCGGTGCACCGGGGTGGCCACGCCGGTGACGAGGCCGGAGCGGACCCCGCGGTGGTGGGTGCAGTTGAGGTCCACGCCGACGGCGATCTTGGAGCTGCCGGCGTGCAGCATGGAGCCGACCGACCCGAGGGTCTCGGCGAGGACGGCGGAGGCGCCGCCGTGCAGCAGCCCGTACGGCTGGGTGTTCCCCTCGACCGGCATGGTCCCCACGACCCGGTCGGCGGAGGCCTCCACGATCTCGACGCCCATGCGCGTGCCCAGGTGTCCGGCTGAGAACATCGCGACGAGGTCGACGCCGAGGGCGGCGTACTCGTCGATGACCTCCTGCGGGAACGTGACGTGCTGCTGCTCACCCATGGGCCAGGGCTCCGTTCATCGTGTGTGCTACGGCTGCCTACGGCTGAGCAAACGCTCAGTCGGTCGCCGATTGTTCCAGACGTACGACGACGGACTTGCTGGCCGGGGTGTTGCTGGTGTCGGCGGTGGCGTCCAGCGGCACCAGGACGTTGGTCTCGGGGTAGTACGCGGCCGCGCAGCCCCGGGCCGTCGGATAGTGCACGACCCGGAACCCGGGCGCCCGCCGCTCCACCCCGTCCTTCCACTCGCTGACGAGGTCGACGTACGACCCGTCGGCGAGCCCGAGACCGCGCGCGTCCTCGGGGTTGACCAGCACGACCCGGCGGCCGTTCCTGATGCCCCGGTAGCGGTCGTCGAGGCCGTAGATCGTGGTGTTGTACTGGTCGTGCGAACGCAGTGTCTGGAGCAGCAGCCGGCCCTCGGGCAGCTCGGGGTACTCGACGGGCGCGGCGGTGAAGTTGGCCTTGCCGGTGGCGGTGGGGAAGCGCCGCTCGTCGCGCGGGGCGTGCGGCAGGGTGAAGCCGCCGGGGCGGGCCACGCGCGCGTTGAAGTCCTCGAAGCCGGGGATCACGCGGGCGATGCGGTCGCGGATGGTGGCGTAGTCCTTCTCGAACTCCTCCCACGGGGTGGCGCTGTTCTCGCCGAGGACCCGGCGGGCGAGCCGGGCCACGATGGCGGGCTCGGACAGCAACTGCCCGCTCGCCGGCTCCAGGCGGCCCCGGGAGGCGTGCACCATGCCCATGGAGTCCTCGACGGTCACGAACTGCTCGCCGCTGCCCTGGACGTCACGCTCGGTGCGGCCGAGCGTGGGCAGGATCAGGGCACGCGCGCCCGTGATCGCGTGCGAGCGGTTGAGCTTGGTCGACACGTGCACGGTCAGCCGGGCGCGCCGCATGGCGGCCTCGGTGACCTCGGTGTCGGGGGAGGCGGAGACGAAGTTGCCGCCCATGGCGAAGAAGACCTTGGCCTCGCCGTCGCGCAGGGCGCGGATGGCGCGGACCACGTCGAAGCCGTGCTCGCGCGGCGGGGCGAAGCCGAACTCCTTCTCCAGGGCGTCCAGGAAGGCGGGCGCGGGCCGCTCGAAGATGCCCATGGTGCGGTCGCCCTGGACGTTGGAGTGGCCGCGGACCGGGCAGACGCCGGCGCCGGGGCGGCCGATGTTGCCGCGCAGCAGAAGGAAGTTGACGACCTCGCGGATGGTCGGCACGGAGTGCTTGTGCTGGGTGAGGCCCATGGCCCAGCAGACGATGGTCCGCTCCGAGGCGAGGACCATGGAGAGGGCCTGCTCGATCTCCTGCTGGGACAGCCCGGTCGCGGTGAGCGTCCCCTCCCAGTCGGCGGCGCGGGCGGCCGCGGCGAACTCCTCGTAGCCGTGGGTGTGTTCGGCGACGAAGGCCTCGTCGACGGCGCCCTCCGTCTCCAGGATCAGCTTGTTGAGGAGGCGGAAGAGGGCCTGGTCGCCGCCGATGCGGATCTGGAGGAAGAGGTCGGTGAGCGCGGCGCCCTTGACCATGCCCTGGGGGGTCTGCGGGTTCTTGAAGCGCTCCAGGCCCGCCTCGGGCAGCGGGTTGACGCTGATGATCTTCGCGCCGTTCGCCTTGGCCTTCTCCAGGGCGGAGAGCATGCGGGGGTGGTTGGTGCCCGGGTTCTGGCCGGCGACGACGATCAGGTCGGCCTTGTAGAGGTCCTCCAGCAGGACGCTGCCCTTGCCGATGCCGATGGTCTCGCTGAGCGCCGAACCGGACGACTCGTGGCACATGTTGGAGCAGTCCGGCAGGTTGTTGGTGCCGAGCTCGCGCGCGAAGAGCTGGTAGAGGAACGCGGCCTCGTTGCTGGTGCGGCCCGAGGTGTAGAAGACGGCCTCGTCGGGGGAGTCGAGGGCGGCGATCTCCTCGGCGACGATGTCGAACGCGCGCTCCCAGGAGACCGGCTCGTAGTGGGTGCCGCCCTCGGGGACGTACATGGGGTGGGTGAGCCGGCCCTGCTGGCCCAGCCAGTAGCCGCTGCGGTTCGCGAGGTCGGCGACGGGGTGCGCCGCGAAGAACTCCGGGGTGATCCGGCGCAGGGTGGCTTCCTCGGCGACCGCCTTCGCGCCGTTCTCGCAGAACTCCGCCGCGTGCCGGTGGTCCGGCTCCGGCCAGGCGCAGCCGGGGCAGTCGAAGCCGTCCTTCTGGTTGACCCGCAGCAGCGTGAGCGCGGTGCGCTTGACGCCCATCTGCTGCTGGGCGATGCGCAGGGTGTGGCCGATGGCCGGGAGGCCGGCCGCCGCGTGCTTCGGTTCGGTGACCTGCGGAGCGTCCTGAACCGGATCACCCTTGGGCGGCTTCGTGGCCATCGCGCACTCTCCTTCGCCTACACGTGCGAGTACGTTCCCGATCCTCCCACGGGGCGGTGACAACGATCACCCCCCGGGCCGGGGACGGGAGGGGGCCACAGCTTGCGTCCCGTGTTCCGGGGGCGCCTCGCCTCACCTCGGTTACGACGCCGACCGGCCCCCGGAGAAGCTCGTGGGCGGTGCCGGGCTCACCGTGGCAGCCGACTGTCAGTGCCGCGTGGCAGGATCGGGGGCGTGGCAGAGACAGCAGCGAAGAAGACCGACAACAGCCCCGGCGGCAGCCGCCCGCGCCTGATGCTCATGGACGGGCACTCGCTGGCCTATCGCGCGTTCTTCGCGCTGCCCGCGGAGAACTTCACCACCGCGACCGGCCAGCCGACCAACGCGATCTACGGCTTCGCGTCGATGCTGGCCAACACCCTGCGCGACGAGGAGCCCACCCACTTCGCGGTGGCCTTCGACGTGTCCAGGAAGACCTGGCGCTCCGAGGAGTTCACGGAGTACAAGGCCAACCGCTCCAAGACCCCGGACGAGTTCAAGGGCCAGGTCGAGCTGATCGGCGAGCTCCTCGACGCCATGCACGTCTCGCGGTTCGCGATCGACGGCTTCGAGGCGGACGACGTCATCGCCACCCTCGCGACCCAGGCCGAGGCCGAGGGCTTCGAGGTGCTGATCGTCACCGGCGACCGCGACTCCTTCCAGCTGGTCTCCGAGCACACCACCGTCCTCTACCCGACCAAGGGCGTCTCCGAGCTGACCCGGTTCACTCCGGAGAAGGTCTTCGAGAAGTACGGGTTGACGCCCGCCCAGTACCCCGACTTCGCGGCCCTGCGCGGCGACCCGTCCGACAACCTCCCCGGCATCCCCGGCGTCGGCGAGAAGACCGCGGCGAAGTGGATCAACCAGTTCGGTTCGTTCGCGGAGCTCGTCGAGCGGGTCGAGGAGGTCAAGGGCAAGGCCGGGCAGAACCTCCGCGACCACCTGGAGTCCGTCAAGCTGAACCGCCGCCTCACCGAGATGGTGCGCACGGTGGAGCTGCCGAAGACGGTCACCGACCTGGAGCGCCTGCCGTACGACCGCAAGACCCTCGCGATGATCCTCGACACCCTGGAGATCAGGAACCCCTCCCTGCGGGAGCGGCTGCTGGCCGTGGACCCGGGCGCCGAGGAGGCCGAGGGCGCCCCCGCCGCCGCGCCCGGCGTGGCCGTGGACGGCACGGTGCTCGGCACCGGCGAGCTGGCCGGCTGGCTCGCCGAGCACGGCGCACAGCAGCCCCTCGGCATCGCCACGCTCGACACCTGGGCGCTCGGCACGGGATCGGTCGCCGAGGTCGCCCTCGCCGCGGGCGGCGGGGCGGCCGCCTGGTTCGACCCGTCCGAGCTGGACGAGGCCGACGAGCGCGCGTGGGTGGCCTGGCTCGCCGACGCCGACCGGCCCAAGGTCCTGCACAACGCCAAGGGCGCCATGCGGGTCTTCGCCGAGCACGGCTGGTCCCTCGCCGGAGTCGGCATGGACACCGCGCTCGCCGCCTACCTCGTCAAGCCCGGGCGCCGGTCCTTCGACCTGGACGCGCTGTCCCTGGAGTACCTGGGCCGGGAGCTGGCGCCCGCCGCGGCGGCGGACGGACAGCTCGCCTTCGGGGCGGACGACGGGGCCGAGGCCGAGGCGCTCATGATCCAGGCGCGGGCCGTGCTCGACCTGGGGACGGCCTTCGCGGGCCGACTGGAGGAGGTCGGCGCGGCGGACCTGCTGCGCGACATGGAACTGCCCACCTCCGAACTGCTGGCCCGCATGGAGCGGCACGGCATCGCCGCCGACCGGGCCCACCTGGAGGCCATGGAGCAGATGTTCGCCGGGGCGGTCCAGCAGGCCGTGAAGGAGGCGCACGCGGCGGCCGGGCACGAGTTCAACCTCGGCTCGCCCAAGCAGCTCCAGGAAGTCCTCTTCGGGGAGCTGGGCCTGCCGAAGACGAAGAAGACGAAGACCGGCTACACGACGGACGCGGACGCGCTGGCGTGGCTGGCGACCCAGACGGACAACGAACTGCCGGTGATCATGCTCCGGCACCGGGAGCAGGCCAAGCTGCGGGTGACCGTGGAGGGCCTGATCAAGACGATCGCCGCGGACGGCCGTATCCATACGACGTTCAACCAGACCGTCGCGGCGACGGGACGCCTGTCGTCGACCGACCCCAACCTCCAGAACATCCCCGTCCGCACGGATGAGGGGCGGGCGATCCGGCGCGGGTTCGTGGTGGGGGAGGGCTTCGAGTCCCTCATGACCGCGGACTACAGCCAGATCGAGCTGCGGGTGATGGCCCACCTCTCCGAGGACGAGGGGCTCATCGAGGCCTTCACGTCGGGGGAGGACCTGCACACCACCGCCGCGTCGCAGGTCTTCGCGGTCGAGCCCGGCCAGGTCGACGCGGAGATGCGGCGCAAGATCAAGGCGATGTCGTACGGGCTGGCGTACGGGTTGTCCGCGTTCGGGCTCTCGCAGCAGCTGAACATCGAGGCGGGCGAGGCGCGGGCGCTGATGGACGCGTACTTCGAGCGGTTCGGCGGGGTGCGGGACTATCTGCGGCGGGCGGTCGACGAGGCGCGGGCCACGGGGTACACGGCGACGCTCTTCGGGCGCCGGCGGTATCTGCCCGACCTCAACAGCGACAACCGCCAGCGGCGTGAGGCGGCCGAGCGGATGGCACTGAACGCGCCGATCCAGGGCACGGCGGCGGACATCGTGAAGATCGCGATGCTCAAGGTGGACGGGGCGTTGCGGGAGGCGGGGCTCGCCTCGCGGATGCTTCTGCAGGTCCACGACGAAATCGTGTTGGAGGTGGCTCCGGGGGAGCGGGAGGCCGCGGAGTCGATCGTGCGGCGGGGGATGGCGGACGCGGTGCGGTTGCGGGTGCCGCTGGGGGTTTCGGTGGGGGATGGGGCGGACTGGGAGTCCGCAGCGCACTAGCCTCCGGCGGTTGGGCCGTTTTTGTCCGCGGGTTCGGTGGGGGCGGGCGTTTTGCGCAGTTCCCCGCGCCCCTGGAGGCCTGCGGCGGCCTCTTGCTGTCCGGTGGGGGCGTGCGTAGCGCATCCGGCTTGGTGGGTGGGTCGGTGCCGGGGTGGGGGGTGTCCGTCCTCGGTCCGGCGGCTCGGTCCCTTGAGCAGTCGCCCGGTTCCGGACGCCGGCCGCTGCGGGCGGACACCCCCCACCCCGTCCCCTGCGCGCCGTACGCGGCGAACGGCCGGTGGGGGCGGACGCGGGCGGCCAACGGCCCGTGGGGGCGCAGGTCAACTGCAACTCCTCAGGGGCGCGGGGAACTGCGCGACCAGCCACGACGCACCCGCACTCGCCCAACAACAGAACCCGGCACCCCCGTAGGCGCCCGGCCCAAGCCCAGCGCAGCGGGGACGCGGGGAACTGCGCGCCCAGCCACGACGGACCCGTCCCCGTCCGACCACAGCACCCGGCACCCCCCCTAGGCGCACACATCACCCGCGTGGACCCCATACCGCGCCCTCACCGCACCCCCCGGCCAGGATGCGCTCATGGGTATACGCATGCTTCACCGCCGGACGGCACCCCTACAGGTGTGCGTCGAGCAGGCCCCGTACTCCCTGCGCCCCCCGGTGCCGGCCCACGCGGTCGGTGCGAGCACTGCCCGTGTTCCTGTCGGCCTCACGGCACGCCTGCGGCGGCGTCTCCGCCGAGGGCAAGGGGAGTCCTTGCCGCGTCGGCTCCGCGAGCTGGCTCTCACCCTGCTGCCCCGGTCCCGGCCAGTGCCCGCCATGACGGTGTTCGTCGCGGCGGAGGGGGCCGTCAGCGGGGGAGTGGGAACTCGGCCTCCCGCGGAGCATCCCGTGTCGGGGCCGGGCGGCGCAGCCTGACGAACGCGGTGTAGAGCACGAGACCCGGCACCAGCCCGGCGCCCGCTCCGAAGCACAGCGTCGGGATCAGTTCCCAGGGTTTCGCGGTGGAGCCCCAGTACGCCCACCACCGCACAGCCCGTTGCAGCGCGCCCACCGTCACACAGCCCCCGATCACGGCCAGCGCCCACCACCGGTCCCGCAGGGAAAGGGCCGGGACGCCCATGGGGGCGGTCGATACAGGCAGGCGGCGCAGGGCGCGTACGCAGAACGCCGATATGACCAGTGCCGCCACCGCCGAACTGCCGTACTGGAGGTACCAGTACAGGGGGAAGCCGGCCACGGTCCGGTCCAGGGCCGGGAAGAGTCGTAGACCCCACCGGTCGTGATGGGTGAACGCGTCCCACACGACATGGGTGAGGGCTCCCAGCGCGGCGGAGGCGTACCAGCGGGCGGCCAGGGCCGGGCTCAGCCGCGCGCGGGGGGTTCCGCAGCGCAGCAGGGTCGCCGGAGCGGACTGCCGGGCGCGGGGCAGCAGGGCCACCAGTGGCTCACGCAGGAGCAGCCAGAGGCCCACCAGGGTCCAGGCGATCAGGACGTCCACGGTGAAGACGCCCTGGAGGGAGTGCGTGAACGTGCCGAACTCCATCGCCCCGGACAGGGCACTTGCCGCGAAATAGGTCATGTCGGGTGCGAAGGTTCCGGCCACGAGGACGGCCGGAACCAGTCCGCCCCGACCGGTCCCGTCGGGGCGCAGTGCGGGCAGTGCCGCCGCCGCGTGGCTCAGGGTGAACGGCAACGGGGCTCCTCGCGACGGGTGTTGGCGGGGTGGCGGTGCGGGTGATCGCTTCCGTTCAGTATGGGTGACGCGGCCGGCCATCGATCGAACATGGCCAACCGGTGAATATCGGGCACGAACCGGTGTCCGTGGAAAGCAAGTTGTCGTAGGGTCACACGGGTCGCCGTGCTGGGGAGCTCGGTCGAACGTGCGAATCAGGAATTGCCGCGCGTCACAGGGGCAACCTCCAGGGTGGTTCGACCGTCACAACTGGACGAGAGCGACAGACGGAGACGGGCGTTCGGGCGTCCACAGGAGGGGTTCACTTTATGGCGGCGCAATTCGGCAGGAGGCTGGCCAAAGGGGCGACGACCACCGCCGTGGCAGCACTCGCGGTCGCGGCACTGTCCGCCTCCCAGGCTCCCGGGGTGACGGCCGACGACAACGGCAGATCGACCGCCGCCGGTGCCGAGGCCTCTCCTGACCCGACCGCCGGGAACGGCGCGACCGGCAACTCGCCGTACTACACGGACCTGCCGCCGCTGAACACCCCGAGCCCCGCGCCGACCGACGGCAGCACTCCCACGATCTCCCCGGTGGAGAGCGAGGCGGGCATACCGGCGACCGTCCTCGACGCCTACAAGAAGGCCGCGGCCGAACTCCAGCGGTCCAAGCCCGGCTGCAACCTGCCCTGGCAGCTGCTCGCCGCCATCGGCCAGGTCGAGTCGGGCCAGGCGCGCGGCGGCCGCGTCGACGCCGACGGCACCACGACCTCCAAGATCCTCGGCCCGCAGCTCGACGGCAACGGCTTCGCGCTCATCAAGGACACCGACAACGGTGCCTACGACGGCGACACGGCCTACGACTCGGCCGTCGGACCCATGCAGTTCATCCCGTCCACCTGGGCGTGGGCCGGCCGCGACGGCAACGGCGACGGGGTGAAGGACCCGAACAACATCTACGACGCCTCCCTCGCCGCGGGGCACTACCTGTGCCGCAACAACTGGGACCTCGCGACCAGCGGCGGCCTGGAAGACGCGATCCTCAGCTACAACCCCTCGCGGCACTACCTGAACACGGTCCTGTCGTGGCTGGAGTACTACCGCAAGGGCACCCACGAGATCCCCGACGGCACCGGCACCGTCCCGGGCAACCGCAGCGACGGCAGCACCGGCGGCTCGACCCCCTCGGCGCCCTCGACGTCGACCCCGGGCACCACCTCGCCGAGCGCGCCCGGCACCGGCCCGACGAAGCCGAAGCCGCCCGCGACTCCGCCCTCGACCACCCCGCCCCCGTCGGGCGGCCCCACCACCCCGCCGTCGACGCCTCCCGTCACGCCCACCCAGTCGGTGGACCACCTGGAGGACTCGGGCACCGCGAAGCTCACCGCGATGGCCGGCGACGCGTTCAGCGACAAGATCAGCACCCGGGCCGAGAACGCCGCGGGCATGGGCGTCCCCAAGGTGCGGATCCGCTTCACGATCGTCGGCGACACCGACGCCACCTTCGCCGGCGGCGAGAAGGTCGCCACCGCTCTCACCGGCGCCTCCGGCGTGGCCACCGCGCCCGCGCTCCAGGCCGGCGAGACCACCGGCACCTTCACGGTCCGCACGAGCCTCATCGGCCGTACGGTCACCGCCCCCGACTACACGGCCACCGTCACCCAGCGCGTCGCCGACACCCTGGTCCGCACCACGGCCACGGACCTGACCTGCGTCCCGAGCGGTCAGTTCGCCGACGCGGTCCAGGTGAAGGCCACCTACAAGGGCGCGGTCGCCGACAAGGTCGCCGCCACCGCCACCCTGATCAAGTCGGCCGACGACGCCACGGAGAACGACAAGGGCCCCTACTTCAAGGACGCCGACGGCAAGACCGTCCGCACCCTGACGGGCCTGACGACGGACGCCGACGGTCTGCTGAAGCTGCCGCAGCTCTACTCCGACGACACCACCGGCACCTTCCTGCTCCGCATCACCACCGCGGGCGGCGCCACCCTCGACGTGACCCTGACCGTGGCGGCGCCCGCCACGGACACCTCCGCGAGCCCCTCGCCCAGCCCGAGCGCGAGTTCCTAACCGGCACCGGACCCACCCCCGGAGGGCGTCCTTTCCGCTACGGCGGACAGGGCGCCCTCCGTCCGTGTGCGACCTGTTCTCATCTCGCCCGGGCGTTGCTACGGTGCCGGACCTGACGATGTATCAGTTCCCGTCCGCAGGGAGGCAGACATGCGCGCCCTGATCGCCGCCACGACCGGTCTCGTCCTGGCGTTCGCGCTGATCCTCGCGATCACCGCCATGGGGCAGCAGACGGGCGGGACATCACCCAAGCCCTTGCTGACGACAGTGCCCGCCCACCCGTAACCGTCCGCCCGGGAGGCCGAGATGCGCCGCAAGACCAGCCTGGTCCTGCTCGCCCTCGCCGTGTTCTTCGCGGCGCTGTCCCCGCTGCTGCGCTGGTACGCCTTCCCGCGCCTGGCCAAGATCCCCGCGAACCAGTACCAGGACATGGTCCTGGAGGCGAAGGACGCCACCCTCCTCGACTACGGCTCGATGACCGCCAAGAAGGTCCCGAAGGTCACCATCGTGCAGACCCTCAAGGGCGATGTGGCGGCCTCCGAGAAGATCGAGAAGACGGCCGGGAAGGACGTCGTCGTCTGGGACGGGCTGTCCTACGTCCAGGGGCCCGACGGGAAGATGGTCTCCGAGATCCCGGAGCGTTACATCTTCGACGCCCACACCCAGGCCCCCGTCCACGCTCCCGGCGAGATGGTCGACGGCGACCGGGTCAAGCGCACCGGCATCGAGTTCAAGTGGCCCTTCCTGACGGAGAAGCGGGACTACGAGTACTTCGACGCGCAGACCCGCACCACCAACCCCATCCACTACAAGGGCACCCGGACCTTCCGCGGGGTGGAGGTCTACTACTTCGAGCAGACCATCCCCTGGACCAAGGTGCCCTTCCCCAAGACCATGCCGGTCAAGGGCATCACCCCCGAGACCGTCGCCAAGACCGGCACCACCCGCTGGTACACCACGGTCCGCAAGTTCTGGGTCGAACCGCTCACCGGAGCCCCGGTCTACGGCGAGGAGATCCACAAGGAGGAGCTGCGCGGCGGCACCCTCCTCGGCGGCCGCGAGAAGGTCACCGCCTTCGCCGGGCACGTGAAGATGCGCGAGGACTACATCGAGCACACCGTCGACCTGGTGAAGTCCAACCGCCTGCTCGTCCTGCTGATGACCTCCTACCTCCCCTGGGGCTACCTGGCCCTGGGCGTCCTGCTCCTGGTCCTCGCCCTGTGGCTGGAGGCCCGAAGCCGCCGCCCGGCCCCGGCGAAGGCCGAGCAACCGCAGCCGGTCACCGCCTGAGCCGCGCGTTGGTGTGCCGCGTCGGCTCGGCGCCGGCCGGGTCCTCCGGCCACGGATGCTTCGGATAGCGGCCGCGCAACTCCGCCCGCACGCCCTTGTAGCCGTCCTTCCAGAACGACGCCAGGTCGGCGGTGACGGCCGCGGGGCGCCCGGCCGGGGAGAGCAGATGGACGAGGAGGGGCACCCCGGCGACCCGCGGCGACTCCTGCAACCCGAACATCTCCTGCAACTTCACCGCGAGGACCGGCTGTTCGGGATTCCCGTAGTCGATCCGGACTCTGGACCCGCTCGGTACGGCGATCCGCTCGGGCGCCAGCTCGTCCAGCCGCGCGGCCTCACCGGAGGCCCACGGCAGGAGTCTGTGGAGCGCCTCTCCGGCGTTCACGCGCGCGAGGTCGGCCCGCCGCCGGGCCCGGCTCAGTTCGGGCTCCAGCCACTCGTCCACGCGCGCGTGGAGCGCCTCGTCGGAGACCTCCGGCCACGGGTCGCCGAGGTGGTGGTGCAGGAACGCGAGCCGCTGCCGCAGTACGTCCGCCTCAGGCGTCCACCGCAGCAGCCGTAGCCCTTCCTGACGCAGCCCCTCGACAAGCGCGTCGCGTACGAGGACGGGGTCGGCGTCGCGCAGCGGCCGCACCGCCAGCTCGATCGCCCCGAGCCGCTCCACCCGCCGCGCCACGACGTCCCCCTCGGCCCAGTGCACCTCCTGGCGCTCGGAGTACAGGGAGGCGGCCGCCGACCTGGCCGTGTCCTCGTCGATCACCGCGGCGAGCTGCACGCGCGCGTGGCCCTTGCCCACGGGCCGGTCCGCCACGGCCACGGCGATCCAGGGGGCGCCTTGCAGCGGGGAGCCGGCGGGGAGTTCGGCGCGGGTGCCGGAGGCCATGAGGTAGGAGCCGCCGTCCTTCCTGGCCACGCGCTCGGGGAAGGCCAAGGCGGCCACCAGCCCGGCGACACCGTCCTCGCCGGCGACCACCGGCCGGGTGCCACCAGGGGCGGGCGCGTCCGTGGACCCCGCCGCGACGGCCCGCAGCCGGCGCACCTCCGCCCGCCACCGCGCCGCATAGGCGTCGCCGCCGCGCCGGGCGGTGCGCAGTGCGCCCACGAGGTCGTCCCCGTACTCCCGAGGCGCCTCCTCGCTCAGCAGCGCGACGACCTCGGCGGCCCGCTCGTCCCCGACCGACGCGGCCGCGTCCAACAGCGCCCGCCCCACCCGCGGGTGCAACCCCAGCCGGGCCAGCCCGACGCCCCGCCCCGTGGCCCGTCCGGCCGGGTCCACCGCGTCCACCGCCGCCAGGGCGGCCCTCGCCGCCGCCATCGCCCCGCCCGGCGGCGGATCCAGCAGCGCCAGGCCGGAGGCGTCGGGATCGCCCCAGCACGCCGCCTGGAGCGCGAACGCCGTCAGGTCGGCCACCTTGATCTCCGGGGCCGGGAAACGCGGCAGACGGGCGTCCTCCGCCTCCGCCCAGCACCGGTACACCGCACCCGGCGCCTCCCGCCCGGCCCGCCCCGCCCGCTGCCGCCCGGCCGCCTGCGAGGCCCGCACGGTCGCCAGCGCGCTCAGCCCCCGCGCGTGGTCCACGCGAGGCTCCCGCGCCAGCCCCGAGTCGACGACCACCCGCACCCCGGGCACGGTCAGGGACGACTCGGCCACCGAGGTCGCGAGGACCACTCGGCGCCGCTCCCCGCCCGTGAGCACCGCGTCCTGCACGGCGGCGGGCGCCCGGCCGTGCACCTGGAGCACCTCCACGTCCCCGAGGCCGCCCAACTGCCCGGCCACGCGCGCGATCTCGCCCACGCCGGGCAGGAAGCACAGCACGTCCCCGTCCCGCTCGGACAGGGCCCGCCGTACGACCGACGCCACGTGCGCGAGCAGCGTGGGATCGACCCGCATGCCGTGCGGCGGCCGCACCGGACGGGCGGGCGGCGCCCAGACGACCTCCACCGGATGTGAGACGCCCGCCGCCTCGACCACGGGCGCGTCGCCCAGGAGCCGGGCCCAGCCCTGCGCGTCCGTCGTCGCGGACGCCGCCAGCAGCCGCAGCTCCGGGCGCAGGGTCTGCCGTACGTCCCACAGGAAGGCCGCGGCCGTGTCCGCGTCCAGATGCCGCTCGTGGCACTCGTCGAGCACCACCACGTCGACGCCCGCCAGCTCCTGGTCGCGCTGGAGCCGCTGGAGCAGCACCCCCGTCGTGACGACCTCCACACGCGTGTGCCGCCCGACCACCCGCTCGCCGCGCACCGTGAACCCGACGCCCTCCCCGGGCTTCTCGCCGAGCAGCCACGCCATCCGCCGGGCGGCCGCGCGGGCGGCGATCCGGCGGGGCTCGGCGACGACGACCCTCCGCGCGGGCGCCTGCGGATCCAGCAGACCTGCCAGGACCAGCGGGACGAGGGTCGTCTTGCCCGTGCCGGGCGGCGCCACCAGGACCGCCGTGCCGCGTCCCTCCAGGGCGTCGCCCAGCGCGGGCAGGGCACTGCGTACGGGAAGGGCGTCCAGGGCGTCGTAACGGATCACGCCCCTAGTGTCGTACGACCGCCCGGACGCCCGAGTCCGTCAGCCCCGCTCGCACACGAAGATCGCCGAGCCCGGGATCAGGTTGCCGCGCAGCGGGGACCAGCCGCCCCACTCCGAGGTGTTCCAGGCCGGCCACTCCGGCTCGACCAGGTCGACCAGGCGGAAGCCGCCAGCGACCACGTCACGGACCCGGTCGCCGATCGTGCGGTGGTGCTCGACGTACACCGCGTCGCCGTTCTCGTCCTGCTCGACGTAGGGCGTGCGGTCGAAGTAGGAGGCGGAGACCGAGAGGCCCTCGGGGCCCGGCTCGTCCGGGAAGGCCCAGCGGATCGGGTGCGTGACCGAGAAGACGAAACGGCCGCCCGGGCGCAGGACCCGGCGCACCTCCTTCAGGACCAGCACCGGGTCGGCGACGAACGGCAGCGCGCCGTACGCCGAGCACGCCAGGTCGAAGGAGCCGTCCGCGAAGGGCAGCGCGCCCGCGTCGGCGCACACCAGGGGGAAGGACGAGCCGATCCGCAGGGCGTGCTGGAGCTGGCGGTGGGAGATGTCGAGGGCGACCGGGCGGGCGCCCTGCGCCGCCAGCCAGCGCGCGCACTGGGCCGCGCCGGCGCCGATCTCCAGGACGTCCCTCCCCTTGAGGTCCTCGGGCGGGCCCAGCAGCTCGGCCTCCACCTCGTCGAGGCCCTCGGGGCCCCACACGAAGCGGTCGTCCCCGAGGAACGTGCCGTGCTCGACCTGGTACTCGTCCGCGTTGCGGTCCCACCAGCCCCGGTTCGCGCGGGCGCTCTCGGTGACGCCGGCGTCGCGCCGGGTGGCCTCCGACTCGGCGTCCGGCCCGGCCGCCTGCTGATGTGATGCGGGCTCTTGGATGATCGGCTCCCTCGTCGTACTCTTCCGTCCAACCCGTCGCGGCGGCCGTCATAAAAGGGACGCCGTCACGCGCGCGTGGCCTCGTGAGACAGGTTTTGTGCCGGGTATGCGGCGATCCGCCCCGGGTGTGCGCCTTCGCGCATTGACCCTGTCCGGCTGCCCCCGTATGCTACAAGTTGCGCTGCGGGCCTGCGCACCTCAGACGTAGCAGGCTGCGCCGCATCTGTCGTATGTCCCCTCGGTTGTCGAGGCGCCATCACCGGATTCCGGTGGGGCGCTTCCTTGGCTGTCCGGCTTCTTCAGAGCGACACGGGCTCCCGGCGTAGCAGTACCTACGACTTCAATGTCCGTACCGGAGCCCTTTCCCACATGACGAGCAGCACCGAGACCACCGCCACCACCCCGCAGGTAGCGGTCAACGACATCGGTAACGAGGAAGCCTTCCTCGCCGCGATCGACGAGACGATCAAGTACTTCAACGACGGCGACATCGTCGACGGCGTCATCGTGAAGGTCGACCGGGACGAGGTCCTGCTCGACATCGGTTACAAGACCGAAGGTGTCATCCCGAGCCGCGAGCTCTCGATCAAGCACGACGTCGACCCCAACGAGGTCGTCGCCGTCGGTGACGAGATCGAAGCCCTTGTTCTCCAGAAGGAGGACAAGGAAGGCCGCCTGATCCTCTCGAAGAAGCGCGCCCAGTACGAGCGTGCCTGGGGCACCATCGAGAAGATCAAGGAAGAGGACGGCATCGTCACCGGTACCGTCATCGAGGTCGTCAAGGGTGGTCTCATCCTCGACATCGGCCTCCGTGGCTTCCTGCCGGCCTCCCTGGTCGAGATGCGCCGTGTCCGCGACCTCCAGCCCTACGTGGGCAAGGAGCTCGAGGCGAAGATCATCGAGCTGGACAAGAACCGCAACAACGTGGTCCTGTCCCGCCGTGCCTGGCTGGAGCAGACCCAGTCCGAGGTCCGCCAGACGTTCCTCACGACCCTCCAGAAGGGTCAGGTCCGTTCCGGCGTCGTCTCCTCGATCGTCAACTTCGGTGCCTTCGTGGACCTGGGTGGCGTCGACGGTCTGGTCCACGTCTCCGAGCTGTCCTGGAAGCACATCGACCACCCCTCCGAGGTTGTCGAGGTCGGCCAGGAAGTCACCGTCGAGGTCCTCGACGTCGACATGGACCGCGAGCGTGTCTCCCTGTCGCTGAAGGCGACCCAGGAAGACCCGTGGCAGCAGTTCGCCCGGACCCACCAGATCGGCCAGGTCGTGCCCGGCAAGGTCACGAAGCTGGTTCCGTTCGGTGCGTTCGTCCGCGTGGACGAGGGCATCGAGGGTCTGGTCCACATCTCCGAGCTGGCCGAGCGCCACGTGGAGATCCCGGAGCAGGTCGTCCAGGTCAACGACGAGATCTTCGTCAAGGTCATCGACATCGACCTCGAGCGTCGCCGGATCTCGCTGTCCCTGAAGCAGGCCAACGAGTCCTTCGGTTCGGACCCGGCCTCGGTCGAGTTCGACCCGACCCTGTACGGCATGGCCGCGTCCTACGACGACCAGGGCAACTACATCTACCCCGAGGGCTTCGACCCCGAGACCAACGACTGGCTCGAGGGCTTCGAGGCTCAGCGCGAGGTGTGGGAGAACCAGTACGCCGAGGCGCAGTCCCGCTTCGAGCAGCACCAGCAGCAGGTCATCAAGAGCCGCGAGGCCGACGCCGCTGCTGCGGCCGAGGGCGGCGACGCTGCGGGTGCGGCTCCGGCCGCGGGTGGTGGCTCGTACTCCTCCGAGGGTGCGGACACCTCCGGTGCGCTGGCTTCCGACGAGGCGCTTGCCGCGCTGCGGGAGAAGCTGGCGGGTGGGCAGAGCTGAACGCCCACTGAGCAGTAGCTCTTGACTGAGGGGCCGTACCTTTCCGGGTGCGGTCCCTCAGTTTTTTGTCTGACGGCCGGTGGGGGTTGATCGCGCAGTTCCCCGCGCCCCTCGGGGCGCTATTTCACGGCACCTGGTGGGAATGCCGCTGTTCCAGGGCGTGTTGACATGTATGAACACGAGGAGGAGCGGTCACTGTGCTTGATCCGCAGGGTTTGTACGCATGGGAGCCCAAGGGCCTCGCCGTCGTCGACATGGCGCTCGCGCAGGAGTCGGCCGGCCTGGTCATGCTCTACCACTTCGACGGATACATCGACGCGGGCGAGACCGGCGACCAGATCGTCGACCGGCTGCTCGACACACTGCCGAACCAGGTCGTGGCCCGTTTCGACCACGACCGGCTCGTGGACTACCGCGCCCGCCGTCCGCTGCTCACCTTCAAGCGGGACCGCTGGACGGAGTACGAGGAGCCCACCATCGACGTGCGGCTCGTCCAGGACGCCACCGGCGCGCCCTTCCTGCTGCTGTCGGGCCCGGAGCCGGACGTCGAGTGGGAGCGCTTCGCCGCCGCCGTCCAGCAGATCGTGGAGCGGCTCGGCGTACGGCTGTCCGTGAACTTCCACGGCATCCCCATGGGCGTGCCCCACACCCGGCCCGTCGGGCTCACCCCGCACGGCAACCGGCACGACCTCGTCCCCGGCCACCGCAGCCCCTTCGAGGAGGCACAGGTGCCCGGCAGCGCCGAGGCCCTCGTCGAGTACCGGCTCATGGAGGCCGGCCACGACGTCCTGGGCGTCGCGGCGCACGTGCCGCACTACATCGCCCGCTCGCCGTACCCGGACGCCGCCCTGACCGTCCTGGAGGCCATCACGGCCGCCACCGGCATGGTCCTGCCCGGCATCGCGCACGCCCTGCGCACCGACGCCCACCGCACCCAGACCGAGATCGACCGGCAGATCCAGGAGGGCGACGAGGACCTGGTCGCCCTGGTGCAGGGCCTCGAGCACCAGTACGACGCGGCGGCCGGCGCGGAGACCAGGGGCAACATGCTCGCCGAGCCGGTGGACATCCCGTCGGCGGACGAGATCGGGCTCGAGTTCGAGCGCTTCCTGGCGGAACGGGAAGGCGACAACTGACGCCCGGCGCCGAGCGTCTAGGCTTCCGGTCATGCTGAAGGTGGGCCTGACCGGCGGTATCGGCGCCGGCAAGAGCGAGGTGTCGAGTCTGCTCGTGGAGCACGGCGCCGTCCTGATCGACGCGGACCGCATCGCACGCGAGGTCGTCGCGCCGGGCACGCCCGGCCTGGCGGCCGTCGTGGAGGCCTTCGGCGAGGACGTACTCGCCGAGGACGGCGGCCTCGACCGGCCGAAACTGGGCTCCATCGTCTTCGCCGACCCGGACCGGCTCGCCGTACTGAACTCGATCGTGCACCCCCTGGTGGGCGCCCGGTCCCGGGAGCTGGAGTCCGCGGCGGCCGAGGACGCCGTCGTCGTCCACGACGTCCCGCTGCTCGCGGAGAACTCGCTCGCCCCGCTCTACGACCTCGTGGTCGTCGTCGACGCGAGCCCCGCCACCCAGCTCGACCGGCTCGTCCGGCTGCGCGGCATGACCGAACAGGACGCACGCGCGCGGATGGCCGCCCAGGCGACGCGCGAGAAGCGCCTGGAGATCGCGGACATCGTGATCGACAACGACGTACCCCTCGACGACCTGCACCTACGCGTGCGGGAGGTGTGGGACGACCTCGTACGACGGGCGCGCGCGTCCCGGCCGTCACAGGAATAGCGTGACCCGGTCCGGGCGTTGAACCCTTCCAGTGAGGGAAGGACTGTGCCGTGCCCGAGATCAGCGGATCGACCGGACGTACTCCGGAGACGCATGTCATCGACTTCCGCGCGGCGGAGCAGTTGCTCACCGCGCGGGACCCGCGAGGCGCGGTGAAGCTGCTCGACTCCGTCATCGCCGCCCACCCGGAGAACACCGCGGCCCGGCTGCTGCGCGCGCGTGCCTTCTTCGCCGCCGCGCAACTGAGGCCCGCCGAACTGGAGTTCACCATCGTCCTGGAGCGCGAGCCCGACAACGCCTTCGCCCACTTCGCGCTCGCCCGCACCTACGAGCGGCAGGGGCGTCCGGACCAGGCCAGGAGGCACTTCCGGCTGGCGGCCGCGCTGGACCCGAACCCGGAGTTCCTGAAGGCGGCGCGGTTCGAGTCCTGAAGCGCCGGCACCCGTAAGACCGGCCGGTTACTTCGGACGGTTCTCCGGCGGGCGGTACGGCGGGATGTCCGGGCCCGGCTGATAGTGCGGGCCCTGGCGGATGTGCCGCAGGATCAGCCACAGGTCGATGGTGATCACCAGCCACAGCGCGCCGCAGGCGACGGCCCACCCGGGGCGTCCCGCCAGCGCGAACGCCGCCGTGCCGGCGATCGTCCAGACCAGCCCCCACACGCTCAGCCAGAACCTCGCCCGCAGCGCACTGCGTGCTGTCGTCGGCTCACTGCCCGTACGCATCGGGATCATCGCTCCTGATTGCACCGTACTCTTCGTAACGGACGTCACCAAAGGTCCGAGCAGGAGGTCACCGCGTGCTTCCGGATGCCGACGAACTGGCCGAGGTGCTGGTGGAACTCGCCGTACCGCACGAGGACGTGGGCGAACTCGTGCGGATCGGCCGACGGGTCGTCGACGACCCGGAGCTGCGGCGATTCCTGGAGCACTCCGTCGACGAACTCGTCCGGGGCATGGGCGAGATCGAGGAACCGGTCACCCTGCCCGAGCTCGACTGGCCGGCCGGTGCCCTGCAACGCTGCTTCCCCGTCTACGTGTTCGTGGCGGCGCTGCCCCACACGCGCGCGTACCACCGCTCACGCGGCATCCCGGCCGACGTCTCCCGGCGCACCCTCGCCGACCTCGGGCGGAACATGGCCATCCACCGCAGGCGGTACGGCAGGGCGGGCGTGCAGTCACCGCGCTGGCTGACCCGGCACTTCCGGGGCGAGCTGTACCAGCTGGGCCGGCTCCAGTTCGAACGGACCGTGTACGGCCCGTGGAACAAGCGGACGCTCGGCGAGGCCGGGCTGGACATCCCCGCCGGTACGCCCTGTCTGAGCCTGCACATCCCCGAGTTCCTCGGCCCGCTGTCACCCCGGTCCTGTGACCGCTCGCTCGCCCTCGCCGCCGACTTCTTCGGCCGGCACTTCGCGGACGAGCCGCACCGGGCCGCGCTGTGTCATTCCTGGCTGCTGGACCCGCAGTTGAAGCGGTACCTGCCCGCCGACTCCAACATCGTCCGGTTCCAGGAACGCTTCCGGCTGGCCCCCGAGGACGCGGAGCCGGAGGACACCGAGCCGGTGCAGTTCGTGTTCGGGGACCCGGAGCTGGCGGTGGAGAGCCTGCCGCGGCGGACGGTGCTGGAGCGGGCGATCGGCGATCACCTGCGGTCCGGCGGCCACTGGTACATCGGGCACGGCTGGTTTCCCCTGTAGCGATGAGTTCCGGTGCGGGTGCGGGTCTAACTCACCGACAGCACCACGGACCGCTTCCCACAGGAGACCCCGATGTCCGAGACCACCGCCCCCGTCACCCGCGCCGCCGCCTCCTCCGTCGCCGGCCCCCGTGTCATCGCCGAGTCCTCGACCGCCCGCGGCCGCCGGGCCCGGATCGCCCTGCGCGTCCTCCAGGTCGTGCTCGCCCTGTTCTACGTCTTCGCCAGCGCGCTCCCCAAGCTGATCGCGCACCCCTCGGCCGCCGAGGGCTTCGACAAGATGGGCTGGGGCAGCGCGGGGATGTACATCATCGGAGCGCTCGAACTCGCGGGCGGGATCGCCCTGTTGGTCCCGGTCCTCCAGTCGGTGGCGGCCGTCGCGCTGAGCGGGCTCATGGTCGGCGCGTTCGTCGTCCAGCTCACCTACTTCGACGGGGAGAACGCGGCGACCCCGCTCATCCTGATCGTCCCGCTCGCCCTGATCGCCTGGGCCCGCCGCCGGCACAACGCGGACCTGGTGCGGCTGCTGCGACGACGGGCGTGAGGTGACTCCACGGCCACGGCGCCGGGGCCGGCCCTGCCCTTCGGGGAAGGGGCCGGTTTCGGCGTGGTGGCCGACGGGGTGTTCCCGCGGGACGCGGGATCGGTGGGCTCCTCGGCGAGCCCGGCAGGGCCCACCAGCTCGGGACGCCCGGCCCGCCCGGCCGGTTCAGTTCCTCGACTCACCCGGTTCGCGTGAGCCACTCGCGCCACCCGGTCCACCCGGGCCGGCGAAGCGGCCGCGGCGGTTGCCCTCCGCGAGGCCGCGCAGGCGTTCCAGTTCCCGGCGGTCGCGCTTGGTGGGGCGGCCGGCGCCGCGGTCGCGGACACCGGCGGGGGCGAAGGCCGCGCGGGGCGGCGGCGGGGGAGAGTTGTCTACGTAGCACTGGGCGGCCACGGGGGCGCCGACCCGCTTGCGGATCAGGCGCTTGACGACGACGATCCGCTCCCGGCCCTCCTGCCGGACCCGCACCTCGTCCCCGACGCGCAGCGAGTGCGCGGGCTTCACGCGCTCGCCGTTCACCTGCACATGCCCGCCCCGGCAGGCGCTGGCTCCCGCGGAACGGGTCTTGACCAGGCGTACGGACCAGATCCAGCTGTCGGTGCGCACGGTCTCGCCGTGCTGCGGCCCGGCCGCCTCCGCGGCGGCGATGGCGGCGACGACCTTCGGGTCCGGTGCGTCAGGGGCCACGGCTTCGGGGGTGACGGCCTGGGAAGCCACGGCCCCGGTCTCGTTGTCGTCCGTACGTTCCACAGCCATGGCTCCGACCTTAGTACCCGGGACCGGGTACCCCGGCGTGCTTTTCCTGCCCGTACGGTGGAGGCGTGGACGCCCTCGCCGAGCTCGACCGCCGGATCGCGGACTGTCGTGCCTGTCCCCGGCTGGTCGACTGGCGGGAGGAGGTGGCCCGGACCAAGCGGGCCGCCTTCTCCGACTGGACGTACTGGGGGCGGCCGGTGCCCGGGTTCGGACCGGCGGACGCGCGGATGCTGATCGTCGGGCTCGCCCCGGCAGCGCACGGCGGGAACCGCACGGGGCGGATGTTCACCGGTGACCGCTCCGGCGACGTGCTGTACCAGGCGCTGTACGACATCGGGCTGGCCTCGCAGCCGACGGCCGTGGCCGCCGACGACGGGCTGGAACTGTACGGCGTGCGGGTCACCTCGCCCGTGCACTGCGCGCCGCCCGCCAACAAGCCGACGCCCGGGGAGCGCGACACCTGCCGGCCCTGGCTGGTCCAGGAGCTGAACCTGCTGCGGCCGACCCTGCGGTCCGTCGTCGTGCTCGGCGCCTTCGGCTGGCAGGCGGCGCTGCCCGCGTTCGCGGCGGCCGGCTGGAGCGTGCCCCGGCCGAGGCCCGCCTTCGGGCACGGGGCACGCGTCCCGCTCGACGGCCTCGAACTCTTCGGCTGCTTCCACGTCAGCCAGCGCAACACCTTCACCGGCAAGCTCACGCCCGGGATGCTGAGGGAGGTGCTGAGTACGGCGGCGGAGGTGGCGGGACTGCGGGGTCGTACCGCTTGAAAAGGGGGCGACGACGCCGTCGTACGACGGCTAGGGTCGCCGGATGCCTCTCTACCCGGAGATCGAACCGTACGACCACGGCATGCTCGACGTCGGCGACGGCAACCGCGTGTACTGGGAGACCTGCGGGAATCCGGACGGCAAGCCGGCGGTGGTGCTGCACGGCGGGCCGGGGTCCGGGTGCACGCCCTGGGCGCGCCGGCTGTTCGATCCGGCCCTGTACCGGGTCGTGCTGCTCGACCAGCGGGGCGCCGGGCGGTCCACCCCGCACGCGAGCGCGTACGAGACGGACATGAGCGTCAACACACTGCCCCGTCTCATCGCGGACCTGGAGTCGTTGCGGCGGCATCTGGGGATCGGGCGGTGGCTGGTGTGGGGGGTGTCGTTCGGGTCGGTGCTGGGGCTGCGGTACGCGCAGACGCATCCTGATGTCGTGACGGAGCTCGTGCTGACGGGGGTGGCGACAGGGTCCGACGCCGAGGTCGCCCTGCTCACCAGGGGGATGGGGAAGATCTTCCCCGAGGCTTTCGAACGGTTCGTGGGCGAGCTGAGCCCCGCCGAGCGGGGCGGGAACCTCGCCGCCGCGTACAACCGGTTGCTGGAGTCGCCCGACGCGGCGGTGCGTGAGCGGGCGGCACGGGCCTGGACGGACTGGGAGACCGCGACCATTCCCGCCCCGCCCGGGTCGGTCGAGCGTTTCCAGGACCCGGTGTTCCGCATGGGCTTCGCCCGTACCGTCACCCACTACTGGGGCAAGGGCCACTTCCTCGACGAGGACGGCGTCGTGCTGCGCGACGCGCCCCTGTTGAAGGACGTCCCCGGCACCCTCGTGCAGGGCAGTCTCGACTTCGGCAACCTCCTCGGCACCGTCTGGTGGCTCCATCACGCCTGGCCGGGCAGCGAGTTGACGGTGATCGACGAGGCCGGGCACGGCCCCGGGAACCCCGGAGCGGTCAAGGCGCTGGTGGAGGCGACGGACAGGTACGCGCGCGGCCGGACCCGCTAGACCGGCTCGCCCGCGTCCCCGAACAACTGCCGTACCGTCGACTCGTAGTTGGTCCGCACGTGTGCCAGCGCGTGCGCGCGGGCCCGCTCCGGGTCGCCGGAGGCGATGGCCTCGTACAAGTCGCGGTGCTCGACGAGGAGTTGGGGCCACTCCTCGTTCCGCCGGGTCATCCAGCGCAGGCGCCCCGCAACCGGTTCCAGCGCCTCGACCAGCAGGCTGTTGCGGGCCATGGCCACGATGCTGTCGTGCAGACGGCTGTTGACGTCGGTGATGGCCTCCGCGTCGCCCGCCTCGGTCGCGGCCGCCGCCAGGTCGAGCAGCCGCTCCACCTCGGCGAGGTCCTGCGGGGTGGCGCGGGCCGCGGCGAGCCCGGCGGCGTACACCTCCAGGGCCTCGCGCAGCTCGAAGAGCTCCTTGACGTCGTTCGGGGTCAGTCGCCGTACGACGATCCGGCGCGGTGTCTCGAAGTGGACGAAGCCCTCGGCGACCAGCGCGCGGATCGCCTCGCGGACCGGTACCCGGGAGACCCCGAAGCGGTCGGCGAGCTCCCGCTCCACCAGCCGGTCGCCGGGGCGCAGTCCGCCCGCGATGATCTCCTGCCGCAGGGTGGCCAGGACGCGTTCGCGGACGGCGCCGAGGGGCTCGGTGTTCGTCGTGGAGCTCATGGAGCCATCTTCCCCGACGCAGGACCCGTCGTTGACGCGGGAGCTGTTTTACGGAGCCTTAACGAACGCGACATCGGTCGGAACTCTTGACGGCGGGACCATGTCGGCAGTTTGGTATACCAAAACTGGATGCCAGGCGGCCGCCATCCTCCTCCTGTCCCCGTCCTTGGAGGCCCTGTGTCCCTCGCCGACCGTGCCGAAGTCACCGGCACACCAGCGTTCGTCCCCGATCCCCGGCTCACCAACGAAGACCTGGCGCCCGCGGGCAAGCGGAACTGGAAGGTCTTCGACCTCTTCGCCATGTGGATGTCCGACGTCCACAACCTCGGCAACTACACCTTCGCGGCCGGTCTGCTGGTCCTCGGCATGAACGTCTGGCAGGTCTTCACCTCCCTGCTCGTCGGCTTCGTGCTCATCTACGTCGGCATGAACTGGATGGGGAAGATCGGCCAGCGCCACGGCGTCCCGTTCCCCGTGGTCAGCCGCATCAGTTTCGGTGTGTGGGGCGCCAACATCCCGGCCCTCATCCGGGCCGTGATCGCCATCATGTGGTACGGCATCCAGACCTACCTCGCCTCCGTCGCCGTCAACGTGATGCTGCTGGCCGCCTGGCCGGGCCTGGAGTCCTGGACGCACAGCTCCTTCCTCGGCCTCGACGCGCTCGGCTGGGTCTCCTTCCTCTCCCTCTGGCTCATCCAGGCGCTGATCATCAGCCAGGGCATGGAGTCGGTCCGGAAGTTCCAGGACTTCTGCGGCCCGGCGATCTGGCTGGTCATGATCGCCCTCGCGGTGTGGGTGCTGTCCAAGGCCGGCTGGAGCATCTCGCTCACCACCACCCCGCACCCGGTCCCGGTCGGCGAGCAGTGGCGGCAGTGGTTCGGCGCGATCGGCCTGATCCTCGCCACCTACGGCACCCTGATGCTCAACTTCTGCGACTTCAGCCGCTTCGCGCCGGACTACAAGACCGTCCGCCGCGGCAACTTCTGGGGCCTGCCCATCAACTCCACGGCCTTCGTGGTCGTCTCGGTGATCGTCACCGCGGGCTCCCTCGAAGTCTGGGGCCAGGCCATCACCGACCCGGCCGAACTGGTCGCCAAGGTCGGCAACACCTGGGTGATGGTCCTGGGCGCGCTCACCTTCGCCGTCGCCACCATGGGCGTCAACATCGTCGCCAACTTCGTCTCCCCGGCGTACGACCTCGCCAACGTCTGGCCGCAGAAGATCACCTTCAAGATCGGCGGCATGATCAGCACGGTCGCCGCCCTGGTCGTGACCCCCTGGAACCTCTTCTCCAACCCGACCGTCGTCAACTACTTCCTCGGCGGCCTCGGAGCCTTCCTCGGCCCGCTGTTCGGCGTGATCATGCTCGACTATTACTGGGTCAAGAAGGGCCGCGTCGACGTCGACGAGCTCTTCAAGGCCGAGCCCGGCTCCCGCTACTACTACCGCAAGGGCGTCAACCCCAAGGCCCTGTGGGCGTTCCTGCCCGCGGCGGGCGTCGCGGGAGTCCTCGCCCTGGTGAAGACCTTCAGCGACGTGGCCCCCTACTCCTGGTTCATCGGTACGGCCCTGGCGGCCGGCCTGTACGCGCTGCTGACCCGGAGCGAGCGAGCCGCTCGTGGGGTCCCCGAGGCCGTGGAGGTCTGAGAGACGTGCGGATCGTCGTCACCAACTGCAACACCACGCAGGAGATGACCGAGGAGATCGTACGAGGTGCCCGGGCCGCCGCAGGCCCGGGCACCACCGTGCTCGGGCTCACCCCCGCGTGGGGTCCCGAGTCCGCGGAGGGCTGGCTCGACAGCTACCTCTCCGCGGCGGCGGTCATCGACCTGCTGCGCACGTACGAGGGTCCTTCCTACGACGCCGTCGTCATGGCCGGCTTCGGTGAGCACGGACGGGAGGGCGTCCGGGAGTTGGTGGACGTACCGGTCGTCGACATCACCGAGGCCGCCGCCCATCTGGCCTGTCTGCTCGGCCGCCGCTACGGCGTGGTGACGACGCTGGAGCGCTCCTGCGGGCAGATCGAGGACAGCCTGGAGCTGGCGGGGGTGGGGCGCAACTGCGCCGCCGTCGTCGGGACGGGACTCGGCGTGCTCGACCTGGGCGACACCGACCGCACGGAGGCGGCGTTCCTGGCGGCCGCCGAGCGGGTGCGGGAGGCGGGCGCGGAGGTCCTGGTGCTGGGATGCGCGGGCATGACCGGGTTGCAGCGGACGGTGGGGGAGAAGCTGGGCCTTCCCGTCGTCGACGGGGTGGGGGCGGCCGTGAAGCTGGCGGAGTCCCTGGTGGGCCTGGGGCTCAGCACCAGCCGTGCCGGAAGCTACGCGCGGCCGGTCCCGAAACGACGCGTGTGGGGACCGCCGGCCGCGCGGTGACGTTCAGGGGCGCCAGACGTACCGTACGTCCGGCTCCCGTTCCTCGTTGCCGGTGCCGTCGGTGCGTTCGGTCTCTACGAAGCCGTGACGTTCGTAGAAGCGGTGGGCGGGCTTGTTGACCTGGAAGGTCCACAGGCTCAGGCCCTTTGGACTGCGCTCCTTGGCGAGCGCGACGAACCGGTCGCCGATACCGCGTCCCCGCCAGTCGGGGTCGAGATACAGCTGGGACAGCAGGTCCTCGGCGAGGACCATGAGCCCCACGACCCGTCCCTCCGCCACGGCCACCCAGGTCTCGCGCGCCGGCACCACGACATCCCGTATGTACGCGCGCACCTCGTCGTCGGACCGGGGCCGTACGACCGTGGGGAGCGCCGCGGTGAAGGAGCGCAGATAGACGTCGGCCGTGGCGTCGGCGTCGGCGGCGGTGGCCCGGCGGATGACGACCCCGCTCACCGCGCTGCCCCATCCGGTTCCGGCACGACCGCCGTGGCCGTGATCTCCACCAGCTGGCCGGTGTACCCGAGACAGGCGACCCCGATCAGTGTCGAGGAGTGCGGGCCGCTGCTCAGACCGGACGCCTCGACCACCTCCCACACGGTGGACAGCACCGCGGGCTCGCTGCTCACGACGTGCACGTCGGTCGCCAGCACATGCTCCAAGTCGCTGCCCACGGCGTGCAGTTGCTCTCTCAGGTTCGCGATCACCTGCTCGGCCTGCCGCGCGGGATCCCCCTCACCGACGAGATTCCCCTCGGCGTCCAGCGGAACGGACCCGGCGAGGAAAGCGAGCTTCGTGCCGGCCTCGACGACGGAGGCGTGCGAGTAGGTCGGCGGCGGGAAGAGCGCCGGTGCGGTGACGCGCTGGATCACGTGGGCTCCTGGGGGCGGACGAAGGGCAACTTTCCGATCATCGGGGGCGGGGGACCGGACCGCACCTGATTTTCCGGGCCCGACCGGTCGGCGCACTCCTGGGCGAGGTCCGGGTACGCCTGGGCGATGGCCGCGTAGACCCTGCGCCGCAGCAGCTGTTCCGCGAGCGCGCGTCCGGTGCGGCCGGACAGCCCGTCGAGGATGTCGTCGTAGCGGGCCAGCCGATGGCAGAGACAGGCGACCTTCCAGTGGGCGAGCGGCAACTCCGGTGATCCGCCCTGACGTTCACGGTGCTCGACGGCCAGGGCCGCCAGCTCCTCGGGGGCGAGCACGGGCACCTCGATCGGTTCCGCCGCGATCCGCGCGAGCACCTCCCGCCGCCTGCGCAGCACCGCCTCCCGCACCGCGCCGGACCGCCGGACGGCCACCGCCGAGACGGCCTTGAACTCCTCGCTCCGCTCGACTGCCTCGACCCGCTCGACGCTGTAGAGACGGGTCGGCGGGGCCGTGCGGAAGTACGGGTTGGCCCGCCGCAGATCGGGCTCGCCGAGCAGCCGGCGGACCATCCCGGCGGTCCAGCCGCGGGCCCGCAGGCCGGCAGCGGAGAGATACGTGCCCCGCCCCCGAGTGTCCTGATCCTGCTCGCCTGTCGTCATCACTGATCCCCCGTCGCCGTGACACTGAGTGACGACTTCATTGATAACGCGTGGCACTGACAACGGGCCTTCTCGTAGCCTGCGCCCGTGATCCCCACACGCTCCGACGCCGACTTCCTCGACACCACCGCGGACCGTCTCGCCGCCCTGCCCGCCGTCCGGGCCGTGGCCCTCGGCGGCTCCCGGGCCCAGGGCACCGCGCGGCCCGACAGCGACTGGGACCTGGCCGTCTACTACCGGGGCGCGTTCGACCCGGCCGCACTTCGCGCCGTCGGCTGGGAGGGCGAAGTGTCCGACATCGGCGGCTGGGGCGGCGGGGTGTTCAACGGGGGCGCCTGGCTGACGATCGACGGGCGCCGGGTCGACGTGCACTACCGGGACCTCGACGTGGTGGAGCGCGAACTGGCCGAGGCGGCGGAGGGCCGGTTCCGGGTGGAGCCGTTGCTCTTTCATCTCGCGGGGATTCCCACCTACCTGATCGTGGCCGAACTCGCCGTCAACCAGGTCCTGCGGGGCGAGCTCCCCCGCCCGGCGGCCTACCCGGAGAAGCTCCGCTCCGCCGCCGCCACCCGCTGGCGCGACACCGCCCACCTGACCCTCGCCTACACCGAGGCCAACCACGCCCCGGCGGGTCGCCTCACCGAGACCGCGGGCGCCCTCGCCACGGCCGCCGTCCAGATGGGCCACTCCGTGCTGGCCGCGCGGGGGGAGTGGGTGACGAACGAGAAGCGGCTGCTGGAACGGGCCGGGCTGCGCGAGGCCGATCGGATCATCGGGGCGTTGTCGGCGTCGACCGGGTCGGCCGTGCGCGCGGTCACGGAGACACGGGAGCTGTTCGACCGGGTGGGTTGAGGGGTCGTAGAGCCCCCGTCGGCTCGCTTTCCGGGGTTGCGTTCATAAAGAACGTGGCTTTTGCATGCATCGTCACACGCGGGTAACACAAGCGTCCCGGAGTCTCCAGGAACGCGATCTAACGTGGAGACACCGTTCCCCGCCCGGCCACCGTCGCCCGAAGGCACACCCCCGCCTCGTTCAGACGACAGGAGCCCCGTGTCACTCGTCCTACCGCCCTGGCTCGCCCATGCCCTGCGTGCTCAGCGGGGGCCGATCCCCTGGAGCGCCGTGGTGCGGGGAGGCCTGTCCGCGGGGCCCCTTCTGCTGGCCGGCGTGCTCGCCGACCGCACCTCGCTCGGTGTGGTCGCCGCCATCGCCGCCATGCTGGCCGGGGTCAACGACCGGCCCGGGAGCCGGCGGGCGTCCGTGCCGCGGATCGGGGCGCCGGCGTTCGCGGGGGCGATCGGGATGGCCCTCGGGACGTACGCGGGGGAGTACCTGGGGGCCGTCGCCCTCACCGCCGTGCTCACCCTCGTCGGGCTGGTCGCCGGCGGTGTCAGTGCCGTCGGACCCGTCGCCTCCGGAAGCGGTACGCAGCTGCTCGTCGGGGCGGCGATCGGCGCGGGCATGCCGCTGCCCGAGGAAGGCTGGCTGCGGGCCCTCGCCTACCTCGCCGGAGCCTGCTGGCTGCTCGCCCTGCGGCTCGTGCTGCCCACCCCCGGCGCCCTCGCCGGTGACTTCCGGTTCGACGGCGAGCGGGAGGCCGTCGCCGAGGTGTACGACGCCGTCGCCGCCCTCCTCGACGCCGTCGGCACCGAGCGCGCCACCGACCGGCGCGTCGCGCTCACCGCCGCCCTCGACCACGCGCAGGACGCCCTCACCGGCCCCCGGCTGCGGCGGTACGCCAGCTCCTCCACCGAGCGGCGACTGCACGCGCAGTACGCCGCCGCGCTGCCCCTCGCCGAGGCCGCCACCGCGCTCGCCTGGGCCGGGGAGGCGGTGCCGGGGCGGGCCTCCGCCGGGCCCAGACGGCTCGCCGTGGCCGTACGGGAGAACACCCACACCGGGCCGCTGCCCGCGCCCACCCGGTCGGCTCCCGCGCTGCGGGCGCTCGACGACGCGCTGCTGCGGGCCGCCGAGGCCTTCGACCGGGGGCGGGGCGGTGATCTGCACACGCGCCGGCTCACCGTCCGGGGCGTGCTGCGGTCCGCCCTCGGGGCCGGCGGCCGGGAGTACGGACTGCGGGTCGCCCTCTGCTTCGGGGCCGGCGCCGCCGTCGCGCAGGCGCTGCACCACTCCCACTGGTACGGGGAGCACGCGCACTGGTACTGGCTGCCCGCCACCACCGTCTTCCTCGTCAAGCCCGACCTCGGACCGCTCGTCTCCAGGGTCCTGTGCCGGGCCGCCGGAACCGTCCTCGGGGCGCTGGTCTTCGCCGGGTTCGCGCTCGTGCTGCCGCGGCCCGAGGGGCTCGTCGCGCTCGTCGCCGTCAGCGGGGCGCTCATCCCCGTGGCCACCCGGCACTTCGCCGCGCAGACCGCCGTCGTCACGGTCCTCGTCCTCGCGCTCGTCATGGTCGGCGGCGAGCCGCAGGCCTCCGCCAGCCGGATCACCGAGACCCTGCTCGCCTGCGCGATCGTGCTGATCGTGGGCCATCTGCCGATGCCGGGGCAGCGGGGCGGGGGAGTGCGAGCCCGGATGACCGCGGCGGGCGGAGCGGCGGAGGCGTACCTCGCGCATGTCCTGCGGGAGGCGGCGACGCCTGGAGTTGCCGCGCGGGAAGCCGAGCGGCCCGCTCTGCGGGAGGCCGGACGGTCTGACGCGGACGAGCCGGAGGTCGTGGGGCCCGTTGCGCGGGAGGCCGAGCGGTCCGTTCTGCGGGACACTGCCTGGCCCGCCGTACGGCAGAGCGTGCCGGGCGGCCCCGCCGAGGACACCCGGGCCCTGCGCTGGACCCTCCGTCGCGAGGCCTACCGGGCGCTCGCCGAGGCCCGTACCGCCATCGCCCTCGCCGCCGCCGAACTCCCCCCGCTCGCCCGGCACTCCGAGGGCGCCGACGAGATCGTCGCCGTGCTCGAACGGATCGTCGACACGACCACCGCGTGCGCCGTGCACCTCGACGACTCCGGGCGGCTCGCCCCCGAACAGGTCCGACGGCTCGGCGAACTCCTCGACGAACTCCGGCGACTCGATGAGGGCCACCGGCGGGTGGGGGTCCGGCTGCCCGAAGTCCCCCTCGCCGGTTAGGAGTCGGACCGGGCCGGAGTCACACCCGGACCCACACCGGCGCGTGGTCCGAGCCGGGCGTCCCCACCCGTTTCCTCGGGTCCTCGTCCACCGAGGGCAGTTCGAGGGCGTCGTCCCGGTGCTCGGGCAGTCCCGTCCCCGCCTCCGCGATGCGCCTGGCCAGACGGTGACTCACCAGGACGTGGTCGATCAGTTCGGCGCGTCCGAAGCTGACGCGGGAGAAGCGGCGCTCCTCGGGTATGCGCGGGGCGATGTCCCACAGCCGGAACGGATCGCCCAGGTCGGACTTGGCGAACGCGCGCGGCTTGTCGAGCTCGGAGCCGGGCGGGCCGAGCAGGATCTGGGTGGTGGCGGCGTTCACCACGTCGTTCATGTCGCCGAGGACGATCACGTCCCGTTCCGTCCCGGCGCCTTCGAGCAGGAAGTCCGCGACCGCGCGCAGGGTCGTCGCCTCGGCCGCCCGCCGGTAGAGGGCGTAGGCGCCGTAGCGGGCCCGTTCGGCCTCGTCGTGCGGCTGGAAGCGGCTCCTGTCCCCGGTGCCCGGGTACGACAGCAGCTTCGACTTCAGATGGGCGACGGCCACGTGGAACACCCCGTCCGCGGTGTCGGTCTCCACCGCGAGGAAGCCCCGGCTGGTCTCCCGGTCGTGCGCGTCCGGCTCGGCGCCGTCGTCGCCCTGCACGGGGCGCAGCAGCTCCGCGAACACATGGGTGTCCCGCCGTATCCGCAGCGGGGTGCGGCTGAGGAAGCCGACCCGGATGCCCCTGCGGTCGGCGTGCCGGGAGAGCGCGGTGTGCCACTGTCCGCCGGCGGCCTTGGCCAGATCGGCGAGCGTCTCCTCCTGCCTGACCTCCTGCACCCCGAGCAGCGCCGGGTCGAGCGCGGTGATCACGGAGGCCAGGGCCTCCACCTTCGCCTCGTACTCGGCCTCTGTCCTGGGCGCGCCGTCGCCGCTGCGCGGCAGCATCAGATTCTCTAGATTCCAGGTGCCGACGAGCATGCCGGACCCCTTCCGGAAGGCGTACGACGGGCGGTGGTGAGGCCAGCGTGCCCGCGCCCGCGCCGCCGCGACAGAGCGGCGACGGGATGCGCGGTTGACCCACTGCGAGGGCACGACCGCGTCGTACGGTGCCTGTATGACGCCTTCTCCCGCAGGTCTCATCATCACCCGGTGCACGGTGCTCACGCACGACGATCAAGAGCGGGTCGGGTTCGCGCCGGACGCCGCGATCGTCGTACGGGACGGGGTGATCGAGTCGGTGACCAGCAGCGCGCGGGCCGAGGAACTGCCCGCCGTGGAGCGCATCGACGCGCGCGGGCAGATCGCCCTTCCCGGGCTCGTCAACTGCCACACCCACGCGCCCATGGTCGCCCTGCGCGGGGTGGCGGAGGACCTGCCGACCGAGGAGTGGTTCAACGACGTCGTCTGGCCGATCGAGTCCAACCTCACCGCGAAGGACGTGGAGTTGGGGGCTCGGCTGGCCTGCGCCGAGATGATCCGGGGCGGGGTCACCTGCTTCGCCGACCACTACTTCTCGATGGACGCGGTCGCAGCGGTCGTCGACGAGTGCGGGATGCGGGCGCATCTCGGGGAGGCCTACTTCTCCTCGCAGGGCCCCCAAGGGCGCGAGAAGTCATTGGAGTTCGCGCTACGGCACCGAGGCGGCGCCGGTGGCCGCATCACCACCACGCTCGCCCCGCACGCCCCCTACACCGTCGACGAGGCCGACCTCGCCGCGACCGCCGCACTCGCCCACGAGCACGGGCTCCCCGTCCATCTCCACGCCGCCGAGAACCGCGACCAGGCCGAGACGAGCCTCGCCCGGCACGGCGTCACCCCCGTCCAGGTGCTGCACCGCACCGGGATCCTCGACACGGACGTCCTGATCGCCCACGGCTCCGGGATCCTCGACCGCGACCTGCCCCTCCTCTCAATGGCCGCTGGGCGTACGGCCGTTGCGACCGCCCCGCGCGGCTACCTCAAGTTCGCCTGGCCCACCACCACGCCCGTGCGCGCCCTGCGCGACATCGGCATCCCCGTCGGACTCGCCACGGACGGCGCCGCCTCCAACAACTCCCTCGACGTGTGGGAGTCGATGGCGCTCACCGCGCTCATCCAGAAGTCGACGACCGGAGACCCGCGCTGGCTGACGGCTCGTCAGGCCCTGCACCACGCAAGCCTCCAGAGCGCCCGTGCGGTCGGACTCGGCGACGTCGTCGGCAGCATCGCGCCCGGCCGCCGGGCCGACATCATCTTGGTCGACCTCACCGGCCCGCACACCCAGCCCGTCCACGACCTCGCCGCCACCCTGGTCCACAGCGCCCGCTCCTCCGACGTCCGCACCACGATCGTCGACGGCCGCGTCCTGATGCGGGACCGCCGACTGCTGACCATCGATGTGGCCGCCGTCGTGGAGGAGTTGGGGGAGCGGATGCCGGCGTTGCTGGACCGGAGCCATGGCGGGCGGATCCAGGAGTACGACACCTGAGATCCGTGACCGGGTGGTGCGGACGGGGAGGTGGCGGGGCAACCCGCTGGCCGGCTAACTCGCCGACCGGACGACTCGCAAGCCGGTCAACTCGTAGGCCGGTCATCTCGTTGAGGGCCGGTCATCTCGTCGGCCGGTCAACTCCCCCAGGAAGCAACCGAGTCGGGCGGTCCGTGATCGGGCCGGCACTAGGCTGGCGCTCATGGATCCCGCCGACGGCCTCCTCGACCACCCCTACGACGTCTACCGGCGCCTGCGTGACACCGCGCCCGTGCACCGGATCGCCGGGCCCGACGGGACGCCCGCCTGGATCGTGACGCGGTACGAGGACGTGCGGGCCGCTCTCGCCGATCCGCGGCTGTCGCTGGACAAGCGGCACGCCACGGCGGGGACCTACAAGGGGTTCGCGCTGCCGCCCGCCCTCGACGCCAACCTGCTGAACATGGACCCGCCGGACCACACGAGGATCCGGCGACTGGTGGGACGGGCCTTCACCCCGCGCCGCATCGAAGGACTCCGGACCCCGATCCGCCGCACCGCCGACCGCCTCCTCGACGCACTCGGCGACCACGGGACCACCGACCTCATCGCCTCCTACGCCGCGCCCCTCCCGATCACTGTCATCTGCGACCTGCTCGGCGTCCCGGACGAGCACCGCATGGACTTCCGGGTGTGGACCGACACCCTCGTCGCCCCCGACCCCGCGGCGGGACCCGGGGCCGCGAAGGAAGCGGTCGTGGCGATGCTCGGGTACTTCACGAGGCTCCTCGCCGACAAGCGCCGGGCCCCCGCCGACGACCTGCTCTCCGACCTGATCGCCGTGCGCGACGAGGGCGACCGGCTCAGCGAGGACGAGCTGATGTCGCTGGCCTTCCTCATCCTGTTCGCCGGGTACGAGAACACCGTGCAGCTGATCGGCAACGCGGTGCTGGCCCTCTTCCAGCACCCCGAACAGCTCGCCGCCCTGCGCCGGGACCCCGCACGACTCCCCGCGGCCGTCGAGGAGTTCCTCCGCTACGAGGGTCCCGCCCTGCTCGCCATCCGGCGCTTCCCCGTCGAGGACGTCACCATCGGCGGGGTCACCGTCTCCGCGGGGGAGACGGTCTGGGTCTCCCCGTCCGCCGCCAACCGCGACCCCGCCCGCTTCCCCGACCCCGACCGCCTCGACCTCACCCGCGACGCCTCCGGCCACCTTTCCCTCGGCCACGGCATCCACTACTGCCTGGGCGCCCCGCTGGCCCGCGCCGAGACCGAGATCGCCCTCACCGCACTCCTGGAACGCTTCCCGGACCTCACCCTCACCGACCCCGCACCCCGGTGGCGCACCTCCCTGCGCGCCCGCGGCCTGCTCGCGCTGCCGGTGTCGTACTGAAGGAAGCACCCCTTGAAGGGGACACCTCCTGAAGGGGACACCTCCTGACGGGGACACCTCCGGAAGGAAATCTCCCGCCCCAGCGGAAATCTCCCGCGACAGCGATGAGTTCCGTCCCTCCCTCCGGTCACCCCTCCGAACGGACCGTTGCACAGGAGGGACCCCATGGCGCTTCCGGAGATCGCCTCGCGGGAGGAATGGCGCGCTGCCCGCGCGGAGTTGCTGGTCAGGGAGAAGGCGGCCACGCGCGCGAGGGACGCGCTCAACGCCGAGCGGCGCCGGCTGCCCATGGTCGAGATCGAGGAGGAGTACGTCTTCGAGGGCGGTGACGGCAAGGCCACCCTGCTCGACCTCTTCGAGGAACGCGGCCAACTCGTCGTCTACCACTTCATGTTCGCGCCCGAGTGGGACGCCGGGTGCCGCAGCTGCTCCGCGTTCCTGGACCAGGTCGGTCACCTGGCCCACCTGAAGGCACGGGGGACGACGTTCGCGGCCGTGTCGAGAGCGCCGTACACGAAGATCCTGCCGTTCAAGGCGCGGATGGGCTGGACCGTGCCCTGGTACTCGTCGTACGGCGGCGGCTTCAACCACGATTTCGAGGTCACCCTGGAGACCGACGGGGCCGACGGGGCCGACGGGGAGCAGGTCGAGCGGCCCGGGATCAGCTGCTTCCTCAGGGACGGGGACCGGGTCTTCCACACCTACTCGACCTACGAGCGCGGCCGCGACGGGCTCGGTTCGACCACCAGCTTCCTCGACCTCACCGCGCTGGGCCGGCAGGAGCCGTGGGAGGAACCTAAGGGGCGCGCGTCCGCTCTCGGGGCGCCCGCCGGGTCCGTGCGCATCAGGTATCACGACGAGTACGACTTCTGACACGGAAGGTAGCGAAAGTGACCGTTGAGTAACCGAACTCTCACGCTTCGCGCTGAACGCGTGTCAACTACGTCTCAGTACGGCAACTCAACGAGGCGATCGGGCTCCGGAAGGCGTTAACTCCTACAAGCGCTCCTACAGGTGAGTGCAACGCTTTCTGGAGGTGCAGGGTGGTGAACGGGCGAACAGTGCTCGAACGCTTTCCCGCCGGCGGACCGCGAGGATCGTGGCCCGCGGAGGAGTTCGCGCAGGCGAGGCGTCTCGAGGGGATGCCGGCGGAGGTCGTCATGGACCTTGCGTCCGACATGTTCCTGGTGATCGTCCGCAGTGGAGAGGCGGCCGACGCCGTCGCATGAGCGTCGTCGCCGTCGCATGAGGTCAGCCCGCCTCCTCGGCGGGCACCTTTGCCGTGAACTGCTCGGCCTGGAGCGAGTACAGCTCCGCGTAGACACCGCCGGAGGCCAGAAGCTCGTCGGGCGTGCCCGACTCCACGAGCCGGCCCTGCGCCAGCACGTGCACCAGATCCGCGTGGCGTACGGATGCCAGCCGGTGGGTGATCAGGACGACCGTCTGCCCGGTGCCGGCCAGGGCGCGCGTCCTCTCGAAGACCTCCAGCTCGGCCC
Source organism: Streptomyces griseorubiginosus (assembly GCF_036345115.1). Classification (GTDB taxonomy): domain Bacteria; phylum Actinomycetota; class Actinomycetes; order Streptomycetales; family Streptomycetaceae; genus Streptomyces; species Streptomyces griseorubiginosus_C. The sequence goes on from NZ_CP107766.1 coordinate 7,237,997, forward strand.
GTGCGTCCAGCGCGGCCGTCGGCTCGTCCACGATCAGGATGTGCCCGCTGCGGTAGGCGGCCCGGGCGATCCCGAGCCGCTGCCACTGGCCGCCGGACAGCTCGTGCCCGCCGCTGAAGTTGCGGGCCAGCAGGGTGTCCAGGCCGCGCGGCAGGTCCTCGAGCACCTCCCCGGCCCCGGCCTCCGCGACCGCGCCGGACACCCGCTCGTCGGTGAGCGGCACCGAGGAGCGGCCCACCGCCACGTTGACGCGGGCGGTGAACAACCACCGTTTGAAGTCCTGGGCGACCATCGTGACCCGCTCGGCGAGCAGCTGCCGGTCCGCCCGCGCCGCGTCGACGTCGGCCCACAGGATCCGGCCCCGGTCGGGGGCGTACAGGCCCGCCAGCGGATCGTGGCAGACGCTGTGTCCCCCCGGCCAAAGGAGATTGCACCGTTCGGGGGGCAGGGACGAGGCGGCGTGGCCGCGGTCCTTGGTCATGGGCATGCTCCGGTGGTGCGGTACCCACGCCCTCTTCGGCGGCCTCAGCCCGACCGGGAAGGCGCAGGCCGCCGACCTCATCGGCCCGCTCGCCGACGCGGAGGTCAGCTGGTGGGACGCGTGGCTGCTGCAGATCGGCGGTGACATGCGTCGCGACCACGTGGCACTGCGCCGCATCGAGGCACGATCACCGAATTATGTATCAGAGGGACGGTCGCGGGCCGAAGTCGGCCCACAGCTCCTCGGAATCGTGCACCTCACCGGTTGGCTCCATGCCCAGGGCTCTCGCGATCCCGGCCGATGCCCGGTGCTCGGGATGTACATGGGCCACGAACCCGGAGACTCCCTGGGTGCGCAGCCAGAGCGCCATGGTGGAGGCCCCTTCCTTGCCGTAGCCGTCACCCTGGAAGTCGTGGCCGATGACCCACGCGAGCTCTGCTTCGACGCGGTCGGGGCGGGACTGGTAGAGCGTCGCCTGCACCGTACCGACCAACCTGCCGTCGGCCCGCTTTCGTAGCATCCAATTCAGCCAACCGTGCCGACCGTCGGGTGAGTGGCCGACGGTCTGTCGCTGGTACCGCTGCTCCAGTTCTTCACGGGTGGGCGGAGTGCCTCCAATCCACTTGTGCAAACGAACGTCATTAAGAATTTCCGCAGCTTCTTGCGCATGTGTGATCCTTAATGGTTCCAGTTGCAAACGCGGACCTTGGAGTGGGGTGGCCATCGGCCAGGGATTTGTCGCGGACATGGAGCGATCCTAACCCCGGATGACCAGTAGGCCTCTCCGGCCACATTCGAAGCAGTTCCCTCAAAGGCCCCCTGTGGGAACGGACTTACCCCTGTTAGCTTGATTGATCGTTGCACCGAGCACCGAAAATGGGCACATTGCCCGAGACGGAGGCATACGGATGGCGAACGAAACGGAAATCACCACCTCGAACCCCGACCTTGCGCTCGACATCGAATTGGATGCGGCGGCGCTGGAAGCCGCGCTCCCGACGCTGACCGAAAAGCTCGGCCTTTTGTCCGCGGATCTCTCAGCGGACGAGCGTGCCGTGCTCAGTTCCATCGTGACCTCGGCCGCCCTGCACCTGGAGGAACTGCAGAAGGTCGACGCGGAGGGCTTGTACATCTTCGCGAAGCCGATCTCGGCGGCCGCCACTCCGGAGATCCGGATGGGTCTGATCGGCCTTCCCGGAGAGCTGGGGTTCGTCGAAGAGTAAGTGCTCGTCGGTCGACGAGTGACTACTCGTAAGCACTGTCAGTAAGTACCGGAGAAAGGTCAGGGGATCAGCATATGGCGTCTGCGGAGGAAGCTTCGGCATTGGTGCAGCGGTTGTCTCAGCTGTCGACGGATCTGACCGCCGCAGAACGGGAGAACCTGAAATTTCTCCTGAGCATGGCCGCGGGCGGTGTGCTCAGCGGCCATGCTCAAAAAATATCGGAAGGCTTACGGGAGAGCGCCCTCGGAACCGCGCAGCATTCACTGCCGAAGCTCCTCGCCGGGGCGCGGGAGAAATTTCCGACCGGCATAGTGTTCTACGGCCGGGGCCCCTTCCTGTCCGATGAGGACCTCGCCGCACTGGACCAGGAATCGCGGGGCTGTCGTCCCCGCGCCGAACGATTCCTCGACCATTACGTGGTCTCCGGCGCCCCCGTGGCCAGGGAGATCTCACTTTCCCCGACGATCCAGGAATTCCTCATGGAGAACGTCGGGTCCATCACCCCGACGCGCAGGGCGAATTACCTGTACTACGACGAGCCCGGACTCGGTATCGATCCGCACGTCGACAAGGACGAGTTCTCGCTGAACATCCTCACCATGCTCGAGCACCGGGCGAGCAACCAGGGACGGTCCGAACTCATCCTCCATCCACCGGACCAGGAGGCGGTGCACCTCCATCTGAAGGCGGGGGAGTCCTTGGTCTTCTTCGCGGACAGTGTCACGCACCAGCGCACCAGGACCGTGGCAGACGAGGAGATCCGCCTGGTGTCCTTCGGCTATCGCACCCTTGGGGGAACGCATGAGTGACATGTCGACCATGGGCCGACGCCTTGCCGGACTGCACAACGGGCTCTCGCCAGCCGAGCAGGCGAACCTGAAGCTGATCCTCGGGCTTTCGGCCGGACGCCTGGTGGCCGCGAGCGGGTCCGAGGCGGCGCCGGGCCGCGAAGCGGTGACCGACGCGCTGGAGATCCTCTGCCCCTACGACGTAGAGGACCCGCGCGGGGTGCAGTACAGGGGACGCCCCGACTTCCTCACAGATGAGCTGCTGACGGCTCTGATCGAGGAGTCCACAGTGGTCGGGAAGACGGCGGTGCCGTTCGACGAGCACTACCTCGGCACCGGTGGCCCTCTCGCCAACCGCGTGGCGACGAGTCGGGAACTGGCCGACCTGGTGGCCTCGGTCGTACCCAAGGCGGAGTCGACCGGTGTGGCGAGCTATCTATTCTATCGTGACGCAGGCCAAGGCATCATCCCGCACATCGACACCGACATCTTCTCCCTCAATGTGCTGATGATGCTCGCGCACGAGATCCCCGCGGGGACACCGGAGCCGTCAGCGCTGCACATGCACTACGCCGACGGCAGTAAGGAGCGGTTCCAACTGGAACCGGGCGAGGTCGTCATCTTTCTGGCTGGTACGCAGGCGCACAGCCGTACGCCCATCCGGCAGGACGAGCGGGTCTCCATCCTCACGTTCGGCTTCATGCCCGAGGGCGCTCCGTTGGAGAACTACAAGCGATGACCGTCGCTCTCGGAATTCACTGCGGACATGAGTCCTCCTGTGCTGTCGTCCAAAACGGTGTTCTGCTGGCCGCGATTCAGCAGGAGCGGATCAGCCGACGCAAATACGACGGCCAGGAGGCGCTGTCCAACAGGCTCCCCATCCGGGAGACGCTGGCCGCGGCCGGCCTGACCCTCGATGACGTCGACGTGATCGTCAGCTCCTTCCAGGCCGCGGGCCCTTCGGGAGTCGGCCTGCAACGGCCCCTGGTCTCGACCTCGTTCGACATCTTCGACCCGTTCGACGAACGGCACCGTGTAGTCTCCCATCACCTGGCGCACGCAGCCTCGGCCCTGTATCCGTCAGGGTTCTCGGAAGCGACGGTGCTCGTCTCGGACAGCGCGGGCACCTCGTCACGCGACGGGGCGGACTTCTATATCCCGTTCGGAGAGTTCTACCGCACCTACTACAGCGACGCGTCGACCTCGAAGATCTTTACCGAGATGCGCTCGATGTACGCGTTTCGCCAAGGGCAGTTCGAACTGCTGGAGCGGGCCTTCAGCGAACCGCACAACCAACCCGACGTATTCGTGCAGAGCGAGGCCAGCCTGTACGACAACGTCGCCAGGTTCCTGTTCCGCAAGGAGCACACGCACGGCCAATTGATGGCGCTGGCCGCGCTCCCCTTCGACGCACCCGCGCGGCTGACCGCCGACGACATCGTGACCAAGGGCCCCCGACCGCGGTTGCGCAACGGATGGCAGCTCCTGGAGGCAACCACCGACATCACGAAGAGCGCCGACATCGCGCACGCGACGCAGGAGGCGTTCAACCGGCTCGTAGTGAGCCATGCCGCGCAGGCCGTCGAACTCAGCGGCATTCCGGACCTGTGCTGCGCGGGCGGAATCTTCCTGAACCTCTCGGGGAACACTGCCATCAGCGCTCTGCCGCAGGTGCGGGCCCTGTACGTGCCGTCCTGTCCGCACGATGCGGGAATCTCCGTCGGAGCCGCCTATCTCGGTTGGGCACGCACCTTGTCGAACCTGCCAGCAGGTTCGACGAAGGTCACCTCCGATTTCCTGGGGCGCGCCGCCGAACCGATCACGCCTGAGGAAGCGGCGGCCCAGAACTACGCCGTCTCCGCTGTTTCCGCAACAGCAGATCTGAGTCGGCAGGCTGCGCACGTACTGCTGGACGGGGCGGTCCTGGTTCGGTATGCCGGACGAGCGGAGTTCGGTCCGCGGGCACTCGGGAACAGGTCGATCCTGTGCCACCCGGTTGCCTGCCACGACGCCAAGTCCAAACTGAACGGGATCAAGAAGCGGCAGCCTTGGCGTCCGGTTGCCCCGATGGTACGCATCGAGGACCTGGACACGTACTTCATCGGCCCCGGCGAAGCGCCGTTCATGAACTACGACTTCACGGTGCGCGAGCAATACCGTGCGGTGCTGAAGGAGATCGTGCACGACGACGGGTCGGCGCGAGCGCAGACGGTGACGGCGGACGACAATCCCGTCATCCACGAGATCCTCACGCACATCGCGGAGTCGGGGCAGATTCCGATCCTGATCAACACCTCTCTCAATGGGCCGGCCCAGCCGATCATCGAGTCCGCGCAGGATGCGCTGGCCTTCTCCAGGCACCCGGACATCGGCTTCCTGCTCACCGAGGGTGGCCTGTTCGCTTCTCCTGTGCCAAGGAAGATCCCCGTCCGGCGAGCGGACGCTACGGTGATGGCCGTTTTCGGGGCGGCGGAGAACGCACAGTACGTGCTGAGCAGTGGGAACACCACGGTCCCGGTGGGCCGAGACCTGTTCGTAGCCCTGCTGGAGCAGGAATCCGTACTGACCGACAGCACGGCCGCTGATGTCGTCGAGTGCCTGCGTGCCGGCGTACTGACCGAAGCCTGAGCGAACACCCGAGAACGGATGACTGAGAACGGATGACGACCACCACCGAACCACAGGGGAAGAGCGACTCGCTGGCGATGTCGCTGCCAGTGGCCAACTTCCTCTCGTTCTTCGCCATCGCCGCTGTCGAGTTCTCGGTGCCGTTCGTCGCCGTAGACGCCCTCGGCGCCAACGCGACGATCGTCGCACTGCTCGGCATCTGCCGCTTCGCCCCTCAAGTGCTGCTCGCCGGCCCGGCAGCCCGCCTTGTCGAACGATTCGACCAGCGTGCCGTAATGATCGGTTCTGAGCTGCTGCGAGTGGCGGCCTTCGCACTCGCGGCGATCGGCCTCGCTTTCGCACCCGGCGTGGCGCTCGGCGTCTTCTGTCTGGCGAACATTTCGTTGGCCTGCGGCTCCATCCTGACCGCGGTCTCGACGCAGGTGCTGATACCGAAGGTCTTCCCCGACGCAGCCTTGCCGAAGATCTACTCGCGCCTTGGTATGGCCGAGTCGTCGGCCGACGCGGCAGCGCCCTTCGTGACCGGTCTCGGCCTCGCGGCCTTCGGTATGGCGCCCACGTTCGGATCGGCCGCGGCGTTGGCTTTGGGCGCGTGCGGCCTGTTGGCTCGAATCCCGCGAGTGCGGGTGGGGCCCGGTGCGGCGTCTGGCCAGGAGAATGGGGGACCGGACGCGACGGATACCGGCGAAGAGGACAGGGTTGCTCCCGCCAAGAAGAACACGCTGCGCGGCGGACTGGCTGTCAACTTCCGCACACCGGCGCTCCGCACCGTCACCATCTGGTCCCTGTCGTACAACTTCGGGCAGTGCGTCATCGAGGCCGTCCTGCTGATCGCGTTGCTCGATACGACGCCGCTCACGGCGGCGACGTTCGGTGTCATTCGCAGCTGCTCGGTGCTGTTCGCCGTCCTCGGTTCCTACGTCGCCGAACGGCTCCCGAGGTCGCTGCGCACCGGATGGGGGACCTCGCTGTTCGGGTGCGGGGCGGTAGGCGCCTACACGGTGATCGGTCTGGGAGCGTATGTAGGTGACACCAACGGGTTGCTGCTGGTGCTGGCAGGCTTCGTCATCGACGAGTTCTGCTCGGGTGTCGTCATGGTTCGGGTCCAGACGTTCCGTGCCCGGGCCATCACCGACTTGGAACGGCCCATGGCTACCGCCTCCTACCGCGCCGCGAACCTCACAGCGGTGCCTGCCGGGCTGGCCGTCGGCGGGATCGCGGGCGTCGTCATGAGTTCAGCCACCCTGATGCTGACCATCGGGCTGCTCATGGTCGTACCAGCACTCCTGATCTGGTCCCGGGCGGTGCGGGAATCCGAACCTGCCACGGCCGTCTGACCCCGCGCCGGTTCCCGGTCGCCGGTCGGCACCGATTGGAAGCCTTCACCTGGTTCGGCATTCTCGTGGCCCACCGTGTACCAGGAGGAAAACGACTCGAGGATCAAGCAGCGACTTCCGGATGTAGCTTGTGGAAGGCGTGGTCCTCGATCGCGGCCAGCTCCACGGTCGCCGCCCGCTCCAGGTACCGCTCGGTCGCCACCGCTCCACCTTGGGCTCCAGCCGCCCGGTGGCGTACGTCGACGTGGCCCGCAGGAGCGCCCCGACCAGCATCACCGCCGCCATGGTGACCAGCGCGGGCACGGCCCCGCGCAGCCGGTCCTCCAGCGGGCCCCCGTCGATCAGCCGGCCCAGCACACTGTTGACGGCGAGCAGACTCACGGCCTGCGTCAGTCCCCGGCCCACCTCGGCGGCCAGCACGGTCCGCGCGGCCCACCGGTCGGCCTGCCAGGCGAGCCGGAGACTGGCCGACAACACGCCGGCAACCGGACGACCATGGACCGGAACCCCAGCTCCAGGAACGCGTCGGAGTGCGAGTTCCACCCCATGTCGTACCGCAGCGGCCCCCCGAAGAGCAGCTGCTCGGACTCGGAGACACCGGGTTGCCCGGAGCCGCGCCGTTTTCCCACCACAGACCTCCCCCGATCGTGGACGGGGCAACTATGGCGGCGCGGGCGGGGCTGGGGCAGGGCGCAGAAGGTCAAGGAGTGAACACGCGGGGCGCACACCCACCTTCAGGGGCGCAGGACGGTGCCAATCCGCGGCTCCGCCGCGCGGGCGCGACCAGCCCCCACTCAGCCGCACCCGAAAGCCGGCCCGACCGACGGAGCCGACCCGCAGATCTAACCCGCGGAGCTGACCGGCCGGGACCAGTTCGGTGTCGTCCCCGTCAACCGGCACAGGGCCAGGTACAGCGGTATCGGCGGCGTGTAGGGCAAGGTCCCCTCCGGCCGACGCACGAGGGACGGCACCACCGGGGCGTCCGGAACAACCGCCCCGGTGGCGTACTGAGCGGGCGCGGGCCATTCGAGCGCGTAGTCGGAGTCGGCGGGAACGAGCCACCACCAGTGCGTGTCATCGGCGTACACACACCCGACCCGCGGCAGCCGGGGCACCAGCTGCTGCCCCAGCGGCGCCGGCATCCCCACCGCGTCGCAGCCCAGCGGCACGGTCATCCCCTGCGGCACCGGAAGCCGGAACGGCGTCCCGGGCGCCCGCAGCCCGCGTCCGAGGCGGACCAGTGAGTCCAGGGTCAACACCTGGCCGCCGGAGCCGCCGCTCACGCCCATGCGCCCGGGCCCCCTGACCCGTGACCGCGCGCTTCGCCGTCGGGCCGGGCTCTGTGGTGCTCCTCGGCCTCGTCCCCCTCGCCCGACCCCCCGGAGGGAACCGGCTTCGGGCGGGCGCCCCAGCCCAGGTCGTTGCGCGGGCCGGTGTCCTCGCGGGGCTCGTCCGCCTTGCGCGGCAGCTCCGCCCAGACCAGCAGACCGGGGCCGTGCTCATGGGCGCCCCAGGCGTGACAGAGGGAGTCGACCAGGAGCAGTCCCCTCCCGTGCTCCTCTTCGCCACGCTGCGGGGACGGGTGGGGTTCACCCGGCGCACAGCCCTCGTCGCGTACGGCTATCCGGACCAGGTCGTCGTTGTCGTGCAGCTCGCAGACCACACGGCTGCTCGCGGTGTGCACGATGGCGTTGGTGACCAGTTCGGAGACCACCAGGGCCGCCGAGTCGCAGGTGTCCTCGCAGACCGACCAGTGGGTCAGCCTGGCCCTCGTCAGGCGTCTGGCCTGCGCGGGAGAACCCGGATGCGCGGCCAGCTCGAAACGGAACCGGCGCCGGGCGGCAGCCCTGTCGGGCCCCACTCTCCCGGCGGCACCGAGACCCTGGGGGCGGCCTTCGGCAGCGTCTGTTCCTAAGGGCGGGGACGGAATCACGCTTGCCACTATCGCCCCGTCGTGAACACTTGGCAAGTGTCACTCTGAAAAATGCAGAGTGCTGTGTGACGCGGTGAGAGGCCGTGGCACACTGCTCGCAACAGCATCTTGAGCGGCGCCAGTTGGGATCACCGGAGATCCGTACGCGGTCGGCATTCGTACCGATGGTTGTATGCGTACAGATTTTCGATTTAGGTCTTCGAATGGCGCCGCTGGGCTGTCAGCATGCAGGTGGCGCGACTTCGGTCGACGGCACCCCGACTTCGGTCGACTTCAATACGGGACTTCGTGGAGGTGGAGCGTGAGCGAACCGCGGTCCGCGCCGACGGTCGGCCAGGTCGTCCTCGGCCGGCGCCTGCTGGACCTGCGGGAACGCGCCGGACTCAAGCGCGAGGAGGCGGCCCGTATCCTCCGCGTGGCGCCCGCCACCGTCCGCCGGATGGAGATGGCCGAGGTCGCCCTCAAGATCCCCTACCTCCAGCTGCTGCTGAAGGCCTACGGCGTCGGCGACCAGGAGGCCGAGGACTTCGTCCAGCTCGCCGAGGACGCCAACCGCCCCGGCTGGTGGCAGCGCTTCCACGACGTGCTGCCCGGCTGGTTCTCGATGCACGTCAGCCTGGAGGGCGCGGCCGCCCTCATCCGCGAGTACGAACCGCACTTCGTGCCCGGCCTGCTCCAGACCGAGGACTACGCGCGTGGCGTGCTGCGCTCCGGGGCCATCGGCCAGACCAGCCCCGAGGACATCGAGCGCCATGTCGCCCTGCGCATGGAACGTCAAGGACTGCTCACCCGTCAGGACGCACCCAGGCTGTGGGTCGTCATGGACGAGACCGTGCTGCGCCGCCCCGTCGGCGGCCCGGAGGTGATGCGTGCCCAGATCGACAAACTGCTCGAGGCAACGAAGCTGCCCAACGTGACACTCCAGGTCGCCCCGTTCGCCAACGGGCCGCACCCGGGGACGTACGGGCCCTTCGTGCTCTTCCGATTCGCCGTGCCCGAACTTCCGGACATGGTCTACAGCGAGTACCTGACCGGCGCGATCTATCTGGACGCGCGCGTCGAGGTGGCGACCCATCTCGAGGTCATGGACCGCATGGCGGCGCAGGCCGCTACAGCACATCGCACGAAGGAGATCCTCCGGGACCTCCGCAAGGAGTTGTGAATGAACCGCATCAAGCCGCGCAAACCCGTCTACAACGGCATGCCTGCCCGGGAGCTGGGGAGCGAAGGCTGGCACAAGCCGTGGAGCGGCGGCAACGGCGGCAACTGCCTGGAGGCGATGAAGCTCGCCGACGGCCGGATCGCCGTCCGCCAGTCCACCGATCCGGACGGACCGGCGCTGATCTACACCACCGACGAGATGACCGCGTTCATCGAGGGCGCGAAGGCGGGGGTGGCCGACTTCCTTCTCTCCTGACCGTCTGCTCAATTGATCGGTAAGCATTTCATGGTTGAGATCGACACCACCGAGCCCCACCTCGCGCGGATGTAGAGGCACCGCTCCCCCCGCCGGCTCGCCCGTGCCGACGTCCGTCAGGTCCTGGACGTCGGCACCGGCATGTCCGGGCTGCGGGCACCGATGTCGTACGGCATCTGCGTCCCGCCCGGCGACAGCGCCCCGCACAGCGCCTCCAGCGCCGCCGTGTACGCGTGCTCGGAAGGGGTCGCGTACCCCACCACCAGGCCGTCGCGGGCCGGCATGTCCGTCTCCGGCCCGTCCGGCCGGCCCGCCGCGTCCGGGTGGCGGAACTCCGCGAGCCCGTCCAGCGCGACGCCCAGCCGGGCCGCGGCCCTGACGGCGGACCGCTCGGTGCCGGGCGGCAGCCGCAGCACCGCGTGCAGTCCCGCCGCGACCCCGCCGACCTCGATGTGCGGCGCGTGCTCGGCCAGCGCGGCCACGAGCCGGTCCCGACGGGCGCGGTACCGCTGCCGCATCCGCCGTACGTGACGGTCGTAGGACCCGGAGACGATCAGGTCGGCGAGGGCCAGCTGGTCGAGGACGCTCGCCCAGGCCTCCCGCTCCCCCTTCGCCGCGAGCACGTCACCGACGTACCTCTCGGGCAGCACCATCCATCCCAGCCGCACCGCGGGCGACAGGCTCTTGCTCACCGATCCGATGAGGATCACCCGCTCGGGATCGAGGCTCTGGAGGGCGCCGACGGGCTTGCGGTCGTAGCGGAACTCCCCGTCGTAGTCGTCCTCCAGCACCACCCCGCCCCGCGCGCGTGCCCAGTCGACCACCGCGGCCCGCCGCTCGGCGTGCAGCGGACCGCCGGTGGGGAACTGGTGCGCGGGCGTCAGCAGTACGGCCCGCTCGCGCGCGAGACGGTCCACCCGTGCCCCGCGGTCGTCGATCGGGAGCGGCACGGTCCGTACGCCCTCGGCGGCGAGCAGCTCCCGGTGGAAGGGGAGCCCGTACGCCTCCACGGCCAGCGGGCCGCGCAGGACCTGCCTGCCCGCGCCTCCGCCGAACAGGAGTCGCAGGGCGTGCGCGAACCCGGAACAGACGACGATCCGGTCCGGCTCGGTCCGCACGCCACGCGCGCGTGCGAGGTATTCGGCGAGGGCGGCCCTCAGCTCGGGGCGGCCGGCGGGATCGCCTGGGCCGAAGACCTCGTTGGGGGCCTGCTGGAGAGCGCGGCGGTAGGAGGCGAGCCAGGCGGTCCGGGGGAAGGCGGAGGCGTCGGGGGTGCCTTGGCGGAGGTCGTGTCGGAGGGCACGCGCGTGTGGGTGTGGGGGCGGGGTTGAAGCCGGGGCCGGGGCCGGGGCCGGGTTCGGTGGTGAGTGCGGGTGCGCGTGTGGCGCGGGTTTTTCCGGGCGTACGGCGGTGTGTCGCGGCCGGGGCCGGTCGGTGGTCCGGAGTGGCCGGGCGCGTTCGGCGACGCGGGTGCCGGAGCCCTGGCGGGCGGTCAGCCAGCCCTCGGCGACGAGTTCGGCGTAGGCGTCGGCGACCGTGTTGCGCGCGACGCCGAGGTCCGCGGCGAGCGAGCGGTAGGGCGGCAGCCGGGTGCCGGGGGCGAGCCGGCCACTGCGTACGGCGTCCCGCAGCGCCCGGGTCAGCGCGGCCCGCTTGCTGCCCGGGCCGGAGAGTTCCAGATGCAGGTCGGATCCGCCGATCCGGTCCACGTGATTGACCCATGATTCCGCCATGGAAATGCACCCTACAACCGGTCTTTGCGGCCCGTAGGTTGGTCACATGACGACGACGAACACGCACGTGACCGGTACGGCTCGACTGAACCTCGCGAAGGCGGCGCCGAAGGTGTTCCGCGCCCTGGTCGGCTTCGACGCGGCGGCCCGCGAAGGCCTCGACCCCACCCTCGTCGAACTGATCCAGATCCGCGCCTCCCACCTCAACCACTGCGCGTACTGCCTGCACATGCACACCAACGACGCCCGCAAGGCCGGCGAGAGCGAGGACCGCCTCCACATGGTCCCCGTCTGGCGGGAGGCCCGGCACTTCTTCACCGAGAAGGAACAGGCGGCCCTGGCCCTCACGGAGGCGGTCACGCTGGTGGCCGACGGAGGGGTCCCCGACGAGGTCTACGCCCGGGCGGCGGCATCCTTCGACGAACAGGAACTGGCCCACGTCCTGTCCCTCATCCTCACGATCAACACGTGGAACAGGGTGGCGCTGTCGACGGGGAAGGTGGCGGGGACGGACGAGAGGGTCTGAACACCCCTGTCCCTGAACCCTGTCCCTAAACGGTCATGGGGCGGTCGTACGGTCCGATGGGCGCCGGAAGTCGCGAACTCCCCGTCAGATACCGGTCGACCGCCGCCGCGACCGCTCGTCCCTCCGCGATCGCCCACACGATCAACGACTGCCCCCGAGCGGCGTCCCCCGCAGCGAACACCCCGGACACGTTCGTACGGAACTCCCCGTCCCGCGCGACCGTCCCCCGAGCCTCCATCCCCAACCCCAGCTGCTCCACCAGCCCGTCGCCCCGGTCCGGCCCGGAGAAGCCGAGCGCGAGGAGCACGAGGTCGGCCGGGAGTGTCCGTCCCGTGCCCTCCACCGGCCTGCGCTGTGCATCCACCCCTACGAGATGCAGCGACCGCACCCGCCCCTCGGCATCCCCCTCGAAGCGGAGCGTCGACGCGGCGAACAGCCGCGCGTCCGCGTCGGCCGCGGGCGCCGTCCCCAACTCCCGCGCCTCCTCGTGCGCCGCCGACAACCGGTAGATCTTCGGGTACGTCGGCCAGGGCTCGGCATCCTCGTCGCGCGCCCCCTCCGGCTGCGCGTAGATGTCCAACTGGGTGACGGACGCGGCCCCTTCACGCACCGCCGTGCCCAGACAGTCCGCTCCGGTGTCACCCCCACCGACGATGACGACATGCTTCCCGGCCGCCGACATGGGGGACACCTCCAGATCCCCCTCGCACACCCGGTTTGCCAGCGGCAGATACTCCATCGCCTGCCACACCCCGGCCAACTCGCGCCCCGGCACGTCCAGTTCACGCCACGCCGTGGCCCCGGTCGCGATCACCACCGCGTCGTGACGGGCCCGGAGCTCCGCGGCCCCGACATCCCGCCCGACCGCCGTGGAGGTACGGAACTTCGTCCCCTCGGCCCGCATCTGCTCGATGCGCCGCTCCAGATGGTGCTTCTCCATCTTGAACTCGGGGATGCCGTACCGCATCAGCCCGCCCAGCCTGTCGTCCTTCTCGTAGACGACGACCGTGTGCCCCGCACGGGTCAGCTGCTGCGCCGCCGCGAGCCCGGTCGGCCCCGACCCGATCACCGCGACGGTCCGCCCGGACAGCCGGTCCGGCGGCCGCGGCGGTGTGAACCCGAGCTCCCAGGCCCGGTCGGCGACGGCGACCTCGACGTTCTTGATGGTGACCGCCGGCTGGTTGATGGCGAGCACACACCCCGCCTCGCAGGGCGCCGGGCACAACCGCCCGGTGAACTCGGGGAAGTTGTTCGTCGCGTGCAGCCGGTCGGCGGCCTGCCGCCAGTCCTCCCGGGAGACCAGGTCGTTCCACTCGGGGATGAGATTCCCCAGCGGACAGGCCTCGTGGCAGAACGGGATCCCGCAGTCCATGCAACGGTCCGCCTGCTTGCTGATGAGGGGCAGCAGCGCCCCGGGGACGTACACCTCGTCCCAGTCCCGAACCCGCTCCTCGACCGGCCTGCGAGGCCAGTCCCGGCGAGGCGTGCTCATGAATCCCTTGGGATCGGCCATGGCCGTCTTCCTTGCTCGCGCTGGTGACCCCGACGCGTCCGACGCGGCCGTGCGTCATCGGGCGGCACGCTTGCGGAACTCCTTCCGGCCACGATACGACGCGTGGGCCGGGGGCGCAGGGTGCGGTTTCGCGGGGTGGGGAGTGCGGTTCGCGGGGTGGGGGTGTGCGGTGCGCGGGGCGGTGGTGTGCGGTCGGGGTGTGGGGCGGGTGCGGTGGCGTGCGGGGCGCGGTGGGGCGGCGTGGGGGTTGGGGAGCGGTGGGGTGGCGTGGGGGCAGGGGCGGTGGAGCGTGCTTCGCGGTGCGGTGGCGTGTGGGGCGGGCGAGGTGGAGTGCGGTCGGTATGCGGTGGCGTGCGGGGCGGGGCGCTTGGGGTGCGGTCGGGGTGCTCGGTGCCGGGGGTTGGCGGCGTCGCTCAGGTGAGGGCCAGTACGTACGCCACCGCCGCAGCGCCGGAGGCGATCGCGCGGACGTGGTTCCACATCGTCCACTCGCGCACGTACGTCGGCCAGTACGTGGCCGCCTCGGGGGTGCCGGGGTCCAGCTTGAGCAGGGCGTCGTTGCGGGGCACGTTCGCCACCATCGTCAGCCCGAACGAGCCGAACAGATACAGCGCGCTGCCCACCAGCAGCTCCACGGTCCCCTCGTCCGGCCACAGCACGAACGTCACCACCGCGATCACCGCGCACAGCACGGCGGAGCCCGCGAACACGGTCATGAACGGCGGCCGTACCGCGTTCACGTTGATCGAGTTCATCGCGGCGACGCCCTGAGCGGGCGGCAACGCGGCGAGTCCCCGCATCACGAAGGTCGAGAACGCGCAGAACACCCCGGCCACCAGGCCGGTCCCGAGCACCCCCAGCACCACCAGCCAGAAATAAGGCCCATCGATCATCACCACACCAGCTCCCGCCTCCAGCCAAGCCCCACCCCCACCGACCCCACCAGCCAACCCCACCCCCGCCCTTCAATCCATGACCTATCCGCGCACTTCCATACGCAACCGTCCAGGGGTAGGGAGAAATGGGAGGTGAGAAGGGGGGAGAGGGAACGGGCAGGGGGACGGCCGGGGGGGTGGAGGGGCAGAGTGGACCTCGGCCCAGCCCCGGTCACCTCGCCCTCCCCCTTCCGGCCTCTCCTCCCGTAAGTGGTCGTGCCCGCCGGACTCCTCGCCCTGCCGGCCCGGCGCGTGAGCCGCGACGGCCTGCCCGTCAGTGCTCGTCGGCCCGCCGGACTCCTCGCCCTGCCGGCCCGGCGCGTGAGCCGCGACGGCCTGCCCGTCAGTACTCGTCGGCCCGCCGGACCCCCCGCTCCGCCGACACGGCGCGTGAGCTGCGACGGCCTGCCTGCCGGTGCCGAACCACCCGTACCCGGCGCCCTCAGCTCGCTGTCTCCTCCCGCCGCACCCCCACCCCCGCACCCCGCCACCCCCTCAGCACCGCTTCCACATCCCCCGCGATCCGCCGCCGAGCCTCATGCCGTGTCACCCCGCTCATCAGCAACGCGTCATACGGCGTATCGACATGCCGTACGGCGGCCACCACAGCCGACATCACCGCCCGCTCCGACAAGGCCCGCCCCGCCGCACTCCGCCCCACCCGTCCACTGCCCCGCACCGACGCGTGCGAGGCGATGGCCGCGGCCCGTTCGTCCGGGCACCCCGGGAACAGTCGCCGTACCTCCGCCGCGAACGCCTCCGCGAACCGCACGTCCTCCACCGCACGCCGCCTGGCGTCCCGCACCCGCCGCCGTCGCCGTGCCTCCGCGTCCGCCAGACACCGCTCCTCGGCCCGCGCCAGCCCGGCCTCCTCTACGAGCACCCCCTGCCGCTCGTACCGCCCCTTGCGCCGGTTGAAGCGGACGACCACCGCCGACAGCGCGCTCTCCTCCCGCGACCGACGCGTGAGCGCCGTGTCCCCGCGCGGCAGGAAGACAAGATGCCCGAGGTCGGCGCAGTCGAGACACCGAGGCGCCCCGCCCTCCACCACGAGCAGCGCCAACGGCCCGCCCCGGCACTCCGCACAGTGCCGCCTCCGCAACGGCTGGAACACGAGAGGACCACCACGAGCGGGGGGAGTAGCGAGGCCTGCCATGACGAGTTCATTCCCCAACTGCCCCCACCCCCGACCCTCCTACGACCGGCGCCCCGACTAGCGGCCCCCCGGACCACCGTCCCCGTCCACCGACGCCGTGACCACCGGCTCTGCGACCGCCGTCCCGTCCACGGACCCCTTGACCACCGACCCCTTGACCACCGACCCCGTGACCACCGGCCCCCCGACACCGCCCCCATCGACCTCCACATCCAATGCCACGTCGGCGACACGATCCCGTCGACCTCAACCGCCGCCACCGCTACGAACCACCGCAACCGCCGCCTCCACCAGCACCACCCCCCTCTCGCGACACCTCGCCCACCCCTCAACTCCCGCACCTGCTCACCGCCCCGCCCGATCGCCGACTCCCGCATCATGGCCATGTGCGACTCGAAGCGATCACCTGGGAACGGCTCGGCGACCACCTGGCCGACCGGCTCCTCGACCTGAAGCCGGCCGACGGCAGCCCCTGGCCCCGCGTCGCCCTCGACGGCGCCCCCGCGGCCCGGCCGGGCGAGCTCGCCGAACGGGTCGGTGAGGCGCTGCGCATACGCGGTCGCCCCTCGCTCGTCGTCGGCTTGGAGGGCTTCCTGCGTCCCGCCTCGCTCCGTCTGGAATACGGCCACCACGACCTGGAGGCCTACTACAACGGCTGGTTCGACACCGCCGCCCTCTGGCGCGAGGTCTTCGGCCCCCTCGAACCCGGCGGAGACGGCCGTGTCCTGCCCGACCTGTGGGACCCCGTCACCGACCGCGCCACCCGCAGCCCCTATGTCCAACTCCCGCCCGGCGGCGTCCTGTTGCTCCACGGCCCGCTCCTGCTGCGCCACTGGTTCCCCTTCGACCTGTCCGTCCACGTCCTCCTCTCCGAGGGCGCCCTCCGCCGCCGTACCCCCGAGGCCGACCACTGGACCCTCCCCGCCTACGAGCGCTACGCCGAGGAGACCGACCCGGCCGGCACCGCCGACGTCCTCGTCCGCGCCGACGACCCCCGCCACCCGGCGTGGAACGGCTGATTCGAAGAACCCCGCCTCGATCGAAGAACGCCGCCTCGACCGAACCTTTTCGATCAAACCGCTTTTATATGCGCGTGCATTTAATTACCCTGGTCCCATGACGACCTCCTCCACAGCTCCCGTCACCTTCGGCGACTCCGTCCGCGCCCTGCTCGAC
The DNA here is from genome assembly GCF_036345115.1 of Streptomyces griseorubiginosus. GTDB lineage: Bacteria > Actinomycetota > Actinomycetes > Streptomycetales > Streptomycetaceae > Streptomyces > Streptomyces griseorubiginosus_C. The sequence goes on from NZ_CP107766.1 coordinate 7,254,843, forward strand.
GGCAAGAACTTCGCCAGTGTCGCCACCCTCGGCTCGGACGGCGCGCCGCAGAACTCCGTCGTCTGGATCCGGCGTGAGGGCGACACCGTGCTTTTCTCCTCCACCGACGGACGCCAGAAGGTGCGCAACCTCCGCCGTGACCCCCGCATCAGCCTCTCGGTCTTCGACCTCGCCAACCCCTACACCTCGGTCGAGATCCGCGGCACCGCCGAGATCCTCCCGGACGAGGAGAAGCGGCTCCCGCGCGAGCTCTCGCACAAGTACCTCGGTATCGACCCGCCCGCCGAGAAGGACGACGAAGTCCGCGTGATCATCCGGGTGGTCCCGCGGAAGATCGTGAGCTTCTCGGCCTGAGCGCCGCCCGCCCCCGGGTGCGCGCCCCCGATGGCACCGCGAGAATGTAGGGCGCCGGGACTTGCGGTGCCGTCCGCGCCGCGCCGGCCGTCCGGCACCGGGAGGTACTCCATGACCACCGCCGGAGACATCATGCACCGGGGTGCCCAGTGGATCCCCGCCCACGAGACCCTCGACCGCGCCGCCCAGCTGATGCGTGAACTCGGCGTCGGAGCCCTGCCGATCAGCGACGAGAACGAACGGCTGTGCGGCATCCTCACCGACCGCGACATCGTCATCGGCTGTGTGGCCGTGGGCCACGACCCGGCCCGGGTCACCGCGGGCGAGATGGCCCAGGGCACTCCGCGCTGGATCGCCGCGAGCGCCGACGTCGACGACGTCCTCCACGAGATGCGCGAGCACCAGATCCGCAGGCTCCCCGTCATCGAGAACAAGCGCCTGGTCGGCATGATCAGCGAGGCCGACCTGGCCCGGCACCTGACGGACGGACAGATCGCCGGCTGGGCCGAGAGCGTCTACGCCCGCTCCGCCACCACCCACTGACGCGCCACGCGGACGCCCCCTCTCACAACCAGCCGTTGCGCCGGAAGCCGCGGTAGAGCACCGCGCACGCGACGGCTATGACACCCATGACCAACGGATAACCGAACGTCCAGTGCAGCTCCGGCATGTGGTCGAAGTTCATTCCGTACACCCCGCACACCATCGTCGGGACGGCGATCACGGCCGCCCAGGCGGTGATCTTCCGCATGTCCTCGTTCTGCGCGACCGTCACCTGCGCGAGGTGCGCCTGAAGGATCGAGTTGAGCAGTTCGTCGAAGGCTGCGATCTGCTCCTTGGCGCGCAGCAGATGGTCGGAGACATCGCGGAAGTATGCCTGTATCTCCGGGGCGATGACCTGGATCGGCCGGGTGGACAACTCCTCGATCGGACGGCTGAGCGGCACCACCGCCCGCTTCAGCTCCAGGAGTTCACGCTTGAGCTGGTAGATGCGGCCCGGGTCCACCCGGGCGCCGCTCTCCGAGAACACCGCCGTCTCGACCAGGTCGATGTCCGACTGCACCGAGTCGGTGACGCTCAGATAGTCGTCGACCACATGGTCCGCGATCGCGTGCAGCACCGCGGCCGGCCCCTTGGCGAGTTGCGCGGGGTCGGCCTCCAGCTCCTCGCGCAGCGGGCCCAGCGAACCGTGGCTGCCGTGCCGCACCGTGATCACGAAGTCCTCGCCGACGAACACCATGATCTCGCCGGTGTTGACCACCTCGCTCGTCGCCGTGAGCTCTTCGTGCTCCACGTAGCAGACCGTCTTGAACACCGCGAACAGCGTCTCGCCGTAGCGCTCCACCTTCGGGCGCTGATGGGCCTCCACCGCGTCCTCGACGGCCAGGGGGTGGAGGTCGAAGAGGTCGGCGACGCCCTCGAACTCGTGGTCCGACGGCTCGTGCAGACCGAGCCAGACGAAACCGTCACGGCTCTTGCGCATCCGCTCCACGGTGTCCACCAGATCGCCCTCGACCGGGATCCGCGTTCCCTCCCGGTACGTCACGCAGTTGACGACCGAGGTGCCCAGCGGGGAGCGGGCGTGGTGGCTCAGGTCGACACGCGGGCGCCGCCGGGCCAGCCGGGCCACCTTGCGCAGGCCGCCGACCCTGCCGAGGCCCGTGACCTTGCGCAGATTCCCTGCCATGGACATCTGCATCTCCTTGCGTGGATCTCCCCGTTCGACGCGTTGCTGCGTCCTGGCGAGCCAGTGTGCCAGTCCCACGTAAGCGCCGGGTGAGCCTGTGGACAGGGACCATTCCGTTTGGTTCCCGCCTGTGGACAACCGCCCGCGCCGGCCTCTGTGCCGGACCGGCGTCGACCATCTCGTCGTAGCGACCGCGTCGTCCGTTCCGGACAAGCCCGGCAACTGGGATCATCGCCGCATGACACGAACCGACGGGTATCTCCTCGACAACCGGCAGGCGGAGGCGGCGGAGCGCTTCGACGCCTTCGCGACCCTCTTCGATCCCACGACCTTCCGGCACCTCGAAGGATTCGGCATCGGGCCGGGCTGGCGGTGCTGGGAGGTCGGCGCCGGCGGCACCTCAGTGGTGTCCTGGCTGGCGAAGAAGGTCGGCCCGACGGGAAAGGTCGTCGCGACGGACATCGACACCACCAGGCTCACCCCTGCGGCCCGCCCACCGGTGGACGTGCGCGTCCACGACGTGAGCGCCGAGGAACCGCCGGGGGAGGGCTTCGACCTGGTGCACGCCCGGCTTGTCCTGGTTCATGTGCCGGACCGCGAACGGGCGTTGCGCTCGATGATCAAGGCGCTGCGCCCCGGCGGACGGCTCCTGTTGGAGGACGCCGACCCCGCCCTTCAGCCGCTGACCTGCCCCGACGAACACGGCCCCGAGCAGCAGTTGGCGAACCGGCTGCGGCAGGGCTTCCGCTCGCTGCTCGCCGACCGCGGCGCGGACCTCTCCTACGGCCGCACCCTCCCGCGCCTGCTCCGCGAGGCCGGACTGCGCCAGGTCACCGCCGACGCGTACTTCCCGCTCGCCTCACCGGCCTGCGCCGCCCTGGAGTCCGCCACGATCCGCCAGATCCGCGACCAGCTCGTCACGGCGGGCCTCGCCACGGACGCGGACATCGACCAGCACCTCGCGAACGTGGCCACCGGCACGATGGATCTGGCCACTGCCCCGTTGATCTCGGCGTGGGGGCGCAAGGCGTAACGGGGAGGAGGCCTGCGGGCGGGCAGGCCCTGCGGGTTCCGGGTGCCGTTACGGAACCATCGGCCGGCGCCGGTCCCGCCTCCGCAGGGGCGCGCGCCGGCCGCCATGGGAGCACCCGCCGTCGCCGGTCCGGCAGCGGTGGCCGGCCGACCGGCGTCAGTCCGACCCCGGCGGTCTCCCGCCCACCCGCTCCACCGCCAGTGCCCCCGCCCGGCACCCCTGCTCCGCCGCGTCCTTAGGCCCGGAGCCCGTGAGCAGCGCCGCGAGGAACGTGCCGGTGAAGGCGTCGCCCGCCCCCGTGGTGTCCCGCGGCGTCGCGGCTACGGCGGGCACATGGGCGTACACCGAACCGGACCGGGCGATCAGCGCGCCCTCGGCTCCCTGCTTGGTGACCACCAGCGGGACATGACGGCTCAGCTTGGCCGCCGCGTCCGCCGTGTCGGGCAACCCGGTGAGCAGGCACGCCTCGTCCCGACTCGGCAACAGGACGTCCACCCCCTCGATCAGGGAGAGGAAGCGGCCCACGCCCAGCTCCCTGAGGAAGCCCGCCGACGCCGGATCCAGGCTCACCGGCACCCCACGCGCGCGTGCCGACTCCAGGGCCACCGACACCAGGGCGCGGCTCGACTCCGCGAACAGGAGATAGCCCGACAGGTGCAGCCGCCCGACACCGTCGAGCAGGTCGTCCGACCAGTCGGCCGGCTCCAGCCGCAGCGACGCCCCGCTGTCGGTGAGGAGCGTCCGCTCGGCGCCCGCACCCGCGTCCACCAGGCAGATGACCGTGCCGGTCGGCGCCTCGGGGTCGACGACGAGCCGCGGCCGTACCCCGCACGCGGTCAGCTCCCGCTCGTGCCACGCGACCGCATCCGCGCCCACCCGCCCGAGCAGCCGTACCTCCGCACCGCCCCCGTACGCGGCCCAGCAGGCCACGTTGGCGCCCGCCCCGCCCGGCACCGTACGGATCGCGGCGACCGTGTCCGTGCCGACGGCGAGCGGCCCCCGGTGCCGGGCGACGACATCGGTGATGACGTCACCGACGACCAGCAGGGCGCCGCCCCGGTCAGTCGCGGCCGCACCGGGCCCACCCGTGGTCACGCCCCGGCCCAGGCCGTCGCGATCCGACCCGCCAGCCGCACATTGCCACGCACCGCCGCCAGGTTGGCGCTCAGGGAGGCGCCGTCGGTGTGGCGCACCAGGTAGTCCAGCAGGAACGGGGTGACCCCCTGCCCGGTGACCCCCGCCTCCTCGCACGCGTGCAGCGCCTCCGCGAGCACACGCGCGTGCAGACCGGGATCCAGCTGCTGCGCCTCGGGCACCGGGTTGGCGACGATCAGCGAGGACTCCGGCCCGTCGAGCGCGTCCTGGGCCCGCATCACGTCCGCCACCTGGTCCGGCGTGTGCAGCGTCCACTCCACGGGGTGCCCCGAGTCGGAGAGGTAGAAGCCCGGGAAGCGGTCCGTGCCGTACCCGGCCACCGCGACTCCCAGGGTCTCCAGCCGTTGCAGGGTCGCGGGCACGTCCAGGATCGACTTCACCCCCGCGCACACCACGGTGATCCGCGTGCGCGCCAGCAGGCCGAGGTCGGCCGACTCGTCCTGCGTGACCGTCCACTGCCGGTGCACCCCGCCGAGCCCGCCCGTCGCGAACACCCGCACCCCGGCCAGTGCCGCCAGCTGCGCCGTCGCCGACACCGTGGTCGCCCCGCTCGCCCCGGTGGCCACCGCGTGCGGCAGATCACGGTGACCCAGCTTGCGGATCCCGTCCTCGTTCGCGACCCGCTCCAGCTGCTCCTTGTCGAGGCCGACATGGGGCCGCCCGTCCAGCACGGCGATGGTCGCCGGTACGGCCCCCTCCTGCCGTACGACGTCCTCCAGCTCCAGCGCCACCTGGAGATTGCGCGGACGCGGCAGCCCATGCGCGATGATCGTGGACTCCAGGGCCACCACGGGTCGACGCGCGTCGATCGCCTCGCGCACCTCTTCGGACAACACCAGCACCACGGCCTGCCTCCTGTCGGTCGGTCTTCCCTCATCTCTGGCGAGCGGCGCGTCCGGTCAAACCCTTGCGGGTGGTGGCGGACGACACCAGCCTGGGGTGCATGACGGACAACTCGACACGTCTCGACCATGTCGTCCTCTGGGTGCGCGACCCGCTGGCGTCAGCCGACTTCTACGAGAAGGCGCTGGGCATGGAACCCGTGAGGACCACCGACTACGCCGCAGGAGCGGCGCCCTTTCCCTCCGTACGGCTCAACGACGAGACCATCTTCGACCTCATGCCGGTCGCCGCGGCGGAGCGCATGACAATGGTCCCCGGGGCCGCGGAGAGCGCGGGACACCCCGTCAATCATGTGTGTCTGGCCCTGCCCGCCGACGATTTCGAGACACTCCGCGCCCGTCTGGAGGAACGGTCGGCGCCCGTCTCGGAGCTCTCCCACGACTCCTTCGGCGCCCGCGGACTGGCCAGGCGCAGCTTCTACTTCCGCGACCCGGACGGCAACGTCTTCGAAGCGCGCCACTACGACTGAACGTGTCCGCACGGCTGAGATGAGAGGGGCCACACGCGTGTGCGCGTGGCCCCACCCTCCGGCCGAGGTCAGACCGGTCGTACGCCGTTCAGCGCGCCGTGCGGGTCGAGCACGTACTTGCGGCTGGCGCCCTGGTCGAACTCGGCGTAGCCGCGCGGTGCGTCCTCCAGGCCGATGACGGTGGCGTTGACCGCCTTGGCGATGTGCACACGGCCGTGCAGGATCGCCATCATCAGGCTCCGGTTGTACTTCATCACCGGGCACTGCCCGGTCGTGAAGCGGTGGCTCTTGGCCCAGCCGAGCCCGAGCCGCACCTTCAGCGTCCCGCTCTTCGCGTCCTCGTCGACCCCGCCGGGGTCCTCGGTGACGTACAGGCCGGGGATACCCAGCGCACCGCCCGCGCGTGTGATGCCCATGAGGGAGTTGAGGACGGTAGCGGGCGCCTCCGGGGCGTCCCTGCCGTGGGCGCGTGCCTCGAAGCCCACCGCGTCCACGGCGGCGTCCACCTCGGGCTCCCCGAGGATCTGCGCGATCTGGTCCTCCACGGGGCCCTGAGACACGTCGACGGTCTCGCACCCGAAGCTGCGCGCCTGGGCGAGCCGCTCGGCGTTGAGGTCCCCGACGATGACCACGGCGGCACCGAGCAGCTGTGCCGACGCGGCCGCCGCCAGCCCCACCGGGCCCGCCCCGGCGACGTACACGGTCGAACCGACGCCCGCGCCCGAGCTCACCACACCGTGGAAGCCGGTCGGGAAGATGTCCGACAGCATGGTCAGATCGAGCAGCTTCTCGCGGGCCTCGTCCCGGTCCGGGAACCTCAGCAGGTTGAAGTCCGCGTACGGAACCATGGCGAACTCGGCCTGGCCTCCGACCCAGCCGCCCATGTCGACGTAGCCGTAGGCCGCGCCCGGGCGGGACGCGTTGACGTTCAGGCAGATGCCGGTCTTGCCCTCCTTGCAGTTGCGGCACCGCCCGCAGGCGATGTTGAACGGTACGGAGACGATGTCGCCGACCTCGACGAACTCGACGTCCGGGCCCCGTTCGACGACCTCCCCGGTGATCTCGTGTCCGAGGACCAGCCCTTCGGGCGCGGTCGTCCGCCCGCGCACCATGTGCTGGTCGCTTCCGCAGATGTTGGTGGCGAGGACCTTGAGGATGACCCCGTGCCGGCACTTCCTGCCGACCGCTTCGGGAGACACCCCCGGCCTGTCCTGGAGCTCGAGCGTGGGGTGGTCGACGGTCCTGACCTCCACCGCGCCCGGCTTGAGATACGCGACTGCCCTGTTCCCGCTCATGTCTGATCGCCGTCCCTTCGGCTCCGAGCCCTCGGATGCCAGTGGCTGTGCGCACGGCGGAGTCTGCTACCGCGTCGGCGTTCCGACCAGCCGTCGCGCAGGGCCTTCACGAAGCAGTGCGGGGCCTTTCGCCAAGGTGTGCAGGGCCCGTCACGGAGCAGTGGCCCCACGAAGGGTGGCGGGCGCGCGTCAGAACAGCGGCTCCGGCAGCACGCCCTCCAGCGCGAGCAGCTTCCGCTTGGTCTCCAGGCCGCCACCGAACCCGCCGATGCCGCCGTCGCTCTCGACGACACGGTGGCAGGGCACGACGACCGGCAGCGGATTGGAACCCATGGCCACCCCGACGGCCTGCGCGGCACCGGGCTGGCCGACCCGCCCGGCCAGATCGCCGTACCCGACGACCTGGCCGTAGGCCACACCGGACGCCAGCTCGCGCAGCACCTGGCGGTTGAAGCCCGAGATCAGCGACCAGTCCAGGGGCAGCTCGAAGGTCCGGCGGTCGCCCGCGAAGTACGCCTCGACCTGGCGTATCGCCTCGGCCAGCAGCGGGGAACCGGGAGCCTCGAAGGGCTCGGTGCCCAGCCGCGACGCGAGCCGCTCCAGCGCCTTGTCGCGCACCGCGTCGGTGGCGTGGAAGACCACGTTGACCAGACCCTCGGGGGTCGCGGCCAGCAGCAGCGGTCCGATGTCCGTGCCGACGACGGCCCACACGACCTGCTGCTCGTCCTGCCCATGGCTGTTCATGCGCCCCACCGTACGGGCCGGCACTGACAATGCCCCGTGACCTGCGGGAACGGCCGCCTAGCCGACCAGCGCGTCCCGCACCACGTCGGGTTTGTTGGTGATGACGCCGTCGACGCCGTACCGGGCCACCCGCCGGGCCGCGTCGGCGGTGTTCACGGTCCAGGCGGAGACCTCCAGCGGCTTGCCGTGCGGGCCCGTGAAGGCGTGCACCGCGGAGACGTAGGCCGTGGAGAGGGCGGTGTACGACGGGTTGATCTGGTCGGCGAAGTCCGCGTACGCGGGCAGGTCCGCGACCGCCGGCTTCCCGAGGTAGCCGGTCTTCACACCGGGCTTGAGGTGGTGGACGGTCCGCAGGCAGGCCGCGCTGAAGCTCTGCACGACGAGCCGGTCCCGGTGCCGTCGGTCGAACCACCCCTCGTTGCTCAGGAGCTTGAGGGTCTGCCGCTCGATGCCCGGGTACAGCTCCGGGTTCTTGAGTTCGAGGAGCAGCTTCTGACGGTGAAGATCGACCCGGTGCAGGTACTGCTCGAGCGTCGGCACGCGCGCGCCCGCGTAGGAGGCGCCGAACCAGCTGCCGGCGTCCAGGAGGCGGATCTCGGCGGCGGTGAAGTCCTTCACCTTCCAGGGGGCCCGGCCGGGGAAGACCTGCTCGACGTCGGTCGTGCGCGCCAGGCTGTCGTCGTGAAGGACGACGAGTGCGCCGTCCCTGGTGCGCTGGACGTCGTTCTCGACCCAGACGGCGCCGAGCGCGGCGGCCTTGTCGACGGCGGCCAGGGTGTTCTCGGGGGCGCGGGCGGAGGCGCCCCGGTGGGCGATGATCGCGGGCGGTGTGCCGTCCTCGACGGCGCGGACGTCGGTTGCGGGAAGCAGGAGGGCGGCGGTTCCCAGGAGCGCGGTGCCCATGGTGGTCGCTGCGCGCGCGTGCATACGTACTCCTCGCGTCGAGCAATCACGTACAGCACCACTCTGACAGCACCGGGTCAACGGCACCGGGGTACAGAATGGACACATCCTGAACGGGTACGTCCCAAGTCCGCTCACCAGCGCCGCACAACTGGGGCAAGGACGTGTTTCTTTGCCGGAAAATCGTTCGACCATTCCGGTGGGGGTCATACTCTCTGCCTCGACCCCGACCGTCCGGGCGGTACTGGGAACGGGCATGTTTCAGGGAATTCCATGACGTAAGAAGGCGGAAGGGTAGCCGCGCATGCAAGGCACGGTCGACGGATTCAGCTACGGACTCGTCACACCGCTGGTGGCCTACCTCATGGCCTGCCTCGGCGGCGCCCTCGGCCTGCGTTGCACCACCAGATCGATGCTGGTCAACCGGTCCTGGCGCCCCGGTTGGCTGGCGCTCGGCTCGGCGGCGATCGGCTCCGGCATCTGGACCATGCACTTCGTGGCGATGATGGGATTCACCGTCAAGGAGGCGCCCATCCACTACGACAAGGGCATCACCTTCGCCAGCCTGGGTGTCGCCATCGTGATGGTGGGCATCGGCGTCTTCATCGTCGGCTACCGCGGTGCGACCGGGACGGCCCTGATGACCGGGGGTGCCGTCACGGGTCTGGGCATCGCCTCCATGCACTACCTGGGCATGGCGGGCATGCGCCTGAACGGACAGCTGGAGTACAACACCGTCACCGTGGCCGTCTCCGTGGTGATAGCCGTCGTCGCCGCCACCGCCGCCCTGTGGGCCGCCGGGCAGGTCAGGGGCTTCCTGTGGAGCGTGGGCGCGAGCCTCGTCATGGGCCTCGCCGTCACGGGCATGCACTACACCGGCATGGCCGCCCTCAGCGTCCATCTGCACAACACCGGCAGCCCCGTCTCGGGCGACTCGCCCGCATCCCTGCTGGCGCCCATGATGATCGGCCCGCTCGCCTTCCTGCTGCTCGCGGGCGTCGTCGTGCTGTTCGATCCGCTGATGGTCATGGGCAAGCCGGTGTGGTCGCCCGCCGAGAACAAGCCCGGAGTCCCGGCCCGCGAGCTGGTCCACCACCCGGCCGCCCGCCGCTCCTCGCTCCGCCCCCGCCGAGGTCTGCCCCACCACGACACCCGCACCCCCCAGAACCGCTGACCCACCCCCGCGTCGAACGCGACCCGGGTCCGCCGGGCCCATTGCGCCGTCCGCCACCCGGGACAGCCGGGCCCACTGCGCCGACCGCCACCCGGGACCGCCGGCCCTCCGCGCCGAAGCCCACCCGCCCCCCGCCGGGCCGAACGCCACCCGGGACCCCCCCGCCGACCGCCTCCGGGACCGCCGGCCCACCGCTCCAGCCGTCCGGACCGCCGCCCCACCGCTTCCCCCGCCGCCCGAAACCCCTGATCGGGACGCGTTGTCAGTGGGGAGTCGTACGGTTGACTCCATGCGGCCCGTTTCCCACATCGAACGTACGGTGGCGCCCTTCGAGGTCGTCAGCCCCTACCAGCCCAGCGGCGACCAGCCGGCGGCCATCGCCGACCTGGCCAGGCGCATCGAGGCAGGCGAGAAGGACGTCGTCCTGCTCGGCGCGACCGGCACCGGAAAGTCCGCCACCACGGCGTGGATGATCGAGAAGCTCCAGCGCCCCACCCTCGTGATGGCGCCGAACAAGACCCTGGCCGCCCAGCTGGCGAACGAGTTCCGCGAACTGCTGCCGAACAACGCCGTCGAGTACTTCGTCTCGTACTACGACTACTACCAGCCCGAGGCCTACGTCCCGCAGTCGGACACCTACATCGAGAAGGACTCCTCGATCAACGAGGAGGTCGAGCGACTGCGCCACTCCGCGACCAACTCGCTGCTCACCCGCCGTGACGTCGTCGTGGTCGCCTCCGTCTCCTGCATCTACGGTCTCGGTACGCCCCAGGAGTACGTGGACCGCATGGTCCCCCTGCGGGTCGGCGACGAGCTCGACCGCGACCAGCTGCTGCGCCGCTTCGTCGACATCCAGTACACGCGCAACGACCTCGCCTTCACCCGCGGCACCTTCCGTGTGCGCGGCGACACCATCGAGATCTTCCCGGTCTACGAGGAACTCGCCGTCCGCATCGAGATGTTCGGCGACGAGATCGAGGCGCTGTCCACCCTCCACCCGCTCACCGGCGAGATCATCAGCGACGACGAGCAGCTGTACGTCTTCCCCGCCTCCCACTACGTTGCGGGCCCCGAGCGCATGGAGCGGGCCGTCAACGACATCGAGAAGGAGCTGGGGGAGCGCCTCGCCGAATTGGAGAAGCAGGGCAAGCTCCTGGAGGCCCAGCGCCTGCGCATGCGCACCACCTACGACCTGGAAATGCTCCGCCAGATCGGCTCCTGCTCGGGTGTCGAGAACTACTCGATGCACTTCGACGGCCGCCAGCCGGGCTCCCCGCCGAACACCCTGCTGGACTACTTCCCGGACGACTTCCTCCTCGTCATCGACGAGTCGCACGTGACCGTGCCCCAGATCGGCGCCATGTACGAGGGCGACGCCTCCCGCAAGCGCACCCTCGTCGACCACGGCTTCCGGCTCCCCTCGGCCCTGGACAACCGCCCCCTGAAGTGGGAGGAGTTCACGGAGCGCATCGGGCAGACGGTCTACCTGTCGGCGACCCCCGGCAAGTACGAGCTCTCGCGCGGGGACGGCGTCGTCGAGCAGATCATCCGCCCCACCGGCCTGGTCGACCCCGAGGTCGTCGTCAAGCCCACCGAGGGCCAGATCGACGACCTGGTGCACGAGATCCGCACCCGCACCGAGAAGGACGAGCGCGTCCTGGTCACCACGCTCACCAAGAAGATGGCCGAGGACCTCACCGACTACTTCCTGGAACTCGGCATCCAGGTCCGCTATCTGCACAGCGACGTCGACACCCTGCGCCGCGTGGAGCTGCTGCGCGAGCTGCGCTCCGGCGAGTTCGACGTCCTGGTCGGCATCAACCTCCTGCGAGAGGGCCTCGACCTGCCCGAGGTCTCCCTGGTCGCGATCCTCGACGCCGACAAGGAGGGCTTCCTGCGCTCCGGCACCTCCCTGATCCAGACCATCGGCCGCGCCGCGCGAAACGTCTCCGGCCAGGTCCACATGTACGCCGACAAGATCACCCCGGCGATGGAGAAGGCCATCGAGGAGACCAACCGGCGCCGGGAGAAGCAGGTCGCGTACAACAAGGAGCGGGGCATCGACCCCCAGCCGCTGCGCAAGAAGATCAACGACATCGTCGCCCAGATCGCCCGCGAGGACGTGGACACCGAGCAGTTGCTCGGCTCCGGCTACCGCAAGGGCAAGGACGGCAAGGGGGCCAAGGCTCCGGTGCCGGCCCTCAGTGGCAAGGCGGCGGGCACCAAGGCCGGCAAGGGCAAGGCCAAGGAGACCGTCCCGACCGACCGTCCCGCGGCCGAACTCACCGAGCAGATCGAGGAGATGACGGCACGTATGCGTGCGGCCGCCGCCGACCTCCAGTTCGAGATCGCGGCCCGGCTGCGCGACGAGGTGTCCGAGATGAAGAAGGAGCTCCGGCAGATGAAGGAGGCGGGCCTGGCCTGACCCCATCGCGCTGTGTTGCAAGACCGACACAAAGTGCGCTCCGGGGTGCGTCGCCGTCAGTGGCCCTGCGTAGGGTGCTGGTCAACCGCGGGCGCCGCGGCAACAGGGGACAGCGAGAGGGGTTCGGCGCGTGACCGTCAACATGACCAAGGGTCAGGCCATCAGCCTGCAGAAGAACGACGGAGGCAGCCTGACCGCGGTGCGTATGGGCCTCGGCTGGCAGGCGGCTCCCCGCCGCGGCCTGTTCGGCTCGCGCACGCGGGAGGTCGACCTCGACGCCTCCGCCGTCCTGTTCGCGGACAAGCAGCCCGTCGACGTCGTCTTCTTCCGCCACCTGGTGAGCGACGACGGCTCGGTCAAGCACACCGGTGACAACCTCGTCGGCGGCGTCGGCCAGGGCGGGGACGACGAGGCGATCCTCGTCGACCTGGCCCGCGTCCCGGTCCACATCGACCAGATCGTCTTCACCGTGAACTCCTTCACGGGCCAGACCTTCCAGGAGGTGCAGAACGCGTTCTGCCGTCTGGTCGACGAGACCAACGGCCAGGAGCTGGCCCGCTACACCCTCGCCGGCGGCGGCTCCTACACCGCCCAGATCATGGCGAAGGTGCACCGGACGGGCCCGGGCTGGACGATGACGGCCCTCGGCACCCCCGCCAACGGCCGTACCTTCCAGGACCTGATGCCGGCGATCCTGCCGCACCTGTAACCGGCCCGCCGAGCGGCACCCGACCGACACCACTACACAGGGGGAGAAGGCGATGACGGCCGAGCTGGTGCGGGGGCAGAACCACCCGCTCTCCCAGGCCCGTCTCGAGATCCGGATCGCGGCCGGTACGCCGGTCGTGGCCGGAGCCACGCTCGGCGACGAGCACGGCACGGTGCACGGCGCGGAGTTGGTCGTCCATCCGGGCGCACCCACCCTGCCGGGTCTGGAGGTCTCCCGGCAGGCCGCCGCCGACCACCGTCTCGCGGTCGACCTCGGTGCGGTCCCCGAGGCCGTCCACCGGGTCCATGTGCTGCTCGCCCTCCCCGCGGCGGGCGGCCCCGTGAGCTTCGGTGCCGTCGCCGCCCCGTTCGTCGCGGTCACCGGCACGGACGGCACCGAACTCGCCAGCTACACCATCACCGGCCTGGACGCCGAGTCGGCGGTCGTCGCGCTGGAGCTCTACCGCCGCCAGGGCGCCTGGAAGGTGCGCGCGGTGGGCCAGGGCTACGCGGGCGGCCTCGCCGAACTCCTCGCCGACCAGGGACTGCCCCAGGCCCATCAGATCGCCGGGGCCATCCACGACGCGGTGGCCCAGAGCCTGTCCCGCGCGGTGCCCATGCCCCCGCCGCTCACCGCCGAGGCCGACCGTCCCCGCCGGACGGCCACCCCGGCACCGGGCCCGGAACAGAGCTCCTCCGCACCCCAGGGCGCCCCCAGCGCCGTACCGCCGTCGTCGCCGTACGGCACCCAGCCGACCGGCACCCAGCCACCTGGCATCCAGGCACCCGGCACCCCACCACAACCGATGTCTCCCCACGGCGGCTCGCCCTCCGGCTCACCGCAGCCGATGTCCCCCCACGGCAGCCCCGCTCCCGGGACGCCGCAGCCCACCTCCCCCTACGGCGCACAGGGCACCCCGGCGGTCGGCGGGCCGCCGTCCGGATACGGCCAGGGGCCCTCGGACGCCTCCGCTCCGCAACCGAACGCACCCACCGCCGGCGGGCCGATCGACTACAGCCATCCCCGCCGTCAGAGCGCCGCCCCACCGCCGCCCGCGCCCACCGCGCCTCCCGCCCCGCCGGGGCAGCCCGCGCGGCCCGTCGCCGGGGACGCGACCGGGTGGTCCATGGACGAGCGGCTCTACAACCAGGTGTGGGGCATGTTCGAGGACCTGGCCCGCTCCACGGCCGCGTACCGCAGTGCCGTCGACTTCGCCGACTCGAGGATGGAGAAGGAACTCGACGCGGCCCTCGCCGACCCGCGCAGCCGGATCGGCGGACAGGGCGACGCGGCGCGGGAGACGGCCCGCGCCAAGCACGCCCAGCTCGTCGAACAGGCACGCGCGGTCTACGACCGGGATCTCGGCCAGCTCACGGCCGAGTCCGAGGTGGTCGAGCCCGCCCTGCCGCCGGCGTACGCCCGCTGGGACAACCCGGTCTGGCACGGCTACCGGGTGCCCTTCGAGGTCCCCATGGCCGTGCGCCTGGGCGACCTGCATCTGCCGGAGTGCCCCGAGCTGCGCATCCCGATGCTGGTCAGGCTGCCGCTGGAGCGCGGCCTGTGGATCGACAGCGGAGCCGCCGGATCGCTCGACGGCTCGTTCCTCGACGCCCACGAACTGCACCGCCTCGCCCTGGACACGGCCGTGGCGATCGCGGCCCGGCTGATCGCCGTGCACCCCGCGGGCGACTTCACCCTGCACGTCATCGACCCGGCGGGATCGGGGGTCCAGGCGCTCGCGCCGCTGGCGCGGACCGGTGTGCTCGCCGCCCCGCCCGCCGTCGGCGCGGCGGGTGTCGCCGAGACCCTCGGGCGGCTCACCCAGCGCGTCGACCTGGTGCAGATGGCGGTCCGCGGCGGCGCGGCCGACTCCCTGCCGCCCGGTGTGGACGCCTCCGAGCAGCTCCTGATCGTCAACGACTTCCCGCACGGTTTCGACGACCGGGCGGTGACCCAGCTGCGCTACCTCGCGGACGAGGGCCCGTCCGTCGGCGTCCACCTGATGATGGTCGCGGACCGTGAGGAGGCTTCCGCCTACGGCCCCCTCCTCGACCCCCTGTGGCGCTCGCTGATGCGCCTGACCCCGGTGCCCGACGACCACCTCGCCGACCCCTGGGTGGGGCACGCCTGGACGTACGAGCCCGCCCTCGTGCCGCCCGGCAGCCAGGTGCTCCAGCAGGTCCTGACGCAGGTCGCGGCGGCTCGTACCAAGTACTCGTAAAGCCGCCTCCACCTGCTTATTTGACTTTTATTTTGCCAATCGCTTTACCTTTCCTTGGTGATTGGGTACCGTTGACGGCACGGAGGGGAGTACTCCCTGTCGACTGCGGCGTACCCGTCAATACGGATCAGGCCTGATCCCGGGGCGTCGGCCCACCGTGGGTGGAAGAGACCTCCGGCAGCGCGACGACGCTGGTTACTTGCCGTTACGTATTGCCGGAGGAACCTGTGGATGTATCCGTGACCCTGTGGGTCCTGACCGTCGTGGGCCTCGCCGCCCTCATCGCGGTCGACTTCTTCATCGGCCGCAAGCCGCACGACGTGTCCATCAAGGAAGCGGGCATCTGGACCGTCGTCTGGATCGCCCTGGCCGGTCTCTTCGGCCTCGGACTGCTGATCTTCGGTGGTGGACAGGCCGGCGGCGAGTTCTTCGCGGGCTTCATCACCGAGAAGTCCCTCAGCGTGGACAACCTCTTCGTCTTCGTCCTGATCATGGCGAAGTTCGCGGTGCCCTCGCAGTACCAGCAGCGGGTGCTGCTCGTCGGTGTCCTCATAGCCCTGGTGCTGCGCGCGATCTTCATCGCCGCCGGCGCCGCGATCCTCGCCAGCTTCGCCTGGGTGTTCTACATCTTCGGCGCCTTCCTCATCTGGACCGCCTGGAAGCTCATCCAGGAGGCCCGTGCCGACGAGGAGGACGAGGAGTTCGAGGAGAACAAGCTGCTCAAGGCCGCCGAGCGCAGGTTCGGTGTCGCCGACCGCTACCACGGCACCAAGCTGTGGATCGTGGAGAACGGCAAGCGGGTCATGACCCCGATGCTGGTCGTGATGCTCGCCATCGGCACCACCGACGTGCTCTTCGCACTCGACTCGATCCCCGCGATCTTCGGCCTGACCCAGGACCCGTACATCGTCTTCACCGCCAACGCCTTCGCCCTGATGGGTCTGCGGCAGCTGTACTTCCTCATCGGTGGCCTGCTGAAGAAGCTGGTCCACCTCAGCTACGGCCTGTCGATCATCCTCGGCTTCATCGGCGTCAAGCTGGTGCTGCACGCCCTGCACGAGTCCGGGGTCCACGTCCCCGAGATCAGCATTCCGGTCTCGCTCGGCGTGATCTGCTCGGTCCTGATCGTGACCACGCTCACCAGCCTCCGTGCGTCCAAGAAGATGGCGGCGGCCGAGGCGGCGCAGGCGGAGAGCGAAGGCGCTCCGAAGGACAGCATCGAGGCCTGACCACGGTCGGCGTAGAAAGAACCACCACCGGGAGCGGTGCGCGGCGAATTGCCGGGCACCACTCCCGGTGCTTGGTTGGTCGAGAGCGCGTACCCCGGCCCGGGGGCGCCGTGGCCGGCGGGAGACACCCATGAAGTTCGTGCAGATCATCGGCTTCGAGACGGAGCGCCTGGAGGAGATGCGGCAGCTGATGGAGGAGGCGGGGCAGCGCAACGCGGGCAGGCCGGGCGGACCGACCCACCGCATGCTCCTGAAGGACCGCGACAAGCCCAACCACTACCTGGCGGTGCTCGAGTTCGAGTCGTACGACGAGGCCATGCGCAACAGCGACGACCCCGAGACGGGCAAACTCGCGGAGCAGTTGGCCGCACTGAGCTTCGGCGAGCGCGTCTACACCAACTGCGACGTCCTGGAATCGGGCGAACTCAAGTAGTGCAAGCCCAAAGAGCGCAAACCCGAGGAGTGCAAGCCCGGTTCACCTCTGGGACGATCGCGGCATGATCGCTCGGCTCAGTTCGCTCACCACGAGCTGGACGTCCGTCGTGCCGGTGCTCGCGGTCGTCCTGCTGGTGTTCACCTGGGGGCGCGATCTGCCCGGCGCGGTCGTGGTGCTCGTGACCCTGGTCCTCGCCGGAGCGGTGCTGGCGGCCGTGCACCACGCCGAGGTGGTGGCCCACCGGGTCGGTGAACCGTTCGGCTCGCTCGTCCTGGCCGTCGCCGTCACCATCATCGAGGTCGCCCTGATCGTCACCCTGATGGCGGACGGCGGCGACAAGAGTTCCACCCTGGCCAGGGACACGGTGTTCGCGGCCGTGATGATCACCTGCAACGGCATCGTCGGCATCAGCCTCCTGGTGGCCTCACTGCGCCACGGCACCGCCGTGTTCAACCCCGAGGGCACCGGCGCCGCCCTCGCCACGGTCGCCACCCTGGCCACCCTGAGCCTGGTGCTGCCGACCTTCACGACGAGCAAGCCGGGCCCGGAGTTCTCCACCACGCAGCTGACCTTCGCCGCGCTCTCCTCGCTGGTCCTGTACGGCCTGTTCGTGGCGACCCAGACCGTGCGGCACCGCGACTACTTCCTCCCGATCACCCGCCAGGGCGAGCTGATCACCGGCGACGACCACGCCGATGTGCCCACCGCCCGCACCGCGCTGATCAGCCTGGGCCTGCTGGGACTCGCCCTGATCGGAGTGGTCGGCCTCGCCAAGGGCGTCTCGCCGACCATCGAGTCCGGCGTGGCCAAGGCCGGCCTCCCGCATGCCGTCGTCGGTGTGATCATCGCCCTGCTGGTGCTGCTCCCCGAGACCATTGCCGCCCTGCGCTCGGCCCGCCGCGACCGCGTGCAGACCAGCCTCAACCTCGCCCTCGGCTCGGCCATGGCCAGCATCGGCCTGACCATCCCCGCGGTCGCCCTGGCGTCCGTCTGGCTCTCCGGCCCGCTCGTCCTCGGCCTCGGCGCCACCCACATGGTGCTCTTGGCCCTCACCGTGGTGGTGAGCTCGCTGACCGTGGTGCCGGGCCGGGCCACCCCGCTCCAGGGCGGCGTCCACCTGGTGCTGTTCGCCGCCTACCTGGAGCTGGCGATCAACCCGTAGCGTCCGCGGCCGGCTCCCCACCGCGCACAGGCTCCCCACCGCGCACAGGCTCCCCACCGGGCACAGGCTCCCCACCGCGCACCGGCTCCGCCACCGCACCGCGTACCGGCTCCGCACCGCGCACCGGCCGGGTCTCCGGCAGCAACGCGAAACACCCGAGGCTGAGCAGCGCGATCCCGGTCAGATACGCGCCCACGCCCCAGGGCACCCGCCCGCCGTGCTCCACCAGAGCCGTCGCCACGATCGGTGTGAGCGCGCCGCCGACGACCCCGCCGAGGTTGTAGCCGACCGCGGCACCCGTGCAGCGCACCCGGGGCTCGTACAACTCCGGCAGATAGGCGGCGATCACCGCGAACATGGTGATGAACGCGATCATCGCGCCCAGGAACCCGAGGAACATGAGCAACGGCTCCCCGGTCGCGAGCAGCGCGACCATCGGGAACATCCACAGCGCGGCCGCCGCGCAGCCGGCGAGGCACAACGGCCGCCGCCCGTACCGGTCCCCGAGCAGCGCGAACACGGGCGTGAGCGAGCCCTTCACCAGCACCGCCGCCATGATGCAGGTCAGCATGACCGTACGGCCCACCCCGAGCCGCTCCGTCGCATACGCGAGGGACCAGGTCGTCACGGCGTAGAAGATCGCGTACCCGACGGCGAGCGCCCCGGCCGTCAGCAGGACGAGCCGCCAGTGGTCGCGCGCCACCTCGGCGAGCGGCACGCGCGCGTGGTCGTCGATCTCCAGGAAGCCGGGGCTCTCCGCGAGCGAGGAGCGCAGCCACAGCCCCACCGCCGCCAGCACCCCGGCCGCCCAGAACGGCACCCGCCAGCCCCACTGCGCGAACTGGGCCTCCGACAGCGTGGCCGACAGGGCCAGGACCACCCCGTTGGCGAGCAGGAAGCCCAGGGCGGGACCCACCTGCGGGAAGCTCGTCCACAGCCCGCGCCGCTCGGCGGGCGCGTGCTCCGCCGTCAGCAGGACGGCCCCGCCCCACTCGCCGCCGAGACCCAGCCCCTGGAGAAAGCGCAGCACCAGGAGCAGCAGGGGCGCGGCGACACCGATCGTGTCGTACGTCGGCACACAGCCGACCGCGACTGTCGCGGCCCCGGTCAGCAGCAGCGAGGCCACGAGCACCGGCCGCCGCCCGTGCCGGTCGCCGATGTGCCCGAACAGCACCGACCCGAGCGGCCGCGCGACGAACCCCACGCCGAACGTCCCGAAGGCGGCCAATGTCCCCGCGAGCGGCGAGACCGTCGGGAAGAACAGCGGCCCCAGGACCAGCGCGGCGGCCGTCCCGTAGACGAAGAAGTCGTAGAACTCGATGGCCGTCCCGGCGAGTGAGGCGGCCGCGAGCCGCGGCATGGAGGGCGCCCTTGGGGTGCGTACGTCGTGCATGCAGCGTCAACCACCCGCGGTGACCCGGAGTTACGGCGTGGAGTACAGGCCGGGTCCCGGAGGCGTGGGGCCGGTGGCGCGGGAGCCGCCCGTGACCCGCAGGAACTCCAGCTTCTCCGCGTCGGGGGAACCCGCCGCCACCGTGTAGACGACGAGGCGGAGGTCGCTGCCGGGGACGGTGAGGACGTCGCAGTCGCAGAGCACCTCGCCGACCTGGGGGTGCACGATGGTCTTGCGGGCCGAGACGTGCGGTCCGACCGCCCCCTCGTCCCACAGCCGGGCGAACTCCGCACTGGTGGAGCGCAGTTCTTCCACGAGGCCGGTCAGGCCGCGGTCGCGGGGGTAGCTGAGGAGAGCCGCGCGCAGGTCGGAGACGAGGGCGGTGCCGAGGCCCTCGCCCTCCTGGAGCACGGGCCAGGCCGCGAGCCCCGAGGGCCCGGTGGTGAAGACCGCCCGGACCAGGTTCCGTTCGCTGTGGGTCCGGGTACTGGGGTCGCCCAGCAGCACCGCCCAGGCGGGAGTCCAGGACAGCAGGGTCCAGTCGGCACTGAACACGGCTGCCGGGAACTCCCCGAGGCGGGCCAGCATCCGTTGGACCCCCGCGGGAACGTGCGTGGAGACCGTCCCCTCCTGGGGAGGGAGGAGCCCGGCCAGCCGGTAGGCGTAGTCGCGTTCCGCGGGCTGTAGTTGCAGGGCCCGGGCCAGGCTCGCGACGACCTGCGCGGAAGGGTTGGTGGCGCGGCCCTGCTCCAGCCGCACCACGTAGTCGACCGACAGCCCCGCGAGGTCGGCCAGTTCCTCGCGGCGCAGTCCCGCGGCACGTCGTCCGGGCCGCGCGGGCCGTCCGACGTCGAGGGGGGAAAGCCGGTCGCGCCAGCGGCGCAGTGCCGTGCCCAGGGTCTCGTCCACTCGGCCATTGTGTCCGCCGCACAGCCGTGGTGCCTGGTACTGGCAGTCCTACCGTCGCAGGGGGCACTGGTTGTCGTCTCGTCGCGGGCCGAGAGTGAACGCATGACCACAACATTCATCACCGGAGCCAACAAGTCCCTCGGCTACGAGACCGCCCGTCGGCTGATCGAGGCCGGCCACACCGTCCTCGTCGGTGCCCGTGATCCGGAGCGCGGCCAGGCGGCCGCCGACGCACTCGGTGCCCGTTTCGTCCAGATCGACGTCACGGACGACGCGTCGGTGGCCGCGGCCGCCGCCGACATCGGGGCCCGCGAGGGCGGCATCGACGTCCTGATCAACAACGCCGGTGTCTTCGGGACGCACAGCCCCGCCGACCGGATCACGGCCGCCGACGCGAGCGAGGTGTTCGAGGTCAACGTCGTGGGGATCGTCCGGGTGACGCACGCGTTCCTGCCCCTGCTGCGCAAGTCCGCGAACCCGGTGATCGTCAACGTGTCCAGCGGTATGGGGTCGTTCGCGGCCACCCACGACGCCGAGCGCGTCGAGTCGAAGAACCTCGCGCCGCTCTACACGGCGTCGAAGGCCGCCGTGACCATGCTGACCACGCAGTACGCGAAGTCCCTGCCGGACGTGAAGGTCAACGCGGCCGACCCGGGCTACACCGCGACCGACTTCAACGGGCACAGCGGCCCGCAGACGGTGACCGAGGGGACCGACGCGATCGTCGAGCTGGCCACCGTCGGGGCGGACGGACCGACCGGAACCTTCCGCGACCGCCACGGCGATATGCCCTGGTGACGGCACAGAGCGGGGGCGATCAGTACGTGACGGTGATGCGCCGGGCGGGACCGTCGACGCGGACGAGGCCGCCGTAGGGGATGACGAGCTGGGGATCGGTGTGGCCGTAGTCCACGTCGAAGACGATGGTGGTGGTGGGCGCATACACCCGCATGGCCTGGAGTACGGCCTCGCGCTGCTCGGCGGCGTAACGATCCGCCTCCGCAGGGCTGTTGGGGCGTTCGAAGGACCAGCTCTTCGGGCGGCCCATCAGCAGGGCGGAGAAGCGCTGGAGCAGGCCGCGTTCGCCCATGTTGCGCAGGGTGCGGAAGACCTCGGCGGCGCTCGGCATCTCCTCGGAGGTCTCCAGGAGCAGCACTCCGCCGTCGTACTCGCTGAGATCGCGCGCGATCTCGCGGTCCGCCATCAGCAGCCAGCCGAGGATCTCCAGGCAGCCGCCCCAGGCGCGGCCCTCCACCGCCCGGTCGGCGTTCACCCAGGTCCAGCCGCCGCCGGGGCGGGTCTCGGGTTCGGCGTCGAAGGTGGCGGGATCGGCCCAGTCGCGGTTGACGTCGTTCCAGCGTTCGGCGGCGGTGAGTTCGTAGGGGCCGGAGGTGAACAGGGCGGCCCGCAGGGAGTCGGCGGTCAGCGGGTCCATGGCCACCGGACGGCCCAGCGCGGTCATCACGGTCGCGCCGTGATAGCCGACGATGCCGGTGTTGTACAGGTACGCCAGCAGGTTGGTGTTGTCGCTCATCCCGAAGAACGGCTTCGGGTTCGCCCGGATCAACTCCCGGTCCAGGAAAGGCAGTACGGTGATCTGGTCGTCACCGCCGATGGACGCCATGACCGCCTTCACGTCAGGGTCGGCGAAGGCCGCGTGGATGTCGGCGGCGCGCTCCTGGGGCGTCGAGCCCATCGTGCGGGTCGTCGGATACTCGACCGGCTCCAGTCCGTACTCCTTGCGCAGCCGCTCCAGTCCGAGCTCGAAGGGGCGCGGGAAGAGCCCCGGCAGGCCGGCGCCGGGGGAGATGACGGCGATGCGGTCGCCGGGTACGGGCTTGGAGGGGTACGAGAGAGTGGTCATGCCGGGAGGGTACGGGCGGCACCGCGCGCGGCGCACCGTGATAAACCGGGGACGAGCAGCCCACCCGTACCGGACCGGAGGAACCGTGCCCCGCACCCTGGCCAACGCCCCGATCATGATCCTCAACGGCCCCAACCTGAACCTGCTCGGCCAGCGGCAGCCGGAGATCTACGGCAAGGACACGCTGGCCGACGTCGAGGCCCTGTGCGCCAAGGCGGCGGCCGCGCACGGCGGCACGGTGGACTTCCGGCAGTCCAACCACGAGGGCGAACTGGTCGACTGGATCCACGAGGCCCGGCTGAACCACTGCGGGATCGTCATCAACCCGGGCGCCTACTCGCACACCTCGGTCGCGATCCTGGACGCGCTCAACACCTGCGACGGGATGCCGGTGCTGGAGGTGCACATCTCCAACATCCACCAGCGCGAGACCTTCCGGCACCACTCCTACGTCTCGCTGCGCGCGGACGGGGTCATCGCCGGGTGCGGGGTCCAGGGGTACGTCTTCGGCGTGGAGCGCGTGGCGGCGCTGGCGGGGCCGACGCGGGCCGAGGCGTAGGTCTGTATGGGGCGTCGGTAATGGGCGCCCGCTATGGAGGGCGCCCATTACACGCCCGCAAGGCCGCCCATTACACGCTCTTAAAGCCGCCCCGCCTCCACGATCCGCCGCAGGAATCGCTGCGTACGCTCCTGCTGCGGGTCGCCGAAGATCTGTTCGGCGGTGCCGCGCTCCAGCACGACCCCCGAGTCCAGAAAACAAACCTGGTCGGCGACCTCCCGCGCGAAGCCCATCTCGTGGGTGGCCAGCACCATGGTCATGCCGTCGCCCTTGAGGTCGCGCACGACGTTCAGGACCTCGCCGACCAGCTCCGGGTCGAGCGCCGCGGTGATCTCGTCGAGCAGCAGCAGCCGGGGCCGTACGGCGAGGGCCCGCACGATCGCCACCCGCTGCTGCTGACCGCCGCTCAGCCGGTCCGGGTACTCGCCCGCCTTCCCGCCGAGCCCGAGCCGCTCCAGCAGCTCGCGAGCGTGCTCCTCGGCCTCCGCGCGGGCCACGCCGTGCACCCGCCGCGGGGCGAGCGTGATGTTCTCCAGCACCGTCATGTGCGGGAAGAGGTTGTACGCCTGGAACACCACGCCGATACGGCGCCGTACCGCGTCCTGGTCGACCCGCGGATCGGTGATCTCCTCGCCGTCCAGCCAGATGGCGCCGTCGTCGATCTCCTCCAGGAGGTTGGCGCAGCGCAGCAGGGTCGACTTGCCGGAGCCGGAGGCGCCGATCAGCGCGGTCACCGTGTGCGGGGCGACCTCCAGGTCGACGTCCCGCAGCACGACCGAGTCGCCGAAGGTCTTGCGGACGGACTCCATCCGCAGCACCGGTGCGTCCGCGTCGCTCATGCGACTCCTCCCTGGGCCCGCCGGCGGTCCATGCGTGCCGTCACCCAGTCCGTCAAGCGGGTCATCGGGATGGTCAGCGCCACGAACACCAGGCCCGCGACGATGTACGGCGTGTAGTTGAGGCTCCGTCCGACGATGATGTCGGCGGCACGTACGGCGTCGATCGCGCCGCCGATCGACACGAGGCCGGTGTCCTTCTGGAGGGACACCAGGTCGTTCAGCAGCGGCGGCACCTGGCGGCGCACCGCCTGCGGCAGCACCACGTACCGCAGCGCCTGCCGGTTGGACAGGCCGAGCGAGCGGGCCGCGGCGCGCTGGGAGGGGTGCACGGACTCGATGCCCGCGCGGAACACCTCGGCCACGTACGCCGAGTACGTCAGCGTGAGCGCCGTGCCGCCCAGCCACACCGGGTCGACCGTCACACCCTGGAGCCGCAGCGCCGGCACGCCCAGGACGACGATCATGAGGTTGATGATGAGCGGCAGGCCGCGGAAGAAGTCCGTGTAGGCGGCGGCCAGGACGCGCAGCGGGAAGAACACCGGCCCGCGCAGCGTGCGCGCGATGGCGATGAGCATCCCGAGAACCAGGACGGCCGCGCCGCACACGAACAGCAGCCGGACGTTCAGCCACAGCCCTTCGAGGACCTTGGGGAACGCCTCGCGCGCGTACTGCCCGTTGAAGAACGTCTCCTTGGTGCGCGGCCAGCCGGGCGCGTTGACGACGACCAGGTAGAGGACGACGGCGGTGAGCAGGGTCGAGACCGCGGCGATCGCCGTCGCGCGGCGGGAGCGGGCACGCTTGAGCGCCTCCCGCTCGATCCGCCGCTGCGACGGCGTGTACGAGTCGCCCGCGCCTTCCTGGCCGGCCTCGTCCTTCGTGAGCGTCACTTGAGGACCGGGGCGTCGACGGCGTCCGACAGCCACTGCTGCTCCAGCTTGGCGAGCGTGCCGTCCTTGCGGAGCGCGTCGACGGCCTCCGTCACGCAGGAGGTGAGCGCGCTGCCCTTGTCGAGCACGAGCCCGAACTGCTCGGGCGTGCCGCCCTGGTTCTCGAACTGTCCGACGATCGTGCCGTCCGTGACCTCGGCCGCGGTGATGTAGAAGGCGGTGGGCAGGTCGACGACGATCGCGTCCACCTGCTTGTTCTCCAGGGCGGACTTCGCCTGGTCGTTCTTGGCGTACGCGGCGGCCTCCTGCGTCGGCTTCACCACGTCCTGGATGTAGTTCAGGCTCGTCGTGCCGACCTGGGCGCCGAGCTTGAGGCCCTTCAGGTCCGCGATGCTCTTCGCCTTGGCGGCCTTGGTGCCCTTGAGCGCGATGACGGCCTGGCGCACGTCGTAGTAGCCGGAGGAGAAGTCCACGGCCTTCTTGCGCTCGGCGCTGATCGACACCTGGTTGATGTCGAAGTCGAAGGTCTTCTCCCCGGGCGCGAAGGCCTTGTTGAAGGGGACGCTCTGCCAGACGACGGCGCTCTTGTCGTAGCCGAGCTGCTTGGCCACGGCGTAGGCGACGGCGGACTCGAAGCCCTTGCCGTTCGCCGGCTTGTCGTCCTTGAACCACGGCTCGTAGGCGGGCTCGTCGGTCGCGACCGTCAGCTTGCCGGAGGTCTTCGTGGCCAGCTTGCCCTTGGCGCAGGCGTTGCCGGTCGGCGCCGAGGCCTTGGCGCTCGCGTCGTCCTCGGGCTGCGGGGCGCAGCCGACGGCGGTGGCGAGCAGGGCTATGGAGGCCGCGGCGACGGCGCGGCGCAGGGCGCGAGGGGCAGGGTGCATGGCGGGAGAGTGACAGTCCACTGTCCCGTTTGTCGAGGTCACGACGGCAATTGTCCGCATATTGGGAACGGGTGTTGCATTTATGTGAACAGTTTTCGGACAGCTTGCCTGGGCCGCCGGCCGAGGGCGGGGATCGAAAGACCGGCGGCCCTTACCGCGCAGGAGCCGTCATCCTGTGCGGGGCTGCCCCCAGTTGACTGCGCAACCACCTGCGCCGGGAGCGGGTGTGTGCCACCGGCGCGTGTGAAGAGTTCACACGGGGCGCGCAACGCCCTTTGCGCGCCCCGGCGTTCACCACCCCCGCGCGTGCCACCCGGCGGGTCTCACCAACCCCGCTTGCCGGCCCCGGCGAGCATCCGAGGCATCCGCCTCAAGGGTGCCGCCTTCCAGGGCCCGCCGATCGTGCTGGTTCTGGGTGTGTCCGCTCCGGGAAGACCGCCGTCGGCATGGCGGTCGCCGAGGTGCTCGGGAGTGCCGTTCGTCGAGGGCGACGACTTCCAACCCGCCGCGAACATAGACAAGATGAGCGTCGGTCAGGCGCTGGACCCCGACCGGGGCCCTGGCTGCGTGCCCTCGCCGACCGTGTCCGGCACTCCGTCGAGGCCGCCGAGGGGCTGGTGGTCGCCTGTTCGACCCACAGGCGCGCCTACCGGCCCGGAAGCCACCACCGCCGTCGGCCGCCCCGGCGAGCACCCGTTGCGCTGAACCCCGCCCCGGTGAGGGGCCGATCAAACAACGTCGTGTGCCCCGGTGTTACGCGAGCATTCTTGTGAGGCAAGTCACTACTGGAGTGGCATCTGTGGATGCTCAGACAGCAAGGGACCCCACCTGAACTTTCCAAAATCATGAACGCGTCTTGACCCTGGTTTCGAAGGGGAACGCATTCCAAATCCGTTCGATAACGGCATGTGATTACCCTAGCCCTGTGTGACCGAAGCGCGGAATTGTGTAGTCCGCACCGCGCCGAAGGGATGATGTGAAGGCGCATCGGGGAATGTGCCTTTCATTCATGCGGCACCGAACCTCGCTGGTTGTTCGATTTCGCATGCCCAGGGGAGGGGTTCACGTGAAGCGTGCTCACCGGACGCTGTCACTGTCGGCGGCAGGATTCGCAACGGTATTGGCATGCGCGGGCACCGCGTCCGCGGGCGCGGGGCCGACGCCGGCGAACCAGCAGCCGCCCGTGTCATCTGTGCCGTCGGAGGCGGGTAATCCGCTGTCCGCACGTGCTCAGGCCGCAGGTGTGTGCTCGGACGCCTATCAGATCGGCACGACGTCGTACGCCTACCGGGGGACGGAGCAGATCGCCTCGGTCAAGCAGTTCTACTCGCCCGAGTGCAAGGAGAACTACGGCTACGTGTGGGTGTGGAAGTCGTTCCTCGACCAAGGGATCAACTTCGACCTGCGGGTCGGCGTGTGGTCCTACGACCGCGAGACGCTGCTGGGCGCTCGTACCGAGTTCGACACGCACAGCCAGGAGTTCTGGGGCAACGGCGCCGACACGGTGGATGACTGCACCTCCGGCGACGGCACTCTGACCATCGCCGACGAGCAGGGTGGCTACTCCGCCAGGACGTCCAAGCGCTGCTGACCCGATCGCGGCGCGGCTGCCCGTCGATTCCATATGCGGTGCCCAACCAGCCGGTCCCGCGCTGATCCAGTGCGTCGTTCTGGGCCAGGGTCACCACGTAGGGCGGACACCGAGCGCGGGTGACAGCCGCCCACCGGCTGTCACCCGCCGAGGTCTGCCTCCCGTCAACCGGCTGTGAAGGCCCGAACCATCCGACGATCCAAGGAGAGACCCTCGTGCACTCTGTCATGCCCGAGAACAAGGCGCCCAGAAGCGGCACCAGACGCGGCAGACGTACCGTCTCCACCGCCGCAGTCGCCACAACAACCGGCGCGGCACTGTTACTTGCTCTGTTACCCATGCAGGCGTCAGCGTCGCCCGGCCCCGACGAACCGTCTCCGAAGCCCACCTCGTCCTCCCCCGTGGGGCAGACCAAGGCGCCCGGAAGCACGCCCATCGGGGTCGCGGGCAAGGACCGCGAGCTGGTGACGGCCGGCATCCTTCAGTCCACCTTCCAGGGCCTGGGAATCGGCCAGGTCCCGTGGTCGGAGTTCCACGAGGCCCCGCTGTCGGACTCGGTCGGTGTGCAGGTCAACTACGGCAACGGCAACCTGCTGGTCAGCGTGAACGCCTTCGACATCGCCGACGCCGGCCCCGGGCTGTCGCTGGGGCACGCCTACAACGGCCTGAACACCAGTTGGAAGGCGACGACCGGCAGTGACTACCTGATCCACGAGCCCAACACCACGTCGGTGTACGTGCAGGGCCCCTCCAGCACGATCGCCGTGTTCGAGCGGGACGGCTCGAACTTCACCCCGGCCCCCGGCTACAAGCAGGACCTGACCGAGTCCTCTGACAAGAAGTCCTTCACGCTCACCTCCCGCAGGAACGGGCAGAAGACCACCTTCACCCGCTCCGGCACCACCGGCGACGCACGGGTGAGCAAGGTCGAGGACAAGAACGGCAACGCCACCACCGTCGCCTACTCCGGCGCGTTCACTTCGAAGATCACCGCCGCCTCCGGCCGCACCCTGACCTTCGCCAACGACGGCACGCAGATCACCAAGGTCACCGACAACACCGGCCGGTTCGCCACCTACACGTGGTCCGGGGACGATCTGAAGACGTTCACCGACACCGACGGCAGGACCACCGTCTTCGACTACGACACCTCGCACCGCATGACGAAGGTGACCACCCCGGAGGGCCGTGAGACCCGCTTCACCTGGGACACCAACCGGCTCGCCTCGATCACCCGCGTCGTCGACAAGGCCGCCGGAACCGGTGCCACCACCGCCTTCCGCTACATCCTCCCGCAGCCCGGCAGCGAGGGAGAGGGTGTTGTCAGGATCACCGACCCGCGCGGCAAGAGCACCGAGAAGACGGTCGACGCCCGCTGGCGAGTGAAGAAGACCACCGACCCGCTGGGCCGCGAGCGTTCCAAGACGTGGGGTCCGGACAACAACGTCACCAGCGCGGTCGACGGGATGGGGGTCGGTTCGACTCCGGGCAACACCGTCAAGTTCGACTACGACGACTCCTTCAACCCGAGATCGGCGACCCAGCCCACCGGCGCGCAGTCCACGATGGCCTGGACCCAGAAGGCCGGCGGCCACTACCCCGAGACCTTCACCTCCGCCAGCGGCGACAAGGTCACCAATGGCTACGACACCTCGGGCAACATGATGTCGCAGACCGACACCACCACCGGTTCCGACGGCGCCAAGTGGACCTACGACTACAACCCGAAGTCTGGAGCGATGGACTGCGGCGGGCTGCCCGGCCAGCGCTGCTCGGCCACCGACCCCGAGGACCACAAGACGTCGTTCACCTACGACTCCAAGGGCAACCTGGCCAAGGTCGACCGTCCCTCCGCACAGGAGGACATCACCTACACCTACGACGAGCTGGGCCGCACCGACACCGTGACCGACGGGCGGGGTGTGAAGACGGTCTACACCTACGACAAGCGCGACCGACTCAAGACCCAGACCAGTGACGGCAGGACCGCCACCTTCACCTACGACGCCGACGGCAACATCAAAACGCGCACCACCCCGGCGGGCACCAGCAGTTACACCTACGACGAGCAGAACCGCGAACGCATCCGCACCCTGCCTGCCGGTGGTACCAGCTCGGTCACCTACGACGCCTCCGGCAACGTGAAGACCGCCACCGACCCGGGCGGCACCACCACGTACGACTACAACGACGCCAACCAACTGGCCACCCTCACCCAGCCGGGCGGCGCGACAACCACCTACGACTACGACAAGAACGGCGACCGCACCACCACCACCTACCCCGGCGGCACGGTCCAGAAGACGGACTACGACAAGTCCAGCCGCGCCCAGAAGATCGAGGTCAAGAACGGCTCCACCGTCCTGTCCACGATCACCTACGACTACGACAAGGCGGGCAAGGACACCGACAAGATCTACCAGCGGACCACGGACGGTGCCGCCCTGGCCTACACCTACGACTCCAAGGGCCGCCTGACCAAGGCCGTGGAGACCAAGGACGGCTCCACCACCGCCGGCTGGGCCTACTGCTACGACAAGGCCGGCAACATGACCGGCCGTTCCACCGGCACCAGCCTGCCCGCCTGCGACAAGGCCCAGTCCGTCCGCGAGTACAACAACGCGAACGAACTGACCTCACTCGGCGGCAACACCGGATTCACCTACGACGGCGACGGCGACGAGACCTCCGCCGCCTCCCCGACCGGCACCCGCACGGGCGGCGAGTGGACGTCCTTCACCCAGCTCTCCAGCCTGACGGCCTCCGGCACCGCGTCGACCTACAGCTACGCCGGAGTTGACCACAACGACCGCCTCACACGCGGCAGTTCGACCTTCACCAACGCGGCGACCGGCATGACGCGCGAGAACACCACCGGTTTCGTCCGCGAACCTTCGGGCACCTTGACAGCCATGACCTCCGGCGGGGCAAGCCAGTACTACCTCACCGACGTCCAGGGCAGCGTCATCGGCCTCGTCGACGCCTCCGGCAAGCGCACCGCGACCTACAGCTACGGCCCCTACGGCGAGGCCCGCACCACCAGCGGCACCAACCAGCCCTACCGCTACACCGGCACCTACCTCGACCCCAGCGGCCTCTACAAGATGGGCGCCCGCTACTACGACCCCCAACTCGGCCGCTTCACCCAGCCCGACCCGTCCGGCAAGGAAAGCAACCCCTACGCCTACGCCGCCGGAGACCCCGTCAACCGTATTGACCCGAGCGGGCTGGACTTCCTCGGTATGTCAGGTGGCGAGTGGCTCTCCCGTGGCGGCCAGGCCGTCGGGCTTGCCGCCATGTTCGTCCCCGGTGGACAGGCTGTGGGGCTGGGCCTGGCCGCCGTAGGAATAGGCATGGAAGCCGCTGGAGGTGCGATGGAAGGAAAGAGCGGGTCCGAAATAGCGGGAGGCGTCGTTGTCGGTCTCGTCGGAGCCAAGGTCGGATTCGCCACCAAAGCGCTGGGGGCCTCCCGGACGATGGACTTGGGCGTGAACGGAGCGTACTGGGCCGGCGGGGTTCTCGCCGGAGAGGTCATGTAGGAGGCCGGAATGTACTCACAAGCAGCGGCGATAACTGACAACTGGCCGGCGACCATTGTCATGTTGCTGTTCGGAGCTGCTGTCATCGCATTCTTCCTCGTCAGAGGAAGGAAGAGGTAGAGATTCGGAAACAAGGCCTGATCGGTGGGAGAGGGGCCACCGGCCCCTCTCCCACCGATCAGGGGCCACCGGGGCGGCGATGCCGCCGACCTACCAGCCCCGCTTGTGCCACTCCCCGAGGTGAGGCCGCTCGGCACCGAGCGTGGTGTCGTTGCCGTGGCCCGGGTAGATCCAGGTCTCGTCCGGGAGCACGAAGACCTTCGCTTCCAGGCCCGACATCAGCGACTCGAAGTCCTCGGGACGTGTTGTCCGCCCAGGCCCCCCGGGGAAGAGGCAGTCCCCGGTGAACACATGGGGATGCCCGTGCGGGTCGTCGTAGACGAGGGCGATCGAGCCCGGCGTGTGGCCGACCAGGTGGCGTGCGGTCAGCTCCACGTGTCCCACCCGGATGACGTCACCGTCGTCGACCGGGACGTCGGTGGGGACGGGGATGCCCTCGGCATCGGCCCGTCCGGCGTACGTACGCGCGCGCGTGGCCGCGACGACGTCGGCGAGCGCCTGCCAGTGGTCGCCGTGCTGGTGCGTGGTGACGACGGACGCGATGCCGTCGTCACCGATCATGCCGAGCAGGGTGTCCGCCTCGTTGGCGGCGTCGATCAGGAGCTGCTCGTCGGTGGCCCGGCAGCGCAGCAGATAGGCGTTGTTGTTCATCGGGCCGACCGCGATCTTGGTGATCATCAGGTCCTTGAGCTCGTGCACGTCGGCGGGCCCGCCGACCGTCACCTGTCCGCTGTACGTCATGGCGGCCAGCCTATAGCGGGGGCAGCGAGGGGAGCGGGCCGCCGTGGACCGTCAGCGCCGAGCCGTCGCGGCGGCCGGCGAGCCAGCCGAGGAGGTCGGCGGGGGTGCCCGCGACGGTGACCTCGGGCAGGTCCGCGTCCCGGCCCGTGCTCCACGCGCGCGTACCGTCCGCGAGGCTCGTGGCCGGCACCTCGAGGTGGCCGGAGAAGCGGTCGGCGAGGAAGGTGATCTCCCGTTCGGTGAACTCCTCGGGCAGGTCCTCCAGCTCGTATCCGATCCCGAGATCCACGTGGTGCAGCTCCACCTCGGCCCATCGCCGGAACGGCACCCGGGACGCCGAGTCGGTGACCCCGTTGCGCAGCTCGACGGTGCGGGACCAGTCGGCCGGCGCGGCCCCCGCCTCCTGGAAGCGGGCGGCGCTCTCGCTGAGGTCGGCGAGCTGGACGTCGAGAGGCCGCGGGGCGTCGCGCTCGATGTCGGCGTCGCGCGCTTCCGCGGACGGATACATGGGCCGGCCCCGCAGAACGTTCACGAGGGCGTCGGCGTTGCGGGAGAGGTGGGCGAGGACATGTCCGCGGCTCCAGCCCGGCAGCCGTGACGACTGCGTCACGGCCGCGTTGTCCATCGTGGCGGCTGCGGTCAGGAGCCGTTCGGTCGCACCACGTACAGACTCCAGGTCATGAGCGTGATCAATCATGGTGCTGACCCTAGCTCCGCCACACCTTTGGGTGAAGGTGGTGAAGCTGTGCCGTAAATCGAATGCACGTGCTATATGGTCGAGTGCGGCGTCGGGCATGCTGGAAGACCGGGGATTGTTGTCCCCAGTCCGGGAATCCGACCGGCGTTGTCAGTGGCTCCCCCTAGTCTGAGAAAGCACGGGGGCCCCGCCCCTGTCACTTCTCTCAAGAAAGGTGCGGACCGGCGTGGCCGACCGTCTCATCGTCCGTGGCGCGCGCGAGCACAACCTGAAGAACGTCTCGCTCGACCTGCCTCGCGACTCGCTCATCGTCTTCACGGGCCTGTCCGGGTCGGGCAAGTCCTCCCTGGCCTTCGACACCATCTTCGCCGAGGGCCAGCGGCGCTACGTGGAGTCGCTCTCCTCGTACGCCCGCCAGTTCCTCGGGCAGATGGACAAGCCCGACGTCGACTTCATCGAGGGCCTGTCGCCCGCGGTCTCCATCGACCAGAAGTCGACCTCGCGCAACCCGCGCTCGACGGTCGGCACCATCACCGAGGTCTACGACTACCTGCGACTCCTCTTCGCGCGCATCGGCAAGCCGCACTGCCCCGAGTGCGGCCGCCCGATCTCGCGCCAGTCGCCGCAGGCCATCGTCGACCGGGTCCTGGAGCTGCCGGAGGGGAGTCGCTTCCAGGTGCTCTCCCCGCTCGTGCGGGAGCGCAAGGGCGAGTTCGTCGACCTCTTCGCGGATCTCCAGACCAAGGGGTACAGCCGCGCCCGGGTCGACGGCGAGACCGTCCAGCTCTCCAACCCGCCCACGCTGAAGAAGCAGGAGAAGCACACCATCGAGGTGGTCGTCGACCGCCTCACGGTGAAGGACTCCGCCAAGCGCCGGCTCA
Source organism: Streptomyces griseorubiginosus (assembly GCF_036345115.1). Classification (GTDB taxonomy): domain Bacteria; phylum Actinomycetota; class Actinomycetes; order Streptomycetales; family Streptomycetaceae; genus Streptomyces; species Streptomyces griseorubiginosus_C. The sequence continues at coordinate 7,287,643 of NZ_CP107766.1, forward strand.
CCGACTCCGTGGAGACCGCCCTGGGCCTCTCCGGCGGCATGGTCGTGCTCGACTTCGTCGACCTCCCCGAGGACGACCCCGAGCGCGAGCGCATGTTCTCGGAGCACCTTTACTGCCCGTACGACGACCTGTCCTTCGAGGAGCTGGAGCCCCGCTCCTTCTCCTTCAACTCGCCCTTCGGCGCCTGCCCCGAGTGCACCGGCATCGGCACCCGCATGGAGGTCGACCCGGAGCTGATCGTCCCCGACGAGGACAAGTCCCTCGACGAGGGCGCGATCCACCCCTGGTCGCACGGCCACACCAAGGACTACTTCGGCCGCCTGATCGGCGCCCTCGCGGACGCGCTCGGGTTCCGGACCGACATCCCCTTCGCGGGGCTGCCGCAGCGCGCCAAGAAGGCCCTGCTGTACGGCCACAAGACGCAGATCGAGGTCCGCTACCGCAACCGGTACGGCCGCGAGCGGGTCTACACGACCCCGTTCGAAGGCGCCGTGCCCTTCGTCAAGCGTCGGCACAGCGAGTCCGAGTCCGACGCCAGCCGGGAGCGCTTCGAGGGCTACATGCGCGAGGTGCCCTGCCCCACCTGTGAGGGCACCCGTCTCAAGCCGCTCGTCCTCGCGGTCACCGTCATGGGCAAGTCGATCGCCGAGGTCTCCGGCATGTCCATCAGCGACTGCGCGGACTTCCTGGGTGAGCTGAAGCTCAGCGCCCGCGACAAGAAGATCGCCGAGCGGGTGCTCAAGGAGGTCAACGAACGGCTGAAGTTCCTGGTCGACGTCGGCCTGGACTACCTCTCGCTGAACCGCGCGGCCGGCACCCTGTCCGGCGGCGAGGCCCAGCGCATCCGCCTGGCCACCCAGATCGGCTCCGGACTCGTCGGCGTCCTGTACGTCCTCGACGAGCCCTCCATCGGCCTGCACCAGCGCGACAACCACCGGTTGATCGAGACCCTGGTCCGGCTGCGCGACATGGGCAACACGCTCATCGTCGTCGAGCACGACGAGGACACCATCAAGGTCGCCGACTGGGTCGTCGACATCGGCCCCGGCGCGGGCGAGCACGGCGGCAAGGTCGTGCACAGCGGCTCCCTGAAGGAGCTGCTCGCCAACGACGAGTCGCAGACCGGCCAGTACCTGTCGGGCAAGAAGGCCATCCCGCTGCCCGACATCCGGCGTCCCCTCGACCCGACCCGGCAGCTCACCGTGCACGGCGCCCGGGAGAACAACCTCCAGGACATCGACGTGTCCTTCCCGCTGGGCGTGTTCACCGCGGTCACCGGTGTCTCCGGCTCCGGCAAGTCGACCCTGGTCAACGACATCCTGTACACCCACCTGGCGCGCGAGCTCAACGGCGCGAGGAGCGTCCCGGGCCGGCACACGCGTGTGGAGGGCGACGATCTCGTCGACAAGGTCGTGCACGTCGACCAGTCGCCCATCGGCCGCACCCCGCGGTCCAACCCGGCGACCTACACCGGCGTCTTCGACCACGTCCGCAAGCTGTTCGCCGAGACCACCGAGGCGAAGGTCCGCGGCTACCAGCCCGGCCGCTTCTCCTTCAACGTCAAGGGCGGCCGCTGCGAGAACTGCGCGGGCGACGGCACCATCAAGATCGAGATGAACTTCCTCCCGGACGTCTACGTCCCGTGCGAGGTCTGCCACGGCGCCCGGTACAACCGGGAGACCCTGGAGGTCCACTACAAGGGCAAGTCCATCGCCGACGTCCTGAACATGCCGATCGAGGAGGCCACGGACTTCTTCGACGCCGTACCGGCGATCGCCCGCCACCTCAACACCCTCAAGGACGTCGGCCTCGGCTACGTCCGTCTCGGCCAGGCCGCGACCACCCTGTCCGGCGGCGAGGCGCAGCGGGTGAAGCTCGCCAGCGAGCTCCAGAAGCGCTCCACCGGCCGTACGGTCTACGTCCTGGACGAGCCGACCACCGGTCTGCACTTCGAGGACATCAGCAAGCTGCTGAAGGTCCTGTCCGGCCTGGTCGACAAGGGCAACACCGTCATCGTCATCGAGCACAACCTCGACGTGATCAAGACGGCCGACTGGATCGTCGACATGGGCCCCGAGGGCGGCGCGGGCGGCGGTCTGGTCGTCGCGGAGGGCACCCCGGAGGAGGTCGCAGGGGTCCCGGCCAGCCACACCGGCAAGTTCCTGAGGGAGATCCTCGGCGCCGACCGGATCAGCGACGGAGCCGCGGTGAAGGCCCCGCGGAAGGCCGCGGCCAGGAAGACGGCGGCGAAGAAGACCGTCGCCGCCGGGACGACGGCCAGGAAGACGGCAACGGCCAGGACGACGGCGACCAAGAAGGCCGCCGAGGCCAAGAAGACCGCCGAAGCCACCAAGAAAGCCACGCCGGCCAAGAAGACGACTCGGGCCCGCAAGGCCTGATCCGGAACGACGGAGCGAGCGGTGCCCCGCCAGGCACCGCTCGCTCCGTCGTATCCGCCCTCGCCCGGCCCCTACGGCGGCCCCTACAGCTCGCCCACTTCGGAGGCGTACGGCGGCTCCGCGCCCGCCCGTGAGCAGGTGATCGCCGCCGCGCGGGCCGCGAAGCGCAGCAGCCGGGTCCAGTCGTCGACGCGCAGCGCGGTGAGCGCCGCCGGAGACAGGGCGTCCAGGGTTGCCAGGCCGTGCAGCAGCGCAGCGTTCACGGTGTCGCCGGCGCCGATCGTGTCCACGACGTCGACCTTCTCGCCGGGCACGGGAAGCGCCGAGCCGTCCTTGGTGAACACGGTCAGCCCGTCACCGCCGTGGGTGACCACCACGGCCGAGGGTCCCGCCGCCAGCCACTCCTGCGGGGTGCCGCCGAGCCACAGTGCGTCCTCCTCGGACAGCTTGAGCAGGGACACCGACGGCAGCCAGCTCTTGAACCGGGCCCGGTACGCGTCCGCGTCGGGGATCAGCCCGGCCCGGATGTTCGGGTCGAGCGCGGTGAACACGCCCTGCGCGGCAGCGGTCCGCAGCAGTTCCTCGTAGGCGCTCGCCCCCGGTTCCAGGACGAGCGAGCAGGTGCCGAAGGACACCGCCCGTGTGCCGGGAGGGAGTGCGGCGGGGGCCGTGAACAGGCGGTCCGCGGTGCCGTCGACGTAGAAGGAGTAGGCGGCCGAACCGCCGTCGTCGATCGTGGCGACGGCCAGCGTGGTGGGTTCGGCTCCGCGCTGGACGGCGGACACGTCCACGCCCGCCTCCCGGAGCCCGTCGAGCAGGGCCTCGCCGAACGCGTCGAGCGAGGTGCGGGAGCAGAACGCCGTGGGGGAGCCGAGCCGGCCGAGGGCCACGGCGGTGTTGTAGGGGCCGCCGCCGAGCGCCGGCTTGAGGCTCGCGAGGGCGCCCCTGCCCTGCGGTACCAGATCGATCAGGGCCTCACCGGCGACGACGATCACGAGACGGTTCCTTTCGACTGCGAGGACTGAGGGGACTGAGGGGACCGAGGGGATTTCGAGGACCGAGGGGACTGCGACGACAGCGGGGACTGCGGGGACCGGGAGGGGCGCGAGGACCGGCAGCGCGGCGCGGGGCGGCCGTACTCCCCGGTCTCGGCGCAGCCGCACGACGTGCGGTGGACGAGGGCGCAGGGCAGGCGCAGGGTGCGGGTGGGCCGGTCCGGCGCGGCGAGGCGGTCCAGGAGCACACGGACCGCCTGGGCGCCGATCTCCCTGCTGGGCTGGGCGATCGCGGTGAGCCGGGGCGAGAACAGGTCGGCCCAGGCGAAGTCGTCGAAGCAGCACAGGGCGAGGTCGTCCGGTACCGAGAGGCCGCGCTCGCGCAGGGCGCGCAGGGTCCCGATGGTCATGGAGTTGTTGGCGGTGACCAGGGCGGTGGGCGGCGCCGCGAGGGAGAGCAGGGCGGCGGTGGCCCGCTCCGCCCCGGGCGACTCGGAGTCGCCGTGGACGACCAGGTGGGCGTCGTAGGGCAGGCCGGAGGCGGCGAGGCCCTGCCGGTATCCGGTGATCCGTTCGGCGGTGGTGCTGAGCCCCGGCAGGCCGGCGACCAGCCCGATGCGCCGGTGGCCCAGTGCGGCGAGATGGGTGACCAGTTCGGCCATCGGTTCGACGTTCTCGGCGCACACCTGGTCGAAGCGCCGTGGGCCGTCCGTCCGGGCGCCGGTATCCCGCGGTCCGTCGGCTCCGGTGCCGGCATCCCCCGACCCGTCGCCCCCGGTCTCGGCCGCCGCGTCGACCACCCGGTCGAGGAACACCGTAGGGACCTCGTGCCGGGCGAGGTAGGCGAGGAGTTCGCGCGGGTCCGCCGAGGGCGCGACGATCATGCCGTCCACGCGCCGTTCGTGCAGCAGTTGGACGACCTTGCGCTCGTGGACGGGATCGTCGTGCGGATCGGCGATGAGCAGGCTGTAGCCGTGTTCCAGGGCGCCTGCCTCCACGCCCTGGAGGATCTCCGTGAAGTACGGGTTGCTGATCGCCGACACCGCGAGCCCGATGGAGCGGGTGCGGGAGGTCACCAGGGAGCGGGCCAGGGTGTTGGGGGTGTACCCGAGTTCGTCGACCGCGTCGAGGACGGCCTGGCGGGTGTGGGGCAGGACCGGCCGGGTGCCGTTGAGGACGTGCGAGACGGTCGCCACGGACACACCCGCGCTGCGTGCCACGTCGGCCATGGTCGCCATCAAGCACCCTCCCGGACAGTCGCCTCACGGATCGGAGAGCTCCGTCTCCTGGTCCACGGAACGTGGTCCCACGGCCGGGAAGGTATCCCATCCGACAGCGCACGTAAACGCTTGCGCAATCGTTTACGTCGCGTCACGGACCCGGTGCGAGGGTGCTCGCGCCGCGCCTACTCCCAGTCCCACCCGATCCCCACGACCCCCGACCGCACGCGGGGCTCGACGAGGTGGACCGAGTGGTGGTGGCCGGTGAGCGCGAGTTCCTGGCGGCCGCTGCGGGGCGCCGCGGGGGAGTGCTGGGCGAAGCGGTGGCAGCGCACCGGCAGGGCCTTCTCGTCGAACCTGACCTGGAGTGCGTACTGGCCGCCGGGTGCGCCGAAGCCGCGGAGGTACTCGCGGGAGACACCGCCCGTGCCGTCCTCGACGCGGTAGCGGAACAGGAAGGTGTCACCCGCCCGCAGCCGGGCGTCGAGGAGCAGCTCCGCCACGAGCACCCCGGTGTCGTGGTGCCAACGCAGGCGGCCCGTACGGCAGTTCTCCAGGGCGTGCACGGTCATGAGCTCCGGCACGCACCCCGGGTCGCCGTGGTGGACGGCCATGAAGCGGTCGACGCCCTCGTGGTGGGCCCGCACGATGTGGTGCGACTCGCGGCCGCGCAGCTCGCGACGCGGCCCGATGTCTATGCGCTCGTGATGGCCGAGGGTGTGCAGCCCGCCGTCGTGCGGCGAGTCCAGCTCGTCCAGCAGCTGTTGGAGGACGTCCGAGGCCGCGAGGAGGGAGCGGTAGGAGCGGGTCGCGGGACGCTCGGCGGCCGACCGGTCGTCGTGCTCGGCGAGCAGCCGGATCAGCGACTCCTCCGGCAGCTGGAGGATCTCCTCCAGTGCCCGTACGGCCCGTAGCGACTCGGGACGCTGCGGGCGGCGGGCGCCCTGCTGCCAGTAACTCAGGCTGGTGACACCGACCTTGACCCCGTAGCGCGACAGATGGTGCTGGACGCGCTGGAGCGGCAGCCCCCGGGCGGCGATCGCGGCGCGCAGCGCGACGTGGAAGGGGCCGCCTCGCAGGGCCGTGTCCAGGTCCGCGTCGACGACGTCCGCGACGTCCGCGTGCTGTGTGGCGTGCGGCATGCAGGGGCCTTTCTGTACAGGTCCGGGCGGCTGGTCAGGCCGTTCGAGAGGGTGCGTCGGGGCCGTTGGGGGCAGTGCCGGGGGAGGCTTCACATCCGTACGCCGTCGTTCCCGGTCCCGAGTTCCTCCGCATTGAAGCGTGTTGGCCTGGTCCCGACAACACTTGTCGCCGAACGACGGCGCACTCCCGGCCGTACGACAGCGCCCTCCCGGCCGAATGCCGACGCGCTCGCGGTCGTACGACGGCCCGCTCCCGGCCGTACGACGATCCGCTCCCGCCCGCCCGGTGAAACCCGTCGGCTCAGGCGGTCGGGGTCGTGCCGTCGCCGTCCAGCAGCTCCCTGATCGCCCGTGCCGACAGCGCCGACTTGGGCAGGAACCCGCGGGCCGGGCTGCCGGCGATCAGCTCCTCGAAGTCCTCCAGCGCGTGCGTGGAGATCAGGATGATGACGGCCGAGACGCTGCGGGCCAGCCGCGCCGCCACGTCGAAGCCGCTCTCGCCGTCGAGGTCGAGATCGACCAGGACGACGTCCGGGGTGAGTTCCGCGGCCCGTACCAGAGCCTCCGTGCCGGACAGGGCGACGCCGACGACAGGTATCCCGTCGCGTTCCAGCAGACTGCGGGCGGCCTCCAGGAACCGGATGCTGTCATCGACGAGAAGACAGCGCATGGACATGCGGACAGGGTCCCAACCAGCCGGGGCTCGCGCTTTCCGGCTACCCGGAAAGAGTCGGGCCGGATTGCTGCCCGGCACCTGGAATGTGCTCAAGTCCTGTGCCGGATGCGCCAGTTCCCGTTCACCCAGCGCAGCGGGAGGTGACCGGGGGTAGCATGTGGGCTGCCCTGGGGAGGCCGTGAGATTCCGGTCGAGTGGGGGTGTGCGATGAAGGCACCGCTCGGGAGGACCGCGAGGGGCCGTCGCGCCCTGGCCTCGGGACTGCTGGCAGCCGCGCTGCTCCTCGCCGCGTGCGGAGGTGGAGGCGACGCCGACGACAGCGAGCGGGCCCGCACCGACACCACCTGCGACGGCAGGATCGACGGCACCGCGCAGGTCACGGTGTGGTTCCACGCGGGACCGAGCGCCGAGTACAACACCCTGCGCCGCCAGGTCCGGGACTTCAACAGGGCCCAGCGGCAGGTGCGGGTCGAGGCGGTCACGCTTCCCGAGCAGCGGCCGTACAACGAACTCGTGCTCTCCGCGGCGGCCAGCGGCGACCTGCCGGACCTCCTCGACTTCGACGGCCCCCGGCTCTACAGCCACGCCTGGTCCGGCACGATCAAGCCGATCGACTCCTGCCTGCCCGACCGCCTCCGCGAGGACCTGCTGCCCTCCATCCGGCAACAGGGCACCTACGCGGGGCAGTTGTACGGGATCGGCACCTTCGACTCGGGGCTCGGGCTCTATGTGCGGCCGTCGGTCCTGAAGAAGGCGGGCATCCGCATCCCCAGGGGTGTCTCGGAAGCCTGGACCGCGAACGAGTTCACGACGATCCTGCGCACCCTGCGCGCGGCGGGCTACCCCCACCCGCTGGACATGGGCCTCGTCGACGCGAAACCCGGCGAGGAGTGGAGCACGTACGGCTTCGCGCCCGCGGTGTGGTCGGCGGGCGGCGATCTCATCGACCCCAAGACCTTCCGGACCGCCGACGGCTTCCTCAACGGGCCCGAGTCGGTCAGGGCGCTCACCGTCCTGCAGAACTGGGTCGAGGAGGGCCTCGTCGAACCCGGCAGGACCGACCGGGCCTTCGACCAGGAGCGCAGTGTCATCTCCTGGACGGGCCACTGGCGGTACCCGGACTACGCCGAGCGCTTCCCCGGGGACCTGGCGATCGTGCCGCTGCCCGACCTCGGCGAGGGCACGGTGACCGGGATGGGCTCCTGGCAGTGGGGCGTGACCTCGGGCGGGGCCGACGGCGACGCCGTGTGGCGCTTCCTCGCCTATCTGCTGAAGCCGGACCAGATCCACCGGATGAGCGTCGCCAACGGTGCGATCCCGGCCACGGACAGCGCGGTCGAGCTCTCGCCGGCGTACGCCGAGGGTGGCGCCGAGCGCCTGTTCATCGAGCAGTTGAGGGACGGCGTGGCCCGGCCGAGGCCGCGGACGCCGGCCTATCCGGCGATCACCGAGGCGTTCTCCCGGGCCTTTCCGAAGATCATGATCGACCGGGCACCGGTCAAGGCCACGCTCGACGAGGCGGCCGAGGCGATCGACAGGGACCTGGCCGCGCACGACGGCTATCCGAGGAGCGGACCATGAGCTCGCGCTCGGCGGACGTCATGCGGCTTCCGGGACACATGGACGGCGGCCGAGCTTGTGCTGCCCGGGACATGGACGGCGGCGGTCTCCGCGGGCATGCTGAAGACGCTGCGGAAGCCGGGCCGCGACCGGCCGTTCGGCGCCGGGCGGCACGCCGTCACGGAGGCGTGCAGGGGCCGTCCTCAAAGGGGTGCTTCGCATGACGGAACCCGGTGGCACGACCCACGGAAGCAGCACCCCCTAGGCCCTGCCATGCGCCGCTCACCCCTCAGAAGCACCGCACGGGCCGCGCACCGCACCCCCGCGGCCGCCCACCGCGTCCCGCTCCTCGCCCGGCTGCGGGTCGGCCGGAAGCTGATGCTGCTGGTCCTGCTGCCGGTGACCGGGCTGCTGGCCTTCACCGCCTTCAGCGCCGTGGCCCAGTGGCAGGAGGCGCGGGCCCTGCGCGACTTCCACACCGGGACCGACGTGTCGTTCGCGACGACCGAGGTCACCGACGCCGTCGCGCGCGAGCGGCTCGCCGCCGTGGACGCCCGGCTGCGCCCCGGGCCCGACACGCTGGCGGAGCGGACCGACGCCGAGCGCGCCACCGTCCGCGTCCTCGCGCGCGCCACGGCCCGCGCCGCCACCTGGTCGGCCTCCGACATCGCCGGCGACCTCGACGCCGTCGGCCGTCGACTGCACTCACTGCGCGTCCAGACGGACACCGGCTCGCTCACCGCCCCCGACATCGCCGAGCGGTACGGCAACGTCGAGGACACCCTCCTCGACGACGTCACCGCCCTCGAAGCCGGCCGCCCCACCCGGGCCTCGGGCCGGGCTGCCGACGCCCACATCGCGCTCCTGCGGGCCATCGAGGCCGCCGGCCGGGAGCAGGCGGAGGTCGCCGCCCTGCTCGCCGGACCCGCCGGCCGCCCCACCGGCGCCGGACGCTGGCCCGCACTGGAGACCGCCCAGCTGGACGCCTTCCGCGAGAACACCTCGGCCGCACTGCGGACCCAGCTGTACGTCAGCCAGTTCCAGGACCCCGGCCGGGCCGTCCGCCGGCTCCGTGACCTGCTCGCCACCGCCGGCCCGGAGACCGCCGCCTGGCCGTCGTACGAGCGCTGGCTCGCCGACTCCGGCGCCCGCATCGACGCCCTGCGCGGCATCCAGGACCGGGCCGCCCGCGAGCTCGATACCACGGCGGGCCACGACCGGCGCGAGGCGGAGACCCGCGCGGTACGCGACCTCACCGCCTCCCTCGCCGTACTCGCCCTCGTCACCTGCCTCGCCCTCGCGCTCAGCCGTTCGATCACCCGGCCCCTCGGCGAGGTCTCCGCGGGCGCCAGGGCACTGTCGTACGGCGATCTCTCGTACGACATCCGGTACGCGGGCCGCGACGAACTGGGCGAGGTCGCCGACACCTTCCGCGAACTGCGGGTCACCACCGAGCGGCTCGCCGCCGAGATCCGGGCCATGAACACGGCGATCGACCACAACCGCCTCGAACACCGCGCCGACCAGGCCTCCTTCGAGGGCACCTGGAGTCAGCTGCTGGACGGCATGAACGGCACCATGGCCTCCTTCGCGGCGGCCCACGGACGGCGCGAGAAGGCCGAGCAGGAACTGGCGAGCGTCTTCAACCTCTCCCTGGACCTGCTCTGCATCTGCGGGCTCGACGGCTATCTCAAGCGGGTCAACCCCGCCTTCGAACGCACCCTGGGCTACTCCGGCGAGGAGCTCCTGGCCAGGCCGTTCCTCGACTTCGTGCACGAGGAGGACCGGGCGGGCACCGAGGAGGCCCTGGCGCGGCTGGCCGGCGGCGTCGAACTGGCCGAGTTCGAGAACCGCTACCTGCGCAAGGACGGCACCGAGCGGTGGTTGCAGTGGAGCGCCCGGCCGGTCCCCGAGGAGGGCCTCATCTACGCCACCGCGCGCGATGTCACCGACAGCCGCCGCACCGCCAGGGAACAGGCCGCGCTGCGCCGGGTCGCCACCCTGGTGGCCCACGGCGCTCCGCCCTCCGAGGTGTTCGCGCGGGTGGCCGGGGAGGTGGGCGCGCTCCTGGACACCACCGCGGCCGTGCTGCGCCAGGAGCCCGACGGCAGCCAGATGGTCCTCGGGACCGTCCTCGGTCTCCCGGAGGAACTCGAGGAAGTCACCCGCGAGGAGCGCAGGCGGGCCGCGCGCGAGGCGGTCGACGAGATCACCCGGACCCGGCGCGCCGCCCATGTCGGCCACGCCGTGGGCGCGCCCATCGTGGTCGACGACCGGCTGTGGGGGTTCGTCCTCGCCGCCTCGCCCGTGGACGTGCTGCCCGCCGGCACCGAGTCGCGGCTGGCCGACTTCACCGAACTCGCCGCCACCGCCATCGCCAACGCCGACAGCCGCGCCCAGCTGACCGCCTCACGCGCGCGCGTGGTGGCCGCCGCGGACGCCTCCCGGCGGCGCATCGAGCGCGATCTGCACGACGGCGTCCAACAGCGCCTCGTCGCCCTCCAGCTGGAGCTGCGGCTCGCCGAGAGCCTCGTACCCGACCCGTCCTCGGAGCTCGCCGAGCAACTGGCACACGTCGGCAAGGGCCTCGACGACGCCTTCCAGGACCTGCTCCAGGTGGCCCGGGGCATCCACCCCGCCATCCTGTCCAAGGGCGGCCTGGGCCCGGCCCTGCGCTCCCTGGCCCGCCGCTCCGCCGTGCCCGTCGAGCTCGACCTGAGGCTGCCCGCGGCCCGGCTGCCGGAGCAACTGGAGGTGGCCGCCTACTACGTGACCTCCGAGTGCCTCACCAACACGGCGAAACACGCGCACGCGCGCGTGGTGGAGGTGGCGGCGCAGGTCCGGGACGGCCTCCTGGAGCTGACCGTCCGCGACGACGGCGTCGGGGGCGCCGAACCGGGACGCGGCTCCGGTCTGATCGGTCTCATCGACCGGGTCGAGGCGATCGGCGGCAAGCTGGCCGTCGTCAGCCCGCCCGGCGAGGGCACGACCATGGACGTGCGGCTGCCCCTGGACGGGCCCTCGCCGGAGATATGACCGCCCGGGGCGCACGCAGGGGAGTTCGTCCAGGTGGGGGAGTCCTGAACATGGTGACGTCGCGTACGCTCCGGGCGGTCCCTGTCGGACGGAGAGGCATCCGTCCGGTCTCAGGGGCGGTCGGTTCCGCCGTTCCGTGCGGTCAGCAGGCGCTTGGCGCGCACGACGTCCGGATCCCTGGGGTCCAGGAGGTCGAGCGTGCCGTACGGCTCGTCCGGGTACCGGCGGGCACGGACCGGCCGCCGTCGCTGCTCGATCCTCGTCCGCCGCATGTCCCGCACCCTTCGGCCGTGCGACCCGCCGTCCCTCGCCCGGGGCGGCCGGCCCGACTGCATCTGCACTGCTTCGAGGATCGCCGGGACAGGTCCGCGCGTCGTCACGGCAGGCCTCCAATTCCGCTTCCGGCTAGCCGTAACGCCACCGGTGGGGCAGGCTGTTGGGGCGGGGGCGAAGGACGGGGCCAGGGGAGCCCCGACCTCGCGGAACGCACCGCGGAGGCCGCGCGAGGGGGCCGGGGTCATGGACGACACAGCGCAGCAGCCGGCACGGGGACGGGTCGTCCTCGCCGACGACGACATCCTGCTCAGGGAGGGGCTGGCCAGTCTGTGCGAGCGCGTCGGCTACCAGGTCGCCGGGCAGGCCGGAGACGCGGTCCGGCTGCTGGAACTGGTCGACGAGGAACGGCCCGAACTGGCGATCGTCGACATCAGGATGCCCCCGGACCACTCGACGGAGGGCCTCAAGGCGGCCCGCACGATCCGGGAACGCCACCCCGCCACGGGCATCCTCGTCCTGTCGGCGTTCGTCGAGGTCGAGGACGCGCTGGAGCTGCTGGCGAGCGGCCGCAAGGTCGGCTACCTGCTCAAGAGCCGGGTCACCGTCGTCGACGAGTTCATCGAGGCGCTGGAACGCATCCACCGGGGCGGCTCGGTCGTCGACCCCTCCCTGGTGCAGGAGCTGTTCTCCGCCCAGCGCCGTGACGACCCGCTCGCCCACCTCAGCGCCCGCGAGCGCGAGGTCCTCGCCCTCATGGCCGAGGGCCGCTCCAACGCGGGCATCGGCCGCCGCCTGTGGGTCACCGAGGGCACCGTCGAGAAGCACGTCCGCAGCATCCTCGGCAAACTCGCCCTCACCGAGGACACCGACGACCACCGCCGCGTCCTGGCGGTACTGACGTTCCTGGAGTCACGGTGAGCGGTGCCCCGGGGCGCGGGAAGGCCGGCACGGCGGAGACCTGGCACGTCGAGGAGGACGGCACCCTTCCTCCTGGCTGGTCAGCTCCGAGGAACGTGCGCTCGCCCTCGTGAGCAACGCCGAGCACGCGATGGTCTCCCTGCTCGACGACGAGTCCACAGGCCGGCCGGAGTGTCAGCGCTCGCCAGTAGGGTGTGAGACATGGCCGACCCCTCCAGCTACCGCCCCAAACCAGGGGAGATCCCGGACACTCCCGGGGTGTACAGGTTCCGCGACGAGCACCGCCGGGTGATCTACGTCGGAAAGGCGAAAAGCCTCCGTCAGCGCCTGGCGAACTACTTCCAGGACCTGGCGAGCCTGCACCCCCGCACCCGCACCATGGTGACCACGGCCGCGTCCGTGGAGTGGACGGTGGTGTCCACGGAGGTCGAGGCGCTTCAGCTGGAGTACTCCTGGATCAAGGAGTTCGACCCCCGGTTCAACGTCAAGTACCGCGACGACAAGAGCTACCCGTACCTCGCCGTGACGATGAACGAGGAGTTCCCCCGCGTCCAGGTGATGCGCGGCCAGAAACGCAAGGGCGTGCGCTACTTCGGGCCGTACGGGCACGCGTGGGCGATCCGCGACACCGTCGACCTCCTGCTGCGCGTCTTCCCGGTCCGCACCTGCTCCGCCGGCGTCTTCAAGAACGCCGCCCGCACCGGCCGCCCCTGCCTCCTCGGCTACATCGGCAAGTGCTCCGCGCCCTGCGTCGACCGCGTCTCCGCCGACGAACACCGTGATCTCGCCGAGGAGTTCTGCGACTTCATGGCCGGCCGCACCGGCACCTACATCCGCCGTCTGGAGCAGCAGATGGCGGACGCGGCCGAGGAGATGGAGTACGAACGCGCGGCCCGGCTGCGCGACGACATCGGGGCCCTGCGCAAGGCCATGGAGAAGAGCGCGGTCGTGCTCGCCGACGCGACCGACGCCGACCTGATCGCGGTCGCCGAGGACGAGCTGGAGGCCGCAGTCCAGATCTTCCACGTCCGTGGCGGACGCGTGCGCGGACAGCGCGGCTGGGTCACCGACAAGGTCGAGGAGATCACCACCGGCGCCCTCGTCGAACACGCCCTCCAGCAGCTCTACGGCGAGGAGAAGGGCGACTCGGTCCCCAAGGAGGTCCTGGTCCCCGCTCTGCCCGAGCCGGTCGAGCCGGTCCAGGAGTGGCTCGCCGAGCGCCGCGGCTCGGGCGTCTCGCTGCGCATCCCGCAGCGCGGCGACAAGAAGGCCCTGATGGAGACCGTGCAGCGCAACGCCCAGCAGGCGCTCGTCCTCCACAAGACCAAGCGCGCCTCCGACCTCACCACGCGCTCGCGTGCCCTGGAGGAGATCGCCGAGGCCCTCGACCTGGACAGCGCCCCGCTCAGGATCGAGTGCTACGACATCTCCCACCTCCAGGGCGACGACGTGGTCGCGTCCATGGTCGTCTTCGAGGACGGCCTCCAGCGCAAGAGCGAGTACCGGCGCTTCCAGATCAAGGGATTCGCAGGTCAGGACGATGTCCGCTCCATGCACGAGGTGATCTCCCGCCGGTTCCGCCGCTATCTCGCCGAGAAGGAGAAGACCGGCGAGTGGGTCGACGACACCTCGGAGGACGGCGCGAACGGAGCGGCCGACCTCAAGGACGAGGACGGCCGCCCCAAGAAGTTCGCCTACCCGCCCCAGCTCGTCGTCGTCGACGGCGGCCGGCCCCAGGTCGCCGCCGCGAAGAAGGCCCTGGACGAGCTCGGCATCGACGACATCGCCGTCTGCGGTCTCGCCAAGCGCCTGGAGGAGGTGTGGCTGCCCGACGACGAGGACCCGGTCGTGCTGCCCCGCACCAGCGAAGGCCTGTACCTTCTCCAGCGGGTCCGTGACGAGGCCCACCGCTTCGCCATCACCTACCAGCGCACCAAGCGGGCCCAGCGCTTCCGGTCGAGCCCGCTCGACGACGTCCCCGGCCTCGGGGACACGCGCAAGCAGGCCCTGCTGAAACATTTCGGGTCCTTGAAGAAACTACGATCCGCCACCATCGACCAGATCTGCGAGGTCCCCGGCATAGGCCGCAAGACGGCCGAGACGATCGCCGTGGCCCTCGCCCAGGCGGCCCCGGCCGCGCCCGCCGTCAACACGGCGACTGGAGAGATCATGGATGAGGAGGAACCCGGCACCACGGGTTCCGGTGGGGACCCCGTGACGGCGGGTGCCCCGGACGAACGACGGGGGCAGGAGACATGAATGTGAACGAGCACGAAGAACCACAGGACCAGAGCGGAGACGACACCCAGGTGAGCACGGGCGCACCCCACGACACCTCCGGAGTCCCGGAGGCGGCCATCCCCGAGCTGGTGATCATCTCCGGCATGTCCGGAGCCGGCCGCTCGACCGCCGCCAAGTGTCTGGAGGACCTCGGCTGGTTCGTCGTCGACAACCTCCCGCCCGCGCTGATCCCCACCATGGTGGAGCTCGGCGCCCGGTCCCAGGGCAATGTCGCCAGGATCGCCGTGGTCGTCGACGTCCGCGGCCGGCGCTTCTTCGACAACCTCCGCGAGTCCCTCGCCGACCTGGAGGCCAAGCACGTCACCCGGCGCATCGTCTTCCTGGAGTCCTCCGACGAGGCCCTGGTGCGCCGCTTCGAGTCCGTGCGCCGCCCGCACCCCCTCCAGGGCGACGGCCGCATCGTCGACGGCATCGACGCCGAGCGCGAGCTCCTGCGCGAGCTGCGCGGCGACGCCGACCTGGTCATCGACACCTCCAGCCTCAACGTCCACGAACTGCGCGCCAAGATGGACGCCCAGTTCGCCGGCGAGGAAGAGCCCGAACTCCGCGCCACCGTCATGTCGTTCGGCTTCAAGTACGGCCTCCCGGTCGACGCCGACCTCGTCGCGGACATGCGGTTCCTGCCCAACCCGCACTGGGTCCCGGAGCTGCGGCCCTACACCGGACTCAACGAGGAGGTGTCGGCGTACGTCTTCAACCAGCCCGGCGCCAAGGAGTTCCTCGACCGCTACGCCGAGCTGCTGCGCCTGATCGCGGCCGGCTACCGCCGGGAGGGCAAGCGGTACGTGACGATCGCCATCGGCTGCACCGGCGGCAAGCACCGCTCGGTCGCCACCTCGGAGAAGCTCGCCGCGCGCCTCGCGGCCGAGGGTGTGGAGACGGTGGTCGTACACCGGGACATGGGACGGGAATGACCGCACGTACTCCGCGGCTGAGCATGCTGCGCCGGGTCGTGCCCGAAGGGCGTGCGACCCGGCCCGTCGAGGCCCGCGGCGCGCGGCCCCGGCGGCGCGGTGCCCAGCCCAAGGTGGTGGCGCTCGGCGGCGGCATGGGCCTGTCCGCCTCGCTCGCCGCCCTGCGCCGGATCACCGGCGACCTCACCGCCGTCGTCACCGTGGCCGACGACGGCGGCTCCAGCGGGCGCCTGCGCGACGAGCTGGGCGTCCTGCCGCCCGGCGACCTGCGCAAGGCGCTGGCCGCGCTGTGCGGCGACGACGACTGGGGCCAGACCTGGGCCCGGGTCATCCAGCACCGCTTCCAGTCCAAGGGTGACCTGCACGAACACGCGGTCGGCAACCTGCTGATCGTGGCCCTGTGGGAGCAGCTCGGCGACCATGTCCAGGCCCTCGACCTGGTCGGCAGGCTCCTGGGCGCCCATGGCCGGGTGCTGCCCATGTCCGCCGTACCCCTGGAGCTCCAGGCGTTGGTCAAGGGGCACGACCCGGAGCGGCCCGAGGACGTGGACACCGTACGGGGGCAGGCGACCGTGGCCCTGACCCCGGGCGAGGTGCAGTCGGTGCACGTGGTGCCGCACGACCCGCCGGCGGTGCCCGAGGCGGTGGAGGCGGTCCGGGACGCGGACTGGGTGGTCCTCGGCCCCGGCTCGTGGTTCTCCTCGGTCATCCCGCACCTGCTCGTGCCCGAACTCCTGGACGCGCTCACCCAGACGAAGGCGCGCCGGGTACTCTCCCTGAACCTCGCCCCGCAGCCGGGAGAAACGGATGGCTTCTCCCCGCAGCGTCATTTGGAGGTTTTGGGACGACACGCCCCTAAACTCGCCCTGGACGTGGTGCTGGCCGACCAGGCCGCCGTGCCCGACCGCGACTCCCTGACCGATGCCGCCAAGCGGTTCGGCGCCGCGGTCGAGCTGGCTCCGGTGGCCCGGCCCGACGGAACCCCGAGGCACGACCCGGAGCTGTTGGCCGCCGCGTACGACCGTATTTTTCGGATGCATGGAAGGATCGGCCCATGGCGATGACGGCAGCGGTGAAGGACGAGATCTCCCGGCTCCCCGTCACCCGGACCTGCTGCAGAAAGGCGGAGGTCTCCGCCGTCCTGCGGTTCGCCGGCGGCCTCCACCTGGTGAGCGGGCGCATTGTGATCGAGGCCGAGCTGGACACCGCGATGGCGGCCCGCCGGCTCAAGCGGGACATCCTGGAGATCTTCGGCCACTCCTCCGAGCTGATCGTGATGGCACCCGGAGGGCTGCGCCGCGGCTCGCGGTACGTCGTGCGGGTCGTCGCCGGCGGTGACCAGCTGGCCCGGCAGACCGGCCTGGTCGACGGCCGCGGCCGGCCGATCCGGGGGCTGCCCCCGCAGGTCGTCTCCGGTGCCACCTGTGACGCCGAGGCCGCCTGGCGTGGCGCCTTCCTGGCGCACGGCTCGCTGACCGAGCCCGGCCGCTCCTCCTCCCTGGAGGTGACCTGCCCGGGCCCGGAGGCCGCGCTCGCGCTGGTCGGTGCCGCCCGCCGGCTGTCGATCGCCGCCAAGGCCCGTGAGGTCCGCGGGGTCGACCGCGTGGTCGTCCGCGACGGCGACGCGATCGGCGCGCTGCTCACCCGCCTCGGCGCCCACGAGTCGGTGCTCGCCTGGGAGGAGCGCCGGATGCGCCGCGAGGTGCGGGCCACGGCGAACCGTCTGGCCAACTTCGACGACGCCAACCTCCGCCGCTCCGCGCGCGCGGCCGTCGCCGCCGGAGCCCGGGTCCAGCGGGCCCTGGAGATCCTCGCCGACGACGTGCCCGAGCACCTCGCCGCGGCCGGCCGGCTGCGCATGGAGCACAAGCAGGCCTCCCTGGAGGAGCTGGGGGCGCTCGCCGACCCGCCGCTGACCAAGGACGCGGTCGCCGGCCGTATCCGCAGGCTCCTCGCGATGGCCGACAAGCGCGCCTCCGACCTCGGTATCCCGGGCACGGAGTCCAGCATCACCGAGGAGATGGCCGACAACCTGGTCGGCTGAGCCCTCTACAGCTGACTCACCCTCACCACGCCGGTGCCGACGCCCATTCGGGTGGTCGGCACCGGCGTTTACGTATCCGTGAGGCGCTCTTGACTGGATCATGGAGTGTCATGAGCCTGGCATCTGTTCGCTGCTGTGGCGGACCACCGCAAGGGGGGCTCATGAGACGAAGAGCGAGACCGATCCTCGCTGTTGGCGCACTTCTGCTCGGCGGCGCGGGCATCGCACCCGTCGCCCAGGCCGCGCAGGGCGCAAGTTCTCCTGATCCGAACGAAGTCAAGGTCTTCCGTGCCGAGGTGACCAGCGCGCAGGTACCCCTGCTGCTGGCGGCCGGTCAGGACGGCCACGAACTGAGCGAGCAGGTGCCCGCGAAGGGCACCGCGACGGTCGAGGTCTACCTGACCGACCAGGAGGCTCAGAAACTCGAGAAGAAGGGTGTCCAGCTCACCGAGCACACCCTGACCGCCAAGGCCGAAGCAAGGGTCGAGAAGGCCGCCGAGGGCGTGTTCCGGCCGTACAGCGGAAGCGGCGGGCTCCAGGAGGAGCTCCTCGCCACCGCCAAGGCCAACCCCGGCCTCACCAAGCTCGTCTCCATCGGCAAGACCGTGAACGGCAAGGACATCCTCGCGCTCAAGCTGACCAAGAACGCGAAGAAGTCCAAGGACGGCGCCAAACCCTCCGTCCTCTACATGTCCAACCAGCACGCGCGCGAGTGGATCACACCGGAGATGACCAGGCGGCTGCTCCACCACTACGTCGACAACTACAAGTCCGACAAGCGCATCAAGCAGATCGTCGACACCACCGAGCTGTGGTTCGTCCTGTCGGCCAACCCCGACGGCTACGACTACACCTTCCAGAGCGCCGACAACCGCCTGTGGCGCAAGAACCTCCACGACAACAACGGCGACGGCACCATCGCCGTGGGCGACGGTGTCGACCTCAACCGCAACTTCTCCTACAAGTGGGGCTACGACAACGAGGGCTCGTCCCCCAACCCCACCAGCGAGACCTATCGCGGTACGGCTCCGGGCTCCGAGCCCGAGACCAAGGCCCTGGACGCCTTCGAGAAGCGGATCGGCTTCACGTACGGCATCAACTACCACTCCGCCGCTGAGCTCCTCCTCTACGGGGTCGGCTGGCAGGTGGCCACCGACACGCCCGACGACGTCATGTACAAGGCGCTCGCCGGCACCCCGGACAACTCCGCGATCCCCGGCTACCGCCCGCAGGTCTCCTCGGAGCTGTACACCACCAACGGCGAGGCGGACGGCCACGCGTCGAACGTCAACGGCCTGGCGATGTTCACCCCCGAGATGTCGACCTGCCAGACCGCCTCGGACATCGACCCCAACGACCAGTGGAACGCGGCCGACTGCCAGTCGGTCTTCAACTTCCCGGACGACGAGAAGCTGATCCAGCAGGAGTTCGAGAAGAACATCCCGTTCGCGCTGTCCGTCGCCGAGTCCGCGGCCCGGCCCGACCAGCCGAAGTCCTCGCTCGGCCTGACGGCCGCCGACTTCACCCCCAAGCCGTTCACCACGTCCTACGCGCGCGGCGCCGACCAGGAGGTCTCCGTCGTCGCACGCAAGGCGGTGCGCGACAAGGAGCTCAAGTACCGCGTCAACGGCGGCCGTACGCACGACCGGGACCTCAGGGCCTGGAAGGGCGGCGAGACCTACGGCGGTGAGGACAACCTCTACTTCGACGAGTACCGGGCCAAGGTCGAGGACGCCGACCCGGGCGACAAGGTCGAGGTCTGGTTCACCGGCCGGGCGAAGAGCGGAAAGCCCACCTCCAGCGCGCACTTCACGTACACGGTCGCCCAACGGCCGCGCGCGGACGTGCTCGTGGTCGCCGAGGAGGGCGCGACCGCCGCACAGGCGCAGACGTACGTCGACGCGCTGAAGGCGGCCGGCCGCACGGCGATCGTCTGGAACGTCGCCACCCAGGGCGCGCCCGACGCGCTCGGCGTGCTCGACCACTTCAAGACGGTCGTGCACTACACGGGCGCCACCGTCCCGGGCAACGCCACCCAGCTCCAGCTGCGCGCCTTCCTCAACGAGGGCGGCAAGCTGATCGAGGCGGGCGAGCGGGCCGGCGGCAGCGTCGACCTGGGCGGCGGCACGCTGTCCAACGACTTCAGCCAGTACTACCTGGGCGCCTACACCCGGACCACCCTGCCGAACGCCACCGCCTTCCAGGGCACCGGCATGCTCGCCGGATCCGCCGGAGCCCTCGGCGCCGCCCCCGGCAACCCGCTGGACGCGGCCGGCTCCTACAGCGTCACCTCGGACAACCTCCCGGTGGCGGCCTTCCCGCAGTTCGCGAGCGCGGGAGCGGGCACCTACCCCGGCACCGCCAACCCCTACGGACCGTACGAAGGCGCCTCCATGGCGGCCGTCACGCACAGCGACTACGCCTGGAACCGCCTCACCCGCACCATCGACCTCACCCAGGTCACCGCCGCGCAGGCACCCACGCTGCGCACCCGGATGCTCTGGGACACCGAGGAGGGCTACGACCACGCCGTCCTGGAGGCGCACACCGCCGGGGCCGACGACTGGACCACCCTCCCGGAGAAGAACGGCGCCACCACGAACGCCGTGCCCGCCGAGTGCGAGGCCGGGTTCTTCATCGCGGCCCACCCCGCGCTCAAGCGGTACCTGACCCAGACCGCCGCGGGCTGCACGGCCGGCGGCACCAGCGGCCAGTGGAACAGCCTCACCGGGGCCTCGGCCGGCTGGCAGGAGGTCTCCTTCGACCTCTCCGCCTACGCGGGCAAGAAGGTCGAGGTGTCCTTCAGCTACATCACCGACCCCGGCTCCGGCGGTCGCGGTGTGCTGCTCGACAACACCTCCGTGGTCGTCGGCGGCCAGGCCACCGAGACCGAGGGCTTCGAGACCTCGCTCGGCGCCTGGAGCGTGCCCGGACCGCCCGCGGGCAGTCCCGCGGTCGTGAAGGACTGGGCCCGGACCGGAGAGCTGTTCCGGACCTACGGCGCGGTCACCACGGACGACACCGTGCTGCTGGGCTTCGGCCTGGAACACCTCGGCGCGGCGGCCGACCGGACGGCCCTGATCCGCAAGGCACTCGCGGCCATCGGCGGGTGAACCGACGGTGACCCGGCGTAGTCGTACCGGGTGACCGGAGCTCTCGATCCGGGGCGGTCCGTACCCCTACTGGCGGGTACGGACCGCCTGCCCGTGTATGCGGCATCTCGATGTCACTCCGAAAGCCTCAGGGAGGTAGGGTCGGGGGTGGTCGGGGACATCCCATACAGCTCGCCGGTCTCACAACCGGCGTACCAACGAGGAGATCGGTTCGTGACGATCCGCGTAGGCATCAACGGCTTTGGCCGCATCGGTCGTAACTACTTCCGCGCGCTGCTGGAGCAGGGTGCTGACATCGAGATCGTGGCTGTCAACGACCTGGGTGACACCGCGACCACCGCGCACCTGCTGAAGTACGACACCATCCTGGGCCGCCTCAAGGCCGAGGTGTCGCACACCGCCGACACGATCACCGTCGACGGTCACACCATCAAGGTGCTGTCCGAGCGCAACCCGGCCGACATCCCGTGGGGCGAGCTGGGCGTCGACATCGTCGTCGAGTCCACCGGCATCTTCACGAAGAAGGCCGACGCCGAGAAGCACATCGCGGGCGGCGCCAAGAAGGTCCTCATCTCGGCTCCGGCCAAGGACGAGGACATCACCATCGTGATGGGCGTCAACGAGAACAAGTACGACGCGGCCAACCACCACGTCATCTCCAACGCCTCCTGCACCACCAACTGTGTGGCGCCGATGGCCAAGGTCCTCGACGAGAACTTCGGCATCGTCAAGGGCCTGATGACCACGGTCCACGCGTACACCAACGACCAGCGCATCCTGGACTTCCCGCACTCCGACCTGCGCCGCGCCCGCGCCGCCGCGGAGAACATCATCCCGACCACCACGGGTGCCGCGAAGGCCACCGCGCTGGTCCTCCCGCAGCTCAAGGGCAAGCTCGACGGCATCGCGATGCGCGTGCCGGTCCCCACCGGTTCCGCCACCGACCTGGTCGTGGAGCTGGAGCGCGAGGTCACCAAGGACGAGGTCAACGCCGCGTTCAAGAAGGCGTCCGAGGGCGAGCTGCAGGGCTACCTGTCCTACACGGAGGACCCGATCGTGTCCTCCGACATCGTCAGCGACCCGTCGTCCTGCACCTTCGACTCCTCCCTGACCATGGTCCAGGAAGGCAAGTCCGTGAAGATCCTCGGCTGGTACGACAACGAGTGGGGTTACTCCAACCGCCTCGTCGACCTCACGGTCTTCGTCGGCAACCAGCTCTGATCCACAGAGCAGGCACTTCGATGTGAGAGCAGGGCCCGGACGGCGCAGGGACGCGTCGCCCGGGCCCTGCCTCACGTGCAGAACCGCCCTCGTACGATCAGAGCACCCTCACCAGGAGTTCCCTCATGAAGACGATCGACGAACTCATCGCCGAAGGCGTGGACGGCAAGCGGGTCTTCGTCCGCGCCGACCTCAACGTGCCGCTCGCCGACGGCCGCATCACCGACGACGGCCGCATCCGTGCCGTCCTGCCCACCGTCAAGGCCCTCGTGGACGCGGGCGCCAAGGTGGTCGTGGCCTCGCACCTGGGCCGCCCCAAGGGCGCCCCGGACCCGGCCTTCTCCCTGCTTCCGGCCGCCGAGCGGCTCGGCGAACTGCTGGGCGCCCCCGTGGCCTTCGCCCAGGACACAGTCGGCCCCGCCGCCCACGACGCGGTGAACGGCCTCCAGCCCGGCCAGGTCGCGGTCATCGAGAACTTGCGCTTCAACGCCGGTGAGACCTCCAAGGACGACACCGAGCGCGGCGAGTTCGCGGACCAGCTGGCCGCCCTCGCGGACGTCTACGTCGGTGACGGCTTCGGCGCGGTGCACCGCAAGCACGCCTCCGTGTTCGACCTCCCGGCCCGGCTGCCGCACTACGCCGGCTACCTCATCGCCACCGAGGTCGGCGTCCTGAAGAAGCTCACCGACGACGTCAAGCGGCCCTACGTGGTCGTGCTCGGCGGCGCCAAGGTCTCCGACAAGCTCGCCGTCATCGACGAGCTGCTCGGCAAGGCCGACCGCATCCTCATCGGCGGCGGCATGGCCTTCACCTTCCTCAAGGCCAAGGGCCACGAGGTCGGCGCCTCCCTGCTCCAGGAGGACCAGCTCCCGGCGGTCCTGGAGTACATCGAGCGCGCCGAGAAGACCGGTGTCGAGCTGGTCCTGCCGGTCGACGCCGTGGTCGCCCCCGCGTTCCCGGACCTGAAGACCAAGGCCCCGGCCGACGCCACCACCGTCGCCGCCGACGCCATCCCGGCCGACCGGATGGGCCTGGACATCGGCCCCGCGTCCGGCAAGCTGTACGCCTCGAAGATCACCGACGCCGCCACTGTGTTCTGGAACGGCCCGATGGGCGTCTTCGAACACCCCGAATTCGCCGAGGGCACCAAGGCGGTCGCCCAGGCCCTCCTCGACTCCCAGGCCTTCACCGTGGTCGGCGGCGGCGACTCCGCCGCGGCCGTCCGCATCCTGGGCTTCGACGAGAACGCGTTCGGACACATCTCGACCGGCGGCGGCGCCTCCCTCGAATACCTCGAGGGCAAGACGCTCCCCGGCCTCGCCGCACTGGAGGACTGACCCCGCATGACCACTCGCACGCCGATCATGGCGGGTAACTGGAAGATGAACCTCAACCACCTCGAGGCCATCGCACACGTCCAGAAGCTCGCCTTCGCCCTCGCCGACAAGGACTACGAGGCCGTCGAGGTCGCCGTCCTGCCGCCCTTCACCGACCTGCGCTCCGTGCAGACCCTGGTCGACGGCGACAAGCTCAAGATCAAGTACGGCGCCCAGGACCTCTCGGCGCACGACTCCGGCGCCTACACCGGCGAGATCTCCGGCTCGATGCTGTCCAAGCTGAAGTGCACGTACGTGGCGATCGGCCACTCCGAGCGCCGCCAGTACCACGCCGAGACCGACGAGATCGTCAACGCCAAGGTCAAGGCCGCCTACAAGCACGGCCTCACCCCGATCCTGTGCGTCGGCGAGGAGCTGGAGGTCCGCGAGGCGGGCAACCACGTCACCCACACCCTCGCCCAGGTCGAGGGCGGTCTGAAGGACGTCCCGGCCGAGCAGGCCGAGTCCGTCGTCATCGCCTACGAGCCCGTCTGGGCCATCGGCACCGGCAAGGTCTGCGGTGCCGAGGACGCCCAGGAGGTCTGCGCCGCGATCCGCGCCAAGATCGCCGAGCTGTACTCGCAGGAGCTCGCCGACCAGGTCCGCATCCAGTACGGCGGCTCCGTCAAGGCCGGCAACGTCGCCGAGATCATGGCGCAGGCCGACATCGACGGTGCCCTGGTCGGCGGTGCCTCTCTGGACGCCGATGAGTTCGTCAAGATCGTGCGCTTCCGGGACCAGTGAGTAGGCCGTAGCGGCGATCCGTCGTACCCTTGCGGGGGCATGGCCCTGAAGGCCGTGCCCCCGTCGTTCATCCGAATCCGAGAGAGTTGGTCCAGCCGTGGTTTTGGGGTTCTCGATCGCCCTGATCGTCTTCAGCGGGCTGCTGATGCTGCTGGTGCTGATGCACAAGGGGAAGGGCGGCGGCCTCTCCGACATGTTCGGTGGCGGCATGCAGTCGTCCGTCGGTGGCTCCTCGGTCGCCGAGCGCAACCTCGACCGCATCACCGTGGTGATCGGTCTGCTGTGGTTCGTGTGCATTGTCGTACTCGGTCTGCTCATGAAGACGAACAGCTGAGCGGCCACGCCACACACAGCACGTACATTCCGCACGTAAGGCCCCATGTTCGGTACGCGCACCTGAGCGCGGCCTATCATGGGGCTTGCGTCTAGGTGTGGGGGCTGTAACTCCAATCACTGGACGCGCGTTGGGCCTTACGTAGACTGAGGCGCTCGCAACGAAGCGACAACGCCGACTCGCTTCGCGGCACCATCACGCAGGGAGTTACGACCGTGGCAAGTGGCAACGCGATCCGAGGTAGCCGGGTCGGGGCGGGGCCGATGGGCGAGGCCGAGCGGGGCGAGTCCGCGCCCCGGCTGCGCATCTCCTTCTGGTGCTCCAACGGACATGAGACGCAGCCCAGCTTCGCCAGCGACGCGCAGGTCCCCGAAACCTGGGACTGCCCCCGCTGCGGCTTCCCCGCCGGGCAGGACCGGGACAACCCGCCGGACCCGCCGCGCACCGAGCCGTACAAGACGCACCTCGCGTACGTACGGGAGCGGCGCAGCGACGCGGACGGCGAGGCGATCCTCGCCGAGGCGCTCGCCAAGCTGCGGGGCGAGATCTAGGAGTCGAGTGCCGGCCGGACACCCAGGGGTGTCTGGCCGGAGGTGTTTCACGGCTTGAGCTGTTCCCCGGCTCGGCCTGTCCGTTGCTTTCGCCGTCCCGCTGATACCCGGGCTCCGTGCGCACGTATCTGTGGGTGCGGTCGGCGCCGCAGCCGTCACGGCTCGCGTCCCGCGTTGATCAACTAGGTTGGAACAGCTGGGACAGGCACGAAAGAAGGCTGAAGTCGGACATGAACGCAGACGGCCGTAGCAGGCTCAACCGGACGCCCGAGTGGACCGCGCTGACCGAGCACCGCGAGGAGCT
The DNA here is from genome assembly GCF_036345115.1 of Streptomyces griseorubiginosus. GTDB lineage: Bacteria > Actinomycetota > Actinomycetes > Streptomycetales > Streptomycetaceae > Streptomyces > Streptomyces griseorubiginosus_C. The sequence goes on from NZ_CP107766.1 coordinate 7,312,767, forward strand.
CGGCGAGGTGCGGCTGAGGGAGCTGTTCGCCGCCGATCCCGGGCGCGGCACCGGGTACACCCTGCGGGTCGGTGACCTGTACGTCGACTACTCCAAGCACCTGGTCACCGACGAGACCCTGCGGCTGCTGCGCGAACTCGCCGCCGCCACCGACGTGTTCGGTCTGCGGGACGCCATGTTCCGTGGCGAGAGGATCAACACGACCGAGGACCGGGCCGTGCTGCACACCGCGCTGCGGGCCCCGCGCGACGCGGTGATCGAGGTCGACGGCGAGAACGTCGTCCCCGGCGTGCACGCCGTGCTCGACAAGATGAGCGACTTCGCGGCCCGGGTCCGCTCCGGCGAGTGGACCGGCCACACGGGCAAGCGGATCAGGAACGTCGTCAACATCGGCATCGGCGGCTCGGACCTCGGTCCCGCGATGGCGTACGAGGTGCTGCGCGGCTTCACCGACCGCGACCTCACCGTCCGCTTCGTGTCGAACGTCGACGGCGCCGACCTGTACGAGGCCACCCGTGACCTGGACGCGGCCGAGACGCTATTCATCATCGCGTCGAAGACCTTCACCACCATCGAGACGATCACCAACGCCACCTCGGCCCGCGCCTGGCTGCTCGCTGAGTTGAAGGCCGGCCAGGAGGCCGTCGCCCGGCACTTCGTGGCACTGTCGACCAACGCGGACAAGGTGTCGGACTTCGGCATCGACACGGCCAACATGTTCGAGTTCTGGGACTGGGTCGGCGGCCGCTACTCCTACGACTCGGCGATCGGCCTCTCCTTGATGATCGCCATCGGCCCGGACCGGTTCCGCGAGATGCTCGACGGGTTCCACCTCGTCGACGAGCACTTCCGCACCGCACCCGCCGAGGCCAACGTGCCCTTGCTTCTTGGCCTGTTGGGCGTCTGGTACGGCAACTTCCATGACGCGCAGTCGCACGCGGTGCTGCCGTACAGCCACTACCTGTCCAAGTTCACGGCCTACCTCCAGCAGCTCGACATGGAGTCCAACGGCAAGTACGTGGGCCGGGACGGACAGCCCGTGGAGTGGCAGACCGGCCCGGTGGTGTGGGGCACGCCCGGCACCAACGGGCAGCACGCCTACTACCAACTCATCCACCAGGGCACGAAGTTGATCCCGGCGGACTTCATCGGCTTCGCCGAGCCGGTCGACGGGCTCAGCGAGACGCTCAAGGCCCAGCACGACCTGCTGATGGCCAACTTCTTCGCCCAGACCCAGGCGTTGGCCTTCGGGAAGACGCCGGACGAGGTGCGGGCGGAGGGGGTCGCCGAGGAACTGGTCCCGCACAAGACGTTCCGGGGCAACCACCCGACGACGACCATCCTGGCCCGCGAACTGACCCCCTCGGTCCTCGGCCAGCTGATCGCCCTCTACGAGCACAAGGTCTTCGTCCAGGGCGCGATCTGGAACATCGACTCCTTCGACCAGTGGGGCGTCGAGCTCGGCAAGGTCCTCGCCAAGCGCGTCGAACCGGCGCTCACCGAGGGCGCGGAGGTGCCCGGCCTGGACCCGTCGACCAAGGCCCTGGTGTCGACGTACCGGGAGCTGCGCGGGCGGCAGTAGGTGTTCCTCGCAGCGACGACGCCGGGCCCCTCGTGAGAGGCGCCCGGCGTCGACTGCTGTACGCGGGAACGGTGTTACGGCGTAGCCGGCGGATACAGCGAGCGGGGCAGCTGGGACGCCGCCGCCGAGTCCAGCAGCCACAGGGTGCGGGCCCGGCCGCGGGCGCCGGCCGCCGGGGCCTGGATCTCGCCCGCGCCGGACAGGGCGATCGCCGCCGCCTGCGCCTTGTCCTCGCCGGCCGCGAGCAGCCAGACCTCGCGGGCCGCGCGGATCGCGGGCAGGGTGAGGGTGACCCGGGTGGGCGGGGGTTTCGGGGCGCCGTGGACACCGACGACCGTGCGCTCGGTCTCCCGTACCGCGGGCAGCTCCGGGAACAGGGACGCCACATGCGTGTCCGGGCCGACGCCCAGCATCAGGACGTCGAAGGTCGGCACCGCGCCGTGGTTCTCGGGACCGGCCGCACGGGCCAGCTCCTCGGCGTAGGACGCCGCCGCGGCCTCGACGTCGTCGCCGTGCGGACCGTCCGACGCGGGCATGGCGTGCACGCGCTTCGGGTCCAGCGGTACGGCGTCCAGCAGGGCCTCACGGGCCTGCGTGACGTTGCGTTCCGGGTCGCCCTCCGGCAGGAAGCGCTCGTCGCCCCACCACAGGTCCAGCCGGCCCCAGTCGACGGCGTCCCGGGCGGGGGCCGCGGCGAGGGCGGCGAGCAGGCCGTTGCCGTTGCGGCCGCCCGTGAGGACCACCGACGCCGTGCCCCGGGAGGCCTGTGCGTCCACGATCTTCGTGATCAGACGGGCCGCGGCGGCCTGGGCCATCAGCTCCTTGTCGTGGTGCACGACCAGCTGCGGGGTGCTCACTTCGCCGCCCTTCCGTTCCCGGCCAGGCCGGAGGGGACCGGCTTCAGCGCCGGCGGCTCCGCCGCCTCCGGTGCGGGAGCTTGCGCGGGAGCCTCGCCGTCGTCCGGTTCTCCTTTGGCCGACGGTCCCTCCGACGAAGCCTCGGCAGCGGGTGCGACCTGCTCCTCCGCAACGTCCGCGGGACCGTCCGGCACGTTCAGCCGGTGCACCCCGAACCGCAGCGCGGAGGCGTACGTGTCGTCCGGGTCCAGCCTGCGCAGTTCCTCCGCGATCAGCTCGGCCGTGTCCCGGCGCTTGAGCGCCACCGCACGGTCGGGCTGCCCGTCGATGGACAGCGTGGCCAGGGAGCCGTCGGCCCGGTCCAGGGTGATCGGCCCGTTGCTGGTCTCCATGCGGACCGCGGTCAGTCCGGGCCCGGAGGACAGCGAACGCCGTACCGGCACGTCGAGACGGTCCGCGAGCCACATGGCGAGCAGCTCACAGCTCGGGTTGAACTCCTCGCCCTCCACCTCGACCGCCTTGACCTCGACGCTGACCTGGTCCAGGGCCGCCGCCAGCATCGAGCGCCACGGCGTGATCCGGGTCCAGGACAGGTCGGTGTCGCCCGGGGTGTAGGTCCCGGCGCGGGCCGTCAGCTCGCGCACCGGCTGTTCGGAGGAGTAGGTGTCGGTGACCCGGCGCTGGGCGAGCGCCCCGAGCGGGTCCCCGGCCGGGTCGATCGGCGCGTCCACCGGCCACCACACCACGACCGGCGCGTCCGGCAGCAGCAGCGGCAGGACGACCGACTGGGCGTGGTCCGCGACCTCGCCGTACAGCCGCAGCACCACCGTCTCGCCGGTGCCCGCGTCCGCGCCCACCCGCACCTCGGCGTCGAGGCGGGACTGGGTGCGGTCGCGGGGGCTGCGCGACACCCGCTTGATGACCACCAGCGTGCGCGAGGGGTGCTCGCGGGACGCGTCGTTGGCGGCCTTCAGGGCGTCGTAGGCGTTCTCCTCGTCGGTGACGATGACGAGCGTGAGCACCATGCCGACGGCCGGTGTGCCGATGGCCCGGCGGCCCTTGACGAGCGCCTTGTTGATCTTGCTGGCGGTGGTGTCCGTGAGGTCTGTCTTCATGGCCGGCGCCAGCTCCGTCCCTCTCGTGCGAGCATCTCGTCCGCCTCGACCGGGCCCCAGGTCCCCGAGGGGTACTGGGCGGGCTTGCCGTGGGTGTCCCAGTACTCCTCGATCGGGTCGAGGATCTTCCAGGACAGCTCGACCTCCTCCGTGCGGGGGAAGAGGTTGGAGTCGCCGAGCAGCACGTCGAGGATCAGTCGCTCGTACGCCTCGGGCGAGGACTCCGTGAACGACTCGCCGTAGGCGAAGTCCATGGACACGTCCCGGATCTCCATCGAGGTGCCCGGCACCTTGGAGCCGAAGCGGACGGTGACGCCCTCGTCGGGCTGGACCCGGATGACGATCGCGTTGGAGCCGAGCTCCTCGGTGGCCGTCGTGTCGAAGGGGGAGTGCGGGGCCCGCTGGAAGACCACCGCGATCTCGGTGACCCGGCGGCCGAGCCGCTTGCCGGTGCGCAGGTAGAACGGGACGCCCGCCCAGCGGCGGTTGTCGATCTCCACCTTGATGGCCGCGTAGGTGTCGGTCTTGGAGTGGGGGTCGATGCCCTCCTCCTGGAGGTAGCCGACCGCCTTCTCGCCGCCCTGCCAGCCCTCCGCGTACTGTCCGCGCACGGTGTCCCGGCCCAGGTCCTTCGGCAGCTTCACCGCGCCGAGCACCTTGGTCTTCTCGGCCGCCAGCGCGTCCGCGTCGAAGGAGGCGGGCTCCTCCATGGCGGTGAGGGCCATCAGCTGGAGCAGGTGGTTCTGGATGACGTCACGGGCGGCGCCGATGCCGTCGTAGTAGCCGGCCCGGCCGCCGATGCCGATGTCCTCGGCCATGGTGATCTGCACGTGGTCCACGAAGGACCGGTTCCAGATCGGCTCGAACATCGTGTTGGCGAAGCGCAGCGCCAGGATGTTCTGGACGGTCTCCTTGCCCAGGTAGTGGTCGATGCGGAAGACCTGGTCCGGGGCGAAGACCTCCTCGACGGTCGTGTTGAGCTCCTCGGCCGACTTGAGGTCGTGGCCGAAGGGCTTCTCGATGACCGCGCGGCGCCAGGAGCCGCTCGACTGGTCCGCCAGCCGGTGCTTCTTCAGCTGCTGGATGACCACGGGGAAGGCGGACGGCGGCACGGACAGGTAGAAGGCGAAGTTGCCGCCGGTGCCCTGTGCCTTGTCGAGTTCCTCGATGGTGTCGCGCAGCCGCTCGAACGACTCGTCGTCGTCGAAGGTGCCCTGGACGAAGCGCATCCCCTGGATGAGCTGCTGCCAGACCTCCTCGCGGAACGGCGTCCGGGCGTGCTCCTTGACGGCGTCGTGGACGACCTCCGCGAAGTCCTCGTTCTCCCAGTCCCGCCGGGCGAAGCCGACCAGCGAGAAGCCCGGCGGCAGCAGACCACGGTTCGCGAGGTCGTACACCGCGGGCATCAGCTTCTTTCGGGACAAATCGCCCGTGACGCCGAAGATGACCAGGCCCGACGGCCCCGCGATACGCGGGAGCCGTCGGTCGGCGGGGTCACGCAGCGGATTGCTGCTCGACAAGATCTAGCCCTCCGAGGGTGCGAGGCGCTGGAGCTCCGCCTCGGTCGACTTGAGCAGGTCGTTCCAGGACGCCTCGAACTTCTCGACGCCTTCGTCCTCCAGCAGCTGCACGACCTCGTCGTATGAGATGCCGAGCTTCTCGACCGCGTCGAGCTCGGCACGGGCCTGCTCGTAGGTGCCGGCGATGGCGTTGCCGCGGATCTCGCCCTGCTCCTCGGTGGCGAACAGGGTCGCCTCCGGCATGGTGTTCACCGTGTTCGGCGCGACCAGCTCCTCGACGTACATGGTCTTCTTGTACGCCGGGTCCTTGACGCCGGTGGAGGCCCACAGCGGACGCTGCTTGTTCGCTCCGGCCTTCTCCAGCTTCGCCCAGCGCTCGCCCGAGAAGACCTCCTCGTACGCCTGGTAGGCCAGACGGGCGTTGGCGACACCGGCCTTGCCGCGGGCGGCCTTGGCCTCGGCGGTGCCGAGCGCGTCAAGGCGCTTGTCGATCTCGGTGTCCACGCGGGACACGAAGAAGGACGCCACGGAGTGGATCTGCGACAGGTCCAGGCCCCGCTCCTTGGCCTTCTCCAGGCCGACCAGGAACGCCTCCATGACCTCGCGGTAGCGCTCCAGGGAGAAGATCAGCGTGACGTTGACGCTGATCCCGAGGCCGATGACGTCACTGATCGCCGGGATGCCCGCACGGGTGGCCGGGATCTTGATGAGGGTGTTGGGACGGTCGACGAGCCAGGCCAGCTGCTTGGCCTCGGCGACGGTCGCCTTCTCGTTGTGCGCCAGACGCGGGTCGACCTCGATCGACACCCGGCCGTCCTGGCCGCCGGTGGCGTCGAAGACCGGGCGCAGGATGTCGGCGGCGTCGCGGACGTCCGCCGTGGTGATCATGCGGATGGCCTCTTCGACCGTGACCTTGCGGAACGCCAGGTCGGAGACCTGCGGGTCGTAGCCGTCGCCCTCGGAGATCGCCTTCTGGAAGATCGAGGGGTTGGTGGTGACGCCCACGACGTGCTGCTGGTCGATCAGCTCGGCGAGGTTGCCGGACGTGATCCGCTTGCGCGACAGGTCGTCCAGCCAGATCGCCACGCCTTCCTCGGAGAGGCGCTTGAGTGCGTCTGTCATGGAATTACATCTCCTACGTGTCGTATATGGGCGTCAGCGCTGGGCTGCGGCGATCGATTCCCGCGCCTGGGCGGCCACGTTCTCGCCAGTGAAGCCGAACTCCTGGAAGAGCAGCTTGCCGTCCGCGGAAGCACCGAAGTGCTCCAGGGAAACGATGCGGCCGGCGTCTCCGACGTACTTGTGCCACGTGAGACCGATACCGGCCTCGACCGCGACACGGGCGCGCACGGACGGGGGCAGGACGCTGTCCCGGTACCCCTGGTCCTGCTCCTCGAACCACTCCACGCACGGCATGGAGACGACGCGGGTCGGCACCCCGTCCGCTTCCAGCCGCTCGCGCGCGTCGACGGCGACGTGGACCTCGGAACCGGTGGCGATCAGGATCACCTCGGGCGTCCCGGTGGAGGCCTCGAACAGGACGTAACCGCCCTTGGCCGCGTCCTCGTTGGGCTCGTACGTCGGCACACCCTGACGGGTCAGCGCGAGGCCGTGCGGAGCGCCCTTGCCGAACTCCTTGGTGTACCGCCCCAGGATCTCGCGCCAGGCGATCGCCGTCTCGTTGGCGTCCGCGGGGCGGACCACGTTGAGACCGGGGATCGCGCGCAGCGACGCGAGGTGCTCGATGGGCTGGTGCGTCGGGCCGTCCTCGCCCAGACCGATCGAGTCGTGCGTCCACACGTACGTCACCGGCAGGTGCATCAACGCCGAGAGCCGGACGGCGTTGCGCATGTAGTCGGAGAAGACGAGGAACGTACCGCCGTAGATACGGGTGTTGCCGTGCAGCGCGATGCCGTTCATCTCCGCGGCCATGGAGTGCTCGCGGATGCCGAAGTGGATCGTGCGGCCGTACGGGTCGGCCTCCGGCAGCGGGTTGTCCGCCGGCAGGAACGAGGAGTTCTTGTCGATCGTGGTGTTGTTCGAGCCCGCGAGGTCGGCGGAGCCGCCCCACAGCTCGGGGACCACCGCGCCGAGGGCCTGGAGGACCTTGCCGGACGCCGCACGCGTGGCCACGCCCTTGCCGGGCTCGAACACCGGGATCGCGGACTCCCAGTCCTTGGGCAGCTCACCCGCGGCGATGCGGTCGAACTCGGCCGCGCGCTCGGGGTTGTTGCTGCGCCACTCCTGGAAGGACTTGTCCCACTCGGCCTTCGCCTGCCGGCCGCGCTCCAGCGCCTGCCGGGTGTGCTCGATGACCTCGCCCGCGACCTCGAAGCTCTGCTCCGGGTCGAAGCCCAGCACCCGCTTGGTGGCCGCGACCTCGTCGTCGCCGAGCGCCGAGCCGTGCGCGGCCTCGGTGTTCTGGGCGTTCGGGGCGGGCCAGGCGATGATCGAGCGCATCGCGATGAAGGACGGCTTGTCGGTGACCGCCTTGGCCTTCTGGATCGCCTCGAAGATCGCGGCAGGGTCCAGGTCGCCGTTGGCCTGCGGCTCGACTCGCTGCACGTGCCAGCCGTACGCCTCGTACCGCTTGACGGTGTCCTCGGAGACGGCCGTCTCGGTGTCGCCCTCGATCGAGATGTGGTTGTCGTCCCACAGCAGGATCAGGTTGCCGAGCTTCTGGTGGCCGGCCATCGAGGACGCCTCGGCGGAGATGCCCTCCTGGAGGCAGCCGTCACCGGCGATGGCGAAGACGAAGTGGTCGAAGGGCGAGGTGCCCTCCGGGGCCTCCGGGTCGAACAGACCGCGCTCGTAGCGGGCGGCCATCGCCATGCCCACCGCGTTGGCGACACCCTGGCCGAGCGGACCGGTGGTGGTCTCCACGCCCTTGGTGTGGCCGTACTCCGGGTGACCCGGGGTCTTGGAGCCCCAGGTCCGGAACGCCTTCAGGTCGTCCAGCTCCAGGCCGAAACCGGCCAGGTAGAGCTGGGTGTAGAGGGTCAGGGACGAGTGGCCGGCGGACAGCACGAAGCGGTCGCGCCCGACCCAGTCGGGGTCGGCGGGGTCGTGCCGCATCACCTTCTGGAAGAGGGTGTAGGCGGCGGGAGCCAGGCTCATCGCCGTACCGGGATGGCCGTTGCCGACCTTCTGTACGGCGTCGGCGGCCAGGACGCGGGCGGTGTCGACGGCCCGCTGATCCAACTCGGTCCACTCGAGGTCTGTGGTGGTCGGCTTGGTGCTCACCCTGGGTCAGGGCTCCTCTCCACATGTCACGCATGTCGAAAATGCCGGTGCACGGGACGCCCGGCCGTTGTCGAGCCTACCCCCGCAAGTACGTGCGTTTTTTCGAGTCATTCCAGACTGCCGGGCCCCGCCGGGATCCGCCTCCCGACTGGGCCGTATCGCATTCGGCAAGTGAATACGGAGCCGCTCGTACGAGTGCTCAACCGAGTGACTCCGAGCTCTTCCGGGGTCGTCCTCGGACACGAGCCGACCCCCGCGAATATCGGGGTATGGGCAACGTCTACAGTGGCGTGGTACGCGCGAGCCTTTACCGGGACTTCACACCGCTGAGGCTTGCTGGGATGTCTCTGTAGGGGTGTGCGTGACGGCCGTCGAATCCCGTCCAGCCGGTGTGCTGGGGGAGAGCAAGAGCTCGAGTCACCGGCCGTTCGGGGCCCGGGCCAAGGCGTTCGTGGCGCTGACCAAGCCGCGGATCATCGAGCTGCTGCTCATCACCACCGTTCCGGTGATGTTCCTGGCGCAGCAGGGCGTGCCGGACCTGAAGCTGGTCCTGCTGACCTGCGTCGGCGGATACCTCTCCGCGGGCGGCGCCAACGCGCTCAACATGTACATCGACCGCGACATCGACGCGCTCATGGACCGCACCTCGCAGCGGCCCCTGGTGACCGGCATGGTGTCGCCGCGGGAGTGTCTGGCCTTCGGCATCACGCTGGCGGTCGTCTCGACGCTGCTGTTCGGTCTGACCGTCAACTGGCTGTCCGCCTGGCTGTCGCTCGGAGCGCTGCTCTTCTACGTCGTCGTCTACACGATGATCCTCAAGCGGCGTACCTCGCAGAACATCGTGTGGGGCGGCATCGCCGGCTGCCTCCCGGTCCTGATCGGCTGGTCGTCGGTGACCAACTCCATGTCGTGGGCGCCGATCGTCCTGTTCCTGGTGATGTTCTTCTGGACGCCGCCGCACTACTGGCCGCTGTCCATGAAGGTCCGCGAGGACTACGCGCGCGTGGGCGTGCCGATGCTGCCGGTGGTGGCCTCCAACAAGGTCGTCGCCAAGCAGATCGTCATCTACAGCTGGGTGATGGTCGGCGTGTCGCTGCTGCTCACCCCGCTCGGCTACACCGGCTGGTTCTACACGGCGGTCGCGCTGCTCGCGGGCGGCTTCTGGCTGTGGGAGGCGCACGGCCTCCAGAACCGCGCCAAGGCCGAGGTGACGGGCGCGAAGCTCAAGGAGATGCGGCTGTTCCACTGGTCGATCACCTATGTGTCGATCCTCTTCCTCGCGGTGGCGGTGGACCCCTTCCTGCGGTAGGGGCCCCGGGCGCTGAGGCGAGGGTCACGTCGCTGCCCCATGTACTGATCGGTAGCATCCTGGTCATGGCAGACACGCAGCAGGTTGACGCGAAGGCCGAGCGCAGGGTCGCCCGGCTCGCCCGGCAGATCAGCGCCTTCTCCAAGGAGCACGGCGGCGCCGAGGGCCAGCTGGCCTACATCGGCGAGCGCGGCACCCGCATCGTCCTCGTCGGCGAGGACGGCGGCTGGGGCGACCTGGTGGCCCCCTCGTACGAGATCGCCGAGAAGGCCGTCGAGAAGGCCGGCATCACCGTCCACGAGAACTTCGACGGCGAGTTCGCGGCCAAGGTGAAGACGGGGCCGTACGAGTGGAGCCGCATGGCGGGCATCCAGGTCGGCGGCCCCTCCAACGGCTGAGACCCGTCCCCCCTTTCACATGGGGTGTGCGTCCCCAACACCTGACACCCGGTTCACCCGTTAGGACCTGTGAGTAGCCCACACGGTCCAGACGGGGAGCCCGGATGATCGAAACGCCGTCCCTCGTGGACCAGTACTGCCACGGCGTACTGAGAACGGAGCTGGGCCTCGGCACCTTCGAGGCCCAGCTGGCCCGCACCGAGGGCCCGCCCGCGCCGGGGACCACCCTGTTCGACACCCAGACGGGTTTCGCCGTACGACGCTGGTGCCCGCCCTTACTGGGCCTGGAACCGCACTGTCCGCCCGCCCGCTACCTGGCCCGGCGCCGTGAGCTCGGCGTCCTGGAGTCGGGCCGCAGGCTGCTGCGGGGCAGCGGCATCACGACCTATCTGGTCGACACCGGACTGCCCGGCGACCTCACCGGGCCCACCGAACTGGCCTCCACCGCCGCCGCCGAGACCCGCGAGATCGTCCGCCTGGAACTCCTGGCCGAACAGGTCGCCGACACCTCCGGCACCGTCGAGTCCTTCCTCGCCAACCTCGCCGAGTCCGTGCACGGCGCGGCCGCGAACGCGGTCGCCTTCACCTCGGTGGCGGGCGTACGGCACGGTCTCGCGCTGGCTCCCGAGCCGCCGGGCCCGGGTGAGGTGCGGGGCGCCGCGGGTCGCTGGCTGGCGGGCCGCCGGGTGGGCGGCGAACTGTCCGATCCCGTGCTGCTACGACACCTGCTGTGGATCGCCGTCGCCTCCGGACTGCCCCTCCAGCTGCACGCCGGGCTCGGCGAACCGGGCCTGCGCATCGACCGCACCGACCCCGTCCTGCTCACCGACTTCGTCCGGGCCACCGCGGGCCTCGGCACCGACCTCGTCCTGCTGCACAGCTACCCGTACCACCGGCACGCCGCCCATCTCGCCGGGGTCTTCCCGCACGTCTACGCCGACTCCGGCGCCGCCCTGGTGCGCACCGGCGCCCGCGCGGCGACCGTCCTCGCGGAGATCCTGGAGCTGGCCCCCTTCGGCAAGATCGTCTTCTCCAGCGGGGCCCACAGCCTGCCCGAACTGCATGTCGTGGGCGCCCGGCTGTTCCGGGAGGCGCTGGCCCGGGTGCTGGGCGGCTGGGTCGCGGAGGGCTCCTGGTCGTTGGCGGACGCACAGCGGGTGGCGGGGCTGATCGCGGCGGGGAACGCGCGCAGGGTGTACGGACTGGAGTGACGTGTCCAGGATGGGGTCCATGCAGACCGAGGTGTTACTGGACCGCTTCCTCGCCGGCCTGGCCCCGCTCTCTCCCGTCGCCGTCTGGGCGCACGGCTCGCTGGCCGGCGGCGACTACCAGGAGGGCCGCAGCGACCTGGACCTGATCGCCGTACTCGACTCGGTGGGGCCGCGGATGGTGTGGCGGCTGGCGACGCTGCACGCGCGGCTGCGGGCGGAACCGCTGGCCGGGCAGCTGCACTGCACGTATCTGACCCCGTCGGCCGACCCGGGCCGACGCCACCTCACCTGGGCGCACGAGGAACTCTTCAAGCGGCCGGTCACCCCGGTGACCCGGCGGGAGCTGCACTCCTTCGGACGCGTCCTGCACGGGAAGCCGCCGGCGGACCTGCTGCCCCCGGTGACGGACCGGGAGCTGGCCGACTTCGTGGTCCGCGACCAGCGGGACTTCTGGCGCCCGGCCCTCGACAACGCCCCGCTGTGGACCCGGGACGTGTGGGTCGACCTGGGCCTGCTGACGTTCGCCCGCGCGAGCGTGACCCTGCGCGAGGGACGGCTGATCTCGAAGCGGGAGGCGCTGGAGCTACTGCCCGGGCTCGGGTCGCCGGTGGAGGTGGTGGCGGACATCCGTGGCCGCCGCTACGGCGATCCAGGACCAGCCCCGGCGAACCGGGCCGAGCTGACCCGGAACTACCTGGGCCCGGCGATCGACGAGCTCGTGGCGGCGTACGGCTGAGCGGGCACCTCGGCCACCTCGCCCTCGGCTCGCTCCCGCAGGGCCAGCAGCACCCGCAGCACCGCGATCCACACCAGGGCCGAGCCGAGCATGTGCAGGCCGACCAGGAACTCGGGCAGGTCGGTGAAGTACTGGACGTAGCCGATGACGCCCTGGGAGAGGAGGACCAGGAAGAGGTCGCGGGTGCGGTGCAGGGGGCCCTTGGGGGCGTCGACCGCCTTGAGGATGAACCACAGGGCGAAGGTCAGCGACACCACGATCCAGGCGAGGACCGCGTGCGCCTTGGCCACCGTCTCCCAGTCCAGCGGCATCCGCTCGACCTCGCTGGAGTCACCGGCGTGCGGCCCGGCGCCGGTCACCACGGTGCCGACGAGGATCAGCAGGGCGGCGGCCGCCACCATGAACCAGACCAGCTGCTGCACGGGCTTGCCGACCAGCGGGCGGGGTGCCGAGTCGCCCTCGCGGGTGCGCTGCCACATCACGGTGGCGACCGTGATCAGGGCGGTGGTCGCCACGAAGTGGGCGGCGACGGTGTACGGGTTGAGCCCCACCAGTACGACGATGCCGCCGAGGATCGCGTTGCTCATCACGATCCAGAACTGCGCCCAGCCCAGCCGGGTGAGACTGCGGCGGCGGGGCTTCTCGCTGCGGGCCGCGATGATGGCCCAGCCGACGGCCGCGCACAGCACGTAGGTGAGCATCCGGTTGCCGAACTCGATGGCCCCGTGCACCCCCATCGCGCTGGTCGCGGTCAGCGAGTCGTCCGTGCACTTGGGCCAGGTCGGACACCCGAGCCCCGACCCGGTCAGCCGCACGGCCCCACCGGTGACCACGATGACGACGGCCATCACGAGCGCGGCGAGCGCCGCCCGCTGAACCGTCCGGGGGGTCGGGGTCCAGCGGGTGGCGATGAAGGCGAGGGGGTTGCGGACGGCCGCTACGGCGTCGGCGCGGGTCACGTTTGGCACGCCGCCCATCGTAGGGGCGTTGCTTGTGCACGGTTTCACGAGGGTCGTGGTTTCCGGTCCGTGGCCCCTGAGGCATCGGTCACAGGCACCGCCGGATCCGGTCAGCCTCGGCCCTGAGCCGGGCGGCCTCCGGTCTCCCGCGTCCCGTCACTCCGCGCGGACGTCACTCCCAGCGGAAGAACTTCCCGGCCAGCGCCAGCCCCACGACCCCCCACACCGCCAGGATCCCCAGATCCCCCCACGGCATCCCCGCCCCGTGCTGCAGCACGTCGCGCAGGCCGTCCGACAGGGCCGAGATCGGGAGGAGGGCGAGTACGTCCTGGGCGCCTGGAGGGAACTTGGACAAGGGGACGATCACTCCGCCGCCGACCAGGAGGAGGAGGAAGACCAGGTTCGCCGCGGCCAACGTGGCTTCCGCCTTCAGCGTGCCTGCCATCAGCAGGCCCAGGCCCGAGAAGGCCGCCGTGCCGAGGAGCAGGAGCAGGAGGACGGAGAGCGGGTTGCCGTGCGGGGACCAGCCCAGGGCGAAGGCGATCGCCGTCAGGAGCAGGACCTGCAGGATCTCCGTCACCAGGACCGACGCCGTCTTGGCCGTCATCAGGGCCCAGCGGGGGAGGGGGGAGCTGGCCAGGCGCTTGAGGACTCCGTAGCGGCGTTCGAAGCCGGTGGCGATCGCCTGGCCCGTGAAGGCCGTCGACATGACCGCGAGGGCCAGGACGCCGGGGGCCAGGAAGTCCACCGACTTGCCGGCTCCGGTGTCGACGATGTCCACGGAGCTGAAGAGCAGCAGGAGCAGGGTCGGGATCACCACCGTCAGCAACAGTTGCTCACCGTTGCGCAGGAGCATCTTGGTCTCCAGCGCCGCCTGGGTGGTGATCATGCGGCCCAGGGGCGCCGCTCCCGGCTTCGGGGTGTAGGTGCCGGTGGCCGTCATGCGCGCAGTTCCTTACCCGTGAGCTCCAGGAAGACGTCTTCCAGGGTGTGCCGTTCCACCGAGATCTTCTCCGGCATGACGCCGTGCTGGGCGCACCAGGACGTCACCGTGGCCAGGAGCTGGGGGTTGACCTTGCCGACGACCCGGTAGGAGCCGGGGGTCAGCTCCGCCGCCGTGCAGTCCGCCGGCAGGGCCTTGAGCAGCGAACCCACGTCGAGGCCGGGGCGTCCCGTGAAGCGCAGGGTGTTCTCGGCGCCGCCCCGGCACAGCTCCTCCGGAGTGCCCTGGGCGATGACCCGGCCGCCGTCGATGATCGCCACGTCGTCGGCGAGCTGCTCGGCCTCGTCCATGTAGTGCGTGGTGAGGATCACCGAGACGCCGTCCGTCCGCAGATCGCGGATCAGGTCCCAGGTCGCGCGGCGGGCCTGCGGGTCCAGGCCCGCGGTCGGCTCGTCCAGGAACACCAGCTCGGGGCGGCCCACGACCGCCATGGCCAGCGCCAGGCGCTGCTGCTGGCCGCCGGACAGCCTGCGGTACGTCGTCCTGCCGCAACCGTCCAGGCCCAGGCGCTCGATCAGCGCGTCCACGTCCAGCGGGTGCGCGTGCAGGCGGGCCACGTGCCGGAGCATCTCGTCGGCCTGGGCGCCCGAGTACACGCCCCCGGACTGGAGCATCACGCCGATCCTCGGGTTCAGCTCACGTGCCTGGCGCACCGGGTCGAGGCCCAGGACCCGGACCGTGCCGGAGTCCGGCTTCCGGTAGCCCTCGCAGGTCTCGACGGTCGTCGTCTTGCCGGCGCCGTTGGGTCCGAGTACGGCGGTCACGCCCGCCCGGGCCACCAGGTCGAGGCCGTCCACGGCGGTCTTCGTGCCGTACCGCTTCACCAGGGCGTGGACCTGGACCACGGGCTCGCTTCGCATGGGCCCGAGTCTAGGTTCGCCGACCGCGTGACCGACGGGCGGGTGCAGGATCTCCACCCAGCGCATTCCCGGGCACGTCCTCCTGTGAGCGGTGCAGCGACAGCCACCGCTCCGCGTACCGCACGGCGTCCGCCACCGGGAACAGCCGGGCCTCGGCCGCGCCCACCTTTCCCCGTACGACGACACCGGTGTCCCGCTCGAAGTCGTACCCGAGTTCGTCGAAGCGGTCCGAGGTGATCGACACCTCCGTCACCACCTCCCAGCCGTCCGGTCCGGGGCGGCCGACCTTCACCCGCGGGGCCGGTGTCCGGTACTCGGCGAGATGGAAGCTCGTGCAGGTGTCGTAGCCCGCGCCGAGGAGCAGCACGCGCGCGTGGAGGGCTTCCAGGCGGGCCAGCGGGCTGTGCTCGCCGAGGCGGCAGTCCACGGCGTGGCCGTCCAGGACCGCACGCGCGCGGGGGCCTATCGCCGCGAAGGAGGTCTGCGGGTGCGCGCTCCGCAGGGCGCCGGGCCAGGTGCGCACGGTCTCCGGGACCACGCCCACCCCGCGCGAGGGCGTGACGAGGGGGTCGTAGGCGGGCATGGTGGCGCGGATCTCCGGCCACCAGTCCTCCGGCACCGGCGGGTTGCTCCACACCGCCGGGTCCGAGAGGTCGCCGGTCTGGGTGGGGACCACGAGGGTGCCGTCCGGGCCGAGGGCGTCCAGGAGTCCCTGGACCACCGCGACGGAACCTCCGCAGACCCAGCCGAGGGCGCTCAGGGAGGAGTGCACGAGGAGGGTCTCGCCGCTTCTGACACCCAGCTCGCGCAGCTGCCCGGCGAGGGAGTCGCGGGTGACAAGTGGGCCGGTGGGAGGTGGTGTCGGCATGGTTCGGGAGTGTCCCTGACAGGACCGCCGGGCGCCACCGGTTTGATCGATCAAAGATCGTTTGCGCAGGTCAGGTTAGGGAGACCTAAGTGATGCAGGGCACCGTCCCTCGGGCAGGGCGCGGCTTGCCCGGTCCTGAGGAATTACGCAACAATGGCGTTGTGAAAAACGTCGGCGAGGCTCGGGAGACCCCCACGGGGGCCCCTCAGGAGGAGCTCGCGACCGGTGAGCGGTCCACCCGCAACCGCGTCGCGCGATCCATCCTGGACCACGGCCCGTCGACCGTCACCGAGCTGGCCGGGCGGCTGGGGCTCACCCCCGCGGCCGTACGGCGTCATCTGGACGCTCTGGTGGCCGACGAGGTCGTGGAGGCGCGGGAGCAGCGGGTGTACGGGGCGCGGACGCGCGGCCGGCCCGCCAAGGTCTTCGCGCTCACCGACTGCGGCCGGGACGCCTTCGACCAGTCCTACGACAAGCTCGCCGCGGACGCCCTGGCCTGGATCCAGGAGCGGTTCGGCGGGGACGAGGCGGTCGTCGCCTTCGCGCGCGCGAGGATCGCCGCGCAGGCCGAGGTGTACCGCAAGGCCGTCGAGACCGCCGCCCCCGAGGAGCGCACCGAAGCCCTGGCCAAGGCCCTGAGCGCGGACGGGTACGCTGCTACGGCGCGGAGCGCACCGGTCGGCGAGCAGCTGTGCCAGCACCACTGCCCGGTGGCCCATGTCGCGGAGAAGTTCCCGCAGCTGTGCGACGCCGAGACGGAGATCTTCTCCCAGCTCCTCGGCACGCACGTCCAGCGACTGGCGACCATCGCGCACGGCGACGGCGTCTGCACGACGTTCATCCCCAAGATTTCCCACATGTCTCATAACGCATCCGCAAGCACGGCCGGGAGGAACCCCGCATGACTCTCCCCACGGAGACTGCCCACCCTGAGCTCGAGGGCCTGGGCAAGTACGAATACGGCTGGGCCGACTCCGACGAAGCCGGCGCCTCTGCGAAGCGCGGTCTGAGCGAGGAAGTCGTGCGCGACATCTCCGCGAAGAAGAACGAGCCGGAGTGGATGACCAAGCTCCGCCTCAAGGGTCTGCGCCTGTTCGACAAGAAGCCCATGCCGAACTGGGGCTCGGACCTCTCCGGCATCGACTTCGACAACATCAAGTACTTCGTGCGCTCCACGGAGAAGCAGGCGGAGTCCTGGGAGGACCTGCCCGAGGACATCAAGAACACGTACGACAAGCTCGGCATCCCCGAGGCGGAGAAGCAGCGCCTCGTCGCCGGTGTCGCGGCCCAGTACGAGTCTGAGGTCGTCTACCACCAGATCCGTGAGGACCTGGAGGAGCAGGGCGTCATCTTCCTGGACACCGACACCGCCCTCAAGGAGCACCCGGAGCTCTTCAAGGAGTACTTCGGCACCGTCATCCCGGTCGGCGACAACAAGTTCGCGTCGCTGAACACCGCGGTGTGGTCCGGCGGCTCCTTCATCTACGTGCCGAAGGGCGTGCACGTGGAGATCCCGCTCCAGGCCTACTTCCGGATCAACACCGAGAACATGGGCCAGTTCGAGCGGACGCTGATCATCGTCGACGAGGACGCCTACGTCCACTACGTCGAGGGTTGTACGGCCCCGATCTACAAGTCGGACTCCCTGCACTCCGCGGTCGTCGAGATCATCGTGAAGAAGGGCGCCCGCTGCCGCTACACGACCATCCAGAACTGGTCGAACAACGTCTACAACCTGGTCACCAAGCGCGCCGTGGCCTACGAGGGCGCGACCATGGAGTGGATCGACGGCAACATCGGCTCCAAGGTCACCATGAAGTACCCGGCCGTCTACCTGATGGGCGAGCACGCCAAGGGCGAGACCCTCTCCATCGCCTTCGCGGGCGAGGGCCAGCACCAGGACGCCGGCTCCAAGATGGTCCACATGGCGCCGAACACCTCCTCCAACATCGTCTCCAAGTCGGTGGCGCGCGGCGGCGGCCGTACGTCCTACCGCGGTCTCGTCGAGATCGGCGAGGGCGCCCACGGCTCCAAGTCGAACGTGCTGTGCGACGCGCTGCTCGTCGACACCATCTCCCGCTCCGACACGTACCCCTACGTGGACGTCCGCGAGGACGACGTGTCCATGGGCCACGAGGCGACCGTCTCCAAGGTCTCCGAGGACCAGCTCTTCTACCTGATGAGCCGCGGTCTCTCCGAGTTCGAGGCGATGGCCATGATCGTGCGCGGCTTCGTCGAGCCCATCGCGAAGGAGCTGCCGATGGAGTACGCGCTGGAACTCAACCGGCTGATCGAGCTCCAGATGGAAGGCGCGGTCGGCTAAGCAACGGCCGCCTCCATCAAGTCACTTACGTAGGAAGAGAGCAGACCGACAGCCATGGCTGAGGCCCAGAACATCCCGGTGGGATCCACCACCGCCGGCTCGATCGCGGTGGCCGCCGAGTCGACCGTCGCCACGCGCATGAGCGCGCCCCCGTCCTTCGACGTGCAGGACTTCCCCGTCCCGCACGGCCGGGAGGAGGAGTGGCGGTTCACCCCGCTGGAGCGCCTGCGCGGGCTGCACGACGGCACCGCGGTCGCCACCGGCGCCGGCGTGACGGTGGACGTGCAGGCCCCCGAGGGCGTCACCGTCGAGACCGTCGGCCGTGACGACGCCCGGATCGGCAGGGCGGGCACCCCGGTGGACCGCGTCGCCGCCCAGGCGTACTCGGCGTTCGAGAAGGCCGGCGTGGTCACCGTCCCCAAGGAGACGGTCCTCACCGAGCCGATCCGCATCGCCGTGCACGGCGAGGGCGGGGTCCGCTACGGCCACCAGGTCGTCGAGCTCGGGGCCTTCGCCGAGGCCGTCGTCGTCATCGACCACACCGGTGACGCGGTGCTCGCCGCCAACGTCGACTACATCCTGGGCGACGGCGCCAAACTGACCGTCGTCTCCGTCCAGGACTGGGACGACAAGGCCGTCCACGTGGCCCAGCACAACGCGCTGGTCGGCCGGGACGCGTCCTTCAAGTCGGTCGTCGTCACCTTCGGCGGCGATCTGGTACGGCTGCACCCGCGCGTCTCCTACGCCGGCACCGGCGGCGAGGCCGAGCTGTTCGGGCTCTACTTCACCGACAAGGGCCAGCACCAGGAGCACCGCCTCCTGGTCGACCACAACGCCCCGCACTGCAAGTCCAACGTCGTCTACAAGGGCGCGCTCCAGGGCGACGACGCGCACGCGGTGTGGATCGGCGACGTGCTCATCGAGGCCAAGGCCGAGGGCACCGACACGTACGAGATGAACCGCAACCTCGTCCTCACCGACGGCGCCCGCGTCGACTCCGTGCCGAACCTGGAGATCGAGACCGGCGAGATCGTCGGCGCCGGGCACGCGAGTGCGACCGGCCGCTTCGACGACGAGCAGCTCTTCTACCTGATGGCCCGCGGCATCCCGGCCGACGAGGCCCGCCGTCTGGTGGTCCGCGGCTTCTTCGCCGAGCTGGTCCAGCAGATCGGTGTCGACGACATCGAAGAGCGACTTCTCGTGAAGATCGACGAGGAGCTGGAGGCCACCGTCTGATGGCTTTCGTACGCGCCTGCGGGCTGAGCGAGCTGGAGGAGGACACCCCGAAGCGGGTGGAACTCGACGGCACGCCGGTCTCCCTCGTGCAGACCGAGGGGGAGGTGTTCGCGATCCACGACATCTGCTCCCACGCGAACGTCTCGCTCTCCGAGGGCGAGGTGGAGGACTGCCAGATCGAGTGCTGGCTGCACGGCTCCAGCTTCGACCTGCGCACCGGCAAGCCGTCCGGCCTTCCCGCGACGCGCCCCGTCCCCGTATACCCCGTAAAGATCGAAGGGGACGACGTGCTCGTCTCCCTCAACCAGGAGTCCTGAGGCAATCCATGGCAACGCTTGAAATCCGCGACCTGCACGTCACCGTCGAGGCCGACAACGCCACGAAGGAGATCCTCAAGGGCGTCGACCTGACCGTGAAGCAGGGCGAGACGCACGCCATCATGGGCCCCAACGGCTCCGGCAAGTCGACGCTCGCCTACTCCCTCGCGGGTCACCCGAAGTACACCATCACCGGCGGCACCGTCACCCTCGACGGCGAGGACGTCCTGGAGATGGAGGTCGACGAGCGCGCCCGCGCGGGCCTGTTCCTGGCGATGCAGTACCCCGTCGAGGTCCCCGGCGTCTCGGTCTCCAACTTCCTGCGCACCTCCGCCACCGCCATCCGCGGCGAGGCCCCCAAGCTGCGCACCTGGGTGAAGGAGGTCAAGGAGGCCATGGAGCGCCTCAACATGGACCCCTCCTTCGCCGAGCGCAACGTCAACGAGGGCTTCTCCGGCGGTGAGAAGAAGCGCCACGAGATCCTCCAGCTGGAGCTCCTCAAGCCGAAGATCGCGATCCTCGACGAGACCGACTCCGGCCTCGACGTCGACGCGCTCCGGGTCGTCTCCGAGGGCGTCAACCGCGTCCGTGAGACCGGTGAGGTCGGCACCCTGCTGATCACGCACTACACGCGCATCCTGCGCTACATCAAGCCCGACCACGTGCACGTCTTCGCGGGCGGCAAGATCGTCGAGTCCGGCGGTGCCGAGCTCGCCGACAAGCTGGAGAACGAGGGCTACGAGGCTTACACGAAGGGTGGCGCATCCGAGTGACACAGCTGCCGGGCCTCCTCGACACCGAGGCGATCCGCAAGGACTTCCCGATCCTGGACCGACTGGTCCACGACGACCGGAAGCTCGTCTACCTGGACAACGCGGCGACCTCGCAGAAGCCGCGCCAGGTGCTGGACGCCCTGAGCGAGTACTACGAGCGCTACAACGCCAACGTCCACCGCGGTGTGCATGTGCTCGCCGAGGAGGCCACGGCGCTGTACGAGGGAGCGCGCGACAAGGTCGCCTCCTTCATCAACGCGCCCTCGCGCGACGAGGTGATCTTCACCAAGAACGCCTCCGAGTCCCTCAACCTCGTGGCGAACATGCTCGGTTGGGCCGACGAGCCCTACCGCGTGGACTCCGAGACCGAGATCGTCATCACCGAGATGGAGCACCACTCCAACATCGTGCCGTGGCAGCTGCTCTCGCAGCGCACCGGCGCGAAGCTGAAGTGGTTCGGGCTGACCGACGACGGCCGGCTCGACCTGTCCAACATCGAGGAGATCATCACCGAGAAGACGAAGATCGTCTCCTTCGTGCTGGTGTCCAACATCCTGGGCACGGTCAACCCGGTCGAGACGATCATCCGCCGGGCGCAGGAGGTCGGTGCGCTGGTCTGCATCGACGCCTCGCAGGCGGCACCGCACATGCCGATAGACGTCCAGGCCCTCCAGGCCGACTTCGTGGCCTTCACCGGCCACAAGATGTGCGGTCCGACCGGTATCGGCGTGCTGTGGGGCCGGCAGGAACTCCTGGAGGACCTGCCCCCGTTCCTCGGCGGCGGCGAGATGATCGAGACCGTGTCGATGCACTCGTCGACCTACGCCCCCGCCCCGCACAAGTTCGAGGCGGGCACGCCCCCGATCGCGCAGGCGGTCGGGCTGGGCGCGGCGATCGACTACCTCCAGTCGATCGGCATGGACAAGATCCTCGCCCATGAGCACGCGCTGACCGAGTACGCCGTCCAGCGCCTCACGCAGGTCCCGGACCTCAGGATCATCGGCCCGACCACGGCCGAGGACCGGGGTGCGGCGATCTCCTTCACGCTCGGCGACATCCACCCCCACGACGTGGGCCAGGTCCTCGACGAGGAGGGCATCGCGGTCCGGGTCGGCCACCACTGCGCGCGGCCGGTCTGCCTGCGGTACGGAATTCCTGCGACCACGCGAGCGTCGTTCTATCTGTACTCCACGCCTGCCGAGATCGACGCACTGGTCGACGGGCTGGAGCACGTACGGAACTTCTTCGGCTGAGGAGCTGGCTGAGTCGTGAAGCTTGATTCGATGTACCAGGAAGTCATCCTGGACCACTACAAGCACCCGCACGGGCGTGGTCTGAGGGACGGCGACGCCGAGGTACACCACGTGAACCCCACGTGCGGCGACGAGATCACCCTCCGCGTGAAGTACGACGGCTCGACGATCGAGGACGTCTCGTACGAGGGCCAGGGCTGCTCGATCAGCCAGGCCTCGGCCTCCGTGCTGAACGACCTGCTGGTCGGCAAGGACCTGGCGGAGGCGCAGAAGATCCAGGAGACCTTCCTGGAGCTGATGCAGTCCAAGGGAAAGATCGAGCCCGACGACGCGATGGAGGAGGTGCTGGAGGACGCGGTCGCGTTCGCCGGTGTCTCCAAGTACCCGGCCCGGGTCAAGTGCGCCCTCCTCAGCTGGATGGCGTGGAAGGACGCGACGGCCCAGGCGCTGGACGCCGACGCCGAAAGGAAGACGGCATGAGCGAGACCATTGAGATGAAGCCGGCCTCCGAGGAAGAGATCCGCGAGGCGCTGTACGACGTCGTCGACCCCGAGTTGGGCATCGACGTGGTCAACCTCGGCCTGATCTACGGCATCCACATCGACGACGCGAACATCGCGACCCTCGACATGACGCTGACCTCGGCGGCCTGCCCGCTGACGGACGTCATCGAGGACCAGGCCAAGTCCGCCACGGACGGCCTCGTCAGCGAACTCCGCATCAACTGGGTGTGGATGCCGCCGTGGGGCCCGGACAAGATCACGGACGACGGACGGGAGCAGCTCCGGGCGCTGGGGTTCAACGTCTGAGCGAGTCCGACCGGTGTCCGGAAGGGGCCGTGGCCGTGTGCCGCGGCCCCTTCCGCATGCTCAGGCCAGCCCGCCCACCAACTGGAACGACGAGTCCGCGATGTACTGGGAGCTGTACTCGAAGCGTTCGAGGCGGACCACGAAGTTCTCGTGGCGCAGGAAATAACCGGGGTAGTTGACCGACTCCAGCATCTTGGCACCGGCGTAGGAGGGCGAGTCGCGGGGGCAGAACGTGGCGTCCTGCTCGAAGAGGGACGAGCCGTCGTCACGGGCGGCGCGCAGCACGAAGTTGCTGTGGCGCAGGTACTGGCCGTCGTGCGTGGTGAAGGAGTAACACGAGGCGTTCGCCAGTCCCTTGACCTGCTTGAAGGTCGAGTCCTCGCGGGACTCCGAGCCGCGGACCGGGTCCAGGGCCACGTAGTACTGGGTCACATGCCAGTAGCGGTCGGGGTAGTTGACCGCGCGGACCGAGCGGTACGTCACCGAGGGCTTCGGCTTCGCCGGACTGCCCTTGGACGGCGTGGACTTGGGCGGCTTCGGGGTGGTCGTGACCGCGACGGTCGGGCCGGTGCCCTGCTGCCGGGGGCCCTGGGGAGTGGGGGACACCGACGAGAGGCCGCTGTCGCCCTCCGGGGGGAGGGTCGTCGCGGGCTGCGAGGAGAAGGAGATCAGACCGGATCCCCCGTCCCGCGCGGATTTCGACCGGACGTCGTCCTCGTTGTCGGTCGCGGCTATCGCCGCCACGCAGGCGACGATCGTGGCCACCGCCAGCGCGCCGGCCAGATAGAGCCGTCTGGTGCCGGGCGTGCGGGAGGTGTCCAGTGTCCAGCCGTTCTCCCAGGGGCGGTCCTGGGGCGGCTGGGACTTGTCTTCGGGCATGCGCTGTTCCTCCGGCGCGGCGCGGGTGTGCGACGGCCGCTGCTGTGGTGGCGCGGTAGGTGAAAGGTGAAACACATGTGGTTCCGGAGGGAACAGTAGTGGTTGCCGGGGGTTGTGAGCAGCCCTTTGAATCGAACCGTTTCCACATCGACTTCTCAACCGACTCCGGGACTTCCCGTGTTCACGGTTATGTACGCTTGTACACATGGGATACCTGCTCCTCGCCGGAGCCATCGCAGCCGAGGTCGCGGCGACCACGGCCATGAAGTACACCGAGGGCTTCAGCCGGCTCGGACCCTCGGCTCTGACCGTGCTCGGCTACGTCCTGTCCTTCGCACTGCTCGCCCAGACCCTGAAGACGGTGTCCGTCGGCACCGCCTACGCGATCTGGGCCGGGGTGGGCACCGCGACCATCGCCACCATCGGGATGCTCTTCCTCGGGGAGGGGATGACCGTCACCAAGGCCGCCGGGATCGCGCTGATCATCGTCGGGGTCGTGGTGCTGAACCTGGGCGGGGCGCACTGATGGCCCGGCGCTACGACCCCGAGCGCCGGCAGCGGATCATCGACGCGGCCATCCGGGTCGTCGGCGAGAAGGGCCTCGCGGGGCTCAGCCACCGCAGTGCCGCCGCCGAGGCCGATGTGCCGCTCGGTTCGACGACGTACCACTTCAAGAGCCTCGACGAGCTGATGGTCGCCGCGCTGCGCCAGGCCAGCGAGGGCTTCGCCAAGGCGGTCGCCGCGCACGGGGCGCTGGACGGTCCCGGCGGTGACCTCGCCGCCGACCTCGCCCGTGTCCTCGGCGACTGGCTCGGCGGCGACCGCACCGGCGTCGAGCTGGAGTACGAGCTCTATCTCGCCGCCCTGCGCCGCCCCGCCCTGCGCCCGGTCGCCGCCGAGTGGGCCGACGACCTCGCCGCCCGCCTCGCCCACCGCACGGACCCGGTCACGGCACGGGCCCTGGTCGCCCTGACCGACGGCATCTGCCTCCAGGTGCTGCTGACGGGGGTGCCGTACGACGAGGGGTATGCGCGGGAGATGCTGGCGCGGGTGATCCCGGCGGGGAGGGGGTGATTCTCGCCGGGAGTGGGGATCCCGGCCGGGAGTGGTTGATCGCCGCCGGCGTCTCGATCCCGGACGGGTGTCACACATACCGGCGAACCTCGGCGTTCCCCGTGGGTACGGCGTACCGCCCGACTCCTGAGACGGCCCGCGTGCGGGTTCGCCTCGTGCGCCCCCCGGCGGTTAGGTTGCCCTCATGACCGACACGACTGCTCCCCGTATCACCGGCGCCATCGCCGCAGGCCTCGCCACCGTCGCCGCCGACGGCACCGTTCTCGACACCTGGTTCCCCGCTCCCGAGCTGGCCGCCGAGCCGGGGCCCGCCGGCACCGAGCGGCTGTCGGCCGACAAGGCCGTGGAGCTGCTCGGCGAAGGCGCCGCGAAGGCGATCGGTCCGGACGCCCGCCGTGGTGTCGAGGTGGTCGCGGTCCGTACGGTCATCGCCTCCCTGGACGAGAAGCCGCTCGACACGCACGACGCCTACCTGCGGCTGCACCTGCTCTCGCACCGCCTGGTCCAGCCGCACGGCCAGAGCCTGGACGGCATCTTCGGCCTCCTCCCCAACGTCGCCTGGACCTCGCTCGGCCCGGTCGCCGTCGACGACGTCGAGAAGGTCCGCCTCAACGCCCGCGCCGAGGGCCTGCACCTCGCCGTCACGAGCGTCGACAAGTTCCCGCGCATGACGGACTACGTGGCCCCCAAGGGCGTCCGCATCGCCGACGCCGACCGCGTCCGGCTCGGCGCGCACCTCGCCGCCGGCACCACCGTGATGCACGAGGGCTTCGTCAACTTCAACGCCGGCACGCTCGGCACGTCGATGGTCGAGGGCCGGATCTCCGCCGGTGTCGTGGTCGGCGACGGCTCGGACATCGGCGGCGGCGCCTCCACCATGGGCACCCTCTCCGGCGGCGGCAACGTCCGCATCACCATCGGTGAGCGCTGCCTGATCGGTGCCGAGGCGGGCGTCGGCATCGCGCTCGGCGACGAGTGCGTCGTCGAGGCCGGTCTCTACGTCACCGCCGGCACCCGGGTCACCATGCCCGACGGCCAGATCGTCAAGGCCCGCGAGCTGAACGGCGCCTCCCACATCCTCTTCCGCCGCAACTCGGTCACCGGCACCGTCGAGGCCCGCCCGAACAACGCGGTCTGGGGCGGCCTCAACGACGTCCTGCACAGCCACAACTGAGCTCCCACGGGCCGCCCGAAGATCACTTACGGGTTGCTCGGCGTGACCTCGCGGGCGTTTCGGCAGATGAACGGGTGGACGCAGAGTCCGATCAGAGGCCGAGACGACGAACGAGGGGTCGCAGCGATGAGCCCGATGAGGGTGACGAGGGTGATGAGGAGCAGGCGGGCCTGGGCCGGGGCGCTGGCCCTGGCGGGGATGTCCTGCGGGATGGCGGCCGGGACCGCGAGTGCCGACGAGACCAACACCGCCTCCCACAACGGCCCCCGGGTCGGCCTGGTCAACATCGGCCAGGTGGACGACCCGATGGAGGACGTCCTGGAGCACCTGCTGCTGATCGGCGACGGGTACTCCTGGAACTGACCCGCGCCGAAGTCGCCGTAGAGGATTCACCTCTGCGGCGACTTTTTTCCTGTCCGCGGCATAGCGGGGGAGCCCCGCACGCGTCACAAGGGTCGGAGGCCGCGCACCCGCGCCGCCGGGGGAAGAGAAGGTGACGATGAATGCCGAAGGGCTGGAGAGTTTCCGGGACTTCGTGGACAGCAGGTCGTCCGCCCTGCTGAAGACCGCCGTCCTCCTGTGCGGGGGAGACCAGTACGCCGGTGAGGACCTGCTCCAGAACGCCCTGGTCCGGGCGGCCGGGCGCTGGCAGAAGATCGACGAACCCGAGGCCTACGTACGTCAGGTCCTCTACCGCCAGCAGATCAGCCGCTGGCGGCTGAAGTGGCCGCGCCGGGAGGTCAGCGTCGCCGAGCCGCCCGAACCGGCGGGCGCCGGCGAGGGCCGGGCCGACGCGGCCGCCGCCACCGAACTGCGCCTCGTGATGCGCCAGGCCCTGTCCCGGCTCACCGCACGGCAGCGCACCGTGCTGGTGCTGCGCTACTTCGAGGACCTGCCCGAGGCCGACGTGGCCCGGCTGCTCGGCTGCTCGGTCGGCACCGTGCGGTCCACCACCCACCGCTCGCTGGCCCGGCTGCGCTCACTCGCACCCGAACTGGCCGCCCTCGGGCCCGCCGACGCCGAGCGGCTGGACTCCCGTGACTACTCGCCCGTGGAGGTGCGTCCGTGAACGTCGACGACATCGTGCGCGACGCGCTGCGCGAGCAGGCCGCCGAGCAACCGCCGGTCGCGGCGGGGTTCGCGGACCGGGTGCTCGCCGTGCGACGGCGCCGCCGCAGCCGCAGGATCGCGCTCGCCGCCGCGGCTGCGGTCGCCGTGGTCGCCGTGGGAGTGGCGGTACCGCTGCTGGACTCCGGCAAGGACGACGTACGGCCCTCGGGCGGTGGTGGGGTCGTGGTGGAGAAGAAGACGAAGGCCCACCCCGACCAGTCGCCGCCTCGCGAGGAGATCTCCGTCGGAGGCACGACCCTCGTCGGGTACTTCATCCCGGAGACGGTGAAGAAGAGCGCGGACACCGCTGTCTCCCAGCGCACCTACCACCTGCTGAACCCGAGGACCGGCACGTACGAGAAGGCCCCGGACTGGTCCTGGGTGGCGGTCGCGCCCGGCGGGAAGACGGCCGCCGTCCTCGAACGGGACCTGCCCGCCTCCCGGATCGGTCTGCTCGACCTGACCTCCGGCAAGGTCGAGCGCTGGATCAAGGTCGACCACGGGGTCGGCGGGCTCTCCTTCTCCCGCGACGGCCGCAAGCTGGTCGCGACGACGTACAGCCAGAACCCCGACGGGCTGGTCAAGGCGGAGGGCGACGTCGAGTGGGGTCAGCCCATGACGTCCAGCCGCACCGGCTTCTACGTCCTCGACGTGGCCTCCGGGGACGGTGCCTGGACCGAGATCAAGACCGGCGGCCTCCCCGGGGGCCCCACGGGCAGCACCTTCATGAACTCCCGCCAGGACTTCGCCCTCACCGACGACGGCCGGCACGTCTGGGAGGGCAGCCCGATGGAGCCCGGCTATGTGTTCTACGACCTCACGGGCAAGAAGGTCTCCGTGCCGGCGGGCTACAAGTACCTGTCGTGGTTCGTGGACGCGGGCCTGTCGCCCGACGGCAGGCTCGTCGCCGGGGACTTCGCGGGCAAGAAGTGGAAGACGTCGTCGTACGTCGTCGACGCGAAGACCGGTCACCCGACCGAGGTACGCGGCCAGCAGCTGCTCGCCTGGGTGGGCAACAAGCAGCTCATCGCCTGGGACATCGGCAAGAACGACAAGAACGAGTTCCACCAGCGGCTGGTGCTGGTCACCATCGGCAGCGACAAGGAGGTCCCGCTCAGCGGCTTCCGTGAGGGCAACGACGGGGACGCCGGACGCTGGGAGCCGCTGTTCGCCCAGCCCTGATCAGGCGGCTGCGGAGACCTGATCAGGCGGCCACCAGCCGTTCGTACTCCGCCAGCAGCCCGTCGGCCGTCTCCCGGCCGGCGGGCCGCAGCGGGGCGCGGACCGGGCCGGCGGGCAGACCGAGCGCGTTGAGCAGGGCCTTCGCGGTGACCGTGCCGGGCAGGCCCGCCGCCATCATCGCCTCGATCAGCGGAACGGCCCTCTGTTGGAGGCGGGCGGACACGGGGGTGTCGCCCGCCTCGAACAGGTCGAGGATCGCCCGCATCCGGTCCGGGACCACGTTGGCCACGGTGCTGACGTATCCCGCCCCGCCCACCGCGTACAGCGCGAGGATCTGCTCGTCGCAGCCCGCGTAGTACGCGAGGTCCGTGCGGTGCAGGACCTTCTGGGTGCCGAGGAGGTCGTAGGAGCAGTCCTTGACCGCGACGATCCGGGGGTGCCCGGCGAGCCGGATCATGGTCTCCGGTTCGATGCGGGTGCCGGTGCGGCCCGGGATGTCGTACAGCATCACGGGCAGGCCCGAGGCGTCAGCGATCTCCCGGAAGTGCGCCTCCAGCGCGTCCTGCGGCGGCCTGCTGTAGTAGGGGCTCACCACCAGCACCCCGTCGGCGCCCGCCTTCTCGGCCGCCAGAGCCAGTTCGACGGTGTGCCGGGTGTCGAAGGTGCCCACGCCCGCCACCACCGACGCCCGCTCGCCCACCGCCTCCCGGACCGCCGTCACCAGCGCCGACTTCTCCGCGTCCGTGGTCGTCGGCGACTCACCCGTGGTGCCGGACAGGACGAGGCCGTCGCAGCCCTGCGAGACCAGGTGCGCGGCCAGGCGCTGGGCGCCGTCGAGATCGAGCGCGCCCTCCGCGGTGAAGGGGGTGACCATGGCACACAGGGCGCGGCCGAAGGGAGGAGGCGTAGTCGTCATGGGGGAAGTCTCGGCGCGGCGACAGTGAAGCTCCACTTAATTCTTCTGCGATATACCGGTAAGAGAAGCTTCACCGTGAGGTCGAAGGCCCTATGTCCATCACGGCCCTCATGGGTCACCATGGCGATAAGGGACCCCTGCGTATGGGAGGCGTCATGAAGCTCGGCAAGGCACTGGCCACCGGAGTCGCCGAGGAGCGGCCGCAGATCCAGGACGACGAACTCGACCTTCCCGAGGAGATCAAGGAACTGAAGGCTCCCGAAGAGGTTCCGGCGGCCCGATGAGGCTGCGGCTTCCGGAGGAACGCCCCGCGGAGCCGCCGACCGGATACAAGATCGCCCACCCGGTGCTGTCCCAGGACGGCACCCGGGCCGGGTTCACCGGTGTGTCGCTCGGCGGCGCGCTGCCGTACGGAGTCCTGGCCGACGCGTCCTGCGTGTACGGCCTGCGGCACCGGGCACCGAACCGCCGCTGCGACTGCGGCTTCCACTGCGTGCACGACCGCGCCGCGGCCGAGGCACTGCTGTGCACGGCCGAGCACCGCACGGCCGTCCTCCTCGACGTCCTGGTCCTCGGCCGCTACCTCCGCTTCGAGCTCGGCTTCCGCTACGCCCGTCAGCGGGTGCGCACCGCCACCGTCGGCCCCTGCGCCTGCGGCACGGTCGCGGCGGCGCTCGCCGACGCCGGCTGGGGCCGGCCCGGCTGGCGGGCCCTCGCCCCCTCGTGCGCGGCCTGCCTTCGAGGTCGTACGGCCGTCTCGCTCGCCGGGTTCGCGCGGCTGGCGGGGGAGGGGCTGCGGGTGATCGCGGGTCCCGCGGCCGCGGTCGTGGCCGGCCTCGACGCCCCCGAAGGACTCGGCGTGCCCGAACTCGCCGCCGAGGCCGCCCTGTTGCAGGCCCGGCTCGACTGGTTCCAGAGCCAGCTGGCCCGCCTCGGAGAGCGCGGCCCGGACGGCGGACCGCAGGGGTAGCGGGGGCCGGGCCGGGTACCCGGGTGTTCCGACCGAGAGGAGGCGGAGCCCCGTGACCGGAACCATGGCCCCCAGGCCGGCGCATGACGAACACCACTCGGTGGGCGAACTCGTCGGACAGGCCACCGAACAGCTTTCCCGGCTGGTACGACAGGAAGTCGCCCTCGCGAAGGAGGAGCTGACCGAGAAAGGCCGGCGGGCCGGGAAGGGTGGCGGGCTGCTCGGTGCCGCCGGCGCCTTCGCCTACGCCGGACTGCTCGCGCTGGCCGGAACGGGCGTCGCCGCGCTGTCGCTGGTGCTGTCGGTCTGGGCCGCGGCGCTGATCGTGACGGGCGTGCTGTTCGTGATCGCGGGGGTGCTCGCGGCGACCGGGCGTGCCCAGCTGCGCCAGGCCACGCCCCCCACGCCGGAGGCGGCGCTCGACAGCGTCAAGGCCGATGTCGAGGAGATCAAGGAAAGGGCGCACCGATGACGGACAGGACGACCGGCGATCACGCCCCTTCCGGGGCCAAGGGCCCTGACGAACTGCGGCGGCAGATCGAGCGGACCCGTAGTGAACTCGGCGACACGGTGGAGGAGTTGGCAGGAAAGATGGACGTGAAGGGGCGCGCCCGGGCCCGGGCGGCAGACCTCAGGGACAAGGCGGGCGCGATGACGGTGCAGCTGCGCAGCACCGCCGCGCAGGCCGGGCACACCGTGCACGACAAGGCCACGCAGGCGGGCCACAAGGTCCAGGACCGGGCCGTGCAGGCCGGGCACAAGGTCCAGGACCGGGCCGTCCAGGCGGGTCACAAGGCCCAGGACCGTGCCCTGGAGGCCGGGCACAAGGTCCAGGACCGGACCCTGCGGGCGGGTGAGGCCACGCAGGGCGGGGCCACCCGGACCGGCCACGAGCTGGAGCGCAGGGCGGAGCACAGCGTGCCGGGACCGGTCCGGCCCCTGGTCCTGGCGGCGATACGACACCCGCGTCCGGCGCTGATCGTGGGCGCGGCGGTGATCGCGGTCGCGGTGGTGTCATGGCGCTACCCGAAGAAGTGAGGCACCACCTGCCCTCACGCTGAGCGAACTCCCCGTCGGCTGATGCGGTTGGCGGGGAGTTCGGCTGCCTGGGGGTGGGTAGACGGGGCGACGGCGGTGGGGGCGCTTCGGAGGCTTGGCGGTCGGGAGCCTTGGTGCGGTCGTGGGGCGCTCGGGGTTCGGTGGTGGAGGGCTCCGGGCGGAAGGCGGTCGGCGCCTGGCTGGCCCACGGGCGGTGGAACCCTGGGGTCTCGGCGGCCGGGGCCCGCGGGCGGTAGGCGGCCGGGAGCATCGGTCCGGGGAAGGCTGTCGGGGGCGTCGGTGCGCTGTCGGTGGGTCCGCTCGGGGTCTCGGTGGGGGGCCGCCGGGCGGTAGGCGGCTCCCCTTGCCCTCGCCAGCGCTGCTGCTGCCGCTCCTTGCGCACCAGCGCCCGGTCCCCTGCTGTCGGGAACCGCGGCCCGCGGTCGGTGAGGCGCCCGAGCACACGGGAGGCGGGGTGCCTGGCCCACGGGAGGCGGGATGCCCGCGCCCACGGCTGGTGGGGGTTCTCGAGCCCGCGGCAGGCGGGGAGTCAGCCCGGGCCCGCGGCAGGCGGGGCGTCCAGGTCTCGGGTGGGGGCGCCCCGCGCGGGGTTTCGGTGGTCGGGGTTCTGGGCGTGAGGCGGAGGCTGGTGTCACTTCTGGCGTGCTCGTGCCGCCCGTAGTCTCGGTGGCCACTTGCGGGTGTCCCGGGGTTCCACGTACGGCTCCTCCGTTGGCTCGTGATCGCCTGAGGCGATGGCCCGCTCTCGGGCGAGTTCCGCGTCGAACTCCAGGCCCAGCAGGATCGCCAGGTTGGTCAGCCAGAGCCACACGAGGAACACGATGGCGCCCGCGAGAGTGCCGTAGGTCTTGTTGTAGGAACCGAAGTTGGCGGCATAGAGCGCGAAGCCGGCGGACGCGGCGAGCCAGAGCAGCGTGGCGAGGACGCTACCGGGGGAGACCCAACGGAAGCCGCGGCCACGGACGTTGGGGGCCGCCCAGTACAGCAGGGCGATCATCCCGACGACCAGGAGCAGCAGCACCGGCCACTTGGCGATGCCCCAGGCCGTGATCGCCGCGTCGCCGAACCCCACCGCCCGGCCCGCCCGTTCGGCGAGCGGGCCCGTGAAGACCACGATCAGCGCACTCGCCGCCAGCATCAGCATCAGCGTCACGGTCAGCGCGAGGCGCAGCGGCGTCAGCTTCCACACCGGACGGCCCTCCGGCAGGTCGTACACCGCGTTGGACGTACGGATGAACGCGGCGACATAGCTGGACGCCGACCACAGGGCGGCGAGCAGTCCGAGGATCGCCAGGACGCTTCCCGTGCCCCCGCTCTCGCCGAGCTGGACCACCGCGTCCCGCAGGATGTCCCTGGCCGGCCCCGGCGCGAGGCCGCCGATGTTGTCGAGGAGATTGTCCGTCGCGCGCTGTCCCACCACCCCCAGCAGGGACACCAGCACCAGCAGGGCGGGGAACAGCGACAGGACGCCGTAGTACGTCAACGCGGCCGCACGGTCGGCCAGTTCGTCGTCCAGCAGTTCCTTGAAGGTGCGTTTCGTGACGGCGGCCCAGGACCGCCTGGGCAACTCCAAGGGGCTTTCCGGCGCGGTGTTCTCGGCCTGCTCGTCCATGAACCGGCGGGTCTCCCGAAACCGCCGGTCGAACCCACGCGGACGGCGACGACCACCGCTTTCGGACTCGCTCACCGAAAACTTCTCCCTCCTGGACAAAAAAAGTTTTCGGTGAGACGGTGGACCCATGCTGGACGTCACCGTGATCGAGGACCCCGAGGCCGCAGCCGTCTCCCTGGACCCCATAAGGGCGAGGCTGCTGGCCGAGCTGGCCGCCGGACCCGCCTCGGCCACCATGCTGGCCGGGCAGGTCGGCCTGCCCCGGCAGAAGGTGAACTACCACCTCAAGGCACTGGAGCGGCACGGCCTGGTCGAGCTCGCGGGGGAGCGCCGCAAGGGAAACGTCACCGAGCGGCTGATGCGGGCTACCGCGGCGTCGTACGTGATCTCCCCGCTGGCCCTCGCCGCCGTGCAGCCCGACCCGGACCGCTTCCGCGACCAGCTCTCCGCGCGCTGGCTGCTGGCGCTGGGCGCCCGGCTGGTGCGGGACGTCGGGCAGCTGATCACCGGTGCCGCGAAGGCTCGTCAACGACTGGCCACCTACGCGCTCGACGGCGAGGTGCGGTTCGCCTCCGCCGCCGAACGGGCCGCGTTCATCGAGGAGTTGACGGCCGGAGTCAGCGCCCTGATCCGCAAGTACGACGCCCCCGACACCGAGGGCGGCCGGGATCACCGGATCGTGGTGGCCGTCCATCCCACGCTCAAAGAGCCCCAGTCCCCTTCCCCGCAGACCGAGTTGGAGTAGATCATGTCCAAAGAGTTCGAGATCGCCCGCGAGTTCGAGGTCGACGCCACCCCCGAGCAGGTCTGGGCGGCGATCACCACCGGGACCGACGGCTACCTGTGGCCCATGGAGCCGCCCGAGCCGCGTGCCGGGGGCAAGGGCCCCTTCGGGTCCACGGTCACCGCCTGGGACCCGCCGCACCGCTACACCAACCGCGTCGAGGACGTCGACGGCATCTCCGAGCAGACCCTCAACCAGCTCGACTACACCATCGAGCCGCGGGACGAGGGCCGCCGGGCCTGGGTGCGGTACGTGCACAGCGGGATCTTCGTCGACGACTGGGACAACCAGTACGACGGTGCCGCCAAGCACACCGACTTCTATCTGCACACCCTGCGCGAGTACCTGGTCCACTTCGCGCCGAGGCCGGCTGCCTTCGCGACCTTCGACGGACCCGAGGCGTCCAAGGCGCCGGACGCCCTCGCCGTCGTGGGGCGGGCACTCGGCGTCGGCGAGGACGTGACCGCGGGCACCCGGCTCACCGTCCACGGGCCCGACACCTTCGACGCCGTGGTCGACTTCCGCAACGAGTACTTCATCGGGCTGCGCACCGACCGCGGGCTCACCCGGATCTTCGGGCGCAACCACTGGGGCCACCCGGTCGGCGTCTCCCTGCACGACTTCGCCCCCGACTCCGACATCAAGGAGTGCGAGGGCGAGTGGCGGGGCTGGCTGAACGGGGTGTTCAACCAGCCCTGAACCAACCGGAGTTCACCGGGGCTTACGGCTCGAAGCGCAGCACCTGCGGGTCGTGGTCGCTGATCTGGTCGTTGAACTCCGAGTTGATGTGCACGCTGTCGTACTCGAAGTCGCAGGACCGCCGGATCGACGGGCTGACCAGGATCTGGTCCAGGACCTGCTGGTTGCCCTGGTAGTCGTAGGTGTAACGCTCGCTCTTCGGCAGCGACTTGATCGCCGACCAGAGCTCGCCGTCACCCTCCAGGATCTTCGCGGTGTCGGAGAACTCGAAGTCGTTGATGTCGCCGAGGGCGATGACGTCCGCGTTCTTCTGGGTGTCGAGGATGTCCTTGACGAACCCGTTCACCAGCGTGGCCTGCTGGTGGCGCTGGACCTCGGAGCTGCGCGGCACCGGCTGGGTCGCCGAGGTCAGCCCGTAGTCGCCGCCCTTGGAGTTGAAGTGGTTGGCGATCACGAAGACCGTGCGGCCACGGAAGACGAACTCGCCGACCAGCGGCTTGCGGCTGCTGTTCCACGCCGTGTTCGTCGGGTCGATACGGCCCGGGGAGGCCGTCAGCTGGGCCTTGCCGCGGACCTTGGTGACCCCGACCGCGGTGGTGGCGTCGCCACCCGCGCGGTCCGTGAAGGAGACCCGCTCCGGGTTGAACAGGAACACCTGGCGGATGTTGCCGCCCGGCTCGCCGCCGTCGGTGTCGTTGGTCGGGTCGATGGAGCGCCAGTCGTACTTCGGGCCACCTGCCGCCACGATCGCGTCGATCAGCTTGTTCACCGTCACGTCGGCGGCGGTGGTGCCGTCGTCCTTCGCGCCGTTGTTGTCCTGGATCTCCTCCAGGGACACGATGTCGGGCGACTTCAGGTTGTTCACGATCGCGGAGGCGTGCTCCTCGAAGGTGGCGTCGGACGGGTCGAGGTTCTCGACGTTGTACGTCGCGACCGCGAGCTCGCCCCGCGACTGCTTCCGCGTCGACTCGCGCTGGAGACCGGCGCTCTTGAGCGTGCCGAGCTCGCCCGCGACCAGGGTGTAGCCGCCGAACTGGTTGTAGTCCAGCGGGCCCGTGGTGGTGCCGGTGAGCACGTCACCGACGTTCGCGACCGGGAAGGCGGCGGTCGAGCCCAGCGACTGGATCTGGAGCCGGCCGGTGTTCTGGGAGTCGTAGGAGCCGTAGAGCGTGCCACCGCGCTTCGTGGCGTTCTCGCGCGGCTTCACCGTGACCCACAGCTCGGTGTACGGGTCGGTCGCGCCGACCACGCGGACGTCCTTGACCTGGACGTTCATGCCCTCCAGGGACTCGTAGAAGTCCAGGGCGTACTTCTTCGGCTGAAGCGTCAGACCGTTGATCGAGTTGCCGGCCGCGGCATCGCCGGCCGGGGCGTACGCGGCGGGCACCGACTTCGCGTCGACCACGGTCGCGGCCGGGACCGCGTTGCCGCTGGAGACGACCGTGACCGTCGGCTTGGTGATCTCGGTCAGCGACTGGTTGCCGGTCGAGGTGCCGCCCGGGACGTACTCCGAGACCGTGCCGGTGACCGTGACGGCGTCACCGACGGCGACCTTCGGCGTGGAGCTGGTGAAGACGAACACGCCCTCACTGGTCGCCGGGTTGTCATCGGGGTTCGGATCCTGGATCCAGAAACCTCTGGAGGAGCCGTAGGTGCGCACCCCGGTGACGATTCCGGCCACATCCGTGACCTTCTGACCGGCGTACGGGGATATCCGGGTCGCGCCCTGGATGTCATGGATGCTCACGGCCGCCGCGTGCGCGGGCGAGACCAGGACGACGGTGGAGGCCGCGGACAGGGCGGCGACGGTGAGCGCGGCGAGACGCGCGGACTTGTTGCTCGGCAACGGGATCCCTCCGGGGACGAACGTAGGCGCCGGGACGAGGGTGGACGTGGAACGGTGGGAGCCGCGACCTGTGGGGGCGGTTGCGACGCGCGTAGAGAACACCGTGCGCAAAAATACAGTGAACAGATGTCCGCCGGGTTTCTACGCGCGTCAATCTCCAGCCTGCTCAGGCCACTTGTCAAGGTTTCAGCCATGTACGCAACCTGTCCGGGAGATGAACCGGGCGGCATGGGTGGATATCCGTCTACGCTGAGCGGCTGAGTGGCACGACGCGTCCTAGGAGAACCAGCCGATGTCAGACAGCTCCCCCCTGCCGCCGGTGCGGCTGCACCCCGAAGCGGAGCTGGCGCGGGACGCCCTGTCCACGCCGCTGCTCACCCGGGCCGCCCGGCTCGCCCGCTGGGCCGGCGAGGACACCCGCGTCGACGCCGGTGGCGGACTCGTCGAGGAGCAGCTGCCCGCGGCGGCCGAGGCGCTCGGCCTCACCGGGGACGACGCGGCCGCGTACGCGAGCGAGGCCTGGCGGGTCGCCCTCGACACCGGCCTCGTGGAGATCACCGACGAGGACGAGGGCACCGTCACCGCGGGCGCCGACCTGGCCCTGCTCACCGGCTCCCCCCAGGACGTGCTCGGGGTGTGGCTGACCGCGCTGGAGACGGTGCTGGCCGACGCGAGTGTGCCCGACCTGGACGATCTGGTCGACGCCATGGACGAGGGCGGCGAGGTCGACTTCTCTGCCCTGGACTGGGACCCGCAGGCCGAGCAGGAGTTCCTGGACGGGGTGCTCGGCAACCTCTACCTGCTCACGGTCGGCGCGGACGGGCCGGGCGACGGCACCGTACCCCTGCCGGCTCTCGCCGCCTCGATGATCGTGCCGAGCGACATGGGCGAGCCCACCAACGACGTCCTGGAGCAGGTCTCCGACGCGATGATGCGGCTCGACGACCAGTTCCGGATCCTGGAGCCGGTCGGCCTGGTGG
Organism: Streptomyces griseorubiginosus; assembly: GCF_036345115.1. Lineage (GTDB taxonomy): Bacteria > Actinomycetota > Actinomycetes > Streptomycetales > Streptomycetaceae > Streptomyces > Streptomyces griseorubiginosus_C. The sequence goes on from NZ_CP107766.1 coordinate 7,349,424, forward strand.
AGTACCAGCCCGTGGACGAGGCCCTGATGGCGGACGGCGACGAGGAACCCGCCGCCGTGGTCGACGAGACCGACGTCTCCCGCTACGGCATGGTCCGGCTGACCCCCCTCGGCCTGTACGGCCTGCGCTCACGGCTGCTGGAGGCGGGCATCGCGGCGCCGGCCGTCGGAGACCTCGCCGACAAGGGGGCCGACGCGCTGCTCGACGGCACCGCCGCCTTCCCTCCCCCGGCCGCGCAGGCCGAGACCGAGCAGTGGCTCGACCGACGTGAACCCCTCGCCGCGGCACGGGAGTTGCTGGGCGCGGCCCGCGGGAACGACGCGGGGGCACCACTGCGCCGGCTGCGGTGCCAGCAGGCCCTGTCGCTGGTCGGCCCGGTCGCGGAGCCGGCGCTGCGGGAGGTCCTCGACGACCCCGAGCTGGGCGGACTCGCCCGCGTCTGGCTGGTCGAGCGCGGGTTCGGGGACGTGCCCGCGCCCTCCCAGGACCTGGTGTTCTGGCTGACGGTCGACACGATCGCCGCGCAGCTGGCCGCGGAGGGCAACTCGGAGGAGCTCCAGGGACTGGTGGAGGGACTGGCCCAGCAGCACGGGGGGTTCTTCGCGGCGGCCTGGCGGGTGGATCATCCGGCCACGGCGGACGTGCTGGAGGCGATGGGGCGGCTGCATCCGGACAAGAAGGTGGCGAAGGAGGCGCGGAAGGCCGCGTTCAAGGCGCGGTCGCAGCAGGGTGGTTGATGCCGTTTGGCGGGTGCGGGTGCGGGTGCGGGTTTGCTGTGGCTGGTCGCGCCCGCGCGGCGGAGCCGCGTGTCGATACAGCCCGGCGCCCCTTAAAGGCATCCCCATGACCGTGTGTTGATTCATTCAAGCTGCTCCACTGAATCCTCTCGCTGTTCAACTTGCGTTCAGACATGGACGGGACCGTTGCGCCGAACCGAGGTCCCCCACCCTCCACGGCGTTCACCCACCGTCTCAGGAGACACCATGTCGCTCACCCGCAGGGACTTTGCCGCGAAATCCGCGCTCACCGGGGCCGGGGTCGCGCTGGCGGGCAGTGTCGGCGCCCTCGCCACCGCCCCCAACGCGCTCGCCGCCACCGACGTCGAGAGCGAGGGCGCGGAGACCGCAGGGGCCCACCACGGCGTCGGCTACGGCCCGCTGGTCCCCGACCCCGACGGCATCCTCGCGCTGCCCGCCGGGTTCACGTACAAGGTCATCACCTACAGCGGCAAGACCAAGCTGGAGTCGGGTGAGTTCACCCCGTCCAACCACGACGGCACGTCCACCTTCGACGGGCCGCGCGGCACCACCCTCCTCGTCAACAACCACGAGCTGGCCGGGCCCCGCGCCAACTGGCCGCACCCGGTGCCGCTCACCGAGGGCCTCGTCTACGACCCGGCCGCGGCCGGCGGCTGCACGGTCGTCGAGGTGCGCCCCGGTGGCAAGGTCGCCGAGTGGGTCGGCATCGCCGGCACCGCCACCAACTGCGCGGGCGGCAACACTCCTTGGGGCACCTGGCTCACCTGCGAGGAGACCGAGGACAAGGCCGGCACCAACGGCTTCACCAAGGACCACGGCTACGTCTTCGAGGTCGACCCCTCGGACCGCCGCGCCAACAGGAATCCCAAGCCCATCAAGGCACTGGGCCGTTACGCCCACGAGGCCGTCGTCGTCGACCCCAGGCGCGGGCACCTGTACCTCACCGAGGACGCCTCCAACCCCAACGGCCTGCTGTACCGCTGGACCCCGCCCGAGGGCTTCTGCCACGGCCACGGCAAGCTGCGCACCCTCGCCGAGAACGCGGGCATCCTCCAGGCCTTCAAGTGCTTCGACTCCGGCGGCAAGTTCGTCGACGACCTCTCCCGCGCCACGAAGATCGGCACGGTGTACGGCGTCGACTGGGTGGACGTGCCCGACCGCGACGCGAGGACCACCTCCGTGCGCAAGCAGTTCACGGCCGGCCAGGTCACCCGCGCCCGCAAGCTCGAGGGTATGTGGTGGGGCGACGGCGGCACCTACATCGTCTCCTCGTACGCCCGCACCGAGAGCCCCGTCCAGCACGACGGAGCGGTGTGGTTCTACGACCCCAAGCGCCGCACGCTGACCCTGAAGGTCCTCCTGGGTGTCAACCCCGACCCCTCGGTCGACGGCGCCTTCGACGGCCCCGACAACATCACCGTCTCCCCGTACGGCGGCCTCGTCATCGCCGAGGACGGCGAGGGCGTCCAGCACCTGTTCGGCGCCACGGAGAGCGGCCGCACCTACCCGATCGCCCGCAACGAACTGAACATCGGCACCGAGGAGGAGCCCGAGTACAGCGAGTTCACCGGCGTCACCTTCTCGCCCGACGGAAAGACGCTGTACGCCAACATCCAGACCCCGGGGATCATGCTGGCGATCACGGGGCCGTGGAAGCGCCAGCGCCGCTAGAACATGGGGTCACTCGTCCGGGTGGGCGTGTGCGAATCCGCCGATGGCTGAGTGAGTTGGACATACCTTGCATGCATGTCCAAGTCGTGCGAACAGTGCGGTACGCCGGTCAAAGAAAAGCGCAGGCGCTACTGCAGCAACCGTTGCAGCCTCCGGGGGACGGCACGACAGCGTGCTGAGTCACACCGAAAACCCAAGCCTCTGTGCCCTCAATGCGGACAGCCCATCCTGACCCGTGGTGCGGTTCATTGCGGTCGTACGTGTGCCAACGTGACGCGCCGGCAGGAGGCGGAGGCACGGCGTGGGAAGCCCACGCCGTGCCTCCGCTGCGGAACTACTGAGCGGCGCCCCCGGTCTGCTGGGCCTTACTGCTCCTGGGAGTGTTTCAACGACGACCGCTATCAGCGCACGGGCACATTCGCGCGTTGGTTGGCTGCGTGGCAGGCGGGCGAGGTCAGCGGCACGCGAGAAGACGGCAGGCCGGATTGGAGAGTGCGCCAGGGGCTCGTCCTCATCAGAGGGCAACGCTGTGAGAAATGTGGGTGGGCTGAAGTCAATCCGGTGTCCGGGCGCGTACCCCTGCATGTCGACCACATTGAAGGAGACCGGACAAGGAATCGCCCGGAGGACGTGCGCCTGCTATGTCCCAACTGTCATGCCCTGACACCGAATTACCAACACCTGAACAACCCACGCGTTCAACCGGTGCGTCAGAAGCAGAGTCGCCGGTATCAAGAGGTGTGGCTCGATACGCGCACAGTCAGGTCGTCTCCTAACCCGTAAGCGCGGCATTCTCCCGCCGAAGCCTGCTCTGATCCGTTCGCCTTGTCTCAATGTGGAGATGTGGCTATGGAGTGATCGCGGGTGGCCACCATGGTGCCGTCCACGATCAGCACGGTGTCCTTCGTGAACCGCTTGCGGGGCTGGAGGGCGAGCATCGGCCCGGGGTGATCGATGATCCGGTTTGCCGTGGATGTGGAAACCTCGAATAGCGGGGTCAGTTGGCGCATTGCCAGGTTCGTGCGCCAGTAGGTCGTGACCAGCAGTGCCCGGGTCTTCGAGTGCCAGGCTTCACGGTCGGCCCCATCGGACCTCTTCCGCGCCCCTGCTTCGCAGAATCATCACCAACTTCCCGAATTGCCGCGGGCTCAGCCCGGTGAGCGGAACTACAGCTCCTGATCCCGCCGGATCAGCTCCTCTGAGAGGCGCCCTCTTCCGCCCGGGAGTAGGTCTGTCGAGATGGCGCCGGGGCGCGGGGTTGCCTTCTGTTCGGCGGATTTGATGAATCTCCTCCGAGGGTCGGTGCAGCAGCCGGTTCCATTCCGGTTCTCTGTCCAACGCGTGCGTCTCTGTGGCAGGCGTGACCATGTGGCGCAGGCGCCGCCGTGGTGCGGATACTCGCGCTCACCCTTGTCTGTAGCTCCATCTGACATCTAACATTTCAGTTCATGAAGGCCATACGACCGCTCGCCCGCACCCTGCTGAGGGACCGGGCCTACGCATCCATCCGGGACGCCATCGTGGCCGGGGAGATCGAGCCCGGGCAGGTGGTGCGGGACGGTGAGCTCGCCGAGCGGCTCGGGCTGTCGCGGGCGCCGGTGCGGGAGGCCTTCGCGCGGCTCGTCGACGAGGGGCTGCTGGAGAGCAAGCCACAGAGCTACACCCGGGTGACCCAGGTCGACGCCGCCGAGGTGCGCGACGCCGCCGCCGTGGTCGGGGCCATGCACGAACTGGTCACCCGGGTCGCCGTGCCGCGCCTGTTCGCCGCCGACATCGAGACCATGCGCGCGGCCAACGCACGCTTCGCGGCCGCCGTCGCCGCCGGAGACGTGGACGAGGCCCTGCACGCCGACGACGACCTGCACGACGTCCTCGTCCGCGTCAGCGGCAACCGCGCGGCCGCCGCCACCGCCGCCCGCTACACCCCCCTCATCCGACGCCTCGAACGCCGCCGCTTCGGGGAGGGCGGCAACTGCCGGTCCGCCGGTCTGCACGACCGGCTGATCGAGGCCTGCGCGGCGGGCGACGTCGACGAGGCCGTCGACGTCACTGCGGAGATCTGGCGAGGGCTGGCCGAGCTCGCCGACAGCGACTGACCCTGGAGGACCCCATGGCACGCACGTCCCTTGCCTCGTACGACCGTTACCCCCTGCTCTTCGGACCGTCCCCCGTGCACCGGCTGGAGCGCCTCACCGCGCACCTCGGTGGCGCCGCGCTGTGGGCCAAGCGCGAGGACTGCAACTCCGGGATCGCGTACGGCGGCAACAAGACCCGCAAGCTGGAGTACCTGGTCGCCGACGCCCTCGCCCAGGGCTGCGACACCCTCGTCTCGATCGGCGGTGTCCAGTCCAACCACACCCGCCAGGTGGCCGCCGTCGCCGCCCGGGCCGGGCTCAAGTGCGTGCTCGTGCAGGAGAGTTGGGTGGACTGGCCGGACGCCGTGTACGACAAGGTCGGCAACATCCTGATCAGCCGGCTCGCCGGGGCCGACGTGCGGCTGGTGAAGGCCGGGTTCGGGATCGGGTTCAAGGAGAGCTGGGAACAGGCGCTCAGGGACGTCGAGGAGCGGGGCGGGAAGCCGTACGCCATCCCGGCCGGTGCCTCCGACCACCCGCTCGGCGGACTCGGCTTCGCCGCGTGGGCGTACGAAGTGGCCGACCAGGAGCGGGATCTGGGCGTCTTCTTCGACACGGTCGTGGTCTGCTCGGTGACCGGCTCCACCCAGGCGGGCATGGTCGCCGGGTTCCGCGCGCTGGAGGAGGCCGGCGGCCGCCCCCGCCGTGTCCTCGGCATCGACGCCTCCGCGAAGCCGGCCGCCACCCGGGAGCAGATCGCGCGGATCGCCCACAACACCGGGCAACTCATCGGCGTGGAGAAGGAGTTGACGGAGTCGGACGTAGAACTCGACGAGCGCTACCACGCCGGCGTCTACGGCATCCCCGACGACACCACCCTCGACGCGATGCGCCTCGCCGCCCGCACCGAGGGGATGGTCACCGACCCGGTCTACGAGGGCAAGTCGATGGCCGGGATGATCGACCTGGTGGAACGCGGGGAGATCGCCGCGGACTCCACTGTCCTCTACGCCCACCTCGGCGGGCAGCCGGCGCTGAACGGGTACAGCGCGCTGTTCTGACCGTTGCGGCCGGGGGGCGGCCCGCGTGGGTCGAAAAATCAGGCGCCGTCCGGGGGCCGGGCACCCTAACGTGCACGCATGTCATCTTCACTTGAGCGTCCCCCCTTCCAGGCCGACGAACGCACCGCGCTCGTCGGCTGGCTGGACCTGCAACGGCAGATCCTCAGATGGAAATGCGAGGGCCTGAGCGAGGCCGACGCCCACCGCTCCGTCATCCCGACCTCGCCGGCGATGACCATGGCCGGGCTCATCAGCCATATGCGGTGGGTCGAACACTCCTGGCTGGACGTGCTGTTCCTGGGCGGCGACAAGACGCAGAACCCGTCCTTGGCCGAGATGGGCGAGGACGCGGAATGGCGCACCGACGGCATCCCGCTGAAGCAACTGCTCGCGGACTACGAGGCCCAGTGCGCCCGGAGCAACGAGATCGTGGCCGAGGCCTCCCTGGACGACGTCGGCCGCCACCCCGACTACCGCTCCAGCGGCGCCAACCTCCGCTGGATGCTCATCCACCTCATCGAGGAGACCGGTCGGCACGCGGGGCACGCGGACATCGTGAGGGAGCTGCTCGACGGGGCGAAGGGGTACTACTAGTCCTCTTCAGCGGGGGTCGCGGATGTGCGGGGGTCGGCAGATCCTTCCCCCGAGCGAGTTCCCGTGATGGCTGGATACAGTGCACGCCATGTGGACCGACGAGCAGCAGCGGGAGCCGGGTGCCCATGTGTCGGCGGGGGCCCGTCGCCGGGCCACGATCCACGACGTCGCGGAGTTGGCGGGGGTGTCCCGGCAGACGGTCTCGCGGGCCGTCAACGACAAGGGGGAGATCGATCCGGACACCAAGGCGCGGGTGCTGGAGGCCGCGCGGATGCTGGACTACCGGCCGAGCCGGTTCGCGCGCGGGCTGGTGCGGAAGGGGACCGTCACCGCGGGGCTGGTCGTCCCGGACCTGATGAACCCGTTCTTTCCCGAGGTCGCCGCCGGGGTCCTCGAGGCCGCCGAGGCGCGCGGCTGGCAGGTCGTGGTGTGGGACACCCGCACCGACGGCACCAAGGAGCGCGAGGCGCTCGACGTGCTCTCCCACCAGGCGGACGCGGTGGTGGGCTACTTCACGAACGACGACGAGGTCCTCGCCCGGCACCTCGGCGGCATGCCCCTCGTCCTGCTGGAACGCGGCCCGCAGCAGACCCGGTTCGCCGCCGTCGGCATCGACGCCGCCGCCGGTCTCGAACAGGGCATCGCTCACCTGGTCCGGGCCGGGCACCGGAGGATCGGCATGCTGGACGGCGACCGGTTCACCCCCGGCCCGCGCCGGGAGGCCTTCCTGGCCGAAGTCCGGCGGCACGGGCTGCCGGTCGACGACAGCTGGATCGCGATGTCCGCCGAGCACAGCGTCGCAGGAGGCGAGGCGGCCATGGAGCAACTCCTCGACGCACGGCCCGAGTTGACGGCCGTGTTCGGCTTCAACGACCTCATCGCCGTCGGTGCGATGCGGGCCGCCCGGCGCCGGGGCCGGCGCGTGCCCGAGGACCTGGCCGTGCTGGGCTTCGACGGACTCTCCCTGAGCGAGCTCGTGGAGCCCGCCCTCACCACCCTCCACCTCGACAAGCGCCGGCTGGGACGGCTGGCCGTCGAGCAGGTCGCACGGCTGCGGGCGGGCGAGGAGCCGCTGACCGGCGCGGACGCATGGGTGGTGCCCGAACTGGTCGTGCGCGCCTCGGCCTGAGACGTCCGGTGTCCCGACCGGCGCCGGCGCACCGTGGACGCGATAGGCCGAGACAGTCCCGTTTGACCTTCGATAACATGCGGAGAGAGTCTCCGGTTCGCGAGGAGTATCTGGATGACGCAGGTCAGGCCCATGCGCGCGGACGCTCGGCGCAACTACGAGCGGTTGCTGAAGGTGGCCGCCGAGGCGTTCGCCGAGCATGGGGAGGGCGCGTCCCTCGACGACATCGCCAAGCGGGCGGGGGTCGGGTCGGGGACGCTCTACCGGCACTTCCCGACGCGGCAGGCCCTGCTGGAGGCGGCGTACGTGGACCGCGTCGAGGGGTTCGCCCGGCGTGCTGACGAGCTCGCGGCGGAGCTGCCGCCCGGCGAGGCGCTGACGGAGTGGCTGTACGAGCTGTGCGTCGGGACGATCCAGGTGCGGGGGCTGGGCGCGCTGCTGGGGTCTGCGATGACGGACGGGAGGGGTGTCACGCCTACGGTGTGCGGGACGCATGTGCGGGGGGCGGCGGAGCGGTTGGTGTCGGCGGCGCGGGAGGTAGGGGCGCTGCGGGGGGATGTGGAGCCGGTGGAGTTGCTTCGGCTGGCCCATGGGGTGGCGGGGGCGGCGGAGTTGGCCGACGGGAGTGGGGTGGCTGTTCGGCGGTATCTGACGCTGCTGACGGAGGGGTTGCGGGGGTAGGCGCCCAAGGGGGTGCCTCGCTGGGTTGTGTGGCGGGTGCGGGTGCGTTGTGGCTGGTCGCGCAGTTCCCCGCGCCCCTGGGTGGGTACAGCCAGGCTTGCCTTGACTGCACCCACCGGCCCGCGGTCGGACAGCTGCCTCAGAGCGCCTGGGCCGCCGGCTTGACCATGCCCCTCACCGTGCGGGACTTCACGAAGTCGCCCATCGCCGTCATCTCCCACTCGCCGGAGAACTGCTTGATCAGCTTGGCCATCATCACGCCGGTCTGCGCCTCCGCGTTCGTGAGGTCGAAGCGGACCAGTTCCTCGCCGCTCGCCGCGTCGATGAGGCGGCAGTACGCCTTGGCGACCTCGGTGAACTTCTGGCCGGAGAAGGAGTTGACGGTGAAGACCAGGCCGGTGACCTCCTGGGGGAGCCGGCCGAGGTCCACGACGATCACCTCGTCGTCGCCGCCCCCCTCACCCGTGAGGTTGTCACCGGAGTGCTTGATCGCGCCGCCGACGATGGACAGCTTGCCGAAGTAGCAGCTGTCGATGTGGTTGCGCTGCGGACCGTAGGCGATGACCGACGCGTCGAGGTCGATGTCCTTGCCCCGGTACGCCGGCTCCCAGCCGAGACCCATCTTGACCTGGGAGAGGAGCGGACGGCCGCCCTTGACCAGGGACACGGTCTGGTTCTTCTGGAGGCTGACCCGCCCCTTGTCGAGGTTGATCTTCCCGGACCCCGGCGCGGGGGCGGGCGGGGCCGGGGGCGCGGCGGGCGCCGGCGGAGGGGTGAGCCGCGGGTCCATGGCCGGGCCGGGCGGCGCCACCGGGGTCTGCACGGTCGGCGCGGGCGGCGGAGCCACCGGCTGCGGCGGGGCCACCGGAGCGGGAGCGGCCGCCGGAGCCGGCTCCTCCACCGTCACCCCGAAGTCCGTCGCGATGCCCGCCAGCCCGTTGGCGTACCCCTGCCCGACCGCCCGGGCCTTCCAGGCGCCGTTACGCAGATAGATCTCCACGACGACCAGCGCCGTCTCGGTGCCGAGCTGCGGGGGCGTGAAGGTGGCCAGCACGGACGCGTCGTCCGCGTTGCGGATCGTGGCCGTCGGCTCGATGCCCTGGAAGGTCTGGCCCGCCGCGTCCGGGCTCGCGGTGACGACGATCTTCTCGATGCCGGGCGGCACGGCCGCCGTGTCGACGGTGATCGCGTCGGGGGAGGTGCCGCCGCCCGAGCGGTAGGTCACCCCCGGCCCGGACGGCTGGTTGTAGAAGATGAAGTCGTCGTCGGAGCGCACCTTGCCGTCGGCGGTGAGCAGCAGGCCCGACACGTCGAGCCGCACCGGTGCGGAGACGTCCACCGTCACACGGGTGACGGGGAGGGGGATGTTCGAGCCCGGGGTCATAGCTGTCATGCCCGGTGAACGAGCGACGGCGCTTTACCGTTCCCTTAATCTTCCACGGCACCCCACCGGCCTACGGCACCACCACGATCTTCCGGCCCACCCCCGCCGCGAACTGCTCCAGCGCCTCGGGATAGCGGTCCAGCGGCACGCGGTCGCTGATGAAGACGTCCGGGTCCAGGACCCCCGTCGCGAACAGCTCCGCCGCCCGCTCGAAGCTGTGCAGGACCGCCATGGAGCCGGTGATGGTGATCTCCTGGTTGTAGATGCGGTACGGGTCGATCGTCACGCGGGTCGCGTAGTCGGCCACCCCGAACTGGAGGAAGGTGCCCGCCTTGGCGACGCGGTCCAGGCCGTCCTGGATCGCCGCCGCGTTGCCGGTCGCGTCGATCACCAGGTCCCAGCCCTGCGGGCGGTCCAGTTCGTCGGGATCGGCGGCGGCCGCCGAGACGCCGAGCCCCCGGGCCGTCTCCAAGCGGGTCGGGTTGACGTCCACCACGTCCACGCTCGCCGCGCCGGTCCGTTTGGCCAGCTCCAGCATCATCAGGCCCATCGTCCCCGAGCCGTAGATCAGGACATGCGCGCCGAGGCGGGACCGCAGGACGTCGTAACCCCGGACCGCGCAGGAGAGCGGCTCCACCAGCGCCGCGTCCTGGGTGCGGACGTGCTCGGGCAGCCGTACGCAATTGGCGACCGGCGCGACCGCGTACCGCGCCGCACCTCCCGCGGTGGTCACGCCGATCGCGGCCCAGCGTTCGCAGAGGTTGTTGTGGCCCGTACGGCAGTACCGGCACTCGTGGCAGTACAGGGACGGGTCGACGGCCACCCGGTCGCCGACCGCGAGCTCGGTGACCCGGGTGCCGACCCCGACCACCTCGCCCGCGAACTCGTGGCCCGGCACGATCGGCAGCTTCGGGGCGAACTCGCCCTGGAGGATGTGCAGGTCGGTGCCGCACAGGCCGCACGCGGCGACCTCGACGACGACCTCGCGCGGGCCCGGCGTCGGGTCCGGGACCTCGGCGACGACGGCACGGCCCACGGACTCGATGACGGCGGCCTTCATTTCACGGCTCCCAGCGACAGGCCCTGGACCAGCTTGTCCTGGGCGGCGAACCCCGCGGCGAGCACCGGCAGGGAGATGACGAGCGACGCGGCGCACACCTTCGCCAGGAACAGGCCCTGGCTGGTGATGAAGCCGGTCAGGAAGACGGGGGCGGTCTCGGCGACCACGCCGGTGAGCACCCGCGCGAAGAGCAGTTCGTTCCAGCTGAAGATGAAGCAGATCAGGGCCGTGGCGGCGATGCCGGGCAGCGCGATCGGGGCCACCACGCGCGCGAGGATCGTCGGGAGGCGGGCGCCGTCCACGCGCGCGGCCTCGATCACCGCCACCGGGACCTCGGCGAGGAAGGACTGCATCATCCAGACCGCGATCGGCAGGTTCATCGACGTGTAGAGGATGACCAGCAGCCAGATGTTGTCGAGCATGTCGGTGTTCTTCGCGAACAGGTAGATCGGGAGCAGGCCCGCCACCACCGGCAGCATCTTCGTCGACAGGAAGAAGAACAGGACGTCCGTCCACTTGCGGACCCGGCGGATGGACAGCGCGTACGCCGCCGGGAGCGCCAGGAGCAGGACGAACAGGGTGGACGCCAGGGACGCGACCGTCGAGTTGATCAGCGCGGGCCAGGGGCTCGCGCCGCCGCCCGTGCCGAAGAACTCGCGGTAGCCGTCCAGGGTGAGGGCGGCGCCGAAGGAGGGCGGGTTGGTGGCCGCGTCCGCCTCCGAGTGGAAGGACGTCAGGGCCATCCAGGCGATGGGCAGGAAGAACGCGATGCCCAGCAGCCAGGCCAGCAGGCCGAGGCCGACTCCCTTGCGTTTCACGGCGATGGTGTTGCTGCTCATGCCCGGCCCGCCTCCTCACGGAACAGGGACGACACCACGCGCAGGGCGAAGGTCGCGATGATGATCGAGCCGATGACGACCAGGACGCCGGCCGCCGAGGCGAGACCGTTCTCGTGGGCCTGGTAGAAGCTCTGGTAGACGGTGTAGGGGAGGTTGGCGGTCCCGAGGCCGCCGGACGTGATCGTGAAGACCGCGTCGAAGTTCTGGACGATGTAGATCGAGCCCAGCAGGGCGCCGAGCTCCAGGTAGCGGCGCAGGTGCGGGAGCGTCAGATAGCGGAAGATCTGCCAGTCGCTCGCGCCGTCCACCCGGGCGGCCTCCAGCTGCTGCTGGTCGCGGCTCTGGAGGCCGGCCAGCAGGATGAGCATCATGAACGGGGTCCACTGCCAGACCAGGGAGGCCTCGACCGCGAGCAGCGGGGTGTTGGAGATCCAGTCCGGCTGTGGGCCGCCCACATAGTGCAACAGCCCATTGAACAAGCCGTATTCAGGGTTGTAGAGCACATGCTTCCAGAGCAGGGCGGCTGCCACCGGGACCACCAGGAAGGGGGCGATCAGCAGGGTGCGGACCACGCCCCGGCCCTTGAACCGACGGTCCAGGAGCAGCGCCAGCACCAGCCCCAGCACCAGGCTGACCAGTACCACCGTCACCGTCAGCAGGACGGTCGTCCACACCGAGTGGCGCAGGTCCGCGTCGGTGAGGACCTCCTGGTAGTTGTCGACGCCGGTGAAGTGACGGGCCTTGGGATAGAGGGAGTTCCAGTCGAAGAAGGAGATCACCACCGTGGCCACGAACGGCAGCTGGGTGACCACGATCATGAAGACCAGGGCGGGGAGCAGGGGGGCCCGGGTGGCCCAGGCGCGCAGCCGGTTGGAGGGCTGGGGCGCGGTGCGTACGGTCGGGGCGGCCAGTGGGGCCGTGGTGGTCGCGGTCATCGTCCCTCGTACTCCTCGGAGATCTTCTCGGCGAGCTGCTGGGACTTCCTCAGGGCCGACTCGACGGACTGGCGTCCGGCGATGGCCGCGCTGATCTCCTGGGAGACCCGGGTGCCGAGGTCGGTGAACTCGGGGATGCCGACGAACTGGATGCCGGGCGCGGGACGCGGCTGCACCCCGGGGTCGTCCGGCCGCGCCTGCTCGATGGCCTCCTTGGTCATCTCCTGGAAGGCGGCCGCCGACTTGCGGTACGCCGGGTTCGTGTACGTCGAAGCGCGCTTGCCCGCCGGGACGTTGGACCAGCCGATCTCGTCGCCGACCAGCTGCTCGTACTGCTTGCTGGACGCCCAGGAGACGAACTTCCAGGCGTTGTCGGGGTTGCGGGAGGCGTTCTGGATGCCCCAGGCCCAGGTGTAGAGCCAGCCGGAGGACTCGGTCTGCTCGACGGGGGCGGGGGCGTAGCCGAGCTTGCCCCTGACCGGGGAGTCGGCCGCCTCCAGCAGACCGGCGGCGCTGGTGGCGTCGTACCACATGGCGACCTTGCCCTGGGTCATGTTGTTGAGGCACTCGGCGAAGCCGGACTGGGCGGCGCCGGACTCGCCGTGCTCGCGTACCAGGTCGACGTAGAACTTCGTCGCCTTCTCGAAGGCGGGGGAGTCCAGTTGTGCCTTCCAGCTCTTGTCGAACCAGGTGCCGCCGAAGGTGTTCACGACCGTGGTGAGTGGGGCCATGACCTCGCCCCAGCCGGGCAGTCCGCGCAGACAGATGCCCTTCATGCCGGACTCGGCCCCGTCCACCTTGGCGGCCAGGTCGGCGACCTGGGTCCAGGTGGGATGGGCCGGCATGGTCAGGCCCTCCTTCGCGAAGACGTCCTTGCGGTACATCAGGAAGGACGACTCGCCGTAGAAGGGCTGGCCGTAGAGCTTGCCGTCGTCGCCGGTCAGCGACTGGCGCATCGGCTTCAGGACGTCCTGTTCGTCGTACGACGGGTCCTTTGCGACGTACGAGTCCATCTCGTGCAGCCAGCCGTTGCGGGCGTAGATGGGGATCTCGTAGTTGGACAGGGTCGCCACGTCGTACTGGCCGGCCTGGTTGGCGAAGTCCTGGCTGATCTTGTCGCGGACGTCGTTCTCGGGCAGGACGGTGAAGTTGACCTTGATGCCGGTCTCCTCGGTGAAGCGCGGGGCGAGCTTCTGGAGTTCCGTCATCTGGGAGTTGTTGACCATCAGGACGTTGACGGAGTTGCCGCCCGACCCCGTCCCGCCCGCTCCGACCCAGCAGCCGGAGAGCAGCGGGGCGAGCAGCGTCCCTGCGGCGGCCAGGGCGAGCGTGGCTCGCGGTGGCCGTCGTCGGCTCTGGGTTCGCATGGATCGCTCCTGGACATAGAGGGATATAAGGGGCACCACTTGGCGTGAGTGGCCCCATGAAGCAGTCAGTTTGAAAGTCAGACCCTGATGACCTGCGGGCCCAGCAGGGAGTACCGGTGGGCCTCCGCCGAGGGCAGCAGCGTGCTGGTCACGATCGCCTCCAGTGCGCCGATCTCCGCGAACCGGCAGAAGCTGACCGCGCCGAACTTGGTGTGCACGCCCGCGAACACCGTGCGGCGCGCGGCCCGGATCGCCTGCGCCTTGACCTCACTGACGGCCGGGTCGGGGGTGGTGAGGCCGTGTTCGCGGGAGATGCCGTTGGCGCCGATGTAGGCGAGGTCGAGGACGAAGCCGGCCAGCATCTTGGTCGTCCAGTGGTCGACGGTGGCGAGGGTGCCGGGCCGGACCCGGCCGCCGAGCAGCAGGACGGAGGTGTTCTCGGCCTCGGCGAGGGCGCCGGCGACCGGCAGGGACGCGGTGACCACGGTCAGCGGTCGGTCCCTGGGCAGGGCCTCGGCGATGAGCTGCGGGGTGAAGCCCTCGTCGACGAAGACCGTCTCGGCGTCCCCGAGCAACTCGGCCGCGGCGGCCGCGACCCGGCGCTTCTCGGGGACGTGGCTGGTGGCGCGGAAGGCGAGCGTCGTCTCGAAACCGGCGCTCTCCACGGGGTAGGCGCCGCCGTGCGTACGGCGGACCAGGCCGTGTTCCTCCAGCGCGCGGAGGTCTCTTCGTACCGTTTCCTTGGCGACGCCGAGTTCGGTGGCGAGGGTGTTGACGTCGACGGCGCCGGTGGTGCGGGCGGTGCGGACGATGTGCCGCTGGCGTTCTTCCGCGGTACTGGTCATTCGGTCACCCGCCTTCCTGTCGTGCGGTGCCCGTTCGGGCCGTCTGGAGGAAGTTGTACAGCGGGTGGGGTGTCGCGACCAGGTCTGTTGCGGGAGCGATCCTGTCCGTGTGTGCCCGTTCGGGCGAGCCGGGCCCACGAGCTCGGGTGGTGCGGTCGTACGGCGGCCGCGGGCTCGTTGTGGCTGGTCGCGCAGTTCCCCGCGCCCCTGGTTGTGCGCTGTCGCGCTACAACCAACGGCCCGCCGCCATGCCCGGATACGCCTGCGGGCGGGCCCGTTCGGTGCCCGCCCGTGCTTGTGGCCGGAATCAGTACGGCCAGATCGGTGGGTCCGTCACGAACTGGCCGCCCAGGTAGGCGTGGGCCTCATTGCCGTCCTGGAGTTCGCCCTGGTCGGCGATGAGCTTCTCGGCGTAGGGCTCGGAGTCGTCCTGGGGGTCGTAGCCAAGGGCGCGGGCGGTGGTGAGGTCCCACCACAGGCGGGTGTTGGCCGAGGAGCCGTAGACCACGGTGTGGCCGACGTCCTCGGCGGTCAGGGCCGCGTGGAAGAGGCGGGCGCCGTCGGCGGGGCTCATCCACAGGGAGAGCATGCGCACGCTGGTCGGCTCGGGGAAGCAGGAGCCGATGCGGACGGAGACGGTCTCCAGGCCGTGCTTGTCCCAGTAGAACTGCGCGAGGTCCTCGCCGAACGCCTTGGACAGGCCGTAGAAGGTGTCGGGGCGGCGCGGGGTGTCGATCGGGATCAGCGGGTCCTGGCCCTGGGGGCGCGGGGTGTAGCCGACCGCGTGGTTGGAGGAGGCGAAGACGATCCGGGAGACCCCTTCGGCGTGTGCCGCCTCGTACAGGTTGTAGGTGCCCTCGATGTTCGCCTTGAGGATCTTCTCGAAGGGGGCTTCCAAGGAGATGCCCGCGAGGTGGATGATCGCGTCGACACCGCGCACGGCCTCGCGTACCGCGTCCTTGTCGGCGAGGTCCGCGACGACCGCGTCCGGCTCGCCCTCGATCGGGCGCAGATCGAGCAGGCGCAGCTCGTAGCCGTACGCGGGCAGGAGGTCCCGCATCAGGGTTCCCAGGCCGCCGGCGGCGCCGGTGAGCAGGACGGTGCGGGGAGCGGGCATCCTCGGGTCTCCTTGGGTGGCCTTATGTGTGCACGGTATTCACATTCGTGGACAAGCTAGAGATCGTGTCTTGACGCCGTCAAGGGTAGCGCGCGGTGCGTTCATAAATATAAACTCTGATCAGTATTCTGCATGCCATTCTAGGGAGAGCCTGTGACGTCGTCCGCCGCCCTCGCCCATCGACTCGGCATCCCCAGCGGGCCGCTGTTCTTCCCCGTCACCGCCTACGGCCCGGACGGATTCGTCGACCTCGATGTGTATCGCGCCCACATACGCCAAGGCGTGGACGCGGGCGCCGCGGCCGTGTTCGCGTGCTGTGGCACCGGGGAGTTCCACGCGCTCACGCCCGAGGAGTTCCAGGACTGCGTCCGGGCGGCCGTGGCGGAGACGGCGGGGCGGGTACCGGTGGTCGCGGGCGCCGGATACGGCACCGCGCTCGCCGTCCGGTACGCGCGGCTGGCCGCGGAGGCCGGGGCCGACGGGCTGCTCGCCCTGCCGCCCTACCTGGTGGTCGCCGGGCAGGAGGGGCTGCTGCGGCACTACCGGGAGGTGGCCGCCGCGACCGAGCTCCCGGTGATCGTCTACCAGCGCGACAACGCCGTGTTCACCCCCGAGACCGTCGTCGAGCTGGCCCGCACCGAGCGGATCATCGGCCTCAAGGACGGCCTCGGCGACCTCGACCTGATGCAGCGGACCGTCAGCGCGGTGCGCACCGAGGTCCCCGGCGACTTCCTCTACTTCAACGGCCTGCCGACCGCAGAGCAGACCCAGCTCGCCTACCAGGCCATCGGCGTCCCCCTGTACTCCTCGGCCGTCTTCTGCTTCGCCCCCGAGATCGCCCTCGCCTTCCACCGCGCCCTCGTCGACGGCGACCGGGCCACGGCCGACCGCCTGCTCGACGGCTTCTACCGTCCCTTCGTCGAACTGCGCGCGCGTGGCCGCGGGTACGCCGTCTCCCTCGTGAAGGCCGGCGTCCGGATGCGCGGCCTCGACGTGGGGGAGGTGCGCCCGCCGCTGCACGAGCCGGGCGAGGATCATGTGAAGCAGCTCGCGGAGATCATCGAGCGCGGGTACGCGCTCCTGGAGGAGGCACAGTGAAGGCGTCGACGTTCGTCTACCCCTGGGACGTCAACGGGGACCCGGAGGCCGCGGCCCGCATCGCCGGGCTCGGCGTGCGACAGGCGACCCTCGCCGCCGCGTACCACTCCACGCGCGCGCTGACCCCCCGGCACCCCCGCCACCGCATCGTGACCGCCGAGCACGCGGCGGTGCTGTACCCGACGGACGCGCGCTGGGAAGGGCGCGAGCTGCGCCCTTACGCGGCCGGTGACTGGGCGCCGGGCGACGCCTTCGAAGAGGCCCGCGCCGAGCTCGCCGGGGCCGGTCTGGATGTGCACACCTGGGTCGTCCTCGCGCACAACTCCCGGATGGGCGCCGAGCATCCGAGCACCTCCGTCGTCAACGCCTACGGCGACCGCTACCCGTGGGCCCCCTGCATCGCCCAGCCCGCCACGCGCGCGTACCTCGTCGACCTCGCCGTGGAGGCGGCCGTCCGCCCCGGCGCGGCCGGCACCGAACTGGAGTCCCTCGGCTGGTACGGCCTCCAGCACCTGCACGCCCACGACAAGACCGGCGGGGTCCCGCTCGGCGACGCCGGCATGTACCTCATGGCGCTCTGCTTCTGCCCGAGCTGCCGCGAGGGGTACGGCGAACAGGGCGCCGATCCCGACGAGTTGGCGGCGACCGTGCGCACGGCCCTGGAACCGCTGTGGCAGGGGGCGCCGGACGACGAGGGCTGGGCCGGGGTGGAGAAGCTCCTCGGCGACCGGCTCGCGGCGGCCACGCGCGCGTGGCGTGACGAGACCGCGCGCACGCTCCAGGAGACGGCGGTCCGGGCGGTTCGCGCGGCCGCTCCCGAGGGCTTCCAGATCCTGCTGCACGCCGACCCGGTGACCTACCACGTGGGCGCCAACCCGGGAGTAGACCCCCAGCACATCCTCTCCGTGGCGGACGGTGTGGTCGTGCCCTGCGCGGGCGGGCCGGGCCTGCTCACACCGTTCGCCGAGACCCGGAAGGACGCCGTGATCGCCGCCAACTTCCCCGTCGTCGCGGAGATGGGCGGCAGCCCGGGCACCCTCGCGGCGGACGTGGCGCGGGCGAGCGAGCTCGGCGCGACCGAAGTCCGGCTGTATCACGCCGGGTTGGCGTCGGACGGCGACCTGGAGGCGATCCGCTCGGCGCTGGCCTGCCTCTGAAACAGCGGCACGGCCGTGGCCAGCCACAGCACGCCCAGGACGGCGGACAGCGGCCGCTGGTCGACCAGTTCGACCAGGGCCGCGCCCACCGCGAGGCCGAGCACGTTCGGCGCGAACACCAGGGTGTTGGCCGTGGCGACGGTACGGCCCAGCAGCGCGTCCGGCGTCTCGCGCTGTACGGCGGTGAGCGCGGCGATCAGCACGCAGGGCAGGCCCGCCCCGATCGCCGCGCTGCACACGAGGGCGAGCGGCTCGGAGGGGAGTGCCCGCAGCCCGGCGGCCACGGCGGTGAGGGCGATGCCGTACCCGGCGAACCTGCGCCCGCCCAGACGCCGCAGCGCGGGCCCGGAGAACAGCCCCACGGCCACGGATCCGGCGCCCTGGACGGCGTACAGCGCACCGGCGTACGCGGGGGAGCGGCCGAGGGCGTCGATCACGGCGTAGAGCAGGGCGCCGTTGAGCCCGGCGCAGAACATGGTGGTGCCGCCGGCCAGGACCAGGGGGCGAAGTGTGGGGTGGGCCCATATGTGGCGGGCGCCTTCTGTGAAAGGGGCGCGGTGGGAGGGGGCGGGTTCTTTCTCCGGGCCGGACGGTTGGGGGCCTTGCTCCCGACTGGACGATTCGGGTCCCCGCTCCCGGACGGGTCCCGTCCCCCGGACGCGGAGTCCCGCGTACAGGCCCGCCGCCAGCACGAACGTGAGGGCGTCCAGGAGTGCCACGCCCGGGCCGCCGTGGAGCGCGTACAAGCCCGCGCCCGCCAGCGGGGCGATGACCTTCATGCCCTCCGTGATCGCCGTCCGCAGGCCGTTGAAGTCGCCGAGCAGGGACGGACCGACGGCCCCGGCGACCAGGGCCGACTCCGCCGCGTCATGGACCACGCCGACGGCGCCGTAGAGGAACAGGACCGTCAGGATGATCGCGACCCGGTCGGTGAGGAGCACCGGCAGGACGGCCGCGAGCAGCAGGTTGGCACCGATCAGGAGAGGCTTGCGGCGAATCCGGTCCGCGAGGGCGCCGAGCAGCGGGCCCGCGAGGGTCGGTGCCCACATCGCGAGCATGGACAGCGCGGCCAGGCCGTCCGAGCCGGTGAGGTCCTTGACCCAGACCCCGGCGGCCAGCCACAGGGCCGAGGTGCCGAAGCCGGAGACGAGGACTCCGGCGAGATACAGCCTGGCGTTGCGGTCCCGGAGCACGGCCCATGTCGTCGTCATGGGGGGAAAGCGTGGGTCTAAGGCCCCGGGGGCGGGATGGGGCAGGTGCCCTAGATCTGTGAGCGATGAGTTTTCGGAGTGGGGTCGGTCCACCCTTCACGACATCGCGAACCCTGAGGAGTACCGCATGACCGTCCCGCCCCTGGACCTCGGACCGCAGACCCGCGTCATCGCCCTGCTGGCCGAGGGCGTCACCGACGAGCAGCTGGGGAACGCCACACCGTGTCCGGCGTACGCGGTGCGCCACATGCTCGGCCATCTGCTCGGCCTCTCCGCCGCCTTCCGCGACGCCGGCCGCAAGGACCTGGGCGCCACCACCGACACCCCGCCGACCGCCTCCGTCCCGGACATCGGCCCCGGCTGGCGCGAGGAGCTCCCCAAGGTCCTCGACGAACTCGCCGAGGCCTGGCGGGACCCGGCCGCCTGGACCGGGATGACCCGCGCGGGCGGCGTGGACCTGCCCGGCGAGATCGCCGCCGCCGTCGCGGTCGACGAACTCCTCGTCCACGGCTGGGACTTGGCCGTGGCCACCGGCCGCCCGTACGACCCGGACCCGGCCGCGCTCCAGGCGTCGTACGACTTCCTGCGGGCCTCCGCCGAGGACCCGAGCCGGGACGCCATCTTCGGCCCGATCGTCCCGGTACCCGACGACGCACCCCTCCTGGACAGGACGATCGGCCTGAGCGGACGGGACCCTGGCTGGACGCGCTGACGGCACGTCGGTGGGCGGGCCGTGGGCGGACGCGCCTTGACGGCGCCGCAGCGGACCGGCGCCCTGCCGGCGCTTCGGAGGGCGAAACCCGAGGTGGACGCTGATGGCACCGCCGCGGACCAGCCGCCCTGCCGGTGCTTCGGAGGGCGGAACCGGGGCGGCCGCCCCGACCGGCATACCGCGCCCTGGACGCGAGCGCGGGCCTCGACGCCGTAGACGCCGGTACCACCGTGCCGTAGTCGGGCGGAAAGCGGCGGCGGGCGGCGGGTCCGGGCCGTACGCTCCCCACCATGCCGCCCCTCAGCCTCACCGTCCTCGGTACCGCCTCCCCGCATCCGGCACCCGGCCGCCCCTGCTCCGGCTATCTGCTGCGCGGCGGGGGCGCCGAGATATGGGTGGACGCCGGGCCCGGCACCTTCGCGGAGTTGCAGCGGCACACGAACCCCTCCCGGCTCACGGCGATCTGGATCTCCCATCTGCACGCCGACCACACCGCCGATCTCCTCGCCGCCGTCTACGCCTTCGCGTACGGCGGCCTCACCCCGCCCGCCCCGATCCCGGTCTACGCCCCACCCGGCGCCGCCCACCGGCTCGCCGGGTTCTTCGGGCGGGCCGACACCCGGTTCCTCAGCGGTGTCCTCGACTTCCAGCCCCTGTACGACGGCCACGAGGTCCGGCACTGGAACCTGAGGCTCGTCTCCCGGGCCGTCGTCCACGACGCCGAGGCGTACGGGCTGCGCGCCGAGTGCGCCGGACGGGTCCTCGCGTACTCGGGGGACAGCGGGCCCTGCGCCGCCCTCGTCGAACTCGCCGCGGAATCGGACGTGTTCCTGTGCGAGGCCGACATCGACCGGCATCGCGAAGGCGAACAGGTCCACCTGACCCCGGAGGACGCCGGCGACATCGCCCGCAAGGCAGGGGTCCGCGAGCTGATCGTCACCCATGTAGGACCCACCCTCACCAGGGACTTGGCCACCGCCAGGGCTGCCGTCGCCTTCGCCGGACGCACCTCCACCGCCTTCGAGGGCGCCACCCGCCTCGTCTGACGCGTCTTCACCGCAACTTCAACTTCCTTTGCCGGAAGCATTGACGAAACATCACCGCCCTCCTACCTTCAACGCGTCGTACTTCGTACGTCATATATGAGACGCGATACGCGAGATCAGATACACACGATCCGATACGCGAGATCCGAGAGGCGCGCATGACCTCTGTGCCCACGCCGATCCCCTCCCGCACGCAGTACGTGCTGGAGGAGATCAAACGCCGCATCCTCACCGGGCGCCTGACGCCTGGTCAGGCCCTGGTGGAGACCGAACTCGCCGCACAGTTCGGGGTGTCCAAGACCCCGGTGCGCGAGGCGCTCAAGACCCTGGCCGGGACCGGGCTCGTCGTGATGAGCCAGTACAAGGGCGTCACGGTGCGCATGGTGGACGCGGACATGGCGCGCGAGGTCTACGACGTCCGCCTGCTCCTCGAACCCGAGGCGCTCAAGCGGTCCGTACGGCGCGGGGCGTCCCTGGAGGCCGCGCGGGACGCCCTCACCCGGGCCGACGACGCCACCGACACCGCCGAACGCTCCCTCGCCAACCGGGAGTTCCACCGCGCTCTCTACCTGCCCTGCGGCAATCCGCTGCTCGGCCGGATGCTCGACGAGGTCCGCGACCAGGCCGCCCTGGTCTCCGCCGTCGCCTGGGCGGCCTCGCCGTCCTGGGAGCGGGAGGCCGGCGAGCACCGGGAGATCCTGCGGCTCGCCCTGGCGGGCGACGCGGACGGTGCGGGCCGCGCCCTGCACGCCCACATCGCGTCCTTCGTCGAACGAGCGTTCCCCGGAGTGCTGGACCAGGAAGGCCAGGAATGAGCAGCGAGACTTTTGAGCCCCAGCGGGCGGCCCTGGCCGACGTGGTGGCGATCCCGGTGACCCCGTTCGCCGAGGACGGCACCGTCGACCAGGACACCCACCGGGCCCTGCTGCGCCGGCTGCTCGACGGAGGCGTCACCACCCTCACCCCCAACGGCAACACCGGCGAGTTCTACGCCCTCGCGCCCGAGGAGCGCCGCCTGGTCACGGAGCTGACCGTCGACGAGGCCGGTGACCGGGCCGACATCCTGGTCGGCGTCGGGCACGACGTGCCCACCGCGGTCGCCTCCGCCCGGCACGCCCGGGAGCTCGGCGCGGGCATGGTCATGGTCCACCAGCCGGTCCACCCGTACGTCTCGCAGAGCGGCTGGGTCGACTACCACCGCGCGATCGCCGAGGCCGTCCCGGAGCTGGGAGTGGTGCCCTACATCCGCAACGCCCAGCTCAGCGGGGAGCGCCTCGCCGAACTCGCCGACGCCTGCCCCAACGTCATCGGAGTGAAGTACGCCGTCCCGGACGCGGCCAAGTTCGCCGCCTTCGCCCGGGACGCGGGACTGGAACGCTTCGTGTGGGTCGCCGGACTCGCCGAGCCCTACGCCCCCTCGTACTTCTCGGCGGGCGCCACCGGCTTCACCTCGGGACTGGTGAACGTCGCCCCGGCCGTCTCGCTGAACATGATCGAAGCGCTTCGATCCGGGGACTACCCGGCCGCGATGAAGGTCTGGGAGCAGATCCGCCGCTTCGAGGAGCTCCGCGCCGCGAACGGATCCGCCGACAACGTCACCGTCGTCAAGGAGGCCCTCGCCTCCCTGGGCCTGTGCCGCCGTGATGTGCGGCCGCCGAGCCGGGTGTTGCCCGAGTCCGAGCGTGCCGAGGTCGCCGGGATAGCCGCGGGGTGGTCGATATGACCAGGGAGCGCATGAGCCCGGAGGACCTGCGCAGCCACCAGTGGTACGGCACCGAGGGCCAGTTGCGCACCTGGTCGCACAACGCCCGGATGCGGCAGCTCGGTTACGAGGCCGAGGAGTACCGGGGCCGCCCGGTGATCGCCGTCCTCAACACCTGGTCCGACATCAACCCCTGCCACGTCCATCTGCGCGAGCGCGCCGAGGCGGTCAAGCGGGGGGTGTGGCAGGCGGGCGGCTTCCCCCTGGAGTTCCCGGTCGCCACCCTCTCGGAGACCTACCAGAAGCCCACCCCGATGCTCTACCGCAACCTCCTCGCCATGGAGACCGAGGAGCTGCTGCGGTCGTACCCGATCGACGCGGCGGTACTCCTCGGCGGCTGCGACAAGTCGACGCCGGCGCTGCTCATGGGTGCGACCTCGGCGGACGTGGCCTCGATCTTCGTGCCCGCGGGGCCGATGCTGCCGGGGCACTGGCGCGGGGAGACCCTCGGGTCCGGCACCGACATGTGGAAGTACTGGGACGAGCACCGCGCGGGCAACCTGACCGACTGCGAACTGCGGGAGTTGCAGGGCGGGTTGGCGCGTTCCCCGGGGCACTGCATGACCATGGGCACCGCGTCCACCATGACCGCGGCCGCCGAATCCCTTGGCATGACCCTGCCGGGTGCGTCCTCGATCCCGGCCGTCGACTCCGCGCACGAGCGGATGGCGGCCGCCTCCGGGCGGCGGGCCGTGGAGCTCGCCTGGACCGGGCTCAAGCCGTCCGAGATCCTCACCCGGGACGCCTTCGAGGACGCCGTCACCACGGTCCTCGGGCTCGGCGGCTCCACCAACGCGGTCATCCACCTGATCGCCATGGCCGGCCGGGCGGGCATCGAGCTCACGCTGGACGACTTCGACCGCATCGCCCGCACGGTCCCGGTCCTGGCGAACGTACGACCCGGCGGACAGACGTACCTCATGGAGGACTTCTACTTCGCCGGCGGCCTGCCCGCCTTCCTCTCCAGGATCAGCGACCTGCTCCACCTGGACCGGCCGACCGTCAACGGCACCCTGGGCGAGCAGATCGAGGGCGTCGAGGTGCACAACGACGACGTCATCCGCCCCCGGGACAACCCGGTCGCGAGCGAGGGCGGGGTCGCCGTCCTGCGCGGCAACCTCTGCCCGGACGGCGCCGTCATCAAGCACATCTCCGCCGAGCCGCACCTGCTCAAGCACACCGGCACCGCGGTCGTCTTCGACGACTACAAGTCCATGCAACGCACCATCAACGACCCGGAGTCGGGCATCACCGCGGACAGTGTCCTGGTGCTGCGCAACGCCGGCCCCAAGGGCGGCCCCGGCATGCCCGAGTACGGCATGCTCCCGATCCCCGACCACCTGCTCAAGCAGGGCGTGCGCGACATGGTCCGCATCTCCGACGCCCGCATGAGCGGCACGAGCTACGGCACGTGTGTGCTCCATGTGGCCCCGGAGTCGTACGTCGGAGGCCCGCTGTCCCTGGTCCGCACCGGCGACACGATCACCCTGGACGTGGCGGCCCGCACCCTCCAACTCAACGTGGACGACGAGGAGTTGGAGAACCGCCGTAAGGACTGGACGCCTCCGCCCACCCGCTACGAACGAGGCTACGGCGCCCTCTACAACGACCAGATCACCCAGGCGAACACGGGCTGCGACTTCGAGTTCCTGGCCAGGCAAGGCAAGGTCCCAGACCCCTACGCCGGTTGACGAGTCTTGCCCAGGGGCGCGGGGAACTGCGCGACCAGCCACAACGCACCCGCACCCGCCACGCAAACAGCAAGTGGCACCCCACGCACAGCGAGAAAGCGCTTACCGCACCACGAAAGCAAGCCGTACCGAGAACGGAGACCCTGTCATGGCCCAAGCCGCAGCCGTGGCGAAACCGCCCGCGCCACCCCGGCGACGCCGTGCCTCCGCCACGCCGCGCAGGCTGCCGTACCTGCTGATCGCGCCGGCCGCCCTGCTGATGCTGGGCTTCATCGCCTACCCGGTCATCAGCGTCTTCTACTACAGCCTCCAGAACTACAACCCCACCAAGCCGTGGCGGAACGGGTACGCGGGCTTCGACAACTTCGTCCACATCTTCACCGAGGACCCGCAGTTCTGGGACACGCTGATCTTCAGCGCCAAGTGGGTCGTCGTCGAGGTCGGGCTCCAGCTGCTGTTCGGTCTGGCGCTCGCGCTGATCGTCAACCAGACCTTCGTGGGCCGGGGGTTGGGGCGCGCGCTCGTCTTCTCCCCGTGGGCCGTGTCCGGCGTACTGACCTCCGCGATCTGGGTGCTGCTCTACAACTCCCAGACCGGCATCACCCGTTACCTCGCCGACATGGGCATCGGCTCGTACGGCACCAGCTGGCTGTCGGACACCTCCACCGTGTTCTCGGCGGCGGTGGTCGCCGACCTGTGGCGCGGGGTGCCCTTCTTCGCGATCCTCATCCTCGCCGACCTCCAGTCCGTCTCGAAGGACCTGTACGAGGCCGCCGAGGTCGACGGGGCCAGCAAGATCAAGCAGTTCTGGCACATCACGCTGCCGCACCTCAAGGACGCGATCATCCTGTCCACGCTGCTGCGCGCGGTGTGGGAGTTCAACAACGTCGACCTGCTCTACACGCTGACCGGCGGCGGGCCCGCGGGCGAGACCACGACCCTGCCCCTCTACATCGCCAACACCAGCGTCGACGCCCACAACTTCGGCTACGCGTCCGCCCTGACCACGGTCGCGTTCGTGATCCTGCTCTTCTGCTCGATGGTCTATCTGCGGCTGAGCAAGTTCGGAGGCGGTTCCAAGTGATCACCAAGGAGGCCACGAAGGTCGCGCCCGCGCCCGTGCCGGAGACCCCCGAGGCGACCCGTCCGGTCAAGCACCGCCGCGCCTGGGACGAGGCACCCCGCTGGCAGATCTACACACCGCTGTCGATCTACCTCGTCTTCACCCTGATCCCGTTCTACTGGATCCTGCTGTTCGCGCTGCGCCCGGCCGGCTCCACCTCGCTGGTGCCCTGGCCGATCACCTTCGACCACTTCGAGAAGGTGTGGACCCAGCGGTCCTTCGGCACGTACTTCGAGAACAGTGTGTACGTCGGTCTCGCGACCCTGGTGATGACGACGCTGGTCGCCCTGGCCGGGGGCTATGCCCTCGCCCGGTTCGACTTCAAGATCAAGAACGCGTTCATGCTGGCCCTGCTGTGCTCGCAGTTCGTGCCGGGCGCGCTGCTCCTGGTGCCGCTGTTCGAGATCTTCGCCGAGCTGAAGATGATCAACTCGCTGGGCAGTGTCATCATCGCCGAGACGGTGTTCCAACTGCCGCTGTCGATGATCCTGATCAGCAACTTCATCAAGAACGTGCCGTACTCCCTGGAGGAGGCGGCCTGGGTCGACGGCTGCAACCGGATGACGGCGTTCAGGATCGTCGTACTCCCGCTGCTGCGCCCGGGGTTGATCGCGGTGGGCTCCTTCGCCTTCGTGCACTCCTGGAACCACTTCCTGTTCGCCCTGATGTTCCTCAACAACCAGGACAAGCAGACGATCCCGGTCGGCCTCAACACCCTGATGAGCGCGGACAGCGTCGACCTCGGCGCGCTGGCGGCCGGTGGCATCATCGCGGCGGTTCCCGTGGTGATCGTGTTCGCCTTCATCCAGAAGTGGCTGATCACGGGCTTCAGTGCGGGGGCGGTGAAGGGATGAGACTCCGTCGGATCGCGGTGGGGGGCGTGGTGCTGGGCCTGGTGGGCGTCGTCGTCCGCGCCGAGGGCCGGGCCGTGGGCCGCGCCCTGCTGGGGCGGGGCGAGGGCGCTCGGAAACGGTCGGTCTCCGCGCTCGGCGCGAGCGTCGGGCAGCAATGGCCCTCCGAATCCGGCGCGGGGGTGTACGTATGAGACTCCGTCACGTCGTCCTCGCCGCAGGCATGCTGGGTCTGTTCTGTCTGCCCGCTCATGCCGACGGTCGGGACATCAGCCGGGACACCCTGCCTGCGAACGACGGTTGGGCCGCCGAGGGGGCGGGGACCACGGGAGGCGCGGCAGCGGACGCGGCGCATGTGTACACCGTCACCGACCGCGCCGGGCTGGTCCGCGCTCTCGACGGCGGCAGTGCCACCCCCAAGATCATCAGGATCGCCGGGACCGTCGACGCCAACACCGACGACGACGGTGATCACCTGGACTGCGAGGACTACGCCACCGGCGGGTACTCGATCAAGAGGTACCTCGCCGCCTACGACCCGCGCACCTGGGGCTCCGCCAAGCCCAGTGGCCCGCAGGAGGAGGCCCGGCAGGCCTCGGCCAGGAAGCAGGCCGAGCGGGTCGAGCTGGTCGTCGGGTCCAACACCACGATCGTCGGGCTCAAGGGCGCCGTACTGAAGGGCGCGAGCCTCCAGGTCAGGAACGCGACCAACGTCATCATCCGCAACCTCGACTCCCGTGACGCCTACGACTGCTTCCCCGTCTGGCAGCCCAACACCGGCGGCCTCGGCGACTGGAAGACGGCGTACGACAACATCTGGCTGACCGGCTCCACCCATGTCTGGGTCGACCACGTCACCCTCAGCGACAAGGGCCACCCGGACGCGGACGAGCCCACCTACTTCGCCCGCAACTACCTCCGCCACGACGGACTGCTCGACATCACCAGCGGCTCCGACCTGGTCACCGTCTCCTGGAGCCGCTTCGCCGGCCACGACAAGGCGATGCTCATCGGCAACAGCGACTCCGCCACCGGCGACCGCGGCAGACTCCGGGTCACCCTGCACCACAACGAGTTCGAGTCCGTCGTACAGCGCGCCCCCCGCGTCCGCTTCGGACAGGTGCACGTCTACAACAACCGGTACCTCGCGGAAGGCGACGACTACCGCTACTCCCTCGGCGTCTCCACCGAGTCCGCGATCTTCGCCGAGAACAACGCCTTCCACACCCCCGGCCACATCGAGGCCGCCGACCTGGTCAAGAGCTGGAACGGCAGCGCCCTGCACCAGACCGGCACCCTCTTCAACGGCTATCCGGTGGACCTGCTCGCCATCCACAACGCCTACAACTCCGGCAGCGAGCGTGATCTCACGGCGGACGTCGGCTGGACGCCTACCCTGCACACAAAGATCGACAGCGCCGCAGCGGCCGACCGACAGGTGGCGCGCGGCGCGGGCGCAGGGAGGATGCCATGAACACGGACGGCACCATGAACACCGAAGACACCACGGGCACCGTCGACATCGTCCTCGCGGGCGCGCGCGGCCACGGCCGCTGGCACCTGGAGAACATCCGCCGGCTGCAGGACAAGGGGATCGTACGACTGGCGGGGATCTGCGAGCTGACCCCGCTGACCGGCGAGGAGATCCCCGACGGGCTGGGCACGCCCGAGCAGTCCGCCGACTTCGGCGCGCTCCTCGACTCCACCGGCGCCCGGATCGCCGTGATCTGCACCCCGATCCCGACCCACACCGACCTGGCGCTCGAAGCGGCGCGCCGCAAGGTGCACATCCTGCTGGAGAAGCCGCCCGCCCCCTCGTACGCCGAGTTCCGCCGCATGGCCGACGGGGTCGCCGCGGCCGGGGTCGCCTGCCAGATCGGCTTCCAGTCGCTCGGCTCGCACGCCGTGCCCGCGATCCGCGAGCTCGTCGAGGAGGGCGCGATCGGCGAGGTCACCGGCATCGGAGGGGCCGGTGCCTGGGCCCGCGCCGAGTCGTACTACCGGCGTGCGCCCTGGGCGGGCAAGCGACGGATGAACGGCGTCGACGTGATCGACGGCGTGCTGACCAACCCCCTCGCGCACGCCGTCGCCACCGCGCTCGCCCTGGGCGGCACCACCCGCGCCGAGGACGTCACCCGCATCGAGACCGAGCTCCAGCGCGCCAACGACATCGAGTCCGACGACACCTCCTGCGTCCGCGTCACCACCGCGAACGGCCTCAAGGTCACCGTCGCCGCGACCCTGTGCGCCGAGGACCCCGACGAGCCGTACGTCGTCGTGCACGGCGACAGCGGCCGGATCACCTACTGGTACAAGCAGGACCGCGTGCTGCTCCAGCGGGCCGGACACGGCCCCGAGGAGTACGAGTACGGCCGCACCGACCTGCTGGAGAACCTGGTCGACCACGTCACCGACGGCGACGAGCTGCTGGTCGTCCCGGAGGCGACGGGCGCCTTCATGAAGGTCGTCGAGGCGATCCGGCTGGCCCCCGACCCCGCCCCGCTGCCGGCCTCCGCCTGGCACCTGCTGCCCGACGAGGGGCGCCGGGTCGTCCCCGGCATCGACGGGCTCGTGGCGGCCGCCGCCGACAGCCTCGCCCTGTACTCCGAGCTGGGCGCCGACTGGGCCCGGCCACACGAAGCGAACGAGGTGAGCACATGACGACCCCCGATTCCCCGGTCCTGCGTGTCGCGGGCCGCCCCGTCGGCCGTTACGTCACCCGGCCCGAGCTGCCCGACCGGCTCTCCCCGCGCCCCTATCTGCACCCCGTCACCACCCTGGCCGGCACGGCTGTCACCGAACTCAGCCCCGCCGACCACATCCACCACCTCGGCGTCGGTGTCGCCGTTCCCGACGTCGAGGGGCACAACTTCTGGGGCGGCCGCACCTACGTCCGCGACCAGGGCCCCACCGAGCTCGACAACCACGGCGCCCAGCGCCACAGCTCCTTCCAGCTGCGCGACCCGGACGGCTTCGTGGAGGAGCTGCGCTGGGTCGCCTCCGGAGCCGAGCTGCTGCGCGAGCGCCGTACCGTCGCGGCCACCGAACTGACCCCGACCGCCTGGGCGTTGGACTTCACCTTCTCCCTCACCAACGTCACCCCGGACCCCCTGTCGATCGGCAGCCCGGCCACCAACGGCCGCCCCGGCGCGGCCTACGGCGGCTTCTTCTGGCGGGCCCGCAAGGAGGCCACGGCACCCGAGGTGTTCACCGTCGACCGCGAGGGCGAGGACGCCGTCCACGGCACCCGCGCCGACTGGGTCGCCCTCACCGGCGGCACCTGGACGCTCGTCTTCGCCGGAGCCACCGAACAGACCCGACGCGACCCCTGGTTCGTGCGCGCCGGTGAATACCCGGGCGTGGGCTCGTCGTTGGCGTCCGAGGCACGACTGCCGGTCCCGCCCGGCGAGACCGTCGTACGGCGGATCGTCACCGTCGTGGCCGACGGACGCCTGCCCAGGCTCGAGGCGGCGGCCCTGGTGCGGAAGGCGGTCAGCCAGTGACAGCCACCTACACGAACCCCGTCCTGAACGCCGACTGGTCCGACCCCGACGTGGTGCGCGTCGGCGACGACTTCTACCTCACCGCCTCCAGCTTCGGCCGCGTCCCCGGCCTGCCGCTGCTGCACTCCCGCGACCTCGTCAACTGGACCCTGATCGGCCATGCCCTCGAACGCCTGGAACCCGCGGGGGAGTTCACCAGGCCGAGGCACGACTGCGGGGTCTGGGCGCCTTCGCTGCGCCACCACGACGAACGGTTCTGGATCTTCTGGGGCGACCCCGACCAGGGCATCTTCCAGATCAACGCCCCCGGGATCAGGGGCCCTTGGACCCGCCCGCACCTAGTGAAGTCCGGCAAGGGCCTGATCGACCCCTGCCCCCTGTGGGACGAGGAGACCGGCGAGGCCTACCTCGTGCACGCCTGGGCCAAGTCCCGCTCCGGCGTCAAGAACCGCCTCACCGGCCACCGGATGAGCCCCGACGGCCGTGAACTCCTCGACGAGGGCAAGCTGATCGTCGACGGCGACCGGATCCCCGGCTGGTTCACCCTCGAAGGCCCCAAGCTCTACCAGCACGACGGCTGGTTCTGGATCCTCGCCCCCGCCGGGGGAGTGGAGACCGGCTGGCAGGGCGCCTTCCGCTCGCGCGGGTTCTTCGGCCCGTACGAGGAGAAGGTCGTCCTGGAACAGTGGGACACCGACGTCAACGGCCCCCACCAGGGCGGCTGGGTGCGCACCCCGTCCGGCCAGGACTGGTTCCTGCACTTCCAGCAGAAGGGCGCCTACGGCAGGGTCGTGCACCTCCAGCCGATGAGCTGGGGCGAGGACGGCTGGCCGGTGCTCGGCGACGCGGGCGCCCCCGTCGCCGTACACGAGAAGCCCGATCTGCCGCCGCAGCCGGACGCGGCGCCCGCCACCGACGACGACTTCCCCGGCGGACGCTTCGGCCGTCAGTGGCAGTGGACCGCCAACCCGCAGCACGGCTGGGCCACCCACCACTCGGGGGACGGCCTGCGGCTCACCTGTGTCCGCTCGGCCGACGCGCACGACCTGCGCACCCTGCCGAACGTCCTCACCCAGCGGCTGCCCGGCACCCCGTCGGCGGTCGAGGTGGACCTGCACCTGCACAGCGAGGAGCCGGGCGCACGCGCCGGACTCACCGTCCTCGGGGACGCCTTCAGCTGGATCGGGCTCCAGCGCGGGGCCGACGGGGCGGTCCACCTCGTGCACCGGTTCGCCGAGGGAGTCGCCGAGCGGGAGCGGGACGCCGACCATCCGCGATCCGCGCCCACCGGAAAGGCGCGGCTGCGGATCGAGATCGGCGCCGGGGCCCGCTGCCGGTTCTTCTACGACCTCGGCGAGGGCCCGCGCCCGTCCGGACCCGTCTTCACCGCCACCCCCTGGCGCTGGGTCGGCGCACTGCTCGGACTGTTCGCCCTCGCGCCCGTCGGATCAGGACACGCCGGGGCGGCAACCTTCTCGCACTTCAGGATCGACCACCTGTAACGCACCGAACCCGTAAGCCTGTTGGGAGCCGCAATGACGCAGCACCTTCATAGCAAGCGCTTGCAGAGACCAGGGCGCGGCCGAGCCGCGGCCGCCGTGCTCGGCCTCGTGGCCGCGTTGGGCCTCGGGGCGGTCGGAGAGGCACGCGCTTCTGTGGCACCGGCCTCCGGGGCGCAGCCCTTGACGGCTCCGGCCTCCGCGGACCGTCTCGGTGACCGGCCGCACGGCTTCGCCTCCCTCGCCGGCGGCACCACCGGAGGGGCCGGCGGCAAGGTCGTCACCGTCACCGACCAGGCCTCGCTGGCCGCCTACGCGGCCGCCGAGGAGCCGTACGTCATCCGGGTCTCGGGGTCGATCGCCGTCGAACCGTTCGGCTCGGACATCGTGGTCGGCTCGAACAAGACGATCATCGGGGTCGGTGACACCGGCGAGATCGTCCACGGCGAGCTGCACCTCAACCCCGGCACGCACAACGTGATCATCCGCAACCTGACGATCCGCGACTCCTACGTCGAGGGCGACTGGGACGGCAAGACCACCGACTTCGACGCGATCCAGATGGACACCGTCGACCACGTGTGGATCGACCACAACCGCTTCACGCACATGGGTGACGGGCTGCTCGACATCCGCAAGGACAGCCGGTACATCACCGTCTCCTACAACCAGTTCACCGACCACAACAAGGCGTTCGGGATCGGCTGGACCACCAACGTCCAGACCGAGATGACCATCGACCACAACTGGTTCCGCGGCACCAAGCAGCGCAACCCCTCGGCGGACAACCTCGCCTACGCGCACCTCTACAACAACTACCTGTCCTCGCAGGTAGCCGACGGCGACCCGGTGTGGACGTACGGGAACTGGGCGCGCGGCCGGACGAAGATGGTCATCGAGAACAGCTACTACGACGGCGTCCAGCATCCCTACCAGGCCGATGCCACCGCCGAGTTGGTGCAGCGCGGGTCCGTCCTGAAGAACACCAGCGGGCGAACGGACGCGTGGGGCGAGGCATTTGATCCCCGCTCCTTCTACCGCTACCGGCTCGACCCGGCCGCCGCCGTGCCCGCCCTGGTGTCCCGTTTCTCCGGCCCGCAGCAGCGGATCGGGGTGACCCTGCACGTCCCCGGCGACTACCCGACCGTACAGGCCGCCGTGGACGCGGTGCCCGACGGGAACGCCGTGCCGGTGACGATCGCCGTCGCGCCGGGCACCTACCGGGCCAAGGTGTACATCCCGGCAACGAAGCCGAACATCGTGCTCCAGGGGACTGGACAGGACCGGTCCGACACCGTCATCGTCTACGACACCCCCGCCGAGTACGGCGGTTCGACGGGCAGCGCGACGGTCCGGATCGCCGCGAACGACGTCACCGCCCGGCACCTCACCTTCAGCAACGACTTCGACGAGGCCGCCGTCGAGCTGAAGGGCGAGCAGGCCCTCGCGATGAAGACGACCGGTGACCGGATCGTCTTCGAGGACACCGCCTTCCTGGGCAACCAGGACACCCTGATGACCGACAGCCCCAAGCTGGACGTGATCAGCCGGGTCTACGTCCGCGACTCGTACATCGAAGGCGACGTCGACTTCGTGTACGGCCGGGCGACCACGGTGATCGAGCGCTCCGTGATCCGGGCGCTGAGCCGTGGCTCGGACTCCAACAACGGCTACATCACGGCCGCTTCGACCTGGACGGGCAACCCGTACGGGTTCCTGATCACCCGGTCGAGGATCGTGAGCGACGCGCCGGCCGGCACCTTCCATCTGGGACGGCCGTGGCACCCCGGTGGTGAACCCGCCGCCGTGGCACAGGTGTTGATCCGGGACACCGAGCTGCCGGCCGCCGTGAAGTCCGCCCCGTGGACCGACATGAGCGGGTTCTCGTGGAAGGACGCGCGGTTCGCCGAGTACCGCAACTCCGGTCCCGGCGCGGCCCCGAGCGCCGACCGGCCGCAGCTCGCCGCCGCCGACGCACGGACGTACACCGTCGCGAACTACCTCAAGGGCACGGACGGCTGGGCGCCGCAGGCCCGTCACTGACTCCCCCCACAACTTCACATCTCCGCTGGAATCAGAAGAAGAAGAGAGCCGACCAATGAAGATCAGCATCCGCAGAAGCAGGCGCGCTGCCATAGCCGTCGCCCTCGGGTCCGTCCTGGCGCTGACCGCCACCGCCTGCGGTGACGACGGCAGCGGGGCCGGCGGCGACAAGGGCGACGAGGGCAGCGGCAAGGGCAAGATCGTCTTCTGGGACAACAACGGCGGTGTGCGCACCGACATCTGGAAGGAGATCATCGCCGACTTCCAGAAGGCCAACCCCGACATCAAGGTCGAGTACGTCGGCATCGCCTCCACCGAGTACCAGTCCAAGGTCGACACCGCCATCCAGGGCGGCGGCCTGCCGGACGTCGGCGGTGTCGGCGCGGCCATGCTCGCCGGGTTCTCCGCGCAGAACGCGCTGGAGCCGCTCGACGACCGGCTCGCCGGGTCCTCCCTCAACGGCAAGCTCAACGAGGACATGGTCGGCGTACTGAAGGCCGCGGGCGGCGGGGACGGCACCCTGTACTCGATCCCGACCTCCGCCAACAACGGCGTGCTGTACTACCGGACCGACCTGTTCAAGAAGGCCGGCCTGGACGAGCCCACGACCTGGGACAAGTTCTACGAGGCCGCCGACAAGCTCACCGACGCCAAGAAGAACGAGTTCGGTTACACCATCCGCGGTGGCGCCGGATCCATCGCCCAGGCCCTGGACGCCGCGTACGGGCAGAGCGGGATCACCTCGTTCTGGAACGGCGACAAGACCACGCTCAACGACCCGAAGAACGTGGCGGCGCTGGAGAAGTACGCGGCGCTGTACAAGAAGGACACTCCGGCGGCCGACCTCAACAACGACTTCACCAAGATGGTCGCGCAGTGGGACTCCGGCACGATCGGCATGCTGAACCACAACCTGGGCTCCTACCAGGACCATGTGAAGGCGCTCGGGGTCGACAAGTTCCGCGGTATCCCGCAGCCGATCGGCGCGAACGGCAAGCGGGTCCAGGTGTCCAACCCCGTCGACGGGCTCGGGGTGTTCAAGAGCTCGAAGAACAAGGACGCCGCGTGGAAGTTCATCGAGTTCGCGACCTCGCACGCGGAGAACTCGAAGTTCAACAAGGCGGCCGGACAGGTGCCGTCGAACAACGACGCCGCGAAGGACTCGTGGATCTCCGAGGCCGAGCCCACGAAGCTCGCCGCCGCCGCGCTGACCGACGGTTCCACGTCGATCGTCCAGCTGCCGTACTACCTGCCCGACTGGAACACCATCTCCAAGGCGGACAACGAGCCGAACTTCCAGAAGGTGCTGCTCGGGGACATGAGTGCGAAGGACTTCCTGGACACCATGGCCGACCAGCTGAACAAGGCTCAGGCGGAGTGGAAGGAGCAGAACGGCTAGAGCTCGGGTTGCGCTCGTGGGGAGCTGCCGGCCGTTTGTGGCTGGTCGCGCAGTTCCCCGCGCCCCTAGGTAGGAAAGGTCACGTACGTTGTCACTGACTCGTAGACAAGTCACCGTGGCGGCGCTCGGTGCCGTGCCCGTCGCTTTCGCGGCGACCGGTACCGCTCAGGCCGCTCCCCGCAGAACACGCACGCTCTACATCGCGGGCGACTCCACCGCCGCGCAGAAGTACTCCGACGCCGCTCCCGAGACCGGGTGGGGCATGGCGCTTCCCTTCTTCCTCTGCCAGGACCTGGCCGTGGCCAACCACGCGGTGAACGGGCGGAGTTCCAAGTCCTTCGTCGACGAGGGACGGCTGGATGCGATCCTCGGGCTGATCAAGCCCGGTGACCTCCTGCTCATCCAGTTCGGGCACAACGACGAGAAGTCCGAGGACCCGACCCGGTACACCGAGCCGTGGTCGACGTACCAGGACTACCTGCGGCTGTACATCGAGGGCGCTCGGGCCCGGGGCGCGCGGCCGGTGCTGGCCACCTCGGTCGAGCGGCGGAAGTTCGACGCGAGCGGCAACGCCGTGCCGACCCACAAGGAGTACCCGGCCGCCGTACGGGCGCTCGCCGCCGAGGAAGGCGTCGCGCTGCTCGACATCCAGGCCCTGTCGATCGCGCTGTGGCAGCAGCTCGGGGTCGAGGAGACCAAGCGGTACTTCAACTGGACCGCGACCGAGCAGGACAACACGCACTTCAACCCGCCCGGTGCCATCGCGGTGGCCCGCCTGGTCGCCGGGGAGCTGCTGCACCGGCGGGTGCTGGCGCCCCGGGACGTGCGCCGGCTCGATACCGAGATCCCGGAGTCCTGGATCACCTGGCCGTCACCGGCCACCGTCTGACCCCTCCTTCTTCGCACCTCTTCGCAGTCGAAAGAGAGCCGCACCATGAACGCACAGACATGGCATGGGCATGTCATCACCAAGGTCATGACGAAGGCCGTGGCGGTAGCGGGCTGCACCGCTCTGGTCCTCGCGGTCACCGGGACCACCGCCCAGGCCAAGGGCCACGACACGGCCCGCGAGACCCTCGCCGCCGGTGACGGCTGGGCCTCCTACGGCACCGGCACCACCGGAGGCGCGGCCGCCGACGCCGCCCACGTCTACACCGTCACCGACTGGGCCGGCTTCAAGGCCGCCCTCGCCGCCGGCGGCAGCGCACCGAAGATCATCAAGGTGAAGGGGACCATCGACGCCGTGTCGGAAGGGTGCGACTCGCTCGCCGCTCCCGGCTACGACTTCGACGCCTACCTGGCGAAGTACTCGCCGGAGGCCTGGGGCCTGGACACCGACCTGAGCGCAGAGCCCGACGACAGCCCCGAGGGTCTGCGCCGCGCCTCGGCCGCCAACCAGGACCAGACGATCAAGGCGAACGTCCCGGCCAACACGACGATCATCGGGGTCGGCCGCGATGCCGGGTTCAAGGGGGCCAGCCTCCAGATCAAGGCCGTCGACAACGTCATCGTCCGCAACCTCACCTTCGAGAGCCCCATCGACTGCTTCCCGCAGTGGGACCCGACGGACGGCTCCACCGGCAACTGGAACTCCGAGTACGACACCGCCGTCGTCTACGGCTCCACCCATGTCTGGCTGGACCACAACACCTTCACCGACGGCAGCCACCCCGACAGTGCCGCGCCCACCTACTTCGGCATGCTCTACCAGCAGCACGACGGTGAGCTGGACATCGTCCGGGGCGCGAACTACGTCACCGCCTCCTGGAACGTCTTCGCCGACCACGACAAGACGATCCTGATCGGCAACAGCGACAGCGAGTCCACGGCGGTGGGGGACCGGGGCAAGCTCAAGGTCACCTTCCACCACAACCTGTTCTCGGACCTCGTCGAGCGCGCACCCCGCGTGCGCTTCGGACAGGTCGACTCCTACAACAACCACTTCGTGGCGAACAGCGACTACGCCTACAGCTTCGGCATCGGCAAGGAGTCCCAACTCGTCGCCGAGCACAACGCGTTCACGCTGCCGACGGGGATCAGCGCGGCCAAGGTGCTCAAGCGGTGGAACGTCTCGCCGCTCACCGCCGCCGACAACTACGTCAACGGCAAGCTCACCGACCTGATCGCCGTCCACAACGCGGAGATCCCCGCCGAGACCCTGGAGTCCGGCGCGGGCTGGACCCCGACCCTGCGCACGAAGGTCGACCCCACGAAGAAGGTCCCGACCATCGTCGACCGCGGCGCGGGCGCGGGGCGCGTGTGCTGACGCCGGGTCCCTTCGACCGGACGGGTCTGCCGGGGCCGGCCCCTCGTACCTGAGGGGTCGGTTGGCAACGGCCCCATCGAGACCGGCCGGGGCGGAATCCAGCGGCCGCCCCGGCCACCTCCCTCAACCTCCATCTCCACTCCCCACGCGAGGCACCCCACCCCCAGAGCCGCGTTCCCAAGGAGCACCCGCATGTCCTCGCACCACGCCCAACTCCCCCTGTCCAGAAGAGGTTTCCTGCTCGCGGGCACCGGAGCGGCAGCCGCTCTCGCGCTGACGCCCACCCCCGCCCAGGCCGCCGGCGCCGAAGCATCCGCCTCCGCAGCCCGCGGCCGGCGCCCCTTCGGCCGGTTCGGGTCGCCGTCCGCCCGGCTCACCCCGCAGACCCTCTACGTCGACCCGCAGGGCCGGGGCGACCACACCACCGTCAAGGCCGCCGTCACCGCCGCCACCGGCAGCGGCTGGACCCTGGTCCTCGCCCCCGGCACCTACCGGGAGACCGTCGCCGTCGACGCCACCCGCACCGAGGCCACCTGGATCGGCGCCTCCGAGGACCCCCGGGACGTCGTGATCGTCTACGACAACGCGGCCGGCACCCCCAAGCCCGGCGGCGGCACCTACGGCACCACCGGGTCGGCCACCACGACCGTGCAGGCCGACGGCTTCACCGCCCGCTGGATCACCTTCGCCAACGACTGGCTGCGCGCCGACCACCCCGACATCACCGGCACCCAGGCCGTCGCGATCAAGGTGCAGGGCGACCGCTCCGCCTTCCACCACTGCCGCTTCCTCGGCCACCAGGACACCCTCTACGCCGACTCGATCGCCCTCACCTCCTTCGCCCGCCAGTACTTCGCGCACTGCTACGCCGAGGGAGACGTCGACTTCGTCTTCGGCCGGGCCACGGCCGTCTACGAGCACTGCCACTTCCGCACCCTGAACCGCACCGACCTGGCGGCGCCGCCGTACGGCTTCGTGTTCGCGCCCTCGACGGCGGGGGCCAACCCGCGCGGCTACCTCGTCACCAGGAGCCGTGTCAGCAGCGAAGCCCCGGACGCCGCCTACAAGTTGGCGCGGCCGTGGGTGCCCAGCTCCGACCCCACCGCCAGGCCGAGCCTCACCGTCCGCGACACCTGGCTGGGCCCCGGCATCGACGCGGTCGCGCCCTACACCAACATGTCGGACGCCTTCCCCTGGCAGAACCAGCGGTTCGCCGAGTACCGCAACGAAGGTCCGGGTGCCCGGATCACCGTCCCGGAGAACCGGCCCCAACTGACGCGCGAGCAGGCGGAGTCGGCGACCCGCGAGGCCTACCTCGGCGACTGGAAGCCGTGGAAGGAGACCTGCTGATGCGCCGACGCACCCTTCTCGCGGCCGGTCTCGGACTCACGGTGGCGGGAGCAACCCCGGCCTACGCCGCCGGAGGCCGCCGCGTCCTCCACGTCCGCCCCGGCGACTCCGTCCAGGCCGCCGTCGACGCGGTGACCGGCCCCGGCTGGACGATCGTCGTGCACCCGGGGACGTATCGCGAGGTCGTCGACATCCCGGCGTCGGCGGCGGAGTTGACCCTGCGCGGTGCCGTCCGCGACCCGCGCGCCGCCGTCATCGTGTACGACAACGCCAACGGCACCCAGAAACCCGACGGTTCGGGCACCTACGGCACCGCGGGCTCCGCCACCTTCACCTCCGCGGCCCCCGGCCTCACCGTCCGCGACCTCACCCTCGCCAACGACTGGCTGCGCGCCGACCATCCCGAGATCACCGGCACCCAGGCGGTCGCGGCCTACACCTACGGCGACCGCACCCACTTCGAGAACGTCCGCCTCCTGGCCCACCAGGACACCCTCTTCGTCGAGACGACCGCGCTGACCTCCTTCGACCGGCAGTACTTCCGCCGCTGCCACATCGAGGGCGACGTCGACTTCGTCTTCGGGCGGGCCACCGCCGTCTTCGAGGAGTGCCACTTCCACACCCTCCAGCGGGACGTCGGCTTCACCCCCAAGGGCATGGTCTTCGCACCCTCCACCGCCCGCGCCAACCCGTACGGCATCCTCGCGGTCCGCTCCCGGATCACCTCCGGCGCGGAGGACGGGGCGTACAAGCTGGCCCGGCCCTGGGTGCCGTCGTACGAGACGACCGCCTGGCCGTCCCTGGTGGTGCGGGACAGCCGGATCGGGCCGGGGATCGACCCGGTGACCCCGTACACCAACATGCGCGAGCAGTACCCCTGGCAGTCCATGCGCTTTCGGGAGTACGGCAACTCCGGTCCCGGCGCGGTCGTCACCGTCCCGGAGAACCGGCCCCAACTCACCGCCGAGGAAGCCGCTCTGCACACGAAGCGCACCTACCTCGGCGACTGGTGCCCGCGTGCGTAGGGCGGCCGCCGGCCCCGTGCGCGGGGCGGCCGCCGCCCTCCTCGCCGGCGCGTGTCTGCTCGGGGCCGCGCCCCAGGCTTCCGCAGGCGGGCGCGGTCCCGTCGGCTGGGGCTCCCTGGGCACCGGCACCACCGGCGGAGCGGGCGGCACCACCTGGACCGTGCACAGCCGCGCCGAACTCAAGACGGCCCTCGACAACGCGGGCGACCCCACCGCGCCCAAGGTCATCCGGGTCGTCGGAGAGGTCAACGGCCATGAGGCGGAGGACGGTTCGCTGCTCGGCGAGCAGGACTACGCCCCCGGCTACGACCTCGCCCAGTACATATCCTGCTTCGGCGAGGACGGCACGACCTGGTCCGACACCCGTCACGACTACTGCAAGCAGCAGCGGCAGCTCCGCCAGACCGGCTCCAACAAGGAGAAGGCCCAGATCCAGCTGACGGTGCCGAGCAACACGACCCTGGTCGGCGTCGGCGGCGACGCCCGGCTGCTGGGCGTCTTCCTCACGGTGAACACCGGCACGAACATCATCGTGCGCAACCTCGAACTCGAAGCGCCCGTCGACCACTTCACCACCTGGTCGCCCGGTGACGGGACACAGGGCAGCTGGAACGCCCGTTTCGACGCGATGACCGTCATCACCGGCAGGAACATCTGGGTCGACCACTGCACCTTCACCGACGGCCGCTTCCCGGACCGCGAGGCGCCCGCCGGCTTCCACGGCGAGCGCGTCGGGCGGCACGACGGACTGCTGGACATCGAGGACGGCTCCGACTACATCACGGTCTCCGACAGCCGGTTCACCGACCACGACAAGGCGCTCCTCGTCGGGTCGGGAGACGGCCGCGGAGACCGCGACCGCGGACACCTCAGGGTGACCTTCCTGCGGAACCTCTTCACCGACATCGTGCAGCGCGGCCCCCGCGTCCGCTTCGGACAGGTCCACGTCGTCAACAACGTGTACGTGTCCCGGCGCCGGACCCCGCTCTACGCCCTGGGTGCCGGTGTGGAGTCCGCCCTCTTCTCCGAGCGCAACGTCTTCCGGTACGACGCGACCCTCGCCCGCTACGGAGGCGAGCGCTTCCACGACAGCGGCTCCTGGATCAACGGCCGTCCGGCCCGCCTGAACACGGTGGCCGCCGGTCTCGGACTGACCGACGACGTGGGCTGGGACCCGGCCGACATCTACGACTACCGGCCGCTCACCACGGCCAGGGCGGTCGAGCACCACGTCCTCACGCACGCCGGCACCGGGAGGCAGTATGGGCGGCCATGACACCTTCGGGCGCCGGGCGTTCGTGGTGGGCGCCGGGGCGGCCGTGCTGGCCGGGGGAGCGGTGAGTCCCGCCGCGGCGGGGGTGGTCGAGGGCCCGCTGCCCGACTTCCACCCGGCGCTCAAGGCCGAGCTGGACTTCCCCCTGGCGTGGGGGACTTCACCGGTGCGGGACTTCCGGACCTGGCGCCGGAAAGCCAGGGCCGTGGTCGAGGAGCACCTTCTCGTCCCGAGCCAGGACGGGACGCCGTACGCACCGGAGTACACCGGCACCGTTCAAAGCGACGGCTATACACGGGAGTTGGTGACTCTCTCCCTCACCCGACACGAACGCGTCCGCGCCGCCCTGCTCACCCCGCACGGCCGCGGACCGTTCCCCGCCGTGCTGCTGCTCCACGACCACGGGGCGAAGTTCGACATCGGCAAGGAGAAGCTGGTCCGGCCGTGGTACGACGACACCCGGCTCGGCTCCGCGCAGGGCTGGGCGGACAAGTACTTCAGCGGACGGTTCGTCGGCGACGAGCTGGCCCGGCGCGGCTATGTCGTGCTGTGCGCGGACGCGCTCGGCTGGGGCGACCGGGGGCCGGTCACCTACGACCAACAGCAGGCACTGGCAAGCAACTTCTTCAATCTCGGCTCCTCGCTCGCCGGGCTCATGGCTCGTGAGGACGCCCGTGCCGCCGGGTTCCTGGCCGGACTGAAGAAGGTGGACGCCGGCAGGATCGCCGCCGTCGGGTTCTCCATGGGCGCCTACCGGGCCTGGCAGACGGCCGCCCTCACCGACCACATCGCGGCCACCGCGTCCGTCTGCTGGATGACCGGCCTCAAGGAAATGATGGTGCCCGGCAACAACACCCTGCGCGGGCAGTCCAGTTACTACATGCTCCACCCGGGACTGCCCCGGTTCCTCGACTTCCCCGACGTGGCGAGCATCGCCGCACCCAGGCCGATGCTCTTCTTCAACGGCGCCCTCGACGCGCTGTTCCCCGCCGACGGCGTCCGCGTGGCGTACGACAAGCTGCGCGCCGTCTGGCACTCCCGCCACGCCGAGGAGCGGTTGCACCTGAAGACCTGGCCCGACCTGGGCCACGTCTTCGTCGACCGCATGCAGGACGAGGTCTACAGCTGGCTCGACCAGGTGCTGTGAACCGTCCGTCCTGTGCACCGTCCCCCCACCCGCACACGAAGGGACCCGCTCCCCATGTCTCGTCGTACCGCTCTCGTCGCCACCGCCGCCCTCGCCCTCGGCTCGGGCCTCGCCGTCCTCCCCACCCAGGCGCAGGCCGCGACCGTGGTCGTCAGCAACTCCACCGACCTGTCCAACGCCATCAAGAACGCCACCGCCGGCACCGTGATCCAGGTCCGCGGCGGCACCTACTACCCGACGGCCACCCTCCAGTCCACGGCCAACGGCAGCTCCTCCGCGCCGGTCACGCTCACCGCGTACGGCTCGGAGACCGTCAAGATCGACGGCTCGAACCTGCCCGACGGCGACTGGATCTTCAAGCTGACCGCCGACTACTGGAACGTCTCCAACATCACCTTCCAGAACTCCCCGGACAGCGCGGTCGTCTGCCAGTCCTGCACCGGCACGGTCTGGAACAACATCAAGACCATCAACGGCGGTGACTCCGGCTTCACGCTCACCGGCGACGGGACCGTGAACAACACCGTCAAGAACATCGACAGTTACGGCAACTACGACGCCGCA
Source organism: Streptomyces griseorubiginosus (assembly GCF_036345115.1). GTDB lineage: Bacteria > Actinomycetota > Actinomycetes > Streptomycetales > Streptomycetaceae > Streptomyces > Streptomyces griseorubiginosus_C. Next base: position 7,391,660 of record NZ_CP107766.1, read on the forward strand.
GGCCACGGCGAGAACGCCGACGGCATCGCCGTGAAGTTCGGCTCCGGCACCGGCAACCTCATCACCGGGGCCCGCCTCTACAACAACTCGGACGACGGGATCGACTTCTGGTCCTTCTCCTCGCCCGTCACCGTCGAGCACACCTGGTCCATGGGCAACGGCGTCAACCGCTGGTCCGACTCCGCCTTCGCGGGCGACGGCAACGGCTACAAGCTGGGCGGTGACGGCGAGGTCGTCGCGCACGTCATCAACAACTCGGCCGCCTGGGGCAACGCGGGCAACGGCTTCACCGAGAACTCCAACACCGGTGCCCTCGTCATCAACCGCACCACCGCCTACGCCAACAGCAAGTGGGGCTACTACTTCGCCACCAGCTCCGCCAAGCTCGGCAAGAACCTCGCGGTGAGCAACGGCGGCGGCTCGGTCAACAAGGGCTCCAAGGTCACCTCGTCCGGCAACAACTGGGACAGCGGGATCAGCACCCCCGCCTTCAGGTCGACGGACGCCTCCACGACGTACAACGCCCGCTCCTCCAGCGGCACCCTGCCCGCGACCACCTTCCTGACCACGGGCAGCACCACCATCGGCGCGACCATGGACTAGCAGCTCCAGGGCGCTTGACCCGTTTTTTACCGGGCGGGTCTCGCGCCCGACATGGTGACGCGCGTAGAACGTCTGTCATGCATAAGCCATTGCGTATCGCAGCCGTCACCGCGGCGTGTGCCGTCGCCGCCGGCGCCCTCTACGGCGCCGGCGCGGCCACCGCCGGCCAGTCCACGGCGAACTCCACGCACGAGCCCTACAACATCGGGCTCCTGGTCAAGGACATCGACACCTACTACGGCACCGCCGCCGACGCGAACGGTGTCTACCAGGCGTCGCCCACCAGCCCCTACGCCAAGGACCTGGCGTCCATCGACAAGGCGGCCCGGAAGTACATCGACCAGGCCGCCCGCAAGGCGCACCACCGGGGTGAGAAGCCCGCCGTCGTCTTCGACATCGACGACACGCTGCTGCTCAGCCTCGACTACGAGAAGCGCTACAACTACACGTACAACTCCGCCACTTGGGCGGCCTACGTCAACAAGGCCGACCGTCCGGCGGTCTTCGGCAGCCCCGAACTCGTGCAGTACGCCGAGAAGAAGGGTGTGGAGGTCTTCTACAACTCCGGTCTGAGCGAGGCCCAGCGCTCCGCCGCGGTCGAGAACCTGAAGAAGATCGGCGCCGACGTGAACCTCGACGCCGACCACATGTTCCTCAAGAACACGGCCAACCCGCCGTCGTACCTGAGCGGTTGCGCGACCGCGGGCACCTGGACCTGCACCACCGTGCAGTACAAGTCCGGTACCCGGCAGCACATCGAGAAGGACCTCGGGTACGAGATCATCGCCAACTTCGGCGACCAGTACTCCGACCTCGACGGCGGCTACGCCGACAGGACGTACAAGCTGCCCAACCCGACGTACTTCGTCAGCTAGTTCTTCACCGGCCGGATTCCTTCGAGGGTCGGCACCACCGGCTCGATCGAGCCGTCCGCCGCGAACTCCATGCGGTCGACGGTCGTTTCACGGTGCATGCCGTCCCCGCCCGGCCTCCCCGGCCCGTTCAGGGCGAACCGGTGGTAGACGAAGTACCAGTCGTCGGTGCCGGGGACGTTCACCACGGAGTGGTGGCCGGTGGCGAGGATGCCGTACTCGGGACGCTTGGACAGGATCGTCCCCTTCTTGGTCCACGGGCCGAGCGGGGACGGTCCCGTCGCATAGGCGACGTGGTAGTCCTCGCTGCGGGTGTCGTCCTCGGACCACATGAAGTAGTACGTGCCGTTCCGCTTGATCACGAAGGACCCCTCGCGGAAGTTGTCCGGGGTGATGTCCTGGATCTTCGCCGGGTCGTACGAGGTCATGTCGTCGTCGAGCGGCACCACGTACCCGTGCCCGTTGCCCCAGTAGAGGTACGACGTCCCGTCGTCGTCCGTGAAGACGGCCGGGTCGATCATCTGGCCCGGCAGCGCACCGCCCTTCGCCACCAGCGGCTTGCCCAGGGCGTCCTTGAAGGGTCCGGCGGGGGAGTCCGCCACCGCCACACCGATCTGCTGCTCGGCGCAGAAGTAGAAGTAGTACTTCCCGTCCCGCTCGGCGATCGCCGGCGCCCAGGCGTACTTGTCGGCCCACGACACGTCCGCGCCCAGGTCGAGGATGACCCCGTGGTCCTTCCAGTGGACCAGGTCCTTCGACGAGTACGCCTTGAACTTCGTGCCGCCCCAGCCCTGGAAGCCGTCGGTCGTCGGGTAGATCCAGTACTCGCCGTTGAGATAGTGAACGTCCGGGTCGGCGTTCAGGCCGGGCAGGACCGGACTGCCGGTCGGCACGGCCTCGACGGTCCATCTGCGGGTGGTCCCGTCGGCCGCCGTCACCGTGTACGTCCGCGGTGTGCCGAAGTCCCGCCGGGTACCGGACGCGGGGCTCACCCGCGCCCCCTCGCCGACCGCCAACTCCGGTGCCAGCCGGGCGAGATCGGTGCCCGGCCGCATCGGCAGCACCACCTTCGACGCGGCCTCCGTGACGATCGCGTAGCCCTTCTGGCCCTGCGCGGTCGCGTCCACGACGGAAGCGGCCGTCGACGGGTACGCGGCCAGCAGCCGGTCGTACTCCTTCTGCGTCACCGGAATCACCGTGCCGTGCCGGGGACTCGCGGGCAGCTGGTAGTTCGTGGACGGGGTCCACCTGCCCGAGTCGAGGTCGGTGGTCTCGAAGGGGACGTAGCCGCGGCCGCCGTACTCGTCGATGAACAGGTACCACTTCTTCTCGGTGTTGGACCTGAACACCGTCGGTCCCTCACCGCGGTCCATCGCTCCGCTGCCGATGCAGTCCGCCACCAGCCGGTACTTGGTCGCGGTCAGGCTCTTCGACTTCTCGCCGGTGATGAACTTCGCGCAGGGCGAGCTGGAGGTGGGGTCCCGCTCATCCTTGGTGTAGCGGTAGTAGGAGTCCTTGTACTTCACGACCGTCGAGTCGATCACCGAGTAGCCGGGGTCGTTCCAGACCTTCGGCGCGCTGAAGGTGCGGAAGTCCTTCGTGGTCGCGTACAGCATCTTGTTGTACGTCGATCCGGTGTGCCCGGGGTCGTCGTCGGCGTACAGCTTCGACGCCCAGAAGACGACGTACGCGTCGAGGCTGTCGTCCCAGTAGGCCTCCGGGGCCCAGGTGTTGCCCGCGTTGTCCGGAGCCACCTTCACCAGCCGCTGGTCGGTCCAGTGGACCAGGTCGGTGGACTCCCAGATCATGACCGACTTGCTGCCGTGCCGCTGGACCTCGTCCCAGCTGCCGCTGCTGTTCTTGTACATGCGCAGGTCGGTGGCGATCAGATAGAACCTGTCGCCTTCGGGGGAGCGGATCACGAAGGGGTCGCGCAGCCCCTTCTCGCCGGTCGTCGACGTCAGGACGGGCCTGCCCCGGTTCAGCTCACGCCAGTGCAGGGGGTCGTTGCCGCGGCTGAGGGCGTAGCGGATCTGCTCGCCGTCGGCAGTGCCCTCGCCGGTGAAGTAGGCGAAGAGATAGCCGGCGTACTGGGGGTGGGTCACGGGTGGAGCTCCTGAGAGGGCGGAACCGGGCGGTGCGGTGAGCAGGGCCAGGAGTAGCGAGAGACAGGCGAAAAGGAGGATACGGGGGCGCATGTCGCTCCAGCGGTGTGGGGGTGTGGGGGTTTCTGTTGGGGGCGGTGCGCGCCTTCGGAGTGTTACGAGCGGAAAACGGCACGTCAATCGATGAGCGTGCGAGGAGAAGCAGCGAAAGTTTCGGTTGCTTTCGTCGAGGTACGGCAACCTCGCCGGTCATGGCGGCGACTCCAGGGCGTCTCCGTCGCCGAGGAAAGGAACGCCCCCGTGCGTCACAGCACCGGACGCCACCGCCGCACCCGCACGCTCTCCGTCGCGGCGGCGGTCGCCGTCGCCGCGGGCGCGGGCGGCGTCCACCTCGGCCTGTCGGGCGGCGGCGCCGAGGCCGCGTCCTCGACGGTCGTCGTCTCCGGCACGGCCCAGCTGGAGGCCGCGGTGCGGAACGCGACCGCCGGTACCACGATCCTGGTCCGCGCGGGCACCTACACACCGGCGGCCACCCTCAAGTCCACGGCCGACGGCACGAGTTCGGCACGCATCACGTTGCGGCCGTACGGCGACGAGCAGGTACGGATCGACGGGTCCAGGCTCCCCGCCGGGTCCTGGCTGGCCGGGATCGACGGCGACCACTGGACCGTCCAGAACCTCACCTTCCAGAACTCCCCGGCCCAGGGACTCGTCGTCACGTCCTCCGTCGGCGGCGTCTTCAGGAACCTCGTCACCGCGGGCAACGGGGACGCCGGATTCACCCTGCGCGGGGACGGGACCCGCGACAACCTAGTCCAGAACCTGGACAGTCACGGCAACTACGACCCCGCCGGGCACGGCCGGAACGCCGACGGGATCGCCGTCAAGTTCGGCTCCGGGACCGGCAACCGGATCACCGGCGCACGCCTCTACGACAACGCGGACGACGGGATCGACCTCTGGCAGTTCTCCTCACCGGTCACCGTCGAGCACAGCTGGGCCTACGGCAACGGAAGGAACCGCTGGAAGGACCCCGCCTTCGAGGGCGACGGCAACGGGTTCGAGCTGGGCGGCGGAGGCGTCACGGTCGCGCACCTCGTCAACGACAACGCGGCCTGGGACAACGCCCGGCACGGGTTCACCGAGAACTCCAACACCGGGGCGATCGTGCTGAACCGCAACACGGCCTGGTCCAACGCCCGGACCGGGTTCTCCTTCGCCACCGGCAAGGCGCGACTGGCCCGGAACCTGGCGGTGGGAAACAAGGGGGGTCCGGTCGAGCAGGGTTCCTCGACCGTGTCCGCGGCGAACACCTGGGACAGTGGGGTCGGCACGCCCGCTTTCAGGTCGGTGGACGCGACGACGGCGTACGGGGCCCGCAGGACGGACGGTTCGCTGCCCGCCACGACCTTCCTGACCACCGGCTCCACCACCGTCGGCTCGACGATGGACTGAAGGAACCCCACGAGGACCCCCACGACTGAGGCCCCGCACCGACGAAACGCCCCGCCTGTCGTCACAGGCGGGGCGTTCCGCGTGCCGGCCCGAGGGGGGCTGCAGCCGGCAGCTGCCGACCGAGGGGGGCTCAGGTCGACAGGTCGGTGCACTGGAAAAGACGTCTGAAACGAACGTGAGGTTGTGTCACTTCGGACCCAGAAGTATCACTTCAGCACAAGATCAGCCAAAGATCAGCCCAAGAAGCGACGCCTACGAGTCCCCTTCGCCCGCCGAACCGTCATCCGTCGCCGCGAAGCCGCCCTTCACCGCGAGCTCGTCGGACTTCGTAGCCGCCGTCGCCGTGTAGGCGTCGTCCTTCGCGTCCCTGCCGCCGCGCTCGTGGTTGTACTGCCCGGCGAACACCCACTCGCCCTTGGGGACCGTACGGCCGTCCTTCAGAACCCAGGTGTAGACGAGGAAGCCGTCTTTCTCGGCGACCGTGAGCGTGAAGTCGTCCTCGGGCAGCGACCGCCAGGCGCCGGCGTTGGTGACACCGCCGGTCTGCGCGATCCGCAACTCGACGGTGAGCGCGGTCAGTTGCTCGGAGGTCTTGAAGGTCAGATTGCTCTGCGCCCAGAACTCGTTGCTGTGCGGGTCCACCGAGCCGTCCGACCACAGCGGACCGTCCTTCACCCCGGAGGCCTGCACCCGGGGGGAGGCGCTGGGGGTGTGCGAGGGCGTACCGCTCGGCCTGTCGGGCTTCCGGGTGGGGGTGGAGCGCGGGGTCGGATCCGCCGGCGGGGCGGGCGGGCGGCTCGTGGCGTCGGGGGACGGGGTGGGCGTGTCCGTGGCGGCGACCGACTTCTGCGCGGTCGGCTCGTCCTTGACCGCGGACGCCACCGCGTAGCCACCGAGCCCCAGGACGCAGGCGACCGCGGCCGTGGCGCTGACCACCCGCACCCAGCCGTACACCGGCGGCCGGGTCGCCCGGTGGTCGGGGCGGCTCTGCTCCGACATGCCGCGCTCGACGCGGGCGAGGATCCGCTCGCGGTTCGGCTCGTGCTCCTCGGCCGCGCCCTGCAGCCGGGCGCGCAGTTCGCCGTGCACGTCCCGCTGCATGGTCATCGGTCCCTTCCTCCGGCGTCACCGGTGCGTGCCATCGCGGCCTGCATCCTCAGCGGGGCGTTCCGGGTGCCGAGCAGCCGTTGCAGCTCGGCCATCCCTTTCGAGGTCTGGCTCTTAACCGTACCGACCGACACACCCAGGGCCAGCGCGGTGTCCTTCTCGGAGAGGTCGAAGGCGTGCCGCAGCACGACGCACGCCCGCTTGCGGAACGGCAGCCTGCGCAAGGCCTCCTGGACGTCGACCACGCCCGCCACGTCCGGGTTCTCGACCTTCTCCTCGCGCTGGGACCAGAACAGGGCGATCCGGCGGCGCTCGCGGACCGCGCTGCGGATGCGGGTGCGGGCCAGGTTGGCGACCACCCCGCGCGCGTAGGCCGCCGGGTGGTCGGCCGCACGCACCCGGTCCCAGCGGTGCCACAGCGCCAGCAACGCGTCCGCCGCCAGATCGTCCGCCGCGTCCGACTCACCGGTCAACAGATGGGCGAGACGGGACAGTTCGGCGTAATGGCGCTCGAAGAAGGCATGGAACTCCACGGAGGCGTCGTCGTCGACGACAGTGCCCACGGACTACCTCTCTCACGGTGGGTGTCATGTGAATGACATGTGATCGTTCCGGGCGTGCCGGGACGAGATCCGGAAGCGTAGCAGTGGATCGTGTGCATGTTCTCGTACGGGTCTTCGAACGGTGTCCGGTTCATCGGGTCCGATTCCGTAACACGGGGAAAACCCGAACCAGGTTCAACACGAGGACAATCCAGCCAGCATCCGCACACAGATCATTCAGGCATCAGGGAGCAGCCACCATGTCCGTCGACCAGTACTTCAGGATCTCCGAACGGGGGTCCACCTTCACCCGGGAGATACGAGGCGGCTTCGCCACGTTCTTCACGATGGCCTACATCCTTGTCCTGAACCCGATCATCCTCGGCAGCGCGAAGGACAAGTTCGGGCACCAGTTGGACGCGGTCCAACTGACCACCGCGACGGCCCTGGTGGCCGCGGTGATGACGATCATCATGGGCGTGGGCGGCAACCTGCCGCTCGCGCTCGCCGCCGGGCTCGGGCTGAACGCCGTCGTCGCCTTCCAGATCGCCCCGCTGATGAGCTGGGACGACGCGATGGGGCTGGTCGTATTGGAAGGCCTGCTGATCTGCGTCCTCGTGGTCACCGGCCTGCGGGAGGCCGTCATGAGAGCCATCCCGCAACCGCTCAAGCAGGCGATCAGCGTCGGCATCGGGCTGTTCATCGCCTTCATCGGCTTCGTGGACGCGGGATTCGTCAGCCGCATCCCCGACGCGGCGAACACCACCGTGCCGGTGCAGCTCGGGGGCACCGGCGCCCTCAGCGGCTGGCCGATCCTGGTGTTCTGTCTCGGCGTGCTGCTGACCATCGGGCTGCTCGCCCGCAAGGTCAAGGGCGCGATCCTGATCAGCATCGTGACCATGACGATCCTCGCGATGATCATCAACTCGATCGCCGACATCAAGACCTGGGGACTGACGACCCCGGCCTGGCCCGACAAGATCGTCGACACCCCCGACTTCGGACTCATCGGTCACTTCAGCCTGTTCGGTGCCTTCAGCGCGCCCGGCGTGGGTGTGATCACCGTCGTCCTGCTGATCTTCACGCTGATCCTGTCCGACTTCTTCGACACCATGGGCACGGTCGTCGGCATCAGCGCGGAGGCGGGGCTGCTGGACGAGAAGGGCAAGGTGCCCAACCTGGGCCGGGTGCTCCTCATCGACGGGGCCGCGGCGGTGGCCGGCGGCGCCGCGTCCGCCTCCTCCGCCACGTCGTACATCGAGTCGGCGGCCGGGGTCGGCGAGGGCTCGCGCACGGGCTTCTCGAACCTGGTCACCGGTGGGCTGTTCGGCCTCGCGCTGTTCCTGACCCCGCTCCTGACCATCGTGCCGCTCCAGGCCGCCGCGCCCGCCCTGGTCGCCGTCGGGTTCCTGATGATGACCCAGGTCAAGCACATCGACTGGGACCGCTACGACATCGCGATCCCGGCGTTCCTGACCATCGCCGTGATGCCCTTCACCTACTCGATCACCAACGGCATCGGGGCGGGCTTCCTCGCCTACGTCGTGATCAAGCTCGTGCTCGGCAAGGCGAAGGAGATCCACTGGCTGCTGTGGGGGACGGCCGCGCTGTTCCTGGTGTACTTCGCGATCGACCCCATCGAGCAGCTGCTCGGGGCCAAGTGACCACCGGGCTCGGGTAACCACGGGGGTCGAGTAACCACCGGAACCGCTCAGTTCTTGAGGGCCGCCTCCATCATGGCCTTGGCCACGGGGGCGGCCAGTCCGTTTCCGCTGACCTCAGAGCGGGCCGCGTTCGACTGCTCGACCACCACGGCCACGGCGACCTCCTTGCCGTCCGCCTTCCCGTAGGACGTGAACCAGGCGTACGGCGTCTGGCTGTTGTTCTCGCCGTGCTGGGCGGTGCCCGTCTTGCCGCCCACCGTGACACCGTCGATCCTCGCGTTGGTGGCGGTGCCGTCCGTCACCACCGACTGCATCGCCGACTGGAGTTGCTCCGCCGTCCGCGAGCTGACGATCTGCGTGCTGCTCGCCTCGTCGTCGTAGTTCTTCAGGACATCGCCGCCGTTGTCGGTGATCGTCGAGACCATGTGGGGCGTCACCAGCTTGCCGCCGTTGGCTATGGCCGCGGAGACCATGGCCATCTGGAGCGGGGTCGCGGTGACGTCGTACTGGCCGATGCCGGTCAGGGCGGTCGAGGACTTGTTCATCCCGGAGGGATAGACGCTCTCGTAGGCCCGCACCGGGATGTCCTGCGCGGCGTTGTTGAAGCCGAACTTCTCGGCCATCGCCCTCACCTTGTCCTGGCCGAGGTCGACGGCCATCTTCGCGAAGACGGTGTTGCAGGAGTACTCGAGGGCGACCCGGATCGAGGCGTTCTCGCAGGGCGCCGAGGCGTTCTCGTTCCCCAGCGGGGTCACCGTGCCCGGCAGGGTGTACGGGTCCGGGCTCGCGGTCCTCTCGTCCACCGAGGAGTACAGGCCGTCCTCCAGCGCGGCCGCGGCCACCACCAGCTTGAACGTCGAACCGGGCGGCAGCGGCTGGCGCAGCGCGCGGTTGGTCAGCGGCTTGTCGGAGTCGGCGTTCAGCCGCTTCCAGGCGGTGCCCGCGGTGTTGGCGTCCGTCAGCGAGGACGGGTCGTACGACGGCGTCGACACGACCGCGAGGATCTTGCCGGTCGCCGGGTCGATCGCGACGGCCGCGCCCTTCTTGTCGCCGAGCGCGTCGTAGGCCGCCTTCTGCACGGCCGGGTCGATCGTCGTGATCACATCACCGGGCTCGGCCCGCTGGTTGGTGATCGTGTCCATGACGGTCTTCAGCCGGCTGTCCGTGCCGTTGAGGAGGTCGGCGTAGATGCCCTCCAGCTGCGTCGGGGCGTAGGCCTGCGAGGCGTAGCCCGTCACCGCCGCGTACAGCTTGCCGTTCGTGTACGTCCGCTTGTACGCGAGGTCGCTGCCCGTCGTCCTCGCGGAACCTGTGATGGCCTTTCCGGCCACGATGATGTTCCCGAGCGGCGAGGAGTACGTCTCGATCACGTTCCGCCGGTTGTCTTTGTCGTCCGCGAGTGCCTGGCCCTCGTAGAACTGCACCCAGGTCGCCCGAACCAGCAGAGCGAACACCAGGAGCAGCGCGAAGACCGATGCGCGCCTGATCGTCTTGTTCATCCCACTCAGAAGACGATCAGGCGCGAACGAATCGTTCCCATGCGTCAGCTTTTCTCATCGGACGCTCATACAACGCTGCCGCTACGGCGGTGTCAGGCGTCCAGCACCAGGACGAACTCCTCGATCTCCGCGCCGCGCGCGTTGGCGTACCCGGAGGCCCGGGCGGTCATCCGGAACCCGCACTTCTCCAGCACGCGCAGGGAGCCGGTGTTGTCGGTGGCCGCCCGGGCGTACAGGGGACGCTCGGGCACCTGGACGACCAGCTCGCGCAGGGCCGCCGTGGCGATACCACGCCCCCAGTAGGCGCGGTCGATCCAGTACGTCACCTCGCGCTCGCCGGGTTCGCCGTACACCGCCGCGCTGCCCACCACGTCACCGTCCGCGAGCACCGTGCGGTGCACGGCGTCCGAGGCCCGGATCCGTTTCCAGTGGGCGTCGAAGGCGTCCCGGTCGGCCGGGTCCTTCGGGGTGAACGCGGCCATGTGCAGGGCCTCGGGATCGTTCATCTGCCGGAAGAAGACCGGCAGATCACTGTCATGGACCTCTCGGAGCGCGATCTGCATACTCCGAGCCTAGGGGGTGGGTCCGTCAGAGCCTGCGGGTCGCCAGGGTCAGCCGGTCCCGGGCGTCGAACAGGGCGTCCTTCACCAGTTGTTCGTGGGCCGGGGTCAGGCGGGCGACCGGTACCGAGCAGCTGATCGCGTCCCGCGCGGGGGTGCGGTAGGGGATCGCGACGCCGAAGCAGCGCAGGCCCAGGGTGTTCTCCTCGCGGTCCACCGAGAAGCCCTGCTCCCGGATCTGGTGCAGCTCCTCGATCAGCTTCTCGCGGTCGGTGATGGTGTGCTCGGTCAGCGCGGGCAGGGTCTCCGGCAGCATCTTGCGGACCTGCTCGTCGGAGTAGGTGCTCAGCAGCGCCTTGCCGAGGGAGGTGGAGTGCGCCGGGAGCCGGCGGCCGACTCTCGTGAAGGGCCGCAGGTAGTGCTGGGACTGCCGGGTGGCGAGGTAGACGACGTTGGTGCCGTCCAGGCGCGCGAGGTGGATGGTCTCCGTGGTGTCGTCCGAGAGCCGGTCCAGGGTCGGCCGGGCCGCCGCGACCACCTCGTCGCCGTCGATGTAGGAGGTGCCGACGAGCAGCGCCCGCACCCCGATGCCGTACCGCGTGCCCGTCGCGTCCGTCTCCACCCAGCCCAGCTCCACCAGCGTGCGCAGCAGCATGTAGAGGCTGGACTTGGGGTAACCGACGGCCTCCTGGACGGCCGCCAGGGAGTGCATGCCGGGGCGCCCGGCGAAGTATTCGAGCAGTTCAACCGTCCGTACCGCGGACTTGACCTGTGACCCGCCGCCCGTCTCGCCTGCCGACATCGCCCTTGACCCCTTCGTTGGACGAGAACCAGAGTTATAGTCTCCAGCAGCATATTCACCATCAGAGACAGCGTTCAGCATATCGAACGTTCCTGGTGAATGACCCGGATACACCTGGAGGGACCCGCGGTGGCAGCAGCACCAGTCTGGAGTGTCGACCCCCGAACCGGGAAGCAGCGCGAACAGGTTGCGGTGGAGGCCACAGCCCAGGAGGTGGACGCCACTGTCCGCGCCGCGTACGACGCGCGCGCCTCCCTCGCCGACCGCACCGTCCGCGCGGCCTTCCTGCGCACCGCCGCCGACCTGCTCCAGGACTCCAAGGACCACCTCGTCGAGGCCGCCGACGCCGAGACCGCGCTCGGCCCGGTCCGGCTCACCGGTGAGCTCGCCCGCACCAGCTACCAGCTGCGGGCCTTCGCCGACATCGTCGACGAGGGCGAGTTCCTCGGCGTGGTGATCAACCACCCCGACGACACCGCGACCCCGCCCGTCCCGGACCTGCGCCGCTACAAGGTCCCGCTCGGCGTCGTCGCCGTCTACTCCGCCTCCAACTTCCCCTTCGCCTTCTCGGTGGCCGGCGGCGACACCGCGAGCGCGCTCGCGGCCGGCAACCCGGTCGTCGTCAAGGCCCACCCCGACCACCCGGCCCTGTCCGAGCTGGTCGCGTCGGTGCTGCGCCGGGCCGCCGCCCAGCACGACATCCCGGCCGGTGTCCTCGGCCTGGTCCACGGCTTCGAGGCGGGCATCGAGCTGATCAAGCACCCGCTGATCGCCGCCGCGGGCTTCACCGGCTCCGTGAAGGGCGGCCGCGCCCTGTTCGACGCGGCGGCCGCGCGTCCGGTCCCGATCCCGTTCCACGGCGAGCTGGGCTCGCTGAACCCCGTCGTGATCACCGAGGAGGCGGCCGCCGAGCGCGCGGAGGCCATCGGCGCCGGACTCGCCGGCTCCATGACCCTCGGTGTCGGCCAGTTCTGCGTGAAGCCCGGCCTGGTCCTCGTGCCGTCCGGCGCGGCGGGCGACGGCCTGGTGAAGTCCCTGACCGACGCCGTCAGCAACACCGACGCGGGCGTCCTCCTGGACCACCGCATGCGGGACAACTTCGTCGCCGGGGTCGCCGAGCGCGCGCAGCTCCCCGAGGTCGAGTCGCCGGTGACGCCCGGGGCGGGCGGCGAGCACACCGTCAGCGCGGGCTTCCTCACGGTCGCGGCGGAGAAGCTGACCGAGGAGGGGGCGTACGACCTGCTCCTCGAGGAGTGCTTCGGCCCGGTGACCGTGGTGGTCCGCTACGACGACGACGCCCAGGCGCGCTCGGTGCTGTCCCGGCTGCCCGGCAACCTCACGGCGACGGTCCACCTGTCCGAGGCGGAGGCCGCCGGCCAGGGCCGCGGCGGGGAGATCCTGGCGGAGCTGACCCCGCTGGCCGGCCGGGTCCTCGTGAACGGCTGGCCGACCGGGGTCGCGGTGGCCCCCGCCCAGCACCACGGCGGCCCCTACCCGGCGACCACGTCCACGTCCACGTCGGTGGGCGGCACGGCGATCGAGCGCTGGCTGCGGCCGGTGGCGTACCAGAACGCCCCCGAGGCGCTGCTGCCGCCGGAGCTGCGGGACGACAACCCGCTGGGCCTGCCCCGCCGTTTCAACAACCGTCTCGAACGCTAGACACCCGGGCGCCGGGCGCGGAGAGGGAACTGGAAAACTCTGAGGATGGACGTCGAACTCCCCGAACTCCCCTTCCCTCTCCGCACCTACGGCCCCGACGGGCACTGGGCCCACGAGGACGGCATTCTCTCCGGCTGGGCCGGCCCCCGGCAGGACCGGTTCGTGCCGCCCACGGGGGAGGCGCTCGACCCGGCCTCCGACGCGCCCCGCCTGCTCGGCTCCCCCGAGGGGGACTTCCAGCTGATAGCCCGCGTCACCGTGGGCTTCAACGGGTCCTTCGACGCGGGGGTGCTGTACGTCCACGTCGGCGAGCGGGCCTGGGCCAAGCTCTGCCTGGAGAACTCCCCGGACGTGCCCACCGTCTGCACGGTCGTCACCCGCGGCCACTCCGACGACTGCAACTCCTTCACCGTGGACGGCAGTTCGGTGTGGCTCCGGGTCAGCCGCACCGGCCGCGCCTTCGCCTTCCACGCCTCCCGCGACGGCAAGCACTGGACCTTCGTCCGCCTGTTCACCCTGGGCGACGAGAAGGAGACCGGCGCGGCCCTGGTCGGCTTCATGGCCCAGTCCCCGATGGGCGCGGGCTGCGTGGTGACCTACGACCACATCGAGTTCCGGCCGGAGTGGCCGGCCGACCTGCGCGACGGAAGTTGAGCGCCGCCGCACGGTGCGGTGGGGAATGGAACCCGCTGCTTGAATGTTCACCCATTGAAGCGGAGGGAGTCTCCGTACCCGTACGACCCTGGAGAGAGCCGAACCATGCGCGTCGAGATCTGGAGCGACATCGCCTGCCCCTGGTGCTACGTGGGCAAGGCCCGCTTCGAGAAGGCGCTGGAGGCCTTCCCGCACCGTGACGGGGTCGAGGTCGTGCACCGGTCGTTCGAGCTGGACCCGGGGCGGGCCAAGGGGGACGTGCAGCCCGTGCTCGCCATGCTCAGCAAGAAGTACGGCATGAGCGAGGCCCAGGCCCAGGCCGGCGAGGAGAACCTCGGCGCCCAGGCCGCCGCCGAGGGCCTCGCCTACCGCACCCGCGACCGGGACCACGGCAACACCTTCGACCTGCACCGCCTCCTGCACCTCGCCAAGGAGCAGGGCAGGCAGGACGAGCTGATCCAGATCTTCTACCGGGCCAACTTCGCCGAGGAGCGGTCCCTGTACAGCGAGGGCGACGAGCGGCTCGTGGAGCTCGCCGTGGAGGCCGGTCTCGACGCCGACGAGGTTCGCAAGGTCCTCGCCGACCCCACCGCCTACGCCGACGACGTCCGCGCCGACGAGCGCGAGGCCGCCGAGCTCGGCGCGAACGGCGTGCCCTTCTTCGTCCTGGACCGCAAGTACGGCGTCTCCGGCGCCCAGCCCGCCGAGGTCTTCACCCAGGCCCTCACCCAGGCCTGGGGCGACCGCTCCCCGCTCCAGCTGATCGACCAGGGCGCCGCGGACGCCGAGGCCTGCGGCCCCGACGGATGCGCCGTACCGCAGCAGCACTGACAAAAGCGCAGGTCGGCGCGGACGTATAAGCGTTCCTTAGCGGAACCACGTAAAGAATCGCAATGGACCGACAGGTCTTACGGCCCCACAGTGGACCCATGGAGACCTTCGAGAGCCTCGTCCGCGCCGAGTTCGCCCCGAAGAACACCTTCCTCAACACCGCGAGCAGCGGTCTGCTCCCGGCCCGCACCGTGACCGCCCTCCAGGAGGCCGCGCTGATCCGCGCCGAGGGCCGGCCGCTGGACCCGCTGTTCGAGGACGTGGAACAGTCCCGGGCCGCCTTCGCCCGCCTCGCCGGTGTCCCCGTGGCCCGGGTCGCGGCCGGCCCGTCCGTGTCCACCTACTCCGGTCTGGTCGCCGCCTCGCTGCCGCCGGGCGCCGAAGTCCTCACCGCCGAGGACGACTTCACCTCCGTCGTGAACCCCTTCCACGCCCGCGGCGACCTCAAGGTGCGGATCGTGCCGCTGGAGCGGCTCGCCGACTCCGTCCGCCCCGGCACCGCCCTCGTCGCGGTCAGCGCCGCACAGTCCGCCGACGGCCGGATCGCCGACCTGCCCGCCCTGCGGGAGGCCGCGCGGGCCCACGGAACCCGCACCTACGTCGACTTCTCCCAGGCCGCGGGCTGGCTCCCGGTGGACGCAGAGTCGTACGACTACACCGTCTCCACCACCTTCAAGTGGCTGCTCGGCCCGCACGGCGCCGCCTTCCTCGTCGTGCCGCCGGAGTCCGAGGGCTTCGGCGATCTCAAGCCGGTGCTCGCGGGCTGGGTCGCGGGGGAGGTCCCCTGGGACAGCTGCTACGGCCCCATCACCGAACTGGCCCACTCCGCCCGGCGGTTCGACGTCAGCCCGGCCCTGTTCACCTGGGCGGGAACCCGCCGTTCCCTCGAACTCCTGGAGGAACTCGGCGTGGACGCCGTGCGCGCCCACGACCTCGCCCTCGCGGACCGCTTCCGCACGGGCCTCGCGGACCTCGGCCACGCCCCGCTGCCCGCCCCCGGCTCGCCGATCGTGTCCGTGCCGGGACTCGGCGGGCGGCAGCCCGGGTTGAGCGCGGCGGGTATCGAGGTGTCCAACCGGGCCGGCAACCTGCGGGCCTCTTTCCACCTGTACAACACGACCGCGGATGTGGACCGGCTTCTGGACGCCCTGTCTGACTGAACCGCTGGCGCCGGGCCGCCGGGGACGCTAGGAAGGCACCAAGGGGTGGTGGTGCCGTGGAGTCCACGGACGGGACGACGTCCGTACAGCAACCCGCAGACGCGGAGCTGCACCGGCGACTGGTGTACGGCGACGAGTCCGCGCTCGCCGAGGCGTACGGGGTGTACGGCGGGCTGGTGCGGGCCGTCGCGCTGCGCGTGACCCGCAGCGGGGCCGCGGCCGAGGACGTGGCGCAGGAGGTCTTCGCCCAGCTGTGGAGCAGGCCGTACGCCTTCGACGCGCGCCGGGGCAGCCTGCGCACCTGGCTGTCGCTGCTCGCCCACCGGCGGGCCGTCGACTGGGTGCGCAGCGAGGCCCGGCACCGCAAGGACGCCCTCGCCGACGACCTCGCGCTGCACGCCATCCCGGACGGCTCACCCGGCCCCGCCGAGGCGGTCGTCGACCGGGAACGCGCCCTGCGACTGCACACCGCCCTCGCCGAACTCCCGCAGCCGCAGCGGGAGGTGGTGCACCTCGCCTACTTCGCCGGCCGCACCTACCGGCAGGCCGCCGTGGAACTCGGCATCCCCGAGGGCACCGCGAAGACCCGGCTGCGGACCGCGCTGCGCACCTTGGCGGAGACTTTGGCCGACCCACCGGATCCGGCCCTGGAGAGAGGCGCATGATGACGACCGGGGCAAGATGACGACAGGGGCGCGTGAGGGCGGCCCCGCATGAGGGCTCCACAGGCATGACGCCGCCCGTGGCGGGGCGGCGACAGGGGAACACAGGGAAAGGGGGCATCCGGTGACCGATCACGACGACGTACGAGACCTGCTGGCCGCCTGGGCCTTCGGCGCCCTGGAACCGGTTGAGGAACACACGGTCCGACCACACCTGGCCACCTGCGAGAGCTGCGCGGCGGAGGCGGAACGGCTACGCACGACCGCACGACTGCTGGACGGGCCACCGGCGGAGTCGGCCGGCGCGGCGGGTGCCGGTGGTGCCACGTCTCCCCTCGACGCCCTCCTCGCCCGCGCCCGGCGCACCCGGTCCGCCCCGGCGCCCGTGGCCCGGCACGCTGCCCCCTACGCGGCCGCCGTCGCAGCGCTCGGGGCGTTGTTGCCCGAGTTGGCGGGGCGGTGGTCCACGCCCGTGGTGCACGACTGGGACGTGCACGCCACCCTGGCCCATCTCCTCGCCGCCGACGAGCACTTGGCGCTGCGGCTCGGTGTGGGGGCGAGGGTGCCGGGTGCGCGGATCGACGAGGACGCGGAGTGGGGGGCCGCCTGGGAGCGCCGGACCGCCGAGGTGATCGCGCACGAGTACGGCCGTACGCCCGAGGAGACCGTGGCCGCCTGGTCCGCGCAGGCCGCCGACCTGCTCGCCACCCCGTACGCCCGCGACTCCGAACTCGCCGCCGGGACCACACTGTTGCTGGGGATCAGGCTGCCGGTCACCGAGCACTTCCTGGTGCGCGGCTTCGAGGCGTGGATCCACACCGACGACATCGGCCGCGCCCTGGGGATCGCCGTACCGCCGCCGCCCGAGGAGCACCTGGGGCAGCTGGTGCGGCTGGCCGTGCGGATTCTCGGGGGAGCCCTCGGGGCCGGGGCGCCGCCCGTGCTGCTCGCGGTCAGGGGCGGCGAGGAGTGGGTCCTGGGTTCGCAGAGCGATCCCGTGGCCGCCGAACTCACCCTGGATCCCGTGGACTTCTGCCTGCTGGTCGGCGGGCGGTACGCCCCGGACACGGTGCCCCGGAACACGACAGGCGACGCGGCCGCCGTACGGAACGTACTGGAGGCGGCCGCGTCGCTGTCGTGGCTGTGAGACCAGCTCACCGGCTCACTTCACCGGCGTGAAGTCCCTCGCGCCGATGAACTCCGGCCTCCGGATCGGAGCCGCGAACGGCTCCACGGCCTGGTTCTCCACACTGTTGAACACGATGAACACGTTGCTGCGCGGGAACGGTGTGATGTTGTCCCCGGAGCCGTGCATGCAGTTGCAGTCGAACCAGGTCGCCGAACCCGCCTTGCCCGTGAAGAGCTTGATGCCGTACTCGGAGGCCATCGCGGTCAGCGCCTCGTCCGAGGGCGTGCCCGCGTCCTGCATCTGGAGCGACTGCTTGTAGTTGTCCTTCGGGGTGGCCCCCGCGCACCCGAGGAAGGTGCGGTGCGACCCCGGCATGATCATGAGACCGCCGTTGGTGTCGTAGTTCTCGGTCAGCGCGATCGAGACGGACACCGTACGCATGTTGGGCAGGCCGTCCTCGGCGTGCCAGGTCTCGAAGTCGGAGTGCCAGTAGAAACCGCTGGCCCCGAAACCGGGCTTGACGTTGATCCGCGACTGGTGGACGTAGACGTCCGAGCCGAGGATCTGCCGGGCCCGGCCGACGACCCGCTCGTCGCGCACCAGGTTCGCGAACACCTCGCTGATCTTGTGCACCTCGAAGACCGAGCGGATCTCCTTGGACTTCGGCTCGATGATCGAGCGCTCGTCCGCGCGGATCTCCGGGTCGGTGACGAGACGCTCCAACTCGCGCTGGTACACGGGGACTTCGTCAGGTCCGATGAGCTGGTCGACGGCGAGGAAGCCGTCGCGCTCGAACGACTCCAGCTCGGCCGTGGCGATCGGTCCCGGCGCACCGGGGGCCGACCAGACGACCGGGTCCTTGCGGGGGACGGACACCTCGGTGGTGCCGCGGCTGGGGTACAGGTCGGTGATGGTCACGGTCATCACACCTCCTCGGGTTCGGTGAGCAGCGGGTAGACGCCGTTCTCGTCGTGGTCCTCCCGGCCGGTCACGGGCGGGTTGAACACACAGATGCAGCGGAAGTCCTCCTTGATCCGCATGGTGTGCCGCTCGTGCCCGTCGAGGAGGTACATGGTGCCGGGCGTGATCGTGTACTTCTGCCCGGTCTCGTCGTCGGTGAGCTCGGCCTCGCCCTCGACGCACACGACGGCCTCGATGTGGTTCGCGTACCACATCGACGTCTCGGTACCCGCGTACAGGATCGTCTCGTGCACGGAGAAGCCGACCCTCTCCTTGGCGAGCACGATGCGTTTGCTCTCCCATGTGCCGGACGCGGCCTTCACGTGCCGGTCGGTGCCTTCGATCTCCTTGAACGAACGGACGATCACGGTGTTGCGATGCCTCCTAGGTGGTGTTTCAGACGGTTTCCCGTACGGCGCGGGCGAGGATGCTGAGGCCCTCGTCCAGTTCGTCGGGGGTGATCGTGAGCGCCGGGAGCAGCTTCACGACCTCGCTCTCGGGGCCCGACGTCTCGATGAGCAGCCCGAGTTCGAAGGCCCGGTGCGCCACCCGGCCGGCGCGCGCCTTCTCGTGGAACTCCAGGCCCCACACCAGCCCGCGGCCGCGGTACTCCTTGATGTCGGCCAGGTTCTCCTCGGTGATGGAGATGAGCCCCTGCTCGACCTGCTCACCGCGCTTGCGGGTCTGCTTTTCCATCGCGGAACCGTCCGCCCAGTACTGCTCCAGGGTGGCGGTGGCCGTGACGAAGGCCGGGTTGTTGCCGCGGAAGGTGCCGTTGTGCTCGCCCGGCTCCCAGATGTCCAGCTCGGGCTTGAACAGGCACAGGGACATGGGAAGGCCGTATCCGCTGATGGACTTGGAGACGGTGACGATGTCGGGGGTGATGCCCGCCTCCTCGAAGGAGAAGAAGGCGCCCGTCCGTCCGCAGCCCATCTGGATGTCGTCGACGATGAGCAGCATGTCCTGCCGCTCGCACAGCGCGGCGAGGGCCTGGAGCCACTCGCGGCGGGCGACGTTGATGCCGCCCTCGCCCTGCACGGTCTCGACGATCACGGCGGCCGGCTTGTTGAGACCGGAGCCCTGGTCCTCCAGGAGCCGCTCGAACCACAGGAAGTCCTCGACGGTGCCGTCGAAGTAGTTGTCGAACGGCATGGGGGTGCCGTGCACGAGCGGGATGCCGGCGCCGGCCCGCTTGAAGGCGTTGCCGGTGACGGCCAGCGAGCCGAGGGACATGCCGTGGAAGGCGTTGGTGAACGACACGATCGCCTCGCGTCCCTTCACCTTCCGCGCCAGCTTCAGCGCGGACTCCACGGCGTTCGTGCCCGTCGGGCCCGGGAACATGACCTTGTACGGCAGGTCGCGCGGGCGCAGCACCAGGTCCTGGAAGGTCTGGAGGAAGGCGCGCTTGGCGGTGGTCGACATGTCGAGCCCGTGCGTGACGCCGTCCCGCTCCAGGTAGTCGATCAACGCCCGTTTCAGCACCGGGTTGTTGTGGCCGTAGTTCAGTGAACCGGCGCCGGCGAAGAAGTCCAGGTACTCGTGGCCGTCCTCGTCGTACATGCGGCTGCCCTGCGCGCGGTCGAAGACGGTGGGCCAGCCGCGGCAGTAGCTGCGCACCTCGGACTCGAGGGTCTCGAAGACGCTGAGGTCGGGCTGGGTGATGGTCACGACGAATCGCTCCTCGGGTGCGTGGGGGAGAAGTGCGGGTGGTCGGTCGGCGGTCGTTCCGCTGCGCGCGTCGGCCGTGGTCAGGGGGAGAGGGGGCCGATGCGGTAGAGGACCTCGGGGTCGTGCGGCCCGTCGGGGAACAGGCTCGTGTCGAACAGCACCTCACGCTCGACGGCGGCGCCACGGCGTTCGGCGAACGAGGTGAACAGCCGTTCGGAGGCCGTGTTGCCCGGGGTGATCGTGGTCTCCACGGTGGTGAGCCCGCGCTCGGCGGCGAGCCGGGCGGTGAGGCCGTCCAGGAGGGCGGCGGCGAGACCGCGGCCGCGGTACGCGGAGTCCACGGCGACCTGCCAGACCAGCAGGGTGCCGGGCCGGTCCGGGCGGACGTACCCGGTGACGAAGCCGACCGGCTCCCCGCTGTCGTTCCGTGCGACGGCCGAGGTGGCGGCGAAGTCGCGGCACCACAGCAGATAGCTGTACGACGAGTTCAGGTCGAGGACCTTGGAGTCGCGGGCGATCCGCCATAGCGCGGCTCCGTCCGCGACCGTGGGTCGGTCGATTTGCAGGTCTGCTTGTGCGGCAGTCATGCGAATTGAATTTACCGAGGGAAATTCAAAATTGCATCGCCGGATGGGGTTACGTACGGACGCTCGGTGTGTTATCACGCGTGCGCGCAGCAACGCGCGAGAAGTGCCCGATACGCCCCACTGTGCCCAGCAAATATGGGGCAATTCGATCAAGATGTGTAACGCGTCACAGCCGTGTAACCCCCACGAGATCTCCCCGAATTCAGCCTCTGAGCGTTCGCAGAATCTTTGCGTTTAGGACGATGGAAAGCGGGCAGAAGAATACGGGAAGCTAAGCTCCGATAAACTCGGGAATTACCTCGCCAATTATGCTCCGGTAACCCCGTCGATACGTTCCCGCAGGATGTCGGCGTGCCCGTTGTGGCGCGCGTATTCCTCCACACACCCCCCGCCCTCGCGCGACCTCCCGCTGCCAGATCGCCAGCGCCTCGTCGAGCCCGCGGCGCGGATCGAGGACGTAACCGGTGGGCTCGTCGAACACGGGCGGCAGATCCAACCCTCCGACGACCCGCTGGAACCAGTTCCGCTCCACCTCGGCCAGATGCTGCACCAGCCCGAGCAACGTGAGCGCGGACGGCTCGGCGGCCGCGACCCGCACCTGCGCGTCGTCCAACCCCCGGCACTTCAGCTCAAGGGTGGCCCGATGAAAGTCCAGCCAACTCTCCAGCATGGGCCGCTCGTCGCCGGTGAGCAGGGGGATGGGCCGCCCGTCGGGAAGAGTGTGTGTGGTCATGGGTTCAGGGTGTCAGCGCAGAACAACTCCGCCCAGGGCACGCGTCCCACAGGGGCGCGGGGCTGCGTCGATTTGCGGCTCCGCCGCGTGGGCGCGACCAGCCACGACGGACCCGCACCCGCCGACGAACCGAAGTGGCACTACCTCAAAGCGCTCAACGCCAAGCCTCTTCCGCGGCGCGCAGCGCACCCTCCACGTCCACCACCGCGCCCTTCTCCGCCAGCCCAGCCCCCACCGCCGTCAAGCAGCGCCGCACAACCTCCCGCGTCGCGTCCGGACCATAGTGGTTGACGCGGATCATCTCCTTGGACAAGGCTCCACCGCCCGCGGCCAAGGGAGCCGCGGGATCCAGTTCCAGCGCTCGCGTCACCAGTTCGGCGGCGTTCACGTCGCCCGGCGTACGCACCGTCGTCGCGACCGGCGCCGCCGCCCCGTCCGCGTGCACATACGGCTCAAGGCCCCCGCCCAGGACCCGCACCCCCGCCCGCACAGCCGCAGCCGCACCCCGGTGCCGGCCCATCACCGTCTCCAGCCCGTCCGCCTCGATCCGCGCGACGCACGCCTCCAGCGCCAGCATCTCCAACTGCGCCGGCGCGTGCAGCAGAGCGCGACGGCCGCCGTCGATCCAGCGCTCCTTCCAGTCCAGGAGGGAGAGATAGGAGCGCCGCGGCGCCCCCGGGTTCGCCGCCATCCGCTCCCACGCCCGCGAGCTCACCGACACCGCCGACACCCCCGCGGGCCCGCCCATCGCCTTCTGCGCCCCGATCACGCACAGGTCCACACCCCACGCGTCCGGCAGCACCGGCTCGGCGCCCACGGAAGCGACCGCGTCCAGGTAGAACAGCGCACCCCGCCGCCGTACGACCTCTCCGATCTCCGCGACCGGGTTGGTGTTGCCGGTCGCCGCCTCCGCGTGCACCAGCGACACGAAGTCGATCGACGGGTGCTCCTCGAACGCCTCGGAGATCTGTTCGGCCGTCACCGCCGTGTGGAACGGCACCGCCAGGTCGATCACCGTCGCCCCGCAGTCCCGCAGCCAGTCCCCGAAGGTCTGCCCGTACGGACCGGTGATGACGTTCAGCGCGGTCGTTCCCGGACCGGCGGTCCCCCGGATCGCCCCCTCCAGCGGCAGCAGCGCCTCGCCCTGCATGATCACGACGTCCTGCCGGGTGTCCAGCAGCCGGGCCACCCGGTCCTCGATCTCGGCGAAGCGGGCGGCGCTCAGCGGGGCCAGGTCCAGGAGCGGGTGTGTCACGGCGGTGCCTTTTTCTCGGATGGGGTAGAGGTGACGAGAGTAACCGGCGCCCCAACCCGACCGGCGACCCCGTCGCGACCACATCGTTCCCCCCACCGGAGGTCCTCGTGCACACCGTCCCCGGCCGCAGAGCCCACACCCAGGCCCGTCTCCTGGCCGCCACCACCGCCACGGCCGGACTGCTGCTCCTGACCGCGTGCACCTCGACCGACGACGGCGGCAGCGGATCGAAGACCGCCGCGGGCGGGGTCGAACTGGTCAAGGCCGGACAGCTCACCACCTGTACCCACCTGCCGTACCCGCCCTTCCAGTCGGAGATCGACGGCAAGGTCCAGGGCTTCGACGTCTCGCTCGTCGACCTTGTGGCCAAGGACCTCGGCGTGAAGCAGGAGATCCTCGACACCCCCTTCGAGAACTTCAAGACCGGCGCCTTCCTCAACTCCGGCGAGTGCGACCTGGCCGCGGCCGGCATGACCATCACCGAGGAACGCAAGAAGAACGTCGACTTCTCCGACCCCTACTTCGACGCCACCCAGGCGCTCCTCGTCGACAAGGGCAGCGGGATCACCTCGCTCGCCGACGCCAAGGCCAAGAAGGTCAAGCTCGGCGCGCAGGCCCAGACCACCGGCGAGGACTACGCCAAGAGCCAGGGCTTCGACCCGGTCTCCTTCGAGTCCTCCGACGCCGTCCTCAACGGCCTGCGCTCCGGCCAGGTCAAGGCCGTCGTCATCGACTACCCCGTCGTCCAGGGCTGGCTCAAGACCAAGGCGAACGCCGACGCCTTCCAGCTCGCCGGGCAGATCAACACCGGTGAGCAGTACGGCTTCACGGTGAAGAAGGGCAACACCAAGCTGCTCGCCGCCGTCAACAAGGCGATCGCGGACGCCAAGGCCGACGGCACGTACAAGAAGCTGTACGAGAAGTGGATCGGTCCCTACGACGAGTCCGCGGCGTCCCCCTCCGCCTCATGACCGCCACCGACACACAACTCCAGCCCCGCAAGAAGGGCCTGACCAGGCGTCAGAAGCGCAGCCTGTCCCGCGGCATCCAGTACGTCGTCTTCGTCGCCGTCGTGATCGCCTTCGCGGTCTCGGCGGACTGGGGGCGGCTGAAGAACCAGTTCGCCCAGGCCGACATCGCCGACCAGATGTTCCCGGACGTCATCACCCTGGCGCTGAAGAACACCGTGCTCTACACGCTGTCCGGCTTCGTCGTCGGACTCGTCCTCGGCATGGTCATCGCGCTGATGCGGCTGTCGTCGGTCGGACCGTACCGCTGGTTCGCCGGCGTCTACATCGAGATCTTCCGCGGCCTGCCCGCCCTGCTGATCTTCATCTTCATCGGCGTGGCCGTCCCGCTCGCGTTCCCCGGCACGGAGATCATCGGCGGCACCTACGGCAAGGTCGCCCTCGCGCTCGGCCTGGTCGCGGCCGCCTACATGGCGGAGACGATCCGCGCGGGCATCCAGGCGGTGCCCAAGGGGCAGATGGAGGCGGCCCGTTCGCTGGGCTTCTCGCCCGCCCGGGCCATGATCTCGATCATCATCCCGCAGGCGTTCCGGATCATCCTCCCGCCCCTGACCAACGAGTTGGTCCTCCTGTTCAAGGACTCCTCGCTGGTGCTGTTCCTCGGCGTCACCCTGGAGGAACGCGAACTGTCCAAGTACGGCCGCGACCTGGCCAGTACGACCGCCAACTCCACGCCGATCCTCGTCGCCGGCCTGTGCTACCTGCTGGTGACGATCCCGCTCGGGTTCGTGGTCCGCCGTATGGAGGCGAAGGCCCAGGAGGCCGTGAAGTGAGTACCAGCGCTGAAATCGAAGTACGCGGCCTGCACAAGGCGTTCGGCGACAACGAGGTCCTCAAGGGCATCGACCTGGAGATCGGCCAGGGCGAGGTCGTCTGCGTGATCGGCCCGTCGGGCTCGGGCAAGTCGACGTTGCTGCGATGTGTGAACCTGCTCGAAGAGCCCACCAAGGGGCAGGTCTTCGTCGGCGGCACCGAACTCACCGATCCCGACGTCGACATCGACGCCGTACGCCGCCGTATCGGCATGGTCTTCCAGCAGTTCAACCTCTTCCCGCACCTGACGGTGACCGAGAACCTCACGCTGCCGCAGCGCCGGGTCCTGAAGCGGGACAAGGCGAAGGCGGCGCGGGTGGCCGCCGAGAACCTGGAGCGGGTCGGTCTCGCCGAGAAGGCCGACGCCTATCCCGCCTCCCTCTCCGGCGGCCAGCAGCAGCGGGTCGCGATCGCCCGCTCGCTGTCCATGGGCCCGGAGGTGATGCTCTTCGACGAGCCGACCTCGGCCCTCGACCCGGAACTGGTGGGCGATGTCCTCGCGGTCATGCGGATGCTCGCCCAGGAGGGCATGACGATGATGGTCGTCACCCACGAGATGACGTTCGCCCGCGAGGTCGCCGACCGGGTCGTGTTCATGGACGACGGGGTGATCGTCGAGGACGGCACCCCCGCCCGGGTCATCGGTGCCCCCGGCCACGAGCGCACCCGGCACTTCCTCTCCCGTCTCCTCGACCCGGCGATGGCCGACGTGGAGAACGTGGAGGACGAGAAGGGAAGCTGAACCCGTCGACCGGGCCGCCCACCGCGTGGTGGGCCCGGCAGCGCCCGAGGCGGCCCGCTACGGAGACCTGTCGTCCGGCTGACTAGGGTGCGGGGCATGAGCGATCGCGCGGTGCTGCACGTGAAGGGCCGGATCCTGGTCGGCCCCGAGGAGGTCCGGGACGAGCTGTGGGTGGTCGACGGGCGGATCTCCTACGACCGTCCCGTCGCCGCCCGAGAGATCCGCACGGTGTCGGGCTGGGCGCTGCCCGGCCTCGTCGACGCCCACTGCCACGTGGGCCTCGGCCCGCACGGCCCGGTCGACCGGGACGTGGCCGAGCAGCAGGCCCTGACCGACCGGGAGGCCGGCACCCTGCTGGTCCGCGACGCCGGTTCCCCCTCCGACACCCGCTGGGTCGACGACCGCGAGGACCTCCCGAAGATCATCAGAGCGGGCCGGCACATCGCCCGCACCCGCCGCTACATCAGGAACTTCGCCTGGGAGATCGAGCCCGAGGACCTCGTCGCGTACGTCGCCCAGGAGGCCCGGCGCGGGGACGGCTGGGTGAAGCTCGTGGGGGACTGGATCGACCGCGAGGTGGGCGACCTGGCGCCCAGCTGGCCGCGGGCCGAGGTCGAGGCGGCCATCGCGGAGGCCCACCGCCTCGGCGCCCGCGTCACCGCGCACTGCTTCGCCGAGAACTCCCTCCAGGACCTGGTGGAGGCGGGCATCGACTGCGTCGAGCACGCGACGGGCCTCACCGAGGACCTCATCCCCCTCTTCGCCTCCCGGGGCGTCGCGATCGTCCCGACCCTCGTCAACATCGCGACCTTCCCGAAGCTCGCGGACGGCGGCGAGTCCAAGTTCCCCCGCTGGTCCGCCCACATGCGCCGACTCCACGAACGCCGCTACGACACCGTCCGGGCCGCCTACGACGCCGGCATCCCGGTCTTCGTCGGCACCGACGCGGGCGGCACGCTCCCGCACGGCCTGGTCGCGGCGGAGGTCGCGGAACTCGTCACCGCCGGGATCCCCCCGCTGGACGCCCTGGCCGCGACCACCTGGAGCGCCCGTGCCTGGCTCGGCCGCCCCGGCCTCACCGAGGGCGCACCGGCGGACCTGGTGGTGTACGAACAGGACCCGCGCGCCGACGTACGCGTACTGGCGGACCCGACTCGGATCGTGCTGAACGGCCGGGTGCTGCCGTAGCGGCGGGGTGCTGCCGTGACGGCCGGGTGCTGCCACGGCCGGGTGCCGCCGTGACGGCCGGTGAAGACGCGCTCGAAAGCGTGCACGGATGCGCCACGATCGTGTGAACTCCCTGGGGAACGCTGTCGAACGACGGGCGGTGCGACATCCTTTCGAGGTCCCGAGCCAGTCCTCTCTGGGGGTCCCACCACCTTGAACAGCACCAACTTCCGCATGCCCGCACGCCGTCTCGCCACGGTGGCGGCGGCCACCGCCCTGGCCGCCGGTCCCGCGGCACTGGGGGGCGCGAGCGCCGCGCACGCGACCGGCGCGCAGGGCCGGGCAAGCGCCGTCGTCCTGCGCACCGGGCTGGACGTCTCCCTGCTCGACAAGACCGTGAACGTCCCGCTCGCGGTCGCCCTCAACGAGGTCCAGGCCCCCCAGAGCGCCCGGCGAACCGCCCTCAGCGCCACCTTGGACGGCGTGGACGGCGGCCGGCCGTTCAGCGTGCTCACCGCCGAGACCGCCGACGCGAAGGCCACGGTCACCGCCGGGAAGGCCGAGGCCACCACCGAGCTCGCCCACGCGAAGGTGCACGTCCCCGGCCTCCCGCTGCTGTCCCTCGTCGAGATCGAGGGCATCACCTCCGAGGCGACCTGCGAGGCCGGAAAGACCCCGACCGCCTCCTCGAACCTCCTCGGCGCGGTGACCGTGCTCGGCAAGAAGGTCACGGTGACCGCGGGCGGTCCGACCGACGTCAAGGTCCCGGGCGTCGGCGAGGTCCGTCTCGACCTGTCGACGAGTGCGACCACCTCGGACGCGGCCGCCGCCACGGCACTCGAACTCCACGTCGCGGTCGACCCGTTGAAGCTGGGCGTCGCCGAGGTCGAGGGCACCCTCACCCTCGCGAAGGCCACCTGCGAGGCCCCATCGGCCCCTGCCCCGTCAGCGGCTCCCCCGGACGAGATCAAGCCCCAGGGCGGCCCCGCCAAGGAGGCGGGCCTGGCCGAAACCGGCGGCGACTCCCTGACCCTGTACCTCGCGGGCGGCGCCGTGGCCCTCCTGGTGGCCGGCGGCGGAGCGGTGGCCGCGGCCCGACGCCGGGGCTGACCACAGGAAGCGCAAGCGCAGGCCGGGCGCCGCCGCGAAGCATGACGAGCCGTGACCGTCCGCATCGGCGCCCGGTTCACCCGAATGGCACAGTCGCCGTATCTCTGCCACCGTGGGAGTCGAGGGGGCCTGCCCTGCCGTGGGGGGTGAGGAGGTCCCCATGCGTGCAGCCCCTGTGATGCGTGCCGCCCCTTTGACCGGCCTCGCGGCCGTGGTCCTCACGCTCGTCGCCTTCCTTCTGCTCGGCGACACCCCGGAGTACGACGCTCCGGGGCGTCAGGTGCGGTTCTACTACACCGGCCATCAGGGGCGGGTCGGCACGAGCCTGTATCTCCTGGTCATCGCCGCGGTGCTGTTCGTCTTCTTCGCCGCGTACCTGTCCCGCGCGGTCCGGGACCTCCCGGCCGGCGGCTGGCTGCACCGGGTCGTCCTCGCCGGCGGTGTCCTGATCGCCGTCGGCTTCCTGGTGGGCGCGACCCTCACGCTGGCCCTGCTGGACCTCTCGGACCAGTCCTCGGCGACCCCGCAGGCGCTCCAGGCGCTCAACGCCGTCAATGAGGACTTCTTCATCCCGTTCGTCGTCGGCATGGGCCTGATGCTGCTGGCCACGGGATTCGCCACGGTCCGCGCCGCCGACTCCCCACTGCCCCGCTGGCTGAGCTGGGCCGCGATCGCCCTGGGCGTCCTGGTCCTCATCCCCTGGGTCGGCTTCTTCGCCTTCATGCTCGCCGGGGTGTGGGTGATCGTCGCGAGCATCCTGCTGGCCCGCCGCCCCGTGACAGAGTGACGGCGTGAGTGAGAGCGTTTTCATTCGCCCAACCACCCAAGTTTGTCAGAACTGTTGACCCGTGCATGAAAGCGTTTTAACTTCCTCTTCGCTCCAACCCACCGGGAAGAGGGAGAGTCTTGGCCGTCGTCCGACGAAAACGCTTCCAGAGCCGGGCCCTTGTGCTGCTGATGCTGCCCGGCCTCGCCTACTTCCTGCTCTTCCACTACGGCGCCCTGGTCGGCAACGTCATCGCCTTCAAGGAGTACGTCCCCTTCGACGGCCTGTGGGGCAGCCCCTGGACCGGACTCGGCAACTTCCAGCGGATGTTCGAGGACACCGCGTTCTGGGACTCGGTGCTCAACACCGTCTGGATCGCCGTGCTCCAGCTCGTCTTCTACTTCCCGGTCCCGCTCGGCCTCGCCCTGCTGCTGCACAGCCTCACCTGGACCAGCGTCCGCCGCTTCGTGCAGTCGGTGGCCTATCTCCCGCACTTCATCTCGTGGGTGATCGTGGTCGCCCTCTTCCAGCAGCTGCTCGGCGACACCGGACTGCTCAACTCGGGCCTCGGCGGCATGGGGTTGCACACCGTCGACATCATCGGCAACCCCGACGCCTTCAAGCCGCTCGTCGTCGCACAGGTCGTCTGGAAGGACGCCGGCTGGGGCACGATCATCTTCCTCGCCGCGCTCGCCCAGGTCGACGAGCAGCAGTACGAGGCCGCCGCGATCGACGGGGCGGGCCCCTGGCGGCGCTTCTGGCACGTCACCCTGCCCGCCATCCGCCCGGTGATCGTGCTGCTGCTGATCATGCGGCTCGGCGACATCCTCTCCGTCGGCTTCGAGCAGATGCTGCTCCAGCGCGACGCGGTCGGACCCGAGGCCTCCGAGATCATCGACACCTTCGTCTACTACCAGGGCATCGTCGGCGGCGACTACGGATTCGCCGCCGCGGCAGGGCTGTTCAAGGGCGTCGTCGGCGCCCTCCTCGTCTACGCCGCCAACAAGGTCGCCCACCGGCTGGGCGAACAGGGGGTCTACAAGTGAGCAGCCACCTGCGGCCGGGCTGGATGGAGAAGCCGAAGCCCGTCACCCAGGCCGCCAAGGCGGTCGCCCTCGTGGCCGTGGTCCTGCTGGTCTGCGTGCCGTTCCTCGTCATCGTGTCGACCTCGCTCGCCTCCACCCAGGAGGTCGTCGACAACGGCGGCTGGGTGCTGTGGCCGACCGAGCCGAGCCTCAAGGCCTACCGCGACATCCTCGACGGCGGCATCGTCACCCACGCCCTCGGAGTGAGCGTCGGCGTCACGGTCACCGGCACCCTGCTCAGCCTCCTGTGCACGGTGACCCTCGCCTACGCCCTCGCCCGCCCCGGCGTGTTCGGGGGCCGCCCCGTCCTCCTCCTCGTCCTGTTCACGTTCCTCTTCCCACCCGGCATGATCCCGAGCTTCCTGCTGGTCAAGGAGCTGGGCCTGCTGGACAGTTACGCCTCGCTGGTGCTGCCCGTCCTGGTGAACGTCTTCAACCTGGTCGTCCTGCGCGGCTTCTTCCAGGGCATCCCGGACGAGCTCTACGAGGCCGCGCGGCTGGACGGCGCGGGGGACCTCCGGGTGCTGGTCTCCGTCGTACTGCCGCTGTCCAAGGCCGCGTTGGCCGTCGTGGGACTCTTCTACGCGGTGGCGTACTGGAACTCCTGGTTCTACGCCTCCCTGTACCTGGAGAGCGACCACTGGCCCCTCCAACAGGTGCTGCGCACCTATGTGGTGGCCGGTTCCGGGCTCACCGACGCCACCACCGGCGAGGGCACCGTCACCGCCCCGCAGACCGTGCAGATGGCGGTCCTCGTCATCGCCACCGTGCCGATCCTGCTGATCTACCCCTTCCTCCAGAAGTACTTCACCAAGGGCGTGCTCACCGGCGCCATCAAGAGCTGACGCTCACCCAAGCCGACACGAGGTGATCCACCCATGCCCAGCATGTCCCGACGCACCTTGCTCCTGTCCGCCGCGGCGGTCTCCGTCCCCGGCGCGCTGACCGCCTGTTCCACCGGCTCCGGCGACAGCGACGTCTCCAACGCCGGCAAGAAGCTGGCCCCCTGGCCCGAGTACCGGGCGGCGAGCGGGCCCGAGCCGGACCTCGCCGCCACCGAGCAGGGCGTCCAGGCCGGCTACACCGCCTACCCCGCCGACCTCGTGAAGTCCGTCTCCCGCACCCCCGGCGACGGCTCCACCGTCAAGGTCATGTCGGTGTCCTTCGGCACCCCGCCCAAGCCGGCCTCCGCCAACCGCTTCTGGGCAGCCGTCGAGAAGGCGCTCGGTGTGAGGATCGAGTACACGATCGTCTCCCAGGCCGACTACCAGAAGAAGATGGCCACCGTCATGGCGGGCGACGCCGACACCCTGCCCGACATCATCAACCTGTTCTCCGGCTTCGTGCTGCCCCGCGAGGCCGAGTTCGTGCAGCGCCGGGCCGAGGACCTCACGCCGTACCTCTCGGGCGGGGCCGTCGCCGACTACCCCAACCTGGCCGGGATCCCCACCCACGCCTGGCAGGACATGGGCCGTATCGGCGGCCGCATCTACGGCATCCCGCTGGAGCGCCCGCTGCCCGGCTCCACCCTCTGGCTCAACCAGGGCCTGTTCACCGACGCCGGCATGAAGGAGGGCTGGACCTCCGAGGACTTCGCCGCCGTCGCCCGGCGGGCCACCAGCGGCCGTACCTACGCGCTCGGCGCCGCCAACGGCTCCCTGTTCGGCAACGCCGTGCACGCCGCCGCCCACCACGCGCCCAACGAATGGGCCGTCACCAAGGACGGCACCTTCCACCACTGCGCCGCCGACGAACGCTACAAGGCGGCCATCGCCTTCCAGGCCCGGCTCCGCAAGAGCGGCACCTACTACCCCGACTCGACGTCCGTCTCCCAGATCGACCTGACCACCCTCTACTACAACGGCACCGTCGGCTCCATGCAGGACGGCTTCGGCGCCTACCTGCCCAAGTACCGTGAGTCCAAAGGCAAGTTGACCCCGGCCGCGGCACTGCCGTACAGCGTGGACGGCGAGCCCGGCGGGATCGTCGCCGCCCGCCGCTCCTTCGGCTACACCGTCCTCAAGCGGGCCAAGAAGGAGCGAATCGAGCTCCTGCTGCGCATCCTGGACTACCTCGCGGCCCCCTTCGGCAGCCAGGAGTGGGAGCTCGTCCACTACGGCGTCGAGGGCACCCACTTCACCCGCGGCAAGGACGGATCGCCCGAACCCACCGAGCTCGGCGAGGTCGAGAACAACACCAACCTGCCGCTGAAGTACCTCGCCGAAGGCCCGCAGGTGCTGTTCGTGCCGGGCATGCCCGATGCCGTACGGGCCCTGCACGCCTGGCAGACCGAGGTCGTGCCGCGCGCCCTGCGCAACGCCTCCAACGGCCTCCAGTCCCGCACCAAGAACGCCCAGGGCACCACCCTCAAGGCGATGCTCGACGACGCCGTCACCGGAATCGTCGCCGGGCGGCTGCCGCTGTCGGAGTGGGACGGGGTGGTCAGGAAGTGGCGTGCCCAGGGCGGCGACAGAATGGCCGCGGAGTTCGCGAAGGACCACGCCGCCAACACATGAGGCGCCGCCGGTGGAACAGGAGACGCGGGGGATGGGGAACGACATGACGGGCAAGGGGCGGGTCACCATCCGCGAGGTCGCCGAGCGGGCCGGGGTCTCGATGGCCACGGCCTCACGGGCACTCAGCGGCAACCACCCGGTCCCGGCCGCGACCCGCGCCCGGGTGCTGCGGGCCGCCCGCGACCTCGACTACGTCGCCAACGCGCACGCCCGGGCCCTGGTCGGCGGTGGCCGCAAGATGGCCGCCGTCGTGGTCCGGCAGGTCACCAGCCCCTTCTACGCCCAGGTCGCCGAGGGCGTCGAGGCCGAGGCCGCCGACCGCGGCTGGCTGTGCGTGGTCGGGGCCACCGGCGGCGACCCGCAGCGCGAGATGGAGTTCGTGCAGCTGATGCGGGAGGAGGGCGCGCGGCTGGTGATCCTCGTCGGCGGGGTCGTCGAGGACGACGCGTACCGCGAGCGCGTGACCCACTACGCGCAGGCCCTCGACTCCACCGGGGCCCGGCTCGTGCTGTGCGGCCGCCCCGCCCCCGACCCCGAGATCCCGGCGCTGGTCGTCGAGTTCGACAACGAGGCCGGCGCCCGGGCCGTCACCGCGCATCTGCTGTCCGCCGGGCACCGGCGGATCGTCTTCCTCGGTGGACTGCCCGGGAACACCGCCCTGGACGCGCGCGTCGCCGGATACCGGGCCGCGCTCGCCGAACACGGGCTGCCGCCGCAGGCCGCACGCGTCGTCGACTGCGGCCTCGGCAGAGCGGCCGGACTCCGGGCCATGACCGAACTGCTCAAGGAGACAAGGGAGTTCACAGCCGTGGTGGCCGGCGACGACATGGTCGCCGCCGGCGCGCTGCGCGCGATCGCCGACGCCGGACTCGTCGTACCGGACGACCTCTCCGTCGTCGGCTACAACGACATCCCGCTCGCCGAGGACTTCAACCCCCCGCTCACCACGGTCCGTACACCCGCCGAGGAACTGGGCCGGGCCGCCGTCCGCATCGCCCTGCGCGACCCCGAACAGGCCGCCGGAAGCCACCATCTGCTGGGCACGCACATCGTCGTACGCCGAAGCGTCGCCCCGCCCCCGACCGACGGAGGACTCACCCCCGTATGACCGCGCCGCATGTGCCGCTCTCCGACGACCCGACGCACCTCCCCGGACTCCCGCCCGCCGACCCCCTCCGCTCGCCCCTCACCGGCTGGACCCGCGCCCACTGGGAAGCCCTCGCCGACCGGCTGCTCGACGGGCTCCGGCCCTACGCCACCCCCGGCCTCGCCCAGTACCGGCTGCCGGGCCCGGCCAGCCACTCCGGGGCCTGGTCCGACGGCCTCGAGGGGTTCGCCCGGTCCTTCCTGCTCGCCGCCTTCCGGATCGCCGGATCCGGGGGGCGGGTCGGCCCCGCCCTCATCGAGCGGTACGCCACCGGGCTCGCCGCCGGCACCGATCCGCACCACCCCGAGCACTGGCCGCCCATCGCCGACCGGGCCCAGCCGATGGTGGAGGCCGCCTCGATCGCCCTCGCGCTGCACGAGTCACGGCCCTGGCTGTGGGACCGGCTCGACGACCGGGTGCGGGACCAAGTGGTCGCGTGGCTGGGCGACTTCGTCGGGGCCACCGCCAACGACTCCAACTGGCGGCTGTTCCAGGTGATCACCGAGGAGTTCCTCGCCTCCGTCGGCGCCCCGCACAGCCGCGCCGAGATCGACGCCGGACTCGCCCGGCTGGACGACTGGTACCGGGGCGGCGGCTGGTACACCGACGGCGACGGGAAGAAGTTCGACTACTACAACGGGTGGGCGCTGCACCTGTACCCGGTGCTGTGGGCCCGGATCGCGGGACCGCGCGCAGACCCCGACACCGTGGCCCGGCACCGCGCCAGGCTGCGCGAGTTCCTCGCCGTCCACCAGCTCTTCTTCGGCTCCGACGGCGCCCCCGTCCACCAGGGCCGCTCCCTCACCTACCGGTTCGCGGCCGCCGCCCCGCTCTGGGCCGGGGCCCTCGCCGACGCCACCCCCCTGCCGCCCGGCCGCACCCGCCGCCTCGCCTCCGGCGCCCTCAAGCACTTCGCCGAGCGGGGCGTCCCCGACGAGCGCGATCTGCTCACCCTCGGCTGGTACCGGCCCTTCCCGGGCGTCCTCCAGCGCTACTCCGGGCCCGCCTCCCCGTACTGGGCCGCCAAGGCGTTCCTCGGTCTGCTGCTGCCGGCGGACCACCCGGTGTGGACCGCCACCGAGGAACCCGGCCCGGTCGACACCGCCGACTCCGTCCTCGCGCTCCCCGCCCCCGGGTGGCTGATCCACTCGACCGCCTCCGACGGCATCGTCCGCCTCGTCAACCACGGCACCGACCGCCTGCCGCCCCCGCCCGCGACCGACGACGACAGCCCGCACTACGCCAAGCTCGCCTACGCCACGGCCACGGCCCCCGAGACCCCCCTCGGCCCCGACAACCACCTCGCCCTGCTCGCCCCCGACGGCACCCCCTCCCCACGCGGCCGCATCCACCCGCTGCGCTGCGAGGGCCGTACGGCGGCCTCCTGGCACGAGGCATTCGGCCGGCGCGTCGAGACGGTCAGCGTGGTCCACGGGCCGTGGGAGATCCGCGTGCACCGGATCCCGGGAGACAACACCCCGGTGCGGGAAGGGGGTTGGGCTCTCGCCGACGACACCGCGCAGCCCGCCGCCGAGTCCGGCCCCGGCCGGGCACTGGCCCGCCGCGCCGACGGACTGACCAGTGCCCTCGTCGGACTGTACGGCTGGGGCGAGGACGCCGGGACGGTCGTGACGGCGGAGGACACCAACGCCTACGGGCGGTACTCGGCCACCCCCGTGCTCGACGGCACCGGCCCGCTGCTGGTCACCCTCGTGATGCTCGGCACCGCCCCGCACACCGGGGCGAGCGCGCGCGTCGACGGGGACGGGGGCGTGCGGGTGCGGTTCCCCGACGGAGTCAGTGAGCGGGTGGCGCCGTAGACCGTCTCCGTATGGGTCGTCAGCCCTTGCTGAGGGTCACCGCCTGGTCCAGCGCCTGAAGGAACCGGTTCACCGTCGCCCGGTCCCGCACCGCGAGCCGCAGCCACTCCTCGCCCAGCCCCGGGAACGTGTCCCCGCGCCGCACCGCGAAACCGAGGTCGCGCAGATGCCGTCGTACGGCCGCCGCCCTGGGCAGTCGTACGAGGACGAAGGGCCCCTCCGCGGGCTCGGTCACCCGGAGCCCGTCCGGGGCGAACTCCCGCAGCCCGGCGACGAGATGGGCCCGGTCGGTGGCGACGCGGTGGGCGGCGTGGGCGGCCTCCGCCAGGGCCCGCGGCTCCATGCAGGCCACGGCCGCGGCGAGGGCCGGGGTGGAGACCGGCCACAGGGGCTGGGCCCGCTCCAGGTCCGCGATCGTCTCCGGGGCGGCCAGGACGTAACCGATCCTCAGACCGGCCAGCCCCCAGGTCTTCGTCAGGCTGCGCAGGACGACCAGACCGGGCACGTCCGTGCGCCCGGCCAGGGCCTCGCGCTCGCCCGGCACAGCGTCAAGGAAGGCTTCGTCCACCACCAACGTCCGCCCCGGACGCGCCAGTTCGGCGATCGTGGCGGCCGGATGCAGGACCGACGTGGGGTTGGTCGGGTTGCCGACGACCACCAGGTCGGCGTCCTCGGGGACGGCCGCCGGGTCCAGCCGGAAGCCGTCCTCCTCCCGCAGCAGCACCCGCTCCACCGCGTGCCCGGCATCCCGCAGCGCCGCCTCCGGCTCGGTGAACTGCGGGTGCACCACCACCGCATGACGGATCGTCAGAGCGCGGGCGAGCAGCACGAACGCCTCGGCGGCGCCCGCGGTCAGCAGCACCCGCTCCACGGGCACCTCGTGCCGGGCCGCCACCGCCGCCCGCGCCTCGCGCCCGTCGGGATAGGCGGCGAGCGCGGTCAGTGACCCGGCGATGCGCTCCCGCAGCCATTCCGGGGGAGTGTCCGCGCGGACGTTCACGGCGAGGTCGGTGAGCCGGGCCCCGTCGTCCCGCACCTCGGCGTCGCCGTGGTGCCGCAGGTCATGGCCCCCGGCGCGGTCAGTGCGCATGGGAGTGGCTGCCGTGGTGGTGTCCGTGGTGGTGATGGTGGCCGTCGTCGTCCGGGTGGAAGTGCGGCTGCTGCGGCAGACCCACCTTGTCCTCGAACCCGGGCAGCGCGATGCGGTACACGCACGAGTCGCAGTTCATCCTGAGGTCGCCCTTGACGGCCTCCTCGTACCGCTCAAGGACCAGGTCGAGCAGCTCCGGCTCCGGACCGATCACCTCCGCGGAGCGCACCTCGACCTCCGGGTGCGCCGCCGCCCAGCCCTCGGTCTGCTGCTTCACCCGGTCCGGCAGGATCCCCGTGAACAGGAAGTAGGGGAGCACCACGACCCGCTTCGCCCCCAGCGCCGCACACCGGTCGAGCCCGCTCGGCACGTCCGGCGCGGCCAGCGAGACGAACGCCGTCTCCACGCCCGCGTAGCCGCGCCCCTCCCACAGCAACCGGGCCGCCTTGTACACCTCGGCGTTGGCGTCCGGGTCCGTGGAGCCGCGGCCGACGAGCAGCACGGTCACGTCCGCCCGGTCCAGGGGCGTGCGGCCCCCGGTGGCGCCCAGCGCCTCGTCGAGGCGGCGCTCCAGCACGTTCAGCAGCGCCGGGTGCGGGCCCAGCGGACGGCCGTAGGTGTACGAGATCCCCGCGTGCCGCTCCTTCTCGCGGGCCA
Organism: Streptomyces griseorubiginosus; assembly: GCF_036345115.1. Classification (GTDB taxonomy): domain Bacteria; phylum Actinomycetota; class Actinomycetes; order Streptomycetales; family Streptomycetaceae; genus Streptomyces; species Streptomyces griseorubiginosus_C. Next base: position 7,428,108 of record NZ_CP107766.1, read on the forward strand.
GCGCGGCCGGGATGTCCCCCTTGGCGTGCCCGGCGGACACCAGCATCAGCGGCACCGCGGCGAACCGGCGGACCCCGCGCTCCACCAGCTCGCCCACCGCCTCGGTGAGCGGCGGCGGGGACAGCTCGATGAAGCCGCCCGCCACGGGCAGGTCGGGACGGCGGGCCCCCAGCTGCCGGACGAAGTCGCGGAACGCCTCGGCCCCGGCATCGTCCCGGGTGCCGTGACCGGCGATGAGCAGGGCGGGCGGCGGGGTGGTCACGATGTCTCCTCAGTGGGGTGGGTGGGGTGGTACAGCAGGGCGTTCAGCGCGGCCGAGGCGACCGCCGAACCGCCCTTCTCGGACACGTTGCTCACGGCGGGCAGCCCGCTCGCGCGCAGCGCGGCCTTGGACTCGACCGCGCCGACGAAACCGACGGGCAGCCCGATGACGAGCGCCGGGTCCGCGTCCAGGGTCAGCAACTCCTCCAACGCGGTGGGGGCGTTCCCGATGACCCAGATCGCCCCCGGACCGACCTGCTCGTGGGCCAGCCGGATCGCGTGGGCCGAACGGGTCAGCCCCGGCCCGGACCTGGCGTCCCGCAGCCGGCAGACGGTCTCCCGGCGGGTGATCCCGGCCGCGACCATCTCCACGTCCGTCACGACGGGCGCCCCGGAGTGCAGCGCGGCGTGCGCCTTCTCCAACTCGCCCTCGTCCATGACGAGATCGGTGGCGTACTCCAGATCCGCGGCGGAGTGGATGACCCGCTCCACCACCGCCCGGGTCAGCGGCGGGAAGTGCGAGGTGTCCAGGCGGGCGCGCAACCGCCGGTAGGACTCCACCTCGATCGGGTGGACGACACGGTTCACCTGGTGCCCTCCTGCCAGCGGTAGCCGCGCGGGGTCACCATGCGCCCCGCGATGTCACGGGTCGCCGTGTTGCCCACGGTCACGACCGTCATCATGTCGACCGTCGCCGGGTCGAGCGCGGCCAGGGTGGTCAGCCGGGCGGACTCGTCCGGCCGCGACGCGTTCCGTACGACACCGACCGGCGTCGTCGGCTCCCGGTGCTCGGCGAGGATGGCCAGCGCCTTGGGGAGCTGCCAGTCCCGGCCCCGGGAGCGGGGGTTGTAGAAGGTGACCACGATGTCCGCCTCCGCCGCCGCCCGCACCCGCCGCTCGATGACCTCCCACGGGGTGTGCAGGTCGGACAGGCTGATGGACACGTGGTCGTGGCCCAGCGGGGCACCCAGGATCGCGGCCGCCGCGAGCGCCGCGGTCACCCCGGGGACGCCGATCACGTCGATGTCGTCGGAGGCCTCGGCGAGCGCGGGGGAGGCCATCGCGTACACCCCGGCGTCCCCGCTGCCGATCAGCGCGACCGCCTGCCCCTTGCGGGCCTCCTCGACGGCCGTGCGCGCCCGCTCCTCCTCCGCCCCGAGCCCCGACTCCAGGACCCGGGTGCCGGGCCGCAGCAGATCGCGGATCTGGTCGACGTACTGGTCGAGCCCCACCAGCACGGAAGCGCGCCGGAGTTCCGCCTTCGCGCGGGGCGTCAGCAGGTCCCGGGCGCCCGGACCGAGCCCGACGACCGCGAGCCGGCCGCGCGCGGGACGCCGTACGACCGCACAGGTCGCCATGGCGGGCGCGCCGTCCGCCCGGGTGGACTTCCGCTTGGGGACGAGGAGTTCACCGCCGCCGATCAACGCGGCGGCCTCCGCGACGGACGGCGTGCCCACGGCGGCCAGGGGAGCGTCCGACGGGTTGGGCACCTCGACGGCCGCCAACTCCTCGGCGGACCAGGTGACCAGAGGCACCCCGAACCGCTCGGCGGCCGCCACGATCCCCGGCTCCTCGGCCTTGGCGTCCACGGTGGCGAGCGCGGCGACGCTACGACGGGACAGCCCGGCCTCGCCCAACGCGCCCTCGATCAGCTCCAGCACCTCGTCGGCGGGCGCCCCCTTGGAGGCGCCGACACCCACGACGAGGGTCGGCGGACGCAGCACGACCTCCCGCTCGGTGGGCTCCGCGAGCCGGTCCGTGACGCGGATGCCGTACGCCCCCTGCCCGGCGACCGGCAGCGGAGGCAGCGGCCAGCCCGACTCGTTGCGCAGGGCGACGGGCTCACCGTCCAGGAGCGCCCGCGACACGGCCGCCACCGCGCCCTCCACGGGCAGCCCGAGGGTGTCGAGCCCCGGCACCCCCACCGCGTCGGTCGCCGTCGTCACCACGGGCTCGGCACCCAGCAACTCCCCGACCTCGCGGGCGAGTTCATTGGCACCGCCGCCGTGACCGCCGACCAGGGACACGGCGAACCGGCCGCCCTCGTCGACACACACCACACCCGGGTCGGACCCCTTGTCGCCGAGCAGCGGCGCGATCAGCCGGACGACCGCGCCCGTCGCCAGGAAACACACCAGCTGCTCGCACTCCGCGAACGCCCGGCGCACGGCGTCCCCCACGGGTCCGTCGTACGCGCGCGTGCGGTCCGGCCAGGCCGCGGCCAGCCGGTCGCACGCCGCCGCCCCCGCCGCGGTGGCGGAAATAAGGCCGATCACTGAGCAACTCCCTCTTGATACGCGGGGTTTCTGACGCCCCACAGCAGGAAAACCGGATTGGTCGCGGCGAGCCGGGTCACGTCCCCCGGCAGCGGCGCGAGCCGGGACGACTGCAACAGGACGCCGTCGCAGTCGAACCCGGCGTCGGTGAGAGCCGCGCGCACGGCCGGCACCCGGTCGAGCGCGGCCATCGCGACGACGACACTCCGCCGGGCCCGGCGGGCACAGACGGCGACGATGTCGGGCAGTTCGCGTCCGCCACCACCGACGAACACGGCGTCGGGATCATCGGCAAGCTCCCCGAGCGCGTCGGGCGCACCGCCGTGCACGACCTGGACGTCGACATTGTGCGCGTCGGCGTTGGCACGGATCCGCTCGACCCCGTCGGCGGCCTTCTCGACCGCGACGACGGCCGCGCCGAGCCGCGCGCACTCCACGGCCACGGACCCGGACCCCGCACCGACGTCCCAGACGAGGTCACCGAGCCGCGGCCCGAGCCGGGCGAGCGCGAGGGCCCGCACCTCGAATTTGGTGATCATGGAGTCGCGGTGGGTGAACTCGCTCTCTTCCAGGGCCCATTGCGAGGGGGCTGGGGGAGGCCCGGCGACGGTGCGCACGGCACCGAGAGCCCGCCGCTCGTCAAGACAGAGGACGACACTCACGGCCGTACCCCAGTCCCGGGCGGCGGCTTCGGCAGGGCTGACCCGCTCGACACGTTCGTCGCGGGTACCGAGCGCGGAGGCAACGAGGAGTTCGCGTCGTAGGGGCGCGGGGAACTGCGCGACCGGCCCCAACGGCGCCGCACCCGGCCGACGACCTTCCTCGGCACCCCCTGCCGCGAGCGCGGCACCAATTTCCGCGGGCCCGGCTCCCGGCCCCGTAAGCACCGCCACCTTAGGACGAGCCCGGCACACATTGACGGCCGTCCGCAGATCCCGCCCATGCGCACTGACCACCACCGCGTCGTCCCACGGCACCCCCACCCGGGCGAACGCGGCGGCCACGGAGGACACACCGGGCCGTACATCCAACGCGGCCGCCCCGAACCGCTCCGCCAGCACCCGCACGATCCCGAAGAACCCGGGATCGCCGGAGGCCAGCACCACGACTCGGCTCCCCTTGTCGAGATGCCGTTCGATGACGTCGAGGGCCGGAGCCAGCGGCCCGAGAACGACCCGCTCCGCGCCCGCCGGAACCGCCGCCGCGTCCAGATGCCGGCGCCCGCCCACGACCAGCTCCGCACCGGCCAGGGACTCCGCGGGCGCCGCCCCCGTCCCCGTACCCACGACCGTGATCACGTGCCGGCACCCTTCGCGGCCCGCAGCGCCCGCCGGGCCTCCGGGTCGGCCCTGCGGTACCCGTGGAAGTGCCCGGGGTGGTACAGGTGCGACCGCGTCCCCTCGGAGTCCAGCGCCGGGCCGACCAGGAACAGCGTGTGCTTCCAGAGCTTGTGCTCCTTGACCGTCTCCTCCAGCGTCCCGATCGTGCAGCGCACCATCAGCTCCTCCGGCCAGGTCGCCTGGTAGGCGACGATGACCGGGGTGGACGTCGGATAGCCGCCCTCCAGCAGCTCCCGCACCAGCTGCCCGCTGCGCGCGGCGGACAGGAAGATCGCCATGGTGGTGCCGTGCTTGGCGAACTCCCGTACCTCCTCGCCGGGCGGCATCGGCGTCTTGCCGCCGCCGAGCCGGGTGAGCACGACGGACTGCGCGACCTCGGGGATGGTCAGCTCCCGCTGCGCGAGCGCGGCCACGGCCGAGAAGGCGGAGACCCCGGGCACGACCTCGGTCGCCACGCCGATCGCCGCACACCGGTCCAGCTGTTCCTGTGTGCCGCCCCAGAGGGCGGGGTCGCCGGAGTGGATGCGCGCGACCTTGAGCCCGGCCTCACGGGCCCGCTCGTACACCGCGACCACGTCCTCCAGCGACATGGTCGCCGAGTCGAGGATCTCCGCGTCCTCGCGGGCGTGTTCGAGGACCTCCGCCTGCACCAGGCTCGCGGCCCAGATCACGACGTCGGCCTCGGCGATGGCGCGCGCGGCACGGAACGTCAGCAGGTCGGCGGCGCCGGGGCCGGCACCGACGAAGGTCACCTTGCCGGTGGGGGCATCGGCCATGGGAATCGGTCCTCTCGTCACAAAGGGTGGTGCAAAGGGTCTTGCGAAGGGGCAGCGAGGTCTACGGATGCGGTCGGCGGGACGGCCGGACGGGCGCGAACCGAGGTCGGATGTGCGCGAACGGGGGTCGATCGGATACCAAGTCCCTATGGCGGTCTTCGTAGCGCTCGGCGCGTTCCTGATGACGCTGGCCGGCGGCTGGACGGCACAGCGGGTGACCGACCGCCGTCATCTGGTCCTGGGACTGGCCGGCGGACTGATGCTCGGTGTGGTCGGCCTGGACCTGCTGCCGGAGGCGCTGCACGCGGCCGGCGACGAGGTCTTCGGCGTCCCCGCGGCCCTGCTGCTGTTCGTGGCCGGCTTCCTGCTGGCCCATCTGGTGGAACGCCTGCTGGCCGCCCGGCAGGCCGCGCACGGCGGCGAGGAACACGACGGCCGGGTCCCCGAGGTGGGTCTGACGGCGGCCGGCGCGATGGTCGGCCACAGCGCGATGGACGGCGTGGCGATCGGCGCGGCCTTCCAGGTGGGCGGCGGCATGGGCACGGCCGTAGCGCTCGCCGTCGTGGCCCACGACTTCGCGGACGGCTTCAACACGTACACGATCACCAGCCTGTACGGGAACGCCCGCCGCAAAGCCCTGATCATGCTGTTCGCGGACGCGGTGGCCCCGGTCCTCGGCGCCGCCTCCACGACCTTCGTGACCATCCCGGAGACCCTGCTCGGCGGCTATCTCGGCCTCTTCGGCGGCGCGCTCCTCTACCTCGCGGCGGCCGAGATCCTCCCCGAGGCCCACCACGAACACCCCGCCCGCTCGACCCTGCTGTGCACGGTCGCGGGCGTGGGCTTCATCTGGCTGGTGGTGGGCCTGGCGGGCTGACCCCGGCGCTCTGAAGGGACTCACAATTTCCCCCCCCGGGTGCCGTCCCGCCGCGCGGGAGCGATGAGCGTGGACAGATACGGCAGGGGAGCCCCGTCGAGCTCGGCGGCCGACCGGATGGACTCGCCGTCCAGCCCCAGCGCCGATCCCCATACGGCGTCCTCGATCCGCCCGGTCTCCCGGAGCGCCTCGGCCACCTCGGCGGCCTGCCGCCCGAACTTGTAGGCGACAACGGTCCCGGGACCGTTGAGCGCGTCCTTCAGCACGGCCGCCCCGGCGGTCACCGGTACCAGCGTGAGCGGCTCGGTGCCCTCGGTCAGCACGGCACCCGAGCGCGCCGCGAGGTCCTGCATGGCGGTGATGCCGGGCACGGTCTCGACGACCACGCCGGGGACGAGCTCGCCGACGGTGTGCGCGAGATAGGTGAAGGTGGAGTACACGTTGGGGTCGCCGATGGTGGCGAAGGCGACGGAACCGTGGGCCCGCAACAGCTCGGCGACCCGGCCCCCGGCGGCGTCCCAGGCGGCCTCGCGCCGACCGTGGTCGGTCCGCTCGTTGAGGGCGAAGACGACCCGGACGACCTTCTCCTGCGGCACGTAGTGCAGCACGGTGGCCTCGGCGCGCCCGCGCTCACCCGTGTCCATGACGGGGACGACGACCACGTCGGCGGCGCGCAGGGCGTTGACACCCTTGACGGTCACCAGCTCCGGATCCCCGGGCCCGACCCCGACCCCGATCAACCTGCTGCTGCTCATGACGTCCGGCACCTCTCCACGAACCGACGGGCGACACCGGGCTCCGAGGCCCAGTGCGTGTGCAGATAACTCGCGTGCACACCGCGCTGTACGAAACCTTCGAGCCGCCGGCGGGGCACCCGCACACCCCACGCGGCCGCATCCCCCGCCCCCGGCTCGACGACGGTCCGGTGGAACTCGTGCCCCCGCATCCGGGTCCCGGCCACGGCCAGCGAACTGTCACTGACGGCGACCGCGTCCCGGTACCCGAGGGTGAGCGCCTCCGTCATCCGCGCCTCGGCATCGAGCACCCCGCACATGGGCCGCCCGTCCAACTCCCGGCACAGATACAGCAGCCCGGCACACTCGGCGGCTAGGGGAGCGCCGGTCTCTGCGAGGGCGGAGACGGCCTTGCGCAGGGGTTCGTTGGCGGACAGCTCGGCGGCGTAGACCTCGGGAAACCCGCCGCCGATGACCAACCCGGCCGTACCGTCAGGCAGTTCCTCGTCCCGCAGGGGATCGAAGGGGACGACTTCAGCGCCGGCTGCGGTGAGCAGTTCGCTGTGCTCGGCGTAGGAGAAGGTGAAAGCAGGACCGCCGGCGACAGCGACCACCAGCCCGTCCGGCCTCTGAGGACGAGGCCGTTCGGGCCGATGGGGGTCTGGGGGCGCAGCCCCCAGGACCTCAGCCGCATTCCACGCCGCACACGACAACGCACCGGCACTCCGCGCCAGCCCGGCCAACGCCTCCAGATCGCACCCTTGAGCAACCTGCTCCGCCATCGCCGCCACCGCGTCCACCGCCGCCGCCCGCCGCTCGGCGACCGGCACCAAACCCAGGTGCCGAGACGGCGTGTCCACCTGCGCCGCCCGCCGCAGCACCCCGAACACCGGAACGCCGGCCGAGTCCAAGGCCTCCCGCAGAAGCTCCTCATGCCGATCCGACGCGACCTTGTTCAGGATCACGCCCCCGACCCGCACCTCCGGATCCCACGACGCGAACCCGTGCACCAGAGCCGCCACGGACCGGGACTGCGAGGAGGCGTCGACGACCAGCACCACCGGCGCCCGCAACAGCTTGGCGACATGCGCGGTGGACGCGAGTTCACCTTCCCCCGAGGCCCCGTCGAACATCCCCATCACGCCCTCGACGACGGCGATGTCAGCCCCGCGCGCCCCGTGCAGGAACAGCGGAGCCACCAGCTCCGGCCCGCACAGGTACGCGTCGAGATTCCGCCCCACCCGCCCGCTCGCGAGCGAGTGGTACCCGGGGTCGATGTAGTCCGGTCCCACCTTGTGCGGGGACACGGCGAGCCCCCGCGCGGCGAACGCGGCCATCAACCCCGTGGCGACCGTCGTCTTCCCGCTGCCGGACGACGGCGCGGCGACGACCAGCCGAGGGACGGAACCGGATGAGGACATCACCACTCGATACCCCGCTGCCCCTTCTGCCCCGCGTCCATCGGGTGCTTGACCTTGGACATGTCGGTGACGAGATCGGCGAAGGCAACGAGCTTCTCGGGAGCGTTCCGCCCGGTGATCACGACATGCTGCGTACCCGGCCGGTTCCGCAGCACCTCCACGACCTCGTCCGTGTCGACCCACCCCCAGTGCATCGGGTAGGCGAACTCGTCGAGCACGTACAGCCGGTACGTCTCGGCGGCGAGATCCCGCTTGACCTGCTCCCAGCCCTCCCGGGCCTTCTCCTCGTTGTCCATCTGGGCATCCCGCTGCACCCAGGACCAGCCCTCGCCCATCTTGTGCCAGTCGACGGACCCGCCCTCCCCGGACGCCCCCAGCACCCGCAGCGCGTTCTCCTCGCCGACCTTCCACTTCGCCGACTTGACGAACTGGAACACCCCGATGGGCCACCCCTGGTTCCAGGCCCGCAGCGCGAGCCCGAACGCGGCGGTGGACTTCCCCTTCCCGATCCCGGTGTGCACGACCACCAGCGGCCGGTTACGGCGCTGACGGGTCGTCAGCCCGTCGTCCGGCACCACACTCGGCTGTCCCTGAGGCATTACGCGGCCCTCCTCTGTACGTCCTTCACCAGTCCGGCGATCGAGTCGGCCCGCAACTCGTCCAGCGTCACGGCGGCACCGCCCAATTCACCCGCGAGCTGCCCGGCCAGCCCCAGCCGCACCGGCCCGGACTCGCAGTCGACCACGACCGAGGCGACCCCCTCCGCGGCGAACAGCCGGGCCGCCCGCCCCGCGAGCGCGACCGGCTCGGGCCCACCGGTGGCCCGCCCATCGGTCACGACCACCACCAGCGCCCGCCGGGCCGGATCCCGCAGCCGTTCCACCCGCAGCACCTCGTGCGCCCGCAGCAGCCCGGCGGCGAGCGGAGTCCGCCCACCCGTGGGCAACGTCTCCAGCCGGGCCGCCGCCGCGTCCACCGACGAGGTCGGCGGCAACGCCACCTCCCCGGCCGTACCCCGGAACGTCACCAGCCCCACCTTGTCCCGCCGCTGGTACGCGTCGAGGAGCAGCGACAGCACCGCCCCCTTCACCGCGCTCATCCGCTGCCGCGCCGCCATCGACCCCGAGGCGTCCACGACGAACAGCACGAGATTGCCCTCGCGCCCCTCCCGCGTCGCCTGCCGCAGATCGTCACGCCGGACGACGAGACCGCGCCCCGAGCGCCCACGGGCCCGCTGATGCGGCGCCGCCGCCTGCACGGTGGCCGCCAAGTGCAGCTTGGTGAGCGCCCCTTGAGGCCGCCGCGCCCCGGTCGTCCGCCCGTGCTCGGTCCGCGCCCGCGACCGCCGCCCGGCCACGCCGTCGCCGAGCCCGGGCACACTGAGCACCTTCGTCCGGAACGGCTCGGCGGCCCGTACGGCGGACTGCTCGCCCGAACCGGCCCCGCCGGTCTGCGGCTCACCGCCCTCGCCCTCCTCGGGCCGGGCACCGGAGCCACCGTCGCCCTGCTCGGGCCCCTCCGACGGCGGCTGCCCGCCCCCGCCGGGCCCGTCGGGATCCGGCTCGTCGTCGTCCCCGGAGTCCCCGGAACCGCTGAACTCCTCCAACGTCTCGTCCAGCTTGTCCTCGTCGAGCCCCGGCGCGTCGAAGGGATTGCGGCGCCTGCGGTGCGGCAGCGCCAGCAGCGCGGCCTGGCGCACGTCCTCCGCGAGCACATCGGTCCGTCCGGCCCACGCGGCCAGCGCGGTCGCCGTGCGCGCCATCACGATGTCGGCCCGCATGCCGTCCACCTCGAACGCGGCACAGGTCGCCGCGATCTGCCGGAGCGCCCCGTCGCCCAGCCGCACCGACGGCAACAACTCCCGCGCGGCGACGATCCGTTGCCGTACGGCAGCCTCCTCAGCAGCCCAACGCGCCGCGAACCCGGCCGGATCGTCGTCGTAGGCGAGCCTGCGCCGTACGACCTCCACCCGCTGGTCCGGCTCCCGCGAGGCCGCGACCTCGACGGTCAGCCCGAACCGGTCGAGCAACTGCGGCCGCAGCTCGCCCTCTTCGGGGTTCATGGTGCCGACCAGCAGGAACTTCGAGGCGTGCCGCACCGACACGCCCTCGCGCTCGACGTACGACGCCCCCATCGCGGCGGCGTCGAGCAGCAGGTCGACCAGGTGGTCGTGGAGGAGGTTGACCTCGTCGACGTAGAGGATCCCGCGGTGCGCGTCGGCCAGGAGGCCCGGCTCGAAGGCCTTGACGCCCTCCGCGAGCGCCCGCTCGATGTCGAGGGCGCCGACCAGCCGGTCCTCGGAGGCGCCGACGGGGAGTTCGACCATGCGGGACGCCCGCGTGGTGCCAGGACCCGGCTCGTGCGGGCCGTCCGGGCAGGACGGGTCCGGCGCGGCGGGGTCACAGGAGAACCGGCAGCCGGGGACGACCGCGACCTCGGGCAGCAGCGCAGAAAGGGCGCGTACCGCCGTCGACTTGGCGGTGCCCTTCTCGCCGCGCACCAGCACCCCGCCGACCGCAGGCGAGACCGCGTTCAGCAGCAGCGCGAGCCGCAGGTCGTCCTGGCCGACAACGGCCGTGAACGGAAAAGGGGTTGTCACTGGTCGCCCTCCAAGTCGCCTTCCAGCTCCAGATAGGTGGCCCGCAGCCGCTCCAGCGTCTCCGCGTCCGGCTCGGCCCACAGTCCGCGGTCGGCGGCCTCCAGGAGCCGTTCCGTGATGCCCCGCAGCGCCCACGGGTTGGACTTCTTCATGAAGTCCCGGTTCTCCGCGTCGAAGACGTACTCGGCGCTGAGCTTCTCGTACATCCAGTCGTCGACCACGCCCGCCGTCGCGTCGTACCCGAAGAGGTAGTCGACGGTCGCCGCCATCTCGAAGGCGCCCTTGTAGCCGTGCCGGCGCATGGCCGCCATCCAGCGCGGGTTGACCACCCGGGCCCGGAAGACCCGGTGCGTCTCCTCACCGAGCGTCCGCGTCCTGACCTGGTCCGGCGTCGCCGAATCACCCACGTACGCCTCGGGGTTGGCCCCCGTGAGGTGACGCACCATGGCGACCATGCCGCCGTGGTACTGGAAGTAGTCGTCGGCGTCGACCAGGTCGTGCTCCCGGGTGTCGACGTTCTTCGCCGCCACGTTGATCCGCCTGAACGCGGTCTCCATGTCCCCGCGCGCCGCCCGCCCGTCGAGCCCGCGCCCGTAGGCGTAGCCGCCCCACACCGCGTACACCTCGGCGAGGTCGGCGTCCGAACGCCAGTTGCGGGCGTCGATCAGCGGCAGCAGCCCGGCACCGTACGCGCCGGGCTTGGACCCGAAGACGCGGGCCGTGGCCCGGCGCCGGTCGCCGTGCTCGGCGGTGTCCTCGTCGGCGTGCGCCTTCACGAAGTTGCGGTCGGCGGGCTCGTCCAGCTCGGCCACGGCCCGCACCGCGTCGTCGATCAGCCCCACCACGTGCGGGAACGCGTCCCGGAAGAACCCGGAGATCCGAACGGTCACGTCGATGCGCGGCCGCCCGAGCTCCTCCAGGCCGATCACCTCGAACCCGGTGACCCGCCGCGAGGCCTCGTCCCACACCGGACGGCAGCCGAGCAGCGCCAGGATCTCGGCGATGTCGTCGCCCTGCGTACGCATCGCGGACGTGCCCCAGACCGTCAGGCCGACGGACTTCGGGTACTCCCCGGTGTCGGCCAGGTACCGCTGCACCAGCGAGTCGGCGAGTGCCTGACCGACCTCCCAACTCAGCCTGGACGGGATGGCCTTGGGGTCGACGGAGTAGAAGTTCCGGCCGGTCGGCAGGACGTTGACGAGCCCGCGGGTCGGGGAGCCGGAGGGTCCCGCCGGGACGTAACCGCCGTCCAGTGCCCTGAGGATGTGGTCGATCTCGTCGGTGGTACGGGCGAGCCGCGGCACGACCTCGGTGCAGGCGAACTCCAACACGGCCACCCCGTCGGGGAGTTCGACGCCGAGCACCCCCCGCAGGACGGCGGGGACGACGGAGACGTCCCAGTCCCGCGCCTCCATGCCCTCCGCGACCCGCCGGCACAGCTGCTCCAGCAGGTCGATCGCGTCGGCGGCGGTGCGCGACGGGCCCTCGACGAGGTCCGACAGCTCGACCGGCACCTTCACCGGCGCACCCGGCTCGGCGAGCAACTCCTTCTCGTCCAGCCCGAAGTGGGCGGCGAACGAGGCCCGCAGCCCCGGCAGGGCGTTCGCCTGCCCGCCCCACACCTGCGAGGCACGTAGCACGGCGAGCACCAGGTTGACCCGGGCCTCGTCCACCGGCCCGCCACCGAGGATGTGCAGCCCGTCGCGGATCTGCACGTCCTTGATCTCGCACAGGTAGCCGTCGATGTGCATGACGAACTCGTCGAAGTCGTCGTCGTCCGGCTGGTCCTCGACATGCAGGTCGTGATGGAGCTCGGCCGCCTTGACCAGCGTCCAGATCTGCGCCCGCACGGCCGGCGCCTTCGTCGGGTCCAGGTCGGAGACCAGCGCGTACTCGTCGAGCAGCTGCTCCAGCTTGGCCAGGTCGCCGTAGGTGTCGGCCCGCGCCATCGGCGGCACCAGGTGGTCGACGACCGTGGCGTGCCCGCGTCGCTTGGCCTGCGTGCCCTCACCGGGGTCGTTGACGATGAACGGGTAGATCAGCGGCAGTTCACCGAGCACGGCGTCCGGGGCGCAACCGCCACTCAGCCCGAGACCCTTGCCCGGCAGCCACTCCATCGTGCCGTGCTTGCCCATGTGGACGATCGCGTCGGCACCGAAGGAGTTGTCGAGCCACCGGTACGCGGCCATGTAGTGGTGCGACGGCGGCATGTCCGGGTCGTGGTAGATCGCGATCGGGTTCTCCCCGAAGCCGCGCGGCGGCTGGATCATGACCACGACGTTCCCGAACTGGAGGGAGGCCAGCACGATGTCGTCCCCGTCCACGTACAGCGAGCCCGGGGGCTCACCCCACGCCTCCAGCATCGCGTCCCGCAACGACGGGTCCAGCTGGTCGAACCACGCCCGGTAGTCCGCGAGCGGCACCCGCGCGGGCGCCGACGCCAGCTGCTCCTCGGTGAGCCACTCGACGTCATGGCCACCGGCGTTGATGAGCCGGTGGATCAACTCGTCGCCGTTGTCCGGGTACTCCGAGAGCGAGTAACCCGCCTGAGAAAGCGCGTCCAGCACCCGCACCGCCGAAGCGGGCGTGTCCAGCCCCACCGCGTTGCCGACCCGCGAGTGCTTGGTCGGGTAAGCGGTGAAGACCAGCGCCAGCTTCTTCTCGGCGTTCGGCTTGTGCTTCAACTTCGCGTGCCGTACGGCGATCCCGGCGACGCGCGCGGCCCGCTCCGGGTCGGCCACGTACACCGGGACGTCGTCGGGCCCCTGCTCCTTGAAGGAGAACGGCACGGTGATCAGCCGCCCGTCGAACTCCGGGATCGCGACCTGCATGGCCGCGTCCATGGGGGAGAGGGCGGCGTCGGACTCGTCCCAGGCCGCGCGGGACGACGTAAGACACAGTCCTTGCAGCACCGGCACGTTCAGGTCGGCCAGCGCCCCGATGTCCCACGCCTCCTCGTCCCCGCCCGCCGAGGCCTGCGAGGCGTGGGTGCCGCCGGCGGCGAGGACGGTGGCGACGAGGGCGTCGGCCGAGTCGAGGACCATGAAGAGATCGAGGTCCGCCCCCCGCAGCGAGCTGCAGAACACGGGAAGGGCGTTGGCGCCCCTGGCCTCGATCGCCTCGCACAAGGTGTCCACGAAGGCGGTGTTGCCGCTGAGTTCATGCGCCCGGTAGAAGAGCACCCCGACGGTCGGACGGTCCGCGTCGATCGGACGGTCGCCGTGGATGCCCCATTCCGGCATCTTCTGTGGCTCGACGAACCCTTCACCCGTCAGCAGCACGGTGTCGGACAGGAACCGCGCGAGTTCGGTGAGATTCCCGGGCCCGCCCTCGACGAGGTACTTCAGCGCCTCGGCGACCACACCCGCCGGCACCGACGACTCCGCCATCAACTCGGCGTCCGGCACGGACTCCCCGCCCAGCAGCACGGTCGGGATGCCGGACGCCTTCAGCGCGGCCAGCCCGTCCTCCCAGGCCCGCTTGCCGCCGAGCAGCCGTACGACGGCGATGTCCGCGCCCTCGATCAGCGCCGGCAGTTCCTCCGTGACGTCCACCCGGGTCGGATTGCCGATCCGGTAGTCGGCTCCTTCGGCGGCCCGCGCCGCCAGCAGGTCCGTGTCGGCGGTCGACAACAACAACACTGTGCTCATGCGGGCGCTCCCGGTGGAATGAAAGGCAGTCCTTGCGGCGCGCCGGACTCGATGAGCCGCCACAGCGCGTCCGTCTCCGCGTGCTGTTCGATCAGGTCGCCGAGCCGGTCGAGCTGCTCCTCGCGCAGCGCGGCGAACGACGTGTCGGGGGCGGGTACGAACCGGCGGCCCGCGGCGGCCGCCACCTCCCTCAGGAAGGCCCGCCGGAACCCGTCCGACTCCAGCGAGCCGTGCCAGTGCGTGCCCCAGGTCTGGCCGACCCGGCAGCCGTCGAGGAAGGGCTCACCCCCACTCATGGAGGCGACCCCGTGATGGATCTCGTACCCCTCGACCGGCTCCCCGAGGGCCTCACCCACCGGCCGGGTGAGCGTCTTCTCCCGCGCGAACCGCACGCGGACGGGCAGCACCCCAAGGCCGTCGACCGAACCGGCACGCGATTCGACCTCGTCCTCGATGTGCTCGCCGAGGATCTGGAAGCCACCGCAGATCCCGAGGACGGGCCGCCCCTCGGTGGCCCGTCTGACGAGCGCGTCCGCAAGCCCCCGCTCGCGCAGCCACTCCAGGGCCCTGACCGTGCCCCGGGTGCCGGGGACGACGACGAGGTCGGCGTCGGCCAGTTCCTCCGCCCGGTCCACGAACCGCACCACGACACCCGGTTCGGCGGCCAGGGCGTCCACGTCGGTGAAGTTGGACATCAGCGGGATCGCGCAGACGGCGACCCGCAGCACGTCCTCGCCCAGCGGGGGGCTCACGGCGGACTCGCGGACCGTGCCCCGCAGGGACACCCGAAGCCCGTCCTCCTCGTCGATGCCGAGCCCGTGCCGGAAGGGCAGCACGCCGTAGGTGTGCCGCCCGGTGAGCCCGTGCAGCATGTCGAGCCCGGGTTCGAGCAGCGTGACGTCCCCCCGGAACTTGTTGACGAGGAACCCGGCGACCAACTGCTGGTCCTCGGGCGAGAGCAGCGCGACGGTCCCGAAGAACGACGCGAAGACCCCGCCCCGGTCGATGTCCCCGACCACCAGCACCGGCAGCCCGGCATTGCGGGCGATGCCCATGTTCACGATGTCGGTCCGCCGCAGATTGATCTCGGCCGGACTGCCGGCCCCCTCACAGATCACCGCGTCATACGTGCCCCGCAACTCGGCGAGACAGTCGAGCACGGTCCCGAGCAACTGCTGCTGCCGCCCCCCGTGGTACCCGCGGGCGCTCATCTCTCCCACCGGCTTGCCGAGCAGCACGACCTGACTGCTCCGCTCCCCACCGGGCTTGAGCAGCACGGGATTCATCAGCGCCGTCGGCTCGACCCGGCAGGCCTGCGCCTGCATGGCCTGCGCCCGCCCGATCTCGGCACCCTCCCGCGTCACGAACGAGTTGAGGGACATGTTCTGCGCCTTGAACGGCGCGACCTTCACCCCCTGCCGCACCAGCCACCGGCAGATCCCGGCGGTGACGACGCTCTTGCCGGCGTCGGAGGTGGTGCCGGCGACGAGAAGCCCCCCACTCATGCCCTACGTCCCTTCCGGATCAGCCGTGCGGCGACCGCACCGGCACCGAGCGCGAGCAGCCCGACCCGCCGCGACAGCCGTACGGCACGCTCGATGTCGTACGAGGCGACAGCGCGCCCTTCCCGATTCAGTACGGGCCGGTGCTCGACCCGCCCCCCGTAGGAGAGCGTCCCGCCGAGCCGCACCCCGAGCGCCCCCGCGAAAGAGGCCTCCACGGGCCCGGCGTTGGGGCTCGGATGCCGGCCGGCGTCCTCCCGCCACGCCCGCACGGCACCCCGCGGATCCTCCCCGGCGAGCGTCGCCAGGACGGCGGTCAGCCGCGCCCCCGGCCACCCGGCGAGGTCGTCGAGCCGGGCGGAACCCCACCCGAAACGCCGGTACCGGGCCGACTTGTGCCCCACCATGGCGTCCAGCGTGTTGACGGCCCGGAACCCGAGCAGCCCCGGCACCCCGCCGACGGCACCCCACACGAGCGCGCCCACGACGGCGTCGGAGGTGTTCTCGGCGACGGACTCGACGACGGCCCGGGCGATCCCGTCGGCGTCGAGGGCCTGTGGGTCCCGCCCGCACAGATGCGGCAGCCGCTCCCGGGCCGCCTCGACGTCCCCGGCCTCCAGCGCCCGCCCGATGACCCGGGCCTCCCGCACCAGCGAAGTCCCGCCCACGACGGCCCAGGTGGCGGCCGCGGTCAGCGCGACGGAGGCGGTACGGGACGGACGGACGACTCGCTGCGCCACGGCACCGAGCCCCACGGCACCGCCCACGCACACGGCGGTGTGCAGCGCGCCCCAACCCCGGTGGTCCCGCCACAGCACCCGCTCCACGGCACCGGCGGCCCGTCCGAACACGGCGACCGGGTGCCCGCGGCGCGGGTCACCGAGCAGGAGGTCACCGATCAGACCGGCGGCGGCGCCGTACGCGAAAACGCGATCGGCACGCACCGGGTCAGCCGATCGCGGGGTCGTTCAAGTGCCTGATACCGCAGGTGGATCGGCAGGCGAGCATCGCGTCATGTCCTCACTCAGGGTGTCCACGCCCTGGTTCGACGAGTCCGGCGGCGAGAGTTCCTGGCTCCCGGGGGTGTCTACCCCGGTGACAGTGGCGGGACCGCGCCGGATTCGCACCGGCTTCCTCTTCTGCCGCCGTATATGGCTCCGGCAGTCCACCACGGGCCTTCGAGACCCGTCAACTTGCTGTTGACCTGCGACGGGGGAGTGTGCAGAACCCCACACCACCGCTCATGCAAGACGGCCGGGCGGGCACGGAAACCGAGGTTCCGTGCCCGCCCGGCCGTCGAGTGACGGACGTGCCGTCAGGCCACGATGAGATAGATCCCGTACGCCACCGCCGCCGCGCAGGCCGCGAAGCAGGCGTAGGCGCCGGTGACCGCGAGAGCGGCCGAGCCGCCCTGGGCGGTGGCCCGCTCCTGGCGGGAGAGGCCCATGATGCCGAGGGTGAACAGGGCCACGAGGCCCACGGTGACGACGAGGCTGACGCCGAAGACGGAGCCGAGGGCTTCCCAGTCGATCTGCATGGTGAGGCTTCCTTAGTACCGGGGGCTCAGACGGCGGCCGGCGGGGCGGCCGGTTCCGTGGTGGCGGGCGGGGCCGGGATCGTGGCCGTGAGGTCCTCGGTCACGGTGCCCGCGGGCGGCGGGGTCACGGCGGCGATCGCCTGGGTCACCACACCGGCCGGCTCGTCGGTCTCGTTGACGTTGGACGCGTCCACGACCTCGCGCCGCGAGACCTTCCAGATCGCCGCGCTGGAGGCGACGAGGAAGACCGCCACGACCGCCGTGCCCCAGTCACCGAGGTCGGTGACCGACTCGGCCAGGGCGCCCACCAGGGCCGCCGCCGGCAGCGTCAGCCCCCAGGCCACGAACATCCGGGTGGCCGTGGACCACCGCACGACCCCGCCCTTGCGGCCGAGGCCCGCGCCCATCACCGAACCGGAGACGGAGTGCGTGGTGGAGAGGGAGAAACCGAGGTGGGAGGAGGCCAGGATGACCGTGGCCGCGCTGGTCTGGGCGGCGAAGCCCTGCTGCGGCTGGAGGTCGGTCAGGCCCTTGCCCATCGTGCGGATGATGCGCCAGCCGCCGAGGTAGGTGCCGAGCGCGATGGCGAGGCCCGCCGAGAGGATGACCCAGGTGGGCGGGTCCGAGTCGGGGGCGACGGCACCGCCGGCGACCAGGGCGAGGGTGATGATGCCCATCGTCTTCTGCGCGTCGTTGGTGCCGTGGGCCAGCGAGACCAGTCCGGCCGAGGCGATCTGGCCGGTGCGGTAGCCCTTCGCGGCGGCCTTGCCGTCGGCCTTCTTCCCCAGCGAGTAGGAGAGCCGGGTGGCCAGCATGGCGGCGACGCCCGCGACGATCGGGGCCGCGACCGCCGGGATCAGGACCTTGGTGACCAGCGCGTCGCCGTGCACCGCGCCGAAGCCCGCCGAGGCGATGGTGGCGCCGATCAGACCGCCCATGAGGGCGTGCGAGGAACTGGAGGGCAGGCCCACCAGCCAGGTCAGGAGGTTCCAGAGGATCGCGCCGACCAACGCGGCGAAGATGACCTCGGGACGGATGCCGGTCTCGTCGACGAGACCCTTGGAGATCGTGTTGGCGACCTCCACGGAGAGGAAGGCGCCCACAAGGTTCAGCACGGCGGACATGGCCACCGCGACCTTGGGCTTGAGTGCACCGGTCGAGATGGTGGTGGCCATCGCGTTGGCGGTGTCGTGGAAACCGTTCGTGAAATCGAACGCGAGTGCGGTTACGACCACAATCGCGAGGATCAGCGAGAAGTTTTCCATTTACCCAGGCAATCGTTCGAGGTCATTGGCTCGTTGAAGGTAGGTAACCTGAGTGAACGGAAGATGAACTGAGGCGGGCCGCACGGTGACCGGAATCTCAGGCATTTGCCCGGCCGAACCCCGCGGCCCCCGCCCGACCCACGCGCCCCAGGGCTACGACCCCCTGGCGAACCGCTTCAGCTGACGCGCCGACCCGTTGAAGAGATTCTGGTCACCCGGCAGGCTGCCGCTGTTGTCGTACTGCCAGATGGTCCAGTACGACCACCCGCCGGGCAGCGCCCCCACGCCCGCCGCGTTGTAGCGGGCCACCCACAGCGCGTGGTCCGAGGCGAAGGCGCCGCTGCCGCCCGTGCACGTGTTCCACCAGTGGGCGGTCGTGTAGATCACCGGACGCCGCCCCGTCAGCCGCTTCACCTCGTCGCTGAACGCCTTGATCCAGCCGACCATCCTCGCCTTGCCGAGGCCGTAGCACTTGCGCTTCTTGTCGTACGGGTTGTATTCGATGTCGAGCGCGGGCGGCAGCGTCCAGCCGTCCGCGGACCAGGCACCCCCGTTGCGCACGAAGTACGCGGCCTGCGCCGTGCCCGACGACTTGTCCGGCAGCGCGAAGTGGTACGCCCCGCGGGCGAGGCCCGCCTCCCGCGCCCCGTCGTACTGCTGGGCGAAGTGCGGACTGCGGTAGTTCGTCGACTCGGTCGCCTTGACGTAGACGAACCGGGCCCCCTTGGCCCTGGCCTTCTGCCAGTCGACGTTCTTCTGATGCGAAGAGACGTCGTGCCCCTTGGGCAGCCCCGCCGCCGAGGCCGGCGCCCCGGCGAGCGCCACGCCCCCCACGGTGAGCGCGGCCACGCACAGGGCCAGGGCGCGGGTTCGGTGACGGGCAGCCTTGCGATCACGGGCCATGTGTCCCCCCGGAATGGCGTCGCGCACGACAAAGCCCAGAGGCTACTGGAAGATCCCCACATCGCGGACGATCTCCGGCCAAGACGTGAGAGAGGGGCGCGTATACAGAAATGCGCCCTTCTGGAAGCCCCGCCTCCGCCTGCCCCCGGCCCCTACGCGGCTGGGCACCCCTGCTGGCAGGATCAGGGCATGGCTGAGGAACAGCGGGATCCGGGGGACGCAGGGGTTGTCCGACCTGGGAGCGGCGCACGCCCCGACGAGGCGCGGGCCTGGGCCGAGTTGGTCGACACGGCCCGCCGGACGGTCTCCGACGGCCTGGTCGTCGGTACCTCCGGCAACGTCTCGGTACGCGTCGGGAACACCGTCCTCGTCACACCGTCGGGCGTCCCCTACGACCGCCTCACCCCGGCCGACGTGACGGGCGTCGACCTGGACGGCCACCAGGTCCTCGGCACCCTGGTCCCCACCAGCGAACTCCCCATGCACCTCGCCGTCTACCGCAGCACCGACGCCCGCGCGATCGTCCACACCCACGCCGTGCACGCCACGGCCGTCTCCACGCTCGTCCCCGAACTCCCCGCCATCCACTACATGACCGGCGCCCTCGGCGGCCCCGTCCGGGTCGCCCCCTACGCCACCTACGGCACCGACGAGTTGGCCGAGAACATGCTCCGAGCCCTCACCGACCGCTCCGCCTGCCTCCTCCAGAACCACGGCACGATCGCCTACGGCACGAGCCTGTCCCAGGCATTCGACCGCACGGCCCAACTGGAATGGATGTCCCACCTCTGGCTGACGGCCCGCGCGGTACCGGGCCTGACCCCCCATCTCCTGACGGAGGAACAGGTGGCGGAGGCGGGGGAGCGGTTGCGGGGGTATGGCCAGCGCGCCTGAGGGGGTGCCGGGTGCTGTGGTCGGGCGGGTGCGGGTGCGTTGTGGCTTGTCGCGCAGTTCCCCGCGCCCCTAGGGGGTTGCAGTTGGCCTGCGCCATGACGGGACCGTCAGCCGCCTACGCCCGCCGCCGCGGACCGTTGGCCGCCCGTGCCCGCCGGCGCGGACCGTTGGCCGCCCCCGTCCGCCCCCATGCACCGTTCGCCGCGTACGGCGCGCAGGGGACGGGGTGGGGGGTGTCCGCCCGCAGCGGCCGGCGTCCGGAACCGGGCCCCGTGTGAGTGACCGAGCCGCCGGACCGAGGACGGATACCCCCCACCCCGGCACCGACCCACCCACCGGGCCGGACGCGCTACGCACAGCCCCACCGGACAGCAAGAGGCCGCCGCAGGCCTCCAGGGGCGCGGGACTGTGTCGATATGCGGCTCCGCCGCGTGGGCGCAAAACGCCCGCCCCCACCACGCCGCACCGACACCGAAGGCCCCCGCCCACTGGCCCCACCCCCCTCCCCCCGCGACACTGAATCACGTGCGCAGTGTCAAACCGACGGCCGCCGCCGTCACCACAGCCCTCGCCGCAGCAGCCGCAGCCGCCGCCGGCATCGTCGCCGGCAGAATCGCCAGCGACGCCGGACTCAAGGCGCCCCCCGGCCGCCCCCTGCCCGGTGAACCAAGGCTCACCGTGCACTCCACCGCGGCCGGCCGCATCGCCCTTACCAGAGACCTCCCCGCCCTCCGCCCCGGCACCTACGGCCTCGAAGGCGACGCCGCACACGCCGTCATCGGCCCCGTCCTCACCACGGAGCCCCACTCCGCCGACACCGTCGTCCGCCGCCTGGAACGGGTCACCCACGGCACCCTGCAACCCGGCGACAAGGTCTGGCTCACCCCGAACACCCACGTCGGCGACCCGCGGTCCGCCCTCGGCCTCGACCACGCCGACGTCGACATCCCCGGCGAACTCGGCCCCCTGCCCGCCTGGTTCGTGCCCGGCGGCCGGAACACCTGGGTCATCGCGGTCCACGGCCTCGGCCCGACCCGCGAACACGCCCTGAACGTGCTGGAGTTCCTGCACCACCACCGTTTCCCGGTCCTCGCCCCCGCCTACCGCGGCGACGACGGCGCCCCCCGCCCGCCCGACGGCCTCCACCACTTCGGCGAGACCGAGTGGCACGACCTGGACGCGGCGATGCGCTACGCCGTCGATCACGGCGCCCGTCAACTCGTCCTGCACGGCTGGTCCACCGGCGCCACGATGGCCCTGCGCGCCGCCGCCCGCTCCGGTCTGCGCCACCGCGTCAAGGGACTCGTCCTGGACTCCCCGGTGCTCAGCTGGGAGCGCACCCTGCGCGCGCTCGCCGCGGCCCGCCACACCCCCGGCGTCCTGCTCCCGCTCGCGGTCCGCGCCGCCCAGGGCCGCACCGGACTGCCCAGCGACCACGCCGGGCTGTACGCCGACCGCACGGTCCCGCACGCCGAGCACCAGGACCGGACCGATGCCATGGGCCCGGCGGAGCCCCCGCCCCCCACCCTGATCTTCCACGGCCCGGACGACACGATCGCCCCCTGGGACCTCTCCCGCCGCCTCGCTGCCACCCACCCCGACCGGATCACCCTCCACACGGTCCACCAGGCCCCCCACGCCGCCATGTGGAACGCCGACCCGAGCGCCTACGAGGAAGCCCTCCGCCGCTTCCTCACCCCCCTGATGTGAGCGCCGCCCCGCTCCGTTCCGACCCCCCACTCGCTACCCCCGGCCCCACCTCACTCCCGCCCCCAGCCCAACCGAGCTCCAGCACCCGGTGCGGTACGTCGCTGAGGGCCGATCCGCCCCCTCCCACTTCGTCCCGACCCCGCCCGCTCCACCCCCGTCCCCGCTCCACCCCACGCCCTCCCACCCCCGCCCCGCGCCCCGCTCCCACCCCCGGCCCCACCCGTTCCGTTTAAGCCCGTACCACTGGCCTGATCTCGGCGTATACCCCTCCGCGGGGCCCCGCCGTTGGCCATCCCCGTCGCCCGCGGTGACATTCCGTTTGGGTTTTCGGACCGTCAACCGGAAGACTGCACCCGTGACGTCCCGTATCCCGCGCGACTCCAGGCTTCGACTCGTCCGCCCGCGACCCCTGGCCGCCGCCCCCACAGCCGTGAACCAGCGGCGCCCTCGCCGCCCCGCGCCCCGCCCCCCGGAGGGCACCCCGGCCCCCGCGGAACTGGCCAGAATGGCGCGCTCCGGCCTCGCCGACGCGGCCCGCCTCGCCCACTGGGCCGACCACGCGCTACGGCCCGGCGGCGACAGCGCGAGCGACGGCAAGGGCACGCTCTCCGACGAGACAGCCGAACGCGCGGCCGCGGACCTCGGACTGACCGCGGCTCAGATCCGCGCCCACTGGGACACCGCCCGCCTCGCCGGCCTGGTCGAGGTGCACGGGGACCGGGCCCGCCCGGGCTGGCGACTGCGCGCCTGGGACCGGGACGACAGCGCCGTGCTGCGCGGCTGGGTCGCCCTCTTCGACGCCTGGTCGCTCGCCTCCCCGGAACCCACCGGCCATGAGCCCGCCGCCGTCGCCGAGGTCGTCTCGGCCATGCCCCAGGTGCTCTCCTTCCTCCAGTTGTCCGCCGGACCCGTCCCCGTGGAGCAGCTCCTGGACCTCTTGGAGCAGCGCGTCACCGAACTGCGCACCGAGCGCTGCGAGATCCCCTACGGCCCCCAGCCGGAGCCCGTGGCGGAGCCCGAGGCGCCGGAGCCCCAGGACGCCCCGCTCGCCCCCCTCCTCGACTGGGCCCTGGGCGCCCTCGCCTCCGTGGGCGCCCTGACCTACGGCGACGGCCAGGCCACCCTCACCCCGCTCGGCAGCTGGGCGGTGTGGGTCAAGCTGGAGCAGATCTGCGTGGCCGCGCAGAGCCCCGCCGGCAACATCGAGGTCGCCGCCGACGAGATGCTCCGCGGCTGCGCCCAGCTGCGCCCCAACGCGGCCCGCGCCGAGTACCGCGCCTGGCTCGCCGCCCGCCCCGTCGGCAGCGCCGTCACCGAGCTGCTCGGCGCCGCCCGCGGTGACGACGCCCTGCTGCGCGGCCTCGCCTTCGAGGCGCTGCGGGTCGTCGGCGCCCCCGCCGAGCCCGACGTCCGCTCGGTGGCCGACGAGCCA
Organism: Streptomyces griseorubiginosus; assembly: GCF_036345115.1. Classification (GTDB taxonomy): domain Bacteria; phylum Actinomycetota; class Actinomycetes; order Streptomycetales; family Streptomycetaceae; genus Streptomyces; species Streptomyces griseorubiginosus_C. Next base: position 7,451,285 of record NZ_CP107766.1, read on the forward strand.
ACCCTGCGGCCGTACGCCCTGCTGTGGCTGGCCGAGCACGACGGTATCGACCCGGAGGACGCCCACGAGGTGCTCACCCGGGAGGAGGCCACCTGGCTGTGGGTCGACACGGCTGCCGCCGTCGCGGACCACGGCGAGGCCCCGATGCTGGTGCGGCACCTGGAGTCCGCCGTGCAGCCGACCGTCCCCCAACTCCTCGACGAGGTCCGGGCCGTGGGCCACCCGCGCACCGTGCAGGTCCTGGTCGCCCTCGCCGCCGCCCATCCCGACCCGGCCCTCGCCAAGGCCGTCCGCCGCGCCGCCTTCCAGGTGCACACCGGAGGGTGAGTCAGGCGGGTATCTCCGGAGCGTAGGTACCGAAGCTCCAGACATTGCCCTCGGCGTCCCGGGCCATGTAGTCCCGGGAGCCGTAGTCCTGGTCCGTCGGGGGCATCAGGATCTCCGCGCCGTGCTCCACGGCGCGGCGGTGGTGTGCGTCGACGTCGTCCACGACGACGTACACCCCGGTCGTGCCCGCCTCTTTCATCGCCGCGTCGAAGAGGCCGCCGCGGCCCTTCGAGCCGAGCATCACCGCGCCGTTGCCCTGCACCAGTTCGGCGTGCATCACCATGCCGTCCTCGCCCTCGTACACCGACGACTCGGTGAACCCGAACACCTCCGTCAGCTGTTTGATCGCCGCCTTCGCGTCGGCGTACAGCAGGGTCGGGTAGATGCTCGGACGCGTGCCGCTCGTTCCCGTCATGCCGATCACTCCCTCGTGAGCCGAGTGCCGTGGTCCCCTCTGCGAAACAGTCTTGCAGCGACCACTGACAATCGCCTGTGACCAGGCAGGACGCCGCTCAGCGGAAGGTGTCGCAGCGGGCCGTGTCGCCCGACTCGTAGCCCTGCCGAAACCACTGCTGCCGCTGCGCGGCCGACCCGTGCGTCCACGACTCCGGCGTCACCCGCCCCTGGAACCGCTCCTGGATCCGGTCGTCGCCCACGGCCGCCGCCGCGTCCAGGCCGTCGGTGATGTCCGCGTCGGTCAGGTTCGTGATGAGCGGCCGTCCCGTCGACTCGTCCTTCGTCGTGGTCGCGTGCCGTGCCCACACGCCCGCGTAGCAGTCCGCCTGGAGCTCCACCCGCACCGCGTTGCTGCCGGCGCCCGTGCGCCCGTCCTGCGACCGGCTCAGCGTGCCCGTCAGGTCCTGCACGTGGTGCCCGTACTCGTGGGCCACCACGTACGCCTGCGCGAACGGCCCGCCCGTGGCCCCGAACTTCGAGCGCAGCTCGTCGAAGAACCCGAGGTCCAGATAGACCTTCCGGTCACCCGGGCAGTAGAACGGCCCGACCGCCGAGCTCGCCGAGCCGCACGCGGTGCCGACCCGCTCGCTGAAGAAGACCGTGGGGGAGCGGTCGTAGGAGGCGCCGCGCCGGGTGAACTCCTGGTCCCAGTAGTCCTGGACGCTGTTGACCACCGCCACCATGCGGCAGTCGTCGCGGGTGTTCGCGTCCTGCCCGGTGCGGCACTCCCGCTCGACCTGCGCGAGCCCGGAGGCCGTGGCGGCGGGCTGTCCGCCGCCGTCGGTGAGGCCGAGCTGGTCCGGGCCGACGCCCAGGAAGAGACCGAGGAGCAGGACGATCAGCCCGCCGATGCCACCGCCGATGGTCGCCCTCCCGCCGGGGATGCGGCTGCCGCGCACATCCTGCACCTCGGAGGTGTCCAGCCTGGCGTCGTCGTCGAACTGCATGCCACCGCCCTCTGCGCGCACCGGCCCCCGCAGGGCATCCTCGCCCGGCGGCCCCTCTCCGACCTCGGCCACTCACCCGAACGGGGGACCGCGACGGGACCGACCGGATACCCGGAGCGAGACCAACCGAACACCCGAACCCAGAAAAAGTGCTTGCACGGCCCCGTTAGACTTGGCCTCATGGCCATTCTCCTCGCGCATTAGACGGCGGGAACGTCCTCAGCCGCCCACCCGCCACACAACCCGCCCCTGGAGTCTGTCCGTGATCTCCGCCTCCGGTATCGAGCTGCGCGCCGGCGCCCGAGTCCTCATCGAGTCCGCCACCTTCCGAGTCGCCAAGGGCGACCGCATCGGTCTGGTCGGTCGCAACGGCGCGGGGAAGACCACCCTGACCAAGTGCCTCGCCGGCGAGGGCATCCCGGCCGCGGGCCAGATCACCCGCTCCGGCGAGGTCGGCTACCTCCCCCAGGACCCCCGCACCGGCGACCTCGACGTGCTCGCCCGCGACCGCATCCTCTCCGCGCGCGGCCTCGACGTCCTGCTGAAGAAGATGCGGGACAACGAGCAGCGGATCGCGAACGGCCAGGGCGCCACCCGCGAGAAGGCCCTCAGGCAGTACGAGCGCCAGGAGACGGAGTTCCTCACCAAGGGCGGGTACGCCGCCGAGGCCGAGGCCGCCACCATCGCCGCCGCGCTGAACCTCCCCGACCGGGTGCTCGGTCAGCCCCTGCACACCCTCTCCGGTGGTCAGCGCCGCCGTATCGAGCTGGCCAGGATCCTCTTCTCCGACGCCGACACCCTGCTCCTCGACGAGCCCACCAACCACCTCGACGCGGACTCGATCGTCTGGCTGCGCGACTACCTGAAGACCTACCGCGGCGGCTTCATCGTGATCTCCCACGACGTCGACCTGGTCGAGACGGTCGTCAACAAGGTGTTCTACCTGGACGCCAACCGCGCCCAGATCGACGTCTACAACATGGGCTGGAAGCTCTACCAGCAGCAGCGCGAGGCCGACGAGAAGCGCCGGAAGCGCGAGCGGCAGAACGCCGAGAAGAAGGCCGCGGCCCTGCACTCGCAGGCCGACAAGATGCGCGCCAAGGCCACCAAGACGGTCGCGGCGCAGAACATGGCCCGCCGCGCCGACAAGCTCCTGTCCGGCCTGGAGGCGGTGCGCCAGCAGGACAAGGTCGCCAAGCTGCGCTTCCCCGAGCCCGCGCCCTGCGGCAAGACCCCGCTGATGGCGGAGGGCCTGTCGAAGTCGTACGGCTCGCTGGAGATCTTCACCGACGTCGACCTGGCCATCGACAAGGGCTCTCGCGTGGTCATCCTGGGCCTCAACGGCGCGGGCAAGACGACCCTGCTGCGCCTGCTGGCCGGCACAGAGCAGCCCGACACCGGCGCGGTCGTGCCCGGTCACGGCCTCAAGCTCGGCTACTACGCCCAGGAGCACGAGACTCTCGACCCGGAGCGCACGGTCCTGGAGAACATGCGCTCGGCGGCCCCCGACCTCGACCTCGTCGAGGTGCGCAAGACGCTCGGCTCCTTCCTGTTCTCCGGCGACGACGTCGACAAGCCGGCCGGAGTCCTCTCCGGCGGCGAGAAGACCCGCCTCGCTCTCGCCACCCTGGTTGTCTCCTCGGCCAACGTCCTGCTCCTCGACGAGCCCACCAACAACCTCGACCCGGCCAGCCGCGAGGAGATCCTCGGCGCGCTGCGGACCTACAAGGGCGCGGTCGTCCTGGTCACCCACGACGAGGGCGCCGTCGAGGCGCTCCAGCCGGAGCGGATCATCCTGCTGCCGGACGGCGTCGAGGACCTGTGGGGCGCCGACTACGCGGACCTCGTCGCCCTCGCGTAGGTCAGCGCCGCTTGATCGAAAGCGTGATCCACGGCGTATGGATCATTCGGCCTACCGGTGATCCATCATCTGTGTGAGATCTCCTCGTACCGAAGTGTGTCCTACATCCATTTCGCGGCCGAGCCCTTCATCGACAAGGGCTCGGCCGCTGCGCGTCTCTGACCTGGAGCTTCACAAAAGAACCCGTTCGGCGGTACGAACGTGCCTGGGTGGAATCACAGATTCCGTATGTGGGGACTCGCTCCTGTCGTCAAAACCCTGTCTTACGGACCTTGCCGAATGGGTGGCCATGAACGCCCGGAGGGGTGATCATGAGGAGACCAGAGCGCACTTCCCATGAGGAGGCACGGGTGGCCGAGACTCTGAAGAAGGGCAGCCGGGTGACCGGCGCCGCGCGCGACAAGCTCGCGGCAGACCTGAAGAAGAAGTACGACTCCGGTGCGAGCATTCGGGCGCTGGCCGAGGAAACCGGCCGCTCGTATGGCTTCGTACACCGGATGCTCAGCGAATCGGGCGTCACGCTTCGTGGGCGTGGCGGAGCGACGCGGGGCAAGAAGGCCGCATCGTCCTGAACCGGGCGGCCCATCGGCTTCGATGGTGACCACCCGGTCGGTCGACCGAGCGACCGGGTGGTTACTGTGCAGTCACTTAGCATCGCTCTGCTGACCGCACGCATCGGAGGCGCCCTATGGCCACGTCCAGCCAGGACGGCCAGGAATCAGTTCCCCTGCTCGACAAGGACGGCGTACGGCTCACCGTCGAGGACACCCTCGCCACGGTGACGCTGACCAACCCGGCCAAGCGCAACGCCCAGAGCCCCGCTCTGTGGCGTGCCCTTGCCGAGGCCGGCCGGCTGCTGCCGGGCTCCGTCCGGGTCGTGGTCCTGCGTGGTGAGGGCAAGTCCTTCTCCGCCGGGCTCGACCGGCAGATGTTCACGCCCGAAGGGATTGAGGGCGAGCCGTCGTTCATCGACCTCGCCCGCAGTGGCGACGCCGAACTCGACGCTGCCATCGCGGACTTCCAGGAGGGCTTCACCTGGTGGCGGCGCAGTGACGTCGTGTCCATCGCCGCCGTACAGGGGCACGCCATCGGGGCGGGCTTCCAGCTGGCCCTCGCCTGTGACCTGCGCGTCGTCGCCCACGACGTGCAGTTCGCCATGCGCGAGACCGCCCTCGGCCTGGTCCCCGACCTCACCGGCACCCACCCCTTGGTGGGCCTCGTCGGCTACGCCCGGGCGCTGGAGATCTGCGCCACCGGGCGCTTCGTCACGGCCGAGGAAGCGGTGAGCACCGGCCTGGCCAACATCGCCGTACCCCTCGACCAGCTCGACGGCGCGGTGCACGACCTGGCGGCCGCACTCCTCGCCGCCCCCCGCGACGCGGTCATCGAGACCAAGGCGCTGCTGCGCGGCGCCCAGGACCGCACCTACGACGAGCAGCGCGCCGCCGAACGAGCAGCCCAGACCCGCCGACTGCGGGACCTGGCCGGCGTCGGCGACTAACCCGTCACGGCCGTCACCAGCACGGCCACCGTCGGGTGATCGGGCAATGCCCGCTCCACCTCCGCGCGGACCGCTCGGGCCACGTCCAGTGCCCGGCGGTCCACCGCCAGCTCGACCCGGACATGGCGGCGCGGCAGAGCACCCTCGGACTCCCGCTCGGTGATCTGCACGGGCCGTCCCAGCAAGCCGGTCAGTCCGGCCACCCCGGACACCGCCAGCGCGGCCTCACCCGCCCGGCCCTCGTCACCGGAGCCGGCCGGCTCCACCGAGCGGGGCTCCTCCGGCTGCCGTGCCCGAGGCGGCTCCTCGTCGAACAGACCCGTCACCCGCAGGTCCACCTCACCGATCTCCAGCCCCAGTGCCCCGGTCGCCGTCCGGGCCAGCGCCGAGCGCAGCCGCTCCGCCGTCACCGGCACCGGCTGCGACAGCGCGGCCTCGACATCCGCCGTGAGCCGCAGCGGACCGGGCGGCAACGCGCTCGGCGGTGGCGGTACAACGGGTTCGCGGGCGTCCGCCGGATCGGCGAGGCCGATGCGCACCCCGCCCAGCCGTACGTCCCGCAGCCCTTCCACGGCGGCCCGCAGCACCGCCGCGGCCGCCTCCTCGGAGACCCACGCTCCGTCGCGCGGCCCACCCAGGGGCAGCAGCCTGCCCAGCCCGAGCTGATGCCGCACCGTCCGTGCCCACTGCTCCGCCGTCATTGCTCCAGCCTGCCGCATCTCCGGCGCGAGATCCCGCCGGCGCACATACCGTGGTCGGAGGAGGACCACCGGAAGGGGTGACGACGATGACCGACATGACACAGAGCACCGAGGCGGAGCCGCAGCTGCGCAAGGCCACCAGGCGCGGCGGCGGGGACCCGGCGACCCGGGGCCGGACCACCATCGCCGACGGGGTCGTGGAGAAGATCGCGGGGCTCGCGGCCCGTGACGTCCTCGGCGTGCACGCCATGGGCAGCGGACTGAGCCGCACCTTCGGCGCCGTGCGCGACCGGGTGCCCGGCGGCTCCAAGTCCGTGACCCGCGGGGTCAAGGCCGAGGTCGGCGAGGTGCAGACCGCGCTCGACCTGGAGATCGTCGTCGACTACGGCGTCTCGATCGCGGACGTGGCCAAGGCCGTCCGGGAGAACGTCGTGGCCGCTGTCGAACGGATGACCGGCCTGGAGGTCGTCGAGGTCAACATCGCGGTGAGCGATGTGAAGCTGCCCGACGAGGAGGACGAGGAGCCGGAACCCCGGATCCAGTAGTCACACCACACCTTGAGGGACCTTTAGGGAGCGCACGATGAGCATGGCCGTGGTCGGCATGATCGCCGGCATGGCGCTGGGCTTCGCGGGGTATTTCGGCGGATTCGGTGCCTTTCTGCTGGTGGCGGCGCTGGGCGCCATCGGTTTCGTGGTCGGCCGGTTCCTGGAGGGGGACCTGGAGGTCGGCGACTTCTTCCGCAGCCGTGACGACCGGCGGCGATGACGCCTGTGAACAGCGAGACCGGCGAGGCGGGCGAGACGGACGAGCTTCGCAGACCCCTGACCGCCACCACCGTGGCACCGGGCGAGCGGGGCGCGACCCGTATCGCCGACCGGGTGGTCGCGAAGATCGCGGGACAGGCGGCCCGCGAGGCGCTCGGAGCCCTCCCCGCCGAGGCCGAACCCCCGTACGCCACCGTCGTCGTCCACCACGGCCTGGCCCGCGTCCGCATGCACCTGGAACTCGACTACCCCTGCGACATCGGGACGCGTTGCCGAGAGGTGCGTCATCAAGTGGTCGAGCGGGTAGTCGCGTTGGTGGGCATGGAGGTGTCGGAGGTCGCCGTCCAGGTGGAGCGGCTGCATCCGGCACAGGCGCACGGCGTGGCACAGGGGAGGACGCGATGAGCGAGCCCCAGGGCTCCGAGGGCACCACACAACGACTGCCGGTCATCGAACGGGCGGCCGAACCGGACGAGCGCGGCCAGTCCGCGTCGGCCGCCGCGTACGGACCACCACCGGTGCAGGAGGGCGCGACGGGCGGCACCGAACGCCGCTTCTGGTCGGCGCGCAGAGTCCCGGCGGGCATTGTCGCGCTGCTGCTCCTGCTGGTCGCGGGCGTCTTCCTCTACGACATCGCAGCCGTCCGGGCCAACCGGCCGGCCATGCACTGGCGCCGCGAACTCGCCCGGCAGCTCGCCGAACGCCCCCTGAACGACACCTGGGTCCTGGTCGGCGCGGGCGTCGCCGCGGCCCTCGGCCTGTGGCTGATCCTCCTGGCCGTGACCCCCGGCCTGCGCGCGGTCCTCCCGATGCACCGCACCCACCCCGACGTCCGCGCCGGCCTCCACCGCGACGCGGCCGCCATGGTCCTGCGCGACCGGGCCATGGAGGTGGCCGGAGTGCAGTCCGTACGGGTCCGCACGCGCCGGAAGAAGGCCGACGTCCGCGCGGTCTCCCACTTCCGCGAACTGGACGACGTACGCGCCGACCTGGACGTGGCCCTGACCGAGGCGATCAGGGGACTGGGCCTGTCCCGGCCTCCCGCCCTGTCGGTGCACGTGGCGCGCACGACCAGGAAGAAGGGCTGAGAGCGATGCGCAGGACCGTCAACCGCGTACTGATCGGCCTGGTCGGGCTGGTGCTGCTCGTGCTGGGCGGCTCGGTGCTCGCCGTCGGCCTCGGCGTGAAGCCGCCCTCCTGGTGGATCCACGACGGCAGGAACGACGTGCTGCTGAGCGACGCCGAACGCACCCGCTGGGACGGCGAGGGCTGGTGGTGGCCGACGGTCATCGCGGCACTGGCCCTCGTGGTCCTCCTGACCCTGTGGTGGCTGACGGCGGTCCTCCGCAGGCGCCGGCTCACGGAGGTCCGGGTCGACACGGGCGACGGCGAGGGCGCGCTGCTGAGGGGACGGGCGCTGGAGGGCGTACTCGAAGGCGAGGCCGCCGAGTTGGACGGCGTCCACCGGGCCCACGCCCACCTGACGGGCCGCCCGGACGCCCCCGAGACCCGCGTACGCCTCCAACTGGAGCCCCACGCGGACCCGGGGACAACCCTGAACCACCTGACGACAGAGGCACTGACCCACGCCCGCAACTCAGCGGGGCTGGAGTCACTCCCGGCCGAGGTAAGGATGACCGGCGTGAAGCACAAAGCAGAAAGGGTCAGTTAAGGGCATTTAGGGGCGCGGGGAACTGCGCGATCAACCCCCACCGGCCCGCAGCTAAAACCCATGCCGCATCCCCCCATCAACCGGCAACATGATGCCGGTCAAATAGGAAGCAGCCGGCGACAGCAAAAACGCCGACACCCGCCCGAACTCCTCCGGCGTCCCATACCGCCGCAACGGAATCCGGGACTCGTTCGCAGCCCGAGTGGCCTCAGGATCCGCCGACATCCCGTCCAGCTCCCGCACACGATCCGTGTCGATACGCGACGGCAGCAACCCGACGACCCGAATCCCCCGCGGCCCCAACTCGTCCGCGAGCGACTTCGCGAACCCGGCAAGACCGGGCCGCAGTCCGTTCGAAATGGTCAGTCCCGGAATCGGCTCGTGCACCGACCCGGACAGCACGAACCCGATGACACCCCCCTCCTCCAACTCCGCCGCGGCCGCACGGGCCAACCGGACGGCACCCAGGAACACCGACTCGAACGCGTTCTCCCACTGCTCGTCCGTGTTGTCCGCGACAAAGCCGGGCGCGGGCCCGCCCACGCTGATCAGCACTCCGTCGAAGCCGCCGAAGTTCTCCCGCGCCACCGCGATCAACCGCTCCGCCGCCGCGGGATCGGCGTTGTCGACGCCCACCCCCACCGCGTTCGGCCCCAGCTCCGCCGCCGCGGCCGACGCACGCGACTCGTCCCGCCCGGTCACCACGACCTTCGCCCCGTCCGCGACCAGCGCACGCGCGGCCGCGTTGCCGAGCCCACGGGTCGCTCCGGTGACGACGTACACACGGTCCTTCAGCCCAAGATCCATGACCCCTATCCTGCCTCCTCGCCCCCGAAGAGGGTGAGGGCGGTGTTCACCAGTCCGATGTGACTGAACGCCTGCGGGAAGTTCCCGAGCTGCGCTCCGGCCACCGGGTCGTACTCCTCGGACAGCAGCCCCACGTCGTTGGCCAGCCCCAGCAGCCGTTCGAACAGGTCCCGCGCCTCCTTCCTGCGGCCCGTCATGTGCAGCGCGTCGGCGAGCCAGAACGAGCACACCAGGAAGGTCCCCTCGCCGCCGGGCAGCCCGTCCACCGGGGTCTCCTCGGCGCTGTACCGCCGTACGAATCCGCCGTGCTCCAGCTCCGCCCGGACCGCGTCGATGGTGCCGACGACCCGGGGGTCGTCGGCGGGCAGGAAGCCGACGCGGGGGATCAGCAGCAGGGACGCGTCGAGTTCGCGGGAGCCGTAGTACTGGGTGAAGGTGTTGCGTGCGGGGTCGTAGCCCTTCTCGCAGACCTCGCGGTGGACCTCCTCGCGCAGTGCGCGCCAGCCGTCCAGGTCGCCGGTCAGATTCGGGAACGCCTCCAGGGCACGCACCGCGCGGTCGGCGGCGACCCACACCATGACCTTCGAGTGGACGAAGTCGCGGCGGCCGCCGCGCACCTCCCAGATCCCCTCGTCCGGCTGCCGCCAGGAGGAGCGGAGGAAGTCCAGCAGCACGCTCTGCAAGGACCACATGTGGGGGATGGCGGGCAGTCCGGCCCGCCGGGCCAGCGACAGCGAGTCCATGACCTCGCCGTACACGTCCAGCTGGAGCTGTTTCACGGCCTCGTTGCCGATGCGGACCGGCCGGGAGCCGCCGAAGCCGGACAGCCACGGCAGTTCGAACTCGGGCAGCCGCCGCTCGCCCGCGACGCCGTACATGATCTGGAGGTCCGCCGGGTCGCCGGCGACCGCGCGCAGCAGCCAGTTCCGCCAGGCCTCGGCCTCCTCCAGGTAGCCGCACTGCACCAGGACGGCCAGGGTGAGGGTGGAGTCGCGCAGCCAGCAGTAGCGGTAGTCCCAGTTGCGCACCCCGCCCATCTCCTCCGGCAGCGAGGTGGTGGCCGCGGCCACGATGCCGCCGGTCGGGCGGTAGGTGAGCGCCTTGAGGGTGATCAGGGAGCGGATGACGGCGTCCCGGTGCGGGCCGTCGTAGCGGCAGCGCGCCGACCACTGCTGCCAGTCGGCCACGCTGCTCTCCAGCGTCTCGAACGGGTCGGTCAGCGGCGGGCGCGGTTCGTGCGAGGGGTGCCAGGTGAGGACGAAGGCGACCTTCTCGCCCTCCTCGACGGTGAACTCCGAGTGCGTCGCGAGGTGTTCGCCCCAGGTGCGCACCGGGGGCACGCTGCGCAGCCACGTCGAGTCGGGCCCCGCGATCGCCACCCGCTGCTCGTCGACCCGGCGGACCCAGGGCACGATCGAGCCGTACTCGAAGCGCAGCCGGAGCGTGCTGCGCACGGTGACCCGGCCGCGCAGCCCTTCCACGACCCGTACGAGGTCGGGGGCGACATCGCGCTGCGGCATCAGGTCGGTGACCCGCACTGCGCCCTCGTCGGTCTCCCACTCGGTGTCCAGGACGAGGGTGCCGGGACGGTAGCCGCGCCTGGTGCACCGGTCCGCGCCCTCCGGGGCGATCCGCCAGTGGCCGTTCTCCTCGTCGCCGAGCAGCCGCGCGAAGCAGGCCGCCGAGTCGAAGCGGGGCAGGCACAGCCAGTCCACGGAGCCGTCCGTGCCGATCAGGGCGGCGGTCTGTTCGTCGCCGACGAGGGCGTAGTCCTCGATACGGGGGATCCGGTGAGCCGGTGGGGTTCGGGGGTGCACGCAGTGCGGTTTCCCTGCTGGTCGCGGGGGCAATCAGGGGTGCGGCCGGGGGAGTGACGCGGCTGTCCCGGAGAAGATCACCCCCGAGTGCGCCGGTGTCTGGTTCAGCACCCACAGCCCGATCAGCGTCGCCAGCGCGAACACGACGGCGATGAGGACGGTGAGGACGAGCCGACGGCGGCGTTCGCGGCGCAGCCACTCGCCGCGTGCCGTGCGATAGGCGTCGGGGGCCGCGTGCACCCCGCCCGCCAGTGCGGCGAGGGCCTCCTGGAGTTCCTGCGCGGTGCGCGACTCGGTCGCGTCTCGGTGTGTCATCGCCTGGCCTCCATCGCCTGGGTCAGGGCGGCCAGGCCGCGTGCCGTGTGGGTCTTGACGGAGCCGCTGGAGATCCCCATCGCGGAGGCGATCTCGCCCTCCTTCAGGCCGAGCCAGTGCCGCAGCACCAGTGCTTCGCGCTGCCGGGCGGGCAGCTGCTGGAGCGCGTCGATGAGGACGCGCTGGTCGTCGTGGAGGAGCGCGGTGCTCTCCGCGGAGGCCACCAGTTCGGTCGGCGGCGCCTCGACGTGCTTGCGGGCCACCTGGAGGTGCCGTATCCGCATCCGGGTCAGGTTGCAGACGGTGGAGCGCAGATAGGCCTCCGCCGCCTCGGTGTCCCGCAGCCGCCGCCACTTCCGGTAGATCTGGTAGTAGGCCTCGGCGACCACGTTCTCCGGGTCGTCGGCGCCGAGCAGCACGGCCAGCCGGAGCATCGACGCGTAGTGCAGCTCGAACAGCCGGGCCACCCCGGCCTCGCGCTCCAGCTCGGCCGGATCGGCCGCGGCGGGCGCGAGCGGGACGGGTACGGCGGTGCCGTGTCTCAGATGCTGTCTCACGGGTTGTTCGCTCCCGTCTCGGGGCGCCGCCTGACGGTCAGGCGCGACGGTAGGTCGGTCAGGTCGGCGCCGCGCGGGACGCCGAGCCGTTCGAGGGCCGCGGTCCCGGCCAGGGCGACGGTCAGGTTCAGCAGCAGGGCGACGAGACCGGCGTAGATCTGGAAGGGCCCCGCGCCGATCGACGAGAACCCCTCGCGCACGACGAGGAAGGTGCCGGCCAGCATCCCCACCGCCCACCCCGCGAGCAGCGCCCGCGGATGCAGCCGCCCGGTGAACAGGCCCACGGCGACGGCCGGGAAGATCTGCAGGATCCAGACCCCGCCGAGGAGCTGGAGGTTGATCGCGTCCTGGTCGCGCAGCCCGAACACGAAGGCGACCGCGCCGACCTTGGCCGTCAGCGACACCGCCTTGGCGATCCGCACCTGCCGCTTGGGCGTGGCGGTCGGGTGCACGTACTCGACGTACACATTGCGGACGAAGCTGGTGGCCGCCGCGATCGACATCACCGCCGCCGGGACCAGCGCCCCCACGGTGATCGCGCCGAACACCAGCCCGGCCAGCGGCCCCGGCATCAGCCGGTCCACCAGCATCGGTACGGCCGTCTCGGCGCCGCCCTCCGGCGCCCGCACCCCGGCCGCGAGCGCCGCGACGCCCAGGAACCCGAAGAGCGCGAGCAGCCCCGTCCAGGCGGGCAGGGCCACGGCCACCTTGCGCAGGGTGCGCGGACTGTCGGCGGCGAAACCGGCGGTCAGGACGTGCGGGTACATCAGCAGGGCGAGCGCGGAGCCGAGGGCGAGGGTGGCGTAGGCGGGCTGCTGCTCGGGGGAGAGGAGCAGGGCGGGGCCGCCGAGGCGTTCGGCGGCGCCGTCGAACACCGCGCCCGGTCCGCCGAGCCGTTCCAGGACCAGCCACGTCACGGCGGTGAGCGAGACGAAGACCGCGACCGCCTTGAGCGCGGAGATCACGGTGGGCGCCCGCAGCCCGTGCCGGTAGGTGGCCACCGCGAGCCCCGCGAACAGCGCCACCATCACCAGATCACCGGTCGCGCCCTTCGGATACACGCCACCCGCGGTCAGCACGGCCCTTATCCCGAGCAGCTGGAGCGCCAGGTACGGCATCGTCGCCAGGATCCCGGTCAGCGCGACCACCAGGGCCAGCGGCGCCGAGCCGTAGCGGCCGCGCACGAAGTCGGCGGCGGTGATGTAGCCGTGCCGGCGGGCCACCTCGCCCAGGCGGCTGAGCAGCACGAACGCGATCGGGCACACGATCACCGTGTACGGCACCGCGAAGAAGGCGGCCGCGCCGTTGCCGTACGCCAGTCCCGGTACGGCCGTGAAGGTGTACGCGGTGAAGATCGTGCCGCCCAGCAGCAGCCAGGTCCACACCGGGCCGAGGCTCCGGTCCGCCAGCGCCCAGCCCTCCAGGGACGGCAGCCGGTCGCTGGGGCGCAGCCGGCGCGCGGTCACGGCGAGCAGCGACGCCCCGCCGATCACGGCGAGGAACGTCGCGGTCATGGCGCCGTCGGCCATGGTCACCGTCCTTGGTGTGCCCCGGGTGTGTGCGCGGGGATGGCTGTGCCCTCGCGCATTAGTTGCGCTCACCGCCGGTTCGGATGACGGACATCGGCGGGAAATCTCCCCGGAATTCGCTGTCAACCGTCCGCGGGAGGTGGGCAACTCTTGCACAGACCCACAGCGAAGGGGAGAGGAGCGCAGGTCATGGCACGGACCGGTCATCACCGGCTACGGCGCGTCGCGATCGCCGTACTGCTGCTCGCCCCCGCCGCGGGACTGCTGTGGGTCCCGATGTACGCCGGTGCGGAGCCGCGCCTCGCGGGCACGCCGTTCTTCTACTGGTACCAGCTCGCCTGGGTGCCGGGGTGCGGTCTGTGCCTGCTGGCCGCGTACGCGCTGACGGACCGACATCGTCGCTGAGCCCTTCCGACCCTGCACCGTCCGATCCTGCACCGTCTGATCTTGCACCGCTCTTGGTGAGGAGCCGCCATGCCCGAAACCGTCCTTCAGCCTGCCCTCGAGGCGCCTGAAAAATCACGAATGTCACCCCGCTCGATCCTCCTGTGGGCCCTCGTCGCGCTGCTCGGCGCGGTCGCCTGGGGCGTGCTCGCACTGGCCAGGGGCGAGAAGATCTCCGCGGTCTGGCTGGTCGTCGCCGCGCTCGGCTCGTATGCGATCGCCTACCGCTTCTACTCCCGCTTCATCGCCCGCCGCGTCCTGAAGCCGGACGACCGCCGCGCCACCCCGGCCGAACGCCTGGAGGACGGCGTCGACTTCCACCCCACCGACAAGCGGGTCCTGCTCGGTCACCACTTCGCGGCGATCGCGGGCGCCGGACCGCTGGTCGGCCCGGTCCTCGCGGCCCAGATGGGCTACCTGCCCGGCACCCTGTGGATCGTCGCCGGAGTGATCTTCGCGGGCGCGGTCCAGGACATGGTGGTCCTCTTCCTGTCCATGCGCAGGGACGGCAAGTCGCTCGGGCAGATGGCCCGGGACGAGATCGGCAGGGCGGGCGGCGCGGCGGCCCTGATCGCGGTGTTCGCCATCATGATCATCCTGCTGGGCGTGCTGGCCCTGGTCGTGGTCAACGCCCTCGCCCACTCCCCGTGGGGCACCTTCTCGGTCGCGATGACCATCCCGATCGCCCTGTTCATGGGCTTCTGGCTGCACCGCATCCGCCCGGGCCGGGTCGTGGAGACCAGCTTCATCGGGGTCGCGCTGCTCCTCCTCGCGATCGTCGGCGGCAGCTGGGTCCAGAACTCCTCGCTGGCCTCGACCTTCACCCTCAGCCCCACGACCCTGGTCTTCTGCCTGGTCGGCTACGGCTTCGTGGCGTCCGTCCTCCCGGTCTGGATGCTCCTGGCCCCGCGCGACTACCTCTCCACCTTCATGAAGATCGGCACCATCGCCCTGCTCGCGGTGGGCGTCGTGGTCGCCGCTCCGGTGCTGCGCGCGGACGCGGTGAGCGACTTCGCCCGCTCGGGTGCCGGGCCGGTGTTCGCCGGGTCCCTCTTCCCCTTCCTGTTCATCACCATCGCCTGCGGCGCGCTCTCCGGCTTCCACGCCCTGGTGTCCTCCGGTACGACACCGAAGCTGATCCAGAAGGAGTCGCAGGTCCGCATGATCGGCTACGGCGCCATGCTGATGGAGTCCTTCGTCGCGATCATGGCGCTCATCGCGGCGGCGACCCTGGAGCCGGGCCTGTACTACGCGATGAACGCACCCGCGGGCCTGCTCGGCGCCACGGCGGAGTCGGCGTCCCATGCGGTGGCCGGCCTCGGCTTCACCATCACCCCCGACCAGCTGACCCAGGCCGCCAAGGCCGTCGAGGAACAGACCCTGATCGCCCGCTCCGGCGGCGCCCCGACCCTCGCGGTCGGCATGTCGGAGATCTTCTCCGGGGTGTTCGGCGGTACGGCCATGAAGGCCTTCTGGTACCACTTCGCGATCATGTTCGAGGCGCTGTTCATCCTGACCACGGTGGACGCGGGCACCCGGGTCGGCCGCTTCATGCTCCAGGACATGCTCGGCAACGTGTGGAAGCCGGTCGGCCGGGTCAACTGGAAGCCCGGCATCTGGCTGTGCAGCGGACTGGTCGTCGCGGCCTGGGGCTACTTCCTCTACACCGGCGCCACCGACCCGCTCGGCGGGATCAACCAGCTCTTCCCGCTCTTCGGCATCGCGAACCAGCTGCTCGCCGCGATCGCGCTGGCCGTGTGCACGACGGTCCTCGTCAAGTCCGGCAAGCTCCGCTGGGCCTGGGTGACCGGGGTGCCGCTGGCCTGGGTGGTCGCGATCACCTTCACCGCGGGCTGGCAGAAGATCTTCTCCGACGACCCCCGGGTCGGGTTCTTCGCCCAGCGCACCAAGTACGCGGACGGCATCGACGCGGGCCAGGTCCTCGCACCGGCCAAGTCCCTGGACGACATGCACACGGTCGTGACCAACTCCACGGTCGACGGGGTGCTGATCGCGGTGTTCCTGGTGCTGGTCGCGGTGGTGATCGTCAACGCGGGGGTGGTGTGCGTGCGGGCGGTCCGGGCGGCGGGGGCGTTGCCGACGACCGAGGCGCCGTACGTCGAGTCGCGGATCGGTGTCCCCGGGCAGGCCGGTGAGGAGCTGGTGGGAGTGCGCTCATGACCGCGACCGCCCGGCGCTGGGCTCGGGGAGTCCGGTGGTACCTGCGGGAACTGACGGGGGAGGCGGAGTACGACCGCTACCGCGAGCGGCATCTGCGCCACCATCCCCTCGCTCCGGTACCGACCCGGCGGGAGTACGAGGTGCTGCGCACGCGGCATCGGGAGGCCCGTCCGCAGGGGCGGTGCTGTTGAGGCGTCACTGCTTCCGCTGCGGATCACGGGGCGGGCGCACTGCCCGCCCTGTGATCCCTCGACACTCACCCCGGGACCGACATGCTCAGACGCCGCCGCCACGCCCTGCTGGTCCGCCCCGCCCTCGATGACGACGCGCTGCACGCGACACTGACCGAGCTGCGCCCCACGCTCCAGTCGCACGGCCTCGGCGCGGGGTCCAGCCGCCCGCTCTGGCAACCGGTCGCCGAGCTGCTGCGGGACACGGGCAGGGACTGGGATCGCCGGTGGCACCGGATGTCGGTACTGGCGGGCGGACTGCCGGCCGCGGTGAGCGAGCGGTGGATCGCCGAACGGCCCGGTGACGGCGACGCGTGGGTGCTCCGGGCCTGTGTCCGCAGTGGCCGGCACTCCCCGGCCGAGGGGTGGGCCGGTGTCCGGGACGCCGAGCGGGCCTGTCTGCGGGCCGCCGAGGCGTGTCCCGAGGACCCCACCCCCTGGCTGGCCCTCCTCGACCTGATGTACCGCGCCGCCGTACCGCCGAGGGACGCCGTGCCCGTGTGGACCGAGGCCGTCACCCGGGCTCCGTGGCACCGGGGCGCCTACCACCGGCTGCTGGACTATCTGTCCCCCCGCGGACACGGCTCGGTCGTCGACATGACGGACTTCGCCCGGCAGGGCGCCGCCCGCGCCCCGCACGGCTCACCGCTCGCCCTGCTCCCGCTGGCGGCCCGCGTCGAACTGGTCGCGCACCGGCAGCGGCAGCTGCCGTTCGGGGCGGACGGCCACTGGAACGAACCCGGGGCCGGCGCCGAGATCGAGGCGGCCCTGACCGACTGGTTCCACACCGCCGCCGTACCGCACGCCGAGGCCGTCGCCGACCTCAACCTCCTCGCCTTCGCCCTGGTCCGCACCCACCGGCCGACCGACGCGGCACCGGTGTTCCGGCGGCTGGGCCGCCATATGACCCGGCACCCGTGGGAACTGCTGCCGGACCCGGAGCGCACGTTCCTGTACTGGAGGGACCGCAAGGGGGTCTGAGGGCGGCCGGCCGAGCGGCCTGGGGGATGCCGAGCGCCCTGGCGGATGTCGAGGGCCGTGGAGGAAGCCGAGTGCTCTGACGGCGGGCGGGTGCCCTGGTGGATGCCGAGTGCTCTGACGGTGGGCGCGTGCCCTGGAGGATGCCGAGCGCCCGGACGGTGCGCGAGTGCCCTGGCGGACGTGGGGTGCGCCTCGGCGCATCACACCGCGGCCGGCTCAACCTCCGCGGCGCTGTCCTGCTCCGCCTTCTCCCGGCGGTCGCGCAGCTCGCGCCGCACCAGGATGACCCAGCCGATCGGCACGCCGACCGAGAACAGCCACCACTGGATCGCGTAGGCGTAGTTCAGTGCGGCGTCCTCACTGCCGGGGTTGCCGCCGATCAGCTCGGGGGTGTCGCCCTTCGGCTCCGGTGAGATCTGCGCGATGTAGCCGCCGAGGACCTGCTTGCCGAGCCGCCGGGCCTCCTGCTCGCTGTTGATCAGCATGATCTGCCGGTCCGGCAGCCCCTTGAGGTTCTTGATGCCGCTCGCCGCGGTCGTCTCGTCGGGCATCAGCCGCCCGGTGACGGTGATCTCGCCGGCGGGGGGCGCGGGGATCTTCGGGAACGCGGTCTGACTCGGGCCGTTGGAGGGGATCCAGCCCCGGTTGACCAGCAGCACCTTGCCGTCGTCGAGGACGAACGGGGTCAGCACGTGGTAGCCGACCTCGTCGTCGGAGTTGGTGCGGCGCCGGACGACCTCCTCGGCGGCGGTGTCGAAGTGCCCCTTGGCGGTGACCTTGCGGTACCGGTCGTGCGTGGTGACCGTGTGCCCCGGCGAGGTCATCTCCTCCACGGGCACCGGCTTGGCGTTCAGCGCGTCGGTCACCAGCTGGTTGCGTGCGCTGCGCTCCTCGTAGCGGTGCATCTGCCAGATGCCCAGCCGGATCATCGTGGGGATGAGGAGCAGGGCGACCAGCGTGAGGATCACCCACTGCCGGGACAACAGGAAGCGGTACACCCCACGACGGTACCTCTCGGGTCGTGGGGTGCCTTGGGCAGGGGTGGGTCAGACCCGATCCACGATGCCCACCTTCCCCTCCGCGCGGGCGCAGTGCGCACCGCAGAACCAGTGGCCCTCGACCTCGACTCCCTGCCCGATGATCTGCACCCGGCAGTGCTCGCAGATCGGTGCCATCCGGTGGATCGCACAGGAGAAGCAGTCGAAGACGTGCACCGCGCCCTGGGCGTGCACCTCGAAGGTCATGCCGTAGTTATTGCCGCAAACTTCGCAAGTCGCCATGCGCCACAGGGTGAGCCGTGGCCGCCGTGGGGGCGAGCCGGCGCCGGGCGAGTCGTACGACAATCACCCGTCCGTCGGCAGCGGCCGTACGGTCCCCTTCGTTGCCGGTCACCCCTCCGACGCCGGCTCGACATCCCGGAGGAGCTGCCCGAAGGCCGCCTCGTCGACGACCGGTGTGCCGAACTGCCGGGCCTTGACCACCTTGGACGTGCCCGAGTCCGGGTCGTTGGTGACGAGGAGACTGGTCAGCCGGGAGATGCTGGTGGCGACATGCAGCCCGGCCTCGATCGCCCGGTCCTCCAGGAGGTCTCGCTCGGTCGAGGTGTCCCCGGAGAACGCGATCCGCATGCCCTGCTTGAGCGGCCTGCCGTCCTCGTACCGTCCCGGGTTGGGGTAGGGGCACGCGGGCCGCTTGCGCGCGGGCCGCCAACTGGTCGGCCGGTAGCCGCCGTAGCCCGCCGACTGCCGGGGCACGGCCCGGTCCGTCCACTCGGTCAGCGGCCGGCACTCGTGCAGCGGCAGGCGCACACTGCGCGCGGCCGCGGCCCGCAGACTCGGCCGGAACGCCTCCGCGAGCACGCGCGCGTCGTCGAGGGCGTGGTGCGCCCGCCGCTGTACGACGCCGAAGTGGGCGGCCAGCGACTCGAGTTTGTGGTTGGGCAGCGGCAGGCCCAGCTCCTTGGACAGGACGATGGTGCACAGCCGCTGGTTCACCGGAGCCACCCGCCCCGCGCGGGCGTACTCGCGGGCGATCATCTGCCAGTCGAAGACGGCGTTGTGCGCGACGAGGACGCGACCGTCGAGACGGGCCGAGAACTCGTCGGCGATGTCCTGGAAGAGGGGCGCGCCTTCGAGGGTGTCGCTCGTCAGACCGTGGATCCACACCGGGCCGGGATCGCGCTCCGGGTTGACCAGCGTGTACCAGTGGTCCTCGACCTCTCCGCGGGCGTCCAACCGGTAGACGGCCGCGGAGATTATCCGGTCGTCGCGGGCCAGGCCGGTGGTCTCCACGTCGACGACCGCGTATCCCTGCGGATACGCGGCCGGCCACGCTGTGGGGGAGGACGCTGCGGTCGTCTGGTCTTCGAGCATGGTCCCTGAGGATACGGCCCGGGACTGACAGTCCCTCACGGCGGCGTCGGTACCGGGCTGTCGAGGACCGGGGTGCGATCCTCCGGGGATGACCGAAGAGGGTGTGAGCGGACCGGCGCACGGCGAGGCCCACGGCGGCGGGCTCGGCACCCGCCTCAACTGGCTGCGGGCGGCGGTCCTCGGCGCGAACGACGGCATCGTCTCGACGGCGGGACTGGTCGTCGGCGTGGCCGGAGCGACGAGCGTCCGCTCCGCGTTGTTGACGGCGGGTCTGGCGGGCCTGCTGGCCGGGTCGATGTCCATGGCGGCCGGCGAGTACGTGTCCGTGTCGACCCAGCGGGACTCCGAGAAGGCGGCGCTGGCCCAGGAGAAGCGGGAGCTCCGCGAGCAACCGGAGGCGGAGCTGGAGGAGTTGACACAGCTCCTGGAGGAACGCGGCCTGTCGCGCGAGGTCGCCCGTGAGGCGGCGGAACAACTGACGGAACGCGACGCACTGCGCGCCCACGCGCGCGTGGAACTCGGCATCGACCCGGACGAACTGACCAACCCCTGGCACGCGGCCTGGGCAAGCTTCCTGGCCTTCACAGCAGGCGCGATCCTCCCCCTGCTCGCCATCGTCCTCCCTCCGTCGGACTGGCGGGTGCCGGTGACGGTGGTGTCCGTGGTGGGCACCCTGGTACTGACCGGCTGGAGCAGCGCGCGCTTGGGGGCGGCGGCACCGAGGCGGGCGGTCGTGCGGAACGTGGGGGGCGGGTTGGTGGCGATGGGGGTCACTTATGGGGTGGGGGTGCTGTTGGGGGCGGCGGGGGTCTAGTCGATGAGGAGGCGGTCCGAGGGGAAGAGGCTGGTGCCGACGACTTGGTCACAGTCGAACAGGCGGACTTCGACGCCGTTGAGAGGGGCGAGCGGGGTCAGGTCGACAGGGCCACAGCGGGAGAAGCCGACGTACTTCAAGGCGGGCAGCTCGGCTAGGGCTCCGAGGTGGTCCACCTGTTGGGCTTTGGTGAGGAAGAGCGAGGTCAGGCCCTGGTGAGGCAGAACGGCGGCGAGGTCGACGTGAGGCACGTCCAGGATCTGGAGTCTGGCGAGCGTGCAGAATGTTCCTGCGGAAAGGAAAGTCCGCCACTGCTGCTCTGTATTGACAGTGAGCCATTCGAGGGAGGTCAATGCTTCAAGCCCGGCCAGATTCATGGCGCAAGCGTCCTGCAGTAAGCCGAGGCCCGTGAGCCGTGGGGCGAAGTCGAGCTGGTTCAGGCTCGTCTCAACAGCCGCGAAATCGAAGATGAGCTGCCGAAGGTCAGGCAGTTCGGATAGAGGAGCCAGCGAGAGTTCTCGGAGCGGCTCATATATATAGAGCTGATTCAACGGAAGACCCGAGAGTGTAGCGAGATCCGTGACAGCTCTGCAGCGGTTGAGGGCCAGGCTGCGAAGGTGCGGTAGCTCTCGCAGGGGTGAGAGATCACTGATCAAATCGTTGTGGCCGAGCGTCAAGTGTTCCAGTGGCGAGTGTGCGAGGACAGCTGGAGGAATTCCGTGGTTGCCGTTCAGGAGCAGCATGGTGAGTTGAGGGAGGCGTGGTAGGAGAGCGAGCTTCTCGACGTGATCCACCGTGAGCATCTGCCCGGCCTCCACGGTTCCTTCGAGCACTGCCTCGAAAAACTCGATCGTGTCGAACGAGGGCCAGGCGAGGTTGAGTTCAGAGCGTACGGACAGTCGCTGATCCGTGCGAAACCTTCTGATGAACTCCAGAGCCGCGTCACCCCCGATCAAGCGGGCAGTGCGTACCACTGCCGGTGCCTCGCGTTCTGTCGCCTCATCGGGGCCCGGCAGCAGCTCCAAAACCAATTCCCCCGCCTTGGCCAAGGGCTCCGCCTGTTTTAGAGATTGCGGCGGCAACAACTCCGAAGTCCGCCGCTCGACCTCCCCCCGCACCTCGGGATCCAACTCCGACGCATGCTCCAGACTCGCCGCCGCCAACAAGACCAACCGCTCCCGATACCGGCGCACCTTGTCCGCCCGCCGCAGCAACTGCCGTAACAGCCGGGCGCGTTCCTCCACCCGGGCATGCCCCACCGCCATTCGCACGACGTCGTCCCACTGGTCGTCATGCGCGTTCCGCACCAGCACCCCGAAGTCCCGCGCCTCCACGGCTGCCTTGGCACCCAGGTAGTCCTGGAACGTTCGGTGGACGAAGTCGACATACCCCGGCACAGGTTCCCGCAGCAGCCCGCTGCGGATCAGCAGATGGGCGAAGACCTGCCCGGCATCCCCCTGCTCCCGCACCTGCGGCATCGCCGCCAGCCACTCGTCGAGCATGGCGACGACCTCTGCCCGGGCCGCCTCCACCTGGCCGTTGCGGATCATCCAGTACGCGAGCCTCTGCAACAGCGCCGTCTGCTCGTCCCGCGAAAGAGACACTCCCTCCACCGAGGTGATCTCGCGTTCCGTGTCCCGCCGGACCAGCAGCATGTCCAGCGCAGCGTCGTACAACTCCTTCCTGGCGCGCGGCAGATGCATCCGCCGGTCCCGGTGGAGGGCGCACAGCAACGCGCACATCAGCGGATTCGTCGCCAGCCGCCCCAGGTCCCTACGGGTGGTCAGCGCCTCGCCCAGACTCGTCTCGTACCGCTCCAGCACCGACCGCTCCGACTCCGGCCCGCACTCCTGGCGGGCCGCGTCGTGCCAGTGCCGCACGAACGCCCTGATGTCCTCGCGCTCCATCGGCAACAGGGTGTGCGCCGCGAAGCCCTGCGCCGACAGCCAGTCCTCGGGGACCGCGGAGGGACGGGTGGTGACCACGTACCGCGCCCGGGGGAACGCCGTGAGCAGCGACTTCAGCCACTTCTCGGTCCGCTCACGAAGCCGCGTCGGCACTTCGTCGACCCCGTCGACCAGCACCAACGCCCGCCCGCTGGTGAGCAACTGCTCCACCCAGCCGTCGGGGGCGCGCAACGGCACCCCCGAAGCCGGCAGGAAGTCCTCGGGCATCGGCAGCCCGTCCGGCGTGTGGAAGGAGCGCAGCCGCAGCACGAACGGCACGCACCGGTTCCAGTCGGCCAGCTGCGGACCGAAGCTCTGCCGGGCCGCGTTCAGCGCCAGCCACTGGAGCAGCGTCGACTTGCCCGACCCGGCCGGTCCGCGCAGCAGCAGTCGGTGACCGGCCGTTGCGAGCGCCTGCTCCACCTTCACGGGCGCCGGCGCCTCCGGGGGCATGCCCTCGCGCTGCGGCTCGTACCGCCGCTCCCCGCTGACCGCCAGGCTCAGATACGCCGTGTCCAGCTCCCACTCCGCCCGTCGCCGTCCGCCGAGGGTCACTCCGAACAGCTCCAGCCGGGAGTGGGTGTCGGCGACGAACCGCGTGTACCGCCCCTCGAAGTCCGGCCTGGCCGACGTGGGCCGTGCCTTGAGCAGCTCGCCCGTCCGCCGCGTCTGCTCCACCGCGGCGCGCGCCGCGAACGACGGCTGCGCGGTCAACTGCTCGACGATGTGCTCGCAGCACAGCCCGAGCAGCTCCCGGTACAGGTCCTGGCCGGGGCCGGCCAAATCGTCGACCTGGCGCCGCAGCTGATCCGCCAGCCGCCCGGGATCCAGGTCCACCGCGAACAACCGCTCGGCGTCCAGGGATCCCGCCGCCGCGAACGTGTCCTGCACGGCCGCCACCGCGGCCAGTCGCTCGTTCTCCGGCACTGAGGCGTACGCCCCCGCGATCCGCCCGCCCAGCACCTGCGCCAGCCGTTCCGGCCCCGCCGGCTTCGGCAGCGGCCGTACCGGATCCGGCACGAGACCCGCACCCGACCGTGGCGCCAGGGCCGTCTTGGCCACGGTCTGCACCACCGTCGACGCCAGGCGAACCAGTACGACCTCGAGTCCCTGCATCCCCGACCTCCCCCTCCCCTGCCTCCGCAGCGTAGGTCCACCCACTGACACCCTTGGTGGAGATCACCAAGAAGCAAGCGCGTACCCCCGGAAATACTTGTGGGTAACAACGTCTAGCCGTGCCCCACCGCCGGTTCTACGGTGCACGCATGCCGAACCTCCCCGATGTCGTGGTCTGGTCCATACCCGCCTTCGTGCTGCTCACCGTCGTCGAGGTGATCAGCGTCCGCATCCATCCCGACGAGGACGCGGCGGGCTACGAGACGAGAGATGCCGCCACCAGCGTCGGCATGGGACTCGGCAGCCTCTTCTTCGACTTCCTCTGGAAGATCCCCATCGTCGCGATCTACACGGCGATCCACGAACTCACCCCGCTGCGCGTCCCCGTCCTGTGGTGGACGGTCCCCCTGATGCTGCTAGCGCAGGACTTCTTCTACTACTGGTCCCACCGTGGCCACCACGTCATCCGCATCCTGTGGGCCTGCCACGTCGTCCACCACTCCAGCCGGAAGTTCAACCTCACCACCGCGCTGCGCCAGCCCTGGACGAGCCTGACCGTCTGGCCGTTCTACGTCCCCTTGATCGCCGCGGGAGTCCACCCGGCCGCGCTCGCCTTCTGCTCCTCCGCGAACCTCGTCTACCAGTTCTGGATCCACACCGAACGCATCGACAAGATGCCCCGCTGGTTCGAGTTCGTGTTCAACACCCCGTCCCACCACCGCGTCCACCACGCCTCCCAGGGCGGCTATCTGGACCGCAACTTCGGCGGGATCCTCATCGTGTGGGACCGCATCTTCGGCTCGTTCGTCGCGGAGACCGTACGGCCGGTCTATGGGTTGACCAAGAACATCAACACGTTCAACCCGATCAAGGTGGCCACCCATGAGTACGTGGCGATCATCAAGGACATCAAGAAAGCACGGAGTTGGCGCGAACGGGCGGGCCGAGTCTTCCGGGGGCCCGGCTGGGGGCCGGCACCCGCACCGGACACCGCCGAGGAAACCGTGCCCGCGTGAGAACCCCGAACACCATCAGCAGCTACGGTCCTCGCCGCAGTCACCTCACCCACCGCGCCCCTCTCGCCCTCCTCACCGCCTTCGCCCTCACCGCCACCGTCGACCTCACCTCCCTGGCCGTCGGCTTCCACGGCGGCCACACCGTCGCCAAGCCCCTCCTGATGCCGCTGCTCGCCGCCTGGGCGGCCACCCGGGGCGCACCGCGCCTCCTCGTCGCGGCGCTCCTGTGCGGCTGGGGCGGTGACGTCCTGCTGCTGTCGGACGCGGACCCGGCCTTCCTCGCGGGCATGGCCTCCTTCGCCGCGGGACACGTCTGCTATCTCGCCCTCTTCGCCCGTCATGGCACACCACGCGCGCGAGCGGCCCTCCTGGCCCCGGCCTACGGCGTGGCCCTCGGCGCCACAGTCACCCTGCTGTGGCCGGACCTGCCGGCCGACCTCCGCGTCCCCGTCGCCGGCTACAGCACCCTGCTCGTGGCCATGGCCTGCACCGCCGCCCTCCGCCTCGGCCCCGTCGCCGGAGCGGGCGGCGCCCTCTTCCTGCTCTCGGACACCCTCATCGCCACCGGCGTCGCCGACTGGCCCCAGCTGCCCCGACCCGACCTGTGGATCATACTCACCTACATCGCCGCCCAGTTCCTGCTGGCCAGCGGCACCCTGCGAGCCCCTGAAGCGCGCCCGGGGCCGATGGCGACGTACGGTGAGGTGCGCTCGACCACCCCCTGAGCGCCGTCACGCCCTCGCACGAGAAGGACCCTCGCCATGCGCGCCACCACCATCCACGCCCCGTACGACATGCGCGTGGAGGACGTCCCCGAGCCGGTGGTGCAGCTGCCCACCGACGCCGTGCTGCGGGTGCTGCGCGCCTGCATCTGCGGCAGCGACCTGTGGGCCTACCGCGGCGAGGCGGCCCGGCAGCCGGGACAGCGGATCGGACACGAGTTCCTCGGCGTGGTCGAGGAGACCGGCTCCGAAGTCGCCACCGTCAAGCGCGGTGACCTCGTCGTCGCGCCCTTCATGTGGTCCGACGGCGTCTGCGACTACTGCCGAGAGGGCCTGACCACCTCCTGCGAGCACGGCGGCTTCTGGGGCTCCGTCGGCTACGACGGCGGCCAGGGCGAGGCCGTACGCGTGCCTTACGCCGACGGCACCCTCGTACGGCTGCCCAAGGAGGCGGCCTCCGACGGCCGTCTGCTGTCCTCCCTGCTGACCCTGTCCGACGTCCTGGGCACGGGTCACCACGCGGCCCTCGGCGCGGGAGCCCGCCCGGGCGCCACGGTCGCCGTCGTCGGCGACGGAGCCGTCGGTCTGTGCGCGGTGCTCGCCGCCAAGCGGCTCGGCGCGGAACGGATCATCGCCCTCGGCCGCCACCAGGTCCGCACCGACATCGCCCGGCGCTTCGGCGCCACCGACGTCGTCGCCGAGCGCGGGGACGCCGCCGTCGAGGCCGTACGCGAACTCACCCGCGGCCAGGGCGCGCACGCCGTCGTCGAGGCCGTCGGCACCGAACAGTCCATGCGTACGGCGGTCAACATCACCCGTGACGGCGGCGCCATCGGCTTCGTCGGCGTGCCCCACGGCAGCGGCACCGGCGTCGACCTCGGCGTCATGTTCGACCGGAACATCGCGCTGCGCGGCGGTGTGGCGCCGGTCCGCGCCTACATCCCCGAGCTGCTGCCCGACGTCCTGGACGGCACCGTGGACGCCTCGCCGGTCTTCGACATGACCGTCGACCTGGAGGGCGTCCCCGACGGCTACAAGGCCATGGACGAGCGCACCGCCCTGAAGGTCCTCGTCACCAACTAGCGGTCACCGGCTGCTCGGTGTCGCATCGGTTGCCCGGTTCCGCACCGACCAGCCGGCGCTCGGTTCCGCACCGACCAGCGGGCTCACCACCGCATCGACCAGCCGCCGCTCACCATCTGATCGGCAGCGGCAACGCCGTCAGCAGACCCGACACCACGACCACCAGCCCCAGCGCGGCGACCTCCACGCGCGCGGGGACGCAGGCCGCCAGTGGGTCGGGGGCGCGGCGCAACCGCAGCCGGGCGCACAGCGCGAGCGCCGCGACGACCACGACGAGGAGCACCTTGGCGAGCAGGGTGCGCCCGTAGGCGGTGTCGGTCAGCTGTGTCAGGACCGTGCCGGACGGCATCCGGCGCAGCGAGCTCCACACCCCGGTCGCGGTCACGCCGGCGAGCAGAACGGCTGCCACGCGCGCGTAGCGCCCGAACAGCGCCACACCCTGCTCCACAGGGCCCCAGCGGCGCAGTGTCCGCAGCACATGCAGCAGTCCACCCGCCCACAGCGCGGCGCAGACCAGGTGAACCAGCGTCAGCCCGGAGCCCACCAGCGCGGTGTGCTCGGCCGGGGGATGCGCGCGCAGCGCCTCCGCCACGACCACGGCGCCCAGGGGCCACACCTGGACGGCGGGCCGTGCCGAGCGGGCGCACAGCCCGGCCACCAGGAACGCGTTGACCTCCAGCAGGGCCAGCTTGCCGTCGCGCGAGGCGTACAGGCCGCCGACGTCGATCTGGGCGAGGCTGTGCGGCACGCGGTTGCCGGTCGCGACGACCGCGGCGAGGCCCAGCGCGGCGACGGCACCGGCGGCGGCGTAAGAGGCCCAGGAACGCGGGCCGTTCGGGGGAGCGCCCGGTACCGAGCGGGCGAGCCGGCGCACGAGCAACTCGCCCAGCGGCACGCACAGCGCCCCGAACAGGACCGCTCGCAGGAGGGCCACCCCGGCGGTACCGGGCGCGGCGGCCTCCCCGGTTTCGTGCAGCGCGGCGGACGGGCCCAACAGGGGTATCGCCACGGCCAGGGTCGCCAGCACGAGGACGGCGGCCGCGCGGCCGACGCCGGGGCGCCGCGCGGGCCCGCTCGCGTCAGCCGTCTCGGCGGTGGGTCTGGTCAGGGTCACCTGACGATCCTGACCAGAACGGACAGAACGGGCAACCGAAAGGAAACAAGTGGGAGTGCGGCATTCCGTGCACCGGTAGGTTCCCGGTCCCGCCGTCCACTCGGCCGGGCTCAGCCCCAGCGCGCCGCATCCGTGCCCCACGGCACCGGCGGCCGGTCCCAGTCCACCGGGCCGCCCTCGAAGGACACCGGCGACAGCGCGTACCGCAGCCGCCCCAGCGCACTGTCCGTCTCCGAGAGCCAGGGCTCAGGACCGTCGTAGGGCGCGCACTCGGCGTCGCCTGTCACGGCCTCGCCCGTCGCCCGTTCGCCCGTCACCGGTTTGTTCGGCACCGGCGACCCGACCTCCTCACCACCCACCCCCTCCATCAGCCAAAGAGCCGTCCGCGCCAGGGCCAGCCGCACGAACCGGCTTCCACCCTCCCGCGCCTGCTCGTTCAGCGCCCGCAGCACGGCCGCCGCCAGCAGATAGCCGGTCCCGTGGTCGAGAGCCTGTGCGGGCAGCGCACCCGGGCGTTGTGCCGAACCCTCCAGTACGGCGATCCCCGTGGCCGCCTGCACGAGGCTGTCGAAGCCCCGCCGCTCGGCCCAGGGTCCGTACGTGCCCCACGCCGACAACTGCGCCACGACCATGCCGGGTCGCCGCTCCGCCAGCGCCTCGGGGGACAGTCCGAACCGGTCCAGGGCGCCCGGCCGGTACCCGGTCACGACCACGTCCGCCGCCCCGAGCAGCTCCTCGAAGGTCCGTCGGTCGGTGGCCAGGTCGAGGGTCGCCGACCGCTTGCCGAAGCCCGTGTCGGCGTGCTGGTCGGGCAGTTCGGGAAGGTGCGGCGCGTCCACGCGCAGCACCTCCGCGCCGAGCAGGGCGAGCGTGCGGGTGGCGACCGGACCCGCGAGGACCCGCGTCAGGTCCAGGACCCGCAGACCGGCGGCCGGCAGCAGGGGAGAGGTGTCGACCGGCGCGAACGCACGCGCGCGTGCCGCGTCCAGCCGCCCCCGCTCGACCAGGGGCCGCTTTGCCACCTCGACCGCCTGCGGATGCGCGGCCCACTCCTCCGGAGAACGCAGGGCGACAGCGAGGCCGCCGGCCGCGTACACGGCTTCCTCGACGTCCAGAGCGGTCCGCTCGACGAGTGCCGCCTCCACGGCCGTCACGTCGTCCGGCACTCCCAGCGCGTCCAGGAGCCGCACGCGGTGATGCGGATAGTTGGCGTGGGTCCGCACCCACCCGTCCGCCGTCCGCCAGAACCGGGACAGCGGGGCGAAGTTGACCGGGGCGCGACCGTCGATCAACAGATGACGCTCGCTCAGGAAGGCGGCGGCGACCGCTCCGTCGTCCACCCGCACAGTCGGCATCTCGGCGAGGCCGGCCCGCAGCGACCCCAGTTGGGCGGCGGCCAGCGCGCACTCGCCCACACAGGCCCGCGCCAGCTCCTGGACGGGAAGGCGCCCCGGAAGAGCGCCCTCCCGCACCACAAACTTGATTCCAGTCATGACTGCACTATGCAGTATTGACGGAATCAATATATGGACCGACCTTGATCGGTCCGTACTTCTACTTCGTCACCGCGTCCAGCGCGTCCACCGTGCCCCAGCCGTAGAAGCCGTTGCGGTTCTTCGACCCCTCGCACACCGCGTCGACCTTGCCGTCGCCGTTGATGTCGTACGGGTCCGTGCACGCCGTGGCGTCGGCCTCCGCGTACAGCAGCGCCTTCACCAGGGCCGGCGGGGCGTACGGGTGCGTCGACTTGATCAGGGCGGCCACGGCCGCGACGTGCGGCGACGCCATCGACGTACCGGCCATGTAGCCCCACTTGCCGCCGGGCAGCGTGCCCAGGATCAGACCGCTGGTCGCGGGGGGCGCGGGCGTCTGGTAGGCCGTCGAGTCACCGCCGGGCGCGGCCACGTCGATGACCCCGAGACCGTAGTTCGAGAAGGACGACTTGATGCCCTTCGCGCCGGTCGCCGCGACCGTCACGACACCCGGGAGCTGCGTCGGTATGTCGAAGCACTCCGACGGGTCGATCACCCGGTCCGAGGGCGTGCCGTCGTTCGGCGAGACCGGGTCGGTGATCTCGTCGGCGGCGAGGTCGTAGTTCTCGTTGCCGGCCGCGGCCACGTTCACCACGCCCCGCTTCTCCGCGTACCGCGAGGCCCGGGTGACGGCGTCCACGAGCGCCTTCTGGTCCGGGTCGTCGGTGCAGTTGAAGTACCACGGGTCGGTGTAATAGCTGTTGTTGGTGACGTCGACACCATGGGTGGCCGCCCACATGAAGCCGCACACCACGGCCTCCGTGTAGAAGTAGCCGGCGGTCGTCGACACCTTGATGCCCGCCACCTTCACGCCCGGCGCGACACCGGTCATGCCGACGCCGTTCTTGGCGGCCGCGATCTCACCGGCCACGTGCGTACCGTGCGGGCTCTCCGCCGCGCTCGGCCGCCACGCCCCGTCGGTCGTGTCCGGCTTGCCCGTCACGCAGTTGACCGACGCGGCCCGGTCGAAGTTCGGCGCGAGGTCCGGGTGGGTGTCGTCCACGCCGGTGTCGATGACGGCGACCGTCACCTTGCTGCTGCCGAGCGACTTCTCGTGCGCCTTGTCCGCCTTGATGGCGGGCAGGTCCCACTGCAAGGACTCCAGCGGGTCCTGGCCGGCGTCGGCCGCGGCCTGCGCGGCGGCCATCTGCGCCGAGCTGAGCGCCTTCGGCGTGCCCTCGTCGGTCGTCGACTGCGCGGGCAGCGGCGCGTTGCGGGTGTTGCCCGCCGACTCGATCCCGCGGACCTTGCGGATCGTCTTCGCGAAGTCGGGGTTCGACGAGTGGACGACGATCACGCCGATCTGGTCGTACGACGTCACGATCGTGCCGCCGGCCTTGGCGATGGCCTTCTTCACCTGGGCGGAAGGACCGTGTCCGGCGCGGACGTTGACGACATAGCTGAGCGCCGTCCCGTCCGCGTCGGCGGCGGCGAGGATGTCGTCGGCGGCGCCGCCGGCACCGGCCGAGGCGCCGGGCACGCCGGTCGTGGTGCCGGGCAGACCGGCCGCGGACGCCGTGGCTCCCGGGAGGAACGCCATGGCCGTCGCGATGGCCATGCCGAGCGGGAGCGCGAGCGCGCGCCGATGGCGCGGGTGGGGCCCTGTCATGATGAAAGTCTCTCCAGTTCGTTCTCGGGACAAGCGGTCCGTGCGGGTGGTGCCGTGGGTCCGGTTCGGCGGGTCACTTGACCGCGCGCAGCGCGTTGACGATGCCGAATCCGTAGAAGCCGTTGACCCGGGTGCCGCCCTCGCACACCGCGTCCTGGGTGCCGTTGCCGTCCTGGTCGTAGGAGGCCGGGCAGCTCGTGGCGTTCGCCTGCACCTTGAGGAGCGCCTGGAGCTGGGCCGGGCTCGCCTTGGGATGCGTCGACTTCAGCAGCGCCGCGACGCCCGCGGCGTGCGGCGAGGCCATCGAGGTGCCCTGCAGGAAGCCGTACGCCCCGTTGGGCAGGGTCGACAGGATGCGGCCGTTCTGCGACGGGGTGTCCGGGATCTGGTAGAGCCGGTCGCCGCCCGGCGCCGCGACGTCGATGACGCCCTTGCCGTACGAGGAGTAGTACGACTTGAGGTTCTTGACGCCCGTGGCGCTCACCGTGACGACGCCCGGGAGCTGTGTCGGCACGTCGAAGCACTCGTGCGGGTCGACGGTCCGCTCCACCGGCGTGGAGTCGTCCGGGCTCGTGGTGTCGACGATCGCGTCGGAGTCCAGGTCGTGGTTGGAGTTGCCGGCCGAGGCCAGGCTGAGCGTGCCCTTCTTCTGGGCGTACAGCTGCGCCCTGTTGACCGCATCGACGATGGCCCGCTGATCTGGATCGTCCATGCAGTTGTACATCCATGGATCAACGTAGTAGCTGTTGTTCGTGATCTCGACGCCGTGGTCGGCCGCGAACACGAACGCGCACACGACGCTCTCCGGGTAGAAGAGTCCGTCGCTCGGGTCGGTCACGTTGATGGCCGAGACCTTCACGCCGGGCGCGACCCCGGCCACGCCGATGCCGTTGCGCGCGGCGGCGATCTCACCGGCCACGTGGGTGCCGTGGTAGTCGTCCGCGGTGTACGGCCGCCAGGCGCCCGGGGTGGTGTTCGGGACACCGCCGTCGCAGTTGGCGGACTGGGCCGCGGAGAAGTTCGGCGCGATGTCGGGGTGGGTGTCGTCGACACCGGTGTCGATCACGGCGACGGTCACCTTGCGGCTGCCCGGGTTGATCTTGGCCGCCTGGTCGGCGCCTATCGCGCGCAGGTCCCACTGGTCGGCCTCGAGAGGCTCACTGTCCGGGGCGGCGGCGGAGGCCTTCGCGACCTTCGCGGCCTGCGCGTCCGACAGCACCTGGACCGCGCCCTCGTCCGTCGTGCCCGCCGGGGTCAGGGCCGAGGTGCGGGTGGCACCGGCCGACTGCACCCCGCGCACCTTGCGGATCTTCTGCGCGAAGTCCGGGGCGGAGGAGTGGGCGACGATCACGCCGATCTTCTCGTAGGCGATCACGACGGTGCCGCCGGCCACCGGTATCGCCTTCTTCACCGCCGCGATCGTGCGGTGGTCCACCTTGGTGTTGACGACGTACGACAGGTTCGTCGCGTCCGCGGCCTGAACCGCGGTCTCCCCGAAGGGCGCGGCCGAGGCCGCCGCGGGCAGGAAGCCGAGCGAGGCCGTGAGGGACAGCACGACCGGAACGGCGAGCGCGAGGCGGTGTCTCGAACGTCTGGAACGCGGCTGGGACATGGGGTCTCCACATCATCCGGAAACGAAACCGGCCCGAGACACAGGTGGCGCTCGGGCAGGTACATGACGGGTGGTGCAGCCCGAAGCTATCTCCCGAAGTCGCTGGCCAGCAATGACTTCCCCAAGGTGAGTTCGGAAAGAAGCAAAGCGAGTTGAACCGGTCCCAGCGCGGCGCCGTGACCTTGAACAGGGAACGCGAGGACACTCGCCCCCGATCCCCGTCACAACCGCACCCGCAACGCGAGGAGACCCCGTGTCCACCGACGCACCGCCACCCTCGAAAGAGACCCATAAACTCCCCACCACCGCGGAGTTCACCGAGGTTCAGGAGAGCGCGGAGTTCGGTGAACTGCGCCGCTCCTACCGCTCCTTCGCCTTCCCGCTCACCGTCGGCTTCATCGCCTGGTACCTGCTGTACGTCCTGCTGTCCAACTACGCGGGCGACTTCATGGGCACCAAGCTCTTCGGCAACATCAACGTCGCCCTGGTCCTCGGTCTCGCCCAGTTCCTGACCACGTTCCTCATCGCCTGGTGGTACTCGCGCGTCGCCGCCGCCAAGTTCGACCCCAAGGCCGAGGCCATCAAGTCCCGGATGGAGGGCGGCGCATGAGCCCCGCGATCACCCTTGCCGCAGGCGAGGCCAGCGAGCACCGGCCGCTGATCATCAGCCTGTTCGCCGTCTTCGTCGTCGCGACCCTCGTCATCACGGTCTGGGCCGGACGCCAGACCAAGGACGCCTCCGACTTCTACGCGGGCGGACGGCAGTTCACCGGTTTCCAGAACGGCCTCGCCGTCTCCGGCGACTACATGTCCGCCGCGTCCTTCCTCGGCATCGCGGGCGCCATCGCCCTCTTCGGCTACGACGGCTTTCTGTACTCCATCGGCTTCCTGGTCGCCTGGCTCGTCGCGCTGCTCCTGGTCGCGGAACCCCTGCGCAACTCCGGCCGCTACACGATGGGTGACGTCCTCGCGTACCGGATGCGCCAGCGCCCGGTCCGCACCGCGGCCGGCACCTCGACCATCGTCGTCTCGATCTTCTACCTGCTGGCCCAGATGGCGGGCGCGGGCGTCCTGGTCTCGCTGCTGCTCGGCATCACCAGCGACGGCGGCAAGATCGGCATCGTCGCCCTGGTCGGCGTCCTGATGATCGTGTACGTCACCATCGGCGGCATGAAGGGCACCACCTGGGTCCAGATGGTCAAGGCCGTCCTGCTGATCGCGGGC
Organism: Streptomyces griseorubiginosus; assembly: GCF_036345115.1. GTDB lineage: Bacteria > Actinomycetota > Actinomycetes > Streptomycetales > Streptomycetaceae > Streptomyces > Streptomyces griseorubiginosus_C. The sequence continues at coordinate 7,484,538 of NZ_CP107766.1, forward strand.
GCCCTGCTGCTGACCTTCCTGGTGCTGCTGAAGTTCGACTTCAACGTCTCCGACCTGCTCGGCTCCGCCGCCGACAACAGCGGCAAGGGCGCGGCCTTCCTGGAGCCGGGCCTGAAGTACGGCGCCACCGGCACCACCAAGCTGGACTTCATCTCCCTGGGCATCGCCCTGGTCCTCGGCACCGCAGGACTGCCGCACATCCTGATCCGCTTCTACACGGTGCCGACCGCCAAGGCCGCCCGTAAGTCGGTCATCTGGGCCATCGGCCTCATCGGCGCCTTCTACCTGATGACCCTCGCCCTCGGCTTCGGTGCCGCGGCGCTCATCAAGCCGGACGAGATCATCGCCTCCAACAAGGCGGGCAACACGGCGGCGCCACTCCTGGCACTGCATCTGGGCGGCGTCGACTCCAACTGGGGCGCGATCCTGCTCGCCACCATCTCGGCGGTCGCCTTCGCCACGATCCTCGCGGTCGTCGCCGGCCTCACCCTGGCCTCGTCCTCGTCGTTCGCGCACGACATCTACGCGAACGTCATCAAGCGCGGTCAGGCCACCGAGAAGCAGGAGATGAGCGCGGCCCGCTGGGCCACCGTCGGCATCGGCGCGGTCTCCATCCTGCTGGGCGCCCTCGCCCGCGACCTGAACGTCGCCGGACTCGTCGCGCTCGCCTTCGCGGTCGCCGCCTCGGCAAACCTGCCGACGATCATCTACAGCCTCTTCTGGAAGCGGTTCACCACCTCCGGGGCCCTGTGGTCGATCTACGGCGGTCTCGTCACGGCGGTCGGCCTGGTGCTGTTCTCCCCGGTCGTCTCCGGCAAGCCCACCTCGATGTTCCCGGACGTCGACTTCCACTGGTTCCCGCTGGAGAACCCGGGCCTCATCTCGATCCCGGTCGGCTTCCTGCTCGGCATCATCGGCACCTACCTCTCCAAGGAGGAGCCGGACAAGGGCAAGTACGCGGAGCTGGAGGTCCGGTCCCTGACCGGCACCGGCGCCCACTGACCCGCCCCTGAGCGGCGCACCTGACCAACGCACCTGAGCGGCCGTGTCGTAGATCTCTACGACACGGCCGCTTCGTACGTCGTGGGATCGGGCACTGTCGTTGTCAGTGACGTCACGTAGGCTCGCAAGTGACGGAAAAAGATGAGTTCCGCACTGATCCGCGACGAGGGAGGGGGCCCACGTGCTCATCGACACCTATGGCCGGCAGGCCACCGACCTGCGGGTCTCGCTGACCGACCGCTGCAATCTGCGGTGCACGTACTGCATGCCCGAAGAGGGCCTGCAATGGCTGGCCAAGCCGGATCTGCTCACCGACGACGAGATCGTCCGCCTGATCGACATCGCCGTCACCTCCCTCGGCATCGAGGAGGTCCGCTTCACCGGCGGCGAGCCCCTGCTCCGCCCCGGTCTGGTCGGCATCGTCGAGCGCGTCGCGGCCCTGGAGCCGCGCCCCCAGATGTCCCTGACCACCAATGGCATAGGCCTCAAGCGCACCGCGAAGGCCCTGAAGGCGGCCGGCCTGGACCGGGTCAACGTCTCCCTGGACACCCTGCGCCCGGACGTCTTCAAGACCCTCACCCGCCGGGACCGCCACAAGGACGTCCTGGAGGGCCTGGACGCCGCCCGCGAGGCGGGCCTGACCCCGGTCAAGGTCAACTCCGTCCTGATGCCCGGGCTGAACGACGACGAGGCCCCGGACCTGCTCGCCTGGGCCGTGGCACACGACTACGAACTGCGGTTCATCGAGCAGATGCCGCTGGACGCCCAGCACGGCTGGAAGCGCGACGGCATGATCACCGCGGGGGACATCCTGACCTCCCTGCGGACCCGCTTCGACCTCACCGAGGAGGGCGCGGAGAAGCGCGGATCGGCCCCCGCGGAGCGCTGGATCGTCGACGGCGGCCCCCACGTGGTCGGCGTCATCGCCTCGGTCACCCGCCCCTTCTGCGCGGCCTGCGACCGCACCCGCCTGACGGCCGACGGCCAGGTCCGCACCTGCCTGTTCGCCCGCGAGGAGACCGACCTGCGAGCGGCCCTGCGCTCCGACGCCCCGGACGAGGAGATAGCCCGCATCTGGCGCGAGGCGATGTGGGGCAAGAAGGCGGGAGCGGGCCTGGACGACCCGTCGTTCGTCCAGCCGGACCGCCCGATGTCGGCGATCGGAGGCTAGGCCTCTTCGGGCGCCTGCCAGTCCTCGAACTTCACGACATCCTTCAGAAAGCCCCGAACCCCGAGGAACTGCGACAGGTGCTCCCGGTGCTCCTCGCACGCGAGCCACGTCTTGCGCCGCTCCGGCGTATGGATCTTCGGGTTGTTCCACGCGAGCACCCAGACGGCGTCGACACGGCAGCCCTTGGCGGAGCAGATCGGGGTCTCGTCACTCACGGATTTCGTCTCACAAGTGGGGTGGAAAAGGCGACGCCGAGCAGCCACGGGGGGAGCTGCCCGGCGTCGGTCCGTCGCTCCGACGGGGGATGCGGAGCGCGTAGGAAGTATGTCACGGGTAACCCGTCGCCCGGCACTGGAACAACATGATTGATCTGAGCTTTTCTTGAGCTTGGTGCGGGGCGGACTTGTCATGTCCGTTCGTGCGGTTCACCGCGTACACCCGCCGTCGGTTCACCCGCACCGTCTTCCGCCGAGCGTTCCGCGAAGTCCCCGTCCGCACGCGGCGGCATGATCATCGGCCGGGTCGGAGCGGTCACGAACGTCGACGGCAGCGAGGGCGCGTTCTCCCGCCCCGCGTTGGCGATGACGACGGCGATGTAGGGCAGCACCGCCCCGAGCACCAGCGCCACGATCGCGACGTGCCGTTCGACGTTCCAGAGCGTGGCCGCGAGCACCACGGAAATCGTACGGACGGTCATCGAGATGACGTACCGGCGCTGACGTCCGCGCACGTCCTCCTGGAGGCTCGTCCGGGCGCCGGTGATCCGGAACACCTGGGCGCTGCCGCCGCCATGCTGCTTCCGCATCACATTCCACCATCCGCCCGCATCGGACTCCCGCCGCCCCGTGTCGCTCCGTACCCGGTGGAGGTACCGGGCCCGGACACCTTCCACGGTACGCCGCACCTGCGCCGCCTACGAGACCGGGGCACCCCCGCCGGCGCGGACGGCCTCACCCCCGGCACGTACGGCCGTGCCCGGCATGCGGCGTAGGGCGAACGGGCCGACACTGGCCGTAATGCTCACGTCGAGCCGTACGAGGAGGCAGCCATGGGCTGGTTGTGGGCGATCATCGTGGGATTCGTGCTGGGCCTGATCGCGAAGGCGATCATCCCCGGCAAGCAGCACAGTCCGCTCTGGCTGACCACCATCTTCGGCATGCTGGGCGCGATCGCCGGCAACGCCATGGCACGTGGGTTCGGCGTGGACGAGACCCCCGGTATCGACTGGAGCCGCCACGTCTTCCAGCTGATCGCCGCGATCGTCATCGTCGCGTTCGGCGACATGCTGTACATGGCGACGCTGGGCAAGAGGAAACACCGGACCTGACGCAAGGGGCGCGGAGAACCCCGCGCCCCTTCTACGTTCAGGCTCCGGTGACCTCGACAGCAGCGAGGTTCTTCTTGCCCCGGCGCAGCACGAGCCAGCGACCGTGCAGCAGGCTTTGCGCAGCGGGAACAGCGTCTTCGGCGGTGATCTTCACGTTGTTCACGTAAGCGCCACCCTCCTTGACCGTCCTGCGTGCGGCCGACTTGCTGGCGACCAGTCCGGTCTCAGCCAGCATGTCGACGACCTGCGTCAAGCTGTCGATCTTGATGCTCGGCAGCTCGGAAAGGGCCGCGGCCAGGGTCTTGGCGTCCAGCTCCGCCAGCTCACCCTGCCCGAAGAGGGCGCGGCTCGCGGCGATCACCGCGGCCGTCTGGTCCGCGCCGTGCACCAGCGTCGTCAGCTCCTCCGCCAGCGCCCGCTGCGCGGCACGGGCCTGCGGACGCTCCTCGGTCTGCTTCTCCAGCTCCTCCAGCTCCTCGCGGGACTTGAAGGACAGGATGCGCATGTACGTCGAGATGTCCCGGTCGTCCACGTTCAGCCAGAACTGGTAGAACGCGTACGGCGTCGTCATCTCGGGGTCGAGCCAGACGGCACCGCCCTCGGTCTTGCCGAACTTGGTGCCGTCCGCCTTGACCATGAGGGGCGTCGCCAGACAGTGCACCGAGGCGTCGGGCTCCAGGCGGTGGATCAGGTCCAGGCCCGCCGTGAGGTTGCCCCACTGGTCGCTGCCGCCCTGCTGGAGGGTGCAGCCGTAGCGCCGGTACAGCTCCAGGAAGTCCATGCCCTGGAGCAGCTGGTAGCTGAACTCCGTGTAGCTGATGCCCTCCTGGGACTCCAGACGGCGCGCGACCGAGTCCTTGGTCAGCATCTTGTTGACGCGGAAGTGCTTGCCGATGTCCCGCAGGAACTCGATGGCCGACAGGCCGGCCGTCCAGTCCAGGTTGTTGACCATCGTCGCGGCGTTCTCGCCCTCGAAGGACAGGAACGGCTCGATCTGCGCGCGCAGCCGGGTCACCCAGGCCGCGACGGTCTCCGGGTCGTTCAGCGTGCGCTCCGCCGTGGGGCGCGGGTCGCCGATCTGGCCGGTGGCCCCGCCCACCAGGGCCAGCGGGCGCAGACCGGCCTGCTGGAGCCGGCGCATCGTGAGGACCTGGACCAGGTGTCCGACGTGGAGGGAGGCCGCGGTCGGGTCGAAACCGCAATAGAACGTGACGGGACCGTCCGCGAGCGCCTTGCGCAAAGCGTCCTCGTCAGTGGACAGGGCCCACAGCCCCCGCCACTTCAGCTCGTCGACGATGTCCGTCACGGTTCTCGTATCTCCTAGGAAGTTCCTCGGGCGGTCGAGTGACTGCCGCTACGAGGTTATACGCCCTGACTGACAGAACTCATATTGAAATCCGGCACCCGCAGCGCCGGCATCGCGGCCCTGGTGAAGTAGTCGCTCCACTCCCTCGGCAGCGTCTTCTCGGTCCGCCCCGCCTCCGTCGCCCGTCCCAGCAGGCCGACCGGCGACTCGTTGAACCGGAAGTTGTTGACCTCGCCGGTCACCTCGCCGTTCTCGACGAGGTACACGCCGTCCCGGGTCAGCCCGGTCAGCAGCAGCGTGGCCGGGTCGACCTCGCGGATGTACCACAGGCAGGTCAGCAGCAGCCCGCGCGTGGTGTTCGCGACCATCTCCTCCAGGGAAAGGTCCGAGCCGCCGTCCAGGACGAGGTTGCCGGCCCCGGGGGCGACGGGCAGTCCGGTCAGGCCCGCGCTGTGCCGGGTGGTCAGCAGATGCGCCAGCTCGCCCTCGCGGACCCAGTCGGTGGCCGCGACCGGCAGACCGTTGTCGAACACCGACTGGTCGCCCCCGGAGGAGTGCGCGACCACGAAGGGCGCGCACTCCAGTCCGGGCTCGTTCGGGTCGCTGCGCAGGGTCAGCGGCAGCTCGGTCAACTGCTCGCCGACCCTGGTGCCGCCGCCCGGCTTCGAGAACACCGTGCGCCCCTCCACCGCGTCCCGCCCGGACGCCGACCACTGCTGGTAGATCAGCAGATCGGCGACGGCGGTCGGCGGCAGCAGCGTCTCGTACCGCCCGGCGGGCAGCTGGACGCGCCGCTCGGCCCATCCGAGGCGTACGGCGAGCTCGGCGTCCAGCGCCGCCGGGTCGACGTCCTTGAAGTCCCGCGTGGAGCGTCCGGCCCAGGCCGAGCGGGTACGGTCCGGCGACTTGGCGTTGAGCTCCAGCGTGCCGTTGGGCTGGTCGTGGCGCAGCCGCAGCCCCGTGGAGGTGCCCAGGTACGTCGACACCAGCTCGTGGTTGGCGAAGCCGTACAGCTCGCGGCCGCCCGCACGCGCGCGTGCGAAGGATTCGCCGAGCGCGGGCGCGAAGTCGGCGAAGACCGCCGATGAGGTCTCGGCGGGCGCGTCCGTGAAGTCCGGGGACTCCGGTACGCCGGTGACCAGCGGCTGGGCGTCCTCGGCGGGCCCGGCGCCGCGCGCGGCGGCCTCCGCGGCCCGTACCAGCGGCTCCAGCTCGTCGGCGGTCACCGCCGACCTCGAGACGACTCCGGAAGCGGTGCCCTCCTTGCCGTCGACGGTCGCGACGACGGTGAGCGTGCGCCCGCGCGTGACGCCGTTCGTGGTGAGGGCGTTGCCGGCCCAGCGGAGGTTGGCGGTCGACTGTTCGTCGGCGATCACGACACAGCCGTCCGCCCGCGACAGCGCGAGCGCCTGCTCGACGATCTCGTGCGGCTTGTTGGTGCGGGCGCTCATCGACCGGCCTCCTGCGTGGTGTTGAGGATGTTGACGCCCTTGAAGAGGGCCGACGGGCAGCCGTGCGAGACGGCCGCGACCTGGCCCGGCTGGGCCTTGCCGCAGTTGAAGGCACCGCCGAGGACGTAGGTCTGCGGGCCGCCCACCGCGGCCATGGAGCCCCAGAAGTCGGTGGTGGTCGCCTGGTAGGCGACGTCCCGCAGCTGCCCGGTGATCCGCCCGTTCTCGATCCTGAAGAACCGCTGGCCGGTGAACTGGAAGTTGTAGCGCTGCATGTCGATCGACCAGGACCGGTCCCCGACGACGTAGATCCCGCGGTCCACGCTCCCGATGAGGTCCTCCGTGGACATCCCGGCCGGGTCCGGCTGGAGCGACACGTTGGCCATGCGCTGCACCGGGACATGCCCGGGGGAGTCGGCGTAGGCGCACCCGTTGGAGCGCTCGAAGCCGGTCAGCTTCGCGATCCGCCGGTCCAGCTGGTAGCCGACGAGCGTGCCGTCCTTCACCAGGTCCCAGGACTGGCCCGCGACGCCCTCGTCGTCGTAGCCGATGGTCGCGAGGCCGTGCTCGGCGGTGCGGTCACCGGTGACGTTCATCAGCTCGGAGCCGTACTTCAGCTTGCCGAGCTGGTCGAAGGTGGCGAAGGAGGTGCCGGCGTAGGCCGCCTCGTAGCCGAGCGCGCGGTCCAGCTCGGTGGCGTGGCCGATGGACTCGTGGATGGTCAGCCACAGGTTGGACGGGTCGACCACGAGGTCGTACAGGCCCGCCTCGACGCTCGGCGCGCGCATCTTCTCGGCGAGCAGCTCCGGGATCTGCTCCAGCTCGCTCTCCCAGTCCCAGCCGGTGCCGGTCAGGTACTCCCAGCCGCGTCCGACCGGCGGCGCGATGGTCCGCATGGAGTCGAACTCACCGCTGGACTCGTCGACCGACACGGCCGTCAGGGACGGGTGCAGCCGGACCCGCTGCTGCGTGGTGACCGTGCCCGCGGTGTCGGCGTAGAACTTGTTCTCGTGCACGGTGAGCAGCGAGGCGTCGACGTGGTTGACCCCGCTCGCCCCCAGCAGCCGCGCGCTCCAGTCCGCGAGCAGCGCCGCCTTCTCCTCGTCGGGCACCGAGAACGGATCGATCTCGTACGTCGAGATCCACGTACGGTCGGCGTGCACGGGCTCGTCGGCGAGCTCCACGCGCTCGTCGGACCCGGCCGCCCGGATCACCTGCGCGGACAGCTTCGCCATGGCCACGGCCTGCGAGGCGACCTTGGCGGCGGCGTCCAGCGTCAGGTCCACGCCCGACGCGAAGCCCCACGTGCCGCCGTGCACGACCCGCACCGCGTACCCGAGGTCGGTGGTGTCCGAGGATCCGGCGGGCTTGGCGTCCCGGAGCCGCCAGGACGCGCTGCGCACCCGCTCGAACCGGAAGTCCGCGTGCTCGGCCCCGAGCGCACGCGCGCGTGCCAGCGCGGCGTCGGCGAGGGCGCGTAGGGGAAGCGCTGTGAAGGCTTCGTCGATGGTATGAGGCACCTGGGTCTCTTCCTGTCGGGAGGGGGTCAGCGGCGGTTGCCCCCGATCATGTCGCGGCCACCGGTGCCCGGACCACACGTTTGTGACCGCTGCCGCCATCTTTCTGTAGAGACCCGACAGCGAGCCCCGTGAGCCACTGTCGGTGCCCGAATGTCCTCAGGACGGGACGGCCCGATAGGTTTTCGGAGAAGCCGCCTGTCATCCAGGGTGTTCGGGCGGGTGTGTCAGACCCCTATGGAAAGGGTGATCCGTTGAGCCGCTCGGTTCTCGTCACCGGAGGCAACCGGGGCATCGGCCTCGCCATCGCCCGCGCTTTCGCCGACGCCGGCGACAAGGTCGCCATCACGTACCGCTCGGGTGAGCCGCCGGCCGGCTTCCTCGCGGTCAAGTGCGACATCACCGACTCCGAGCAGGTGGAGCAGGCCTACAAGGAGATCGAGGCCGAGCACGGCCCGGTCGAGGTCCTGATCGCCAACGCCGGCATCACCAAGGACCAGCTCCTGATGCGCATGTCCGAGGAGGACTTCACCTCGGTCATCGACACCAACCTCACCGGCACCTTCCGCGTCGTCAAGCGCGCCAACCGCGGCATGCTGCGCGCCAAGAAGGGCCGCGTCGTCCTGATCTCCTCGGTCGTCGGCCTCTACGGCGGCCCCGGCCAGGCCAACTACGCCGCCTCCAAGGCCGCGCTGGTCGGCTTCGCGCGCTCCCTCGCCCGTGAGCTGGGCTCGCGCAACCTCACCTTCAACGTCGTCGCACCCGGCTTCGTCGACACGGACATGACGCAGGCACTCACCGACGAGCAGCGCGAGAACATCGTGAAGCAGGTCCCGCTCGGCCGGTACGCCCAGCCCGAGGAGGTCGCCGCGACGGTGCGGTTCCTCGCCTCCGACGACGCCTCGTACATCACTGGAGCCGTCATCCCCGTTGACGGCGGACTGGGAATGGGTCACTGATCACCATGAGCGGAATCCTCGAGGGCAAGCGCGTCCTGATCACCGGTGTGCTGATGGAGTCCTCCATCGCCTTCCACGCCGCCAAGCTGGCCCAGGAGCAGGGCGCGGAGATCATCCTGACCGCGTTCCCGCGGCCCACGCTGACCGAGCGCATCGCCAGGAAGCTCCCGAAGCCCACCAAGGTCATCGAGCTCGACGTCACCAACGACGAGCACATGGGCCGCTTGGCCGATGTGGTCGGCGAGGAGCTCGGCGGCCTCGACGGCGTCGTGCACTCCATCGGCTTCGCCCCGCAGGACGCGCTCGGCGGCAACTTCCTGAACACGCCGTTCGAGTCCGTGGCCACCGCCATGCACGTCTCGGCGTACTCCCTGAAGTCGCTCACCATGGCCTGCCTGCCGCTGATGCAGAACGGCGGCTCGGTCGTCGGCCTCACCTTCGACGCGCAGTACGCCTGGCCGCAGTACGACTGGATGGGCCCGGCCAAGGCCGCCCTGGAGGCCACCAGCCGCTATGTGGCCCGTGACCTGGGCAAGCAGAACATCCGCTGCAACCTGATCTCCGCGGGGCCGCTCGCCTCCATGGCCGCCAAGTCCATCCCGGGCTTCAGCGACCTGGCCTCCGTCTGGGACAACCGCTCCCCGCTGGAGTGGGACCTCAAGGACCCGGAGCCGGCCGGCAAGGGCATCGTCGCCCTGCTGAGCGACTGGTTCCCGAAGACCACCGGCGAGATCATCCACGTGGACGGCGGCCTGCACGCCATCGGCGCGTGACGCTGCCACTGAGGCTCGGCCGGGGCTGAGGGCCCGCACCTGTCATGGGTGCGGGCCCTCACCCGTTCGGCGTACCAGGCCGGGCACTCCACGGCCACAACTGGGCACTCTGGATTACGCGTTCACCCGCGCTTCCCTCCCCAGCACGGCCGAGGAGGTCCCCTTGTGCGCCTGTCCCGCAGTCTGGCCTCAGTGACCGCAGCCGTCTGTCTCGTGATGTCCCCGCCGTACGACGCGATGCCGCACACGCGCGTGCAGGCGCGTGAAGCCGCACCGCCGGAGCCCTTCGGGGCCTCGTGCCGCAGCCGGGTCGCCGGTTCCCGGGTGATCTCCTACTGCCACAACCCGTATCCCCGCACCGACGGCGTCCGCCTGCACATCGAGTGCGCGCGCTGGTGGGACCTGGACAGCGACGGCCCCGAGGTCGAGGCGGGGCCGGCGCAGACCGTACGGCTGACCGGACGGTGCTGGAAGGAGGTCCGCTCGGTGTGGATCAGCCACCGGAAGCTGGCGCTGTGAACCGCCCCGGGCGGCACAGGAACGGGTAGCCGGCCGCCTCCCGCGCGGCGGCACCGGCGTCGCCCGCGCGGATCGCGTCGACCAGCCGGGTGTGGTCCATGTACGTCTCCGGCGTCAGCTCCTCGCCGACGTCCTCGCGCAGCCAGTCCCGCAGCACCTCGCCGAGGTCGGCGTACATCTCGGTCATCACGTCGTTGTGCGAGGCGGCCACCACGGCCAGGTGGAAGGTGGAGTCCGCGGTCACGAACGCCTCGGCGTCCCCCGACGCCCATGCCTCCTCACGCCGCACCAGGAGTGTGTCGAGCTGCTTGAGGTCCTTCTCGGTGCGCCGCTCCGCGGCCAGCCGGGCAGCGGACGACTCCAGGGTGGAGCGCAGCTCGGCGATGTGCCGGGGGTCCGCGTCGGCGAACCGGCGGTGCATCACGCCCGCCAGCTCACTGGTCGCGACGACGTACGTCCCCGAGCCCTGCCGGATGTCCAGCAGGCCGTTGTGCGCGAGGGCCCGCACGGCTTCACGGACGGTGTTGCGGGCGACTCCCAGCTGCTCGACCAGCTCGGGCTCGGTCGGGATCCGGGAGCCGACCGGCCACTCGCCCGAGGTGATCTGGTTGCGCAGCGCGGCGATGACCTGCTCGGACAACGCCGAGCGGCGGGGATGGCTCAGGGGCATGGCACACCTTCGCACGGGCGGGACGACGGAGGACGTCCCGGGGATGGACAACCAATCATCCCATGATTCTATGATGGGTGTCATGGCACGCGAGGAAACCCGGACGATGAAGCCCACGGTCGCACCCACCCCGCCCGTAGGAGGACCCCTGACACCCGCCCCGCGCGCGTGGGCGGTGCGGCTGGTCGTCGTCGGCATCGTGCTGTCCGCGCTCAACCTCCGCCCCGCCATCACCAGCCTCGGCGCCCTTCTCGAAGAGGTCCGCGACGGACTCGGCATGAGCGGCAGCGTGGCGGGGCTGCTCACCTCGGTGCCTCCGCTGTGCTTCGCCCTCTTCGGCGTCACGGCCCCCCGTCTGGCCCGCCGCTTCGGCGCGGGCGCGGTGGTGTGCGCGGGCATGGTCGCCATCACGGCCGGCCTGCTCATACGGCCGTACACGGGCTCCGTGCCGGGCTTCCTGGCCGCCAGCGCCCTCGCCCTCATGGGGATCGCCGTCAGCAACGTCCTGATGCCGGTCATCGTCAAGCGCTGGTTCCCGGACCGCGTCGGCTCCATGACCGGCCTGTACTCGATGGCCCTGGCCCTCGGCACCTCGGCCGCGGCCGCCGTGACCGTGCCGCTGACCGGGGCACTGGGCGGCGGCTGGCAGTCCGGGCTCGCGGTGTGGGCCGGCCTGGCCGGGGCCGCCGTACTGCCGTGGATCCCGCTCGTACGGGACAGGGGAGCCGGGGCCGACGCGGGGAGCGTGCACACGCGTGTGGAGGGCTCCGGCCCGCTCCGGCACGTGCACACACGTGTGGAGGGCGCCGGACCCGTCCAGCACGTGCACGCGCGTGTGGAGCCGCCCGCGCTGCGGATCACCCGGAGCCGGACCGCCTGGGCGCTCGCCGTCTTCTTCGGGCTCCAGGCCACCGCCGCCTACATCACCATGGGCTGGATGGCGCAGATCTTCCGGGACGCGGGCGTCCCCGCGGGCACCGCCGGACTGTTGCTGGCCGTCACGATGGTGATGGGCGTCCCGCTGGCCTTCGTCATCCCGCGGGTGGCCACCCGGCTGCCCCACCAGGGCCCGATCGTGCTCGCGCTCGGCGTCTGCGGTCTCGCCGGGTACGCGGGCCTGTACCTCGCGCCCGCCGCCGGCGCCTGGGCCTGGGCCGTCCTGCTCGGCGTCTCCAACTGCGCCTTCCCGCTGGCCCTCACCATGGTCGGGATGCGCGCCAGGACCGGCGCGGGCGTGGCCCAGCTGTCCGCCTTCGCGCAGAGCACCGGCTACTTGATCTCCATCCCGGGACCACTCCTGGTCGGCGTGCTCTACCAGCACAGCGGCGGCTGGGGGCTGCCCATCGCGCTCATGATCGGCCTGATGATCCCGCAGATGGCGGTCGGCGTGCTCGCGGGCCGCGACCGCACGGTGGAGGAGGAGGCGGCCCGCTGAGGCTCCCCCCGGTCCGGGTAAGAGGGGCCCTGACGGTCCCGGTAAGAGACCGGGGTGCGAGACTGGCCGCATGCCAGTGCTCGACCCGAACCCCCAGAACGGCCAGAAGAAGATGCTGCTGGTCTTCGGCTCGTTCCTCGCCATCTTCGTCGTCATCGCGATCATCGCGACGATCGCCTCACCCTGATCCGGTGCCCCGCTCCCCGGGCGGCGGTGGGGATAACCCCCCTGTCCCCTAGGGGGCGAGTCTCAGGGTCAACTGGGTGGATCACCGGATGGGTTGAGGGCTCCCGGATCCGTACCTTCGAGTTGTGACCGCGAGAAGCGGACCACCGAGGACGCGAAGACCGGAGGCGCTCATGTCGGCCCCTACGCACACCCCGCCTCACCCGGCGACCCGGGGCGGCGTCGACATCCGGCTGCCCTGGTGGGCCCTCGCCCTGCCGGCGCTCGCCTTCGTCGTGCTCCTGACGCTCATCCTCAACCCCGCCGACGCGCACGCGGCCTCCGGCGACCCCGCCGTCACCCAGTTCCTGGAGCGCGTACAGCAGCTCATAGCGCGCTGAGCACTCACGAAGCCGCCCGTCAACTCCCTGCGCCCCATGGCCTGTTTCATGCGAAGCTGGATCCCATGAGCGTCGCAGAACCCCGCAGGATTGTCCTTTTCCGGCATGCGAAAGCCGACTGGCCACAGGTCGCCGACCATGAGCGGCCGCTCGCCGACCGGGGCCGAAAAGATGCAGCGGAAGCCGGACGGCGGCTGACCGACTCCGGCATCCCCTTCGACCTGGCCCTCTGCTCCACCGCGACCCGGACCCGGGAGACCTGGAAGCTCGCGGTGCAGGAGTTCCCGCACCGGCCGAAAACCGTCTACGAGGAGCGGATCTACGAGGCCTCTCCCGGCGAGCTGATCGCCGTGCTCAACGAAACCCCGGACGACGTGCACAACGCCGTCCTGGTCGGCCACAACCCGGGTGTGCAGGGCCTCGCCGACATCCTCGCCGGCGCTGCCGAGGGCGACGCCCGCCGACGGATGAGCGAGCGCGGCTTCCCCGCCGCCGCCTTCGCCGTCCTGTCCTTCAGCGGCCCCTGGAAGACCCTGGAGCCCGGCGTGGCCACCCTCGTGGACTACTGGGCACCCTCCGACTGACGGCGACTCCACCCGCGCGAGACACGACAGGGGCCCGGCACCGCGAAGGTGCCGGGCCCCTGGCCGATCCGTCCGGTCAGTCCTCCTCGTGCGCGTCCGCCGCCTCGACCTCTTCGCGGGTGACGCCCAGCAGGTACAGCACCGTGTCCAGGAACGGCACGTTCACCGCGGTGTGCGCGGCCTCCCGTACCACCGGCTTTGCGTTGAAGGCGACCCCGAGCCCGGCCGCGTTCAGCATGTCCAGGTCGTTGGCACCGTCGCCGATCGCCACCGTCTGGGACAGCGGCACTCCCGCCTCGGCGGCGAACCGGCGCAGCAGCCGCGCCTTGCCCGCGCGGTCCACGATCTCCCCGGTGACCTTGCCGGTGAGCTTCCCGTCGACGATCTCCAGCGTGTTCGCCTGGGCGAAGTCCAGCCCGAGCCGCTCCTTCAGGTCATCGGTCACCTGGGTGAACCCGCCCGAGACGACACCGACTTGGAAGCCGAGCCGCTTCAGCGTACGGATCAGGGTGCGCGCGCCCGGCGTCAGCCGGACCTCGCTGCGCACCTTGTCCACGACCGAGGCGTCCAGCCCCTCCAGCAGCGCCACGCGCGCGTGCAGCGACTGCTCGAAGTCCAGCTCGCCGCGCATCGCGGCCGCGGTCACCGCGGCGACCTCGTCCTCGCAGCCGGCGTGCGCGGCGAAGAGCTCGATCACCTCGTCCTGGATGAGCGTGGAGTCCACGTCCATCACGACCAGCCGCTGCGCCCGGCGGTGCAGACCGGCGGCGACGACGGCCACGTCCACGCCGAGCTTGGCGGCGTCCGTCACCAGGGCGGTGCGCAGCGGCTCGGTCTCCACGCCGGACACCGCGAACTCGACGGCCGTGACCGGGTACTTGGCCAGCCGGAAGATACGGTCGATGTTGCCGCCCGCCTTGGCGATCTTCGCGGCGATCGCGGCGGTGGCCTCCGCGGTGAGCGGGTGACCGAGCACGGTGACCAGGGAACGCCCCAGCCCGCGCGGCCGGTTGTCACCGAGACCGGAGATGATCTCCGCCTGCATCTTGATCGACTCCGCCCAGCTGTGGACGGTCGCCCGCAGATCGCCCTCCTGCGGGCGTGGCGGCGCGGTCACGAGCGCGCACAGCACCATTCGGCCACGTGTGACGACCTGCTCGATGTCGACCACGTCGACCGAGTAGGCGGCGAGGGTGTCGAAGAGGCCGGCCGTGATGCCCGGCCTGTCCTTCCCGAAGATCTTGACGAGAAGGGTGGGGACGTCGGGAGACGAGGTCTGCGAAGCGCTCATGGTGTTCCCACCGTATCCGGCACCCAGTGCCTCCTGCTCCTTCGGTCCGTCTGACGGACAGGGAACAGTGGGTGTCGAGGGGGTGGCGGGGGGATTGCGGGGTGGGGGCGGATTCTGGGAGAGGGGTGTCGAGGGGCGGGGGCGAGCCGCACCGGGGGTGGAGGTCGGGCGCGCCTGCGTGGACGCGGGGGCGCCGGCAGGGCCATGGCTACGACCCCGCACATCCCTGGACCATGTCGTGCTGCGTCCGTTCAGTGCCTCATCGGTCTGGGCGCGCCCAGCTCACAGGCACCCTGCCGTCGGGTGCGGCGCTCAGCACTGGCGCGGCCCCCCGGCCGTCCGCCCGCGCCTCCGCGCCCGGTGCCGTATCAGCGCCGTCCCTTCGGCTTCCCGGGCGGTGGTGGAGGCGGGGGCGGTGGGGGAGGAGGCGGCGGGGGCTGTCGGCCCTCGTCCCCGGAGGCCGGTCGTCGGTTGCCGGGCCGCCGCCTGGGTGGCGGCTGGGGGCTGATCATCGTGGGGGCGCCGTAGACGTTGTCGTCGCCGGGCGGTGGATCCTCGTCGGGGCGACGAGGCCCGCCGGGAGGCGGAGGGCCTGCCTCGGGAGACTGACCCGAAGCATCGCGCTGGGGTCCCTGGGGCCGGCCGCTCTCTCCGGCCGACTCCGGCCGGTACCCGCCGGGCGATCGCGGCCCCTGAGCAGGCGGCACAGTCCCAGGCCACTTCCTGCCCGCCGCGCCGGAACCGTACCGCTCGGGTCGCCCCGGCCCCTCCTGGGAGACACCTCGTGGCTCTTCCCAGTGCTCCTCACGGCCTGTCCCCGGCTCGCCACCACGCTCTTGCTCTCCCCAGTGGGCCTCACCACGCGGACCCCGTCCGCTGCCCTCACCTTCCGAGCCCCGCCGATCACCCCGGCCCCCAGGCGCGCGCCCACCTGCGCCACCCGGCCGTGCGTCCTCCGGTCCCCGCAGTTCCTCCGGCACGCGCAGATACGGGTTCGTCTCCGGGTTCGGCGGCCGATAGGGCGTACCGGGCACATAGGGTCCGCCCTCGCCACCGTACGGCTCCGCGCCACCCCCGTACCGTTCCGTCCCCGCGGGATACGGCTCCGCGTCACCGCTGTCCCGTCCCGTCCCCTCGTGGTAAGCCCCCGCTTCACCGCCGTGCGACGAGGACCCACCCTCGTACGCCCCGGCCCCGCCTTCATGCGACCACGACGCTCCGCCAGACGCCCCGGCCCCGCCACCGTCGTACCCTCCGGGCCCACCTGAGGGCGCCCCGGCCCCGCTCCCGCGGCCCCCGCCGCTCCCGTGACCCGCCCCGCTCCCGTGCCCCCCGCCTTCCCCCGGACGCGAGCCCGCCTCACCCGCAGCACTCCAGGCGCCCCCACCCCCGGGCACGCCACCCCCACCCAGGTCGCCCCCGCCATACGGCCCAGACCCCGGCGCCCCAGGCGCCCCGGAACCGAACCCCGCACCAGCGCCGGTCCCCACACCCGGCCCAGCCCCCGCCGCCCCCGAACCGAACCCAACACCGGACCCCACACCCGGCACGGGCCTCACACCAGACCCAGGCCCTACACCCAACCCCGCACCAGCACCCGACCCCACACCCGCCCCAACCCCACCCCGCCCCAAGTCACCCCGTGCCGGCCAAGCCGCCCGAGACCCCGCCGCCCCCGTCGCCCACGCCAGCAACGCCCCCGCCGCCCCGGCCGCCGCCCCCCACACCGCCCCGATCAGCACCGCCATCCCGAGCTGCCCCCGCAACTCCACCCCGGCCCCGAACGCGTCGAACCCCAGTACCGACAGCGAGGCATCCACCGACACCTCCGTCAGCCAGGCGAGCAACGGCAACGTCAGTGCCGTCGCGACCCCCAACCGCAGCGCACACCGCCCGGCGAAACCAAGGGCCCCCGGATCCCGTACACCTCCAGAGTCACCCCCGACCACACCCACGGACCCCGACCCCGAACCCGGCCCCGGCCCCCACCCCGACTCACCGCGCGCCCCGCCAACCGCACCTCGCCCCTCACCGACCCCACTCCACCCCGCACCCGCTCGATCCGCTCCACCGGCAACCGAACCGACAGCCTCACCAACCCCCCGACCCCCCACCGGCGTCCGCGCAGCGGTCAGCACCCCCGCCAGCAGCATCATCAGCGCCGCCCCCACCCCCAGCAGCCACACCCGCCCGTCCAGCTCCGCCAGCCGCCCCAGCGTCACCGACTGGTCGGAGTCCGAGTCGAGCAGTCGGTCCAGGGGGTCGGGGAGGAAGTTCGTCAGGACACCCGTCGCGCGGCCGTCGAAGGGGACGAACAGGCCGATCGGGATGCCCAGCCAGACCCCGTTCGGCGCCCCGAGCAGCGCCGCGCCCGCGATCCGCTTGGGGTGGTCGTCGCCGATCGCCGCGTACGCCCCCGCCGAGAGCCCCGCGACCACCGCGACCAGCAGCACCGTCACCAGGGCGGACACGGCCGGCCGTACGACCCGGTGCACGGCCTCCCAGTCGCGCGGCAGCGGGGTACGGCGCGACGCCAGCAGCGCGACCAGCAGGATCCCGACCGACCAGCCCAGCCCTCCGAGCAGCGTCGGCACGGTGTCCACCGTGAAGCCGACCGCGGCCTTCGCGTCGACAAGGTCGCCGATCCGGTCGGGCAGCAGTCCGCCGATGTCCCCGACGTCCCCCAGCCCGGGGATGTCGAGACCGCCGCCCCCGCCCGCCCCGGGCAGCTTGTCGAGCCCCAGCGAGCCCCCGTCGATCGTGATGACGTCGTGCCCCGCCCAGGCCAGCCCGCCCAGCATCGCCACGAACAGCGCCACCACGGACCCGGCCCGCGCCAGCAGCTCGGAGGGTGCGATCGCCGCTCCGGCCCCCCGCAGGGACCGTAGGAAGAACCATGACAAAAGCACCGCGCCGACCAGGCTGACGCCCAATGGCGTGATCTCGATGGCGGTCTTCGCCTGCGCCCCCGTCAGCCCGAAGGCGGACACGTCCCCGGAAGGCGTCACCGAACCGCCAGCCGCGAGAGCCACCACCGCCGCGGTCATCGGGCCCAGCGAGGCCGCGGAATCGGCCTCCAGCAGATGCAGGCCGAGCGCGGCCGTACCGGCCATCCCGATCAACGCCCAGCTCACGGACGCGATCGCGGACAGCAGGATGTCCCCCCACGGCAGCCGCACGCCCCGCCCCGCGGTCTCGACACTCCTGGACGCACTCATGGCAGACCCCCCGATCCGCGGCGCGGCTGAGACCGCGCTTGTCCCCCTCGCGTGGATTACCCACTCTCCGGGTCGGTTTCAACCCCGTCAACGGAACCGTCCGAAGCGCGCGAACGTGGTCTTCTCGGGGCTCGGGTTTCGGTCAGGAGGCGGATCCTGAAATAGTTCCCGACGATGTTCGACATCCCTACACTCCCTGTGACGGGGGCAATTCGGGGGACTACTCAGTGGGGCTTGGCGTGCCGGAACTCGTACTGGAAGCGAATGGACGCACTTGGACGCTCGATCCGTCCCGGGCGTACGGCCTGGGGCGTGATCCGCAGGGTGACATCGTGTTCGACGACGCCAGGGTGTCCTGGCGGCACGCCACGATCAGCTGGAACGGGCACGGCTGGGTCATCGAGGACCACAGCAGCACCAACGGCACGTTCCTGCACGGGCAGCGGATCCACCAGTCGGAGATCGGCCCGGGCGCGGCCGTCCACCTCGGCAACGCGAGCGACGGCCCGCTGCTGAGCCTCACCGGCACCGCGGCCCCGGCCGCGCAGCCCCAGCAGCGGTACGCCGCACAGAGCGCGAACCCGGGCTGGGCCCAGCAGGCACCCCAGCAGCCGGCCGCACAGCAGGCTCCGCACCAGGCTGCTCACCAAGCTCCTCAGCAGGCCGCGAACCAGGCCGCGAACCAGGCCTCACACCAGCCCCCGCCCCAGGCCGCGCACCAGGCCGCGAAGTCCGGCTGGCCACAGCCCCAGCGACCGCAGCCGTCGAACCAGTCGCACCAGCCGCAGCGGATCCCGCAGCAGCAGGGCCCCGGCGGGGGCGCGGGCTCCGACGCCCCGCCCGTCTACGGCGACCGCAGCCCGACCACGTTCCACCAGTTCACCATCGGTCGCATCATGCGCATCGGCCGTGCCCTGGAGAACGACCTGGTCGTCTCCGACCTGCAGGTCTCCCGCCACCACGCCGAGTTCCACTCGATGCCCGACGGCCGCATGGAGATCCGCGACCTCGGCTCGCACAACGGCACGTACGTCAACGGCCAGCCGATCGCCAAGGGCGGCTCGCTGATGCTCGGCGCCGCGGACATCGTCGGCGTCGGCCACTCCACGTTCCGGATCGTCGGGGACCGCCTCGAGGAGTTCGTCGACACCGGCGAGGTCTCCTTCTCCGCGCGCCACCTCACGGTCACGGTCGACGGCGGCAAGCAGATCCTCAAGGACGTCTCCTTCGGCGTCCCGGAGAAGTCCCTGATCGCGGTCATCGGACCGTCGGGTTCCGGCAAGTCGACCCTGCTCAAGGCGCTCACCGGCTACCGGCCCGCCAACCAGGGCGACGTCCTCTACGACAACCGCAACCTCTACAAGCAGTTCGCCGAGCTGCGCCAGCGCATCGGTCTGGTCCCGCAGGACGACATCCTGCACAAGGAGCTGACCGTCAAGAAGGCCCTCAAGTACGCGGCCAAGCTCCGCTTCCCCGCCGACACCACCGGCGAGGAGCGCGAGAACCGCATAGACGAGGTGTTGCGCGAGCTGAAGCTGGACGTGCACAAGGAGAAGAAGGTCACCGCCCTCTCCGGCGGCCAGCGCAAGCGCGTGTCCGTGGCCCTGGAGTTGCTCACCAAGCCGTCCCTGATCTTCCTGGACGAGCCGACCTCCGGCCTCGACCCGGGCATGGACCGCGATGTCATGCAGCTGCTGCGCGGCCTCGCCGACGACGGCCGCACGGTCCTCGTCGTCACCCACTCCGTCGCCGAGCTCGCCCTGTGCGACAAGCTCCTGGTGATGGCCCCGGGCGGCGCGGTCGCCTACTTCGGCCCGCCCGAGGAGGCCCTGAACTTCTTCGGCTACGACACCTGGGCCGACGTCTTCTCCGCCTTCGAGAACTACCGCGACTACGACTGGGCCGGACGCTGGAAGGGCTCGCAGCACTACCAGATGTACGCCGCGGACATAGACGCCGTAGCGCCGCAATCCGTACAGACGCCTCCGATGCAGGGCATGAAGCCGCCGAAACCGCAGGGCTGGATGGGCCAGTTCGGGACCCTCGTGCGCCGCTATGTCTCGGTGATCGCGTCCGACAAGGGCTTCCTGGCCCTGATGGTGATCCTTCCGGCCGTGCTCGGCGCGGTGAGCCTGCTGATCGACTTCGGCGACGCCCTGCTGCCCAAGCCCATCGACCCGAGGACCAAGCTCCCCGAGCCGAACAGCACGGCCACCACCGTGCTGCTGATCCTCGCGGTCGGCGCCTGCTTCGCCGGCGCCGCCAACTCCGTCCGTGAACTGATCAAGGAACGGGTCATCTACGAACGGGAGCGGGCCACTGGCCTGTCCCGCTCGGCCTACCTGATGTCCAAGGTCTTCGTGCTCGGCGTGATCACCGTGCTCCAGGGCCTCATGGTCGGCGTCATCGGCTTCGCCAGCCGCGGCCTGCCCAAGGAGGGCCTGGTCCTCGGCAACGCCACCCTCGCGGAGCTGTGCCTGCCGATCATGGGCCTCGGGTTCACCTCGATGATGTTCGGCCTGATCATCTCCGCACTGGTGAAGACCTCCGAGAAGACCATGCCGCTGCTGGTGATGTTCGCGATCATCCAGGTGGTCTTCACCGGCTGTCTGTTCACCCTGAACGGCAAGATCGGCGTCAACGAGCTCTCGTACCTGATGCCGTCCCGCTGGGCGGTCGCCGCCGCCGGCGCCACGCTGGACTTCAACCAGGTCAACCCGCCCGTCAAACCCGGCGACTCACCCGACCCGCTCTGGGACCACACGGTCACCACCTGGGGCCTGAACATGATCGCCCTCGTCGCCCTCGGCGTGGTCTGCGGTTTCTTCGTGGCCCGCTTCCTGCGCCGCCACGAGCCCGAGGTCATGCGCAAGTAGCCGACCGCCTACGACCGCGAAGGGCGGCCCCCGCCACGGGGAGCCGCCCTTTTCGCGTACGAGAGGTCCGCGCGACCTCAGTACGCGCTGTTCACGTTGTCCATCGAGCCGTACCGGTGGGCCGCGTAGTTCGCCGCGGCGGTGATGTTGGCGACCGGGTCGTAGATGTTCCAGGACGTGCCCGCGACGTGGTAGGCCTGGAACGTCGGCGGGATCACCTGGAGCAGCCCCTTCGAGGGGATGCCGTTGATGGCGTTGATGTCCCAGTTGTTGATCGCGTTCGGGTTGCCCGAGGACTCCCGCATGATGTTGCGGTACAGACCGTTGTAGCTGCCCGGGATGCCCTTGGACTTCATGATGTCCAGGGACTCCTTGATCCAGCCGTCCAGGTTGTTGGCGTAGGACTTGCGCACGGCGGCCTTCAGCTTGGCGCGCTGCGCGGACCGGCTCGCGGCCTTGGCCTTGCGGGCCTTCTCGGCCTTCTTGGCAGCGGCCTTCTTCTTGGCGGCGGCAGCGGCGGCCGCCTTCTTCTTCGCGGCCGCGACAGCCTTGGCCTTGGCGTCCGCCTTGGCCTTCGCCGCGGCGGCCTGGCTCTGGAGGCTCTTGGCGGCCAGCTGCTCGCTGACGTCCCCCTTGAGGCCCTTGAGCTGCTCGGAGGAGTACTTCACCGGGGCGGAGGAGACGGCGGCCTCGGAGGTGGTGGTCTCCGCGTTGCCCGGCACCGCGCTGAGCGCCACGGCGGCGGCGCCGAGCGTGGCGACACCGGCGACGGCGATCTTGTGGCGCTTGGTGAGAGCACGACGATGACCACGAGTGAAGGTGTTCTTGAGCATGCGGGATGGACCTCTTCGAATAGCGCGGAGGTCGCTCGCTGTCCGGTGGGGGACACGGGTGCTTCCGGCACAAACGCCGCGGTGGGAACCCGCGGCGCTGAGCGACGAGAGCCATTCTTAGCGGCCGCAAAATGCCTGGGCAAAGGTGTGACGTACGATCCCGGGTAGTGGAGCCCGGGAGGGCAAAACGGGACAGACTGGAACGTCTGCCCCGTTCATGCGGGAAGCCTTTGTCTCCTATTTCTCTTCGTACGTGATCTGCGCCCTATGTGCGGGCTCACACCGGACGCACAGCGGTCTCACCAGCAGTTGCTGAAGCAATGCTCTGTGTGAGGATCCTCCTCAGGCAGGAGGAGATGCACGTCCCCGAACTCGTGCCACAGGTAGCGCCCGCGCAGCGCCTCCTCGTAGCCGCGCTCGATCGCCGCCCGCCCCGCGACCGCCTCCAGCATCAGCAGATGCGAGGCCTCCGGCTCGTGCAGCCCGGTCAGTAGCCCGTCCACCACCCGCACCCCGCGCTCCGGGGTCACCACGAGGTCCGTCCACCCCGTACGCGCGCGTACGACGCCGTCGGCCCCGGCCGCCGACTCCACGGCCCGTACGGCCGTCGTGCCCACGGCGAGCACCCTGCCGTCCCCGGCCCTCACCGCGTTGATCAACCGCGCGGAGGTCTCCGGCACCGAGAACCGCTCCGGATACGGCGGCTCGTGCGCCTCCGCCGAGGCCACCCCGGTGTGCAGCGTGACGGGCGCGAACATCACCCCCCGGCTCACCAGCTCCGCCACTGTCCGCGCGGTGAAGGGCCGCGCCGCACTGGGCATCTCCGCACTCCCCGACCCGTCCGGGGCCGGCAGCGCGAACACCGTCTGGTAGACGGACAGCGGCTGGTCCCGCTCCGTGTAGGAGTACCGAATCGGCCGCCCGTGCTCCCGCAGCAGCCCGAGCACCTCCCCGCCGCCGAGGGCGCCACGCACCCGCGCCCACCACAGCCGCTCGCTCACCGCCTCCTCCAGAACCAGCCGCACACCCCCCGGCAGCCGCAACTCCGTCCCCGCGGGCCCGCCCGCACGCGCGCGTGTGGTGCCCCTCCCGTCGGGATCCCGCAGCTCGACCGCCCACCGTCCGTCGTCCCCGCGCGTGGAGAAGTGCACCACCACACGCGTGTGCCCGACCCGCCCGTCGACGGCCGCGGCCAGCGTGCGGGAGGTGTTCACCACGAGCAGGTCCCCGGCCCGCAGCAGCCGCGGAAGCTCGGCGAAGGAGTGGTGCGCCACCTCGGTGCCCCGCGACACCAGCAGCCGTACGGCGTCCCGGTCCAGCCCGGGCCCGCGCTGCTCCGCCGGCACCCGCGCCGACAGCTCCTCCGGCACGCTCGCCCACCGTGCAATGGGCCCGCGCGGGGGAACCCCCATCGCGACCGTCATCGCCCCTCCAACAGCGCCGGAGCCCCGTACCGCCCACTCGCCGGCCGCTCGTCCAGCAGCCGCAGGAAAGCCGGCACGACACCGGCCGGCTCCGGCCGCGGCTCCTTGTCGTCCGGTACGGCCGCCGCGTACAGGTCGGTCGCCATGTCCCCGGGATCGACGGCCCACACCCGCAGCCGCGGCTCCTCCTCGCCCAGCACCGCCGCGAGGTGGTCCAGGGCGGCCTTGGACGCCCCGTAGCCGCCCCACGTCTCGTACGCCTCGGCGGCGGCGTCCGAACTGACCGCGATCACCGTGCCCGCCTCCGACGCCCGCAGCAGCGGCAGCGCCTCCTGGACCAGGCCCAGCGCGGCCACGACGTTCACCTCCAGCGCGCGGCGCAACCCGTCCAGAGGCAGCTCCTCGAGGCGCGTCAGCGGCTCGGCACCCAGCGCACTCGCGTTGTTCACCAGCAGATCGACGCCGCCGAGCTTCCAGGCCGCGGCCACCAGCTCGGAGCGGTGCGCCGGATCCGTGACGTCCCCGGGCAGGGCCGAGACCCGGTGCCCGTGTGCGGCGAGCGCGGTCGCCGTCTCGCTCAGGGCCTGTGCCGTCCTGGCGTCGAGCACCAGGTCCCAGCCCCGCGCGGCCAGGGCCTCGGCGAGCGCCCGCCCCAGGCCCTTCGAGGCCCCCGTGATGATCGCAACCGGCATGACATCCGTCCCCTCGTCGTCCACGCCTCCAGGTGGGCGTGCCCCCAACGTAGGAACGGCTCCGGCCCCGCCGCCTCGGACGAGGGCCGCAGAGCGGCGCGGCCCTTCGCCCTAGGTCCCTTGCCCTAGTCGGGCGCGGTCACAGGTCCGATCCGCACTGTCACACCCCGCCCGTACGCTGAGGGCATGAGTCAAGGTCCCCGGTCCGGCCTCGCCGCGGTGAGCTCCGCGCTGCTGGCCATGAGCAGGCATCTCGAGGTGCGTGACGTCCTCAAGACGATCGTCGCCTCGGCCCGCGAGCTGCTCGACGCCCAGTACGCCGCCTTGGGTGTCCCGGACGACCACGGCGGCTTCGCCCAGTTCGTGGTGGACGGCGTCAGCGACGAGCAGTGGAAGGCCATCGGCCCGCTCCCGCGCCAGCACGGCATCCTCGCCGCGATGCTGCACGAGGCCCGGCCGGAGCGCCTCGCGGACGTCCGCAAGGACCCCCGCTTCGAGGGCTGGCCCTCCGCCCACCCCGACATGGTCGACTTCCTGGGCCTGCCGATCCGCGACGGCGACGAGGTCATCGGCGCGCTCTTCCTGGCCAACAAGAACTGCCCCAAGCCGGAAGGCAGCTGCGGCTTCACCGCGGAGGACGAGGAACTCCTCTCCATCCTCGCCCAGCACGCCGCCATCGCACTCACCAACGCCCGCCTCTACGAACGCAGCCGCGAGCTGACGATCGCCGAGGAGCGCTCCCGGCTCGCGCACGAACTGCACGACGCCGTCAGCCAGAAGCTCTTCTCCCTGCGCCTGACCGCCCAGGCCGCCGCGGCCCTCGTCGACCGCGACCCGTCCCGCGCCAAGGGCGAACTGCACCAGGTGGCCGTGCTCGCCGCCGAGGCTGCCGACGAACTGCGCGCCGCCGTGGTCGAGTTGCGCCCCGCCGCGCTCGACGAGGACGGCCTGACCGCCACCCTCCGCACCCAGATCCAGGTCCTGGACCGCGCCCACACCGCCCGCGTGACCTTCGCCGCCCGCAACTTCCGCGCACTGCCCGCCTCCCAGGAGGAGGCCATGCTCCGCGTCGCCCAGGAGGCCCTGCACAACGCGCTGCGGCACTCGGGCGCCGAGCACGTCGACGTGACCCTGGACCGGCGGGGCAGCGGAGCCGTCCTCAGGGTCACCGACGACGGCAGCGGCTTCGAACCGAAGGCGACCCGCCGCGCGGGCCGCCACCTCGGCCTGGTCTCCATGCGGGACCGCACCAGCGGGGTCGGCGGCACGCTGACCGTGGAATCGGCGCCCGGCAAGGGCACCACGATCGAGATGGAGGTCCCCGGTGGCTGACGCGATCAGGGTCCTGCTCGTCGACGACCACCAGGTCGTCCGCCGGGGGCTGCGCACGTTCCTCGAAGTGCAGGACGACATAGAGGTCGTGGGCGAGGCCGCCGACGGCGCCGAGGGAGTCGAGCGCGCCGAGGAACTGAAACCCGACGTCGTCCTCATGGACGTCAAGATGCCGGGCATGGACGGCATCGACGCCCTGCGCCGACTCCGCGAACTCGACAACCCCGCACGCGTGCTCATCGTCACCAGCTTCACCGAACAGCGCACCGTGGTCCCGGCCCTGCGCGCGGGCGCCGCCGGATACGTCTACAAGGACGTGGACCCCGACGCCCTGGCCGGCGCCATCCGCTCCGTCCACGCCGGCCACATCCTGCTCCAGCCCGAGGTCGCGGGTGCCCTGCTGTCCCAGGAGGAGAACAACTCCGGCCAGGGCAGGGGCGGTTCGCTCACCGAGCGGGAGCGCGAGGTCCTCGGACTGATCGCGGACGGCCGCTCCAACCGGGAGATCGCCCGTGCGCTGGTCCTCTCCGAGAAGACCGTCAAGACCCACGTCTCGAACATCCTGATGAAGCTCGACCTGGCTGACCGCACACAGGCCGCGCTCTGGGCGGTGCGCCACGGTATGGCCGGTTGATCCACGCGCTGAGCGGCAATACGGAGGGTTCCGCTCCGGAGTGAGATTCATACCGTCGTGGGAATGTCCCCCGGACGGCGCAACCTCTGTCGATCTCCGCCGTTCTCCAGGCGTGCTGCGGCGACTGCCGCGGCAATCGCTAGGGAGGGCTCAGCAGTGAAGAACCTGAAGAAGGCAGCGGCCGTGACGATGGTGGCCGGCGGGCTGATCGCCGCCGGTGCCGGTATGGCCTCCGCCACCGAGGGCGCGCACGCCGACGGGAAGGCCGTGGGCTCGCCCGGCGTCGTCTCGGGCAACCTCGTCCAGGCGCCGGTCCACGTCCCGGTGAACGCCGTGGGCAACAGCGTGAACGTCATCGGTGTGCTGAACCCCGCCTTCGGCAACCTCGGCATCAACCACTGACTCCCCGCCTTCAGCGGGCAGTGACTTCGGCCTCCCGGACGCGCCACGCGTCCGGGAGGCCGGTCCGCTTGTCGGGCGAATGGCCCGAACGGGCAGTCCTGCGAGTATTTCCGCACCGTCCCGCAGGCCCTCCACGTTGATCAGCTCACGACCCGCGGCCGGGTCGGATCCGCGAACGCAGGAGGAAACGCTTCCCATGAACATCGCCAAGAAGGCCGCCGTGGCCATCACCGTCGCCGGTATCGCCACGGGCGCCGCTGCCGGTGCCGCTGTCGCCGACGCGGGTGCCGACGCCGCGGCCGTGAAGTCGCCGGGCGTCGGCTCGGGCAACGTCGTCCAGGTCCCGGTCCACGTCCCCGTCAACGTGGTCGGCAACACGGCGAACCTGATCGCCCTGCTGAACCCGGCGTTCGGCAACGCCGGCGCGAACGACTGACGTCGGGTCTGAACCGGAGGGCCTCTCAAGTCAACGGCGACTTGAGGGGCCCTTGGTGTTGGCTGCCGTGGAGGAGGGGCGGTCGTTCGGCTGCGGGCCGGTGGGGGTTGCTCGCGCAGTTCCCCGCGCCCCTGAGTCGCTACAGCTGAGCCCTGTTTTCAGGGGCGCGGGGAACTGCGCGACCAGCCACGACGCACCCGCACCCGCCCACTCACCGCATCCCCCGCTCCCGCTCCTCCACATACGCGTTGTACGCAGCCACCTGCGCCCGCCGAGCCGTCCGCTCCACCGGCCGCAACGCCTCTCGCCGCGCCCGCATCTCCGCGGAACTCACCGCACCCCCGTGCCCGTTCTCATACGCCAGCGACACCAGCAACCCCACCCGCTGCGCGAGCTCCAACACCCGCACAGCGCGCGGCGGATACCCCGGCGCCAACACCTCCCGCCCCCGCTCGGCCCGAGCCCGGTACGCCCCGATCGCCGCCTCCGCCACCGGCCCCGACCCCGCCACGTCCAGCCGCGACAACACCTCCGTCGCCTCCCGCAGGGCCTCCGCGAGCTCCCGCTCCGCCTCGCCCAGTGAGGGCACGTCCGCCGGCGGAGCCTCCCGCACCGGCAGCACGTGCCAGGTCACCTCGACATGGACATCACCCGAGGGCCCGGCCTCGTACACCTCAGGCACCAGGCCCAGCGCGGCGCCGTAACAGACCACCGCCTCCTCCGCCTCCAGCGCCCGCGCGTTGAACTCCGGCGGCCCGCTCAGCCCCAGCGGATGTCCGGGCGCGGGCAGCGCGACCCGCAGCCCGGTGACCCCGAGCGACCTCAGCCGCCCGAGCGCCAGGGTGAGGCCGACCGGCGACGTCTCCCCGGGCAGCCCCTCCACCCGGTGCACGGCATCGTCACCGACGATCGCCAGTACGGCGTCGTCGGGCGAGACAAGTCCGGCCAAAAGACCGTTTCCCCAAGCGGCAAGACGTCCAGAGCGCGGTTCCGAGAGCATGCCCCCAGCCTAAGGACCGGACCGATGGACCGGAGCGCGCGGCCGGTGGCGTAGATTTCATCGAGGGCTGCGCCCAAAAGCGCGCACGCGACAGCCGAGACGTCGACACCGTCACACTGCAAGGGGAGACAACGCGCTCATGAGCGATGTTCTGGAGCTTCAGGACGTATCCGTGGTCCGTGAGGACCGGGCTCTGGTGGACCAGGTCTCCTGGTCGGTCAAGGAGGGCGAGCGCTGGGTCATCCTCGGCCCCAACGGCGCCGGCAAGACCACGCTCCTGAACCTCGCGTCCAGCTACCTCTACCCCAGCAAGGGCACCGCCACCATCCTCGGCGAGACCCTCGGCAAGCCCGGCACCGACGTCTTCGAACTGCGCCCCCGCATCGGCATGGCCGGCATCGCCATGGCCGACAAGCTCCCCAAGCGCCAGACCGTCCTGGAGACCGTGCTGACGGCGGCGTACGGCATGACCGCGGGCTGGCAGGAGGAGTACGAGGACATCGACGAGCAGCGCGCGCGTGCCTTTCTCGACCGCCTCGGCATGAGCGACTACCTGGACCGCAAGTTCGGTACCCTCTCCGAGGGCGAGCGCAAGCGCACCCTCATCGCCCGCGCCCTGATGACCGACCCCGAGCTGCTCCTCCTCGACGAACCCGCCGCCGGCCTCGACCTCGGCGGCCGCGAGGACCTGGTCCGGCGCCTCGGCCGCCTCGCCCGCGACCCGATCGCCCCCTCGATGCTGATGGTCACCCACCACGTCGAGGAGATCGCCCCCGGCTTCACCCACGTCCTCATGATCCGCCAGGGCAAGGTGCTCGCCGCCGGCCCCCTGGAGCTCGAACTCACCTCCCGCAACCTCTCCATGTGCTTCGGCCTCCCCCTCGTCGTCGAGCAGGTCGGCGACCGCTGGACCGCGCAGGGCCTCCCGCTGTCGTGATCAAGTGAAGTACCCGCAAAAACACGGGTAAGAAGCCCCTCCGGGCGCCATCGCGCCCTGTCGGAGGCGGTACCCCCGGACCTACCATGAGCCCGTGAACGACATCGACGCATGGGTGTGGTGGCTCGTCGGCGCGGCAGCGCTCGGAATCCCGCTCGTGGTGACCGCGATGCCGGAATTCGGCATGCTCGCGGTCGGCGCCCTCGCGGCAGCGGTCGCGGCCGGGCTGGGCGGTGACGTCGTCGTCCAGGTGCTCGTCTTCGTCGTCGTCTCGGTGGCCCTCATCGCCGTCGTACGGCCCATCGCGACCCGGCATCGCTCGCAGCGACCCGAACTCGTCACGGGAATCGACGCCCTGAAGGGGAAACAGGCCGTCGTCCTGGAGCGCGTCGACAGCGCGGGCGGCCGGATCAAGCTCGCCGGAGAGGTCTGGTCGGCGCGCGCTCTCGACACCGACCGGGCCTACGACGTAGGCCAGGAAGTGGATGTCGTGGACATCGAGGGAGCGACCGCGATCGTCATGTGACCTCGCAGGATGCAACTGAACCGAACGCACCACGAGTTGCACGACGGTCTGTCAGACTCGACCAGCAAGATCTTCAACAACCATAAGATCTTCCGAAAACGCCGAGGCGGAGAAGGGCACGGGGAGCACGATGGAACCGGTCATCATCGTCTTGATCATTCTGGTGGTGTTGGTCTTCATCGCCCTGATCAAGACGATCCAGGTCATCCCGCAGGCGAGCGCAGCCATCGTCGAGCGCTTCGGCCGCTACACGCGGACCCTCAACGCGGGCCTCAACATCGTGGTCCCGTTCATAGACACCATCCGCAACCGCATCGACCTGCGTGAACAGGTCGTGCCGTTCCCGCCGCAGCCGGTGATCACCCAGGACAACCTGGTCGTCAACATCGACACCGTCATCTACTACCAGGTGACCGACGCGCGGGCCGCGACCTACGAGGTCGCCAGCTACATCCAGGCCATCGAGCAGCTCACCGTCACCACCCTCCGCAACATCATCGGTGGCATGGACCTGGAGCGGACCCTGACCTCCCGCGAGGAGATCAACGCGGCCCTGCGCGGAGTCCTCGACGAGGCCACCGGCAAGTGGGGCATCCGCGTCAACCGAGTCGAACTCAAGGCGATCGAGCCCCCGACCTCCATCCAGGACTCGATGGAGAAGCAGATGCGCGCCGACCGTGACAAGCGCGCCGCGATCCTCACCGCCGAAGGTACGCGCCAGGCCGCCATCCTCACCGCCGAGGGTGAGAAGCAGTCCCAGATCCTGCGCGCCGAAGGTGAGGCGAAGGCCGCGGCCCTGCGCGCGGAAGGCGAGGCCCAGGCCGTCCGCACGGTCTTCGAGGCCATCCACGCCGGCGACCCCGACCAGAAGCTCCTCTCCTACCAGTACCTCCAGATGCTCCCCAAGATCGCCGAAGGCGACGCCAACAAGCTCTGGATCGTCCCCAGCGAGATCGGCGACGCCCTCAAGGGCCTCTCCGGAGCCATGGGCAACTTCGGGAACATCGGCGGCGGTTCGAGCGGAGGCAACGGCGGCACGGAACGCCGAGAGAACCCGAAGATCGACTGACGGTCCTGGAAAAGCTAGGTTCCCCGCACCCACCCAGGGGCGCGGGGAACTGCGCGACAAGCCACGACGAACCCGCGGCCGCCAACCGAACCGATCCTGGCAGACGACTAGGCAGCCTCTCCGGCCAGCCAATCCGGCAGCGCAGAGAAGTCCTCGTGGCCCAGAGACAACAGCATGGCGTCAGCAGGAGTCGGCTCGAACGGCTCCCGCAGCAACGGCATCCCCGCCTCCGCCGGAGTCCGGTTCGCCTTACGGTGGTTGTCCTCCGCGCAGGAGGCCACCGTATTCAGCCAAGTGTCCTGACCACCCTGAGACCGCGGCACCACGTGGTCCACGGTCGTCGCCCGCCGCCCGCAGTACGCGCACCTGTGCCGGTCACGCACCAGAACACCCCGCCGGGACCACGGGGCTTGTCTTCGGAAGGGCACCCGTACATACCTGCACAACCTGATCACCCGGGGCGCCGGTATGTCGACCGCGGCTCCGCGCATGCGCAGTTCGGGGTGGGACTGCTCGACGACGGCCTTGTCCTGAAGCACCAGAACGACGGCTCGATTCAACGTCACCGTCGACAGCGGCTCGAAGCTCGCGTTCAGTACCAGCGTCTCCCGCATGACCACCCCACCTCCCGTTGCGTACCGGCCCACCCCCTGGCGGGCTTGGGCTTGGATCAACTCTGGCCGGGCACGCCGAGATGGACAACGCAATAAAAAGTGCCCGCCCCTGATCAATTCCAAGACCAGAGGCGGGCAAACGCTCGTTGAACGTCAGTCTTCGGCGGGCACCTCGTACTCACCGATCAGCTGGGCACGCGCGATCGCGTGGAACCGCAGGTTGAAGCCCACAACGGCGGGAGAGGCATCGGCATCCGGCCCGAGCTTCTCCTGGTCCACCGCGTACACGGTGAAGACGTACCGGTGCGGCCCGTCCCCGGGCGGCGGAGCGGCCCCACCGAAGTCCTTCGACCCGTAGTCGTTCCGCGCCTGTACGGCACCCTCCGGCAGCCCCTCGAACTTCCCGCTGCCCGCACCCACCGGCAGCTCGGTCACCGAGGCCGGAATGTCGAACACGACCCAGTGCCAGAACCCGCTGCCCGTGGGCGCGTCGGGGTCGTAGCAGGTCACGGCGAAGCTCTTGGTCTCCGACGGGAAACCCTCCCAGCGCAGCTGCGGAGAGGTGTTGCCGGCCGCGTAGACCTGAGCGTCCTTGAGCGTCGCACCCTCGGCGACATCCTCACTCGTCACCGTGAACGACGGCACGGGCGGATGGAAGTCATGGGGGAGCGGCCGCCGCTTGAGCTCGGTCACCTCGGTACCTCCTGGTCGATCTGCGGAATCAGCAGTTCCGAGCCTAGAACCAGTTGCGCCTGCTGCCGACCTCGGACAGCCACTGGTTGAGGTACCCGGCCCAGTCGGTGCTCTGGTAGTCGTGCAGACCCACCTGGAAGGACCGGAAGGTGTCACTGCCCTCGCTGAACAGCCCCGGCTTCTTGTCCATCTCCAGCACGACGTCCATCGCGTGACCGTCCGCCACGAAGCTCAACTCGACCTGGTTGAGCCCGCGGTACTGCTGCGGCGGGAGGAACTCGATCTCCTGGTAGAACGGCAGCTGCTGCCGGGTCCCACGGATGTGACCGCGCTCCAGGTCCGCGTTCTTGAAGCGGAAGCCCAGCTGCATGAACGCGTCCAGGATCGCCTTCTGCGCCGGCAGCGGGTGCACGTTGACCGGGTCCAGGTCACCGGAGTCCACGGCACGCGCGATCGCCAGCTCGGTCGTGACACCGACGTTCATACCGCGCAGCGCCTGGCCGTCGATCATCGTGATCGGCGTCTCCCAGGGGATCTCCAGACCGAACGGCACCGCGTGCACGGCGTTCGCCTGAAGCGTGAAGGCACC
Source organism: Streptomyces griseorubiginosus (assembly GCF_036345115.1). Classification (GTDB taxonomy): domain Bacteria; phylum Actinomycetota; class Actinomycetes; order Streptomycetales; family Streptomycetaceae; genus Streptomyces; species Streptomyces griseorubiginosus_C. Next base: position 7,516,384 of record NZ_CP107766.1, read on the forward strand.
GCCGAGCGAGACCTTCGTGAACTCGATGTCCTGCTTGTACTCCTGGTCGCCGCTCTCCACCTCGACCCTGGCCTGGAGCCCGACCGACAGCCCCTCGATCTCCTGGTCCACGGACCCGCCCTGGATCCGCACCTCGCCCTGGACGACACCACCCGGGACGACGTTGACCTCGGTCAACACCGTCTCCACCGAAGCCCCACCGGCCCCCAGGCTCGCGAGCAGCTTCTTGAACGCCATGTCTCTCCTCTTAGAACGCGCGGATTCCTGATCCCTACAAACGCGATCCGGCCGTGGTCGGTTCCGCGCCATCACCCTGGCAAGCGGACGGACCCTTGACCACCCCTTGGCACACACCCGTCTGGACTACGCTCGTACGCCATGATCACGCCCCCGGACCGTACGCCACTGACACGAGAGTTCTTCGACCGCCCCGTACTGGAGGTCGCCCCCGATCTCCTCGGTCGCCTCCTCGTCCGTACCACCCCGGACGGTCCGATCGTGCTCCGCATCACGGAGGTCGAGGCCTACGACGGCCAGAACGACCCCGGCTCCCACGCCTATCGCGGCCGCACGGCCCGCAACGGCGTGATGTTCGGTCCGCCCGGACATGTGTACGTCTACTTCACCTACGGCATGTGGTTCTGCATGAACCTCGTCTGCGGGGAGGAAGGACGGGCGAGCGCCGTCCTGCTCCGGGCCGGCGAGGTCCTCGAAGGCACGGAGCTGGCTCGCAAACGTCGACTCTCGGCCCGAAATGACAAAGAACTGGCCAAAGGGCCGGCCCGCCTGGCCACCGCCCTGGGCGTGGACCGGGCTCTGGACGGCACGGACGCCTGTACCACGGGCGAGACCCCACTGAGGGTGCTCACCGGCCGCCCAGTCGCCTCCGACCAGGTACTCAGCGGTCCGCGCACCGGAGTGGCCGGCGAAGGGGGCGTCCATCCCTGGCGGTTCTGGGTCGCCAACGACCCGACGGTGAGCCCCTATCGGGCCCATGTCCCTAGGCGCCGCTCAAGTTGACTCGCTCTTGGAAGATGCGTAACGTAGCCCAAGCCGCTTGACCCGGGTACGGCAATCGCCAGCAGCCGGAAGCGGCCAAACCACTACCTACGACATC